>NZ_CP121667.1:1252500-6052500 GCF_029714545.1 Bradyrhizobium pachyrhizi | reverse complement strand
GCGGCGTTCGGCCTATCGGCACAGCGAACCTCGACTGCATCATCTACCGCAAGCTTGGGTGAGAGCTTGCTGCAAGGCGTCCCTGGCCTTGCCGTTCGCGTCGAACAAGTTCGCAAGCGCCTTGCCCAGTTCGCCGGACGGCTTCACTTCGACGTCAAGGACCATGCAATCCGATCCACGTGCCTCGGCCTCGACGGTGACGTTCTCGGACACGCTCGGGACGTTGTGCTTACCGAAGACCTGGCCGACTACGCTCTGATCGCTGCCGTGGCAGTGGAGTTGTGTGTCTATCCCTATCTGCGAAGTCGCCCCGGTCGATTGATAGCAAACACCACGAGCTTGTGGTCCTTCTTGTCGACGCCCAAGCTCTTCACCATCGAGCAATCCAGCTCGTCGATGACCGGCCGCAGCTTGGCCGTGATGAGGTTGTCCACCAGATCGTCGCAAGCTGCGTCCGCCGTTCCACAAAAAACGAACGCGAGGATCGCGGATAGCGTGGCGCTGCCCCTAACGAGCATTCCACTCTCTTTGTGGCGCAAGGAATACTACGTTGTTTCGCGGATCTGGTTCGATCGTTAGAAACTGAAGAGATTGTCTTGATGTTGCCGGAA
Source organism: Bradyrhizobium pachyrhizi (assembly GCF_029714545.1). NCBI lineage: Bacteria > Pseudomonadati > Pseudomonadota > Alphaproteobacteria > Hyphomicrobiales > Nitrobacteraceae > Bradyrhizobium > Bradyrhizobium pachyrhizi. The sequence continues at coordinate 6,051,889 of NZ_CP121667.1, read as the reverse complement.
GCCTACGTGTGATTTCATCAAACAGCCGTACGGTGATAATCTGGCTTATCGCCTGATCCTTGAGCCGTATCGGTTGTGGATCTTCCTCCCACTTGAGCAAATTAGGTCCATCTGTAAGCGGCTTTTCTTCATCCACTGTGCGCACCATCCACGCCTCGAGATGCCCCTCTGTGTGAGCCCCGCACTCAGTGCAGCCTGTGGTGGCCGACACAGAGATGCATATTTTTTTCTCGGTTTTGACCCCTTCGTCGATTTGAACCTTGCCAAAATTCGTACCGGGAGATGTGTCGTCGTCCTTGTATGCTGTATGCTTGTCTTCGATAGTTTTCACGCGCAGTAAGTCGAAGACGTATCCACTTTCAGGTGGATAACACTCCTTCGTGACGTCACCTCCGCCCCCATTCTTAGTGGCAGATAAGGGCTCGGTTTTTAGAAGTTTCTCTTCTTTCTTTTTCTCAATCGCTATCGTGTTGACGGTATAGCTGCCAAGCTGATTGGGAAGCACCGTGAATAGAAATGAGAAGTAGATCTGCTCCGGCTGCCCTCCTATCCAGCTGCCCGACGGCCGGAATATCGTGAGGGTTCCCGTTTCGAAGCCCGTGCCCTTGGTTGGTTCCGAAAAAACCGTCCTCGGCACCACGAAGCCGATTGATACGTCCGTAAGTTCTGATGGTGCGAAATCGGTGTTCTTTATCCTGAGTTTTGGAGCTGCGACACCGGTGGCGTGTAAGCGGACCCCTGAAATCGCGATGCGGACAGTATCGGAGATCGAGGAAGGGGCGACGTAGCTCGGACTATACGCGATCACCATGGGTTTCTTCGTCCAAGAGAACACGTCCGCCGTGATGGCAGCGAATGTGTTGCCTAGCTGCAGTCCTTTGCCGACTGGATCGCGGACAGCTTTTCCCATTTCGTTTATCGCGCTGAGCGTGTCTGAAAAGGCCTTTTGCTGCTGTTTATCAAGTGCACCAAAAGTCAGATTCACGGAGTCCGCGTAAGCAGTAGTTAGGGACTGAATGAGCTGATCAGATAGCTGAAACGCCCGCATCAAAGTGACTCGGGCTTCGCCTCCTGCCTGCGCTATGAGGGCGGACATTTCAGCGCGAAAGTGCGAGATGATGTCCTTTACGTCGCTACTCGGAGCCAAGATGGCGGGAGTGAGATCCGCTCTTGCGGGGGAGCTGACGACCGCAAGAAATATGAACAAAGAGAGTATGAAGCTTTTGCAACGCATGACGCTAATACCAAATAAGATGAAATGATTGATTGAAACAACTTCAGCGGGCGGAGTCAAGGCGTCTCGCCTACATCTGGCAATGGGAGTTCGTCTCGGATTTTCAACTTCGCGTTCGTGGCCACCGAGCGCTCCGTGTCGAAGCCTTGGTCCGACGTCTTGGCTGGAGCACGAAGGCGACGATGGGCTCCGCACTGGCGTCGGGCTCCGTCGTCACCGGTGCGGACGAGGATGTCCTCGAAAATCTGCGGGAGCATTCATTCGACGAGCCGCACAGTAGCCTCCTTTAGATACGCGTCGATACGCATCGGGCCGGGATCCGTCATAAGGGGTTGTCGCACCAGGTTGAGGATCTCCGGACATTTGAGCTGTTCGTTCTGCTCTTTCGTCGATAAGTCGAACAGAGAATCGGCGCTGCTTCTCCAACCACACTGATCACCTTCACAGCGGCCGGACGCATCGAAGAAATCGAGGCCGCCCCGTCGGCTTAGCCCACACGCAGGAGGCAGTTCATGTACGTTTTCAAGCAAGATCCGCCACGCCGGTTCGACTTCGGTCCGCTTGACCGCATCATCATACGCTCCCGCGAATACCGCTGGGTTTCGTCAGATGAATTCGGCTATGTTCTGACGCCGGCGCTCGGGATCGGCCAGCCGATTCCGGACGGCTTCTCGCACAAAGAGCTCGACGAACTCGCCAGGACGGTCAGTAGGCGCGCGATATCCTAGCGAAGTCGATGACGCGCCTGTCGAAGGCCTTGATCTCAGATGGCGATGTAGTCGTGGGACTTGAAGATGAAACGCATGGTCTTGGTCTCCTCGTGTGGCTCTGCCGACTAGCGGGAGCGGAGCTGTCGGGTGCTGGGGGCGGCCGCGCGCACGGTCTGGCGGAATGGCCAGCCAGAGAAGTGGAGGCCGAAATCATCCATGCGCGCCGACGCCTTGGGGACGTGCGGGTAGATGCGGCTGTTGTGTTTCGGATGACGACGGATGTTCTTTTGAGCGGTCATCGATCTTTCTCCTGGTTGGGAAGTTAGAAAATCGCCAGTAGGACTTCGGCGTGCAGTAGATCATCGCGCGACTGTGTTCGCGAAGCGGTTCAACTGCGCGGTTTGGGCCAAGGTCGTTGACGTGCGACGGCGGATCACGAGCACGGAAGCGGCCGCGGCCAACATGCGTCGGGAAGTATCGCAAAAGACGGCCTCCGCTCCGAAAAGGTGTGGGGATCAGGGAGGTCGACGTTGGAGACGGAAGATCAGCGCGCTATTCTAAGGCCGTCCGGCTAGGACAGGTCAGTGGCCTCCACGTCGACCTAGGAAATGCACGCCTTCCCAGAGGCGTGCATTTCAATTTGGCGATCACGATGGACATCAGAGAAGCTTTATTCCGAATGATGGCAAGGGAGAGAAGAACTGTGTCCTGACTGGACTGCTGAACTGTCAAAGGCTGCCGGTGGGGCACCGACTGCCACGGTCCTATGGTAGGATCGTGGCGTCGATAAACGTTCGCTGTCGGCGAGAGAGCCTTTAGGGAACAATCTTCATGAGGCCGTCTTCGACATCGAGGTGAATGCTGCCAAGCGCTTTGGTCAGCGCCTGCTCGAATTCGGGCCAGTCTGCCGAATGGGGCGTCGGGAACTTGCCGCCATTTCTTGAGGCGCGTTCGGCGATGCACCGGATGAATGCAGCACGTGCCTGCGGCTCCTTCGGGATGAGCGGGATACGACGACCCTGCTGTTTGGATCGAACGGGTCTGCGGTTGGCATCGAGTGCAATTATCCGGAAACGATGGGGATTTTGCTCGTGCACCCGATTGTTATCGCCCGCGGGAGAGCCGGCCTCAGACCTCGCTGCTGAGCTTTCCTTGCTGCAACCGTTGTCGTCGGAAGCCTCCGTCTTCGCGAGTTCGACCTCGTCTTCCGCGGGTTCGTCCTCGTCGGCTTCCGCTGGCGCTCCGTTCTTCGCTTCATCCTCATCGCGCCGCTGTGCCTCGTGACGTTCGTTGCGTCGACAGCAATAGAACTCGGGGAGTGATGCAAGCGCCCGAAGGAATCGACGAACTGCTGACACGGTCGGCGGCTTGGGAGGGGATCCAAAGAGCCTCTTCAACGCCCAGCACGCATCGTTTTTGCGAAACGAGAACAGTTTCTCGTAGATGCGGTCGAGCGCGGTCGCCAGTTCCTGGTCGGACCTGTCCAACCAGAAATGAGCGGAGGGGTCCCCACGCTGGGGATCTAGCAGACAGTCAACGAATAGGCTGCAATACGTGTGTTCCAGGTCGGTAAGCATTTCAACCGGGGCCAGCACGAACGCCGTTGGGTCGTTGTTCAACAATGTTGGCATCTGCATGGATATTCGCTCCATTTCGGGACAAGCGGAACCGTTTCCTCCCAAAGGGGAGGAACCCGGAACCAGGGTTTTCACCGAAATGGCACCAACGGCTGTTGCGCGGCGAATGGGCTCATGGCACCATTACCGCGGTGACCCCCGGGCTTTGCGATGCGCAGGGTGGTTCCACTTCGGCGGACTTTTCCGCACGACGCTCTGAGCGCGCCCCCGCGCCAACGGGGGTTGCGTCTCAGAGTGAATACCGTGCGAATAGTCACCCTGATCATTCCACAACGGGCTGCAAACGGTCAATAAGGGTGGTCCTGTCGGCCAGCCGCGATTCCTTGCGCTTGTTCTGGCCGCTTTTCCTTCCTCCTTCCTTGCACAAAAGGTTGCCCGGGCTCATACCGCTGGTTCCCCGCACAACCGCGTAGCGGCTTGTGGCGAGACATTACGAGTCCTTCAAGCGGCGTAGCTTTCCTTTGATCGAACTGGCCGCAAACGAATCCTTGAAGGTTAGGTGCACGTTGAAAGCGATCACGGCTTTGATCGACCCTCGCTATTCAACGCGCCTGGGAGCATGAAACTCGCCATCGCGCTTATCCGCCGAAGCGGGGTGAACTTTCCCGCGTACTCCATTCCCGTGAGGCGACAGCGCGGAGGGGTTTTTATTCTAGACGGCGAATCCTCGACGATTTCATTACAGTATTTTCCAGCAGCTCCCTCTTACGAGCACTGCGTGCAAGGATTCGATATTGCACACGCATGAATAGCATACGAGTGCGTGTGCTACCGATGTGCAATCTGAGATTGCGCGACACCAAAGCTGGTTGCTCGGCTGCGAACCCCCTCTGGGGCTCCATTGAGGTGAGGCGCGCACCCAAAAAAAATTTCAAGGATTTCGGAAACAATTGCGAACACAATGCGAATGCGGCACGCGACGTTCAATACCGGGCAGTTCCTCGACGCGAGCAATCGATCTCACGCCGCGGCATGAAGGGCAGCTATCGAAGCAACAAGAGCCAATTTGAAGCATTCCTTTTATCCTATCGTCGTCGCCTTCCGGGTCTTGAAGCATCATCGTGTGATCTGCTTGGGAACATAGACAACGCCGAGCGAGCCCAAGCGGAACTCTATGTCGGACGCGATTGCAGTGGTCATCGCAAAACTGTTGTCACGTCCGTTGCTGGCGTCTCTGCCATTCAGCCAGGCCTAAACTTCTTCTTCGCCGACATCCCTTCACGATGGGAGCGGGACCATCGCGCCCAATGCCGGGCCGAAGATTTCGGGCGACAAATCGGAAGAGGTGAATCCGAAAGCAGAAGATGGATCCTTGCAAGGACCCGGAACTCTGATGAGCGACGCCAGAGATGCGCGTGATTGGAGGCGCGCAAAGAGGATCGGAGAGAGTTGACCATCCTCGGATGTCATCATTCTCGTTGTTGGCTATCGGGGAGCATCTTCGTGGTTAACAGATTCGGTCGAAGCTTCGATAGTCGATAGTCCAGTTTAGCCCTTACTCCGTGGTGGTTTCCGCATCGCTGCGCTCACCGAGCCGATAGACCCGATTCCAGGTGCGCGCCCATTTGCGACTACGGTCTAGCCAGATCAGTTGTGAGGTGTGGATCCTGGAGAAATTTCGCAGCTCGGGATGGCATACGACGCTGCCCATCAAGACCAGGAACAAATCGCTCGGATCGTTCCCGAAGCCACGGTACGCGATGCTCGTGCACCAGTCTTCAAGCAATGGTGCGCGCTCTAGCTCGACGGATGACGGCTCCTGTCCGCTCAGATAACATCCGAAGTCTTGGCTTCGCTGAGCCATCGCATTCTTCTCTTCCATCGACATTCTTGGATTCCCGATGATGCTATTAAACTGGAGATACGCTTAGTGTCTTGCTGCGATGGAATCGCGCGCCGCGAGGGTCGCTGCGACGATCTTCTGCAGCTTGCGGATACTGAACCCTGCTTTCTCCCAGGCTCGCCCCATGACCTCGATCTCGTCGTTCGCGAGCGGCCAAACGAATTCAGGTTCGCCATTCTCTACTGCGAGTTGGCGCATGATGTTGGTCGCCAAGGCCGGGAGGTCCGCAAGTGTCGGTGCCGGTACTCTTATGATGCGGTAACGGTCCTTCAGCGGCACGGGCAAGTTTTCGACGCTGTTTGCTGTCGCGATATGCGAGATCCAGGAGAGGTCTAACTCGGCATCTAGTGAGACGTCGCGATAGCGGCACGCTGTTTCGCGTTCCAGGTGGGGAAGCAGGGCATGCCACAAGCGACCATTTCGCGACGACGTACCTGCCTTCTCAATTTCGTCGACGAGGACGACAGGATTCGCGATATGCATTTGGGTAACTGCTCGCACGGGCACCGAAGGAGTCGTGTTGCCCCAAGCCTTCGGGCTCCCGCTGAACATGTTGTCGCTCGCGCCGCCGCCATCATAACAGTATACGCCGATGCCAAACAGATCGCTGAAAAGTCTGCGGACCAGCCGTGTTTTGCCGGCGCCAGCGGGGCCCGTCAGCAAAATCGGCGACACCCGCACCGGCTCACCTTCGCGAAGGTCACGGAACACGAGGTCGATTACGCCGACTGCGTGAGGATATTCCGCGATTAATTTAGCGCGCACCGCGCCAACGTCGCGGGCAAGTAGCAATGGTAGCTTGGCGTCTACCAAACCGTTGTATTCGGTCTGGCAATTGTTGAGCTTGGTTGCCTTGCCCTTTGGCATGACAACGATACTTAACTTCTCTGGCTCACATTCACCGTCATTCTGGCTGCGCGCAGGGATTGGACTCTCTGTGCGATCAGCCTGGTTCGATTTCTGGAGCTGGGCAATTCGAAAGATGTTGTCATCGCTGTCAGCGAAATCCCCGCGCGCCGACCGCCGCCAGGCGCTGAGGCGTTGAAGTGCGTAATCCTTGGTCTCTACTTCTGCCGACCCTTCCCAGAGATGATCGATTGCATACACAAGCTGGGGCAACACGATCTCGAAGGTCTGCGGCTCGGTTGGATCGACCGACAGCATCAACGCACTGAGCGCCTCCTCGCCGCGACCTTCGGCAAACAAGCGGTCTGCGAGGGTTCTACATGCCTTCTTGCAGGGATCCTTCGTCCCGGACCAGAAATCCGTGGCAACGTCGTCCCGTTGCACGCCGTTGATTTCCTTGATGCGCAACCAGAAAAAGCCTGCGGCGTACCGCCAGTCGGGCTGCCACAAGAGCGATATCGGCAGGGGGACTGATGATAAGGTTTCGGACGAGGGGTCTTTTGCAGTCATGCAGCCTCTATCAGGTTTCGATGGCGCAGCTCGTATCGAAGCGGATTGCCGTAGGTGCGCCGCGAAACGACGACCGGAGCTTGCTGTTTTCCGCGTTCGAGATTGTCGCCTACACGCTAGTTGTCACAGAGGATGGATCGAACGTAATGAAGCTATCGCCGGGGCGGGGAGCGGCAGGATTGATGCCGAAGATGGGTGCACGCGTGCAAAGCTCGCACGACAATTACACTTCCTCGCTGTGAGTTGTGATCGCTTAGCGCTGCCGTATCAGCGGCAATACGGGACGAGCGCAATGTCTCGCGTCGACGGTTCGTTCGTCATGCACGTGACACTCGTTGCCGAATGCCACGTGTCCAGAACCTCTCGAACTAGCGAAGCCGCTTCCGCTTCATACGTAGGGCCATGGGAAAGGAGTGGCGCGAGCCTCGGATGGCAAGGCTCGCTTGTTGTAAGCCTTGGAAGAGCACTCTCAAAATGGATCATTGCGCCAGAGCAACCAAAGGTCATGACATCGCGGATCGATCTTCCTGCGACGCCGCAACGCGGACGCGATCAGAGCCGCGGACGCACGATCATCTTCGAGGAAGCAGCACAGCACAGGGGACATCGCGACGTCTGTCAAAGAATCAGTCATTCCGTGAAACTTGAGCACACGGATGGCGACGCCGATGGCTGCGGCGGGATCCCCGGTCACGGCCCGGAGCCAATCGCAATCATTGATGGGATCTGTCCTCAAAAGGACGGCGCGTACTCTCTTCACATCTCGTCGGTCGAGATATTGAGGAAGCCGAGTTCGCCACCAAACAAGCGGCGAATCCTCAATTGACGTTTGCACAGTGCATGATCGCGATGAAACTTGATCTGGAGCGTTCAACTGAAACATGCTGCTTCGGGCCCGGCTGTGCGCGGGAGTGTGCTTTGTGTGCATGAGCGAGTTTCCCTCAGGACGGGGTGATGTGACTGGACCGTGAATGAATCAAGGCAGGTGGGGCGGGCTTTCCAATCCTGGTGGGCACCAAGATCTCGCGGCGTCGAGAGCGCCTAAAACCCCTGCAACGGCTGGATAGCTGCGATTAGATGCTGCTGATCTCGGGGGTCAGCTGCTTACCGAGACGATAGAACCTCGACCACGTGCGAGCCCATCGCTTCTGGGGATCGATCAGTACCAATTCCGAAGTGTGGACGTTCGGGCAAGAGCCAAGCGAGGGATGTTGATGTACCGATCCCGTTAAGCACGGCGCGGGCAGGAAAGAGAATGACCATCGGTCGAGCAATGGCGAAGCCTGCAAATCCACTTCGGAAGGTTGCGAGCCTTGGCTGGAATTGCGCAGATCGGTGACGAGCTTTTCCAGGTCGCGGCACAGGGGGGCGAGGCTGTGAAAGGGAAGCGTGGCCGACATTGCAATTCTCCGAGGGTTAGACGCAGTAAGATGACCAGCCGGTTGGCTAGTCGCAGGTTGGAAGGTTCGTGTTTCTGCAGGTCGAAGCCGTACCCTTGCGTGTCAGCGGCTGAGATGTGCTGACGGGGCCGGTCTGGGCGTTAGGGGCGATCTTCAGAAGGGGAGGCCGAACGTCCAATGCATGGCCTGGCATGGCTCTCGCCCTTCGGCAATGGAGCCGCCAGACGGGCCGGCGCATTGAACTTGGGTTTCTCGAGTTCTAGTCTCGTAAAGCCGTAAGCAAGGATTCTATTGCCTCGGGAACGCCTTAACAGGCATCAAGGAGTCGCCAAGGATTCTTTCTCAGCGCATTGGATGTATGATATATATCATGAAGTCATCTGTAGGACAATATGTCCGCTAGTGTGATGGTTAACGCTTCTCAATTGCGCGCCGCGCGGGTCTGGCTGTCGATGAGCCAAGACGAAGTTGCAGCCGAAGCGGGCCTGACTAGGCAGACCATCGTCCGGCTGGAACAAGACACGTCTTCGGCCCAAGAGCGGACGCTCCGCGATGTGCGACGAGTTTTCGAGGCGAGGGGTATCCAGTTCTTGTTTCGCGATGGGGTGGGGGTAGGCATCTCTGCGGGGCACGCGGATTGACCGTCTCGGTCCCTGAAGCGTATCGCCAGCCCACTGGTCGTCGCTGCGCGACGGTCAAAGTACGCCCCTACAAGTGCATCCCCTAAATCGGGGCAAAGTAGGTCCCCTGCTCGGCGCCGCCGGCGCCGAGTGAAACAAGAAGGGTTCGCAGCGGGCTTCGGCTTCGCCGCGAAAGTCGAACCGTGAATTAGCCTGAGTGCAAGACGTTCTTGCTATCGGCGGGCGGCATGAGTTTCCCAAAAATGGAAATAGCCTCTTCCATTTTTGGGAAATCGACGGTAGTATCCTTTCATGCTGGTGATCGGCACGGACATTGTTGAGCGCTATTTTGCCGAGCGCTCTGGTCATCGGGGCATCGATGCGGCGCGCGCTCAATACAGGGCATGGCTGGCGATTGCGGAGGCTTCGGACTGGCGGACGCCGCAACAGGTGAAGCGATCGCATCCCAAGGCGAGCATCCTGAAGGGCGGACGTGTTGTGTTCAACATCAAGGCCAATGACTACCGCCTGATCGCCATGGTGCAATATCGTGATGGCGTGTTGATGATCCGCTTTTTCGGCAGTCATGAAGACTATGACAAGGTGGACGCGGAAACGGTGTGATGAAGGCAACATTGATAATTATCCAGAACCAGGCCGATCATGAGGCGGCCAAGGCGCTTGTCGGCAAGCTGATGCAATCTAACGGGACTGCCGATCGAGCGCGTATGGTAGCTCAGGCTCGCCTTATCGAGGCGTATGAACGTGCGCGTTGGCCGCGCAAAGCGCCGCCGTTGCCCGATTTGCTGACCTATCTGGTGGAGCAACATGGTTTGACGCGCGCTGATCTTGTGCCGCTTCTGGGTACTGCGAGTCGCGTCAGTGAGGTCATGTCCGGCAAGCGCGAATTGAGCATGACGATGGTGAAGCGTCTGCGCGAACGTTTCCATATTCCAGCGGATTTGCTGATTTCCGCGGGCGGAAGTGTTGCGGCTTAGGTCAATCGGGACCATGACTTTCGATAGGGGGCGTACTTTGCTCGGCAGCCGTCAACATTCGCATCGACGCGAGAAAGTCGGCGCATGCGATTCCAACGACTTGCAGGGGGGTAGGGGACGCACTTCGACTGGAGCCGCAGTCGTCGCCTGTGTGTTGCAGTGCTCATCATCATGCCATTGAGGACGATTGTTGCCGTCAACGAGGGCCGGGATCGCTTCTTACGATCTGGAGACGCGGTCGAGGTCTCACATCGAGCGTATCGTAGATCTCGTTCAGCGTGATGGACGTGCCCAGCGTCGGAAGTGTAATGGCGACGTCGAATTCCTCGAACTTTTTCTCGGCCCACTTTCCGTCTTCGTGCCGTCGGTGAACCCTAACGAGTGCAATCTCTGACTCGATCTGGATAACCGTGTCGACGCTCTTCAAACCTTGGTATTCGCGTAGCTTGTCTCCGTAGTCGAAGACGGCGTTGCCAGGCGAGGAGACTTCGACGATCAGCGTCGGATTGGAGGCCGTCATTGCGGCTGCATTGGGCGGTCCACAATCCACCACTACGTCGGGATATCGGATCGTATCCGGACCGGTCTGGACGGCTGTGTCGCTCGACGTGGTACGACACCCCTTCTCCTTTCCGGCGGGAACGAAGGCGGTCTGGACGTTGCTGCAGATGACGTTGTGCCCTTCCTTGGCGCCGGCCATGGCGTAGGCTATGCCGCCTACGAGCTCGTAGTGGTCCTCGCTGCCTGAAATGGCATCGAAAAAATCGTCAATCGAGAGCTTCTCGTGCTCGGGAATACCCATTGCGCCATCCAGATCTTCGCCCCTGCAACATAAACCGCTTGGTGCGATAGGAAAGCCCGTCTGTGGAACCAAAAATCGTACCGGCTACGTTTGAGCCTCCGATCGCAATTTAGGACGGCAGCGATTCCAGCGGTTTGGGGAAGCGATAGGGGACGTACATATGTCCGGTGCCGCAGTCGCTCCCATGGGTCAAGGGGCCTACCACGCAGCTGTTGCGTCAATCGTTCTTGTCAACGATCTGTTCGTGGAGGCGATGCGAGTGGCGCCCTTGCCGACGACGCGCGCTTGGCGCCAGTTGCGCGGCGCCGTGATGGGTGCGTCGCTGCCACTGTCCGAGAGGCTCATGATCGCATAGTCGCAGACCCTCGGCCTGATCGCCGGCACTATTGTGCTCTTCGTTGCCGGCTGCATGCTGTTTCAGCGACCGAAAGTCAGGGCGTGAGTGTGTAAGCCGGTCGGGTGGGCAAAGGGCAACCACGCCGTGTCCTCCGTGCGCGTGGACTATTTTGACCACTCTGGGCGTGCGCCTACTGCCCACCGATCCTCTGCCACAGCCAGCGCGCCACCGCGGCGGGCGATGAGTTCGCATTGCTGCCACTGGCGCGCAAATTGGCTTCGCGCATCGTCGCAATATCGATCCGCTCAAGGAGCGGCTTCAGCGCCTCCTGCAACGCCGCATCATGCGCGCGCCGCGGTGCCAGCAGCAGGACCGCATCATAGGGCGGGATCGCGTGCTTGGGATCGGCCAGCGTCTCCAGGTCGTATTCCTTGATTCGCCCCTCGCTGGTATAGCCAGCGATGACGTCGACGTCGCCGCTGGCCACGGCCGCATACATGAAATCCGGCTGCATCTGCCGTTGCGTGCGGAATGAGAGGCCGTAAGCCTTTTGCAGGGCGGTCCATTCGGGGCGCGAGAAGAACTCGTAGTCGCCCGCAATCGACAGCGTCGGCGCGTGCGCAGCCAGGTCAGTGATTGAATGAATACCGAGTGCATCGGCGCGATGCCGCGGCATGACCAGCGCATAAGCATTCTCGAAACCCAACGCACCAAGCAGGGTGACGTCCTGCTTTGCCAGGATCTCCTTCAACTCGGCAAGCAATGTTTCGCGCGGCGGCATATCGGTGCGGTGAAACTGGTTGAGCCACAGCGTGCCGGAATAATCGACATAGACGTCGATGTTGTTGGCCGCGAGCGCCTGGAAAATCACGCTGGAGCCGAGGCCTTCGCGGGTCGAGGCCTGCAATCCCGCCGCCTGCAGCCGCTGCTCGATCAGCGCGGAGAGCACATATTGCTCGGCAAACGTTTTGGCGCCGACGACGTAGGTCGACGGCGACCGTACCATCGAAGGTATCAGCGTGGTCATGACCACTACGGCGATCCCGACACTGCCGAGCATGGCATGGAGGCGCTTGCGCTCGCGCAATCCGCGCTCGAAGAGCGCCAAGAATTGATCGACCGCGAGCGCCAGCAGCGCCGAGGCGACGCAGCCGAACAGCACGAGCACCCAGTTCTGGGTCTGTAATCCAGCGAAGATGTAATTGCCGAGGCTGGTCTGCCCGATCGGCGTCGACAATGTCGCGGTCCCGATCACCCACACCGCCGAAGTGCGGATGCCGGCCATAATCACCGGCAGCGCCAACGGCAATTCCACCGTGAACAGCGATTGCCGTGGCGTCATGCCCACCCCTTGCGCCGCTTCAAGCAGCGCGGGATTGACGCCGTTCAGCCCGGTGATGGTGTTGCGCAGCACCGGCAGCATGGAATAGAGCGCCAGCGCCAGCATGGCGGGCAAAAATCCGAACGCGGAAAAGTCGAAGCCGAACCAACGAAGCGTCAACGACGCAAGGGCGAGCAGAAGCGGGTAGAACAGCGCGAGCAGCGCCAGTCCCGGCACGGTTTGGACGATGCTGGCGAGGCCGAGCAGGATGCCGCGGCTCACGGCATGGTTGCGTGCGAGGATCGCGAGAGGCAGGCTGATCATGAGGCCCAGCGCCAGCGCTGCCAGGCTGACCTGGACATGGCTGCCGAGGTAGTCCGGTAGGTGCGCCGCCGCTTCGCGCCAGCGGGGGTCGGACAGGAAACTCATCCCGCACTTGCTCCCGTGAGCAGGGCGTTCAGCCGCTCGGCCTGCCGCCTGGGCGTGCGCAACAGCTCCGCCACATAGGGCTCGTCGTTGTTTGACAGCTCAGCCGGCTGGCCTTGCGCCACAACCCGTCCGGCCCGCATCACCGCGATGCGATCGGCAAGCAGCAAGGCCGCCGTCATGTCGTGAGTGACCATGACCGTGGTCAAGGTGAGCCTGCGATGCAGGGCGCGGTATTCATCGCCGAGGGTGTCGCGGGTCAGCGGATCGAGCGCGCCGAACGGTTCGTCCATCAGCATGATACGGGGACGGGCGGCGAGCGCCCGCGCCACGCCGACACGCTGCTGCTGCCCGCCCGACAGTTCATGCGGAAGGCGATCGCGATGAAGGGAGCGATCGAGCCGCACCAGCTCGAGAAGTTCATCGACCCGCGCGGCGATCTCGGCGGCGGGCCAGCCGAGCAGTCTCGGCGTGACGGCGATATTGTCGGCGACGCGCATATGCGGAAACAGCCCGCCGCTCTGGAACACGTAGCCCATGCGCCGGCGCAAGCGCACCGGATCGACGTCGCGCACGTCCTCGCCCTCCACCATGACGCGGCCGCTGTCGGGGGCGAGCAGGCGGTTGGCAAGCCGCAGCAGGGTGGATTTGCCGGACCCGGAGGCGCCGACGATCGCCAGGAATTCCCCCGCGGCAATATCGAGCGAGACATCATCTACGGCCTTGATGCGTTCGGCGTCACGACCGTTGGCAAAGCTCTTCCTGACATGGGCGTAGGCGATCAGCGGTGCGAGTGCCATGGTTGGACTGGACCAGTCCCGAATCCGAAGTTCGCTTCATTCTGCGGTGGACACGTTAGCGAACTTCGCATTCGAAGGACACTGGCAAGTCTATGCGACCCGCCGTGACACGCGATTGGCGGTTTTGAGACTTCGAAATTGGTAATGGCGTCGCTGGCGTTCCGGTACGAAACGTACCGATGTGACCCCACTCCATTCGAATACGCTTGCCGAGGGGCCGCGCTCGTTCGTCCGTGTCGTACAAAGTCCGTTCATCAATCGGCCCGAATGCCGTGTGAAAAAGCACGTCGGATCCAGTGAGAGAAATGCCAATGCGCGAGAACCCGCCTCATCTCGATGTCGCCGACCAAGCGCCGGCGGACGACATCTTGACGCCGTATGACCGCAAGCATGCGGTGACGTATATGCGCATGCTGGACGCTGAGGCCGAAGATGCTGACTGGCGCGAAGTGACGGAGATCGTGCTGCACATCGATCCCCAGCGCGAGCCGACCCGAGCCCGGCAGGCCTACGAAACGCATCTCGCACGAGCGAAATGGGTGAGCCATTACGGATACAAGCTGTTGCTGCAGCGCGGCTGGCCCGTGTCAAATTGAGCAGTACGTCCTGCGTCTCAACTGTACGAACTGTACGATTGAGCGCCATCGGCGGCAAGAACGCGAGCTGCTGGTAATCGCAAGCTCGCCAGAGATCATCACAGGCTGATCTCGTTTTTGCCAGTCGGAAGCGAGCGCGATCATCAGCCGTCACGAGTACATCGTGATGGTGCTGGCCGATGCGCTGCTCGCTCGCCGCACTCTGACCGGCGAGGAATCCTCAATCGACCGGTCGGTCTGCTTGTCCGAGCTAAACCTTGCGTAGATCGCCGCTTTCATTGTCGCTGCTCGCGTCCGTGGTGCGGTGTTGCCGCTCATAATCTGCGCTCGCCGCCGCGCGAGCATCGCAGCAATGCATCGCTCGTACTGCTCTCAGCCGGCTGATCTTGTGCATGAGTGCTCGTCGCCTGATCAAGCACAGCGCGCACCGCGAGTTCGGCCTGCGTCACCTTTGCCGGTGGACCGGACATGGCAAGGACACCCCAAGGCACGACAGCCGCGTGGCCGCGACCATCCGGTTGAGACTGGGAAGCCTCCAGGAGTCGAGCGGGCTGTTGAGCGAGGAGCTGGCTATGCGACATGGCGCAGGCTGAGAATGCAGCTCTGGGCGATTACGCGGGCTTTAAGAAACGAGCGTTTAAATTCGTTTGGCGCTGTCCTGAAGGACAACAAGAATGTAGCCTGCCACCACGCCATTTTCAAGATGCATGTACATGCCCGATGAATTCACGCTTGAACGTTCAAAGCGCCTGGTCGAACGTTACACTCAACTCCGCGCTGAGCTGGACTCCAGCACGGTGGGCGGTCGCTTTATGCCCTACTCTTGGTGGAACCTTCCTGATCCGTTGCCAGTTGCCTGGTTGACTTACAGCCTAATGTTGCAGGAGTACGCCTCGGAGCTCGCCAACATCATCAACGACCTGACGCATAACGTGCACCGGCTGCGGGCTTGGGCCACGGTCACCGCTCCTCTTTCGGACGAAGAGAAACTCGAGGTGACGCACGAATTCATCGATAGGCTGGGTACGGTCGCGCTCGGCCAGCCCTATGCAATCAAGTCGCGCTTTGCGTTCGCGGCAGGGCACCTCTGCCACCAAGCAAACCAAGCCAAGAGCCCCGCAACTTGGAAAGATGATTTCCCGGAGAAGAACCTCTACCTCAACGACATCGAACCGTATTGCAGGAGCTGGAAGAAATATCGGCGCTTCAAGCTTCGGGTTGAGCCAATCGCGGGCAACACGTTCAATCAGGAGTCAGATTATTTTCGACATACCTACAACCATGGATTCTCGTCCCGGTTCGTAATCGGACTGACGAGAATGGTCAGCAGGATCGAGGAGGCTGGCAGCATCAAGTACACCTTCGGAGGCAACAGGCCGCTCGATCTGGCTGAGATTGCCGACCTGCTCGAAAAAGAGCGCGACCAGTGCTATCTTGCCTTCGACGCATTCCGACAGCTGGTCGAGGAGCAGATTGCTGCAATACGGGCTTACGAGGCGAATCCGGGGCTACAAAAACTGACAAGTAGTGGCGCATCAAACGGAAAATGGGGCCGTTTCATTCGTTGGCTTCGTACCTTGGTCGATATTGTCGGTCGCACATATCCTCGAAATAGTCGATGAACTGACACCAAAAGCAATCGCCACGTCTCTTTGCGACTTGCCGGTCGCGCAGAGTTCGCGCGCGACCCTCCGCTCGTCGAGGGTCAGCTTCGGCTTACGACCAAATTTGATACCCTTCTCGCGTGCGCGCTTTCGGCCTTCGCTTGTGCGGCGAATGATATCCTCGCGGGTCTTGCGGGCGCTGTAGCCGACGAGCGCCGCCAATACCTCGCCGAGTTCGTGCGTGATATCCGCCCAAGGCTCGGCCAAGGATCTGTAGGTCGCACCGCGTGAGGTGATGTCAGCCAGCACGCTCAGCATCTTGAAGGGCCCGCCACGGGTGAGTCGGTCGAGCGCGGGGACAATGACCGTATCGCCCTTGCGCAGCCGGCGCAGCAACCGGGTCAGCTCACGGCGGTGGTCGTTCATGCCGCCTTCTCTTTCGCAGAGGATGCGCTCGCAGACTGCGGCCTCAAGCTGAGCTAACTGAATGTCGAGAAGCTATGAGCCCCAAGCTATGCCTGAGGCGGAGGACGATTGGTCTTCATTCTTCGCGGTGAATGCCTCCGCAGGACCAATTCCAATCAACCTGCCAAATTATCATCGAGACGCCGAAGTGTACAAAGCATTCATGTCAGAACTTGGATTCATCCCGCGGCGAATGAAGCTGAATCAAACCGCGAATTCCTTGGTTCGTCGTGATGATGTTACGATCATATGGAGCAGGAAATCCCAGGTACCGTAAGGCCTGCGGAAACTGCAAAGACGTGCCCTATTGGTCGGGCTTTAGGCCAGTGCCCGGAGCCGCCGTAGCGTCTCCGCCCATGCGGGCGACAATCCCTCACACAAGCGCTGTTGAACTCCTCGCCGGAGGCACTCGGTCAAGCATCTGCCTGCGGCACCGCTATCACTGATGCGTGCTCCGGGGTGCCTTCCTAACCGGTCTCGTCGCTGCAGTCGGTCCCGCATCCCGCTTCGCGGCGCTATGCTGATGCTCTTGCGGCTGCACTATGCCGCGCTTCCGCTTTGCTTCAGCCGTCCAAGGTGCGGCGCTCGGACTTCGTGGCTCCAACCCGCTTGGCCTGGCACGGACGAGCAATGAGCGGGGCTGCTGCCCGTCCAACCAAGCTCAGAGCGCGCTTCTTCTCACTACCAAAAGGTGCTCCGTGCAAATTTACTACTTGACACCCCAACAATTTGCTATTGTGCTTTGAGGCCGGTGACGGTTCATGGGGAGGCTTAATTGCGCGATCCGATTGACCCCGTCTGGGGATTTAAACTTAGCGAACGAGAACTTTCAGAGTTCCAGGCGGCCGACGGTCGCGTTGCGTCGTCTTTGCCAGCCCTTAAGCCGCTTGAAAAAATGGCCTCTCTCTCCGAGGAGGACATGCAGTGCTTCGCAGAACTAAAGGAAGTGCTGCGGCGTCATAAGAAATTGGATCGTTTTGGGGTGACTCTGTTGCATTCGCATTTCGCAATGGGACCTGGAGAGGTCTTGGTCGAGTCTTCCGATGCGCAGCGTCGGACGATGACGCTCGAACCTAAAATCATGGATACAACTGAAATCGATGCAATCGATACTCAATGGTATTTGGGAAACGCGATGCCGCTCTCGCTTGTGAAATGCCGAACCAGTCTTCATATTGAGAAATAGGATTTTCAAATGGCCGCAGAGAAACACGTTGAAGAACCCGTAAAAACTTTCACGAGCAAATTGCCCGCTACCGCAGTCGTCATCATGGACGACTTCCTTAGTCCTCCGATTCCTGAGGATGAGATAGACCGCATCGACAAGATGAAAGACAATACTGTCGCGGGGAAATACAACTGGGCCTTTAAATCGGACATCCCGAAAGTATCGTCTCATCTACACCGCTTCTATAAGCGCGCCGTTGAGGTCATGGGTCTGGACGAGGACCAGATCCTCGGGATCGAATTTTGGATTAACACCTTCGGGCCAGGTGACGGCATACATATGCATTCGGACCTCGACGAAACCCTCTATCGTCGAACCCGGCGGATGGAGTGTGCGATAGCCGGCACGATGTGTTTTGCCGCTACGCACGATCTCAAAGGCGGAAGTTTTGTTTTCGAAGATGGCGTGACGGTTAGGCCTCGCAAGAATCGTGGGGTGCTGTTTTTTGGAGGCACGCGGCACGGGGTAGAGCCGGTCACTCACGGTGTTCGTAAGGCAGTCCTGGTCGCGTTCTGGCACCGAATGCCTACCGCCCATCGCGAAGCCGCCGCCCAGCCGAACGACGATCGCAAGGGCACGGCGAACGAATGAGCAGAAGGCAAGTCTATCTGTTGTTAAATCTCAGCCGCCTGTAAAAAAGCTGGCCATTGTCCGTCGTCTCGATGCGCCGTCGCGGAAATCAAAATAAACGCAATTCAGGCATTCGGTCGTGTCGTTGCTCCGCCATTGTTTTCGCGGCATCAATACGCTCGCGCCACGGCCGAACGATTGTCGGCCCAACAATCCGTTGAATGTCAACCTCGTGCGTGAAGTGGGCGCCGTACGCGTGCCGCTCGCCCTTGTCCATGCTCTGCTGAAAGATGGTGCCGAAGATGGCGAGGTTGATTTGTGCCCAGTTTTGCCAAGCCGCTCCCTCATCCTTCTTGCCAAGCAACTCAAGCTCGTTCTTGGTGAGTTCTATACGCGACACCTCTTCGCTGTCATTACCGAAGAGGGGATCTGGATTGTCCGGAAAGAGGAAGTTGAGTGCCATGTACCGGGCAGGGAGGTCCACAAGCTGCACGACGTGTCAGGAAGAATTTGCAGAAATCGATGAGCCCTGCCATCGTGAGGTTACCGCGACCGTCGAGGTCGCCGCGGCGCGGTTCGTCCGCCGCCTGCAGGTTGGCTTTGTAGTCGGCGCCGCGCAAGCCCTCGCGAAAAGGCGTAAAGGACAGGCTCTACGCTCGAGAACCGCTCGAACTCGTCATCATGGACCACGGTGATCGACACCTTCGTCGTGTTTGACAACGAGTTCTTTCTTCCTCTCGGCCGTCCGACGCTCACAGTCGCGATCGACGTCGCGACGAGAATGATTCTTGGCCACCTGGTTTCCTTCGAGCCTGCCAGCCTCCATTCGGTTCTGACGACGCTCAAGCGTGTCAACCGCACAAAAACTACATGTCCAAGCTGTTCCCCGACATCAACGGAACCTGCGACGCCTGGGGCCTGCCGAAAGCAGCGCTCGTTGATTCCGGATGGGAATTCAAGAGCCCGTCGCTGCAGGACGCGCTACGCGATCTCGGCACCGAGATCATCTGATCCCCCGTCCGCACGAGTTGCATAGTCGTTGACGCTCCGTTGGGCCCGCTAGTCTAGTTGAATGTGGAAGCCCATTATCGAAACTGCAGGTCTTTCCATCCCGATGGTGTGCCAAAGGCACTGAGATCACGATTTGCAGCCAGCCAATGGCTGGCGAAATCGACGGCGGGGCGCATCTTGACAGCGGTGCAGTTCGCATTGCCGATCAATCGGCGCGCCATATGCATGGCCGGGGTTTCGGCGATGTATCGTCCGATGGCCGGGAAGTCGCCTTCCCAGAGCAACAGATCGTCGACATCGATCCATTCATGCCCGGCCGGCCTTGGCTGCGGCACCGGCCACTTGCCGAAGCGGCGGCCGCGATAGGCGCTCGTGTACTCGGCTAGGTGCAGCGCCGTGCATTGCTGCCAGGATACTCCGAGCAGGACAATCAGCGCATCCCGGTCATACAGCGCGCCAAGCGGGCCTGCTGCCGAAAGCCGGTAAGCCAGAGGTTGATGCCGGGCGATTTCCACTGCGGCCGGGCCATTGGCCAGAAATGATGTGTAGGGATGCGATGACCTTATCGTGTCACGCAATTTGCGGAATGTCTCCGCAGTTGCGCCGATTTTTCGGCCGACAGGGGTGGCCGCCTTGTCGAAGACTGGAATTTCCTCAGCAAGTTCCGCCTGCTTTTTCTGCGTGAGCGGCGCGGCCACGCGCACGGACGGGTGGATCAATTGCGGCGTGAACCCGGGCATAACGATTGTGCAGCGGTTGCCTCCAACCTCCCGGATCATGGCGCATAGCGTATCCGCCCCGCCCCGTATGTGGCCGAAAGCCGAAAGTGAGGCGTGAACGATGACGGTTGTCGCCTCGTGAACGCCAAGGCCGCGAAGACCGAGGATAAGGGCCTGGGGTGTTACACCTGCCTCGGTCATGGCGCCCGCCGGTTCTCTGCCGAGACGATGGCAACCGTTTCACCGACAATCCAACGGAACCACTCCTGCTGGTTCGAGATGCGCGCTAGGCCGTGGTGCTCGTTGTCGAAGATTGCGAGGGCGGCGTCGACGCCGTCCGATTGCAGGCAGCGATAAAGACCGACTGCGTGTGATACTGGGACGAGATCGTCGTTCAACCCGTGCGACAACACGACCCTGCGGCCCTTCATTTTAGCGAAGTCGCAGAGGCTTTCCCGCCTATAGTCCGAGTTGGAAAGGTCCGGCGCGCCGTATTCGCGGATCCATTGCCAGGGGACATCCGATGTTAGCGCCACCTGCCGGAGGTCGGCGGGCGCGCCGTGACAGATGACGAGATCGGGGAGAAGCTGCTCCGCTGTCGCCAGGGCAAGATAGCCGCCGAAACTGCCCCCCATCAGGATCAAGGGCTTGTGCGCTAATCCGACTACGTCGCGAAGCATCTCCACTTGCCGTGCCGCATGGCGGGCAATGCCCGTCCGCCAGCGCTTCCAGCCAAGGTCGATCGCCCGGTCGCCATAGCCCACCGACATTGGCGGGTCGGGCAGGACAACGGCAAACCCTGCCTGGACGAAGGGCCACGGGTTCCAGCGCCACGGCCAGTCCGCCCAGGTCTTGCAGGGGCCGCCGTGGAACATGACGACCAGACCGGCCATTTCGGGGCGGTCGGGGCGGCAGATCCTGCTGGCAAGGCTCAGATCCTTGTCGATGGACTGGGAGACATCGTGCAGGCTCCCACCCAGATCAAGCGCCCGGGCGCCCAACACCGTTGTGATGCCAGCATCTCCGGCCATGTCGAAGAGCTGTAGCGACGGCATCTTGCTTAGTGACGAGGTGATACAGGCGAGCTTGTCACCGATAACCTTGGCATCCAGCACCGAGCCATCTATGGCGAGACAGTCGGAGGTGGCGCGGTCAAGATCATGCAGAAATAGCTTCCTGCGACCGCGATCCTCGGCAAGCGTTACCAGTCGGCGGGGGTTACAAAAGCCAACCGGCTGGTGCCAGAGTTCATCCGACACTCGAACTTCTTTGTGGGAGCCGTCCTGAGACAGCACGACAAGTCGCTGGCGCAGCCCGCCCGGCGGGTCGGCGACACAAACGCCGGCGCACACGACTTTTGCTCCGTCCAAGTCCGATACCGCTCTAAAATACGAGGTTTTCTTGTCTAGGTAGCGGGCGATTTCGCGTCCGTCCGGCCCGAGCCGGATGAAGCCGAACCGCCCATCCTGGCAATCTCCTTGCACCACTGCACCGACAAGAAGGTTGCCGTTACCCATGACCGAAATCTCGCCGGTCGGTTCAAAAGCCAGATCGGTCTGCCACAGGTGCCGCCCGTCTGCGGCGTCGAGCCGAACAAGTTGCCAGGCCCCAGCCTTGGAACGCGTCTTGCCAATCGAAGCGAACCGGTCGGTGAACAGCATTGCGCCGGGCATCCGGTCCCCGTTTGCTTCTGCGGGCCGCGCGGCGCCGATATGTTGGCTGAGGCAGTAGATATCGGTACCATCGCCGCCACATACCATGGCCGCGATGCGGCCTTGGAGCCGGTGGACAAGATGGTTCGTTTCGGCGCCCGCCGAGATCCATACCGAGGAGCCGGCGCCGGCCCCCGACGCATAGGCGACCCGGCCGTCTGCGAGGTTGACGCCCGTATGGCCGGAAACAACGTCTTGAAGCCCCCAGCTTCCATTGGCAGCCAGTTGGAAGACCATCAGGCGCGGCAAATAGCTGTCGGAGCCGGCATCGGGCAGTTCTCCGCGAACCACCAGATGCGTCCGGCTGAAGTCGGCAATCCGTGTCAGCCGCGGCTCCATCGCGATGATGTCGAAGAACGCGGTCGCCGCGCCGCTGTCTGGCTGTTTCCGATCAGGCATGGACATGTGCCAGAAGTCGCGCGGCATCACACTCCGATGCAAGCGAGACGTCGAATTGACAGGCCAAGCGAAGCGCAGTTTTCACGTTCAAGAGCCCCCGCTCCATGCAGCACAAGGCGAACTCCCCATCTGAATGGCACTCATATAGGGCCATTAGAGCGGCCTTCCATTCGGCTGCGCGGGCCGGCGCAAATCCGGTCCGCGACAGATGGCGGGAGAGGGTTGCTACAAGGAACGCGCCGCCGTCCGCCCCCCACGATGCGTCCGGCAAAGTCACCCTTGCTTGGGTTCCGGGCGCTAGTCGAAAAGTCCGGACTAGAACCCGTTCCGCAACCGACCACGAGCGCGTCGCCTCCGTCGGGCTACCGAAGGGACTATTGTCAAGGGTCGCGCGGCAATAGCCAGCCCTGCGCAACACATCTTCGGCGGAAGTGAAGCCAGCGGCACTCGACCTACTCACCACGGAGGCCACATAATTTCTGTGGTATTGCGGGTAGTCCGCATCCAAGAGCTGCGCGAACGCGCTGAGCTGGCAATGGGTCAGCGGAAAACCGGCCCGAACCCGCCGGGTTTCAAATTCGCTCGTCTTTGCAAATGATGTTTGCCACCGAATATCCGGACAGTCCGCTTCAGCGCATTCTTCCAGCCGGTCGATATGGAGGATGGCTTGCCTAGCGTCCTCAGCCTTGACATCGGGCTTGCCGCGGAGCTCCTGCAGCAACAACTCTGCCTGTGGCGCGAAACCCGCCCGGTCCAGAATCTGCCGCATGACGTCTAGGCTTCGCAGCGTGAAGTGCACATCCGACAGGAGGCATATTATGCCTTGCGCCGCATCGGCATCGAGCCGTCGGCGCTCCAACAGGTCGGCGACCGCAAAACGCACCGAGACCAACGGCACTGTCAGACGGCTGTGATGGTCATACGGAGAATGCAGCACCGCCACCTCGCTATCGTCAGAAACTGTTCCGTCGCAATATGCGCGAGCGACCTTGCCTAGGGGAATGGCGCCAACATCCCGCAGTTCCGCCGCGCGCAGAGCGCCAAAGCTCGCGGCGCCGAAGATGCGCACGCCCATGGCGAGATGCGCCATGATTTCCTTGTGCCTGAGAGGTGCGAAGTGTTGATATACCCCGTCCACAATCAGGACGATGTCACCTGGGCCCAAGGGCAATGAGAACAGCGAGCCATGCCGGACCGGGCCGAGATATTCCACCTTGGCATCCGGGCGCTCCGTTGCGCTGAGGCTCGGGCCGATGAAGACAAGCTTCCGGGGCATCGTGCATCCACGGGTTCAGGCTGGAACCTTCATTTCCGGCGACGGCCTCATTCCTGGCGCAAAAACCTGGACGACGGGCGGAAATGTTTCTGCGTTGCGCTGCAGTTCGATGGCGATAACAGATTGCCCGGTATGCCCGTGAATGGTCTGAACGATTTTCCGGATGGCGTCGTCAGGGGCCGAGCTGCAGTCCGGATCGGGGGTAAGCACGCGGCCTGGTCCTGCGGTCCCGTGCAGATCGCGTGGACCGCATTTGAGCTCGTCATACATCCAAGCCGGAATGTCGTCACGCAGACCGCTTACGATCGACATACGGCTCTGCACGGCTTCCAGGACGGCTCGTTCGATTGCAAACCGCTGCGCTACATGACACCCGGATCCTCCAAATATCTGCGGCATTTCCGACTGCCGGAGATAGCAGGCAAACGCATATGTGCCGTCAAGCGAGGTCAACCGATAAAGGCTGATCACCGTTCCCGTGGCTCGAACCGCCGCGATCGCGGCGCCGCAAACGCCGCCGATTCCATCCAGGTCCATCCTGCTATCATCCGAGATTGAGGACCGATCCAAGGCGTCGCGCTCTACCAGTTCAAGCAGGGCGTGCAGCGTCGCCTCCGCTAGGGTGTTGCCGGCGGCAAGCCCGTTTGACGTGCGGACGAATGTCGGGAGATGCCATTGCTCTTTGAACCATCCCCTGAGACCGACCGCTTCCACCGGGATATGAATCGGGGCCATGTCCACGATATCCAGCGCCTCTGTCCAGGCCAGCCGGGTTTGTTGGTCGCAAATCGACGCGGGATGCCGATTGAGCGCCATGACATCATAGTGCAGGTCGAGGTCCCGCGCCGCCGCGACGACCCTCTTGTCGGGTTCGAACTGCTCGGCCACATGCGCCTCAATTGCCTCCATCACCGCCGAAACCCAGGCCGAATCCGCGTCGAACCCCTTTCCGGCGCTGACGGTCATTGTTGCGGCCAATGGGCGGACGGCGGAAAATACGGGGATGCCAATCCGGTCGAGCCCCGTTAGTTCCGAAACGCGCGATATGCCGTAGCTCGCCAGCAGCGGCATCAGGGCCTGTTTCGTTGCGGCCACGCGCGGTCGGGCAAATCCGGCCATGCCATGCACTCGCGCCTCTCCGGTCCCGGCGAATACGCAAATCCCCATATCCGGGTTCAACGTTTCCTCAATTCGATCGACTCGCGCAGCATGGTCTCAATATCCCTGTCTATCAGGAATTGCTGAAACGATGTGGAGAGACGCTGGATCTTGTCCGGCATCGGCAACTGATGGTGCGATTTTTCCAATGCCGCAAAGGTTTCCGTCGCCATGAAGTTGGCAAGAATGACATTTGCCATGTCCATCGCCGTCGGTTCCTCGATAGTGATGGCGAGATGGATTGAATTGCCTGTTCGGGCTGTCGCGTAGTGCGGGCATCCGTGCGGCATGTAGAGAACCTGACCGGCGCGCAGGGTGAATTCCAACCGATTGTCCGGATCGATCTCGCCTTCGTGCAAGGTGGAATTACTGTGCGAGCTTTCATTCAGGCGGCCGACGACCCAATCCTTTTCGCCGGCAATCTGAAGAACAAACACATGCGCGCCGTCCGTATGCGCCCGCATGGCGGTCTTGCCCGGCGGGCTCAGGAAGACGAAGGCCTCGAGATTGCCAGCAAAGGAATCCCGCAGCCCGTTCACGAGGCTCTTGATGGCCTTGTGCCAATGCTCAACCTGGCTGAGCTTGAATGTTCCGCCCTGGGCGAATTCCGCCTTGATCTGATCAACATCGGCAAAGCCATTCAACCGGTGCCCGGCGACCACGCGCGTCGTCGTGATGCTGTGGATCGCCGAGCGGACACCTTCGTTGAAAACCGTAAAATAGGGGCGGCTCAGCAAGCCGCATTCCAATTCATTCCAGATTTCCGTCTCGCTGATTAGCGAAGAGAGGTCTGCATTTGAATCGAATATGGCAGGTTCTTTCGCCCAATAGGTCGCGAAGAAATTGCGCCGGTCTCCGACCAGATCCTCCAATCCAGACGGGGAACCCGCCAGACAGCCCTCGCTCGGCATCTAGCCCCCTTTCGCCCGGCAATGGGCCAGCGCACTGGTTAGCCATCGAGCAGAGTTTCCAGGCTGCGCCAATACCAGCAGTTCTTTGCGAACCTCATCGCATTTTTCCGGCAAGGCACGGGTATGATGCCGGTTGACGAGATCGGGGCAAGCTTTTCCGAATTCTCGGAGCAGTCCCTCGAGCAGGTCCTCCGGCGATGGTTCGCATGCCGTCACGGTCAGATGAAACGACCGGCCGTTGCGCGCCATCGCATCATGCGGCAGACCATGAGGAAGATAGAGGACATCCCCCGGCTCGAGGCCAATGACTTCCATTGGCCGGATATCGTTGATATCCAGCCCTGCATGGCTAGGGGCGTCATGATTGTTTGCGTATATGCGCCATTCCTTGATCCCTTCGATCTGGAACGCGAAGACATGCGCAGCATCTCGATGTGGCAGCATCCCGCGATTGTTGTCGGGTGTCAGAAACGCATAGGAGGTCGCCGCGACATCAAAGCAGTCCTCGATCTCCCTGACGAGGCGCCGGACATCACGATTCCAGTCCGACAGATCGTTGAGCTTCAGTGTCGCGCCATTGCCGACACAACTCCAGATCGCCCGGGCATCGGCAAAACCGTCGATTTTCTGACCAATGACATCGCGTGCGAAGGTGTAGCTTTCTGGGCGCGGCGACCGCCCATCCTGAAGTATCGTAAAATATGGCCATTTCAGAAGACTGGCGTCCAGCATGGCTTCGATTTGCGACACTTGCAGCAAATCGGCAGGTAAAAAACTCTTGCGCCATACGCAATGAGAGGAACGCCAGTTGTCGCGCTTAAACGCCGTCGAGCGAAGAATCCTGAAAATATCGGACATTTACCGAATTCTCAGCAAAGGATCGGGATTTGGATTCCGCCACTTTCAGGCTTCGTTTATTTGGCTCACAACCATGACAGCCGAATCGAAGGCGCCTTCCTGCGAACTCAACAAGTGCCTATGGCTCACACTGTCGGGTACAGCTTCCAATACCGCGTGGCGACCGTTAGGATCTCTTAAGGTCGAAACCGTCACCTGATTGTCGTGAACAGAGAGTGTAACGGTCGCATTTCCGGCCTTTACGACGATCTGCACTTCGCCGTCCTTCAATTCACGGCTTTCTTTAGGAATTTTGATTTCGGTTTCAAGGGTATTTTTGACATCTCGGATAGACATATGACTGCTCCCGATGTGCATTATACTTTCAGATGAAACAATGCCCTTTTACCACCCTTGGTAAGACTTGTCCACGACCCAGTTGAGTGAAAACTGCCGTTCCTATGTAAGGCCGCTGGAGAGGAGGACGGCGGGGAAGAGGTGGGAGCGCCGAGCTGCATAAATGCGTCGCTCTGGCGTTCCTTGCGTCGCGCTGAGATTGGGATCACTCAGTCTTCAGATGCCGAACGTCTCCGTTTCCGTCTCATCCTCGACAAACCACTTCGCCGGGAGCCGTCGCGCAATGGAGGAAGCAGTCTGCGCGAGAGCAGGCGACGCCTGCGCAGCGAATCCCGCTGCCATGGCTCCCATTGAAGCACGAATAAAAAAACGACGAGCCAGTGGAGATGAATCAACGTCAAACATGAAATTTCCTCCCCGTACCTAACCGCTTCGAAAGCTGACCGTCAGCCGCTCGAACTCAAAGGGCAGCGCTCTGAGACCGATGGGAATGCAACCCAAGTAGCCTAGCACACCTCAATGCTAAAGGTGAGGCAGCGCAGTGCGTGGAAGAATGCTTTGTCGAGGAGCGGCTGCTAGGCGCGCGGCTCAATCGAGCCTCCAGAACTGGGTAATGGCACCAATGATCTCGGCTTGGCGTTGCTTTAGTGTCGCGATCGTCCACTCCTTTTCCTTCAGTACGTTGCTTGTGATCGCGAAATTGGCGACACCAGCTTTCATCGCGAAGTACTTTTCCTTCTTCTCCACGAAGTCATAGTTGCTGGCCTGGGAGTTCTTGCGGCGGGTGAGAAGAACCAGGTTGGCAAGCTTATGAACCCACCGCTCGCGTTCGGACGGGTCTGGAAAATCAGTCAGCCATTTGCTTCCCACGGAGGGATTCTGCGGAAGCACGTGTTCGACGGTGACAATCGGCTGATTGTAGACGGCGCTTCCGCCGGACAGCAATTCGTCAAGCCGGAGCAGGAGCGGCAAGCGGATGCGCGTGACCTTGTAGATGTCTCCCTCCAGGGCTTCCCGGACGGATTTCTTCTCGTCATCGCTCAACTGGAGAGGCGACGCGGCGGCGAACAGATCGTCACCAGCCTGAATTGAACCGAGCAGCTTTCCGTAGCGACGAATGCGCTCGGACGGATCGCTCCTCATGAGGAAAAGGCCGTAGGCGAGCCGCTCCAGGTCAGATAAGAAACGAAGAATGAACTCTGGGCTCTCCCTTCTTCGGGCAATGACCTCGATCGCGGGGGGCTGCCAGTCGAAGTTGTCCAGGCGGGACAGGTGCGTCAGCTCGCGGTTGATCTCATCAGCGTGCTTAAAGCTTACAAAGCTCTTGTCGGTGATTTGCTCATATGCCTCGGCGTAGGGCGACAATTCCTTGTTGATGAAGTTTGCAGGGGTCTTCCGGCTCGGCACGAACTCGCGGAACTCCGCGATCAGCGTGCCCTGCATCTTCTGCTTTCGATGGATCATCCGGATATGGCCGAAAAGCTCAGCGAACCGCGACCTCCCCAGCTCGTCCTCGATATCTTCCCAAATGTTGGTGAAATCGTCTTGTTTATCGACGGGCAAGGCGCCGATGATTTCGGCCTTGAGAATATCAGCGGGAGATAGATCCAGCCCGCGTGAATTAAGGACGGAGAATATCCGGAAGGCCGATTCTTGGTCGGAGGCCGCCACTATCACCAGATAACAGCGTTGCGCGATATACATCGTGAGCCGTCGCCGCCGCTCATCGGACACGTCCTTCAGCTTCTCGCGGAAAAACGCGGCGTTCTCGACCATGCGGGCGCGCGCGTCCGAATACTGCCGGGCATCGGGCAAGCTCTTCGTTTGCGCGTCATTCTGGATCATCGAGCGGAAGAACTCGGCATCCCGCTCCCTGGGTGTTAAGCGAAAGACGTCGGCAGTCTCCTTGATCGGGTCGCCGGTCTGGCAAATGTAGTTATGAATTGCTTGCCCGATTTTCGCATCCGCCAGGTCGCGGAGAACGCAAAGGAGTATGGTTATCGTTGTAAGGCGCTGCTGGCCGTCTACGACGTCGGCTTGAGGTGCCAGAGGGTTTTTGATCAGGACGATACTGCCAAGAAAGTACGGGCTCGCGTTAGCGACATCCCCCGCATCGCCACAAGCAGTCGTTATGTCATCAAGAAGTTCGCTCGCCTGCTCGGTGGTCCAGGCATAAGGGCGCTGGTATGATGGGATACTGAAAAGGTACTTGTCGCAAAAGATATCAAGTATCGGCTTTTCGTTTGCTTCAATCGTATGACGAGTCATCTGTTCTCCCTGATATCGCTTCCCCGGCGCTGCCTCTCCGTACCGGATACGGTGGCAAAGATACTATTTTCGGTTGTGAATGAATTCGCAATGTCTTTTTGTGCTGCCGCGCGTGGTCAAAAGTGCGGGTTTGTGTAAAAAGTAAGAAAACTGCGTTGGGACAGAAATGGAGCCCGCGAAGGGCTTACGCGGTGGTGGCTTCGACCTCAACAACGAACAGGGCGGATTTTGCACGAACTGCCACGCTGGAGAAAATCCTTACATAATCCATCCGAAAGTTGATCTAGGTGGCGATCTTCTGATCTTCTTATAGGCAAACTCAACAAGCCACCCCGACCTGCCAACCTTTTCAACAGACCGCTACGATCCTTTCGTTCCCGCTTCGTGGCGAGCGCAGGCGTCAGGTCAAGGTCTCATCTGCGCAGTGCATAGTGCTCCCAGCACACAATCTGTTGTCAGTCGCCGTGATGCGCTCCCGCCTATCGGCGGACCCATGCTCCGCCAATTTCGTTGAAAAGATTCATGGCCCCCCAGCCGCTAACCAAAGTGATTGACCATGGTCGGGGAATTTTCGACGGTCACGTACTCCGTCGCCTAGCTAGGAACAGCAGCAGCATTCCGAGCCATATGGCGATTTCGGCTGTCCGGTTGAGTGGTGTCGGGCCGCCCCAATTAGTCATCATCTTCGTCCATGCTGCTTTCGGACACTTGACCTTGAATTCGACGCACGTACCTACTGATGATCCGAGACACGTCGGGGTCACCCAGACGTTCCTCAGCGTTTTTGAGCATTTCAATTGCTTCGTCGAAATATGCGTAAGAGCTTGTTCTGCGATAATACTCCACCCCGACGTCCGCATATGCAGTCAGCAACGTCTTGTTGAGCGGGAAGCGACTGATGCCGAGTAGGGCCATCTCGCGAGCGGAGTCGAGGATTTGTAGGCGATCCTCCGGGAGAATGCCTGGAACGCGCACAGCGCGAGCGAGCAACAACTGGACCTTATAACGATATACCGGACCGTCCGCTCCGAAATCTTTCTCGAAAATTCTAATTTCGGTCTCGGCCTTCTCGTAAGCTCCAGCACCGATCAAATTGCGTATCAACCGGTGGCGCGGCACCCGCTCCGAAGGAGCTAACGACATTAGTTTTCTATAAAGGCGGTTCTGGACATCTTTTTCAGGCAAACGGGGAATGCCTGTATCGACGTTGCAGAGTTCGCGGATAGTCCTGATTTCGATATCGTAGGTTGGGCTTAGATTATCGATCACCAAATCAAACAGATCGATTACCTTAGCGATGTCGCTGAACTTGAACCGAGTAACGATCGCGGCAATGACCGGATGCCGAGTGCGCCAGCCGAAGATTCCGTCCTTTGGCTCAATGTCGTATTCGCTAACGATATCAGTTAAGCGGTCAAGCGCGGCTGCGATCGTTTGTGCCGGAATTCGCAAGATGCGAATTAGAAGCTGGCGGTGTATGCGCACGCCCGCCGTCTCCATGGCGGCCACGTATCGATAAACGTCCTGAAGCTCAGGAACGAGGTCTGCGTATTCCCGAAGGATGATGTCGTCGAAGCTCTCCGACGCGAAGATGTTCTTTAGGCAAACAAACATATCTGCTTCACACCGATCGATCAGGCGTCGGCGGCGTTCAGGTCGCGAGAAACCGCTAAACATCGGCTCGACAAGGCGCCGCAGCGGTTCGCTGATGTCAATGAGTTGTAGAAGGCGTTCGATCTCTTCGTTCGAGAGGCGAACAAGGGCGAATTCCTTGCCATTGCGATATAGCGTCGGAGATTTAACGCGCGGGTTCCATTGATGTCGCGTTGTCGTCAGGATGATTTTCAAATGTCCGTTATCGTTCGCGAACAGGCGATCCACAAGTTCGTTGAGCGGGTAAAGCTGGCTGTGAGCATCATCAATTAATAACGCGCCAACCTTTCCTTGTTCACGCAACTGTTCTGCTACTGCAGCCCATTGTTCAGGAAGTAAGGGGAGGTCTGGTTTGTGTTCCCAACAAAGGGTGCCTGCTTGCCTCAGTCGCTGGAGGACTTGGCGGGCGGCCGTGGTTTTTCCCACGCCACTCGCTCCAAGGATGATCGCGACCAGCGCATTTTCGCTATTTAGATGGTCCATTACCGTGCCCGCGACGGTGCGCTCGAACGTTAACCCGCCGAGAATATCGGCGTGGGTCGCAGGCCAGCCGTTGAACATCGCGCTTGCATCGGCGCGCTTTGCGTCCGACGCGTGCGCAACGTCGATGGTTACTGGCTGCAGAGCAGGGTGTCCGTCGAGAGGGTCGGAGGTGTCGCGTCCGTCCGCGTCCCCGAAGTGTCTATGAGTGAGTGCCGCAAAGAACTCATCGATTCCTGCAAAACAGACAGAAATGCCTCTACGCTCGAAAAGGACAGCGCGGTCGTGATCTTCGGTATAGAGAAGTAGAACAATTTGGCCGCCGTTTTCGGCTTTTGCATTAATCGCGGCGGCGCGGTTCACCACATCGCGAATGTCCGCGTCATTCAGAGAGTGCCCGATGATGATCAGACGAGAACCTGCGAGGTCCCCTTTGAGGCGGTCATAAAGGAACTCCCGATAATCGATGGTTTGGTCGTAATCGGTCTCGGACAGGATGATACGCGACTTGTTGCCGTCGGAGATGTCTTTTTCGATTGTTCCGTGCAGCTTGTATAACTTGATCGCAGCTGGATTCGGATCGAGACCAAAATCGAAATTCGAAGAAATTGGAACGATTGGCAATGATCGCCGCGCATAGCACTGCTCGATGAGATCGTCATAGTTTGTCGTGAACAAACTCCGCCATTTGTAAAGGGGCAGGTTAAGAAGGCCGCCGGTAGGCTTGAGGCCCCTGAATAGATCACGAATGACCGCAATTACTTCAGCGCGAGAATGCTTCTGCTCGGCAAGGCTGGCGACTTCGGAAAGGTTGAATCCCGTCGTCGGCAAACTGAACTTCTTCGCCAGATGATTGACTAGTGCCTGCGCTGAGGGGGCCTTAGACGGAATTGATGATCCCGAGCCGAAGAACAGAACGGTTCTTGTTGGGTCGATCGATTCTACGAGCTGATTTGTACTTATCGGCATGCTAGTGCCCCCCACCAAGCACACCTTACACGGGTGCCCCGGCCGATAAAGGCATCCAAAGGTCTTGGGGACAAGCGCGCCTGAATTCCTAGGGGGCGATCTGGACCAGTATCCACTGGTTAATCGCCATTGGTCAGTCAAAGCGCCCAAGCGTTGGGAATATTGGCTTTTTGGGCTTGACTGGCGGAAGGGGTGGCCGCTGGAGTCGGCTGTTGGGCCGTGCGCATCCTGGGCGTGACCGAGAACACTATATGGGTTCGCGCCGGCGTCCGATGTGACGTCTGCCATCGTCTGCACGGCTGCTACGATGCTTCGCTGAACTGGAAAGTACCGGCGGAAGCGCAGCGGAGACCGGAGGATCGGTCCGCTCGATGAAATCTGCGTCGGTGCCGAATGCATCGACGGTGATCCCGCGCACTATCGCGGAGGCAGGAAGTCTGCGCGGCGCAAGTCGGCCAGCAATATCTCGCGATCGCGTAGGCTAAAGATGGGCGGACAGCGCAGAGGCAGCGCCAGCCACGTCGACGCTCAAGTATCGATTTTGCAATGGTTGCCCACTACGGATCCGCTGCGGATTGCTCAAGATCCTGAGTGCGGATACGCGCTGCCACTCGCCCGGTAGCAGAGTGGCAATGATGGCGGTCTGACGGTGACCACTCTCGGCCCGCAACGGCCGAGAATCCGATCTGGCCGAGATGGGCGACTACCGCATCGTCGTCCGGCGGCGAACCAGCTGACCGGCGATCCTGCCGGCATCGCCGAGTGCCTGGTCCGAGCCCATCCGTGCCAACAGCGCGTACGGGCTCTGTTTCAGAAGGCGTGCGAGGAACTTATGAAGGCAAATTTCGTAGAATTTTAGCCGTCGAGGTGAATGGAATGGAGAGCGCTTGCAGTATAGAGCGCTTGCGTGTATAAAGAACAACCATCCCCAAATCGATCACACTTTTGACGGCGTTGCGCTTTGTGCGCAAGGCCTGACTCGGCCGAGATCCGGAAGGATCCGCCCGGCGGACGAGGTGAATTCTCCTCGACGCGTTTTCCAGTCCGCACCAACTTCCGGCATCCGCCGGCCCGAGGAGTTCCCATGATACATCCCGTGGTCGTCCGGAGCTGATCCAGCTCCGTAATCTCGTCTCCCAACGGCGCGATACGTCTTGGGCGGCTCCGCCGGTTCCCCTCAACGACTGAAGTCCGCGCACGCTGACGAAGCGATGTGGAGATTGTTCGGGCACAAGTTGACCCGAGGAGCAATCTCTCAGGCGATCGTCGCGCTTAGGAGGATTCCGGCTAAGTCACCGGATGCCTCGCACGTGCTTTAACGCGGCATATAGAGGCGGTCGAGGGGCATCGAACCTTATTGAGCATGATCGAGCGGCGCGTTGACATGCGCGCCGAACGGACCGTCGTGGGCGTCGCTGAAAAGCGAGTCGCTCCTTCACGTCGGACGACCGGGAAGTTTCGAACCCGGTCTTCGCCTCGAGGAGCGCTGCCTTCGGCATCTGCACTGAATCCGATGAAAGGTCGTGGGCACCACGTCTCAACACCGCAGTCCATAGCCCGAAGGTAATGCCGAAGCAAACCCGCAAACGGCTCGTTTGTGGGAACGGCGGAGCTTTGCCCGCGGCACGGTGAACGATTTCGACCGGATGTCGATCGCAATCGGAAGCCGCGCCTCCTCCACCCCGAAGGAAGGACATGCATTATGTGCACCAAACCCAAGACACTTTCGCTCATCGCTCCCCGACCGCCGCTGGTCGTTTGGGACATCGTGGTTTTCGTCGATCGGGAAAGCCGCCTGGTCGCGCATTGCCAAGTCATCTGTCGCGATCGCGAGACGGGAGACCTCCTTGCAGAGTCCGCGTCCTCGCAGGCGCGCGTCACGATCGGAGACTTTGTCTAACTGATCGGCGAACGCCGAATGTCGTCGATCGTCGTCGAGATCAATGCCGAATGGATGGCCGATCCGCGCGCCGATGTCTCTTGGGGAGTTATCAGTCATGAGTAGTGTAGATAATCATACTCGCGCGACCATGATCGCGGTGTCTAAGGCGACGATCGTAGAAACGCCCGACTGGCATCCGATCCGGACGTTCGTGGAAAGGGCCCACAATAAGCCGGTCGGACGTCTGGTCTCGCGGAAGTCGAAGCGCGCCATGCCATGGGAAGGTTTTGGCGAGCGGCACTTGATGATGATTTCCGAAGCGGACACCGCTGTCGAGCGTTTCCTCGCGCAGCCGCATCGCCTCGAGATCCGAGTGGAGGGAGGGCGTCGTCGACTGGACTACTTCCCCGACCTGATGCGGAGGATGGCTGACGGGACGATCGAGATCATCGAGGTCAAGAAGTCGCGCGATGAGATCGACGCTGATCCCGACTACGCCTTCAAGATCGCGAAGGCCGCGAAAGTCTATGAAGCCGTCGGCTGGACCTTCCGGATCGTGGCCGCGGACGACGATGTGGACATCGATCCGCTTCTTCCGAACGCGCAGTCGATCTTCGCCGACAAGTTCGCCTACATCGGCACTCCCGAGCGGCTCGCCATGGAGGAAACCTTCGAAGCGAAGGGTGTGATCGCACACGCCGAGGCGATTGAGACGATCGCGGCCGCGGGAGGCCTCTCGGAGAACCGCGCTCGGAAGGTGCTTCACGCGCTCGTCTGCACGCGTTCGGCAGGTATCGACATCACCAGGAGGATCACGCGCGATAGCGCAGTGACGAAGCCGAAAAGAAGGGGGCGGCGCTAGGCGCCGTCCCGACAGGAGGTTTCATGACCACTCTCAATCTCAAACCTGGCGACATCTTTGATTTTCCGGACGGGCGCTTCCGTTTCCTCGAGGAATGGGAAGACGAGACGCTATGGTTCATCAAGAACACTGGCGCCCGGCTTCCGCTGTCCGAGACCCGGCTTGTCGACATGTTGGGGGCCGGTGAGGCGAAGAAGATTGATATCTTCAAACGGTCTGACGGCCGGCCCAAGTCGGTCAACGATCTCGGTGAACTCGCGCCGGGCGAGGAATTCTCGCCGGAAGCCATTCGCGCGCGCACGCTGCAATTCTTCGTTCGCCAATGGGACGATGCGAAGGGCCCGACCCTCGGCCGCAGGGGACTCAAGGACTTCATCGGCGGCTTCAAGCACGACGATCGTCTGAAACTGCTGAACCATCCTGTGAATCCGACTGCACTCTACAACGCGATCGTCAATTGCGGCGAACCCGGCAATCGGCCGCTCCGTGTATTCCGGTCGTTGCGCGGGAAGACGGAGAGGAAGCGCTTCGGCAAGGTCGTCGAAGAGGCGCTTGACCAGGCGGTCGACTTCTATTGGAGCCTGCGGCCTAGAACGTACACGGACGCACACGCATACTTCCGCGACCTCATGACCAACGCGGGCGTCCCCCCTGAGGATTTTCCTCGCCGCATGGAGACATTGCGCCGACGGATCAACCGCACGATCAACCAGAACAATTGGGCTCGCAAGTATTCTCCCCGCGAGGCCACACTCAAGTTCGAAGGCGTAAAGGACAGTCTCTACGCCCGAGAACCGCTCGAACTCGTCGTTATGGACCACACGGTGATCGACACCTTCGTCGTGTTTGACAACGAGTTCTTACTTCCGCTCGGTCGCCCGACGCTCACGGTCGCGATCGACGTCGCGACGAGAACGATTCTTGGTTATCTGGTCTCCTTCGAGCCGGCCAGCCTTCATTCGGTCCTGACGACGCTCAAGCGCGTCAACCGCAACAAAAACTACATGTCCAAGCTGTTTCCCGACATCAAAGGAATCTGGGACGCCTGGGGCCTACCGAAGACGCTACTCGTTGATTCTGCATGGGAATTCAAGAGCCCGTCGCTGCAGGACGCGCTACGCGATCTCGGCACCGAGATCATCTGGTCCCCCGTCCGAACGCCGCAATACAAAGTGGTGGGCGAACGCTTCTTCAAGACCCTCAACGACCGCCTCTTCCACAAGCTGCCCGGTGGCGTTCCCGCTGGTCCGACCGAGATGCGTCTGATCGACGTCAAGCCGCGTGAAGACGCCGTGATCAGCCTCGGTTCGCTCGACGAAATCATCCACGAAGCCATCGTCGGCTACCACGACGAATTTCATACGGGAATCGACGACATCCCGGCCGAGGTTTGGAAGCGGAGGCTGAAGAGCAGGGATGTTATCTCCGACATTAACGCGCTCGATCATCTGCTCGGGCGGATGGCGCGGGTGCGTCTGACGCGCCGCGGCATCCGGTTCAAGCACATGGATTTCCACGACCAGCAAAAGACGTCCAAGCTCCTCGACGACCTTTCCAGGAACGCCAAACGTCGCGACCAGTCCAGTTCGCCAGTCGGCAGCGCACGCTGCTGGGTGACGATCAAATGGGATCCAATCGACGCAAGCTGCATCCAGGTCTGGAACGACGGCGTCAAGCCGCCGCGCTTCGTCACGCTGCCGAACCGGGATCGCCAGTTCGTCATGATGCCGCCTGGCGCACATCGCCAGCGCGACGCAAAGAGCGAGTTCACGCGACCGATCTCGTTCTGGAACGCCGAGAAGGTCCGCATCTTCGCGAAGGAAACTGGAATTCCGTTCAAGACCGACCAACAGAAGTGGATTGCGCGCAACAAGCTCCGCCAGAAATGGGAGCGGATCGCGGGCATCCTGCCCATGCGCGACACCAAGGAAGCCGTCCGCGGCCTTGCTCAGTCGCAGGGGATGTTCGACCGACCTGTCGGATCTACCGCCCCCGACGACGCGCCGATCGCCGCGTCCGACGTGCTGTTTGCGACGGCAGAACCGACGGTCAACGGCTACGGTGAGGCGACCCTCGTCCCGCAACAGGTGGCCGCCTTCGAGCGCGAGGAAGACGAGCGCCGTGCCAAGGGCAAGTCGCCCAGCGAGAAGCAGAAAAAGAAGAGGGCGCGCACCATGCGAGACAAGAAAGAGGCCGAAGCGGAGGCCCGCGCCGCGGCCGCCACCGAGAACGCCAAGGAGCGAGCTCGCGAGGCGGCCTCGCAGAAGGAAGCGACTAGAGCCCGAAAAGCAAAGGACAAGCCAGCTCCTAAGAAGGCCGCGGACTCCAAGAAGGGAGATCCGGACATCGATCTCGACAAGTTTCTCGATGGTGAGGAATGACAATGAGCAACGCAAAACCCAAGCCAACCCGCCCCGAGACTCTAGTCTCGATCCGCGCGCGGTTCAAGGACATGAAGGTCGATAACACGCGCCTCGACATGATCGAGGCCGAGATAAGCGATCTCATGGAGGAGACGGAGGCGGTCGTCGCCATCGATCGGAAGCACGAGGCAGACGCGGAGAAGAACGGCCAGACCATCAAGTACAGCGAAATGGAGGTGATCTCCGTCATTGGTCCGACGGGGTCGACCAAAACCACTTCGGTCGAGAAGATCGTCGAAAAGTGGAACAAGAGCCGTCCAGGTGAAATGCCCGTAGTCATAGTGACGCTTCGCTCGTCCACCCGCAACGAGAAACAGCTTCAGGTCCAGATACTCGAAGCGTTCCAAGATCCCCAGGCCGACGTAGTGCGTAGATCGTCGCATGGTTACTCGCCCGATCAGGCGATCAGGGCGATCCGGAATATAGCGCGCTCCAAGAGAACCTTCATCGTCGTCCTGGACGAGGCGAACAACATGATCGGACAAGACGAGATCGCAACCGCACGCCCAATGGCCAAGGCGATCAAAAGCCTCGTCAACGAGGGCGTGTTCTCCGTAGTCGTCATGGGCACCGCCAAGGCTCACCGTCTCTTTGAGGCAGACCCTGAGCTCAATTCACGGAAGATCGCAGACATCAATCTCGATCCGGTCAACCTCAACGTTCCTAGCGAACGCCGATACTTCTTCAAGTTCGTCGGACAAGTCGATCGGCAAATGGAGCGCGATGGCATCGTCGAGAGAAGGATCGGTCTGATCGAAGACCTTCGGAGCCGGGCCATGGTTTACGACATGTCGGGAGGTGTCGTCGGAAACGTGGTCCGAATGCTGCGCATTGCCCTTCGTCTCGCCCACCGTGACAAGCGGCGGAGCATTGAATGGAAGGATATAGAGATCGCGTTTTATGCTTGGAAGACCTCGCAGGTCGACGAAAACGGCCATCAGGTCGAGGTCTACGATCCGTTCGCGGAGGGGCCGCAGGCTCAGACTCTCGAAGCGGTCAAGGAACTTGGCTAGGCACCCTGGGTTCAACGATGTCCGATCTTAAAATCCGCCCTTTCGCCGCCGATATGCCCAAGCCGATAGAAGGCGAGAGCCTTCTCGGGTTGTTCAGTCGTGCCCTGGAAAGAACCGCCATCGACAGACTGAAGCGGGGGCTCGCGCTCGCCGGCGTGCAGCCGTTCGGCAATCCTAGCGGTGTGAGCATATCGGAAAAGCAGGCCGACGCATTGGCGATACTTTTCAAGGTGGACCGCGAGGATATCGTTCGACGACTTCACCCCAGAGGGAGTTTCGACCATCGCAGCACTGCGCCGATCGATTTCTTCGGTACGAAGCTCCGAACCCAGTATCTGGAGACTATCTT
Source organism: Bradyrhizobium pachyrhizi (assembly GCF_029714545.1). Classification (NCBI taxonomy): domain Bacteria; kingdom Pseudomonadati; phylum Pseudomonadota; class Alphaproteobacteria; order Hyphomicrobiales; family Nitrobacteraceae; genus Bradyrhizobium; species Bradyrhizobium pachyrhizi. The sequence goes on along the minus strand of NZ_CP121667.1, from coordinate 6,013,603 downwards.
CAGAAGGGTGTCCCCCCGCGCGCTTGCCCTCTCGCCGTACCACAGGGCCATCTGGGACTTGCGACCGTTGTGCTTCGATCCCACCACGCGGGAACGCCTGCTGGTCACGTGTCCCGTCTGCGGAGAGAAGCTGCGGTGGTGGTTCGTCCGAGGCCCGACGCACTGTGAAACCTGCGTGACTGACCGAGGGTTCCCTAAGACGGACCTGCGCGACTTTCCGCAGCCGCTTTTGGAATTCGGCGACGAGGAAGCGATCGATTTCGTAGTAGACCTCGTCAATCCGGATCCAAAAAAGCGCGAAGTCGCGCGCACACGTCTTCCGGCGGAACTGGCCGAAGCGTCGAACTCCGACGTCTTCGAGGCCGTCATTGCCATCGCGAGCTGCTTCCGCCCGGAATTCATCAGAAAGACGATTTTCGTAGGCCGGCCGTTGCGCGCCGGCGACTTCGAGGGGTTCACTCCCGATTTGTTGGAGATCGCCGGCAGAATGATCATCGGCGGCAGAGACGGCTTCGCGGCCGGCACGGCCAGGCTGCGCGCGCGCATGTCGGAAAGAAAGGCCGCTCACGGACTTTTCGCTGAAGTCGGTCCGCTCGCAGGGACCGTCAACGATCGGAGCCTGGCGCCGGTCGTCCGAGCCTTCCTTGTCGAAAGCCTTCAGAGGGACCTGACGGACACCAGCGAACTGGGGCTCGTCCGGAGACGTCTCGGTACGGTCAAGCCGAAGTCCGGCGGCCCCTGGCTAAACATGCAGCAAGCGCACGAACTGTTCGGTGTTTCCAAGCACGCGCTGCAGCGCCTCGCCGGAACCGGGATGGTGGAAACCAGGCGTGCGGATACCGAGCAGTCGCCGGTCCTGATGAACCGCGACGAGATTGCGCCGTTCGCTGCCCTGTACAAGGACGCGATGGACGAGATCAGAGCCAAAGCAGCCCTTCGGATCTCGACTGCCGAACTCCACGAACTGGCCGACCGGGGAGTTGTCGAGAGGATCGAGGAGCCGGTAAAGTCCATGTTGGACAGCAAGACCGTCTTTCGCGCGTCATCCGTCAACGCGCTCCTCATGGCCATCAAGAAGCGCGCAGCACCAGCCGATCCTGCCCGGTCGATCAGAAATCATTTGTGGAATGCGGCTCGCAGGCTACCTTCGCCGGTGCCGTGGACGGCGATCATCGAGCTGATCCTGTCCGGAGACATCAAGGTCGAGCTCCTTCGGGATGATGGAAATGAATGGCGGAAGTGGGTCGCGCCCGCCGACATCGAAGCTTTCGAGACGCTCGTTCGGCTGGAGCAAGCCAAGCGCCCGGCGGCGCTGGGTGCCTGGGTGACCAGAATCCAAGCGGCGGAGATGCTCAACGTCGCGGAAAGCTCCGTCTGGAAGGTGGCTCGGGCCGGGTTTCTCCATAGCAAGCGCGAGGGCCGCGGCACGGTCTATCGGCGCTCGGACGTAGCCGCCGCTGCACGGAAGTTCATCTTTCTACCGGAGATGCTCGAGCGATCGCCCTTCAAGGTCGAACATGAGGTCGGCCGCTGGCTGAAGTCGGTGGGTATCGAGCCGCTCTCCGAATGGAGCAAGAGCGTCTTCCCGATCTACGGCAGGGCGAGCTTCGAGCGGGTCGTTTCCTCGTTGCCGCCGGCGATCGAGGATGTCGAGATCGAGGAGAGGGCGGCCAAACGCGTACCGACCGACGTCAGGCGTAAGGCCGTCGCGGAAGTCAAGACCGGCTTGTCAGTTTTCTTCGTCGCGCGGCGTCTCGGAGTGAGCGCGAAGGCTCTCACGGCCTGGGTCGCCCATTACAACGAGCACGGAGAGGTCCCTCCCGCCGGCAAACTCGACGGTCATGAGGACTACATCCGCTCGGCGATCGAGGCTGATCCGTCGGTGAGCATTCACGCCTTTTGGCAGGCCTTCAAGAAAGATAAGGTCAAGGTAGGGTACACCATCATGTCCAAGTTCATTGCGGATCTCGGATATGAACGGGACGCTGCGGGGCGCTTGGTGCGCAGATCCGTGAACTTGAACAAGAAGGTCGCCGACCATGCGGGCGCTGCGCTGCCGGGGGATGGTAGAGGCGATGTCGAGGTCCTCGATCTTCGTACCCGAGATGCGGCCGAGTAATCGTCGAGCCCTTCTGCCGGCGGCCGGCGCCATCTCCGTTGGCGGACAACTATTGGGAGTCGTTTCCCGCGGTTTGGCGCATGCCCGCGCCTTCATCGAGGGCATCTCATGCGGTCGTCGCAGGAGGGTCGATAAGTGCGATTTCGACAGTGGACTGTGTTCAACAGGCACGGATGCAGGTCATCCGCGTTCCGCAGTATTGGCTTGGTGCTGGTGGCATCGATCAACAACTCTCTGAAACCGCAGCCGTCGCTTGATAGAAAGTGCGAAAGATTCTGGACAGTACCGAAGTTCACGGTAATTCCGGGGGCAAAGGTTAAGCTGATTTTCGGCGACGCTTGGTTTTAGATCGCGGTTGCGGAGCCACCAAAAGAGGCTCGTCCATCGGGAGGGTTTCTTGGACCTTCGATTTCCCTCCCGGAATCGGATATTTGAAAGAGGGAGATTCCCTAACCTCCGCTGCCGTGGGAGTCCGTTTAGGCTTCTTACGTCCTTCTGCTTTCGCAGCAACTGCGACTTGCACCGCGTTCAGGTTAGTGATGATGCCCAAATTTGGTCCGGCGAGCAGGTCTTCAAGCGTCACGATTTGGATGCGAGGACGGATGCCGCCCGGCAGTTCGATATTACGGCCAGTGGCCGCCTCAGTTCGCATATCCTTCGAGGGGTGGTCGAGACAAACGAAGACGCCCATCTGTGCGCCTTCCCGCTCAACTGTACCCTTGAGCGCCCTGATCATGTCCGGATTTACATTCTTGCCCGCCTTAACGGAAACGATAGCGCGGCCATAATCTTTAGCGCCGCGCACAAATATGATTTCGCCATCAATTCCGCGGTCCGCGCCCTTTCCGCGTGGCTGGCCGCCACATCTTCCAACGGCCCATAGCTGGAATTGATATGGATCGAGAGCAGCTAATTTTCTGCCCGAAAGTTCGTCGCGAGGTATGCCGTCAACCTCATATTCGGCGTTCGGAAGCCACGTCTTGAAGCGATCCTGTATGACTTGGATAGCGAGGTACGTGACATCTATTCCGATCCATCTGCGCCCCATCTTTTCGGCTGCATGAATCGCTGTGCCGCATCCGCAGAAGGGATCAAGGATTAGATCCCCCTCTTTACTTGAAGTCGCTATGATTCGTTCGAGAAGCTGTAACGGCTTTTGTGTTGGGTAGTGGAGTCGCTCTTTAGCCTGCGAATTTATAGCGCTGATGTCGCCCCAATCGTCACTCACTGTAACGCCCGGCATCGTATCCAGGTATCGCTTGAACCTAGGAACTGCTCCGGGTCTAGGCTGAACTATCAATCCCTTCGAGATAAGATCGTTCATTTTCTCGCGCGAGTAGCGCCAATAGCGTGTCACCCCCATCACTTCGTAGGACGGATTCCCCTTAGCGGCGCCGCCAGGGCCAGTGATATTGTCGAGTTGATACGCGCGGCCATCGGGGTCTTTCAGACCATATTTCTTCGCAATATATGCAACATCGTATGCGGCGAACTGCTGAGTGAAAGTCGCTTGGGCAGAGGCATCCTTTCGATAAACTAATAGAACGTCTCGCACGCGGGGGTAATGCGTTGCTCCCTGAGCATAGTCAGATTTCGCCGTTGTGCGCTTCCAACTGATTTCGTTGATGTAGCCTTGTCCTTCAAACACGCAATCGAGCAGCATTTTCAGATAATGGCTGTTGCTCGGATCGCAGTGCAAATAGAGCGTCGCTGTTGGTTTCATGACCCGACGCATTTCCAGCAATCTTGGAGCCATCATCGCAAGGTAGGCCATAACGTCGCCCTCCTTTAGGAAGGTACGGCGAAGGGCGTCTAAAAGCATGAACGTATCCAGGCTAAGCGTGCGAACGTGGTCGAGCGCGCGCTCCGCGCCGTTCTCCCACGTCCAAGTATCATCAAAGGCGGTGATTTGAGATGATGCGTCCTCAGCAACCGGAGAGCGGAATAGGACGTTGTAGGTAGCATTGGAATTAAAGGGTGGGTCCAGATAGACCAAGTCTACGGTGTTGGCCTCGATCCGCTGTAACCAATCCAAATTGTCGCCAAAGTAGAGGCGATTGCCCGCCGTTTTGTTCGACCTAGCCATCTCAAATACCCCGTTCTCAAACGGAAATGGATGGTTGGGTACAAGCTGAAAAGGTTCCTTGCTGCCGCCCGACTCTTTGTCGGCATGGTTATCGCCGAGTGAACGTCGCCCACTCATGGCTCACCCGGCCCGGCCAAATGGCCAGTTTTGAAATGGCGAGTGGCCTGTTTCGGCCAGTACCCAAGCTCGTCGCCAGTCCAGAGCGAACCATGCTCGACACTCAAATTCGTCCGTTCGGAGATCGAGCGCAGTTCTGAGACAGCTCGCGCTGTGATCGCCATCGGTCCCTCCAATGTGATCGCGCGGGATTGGATCGGAAAGTCGTTGGTCGGGTTGCCGCTCGAGCTCCTTCGCGAGGGTGGAGAATAGCGGGACACTGCGGCTCGTTCGCCGGTCTCGGTAAACGCGTTCCCGTTGGGGAGATCAGTTCTGAGGCCCGACACATGAATATCACATGCCGGAATAATACGCTGCCGCGGGGCCTCACGTACTGTCGATCCCTCACCGGATTTCCCCTCTGTCTCACGGAGGGGCATCCTTTCGACGACGTCAAACGGTCGGATGTCGCGGCTCCATTTCACGTCCGAACTACTGCAGGGCGACCAGGCCCATGTCATGGTCCCGTCAAGCGCACGGCTGCATTTTGTTTCTCAGGATACAGCTACACTAACATGATCCTTTAACCCCAGCACGTAGCCACATTGGCTTCCTTGATCTTCGGCTCGACGTGCCTTGCGTCAAGAACCACGATTGCCTGTGAACATTTCCGCCGTAAAGCCGTTCGCACAGAACTGGGCGGGCCGAGCCAAGATTATCGGTGCGCCTCCCATTAAACTCATGGCTCCGAAATTGCATGATCGTCACGAGCCGACATCACATGCCCGATGGGCCCCTCCCGGAGCGCAGCAAGATGGAAGGTTGGATGGTGACTGTCGCCATCGAGGAAGACGGCGACGACGAAGCATTCAGGCACGTGACCTACGCGGTCGCGACCGCGGACCCTGCAGACGCTGTGAAGCTGAGCCTGAAGGACAGCGGCGCTAAGGCCGCAATGCTAAACTGCCCGCTCGAAGAGAGGCAGTTGCAACGGCTCGGCTTACAGCCCGGTGAGTTGATCGCTCTACACGATGACGAGGTTGATCCAATCATCTCGCGCCCCCGGCGTCACTGAGCACAGCTCTCTGTCTGTCTCGTTGTTCGATCTTATACAGTTGCGTCCGACTGATGACGAGCATGTCCGAATGCCGTCACGGATAGGCTGTAAGCAGCGCCCGACGTGGGATGAAAATGCACCATCCTACCGCATTCATCCTGCAAAGGCCTTGGCACGTTGATTGCTGAGGCATGCACGGGCCTGGATGCTCATACGTTGACCTCCCATGAGACAGCCAAGCTCTTCTTTGTGCAGCCTCGCACGGGCGGTTCTTCGACCCGGCCGCCCGTGCACCTTTTCAGCCGTCTGAACTCGGAGACTTGGCCGTGATTTCCCGTGACGAAGCCTTGAAGAAAGCCAAAGAGGCGCTCGATAAATGGTGCGAGGGGAATATCTCGATGGCCGACGTGCTTGACACACTTGCAGAGCTTCAAAGGACCATTTCGCTACCTAGACGGTCCTCAAAGCAGAAGACCAACGCAACCACGCCGGCTTGAACGATATCCACGTCAGAAGTCTTGCAATCTCGGTATTTGCTTTCCTTCATTGCATTCTAGTTCGATTTGGCACGCTGGTTGCTGAGACATCTGTGGGCTTGGCTGCTCTTCTTTCGCGCATCCCATGAGACGCCGAGCCCAGCGTAAGTTCGCACGGACGGCCTTTTAAGCCGTCCGTGCGTCCCCCCGCAGGACTACATGCCCGCGCGGCTGAATGCGCCCTTCGTGGAGATCATGCCATGACCTATGAGCAGGCCTTCGAGAACGCTGTTGCGGTGCTCCGAGAATGGTCTGAGGGGCGAACCGAAATGTGAGTCGCGCTTGCCACGATCGCGGAGCTTATGGCGAGAAGAGAGCTACCAGAACAGACGCTTTCGGTTGGCTCTGACAACCACTCAGAGGTCTGCAGCAAATGGACAGGCTCAAATTCATACCCGCCTTCGAGGCCGCCATTCGCTCTGCCGATCCCGCCAAGCTGGCCGCACTTCGAGAGGCCATCCGCGAGCGCGGAGGCCCTGACGAGTTTACGATTGCGAGCACCGAACTCATACGCAAGCATCCGCTCACGCTCTTTAGGCTGCTTACGATCATCTCCGACGCCGCACATGAGAAGCAACGACCATGATCATCAACCCAACCTCTCGAAGTTACATCATTCTCATCGTGGAGGCGGCCGTCTCTGTTGTTGATGTGGTCTGCAGAGCATGGCGGCTGTACATGCGGTCAAATAGATCGGCCGAAGACATCGACCACGGCGAAAAGCCTGCGCAATGGCCGCCCCCATCCGTCTTCGACGGCCTAATGCGCTCAGCGCAATTGTGCCGAAATGACTGAGGTGAGGTCCGCCATGCCGCCGCTCATCGTTATCGTCGCTTCGACGCACCTTGGCGTTTTAGCAACGATCAACATCACCGCTCAGCCCTCAGAAAATATAGATGAGTGCCGGAGGATGGGCGAGTTAGCTATCAAGGCCGCGACAGTGAAGCCCGGCTTTTCTGCCTCCTATGTCTGCCACGACACTACTCTCCAGCGAGAATTGTCGGGTGCGTTAGGCATCGTTGCCTACATGCAGAAAGAGGATGGCAAAGTAACAATCCTAGAGGGTCACATGGCGACGCTATCAGACTGCAGGATTGCTGGAGTGGCAGCAGTTGCTGCTGCGAGCAAAATTGCTCCCAATACGACGGCTTGGGCTTGGGCCTGCTACGACGTCGGTAGCTTTGGACGGTGAAGCGATGAACATTACTAGCCTTCGCGCATGATGATTTCCGGTTTACGACCTTTCGCCAGAGTCTTGGGGCCCTTCAAACCACAAGCTATAGCCACAAGAGGCCGAGTGCGACCCGAATTCCGCAGCGGTGCGCCTCGAACCAATTTGCCAAAACGCTTGATACTTGGCCGGTCAAAAAAGCGAATCGATCAAAGTGGGGAAGTCTTCGAGAAAACTGGTTGGTGCAAGGTTCACACCCCCGGGGCACTCAGGGGGGGGCGGATAGAATAGAAGGAGTCATAACAGTCCTGAAGGCGTGTATGGGATTAGATCACGATGATTCGCGCGCGTAAACATGGTGTTGCCAGCCACTCTCTCGGGCATGCGAAGCGGAATCCTCTTCTAGGATCGCGAATGATAACGGCGTTCACGTTAGTACCAGCCCTCATAGAGACAGAATGCGGTCCAGCCTGCCATGACCAAGATGGCCGTTATGTTGATCTGCTTTTGCGTCATGGTACGTTCGCGGTTGCGCCTTGGTCGAGCTGCGTTTGGTGGCGATTGACAAACACCAGCAGCTCAAGGGTTGTCGTGCAAAATCCGCGCCGCCGAAGAAGGCGTATGGCAGCAATCATCGGATTGAGGCGGGGGCGCGCAGCCAGACCGTGGTTTGTTCAGGTGCTGTATCTAGGCGCGCTGCATGACGACATGCCTCGTGAGCCACTTGCTGCGACAGGGGCGCGCCCCTGCTTCCGCAACAACGTCAAGATGATGGGGCCGACGCTCGTCAAGCTCGTGAAGGCGACTTCGAATTGACAGTATGAGAGTTTCTCGCCGCAGCAGACAGCAATCGCGTGCTGATGACGCTACATATGCCGTGCGGCGACTTTTCGAGATTTGGGCGCGGTGTCATGCCGTCCCGGCTCGCGCGATGTCAGCACGGATGAACTGCGACACGCGCGGCCACCTTAACTCAGGAACGGAACGACGATGGCAATGGGTACGATTAAGAAATGGATTGGCGATCGCGGCTTTGGCTTCATCGCGCCAGATGATGGCGGTGCCGACGTATTCCTCCATGCATCTGCGCTGCCGCTGAGCACGGTGCCCGAGGTGGGTGCGCGCGTCTCGTTCGAGGTCAAGCTCGACCTGCGATCGGGCCGGATGCGAGCGTGCGACGTGCGCATCGCTGAGTGACGAGTGACTCATGAGCGATCATAAGAGCGGCATCTCGGTCGTGCTGAACAACGACGTCTCGCAGGTTCTTAGTACAATCATGCCGGATCTCGCGAGGCTCGCCCCCAAGGTCCATCGCATGTGGCGATGCTTGCCGACCTGATCGACGAAGAAGAGATGGCCAGCTCGCTTCCCGAAGCGGCCTACGCCATATTCTGCTCGCCGGCCTCAACGGTAAAATCGCAGATCTCGACAAGGAGATCGCGCGACGCGTTCGCGAGGACGAGGTATTGCGCAGGCTGATGACCGTTCCCGGTATCGGTCCAATCTCTGCCACTGCGATCGCCGCTCTGGCACCGCCGGTCGAGACCATCGCCAGGGGCAGTGACTTCACCGTCTGGCTCGGCTTCACGCCTCGTCAAAGATCGACGGGTGGCAAGCAAAAGTTCGACGGAACATCCAAGATGGGCGAACGCACGCTACGGCGCCTCCTCATCATCGGTAGCAGCAGAGTCGTGCAGCCGGCGAGCAAGCGCGGCGCGCCAAGGGGCATGGCTAGAACAGATGCTGGCTGGCAAGCCGCGCAGGGTGGTAGTTTGGGCGCTTGTGTTGTGAAGCGGGAGAACTACAGGGCTCCGATCGCGGCCAAGCCGTAATCCCGGCCGGATCTGAGGTCGTCAGAGGAGTAGTCGATCGAAGGAGGGTATGACACAGCAGTAGGCGAGATGGGGTGCCAAGAACCAGACGAACTCATCGTGCCGGAGCACGCGTTAAATGATTTTGACCTGCCCTGAATTTTCATCCGGCGGCAGTTCGAGTCCTCAGATCATCATCACTTGCACACAGGTCTTGAACCTCGTCAATGACCATTATGGACAAGTACCCGACGGCGTTGGCACCAGAGTTTGAGCCGAGTGGTGCGGTCAAAAGCACCATTCGATGAATGGTGGGCTCGGGGTTCAATCATCATTTCCTAATGTGCCGGAGGAAGTCGCGCGCGAGTGGCTGCATCGGCATTGGAAGTATTCGCCGCATGGGTACCTGGTATCGCGGAATTACAGCTTCTAGCTGAAGCGCTGGCCACATCCGGAAGTTGTGGAGCGATTTCAAAGCCGACAATGCCGGCGCGTTCCGTAAAGGTGAAGAGCTGGTCGATCTCCAGCCTGGCTGGGTGTCCTGGGTACCAAAGTACATGTTGGCAAGACAACGGCACGCAAGTCGGAAAGCAGACAAAGCCGTCACAACTACGCTGCAAATTGCAGGGGTTTTGGCTGGCACAAAGTATGCAGTCTTTGGGCATACCCCAGGCCGCCCTCCCTCGGGTATGGCTACCATCGCAAGTTGAAGCTGTGGCTGGCCAACGGAGTTAGCGGCGCGTGACTTGAGGCGCGGGATGGCGTCCGCTCGGCCGATACCGACGGGCGTTAGGTCACGCTGCCGCTAACTTCCAACGCTCGGATCGTACGAGCCGGTCCGCTTAGGATCGATGTGTTCATAAGACCAGAGAGTCCCAGGGATGATGAAGAAAATGGTTGGAAGATCCGCGCGTTTGTCCTGTCTCGGTCTATTGTTGATCAGCCTGGCTGAGCCGGCCATCATGAGCTGCACTGTTCGCGCCCAGGACAATCCGCTTGTGCACAAAGTCAAATCAACCTGGCGAGCGCAAGATGGCGAGAGCGTTGAACAAATTATCGCGAACGTCTCGAAAGTGGCGCATTTCGTCCCTCGCATGTGGGACGTCGCCAAAGGCGCCAACGGAACGGAGTATGTTTTCTTTTCCTGGACCAGGCACGCTAACAACAGGTCGCACGAAGAATACGTCATCATCTGGAAGGCCGCGCCCGACGGGACAATTAAAATTGATTCGCCTTATGCCAAACCGATGGAACTAGGCTGGCGTGCATTCGCACTCTCCTTGATCGCCGATGAAATGAAAGACAGCGAAAAGGACGTGAATCGTCGCTTCCTCCACGATCGGGCCAATTTCAATTTCGTGACGACCGTGCAAGGCAAGTTAGGCGATCTCTTGCGGCACGGCCGCTGTACGATCGTTGACCCGGTTGGCGTGGATTACTTGCCGAAGGTCAATGAGGAGCAGACCACGAAGGGTGATTTGTGGCGCGTCCTGTTCTTGGTGAACTGCAATATCCCTGGCCCCGATTTTTGCATCCGCCATGGGGTCATCGCATTCGAGAAGCGCGAGGGACAGGATTGGGAGCCGAAATCCTTCTTTGCTACGCGTGTCGCCGCATTTCCCCCGGGCTCCTGGTTCGATCACATTGAACCGAATGAACATGAAGGGGACACGGACGACGAGAAGGCGGAAAAGGCTTCGGCAAATGAACGCAGAGAACAACTTCGCGGCGCGGCTCATTGATGCCGGGCGCCTCGCAGCGATAGCCCGCACTTGCGGCCTCAAAGCTGACGTCTCCCACTACGTTAACGAGGCGCTCAAGGAGCTTTGGCAAATCCAGTCTCCTGAAGAGGCGAGAAAGATCGCCGAGCGCTGGGTCTTATGGGACGCGGAGGGGAAGCCGTGGCCGCGCATGCCCCCGTTGGACAACGTGGTCCAGTTCCATCGCGCCGGCCCAACACAGATACCGATGGTGAGCCAGCCGGCAACACCATTGCAGGCAATCCGGGGTTGGTTCGAACGAGAGGATGAAGAGGTGCGAACTGAGATTGCCGGCATGGCGGCGCTTCTGGTGTTCGAAGGTAATGCTCTTCTCGACTTTGGCAGCCGAGCATGGTGTGATTATCTTCGGCAGTGGCTGAGTGAGACGAACCTATCAAACCAGACGATCATTGGCCGCGCATTGACGTTCCGGAGCTGTTTTGAGTATTTCGCGGAGGGCAGGTTCACTGAAGCGGGGTGGACTCGGTCCGAAAAGGTCGCTCTTAGCGTTGTTGAAGATGCCAAGAATGCCCCCGATTCCGATGCCGCGCGCCTCGCACCGATTGCGCAGAAAATGCTTGATACGTTGCCCGCGCGTAAAATCCGATGGATCAACGTGCGCAAGTCCTGGAGGGAACTGGTCAGTGCAAGCCTCACACCCCGGGCTTTGAGGGTTTGGAGCGCCTCGCAGCTGGAAAGAGGTCGGGGACATTAGTCCAATCGAGAGGGATGTCGTGCCACCAAACCATTGAACGCGCCGCCGATGGCAGTACAAGAAGCCAACTTTATCCAGATGCCTCGTCAGTCAAGGGACTCCGACCTGAGCCCGGGCGGAGAAGAGGTCAATGAGTTGGTGAGCGCAGACCGACACAATTGGTGACCAAGCGAACGGCCGACCTTACGGTTGAGTTGCACGGCTGCGCTACGTCCGGTTCTGTGGCGGCGAATATTCACAACCGGAATGCTCGCCGCCGCATTGTCGCGTACCGCTACCTCTCGCCATTGAGGAGCCGAGCGGCCGAACGGCGTCAGGCCGCATTCTCCGCAACTTCCAAGGCCCGTAGGTTCATTAGGGGAACGAAGTTCCATTGCTGCGCGGGCGAGCCGTTGAACTTGAACAGCCAAACCGGGTTGCCGTCACTCGTGCCACGAGTCTTATTATCGATGCACAGGCTGTTGTCCGGGAGGCTAAGGATGAAGCCGGGGCTCTTGAGAAATTCCCACCGCTGACTTTGGATGGCTGGGTTATACACTTTGAGCGAGAGGAGAGCCTCCGGCGCGACGCGATCGGTGCCGACCGCGAGATTGCCCCCGCTCGAGTTCAGTGTAATTGCTCCAGTATCGAAATTGAGGTCCCAGAGAACGTAACGGAGCGGCGTGTCTTTCTTCCGCAGCACGACCGCCGCACCGTCTTGCGGATCCTTCACGCCAAGCACGAAGTTCCGGTCTTGTTTGTACTCGATAAGGTACAGACCCATGTTTGCCTCCTGTTGGTTTGGTAAGTTCGCGAAGGCGAGTCCTGTCCAGCACGCAGAGGGGTCTGGGCGTTTGAGCCTTCGTTGTGATCTGAGCAAATGACATGCCACGGCTGCGTCGTGCCCTGGGAAGAGGCTACTCGAGCAACGCTTGCGCTGTTCTCGAGCGCGGCATTCAAGACCACGTACTTTGGTAACCTTGCATTTTAAATGGCCGTCGCGAGTGCAGGTTCAATGGAATAGCTCCTCGACAACGGCACACACGAGCACGCCATCGCGGCTGTATCTCAGCCCTTGGTGTGCGCACCCAGGCAATAGAGAGCGGAATGCTATGAAAGGCCCTTCTGTTTTGGTAGCTTGGGAGGCTCGGGTGGCGGAACAGTCTCGTGAAGCTCTACAATAGCGTCGAGCATGTCGCTCATCGAGATATTCCCGTCCGACCATTCTTTAACGTCTCAATCGCCCTTGTCAGAGCCTCTTCGCGGGTCACGGCATGATTCCCTGTTCGTACGGCTGAGACTGATCCGCCGAAAGGGGCGCACGGTGGTGAGTGGAGCCGCCCGTGCGAGCCCTGGCTATCTCATCGAGGACGAGGACCAACAGCCAGGACGAATGCACGCATAGCGCTACTGACAAGACGCACGGGCCGTCGGGTGGACAGCCGCCCGTGCGAGTTGGCGCTACGAATGAGCTTGGCTGCTTCGTAAGAGTTACTAACGTACGCATCCAAGCGTCGATGCCTAGGCAGTTTGCGTTCCAGACAGCCAAGGAGGTTCTAGGGAAGACGAGGGGACGGTTCTCTGACATGCCCGTCATCAGTCGCACGCAGATGATTGAAATCGGACAGAGAAATAACCGCGCTCGGTGACGCCGGGAGCGCGAGATGATTGGATCAATCTCGTGATCGTGTACCGCGATCAGCTCACCGGGCTGTAAGCCGAGCCTTAGCAGCTGCTCCTCTTTGATCGGGCAGTTTAGCATTGCGGCCTTGGCGTCGCTATCTTTCAGGTTCAGCCTCACAGCTTCCGCTGGGTCAGCGGTCGCGACCGCGTAAGTTATGTGCCTGAATGCTTCGTCGTCGCAGTCTTGCTCGATGGCTACAGTTACTTTCCAAGTACGCATACGACGAAGACCGCCGGATTGACGCATGCGCGCGGGGACAGCGAGCTCTATGATGGCGTTGCGTGGAGGTCAGGCGGCCTGGTGATCGGCGGGCTCGTCGGCTTCGCGCAGGAGCTTCCATTCCCATATGTGGACGGCTCCCTCCTTGCAAGATATTGTTCAGTGATTTGACGGATCGCTTGCCACCATATGTCCGGCCTTTGCATGCGGTCGCGCATGACCGCTGGCCAAGATGGGTTCCGCAACGCGTGTTCCTAACAAGGCAGCGACCTCGGAGGGCCACTGGGAATGACGGAGTGTCACGAGTTGTGGATCGATCGATCGCACCATCTGCTCTTCTCATGCAAGTTCACAGCATCAGCGCAACACGGTAGTTTCTGTTCTCACCGTGGTCGCCAATCCTCTATATAGCCTTTGGCTGTTCCTCCATTTGCCGATACGTTTCACCGCTCACCATGAGCTTCCAGGCAACGCGGGCGATCTTATTGGCAAGCGCCACGGCGACAAGTTTGGGGCTTTTTCGTTGCAGCAGGTCGGTAAGCCATCGGGAGGCATGTTTGCTTCGACCTGCTCTTACATGCTGAAGAAGAGCGGTCGCGCCGACCACCAATGTGCTCCTCAACATTTCGTCGCCGGCACGTGTAATGACCCCAAGCCTGACCTTGCCGGCCGTCGAATGATCTCTGGGTGTGAGCCCTATCCAAGCGGCAAAATCGCGGCCAGACTTAAACATACGAGGGTCTGGTGTCTTCATCATCAAGAGTGACGCACCAACAGGACCGACACCGGGAATTTTCGCAAGACGCTTGCTGCATTCATCGGCGCGGTGAAGTTCCATTAGCTTTTTCTCGACCGACCTGATTTGCGACAGCAGATCTCGATATTCATCACGATGCATGGCAAAAAGCTCCCGAGCAAGCTCCGGTAGCGATTGATCATTCGCTAATCGCTCCAACAGCGGTTCGATTCGGCACGTGCCCCTGGCCGCGACGATACCAAATTCCATAGCAAAGCCGCGAATGGCATTGGCCATCTGTGTCCGATTGCGGATAAGCCTCTCTCGCATTCCAACTAACGTCAGCGCTGCCTGCTGATCTGCGGTTTTCACTGGAACGAACCGCATGGTGGGTCGGCTCATCGCCTCGCACAGGGCTTCTGCATCCGCCGCATCATTCTTACCGCGCTTCACATACGGCTTGGCCAGCTGAGGCGGGATCAATTTCACTTCGTGCCCATAGGAAGCTAATAGTCTTGCCCAGTGGTGAGCCCCACCGCAGGCTTCAAGAGCAACGGTAGTAGGCGCCGCCTTCTCAAAAAACTTTACCATCTCTCGACGCGAGAGCTTCTTGCGCAGGATTGGCTTCTCAGCTGCGTTCACGCCATGCAACTGGAAAACGCTCTTTGACGTATCCATGCCAATTCGGATAATCTTTTCCACGGACAGTTTCCCTCGATTGAGAACTTCAACGAACTCACTCAGACACATTGCGATGCCGGTTGGGAGCCGTCCACCCCAACAGGGCAGCAGTTCGTGCAGACGCGATACGGGAAGATCGGCGATACGGGCGAGGACGTCGGCGAGCCAGGCCTTTGGATCGACGTCGTTGAGGCGACAGGTCGTGATCATCGTCAGCATGATGGCAGCACGGTCGGCGCCACGCTGGCTACCTGCGAAGGTCCAGTTGCGCCTTCCCAAGGCGATACCTCTCAATGCGCGCTCGGCACAATTGTTGGTCAAGCAGATCCTGCCATCATCGAGGACGCGGGCGAAGTCGTCCCAGCGTCTGAGCATGTAGTTGATCGGCTTCAGGACCTCGGAGGAGCGTGAGAGGGTTTCGCGCTCACGCAGCAACCAGGCGTGCATGTCCTCGAGAACCGGCTTGCTCTTTTCCTGGCGCACGGCGCGCCGCTCGTCGGTGCCGCGGCCATTGATGGCGCGCTCGATCTCGAACAACGCATCGAGGCGTCTGACCGCCTCCAGCGCGATCGGAGAGACCGGTTTGGCCTTCCTGCCTTCCCAAGCATTTTTCTCGATGTCAGCCAGCTCGAAGAAGCCCCGCCGCGCATGGGCAAAGCAAAACGCCGGCGTAATCGGCAGCGCCTTCTTCTGCGGGTCGAACAGCGGCTCGAAGCCGTTGTAGCAATCGGCTTGCAGGATGCCAGCGAAGGCGGCCAGATGCTTCTGGGGATGCTCGCCTCGTCGGTCGCTCGAGGCGTAATAGACCGCCGCCGGCGGCGCAGGCCCGGCGAAGGGCCGGTCATCCCGTACATAAGTCCAGATCCGTCCGGTCGTGCACTTGCCCTTCGCCAGGATACGGATGGTGGTGTCATCGCCATGAAGGCGCTCGGCCGCGAGCACATGGCGTTCGATCAAGTGGAAGAGCGGCATGACAGCAAAGGTCCCGTGGCCGACCTGGTCGGCCAGCGTCGACAGCGGCAAATCGATCCTCTCGGCCTTAAAGCGGGCACTCTGGCGGTTGAGCGGGATATGCATGCCGAACTTGTCGAACAGGATCGTCGCCAGCAATTGTGGGCCATGAAGCCGCGCGACGTGGCATGGAACGGCGCAGGCGGCTGGCTGATCTTCTCGCAATCGCGGCAGGTAAACTTCTCGCGCACTGTCTCGATCAGCTTGAAGCGGCGCGGGATCTCCTCCAGCGTCTTGGTCACATCCTCACCGATCTTCGCCAGCCGCGATCCACCGCAGCAGGCACAGGCCGTTGGAGCGTCAATGACGACGCGCTCGCGTTCGATGTCGTCCGGCCAGGGCTTGCGCACCGGCCGCTTGCGCGTGAAGGGGCGGACGTTCTGCGTCTTCGCCGCTGCGGCCTGCGCGGCAAGCTCATCCTCGCTCGCCGTGGCGACGAGGTCTTCGAGCTCCAACTCCAGCTGCTCGAGCAGCCGTGCCGTGCGCTCGGAGCGCTGCCCGTACAGTTCGCGTTTGAGCTTCTCGATTCGCAGCTCGAGATGCGCGATCAGCGCCTCGTTGTCCGACAGCTCCGCCCGCGCACTGCCAGCCACCGCCTCGGCTTGTAGCCGGGCCTCACGTTCGGCCTGCAGCGCCGCCAACGCACTCGCAAGGTCCGATGGAAGATCGTCCGGCTTCGATATCATGAAGCCATTGAATCAGATCAAGCAGCAGATTCAAACCGTAAAACCTATCCGACCCGCGTCGGACGCTGAGTTTCTTGAGGATTGCGCCAATCGATCCCGGACAACAGATAGCTCAACTGCGCCGGAGAGATCGTTACCGATTCACCGGCAACCGACGGCCAGAGGAACTTTCCTCTCTCGAGTCTTTTGGTAAACAGGCATGCTCCCTGGCCATCGTGCCAGATCACTTTCACAAGATCGCCACAGCTCGTTTCATTGTGCGTCCCTTTGTCAGATTCCGGGCAGGCGGATCAATCTATCGTATTGATAATCAATGTAGTTTTTCGGCCGACGTTCGATCACGCGCTGCACCGCTATGCGTACTGCTTCCGAGCTCAACGCGTCGGCAGGAACCAACCATTGCGAGCCCTTGATTGCTTGTGTTGCCGGCAAGATGCCCTTCAGCACCAGGCTCTTTGCGGATCCGACGCAAATTCCAAAGTGTGCTGCGGCCTTCGCGAGGCTGATCATTTTTCCATCCGATGATGCGGGATCGTATTCTGGCAAGCCTAAGCGTTCGCGCATTTCCCGCACGCGAACAGTCGTCCAGGTTTCGCCGTCGCCGGTCTTGCAGCGCATTCGATTGAGCGACACGGCGAGCTCTCGATCAGGCCAACGACCAGCAAGTTTGCGAAGTGCGTCAACGGCCGTAGGTGCCATATCTCCCCGATACCGACCCGTCTTAACGCGAGCAACACGAACCTCTGTGTGCCGGCCGCCGGTCCAGTGGACGAGCAGAACCGCTTCATTGGTGTTTTCGTCGAGATCGCAAACAATTTCTCGGACTACGATGTGAACTAGCCGCTGCTTGGTGCGTGTGTCGGTGGACGGTGCATTCCAGACCCGCGGCAGATCGTGCGCAAGCTGCAGAAGCAGGGCGCGGTCGATCTTGGGGGTTTCCGCTGATGCGGCGCGCTGCTCCTTGATCCGACCTTCAAGCTCGGCAACCCGCTCCAATGCGCCATTCCAGCGTGCCTCGAGTTCACGGGCAACGTGGCGCTTCGCCGGATCCACAAGTTCGTATCGGCGTGCGGCAAGAGACGCGTCGTAGCTTGCAACTTCAAGCTCCCGTTCGACGGCGGCGATGATCTCTTGTCTTGAACGCTCAACCTGATCGGACGCCAATATCGCTGCTTCAACAGCCCGATCGGAGATCGCCTCAAGGATTTGCAGCGCGACCGCACGATCGACGCGCACTCCGCCGATGCCGATACATAGGCCTGCCCCGACATGAGCGTCATTGCGTGTTTCGGCAATTTCCGGACAGGGATTTCGGTAATTCGCGGACAGCGATTTCAGTAATTCCGGGACAGGGATTCCGCTAAATCGCGGACAGTTGTGAAGGTTGGTTTTCGGGAGCGCCGTTCGGGCAATGTTCTCTCTCAAGCTGAGTTTGAGAGGGGCAATGCCGAGACGGAAGCAAGCGAAACGGACAACTGTGAAGGACCTTCGATCGATCCTGAGGCTGACATACGAGCAAGGCCTGTCGGTCCGGGCTATCTCGGAACGGCTGCAGATCAGCAAGACCTCGGTTGCCACCTACCTGCTGCGGGCTCGCGAAGCCGGCTTAAGCTGGCCGCTGCCGCCGATTTACGAGAGCGAGGCGACGTTGCAGCGGGCCCTGTTCCGGCGGCTCGGACGGCCGCCCCAGGACTTAAGGGAGCCCGAGTGGCCGCGCGTTGCGCAGGAACTGAAGCGCAAAGGAGTGACGTTGACGCTCCTGTGGCAGGAATACCGAACGGCGCATCCTGACGGCTATGGCTATACTTGGTTCTGCGAGAGGTTCGCCGCTTACCAGCGCCGGGCGAACCCGACCTTCCGCCATCGCCATGCGGCAGGGGCGGTCATGCAGACCGATTATGCCGGCCACACCGTGGAGGTGATCAACCCGCAAACCGGTGAGATCCGTCAGGCTCAGATTCTTGTCGCGGTGCTCGGGGCCTCGTCGCTGACCTTCGCTATGGGGAGCTTCGGTCAGCGACTACCAGATTGGATCGAAGGCCAGACCCGGGCCCTGTCGTACTTCGGCGGTGTTCCCAAGGCGATCGTCTGCGACAATCTGAAGGCCGGGGTCGTCAAGGCGCTGTGGTTCGAGCCGACACTCAACCAAACCTTTGCCGCCATGGCCGAGCACTACGACACGACGATTTTACCGACCCGCAGCCGCAAGTAGGCGCGGTGCTGATTGTCGAGCGCTGGATTCTGGCACGGCTGCGCCACCGGCGGTTCTTCAACTTGACCGATCTCAATAGCGCGATTGCTGATTTGCTCGAGGAGCTGAACAGCCGGCCGATGCGCCATGTCGGGAAATCCCGCCGCCAGCTGTTCGAGGAGATCGAGTGCACCGCCTTGGCGCCGCTGCCGAGCGAGCCGTTCGAATACGCCGAATGGAAAACGGCGAAGGTGCATCCCGATTATCACGTCGAGGTCGACAAGACTTTTTACTCGGTGCCACACCGACTGATCGGCCGCCAGGTCGACGTCCGGCTCACCTATCGGGCTGTCGAGATCTTCCAGGATCACCAGCGTGTCGCCAGCCATGTGCGCCGCTCCCAGCGCGGTGGTCATGTCACCGTGAACGAGCACATGCCCAAGGCCCATCAGCGTTACGCCAATATGACGCCGGCGAGCCTGATCAAGATGGCGGTCCGGATTGGCGTCAACGCCGCCACGCTGGTCGAGCGGTTGATGCGTGAGCGCCCCCATCCCGAGCAAGGTTATCGTTCCGCCATGGGCATCATCGCCCTGGCGCGGCGTTATGAGCGCGATCGGCTGGAAGCAGCCTGCGAGAGGGCGCTCGCCATCAACGCGATCAGCTACTCCTCCGTGAGCGCCATCCTCAAGTCCGGGCTCGACCGCGCGAGCCCTGCCACCGAACCCGTCAAAGCCACGCCCACCCACGCCAACATCCGTGGCGGGGCCTACTATCAATGAAGGAAAGGACCATCGTGATGCTGACCCACCCGACCCTCGACCAGATGCAGGCACTCGGCCTGGCCGGAATGGCGGCCGCCTACCGGCAATTGGCCGAACAGGACAATGCCGCAGATCTCAGCCGGGAGGAGTGGCTTGGCCTGATGCTCGATCGCGAAGCCGCCATGCGTGCTGACAAACGCCTGACCAATCGCCTGGCCGCAGCAAAGCTGCGCTTCGTCGACGCCTGTATCGAAGATATCGACTTCGCGTCCCGCCGCGGGCTTGATCGGCGTAACACCCTGCAGCTGGCGCAAGGCGCTTGGCTCAAAGCCCATGAGAACCTCATCGTCACCGGCCAGACCGGTACCGGCAAAACCTGGCTGGCCTGTGCCTTCGGACGTCAGGCCGCCAGGCTCGATCATTCCGTCCTCTACTTGCGGATGCCACGCCTGTTCGAAGACCTCGCCATGGCCCGCCTCGACGGTCGCTTCCCACGTCTGATCGACAAGCTCGCGCGCGTCCAGTTGCTCATCGTGGACGATTGGGGCACCCACACCCTCAATAACCAGCAGCGCCTCGATCTCCTGGAAATCTTCGAAGAGCGCTACAGGCGCAAATCCACCCTGATCACGGCCCAGCTGCCCGTTGCGCAATGGCATGACATGATCGGAGAACTTACCATCGCCGACGCCATCCTCGACCGGATCATCCACAATGCGCACCGCATCGCCCTCGAAGGCGACAGCATGCGGAGGAAAAAAGCCGCGCCCCCCTTGACCAGCGCCGAAAACAGCGAAACCAATCTTAAGTAACTTCAATCAGGCAACCGAAAAGCCCCGCCGCAGCAGTACTGTCCGCGATTTAGCGAAACTGCTGTCCCTTAGTTAGCGAAACAACTGTCCGGTTTTTGCGAAATACGCAAGCGTCATCGCCGCGGCATTGATAACGATGGGCATTCCCCTTGGCCTGGCCATAGAACACACGCATCATTCGCCCGCAACGTCCGCACCGCATCAAGCCGGTCAGGAGTGCGCGTCCCCCTCGCGCCGATTTACGCGAGCAATTCTTCTTCATGTGCGCGTTTTCCAGCAGCAGCTTCTGATTGTCTTCATACTCCTGCCAACCAATATAGCCGGGATGATTGTCGCGCAGGAGCACATTCCATTCCTCCCGCGGCTTTTTGAACCCGCTGACCTTGCGGGCGCGACCGTCCACGATCCGTGTCTTCTGGGCGATTCGGCCAAACGCATAGGCGCCAGCATAGAGCGGATTGTGCAGGATCTGCATCACCGTGTGATAGGCCGGCGCCTTCCAGCTGAGCTTGTAGATTTGAACATTTCTCAGGACCACAGGCATTTTGATGTCGGCCGCGCGCAGCCAAAGAAAGACCTGCCGGGCGCTGCCGAGCTCGCGGAACTTCGTGAAGACGAGACGGACTACTCCCGCCACATGTTCGTCGGGATCGATTTCGATCTTGCCAAGTTCATTCCAACAAAATCCGGGTGGAAGCATGAAGCGGTACTCGCCGCGCTGGGCCTTGGAGTCTCGAGCGGCGATTCCCCGTTGGCGAAGCAGACTCAGCTCATACTCTGACATCGTCCCCTTCAGTCCGAGAAGCAGGCGGTCGTTGACAAGCCGCGGATCATAGGCGCCGTCGGGATCGATGACCAACGCGCCAGCGAGCGCGCAGAGGTCGATCAGGTGATGCCAGTCGCGTCCATTGCGCGCCAGCCGCGACGCCTCGATGCAATAGACAGCACCGACATCGCCCGAACATACCATCGCCACAAGCCGTTCAAATCCAGGCCGCTGCGTGCTGCCGGAACCGGAGCGACCTAAATCGTCGTCAATTACCGTCACCGACCTAAACCCCGCGGCTTCCGCAGCCTGTGCCAGGTCATATTGCCGCCGCTGGCTTTCGAGAGTCCCCATGACTTGCGACATTGTCGACTGGCGAACATAGACGACAGCGGCGCGGCTCAGGTGATCAGGCGTGATCTTGATGCTCATGATCACCTCCCGGCATCTGAATGGTCTCGACGCCTGCCGCCTCCAGCAGGAGATCGGCGAGTGCCTGGATCAGCCCTTTTGGATTGCTGTCCAGCGGGTTCTGGGGAATCCGACGCCCCAGATCCAGACCCAGTTGCATCGGTTCGCGATATTGGCTTTTTCTCCGCACGTCCCTTCTCCCTCTTCATTGAAGGACGGGATCGTGCGCCCGACGCCTGAGTCGCGCCGAGAAGCTTCAGAACAGAAGCAAATTCGTTGAGCCCCTCAATACTGACCTGCGGCGGTCCAAGCGCCATGCCGGCACAGTAGCTTTCGTCGAGCATCCAATTGGGAACCTCGCGGCTAAACCCACGCCGCTCCTCTGTGTAGATGCATTTCAAATCCTTGCCGCGTCGGAACGGTGCGACTTGAAGCGTTCGTCCAAAAAGGGGATGCCACGGATGCAATTGTCGCGCTTCGAAGACTGTATGCAGAATGTCGCGTGTTGGCTGCGGCGACCGCGGAAGACGAACAGATGACCGCCGAGCGGGTCTTTGCGCAGCACCTCCTGCACTTGAAGTGCCAACGACGGAAAGCCTCTGCGCATATCCGTGTAGCCTGTCGCGAGCCACACCCGCACGCCGGTCGGAACCGGGATCATCGGCGCACCAGGGCATCGAGAACTCGACGCAGCGCGTCTCCATCAACGTCGCCATCGACCCGGATGCGGTGTCCGCTACCAAGATCGATCTCGATGATGCCCTGGCTCCTCCGTCGACGCGCCGGCGCCGTCGGCAATGGCGCTTCGGCCACATCCCGCGGCGGCACAGACGGCCCAATCTCGACCGGCACTAACGGCGCTATACTCGTTTCACCGTGCTCGCAAAGCTCTTTGCGCCACCTGAACAGCTGGCTCACATGAAGGCCGGCCATCCGAGCCACCTCGGAAACAGTGGCTCCGGGCTCGAGCGTTGCGGCAACCAGCCGCTCCTTCTCTTCCTGCGACCACCGCCGCCGCCGCTCGACCGATGTGATCACTTCTGCTCGCGAAATCGTCATAGCGCTTCTCCTAGGATTACCCCTAGGACCTGCAGCGCTCGCCTCCGTCAAACAAGGCGGCCCTTAACGGAGGGATACCTTTCCAACCATCCATCTTGCTGAGCTCCAGTCGCCGGCAGTCCTGCAACTTTGGAGCCGCGAGTGGCAGACTGCAGAGCGGAGTGTGGGCGCAGAATGTAGCTCAGAGCGGAGCATGGAACCCGGAGACTTTCGACAGAACCAGCGGTGTCTCGCCGGCGCACTCCGTTTCAACATCATCATTCTGAGGGACAGCCACTTAACTTGGCTAGGCTCGCGAAGGCCGGCCCATTACGGCATCTAGTCTTACTGCGTCATAAACGGTGGTCTGTGGAATGCGCGAACGCACAACAAGGACATCTCGACAGCGTTCGGACGAGCTCTTGTTTGAGTCGCTGTCGCATCGTCGTGATCGAATCTGGAATGTGACGTTGGGTCCGTAGCGGCAGAACTGCGGGTTTGTAATCTGCGGAGACGCGAGCGAGCGGCATTGGCCGGGCGCGCCGAGGTTGGCACGACAGTGATACCCCCATCTGACAACTCCTTGCCGAGCTGCCCGCAATATTGCCGTGCAACTCCAACCGAATGTCGCCCATGCTTGGGAATTCCGGTGTCATCGATGATCCAGGCTTCGATTGGACCCTGGCGTTCAATCGCCAGCAGGGCCATGTCGCGTACCTTGCCCAGCACCTTCTCATCCGACCAAGCACCGCTGCCCGCAGCCGCGACCGTGTCAATGTCGGTGTAGACTCGCGCCTTTGGCTGGTCCTCGTACAGCACGAACTCCGTGCCCTTGAGATCGATCAGGATCACCTGTTCGACTTGGGACGAGCGGAGGAACTGGACGATCAGGGAATGAGGCAGGACCGTCTTGCCGCTGTCGGTATTCCGCCGATCAAAGTATGCTGAATTTTGTCTACGGGAACGACGACGTCACCGACCCTGACTGAAGATCACGGACAGTTAGCGAGCAGAAGAAGATTGTTGGGTTGAATGTCGTCCGCCGTCGTCTTGATGTACTTGTGCCCATCGTGCGTAGCCCACACCACATCAACCCTGCGGCCGTTTTCTTCGACATAGAACTCCCATTCGTCGCTCTCGATATCTTTGATAACCTGACGGATGGATCGCTTCCACGGCGTCCCGTCGGGGTTAGGTCCCCCAACATGTGTGATTCTTTCGTGAGGGTTCGGTCTGTCCGTCTTGCTGACGTAGCGAATGCGTGCGCGTTTAGCCATTCTCGTCTCTCCTAAATCTGCAAATCCTGAAGGATCAGCGTAGACCAATGGTTGGATTCGGCTGCCACCAATCCAGGTAGGTGCGGTGCAGTCCTTCTCCGCGATACTCCTTGCTCGCACCCTTCAAATGAGCCTCTCGGGGGCAAGGTGGTCAGTCCTCGCTAATCCAAGGGCGAAGGCTCACCGCCGAAGTTTGCAGTTTGCAGCGTGTGGTAGGGACAGCGCTTTTATGGTCCAACGCGAGCGCCGAGCTATCGCTGCTAACTTCACTGGCAGCGCGGGCGCGTTGGGGACAGCCTCGGCTTTTCGCATGTTTGATCTTCCATTCCTGCCGAAGTCGGCTTCCGGACCAAGCCGGAGATCGCGCTGGAGCAGTTGCGGTGGGCCTGTGCGACCGGCCTTCCGCGTGGTGTCGTGCTGATGGACGGGGGTAACGGCAACAACAGCGTGGAGCAAATGCTGGAATTGCTAGATGGCGATCGCTCGCTTTTTCGAGACAAGACATTCATTCTCTATGGCGAGCAGTGCGACATCGTGGAGCGCGACATCGCCAGGGCGGCTAAGCCGCGCGACCCGAACAATCCCAATCGATCGCCGGAAGCAATGCGCTCGCCGCGATCGCCCCGAATATCTATCTTATCTGGGGCGCCTCTCATACATCGAGTTTGATTGATGAAGCTTACTCGATGTCGGCTATGCCGCGATACCTATTAAATACCGCAGCGCGTCGAAATGACGCGATGGTCCACAGGACGTCGCAGTATTCAGCCGTTGAAGATGACGCTCGACGCTGCCCATTCGCTATCAGAACTTAGGTCGCTTGAGAGTCTGCGACCGCAGGCACCGTCGGAGGACAGTCGCTACTTGAAATGCCCCTTAGGCTCCTTCGGGGCGAGGTATTATTGGCGAGAGCCTCGCGTGTCAGATAAGTCGCCGCCAGTCCGTTCCAGGATTTCACAACACGATACCAGTTCTCTTTTCGGGCCGGTAACAGTTGAAGCTTCCTTTGCGCCTTGCGCGCAGCCGCAAGCTTTCCGTCGCACTTAGCTTGTTCCAGAGTCTTGCGCTCTAGTTCCTCGGTTCGTTTCCATCCATCCCCTCTGATTCTGCTCTGGGCGAAGTACTCGAAGACGATTCGGAAGGTCAGCGCACGACCTGCGGCGGCCCTTGGATCCAGCTCTGGTTCGGTCAACCAGCGCAGAAGCGCGTCGAGGTGCTCCGGCCCGCCAAGCGTGAGAACGTCACTGCCCTCAAAAATCGAAGGTGCGGCGTATGCTGCGAAATCGAGCTGGGTGTCTAAGTCTTGTGATTCCAGCCAGCGGCTAATTGCTTCAAGAGGAGACATGGCTTTGGCTCTGATTCCTTGCAGTCGCGCTTTGAGTGCTCGCGACTGGCAAGAGATGGGTTTGACCGCGATTCGCCCCAGAGAATGCTATACCGGTCAACTACAAGATCCTGGAGGCGCGGTCATAATGAATGATTATATGTTCGGGGCGATCGCGGACAGAGAGCAATATAGTTGGAGGTCTGGCTCACCGCTTCACAGGTGGCGTTTGCCGGCCGGGTCCGCGATCGCGACTGAAAACTTCAAACTCGTGGACGAGCGGGTGCTGATCGCGAACGGTGGGCGCATCGCACCCCATTGAGCGTCGAACGATTGCTGACTGCATAAGAACCGAACTAACGCCACCTGATGTGGCCGAAGCGGCAAAGCATGACTTGTTACAGCGGGAAGCTGAGCCGTCACACTGTAGACGACCATTAGTAATATCGATCACTGTATCCTGCATAATGACCAGCTCGAGCGGCTCCTGCGCGGAAAGGCTGTGCTACGTGTCAACTGGCGTCCAAATTTATACTGCAAGCCGGATAACAGCCATTGCACCTTGTTGCCGATTGCAGCCCTCGTGCCATGCCTGATGCTGGTAATTGCAGTTGTGATTGCACGTTCGCTGGAACCAATGGTGCGCCTGGCTGATGAGCTCGATACCCTACAAGCTGACGATATGAGGCCGCTAACTATTCGGGGAGCGCCGAGAGAGTTGCAGCCGTTTCTCGCTTCAATCAACGGACTGCTCGCCAGAGTCTACGCGATGGTAGATCAATAGCGGCGCTTTATCGCCGATGTCGCCCACGAGCTACGCACGCCGATCACAGCGTTGAGCCTACAGGCCGAAAATCCCGATTCCGTCGAAATGAAATAGCCCCGCCGCGCGCGAACGTGTCTATGCTTTGAAGCATGGCATGCGACGAACGGGGCGGGGCTTCAGGGCGAGATCGAGATTGCGTCGACTCAGCCGGGCGCAAAAGAGGCAGGTGAACCGGGTTCGGAGCGCTATGTTCTTGGAGCGGCAGTCCGGTGACCAACTTCGCCGCGAAAATGATCATCAGTCTCCGGCGTGGATAGCCAGCCCGCCCCGCGGAAGCCGGCCAATAGGCGATGGGGCGCCAATTCTCGTCCTGCGATCGGGCCAAACAGCGGTTGGAAAATTGAGTCCCAGCGCTCCTCAGAAGGAGCGCTGGGACCGAAAGTGAATGCGCCAACTTGGGGGCTGGGAAACGCATCCACCATCGCCTAATTGTCCCGCGCCAAAACAGTTCCGATCGAGTAATCGGCCGGTACTTGTTCTGGGCCTCAGCGGGGGCTAGTACCGATGGCGTCGAATTGCCAGTTAGCCGGGCGCCGCTGACCCCGCAAGAATAGGACAGCTCGCGGATTGAATCGCCTTAACGTTCTAGTCGCAGGCAGTCATCGAGGCTCAGAAGGTTGTCGGGAAGAAAACGATCATTCTCGGTCTTCAGGTACTCGCGACCGTCGTGTTTTCTGACGATCACCCAGGCCGTCTTGCCTTGCTCGATGACATCATAAGCTTTCGGATCGCGTTTGACATTTGCGATGGCTGTCTCTTCCGGGTGTTGCCACCCTGAGCCGCCGACGGCTTGAATGCGCCGATGGCGGTCTTGATGCGTGGGCAGCTTCACAATGCATGTAATCCGGCGAGTCATGAGCCACTCCTATTTTGTGAGCCGAAGCTCGGGACCGCTGGCGGAGAATCGGACACGCTATCCGCTCATGCTGCCACATGGTTGGAGCTCGCCCCCCTCCCTGGACTAGTGGGGTGCGTGTCATTGCTTATCGGACGTGGGATACGTACGGCGCGAGTCGTTCTTCTCCCGCTTGCGCCGTGCCGAGATCGGATCGATACGCTCAAGTCTCACATGGGGATCAGGTGAATCGGATCACTGCCCCTGGCCATTAAGCGGGACAAATCCGCGGACTTCTAGCCAGGGCCCCTAGTGTTCAGATGCAACGGGTTTCGACATTCCTCGGCAGCCGACGATGAGCCCCCGTCCTTGCCGGAGGGCAAGCTCAAGCGCTCGATCGATGCAAGCGATTTCAACGGCTTATGGAAGTCGATCTGCTTCTAAAGTGAAAGTAGCCTGCTCGATCCGTTCTTCTTGTCCAAATCGTCCCATTCTTCGGGAACACTTGGGAGCAATATCAATCACTTAATCGCCCCGTTTTTAATCTGTCGGCATAGCGTACCGGTTGTACGTTCGCGCCGCCATGATGACACGCACTCTCCACATCGCTTCGGTGTTTTTCCTGGGCTGATCCCGCTTCCTCCTGGAAGCGCTGAGCGGCCCCCACGAGCTTTCGCTCCTGGGATTCCAGTGAAACCGAATGAGCCGGTCAGGTTCCGCGCATCGCGGAGCATCGATGGCTGGCGACAGTTTGAGAGCAATCATGACCCATCGAAACGACGCGCCTGCGCTTGACGGCGCGCAGATCGAGCAATTCATCCAACAGGGCTTTGTCCGGATCGACAGGGCCTTTCCCCGGGAACTCGCCGACCAGGGACGCGCCATCATGTGGCGCGACCTGCCATGCAGCGAGCACGATCCTGCGACCTGGACGCGCCCGGTGATCCGGCTGCCCGGCTATGGCGGTGCGCCGTTCCGGCAGGCGATCAACACGCCGCTGCTGCACCGGGCGTTCGACCAGATCGCCGGTCCCGGCCGCTGGCGCCCGCGCGACGATATCGGAACCTTTCCGGTGCGCTTCCCGCATCCGGACGATCCCGGCGATGCCGGCTGGCATATCGACGTCAGCTTCCCCGGCGAGGATTGCGACCCGAACGAGCGCAGCGACTTCTCCGCCTGGCGGGCCAATGTCGTCTCGCGTGGCCGGGCGCTGTTGCTGCTGTTCCTGTTCTCCGACGTCGGCGAGGACGACGCGCCGACCCGGATCAGGGTCGGCTCGCATTCGCCGATGGCCCGCTACCTCGCGCCGGCGGGCGAGGCCGGGCGCGCACGGATGGTGCTCGACGATGTCGGCGCCGACTGCGAGGTCGCGCTCGCGACGGGCGGGGCCGGCACGGTCTATCTGTGCCATCCGTTGCTAGTGCATGCCGCGCAGAAGCATCGGGGCACGACGCCGCGCTTCATGGCCCAGCCGTCGCTCGCTGCCGGCGAACCGTACCGGCTGGAACGCGCGGACGGTGCGTATTCGTCGGTCGAGATCGCGATCCGGCGCGCACTTGGCATGGAGTGAAGTCGATGATGCGTGCTCAGGCCTTGCCACGCATTCGTTGCACCTCTCCCGCTTGCGGGAGAGGGAATGTAATTCCTATGCCGAAACGGTTTATGGCGGGACGTCATTCAGGCGAGTCCGGCTCCGATTGGCATCTCGCTTGCTGCCGCGTGACGGCGCGGGCCGAATGTCTTCGACCATGCCAGCAATTCGCGGAAAGCCGGCGTCAGGCTCCAGGCTGAATCCGTCAGCTCGTATTCGACCTGCAGCGGCTTCTCGGCGAGCACCTTGCGCGCCACCAGGCCGTCGCGCTCGAGCTCGCGCAGCTGCGCGGTCAGCATGTGCTGGGTGATCGGCGCGAGCGCGCGGCGCAGCGCGCCGAACCGCACGCCGCCATTCATCAGCGTGAACAGGATCTCGAGCTTCCATTTTCCCCCAAGCGCGTGGATCGCGTGCTTGAATTCGATCAGCACATTGGGGTCGGTGGGGCAGCTCTCGCATTCACCGCCGTCACACATATCGCTGGTATTGTTTTCCATACCGGTCTCGAATTTCATCCTACTTGTCCAAGGTCAGATAGTGACCAGATGCGGCCTGTGCATGGCGGGCAGTGCAATGTTGGGCCCATCCGCCGAACCATGAAGAGGGCAGCGCATGAGCAAGGTTTTGGTCACGGGCGGATCGGGATTCATCGGCGTGCATACCATCCTGCAGCTGCTCGCCGACGGGCATGCGGTGCGAACGACGGTGCGCAATCCGGGTCGCAGCAACGACGTGATCGCGATGTTGCGCGAGGGCGGTGCGTCGGCGCCCGACCAGGTCGGCTTCGTCATCGCCGACCTGCTGCGCGACGACGGTTGGCGCGAGGCGGCCGCCGGGTGCGACTACGTGCTGCATGTCGCATCGCCGCTCGGCGCCTATGTGCCCGAGGACGAGAACGAGCTGATCGTCCCGGCGAGGGAAGGCACGCTGCGGGTGTTGCGCGCGGCGCGTGACGCCGGCGTCAGGCGCGTGGTCGTGACGTCGTCGTTCGCGGCAATCGGTTACGGCCATCCGCCGCAGGCGGCGCCGTTCAACGAGACGGTGTGGTCCAATCTCGATGGCGAGGGCGTGCAGGCCTATACGAAATCCAAGACGCTGGCCGAGCGCGCCGCCTGGGATTTCGTCGCGCGCGAAGGCAATGGCCTCGAGCTTGCCGTGGTCAATCCCACCGCGGTGTTCGGCCCGGCGCTCGGTGCCGATTTCTCCGAGTCGATCGGCATCATCAAGGCGCTGCTCGACGGCGCGATGCCGGCGGTGCCGCGGATCCATTTCGGCCTCGTCGACGTCCGCGATGTCGCCGACCTGCATCTGCGCGCCATGACGTCGCCCGAGGCGAGCGGTGAGCGCTTCCTGGCGGTCGCCGGCGAGACCATGTCGATCCTCGCGGTCGCCCGGGTGCTGCGCGCAAAACTCGGCAGCAAGGCGCGGCGCGTGCCGCGGTTCCAGGCGCCGGACTGGATGATGCGGCTCGCCGCACGGCGCAACCCGATGGCCCGTGCCGCGCTGCCGCTGCTCGGCAAGGTGCGCCGCTCGACCAGTGCCAAGGCGCAGCACCTGCTCGGCTGGCGCCCGCGCGGCAATGAGGAGATGATCGTCGCGACCGCGGAGAGCCTGATCCGGCTCGGCCTCGTCAAGGGCTGACGGCAGCTCCCGTGCAGCGTGCTTGCCAGACGCGTCGGCGAGTGCTGAATTGCAGCGAGCAGACGGAGGCGCCATCGCGCCGCCGAGAACACCAGGGAGGCTGCGCAGATGGATCGGGTCCTCGCGGCCGCAAAGGCGATCGCCAGCGCGCGTCGCAGCCGCGCGCCGCTCAAGGCGCTTCCGAAGGACGTCGCGCCGCGCGACGAGGCCGAAGGCTATCAGGTGCAGTACGCGCTGCACGATCTGATGCAGCCACACGTGGGCAGCCTCGTCGGCTACAAGATCGGCTGCACCAGCGCGGTGATGCAGGAGTATATCAACATCCCGCACCCCTGCGGCGGTGGCGTATTCGAGAAGGTCGTGCATGACAGCGGCGTGCGGCTGCCGGCGGCCGAGTTCGTCCATGTCGGCGTCGAGTGCGAGATCGCGGTGCGGCTCGCCCGCAATCTCGCTCCCAGCGAGGCGCCGTTCACCGCCGAATGGGTCGCGGAAGCGATCGATGATTACTTCCCCGCGATCGAGATCGTCGACGACCGCTATGTCAAATGGGAGACGCTGGGCGCGCCGACGCTGATTGCCGACGACTTCTTCGCCGCCGGCTGCGTGCTCGGGGAGGCGGTGCCGCGCATCACCGTGCCCGATCTGCGCGCGGTCGCGGGACGCGCGATCGTCAACGGCAAGGAAGAGGGCCGCGGCACCGGCGCCGACGTGCTCGGGCATCCCCACAACGCGCTCGCCTGGCTCGCCAATCATCTCGCCACTGAGGGCCGTGGCCTGCATGCCGGCCAGATCGTGCTGACCGGGAGCCTGGTCAAGACGGTGTGGCTCAAGGCGGGCGACGTGGTCGTGATGGAGTTCGACGGCCTCGGCAAGGTGGAAGCGACCTTTACGTGAGGTGACGTTGTGCGAGCCTGCCTCCACATAAAGATGTCGTCCCTGCGAAAGCAGGGACCCATACCCCGCGGCGGCCGTCGTGAACCGTGCTCGTCGTTCCGGCGCCGTGCAACAATTAGCATTCGTGGTCCCTGCTTTCGCAGGGACGACACCGAGTTGCGACGTTCACCTGACTTTCAAGTCGCCGGCCGTCTTGGCGTCGGTGACCAGTTCGACCTTGCCATCGGTCAGCCGGTAGACCGCGCCGACCACCCTGAGCTTGCCCTGATCGACCGCGGCGCTGAGGATCGGCGTCGCCGATTTCAGCTTCGCGACGTTGTCGATGACATTCTGCCTGATGGCGTTGGCGAGGCGGTCGCCTCCCTTGCCCTCGGTCGCCTTCACCGCCGGTGCGATCGCATTGACCAGCGAGGGCAGATGGCCGGGCAGGGTGGTGTTGTCCTTCAGCGACTTGATGGCGGCGTCGACCGCTCCGCAGCTGTCGTGGCCGAGCACCATGAACAGCGGCACGTTCAGCACGGCCGATGCGTATTCCAGGCTCGCAATGGTCTCGTCGCTGGCGAAATTGCCGGCGACGCGGCAGACGAACAGATCGCCGCGGCCGGTGTCGAAGGCGTATTCCGGTGCGATCCGGGAGTCCGCGCAACTCAGGATGCCGGCGAAAGGATTCTGTCCGCCGGCCAGCGCCTCGCGCTCGTGCTTGAAATCATGCCGCCGCGAGACGCCTTCGACATAGCGGAGATTGCCCTTCACCAGCCGCTCCAGCGCCGCGTCCGGCGCCAGCACATTCTGCGGCTTCGGTGGCGATTTGGTCTCCTTGGCGGAAACCGGCGGTGTAAGGGCGAGGCTGGCTGCGGTGCAAGCCGCGGCAGCGAGGAAGCGGCGCCGGGAGGTCTGGGTCGGAGCTGTGATTTCGCAAAGCTGGCACATCAAAAATCTCCGTAAAATTATCCGAGAATAGCAATCGCGTCCGTGCAAAGGTTGTAGATCATGCGCAGTGCCACCGCAACGACGCGGTTTCGCGCTCGGAGCCGCCGCGTTCGCTGTCGTCTTTGCGAAACCAGCAGAACCGTCATCTTGAGGCGCGTCAACGGGTCCGCGCGAAGCGCGGCCCGATGACAGGCTCCGCGCGTCTCGAGGGATCGACGGCCACTAGCGGGCCGTGCATCCTTCGAGGCTCGCTGCGCTCGCATCTCCAGCGGCAAAGGCGAAGCCTTTGCGCCGGCATGACGGTATTCGAGTTGCGCGTTGCGGCTCTCTGCGTGCGTCGTCCCGGCGAAAGCCGGGACCCATACGCCGCGGCGGATATCGTAGGCGGGACTCGTCCTTGCAATAGCGCTTAACAACTTGCTTCGGTGGTTATGGGTCCCGGCCTGCGCCGGGACGACACTGAGTGTTTGTGCTGTCAGATTCTGATAAAGCGAAATGTCGTCACGCGCCAGGGATTGACAGTTTTTGCTGATTTGCCCGACGGGCCGATCGGCGCCACCGGATAACCTGTGGGTTATGAAAGGCGCGGGCGGTCTTGTTGCGCCATCGCGCCGGAAACCTCAGGTGGCGCGGCCGCTGTCGAGCCGCCGAAGTTTGCGGTTGACTTATCCATAGCTGGCTGGTTATACGTTAATCCATAACCAATGGGTTATTTATCGCAAATGCCTGACGCTCACGACATCCTGTTTCGAACCCTCGCAGACCCGACCCGCCGGGCCATCTTCGAGCGCCTGTGCCGCGAGGGCGAGCAGACCGTCGGCGCGCTGACGGCCCGTGCCAGGATCTCGCAGCCGGCGGTGTCGAAGCATCTCGGCGTGCTGAAGCAGGCCGGGCTTGTGCGCGATCGCCATGAAGGCAGGCAGACCCATTACAGCGCGCAACTCGGCGCGCTGGCGCCACTGATCGATTGGACCAGCCAGATGGCGGGCTTCTGGCAGAACCGGTTCGACCACCTCGAAGATCTCCTCAAAAGGATGGACCAATGAACAAGACCACCGCTGAAACGCGCTCCGCGATCGTCGAGCGTGAATTTCCGCATCCGCCGGAAAAGCTCTGGCGCGCGCTGACCCAGCCGCATCTGATGGAGGAGTGGCTGATGAAGAACGACTTCAAGCCCGAGGTCGGGCACAGCTTCAACCTGCGCGGCGAGTGGGGCGGCGTGCTGGACTGCAAGGTGCTCACTGTGGAGCCGCACAGGACGCTGTCCTACACCTGGAATTTTGCGCATGCGGATGCCGCCTACAATCTCGAGAGCGTCGTGGTCTTCACGCTGACGCCGACGGCGACCGGCACCCATCTGCGCGTCGAGCAGTCCGGCTTCCAGCCGCATCAGAAGCAGGCCTATGGCGGCGCCCATGCCGGATGGAAGCAGTTCCTCGAGAATCTCGATCAGCTGATGGCGCGGCCGGGGTGAGGCGCGTTCGCGAACCCGCAACATTCATCCAACAGGAGGTCACATTGAACTGGAACAACTGGATCCGGCAATCGCACCGCTGGCTCTCGATCGCCTTCACGGTTGCCGTCATCATCAACATCGTCGCCATGATCCTGCAGCAACAGGCGGTCTGGATCGGCCTGCTGGCGCTGTTCCCGCTGATCTTCATGCTGCTCAGCGGCCTCTATCTGTTCGCGTTGCCTTATCTGTCGCCGCGGCGTCAGCATGGGGGATCGACGTCCGCGTCCCAAGTGTGATTGCATGACGTGACGGCTTGGGGCGGATGAGGCGCGAGAGACAGCAATGACGGCATCGGAACGTATCGACCGGATGATCGAGGACCTCACCGACTGGCGCGGCAAGACGCTCGCCGATCTGCGCAAGAGCATCCTCGCCGCCGATCCTGAGATCATCGAGGAGTGGAAGTGGATGGGCAGCCCGGTGTGGTCGCGCGACGGCATCATTGCGGTCGGCAATGCCCACAAGGGCAAGGTCAAGCTGACCTTCATGTATGGCGCGCAGCTGCCGGACCCCGACAGACTGTTCAACACCGGCTTCGAGGGCAATGTGCGGCGTGCGATCGATCTGTTCGAGGGCGACAAGATCAACGATCGCGCCCTCAAAGCGCTTATTCGTGCCGCGATCGAACTCAACCAGGCCAAGTCAAAGAAGCCGTCAAGGAAGCCGGCGAACAAGCCAGTGACGAAGGCCGCGGGTACCCGCGCGACCGCAAAGAAGAGGGCGTGAGCTGCGCCGGCATGGTGCTCGCGATCCATCCGCGATGATCAAGACCAGGCTCGCCACATGGTCCGATGCGGACGCCATCTCCGCGCTGTTGACGGCCGAGAGCGGGGAGCACGGCGGCATGTTGCTCGGGCGATGGCCGCGCGAGGTGATCGAGACGCGCATTGCAAACGGGCAGCCGATCGTTATCGCGACCGATGATGAGGGCAGGCTGCTCGGCGCGCTCCTGACGTCGGAGAAGGGATATGGCGAGGCGCCGCCGGTGCAGGCCATGCTGACGGCCTGGCCAGGCAGTCCCGATGCATATGTCTACGGCCCGGTGTGCGTCTCCCGAAACGCGCGCGGCCTTGGCGTGCTGGAGGCGTTGTACGCGAAGCTTCAAGCGACGTTCCGCGGCCGCGAGGCAATCCTGTTCATCAGGGAAGACAATCCGCGCTCGCTGAAGGCGCATCTGCGGCTCGGCATGCGCGAGGTCGCGCGATACGACTTCGGCGGCAAGGTCTTCATTGTCCTGAGCGACAGGCCGGATCTCCGTCAGTAGCCGGCTCTTCGGGCATTTGGGAACCCAACTCCCCCTTTCAGAGATATAGCGAAATAAATCGTTCACCATTGGACATGAAGGTTGTCCGGTTGTAGCTGTGTACCGACGCAACTTAACGAGTGACTGCTAAACCTGTGGCTGTGGAATGAGCGGGTCTCGTGTCGAGCCGCCCGCTGGAATGGCAGTCGGAATGCTCAGTCAGTTGCTTGGTCCGTCACGGATCGCGTCGTCGGCGGATCTCCCTGCCCCGCGAAGGGTCTCTCCAGAGGCGAAAGCTGCGGCAGAGACACTTCAGGGAACCCACCCCTACAAATGGAGCATGCTCGGCTCATGGCTTGTTGCCCTCGCGGCGAGCGGTTTCACCGGCTTCCTGCTTTGGAGATTTCGGATCGCGATCGACGCCAGGGATCTGGCGCTGTTTTCCGGCATGATGGCGTTCCTCATCATCGTCCATGTCGTCTACGGCAGATGGCGCACCGCGCCGACACTCTCTCATTTGGGTGGCGCCGTCGCTGCGACTTGCTGGTCGATCGTGGCGGCCGCGGTCATCAGCCTGGTCGGTTTGCGGTACAAGTTCCCCTTGATCGATGACGTTCTCGGCAACGCCGATCGTGCGGTCGGGGTCGATTTGCCGTCCATGATCCGGTGGTTTGCGGATCATCCCTTGCTGTCCCATCTGCTATCCGTGGCTTACGACAGCTGGTTGCTCCAGCTTGCCGCACTGCTGCCGTTCCTGGCCATGATGGGACGCTTCGACAAGCTCTGGCAGCTGGTATTCGTGTTCAGCCTGACCGTGGTTGTCGCTGCAACGTTTTCAGTGTTCTGGCCCGCCAGGGGAGCTTTTGCCTATTTCCACCATCCGATAGAGGTGCTTGAGCAGCTTCCCGACGGCGCAGGAATCTATCATCTCGCCAAGTTCGAGTATTTTCGCAATGCTCTGTCTCCGAACGTGTCATTCGAAAATCTGCAAGGCGTGGTGACATTCCCGTCGTTTCACACCTGCCTCGTCCTGATGACGATTTGTGCGACGACAGGGACGAGATGGCTGCTCGCCGTTACGTTGATCTGGAATGCGCTTGTGCTGATCGCGACCGTTCCGATCGGCGGGCATTACGTCATCGATCTGTCCTGCGGTGGACTGCTATGGCTGGCTGCGATGGCGATCGAGGCGATCCTCGGCAGATCGTACGCCACCATGCGCGGAATGCCGGTGCCGGAGGCAGCGTCCGCCTAGTGTGCTGAATGCGAAGTTCGTGCGATTTCGCGGCAGCCACTTTCACGAACTTCGCATTCATAAAGCACACTAGAATCATAAGTTTGCTAGTGTCCTTATCGAATCCGAAGTTTGCTCTCGAAGGTGCGGCAAATGATGCGAACTTCGGATTCGGGACACTAGAGGCTCGCGCTCGCGGTGTCCGATCTGGCGATCAGCTCGGCGATGCCATTGTCGATGGTCGGCGTGCAACCACGCTAAAGCGCGATGAGATTAGGTTGAATCGCCATCGCGCTTTAGCTCCCTGTTTGAGTATGATCTTTTCGGAAAACCGCTTCGCACTTTTCCGGATCATGCTTTAGGCCGAGATGTCGACCGCCTGGCCGGCCTTGCCGGCGTTCTTCTGGAACGCCTGCTCGATCAACTCCTTGATCTTCTGCTCGACCGCGGCGCGCTGATCCGGCGTCATGTTCTTGAGGTCTTCTTCCGACATGCCCATGCTTTTGAGGATGTTCGCGCGCATCCGGTCCATCGGGCTCATCTGCGCGTATTTGAGAAACTTCTGCTCGACGGTATCGCCGAGCGAGCTGCCGCCGGTGGCGTCGGCGGTCAGCGGTTTCTTCAATGTGCCAGTCGTCATGCTGGCGGTGACCGATCCAAGGGCCGAGATCGACGTCATCTGCGCGCGCAGTCCCCATTGCAATGCTGCAATCGTGGAGCAAATGGCGTGCCATCCGTTGCAGTTGTGATTTCAAGGGGATCGCGACGCCGCCACGCGCGCACGACAGCGGGCAGCTTCTGCCGGGCGAAGTTTGCCGGGCGCGGCCGTCAGGCCTTCGTATGGACGATCACGGGACCTGCGACTGCGGTGGCCTGGCCGACCAGCAATGGGCCGAGATTGTCGTCGATCCAGGCCAGCGCGCGGCGATTGGCCTCTTCGGCGCCGGCATGGTTGTTGAAGACGCTGATCGCGGTGACCGTATCGTCGCCGGCATAGACCACGTAATAGGCCATGAAGCCTTCGACGTCGCTGATGATCGGGATCGCGCCTTCCTTGATCCGGCGCGCGAGTTCCTCGGCGCTACCAGTCTTCGCCTTGGCGTGACGGATGGCGGCATACATTCGTTCCTCCTTCCGGCTGCATCGATCGGGCTGCGCTTCGCGCATGCGCGATCGTACGCCGGACCGGGTGGCGACGCCATCGGGATTGCGGACGGTTTAGCTGAAACGCCTGCTCACGACCGTCGTGCGCCGGCCGGGGAGCTTCGGCAGCCTCGCCACACCCGCGCGCGTTGTCGTGGTCCTTGGGCCGGGGGCGGGCTCCGGCTCCTGCTGCTGCAGAAACAGCGTGGCTTCGAACAGCACGCCGGGGGCCTGCTTGGCCGTGCCCGAGCACACCGCCCGGTTGCCGTTGAACGAGCCCGTCAGCTGCGCCTCGACCTCGTCGCATCCGAACACGGTGGTGAACGGACCGTCGGCATAGCGGTGCGTCGTCAGCGTCGCCGTGAAGCGGTCCTCATCGAGCTGATAGGTGCCGCCATAAATGAACATGGCGTCGCCGCCCGAGATCCTGCCATTTGCGAGCTGGACTATTCCGGTGCCTTCGCCCCGCGGCGTCCGGAACCACGCCGCATATCGTCCGTCTCTTTGCATGACCGTCATACAAACAGAAAACCCTGCGTTGTCGTCTCCCTACGTTGCAAGCGCCGGGACTTCTACTGTGCGCTGCTGCGAGGGTTAACGAACCGACAAGGCGATGGCGCGACTTTCGTGAAGCGGTATCGGACTGATGCGCGGCGATCGCGCCGGCGCACGCCACCGGTCACAAAAAGCCACGACCCTCGCCAGGGGAGCTAGCGAGGGCCGTGTTGGTACACCGCGCCGCGCCTAGGTTCGCGACGAGATGTGGGAGCTCGTAAAAGTCCTACTCGGGCATGATCCGTTTCCGTAAACCGGTTTCCGCTTTGCGGGATCATGCCGTTAGAAGGGCAGCAGCACGTCGAGAACCTGCTGGCCGTAGCGCGGCTGTTGCACGTCGGTGATCTGGCCGCGGCCGCCATAGGCGATGCGGGCCTGGGCGATCTTCGAGGAATCGATGGTGTTGTCGCTCTGGATGTCCTCCGGGCGCACGATGCCGGCCACGATCAGCTCGCGGATTTCGAAGTTGACGCGGATCTCCTGCTTGCCTTCGACCACGAGATTGCCGTTCGGCAGCACCTGGGTGACGACTGCGGCGACGTTGGTCTGCAACGCTTCCTGGCGGTTCACCGAGCCCTTGCCGTCGCTCGACGCCGTGGAGTCGGCGGTCAGGATGCGGCCGGGCAGGATCTTGTTCGGCTGCGTGATGGTCTGCGAGCCGAGGAAGTTGGTGACGCCCGAGTCTTCCGAATTGGTGCGGCTGCGCTGGGTCTCGTTGGCGATCGCGGCCTTGTCGGTGAAGTTCACCGTGATGGTCAGGATGTCGCCGACGCGCGCGGCGCGCTGGTCCTTGAAGAAGGCGCGGGAGCCGCTGCGCCACAGCGAGTTCGGGCTGTAGGAGGCGACCTCGGGCTTCGGCATCGGCATCTGCACCGGCTTGTAGCCGGGCTGGGTGGTCGGATTGTCGATCGACGACAGCTTCGGTTGCTCGCCGATCTGGGAGAGACGGTCGATCGACGAGCAACCGCTGGCGATCGTTCCGAGCGCGAGCAGCGCACCGGTCAGGACGAGGCGGTTGATGCGGTACTGGGACATGAACTTTACTCGGCGTTTGGTGCGACTGAACTCAGCTTGACGGAAGCGGAATTGGATTCGGTGGCGTCGGCGGTCGGCGCCGGGCGCGGGGTCGCGACTGAGATCGAGACCTCGCCGCGGCCGGTGACGACGCCGGAAACGGCGCGCTTCGACTGCAGATTCATCACGCTGACGGTGTCGCCCTCGGCACCGCCATCCATCGCCTTGCCGCGGATCGTCAGGTAGAGGCCGGCGGTGCGATAGATCAGCGTGACGTTCTGGTCGCGGGTGACGAGATCGGGCTTCGCGAGGTCGGCGACGCGCAGCGCCTGGCCGGGGCGGAGCTGGCGGCGGACCTGCATGCCGACGGCGCTGTCGCGCACCGCCGCGTCGTTGCCGATTTCGGCTTTCGGACGGCGTTCGACGATCACGTCGGAAGCCTTCAGCACGTCGCCGCGCTCGACATTGCGCGTCAGCACGGCGGCCTCGATGGTTTCGATCGCGGTTCCGGTGAAGCGCAGCTTCGATGGCGCGGCGCCGGCATCGTTGCCGATCTCGAAGGTCAGGTCGAAACGCGTCGAGCGCGGGTCGTAGCGCACGGCGATCGGCTGCATCACGCCGGTATTGGTCGCCTCGAGGCGGATGTCGCCGGGATCGCGGTCGAAGGTCAGCGCGATGTTGCCGGCCCTGCCGAGCCCGTGGCGACCCTCCAGCGCGCGCGACACCTGCTGCTCGATCTCCTTGCTGTCGATGGTGCGCGCCAGCCGGGTGACGGTGATCTCCTTCAGCTCGCGGGTATCGACGCCGATCACCTGGTGCGAGCGCAACACGTTCAGCACCTGCGCGACCGGCAGCGTGCCTGTCGTGCCGAGGTCCGGCGCGCGGTAGACCGCGACGCTGCCGGCGCTGCCGGCATTGTCGATGAGGTCGCCGACCCGCACGATGTCGTCGGCGACCGTGATGCTGGCGCGCAGCGTCGGCACCGCGATGGTCTCGCGGCGGCTTTGCGCGGCCGACGGCGCCACGGCGACGGCGAGGAGCGCGGCTGCGATCAGGAGTGGGCGGGCGATCATCGACATCATCCTCAGCGGAACAGGTTGGAGGTCGACTGCATCATCTGGTCGGCGGCGGAAACCACCTTCGAGTTCATCTCATAGGCGCGCTGCGCGGCGATCAGGTCGGAGATTTCCGAGACCACCTCGACATTGGCCTGTTCGAGGTTGCTCTGCTGCATGTCGCCATAGCCGTCGGTGTTGGCGGTGCCGTCCTGCGGCTGGCCGGAGGCCGGCGTTTCCTGGAACAGGTTGTCGCCGATCGGCATCAGGCCGGCCTTGTTGATGAAGCGGGTCAGGCCGATCTGGCCGATGTTGGTCGATGCGGTCTGTCCCGGCAGCGTCACCGAGACCTGGCCCTGCGCATTGATGGTGAGGCCGGATGCGTTCTGCGGGATCGTGATCGTCGGCTGCAGCAAATTGCCCTGCGCGTTGACGATGCGGCCCTGATTGTCCATCTGGAACGAGCCGTCGCGGGTGTAGGTGAAGGTGCCGTCCGGCATCAGGATCTTGAAGAAGCCTTCACCGCGGATTGCGATGTCGAGATCGTTGCCGGTCGGCGACAGCGTGCCCTGGGTCATCATGCGCGGCGTGCCGACGGTCTTGACGCCGCCGCCGAGGTCGATGCCCATCGGCATGATGGTGTTCTGGTCGGAGGCCTGCGCGCCGACCCGGCGCACATGGTCGTAGATCAGGTCCTGGAACGCGGCGCGCTGCTTCTTGTAGCCGGTGGTGCGCAGGTTCGCGATGTTGTTGGAGATCACCTGAACGCTGAGTTCCTGTGCCGCCATTCCGGTCGCAGCTGTATAAAGTGCGCGCATCGGTCAATCCCCCGGATCAGTTCGGCACGTCGGCGAGCTTTTCGATCGCCGATTTGTGCAGGTCGCTCTCCTGCTGCAGCAGCGAGGCGATTTGGGTGTAGGTCCGCGTGATCTCGATCATGCGGCTCATCTCGACGACGGAATTGACGTTCGACTTCTCGATGAAGCCCTGGCGGATCTGGGCCTTGGTGTCCGGCAGCGCCTGCGTGCCTTCGCCCGGCGCGTAGAGGTTGGAGCCTTCCTTCAGCAGGCGCTGGGCCTGCGCGAACGAGACGAGGCGCAGCTTGCCGCGGATCGAATCGAGACGGGAGGTGCCCTCGAGCACGGTGATGTTGCCGTCGGCGGCGATCGAGACGTCGTGGTCGGTCTGCTGGAAGGTGATCGGGCCGGCGGTGCCGAGCACCTGGTAGCCGGAGGCGGTGACCAGCTGGCCGCGATTGTTGATCTGCAGGCTGCCTTCGCGGGTGTAGCGCTCGCCGCCCGGCGTCTGCACCACCAGGAAGGCGTTGCCGTCGATCGCGACGTCGAGCGGGTTCTTGGTCTCTTCGGTCGGGCCCTGCGAGAAGTCGTGGAAGGTCGCGCGGTCCTGCACGAA
Organism: Bradyrhizobium pachyrhizi; assembly: GCF_029714545.1. NCBI lineage: Bacteria > Pseudomonadati > Pseudomonadota > Alphaproteobacteria > Hyphomicrobiales > Nitrobacteraceae > Bradyrhizobium > Bradyrhizobium pachyrhizi. The sequence goes on along the minus strand of NZ_CP121667.1, from coordinate 5,972,783 downwards.
GGAGACGCGTCGGTCGGAGGACGCGAAATTGTCCTCATGCGCGTTCGAGGACAGATATTCCTGGAACAGCGACCGGTCGGCCTTGTAGCCGTTGGTGTTCATGTTCGCGATGTTGTTGGAGACGACATCCATCTGCCGTTCCAGCACCATCTGCTTCGATAGGCCGACCAGAAGCGTATTCTGCATCGGTGGTTCTCCCCTGTGAGGCGATCCGAATGCAGGTTCTCCCAAACCTTCACGCCGGATCCGTCGGTAACCATTGGGTTCTCCCAAACCCGCGGGTTACGCCGTCCTCTCAGCGAAAGCCGTGCCAACTTAAAATGGTGTGTTATTTGAATGGCTTAGTTGTTTTACCGGGTGCGGCCCGGGGCGGCAGAAAGGTCTTGTTGACCATGTTTGCCCGGCAGTTTTTTCCTAGTGGAAGGTAAATCCTAAGCTTCCGTTAACCATTATGACCCCAGTGTTGCCGGCATTGGGGCGCGTGTGCGCCGGCGGCATTTGTATCGCGTCTTCAGGCCAAAGCTGGGGCAAATCGCGTTCGCATCCTTCGGGTTGAAGCGAGCGGACGATGGCGGACGAGGAAAAGACGGAGACCGGCGAGGGCGCGGCCGCTCCGAAGAAGGGCAAGCTCAAGCTGATCATTGCCGTCGTCGGCTTCCTCGTCGTGCTCGGCGCGGGCGCCGGCGGCTGGTTCTTCTTCATGCGCGGCCACGGCGAGGAGCAGCACGCCGAAGCGCCGCCGCCGAAGCCGCCGAGCTTCGTCGACGTGCCGGACATGCTGGTCAATCTGGTCGGCGCGCCCGGCGAGCGCGTGCAATATCTCAAGCTGAAGCTCGTGCTCGAGGTCAAGGAAGAGAAGCAGGTCGAGGCGATCAAGCCGGCGCTGCCGCGCGTCACCGACCTGTTCCAGACCTACATGCGCGAGCTGCGCCCCAGCGACCTCAACGGCTCGGCCGGCCTGTTCCGCCTCAAGGAAGAGCTGACCAAGCGTGTCAACCTCGCGCTGGCACCCAACCAGGTCAACGCGGTGCTGTTCAAGGAAGTCGTGATCCAGTGACGGGGTGGATGTAAAGCCATGGCCGGCAACGACCAGATGGACCAGGACGCCATTGCGGCGCAGTGGGAAGCCTCACTCGATTCCGAGGATCCCGCGGCGGCCGCGGCGGAAGCCGCCAAGAACGAGCTCACCGAGAACATGGCGCTGCAATGGGCCGCCATGGTCGAGGACGGCAGCCGCGACTTCGGTAGCAAGAACACCAATGGCGAGCGCGTGCTGTCGCAGGAGGAGATCGACAATCTCCTCGGCTTCACGGTCGGCGACGTCAGCCTCGACGACCATTCCGGCATTCGCGCCATCATCGATTCCGCGATGGTGTCCTACGAGCGTCTGCCGATGCTCGAAATCGTGTTCGACCGCCTGGTGCGGTTGATGACGACCAGCTTGCGCAATTTCACCTCCGACAACGTCGAGGTCTCGCTCGACCGCATCACCTCGGTGCGCTTCGGCGACTACATGAACTCGATCCCGCTGCCGGCGGTGCTCTCCGTGTTCAAGGCGGAGGAGTGGGAGAACTTCGGTCTCGCCACGGTCGATTCCAGCCTGATCTATTCGATGATCGACGTGCTGCTCGGCGGCCGCCGCGGCCAGACCCAGCTGCGCATCGAGGGCCGGCCCTACACCACGATCGAGACCAACCTCGTCAAGCGCCTGGTCGAGGTGGTGCTGTCGGATGCCGAGCAGGCGTTCCGGCCGCTGTCGCCGGTGACCTTCACGATCGACCGGCTCGAGACCAACCCGCGCTTTGCCGCGATCAGCCGCCCGGCCAACGCCGCGATCCTGGTGCGCCTGCGCATCGACATGGAAGACCGCGGCGGCAATGTCGAATTGCTGCTGCCCTACGCCACCATCGAACCGATCCGCAACGTGCTGTTGCAGATGTTCATGGGCGAGAAATTCGGCCGCGACCCGATCTGGGAAGGCCATTTCGCCACCGAAGTGGCGCAGGCCGAGATCTCGGTCGACGCGGTGCTCTATGAAGCCGATATCCCGCTGAAGGAGCTGATGAAGCTCAAGGTCGGCGACACGCTGCCGCTGGATATCCGCTCCGACGCGCTGGTCTCGGTGCGCTGCGGCAACGTCACCCTGACGGAAGGGCGCATGGGCCGGGTCGGCGACCGTGTCGCGATCCGCGTCACCAAGAATTTGCGTAAACCCCAAACCACCTTCGCGATGTTCGAGAAGGCGGACGAGCGGACCAAGATGATGGAGGCACCATGAGTCATGTGCTTGGATTAGCGATCGAGAGTCTGGTAGCCGTGCTGCTGATGCTGACGATCGGCTATTGCTGGCTGCTCAACAAGCGCCTGCAGCGACTGAAGGCCGACGAGCATTCGCTGAAGGCGACGATCGCCGAATTGATCACCGCGACCGAGATCGCGGAGCGGGCGATCGGCGGGTTGAAGCACGCGGTGCGCGACGTCAACGAGAATCTCGGCAACCAGCTCGATGCGGCGACGCAGATGTCGGCGCTGCTCAAGGACCAGCTGGCGGAAGGCGACCACGTGGTGCGCCGCCTGTCCAAGATCGCGCTGGCCGCGCGGCCGTCCGAGCCCGTGCAGGCACCGGCACAAGCAGCCGCGCCAGTGGCGCCGGCGCCCAGGGTCTCGGCCGCGCACGCGGTCGCCGCGGCGGCTGAAGCCTTCACCGAGCGCAGGAGGGCCGGCGGCCTCGCTGCATGAAGTTGCTTCGTGACATCAGAGTGATGCCCGTGGTGCTGGTCGCGATCTTCGGCCTGATGGTGCTGAAGGTCGCGGGCCTCGTGCTCGATGGCGGTTACGTGTTTGCCGACGATACGCCGCCGGCCGGCCCGGCCGGTCCGTCTTGGGCGCAGCAGAACTTCAACTTCCCCGGCGCCGGCAAGGCGGTGGTTGACAGCAAGATCAAGGCCGATCCCGGCGACATCACGGGATCGGTCGAGCACAAGGACGCCAAGAAGGACGAGAAGAAGGACGAGGCGCCGAAGCCGGCCGCACCGGCCGCGGAGCCGTCCAAGCCCGATGGCGTTGTCGTCAATCTGGATGCACCCGCGCCGGTATCGGCGTCGGAGCGCGCGATCCTGGAACGGTTGCAGTCGCGCCGCCAGGAGCTCGAGACGCGCGCGCGCGAGGTCGAGATCCGCGAAAGCCTGTTGAAGGCTGCCGAGAAGCGCATCGAGGCCAAGGTCGAGGAGGCCAAGGCCAATGACGCCAAGGCGAATGCCGATGCCGCGGCAAAGGCGGAAGCCGATGCAGCGCGCTTCAAGGGCATCGTCACCATGTACGAGAACATGAAGCCGAAGGACGCCGCAAAAGTGTTCGATCGTCTGGAAATGAACGTGCTCTACCAGATCGCCTCGCAGATCCAGCCGCGCAAGATGTCCGACATCCTCGGCCTGATGCAGCCGGAAGCCGCCGAACGGCTCACGGTCGAACTCGCCCGCCGCGCCGGCGGCGACAAGTCGGCCTCGACCGACGATCTTCCCAAGATCGAAGGCAAGATGCTCACGCCGAAGACGAACTGACGGGGGCTATCGGGAAGTCCGCCAACCGGCGGTGGACTCCTCAGCCGTAAGCTAGATCCGACTTAACGCCGGGTTGCCTGCATCGCATCCAGATCATCGCGATGAGGGTCGCGCACATGAACGGACCGACCGGCACGAGTGCGACCGGGTAGGTGAACCCCGCCAGGACAAGCACGCCGAACCCGATCCGGAGTTCGGAGCGATTCGAAAGAAGCGAGCCATGTTCGGCCATGGGCGCGTTCATGAGAAAGACGAGTGCGAGAGCCAGTAGCGCCGTATCGTAGATCGCGAAGTAGGGAGATACGAGCAATGTCGCGACGAGCAGGCTCGCGGCCTTGACGGCGAAGTTGACGTTGCGGCGCCATATGATCAGCGTCCACGTCGCGGCGGCCGCAGCGACCGCGACGTGCAGTGCCATGGCCGATCCATAGCCAAAACCGGCAAACCGAAGCACTCCGTAGACGCTCTGCAGTTTGTACCAGGCCAGCGTGCCGGTGAGATGGAACTGCGTCGTCGCGAAGACGGCTGCCTCACGGAACCCCTCAAAAGTATCCCAGCCGAAGGTAAGCCCGGTGAGCAGCAAGAGCACAGGTGTCACCAAACTGGCCGTGATGAAGACGGTCCAGCGTCCAGTAGCGATCAGAATGAGCGGAAGCAGGACGCCATATTGCGGCTTGAAGATCAGCAGCGCGATCAGGAAGCCGCTGACGATCGGGCGCCGGTCCAGCGTCAGCAGAATGGCGCCGAGCAGCGATGCCGCGAGCAGGGAGCTTTGGCCGACGATGAAATCGTACAGGACGGCCGGCACGGCGAACGCCAGCAGCAGTACGGCGAAGCGTGGCCGGATGGCGGAAACAACGAGCGCCCAGCACAGCAGCTTTGCGGTGCTCCAGACCCAGAACGCGCTCGGAAACGGCAGCAGTGCCAGCAGTGCCGCCGCAAAGAAAAAAACGGCGGGTAGAAAAACGGTATCGGCACCTCGTAAACGGGGAACGGAGCATCGTTCAAGCTGGGATGTATTTGAATGATCGCTTGCCGCAACTGCGGCCAATCGTAGGCGGTGGCGGCATGGCCATCGAGCGCCATCTTCCCCGCGCTCCAAAAGCATGAAAAGTCGAGCCCGGTCGCGCCGGTACCGTCAACGACTTTCGGTACCACGCAGTAAAGGGTAAAGCCCAACACGATGAGGCAGGCAATGGCCAATGCACGGTCGTATCCGCTGCGCTCCGCACGGGCGCGCACCATTCCAAATCCGTTCATGAAACTGCCAGAAACTAAGAATTGCTTGAAATGTAAGCGGTTGTATACCGCAACTGGCGGTGGCGCAAGCGAGTGGCCGATCTCCATTGGGCGTTCGGTTAATCGCTGAGAGTTCCGCGCATGTCCGGTGGACCGGGGGTAATCCTCTCGATGCAGACGCGGATGTTCGCCGCCTCCGATGGTGTGGGCTCGACGGGGTCTCCGCGAAGCCAAACGCCTATCGACGCCGAGAAGTGTACGCCGGTTATGGTAGCCTTAAACGGTAGCGTTAAGCTGCAACCGATTTGTCATTCTGGAATTGAAGTCGCTATGTCTCAAGGTGGTGCTTTAGGAATTGCCAATGCTGAAAGACATGCCATGGCTCACCGCGCCGCGCGCCCGATTGTACGTGAGTGGCGTCGCAATTGTGCTGGTGCTGACTCTCGCGAGGTCGCTTTTGCTATTTTACCGCGATGGCGGCTATGGCGCGAATAATTTTCTGCTCGGCTCGGACTTTCTGACGTTCTGGGCGGCCTCGCTTCAGGTTCTGGCCGGCCATCCCGCCGAGGTTTATGTGCCCGAATTGCATCTGCTCGCGGAAGCTCCATACCTGCGAGAGGGCTACGAGGCGTTCTTCTATCCGCCGACGATGCTGCTCGTGTGCCTGCCGCTCGCGCTCGCGCCGTATTTCGCCTCGCTGTTCGTGTTCATTGGTATGACGGCGGCGTCGTTCGCCGCGGTGATCTGGCGCATCTTGCGAACGCCTTGGTGCCTGGTCGCGATCCTCGCCTATGCGCCGGTCTATCTTAATGCCGTGGCAGGGCAGAACGCCTTTCTGACGGCATCGATCCTTGGGTGCGGTCTCAACATCATGGACCGGAGGCCAAAGCTCGCGGGCGCGATCCTCGGGCTGATGGTGATCAAGCCGCACCTGGCGCTGGCCGTGCCGATCGCCTTGATCGTCACAGGTCGCTGGCGCACGCTGATCTGGGCAGGCATGTCGTCGATTTCGCTCGTCGTGCTGTCCGCGCTGCTGTTCGGCTTGGATACGTGGCTCAACTTCCTCGACGTCTCTCACTCGGCCCGTCAGGCTCTCGAGAACGGCGACGTCGAGTTTTCATTGCTGCAGAGCGTGTACGCGACAGCGCGCCTGCTCGGCGCCGGCGTCAACACGGCCTTTATCATTCACGGCCTCGTGGCGCTGGGCATGACGTGTGTGCTGATCTGGATGTTGCGTCAGAAGATCACTGCTGCGACTGAACGCTCGATCATCGTGCTCACCTGCCTTCTGGTTACGCCGTTCTGCCTGTTCTACGACATGCTCATCATGGCGCTGCCGCTGGCCTGGATGCTCCGCGAATGGTTGAGGGTCGGCTTTCCGGCCTGGTCGAAAATGGTGCTTGGCGTGACGTTTCTCGCGCCGATGGTCTTCTACCTACCTGTCCTCTATCAACTGTCGGTCGTGAAGCCGCTGCCTTTTGGTTCTCCGGTTATCATCCTGTTCTGCTGGTTGCTGGTCCGGGAGAGCACGCAGACGCGGCAAGCGGCGCATAGCGAGCGAGAGGTCGCGACGGTCTGAGTTCGGAGCACCTCACTCGAACCTCCGTAATATCGCGGGAGTGTCCAGTTTCTCGGGTTTTGCCATCGGCGCGGGAGCAAAGGAGCAGAACCGCTCGGTCGCCAATTGCCGTGCCGGCGGCGACAAATCGGCCTCGATCGACGATCTTCCCAAGATCGAAGGCAAGATGCTCACGCCGAAGACGAACTGACGGGGGCTGTCGTCAGGTTTTCGGGAGTGGAGACCGGTGCAGATGGACAATCTTCCAATCCGAGCCTTGCTTCGCGATCACGAATGTGACGCGGCCGAGGCTGCTATAAGGCTGGCCATCCTTCATGACGCCGGAGATGGTGTCGAACCCGGAAAGCACCACCGTCCTCTCGTCGATCAGGAGAGTCTCTGCGCTCTGCAGCGCCACGGTGTTGGGGGGCGAATTGAGGATTGTCGCTTCGAAGTATTTGCGGATTTGCTCCGGCTTCGTCATGACGACCTTGCCGAACGTCCCGATCATGGTCGCTTCCGGGGCATAGAAACTGACGATACCGTCAAGGTCGGCGTCAGCGAAGGCTTTGCTCCAGCGTTCAACGAGCTGCGCTGCGTCCTCCTTCGGACCGGCTTGGGCAATCGAGACACTCATTAAAAGAGCAAGAATTGATAGTGGCTTTCGCATGGGTGATCCTCAAAAGAAATTATTGCCGAACAATCGGAAATCAAGTGAGGCAGCAGTGCTGCTTCCGCGTTGCGATAAATCATCATTACCAATCAACAGGGCGGCTTGACCGCTTCGATGTCCGTCCGGCCGAGTTCGCCAAGTCGCCCCGATCCGGTGCAATGGACAAGCAGGCCACAAGCCTTCCGCAAATCGCCGGCCTGATGGTCACGATCCTTCGCCGGCATAAGCGGAGCAGGGCGGCTTGTGGCCCCCTCTTGTGGCGCCTCGGCGCAGATCCGCGCCGAACGGCGCCAAGACCGTTGCAACAGAGCCATCGCAGACATTGCCAAAGTGCTTGATGCGAGTCTAGCATCGGCGCGAGGAAGGCGAGCGCGATTTCGCTACTTTTGGCCTTCCGTGATTGCGGTCGCATGGACCGCCGCTTGAGTTGATTGATTGAATTGCTCTTGTGCCGGACGCGAAGCTGCGCCCGATCAGAAATTGAATTTTTGATCACCAAGAAATTTCAAGGAAACCGATATGCGTAACCTGTTCATGATGCTTGTCGTCATCGCCACCACCAATCTGGCATGGGCCCAATCCGAACTGGTCAAACGGGGCGATTACCTTGTCAACGGCATTCTGGCTTGCGGCAATTGCCACACGCCCAAGGGACCGAACGGCGATGTTTTGGAGAAGGCATTCTCGGGCGGAGGTTACTGGGACGAGCCGCCGTTCACAGTGCATGCCGCCAACATTACACAAGACAAGGAAACAGGCATCGGAAGCTGGAGCGATGCCGATATCAAGAAACTGCTGCGGACCGGGCAGACCCCAAAGGGAGTGCATACCGCGATGGTCATGCCGACCAGCTTCTATCACATCCTGACGGAAAATGATCTCGATGCGGTCGTCGCATATTTGCGTACGATCACGCCGGTCCACAACAAGGTGCCCGATCCGATCTACAAGGTGCCTCAGGTCGAGAACGTTCCGCCGGGCGGCGAGAACCCATTCGCCGAACCGATGATGAGCGACAAGGTGCAGAAGGGATTCTATCTCGTCACGATCGCGCATTGCATGGCGTGCCATACGCCGATTGGACCGAGGGGACGAGAATACAAGAGCAGTCTTGGTGCGGGTGGCGTCAAATTTTCCGGGCCGTGGGGAATCTCGGTTTCACGCAACATCACGCAGAACAAGACCAATGGGATCGGCGCATGGAGCGACGACGAGATCAAGCGTGCGATCACCGACGGCGTCAGCCGCGACGGCAGCCGTCTCGGTCGACCGATGGGATACCACTACTACGCCCGGATCAGTCCCGATGACCTCGACGCCATCGTGGCGTATTTGCGCACGGTACCCGGCAGCGCCGAGTAAGGCTCGTTGCAAGGACAAATCCTGTCCGGTCACAGTCGCGCAGCGGGCTCCCGGCTGACTCCAAAGGATAGCGCGCGCCGCCAGCTGTGGCGCTCGGCGGCGCTCGGAACAAGCTTCAGCTTCAAACCGAGCGCTTTTGGTCGCCATTCGGTGGCCGGGGCCGGTCCGAAACAATCCGTTGACGTTAACAGGTCCTTAACGCCGCCCGATCCAAGATCGGGAGGCGTGGGCGAGGGCGCTTCGCGCTTGGTATGGCTGGGGTCCCGAGAAAACGTTTCGAGATGGCGCGAACGGCTGCCGCTGGAACATGGTCGCTAGGCCGCGCCTGGGCGCGGACCGCGCGTCTGTGCCTGCTTGCCAGCGGCCTCGCGCTCACAACCCTTACATTTTCGACCGCGGCGCATGCCGAAGACCCGGTACCCGGCGAGGCGACATTCTCTGCCGCGAACGGCTATGCCCGGCTGGTGCTGAGGCTGAAGGAGGATGTCGAGTCCGAGGTCACGACCGCCGGCTCGATCATCGTGATCCGCTTCAAACGTCCGGTCGATATCCCCGTCGAGAAACTGCAGGATGCCGTGCCCGATTATGTCGGCGCCGCGCGCCGCGATCCCGACGGCTCGGCGATCCGTCTGTCGCTGGCGCGCCGCGTCTCCATCAACACCATGACCGCCGGCGAGCGCATCTTCATCGACTTCCTGCCCGACAGCTGGACCGGCCCGCCGCCATCGCTGCCGCAGGAGGTGATCCGCGAGCTTGCCGAGCGCGCCCGCGCCGCCGAGCGCCTGCTGCGCATGCAGCGTGCCGCCGACGCCGCCAAGAAGAAGCCGCCGGTGCGCGTTCGGGCGCTGGTGCAACCCACCTTCGTCCGCTTCGTGTTCGAGGTGCCCGACGGGGTCAGCGTCTCCTCGGTGCTGAACGAGCAGAAGTTGACGTTGTCCTTCAATTCGGTCCTGACCTTCGACCTTGCCGATGCCAAAGTCGCCGCCCCGCCGAATGTCGCGTCGATCAGCGCGCGCGCCGACACGGATACCTCGGCAGTCGATGTATCGCTGATTGGCGATGTCGACGTGCATTCGTTCCGCGACGAGAAGAATTACATCGTCGACGTCGCCTTCCAGCAGAACGAGCAGCAGGCGGCAAAGCCCTCGCTGAGCTCATTGTTGCCGACGCCGCGCGCCAAACCGAAAGGCGCCGCGGCGATCGCGCCGGTGACATCGGAAAGCATCGCCCAGCAGGCCAAGATCGAGATCAAGCCTGAACAGTCCAAATCCGAACCGGCGAAGTCCGAGCCTGCCAAGTCGGAACCTGCCAGGTCCGAACCTGCCAAGTCCGAACCGCAGCGCTCCGAACCGCTCAAACCCGAACAAGCCACGAGCGAGCAACCGGCGGCCGCGCCCGTCAAAACGGAGCAGCCCCGATCGGAACTGTCCGATCCGGAGCTGCCGAAAATCGCGGCCGCACCTGCGGTCAACGCCGAGAACGCTGCTGTGCCGACCCCGCCGCACGAGGGTGGCGCCGGCTCTGCGGCGGAACAGAGCACGGCGCCGGTGACCGACGCGCCGAAGCCGGTGCCCGCTGTCGCCGCCGCGCCGGCGATGGAAGCGCCGAAGGCGGCTGCGGCGCCATCGCCGCCTGCTGCGGACGCCCGTACCGGCGGCAAACCTGCGGTCGAAGCCCAGCGCGACAGCGACGGCTTGCGCGTGACGTTCTCATTCCCCGGCGCGACGCCGGCGGCGCTGTTCCGCCGCGCCGACACGGTGTGGATGGTGTTCGACGCGGCTGAGGCAATCGACGTCGATCCGGTCCGCGCCAAGGCCGGCTCGTTGATATCGGATGTCAGCCGGATCGCGCTGGAAAAGGGCCAGGCGGTGCGCTTCCGCCTCAACCGGCCGCAGATGCCGTCGCTCGAAAGCGATGACCGCTCGCGCGGAGTGAGCTGGACGCTGACCTTTGCCGACCGCGTGCAGAAGCCGCCGCTGCCGCTCACCGTGGTGCGCAACATCTCGGAGCCCTCACTCGCCAATGTCAGCGTACCGCTCGCCAATCCAGGCCAGCTGCACAGACTGGTCGATCCCGACGCCGGCGATACGCTCTGGGTGGTGACCGCACCGCCGCCGACCCGCGGCATCATCAAGCGGCAGGATTTCGTCGAGCTTTCGCTGCTGGAATCGATCCACGGCGTCGTGGTTCATCCCAACGCCGACGACGTCAAGGCGGAGGTCGGCGCCGACAAGGTGATGCTGGGCCGGCCCGGCGGCCTGACGCTGTCGTCGGCCGACGTCGCCGCCGAGCGCGCCACCGCGGCGGTGAAGCCGCTGTTCGACCCGGACGAGTGGCGCAAGAACCAGTCGGACACGTTCCTCAAGCAGCTCGACGGCCTGATTGCGGCGGCTTCGACGGCCAATGCGGAGCAGCTGCCGCAGGCACGGCTCGATCTCGCCGATTTCTACATGGCGCGCGGCATGTACCAGGAAGCCCATGGTGTCGCCAATCTGATCCTGTCCGAGAGCAAGCGCGGCAGCGAGACGGCGTCGGTGGTGATGGTGCACGCGGTCGCCAGTATCCTGATCGGGCACCCGGCACAGGGCCTGAAGGATCTCGCCAATCCCGTCATCGGCAACGGCTACGATTCGCAATTGTGGAAGGGGCTCGCCTTCGCCCGCGAGGGAAAATGGGCCGAGGCGCGCGAGAAGTTCAAGAACGCCGAATTCGCGGTGGCGACGCTGCCGCCCGATTTGCAGCGCATCGTCACCATGGACTCGATGAAGGCCTCGCTCGAGGTCAAGGACTATGCCGGTGCCGCGCGGCGCAAGAGCGATCTCGACGTGGTCGGCGTTCCCGGTGAGCTCAAGCCCGCGGTTGCGGTGCTGCGCGGCCGGCTCGCTGAGGCCCTCGGCCAGGAGAAGGATGCGCTCGACGCCTATCGCTTCGCCGCCAATTCGGCCGATCGCCAGGCCGCCGCCGAAGGCAGGTTGCTGGAGACGCTGCTCAAGCAGAAGCGCGGCGAGATCGGCCGCGACGATGTGCTGAAGGAACTCGAGCTGTTGTCGATGCTGTGGCGCGGCGACAATATCGAGCTGAAGACGCTGTATGTGCTGTCGAAGATCTACGCCGAGACGGCGCGCTATGCCGACGCCTTCGCGGTGACGCGTGCCGCGACCCGGCTGCAGCCGAATGCGCCGGAATCGCGCCAGGCGCAGGATGCCGCCTCGGCCTTGTTCGTGCAGCTCTACCTCGGCCCCAGGGGCGACGAGATGTCGCCGATCGATGCGCTCGGCACCTTCTACGAATATCGCGAACTGACGCCGATCGGCCGCCGCGGTGACGAGATGATCCGCCGTCTCGCCGACCGCCTGGTCGGTGTCGATCTGCTCGACCAGGCCGCCGACCTCCTGCAATACCAGGTCGACAAGCGGCTCGAAGGCGCGGCCCGCGCCCAGGTCGCGGCGCGCCTCGCGATGGTCTATCTGATGAACCGCAAGCCCGACCGCGCCATTGCCGCGCTGCGCTCGACCCGGATCGCGGATCTCTCCGGCGAACTGCGCCAGCAGCGGCTGCTGCTCGAGGCGCGCGCGCAGAGCGACGTCGGCCGGCACGATCTCGCGCTCGACATCATCTCGAACATCACCGGCCGCGAGGCAATCCGGCTGCGCTCCGACATCTATTGGGCGTCGCGGCATTGGCGCGAGGCGTCCGAGCAGATCGAGCTCTATTATGGTGACCGCTGGCGCGATTTCACCCCGCTCAACCCGGGCGAGAAGGCCGACATCATCCGCGCCGTGGTCGGCTACGCGCTTGCCGAGGACGCCATCGGGCTGTCCCGGTTCCGCGAGAAATACGCGCCGCTGATGTCCGGCGATGCCGACAAGCTCGCCTTCGACTCGGCCAGCAAGCCGGTCGCGACGTCCAGCGCCGAATTCGCCCAGATCGCGCGAATGGCCGCCAGCGTCGACACGCTCGACGGCTTCATCCGCGAGATGAAGACCCGCTTCCCCGACGCCACCGCCCGCGCGCCGTTGCCCGATCCGGTCGCCACCGGATCGGTGGCTGACAAGCCAAAGGTCGCGCCGGTGAGCGCGCTGCCGGTCATCAAGGGCGAGCGCCGCGCCAGCGCGGCGCCGTAGCAACGCAGGGCTCACGGCCCGGCAGACACCCACGCGGTCGAGATGATCCCATTCGCGTCGAGCGCGATCCGCCAATGCGAGGCACCGTCGGCGTGCCGCACACTGTAGACATCCTCGCCCTGCGCGCCGACGCCGAGAAAGCGGGTCGATTCGATCGCGCCGAGGTCGGCGAGGAAAGGCTGCAGGTGTGGCAATTGCTCGCGGGTCGCCGCGGCGAGCGCGGGGGCCATGTCCGCATAGTCGGGCTGTCCCGAGGCGACCCCCTCGATCAGGCGGCGGAGCGCGGCCTCGGTTCCGGGAGCCGGCGACTGGTTCTTCACACGCTCCGCGGTGCGATTCGCAATCTGCTTCGCGATTGCAGCGCTAATGCGAGGCATCGGCTTGTCGCCATTTTGATGCAGGATCAGTGACGTCGCCTGACCGTCAGCCGCGATGACGAAGCTGATCTGCGCGTCGACCTCCCTGGCTAAAAACTCGGTCTGGCTCTCCGCAAAGAACGGTACGGCACGCTGCCCGGTGAGCTGTACAGCCAAGTGGTGATCCTCGCGCATCACACTGAGGACGGCCTGCTCGCTGAGCTGGTAGAAGCCCGCATAGCGGTCGAGCACCGCCGCAGCGACTGCGATCTCTTGCCGCACCGCGGCCGGCGGCGATCTCGGAGCGGAAGCCGGCACATCGGCAGATCCGCCGGCGGCCTGTATCCGCGCCGCCAGCGTGTTCCAGTCGCGCTGGCCGAACAGTTTGGCGATCAGCTCCAGGCTGTCGCTGTGGGTGAGGGGGATCGATTTGGCGCCGAGCGCATCGCGTAGCGTCTGCGCCATGGTCTTGGCATCACGAAAGTCGCGCATGGGATCAACCTTTGCATCGACGAACGGAAAGCGTCAGGGGCTTGCGTTGCTGACCCGTTCGTGCGGGCAAAGGAAGCCTGAAACATGGCTTGATACCTTCACCGTCCCCGGGGAGGGGTGCAAGCGGCGGGTGGTATCGACCCTGCCAAATGTTCGCCGGGGACGAGCTTTTTGTCAATTGCAACTGGTTGTGATCGCACGCGTGCTCTCGACATCCTGCCGTCAAATCGGCAACCATGGCGTCCGTTGCACAGCGCCGGGAGGACGTCGTTACATGAGCAAGCCGACCAAGACCGAAGCCGAACTCATCGCGATGGCGCGGGCCGAGCTGAGGGCCCATGCCGACTGCCCCGACGGAATCGATATCTCCGTGCTGCGCGACGGCGACAGCTGGGAGTTTCGCGCCAGCGCCAATGACGCCACGGCGGCGAGGCCCGGCTATCCCGAATGCGTCGCGATGCTGGTGCAGATCGGCGACCACCTCAGCAAGCAATATGACGTGAAGGAGTAACGGCGACCGCGAAGCGGGGGGATCGATGGACCGCATCGACGCCATGAAGGTCTTCGTTGCGGCGGTCGACGAGGGCAGCCTCGCCGGTGCCGGGCGGAAGTTGCGGCGCTCGCCGGCAGCGGTCAGCCGGGCGATCGCTTTCCTTGAGCATCATGTCGGCGCCGAGCTGTTACATCGCACGACGCGCTCGCTGAAGCTGAGCGATGCCGGCCAGCGCTATGCAGCCGCATGCCGTCGTATCCTCAGCGAGCTCGAGGAAGCCGATATCTCGGCGGGCGGCGAGCGGTCGGTGCCGCGCGGCACGCTGACCGTCACCGCGCCCGTCGTGGTCGGCGAGGACGTGCTGCGGCCGGTGCTCGATGCCTTCATGACGGACTATCCGGCGGTGTCGGTACGGCTCGTGATGCTCGATCGCACCGTCAATCTGATCGACGAGGGGATCGACGTCGCGCTGCGCATCGCCCATCTCGCCGATTCCAGTTTCATCGCGATCAAGCTCGGCGAGGTGCGCCGCGTGGTCGCGGCATCGCCCGGCTATCTCGCGCAGCATCCGCTGATCAGCGAGCCGGCTGATCTGGCGAAGCACCAGATCATCGCCATGACGCATTTCGGGCTCGACTCCTGGAGCTTCCCGCCGGCCGCGAAGTCGAAGATCGCGCGCGCGGTCCAGTTCACGCCGCGGCTGGTCGTCAACACGGTGCGCGCGGCGGTGGCCTCGGCCAGCGAAGGACACGGCGTCACCCGGCTGTTCTCGTATCACATCGCCGAGGAAATCCGTGACGGGCGGTTGCAGATCCTGCTCGCCGGCGACGAGCATCCTCCGCTGCCGGTGCATCTTTTGGCGCCGCAGGGCCGCTTCGACGTGCCCAAGGTGCGCGCCTTCGTCGATTTCGCGACGCCGCGGCTGAAACGCTATTTCGAGCGGCTGTCGCGCGAGGCCAGCAAGGCTGGCGCCATTCGTTCGCGCCGCGGAAGAGTGTCTGCCGAATAGCGGGCATTCGCGCGGAAAGCGGATGTATCTAGCTTGCTCTCCATCGAAGCGGCACTGGGTCGCTTCAGCAACAGATGGAGAGAGATCATGGGTGCAGAGCAGAAGGTTGCCATCATCACCGGTGCGTCGCAGGGCCTCGGCGAGGCCATCGTCAAGGGCTATCGCGACCGCAACTGGCGCGTCGTCGCCAATTCCCGCAGCATCAAGCCGTCGACCGACAGCGACGTTCTGACCGTCGCAGGCGACATCGGCGATCCCGAAATTGCCGACCGCATCGTCAAGCAGGCGCTCGGGCGCTTCGGCCGCATCGACACGCTGGTCAACAATGCCGGCATCTTCCTGGCCAAGCCGTTCACCGACTACACCGACCAGGACTACGCGCAGGTGCTGGCGACCAATCTCAACGGCTTCTTCTACATCACCCGCCGCGCCGCCAGGGAGATGGTGAAGCAGGGATCCGGACACATCGTGCAGATCACGACCAGCCTCGTCGATCACGCCAACAGCAACGTTCCCTCGGTGCTGGCCTCGCTGACCAAGGGCGGCCTGAACGCCGCCACCAAGTCACTCGCGATCGAATATGCCGCCAAGGGCATCCGCGTGAACGCGGTCTCGCCCGGTGTGATCAGGACACCGATGCACGCGCCGGCAACGCACGACTTCCTCGCCAAGCAGCATCCGGTCGGACGCATGGGCGAAGCCAAGGACATCGTCGACGCCGTGCTGTTCCTGGAAGGCGCGGGCTTCGTCACCGGCGAGATCCTGCATGTCGACGGCGGCCAGAGCGCCGGTCATTAACGAGCACGGTCCGGAGAGTGCCATGCCTATCGTCACCATCCAGGTCACGCGTGAGGGGACGGCGCCGGGTGCCTCGTCCACCACGCCGGAGCAGAAAGCGGCACTGATCAAGGGCGCCAGCGAGCTGCTGCGCGATGTGCTCGGCAAGCCCATGGAGTCGACGTTCGTCGTCATCGAGGAAGTCGACACCGACAATTGGGGTTGGGGCGGGTTGCCCGCGCTGGACTATCGCAAGAAGCTCGCTGCAGCTGCGGCGTCCAAATCTTCCCGCTGAAGGCTTTCCCCAAACCGAATGTGCACCTCTCCCCGATCGGGAGAGGTGAGCCGTGATCGCTGCGAGCGATTGCTGCGATCGCAACTAATCATTTTTCATGAACGGCCGGAGGGCCTACTGCGATGTCCATGTCAGCCAATGTCGATCACCACCGGCGCCATCACGCCGAGCCGCGCCGCGATGCCGGCGGGCCGCTGTGGCTGTCCGCGGCCGCGGGGCTGTGCGCCTCGCTGGTCGGGCTCGGACTGGCGCGCTTCGCCTACACGCCGTTGATCCCGGCATTGATCGCCGCAAAGTGGTTCACGCCGGCGGAAGCAGTCTATCTCGGTGCCGCCAACCTTGCCGGCTATCTCGCCGGCGCGCTGATCGCCCGCGATCTCGGCGCGCGGATCGGCTCGGTGTGGGCGCTGCGCGGCATGATGGTGCTCGCCGCGATCACCTGCTTTGCCTGCGCGGTGCCGATCTCCTTCGTCTGGTTCTTCGGCTTCCGCTTTCTCGCCGGCGTCAGTGGCGGCGTGATCATGGTGCTGGCGGCAACGGCGATCCTGCCGCATACCGCGCCGAGCAAGCGCGGCCTGATCGGCGGCGTGATCTTCGCCGGCGTTGGCCTCGGCGTCGCCGCGTCCGGCACGCTGGTGCCGCTGTTGCTGCAACAGGGCGTCAAGCAGGCCTGGTACGGCCTTGGCGTGCTGTCGGCGGTGCTGACACTGATCAGCTGGAAGGCGTGGCCCGCCGAAGCTCCCGCCGCGCGAGGCGTTGCGGAACAGTCCGTCGCGTCGCACGGCGTGCGCTCGCCGCTGGTGATCGCGCTGTGCCTGGAATATGGCCTCAACGCGCTGGCGCTGGTGCCGCACATGGTGTTCCTGGTCGATTTCGTCGCGCGTGGGCTCGGGCAGGGGATCGCGGCGGGATCGCATTACTGGGTGCTGTACGGCATCGGCGCCGTGGTCGGACCGTTGCTCACGGGACACCTCGCCGATCGCGCCGGCTTCGCCGCAGCACTGCGCGCGGCGTTCCTGATCGAGGCCGTTGCGGTTGCGCTGCCTGCCGTGACGAATTCGCCCGCCGCACTGATTGTGTCGAGCCTGATCGTCGGCGGCTTCACGCCCGGCATCGTGCCGCTGGTGATCGGCCGCATCCACGAACTGATCCCGCATTCCGCGGCGAGCCAGCGTTCAGCCTGGGCGCAGGCCACCACGACCTTCGCGCTGTTCCAGGCGGCGGGCGCCTACGGCCTGTCCTGGCTGTTCGCGCGCGGCGGCGGCGACTATGCGCTGCTGTTCGTGATCGGCGCGGCCGGAGTGGCCGTCGCGTTAGCGATCGAACTGTTCGGCGTCGTCGGACTGCGGCACAAGTCCAGCTAACCGCGCAACGTTTTGGTCAAGACAGCCACGAGGCGATCGACATCGGCCTCGTCGTTGAAAACGTGCGGCGAGATCCGCATCCGGCCGAGCCGCAGCGCGACATGGATGTTCTCGGCGGCGAGGCGCGCGATCAGTTCTTTCGGGATGCCGCTCGCCATGCCGAGGCTCAGGATGTGCGGCGCACGCACGCTGCGCGCCGGCACATTGAGCCCGAGGTCACGCACGCCGCCCGCGATCCGCTCGTTGAGCATCGCGAGCCGCGCGCTGACGGCAGCGGCGCCCCATTCCGCCATCATCTCCATGCCGATCGAGGCCATCTCCAGCGTGATGAAATGATCGCGCTCGCCCATGTCGTAACGCGTGGCGTTGTCGACATAGGCGAGATCGCCGAAATAGACCGGGTTCTCGGAATTCACGTTGCGGCGGCCGCTGGAGGTCTGCTCCAGCGGCACGCCGTTCTGGTGGCGTTTTGCAATGTAGAGGAAGGCGCGGCCGTAGGGGCCGATCAGCCATTTGTAGGTCGGAAACATCACGGCGTCGGGGTCGAGCCTTGTCACGTCCATCGCCACGACACCGGCGCTCTGCGTCGCGTCGATCACGAACATTGCGCCGTGCCGCCGCAGCGCGGCCTGCACCTTGTCGACGTCGATCATGCCGCCGTCCGACCAGTGCACCGAGGAGATTGAGGCGACGCCGACCGGCGGCGCGCCTGGCCGCTCGATCGTTGCAAGCATTGCCGATGTCCAGTCGCCATCGGCGGGCTGGCGCACGGTGTCGACGACGAAGCCCTGCGCCTCGGCGCGGGCGTGCCATTCGAGGACCGGCGAGGAATGGTCATTCTCAAGCACGATGACTCGTGAGCCGCGCG
The DNA here is from genome assembly GCF_029714545.1 of Bradyrhizobium pachyrhizi. Taxonomy (NCBI): domain Bacteria; kingdom Pseudomonadati; phylum Pseudomonadota; class Alphaproteobacteria; order Hyphomicrobiales; family Nitrobacteraceae; genus Bradyrhizobium; species Bradyrhizobium pachyrhizi. The sequence continues at coordinate 5,954,613 of NZ_CP121667.1, read as the reverse complement.
GAATGCTCAGCGCCTTTGCTACCGTCGCGACGCCGTAGCTGATCGCGGGGATCAGCGCGACATCGTCAGGTGCGGCGTTGATCAGGCGGGCCGCCGCGCTACGGGCGCGCTCATGCTGGCGGCCGGCGAAGCCGGGATCGATGGTCCAGGGCTGGCCCTTGCGTCCGACCGCTGCGCGGCCGGCCTCGAGCGTCTTCAGCGGCAGCGGGCTGTAGGACGCCGAATTCAGGTAGCAGACCTCGTGTGGAATCTCGAACAGATGGCGCTGGGAGGGAAGCATGTCGTCTCGCGGCTGGAATTTGCGGATCATGACGTGACGCGGAAGAGCGCGCGCTCAGCCGTCGTACTGGTCCGGCCCCATCGCCCAAGGCGCCTGGTCGTAGCCGTTGGCGAAGGTGCGGTTGGTCTGCGCCGGGTTGCGATTGACCAGCGGCCGCAGATACATCGGGTGGGTAGCGCTGCGCACCTCGTGCTCGACGGTGAACAGATGCCGGCCGTCGGCCGGATCGACGATGTCGCAGAAGCGGTACTGGTACTGGTTGTCCTCGCGGGAGACCAGATTGCGTTCGCGCAGTCGCTGGTAGGGGCCCGAGAAGTCCGTGATGTAGATCTGGATGTGATGGCCGTCGAATTCGCCCTGCGCCGCGTCGCTCTCACGGAAATGCAGATACTGATCCTTGCCGACTTTTGCGCGCGCGACGACGTCGTCGCCGTTCAGAATGCTGGCAGGGATGCCCATGATCTCAGGATAGAACCTGCTGATCGCCTCGGCCGTGCCGCGCGGCACCTCGAACTCGACATAGGGCATGCCGAGCGCGATGCGACCGAACCGTTCGGCGTCCGGTTCAAAGCAGCGTAGCCGGTTGCCCCAGGGGCAGATGGCCTCGACGTGATCATTGCGCTCGCGATAGCTGAACGCGGTGCCCTCGAGCTTGGGCGCGACGGCGGCGAGCCGCTGCAGCAGGGCCTGCCGCCCGGCGATCACGATGCCGGTGTGGCCGCGCAGCACCTGCTGGCGGCCGCTCGGCAGATGAAACTGGCTGCGGCCGACATTCACCCACATGTTGCTGTCGGAGACCATCAGATAGGGATCGCGGGTTAGCCCGATGCCGGCGACGTAGAACAGCGTGGCGAGGCGCTGGTCCGGCACCTGCACGTTGACATGTTCGAGATGGATGGCGTTGCCGAGATCTTCTGCGGCGCGGTCGAATGGCTGCTGCACGGCGCGGCTCCCTGGATGCGGTGCCGCGCATGATAGTGCAACGGTGTGGCCGATCCAGCTGACCGGCCATGAATGTTTCGCAGGGCGCTACCCCCCGTAACTCTGCACCAGGCTGCCGGCGACCAGGGCCCAGCCGTCGACCAGCACGAAGAAGATCAGCTTGAACGGCAGCGAGACCACCACCGGCGGCAGCATCATCATGCCCATCGACATCAGGACCGAGGCGACCACGAGGTCGATGATCAAGAACGGCAGGAACAGCAGGAAGCCGATCTCGAAGGCGCGTTTCAGCTCGGAGATCATGAAGGCCGGCACCAGGATGCGCAGCGACATCTCCTCCGGCGTCGCCGGCGGCGGCTCGCCGGAGAGGTCCATGAACAGCTTCAAATCCTTCTCGCGGACGTTCTTCTGCATGAAGCCGCGCAAGGGGACCGAGGCGCGCTGCAACGCGTCCTCGACGCCGATCTGGTTGGCGACCAGCGGCTTGATGCCGTCGTCATAGGATTTCTGCAGTACCGGCCCCATCACGAAGGCGGTGAGGAACATCGCAAGCGCGATCATCACCGAGTTCGGCGGCGCGGTGGCGGTGCCGAGTGCGGTGCGCAGCAGCGAGAGCACGACCACGATGCGCGTGAACGACGTCATCATGATCAGGATCGACGGCGCGATCGACAGCACCGTGAGCAGCGCAATCAGCTGGATCGCGCGCTCGGTCACGCCGCCATTGCCGCCGCCGAGATTGATGCTGATATCCTGCGCGATCGCCGGATCAGCGAGGGATCCGGCGGCGATCAGGACAGCGATGAAAAAAACTCTACGCGGGACTGCCCCTGGCCTCACGAAGGATTCTTCGGTCGGCCGAGCAGCGAGGCCATCTCGTCCTCGAGATTTTCGAACCCGCTCTTCTGTCCGCCGGCGGGCGGGGCGGGCGGCTCGCTGCGCTGCGGGCGCGCCGGCGGCGCCTCGGGCGCAACCGGCGGCGCGACGGTCTCGCCGGCGCCGGTCGGGCGGCGCAGCGCCGCTTCGAGCCGTTGCGCCATCTCGGCGAGATTGGCGTCGGCGTTCGATGGAGGCGGCGGAGCTGGAGGCCCCTGCGTTGCAGCCGGCGGCGGTGCCTGGGGAGGCGGTGGCGGCGGCGTCACGGCGCGCTCGGTTGTGCGCAGCGGCGGCGGCGCCTTCGGCGGCTCGGCGGCGCGCGGCGGACGCGGGACGACCGGCTCGGAGCGCGGCGGCAGACGTGGCGGCATCGGATCGGGCCGCGGCTCGCCGCGTTCGGGCGTGAAGCCCGCGAGCGGATCGCTGCGACGCTCGGCGATCGGCGGCGGGGGCCGGCGCAACTCGTCGGCGAAGGAGGGCCGCGTCTGACGCGGCGGCAGCTCCGGCTCGGGAAGGTCGAAATTGTCGGAGCGGGCGGCTTCGCTCTCGTTCCAGGCTGCATCCGGAAGCGGCGCCACGCGCGGCGGCGCGGCATCGGCTGCGACCGCGGGCCGGGTCGACATTTGATCGCGCGCGGGCATCGCGCGGACGATATTCGGCTCGACGACGATATCGGTGGGACCGCCGATCATCAGGAGATGCTCGATGTTGTCGCGGCGGACCAGCACCAGGCGGCGCCGTCCGTCGACGGCGGCAGCGTCAATCACCGCCAGGCGCGGCATGCGCCCGCGGTTGGCGTTGGCCCCGAGGCGGTTTCCGGCGAAGCGGCGGACGAGCCATGCGGTCACGCCGATCAGCGCCAGCACGACAACGAATGCCAAGACGAATGTAATGACCTGCATATTGGAGTCCCCGGCCATCTTGGCCTTCCTCAGCTTTCGCCATCAACGAGCGCGGATTGATAGGTGCGGTTTGCCCAGCGAATCGCGCCCGAGATTCGCCTTATTTCTTAATTCCCAGCGGCTTGCAGCCCACTGTTCTATTAATAAACCAAGAATCGCTTGTCCCAAAACGACTTCTCAGTGCCCCACACTGTCTTGGTTTGTGCTGGTTAACGCAGCATTCGTGGCGAAAATGCGCTCGCAGGCTGCAGTTGCGGCGTTCTCCACGGATCCGTCCGGCATTTTAACCACCCGTTAACCATACACCGGGCAAATTCTGCCTACCTCGGAAGAGCCCAGAGGTTAACGGAGCCGCGGCGATGGCCATGAACGATCTCCCGATCCTGTCGGCGTTGCGCACCAAGATGCAGTGGCACCAGGAGCGCCAGCGGGTGCTCGCCGAGAACATTTCCAATTCCGACACCCCGAACTTCCGGCCGCGCGACCTGGTCGAGCCGAAGTTCGACCGGGCCGGCGCCACGGTCGGCGGCGGCGTGGGGACGCTGCCGATGATGCAGACCAGCGCCACCCACATGGCGGCGTCCGGGGCGCCCGACAGCTTCGACAACGATCGCGGCAAGAGCGGGTTCCAGACCCGCCCGGCCGGCAACGCGGTCAATCTCGAGGAGCAGATGCTGAAAGTGTCGGCCAACCAGATGGACTATGCGGCCGTCACCTCGCTCTACAGCCGTAGCCTGCATCTGCTGAAGACTGCGATCGGCAAGGGCTAGAGCAAGGGTTAGCCCGCCTGACGGCGGCAGGAGGATCCCATGGCAGATGGAACAAGCGATTTCGCCCGCTCGATGAGCATCGCAACCTCAGGCCTGCGCGCGCAGGCGGGACGCATGCGGGTGATCTCGGAAAATATCGCCAATGCCGATTCGACGGCGCAGACCGCGGGCGGCGATCCTTACCGTCGGAAGGTGCCGACCTTCTCATCCACGCTCGATCGCACGCTCGACGCCCAGGTCGTGGCGCTGGGCCGGATCCGCCCCGACCAGTCTTCGTTCCGTGTCAAGCACGAGCCGGGCAATCCGGCGGCGGACGCCTCGGGCAACGTCAAATATCCGAACGTCAATGCGATGGTCGAAATGACCGACATGCGCGACGCCCAGCGCTCCTACGAGGCCAACCTCAACATCATCAGCGCGACGCGGCGGATGATCCAGCGCACGCTCGACATCCTCAAGTCCTGACGCAACAAGAACAGGGAACGTAAATCATGGCTTCACCGACAGTCGCCGCCAACGCCTACGCCAACCTCGCCAAGATGATGGAGCGCGGCGGCGCCGAGAAGGCCGGGCAGGCCGTCGCCGGCCCATCCTTCAGCGCGCTGCTGAAGGACTCCGTCGGCAGCGTCCTGGAGGCGGGCAAGAAGTCCGACGCGCAGACCATGGCGATGGCCTCGGGCAAGGCGAACGTGATGGACGTGGTGACGGCGGTCGCCGACACCGACGTTGCGGTGTCGACTCTGGTCTCGGTGCGCGACCGCGTGATCCAGGCCTATGAAGACATCATGAAGATGCCGATCTGACGTCCCCTGCGACGCCATCCCGGGGCGATGCGCAGCATCGAGTCGGGATCTCGAGGTTCCGGGTTCGATGCTTTGCATCGCCCCGGGAACGACGGTGCAAACAACTGACAGCGAGAACTCAACAATGACCGGCCCCGAAACCCTCGACGTGGCGCGCGATGCGATCTGGACCATCGTGGTGGTGTCGTCGCCCCTTATGGTGGTCGGCCTCGTGGTCGGCGTCGTGGTGTCGCTATTCCAGGCGCTGACGCAGATCCAGGAACAGACCCTGATCTTCGTGCCGAAGATCCTCGCGATCTTCGTCACATTGCTGCTGGCGCTGCCGTTCATGGCGGACTCGCTCTCCAGCCACATGATGCGGATTTCATCGCGAATCATCGGCGGTTGATGCACTAATGCCGCGGTCATGCGCATCGATGTCTCCCTGCTGCCGGCGCTGGCCGCGATCTTCGTGCTGGTCTTCGCGCGTGTGGGCGCGATGGTGATGCTGCTGCCCGGTTTCGGCGAGAGCAACATCCCGGCGCGGGTCAAGCTGTCGATCGCGCTATTGCTGACGCTGATCATCCTTCCCCTGCATCGCAACGCCTATCATGTCGATCTGACGTCGATCTCCTCGCTCGGCGTCCTGATGGTGCATGAGCTCATCATCGGCATCGTGCTCGGCGCGACCGCGCGGGTGACGCTGTCGGCGCTCAACGTCGCGGGTTCCGTGATCGCGCAGCAGCTCGGCCTCGGCTTCGTCACCGCTGTCGATCCGACCCAGGGGCAGCAGGGCCAGATCATCGGCAACTTCCTCACCATCCTCGGCCTCACGCTGCTGTTTGCGACCGACAGCCACTATCTCGTCATTGCGGCGCTGAGCGAGAGCTACCGCATCTTCTCGCCGGGCGAGATCATGCCGACCGGCGATGTCGCCGCGCTTGCGACGTCGGCCTTCTCCGCTGCCTTCAAGATCGGCCTGCAGCTGTCCGCGCCGTTCCTGGTGTTCGGCCTCGTCTTCAACATCGGGCTTGGCGTGCTGGCGCGGCTGATGCCGCAGATGCAGGTCTATTTCGTCGGCGTGCCGCTCTCGATCATGGTCGGATTCCTGATCTTCGGCGTCGTGCTCGCCGCGATGATGAACACCTATCTCGACTATTTCCTCGGCGTCATGCGCCAGCTCGCTCCGATGAATTAGGAGGAGAAGAAGTGGCGGACGATACCGAAGACAAAACAGAAGACCCTACGCAAAAACGTCTCGATGAAGCCCTCGAGAAAGGTGACGTCGTCAAGAGCCAGGAGGTCAACACCTGGTTCGTGATCGCCGGCGGCACCTTGGTGCTGTCGACCTTTTCGGGCTCGATCGGCAGCGGCATCTTGATGCCGCTGCGCAACCTGATCGCCAATTCATGGATGATCCGCACCGACGGCGCCGGCCTGCTGGCGCTGACCCAGTCGCTCGGTTACGCGGTGGTTGCCGCGATCGGCGTGCCGTTCCTGATGCTGGCGCTGGCCGCGATCGCGGGCAACATGGTGCAGCACCAGCTGGTGTGGTCGGGCGAGCAGCTGAAGCCGAAATTCTCCAAGATCTCGCCGGCCGCCGGCTTCAAGCGGTTGTTCGGCAAGCAGGCGGTGGCGAATTTCCTGAAGGGCCTGTTCAAGCTGATCGCGCTCGGCGCCGTGATGGTCGCGGTGCTGTGGCCCGACCGGATGCGGATGGAATCCTTCCTGCGGGTCGATCCGGCCGAGCTGCTGCCCGCCATCACCGGCATGACGGTGCACCTGCTGGCGGCGGTGGTGGCCATCCTCGCTGCGGTCGCGATCGCCGATTACTTCTTCCAGTACCGGACCTGGTACGAGCGTCACAAGATGTCGCTGCAGGAGATGAAGGAGGAGTTCAAGCAGTCGGAAGGCGACCCGCACGTCAAGGGCAGGATCAAGCAATTGCGGGTCCAGCGCGCCAAGAAGCGCATGATGGCCCAGGTTCCGAAGGCCTCGGTGATCATCACCAACCCGACCCACTACTCGGTGGCGCTGGCCTACGACCGCAGCATGTCGGCGCCGATCTGCGTCGCCAAGGGCGTCGACAATCTTGCCTTCAAGATCCGGGAGATCGCCAAGGAGCACGACATTCCGATCGTGGAGAACGTGCCGCTGGCCCGGGCGCTCTATGCGACGGTCGAGCTCGACCGGGAGATCCCGGTCGAGCACTATCACGCGGTTGCCGAAATCATCGGCTACGTGATGCGGCTGAGGCGCGGCCTGTCCGGCCTGCGGCAGTAAGGGGCGGAAAACCCGCTTGAAATGCGCGTAACTTGCGAAATTGACGCCTGATGGACTTGCGTTTTCGGGTCCGATTCAGGCACTCAGGGGCGAGGTGGCCGGCCGGTCGCCTTCGTGATGCAGACGAGCCATGTCTCTCCAGATGACCGCCGATAGCAACGATCCTTCCGTGACCGAGCCGTTCTTGGCCCACGGGCCAGCGCGGCGGAATGGCAGCATCCTGCTGGTGGTCCTGATCGCCGCCGGCATCGTCGCGGTGGCGGTCTGGCTGATGACCATCGGCCGCACCGAGGCGCAGCCCTATATCCTCGGCGTGCTGGCGCTGCTCGCCACCGTCGGGCTGTTCAACCTGTTCGCCCTTGCCGCCGGCATCATCCGCTTCTCCGACCGTGCCACCGATGATCCGGTGATGGCGCGGATCGCCGACCAGGCCCAGGAAGGGCTCGTCGTCACTGACTCCCGCGGCCACGTGGTCTATTCCAACGCCGCCTATCTCACGCTGACCGGCGCGGCCGGGCCGCAGGACGTCCGTCCGGTCGAGCGCGTCTTCATCGGCAACCCCGACGTCTCCGAGGCCGTGTTCCGCCTCTTGAAGGCTGCCCGCGAGGGCAAGCGGCAGCAGGAGGAGGTCCGCGTCGCCGGCCACGAGGCCGGGCAGGGCCGCTGGCTGCGCCTGCGCGTACGCCCGCTCGGCGAGGGCAAGCGCGATGCGAAATACGCGGTTTGGTCGATCGCCGACGTCACCCGCGACCGCGAGCGCCAGGAAGACGTGTTCCAGGAGCTGCGGCACGCGATCGAATATCTCGATCACGCGCCGTGCGGCTTCTTCTCGGTCAATCCGGCCGGCGAGATCGCCTATGTCAACGCCACGCTGGCCAACTGGCTCGACTACGATCTGGCCGAGATCGGCTCGGGCGGCCTGAAACTGACCGACATCGTCTCGGGCGACGGTGCGGCGCTGTTGACCTCGATTGCGGCGGTGCCGGGCGAGGTCAAGACCGAGGTGTTCGACATCGACCTGCGGATGCGGGGCGGCAAGACCGTGCCGGTGCGGCTCTATCACAAGCTTGCCTTCGGCGCCGACGGCGCGGCGGGCGCCTCGCGCACTCTGGTGATCAGCCGCGCCCGCGACGAGCATTCCGATCCGGAGCGCGCCGCCGAGGTGCGCTTCATGCGCTTCTTCGACCATACGCCGATGGCGATCGCGACCGTCGATCGCGGCGGCAATGTGGTCGGCGCCAATGCGCGCTATGCCAAGCTGGCGCAGGGCCTGAACGGCGACGGCGGCGCCGCCAAGTCGATCTTCCGCGCGGTCAATCCGCGCGACCGCGGCCTGCTGATCGCCGCGATCAACCAGGCGGCCGAGGGCCAGGGCGACATCGCGCCGGTCGAGGTCATGCTCGACGGGCCCAAGGAGCGCTTTGCCCAGTTCTTCGTTACCACCGTCGAAAAGGACGAGCGCGACGCCGAGACCGCGATCGTCTACATGCTCGAGACCACCGAGCGGCGCGCGCTGGAAAACCAGATCAACCAGTCGCAGAAGATGGAGATGGTCGGCCAGCTCGCCGGCGGCATCGCGCACGACTTCAACAACGTGCTGTCGGCCATCATGATGGCCAACGACTTCCTGCTGAACGCGCACAAGCCGACTGACCCGTCGTTCCAGGACATCATGCAGATCAAGCAGAACGCCACCCGCGCCGCGACGCTGGTGCGGCAGCTGCTTGCATTCTCGCGCCGCCAGACGCTGCGGCCGCAGGTGCTCGATCTCGGCGATGCATTGAGCGACCTCACCATGCTGCTGCGCCGGCTGATCGGCGAGAAGGTCAAGCTCGACCTCGTGCATGGCCGCGACCTGTGGCCGGTGAAGGTCGACGTCTCGCAGTTCGAGCAGGTGGTGGTCAATCTCGCGGTCAACGCGCGCGACGCGATGCCCGATGGCGGCAAGCTGATCATCCGCACCGCCAACGTGCCGACCGAGGAGGCCGCCCAGCTCGCCAACAAGGGCATGCCGGCGGCGGACTATGTGAAGATCGAGATCGCCGACACCGGCACCGGCATTCCGGCCGAGATCATCGACAAGATCTTCGAGCCGTTCTTCTCGACCAAGGAAGTCGGCAAGGGGACCGGCCTCGGCCTCTCCACGGTCTACGGCATCGTCAAGCAGACCGGCGGCTTCGTCTATGTCGATTCCGTGCCGGGCGGCGGCACCACGTTCCGGATCTACCTGCCGCGGCATCGCCAGGAGCAGGAGGTCGCACCGGAGGCCCAGGTCGGCAACGGTGCGGCCAAGGAAACCGCCGCCGCCACGGAGGCCGCCAAGCCGAAGCCGGATCTGACCGGGCAGGGCACCATCCTGCTGGTGGAGGACGAGGACGGCCTGCGCTCGCTCAATGCGCGCGGCCTGCGTTCGCGCGGCTACAGCGTGATCGAGGCGGCGAACGGCGTCGAGGCGCTGGAGGCGTTCGAAGAGAAGAACGGCGCCGTCGATCTCGTCGTCTCCGACGTCGTGATGCCGGAGATGGACGGCCCGACGCTGCTGAAGGAAATGCGCAGCCGCAACGCGGAGCTGAAGATCATCTTCGTCTCAGGCTATGCCGAGGACGCGTTCGAGAAGAGCTTGCCGGAGAACCAGCAGTTCGCGTTCCTGCCGAAGCCCTTCACGCTGACGCAGCTGGTCGCCGCGGTGAAGGAAACCATGACGGCGAATTAGCCGCGCGGCGAAGCGGGTTGCGGATTCACCTGTTCCAGGGAGGTGGCGGGCGGGTGCTGTTCCGGTTGAATCTCGACGGCATCTCGGGGTAGGACGCGGCGTCGCATCCACAAGGACCATAGTGTCACATCTCCGCGACCGAGGGCCGCAGCCGTGGTTCCCGTTTCCCGCTTCACTTTTAACCGGCCCTGCCCATCTTAGGGGCGTTTCCCCATGCCGGGGAATCCTTTGAGGAAACCAACATGAATTTCTCGCAACGCACGCGTGGAATTGTTCGGGCGATCGCCGTCGCGATGGCGCTGGCGCTGCCCGTGATGATGACCGTTTCGGCGGCCGACGCCCGCGTTGGCGGCGGCGGCTCGCGCGGCTCGCGGACATTCTCCGCGCCGCCCTCGACCAACACGGCGCCGGGCTCGGTTGCGCCAATGAACCGCACCTTCAGCCAGCCTGGTAGCCCGAACATGGGCTCGCCGGCGGCGGCGAATTCCGGCGGCCTGTTCGGTCGCGGCGGAATGGGCCGCGGCCTGCTCGGCGGCCTGGCCGCGGGCTTCCTTGGCGCCGGCCTGTTCGGCATGCTGTTCGGCGGCGGGCTGTTCTCGGGTCTCGGCGGCCTGTCGTCGATGCTCGGCCTCTTGCTGCAGATCGGTCTGATCGTGCTCGTGGTTCGCCTTGCGATGTCGTGGTGGCAGCGCCGCAACACGCCGGCGGCCGCCTATGCGGGTGGCCCCGACGTCGGCCCCGGTCCGCAGGCGAACGCCCGCTCGGGCTTCGGCTTCGGCCTCGGCGGCGGATCGAATGCGCCGGTCGAGATCGCGCCGGGCGACTATGAGACGTTCGAACGGCTGCTCGGCGACATCCAGACCGCGTGGTCGAACGAGGACATCGCGAAGCTGCATACGCTCGCGACGCCGGAGATGGTGTCGTACTTCTCGAAGGATCTCGAGGAGAACAAGGCGCGCAACGTCACCAACAAGGTGACCAATGTGAAGCTGCTGCAGGGCGATCTGGCGGAAGCCTGGCGCGAAGGCGACAGCGAGTATGCGACGGTCGCGATGCGCTACTCGCTGGTCGACACCGTGCTCGAGCGCGGCACCGGCCGACAGGTCGGCGGCAGCACGCAGCCGGAGGAGGTCACGGAGGTCTGGACCTTCGTGCGCCAGCGCGGCGGCAATTGGGAGCTTTCGGCGATCCAGCAGACCAGCTGATCGGTTGCCGGAGACGACAGATACAAGGCGCCGCGGCCTGGTCCGCGGCGCCTTTGCTTTGTGCCTTCATTCACATGTCGCGGCGCCGGAATATCCGGAGGGCCTGCGGGTTGATCTCAGCGGACCATAACAACCATCGGGAGGATTGAGATGAAGATCGTTGCGCATATTGCGGTTCCGGCCTGTCTTGCATTCGTCGTCGTGGCGGCGCCGCCGGCGGCGGCGCAGACCGCCGACACCAGCTTCTTCCTGACCAGCAACGGCATCGGCAACGGCGGCAATCTCGGCGGGCTCGCCGGCGCCGACAATCATTGCCAGACGCTGGCGCAGGCCGCCGGCTTCGGTGCGCCGAAGACCTGGCGCGCCTATCTCTCGACCCAGGCGGCCGACGGCAAGGCAGCGGAGAATGCGCGCGATCGTATCGGCAAGGGACCGTGGAAGAATGTAAAGGGCGTCGTGGTCGCCAAGGACGTCGCCGACCTGCACAGCGCCGGCAACAATCTCACCAAGCAGACCGCCCTGTCCGAGAAGGGCGAGGTCGTCAACGGTGCCGGCGACACGCCGAACCGCCACGACGTGCTGACGGGATCGCAAGCAGACGGTACGGCGTTTGCGGCCGGCGAGGACCGCACCTGCAAGAACTGGACAAGCAGCACGCAAGGCGCCGCGATGCTCGGGCATTTCGACCGCAAGGGCCTGCGCGACGACGAGCCGTCAAAATCCTGGAACACGTCGCATCCCTCGCGCGGTCCCGACGGCGGCTGCTCGCAGGCTGACCTGAAGAGCACCGGCGGCGACGGCCTGCTGTACTGCTTCGCGGCGAACTGAGGGAGCGCATCTGCTGCAAGCGCAGCGAAGCAAAGCAATCCATCCTGCCGTGGGTGCGGAGCGATGGATTGCTTCGTCGCTCCGCTCCTCGCATGACGGGATAGTGCGATCGCGCTCAGCTCTTCCTGCGCTTGACGGTCTTCTTTGCGGTCTTCTTGGCAGCCTTCTTTTTCTTGGCTGTTTTCTTCTTGGCCGCGAAATAGGCCTCGACCTTCTTCGAGGAATGTCCGACGGCTGCGACCGCGGTCTTGAGCCGGGCAGGGGTCACCTTGAACTTCTTCGACCAGTAGCGGACCTCGTAGGGCTCGCTGATCGCGATCCGCGCGCGGTCGGCGGCCTTGTGGCGCTGCTCCTTGAAATGGGCTTCCACCTTCTTGGCGGAGTGCCCGATCTTCTTGACGGCGGCTTTCAGCTTCGCCGGCGTGACCTTGAACTTCTTGGACCAGTACGCAACTTCGTAGGACTCGCTCAACGCGATCAGAGCGCGATCCGCCGCGCCCCGCTTCTTCTTGCTGTCCGCCATCAGATGATCCTTCATCGAAGATTCGACGTTGGAACCTTAGCAGCCTCTGTGCGGTTCGCACAGGCAGCGGTGCGCGATGGACGATCTGACCGCGGCGTGGCTACGATCGAGGTGAAGCGAACCGATGCGGCGAAGTTTTCGGAGGTAAGTGCATGCACTATCAGCTTTACTACTGGCCAATGATCCAGGGCCGCGGCGAATATGTCCGCCTCGCGCTCGAGGATGCGGGCGCCGGCTACACCGATGTCGCGCGGGCGAGGGGCGGCATGGGTGCCATGACGAAGATGATGGAGGCACACAAGGGCACGCCGCCCTTTGCGCCGCCGTTTCTCAAGGTCGGCAGTCTCGTGATCGGGCAGACCGCCAACGTCCTGCTCTATCTCGGCGCGCGCCACGGCCTGGCGCCGAAGGCGGAGGGCGGAAAGCTCTGGGTGCACCAGCTGCAGCTGACGATCGCGGACTTCGTGGTGGAGATCCACGATACCCATCATCCGCTCGGGCCATCGCTCTATTACGAGGACCAGAGGGCTCCGGCGAAGAAGCGCACCGAGGAGTTCTGGGATTCGCGGGTGCCGAAATATCTCGGCTATTTCGAGGACCTCGTGCAAGCCAACCGCGGTGCGTTCGTCACCGGCCGCCGGCTGACCTACGCCGACCTGTCGCTGTTCCAGATCGTGGACGGCCTGCGCTACGCGTTTCCGAAGCGGATGGCGGCGTTCGAGAAAAAGATCCCGCGGCTGATCGCGCTGCGCGGTCGCGTCGCCGAGCGGCCGAACATCAAGGCGTATCTGGCCAGCGAGCGGCGGATTCCCTTCAACGAAGAGGGCATTTTCCGGCGCTACAAGGCGCTGGATTTGTAGGCACCGTCATTCCGGGGCGCGAAGCGTGAACCTCAGATGCGCAATTGCGCATCGGGGAATCTCGAGATTCCGGGTTCGGTCCTGCGGACCGCCCCGGAATGACTGTCGTCACCGGCTCCGCCCATCCACCGGCGTCATCGCGATCTTCGACAGGTCGATGCCATCGATGCAGCTGACATTCAGCGCCACGATGTCGGCGCCGTCGGGCTTCTTGCCGCGCGCGAACACGTCGACGCCGCAATCGACGCAGAGTTGATGGCGGATCGCATGGCGGTTGAAGAGATATTCCTTGATGTTCTCGGCGCCGGCGCGAAGCTGGAAGCTCGACGGCGGCATGAACACGAAGTGCAGGCCCTTCTTGGTGCAGATCGAGCAGTTGCAGGCCGTCACCATGGCCATATCGGTGGTGCATTCGAAGCGGACCTGTCCGCAATGGCAACCGCCGGTGTAGGTCTTGCTCTCCGCCATGATGATCCCTCACCACAGCCCGGGCACGAGGCGGTAACGCACCCGTGCCGCATAATCGGCGTAGCCTGACAATCCCGTCGCCAGCGTGCGCTCCTCGATCCCTGTGCGGATCGCAAACATCACGAAGAACACCGGCACGAAGGCGAGGCCCCACCAGGAGCCGAGCGTCAGCGGCACGCCGATGAAGAACAGCATCACGCTCGTATACATCGGATGGCGGACCAGCGCGTAGGGACCGGTCGAGATGACGTGATGGTCGCGCTCGGTCTGCACCTTCACGACCGGCGCGGCGAACGAGTTGGTGCGGAACACCCACAGGATCGCCACGGTCGAGACCAGATACAGCGCAAGGCCGAGCACGATCAGCGTCACGCCGTCATTGACGCCGCCAAAGCGCCGGTCGAGCCCAATCGCGACGAACCACAGCACCGCAACGACCAGGAACACCAGCATGAACCGCTTGTCCTCGGTTGGTTGGCCCTCGCGCGCGGTGAGGCGCATGCGCTCGGCCAGCAGCCCGGGATCGACCTTGGCGAGCCACAGCCCGCAGGCCGGCCCGATCACGGCCGAGGCGATCAGATAGGCCCATGCGCCGGGCCAGTGCAGCGTACCGGCGCAGGCAAACAGCAGCACGGCCATGGCGATGACGAAGAAGGTATTCTGCAGAAGGAGCTTTGCGATCATGAGCGGCTCCGCGCGATTCCAGTCGATATTATCGCACCGTTTTCCCGGCAAACATGCGACCGCAGCGATCAACTTTCGGAGCAGGCGAGGCGTTCCTGCGTCGCGACTGTATTGACAATCATATAAGCAATTGCTTATATATTTTCATGCCCGCCGCCACGCAGCTGACCGATGTGTTGAAGACCCTCGCGGACCCGACGCGGCGGGCGGTGTTCGAGCGGATTGCGCGGGAAGGCGAGATCGCCGCGACCGGCCTGGTGCAGGGTTCAAAGGTGTCGCAGCCGGCGGTGTCGCAACATCTGCGCGCGCTGCGCGATGCCGGGCTGGTCGCCGAGCGGCGCGAGGGCCGGCACATCCATTATCGCATCGCGCCGAAGGGGCTCGGTCCGCTGATCGACTGGCTCGGCCACTACGAGACGTTCTGGGCCGAGCGCTTCGCAAATCTGGAACGGCTGTTGAAGGAGAGTGAGTGATGGGTGAGACGCACGCGATCACGGTCGAGAAGGTGCTGCCTTACGCGGCCGGGAAGATCTGGCGGACGCTGACGACGAGCGATCGGATCGCGAAGTGGCTGATGCCGAACGATTTCGTGCCGGCCGTTGGCCATCGCTTCAATTTCCACACCAAGCCGATGGGCGACTGGGACGGTGTCGTGCATTGCGAGGTGCTGGATTGCGATCCGCCGCGCCTGTTGCGCTACTCCTGGAAGGGCGGCGCTAATACCAATCCGGAATACGGCTCGAAGCTCGACACGATCGTCACCTGGACGCTGACGCCGGTCGAAGGCGGTACCCATCTGCGGATGGTGCATGACGGCTTCGTGCTGCCGGGCAACCGCTTCGCCTTCGACATGATGAGCCCGGGATGGGGCAGGGTGCTCGACGCCATCGCGCGCATCACCGGCGAAGGCTGATCACTCGTTATTGCCGCGGCGAACCGTGATCGAGGCGTCGGTCTTGTTGCGGGTGCATTCGAGGTTGAGGCGGCGATAGCGCATCGTGATGGTGTTGCCGCGCAAGATGCCCATGCGCTTCAAGCAGCGCGAGGTGCCGGTGACGGCGTCGTCCTTCGGCACGGTGAAGATCAGCGCCGTGGCGGAGCCCACCAGGTTGAAGAACTCCGACTTCATCTTGCGATCGGTCTTGGCGTAGAGCTCGATCGAATAGTCCTTGCCGCGGCAGCCGAGCGACAATTCCTTCGCCGCCGGGTGCGTGAGGTAGGTGATGTTGGCAGCGCTGAAATTGACCTTCAGCCCGTCGATCTGGCCGGCGAGCTGCTTGGCGATGTCCACGCAGGGATCGGCATGCGCAGGCGCTGCGACGAAAACCGTCGCCAGCGCGATCAGCGCGGCCGGCAGAGTGGAGCGGATGCTCAAAGGCAAGCGTCGGCGCAACGATGCTGTCACGAAATACCCCCCGCGGTATGAAAGTACGCGAAGTTACATGCAGGCTCCCGCGGAGCGCGTCAATACGGCGACGTCAGGACGCGCACCTGCCGTCCGGCGCTTTGGAAGCCCCGGCGGCCCGGCGTTCGCAATCGTTGCCATACGTCTTGCCGTCGCAGCCGCATACCGGCTTGAAGATCTTGTTGCAAATCGTCGGGCGGAACGCGCAGGTGCCGGTCTGGTCGAAGCGGCCGCAGGTCCCGGGCTTGAACTGGCAGAACTGGCCGCGACCGCTGCATTGCAGTCCAGCAAGGCCGCCGCACGGCTTGCCGAGGCGGGCGGCATCGGCGCCGGTCGGGATCGCGATCAACATGGCCAGCGCCGCGAGCCAGACGAAAAGCGCTGTCTTCATGAAGGTCTCCTGATGGCTTCCTGATGGTTTCCCTGGCCGTTCCGCGGCTTGCCGGCGTTGTGGCAACCTGGGATTACGATGGCATGAAACATAGCACGTGGATTGCCAGTCCCGCGCATGGCTGGAAGGCGGCCCGCTTCCCTTTCCTTTGTCGGAAAAAGGCTTAGAACGGCTCTACATTGCCGGCGGCCCCGCGGCCGGCACCGGCCTTTCGAAACCGACGAGCAGCTCATGAACGCCCCCTCAGCCTTTCCCGACCAGCAGAAGCCCGTTCCGCCCTACAAGCACACGCCTCTGTTCCCGCTTGGTGCCGACACCACGCCCTACAAGAAGGTCACGAGCGATGGCGTCCGGGTCGAGAAGGTGTTGGGCAAGGACATGCTCGTGGTGTCGCGGGAGGCGCTGCGCGCGCTCTCCGAGGCCGCCTTCGGCGACATCAACCACTATCTGCGGCCGGGCCACCTGAAGCAGCTCCGTTCGATCCTCGAGGACAAGGAAGCCAGCGACAACGACAAGTTCGTCGCCTTCGACTTCCTGAAGAATGCCAACATCGCGGCCGGCGGCGTGCTGCCGATGTGCCAGGACACCGGCACCGCGATCATCATGGGCAAGAAGGGATGCAATGTCATCACCGACGGCGACGACGAGGCCGCACTGTCCGAGGGCGCGCGCGATGCCTATCTGCGCCGCAATCTGCGATATTCCCAGGTAGCTCCCTTGTCGATGTATGAGGAAAAGAACACCGCCAACAACATGCCGGCGCAGTGCGAGATCTACGCCGAGGGCGACGACGCCTACAAGTTCATGTTCATGGCCAAGGGCGGCGGTTCGGCCAACAAGAGCTTCCTGTTCCAGGCGACGCCCTCGGTGCTGACCAGGGATCGCCTGCTCGCCTTCCTGAAGGAGAAGGTGCTGACGCTGGGCACCGCGGCGTGTCCCCCGTATCACCTTGCGATCGTGATCGGGGGCACCTCGGCCGAGCTCTGCATGAAGACCGTGAAGCTTGCCTCCGCGCGCTATCTCGACGCGCTGCCGCCCCACGGCTCGGCCGACGGCAATGCGTTCCGCGACCTCGAGATGGAGCAGGAGATCCTCAAGATGACGCAAAGCCTGGGGGTGGGCGCGCAGTTCGGCGGCAAATATTTCTGCCACGACGTGCGCGTGATCCGGATGCCGCGCCACGGCGCCTCGCTGCCGATCGGGCTCGGCGTGTCATGCTCGGCGGACCGCCAGGTGCTCGGCAAGATCACCAGGGATGGCGTCTATCTCGAGGAGCTCGAGCACAATCCGGCGCAGTATCTGCCCGCGGTGGAGCAGTCGCTTGGCGGCGAGGTCGTCAAGATCGACCTCAACAAGCCGATGAACGAGATCCTCGCGACGCTGTCGCAATATCCGATCAAGACCCGCGTCTCGATGACCGGCACCATGATCGTCGCACGCGACTCCGCGCATGCCAAGCTGCGCGAGCGGCTGGAGAAGGGCGAGCCGCTCCCCGACTATTTCAAGAACCATCCGGTCTACTACGCGGGTCCGGCCAAGACGCCCGATGGCTACGCCTCCGGTGCGTTCGGCCCGACCACGGCGGGACGCATGGATTCCTTCGTCGACCAGTTCCAGGCCGCGGGCGGATCGATGGTGATGGTCGCCAAGGGCAACCGCGCGGTCGCGGTGCGCGAGGCCTGCAAGAAGCATGGCGGCTTCTATCTCGGCTCGATCGGCGGCGCCGCGGCGAACCTCGCCGAGCACTGCATCAAGAAGGTCGAGGTGGTCGAGTATCCCGAGCTCGGCATGGAAGCGATCTGGCGCATCGAGGTGGTCGATTTCCCGGCCTTCATCATCATCGACGACAAGGGCAACGACTTCTTCAAGGAATTGAATCTCGGTTGAGGATCGGGGTTGATTGCGGTCGGCCTCGACGGATTTTCCAAAGGCTGGGTCGCAGTTACCATCGACGGCGACCGGCGTACGATTTCCTTTCACACCGACATTGCGGACGCGCTTTCGCGTCCGTTCGATCGCGCCGGGATCGATATCCCGATCGGTCTGACCGATGACGGCGAGCGCGATTGCGACCTTCTCGCGCGCGTGAGATTGCGCCCGCACACCTCGCGCGTCTTCACCGGCGCGCGGCGCTGGCTGTGGCAGCAGTTTGACGATCCCGATCTCGCGAATGCGGAAGCACTGCGCCGCGGCCAGACCCGCGTGTCGCGCCAGCTCTGGCATCTCGGCAAGAAGATCATGGAGGTCGACGCGTTCGTGCGCGCGAACGCCGCGCGCGATATCCGCGAGGTGCATCCCGAACTGGTGTTCTTGCAGCTGAACGGCGGCGAGCCTTTGCCGCGCAAGAAGTCGGAGGAGGGCGATGCGCTGCGCTGCAGGCTGCTGAGGCGATCAGGCTTCCGCGAGATCGATCGCTGGCTCACCGAGGTGCGCATCGGCACCGGCGCGAAGCGCGACGATGTGCTGGATGCCTGTGCAGTGGCGCTGGCTGCGCGCGAACCATGCGGAAGCGTTCCCGAAGCGCCGCCGCGAGACGCGCACGATCTGCCGATGCAGATCTGGTTCTAACTGCAGTTCGTCACCTGGTTGGAGCACAGGCTGCGCCACCAGCCGCGCACGCCGTCATGGCTCTCCACCAGCGCCCAGTGCCCGCTGCAGGCGAGGATGCGTTTCGGACCATCGTCGGTATCGAACTCACCGCCGAGCTTGCGCAGCGCCGGCGTCCACTTGGCATCGACGAAGGGCGCCTGGAACAGCCCGCCCATGCGGGTGTAGCCGTTGGCGTAGCTCGCGCCGACCTTGTTGGCGGCAACCCATCCGCGCCCGGCATAAGGCTTTGGCGCGTTGCGCGGATAGCGCTTGTCATCCTCGTAGGCTTTGCCCGGCGGCATCGCGCCCTCGATCAGAAACCAGCCGTCCTTGAAGCCGATGATACGAAACTCGGTGAGCCAGCCGCTCTCCGGCGTGTTCTCGGCCCCGCCCATCTTGAGATGGTAGGGTGGCGGCAGCTTGCCGAGCACGCGTGCCTTCACCGACGGCTCCGCGCGCACGTTGAGGCCCGCGAGGTCCTTGTCCTCCGACCAGGCGCCGAGGTCGCACGGCTCGGTGCCAGCGGGCAGTGTGTTTCGGTTCGCGTCAAGCTCGGCCTGGCGCGCGGCAAAATCATTGTCCGCACCGTCGGCGTTTCCGGCAGCGATGTCGCTCGGACCGCGCGGCTTCAGTTCGGCCGACAGCGCGCGCGTGCCATCCTTGCTTAGCGTCACGACCATCATCTGACGCGGCGCGAAGACGCTTGCCGGCGTCTTCGGGTCGTCCGCGCCCGCGGCATAGACCGCAAGGTAGCCGGTGGTGCCGGCGGCATCCGTGCTGGAAGAGGTGCCCGCAACATATCCGGCCGGCACCAGCGCGACCGCGCTCGCGCGCCACGCCGGTTCGGCTTCGCTTGCCTGCTGTGCGGAAGCCGTCGTGGCTGATAACGCCATGACGGCAACGGATGCCAGGATGCGCATGCGTGGTGCGCGTGCTGCGGTTACGCTCGCGTGCCGGTGAAGGGGAAGCTGCCCATCGGGCCGATGCCCATCTCGCCGGAGATGCCGTCGCCGGAGACCTTGCCGGTGAATTCGAGCGTCAGCGGCATCGGATTGGTGATGGAAACCTTCCAGGCGACGTCGTCGCCGTTCACGGTGCCGTCGAAGATTTCGGTGGAGTTGCCCTCGGCGCCCTGGGTGCCGGTGAGCGTGCCGCCCGAGCTTGCCAGTGACAGCGTCGCCTTGCGCTCGCCCATCGGCGTCGTCATCGTGAGATTCCAGTTTCCGTCCACCGCCATTGATATCTCCCCTCCAGGTAAGGCGCTTTCAAGCGAAATGGCTACCGTTTCGCGCGAAGAAAACGCGTGCGCGGGTATAGCCCATCTTGCTGCGCGCGCCTAGTTCGCGGCTGCGGCGATCAGGCGCGGGCGGCGGCGCGCAGCCGGCTTCCGACCAGGACGCGGAAGGCGACATACTGGATCGCGAAGGCGGCGATCTTGGCGCCGACCAGCACCACCGACACGTAGAACGCCCACAGCTTCATGTCGCCGGTCGCCGCGATCGCAATGGTGCCGGCGGCGAGGATGAACATCAGCCCGGCCCAGGCGTAGCCGGCGAGGGTGGCGTATTCCGGAATCGTCTCGGTCACGATCGGCGGCAGATAGCGCAGCATCCAGCCGCGCTTGAGCATGATCGCGCCGATCGCGATGTGGCCGATTGCCGGCTTCGCCAGCACGAAGCGCGGATCGTTGGTGAAAAGCGTCGCGCCGCCGAGCACGATCACCAGCCCAAGGCTCGCCCAGGTCATGTAGCCGAGCGACTGTCCCTTGACCCGCGCATAGACCACTTGCGCAATCGCGCCCGCGATCGCAACGCCAGTGGCGATCAGGACATTGTCGGTGGCGAAATAGACCACCAGGAAGACGATGGTGGAGAGGAAGTCGCTCGCAAGCCTGGCAAATACGCTCTTCATCGTCGTGGTTTCCGTTTCCTCGGGATGATGGTTGTGATGATGGCAGCGTCTAGCGTGAGGGCAGCGCGCCGGCCGGCGGCGTCGCGTCCTTGGCCGCGCGATGGTGCGGATACCAGTGGGTAAAGCCGACCGCGGCATTGCGTGCGGCGAAGGCGATCAAGAGGCCCGTCCACAGCGGCAGCGCCGGCACGTAAAGCACCGCAATGTTGCCGATCAGCATGAGCAGCATCGCGACGGTCCAGGCGCCGGTGATCAGGTAGTTGGCATGGAGGAAGCCGGGCAGCTTCGCGGTCTCGGCATCGACCTGCTCCAGCGCATATTGCCGCGTGAAGGGGTGGCCGATCATGATCGAGCCGAGCGACACCAGCAGAATGCCGGCATCGACCGCGATCTTCACCGCGGTGTTGCTCGGCGTCGCATCGACGAAGATCAGGTAGGAGCCGATCGCGGCAAATATGACGACCGAACCGACGCCGAGGATCTTGATGCTGCGGCCGCGCGCGATATCGAACGCGATGACGGCGAGGCAGATCAGGGCGGCACAGAGCAGGCTCACCGTGGCCGAGGTCACCAGCATCAGCATGGCGAAGGCGCCGTAGGGAGCGAGGATCAGGAAGATCGTCATGGTGAGCCTCATCGGCTTATCTTTACAGTGTAAAGATAAACTATAGGCGAGCGGCCGAGCCGTCAAGTAAAATCTTTACAGTGTCAAAATCGTGAGATGATTGGAAAAATCAAGTTTTGGCAATGACATAAGCGTGGCCCTCGCATTTGGCGTCCGCCGTCCCGCATCGTCATGGCCAGGCATGACCGGTCTGAAGGACGGCGTCGCTTCCGCTCGCCGATGTCCCGGCCATCCACGTCTTTCTCGCAACTGGCGATAAAGACGTGGATGCCCGGCACGAGGCCGGGCATGACGAGTGGAGGAATTGCTGCTCTGACGCGTGGGAAGGTCGCTGGCTACTCCGCCCCCACCCAATTGCCGTGGAATCCGTCGGGCACGCGGTGGCCGAGATGGACCAGCGCAGTCGGGCCCGCTTCGACATCTTGCGCGTTGAACGCGGCGAGGTCGCTGCGGTTTTCGCGGGCGCGCCAGACCACCGCGAGCAGCCAGCCGTCGCCTTCCGCGGCGTCAGCGCTGCGCTCGACGAAGACAGGCTCGGAGATCGTATCGCCGGCGGGCAGCAGATAGTGGCCGAGCCGCTTGCCACGGCCGTCGACATGCACGATGCCAGACAGTGCACCGAACATCGGCAGATCGGGGTTGGCGCAGGCGTACCAGCCGTGATTGCTGGCAAATCCGGCGCGGCGATCGTCGACGCGGGGAAATTCGCCGGTGAGGTCGTCGAGATAGGTTTGCGTGAAGCGGTCGGTGTTGCCGGAGAGGTCGAAGGTCCAGCGGCAATAGCGCGCGCGGTTCTTCCGAGGGTCGGTCGGCGAGCCGTCGGGGTGATTGAACAGCGGCGCTTCCTCGAACTGCATCACGTCGGCGATGATGCGGTTGCCGTCTTCCCATGCGTTCATCACGTGGAAAACGTAGCAGGTCTCGGCGCGGAACCAGACGATGTCCTTTGACGCGCCGCTGCGCTTCATGACGCCGACATAGGCGCCTTTCTCCGGCTCCCAGGCATAGGGCGCCTGTCCGCGCATCGCGCGCTGCATGCTGCCGGTGATCGGCAGGATCGGAAACAGCACATGATTCTCGGTGACGATGAAGTCGTGCACCATGCTGGCATAGGGCGCCTCGAAGCGTTCGAACCGCGTCACCACGCCGGACGAGCTCACCGCGCCGAACGACAGTGCCGGCGTCAGCGGGCCCGCGGCGTTGTAACCGAAGAACACCATCTCGCCGGTCGCCGGATCAATCTTCGGATGAGCGGTGAAGGGGCCCGTGATCGCGCCCTTGTAGTCGCAATAGCCGAGGCGATTGAGCGTGCCGGGTTCGATCTCGGTCGGCAGATGGCCTTCCTCGAGCGCGAGCAGGCGGCCGCCATGGAAGATGATGTTGGTGTTGGCGACGCCGCCGTCCGTCGTCGTGGTGGCCGGCGCATCCGGCATCTTGCGGCCGAAACCGCCGAACAGAGCGCGGCCGGCATCGTGCTCGGCCTGCCACTTCGGAGTGCGGACCCAGCGGTTGCGGTAGCTGGCGCGCCCGTTCTCGAGATGGAAGGCGTGCAGCATGCCGTCGCCCACGAACCAGTGCGCACCCGGCGCCTCGAATTGCGGGTTGGGACCGTTACGGTAGAGCGTGCCGTTCAGCTCTCGCGGCAATTCTCCCGAGATCTTCAGGAAGGGCGCGTCGGCTTCGAATGGGATCGGCGCCAGATTGGTCCGCGCCGCATTGGATGTGACCTGGTCGAGCATTCCGCATCTCCCTGCATTATGATCTTTACATCGTAAAGATATCAGTAGGGATGGCACCGCCGATCGTCAAGCAAAATCTTTACAGTGTAAAAATTGCGACCTATAAGGGCCGCATGGCAAGAATCTCCAAAGAAAACAAGGCGACTCGCCCGGCACGGGCTCCGACCCGCCGGGTTGCACGGACTAGGGCAGCTCGTCCGGTCCAACGGCGCCGCGCCAACGACACGCCGTACCATCACGGCGATCTGCATGAGGCGCTATTGAAGGCCGCCGAGCGCGTGCTCGAGCGTGATGGATTGGCGGGGCTGACATTGCGTGCGGTGGCGCGCGAGGCCGGCGTGTCGCACGCCGCGCCGACGCATCATTTCGGCGATCTCACCGGTTTGCTCAGCGAACTCGCGGCGATCGGTTTTCGGCAATTTGGCCTAGCAATGGCGGCTGCGGGCGCTTCGGCGGCCACGACGCCCGAGAAGGGTGTGGCGAGCGCCAAGGCTTACGTTGCCTATGCCCAGGCACATCCCGGCATGTACGGGCTGATGTTCCGCAGCGAGCGGCTCGATCATTCGCGGCCGTCGCTGCACGAGGCGTCCGAGGCGTCGTTCGCAGGGCTGACCCGCGGCGTCGGCGCCAGCCGGCACGAGCAGATTTCCAAGGAGCAGCTCACGCTGGATCAGGCCGCCGCGATCGCGTCCGCCTGGTCGCTGGTGCATGGTTTCACCATGCTGCTGCTCGACGGACGCCTCAAGACGATTCTGGATCGGTCACCCGAGGGCACGTCCGCGGAAACGCTGTTGACCGCGATGCTGCGATTGTCCGCGGGCCGCTCGGCGCGGCCGTAACGAAGCAACCCTTGTCGCGCCGGCGCGTTGACGCGGCATGGCACGATCACCGCGCGTTCCCTGGAAACGTCCGAACCCGCGCAAGCGGGCGGGCAAGGCGTCCAAGCATTTGTCGCCGCGGAAGAAGGCGGCCGCCAAGGCCGCCGCGCGGCGTGCTGGACGGCGTTATCCCAACCTCGTGGACAACATGCGCATGGCAGCAAAGACGAAGCGCAGGACGAAGACGTCCGGACGCAAGCGGGCGGCGTACGAGCGCCCAGCCGCGAAGAGCGCGGCGAAGAAGCGCAAGACGGCAAAAGCCAAGGCGACAAAAGCCTCGACGCGGAAGCGCGGCGGCCGTGCACGCGAAAAGGATCCGCGCGGCGGGCTCACCGCGGCGGGACGCAAGGCATTCGCCGAGAAGCAGGGTGCGCATCTGAAGCCCGGCGTCATGAAGAAAGAGTCCGAGATGACGCCGCAGGACATGCGCCGCAAGGGCAGCTGGGCTGTGCGTTTCTATGGCCGCAAGAAGCTGCCGCCGCTGGTCGACGACCGCGGACGGCCGACGCGGCATGCGCTGTCGGCCCATGCCTGGGGTGAACCCGTTCCCAAGACAGTGGCCGCCGCGCGCCGCATCGCGGCCAAGGGCGAACGGCTGCTGCAACGCTACAAGCGCGCGAGGCAGAAGGGCTGAGGTTCTCTTCACCTCGCCCCGCCTGCGGGGAGAGGTCGGAACGCATCGCTAGATGCGTTCCGCGTGAGGGGAGAGGGAGCGCAACGCCGTGCGCGCTAAAGCATGATCCGGAAAAGTGCGAAGCGGTTTTCCGAAAAGATCATGCTCAAACAAAGAGCTAGGGCGCGATGACGATTCAACCTAATCTCATCGCGCTTTAGCGTTTGGTCAGCGACGTGGTCCGGCCGCTCTGTCCGATCGTCTTCACCGTATCCGTGCCGCATTTGAAATCGCGGGCGAAATCATCGGCAGCCTGCCGCGCCAGCTCGTTGGCGTTGGGATTGGCCGCGACGTCGACATAGGCGACATGACAGACATCGCCCGGCGGCAGCCGGGTCACGGCGAGCATTGCCCGCGAGACCGGGCCGCCGCGCTTGTCCTGCTCGCTGTTGTCGGCGATCTGCCAACGCTGGATGATCGCAAACGGCTTGCCGCCGGCTGCACGCCATTCGACCCTATCGCCGGTCGAGCTGAACGGGCCGAACCAGGCCTGCGCCGCCGGTTCCCTGGCTGCCGCCTCGCGGTTTCGGCCGACCGAGACCACTTCGCGCAGGTCGCCCTCGTTGATCAGCACCACAAGTCCGGATTTTCCCGGACAGACCCTGGTGGTGCCGCCGTCCTCCTCGCTGGGCTTGCCGATCATGCGGCAGGCCTTCGGCGCTGTCGATGTGTAGCTGCTGCTGATCGTCTCAGAGCCGGCATGACCGGGATTTGCGCCGGCAACCGCCATAACGACTGTTGCAAAAGCAAGGTATTTCATCGGGGGAAACCTGCGATCCGGACGTTACTTTGTGTCTGACATATGCAATCTGGGGAAGGTTCAATAGACACGCGGGAAACACCTGACAGGCGCGCGGAATCGTCCTAGAAGGGCGGCTTCGCAACTTCTGTCGCGTGCACCCAGCGTGCCGTAACCTCGATCGTCATGCCCACGATATCATCCAACAAGCCCTATCGCGTCGGCCGTTCCCGTACCGGTCTTGGCCTTTTCGCCACCAAGCCGATCAAGAAAGGCACCAAGATCATCCGCTATTTCGGGCCGTTGCTCGACTCGAAGAAGAAGGATGAGGACGCGATCGAGAACAAATATCTGTTCGAGCTCACCAACCGCTGGACCATCGACGGCTCGATCCGCGAGAACGTCGCGCGCTACATCAACCACGCCTGCAGGCCGAACGCGGAATCCGACGTCAAGCCGCGTAAGCGCAAGGTGTTCATCCGCGCCATCAAGGACATCGAGCCGGGCGACGAAATCAATTACGACTACGGAACCGACTATTTCAAAGCCTATCTGAAGCCGATCGGCTGCAAGTGCGATGCCTGCGAGAAGAAGCGCAAGAAGAAGCGTGCGGAGGCGAGGGCGGAGCGGGTGCGGCTGAAGGAAAGGGCCGAGCGGAAGGCACAGCGCAAGGCCGAGAAACTCGCCGAGGAGCGGGCCCGGCAGAGGAAGGCGAAGAAGGCTGCCAAAGCCAACGGCAAGCTCGCCAACGGCACGGCGCTGAACGGCAAGCACCTCAATGGCCACAGCCTGATCAATACGGCGGGCAAGAAGGCCGCATCGTCGAAGCGTGGCACCGCCCGGGCGCTGCAGGCCTGATACCAACGTCGATCGAAAACGCTCTAGCCGCCCGGCCGGTGCGCCGCGCGTGGCAACGGGGAATTGCCGAAATCCAGCGTCGAACGCTGGATGATCGTGCCGTGCTCGTCGATGACGAGACGGAAACGCTTGCTCTCCGAGAAGAATGTGAGGCGATGGCGCCCCTGATCGGCGTCGAACCCGCGCTCCGAGCGCGTCGTGATCGCGCCCGAGCGCATCCCGGCCTGCAGCAGCGGGACCGCGATGCCGAGGCCTTCGGCGACGATACTAGCGTCGACCTCGAACGCGCCGTTCGCGAATGCGATCGTCGTCATGATGCCCTCGCGGGGTGGCGGACGGAACGCGGCAGGTAGGCGCATTCGGCGAGCGTCGTACCGTCGAGCTCGCGCATGAAGGCCTCGCGTGCGGCGGCAAGCTTCGCCTTCAGCCGGCAGCGCGGCAGCAGCAGGCAATCTCCGCCATCATCCCTGAAACATTCGACCAGCGCGCTGCCGCCTTCCAGCGCACGGACCACCTGGCCGAGGGTGATGGTCTCCGCCGGCCGCGCCAGCGAGAACCCGCCGCCGGCGCCGCGCTGGGTGGCAATGAAGCCGGCGTCGGCCAGGTCGCGCACCACCTTGGCAAGGTGATTGCGGGAAATGTCGAACTCGGCCGCGATCTCGCTGGTCGCAAACGACCGGTCCGGCTCGCCGGCCAGCCGCATCAGGGCGCGGAGCGCAAAATCCGTGAATGATGTCAGGCGCATGGAAGCCCTTCGAAATCAGCACTTGGCGGATCAGCTATAGCAGGCTAAATAGGCATTTGAAATACCTATTTAGGATGTGAGTCATGACAGCAGCAGAGCGCCGCGAGCAGATCACCGCCGGGATTGTCGCGCGGACTGGGATCACCGAGGCCATGATCGAGCAGCTGGTGCACGCCTTCTACGCCAAGGTCCGCAAGGACCCGATGATCGGACCGGTGTTCGAGACCAGGATCAGCAATTGGGAGCCGCATCTGGCCCAGATGTGCGCGTTCTGGTCCTCGGTCGCGCTGATGACCGGGCGCTATCACGGCACACCGATGGTCAAGCATATGCCGCTGCCGATCGACGCCGCGCATTTCGACCGCTGGCTCGAACTGTTCGAGGCGACCGCGGCCGAGCTGTGCCCGCCTGACGCGGCGGCGCATTTCATCGATCGTGCGCGGCGCATCGCCTCGAGCCTCGAGATGGGCGTCGCCAGCGGACAGGGCGTGATGCTGGCGGTCGGCGAGCGTTACAGGCGAAGCGAAGCAGGAGCAGTGCAATGAGGAACAGGGCGAAGGCAATTGCGCGCGCCATCGACGGCGCGTGGTTTCATCAGAATCAGGCCGATCCGTTTTCCGGCAGCAGCCTGGTGCCGATGTTGATCATCGGCCTGGCGCTGACCTTCGCTGGCATGATCGTCGCGGTGGTGCTGAGCTGACGGAAACGGCCGCCGCGTTTGCCGCGACGGCCGCTCGTCACGTCCGGCATTCAGTTTACGCCGCGACCGCCTCACCGCTGCGGCGCAGCCCGACATATTGCAGCTCGGCGAACACGCCGGTGGCGATCGCCTGGGCGAGGATCACGATGGTCCCGAAAAGATTCGGCGACACCGCGCCCGACAGCAGCAGCGCGATGCTGGCGAGCGTCCAGGCCGCGTTGCCGACGACCACCAGCATCACCAGCGGCTTCGGCACCGACATGCGCGTGCCGAGCCAGCCGACCAGCGCGGTATAGGCGATCAGGAACAGGCCGGTCTCGCGCAGCAGCGCTTCCGGCAGGCCGAGCAGCGATGCCAGCGCGCCGGCGTCGAGCACCATCGCTATGGCGGATACGCCGCTGAAGACGGCATCGGCAAGCAAAGCGCGGCGCAGCAGTTGGGACGAATGGATCATGGCAGGGTCTCCTCTGGTTGGGATGGGGATGGTCAACGGAACAGGGACTGCAGCTGACGCCACAGGCGGAGCGGACACAGCGCCTTGCCGACCCTCATCTCGACCGCATAGACCTGCGCGAACACGAACACGCCGGTCGCGTGCACGAGCGGCTGCGGCATGTTGAGCGAGCGCGCCAGCAGCCAGGTGGCCAGATGGATCAGGCACGGGAGCAGGACGGCGAGGGCGCGGACAAGGGACAGCATCAGCATGGTCATCTCCTGTGCCGTGGAAGATGAGCCGGCCGGCGCGCCAATTCGATTACCTCAGGCGTAATGGAACGGGCGAATTCCGCATGGTAGGTTTTGCACCATGAACGCACATGCATCCATGGCGCGGGCCGAGCCCGCAAAACCCGTCCCGATCGGCGAGCACCTGCGCGAGTGGCGGCAGCGCCGTCATCTCAGCCAGCTCGACCTTGCCGTCGATGCCGAGATCTCGGCGCGGCATCTGAGCTTCGTCGAGACCGGCCGCTCGGCGCCGTCGCGCGACATGGTCCTCAAACTGGCGGAGCGTCTCGACGTGCCCCTACGCGAACGCAACGTACTGCTGGTCGCCGCGGGTTTCGCGCCCGCATTCCCGCAACGCTCGCTGGATGATCCGGCGCTGAAATCGGCGCGCGAGGCCATCAACCTGGTGCTGAAGGCGCACGAGCCCAATCCGGCGCTGGCCTATGACCGGCACTGGAATCTGGTCTCCGCCAACCGCATGGTGGCGCCGCTGCTCGAGGGCGTGCCGCAGCGGCTGCTCGGCCAGCCCTTCAACATCCTGCGGCTTGCCTTCCACCCCGAGGGCCTCGCCCCGCGCACCGTGAACCTCGCGGAATGGGCCGCGCATCTTCTGGAGCGGCTGCATCGGCAATGCGAGGCAACGGCCGATCCGGAGCTGCTCAAGCTCTATCAGGATCTGAAGTCCTATCCGATTCCGGCGCGGTCGGCCCCGATCACCACCGACAACAACGTCGCGCTTCCCTTCAAGCTCCGCCTCAATGGCGAGATCCTGAGCTTCATCTCGACCACCATGGTGTTCGGCACGCCGGTCGACATCACGCTGCAGGAACTGGCGCTGGAGACCTTCTTCCCGGCCGATGAGCTGACCGCCGAGCGGATGCGGCAGATGGCAGCCAGTATGAAATAGCGGCTTGTCTTGGGGCGCGTTCGGCCTACCTTTGGGGTTCCATTTCTGCCGGGAACCCCGCCATGAGCGATCTGAAGCCGCTTCGCCTCGACATCGTCTCCGACGTCGTTTGCCCCTGGTGCTATATCGGCAAGCATCGCATCGAGGATGCGCTCAAGCTGGTGCCCGATGTGCCGGTCGAGGTGCATTGGCGGCCGTTCTTCCTCAACAACTGGGTGCCGCGCGAGGGCATCAGCCGCGAGGAATATCTCACCGCCAAGTTCGGCTCGGTCGAGGCCTACAAGGGCATCGCCGGCCGCGTGGTCGCTGCCGCCAATGAGGAGGGGCTCACCTACCATCCCGAGCTCGTCAAGCGGCAGCCCAACACGATCGACTGCCATCGCCTGATCCACTGGGCCGAGGCCAGGGGCAAGGCGGCCGAGATGAAGCAGCGGCTGATGGAGCTGTATTTCCGCGACGGCGGCGATCTCACCGACAGCAACGTGCTGGTGCAGGCCGCGGGCGATGTCGGGCTCGATGCCGGCGACGTACGCAAGCGTCTTGCCACCGACGAGGATGTCGCGCTGGTCTCGGCGCAGGCCCAGGAGGCCGCCGAGAAGGGGATTTCGGGCGTGCCGACCTTCGTGTTCGCGCAGAAATACGCGGTGTCCGGCGCCCAGCCGGCCGAGCAGCTCGCCCGCGCCATCCGCCAGGTCTCGGCCGAGATCAACGCAGAGGCTGCGGAGTAGTCCGCAATCCCTATCGAAAGCCCGGCTCATGCCGGGCTTTTTCGTTTGCCCACATCATCCATCGGAAACAATCAGGGAGACCATCATGATCTATGAGCTGCGCACCTATACGGTCCGTCCAGGAGTCGTCGGCGAGATGGTGAAGGCGGCGAGCACGATCTCGCGCGATATCCGCGCCGACAATTTCGGCAAGCTGGAAGGCTACTGGATCACCGAGATTGGTCCGCTCAATCAGGTCATGCACATGTGGAGCTACGCCGATCTCAACGAGCGGACCCGGTTGCGCGCCGAGCTCGCCAAGAATCCGCGCTGGACCGGCGAGTATATTCCGGTGATCCGTCCGCTGCTGGTGCGCCAAGAGGTGCGGCTGCTCAATGCAATCATCCCGCCGGTGGCGCCGGCGACATCAGGCAACATCTACGAATTCCGCAACTATCGCGCCAAGCCGGTCGGCGGCGCCAAGCAATGGCTCGATCTGATCACCGGCGTGATGCCGGAGCGCGAGAAATACTCCAAGATCGTCGGCCTCTGGACCACCGAAGCCGGGCAGCCCAATGAGGTCTGCCACATCTGGGCCTATCCCGATCTCAACGCCCGTGCCACCGCACGCGGCAACGCGATGAAGGACCCGGCCTGGCTGGAATTTTTGAGCAAGGGTACGCAAGTGCTCGAGGAGATGCACTCGACCATCATGCTGCCGGCACCGCATTCGCCGTTGCAGTAAGGGGAGGCGCTGGTCGCGCCGCGTTTCCCAATGATGCGCCGAGCGCAAGACAGAGAGGCCGCCGGTTGAGGCGGCCCTTTCGTTTGGCGTCAGGACGTCGCGAACGCCGGCAAAAGCCTCATCCGATGCTTCCATCAGATGAGGCTTTCGAAGCAAGGGCGCGCGCCGTCTGAGAACCAGCGCGCCGCAACGCTAGTCGGGCCAGCTGACACCAACCTGACGGCAGCGGCCCGTTGTTTCCCGATGTGTCTGCATGCCTACGAAAGGGTAAACCGCATCATCCGAGCTTGCCGCGCCGGCTGCGGATGAAGCGGACGGCGCCGCGCGCGGCTTCGTAGGCGAATTTGTTCAAGGTCAGCGCGGCGTGAATGGCCGGCACCAGCGGATCGCGGCGCCGCAGCGGCAGCAAGACGTCGCCGATCGCGAAGCGGCCGCGCCAGATCGGGTCGATCATGGGGTGACCCGGCGCCGCGGTGGAATCGGCCGAATTGATCGCGGGATCGGCGCATAGATGGCGCGTCAGCTCGAGCGTCAACTGCGTGCCGGGCGAATGTTTCGCAAAGCGCTCGTCGACGCCGATCTTGAAGAAGAAGGCGCGGTCCTGGTGGCGCACCACGATGCCGCCCGCGACCGGCGTGCCGCCCGCATACAGCGTGACGATCTCGCAGCGGCCGGCTTCGGCCATTGCCGACGTCGCGCGGCGGATGAAGGCCGCATCGCCGGCATGCTGGCTGAGCGCCGTGCCGCGCTTTCCCTTCCAGCCACCGGCTTCGAGGACAAGGAAAGTCTCGAGCGCCGTTGCAACCTCGCGCGGCGTGCGGGCGACATCAAAGCGCACCGCGCCATGGTCGGACAGGCGATGATGCTGGCGGCGCAGCTCCTTCAGCTTCTTGGGCCCGAGCGCGTCGCGCAACAATTCGTCGGCATCGCGCGTCGCATCCAGCTGGGCGCGCTGGTAGGCGCTCAGTATGCGCGGCTGCAACCCGTCTCGCGCCAGCACCGCGCGGATCGCCGCCATGGCCGGGCCCTCGAGCGACATGGTGCGCAGGATCAGCGCATGCGCGCCCGCATTGCGTGCCTGCCGCAGTATCTTGCCCGCCGCTTCCTCGGCGGCGTCGCGGTCGAGCAGCGGCGTGCACAGCGTGCCATAGGGTTCGGCACCGACCAAAGCGAGCAGGGGGATGCTGTAGATCCGCCGCATCGGAACGACCGGCAACAGGCCGATCAATTGCCCGGCATCGCCGGCGGCGCTGAGCAGCGCCGCGCCGGTGCGGCCGCGCGCGGAGGCATCGACCGCCAGTTCCCAGTCGGGCTGGTAGTAGCCGTTGGCCTCGATCGCGCGCGCGGCGAGCGCACGCCATGCATTGAGCGGCGCGGCCGACAGCGGCGGCAAGGTGCGATCGTCCGTGGCATCCTTGCGCGATGCACGGTGGATCATTGCCTGGTCAGCAATATCGGCCACGTCCCTGTTTCCCCACTCCGCGAGGCTGATTGGGCCTTGCGTCCGTCAGGGCAACGCTAGCGGAAAGAAATGGAAAATGCCGTTGAGGCCATCGCGCAATTTGAGCGGTCGCGTTAACGGGCCGTTCAGCATACCGGTGCGCGGCGGCCTACCGGCTCAAGCGCTAGGGTTTGACGCTCCGTTGCGCTTCCGCCGCAACGGTGCTCTCGACCGGTTCGTAAATCTCCGTCACGCAATTGTCGTCGGCTCCGACCTGCCGGCGATCGAAGATCGAGCCTTCATTGATGAACACGCGATAGGTCTGCGTCCCCAGCGGCTTGCCGATCACCGATGTCAGCTCGGCGCGCACGCAGGCCGTCCAGCCGGTGCCGCGCGGGTCGTGCAGCGGGGCGGAGACCCGCACATGGGTCGGCTGTGAACCGGCCGTGAACACCGAATCCAGCTTGCCCGCGACCAGCCGTTTGACGTCCGGAGGCGTCTCGAGCGGCGCCGGCTCTGTAGCCTTGACCTTCAAGGCCTCCGGCCACACCGCGTGGCTGTCCGCCAGCCCGCAGCCACTCAATATGAAGGCGGCGCCGGCCAGCAGCGCCGCCAGATGTACTTGTCCCTGTCCCATTCAGCGCATTTAATGTGCCGCCGCCAGGATTGCGCCCCCTGGTGGCGCTGAATTCGCATCAGACGGCGCTTTGTCGATCAACAAATGTCGAGCGACAAGTTATCGTTGGGGTAGAGGTATTACCGGATGTTGCTGCGGCGGCGGGGGAGACAGACTGACATGAAACGCTTCACGGTTGCTGCCGTCATTCTGGCGCTGCTCGCGACACCCACCCTGGCCCAGGGCCGGCGAGGGGGCGGTGGAGGCGATACCAAGGCGGAGCAGAAGCCCAAGGTCGACGAGAAGGCCTACAAGGCCGCGCTCGATCGGATCCCCGAGCCCAAGGAGAAATACGATCCCTGGGGCGTCACCAAGCCGGCCGCGGATCCGGCCAAGAAACCGAAATAGCCGGGCTCACCAGGTCTCGGCAGCCATTCGGCATTCGACCGGCGTCGGTCGGCAGCACATTGCCGCACGGCATGAACCTTGGCCTGACGGCCTCCGACCCATCTTCGATGTCATTGTCGGAGGCCGTCATGCTTCGCCGTTCGCTCCTCAGCCTGATCGTTCCGGCAGCGATCCTGCTCGGCGCCGTGCCGGCGTCGGCGGAAAACCGGCTGGCGCTGGTGATCGGGCAGTCGGCCTACAAGTCGGTGCCCGCGCTGCCGAATCCGGCCAACGACGCCAGGGCGGTGTCGCAGATGCTGACCGATGCCGGATTTGCGGTGACGGCCGCATCGGACCTATCGCAGGACGAGATGCGCGCACGGCTCAGCGATTTCGCCAGCCAGGTGGCGGCGAAGGGCGCCGACACCGTGGCGCTGGTGTTCTATGCCGGGCACGGTCTGCAGATCGACGGCGAGAACTATCTGGTGCCGGTGGATGTCGATCCGAAGCGCGAGGCCGATATCCCGATCCAGGCGGTTCGGCTCAACGACATCCTGAATACCTTGACCTCGGTGCCGAGCCGGATGCGCATCGTGCTGCTCGATGCCTGCCGCAACAATCCATTCCCGGAACTCAGCAAGACCGCGGGGCATGGCCTCGCCATCGTCGATGCCAGGGTCGGCGCACCCGGCACGTTCGTCTCGTTCTCGACCTCGCCGGGCGCCGAAGCCGAGGACGGCAGCGGCGCCAACAGCCCCTACACGACCGCGTTGCTGGCCTCGGCCAAGGAGCCGGGCATCCCGATCGAGGACACCTTCAAGCGCGTTCGCCTCGCGGTGAACAAGGCAACCGACGGCCGCCAGACGCCGTGGGACTCTTCATCACTGACCGACGATTTCCGCTTCATGGCGGGTGCTGCGGCGTCGCCCGCAGCAACGTTGCCGCCGGCCGCGGCCAAGCGCACCGTCGACGAATGGAAGCGCGAGTTGCAGGGCAAGCCGATCGAGGCCGCGAACGAACTGATGGTGATCGATGGCTCCGAGGAATCCTATGAGGCCTTCGCCGCGATCTTCGCCGGCACGCCGCGCGGCCTGCAGGCGCGCGACTGGCTCGACCGGCATCGCCGCATGCTAGCGTGGAATAGCGCTGTTCTCGCCAACACGGCGGCGGCCTATCGCGGCTTCCTCGCGCAATATCCTGACACCGACCTGACAGCGACCGCGCGCAAGATGATCGAACGGCTGCGCTACCGTCCCGATCCGGCGCTCGCCGTCGCGCTCAGCGTGCCCGCGACCAACGTCGCGCTGGCGGCGCCGACCTGCCCGTGCAACGCCACGCCGCAGCCGCCGCCGCAGCAGAGGGTCAACGCGCCGGCGAAGAAGCGCGCCGATCCCGATCCGCCGCGGCGCGCAGGCAAGCGCCCGCCGCGCGTGGTGGTCGAGGACGACGTCGTGGTGGTGCGCCGTCCGCCTCCAACCGTGGTCTATGAACCTGCCGGACCGCCGATCGGAATCGGGATCGGCATCGGCATCGGTGGCGGCGGTGGTTATCGCGGCAACTACGGCGGCGGCTATCGCCGGGGTGGATACTGACGCGCCGATCGCGTAAATGCTTTCCCGCATGAGATGCGGCGCCTGGTGATCGCATCCTGGGGGAGGACGCGATGCGGTCGCTGTTTTGCCTGCTTGCCGCGCTGCTGCTGTATGGTCAGCCGGCGCGCGCCTGGGAGTATTGGGGCGGCGACCGCGGCGGACAGCGCTTCTCGCACCTGGCGCAGATCACATCAGACAATGTCGGCACGCTGCTGCGCGGCTGGGAATTCCGCACCGGCGATCTCGATACGCGCCCGCCCGAGGTGATGAAGCGCACCAAGTTCGAGGTGACGCCGCTGTTCGTCGAGGACAGCCTGATCCTCTGCACGCCGTTCAACGAAGTGATCGCGCTCGATCCCGGCAGCGGTGCGCAGAAATGGCGTTTCGATCCGAAGATCAGCATGGCGCAGCGGCCGGCCAATCGTTTTGTCTGCCGCGGCGTCGCGCACTGGACGGATGATCGTGCGGCGGAAGGCGCCGCCTGCAAGTCACGCATCTTCACCGGCACCAACGACAGGCGCCTGATCGCGCTCGATGCCAGAACCGGCAAGCCCTGCGCCGATTTCGGCGACGGTGGCGAGATCAGGATCGACGTCGGCATGAAGCTGGAATGGCCGGGCGAGTTTCAGATCACGTCGGCGCCGGTGACCGGTCGCGGCGTGGTCGTGGTCGGGTCCGCGATCGGCGACAACCGGCGGCTCGACGCGCCGCTCGGCGCGGTGCGCGCCTTTGATGCGCGAACCGGCCAGCCGCGCTGGAACTTCGATCCGCTCGTGCATGACGGGATCGAGGCCGGCCACAGCAATGTCTGGGCGCCGATGTCGGTGGACGAGGAGCGTGGGCTGGTGTTCCTGCCGACGACATCGCCCAGTCCGGACTTCTGGGGCGGCAAGCGCGCCGGCAATGACGAGCACGCCAATTCCGTGGTCGCGCTGCGGATCGAGACCGGCGAACTCGCATGGGCATTCCAGACCGTGCATCACGACGTCTGGGATTACGATCTGCCGGCGCAGCCGACGCTGGCGCGGATCGATACCGGCAACGGCATGCGCGACGTCGTGATCCAGTCGACCAAGCAGGGTTTTGTGTTCGTGCTCGATCGCGACACCGGCAAGCCGGTGTGGCCGGTCGAGGAGCGCGCGGTGCCGCAGAACGGCGCCGAGGGCGAGCAGCTGTCGCCGACGCAGCCATTCCCGACCCATGTGCCGCCGCTGCTGACACAGCGCATGACGGCCGATGATATCGCCGGCCTGCTGCCGGGCATCGGAAGCTCGGCTTGCGAGGAGCTGTTCGCGCAATCCCGCAATGAGGGTCTATACACGCCGCCGTCGACGCAAGGCACGGTGATCTATCCGATGACCGGAGGTGGCGTGAACTGGGGCAGCGCGGCGTTCGATCCGGTCAACCAGATCCTCTACGCCAATGTCAGCCACGCGGCTCACATCGTCACCTTGATTCCGCGCGACCAGGCCAAGGGCTTCAACCCGCCGCCCGGCCATGAATTCGGCCAGCAGCAGGGTGCGCCGTTTGCGATGTCGCGGGCGCTGGCGATGACGTCGGTTGGGACGCCCTGCAACAAGCCGCCATGGGGCGAGACGGTCGCGGTCGATCTCAAGGCCGGCAAGATCCTCTGGCATGCGTCGGTCGGCACCAGCGAGGATCTCGCGCCGCTCGGCATCGCGCTCAATACCGGCACGCCGCTGGTCAACGGCGTCGCGATTACCGCGGGCGGCCTGGTGTTCACCGGCGCGATGGATGCCTACTTGCGCGCGTTCGATGCGAGATCGGGAAAGCAGTTGTGGCTCGGCCGGCTTCCGGTGCCGGGTGTCGCCAATCCGATGACCTATCTCTGGAAGGGCGAGCAGTACGTCGTGATCGGCGCCGGCGGCCATTCCGAAGCCGGCACGTCGATCGGCGACAGCGTGGTGGCGTTTCGCCTGCCGCGCCAGGGCGAGAGCGTGTCGTTGATGGCCCGGCTGATCGATCGCCCGGGCGGACGGTTCGTCGCCAAGGCTGTGGCCGGCGGTCTCGTGCTCGTCGCCCTCGTCGCGCTGTTGTGGCGCTGGCGGCGGAGCCGCCGCTTGCGATCCGCTTAGGTGCTCCCTGCAGCAGGTGCGCGCCGCCAAAATATCGAAAACAACCCCATGCAAAGTAGCCGGCGGCTGCCGGCGTTCGAAAAGCAACTTGACACGTCGGGCAAGTCAGGGGTATATTTCTACTATTCAGAAATTATGCAAGCGTCGCCTCGCTCCGCTAAAGCACGATGAAGTCGGGTTGAATCGGCTTGGCGGCATTCGCTGCATCTCCTCCCGCAACCGGAGAGGAAGCGCAGGTTGTTCGCGGATGCATTGAACCTGGGGCGTGGACGCGTAAATCCGGGATATCGCTTCCGAGAGGAAATGCGGACCCGCGGCGCAGACCGCGGGGATGTCGACTTGTGGACCAACTTCGCCGCTTCCGATTGCGATCGGGGACCACATCATCGTCGGCAAGCAAGGTCACGCCAGTCTGAAAGAACTGAAGCTGATCTAAACGAGTCGCTTCTTTGGGCCAAAGCGGACCTTATCCCCAGACCCAAAGAGAACACACGCGCGTTCATCCGCAGAGCGATCAGCGGACGCGCGCACCGCGGTTGTACCCGCGCATCTTCCCGTCGCTCGCAACGACGCGGTGGCACGGTATCGACGGATCGTAATTTGATCGCATAACGGCTCCGACAGCCCGTGCGGCGTTCGGATTTCCAGCTTTTGAAGCGACCTCTTTGTACGTCATCGTCTTGCTTTTCGGTATTTTCCGGACGATATCGCGCACTTTGTCGGAGAACGTCTTTTTCATATGCCAAGCGTAGCCTTCTTCCGGTTGACCGCCAGGAGTGTTCCTTGTGTTTGTATGGAACGTAATTCCTTGCCAACCGTTCCACCGGCGGCGTCCGGTAACGCGTCACTGTCCAGGCACTCTTTTATTTTCTTGAGCTTTCCTTCCTCCCATGAATCGTCACCGGTGTACGGAACGAGGGTAAGGTCGAATTCTAATTTCCAGTCAAAAGCGGTCTTATCCTTGCTAGCGTTCGCATACACCCAATACCCGGTGTCGGAGACGCAACACCACCGATAGATCTCGATCTGGCGCTTGTGTCCGTCCTGCCATTCTTCGTCGAGCGATTCGATCTTGCCGGCCTTACTGGCGGTCACGGCGGCGAAGTTGTTGATCGACGTGAGCATGCCGAAGGCGTGAGGTAGATGAGAGCCCAACGGCAACGCTGGCCACGTCAGGACTGCAATGGAAGCCGACCAAGGTCGAGCGGACCGCCGCAGTCGGCATTTGACCCGACTGCGACATGTGCGGTTCAAGATTGTTGCGCCGCAAATTAACCTTTGAACCCGATTTCCATAGTCGCAATTTCCTGATGTGATCCTCAATATTGCGAGCCAATTTGCTGTG
Organism: Bradyrhizobium pachyrhizi; assembly: GCF_029714545.1. Classification (NCBI taxonomy): domain Bacteria; kingdom Pseudomonadati; phylum Pseudomonadota; class Alphaproteobacteria; order Hyphomicrobiales; family Nitrobacteraceae; genus Bradyrhizobium; species Bradyrhizobium pachyrhizi. The sequence goes on along the minus strand of NZ_CP121667.1, from coordinate 5,916,685 downwards.
ATCCAGCGCGGGGCGCCGTGTCGATCACTATCATGTCGTGACTAAAACTATAGAACAGGAAGGACATCACATGCCTTCACGCCGTAGTTTTCTGACCGGCACCGTCGCAACCGGCGTCGCGCTGTCAATGCAGCGTGCCGCGACATCGGTCGCGCAGCAAAAACGAGTGATCGTTGATTCGCAGGTCCACCTGTGGCCGGCGAGCACTCCGGAAAGACCCTGGCTCCCCGGTGCCAAACCGCAGCTTCCGGAGCCCTTCACCATCGAGCGAATAATTCCACTGATGGACGAGGCCGGCGTCGATCGCGTCGTCATCGTTCCGCCGGTGTCGCTCGAAGGCGAGCGCATCGACTATGCCCAGGAGGCGGTCAAACGGTACCCCGGCCGCTTCGCAATCATGGCGCGTGTAGCCCTCGACAAGCCCGACCGCGCGGCACGGCTTGCGACCTGGCGCGACCAGGCCGGTGTACTGGGCGTGAGGTTGAACTTCGGCCCCGGCGAAGCGGCATGGCTGACAGACGGAACCGCGGACTGGTTCTGGCCGGCGGCGGAGAAGGCCCGCCTGCCTGTGATGTTTCTCACATCGGGCCAGACATCGCTGTTCGCCCGTATCGCCGAGCGACACCCGCAACTTACGCTCATCATCGACCACATGGGCGTCGGCGCGGGCCTGCGCCCTCGTTCTGATTCATCGGATTCCATAAGAAACAACGCGGTGCCGGAAGCTATTGCCCAGTCGGTCGCGCTCGCAAAATATGCGAATGTGTCGGTGAAGTTGTCGTCGGTACCGCTGATTTCGACTGAGCCCTATCCATTCCGTGACGTGACCCCGCATATCCACCGCCTATTCGACGCCTACGGCCCGGAGCGCTGCCACTGGGGAACCGATCTAACCAATTCGTTCGCCCGGGCCACTTACCGGCAGCGCGTGACGGAATTCACAGAGGAGCTTCCGTTCCTCACCGACAGCGACAAGGACTGGATCATGGGCCGCGCGATCCTGGCGCGGCTTCGCTGGACGTGAACCGGGCTTGCGGCGATGCATGAGTCCGCTTTAACGCGGCGCCGTCACAGATCAGAAACACGAATTCTCAATGCGTGCACCGAAACGACGTGCGGGCTGATCCGCGCGATCCCGTGCTTGCGTTCGATGTAACGCATCGCTTACGGGTCGCGAGCGGACACGCTGGCTTTCCCGGCGACCGGTTTATTCCAGATCATTGCCCATGGAGATTGCGATGAAGATCACTGCCTCGCTCATGCTTGCCGCCGCGCTCGCGCTGTCGTCGGCACCGGCCAGCGCCACCGTCCTCGATCTCTCGACCATGACCTGCAAGCAGTTCGTCGACGGCGGCGACGACACCATCAAGATGGTGCTGGTCTGGATGGACGGCTGGTACAAGGGCGATTCCGACGAGGCGATCATCGACACCGACGTGTTCACCGAGAACGCCAAGAAGTTCGGCACCTATTGCGGAAAGAATCCGACGATCAGCATCGTCAACGCGGCGGAGGCCGTGCTCGGCAAGTAAATCTTGCAGCGTGATTAGCCTGAACCCTCATGGTAAGGAGCGCGGAACGCGCGTCTCGAACCATGAGGCCGGCCTGGTGGCCTCGTCCTTCGAGACGCTTGCTGCGCAAGCTCCTCAGGATGAGGAGATACACCGTCTATGATGAGAGAGGCCTATCCCGGCAGCATCGCGAAGGCGCTCGACACCATCGCCACCGGCTTGTTGTCGGTGGCGGAGGATAGCGTGACGCGGCCGAAGCTCATGGTACGGCCGAGCCGGACCACGCGGGCGTCGGCCAGCACGTCGGACGCCGTCACCGCGCGCATGAAATGCGTGGTCTGGTCGACCGTCGTCATCGGCCGATAGCCCTTGTTGGCGGCGAGATTGGCCAGCACCATCGCGGTGTCGGCGAACGCCATCAGCGCCTGGCCGCACACGATGCCGCCATTGCGGCACAGCCGCTCGGAGAACGGCATGCGCAGGATCGCGCCGGGCTGCCAGTCGGCATCGCCGCCTGCGGGGGCTGCGATATCGAACTGCTCGACCGACAGATTGAGGTCCTGCACCCACGGCGCAAAGACGTCGCCGAGCACCCGTCGCGCGTCCTCGATCCCGAATTCACTGGCCTGCTGCATGACGTCCTGCTTCCTCAGTTGATTGTTTTCGGTCTATGTCTCAATTCGGCGCGACATGCACGCCCGGCCTCTTGCCGTCGTTCCATTTGCCGTCGATCGCCCGTTCGATCTGGGCGGCGAGCTGCAGCAACAGCCCGTCACTCGCTTGCTTTCCGATCGCCTGAATGCCGAGCGGCAGGCCGTGCTCGTTGGTCGCGAGCGGCAGCGAGATCGCGGGGATGCCGCACAGATTGGCGAGCGGCGTGAAGGCGAAGTTGCGCCAGAGATTGCCGAACCAGTCCAGCACCGACGGATTGTCGCTGATGGTGAGATATTCGGTGGTGCCGACCTTCGGTGTCGGCAGTGCCGTGATCGGCGTCAGGATGATGTCCCAATCCTCGAAGAAGGCGCCGAAGCCGCGCGCCGTGGTGTTGAAGACGGCCTGCATGCGGGCGCGATCGGCGAAGCTGAAGTCGCGGCCATGCTCCCAGATGCGGATGTTGATCGGCTCGATCAGCTCCGCCGGCGGCCGATCGAGGCCGCGCGCGGCGAGCATGTTGCCGATCACGACGGCGAAATTGCTGATGTAGCAGGTGGTCTGTGCCGCGAAGGCTTCCCGATAGTCGACCGCCGGCAGTGCGTAGTCGACCTGATGGCCGAGGCCTTCGAGGAAACGTCCGACCCGCTCGAGCTCGGCTGCGATGTGCGGCGTCGCGCGATAGTCGCCCCATGTGTGCGACAGCGCGATTCTGAGCCGGCCGGGATCGCGCGCGATCATCGCGGCATAGGGCTCGGGCGAGGTCCAGAACGGCATGAACTCGCCGGGCGCGGGGCCACGGCAGGCATCGACGAAAACAGCGGTGTCGCGCACCGTGCGCGATTGGCAGCCCTGGATCGAGACCAGCCCGGTGAGATCGGACAGATGCGGCGCGAGCGAGAACACGCCGCGCGAGACTTTCAGGCCGATATTGCCGTTGACCCCGGCGGGAATGCGGATCGAGCCGCCGCCGTCGGTCGCATGCGCGATCGGCACGGCACCGGCGGCAACCATCGCCGCGCTGCCGGCCGACGAGCCGCAGGTGGTGTAGTCGGTGTTCCAGGGATTGCGCGTGACATAGACCGCGGGATTTTCCGCCGAGCTGCAGACCCCGAACTCCGGCGTCGTGGTGCGGCCGATCAAATTGAGGCCGGCCTTGCGCATCTTCGCGGTCAGGAAAGTGTCCGCCGCGGCGCGATTGCCGCGCATCATCAGCGAGCCCATCTCCTGCAGCCGTCCCTTCAGGGTCGGGCCGAGGTCCTTCATCAGGAAGGGCAGGCCGGCGAACGGGCCGTCGAGGTCGGCGCCGTCGCGCGTCGGATCGGCGATCACGTCGTCGAACAGCTCGACGACGCCGGAGAGCGCGGGATCGACCTTGGCGACGGCGCTGGCTGCCTGCGACGCCAGCTCACGGGGCGTCAGCTCGCCGTTCCGGACGCGCTCCGCGAGCGCCGTCCCGTCGTGCTGCGTCCACTCGTCCCAGCTCATCGCCAAAGTCATTTGATCGATTCCTTTTCTGCTTTGTTGCGCACTGTAATTTGCGCGGCCGCCCGGTCAAACCAGTGCGCGCCGGCAGCCCGTCAGACGCGCGCTTGCGCTCCGACGCGCACTTGCGCTGCGCTCCGACGCGCACTTGCGCTGCGCTGCAAGCGCCGTGCCCGGCTTGAAAATGCCCCAGTTTCGGCGCCCAGTCGCCTCCTCACGAGGTGGGGGCGTACATGTTCCGCAGGTTGGTGTTGCTGGGCGGCGTGGTTGCGATCGGGCTTGCGCTCAGCGGTTGCACGCGCTGCGGTCCGATCTGGGACGACTGGATGCAGTCGCCGAAATCCTGCAAGTCAGACCATCTCTAGAGCATGGTCCTAAAAAAGTGGAAACCGGTTTTCCGAAAAGATCATGCTCAAACAAAGAGATGAGATCATGATGCGATTCCGTGGAAACGCATCATGATCCAGGGCCGGGGCAGGCGCGCTTGGCGGCGGCTTTCTTGGGGTGATATACCGCCGACGAAAATGCAGGGAGTATTCTCATGAGAGTTTTGTGCGCAGTCGCGGTTGCGGTGCTGCTGTCGGCACCGGCCTATGCGCAGATGATGCCGAACGTCAACCTGATGCCTGAGGTCAAGAGCAAGACCCAGGAGGAGAAGGAACAGGACGCGGTCAGGGACAAGGCCTACAAGGACTCGCTCAGCAAGATTCCCGATTCCAAGGGATCGTCCGATCCCTGGGGCGTCGTGCGCAGCGATCCGCCGAAGGCGGCCGCCCATCCCGCCAAGCCGAAGACCAAGACCGGAAGCTCGGCGCAGCCCGGAAGCGCCGCGCCGCGCAGCCAGTAACGCCCATTCGGGGCGACGCCGTCCATCTCCCGCAGACTCGGATTCTTCCGCCGCCGCCCCTATATTGGGGTGTCGTCAGTTGGTCCGGAGTTGCGGCATGGTGTCTCGTCCGCGCGATCTCGCCAGCCGGATGGCCGAGCGGCGAAAGCCGGACGACGGCTATCTGCGCGAGACCTTCAGCCTGCCACGCGATCAGGCCCGCGTGAGGGCGCGTGACTTTCTCAAACGCTACCCGAAGGCGGCCTATATGAGCGCCGTCGAGAGTTGGCGCGAGCTTCCCGGCGGCGACATCGAGTTCACGATGCGGCGGCTGGCCAGCGCGGATTGAAGCGTTTTCGAGCGAAGCGCGCAGGCCAGCCCGTCAGGGCACCGGAGCGTGCACGATAGACTGTGCCTCAGTCCCCATTGCTGCCGCGGGTCCGTTCCCGCCCCAGATTGTTCAGCTCGCGATCGATCCGCAGCTGCACGCGGCGGATCGCCAGCAGATCGAGCTTTGCTTCGGTCTTGCCCGTGAAGACGCGATCGCCGATCTGGAAGCGCCATTTCCAGACGCCGGCCATCAGCTGAGTGACGCTGAACTCGATGCCCCTGTGGATCATCGGTAACGGTTCCGCGAATGAAGGGCGGTCGTCGACATTTAAACCATTAGTTGTAGTAATGATCGGCGCCCGTAAAAAGATCGTATGAAAGGCCGCGTCCGTTCGAACTGTCGTTGTGGATTCCGGAAAGGATTCGTCCGCCGGCAGCGTCGCCACGGAACGGTCGCCAGCCGTGTTGCCTGCGCAGCGCCGCGCATCCGCGCTGGTTGAGCAGGCCAATGTTACGAACACTGGCGGAACCCGAGTCTTCCATCGAAGGCTACGGAGTTTTTCCAGGGCTCAGGAGGGGTACGAAGGTAGTATGCAGATTGTGCCAGCCGCTATCGGACGCCGTCGCGCCTGTCAGGTTAACTTGTTGATTATCAGGGGAACTTCGGGCGCGAGGTGCATCGCCCGGCCCGGAACTTTGTTCTTGGCCGGAGAACTACGGAATTTTAAACGGCCCCGACAGGGGGCCGCCAACCCGTCCCGGAGGCGGGTTTTCCTCCAGCAGTCGGGGGGCTACCTGTCTGGCTGGGGGCCCCCAAATAAGGGCACTGCCGGGTCAATTGTTCCAGTAAACATTCCGCGAGAACAGATCGCGACCCGCAGGAAGTTATGGGGCCAGAACATCTGAGAGCCTTCTCGCTAGTCCTACCGAGAACACCGGCTAACCCTTGGTTGCGTCGGGGTTAATGGCAAACCAGGCCACTCCAAAAATTAAAGCGGGCCACTGTGGATGGAAACAGGCCGGCGCCGGTCTGCTGGTGCTGTCCTAGTTAGGACACTCGTCACGGGGAATTAGGACAACCCGGAAAACACCGGACAGACGCGGCTATCGAAATTTGCAATTCCTGCTGGCATTTCCAAAATGAAACAATTCGGAGAATTGTTTTGCCAGCTTGGGCCGAAGAGGAAGAACAGCTCCTGCTACGGATGATGCGCGAAACCGAGCTAACCCAGCGCGAGATTGCGCAGAAGCTAGGCCGCACCGAGGCGGCCGTGAGTGCGCGGCTAACGATAATCAGGAAGCGCCCAGCAGCGGGAACTAAGACCCGTTAAGCATCCGGGAAAGAGTGGCAACTGATTTACTTTTGATTCACCCAAGTTGGTTGACTAACTCCGGCGTTGATTTGATGATCCAAACCCTGGGCAGGGCTGTTTCATTAAGATCGATTTTCAGAGCCCAGAGGGGCCGTCTATTACCGAAGAGCGGCGGTTCGGCGTGAGAATGGAAATATAGAACGGCCCCAGCATTGCCCTCCAAGGGTGCTGGGGCCGTTTCTTTTAGGAACAAGGCGCGGGCGGGCTGTCCTAGTTAGGACACTGGCAGAGGGGAATTAGGACACCTGATGCCGGCGCACTTCTCCGGCCGCCATGTTGAGAATTGGGATGTGATCGGCGGCGAGCTGTCGCTGAATGAGGCTAACGGCCCATCCCTCCGGGATAGCGTCGAGCACTCGGTCAACAGCTTCTTCGCGCGAAGTCGCAGCGAGCCAGATTTGGACCTCACCGTCATCGGTCGTCACGCGGACTAGATGAACCTCGGTCGCCTGTTGCATGAGCAATAAAAGCGGCATCGAGGGAATTGTTTCAAAAATCTTCGCTTAAGTTAAGCCTGGAACCGCAATTAGGGCGCTATCGCTGACATGCCTACTTTAATGCGGACACTAAGGCCGGAGCGCAAGCTCTCAGCCTGTCTACTCATGGATGATCCAACCGCCTTGGCCTCAGCGTGTACCCCCTCGCTGGGGCCGTTTCTTTTGGGCAAAGAAGAAAGCCCGGCTCGCGCCGGGCTTCGTTGTTCAGGCTGACTTGTGAGATAGCGCCGCTTCTCGGCTGCCGCGATGTCGAGAGCCCTTCAGCACCTCATTCACGCGGCCGGGATTCACGTCATACGTTGCCGCGATTCGATGTTGAAATTCGCTGTTCCAATGACGAATCCAGATCTCCACAGCGTCATCGAATGTCAGCTTGCTCCCCTTGGCGTTGCCAGCACGTTGACCGACACGGCGCGCCGTGTGATTGAGCGCTCGGCTGAGCAGGCTGGATCTTATGAGGCTGGACGAGATCGACGCGTTCTACCCGGCTTCGTCCCAACCGAAGCCACGCCCGCCGACGTGAGCAACGATTCAAACGGTGGTGGGCTGGCGGTGGCGGCGGAGGAAGCGGCGGAGAGGATGACTTGCAACTTGATCCTCTGTTGCTTGCTCTCTTGAAAAAGATTCCTGACCCTGAGAAGGGCTGGCCCGCTGCGCAACGGGTGCGTTGGTTCAAGATATTCGCAATGAACGTCTCCCAAATCTATGATGGAGACGACGAGCCCGTCGAAATGAAGATTGAACAGGACAAGGCCGCCAACTGAGGCGGCCTTACTTCTTCTTGAGCAGATCGGCCAAGTCCGTCTCGAATATCAGTTGGGTGCGCTCAAAGAGATCGAGAAGGTCGATTGAGTCTGGCAATCCGCTGCGGGCCACGATCTCCCGCTGGCGCTCGACGATGCGCCGGCCACCATCAACGTGGCGCTGTGCCTGAGCTATCCTTTCATCCAGCGTCATCGCCGGTTCCTGGCTGGAATCAGAGTGCGCTCAGAAACCAGAATATGCCAGTTACAAAATGCGGCCCAGCGGAGAGCGGACCTACTGTTCATCGTCAGGCGGAGGAATGGGTTCGCGGGTTTTCCGGCCCAAGAATGTATCCGGCGGCGGATGGGTTTCGAGGACTTGGGTTGATTCATCGATGACCCGGCGGGACTCATCGATGGCTCTTTTATCGATGAAGTCATTCGGCCGATGAATGAAAGATCCGCGCACCACTGATCGCCTCCACGATCAACCTTGTTGAACTCCTCAATAACCCCTTGATACGCGTTTCGTTCTCGCACCGAGAAGCGACGGCATAAGCTTTGATGTGCCTCAAAGCCTTGGGTCAAACGGAGAACGCCGCCGGCCCACGCTCGGTAGTCCTACCGAGAACATCGGCTAAGCCATGGTTTCCGTTCGCTTAATCCGAACTAGGACACTCTGGAATTCAAGTTCGGACACGGCGGCTTAAATGCGGGCAGCCCCCGGTCTGCCCGAAAGAACATATTGCGAACCTAGAACAAATGTGGTACGAGGTTCCAATCAACAACGCATTCCGCCTGATCTCATCGCCCGTTTTTCCCGCTAGCGAATCCCCGCCATAAGGAGCACATCCCAAATGTCCGCCACCGCACTGCGTATCGTCGAAGGATCCTCCATGGACAAGTCCAAGGCCCTCTCAGCCGCGCTCTCCCAGATCGAGCGCCAGTTCGGCAAGGGCTCGGTGATGAAGCTCGGCAAGAACGACCGTTCGATGGATGTCGAGACGGTCTCGTCGGGGTCGCTCGGGCTCGATATCGCGCTCGGCGTCGGCGGCCTGCCGAAGGGGCGCATCGTCGAGATCTACGGGCCGGAATCGTCGGGCAAGACCACGCTGGCGCTGCATACGGTGGCGGAAGGCCAGAAGAAGGGCGGCATCTGCGCCTTCATCGACGCTGAACATGCGCTCGATCCGGTCTATGCGCGCAAGCTCGGCGTCAACATCGACGAGCTCTTGATCTCGCAGCCGGACACCGGCGAGCAGGCGCTCGAGATCGCCGACACGCTGGTGCGCTCCGGCGCGGTCGACGTGCTGGTGATCGATTCGGTCGCGGCGCTGGTGCCGAAGGCCGAGCTCGAGGGCGAGATGGGCGATGCGCTGCCGGGTCTGCAGGCCCGCCTGATGAGCCAGGCGCTGCGCAAGCTCACCGCCTCGATCAACAAGTCGAACACGATGGTGATCTTCATCAACCAGATCCGCATGAAGATCGGCGTGATGTACGGTTCGCCGGAGACCACCACCGGCGGCAACGCGCTGAAATTCTACGCTTCGGTCCGCCTCGACATCCGCCGCATCGGCGCGATCAAGGAGCGCGACGAGGTGGTCGGCAACACCACCCGCGTCAAGGTGGTGAAGAACAAGCTGGCGCCGCCCTTCAAGCAGGTCGAGTTCGACATCATGTATGGCGAGGGCGTGTCCAAGATGGGCGAGATCCTCGACCTCGGCGTCAAGGCCGGCATCGTCGAGAAGTCCGGCGCCTGGTTCTCCTATGACAGCCAGCGGCTCGGCCAGGGCCGCGAGAATTCCAAGGCATTCCTGAAGTCGAATCCCGACATCACCGCCAAGATCGAAGCCGCGATCCGGCAGAACTCCGGCCTGATCTCCGAGCAGATCCTCGCCGGCACGCCCGAGCGCGACGCCGAGGGCGAGGAGCCGACGGAAGAGTAAGGCTCAATTATTTTCGCTGCAAGCGGGCGCTGAGGATGTTGAGTTGCCGACGTCTTCGGCGCCCGTTTGGTTTTGTGTGTGTTTCGTGAAGCAGTTGATCCTCAGCTTGCGGTGCTGATGCCACCGCGCGTAGCCGGAGAGCGTCGTGACGGGTCTGATCCTGGCGACAAGCGATCTCGCGAGCTATCGCCTGAGGCAGGCGGGAAGGGCGGACGTCGTCGTCGGGTTGAGGCCGCGCTTCGTTTGGGGGAAAATGCCCTCGTCGGCTGACCTCACGACCCTGCTGGAACCGCGTTCTGCAAAGCATGTCGATTTCGACCCGCACTGGCTCGACTTCGCCAGTTCAAGATGGACCGGCTCGATTGGTCGGGACGTCGGGCTTGTCGAGTTGTGTGAGCGTTGCGACAGGGTCGAGCTATGGGCCGATCCTCAGCCGAATGACCAGCTGGTGCTGGCCTGGTTGCTCGACGTGCTCCGCCCGCACCGCCACATCGTAGCGAAGCTCAAGCTGGTCCAGACCGATGTCGAGATCGGCAGGTACCGAAGTGAGAGCTCGGCGAAATGGCGATTGCCTGCACTTGCGGTGACGGATGATCGGCTGGAATTGGCCAGTCGCGCCTGGAATGCCTATCGCGCCCCGACGCCCGAGCCCTGTTTCGACCTTCTCATGCAGGATCTGTCGGCCATCCCGCAGCTCCGCGCGGCGCTGATTGCGTTGCTCGAGGAGCTGCCCGGGCGAGACACCGGCCTCGGCGCGTCCGAACTGCGGATGCTGGATCTCGTCGCCGACGGCAAGACAAGCCCACAGGTCCTTTCGAGCGAGCTGAACAGGGAGCGCGGCGTGTTCGATTTTCAGGAAGCGGAGCTGATCCTGGACCGGCTCGCCGATTGTCCATCACCGGTCCTGACCGGATTCCCCGCCGAGATCGAGGGGGCCGACGATTTGAAGGCCCGACGAGAACGACTCCTGTACAGTCGGTTGTCGCTCACCGATTTCGGCCAGGAAGTGTCGGATCGCGAGCTCGACTTCAGCCAGTACAACACGATCCATCGCTGGTGGGGCGGCACCGAATTGACCAATGAGCGGCTGTGGCGCTGGGATGCCGAGAGCCGCACCTTGGTCGCTCCATAGGTCTGTTCATTGGATCGAGGTGGAGCGCGCAAGCTGTCGTTCAACTGAACCAATGAATTGGCCTGACCCGAAAATGAACCCGTTATGAGCCGGCTCATCTTCACATTCACCGATAGCGGGGCGGGCGGCCTGAAGGCCGCACGGCTTGCCGATTGCGTAATTAGCATCGAGCATCGGTTTGTTTGCGGAAGATTGCCGGCCTCGGGCGATTTCGACGCCTTGTTCGCGCCCCGCGCAGCTGCGCACGGTACCGGGCCCCACTGGCTGGATAATCTCACCGGCAGATCGATTGAGGCCGCGCATCGTCAGGGTCTTGGATTGATCGAATTTTGCGAGCGCTTCGACGCCGTCGATCTGTGGGTCGGTCCCGATCCGAATTCACAACTGCAGTTGATTTGGCTGCTGGATTACTTGCGCCCGCATGCGAACGTCACATCCAGGCTTGCTGTATTCCAGACAAATCACATCATCGGCGAGCAGCAGCCGGCCGAGTTGGCCGCCTGGCAGCTGCAGCTCGTCCCCATCCGTGGCGACCACCTCGAAGCCGCCGGCGTTGCGTGGACAGCCTGGCGCGCATCGACGCCGGAAGCCTGGTTCAATCTGTTGAGGCAGGATCTCGGCGCACTTCCGCGATTGCGGAGTTCAGTCGTCGCGCTCCTGGAAGAACTCCCCTCGCGCGGCTCCGGGCTTGGCGCGACGGAAATGCGATTGCTCGAGTTGATATCCGCAGGCCATGTCCATCCGTACGAATTGTTTCCGGGGCACCAGAAGCTCAACGACCAGAAGACGTTTGACTATTGGGAGGCTGGAGCCTTGCTGGATGGTCTGGCCCATTGTCCTGTGCCTGTCATATCAGGCCTCGTTGAGGGGCCATTTGATCTTGCCATGCACGAAGATCCTGACCGGCACCAACGCTACAAGCGAAGCCGGCTTGCGCTGACCGCCCTCGGACAGGCAATCGTGGCAGGCGCCGGCGACTTCAGCCAGCACAACCCGATCGATCGCTGGTGGGGTGGTACGAAGCTTACCAACGACCGGCTGTGGCGCTGGGATGCCGAGAGCCGCACCTTGGTCGCTCCATAGGTTTGATCGACACCGCGCCGCCGGCAGGGCCGCGTTACGCCAGCGCCTTTTCGCGGCTCGCGATCAGTGCCCGCAAATCCTCGGTCACGGCGACCGACTGGTGCGTCTTCTGGTCGGTCGCGACCCAGATGATCTCGCCGGTGGCGCGCAGGTCATCGGAGCCCTTGGCGAAGATCGCGAGCGCAAGATTGATCGAGGAGCGACCGATCCGCGCGACCCGGACGCAGACCTCGATGTTCTCGTCGAACCGGATCGGCGCCTTGTACTCGACGACCGATTTCACGGTGTGGAAGTCGATCCCGGTCCGCGCCACCTCGCCGAGATAATCGTAGCCCAGCGCGCGGAAATATTCGGTGATGGCGGTGTCGAAATAGGTGAGGTAGTGCGCGTTGAACACCACGCCCTGCGCGTCGACCTCCGAATAGCGGACGCGAAACGGGAAATGGAACCAGAATTCCTCGCGCATGTTTCCTCCTGCCGCGGGCGGGCCAGTCCGTCATTCCGGGGCGCGACGAAGTCGCGAACCCGGAATCCAGAGGTCGTGGATCGAGATTCCGGGTTCTCGCTTCGCGAGCCCCGGAATGACACCGAGTGAATCAGGCGTCAGAGACGCAACGCCACATAGCTGCAGTAGCTCCTTACTCCGCCGCCTGCGCGTAATCCTCGACCGGCGGGCATGAGCACACCAGATTGCGGTCGCCATAGACGTTGTCGACGCGGCCGACCGGGCTCCAGTATTTGTCGGAACGCGACACGCCGGCCGGGAAGCAGCCCTCGGCGCGGGTATAGGCCCTGTTCCAGGCATCGTCGGCGATGTCGTGGACGGTATGCGGCGCGTGGCGCAGCGGCGAGGCCTCGACCTTCCAGCGGCCCTTCTCGATCTCAGCGATTTCGTCGCGGATCGCGATCATGGCGTCGCAGAAGCGGTCGATCTCGAACTTCGATTCCGATTCCGTCGGCTCGATCATCAGCGTGCCCGCCACCGGGAAGCTCATGGTCGGCGCGTGGAAGCCGTAGTCGATCAGGCGTTTGGCGATGTCGTCGACGGTGACGCCGCTGCTCGTCTTCAGCGGCCGCGGATCGACGATGCACTCATGCGCGACGCGGCCGCGCTCGTTGCGGTACAGCACCGGGAAGTGCGGCTGCAGCCGTGCGGCGATGTAGTTGGCATTGAGGATCGCGATCTCGGTCGCGCGCGTCAGACCTTCGCCGCCCATCATCAGGATGTAGATGTAGGAGATGGTGAGGATCGACGCCGAGCCGAACGGCGCGGCCGACACCGGGCCGACCGCGTGCGCCGTGGTGCCGTCGGTCGCGGGATGGCCCGGCAGATAGGGCGCAAGATGCGCCTTCACGCCGATCGGGCCCATGCCCGGGCCGCCGCCGCCATGCGGAATGCAGAAGGTCTTGTGCAGGTTGAGATGGCTGACATCGGCGCCGTAGTCGCCGGGCCGCGACAGCCCGACCTGCGCGTTCATGTTGGCGCCGTCGAGATAGACCTGGCCGCCATGGGCATGCACGATGTCGCAGATCTCGCGGATATGTTCCTCGAACACGCCGTGGGTCGACGGATAGGTGATCATGACGGCGGCCAGGTTGGCGGAGTGCTTCTCGGCCTTGGCGCGGAGATCATTGACGTCGACGTCGCCGCGCGCATCGCACGCCACCACCACGACCTCCATGCCGACCATCGCCGCCGAGGCCGGATTGGTGCCGTGCGCGGAGGAGGGGATCAGGCACACCTTGCGGTGCGGCTCGCCGCGCGCCAGGTGATAACCCCGGATCGCCAGCAGTCCGGCATATTCGCCCTGCGCGCCGGAGTTCGGCTGCAGCGAGACCGCATCATAGCCGGTGATGTCGCACAGCCATTGCTCCAGCCGCTTGAACAGCGCGTGATAGCCCTTGGCCTGATCCGCGGGCGCGAACGGATGCAGGTTGCCGAACGCCGGCCAGGTCAGCGGGATCATTTCGGTGGTGGCGTTGAGCTTCATCGTGCAGGAGCCGAGCGGGATCATCGCGCGGTCGAGCGCGAGGTCACGATCACTGAGCTTGCGCATGTAGCGCAGCAGCTCGGTCTCGGAACGGTGCGTGTTGAACACCGGATGGGTGAGGAAGGCGCTGGTGCGCCGCAGCTCCTTCGGCAGCGCCTCGTGCGCGCCGGCCTCGATCTCGGCATAGCTGAGCTTGCCGCCGAACACGCGCCACACCGCCTCGACCGTCTCCGGCGTCGTGGTCTCGTCGAGCGCGATGCCGAGCGTGGTCGCGCCGACGCGCAGATTGATCCGCTCCGCCAGCGCGCGGGTGACGAGCTCGATCTGCTTGCTGCCTGCCTCGACCGTCACGGTATCGAAGAACGCTTCGCTGGTCGGCGCAAAGCCGAGCTTGCGCAGGCCGGCGGCAAGCACGGTGGAGCGGCGATGCACGCTGCGTGCGATATGGGTCAGGCCCTCCGGACCGTGATAGACCGCATACATCGAGGCGATCACGGCGAGCAGCACCTGCGCGGTGCAGATGTTCGAGGTCGCCTTCTCGCGGCGGATGTGCTGCTCGCGGGTCTGCAGGGCGAGGCGATAGGCCGGTGCCCCACGCGAATCCACCGAGAGGCCGACGATGCGGCCGGGCAGCGAGCGCTTCAGCGTGTCGCGCACCGCCATGTAGGCGGCGTGCGGTCCGCCGTACCCCATCGGCACGCCGAACCGCTGCGCCGAACCGATCGCGATGTCGGCGCCGAGCTCGCCCGGCGACGCGAGCAGCGTCAGCGACAGCAGGTCGGCGGCAACGATCGCCAGCGCGCCCTTGGCGCGCAGCGAGGCGATAGCAGGCTTAAGGTCGCGTACCGCGCCCGATGTGCCCGGATATTGCAGCAGCGCGCCGAGTACATCGGCGTTGTCGAGCTCGGTCAGGGGATCGCCGACCACCAGCGCCCAGCCCAGCGGCGCGGCGCGCGTGCGCATCACCGCCAGCGTCTGCGGATGCACCTCCTTGTCGACGAAGAACACCTTCGCCTTGACCTGCGAGTGGCGCTCGGCGAGCGCCATCGCTTCCGCCGCCGCGGTCGCCTCGTCGAGCAGCGAGGCGTTGGCGACGTCGAGCCCGGTAAGATCGCAGATCATGGTCTGGAAGTTGAACAGCGCCTCGAGCCGGCCCTGGCTGATCTCCGGCTGGTACGGCGTATAGGCGGTGTACCAGGCCGGGTTCTCCAGAATGTTGCGCTGGATCACCGCGGGCAGGATGGTCCCCGAATAGCCCTGGCCGATCAGCGAGGTGAACACCTGGTTCTGCGCGGCGAGCTCGCTCATATGCGCGAGCGCCTCGGTCTCGCTCAGCGCCCGGCCGAGATCGAGCGGCGCCTTCTGCCGGATCGACGCCGGCAGCGTCTCGTTCATCAGCGCCTGCAGGCTCGCGGCGCCGACCGTCTCCAGCATCGCGTTGACGTCGCGCGGCGACGGTCCGATGTGGCGGCGGACGAAATCGGTGGCGGCTTCGTTGATCGGCTTGAAGGGCGCGTTCATGACGTGATCCTCGGGGTGATCCTTTAGGCGGTGTGCGCGGCGTAGGCGGCCTCGTCCATCAGGCCGCCGAGCTCGCCCTTGTCGGCAATCTTCAGCTTGAAGAACCAGGCCTTGCCGCCGGCGTCCGAATTGACCAGCGCGGGCTCGGCGGCGAGCGCGTCGTTGACCTCGACCACCTCGCCGGTGATCGGCGCGTAGACGTCGGAAGCGGCCTTGACGGATTCCACCACAGCGGCGGCCTCGGCCTTCTTCAGGCTGCGGCCGACCTTGGGCAGTTCGACGAACACGACGTCGCCGAGCTGCGACTGCGCATAGTCGGTGATCCCGATCGTGGCGACGTCGCCCTCGATGCGGAGCCATTCGTGGTCGGACGTGTACAGCGTCGTCATGGGGATCGATCCTTTGGCGTTCAGCGTTTGTAGGTATTGGGGACGAAGGGCGTGGCGGCGACCTTGAGCGGCAGCCGCTGGCCGCGCACTTCGGCGAAAACGGTGGTGCCGACGGCGGAAAGGGCGGCAGGCAGATAGCCCATCGCGACCGGCGCATTGAGGCTCGGGCCGAAGCCGCCCGAAGTCACCTTGCCGATCTGCTCGGTCGAGCCGGCATCGGCGAACAGTGCGGCGCCTTCGCGCACGGGGGCGCGGCCGTCGGGCTTCAGGCCGACCCGCCGGCGCGCGGCGCCATCTGCGAATTGCACGAGAATCTTGTCGGCGCCGGGGAAGCCGCCGGCGCGGGCGCCGCCGCTGCGGCGAACCTTCTGCACCGACCATTCCAGCGCGCCTTCGACCGGCGTCGTCGTGGTGTCGATGTCGTGGCCATAGAGGCACAGCCCGGCTTCGAGCCGCAGGCTGTCGCGCGCGCCGAGCCCGATCGGCAGCACGTCGGGATTGTCGAGCAGCGCGGTGACCAGGGCTTCCGCCTTGTCCGCGGGCACGGAAATCTCAAAGCCGTCCTCGCCGGTATAGCCGGAGCGCGAGACGAAGCAGTCGACGTCGCCGACGCGGCGCGGACCGGCGTCCATGAATTTCATCGAACCGACATCTGCACAAAGTTTCGCCAGCGCCGATTCGGCTTTCGGCCCCTGCAGTGCGATCAGCGCGCGGTCGGCCAGCGAGACGATCTCGCAGGCGTCGGAGAGATTCGCACGCAGATGCGCCTCGTCCTCGGCCTTGCAGGCGGCGTTGACCACCAGGAACAGGTGATCGCCGAAATTCGCCACCATCAGGTCGTCGAGCAGGCCACCATCATTGTTGGTGAATTGCGCGTAGCGCTGCCGTCCCGGTGCGACACCGACGATGTCCTGAGGCACCAGTTTTTCCAGCGCGAGCGCGGCGTCGGCGACCTTACCGGATTTGGCCTTCAGCACGAGCTGGCCCATGTGCGACACATCGAACAGGCCGGCTTCCTTGCGGGTGTGCAGATGCTCCTTCAGCACGCCGGCCGCGTATTGCACCGGCATGTCATAGCCGGCAAACGGCACCATCTTGGCGCCGCGCGCCAGGTGCAGCGCGTGCAGCGGGGTCTGTTTCAGCCGGGAGGTTTCGTGCGCAAGCATCACAGGGCCCTCGCGGTTCCCGCGGGGACCCATTTCCCCTTGAGAAACCTGCAGAAAGCCCCATCTGTCGCTGTGCCTGAGAGTATTATCCCGTCGGCGGACGCATCGGGGCGAACCCCAGCATCTCTTTCCAGATGTCAGACGTCACGCGGTCCTTTTGCCTGAGAGTTTCCGGGGCGGTTGCTCCTTCGGCGCCGGCGGTAAGGCCGGTCTCTCCCGACGTGACTAGGTATAGGTAGGTAGAAAACACGGCGCCACCAAGACTGTCAACGCAGCTGCAGCAACTATCCAATGGGCTTTGTGCTGCCGCGGCAAGCCCATGATCCGCCTGCACAGTTTCTGGACACCGCAGCTGGCAATGTCTAAAAGCGTTCGGCCGGAAAATGACGCCTTTTTGCGGCTGGCCGGCCCCTTTTTCCGATTGGATGAACATGAGCAGCGTCAACGACATCAGGTCGACATTTCTGAACTTCTTCAAGGAGAACGGGCACGAGATCGTGGCCTCGTCGCCGCTGGTTCCGCGCAACGACCCGACCTTGATGTTCACCAATGCCGGCATGGTGCAGTTCAAGAACGTCTTCACCGGCGTCGAGAAGCGCGGCTACCAGCGCGCCACGACGTCGCAGAAGTGCGTGCGCGCCGGCGGCAAGCATAACGACCTCGACAATGTCGGCTACACCGCGCGCCATCTCACCTTCTTCGAGATGCTCGGCAACTTCTCGTTCGGCGATTACTTCAAGGAGCGCGCGATCGAGCTCGCCTGGAATCTGATCACCAAGGATTTCGGGCTGAAGAAGGACAAGCTGCTGGTCACCGTCTACCACACCGACGACGAGGCGGCCGGCCACTGGAAGAAGATCGCGGGCTTCTCGGACGACCGCATCATCCGCATCCCGACGTCGGACAATTTCTGGGCGATGGGCGACACCGGTCCGTGCGGTCCGTGCTCCGAAATCTTCATCGACCGCGGCGAGCACATCTGGGGCGGACCTCCGGGCAGCCCGGAGGAGGATGGCGATCGCTTCCTCGAATTCTGGAACCTGGTGTTCATGCAGTACGAGCAGGTGACGAAGGAGGAGCGCGTGGCGCTGCCGCGTCCCTCGATCGACACCGGCATGGGGCTCGAGCGCATGGCCTGCATCCTGCAGGGCGTCGAGAGCGTGTTCGAGACCGATCTGTTCCGCAATTTGATCGATGCCGCCGCGTCGACCCTCGGCCACGGTCCGAACGAGCAGAACGTCGGGTCGTACCGCGTGATCGCCGACCACCTGCGCTCGTCGGCATTCCTGATCACCGACGGCGTGCTGCCGTCGAACGAGGGCCGCGGCTACGTGCTGCGCCGGATCATGCGCCGCGCGATGCGCCATGCGCAGCTCTTGGGCGCGAGCGAGCCGCTGATGCATCGCCTGGTCTGGGCGCTGGTCCGCGAGATGGGCCAGGCCTATCCGGACCTGGTCCGCGCCGAGAAGCTGATCGAGGAGACGCTGCGGCTGGAAGAGACGCGCTTCCGCAAGACGCTGGCGCGCGGCCTGTCGATCCTCGACGAGAAGAGCGCCGGCCTCAAGAAGGGCGACATGTTCGACGGCGACACCGCGTTCACGCTGTACGACACCTACGGCTTCCCGCTCGATCTGACGCAGGACGCGCTGAAGTCGCGCGGCATCAGCGTCGACCAGGCGTCGTTCACCGGCGCGATGGAGCGGCAGCGCGTGAAGGCGCGTGCCTCCTGGGCAGGCTCGGGCGAGGCGGCGAGCGAGGCGACCTGGTTCCCGCTGCGCGAGAAGCTCGGCGCGACCGAATTCCTCGGCTACGAGACCGAGAGCGCGGAAGGCGCGGTGACGGCGCTGATCAAGGACGGCGCCGAGGTCGAGAGCCTGAAGGCCGGCGAGAGCGGCGCGATCGTGCTGAACCAGACCCCGTTCTACGGCGAGTCCGGCGGCCAGGTCGGCGACACCGGCGTGCTGACCGGCGAGGGCGTCAAGTTCCGCGTCGCCGACACGCAGAAGAAGGCCGGCGATCTGTTCGTGCATCTCGGCACGGTGGAGCAGGGCACGCTCGGCGTCGGCACCGCGCTGCAGCTCGAGGTCGACCACACCAGGCGCTCGTCGATCCGCGCCAACCATTCGGCGACGCATCTGTTGCACGAGGCGCTGCGCCAGGTGCTTGGCGATCACATCGCGCAGCGCGGCTCGCTGGTCACGCCGGACCGGCTGCGCTTCGACTTCGTGCATCCGAAGCAGATCACGCCGGAAGAGCTCGCCCGGATCGAGGACATCGCCAACGATGTCGTGCTGGAGAATGACGAGGTCACGACCCGGGTCATGGGCGTCGACGATGCCCGCGAGGCCGGTGCCCGCGCGCTATTTGGCGAGAAGTATGGCGACGAGGTTCGCGTCGTGTCGATGGGCAAGGGCGCCCGCGATCACGGCCAGAACGCGCTTGGCTGGTCGGTCGAGCTCTGCGGCGGCACCCATGTCCGCCGCACCGGTGACATCGGCATGATCTCGGTGACCAGCGAGGGCGCGGTGGCGTCCGGCGTCCGCCGCATCGAGGCGCTGACCGGGCATCACGCGCGCAAGCACGCCAACGACACCATCGCGCTGGCCAAGACCGCGGCGCTGGAGCTGCGCACCACGATCGACGACGTGCCGGCGCGCATCGCCGCGCTGATGGAAGAGCGCAAGAGGCTCGAGCGCGATCTGTCTGACGCCCGCAAGAAGCTCGCGATGGGCGGCGGCGGTGCGTCGAACGGCGCGGCCTCCGCCGTTCGCGAGGTCGGCAATGTCAAGCTGCTGGCACGCGCGGTCGAGGGCGTCGAGACCAAGGATCTCAAGAGTCTCGTCGACGACGGCAAGAAGCAGATCGGCTCGGGCGTGGTCGCGATCGTCGGCGTCACCGAGGACGGCAAGGCCGGCATCGTGGTCGGCGTCACCGCCGATCTGACCGCGCGGTTCAACGCGGTCGAACTCGTGCGCAAGGGCTCCGAGGTGCTCGGCGGCAAGGGCGGCGGCGGCCGGCCCGACATGGCGCAGGCCGGCGGACCCGACGGCGCCAAGGCAGACGCCGCGCTGTCGGCGATCGAACAGGCCATGACTCAACAGGCATCGGCCGGCGCCTGACGGAGAGTCTGATCGTGGCGACGGCTCCGGGTAGGCCCACGATCAGCGATCCCGGGCTGCGCGACCGTCTCTACGAGCTGCTCGAACGCGATGATCTGCCGCATTCGGGCGGCTTGCGGTTTGCCCGGGTCATCGTCGCCATCATCGCCGTCGATGTGCTGGCGGCGATTCTGGCCTCCGTCCCCGAGATCGACGCGCAGTTCGGCTGGCTGCTGACGACCATCGAGATCGCGGCGGTCATCGCCTTCGCGCTGGAATATGCCGCGCGGCTCTGGAGCGTGGTCGGCCACTCCTTGCGCGACATGACGCCGGCGCGGGCGCGGCTGGAATACGCCTTCTCGGCGCTCGGCGTGATCGACCTGCTCGCCTTCCTGCCGTCGGCCGTCGCGCTTGCGATCGGCGACAAGACCGCGCTGGTGCTGTTCGGCATGCTGCCGTTCCTCAAGCTGGTGCGCTATTCGACCGCGATGCGCTCGCTGCTGGCGGCGCTGCACGCCGAGCGGCGCACGCTGTTTGGCTGCGTCGTGATCCTGACCGGCGCGGTGCTGCTGTTCGCCTCGCTGCTCTATGCCATCGAGCACAGGGTGCAGCCGGACAAGTTCGGCACCATGCCGCAGGCGATGTGGTGGGCGATCGTGACGCTCGGCACCGTCGGTTACGGCGACGTCGTCCCGATTACGCCGCTCGGCCGGACCGTCACGGTGGTCGCGATCGTGGTCGGCTTCGCGATGATCGCGCTGCCGGTCGCGATCATCTCGACTGCGTTCGCCGACGAGGTCCGGCGCCGCGACTTCGTCGTGACCTGGGGCATGCTGGCGCGGGTGCCGCTGTTCTCGCATCTTGGCGCCGCCGATATTTCCGACATCATGCGCCTGCTGCGGTCGCAGACCATCGAGGCCGGCGAGGTGCTGGTGCGGCGCGGCGATGCGGCGTCATCGATGTATTTCATCACCGCGGGCGAGGTCGAGATCGACCTGCCGAGCCAGCTTGTGCGGCTTTCCGACGGCGCGTTCTTCGGCGAGATCGCGCTGCTGCGGCGGACCAGCCGTTCGGGGACGGTGACGGCGACGCGCAAGACCAAGCTGCTGGTGCTCGATGCGCAGGACTTCCATGCCCTGATCGAGCGCATGCCGGCGCTCGCCGCCCATGTCCGGGAGACCGCGGAGGCGCGGCTTGCCGATCCGCTCGCGGCCGGCGGCGACCTGGCCGCCGCGGAGATCGCCCAGGCGCCGCGCGAGACCGATGGCGGCATCCGCGACTAGCGCGCGATGAGTTTTGGTTGAATCGGCTTGGCGCGGTCTCGGTTCACCTCTCCCCGTTGGGGAGAGGTCGGATTGCGCCTGGCGATGCGAAGCATCGTCCAGCGCAATCCGGGTGAGGGCTCTTGCTCTCTCGATAGACCGTGACCCCTCACCCGATTTGCTGCGCAAATCGACCTCTCCCAAGGGAGAGGTGAACTTTCGACGCCGTTCCAGCGCAACCTAACTTCATCCCGCTTTAGCCTCAGTCCCGTCGCAGGAACACGTAATCCGCCGAGTAGGCCGCGCCTTTCAGCGCGCCTGATTTGTCGCAGGCGCCGCTGAGCTCACCGCCCGAGGTGTTGATCCGCTGCACGGTTGCGACGCCCGAGAGCAGGCCGTTGCCGCGGTGGGCGATCACCTCGAGCTTCAGCCAGGGAATATCGGCGGCGGTGGTGCCCGGTATGCTGCCGGCGGTGCGGGCGGTCACGGCGCTGCCGTCGACATGCTCCCAGTTCGGACCCGCATAATGCCGGCCGACCGTGCGGCCGTCGGCGATCAGGGTGGCGACCGGTTCGCGGAACGACCAGGCGAGCTTGCCGTCGCTGACCGGCTTGCACTCATAGACCTGCACGCCCTCGGCATGGACCGACAGAACCGGGGACTCGCCGGGCGCCGCGACGGCGTCGGGCAGGGGATCGGCAGCGAATGCCGCCGACCCGGTGAGCGAGAACGATGCGAGCACGACGGCTCTGACAAGGGCCATGGTCATGCTCGCACCTGTCTTCCAAAGACGACGGCCTCAGGCCGCGATCGCCTTCACGAGGTTGTCGGACACCTTGTCGAGGAACCCGGTGGTCGAGAGCCAGCGCTGGTCGGCGCCGACCAGGAGCGCGAGGTCCTTGGTCATGTAGCCCTCCTCGACGGTCGCGACGCAGACCTTCTCCAGCGTGGTGGCGAACTTCGCCAGCGCCTCGTTGTTGTCGAGCTTGGCGCGATGGGCGAGGCCACGGGTCCAGGCGAAGATCGACGCGATCGAGTTGGTCGAGGTCTCCTTGCCCTTCTGGTGCTCGCGGTAGTGGCGGGTCACGGTGCCGTGGGCGGCCTCGGCTTCCACGGTCTTGCCGTCCGGGGTGAGCAGCACCGAGGTCATCAGGCCGAGCGAGCCGTAGCCCTGGGCCACGGTGTCGGACTGCACGTCGCCGTCATAGTTCTTGCAGGCCCAGACATAGCCGCCGGACCATTTCAGCGCCGAGGCCACCATGTCGTCGATCAGGCGGTGCTCGTAGGTCAGGCCCTTGGCGTCGAATTCCTTCTTGAACTCGCGGTCGAAGACGTCCTGGAAGATGTCCTTGAAGCGCCCGTCATAGACCTTCAGAATCGTGTTCTTGGTCGACAGATAGACCGGGTAGTTGCGCATCAGGCCGTAGTTGAACGAGGCGCGGGCGAAATCGGTGATGGAGTCGTCGAGATTGTACATCTCCATCGCGACGCCGGCGCCGGGCGCCTTGAACACTTCCTTCTCGATCACGGTGCCGTCCTCGCCGACGAACTTCAGCGACAGCGTGCCCTTGCCGGGGAACTTGATGTCGGTGGCGCGGTACTGGTCGCCATAGGCATGGCGGCCGATGATGATCGGCTTGGTCCAGCCGGGAACCAGGCGCGGCACGTTCTTGCAGATGATCGGCTCGCGGAAGATGCAGCCGCCGAGGATGTTGCGGATGGTGCCGTTCGGCGACTTCCACATCTGCTTCAGGCCGAACTCCTTCACCCGGGCCTCGTCGGGGGTGATGGTGGCGCATTTGACGCCGACGCCGACCTTCTTGATGGCTTCGGCGGCGTCGATGGTCACCTGGTCGTTGGTCTCATCGCGGTATTCCATGCCCAGATCGAAATAGAGCAGTTCGACATCCAGGAACGGGTTGATCAGCTTGTCCTTGATGTACTGCCAGATGATCCGGGTCATCTCGTCGCCATCGAGCTCGACGACGGGGTTGGATACCTTGATTTTTGCCATGACGGGGAGGCCCTCTTGGGAACGGCGCGCTTTTGACGGCGGGGGTGGAAAATACGCCTGCGCTATAGCACCGCCCGGGGGCGGGCGGAAGCGGAGGGGGTATGCACTTTAAGCCCATCTTTTCAGCTAAAACGCCGCCTGCGTCGCCGTCCCGGCCACGATGTACCAGGTCACGAACAGGCCCGCGATCAGGGCCCCCGGCAGGCTCGATCCGGTCCGCCGCCAGGTGAAGGTCGCGATCACGGCGACGATCGCGAGCAGGGGCACGAACTGGATCGCGACGATGGTCGAGAGCGGCACGAAACCGGGGTCCGGGACCGGGTTGAACAGCTTCCCCGTCAGCCACAGCGTGCCGTATTGCAGCACCAGCAACACGATGAAACCGAACGTCAGTGCCAGGATGTTGGTCAGGTACAGCGCCCCGCGCGGCGCATCCATGGTCGAGAAATTCCGGTGCAGCACGT
Source organism: Bradyrhizobium pachyrhizi (assembly GCF_029714545.1). NCBI lineage: Bacteria > Pseudomonadati > Pseudomonadota > Alphaproteobacteria > Hyphomicrobiales > Nitrobacteraceae > Bradyrhizobium > Bradyrhizobium pachyrhizi. The sequence goes on along the minus strand of NZ_CP121667.1, from coordinate 5,893,203 downwards.
GCAGCGCCACGACGAAAAACGCCGTGAACGGAATCAGATAGATCAGGAAGATGAGGAATTGCTTCGCGCTCATCAACTTGAGTGCGACGATCCAGAAGCGGAAGTCGATCTTGAAGGCGAGGTCGGCGAGCCACAGCGCGGCGTAGCCGACCGCGACCGAAGCCAGCGCGATCACGACGGATTGACCGACGAGGCCGGTCCGGCTGGCCCGCTGCGGGGCGAACCGCATCAGGGCGAGCGTGATCAGCCCGTTGATGATGGCCCAGACCAGGATCTGGTTGGTGATGCCCTGCGGCAGGAACGCGCTCGGGGTGACGAAGGTGCCGCCCAGTGCAAAGGCCGGGTAATAGGTCAGCGCCGGGATGAAGGCGGACAGGATGAACGCCGCGGTCCAGCGCCGGCCGCTCGCGGCCCGATGCGGCGGCATGGTGCCGTCGGCAACCGCCGGCAGCCGCAGGCGGGAGAACATCGGTGCCTCCAGCAAGCCGTCGAACGTCCCGATGACCAGGGCAATGAAACCGACGAGGGCGATGAGCGTGCCGATCTCCTTGCGGAACCAGATCTGGTCATCGACTGGCCGCGCCGTGCCGCCCTTCAATGTCTTGGCGAACCAGTCGAGGCTGTAGCCGATCGCCTCATGCGAGATGTGCTCGGCCGGATGGGTCATCGCCGGGGTGTACAGCACCCGCGCGGTGCCGTTGGCCGGATCGCCATAGACCTTGCCCGGCTCGACCGCGCCTTGGGTGCCGAACAGCGCCCAAAGCTTTGGGCTCTTGGTGACGTCGCGCGCGAGCGGGACGCTCCACATCAGGTCGGGGAATTCCTCGTACTGCGCGAACACCAGCGCGGTGTTGCGCGGCCAGCTCGCGGTGCCCTCGGCGGCGAACGGCTTGCCGGTGGACGAGCCTTCCAGCACCATCGACTTGTAGTCGTTGGGCTGAGCTGCGGCAGCCGCCAGCACGGTCCAGCCGCCCATCGAGTGGCCCTCGAGCCCGATATTCTCCTTGTCGACGAACGGCAGGCTGCGGAGATAGGCAAGGCCGTCAGGTCCGCCAAAACCGTTGGCGAAGGAGGGCGGGTCGCTGTAGCCGTGGCCGGTCTGGTCGAGCGCGAGCACCACATAGCCGCGGCGGGCGAACTCGATGGCGAAGCCGTCCTGGGTCTCGCGCGAATTGATATAGCCGTGGACAGCGAGGATGCCGGGTGCCGGGATCTGCGGCGTGGCATTCGGCGGGATGTAGAGCAGGGCGCTCATGGTATTGCCCTTGGCGCCCTTGAAGCGCACATCCTCGATCCGGATGCCGCCGGCGGTCTGCGTGAAGTGGGCGAGCAGGCCCCCCGCCACGATCAGGATCAGGCCCACAATCGCCAGCGTCCATCTGCCCCGCATCCTCGTCCCCCCAAGTGCTTCGACTCATGTGCTTCGACGCAAGCGTTTCGCTGTTGAAACCGGCGTCTCAAGCGTGCCTTTACAGCTTCGCTTTGGTTGTGGTTGATAGCCTATCCGAAGGCCAAGTGCGCGCAAGCGGCAGCCTTCGCTTCGTGCGATTGGGACTCCGATTGAGGATTCGCAAACGCCGCTAACCCTGTTATCTCCTTGGAGAAAATGGTCCCGCGCAAAACCGGTGCAAAGCTGGTCGGTGCGGTCTTGGGTCCCTGCATGAGATTTTGAATCAGCGTCCTCGGAAGCTGATTCAAAATCTTCAGACGTTGAATCAGAAAGTGAAGTGAGATGTCCGGTACCGACAAGACCAAGGCAGGGCACGACCTTGCCGGTCCCGTCGTCATCCTGGTCGAGCCGCAGCTTGGCGAGAACATTGGCATGGCCGCGCGCGCGATGGGCAACTTCGCGCTGTCGAGGATGCGCATCGTCAACCCGCGCGACGGCTGGCCGAATATTGCGGCCCAGCGGGCGGCCGCCGGTGCCGACCACATCATCGGTTCCGTCGAGCTGTTCGACACCGTCGAGCAGGCGATCGCCGATCTCACGCTGGTGTTTGCGACCACCGCCCGGGCCCACGACCAGGCCAAGCCGGTGGTCGGGCCGGAAGGCGCAGCGGATGAGATCGTCAGCCATGTCGCGTCCGGCGGCGGCGCCGGCATCCTGTTCGGGCGCGAGCGCTCCGGCCTGACCAATGAGGAGGTCGCGCTCGCCAACCGCATCATCACCTTCCCGGTGAATCCAGGCTTCGCCTCGCTCAATCTGGCGCAGGCGGTGCTGTTGATGGGGTACGAGTGGTTCAAGCTCTCGACCGCGGGCACGCTGCCGTTCGCGATGCCCGAGCGGTCCGAGCCGGCCTCCCAGCACCAGATGCAGGCGTTCTTCGACAACCTCGTTGCCGAGCTCGACAAGGTCGAGTTCCTGCGGCCGGCGGAGAAGCGCGACACCATGCTGGTGAACCTGCGCAACATCTTCACGAGGATGGATCCGACCAAGCAGGACATGCACACGCTGCACGGCGTGGTGATGGCGATCGCCGAGGGCCGCAAGGGCCCGGCCAAGGGCGGCGTGCTCGACGGCGCCCAGGCGACGCGCTTGCGGGCGCTGCTCGCCGAGCAGGGGCAGGGCGGCGCGACCGCCGACAGCAGCAGCACCGTGCGCGGGCTCGCCCGGCTGCTCCGCCGCAACCCGACCGACGCCGAACGGATCCTGTGGCAGGCGCTGACGCGGGACCGCCGCTTCGCCGGCCAGTTCAAGCGTCAGACCCCGGTCGGCCGCCACATCCCCGACTTCGTCTCCTTCGTGCACCGGCTCGCGATCGAGCTGGTCAACCCGAACGAGAGCGAGGCGATCGGAGCCGATCGCGCCAACCGCAGAGCCTGGCTCGAGGCGCGCGACTATCGGGTGGTCGACATGCAGGTGGCCGATGTCGAGCGCGACCTCGACGCCGAGCTCGCGCGGCTGGAGGCAGGGCTGCGGCAGGAGCGGTAGCTTACGCAATTGCTCTGTCCGCGGAGCAAGAACGGGATTCGGGTAAGTGACTCTTTCCACACGTCGTCCTGGCGAAAGCCAGGACCCATAACCACCGCATTGGATTGTGAAAGGGACCGTGGCCGCAGCGTCGCGCAACAATAAAGATTTGGGGTAATGGGTCCTGGCTTTCGCCAGGACGACACTGTGTTGGTGCGGCGCGGATGGCGTGCTATCTGCCTTCACAATCCAAAAGGCAGCTAGGCTAGTGCCGATACGAGCCACAGGCCCACATGCAGATCGCGCCCATCCGCTCCGAGGCTTGCGGCGAGCGCGTTGCGTACCGCTTCCATGGCGCGATGCCGTTGATCGTCCGTGGCATTCTCGAGCAGCGCAGGCAGCGGGCCGGCCTGCGTGATGAAGGCCATGCTTTGCGCGATGTCGCCGCCGTGGATCGGCACGTCGGTGGCCTTGAGCGCAATCTCGTGAAACCCGGCCTCGGTCAGGATGCCGCGAACACGCTCCTCGCGCGCGAACGAAAACATCCCGGGCGCCGATGGATCGAGCGGCGGCTGTGGTGGCACATGCGGCCGGGCCGCCTCGATCGGCACGCGAAACCAAGGCGACTCCTGCATGGTGCGAAAACAGACGAACACCAGCCGCCCGCCCGCTTTCATGCCGCCGCGGATGTTGGTGAAGGCCTTGACCGGGTCATCGAAGAACATCAGGCCAAAGCGCGAATACACCAGATCCGCCCAGCGCGGTTCGAAGCCGTAGATCGTTGCGTCGGCCAGCGCACAGGTCACGTTGGCAAGTCCCGCCTCGGCGACACGATGCTTGGCCAGATCCAGCATCGGGACCGAGATATCGACACCCACCACAGCACCCGACGGACCAACAACCTTGGCGAACGCCAACACTGTGTCACCGGTGCCGCATCCGATATCGATGACACGCTCGCCCGGCTTTGCCGCCGCAGCACCCAGGCTGACGCTGGTGACCGAGGTGAAGACATCGCTGATCACGGCTTGCTGCGAAACCCATGAGTGCCCCATGGTGCTGTTCCAGAACTCTGCTCCTCGGGGGTTTTGCGTGGGCGTCTGCATTTGATCAATCTCCTGGTGCTGAAAACGGAGTTTCGTCTGAAATAAACTGCACAAAATTCCGGATCGAACGCGAGGCTGAAATGTTCGTGCCGGGCATTAGCGAACCGCAGCCGACGCGCTTCCCATGTCGGCGGCCATCATTATGTCTTCGCACGATCCGCATCTGATCGACGCCGGAGGGCGCTCAGGTGGTGGATTCATTGCCGCCGCCCTTCGGCTTGGAAATCGGAGGGATGCAGCTACCGAAGCGTGGATCGAGCGGATCGTAGCGCGACCTCATTCTCGCAAAAATATAGAGCGCCGCCAGTGCGAAGGCGCCGAGCAACAGCAGGCCCCATGCAGGTGGCGGACCTGCGATCAAGAGCACGGCTGCTCCAACGAGGACTAACGCGAAAACGCCCGAAGACAGTTTTGAAGCCATGACCGGCTCCGCAGTTAGCGCAGGGACGGGATACTATCCCTGAAATCGATCTATTTGTGAGAGGCCGGCTGCGACACGCCAGCGCAGATTTATCCACCTGCCCCGTGAACGGAGCGACGGCCTGTGCGCTCACCGTCGCGAACGTCGCTATTGCGAGTTAGAGGTTGAGTTCGCCCAGGCTCACTTGCTCACTGCCGCGTGGATGGCGCGGCAATGTCGTACCAAGGCATCGTGCGAGGCCACGAATTGCTTCAACGGCGTATTGATGTCGTAGAAGTAGATGTTGGCCACGAAGCCATAGATGCCGGCGTCGATGGTCGTCGGTCTGTCGCCGTGCACATAGCCTTGGCTCGGGATCAAGCTCGCCAGTGCGGCGAGATCGGCGAGCCCGCGGGCCATCGCGGCGTCGGGCTCGAAGCGGCCGATGCCCTGGTAGTAATAGCGCTGGGCGTTGAACTCCTTGGCCTTCATCAAGCCGTCGTCGGTGAGGCCCGGATGCTCGCGCTTGAGCGCATCGCGGAATTGGGGCCAGTAGCGCGCATCCTGCCAGCGCGAATAGGACATCACCCAGTAGAGATCGTCGAGCGTCCGCGTGACGAGGAGGTTGGTCGTGCGCTGCGCCGGCGTCAGCGCGGCATCCAGCGTCACGCCATATTTTCCGGTGACATAGGCGAGGATGGTCTCGCTGTCGCCGACAGTGTCGTCGCCGTCGACAATATAGGGTAGTTGCTGGCGCGGCGCCTTCGATGCATCGAAGATGTGCTCGTGCCGGAACGGCACGCCGGCCAGCTTCAGGAAAGCGAATACCTTCAGACCATAGCCATTGTTATCGGCGACGCCGAACAACGGCGGATAGGAATAGAGCGTGAGCATGGCGGCCCGTCGCGTTCAAGGTCGCTACAGGCTACCTCAGAATCTTTCGGTTGGATATGCCAGGCAGGCCCGCGTGTTGCGTCGCAACGCCTGAAACGATTGCCTACAATCCGTAGTTGACGTCTTATTGTCGTCCTTGTCCCTGGTCGGGCGATTTTTTTATGGATATTTTTCAGGGAGGAATTGCGATGCTGCGCACGTGTTTCTCATGCCTGTTCGTGACGGCCTTTTCGCTGTCTGCAATGGCCGCCGACGGTGATCCAAAGCAGAAGGCCGAAGCGATTGCTTCCGAATATGCGGCGAGTTTCAACAAGCAGGATGGTGCGGGAATTGCCGCGCTGTTCGCGACCGGTGGCGTCCACGTCAATCCCGCGGGGCCGCGCTCCGACATTGCGGAGTTTTATCAAGGCGCCTTCAAGGCCGGGTTCGACCATGAGGAAATAACGGTGGACCAGGCATGGCCGCTGGGCTCGGACATGGCGCTCGCCATCGGCGGGTATCGTCTCTCGGGCAAGAACCAGAGCGGAGCGCCTATCGAGACAGGGGGCATCTGGACAGCAACTTACGTGACCGAGGGAGGCAAGCTCAAAATTCGCCTGCTGTCGGCGATGCCCAAGCCGCCGCCTCCGAAGTAGCAGGGGCATCCGGATGGACGATACCGCCGCGCGCTTCGGCGCGCGGTTTGTTGTCCTTCTCTCTCCTCAAACCGCAAGGCGATCCAGAGGAACCTTCATCCTGAGCTTAAGGCCGTTCTGCCGCCAGTCGTATTCGATCTTGCCCCCGAGCTGACCAGCAATACTACGCTCCGTGAGTACGCTGCCGAAGCCGGCGGCTTGCGGCGGGGCGACGATCACGGGACCGCCTGTCTCATCCCACTCAAAATTCAAGTCGCCGTCTTGCGTTTCCCATTTGATACGGATTGCCCCGCTCGGCTCCGAGAGTGCCCCGTATTTGGCTGCGTTCGTCGTAATTTCGTGCAGCGCAAGGGCGAAGCTTGTTACGGCCATCACGCCTACAGGCACATCGGGTCCGCTGACCACGATGCGGTCGCGAGAGCCATCATCATAGGGTTGCAAGACAGTTCGCACGACCTCGTCCACCGTCGTCCGTTCGCTATGCGCTTCCGTGCCCATAATCCCCGGACGTATGAGGTCCTTGGCCCGCATAAGGGCATCCAGCCGCCCGCGAAGCGACTGAGCCATTTCCTGCGGCGTTCGAGCTGATCGAGCGCTAAGGCTAATGATGCCGTGGAAGATCGCGAACAGGTTTTTCACCCGGTGGTTCGCCTCTCGCGCAAGCAACCGTTGATGCTCCTGCGCTTCCTTCTGAGTGGTGATGTCCACCACCACCCCGACGAAGTTGGTAAGCTCGCCGTTTTCGTCTCTCAGGCACTCGCCACGCGCCTCGACCCATCGGATGGTCTCGTCCTGCTGCAGCAGCCGATACTCCTGGATGTACTTTTCTCCGGTGGTGACCGCGAGATTTACGGCCGCAATAGTCCGCTCCACGTCCTCCGGATGGATGCCCGCGACATAGTCCAAAAAAGGTGCGCCTTCTTGGCCCTTGGCGGGATCGACTGAGAACATTTGCGCCAAATGCGCATCCGAATAGAACGTGTCCGTCGGCACATGCCAGTCGAACGTGCCTATCATTCCGGCGGCGCTTAGGGCTTGGGTGAGCCGTTTCTCCGTTCTGGCCAGTTTTCGCTGCGCCACAACCCGATCAGTTGTCTCGTTCACGATGCAGAGGACGCCGCCAATGTCGCCCGCCTCGTTCCGAACCGGGGAGTAGGAGATGTCGAAATAGACGTTCTCCGGATAGCCGTGCCGCTCGATGTAGAACGGACGATCCTTGGCGAAGACGGTCTCACCAGTGTCGAGGACACGCCTTAGCAGAGGTTCAAGATCGTCCCAGAGTTCCGCCCAGTTCTCTCGCGCGGGCCGCCCAAGTGCCCTCGGATGCTTCTCACCGATGGTTGGTGCGTAGGCGTCGTTGTACAGGGCCACGAAGTCCGCGCCCCAGAACAGCACGATTTGTGCGTTGGCAGGCAGCATAAGGCTGACCGCGCTCTTGAGATGTGCAGGCCATCCGTCAATGGGTCCCAAACTGGTCGTGGACCAATCGAGCGCGCGAATGAGCGCACTCAATTCGCTCCCGCTCGGCAGGAAGTCAGTTTTGCATTTGCCGCTGGGACTCGTCTCGCGAGTGGTGCTCATTGCATTGAATCAAACAGGACTTTGCGACCGGAGACAAGAGCCGCATTCCCCTGCCGGTCCTTTAGTCAACTGAGCCAGTTGAGCCAAATGAGCTAACAATGGCTATTTCGGGCAAGATCCGGTTCGGGTCATGAGCCGCCGATGGCGCCCGAGCCGGGCAACTTCCGCTTGCCATCGGAGGTCGACATTTGCGGTGCGCGCCCTCGACGATCAGGCCTTCGAGATCCCCCCGTCGATCACCGGTCCCATCGGCTCGTAGCGTTCGCCGCTGAAGCGCACCAGTTGCAACTGCTCGAGCGGATAATAGTCTGATGGCGAGGTGTTGATCCTGATGCCGGGCAGCAGCATGTCGGATTCGAAATCCTTCAGGTTGGCGGCCTGCTTGATGATGCTTTCGGAAGAGACGTCGTCGCCGCACTGCTTGAGCACCTGGACCAGGATCTGGCTGGTGAGATAGCCGGTGACAGCGTAGATGTCGTTCTTGGCCGCCGCCGGATCGTATTTGTCGAGGAAGGCGCGCCATTTCTGGATGGCGGGATCGCTGTCCCAGGCGGCGTCGACGGGATCCTTCAGGTAGGCGCTCGAAATAATTCCCTTGGAGACGTCGAAGCCCGCGGCCTTCAGCGTCGAGCCGGCGGAGGAGGCGTTGTTGCCGATGTAGTGCGCCGGCTGCCAGCCGAGCTCGGCGATCTTCTTGATGCCTTGGGCGGCGAATTTCGGCGTGGTCATGCTCATGAACACGTTGGCGCCGGCGGATTTGCAGCGGACCACCTGGCTGTCGATGGTCGGGTCGGCGGTCTCATAGGACAGCTCCGCAACGATTGCGGACGTCCTGGCGCCAAGTCCGTCCTTGAAACCCTTCAGCACGTCGCGGCCGAAATCGTCGTTCTGGTAGACGATGCCGATTTTGGGGTCGTTCTGTGTCGACAGCACATGCTGCGCGAAGGCGCGGCCCTCGATCTGGTAGCAGGGCTGGAACCCCATGGTGTAGGGGAAATTCTTGTAGTCGCCGAACTTGGTCGCGCCCGAGGCGATGAAGAGGTGCGGGACCTTCTTCTGGTTCATGTACTTCATGATTGCCGCGTTGGTCGGCGCGCCGAGCGGCGCAAACAGCACATCGATCTCGTCGCCTTCGACCAGCTTGCGCGCCTGCTCGACGGTCTTGGCCGGACTGTAGGCATCGTCATAGGTGATGTACTTGATCATGCGGCCATTGATGCCGCCTTGCTCGTTGATCATCTTGAAATAGCCGCCGGGGGTGCGGCCGATCGACGAATAGACCGCGGCCGGTCCCGAATAGGCGTCGATGTTGCCGATGACGATTTCGGTCTTGCCCTCCGTCTTGCCTCTGGCGATCGCGGGCCTGCCGAGCAGCAGCGTGGCTGACGTAGCGGCGGCGCCCTTGATGAGATGACGGCGCGATAGCCGGGGCGAACGGTTCCTTGTCATTGCAGTCCTCCGCTTCTTCTTGTTGGCCGTTTTGGCATTATTGGCCGTTTGGCAGCCTCTGACGGGCATGTCGGCGCGCAGCATTCCACAGCAGTGCTTTGGGACTTGTGTGCAGTCGCTACCATCCGAAATTTTCGTGCGGTGTCAGCCGCGGAAGCCGCGTTCCCCATCCTCGGTTACCGACATGCCGCCCGGGATTGCTATACTGCGGCGGATGTCGTGATGATCAGAGCAGGGTGGACCGATGGCGAAAGCACTGGAAGGCAAGGTGGCGGCCGTGACCGGGGCGGCGTCGGGCATCGGACTGGCGAGCAGCGCGGCGATGCTGGCCGCGGGCGCGCGCGTGGTGATGGTCGACCGCGATGCCGCCGCGCTGCAAGCGCTCGCCCGCAAGCACCGCGATGCGGTGATCCCGCTGGTGATCGACCTGCTCGATCCCGGGGAGTGTGCAAGCTTGCTGTCCAAGGTGCTCGAGAAGACCGGCCAGCTCGACATCCTGCACGCCAATGCCGGCATCTATGTCGGCGGCGACCTCGTCGATGCGGATACGATTGCGATCGACCGGATGCTGAACCTCAACGTCAACGTCGTGATGAAGAACGTGCACGACGTGCTGCCGCACATGATCGCGCGCGGCACCGGCGACATCATCGTCACAAGCTCGCTCGCCGCGCATTTTCCGACACCGTGGGAGCCGGTCTATGCATCGTCGAAATGGGCGGTCAACTGCTTCGTCCAGACGGTGCGGCGCCAGGTGTTCAAGCACGGCATCCGCGTCGGCTCGATCTCGCCCGGGCCCGTGATCAGCGCGCTGCTGGCGGACTGGCCGCCCGAGAAGCTTGCGGAGGCCAAGGCGGCCGGAAGCCTGCTGGAGGCCAGCGAAGTCGCCGAGGTCGTGATGTTCATGCTGACTCGGCCGCGCGGCATGACGATCCGCGACGTCGTGATGCTGCCGACGAATTTCGACCTGTAGGGCTTGGCTCCGACGTCGTTCGGAAGTGCGATTTCTGGCACACTTCGTGCACGAACAGGCCGTTTGCAAACCTGATTTCGCGCAGAGCGCTGCGCGCTGAAGCCCAAGGAGGACACCTCATGAAACGCGAAGACCTCACCGAGAAGCTGCTCGACATCAAGCGCGAGAAGGGCTGGAGCTGGAAACACATCTGCGAGAAGGTCGGCGGCTATTCCGACGTGCTGATCACGGGCGCGATCCTCGGCCAGATGAAACTGACGAAGCCGCAGGCGGCGAATGCCGGCGAGCTGTTCGGGCTGTCGAAGGCCGAGGTCGCGATGCTCAACGAGGTACCGATGCGCGGCACCGGCACGCCGATGCCGCCGACCGATCCGCTGATCTACCGCTTCTACGAGATGGTGATGGTCAACGGCCCAGCCTGGAAGGCGCTGATCGAAGAAGAATTCGGCGACGGCATCATGTCGGCGATCGACTTCGACATGGCGCTGGAGCGCGTCGCCAATCCGAAGGGCGACCGCGTCAAGATCACCATGAGCGGCAAGTTCCTGCCGTACAAATATTACGGCGCCAGCGGCAACGTGCCTGAATACGGCTTCAAGGAAGAGTGAGGCGAGGGGGCGAATGGCGAGTAGCGAATGGATTCTTGCCCATTCGCTATTCGCACCTCACCATTCGCTACAGGATCGTGCCCGGGTTGTAGCGCGCCGCCTCAGGCTTGGCCTTGGCCAGGGCCTCGACCTGCTCGGCGAAGAAATCGACCTGGGCGCCGGCGTCGCCGGAGTTGGCGCGGCCCTGGTCGAGCACGTGCTGCAACTCGGCTGCGCTCAGGCCAAGACGCTTGTCGGCGGCGAGGCGCTGCAGCAGATCGTTCTGCACGATCTTGCCGGTGCGCAGGTCGCCGATGGCTGCGACGGCATGCTCTTTGATCGCCTCGTGGGCGCCTTCACGGCCCGCGCCCTTCTTGACCGCTTCCATCATCACCGTGGTGGTCAGCAGGAAGGGCAGATAGCGGTTGAGCTCGGTCTCGACCACGGCTTCGAACACCTCCATCTGGTCAAGCACCGTGAGCAGGGTTTCGAGCAGGCCATCCATGGCGAGGAAGGCATCGGGCAGCATGACGCGGCGGACGACCGAGCAGGAGACGTCGCCTTCGTTCCACTGATCGCCGGCAAGGCCTGCGGCCATCGCGAGATAGCCCTTCAGGATCACATGCAGGCCGTTGATGCGCTCGCAGGAGCGGCTGTTCATCTTGTGCGGCATCGCGGAGGAGCCGACCTGGCCCTTGGCAAAACCTTCGCTGGCGAGTTCGTGGCCTGCCATCAGGCGGATGGTCTTGGCGAAATTGCCGGGTCCGCTGGCGAGCTCGGTGAGCACGCTGACCGCACGGAAGTCGAGGCTGCGCGGATAGACCTGGCCGACGGCGTCGAGCGCCTTCGGCAGGCCGAGGTGGACGAGGACGCGCTGCTCGAGCGCGCGCGCCTTGCCGGCATCGCCATTGAACAGCGTGATCTGGTCGAGACGGGTGCCCACCGCGCCCTTCAGGCCGCGCGCGGGATAGGTTTGCAGCACATTGACCAGGCTCTGATGCGCCAGCAGCGTCTCCTCGCCGGACATGGCGATGCGCTTGCCGAGCGTGGTGACCTGCGCGGCGACGTTGTGGGTGCGCGCGGTGAACGGGACATCGCGCAATTGCTTCGCGCGCGTGGCAAAGCGGATGAGCGCGGCGATGCTCTTGGTCTCGATGAGCTGCAGCGCGCGGTAGACCTGCAATTGCTCGACGTTCTCGGTGAGGTCGCGGCTGGTCATGCCCTTGTGCAGGTGCTCGTGACCGGCGAGCTCGCAGAACTCCTCGATGCGCGCCTTGACGTCGTGGCGGGTGACGCGCTCCCGCTTCATGATGGAGGCCAGGTTGATCTGGTCCTTGACGCGCTCGTAGCTTTCGATCACGCCATCCGGCACCGCGATGCCGAGATCGCGTTGGGCCTTCAGCACGGCGATCCAGTAGTCGCGTTCGAGGCGGACCTTGCCTTCGCCACTCCAGATGGCGCGCATGGCGGGCGAGGCGTAACGTTCGGCGAGGACGTTGGAAATGTGATCTTGGGACATCCCGCTCTCTTGGCATTGCCGGAGGCTGGCTGCAAGCCGCGACCTGTCATGAATCGTCAGGTCTGGTAACGCCCCGGCCGGGCTTGCGGTGCTGGCGCCAGCATACCAGATTCTAGAAGGCGCCGCCTCGGGCAATCCGGGGCGGCGGAGGCGTGCGCCGCGCTGGCCGGCGGTGCACCTCGCGGTGAAGGGGCGATCAGTTGAATGCCGCGCGGACCTCCTTCACCGGCGCCATGTCGCGGACGAAGCTGAACGCGCCGTTGTCCTTCATCTCGCGGGCACAGCGCAGGAACGCAGCCAGCGCGTGGCGCTGCATCGCGCCGCCGACGCTGATGCGCTTGACGCCGGCGGCGGCGAGCTGGTCGACGGTCAGGGTCGGATCGGCATAGCCCATCACGAGGTTGAAGGGCTTGTTGATCGATGACACCACGGTCTTGATGGTGGCGAGATCGTAGAGGCCCGGCGAATACAGCACGTCGGCGCCGGCGGCCTCGAACGCCTGCAGCCGCTTGATGGTGTCGTCGAGGTCCTTGCGGCCGTGCAGGAAGTTTTCCGCCCGCGCCGTCAGCGTGAACGGGAAGGGCAGCGCCCGTGCGGCTTCAACCGCCGCCTGGACCCGCTCGACCGCCAGCGAGAAGTCATAGATCGGGCGCTGCGGGTCGCCGGTCGAGTCCTCGATCGAGCCGCCGACCGCGCCGGCCTCGGCGGCGAAGCGGATCGCCTCGGCCGCGAGCTTCGGCATGTCGGCGCCGCATTTTTCCAGATCGGCATTGACGGGCAGGTCGGTGGCCTCGGCGATCACCCGGCAACTCTCGATGATCTCGTCGAGGCTGACGGTCGAACGGCCGAGCGTGTTGGCGAGCCCGAGGCTGGTGGTCGCCAGCGCCTCGAAACCCATCGATGCGAGCAGCTTCGCCGTCCCGGCGTCCCACGGATTTGGAATGATGAAGGCGCCGGGCCGCTGATGCAGCTCGCGAAACCGTGCTGCCTTGTCCGCCTGGGTGCGCATGTGAACTCCTGCTGTTGTCAAAAGCGACTGAAAGCAGCGATAGGGCGGTTTCGCCCATCAGACAAATTTGTTATTTCTCTCAATATCATCAGCTTTTTGCATGAGGAGAGCGATGGACAGCGACGTGCTCAACACGTTCCTGGTGGTGCATCGGCGCGGCGGGATCTCGCATGCCGCCAAGGCGCTGCATCGCTCGCAGCCGGCGATTTCGCGGCGCATCGCGCTGCTTGAGCAGGAGCTCGGCGTGCCCCTGTTCGAGCGGATCGCGGGCAAGACGCGACTGAGTGATGCCGGGCGGGTGATGGTGCCCTATGCCGAACGGGCGGTGGCGGCGGCGCAGGATGCCGAGAACGCGGTGCGCGCGCTGCTGCGCGACAATTCCGGCCCGGTGGCGCTGGCGGTGACCGGCACCCTCGCCGGCGAGCGGCTCTCGAACGTGTTGAAGCGCTTTGCCCGCCGGCACCCGGACGTTGCGCTGACGCTGCGCACCGCGACCAGCGCCGAGGTCAGCGACCTGATCCGGCGCGGCGAGGCGACGATCGGGTTGCGTTACGACCGCGACCGCTCGCGTGACCTCGATTGCGAGGTGCTGTTTGCAGAGCCGCTCGGGGTGGTCTGCGCGCCGGACCATCCGCTGGCGGGACGCCGGGTCGGCAAGCTTGCCGATCTCAGGGATGAGCGGTGGATCGCCTTCCCAGAGGTGCCGGGACGCCGCGAAATCACCGCATCGCACGTCTTCGCCCTGTTCCTGACGCACGGGCTCGGCGAGGTCGCCTGGACGCCGGTCGACAGCCTGACGGCGCAGAAGCGCCTGGTCGAGGCCGGGCTCGGGATCGCGCTGCTGTCACAAAGCAATGCGGCGGAGGAATTGGGTAGCTCCAGGATCGCGACGATCCGCGTCGGCGATCTCGCCGCAAGTCACGAGGTCGTCGCCGTGACGCGGCATGACGGTTTCCTCAGCGCCGCCTCACGCCGCCTGCTCGACATCCTCCGTGCCGACTTCACCAAGGCGAGGGGCACAAACGCGTCGCGCCGGAACGGTGTCCGGCGCGCGTAAAAGTCGACTTGGTAGGGTGTCTCGGGAACTCAGCTTCCCGCCTTGACCTGCGCTGCGGCCACCGCCAGCAGCTCGTCCATCTTGGCGCGGATATCGCGCTCGGTGGCGGGCTGACCCTTGGCGGTGAGGTCCTTCAGAACCTTGTGCAGCACGTCATTGTCCCCGGCTTCCTCGAAGTCGGCGGCGACCACCTCCTTGGCATAGGCGCTGGCGGCATCGCCCGTGATGCCGAGCTTCTCGGCAGCCCACAGGCCGAGCAGCTTGTTCCGGCGGGCTTCAGCCTTGAACTTCTGCTCCTCGTCGAGGGCGAACTTCTTCTCGAAACCTTCCTCGCGCTTGTTGAATTCGCTCATGGCTGAAGTTCCAATTCCCTTGCTGAATGAGGGCCGCCGCGCGTTGCGGCAGCCCCGATGCCTGCCTAGATAGGTGGGAGGAATCGGCAAGACAACGAGCCGTTAAGCCGCAGGCAAAACTGGCGGAATCGGCCCTTTATGATAGGGCGGTATAAGTGCCCTCAAGGGGGCACTATCGATTGTGCTGGATGGGCCAATCGGATAGGTTGCCAACAGGCATGGTTCTTGTTCTGTTTCCAGTTGGATTGCCCAGGTTCCAGGCCTCCGCGGCAGCTCCGTCGTGGGTCGTAACCCCAAGTCATCCGGAGCACCCAAATCCATGGATTTCAACAAAACACGGTACATCCCAATGAGCCGTCGACGCCGTATTTATGAAGGCAAGGCCAAGGTGCTTTACGAAGGCCCCGAGCCGGGAACTCTGATCCAGCACTTCAAGGACGACGCGACCGCGTTCAACGCCAAGAAACACCAGGTGATCGAGGGCAAGGGCGTCCTCAACAACCGGATTTCGGAGTACCTGTTTCAGCACCTCAACGACATCGGGGTGCCGACCCACTTCATCCGCCGCCTCAACATGCGCGAGCAGCTGATTCGCGAGGTCGAGATCGTGCCGCTCGAGGTGGTGGTGCGGAACGTCGCCGCCGGCTCGCTGTCGCAGCGGCTCGGGATCGAGGAGGGCACCCAGTTGCCGCGCTCGATCATCGAGTTCTATTACAAGAACGACCAGCTCAACGACCCCATGGTGTCGGAAGAGCACATCACCGCCTTCGGCTGGGCGACGCCCCAGGAGATCGACGACATCATGGCGCTGGCCATCCGCGTCAACGACTTCCTGACCGGCCTCTTCCTCGGCATCGGCATCCGCCTCGTCGACTTCAAGATGGAGTGCGGACGGCTGTTCGAGAACGAGATGATGCGGATCATCGTCGCCGACGAGATCTCGCCGGACTCCTGCCGGCTGTGGGACATCAAGTCGAACGAGAAGCTCGACAAGGACCGTTTCCGCAGGGATCTGGGTGGCCTGCTCGAGGCCTATACCGAGGTCGCGAAGCGGCTCGGCATTCTGATTGAAAACGAGCGGCCGGCCGGCAGCGGCCCGGTGCTGGTGAAGAGTTAAGCTGAAGGGACGAACGTGAAGGCACGTGTGACTGTGACATTGAAGTCGGGCATCCTCGATCCGCAGGGCAAGGCGATCGAGGGTGCGCTGAAATCGCTCGGCGTCGATGGCGTCGCCAGCGTTCGCCAGGGCAAGGTGTTCGACATCGAGCTCGCCGCGACCGACAAGGCCAAGGCGGAGGCGGCGCTGAAGGCCGCCGCCGACAAGCTGTTGGCGAATACCGTGATCGAGAACTATCGGGTCGAACTGCTCTAGGCCGCATCGCACATGAAATCAGCCGTCCTCGTCTTCCCCGGCATCAACCGCGAGCGCGATATGGCGCGCGCGCTCAAGCTCGCATCCGGCAATGAGACCGCGATGGTCTGGCATGCCGAAACTGCGCTGCCCAAAGGCACCGACCTCGTGGTGGTGCCCGGCGGCTTCTCCTACGGCGATTACCTGCGCTGCGGCGCGATCGCGGCGCGCGCGCCGGTCATGGACGCGGTGCGCAACTTCGCCGCCAAGGGCGGGCTCGTGCTCGGCGTCTGCAACGGCTTCCAGATCCTCTGCGAGTCCGGGCTGTTGCCGGGCGTGCTGATGCGCAATGCGGGGCTGAAGTTCATCTGCCGCGACGTGCATATGCGCGTCGAGCGCTCCGACACCCCGTTCACCCGCGGCTACAATGCCGGCCAGGTGATCCGTGTGCCGGTGGCCCACGGCGAAGGCAATTACGAGGCGGACGAAGAGACGCTGAAGCGGCTCGAAGGCGACGGGCGGGTGCTGTACCGCTACTGCTCGCCGGAGGGCGTGGTCGACGAGGCCTCCAATCTGAACGGCGCCGCGCATTCGATCGCCGGCATCGTCAATGAGCGCGGCAACGTGCTCGGCATGATGCCGCATCCGGAAAACCACGTCGAAGAGATCATGGGCTGCACCGACGGCCGCGGCCTGTTCGCAGGCCTGGTCCAGCAGTTCGAAAAGGCGGCGTAACGATCATGCTGCGGCGGTGGTGCGTTGCCGCGGCTGCGGCGCTTCTGCTTGCGACGTCGGCCTACGCCCAGGACTTCCCGAAGCGTCCGATCACGATGATCGTGCCGTTCACGGCAGGCGGCACCTCCGACGTCATCGCCCGCGCGGTGGCCGACCAGATGAGCGCTGCGCTCGGCCAGAGCATCATCATCGAGAATGTCGGCGGCGCCGGCGGCTCGACCGCACTCGCCCGCGCCGCGCGCGCCGAGCCGGACGGCTACACCATCGCGATCGGCAATGCCGGCACCAATGCCGCGACCTACACGATCTATCCGAAGTTGTCGTTCACGCCTGACTCCTTTACCCCGATCGCCGTGGTCGCCAAGACCTTCGGCATCGTCGCGCTGCGCAAGGATTTTCCGGCCAAGGACCTCAAGGAATTCATCGACTACGCCAGGAAGAACCCGGGCAAGGTCAATCTCGGCCATGCCGGCGTCGGCTCCTCGAATTACCTGATCTGCAAGAGTTTCGTGCATGCCGCCGGCATCGACGTGCAGCTGGTCGGCTATCGCGGCGCGGCGCTGGCGCTGACGGACGCGATCGGCAGCCAGATCGACGGGGTCTGCGATGCCGCAGCCTCGGTGTCGCAGGCGATCGACGACAAATTGGTGAAGGCGGTGGTGGTCGGCTCGACGGTACGGCTTGCGTCGCTTCCCGAACTGCCGACCTCGGCCGAGGCCGGACTGCCCGAATTCGAGGCGCAAGGCTGGAATGGCCTGTTCGCCCCCAAGGGCACTCCGCCCGAGATCATCGCCAAGCTCAACGCCGCCGTGCGCACCGCGGTTGCGAGCGAGGCGGTGAAGAAGCGTTTCGCCGACCTGTCGACCGTCGCCCCCGACGCCAATGAGCTCGCGCCCGAAGTGCTGCAGCAGCTCGTGACCCGCGACGTCGCGAAATACCGCGCCCTGCTGGCGGACGACAAGAAGTAATTCTTGTTGGTCATTCCGGGGCGCGCCGTTAGACGCGAACCCGGAATCTCGAGATTCCGGGTTCGATGCTAAAGCGCGATGAGATTAGGTTGAATCGTCATCGCGCCTTAGCTCTTTGTTTGAGCATGATCTTTTCGGAAAACCGCTTCGCACTTTTCCGGATCATGCTTTAGTGCATCGCCCCGGAATGACGTGGCTTTGAGACTGCTATGATGCTCACAGCCGCCTGAGCCAACGCTTCACGGCCTCGGCCGGCACCGTCATCGCGGCGACGCCGGCCATCACAAGCAAGAGGCCGAGCGCGAGATTCGACGGCACGGATTCCCCGAGCAGGATCACCGACAGCGCAACGCCGATCGGAATACGCAAATAGCCCTGCGCATTGGTTGTGAGCGTGCCGAGCCGGGTCAGGCACATGTAGAACAGCATCAGGCCGAACGCGCTGGAGAATATGCCCATCGTGACCGTGGCGACCAGCGCCTGCGGCGTCGGGTGCAGCGTCCAGGGATGGTCGACGATCAGCGCGACCGGCAGCAGCACGGTGCCGCCGAACAACAGCGAGCCCGCGGCGACCACCATCGGATCGTAATCCGACAGCCGAAGCCCGAAGATCGTGGCGCAGGCGAACGAGACGGTGGCGAGCAGGATCGCGATCTCGGCGACGATCTCCTTGCCGAAGCCCGAAAGCGCGTCGAGGCCGATGATCGCGACCGTGCCGGCGAGGCCGAGGATCGCGCCGACCAGCTTGAGCAGCGAGGCCGGCTCGTGTCGCGTGATCGCCCAGGTGATGAGGAAGGCGAAGATCGGCGTCGTCGAGGCCAGCACCACGGTGTTGGATGCCGGCACGTAAAGCTGCGCCCAGGTGATCACCAAAAACGGGATCGTGGAGTTGATGGTCTGCTGGAAGGCGAACAGCTTCCAGGCCTTGAGGTCGGTCGGGATGCGGATGCCGCGAATGCGCAGCACGATGAGCAGGAAGGCGGCGGCCACCAGCGAGCGCGCGGAAATGAAGGTGACCGGCGGGATCGAGCCGAGCCCGATCTTGGTCAGCGGGTAGGTCGAGCTCCAGCAGCAGGCCAGCGCCAGCAGCAGCGCGTAGTCGCGCCAGCCGCGCGCGCCCGGGACCGACGGAGTGGGCACTTTCGCGGGAGCCGTCACGCCCGTCCTGGCTCTTTGCTTGAGCATGATCTCCGCGTCAACGCGTTCCGCGTTTGTCGCGAGAGGAAACCGCTTCGAACTTTTCCGGATGATTCTCTGGCTGTGCTCTGCGGCACCTTGATTGGCTCCCTTCGCGCATTGGCGCGCGATGGAGCGAATGTAGCTTGGTGGTGGGGCGAAAGGCTAGGGGCGACGGATCAGGCGCGCAATCCCGCGCCGGATATGTGCAAGCATGGAGAAAGCGACGGACGCCGGTGTGCGTCCGTCGCGCGGAATTTGCCCGGAATCCTAGCGCAGCACCTGGCCCAGCACCTCGCCGTCGACCTGCTGCGGTGCCGAGCCGAGGATCCGCATGATGGTCGGCGCCACGTCGATATTGCGCATGTGCCGCACCACGGTGTCCTTGCGGATCTGCGGCCCCGCGGCGATGAACGTCGCGCTCATCACGGAAAGCTCCGGGTCGTGACCGTGGGCGCCATAGAAGTTCGGCATCGACAGCATGGTGGTTGCCGCGTTGAACGGCGCGTCGCCCTGGCGCGCGACGCCGGGGTTCTGGATGCCGTCGAAATTGTAGCCGGGCGCCATCAGCGCGAACACGTCGCCATAGTCCTGGCCGATGGTCTTGCTGATGCACTGTCCGGTTCCGGCGTCGCATTGCAGCGGCCGGGTCTCGACGACGGTGAAGATGCGCTGGTCCTTGAGTGAGTAGTTGAAGCGGGCATTGGGGTCGACCGCGTTCTTCACCGCGTCGGTGATCTGCGCCACCAGTGTGCGGTAGGTCGCCAGATCAACGGTGCCGCCGAGCTCGCGGTTCTGCAGGTTGACGTAGATGTCGGCGGCGGGACCGGAGGTGCGGATCCCGACCTTGCTGGTGTCGATACCGGCGTTGCGCAGGATGTTGGTGAGATTGACCGAGGTGTGGAACGGCGCGAAGCCGTGGTCCGACACCACGATCACGTTGCTGTCGCGGCCCGCCGCATCGGCGATCTGCTTCACCGCCTTGTCGGCCGTCTGGTAGGCGAAACGGATGTAGGACGCGTAGCGCTTGACCTTGGCGGCATCCTGGTTGGCGCCGATCGAATTCGGGTCGGTCGGGTTGGTGCCCTGGCGGGGATCGGTCAGCAGGAACTGGTGTTCGGAGCCGTCGGGCTGCTCGATATAGACCATGACGAGGTCGGCGTCCGGATGGGTCTTGATCGCGCGCTCGCCGATATTGGCCTGGTAGCGCACGAAGGTCTTCACCATGTCCTCGAACATGGTCTCGATCTCGACGTCGGGGAAATTGGTGAAGCCCGGGCTCAGCCGCTCCGGAATGCGGAAGTCGGCCTGCGGACGCCAGAACCCGATGTTGTTGTTGATGTCGTCGACGTCGGCGAGAACAGGCGTGTTGCGCGGGATGTAGTTGGCGCCGTAGCGGGCGAAGCGCACCACCGAGAGATCGGGAGACAGCGCAGAGACGAAGTACGCGGCACCAACCTTCGCCCCGCTGCCTTCAAAGAAGAACGGTGCGTTCTCGCCGCCGAACTTGACATAGGCCGGTCCGGTCGACGGCGCGTGGAACGGGCCTGCGGTGATGCCGCGGTTGGCATCGAAGAACACCAGCGTGTCGTAGTTCACCTTGCGATCGTTGGTGGTGTCGATCGCGGCCACGCGGATCGAATACTTGACGTCGAGCGTCGAGGCGTTGGTGCAGGTCGCGGTTGCCGCGGCCGAGCAGGAGAACGTCTCGATCGGTGCGGAGGTCACCAGCACCGGGCTGAACGAGAAATGGCCGGCAGCCTGCAGCGCCGTCACGATGCTCGGGTCGACCGTGAAGTCGCCTCGCGACAGCGAGAAGCCCTGGGCCCCGATGCCGCCGAACGCGCCGAACGGGACCGTGAAGTCGGTGATGCGGGTCGGCTGGGCCGGCTGCACCACGGTCTTGTTGATGGAGATGTCGGCGCCGTCGCCGCCGGGCCAGGTCGCCGTGACGACCTTCTTGCCCTGCTGGCGCAGCTGCACCCACAACGGCACCGCCGTCGGGTGCGGCGATGGCCCGAGCGGATTCTCGCTGTAGCCGCCGATCGGCGCCGCAAAGCCGCTGATGCTGCCGGAGATCGGCCCGACGATCGGCTCGAACGTGTTCGAGGGAATGTCGTTGTGGACCGCCGTCGAACCGGTCGCGATCGCGATATGCGACACTGCGGTGAGCGACGGTGACGCCGTCACGTTCTGCAACGCCACTGCACCGCGCCGGCTGAGCCGGGCGAGGCCGCCGTCGCGCGGCAGCACGCCTTCCTCGATGAACTTCTGGATGAAATCGGGCTTGGCACCGTCGAGCGAGATCATCACCACGCGCGGCTTGCGGCCATGATGACCACCGTCATGGTCCTGATCCTGATCGGCATCGTGACCGCGAGAATCGCCGAAGCCGCGATCGCCATTGTCGCCGTCCTGACCGGCGCGTGCCGGAGTTGCAGTCCATGCCAGCGACGCGACAAGCGACATCGCCGATGTGACGGAAACGAAAGTCTTCAATTTCATGAGAATGCCCCAACATCGCTGCGCGAATGCACAAACGGAAACGTCGAGCAATCTTCGGGGGCTCGGCTGACGGGCATGTGACGCGCGCGCGACGACGCAACGACAGCGCGTCGGCCGTCACAAGGGAAGCTTGTCTCGCTTCACGCGAAGAACATGCGTGGACACAACGCGCTAGTGCCGTGCTGTCGATTCAATCCGTGCCGATGTAACGGCTGGATGACGGCGTGCGTCCACAGCCGCCACACGCTTCACGCCGTTGCCTGCGCCGGCGTCCTGCGCTTCACCCGCTTGATGGTGCCGGAGAAGGTGAACAGCGGCCGCTCCGCCGATGTCAGCATGCCCCGCACGAAGATCAGCGACATGCCGGCGCGGGTGACCTCGCCGGTGCACTCGATCAGGTCGCCCTCGCGGGCGGCGTCGAGGAATTCCGAGGCGAACGACACCGTGACGCCGGGGCCCTGTAGCACCGAGCCGGCGAGCGCGAACAGGCAGTAATCCGCGAAGGTCATGAAGCAGCCGCCATGGACGTTGCCGGAGCCGTTGAGGTGCTTCTTGCCGACCCGGAACGCGCAGCTGATGCGGCCGTTCTCGTCCATGCGGTGGTAGAACGGGCCGGTATGGGTCTCGAAATTGTCCCGGGTCCAGGTTCGCCAGCCGGCGAATTCGCCCTCGGTTTCGACGTGCAGGTCGGGGCGGCGGTTGAATGCGGTTTTGGCGAGCTCGTTCACGAAATATGGCCTTCAATTATCGGGTTCGGGTCCTTAAATCCGATCCATCCCCGTTGTGCAAATCCCGGGACCAAATCCCGGGGCGCGGCCAGCTGCCGCAAAGCTCTGGACAGGCCGGAAATGGGCCCTAAAAGGCCTTTTCGCCCCCGTTCTATCTACCTATTAAGGGTCCCATGAACGCGCCCAAGAACGACCCCAAGAACGAGCCCCAAATCACCCCCGAACTCGTCGCCGCCCACGGGCTGAAGCCGGACGAGTACGAGCGCATCCTGAAGCTGATCGGGCGGGTTCCGACCTTCACCGAACTCGGCATCTTCTCGGCGATGTGGAACGAGCATTGCTCGTACAAGTCGTCGCGCATCCATCTGCGCGGGCTGCCGACCAAGGCCCCCTGGGTGATCCAGGGTCCCGGCGAGAATGCCGGCGTGATCGACATCGGCGACGGGCAGGCCGTGGTCTTCAAGATGGAGAGTCACAACCACCCGAGCTACATCGAGCCCTACCAGGGCGCGACCACCGGCGTCGGCGGCATCCTGCGCGATGTCTTCACCATGGGCGCGCGCCCGATCGCCTGCCTGAACGCGCTGAGCTTCGGTGCGCCCGAGCACCCCAAGACCCGGCATCTGGTGTCCGGCGTGGTCGCGGGCGTCGGCGGCTACGGCAATTCCTTCGGCGTGCCGACGGTCGGCGGCCAGGTTCGTTTCCACACCCGCTACGACGGCAACATCCTGGTCAATGCCATGGCGGTCGGCCTCGCCGACGCCGACAAGATCTTCTACGCGGCGGCCTCCGGCGTGAACATGCCGATCGTCTATCTCGGCTCCAAGACCGGCCGCGACGGCATCCACGGCGCCTCGATGGCCTCGGCTGAATTCGACGACGCCTCCGAGGAGAAGCGCCCGACCGTGCAGGTCGGCGATCCCTTCGCCGAGAAGCTGCTGCTGGAGGCCTGCCTCGAGATCATGGAAAAGGGTTGCGTGATCGCGATCCAGGACATGGGCGCGGCGGGCCTGACCTGCTCTGCGGTCGAGATGGGCGCCAAGGGCGATCTCGGCGTCGAGCTCGACCTCAGCGCGGTGCCGACCCGCGAGACCGGCATGAGCGCCTACGAGATGATGCTCTCGGAGAGTCAGGAGCGCATGCTCATGGTGCTGAAGCCCGAGAAGGAGCAAGAGGCCGAGGCGATCTTCCGCAAATGGGGGCTCGATTTCGCCATCGTCGGCTACACCACGCCGACCAAGCGCTTCGTCGTCAAGCATGCCGGCGACGTGATGGCCGATCTGCCGATCAAGGAGCTCGGCGACGAGGCACCGGTCTACGACCGTCCGCACGTCGCCTCGAATGCGCTGCCGGTGATCCGCGGCCAGGACGTCAAGCCGCCGCTCGGCATCGCGGAGGCGCTGGAAAAGCTGATCGGCACGCCCGAGCTGTGCTCGAAGCGCTGGGTGTGGGAGCAGTACGACCACGTCATCCTCGGCAATACCATGCAGCGCCCCGGCGGCGATGCCGCGGTGGTTCGCGTCGAGGACGGACCGAAGGGCCTTGCGCTCACCGTCGACGTCACGCCGCGCTATTGCGAGGCCGATCCGTTCGAGGGCGGCAAGCAGGCGGTCGCGGAAGCCTGGCGCAACATCACTGCGGTCGGCGGCCGGCCGCTCGCGATCACCGACAATCTCAACTTCGGCAATCCTGAACGGCCTGAAATCATGGGCCAGTTCGTCGGCTGCCTGAAGGGCATTTCGGAGGCCTGCCGCACGCTGGATTTCCCGGTCGTGTCCGGCAACGTCTCGCTCTACAACGAGACCAACGGCCGCGGCATCCTGCCGACGCCCTCGATCGGCGGTGTCGGTCTGCTCGACGACTTCACCAGGTCCGCGACCCTGGCGTTCAAGGCGGCCGGCGAGGCGATCCTCTTGGTTGGCGACACGCAGGGCTGGCTCGGCCAGTCGGTCTATCTGCGCGACGTCTGCGGCCGCGAGGAGGGCGCACCGCCGCTGGTCGATCTCGCCGCCGAGAAGCGCAATGGCGACGTGGTGCGCGGCATGATCCATGCCGGCACCGCGACCGCGGTGCACGACGTCTCCGACGGCGGTCTTTTGATCGCGCTCGCCGAAATGGCGATCGCAAGTGGCATCGGCGCGCAGCTCCTGGCCGCACCGTCCTCGATCGTGCCGCACGCCTACTGGTACGGCGAGGATCAGGCCCGCTACATCGTCACCGTGCCGGCCGCCGACGCAGGCCTCGTGCTGGCCAAGATGAAGGGCGCCGGTGTGCCCTGCGCGCGCATCGGCACCACCGGCGGCGACGCGATTGCGGTGGCTGGCGAGCAGCCGGTTGCGGTCGAAAGCCTGTCGCGCGCCTTCGAGTACTGGCTGCCGAACTACATGCACAGCACCGCCGCCTGATCCGGCTGGACCAGGCGCTGCAAAGCAACGATCTCAATAGCGCGATGATCCCGTCATCGCGCTATTGCTTTTTGTCCAAGCATGATCGCTTCAGGTCGCGCCGCGGACCGCGCGCCAGGCAAAGATGATGATGCAGGCGCCGATGAAGCCGGCGACGAGATAGCTGAGCCAGCCTCCGCCGAGCGATACGCCGAGCAGACCCAACAGCCAGTTCGCCAGCGCGGCGCCGACGATGCCGAGGATGATATTCATGAAGATGCCGGTTCCGGACTTCATGAACATCTCGGCGAGCCAGCCCGCCAGTCCGCCGACGATGATGGCGGCGATCCATCCAACTTGAGGGTCGTTCATCTCAGGACTCTCCTTGAGGTCAGGCAGTCCGGCCATCATACCTGAGAATCACTTGGCGGGATGTGACCAAAGGCAGGTTGTGCGCAACTTGTCGGCCGCGAAAATGCCGTCAGCCCCGCCGCTTGCGCCGTGCCCGGCGTTCGGCTGCGGTGATCAGGATGCGCGGGCCGGGCCCCTGGGCGCCGAGCTTGTCGTCGCAATTGCGCAGCGGGCAATCGGTCACCGACAGGCAGCCGCAACCGATGCAGTTGAACAGCTTGTCGCGGAGGTCGGTGAGATCGTTGATGCGCTGCTCCAGCGTCTCGGTCCAGGCGCGCATCGCGCGCTCCCATTCGCGCACGGTCGGCGCGCGATCGAGCGGTATCGCGGCGAAGGTCTGCCTGATCTCTTCCAGCGGGATCCCCGCGCGCTGCGCGATCCTGATCACCGCGATCCGCCGCAGCACGCCGCGCATGTAGCGGCGCTGGTTGCCGCCGGTGCGGTGGCTCGCGATCAGTCCCTTGCTCTCGTAGAAGTGAAGGGTGGAGACGGCAAGTCCGCTGCGCCGCGCCACCTCGCCGACTGAAAGCTCCTGCGCAAGCGTCATTGACCAAGCAATCCCGGATCAGAAGTCCTGCATTGGAAGTCCTGCACTAGAAGACTTGCAAGCTGCCAGCCTTGACCTCAACCATACTTGAGGTTCTATATCAGTTGCGGGCTTGCAGGGGCAAGCTTCCGGCCGACACGCCGGGGTTCGTTCTTGGAAGCGATATGCCGTCCGCATCATTTTCCTCGCGCCGCTGGCTCGGGCTTCGTGCCAGGCCGTTCGGCATCACCGTTCTGTTGCTCGGCTGTGCCGTGGCCGGCTTGTTTGCCTGGCGCGCAGGCGGATCCAGCGCCTCGGCCAAGCCTACCGCCGAAGCCCCGCCGACGCCGGTCGCGGCGATGGTGGTGCGGACCGAAACCTTGCCGCGGTCGATCGAGGCGATCGGCTCGCTGCAGGCGGTGCGGCAGGTGATTCTGGCGCCGGAGGTTGCCGGCCGCGTCACCGCGATCAATTTCGATGCCGGCACCGATGTCGCCGAGGGCGCGCCGCTGGTGCAGCTCTATGACGCGCCGCTGCGCGCCGCGCGTGCGGTTGCGGTCTCCAAGGGACGCTTCGCGCAATTGCAGGAGAAGCGCTCGCAGGGCCTCGCGCCGTCCGGCTTCGTGACCCAGGAGACGCTGCAGCAGCGGCAGGAGGATCTGAAGCAGGCCGACGCCTCGCTCGACCAGCTCGATGCGCAGATCGCGCAGATGACGATCCGCGCGCCGTTCGCGGGCCAGATCGGTCTGCGCAAGGTCAACCTCGGCCAATACGTCAATGCCGGCGACGCGCTCGCGACGCTGACCGCGCTCGACCAGCTCTATGCCAATTTCACCGTTCCGCAGCAGCGCCTGTCAAATCTGAAGGTGGGAGGCGCGGTGACGATCCGTACCGATGCTTTCCCCGATCGGGTGTTCGAGGCCAAGATCAACGCCATCGAGCCGCAGGTCGCCGAGGACACCCGCAATGTCCTCGTGCAAGCCCTGTTTCCCAATCCCGACCGGCTGCTGCGGCCGGGCCTCTTCGTGATGGTGAACGTCGTGCTGTCGCCGCAGGCGGACGCCATCGTGGTGCCGGTTACCGCGATCCAGACCAGCGCATCCGGCGAGAGCGTGCTGGTCGTGCGCGACAACAAGGCGGTCGGCGTCGCGGTGAAGACCGGGCAACGGATCGGCGAGCGTGTCGTGGTGGAGCAGGGGCTTGCGCCCGGCGATCACATTGTCACCGCGGGCCAGCTCCGCGTCATGCCCGGCGCGGCCGTCCAGACGACCATGGCGGAGACGCCGGAGAAGGGACGCTGACCCGCGAGCGGCGCGCCCAAAGGCAAGCATCATGCATTTCACCGACATCTTCATCCGCCGGCCGATCCTGGCGACGGTCGTCAGCCTGCTGATCCTGTTGATCGGCACCGCAGCGATGGTCTCGCTGCCGGTGCGGCAATATCCCAACATGGAGAGCGCGACGATCCAGGTCGACGTCTCGTTCCCCGGTGCGACCCAGGACGTGATGCAGGGCTTCGTCACGTCCGTCATCGCGCAGTCGATCGCGACCGCCAACGGCATCGAGTACATGACGTCGAACTCGACGCTCGGCCTCAGCCAGATCAAGGCCAAGCTGGTGCTCAACGCCAATGCCGACCGCGCCATGACCGAGGTGCTCGCCAAGGTGCAGCAGGTCAAGTACCGGATGCCGGCCGGCGTGTTCGACCCTGTCATCACCAAGATCACCGACGGCGCGTCGGCGGTGCAGTACATCGCCTTCACCAGCGACACGCTGACGCCGGCGCAGATCACCGACTTCGCGACCCGCGTGGCGCAGCCGCTGCTCACCTCGGTGCCCGGCGTGGCGTCGGCCGACACCTCGGGCGGATCGTCGCTGGCGATGCGGGTGTGGATCGATCCGTTCAAGCTCGCGGCACGCGGGCTGACCGCGGCCGATATCTCCGCCGCGCTGCGGTCCAACAACGTGCAGGCGGCGCCGGGGCGGCTGCGCGGCGAGATGACCGTCACCAACATCACCGCGGCGACCGATCTGCGTAATCTCGACGATTTCCGCAAGATGGTGATCAAGACCGGCGCCGGTGGCGGGGGCCTGGTGCGGCTCGGCGACGTCGCCACCCTCGAGATCGGCGGCGAGAATTACGATTCCAACGCGCGCGACAGCGGCAGGCCCACCGTCTACATCGCGGTGCAGCCGACCCCCGACGGCAATCCCCTGGAGATCGTCGCCGCCACTGCCAAGGTGATCGAGGACCTCAACCGTGTGGCGCCGCCCGGTTTGAGGGTCGCCGACGTCTTCAACATCGTGCACTTCGTCAAGGCCTCGATATCGGAGGTGCAGCATTCGCTGGCCGAGGCCATCGCGATCGTGGTGGTGGTGATCCTGCTGTTCCTGGGCTCGTTCCGCTCCGTGCTGATCCCTGTGGTCACCGTGCCGCTGTCGCTGGTCGGCACCGCCGCGATGATGCTGGCGCTCGGCTTCTCGATCAATCTGCTGACCCTGCTCGCGATGGTGCTGGCGATCGGGCTCGTGGTCGACGACGCCATCGTGGTGGTGGAGAACATCCATCGCCACATCGAGGAAGGACGGAGCCCCGGCGACGCGGCCCTGATCGGCGCGCGCGAGATCATCGGTCCCGTGATCGCGATGACGATCACGCTCGCCGCGGTCTATGCGCCGATCGGCCTGATGGGTGGCCTGACCGGCAGCCTGTTCCGCGAATTCGCCTTCACGCTGGCGGGCTCGGTGGTGGTCTCGGGCGTCATCGCTTTGACCTTGTCGCCGATGATGAGCGCGCAGCTGCTCGGCGAAGCCACCTCGCACGGCCGGTTTGCCCGCTTTGTCGAGCATCAGTTCTCAAGGCTGTCGCGCGGCTATGGCCGGCTGCTGGCCGCGACGCTCAAGATGCGCGCTGCGGTGCTGCTGGTGGCATTCGGCGTGCTGGCGGCGATCGTGGTGCTGTTCCTCGGCAGCCAGCGCGAGCTCGCGCCCTCCGAGGACCAGGGCTATGTGTTCACCGTGCTCCGCGCGCCGCAATATGCCAGCGTCGACTACACCACGCGCTCCTCCGACCAGATCGAGCAGCTGTTTCGCTCGTTTCCCGAATACCACGCGAGTTGGTTCATCAACGGTACCGACGGGCAGAACCATGCCTTCGGCGGCATCACCCTGACCGATTGGGACAAGCGCAAGCGCTCGGCCGACGACATCCAGAACCAGCTCTACGGCATGTCCTACGGCGTGCTCGGCGCCAGCGTGACGCCGTTCCAGCCGGCGGCGCTGCCGGCGGCGACCGGCGGCCTGCCGTTCCAGATGGTGGTGCGTTCGGCCGGCGATTTCGCCACCATCTATCAGGAGGTCGAGACGCTGAAGGGGGCCGCATGGAAGAGCGGGCTGTTCGCCTTCGTCGACAGCGACCTCGCCTTCGACAGCCCGACCGCGCGGATCACCATCGATCACGCCAAGGCGGCCGAGGCCGGGGTCAGCATGCAGACCATCGCCGACACCCTCGCGGTGCTGGTCGGCGAGAACTATGTCAACCGCTTCAATTTCTTTGAACGCTCCTACGAGGTGATCCCGCAGGTGCGCCAGGCCGACCGGGTCACGCCGGAAGGGCTGGGAAACTTCAACGTCCGCTCGAGCTCGGGGCAGATGTTTCCGCTGTCGACGGTGATCAAGGTCAACGTCAAGCCGGAGCCGAACCGGCTGCCGCAGTTCAATCAGATGAACGCGGCGACGATCTCGGCGGTGCTGAAGCCCGGCGTCACCATGGGGCAGGCGGTGTCGTTCATGCAGGCGCAAAAGCTGTCGCCGGGGATGACCGTCGACTGGCTGTCGGACAGCCGGCAATATGTCCAGGAGGGCAACCGCCTCATCGTCACCTTCGGCATGGCGCTGATCGTGATCTTCCTGGTGCTGGCGGCGCAGTTCGAAAGTTTCCGCGATCCGCTGGTGATCATGGTCACGGTGCCGCTCGCGGTCTGCGGCGCGCTGCTGCCGCTGTATTTCGGCTTCACCACGCTGAACATCTACACCCAGATCGGCCTCGTCACCCTGATCGGGTTGATCTCCAAGCACGGCATCCTGATGGTGAGCTTTGCCAACGAGATCCAGCATCATGAAGGGCTCGACCGGGTCGCCGCGATCCAGAAGGCGGCCGCGGTGCGGATGCGGCCGGTGCTGATGACGACAGCCGCGATGGTCGCGGGCCTCGCGCCGCTGCTCTATGCCGACGGCGCCGGCGCGGCGAGCCGCTTCGCGATCGGCATCGTCGTGGTGATGGGCATGCTGATCGGCACGCTGTTCACGCTGTTCGTGCTGCCGACCTTCTACATCCTGATCGCCCGCGACCATCGCGCCGCAGCCGCTCCGCGGCTGGAAAGCGTGGCGGCGAGGGGCGAGATCGCAGCGTAGGGTGGAGTAGAGCGCAGCGAAACCCACCATCTCGATGCACGGCACGAAGGTGATGGGTTTCGCTGCGCTCTACCCATCCTACGGCCTCGTCGAACTAAAGCACGTATCTCGAGCCGGGAATCTTGCGCAGCACGGCTGTCGCGGCCCAGCTCAACGCCACGGTGGCGAAGAACGCGATCGCGGCCTTGGCGATCGCCGGCAGATCCATATCGAACAGCCAGTATTGCAGCCACAGCACGATCGGATAGTGCACCAGGAACATGCCGTAGGCGTCGCCCTGCATGCGGTCGAGCAGCGTCGGGCCCGACGATTTCGATTGCAGGAAGTAGGCCAGGATCGCGAACAGGATCGAGGCGCTGAACAGCACATAGAAGCTGCCGTAGATCGCGAGATACCAGCCGGGCAGCGGATCGGGGTTACCGATGATCATGCGCTTGATGTAGATCATCACCCACATCAAACAGTAGGGGATCAGCGTGATGCCGGTCCAGAACCAGCGCCGCTCGGTCAGCCGTCCGTGCGCGCTGAGCACGCCGCCCTCGAGGTTCGCCGCCCCGATTCCCGCGCCGATGAAGAAATAGGACGCGTACAGCAGCACGCGACTCGCCTGCACCGAAAACGGTCCGAACTCGAACCAGTAGTTCTGGCCGTAATGGACCAGCATCGGCAGGTAGGCGGCGGCACTGACGACGACGAGGAACAGCCAGAACTTCGAGGGACGTTGAAATCCCTTGATCGACAGACGGTTGATCGGATCGAGCAGACGCGGCGACACCCGGTACAGCAAGCTCGCCGTGAGGTCGAAGGCCATCAGGACATAGACGAACCAGATCGGGCCGCTTGGCCACGGCCCGACCGTCATGGTTTTCCACCAGAATTCGGAGAAGCTCAGTCCCGGCGTCGCGCGCAGCGCGATCGCGTAATAGGCGATCGGAATGACCGTGACCGCGCAGATCACGAATGGCAGGCCGAGCCGCAGGAGCCGGTCGCGCAGGAAGATCAGCCACGGCTTGTGGCCGAGCCCCGGCCAGACGAACAGCCCCGACAGGAAGAAGAACATCGCCATGAAGAAGCTGTCGGTGGCGAGCACGACGCAGTCGAAGCCGATCCACGATGTCGGGTCGGTGTGCCCGAAATAGGTGTAGGGGATCACCGCGTGATGCAGCAGCACGACCAGGGTCAGGAAGGTGCGCGCGCGATCGAGGGCAACATTGCGCTTGTGGAGCTTCGGTGCTGCCTGGATGTCGACGGCCGGAGCCGCGTGAGCAATCGATTTCATGGTGCCACCAGCCGGGTCTGCACCCTGATGTTGCAGTCGGGAACCCGATTCAGCAAGGCCCAATCGGCCGGATGGGGAAGTATCGAGGTCGGTCATCTCGGCGAGGCTGTTTCGGTTTTGGAACTGCGGTCGGGTGCCGGCGTTCTCGTCCGACCTGGCGGACACGCGCGGTTATGAGGAGCAGGCAATGACAATTCTGAAATGGGCGCTGATCTTCCTTGTCGTATCGATCATCGCGGGTTTGCTTGGCTTCACCGGCATTTCCGCCGCCTCCGCCGACATCGCCCGCTTTCTGTTCTATGTATTCGTCGTGATCTTCCTGGTGCTCCTGATCCTCGGGCTCACGGTCTTCAGGGTATAGCTGGGATCGGGCGCGAACGCTCCCGACGTCAAGCCCGGGCCTCGCCCGGGCATTGCCGTTCTGCAGGCTGGGCCAGCGCGCGACGGAAGGCCGGGCGAGGCCCGGCGCTTGCGGCAGGCGACGATGCCCCTAGGCGACTTCCTCGATCTTCACCTTGTCCGGATAGAAGGCGAGGTGGCCGGCGATCTCGGTCATGGCCGGGAAGGGCTCCTCATAGGTCCAGATCGCGTTGTCCAGCGTCTTGCCGTTGGCCTTGATGCTGAAGTAGCTCGCGTCCCCCTTGTACGGGCAATGCGTGGTCCGCTCGGTGCGGGTCAACAGCTCCATGTTGGCGTCCTGCCGGGGGACGTATTGCACGGCCGGATAGCTCGCTTCCTTCAAGGTCAGCGCATGGGTGGTCTCGGCGATCACGACGCCGTCGGCGGTGACGCGGACGCGCCTGGCATTGGGCGTGATCGTAATGGGATGATCGGGGCCGGGGAGCTTCATGATTCTGCGCCTCTTCTGGTCATTTCGGCGTGATGGCTTGTGACCGATTGATGCAGGTTTAAATCGCTGGGAATGGGAATATAGTGAGCCCGGGATGACCTAGAAGACCCCAAGCGCTAGGTTTTCTCCTTGGGTATATCTTTGGGTTTTATCCTTTGGCTTTATCCTTGGGCTTTACTTGGCCGATCTGGCCCTGATTCGAACGACCTGACGGAGGTGGACTGGGATGCCGATGGACGCCCGTGATATCGAATCGATGATCAAGGCAGCGATTCCCGATGCCGAGGTGACGATCCGCGATCTGGCCGGCGACGGCGACCACTACGCGGCCACTGTTATTTCCGAGTCATTCCGCGGCAAGTCCCGCGTCCAGCAGCACCAGATCGTTTACCAGTCGCTGAAGGGCCAGATGGGCGGCGTGCTGCACGCGCTGGCCCTGCAGACCGGCGTGCCGGAAGGCTAGGCCCGGCAAAGCTGCGGGCGGGGGCCTCGAGCGATGGTGGACAATCCACGCGGTGCGATGTTTCGCGTCATCGTGCCGAACCAGCACAGCCGCGTCACCAATGCCGAGCTGTTCTTCGACCTCGTCTTCGTCTTCGCCGTCACGCAGCTGTCGCATACGCTGCTGCACCACTTCACCCCACTTGGGGCGGTGCAGGTCACGCTGCTGTTCCTCGCGGTCTGGTGGGTGTGGGTCTACACCACCTGGGTCACTAACTGGCTCAATCCCGAGCTGACGCCGGTCCGCCTGCTGCTGTTTGTGCTGATGCTGGGCGGGCTGTTGCTGTCGACCTCGATACCGACCGCCTTCGAGGGCCGCGGGCTGTGGTTTGCCGGGACCTATGCGGCAATGCAGGTCGGCCGTACCGCGTTCTGGCTGCTGGCGACGCCGCGGCGCCGGACGGCGGTGCGCCACAACGCCATCCGCATCCTGACCTGGCTGTCCTGCTCGGCCGTGCTGTGGATTCTCGGCGGATTCGCCGAGCACGAGACGCGGATGTGGCTCTGGATTGCGGCGCTGACCATCGAATATATCGCGCCGGCCGCGCGGTTCTGGACCCCTGGACTCGGCTTTTCCTCGATCGAGGCGTGGTCGGTCGAGGGCGGCCACATGGCCGAGCGCTGCGCCGGCTTCATCATCATTGCGCTCGGCGAGGCCATCGTGGTCGATGGCGCGACCTTTGCCGAGCTGACCTGGACACCGGAGAACGTCGCCGCGTTCATCTCGGCGCTGGTCGGCAGCATCGCGATGTGGTGGATCTATTTCCACAAGGGCGCCGAGGCCGGCTCGGACATGATCTCCAAGTCAGAGGAATCCGGCCGCGTGGCGCGGATCGCGTATACCTATCTGCACATGCCGATCGTCGGCGGCATCATCCTCACCGCGGTGGCCGACGAACTGGTGCTGAAGCACCCGTCCGGTCATTCCGATCTGAACACGATCGTCAGCTCGGTCGGCGGGCCCATGCTGTTCCTGGTCGGGACCATCCTGTTCAAATATGTGATCCGCAACTTCCTCCAGCTCTCGCACGGCGTCGGCATCATCGCGCTGGCGATCACGGCCTATTTCGCCCGCGAGATGTCGCCGCTGGTGCTCTCGATCGTCACCACCGCGATCATGATCGTGGTCGCGGCGTGGGAGTCGATCTCGCTGCGCTCGACGGGGGAAGAGGAATAGCGGCCGCCGCTACTTGCGGCCGGCCGTTGCCACCAGGTGCTGCCAATAGACAAACAGCGGTGCGCCGATCACTTCGAGCGCGGTGAAGCCCACGAAGGGCAGCGGCGGCAAGCCGACCATCAGCATCGACAGCAGCCTGCCGACGCCGCCGAGGAAGATGCCGCCCCAGACCGCCCGAAACAGCACGCTCTCGCTTTCGATCCGCGGCACCAGCCAGAGCAGCGCGAGGCCGAGACCGAGCCAGACCCCACCGAAGAAGCGCAGATTGCTGTCGAGCACCGGCAGCGCTGGAACGCCCGCGGAGGCGTAGAGCGGATCGCTGACGCCCAGCATGGTGATGATGCCGGTCAGGATCGGGACCAGGGCGAGCAACGCCGTCGCGACCTGCAGCGGACGCCTGCCCATGATCGTGCCCCGTCTCTTGGTTTGGGCGCTAGTCCGCGACCAGCGCGTGCACCGAGAACATCGTGTTGGCGTCGGTCCAGCTCTCGCGCACCGTCCAGCCCGCGCTGCGGGCGAGCGCGGTGAAACGCTCGAGCGAGTATTTGTAGCTGTTCTCGGTGTGGATGCTCTCGCCGGGCCGGAACGCGAAGGTATTGCCGAGGATGCGCACGGTCTGCGCCTTGCGGCTGATCAGGTGCATCTCGATGCGATGGCGATCGCGGTTGTAGATCGAGCGGTGCGTGAATCCCGACAGATCGAAATTGCCGCCGAGCTCGCGGTTGATCCGAACCAGCACATTGAGGTTGAACCGCGCCGTGACGCCGGCTGCGTCGTTATAGGCGTCGTACAGCACGCGCTCGTCCTTCTCGAGGTCGACGCCGATGATCATCTGCGCGCCTTGGCCGAGGATTTTCCGCGCGCTGCGCAGGAAGGCCAAGGCCTCGCTCGGCTCGAAATTGCCGAGCGTCGAGCCGGGGAAGAAGCCGACCTTCGGCATCGCGGCGACGGCGTCGGGCAACGTGAACGGCGTGGTGAAATCGGCCGCGACCGGGTAGATGCCGAGGCCGGGGAAATCCTTCCGCAGCCCGTCGGCCTGGGCTTTCAGGAAATCGCCTGAGATATCGACCGGCACATAGGCTGCGAATTCGCAATGCTCGAGCAGCAGGCGCACCTTGGTGGTCGCGCCGGCGCCGAACTCGACCAGTGCCGCGCCGTCAGGGATGATTGCGGCGATCTCGTCGCCGCGGTCGCGCAGGATGCCAAGCTCGGTGCGCGTCGGATAATATTCCGGCAGCACCGTGATCTGCTCGAACAGCTCGGAGCCGGTGGCGTCGTAGAAATATTTCGGCGACAGCCGCTTCGGGTGACGGGCGAGATCGCCAATCACGTCGCCGGCAAACACCGATGTCGCTTCGTCGAACGGATACGCTTTGGCCAAAGCGGCGGCATGCACATTCATGATACTCTCCCGAACGCGCTTACCGACGCGTTATTGATGTCGACAGGACTCAATCAGGCATAGTCTGCGAGGCGTAACCCCGTGAATTGCCAGCGATGGTGTGGAAAGAAGAAGTTGCGATAGGTGACGCGGCTGTGACCTGAAGGCGTCGCCAGCGACGAGCCGCGCAGCACGAGCTGGTTGACCATGAACTTGCCGTTGTACTCACCGAGCGCGCCTTCGATCGCGCGGTAGCCCGGGTAGGGCGAATAGGAGCTGCGGGTCCATTGCCAGACGATGCCGTAGGCGTCGTTGAGCAGGCCGGCGCGCGCGGCGACCTCCCATTCCATCTCGGTCGGCAGGTGCTTGCCGGCCCATCGGGCGAAGGCGTCGGCCTCGTAATAGCTGACATGGCAAACCGGCGCGGACGGATCGATCGGCTGCAGGCCGCCCAACGTCATGATCCTCCATCCGCCGTCGATCTCGCGCCAATGGCCGGGTGCCTGCCAGCCCTCGTTGCTCACGGTACCAAAGCCATCCATCAGCCACAGCGTGGCGGTGGAATAGCCGCCGTCCTTCATGAAGGCGAGCCACTCAGCATTGGTGACGAGGTTCTTCGCGAGCTTGACCGGGCCGACCAAAGCCCGATGCGCGGGCTTTTCATTGTCGAAATGGA
Source organism: Bradyrhizobium pachyrhizi (assembly GCF_029714545.1). NCBI lineage: Bacteria > Pseudomonadati > Pseudomonadota > Alphaproteobacteria > Hyphomicrobiales > Nitrobacteraceae > Bradyrhizobium > Bradyrhizobium pachyrhizi. The sequence continues at coordinate 5,857,668 of NZ_CP121667.1, read as the reverse complement.
AGCTGTCGTCGCCATGGCCGACGGTGTGGATGCCTTCGTTGAGCGTCACCCATTCCTCAGGCCCGTGCTGCGACGCCGGGAAGCGCCACGCCGGATCGTAGGCCGGCGGGATCGGGTTCTGCGCGAAGGCATGCAGGATGTCGGTGTACATCAGCTCCTGATGCTGCTGCTCGTGATTGAGGCCGACCTCGACCAGCGGCACCAGCGCCTCGAGCTTTTCCAGCGTGGCGGTCTGGAAGAATTTCACGACCTCGGCGTCGACATGGCGGCGGTAGGCGGTGACTTCGTCGGCGGTCGGGCGGGTCAAATGGCCGCGCTGGTGGCGGGCGTGCCGCGGACCGGCGCTGACGTAATACGAATTGAACAGATAAGCGTAGTCCGGATGGAACGGCGTGTAGCCCTTGACGTGCTCGCCGAGCAGAAACTGCTCGAAGAACCAAGTGGTATGGGCGCGGTGCCACTTGGCGGGGCTCGCATCCGGCATCGACTGGATCAGCTGGTCTTCGGGCGACAGCGGTGCGGCCCGGCGCTCGGTCTCGTCACGGACGGCGCGATAGGCCTCCACCAGCCGCTGGGCGAGCGGGCCGGATTCGGAGGACAGTGACGGGGAGGCGGCGGGAACGGCGGCCGCGGCAGAGGCTGGTTTCGTCACAGGGGTCTCCGAATTCAGGGGAGAGAACGTTGCTTCGGCAAACTGGTTCCTGACGGACAGTTCGTCCTAGATAGGGGCTCCGTTACGGGAAAAAAGCCTCCCCCCGCGATGATATTGGGGCCGTCAGATAATCCCGGCCCATTTTGGGCGCCCGCAGCGCCCGGCGCATGCCAGATTTCCGCCATTTTGCTTTGGATGCACAATGGTTTGAGCTACATATATAGTCAGTCACGGGTTAGAAGGGCGGGCCGGCCGGTCAAGGCCTGAGAGCGTCGCCCCCGAAGGAAGCGAAAATGAGCATCGAGCAATTCATCGACAACGAAGTGAAGTCGAACGACGTCGTCCTGTTCATGAAGGGCACGCCGCAATTCCCGCAGTGTGGGTTTTCCGGTCAGGTCGTGCAGATCCTCGACCACATCGGCGTCGGCTACAAAGGCCTCAACGTTCTCGAATCCGCCGAGCTGCGCGACGGCATCAAGGTCTATTCGAATTGGCCGACGATTCCGCAGCTCTATGTGAAGGGCGAGTTCGTCGGCGGTTGCGACATCATCCGCGAGATGTTCCAGGCCGGCGAATTGCAGCAGCTGTTTGCCGACAAGGGCATCCCGGTCGACGTGGCTGCCTGACCTTGACGGCGCGCCAGATCGGCAAGGCGCGGCTCGAAGTCATCGTTACCGACATCACGACCCTGCGCGTTGACGCCATCGTCAACGCGGCCAATTCATCGCTGCTGGGCGGTGGCGGCGTCGACGGCGCGATCCATCGTGCCGCTGGCCCCGAGCTGCTCGCCGAGTGCCGCACCCTGCACGGCAGCAAGACCGGCGACGCCAAGATCACCAAAGGCTATCGGCTCCCGGCAAAGCACGTGATCCACGCCGTCGGCCCGATCTGGCACGGCGGCACCCAAAGCGAGGATGCGCTGCTCGCATCCTGCTATCGCCGCGGCATCGAGCTGTGCCACGCCAACCAGCTTGGCTCCATTGCATTTCCCGCCATCTCGACCGGCGTCTATCACTTCCCGCCGGACCGCGCCGCCGGCATCGCGGTCAAGGCCGTCGTCGATGCCCTGGCCGCCGCACCCGGCCTCACGCAGGTGATCTTTTGCTGCTTTTCCGCCCAAAGCGGCGAGCTTCATCAGAAGGTCCTGGACACCTTTGGCAGCCCTTGTGCCTGATGATACCGCCGCTACACTTCCCCGTGATTTCCGGGGAGGGATAATCCAAATGCATTCATTTCGTCTGACGTGCGCGGTCGCAGCCGCCGCGGTGGTGCTGGCGGCGCCGGCGTTCTCGCACACCGAGGGTACCTATGAGATTCCGGCGGGAGCCCATTTCAATCCCGCCAAGCTCGCCAAGATCAGCGAATTCTTCAAGAACGAGGTCGCGACCGGAAAGATTCCCGGCGCCATCGTCCTGATCCAGCAGCACGGCAAGCCGGTCTATCACGAGGCCTTCGGCGTGCAGGACGTGGCCAGCAAGGTGCCGATCACGGACAAGACCATCTTCCGGCTGGCTTCGATGTCCAAGTCGATCACCGCCGTCGTGTCGATGCAGCTGCTGCAGGAGGGGAAATACAAGCTCGACGATCCCGTCTCGAAGTACATCCCGTCCTTTGCCAACGTGAAGGTCGGGGTCGAGAAGAAGGCCGAGGACGGCACCAAGACGCTCGAGCTGGTGCCGCCAAAGCGGCCGATCACGATCCTCGATCTGATGACGCATACGTCGGGTATCACTTACGGCTTCTATGGCGACAGCCTGGTCCGCAAGGCCTACAAGGAAGCCAATATCTACGGCGGAGATTTCGATCTCGCTGAATTCGCCGAGCGGATCGCCAAGCTGCCGCTGCACAACCAGCCTGGCGCGCTCTGGCAATATGGCCATTCGACCGACATTCTGGCGCGCGTGATGGAGGTGGCCACCGGCGAGAAGCTCTCGACGATCGAGCACGAAAGGCTGCTCGACCCGCTCGGCATGAAGGACACCGGCTTCTTCATCACCGATCCCGAGAAGCAGAAGCTGATGGCCGAGCCGATGCCGAACGACAGCGACTTCCGGGTCGGCCGGGTCAACGATCCGACCAAGGTCAAGAAATGGGAATCCGCCAGCGGCGGCATGGTCTCGACCATGGCGGATTATTCGCGCTTCGCGCAGATGTTGCTTAACGGCGGCACCCTCGACGGCAAGACCATCCTGAAGCCTGAGACGTTCAAGGAGCTGACGACCGACCGCGTCGGGCCTGGCTCCGGCGTCGAGCGCGACTTTTTCTACTTCCCCGGCGATGGCTTCGGTTTCGGGCTTGGGATCGCGGTGCGTACCGATCCCGGCACTGCGAAGCCGCCGCCGCCCGGCGATCTCGGCGAGCTGAAATGGGACGGCGCCAGCGGCTGCTATTATGTCATCGACCGCAAGCAGGATTTCTTCTTCGTCCTGCTGGAGCAGACGCCGACCGAGCGTCAGCGCATCCAGCGGACGCTGAAGCAGCTCGTTTATGAAGCCATGGAAAACTAGAGCGCTTTCGAGCGAAGTGGATACCGGTTTGCGTGAAGAAACGCGTTGAAAAGAAGGGAATGACGGCATGATCCGATTCAGGCGGATCGGCTCATGCGCTCGCATGCGTGGGGGCCGCGCGTTCGTCGCGGCATTCGCGTTCGCGTTGGTCGCAACGGTTGCGAAGGCCGGCTCCGCGCGGCCGGCCGCGCACAGCTTCTCGGCGGAAGGCCTCGCCAAGGTTTCCGACTATGTCAGGAACGAGGTCGCGACTGGAAAGATCCCGGGCGCGATCCTGCTGCTGCAGCAACATGGCAAGCCGGTCTACTACGAGAAGTTCGGGGTTCGCGACGTCGCCACCGAATTCTCGATGAGCGCCGATACCATCTTCCGCCTCTATTCGATGTCGAAGCCGATCACCACGGTCATCGCGATGATGCTGGTCGAGGAAGGCAAGCTCGCGCTCGGCGATCCCGTGTCGAAATATATCCCGGCCTTTGCCGAAATGAAGGTCGGGGTGGAAAAGCGCGGCGATGAGGGCAAGATGGCGATGACGCTGGAGCCGCCGAGGCGCCCCATCACCATCGAAGACCTGATGCGCCACACTGCCGGCCTGCCTTACGGCTATTACGGCGGTGGTATCGTGAACAAGACCTACGCCGATGCCGGCCTGTTCAACAACGATCCCGACAATGCCGAATTCGTGGCGCGGCTCACGTCGCTGCCGCTCGCCGAACAACCCGGCACGCAATGGGACTACGGCCATTCCACCGACGTGCTCGGCCGCATCATCGAGGTGATCACGGGGAAATCGCTGTTTCAGGTCGAGAAGGAGCGGCTGCTCGGCCCGCTCGGGATGAACGAGACTGCGTTTTATGTCGCCGACCGGGCGAAATGGCCGCTGATCGCCGAGCCGATGCCGAAGGATCGCACCATCAGTCCGGTCGCCGATGTCCGCAATCCGCGCAAGCCGCTGCGATGGGAATCCGGCGGCGGCGGCATGGTCGGCACCATCGGCGACTATGCGCGCTTCTCGCAGATGCTGCTGAACGGCGGCAGCTATGAGGGCAGGCGCTATCTGAAGCCGGAGACCATCGCGCTGATGGCGAGGGACCATATCGGTCCGGAGACCGGCGTCGTGCGCGACCAGAACTACTATCCCGGTCCGAACTCCGGCTTCGGCCTCGGCTTCGCGGTCCGCACTTCGGTGCCGGCGAACACAGACTGGCCGCTGGGCGAGTATCGCTGGGACGGCGTCGGCGGCACCTTCTTCTTCATCGATCCCGCGGATGACCTGTTCGGGATCTTCATGGTGCAGACGCCGTCGCAGCGCGGCCGGATCCAGCAGGAGCTGAAGACGCTGATCTACCAGGCGATGGGACGGTAGACGCTTATCTTGTCGTTTCGTAGCCCGGATGGAGCGAAGCGCAATCCGGGGCGGTCCTGCTGTCGGATCGTGCTGTCCCGGATTTCGCTACGCTGCATCCGGGCTACGATTGCCGAGGTTGCTACGCCGCGCGCACGATGTCCCTGACGTGTCCGACTGCTTCCTCGATCATCGCCGCTGACACATCGAGATGCGTGCAGGCCCTGATCCGGCCGTCCATCATCGCCAGCGTCACGCCGCGCTTGCGCAACTCGGCGACCATCTTGTCGCCTGAGACGCCGGCGCCGTCGGGCTTGAAGAAGACGAGGTTGGTCTCCGGCGCCTGCACCGCGATGCCGTTGATCTGCGACAGGCCGCGCGCCAGCGCCCGCGCATTGGCATGGTCGTCGGCGAGGCGGTCGACATGGTGATCGAGCGCATGGATGCAGGCGGCGGCGCAGACGCCGGACTGCCGCATCGAGCCGCCGAGCCGCTGCTTCCAGCGCCAGACATCGTCGATGAACGCCCGGGTGCCGACGATCACGCCGCCGATCGGCGCCCCGAGGCCCTTGGAGAAATCGATCCAGGCGGAATCCCAGCCCGCCGTCATGTCGCGCGGCGAGATGCCGGAGGCGACGGTCGCATTGAGCAGCCGCGCGCCGTCCATGTGGGTGACAAGGCCGTGGGCCTTGGCGATGCGCACGACCTCGTCGAGCGCGGCCTTTTTCCAGATCGTGCCGCCGCCGATATTGGCGGTCTGCTCGACGCTGACGAGCACTTGCGGCGGCTGGTAGCGGGTGCGCGGATGCAGCGCGGCCTGGAAGGTGTCCGGCGTGAACTGGCCGTCATCTCCCGGCAGCTGCGTGATCTGGAAACCGCCGAGTGCGGCATGGGCGCCGCCCTCGCGCGCGATGATATGCGCGGTCGCATGCGCCAGGATCTCGTCGCCGGGGCGGCAATAGGCCAGCGTCGCCGCGACGTTGCACATCGTGCCCGACGGCATGAACACGGCGGCTTCCTTGCCGAGCAGATCGGCGACGCGGGCGCAGAGCTCATTGGTGGTCGGATCGTCCCCGACCTGTTCGTCGCCGACCTCCGCCTTCGCCATCGCCTCGCGCATCGCCGGCGTCGGCCTGGTCTGCGTGTCCGAGAGCAGGTTGATACGGACGGCGGGTGCCTTGGGATCGGGACGGGCAGGGGTGTAGTGCATGGGCTTTCCTCATCGCTCCGCTGGCGTGCGGAGTCGCCGCTAGCGTATAGGCCTCCGGGCAGCGTGACGAAACCGCATAATAATGATCTCGGTGGGCGTCACGCGATAGTCGATCAAGTAGGGGTATGGCGTGGCCGAAAGCCGGCGGACGCCTGGGCGACTTGTCGGGCGCCCCGCACGCGGCTGCTCCTGCAGCAGCGTGACAAGGGTCAGGATACGGTCGCGAACATGGACCGCCCCTTGAGGCGATCTTGCTTCGATGTAGGCGAGCGCTCGATCGATCTGGACAAGAGCCCGTCGCGTGTAACGGAGGTTCACAGCCCGTGCTTTGCCCACATCGCACGGACTTCCTCGACCGTTGCCAGCTCGCCGCGTGCAATCTCGGCGTCGGCTTCAGCCAGATCGGCGTCTTCTTCCGGCGTGAGCTGGAGCGGTGGTTGGTCGACGCCGGCAAGCTGCAGCATGATGCGCGCGAGCTCGTCCTGCTCTGTGTCAGGCAAGTTTGAAACTGTCTCGAAGGCCTGTTCGAGTAACCGGGTCATCGGCAAGAAACCTCAACGGGCAACCATCTGCCAAGTCCCGCGTATGATAGTCATCTTGTGGGCAAACAAAAAGGCCCCGGCAAAACCGGGGCCTTTCGGATCTCGCATGCGTGCTGTGATCAGCGCGAATAGAATTCGACGATCAGATGCGGCTCCATCTGCACCGGGAACGGCACATCCGAGAGGCCGGGGGTGCGCGCGAACGTCGCGGTCATCTTGGAGTGATCGACCTCGATGAAGTCGGGCACGTCACGCTCGGGGAGCTGGCTCGCTTCCAGCACCGGGGTCAGCTGCTTGGAGGCTTCCTTGACCTCAATGAGGTCGCCGACCTTCAGCTTGTAGCTGCCGATGTTGACCTTACGGCCGTTCACCTTGATGTGGCCGTGGTTGATGAACTGGCGGGCGGCGAACATCGTGGAGACGAACTTGGCGCGGTAGACCACGGTGTCGAGACGGCGCTCCAGGAGGCCGATCAGGTTCTCGCCGGTGTCGCCCTTCAGGCGGCTGGCTTCGACATAGATGCCATGGAACTGGCGCTCGGAAATGTTGGCGTAGTAGCCCTTGAGCTTCTGCTTGGCGCGCAGCTGCACGCCGAAGTCGGAGAGCTTGCCCTTGCGGCGCTGGCCGTGCTGGCCGGGGCCGTATTCGCGGCGGTTCACAGGGCTCTTCGGGCGGCCCCAGATATTCTGGCCCATGCGGCGATCAATCTTGTACTTCGCCTCACTGCGCTTTGTCATCGCGTCCTCTTTTGCATAGCCGTCGCACCCTGGCGGCCGGCGTTTGTCAGTTTCAGGTTTGAGGAGACGCGCCCTCCTGTGTACCGGCCAAAAGACCTGTACCGACAGGTCCGCCTCGAAAGCTCGGGGAGGACCACGGGTCGCGAAACGCATCGCGGGCCGAAAACCGACCCGCGAGCAAGGTGGTCTTAAGGAGAAAGTCCGGTTCTGTCAAACAAAACGCAGGGCATTTTGGGCCGAATCGGCGTCAAAATTGGCCGATTCTGCCCCTCAGAGACGGCTTCCGGCCGCCCGGACCAGCCGGGCATCGGCTTGCGGCCGGCCCGCGCCCAGTTCGGCGGCGATTTCGCCGCCCAGCACCTGCTCGAGGCGGATCAAGGTCTGCGCGATCAGGGCGGCGTCGCAGACCAGATGGTCCCAGCGCAGCACCACGTCGACAGTGTGGTCCGGCCTGATCACCCCATAGCTCAACAGGAATGGCCCCGGGCTCAGTGCGTGCAACTCGCCCGGGCCGTAGGCCGCGACCGAGGTCACGCCAAAGCTGCCGCAGAAATTGGCGCGCTGCCGGCCAAAATTCATCCCGATCGCCCACGCCAGGCGACGCAACGGAAGCGGCAGGCGGGTCACGCAGAGCATTTTGCGGAACGAGGGGATTTCGTGCAGGGGCGCGGTCTTGGCGCGGCGGATCAGCGCGTCGACCTCGGCGAGCGGCATCTCGTCGGCGGCACAGACGCGCTCGAACAGCACGCAGTCTTCGCCCTTCTCAACGCGCGCAATCGCCACCATGCCGACGCTGCGCGGCAGCTCGTAGAGACAAGGCCACGGCCATTTGACGTGCAGCGTGCGCAGCGTCGGCTCGGTCCTGGCGACCAGCGCGAATGCCTTGACGAAGATGGCGGCCCAGCCCGGTGCCTGCGCCGCGCGTGCACGGGCCTCGACGATTGCACGCAAGTTCAGGGTGCGCTTCAGGGAGACCAGCGGCACGCCGGCCGATGCATGCATCAGATCGGCGACGAGACGGCGCGGCAATGAAATCTGACGAAATTTACCGCGCATCCGTTCGATTCAGTTCCTTAGCAAACAGGCAAAAAATCAAAGGCCCGGCGAGCTCAAATGGTTGCTCGCCGCACCTGAAGCTCAGATGAACCAAGTGGTCGGAAACCAAGGGGTTCTGCTCACGGCGCTGGTTTTGCCAACGGCTCGCCGGCCTTGACCACGTAGACGCCGAGCACCTTGAGCGGCTTGTCGCCGGACGTCTTGGCGTCGTGCACCGCGCCTTCCGGGATCTGGTAGGAATCGCCCGCCTTCAGCTTCAACGGCGGTTTGCCGTCGATCAGAAGCTCGAGCTCGCCTTCGAGCACATAGCCGGTTTCAGCGCCGGGATGGGTGTGACGCCCCGACGCACCCCCGGCCGGAACCTCGGCGATCGCGGTGACCGTGTTGTAGCCCGGCGGAAAATCGACCTTCTGCAGCGGCGTCCGCTTGATGCCGCTCTGCTGCGCCAAGGCAGCGCCGGCACCGGCAAGGGCAATCACGGTGAGACCAAGCAGTAATTTCCTGAACATGGATTTTCCTCCCAACCCGCAAAACTCTAGCAGCGCGGAATCGCGGCGGAAAGCGTGCGATGTGTGATGTGCACTTGCGACGTTGGGATTAGTCCGTTCATCCAACAGCGTGGGTTTGTGCCGCTTATTCATGAGCTACTCAGGCGAACGAGCGGTATCGGCGACACGCATCGTTCACTCCGTCGCAGGCGCGATGCCGGAAGTTGCGCCGCGGTTCCTTCACGACGTGACTGGAACCTGCTCGCCGGCGGCTGTGAACTAGCGGCGGCCGCGTTTGACGCCTACCGCTTGATCCCCGCGAACGCGGCCGCGATGCCGCGCTGGAACAGCGACCAGTCGAAGCCCAGCGCGAGCGCGAGGTAGCCGCGGTCGATCATCGCATTGGCCTGTTCGGCGGTGCGCGCGACGCCGCCGATCGGCACGCCGCTCTTCATGATGCCTTGTTCGGCGCGCTGCATCAGCGCGACCACTTCGGGATCGTCGGGCAGACCGCGCTTGTTGATCGAGGTGGCGAGATCGCCGGGGCCAATCACCGCGAGGTCGATGCCCGGTGTTGCCATGATCTCGTCGATGCGATTCACTGCATCGACATGCTCGATCGTGATCATGCAGATCATGTCGTCGTCAGCGGTCGCCATGTAGTCGTTCATCGAGACGCCCCAGCGGAACGGCGCATGGAACGGTCCCCAGAGCCGGTCGCCTTGCGGCGGATAGCGCACGCTGCGCACCGCCTTCACCGCATCGCTTGCGTTGCAGATCATCGGAAAATTGATGCCGAGCGCGCCGATGTCCATCGGTGCCTTGGCGAGATGCGGCTCGTTGGCGGCGATCCGCACCATCGGCACGCAGGGCGTGCCGGAGGTGGCCACGATCATCGCATGGGCGGTGCCGAGATCGATCGGGCCGTGCTCGAGATCGACGATGATCCAGTCCAGCGACTGCGCCATGATCTGCACGGTCTGGATGCTCGGAATGGTCGCGATCGCGCCGAAGGTCGGGCGCTTGTCGCGCCACGCCTCGCGCAGGCGGTTGAGCGGTGTCAGCGGGGCTGCGGTCAAATTCGGTCCTCCCTCGAAGGAGAGCAGAGGCTAAAGCATGATCCGGAAAAGTGTGAAGCGGTTTTCCGAAAAGATCATGCTCAAACAGGGGGCTCGTGCGCGATGATGATTCAACCCGATCTCATCGCGCTCCAGCGGCGTTGTGACGGCGAAAAGCATCAGGCCGGAACGCGGCCGCCGAAGAATGGCGTCAGCGCTTCCGTCAGCGCGTGCGGGCGCTTCGAGGTGAAGATCATCTCTGCGCCGGCTTGGTCACTCTCCGAGCCTGCCGGGCCGAGCAGGTCGGCGACGCGGCGGGCGATCGCCGGCGCCGGATCGATCCAGTCGACCGGCCAGGGTGCGAGCCTCCTGAGGCGTTCCAGCAGCAGCGGATAATGCGTGCAGGCGAGCACGACGGTGTCGGTGCGGGCAGGGTCGTGGGCGCCATCGCCGACGAAGCAGGGCGCGAGCTCGGCCGCGATATCCTCGTCGCGCACGCTCGCGCCGCTGAGGGCGGCCTCCGCCAGCGAGGCGAGCTCGCCGGAGCCGACCAGCGTCACCTCGCAGCCCTGCGCAAAGTCCGAGATCAGCTTGCGGGTATATTCACGCTTCACGGTGCCCCTTGTGCCGAGCACCGAGACGCGCCTTGTTTTCGAGGAGACGCAGGCTGGCTTGATCGCCGGCACGGTGCCGACGAAGGGCAAAGGATAGGCGTCGCGCAAATGCGACATGACCAGCGTGGATGCCGTGTTGCAGGCGATCACGACGAGGTCGGGCGCGTGGGCCGCGATCAGCTCACCGACCAGCGGCACCACGCGGGCGATGATCTCGTCCTCGCCGTGATGGCCATAGGGGAAGAAGGCGTCGTCGGCGACATAGACGTAATGCGCGTCGGGCCGGGCGCGGACGATCTCGCGCAGCACGGTGAGGCCGCCGAGGCCGGAATCGAACACAAGGATGGTCGGGGGAGTGGACACGCGAAAACTCTATCCGAAGCAGGGTTACCATTCAGTTGTTTTTGGCTATCCGGCCGCTGCGGCCGACAAAAGGCGGTGAGGCCGGGAATTTCATATGGCCTTGACCAATAGCTGCAAGTATCACGGCAAACTATTGCTGCGACGTGTGAAATCCAAAAATGCGGCCGCAAGGGGGCCACGCGACATGATCCGCAATACCGCCGCGAACTGGGGCTCGCTCGCCCGCGCGTTCCACTGGGTGCTCGGCATCGCCATCATCGGCATGCTGGCCTATGGCTGGTGGATGAACCACGTCCCGGCGCGGGCGGACAAGTTCTTCTACCGCTCGATCCACGCCGACATCGGCTACCTGGTGCTGCTGCTCACCGTGCTGCGGCTGCTCTGGCGCGGCCTTAACCCGACGCCGGCGCTGCCGGCCGAGATGCCCTCCTGGCAACGGATCGCCGCCCGGGTCAGCCACGGCGCGCTCTACGCCGCCACCATCCTGGTGGCGATGCTGGGCTGGGCGCATTCCGGCGCCCGCGCCCAGGATTATTCGAGCTTCTTCGGCCTGTTTCACGTTCCCCAGATCACCTCGCCCGACAAGGCGGCGGCGGATGCCTATGAGGATCGCCACATCTTCTTCGCCTATGTGCTGCTGGCGTTGATCGTGCTGCACCTAGCCGCGGTCGCCTTCCACTATTTCGTCAGGCGCGATCGCGTTGCCGCGCGGATGATCGGGGCGAATCCCGCCGATCGCGCGGCTTGACGCAAGGTCTACCTTTCCCCGATGGGGAGAGGTCGATTTGCGCAGCAAATCGGGTGAGGGGCTGTTGCATCGATGACCGTAACCTCTCACCCGGCGCTACGCGCCGACCTCTCCCGGAGGGAGAGGTGAAGACCACGTCCGTGCGGGTCTAGGCGGTGTGGACTCTAGGGATTCCCTTTTGAGGCCAAATCAGATTCAAGGCTTCTTTTGGGAGGCGGCCTTGGGTGTGATGGATCGTTTGGTGTTGAGCGACGCGGCTTGGGAGCGCATGGCGCCGCTCATCATTGGCCGGCCCGACCAGAAAGGTTCGACCGGACGCGACAACCGGATGTTCGTGGAAGGGGTGCTCTGGATCGTTCGCACGGGCTCTCCCTGGCGTGATCTTCCGGAGGCGTTTGGGGATTGGAACAGCGTGTTCCGGCGCTTCAGTCGATGGAGCACCAAGGGTGTCTGGTTGCGGATCTTCGAGGCGATGTCCGATGATCCGGACTTCGAATATTTGATCGTCGATTCCACCATCGTCCGGGCGCATCAGCACGCCGCCGGGGCAAAAAAAGGGGGTCTGAAGATCAAGCGATCGGGCGCTCGCGCGGCGGCTTGAGCACCAAGATACATATGGCCGTTCGAGGTTTGGGATGTCCCGTGCGGTTCACCCTCACCGCAGGCCAGAAGGGCGATGCCCCGCAAGCCGCCACGTTGATCGAGGGATTGCCCGCCGAGGTCGTCATGGCCGATGCAGCCTATGACGCCGATCATTTGCGCCAGGCCATCGCAGCCAAAGGCGCGATCGCCGTCATCCCCAACAACCCCTCGCGAGCCCTCAAACATCCGCTCGACAAGCATCTCTATGTCCAGCGCCACCTCGTGGAATGCTGCTTCAGCAAGCTCAAGCAGTTCCGTCGCGTCGCAACCCGCTTCGAAAAGACCGCCCGAAATTACCGAGCCATCGTCACGCTCGCTGCAATCGTCCTATGGATGCGATAAGTGTCAACACCACCTAGAGCATGATCCGGAAAAGTGCGAAGCGGTTTTCCGAAAAGATCATGATCAAACAAAGAGCTAAAGCGCGATGACGATTCGACCCAATCTCATCGCGCTTTAGCCCGCCGGCATCTGCTTCTCGACCAGGCGCACCCAGTAGGAGGCGCCGTGCCCGAGGATGTTGTCGTTGAACTTGTAGGCGGGGTGATGGCACATCGGCCCGTCGCCCATGCCGAGGAAGACGAACGCGCCGGGGCGCGCCTCCAGCATGAAGGCGAAATCCTCGGCACCCATCACCGGCACCAGATTGTCGTTGACGCGTTCGGCGCCGACCACGTCGCGAGCGACCTCGGCGGCGACGCCGGCCTCGCGCGCGTGGTTCAACGTCACCGGATACATGCGTCCATAATCCGTCTCGGCCGAGCCGCCATAGGCCTTGGCGATGCTGGAGGCGACCTCGCCGATCCGGCGCTCGACCAGGTCGCGCACACCGGGATCGAGCGTGCGCACGGTGCCGCCCAGCGTCACGGTCTCCGGGATCACGTTGAACGCGGTGCCGGCCTCGAACATCGTGATCGAGATGACCGCCGATTTCAGCGGGTCGACATTGCGCGACACGATCGACTGCAGCGCATTGATGATCTGGGCACCGATCAGCACGCTGTCGACCGCCTCGTGCGGGGCGGCGCCGGCGTGGCCGCCCTTGCCGTGGACGACAATCTTCAACGTGTCCGACGAGGCCAGCATCGGGCCTGGCGTGGTCGCGAAGTAACCCTCGGGCAGGCCGGGCATGTTGTGCAGGCCGTAGACCTCCTGGATGCCCCAGCGGGTCATCAGCCCGTCGTCGACCATCGCCTTGCCGCCGGCGCCGCCTTCTTCGGCGGGCTGGAAGATCACGACCGCGGTGCCGTCGAAATTGCGCGTCTCGGTGAGATATTTGGCGGCGCCGAGCAGCATCGCGGTGTGGCCGTCATGGCCGCAGGCGTGCATCTTGCCGGGAATCTTCGAGGCGTAGGCGACGCCCGAGGCCTCCGCGATCGGCAGCGCGTCCATGTCGGCACGCAGGCCGATGGTCTTTCCCGAAGTGGACTTGCGGCCGCGGATCACGCCGACCACGCCGGTGCGCCCAATCCCCGTCACCACCTCGTCGCAGCCAAACTCGCGCAGCTTGTCGGCGACGATGCCGGCGGTGCGGTGGACCTCGTAGAGCAGTTCGGGATTCTCATGGAAGTCATGACGCCAGGCGGCCATTTCATCCGAGAGGGCGGCAACGCGATTGACGATGGGCATGGGGAGCGTCCGTTTCTTGTGAGCTTGGTGGGTGGCGCAGCGTAGCGTAACCCGCCGAATTGTCCCGGGGCAATGACGTCGGTAGCCCGGATGGAGCGAAGCGCAATCCGGGGATCGAGCGCGCGGGAAGATCCCGGATTTCGCTTCGCTCCATCCGGGCTACGAGCTCTACAAATTCGCCAGTCCGCATTCGACGGCGAGGCGGACCAGCTGGGCGTCGGTCCGCATGCCGGTCTTGGCCTTGATCAGGTAGTGATAGTTCTGCACGGTCTTGGTGCTGAGGTGGAGGTTGGCGGCGATCTGCTCCTTGGTGCTGCCGGCCGCCAGCTGCCGGAGGATTTCGATCTCGCGCTCGCCGAGCTGGTCGAGCGCCGATCGGGTCGGCACCAGGCTTTCCATCGCAAGCACGCGGGCGACGTCGTCGCTCATCGCATGCTCGCCGCGCGCCACCGAGCGGATCGCCGCGATCAGCTCGGCCGGCTCGCTGCCCTTGGTGACGAAGCCACTGGCGCCGGCGCCGAATGCCGCTTTCACCTGGGCCGCCTCGCTGTGCATGCTGAAGACGAGGATGCGCGCGTCGGCGTCGCGCGCGCGGATGTTGCGGATCGCCTCCAGCCCGCTGGCACCCGGCATCGAAATGTCCATCACCACCACATCGGGCTGGTGCGACTTGAATGCGCGATAAGCACTGGCGGCGTTGTCGGCTTCGGCGACCACGCTGAAATCGTCCTGATGCTCGAGCACGCGCCGGTAGCCCTGGCGGACGACCGGATGATCGTCCACCAGCAGGATCGAGATGCCCCGAATCTTCGCCGTTGTCGTCGTCACGGTTGTCATCTCAGGCGGCGAGCGGGATCGTGGCGGCGACCGACAGGCCGCGGCTGGCGCGCGCGATCGACAGCGAGCCGCCGAGGGCTGTGACGCGCTCGCTGACGCCGGTGAGGCCGAAGCCCGCAGATTGCGCCACCTTGGCCGCATCGCCGCCGCCATCGTCCTCGACGCGCACCAGCAGGGCGTTCTCGCTGCCGGTCCGCCGCTCGATCCGCAGCACGATCTCGCGCGCCGAGCTGTGGCGCAGCGCATTGGTCAGGCACTCCTGCGCGACGCGATAGGCGGTGGCGGCGACCGTGCCGCTGATGTCGGCAAGGTCGCCCTGCAGATCGAGCTGGATCATCGGCTGCGCCGTGCGCGACCGCCAGCTGTCGACGAGATCGACCAGGCTTGCCTCCAGCCCGAGCTCTTCAGCCGGCGGATGGCGCAGCCGGTTCAACGTATCGCGCAGGCACGCCATGATGCGGCGCGTCGCCTGCGAGATCATCCGCGCGTCCTGCGCAATTTCGGTGCCGGCGGCGTACTTGTCCCCGGCACTTGCCTCGATCGTGTTGGCGAAGGCGAGGATCGCGGTGAGATTCTGGCCGAACTCATCGTGCAGCTCGCGCGCCAGCGTGCGGCGTTCGTCGTTGCGAATCTCGAGCAGCCGCCTGGTCAGCACCGTGCGTTCCTCCTCGGCAAGCGCGAGGCGGTCGCCGAGATCGCTGACGGCGCGCCCGATCATCGCGAGCTCCATCGAGCGGACGCGCGGCAGTGGCGTGCGGTACTCGCCGTCGGCCATCCGCCGCAGCGCCGACACGATCGAGTGGGCGGGTGCCAGCGTGTGCGCGATCGCAAGCGAAGCGAGCAGCGCGATGGCGAGCGCCATCAACAGCGCGACATGGATGTTGTCGAGAATGTGCTGCCAGGCGAGCGCGATCGCTGCGTCCGGATCGGCGATGGCGCGGACGGTTCCCGCGGTCGCGGCGCGGGCGCTGATCGGCCGCTCCACGGTGGCGTGATCGCCGAGCACCATCTGCACAGCGGCCGCGAACCAGCGCGGCGGCGCCTTGCCGATCCCCTTGCTCTGGCCGCAGAGCGGCTTCTCGAAGGCGCCGGCCGGTTCGAACTGCACGCAGATCCCCGGCGCAATCAGGCCCATGGTTTCGATGGTGCGCCAGTCCGGTGCCGGCAGCAATTGCTCGCGCATCCGGTTGCTGCGCAGCAGCAATTCGCGCCAGTACAGCGCTTCGAGCGATTGCGAAACCCGCTCGGCGGACGCCTGCGTGGCACGATCGACGCTGCGATAGGCGTCGATCGTGGCCCAGACGGTGGCTGCGCCGAGGCATAACGCGACGATCACGAGCAGGCGGGCGACCAGTTGAAGCACGAGGCGCATGCGATCACTCCACGGCCAGAGCATGATCCGGAACGGAGAGAAGCGGCTGGTCATGCTCAAACGAGAGGTGCGATGCTAACAGCACCGCTGTTCCCCGCCAATCGCAAGCATGCGAGGCTGTGCAGGTCGGGAAATTTGCCCGACGAAATCTGGGCAGATGTCTTTGGACGGCGCAGGCCGGCTCTGCTCTAACGGAAAGTGAGGCCCGCACGGAGCCTCGTGGAACACAGGGAGCTCACGCAGCATGGATGCCAAGGTCGACGTCGCGGCCGCATCGGCCGGCACGGACGCGGCGGAGCGCAGCGCCCTGCTGCTCTGGATGATCTTCACCGGCCTTTCGGTGTTCGCCGCCTTCCTGCTGTGGCGCTACGGGCTGATCCGCCTCATGATCAGTTCCGACCGCACCTACATTTCCAGCGTCATCGCCGTCCTCTACATCGTCACCTGCATTCATTGCTTCTGGCGGACGCGGGCGATCGCGCGGGAAGGCGAGGTGGCGCGCTCCTGCCGCACCATCCTCGCCGCGCCCGATGGCGCCAAGATCCTTGCATCAGGGGCGCTTGCATCAGATGCGCGCGGCCTGCCCGGCGGGCTCGTCACCGATCACATCAAAAGCCTGGTGCAGAAGGCCGAGGCGCAGGCCAAGGGCCGCATCGACCAGACCCTGCTGCTGCGCACGCTGGCGGACCGGCTGCGCGGGTCCAACGGCTTCGGCGCCTTCGTCTCCGACACGCTGATGAAGCTCGGCCTGCTCGGCACCATCATCGGCTTCATCATCATGCTGGCGCCGATCGCTTCGCTGGATGCCGCCGACAAGGTCGCGATGAAATCGTCGATGGGCCTGATGAGCGACGGCATGGCGGTCGCGATGTACACGACGCTGGCCGGGCTGATCGGATCGATCCTGGTCCGGATCCAGTACTACATGCTGGATTCCGCGACCCAGCGGGTGTTTTCCGACGCCGTCGTGCTCACCGAGACGCACGTCACGCCGGCCCTGGAACGTCGCCTTGGTACGCCGTCATGATGGATGAGTTCGGGCTCTATCCGCGCGAGGAGCCATTCGATCCCCTTGGTGTCATGCTGTTCAAGGCGCTGCAGGTCATCGCCTTCCTGTTCTTCCTGGCGCTGCTCGCGGTGTCACCGGACTCCAAGGAAGGCAAGATCGAATCCAAGGCTGAGTTCATCATCACGATGGACTGGCCGGACAACCATCCTGACGATCTCGACCTGTTCGTGCAGGATCCGGCCGGCAACATCGCCTGGTACCGGCATCGCGAGGCCGGCTTCCTGACCCTCGACCGCGACGACCGCGGCGGCGCCAACGACTTCATCATCGTCAACGGCAAGAAGATCGCTTCCCCGATCCGCGAGGAGATTGTCACGCTGCGCGGCGTCGTCGCCGGCGAATACACCGTCAACGTCTCGCATTTCCAGGCGACGACCGGCCAGCCGGTGCAGGCCAATGTGAAGGTGCAGAAGCTCAATCCGACGGCGCAGGTGATCTTCGACGACAAGCTGACCGTCGATCACACCGGCGACGAGAAGACCGCGGTCAGGTTTCGTCTCGATGCCGAGGGCAAGGTGATCAACGTCGACCGGCGGCCGAAATCGCTGCTCGAGACCTTCCGCAGCAGCTGGCGCAACGGCGGCGACCTCGATCCGAACACCGGCGTCCCGAAATCCGGCGTCAGGGTGCTCCGCAATGATTAGCTTGCAGTCGGTGATCCTCACGCTTGCGGTCGCATACGCCGTGGTCGGTGCGCTGCTGTTGATCGTGCTGGTCTATGCGCGGCTGCACTGGTCGCTGAAGGCTGTCGTCATCGTCGTGACCAGCGCCTTCTACTTCGTCAGCTTCGGCGGCATGCGCGGTCTGCTCGGCTGGGCGTCCGCGGAAAGATTGCCGGCGAACTTCAAGCTGCTGTCGACGCGGATCGTGGAGCCGCATTCGCTGGAGGGCGACCCGGGCTCGATCTATCTCTGGGTCGAGGAGCTTGACGAGGACAACAGGCCGAGCGCGATCCCGCGCGCTTTCCGCATTCCTTATAGCGACGCAATGGCCGAGCAGACCCACACCGCCGAGAACGAGATCAAGGCCGGGCATCCGCAGGGCGGACGGGCAGCGGATTTCGGCGGTGGCGACGGCACCATCATGGACTTCGTCAGGGAGTACATCACGCCGAAGACGATCGTGGAGACGACGGGCGGCGATTCCACTACGGGGACGTTCGTGGCCCCGCCGGCCGGCGCGCAAGGGTCGGTGTTCACGCCACTGCCACCGCCCCGGATGCCGCCCAAGGACGAGCAGCGATAGCCGGATGCCTACCCGGGAGGATGGCACAAAAATAGGGATCGGCAATAATCAGTCAGCGAAATGGACAGTAATCATCCGGAATTCCTCAATTCCCCGAAGCGTGTAGTCTTGGGGGTAACCGGGGCTAGATTTTATCCCCAAGACATTTTCCCGGCAAAGGGGCCGCTGCGTGAAGCGGCCCCTTTCGATTCCGGCGCCAAGGCCCGGCGAGGGGCCGGCGCGGTGAGGCGGGCTCACAGCACCGTCAGGAATGCGATCGCAAGAACCATGAGCCACCCGACAATGACGAGCGAGACCACCGCGCCCGCGGTGATCTTCGCGATCTCCTTCAAGGTCATTGGCCGGTCCAAGCAAGTCTCTCCCAGGTAGCCCCGAGCGAGACATAGGCGCGGCTTGGCAAATCGCCCCGGCTGCTCACGGAACGTTGTAGGCCGGGGCTTTCCGAGGGGGGCAGCTGTCATTTCACAAAATATTGTCTGACAGATATTGAAATCTGTCAGCGGGATGGTGTATATACTCACTAACCCAAGGGAGGAGGGCGCCCAGTAGCTATTCCGGCGTTTGGCCGGGGAGCCGGACTTAATTTGACTACCTCGAAGGACTACCTCCATGACCATAGAAATCTTTCAATTGACCGCCCAGATTCAACAGTGGCTCAATCTTCGTGTCGCCCGCCACTTGGCCGCCCAGGCCGCCAAGTTCACCCGCGGGCAGGACAGCGATAACCAGACGGTAAACGCATGAACGAGGCGGTGGTTTTGACACCCGAGCGGATCCTTGAGGCAACTGAGGATGTCTTGAGGCGCTTCGGGTTGACCAAGGCCACAGTTGTCGACGTTGCCCGTGCGCTGGATGTCAGCCACGGCAGCGTTTACCGTCACTTCCCCAGCAAGGCCTCGTTGCGCGATGCCGTCGCAAAGCGCTGGCTCGACCGCGCCAATGAGCCGCTGTGCAAGATCGCAGCCGGCGACGGCCCGGCGCCGGAGCGGCTGGAGCAATGGCTGCGCACCGCCTTCACGATCAAGCAGAAGAAGGTCTGTGACGATCCCGAGATGTTCGCGACCTACCTGGCGCTGGCGCAGGACGCGCGCGAGGTGGTGGAAGCCTACAAGGACAAGCAGGTCGACCTGATCGCGAAAATCCTGTCCGACGGTGTCGCGCAGGGCGTGTTCGAGATCGACAATGTGAAGGCGACCGCGCGTGCCGTGTTCGACGCCACCGTCCGCTACCATCACCCGGCGCATGCCGAGGAATGGGCCAAGCCGGAATGCCCGGGGCGGATCGATGCGCTGCTGGCCCTGCTGTTGAAGGGCCTGCGGGTCTGCAAGCCCTAGCCGAGCTTTCTGCCGACATCCCTCTGACCACCTGATGCCTTTGGCCCGATTGCGAGCCCGGGGCCGCGTGTGCTTGATATCGGACAGGGATCAGCAACGCGAACCACGATGCGGCTTGCACTGTTCGCCGATATTCACGCCAACCGGCAGGCCTTCGCCGCCTGCCTCGACGCTGCGCGTGCGCGCGGCGCCGAGCGGCTGATCTGCCTCGGCGATATCGTCGGCTACGGCGCCGATCCCGAATGGGCCGTCGATACGGTGATGGACCTCGTCGCGAAGGGCGCGGTCGCGGTGCGCGGCAATCATGACAATGCGATCGGCGTGCCGAGCGACAGCATGAATGCCGAGGCGCAGGCCGCGATCGACTGGACCCGCGGCCGGCTCAGCGGCGAGCAGAAGCAGTTCCTCGCCGAGCTTCCGATGTCGCGGGAGGAGGACAATCGGCTCTACGTGCACTCCGAAGCTTCGGAGCCCACGAAGTGGCGCTATGTCCGCGACACCGCCGACGCCGCGCGCAGCATGATGGCAACCGAGCTGCAGATCACGTTCTGCGGCCACATCCATCGTCCCGGCCTCTATTCGATGTCCTCGACCGCCAAGATGACGAGCTTCGTTCCGACTTCGGGCATCGCCGTTCAGTTGCTGCCGGGGCGGCGCTGGCTTGCCGTGCTCGGCTCGGTCGGCCAGCCGCGCGACGGCGATCCCGCGGCGTCGTTTGCGATGTTCGACACCGTAAGCCGCGAGATCACCTTTCATCGCGTGCCCTACGACGTCGCAACCGCGGCGGCGCGGATCAAGGCGAACGGCCTGCCGCACTGGCTCGCCGACCGCCTGCCGCTCGGCCGGTGACGCCGATGGCGACGCTGGCGATGCAGGCGGGCGCCGAGATCGATGGCTTCACCATCGGCGAACGCGTGCACCGCGGCGGCATGGCAACGCTGTGGAGCGTCACCCATCCCGGCATCACCGTGCCGCTGCTGATGAAAGTGCCGCTCACCTCGGAGGGCGAGGATCCGGCCGCGATCGTCAGCTTCGAGATGGAGCAGATGATCCTGCCGCGGCTGTCTGGGCCGCACGTGCCGGCCTGTTTCGGCACCGGCGACTTCGAACGCCAGGCCTATGTGGTGATGGAGCGCATCCCCGGGCAGACGCTCTACAAGCGGCTCGGCGAGCTGCCGATGCCGTATGAGGAGGTGAGGGTGATCGGCGGCAAGGTCGCCACCGCGCTCGCCAGCCTGCACCGGCAGAACGTCATCCATCACGACATCAAGCCGAGCAGCATCATGTTCCGCGAGCGCGGCGAGGCGGTGCTGATCGACTTCGGCCTCTCGCATCACCGACATCTGCCCGATCTGTTGCAGGAGGAGTTTCGGCTGCCTTACGGCACCGCGCCCTACATGGCCCCGGAGCGCCTGCTCGGCGTACGCGACGATCCGCGCAGCGATCTGTTTTCGCTCGGCGTGCTGCTCTATTTCTTCACCACCGGCGTCCGTCCGTTCGGCGAGACCGAAAGCCTGCGCGGCATGCGTCGGCGGCTGTGGCGCGATCCCTATCCGCCGCGCGAGCTGAAGCCAGACTATCCGCCTTGGCTGCAGGAGATCGTGCTGCGCTGCCTGGAGATCGACCCCGTGGCGCGCTATCCGACCGCGGCGCAGCTTGCATTCGATCTCGGCCATCCCGATCAGGTGAAGCTGACGGCGCGGGCGCAGCGGCTGAGTCGCGACCCGCTCACCACGGTCTGGCGCCGCCGCTTCAATCTCGGCGCGGTGCCGCCGCGACCGAAGTCCGATGTCGCGGCCCAGCTCGCCTCGAGCCCGATCGTGGCCGTCGCGCTCGATATCGGCGAGGGTGCCGAGGCGCTGAACGACACCATCCGCGTCACCGCCGAGCGGGTGCTGTCGACCTCGCCGTCGGCGCGGCTCGCCTGCGTGAATGTGCTGAAGCTCAATCGCCTGGCGATCGACCGCACCCATGACGAGCAGGGCCAGAACAAGCATGTCGACCGCCTGGTGGCGCTGCAGCACTGGGTGCGGCCGTTCGGGCTCGAGGAAGGGCGGCTGACCGTGCATGTGCTGGAGGCGATCGATCCCGCCGCCGCGATCCTGGAATTCGCCGCGCTCAATCTGGTCGATCACATCATCATCGGCGCGCGGCAGAACTCGCTGCGGCGCGCGCTGCTCGGCAGCGTGTCCGCCAGGGTCGCGGGGGAAGCGCCGTGCACGGTGACCGTGGTACGGCCGTCGCGGCTGGCGTCGCAAGCGGACGGCGGCGAGGGCGATGAGGCGGCGGAGCAAGCGGCGAATGCCGCGGCCACGCCGCCCGTAGTGTTCTAGCTCCCCCGGCTCATCAGATCGCTTCGCCGCGTGCCTCGGCTGCCGCATGGCGGATCGCGGCGATGTTGGTCTTGTAGGCCTCGACGGTGCCGCCCTTGAACACGGCGGACCCCGCGACAAAGGCGTTGGCGCCGGCGGCCGCGAGCTGGCCCGCGACGTCGGGTGCAACGCCGCCGTCGACCTCGATGTCGATCGGGCGGCCCGCGACCATCGCCCTGACATCGCTGATCTTGCCGATCGCCGAGCGGATGAAGGCCTGGCCGCCGAAGCCGGGATTGACCGACATGACAAGCACGAGGTCGATCAGGTCGAGCACATATTCGATCGCGCTTGCCGGCGTTGCCGGATTGAGCGAGACGCCGGCCTTCTTGCCGAGCGCGCGGATCGCCTGCAGCGAGCGGTGCAAATGCGGGCCGGCCTCGGCATGCACCGTGATGTGGTCGCAGCCCGCCTTGGCGAACGCCTCCAGGTAGGGATCGCAGGGCGAGATCATCAGATGGGCGTCGAAGATCTTCTTGGTGTGCGGCCGCATCGCCTTGATGACGTCGGGGCCGTAGGAGATGTTCGGCACAAAGTGTCCGTCCATCACGTCGAGATGGATCCAGTCGGCGCCGGCCTGGTCGACGGCGCGGACCTCCTCGCCGAGCCTTGAGAAATCCGACGCCAGGATCGACGGAGCGATAACGAGGGGACGCGGGGTGAATGACTGAGTCATGTCAGCTGTTCCGGAACACTTCAGGGGGCGACGGGTGAGTCCGCCTAACATGCGGACGCGTGGCGGGCAATGCGAGCGGACGGCGCTCCGCGACCGGAAAATTCTTCCGCCGGCGGCAGCTCTTGCCGGGCGCGCGGAACCCGCTTCGATGCGGGAACGCCTGGTTTTGCTGGGTTTTTGCCATGGCACGCCCTTTGCTCAGCCACTGACCAGCGTTTGAGCCGCCAGGCGCGGCCCTGTTGGAGTATTGCCATGCTGTTCGCCCTTGGCGCTGCGTCGTCGGCCATTGACCTCTTGAGCTCGCTGATGTCGTCGAAGTCGACGACCCGGACCGGCAGCTCCAGTCAGGGGAGCCAGACCACCGGCCTGTTCGCCCCTTCGACCGGTACATCGACGTCGACCGGCAGCAGCACAGGCACCGGCTCGGGCAGCGGCTCTTCGCAGATTTCGCCGCTGACGATGGGCGCGCTGATTTCCGCGCAAAGCCAGTCGCAGACCGCGGTTTCAAACAGCCCGACGGCGGCCAGCCGGTCGGATGCGCTCAAGGACCTGTTCTCGCAGATCGATGCCGACGGCAACGGCAAGATCACCCAGTCCGAATTCGAGAACGCGCTTGGCGCCGGCGGCACCAACACGGCGCAGGCCGACGACGTGTTCTCCAAGCTCGACAGCAACGGCGACGGTAACGTCAGCCTCGACGAGATGTCCCAGGCCTTGCAGGGCCACAAGGGCGGTGGCCATCATCGCCATCACATGGCCAGCGGCTCGACCGATGGATCCGGCTCCGGCAGCGGCGCGGGCGGATCGAGCTCCGATCCCTTGATGCAGGCGCTGGACGGCGCGACCTCGACGTCGGTGACCAACAGCGACGGCTCGACCACCACGACGACGACCTACGCCGACGGCTCGAAGGTGTCGATGACGACGCCGGCCGCGTCCTCCGCGACCCTCAACGCGGCCTCGTCCTACAATATCGTCGAGCAGCTGATCCAGCGCCAGGCGAAGGCGATCTCGGCGCAGGACTTCGCTGCGATTTCTGTCAGCGCGTAGCTCGACACACTGGGCATCGAATAGCGCAGGCTGCGTCTGCTTCGCCTCGCCCCGCGTTCCGGGCGAGGGAGAGTCTCCGCGAGCGCGTCGCTTCAACTCGAACTAACCGAATCTGTCCCGCCAGCTCGGCAGCGCGCCGGCGAATGGCAGCGCGGTCGCCGAATGGACGCCGCGGGCGATGGCGCGCGCCACCGTGTTGGCGGCGAGCGCACCGAGCCTGGTGAGGCCGAACAGCGGATCGATCGGCTTGGCGCCGGTCGCGGCGGCAAACACCACATCGCCGTCGAGCGGGGCGTGCACCGGATAGATCGCGCGCGCCATGCCGGTCTGCGCGATCATCGCAAGCCGCCGCGCCTGCGGCTTCGTCAGCTGCGCATCGGTCACCACCACGACGAGGGTGGTGTTCTCGGCGGCGCTGGCGTCGGCGCCGCCCTTCAGCCGCGCCTTCAGCATGTCTGCCGTGAACGACGGCGGCAGGCCGCGCCCGCCGAACTCGCCGCCGACCTCGAACGGCGCCGCCCAGAACCAGGGACCGCTGCCGACCGTAACGCTGCCGACCGCGTTGACCACCGCGAGCGCCGCCACCTTCACGCCGTCATCGGTTAGTGCCGACGCCGAGCCGAGGCCGCCCTTCAGGTTGGCTGTGGTCGCGCCCATGCCGGCGCCGACGCTGCCGAGCTCGAAGTCATCGGAGGCGGCATTTGCCGCCGCGTAGCCGAGGTCGCGATAGGGCGGAAAGCGTCCCCACGCCTTGTTGCCGCCGTTGAGCAGGTCGAAGCAGATCGCGCCCGGCACGATCGGGATCACCGCGTCGCGGATGCGGAAGCCGCGGCCGCGCTCGGCGAGCCAGGCCTGCACGCCGCCGGCGGCATCGAGCCCGTGCGCCGAGCCGCCGGACAGCGCGATGGCGTCGATTGCCTCGACGACGTTGTGCGGCGAAAGCAGCGCTTCCTCGCGGGTGCCGGGACCGCCGCCGCGGACATCGATCGAGGCGACCGCCGGCCGCTCGAACAGGATGGCGGTGACGCCGGAGGCGACCGTTGGATCGTCGGCATGGCCGACGGCAACGCCGGCAATATCGGTGAGAAGGTTTTTCACGATGGGTCCATCCGCCTGCTGTCCGATCGATCCGGTATAGCAGCCGCGACGGATGCATCAACCGTCGGGCACGGGCGGGCGGAGACGTGCGGTAAGACTTGCAGGCATCAGGTCAAAAAAACGCCCCGGCGGACCGGGGCGTTCTCGTATCTCTGATTGGATCAGACGCGCGAGAGGCTCAGGAGCCCTTCGGATTGATCTCGGTGTAGTTGCCCTTGGCGTCCCACTTGTAGACGACGTAGTCGATCGCCTTGATGTCGCCCTTGGCGTCGAAGGCCATCTTGCCGAGCACGGTGTCCCACTCGCCGCCCTTGATGGCGTCCATCACCTTCTTGGCGTCGGTGGTGCCGGCCTTGGTGACGGCCTGCGTCCAGACCTGCATCGCGGCGTAGGTGTAGAGCGTATAGCCCTCGGGGTCGATGTTCTTGGCCTTGAACTTCTCGACGATCGCCTTCGCGGTCGGCTTGTTGCGCGGGTCCGGACCGAACGTGAACAGCGTGCCTTCGGCGGCGGGGCCGGTGATCGAGGCGAACTCCTTGTCGTTCATGGCGTCACCGGCCATCAGCACGGTCTGCAGGCCCTGGTCGCGCATCTGGCGCAGGATCAGGCCGGCTTCCTGGTGGTAGCCGCCGACATAGACCAGATCGATGTTGTCGCGCTTCAGGCGCGAGACGATCGAGTTGAAGTCCTTGTCGCCCTTGTTGTAGGACTCGAACATCTTCTCCTGGAAGCCGGCCTTGTTCAGCGCCTTCTTGGTCTCGTCGGCGAGGCCTTTGCCGTAGGTGGTCTTGTCGTTCAGGATCGCGACGTTCTTGCCCTTGTAGTTCTTCATGATGTAGTCGGCGGCGACCAGGCCCTGCTGGTCGTCACGGCCGCAGACGCGCGCCACGTTCCAGAGCTTGCGCTCGGTGAACAGCGGGTTGGTCGAGGCCGGGGTGATCTGCAGCACGTTGGCGTCGGCATAGGCCTCGGAGGCCGGGATCGAGGACGACGAGCAGAAATGGCCGGCCACGAACGGGATCTTCGAAGAGCCGATCTTTTCCGCGATCGAGCGTGCCTGCTTCGGATCGCAGGCGTCGTCGTCGGCTTCCAGCGCGAGCTTCTTGCCGAGCACGCCGCCGGCGGCGTTGATGTCGGCGACCGCCTGCTCGGCGCCGTTCTTCATCTGCCGGCCGAAAGCGGATTCGGAGCCCGTCATCGGGCCCGCGACGGCGATGGTGATGTCTTGCGCGAACGCGCTCGCCGATAATGCGAACGAAGCGCCAAGTGCCAGGCCGATCAGCTTCAGTGATTTCATGAGACGTCCCTCGTGGTCGTTGCCTCTTGCGGAAGGGCCCGGCACGCCGGGCCCCAAAACCGCGCGCATTCTCAGCTGATTTCGCGGCGAAGTCACCGGCAATTTTCAGGCAAATCGACGCTGCATCCGCCGCGTCTTGCTTGCGGGGGCGGCACGAACGTCAAGCTAGCCGCGGCGGCCGCCTTCCAGATAGGCGGCGCGGATTTCCGGGCGCTGCAGCAATTCGGCGCCGGTTCCGGCCAGCGTGATCAGCCCGTTGACCATGACATAGCCGCGATGGGCGAGCTTCAGCGCATGGTTGGCGTTCTGCTCCACGATCAGCACGGTGAGGCCGTCCTGCCGGTTCAGCGTGCGGATGGCGTCGAAGATCTGGCGCGCGATCAGCGGCGCGAGCCCGAGCGAGGGCTCGTCCAGCATCAGCAGCCGCGGCCGGCTCATCAGGGCGCGGCCGATCGCCAGCATCTGCTGCTCGCCGCCCGACAGCGTGCCGCCGCGTTGTGCGACGCGTTCCTTCAGGCGCGGGAACAGCGCGAACACCCGCTCCAGCCCGGCTGCACGTTCGGCCTCGCTGCATTCGGTGGCATCGGCGCCCATCTGCAGGTTTTCCGCGACGCTCATGCGCGGAAAGATCCGCCGGCCCTCCGGCGATTGTGCGATCCGCAGCCGCGCGATCTCGTGGGTCGGCACGCCGGTGATGTCACGGCCGTCGAATTCGATGGCGCCGGCGCGGGCGCGCGGCCTGCCGAAAATCGTCATCATCAGCGTCGACTTGCCGGCGCCGTTGGCGCCGATCAGGGCGACGATCTCCCCGCGATTGATCTCGATATCGACGCCCTTCAGCGCCTCGATCTTGCCATACGCCGCGCGCACGCCGCGCACCGCGAGCAGGGGCGTCGTTGCCTGTGCCGCGCTCACGTGCCGCTCTCCATCACGGCGATCGCCTCTTCCTCGTCTGCGCCGAGATAGGCGGCGATCACCTTGGGGTCGTCGCGCACCGTCTGCGGCGTGCCTTCGGCGATCTTGACGCCGTAATCCATGACCACGACGTGATCGGAGATCTCCATCACCACCGACATGTCGTGCTCGATCAGGAGGATCGAGGTGCCCTGTTCGTTGCGGATCGACAGCAGCAGCTCGTTGAGCCCGCCGCTCTCGCGCGCGTTCAGACCCGCCGCCGGCTCGTCGAGACAGAGCAGCACAGGTTCAGTGCACATCGCGCGCGCGATTTCGAGCCTGCGCTGGTCGCCATAGGGCAGGTTGCCCGCGGCATCGTCGGCGCGGTCGAGCAGGCCGACGCGCGTGAGCCAGGTCCGCGCCAGATCGATGGCGCGCTGCTCGGCCTCGCGCCAGGACGGCAGGCCGAGCAGCCCGAGCAGGGTCAGGCCCGAGGCGCGCATCAGCGCGTTGTGCTGGGCGACCATCAGATTTTCCAGCGCGGTCATGCCGGGAAACAGCCGGATGTTCTGGAAGGTGCGCGCCACCTTGGCCTGCTTGGAGATGCGGAAATCGTTCAGCCGCTCGAGCTGGATGGTGCGGCCGTCGTCGTGGGCGAGGCGGATCGCGCCACCGCTCGGCCGGTAGAACCCGGTGATGCAGTTGAACACGGTGGTCTTGCCGGCGCCGTTCGGCCCGATCAGCGCGGTGATCTTGCGCCGCTCGGCCGCAAAGGACAGCTCGTTGACCGCGACGATGCCGCCGAAGCGCATCATCAGGCGGTCGACGGTGAGGATGGGGTCGCCGCTCATCCGTGGCCCTCCTTGACGAGGTCGGACGAGATCGCCTGGTTGCGTTCCAGGAACACGGTCGGCGCGCGATGGCCGATCAGCCCGCGCGGCCGCCAGATCATCAGCAGCACCATCGCCATGCCGAACACCAGCATGCGGTATTGATCGAGGCCGCGGAACAACTCGAAGCCGCCGATCATGGTCAGCGCGGCGAGCGCCACGCCAAGCTGCGAGCCCATGCCGCCGAGCACCACGATCGCCAGCACCAGCGCCGATTCCTGGAAGGTGAAGGATTCCGGGCTGATGAAGCCCTGCCGCGTGGCGAAGAACGCACCGGCCAAGCCGCCGAACATCGCGCCGGTCGCGAACGCCGTCAGCTTGGTCGTCGTGGTGTTGATGCCGAGCGCGCGGCAGGCGACCTCGTCCTCGCGCAGCGCCTCCCAGGCGCGGCCGATCGGCAGCCGCCGCAGCCGGATCGTCACCCAGTTGGTGATCAGCGCCATCGCCAGGATCAGATAGAACAGGAAGACGAGGCGGTGGGTCGGCGAGAATTCGATGCCGAGCTTGGCGGCGAGCCCGTCGTCACCCGCCGTCAGCGGAATGCCGAACATGGTCGGGCGGGGAATTCCCGAGACGCCGTTGGGGCCGCCGGTCAGGCTCTGCCAGTTGATGATGACGAGGCGGATGATCTCGCCGAAGGCGAGCGTCACGATCGCGAGATAGTCGCCGCGCAGCCGCAGCACCGGGAAGCCGAGCAGCACGCCCCAGAACGCCGCCAGGATGCCGGCAAGCGGCAGGCAGACCCAGAACGACAATCCGAAATTGGTCGCGAGCAATGCGTAGGAATAGGCGCCGACCGCATAGAAGGCGACATAGCCGAGGTCGAGCAGGCCGGCGAGGCCGACCACGACGTTCAATCCCCATCCCAGCATCACATAGGTCAGGACCAGGATCGACAGGTCGAGAATGTAGCGCTGGTTGTAGAAGATGACCGGCACGAGAAAGGTGAACACCAGCAGCGCCGGCGCCAGCCAGCGGCCGGCGAACGACATCGCCGATTGCACCGGCTTCGGCACGATGCGGTCCTTGTCGACCGGCCCCCACCATTGCCGCAGCAGCTCGACGACGATGCTGCCGCCGAACACCGCGCCGACGAGGGCCGCGAGGTCGCCGAACCGCGTCCAGTAGATCAGGCCGCCCTGCGGCCCGGCCTCGGTGCGAATGCCGATCATCAGCGAGAACAGCACCAGCGCGACAAGGGCGCTGATCAGGGCTTTCTTGAGAATGAAGGCGCTGCCCGAGGGCTGCGCGGCGTGCGAGGGGCGGGCTGAGGTCGCGCTCACGAAGTGCCTGTCAGACTTTTTCGACTTCGGGACGGCCGAGCAGGCCGGTCGGCATGAAGATCAGCACCACGATCAGGATCGAGAACGCGGCGACGTCCTTGTACTCCACCGAGAAATAGGCCGACCAGAACGTCTCGATCAAGCCGATCGCGAGCCCGCCGAGCATCGCGCCCGGCAGCGAGCCGATGCCGCCGAGCACGGCGGCGGTGAACGCCTTGATGCCGGCGACGAAGCCCATGAAGAAATCGACCAGGCCGTAATACAAGAGATACATCATGCCTGCGACGGCGGCGAGCGCGGCGCCGATCACGAAGGTCATCGAGATGGTGCGGTCGACGTCGACGCCGAGCAGCGCGGCCATGGTCTGGTCCTGCTCGCAGGCGCGCATGTCGCGTCCGAGCCGGGTGCGCGAGACCAGCCAGGTGAACAGCGCCAGCACGACGATGGTGGCGAGCACGACCATGATCTGGATGTTGGAGAGCTGCACGGCGAAGCCCGCCGGGCCTTCATGCAGCGTGTAGCCGCCGGTGATGATCGGCGGCACCGGCTTGACGCGTGCGCCCTGCGACACCTGCGAGAAATTGGTCAGCACGAACGACATGCCGATCGCCGACAGCATCGGCGCCAGGCGGAACGAATGCCTCAACGGTCGGTAGGCGATGCGTTCGATGGTCCAGCCATAGAGCGCGGTGATCGCCATCGAGACCAGCAGCACGATCAGGAGGATCAGGGGGATCGCGGTGAGGCCGAGCGACACCAGCACCAGGAACGAAATCAGCGCGATGAAGCCGCCGATCATGAAGATGTCGCCATGCGCGAAGTTGATCATGCCGACGATGCCGTAGACCATCGTGTAGCCGATGGCGATCAGGCCGTAGATCGAACCGAGCACGAGGCCGTTGATCAGTTGCTGGGCGAAATAATCCATGCGCTGCCGTCAGAGCCCGTTCGGTTGAGAACCGACCAGGCTCTCGTGTTGATCTGGACGCGCTTTCTTCACGCGAACCGGTTCCCACTTCGCTTGAAAACGCTTCGTCGAGGGTGACGCGGCGAGGGCCCCGGCAGCCTGATCCGTCGCGTCGTGTCGTTTTCTAACAGTGGAACCCCGGCCGCGGCAACAGCGTGGCAGTAGCAGAAAGGGCTTGTACATAACTAGTTTGGCGGATGCGGTTCCGATGTCACAGGGCCGACATGGCTTTGCCCTGCAATGATCACGCCGGAACCCGTGTTCCCCGAGCAACTGCGCTTGCGACGCGCGCGTTGTCCCCAGCTTCATGAAAGCAAAGGAGTAGCTGAATGAGCAACCCAAATCAGAATCCGGGCCAGCCGAACCAGAACCCGAGTCAGAAGCCCGGCCAGCAGCAGCAGGGCGGCGGCCAGAAGCCCGGCCAGCAACAGCAGGATCCGGGCCGGCAGGGCCAGAAGCCCAATCCGGAGCGCTAATTCGGACAATTGAGCCGAACTAGCAGGGAGGCCTCGCCAAAAGGCGAGGCCTTCCTTGTTCGGGCTTAGACCCTTTTCGCTTGGGCTGTCTTGTTCAGGCCAACTGGTCGACGAAGCGGCCGCGGAAGGCGTACGAACCGAAATGCGTAAGCTCGCTTCGAAGGTCGAGCCAGATTTCGCCGCCGAGATCGATCCAGCGCCGGCAGAACGCGTAATCTTCGGACAAATACTCGCCGGTCGTCTTGTCGATCATGCATTCGAACAGCGACACGCGGTCGAGGTCGGCGCGAACTAGGTCGCCGGTGTTCAAGTCGTTGGACTTGTGGTTCGCCCGATATTTGAGTTCGGGATGGGCGTCGCACAGCCTGACGAGGGCGGATCGCTTCATCATGAGAAAGCCGGTTCCGGCATAGCGGACCTTGGCGAAGCCGTCGCCGCGCGCCGTGATCTGGTCGCCCTCCCATGTGACGACATAGTCCAGCGAGGATGACGCGAGGTTCTTGCGCTTGGCGTCCGCAGCCCGCTGCACCTTTGCCCAATCGATGTGCTTGAGCGGATAGGCCGCGGCCGAAACGTCGGCGCCGCAATCCAGCAGCCGGAAGACGGACTCGGGTTCGAACCCGATATCGGCATCGATGAACAGGAGATGGCTGGCGCCGGATGCAAGGAATTGGTGGGCCAGTTCATTCCGGGCGCGCACGATCAGCGATTCGTTTCCGATCAGATGAAACTGTATGTCGATGCCCCGGGTCGTGGCCGCAGCCTGAAGCTTCAAGGCGGACAACACATAGGCCATCTTCAGATCGCCGCCGTAGCAGGGCGTTGCGACGAAAACGCGCGTTCTTTCGGTCATTTTACCCCCCCCCTATCCCCGGCCGGCGCCGATCTTGCGCAGATCCCGGCCGGGCCCGATCGCATCGATCCGGAACCATCGCATCGTGCTTAACCTTAACAAAGGGTTTAAATTGCTGCCGGCAATTGATCGGCGTTAGCTCGCGCCCTGAACCGTCGCCGGTCTGAAAGGCGCCGGATGCACGGGAAGCGGCAATGTCGAACAACTGGCGGATCAGCTCCTTCAACGGCGCGCTGCTTGCGGCCTATTTCATTCCGGTCTGGAGCATCATCGCCTTCAGCATCATGGTGTCGCCGATCCACGGCCTCTATGAGCGGCCGAGCGTGTCGATCGCGTTCTATGCCAGCGACTATCTGCACCTCGGCAAGATGGCGACGGTGCGCCTCGCATGGCTGCTCGCGCTGGCGCGGATCACCGTGGTGGCGTTCTTCGCGGTCTTCCTCGCGATGGCCGCGTTCTCGCCGCTGCGCAAGAACAGCAGTGGCGCCGATGAGGCACTTGCGGTGGCGCTCTGCCTCGGCAGCGTGCTGAGCTTCGCCAGCATGATGATGGCTTCCAAGGTCGGCGAGGTCGAAGCGATGCGCATGCATGCGTCCGAGCTTCTGATGCTGCTCGGGACCGCGATCGTGATGTTGTTCGAGACCTCGCCGAAGCGAGCTCAAGCATCTGCCAATGCAGCAACGACCACCGAAACGCCCGCAGGCCAGCTATCCCTTCAGCAGCCCTAAAGCGCGATAGTCATCGCGCTTTAGTTCGTTGTTTGAGCATGATCTCCGCGCAAACGCGTTCCGCGTTTGTCGCGAGGGAAAGCCGCTTCGCACTTTTCCGGATCATGCTCCCAGCTCGGCAATGATCGCGCCGGCTTCCTTGACGGCGTGATTGGCCGCCGGCACGCCGCAATAGATCGCCTGCTGCAGCAGGATCTCCTTGATGTCCTCGGGCGTGAAGCCGCCCTCGGCGAGCGCGGCGCGCACATGCAGACGGAATTCGTCCCACTGGCCGAGCGCGACCATGGTGCCGATCACAAGCACGCGGCGGGTGCGGTGATCGAAATGCGGCCGGGTCCAGATGTCGCCCCACGCATAGCGCGTGATCAGGTCCTGGAAGTCGGTGTTGAACGCATTGCGGTTCTTGATCGACTTGTCGACCCATTCATTGCCGAGCACCTTGCGGCGCTGCGTCATGCCGTCGTCGCGGCGCTGATTGTCGTCCATGGATGTCTCCTCATGAAATCGTAGCCCGGATAAAGCGCAGCGCAATCCGGGGGGCAGCGTCTGCCGAAGACTTGTCCCGGACTTCGCTTCGCTGCATCCGGGCTACACAGTGATTGTCGCCAATAGAGCATCCTTCCCGGTTACGTCATTCCGGGGCGGTCCGCAGGACCGAACCCGGAATCTCGAAGTTATGGATGCGGATCGAGATTCCGGGTTCGATGCTTCGCATCGCCCCGGAATGACGACGACCGTTACCGCTGCGTCAGGAAGCCGACCACGGCCTCGGTGAAGGCGTGCGACTGCTCGACATTGGAAATATGCGCGGCATCGAGCAGCGTCATGCTGGCGCCGGGAATGCCGCTGCGGATCATTTCGCCTGCCGACACCGGCGTTGCCATGTCCTGCTTTCCTGCGATCACCAGGGTCGGGCTCTTGATCCTGGGCAGCAGCGCGCGCTGGTCGAGTGTCGACAGCGCCTCGCAGCAGGCGAGATAGCCTTCGACCGGCGAGGCAACCAGCATCGCCTTCATGCGCGCCGCGGTCTCCGGCTCGCGCTCGCGGAAATCTGCGGTCAGCCAGCCCGCGATCACGGTGTCGGCGACGGCGGCGATGCCGCCTTCCTTCACCGCCTTGATGCGGTTCAGCCAGTTGGTCGGATCGGGATAGTAGCAGGCGGTGTTGGCGAGGATGATCTTGCCGAATCTTTCCGGGGCATTCGCTCCCAGCCACTGTCCGACCATGCCGCCCATCGACAGGCCGCACCAGTGCACCTTCTCGATGTTGAGGTCGTCGAGGATCGCCAGCACGTCGCGGCCGAAGCGCTCCATGGAGTACGGGCCCGCGGGCACGCCTGATTTGCCGTGACCCCGGCGGTCGTAGCGGATGACGCGGAACAGCTGCGTCAGCGCCCGCATTTGCGGCTCCCACATCTGCAGGGTGCAACCGAGCGAGTTCGACAGCATCAAGGTCGGTCCGCCGTCGCGGCCGTCCACCTGGACGTTGAGCAGGCACCCGTCGGCGTTGATCATCGGCATCGTCTTGTCCCTCTCGTCATGCGCTTGCCGGGTCATGTGCGCGAAGACGCGCTTCGCGCTTCTGCCCGGCAACGACATCGTCGCTATTTGTCATCCAGTGAAGCCAGCAGGCGGTCGATCAGCGCTTGCGAGGCGCCCTGATAGGCCATCGGCTCGAACAGTTCCGCGATTCGTTTCGCGTCGAGATGTACGGCGACGTTGGCATCCGTCGACAGCACCTCGCGCAGATGCTTCTTCTCCGCGACCGCGCGCTTGCTGGCGGCCTCGATCAGATGATGGGCGTCG
Organism: Bradyrhizobium pachyrhizi; assembly: GCF_029714545.1. Lineage (NCBI taxonomy): Bacteria > Pseudomonadati > Pseudomonadota > Alphaproteobacteria > Hyphomicrobiales > Nitrobacteraceae > Bradyrhizobium > Bradyrhizobium pachyrhizi. The sequence continues at coordinate 5,823,831 of NZ_CP121667.1, read as the reverse complement.
CTCTTGCCGATCTTGTCGGCGAGCGCAAAGGTGACGGCTTCCGCCATGATCAATCCCTGAGTCGCATCGAGATTGGCGCGCATCCGCGCCGCGTCGACCTCGAGCCCTTCGGCGAGATCGACGATCGCGGCAAGCGCGCCCGAAGTCACCAGCATCAGGGCCGGCAAGGTCGGCCATTCCGCATGCCACGGGCCGGCGCTGCGCTCATGGTCCTGCACCTGCGCGGCGAAGATCGTCGCGGCAAGATTCGGCGCCATGGTCGCAGCCCCCAGCGCGCTCGCGGCGGCGACCGGATTGCGCTTGTGCGGCATGGTGGAGGAGCCGCCGCGGCCGGCGCCGGCAGGCTCGAAGGCCTCGCCGACATCGGTCTGCATCATCAGCGACACGTCGCGCGCGATCTTGCCGCAGCTGCCGGCGAGGATCGCGAACACCGACGCGGCCTCGGCGATGCGGTCGCGATGGGTATGCCAGGGCGCATCCGGCAGCGGCAAATCAAGCTCTTGCGCAATGGCGGCGGCGACCGCGAGGCCCTTGTCGCCAAGCGCGGCGAGCGTTCCGGCGGCGCCGCCGAATTGCAGCGCCAGCGTCTCGCGGCGCAGGCGCAGCAAGCGCTTGCGGGAGCGATGCAGCGCCGCGCCGTATTCGGCGAGTTTGAGGGCGAACGGCATCGGCAGCGCGTGCTGCAGCCAGGTCCGCGCCACCATGGCGGTGTCGCGATGGGCGCGCGCAAGCCCGGCGAAGCCCGCAACGGCGCGGTCGAGGTCGGTCAGCAGCGCGTCGATCCCCGCGCGCAGCGACAGCATCGTCGCGGTGTCGATGACGTCCTGGCTGGTCGCGCCCCAATGCACATAGCGCGCCGCCTCGGCATCCGCCTGGGCGACGTTGGCGGTCAGGGCCTTCACCAGCGGGATCGCCAGATTGCCGGACCGCGTCGCGGCCTCTGCCAGCGCGGCCAGGTCGAATGATTCGGCCTTGCAGGCGGCGCCGATTGGTCCTGCGCTCGCTGCGGGAATCACCCCGCAGGCCACCTCGGCGCGGGCCAGCGCGGCTTCGAAATCCAGCATGTTCTGCAGCGTGGCGGCGTCGTCGCACACCGCGCGCATCGCGGCGCTCGACAGCATCGGCGCGAGCAGGGGGGAGAGGGCTGTGCTCATGGCCGGCGACCTAACCACTGTCGCGCGTCGATGCCAATGCCCTGGGGCTGCCGGCATTTTCAACAGCGGGGATTGCGCAATTTCGTGAACAATGGGCTTGGCTTGCTGCGGTTGCGAATATGCATCGCTCATCCTCCGAAGGTGCCCTTTCCTTTGTGTCCCGGCTGCTTTACTTGGGGAAAAGGTTCTAGCGATCGAGGAGGTCCCCCATGGCCATGACAATGACCGGCGAAGTCCAGCTTGCAGCGCCGCGCCAGGCTGTGTGGGACAAGCTCAACGATCCCGAAGTGTTGAAGGCCTGCATTCCCGGCTGCGAAGAGCTGGAGAAAACCGACGAGGGCGGCTTCCGCGCCACTGCCAAGATGAAGGTCGGCCCGGTTTCGGCCCGCTTCAAGGGCAAGGTCACATTGAGCGATCTCGACCCGCCGAACGGCTACAAGATCTCAGGCGAAGGCGAGGGCGGGGTGGCCGGCTTTGCCAAGGGCGGCGCCACCGTCGGCCTTGCCGACAAGGATGGCGGCACGCTTCTGAGCTACAATGTGGAGGCGCAGATCGGCGGCAAGCTCGCCCAGCTCGGCCAGCGCCTGATCAACGGCGCCGCCAAGAAGCTGGCCGATGAATTCTTTGCAAATTTCGCCAAGGCGGTGCAGGGTTAGCCCTGCCTTTCGGCTGGATTATTCAGGTCCGGCCATGTCCTGGATGGGTGGCTCGAAAGGTTGCCCATCGCGGGGCGCGCCCATATTATGCCGTCTGGAATGATTTAAAACCGCCTGCTTCGCCGATATGCGGTGGCGCAGATAAGAGAGTGCTGATGGCCAAGATTTCAATGATCGTGAACGGCAACCCCGTGAACGCGAATGTCGACCCCCGTACCCTTCTGGTCCAGTTTCTGCGCGAAAACCTGCGGCTGACAGGCACCCATGTCGGCTGCGACACCTCGCAGTGCGGCGCCTGCGTCGTGCATCTGGACGGCAGGGCGGTGAAGTCCTGCACGACGCTTGCGGTGATGGCCGACGGTCACGAGGTCAAGACCATCGAGGGGCTTGCGGCCGATGGCGCGCCGCTGCATCCGATGCAGGAGGCCTTCCGCGAGCATCACGGCCTGCAGTGCGGCTTCTGTACGCCGGGCATGATCATGACCGCGGTCGACCTGGTCCATCGCAAGGGCCACGAGCTCTCCGACGAGGTGATCCGCGAGGAGCTGGAAGGCAATCTGTGCCGTTGCACCGGCTACCAGAACATCGTTGCCTCGATCGCCGCCGGCGCCAAGGCGATGGCGAAGTCGGACCTCGCTTAACAAGTCGGACCTCGCCTAGTCAGCAATTCATCGCGACCGCGATCAGGACATTCCAATGTACGAATTCAAATATCACCGTCCCGGCACCGTGCGGCAGGCCGCCAACCTCCTGGTGAAGAACGAGGACGCCAAGCTGATCGCCGGCGGCCACACGCTGGTGCCGGTCATGAAGCAGCGGCTCGCCAGCCCGCCGCATCTGGTCGATCTCTCCCACATCGAAGGTCTCGATACGATCGAGATGAAGGGCCGCTCGCTGGTCATCGGCGCCACCGCCAAGCATGCCGAAGTCGCGAACTCCGCGGTCGTGGGCGAGGCGATCCCGGCGCTGGCCGAGCTCGCCGGCCTGATCGGCGATCCTGCGGTGCGTCACCGCGGCACCATCGGCGGCTCGCTCGCCAACAACGACCCGACCGCCGACTATCCGGCCGCGGTGCTGGCGCTGGGCGCGACCATCGTCACCAACAAGCGCCGCCTCAAGGCCGAGGAGTATTTCCAGGGCCTGTTCTCGACCGCGCTGGAGGCCGACGAGATCATCACCAAGGTGATGTTCCCGGTGCCGAAGAAGGCGGCCTACGTCAAGTTCCGCAACCAGGCCTCGCGTTATGCGTTGGTCGGGGTGTTCGTGGCCAAGCGTCCGTCCGACGTGCGCGTCGCGGTCACCGGTGCGGGCTCCGACGGCGTCTTCCGCGTCACTGCGTTCGAGGACGCTCTGAAGAAGCGCTTTTCGCACAAGGTGCTCGACGGCATCGCGGTTTCGGCCGACGGGCTGAACAGCGACCTGCACGGCAGTGCGGAATACCGCGCCCATCTGATCGGCGTTTTGACGCGCAGGGCGGTGGAAGCCGCGAACGCCAAGGACTAAGTACCAAGGCGTGACTTTGCTGACCTCTGTTCGAAGACTGGCTGTTCCATGAGTGCATCGGCGTTACCCACTTCCGTCGATGCGCTCGAGGATCTCCTGACCTCGCGCGGCTACCTCGCCGAGCGCTCGCTCGCGACCGTGACCTATCTCGCGCTGCGGATGGGCCGGCCGCTGTTCCTCGAAGGCGAAGCCGGTGTCGGCAAGACCGAGATCGCAAAAGTGTTGTCGGCGGCGCTCGGACGCAAGCTGATCCGCCTGCAATGCTATGAAGGCCTCGACGTCGCCTCCGCGGTCTATGAGTGGAGCAGCGCGGCGCAGATGATCGCGATCCGCCTGGCGGAGGCTTCCGGCGATACCGATCGCGACCAGCTCGCGAGCGACATTTTCGCCGAACGCTTCCTGATCAAGCGGCCGCTGCTGCAGGCGCTCGAGCCCGATGTCGCGGGCCCTCCAGTGCTGCTGATCGACGAGCTCGACCGCGCCGACGAGGCGTTCGAGGCGTATCTGCTGGAAATCCTCAGCGACTTCCAGGTCACGATCCCCGAGCTCGGCACCGTGAAGGCGCCGGCACCGCCGATCGTGATCATCACCTCGAACCGCACCCGCGAGATCCACGACGCGCTGAAGCGGCGCTGCCTCTATCACTGGGTGGATTATCCCACAGCCGAGCGCGAGCTCGCGATCGTCAAGTCGCGGGTGCCGAACATCTCCGCCAAGCTGTCGCAGCAGGTCGTCCGCTTCGTGCAGGCGCTGCGCAACCAGGATTTCTACAAGTCGCCGGGCGTTGCCGAGACCATCGACTGGGCCACCGCGCTGTCCGAGCTCGACGCCCGCTCGCTGACCCCGCAGGTCGTCGGCGACACGCTGGGCGCGCTCTTGAAGTATCAGGACGACATCGCGCGCATGCAGGGCGATGCGCTGCAGAAGACATTGAAGGAAGCGACGAGCGACTAGCCGTCATTCCGGGGCACGCGGAGCGTGAACCCGGAGTCTCGCGCCGCAATCTCCAGATTTCGGATCCGCACTTCGTGCGGTCCGGAATGACGAGGCCAAACAACAATGGCGATCAACCACCTCGCGCCTCCGACCGGCCACATGGCCGACAACGTGATCGGCTTTGCGCGCGCGCTGCGGGCGGCCGGGCTCCCGGTCGGGCCGGGCTCGGTGATCGACGCGCTCGACGCGCTGCAGCTGATCGAGGTCGGCCATCGCTCCGATTTCTATGCCACGCTGGAAGCGATCTTCGTCAAGCGCCACGAGCACGCGCTGATCTTCCGCCAGGCCTTTATGCTGTTCTTCCGCGCCGCCGAGGAGTGGAAGAGCATGCTGGATTCGGTGCCGCTGCCCGACCACGCCAGGAAGAAGCCGCCGCCGGCCTCGCGCCGCGTCCAGGAGGCGATGGCCCAGCCGGCGCGGAGCGAGGAGCGGCCGCAGGCCCAGGAGCAGGAGCTCAAGCTCTCGGTCTCCGACAAGGAGATCCTGCAGAAGAAGGATTTTGCGCAGATGACCGCGGCTGAAATCGCCGAGGTGACGCGCGAGATCGCCAAGATGCGGCTGCCGCAGGCCGAGCTCGTCACCCGCCGCTACCAGCCGGATGCGCGGGGCCTGCGGCTCGACATGCGCCGCACCGTGCGCAACTCGCTGCGCACCGGCGGCGAGATCATCGACATCCGAAAGCTCGGCCGGATCGAGAAACCGGCGCCGATCGTGGCGCTGCTCGATATCTCCGGCTCGATGAGCGAGTACACCCGCCTGTTCCTGCATTTCCTGCACGCCATCACCGACTACCGCAAGCGGGTCTCGGTATTCCTGTTCGGCACCCGCCTGACCAATGTGACGCGGGCGTTACGGGCCCGTGACCCCGACGAGGCGCTGGCGAGCTGCTCCTCCTCGGTCGAGGACTGGGCCGGCGGGACGCGGATCGCGACCTCGCTGCACAGCTTCAACCAGCTCTGGGCCCGCCGGGTGCTCGGGCAGGGCGCCATCGTCCTCCTTATATCCGATGGACTAGAACGGGAGGCAGATGCCAAACTGGCCTTCGAGATGGACCGATTGCACCGTTCCTGCCGCCGCCTGATCTGGCTTAATCCGCTGCTGCGCTACTCCGGCTTCGAGGCCAAGGCGCAAGGCATCAAAATGATGTTGCCCCACGTTGACGAATTTCGCCCGGTGCATAACTTGACCTCCATCAAGGGCTTGATCGGGGCGCTGTCATCCCCGCCGCCGGCGCACCACCGCAGCCTGATCCGTTCTGTTGCTTGAGGAGACGCTCTCATGCTCAACCGCGACGAAGACATCCTGCAGGCCGCCGAGACCTGGCAGAAAGAGGGCCATGGCGTGGCGCTTGCCACCGTGGTCGAGACCTGGGGCTCGGCGCCGCGCCCGGCCGGCTCGAGCCTCGTCATCAATGACGACGGCACCTTCCTCGGCTCGGTCTCCGGCGGCTGCGTCGAAGGCGCGGTCGTCACCGAGGCGCTCGACGTCATCGCGAGCGGCCAGCCCAAAATGCTCGAATTCGGCGTCGCCGACGAGACGGCCTGGAATGTCGGCCTGTCCTGCGGCGGCACCATCCGCGTGTTCGTCGAGAAGGTCGGTTAGCCGTGAAACTCGAGATCCTGAAAGAGCTGAACGCCGAGCGCGCCGCGCGCCGCCCGGTCATCATCGTCACCGACACCGCCAATGGCGATCAGCGCCTGGTCAAGGCCGCGGACATCGCCGCCGATCCGCTGCGCGCCGAGCTCGCAAAGCAGCTGCGGATGGGCAAGAGCGGCAATGTCGAGGTCGGGACCAAGAGGCTGTTCCTCAACGTCTACGCGCCGACCGCAAAGCTCGTGATCATCGGCGCGGTCCATATCAGCCAGGCGCTGGCGCCGCTGGCGCGCTCGCTCGACTATGACGTCACCGTGGTCGATCCACGCACCGCGTTTGCGAGCCCGGAGCGCTTCCCCGACGTGCCGCTGGTCGCCGAATGGCCCGACGTCGCGCTGCCGCCGCTCAACGTCGATCACTACACCGCCTTCGTCGCGGTGACGCACGATCCCAAGATCGACGATCCGGCGCTGCTGCACGCCTTCGACCGCGACTGCTTCTATATCGGCGCGCTGGGCTCGCGGAAGACCCATGCCAAGCGCGCCGAACGGCTGCGCGCGCAGGGCGCCAAGGACAGCGACATCGCGCGCATCCACGCGCCGATCGGCCTCGATATTGGCGCGGTGTCGCCGTCGGAGATCGCAGTCGCGATCATGGCCGAGATCACCGCGCAGCTGCGCTTGCCCCCCAAAGAAAAAGAAGAAGCGGCATGAAGTTCGGTCCCGCCAGTCCGGCCGACGCGATTGGCGGCGTCACCGTGCATACCCTCCGCCAGGGCGCGCTGGTGCTCAAGAAGGGCACCACGATCGGCCCCGCTGAGGTCGAGGCGCTGACCAAGGCCGGCGTCGACGAGATCGTCGTGGTGCGGCTCGACGAGGGCGACGTCTCCGAGGACGCCGCGGCCGCCAGCATCGCGCAGGCGGTGGCAGGCGAGGGCGTCAATGTCGAGCGCGCCTTTACCGGCCGCGCCAATCTGTTCGCGGCGCGCCCCGGCGTGCTGGTGATCGATCGCGCCGCGGTCGACCGCATCAACGACGTCGACGAGGCCATCACCTTCGCAACCCTCGCCGCGTTCAAGCCGGTGGTCGAGGGCGAGATGATCGCGACCGTCAAGCTGATCCCGTTCGGCGTCGAGGGGCGCTTGCGCGATGCCGCCGTCGCGGTCGCCGGCAAGGATACGCTGCGGATCGCGCCGTATGTGATCCAGAAGGTCGGCGTGGTCTCGACGCTGCTGCCGGGCCTCGCGCCGAAAGTGATCGACAAGACGCTGCGCGTCACCGCCGAACGGCTCGCGCCGGCCGGCGCCACCATCATCGCCGAGCGCCGCGTGCCGCATGACGAGACGGTGCTCGCGGCCTCGATCAAGGAATTGCTCGGGCTCGGCGCCGAGCTCGTCATCGTGTTCGGGGCGTCCGCGATCGCCGACCGCCGCGATGTCATTCCGGCTGCGATCACCGAGATCGGTGGCGCGGTCGAGCATTTCGGCATGCCGGTCGATCCCGGCAATCTGCTGCTGATCGGCAGCGCCGGCGGCGTGCCGGTGCTGGGCGCGCCGGGCTGCGCGCGCTCGCCGGTCGAGAACGGCTTCGACTGGGTGCTGATGCGGCTGCTGGCCGGCATCAAGGTGAAGCGGTCGGATCTCACCGGCATGGGCGTCGGCGGACTTCTCATGGAGATCGTGACGCGGCCGCAGCCGCGCACCGTGCCGGACACCGAAGGCAACCGCAACGTCGCCGCGATCGTGCTCGCCGCCGGCCGCTCGACCCGGATGGGCGGCCCGAACAAGCTGCTCGCCGAGCTCGACGGCAAGAAGCTCGCGCGCATCGTCGCCGAGCAGGCCCTGGCGTCGAAGGCCTCCGAGGTCATCGTCGTTACCGGGCATCAGGCCGAGCTGGTCGAGCAGGCGCTCGAGGGCCTCAAGGTCAAATTCGTCCGCAACCCGGATTTCGCCGGCGGCCTCGCCAGCTCGGTGAAGGCGGGCATTGCGGCGGTCTCCGACAGCGCCGACGGCGCGATCGTCTGCCTCGGCGACATGCCGCTGATCGATGCGAAGCTGATCGATCGCCTGATCGAGACCTTCGCGCCGGACCGCGGCCATCTGATCGCGGTCCCCGTCAGCGAGGGCCGCCGCGGCAATCCGGTGCTGTGGTCGCGGCGCTTCTTCAAGGAGCTGATGACGCTCGACGGCGACATCGGCGCGCGTCACTTGATCACCAAGCATGCCGAGGTGGTCGCCGAGGTCCCGGTCGACGGCGACAGCGCCTTCCTCGACATCGACACCCCGCAGGCGCTGGAAGCGGCAAGACGAGGCTAGCTCCATCCGCGTCGTCCCGGCGAAGGCCGGGACCCATTGCCACAAATGCCGATTGTCTTGCGAGGCCGGGGCTGCTGCCTCGCCCACAACAGCGTTCGGTGGCTATGGGTCCCGGCCTTCGCCGGGACGACGCAAGGCTAGAACTCGCTCTCAACCCGTCATTCACCATCTGGAAACGACCCCTGCGTACAGTCCGCGCCGGGCTTTGGGGGATTTCCGCTTGATCATTTCGACCGCCGTCGCGCAGCGTCGCGCGCTGACGATTCTCGTCCTGACATTGCTGCTCGGCGCCACCCGTTTCTCCGTGGAGACCTTCGTGCCCAAGGCGCGCGCGGCCGGTGCGTTCGCGGTCGGCAAGTGCGGAGCCTATGGCCAGGCCTATGACTATCCGGCGGAAGGTGCGGCGCGCGCCGCCGCGCTGAAGCAGTGCAAGGGCGATTGCACCACCGTGACCATGAAGCGGGCCTGCGCCGCGCTCTCGATCGACATGAAGAATCCCTGCGGTGCCCATGGCTATGCCGTGGCGCCGAAGATCTCGAGCTCGCTCAATGCCGCGACCAAGAAGTGCTACGACTATGGCGGCAAGGAATGCGTGATCCGTGCCTGGGCCTGCGACGCCAAGGGGTAGGGCAGTCGCCGCAATCGGCCTGGTGGGCAAAGCGCGCTGCCGCGCTCAGACGGCGCCATAGAAGTGTCGGTATTGCCAGGCGGCGTCGCGCTCCAATTGGTCTTCAGACCACGATTGGTCTTTGAACCGCATGACCGACATCGGCGATAGATCGACGGGCGGCTTGCCGTCCACGATCCAGGCCGCGAGCGCCTCGCCGACGGTCGGCGAGATCGACAGGCCGGCGACGTTGCAGCCGCTCGCAAAATAGAACCCGGTCACTCCGGCGGCCGGGCCAAGAATATGATGGCCGTCGGCGGTCATCGTCGGAATGCCGCCGCGAAACTCCCGCACCTTGGCGGTTTGCAGGAACGGGAGCTGGTCCTTGACCTCATCGGCGGCGGCATGAAGCACGCCGATGTCGAGCGGCATGTCCTTGACGTCGAAGCCGGCCCCAAGCGATTGCATATCGAAGAAGCGCGGCGTTTCCTCGTAGACACCCCACAGGAAGCCGCCCTGACACGGGCGGGTATATACCGCGGCATCCATGATGCGGATCATCGGCAGGTCGGCCCGCGCGCCATCCAAAGGCTCGGTGACGATCAATTGCTGCCGGGTCGGCACCAGCGGCACGCGGATCCCGCTTGCCTCCGCGACCTGCCGCGTCCACGCACCGGCCGCATCGACGACAACCGGACTTTCAATGACGCCGTTTGCGGTGGTCACGCCGATCACGGTGCCGCCGACGATGTTGACGGCGCGCACGTCGGTCTTCGGCAGCAAGGTTGCACCGTTGGCCGCGGCGGCCGTGGCGAAACCGACGGCAACCTGCGCCGGGTCGAAATACCGGTCGTCGCCGATCCGCATCGCCGCAACGACGCCCGTCGGCTGCAGGAACGGATTGAGACCGCTCGCCTCTTCCGGAGAGATCAGCTCGACGTCGAGGCCGGTGCGGCGTCCGCGCTCGAAGTCGTCCTCGATCACTTCGGCGTCCTGCGGCCGGCGCGCAATCTTGAGGCTGCCCGAATGCACCCAGTCGAGCGGCTGGCCGGTTTCTTCCGTGAACGCCTCGATCTTGCGGCATGCGTCCTTGATGAGACCAATCATCAGGTCGCTCTTGCGCGCGCAACTCACCATGCCTGCCGCGCGGGGCGAGGTTTGCGATCCGATCTCATGCTTGTCGACAAGGGCGACGCTGAAACCTCCACGCTTGCTCAGGTAATAGGCTGTGGCTGCGCCCAATCCGCCCGAACCAATAACAACAACATCGGCCTTGCTGATCATGATGCAATGCCCTGAAATATGCTGATGGTCATCGAACGCCCGAAGCCTACTACGCGGCGCAGGACCTGACTATCGCTTTCCGTCCCGGCACGGATCGGGCCTTTGCGACGTCGCCCTGCTGCCAATGATAAGACTTCATCACAAGTCCTTCTCGCCGGCGCGGAATGGCAGGTTCAGGTCGGCAGGATGCGCCGGCAGGTCTCCCGGGAATCTAGCGTCAGCGCCTCGCTGGCAGATGTGGTCTGCACCTGTAGAACTGGCGTTTGCCGCCTGCCTGCCGCTAGACTTGCATCATGCAGTTCGACACCAAGATCGCGGTCGTGATCCGCACCGACCTGGAAGTCTGGCAGAAGCTCAACGTGGCGTCGTTTCTTGCCGGTGGCATCGCGGCTTCGTTCCCCGAATGTATCGGCGAGAATTACGAGGACGGCTCGGGGACCAGATATCTCTCTTTGATCGGCCAGCCGATTCTGATCTACGGCGCCGACGGGCCTGCGCTGTCGCGGGCGCTGGAGCGCGCGCTGGCGCGCAACGTGCAGCCGGCGCTCTACACCGAGGACATGTTCAAGACCACGCATGACGCCGCCAACCGCGAGGTGGTGAAGGCGGTCGTGCGCAGCGAGCTCAACCTGGTCGGCCTCGCCATTCGCGCCGAGCGCAAGGTGGTCGACAAGATCCTCGATGGGCTGAAGTTTCACGCGTAGCGGACCGCGCGCGTAGTGCGGTCCGGCGCTTATCGGCTCGCCTCCTTGTCCGGCATGATCTGCAGCAACGGCGTCGGCGCAATCGATATCTGGCCGGTGAATGGTCGATCATGCGCGGCAATCAGCAGAACCGATGTGGCGACGCCGGTCGCGAATAGTCCCATCGCGATGGCGGATCCCAACCGGTTGTCGCAGTGAACAAGGGCAATGACCAATAGCTCGCAGATGGCCTGAAGGTAGAGGCACCACCATTTTATCGAGTCGACTTCGGTCTGACTGACGATGATCCGTTGTCGTCGCGCATCGAGTGCCGAATTCAGATTGGTGATGATCTCGTGCTGCGTCGTCTGCTGGCCCGGGTTCTGCGCGGGCGTTGATACGACAAGCCGCAACGCCGCGGTCAGCGCGGGAGGAGCTGCCTTGAGCGATGCAGCCTGGCGCGCCATCATCGGCCATTCCACGGCGACCGTTTCCTCGACGTAGTCGCGAACGAGGCCGCGCAGGCGCGCCTCCTGCTCCGGCGGCAGGCCGCCGGCGAGCAAGATGACCGCCCGCAACGAACTGGCTTCGCGGCTCACCGCCGCGGTGGCGCGATCACTGTCACTCCAGACCTGTGCCGCGGTGAAAGCAACAAATAGGCCGAAAAGGATGCCGAGCACCGGCAACATGCCGGGCGAGATCGATTTGAACGACGTTGCGCGCTCCTTGGTCGACAGGATCGCAACGCTTGCGAAAATGACAATGGCAAGAAGATAGGTGAAGCCGAAGACAATGAAGGCCATCCACGGCACAGAAAGGTTGTGTAACCAATCGCTCATAGGTGTTTCCCCCCAGCCGATCGGTTGTATCAAAATCCCCCCAATCTCGCCGGGTTGAGCACGAGGTGAGCCGTAGCCCATCGCGCAGGGAAAGCCGGATGCTCCGGTTACACCTGTGATGCCACCCCTGCGCCTTTTTGTTGCACAGGGCCCATGGGTGCGATTGGCCCCCGGCATTCCCTGCGTCCTCTGTTCCCCAGAGAGGCAGAAATAAGCAGCAAATTCGGGCATTTGCACCGCGAGATCGCGAATCTATGCGCACCTCTGAGGGGCCGGGAAGACCAACAGGAACGCTTCCGGCCGGTAGGCGTTTTCTCTGAACGCATTGACAATGACTGACTGGTCAGTCATATTGTGGCCATGACAAAGCGCATCGAAGAAACGAACCGCTCCCGGCCCGCCAAGCGCCGGACCACGATCCGGGCTGCGGCGGCGAGGATCCCGAAGGTGGCCTCGGCAAAGCTGCCCGAGCCGAAGCCTGCCGCGAACCGCGCCGAGAAATCCGCGGAGCGGCGCGCTGCGATCGTCGAGGCGGCGATGGACGAGTTCATCGCACGCGGCTTTGCCGCGACGCGGCTCGACGATGTCGCCAAGCGGGCGGGCGTCGCCAAGGGCACGCTCTATCTGTACTTCAAGGACAAGGAGTCGATGTTCGAGGAGCTGATCCGCACCGCAGTGGTGCCTCTGGTCAATCGCATGGCCGCGCCGCCCACCATCACAGGCCCGGTGCGCGATGCGGTGGAGAGATTCGCCGAGACCTTCATCCGCGAGATCGTGTCGACCCGGCGCGGCGACATCGTCCGCCTGATCGTCTCCGAAGGGCCGCGCTTCCCGACGATCGCCGACTTCTATTTCCGCGAGGTGGTGTCGAAGGGGATGGCCGCGATGCAGGCGCTGATCCAGCTCGCGATCACGCGCGGCGAGATCAGGCAGCGCCAGCTCGCGCAGTTTCCCCAGCTCGTCGTGGCGCCCGCGATCGTCGCGGTGATCTGGCAGAGCCTGTTTGCCCGGCACGCGCCGCTCGATGCCCTCGCGATGTTCAAGGTTCATCTCGATCTGATCTTCGGCGAACGGAGCAAGCCATGACCGGCTCGCGCATGATGAAGCTCGTGACGACAGTCGTGCTGGCGGCGACGCTGGCCGGTTGCCAGGAGAAGCGCGATCCCGGCTTCCAGGGCTGGGTCGAGGCCGACATGATCTTCGTCAGCCCCGATGAATCCGGCCGCGTCATCAAGCTCAATGTGCGCGAGGGCGACGAGGTCAAGCCCGGCGATCTGCTCTATTCGGTCGACGACGATTTGCAGCGCGCCGATCTCAATCAGAACAACGCGACCCTCGCCAATGCGCGGCAGAGCTATGACCGCGCGGCCTCGCTGCGCGGCACCGGCGCCGGCACCCAGGCCAATCTGGATTCCGCGGTCTCGGCGCTGCGCGTTGCGGAGGCGCGGGTCAACACCTCGCAGACCCGGCTCGACCGCCGCAAGGGCTTTGCGCCGATCGCGGGCTCGATCCAGCAGATCTATTTCCGCGAGGGCGAGATGGTGCAGGCGCAGCGCCCGGTGCTGTCGATCATGCCGCCCGGCAACATGAAGCTGCGCTTCTTCGTCCCGGAGGCCGAGCTGCCGAAGCTCGCGCTCGGCGACGAGGTGAGGGTGACCTGCGACAATTGCGCCGCCGACCTCACGGCAAAGATCTACTTCATCGCCACCACGGCGGAGTACACGCCGCCGGTCATCTACAGTCTCGATGAGCGCAACAAGCTGGTCTATCTGATCCAGGCGCGGCCAAGCCGGCCCGATGTGCTGCGCGTCGGTCAGCCGATCAGCATCTATCTCAATCCCAAGACCACCCCTAAGACGCCGGTGGCGGAGCGCAGATGAACGGCGGCTCCACCAGCGCGCAGTCCAACGCACCCTCCATCGCCATCGATGTGAAGGGCTTGACCAAGTCGTTTGGCGGACGCGAGGTCGTCCACGACCTGTCGATGCAGGTCAAGCGCGGCTCGATCTACGGCTTCCTCGGTCCCAACGGCAGCGGCAAGACCACGACCATCCGCATCCTGTGCGGCCTGCTGACGCCCGACAGCGGCGAGGGCACCTGCCTCGGCTACGACATCCGGCGCGATGCCGACAAGATCAAGCGCAAGGTCGGCTACATGACGCAGCGCTTCAGCCTCTACCAGGATCTGTCGGTGCGCGAGAATCTCGAATTCGTGGCGCGGCTCTATGGCATGCCGGACGCGCGCGGGGCTGCGGCCGACATGATCGCGCGGATCGGGCTGAAGGGTCGCGAGGAGCAGCTCGCCGCCAACCTTTCCGGCGGCTGGAAGCAGCGGCTGGCGCTCGGCGCCTGCACGCTGCCCAATCCGCAATTGCTGTTGCTGGACGAGCCGACCGCCGGCGTCGATCCCAAGGCGCGGCGCGATTTCTGGAACGAGATCCACGCGCTCGCCGCCGAAGGCCTCACCGTGCTGGTCTCGACCCATTACATGGACGAGGCCGAGCGCTGTCACGAGATCGCCTACATCGCCTATGGCCATCTCCTGGCCCACGGCACGGTGGACGAGGTGATCGCCGCCTCCGAGCTGTCGACCTGGACGGTGACGGGCGAGGATTTCAACGGCCTGATGGCCGAGCTCACGGATAAGCCCGGCGTCGACATGGTGGCGCCGTTCGGCACCAGCCTGCACGTCTCCGGCCGCGACAAGGCGGCGCTCGAGGCCGCGATCGCGCCCTATCGGGACAATTCGAAATGGCATTGGCAGGCCAGCGAGCCGTCGCTCGAAGACGTCTTCATCGATCTGATGGGGCGCTCCAAGGATAACTTTCAAGGATAACTTTCAAGGATAATTTCCAGGGATAATTGCGATGAGCGCAACGGAAACGATCCAGAACAGCGAGGCGAGGGAGCTGGCATTCGGCTTCTGGCGGCGCAGCTACGCGATGCTCGTCAAGGAGTTCATTCAGCTTCGCCGCGACCGCGTCTCGTTCGCCATGATCATCATGCTGCCGGTGATGCAGCTGACGTTGTTCGGCTACGCCATCAACACCACGCCGCGCAATCTGCCGACCGCGGTGCTGACCCAGGAGGACAGCGATCTCGGCCGTTCGATCCTGAAGGCGATGGAGAACACCGCCTATTTCCATTTCGTCCGCGAGGTCCATACCGTCGAGGAGTTCGACGAGTTGCTGCAATCCGGCAAGGTGCTGTTCGGCGTCGAGATCCCGCGCGGCTTCGAGCGCGCGGTGCGGCGCGGCGACAGACCGGCGCTGCTGGTCGCGGCCGATGCCACCGACCCGGTGGCGTCGGGCTCGGCGCTCGGCGCACTCGGGCCGCTGGTGCAATCGGCGCTGGCGCATGATCTGCACGTCGGCGATCCCCCGGACATGCCGTTCGAGATCCGCGCCCACGCCCGCTACAACCCGGCGGCGGACTCGCGCCTCAATATCGTGCCCGGCCTGGTCGGGACCATCCTGACCATGACCATGCTGATCTTCACCGCGCTCTCGGTGACCCGCGAAATCGAGCGCGGCACCATGGAGAGCCTGCTGTCGATGCCGATCAAGCCGGTCGAGGTGATGTTCGGCAAGATCATCCCCTATGTGCTGGTCGGCTTCATCCAGGCCACGCTGATCATCGCCATCGGCATTTTGCTGTTCGGCGTGCCGGTCCTCGGCAGCCTCACGCTATTGGCGCTGCTCACCACGCTGTTCATCACCACCAATCTGTCGATCGGCTACACTTTCTCGACCATCGTCCAGAACCAGCTGCAGGCGATGCAGCTCTCGATGATGTTCTTCCTGCCGAGCATCCTGCTGTCCGGCTTCATGTTTCCGTTCGCGGGCATGCCGGTCTGGGCGCAATATATCGGCGAGGGGCTACCGCTGACCCATTTCGTGCGCATCGTCCGCGCCATCATGCTGAAGGGGGCGGCGATGCAGAACCTGCAATACGACACCGCCGCATTGGTCGCCCTGATGCTGTTCGCCATGACGATCGCGGTGACGCGCTTCCGCCGCACGCTCGATTGAGGCTAATATGGATCCCATCAACGATCGTCATTCCGGGGCGATGCGCAGCATCGAACTATGGTACGCAACTGCGTACCAGGGAATCTCGAGATTCCGGGTCTGGTCCTTCGGACCATCCCGGAATGACGGGGTGGAGGGCATGGCTGAAATCTTGGCGACGAAAGGCGAGGCGGCGCAAGGCGCGACCGTATCCGCGGACTTCCATCACGCCCTGATGCGCGAGGTGATGACCACCGAGCTGCTCCGCATCAAGGTGCTGATCGCTACCGCCGCTGCCCTCGCGGCGATCAGTCTGCTGGTGTATTTCTTTGCGCCCGAGGCGGTCAGCCGCGTCTGGCACGGCAACCTCAGTCCCGTCTACGTCTTCTACGTCACCATTCCGCTGATCCTGTTCGAGATCTGGGTGCACGGGGCGATCAGCTGGCACATGCGCAAGGGGCGCGACCTGCCGGTGGTCCGGCGCTACATCGGCGTGCTGGTCGAGACGTCGCTGCCGACCGTCGTGCTGGCGCTGCACATGAACAGCATGGGGCCGCAGGAGGCGCTCGGCTTCGTGGCGCCGCTGATCTATTTCGTCTTCATCATCCTGTCGACGCTGCGGCTCGACTTCTGGCTCTCGACCTTCACCGGCTTCGTCGCGGCGGTCGAGCTGTTCTACATGGCGGTGTTCTTCCATCCCTCGGGCGGCGGCGCGGCCGAGACCAGCATCTACTATCACGCCGCGCGGAGCGCGATCATCCTGATCTGCGGCATGCTGGCCGGCGCGGTCGGCATGCAGCTGCGCCGGCAGTTCGCGGCCAGCATCGCGGCCGCCACCGCGCGCGATCGCATCACCAATCTGTTCGGCCAGCACGTCTCGCCGCAGGTGGTCGAACGTCTGATGACGGAGGGCGCTGGCACCGGGAGCGACATCCGCCGTGTTGCCGTGATGTTCGTGGATTTCCGCAGCTTCACCGCCGGCGCGCGCACCCGCTCGCCGCAGGAGGTGGTCGACAGGCTCGATGGCGCCTTTGCCGTGCTGGTCGATATCCTCGATCGCCATGGCGGCATCGTGAACAAGTTTTTGGGCGACGGCTTTCTCGCGCTGTTCGGTGCGCCGTTCGAGACCGGCGACGCCGCGCATCAGGCGGTCGCCGCCGCGCGTGAAATGCTCGCGGCGAACGAGCGCACCAACGCGGCGACGAGCTGGCCACTGCGCATCGGCATCGGCATCCACATCGGCGAGGTCGTCGCCGGCAATATCGGCTCGCCCCGGCGCAAGGAATACACCGTCATCGGCGACACCGTGAATTTTGCGGCGCGGCTCGAGGCGCTGAACAAGGAGCTCGGCTCGCAGTTTTTGATATCCTCCGCGGTCCGTGAGGCGCTCGGCGACGACTGCAAGGACGCGGTGTCGCGCGGCGAGATTCCGGTGCGGGGCTACGAGCACCCGGTGCACGTCTGGCAGCTGGGATAGGCGGCGACGCTCACATGATCCGAGGCAATCACGCACGTCTCCTCAAACCGCGCGAGCTGCCTGCATGTGACTTGCCCGCGATTGTACCGAGTGCTCTGAAGGGCATCGCGCGGGCCGTGCTACGATGACGTCATCGGAATGACCGGAGCACGAGGACAAGCAAGATGCAGCGGCGCTATATCACGGTCGACGTTTTCACCGACCGCGCCTTCGGCGGCAACCCGCTCGCCGTGGTGCTGGATGCCGAAGGGCTCTCGACCGAAGCGATGCAGGCGATCGCGACCGAGTTCAACTATTCGGAGACGACCTTCGTGCTGCCGCCGCAGGACAAGGCCAACGACGCCCAGGTTCGCATCTTCACGGTGCGCTCGGAAATTCCGTTCGCCGGCCATCCCAATGTCGGCACCGCGTTCGTGCTGGCGAGCCGGGCGGCGAAGGCGCCGGCGCGCTTGAGGTTCGAGGAGAAGGCAGGCCTCGTGCCGGTCGAGATCCTGTCCGATGGCGGCAGGGTGATCGGGGCCGAGCTGACCGCGCCGCAGGCGTTGCAGCGGACCAACGAGGTGAGTGCAGCCGCGGCCGCCGCGTGCCTGTCGCTGACGGCGGCTGATGTGAAGACCGATCGGCACGCCCCGCAAGTCGTCTCGGTCGGGCTGCCGTTCCTGGTGGTGGAGATCGCCTCGCGCGAGGCGCTGAAGCGCGCCCGGCCCGATGCGGCGGCGTTCGCCAGGACGCTGGCCGAGATCGGCCGCGATGTCGTCTATTTCTACACAAGCGACGTGCCGGCGAGCGAGCAGCCGCTCGACCTGCAGGCGCGCATGTTCCATCCGGGTGCCAGCAGCCTGTCCGAGGACCCTGCCACCGGCAGCGCGACCGCAGCTTGCGCGGCGCTGCTCGCCGATATCGATCCCGCGCGCGATGGCGAATTGCGGCTGCGGATCGGGCAGGGCGTCGACATGGGCCGGCCGAGCCTGTTGCTGACGCGGGTGCGCAAGCAGGCCGGTGCGATCAATTCGGTGCATGTCGGCGGCGGCTGCGTGAAGATGATGGAGGGGACGCTGAACGTGCCGGGCGGGGCAGGCTAGACCTGCGCCGCCGCCAGGTTCTCGATCCTGACGCCGTCGCGCTCCTCGATGATCTCGGCGATCCAGCGACGGTGGCAGTGCTCGTGGTCGCGCTCGTAGCAGAGGATGCAGACCGGGCCGGACTGCTTGACCAGCGCCGACAGCTCGTCGAGCTCTTCCTTGGCCTGCGCCGTCTTCAGGTGCGCCGAATAGATCTTGTGCAGCAGCGCATATTGCCCGCTGCGCGCCGCCTCCCGTCCGCTCTTCGGGGTACCGAGGCCGCGCAAATGGACGTAGCCGATGCCGCGCTCGTCGAGGCCCGCCGCGAGCTGGGTCTTGGAGAAGCCGGGCCGGCGCGAGGAGGCGATGGCGCGGACGTCGACCAGGAGCTTGACGCCGGCCTGCTCGACCTCGTCGAGCACCGCCTTGGACGGCGTCTGCTCGTAGCCGATGGTGAACAGCTTCGATGCCTTCGTCTTGGCCTTCGCCATCGGTTCTCGCTCACTTCACCCGTTCGATCAGCTCCATCGCGCCCGCCGGCGCCCGGATCTTGCCCTCGTGGATCACATAGGCGAACACGTCGCGCGGCGCCTTCTTCGGCGCGGTTTTCTCGACCTTCGGCAGGTCGTCGGGCTCGCTGCCGGCGGCCCAGTCCTGAAACCGCTTGGCCCAGGCGTCGAGCTGCTTCGGCGGATAGCAGGTTTTCAATTCGTCATTGCCCTTCTGCAGCCGGGCATAGACGAAGTCGCTCGCGACGTCGGCAATCGCCGGATATTTGCCGTGCTCGGCGAACACCACCGGCACCTCGTGCTCGCGAATGAGGGCGACGAATTCGGGCACGCAAAAACTGTCGTGCCGGACCTCGACGACATGGCGCAGCGCGCGGCCGTCGAGCTTGCGCGGCAGCAGCTCGAGGAACTTGCCGAAATCGGCGCCGTCGAACTTCTTGGTCGGCGCAAACTGCCAGAGCACCGGCCCGAGCCGGTCCTTCAGCTCCAGCACGCCCGAATCATAGAACCGCTTCACCGAATCGCCGGCCTCGGCGAGCACGCGGCGGTTGGTGGCGAAGCGCGGCCCCTTCAGCGAGAAGATGAAGCCGTCAGGCACTTCGCTGGCCCATTTGCGAAAGCTCTCCGGCTTCTGCGAGCCGTAATAGGTGCCGTTGATCTCGATCGAGGTCAGCTTGGAGGCGGCGTAGGACAGCTCCTTCGCTTGCGCGAGCTTCTCCGGATAGAACACTCCGCGCCAGGGCTCGAAGGTCCAGCCGCCGATGCCGATATAGATGTTGCCTGCGTCTGTCTTGGTCGCCTTGGTGGGAGCTTTGGCCACGACTGCACTCATCGTGAGGGAGGGAACAGGAAGCAAGACTAGTCAAAATAATCGTGATTGGCCAGTTTGCCAGATCGGCGCGGCAGTGCTTATCGTCGCCGTCGCTCTTCGCTACGATGCGCCAAAATGGAGAACAACAATGCGCATGCTGGTCGCGGCCGCCCTCTTGATCATGTCCTCCGCCGCCATATCGTCCGCTGCAATGGCCGACGAGGTCGACGATGCGCACAAGCTCGCGATCACCGGCCGCGACGCCTACTGGAATTGTCTCGCCCGCGAATATCCCCGCGACAGCAACAAGGCGATGTCCGACCAGGAATTCACCTCGCTGATCGCCAATGTCTGTCCCTCGGAGCGGCAGAACTTCCGGGTGTCGCTGATCGACTTCCTGTCGCTGCAATTTCCGAAGCAGGACGCCGACGCGAATCTGACGACCGCCAACCGCGCGATCGAGCTCGCGCAGAAGGACATTGTAACCGCCTTCACCCGGCGCAAGGCCGCGTCCAAATAGGTTCCCAAATCCTGTTGCGGCCGGCCGATTTTTGATATCAATCCGTGCAGGCGAGGGATGATCGGCATGGGCTCACAATCGACGGCAGGCTTCCTGGGCGCACTGGTCGCAGCCATCGCGCTGGCAGCGGCGTTCATCTACGGGCCGTCGCCGAGCCAGCTCCGTAACCCGACCCGGTCCGCCGCGCAGCCGCAGGCGGCTCCCGCCGCCGAGGCCGCGCCGGCAGCCCCGGCGCCACGCGGCCCGGTGATCCGGGAAGTCCCGAACAACTAGCGCCTCCTGCGCCCCTTGCGGACCGCCTGGGGCCTTCCTATGTTGCTTCCAACAGCGACGTTGCAGCTTCAGGGCTCCGGCGCTGGGACGACCACGACATTGATTGGCTGCGCCGGATGTACGCGCGCCCCTTGTTCGTGGTCGTTGGCATTTTCAGGGGTGTTTTGCCCCGTTTTCCCGCTTTCCGAGCGCGCGTTTGGGTTGGCCTGCCTTGGCAGCGGGAGAGGCTGCGGCTATACGCTGGCGCTCATGAACGAAGCCATCAAGCCGAGCCCCGAAACCTCATCGCAGGCAGCAAGCTTGCCGCTGCTTTCGGTGGTCGTCCCGACCTTCAACGAACGCGACAACGTCACGGTGCTGTACCGCCGGCTCGACGCGATCCTGAAGGACGTGTCCTGGGAAGTCATCTTCGTCGACGACAATTCGCCCGACGGAACCTGGGACGTGGTGCGCGCGCTGGCGCGGAAGGATTCCCGCGTGCGCTGCATCCGCCGCATCGGCCGGCGCGGCCTGTCCGGCGCCTGCATCGAGGGCATCCTGGCCTCGAGCGCGCCCTATGCCGCGGTGATGGACGCCGACCTGCAGCATGACGAGACCCAGCTGCCGAAGATGGTGGCGCTGCTGCAGAGCGGCGAGGCCGAGCTCGTGGTCGGCAGCCGCTATATCGAGGGCTACAAGGCCGACGGCTTCAACAAGCAGCGCGCCGGCGCCAGCGCGTTCGCCACCGAGATCGCACGCCGCACGCTGAAGGTCGAGATCGCCGACCCCATGAGCGGCTTCTTCATGATCCGCCGCGACCGTTTCGAGCAGCTCGCGCCGCAGCTGTCGACGCAAGGCTTCAAGATTCTGCTCGACGTCGTGGCGACCGCAGAGGGCAAGCTGCGCGCGGTCGAAATTCCCTACACGTTCGGCGCCCGCCAGCATGGCGAGAGCAAGCTCGATTCCATGGTCGCGCTCGACTTCCTCGGCCTGGTGCTGGCGAAGCTGACCAATGATCTGATCTCGCTGCGCTTCATTCTGTTTGCGGCCGTCGGCGGGCTCGGCCTGGTGGTGCACCTCACCGTGCTGTTCATCGCGCTCGAGCTGTTCAAGGCGCCATTCCCGGAGGCCCAGGCCACTGGTGCGATCGTCGCCATGACCAGCAATTTCATCCTCAACAATTTCCTGACCTATCGCGACCAGCGGCTGAAGGGCTTTGGCATCCTGCGCGGCCTGCTGCTGTTCTATCTGGTCTGCAGCGTCGGCCTGCTCGCCAATGTCGGCGTCGCGTTCTCGGTCTACGACCAGGAGCCGATCTGGTGGCTGGCGGGCGCGGCCGGCGCACTGATGGGCGTGGTGTGGAATTACGCGATGTCCGGGCTGTTCGTCTGGCGCAAGCGATGACGGTGGCATGAACGCGAACGAGGCGCGGCTGGCCCGAAACACCGCGCTTGCGGTGTGCGCGCTGGTCGTGTTGCGGCTGGCCGCCGCGGCATGGACGCCGCTGACCTTCGACGAAGCCTATTACTGGATGTGGTCGAAGTCGCTCGCCGGCGGCTATTACGACCATCCGCCGATGGTCGCGGTGGTGATCCGACTCGGCACCATGATCGCGGGCGATACGCCGTTCGGCGTGCGGCTGGTGTCGATCCTGCTCGCACTGCCGATGAGCTGGGCGATCTACCGCGCGGCCGAGATCCTGTTCGGCGGCCGGCGCATCGCCGCGAGCGCAACGATCCTGCTCAATGTGACGCTGATGGCCGCCGTCGGCACGCTGATCGTGACGCCGGATGCGCCGCTGCTGGTCGCTGCCAGCCTGCTGATGTACGTGCTGGCAAAGGTGCTGGAGAGCGGCCGCGGCGCCTGGTGGCTTGCGGTCGGCGCCAGCGCCGGCGCGGCGCTGCTGTCGAAATACTCGGCGCTGTTCTTTGGTCCGGCGATCCTGATCTGGCTTGCGATGGTGCCGAAGCTGCGGCGCTGGTTTCTCTCGCCTTGGCTCTATCTCGGCGGCCTGGTCGCCCTCGGCCTGTTCAGCCCGGTCATCCGCTGGAATGCCGAGCATCACTGGGTGTCGTTCATCAAGCAGATGGGACGCGCCCGGATCGAGGATTTCCGGCCGACCTACATCGCCGAGCTGATCCCGACCCAGTTTGCGTTCGCAACGCCATTGGTCTTCATCCTCGGCGTGATGGGCCTCTACGCGCTCTATCGGCGCCGCGCCGGCGCGCTGGAGGCGCGCGTGCTGGTCAATACGATGTTCTGGACCATCGTGGTCTACTTCACCTGGCACGCATTGCATGCACGGGTCGAGGCCAACTGGTTCGCGCCGGTCTATCCCGCCTTTGCCGTGGCCGCCGCGGTCGCGGCAGTCCAGGTGCAGTGGGCGCCGCGCGAGCGGCGCACGATCGATTTCTGCCGCCGCTGGGCCGCGCCCGTCGGCGTCGTGCTGTTCGCGCTGCTGATCGTGCAGGCCAACACCGGTTTGCTCTCGGGCTATCGCCGCGACGCCACCGTGCGCAGCGTCGGTGTCGGCTGGCAGGAGCTTGCGGACGAGATCGAGGCGACCCGCGTGCGGACCGGCGCGAGCTGCGTGCTGGCGGCGGATTACGGCACCACCGGCTGGCTCGCCTTCTATCTCCCCAAGGGCACCTGCGTCGCCCAGCAGGGCCAGCGCATTCGCTGGGTCAACATGCAAGAGCCGAGCCCGGCGCAACTGGCCGGCAAGCTGCTCTATGTGCACGAGGTCGAGCAGGCGATGCCGGCCTCGCTGCGCGACAATTTCGCCCGTGTCGAAACGGTGGCCGAGGCCAAACGCATGCGGGGGCCGTTGACCATCGAGACCTACGCGCTCGACCTGCTGGAAGGTGTAAAGGGCGAGGTCCTCGACCGTTCCCCGCCGCCGGAACTGCAGTAAAATCCTCGCCGTTGAGTGTCGGATCGTCCGGGGCCGGCTCGTCTTCCAGACAGCCCGTCAACCACGCGAGGTTCCAACATGACCAGTTCCGTTCTCAAGCCTGCCGCCGAGCTCGCCACGACCAACGTCAGGCGCTTTCCCAATGAGAGCGCCGAGTATCGCAGCGCCCGCCAGGAATTGCTCGTCGAAGAGATCGAGCTGCGCCGGCATATCGAGCGCGTCGCCGCGCTGCGCCGCGCCTTGCCGCCGGGCGGCGAGGTGATCAAGCCCTATGAGTTCGCCGGCGAGTCCGGCGTGGCATCGCTCGCCGATCTGTTCGGCAGCAAGCCGACGCTGATCGTCTACAGCTACATGTACGGCCCGCAGCGCGAGAAGCCGTGTCCGATGTGCACATCGTTCATGAGCACCTGGGAGGAGAAGCTGCCCGATATCGAGCAGCGCGTGTCGTTCGTGTTCGTGGCGCGCTCGCCGATCGCTCGATTGATCGAGGCGAAGAAGGCGCGCGGCTGGACGCGTCACAGGATCTACTCGGATGCGTCGGGCGACTACACGTGCGACTATGTCAGCAAGGATGACAGCGATCTGCCGGGATACAATGTCTTCACGCGCCACAACGGCACGATCCGTCATTTCTGGGCCGGCGAAATGGGGGCGGGCACCATGGACCCCGGCCAGGACCCGCGCGGCGCGCCGGACATGGATCCGCTCTGGACCTTGCTCGACACGACGCCTGAAGGGCGCGGCAAGGACTGGTATCCGAAGCTCAGCTACTGAGAGATGTTTTTTGCTCGATCCCCGCGCGATTACGGGGCGATCGGCAAGGAAATTCTCCCCTGAATATATTCCGGCATGCCGCGCTGGAGCGGCATGCCGGAATGTCCCATGATGGGACAGAAAAGCCGCTTTGGCGGTCCAATGTCATCTTAAAAAAGCCCTACGCCACAGGCACTTCCCGCGCTGCAGGGGATCGCATCCGGTTAAGTCGCATTTAACTAAAAGTCGCCTTAATGGCCGTCTGTGCCCCCGCGCGACGTTGAGCCGAACTCCGTTCGACCCCGCGTCGAGTGAGGGACAAAGGTGGACCTGTTTTGAGCGCCGGGCGTATGGGTACGAGTGCGAGTGCGTATGTTCTTGGGGCGCCAAGCCGCAAGAAATCCTCCCGAAAAATCCTCCCACAGCATTTCCTCGGCAGCGCCGCGGTGGCGGGGCTGGTGCTTGGCTGCGCCTGGACCGTCTACGCCAACATTTTTGCGGCGAGCGTCTATCCCTCCGTGGGCAATGCGTCGTTCGATGCGCCGGTGATCAAGCGGCCCGTCGCGGTCGCTGCGCGGCCGACGCCTGCCTTCAACGAGGTGTTCGCGTCCCTGACGCCGGCACCAGCGGCGCCCGCGAAGACCGAGGTCGCGAAGTCGGAAGCCGCGGCATCGTCGCTTATGTTTAACGATCGGTTTGCGGCCGCCTCGCCCGAGGGCGTCGCGTCCAGCGTCGTGGCTGACGCCGCATCGCAGATCGACCCGATCAAGCAGGCCGCTGCGCCAAAGGTCGCCGAAGCGGCGAGGGCGGTCGCCTCCGCGGAGCTCGCCGAGACATCGAAGCCGTTGCCGGCGCCGAAGTCGGTCGAGACCGCCAAGAAGCAGGCCGCCGCCAATCTGAAGGTGGTGCTCAACGATCCCGCTGCGGACGTTCAGCCCAAGGGGGCCGACAAGGCAGCCGAGGCGAAGCCTGCCGAGGCCAGGCAGGCGACTAAATCCGGCGGCGTTCGCGACATGGCCGCGCGCGCCAAGGCCGCGGTGATGTCGATCGCATCGAACGAACGGCAGACCATGGTCGAGAAACTGTGGGGCAAGCGGGAGTCGAGCGGTGGATTGCTCTCCTTCGCTTCAGCCGATGCGAACGTGACCGGCAGCATTCCTTCGACGCTGGACCAGAGCCCGATGCTCGGCGGCTCGCCGCCCTATGACCGCCAGACGGCGGTCTACGACATCTCGGCCAGGACCGTGTACCTGCCCGACGGCACGCGCCTCGAGGCGCATTCGGGCCTCGGCTCCAGGCTCGACGATCCCAGGTCCTCGCACCTGAAGATGGTCGGCGTGACGCCGCCGCACATTTATGAGCTCAAGCCGCGCGAGGCACTGTTCCACGGCGTGCCGGCGCTGCGGCTCAACCCGATCGGCGGCGAAGGCAAGATCTTCAACCGCGTCGGCCTGCTCGCGCACACCTTCATGCTCGGTCCGAACGGCGACTCCAACGGCTGCGTCTCGTTCAAGGACTATTACGCGTTCCTCGATGCCTACCGTAACAAGGGCATCCGCCGTCTCGCGGTGCTCGCGCGGATTCAGTAGGCGCATTCTGCTGGAGGGGACGCTTGTCCCCTTGGCCTCTCCCGCGGTCAACCGCCTGGAACGGCCACCGCTCCATCGTCAGTTCCTGTCCGAAGGTCCCGGTTGCCATCCCTTGAAAGGCTGTGGAGCGCGCTATATCCTGTCGCATACAAGGGTGCCAGGGCCAACAGCGCCGCGTTCCCGAGGGGCAGAGAACCCGGGGAGCAGGGGAGGGAAGCATGACCCGGTCGGCGGGCGTCATGCATACGGACAAGGTTCTCGACGTGCTTGCCGGAGGTGGGGCGCCATCCGACCTGTCGGCGTCGTGGCGTCGTTCCGGCCATCTGCACGCGCTCGATCCGGCGAGCCGCCTGCCTTCCCATCGTCTCAGCCAGGCTGACATCGCCGCTGCACAGCAGCGGCTCGGCGGATTCCTGAAAGTTGCTCAGAGCACGCTCGACCGGCTGTTTCTTGCGGTCGGCGGGGTTGGCTGCTCGGTGCTGCTCGCGGACCGCGACGGCGTCGTCGTCGACCGCCGCGGTGCGGGCGCCGATGATGCGACCTTCGACGCCTGGGGGCTCTGGACCGGCGCGGTCTGGAGCGAGAAATACGAGGGGACCAACGGCATCGGCACCTGCATCGTCGAGAAGCGCCCGCTGTCGATCGACCGCGAGCAGCACTTCTTCACCCGCAATTCCGGACTGTTCTGCACCACCGCACCGATCTTCGATGAGCATGGCGAGCTTGCCGCCGCGCTCGACGTTTCCTCCTGCCGGGCGGATTTGACCGGCGGATTTTCCCGGCTGATCGCGACCACGGTCACCGACGCCGCGCGCACGATCGAGGCCGAGAATTTTCGCCGCGCGTTTCCCGATGCGCGAATTCTGCTGACGCCGAAGAACGAGCGCGCCGTCAATTCGCTGCTGGCGGTCGATCGCGACGATCTCGTGATCGGTGCGACGCGGGCTGCGCGCCGTGCACTCGGCCTCAACGCGGCGTCGCTGGCGCGGCCGTTGCCGGCGGCCGATCTGATCGGCGAGACGCGCGACGCGGGTGACCTGGCTGCCGCGGAACGAGCAGCGTTGCAACGGGCGCTAGCGCGCGCCGCCGGCAATGTGTCGAAGGCCGCCAAAGACCTCGACATGTCCCGGGCGACCTTGCATCGCAAGCTCAAGCAACTCGGCTTGCACCGTTAGGCTATCTCACGAAGCCCGGAGCGCTGCGTCCAAAGCGCTGCTGCGTCTGTGCAATTTGCGGCGCACTCTGTCTCAGATTTGCGACAGTTCCCTCGTGGCCCTTGGGGCGAGCCCCTGTTCTGTATGCCTGATTTGATCGAGCGTTCCGGCCAACGCCGTGTGCATCGGCGTGCCAACGGAGGAACACATGAACAAGGTGGACATGCAGTCCGTGCTCAAGGCGCCGTTCGCCAAGCGCTACGGCAATTTCATCGGCGGCGAATGGCGCGAGCCCCATTCCGGGAAGTATTTCGACAACGTCTCGCCGGTCACGGGACTTCCGATCTGTGAAATCCCGCGCTCGGATGCCGCGGATATCGAGGCCGCGCTCGACGCGGCGCATGCAGCCAAGGACGCCTGGGGCAAGACCAGCGTCGCCGAGCGCTCGCTCATCCTCAACAAGATCGCCGACCGGATGGAGGCCAATCTCGAGAAGCTCGCCACCGCCGAGACCTGGGACAACGGCAAGCCGATCCGGGAGACCATGGCGGCCGACATACCGCTCGCGATCGACCACTTCCGCTATTTCGCCAGCGCGATCCGCGGCCAGGAGGGATCGATCTCCGAGATCGATCACGACACCGTCGCCTACCACTTCCATGAGCCGCTCGGCGTCGTCGGGCAGATCATTCCCTGGAATTTCCCGATCCTGATGGCGACGTGGAAGCTTGCGCCGGCACTCGCCGCCGGCAATTGCGTCGTGATCAAGCCCGCCGAGCAGACCCCGGCGTCGATCATGACCTGGCTCGAACTGGTCGGCGATCTCCTGCCCAAGGGCGTCCTCAACGTCGTCAACGGCTTCGGCCTCGAGGCCGGCAAGCCCTTGGCCTCGTCGAACCGGATCGCCAAGATCGCCTTCACCGGCGAGACCACGACGGGCCGGCTGATCATGCAGTACGCCTCGCAGAACCTGATCCCGGTGACGCTCGAGCTCGGCGGCAAGTCGCCCAACATCTTCTTCAAGGACGTCTGCGCGGAAGACGATGATTTCTTCGACAAGGCGATCGAGGGCTTCGTGATGTTCGCGCTCAACCAGGGCGAGGTCTGTACCTGCCCGAGCCGTGCGCTGATTCACGAATCGATCTACGACCGCTTCATGGAGCGCGCGTTGAAGCGGGTGGCGGCGATCACGCAAGGCAGCCCGCTCGACCCGACCACCATGATCGGCGCGCAGGCTTCCTCCGAACAGCTCGAGAAGATCCTCTCCTATATCGACATCGGCAAGAAGGAGGGCGCCAAGGTCTTGGCCGGCGGCGAGCGCAACAATCTCGGCGGCGGATTGTCGGGCGGCTATTACGTCAAGCCGACCGTGTTCGAGGGCAACAACAAGATGCGCGTGTTCCAGGAGGAGATTTTCGGGCCGGTGGTGTCGGTCACGACCTTCAAGACCGACGAGGAAGCGCTCTCGATCGCCAACGACACGCTCTATGGCCTCGGTGCGGGGGTCTGGAGCCGCGATGCCAATCGCTGCTATCGCTTCGGTCGCGCCATCCAGGCCGGCCGGGTCTGGACCAATTGCTACCACGCCTATCCGGCGCACGCGGCGTTCGGCGGCTACAAGCAATCCGGCGTCGGCCGCGAGAACCACAAGATGATGCTCGACCATTACCAGCAGACCAAGAACATGCTGGTGAGCTACAGCGCGAAGAAGCTCGGCTTCTTCTAGGATCCTGTAGACGCGACGGGCTTCGGCGGCGAGGCCGCCGAAGCTCCCATCACGGAGGTCGAGATGGCTGACAAGGTGACCGCGACGCCGGCCGCGCTGGAGCTGATCGCCGAGATCGTCGCCGATCACGGGCCGGTGCTGTTTCACCAGTCCGGCGGCTGCTGCGACGGTTCGTCGCCGATGTGCTATCCGCAAGGCGAATTCCTGATCGGTGATCACGACGTCAAGCTCGGCGAGATCGGCGGCGCGCCGTTCTACATCAGCGGCGCGCAGTATGGCGTCTGGAAGCACACCGATCTGATCATCGACGTCGTTCCCGGACGCGGCGGCATGTTCTCGCTCGACAACGGGCGCGAGCGCCGGTTCCTGACCCGGTCCGAAATCTGCGCGTTGCCGCCCGGCGAGGCGGAGTAGGGCAGCCTGTCGCGATCGGCGTCGATCTGGAACTGGAGGCCATTGTCGTTATATTGTGCTGATCCAGGCGAGTCCAAGCTCGGCAACGGATCTGGTGCAACGCGAACATGTCTCCCACACCCTCCATCGAAACCCCGCCGCCGATCACGACCGAAGCGTTCGTCGATGCCGCAGCCGCCGTTGTCCGTCTCGAAGAGATCTACGAGCGCAACACCGGCTTCCTGCGCAATCGTTTCGAGGCCTATGTCAACGGCGCTGTTATCACGACGCGGGTGCGGGCGCATTATCCGTTCGTCCGCATCACGACCTCGTCGCATGCGCGGCTCGATTCGCGGCTTGCCTACGGCTTCGTCGCAGGACCCGGCGTCCACGAGACCAGCATCACGCGGCCCGACATCTTCCGGACCTATCTCACCGAGCAGATCGGGCTGCTGATCAAGAACCATGGCGTGGCGGTCGAGATCGGCGAGTCGAACGAGCCGATCCCGATCCATTTCGCCTACCGGCGGGACATCAATATCGAGGCGGCGCTGACCATCGCCGACAGTTCGGCGTTCACAAGGTCGCTGCGCGACATCTTCGATACGCCCGATCTCGCGGCGATGGACGATGCGATCGCCGACGGCACCTTTGAGCTGACGCCGGGCGTGCCGGAGCCGCTCGCGCTGTTCCGCGCGGCGCGGGTCGATTACTCGCTGCGCCGGCTCTACCACTACACCGGCACCGACCCGGAGCACTTCCAGAATTTCGTGATCTTCACGAACTACCAGTTCTATGTCGATGCCTTCGTGCAGCTCTCCCAGCAGCGGCTTGCGTCGGGCGAGGCCGGTCTCGAGGCCTTCGTCGCGCCCGGCAATGTGACCACGCACAATGCGCGGCTCGGCGGCGGCACCACCGGGACCCCGTCCGAACGCGTCCCGCAGATGCCGGCCTTTCATCTGGTCCGGCCCGGCTATCGCGGCATCACCCTGATCAATATCGGAATCGGTCCGTCCAATGCGCGCAACATCACCGATCACGTCGCGGTGCTACGGCCGCATGCCTGGCTGATGATCGGGCACTGCGCCGGGCTGCGCAACACGCAGCGGCTCGGCGATTATGTGCTCGCCCACGGCTATGTGCGCGAGGACCACGTGCTCGATCACGAGCTGCCGCTCTGGGTGCCGATCCCGGCGCTTGCGGAAATGCAGGTTGCACTCGAGGAAGCCGTCGGCGAGGTGACCGGGCTCTCCGGCTTCGAGCTCAAGCGGCTGATGCGCACCGGCACGGTCGCCAGCGTCGACAACCGCAACTGGGAGATCAGCGGGCCGCAGGTGATCCGGCGCATGTCGCAGTCGCGCGCGGTCGCGCTCGACATGGAATCGGCGGCGATCGCCGCCAACGGCTATCGCTTCCGCGTACCCTACGGCACGCTGCTGTGCGTCTCCGACAAGCCGCTGCACGGCGAGATCAAGCTCGCAGGCATGGCCAGCGAATTCTACCGCCAGCGCGTCGGCCAGCACCTTGAGATCGGTCTCAAGGCGCTGGAGCGGCTCAAGCAGCAGGAATCCGAACGCCTGCATTCGCGCAAGCTGCGCAGCTTCGCCGAGGTCGCGTTTCAGTAGCGCAACGCTGGGCGGAACGGCCCTCAGGCGAGCGCGTTGCCGCGGGTGATGATCGCGAAGCGGTCGGACAGTTCGGCGAGCGCGACGTCGTGAATGAGCCTCGCGGCAATCGTGCCGCCGACACCGTCGGGCAGGTCGCGGGTGGCGCAGCTGTCGGCGTCGATCGTGGTGCGGAAGCCGAGATCGAGTGCGGCGCGAGCCGTCGAGCTCACGCACATATGCGTCATGAAGCCGGCGAGCACCAGCTCCTTGCGGCCGGTCGCGGCAAGCTGCGCGTTGAGGTCGGTGCCGGCGAACGCGTTCGGCAATTGCTTCTCGATCACGATCTCGCCCGGCCGCGGCGCCAGTGGCGCGACGATCGCGCCACGCTCCGCGCTGCGGTCGAACAGGCTGCCCGGCTGGCCCTTGTGCGCGATGTGGATGATCGCGGCGCCGCTTTCCCGGGCGCGGGCGAGCAATGCCGTCGCGCGCGCAATCGCCGGGTTGGCGTCGGGCAGGGCCAGCGGACCGGCAAGGTATTCGTTCTGGATATCGATCAGCACCAGGCAGCTGTCGCCGAGGCGGGGCGGGGTGAGGTCGATACCGGCAAGCTGCATCAATGTCTTGGCTGATGTCATGGTCGTTCTCCAGCGGATGTGTCGCCGAAAACATAGCCCGGAAGCGGCCTGCCGTTATGCAGGGATATTGCAGCCGGTGGCTGCGTTATTGCAGGTGGCGGCCGCACGATGTAGCCTGCCGCCATGAACTGGGACGATCTTCGCATCATCGCGGCCGTCAGGGACGAGGGCACTTACGCCGGCGCCAGCGCGCGGCTGCGCATCGACGAGACCACGGTCGGGCGCAGGCTGACGCGGATCGAGCGCGCGCTCGGCCTGCGCCTGTTCGAGGCCGTCGATGGTGTCCGCAAGCCGACCCGGCAGTGCGACATGGTGCTCGCGCACATCCAGGCGATGGCCGCGCATGCCGAGGAGATCGGCCGGATCGGCGAAAGCCTGCCTGGTCCGGTCGGGCGGCTGCGCATCGCCTCCACCAGTGCGATCGCCGAGGAGGTGCTGGCGCCGCGCGCAAGTGAATTCCTGCGCGCCCATCCGGGCCTGACGCTGCAGTTTCTGACGTCCAGCGAGAATGTAAAATTCTCGCGCTGGGAGGCCGATCTCGCGATCCGCTTGCGCAAGCCCGACAAGGGCGACTTTGCGATCTCGAAGCTCGCCGAGGTCCGCTCGTATTTCTTCGAGCCGGCCACGACGACAGCCGGCGAAGCGATGCTGTGCGCCTATCCCGACGAGCTCGGAGGGATTCCGGAAATGCAGTTCCTGCGCGCGAAGCGGCTTCGCGCACGCTGCGTCACCGACAATGTCCGGATCATCCACACGCTGATCCGGTCGCATCACGCGGTCGGTGTGTTGCCGGAGCACAGCTGCGCGGACCTGCTGACCGACCGCCGTCTGCGCGCCACGCTGCTGCCGAAGCGACGCGACGTCTGGCTCCTGGTGCAGAACCATCTCAAGCGCGACGCGGCAACGCGCGTCACCATCGACTGGCTGCGCGCCTGCTTCCAGGATGCCGCGCAGAGGGGATGAGGTGCCCGCGCAATGACGGGACCTGCTGCGACGCTTGGGTCACAGCACCGCCGCGTCATGAAAAAATCACACGCAGCCCTCTTGCAACCCGGACGTGCTTCGTCTATTAGCCCGCTCCTTCGTTTCGGCCACGGGTTCGGGCTCGTTGAGATCCCGACCGGCGCGGGCCGCTTTGCGGTGTCGTGTTCCGCCGAAATGAAGATCGCGAGATGAAGCTCATGGGCGAGCGTCGGGGATGAAATCCCGAAGGTATCGGTTCGAATCCGGTCTCTCACAAAGGATAGCTCAGTTGGTTAGAGCAGGTGAATGATACTCATCGGGTCGCGGGTTCGATTCCCGCTCCAAGCGCTCCGTTTCAGCCTGTAAAGCTGATACCTCTGAAGGGGACCGGACGCGCGCTTCAGTCGCAGTCCGGCCGTCTCGCCGCAAGGCTTTTCGTCCGAACATCGACACTGTGAGACCGGCTTTGCGCCGCGGTGGATACCGCTTGCGCTGATGCCGGGTGGCTCCGCACGGCCGCGCGACATTCGTCGCGCGAACGCGCGCGTGCGCCCGTCATCGCGCAAGCTCTAAGCCACGGCCCGCTTGGCTGACAGGAAGCCGCGTTCGCGTCCTCACGTCCTTTGCAAAATGAAACCCGCTCTCAGGCCCATGGGCCTGACGGCAAACGATGGAGGCGTGTCGTGACCCTGAAGAGGACCTGGCACTTCCTGACGACCAATTTGACGGTGAAGGATGGCGAGCGCGCGTTGCTGATGCGCGACGGCCGGCTCGAGCAGGTGCTCGCGCCCGGACGTCACCGCCTGTTCGATCCCCTGCATCAGCTCAAGGCCGAGCTGTTCAGCGTCGTGCGGACCGAATTCCCCGCGGATCGCTTCGCGGTGATCAAGGCCGCGCGCCCTGATCTGGCCGACGAGCTGTTCGAGGCGATCGAGACCCGCGCGAACGAGATCGCGATCGTCAGCCTCGACGGCCGTCCCGTGCAGCTGATGACGCCCTGGCAGACGCGCGTGTACTGGAAGATCGCGACGTCGGTCGAGGTCGAGCGCATCGACGTCACCAGCGATCCCAGGGTCACGGCACGCCATCTCGCGATGATCCAGCCCAACCGGGCCGGCGTCATCACCGAGGCGGTGGTCGAGAACCACGAGGCCGGTCTGCTCACGGTCGAGGGCAAGCTGGTCGAGCGGCTCGCGCCCGGCCGGCACGCGTTCTGGATCGCGGGCCGCAAGATCGAGGTCAGGCGCCTCGATTTGCGTCCCCAGGCGGTCGAGATCACGGCGCAGGAGATGCTGACCAAGGATCGCATCGCGCTGCGCGTGACGCTGACCGCGTTCCGCCGGATCGTCGATCCCGAGCGGGTCGTGGCAACGGTGCCCGACGTGGATGCGTGGCTGTACCGCCTGGTGCAGTTCGCGATCCGCGAGGCGGTGGCCGGCCGCACGCTGGACGAGGTGCTGTCTGCGAAGACGGCGCTCGATACGGAGCTTCGCGACTTTGTCCGTGACCGTGTCGCGGACAGCGGCGTCGAGGTCACCGAGCTCGGCGTGAAGGACGTGATCCTGCCCGGCGAGATCCGCGAGCTGGTCAACAAGGTGGTGGAGGCGGAGCGGGTGGCGAAGGCCAACCTGATCCGCCGCCAGGAGGAGACCGCGGCGACGCGTTCGCTCCTGAACACCGCCAGGCTGATGGAGGAGAACCCTCTGCTGCTGCGGCTCAAGGAGCTGGAGTCGCTCGAGCGTCTGGTCGAGAAGGTCGGCCGCATCGACCTGCATGCGGGCGAGGGCCAGGGCCTCGATGCGCTGCTGACCAAGCTGGTGCGTCTCAAGGCGCCCGAGAGCGCGTAAGACAGGAAGGGCCGCCCACGGGCGGCCCTTCGATTTTTTTCGCCGGGACGGGCCGCCGGCACTCGTACGAATGTTAGCGTGCAGACGGCTGTAACCGGGCACCGCCACGGCCACAATTCGCATGTCCCGCGCCACGCCGCAAAACAGAGGTGCCACTCCGGTCAGATTGCGATAACGTTCATGCACCGTGGTCCATTCGGCCAGCCGTCAACCCGTCGGTGAAGCCAGTGCAGCAGATTGCGGAATGGCTCGAGAAGCTGGGACTTGGGCAATACGCGCTGCGTTTTGCCGAGAACGGGATCGACCTCGGCGTTCTTCCCGAATTGACGGATGAAGACTTCGACCGGCTCGGCGTCCTGCTCGGCCATCGCCGCAAGATGCTGCGCGCGATCGCTGATCTCAATCAAGCCGGACTGATCGCCGCGCCGGTTTCACCGCACGATGCCGAGCGCCGCCACCTCACTGTGATGTTCTGCGACCTGGTCGGCTCGACGGCGTTATCGGCACGTCTCGATCCCGAGGACATGTGGGAGGTGATCCGCGCCTATCGCGCAGCCTGTGCGCAGGTGATCACGACATACGACGGCGCCGTTGCCAGATTTATCGGCGACGGGATCCTTGCTTATTTCGGCTATCCCCGCGCCCACGAGGATGATGCGGAGCGCGCGGTGCGCGCCGGCCTCGACGTCATCGCCGCAATCGGCAAGCTCGAGACCCGCGCGAAAGAGGGAGTTGCGGTGCGGATCGCGATCGCGAGCGGGCTCGTCGTGGTCGGCGACCTCGTCTCCGGCGGCGCGTCGGAGGAGCAGGCGCTGGTCGGCGATGCACCGAACATCGCGGCGCGGCTGCAAAGCCTGGCGGAACCGGGCGTGGTCGTCGTGGCTGCCTCGACCCGCCGGCTGCTCGGCAATCTGTTCACGCTGCGCAACCTCGGCCGCCGCGAGGTCAAGGGCATCTCCGAGCCGATCGCGGTGTGGGCCGTCGAAGGCGAGCCGGCATCGGAAAGCCGTTTCGAGGCGGTGCGCACCGCGCGCTCGATCGGCTTCGTCGGCCGCAAGGCGGAGATCGAATTTGCGTTGTCGCGCCAGCAACTAGCGTGGCAGGGCCAGGGCCAGGCGGTGCTGATATCGGGCGAAGCGGGTATCGGCAAATCGCGCATCGTGGCGATGCTCTCCGACAGCCTGGCGCCCGGGACACACCGCCGTGTGCGGTATCAATGCTCGCCCTATCACACCAACAGCGCGCTGCACCCCTTTGTCGCCCAGCTCGAGCGTGCCGCCGGCATCAGGTCGGAAGATGCGCCGGAGCAGAAGCTGGACAAGCTCGAAGCCATGCTGGCGCTCGGCACGCAGCACGTGCCCAGCGTGACACCGCTGGTCGCGGCGCTGCTGTCGATCCCGACCGGCGACCGCTATCCGCCGCTCGGCCTCAGCCCGGCGCAGCAGCGGCGGCAGACATTCGCAGCGTTGCTCGACCAGCTCGAGGGCCTCGCCCGGCAGCAGCCGGTGCTTGTCGTCTGCGAAGACGTGCATTGGGCCGATGCCACGTCGCTCGAACTGCTCGACCTCGCGGTCGACCGGATCAGGGGACTGCCGATCCTGATGCTCATGACGTTCAGGCCCGAGTTCGAGCCGCCATGGGCCGGGCTCGCCAATGTCAGCCTGCTGCGGCTCGATCGGCTCGACCGGCAGGATACGCGCGCGCTGATCGAGCAGGTGACCGTCGGCCGGTTGCTGCCCGGCGAGATGATGGCGCAGATCATCGAGCGGACGGATGGTGTCCCGCTGTTCGTCGAGGAGCTCACCAAGATGGTCATGGAGTCGGGGCTGCTGGTCGAGAATGCCGGGCGCTATCGCCTCGACAATCCGCTGCCGCCGCTGGCGATCCCGGCGACGCTGCAGGACTCGCTGATGGCACGGCTCGACCGGCTGGCGCCGGTCAAGGAGGTGGCGCAGATCGGTGCGGCGATCGGCCGTGAGTTCTCATATGCGCTGCTGCGCAGCGTGGCCGGGCGCGATGATCTGACGCTTGGCGCGGCGCTTGCCCAGCTCGAAGAGGCCGAGCTGCTGCTGCGCCGGGGCGTGCCGCCGGACGCAAGCTACAGTTTCAAGCACGCGCTGGTCCAGGAAGCGGCTTACGAGAGCCTGCTCAAGAGCCGCCGGCAGTTGCTTCACAAGCATATCGGCGATGTGTTGCGCGACAAGTTTGCCGAGATGGCCGAGATCGAGCCGGAAGTCGTCGCCTACCATTTCACCGAGGCAGGGCTCGGCGAGACCGCGCTGGCGTGGTGGCGCAAGGCCGGTCAGCAGGCGCTGAAGCGCTCGGCCTATTGCGAGGCGATCGCGCATCTCGGCAAGGCGGTCGCCATCGCCGATGAGCTGCCCGACGAGCCGGATCGGATGATCGGCCGGCTCCATCTGCAAATCGCCTACGGCCGCGCGCTGCGGGGCAGTCTCGGGCACAGCGCCCCCGAGACGGTCGCCGCCTGGACGCGCGCCCGGCAGTTCGCCTCCGACATCGATGATCCGATCGAACTGGCGCCGATCCAGTCGGGTCTCTTCAACGCCTGCTTGACCCACGGCGAGCTCGCGCCGATGCGGGAACTGGCGGAGGCGATCATGGGCGCAGCGGAGCGGCATCCGGATTCGCCGGTGGCGACCATCGTCGCGCGCTGGGCCAGCGGGGTAACCTCCTGGTTCGCGGGCGAGTACCTGAACGCGGGCATCCATCTCGAGCAGGCCTTCGCGGCCTATGCGACCGAGCCGGATCCGGCAACCTTCAAGGCGTCGACGCTCGACTTGCCGTTCGTCATCATGAGATTTCTCGCCCTGGTGCTTTGGCCGCGCGGCGAAATCGATCGGGCCCGGCAGCTCGCGGGCGCCGCGGTGGACGTCGGAAAACAGCGCGCGCTCGCGCGCGCCAATGCGCTGGTTCACAAGGCCGTCTTCGACGGGCTGTGCGGCAGCAGGTTGCGCCAGACCGAGACGATCCTGGCCCTGGGCCTGGCGCGGGACCACACGATGCCGTTGTATGTCGCCGCCGGCACCTATCTCAATGGTCTGGAGAAGTGGCGTGCCGGCGATCGCGCCGCAGGTCTTGCGGAGATGCAGCGTGGCTGGTCGTTGCTTCACGAGAACGACTGCTACCTCTGTGAACCGTTCTGGGGATTACAGATTGCCGTGGCCAATGCGGAGGCCGGGCATGTCGATGCCGGGCTCGACATCATCAATGAGCTGATCGAGGCGACGGAGCAGTCCGGGCAGCACTGGCTCGATGCCGAGCTGTACCGCGTGCAGGGTGGGCTGCTGTCGCGTCGTCACAGCCCCGACATTTCAGGCGCGGAGGATGCATTCCATCGCGCCCTCGAGATCGCGCGAAGGCAGCAGACCAGGACGTTCGAGCTGCGCAGCGCGCTGGGACTTGCACGTCTTTACAGCCGCAGCGGCCGGGCAGAGGAGATATCTCAATTGCTGGCGCCGGTGCTCGCCGGTTTCGATTCGACGCTCGATCTTGCCGAGGTCAAGGACGCGCAGGAACTGCTCACGCAGGCGCGTCGGTGGCCGGACCACCACTCGCGCGCATCGTGACGGGTGCCGCAGCGGAGCGGTCACACCGCGTCCGCCCACCTTCCTGCGCCCGCGCAAGTGGTGAAAGAGCAGGCTCGGATGTCGCGCAAGACGCTAGCGGTGCGAAACTGGAACTGTTGGGTTCCCGAAGTTCTACGGTGCGACGATGCGCATTTTGCTATTGCGTCCGCTGGCGCATTTGCATCTACTTTAAAAACGCCGCTGCGGAGAATTCCGCCTTGCGGTCAAGCGTTTGGAATTTGTTTTTCATCCTGTGTTTGAGTGAGTATGCTGTGCGACCCTTGACGTTCCCGCAGGTGAGCATTTCCGGTGGAACTTGTAATCGCCTTCTCGCGACATTGTCGCCGGCGGATCTGGACCTCCTGAGACCCGAACTTGAGACCGTTGCGCTCGAACAGGATGCAGTCCTGGCGCGCGCCGGTGACGAGATCGACTACGTCTTCTTTCCTCACAGCGGCGCGATCCTGTTGATGATCGACATGGCGGATGGGCAGACGGTCGCGACCGGTGTGGTCGGATGCGAAGGGGCCGTGGGTAGTCTTTCGGTTCTCGGAGCCTCGCCGTCAGGCATTACCGCCGTCGTTCGTGCGGCTGGTACCGCTTCGCGGGTCCCGGCGGCGCGCTTTCATGCCGCTTTCGGCCGCAGTCCGGGGATCCGGCAGGCGATCCAGAAGCACGTCAGATCGATGCTGATCCAGTTTCAGCTCGGCTCCGCGTGCAATGCGCTCCACCCGGTCGAGGCGCGGATGGCGCGCTGGCTGCTTCAGCTTCGCGACCGCGTCGACAGCGACGTCCTCCCGCTGACCCAGCAAGCGCTGTCGCAAATCCTCGGCGTACGACGAACGACGGTGACCTTGCTGATGGGTAATCTGCGCAAGCGCGGTGCGATCAGGTCAGATCAACGAGGTCAGATCGAGATCGACCGGGCGCGGCTATTGGCGGCGGCGTGCGAATGCCATCGCGTCATGCGTCTCGAGGCCGAGGAGATCTTCTCGGGTAGCAAGATTCGAACGCGAGGAATGGCGCCGGCCAACGATCCGCGCATCCCGGAAATCGAGGCGGATGACGCCGTGTAAGCGCGTTCCCTGGTGCGATCAGCTTCCTGGCCGCCGATCAAGCTCCCGCGTGGGGGAGGATACCCTTTCGAGCTCCGCAATCTCGCGCAGCACCTTTGCGGTCTCGCGCAACTCATTGCGCTTCGGACCGGGCTTCAGCCGTCGTGCCTCATCGAGAAAGTCCTTGGCCTGCAGCAGCCAGGCAGACGTTTCGGTCGAGATCTGCACCTGCGCCATGGTGTCCCTCCATCGCGGTCGTCAAAAGTGGTGGCCATTTTCAGGCCGGTGAACCGCCGCCGCGGCGTCGCCGCACGCGGATGCTCGGCTCGTCGACCCAGGCGTCCCGCGCAAACCAGGCGTGATCCGCACGGCAAAATGGACAGGGCGTGCGCGAGAAGAACACGGTACTGCGTCGAAAGCTCTCGCGATCGGTTTTGATTCCGGTGGAAATCGCGTGTCCGGTTTGCGGACATCTGACCATCACCATGCCCATGAGCGCCTCCCTCCCATATTGCCTTTTGCTTTTTGCCTTTTGCCTTGCAGAATAGTCCGGCCGGTTGGATTGGCCCCAGATCGGTGCGCGGGGTAGTTGGGGGGGCATCGCGCACCTGCGGCGGGTTGACGGAGCATCGGGCAGTGGGGGCTGCATGCTCTCGTCACTGGGCTTCTTCCAACCGGCCAGGTCCCTCCTTGAACGAATCCTCAATGTGACTTCAACGCCGCTTCTTCAGGCGGCTCGGCTGAGAGCCTTGTCGCTTTCGCTCACTGCACTGCCTCCCTCGCAAGTGAACGCATTCTCCGCAACGCTTGCTCGCGTCACGGGAGCTGACGCTCCGTGCTCAATTCAGATTTTTGAGTGAACTTCGATCTCGTCCCGAGCCTACTGTGCGGGACGCTGACGACACTGTCGGTTCGGTTTGCGACTCTCGCATGAAATTTTTTTTGAAATTGTCAACTCAGACCAACGTATATTTACGGAGAGTGTTGTGCATAACGTGCATGCTGTGAGCAGCGTAAGGCTCTGCATCAGTGCGAGGTTGTGGAGGTATTCGCATCGGCCGCGCTGCGGTAAGTCGCCCGGCGAGCCTGCCCCAAACAAAAACCCCGGCATCGCTGCCGGGGTTTTGCATTTCGTGGATTGCCTTGGGTGGCTGGATCAGAAGTCCATGCCGCCCATGCCGCCGCCCGGAGGCATCGCGGGGCCGCCGGCGTTCTTCTTCGGCAGCTCGGCAACCATCGCTTCCGTAGTGATCAAGAGCGCGGCAACCGAGGCAGCGTTCTGGATCGCGGTGCGCACGACCTTGGTCGGGTCGATGATGCCCTTCTTGACGAGGTCGGCATAGTCGCCGGTCTGGGAGTCGAAGCCGTAGTTGTAGGTCTTGTTCTCCAGGATCTTGCCGACGATGACCGAACCGTCTTCACCGGCGTTGATCGCGATCTGGCGAGCCGGAGCCGACAGCGCCTTGCGCACGATCTCGACGCCGGTCTTCTGGTCGTCGTTCTTGGTGCGCAGGCCCTTGAGCTGCTCGGAGGCACGGAGCAGGGCGACGCCGCCGCCCGGGACGATGCCTTCCTCGACAGCCGCGCGGGTCGCGTGCATCGCGTCATCAACGCGATCCTTGCGCTCCTTCACCTCGACCTCGGTCGCGCCGCCGACGCGGATCACCGCGACGCCGCCTGCGAGCTTGGCGAGACGCTCCTGCAGCTTCTCACGGTCGTAGTCCGAGGTGGTCTCCTCGATCTGCGCCTTGATCTGGGCAACGCGGGCGTCGATGTCGGCCTTCTTGCCGGCGCCGTTGACGATCGTGGTGTTCTCCTTGTCGATCATCACCTTCTTGGCGCGACCGAGCATCTGCAGCGTGACGTTCTCGAGCTTGATGCCGAGGTCTTCCGAGATGGCCTGGCCGCCGGTCAGGATCGCGATGTCCTGCAGCATGGCCTTGCGGCGATCGCCGAAGCCCGGAGCCTTGACGGCCGCGACCTTCAGGCCGCCACGCAGGCGGTTGACGACGAGGGTGGCAAGGGCTTCGCCTTCGACGTCCTCGGCGACGATGACCAGCGGCTTGCCGGTCTGCACCACGGCCTCGAGCAGCGGCAGCAGCTCGTTCAGCGAGGAGAGCTTCTTCTCGTTGATCAGGATGTAGGCGTCGTCCATCTCAACGCGCATCTTGTCGGCGTTGGTGACGAAGTAGGGCGAGATGTAGCCGCGGTCGAACTGCATGCCCTCGACGACGTCGAGTTCGGTCTCGAGCGACTTGGCTTCCTCGACCGTGATGACGCCCTCGTTGCCGACCTTCTTCATGGCGTCGGAGAGGAACTTGCCGATCTCGGCATCGCCGTTGGCGGAGATGGTGCCGACCTGGGCGATCTCCTCGTTCGAGGTGACCTTCTTGGAGTTCTTCTGGAGGTCCGCAACGACGGCTTCGACCGCGAGGTCGATACCGCGCTTCAGGTCCATCGGGTTCATGCCGGCGGCGACCGACTTGGCGCCTTCCTTCACGATCGCCGCGGCCAGCACGGTCGCGGTGGTGGTGCCGTCGCCGGCCGCGTCAGCGGACTTGGAGGCGACTTCGCGCACCATCTGGGCGCCCATGTTCTCGAACTTGTCCTCGAGCTCGATCTCCTTGGCGACGGTGACGCCGTCCTTGGTGATGCGGGGAGCGCCGAACGACTTCTCGAGCACGACGTTGCGGCCCTTCGGGCCGAGGGTCACCTTCACCGCATTGGCGAGGATGTCGACGCCGCGCAGCATCTTGTCGCGCGCCTCGACGGAGAATTTGACTTCTTTAGCTGCCATCTGAGTTTTTCCTTGAGAGAATGACTGGAGGGAAAGAGGCGCTTAGGCCGCCTTCTTCTTGGAAGCGGGGACGTCGAGCACGCCCATGATGTCGCTTTCCTTCATGATCAGCAGGTCTTCGCCGTCGATCTTGACCTCGGTGCCCGACCACTTGCCGAACAGGACACGGTCGCCGACCTTGACGTCGATGGGGATCAGCTTGCCGGCTTCATCGCGGCCGCCCGGGCCAACGGCGATGACTTCGCCCTGCGAGGGCTTTTCCTTGGCACTGTCCGGAATGATGATGCCGCCAGCAGTCTTCTCTTCGGCGTCGATACGCTTGACCACGACGCGGTCGTGAAGCGGACGGAATTTCATGCAGTCCTCCTAAACATTTGTAGATGCTGTAGATTTTTGGAGAGTTAGCAGTCCAGTCCAGCGAGTGCCAGACTGGTTGGGCAGGAGATAGGCCAAGCCTTGGCGGCGGGCAAGTGCCTCTAGCAGAAAAATTGGCACTCGTGAGTGCGGTCTGCCAGAAGGATGCCGAGATCATTTCGGCATCCTTAATGCCGCCGAGAGGGGGCGCCGGGGCTATTAGCAGATGCGGTAAGCTGCTGCCAACGCAAGAAATTTCAACAACCTATTAAACATTTAGGCTTGAGATGGGTTAGTCGCGTGCGTCACATTTCTCTCATGTGAGCGCATCCATTGCCGGTGGTCCGGCGGGGGAGGTCGGCCACCACGTGAATGCGCTCCGTCACAGGAGGTTGGCATGGTCTCGCGAGTTGGTGGGGTTGTTTCCGACGATTTCCGGAAGCAGTTGCTGGGGTACGGGCTGACGACGGCGCAAATCCTCTATCGGATGCCGGATCACCCCTCGTTGCTGCAGACGTATGTCTGGCAGAACTACGACCTGTTTCCGAAATTTCCGGCGCTGCAGGATTTCCTCGCGTTCTGGCAAGCGAAGCTCGAGGGCCCGCTGTTTTCGGTGACGGTGGCGCATTCCAAGCTGGTCAAGCCGGCCGAGCTGCGTGCCGTCGACGGCGTGTTCCGGCTGCATTGAGCGGGCTGAACCCCGGC
Source organism: Bradyrhizobium pachyrhizi (assembly GCF_029714545.1). Classification (NCBI taxonomy): domain Bacteria; kingdom Pseudomonadati; phylum Pseudomonadota; class Alphaproteobacteria; order Hyphomicrobiales; family Nitrobacteraceae; genus Bradyrhizobium; species Bradyrhizobium pachyrhizi. Next base: position 5,781,483 of record NZ_CP121667.1, on the reverse strand, counting down.
TTTGGGGGCAAAAGCGCGCTGTGCGCCTTTGCTCGCCTCGCGGTGCGCGACTTGTGTTAGCCTCTCTCCGTCACAAAAAGACGGGAGGCGAAACAATGGCCAAGAAGACGGCATCAAGATCGGCAGCCAAGACCGCGGTGAAGAAGAAATGGTCGGGGCTCGGCGCCGGCACCAAGAAGACGTCCGCGAAATCGTCCGCGCGCAAGACCATCAAGTCGAAAGGCCGCGTCCCGGCGGCCAAAAAGAGTGCGCCGAAAACTGCAGCCAAGGCGCGGCCGAAACAGCGCGTCGCGATCAGCCATCACCGCGAAGAGGACTTCAAGGCCGACGGGCTGCGCGCCTACGCCAAGTACCGCGACCTCGGCATCGCCGCCGCCTCGCATGGCCTCGCGCAGGCGCACGTCATCCGGCTGCAGGGACCGTGCAATCCCGATGAAGTGTCGAAGTTGCACTTCCACGACGTCGACTTCCAGATGGTCTATGTGCTCAAGGGCTGGGTGAAGACCTACATGGAAGGCGAGGGCGAGACGCTGATGCAGCAAGGCAGCGCCTGGACCCAGCCGCCGCGCATCCGGCACATGATCCTGGACTACTCCGACGACGTCGAACTGCTGGAGGTGATCCTGCCGGCCGAGTTCAAGACGGTGGAGCTGAAGGCGTAGGCTTTTCGCGGCCGTCATGGCCGGGCTTGAACCGGCCATCCATCCTGCTTCGAAAGATTCTCCTTGGCCGATGGATGCCCGGGTCATAGGCAAGCGGAAGCGACGCCGTCCTTCGGACGGTTATGCCCGGGCATGACGACCTGGTCGAAATTACGTAGCCCGGATGCAGCGAAGCGAAATCCGGGGCTTCCATACGCGGGCCGAACCGTCCCGGATTGCGCTGCGCCGCATCCGGGCTACTGCGGCTACGGCTGCGTCAGCATCCCCACGATCGCGCCCATCAGGCAGGTCGTCAGCGTGCCCGAGACGATCGACTTCAGCCCGAGCGCGTTGATCTCGTCGCGTCGCTCGGGCGCCATGATGCCGAGGCCGCCGATCATGATGCCGAGGCTCGCGAAGTTGGCAAAGCCGCACATCGCGTAGAGCATGATCAGCCGCGAGCGCGGATCGAGCGCGTCGGGGCCGAGCTTCGACAGGTCGACATAGGCGATCAGTTCGTTCAGCACGGTCTTGGTGCCCATCAGGCTTCCCGCCGTGATCGCCTGCGGCCAGGGCAGGCCCATCAGCCAGCACACCGGCGCCATGACGTAACCAAGCAGGCGCTGCAGCGAGATCTTTGCGCCGCCGATCTCCGGCAGCAGGCCGATGATCGCGTTCGCCAGATACACCAGCGCGACCAGCACCAGCAGCATCGCGATGATGTTCATCAAGAGCTCGAGCCCGGCCGCCGTGCCCTTCACGATCGCGTCCATCGTCGACGACACCTGGATATCGGGGTTGTCGAGCGATCCGCCGGTGCGCTTGTCCGACGTTTCCGGCACCATGATCAGGCTCACTAAAATTGCGGCCGGCGCGCCGAGCACCGAGGCGATGACGAAATGCGCGGCCGCATCCGGGATCAGCGGGGCCAGCAGCGTCGCATACAGCACCAGCACCGTGCCGGCGATCCCGGCCATGCCGCCGGTCATCACCAGAAACAATTCGCTGCGGGTGAGCTGCGCCAGATAGGGGCGGATGAACAGCGGCGCTTCGACCATGCCGAGGAAGATATTGGCCGCGGTCGAGAGCCCGACCGCGCCGCCGACGCCGAGCGTGCGCTCGAGCAGCCAGGCCATGCCGCGCACAACAGGCGGCAGCACGCGCCAATAGAACAACAGCGTCGTCAGCACGCTCATGACCAGGACGATCGGCAGCGCCTGGAAGGCGAGGATGAAATCCGAGCCCGGCGCCTTGGGATCGAACGGCGCCGGGCCGCCGCCGACATAGCCGAACACGAAGGCGGTGCCGGCGCGGGTCGCGGCGGCAATGGTGCCGACCGCGTCATTGATCGCGCCGAAGGCCTGCGTCACCAGCGGCACCTTGATCAGCACCAGCGCGGTCGCGATCGTGACGACGAGCCCGATCGCCGCCTGGCGCAGCGACACCTTCAGGCGATTCTCGCTCAGCGCCCAGGCGATCACAAGCAACGCCACCACGCCGAACGCCGATTGCAACTGCAGCATCACGCCCCCAAGAACTCTCGCGGGATTATGGGCAGGGGCCCCTCGCAGCGCAATGCTGTTGCGCGTTCATCTCGTATCCATTGACAAGTTGCAGGCGCTCGGCCACGCAATCATCCATGTCCTCCGCCACGCCGGCCGGCGCCCGCGATCTGCTCGGCCACAGACCGTTCCTGTTCTTCTTGTCGTCGCGCAGCCTGTCGCGCTTCTCCAGCCAGATTGGCGCGGTGGCGATCGGCTGGCAGATCTACGATCTGACCGGCAGCGCGTTCGACCTCGGCATGGTCGGACTGGTGCAGTTTCTGCCGACGGCGCTCTTGGTGTTCGTCGCCGGCCACGCCGCCGACCGCTTCGAGCGCAAGCGCGTGGTGCAGGCCTGCCAGATCGCGGAGGCGCTGACCGCATTGTTTCTCGCCGGAAGCACTTTTGCCGGCACCATCTCCGAAATCCAGATATTCGTCGCGACCTTCGTGCTCGGGATCGCCGGCGCGTTCGAGAGTCCGGCGACCGCCGCGCTGTTGCCGCTGATCGCGCCGCAAGGCTCGCTGCAGCGGGCGACCGCGATCTCGAGCGGCGCGGCGCAGGTTGCGACCATCACCGGACCGGCGCTTGGCGGCTTCGCCTATGCCCTGATGCCGAGCGCGCCCTACGGCATCATGATGGTGTTCTGGCTGTTCGGCGCCCTCCTGACCGGCGGCATCGGCCGGCTGCAGCAGGCGCCGGTGAAGAACGGCGGGTCGTCGGACGATCTGTTTGCCGGCGTCACCTTCGTTCGCAGCAATCCGGCGATCCTCGGCACCATCTCGCTCGATCTGTTCGCGGTGCTGTTCGGCGGCGTCACCGCGCTGCTGCCGATCTATGCGCGCGATATCCTGCAAGCCGGCCCGCTCGGCCTCGGCGTCCTGCGCGCCGCGCCCGCGGTCGGTGCGCTGTTGATGACGATGGTGCTGGCGCGGCACACCATCAACCGCCGCGTCGGCATGCGCATGTTCCAGGCGGTGATCGTGTTCGGCGTCGCGACGGTGGTGTTCGCGCTGTCGCACTGGATGTGGCTGTCGGCGCTGGCGCTCGCGGTGCTCGGCGCCGCGGATACGATCAGCGTCGTGATCCGCTTCTCGCTGGTGCAGCTCGCCACCCCCGACGAGATGCGCGGCCGTGTCGGCGCGGTGAATTTCCTGTTCATCAACGCCTCCAACCAGCTCGGCCAGTTCGAGAGCGGCGTCACCGCGGCGCTGCTCGGCACCGTGCCGTCGGCCGTGCTCGGCGGCGTCGCCACCGTTGCGGTCGCGCTGCTCTGGATGAAGCTGTTCCCGACGCTGCGGGACGTCGAGAAGCTGGAGTAGGGCGCTTCCCTTACCTCGCCCCGCTTGTGGGGAGAGGTCGCCGCGCAGCGGCGGGTGAGGGAGACTTTCCGCGAGTTTGTCTCTCACCGTCCTCGCGGAGACTCCCCTTCATCCCGACCTTCTCCTTGCGCGCGGGGAGAAGGGGAAGATCAGCCCCGGGGCAAGCTTTCATGATTTCGGGATAATGGAAAAGTACAGCTGATTTGCCCGACGTGTCAAGTTGCCGTGTCGGACGCCGGCAGCCGCCGGCTCCTTTGCATGGGGTTGTTTTCGATATTTTGACGGTGCGCCCCTGTGACGGCATGCCCGGGACAAGCCCGTCCATGCCGTCGAGATAGCCCTGTCGCAAGCGGCGAGAAGGGAGGATCAGCCGCGGCCGACGAACGGCATCTTGGTCGCCATCACGGTCATGAACAGCACGTTGGCGTCGAGCGGCAGGCCGGCCATGTAGGCCACGGCGTCGCCGACCGCCTTGGCGTCCATGCGCGGCTCGTGCTTGGTGGTGCCGTCCGGCTGCAGCACGCCGGGGCCGTTGACCATGCGGTCGGTCATCGGGGTCGCGGCATTGCCGATATCGACCTGGCCGACCGCGATGTCATACATGCGGCCGTCGAGGTTGGACGACTTGGTGAGGCCGGTGATGGCGTGCTTGGTCGAGGTGTAGGCGGCGGAGAACGGCCGCGGCGCATGCGCCGAGATCGAGCCGTTGTTGATGATGCGGCCGCCGCGCGGCGTCTGGTCCTTCATGATGCGGAAGGCGTGCTGGGTGCACAGGAACGGCGCGGTCAGGTTTGTGTTGACCACCGCCTGCCATTGCTCAAGCGGCAGATCCTCGAAGTTCACCGGCGGCGCGCCCATGCCGGCATTGTTGAACAGCACATCGAGCCGGCCATAGGTCGCGTTCACCTTGTCGAACAGCGCGGCGATCGCGGCCGGATTGGCCATGTCGGCCGACACGCACAGGCTCTTGCCGGCGGGGCCGAGTTTGGCGGTTTCCTCCAGCATCTCCATGCGGCGCCCGGCGAGCACCACGGTGTAGCCCTTGTCCATCAAAGCGAGCGACGCGGCGCGTCCGACACCGGTGCCGGCGCCGGTCACGAGGGCGATCTTGCTGGTTGTCTCAGTCATCCGAGTTTCCTCTTACTTGGTTTTTGCTTCGGTTTCGTTCTTGTAGGGTGGGCGTGGAATGTTCTGGTGCGCCGCGCGGAGGGCCGCCGACCAGCGCGAGCGCAGGTCGTGGAAATAGGGCTCGCCGGCCTCGATGCGGTGGTTGAGATCGGCCTCGCAGGCGTCGGTGCGCACCACCAGCACGTCGATCGGGAGGCCGACGCCGAGGTTGGAGCGCATCGTTGAATCCATCGAGATCAACCCGGTCTTCAGCGCCTCGTAGAGCTCGACGTCGTAATGCATGGCGCGGTCGAGCACCGGCTTGCCGTATTTGTGCTCGCCGATCTGCAGGTATGGCGTGTCGATGGTGCATTCGATGAAGTTGCCGGCGGTGTAGACCATGAACAGGCGCATCCGCGAGCCCTTGATCTGGCCGCCGAACAGGAATGAGACGTCGAAGGAGATATCCTCGGCGCGCAGCGCCTCGCCCTCGGTGGCGTGCACCGAGCGGATGGCGCGGCCGATCCGCTGCGCCGCCTGGAACATGGTCGGGGCGTTCATCAGCGTCTCGAGCTCGCCGCTGTGCGGATCTTCCATGCCCTCGGTCAGGGTCGACAGCACCGACTGGCTGATCGCGAGATTCCCCGCGCTGGCGATCGCCATGATGCGGTCGCCGGGCTTTTCGAAGATGTGCAGCTTGCGGAAGGTCGAGACGTTGTCGAGGCCGGCATTGGTGCGGGTATCGGCGATCATGACGAGCCCGTCGCGCACCAGAATTCCGCAGCAATAGGTCATTTAAAGCCCTCAGACGGTCCGAGTTTCTCGGCGGGAAACTAGTAGCCAATTTCGAGGATGCATCCAACCCCAATTCCCCGTGACGGGAGATGCAGTGGCCCGTCAAAGAGGGGCGGGACGACCGAGCGATGGCCGGGCGCCTGTTCCAGCCGTCCAGGTTGCGGGGCGCATCCCGGTCTCGCTCTGCGTTGCGCGCAGCCGGCAATGATCTTGGCCTCGCGTCGTTGCGGGGGGCGGGGTGTTGTGCTCGACTGCCTGCAACCGACGACAACAAGAAATTTCGGGAGGCGGGAATGTCGTTCAAACTGGCCGCGTGCATTGTGGCATTGGGTATCGCGGCGACGGCCGCGAGCCCTGCATCGGCGCAGAAGAAGGGCGGCACCCTGCGGCTCTATCACAACGACAATCCGCCCTCGACCTCGCTGCTCGAGGAATCCACCATCGCCTCGGTGATGCCGTTCGCGGCCGTCTTCAACAACCTCGTGGTGTTCGATCCGGCCAAGGTGCACGAAAGCATCGACACCGTGATCCCCGATCTCGCCGAGAGCTGGTCCTGGGATCAGACCAATACAAAGCTCACTTTCAAGCTGCGGCACGGCGTGAAGTGGCATGACGGGCAGCCGTTCACGGCTAAGGACGTGCAGTGCACCTGGCGGATGCTGATCGGCAAGAGCGAGACCCAGGACTTCAAGCGCAACCCGCGCAAGGTCTGGTACTCGAAGCTCAAGGATGTCGGCATCAATGGCGACGATGAGGCGACCTTCGAGCTGACCGAGCCGCAGCCCGGCCTGCTGGCGCTGCTCGCGAGCGCCTTCTCCGTGGTTTATCCCTGCCACGTTCCGCAGCAGGTGATGCGCACCAAGCCGGTCGGCACCGGGCCGTTCAAGTTCGTCGAGTTTAGGCGCGGTGACTCGATCCGTCTGGTCCGTAACCCCGATTACTTCAAGAAGGACCGGCCGTATCTCGACGAGATCACGGTGCGCTCGATCGACAGCCGCGCCACGCGGATGCTGGCATTCGCGACCGGCGACTATGACATCACCTTTCCGTCCGACGTCAGCATTCCCCTGATGAAGGACGTCAAGGCGCGGGCGCCGAACGCGATCTGCGAGATGACCTCGACCAATCTGCAGATCAATCTCCTGGTCAACCGCGTCAATCCGCCGTTCGACAATCCGGATATCCGCAAGGCGATGTCGCTGGCGCTGGATCGCAAGGCCTTCAACAGCATCCTGTTCGAGGGCAGCGGGCGGCTCGGCGGCGCGATGCAGGCGAAGCCCGAAGGCGAGTGGGGCATGCCGCCGGAGATCCTGTCGACGCTGATGGGGTACGGCCCCGATACCGGGAAGAACCTCGCCGAGGCGCAGGCGATCATGCAGAAGCTCGGCTACAGTGACGCCAAGCCGCTGTCGATCAAGATCCAGACCCGCAATCTGCCGACCTATCGCGACCCGGCGGTGATCCTCGCCGACCAGCTCAAGAAGATCTACATCACAGCCGAGCTCGACATCCTGGACACGCCGCGCTGGTACTCGCGGCTGCAGCGCAAGGACTACACCATCGGCCTCAACGTCACCGGCGTCAGCGTCGACGATCCCGACGGCAATCTGGTCGAGAACTATTCCTGCAACTCCGAGCGCAACTACACCCAGTATTGCAACGCCGAGGTCGACAAGCTGCTGGCGGCACAGTCGCGCGAGGTCGACAAGGACAAGCGCCGCAAGATCGTGTTCGACATCGAGCACCTGCTGGTCGACGACGCCGCGCGGCCGGTCATCCTGCACTCATCGGCCGGCAATTGCTGGCAGCCTTACGTGAAGAATTTCCACCCGCACGACAACAGCCAGTACAACAATCTGCGTTTCGAGGATGTCTGGCTGGATAAATAGGGCATGTGCGGCCCCGCCGGCGACGACGTCCGCCGTCGCCCTCGTGCGCCTCGTACTTTACTCGTTCACACGACGAGGAGCAGTCTCGGTTCCTGCGCACACACGCTGGCGCCGATCGCAGGGTATCAAGATCGACGGCGCCCGTCAGTCAGACCGCGCAGAGATCCATAGGGACGTCCCGAAGCCGCTACGGAAGCTCGGATATCAGCTTGGTCCACTCGGCCTCGGGCCAGGCCCGTGATGTGCAGGTCCGTATGTTTCCCTGAGAACTGAGGGCAAGCGCGAGTTTCGTGATGTTGTCGCCAAGAGGCGCTTCGGCGAGGAGAAGGATGTCATGCTCGCCGGAGGTGAGATAGACCTCCTTGATCTCGACACCGAGCGTCTTGGCGAGTTCTTTCGCTGCTCGGCTGCGCTTGGGAGCGTCCTTGACACTTCGAATTCCCTGGTCGGTCCAGTCGATCCTCACTATGAATGTCGCCATGTCGTCCTCCAAGGGTTAAGCACTGCCCTTGTCTGCCGCGCGTGCGGCAGGCCAACCTGCTTCATGTTGAAGTTGAGGGAGCGCCACATAAGGCAGGCGCTGCTTTCAGATTGCGATGCCTGCCGACGGCCTGACCGCTGCCCGTTCCTTCAAACGGCGACGTCGGCCCGTCCCGTCTAAGGGCAACTTGCCGCAGATTACGCCATGTCCCTTGCTTGAGAAAGAGGGCTCCCCGCGTTGTGATCGGGACCGCGTAAGCGAGGGCGCCGCGTCAAGATCACACCCTCTGCGCAAGGATGTGGCCGCGGACCTTCGCGCGCCGGACAGCTATCCGATGCAAGTCAGGTGTGGGTGTAGTCACCGGGTTTCAACCCGAGCGCCTTGACAGCCGCTTCGGGAAGCGGCCCCAACGCTTCGACCGTTTCATTCGGGGCCATCATGTCCGCAATGATCGCCGTGGCCTTTGCCGCGTCTCCTTCGGCCACGAAGAAGACCGAGCGAACCGGCGGGCCGCCGTCCAACGGCGCAGTTGTTACGAGGACAACCTGACCATGTGCCATGCTCTCTTATACAGCAGTCGCGGCGCTGTTCCACGGATACTGTCGATCGATCCTCACGGCCCGGCCGCTGGCGCGTGCGCCAAGAGCGATGCTGCCACGGTATTGCATCGTCGCGGCCCGAACACCAAATAGTTGAACGTGGGAGGCAGAACCGCTCCTGGAGTGAGCGCGTGGCCAGCAAAAGAGCGAACGAAGAGCTCCCCGTCATTGCGCGCTTTGAGGTGCGCCGCCGCAATTACCTCGCGCCCGACGGCTCGATAGAACGGCCGCTTCCTGCCTTCGCCACCGATGCCAAGCTGCTGGTCGAACTCTACCGGTCGATGGTGCTGTTGCGTCTGTTCGACCGAAAGGCTGTTGCATTGCAGCGCACTGGTCGGCTGGGAACCTATGCCATTTCGCTCGGCCAGGAGGCGGTGTCGGTCGGCATCGCGAGTGCGATGCGGGAGGATGACGTTCTGTTGCCCTCCTATCGCGACAACGGCGCGTTGCTCTGGCGTGGCGTCGCGCTGGAGGAGATCCTGCTGTTCTGGGGCGGCGATGAACGCGGCAATCAATTCTCCGGTCCGGTGCACGATTTCCCGTTCTGCGTTCCCGTCGGATCACAGGCGCCGCATGCCGCCGGCGTTGCCTACGCCCTGAAGTTGCGCAAGGAGCCGCGCGTGGCCGTCTGCATGTTCGGCGACGGCGCCACCTCGAAAGGCGATGTCTACGAGGCAATGAATTTCGCCGGCGTTCACAAATTGCCGCTCGTGTTCGTCGCCACCAACAATCAATGGGCCATATCGGTGCCGTTGCGTCTGCAGACGGGTTCCGAGACGCTAGCGCAGAAGGCCATCGGCGCCGGGTTCAGCGGCGAGCAGGTGGACGGGAGTGACGTGGTGGCGATGCGCGCCGCGGCCGAGGAGGCCATCGCCGCTGCCCGCGACGGCAAGGGCCCTCACTTCATCGAAGCGGTCACCTATCGGCTCGGCGATCACACGACGTCAGATGATGCATTGCGCTATCGTTCGGCCGAAGAAGTCCAGGCGCATTGGAAGGAAGAGCCGATCGCGCGCCTCAGGTCCTATCTTGTGGGTCAGAAGATGTGGACCAAGGCGGACGAGGAGCGGCTTGCCGCCGAGTGCCATGAGCGCATCGAGGCGGCGGTGGAGCGCTATCTGAAGACACCGCCACGCCGAGCAGAAACCATGTTCGACAACCTCTATGCCGATCTGCCCGAGGCGTACGCCGCGCAGCGTCGCGAACTCGCGGGAGAGGACGATGCCTGAAGTCACGTTGGTCGAAGCCATCAATCGGGCGCTCGGCCGCGCGATGGCGGATGATCCCGATGTGGTCGTGCTCGGCGAGGATGTCGGCGTCAATGGTGGCGTCTTCCGCGCGACCGTCGGCTTGCAGGAGCGCTTCGGTCCGGAGCGCGTCCTCGATACGCCGCTTGCCGAACTCCTGATCAGCGGGCTTTGCGTCGGCATGGCCGCGCAGGGACTGAAGCCGGTCGGCGAAATCCAGTTCATGGGATTTATCTATCCCTGTCTCGATCAGCTCGTGAACCACGCATCACGGATGCGCAACCGTACCCAGGGACGGCTCACTTGTCCGATGGTTCTGCGCACGCCGCATGGCGCCGGCATTCGCGCACCCGAGCATCATTCCGAGAGCACTGAGGCGATGCTGGCCCACATTCCGGGCTTGCGTGTCGTGATACCTTCGTCGCCGGAGCGCGCCTATGGACTTCTCCTCGCCGCGATCCGCGATCCCGATCCGGTGGTGTTCCTGGAGCCGACGCGGTTGTACCGCGCCGTGAAAGGTGAGGTCGAGGACAACGGCGAAGCCTTGCCGATGGATCGCGCCTTTGTCGAGAGGGAAGGTCGCGACGTCACGCTGATCAGCTGGGGTGCGATGCTAAAGGAAACGATGGCCGCAGCGGACGCGCTCGCCGACGAGAGCATCGCTGCCGAGGTTATCGACCTCGCCACGCTCAAGCCCTACGATGAAAACACCGTGCTCAGGTCGGTCGCAAAGACCGGGCGCTGCGTCATCGTGCACGAGGCCGCGCACACCGGCGGATTTGGCGCGGAGATCGCAGCCATAATCGCCGAGCGCGGACTATCCTCGCTGCTCGCACCCGTGACCCGCGTCACCGGCTACGACACGATTATCCCGATGGCCCGCCTTGAGCAACGCTACATGCCGTCGGTCGAACGCATCGTGATCGCAGCCCGGAAGGCGCACCAGTACAACTGACCACCAACGGACCTTGTGCCATGCGCCAGTTCACGTTGCCGGACCTTGGTGAAGGTCTTGAAGAAGCCGAGATCGTCACCTGGTACGTCAACGAGGGCGATCACGTCGTGACCGATCAGCCGCTCGTTTCGGTCGAGACCGACAAGGCGGTGGTCGAGATACCGGCGCCGTCGAGCGGACGCATCGCGCGCCTGTTCGGTGCCAAGGGCGATATCGTGAAGGTCGGCGCGCCGCTCGTCGAGTTTGCCGAGGACGCCGGGCAGGACACCGGCACGATCGTGGGCGAACTCGACACCGGCGAGCAGCGGCCGGCGCCAGCAACGGCTTCGCCGCCCAGCGGGCGGGGAGCCCAAGTGTTTCCGGCAGTGCGTGCCCTTGCGCGCAAGCTTGACGTCGCGCTCGATCTCGTCGAGGCGACCGGGCCCGGCGGCACCATCACGCGGGCCGATGTCGAGAGGGCGGCGAAGCGGATGTCTCACAGCGGACCTGCCGAGCCGCTGCGCGGCTTGCGCCGCGCGATGGCCCAACGCATGGCGGCAGCGCATGCGGAAATCGTCCCCGCGACGGTCACCGATGAAGCCGACATCGACGATTGGCGGCAGGGCGAGGACGTGACAATCCGCCTGGCGCGGGCGATCGCCGCTGCTTGCAAGGCAGAGCCCGCGCTCAATGCCTGGTATCATTCCGGTACGGGAGAACGGCGCCTGATCGGGCGCATCGATCTCGGCATCGCCGTCGACACGGGCGGCGGCCTGATCGTTCCCGTGCTGCGCAATGTCGCGGAGCGGAGCGTATCGGACCTGCGGGCCGGACTCGACCGTCTGCGAGCCGACGCAATCGCGCGCGCGATACCCCCGGAGGAACTGCGCGGTGCGACGATCACATTGTCGAACTTCGGCATGATCGGAGGCCGGTTTGCTAATCTCATCATCGTGCCGCCGCAGACGGCGATCGTCGGCGCCGGGCGGATTTCGGAGCGCGTGGTCGCGCTTCGGGGGCAGGTTGCGGTCCGACGCACGCTGCCGCTATCGCTGACCTTCGATCATCGGGTGGTGACGGGCGGCGAAGCTGCCCGTTTCCTAGTTGTCCTCAAATCCGACGTTGAGCGCATTTCGTGACATCACTCATTCGCGAGACAGGCAGGAGCGTCACGGCTCCTGGCTTCGTCCCGCAGGTGCATCGACGAGGAAGGCCTCGTCGACGGGCACGCCGAGCGCTGTAACCAGCCGGTTGGTTTCGGCGGCCATGCCGACGATTGCCAGCATTTCCTGATATTCGGCGTCGGTCATGCCCTTGGCGCGGGCGCTCGCGGTGTGTGAGTGAATGCAGTAGCTGCAGCCGTGGGCCACCGAGACGGCGACGTAGAGCATCTCCTTGACCTTCGGTTCGAGCGCACCGGGTGCCATCACCTCCTTGATGCTCTCCCAGGTCCGCCGCAGGGTCTTCGGATCATGCGCCAGCGCGCGCCAGAAATTGTTGACGAAGTCCGAGTTCCGCGTCTTGCGGATGTCGTCGAAGACGGCGCGTGCCTCCGCCGAGAGTTCGTCGTCGGAAAGCAGTTTTACGGTGGCCATGGCTTGTCTCGCTGGTTCGGTTTGCAGCAGCGATCATAGCACCCCTGCCGTCATTTCGAGGAGCGAAACGACGAAGCAATCCGAGCCTCCGCAAGCGGTCAGATGGATTGCTTCGCGGAGCCTGTCATCGGGCGCGCGTTCGCGCGACCCGTTGGCTCGCAATGACGGACGCGGAGAGGGACCAGCTCTACGACTGCGTCTGGCTCTGCCACTGGCCGGGACGGCCGGCCTGGTCGACCTTGACCGCGACCGTCAGCGTCTCGTTGCCGCCGCCATAGCGGGTGCCGCGGACCGGGGCGGCGCCGAGATAGTCGAGGCCGATCGCGACGCGGGCATGGGCGTCGGTGGTGCAGATGCCGTTGGCGGCATCGAAGCCGATCCAGCCGAGATCGGGCACGAAGGCCTCGGCCCAGGCGTGGCCGGCCTGCTGGTTGACCATGCCGTCGGAGCGCAAGAAGTGGCCGGAGACGAACCGCGCCGGAACGCCGCCGGCGCGCGCGCAGGCGATCAGGATATGCGCGTAGTCCTGGCAGACGCCGCGCTTCAGCGCGAACGCCTCGGCGGCCGAGGTGGCGCTGTTGGTCGGGTCCTCGTCGAAGGTCATGTGCTCGTAGATCTGCACCATCAGCGCGTGCAGGAAGCCGAGCACGTCGCCGCCGGCCTCGGTGCGCAGCTCGCGCACGATGGCCGTCATCGCCGGGTTGAGGTCGGTCAGCGGTGTGGTGCGCAGGAACAGGCTCGGCGGAAACCGCTCGTCGGTGCCCTTCAGTACGCCGCCGGTGTCGTGGGTCTCGACCAGGCCTTCGCAATGGATCGTGAGGTCACTGATCGAACCATGCGTCAGCACATGGGTGACGTTGCCGAAGGCGTCCTCATGAGTGTCGAGCCGGGAGTCGGTCGAGACGTCGATCTGCCAATCCGCGACATACTGGCCGTCATGGCTGCCGGGCGTCATCCGCAGAATCTGGATCACGCCCGAGGCCGCCGGCTCGTAGCGATAGGTGGTGGTATGGGCTATCCGCAGGCGCATGGCTCAACCGGTGTTCAATCGGTTTTTTCAGGACAGGACTGTCATGCCCGGACCCTTCCCGGGCACCCACGTCTTTCTTCCTAATCGGCCGCGAAAGCAAGATGTGGATGGCCGGGTCACCTATGTTACGAAAGACGCGCTTCGCGCTTTTGCCCGGCCATGACGAGATTTTGCCTCAAAACCGGTCAGATCAGATACTGCTTGGTGATGATCTCGCCCAGCCGTGAGTTGTCCGCGATGAACTCCTGGATGAATTCGTGCACGCCGTGCTGGAAGATATCGTCCATGTTGCTGTGCTCGAGCCGGTTCCTGATGCCGCGGGCATGGCGTTGCGAGGCGCCCTGGCGGCCATAGGCGACGCCGATCTGGTCGAGGTTGCGCACGAGGTTGCTGTAGCAGCTGGCAAGCGAGCGCGGCAGCGTATCGTTGAGGATCAGGAGGTCGGCGATCAGCCAGGGTTTTAAGGTTTCCCGGTAGACCCAGTGATAGGCTGTTGTCGCCGACACCGAGCGCAGGATCGAGGTCCACTGATAGTAATCCAGCGGGCCGCCGACATGCTCCTCCTCGGGTAACAGCATGTGATACTTCACGTCGAGAATCCGCGCGGTGTTGTCGGCGCGCTCGAGATGGACCCCGAGCCGCGAGAACCAGTAGGCGTCGTTGCGCAGCATGGTGCGGTAGGCCGAGCCGTCGAAGCGCAGCGAGGTCTCCTGCACGAAGCGCAGGAATTTGGCCAGCTCCTCGCGGTTGGCGGGACCCTTGTTCCAGACCGCCTGCAGTTCGATCCAGGCCGAATTGATGGTGTCCCACATCTCCGACGTCAGCGCGGTGCGCACCGAGCGTGAATTGAGCCGCGCCGCCTCGATGCAGTTCTTGATCGAGGACGGATTTTCCGACGAGAAGGACAGATATTCGATGACGTTCCGCTCGTTGGCTTCCTCATAGTGATCGTAGAAGCTCGCGCCGACGCCGGCGGTGAGCAGCGCGGAATCCCACTCATTGGTCTTGCCGACATAGGCCGCGGGCAGCGCGGTGACGCGCAACGTCGCATCGATGGTGCGCGCCAGATATTCGGCGCGTTCGACATAACGGGCCAGCCAGAACAGGTTTTCGGCGGTGCGCGACAGCATGCGATAGTCCCTACAAGACGAAACGTGTTTCACCTCCCCCTGAAAGGGGGAGGTCGACGCGCAGCGGCGGGTGGGGGTCTTCTCTCCATTCGGCGTATGCGGCCGACCCCCACCCCGACCCTCCCCCTTGCAGGGGGAGGGAGGGCTCGCGCAGCGCGTTTGGCTTCAAATCACTCACTCAGTATCCAGGTGTCTTTGGTGCCGCCGCCCTGGCTCGAATTGACGACGAGCGAGCCTTCCTTCAGCGCGACGCGGGTCAGCCCGCCGGGCACGATGGTGGTGTGGCTGGAGCCGGTCAGCACGAACGGGCGCAGGTCGACATGGCGCGGCGCCAGCCCCTTGTCGGTGCAGGTCGGGCAAGTCGACAGCGCCAGCGTCGGCTGGGCGATGAAGCTTTCCGGCTCGCGCTTGAGCTTGTCGCGGAACGCCTCGATGGTCGCCTTGGTGGCGGCGGGGCCGATCAGCATGCCGTAGCCGCCCGAGCCGTGCACCTCCTTGACGACGAGGTCGGCGAGGTTGTCGAGCACATAGGACAGATCCTGCGCTTCGCGGCAGCGCCAGGTCTGCACGTTCTTCAGGATCGGCTCCTCGCTGAGGTAGAACTTCACGATATCAGGCATGTAGGAATAGATCGCCTTGTCGTCGGCGATGCCGGTGCCGACCGCATTGGCGAGCGTGATGTTGCCGGCGGCGTAGGCCGACATCAGTCCGGGGACGCCGAGCGCGGAGTCCGGCCGGAAGGTGAGGGGATCGAGAAAATCGTCGTCGACGCGGCGGTAGATCACGTCGACCCGCTTCAGCCCCTCGGTGGTGCGCATGAACACCTCGTCGTTCTTGACGATGAGGTCGCGCCCCTCGACCAGCTCGATGCCGAGCTTGTCGGCGAGGAAGGAGTGCTCGTAATAGGCCGAGTTGTAGACGCCCGGCGTCATCAGCGCGACCGTTGGCTCGGCGGAGGCGCTGTGCGGCGCCACCGACCGTAGCGCCGACAGCAGCTCGTCCGGATAACGCTCCACGGGCGCGACGCGGTGCCGCGCGAACAGGTCCGGAAACAACCGCATCATGATCTCGCGGTTTTCCAGCATGTAGGACACGCCGGATGGCGTGCGCGCATTGTCCTCCAGCACGATGAAATTGTCGGGATCGGTGCGGATGATGTCGATGCCGGCGATGTGGACGTAGATGTCGTGCGGCACGTCCTGGCCGTTCATCTCCGGCCGGAACACCGGGTTCTGGAAGATCAGGTCCTCGGGGATGACGTTGGCGCGCAAGATGTCGCGGCCGTGATAGATGTCCTTCAAGAACATGTTGAGCGCGAGCACGCGCTGCTTGAGGCCCTTCTCCAGCAGCGTCCACTCGGTCGCCGACATGATGCGGGGGATCACGTCGAACGGGATCAGCCGCTCCTGGGCCTCGGCATCGCCATAGACCGCGAAGGTGATGCCGATCCGGCGGAACAGCAGCTCCGCTTCCTGGCGTCGATATTCGAGCGCATCCGGCGGCGTCTCTTTGAGCCAGCGGGAGAGCTCCTGGTAGGCCGGGCGGAGATCCTCGCCGAGGCCGTTCATCTCATCGAACGCGACTGCCATATAGCCCGACTGCCCTCCAAAGCCATGTGACACAGTGCATGACTTGATGGGATGGTAGCAAGGGGCGGGCCAGCGCGATATGCATTGGCTTGCGGCATTTGCTATGGGTGAGGTGGAAGGCCTGCCCGAAAAACCGGCTGAGGTCTGCTTAATTCGGCGGCAAAACCCCGTGACATCAAGGCATTGGATCGGCAATGTCCGGGGATCAAGTTAGGGAATGAGACCATGAGCGAGATCGTCACGGCGGGGATATTGGTGATCGGCGACGAGATCCTGTCCGGCCGGACCAAGGACAAGAACATCGGCTTCATCGCCGAATACCTGACCAACATCGGCATCGACCTGAAGGAGGTCCGCGTCGTCGCCGATGACGAGGCCGACATCGTCTCCGCCCTTGATGCGCTGCGGCATAGGTACACCTACGTGTTCACCACCGGCGGCATCGGGCCGACCCATGACGACATCACCGCCGACAGCGTGGCGAAGGCGTTCGGGGTCGATATCCACCATCACCCCGAGGTGGTGGCGCGGTTCAGGGAGCGCTGGAGCGAGCAGGACCTCAACGAAGCGCGGCTGCGCATGGCCCGGGTGCCTGACGGCGCCGAACTGATTCAGAGCGCGACCATCCTGGCGCCGGGCTTCAAGCTCGGCAATGTCATCGTGATGGCCGGCATCCCCACCATCATGCAGGCGATGATGGACATCGTGGCGCCGACCCTGAAATCCGGCGTGCGGATGCTGTCGGACTCGGTCAGGGCCGACGCAAGGGAGGGCGACATCGGCGGCCCGCTGCGGGCGATCGCGGAAGCCAATCCCGACACCATCATCGGCAGCTATCCGTTCCAGGACGAGAATCAGAAGCCGAACACCAATCTCGTGGTCCGCTCGCGCGATCCGGAAAAGCTCGCAGCCGCAATGGCTGCGGTGAAGGAGATGCTGAAGCAAGTGCAGGCCGCGCAGAAGAAGCCGGCGGGTTGAGACGATATGGTTGAACGAAATTCCGAACCGAGTGCACAGGAGCGAGCCGGCAGGCCGTTCCCGGTCTCGTGGGATCAATTCCACCGGGACTGCCGGGCGCTGACCTGGCGGCTCAACGAGGTCGGCCCGTTCCATGCGGTGATCGCGATCACCCGCGGTGGGCTGGTGCCGGCGGCAATCGTGGCGCGCGAGCTCGGCTTGCGGATCATCGATACCGTCTGCGTCGCCAGCTACGACCATGACAAGCAGGGCGATCTGAAAGTGCTCAAGGGCATTTCGGAGCAGACCGCCAAGCTCGGCGGCGGCACCGGCAAGGGGCTGTTGATCGTCGACGACCTCGTCGATACCGGCAAGACCGGCAGGCTGGTGCGCCAATTGCTGCCCGATGCGCATTTCGCGACCGTGTACGCCAAGCCGAAGGGCCGGCCGCTGGTCGACACGTACATCACCGAGGTGTCGCAGGACACCTGGATCTACTTTCCCTGGGACACCGCGCTGTCGTTCCAGCCGCCGATCCGCGACGGGGCGGCGTAGATCGTCACCTCGCCCCGCTTGCGGGGAGAGGTCGGATTGCATGGAGCGAAGCGCAATGCGATCCGGGTGAGGGGGACTCACCGCGAGCTCGTCTCTCACTATCTTTGTGGAGCAGCCCCTCACCCCACCCTCTCCCCGCAAGAGCGGGGCGAGGGGGAAGTAAGAAACATGCCCCTGCAAAATCGCGTCACTCCATCAGGCGACATCGTCGCCTCAGACCGTCGCGGCACCTTCACCGGCAATCGCGGCATCATCCACGATCCCGCGACGCGCAGGCTTCTGAACAAGCGCTGGTCGTCGCCGGCGTGGCTCACCTGCGTCTGCGAGTTCAGGGGACGGCGGCGCGAGGTGATGAGCCGGCAGAGCTGGACCGAGCTGTTCTTCCTCGATGAGGCCACCGCGTTCGCGGCCGGACACCGGCCGTGCTTCTACTGCCGGCGCGACGATGCCAAGCGGTTTCGCGGCTGCTGGGAGCAGGGCAACGGTGTAAGCGATCTCAGCGCCAAGGCGATGGATGCGGTGCTGCACGCCGAGCGGCTCGACCGCGGCAAGAAGCGGCTGCATCCGCCGCCGACGCGATTGCGCGACTTGCCCGACGGGACGATGGTGCAGGCGAGCGGGGACAGCTACCTCGTCGCCGACGGCGCCACGCTGCGCTGGTCGTTCGCCGGTTACAGCCGGGCCGACGTACCCGAGCCGGCCATGCTGCTGACGCCGCCATCGACGGTGCGCGCCTTCCAGGCCGGCTACCGGCCCGTGTTGCATCCGAGCGCGATGGCCGTTCTGGGTTGATCTACCGGCGGAGTCCTTACGCCAGCCGCTGCCGCGCCAGCTTGGCCCCGGCGCCCAGCGCGATCAGCTTGGCTTCCGCGATGTCCCGCCGCATCGGCGCCATGCCGCAATTGGTGGTCGCGATGATGTTGCCCTTCGGCACGTGCTTCGCGACCGCCTCGATCACCTTGACGACGTCCTCAGCGGTCTCGATCTCGTCGCTGGCGACGTCGATCACGCCGGCCTGCACGATCTTGCCGGGGAGCGCCGCGAGCAGTTCGATCGGTACCTTCGAGTTGCGGCATTCGATCGCGACCTGCTGGATCGTGCTCTTGTCGATGACGGGGAAGGTCTCCTCATATTGCCGCCACTCGCCGCCAAGCGTCTGCTTCCAGTCGGTGTTGGCCTTGATGCCGTAGCCGTAGCAGATGTGCACGGCGGTGGCGCAGCTCAGGCCTTCGGCGGCGCGCTCCAGCGCCTTGATGCCCCAGTCGCGCACCTGGTCCATGTAGACGTTGAAGGCGGGTTCGTCGAACTGGATCATGTCGACGCCGTCGGCTTCGAGCGCCTTGGCTTCCTGGTTCAACAGCTCGGCGAAAGCGAAGGCCATCTTCACGCGGTCGCCGTAATACTTGTCGGCGATGGTGTCGATGATGGTCATCGGCCCGGGCAGGGTGAACTTCAGTTTGTTCTTGGTGTGGGCGCGCGCCGCACGCGCTTCGCCTTCATGGACGCGCCCCTTGAGCTGCAACGGCGCGACCACCTGCGGCACCATCGCCTTATAGCGGTCCTTGCGGATGCCCATCTCGACCTTGTGGGCGAAATCGATGCCCTCGATCCGCTCGAGGAAGCCGTGCACGAAATGCTGGCGCGCCTGCTCGCCCTCGGTGACGATGTCGACGCCGGCATCCTCCTGCAGCTTGACCGCGAGCACCGTGGCATCGCGCTTGGCGCGGGCGAGCTCGGCGCCCTCCGACTTCCAGGGTGCCCACAGCATGTTCGGCTCCGCCAGCCATTCCGGCTTCGGCAGCGAGCCTGCGATCGTGGTTGGAAACAGCATGGGTGCCTCCCGTTGGGTTCTGATTGAGGGCCTGTGTGCCATGTCTTAAGGTCGGCGTACAGAACAACGAAACGCAGCAGCTTTCACATCGAAAGCCAATGGCCGGTCCCTGATATCATCAGCGCCTCGGGTCCGCGGTAGTCGCACGGATCGAGGGAGATCCAGATCGCCGACTGATCTTCGAACGAAATGATGCAGGCCGCTGACGGCGTGAGATCAAATTTCTCGACGGCTTTGCCGATCTGCTCGCAAAGACGATTCCGGAATTGCTCGTCTCCATTGCAGCTCGTCATCCCATCCACCCGTACTTCAACCTTTGTCAGGGGTGAAATCGTGGTACGGCCGAAGTGAAGTTGCCAGTAGTCAGCGACGAACGTGACGCTCTCGAGAGTTTCGCCGTCCAGCCAGTAGTCGTGGATTGGTCGCGTATTTGATGAAATGCCGCATGATATACCGTTCGTGCATCGCGAGCCGCAATTGGCCTGAGTACACGCGGTCCGCCGTCCGGAGGATACACAAGCTCCCAGAATTTTCGTGTCTTTGGGTCACGAAACAGTGTGTCCCACCCATATTGATGATCGCCGACAGATTCGAGCCCCGAAATTACCTTGTCGATTTCGATGTCGGTCATAATATGCGGCTCGGTCTGATCACACGATCAGTCCGCAAGATATCAGACCTTAGCCAAGCTGACAGCCGAGTTGTTCATGATCGATCTGCACTACGCGCCGACGCCGAACGGCTGGAAGATCTCGATCATGCTGGAGGAACTGAGGCTGCCTTACAGGGTGATCCCGGTAAACATCCGCGCCGGCGAGCAGTTTCGGCCCGAATTCCTGGCGATCAGCCCGAACAACCGGATCCCCGCCATCGTCGATCATGAACCGGCCGACGGCGGCGGGCCGTTCTCGGTGTTCGAGACCGGCGCGATCCTGATCTATCTCGCCGACAAGACCGGCCGTTTCCTGTCGCGGGAGTTGCGCGCGCGGTCGAACGTCATCCAGTGGGTGATGTGGCAGATGGGCGGTCTCGGGCCGATGCTCGGCCAGTACGGCCATTTCGCGCTCTATGCGGCCGAGAAGATTCCCTACGCGATCGAGCGCTACCGCGACGAGACCGCGCGGCTCTACGGCGTGCTCGACCGCCAGCTCGGCAGGACCGGCACCTACATCGCCGGCGACGACTATTCGATCGCCGACATCGCCTGCTTCCCCTGGACCATGACCCACAAGGCGCAGGGTTTCACCCTCGACGATTTTCCGAATATCAAGCGCTGGTACGCCACCGTGCGCGCCCGGCCGCAGGTGCAGGCGGGCCTTGCGATCGGAAAATTCGTCAAGGAGCCGTTTGACGAGGAATCGCGCAAGAACATGTTCGGCCAGCGTGCGAAGGAGCTGGTCGAGAAGAAATGATGCCCGTTATTCCGCGGCGCGACACGGTCGCGAGCCCTGCGCCTTGCGGCGCATCCCGGAATGACGAGAATGAACGTGGAAAAGACAAAGGAAACGCCAATGATCGAATTCTTCTTCGACTGCTCCAGCCCGTGGACCTATCTCGCCTGGCACAACATCCAGCCGATCGCGAAGGAGTTCGACACGCCGATCACCTGGCGGCCGATCCTGGTCGGCGGAATCTTCAACACCGTCAATCCGTCGGTCTACGCGCAGCGCGAGAAGCCGGTGCCGCTGAAGGCGCGCTACATGAAGAAGGACCTCGCCGACTGGGCGCACTCGGCAGGCCTTGCGATCAAGATGCCGCCGACCGTATTCCCCGTGAACAGCGTCAAGGCGATGCGCGGCTGCATCCTTCTCGGCAACGAGAAGATGGTGCCGTTCGCGCGCGCGGTGTTCGAGGCCTATTGGGGTGACGACAAGGACATCTCGCAGGATGCGGTGCTGAGCGAGATCTGCAGCAAGCTCGGGATCGATCCGGCGCAATTCCTTGCCGGCATCGGCGACCAGGCGATCAAGGATCAGCTCAAGGCCAACACCGAGGAGGTGATGGCGCGCGGCGGCTTCGGTTCGCCGACGATCTATCTCGACAAGACCGACATGTATTTCGGCAACGATCGCCTGCCGTTGATCCGCGAGGCGCTGGCACGCCTCAAGGCGCGGGCCGCCTGATGCCGAAAGCCGTCGTTTGCCGCGAACTCGGCCCGCCCGAGCGCCTACAGCTCGAGAACTTTGCCTCGGTGCCTTTGAAGCCGGGCCAGGTGCGGGTTGCGATCCGGGCCGCCGGGATCAACTTCCCCGACATCCTGATGGCCGCCGGCGAGTATCAGCTCAAGCCCCCGCTGCCGTTCACGCCGGGTTCGGAAGCCGCCGGCGATGTCGTTGAGGTCAATGCAGCATCCGGTGTCGCCTTCGGCGACAAGGTGATCGTCAAGATGCGCTTCGGCGCCTATTGCGACGAGACGGTTGCAACGCCGTCGCAGCTCGTGCCGGTACCGTCGACCTTCGACTACGCGGAAGGCGCGACCTTCTTGGCCGCGCACGGCACCGCGTATCACGCGCTGATCGATCGCGGGCAGATCAAGCCGGGCGAGGTGCTGCTGGTGCATGGCGCCGGCGGCGGCGTCGGGCTTGCCGCGGTCGAGATCGGCAAGCTGCTCGGCGCCACCGTGATCGCCGCGGCTTCGAGCGAAGAGAAGCTTGCAATCGCCAAGGCGCGCGGCGCGGATCATCTCGTGCTCTACGCGCGCGAGCCGTTCCGCGATGCGGTCAAGCGGCTCACCGACGGCCGCGGCGCCGATGTCGTGTTCGATCCCGTCGGCGGCGAGGTGTTCGAGAATTCGATGCGCTGCATCAACTGGGGCGCGCGGATTCTCGTCGTCGGCTTCACCGGCGGCATCGGTCTTGCCCGCACCAATCTGTTGATGATCAAGGGCGCGAGCGTGCTCGGCGTCCGTGCCGGCGAGGCGGTGCGCAAGGATCCCGCGCTCGGCGAGGTCAGGTTCAAGGCGCTGAGCGAATGGGCCGAGGCCGGCCGGGTGCGGCCGAATATCTCGCACCGGCTGCCGCTGGAAGACTATGCGAAGGCGATGCGGCTGTTGATCGAGCGCAAGGCGATCGGGCGCGTAGCGCTGCTGACGAGGCCGTGAAACCACAGCGCCCAAATTCAGCGGTGCAGCCAAATGACGCGAAGGGCCCGGCGTTCAGGGAATCGAACCCGGGTCCGTCGCGTGATATCCTCTGCCGGCTGAACGTCGCTACAGGGGGAGGATGACATGCGTATCGCTGTGATGGCGGCCGGTGCCCTCGGCGGTTATTTCGGAGCACGTATGGCCGCGGCAGGACACGACGTGTTCTTTATCGCACGCGGCTCCAACCTCGAGGCGATCAGAAAAAACGGTCTCAAGGTCGAGAGTGTGCTTGGCAATCTTCATTTGCCCGAACCCAACGTGACCAATGATCCTGCCACGGTCGGCCCGGTCGATATCGTGCTGTTCGCGGTCAAGCTTTGGGACAGCGAGACGGCAGCCAGGTTGTCTCTGCCTCTGATCGGACCCCGCACCCGGGTGATCCCGTTGCAGAACGGTGTCGATAGCGCGGAGAGGATTGCCCCGATTCTCGGCGCCGACAACGTGGTCGCCGGAAGTGCCTACATTGCAACGGTGCTGTCCGCGCCTGGCGTCGTCACCCACACGAGCCAGTTCGCGCGCATGGTCTGCGGCAGAACCGACGGTAAGCCCGATGAGGGCCTCAAGGCCTTTGCCGACGCCGCTCATGCGGCCGGCATCGATATCTCGGTGTCCGACGGGATTGACCGGGAGCGCTGGCAGAAATTTGTATTCCTCGTCGGACTATCAGGCGCGACCGCAACGACCCGCCAGCCGCTGGGGCCGATCCTGGCCGACCCTGATACGCGAGCGTTCTTTTACAGCCTGATGAGCGAGGTGGTCGCGGTCGGCCGTGCCAGGGGCGTTCCGATTCCGGAGGATTTTGCCGAGGATCGAATGAAATTCGCGGAAGCCTCGCCGCCCACCTTCAAGGCTTCCATGCTGCACGATCTCGAACGCGGCAACCGGCTCGAACTCGACTGGCTCGCCGGAAAGGTCGTGGAGTTCGCCCGCCCGCTTGGCATTCCTACGCCAGCCAACAATGCCGTCTATGCCATGCTCAAGCTGCACAGGATGGGTAACGCCCACGCCTAGGCCGTGTACCCATAAACCCAGCGACGTGATGCGACGAACGCAATGTCCGCTTTGCCCCTGCAGCGACCGGGTTCGTGCGGCAGCGCAATACGTTGCGATGGGCCAGAAGCTGACTCGTGGTTTCGAACGTTTCAGTGGCACACCAGTCCGTGGGACACAGGGAACGGCGCGTGGCGAGTCGAGCTAATGACCCGCCATCGCTTACAGGCAATCCGTCGGCCGTTTGATGCAGCCTCCACTCTGAACGAGTGGCGAACTAGTCAGCTCCGATCGCTTTAACTCGCTGGGGTTTTTTCATATCCAGCAACGGCACTGGATTGTCTGGGCGTTGGAGATTGGGCCTCCAATCGTTCGAGCCGCCGCCGGGAGCACGCTTCATGCTGGGATAGTCAACGATGGACTTGTTGAACTCCATCACGACTGGCACGATTAGCGCCCCGAGCCAGCTGTTGTCCTGTCCAGCATATCTGCCCGGTGAGGTCTGAGGCAGACGCGACGGTACAGCACCATTAAACACCATATCGTACTTCTCGAACGGATCCATGGTCAAATTGTAGGCTGCTCCAATTGAGCCGAGGTTTTGTTCCGGTCCCAACCATGTATCCTTTGCAGTCCACAGATACTTCCACGCGATGCTGAGGTCTGGATTGGTTGGATCACCGGCGATGTCGGTACGTGCTCCCATAAAGTTCTCGCCGTCGATATAAACCCACGACCGTCGTGCTGAGTGCTTCGATCGACCGAGGATGTACTCGCTGTTGTCGATGCTATCAAAGTAAATGGGCTTGCCGTTGTTGTCGGTCCAGGCGCCGTGCGGCGGCGCGGTCAGGCCGACCATTTTGGCGAGCGTCGCCCAGCAGTCGATATGCGACATCATTTCATGGTACTGCGCGCCCGCCGGGATGTGTGCGGGCCACCACATCAACCCGGGTACCCGCCAACCGCCTTCAAATGCAGTACCTTTTTCGCCGCGGAAAGGGGTGGTGCCGGCGTCGGGATAGGCATCCTGCCACGCGCCGTTATCTGCTGTCACGATGACGATGGTGTCAGGCGCTTCGGCACGGATCGCATCCATTATCCGCCCGATATTATCATCAAGTTCAAGGAGCGAATCCGAGTAGTCGCCAAGATGCGACTTGCCAGCAAATTTCGCTGAAGCATTGGTCGGATTGTGCATCTTCATGAAGTTTACATCCATGAAGAACGGCTTGGAGTCCTTGGCGTGTTTCTTGATATAGTCGATTGCATAGTCGGCCTGGCGGACATCGAAGTCGGCAAGACGGTCATATGTGATGTATTCGTCTCGCTTCGCTGGCTGCCCCGCCGCTCCCTCCCATTCGTACATGTTCACAATCTCAAAATATTCTTTTGCGAACTCCGGGTTGTAGGAGGGGAACCACGGATGAAACCACTTCGAGGTATCGGCATAAGTGTAGACGCCTGGATAATATGCCGCGAAAGCCTTCATCTCATCGAAGCCATGCTCAATCGGATAAGCCTCAGGTTTGTCGCCGAGATGCCATTTGCCGGAAAAGTAAGTCGAGTAGCCATTCCTACTGAAGAACTCGGCGATGGTTGGCGTCTCCTTCTTAAGCGCATTTTCGTCGCCCGGGACGACCACGATCGACAGCGCGGTGCGAATCGGAATCCGCCCAGTCATGAACGAGGCGCGCCCTGCGGTGCAGCTTGCTTGACCGTACCAACTGGTGAACGTCGCGCCTTCCTTTGCGATGCGATCGATGTTCGGCGTCGGATGGCCAAGTGCAGAGCCGCCGCCACTATAGGCGCCGAAATCGTTCCAACCAGTGTCGTCAGTCATCAGCATGACGATATTGGGCCGTTTTTGCTGTTGCGCGGTGGCCGGCATGGTAACCATCGTTGCCGCAGCGACGCCCACAAACAGACCACTACATAACGTGAGTCCGATCTTCATAGGAATCCTCCGTTTAACCTAGCGCTTGACGGCGGGCAGAAAAGCGACGTCGGCCTGCCCGTCCAAATTCGTTGGAGAGTTTGTGCGATACTCTGGGACAAGCGGCCGGTCCTTAGGCTGGCCGCTTGCTCTGGCGATCTCGGATCGCGGTGCGGGCATGCGACTAGTCGCTGGCGCCGGCCGTCCTCATGTCCTTTACTCGCTGCATGACCTGTTCCAGGTTGTAGCTGGCAGGGTCCTGCAGCGGCGGGAATTTGATGAAAGTCTCAAGGTGCCTCAACCACAACTGCTGCCCGATGGGCAGCATGTTCCAGTCATAGACATAGGCGGTTGACGGAGACGCGATCGCCCCGGCCATGCCGAACAGCGTCTTCTGCTGTTCGCCAACGGAGGTCTCGAAGGGATCACGCTTGATGTTGACGACCTGGGTCCAAGAGTAGGGCCGCACACCATTGATGAAGCCCGACGGTGCGTCGGAGACCATCGCGAAGTACATCTTCCAGTTCTTGTAGCGGACCGCCGACGGCTCCTTGCCGGAGTAATACAAGAAGTGGTCGCGAGGCGACTTGTCGGACTTGCCGCTTAGGTAATCGGTCTGATTAATACCGTCGAGGGTGGTCTTGACCATATTGGGATAGCCGGCCTCGACCTGTTGCTTCAGTGCGTCGCCTTTGGGCCCGCCGCAGATCTCGACGAAAGTCGGGAGCCAGTCGAGGGCGGAAAACATATCGTTCTTGATCGTGCCGGGCTTGATGACGCCAGGCCAACGGACCACCATCGGAGCGCGCATGCCGCCTTCCCAGGTGCTGAGCTTACCGCCCTTGAACGGCGTGGTGCCGCCGTCCGGGAAGGTGATGGTCTCGGCGCCGTTGTCGGTGGTGAATACGACGATCGTGTTGTTGAGTTGGCCCATGTCTTCGAGCTTCTTCAGCACGACGCCGATGTTGTCATCCATCTGCTTCATGCCGGCTTCGTTGACGCCCCAATCCTTGCCGCCGGGCTCGCCCACCATCGCCAGGTACTTGTCCGGCAGCACGGTCGTGATGTGCATGCGCGCCGGGTTGTACCAGACGAAGAAAGGCTTGTTGGTCTTCTTCGGGTCATTGCGATCGAGGAAGTCTACGACCTTCGCCGAGATTTCCTCATCCACGGTCTTCGACCGCTCGAGGGTCAGCGGGCCCTCATCCTTGCACATCATGTTTTTTGCAGTGCCGTCGGAGGACTTGCACGCCAGCATTGGCCGCGGCGGCGTCAGGCAGATCGTGGTCTTCGGATCCACAGCGCCAGGGACCTCGGCGACGCCCGGGATCGGTGTGTTCTGGCATGGCGGGGCAAGGGTCTGCAGGGTCGGGGTTTTGTTGATGTCCGGGAAGCTCACACCTTGCATGGCGTCGAGGTGATAGAGATAGCCCCAGTACTCCTGGAAGCCTTGCGCGGTCGGCAGCGACTCGGTGTGGTCGCCGAGATGGTTCTTGCCGAATTCGCCGGTGGTGTAGCCGAGATCGAGCAGGAACTTGGGAAGCGTCGGCGTCCCCGTCCGCAGATAAGATGGACTGCCGGGAATTTCTGGCAAAACCATGCCGACGCGAACCGGCTGCATGCCGGTGATGAAGGCTGTACGCCCTGCCGTGCAGCTCTGTTCGGCGTAATAGTTCGTGAACATCGCGCCTTCATTGGCGATGCGGTCGATGTTCGGCGTCTCTCCGACCATCAATCCGCGGTGGTAGATGCTTGGCTGCATCCACCCGATATCGTCACCCATGATGAAAAGGATGTTGGGCTTCTGCTGCTGCTGCTGTGCCGCAGCGGGCATACTCGTCAGCCCCGTCAACGACAATGACACCAGCGTCGTCACTCCAAGGAATGTAGTGGTGGCCCGCTTGTGCCAACCAGTCGTCTTCGGCACGTTCGCTTTAGCTCGTGACTTGTTCTTGAGAATGCAATCAAACATGGTCACTCTCCCGGTTGCAGTGCACGTCATCCACCGGAAGCAAACTTCTAGTTCTCGAAAGTTTCTGCTCTTGATCCAGATCAAGCCGAACAACCACAGAATGCAGGTTGCGACGCGGTGTTCGCGCTTCCGTCAGTGATGCTGACGTTGAAGGGCATTTCGCTCATCCGTCGTTTTCGACCTGACAATTGTCGGAGCTGACATCCAAAGTCTCCCACCCGATGTCCGGCTCGGGTCATTTTCGACGGATTCAGCGGGGTTGTCGGCAGGTTGATGTCCGCTTCTACCCCGTGAGCGCCGAACCGGGGCCGGGCCGGAAGCGTTGCGCTTGGACGGACCCTGTGATTCAAACTCCCAAACTGGGGGGCGAATGATACGCTACGAACTCGCCGACTATGAATGGGTGGCCATCAAGCCCATGCTGCCGAACAAGCCGCGTGGCGTTCCTCGGGTAAACGACCGGCGTGTCCTCAACGGCATCTTCTGGGTCCTGCGATCCAAGGCACCTTGGCGCGATTTGCCGGATCATTTTTGCCCCAACACGACCTGCTATAACCGTTTCGTCCGCTGGCGGCGGGCTGGTGTCTGGGGCCACATCATAGACGCACTTGCCGTTGCCCACGCCGCCGCTGTCCAGATGATCGACACCTCCATTGTCCGTGTCCATCAGCATGGAGCCTGCATCACACGAAACCAGCGCCAATCGATGGGGAGGTCACGCTGCGGCTTAACGAGCAAAATTCAACTCGCGTCAATCAGGTTATGGCGGCGCCTTAATGAGTCCGCGTCCTAGTCCACCTGACGATTTGTGCTGAATTTCCCGTCTTGCAGGAACGCGATGGTCTGCGCGATCGCTTCGGCGTTGCGCACCAGCCAGGGATGCGAGGTGCGGATCACGATGTGATCGGTCATGCCGTCGAGCCTGGTGTTGGCGACCGACACCCGTCCGTCATGCGGCCGCGGCAGGCCCATGGAGGTGATCGGATAGACCGAGCGGTTGCCGGCGATGATGCCGGCGGGATAAT
Source organism: Bradyrhizobium pachyrhizi (assembly GCF_029714545.1). Lineage (NCBI taxonomy): Bacteria > Pseudomonadati > Pseudomonadota > Alphaproteobacteria > Hyphomicrobiales > Nitrobacteraceae > Bradyrhizobium > Bradyrhizobium pachyrhizi. Next base: position 5,753,178 of record NZ_CP121667.1, on the reverse strand, counting down.
CGATCGGCGGCAGCAGCGCGCTGGTCGCGGCACCGCGGCGGGTGACGAGCTGCTGGCCGGCCGGACCGAAATAGGCGCGATAGGCCGCGAGGTTCTTCAGGCGGTCGGCGATCTCGCTGCCGCCGTTCGGTGTGCCCAGCATCACGACGCGGCCGAGCCGCGCCGGGCGATGCCTTGCCAGATAGACGCGTGCCAGAAGACCGCCCATGGAATGGCAGACGACATGCACGGAGCCGTCGAGGCTCCGTGCGAACCGATCGAGCGAGGAGTGGATGTCCTCGGCCAGCGCGTCGAGTGGCTTGCGCCGGCTGTCATAGTCGAGATTCAGGGTGGCAAAGCCGGCCGCCCGCAGCGCCAGCTCCATCCTGCGAAACGAGCGCGCCGTCCTGCTGATGCCATGCAACAGGACGACGCCGTCACGTGTGGACGCCGCGGGGCGCCGTTCGCTCACTTATAGTCGCGCTCTTGCCACCACGGGAAATAGTCGGGCATGTCCGACGACACCTTGTTCTTGAACTGCGCGGGGCGCTTTTCCAGGAACGACACCACGCCTTCCTTGACGTCGTCGGACCGGCCGCGGGCATAGATGCCGCGGCTGTCGACCTTGTGCGCCTCCATCGGGTCGTCGGCGCCCATCATGCGCCACATCATCTGGCGGATGAGCGCCACCGACACCGGCGCGGTCTTGGCCGCGAACTCCTTGGCGAGCGCACGCGCGGTCGGCAACAGATCGTCGGGCGGCACCACCTTGCTGACGAGCCGGCCGGCGAGCGCTTCCTGCGCCGGGAAGACGCGGCCGGAATAGCACCATTCCAGCGCCTGCGAGATGCCGACGATGCGCGGCAGGAACCAGCTCGATGCGGCTTCCGGCACGATGCCGCGCTGGGAGAACACGAAGCCGAAGCGCGCAGCGTCGGAGGCGATGCGGATATCCATCGCAAGCTGCATGGTGACGCCGATGCCGACCGCCGGGCCGTTCACCGCGGCGATCACCGGCTTCAGGCACTTGAAGATGCGCAGCGTCACTTGCCCGCCGCCGTCGCGCACCTGCGGATCGCTGTAGTCGACACTGCCGTCGGCATTGCGCTTGACCGGACCGCGCCGCGCATCGCGGTCGAACGTGTTGGCGCCGGATGAAAGATCGGCGCCGGCGCAGAAGCCGCGGCCCGCACCGGTCACGATGATGGCCCTGACGTCGTCGTCCTTGTCGGCTTTGTCGAACGCGTCGATCAGCTCCTGCTGCATCGTGGCGTTGAAGGCGTTGAGCTTGTCGGGCCGGTTCAGCGTGATGGTCAGGATCTGCTCGGCGACCTCGTACTTGATCGTCTCATACGCCATGGGGATGATTTCCTCTCGGTTTTCTTTGAATGAACGGCGCTGGCGCGCGTCTCCATCCAGTTAACCCGGCAATCATCCCTTGTGAAGAAGAGGGATGCGCAGGCTTGGCCCCGCGCATCCTGACTTGCGTTGAGGCGCTGCTTCACTTCTTCGGCGGCGCGGGCCACGGCTTCTGCGGGTCGCGCAGGCTTTCGAACGCCTTGCCCATGCCGAGCACGCCGATGTCGTCGAAGCGGCGGCCGATGATCTGGACGCCGATCGGAAAGCCCTTCTTGTCGTAGCCGCCGTTGATCGACAGCGCCGGGTTCTCCGACATATTCCACGGCACGGTAAAGCAGATGTGCTCGAACGGCTTTGCCGGATCGTTGAGCGGCGCTGCGAACTCGGCCGGGAAGTTCACCACCGGCGATACCGGCGAGATCACGTAGTCGACCTCGCAGAACAATTTCGCGGCGGCCGCGCGGATCGCCATCGTCATGTTGAAGCCGCGCACCACATCGACGCCGGAGAGCTTTGCGCCGGCCTCGGCCCAGTTGAGGATGTAGGGCAGGGTCTTGCCGCGGTCGGCCTGCGACAGTTTCGACAGCTCATCCCAGGTCCGGGCGCGCCAGAAATTGTCGAGCCCTTCGAGCATCTCGGGCGTCAGGATGCCGTCGATCTCGGTGATGACGGCGCCGGCGGACTCGAACGCCTTCGCGGCCTTCACGACGACCTCGCGAACCTCCTTCTCGACCTTCTGGCCGGAACCGGCGTCGAGCATCAGCCCGATGCGCAGCTTGCGCGGCGACTTCTCCAGCGCCTTCCAGTTCACCTCGAGCGCCGGCAGGCTCATGCCGTCGCGGCGATCGGGACGCGACAATACGCTCATCATCAGCGCGGCGTCGTCGACGGTGCGGGTCATCGGACCGGCGATGCGGCCGACATAGGGCGGGTCGATCGGCACGCGGCCGAGGCTCGGCTTCAATGCGACGAGGCCGCACCAGTTGGCCGGCAGCCGCACCGAGCCGCCGATATCGGTGCCGAGATGCAAGGGACCGTAGCCGGCAGCGCCTGCCGCGCCCGCGCCGGCGCTCGAGCCGCCGGGGTTCTTGCTGACATCCCAGGGATTGCGGGTCAGGGGATGGAACGACGACAGGCCCGACGACAGCATGCCGTAGTCCGGCATCGTGGTCTTGGAGAAGATCACGCAGCCGGCCTCGCGCAGCCGCGCCGCGGGCGGTGCATCCTTCTCCGCGGGCGCCAGCTTCACGCTCGCCGCGCCCAGCGGCACCGGCTGCCCCTTGGTTGCGACATTGTCCTTGATGGTGGCGGGAACGCCATCCAGCGTGCCGGCCGGCTCGGCTTGCTGCCAGCGCTCGGTCGAGGTCCTGGCGACCTTCCGCGCCCCTTCCGGGTCGTACAGATATAGCGCCTTGATGTGCGGCTCCCAGGTTGCGACCTGGGAGATGATTTCCTCCAACACCTCGGACGGCGAGAACTGCTTGGCACGATAGCCGGCGAGCAGGTCGACGGCGGAGAGATCGTGCAGCGACGTGATGGCGTCCCCTTTGGGCTTATGCATGCGCACCTGCCGGCATGCGTTTTTCGATGATGCGGGCGAACATGCTGGCGCCGATCGGCAGGATCTTGTCGTCGAGAACGTAACCGGGATTGTGAACGGGCACGGAGCCGTCATGGCCGACCCAGAAATACGCGCCGGGAATGGCCTGCATCATGTCTGCGAAATCCTCGCTGCCCATCTTGGGCGTCGAGCGGGTGATAACCTTGGCCGGATCGACGACGGTGCGCGCAACTTCCTCGACGACGCGGGACTGCTCTTCCTGGTTCACCAGCACGCTGAAGCCGTCGCGGATCTCGACCGAGATTTCGGCGTCATATGCCGCCGCAAAGCCGGCGGAGATTTCGCGCATGCGCTTGCGGATCAGCTCACGAATCTCGTCGGAGAAGCAGCGCACCGTGCCGCACATCCAGGCTTCGCCGGGAATCACGTTGTAGGCCGACCCGGAATGGATCTGCGTGATCGACAGCACCGCAGCCTGCAGCGGATCGACGTTGCGGCTGACGATCGACTGCAACGCCTGTCCGAGCGTCATTGCGATCACGACCGCGTCCTTGGAGCGCTCCGGCATCGCGCCATGCGCGCCGTAGCCCTGGATCCTGATGTCGAAGAAGTCGGCTGCGGCCATTGCCGGGCCCGGCAGGATCGCGATCTCGCCATGGTTGAGGTCGGGCGCGTTGTGCAAGCCGTAGACCTCGTCGCAGGGGAACTGCTTGAACAGGCCGTCCTTGATCATGGCGCGGGCGCCGCCGAGGCCTTCCTCGGCCGGCTGGAAGATGAAATGCACGGTGCCGTCGAAGTTGCGGGTCTCGGCGAGATAGCGTGCCGAGCCGAGCAGCATCGTGGTGTGGCCGTCATGGCCGCAGCCGTGGAAGCGGCCGGGGATGGTCGAACGCCACTTCAGATTGGTGTTCTCCTCCATCGGCAGCGCGTCCATGTCGGCGCGCAGGCCGATCTTCTTGGTGCCGTTGCCCTTGCCCTTGAGCACACCGACCACGCCGGTGCCGCCGAGGCCGCGATGCACCTCGATGCCCCAGCTCGTCAGCTTGTCGGCGACGATGCCCGAGGTGCGGACCTCCTCGAAGCCGATCTCGGGATGCGCATGCAGATCCCGTCTGATGGCGGTGAGTTCGTCGGCAAAACTGTCGATGCGCTCAATGGTCGGCATGGCTCTCTATCCGTTTGTGCGTGATGGGGAGGTGGGTGTGAAAGTAGGGCCGTTCGGCTTGATACGAATGCCGGCACGCAAATGTTTCCACGGCAGCGTGGCGGTATCGGCGGGCATCGCGCCGGGGGCGGCGCAAATCAGCAATTTCTCGGCGATCGGCTCGAAATCGGCGCGGAAGTGCACCGAGCTCTTGTTGACCAAAATCTTCTGCGCCGTCGGCTCGATGCCGACATAGCGGTACATCGCCTGGTCGGCAAGCTGGGCCTTGTAGGAGCCGACCACGACGCGGACGTCGCCGACCCGCAGGCAGGCCGAGGGGCCCATATCCATGTCGCGGCCGCCGAAATAGGGACCGGGCGCCACGAATTTTCCATCCGAGAGCTGCTCGACGACAAAAGTCTCCCGGTACGGCGCGTCGCCGGGAATGCCGGACTTACCGCCGAGCTCGAGCGTGACTGATGCCCCGACACCGGCGGTGTGCGCGGCCTTCGCGGATTGCGGGTCGTAGATCACGCCGGTCGCGGCACTTGCCTTGTTGCGTACCAGCGCGCGCAGCATGCCGGTGGTGTCGGAATCGCCGCCGGCGCCGGGATTGTCCTGGGTGTCGGCGATGATGATCGGCTTGCTGGCCGATTTCGCCAGTTCCATCGCCAGCCGCACGCCTTCGTCGGGCGAATAGATCCGGCCGTCGAAATCATCCTCATGGCCTTCGACCAGGGCGACGACCTTGTCGGCGGCGGCATCCGCATCGGCCTGGGTCCGGCCGTAAGCGAATACGCTCGGTCCGCAATCCCTGAAATCGGCAGCCGGGAAGCCCGGCGCAAACGACAGCGTCGGCACCACGTCGCTCTCGAGCGCGGCGAGCTTTTGATAGATGCCCTTGGTCGGCTGGTCGTTGGTGCACTGCCAGCTGATCGGGATCAGGAACGGCAATTGCCGGAATGCCTTTGCGAAGCGCTGCCTGGACTTGAGCATCAGCGCCAGATGCCGGGCACAGGCGCGGCCGGTTTCGGCCATGTCGACATGCGGATAGGTGCGGTAGGCAATCAGCGCATCGGCATGCTCGATCATCTTTGGCGAGACGTTCGCATGCAGATCGAGGCTCGCCACCAGCGGCAGGTCGTTGCCGATCGCCTTGCGCACGCGGGCCAGCGTTTCGCCTTCACCATCGTCATAATGCTCGGTGACCATGGCGCCGTGCAGGTCGAGATAGACGGCGTCGATCGGTCCGGCCGCGGCGATGCCGTCGACCATCTCCGTTACGATCCGCTCATACGCATCCTTGCTGACATGCGCCGACGGGCTCGCTGCGGCGAAGATCGTCGGCACCAGCTCCCAGCCATTGGCTTCCGCTGCCTCGACAAACCCGGCAAGGCCGACATTGATCTTGCGCATGACCTTGAGCACGTCGGCGCCATGCGTCATCGACGGCCAGCCGCCGCCATGCACGAAATCGTTATAGGTTGCCTTCGTCGGTGCGAAGGTATTGGTCTCGTGCAGGAAGCCGCCAACGGCAATGCGGGTCATCAAGTCGGTCTCGATACGTTTCTTCGATCATGATGCGATCATGACGGCGCGCGTCATGATCTCACCTCGTTGGTTGGAGCGTGATCTCCGGGGAAGACCGGTGTCCGCCTTCAGAGCCACGCTCTAGCGCGCGACGTTAAGCGTGTCGTCGCGCCAAGCGCAAGCCGGGGAGCACCAGCGGATTTGCATGCCCTGTGGGCGGAAAGGCTTGAGGCTAAAGACCTAGGCCGTCGCCACAATGCCTTCCGAAACGGGGCGGAAGTTGGCGAAGTCCCAGCCGCGTCCGGGCGCCGCATCGAGCAGCGCGCGGGTATAGGCCTGCTGCGGATTGGTCAGCACCTCGGCGGCCGGTCCCTGTTCCACGACGCGGCCATGTTGCATCACGGCGACGTCGTCGCAGATTTGTGCGGCGACGCGCAAATCATGCGTGATGAAGAGCAGCGCGATGCCCAGCCGCCGCTGGATTTCGTCAAGCAGATCCAGCACCTGCGCCTGCACCGAGACGTCGAGCGCGGACACCGCCTCATCCGCGACGAGCACGTCGGGATCGAGCGCCAGCGCGCGCGCGATCGCGATGCGCTGGCGCTGGCCGCCGGAGAACTGGTGCGGATAGCGCGAGATCGCGTCGGGCGGCAAATGGACGAGCTCGAGCAGCTCGCGCGCGCGCGCCAGCGCATCCTTGCGCGGCATGCCGTAATTGACCGGGCCTTCCGCGATGCTCTCGCCGACGGTGACGCGCGGATTGAGCGAGCGGTAGGGATCCTGGAAGATGATCTGGATTTTCTGGCGATGCGGCTGCAACAGCCGGCGCGACAGGTCGGAGATCTCGCGGCCGGCGAGGCGTACCCCGCCCGAGGTCGGGTCGATCAGGCGCACGATGCAGCGCGCGACCGTCGACTTGCCGGAACCGCTTTCGCCGACGATGCCGAGCGTGCGGCCCTTGCGCAGAGTGAGCGTGACGTTGCTGGCGGCGGCGACCTCGCGGGCTTTGCCGTAGAGCGACCGCTCCCGGTAGACCTTGCTGAGCTCGTTGGCTTCCAGCACCACGGGCTCGGTCGTCTCCGGGCGCGGCGCGCGCGGCACGAGGCTCGGCACCGAGGACAAGAGGTTGCGGGTGTACTCCATCTTCGGAGTGCGCAGCACGTCCTGCAGCGGGCCGGTTTCGACCAGGCGGCCGTGTCGCATCACCGCGACGCGGTCGGCGATTTCGGCCACCACGCCCATGTCGTGGGTGATGAACAGAACAGCCGTGCCGTGATCGCGTTGCAGGTCGCGGATCAAGGTGAGGATCTGCTTCTGCGTGGTGACGTCGAGCGCGGTGGTTGGCTCGTCCGCGATCAGGAGCTTCGGCTCCAGAACCAATGCCATCGCGATCATGATGCGCTGGCGCTGGCCGCCCGAGAGGCGATGCGGGTAAGAGGAGAAGATGCGCTCCACATCCGGCAGCCGCACATGCTCCATCATCGCCAGGATTTTCTGACGCCGCGCGCGGGAGTCGAGATCGGTGTGGGCGCGCAGCACCTCGTCGATCTGGCGGCCGACCGGCACGACCGGATTGAGCGCGGTCATCGGCTCCTGGAAGATCATCGCCATCCGTGTGGCGCGGAGTTGCCGCAGCCGCCGGTCGCTGGCGGTGAGCAGTTCCTCGCCGACCAGTTTGACGCTGCCGCCAGACGGCACCAGCGTGCCCTTCTGCTGCAGGCCCATCACGGTGAGCGATGTCACCGACTTGCCCGAGCCGCTTTCGCCGACCAGGCAGAGCGTCTCGCCTTCACGTACCTGCAGCGAGAGGTCGTCGATGATGCGATGCGCATCCGCCTTGCGGCCGAGGCCGACGACGAGATTGCTGATGTCGAGGACGAGGTTGGTCATAGGACTGATTCCACCGGCAATACGAGGAGCGACCGCGATGTTTTTCGTCTTGCGTCATTCCGGGGCGATGCGAAGCATCGAACCCGGAATCTCGAGATTCCGGGTCTGGTGCTCACGCACCATCCCGGAATGACGGCTTCAATTGGCATTGAAGCCGTCACTTGCCCTCACGCTGCTTCATGCGGGGATCGAGCGCGTCGCGCGCGGCGTCGCCGATCAGGTTGACGCTGAGAATGGCGATCGAGAGCAGCAGCCCCGGCCAGAAGATCAGCGACGGCTTGACCTGGAAGTAGGCGCGGCCCTCGGCCATGATGTTGCCCCAGGTCGGCGTTTCCGGCGAGATGCCGGCGCCGAGGAACGACAGGATCGCCTCGGTCAGGATCGCGGACGCGCAGACATAGGTGCCTTGCACGATCAGCGGCGCGATGGTGTTCGGCATCAAATGCCGCCACATGATCTTCGGCAGGCTGGTGCCGAGCGAGATCGCGGCCTCGACATAAGGCTCCTCGCGTGCGGTCAGCACCACCGAGCGCACCAGCCGCGCCACGCGCGGGATCTCGGGGATGGTGATCGCGACCATCACGGTCCAGATGCTGGCACCCGACAGCGACACCACGGCGATCGCGAGCAGGATGGCGGGGATCGCCATCAAGCCGTCCATCACGCGCATCAGCACCGCATCGACCCAGCGGAAGAAGCCGGCGACGAGGCCGATCAGAAGGCCGATGGCGATCGAGCAGACGGCGGCGCCGAGGCCGATCACCAGCGAGATCCGTGCGCCGTAGACGATGCGCGACAACAGGTCGCGGCCATAGGCGTCGGTGCCGAGCAGATATTGCGCGCTCGACGGCTTCAGCCGCTGCGACGGCGTCAGCAGCAGAGGATCATGCGGCGCAAGCAGCGGCGCGAAGATCGCCATCAGGATGATGAGGGCGAGGCAGATCGTCGCAACCGCGATGATCGGCGTCGACGTCAGGAAGCCGAACTTGACGCGGAACGGCCGGGTGACGGGAAGCGAGGATTCGGGAAGGGTTTCGATCGCCATTGCTCAGTACCGGATACGAGGATCGAGCAGGGTGTAGGCGAGGTCGATCAACAGATTGACCGCGACGTAGATACCCGACGTCAACAGGATCATGGCCTGGATCACCGGATAATCGCGCGCCAGTACCGCATCGACGGTGAGGCGGCCGATGCCGGGCAGGTTGAACACGCTCTCGGTGACGACGACGCCGGAGATCAGCAGCGCGAAGCCGGAACCGATCACCGTGATGACCGGCACGGCCGCGTTGCGCAGCGCATGGCGCAACAGCACGCCGGTCTCGCCGATGCCCTTGGCCCGCGCGGTGCGCACGTAATCCTCGCCGAGCACATCGAGCATCGAGGCCCGCGTCATGCGTGCGATCAGCGCGACATAGATGAAGGAGAGCGTGCAGGTCGGCAGGATGAGGCGCTGGAAGAACGGACCGAAGCCGGCCGAGATGCTCTTGAAGCCCTGTACCGGAACCCAGCGCAGATCGATCGCAAAGATCTGGATCAGCACGTAGCCGATCACGAACACCGGAACGGAGAAGCCGAGCACCGAGAGCCCCATCACGAAGCGGTCGATCCAGGTGCCGTGCTTCCACGCCGCGATCACGCCGAGCGGCACCGCCACCAGGATCGAGAGGATGATGGTGGCCAGCGCGACCGAGATCGAGGGCTCGAGGCGCGGGACGATCATTTCGAGGATCGGCTTGTTCGAGATCAGGGAGACGCCGAGGTCGCCGTGCAGCAGCTTGGCGATCCAGGTGTAGAACTGGATGTAGATTGGCTCGTTCAGACCAAGCGAGGTCCTGATACGTTCGAGCTGTTCGGGAGTCGCGTTGTCGCCGGCGAGGATGGCGGCCGGGTCGCCCGGCGTCAGCCGCAGCAACAGGAACACGAACAGAGCCACCACGCCCATCACGGGAATGGCGGCGAGGATGCGGCGAAGCAGATATCCGAGCAAATTTGATCCGTTGGGTTGTGGTCGGTGAAGTCCCCAGCGGGACCGTTGCACACCAGACCGTAGCACAGATGGTAGCAGACTCACGGTAGAACTTGAGCAAGTCCCATGCCATCGGTGCTGCGGTTTTTGCGGTGCAGCTAATCAGTCCTGTTGGCCGCGATTATTCCTCCGGTGAAGTTCGAAGCAGTCCACTGGAAGGTGGATTGATTTCAGCTTTGCGCGCGTTGGAATCCACGTCGAGCCCGGCACCGATCGACGGCGCCATCGGCGGCGTGTCGAGGTCGCGCCAATCGTCGATCGCCTGGGCCACCATCTGCGCCGTCGCGGCGGACAGTGTCCAGCCGAGATGACCGTGGCCCGTATTGTAGAACACGCCCGGAATCCGTCCGGCGCGAACCACCGGCATCATGTTCGGCATCATCGGGCGCAAGCCCGCCCATGGCACGACTTTCGACGTATCGATCTCTGGGAAATGATGCCGCACCCAGTCCACCAGCGGTTGAATGCGATCGGCGCGAATGTCGCGGTTGAAGCCGTTGAACTCGGCGGTGCCGGCGACGCGGAAGCGGTCGGCGCCAAGCCGGCTGGTGACGATCTTCGCAGCTTCATCGAGCAGGCTGACGGTGGGCGCGGCATTCCGGCTTTGCGGTGCATCGAGCTGCACCGTGATCGAATAGCCCTTCACCGGATAGACATTGACGCGATCGTTGAGCAGGCCGGCGAAGTGGCGGCTCGCCACGCCGGCGCAAATCACGATCCCGTCCGCCTGCAACTGCTGTCGCGTCGCGACCGCAGCATCATGTGAAGCAGCTTCGTTCCAGCCGATGCGGAAGCCGTCATCGCCGCGCGCGATCGTGTCGACGTCGGCTTCATGGACAAAGCTCGCGCCACGGCGGATGCAGGCGTCGGCGAGGCCGCGGGTGAATTTGTGGATATCGCCGGTCGCGTCCGATGGCGTGAAGAAACCACCATAGCAGGCCGTCTGCAACGCGGGTTCGATGACGCGGATTTCGTCCGGCGTCACCGGCCGGCGGTCGAGCCCGCCTTGCTGCAGCAGCGTGTTGACCTTGAGGCCGGCTTCGAAGCCGGCCCTGTCGTGATAGACGTGCAGGATGCCGCGGCGCTCGAGATCGAAGGCGATGTTCTCGCGCTCTGCGATCGAGAACAGATGCTTGCGCGCTTCGATGGCGAGCTTTGTGGTCTCGATGGTGTTGCCGCGATAGCGCGTGATGTGGCCTACGAACTCGCCGATCCAGGAATATTTGTGCCAGCTCGGCTTCGGGTTCATCAGCAGCGGCGCGTCGCTTCTCAGCATCCAGCGCAGCCCCTTCAGGATGGTCGCGGCGCTGTTCCATACCTCGGCATTGCTGGCGGAAAGCTGTCCGCCATTGGCGAACGAGGTTTCCATCGCGGCGTAGCGATGCCTGTCGAGGACAGTCACCTTGTAGCCGCGTTCAAGCAGGGCATAGGCCGTCGTTACGCCGGTGATGCCGGCGCCGATGATCGCGATGTGTGGCATGATGGTTGTCAGGCTCCCGTGGGTTAGAGTCGCCGAACCACCGGTGAAACCGGCATCGGCGCCCCATCTGTCACGGTACCTGAGAGCTTGATCCGCATCGGGCCGGGGCCGGAAGCGAACTATCCCCTTCGGTGGACGTCATGGCCCTTGATGTGCGGCCATGTTCGTCTCTCTCCAGATCGTCCTGACGATACAGTCCTTTTGCCTGAGAGTTTCCGGGGCGGTTGCTCCGTCGGCGCCGAAGGCAACAACACGAATGTTGTTGCTCCGATCTCTCCCGCATCGTCGCGTTGGACGGCCGGACCGTAGGCGAAGCCTTAAAAATGGACAAGGCTAAATTTCGATCCGGCAGTGCCAACGTGTTGTGCAGTGCAATCGATGTCAGTCCAGCGTCGCCAGCAGCGCCGCCATCAGGCGGCCGCGTTCGGCGAGGCTGTCGACCTCGATGTGCTCGTTGAGCGTATGTGCATCGGCGCCGCGAACGCCGAGACCGTCGAGCGTGGGGATGCCCATCGCGCCGGTGAAGTTGCCGTCCGAGCCGCCGCCGGCGCTGCCGTGCGGCAGATCGAGACCCATCGCTGCCGCAAGGCCTTTTGCCTTTTCATAGAGCGCCATGGTGCCGGCATCCGGCTCCCACACCGGGCGGGTGACGCCGCGCGTCACCTTGAAGGTCACGTCGTTGGCGGTGCCCGACAGTGCCAGCATGCGCTCGACGCCACGATCGAGATCGGCCTGGCGCTTGGCCATGCTGAGCGCTTCGCCGGTGCAGGTCGTCGCGACGCAATTGACCCACTGGCCGCCATGCACGATGCCGACCGAGAAGGTGCAGTCCTCGGTGGTCATGCCGTCGATGGCGATGATCTGCCGCGCCATCTCGCGGATCGCGGAGCGGCCGGAAGACAGCGTCGCGCCGGCATGGCTGGGCTTGCCGGTGGCTTCCAGATTGAAGCGCGCGATCGCGTAGCGGCCGGTGACGACGCCGTTGTTCGGACGGCCGGGCTCCGGCACCAGCACGTATTTGTTGCGCGCGGCTTCCGCCTCGATGATGTCGCGCGTCGACGGCGTGCCGACTTCTTCGTCGGGGGTGAACAGCACGGTGATCGGCAGCGGAGTCGTGAAGGAGGCGCGCGCCAACTGCCTGATCGCCTCGATCGACAGGTAGTTGCCGCCCTTCATGTCGAAGATGCCCGGCCCGAAGCACTTGTTGCCTTCGCGCCGCCACTTCAGCTTCTCGATGGTGCCGACGGGGTGAACGGTGTCCAGATGGCCGGCGATCAGGATGCCGGGCTGGCCTTGTTTCGGATGGGGGAAACGGGCGCGGACGCAGCCCGCAAAGCCCTGGCGTCCGGCGATGCGCTCGATCGTCGCACCCATGATCGCCATCTCGCGGGCGGCGAGATCGAGCATGCGTTCGACCGCGGCGGCGTCCCAGGTCGGGCTTTCGCATTCCACCCAGCTGCGCAGGCCCTGCAGCATCGCTTCGGAATCAAACGGGAGATTGGCGGGGTTCATCGTTGTTCTCTCTTGTTGTTCTGACGGCGCCGGCATCGCGCGCGCGTTACGAAAATCTCAGCCGACGATTTTGTAAAGCCAAAATCTGGCGCGCGGCCTCATTCGTTTGTGTACGTCCGATGCGGCCTGAAACCGATTGACGCGCTTGGCGCTTGGTGCAAGTCTCGATTTCACAAGCCATACAGCATGTTAGTTCGCCTAAATAACGAACCACGTGCATAACGAATAAGCCGGCTTTGACCAGTTACACGTCAGGAGAGATTGCATGTTCCCTATCTCGCGTTGGAAACACCGCACGCTAGCGGCCGCGTTGACGGCGCTCGCGCTGTCGTTCGCGCCGCAGGAATTGTCATTCGCGCCGCAGGCGATGGCCGCGGGCAAGACCATCACCGCGGTGATGCACTCGGATCTGCGCGTCATCGATCCGATCATGACCACGGCCTACATCACCCGCGATCATGGCTACATGATCTATGACACGCTGCTGGCGACGGATTCCAATTTCAAGATCCAGCCGCAGATGGCGGACTGGAAGGTGTCCGACGACAAGCTGACCTACACGTTCACGCTGCGCGACGGCCTGAAGTGGCACGACGGCGCGCCGGTCACCGCGGAAGACTGCGTCGCCTCGCTGCAGCGTTGGGGCAAGGTCGACGGCATGGGCCAGAAGCTGATGGACTTCGTCGCGAGCCTGGAGGCGACCGACGCCAAGACCATCACGCTGAAGCTGAAGGAACCCTACGGCCTCGTGCTGGAATCGATCGGCAAGCCGTCGTCGCGCGTGCCGTTCATGATGCCGAAGCGTCTTGCCGAGACGCCGCCGGACAAGCCGATCCCGGAACAGATCGGCTCAGGACCGTTCAAATTCGTGCAGGCGGAATTCCAGCCGGGCGTGAAGGCGGTCTATGAGAAGAACAAGGACTACGTGCCGCGCAAGGAGCCGGCGAGCTGGACCGCGGGCGGCAAGGTCGTCAAGGTCGACCGCGTCGAGTGGGTCACGATGGCCGATGCGCAGACCGCGGTGAACGCGTTGCAATCCGGCGACATCGATTTCATGGAGAACCTTCCGTTCGACATGCTGCCGGTGCTCGAAGCCAATCCGGATCTCAAGATCGACGTCCTGAACAAGTTCGGCTTCCAGACCCTCGGACGCATGAACTTCCTCTATCCGCCGTTCGACAATCCGAAGGTGCGCCGGGCTGCGTTCTTGGCGATGAACCAAAAGGACGTGCTCGACGCGCTGGTCGGCAACGCCAAGTACCAGAAGATCTGCGGCGCCTTCTTCGTCTGCGGCACGCCGCTCGAGACCGACGTCGGGGCCGAAACGCTGGTGAAGGGCAACGGCCTGGCGGAAGCCAAGAAGGCGCTCGCCGCGTCCGGCTATGACGGCACCCCCGTGGTGATCATGGCGCCGGGCGACGTCACGACGTTGAAGGCCCAGCCGGTCGTGGCCGCGCAGCAGTTGCGCGAGGCCGGCTTCAAGGTCGACCTGCAGGCCACCGACTGGCAGACCGTGGTGACCCGCCGCGCCAGCCAGAAGCCGCCCAAGGAAGGCGGCTGGAACATGTTCTTCACCAACTGGGTCGCGGCCGACGTCTCCGATCCGATCGTCAACGCGTCGATCACCGGTCGCGGCAAGAATGGCGGCTGGTTCGGCTGGGCCGAAGACCCGAAGATCGAGGAGCTGCGTGACAAGTTCGCACGCGCCGGCTCGGCTGAGGAAAAGAAGAAGATCGCCACGGAAATCCAGACCGAGGCCTATGATCAGGTGATCTACGTTCCGCTCGGCCAGTACACCATTCCGAGCGCGTGGCGGAAGTCGCTGACCGGCGTGCTCGACGGCCCGGCAACGCCGATCTTCTGGAATATCGACAAGTCCGAGTAAGCTTGCGGCTTGACGCAAAAACAAATGGCCGGGACTTGTCCCGGCCATTTTCTTTTCGCGCCGTCGTTTGTCAGGTGTGGCTGTCGCGGAGCTGCTCCAGTCCGTCGCTGAGCGGTGGCCCGCCTTGTGGTGCGTCCTGCGGCGGGGAGGGGCGCTCCTTGCGCTGATCGGGTTGGTCGGTTGCGCGCTGCGCGGATGGATCGTCGTTCGGCATCGTCATGCTCCAATTGCGCCATGACAACGAATACGCAGTGCACGGGTTCCGAACCGGCGACCGCTAATCGCCGTGGTCTGGTCTCATGCTGCTCGGGCTCGACAGGCTCGTGAGCTGTGTCGGTCCAATGCCGGTTCCGTTCATCCAGATCACCCCTTCAGCGGCAAACGCGAGCAGTCCGTACACCATCATCGCGCCGCGGATCCATCGCCGATAGATCGCGCGGTCGTCGGGCGCAGCGTCAATCCGATTGCAGTTGGCAATCTCCATCGCCGCCTCCGACCAAAATTGATTTCGAAATGCGACGGCCGCGAAATGCGCGGCCGGAATTGCCAATGCGGGAAGAGTAAGACAGTCAGCGATTGCGGCGTGTGAACCACGCCACCGCCGGAAGACACGACGCGGCGAGCACCGCGACGCTGGCCCGCCCGGGTGGCGGGTCCGCGCACGGCATGCGAAGGCTGGTGCGGGCGGTGGGAGTCGAACCCACACGACGTTGCCATCGAGGGATTTTAAGTCCCTTGCGTCTACCAGTTCCGCCACGTCCGCGTTGCGCCAGGCGCGCCGATTTCTAGCGCGTTTGGGCGCGGAGTGGAATTGTCATTATCCGGTGCTAACAAGTGAGCTTTCAAAGGCTTAAGCGGCGGCCCGCAATTCCATTTGCCTCGGAGGCCGAGCATTGGGATAAGCGGCGCGCCGCCGCGATTGAGCCTCAATCCGGACACCGGTGGCTGCTTTAGGCAATCTCAACACTGTCCGGTTAAGAAAGCTGAATGTCTGTTCGTTTCCCACGCCGCCTGATGCTGTCGCGCGCGGCGGCCGTCATCGCGCTGCTCGCCTCGGCCGCGGGCGTTTCCGGCTGCGCGCAGATCGGCGACACCGTGCCGTCGGCATTCGCCGACCCCGCCAAGTACGAGCTTTATGATTGCAAGCAGCTCGAGAACGAGCGCAGCAATCTCAAGACCCGCGCGGCGGATCAGGAAAAATTGATGGCCAAGGCGGAGACCGGCGTCGGCGGTACTGTCGTCTCCGAGATGGTCTATCGCAACGAGCTGATCTCGATCCACTCTCAGCAGAAGCTGGCGGATGAGGCCTGGCGCAAAGGCAAGTGCCATGAAAGCCCGCCGGACACGCCTGCGGCCGCTGCCCCCGCTGCTCCCACGCCGGCGGCGAAGGGCCCGCGCGCGCCACGGGGCCTCGTCCACTAAGCCTGCGTTGTTGCGATTGGCCGAGCTCAGGCGCGCCAGTCGTAAATCCAGTCCTGCCGCGCCAGCATGCGCTCCGGACCAATGGCGCGGATCGCCAGATCGCGCGCGATCGCCGCCGGCCCGCGCAAATGATAGATGCGGCCCTGCTGCCGCGCCAGGCGCTGCACTTTCAGCACGCGCCCGCGCCGCACCCGTGCGTAGCGCTTCAACGCGGCGGGAATACCTGCGGTGTTTTCCCCGGTGCTGTCCCTCAACGCCTTGGCGAGCACGGCCGCATCCTCGATCGCCATGCCGGCGCCTTGCGCGGCGAACGGCAGCATCGCATGCGCGGCATCGCCGAGCAGCGTCACCGCGCCTTCGCTCCAGCGGCCGACGTCGGGCAGGGTGAACAGTGCCCATTTGCGCCAGCCGTCGACCGCGCCGATCAGCATCCGCGCTGTCGCGGGCCAGCGCGCGGTGGCGAATGCACCCTTGATCTCGTTGATGTCGCCGGGCTCGCTCCAGCCCGGCCGGTTCCAGGTGCCCGATACGATCGCGACCACGTTGATCTGGCGTCCGGCCGAGATGGGGTAGGCGACGAGATGCGCGTCCGGTCCCATCCAGAGCTGTACGCGCGGTGCGGTGTATTCATGCGGCAGGGCGGTGGCGTCCAGCGTGCCGCGCCAGGCGATCAGGCCGGAGAATTGTGGCTGTACATCCGGAAACAAATGCCCGCGCACCGACGACCAGATGCCGTCGGCGCCGATCAGCGCAACGGCCAATTCCTCCTGCCGTGAATTGCCGCGGCGTTGGACGACCGTGAGGCCTCGCGCATGCTTGGTCACATCCTCGAACTGGCAGCCGAGCCGCAGATCGATATCGGGATGGTCGCTCGCGGCGGCCTGCAGCGCGGCCTGCAAATCGGCGCGGTGGATCACCCAATAGGGTGCGCCGGCGCGGAACTCGGCGGCCTGGCCAAGCGGCATCCGTGCGATCTCGCCACCGGCTCGTGCGCTCAGGATGTTGACGGATTCAGGCGTGACCGCGCGCCGCGCAAGCGGTTCCTTCAGCCCGAGCTCGACCAGGATGCGGCTCGCATTGGGAGAGAGCTGGATGCCGGCGCCGGCTTCCTCGAGCCGTTCGGCCTTCTCCAGCACGACGACGCGAAAGCCCTGTGCCGCCAGTGTCAGCGACGCCGTCAGTCCTCCGATCCCGGCGCCTGCAACGATGACGGTTCGCGTCAGCGCCACGGAGCGGTCAGGCGACCTTGTCTTTCAGCACGCATTCCGGCGGCCGCGCTTCGCCGGCCGCGAGGTCGGACGCGAAGCGATAGAGCGTCGAGCAGTACGGGCAGATAATCTCGTTGTCGTTACCGAGGTCGAGGAACACGTGCGGGTGGTCGAACGGCGGGTGGGCGCCGACGCACATGAACTCCTGCGATCCGATTTCGATCACCGAGACACCGGCATCGTTATGGAAGTGCGGGACGACGTGGTCGGACATATTCTCACCTTGATGGCAACGATGGGCAGACGCAATCAACAGCATGCGGCATCGCGAAATGCCGCGCACCATACTGGCGGGAACAGTTGATTCCTAGAGCCCCGATGGCTCATTTGCTCATGCAAATTCGACACAATCTTGTCGTCCCAGAGAAGCCCTCCTTTGGTCGGAGCCGTTGTGTCGCAAAAACGGCACACTATCTCCAAGGCGAATAAAACTAGAGGTTTTAGCGGAATGAATCGGGTGCGCGTCAGCTTGGCGGTGGTCGGCGTGGCAGCAAGTGCTGCCGTGGGCGCGGCTATTTGGCCGCACGCCCGTGATGCCGGCACCGTGCTGGCGGCGCGGGACGATCCCGCTGCGCTCGCCGACATCAGGCTCAATTCCGTGCTGCGCAACAACCCGACGTTGATCTCCGACAATATCGAGGCAGCGCTGGCCTCCGGCGATGCCGACCTTGCGGCCAGCTTTGTCGAACTCGCCGGCGAGAAGAACATCGCGCTCAGTGATGATCTCACCAAGCGCGTCGATGATGCGCGCGCCGAGCAATCATCCGGCGTGCATTTCGCCAAGGGGTTCGCCACCGGCCTGGTGACCGGCAATGCCGACGATGTCGCAAGCCTGTCCGGCACGGTCGCCGGCGACCTGTTCGTGTTCGGTGATGTCAGGGACGTCGTGCGCGAGGGCAAGCACCTCGTGATGGGCGAGGACACCGACCAGCTGGTGCTCGGCCTCGCCGCCGCCGAGCTCGCGGTGACCGCGGCCACCTATGTGTCGGTCGGCGGCGCCGGGCCGCTGCGCGCCGGGCTGACGCTGGTCAAGGATACGCGCAAGGCGGGACGGCTGAGCGAGGGGATGATCGAATGGGCCGGGCGTTCGACCCGCGAGGTCGTCGACCAGCCGGCGCTGCGCGAGGCGGTCGCATCCGGCTCGGTGCTGCGGCCGGTGGAAACCGCAACCGCGATCCGCGCGGCCTTCCGCGCCGAGAAGGCCGGCGCCCTGGTGCGCGTCGCCAAGGACGTCGGGCGCATCGGCGAGGCGGCCGGGGTTCGCGCTGCGCGGGATACGCTCAAGGTCGCCGAGAACCCGAAGGAGATTGCGCGGGCGGCGCGGATCGCCGAGGTCAAAGGCGGACAAACCCGCGCGATCCTGAAGCTGCTCGGCCGCGGCGCGCTGCTGCTGGCGGCCGGGGCATTCAATCTCACCATGTGGCTGTTCGGCGCCCTGCTGGCGCTGTTCGGCTTCCTGTCGTCGATCAAGGCCACCACCGAACGGGCCACCGCCTGGTGGCTCAGACGAAGCAAGGCGCTGCGCCTGAAGCGGCAGATGGCCGCTCAGGCTACCTTGGCGAGTATGCCCGCCCAGGGTTAGGCTTGCGGTCGCCGGTCGATCGCCAATCGCAAATCCCAAGAACAAACGGAATGGATGATGCCGAGTTTCCATCACGGCGATGTCGAAATTGCCTATATCGACGAAGGCGCGGGCGAACCGATCGTGCTGGTGCACGGCTTTGCCTCGAGCAAGAACGTCAACTGGATCTACCCGACCTGGGTGTCCGATCTCGTCAAGGCCGGCCGTCGGGTGATCGCGCTCGACAATCGCGGCCACGGCGAATCCGCCAAGCTCTACGATGCCGCGCAGTACGAGATCGCGACCATGGCCGGCGACGTGATCGCGCTGATGGACCATCTCGGAATCGCGCGCGCCGACATCATGGGCTATTCGCTCGGCTCGCGGATGACGGCGATCCTGGCGCGAGAGAAATCCGATCGGGTGCGCTCGGCGATCCTCGGTGGGATCGGCATCGGACTGATCGAGGGCGGCGGCCCCGGCGAGGCGGTCGCGCTGGCGCTGGAGGCGCCGTCGCTCGACGATGTCACCGACCCGGTCGGCCGTACCTTCCGCGCCTTTGCCGATCAGACCCGATCCGACCGCCGCGCGCTCGCCGCCTGCCTGCGCGGCTCGCGCCGCCTGATGACGCGCGAGGAGGCGGCCGGCATCCGCGTGCCGGTTCTGATCGCGGTCGGCAGCAAGGACGAGATCGCGGGCTCGGCGTCAGCGCTCGGCCGGATCATTCCGGGTTCGGAGGTGCTCGACATTCCGAACCGCGATCACATGCGGGCGGTCGGCGACAAGGTCTACAAGACCGGGGTCATCGACTTCCTGTCGCGGCGAAAATAGATCGTCGGCTTCATCCCTGGCGAAGGCGCGCACGGCCGCGATCAGCACCACGAAGGTCGCGACCCACACCATGCGCGCGCCGTAGCGGTCGTGCGGTCCCGAGATCACGCCGCAGACAAAGGCATTGCCGAGCAAGGCGAGCGTGACCGTGCCCGCCAGCAACGTCAGATCGTCGAGCCGCCGCTGCCACAGGCCGCGGCCGAACAGGATGACGACCAGGAGCATCGAGCCCAGGGCGACCGGCACGTGGATGCGGTTGACCGCGGTGAAGTCGAGGTGCCCGCGTTGCTGCCGCGCCGCGCGCATCGGCCGGACCTGTTTGGGAATGTAGCGCTCGATGATGCCGTAGGTATGCGGGATCCAGCCATTGGTGCCTTCACCGGTCGCGACATGCACGAGCTGGTCGGCGGTTGCGGCCAGTGCCGCCTTGGCCTGCCATTCCGGATATTCGGCCAGCGAGCGCAGCACGATGGTGCCCATCTCGTCATTCAGTCCCTTGAAGCGGCCGAGCGTGTTGAACATGCTGTTGCCCCACAGGAAGTCGTCGGCGGTCGGCGGCAATTCGTCGCGATAGGGGCAGAGCTTCAGCTGCTCCGTCGCGCAATGATCGTGCAGGTATTGCGCGACGATGCCATCCTGCAGCATGCGCCCGAAGGCGACGCCATAGCCGCCGGGCGTCCAGGCCAGCTGTCCGGACAGCGCAAAGTTCGCGGCCAGCAGCATCGCCGCGCCGGCGACGGTGGTCAGGCTGCCTTGCACCAAGCCCGCGACCGGGATGCGCCGGCCGAGCCACGGACGCAGCATCCAGCCGACGCAGCACAGGCCGAGCAGCACCGCCAGCGTCGCGCTGTGCGTGGCGGCCGAAAACGCGATGAACGCGAACAGCACCGCCTTCTCCAGCGTCGAGATCCGTTCGCCGTGCAGGATGAGGATGAAGAGCGCGAGCACCGAAAGGCCGGCGAAGATGTCGGTCAGCAGCATGCTGGCCAGCCAGGGCAGGGCGGTGGTTGCGATCAGCGCGAGGCTGATCGCAATCAGCCGGACCGGCCGGGCGAGGTCGAGCACGCGCAGCGTCAGCTGCAGGATCCACAGCGTCGCCAGGGTCTGGATGCCGAGGTTGAGCCAGAAATCCGATGTCTCGCCGACATGGAGGTAGATGCCGAATACCGTGGACCGGCTCGGCACCAGGTAGCCCTCATACCAGCGCGCCAGATAGCCGCCGGTATCCCATTGGAGCAGCGGATAGCCGTTCCAAAATGCGGGGGCGAGCAGCAGGAGGGGGATGGCAATGGTCGCGATCCAGACCGACCGTGCGTCGGTCAGGCGGGCACCTAAACTCTGGGTATTGATGATGTTTCCCCCTTTTATTGGGGCCGACCATGCCCAAAACCACACTGGGGACGAAATCCGCCAATAGTTGCAGAAGCACGGCTTGATTTCGGCAAAATCCCGACCAATTCCCCTAGACGCCGGCCCCGGGGGTGTTCGGCTGGGGTTTACCGTACTGAGCCATCCCGGGACGCGCTGGGTCCATCGTGCTATAACGCACATCAGAACAACCGAATTGCGAGAGCAGCTATGGCAGTTCATCAGGTCAATCCGCAGGGAGGCAAGCTTGCGGCGCTCGATCCGATCTGGGATCGAATCCGCGGCGAGGCGGAGGACATCCTGCGGCGCGAGCCGGAACTCGCATCCTTCATCTATGCGACGGTGCTGCATCATGAGCGGCTGGAAGATTCGGTAGTCCATCGCATTGCTGAGCGGCTCGATCACGCCGCGCTGTCGGGCGATTTGATCCGCCAGACCTATGGCGAGGCGTTGCGCGATGCGCCCGATATCGGCAACGCGTTCCGCGCCGACCTCGTCGCCGTCTATGACCGCGATCCGGCGACCTCGCGCTTCATCGATCCCTTGCTCTACTTCAAGGGCTTTCACGCGCTGCAGACCCACCGTCTCGCGCACTGGCTGCATCAGAAGGGCCGCAAGGATTTTGCATTCTACCTGCAGAGCCGCTCCTCGGCCGTGTTCCAGACCGACATCAACCCTGCCGCCAGGATCGGCCGCGGCATCTTCCTCGATCATGCCACCGGTTTCGTCTGCGGCGAGACGGCGGTCATCGAGGACGATGTCTCGATCCTGCATGGCGTCACGCTCGGCGGTACCGGCAAGGAGAACGAGGATCGCCATCCGAAGATCCGCCACGGCGTGCTGATCGGCGCCGGCGCCAAGATCCTCGGCAATATCGAGATCGGTCATTGCGCGCGCATCGCGGCCGGCTCGGTCGTGGTCAAGCCGGTGCCGCACAACGTCACGGTCGCGGGCGTGCCGGCGAAAATCGTCGGCGAGGCCGGCTGTGCCGAGCCGTCGCGCACCATGGACCAGATGCTCAGCGCGATCGGGCTTTGATTCCATTCGCTTTCTGATCGCGGCGAAAACGCGCCCAAACAAGAGTCGTGTGCGCAACATCACGTCGCCAAAGCCTGAAAAGGCTCTGGCGATCTTGGCCGTCTCGTCCTAAAACTCCCCCGAAAATCATCGACCCGATTGGAGACGGCCGTGGACGTTCAGGAAGTCAGGAAGCTCGACGCGTATCTGAAGCGCGTGTTCAGCAATCCCAAGATCCGCGTGGTGCCGCGGCCCAAGAAGGACGACTCGGCCGAGGTCTATATTGGCGAGGAGTTCATCGGCGTGCTGTTCGTCGACGACGAGGACGATGATCGCTCGTTCCAGTTCCAGATGGCCATCCTGGAAGAAGATCTGGCTGAATAGGGCCGAACAGCCTCGCTGCCGGCCAAGCCGTCGTATGACCGCTGGCGCCGGTGGCCATTCGCGCACCGCCGCGCGGATCAGCGGTCCGACAAGCCCGGGGCTTCGCGATGGCGAAGCGCACCGGTCGCCGGGTCCAGGGAACGCGACCAGGGAACGCGACTCAGGCGCCGCGTGAAAGCAATGCCGGCACAATCAACGACAGGCCCGCGAGCAGTAGCAACGCAAGCACGACCTTGCGGAATATCTCGTCGTCGATCTTTCCGTATAGCTTGAAACCGCTCCAGAGGCCGGCGAGCAGAAACGGCAGACCCAGCCCGTACAATTTGAAGGTTTCCGTCGTGAAGGCGCCGGTGACCCCCATCGAAATCGAGATCACGACGAAGGCGGCGAACAGGACCGGCTGGAACACCGCGCGCTGCGCGTCCCTCGTCCAGCCGCGCCATTGGCAGGAGATGGTCGAGATGATGCCGCCAAGTCCGGTGAGTCCGCCGACCAGCCCGTTGACGAGGCCGATGGCGATGTCCGGCGCGATGCCGATCTTCATCGGCCTGAACGCCGGTCGTGCCAGGCTGTAGATCGCATAAAGCACCAGCAATGTCCCGACGCCAAATCGTAAGTGGACCGGGCTGAGATAGGTGAGCAGGACCACTCCAGTCGGGATGCCAATCGTCGTGCCAAGCGACAACGGCCAGATGGCGTGCCAATTCAGCGCCTGACGCAATTTCAAGATGCCGTACCCCTGCGTGAGCAGGCCGTAGCCCGCGATCAGCGCCGCTGTCTGGATCGGTGTGATGATGTGCAGCCACACACCTGACACCACGAGGCCCATCGCAAACCCCGAAAGGCCGCTGACGAACCCGCCGGCAAGAGAGGCGAGAACAAAAAGAACGAGACCCACTCCATCCATCGGTCACTCCCCCAAAAGCGAGGTGACGCACACTTGGATGTCAATTCCATCTGACGGGGAGGATGCGGATCCCCGAGTTTGCTAACCGGCTGTTGCCGGCTGATCGCCGGCTTACCTATCTGCTTCTCCGTAGGTGATTTGATCAAACAGTGTCACACTGTCGGCCTTGGTCCACAGCCCCACTTTGCCCGCATCGCCGAACGTGGAATCCTCGACCTCGAACAGTTGCTTGCCGTTGAAAGATACAATGAAGCGCGAGGCTTTGAAGTCGATCCGCAGCGTGTGCCAGGTATTGGACGGCACCTTGATATCGATTCCATAGCCTCCCTTGCGGCCGACAATGTCGAGCGGGCTCCGCACGCCGTTCACAGTCTTGTAGAGGACGACATTGTCCTCAAGTGCGTTGGCGCGGGTCACGTAGTAGTTGTTCGCGTCCTTCGCTCGCCAGACAATACCGGCGGCGCGGTCCTGGGATCCTGCGAGAGCCTTGAACCTGACCTCGACGAAGCCGTCCTTGATGCTGGTGTCGTCCTTCAACAGCAGCGGGTAGGTCGCTCGGCCAGATTGCTTGAGCACCTTCGATTTCGACGGCGCCGTCGCATCGTTTTCGACCGTCCATCTCGATTCGCCCGATCCCGTGACGGTGGCAGTCCAGCCGTCGGGCGCGACGCCGATCTGGGTACTCTCAAAACCGACTGCGTAACTTGACATGTCGTTCACTCCCAAGACGAGCAGTGTAGCTGCGACGATGGCCATGAGCCGTTGGGGATGGGGCATTTCCCGGCTCCCGTCAGGTCGAGAATTCCGGCATGCGGACGTGTTGTGAAATGCGTACTGACCGAGCGCTGAATCATTCGGGCCTGGACCCTTAAACGGGAGGCTCCGCCGGGGCGGGAAGTTGGTCGAGTCCCGCGATTCCCATTGCGCGTAATGCAATGTGGAATCCTTGGCAAATTGATCAGGGAGAGTTGGAGGCTTGCTCTTGTCCATGTGCGCATGACCTCGACAAGTCGAGCGTTGCACAGTTCTTGGACCGAAGCCTCAAGGGGAGACCGTAATTCCCCTGCGAATGTTTTAGTCCAGCGAAGCGACAAAGGCAATACGCGCCGACCGGTACCGCCATGGAATGCGTCACGGAGCCTGTCATCCGGCGGCGCTGCGCGCCGACCAAATGGCACGCGTTGACGGCGTTACCCCTTCGCGCTGTGCATCTGCGCGGAGAGACGGTTCATCGCGGTGGCGATGTCGCGCCACTGCGCAAGCCAGCTGCGCGGAAAGCGAAAGATCAGATCGGCGCCGTCGATGCGCCGCTCACTCAGGCACATGCCGGGCGTCGAGGTATCGCGCGTGCAGCGCGCGGTCAGCTGCGGCGCGCTCGCGGTGAACAGGTCCTCGCCGCCATAGGGCGTGCCGTCGCGGAACGCGCGCGCCGTCAGGCCGTCATCAATGTTTGCGCGCTCGTCGAGATAGCGCGGATAGATCGTGCGCAGCCGCATGTCCGGCGCGAGTGAATCGTGATGCGCCGCGATCGACACGAAGATCCTGTCGATCGGCTGCACCTTGTCCTCGACCGTATCGGCGCTGTAGTGCTTCGGCGCGGCAGGCGCTTCCAGCGACGGATAGAGGAAGCTCAAATCGACGCGCTCCTGCGGCCCGGAGTGGCGCTGGATCTTCATGCGCACGGCCATCGTCGGCACGTTGAACAGCGTGCCGCCGACGCTCACCGGCAGCCGCGACGGATCGCTCGGCGGGATGGTCGTGTAGGTCGGCCACAGCAGATAGGCGACAAGCGCGACCGCGCCGGCCGCGATCACCGCCGAGGCGATGATCGGAACGAGATGCGCGCGCGGGTTGCGGCGGGTGTCGCGGGCGAGATGCTGGGCGGTCGAGAGAAGCGTCATGAGCGAGGCTGAGATCAGGTCGGGAGTGGCCGAATCATCTGCCGAATATGCCACGTGGCGGGGAATTTCCGTACGATTCCAATGGAATCCGGGACCGAATGGCCATGCGCAAACGCCACGTCTGACGTGTCCGGTTAACCTTTCCTTAAGGATGATGTGGCGGCAGGCTGCCAATTCTGCGAAGCAGGGCGGGTGGCCTGTTGCGTAGCGGAAGTTCCGATGTCGCCCGATACCTTGAATTCCCTGTTCTCGCTCTTGATCGGTTTCGCGCTCGCGGGCGCGCTGGCCAACGGTTACCAGGCGATGGCGGAGCGCCCGGCCGGTTTCGGTCTGCTGCAGGAGGGCGCGGCGCCGAAGACCTTCGCCGCGGTCCCGTTCCTCGTCTTCGCCGCACCGTTCATCATCATGCGCAACACGCTGCGCGGGGCACGCATCGAGCGCCGCCGCTTCGAATTCGTGATGATGGCAACCGTCATCTCCGGCTTCTGGAGCCTGATGTCGGGCACGTTCTTCATGATGACGCTGCGCGCTGCGGGCGTGCTGGCCTGATCCGATCGTGATCCGCGGCCGATCACGGTCGCGCTTGCTTGAAACCATGTCGGCCGTCGTGCCAAGGTCTCCTGCGATCAGGGCTTCGGTTCTGATTGAATCAGAAACCGAAGCTCTGGATTTTCGTTTCGACGCGTTTTCCTCACGCGAACCGGTGTCCACTTCGCTCGAAAACGCTCCAGGGAGACCTCAATGGCGATCTACGAACTCGACGGGCAGGCGCCCGATCTTCCCGCCGACGGCAGCTACTTCATCGCCGACAATGCCGTGGTGATCGGCAAGGTCCGCCTCAAGTCCGCCGCGAGCGTCTGGTTCGGCGCCGTGCTGCGCGGCGACAATGAGTGGATCGAAATCGGCGAGGGCTCCAACGTCCAGGACAATTCCACCCTGCACGTCGATCCCGGCTTTCCCCTCAGCATCGGCAACAACGTCACCATCGGCCACAATGCGATCGTGCACGGTTGCACGCTGGAAGACGGCGTGCTGATCGGGATGGGATCGATCGTGATGAACGGTGCGCGGATCCGGCGCGGCAGCGTGGTCGGTGCCGGCTCCGTCATCACCGAGGGCAAGGAGTTTCCGGAAAATTCCCTGATCATCGGTGCACCGGCCCGCGTGGTGCGTACGCTTGACGCTGCGCAGGCCGAGGCGTTGTCGCGGCCGGCGAAGTCCTACGCGATCAGGGGTCCGCAATACAAAGCGGGACTGAAGAAAATCGGCTGAGGCCTCAGCGCTTGCGGCCGCGCTTGCGCGCGGCGTTCGCTGCCGTAGTGCGAGGCTTCGCTGCGTCCTGCGGTCTCGTTGCTTCCTGAAGTCTTGCGCTCTTGCGCAGCGCATCCTTCAGGTCGATCGGAATGCCGTGCTTCTTGAGCAGGTCGGCGAAAGCCTCGTCCGCGAGCTCCTGCAAGGTCGCCATCCGGTCGCGCCCGAGCTGCTTCAGCTTGTCGAAAGTGTCGTCGTCAAACTCGATCAGCTTGCGCAAATTGCATTGCTCCCAAACTGTATTGCTCCAACGCCTGTCGGAACCGGCGTTTTGCGGACTCGTTGACGTCCGCAAAGGAGAATTGCCATGCGCAAACTATCTGTCACCACCGCGCTCGCGACAATCGCGATTGTGCTGGCGCCGGCGGTTACCGTCGCCCAAGGTACCGGGAGCGGCGCCGGGACCGGCAGCCCTTCGTCAGCCAGCCCGACATCGCCGCAAGCCACTTCACCGCCGGCCGGGACCAACAGCGCCGGGACCGCGCAATCCTCCGGCGGCCCCAACGCCGGCAGAGGCGTTACCACCGGATCGGCAACGACGACCGAGAGCGTCGACAAGGCCATCGCCGACGAGAACAAGGCGGTCGAGCGCCGTACGAAAGGTATCTGCCGCGGCTGTTAACTTCTGACGGCCGCGCTTCGATGAACGCGGGTCGCGCAGATGTGAGCGCGACATAGGCGCGCGGTGGAAGCCGCGGTCCTAGATTGGGTTAGCATGCGCGGGACGCGGCGGAGGAGGCTTGAAAACAAAGCCTTTGAAAAAAGGAGTAACGGGTGATGTTGCGTAAAACGATGATTGCCTTGCTGGCGACGGCCTCGGTCGGTCTGTTCACCGTCGATGCTGCGTCGGCACGCGGTGGCTTCGGTGGCGGCGGCTTTCATGGTGGTGGCGGCTTCCGCGGCGGTGGCGGATTTGGCGGCTTCCACGGCGGCGGCGCTGCATTCCGGGCAATGGGCGGAGGCGGTGGCTTCCGGTCGGCTGCGATCGGCGGCGGCGGTTGGGCCGGCCGCGGCTGGCACGGCGGAGGCTGGCGTGGTGGCGGCTGGAACGGTGGCTACTATCGGCGTGGCTGGGGCGGCTGGGGCTATCCGCTCGCGGCGGCAGCGGTCGGCTTCGGGCTGGGCTATGGCGCCTACGATTACTATGACGGCTACTACGGCAATCCGTACTACGCGGGCTACGGCTACGACGATGGCTACGGCTACGGTTACGGAGGCTGTTACGTCGTGCGCCGCGGCGTGATGACACCGTATGGCTGGCGCGTTCGGCCGGTGCAGGTTTGCAATTGAGCCATTCGCTCACGCATGGCCGGTCCATTCGGTCGCCATGCTGATGGTCTTGCAATGATCGGCGCGGCCGGCGTTTCGATGCCCGGCCGCCGCGCTGGGTCCCGCACTGGTATGCAGCTTGCACCGCCTTGCAGCAGTCCGTGCGTGAGCGCGCCGCGAAGACAAATGGACCGGCTGCGATTGAGGCCGGGCCCGGAGGACAACAAAGATGCTGACCATTCCTGACCTGACATTGCTGCTCATGGTGGTTGTTGCGAGCCTTGCCGTTGCGCTGATCTACATGCTGCGCGAGCTCGAGCCGAAGCTTGCGCGGCTGCGACTGCGAGGTGGTCGCGCCTTACGCGATCGCACCGAATAGCGCGGCAATTCCGGTGGCCGCGGTGGTGCTGCGCATCCAGAGTCGTCAGCCGAGCACGCCGTATTTCTTCAGCTGGTCTGCATCTTTCGCGCGGCGAGGGCCGCCTTCGGGATCTCGAGCCGGAGCTTTCCTGCTGGGCGGTCCCGAGCGGGATTCAAGGACCCCAAAAAACAAGGCCGTCGACGTAGTATACCGTCAACGACCTTGCCAGCCCCGGATATTGAAATCGGCTCACGCCATCCGGTCATTCGAAGATGACTCGGATTCGAAGGCCGATGTGTGAACCAGTTCACAAAGTCAGGATTAATTCACGGTAACGGGCACTCATGATCGGCCGCCGCCGGCCGCCCTCGAGCCCGAAAGTTCCCCATTAGATGATGATCTTGCTGGGGATTTGGCGCATTTTTATGACTCGTCACCTCGCCGGGCACGGGCTTTTTCGGGAGGCGTCAACCGCGCGACCTGTGGCGCTTCCGGTTGGCGCTACGGGTGGCCTTCGAGCGCTTGCGCGGCGCCGGCTCGGCCGCCGGCTCGTTGGCCTGCGCGCTCGCCAGCGACTGGCGCAAACCCTCGACCTGTTCGGTCAGCGCGGCGACCTGGTCGGAGAGCTTCTTCGCATCGGCCGCCTGCAAGGCGAACTGCTTGCGCATGGTCAGCAGCTGGTCCTGCACCTCCTGGAGTTGGTCGATGGATTCCTGCTGGGTCACCTCCATGCCCTTGGTCTTTTCCACCAGGGCCTCGGAGACCTGCGCGGTCCGCGCCTGCAACTGCCGCGCAGCCACCGTGCGGTCGGTCTCCGGCACGTTGCCGGTGTAGGCGCGCCACAGCGCGATCGAGCCGATCCCGAACAGCACGAGCACCAGCGCCACGGCGCCGATCGCGATCGGCTGCACGCCAATCAGGCTGCTGGCTTGTGAATTCCGGGGGGCAAGTTCGACCATGCGACCAACAACCGGACGTCAATTGAAAGGTTCGAAATAGCACAAACCCCGGCGCGGGCAAAACCGGGGGGTGTGTAGACCACTGCGGCAGCAGCGAAATTTGTATCATATGTTAGTCTTCGGCCGTGCTGCCCGGCCCGCGCGAGGCACGATCGGCTCTGGCCGACCCGAACTCAAGCTCCCCGAATTCAGCCTCTGGGTGCGACCAGGCCGACCCGCATGTCGTTTACCAGATAGACGCAAGCGCCGTCGGCGAGCACCCGGCCGTCGGCGATGCCCAGCACCAGCCGGCCGCGCCTGGCCTGGCGCATGTCGACCTCATAGCGCACCAGCCTGACATCCGGCGTGATGTGCCCCCTGAACTTGACCTCGCCGACCCCGAGCGCGCGGCCCTTGCCCGGCGAGCCCGACCAGCCGAGCCAGAAGCCGATGATCTGCCACATGGCGTCGAGGCCGAGGCATCCGGGCATCACGGGGTCGGCGGCAAAGTGACAGGCGAAGAACCAGTGGTCCGGTGCAATCTCGAGTTCGCCGGCGACGTGGCCCTTGCCGAACGTGCCGCCGTCCAGGCTGATCTCGGTGATGCGGTCCATCATCAGCATCGGCGGTGCCGGCAACTGCGCATTGCCCGGGCCGAAATAGCCGCCTTCGCTCGAGCGCAGCAAATCCTGCTTGCTGTAGGACGATTGCGGAGCGTGAAAATCGTGCGGATTGAACAGGATAGCCATCGATGTTTGGGTTCTGGCTGAAGCTTAGCTGCGGCTGCGCCGCGTGGCTCTTGGCCGCGCGGACAGAGGTTTGGCAGGCAGGCGCAGCGCGGCGGCCATGAAGGCCCAGATGTCGCCGGTCAGCCTCGCCGGATCAGGCCGTCTTTCGCTCATGAGCGCGCCGATCAGCGCCTGGCGGATGCCGCCGATCATCAGCGCGATGGTGAGGTGAGGGTCGATGCCGCCGGGCACGATCCCGTCGCGCTGGGCCGCCTCGAGCATGCGGGCGCCGGCTGCAAGCTGCCGGCCGGTGAAGGCGGTCTCGACATCGAGCACCTCGGGCGCGCGGCTGAGCGGTCCGATCACGAGGGGCGCAAACGGGTGATCGTAGTGAAAGGCGAC
This sequence comes from Bradyrhizobium pachyrhizi, assembly GCF_029714545.1. Lineage (NCBI taxonomy): Bacteria > Pseudomonadati > Pseudomonadota > Alphaproteobacteria > Hyphomicrobiales > Nitrobacteraceae > Bradyrhizobium > Bradyrhizobium pachyrhizi. The sequence continues at coordinate 5,723,141 of NZ_CP121667.1, read as the reverse complement.
ATAGGCGCCGATCCGCGCCTTCTCCCGGTCGGCCCAGTCCGTGGCGGACAGCTTGGCACCGCCGAACGCCGCCGCATCGAGTTGTTCATAGAAGCCTTCGACCACGGCGGCGATCAGGCCGGCTTTCGATCCGAAGTGATGGTAGGCGAGCCCGACCGAGACCTGCGCCCGCCTTGCGACGGCCTGCATCTCGAGGTGCCCGTGGCCCTCGATGAGCTCGGCCTGCGCTGCCGAGAGCAATCGTTCCCGTGTCCCCAGGCTCGCGTCCATCATGGGCCCATTTGTTGAATTGAATTCAATTCAATATGGTCGATGCTAGGATGTCAAACCGCCGACGCGGATGGCAGAGCGAGCCGGCGAAGGGATGCGATGGCGTTTGCAATCAAGACCGAGATCCGAAATCCGCGGGCGAAGGTGTTCACCTTCACTGCGCAGAAGACCATGTATGGCGGCAAGCACATCGCGGCCGACGATGTCGTGTTCGTGTTCGCGAGCGAGAACGAGGGCGGCAGCGGCCTGATCGCCCGCGCGATCGTCGCGTCGGCCGACGCGACACCGCGCAAGATCGGCGTCATCAGGCAGACGCCGCGCGTCAGCATCACGGTCAGACGCACCGCATCCGCGGCGCGGCTGTTCGGGCGCGACCAACACAAGCGCTTCAAGGATTGGGGCGATGGCCGGCCCGAGACTGAGCTGAATTTCAAATTCTATCGCCAGGCCACAAACAAGATCGCCGGCATCTCAGACGAGACCGCGGCGTTTCTCGAGCGGTTCTTCTAGGCGTCGATCGACGCCGCTCAAAAAGGGTGCGGCCAGCCTTTGGGGGAAGGCTGGCCGCGCGCGAACCGGTCTGGGACGGGGAGGGGTGGGGATGTGACCGGGTCGCGAACTCCAAATTTCCTGTTCTGCTCAGCGCGAGCTTGCCGTTGCAACTGCCGGGCGGTTGTCACCGAGCGAGACCCACACATTGGGATCGCCCTGCGACTGCCGCTTGACGAAGCGGTAGCCAGTGTCGGTCCAGGCGACGATGCTCTCGTTCTGGTTATCGAGCACGAACTCGCCCTTGTCGGTCTTGACCGTCAGCACCGCGTGGCCTTCGCCCTTCTTATCGCGGACCACCGTGATCAACAGCGCCTCGCGGGGCCAGCCGGCGTCCATCAGCATCTTGCGCTTCAGAAGCACGTAGTCCTCGCAGTCGCCGTAACCGTCTGATGGCAACGACCATTTCTCGATCACGCCCCAATGATCCATGTCGGTCATCGGCTTGATGGATTCATTGACCCACTTGTTGACCCGTACGAGGTCCCGCCAAGCGGTCTGCGACAACACGATGTCGCGTGGTTGCGTCGCGCCGCCGCGGCATTCGCCCGGATTGTCGGCACAGAATTCGACCCAGCCGATCGGCGAACGCGCAACGTCACCCAGGCTGGCGTAGACCACGTCGCCGGCCTTGGCCGACACGCACGTCGCAAACAGAATGGCGGCAACCGCCAAACCTTTCCCCTGTCCCCTGAACCCAAACATCGTGGCCCCCGTTCTTCTTGTTGGGACCACGTTTCGCACAAAGCTTTTGCGCCGCCGCTAAGTACGCAAAGTAGATTTGACGCGAATACTGGTAAAACTTGCGGCGAATTCGAACTGTACTTGAATCTAATTCGCGTAAAATTTGAAACAACTGCAATTGATTCAAATTTTATGCATTAACGCGGCGAGCGCTGCGCCAGCGCGGTTTGTTGCGTCAAACGCTGCGGCCGTTAACCGCCGATTTTCACCGGGCCAAACGCGCCGAAGGCGGCCACCGGTGCACCGGTGGCCGCCTTCGCGGGCCAAAACAGGGGTCTTGAGCGCTTTTTCGCTTTACCTCGCGGTAACGCTCTCTTCGAGCGTTTCCGCCGATTGCTCGTGAACGAACTCGAGCGCGAAGCCTTCCTCGAGATTTCGCACCACGCGGGCCTGTACCCGCCCGAGCATCACGAGCGATTTCAGCGGCGGGCGGTTCTCGGCGGCAATCGCAGCACCGGACAAGGAAAGGTCGATGATGCGGCAGGTCATCCGCGTGCCGTCTTCCTGGGTCAGCAGGGCGATCGGGTTGCGCGGCACGATACGGTCGTGGCGGCGATCCTCGGGCAGATTGAGGATGTCGCGGTTGGCGAGCCAGGTCAGCTGCGCGGCGAGCTTGTCGCGCTTGCGCGCGGTGGCGCCGATCGTCATCGCAAAGCCGTTGTCGATGATGCGGGTGATGCGCCCCTCGACCCGGCCGATATGGTCGAGATAGGCGATCACGCGGTCGCCGACATTGCCGATGCCCGGCGCCAGCAAAGCGAGGCCGCCCGGCGACATGTTGATAATCTGGCAGGGAAACTCGCGCCGGTCGGGCAGCATGTAGCGGCCGAGCAGGTGCACCTTGACGCGCTGGAAGCGCCGCCGCTCCTCGGCTACGGGGACGACGGTAGTTTTCTTCTGTGCAAACGACATCACGACAAACCCGGCCACCGTCCATTCGGAGCCCCGACGACCCTAAGGCTGATAGGGTTAACGGGGCGTTACGGTTGAGGCGGGGAACCCGCACACGGTGCAAGAGAAGCGTGAGTGGATCCCGCATGGCCCCGAAGGGGTCAGGGCCGCGCATCAGGTTCGCCGAACCACCGCGACATGACCTGAGCGACTTCATCGAGGTGAGGGGCAGTGTCAGCGGCCCATGCCACGAAGCCGTCGGGGCGTACAAGCACGGCATTGAGGCCCAGCCGATCCCGCGCGTCGCTTGCGACATAGCCGATCCGGCCACGCCAGCGATCGGCAAGCGCTTGCAGAGGAGAGTGCGGATCGAAGTCCAGCAGCAGGCCGCGCCCGTTCCTGAGCAGTTCGCCGAGCTTCGAGCCGCAGGCGAGCTCGAAGTCGGGGGCGCTGCGTCCCGCCAGCGGATGGTTGCCGCCAAGATCGTAGCGCAGCGAAACGCCCCACACGCGCTCGGCAAAGTAGCTCGCACCGTCTGATGTCGCGATCAGGTCGCAGATGATGGCTTCGAGCGCGCGCGAACTTCGGCTTGGCCGCATCAGCGCGACCTGGGCGCGCGACCAGTCCAGCACCTGCGCGCCCGCCGGATGCCGCTCACGCGAATAGCTGTCGAGCAGATCCGCTGGTGCGTCGCCGCGGATCGTGGCCGCGAGCTTCCAGCCGAGGTTCATCGCATCGCCCAGCCCGAGATTGAGCCCCTGGCCGCCGAGCGGAGAATGAATATGTGCGGCATCGCCCGCGAGCAGCACGCGCCCCTTGCGGTAATCCGTCGCCTGACCGGCGCGATCCGTCCAGGTGGTGGCAAGCCGGAGCGCCGTCAACGTGATGTCCGTGCCGGAGACGCGGCGCAGCACCGCCTGCACATGCTCGCGCGTGATCGGCCGGGTTCGGTGGAAGGCGCCGCCGTCGAACTCCACCATCGCGATCGTACCGGGCCGCGCGTAGGTATACATGCCCGTCGGCGTGTAGTGACGGCCCGCGCTGAGCTCGTCCGGATCGACGATCTCGACCTCGACCGAATAGCCGGTGAACTCGGGATCGGTGCCGACGAATTCAAAGCCGCCGGCCTTGCGCACCATGCTGCGGCCGCCGTCGCAGCCGACCAGCCAGCGTCCGTGGAAAGTCGCGTCCCCGGCGCGAACGGTGACGCCGTCGTCCGACTGATCGAACGCATCGACACTCAGGCCGCGCCTGATCTCAACCCCCAGCGCGGTTGCGCGCGCGGCGAGAGCGGATTCGAGCGCCTCCATCTCGACCGCCATGCTGGTGCCGGCGGGGCTCGGCAGGCGAAACGGCCACTTCGACGTGTCGACATCATCGTGATAAAACTGGATGCCGGCAAAATGCCCGGCCGGGCGGCGCGGCTTTTGCATCCAATGCGTGCCATTCGATGCGCTGCTGCCCGAGCCATCTCTCGTGTGCTGTCGTGCCGCGATGTCATCCAGCATCCCGCGACGATAGAACGCCTCGATGCTTGGCGCCGAAAGGCCGCGCATCCCGAAGGGCAGCCGCTTCAGCGGCGAATGCGGATCGGCGGCCTGCTCCAGCACCAGCACCGAGCACCCTGCGAGCCGCAGCTCGCAGGCGAGCATCAAGGCGACGGGGCCGGCGCCGGCAATCACGACATCATGGGGAAGGGGGCGGCTGGTGTGCATGAACTGCTGCTCCTATGTCGTTGTTCGACCGGAGCGGTTCGTCGGGTTGAGAACCACACGGACGAACATTGGGCGCCTGGATGGTGGCGTCCGGTGTTCGTCGTGGGGATCTCATGCACGTGGCGCGAGACCAGAGCTTTCGTTCGAAAGGACTTCGATCCGAAAGGACCTTCGTTTTCGAAAGGACTTGGGCTTACCAAACCAAGTCTGCCTTTTCCGACGCGGCGTATATAGCTGCGTGGCGTTCGATCCGCAACGGAAGATGCGCGGCTGCGCATTACTGGAACAATGCGCTGCCGCGATGTCGCGGCGCGACCGCGCCGGCGTTGCCCGGTTCGTCGACGCGGCGCGAGCCCGGGCGTGGCGCAAGATTATCCGGCGTCTTGATGTTGCTCGCGAGCCCTGCGGCTTCGAATGCTTTGATCAACCACCAGCCGAGGTCGATCTGACCCGGCAGCAGCCCGAGCTTCGCGGAGCCAGGATAGGCGTGGTGATTGTTGTGCAAGCTTTCGCCCGTGCTGATCAGGCCCGCGATGCCGACATTGTAGCCCTGGGCCGCGACGCCTTCGATGATCCAGGTCTGTCCGCCCTTGCGATGCGAGTAATGACCGATCAGATGCCCCAGACCGGCCAGCTCCACGGTGGCGGCGCCCGGCGGATCCGGGGCGCGCGGAAGCGATGCGGTGAGGTTATTTGGCCTCGGCGTCCATTTCCGGTTCGACAGCCGCCGCTGGTGGTTCAACAGCCACGGTTTTCAGCACCTTTCGCTTCGCGGCGCGGACCTCAATCTGGAGCGGCGGCTGATAGGACCCGCTCGGCGGCACGAAGACGAAGGCATGGTGTCCATCGCCCTTGTTGAGCTTGAGAAGATCGTTGCGGAACTCATCGGCGACGACTTCGCCAACGAGGTTGCCGTTGAAGTAGATATCGATCGCGACCCTTTTGTCGGGGTGTTGGTTGTACAGGGCCCAGCCGGCAATCCTTTTCTCGTTGACGACGTCGACATGACCGGTGATCTCGCCATACAGGCTCTCGATGCCCGCCTCGATCACCTCGAGGTCGCTCCTGTAGATCGATCTCGTCACATCGAAGCTGAAATTCGCCGTATCGACGCATTGGTCGAGCAAGCCCTGTCGATGCTCCTTCATTCGTTGCAGCGTGTCCAGTTCGCCCAACTTGACGTACATGCCGACGATGCCTTCGATACCAGGATTCATGGTGTCGTTCCCCGCAATGCTACCAGCCAATTCGCCTTCGGCTGCCTTCACAATCGATGCCTCCTTGCGGAAAATACTCCGCCAGGACTCGAAGCGCCTCGTTCCGCCAAGGTCTGTCATGAAGACCTTCATGACAGGCCTTCATGACATCCCAATCGTCCTGACCTAAAGTCGGCTCGGCCGAACCCGGCCCAACGACAAGGACAGGGAGAGCGAACCGATGGAGCAGATCCGCGTCTGCACGCATGATGGACCTGGAGCCAAGCCGGTAATCCGGACAGTGCCATGGCCGGAAATCGGCAAAAAGGCGGCCTTGATCAAGGTGGGTGCCTGTGGCGTTTGCGGAACCGATCTGCACATCCTGAAGGGGCATTGGCCGAAGCCGTTGCCGTGGCCGTTCACGCTCGGCCACGAGCTCGGTGGCGTGATCGTCGAATGCGGCGCGGAGTTCACCGAGGATTTCATGAGCAAGCCGCTGCAGGTAGGATCGAAGGTGATGATCCCGCCCTTGATGCCGTGCGGCCGCTGCTACTACTGCATCCATTATCCCGAGAGCGCCAACAAGTGTCTGACGCCGGTCTATTACGGCCGCTATCTCGGTTTCGACAAGGCGCCGCACATGTGGGGAGGTTGGGCCGAATATGTCTATGTCGATCTCGACATGCTGCCCGGCACCAAGATCTACAAATTGCCTGACGACATGTCGCTGCGGCTCGGCGCGCTCTCCGAGCCTCTGACCTCCTGCATCCGCGCCTTCAACCGCGCCACCCGCGCCGGCGGCTTCAGCTGGGGCGACACGGTGGTGATCCAGGGCTCGGGGCCGATCGGTATCCTCGCGGTCGCCGCCGCGCAGGAAATGGGCGCGGGGCGCGTGATCTGCGTCGGCGCGCCGGAGACACCGCGCCTTGCGCTGGCGCGCAAGTTCGGCGCCGAGGCGACGGTCGATATCGAGCAGCTCAAGACGCCGGAGCAGCGCATCAAGGCGGTGCGTGACATCGTCGGCGGTTTCGGCGCCGACCTCGTCATGGACTGCTCGGGCCATCCGACCGCCGGCCCCGAGGGCATCGAGATGCTGCGCGACGGCGGCACCTATGTCGAGATGGGGCAGTTCACCGATGCCGGCTCGATCAACACCTCGTGGCACCGCATCTGCACCAAGGATCTCAACGTGCTCGGCTCCTGGGGCTTTACCGGCAACGACCTGCCGCTCGGCGTCGACATGCTCTACCGCACGCGCAACAAATATCCCTGGCTCGACATGCAGACGATCTATCCGTTCACCGAAGACGGCGTCGCCCGCGCGGTTGCCGACGCAATGGCGATGAAGACGGTGAAGTCGACCATCGTGCCGTGGCCGGAATTGGTCGGGTGAAGCAGATCGCGGATGCTGCAAATCCTGCTGCAGTGCTCCCAAGGATTTGTGGCTAGAGCGTTTTCGAGCCGAAGTGGATGCCGGTTCGCGTGAAGAAAACGCGTCAAAACAAGAATCCAGAGCCCCGTTCCGATTCCATCGGAACGGAAAAAGGCTCCAGGGTGCGGCCGATTGGGCCCTGATATCGCTCGCCGGGACGACGGCCCGGCGCTAACATCGGATCATGCATTCGAACCGTGTGCCGCCGAGCGCGACGTTTGCGTGGGGAAACGTGTCCGAGGACTTCGCGCTGTTCAGAACCCTCAGCGCGGAGCAGCGGCTGATCGCCTTTGGCGCAATGACCCGGCGCGACCTCGTGCGCGGCGAACTGCTGGTCGAGCAGGGCGGCGCCTCCGACGCGCTGTTCCTGGTGCTGCATGGCGCGCTCGCGGTGTACCGGACCAGTCATCCCGAACCGATCGCGGAGCTTCGCGCCGGCGAACTGGTCGGCGAGATCGGGTTCTTTGCCAATATCCCGCGCACGGCCAATGTGATTGCGATCCGCGATACCAGCGTGCTGGTGTTGACGCGCGCCGCCTATACGACGCTGGCGCGGGAAACGCCCGAGATCGTCGAGGCGCTGCTGGCTGCGCTTGCACGGCGGTTTGCCACCGAGACCGCGCGCCTGTTGCCGCTCCGGGCGTCGCCGAAGGCGCGCACCGTCGCGCTGATCCCAGGCGGACGGGAACCGGTGCCTGCCGCCTTTGAGCACAGGTTGCGCGAAGGCCTTGCCGCTGCGGGTGCCGAGATCGTCGACCTCGCGCGGGTTCAGGCGATGTTTCCCGGCCGCGCGCTGGACGCATCCGAGGTCGCCGACTGGCTCAACAGGATCGAGTACGACGCGCCGCTGGTGGCCTATTTCGGTGGTCCTGACGCATCGGAGTGGGCGCGGAAAACCATCCGCCAGGCCGATCTGGTCGTGTTCGCCTGCCGTGGCCATGCGCCCACGCCCGATCTGACGGAGATCGAACGCTTCGCCTGCGCCGTGCATCCGGCGTCGACGCGGCGCCTCGTCCGGGTTCATGACGTCAGGCGCCACGAGGTCAGCGGCACCGCGTCGTGGCTGGCGCGGCTGCCCTGCTTCATGCATCATCACGTCGCGCTCGAGGACCAGCTCGACATCGACAGCCTGGTTCGCTTCCTGTGCGGTCGCGCCGTCGGATTTGTCGCCGGCGGCGGCGGCAGCCTCGGCACCGCGCATGTCGGCGTCTACAAGGCGTTTCGTGAGCGCGGCGCGATGTTCGACATCTTTGTCGGCACCAGCGTCGGCTCGGCGATGGCAGCGGGCTTTGCCAAGAACTACGACGCCGAGCATCTCGAGCGCGGCACGCATGAGATATTCGTCTCCAGCCGCAGCTTCCGCCGTCCGACCTGGCCGCGCTACGCCTTGCTGGACCACAAGGCGTTCGATGCCGCGCTCGCCGATCAGTACGGCCACAATTGCCGGATCGAGGACTGCTGGCGGCCGTTCGCGGCGGTCGCGACCAATCTGTCGACGCACAGTCTCGAATTGATCCGAACCGGTCTGCTGTGGCAGGCGGTGCGGGCGTCGAGCGCCATCCCCGGTCTGCTGCCGCCGTTCTATACGAGGGACGGCTCGATGCTGGTCGACGGATGCCTCGTCGACAACGTTCCGCTGGCGCAGATGCACCAGATGAAGAGCGGACCGAATCTGGTGGTCCATTTCGGCGACCCGGCAACCGAGATGTTCGACGTCGACTACGCCGCGCTGCCGGGGCGGCTTGAGCTGCTTGCATCGCTGCTGACGCCGTTCCGCAAGAAATTGCTTCCGGCCGCGCCGAGCGCCGTCAACGTGCTGTGGCGAAGCCTCGTCGCGCATCAGCGCTATGATACGCTGCCGACCACGCCGCTCGACATGGTGATGCGTCCGCCGACGCCCGACGGCATCGACGTCACCGATTTCGACCGCCATCAGGAAATCTTCGAATCTTCGTACCGCTGGGCTCGCGAGATCATTGCTGCCTCGGAGGCGGCGCATAATCCCGCCATTGCGGCCATCGTCGCGTCGGCCAGCGGAGCGGACAAGGGATCGGACATGGTCGCTGACAAGGGCGCGGATCGCGCGACAGCGACCGCGCCGGTTTCTTAGCAGGCCCGCTCGGTTGAGCGGCTTGCAGGCGCCGGCGAAGTCGACCATCGTGCCGGACCGAATCCGGAGAACACGATGCCTTTCGATTTGATCCTGCGCGGCGGACGGGTGATCGACCCGTCGCAGAAACTCGATGCCGTGACCGATATCGGCTTTGCCGCGGGCAAGGTCGCTGCGCTCGGCCGCGAGTTGCAAGCCGATCCAGCCACCGAGGTCCGCGACGTCTCGGGGCTGATCGTCTCACCGGGCATCATCGACCTGCACACTCATGTCTATTGGGGCGGCACCTCGCTCGGCATCGACGCGGAGGAGTTTTGCCGCAACTCCGGCGTCACCACCTCGGTCGACACCGGCAGCGCCGGCCCTGGCAACTTTGCCGGCTTCCGCAAGCATGTGATCGAGCCGAGCCAGGTCCGTATCCTCGCCTATCTGCACGTCTCGCACGCCGGCATCTTCGGCTTCTCGGATCGCGTGATGGTCGGCGAAAGCGAGGAGCTGCGGCTGATGAATCCGATCGACGCGGCGCGCGTCGCCGACGAGAACCGCGACCTGATCGTCGGCATCAAGGTGCGGGTCGGCCTGTTCGCCTCGGGCACCTCGGGGCTGGTGCCGCTCGAGATCGCGCTCGAGGTTGCCGAGGAGGTCGGCATGCCCCTGATGGCGCATATCGACCATCCGCCGCCGAGCTATGAGGAGGTGCTCGCGCGCCTGCGTCCGGGCGACGTGCTGACCCACGCGTTCCGTCCGTTCCCCAACACGCCCGCGACCGCGCAGGGCACGGTGAAGAAGGTCGTGCTGGAGGCGCGCGAGCGCGGCGTGCTGTTCGACATCGGCCATGGCAAGGGCTCGTTCGCCTTCAAGACGGCGCGCGCGATGCTCGCCAACGGCTTCTATCCCGACACCATCTCCTCCGACATCCATCAGCTCTGCATCGACGGACCGGCATTCGACCAGGTGACGACGATGTCGAAATTCCTCTGTATGGGGATGCCGTTGCCGGACGTGATCGCTGCGTCCACCGTCAATGCCGCGATGGCGTTGCGGCGGCCGGAGCTCGGCAGCCTCAAGCCCGGCAGCGTCGGCGACGCCACGCTGCTCTCGGTCAGGGAAGGGCAGTTCGACTATGTCGACGTGGTCGGCGAGCATTTGACGGGCGATCGCAAGATCGCATCCGAAGGCGTCGTGATCGGCGGACGCTGGTGGCATCCGCGTTAGAATTGATGGACGCGCCGCCGAGGGCAGGTGACTGACATGATCTTCTGGATCGCGGGTGTGGCTGGATTGGCGATCGCCTATCTGCTCGGTTCGACGCCGACGGGGTATCTGGCGGGGAAGCTGCTGAGGGGCATCGATATCCGCCAGCATGGCTCCAAATCCACCGGGGCAACGAACGTATTGCGAACCCTGGGGAAGTGGCCCGCATTGGCGGTGCTCCTTGTCGACGTGCTGAAAGGCGTAGCGGCAATCCTGTTCGCCCGCTGGTTTTATCTCTGGTTGTACACCTTGCCATCCGTCACGCCGCCGGCAGCGCTTGATCCGCAAACGTGCGTGTCCTGGGCTGTCTGCCTGGCCGGGCTTGCTGTGTTGCTGGGGCACGGCCGTTCGATCTGGCTGAATTTCACCGGCGGCAAATCCGCTGCGACCGGGCTCGGCGTGTTGCTGGCGATGTCCTGGCCGGTAGGCCTCGGCGCTGCGGCGGCCTTTGGCGCTGTGGTGGCTGTCTTTCGGATTGTCTCCCTCGGCTCGATGGTGGCGGCATTGACGGCGATCGTCCTCGTCTGCGGCCTGGAGCAACCGTTGCCCTATCGCTTGCTGGTGATCGCAGGCGGCATCTACGTGATCGTGCGCCATCGTGCCAACATTCAGCGGCTGCTGGCCGGCACGGAGGCGCGGCTCGGGCATTGATAAAAGGTTCGGATTTCCTCAGGGAAGGCTGATCGATCAATCCGATGATCCGACCTTGAGCGCTCCTGAGCGAAGTCGGTACCGGTGTGCGTGAAGAAAACGTGTTTGAACCATGGATATGGAATCCCGTTCCGATTCCATCGGAACGGCGTGCTAAAGCGCGATGAGATTAGGTTGAATCGTCATCGCGCCTTAGCTCTTTGTTTGAGCATGATCTTTTCGGAAAACCGCTTCGCACTTTTCCGGATCATGCTTTAGTCGGCGACGACCGGCCCGAAAGGCTGCCATCGCTCACCGGTGAAGCGCATCATCCGGAACTCCTTCACCACGCGATAGTCGGCGCGGCTGGTATTGATGGCGAGGCCGGGCAACAGCAGATCGAGTCTGACATCCTTCAGGCTGGCGGCCTGGCGCATGATGTTGTCGCGCGAGAGATCGTCGCCGCATTGGTGCAGCACGCGCACCAGCAACTCGGCGGCGCTGTAGCCGTAGGTCGTGAAGAGGCTGTTCCGGTCGCCTTCCGGGTAATAGGAGGCCATGAAGGCGCTCCATCGTTTCATGCCGGCATCGTCGGCCCAGGTCGGGTCGCTGGCTTCCTTGAACGAACTCGCCGAAATCAGCCCGCGAGCGTGCTCGATCCCCGCCGGCACAAGCACCGCGTCGATCGAGGACGAGCCGACACCCAGCAAATGCAGCGGCTTCCAACCGAGCTCGGCGGTCTTGCGGATGGCCTGCGCGGCGAATTTCGGCGCGGCCATGTCGATCAGCACGTCGACATCAGCAGCCTTGAGCCGGACCACCTGCGAGTCGATGGTCGGGTCCGTCATGTCATAGGGGGCTTCGGACGCCAGCATGGCCGGCGCCCGCGCGCCGAGCGCGTCCTTCAGCCCCGCGAGATATTCCTTTCCGCTCTCGTCATTCTGATAGAGCAGGCCGATCCTGGCGTTCGGGTAATTGTCGAGAATGAAACGCGCATAGACGCGGATCTCGGTTTGCAGGTTCGGCGCGAATCCCATGGTCCAGGGAAAGTTGACGGGATCCTCGAACCGCATGGACCGCCCGCCCGCGAAGAGCTGGGGAACGTGGCGGTCGTTGAGATATTTCTGGATCGCGATGTTGGGGGCGTTGCCCACCGACTGGAACATGAACAGGACTTCGTCACTTTCGACGAGCTTGCGGACCTGCTCGACCGTCTTCGCCGGCGTTGCGGCATCGTCGTAGGAGATCAGGTTGATCCGGCGGCCGTTGATGCCGCCCCGCTCGTTGATCATCCGGAAGTAGGCGGCCTGCACCTTGCCGATGACGGAGAATACCGACACCGGGCCGCTATAGGGCATCGTCTGTCCTATCCTGATCTCGGTATCGCTGGCACCGGGATCGTATTTGCGGCCTTCGGCAAACAGGTCGGCCGCAGCAAGCAGACCGAGGCTGATGATCGCAACTCCGATGGTCGGCCTGAACCAGCCCTTGCGCATCGCGTGGCTCCACGATCGGCAGTCATGATGGCGAGTCATCCGCGCACCGGGTTGTGGAGGCGTGGTACGACCGTCGAGGAGGCGCCGGCGCTTGGCTGCCTGCTGCCGCGCAAGCATTCCCTCGTAACAGACTCCTAGCATTCGCGCGTGCAGGCGGTCTCGCAATGTCATCGGGCGTTTTGCCCGAAGCGGCGTGGAAATACTCCCGACTGATCGGCGAGCCACGTTCCTGTGCGGCGTGAGTTCTTCGTCCGGGAACATTGCGCTCCTTGCGCTCCATCGCCGCGTGAAGACGGCGCGCGCGATGCTCGCCAACTGCTTCTACCCCGACACCATCTTCTCCGACATCCATCAGCTCTGCATCGACGGAACGGCATTCGACCAGGTGACGACGATGTCGAAATTCCTCTGCATGGGGATGCCTTTGCCGGACGTGATCGCGGCGTCCACCGTCAATGCCGCGATGGCATTGCGGCGGCCGGAGCTCGGCAGCCTCAAGCCGGGCAGCGTCGGCGACGCCACGCTGATCTCGGTCCGGCAGGGGGACGTTCGACTATGTCGATGTGGTCGGCGAACATCTGAGGGGCGATCGCAAGATCGCATCCGAAGGCGTCGTGATCGGCGGACGCTGGTGGCATCCGAAATAGGGCACGTACTCACAAAACCGCGTCCGCTTCGTTCTCAAGCAGGCGATAGCGAAGCCGGTCTGGATGCCAAGGGCCGACGGGCGACGTCGTCCCCTTGCCAAATTTCAACTAGGGCGCGGACTCGTCAGGCCCCCTCGCGAGCGACCCATATCTTGGCGATCGTTGTCCGCGATGCATGCTCCGTGCTGGTGCACGCGCACGACGGAACGTGCTCGGGCGAACTACTCGGGATAAGACTCCATGCCCTCCCGCGTCGGCTTCTCGAAAAGAATAAACAGCAGAGGATTGCCCGGCTCAGATGTCACGTCAGTACGCAGTGCAAAGACCTCCCCCGTGACGCTGCTCATATATTCGGCAACAATCTCGCCAAAGCTGTTGCGCTGTACAGCGACCTTCTGCCCAGGGTTGACCCTGTCGTGAAGCTTAACCAGAGGTTCGACGAAGCCGGCTTCGGTCGCAACAATCGGGAAGCCACTGTTGCCAATGAAAACAGTCACGTCCTTGCCGGTTTTGCCCATCGGGCCGGATACGATACCGTGGTGTTTGAGTACGTTCATCGTACCCTCAACGAACAGATCGATCATATCAGGAGTGAGTACCCGAGCGGGGCCAATCTCAGAGCAGAACGCAGGAATGCCCACGTCAATCAGAGCGTTATGGAGAACAACCGGATACACCGGATTATTGAAGATCTGGGTAACGGGAAAGAGTTCCAGCATCGCCTTGACCTCCGGAATATTCATATCGCCGATATTGAAGGCACTGGCACTAAAGCCGGTTGCCCCGGTGTGGAAATCGATGGCGAAGTCGGCGTTCGGCCGCAGCAGACGATTGAACAGCAACCCCGCATGTCGGCTGGTCGGGGTGGGGCCGTTTTCGTCTCCCGGCCATACTCGGTTCATGTCTATGAGGTCGGCACCCAACCCCACGTTGGGCCATCGCCGCTGCATGCTTTCCAAGGCGGGGCGAGACACATCGGTGACCGCCATCACCGTGCCCGACATACTTTTGGGGTCGAGCTGGTTCATCACGGTCATGACCGTATGGATCGAGCTCATCTCGTCGCCGTGCACACCACTGATCAGAAGGACGCGCTTGCCTGGCCTTACCCCCTTCGCGACCACTACCGACACATTCCAGTGTTTGCCCGTAGGCATCTGCACGCCCTGAAAATAGAAGAGATGCTTCTGCCCGGGCTCAAGGTCGTTGACGTCCAGCGCGCTGATGACCTTCTTCCCCTGGATCACATCGCCGGTATAGACGGTCCCCGCCGACGCAGCCGACGCTTCGCCAGCAGCGTTAGCGTTGACAGCGAAGGCGGCCGAGGCTCCAGCGGTGGCGATAGATGCAATCAAGAAGTTGCGGCGATCGAGACCTTTTTCGGAATTGTCTGGCATGGTGTCAATTCTCGCTTTTTTATGATGGTACGATCAGAGAATGAAACGCATAGTGGTCGCGACATCCCGCGACTGCCGGGCACCGAAGTGTGTTACTGATCTCATCAGGGTGCAAGATTGTTGCGCGAGCTATGTTGGAATTGGCTCGGACTAGGGACTTTGCAGCGTTGTTCGCCAAACTGCTGTGCAACGATGCGTGGGCTATCGGGGCACAGCGGACACTGACAACGCGTCAGCGCGGCGCGTTTATGGGTTCACGGCCTAGATCAGCGAGTGCAAAGCCATGACCGCGGCTTCACGGCTCTCCACCGGAACAAAGAAGCTTACCGAATGCGATGACAAAACATACTTGTCGGCGATGATTCCGTGACGTTGCAGAATCTGAACCGCCTTGTATGGCAGGTCCGAGGAAATGCCGCCGAAGCAAGTGAGGCTCACCGAACTCAGCGTCTCGCGCTGTTTGCGCAGGTCTTTGCTCTGTTCCAGTGTGCGCAGCAACGCGTCGAGTGCCTCAGAATCGCAAGTCATCATGATGCGGGTTTTTTCGGCGGTGAAAGCCGAGGCGAGGAGTTGCGGCCAAGGCAAGCCATTTTGCTGGAGATGCTGCGCGAACTTCTCAAAGCCTTGATTGAGGTCCGCCGAATCGATCTCCACATGCTCAATGCGAGCCATCGAGTTGACGGCCAGGACTTTTCCGTTCTCCATGTCTGCGACCTCCTTCATCACTTGCGTGCTGTGTCGAGCGCCGCCCCACTTTCTCAGGACCAAAGGCACGTTTTGGCTGTGGGCCAGCTCCACGCTGCGAAAGTGCAGGACTTTGGCGCCCCAGAAGCACATTTCGGATAGGGATGCGAAATCCAGCTGACGCAAGGGTTTTGCGTCCGCGACGATGCGCGGGTCAGCCGAGCAGACTCCGTCGACCTCCTTGATAATCTCGCAGCACTCCGCCTTGAGCGCCGCAGCCATGGCGACCGCGGTGGTATCGCTGCCACCCCGGCCAAGCGTCGTGATTTCCTTGGTCAGCGGGTTCACGCCCTGAAAGCCCGCCAAAACCACGATGCGTCCACGATCGAGTTCTTCGCGCACGCGAATGGGCCGCACGTCCAGAATGCGTGCGGAGGAATGGGACCCGTCGGTCATGACACCGGCCTGGCTGCCGGTAAAGCTGATCGCCGGCACGCCGAGATCAGACAGCGCCATGCTCATCAAGGACATGCTGATGCGCTCGCCGGTGGTCAATAGCATATCGAGTTCGCGGCGATTGGGATGCGGGCTGACCTGATAGGCCATCCTGACGAGTTCATCGGTGGTCTTGCCCATCGCTGAAACGATCGCCACGACACGGTGACCACGGCCATGCAAATCGGCGACACGGCTCGCGGCCGCGCGGATTCTTGCCGGTGTTTCGAGACAGACGCCGCCGTATTTTTGCACGATGATGGGACTGCTAGGCATTCTTGCCCGCGTCGTGTTGGAAGCCGCAGCTGAACCCGATCAGATCGTTCTCCCCTTCGACGCTTTTGCGGTCTTTGATCGTTTTGCCACGACCCGCACGGCGCCTCGGTCGCGCTTCTTGCGATCCGCTTCCGCGTGCTGAGCTTTCGTCCCGCCGCGGTGAGCGGCGTATTCCTTGCCGTCTATCGGCGCGACATGCGGTGGATCTCGATCGAGATACGGTCGCCCGATTCCAAAATCCGGTCCACGCGCATCGATCCATTTCCAAAGGGCATCGGTGGAGACCCAACGCTCCGCCCGCGTCGCGCCCTTGACGCTCACGACATCGACGGCAAGCCCGTGGCCATAGCCGCCGCGGAAGCTCCCTCCATGGTATGACTTGTCGGACGCCGCCTTCAGGCCGCTCGCGATCGATTGACGGTAGTCATCGCGGAACGCGCTGGTGATGCCGGGCGCCAACCCGGCCTGCTCCGCCGCGTAAAGCGCGTGAAACAGCTTGAGTTTGAAGCTCCGATCCACCCCTCCAATCACGTAGTCGATCATCGGCATGCCCATTCGTTCCGCCGCCTTCGGATCCTTCCACGTGAAATCGTTATTGACGCGCCGGGTGAACGTCCTGGTGACAGTCACCGTCTTGCGCTTCTTCTTGACGGTCACTTTCCGCTGCTCTTGTACGCTGATCGTGTCTTCCTTCGGCGTCCGCTGGTAGAGCGCCCACAGGTACCGGTCGATGCAGACATCGACGACGAGGCACTCCTCGAAAATATCCAGGGGTCTCGCGGCCTCCTCGGTGTCGCTCGACACTGGAGGCGGGCTCGCCGTCGCCGCTTGCACCGGCGATGTTTCGGCCGGCAGCGTCTGCGACGGATCGGGCAACGCAGCCACGACGATTGACTTCGGCTCGTTCGAGGTCGCTGTCGCATCAGGGGGTGTCGCCGGCGCCGATTCAACCGCTATCGCCGCATCGGCGTTGGCGACAGCGTTACCCATGACGCCTGCCTGCGGCGGGGCCGTCGTGTCGGACGCCGGCCCCGCTACGGGCTCTGCAGCCATCGCTGCTTCAGCATTCACTTTGGTGACGTTGTCGACTGCCGTGGCCTGTCGCGTATCAGCCAGTTCGGCGTTGGCGGCGAGAGATGGTGCGAGGTCCTTGATGGACACCGCGCCGCTGTTCCCGATGCCGGCAGAGCCGGCAAGCCAGGCAAGGAGCCAACCTGCGAGAATGACCGTCCCGCACAACTCCGGAGTCGCAATTCGCCGCGGGTTCATCACCCCGTAGCCTCCAAAGGCTCGATCCGAGCCCTGTTGCACCGCCCAGCACGCGACGGCATCGATCATTCGGATCAAAATGAAAACGCGCAATGGGGGAAGCGGTTGGCGCCACGCTTTTTCCAGAAAGTGTTGCCCGACCGCAACGCGCGGCCGCCAGCAACCCGGCACGGCGCGTGCTGCTGCGTTCGGTGATTTTCACCAGCGATCGAGCTCTGATTTCCGTTCTAGGTCAAAAGCAGTCGACGACGATCGAGCACGGCAACTACTGCGCCGCCGTCAGAAGCGGACCTCTGTGAGTCCACGCCCTCGTTATCGGCAAGGCTGGGGTGCGGCGAATGATGCGCAATCGCAGCCAATGGTTCGCGCCGATCGATGTCGCGCGACTCGTTTGCCAGTTCATCCCGTCACCAAAAAAGATTGGCAGTGCGAATAATGTTCACGCCTTGCTTCGCCAGGGCCGCGCGCCACATGTCCGCACCGCAATTCTCGTGCGCCATCGTGCCAACATCCAGCGGCTGCTGGCCGGCACGGAGGCGCGGCTCGGGCATTGATGACGTCTTGTGATGGACGCGGCGATCGCGGTGGGGGGAACACGACCCGCACTCGACGATCGGAAGCTGAATTACCGTATCGTCAAGAACGGACGTCGATCAGTCTGCCCCAGGGGCCGGCGAAGAGCCAGAAGCTGATACCGTCCGAAGGCACGTCCGCTTGGAAGGCATAGTTCGCCTCTGCCTTGGTGCAGCCTTTGCTCGCTTCATATCCTTAGCTGTTTAAGCCACTGATCAAAGCCGGCGTCGGGGTCAGCCACCCGGTGCTTACGATCGGGAAAAAGGGACGATCGGACCTCTCCAGGCGGAACACCGTACTCCCGCTTGAATGCCCGCCAGAACGTCTCTTGGCATGTGAAGCCGAAGCGCGCGGCCAAATCCGCTATGCGCTCATGATTGCCTTGGTCGCTCAATTCTCTTCTGATGTGACTGAGACGGCGTCGGACAATGTAGTGGTGCACGCCACCCAGCGGCTCGAAAAGGCGATAGAGCGATCGCCGCGACATGCCAAGCATTCCGCACAGAAGCTCCGGGGTCAGTCGCGCAGATAGAAGCTTTTCTTCGATGACCCTTTTTGCACGTAGCAGAATGACGTCCTGAACGGATGATTGCGCTTCTCGCAACTTGGCGATAGTGGGGCGCAAGCAAGCCGCAATCATTTCAACTGTCGCGTTCGCTGCTGGTTCACCGTCGTCTGCAGACATCTGCGGGAGCCGTTGTGCAAGCAGGCCAAGATAGTCCGCAAGCAGGCGTCCGGTGCCGGAGCGCAAATCCATCCCGTGCAGGCCGTCGAGGTCGCCTATCCGTTCCTGCAGGATTTCTCGTGGCAGGAATACGCAAACCATGTCCGAGTCCGGCTCGACCGAGCGCATCGGTCGCCCCAGATCAAGCACTTGTATGTCGCCGGAATTCCCCTCGATCGAAATGCCACCGGCGTTGCCGCGATAGCCGCCCGACCGATAGAGGCCGACTTGAATGAGGTCCATGCTGCCCGAGCGAGCTCGCTTTGGCAAAAGCGAGTAGGCTTGCTGACCTTGCGTAGAGACCGTGATGACAAGATTGCCGATCTGGTACGCGTCAACGCTGGCCTGAAACGAGGTAGGCCGCGGCCCGCCACCAATACGATCAACGTCGAAGATGACCGAAATCTTGTCGCGCCAGGCGTCAAAGCCATCGATGACAGGCAGGTCTCTCGTCGAGAAATGCGTGGATGGTACTGCACGGCCCACAACGTACCCTCATCTGCGACATGAGGAAAAAAAGCAACTTTGGCACGAAACGTCAATCGCTGGCATGAATCGTCAATTGAGCGCCCGTCGCAAGAAAACTAACCTTCTCAAGACCTTCCACCTGCGGTTTCAAATCTAGGTGAGAAATTCCGGCTACAGCCAATTTGGGAAGGGAATGACCATGCAGTTGAAGACGACGTTCAGTCGCTATGGACGCTTGGCTATCGCCGGATCGGCGCTGATTGGTCTTGCGCAGCTTGCTTCGCCCTCTCTTGCGCAACAGCCAACCATGCCTCCGCTGCTGAAGCAGTTGAACAATGGGAACTGGCTGCCCCAAAATGAGGCAGAGGCGTTGCGCGATGAACTGTTCTACCAGCGCGCAGTCCACGCCTACATGACGATGCAGCCGGCGCTGAACGTCATCGGCATGCGTGACGGCTCGGAGGCCGTCTTCGGCAAGGGCTACAACGTTCTTCCGATCTGGAAGGACCGGATGGACGCACGCGCCTGGGTCCCGACGCCCAACGCAGACGTCGTCTATTCAATGAGCTATCTCGACCTGAAGGAAACCGGGCCTCTGGTGGTCGCGGCACCGCCCAACGTCATCGGCATGTTCACCGACTTCTTCCAAAGAACCATCACCGACGTCGGGGCCATCGGGCCCGATCGCGCACGTGGCGGTCTCTACCTCCTGCTGCCGCCCGGCTATGAGGGCGAGATCCCTCAGGGCTACTTCGCGTTCAAATCGTCGACCTACAACGTCTTCCTGTTCTTCCGCACCGTGATGGCAAAGGGTGACAACGGGCCGGACCCGAAGCCGGCAGTCGCGCTGGCTGAACATACGCGCATCTACCCGCTGTGGGCTGTCGAGCGAGACGTCAAGCCGATGCAGTTTCCCAACGGCAGCGGCAAGCGCGTCAACATGATGTACCCGGTCGACAACACGTACTGGACCAAGCTCAAGGCCTTCGTCGACTACGAACCCGTCTCGGCGATCGATCCGGAGTTACGCGGCGTGCTGGCCTCGATCGGTATCATCAAGGGCCAGCCTTTCAATCCGAGCGCGAAGCAGCAGGAGCTGCTGAAAAAAGCCGTCGAGACCGCACCGAAAATGATCCTGGCGAACCGCCAGCTCGGCCGGCCCGACGGGCGAACCAAGTACTACAACGACCGTCAATATGAGAACACTTGGGCCGGAGGCACGGCCGAGTGGTTGCAGGACGGTTATCTCGATATCGACCAGCGGGCGTCCTACTTCCAGTTCGCCTATTCGTCGGCGTCAGCCATGGTCATGCGGACCCTGGGCGCCGGATCAAAGTACCCGTTCACGGCAAGGGATGCGAAAGGCGACTTCCTCGACGGCTCGAACACCTACAAAATGCATTTGCCGCCAAATCCTCCGGCCGCGCTGTTCTGGGCTGTCACGGCCTATAACGTCACCGACGGGACCATGCCCGAGACCGCGCAGCTTCTGCCGTCGATCAATGGATTCAACAAGGTTGCGACCAACAGCGACGGATCAATCGATATCTGGTTCGCCCCGCAGAAGCCGGCCAACGCGCCCGAATCCAATTGGATCCAGACGGTCAACGGACGAAATTTCCTGGCCGCCTTGCGACTCTACGGCACCGGGGTCGAGTTCTTCGACCAGACCTGGAAGCCGGATGACGTCGTGAAGATGAATTGAGTCAAGCGAGCGCCAAGGCTGCATCACGAGCGTATCAAAGGCTGCACGACAGGCCTGCCGACGCGGTCGCGCCTGGCGCATCCAATCGTGAGTTACGACCAAGCATTGTCCCGGTTCTTTGAATCGATCGTAAGGCCAGGAGAAGAACAAGATGAGACAAGTTCGCGGTTGCAACATGTTGCTTCCCGCTCTTACCGGCGCAATGATTTTCTCAACCGGTATGGCCCACGGTCAGGCCGGCCGCTTCGATGATCTCGCCAATCTGCCGTTCGAGATGAACCGGCCGACGCAGAAGACGGCAGAGACATTAACGGACGAACTGCTCTTCCAGCGCGCAACGCAGACCTATCTCTGGGCAATGCCCCTCATCAACACCTTGGGCATGAAGGTCGGCGCCGAGGAAGCATTCGGCACCGGCTACAATGTCATGCCGATCTGGATGAAGCGGCTTGACGCCAAGACTCATGTCACTACGCCCAACTCCGACCTGATCTACGGCATGGTGTTCGAGGACCTCGGCAAGACGGGACCGCTGGTGTTCGAGGCGCCGCCGAACTTGCAGGGGATTCTTCTCGACTTCTGGCAACGTCCGATGCCGGTCGATGGCGGCAAGTTCGCCGGCGACGTGGGCCTCCCGGGGCCGGATGGCGGCAAGGGCGGCAAGTTCCTGATCCTGCCCCCCGGTTACAAAGGCGAGGTGCCCAAGGGCTATTACGTCTACCGTTCCGGGACGAACAGCGTCTTCATTTTCCTGCGCTCCTTCTACAAGGACCCGAAGGACACCAAGCCTGCGGTCGACCTGATGAAGCAGTCGAGGATCTATCCGTTGGGCAAGAAGGCGTCGGCAAGGCCGATGAGCTTCCCCGATGCGTCGGGCAAGTCGCTCAACATGCTTCCGCGCAACAACATCGCAGCGTTCGAAGAGCTCAAGCAGTTGCTCGACGCAGAAGGCACCGGTCTGGCGGATCCGGACTGGCTTGGCATGCTCGACGGGCTCGGTATCACGCTGAACCGGCCGTTCAAGCCCGACGACAGGATGCGTGCCATTGTCGATGCCGCCGCCAAGACAGCCTACAAGATGACGCGTGTCATCGGTCTCGAAGGAGGTGTGGACGGTGTCGACTACCGCGTCTACGCCGATCGCAAGTGGCTCAATCCGGTCAACAACATGAAGTCCCGGTGGCCGAAATCGGCCACCGACCTGAGCTTCCTGGCGCGTCAGGGCGGCCAGCGCGCGCTTGACGCGCGCATCTGGTTCTTCACGGACTACTATTCGATCAGCCCCGGCATGGTGTCCATGACGCCAGGCAAGGGCGCGTTCTACATGATCGCCTTCCAGGATTCGGATGGCGACGCGTTGGCCGGCGATCGAAGCTACAAGGTGAACCTGCCCAAGGATATCCCCGCCGAGCTGTTCTGGTCCGTCACGCTTTACGAGGCGGAGAATGCATCCGGTCTCGACAACGGCCAACCCTTCCCGTCACTCGGCAAACTGGACAAGCCGGCCCAGAACGCCGACGGCAGCACGGATCTGTACATCGGACCGAAAGCGCCCGCGGGCAAGGAAGGCAACTGGCTCGCCACTGCGCCGGGCCGCGGCTTCTTCGCAATTCTCAGGCTGTACGCGCCGGCCGCTCCCGCGATCGACGGGAGCTGGAAGCCCGGCGACATCGAGAAGGTCAAGTGAGGCAGGCGCGGCGTCCAGGCCGGGCCGATTTCCTCGTGAATTTGAGGGGCATTTCCAGACTGTCAGTCGAACTGAAGAGGAAGCTGCGATGAAGACGAAGCCTACTACCACTCATGAAGGCACCTCGCGTCGTGATGCGCTCAAGGGCGGCATCGGAGCGGCATCGCTTGCTGCAGTCGGCGCCGGAGCCGCTGTTCCCGCTGCGATTGCGACCTCCGCCGTCGCCGTCGGAGCGGGACCGGCTCAGGCTCGGCCATCACACGAAGGCGCGATGGCAGCGCGCGTGACCGAGCCTGCAACGGGCATCACGATGTTCCCCGACTACGCCAGAACGATCGCACAAATGGCCTATGTCTGGGGCTGGCCCATCATCAACATGATGAACCGCAGCGCCACAATCACGCAGGCGCCGCAGCCGAGCCTCCTCAATGGCGTGCTCCCGGTTTCGCCCCGCGGCCATCTGGCCATGCTCGCCGATTACATCGACCCGTCAGAGACCTTCGTGACGTGCCCCAATCAGGACGTGGTCTACGGCCTTGGCTTCTTCTCCCTCGATGAGGAGCCGGTGGTCATCCAGGTTCCGGATTTCGGCGACCGCTTCTGGGTCTATGCCATGTACGACGCACGAACCGATCAGTTCGGCAAGCTGGGCAAGCCTTACGGTACAAGGCCCGGCTTCTATCTGCTGGTGGGCCCGAACTGGAGAGGTCTCAAGCCGTCCGGCATTACAGAAATCGTCCGCTGTCCAACCTCACTTGCCAATGTCATCCCGCGGGCGTTTCAGGATGACACGCCAGAGGACAAGAAGGCAATCCAGCCGGTGATCAATCAAATCAACGCCTACCCCCTGAAGGACTTCACCGGCAAGATGAAGATTGTCGAATGGAGCAAGCTGCCAAGCGTTACGGGGCCCAAGTCCGAAGGCGGCGAAACGAAATGGGTGGTACCTGAGAAATGTTTCGATCAGCTCGGCGCCGCCCTTGATCTCGTCGATCCCTTTCCCGGCGAGGAAGCTCTGTATGGGCAGTTTCGCCTGCTGCTCGATTCCGCGGCGCAGGATCCGGCACTTAAGAAGGTCCTCGTCGATACCGCCGTCGAGACCGAAGAGAAGGTCATCAAGCAGTTCTTCCAGTGGAAGCACAACGGTCGCCCGGCCGGCAATGGCTGGAATCGCTCGACCAACAACGCCGTGTTCGGGATCGACTATTTCAACCGGACTGGCACGGCAAAATCCAACATGTTCGATAACAGGCCGACCGAAACGCAATACTTCTACACCGACTCTGACGCCTCAGGCACCGAGCTGAACGGAAGCGGCAGCTACGAGATCACGTTCGCGAAGGGCGAGGAGCCGCCGGTCAACGGCTTCTGGTCGCTGACGATGTACAACGACAAGCACCTCTTCCATCCGAACGATCTGAAGCGCTATTCGCTCGGCACCAAGAACAAGAATCTCAAGCGCAACGCCGACGGATCACTCACGCTTTATGCCGGTGCGAAGTCGCCGGGCGGCGACAAGGAAGCAAACTGGTTGCCCGCGCCGAACGGACATTTCTCCCTCTACATCCGCGCCTATTGGGGCAAGGAGGGTATCCTCGACGGTTCGTGGAAGCCGCCGGTCATCAAGAAGCTAGCCTGAAAGAACGGTCTGTCAGTCTCCGATTCCAAAATCAAACTTGGTCAGAGAGGTGCGAGAATGCGTTACGGCTCACGATTGGCGACTTCAATTCTGGCGATCACGCTCGCGGCAGCGATGCAGGCCGGCACCCTGTCGGCGGCACCGCTTAGCCCTATGGCGCTGGGCGAACGTGACGTGAGATCATCCGACATCATCGACGTGCGGGCGGCGGTTCACCGGGGCGGCATGGCGAGAGGGCCGCGCGGCGGAGCCGTCGTTCATCGCGGCGGTGCCGTGGTCGGACCACGCGGCGGCGCGTATCGCGGGCGTACTGCCGTCGTCGGGCCGCGCGGCAACGCCGCGGTTCGCGGCACGACCGTGGTCAGAGGCGGCGGCGGATGGGCCAGGCCCGGCTGGTACGGATGGCCGAGGGGCGGCGCGATTGCGGCCGGAGCGGCAATCGGCATGGTGTCAGCAGCGACAGCAGCCGCCTGGCCGGGCGCAGCACCTGCGCCCGGCATGTGCTGGTATTACACTGATCCATCCCGCACCCAGGGATTCTGGGATTATTGTCGGTAGGGACCCAACCTCGGGCCGGCGCTCCGGCGCCGGCCCATCGACCGGCAATGGTAGCACCACATGAAAATGGCCACGGTCGCGAGCTGAAAAAAGCGCTGGGACTCGCGTTTGACGAGCGGATTGGAATGAAAGTCTCCGGTCCCGTCTACAACTTCAAGAACAGTTCCGGATTAACGCCCGTGATAGTGCTCCAACACTCAAGTCTCCGGCGGTGAATGTCCGATGTGGGTCAACAACTACCGCTTCCCTCAAAAGCCCATTTTGTGGGTCCATGGCCGGTTATCTCGCAAATCTTTCGCGTGCGGAAGCGCGTGCTGAATGAGGCCAGGGCGACGACGGCGTGGATGCAATCGCCGGGCGAGGGGGCGCGTGATTTCGGAATATTGGAAGTATGTTCCTGATTTGCCCGACGTGTCAAGTTGCTCGGTCGAACGCCGGTGGCCGCCGGCTCCTTTGCATGGGGTTGTTTTCGATATTTTGCAGGGCCCGCAAGCGGGAGAGGTGAAGCGCCTCGGTGGCTGAACCGATGAACATTCCTACGTGCTTCTGCTGGCCCAAAGATGATCGGCGGCGCGTCGATCGCGTCGCCAATCCTATTCGGTCTTGTCGACGTTCCAGAACACCGGCGGCGCCGGGCCTTCCAGCACGCCGGTGAGCGATTTGCGCCAGGCGCTCGGCAAGCGGAACTGGCCGAGCGGGATATAGATCACCTGCTCGTAGGCTTGCTTTTGAATCTCGACCGCGAGCTTCTTCTGCTCTTCGGGCGTGGTGGCGCGCGCATAGGCGTCGCGCATCTGCTCGAGCTTGGCGTCTTCGGGCCAGCCGAACCACGCTTTCTTGCCGTTCGCGGCGATCTGGTTGTTGACGATCGGGTTCATCACCTCGGTCGCGCCGGTGAAGGTGAAGAACAGGTTCCAGCCGCCTTCCTTGGGCGGCTTCTGGCTGGCGCGGCGGCTCACCACGGTCTGCCAGTCCGTCACCTGCGCGTCGACGTTGAAGCCGGCCGCGCGCAACAGCTGCGCCGCGACCGTCGGCGGTCCTTTCAGCGTCTGCACGTCGCCGGGGATCATGATCACCACGGGCGTGCCGTCATAGCCCGAGGCGGCGAGCGCCTTCTTCGCCTCGGCCATGCCGCTGCCCTTGATCAGCGTCTCGGCGCCGGCGTCGCTGGCGAGCGGCGTATCGCAGGCAAAATAGGAGCCGCAAATCTCGTAATATTTCGCGTTGCCGACGGTGGCGTCGAGCACGTCCTTCTGGTTCATCGCCAGGAATGCGGCGCGGCGGACCTTGGCGTTGTCGAATGGCGGGTGCAGGAAATTCATCCGGCCCTCGATCTGGAATCCAAACCTGTTCAGCACGGCCACGGTGAGATCGGAGTTCGCCTCCAGCGCGGGCAGCAGGTCGACCGACGGCTGTTCCAGGAAGTCGATCTCGCCGGATTGCAGCGCGTTGATCGCGGTCTGCGCGTCGGGCATCGTGACCCATTCGACGCGATCGACCTTCGCGACCTTGCCGCCCGACAGCCAATCCGGCTTGTCCTTGCGCGGCACGTAGTCGGCGTTGCGCTCATAGACCGCTTTCACGCCCGGCTGGAATTCCGCCTGTATGAATTTAAACGGTCCGCAACCGATCTGCTCGGCGATCTGCTTGCCCGGCGGCGTCTCCGCGAGCCGTTTCGGCATCATGAAGGCGACGTAGGAGGAGGGCTTTGCCAGCGACTCCAGCACGAGGCCGTACGGCTCCTTGAGCTTGAGCACGATCGCCTTCGGCCCGCTGGCCTCGAGGGAAGCGGTGAATTCGGCCAGCTTCTGCGCCATGCCGTCGACGGCGGTCCAGCGCTTCAGCGAGGCGATGCAGTCCTCTGCGGTGACGGGCGCGCCGTCATGCCATTTCAGGCCGTCGCGCAGCGTGAAGGTGTAGGTGAGCTTGTCGTCCGAGATCGTCCAGTCCGCCATTTGCGGGCGGACCTTGAAGCTCGAATCGATGCCGAGCAGCGTGTCGTAGACCATGTAGCCATGGTCGCGGGTGATGTAGGCGGTGGTGAAACCGGGATCGATGATGCGCAGGTCCGAATGCATCACTGCGGTGATGGTCTTGCCCTTGCCCGCGGCAAAGGCGCGCGATGACAGGATGGCCGGCGCCGCGATCGCCGGCGGCACGCCGGCCGCAAATTTGAGGAGCGTTCTGCGCGAGAATTCGACCATTCGCCGTCTCCCGATCTGCCGTTGCGCCGGCATGCTTCACCAATCCGTTGTTGAAAGCAAGCAAGAGCCGCGCCATCGCGTTCGGTCCGGTTGCGAGGTTGCGCAGCCGTGTGCGCTCACGGCTTGAGCACATCGCCGAGCAGGCATTGGTTCCGGGCTTCGCCGCGCTCAGCACGTCCCGACGAGGTTGAGGAGGACTTAACCGGCTGCTGACACTTGTATTGCCTGGGTTAGCCGGGGTTGGACATCTTTCCGGTAGCTTGCTCGATGAACGTGCGGCGGTCGAACCGCCGCGTCCCTTTGAGAGGCAAGACGCCATGCGCCGCGGTCTGCTCGTTCTTCTCGTGTTCGCCGGCATGGCGGTGTCCGGTCAGGACGTGCGCGCCGCGGAGTTCGGCACGCGATACAGCTACCAGCAGCTGCAGGACCTGACCGAGAAGGGTCCCAAGGGCGAAGCCCTCGCGCTAGGCTATGTGAGCCTCACGCACTCCTTCATCCTGCCCTACAAGATGACGGGCTACTATGCCCTCATGGTCAAGGGCTCCGGCAAGGACCTCAACGGCCGCCCGCTCAACGTTTACCACGAGCTGTCGCAGGAGAAGATCGAGCAGATGCAGCGTGCCGGCGCGCTGCCCAATCCGCTTCCCCCTTACCGGCGCACGATCTTCGAATACATGTTCGGCTATGTGTTGTGGTGGTGCATTCCGGCGGCGCTGCTCGTCATCGGGATGTTCTCGATGCTTGGGATCGGCTCCGGCAAACGCGGTCGGGCCTGATCGATCTGTCGGCGGCCTCGTCGCGGCGGGTCGCGGCGGGTCGCGAGCGCGCCGCAAAGCGAAGGTCGCGCGCCGCCGCCGGCACCGCACAAGTCCGCATCCTGCATAGGAGCCTGCGCTTCCTGCCGCACCTCGCAGGCTGTTCGGACCCCGATCCGCCGTGTAGGCTCGCGGTCTGCCGGCCGGCAATAAGGCCACATCCCGCAAATCTTAAGGGAACAAGCAGTCGAGGGAGACCGAAAGAACCGTCATGACCGATATCCGATACGTAGCACCGCGCACGCTTGACGAAGCGATTGGCGCATTTGCTGCCGCCGGGAGTGCCGCCCGCATTATGGCAGGGGGCACCGACTTATTGGTGCAAATGCGCTCCGGCCTGGTGCGGCCGGGACTGATCGTCGACATCAAGAAGATCGGCGAGATGACCGAGATTAGCGAAACCACCGATGGCGGTTTCCGCGTGGGTGCCGCCGTCTCCGGCATGGAGCTCGCCGAGCACGCGCGCTTTGGCAAGGTCTGGCCCGGCGTGCTCGAGGCCGTGAACCTGATCGGCTCCAAGCAGGTGCAGGGCCGCGCCTCCGCCGGTGGCAATCTCTGCAACGGCTCGCCGGCCGGCGACAGCGTGCCGGCGATGATCGCGGCGGGCGCCGTCGTCACCGTGCAGGGGCCGGATGGCCGGCGGGACATGAAGGTTGAGGATGTGCCGGCCGGACCTGGCCGCACCAACCTCAAGCCGGGCGAGATCCTGGTCAACTTCACCTTGCCGCCGCGGCCGAAAGGCTCGGGCGACGCCTACCTGCGGATGATCCCGCGCACCGAGATGGATATCGCGGTGGTCGGCATCGGCGTCAGCCTGACCTTGAAGGATGGCGTCTGTACCGCGGCCCGTGTCGGCCTCGGCGCGGTGGCGCCGACCGCGCTGCTGGTTGAACCGGCGGCAAAGGCGCTGATCGGCTCGAAGCTCGACGATGCCGCGCTCGAAGCCGCCGCCGCCGCGTGTCGCGCCGCCTGCCGTCCGATCGACGACAAGCGCGGCACCATCGCCTACAGGACCAAAACCGCCGGCGTGCTGCTCAAGCGCACCGCCGCGATCGCCGCCCAGCGCGCGGGAGGACACTAGCACCATGTCGAAACTGCACGTCACCACCTCAGTCAACGGCGAGCCGGTCGAATTCCTGTGCGAGCCCTATGAGACCATGCTCGATGCGCTGCGCGGGCAATTGGGGCTCACCGGCTCCAAGGAAGGCTGCGCGTCCGGCGATTGCGGGGCCTGCTCGATCACGCTCGACGGCCGCCTGGTCTGCTCCTGCCTGATGCTCGCGGCCGAAGCCGAAGGCCACGAGATCAGGACCATCGAGGGCATGGCGAGGGGCGAGAAGCTGCACCCGCTGCAGCAGAAGTTCCTCGAGCACGCCGCGCTTCAGTGCGGCATCTGCACCTCGGGCATGCTGGTCGCCTCCGAGGCGCTGCTCGCCAGGAATTCAAACCCGACCGAAGAGGAAGTCCGCTTCTGGCTCGCCGGCAATCTCTGCCGGTGCACCGGTTACGACAAGATTGTTCGCGCGGTGATGGAGACCGCTGCCGAAATGCGGGAGATGCGCCCATGAACGTCGTCAACAACAAATGGATCGGCCAGCGCACCATCCGGCCCGATGGCGTCGACAAGGTGACCGGCCGCGCGGCGTTTGCCGCCGACACCACCATGCCCGGCATGATCTGGGGCAAGGTGCTGCGCAGCCCGCATCCCCACGCCCGCATCAAGTCGATCAACACCGCCAAGGCCGAGGCGCTGCCCGGCGTCAAGGCGGTGGTCACCTCGCGCGACATCGTCGACTTCACGATCGAGAAGGGCGCGGTGATGCTCGGCATCCAGGACATGCGCTGGATGTGCCGCAACGTGATGGCGCGCGACAAGGCGCTGTTCCCCGGCCATCCCGTCGCCGCCGTCGCCGCGACCACGGAGGCGATCGCGGCGGAAGCCTGCAAGCTGATCGAGGTCGACTACGAGGTGTTGCCCTGGGCGATCGAGATCGACGACGCGTTGAAGGCGGATGCGGCGATCCTGCACGAGTTCAACAGATTCGACGGCAAGCCCTCGAACATCATGGGCCGTCTCGAATCCAGGAAGGGCGACATCGCGCAGGGATTCAAGGATGCTGAAGTCGTCATCGAGCGCTCCTTCACCACGCGCCCGGTGCACCAAGGCTATATCGAGCCGCATGCCTGCCTGATCTCGGTCGCCGCCGACGGCAAGACCACGATCTGGTCGTCGAGCCAGGGCCAGTTCATGGTGCGCGCGATGACCTCGATGCTGACCGGCATCCCGCAGAGCGACATCCGCGCCATCCCCGCCGAGATCGGCGGCGGCTTTGGCGGCAAGACCATCGTCTATCTCGAGCCGCTCGCGACCTTGCTCGCCAGGAAATCAGGTCGCCCGGTCAAGATGGTGATGACCCGCGAGGAGGTGATGCGCGCCACGGGGCCGACCTCGGGCTCGAAGAGCACGGTCAAGATCGGCGCCAAGAAGGACGGCACCATCGTCGCCGCCCATGGCAGCTTCTATCTGCAGGCCGGCGCCTTCCCGGGTTCGCCGATCCGCGGTGCAGTCGGATGCAGCTTCGCGCCCTACGACATCCCGCATGTGCTGTCGGAGGGGTTCGACGTCTGCTCCAACCGCTCCAAGGTCGCGGCCTATCGCGCGCCGGGCGCGCCGATCGGCGCCTATGCGGTGGAGTGCGTGCTCGACGAGCTTGCCGAGGCGCTCAAGATGGACCCCTTAGCGCTGCGGCTGAAGAACGCGGCGAAGGAAGGCACCAAGGCGGCGCACGGCCCGGTGTTCCCGCGGATCGGCTATATCGAGACGCTGGAAGCCGCGAAGAACCATCCGCATTATGCCGCGCCGCTCGGCAAGCTGCAGGGCAGGGGCGTCGCGTCCGGCTTCTGGTTCAATGCCGGCGGTGAATCCTCCGCGCAGGTCAACATCACCGAGGACGGCAACGTCGTCGTCACGACCGGGCATCCCGATATCGGCGGCTCGCGCGCCGGCATCGCCAATATCTGCGCCGAGCTGCTCGGCATCGACTACAAGCGCGTCTCCGTCATCATCGGCGACACCCAGACCGTCGGTTTCTCCAACCTGACCGGCGGCAGCCGTGTGCTGTTCGCCTCCTCGATGGTGGTGACGCAGGCGGCCGACAAGGTGATCGCGACCTTGCGCGAGCGCGCGGCGAAGATCTGGGAGATCGACCCTGAAGCCGTGAAGTGGGAGAACGGCGCCGCGCATCCGGTGAGCCCGAATGCCGGCCAGTTCGAGCCGTTGACGCTCGCCGACCTCGCCGAGAAGGCGCCGTCGCAGGGCGGCCCGATCGGCGCCAGCGTGCAGCTCAACACCCAAGGCGCGGAGGGCGGTTTCGGCACGCATATCTGCGACGTCGAGGTCGATGTCGATCTCGGCATCGTCCGCGTCATTCGCTACACCGCCGTGCAGGATGTCGGCCGCGCCGTGCATCCGAGCTATGTCGAGGGCCAGCTGCAGGGCGGCGTCGCGCAGGGCATCGGCTGGGCGCTGAACGAGGAGTACATCTACAACAAGGACGGCAAGGTCGATAATCCGGGCTTCCTCGATTATCGCATGCCGGTCTGCTCCGACCTGCCGATGCTCGATTGCGCGCTGGTCGAGGTGCCGAACCCGAAGCATCCGCAGGGCGTCAAGGGCGTCGGCGAGGTGCCGCTGGTGCCTGTGATGGCCGCGGTCGCCAACGCCGTCCACAACGCGCTCGGCAAACGCTTCTACAGCCTGCCGATGTCGCCGCCGAAAGTGTCGGAGGCGTTGGATGCGCCGGCGCAGCAGGCCGCGGAGTAGGGAACGTAGGGCGGGTTGCGGTTGCGGTTCGCAAGCCGCCCTACGGTTCTATAGCGGTTGCCGGGTAGCCCGGATGAGCGAAGCGATATCCGGGGAGGTGATCCCGCATGTTGCGGAGCCCGTCATCGGGCCCACGTTCGTGCGACCCGTTGGCTCATCCGGACAACAGAACAGTTCCGTTCACCGCAGCTCCTTCCCCAACTGCGCCAACACCGTCTCGCAGGTCATCAGATCCAGATGCCCGCCGCCGGCGTTCTTGAAGAAGGTGATGTCGCTATCCGACAGCCGGCCGGCGACGGTGCCGCGGGCAAGATCGTAGTGGTCGCCGAGCACGTCGCTCTCGGTGATCGCGCCGCTCGCGATCGGTTGCAGGATGTCGCCGACGCCGTCGAAGGCGGATTCGCGGCGGTCGACGAAGATGCGCGAACGCCGCGCCGCCTCGTCGTCGGACTCGCGGGTCTCCGGGGTGAAGCCGCCGACCAGATCGAGATGGGTGCCGGGCTTCAGATTGGCGCCCCTGACCAGCGGTTCGCGCGAGCGGGTGCAGGTGGTGATGATGTCGGCCTCGCGGGTCGCGGCGTCGAGGTCGGTGACGGCCTCGGCGGCGATGCCGTCGGCTTCCAGCAGCGTGGCGAGCTCTTTCGCGCGGTCCACGGTCCGGTTCCAGACCCGCACCCGCTTCAGCTGCGGCCGCACGGTGCGGTGGCCGCGCACCAGCCAGCGCGCCATCTCGCCGGCGCCGACCACCAGCAGCGTCTCGGCATCCGGCCGCGCCAGGTGTTTTGCGCCGAGCGCGGAGTCCGCGGCGGTCTTCCAATGGGTGATCTCGGCGGCGTCCATCACCGCGAGCGGACGCCCGTCATTGCCGTCGAACAGCACGCATACCGCCTGCACCGCCGGCAGCTTGCCGTGGGCGAGGTTGCCGGGAAAGCTGGTGTAGAGCTTGGTCATCATGAAGCGGCCGGCATCGACCGCGCTGCGCGTCACCAGCTGCTGGCCTTTGTCGTCGCCGAGATAATCGTCGTGCACCGCGATCTTCGGCCGCCGGTGCGCGGCCTCGATCGCCTCGATCAGGACCGGAAAGCTCAGGACGCGGTTGACCTCGCTGTCGTCGACGATATGCACGTGGTATCTCCTCTGGAGCGCCCCTCGCGCTCTCGCCGGACGTCCCCCAAACCTGAGCGGACTGGATAGCGCGTGGGGACGGCTAGTCAACCGGACATGCACCGCCGGGCGTCCCTTGCTATCCTGCGGACCTGATTCTCTCGCAGGTTCTCGCAAGCCGTGGTTGCATTCATCGTCGCCGTCCTGATCTTCATCCTGCTCGGCGGCGCCGCGCTTGCGACCATGGCGATCCATGCCCGGCTCGCCGATCATCACCGCAGCGACGAAACCAATACCTCGGTACGCCTGGTCGCGACGCTGTTCGTCACCATGCCGTCGCTACTGCTCGGCCTGATGATGAACAGTGCCGCCAACACTTATGTCGCGGTCGACCGCAATTTGCATGTGTTCGCCACCGACATCATCCTGCTCGACCGCAGCATGCGGCCGCTCGGCCCGAGCGCCGACGAGCCGCGCAAGCGGCTGCTCGCTTATGTCGAGCAGGTGCTCAAGGATGTCCCGATCTCGCGGGCGAACGAGGTGTCCGAACATCTGCTCGACGAGGTCGGCAACAGCCTCCGTGAGCTCAGGTTCGACGACGAGCAGAAGGTCGCGCTGTGGAACGACGCGCGGTCGGTCTACCGGCAGGCGGTGCAGCAGCGCTGGACCTTTGTCGAGCAGTCCGACGGCTCGTTTCCGTCGCCGCTGATCTGCATACTGGTCGGGTGGCTGACGCTGATGTTCGCAACCCTCGGCTTTCGCGCGCCGCGCAACGCGGTGGTGATCTCGACCACCGTCGCTGCCGCGGCGCTGATCTCGGCCGCGATCTACTTGATCCTCGAAATGAGCACGCCGTTCTCCGGCCCGATCCAGCTCTCCGACCGCCCGCTGGTCCGCGCGGTCGAGGAAATCAAGCGGTAATGTAGCCCGGATGAGCGAAGCGACATCCGGGGCGGAGTCTCCCGCATGTCGCTGCGCTCATGCGGGCTACGGGAAGGTATCGGCACGCGCCTGCGGCTTTATTCCCCTCGCATTGACGGCTGTTTCGAAAATTCTTCGCGCGCCATCAGCGGAATAGTGCGCGCCCTCCGGCGTCCTAACGCATGCAAGCCATTTGCATTCGAACAGGAGACATCATGAAGACGTCGATCTCGCTCGCGCTCGCCACCGCCGTGTCGTTTGTGTTCGCCTCAGCCGCCTTTGCCGCGCCGCCGACCAAGACCGGAACCACCGCGAAAGGCTCCGTCCTCACCGACGCCAAGGGCATGACGCTCTACACCTTCGACAAGGATTCCGAAGGCAAGTCGGCCTGCAACGGCCCGTGCGCGACGAACTGGCCGGTCTTGAAGGCGGACGCCAGCGACAAGGCCGAAGGCGGCTACACCATCATCTCGCGTGACGACGGCTCCAAGCAGTGGGCCTACAAGGGCAAGCCGCTCTATACCTTCGCCAAGGACCAGAAGGCCGGCGACATCACCGGCGACGGCTTCCTCAACGGCGCCTGGCACCTCGCGCAGCCCTGAGGCTTGCAGGTGGATTGAGGGTAGGGCGGGTTAGCGCAAGCGCAACCCGCCATCTTCCGCGCGCGAAACATGCGGCGGGTTGCGCAGAGCCTGCCATCGGGCCGCCCTGCGCGCGGACCCGTTGGCTAACCCACCCGTCGATCGTGCCTGAGGCGACGATCGCGCCTCACGTCCTGCGCTTCAGCGCCATGCCCATGCTGATCCAGCTCACGCCGGCGCAGATCAGATCGACGCTGAGGAAGATGCCGAGCACGTAGAGGCTCGAGACCGGCCAGCGCGCCAGGATCATGGCGCCGAGCACCAGCGTGATCAGGCCGGAGATCGCGACCATTCCCCAGGGCGCTTCCGAGTTCATGCCGAAGGCGAGGAAGATGCGGACGATGCCCGACACCACCAGCGCGATGCCGAGGAACAGCGTCAGCGTCGCCGCGGCGAGCAGCGGGTTCTCGAAGGTGATGAAGCCCGCCACGACATAGAGCGCGCCGAGCAGCAGCCAGAACAGGAATTTGCCCCAGGTCTTGAACTGGAACGCGTTGATGATCTCGGCGACGCCGGCGACGATCATCATGGCGCCGACGAAGAGCACGCTGACGACGGTGGCGAAGAAGACGCTGCCGAAGGCGAGCACGCCGGCGATCAGGTAGATCACCCCGAGGGCGACGATCCAGCCCCACTTGGCGCGGAGGTTGGAAAGCCCGGATCCGAGGCTGTGAGGAGGTGTGGCGGGTGAGCTGGACGCAGTGGACATCGTATCGCTCCCGAATACTTGATGAAACCATGCTACCATAGGTCAAGGCACGGACAAGGGCGGGTGCGCAGCTGGCACGAACTGCATGCTGGCACCAAAGGCGCCGCGACACGTTGATTCAGTTCGTCCGCTGTGTTGCCGCGCAGCATTCGTCGGTTTGACGACGGCCGGCCCGCATCGGACGATGGACTGTCCGGACCGCAGCGCAAGCGGTCCGGATCGCGCATCCACAGAGGAGGTCGACATGCCCGCCACGCACGACAAGGATCACGTCTACAAAATCCTGGAACTGGTCGGATCATCAGACAAGAGCATCGAGGCGGCGATCGAGAACGCCGTCAGCCGCGCGTCAAAGACGATCCGGGAAATGAAGTGGTTCGAGGTGGTGCAGACGCGGGGCCATATCGAGGACGGCAAGATCCGGCACTACCAGGTGGCGCTGCGGGTCGGCTTTACGCTGGAGTAGCGCGTTCAGGTCGCTTGCGCCTTGCAGCCTGTAGGATGGGTAGAGCCAACGGCGTACTTCGCTCGCGGTACGGGGGAGAGGTGCGACAAATTAGCCCGACGGGCAACCCAGCATCATGTCGCGAGAACGCGAAGCTGTGTCCCCGTCTTCATCTGTCATCGCCCGGCTCGCCGCCTCCGCTAAAGCTTCGGCGCGCCATGGATGCATGGCCTCGTCGAAGCCTTGGCGTAGACGGGACGGGGCGATCCAGTACGCCGCGGCTTCTCGGTGACGCACCGACGTCTCTGGAATACTGGATCATCCGCTTTCGCGCATGCGCGGGTGATTACGCCGCGTTGCCTGAATCGAGAACTATCCTCATCGTCGTCCTGGCGAAAGCCAGGACCCATTACCCCAAATCTCGATTGTTGCGCGACGCTGGGGCCGCGACCCCGTTCGTTACCGAATTAGGTGATTATGGGTCCCGGCCTGCGCCGGGACGACGAATGGAAAGTGTCGTGCCCATCACCGTCGCGACAGCGGTGCGGGGGGCGGCGGGGCGGTGGCGCCGGCGGCGAGGGAGCGCTGCACCATCACGGTGTCGGACCAGCGGCCATAGCGATAGGCGACACCGGGCAAATGCCCGACGCGGGCGAAGCCGAAGCGGTCGTGCAGCGCGAGCGAGGCGGCGTTGTCGCTGTCGATGTAGCCGATCATCTGGCGGAAGCCGGCGGCGGCGCAGGTATCAATCAGCTCCTGCAGCAGCCGGCCGCCGACGCGCTGGCCGGTGAAGCGGTGATGCACATAGATCGAATGCTTCACCGTGTAGCGGTAGGCCGGACGCTTGCGAAACAGCACGACATAGGCATAGCCGACCACCTCGCCGTCACAGATTGCGACGAGGTGGGGCAGGCGGGTGTTGCGTAGATTCTTGCGGCGGTCGCGCAGATCGTCGGGCTCCGGCGTGCCGCTGTCGTCGACGCTCTCCTCGACGCCGCGGCGGATATGGTGGCGGTAGATCGACAGCATGGCGTCGACGTCGCTGTCGCGGGACGGACGGACGGTGATCTTGTGATCATTCTCCATTGTGTTGCGTCCGTTCGCCTATTCGGACACGACATAGGTGTAGAAGCGGACGCGGCCGGAATCGTCGATCTCCTTGTAGATGCCCTGGACCTCGACCTCGAAGCCCGGGAACGCGTTGAAGCTCGCCTCGAACATCTTGAGATAATCGATCATCGGCTTGCTGCGTTCCGACAGCCGCTCGCCGGGCACAATGGTGGCGATGCCGGGCGGGTAGACAACGAACGGCGTCGCGGCGACGCGGCCGAAGATCTGGTCGATCGGCAGATAGTCGACATCGTTGCGGATCAGATATTGCGCTGCCTGGCGCGGCGACATCGCGATCTCGGGCAGATGCTCGGGCAGGAATTGCCTGGCCTGCAGCGTGCTGACGTCGCCGTCGCGGAAGAAGCGATGCATGTCGCCGCAGAGGTCGCGCAGCCGCACCTCGGCATAGCGGCCCGGACGGCGGCGGTAGAATTCCGGGATGACGTCCTCGAGCAGCGCGTTGTCGTCGTGCAGCTTCTTGAAGGCGACCAGCCCGGAGACTAGCGTGCCGGCCTTGCTGGCCTCGACGCCGGGCGTCAGCAGGAACAGTAGGGAATTGAGGTCGTTCTTTTCGGCGACGATGCGGTTCTCCCGCAGATATTGCGCCACCACCGGTGCGGGGATGCCGTGATCGGCATAGGCGCCGGTGGCGTGATCGAAGCCCGGCGTCAGCAATGTGAGCTTGTTCGGGTCGGTCATGGCAAAGCCCGCGGTCAGCTCGGGGAAGCCGTGCCAGGTCTCGCCGGGATTGAGCTGCCAGTAGGACGGGTTGGTCGCGAGCTGGTCGGTCGAAATCGTCTCCCAGGCGACATTGTGCACGCCGTTCTCGCGCGCGACGTCGGGGATCATGACGCGATCCGGCACGAACGGCTCGAAGAACCAGCGCCGCTCGGGCCGCGTCTCCTTCTCCTCGAACTCGCGCTTCACCGCCCGGATCTTCTTGCGCAGCTCGATACCGAGCCGGATCGTGTCGTCCCACAAGACTTCGCCGGAACGCCCCTTCATCATCTGTGCGCCGACATCGAGCGAGGCGAAGATCGGGTAGAACGGCGACGTCGAGGCGTGCTGCATGAAGCTTTCGTTGAAGCGGCGGTGCTCGACCCGGCGCTTCTGGCCCTTGATGTGGCGGTCGCGGATGTGGATCTGCGAGGCCTGCGAGAAGCTCGCGAGCTGCTTGTGGGTCGATTGGGTCGCGATGATGCCGGGCGCCTCGGGGCCGAGATCGGACAATCCCATCGCGAAGCGGCCGGAATAGATCGGGTGGAATTTCATGAAGCCGGCCCAGGCCTCGTCGAACAGGATGTAGTCGCAGAGATGGCCGATCCGCTTGAGGATCATCTCGGCCGAGTGGATGGTGCCGTCATAGGTGCACTGCTCGACTACAGCGACGCGGAACGGGCGCTTCTTCTTCCAGGCGTTCTCGTCCCTGACCAGCGGGTGCTTGCGGATGTGGCCGCGCAGCGTGCCCTCGTCGAGCAGGTCCCAACGCATCGGCCCGATCAGGCCCCAGGCGTTGCGCACCGTCGGCACGTAGACCGGGATGCCGCCGCCGATCAGCAGCGCGCCGTGATGCGCGGCCTTGTGGTTGTTGCGGTCGAACAGCACGAGGTCGCCGTCGGTGACCAGCGAGCCGAGCGCGACCTTGTTGGAGGTCGAGGTGCCGTTGAGCACGAAATAGGTCTTCTCGGCGCCGAAGATCCGCGCCGCCTCCTTCTGCGCCCGCAGCGCCGGTCCCTCATGGGTGAGGAGGTCGCCGAGGTCGAGCACGGAATTGTCGAGGTCGTCGCGGAACACGGCTTCGCCGAGATGTTCGACGAACACCCGTCCGATCGGACTGCGGCTGTAGAACACGCCGCCATTATGGCCCGGGCAGGTCCAGAGCTGGTTGCCTTCCTCGGCATAATCGACCAGTGCGCCGAAGAACGGCGTCTTCAAATTCTCGGCATATTGCTTCAGCCTGGAGATCAGGTTCTTGGCGATGAAGGGCGGGGTTTCCTCGGACAGGAACACGTAGCCGTCGATGAAATCGAGCACCTCGACCGGCAGGTCCTCGAACCGCTTGCGCCGGATCAACAGGATGATCGGGAAGTCGAGGCCGCGCCGGCGCATCAGATTGATCAGCGCCGCGGTCTTGCCTTCAAGGCCCTTCTTGCCCCAATCGACCACCATGCAGCCGATCGCGGCGTCGGTCTGCACCGCGATCTCGGCATCTTCCAGCTTGCGGGCGCGGACCACCTCAAAGCCGGAGCGCTCGATCTCGGCGATGATCTGGTTGAAGCGGATGCCCTCGAGGTCGTCGGCCTCGAACACCGGCGCAGCGAACAGGAAGTTGAAGCGTTTGAAATAGTCCATGCGTGTCCCCGAACTGGTCCGGCGCTGACGTGTCGGCACAATTCATGACAGGCAGATGACAATGGGGCGGACGGAGGATCGAATACGTTGTTGGGGACGCAATCCCTCACTGCACGGCGTCAGCCCGTGGATATTCGAGCTGCATGGCGACGAAATCGGCCGTATCACGGCCATAGCGTGTTTCGATCCCGGCAAGCGCCCGGTCGAGCGCCTGCGCGGGCGGCGCGGTGCCGACCGCGGGCAGCAGACGATCTGCGGACCAATCCGGCGCCACGACTTGCGGATAGACGCGCAGGCCGTTGCGTGTCGTCACGACGTCGCCGGTCGCGGCGAACGTCACGGCATGCGAGCGGTAGGTCCGCGACCAGCTGTCGGCGACCAGCGCCAGCGAGACCTCGTCGACGCCGGGAGCCAGCGCGAGGCCGAGCTGTTCCCGGTTCCAGAACGCCAGCGTGTTCCGGATGGCGGTCAGCGCGAAAGGACGCGTGAACTTGAAGGCGTTGCTGTCATGTCGCGCATCCCAGCCCGGCAAGCCGATCTCGCGCGCGACGGCCTCGGCCCTGGTGCGGCCGGCGATCGCCTCGATCAGGGTCAGCGACATCGGCATCGACGCCGAAATCCCCGTCGTCGTCGCGACGCCGCGGTCGGCCACGATGCGGCGGTCGGCGACGTACCGGATCTCGGGATGTTTGTTGCGCCAGTTCTTCAGGTAAAACCAGTGCGTGGTGGCGTGCCTGCCGTCGAGCAGGCCGGTCGAGGCGAGCACCTTGGCGCCGGCGCAGACGGCGACGATCACAGCGCCTTTCTCCGCCTGCTGCCGGATCCATTGCATGACCGCCGGATCGTCATCGCGGCTCATCGCCGGCACGATGACGTAGTCGGCGCCGTCGGGATGTGCGGTATCGAATGCGGCGATGGTCGCATCAGGCTCGACCTTCAGCACCGGGAACAGCGCGACCGGACCGGGTCCCGTCGCCAGCGTGACGACATCGGCAACATCGGCGCGCTTGAGGATGCCGTAGGGCATCAGGTAATCGGTGGTCTCGGTCATGTCGTTGATGCCGAGCATCGCGATCAACGGGCGCGACCGCTTCGGCGGCGTCAGCGCCGCGAGCGTTGCATCCTGCTCGGCCTTGGCGATCGGAGGCGGAAGGCGGAACGCCGATGTGGCGGGCAGGGTAAAGAGCCAGATGCCGCCGATGATTGGAACCAGCGCGGCAACGGCGATGCCGCTCCACGCGAGAAGCCGCCAGGTCATGATGATCGATCTCAAAATATCCGCGTGCGTCGCCCGGCAAGCAAGCTACTCGCCGGTCACGTCGACCAAAACGGCGAAATTCCCGCAAAAACGGACACGCGAACAAAGCGGCTCAAAGGCATCGCCCGGACGAGCGACAGCGACATCCGGGGCGGTCCTTCCCCGCATGTCGCTCCGCTCATGCGGGCTACGCGACGCGCTCAGTAGACGAGGTTCGTACCCGGCGGCTTTTCCAGTGCCGCCGCCAGCGTCCGATACTCCTCGCAGTCGGTGCCACAGATCTCGGCGATCCGCTGCAGATGATACTGCGCCTGATCGCGGTTTCCCTGTTCGATCTGCCACAGGCCGTAGTAGTTCCACGTCAGGACGTGGTTCGGATCGGCCTTGAGCGCACGTTCGTACCAGACTTGCGATTGCTTGTAGTCGCCGAGCTTGCGATAGGAATAGCCGATCAGGTTCGCGACGTTCGGCTGATCATCGCGGCCGAGTGCGTGCAACTGATCGATCGCGGCGGCGTAGTCGTTGCGTTCGTAGATTGTCGCATAGGCCGCGCGATAGCCGTCGCGGAATGCCGGGTCTTCGAAGCCGGACTGCTTGACGGGTTTCTTGACCTTGTGCGTGGTCTTTCTGTCCTTCTGCTGGGGATAGGACGGCGCGGGAGTGCCGTAGCTCGACCCGTATGGATCGCCACCACCACCACCACCGCCGCCTCCGCCAGCCGCGATGGCGGTCTGCGGTGGGAACAGAATGATCGGCGCTGTCAGAAATGCCGCAAGCATCATCGGTGACTTGATCATGTACGCCTCCCGATTTGACAAGGACAGTTATTGACCTGAAGCACTAACTCCCGATCGCGGGAGACATTCCGCGCGTTTTGAGAAATTGTTTGCCGAAGCGGCAATCGCACTGTCTCATCGGGACGTCGCGCTTTCACGTGCACGCCGGCTGAGCGTTTTGTTCACGCCATCGATATCGGAGTCGAAACTGACATCGGTGTCAGAATCAAACTCAAATGCCCAATGGCCAGCTGGACCCGCGGCAAGGAGGACGATCGATGATGAAAACGGACCTCGCCGAGATCTACCGCAACTACATTGCCTGTTTGAATCGCCAGGACTGGCCGCAACTCGGTCAGTTCGTTGACGAGGACGTGTGCCACAACGGCCGGCGGCTCGGGTTATCCGGCTATCGCGAGATGCTGGAAGGGGACTTTCGCGACATCCCGGACCTTCGCTTCAATATCGTTCTGCTGGTGTCGGATGCGTCCCATGTCGCAAGCCGGCTGGCGTTCGACTGTTCGCCGAACGGCGCATTCCTCGGTCTCGGCGTCAACGGCAAGCGCGTCTCGTTTGCCGAGAACGTGTTCTATGAATTCCGCGACGGGAAGATCGTGCAGGTCTGGTCGGTGATCGACAAGGCTGCGATCGAGGCCCAGCTGTAGCGGCGGAGCCTGGATGAACGTGACGCCGCTACTTCCGCTCCGGATGCCAGGCGCCGTCCCAATCCGCCGCCGGCGGGTTCTGCACAAAAGCTGCGACGCGCGCCTTCATAGCGATCGACGGGCCGTCGCCAGGCGCCGCCGCCAGCGCCGCGGCGAAGGCTTGCTCGGCGTCATCCCAGCGGCGGTCGCGATAGGCGGCGAGGCCGTCCGCGTAACGCTGCCGCAACTCGGTCTGCGCCGGCGTCAGTTCGTCCTTCTTGCCGAGGATTTCGAACACCGCGACCGGCTGGGTCTGCCCCATCACGACGAGACGGTCGATCTCGCGCAGCTCGATGGTTGCGGCGCAGGCCGCGGCGGTGGCCTCCGAGATCAGGCTGCGGCTGCCGTAAAACTTGTTGGCGCCTTCCAGCCGCGAGGCGAGGTTCACGGTGTCGCCGAGCACGGTGTAGCTCATCATGAACTCGGAGCCGATGCTGCCGACCAGGGCCTCGCCGGTGGTGATCCCGATCCGGATGTCGCAATCGGCCGGGATCACGCGCACGCCGAGCAGTTCCGGCAGATCCTTGCGCAGCTGGTTGACCTGGCCGATCATGTCGATGGCGGCAAGCGCGGCCAGATGGGTCTGCTCGGCTTCCTCGACGAAGGGCGCGCCCCAATAGGCCATGATGGCGTCGCCGATATATTTGTCGATGATGCCGCGATGCGCATGGACCGGCGCCGACATCGTCGACAGATAGAGGTTCATGATCTTGACGAGGCCGCTCGGCGTCACGCCCTCGCTCAGGCTGGTGAAGCCCTTCATGTCGCAGAACATCACCGTCATGACGCGGCGCTGTCCTTCGGTCGCGGCGATCGCCGGCTGTTCGAGCAGGCCCTCGGCGATCCGCGGATTGATGTAGCGGCCAAACGTCTCGCGGATGCGCTGGTTGTGGCGCAGCGTCTCGATCATGCGGTTGAAGGCGGCCGACAGCTGGCCGATCTCGTCCTGGGTCGTGATGGTGATGGCGCCGTCGAGGCGGCCGGCCTCGACCTCGCGGGTGCTTTCGAGCAGGCGCATCACCGGACGCGTGATGCCGCTGCCGACCAGCATAGCGAACACGAAGCCGAGGA
Organism: Bradyrhizobium pachyrhizi; assembly: GCF_029714545.1. NCBI lineage: Bacteria > Pseudomonadati > Pseudomonadota > Alphaproteobacteria > Hyphomicrobiales > Nitrobacteraceae > Bradyrhizobium > Bradyrhizobium pachyrhizi. Next base: position 5,680,799 of record NZ_CP121667.1, on the reverse strand, counting down.
TCGCGGCTATGGCGGTCACGACGCCGGAGATGATGATCGCCCGCTGCTGGGCACTCATCACCTTCGCGGCGGCCGAAGCGACCTGCGCCAGCATGTCGGCACGGATGCCCTCGATCCTGGTGTTGAAGTCGTCGCGCAGGGCGTCGGCGCGGAGCGTGGTCGCTTTCGCCGCCGCAAAGTCCTTGGCCTCGATTTGCTCGAGCAGCGTCTTGTTCTCTGCGTTCAGGCGCATCAACAGGTCGTTGACGGCATTGTCGATGCGGTCATCGAGGCGTCCGAGCGCGGCGTTGTCGGATGGCGTCGATGGATCGGCGATGATCGCATCGATCAGCACGCGTGCGGCGTCGGCCTCGCGCTTGATCAGGGGCTCGATCTCCTCGAAGGCCTTGCGCGCGCTTTCATAGCCGGAGTCTTCGCCCGGCGCCTGCATCTTTGCCATCATCATCCGGCGCATGGCGAGCGACCGCTCCAGCGCGCGGATGTTGACGCGGGCGAGGTGGCCGTAGGCGGGGATGTAGCGGTTGGTGAGTTCGTCGAGGAGATGGCCGACCTGGCCCGCCATCACCATCGACAGCAGCGAGGTGATCACCGCGAGGATGATGAGTCCCGCGGCAATGCCGACGATCTTCTGCCTGATCGAATTCCGAAACATGCCCAGCCCGGCCGCAGCTGCACTGAGCGGGTCCACCCCGCCGTGACGGCCAGACAGCTAATAGAGTTCCGCGGGGCGGGGTGCAAGCGACCGGCGCCTGCCATCCCGTCCCGAGGCGGGCGCCGGCGGCTAGCGGAGGCCTTCGTAGACCATCAAGCCGCGCGCGATGGCGAGCTTGCGCAGGGTCCGCGGCACGAACCGCTCCTGGGGATGCAGGTAACGCCACGAGGTCAGCACCAGGTCGTGCAGCCGGCTGACGTCGTCCTCGAACGGGGCGAGCAGGCCGGTGAGGCTCGCCGGCATATGGACGCGGCTCGTGAAGGGCAGCAGCAGCAGTTCGAGATGCGCCTTGGCGCCGGTCTCGGTCGTAGCGGTGATGCCGGCGATGGCCGGCAGGGTCTCTTCGACGACGCAGGTGATGATGTCTTCGATCTCGCCGCGGCTCGCACCTGTGAACAGGGCGGAAAAGCTCCGGTTCTTGAGGTCGCAGCCGAGCAGGGCGGAGGTGCGGGTGCCGGCCACGCGGAACGGAAAGCGGGTCTCGCCGTCATAGGACAGTACGAAGATGTCGGACAGCAGTTCGCGTATCGCGGACGGCTCGAACTCACTCCGGTCAGGTGCACGTGCGGTGCCGCGCTTCGCATTCCAATATGCGAAGAACTCGCGGCTTGAGCTGTGTTTCATCTAAACCTTGCCCGGCACCTGTCTCGGCGGGACACATCTGTCCCGGTTTTGCTCAGGCGCCTTCCCTTCTCTGTTGTGCAGGGAAGGCTGTGCAGCGTCCATGCCGTGGCCGCGCTTTGGGCGGCTTATCGGCAGCTTTGTGTTGTTAACGTAAATTTAACTATGTCCTTGGCCCCCGCGGAACCAGTGGGTAGGGTCCGCGCGTTCCCGTTCGCGCCGGCTGCCCCAAGCGCCGGCGCCGTTGGTACACAGGTGGCGTCAAACAGTTTGGTCACCGTGCGGGGAGGGGTGGGGACGTTCTCCCGATCCCTCCGGGGCACGAGAAGACCAGCCGATCAGGGAGGGCGTTCTCAGCGCCCTCCCTTTTCTTTTGTCCCGATTCCGGGCTGCGCGAGACTCGGTGTCCGATTTTGGGATTGTGCACTTGCACAGGGGTGCGAAAGCCGCCTATCTCTGATCCACCGCCGCATCGAGGTCGCCGACCCCTTGGACTCCCATCCCGAATCCCCGCTCGCGCCGCCGCCGGAGGCGCCGCGCGAGCCGATCCTGACCTTGCCGCCGGCGCTCACCGCCTACATCCTCCTGGTCGCGGCGATCCATCTGCGGGTGCTGCTGCCGCCGGAACTGGAGAACTGGACCATCGACGTCTTCGGCTTCATCCCGAAGCGCTACGATTCGACGCTGCTCGACATCACCTTTCCGGGCGGCGAAGGCGCCAAGGTCTGGACCTTCGTCACCTATTCGCTGCTGCACGCCAACCTCACCCATATCGGCTTCAACGTGCTGTGGCTGCTGCCGTTCGGCAGCGCGCTGGCGCGGCGGTTCGGCGCGCTGCGTTTCTTTGTCTTCATGGCGGTGACGGCGGCCGCCGGCGCGCTTGCGCATCTGTTGACCCATGAGCACGCGATCGCGCCGATGATCGGAGCGTCGGCTTCGGTGTCGGGGACGATGGCGGCGGCGATCCGCTTTGCCTTCGTGAAGGGCAGCTTCCTGTCGTTCAGCCGTGGCGATGCCGAGGCGGCGGCCAAGGTGCCTGCGCTGTCGCTGTGGCGGGCGCTGCGCAACGGACGGGTGCTCGCTTTCCTGGCGATCTGGTTCGGCGTCAACATCCTGTTCGGCGCCACCTCGCTGTCGCTCGGCGGCGAGGGCGCGAGCGTCGCTTGGCAGGCGCATATCGGCGGCTTCCTCGCCGGACTGCTGCTGTTCTCGTTGTTCGATCCGGTGCCACGCACGCGGGACGATGCTGCAGATGCGTCATCGGTGGATCAGTCGGGGCGCGTCTGATCGCCGCTTGCGGCCTGGATCGAATTCCTCCATCATCTTTGCGACGCAGAAACAAAGCGGGCCGACAATCGAGCCCTGCTACTCGCCGCGCCCCGGAACCGAAATCGGCGCGGAACTGTTGATTGAAGACTCTGGCGAACAGGCTCGACCCGCCCAAGGCGCGGGGCACGAGCGGATTCAGGGAGGCCGACAATGACGGTACGTTCCATTCTCGATGCAAAAGGCCATCAGGTCATGAGCGTCGCGCCCGGCGCGAAGCTCTCGGCCGCGGTCAAGCTGCTCGGCGAGCGCAAGATCGGCGCGGTGCTTGTGATGGAGCAGAGCCGCATGGAGGGCATCCTGTCGGAGCGCGACATCGTGCGCGTGCTCAGCGAGCGCGGCGCAGGCGCGCTGGACGAACCGGTCAGCGCGGTCATGACCAAGAAAGTCGTGAGCTGCCGCGAGTCCGATACGGTCAGCGGCATCATGGAGATGATGACCACGGGAAAATTCCGCCATCTTCCTGTCGTCGAGGACGGCAAGGTGGTCGGGCTGATCTCGATCGGCGACATCGTCAAGCGGCGCGTCGAGGAATATGAGCGCGAGCAGGAGGCGCTGCGCGACTACATCAAGACCGCCTGAGCGCTACTTGCCGGTGCTGCCCGCGCTGCTCGACGGCGGCACCAGGATGTCGATCGCCTCCTCGATTGCGCTGATGGAGCGTTCGGCGGCGCGGATGCCGTGCGCGATCAGGTCGTCGGCGCGGTGGAAGTCGAACCAGCCGATCTGACCGACCCGCGGCGAGATCAGCATATCAGGCGGATCGCCGGCAAGGCGCGCGCGGGTGATGCGGTCCTGCATGATGTTGAAGGCGTCGACCATGACGCTCGAAATGCCGGGCCGGCTGGCGCTGCCGAAAAACTCCCGCTTCACGGTACGTTCGGCGGAGAAGAAGCGGCCAAACCGGCGCTTCGGCGGCTCCGGCTCGAGCTCGGCCTCGGCGGTCACGGCAACCGTCACTTCGGGCGCGGCGGACGGGCCGTGATTGTAGATCGTGGTCGAGTGCGCGAACACGTCGCTGGAGAGGTTCGCCGCAATGACGATCTCGGCGCCGAGCGCGCGCGCGGCCGAGACCGGCACCGGATTGACGAGCGCGCCGTCGACCAGCCAGCGGTCGCCGATCAGGACCGGCGCGAAGATGCCGGGCAGGGCGTAGGAGGCGCGCATGGCGTCGACCACACGGCCCTGGGTCAGCCAGATCTCGTGCCCGGTGCGCACTTCGGTGGCGACGCTGGCGAACTTGACCGTGAGGTCCTCGATCATGACCTGGCCAAGCGCGGCCTCGATCTCGGCGGCCAGCTTGGCGCCGCGGATCAGGCCGGAGCCGTTGAGGCGGATGTCGAGGTAGCCGAGCACGCTGCGCGGCTGCAGGCCGCGCGCCCACTGCTCCAGCGTCTCGATATGGCCGGCCGCATAGGCGCCGCCGACCACGGAGCCGATCGAGGTGCCGACCACCACATTGGGGACGATGCCGTGGGCCAGCAGGGTCTTGATGATGCCGATATGGGCAAAGCCGCGCGCGGCGCCGCCGCCGAGCGCAAGCCCGATGACCGGCCGGCGAACCGTTCCCAGGCCTACCTTGTCGGGGCCGTCGGAGCTCTTGTGGCCTCGGCCCATCCAGCTATCCAACACGACAAATCTCCTGCCAGCGCGAGACTAGGCTGCGCAGCATGGCTGCGCCAGCGTCGTCCGTCTTCATGGTTAGTCCCACAGGCATGATTCATGCCCCGGGTAGTCCGCGGTAGGCAGGGAATGTGACTGGACCGCGACGATAGGGCTAACATCGGCTTGATCGCGCGGTTCCAAATGGCGGAGGGCGCCCGCCCGGACTGTGACAAAGCCTTGGACGCACCTTGGACGAAGGCTTGAATTTGCCGCGTTTTCGTTGAAAAGCATGGTGATGACTTCGAGGGGCAACGGCATCGGCGGATGCGGGCGGGGCATGCGGCTCCTTCCGCTGTTGACGCTTGCGGCATTTTTGCTCGCCCTGATCCCCGGTTCCGTATCTGCACAGTTCTTCAGCGACCGGCCGCCGCCGATTCCGCCCGCCTCGGTCCCGGAGGTGCCGTCCGGTCCGGCGCTCAACCTGGCGCCGCCATCGGGCGGTGGTTCAGGGCCCGTTCTGCCCGGCCCGCTGAACCAGCCGACCATCGTCCAGCCCTCGACTGCGACGGTACCGCCGGTGTTAGCAGCGCCGCCGGCCGGGTCGCCGGCCGCGGGGCAGGCGGTGCTGTCGCTGACGGCGCGGTACGGCAAGGACCTGCCGGTCATCAATGCCGGGCTGGTGTGGCGGGTGTTCGCCGACAAGCCTGACGACAACGGCACCTACAAGCTGATCCGCGAAGAGCGCGGGGCGACGCCCAACGTGGTGCTGCCGCCCGGCAACTATGTCGTCCATGTCGCGCTCGGGCTCGTCAGCGCGGTGCGCGCTGTCAACCTGAAGTCGGAGACCGACCGCGAGTCCTTCGTGCTGCCAGCCGGGGGCCTGCGGATCGAGGGCCGCGTCGGCAGCAGCAAGATCCCCGCCAACCAGATCTCGTTCGCGATCTACAAGGGCAGCCAGTTCGACGGTTCGGACCGTGGACCGATGGTGCCGAACGTTGCCGCCGGCGACGTCGCGCTGCTGCCTGAGGGCACCTACTACATCGTCTCCAACTATGGCGACGCCAACTCGGTGGTGCGCTCCGACATTCGCGTCGCAGCGGGCAAGCTGACCGACGTCACCGTCACCCATCGCGCCGCCGTCATCACCCTCAAGCTGGTCAGCGAGCGTGGCGGCGAGGCGCTTGCCAACACCGCCTGGTCGGTGATCACGCCGGGCGGCGACGTGATCAAGGAATCGATCGGCGCGTTCCCGCGCGTCGTGCTCTCGGAAGGCGAGTATCGCGCGATCGCCAAGAACGAAGGCAAGGTGTTCGAGCGTCCCTTCAATGTCGTCAATGGTGTCGATGGCGAAGTCGAGGTCGTGGCGCGCTGACGTCCGACTGGCCCGCATTTCATGCAGCTGTCATAGTCTCTAATGTGAACTAACCATCGCGCGAATTTGAGCCGTCATAATCGCTCGCGGCGATGCCGGGCCTGCCTAATTTTTACATGACGTTAAGCCGCGGCATGACTTGGATGTCGTGGGGACTAGTGTTTGCGTGGGGCGCGCCATGGTCATGGCCAACAAGAAATCAGCAAAAGCATCGGCCAAATTCAATTCCGAGATGTTCGCCGACGTACCGGTTCTGCAACGCAAGTGGCAGGCCGCGGTCCGTCCCGGCGAAAAGCTGCCGCACTATGAAGACGTGATGCTCGGCAGTCTCGGCCGGCTCGCGGATCATATCGTGCTGTTGCGGAGCGTCGATGGCGTGCTCAGCGTCTCGCACGCCGGCCGCTATGTCCAGACATGGCTGAACGACGAGCGCTGGGACATTCCGCTCAGCGCCCTGCCGCCGGATTGCGCCACCGCGTTGACCGAAGCCGCCGCAAACGCGCGCGAGAACTGCCGGCCCTATCTGGCGTCGGCACATTGCGTCCGCGACGGGTTGGTGCGTACCTTCGACGTGCTGGCGCTGCCGACGCGGTCGCGCTGGGGCGGTATCCTGGTCGGCGTCTACGTCAACGAGCGCAATGCGCAGTACAATCTGCTCGATACGATTTTCTCGGCCACCGACGAGGGCGTGCTGTCGCTCGCCGCGATCCGCGATGCGCGCGGCGAGCCGGCCGACTTCCAGATCGTGCATCTCAACCAGGGCGCCGCAAGGCTGCTGATGCAGCCTGCGACCGAATTGCTGTGGCGTCGGCTCAGCGCCGGCGGCAACCCGCTTGCGGCGTCATCGGTGATGAGCCGTCTGCGTGGATTTGTCGGCGGCGGCCCGGGCGGGCAGTTCGAGATCGACAGCGGCGATCGCTGCCTGCGGCTCGGCGTCACGGCGTTCGGCGACATGCTGTCGCTGACCGTCTCCGACGTCACCGCGCTGAAGCAGCGCGAGCTGTCGTTCCGCCTGCTGTTCGAGAACAACCCGATGCCGATGTGGGTGTTCGACGCCGGCACGATGGAATTTCTCAGCGTCAACGACGCCGCCGTTCAGCACTATGGCTACAGCCGGGAAATGTTTCTCGGCATGACGCTGCGCCAGATCTGGCCGGTGGATGAGTGGAGCGTGCACAGCGCCGCGTTGCGCGAGATCGGCGACGTCTATCAATCGAGCCGCGACTGGCGGCACATCAGGGCCGATGGCAGTGAGATCCATGTGCTGACCTTCGGACGCAAGGTGGCGTTCGAGGGCCGCGACGGCTATCTGGTCGCGGTGGTCGACATCACCGAGCGCCGCGCCGCCGAAGCGCGGATCGCGCACATGGCGCACCATGACGGTCTCACCAATCTGCCGAACCGCGATTTCTACCAGGAGCGCCTGCGCGAGGCGCTGGAGCGCGGCCGCAGCGGCAACAGGCGCGTCGCGGTGATGTGCATCGACCTCGACCTGTTCAAGAACGTCAACGACTCCTTCGGGCATCCGATGGGCGACCGGCTGCTCAAGCTGGTGGCGGAGCGGCTGCGCGAGGTGGTCCGCGACGACAACGTGGCGGCCCGCCTCGGCGGCGACGAATTCGCGATCGTGCTTGCGGCCGACGTTTCGCCGAACGAGGCGAGCGCTTTCGCCGAACGGCTGATCGAAGCGCTGAGCGCGCCCTACAACATCGACGGGCTCGAGGTCGTGGTCGGCGCCAGCGTCGGCATCGCGCTGTCACCGGGTGACGGCACGACGTCGGAAGAATTGATGCGCAATGCCGACATGGCGCTGTACCGCGCCAAGTCCGAGGGCGGCGGCGTGCATCATTTCTTCGAACCGGAGATGGATCAGCAGGCGCAGAAGCGCCGCGACATGGAGCGAGATCTGCGCGCGGCCTTCAGCAACGGCGAGTTCGAGCTGCACTACCAGCCGCTGGTCGATATCGCAGCCGACCGTATCTCTGGCTTCGAGTCGCTGCTGCGCTGGCGGCACCCGCAGAAGGGCATGGTCTCGCCTGCAGAGTTCATCCCGGTCGCCGAAGACATCGGCCTGATCGTCGCGCTCGGCGAATGGGTATTGCGCGAAGCCTGCTCCGAGGCGATCAAGTGGCCCGCCGATGTGAAAGTGGCCGTCAATCTGTCGCCGGTGCAGTTCCGCAGCCGCAATCTGGTCCAGGCCGTGATCTCGGCGTTGGCGCATTCCGGCCTGCCGGCGCGGCGGCTCGAGCTCGAGATCACCGAGTCGGTGTTTCTGGCGGAGACCGAGGCCAACCTCGCGATCCTGCATCAGCTGCGCGAGCTGGGCGTCAGCATCTCGATGGACGATTTCGGCACCGGCTATTCCAGCCTGAGCTATCTGCGCAGCTTCCCGTTCGACAAGATCAAGATCGACCGCTCCTTCGTCAAGGATCTGGCGCGGCGCTCCGATTGCCTCGCGATCGTGCGCGCGATCTCGGGCCTTGGCCGCAGCCTCAGGATCACCACGACCGCGGAAGGGGTCGAGACGACAGACCAGCTCGACTGGCTGCGCGCCGAAGGTTGCAACGAGGTGCAGGGATTTCTGTTCAGCGCGGCGAGGCCGGCCGGCGAGATCGCGGCCTTGCTGAGCGGCTTTGCCGAGCGTGCGTCGAAGGCGGCTTGAGTCGCTTCTGCGATTGCCAAGCCCGAGGGCCCTCGTAGCCCGGGTGAGCGCAGCGATACCCGGGACGAGCGTCCCGCATGTCGCTGCGCTCATGCGGGCTACAAGGCTGTAACCCTAGAACCGCGTCACGATATCCGATAGCGCCGGGCGCGGGCGGTCCTCGCTCGGCCTGGTCGGGGTGCCGATGTGAATGAGCCCGGCGAGCTTCTCGTCCGGCTTCAGGCCGAGGCCGTCGAGCACGTCGCGGTCGAAGGCGAACCAGCCGGTCAGCCAGCAGGCGCCGTAGCCGAGCGCGGTCGCCGCGGTGACGATGTTCATCGCGCTGGCGCCCGCCGACAATTCCTGCTCCCACGGCGGCACCTTCGGGTGCGGCTTGGTGAAGGAGACCACGCCGATCACCAGCGGCGCGTCGGTCAGGCGCTTCTTCTCGACCTCGATGTCGGAGGCCGGCGCGCCGGGATTCTTCCGGGCGAAGACCTTTGCGATCACGTCGCCGGCCCGCGCGCGGGCATCGCCCTCGAACACGATGAAGCGCCAGGGCGCGAGCTTGCCGTGGTCAGGCACGCGCGCGCCGATCGTCAAAATGGTCTCGAGCTCGGCTGCGGACGGGCCCGGGCCGGTCATCTCGCGCGGTTTCATCGAGCGGCGCGTCTTCAGGAGTTCAATGGCATCGGGCACGGAATTGTCCTTCAAGGGGAGTCGTGCCCCCAAGATGGGAGCACGACCAAGCCAATGAAAGCCAGTTTAGACCGATTTTGAAGATCAGGCGACGGATCGCGCCCGCTTCACGTCGGGCGGCGTCGCCTCATCCACCAGCGCGGCGATCGCCTCATCGGTCGGCATCACGGTCTGCCGCTCGCTGCCGAGGCGGCGGACCGAGACCGAATGGGTTTCGGCTTCCTTCTTGCCGACGACGAGCAGGGCCGGAATCTTGGCCAGCGAGTGCTCGCGGACCTTGTAGTTGATCTTCTCGTTGCGCAGGTCGATCTCGACCCGCAGCCCGGCGCGGCGCGCGGCGGCTGCCACCACCTTGGCGTACTCGTCGCCTTCGGAGGTGATGGTCGTGACCACGAGCTGCGTCGGCGCCAGCCAGAGCGGGAAGTTGCCGGCATAGTGCTCGATCAGGATGCCGATGAAGCGCTCCATCGAACCGCAGATCGCGCGGTGCACCATGACGGGTGCCTTCTTCGAGCCGTCGTGATCGATGTAGAACGCGCCGAACCGCTCCGGCAGGTTGAAGTCGACCTGGGTCGTGCCGCACTGCCAGTCGCGGCCGATGGCGTCGCGCAGCACATACTCGAACTTCGGTCCGTAGAACGCGCCTTCGCCCGGATTGATCTCAGTCCGGATGCGGTTGCTGCCCTTGGCCTTGATCTCCGACAGCACCGTCGCCATCACGCGCTCGGCGTGATCCCACATCTCGTCGGTGCCGACCCGCTTCTCCGGCCGCGTCGAGAGCTTGACCGTGAGCTCGCCGTCGAAGCCGAAATCGGCGTAGGTCGACAGGATCAGGTCGTTGATCTTGAGACACTCGTCGGCGAGCTGCTGCTCGGTGCAGAACACATGGGCGTCGTCCTGGGTGAAGCCGCGCACCCGCATCAGGCCGTGCATCGCGCCCGACGGCTCATAGCGATGCACGACGCCGAACTCGGCGAGCCGCAACGGCAGGTCGCGGTAGCTCTTCAGCCCGTGCTTGAATATCTGTACATGGCCGGGGCAGTTCATCGGCTTCAGCGCGAACCAGCGCTTGTCCTCGGCCTCGTCGCCGGCGGACTGCGCCGCGAACATGTTCTCGCGGTACCAGTCCCAATGGCCCGAGGTCTCCCACAGCGCCTTGTCGAGGATCTGCGGGGCGTTGACCTCGTTGTAATCGCCGAGCAGCCGGCGCCGCATATAGGCGATCAGCTGCTGGAAGATGGTCCAGCCCTTGGGGTGCCAGAACACCACGCCCGGGCCTTCCTCCTGGAAGTGGAACAGGTCGAGCTCGCGGCCGAGCTTGCGATGGTCGCGCTTCTCGGCTTCCTCGATCTGCTTGAGATAGGCGTCGAGGTCTTCCTGCTTGGCGAATGCCGTGCCGTAGATGCGGGTCAGCATCGGATTGTTGGAGTCGCCGCGCCAATACGCGCCCGCCACCTTCATCAGCTTGAAGGCGTTGCCGATCTTGCCGGTCGAGGTCATGTGCGGGCCGCGGCAGAGATCGAACCAGTCACCCTGGAAGTAGATCTTGATCGGCTCGTTGCCGGGAATGGCGTCGACCAGCTCGACCTTGAAGGCCTCGCCCTTGTCGCGGAACACCTGCTTGGTCTTCTCGCGATCCCAGACTTCCTTGGTGAACGGCTTGTCGCGCGCGACGATCTCGCGCATCCGCTTCTCGATCGCGGCAAAATCTTCCGGGGTGAACGGCTCGTTGCGGAAGAAGTCGTAGTAGAAGCCGTTCTCGATCACCGGGCCGATCGTGACCTGGGTGCCCGGCCACAGCGACTGCACGGCCTCCGCCAGCACATGCGCGGCATCGTGCCGGATCAGTTCCAGCGCACGCGGGTCTTCGCGGCCGATCAGCTCGATCTTGGCGTCGGCCTCGATCGGATCATTGAGGTCGGCAAGCGTGCCGTCGAGCGCCATCGCGACGGTGCGCTTGGCGAGCGAGGGCGAAATGCCTTTGGCGATGTCGAGACCGGTAGTCCCTCTCGGGAAATCGCGCCTCGCTCCATCAGGGAAGGTGAGGGCGATCTTGTTCACGGGTTCTGCGGGTTTGAGGTTAGAGAGGCTGTACTGGAATCCGGATTCGGATTTGGGTGGCGTATCGGCCATGGTGTCTCCTGTAGCTCACTCCTGCGAACGAGCGCAGGTAAGCGGAAAGCAGCGGTATAGCAGGGGATTTGACGCCTGCAATCCGGCAATATCAAGAAAATGGGCCTCCGGCCGCACGGATTTGAACAAGGCTCGGCCGCAGCTGACGCCACGGATCGTTGCGACGCTGCCGATCATCGTCTAACGTCCGGCGTCCGTTTTCCGCCATCGCGCGATCCGCAAGGTTCATGTTTTCCCGTCTCCTGTTTTTCGTGGCGTTGCTTCTGATCCCGGGCGTGTTGCGGGCGGAAGAAACACCGGTCCAGAAGGCCGGATTTGCGAAAAAGCTGACCATCTATCTCGCCCATGGGCCGGCGAACGCCTGCGGCGCCGGCTGCGATCGCTGGATCGCGATCGAAGGCGAGATCGATCGGGAAGCCGCGCAGCGGATTCGCACCTTCCTGTTTGCCAACAAGGACAGGCAGCTTCCGATCTACCTTCATTCGCCGGGCGGCAACGTCGAGCAGTCCTATGGGATCGCGCGGTTCCTGCGCGCGCACAAGGCAATCGCCCGGGTCGGCCGTACTATCGTGCCGGCCTGTTCCACAGGCACACAGATTGACGCCGCCTGCCTGAAGATCAAGGCCGCCAAGGGAGAGGTCGAGGCCGAACTCACCACGCGCAACGCGATGTGCGTCTCGGCCTGCGCCTATCTGTTCCTGGGCGCGACCAGCCGCGAAGTGGCGCCCGATTCGGTGCTCGCGGTGCATAACTCCAAGCTGATGTTCGTCGTCCACGGGCATCCGCCTGCGCAGGTCGTCGCGGACTTCAGGCGGCGCGAGATGGTGAGCGCCGATCGCGACCGCAATGTATTCCTCGCGGCGATGGGCATCAGCCATGAGCTCAGCGACCTCATCAAGTCCGTGAAGTTCGAGGACCTGCACGTGCTGACGCGGCCGGAGCTCTATCGATTCGGCATCGATACGCGGCCGCTGCCGGAAACCCTTTGGGCGGTGGAGAAGGAGACACGGCCCTATGTTCGCAAGATCGTGCAGCAGAAAAGAGCCGACGGCAGCGCGTTCCGCATGATGGAGTGGCGGCTGTTCTGCGAGAGCAAGGATCGCGGGCGGCTGATGTTCGTGCGCGAGTTCGAGGAGGGGGCAGCCGGCAAGGGCACGGTGGTGATGATGGCCGGCGCGACCAGAACCGTCGCATTCGGCCGGTCGGCGCGGTTCGGCAAATACGAGGTCTGGAGCGAGGCGGTGACCTCGGACACCGTCAAGGCGATGCTCGCGGCCCCGCATCTGCAGATCGGCGAAAGCCCGCCGGCAGCCGACGCCAAGCTTGACGCCAAGCTTGACGCCAAGTCTGACGTCAAGTCTGACACCAAGTCCGGCCTTGCGACATTCGATATCGGCACCACCGGGCTGGAGCGGGGCTGGACGCAGCTTCTGGCATCATGCCCGGCGGCGACCGCTGGTCCGAAGCCTGCGAGCCCGTTGCCGGCCGCCGTGTCGCCGAGCGTCAGTGCGGTGCCGGCGGCATCGCCGTCGCCATGAGCGCAAGAGGCGCCGTTCGATCAGGTGCCATGCATTTAGATGCAGTTGCATCGATCTCGGCGTCTGCTAACAACGCGGCGTGAAACGCTTCGCTCCCACCGCATTGATGCTTGGCAACATCGTCACCGGCTGCTCGGTGCTCGCGCCGGCCGGCATGCTGGCGGAGTTGTCCGACGGACTAGGCGTCACGATCCACACCGCGGGTCTCCTGATCACCTTCGGCGCGATCGTGCTGTGCGTGGGCTCGCCGGTGACGGCGTGGTTGACCAGCCGGACCGAGCGGCGGGCCTTGCTGACGGCGACGCTGCTGGTGCTGACCCTGACCAATGCTGCTTCTGCCTTCGTGCCGAACTACGACAGCCTCCTGATCATTCGGCTGGTGATGCTCGCGGTCGGCGTGCTCTACACGCCGCAGGCGGCAGGCACCGCGGCACTGATCGTGCCGGTGGAGAAGCGCGGCAGCACGATTGCCTACATCTTCCTCGGCTGGTCGCTGGCCGCCGCGATCGGGCTGCCGCTGATCACCTTCATCGCAAGCCGCTACGGCTTTCGCGCGACCTATGGCGCGATCGCGCTGACCGGGCTCGTCAGCTCCCTGCTGCTGTGGTGGCGGCTGCCAGGCGGATTGCACGGCGCGCCGGTTGATCTCCGAACCTGGGTCGATCTCGGCCGCAATACGATGGTCATTCTGCTGCTGTCGATCACGACGCTGCAGATGTCCGGCCAGTTCGTGGTGTTCACCTTCATGGGGCCGCTGCTCGCCAAGCTGACCGGCGCCAATGCGGACGCCGTCGGGATCGTGTTCGCGCTCTACGGCATCTTCGGGTTCGTCGGCATCGTGATCGCAACGCGCGTGGTGGATTCCTGGGGCGCCTGGAAGACCTCGGTCCTGTTCACCGTGCTGCTGCTCGCAGGCGTCGCCGGCTGGGCGCTGAGCGCCGGCGCCTACGCCCTGATGGCCGCCTCCGTCGCGGTGTGGGGCCTCGGCTTTGCGTCGACCAATTCGATGCAGCAGGTACGCCTGGTCGGTGCTGCTCCGGCGCTCGCTTCGGCGTCGGTCTCGCTCAATACCTCGGTGCTGTATATCGGCCAGGCCATCGGCTCCGCGATCGGTGGCTTGCTGTTCGCCCGCGAATGGCTGCACAGCGCGGGCTACGTGGCCACGGCCTTCGTCGCGGCGGCGCTTGCGGTCGTGGTCATCACGCGGCCGCGACGGACGGCTGTAACCGCCGCGGCCGAGTGAACGGTTGGCTTTCACGCTTGTGTTCGCGAGAGCATCCCAAGCAACGATCCGCGTGAGGAACATCCGGGAACTCGACTGCGCGTCACCACCTCACGCTTTGACTGGGCACGATGAACGCCGTCGTGCTCGGCTTGTTCGGATTGTGGGTGAAGTAGCCGTAGGCGGCGACGATCACGACGAGCAAGGCAAGCACGGCCAGCAAGTCGATCTGCCGGGGATCATGACCGTTGTGGCTGATTTTCCAGCGCATTGTTGTTTCCTCCCCAAGGGGGGCAATGAAACAATGCGCCAACTATCGCCACAGTTCCGCCGGGCAGCAATGCGCGCCGCGCTTGGACGTGCCGCAGCAATCGATCAATTGTCGTTGACGCCGCGTCAGCCTTCGTTGACGCCGCGCCAGCGGCCATAGCGCCAGGGCAGGTACCAGCGTGCCCCGGGCGGCTTCGTCAGCGGGACATTATCGATCCCGGATGTGCCCCAGGGCTGGCAGCGCAGCAGCCTTGCCAGCGTCATCCAGCCGCCGCCCCACAGGCCGAAGCGTTCGATCGCCTCGTCGCCATAGATGGAGCAGGTCGGCAGATGCCGGCAGTTGTAGCCGACCAGCGGCGACAGCGTGTGCCGGTAGATCCAGATCAGGGCGCGGCCGAGGTTGCGCGGCAAGCGGCGCATGGTGCTGGCACAGTCCATGCATCGTGGATGGTGTGTCGTTGAATGGTCTGTCGGCGGCATACGCAAGTATGTACGTAGTCTTGCGGGGGTTCCAAGCCAAGGAACTGTTTTGTTGCAGATATTTACGCCACAGTTCGTTATTATTGCACAGCACCGATGGCGCTGCAGCAAGGGCTCTATGGACGGTCCGGGTCAGCAGCGCTACCGTTCCCATAACGCGCCGCTGACAGAATCGTGGCGCATTGCCATGGGGCCATTGCCACCGCTCGCATCACCAAGGGCTTGGGGGAAGGAACCAAATTGAGGCTCGTCAAGTCGCTCTCGTTGCGCAGTTGGGCGCTTACCGGCGCCGTTGCTCTTTGCTTCGCGGTTTCCGGCACCGCCGCCATGGCGGGCGGTTCCGCGCAGGCCAATTCGACCCTCGAAGAGCGCAAGCTGCCGATGAAGTTCAGCTGGATCGCCTGCCAGCCGAATTGCCGCGGCTGGGTGTCCGCGGTCGGTATCATCACGGCCGATAGTCCGAGGGAATTCGACGAGTTCGCGCGCGGCCGCCAGCTCAACGGCGCCACCATCGTGCTCGATTCCAGCGGCGGCTCGGTCAACGACGCAATCGCGCTCGGCCGCCGCTTCCGCGGTCTCGGCGTGCTGACCACGGTCGGCACCAGCGTCGTCAATCAGGCCGCGCAGAGCGGCCGCGCGAGCGTTCTGCCGGATGCCTATTGCGAGTCGATGTGCGTGTTCCTGCTGTTGTCGGGCAAGACGCGCTATGTTCCGCCGGCCGCCCATGTCCGCGTGCATCAGATCTGGATGGGCGATCGCGCTGACGACGCCAAGGCCGCGAGCTACACCGCGCAGGACCTGATGATCGTCGAGCGCGATATCGGCCGTCTTGCCAAGTACACCTTCGATATGGGCGGCGCGGGGGATTTGCTGGCGCTCTCGCTCAGCGTGCCGCCGTGGGAGGACCTGCACGAGTTGTCGACGGCCGAATTGCGGCTGACCAATCTCATCACCACCGAGGCGGTTGCCGACGTGCTGCCGCGGCAGGACAACACCAAGGACAACGCAATTCCCGTCGCCGAGGCGAATCCGAAGAACAACGATCGCTTCGTGAGCAGCGCGATGGAGGGCGAGGCGTCGCAGGCGGCGAGGGCGACCAAGACCGCCGAGGCCGTGGTGCCGACCGGTGGCAGCGCAGCGCCGGCGCCGGTCCAGCCCGCGCAGTAAGCTTCGTCTCGTTCGTGGATGCGTAAGCGGACCTCTGATGCGCAATTGCGCATCGGGGACCTCGAGGTGGAATCTTACGCCGGCTGCGACGCCTTGGCCTCGATCTGGCCGATCGCATCGACCACGGCATCGAAGGTCAGCATGGTCGAGGCATGGCGGGCCTTGTAGTCGCGCACCGGCTCGAGCAGCGCGATATCGGCCCATTTGCCGCCCTGCGGGGGCTGGCCATTTTCCTTCAGCATCTTGCGGACCGTCTCGCGCAATTCGCGCAACTCGTCCGCGGTCGAGCCCACCACCCGGCTCGCCATGATCGAGGAGGAGGCCTGGCCGAGCGCACAGGCCTTCACGTCATGGGCGAAATCCGTCACCACGGGACCGTCCATCTTGAGGTCGACCTTGACGGTCGAACCGCACAATTTGGAGTGGGCGGTGGCGCTGGCGTCCGGGTCGGCCAGCCGTCCGAGGCGCGGAATATTGCCGGCCAACTCGATGATCCGCTTGTTGTAAATGTCGTTCAGCATGGGGACAGATGCCTGGTTCCGGCCGTGCCGGGCGCTCTTGGCGGCTGGGTTGCACCGTCCTATATATGGACGGCAACGTCGGAAACATAGCCCGGCCATGCAGCCACCGCGGCCCACCTCCGCCGCGGCGGTGCTACAATTATGGGACTCAGGCGCCCGGCGGTCGAACCATCCGCCCCGTCTGCCCGGTGACACATCCGGACCAAGGTCAAATCCGAGGGCCGGTCGAACGGAGAAGACATGGACGCCTTGATCAAATCGATTCGCCCCAGCAAGCCGGCCGACGCCAAGCCCGGCGAGCTCGACCCCTCAGAATTCATGACGGCGGCCGTTCGTGCCGACCAGCCGCGCCCGTCGCGGGCGGAGGCGGAGGACGCCGTGAAGACGCTGCTCGCCTATATCGGCGAGAACACCGGCCGCGAGGGCCTGCTCGACACGCCGCGCCGGGTCGTCGAGGCCTATGACGAGCTCTATCAGGGCTACCACCAGTGCCCGGCCGAGGTGCTGAACCGCACCTTCGGCGAGACCGCCGGCTACGACGATTTCGTCCTCGTCCGCGACATCGAGTTCACCTCGCAGTGCGAGCATCACATGATGCCGTTCTACGGCAAGGCGCATATTGCCTATACGCCGGTGGAGCGCGTCGTCGGCCTTTCCAAGCTGGCGCGGCTGACCGACATCTTCGCCCGCCGTCTGCAGACCCAGGAGCATCTCACCGCGCAGGTCGCTGCTGCGATCGACGAGGTGCTGAAGCCCCGCGGCGTTGCCGTGCTGATCGAGGCGGAGCATACCTGCATGTCGGTGCGCGGCGTTGCCAAGCATGGTGCATCGACCTTCACCAGCCGCTTCACCGGCATGTTCCGCGACAATCCGGCGGAGCAGCAGCGTTTCCTGTCCCTGGTGCGAGGACCGAACCGGTAACCTCGCATTTTCCCGAGCGAGGTTTTCCGTGTCCGCAGCGACCCACGATCACGACCGCGAGGAGGGGCTGGCCTTCCAGCCCAAGTTCGACGCGGCAGGCCTTGTGACCTGCGTCGCGACCGATGCCGCGACCGGCGACGTGCTGATGGTCGCGCATATGAACGACGCAGCCCTGCGCAAGACGATCGCGACCGGCGAGGGCTGGTACTTCAGCCGCTCGCGCAATGCGCTGTGGCGCAAGGGCGAGAGCTCGGGCCAGACCCAGCGCGTGGTCGAGATCCGGATGGATTGCGATCAGGACGCGGTGTGGATCAAGGTCGAGCAGATCGGCGCCGCCTGCCACACCGGACGGCGCTCCTGCTTCTATCGCGCGGTGAAGGACGAGGGCGGCAATGTCAGCCTGTCCTTTGTCGACGCCGAGCAGCTGTTCGATCCGGCGCAGGTCTATCGCAAATAGAGCGTTGACCTAGATCAAATGCGATGCATCGAAGTGGTGCACTGCGTTGCCTCCTGTTCGGCTGTGTGCAAGTAATTGCACATCGTCGTCGCGCTGGGGGTGAGTTGTGGCGCATCGTCTGATACCGCTTGTTGGGTTTCTCGCCTGGGTTGTGTTGCCGATCGGTGCAGCGCAATCGCAAACAACCGAGCGCGCACCCGATACGATGGCCGCGCGCGTCCTTGCCTGTGCGCCGTGTCACGGCGCCGAAGGCGAGGGCACCAGCGACGCCTATTTCCCGCGGCTGGCCGGCAAGCCGGCGGGCTATCTCTACAACCAGCTCGTCGCATTCCGGGATGGACGGCGGAAATATCCGCCGATGAACTACCTGCTGGAGTTTCAGACCGACGATTACCTGAAGAAGATCGCCGAATATTTCGCCTCACTCAGGCCGGCATTTCCGCCGCCCGTCCCGCCGGTCGACAGCAAGGAGATTCTGGCGCGCGGCGAGACGATCGTGAAGAACGGCGATCCGCAGCACGGCATTCCGCCCTGTTCAGCCTGCCATGGTCCCACATTGGGCGGCATGGAGCCCGGCATTCCCGGCCTGCTTGGCCTGCGCGCGGCCTATATCAGCGGCCAGCTCGGCGGCTGGCGCTACGGCACGCGGACCGCGTTCGCTCCCGATTGCATGCAGATCGTCGCGAGCCTGCTGACCGAGGACGATGTGAAGGCGGTGGCTGCCTACCTGTCCTCGCGTCCGGCGCCGGCGGATCCATCCTTCGCGCCGCGAGGCAGTCTTCCGATGCCGCTCGAATGCGGCAGCGAACCGCATTGAAGGGATCGTGCCGATGTCGCGAACCTTAACAGGACTGCTTGTCGGATTGATGCTGGCATTGTCGCCAATTGGGGCTTCGGCGCAGCAGAAGGCGGCCGATCCGGCCGTCCTCGCCAAGGGCGAGTATCTCGCACGCGCCGGCGATTGCATCGCCTGCCACACCGCGCGCGAAGGCAAGACCTTCGCCGGCGGCCTCCCGATGAAGACGCCATTCGGCACGCTCTACACGTCGAACATCACGCCCGACCCGCAAACCGGGATCGGCACGTGGACCTCCGATCAGTTCTACCAGATGATGCACAATGGCCGCTTCCCCGATGGCGGCCTGGTCTATCCGGCGATGCCGTTCGCCTCCTATACCAAGGTGACGCGCGAGGACAGCGACGCGATCTACGCCTATTTGCGCACGGTGCCGCCGGTCAGGCAGCTCAACAAGCCGCATGACCTGACATTCCCGTTCAACAACCGCTCGCTGATCCTCGGCTGGCGCACGCTGTTCTTCAGGGAAGGCGAGTTCAAGCCTGATCCAACGAAGTCGGCAGAGTGGAACAGAGGTAACTATCTGGTCGAGGGGCTGGGTCATTGCGGGATGTGTCACACCCCGATCAATGCGCTCGGCGGCAGCAAGCAGTCGCAGGCCTTCGAGGGCGGCCTGATCCCGATGCAGAACTGGTACGCGCCGTCGCTGACCTCCAACAAGGAGACCGGGCTCGGCGACTGGACGATCGAGGAGATCGTCGACTATCTGCGCAAGGGCGTGTCCGCCAAGGGCGCCGTGTACGGGCCGATGGCCGAGGTCGTCTACAACAGCCTGCAATATCTCAATGATGATGATGCGCGCGCGATGGCGGTCTACCTGAAGGGCCTTGCGCAGGGCGGTCCTCCGGAGAAGGCGTCGACTTCGCTGCCGTCGGCCGAGAGCAGTCTGCTGCTGTCCTTTGGCAAGTCGATCTATGACCGCGACTGCGCAAGCTGTCATGGCGCGACCGGGCAGGGCATGCCGCCGGATTATCCGCCGCTTGCCGGCAATCAGTCGATCCAGATGGTCTCCGCGGTGAACCCGATCCGGATGGTGCTCAATGGCGGATATCCGCCGGGGACGTCGGGCAATCCGATGCCCCACGGCATGCCGCCGTTCGCGCAGAAGCTGTCGGATGACGAGGTCGCGGCTGTCGTGACCTACATTCGAACGGCCTGGGGCAATCGCGGCGAGCCGGTGTCGGCGCGGCAGGCTAACGAACTGCGGGCAGCAACGCTGAACTAGGGGTGCGATCATGATCAACTCGTCTTCGCCGCAACCGCCGGCATCGGGCTCGGAAGACGATGATGTCGAGGCCATCGTGCGCGCCGGTCCGGGCGGCGCGGTCGCGGTCGCGGGTATTGCGACGGCGGTCGTGGTCGGGTTGTGGTTTGCCTTCTATCTGCTGGTCTTCCTGCCGCGGAGCGTTCCCTGATGGCGAGCGAGACCGATCACAGCCTCGGCGAGGCCGTTGCCGCACGGATCGAGCGGCGCTGGGCGACGCTGTCGATCGTCATTGTCGGCGTCCTGGTCGGCATGGCGACCTATATCGGCATCCATCAGGCGACGATGCCGCAGGGCCGGGTCGAAACCGCCGATCCCAAGACGCTGCATCTGTCGGGCGAATTCGTCGAGAGCAATCTCGGCAGCGAAATGCAGGCCGACGGATCGGTCACCGTGCGCGCGATTGGCCAGCAATATTCCTTCACACCGCAATGCATCGTGGTGCCCGCGGAAACGCCGATCACCTTCCGCGCCACCAGCGCCGATGTCGTCCACGGTTTTCTGATCGAGGGCACCAACATCAACACGATGCTGGTGCCGGGCTACGTCACGGACCTGCCGGTGCGCTTCAAGGCGCCGGGCGATCACGTGATGCCGTGCCAGGAATTCTGCGGCATCGGCCACCAGGGCATGTGGGGCAAGGTCAAGGTGATCGACAAGGCTGCGTTCCGTGACATGGCGGCAGCGAAGCGGAGGCTGACCTGTGTTGATTAACAAGCGGCTGATCGCGGCGCATTTCTGGCTTGCCTTCATCGTGTTCGGCGTCGCGCTGGTGCTCGGCGCCTGGCAGATGTTTGTCCGCAGCCCGTTGAACGCCTGGCATTTCAATCCGGAATTCTATTATCGCTCGGTCACCGCCCATGGCTCGGCGATGGGATACGTATTCCCGACGCTGATTGCGATGGGATTCGGTTACGCGATCACCGAAGCCTCGCTCGAGAAAGAGCTGGTTGGACGGCGCTGGGCCTGGGTGGGCTTCTTCCTGGTCGCCGTCGGTGCCGTCGTCGCGATGATCCCGGTGTCGCTCGGGCTCGCCTCGGTACTCTACACCTTCTATCCGCCGATGGTCGGCAATCCCTTCTACTACATCGGCGTCGTCATGGTTGTGGTCGGCTCATGGATCTGGGTCGCGCTGATGGTGACCAATTTCGTGATCTGGAAGCGCGAGAACCCGGGCAAGCCGGTGCCGCTTGCGATGTACGCCAACGTCGCGGGCTCTTTGCTCTGGGGCTGGACCGCGGTCGGCGCGGCGCTGGAGATCCTGTTCCAGATCCTGCCCGTGGCGCTTGGGCTGAAGTCGACGATCGATGCGGGGCTGGCCCGCGTCTTTTTCTCCTGGACGCTGCACGCCATCGTCTATTTCTGGCTGATCCCGACCTACATCGCCTATTATACGATCTTCCCGCGGGCGATCGGCGGCCGGCTCTTCAGCGACGCGATGGCGCGGATTTCGTTCATCCTGTTCGTCGTGGTGGCGATGCCGATCGGCGTGCATCACCTGTTTGCCGACCCGCAGGTCGGCGCCGGATTCAAGTTCATGCATTCGGTGTTCACCGGCCTCGTCGCGCTGCCGACGCTGCTCACGGTGTTCACGATCTGCGCGTCGGCGGAGATTGCCAGCCGCCTGCGTGGCGGCCGCGGCGCCTTCGGCTGGATCGGCGCGCTGCCGTGGTCCAATCCGATCATGCTGGCGACGGCACTGTCGCTGGTCATGCTCGGCTTCGGCGGCGCCGGCGGTCTGATCAACATGAGCTATCAGCTCGACGCCACCGTGCACAACACGCAGTGGATCACCGGCCATTTCCACCTGATCTTCGGTGGCGCCATCGTGATCATGTATTTTGCCATCGCCTATGATCTGTGGCCGCATCTGACCGACCGTGCGCTGGACAGTTTTGGCCTGATGCGCACGCAGCTCTGGCTGTGGTTCATCGGCATGATCGTGACCACCTTCCCGTGGCACTATGTCGGTATCCTCGGCATGCCGCGCCGCATGGCCTATTACGACTATGCCAACCCGGCGATCTCGCCGCAGGCCCTGTCGGTCACGATGTCGGCAATCGGCGGCTTCATCCTGCTGCTGTCGGGCCTGCTGTTCCTGCTGGTGCTGATCCGCGGGCAGTTCGGCGCGCGAGGCGAGGCGGGTGCGTACCGCTTCGCGGTGCCGTTGCACATGCCGGAGCGAATTCCGGTCGCGCTCAACTCATTCGGCCTGTGGCTCGCATTGATGGTTGGTCTCACGGTGGTGAACTATGGTTTCCCGATCGCACAGCTGATGGCGCTGAACGAGACCAGCGTGCCCGCGGTCTATGTCGGAGCAGGCCGATGAGCGACCAGCCGCTGTTCTCGCTGCGCAATCCGTGGTTCGGCGCCAGCGTCGGCATCACGGCCGCGATCGCCGTGTTGTCGGCCGTCGCAGGCCTGATCTGGTTGCCGCTGGCGCAACCCAATTTGAAGCTTGCGGGGGTCTGGGATGCCATCTGCAGCGCGGCCGGCGTTCCGCGTGCCGCCGTGCAGGAGACCGGCATCAAGCCGGATTTCAAGACGTCCAATGTCGTCATGACGTCGGAAATGCTGACCAAGGTGAATCAGGTCTCGATCGGGCGGGGCGCAACGCTGGCGCAGCGCTGCGCGATCTGTCACGGACCGCAGGGCGTCAGCGACGCCCATTCACCGAACCTCGCCGGGCAATTTGCCGCGGTGACCTACAAGGAACTGAACGACTTCAAGACCGGCGCTCGGGTCAGCGTGGTGATGAGCCCGTTCGCCGCGGCGATGAGCGATCAGGACATGAAGGACGTTGCGGCCTATTACGCCTATCTGCCGCGGGTGCCTTCGAACAATCTGGATACCGGGCGTCCCGCGCCGGTGATCGTGGTGACGGGCGCCCCGATGCGCAACATCGCGCCTTGCGGCTCCTGCCACGGCGATGTCGACAACAAGGCGGGAAGCCCCTGGCTCGGCGGCCAGTCGGCGGTCTACATCAAGGCACAGCTCGAGGCCTTTGCATCCGGAGCCCGCCGCAATGACATCAGCCAGCAGATGCGCAACATCGCGCGCCAGATGACGGCCGACGAGATCGACCAGGTCGCGCATTACTACGAGGCCCAGCCCTGAACCGACGCTATTAACGCGCCATTAACCATAATTACGGCACCTTGACGGGACATGGGTGCCGATTGCCGGCACCCGGCAAGGCACCCGGACAGATGGCGGTCGACCTCTTCAACGCGACGGCTTCGGCAGGTGTCGACCCCTCGCGCCTGAAGGTCGCGAGCTCGATCAAGCAGGCGGCCGCGACCACCGGCACGAGCTTCGAATACCTGCTCACGACCGCGAAGATGGAATCCAATTTCAATCCGCGGGCCGGCGCCACGACCTCGTCGGCGCATGGACTTTATCAATTCATCGACCAGACCTGGCTCGGCACCGTCAAGGAGGCCGGAAGCCAGCTCGGCTATGGCCAGTATGCCGACGCCATCAGCAGGAATTCCGACGGCAGCTATTCGGTCAGCGATCCCTCGGCGCGCGCCGCTGTCATGAAGCTGCGCGACGATCCGGACGCGGCGTCCTCGATGGCGGCGGTGCTGACGCAGTCCAACAGCTTCAAGCTTACCGGCAAGCTCGGCCGCCGTCCGACCGATGCCGAACTCTACATGGCCCACTTCATGGGCGTCGGCGGCGCCGGCAAGCTGATCTCGAGTGCCGAGGACAGCCCGAGCGCCAATGCGGCCGCGATGTTTCCGAAGGCGGCGGCCGCCAACCAGTCGATCTTCTACGACAGGTCGGGCAGCGCGCGCAGCGTCGGTCAGGTCTATTCGGTGCTGACCACGCGGTACGCCGCGGCCGCGAACTCCAAGGACACGCGCACCGCCTTCGCGGCGGCGGGCGGCGACGCCATGTCGCCTTACGCGATCGCAAGCGCCGCGCCTACCACGGCACTGAGCATGGACACCGCGTCCTATCTCTTGACCTTCCCGGACTCCCGGTCGGCCGCGCCCGTCGCTGCGACCTCGGCTGTGGCATCGACGCAGCCGGCGCCGACCTTCCGCTCGCTCTATCAGGCCGGCGACCGCTCGGAGCCGATCTCGCCGGCGGTGCAGGAGCTGTGGGGCAATTCCGCTTCGCTGACCGCGTCGGCGACGCCGAAGGTCCGCGCGCCCGGGCGGCTTGACCTGTTCAGCGATCCGAGCGGCACCTACAGCAACGGCTAGCGCTGTCTTGCTGCGCGCGCGAAGCCGCGCGTCGTTATGGCTTTAACGAAACGTCAATAATCCCAAACGTTTATGGTGAACCCTTTGTTAAGCGTCATGGTTTATTTTTCCTTGCAGTGGCGTCGTATGTCGATGCCGTTTCGTTGCGTAAGCCGGAAGGACCATGATCGTTCGGCAGTTTATTAGTTGGATTAGGACCGCTCCAGCAGGTGAGCGAGCAGAGGCAACACGGGCGTTGGCCCGGGCCTGGCTCATCTCGGATCTCACCGAGGACGACCGCATCGCAGCCGAAGGCGCGCTGTTGATGCTGCTCGACGACCCGTCGCCGCTGGTACGGCAGGCGATGGCCGAGGTGTTCGCGCGCAGCGCGGACGCGCCTGCCGCGATCGTGCAGGCGCTGTCGGCCGACCAGCCGGCGATCGCGCTGCCGGTGCTGGAGCATTCACCGCTCCTGATCGATGCCGACCTCGTCGACATCGTCGCCACCGGCTCCGACGAGATGCAGTGCGCGATCGCGCGCCGCATCAATCTGCCGGCCTCCGTCGCCGCCGCGATTGCCGAGGTCGGCTCGGCGGCCGCCGCGCTGGAGCTGATCGAAAATCCTTACGCCGGCCTCGCGCCGTTCTCCTGGGATCGCATCGTCGAGCGCCACGGCCATCTCGCCGCCATCAGGGAATCGATGCTGCAGCTGGAAGACCTGCCGTCGGCAACGCGGCTGGCGCTGGTCGCAAAGCTCTCCGACACACTGGCGCAGTTCGTCGTCGCGCGAAACTGGCTCGGCAGCGATCGGGCCGACCGGATCGCCGGCGAGGCCAGGGAACGCTCCACGGTGAACATCGCCGCGCGCGCCTTCGGCGACGACATGCAGAACCTGATCACGCATCTGCGCGCCACCGGGCAATTGACCGCCGGGCTGATCCTGCGCGCGCTGCTGTCGGGCAATCTCGATCTGTTCGGGGCGGCGCTCGCCGAACTGTCCGGGCTGCCCTATGGCCGCGTCTCCGCACTGTTGAACGACCGCGGCGGCAACGGCCTGCAGGCGCTGCTGCGCCGTGCCGGCTTGCCGGAATCCACCTACGCCGCGTTCCGCGTCGCGCTCGAGGCCAGCCACGAGGTCGGCTATGTCGACAGCGGTGACGGCGCGGCGCGGCTGCATCGCCGCATGGTGGAGCGGGTGCTGACGCATTGCGAGACCGATCATTCGGCGGCCGAGCCGCTTCTGATCCTGCTGCGCCGCTTCGCGACGGAATCGGCCCGCGAGGACGCGCGGATGTTCTGCGAGGAGCTCGCCGCGGAAGACGCGATCGCGGTGCTGCCCTACGACGACGATCTCATCGCGGCCTGAAGGCCGCGTTTCCTTCCCATTGATGGATGCTTGAGTGGCTGCCGCAATGCGAGCAGCCGGCCGCGCAGCTATTCGCCCGGCACGATGCTCGGCGCGAGGATCGCCTCGAGGTGCTCGGGACGGTCGCGGTTGGCGTGGGTCAGGAATTCATCGGCGATGCCGCGGAGCTGCTTGCTCAGCACGCCGGCGACGACCGCGGTGTCGAGCTTGGTGCGGTTGCGCACGATCGCTTGCACGGCGTTGATGTGGTGCGCAATCAGCTGCGGCGGCACGGCGCCGAGATCCGGCGCGTGCTCGATGATGCGGCACAGGCTCTCCGCGGCTGCGGCCGCCGACGGATAGCCGAATGTCGCAGCATCACCCTTGATGTCATGCGCGGCGCGGAACAGCTCCTCGCGCGTCTTGTCGCTGAAGCCCTCGCGCAGCACGGTGGCGTGTGCGGCGGAGAGGCGGTCGGCCTCGATCGTCATCCACTCCTTGAACTCGCCCGACAGCCCGGCGAGCGCCTGTTCGGCGCGGCCGACCGGATCGTCGAGATCGCTCTCGGGGACGCGCAGCAGCATCTTGCGCAGCGGATTGGGCTGCGTGATGACGTGGTGCGTGCCGAAACTCTTGACCTCGATCGTCCCGGGTTTGTCTTTCGCCATGGCGATGTCCTAGATGGCCGAGCGCGCCTTTTCGAGCAGCGACGGTTGTTGCAGCACCTCGACCTCGCCGCTGCCGCGGCGTTCGGGGCCGATATAGGTGTTGGTGGTGTTCCGGCGGCGGTCGGGGCCGAAATAGGTCTTGGTCTTGATGAACGGGCGCGGGTTGGCGACCACGTTCATGATGCGCTGGTAGAGGCCCTTGGCCGAGATCGGCTTGGCCAAGAATTCGGTGACGCCGGCATCGCGCGCCACGGTGACACGGCGCTTCTCGGAATGCCCGGTCAGCATGATGATCGGCGCGTAGGGGTTGCCCTTGGATTCCGGCTGCCGGATCATCTGCGCAAGCTCGAGCCCGTCGAAGATCGGCATCGACCAGTCGGTGATGACGATGTCGGGCACGTAGTGCGTATACATCTCGAGCGCGGTGGCGCCGTCCTCGGCCTCATACACCTCGCGCGCGCCGAACGAATGCAGCAGCGTCCGCAGGATGCGGCGCATGTGCGGATTGTCGTCGCAAATCAAAAATCGCAGCTTGTTGAAGTCGATGCGATACATGGTCCGGCCCTGATAGGGCATACCGGGCCAATGCGGTATTACCCGACGTTAACCATATCCCGTCCGGGGTTAATGATTGGTTGCCGGGCAGGGGCAGGCGCCGTCAGTAGCCGAACTGCTCGCGCAGGATGCGTTCTTCCAGCGAGTGGCCGGGGTCGAACAGCATCCGCATCGCGATCGTCTTGTCGGACAGCACCTCGACCCGGCGGACGTCGCGGACCTCGTCATGGTCGGCGACCGCGGCGACCGGGCGCTTCTCGCCCTCGATCACCTCGATCACCACGAAGGCGGAATTCGGCAGCAGCGCGCCGCGCCAGCGCCGCGGCCGGAACGCGCTGATCGGGGTCAGCGCCAACAGCGCCGCGTTGATCGGCAGGATCGGCCCCTGGGCGGAGAGGTTGTAGGCGGTCGATCCGGCCGGCGTTGCCACCAGGATGCCGTCGGCCATCAGCTCGGGCATCCGCTCGTGCTCGTCGATCAGGATGCGCAGCTTGGCGACCTGGTAGGTCTGCCGGAACAACGCGACCTCATTGATGGCATGATGCAGATGCACGGCGCCGTGGATGTCGGTCGCGCGCATCAACAGCGGATTGATCAGCGACTCCCGCGCGGCGGCAAGCCGGGTGCGCAGATCGTGCGTCGAATATTCGTTCATCAGGAAGCCGACCGTGCCGCGGTGCATGCCGTAGATCGGCTTGCCGCTGCGCATGTTGGCGTGCAGCGTCTGCAGCATCAAACCGTCGCCGCCGAGCGCGACAACGACGTCGGCATCCGCGGGTAGATGGTTGCCGTACATTTCCGTCAGCTGCTCGAGCGCCGACTGCGCTTCCACGCTCGCGCTGGCGACGAAGGCGATCTTGTCATACCGCTTGGAGCTGGCCATTCGCTCACGAACTCGTTTGGCACGGAACACGCCGCGCTCGTCTATACATCCCGGGCGGCCTTGTCGAGATGGTCCGGGAACGGACCGCATGCCACGCCGGCGCCGCCAAACTAGCGCAGTTTGCTGCTGGATTGCGTAAATCGGGGCGCAGGGAGTGAACGATATGGCTAACAGTCTTGCGACACGGCTCGCCGCGGCGTTGCTGGTGGCCTGCCTTGCGACCGCGGCGCGAGCCGACGATGACGTCCCGCAGCCATCGCCGTCGCCGAGCGCGCAGGCCCCAGGCGGCCAGAACCCGAGCGGCCAGAATCCAGGTGGTCAGAACCCGAGCGGCCAGAAGGGGCGGGCAGGGCGCGGCGGCGAGGCCGGCCCCGGCGCTGGCACTGCTGCCAATCCGCCTGCCGCCGAGCAACACCGCCTGCCGCCGGACTCCACGACCAAGCAATCGGTCGCGCTGCCTTCCCGCACCCTGAACTTCAGCGCGACCGCGGGTTCGATCCGCGTGTTCGACGACAAGGGCGAGCCGCTCGCCGACATCGCCTATACGTCCTATCAGCTCGACGGCGCCGAGAAGGCGAACCGTCCGGTGACCTTCCTGTTCAACGGCGGTCCAGGCTCCGCGTCGGCCTGGCTGCAATTCGGCAATGTCGGGCCGTGGCGGCTGCCGTTCGACGGCGCGGTGTCCTCGGCCGCGCCCGAGCTGCAGGCCAATGCCGACACCTGGCTCGATTTCACCGATCTCGTCTTCATCGATCCGGTCGGCACCGGCTACAGCCGCTTCGTCACCACCTCGGAGGAGGCGCGCAAGCGCTTCTTCACCGTCGACGGCGACGCCAATTCGGTCGCGCTGGTGATCCGCCGCTGGCTGGAGAAATACGACCGGCTGACGTCGCCGAAATATCTCGTCGGCGAAAGCTATGGCGGCATTCGCGGGCCCAAGGTGGTGCGCAATCTGCAGATGCAGCAGGGCGTCGGCGTCCGCGGCCTGGTGCTGATCTCGCCTGTGCTCGATTTCCGCGAATATACCGGCTCCAGCCTCCTGCAATATGTCGCAAGCCTGCCGACCATGACCGCGGTCGCGCGACAGACGAAGGGGCCGGTGACGCGTGAGGATCTCGCCGACGTCGAGAGCTACGCGCGCGGCGATTTCCTGCTCGACCTCGTCAAGGGTCAGGCCGACACCGAGGCCACCACGCGGCTCGCCGACAAGGTCGCAAGCCTGACCGGGATCGATCAGGCGGTGAGCCGCAGGCTCGCCGGCCGTTTCGACATCGGCGAATTCCGCCGCGAGTTCGATCGCAAGAACGGCAAGGTGACCGGCCGCTACGACGCGTCCATCGAGGGCTTCGATCCCTATCCGGATTCCAGCTATTTCCGTTTCAACGATCCGTCCGGCGACCCGCTGATGGCGCCGTTGACCAGCGCCGCCGTCGACCTCACCACGCGCAAGCTGAACTGGCGGCCGGACGGCTCCTATCATCTGCTCAGCGAAAGCGTGAACAAGGCCTGGGAGTTCGGTCACGGCATCAATCCGGCGGAGTCGGTGACGCAGCTTCGCCAGGCGCTGGCGCTCGACCCCAACCTGAAACTCCTGGTCGGCCACGGCCTGTTCGATCTCGCCACGCCGTACTTCGCCTCGAAGATCATCCTCGATCAGTTGCCGGCCTTCGCGGGCCCGAGCCGCACCAGGCTCGCGGTCTATCCCGGCGGCCACATGTTCTACTCCCGCGACGGCTCGCGCCAGGCGTTCCGCAAGGAGGTCGAGGCGCTGATGAAGTGAGGGGGCGTGGCAGTTTGGATAAAGTCAGCTGCGCCATGCCCGCAGCCGTCGTCCCTGCGAAAGCCGGGACCCATGCGCCGCGGCTCGTGTTGTGATCGGGACTCGTCGTCCCAACGTCGCGCAACAATCAACATTTGTGGTTATGGGTCCCTGCTTTCGCAGGGACGACAGTGAGTTTGTTGGGATGCCCAGGGCAGATATTCTCGTCGTCCTGGCGAAAGCCGGGACCCATCACCACCGAATTCGGTTGTGAACGGGATCGCGGCCCCCGACGTCGCGCAACAAATTCGGTTTGGGGTAATGGGTCCTGGCTTTCGCCAGGACGACATCGATTGTGTGGCACGGCCGACATCCACATTCGTCGTCCCGGCCCAGTGCGCAATTGCGCACTGGGCCGGGACGACACTGAATTGTTGCGGCATTGGTGCCATGCACCCGAATTCTCGCGACATGATTCGCGCGAAAACGCTTAGCGCTCACGGCTCCACGGGAAGAGGGAGGCCGGGAAATCGGCCGCGTAGCGGTGACCGATCGGCGGGCGGGGCTCTTCTTGCGGAGGATTCCGGTCAGGCTCGACCACCTTCCTGTAAAGATGCCAGGTCGCATGACCAAGCACCGGCAGAACGACGCAGAGACCAACGAAGAATGGCAGCGAGCCCACGGCCAGCAATACCGCAACGATCAATCCCCACGCGGCCATCTCAATTGGATTCATCATCACGGCCCGTATCGAGGTGCGGATCGCATCGATCGCGGTCGCATGACGGTCGAGCATCAGTGGAAAGGAGACGACGCTGACGCACAGGGCAACCAGGGCGAAAAGGAAGCCGACGCCGCATCCGACGATGATGAGCGACCAGCCTTCGGGCGTCGTCAACACGCGCTTTGCGAAATCAGGGATGCTCGCAGCCGGCGCATAGCCGAACGTCATGATGTAGATCGCGTCCGCGGTGGCGATCCAGACCCCGAACAGAACGAGCAGGAGAACGCCAAGTTCGAACATGGCGCCGAACGACGGCGCGCGCAGCACTTGCATCGCGTCCCAGGCTCCTGGCTCCTCTCCGCGTTCGCGTCGTCGGCTCAGTTCGTAGAGGCCGAGTCCGGCGAAAGGACCGATCAGGGCGAAGCCGGCGGCGAGCGGAAACAGCAGCGGCAGCACCGAATAGCCAAGCACAAGTCTGAACAAGACAAGTCCGAGGACGGGATACATCACGCACAGGACGATTGCGTGGGTCGGGATGGCCTTGAAGTCTTCCCAGCCGAGGCGAAGCGCGTCGCCCAGGTCGGAAAGGCTGATCTTGCGAACGACGAAGGCGGTAGAGACGCCAAACAATTGCAGCTTGGGTCGTGCGAACACCGTGGTCATGGCTCCGGTCTCCTTGCTTGTGGCCGCAGGGGAACGGAGCGCCATCAATACACGCACATCCGCCTCATGCGCGAAAATCGCGACTGAGTCCGGCAAATCAGATTCAACCAGAAGGAGCTTGCCGGACGACATCTGTCGCAACCGGTCCAGTAAAACTAGTCCGATGCGCGGCAGAAGCAAGGTGACGAATGCGGTCGGGAGAATTGTGCAGATGCACAAACGAGATCTTGCGATGCACCATGCGATAGGGGAGGACCGATCAGTGTTCGCGGCATCCAATGCATTCCCGCCAACACGTGCCCGACAGCGGCGGGCATTACTCCTCTATTGACGTCTGGCTCGATGGGTACCATGTTGATGCTTGACGCCCCCAGCTCCGATGAGGTTGCGGCCGTGACGTTGAGTTTTTGTCATGTCCCAGCATCGCGACCGGCAGAATGGGCGAGGCAAAAGCCACGGTGATGGTGAACGTGAGACCATCCCTCTGACGTGAGCTCCGCCCTTTCGTTCGTCTCCGCAGCCTTCAATGGCAAGGAGGAATGAGGGATGGTTGTAGCGATCTTACTGCTCCTGGTTGCCGTCGCCTCGGTGCTGTTCCACCTCTACAGCCCCTGGTGGTGGACCCCGATTGCCTCGAACTGGAGCTATATCGACCACACGATCAACCTGACATTCTGGATCACCGGAGCGGTGTTCTGCGCGGTGATCGCGTTCATGGCCTATTGCGTCCTGCGCTTTCACCACACCGAGGGACGGCGCGCCCACTACAATCCCGAGAACAAGAAGCTCGAATGGTGGCTCAGCATCGGCACCGCGATCGGCGTCGTCGCCATGCTGGCGCCGGGCCTCATCGTCTGGCACCAGTTCGTCACCGTTCCCGCCGACGCGACCGACGTCGAGGTCGTTGGACAACAGTGGATGTGGAGTTATCGGCTTCCGGGAAAGGACGGCCGGCTCGGCACGTCGGATGCGCGCCTGATCAGCTCCGACAATCCACTCGGGTTGAATCCCAATGATCCGAACGGGCAGGACGACATCGTCGTGCAAAACGAGGATCTGCATCTGCCGGTCGGGAAGCCGGTGAAGGTGCTGCTCCGCTCGATCGACGTCCTGCATGATTTCTACGTGCCCGAGTTCCGGGCGAAGATGGATATGATCCCTGGCTCGGTGACCTACTACTGGCTCACGCCGACCCGGACCGGAACCTTCGACGTCCTCTGCGCGGAGCTTTGCGGTGCCGCGCACGCACAGATGCGCAGCAAGGTCGTCGTGGAAGAAGAGAAGGAATATCACGCGTGGCTGGACAAGCAGCACACGTTCGCCGCCTTGTCCGGCCAGCGCAACGTCGCGAAGGCCGCGTACAAGGCTGGCAGCGAATGAACATGCCGACGAGGATCGGCCGGATGTTCGGCCGGATATGAAGTGAACTCGTCGCTGAGCGGAAGACCAAGGAGGGTGTTCCGATGGTCGATATCCCGTTTGATCAGGTCGCAGGCATTCCGCCCGCCGAAGTCGCTGAGGTCGAGCTCTATCATCCGCACAGCTGGTGGACGCGGTACGTCTTTTCGCAGGACGCCAAGGTGATCGCCGTCCAGTATTCGATCACGGCGATGTCGATCGGAATGGTTGCGCTGGTGCTGTCGTGGATGATGCGGCTGCAACTGGGATTTCCCGGCACATTCTCCTTTATCGATGCCAATCAGTACCTTCAGTTCATCACCATGCACGGCATGATCATGGTGATCTACCTGCTCACGGCATTGTTCCTTGGCGGCTTCGGCAACTACCTCATCCCGCTGATGGTTGGCGCGCGAGACATGGTGTTCCCCTACGTGAACATGCTGAGCTATTGGGTCTACCTGCTCGCCGTACTGGTGCTGGCCGCGACGTTCTTCGTGCCGGGCGGACCGACCGGCGCCGGCTGGACGCTTTATCCACCCCAGGCGATTCTCTCCGGTACCCCCGGGCAGGACTGGGGCATCGTTCTCATGCTGGCTTCGCTGATCCTGTTCATCATCGGCTTCACGATGGGCGGGCTCAATTACGTGGTAACAGTATTGCAAGCCCGCACACGCGGCATGACCTTGATGCGCATGCCCTTGACGGTGTGGGGCATCTTCACCGCCACCGTGATGGCGCTGCTGGCGTTCCCGGCGCTGTTCGTGGCCTCGGTGATGCTGCTGCTGGACCGCCTCCTTGGAACCAGCTTCTTCATGCCGACACTGGTCGAGATGGGCCAGCTGACCAAGTACGGCGGCGGCAGCCCGATCCTGTTCCAGCATTTGTTCTGGTTCTTCGGCCATCCCGAGGTTTACATCGTCGCGCTGCCGGCGTTCGGCATCATCTCGGATCTGATCAGTACGCACGCGCGCAAGAACATCTTCGGCTATCGCATGATGGTCTGGGCGATCGTGGCGATCGGGGCGCTGAGCTTCGTCGTGTGGGCGCACCACATGTACGTCAGCGGCATGCACCCGTATTTCGGGTTCTTCTTCGCCACCACGACGCTCATCATCGCGATTCCGACGGCGATCAAGGTCTACAACTGGGTGCTGACCCTTTGGCGCGGCGACATCCATCTCACGGTGCCGATGCTGTTTGCGCTCGGCTTCATCGTCACCTTCGTCAATGGCGGCCTGACCGGGCTGTTCCTCGGCAACGTTGTCGTCGACGTTCCGCTGTCCGATACGATGTTCGTCGTCGCGCACTTCCACATGGTGATGGGGATTGCGCCGATCATGGCCGTGTTCGGCGGGATCTATCACTGGTATCCGAAGGTCACCGGGCGGATGCTCAATGACGCGCTCGGACGCTTCCACTTCTGGGTGACGTTCATCGGGGCCTATGCGGTGTTCTTCCCGATGCACTATCTCGGCCTGCTCGGGATGCCGCGCCGCTATCACGACATCGGCGAGACCACCTTCGTCCCGGCATCCGCCCATGACCTCAATGCGTTCATGAGCGTGGCGGCGCTGATTGTCGGCTTCGCTCAGCTCGTCTTCCTGTTCAATCTGGTCTGGAGCCTGTTCAAAGGAAAAGAGGCGGGCGGCAATCCCTGGGGTGCCACCTCGCTGGAATGGCAGACGCCGGAGACCCCGCCGGGCCACGGCAACTGGGGCAAGGAGCTCCCCGTCGTCTATCGCTGGGCCTATGATTACAGCGTGCCCGGTGCCGCGAGGGACTTCATCCCGCAGAATGAACCGCCGGCCAAGGTGCTGGCCCAGGGAGCCCATCCGTGAGTGCCGTCGTCCTGTTCATTGCTACGATTGCAGCGATCGCGGGATGGTGGCTCTCGCAGCAACGGCTGGCCGCCAAGCCGTGGCTGGAGCAGGGCATTGCCGTCGATCTTCGCGGCGAGCGCGGCTCTTCGGTGCCGGCGGCGAAAATCGGCCTCGGTGTTTTTCTCGCGGTGGTCGGCTCGCTGTTCGCGCTCCTGATCAGCGCCTACTCGATGCGCACCACCATGGTGGACTGGCGCGAGCTGCCGCTGCCGAGGCTGGTGTGGTTCAACACCGGCGTCCTCGTCATCAGCAGCGTGGCGCTGCAATGGGCGCTGACGGCCGCTCGCCACGACGACCATGAGGGCCTGATCGCGGGCCTGTTGGTCGGCGGTGCATCGGCCGTGATGTTCCTGATCGGGCAGCTCGTGGTGTGGCAGCAGCTCAACATCGCCGGCTATGTCATGGCGTCGAATCCGGCCAATTCCTTCTTCTATCTGATCACAGCGCTCCACGGACTGCACGTGACCGGCGGCCTGGTGGCGCTCGGCAGGGCGACCGTAAAACTGTGGCGCGGCGCGCCGATGACGCAGATGCGCCTGAGCGTCGAGCTTTGTACCATCTACTGGCATTTCCTGTTGCTGGTGTGGCTGGTCCTGCTCGGTCTGCTGACGGGCTGGACCGACAATTTCGTCGACATCTGTCGCCAGTTGCTCACCTAGCGAGGCAGGAAGCGATGACCGAAACCACGCTCGCAACTCCCAAGGCGCTGCCCGGAACGATACCCGGATTGCGAGGCATCGCCGCCGATTGGGCCTCCGACCAGCGCGCGTTCAAGAACGTGTCCTGGGGGAAGGCCATGATGTGGATCTTCCTTCTGAGCGACACCTTCATCTTCAGCTGCTTCCTGCTGTCGTACATGACGGCGCGAATGTCGACGACCGTGCCGTGGCCCAATCCCAGCGAGGTCTTCGCACTCAATATCGGCGGCCAGCACATCCCGCTCATCCTGATCGCGATCATGACCTTCATCCTGATCAGCAGCAGCGGGACGATGGCGATGGCCGTCAACTTCGGCTACCGCCGGGATCGCGTCAAAACGGCCGCCTTGATGCTGGCCACCGCGGCATTCGGCGCGACGTTCGTCGGAATGCAGGCCTTCGAATGGACGAAGCTGATCATGGAGGGCGTGCGGCCCTGGGGCAACCCGTGGGGCGCACCGCAATTCGGCGCTTGCTTCTTCATGATCACCGGCTTCCACGGCACCCACGTGACCATCGGTGTGATCTTCCTGATCGCTATCGCGCGAAAGGTCTTGCGGGGAGACTTCGACGTCGAGCGGCGCGGCTTTTTCACGAGCCGCAAGGGCTACTACGAGATCGTCGAAATCATGGGCCTGTACTGGCATTTCGTCGATCTGGTCTGGGTGTTCATCTTTGCCTTCTTTTATCTCTGGTGAGGTCGCGCATGACAGAAGCAGCGGTACATGTGGAAGGGCAGGCAGCACAGCATGCGCTACACAGCTATAGGCATGGTGCGGTGGCATCGGGCGCCGCGCATGCGGAGGGCCAGCAGCACCCGATCAAGCTCTATCTCGTGGTCTGGGGATGGCTGTTCGTGCTCAGCACCTGCTCCTATCTCGTCGACTATTTTGGTATCCACGGCCACCTGCGATGGTCGTTGATCCTGCTGTTCATGGTGCTCAAGGCCGGGCTGATCGTCGCTGTGTTCATGCACATGGCCTGGGAGCGGTTGGCGTTGGCCTACGCCATCCTGTTGCCGCCGGTGCTGGTGTTGGTTTTTGTCGGGATCATGATGTTCGAATCCGACTATACGCACCTGCTTCGGGTCATGTTCTTCGCGTCAGCAAGCTAAGAACGGGACGGCCATGACCCCGTGGGTCATGCCGGACAAGGCAAGGCGTCATGAAGGCGGAGGACTCGCCACATCGTCCGGAACCCTGCGAAGCAGGCCTTCCACCGATGGCTTTTTCGAACTGACGAGGAATTAATCTCGTGCAAATCAATCGTTCAATTCGCCGGAGCTATGCCAACATCGGAGACTACGTCGCACTGACGAAACCGCGCGTGATGTCGCTGGTCGTCTTTACCGCACTGGTCGGTCTCATGGTCGCACCCGGCGGCATCGATCCCTTCACCGGGTTCGCTGCTCTTCTTTGCATAGCCGCGGGAGCTGGCGCCGCAGGTGCGCTCAATATGTGGTACGACGCCGACATCGATGCGGTGATGGCGCGTACCGCCATCCGTCCAATTCCCAGCGGCCGCGTATCGCGCCCGGAAGCATTGGTCTTCGGATTGATGCTCGGCACGTGCGCCGTCCTGGCCCTCGGCACCTTGCTGAACATGGCCGCCGCTGCGCTGCTTGCTTTCACAATCTTCTTCTACGTCGTCGTCTACACGATGTGGCTCAAACGCCGAACGCCGCAGAATATCGTCATTGGCGGTGCCGCCGGTGCGCTTCCGCCGGTGATTGGCTGGGTTGCGGTCACGGGACATGTCGGGCTCGAGCCGCTCATCCTGTTTCTGATCATCTTCCTTTGGACGCCACCCCACTTCTGGGCACTGTCGCTCAATCTTGCTGGAGAATATGCCCGTGCCGGTGTGCCGATGTTGCCGGTCGTGGCTGGCAGGACCGAAACAAAGCGCCAGATTCTTCTGTATTGCGCGCTCTTGGTTCCGATCTCACTGCTGCCTTGTGCGCTGGGGTTCGCGGGAGCCGCCTACGGCGCGGCCGCGGCGACGCTGGGAGCGATCATGATTTTTCTCGCATGGCAGTTGCGCCGGAGCGACGACAAGGAAAGGCGGCCTGCTCGTCGCTTGTTCGTGTTTTCGATGCTCTATCTGGTCCTGCTTTTCGGGGGGCTGCTGATGAATGCTGCTCCCTACGCTCAGTCCCACTGACTGAACGCATTCGAATCGACAGCCCGCAGGACAATATTCGGAAAAAGCGAGTATTGTTGCCGAGCGGGCCTGCGCCGTTGGGCAACTCAGTGATTGAATTTCGCGAAGCACCCGCCAGGGACGCCCCTAGCGCTCGTCCCGCATATATGGACTTCGCTGGGAGACCAGTCTCAAGTCTTGATCTGCCGACATCGTCTGGAGCCCGTGCATATGTGGCCCGCTCGCCGGGTTGCCCAATAGGATCCAGGCGATAGCGCCCGTGGCCAGCATTCCGCCGCAAATAACCAAAAGGTCCCGCCTCATCGCGCGTCCTCCGCATGCGGTCATTTCCAAGCATAAATCAGGCCAATCCATTCGGGCACGGAGAGGTGCGGCGCACAGGATAGCGTTGGACAAGCAGGACAGGCTCGCCCTAAGCTTAGCCCATTGCAGCAACCAGGCGCGGTTCAAGAATGGACTGGTCCTACTATCTCGGGGGCACTGCTATTGTCCTGCTCCTTCTTGCCTATCGGCTGCATGGCGGGCTGTTTAGGAAGAATTCACTGCGGGACGAGAAGCTAAATCGACTGATTGATGAACGCATCGGACGCTTGGACCTGAAGCGCCGCAACGATTGAACCGCCCTGAGGCGGCACCTCGAGGCCAACGCAACGCCACTCTCCGGAATCACCCTTACGGCGACGGCAGAGCTACCTTGGTCTCCCGAGATGACCATCTCGGCAGATGATACTTTTTTGTGGTTTGAAAAGAGATATTTGAGCAATCGTATGAAAGTCTGGGTCTATACCGACACAAGCAAGCCCGTTGGCGAGCCGGAGCATCTGAAGATTTTCGCGACCAATGACGCCGCGCAGTCGTGGTTCAAGCGAAACGTACCGGAGGGCGTCGCATTTGCTTACGAGATTATTCTGGGGCCACGTTACTTGGCCAAGACGCTCCTCGTGCTGTCCGTGCTGCTTCTTGGCATCGCCGATCTCTACACCACCAACACGATCCTGAATCTCGGCCTCGGCGAGTTGAACCCGTTCATGCATGTCGCTCAGACATGGCTCGGCCCCTGGTGGCTGATCCCGAAGCTCGGTTTGACCTATTTCATGATGTGGCTGCTTTGGCGCAGCAACAACCCTTACAATATCGCGATCGTGGCGGCGTTTTGCTGCACGCCCGTACTCAATAATCTTCTCATCATAGCAAGCACGAAGTAGGGCGCGTCATAGCCGGCACGAGGTCGCCGCGAGTGCGGCGGGTAGGCTTGACCGGTGGCTTACATTTTCCTCACCTGCAGCTTATTCTGCGATTTCCGGCCAGCCCAAGGCGCCACCCAGTTGTCGGGGTGCTCTCATCCAGGGGGATTCGCATCTTGCGCTATCTCTTCGAGGATTTCGCGTTCGACCTTGACCGGCGCGAGTTGTATCGCGGGGCGGACGTCGTCCGCATCGCACCGCAGGTGTTCGATCTGCTCGATTATCTGATCCGCAACAGGGAGCGCGTCGTCAGCAAGGACGACCTCATCAATGCCGTTTGGAACGGGCGCAGCGTTTCGGATGCGGCACTGACGACCCGGCTGAATGTCGCCCGAAGCGCAATCGGCGATTCCGGGGAGGAGCAGCGGCTGATCAAGACGTTGCCACGCAAGGGATTCCGTTTCGTCGGACAGGTGCAGGAGGCGCGAGAGGTTGCAGGTCCGGATCCGGGCGATGCGCCCGAGAGCGCCCCTGCGGTACCCGACAAGCCCTCCATCGCCGTGCTGCCGTTCGCGAACATGTCTGGCGATCCCGAGCAGGAGTACTTCGCGGACGGGATGGTTGAGGAGATCACGACCGCGCTCTCGCGGTTCAAATGGTTGTTCGTGATCGCGCGCAATTCGAGCTTCACCTTCAAGGGCAAGGCCGTCGACATCAAGGAAGTCGGGCGCCGGCTTGGCGTGCGCTATGTCCTTCAGGGCGCGGTGCGCAACGCGTCGGGGAAGGTCCGCATCACCGGCCAGTTGATTGAAGCGGCTACGGGCGCACACATCTGGGCGGACAAGTTCGAGCGCGACATGACGGATATTTTCGCGTTGCAGGACGAAGTCACGGCCGCCGTTGTCTCAGCCATTCAGCCAAAGTTGTTTCAAGCAGAAATTGCAATGACAACGCGGCGGCGACCGGAAGACCTCACCGCATATGATTTCTATCTGCGAGCCATACAGCAGGTGCGGCCAGCGACCCGCGAAGGGTTGGCCGAGGCGGTCCGACTGGTCCAGCGGGCCTTGGAGCTTGACCCTGGGTTTGCCGAGGCCGCTGTCCTGGCAGGTGCCTCTCACACGGAAAACGTGGTTAGGGGTTATGCTATCGATCCTCAATTCGACCGATGCGCTTGGCATTGAGCCTCGACGATGGTGATCCCAGCACGTTGGCAAGTGCTGCCTTGACCTCGGCACTTTTGGTCGGCGATCGTGAGACTGAGATCGAGATGTCCGACCAGGCGGTTAAGCTCAACCCGAATTCATATCGCGCGTGGAACTGCAGAGGCTGGGTCTACAAGATTGCGGGGCAGCCAGAGGAAGCGATCCGGAGTTTTGAACGTGCCATGCGCATGAGCCCGGTAGACCCGCAACTATACACAGCGTTTACCGGGATGGGATTTGCCCTTATCGAGCTTCGTCGCTTTGACGAGGCCATCATTGCAGGGAAGAAAGCCCTCCGTCAGAACCCTTCCTATCCAGGACCATACCGCTGCCTCGCATCCGCTTTCGCCCATCTCGGACGGGACGCTGAAGCCCGTGAGGCGGCGGCTCGCATGCTTGAGATCGATCCTGCGTTCACGATATCGGCGTGGATCGCCCGGAGCCAGCTATCGAAAACGGCGAAGCTGATGATCGAGGGTTTTCGGAAAGCGGGATTGACCGAGTGAGCCGTGCTCGTCTGCATCGACAGGCTGATCTATAGGGCGCGCATTCGCGAGAGCCGAATGTTCGTGACCCAACCAGTGGTGCCTCCGCCAGGGCAGGCGCGAGACATCACTGGCGCAACATCGGCTCGCCCGCTGCGGCGATTACCGGCAGTAGTCCCAGAACCCCTGCGTCCGGGACGGATCGGTATAGTACCAGCACATGCCGGGTGCCGGCGCGGCACCGGCCCACGCCGCAGCCGTTGCCGCCGACACGACCCCGATGGCAGCGCCGGCCGCGATTGCGCCGCCCCTTGGCCAGTAATACCGGCCCGGACGCGCCCATCCGCCACCTCCTACCACCGTTCGGCCGCGAACCGCGACGTTGCCGCGCGGCCCGACGACGGCGGTGCGGCCGCGATAGGCGCCACCGCGCGGCCCAACGGCCGCGCCGCCACGGTGAACGACGGCACCTCCGCGGGGACCGACCGCTGCGCCGCCACGGCGGCCGGCCGCGCGGACTGCAACGACGTCGGATGATTGCGCGACGTGATTACCGATCGGCATCGCGCCGAGCAGCGTTGCGGACGCCGATTCAAGCGGTATCGCCGCAACGATCGAGGCGATGAGGATGGACGCTGCAAGCATCGTAGTACGCTTCAAGTCAAGCATCAGTGTATCTCCTGCTAAATTCGGCTACGTCCACCGATCGATCCGGTGGGCGCGGCACTGTCCTCCGTCGATCAGCCCGCTGCTGCACTCGATGCCGTCCGAGTTCGAAAAGACGAGACTGCCCGAGA
Source organism: Bradyrhizobium pachyrhizi (assembly GCF_029714545.1). Classification (NCBI taxonomy): domain Bacteria; kingdom Pseudomonadati; phylum Pseudomonadota; class Alphaproteobacteria; order Hyphomicrobiales; family Nitrobacteraceae; genus Bradyrhizobium; species Bradyrhizobium pachyrhizi. The sequence continues at coordinate 5,640,394 of NZ_CP121667.1, read as the reverse complement.
GATGACCGCTGGACATCTGGGGCGCGTCAAGGCGCGCGCCGCGAACGGCGTCGCTTGGATCTTCAATTCTCGAGCTGGGAAGGCGCGTCCAAACCTCGGCAGGCAGCATGTCGCGCCTCACTTGAACGGAAGCCGCCCGGCATCGGCGCGACGGCCTCATTGCACATTCTCATCCTACGCGCTCCGTCGCGATGTCACAACCTTGGCCAGTCGCGTTGAGCGGTTTGGCCGCGGCGATCTGTCTCACCCGTACGTCTCCACGATGAAGTCGATCAGCGCGCGCAGCTTCGGTGTCATCTTGCGGTGCTTCGGCCACAGGATCTGGCGTGCGCGGGTCTGCGTCGTGTAGTTTGGCAGCAGGACCTGCAGCCGCCCCGCGGCGATATCGTCGGCCAGCAGCTCGTCGCGCATCAGCACGATGCCGGCGCCCGCCAGCGCCGCATAGCGGATGCCGAACGCGCTGTTGATGAAGAGGCGGCTCGCGACATCGACATGCACTTCGCCCTCCGGCCCCGAGAATGTCCATCGCTGCCCGTCCGACCAGCCCGGGTAGCGCAGGCATTCATGGCGGGCGAGATCTGCCGGATGGGTCGGCGTGCCGCGTTCGGCGAGATAGCTCGGCGCTGCGCAAACCACGCCGGTATAGGGCGACAGCGAGCGCGACATCATGGTGGAGTCGGTCAGCGTGCCGACCCGGATCGCTGCATCCAGCCCTTCCTCGAGCAGATCGACCATCCTGTCGCTGAGGATGAGGTCGACCGAGACTTCCGGATATTTCTTCATGAAGCGGACCAGCGCGGGCGCCAGGCTGTACGACCCGAAGGCAACCGAGGTCGCGACGCGGAGCTTGCCGCGCGGCGCGCTCAGGGCCTCCTCGACCAGCGCGTCGCCGGCCTCGGCCTGCTCCAGCAATTGCTTGCAGTGATCGAGATAGCTGCGGCCGAGTTCGGTGAGGCCCTGCCGCCGGGTGGACCGGTTGATCAATTGCGAGCCAAGCCGGTCCTCGAGAAAACGGATATGCTTGCCGATCATGGTCGGCGACATCCGCAACTCCTTGGCGGCCGCGGTGAAGGAGCCGAGATCGGCGACGCGGGCGAACACGGACATGCTGGTCAGTCGGTCCATGATTATAAACCAATGGTTATTTCACTGCGGATGAAAGCGCCACTTATAGGGCGTGGGAACTGCATTTATTACCATAAGTGAGCAATCGGCGCGATCCTGCGCCATGCCCTTGGAATCTGGCCCGGACGCGCCCGGAGGGGCGCCGTCCGGGCAAGTCTCGAACCAGGACAGGAGTGTCACGATGCCCTTCCAGATCACGATCAATGGGACCAGTCATTCGGTCGATGCCGACGGCGACACGCCGCTGCTCTGGGTGTTGCGCGACGTGCTGGGCATGACCGGCACCAAGTTCGGCTGCGGCATGGCGCTGTGCGGCGCCTGCACGGTGCATCTCGACGACACCGCGGTGCGCTCCTGCATCACGACCATCGACAGCATCGGCGACTCCAGGATCACGACCATCGAGGTGGTCGGCAAAACGCCGGCGGGCAAGAAGATCCAGGATGCCTGGCTCGCGCATGAGGTGCCGCAATGCGGCTACTGCCAGTCGGGGCAGATCATGTCGGCGTCCGCGCTGCTCGCGGGCAAGCCGAAGCCGACCGATGCCGATATCGATGAAGCGATGTCAGGCAATATCTGCCGCTGCGGCACCTATGTGCGCATTCGCGAAGCCATCAAGCAAGCCGCGCAGTCGGGAGGTTGAGCCATGACGCTGATCGACAATCTGTCCGAGCGCGCCGCCGACCTGTCGCGGCGCAACTTCCTTCGCGCCGGCGCGATCGCGGGCGGCGGCCTGCTGCTCAGCGTGAGCCTGCCGTTCGCGAGCCGCGAGAGCGAGGCGGCGGCCTCCGACGGCTTCGCGCCGAACGCCTTTGTCCGGATCGGCGGCGACGGCAAGGTCGTGCTGACCATGCCTTATGTCGAGATGGGGCAGGGCACCTACACCTCGATCCCGATGCTGATCGCCGAAGAGCTAGAGATCGGCCTGACGCAGGTCCGGCTCGAACACGCGCCGCCGAGCGACAAGCTCTACGCCAACCCGCTGCTCGGCGTGCAGGCCACCGGCAATTCGAACGCAATGCGCGGCGCCTGGCAGCCGATGCGGAAGGCCGGCGCGACCGCGAAGGCGATGCTGGTCGCGGCCGCGGCGAAGCGCTGGAACGTCGAGCCTGGGACATGCCGCGCCGAGAACGGCGAGGTGCATCATGCAGCCTCGGGACGCAAGCTGGGTTACGGTGAACTGGCGACTGACGCGGCGCAGATGCCAGTGCCGGAGAATGTCACGCTGAAGAGCCCGTCCGAGTTCAAGCTGATCGGCACGCCGGCCAAGCGGCTCGATACGCCCTCCAAGATCAACGGCGCGGCGGTCTACGGCATCGACGCGCGGCCGCCCGGGGTGAAGGTCGCGACGCTGGCGCAGTCGCCGGTGTTCGGCGGGCGGGTGAAGCGCGTCGATGATGCGGCGGCAAAAGCCGTCAAGGGCGTGCGCCAGATCGTGACGCTCGACGACGCAGTCGCGGTGGTGGCCGACCACATGGGGGCGGCGAAGAAAGGTCTGGCGGCGCTCACGATCGAGTGGGACGAGGGCCCCCACGCGAAGCTCGCCACATCGGATATCGCGCGCGAGCTCGAAGCCGCCACCACGAAGCCGGGCGCGGTCGCGCAAAATATTGGCGACGCCGACAAGGCGATGGCGGGCGCAGCGACGAAAGTCGAGGCGACCTATCAACTGCCGTTCCTCGCCCATGCGACGATGGAGCCGATGAACTGCACCGTGCATGTGCGTTCCGACGGTTGCGAGATCTGGGTCGGCAGCCAGGCGCTCTCGCGTGCGCAGGCGGTAGCCGCAAAGGTGCTGAACATGGCGCCGGAGAAGGTGGTGGTGCACAATCATCTGCTCGGCGGCGGCTTTGGCCGCAGGCTCGAGGTCGATGGTGTCATCCGCGCCGTGCAGATCGCCAAGCAGGTCGATGCGCCGGTCAAGGTGGTGTGGACCCGCGAGGAGGACATCCAGCACGACATGTACCGGCCCTACTGGTGCGACCGGATTGCGGTCGGCCTCGATGCATCCGGCAAGCCGGTCGCCTGGAACAACCGCTTCGCCGGCTCGTCGGTGCTGGCGCGATGGGCGCCGCCGGCGTTCCGCAACGGGCTCGACCCCGACACGACCGAGGGCGCGATCGATCTCGTCTACGACATCCCCAACTTCCACGTCGAATATGTCCGGGTCGAGCCGCCGGGCATTCCGACCGCGTTCTGGCGCAGCGTCGGGCCCTCGCACAACGTGTTCGTCACCGAAAGCGTGATCGACGAGCTGGCGGCGGCGGCGAAGCAGGATCCGGTCGACTACCGCCGCGCGCTGCTCGGCAAGTCGCCGCGCGCCAAGGCGGCGCTCGAGCTCGCGGCGGCCAAGGCCGGCTGGGGCGGCAAGCTGCCGGCCGGGCGCGGACGCGGCGTGTCGCTGCAATTCGTGTTCGGCAGCTACCTCGCGCAGGTCGCCGAGGTTGAGGTCGCCAAGGACGGTTCGGTCCGTGTCCACCGCGTCGCCTGCGCGATGGATTGCGGCACCGTGGTCAATCCCGACACGGTGCAGGCGCAGCTGCAGAGCGGCATCAATTTCGGCGTCACCGCGGCGCTCTACGGCGAGATCACGCTCAAGGATGGCCGCGTCGAGCAGAGCAATTTCGACAGCTACCAGATGCTGCGCATCGATCAGGCGCCGGCGATCGAGGTCCATATCGTCCCGAGCACCGAGCCGCCCGGCGGCATGGGCGAGACCGGAACCTCGGGCATCGTGCCGGCGATCAGCAACGCGATCTTCGCGGCGACCGGCAAGCGGCTGCGCAAGATGCCGGTCGATCCGGCGCTGTTGAAGCAGACCTAGGGGCGAGTGAGAGCTCCCCCGGGTGCTGGCGCGATCGTGAAGCCGGACGGATTTGCGCCGTGCGCTGATCCGTGCGAGAAGCGGGCATGCATCTGAGGCGGCTCGCCAATCTCTGGATTCTGCTGCTCGTCGCGGCCGAGCTGTTGCTCGCGCCCGTGGCGCCGGCATTTGCCCGGACGATGCCGGATGCCTCGGCCGCTGCGATGCAGGCGATGCCGGACGATCACGCCATGTCTGGACAGGCGATGTCCGAGCAGCCGACGGCCGACGACATGCCGTGCTGTCCGGAGCAGGGCAAGAGCAAGGGCTGCGACGACTGCCCGTTCCTCGCGCTCTGCATGTTGAGCGTTTCGCTGCCGGTGCCCGCCGGCGCCATGTCGCTGATCGAGCGCGATCCGCTGCGCAGCCGCATCGCCGCCCATGACGACCGTCTGCTCGACGGCCTTGGTGCCAAACCTCCCGATCATCCGCCTCGAACCAACGTCTGACGGGCGCGCCAGCGCCTGATCGCTGACGCGTGCGCCAATGGCGCGCGTGCCTTTGCATGCCGCTCACGCGGTTCATCAGACGTATCGAGGATCATAACGATGAAGACTTTCCACCTGGCGCGCGCCACTGCCGCCGCGCTGATCGGCGTTGCCGTGACGGGCATGTCTGCCCACGCCGAGATCAAGAACTACGAATTCCAGCTCGTGCAGCCGACCGTCAAGGCGGGTGCCGATCGCATCGTCACGGTGCGGCTGGTCGACAAGACGAGCGGGAAAGCCGTGCCCGACGCGGTCATCTTCTCGACCCGGCTCGACATGGCGCCCGACGGCATGCAGGAGATGGCTACCAAGGTGACGCCGATGCCGGGCACCGAAGCCGGCACCTACCGGTTCAAGGCGACCTTCGGCATGGCCGGCCGCTGGCAATTGTCGCTCGGCGCCAAGGTGCAGGGCGAGACCGGCGCGGTCGAGAACAAGCTCGTCGTCACGGCCGAGCAATGAGCCGCCGGGCAATGGGCGCCTTGACATGGGCCGGCGCTGCCGCTGCGATCGCCGCAGCGGCAGGCGCCGCATGGATCGGCCGCAACCTGCCGCCGCGGCCAGTGACCGCTGCCATCGTCTCCGCCGCGCGGGCGGCGGAGACTGCCGCGCCGATCTACTACCGCGATCCCGACGGCAAGTCGTTCTATTCGGCGACACCGAAGAAGACGCCTGACGGGCGCGACTTTCTGCCGGTGTTTGCTGATGACGATGGCGGTGCAGGCGGGCCCGGGCAATCGGCAGACGTGAGCGCGCCTGCCGCGAAAGGCGAGCGCAAGGTCAAATATTATCGCAATCCCATGGGACTTCCCGATACCTCGCCGGTGCCGAAGAAGGACTCCATGGGGATGGATTACATCGCCGTCTATGACGGCGATGACAGCGACGACGGGTCGATCACGCTGTCGCCCGGCAGGATCCAGCGCAGCGGCGTCAAGTCCGAGCCTGCGCAGATGCGCCGCATTCGCACGCTGGTCCGCGCACCCGGCACGATCCAGCTCGACGAACGGCGGGTGTCGGTGATTGCAATGCGCGCCGAGAGCTACGTGCAGAAAGTCGCCGACGTCACGACCGGCAGCCGGGTGACCAAGGGCCAGCCGTTGATGGAGATCTACAGCCCGGCAATATCGTCCGCTGCGGCCGAATATGTCGCGACCATCACGTCGAAGGCGACTGCCAACATCGAGCCCTACGGACGCGGCTCCAAGCAGCGGCTGACCAATCTCGACGTTCCCGAACCGGTTATCGTCGAGATGGAGAAGAGCCGAACGGTTCCGATCGCGATCCAGTGGCTGTCACCGCGCGACGGCATCGTGCTGCAGCGCGCCGCCATCGAGGGCATGCGCGCGCAGCCCGGCGACGTGCTGTTCCGGATTGCCGACGTCTCTGTCGTGTGGGCATTGGTCGACGTTGCCGAGCGCGATCTCGGCAATATCGTGGTCGGGCAGAACGTGACCGTACGCGCACGCAGCTATCCCGGCCGCAGTTTCGTCGGCCGGATCAGCGTGATCTATCCGCAGGTCAACAAGGAGACGCGCACCGCGCGGGTGCGGATCGAATTGCAGAATGCCGACCTCGCACTGCTGCCGGACATGTATGTCGACGCAGAGATCGACACCGGCGGCGCGGCGTCGGTACTTACGGTAGCTGATAATTCCATCCTCGACACCGGAAGCCGCCAGAGCGTGCTGATCGACCGCGGCAACGGGCGGTTCGAGCCGCGCGAGGTCAAGCTCGGGCGGCGCGGCGAGGGCTATGTCGAAATCCGCGACGGCATCGCCGAGGGCGACGCGGTCGTGACCTCCGCGACGTTTCTGATCGATGCCGAAAGCAACCTGAAGGCGGCCATCAAGGGCTTCGCCGAGGCCGGTGCTGCGCAGGCGGGCGAGGGCGACAAGACGGGGGAGCGGCGATGATTGCCCGTGTCATCGCCTGGTCGGCGCGCAACCTGCTGCTGGTGCTGTTCGGCACCGGCTTTGCGGCAGCCGCGGGCCTCTACGCGCTGCTGCATCTGCCGCTCGATGCGATCCCCGATCTCTCCGACACCCAGGTCATCGTCTACACCGAATATCCCGGCCAGGCGCCGCAGGTGATCGAGGACCAGGTCACCTATCCCCTGACCACGGCGATGCTGACGGTGCCGAAGTCGAAGGTCGTGCGCGGCTTCTCGTTCTTCGGCGTCTCCTTCGTCTATGTCATCTTCGAGGACGGCACGGATATCTACTGGGCGCGCTCGCGCGTGCTCGAATTCCTCAATGGTGCGGCGTCGCGGCTGCCGGCCGGTGTCTCGCCGACCATCGGGCCCGATGCGACCGGGGTCGGCTGGGTCTACCAGTATGCCGTGATGTCGAAAGAGCTGAACCTTGCGGACACCCGCACGATCCAGGACTGGAACCTGAAATTCGCGCTTGCGCGGGCGGAAGGCGTGGCCGAGGTCGCGAGCGTCGGCGGCTTCGTCAAGCAGTACAATGTGATCCTCGATCCGCAGCGGATGCGCGACCGCGGCATCACCATGCAACGGATGCGCGATGCAATTCGCGCCAGCAACGCCGATGTCGGCGGCCGCACCGTCGAGCTCTCCGAGTTCGAATATGTCATCCGCGGCAAGGGCTATCTGAAGGACATCAACGATCTCGGCAACATCGTGCTGAAGACCGACAGCGGCACGCCGGTGCTGCTGCGCGATGTCGCCCGCGTCGAGCTCGGCCCCGACGAGCGGCGCGGCATCGCTGAACTGAACGGCGAGGGCGAGGTGGCGAGCGGCATCGTGCTGCAACGCTTCGGCGTCAACGCGCTCGACGTGATCGAGAACGTCAAGAAGCGTTTCAAGGAGATCGCGACCAGCCTGCCGAAATCGGTCGAGATCGTGCCGGTCTACGACCGCTCCAATCTGATCTATGCGGCGATCGACACGCTGAAGCGCACGCTGCTGGAGGAGAGCGCGGTGGTCGCGCTGGTCTGCATCCTGTTCCTGCTGCATGTCCGCAGCGCGCTGGTCGCGATCCTGATGCTGCCGGTCGGCGTCTTGATGGCGTTCGGCGCGATGAAGCTGCTCGGCATCGGCTCCAACATCATGAGTCTCGGCGGCATCGCGATCGCGATCGGCGCCATGATCGATGCGGCGATCGTGATGATCGAGAACGCGCACAAGCACCTGGAACGCGCCGAGCCCGGCCGGCCGCGGGTCGCGATCCTGATCGAGGCCGCGGCGGAGGTGGGGCCGGCGTTGTTCTTCAGCCTGCTCATCATCACCGTGTCCTTCATGCCGATCCTCACGCTGGAATCGCAGGAGGGGCGGCTGTTCTCGCCGCTCGCCTTCACCAAGACGTTCGCGATGGCGGCGGCGGCGCTGTTGTCGGTGACGCTGGTGCCGGCGCTGATGGTGATCTTCGTCCGCGGCAGGATCGTCCCCGAGCACAGAAATCCGATCAATCGCTTTCTGATCTGGATCTACCGTCCGGTCATCAACGGCGTGTTGCGGGCGAAGACGCTGGTGATCGTGCTCGCGCTCGGCGCCGTCGCCGTCTCGATCTGGCCGGCGCGGCAGCTCGGCACCGAGTTCATGCCCGACCTCAATGAGGGCACGCTGCTCTATATGCCGACCACGCTGCCGGGGATTTCGGTGACCAAGGCGGCCGAGCTGTTGCAGATGCAGGACCGCATCATCCGCAGCTTTCCGGAGGTCGCTTCGGTCTACGGCAAGGCTGGCCGCGCCGCGACCGCAACCGATCCGGCGCCGTCGGAGATGTTCGAGACCGTCATCAACCTGAAGCCGAAAGCGCAATGGCGCGCCGGCCTCACACTCGACCGCCTGATCGCGGAGATGGACAAGGCGCTGCAATTTCCCGGCGTCTCCAACGCCTGGACCATGCCGATCAAGGCGCGCATCGACATGCTCTCGACAGGGATCAGGACGCCGGTCGGCGTCAAGGTGATCGGTCCCGATCTCGCCGTGATCGACAAGCTCGCCCGACAGGTCGAGCAGGTGGTGCGGGGCGTGCCCGGCACCTCGTCGGCCTATGCCGAGCGCAGCCTCGGCGGCTACTACCTCGAGATCACGCCGAACCGTGAGGCCTTGTCGCGCTACGGCATCGCGGTGCAGGACGTGCAGGACACCATCGCGACCGCGCTCGGCGGCCAGAGCGTGACGACGACGGTCGAGGGACGCCAGCGCTTCACCGTCAACATGCGCTATCCGCGCGATTTGCGCGACAATCCAGGCGCGATCGCCAGCGACATCCTGGTGCCGATGCCGGCGGGCGGCGCGGTGCCGCTCGGCGAGGTCGCCGACATCAAACCGGCGCGCGGGCCGACCACGATCCGGACCGAGAACGGGCAACTCGCGACCTACATCTATGTCGACATCCGCGATCGCGATCTCGGCGGCTATGTCGCGGACGCGCAGCGCGCGGTGCAGGCCGGCGTGCAGTTTCCGCCTGGAACCTATGTGGTCTGGAGCGGGCAGTACGAATATCTGGAACGCGCCGCCGCGCGGCTCAGGATCGTGGTGCCGGTGACGCTGTCGATCATCTTCCTGCTGCTCTACCTCAATTTCCGCTCGGTGGCGGAGACGATGATCGTGATGCTGTCGCTGCCGTTCGCGCTGGTCGGCGGCTTCTGGCTGATGTGGGCGCTCGGCTTCAACCTGTCGGTTGCGGTCGCGGTCGGCTTCATCGCGCTCGCCGGCGTCGCCGCCGAGACCGGCGTCGTGATGCTGATGTATCTCAACCAGGCGCTGGGCGAGGTCACGGCGCGCCGCGCTGCCGAGGGACGCACGATCGATCGTGACGATCTCAATCGCGCGATCATCGCGGGGGCGGTCGAGCGCGTTCGGCCGAAGATGATGACGGTGGTCGCGATCATGGCCGGGCTGTTGCCGATCATGTGGAGCACCGGCACCGGCTCGGAGATCATGCAGCGCATCGCGGTGCCGATGATCGGCGGCATGATCTCGTCGACCTTGCTGACGCTGATCGTGATTCCCGCGATCTTCGCCGTCGTGAAGGGCATCAAGATAAAAGCGGAAGTGTCGGTACGCGAAGTTGCTTCCTGTGCCGCACGCCGTGAGGCAAGGATGTGATGGAAACATGACGTCGGTTCGTGGAGTCAAACCGGATTGAATGATACCCTGAGGGGGTATATAGCTGATGGCGGTTTGCGGCAGGCTGATTTGCGGTTAGCTTGCGGGTGGTTGGAGACGCGAGGCGGGTGTTGGTGCGATTGACGAGGGCAGGGCGGGTGCGGGCAGGATGTTCCATCATCCTGGCCTATCTGTTTTGCGTGCTCGCGCCGTCCTTCGCACTCGCATTCGGGGCGCCGTTTCCGTGCCTGACCGATGAGGTGCAGCCCGACGCCGTGGCGCATGTGCATGCGGCGTCGATGCCGATGGCGCCTGCCGAAGGCGTCGCGCACGATCATGCCGCCCACGATCATGGCGGCATGCATATGCATCACGCAGCCGATGATGCTGCGCCGCCTGCGAAGCACAGCCACGACGGCAAGAATGCGCCGGGGCCGTGCTGCGCGTTGATGTGTGTATCGGCGCTGCCGGCTGATCTTCCAATCGTCGCAACCCCCTTGCACCCGATCGCCACGCGCCTTTCCGAGGTTCATCAGAGCCTGCGGAGCGAGGCGCCGGCGCGGCTCTATCGTCCCCCCATCGCCTGATCTTTCGTTGACATCGTGGCTGCGCCGCGCGCTCGCGTCCGCATGCCGGTGATTCATTGCTGATCGGGACAGATCCATGTTTTCGCATCTCGGGGCGAGGCTCGCCGCCGTGGCCACCAGGCTTGGCAACAGGCTGGGCCGGCGCCCGCCATCGATATTCTTGTCGCGGATGGCCACGGTCATCCTCACATCTGCGCCGCTCGCCGGCTGCATGGCCGACGGTCGGCCGGTCGCCGTCGCAGGCGATCCGGCAAATCCGGCGGCGGGGACGGCCGGCGTCGGCTACCGCTCGACGATCGCGCCCTACAGCAGCCTGCGTCCGTCGACGCCGCTGCCCTGGCGAGAGCGCAATGACGGCGTGACGCCGCCGGCCAATTCGAAGTCGGATCGGTAGGAGGGCGCCATGCGATATCTGGCCATCACGCCGATCCTGCTGCTGACATCCGCGCTCGCGGGATGCGCGTCGTTCTCGCCCGACACCGGCATGGGCGTCGTCTCCGAGGTGACCGAGCAGGCGATCGGCAAGGACGTCGCCTTCGTTCGCAGCACAGACGCGGCCGCGACCGTCGACGCCGCGGTGAAACGGCTGCTCGCGCGCAATTTGACGGCGGATGCAGCCGTGCAGGTTGCGCTCTTGAACAACAAGGGGCTGCAGGCCGCCTATAACGAGCTGGCGCTGGCGGAGACCGACTACGTCGCCGAGAGCCTGCCGCCGAACCCGACCTTCTCGGTCTCCCGCATCGCCGGCAACGGCGCCAGCGAGCTCGAGCGGCAGGTGGTCGGCGACATCCTGGCGCTCGCGACCGTCCCGGCCCGCTCCGAGATCGCGCGCGAGCGCTTCCGCCAGGCGCAGCTCAAGGCCGCACTCGCTACCTTGCGGCTTGCCGCCGAGGTGCGGCGCAGCCACGTCGCGGCGGTGGCCGCGAACGAGACGGTCGCGCTGCTGACGGATGCGAAGGCGACCGCGGAGTCGACCGCGCAGCTCGCCAAAAAGCTCGGCGAGACCGGCGGCATGAACAAGCTCGACCAGGCCCGCGAGCAGGTGTTCTACGCCGAGATCACCGCCGACCTCGCCAGCGCGCGGCAGAATGCGGCGAGTTCGCGCGAACGGCTGGCGCGTCTGCTCGGATTGTGGGACGGCGATCTCGGCTTCCGGATTCCGGACCGGCTGCCGCCGCTGCCCAAGCGGCCGCTGCAGCAGCCGTCGATCGAGATCGCCGCGGTCGGCCATCGCGTCGACCTGCAGATCGCGCGGATGGAAATCGTCGCGCTCGCCAAGGCGCTCGATCTCACCGAGGCGACGCGTTTCGTCACGCTGCTCGACGTCGCCGGCATCGACAAGCGGACGCACGATCCCGAAGCTCCGCCGTTCAGGGAGCGCGGCTTCGACGTCCAGTTCCAGATTCCGATCTTCGACGGCGGCGAGGTGCGAGTACGCCAGGCGGCGGAGACCTACCGCCAGGCGATGAACCGCCTGACCGAGAAGGCGATCAACGTCCGTTCCGAGGCGCGCGACGCCTACCGCGTCTACCGCTCGACCTACGACATCGCGCGCCATTACCAGCGCGAGGTGCTGCCGTTGCGGCAGATCATCACCGAGGAGATGCAGCTGCGCTTCTCCAGCATGCAGGTCGACGTGTTCGCGCTTCTGACCGAAGCGCGGCAGCGGCTGGCCTCGCTGCGCGCGGCGATCGACGCCAGGCGCGACTTCCTTCTGGCGCAATCCGAGCTGCAGACCGCGATCAACGGCGGCGGCTCGGCCGGCGCAGCATCGACACCGTCTTCCATCGCCTCGGCCGCGCAGCCCGCGGCCGGCGGCGGTCACTGAATGGAGCAGCACATGTTTTCTCGACGAGGATTTCTGGGCAGCGCGGCGCTGGTCACGGCAAGCGCGGTCAGCGGCCGCGTCCAGGCCGCCGCCATTCCCGAAGCGCCGACCATGGACAAGGTGGTGATGCAGCCGCCGCTGCATCCCACCAGCGGGCCGGACTACCGGCCGGTGGCCACGCTCAACGGCTGGTCGCTGCCGTGGCGGATGAACGGCGACTGGAAGGAATTCCATCTCGTCGCCGAGCCCGTGGTGCGCGAATTCGCCGACGGCATGAAGGCCAATCTCTGGGGCTATAACGGCCAGGCTCCGGGACCGACCATCGAGGCGGTCGAGGGCGACAAGGTCCGCATCTTCGTCACCAACAGACTGCCGGAGCACACCACGGTGCACTGGCACGGCATGATCGTGCCGTCAGGCATGGACGGCGTCGGCGGGCTTAACCAGCCGCACATCAAGCCGGGCAAGACCTTCGTCTACGAGTTCGAGATGAAGCACAGCGGGACCTTCATGTACCACCCGCATTCCGACGAGATGGTGCAGATGGCGATGGGCATGATGGGCATGTTCATCGTGCACCCGCGCGATCCGGCGTTCCGTGCCGTCGACCGCGACTTCGTCTTCATCATGAGCAGCTACCTCATCGACCCCGGCACCTATCTGCCGAAGGTCAATGAGATGACCGACTTCAACATGTGGACCTGGAACAGCCGCGTCTATCCCGGCATCGATCCGATGCCGATCCGGCTCGGCGACAGGATCCGCGTGCGGATCGGCAACCTGACCATGACCAACCATCCGATCCATGTGCACGGGCACAATTTCGCGGTGACCTGCACCGACGGCGGCTGGGTGCCGGAGAGCGCGCAGTATCCAGAGACCACGACCGACGTGCCGGTCGGCGCGGTCAGGGCGTTCGACATGCTCGCCGACAATCCGGGCGACTGGGCGTTCCACTGCCACAAGTCGCACCACACGATGAATGCGATGGGCCACGACGTCAGAAATTTCATCGGCGTGTCGCGCCAGGATCTGGCCAAGGCGGTCGGCAAGCTCGCGCCCGACGCCATGGTGATGGGATCGACCGGCATGGCGATGGGCAACATGGAGATGCCCGCGCCCGACAACACGCTGCCGATGATGACCGGAACCGGGCAGTTCGGGCCGATCGAGATGGGCGGCATGTTCACGGTGATGAAGATCCGCGAGGGGCTCGGCCGCGACGATTACGCCGACCCCGGACCGTACAAATATCCGCCGGGCACGGTTGCCTATGAGGTCGAGGCGCCCGCCGCCGAGCCTGCGCGCCAGCCGCCGGCGGCGCCCGGGCAAAAAGCCAAGCCATCGATGAAGGGAATGAAGATGTAGCGGATCCGGCTCACTCACCAACGACAAGCATCAAACACAGAATGGAGAATCCAGTGAAGCAACTTACCAGCATCGGCATCGTGCTGATTGCGCTGTCCGTTACCGCAGTGCCGTCGCGCGGTCACGAGAAGCACGGCCATGAATCCTATTCGGCCGGCGAGCCCGGCGATCCGAGCAAGCCCTCGCGCACGGTCGAGGTCGAGATGAAGGAGATGGAGTTCACGCCGTTCCACATCGAGGTCAAGCGCGGCGAGCAGATCCGCTTCGTGATCCGCAACGCGGGCACCGAGGATCATGAATTCCTGCTCGCGACCACCGAAGAGAATCTGAAGCATGCCGAAGTGATGAAGAAGCATCCGCACATGGAGCATGACGATCCGAACGGCGTTCGCCTCGCACCGAAGAAGAGTGCGGAGATCGTCTGGAAGTTCACCAAGGCCGGAACGTTTGAATATTCCTGCCTGATCCCGGATCACCGCGACTACGGGATGACCGGCCGTGTCATCGTGAAATGAAACCAGCTGCGAAAGAAAGCACAACAATGATGAACAGGATGATCCAACTTGCCGGCGCCGGCGCGTTCGCGCTGGCTCTGACCCTGGGCGCGGCGCTCGCGCAGGCCGCCGCGATCAATGGCGAGGTCAAGAAGATCGACGAGGGCGCGGGCAAGATCACGCTCAAGCACGGCCCCGCCAAGAGCCTTGGCATGGACGAGCCGATGACGATGGTTTACCGGGTCAAGGATCCGGCGCTGCTGAAGCAGGTCAAGGTCGGCGACAAGGTCCAGTTCGAGGCCCAGGAGGGCGACGGCGGCTACACCGTCACCGCGATCCAGAAGGCGAAGTGAGGCGACGGCCCGCATCAGCAGGTTGGGCTGTCGGCTAACGCAGCCGGCAGCCCTTCAACCCGCGACGCATGATCGCCGGAGCTGTTCCGGATGGATCGGCTTGAAGGCGTTGCGTGGCCGGCCTTATCCTGTCGTCTGTAAGGACGAGCCATGAACGATTGCTGCGGGCAGAAGACGTCCGATTGCTGCGCACCACCGCCGCTGACGCTGCCGATCAAGGCCGGCGTGCGGGCAGGGGACCGCGATCGCGCGGCCGATTCGTGCGGCTGCTCGGGCGGCGTTCCCGTCTTTGACGGTCTCGATCCGCGCTACAGGCGCGTGCTCTGGACGGTCATCGGCATCAATGGCGCGATGTTCCTGACCGAGATGATCGCGGGTCAGCTTGCCGGATCGCAGGCGCTCAAGGCCGATGCGCTCGACTTCCTTGCCGATACGGTCACCTATGGACTGAGCCTTGCGGTGATCGGCGCCGGCCTGCGCGTGCGCGCCTCCGCCGCGCTGTTGAAGGGCGCGTCGCTGAGCCTGATGGCGCTGTGGGTGTTCGGCTCGACCGTCTACCAGACGTTCGTGCTCGGCGTGCCGAAGGCCGAGGTGATGGGCGCCATCGGCGCGTTGGCACTCGCGGCCAATCTAGGCTCGGTTCTGCTTCTGCTGCCGTACAAGGACGGCGACGCCAATGTCCGCTCGGTCTGGCTCTGCTCGCGCAACGACGCGATCGGAAACCTGATCGTGATGGCGGCCGCCCTCGGCGTGTGGGGATCGGTCTCGGCCTGGCCTGACCTTGCCGTCGCCGCCGTGATGGCGGTGATATTCCTCACCTCGTCGGTGCAAATCCTGCGGCAGGCATGGGCCGAATATCGCGAGGCGGCACTACGCAGCCCGTCAGCGGCGCATGGCTGAGGAAGCCGCAAGCGCCCGGTGCTTCCTGCGACAGGCCGCGCCAGGGCGGAAATTTGCCGCGCATTTACCTTAAATGATGGCTCCGTGGGAACGTCCGTGGCAGCGGCGCGTTGCTGTGCATCATTCGAGCGCAGAAGGCCCCCTCCATGACAATCAACGCGGCAATACTGATGGCGGCATTGGTGCTATCGGGAACCGTGTTGGCGCAAAGCTCCGGCCCTTCGGCCGGCTCGGCGGGGGCCGGGCAGGCCGCCAACGTGACCACCACCGGCGAGGCGCTGAACAGCGCCAAGAAGACCGGCGACAGCGGGCCGCCGGTGGAGAAGGCCGCGCGTCCGGCCAAGCCGGATGCCGGTGCTGCGGGCAACACGGTGGGGGCGAGCCGTCCGCAAAAGCCCGATCGTCGCCTCGAGCATTATCCGTAATCTCCATCCGTAACGACTATGCTGATCCGTGGGATGGGTGGAGCGAAGCGATACTCATCACCTCTGATCCGAGCGGAAGCATGATGGGTTTCGCGGAGTTTATCGTCGGGCCGCGCTTTGCGCGGACCCGTTGGCTCTACCCATCCTACGCAGCAAAAAGCCGGCGCAGTCGTCGCGACCACGCCGGCTCGATGTAGGAAGCGGTTGCCTTAACTCAGTAAACCAGGCCGGTGCCCGGGGGCTTCTCCAGCGCTGCGGCGAGCGAGCGATATTCGTCACTGTTGGTGCCGGCGAGCTGGGCGATGCGGTTCAGGTGGTATTGCGCCTGATCGCGGTTGCCCTGTTCGACCTGCCAGAGGCCGTAATACTGCCAGGTGCGGACATGGGCCGGGTCGGCCTTGAGCGCGCGCTCGTACCAGATCTGCGAGACCTTGTAGTCGCCGAGCTTGCGATAGGAGTAGCCGATCAGGTTGGCGACGTCGGCGCGATCATCCTGGCCGAGCGCCTTCAGCTGCTCGATCGCAGCGGTATAGTCGTGCTTGTCGTAGATCGTAGTGTAGGCGGCGCGATAGCCGGCCAGGAACTTCTGATCGTCGATCGCGGAGCTCTTGTCCTTCTTCGCCTTCTTGCCCTTGCTGCTGCCGCTGTCGGAAGCCGGCGGCGAGGGATTGTCGCTGCCCGCGGCATAGGCCGAGATGACCGGCCCGGAGGCGAGCGTCATCGAGAGCACTGCGAGGCCCAAAAACTTCGTCTTCCTGCTCATTCCTGGTTGCTCCTGATCGTTCCTGATCGTGCTCGGTAATCGTACACCGAAGCCTGATGACTTGAACACCCAGGGGTGCAGAACATTCCCGGCCGATCCCACGATTGCGTGATCCCGCTTTTCCGACGGTAGAGGAGAACATGACAGAGATGTCATGCACATGAATGAAGTCCGTCAGGGTCCTTCAGAACGGGTTCAGTGCGCGACCCATAAGGTCACGTGCATTGATCGGTGAGGCCGACCATCCGGCCGGGACCTCTCGATCCCGACGAGGAGGACCATCATGCTGAAGACGATTTCCGCCGCGCTGCTCGCCATGTCCGTGATCGCAGCGCCCGCGCTCGCCGCCGAGACCGGCAAGGCCGCAACACCCGCGCCGGCGACCACGACTGCCCCGGCGACCAAGGCCGCTCCCGTGATCAAGAGCGAGCAGCTGCCGTCGAAGGTGCGCAACGCCAACGCCAAGATGCACCACAAGCACTATCGCCATCACCGCCACCACAAGCACATGGGCATGTTGAAGGTGAAGGCGCCGAAGCATGCGACCAAGCACGTCCACGCGAAGGTCGCGACCAAGCACGTCGCGCCGGCCAAACGCGGGTGACCCAGGCGCGGTTGAATCTGATCCGAAGGGCGTAGTTTCGATCCACATTGCCCCGCTGCGCCTTTTTGGATGCAGAACCGGCCCGTCCGTCCATTGCTTCCCCAATGGCGACGGGCCGGAGTGCGTCTGGCTCCGGTTGTGAACCCGGGCGAGGAATAACCGAGTTGCGAATTCCCTTTGGCCGCCCGGCAGTTTATGAGACGCCTCCGGGGACTCAGGGAACAGCGTCGTTTGCGGATTTCATCACAACTGGCAGCCATCCTGCTGCTCTCGCTTCCGCTCGCCGGCTGCCTCACCAGCGACGACGGCGGCGGGCCGACCACCTTCACCGATGACCGGGGCGTCGCCAATCAGCCGTTCCCGGACCGCTACCGCGACCAGATCCTCGCCTTCATGCGGACCTACCTGAACAATCCGGTCGGGGTCCGCGAGGCTGCTATCGCCGAGCCGGCGCAGCGCACGGTCGGCGGCCGGCTGCGCTACGTCGTGTGCCTGCGCTACAGCGCGAAGGATACCGACGGCAATTACCGCCCCGCCCGGGAGCGCGGTGTCCTGTTTGTCGACGGCCGGCTCGACCGCATCCTCGACAACCCCGCCGAGCCCTGCGCCGGCGCGTCCTACGCGGCATTTCCGGAACTGGAAAAGATGTCGCGCTAAGGCATGATCCGGAAACGTGTGAAGCGGCTTTTCCGAAAAGATCATGCCCGAACAAGAGGCAGAAGCGCGATCTGATCGCGCTTCCGCGCGGCCGCTTGTCGCAAGCCTGATCGAAACGTTAGCGAACTCCGATCACTTTTCGGGGAGCGTTGAACTTCACTTTAGCCGTCTGCGACTTACATTCAGCCGAGATGCGGCTGCTTTAACCGGTGAAAAAAACCTTCTGTGCCAGGGAACAAACGGGCGTTGTTGCGACCCTGTCACAGCTCGGAAACATCACGGGTGCGGCATTGCCCCAAAGCAACCTAATTGAGGTCACGTTGTTTGGCTTAACAGCGCAGCGTTAGTAACGGGGATCAGAAATGAGGAAGTTTTTGCTCGGCACAGTCGCGCTGGCCGCCCTTGCGGGCCCTGCGTTTGCGGCTGACATGCCGGCCCGCACCTATACCAAGGCACCGCCGCCCTATACCGCCCCCGCCGTCGTCTACAACTGGACCGGTTTCTATATCGGCGGCCATGTCGGCGGCGCGTTCACCGACGGCAACAACCTGATGGGCAGCGACGCGCGCTTCATGGGTGGCGTGCAGGGCGGCTTCGACTATCAGTTCGCCCCGAACTGGGTGATGGGCGCCGAGGCGCAGTATTCCTGGCTGCCCAGCTCCTCGAACAATGGCGTGCTGCTCCCGGGCGGAACGCTGGTGACCGGCAACACCGACCAGATCGGTTCGGTGACCGGCCGCCTCGGCTACACCTGGGGTCCGGCGCTGCTCTACGCCAAGGGCGGTTATGCCTGGCGCGACAGCAACAACATCACTGCGTCGGTCGGCGGCGTGCCGGCGTCCTTCACCACCGATGGCGGCCACAAGGACGGCTACACGGTCGGCGCGGGCCTCGAATACATGTTCGCCCCGAACTGGTCGGCGAAGGCCGAATACCAGTACTACAATTTCGGCAAGACCAACTTCACCAGCGGCCCGGCCGACCTCGTCGGGACGAGCTTCCGGAACGACGAGCACACCGTCAAGCTCGGGGTCAACTACCGTTTCGGCTGGGGTGGCCCGGTCGGCTCCCGCTACTGATCGCGGCTTCATCGCATCAATCGAAAGGCCGGCCTTCGGGTCGGCCTTTTTGTTGGCCAGCCGCTCGCCCCGCAATGACGACGGATGCGGTGACCCGTTGGCCCTGATGGAGCGCGGCGCAATCCGGGGCAGCCGACGAACGAAGTCCCGGATTTCGCTCCGCTCCATCCGGGTTACGACCCCACATTCACCTGATGTTCAGGCCTGATCGTGCAATGCAAAAAATAATTCCTGCATTGCACGGAACTTTCATCGTGCTGCGCTATTATGCGATCGCCGGGCTGGTGGACAAACGAACATGCGTAGTTTTGCGTTAGGGCTGATCCTCTCTGCGGTCTCCATGCCGTGCCTTGCCCAGACGATCCTCAAATCCGAACCCCTGGCGCTCGCGCCTTACGAGGTCGTGTTCGTGCAGGACGCGTCCTGCTCGGCGGGCAAGGTGCTCAAGGTGACCGGCGCGATCCGGGGTCTGCATCGGCGGAAGATTTGCGTTTCGCTCGCCGCCGAACAGGCCTCGCTGGCGACGGCAATGCCGTAGGCGCGGGGCGACCGCACCCATTGCATCCCGGCCCGCCGCTGCGCGCCGGCCAGCCTACCGTCTGATCAGTTCAACCGCGGCTCCAGACGCGCTTCGCGATCGGCATCGGCCTTGTTCTTGGCCGGATCCTCGTTCGGCTCAAGCTGACAGGGCCGGATTTCGTAGTCGTTATCCAGCACCGGGCGCGGCGCGGACTTCTCCTCCCCGGAGATGGCGTCCACCACCAGGCCGGATTTCCTGGCCAGCGTCCAGACATCCGCCTCGGTCGGATAGGCCTTGCTCAGCTTGGCGTCCTGATAAAACAGCGCGTACGGCATTCGTCGTTCCCCAAACAACCGACAACGCCAGCCCCCGTTTTGGGTTTCAGGCAATATCGCCGTTCCGGTCACGGAACCGTGAGCGAGCATCCGCGGCAAGCATCTGAAAATATGAGTCATTTCGGCCCTTTCGCGGAAGGGCCTTGAGTCCTTAACGGGTGGTAAACCCCCGAAAAAAGAATCCCCGGGACTCTCCGGGTAGAATCGCCGGATGCTCCGGCCCATGAGAGCGATCCACCAGCCCACTTACGAACGCGTGCAACTCGCGCTTGCGGTTGCGCTGCTCGCGGCCTGCGCCGCCAACGTGGCGCTGGTCTGGTCCTGGCTTTAGATATCCTGGCTTTAGATATCCTGGCTTTAGATATCCTGGCTTTAGATCTCCCGGCTCTCGCCAAAATTCGTATGTGGCGGCCACGCGAAAACGCCGGAGCCGCGCGGCGCCGCCGGCGATTGACGGCTACACCATTCCTTCCATCATTGCCGGCAGAAAAGCGCCCGCCGCGCGCTGCGCGGACGGGCCGCGATCGGGGAGCTGATATGATCGACACGCTGAAGGAACGGGTCAATGGCGACGCCGGCCTGGTGCGGCGCGGCCGCTACCTCACCACGACATTCCTGCTCGAGATCGGCGCGGCCGCCTGGCTGATCGCGATCCATGAGGGCCGGATCGTCGCGGTGACGAAGGGCCCGTTCGTGATGCCCTCGTCGTCGTTCGCGCTGCGCACCTCGCAGGCGGAGTGGGACCGGTTCTGCGAAATGCGGCCGCCGCCGGGCTCGAACGACCTGATGGCACTGATCAAGCGCCGCGTGCTGAAGGCCGAGGGCGAGCTGCAGATCTTCATGGCGAACCTGCGCTACTTCAAGGAGGCGCTCGGCAAGCTGCGCCGCGAGGGAGTGGCCGCATGAGCGCCAGATTTGAACCGATCATCGGCCGCTACATGCATCTGGAGCTGTTCGGCCGGGCCCACCGCGTCTATGTCGAGGAGGCGGGCGAGGGCACGCCGCTGCTCTGCCTGCACACCGCGGGCGCCGACGGGCGGCAATATCGCGGCCTGATGAACGATGCGCGCGTCACGCGCAACCATCGCGTCATCGCCTTCGACATGCCCTGGCACGGCAAGTCGTCGCCGCCACAGGGCTGGCACGACGAGGAGTACCAGCTCACCTCCGCGCAATACACGACCATGATCCTGACGGCGATGGACGCGCTCGACCTCGACAGGCCGATCGTGATCGGCTGCTCGATCGGCGGCCGGATCGCGCTGCATCTCGCGCTCGAGCATCCCGAACGTTTCCGCGCCATCATCGGCCTGCAGGCGGGCGCGCATGTCGATCCCTATTACGACCTGAACTTCCTGCACCGGCCGGACGTGCATGGCGGCGAGGTCGCCTCCGCCATCGTCTCGGGCCTCGTCGGCCCTGACGCGCCCGACAAGGAGCGGTGGGAGACGCTGTGGCATTACATGCAGAGCGGGCCCGGCGTGTTCAAGGGCGACCTCTATTTCTACAAGATCGACGGCGACATCCGCGCTCGTGTCGCCGAGATCGACACGAGACGTTGCCCGCTGTTTCTGTTGTCGGGCGAGTACGACTATTCCTGCACGCCGGAAGAGACGCTGGCGGTGGCGAACAGCATTGCCGGAGCCGAGGCCACCATCATGAAGGGCCTCGGCCATTTCCCGATGAGCGAGAATCCGGCCGAGTTTCTCACACACCTGCTGCCGGTGCTGGAGAAGATCGGCGGCCGCTAGCGCACGCCTGGGGTCGCTTTGCTCCTCGACCTCGGGCGGCGAGGTATGACAGACTGCGCGTCCGCACGATTGGGCGTGAACCGGTTGCGCAGGAGGTCCCCATGCTTCCGAAGGCTGAAGCGGCCTATTTCGCGATTGCCGACATCTCCGGCTATACCAACTTCCTCGCGGCGGTCGAGCTCGACCATGCGCAGGACATCATCGCCGATTTCATGGATACGGTGGTGAAAGCGCTGCGCCCGCCATTCCGCCTCGCCAAGTTCGAAGGCGACGCCGCGTTCGTCTACACCACCGCCGAAAAGATCGACGGCTCGCTGCTGCAGGACGCGATCGAGGGCGCCTATTTCAAATTCCGCCGGCGCCTGCGCAACGTGCGCCAGGCCTCGACTTGCGAGTGTCAGGCCTGCGTCGCGATGGGCGATCTCGATTTCAAGTTCGTTATCCATCATGGCGAGATGGTGAAGCAGAAGATGGGCGGCAGGGAGGAGCTCGCCGGGCGCGACGTCATTCTGGTCCACCGGCTGCTCAAGAACACGGTTGGTGAGAAGGTCGGCGGACGCGCCTACGCGCTCTACAGCGACGCGGCCATCCGCGCGATGGGTGTCGATCCGGTCGCCCAGGGTCTCATCGCGCATCGCGAAACCATCGACGTCATCGGCGACGTGACGCTGTGGGCGCGCGATCTCGAAGCGGCGTGGCGGCAGGAAGACGCGCAAACCCGGATGCAGGTGACGCGCGACGATGCCTACGTCATGCTGGAATTCGACATCGCCGCGCCGCGGCAGACGGTTTGGGAGTTTTTCACCGTGCCCGGGCAATGGCAGAAATGGTGGGACGCCGACACCATCGTCGAGGATTCCGGCAGGGGACGACGCGGTCCCGGCACCAGGAACCACTGTATGCACGGCAACCATACCGTCGTTGAGGAGATGCTCGATTGGCGCCCGACCGATTATTTCACGGTGGGCATCACGCTTCCGATTCCCGGCGCGCCGCGGATCGTGATGACCCGCGCCGTTCTGGACGGTCCAAACGGAATGACACATCTGGAGCTGCGGGTCGCCAAACCTAAACCAAAGGATCGAGAGTTCGTCGACGGCGCCGCGGTGAAATACGCCGAACGCATGACGAAGGCGATCGCCGGCTTGCGATCCATGCTGGAAGGAAAGCAGCCTGCCCTCGATGCAGTGGAGGAGCCGGCGTTGACGCGATCGAGCGGGCGCTTCCTGACCGAGCCGGTGAAATCGGGCGCGCGCGGCTGATGCCCAACGCACGGTCCGGGGTCTAATGGGGCTGCGTTACTTGCCCGAGCGCGGCAGCTCGTTGATCGCGGCGCGGACCTTGGCCATGGTCGTGGTGCAATATTCCTCGCGCTCCTTCAGGAAGCGCTGCTGCTGTGCGCGGAAATTGGCAACCCGCTCCCGCACCTCGGATCCGAAGTCGCCGCTGATGTCGAGCCTGGCAAAATGCGGCAACTGCGCCGGTTGAGGCGGGACTTCGACGACCGTCACCGCTAACGGCGACGGAGCGGGGGGCAGGCCCTCGATCACGGTCGGCACCGGAAGCGGAGGCGGCACGACCGCAGCCCGCACCTCGGCCGCAGGCTTGACGCTGAACGTGGCGATCGCCTCGGCCAAGGCCTGTTCAGCGGCGGTTGGCAACGCGGCGGCGGGTGCAGGCGTAGCAGCGGGTGGCGCCGCGGTCGGCTTTGCGGCAGGCGGCACCGCCGTCTGCGGGGCAGGCACCAGCGGCTCGGCGTCGGGCAGCTTGCCCTTCACCGACTGTACGAAAGCCATTGTCTGCGCGATCAGGAGATCGCGTTCTTTCATCCACTTCATGGCGCACCCTGAGCGCGCGGATTCCAGCAAAGCAACCGTGCGGAATCAAGCGCTCGCCATCATGATGGTTGATGAAGACGCCTGTTTGGTAGGCGCGGTGACATAATTGTGACACGTCCCGCGGGCGTGGGCGGTCAGCGTTGACGGGGATTGGTGTTCGGGACGAACGGGGTACCGACGATCCGGACCGGGGTCTGGGCCCGTCCCTGATCCGATGCCGCCGCGCGATTCGCGGCCGGCCGAGGCGCGGCATTTGCCGGCGCGGGCGCCGGATCAAGCAGGGCGACGAGGCCGGCAGCGACCACGCCGAGCAGCGTGAACGTGCCCAGAAGCAGCAAATTGCGGTCGGATTCGCGGACCCTCATGCGAGGAAAATCGCGTGAGGAGGCATCATGTTCCAAACAAATCCTCAGGCGTTGTCGAGCGGATCGGGCCTCACCTTGAGAACGAGCATCAGGAGAGGACGAACCGGTGAGCCGGCCGGAACGGGGCGGGGTTCAGCCTAATGGGCCGCCATCGCGGCGGGCATCTGTTCGGCGCTGCGCGCCTCGATCAGGTCGGCGTAGCGGCCATATTCCTCGGCCATTTCGAGCAGCTTCTCTCGCACCGCGGCGTCGGTCACCTGCCGGGCCAGCCGTCGCGCCTGATCGGATTGGAAGCGGTAATGTGCTGTGTCGGACATGGTGGCGGCTCCTCACATATCTGTAAGGGCCACCCGGCAAAGGTTCATCAAGGCGTCATTGCAGCGTCGGTGGACGATCCGCCGGGGGAGCCGACGTGACGGGCGCCGTCTTGTCCTCGCGGACCTCGACTTCGAACCAGCCCATCTCCTTCAGCTCGCGCGCCTTCTTCTCGGCCGCGTCTTCGCTGTCGCGCTTCAGCACGATTTGGCTGGTGCCATCTCGGGCAAGGATCAAATAGGTCATTGGCTGAGTCCCACCCCGCATTCTGCATACCCTGTTTGGGGCCGCAAGAACAGAAGCAAGGCGAGGGATGGGTGATCCTACGGGAAGGATCCCACGATTCCTGCCAGGGGAGTGTCGCAACGGCCTTCCGTACCGGCCCTGCGGCGCGGCATCGGTCCGGACGGGCGAGCTGTCTCAGCGCGTCACGACCACGTCGACGTGGCGGTTCCTGTCGTCCCGCCGATGTGCCTTAGCGTTGCGTGCAGGCGAAGCGGGTGCCGTTCTTCGTCGTGCCGGTGGCCCGGCTGCCCTTCTTGGCGACAGGATAGTTGTTGCCGTTCGGGAAACCGGTGAGATGGATGTAGGCGCTATCGCCGCCATCATACGACCCTGAGATCAGACCCGCGGCGGAGCAGGTCCAGCCTGCGGCGCTTGCCGGGATGCAGCCGCTGGCAAGCAAAGCGAGGGCGAGTCCGATTTTCGCGTCACCCTCAAGGCTCATCGATAGCCCGCGCTGAAGTTATGGTCGCGGATGCCGATCGCCTTGGCCTGTGCTGCGGACACCCGATCCCGACACTGAATGTACCTCAGGACCTGCGCGTCGGTGCCCGCGGAGTGAGCGCGCCACATATCGAGATTGAAACCGTTCTTGGCCATGCAGGCCTGGGAGTGAGGGCTGTCATTGCGCTCCCTGGCGCTCGCCGGAGCGACTGCCAGCGTGGACAGGACAATCGCGGTGCAGAAAACAATCTTCATTTTGAAATTCCCGAAGGTGAAAGTGCGGGAACAATAGCCAGCGGGAACAAAATCACAAGTAGTCGTCGCGAGAGGACTCAACGTTCTCGCTAGGGCTTCATGCAAGACATTGCGAGCGCAGAGGTCGTTGCATGGCTATCGGTGAACGCGATCGACGATGTGGCACGCCCGACACCCGGAATACTACGGCTCACTCCGTACATTGTGGGCAATCAAGCGAAGCGCTTTGATTGAATCGCGACGACGTGTTCGAATCGCAGCCGGGAAAGACGCGCGGCGCAAAGCCGCGCATATCTGAATGGAGGACGCGATGCCCAGGCACTTCGGTTTGAAGGCAGCATCGGCCGCAGGACGGTCGGCGTTCACGGGGTCATCAAGGGATTTGCAGCAGCGGACTGCTTCGGCGTCGGTATCGAAGAAGCATGCTCTGGACAGCTCTGCAGCGTCGAAGCACGCTTCCCCATGCTCGGAACTGCCGTATTCGCCTGCGAGTTGGAGGGGCTGCCGCGGTCGACGGTCGATCTCGGCAGACTAAGCTGTGTCGCGGCGGCAAGGATGGCGGAAATCCAAGCCAATTGGTGCCGGCTGAGGGGATTGAACCCCCGACCTTCAGTTTACAAAACTGCTGCTCTACCGCTGAGCTAAGCCGGCGAATTGGCAATGATTTGCGCGCTCGCATAGCAGACTTGGCGCGCCAGAGCCAGAACCAAGGCTTGAACCGAGCAGGCGAGAAGCGATCGCGTCCCCGTGTCGGCCCGACAGCAAAAAGGCGGCCCGCACGCCTTCTGCGCCGTCGGCCTAATCAGCTGAGCTACTGGCAGGGATGCTGGCGGCCGTCGCTGCCGCGGAACCGGGTGCCGGGGGTGCAGACAAAGCCGTTTTGCCGCGCATATTCGGCGCCGCCGATCGGGGCGCGGGCATAGTCGGGGCCGCCAAACGGAGCGGTGGCGACCGCAGTCGCCGTGCCGACCGCGCCGCCGACGACGCCACCGGCCACGCGGGCCGCGGCATCGACGGGCGCGAACGGGCCGGGATCATAGCGGTTGTAGCTGCCCTGCCAGCCTTGGTCCCGCCGATCGATGCGCTGGTGATAGGCGGTGCGGGTGGTGCCCGGTGCCATCGCCTGGCATGGGGCGTCCGGCCAGGCATTCGAGCAGCGCGCGGCGGTGCCGATCGTCTGTTGCGCCATCGCCGGGCCCGCCAGTGCCGAGGCGAGCAGGGCTGCTGCGCCGAGGATTTTGAATTGTGTCATGCGAGATCTCCTCTCGTCGTCGAGAGCTAATCTGGCGGTGCCGTGCCTGTTCCAGCGCGGCCTTGCCCCGTGTTCAAAGCAGTGTGAAGTTCTGCAGGTTCGTGCGCATGATGCGTTCCGGAGCATGCTGCCTTTGACGAGAATTGCGTGTACAGCGGTGAACGGACTGATGTCGGTGCCGACGCGGGGGATTGATGTTCGGAATCTTGAGTCTTGGCTTTCTGCTCGGCATGCAGCATGCGCTGGAGCCGGATCATATCGCGGCGGTATCGAGCATCGCGGCCCGCCGCACCCATGTCGGTGACATCGTCAAGCACGGGCTGACCTGGGGACTTGGCCACACGCTCACTTTGTTCATCTTTGCCGGCGCCGCGATCCTGCTCGGGCGCGCGATTCCCGAAACGGTATCTCAGCCGATCGAGACCGCGGTCGGTATCATGCTGGTCGGCCTCGGTGTGCATGTGTGGTGGCGGCTGTGGCGTGACCGCGTGCACTTCCACACCCATTCGCACGGCGACGGCACCACGCACTTCCACGCCCACAGCCATGCCGGTGAAGCCGTGGCGCTCGCGTCCACCGTGGCGCTTGCGTCCACCGTGGCGCCTGCGTCCACCGTGCCGCACGTCCGCGCCGCGCACAGCCACGCGCACGGCTTCCGCTGGCGCACGCTCCTGGTCGGCCTGATGCACGGCATGGCCGGCTCGGCGGCGCTCCTGGTGCTGACGGTATCGCAGGCCCCAAGTCCGGTGACCGGGCTCGGCTATGTCGCGCTGTTCGGGATCGGCTCGATGATCGGCATGGGCGTGCTGTCCAGCGTGATCGCGGTGCCGCTCGCAGCCTCGGCGCGCTGGCTGACCTGGGCCAATCGCGGCCTGCAAATGGCGGTCGGCGCGGTCACGATCGCGATCGGCGTCCACTCGATCGTCGAGAACGCCTTCGCCTGACGGGGAGGCGGCTCTTTGTTCGAGCATGATCTTTTCGGAAGTCCGCTTCGCACTTTTCCGGCTCATGCTCCCGGGCGCCCGTTAACGATTTCTGATTCCGCACGGCCGCATTGACCGGATGCCGATGCTTACGCGTTAGGCTTACCGGCAGTTTGGCCGGCGTCCTTAACCCTTCCGCCAAGCCGTTGGATTAGGTTGTGGCGGAACAATTCGGGACGCTGGGTGAACATGCGCGCAAGTCTTGCGCTGGCGATATTGGCTGCGATGAGCTCGACGGCGCTGGCCGGCGGCGGCTTCGACATTGTCGTGCCGGTGCGGCCCGGCGTGCCGATCATCATTAACGGCGTCGACGCCTCCTACGCCGTGGTCGAAAGCGCGATGGGGCTCGCCCGCAACGAGTCGATGGTGCCGACCGTCTATGGCGGCCGCCCGATCGATCCCCAGCCGAATGTCGGCCACTATTATCCGAGCCTCGGCCGCATGCCGGGTTACGGCCGTCTCGAGATCGAGCCGCCGGCCAACCGCCGCCTGCCCAAGCCGGCCGAGAGCTATCATCAATCGTGGGGCGCGGAATCGGCTCCGCTGCCGGCACAGTCCAACGTGCCGGTCGATCCGCCGTCGGTGATCTACGCGCCCGAGTTCAACGGGCCGCGGCCGTTGCCGGGCCCGTTCCCGCGGCCACCGCGACCTCGACGATTCTAAAGTCAACTGCCCGAAATCAAGAGCCCCTCGAACGGGGATCCTGAATAGCCATCAAGAGCTACGCGACGAACAGAGAGACCTACAGGAGAGAGTAATGCGTCAAATGATCAAAGGACTGATTGCGGCGGTGGCCGTCATGGTGGCCGCGCCCGCAATGGCGTGCGGCTTCAACCCTTGCGGCTATTCCGCGCCCGTCGTGAATTACGGCTGCGGTGGTTGCGGCGGTGGCTACTATGGCGGTTACGGTTACGGCGCAGTCGAACGCCTGCCCGACCCGGATGCCGCTTATCCCAGCGCGGCGCAGCAGTACTATTACGTCAACCAGGGACCGACCTACACCGGTCCGGGCAACTGGGCACCGCGTCCGTACTACCGCGAAGGCTACGGCCGCCCGTATTACGGCTATCGCCACTATGGCTACCGTCGCTACGGCTACCGCCAGCACTACGGCTATCGTTCGCACTACGGCTATCGCTACGGCCGCTACGGCCACCCGGTGCTGCGCCGCTACTACTGATCCGATCGTCAGTTCGAGACATCAACGCCCGTTCGCGCCACGCGAGCGGGCGTTTGTCGTTCACATCAGCCCGAGCCGGCTGGCGCCGATATAGAGCGCGAGCACACAGGCGTTCGAGACGTTGAGGCTCTTGATCTCGCCGGGCATGTCGAGGCGGGCGACGACGCGGCAGGTCTCGCGCGTCAATTGCCGCAAGCCCTTGCCTTCGGCGCCGAGCACCAGGGCGAGCGGCGCTTGCAGCGCGGCCTTGCCGAGATCCTCGGTACCCTCGCTGTCGAGGCCGACGGTCTGGAAGCCGCGCTCGTTCAACTCGTTCAGCGCGCGCGCCAGGTTCTGCACGGTGACAACAGGCACCAGCTCGAGCGCTCCGGAGGCGGACTTCGCCAGCACGCCGGTCGCCTCCGGGCTGTGGCGGGCGGTGGTGACGATCGCCTTCACCGCGAACGCCGCGGCCGAGCGCAGGATGGCGCCGACATTGTGCGGATCGGTGATCTGGTCGAGCACCAGCACGATGCCCTCCAGCGCCAGCGTGTCGATGCCGGGCGAGGGCAGGGGATCGGCCTCCGCCAGGAGGCCCTGATGCACCGCATCGGGGGTGAGGCGCCGGTCGATCTCGCTGGGCCGGACGATCTCGGGGGCGACGCGGGTCGCGATGTTTTCGTCGGCGAGCCGCTTCGCCGCGTTCTCGGTGAGGTAAAGCTTGCGGATATGGCGGTCGGGGTTGGCGAGCGCGGCCGACACCGTGTGCCAGCCATACAGAATCACCGGCCCGTCGGAACCGGATTCGCGTTCCCGCCGGGCCGGCGGGCGGCCGAATTTCGGCCCTTTTTGGAAGGGTTTACCGCCCTTGCCTCGGAAATTGGGTTTGCGGTCGCGATCGCTCATGTGAGGCTTGTGTCACGGCTCCCGAATATTGGCAATTTTACACAGCGTTTTCGAGCGAAGTGGGGTCCGGTTCGCGTGAGGAAAACGCGACAAAACAAGAATCTAGCCGCACGACTCACTACTTTGGAACAGAGATCGCCAGAGCCTGCAAAAGTATCCCAAATAGACGGCCGGCTTGGTTGACTTTGGGGACCGCCTTCCCCCATAAACGCGCCCGACCGCGCACCCGCTTCGGGTCGGCCGGTTATCAGCGTCATTTCGATGACCCGGTCCGCCGCCACTCGCGCGGCCGGTCTGATGCTGTTGGACGGGGGAGTGTCCCGAGTGGCAAAGGGAGCTGACTGTAAATCAGCCGCCTCATGGCTTCGCAGGTTCGAGTCCTGCCTCCCCCACCACGCTTCGCCCTGACGGGCTGCGCGTGGCGCAGCCGCGCCGGGGCCCGTCAGGGCGAAGCGTGTGTCCGGCGTAGCTTGAGCGCCAGCGAAAGCGTAGACGGACTGACATCCGCGACCCAGGCTCAGCAAGCCCAGAAAACTTCATCGTAGCGAAGCGAGCCAAGGCGGCGCACAGCCCGCTCATCCATTCGACGCCTGCGTCTTCACCCTATCCGCGCAAACATCTCCAGCCGCCGCCGGCGTTCCATTGCTCGGCCTGCGAGCGCAATGGTAGATTGCGCCATTTCATGATTGAGCCGTTTCAGACGACATGAAGAAAATTTTGCACTGGGACGCTTCTGCAGGAGACGACCCGGCGCTGATGGTTGGCTGCGCGGTCTTGCTCGGCGTCTCGATCCTGGTTTCGATACCGGCATTTTTCGGTGGTGCCGGCCAGGCCGGAATCGATTTTTCGTGTTTCTGGGGCGCGGGCACGATGGCGCTCGAAGGCCATGCGGCGGCAGCCTACGATTGGGAGCTGCTGCATCAGCAACTTGCTCTCCGGCTGCAATCCCTCAATCACGCTCCATATCCTTACGATCAGGTACCGGTTCCGTTCTTTTATCCGCCGGTGTTTTTCCTGGTTGTGGCGCCGCTGGCGCTGCTGCCGTTTCCGATCGCGTTCTGGGTCTGGAGCGCGGCAAAGCTGTCTTGCTGGCTGCTCGTCGTTCATGCCATCCGGCCACGCTCCGCCGCGCTGCTGCTGGCACTCGCTGCTCCGCCCGTATTCTACGATTTCATCTCCGGCCAAAGCGCGCTGCTCGCCGCATCGTTGCTCGGCGGCATCCTGCTGACATTGGACAGGCGTCCGCTTCTCAGTGGAATCCTGATCGCGCTGCTGATCTTCAAACCGCAATATGGCGTGCTGCTTCCCTTCGTGTTGATCGCCACCGGGCGTTGGCGCGTCGTCATCACCGCCGCTTTGGTGATTCCGGTCCTCCTGCTGCTCGCCGGGCTGATCTTCGGTTGGGATACCTTCGATGGATTCCGCGCGGCCGCCACCTTCGCCACGACGCAATTCCACCTCAGTGGCGCGCTGCCATGGTACAAACTGCAGAGTATCTATGGGCTCTTGAGAGACGCCGGTCTCGGCTATGGTTTGGCGATGGCATTCCACGTCGCCGTCGCATCGGTGGTTGCGATTGGGGTGCTGATCCTGTGGCGCGGCCATGTCAGCTTCGCCGTAAAGGCCGCAAGCCTGCTGGCGGCGACGCCGCTGATTTCTCCTTACTTCGCGATCTACGATATGCCGGTCCTGGTGGTCGCGCTGGTGTTTCTCATGAACGCCGGCGCGGGCCGCCTCGCGTCGCGTTCGGGTCGAAGCGCCTTCCGGATCGCTGTCAGCGTCGTCTTCGTATTGGGATACGCTTTCCCGTTCGTGCGCACGCCTCTCGGCCCCATGAT
This sequence comes from Bradyrhizobium pachyrhizi, assembly GCF_029714545.1. Taxonomy (NCBI): domain Bacteria; kingdom Pseudomonadati; phylum Pseudomonadota; class Alphaproteobacteria; order Hyphomicrobiales; family Nitrobacteraceae; genus Bradyrhizobium; species Bradyrhizobium pachyrhizi. Next base: position 5,609,537 of record NZ_CP121667.1, on the reverse strand, counting down.
GTGCGCAACCGTGATCGCGCTGATCTGGATGAGATACCGGCAAGAGGCCAGCGAGACGGCTACAGGCGAGGGGTTGCGAAAATCTGCGACCGTTGGCGGCTAAAGCATGATCCGGCGCGATGAGGATTCAACCCGATCTCATCGCGCTTTAGTGTGCTGATCGCGAACAGTCTACGGCGAAGATCATCACGATCAGCCGTCTTGGTGCGCCGGCGGCGTTGCCGTGCCGGGCACGGCCTCCGCGCCAACCGGGCGCCTGGTGCCCGACGGATCGTCGCGCTTGAGCATCGAGGCCCAGGCGAAAAATGGATAGGCCAAAAGCGCCAGGTATCTCGTGGGCATCGGATGATCGACGCCGAATGCCGTCGGCTTCTGCCCTTCCGGAAGATAGAGGCTGCCGAACAGCACATCGTAGAACGAGAACAGCCCGGCGTAGTTCTTGTCCCTGGCTTCCCGCTCGCTGCTGTGGTGCCAGTGATGAAACTCCGGCGACACCAGGACATGGCGCAGCGGGCCGTAGCCCAGGCGCACGTTGGCGTGCGCAAGCCAGGACTGCCAATAGTAGATCGCAAGATAGGTCCCGATCGCCTCAGCGGAGAAACCGAGCGCGAACAGCGGAAACAGCGAACCAACCTTCATGAAGGTCACGTCAAGCGGGTGCTGGTGGATCGCGGCGAGCCAGTCCAGTTCCTCGACGGCGTGATGAACGGCATGGATGCGCCACATGGCGGGCACGACGTGCAGGATGCGGTGGGTCCAGTAGATGCCGAGGTCCCCGATCACGATCGCGATGGGCGCCTGAGCCCAATACGGGAGATCTCTGACCGCCTGCTTGACGGCCGAGGGCAGGATCGATTGATTGACCAGCGTCGCCACCGCGATGATCGCGGTCACGCCGATGAACACCAGCCAGCCGTTGAGAAACAGGAAGGCCATATCGGTCAGCAGACCGCGCCTGAAGATCTTCTGCTGCCTCGCCGCAAAGAGTTGCTCGAACGGCACGAAGATCAAGGGCGCCAGCAAAAGCTGGTATTGTTCCAATAACTCGCGCATTCAAATGGCCACGTGAAATGGCGACAGCCTACCACCTCGGTCCCCGATGGCGTCAATCGGAAACCAAACCCGGGTTGTGGGAGCGTTAATCAGCATCCCCGTGCCGCTACGGGGATCACGGGTGTCCAAGAGCCGGATTCGTCCGCATGCGCCAATCCACCCGCTCACTCCATCCTTGCGAACATCTCCACCAGCGTCTCGCGCAGCCAGCGTTGCGCGGGAACGGTGTCGTTGCGCTGGTGCCAGAACAGGCTGACGATGCGCGGCGGCGCCGGCAGCGGCACCGGCATGGCGTGCAGATGCGGCGCGTGGCGGGACTGCGCGCTGAGATCGCGCGGCAGCACGGCGATCAGGTCGGACTGGCGCACGATCTCGTAGGCGGCGTTGTAGTGGTTGACGGTCGCGACCAGATTGCGCGACAGCCCGCGCGAGGCGAGAAACTGGTCGTAGGTCGGCAGCGTCTTGCCGGCGAGGCTGACATCGACATGCTTGGCGGCAAGGAAGCTCCGGGTGTTGAGCCGCTTCTGCCTGGCCAGCGGATGGTCCCGCCGCATCATGCAGGCATATTCGACGGTCCACAGCGAGCGGGAGCGGATCACGGCCGGCGGCTGCTGCGCCTCGTTGACATAGACGCTCAGCACGCAATCGACCCGGTTGTCCTCGAGCCGGTCGCCGATCTCCAGGATGGTGTTGGGCACGGTGTGGATGCGCGCCGACGGCGCCACTTCGCTGAAGCGGTTGAGCAGCCGCGGCATCACCAGCGAGGCCACGTAGTCGGACATCGACAGGATGAATTCGGCCTGGGTCTGTCGCGGATCGAAGGCGTCCTCGTCGAGGGCGTGGCGGACATGTTCCAGGGCATCGCCGATCGGCTGCCACAGCGCCACGGCGCGTTGCGTCGGGCGGATCCCGCTCGCGGTGCGCACGAACAGGGGATCGCCCAGCGCGTCGCGCAGCCGCGCGAGCGCGTTGCTGACCGCGGGCTGCGTCATGGTCAGCGCGCTGGCGGCGCGCGTGACGCTGCCCTCGGTCATCAGCGCCTCGAAGACTTTCAGCAGGTTGAGGTCGAGCGTGCGGAAGGACACGAGCAATATTCACAAGGGTGATGTGCCAGATAACGATTATAAATTATTCGGATAATATTGGTTTGTCTATCATTCCCGCCTGACCCTGTGGCGCGTGCCGCCGCGGGGCGAGGGGGGACTTTCATGTCGATGATCTCGGCGCGCATCGAGCGCCTGCCGTTCGCGCGGTTCCATGTGCACCTGCTGCTGATGGGCGGCCTCGGCTATCTCTTCGACGCGATGGATGCCGCGGTGCTGGCATTCATCCTGCCGGTGCTGCGCACCTCCTGGGGGCTGACCAATGTCGAGACCGGCGTGCTCGGCAGCAGCACCTTCGTCGGCTATCTGTTCGGCGCGCTGCTCGCGGGGACGCTGGGCGACCTGATCGGCCGCCGCGCGGTGATGATGTCGGCGCTCGCGCTCTACAGCGCGGCCTCGCTGGTCAGCGCGGCGGTGGACAGCTGGCCGGCGTTCTTTGCCGCCCGCGTCGTCGCCGGCATGGGCACCGGCGCGGAGAGCGCGATCATCGCGCCGTACCTCGCGGAGTTCGTGGCGCGGCGTTACCGCGGCGCTTTCACCGGCGCGCTGGCGGGCTTTTTCTCGTTCGGCTTCGTCGCTGCTGCCTTGCTCGGCTATTTCATCGTGCCCGCCTACGAGAACGGCTGGCGCATCGTGCTGGTCATCACGGCCGTGCCTGTCGTGATGCTGCTGTGGTGGCGGAGATCGCTGCCGGAATCGCCGCGCTGGCTGGAAAGCCGGGGCAGGGCGAAGGAGGCCGAAGCGGTGCTCGACAGGATCGAGGCCGGCTTCGCGCGCGAGGGCCGCGCGCTGCCGCCTGCGGTCGCCGAGCCGGCCGCGCCAGTCGCTTCGTCGGGAACGCTGTTGAGCAATTTTGCCGCGCTGCTGGCCGGCCGGCAGGCGCGGATCACCACCATGACCTGGATCATGTGGCTGTCGATCACCTTCAGCTACTATTCCTTCTTCGTCTGGATTCCCGGCCTCTTGGTGCAGAACGGCATGAGCATCACCAAGAGTTTCGGCTATTCGCTCGCGATGTATTGCGCGCAGGTGCCAGGCTATTTCACCGCCGCCTTTTTCAATGAGCGGATCGGACGGCAGGCGACGATCGCGACCTATATGCTGCTCGGCGGCGTCAGCGCGCTCGGGCTGGCCTTTGCCAAGAGCGATGCGGAGATCATGACGGCCGGCCTGCTGCTGTCGTTCTTCATGAACGGCACCTATGCCGGCGTCTATGCCTACACGGCCGAAGTGTTTCCGACATCGATCCGGACCACGGGGGCGGGGCTCGCATCCGCGATCGGCCGCATCGGCGCGATCGCAGCGCCGATCCTGGTCGGCTACCTCTATCCGAATTTCGGCTTTGCCGGCGTGTTCGGCGTCACCACGTCCGTCCTCCTGATTGGCGCGCTGACCGTCGTGCTGATGGGCGTGCCGACGCGCGGCCGGTCGCTGGAAGACATCGCAAGCGAAGCCGCGTGATCGCGGCGCTCAGGAGACCATCATGGCTACGACCCTCTTCAAGAACGCCGCGCTGCTCGATCCCCTGCGCTCCGATCTGCTCGAAGGCCACCACGTGCTGGTCGAGGATCGCCTGATCAAGGAGGTCTCGGACCGGCCGATCGAGACCTCGGCCGATCGCGTCATCGACCTCAAGGGCAAGACGCTGATGCCCGGCCTGATCGATCTGCATGTGCATGCGGTCGCGGTCGAGCTCGATCTGTCGCAGCAGGCCCGGATGGCCAACGTGCTGGTGACGCTACGCTCGACCATGCTGTTGCGCGGCATGCTGAAGCGCGGCTTCACCACCGTGCGCGATGCCGGCGGCGCGGGCTATGCGCTGAAGCAGGCGATCGACACCGGCCTGACCGACGGTCCGCGGCTGTTCGTCTCCGGCCGCGCGCTGAGCCAGACCGGCGGGCATGGCGACGGGCGCGCCCGCTCCGACTATCTGGCCGACCCGACCTGCTCCTGCTGCGTGCGGGTCGGTGCGATCGCGCGCGTCGTCGACGGCGTCGACGCGGTGCGCAAGGCGGTGCGCGAGGAGCTGCAGATGGGCGCCGACCAGATCAAGATCATGGCGTCCGGCGGCGTCGCGTCGCCGACCGATCCGATCGGCGCCTACGGCTATTCCGAGGACGAGATCCGCGCCATCGTCGCCGAGGCGAGGGCGCGGCACACCTATGTGCTGGCGCACGCCTACACCGCGGAGGCGATCGAGCGGGCGATCCGCTGCGGCGTGCGCACCATCGAGCACGGCAATCTGGTCGATCTGCCGACCGCGCGGCTGATGGCCGAGCAGGGCGCCTATGTGGTGCCGACGCTGGTCACCTATGAGGCGCTGGCCAATGAGGGTGCGAAATACGGCCTCCCGGCGGCGAGCGTCGCCAAGATCGCCGACGTGCGCGACGCCGGACTGCGCTCGCTCGCGATCTACCGCGAGGCCGGCGTCAAGATGGGTTACGGCTCCGACCTGCTCGGACCGTCGCAGCGCCTGCAGAGCGACGAATTCCGGATTCGCGCCGAGCTGCTCGGACCGCAGGCGGTGATCGCCAGCGCGACCATCATCGGCGCCGAGGTGCTCGGCATGGAAGGCAAGCTCGGCCGCATCGCGCCGGAGGCTTTTGCCGATCTGCTGGTGGTCGAGGGCAATCCACTGCGCGACGTGAGTTGTCTGCTCGGCCAGGGCGAGCACATCCCGCTGGTCATGAAGGCCGGCAAGGCCGAGGTCGATCGGCTGGGCGGGTAGGCTTCGTCACCTCGCCCTGCGTGGCGGGGAGAGGCATAGGCCGCCTTCGGCGGCCGTTCTCAAGAACGCCGAAGCAGAGCTTCGGCTATGACGCATCGTTAGATGCGTTCCGGGTGAGGGGGAGTCTCCGCGGACGCAGCTATCACCGTATGTGCGAAGCGAGCCGCTCACCCCAACCCTCCAAGAGCAAGCTTCGCTGGTCTCGACCCCGTAAGAACGGGGCGAGGGAGCAAACTGCCGTCGCCTTACGACCCAATCTCATCGCGCCTTGACCTTCCGTCCTCACCAGACCACGCGCAAACCGGCGGTGCCCTTGTAGCTGTGGTTGTCGCCGGCATCCTCCAGGCTGGCGCGATAGGTCGCTTCGCCGAACACGGTGTAACGCCCGCCCGCCCAGCTGTAGCTGCCGCCGCCGCCGATCGAGCCCCAGAGCCGGTCGTTGGCGCTGGCGAAGCCGGTGCCCGCAACATCGACGTTGGTGCCGTCGCGGAATTCGTAGTGCAGGTTGCCGATGGCGTAGAGGTCGGAGCGGGCGCCTTCGCTCCAGCTCTTCCGGTGATTGAGCGACAACCCGACGCGGCCGAGCAGGCTGTCGGCTTTGCCGAGCGAGACCAGCGCGCCGAAGCGGTCGGTGAAGCCATCGAAGTCGACCTTCGAATAGGCGAGCTGCGCCTGCGGCGTCAGCGAGAAACCGTTGCCGATCGTGAAGCGCTTGCCGCCCTCGACGCTGAACGCATAGCCGAGGCCTTCATTGCCGTGGGTCATGCTGCCGACGAGATCGGAGGTCAGGTCGCCGCGATAGAACATGGTCTGCATCTGGCCGTCGATGTAGACGCCGTTGTCGCCATACCAGGTCGCGGTGGCGCCGACGCCGGTGCCCTCGGCGCGGATGCGGCCGTTGCCGAACAACGAATTCACGTAAGCCGTGGTCAGGCCGTATTGCAGCGTGAGGCCGACGATCAGGCGGCCGTAGGTGTTCTCGAGCGCGAGGCCGTCGAGCCCGGCCTGCGCCTTGAAGTCATCGCTGTTCATGCTCGAGCCCGTGGTGTTCGACGGCCGCAGGCTGGTTTGACCGCCCTCGACGCGGCCCCAGAACGCCGACTGCGTCCATGAACTGTCTGTCTGCGCCGCCGGCGTGACGCCCATCCGCGCCATCGCTTCGCTCGGGCCGGCGCTGCCGCCCCAATAGCGGTTGCCGACACGCTCCTGCAGCGACGGCAGCGCGTTCATGCCGAGCAGCACCTGGGCGTAGTTCTCGTAAAGCGGCACGCCGGGCTGGTACAGCGGGCCCGCGGGCTTGGCCGGTGTGGCCGGATCACCAGGCGGATTGACCAGGCTGGAGCGCAGATACCAGTCGCCGTCCGCCGGCGTCGAGATGCCGTTCTTCTGCAGCGTATAGGCATAGGCGCCGGCGACGATCGCCTGCTGGCCCTGCAGCGAATAGTCGCCCGCCAGCGCGAAGACGCCGTTGGAGGCGCCGCTGACGTCGATCAGCTTGATGCCGTCGGCGGTCTGCGCGCCGCCGCCGCCGCCGGCATTGTTGATCCGCACGGTCGAGGTGCCCGACGTGCTGCCCGCGACGAGGCGGTCGGTCGCCGAGCCGTCGCCGCCGAGCACGGTGTTGAACAGCAGCGTGCCGCCATTGCCGGCATAATTGCCGGCGACCGTCAGCGTCGTTCCGGGCGCCGCGCCGAACCGCACCGTGCCGGCATTGCTGAAGCCGCCGATGGTCTGGTTGAAGCCGTCGAGGTCGATCGTGGTGCCGGCGCCGGCGGTGATGGCGGAGGCGGCGCTGAACGCATTGACCGCGCCGGCTTGCAGCGTGCCGCCGTTCACCGTCGTCGCGCCGCTATAGGTGTTGACGCCGGACAGGATTTGCGTGCCGCCGGTCAGGGCGAGCCCGCCGGTGCCGCCGATCGCGCCCGCGAAATTGTCGCTGGCATTGGTGAGCGTCAGGCTCTTGGCGCCGAGCGCGACATTGCCGCTGCCGGCGAGGCCCTGAATGCTGGTCGAGGTGCCGGCGAGGCCGGAAATGTCGAACGCGGCATTCGCCACCACGCGGGAATTGCTGATCGCGCCAGCCCCTGCAAGCGCCAGCGTTCCCGCAGAGATCATGGTCACGCCGCTATAGGTGTTGGCGCCGGACAGGGTCTGCGTGCCACCGGCAAGCGTCAGGGCGCCGCTGCCGCCGATCACGCCTGCGAACGTGTCGTTCGCGGCGGTCAGCGTCAGCGTCTTGGCGCCGAGATCGACGCTGCCTGAGCCCGACAGTCGCTGGATGCTGGTGCCTGCGCCGGAGAGGCCGGCGATGCTGAACGTGCCGTTCGCGATCACCTGGCTGGAAGTTGCGATCGAGCCCGCATCTGATAGCGCCAAGGTGCCGCCTGCGATAAAGGTCACGCCGCTATAGCTGTTGACGCCGGACAGCAATTGCGTGCCGGCGGTGAGGCTCAGCCCGCCGCTGCCGTTGATGGTGCCGGCGAAATTGTCGCTCGCATTGACGATGCCCAGCGTCCTGGTGCCGAGCGTGACGGTGCCGGTGCCCGCGAGGCTTTGAATGCCGGCTATACCTGGCACGGCGGATATTGCCGAGATATCGAAGGTTGCGTTGTCGACCACTCGGCTGAGACTGATCGCGCCTGCGCCCGTCAGTGCCAGCGTGCCTTGCTGGATCACCGTGTCGCCGATGTAGGTGCTGGCGCCACTGAGCCGCAAGGTCCCAGCGCCGATCTTGGTCAATCCGCCGACGCCGCTGAAGCCGTTCGCCTGGAGGACGAGGAACCCGTTGCTATCGACGGTCAGTCCGCCCGCGGCGATGTTGTTCTGGTCGGCCGTTCCGTTGGAGATGTTGGAGGTGTTAATGGCCGCACGGAAAGTGGCGTTGTCAAAATTGACCTGGCCCCGTGCGTTGCCAACGCTGATGCCGAAGCCGCGATTCTCCACCGTGGCGTTGCTGATGTTGAGGGTGGCCGTGCTAGTGCCGGCCGGCGTGCCGACGATGAGCCTGCTTGTGACGGAGACGGTCGCGCCGTCCGTAACGTTGAGCACGCTTGTGGCGCCAGCGAACAGGTTGATCGTACTGGCGTTCCACCGGGAGCCGGCCCCTGTCACGGTGACCGTGGCGATGCCACCTGCGACATCGCCGATCGAAGCGGTAGTGCTCGTCAGCGTGCTGCCGTTTTGAATCGTGAGATTTGTCGTGCCTCCGACCAGGTCGCGAACATTCAGCGTGCTGGTCGTGCCGGTCGCCCCTGGGCTCACGCCGAGGACGACGTTTGAGCCGGGCACAATATTGACCGCACCGCCGGCCGGGGCCGTGCCGGTGTTCCAGTTCGAGCCCACCGTCCAGTCGTTGCTGATGGCGCCGGTCCAGGTCTGCGCCGCCGCTGAGCCCGGCATCAGCGCCGAGAGCGCGGCCACCGAGGCGCTCAGCAGCAGCAGCCGCTGGACTTGCGCGCGGGTGCGGGAGGGCGATGCGGTCAGGCGTAGATTGAGCGGATTGTCACCAACGTGTCGTGCGATCGTCGTAGCCCCGATGCATTCGCGCATGGTGCTCAGCCCCTTGTTCTTGCCGCCGCCAGGCAGGTTGCATTCCGGCAAACCTTCGCCAGCCGCGGATGTGCGTCACGCTATGTGACTCACTGTGAGCAAACAAATGAAGCTTGGTGTTCCCCATGCGAAACAGCAAGCAGTGTGCCCGCGATGCAACGTCCGCGCGCTGCAATTAATCGATCGCTAACCAGTTGAGTGCGTGCGGGGCGCGGTTTCGTGCGCAAGCGGCGTCTGGCTCCGCCCTGAAAGGCAGGGCTATCGCATGTGGCTGTTGGCCATGACGACGTGGAAACGTCGGTTACATAAGCACGCAAATGCCAAATGCCTGCCGGGGCCGAGCGTGCGTCCGCAGAATTTCGGAATATTGGAAAAGTACCCGTGAGTTGCCCGACGTGTCAAGGAGCCTGGTCGAGGGCCGGCCACCGCCGGCTACTTTGCATGGGGTTGTTTTCGATATTTTGGCAACGCGCCCTGCAGTGGTCGGGCTACCGCCTGGGCCACCCGGCACGCCCGATCACGTTACCGATGGCGGCGTTGACGTTGCCGGGCAGAAGCACGACATATCGCGTGCCGATTCCACCCGCCGCTCCGGAGCAAGCCATGAACGCCCCCAACATCGAGTCCGTCACGCCGCAGTCTGGCGGCGACGTTGTGGCCTGGCTGACCAACGAGACCCGCGACGAGCGCTTCATCGATAATATCTTCGCCGAGCTGTGCATCCGGTTGCAGCAAACGGGTATCCCCCTCAAGCGGGCGACGATGAATCTGCTGATCCAGCATCCGCAATGGCTCGGCGCCCGGATCATCTGGGGCGACGGCAAGCGCGAGGCCGAGATCACGCGGGTCGACTACGAGGTGAGGGAGCGCTCAGAATATATCGGCAGCCCGGTCTACGAAATCCACCAGGGCGCCGGCGAAGTGCGCGAGCGACTCGAACGGGCGCCTGGCCGCACGCATGCGCTCTTTGACGAGATGCGCGCGCAAGGCCTGACCGACTATGTGGCGTGGCCGCTGCTGCATACGCTCGGCAAGCGGCATGTCGTGACGTTCGCGACCGACCGGTCCGGCGGTTTCGATGACGCTGACATCGCCGAGCTGCGCAAGGTGCTGCCGGTGCTGGCGCTGGTCAGCGAAATCCGGATGAAGAACCGCCTGGCGCGGACGCTGCTCGAGACCTATGTCGGCACCCATGCCGGCGAGATGATCCTGGCGGGTGCGACGAGGCGGGGCAGCGGCACCACGGTCCGCGCCGCAATCATGATCTGCGATCTCAGGGACTTCACCCGGATCTCCGACTCCTGGCCGCGCGACGACGTCATCGATCTCCTCAACGACTATTTCGACGCGATGTCGGAGCCGATTGCGCGGCACGGCGGGGAAATCCTGAAGTTCATCGGCGACGGTCTGCTTGCGATTTTCCCGCTCAGCGATCCCAGGGCCTGCGCCAATCTGCTTCACGCGGTGTCCGAGGCGCGGCAGGCGATGGCGGCGCTGAGCGAAAAGAACAGCATGATGGGCCGGGCGCCGATGAATTACGGCATCGGCGTCCATGTCGGCGACGTCATGTACGGCAATATCGGATCGCGCAGCCGGCTCGACTTCACCGTGATCGGCCCCGCAGTCAACATGGCCTCGCGGCTCGAGGCTCTGACCAAGCAATTGGGACGAAACGTGCTGCTGTCGCGCGCCTTCGCCGATCTGGTCGCGCACGATTTCGCGCTCGAGCATGTCGGCGAGCATTCGGTGCGCGGTTTCAGCGAACCGATCGAGCTGTTTGCCTATCGGGGCTGAGGCTCGATTGGCCGAAAGCAGCGTGACGTGCGGCGCACGCACCGGCTGAGACGGCCCAATGTCCAAAAGGCTCCTGCCGTTAAGGAGACTGGCCGGACAGTTTCGCCGTCGGTGCGCGCAGCAATTGCTGCTCGGCATAGTTGGCCAGACGGTCGTACTCTTCGGCGATCTTCAGAAGGTTCGCGCGTGAGTTTTGATATCTGAACAAATCCGCCTTGGCACGTGTCTTGGCGGCTCGGTCCCGCCAATAAGTGGCGTTGGTCATGACGTTCTCGACCATGGCGCTTCCCCCTTTCTCAGGGATTGCCCATAGACCAACGTCGCCGCGACAAGTCCGCTCCCCGAGGAACCCCGGAACTCCGTTCACGCATGAAGAGTCACTGAAACATTCCGTTTGTTTCGAGCGAAATTTATTCAGGCTGGATTCACACGCGTTATTTTCCGGAACGCCGGATCGCGCGAATCATTCGGGCGCTGGGCAGGCTTTTTCATTAAGGAAATTTTTCAAGGCCCAGAGGGTCCGCCTGATTATCGGCACCGGCGGTTCGGCGTGAGTGAGCATGGAATAGGACGGCCCCGGCAACGCGAGATGCCGGGGCCGTTTTCCCGTGGTGCCCGGAATTCAGATCGAGGTGATCTTCTGCGCCGGCGCAGCGCGCTCGACGAAGCCCTTGGCGAGGGCGTGATAGACGCCTTCCTTGCAGATCAGGCGCGAGCTCGCGTGCGCGATCAGGGCCGCGGCCATCAAGGGCACGACCATCGCGTGATTGTCGGTCATCTCGGTGACGATCACGAAGGCGGTGATCGGCGCCTGAACCACGCCGGCGAAATAGGAGACCATGCCGAGCAGCATGATGGCCGACAGCGGCGCGCCGTGAAACAGCGGCGCGATGTTGGAGCCGAGCCCGGCGCCGACCGCGAGCGAGGGCGCGAAGATGCCGCCCGGCATGCCGCTGATCGAGGCGAACGTGGTCGCCAGGAATTTCCAGACGCTGAAGCTCGCCGGCAATTGTGTTCCGGCTTCGAGCGCGGATTTGACCTGCTGATATCCCGTGCCATAGATCGCGCCGTCGGACGCAATCCCGCAAATCGCAGCCGCAAATCCGCAGATCGCGGCAAAGCCGATTGGATAACGCTTGATCGCGCGTCCGACCGGATTGGCAAATCCGCGCGCCATCGCGATCAGGATGCGACTGAACAGGCCGCCCGCAAGACCTCCGGCAACGCCGCAGAGCGGCACCGCGAGCCAGTCGGTGCCGTTGCGCAAGGCCGTCGCGCTGGTGCCGAAATACGTATAGTTGCCCATCAGCGCGAGCGAGGTCAGGCCGGCAGCGATCACCGCGCCGATGATCAGGCTGCTGGTTCTCGTCTCGAAGGCACGGCTCATTTCCTCGATGCCGAACACGATTCCTGCCAGCGGGGTGTTGAAGGCGGCCGCGACACCTGCTGCCGCGCCGGCAAGGATCAGGCCGGGTTGGCGCCGCGGCGAGAAGCGGCCGAGCGCAAACATGATCGAGGCGCCGATCTGCACCGTCGGTCCCTCGCGCCCGACCGACGCGCCACACAACAGGCCGAACAGCGTGAGCAGGATCTTGCCGGCCGCAACGCGCAGCGAAACCAGGCTTTCGCGCGCGGTCTGGTCGGTCAGATGGCGTGCGGCGATCGCCTGCGGGATTCCGCTGCCTTGCGCGTTCTGAAAGAAGCGGTTGGTCAGAAACACCGACAGCGCGAACCCGGCCGGCGTCAGCAGCAGCGAGGCATAATGGAAACGGGATACCACCGCGCCAAACGCAATCTGCGCCAGATCGGCGAGCTGTGCCAGCGCGACGGCCGCAGCACCGACCGCAATGCCGCCCAGCAAGAACAGGGCGCGGCGCTGCCAACGCGCGGAGACTAGTCTGAGCAGCCGCCTCTGGCGGTTGGAGGGGAAGGTCATTTTGGACGAATTCTTAGCTCATGTCGTGGTCCGATACGAAGCGGATCGCGTCATTCCTAGCACGCGTCGGCGGTAGGCGAAGCTGAAGAAATCAGCACGGTGTGCCGGCGCAGCCGCCAAACTCCAGGGCCGAAATCCGCGATACCGCCTGAGGCCTCACTCTTCGGCGATCTCCAGGAGGCTCGCGCGTGAGTTTTGGTGTCTCAACGACTCCGCCTTGGCGCGTCCTTTCCCGCCGTGACGCATGATTGAGGGACGCGGAAAATCTGGCACAAACTGCACTTTGCGCGGCTTCCGCCGCGGCGTATTTTGACCGCCCCATTGAAGGGCGCATGTCATGTCCGAAGTGATTGTTCGAGCGGGCATCGTCGTATTGGGACTTTGCCCAATCGCAATGGTTGCCGTTGCTCTATTCATTTGATGGAAGCTCACCTGGCCCGACCGCGCCAACCGGGCCGGTAGACGGCCCCAGCGCCAGCCCTCCCAGGCCCCCATAGGTTGCTGGGGCCACTCAATTAAGGAGACCGCCGGTTGGCGGCCTCGTTCTTTGCCTGGTACCGAGTTGGGTAGAACAGATATTCCCGGAGTATGGCTGTCGTCACCGGGGTTGATGCCGCGCGAATGACATGGGCGCTGAATCGAAAAGGGCCGTCGCATCGACGGCCCTTTTCTGCCGGTTACAATAGGTCTGTAACAACTCAGTCGTGAAAAAATGCTCTGCAAAGAACGGCAACGCCGGCAGGGTCGTATTACGGCCGTCCTATCTTTCCAGAAATCCGGATCAGTACGGTGTTGCTGACTAACCTGTGTTATTTTTCCGGGGACTTCGGACCGCGCAGATATCCGTCCGCCGTGTGATCCTTCAGAGGGGCCGGGCCTCCGCAATTGAAGCACCGATAGAGGCGGTTGCCTTTGCCGCCCGGAGGCAATGCCAATTCCGGTTTGTGCCCGCACTTCGGGCAAATCTCGGTCTTCGGTTCCATGACTCCACGCAACGATTAACAAACTTACGTCGCGTCAAATTGCAGGTCAGCGAGCGCGGATAAATAACGTGTGATGTCGCCCGGATAAAAGGCCCAGGCCCTCCGTCCAGGAACCGACGCTGCGGAGCATGATTGTCACAGGTTCGGTGCTGTCCCTGCCGGCAGCGCCCGGACGATCACAGTAACTCGCGGCCCCAGCTTGTGCCCCCTCGCTGGGGCCGTTTCTTTGGGGTGGAAGCGCGGCCTTTCAAGCCGCGATGATCCCGCCGCCTATCTCCGACGCCGCTGCTTTCTCGGAAACAGCCGGTCGCGGATGTAGCGGGAGGTCGGCGTCAGGCGAAGGCCCCGCGGCTTCTGCCAGGCGGCGCGGTCGATCTCCTTCTTGTCGCCGATCGCCAGTCGGCCTTTGGCGTTCTTGGCGATGAAGATCGCGTCGCTCATCCTGCGGCCGGAACGCTTGTTCCTGGCCGTCACTTCCTTCCACAGGCTGAGCCTGCCGAGCTTGAGCTTCGGCAGCTCCTCCTTGATTTCGCGCTTGAGGCAATCCTTCCCGGTCTCTCGCGCACGCCTGCGCCCGCCGGGAAACATCCACAGCCCGTCAGATCGGCGTCTAACCAGAAGAACCTTGCCGCGCTTCGCGGCTACCAGCTTGGAGGACTTGGGCATTGGAAGACTTGGGCATTTGCTGCGCAATGATCGAAATAGAATCGACCTATTTTAACTTGTCTATTTGTGTAGACAAGTTCGATGCCGCATTGTTCCACTGTCGTATGTCGGCCGTTTGTCTTTGACGGCGGCGATCCTCGCTGCGCGCGGTCACCGTAGCTTCGTTGATCTCGCTTGATATCCGGCACCTCACGTTGAATTCGTGAAGCTGTACGGCGGATGACCGGAACTCATCCGGTTGCGTCGTGATAACGATACGCCATGACAGGTGCCTTCACCCGCTTGACTCAATGTTCTTGTTTTGTTCTAATTGCCCTCCACCGGGAATTGGAGGACGCCATGGACAACCGCATCAGCGAAATTCGCAGGCAGATCAGGGCGCTGCGCGTCAGCATGCTCGAGGCCGAAGCCATCATGCGCCAGCAGATCAACCGCGATGAGGACTGCGCCTTCGTTGCCGGGGACCTTTTGAAGATGCGGCTGGTCATGAGCCGCCTGGTCGAGGAGCGGGGCGTCCTGGGCGACCGCGATCCGATCATCGTGCATGCGAGCGTTGCACCGCGCCGTCGCGCCGCGACGCCGGCCTTCATTCGCCCGGTGAAGCAAGAGCTCGGCGCCGGCGAAGCGCGTGCATGACCGAGTGCTCGGGATGCGGCGGCTGCGCGCCGAGCTGCAAGACGTGATGTGGAAAGATGAGAGAGCCGCTTCGGTATTTCCACGACAGCGATGATCACGCGCCCTGGATCAAGGCGCTGGCCGAGGTCCGGCACATGGCGACGCGGGAAGGCTGGTGCTTTCACCATGTGCAGGCGATCATCGTGGCGATCGACCAGTATGCCGAGGCCGCGCTCGGCAACCGCGAGTTCTTCCTCAACCGGCCGCAGACTGTCGGCCCGGTGAGGCGAGGCGACGTGCCTTAACACGCGGATCGGCAGGCACGCGCGTTCGGCGTCGCGGCAGCTCAACGCGCTGTCCGCGGCGGCGAAAAGCATCGCTCAGGAAGTGCTGCCTATTTCGTGTAGCCTTGACTGCTGCAGTACCACCAGGATTCGGCGGGCGATGCGCCATGCTCGATCACGTACTTCCGGCAGGCTTCGTAGCTGACCGCATACCGCTTTCCGCACGGTACCGCAGAGATGCCGAAATTGCTGGTCGAGCATGTGGATGCGGCGTGGCCCGTCGACATCGACAGGACGCCGATAAAGGGCAGGACCGCTAGAAGTGACAGGGTCTTCATCATAGCCATCGCCTCCCAAGTTGGAGGACAGCGGGGCCGCCGTCCCCGCGGAGAACCTACTACATCGCACGCCGTTCACCACCGGATTTCGCACTTCTCACGCGCGATCTGCATCGTCACACATCGTCACGCAGGCCGTGTTCGTCGTCATGCCCGGCGCATGACGCCTTCCGGGCGCAGGGGCCAAATGTCCCGGCCTGCCTGAGGCGGCCGGGATGGCCAATCCGCTGCCGGCGACATATCGTGACGGTTCGCGGCCGAATCTGAGGCGGATCGTTCATCGCCGGGTCATGTCAATCCGGCCATCGTCAGCGCCGCGCCCGCGAGGGCGGCGGCATATTTGCGGAGGAGGTCTTGGATGATCAGGGGCTGGCAGGTTGCGACGTCGGCGCTCGCCATCGTCGTGATGGTTGCAACGCTGGGGGCTGAGGCGAACGCGGCGCAGTGCGGCAACGGGCCCGGCGGGTTCGAAGCCTGGAAGCAGCAGTTCTCGGGCGAGGCGAGCGCCAAGGGCATCGGCGCCACCGCGATCGCTGCGCTGATGCAGACCCATTACGCCAGTGCGACGATTGCAGCGGATCGCGGCCAGCGCAGCTTCGGCCTGTCGCTCGAGCAGTTCATGGCCAAGCGGGGATCTGCGACCATCGTAGCGCGCGGCCGATCGCTGAAGCAGTCGCAGGCGGCGCTATTCGCCTCGATCCAGCAGCGCTATGGCGTGCCGCCGGGACCGTTGATCGCGATCTGGGGTATGGAGAGCGGTTTTGGCAGCCAGCGCGGCAATCAGAACATGCTGTCCTCGATCGCAACCCTTGCCTATGACTGCCGCCGTCCGGAGTTCTTCACCGACCAGCTCTATGCGGCGCTGAAGCTCGTCGACCGCGGCACTTTGTCCGGAAGCACGCGCGGCTCGATGCATGGCGAGATCGGCCAGACCCAGTTCATGCCGAAGAACGTCCTCGCCTACGGCACCGGCAATCTCGACGTCGCGGCCAACGCGCTGAGCTCGACGGCGAACTTCCTGCGCGCCCATGGCTGGCGCGCCGGCGCCGGCTATCAGCCCGGGGAACCCAACTTCGCCGCGATCGAGGCGTGGAACGCGGCAGGCGTCTACCAGAAGGCGATCGCCATCATGGGGCGGCAGATCGACGGCCAATGAGCGCAGGCGTGAGTTCCTTCATCGCCTGTTAACGCAGCGGTGCCCAGATCGTGCACTATGAAACGGGAGCAGATGGAGACCGGCTCCATGCTCAAGAATGGCACCTACGCGGCGTGGTTTCGAACGTCGCTTGCGGACGGCACCGGCATCGTGCACGTCGCCGATGGCAGGCTGTGGGGCAGCGACGCGGTCATGCTCTACAGCGGCACCTATGAGGTCGACGGCGAGCGCTTCTCCGCCGTGCTCACCACGCAGCGGCATTCCAGGGACGGCACGACCGTGTTCGGCACCGACGACCTCGTGGTGCGGCTCGACGGCATCTGGACCGGCGCGATCGCGACCTGCACGGGCAGGGCGGACGCCGTACCCGATCTCGCCTTCGAGGTGACGCTGATTCCGAGCCAGGAGATGGCGGCCAAGCCGCCGCCGGATCTGCCGCTGCCGAAATTCGACCCGAGCAAGCTTCCGAAGCTGCCGAAACGCTCCAGCCGTTAAGGCATGATCCGGAAAAGTGCGAAGCGGTTTCCCTCGCGACAAACGCCAAAGCCGTTTGCGCGGGGATCACGCGCTACGCGTCGCGCGGGCCCGCAGTCTCCGGAAACGGCGCGCCGGGGATGTAGAGCTTCAGCGCGCGGATCTCGTAGACCGCCGACGGGTTGACGCTGCGCAGATCGCGCGCCGCGGCGATCGCCTCCGCCTCATCGGCGCAATCGATCACGTAGAAGCCGAGCAATTGCTCTTTGGTTTCGGAGAACGGCCCGTCGATCACCATGCCGTGGCCGGGCCCACGCAGCGTGCTGGCGTTGCGGGTATCGCCGAGCCGCGCAGCCGGGCCGAGCTTGCCCTTCAGCCGTTGATGGACCTCGCGCAGACCCGTCATCACGGCAGCATCCTCCTCGGCGTTCCACGACTTGACCTCGGCTTCGACGTGATAGGCCAGGATGGCATAAAGCATCTGATGGGCTCCTTATTTCTGATGCGACTGGCCCAAGGACGTCTCGCGGCGATCCGAGCCGACATTTCATCTGTAGCGGATCGGACGGTCTTTGTGTTGCGACAAGGTATCCCGCCGTCCGGCATGGCGGCGGCGAATCGCGCAGGCCAAAACAGCAAAAAAGGCGCGGCGGATTAGCTTCCGCCGCGCCCCCGATTTTGATGTCTCGCTGGTCCAGGGCTGAGAGCGCCCCGATGCCAGGCTGATTGCTCAGGGCCTAGCGGGCGATCCCAGCGAGGTGACAGCGCTTGAGACAAGACACTAGATCACCTCCTTTCTTTGTTGATGGGACTTCCAATATAGGTGCCGAATCCGCCGCTGTTAAGGCCGCCTCCGGCCCGTCCGCGCCGGGAAACCGGCCGGATTGCGGCGAAATGGTTTCGTTTACCGGAGAACAGAACGCACCCCGGGGGCAGTTGAGGCCGCCGCCCGGCCGTGTTAGGTGAACCCGAGATGCGGGTGTAGCTCAATGGTAGAGCAGCAGCCTTCCAAGCTGAATACGAGGGTTCGATTCCCTTCACCCGCTCCATTTCCCCTTGGAATAGGCAGGCCTTACGATAGACGGCGCTGATCGATGCGCCGATCAATCGGCCATAGTTACGCGACCTGGACAGGACACGAGATGAACATGCCGTCCATCGAGATTCGCCGCCTCGCGCCCGCGGACGCCGGCCTCTATCGCGACATCCGCCTCGAGGCGCTGCGGTTGAGCCCCGAAGCGTTCGGCAGTGCATATGAGACGGAAAGCGCGCATCCCGTCGAGTGGTTCGCGCACCGACTTGAGGGCGACGCGGTGATCCTCGGCGCGTTTCGTCGCGGCGAGCTCGCCGGCATCGTTGGCTTCGTCGCGGCGGAAGGGCCGAAGCGGCAGCACAAGGGCGCGCTGGTCGGGATGTATGTGCGGCGAGAGGCGCGGCGCGCCGGTGTCGGGCGGCTTCTGGTCGATGCCGCGCTCGAACTCGCGGCGCAATCGGTCGAACTGGTTCAGCTCGTCGTGGTGAAGGGCAACGAGCCGGCCTGTCAGCTTTATCAGAACGCGGGCTTTGTCGAATATGGGCTCGAGCGGCACGCGCTGAAGATTGACGGCCGCTACTACGACGACATCCTGATGGCGAGGGATCTGGTCGCGCGTGCCTGACGGCGCTCTGATGGCGCGACACAGTTTCGGCGGACCGTTGCGCCAAGTGGGTATCGCCACGTCCGTTCGCCCGCCACCCGCCGGAGAGACGCCATGCCCAGGATCGACCTTGCAAACGTGCCGGAGCGCAAGGGGACCGGCTATCCGGCGGAGTTCGCCGCGCCGTGCGCCGAGCGGGTGCGGCAGCGTCTCGGTGATGCCGGCGGGCTCGCCGACTTCGGCGTCAACCTGATGCGGCTGCCGCCCGGCAACTGGTCGAGCCAGCGCCACTGGCATTCGGATGAGGACGAGTTCGTCTATGTGCTCGCGGGCGAAGTGGTGCTGGTGGAGGGCGGCGGCGAGACGGTGCTGCGCGCCGGCGATTGCGCGGCGTTTCCGAAGAACTCCGGCAACGGGCATCATCTGATCAACAGGTCGCAGATGACGGCGACCTATCTCGAGATCGGCTCGCGCTCGCGCGCCGACGTCATCACCTGCTCCGACATCGACATGATGAGCCCTAGCTCCGACGACAGCTTCCTGCACAAGGACGGCACGCCGTACGAATAGCCCCGCCTGTCGCGCCGCGCACGAAATCGGGCGTTGCGGATCGGCCGGCGAAGGACCAATGTTCCGGCGAGGGAGCTTTGGTCGCGTCCATGCCGGAATGGTATTTCATCTGGGTCGACGGTCCGCGCGGACCCGAGCCGCAGAAATGGTCGTCGGACGCGCTATGGGGCCAGCTGGCGCGTCAGGATGTGATCGTGCGTTTTCCCCTGAGCGATCGCGAGGCCGAATTGTCGCTCGACCAGCTCGCAAGGCTGCACCCGGTGCCGCAGTGAGCTGCGCCGCAGTTCTTTCCGTCGACGTTCAATCCGCCGGGTTGAACGTCAGACCGAAAGATCGAAGCCGGGCGTTGCGACCTCGGTCAGGAACGCGGCGACGAACATCTTGCCCAGCACGTGCTTGGCCGCCGGCGTGCCGGCCTTGAGCCGGCCGGCGCGTGTGGCTTCTGCGAGCTCGGCAAGCGTCGGTGCCGCAAGGCTCGTGTCGGGTGTGATGCGCGGCGCCGTCGCCGATGCGCTGAGCAGCACGCCGGCATAGTAGAGCCGGGTGAGCGCGCGGACATGTGCGAGCCGTGCGCGCAGCGCCTCGTCGAGCGGGCGGCCGAGCCAGGTACGATGCAAGATGTGCTCCAGCTCCGGCGTCCTCGCCAGGCTGTCGCCGACAATCGCAAGGTCGACCAGCGGATCGGTGCGATAGGCGGATTCCCAGTCGATCATCCAGAGCCTGTTGCCGTCGAACAGGATGTTGGCGGGGAGCGAGTCGTTGTGGCTCGACACCGAGTTGGCCTCATCCCAGGCATAGGCCGCGCGGATCCGCGCGAGATGCGCGTTGCAGCGGTCAAGCACGCCGGGCGCGAACAGGCCGGTGCGGCCGACATGGGCCCACAGCCGGGCCACGATGTCGGGGTAGCGCAGGAAGGCGGGAAAGGTCGGCGTCGCCTGCAGGCGCGCCAGCAATTCGCCGAGCGCCTTCGCCAGCGCCGGCAGGCCGCCGGGATAGCGGCCGAGCGGCTGCCGCTGCACAAAATCCATTACCGCGACGCGCGAGGCCTCGTCGACATAATGGAGTCGCGGCGCGATGCCGGCCTCGGCGGCGATCCTGAGCGACACATACTGAAACGGATTGCGCAGCGGGCTCGGCATTCCTTCGATTCGGAGCAAATAATTCTCGCCGCCTGCATCGATCCGGAACAATTGCGCCGACGTTGCGCCGCCCGAGACCGATGTGACGGCCTCGATCGCTGCGGTGCCGATCACCTGATGCAGTGCGGCATGTGCTGCGTCGCGCTGTGCCGGCGGAAGTTTATCGAGAGTACTCATGCGCAGGAAGTTAGCATGGCCGCTATGCGAGCCCAAAATCGCGTTGATGCAGCGTTCGCGATCTATTGCTGGAAGCGCACGACGAAGCGTGAAACAATGCTGCAAAAATCATGTTGGGAGAGAACTTGATGTCGTTCGAGCGGGAGTTGCATTGCGCCGTTGCGTGCCGATCATGGATCGCGTTGCCATTATTCTGCCTGATCAGCACGTTCGGAGTGATGCATAACGCCGCCGCGAACGAGTCCTTGCAGATTGTGGACGCGCGCGTGCCGGCGGTCGACAAAGCGGGCGGGGACCTTCCGTTGACGATGACGATCAAGAACGAGGCCGACAGCGCCGATGCGCTGCTTCGTGTCCGCTGCCCGGTTGCGAATTTTTCCGAGCGTCATACTGTGGATCGCGGCGAGGGCGCACCGGCGATGCGCTCGATATCCAATATACCAGTGCCGGCAAAGGCAATGCTCGAGCTGAAGCGTGACGGTTATCACGTCATGCTGCTGCAGATGCGTCAGGCGCTCACGCCGGGCGAGACCTTCAAATGCGCGATCGTTTTTCAGAAAGCAGGCACCATCGAGACGGAGGTACAGGTCCAGAAGTGACCTCACACAAGTGACTCAAGAAGACGGCGGGTGGTGCACAGCCATGCGCCGGGACTCAAGGCTTCTCGCGTGATCGCCCGTGTGTGACGGGCGGTTCGATCAATGAAGAATGCTAGATCCGGAGGAAATGAACTCATGACAAGGTTGAATTGGGTAAAGTCACATATGCTCGCCGCGGCAGTAGCATCCGCAGCGACCTTCGCGGGCTCTTTCGCGCTCGCCGACGATGTCGGCCAGGACCGTCTGCTCAATGCTGACAAGGAAGCAGGCAACTGGCTGCACCACCACAAGAACTATTCGGCGACGCGCTTCTCGTCGTTGGCCGATATCAACAAGGACAACGTCAAAAACCTCAAGGTCGCCTGGACCATGCATCTCGGCGGCGTCGAGGGCGGCGGAATCTGGTCGCATGGCGGCCTGGAGGGGACGCCGATCGTCGAGAACGGCTTCATGTATGTCACCGACGGCTGGGGTTCGGTCTACAAGATCGATGCACATGGCGGCAAAGGCGTGCTGCTCTGGAAGATGGATCCGAAGACCGACCATGACTGGGCCGGCGCGGTCGCCTGCTGCGGCGTCGACAACCGCGGCGTTGCATTGTGGGGCAACCTCGTCGTCTCGCACACGCTCGACGGTCGCCTGATCGCAACCAACAAGGAGACCGGACAGGTCGCCTGGCAGCGCCAGGTCGCCGATCCCGACAAGGGCGAGGTGATCACCGGCGCACCGCTGATCGTCAAAGACATGGCGATTACAGGCGTGGCGGGCGCCGAATACGGCATACGCGGCTGGATCGCCGCGACCGACCTGAAGAGCCAGAAGGAAGTGTGGCGCACCCACACCATCCCGGGCAAGGACGAAGCCGGTCACGAGACCTGGAAGGACGACAAGGACGCCAAGGCGAGCGGCGGCGGATCGACCTGGGTAACCGGCAGCTTCGACCCCTCGACCAACACCATCGTCTGGGGCGTCGGCAATCCCGGACCGGACTGGGACAACGAGTATCGGCCCGGCGACAACCTCTACACCGACTCCTCGCTTGGTCTCGATGCCGACACCGGCAAGATCAAGTGGCACTACCAGCACACGCCGAACGATCCCTACGACTATGACAGCGTGGCGGAGAACGTGCTGGTCGACGTCCCCGGTCCGAACAACACGACGCAGAAGCTCGCGCTCGAGGCCGACCGCAACGGCTTTGCCTATGCGATCGACCGCAACAGCGGCAAGTTCATCTGGGGTCTGCCGTTCGTCAAGAAGGTGACCTGGACCAAGGGTCTCGACCCCGAATCCGGCAAGCCGGTGGAGTATGATCCGAAGCAGGGCGTGCAGCGCTACAACGCGGCGGTGACGCCAAGCCGTACCAACAAGGTGACGGACATCTGCCCCGGCAACATGGGCGGCAAAAACTGGCCGCCGACCGCGTATAATCCGAACCTGAAGCTCTGGTACATCCCGGTGATCGAGAGCTGCAACCGGATCACGGTCGAGGAGACGACGCCGGACAAGTTGAAGAAGCGCGAGTTCTTCACCGGCGGCGGACCGAGCCAGCCGGTCAAGATCACCGGCAGCGTCACCGCGATCGACGTCACCACCGGCAAGGTGGCAGGGAAGGCGGAGACCGAATTCCCGAACCTCGGCGGCATCCTGGCAACGCCCGACCTCGTGTTCTCCGGACAGCCGTCCGGCGAGGTGATCGCCTATGACGCGAAATCGCTGCAGCAACTCTGGCAGTTCAACACCGGCGGCGGCGTCAATGCGCCTCCGATGACGTTCTCGGTGGACGGCAAGCAGTACGTCGCGATCCTGGTCGGCCTCGGCGGAGCCTGGGACAAGTGGTTCATCGATGCCACGCCCGAGCTGAAGCGGATGCAGCCGGGCTCGATGCTCTACGTGTTCGCCCTCTGACGTCGCAAGCGCGGGAGGTCTCTCACCGAGGCCTCCCGCGTCGATTTGGCCGAGAAAGACAAGAAACAAGACAAATGAAAAAAAATTGGCTGGTTGGCGCGTGGCTCGGCTGCGCGCTGGTGATGGGATTTATCGGTACCGCGCAAGCTCAGTCGGCGAGCGATCCGACCGATGCGGGCAAGGCGGTGTTCAAGCGCGGCAATTGCGTCGGGTGCCACAAATGGCATGGCAATGGCGGCGGCGGCTATGGCGGCGACGCGCTGTCGCTGCGCAAGACCGAGCTGACCCGCGAGCAGATCATCGAGACCGTGACGTGCGGGCGGCCGGGCACCGGCATGCCGTTCTTCGTGCGCGGCTCCTACGACACCACGAAGTGCTACGAGATGACCCGGCAGGACGTCGCGGACCGCATGCCGCCCGAAGCGAATGTGTTCCTGCGTCCGAACGAGATCGAGGCCGTCGCAGACTACGTGCTCGCCCGCGTCAAGGGCAAGGGCGAGCCGACCTACGATGAATGCATCGCGTTCTTCGGCGATGGCTCGCGGGTCTGCAACATCTACAAGGAGGCCGGCCACGCCGCCGCGCCGTCCGACCAGAGCGAGAAGGCAAAGCCATGAGCAAGCAAGGATCGGCAATCCGTGGCTTGGTCTTCGCTGTCACCGTCACGGCAGCGGTGCCGGCGATGGCGACCGCGGGAGACCTGCGCGACATCAGCGTCGGAATGGCGATCAGCAGCGTTCCGGACGCGGGCTACATCAATCTGACCTGCGTCGGAGAGAAGACCCACAGATTGGCTGACTGGGCGCAGTGGCAGGCTTGCCAGGCCGGACCGGACCAGCTGCGCGGCATCCGCTTCGAGTATGATCGCGAGAGCGGGCGGGAAGGTACCATGGTCGGCGGCCATCCCGCGATCCTCACCGTCATGATCGACAAGGACGCCAAGATCGCGGCGCTGATGATCGAGACCGATCCGAAGGCGCGGCTCTATCTGCGCAAGAAGGCCTTCCTGCTCGGCCTGCAGGCGAGATCGCGCTATGGCGAGGACGGCTGGACCTGTTCGAAGGCACAGCCGGGCGCCGACAAGCAGGAGGTCGGCGGCGTATTTGTCGACGAGAAATGCACCAAGACGATCGACGGCCGCACGGTCGAGATCGAGCGTCATCTCTATCGCGAGCCGAACAAGGAGCTCAAAGACATGACCGACGAGACCCGGATCACGATTCGTCGTGCCGGGTCTTGAGCGTGATGAGCGATGCGTTCCGACCTCTCGCCGCAGGCGAGGCGAGGTGAAGCGGAGTGCGATGCTCGCGGCTCGAAGCAAGATCACCTGCTTCAGTGCCGCGCCAGCAGCACCACGATGATCAGGGCCAGGATCGCGCACAGCACCTTCCAGAAGGTCACGGGATCGCGGTCGTGCAGCGATTTGCGGGTGGTGACGGCGGGCCCAGCCCAGGTCGCGCCGTTTTCCAGTTCGTGGGCGAACTCGATGGCGTCGCCGAAGCGTTGTGCCGGGTCGACGCTGAGCGCCTTGCCGATCACCGCATCGAGCCAGGCCGGCAGATCCGGCCGGTAGCGCGACAGCGGCGCCGGCTTGCCGAAGCGCGGCCGCGAGAACGGCTCGATCTCGCCGAACGGATAGTTCGCGGTGAACATGCGGTAGACCGTGACGCCGAGCGCGAACAGGTCGGAGGCCTCGTCGCCGGCCTTGCCGCCGAACAGTTCGGGCGCCATGTAGCTCGCGGTGCCCGGAATGTCCTCGGCGGGAAAATCCTCGAGCAGCGGCACCCGCGCGACGCCGAGATCGACGAGGCGCAACCCGCCGTCCTTCAGCAGGATCACGTTGTCGGGCTTGATGTCGCGATGGATGATGCCGGCGCGGTGCAGCGCGGTGACCGCGCGCACCAGCTTGGTCGCGATCGCGATGCCGTCGGTGAGCGACAGCCGCGGCGCGCGGCCAAGCCGCTGCTCCAGCGTTTCGCCCTCGTAGAGCGGCATCGCCGAATAGAGCCTGGTCTGCCGCTCCGCCGGCACCTCGATGATCTCGCCGATCCAGAGGCTGCGCACGCGCGCGGCGACCCAGGCCTCGCGCACGAAGGCGAGGCGGTAGGAGCCTTCGCTCGCGACCCGCGGATGTGGAAACTTCAGCACCACTTCGCGGCCGGCGCGCTTGTCGGTCGCCTTGAACAGGCGGCTGTAGCGTCCGTCGGACAGGACGTCGCCGAGGCTGAAATCGTCGATCGTATCGCCGGTCACCGGCAAGTCGAGGATCGGCAGCGTCGCGATCGCGTGCGTAAGATCGTCGCGATCCGCCGGCGGCAGGTCGACGACGTCGAGCACCAGCGCGGTCGTGTTGTCGCTGCTGCCGGCCGCGAGGGCGGCATCGACGATGCCGCGCGCTGACTCGTCGGGCGGCGTGCGCTCCTCCAGCAATTGCTGGAGGCGCAAATCGCCGAGCGCACCGTGAACCCCGTCGCTGCAGATCAGCAGGCGATCATGTTGCCGGAGCCCGAGGGACGTGTAGTCGAAGCGGGCGAACTCCTCGAAACCGATGGCGCGGCTCAGCATGTGGGCGAGGTCGCCGCGGCCGGCGATATGATCCTGCGTCAGGCGTTCCAGCCGACCGTCGCTCAGGCGATAGGCACGGGTGTCGCCGATATGGATCACATGGCATTGCCGCCGTGACAGGATGATCGAGGAGAACGCGCAGGCCATGCCGCTGCGCGCGGCATCGACGCGGCCCTGGCCGTAGATCCAGCTGTTGGCGGCTTCCAGCGCCCGCGCTGCGCGGCGGCGGACGCCGAGCGTCTCGGGCAACGAATAATAGGCGTCGATGAAGCTGCGGACCGCGACCTCCGCGGCCTCGCGTCCGCCCTTGTGGCCGCCCACGCCGTCGGCGACCGCGGCCACGACGTCGCGGTGAACCGCGCCCGGCTGGCCGAGGCTGGCCGCGACATAGTCCTCATTGGCGGCGCGCTTGCCGGTCTCGCTGGCGAAGCCGACGCGCACCCCCAAGTCCCGTTGCGAACCATTCGCCACGTCCGAGCCCCGTCACGTTGCGGAGCGGAGTCCTCAGACGCGCGCTCCTGATACCGCGCCCCAGGTGGTGCGCCAACGGACCTTGACCATGGCAAGTCCGATGAAGCCAAGCAACGCCAGCCCGCCGAAGAACAGAAAGCCGGCCCCGAAGCCGCCGGTCATGCCCTTGGCGGCGCCGAGCGTCTGGGCAAGGAAGAAGCCGCCGACGCCGCCGGCGCAGCCGACCAGCCCGGTCATCAGGCCGATCTCGTGACGGAAGCGCAGCGGGATCAGCTGGAACACCGCGCCGTTGCCCATGCCGAGCGCCAGCACGCCGATCGAGAACAGCAGCACCGAGATCCAGGCAATGCGCGGCAATTCCGTCAACGCCCAGCCGGCCTGCGTCGGCGCCGTCGGGCCCTCCGGCATGAAGGCGATGACGAGATAGGCGGCGACCACGACACCGAACAGGATCGACAGCGAACGAATGCCGCCGATCCGGTCGGCGATCATGCCGCCGACGGGACGGAATCCCGAGCCGAACGCGACGATCAGCGCGACCAGCATGCCCGCCGCGACGCCGGAGACATGATACTGCACGGTGAAATAGAGCGGCAGCGCGTTGGCGAGGCCGACGAAGCCGCCGAAGGTGATGAAGTAGAAGAACATGAACCAGCGGCTGTCGGAATCCTTCAGCAGTGCGCCGTAGGCTTGCAGCGAGACCTTCTTGCGTTCGCCCGGCGCGTCCTTGGCTGCGAACGCGTAATAGGCGAGCACCATCAGCATCGGAATAAGCAGGCAGCCGAACACGGCCTGCCAGCCCCAATGCTCGGCAATGGTCGGCGCAAGCAGCGTGTCGAGCACGACGCCCATATTGCCGGCACCGGCGATGCCCATCACCACGCCCTGATATTGCGGCGGATACCAGCGGCTCGCCTGGGGCAGGGCGACGGCAAACGAGGCGCCGCCGACGCCGAGCGCAAGCCCGAACAGCTCGATCGCGAGCTTGCTGGTCAGCCCGAAGTGCCACACTGCAGCAGTCGCGGCGATCACGACGAGCTGGGCGATGATGCCGGTGCGCTTGGCGCCGATGATGTCGGCGAGAATGCCCATCGGTACGCGCAGCAGCGCGCCGGCGAGCACGGGAATGGCAACCAGGGTGAACTTCTCGTTCACGGCCAGATTCATGTCTCGCGCGATGTAGACAATCAGCGGTCCAAGCGCGACCCACGCCATGAAACTGATGTCGAAGTACAGGAACGCGGCAAGCAGTGTCGGCCAGTGACCTGCCTTCTTGAACTCGGCTAGCTTCATCGCAAGCATCTCGCGTTGATGCGGCGGAGGCAGCCGCAAAAGCGCGGCCATCTCGGGCGCAGACAAATGGAATGTTGGTGAATGGTGAGTGCGCTCGTCGTTGAGACGCACTCCGTCAACAGCTGTGGTCAGCAATTACCGTGCCATCGATCCGGTCGTGTCGCTTTGCTGTGCAGTCGCAAGACGTTGCCGCGCAATCGTGAACAGCGTTCCGCCTCCGCGCGTGGCGTGGCTTGCGGCAAGTGCCGCCGCGCAAACGCGCACGCTGGTGCTTTTTTGTGCGATGCGCCAAGTCCGTGCGATCGCGCATCAAATGCGATTTCGCGATTGCCATCGCGGCCCGCGATGCTGTGATGCACAAGAGATCATCGGCGTGGCTAAAATTTCGGCCGGCTGTCGCCGCAGCGCGCGAACCGACGGATTTTGATCGGCTGGAAACCTCTTGATTTTGCAGCCGGATTCGCCCGCTACGAGTTGGCACGCGTTTTGAATATCAATCAATAACGGAACATCGGTCGTCATCGAAGACGGTCTGCGCCCGCGGCTGGGCTTCCTACAACTCCAAACCTTTAACGGTGCCCATCAACGACGCACGCCGCGTCGCTGCGCAGCGCCGTCGGAATTGAAAGGCGGACCATGCTCGACAAAGTGACCAAGCAGAAGCTCGTGGTGATCGGCAACGGGATGGCCGGCATCCGGACGGTCGAGGCGCTGCTGGAGCGCGCCCCCGATCTCTACGACATCACGGTGTTCGGCTCCGAGCCCTACGGCAATTACAACCGCATCCTGCTGTCGCCGGTGCTCGCCGGAGAGAAGACCGTCGACGACATCATGCTCAACACCGTCGACTGGTACGAGGACAACAACATCACGCTGCGCAAGGGCGAGACGATCACCATGATCGATCGCCGCACCTGCGAAGTCGTCACCGAAGCCGGCGAGCGGGTGCCCTATGACCGCCTGCTGATCGCGACGGGCTCAAACCCGATCATGCTGCCGCTGCCGGGCAAGGACCTGCCGGGCGTGATCGGCTTCCGCGACATCTATGACGTCGATCGCATGATCAAGGCCTCGACCGACTATCGCAACGCGGTGGTGATCGGCGGCGGCCTGTTGGGCCTCGAAGCCGCCAACGGGCTGATGAAGCGCGGCATGAGCGTCACGGTCGTGCATCTGCTCGACACGCTGATGGAGCGTCAGCTCGATCCGGTGGCCGGCGGCCTGTTGCGCAAGTCGCTGGAAGAGCGCGGCATGGTGTTCAAGATGCCGGCGCAGACCCAGGCCATCCTGGGCGAGGACCGCGTCACCGGCGTGCGGTTCGGCGACGGCACCGAGCTGCCGGCCGATCTCGTGGTGATGGCGGTCGGCATCCGCCCGAATTTCGAGCTCGCCAAGAAGGCCGGGCTGTACTGCGAGCGCGGCATCGTCGTCTCCGACACCATGCAGACCTATGACGGCCGCATCTACGCGGTCGGCGAGTGCGTGCAGCACCGCCGCCAGACCTACGGTCTCGTCGCGCCGCTGTTCGACCAGGCCAAGGTCTGCGCCAACCACCTCGCGATGAAGGGCTTTGCCACCTATGACGGTTCGGTCACCTCGACCAAGCTGAAGGTCACCGGCATCGACCTGTTCTCGGCCGGCGACTTCGCGCCGGGGCCGGACAAGGAGGAGATCGTGCTGCAGGACGCCAACCGCGGCGTTTACAAGCGCATCATCCTGAAGGACAAGAAGATCGTCGGCGCCGTGCTCTATGGCGACACCATCGACGGCCCCTGGTACTTCCAGCATCTGCGTGACGGCACCGACGTCTCGCATATGCGCGAGCGCCTGGTGTTCGGCGCCGCCAATCTCGGCGACGGCGGCGTCAGCGGCCAGAGCTCGGTTGCCGCGATGAGCGACGAGACCGAGATCTGCGGCTGCAACGGCGTCTGCAAGGGTGCCATCGTCAAGGCGATCAGCGAGAAGAAGCTGTTCACGCTCGACGACGTCCGCGCCCATACCAAGGCATCGTCGTCCTGCGGCTCCTGCACCGGGCTCGTCGAGCAGGTCCTGGCGTTCACGCTCGGCGGCGACTATTCGGCGGCGCCGAAGGTCAAGCCGCTGTGCAAATGCACCGATCACAGCCACGACGACGTTCGCCGCGTGATCGTCGAGCAGCAGCTCAAGACCATTCCCGCGGTCATGCGCTTCATGGAGTGGAAGACCCTGAACGGCTGCCACTCCTGCCGTCCGGCGTTGAACTACTATCTGCTTGCGACCTGGCCCGGCGAATATCGCGACGACCAGCAGTCGCGCTTCATCAACGAGCGCGTCCACGCCAACATCCAGAAGGACGGCACCTATTCGGTCGTGCCGCGGATGTGGGGCGGCGTCACGACGCCGAGCGAGCTGCGCGCGATCGCCGACGTCGCCGAGAAGTTCAACATCCCGACGGTGAAGGTCACCGGCGGCCAGCGCATCGACCTGCTCGGCGTCAAGAAGGAGGACCTGCCGGCGGTATGGGCCGATCTCAACGACGCCGGCATGGTGTCGGGCCACGCCTACGCCAAGGGCTTGCGCACGGTGAAGACCTGCGTCGGCTCCGAATGGTGTCGCTTTGGCACCCAGGATTCCACCGGCCTCGGCGTCAAGCTCGAGAAGTTCATGTGGGGTTCGTGGACGCCGGCCAAGGTCAAGCTCGGCGTCTCCGGCTGCCCGCGCAACTGCGCGGAGGCGACCTGCAAGGACGTCGGCGTGGTCTGCGTCGACTCCGGTTACGAGATCCATTTCGCCGGCGCCGCCGGCTTGCACATCAAGGGCACCGAGTTCCTGACCAAGGTCGAGACCGAGGACGAATGCCTCGAGGTGATCGTGGCGCTGACCCAGCTCTACCGCGAGGAGGGCTGGTATCTCGAGCGCATGTACAAATGGTGCGACCGCGTCGGTCTCGAGCAGATCAGGAAGCGGGTGGTCGATGACGTTGCGAACCGCAAGGCGCTGTTCGCCCGCTTTGCCTATTCGCAGCAGTTCGCGCAGACCGATCCGTGGGCCGAGCGTGCCAGCCGCGGCGTCGACCGCAACGAGTTCGCGCCTCTCGCCGAATTGGAGCTCGCATGACCCAGTGGATCGAAATCGGCGCATTGACCGACATTCCGCGGCTCGGCTCGCGCGTGGTGCGCACGCCGGGCGGCAACATCGCGGTGTTCCGCACCGAGAGCGACGAGGTGTTCGCGCTCGACGACCGCTGCCCGCATAAGGGCGGGCCGCTGTCGCAGGGCATCGTGCACAACAAGCGCGTGACCTGTCCGCTGCATAATTTCGTCATCGAGCTGGCGAGCGGGCAGGCGGTCGCGCCCGACGAAGGCTGCACCCATACCCATCCGGCCAAGGTCGAGAACGGCGTTGTCTGGCTGTCGGTGCGGCAGGCGGCTGCGGTGAGCTGAGCGGCCGGGCATGTCCGTCAAGACCACGTGTCCCTATTGCGGTGTCGGCTGTGGCGTCATCGCGTCGAAGGACGCGGCGGGTGCCGTCACCGTCGAGGGCGACAGGCACCATCCGGCCAATCTCGGCCGGCTCTGCAGCAAGGGCTCGGCGCTCGCTGAGACCATCGATCTCGACGGACGCCTGCTTGAGCCTGTTGTCGACGGCGCGCCGGCGGCGTGGGACGATGCGCTCGGTCGCGTCGCCGATGGCTTTAGCAGGATCATACGCGAGCACGGGCCCGACGCGGTCGCGTTCTATGTTTCCGGCCAGCTGCTGACTGAGGACTATTACGTCATCAACAAGCTCGCCAAGGGCTTCGTCGGCACCGCCAATATCGACACCAATTCGCGGCTGTGCATGGCCTCCAGCGTCGCCGGGCACAAGCGCGCCTTCGGCAGCGACACCGTGCCGGGCTGCTATGAGGATCTCGAGCAGGCGGACTTGCTCGTGCTGGTAGGCTCCAACGCCGCCTGGTGCCATCCGATCCTGCACCAGCGCATGCTGGCGGCGAAGGAGAAGAACCCGGCCTGCAAGATCGTGGTGATCGATCCGCGCCGCACCGCGACCTGCGAAGGCGCCGATCTGCATCTGCCGCTGCGCTCGGGCAGCGACTCCGTGCTGTTCAACGGGCTGTTCGCCTTCCTCGCCGGCAGCAACGCGGTCGACCGCGGCTTTGTCGGCAATTGCACGACGGGGATCGTCGACGCGCTCAAGCAAATCGGCGGCCAGACCGTGGCGCAGACCGCGGCGACCTGCGGCCTGACCGAAGGCGCGGTCGGGCTGTTCTTCGACTGGTTCACGCGCACCGAGCGCGTCGTCACGCTGTATTCGCAAGGCATCAACCAGTCGTCGAGCGGCGTCGACAAGGTCAACGCCATCATCAATTGTCATCTGTTGACCGGGCGCATCGGCCGTCCCGGCATGGGTCCGTTCTCGCTGACCGGCCAGCCCAACGCGATGGGCGGCCGCGAGGTCGGCGGGCTCGCCAACCAGCTCGCCGCGCATATGGAGATCGAGAATCCCGCGCACCGCGAGCTGGTGCAGCGGTTCTGGCGTGCGCCAGTGATCGCGGAGAAGGCCGGGCTGAAAGCGGTCGACATGTTCGACGCGATCGCCGACGGCCGCATCAAGGCGGTGTGGATCATCTCGACCAATCCGGTGGTGAGCTTGCCGGATGCCGATCGCGCCCGCGCCGCACTCGACGCCTGCGAGCTCGTCGTGGTGACGGATTGCATGCGCGACACCGACACCACGCGCCATGCCGACGTGCTGCTGCCGGCGCTGGCGTGGGGCGAGAAGGATGGCACCGTCACCAATTCCGAGCGCCGGATCTCGCGGCAGCGGCCGTTTCTCGCGGCGCCGGGCGAGGCGCGCGCCGACTGGCGCATCATCTGCGACGTCGCCGGTCGGATGGGATATTCGGGCTTCGACTACGCTTCGGTCGCCGAAGTGTTCCGCGAGCACGCCGAACTGTCGGGCTTCGAGAATAGCGGCCGGCGCGATTTCGATATCTCGGCGCTGGCGGCGCTCGACGACGGCGCTTATGACGCGCTGGCGCCGGTGCAGTGGCCGGTGACATCAGACTATCCGGCCGGCACGCCGCGGATGTTCGAGAGCCAGCAATTCTTTACGCCGGACCGCAAGGCGCGCTTCGTGCCGGTGGCGCCGCGCGCGGCGCGCAATGCGACCAGCCGTGACTATCCGCTGGTGCTCAACACCGGCCGCGTGCGCGATCAGTGGCACACCATGACCCGGACCGGCAAAACCGGACGATTGATGGCGCATGTTTTCGAGCCCTATGCCGAGTTTCACCCCGAGGATGCGCGACAGGCCGGGCTGCAAAACGAGGGTCT
The DNA here is from genome assembly GCF_029714545.1 of Bradyrhizobium pachyrhizi. Lineage (NCBI taxonomy): Bacteria > Pseudomonadati > Pseudomonadota > Alphaproteobacteria > Hyphomicrobiales > Nitrobacteraceae > Bradyrhizobium > Bradyrhizobium pachyrhizi. Next base: position 5,577,184 of record NZ_CP121667.1, on the reverse strand, counting down.
GGTGCGGCTGACCAGCAGCTGGGGCGAGATGATCGCGCGCGTCGTGGTCAGCGCCGACCAGCGCCGCGGCTGCGTGTTCGTGCCGATGCACTGGAACGCGGAGTTCGCCGGCGAGGGACGCGTCAACGCGCTGGTCAATCCGGCGACGGATCCGCTGTCCGGCCAGCCTGAGTCCAAGCACACGCCGGTCAAGGCCGATCCTTACGCGCCGAAATGGCACGCCTTCATCCTGAGCCGTGACGCGATCAGGCGTCCGGCAAGCGGCTATTGGGTTTACGGCAAGGCCGGCGATTGCACGCGGCTGGAGCTCGCGCTCGACACTCGCCCGGAGAGCTGGCGCGACTGGGCGAGGGCACAGCTCGGCCTCGAAGGTGTCGAGATCGAATGGCTCGCCTATCGCGATCCGGCGGCGGGACGCTTCCGCTACGCGGCGGTGCGCGACGGCCGGCTCGAGGGCTGCGTGTTCATCGCGCCCGATCACACGCTGCCGTCGCGGGCCTGGCTGACCGGGCTGTTCGCCGAGCAGCAATTGTCGGCCAATGCGCGGATGTCGCTGCTCGCCGGACGGCCGTTCGGCGCGGGCGAGGATGTCGGCCCGATCGTCTGCTCCTGCTTCAGCATCGGACGGCACCAGATCACCGCCGAGATCAGGAAGGGCGCCGACAGCGTCGATGCGATCGGCCGCTGCCTCAAGGCCGGCACCAATTGCGGCGGCTGCAAGCCCGAGATCGGCAAGCTGATCGGCGCCACCGCACAGCCGCGGCAGGCGATCGCGTCCTGAGCCGCTTGATCCGCTCGGTATCCGAGGCCTCTTTGAGCATGATCTTCTCGGAAAACCGCTTCGCACTTTTCCGGATCATGCTCTAGCAGCCGCGGCAGATGCTCTTCAGCTTGCTGTTGAGCAGGCGGTCCTCCTCATCCGAGGCTGCCTTGGTATAGGCATCGTTGCCGCGGCGTCTGTCCTCAGCAAATCCGCCGGCGCTATCGGCGCCGCCCGCGTGCATGCCGTGACTGTGCCCGCCGCCATGGCCGCGGCCGCCGCGCGCGTCCACCGGCGGCATTGCGGCCGCAAACAGCGTCAGCAGCAGCCCGACCGTCGTGATCGTCCGCATGGTTTCCTCCCCGTCGCGGCAAAATACCGCTGACGCTGCGGCAAATCGGTGTCGGCCATCTTCACAATTTCGCGTGGCGGCAATCGCCCGATTCTCGCAGCCGGTTCCCCGGGGCTGCCCCCCCGGTGCGTCGCACATAGGCCGTCCGGGGATGGCTTCATGCCGACAATGCAGTGCTCGCCACACCAAAATGGTGTATCGGCAGGCTTGAGCGCGCCCGGGCAGCGGTCGGGCGCCGAATAATCAAGATATCGCAAGATTTGGAGGAAGGTTCATGTCGGCTCTGCCACTCTCGGGCATCAAGATTCTCGACCTGACGCGGGTGCTCGCGGGCCCGCTGTCGGCCCAGATGCTGGCGGATCTCGGCGCCGAGGTGATCAAGATCGAACGGCCCGGCGGCGGCGACGACGCCCGCGCCTTCGGCCCGCCCTATCTCGCCGATCCCGAAGGCAAGCAGAACAACAACAACTCGTTCTACCTCTGCGCCAACCGCAACAAGAAGTCGGTCACCGTCAACATTGCCAAGCCGGAAGGGCAGGCGATCATCCGCGAGCTCGCCAAGACCGCGGACGTGATGATGGAGAACTACAAGGTCGGCGACCTCAAGCGTTACGGCCTCGACTACGAGACCATCAAGCAGCTCAACCCCGGCATCATCTATTGCTCGGTGACGGGTTTCGGCCAGACCGGACCTTACGCGCCGCGCGCCGGCTATGACGCGATTCTGCAGGCGATGGGCGGCCTGATGAGCGTCACCGGCCATATCGACGGCGAGCCCGGCGAGGGCCCGATGAAGGTCGGCCCCTCGATCGTCGACTACATGACCGGCATGAACACCTCGATCGGCATCCTCTCGGCGCTCTACCATCGCGACGCCAACAACGGGGAAGGGCAGCATATCGACGTCTGCCTGTTCGACACCGTGATCGCGTCGCTGTCGCACTGGCTGCAGATCTACCTCGTCAATGGCAAGACCCCGCCACGCCGCGGCACCTGGGGCAATGGCGGCATGCCGGCCGGCGTGTTCCGCTGCACCGACGGCGAGCTGATGCTGGTGGTCGGCAATGACGGCCAGTTCCAGCGCACATGCGCCGTGCTCGGCGAGCCCGAGCTCGCCAACGACAAGCGCTTCGTCAAGAACAACGACCGCGTCGTGCACGGCAAGGAGATCATGGCGATCTTCGCCGGGCTGTTCCTGAAGCACCCGGTGGCCTACTGGCTGGAGAAGCTCGAGGAGGCCGGCGTGCCGTCGGGCCCGATCAACAATTTCGAGCAGGTCTTCAGCGATCCGCACGTGCAGTCGCGCGGCATGCGGGTCAAGGTCGACCATCCCTTCGAGCCCAACCTGTCGCTGATCCGCAACGCGCTGACCTTCTCGGGCACGCCGATCACCGAATACCGCGCCCCCCCGCTGCTCGGCGCCGACACCAAGGAAGTCCTGGCGACCATCGGCTATGACGACGCCAAGGTCGAGGGACTGAAGGCGCAGGGGATTCTGTAGGCGCTGACTTCGAGGCCGCGGGCGGTGGAGTTTCTCCGTCATCCTGAGGTGCGAGCTCTTGCGAGCCTCGAAGGATGAACAGCCCCGCTGGTGGCCGTCGACCCTTCGAGACGCGCGCAAGGGCGCGCTCCTCAGGGTGACGGGACCAGGGTCGTCATTCCGCAGAAACACTTCGGCCGATGTCGAACCATCATTGACATCCGCCTGTTAGATTGGCGCCATCGATCCCTCATCGAAGGTGCCAATCATGAAACGCGAAGTGGTCCGCGTCGAGCCGATCTCGAACTGGCTGGAACGCTGGAAGGCGCCGGCATCGGCGGTCACGCGCGCCGGCAACATGGTGTTCGTCTCCGGCCTGCCACCGTTCGATCCCGCAACCGGCGAGATCGCCGCCGGCGCGTCGATCGAGCGGCAGAGCGAGCTGGTGATGGAGCAGCTCAAGCAATGCCTCGAGGCTGCGGGTGCCACGCTCGACAATGTGATGAAGTGCAACGTGTTCTGCACCTCGGCAAAGCACTTCACAACCTTCAACGCAGTCTATGCAAGGTACTTCCCGCACCAGCCGCCGGCGCGGATCTTCGTCTGCATCCCGGAATGGACCGGGCCGTTCGACGTCGAGATCGACTGCATCGCGATGGTCTAGGGGCAGGGCGCCGTAGCGGCATCCTCGCTTCAGAGATCCTGCCGCGTCAGCCGCCCGTGCATCGCGACCGTTCGCGGCGCCGGCTTGCTCGGCACGTCGCCCATCGTCAGTGCCATTACCGAGACCGTGACCACGCGGTCGATGATGGCGCGGACGTCGTCGAGGTCGCATTTGCCTTCCGACAGCCGCAGCAGGCGTTCCTTCTCGCGGATGGTGTGGTGCGCCATCGCGAGTGCGAAGTGCAGGCCCCAATAGAGCTCGGTGTCGCTGCTGGCCGGCATCGCGCGGCGCATCGCGGCGGCGAACTTGCGCAAGTGATCGACCTCGCGATTCTTGATGCGGCGGATCGGCGGCACGGATTCGATCGAGGCGCGGATCATGAAGCGCGCCGCGGTCGAGCCCTCGCGATCCGGCCCGAGGCAGCCGCGCAAGGTGGGGCCGACAAGGGCGCGCATGATGTCCTCGATCGAGGCGCGGCCGCCGCCTTTTTCCTCCGCCGCCCGCAGTTCGTTGAGGCGCTCGCGGTTGGTCTGGATGCTGCGGGTGACGAACAGCTCCGCGATCAATTCGTCCTTGGAGCCGAAATGATAGTTCACCGCCGCGAGGTTGACGTTCGCCTCCGCGACGATGTCGCGCAGCGTGACGTCGCCGAAGCCGCGGTCGGCATAGAGCCGCTCGGCGGCGGCGAGAATGGCGGATCGGGTCTGGTCGCTGGCCATGGCTGAGAGCCTCCGGTCATTCCGGGGCGATGCGCAGCATCGAACCCGGAATCTCGCTCCACAATTTCCGGATTCCGGGTTCAGCCCTGCGGGCTACCCCGGAATGACGAACGCGAGGTTGCATTTCAAACATTTGTATGAAACTATCGTTTGAAGAGCCGGAAATGTCAATCCGCTGATCGCGGGCGGTCTTCCGGCACACCACCGCCGCCCTTCCGCGAACGCCCTTGCGAGCCGCGGGGGCGGGGTCAACAATGTCGACAAATGGCTACGGCCCAGGTCAGCGGCCCAAGTCTAGGAAACGAGGAGCGTCCCATGGATTTCACGATGTCGCCCAAGCAGAAGGAGTGGCTGGAGCGCGTTCAGGCCTTCATGAAAACGCATGTCCGCCCGGCCGTGCCGATCTACGAGAAGCAGGACGCCGAGGGCCCGCGCTGGAAGGTGATTCCGATCCTCGAGGATCTGAAGAAGAAGGCGAAGGCCGAAGGCCTCTGGAACATGTTCATGCCGCCGTCCTCACATGAGGACGACGAATTCCATGGCGCGGGATTGACCAATCTCGAATACGCGCTGCTGTCGGAAGAGATGGGTCGCATCTCCTGGGCGTCCGAAGTGTTCAACTGCTCCGCCCCCGATACCGGCAACATGGAAGTGTTCATCCGCTACGGCACCAAGGAGCAGAAGCGCAAATGGCTGCGCCCGCTGATGGACGGCGAGATCCGCTCCGCCTTCCTGATGACCGAGCCTGCGGTTGCTTCGTCCGACGCCACCAACATCGAGACCCGCATCGAGAAGGATGGCGATCACTACGTCATCAACGGCCGCAAATGGTGGTCGTCGGGCGTCGGCGATCCCCGCTGCAAGATCGCGATCCTGATGGGCAAGACCGACTTCAACGCCGCCAAGCATCAGCAGCAGTCGCAGATCCTGGTGCCGCTCGACACCCCCGGCATCAAGGTCGAGAAGATGCTGCCGGTGTTCGGTTTCGACGATGCGCCGCACGGCCACGCCCAGGTGCTGCTCGAGAATGTGCGCGTGCCGAAGGAAAACATCCTGCTCGGCGAGGGCCGCGGCTTCGAGATCGCGCAGGGCCGGCTCGGTCCGGGCCGTATCCATCACTGCATGCGCACCGTCGGCCAGGCCGAGGAGGCGCTGGAGAAGATGGTGAAGCGGCTCGCCTCGCGCACCGCGTTCGGCAAGAAGATCATCGAGCATTCGGTCTGGGAGCAGCGCATCGGCGATGCCCGCACCGACATCGAGATGAACCGTCTGCTCTGCCTCAAGGCCGCCGACATGATGGACAAGGTCGGCAACAAGACCGCGCAGGCCGAGATCGCGATGATCAAGGTCGCGGCGCCCAACATGGCGCTCAAGATCATCGACCAGGCGATTCAGGCCTTTGGCGGCGGCGGCGTCTCCGACGACGCCGGGCTGGCTCGCGCCTATGCCCACATCCGCACGCTCCGTCTCGCCGACGGTCCGGACGAGGTGCACAATCGCGCCATTGCCAGACTTGAACTTCGGAAGTATGCAAACACGTCGCACTGAGCATGATGCGGAACGCATGGCGTTCGCGCGCACATCGTGCTCAGAATGAAAAAGAGAGATCAGGCTGGCGTGCCAGCCTGATTGAGGGAGCGCCCCGACGCGCTCCTTGAAAAATCGAGTTGAGGGAGCGTCATCGTGGCGGACGGCGTCAGGAAAGACGAAGAATTTTCCGGCACAAGGGAAGTCGAGGAGCGCCATCGTATCAACGAGGCCAGTCTCGACGCCTGGATGAGGGAACACGTCGAAGGCTATCGGGGCCCGCTCACGGTCCTGCAGTTCAAGGGTGGCCAGTCCAACCCGACCTACAAGCTGGAGACCCCCGGCCGCAACTACGTGATGCGGCGCAAGCCGTTCGGTAAATTGTTGCCGTCGGCGCATGCGGTCGATCGCGAGTTCCGCGTGATCGCGGCGCTTGGCAAGCAGAATTTCCCGGTCGCGAAAGCCTACGCGCTGTGCACCGACGACGCGGTGATCGGCTCGGCCTTCTACATCATGTCGATGGAGGAGGGGCGGGTGTTCTGGGATCCGACGCTGCCGAGCCAGGAGCCCGACGCGCGGCGCAAGATCTTCGCCAGCAAGATCGAGACGCTGGCCAAGCTTCATCTGTTCAATCCCGAGACGATCGGTCTCGGCGACTTCGGCAAGCCCGGCAATTATTTTGCGCGGCAGGTCGATCGCTGGACCAAGCAGTACCGTGCCTCCGAAACCCAGCACATTCCCGAATTCGAGAAGCTCGCCGAGTGGCTGCCGAAAACCGTTCCGGAGCAGAAGCGCGTCTCGATCGTTCATGGCGACTATCGCCTCGACAACATGATCTTCCACGCCACCGAGCCGCGGGTGCAGGCGGTGCTCGACTGGGAACTGTCGACGCTCGGCGATCCCATGGCCGACTTCACCTACCTCTTGATGCAGTGGACCATGCCGGGCCTCGTCAATGCCGACCTCAAGGCACTGAACATTCCGAGCCAGGATGAGGCGGCGCAGATCTACTGCGACGTGACCGGCATCCCGGTGCCCGACCTGAACTGGTATTTCTCCTACAATCTGTTCCGCCTTGCGGGCATCACGCAGGGCATCGCGGGCCGGGTCCGCGACGGCACCGCGGCGAATGCCAAGGCCCTCGAGTCGGCCAAGCGCACCGTGCCGCTGTCGCAGGCGTCATGGGAATACGCGCAGAAGGCCGGCGCTACCTGATCCGAATGCGGCGCGGTCCCACAGGGTTCGCGCCGCTTCTCTTTCTACCTCGCCCCGCTTGCGGGGAGAGGTCGGACCGCATGCAGCGAAGCGAAATGCGATCCGGGTGAGGGGGTACCGGACTATCCACGCACATCGCTTGCGGAGAGAGCCCCTCACCGAAATCCCCGAAGAGCGGCCTTCGCTCGTCTCGGCCCCCGCAAGAGCGGGGCGAGGGAGCACTAGGCCGATCGCGATTCCAAAAGTTCGCGCCACTGCTGCAAGGTGCGGCATGTTTCCGCATTGTAGCCATCTGTGACTTGAGTTCGCGCTGCCGCTTTGGCAAGTCAGTCCGGTCAACGCCCGCCCTGGTCCTGATCGGACATTTTCATTTTGACCCTCTCCTCGAATCTTCGCGGCAGCCTGTTCATGGCTGCGGCCATGGCCAGCTTCACGGTCAACGACACCATCACCAAGGCGGTGTCGGCGGAGCTCAACATCGGCGAGATCCTGCTGGTGCGCGGCCTGGTTGCGATGGTGCTGGTCGCGGCGCTCGCCTGGTACCGTGACGCGCTGCGCAGTTTCAGCGTGCTGCTGATCTGGCCGGTCGGGCTGCGCGTCCTTGGCGAGATCGGCGGCACGCTGACCTATCTCTCCGCGATCGCGCAAATCCCGCTCGCCAACGCCTCGGCGATCTTCCAGGCGCTGCCGCTGGTCATCACGCTGGGCGCGGCGCTGGTGTTCGGCGAGCCGGTCGGCTGGCGGCGATGGCTTGCGATCGCCGCCGGCTTCATCGGCGTGCTCGTCATCGTTCGGCCCGGCGCGGAAGGTTTCAGCCAGGCTGCGCTGCTGGCGCTGGCGTCGGTCGGGTTCTGCGCGGTGCGCGATCTCGCGACCCGCCGCATCCCGAAGCATCTGCCGACGGTGTTCATCACGCTGCTCACCACCGTGACCGTGACGACGGCAGGTGCTGTCGTCCTTGTCCCGCTCGGCGGCTGGCGGGCGCCGTCCGGCAATGCGCTCGGCCTGCTCACATTGGCCGCGGTCCTGATCCTGATCGGTTATCAGTGCATCATCGTGTCACTGCGAACCGGCGACATCTCGGCGGTGGCGCCGTTCCGCTACACCGCGCTGCCGTGGGCGATGCTGACGGGCTATCTCGCCTTCGGCCACAAGCCCGACGGTCCAATGCTCGCGGGTGCCGCGATCATCGTCGCTTCCGGCCTCTATGCCTTCTACCGCGAGCGCAAGCGCGACAAGCTCCGTCCCGCCGCGACCGGACCGGGCCTGCCGCCGGATGGGCTGTGAGGCATCCGTGATCCGTAGGATGGGTGGAGCGCAGCGATACCCATCATGACGCCGCTGATACGAGGTGATGGGTTTCGCTTCGCTCTACCCATCCTACGCAATCATTTGCGAATCACTTCGCACAATGTGCGATCAGCCGTGCGACGAATGCGCCGCAAGCCTCGAGCTGCGACATCTCGACGAACTCGTCCGGCGTATGCGCCTGTGCGATCGAGCCGGGGCCGACCACGACGGACGGCACGTCCGCCATGCTGACGAACAGGCTGGCCTCGGTGCCGAAGGCGACCTTGGCGTGGTCGTTGCGGCCAGCAAATTGCTTGGCGAGCGTGACGATGGCGGCGTCGGCGGCGGTGTCGAGTGCGGGATAATCGAGGATCTCCTCGAAGTCGATGCCGCATTCCGGGTGCCGCTTGCGCATGTCAGGCTCGATCTCGGCCTTCGCCCAGGCGATGATCGCGTCCGTCACCTCTCTCGACTCGGTGATACCGATGCCGCGGCATTCGAATTCCACCACGCAACTGTCGGGCACGATGTTCAGCGCGGCGCCGCCGTGCACGATGCTGGTGAGCAGGGTCGAGTGCGGGACATCGTAGAGGCTGCCTTGTTCGGCATCCGCGGCCAGCAACGCGGCGCGGCGGCGGATCTCGGTGATGAGGTCGGCGGCATATTCGATGGCGTTGACGCCGTCGGGCGTGATCGAGGAGTGGCGGGCGAGCCCGCGGAAGGTAGCGCGCACGCCGTGCTTGCCTTTGTGCCCGATGATCACCTGCATCTGGGTCGGCTCGCCGACGAAACAGCCGAGTGGCCTGATCGGCTTGCGCGCGACCTCGCGCAGCATCGGACGCACGCCGACGCAACCGATTTCCTCGTCATAGGAGATGGCAAGATTGATCGGCGTCTTCAGATCGGCCGCGAGCATCTCGGGAACCATCGCGAGGCAGACGGCGACAAAGCCTTTCATGTCGGTGGTGCCGCGGCCGTACAGCCGGCGATCGCGCTCGACGAGCTCGAACGGGTTGTGGCTCCAGTCCTGTCCCACAACCGGCACGACATCGGTATGCCCCGACAGCACCAGCCCGGCCTTGTCCTCGGGGCCGATCGTGACCCACAACGAGGATTTCTGCCCGGTTTCATCGACGATGCGTTGCCCCGTGAGGCCAAGCGAGGCGAGGTAGCGCTCGATGTAGTCGATCAGGGGCAGATTGCTGCGGTCGCTGACGGTGTCGAAGACGACGAGGTCGGCCAATAGCTTGCGGATGCGGTCGGAACGTTGATTTTGCATTGCCTGTTCGTTTGCGAGGGGATTGTGCGAGGAACTACGCGTGTACGGGCGATCCTGCCAGCGAAGTATAGCAGCTGGTTGGCCTGCCAAGGCCAAGCAATATTCGGACCGTTGCCGGCGGTTATTGCAGGTCCAGGCCTGTAGGATGGGGAGAGCGAAGCGAAACCCATCGAATATATCCGCGCGGCGAGATGATGGGTTTCGTGGAGCTTATCATCGGGTCGCGCGCGTTGCGCGGACCTAGGGCGGAACGAAAGGCAAGACTTGGGCGATTCAAGACTCGGGCGATTCATGTCGCGAGAATGCGAAACTGTATCCCCATTCTCGGCTGTCATCCGCCCGGCTCGGACCGGGCGATCCAGTACGTCGCGGCCTCTCGGCTCAAGCACAGACGTCTCTGGAATACTGGATCACCCGCGCGTGCGCGGGTGATGACACCGCGCATTTGTCATCATGAATCGGAGACCATCCACTGCCGTCGTCCCGGCGAAGGCCGGGACCCATAACCACCAATGCTGCTTGTTGCGCGACGTCGGAACGACGAGTCCCGCTCACAACTCCGGCTGCGGAGTATGGGTCCCTGCTTTCGCAGGGACGACAGTGGTGGATGTGGCCGCGTCACCGCGCCATTCGGACTTCACCGGCCCAGCGAACGGAGACGGCCTCGCTAGATCGGCTTGCCCGTATACGGCATCGATGCGGTGAGGCCGCCGTCGACCGGGATGGCCTGGCCGTTGACGTAGGACGCATCATCGCTTGCCAGGAACAATCCCATCGCGGCGAGCTCGTGCGGCTGGCCGGCGCGCTTGAGCGGATTGAGCTGGCCGATCTTGTCCTGGGTGCCGCGCTCCTTGGCGCGATCGAACACCGGCTTGGTCATGCCGGTTTCGATCAGGCCCGGGCACACCGCATTGATGCGCACGCCGGTGCCGGAGAGCGAGTAGGCGGTGGTCTGCACCAGGCTGATGACGCCGGCCTTGCTCGCGCCGTAGGGATGTCCGCTGGCACCCGACTTCAGGCCCGCGACGGAAGCGGTGCAGACGATCGAGCCAAAGCCCTGCCTGGTCATGTGCGGGATCGAATGCTTGATCGCGAGGAACGGGCCGATCAAATTGACGCGCAGCACTTCCTGCCAGTGTTCGACGGTCTGGTCGGCGAGCGGGACGAGGCCGCCGCTGACACCGGCATTGGCCCAGATCGCATCGAGCTTGCCGTACTTCGAAACCGCCTTCTCGATGAAGGCCTTCACGTCGCTCTCCGAGCCGGCATCGGCGGTGACGGCCTCGACGGTGCCGCCGGCATCGCGCACCAGCTTGGCGGTCTCGTTCACGCCCTCGGTTCGATCGACCGCGATCAGCTTGGCGCCTTCTCTGGTGAACAGCAGCGAGGCGGCGCGGCCGATGCCGCTGCCAGCGCCGGTGATGATGACGGATTTGCCTTCGAGGCGGCCCATGATTTTCTCCCTGTTCACGTGATCCGCGGCGCCTCTGCCGCGCGACGGAATTCAAACAAAATTTCAAACGTCCGAAGCACTTGAGACGATGTGCGGCGTGACGTACAGCGAGACGGGACACTATTGAAGGGCTCATCCGATGTCCAATCCAGACAAACCTGACGTGACGGTGACGCGGTGGTGGTGGGTTCGCCACGCGCCGGTGCGCAGCGACGGCGGCAACATCTACGGACAAGAGGATATCGACTGCGATACCGGCGATGTCGAGGTGTTCGAGGCGGTCGCCAAGATGCTGCCGCGCAACGCCGTCTGGTATTCGAGCAATTTGAAGCGCACGCACAAGACCGCGGACGCGATCTGGGCTGCCGGGTTTCCAAAGCCGGAAAGCATGACGCAGGAACGCGACTTCGCCGAGCAGCATCTCGGTCAATGGCAGGGTATGAACCGCGCCGCGTTTCTCGCCAGTCGTCCGCCGGGTACGGCCTGGTTCGCCGACGTCAACGATCCCGCGCCCGGCGGCGAGAGCTACATGGATCTCTACACCCGCGTCTGCCGCACCATTGTGCGGATCACCGCCGCGGAAGCGGGCAGGAATATCATCGCCGTCGGCCATGGCGGCGTGATCAAGGCCGCGGTCGGGCTGGCGCTCGGCGGCCAGCCGGACAGGGGGCTGTCGTTCGATATCGATAATGTCTCGGTGACGCGACTTGATCACATCGCGAGCGCAGGCCTGTCGACCTGGCGCTTGCCGATGGTGAACCAGCAGCCGTGGATTGCCGATCCGCGCCACGCCGCGATGCATCAGCCATCCGGGCCTGAAGTCAGGCCGGCGAGCAAGCTTGCGTGATTGCTGCTATCGCAACCCCACGACGCTGCTTAAGCTCACCGCAGAATTCAAACACCGTAACATCAGGGAGAGAAACATGACCTTGTTCGACATGAAGGGAAAAGTCGCCGTCATCACCGGCTCGACGCGCGGCATCGGACGCGCGATCGCCGAGCGCATGGCCGAGCACGGCGCCAAGGTCGTGATCTCCTCGCGCAAGGCTGACGTCTGCGAGCAGGTGGCGAAGGAGATCAACGACAGCTACGGCAAGGGCACCGCGGTTGCGATCGCGGCCAACATCTCGTCGAAGGAAAACCTGCAGAACCTGGTCGACGAGAGCAACCGCGCCTTCGGCAAGATCGACGTACTGGTCTGCAACGCGGCGTCCAATCCTTACTACGGTCCGCTCGCCGGCATCTCCGACGATCAGTTCCGCAAGATCCTCGACAACAACATCGTCGCCAACAACTGGCTGATCTCGATGGTGGTGCCGCAGATGATCGAGCGCAAGGACGGCTCGATCATCATCGTGTCCTCGATCGGCGGCCTGAAGGGCTCGACCATCCTCGGCGCCTACGCGATCTCCAAGGCCGCCGACATGCAGCTCGCGCGCAACCTCGCCTGCGAATACGGCAAGCACAATATCCGCGTGAACTGCATCGCGCCCGGCCTGATCAAGACCGACTTTGCGAAGGCGCTGTGGGACAATCCGGACAATCTGAAGGCCTCGACCGGGCGCTCGCCGCTGCTGCGGATCGGCGTGCCGGACGAGATCGCGGGCGCCGCCGTGATGATGGGCTCGCGCGCCGGCGACTTCATGACCGGCCAGACCATCGTGATCGACGGCGGCGCGACGATCAGCTGACGCCTTCGTTGGTGCGCAAAGCGCGCCACGCACTCAAGGTGTCATCACCCGCGAAAGCGGGTGATCCAGTACGCCGAGGCCTCTCGATTCATCACGACTGCCGCGGCGTACGGATGCCCCGCATGCGCGGGGCATGACAGTGTTGAGGACGAGGGGAGCGCGGCGATTACTCCACCGCCGCGTACACGCCGTTGCGCACCAGCGAGCGGGTATATTCGCGCTGGCCCGGGCCCTGCATCATGAAGACCGCGATCAGGTCTTCGCTCGGATCGATCCAGAAGAACGTGCCGGCCATGCCGCTCCAGAAGTACTGGCCGACCGAGCCGGAGAACGGCGCGATGCCCTGCTGCATGCGCACGGCGAAGCCGAGGCCGAAACTGTGGCCGGGCGACACCAGCGTGCCCTGGATCTTCACGCCGGCGCCGAGGTGATCGGAGGCCATGAATTCGAGCGTCTTGCGGCCGATGATCCTGGTGCCGTCGAGCGAGCCGCCGTTCAGCAGCATCTGCGCGAAGCGGGCATAGTCCATCGTGGTCGAAACCAGTCCGCCGCCGCCGGATTCCATCGCCGGCTTCTCCAGCATGTTGAACAGCTGCACCTTCTCGTTGGTCCAGGGATCGTTGGCAAACGCCTCGGCGAGGCGGCCGGCATTGGCTTCCCCGGTGTGGAAGGCGGTCTCGGTCATCTGCAGCGGCGAGAGGATGCGCTCAGTGAGGAACGCGCCGAGCGTCTTGCCGCTGACGACCTCGATGATGCGGCCGAGGATGTCGGTGGACCGGCTGTAGTTCCACTCGGCGCCGGGCTGGCAGACCAGCGGCATGCCGGCGAGCATGGTGGCGTGCTCGGCATTGGTGATCTTTCGGCTGCGCAGCCGCGACTGCTGGTAGAGCTGCTGCACCGGGCCGTTGCCGGTGTGGTCATAAGTAAGTCCAGACGTGTGGCGGAGCAGGTCCTGGATCGTCATCTGCCGCTGCACGGGTACCAGCTCGAGCTTGCCGTTGTTCTCGACGCCGACCTTGGTCTCGGCGAATTCGGGAATGAATTTCGCGACGGCGTCGTTGAGCAGGAAGTGGCCGTCCTCCAGCAGCTGCATGATGCCGATCGAGACGATCGGCTTGGTCATCGAGAAGATGCGGAAGATCGTGTCATGGGCCATCGGCGCCGAGGCGGTCGGGCTTTGCCGGCCGATCGCGTCGAACCAGCCGATCTGGCCGCGCCGCGCCACCAGCACCGTCACGCCGGGCACGGTTCCCTTGTCGACCTCGCGGCGGAAGGTGTCGGACATCGCCTGCAGCCGCGCACTCGATAGTCCGATCGATTCGGGCTTGGCGAGGGGGAGGGAGGGGGTGGTCGGGTTGGCGGCGTGCTTGGTGGCGGTTTGGGCGTTCATGGTCTCTCCCTGGTTCTTGATTCTTGCGGCGAGGTGCCGACACGGCGTGATCTTGGGGTGATCGCCGAAGTCTGGCGCAGAAGTTTTGCAATGAACAGAAGCTTCACCGCTTCGCCCTTGCAAACCGGCCATGCCCTGTGCTTGAAACGGCGCGAACCGGCGGCGACGCTGGTTCCCTGCAGGAGTGTAGCTCAATTGGTAGAGCACCGGTCTCCAAAACCGGGGGTCGCAGGTTCGAGCCCTGCCACTCCTGCCAGCTTTTACCCAATCATTTGAAGGTGTTGGCCGAGGTCCCCGACCCCGGCCATGATCATGTTTGCCTACTTGATGAGCGGGCAGCCGCCGTCCTTCAGCGGCCGGAAGGCCTGGTCGCCGGGCACTTCGGCGAGTACCTTGTAGTAATCCCACGGCGCCTTCGATTCGTCGGGCTTCTTGACCTCGAACAGGAACATCGAGTGCACCATGCGGCCGTCCTCGCGCACCACGCCGTTGTCGGTGAAGGCGTCGCGGACCGGGGTCGCGCGCATCTTGGCCAGCACCGGCTTGGTCTCCTTGGTGCCGGCGGCCTTCACCGCGTTGAGGTAGTGCAGGGTGGCGCTGTAGGTCGCGGCCTGGTTCATCGTCGGCATCCGCTTCATGCGCTCGAAGAAGCGCTTGCCGAAGGCGCGGGTGCGGTCGTTGAGGTCCCAGTAGTAGGCCTCGGTGATGATCAGGCCCTGCGCGAGCTTCAGCCCGAGGCTGTGGATATCCGAGATGAACATCACGATGCCGGCGAGGTTCTGCCCGCCCGCGACGATGCCGAATTCGGAGGCCTGCTTGATGGTGTTGATGGTGTCGGCGCCGCCATTGGCCATGCCGATGATCTTGGCCTTCGAGGCCTGCGCCTGCAGCAGGAAGGACGAGAAGTCCGGCGTGTTGAGCGGATGCCGCGCGCTGCCGAGCACCTTGCCGCCGGCGGCGCGGACCACGTCGCCGGTGTCGCGCTCGATCGAATGGCCGAACAGGTAGTCGGCGGTGATGAAGAACCAGGTATCGCCGCCGTTCTTCACGATCGCGCTGCCGACGGTGTGGGCATTGGCGTAGGTGTCGTAGGTCCAGTGCAGTGTGTAGGGCGAGCAGGACTTGCCGGTGATGTCGGAGCTCGCCGCATCCGTCACGATCATGATCTTCTCGAACTGCTTCGACATCTCCATGCCGGCGAGCGCGGTCGCCGAAGTCGGCATGTCGATGATCATGTCGACATTCTCGGCCTCGTACCATTTGCGGGTGATGGTGGCGGCGACGTCGGCTTTGTTGAGGGCGTCGGCGGTGACGAGCTCGATCGGCTTGCCAAACATCGACCCGCCGAACTCCTCGATCGCCATCTTGGTGGCCTCGACATTGCCGGCGCCGCCGATGTCCGAATAGACCGACTGGAAATCCGTGAGCACGCCGATCTTGAGCGGCGCCTGCTGCGCGAGCGCCGGCCCTGCCAGCACAGCCGCGATCAGGCCGGCGGCGGACAGATTCGTGACGATGGATTTCATGATGGCGTGCCTCCCCAAGGGTGTTCTTATCAGTTTGTCCGACAAAGCTAGATTTGCCCGGTTCCGGTGTCAATTCCGGCCGTTCGGGTGCGACAATCAGGCCGGATATTGCTCATTTGACGCTCCAAGGGCCTTCGCCTATCCTTTGTCGGACAAACGACAATCGGGAGCCGGGGGAGCTTAAGATGCCCACCACGCCGCTGTTCCGGCGCATCGATGTCGCGCCGGCCTATCAGAAGGTCGCCGACGCAATCGAACGCGAGATCATCAACGGCCGGATCAAGCCGGGCGAGCCGATCGGCACCGAGCAGCAGCTGGTTGCGCAGTTCGGCGTCAACCGCTCGACGGTACGCGAAGGCATTCGCGTGCTCGAGGAGGGCGGGCTGATCCGCCGCGATTCCAGCCGCCGGCTGCAGGCTTGCCTGCCGCGCTACAACAAGCTCGCGACGCGACTGTCCCGTGCACTGATCCTGCACGAGGTGACGTTCCGCGAACTGTTCGAGACCTCGATGACGCTGGAGGTCGCGAGCGTCGAGGGCGCGGTGGAGCGCGCGACCGAGGAGAACATCGCCGAGCTCGCCGGCAATCTCGAGCGCAGCGCAGCTGTCGTCGGCAATCCCGCTGCGCTTGCCGAGCTCGATGCGGAATTCCATGTTCTGATGGCCAAGGCCTCGCAGAACCGCGTGCTGCAGCTGGCGCGCGAGCCCGCCGCACAACTGTTCTTTCCGACCACCGAGATGATCGTGGGCGGCGTGCCTGAGGGCGGCACGCGGCTGGTCGAGGCGCACCATCATCTGCTCGACGCGATCAAGCGGCGCGACAAGGAGGCCGGCGTGCTGTGGACGCGGCGGCACCTGCAGGACTGGCGGCGTGGCTTCGAGAAGATCGCCTCGCTCGATCGCTCGGTCGAGCACACCTACATGGAACACGCTTACGCCGCGCGGCAATAGCGACGGCGCGGCCAAGACAAGCGGCCAAGACAAGACGAAAACAAGACCACGACAACAAGCACATTCGGGAGGGACAAATGAGCGGAGACATCGCACCAACCATCCAGCGCGCCCGCGAGCACAGCATCGGCGATCTGTTGCGCCGGTCGGCGAAGCGCTACCCCGGCAAGACCGCGCTGATCTGCGGCGCGGTGAGCTGGAGCTTTGCGGAGATGGACGCGATCTGCAATCGGCTCGGCCGAGGCTTGCTCGCGCTCGGCGTTGCGAAGGGCGATCGCGTCGCGGTGCTGTCGCGCAACTCGCACGGCTTCGCCGCGCTGCGCTTTGCGGTGGCCCGGATCGGCGCGATCCTGGTGCCGATCAACTTCATGCTCAATTCGGACGAGATCAATTTCATCCTCGCCAATTCCGGCGCCAAGCTGCTCGCGGTCGGCCCCGACTTCGTGGAGACGGCGCATGCCGCCGCCGCCAAGGGCTCGGCGGTCGAGACCCTGATCTGGCTGCCGGGCGAGGATCCGGCCACCGCGCCCGAAGGTATCACGACGTTCGACAGCCTGCTGCACAGCGACGCGTCGGCGCCGGAGGCGTCGGTGGACAGCCGCGATCCCGCGCAGATCATCTACACCAGCGGCACCGAGTCGCTGCCGAAGGGCGCGATCCTCACCCACGAAGCCGTCATGTGGCAGTATGTCAGCTGCATCATCGACGGCGGCATGGCGACGGACGACACGGTGCTGCACGCGCTGCCGCTCTATCACTGCGCGCAGCTCGACGTTTTCCTGGGGCCCGCGATCTACCTCGGCGCCACAAGTCTCATTACCGGCAAGCCGGTGCCTGACAATGTCCTGGCGCTGATCGCGGCCCACAAGATCAATTCGTTCTTCGCGCCGCCGACGATCTGGATCGCGATGCTGCGCTCGGGCGCGTTCGACCGCACCGACCTGTCGACCCTGCGCAAGGGTTACTACGGCGCTTCGATCATGCCGGTCGAGGTGCTGCTCGAGTTGCAGCGGCGGCTGCCCGAGGTGAAGTTCTGGAATTTCTACGGCCAGACGGAGATCGCGCCGCTCGCGACCGTGCTGACGCCGGAGGACCAGCTGCCGAAGGCGGGCTCGGCCGGCAAGCCCGCGATCAATGTCGAGACGCGGGTGGTCAGGCCGGACATGACCGACGTCGGGGTCGGGGAGGTCGGCGAGATCGTGCATCGCTCGCCGCATCTGTTGTCCGGCTATTACAACGATCCGGTCAAGACCGCGGCCGCGTTCGCCGGCGGCTGGTTTCATTCCGGCGATCTCGCGACCGTCGATGCCGACGGCTACATCACCGTCGTCGATCGCGTAAAGGACATGATCAAGAGCGGCGGCGAGAATGTCGCGAGCCGCGAGGTCGAGGAGATGATCTATCGCCTGCCTTCGGTGTCGGAGGTTGCGGTGGTCGGGCTGCCCGATCCGCGCTGGATCGAGGCGGTGACCGCGATCGTCGTGGTCAAGGCCGGCGAAAGCCTCGATGCCGATATGGTGATCAAGCATTGCGCGGCGTCGATGGCTCATTTCAAGGTGCCGAAGCAGGTCATCTTCGTGGATGCCTTGCCGAAGAATCCGAGCGGCAAGCTGCTCAAGCGCGAGCTGCGCCAGCGCTATGTCGGCGGCGCCACGCTGGACCAGGCGGTGCAGAAGAGCTTCGCCGGCTAGGCGGCGGTCTACTGGCCTGCCGTCGCCGGCGCCTTGTCCGACCATTCCGGCGGCAAGCCAAGCTTGCCGGCGGCCATTCCGACCAGGCCGGGACTGCGGCCGAACGCCTCGCAGGCCGCGTATTTCGGTTTGCCGCCGAGCGTTGCGCCAATCTTGTCGAACGATGGCAGCTCTGGCGCCTTTCCGAACGGCGTGCTGCCGGTGACGACGAGCTTGCTGAAATCGTCGCTGAAGGAAGGGGCGAGATCGTAGGCGTCACCGGCGCTCGAGACCATGGGCGAGTTGGTGAACGAATTCGCCCCGCGGGCCCAGATCATCGCCGCCTGCTGGCGGCTGGCCTGATCGCGCACCTCGGCTTCGACGGTCAGGCTGCCAAGTCCGACCGGCAACCGCGGCACCGGCACCGGCACGCCTGCGCCGAGCGCGCTCGGCAGGAAGCTGACCACCTTGGAAGTGCCCGCCGCGACCTCGTCGGTGGGCGCCGCCTGGGTGACAAGCGCATGCAACGACAGATCCGCAGGCTGATCGGCACCAACGACCTGAAGCCGCTCGCTCAGGCCGACGCACAGCGAACGATCGATCGCGTTGGCCACCAGGTGCCGCTGCTCCTGCGACAGCGTCGGCGACGCTGCCTGCGAGAAGGTCGTCGGGACGATCCGCACCGTCTTCGCAGCGAGGACCTCGTCCTTGTTGACGCGAACCAGCGATTTCGCCAGCACTCCGTCGGACGGCGTGAGATTGTCGTAGGATGCCAATGACCCGCCCCGCGTCATCGGTGCGCTGGCACAGCCCGACAACAACGCCACCACTACCGCAGCGGTGGCAAGCAGGGACGGCCGATTGGGCTGACCATTGCGCGACGCCCGGTCCGTGCTCTGCGCATCAGTCGCAGCGCCCGGCAGAAATTCGATTCTCATGTACCCCTCGAACGACCGCTCACCCCACGAACGATCGGACGTCACGATAGGGCAGGGCCGCCCGGGTCGGGATTAAGAGATATTAAGTCAGATGTAGCTCGCGAAACCGCGCGACCTATTTGAGCCACATTTGGCCGTGCAGGCTTAACAAAACGCTATATTTGCGCGCTGCGCATCCGGGGCCGAGGCCTCTAAAATGCCGTGATGCAAATCCTGGAATACGACCTCGTGGCTTTCCCCGTCACCAACGCACGCATCCTCTGCGTCGAGGACGATGCCGATATCGCGCGCATGCTGGCCGAGGCGCTTGAGGACAACGGCTTCCGACCGGTGCTGGTCGGCTCGGCCGTGGAGATGGACGCGCTGCTCAAGCGCGAGAGCTTTGATCTCGTCGTACTCGACGTGATGCTGCCGGGCGAGGATGGGCTGAGCATCTGCCGGCGCCTGCGCATGTCGTCTTCGATTCCGATCATCATGGTCACCGCGCGCGGCGAGGACATCGACCGCATCCTCGGCCTCGAGCTCGGTGCCGATGACTACGTCACCAAGCCGTTCAATTCTCGCGAACTGGTCGCCCGCATCCGGGCATTGCTGCGCCGCGTCGAGAGCGGCGCCTCGTCGCGGTCACGGCCGCGTCCGCTGACCTTTGCCGGATGGCGCATCAACCCCACCACCCGCGAGCTGCATGACCCCGCGGGCGTTCGGATCACGCTGACCGGTGCCGAGTTCGATCTGCTGCTGGCGTTCTGCCGCAATCCTGGGCAGGTGCTGTCACGTGAGCAATTGATCGAGCAGGCCTTCGGCGGCCTGATCGCATCGGTCGAGCGCAGCGTCGACGTTCATATCAGCCGCATCAGGCAGAAGATCGAACCGGATCCGAAGGACCGCTCGATGATCAAGACGGTGCGGCTCGGCGGCTACGTGTTCACGCCCGCGGTCGAGCCGCTCTGATGGGATGGGCGCAGCGGCTGACGCCGCGCAGCATCGCCGCGCAGCTCATGAGCCTCGTCGCGCTCTCGGAATTGATCGGCATCATGCTCGCAGCTGTGACCGTCATCTTTCTGTTCGATTCTCCCTCGGTCAACGACACGCAGAAGTTTCTTGCCGGGCGGGTCGCGGAGCTCACGCAGCTTCTGCGTTTCACGAAGACGCCCGTCGACGCCGAAGAACTGCTGGCGGCAGCCAGGCGCGGCGGTCTCGACGCCAGGCGCGTCGCGTTGAGCGAACTCGTGCCTCGGACGGTCGGTGAGACGCGGCCGTTTTCCATAAGAGCGTTTCGGCAGCTGGCGGCCGAGTCCGGAATTGAGTTGCTGGAAGAACTGCGCCATCCGGCGGGCTCGTCGTCACAGGTGCTCGTGAAGCTCGACGACGGCCACGCGTTGATGGCCGACGTTGCGGTCAACGGCGGCTTCTGGTCCTTTTTGCTCCGCCCGGTGGCAGGAGGCGGGATCATCGTGCTGATCTCGATGCTGCTGCTGTCGGTCTATGCGGTGCGTTGGGTGATTGCGCCGCTGGCCGATGTCGCGCGTGCCGCGACCTCGTTCGGCCGCTCGCCGCGGGCTCCCGAGGTGTTGCGCCGGCGCGGTCCGCTCGAAATCGCCCAGGTCGCCGACGCGCTGAACGACATGCGCACGCGTATCGCAGCGCTGCTCGACGACCGCACCCGCATGCTCGCCGCCATCAGTCATGACCTGCGGACGCCGCTGACCCGGCTCAGGCTGCGTACCGAGCGCGTCGGCGACGACACCCTGCGCCCTGCGATGCTGGGCGATATCGCCAAGATGACGCGCATGATCAACGAGACCCTGGAGTATCTGCGCGAGGATGCTCGCTCGGAGGCGGCGTCATTCATCGACCTGCCGAGCTTCCTGCAGACCATCTGTTCGGACTTCGCCGACATGGGCCACGCGGTATCCTATGTCGGGCCGGCGCGTCTGCCTTATGCCTGCCGGCCCCGCGCGCTGTCGCGCGCCGTCACCAATATCGTGGAGAATGCGGTCAAGCACGGCAGCAAGGTCGCGGTGACGCTTCGCCCCATGGAGGCCGGCCACATCGAGATCGAGGTGGCCGACGACGGTCCGGGCATTCCGCCGGCGCTGCACGACAAGGTATTCGAGCCCTTCTTCAAGGCCGACAGCGCCCGGCAGGAGGGGGGCTTCGGGCTGGGGCTATCGATCGCGCAGGATATCGCCAAGCGCCATGGCGGCAGCATCGCGTTGAGGCTGCGGGAGCCGAGTGGACTGCTCGTATCGATGCTGCTGCCGCCAAAACCCGGCCTGGCCTAGAGGAGGCGAGACGGACGACGCTGATCGCGCCAGGACGCCAGGGGATTGCAGGGCGCCGGCTAAGCCCTTGATTTGGAGAGACCAATGCCCGATCTGCCCGAACCGGGCGGGCGCCGGGTCGGACCCCGTCGACCTTGACGTTTGGCCGGTCTCGCAGTAGATACCCGGCACTCGCAGCCGGCCCGCTTTGATGGCGGATATCCGGCGCGGCCTAATTCCCCGAACATTCGAGCTCGTTTATCGGCTCAACCTTCCAAACGAGGGCTGGGTCCGCAAGGTCGGCTGTTCGGATTCCTTGAAACGTTGCAATCGTCCGGAGACGGACGCGGATCTCACGATGGCTTTCAGCCCGTTCAAATTCCTGCAGGAAGTGCGCTCGGAGACCGCCAAGGTCACCTGGCCGACGCGCCGCGAGACGACCATCACCACCATCATGGTGTTCGTGATGGTGGCGCTGGCCTCGGTCTTCTTCTTCGCCGCAGATCAGATCATTCGTTATCTGATTACCCTGATACTGGGCATCCACTGATGAGCATGGGAACTCAATTGATGGACAAGCGCTGGTACATCGTTCACGCCTATTCGAACTTCGAGAAGAAGGTTCAGGAATCCATCCGCGAGCAGGCCAAGCAGCGCGGACTGGAAGAGCTGTTCGAGCAGATTCTCGTGCCGACCGAAAAGGTCACCGAGGTGCGGCGCGGCCGCAAGATCGATGCCGAGCGCAAGTTCTTCCCGGGCTATGTGCTGGTGAAGATGAAGCTGACCGACGAGGCGTTCCATCTGATCAAGAACACCCCGAAGGTGACCGGCTTCCTCGGCGCGGAAAACAAGCCGATGCCGATCTCGGAGGCCGAGGCGATGCGGATCCTGCACCAGGTGCAGGAGGGCGTGGAGCGCCCGAAGGCGTCGGTGTCGTTCGAAATCGGCGAGAACGTGCGCGTGGCCGACGGCCCGTTCGCTTCGTTCTCCGGCGTGGTGGAAGAAATCGACGAGGCGCGCTCGCGCGTGAAGGTCGCGGTGTCGATCTTCGGCCGCGCGACGCCCGTGGAACTGGAATTCGGTCAGGTCGAAAAGGTGGTCTGACCGGACGGCGCGGGGTATATGCCTCGCGTCAAGTAGAGAGGCCGTGGGAGGGAGGAGGCGGTCGCCAGCCCCTTCAACCGAACCACGGAACCTGAAACCGCCGGCCCGTCCGGCACAACAGGAGTGATAAATGGCAAAGAAGGTGACCGGATACCTGAAGCTTCAGGTCCCGGCCGGTGCGGCGAATCCTTCGCCCCCGATCGGTCCCGCGCTTGGTCAGCGCGGTCTGAACATCATGGAGTTCTGCAAGGCGTTCAACGCGCAGACCCAGAAGGAAGAGAAGAACACCCCGATCCCGGTGATCATCACCATCTATGCGGACCGGTCCTTCACCTTCGAGATGAAGACCCCTCCGATGTCCTACTTCCTCAAGCAGGCCGCCAAGATCCAGTCCGGATCGAAGGCGCCGGGCCGTGACAAGGCCGGCAAGGTGACCAAGGCGCAGGTGCGCGAGATCGCCGAGAAGAAGATGAAGGACTTGAATTGCGACACCATCGAATCGGCCATGAAGATGGTCGAGGGCTCTGCCCGTTCGATGGGTCTGGAAGTTGCGGGGTAACGGGCCATGTCAATCGGAAAGCGTTTGAAGAAGGCCCGCGAGGGCGTCGATCGCGAGAAGCTCTATCCGCTCGCGGATGCCATCAAGATGGTCAAGGAGCGCGCCAAGTCGAAGTTCGACGAGACGATCGAGATCGCGATCAATCTCGGCGTCGACCCGCGCCATGCCGACCAGATGGTCCGCGGCGTCGTCAACCTGCCGAACGGAACCGGCCGTACGCTTCGCGTCGGCGTGTTCGCGCGCGGCGCCAAGGCTGAGGAAGCCAAGGCCGCCGGTGCCGACGTCGTCGGTGCCGAAGACCTGGTCGAGAAGGTGCAGGGCGGCGCGATCGATTTCGATCGTTGTATCGCCACGCCCGACATGATGCCCCTGGTCGGCCGCCTCGGTAAGGTGCTCGGTCCGCGCGGCATGATGCCGAACCCGAAGATCGGCACCGTGACCATGGACGTCACCAACGCCGTGAAGGGTGCCAAGGGCGGCTCGGTCGAGTTCCGCGTCGAGAAGGCCGGCATCGTGCAGGCCGGCATCGGCAAGGCCTCGTTCTCCGAGGACAAGCTGGTCGAGAACGTCAAGGCGCTTGCAGACGCCGTCTCCAAGGCGAAGCCGGCGGGCTCCAAGGGCACCTACATCCAGCGCGTGGCGGTTTCCTCCACCATGGGCCCGGGCGTGAAGGTCGAGCCGGGCACGATCCTCGGCTGAGATCCTTGGCCGTGACGAGATAAAGAGGGGCGGGACCGGGCAACCGGTTCCGCCCTTTGTTTTTGCCAAAGCGTTTTCAAGCGAAGTGGCTACCGGTTCGCGTGAAGAAAACGCGCCAAGACAAGATCTGAAGCCTCTCGCAAGAAAGAACAACAATGCCCGATAAGGTCCTGGTTTATTCACGCTTTCCCAAGGCCCAGCTGATCCGCTTCGGCGAGCGCTATGAGCTGCTGAACGCGGCGGGCAAGCGATTGGACGAAGCGTTCCCGGCGGCCAAGCTCGCCGATATCAGCGCCATGATCACCGCGGGCGGCACGGCGCTCGGCACGGAGGCCATGGACATGCTGCCGAAGCTCGGCGCGATCGTCTGCTACGGCACCGGCTATGACGGCGTCGATCTCGCCGCTGCCGCCAGACGCGGCATCGCGGTCGGCCACAGCCCGGGGGCCAATGCGGCCTCCGTCGCCGACACCGCGGTCACCTTGATGCTGGCGTCGGTGCGGCGGCTGCTGGTGGCTGACGATTACGTGCGGGGCGGCGACTGGGCCGGTGCAAAGCCCTCGCCGATGATGCGGCCGCAGGCCGGCATGCGCGGCCGCAAGGTCGGCGTCTACGGCATGGGCGAGATCGGCCGCAAGATCGCCGCCCGCGTCGCCGCCTTCGAGACCGAGGTCGGCTATTTCAGCCGCTCGAAGCACGAGGTGCCCTATCAATACTTTCCGACGCTGGAGGCGCTCGCCGATTGGTGCAGCGTGCTGCTGGTGGCCGTCCGCGCCGGCGCCGAGACCGAGCATGCGGTCAATGCCGACATCCTGCGCCGGCTCGGCAGCGACGGGTTCGTCGTCAACATCGCGCGCGGCTCGGTCATCGACGAGAAGGCGCTGGTCGCAGCGTTGACCGACGGCGTGATCGCCGGAGCCGGCCTCGACGTCTTCGCGAGGGAGCCACATGCGCCCGATGCGCTGACCGCGTTGCCGAACGTGGTGCTGTCGCCGCATCTCGGCGGCCACACGCTGGAATCGCACGTCGCCATGCAGGATTGCGTGCTGGCCAATCTCGACGCGTTCTTTGCCGGCAAGCCGCTCGCCTATCCGGTGGCGACGGCGTCCTGACCGGAGCTTCAGCTCCGGCGCGGCGCGTGGCACAGCTTGTCCGGGTTGCGGACGATGTAGATCGCCGCAATCCGGCCAGTCTCGCCGTCGATCGCCATGCTCAGCGTGTGGTCGACTTCGCCATCGAGGAAGATCAGCGCGCCCGCGCTGCCATTGACCAGCATCGGTTCGACGCGAACCTCGCTGCCGGCGTTCTTGCCGGCGATACCGATGATGAAGCGGACGATCTTCTCTGCCCCCTTGATCGGCTTCAGCGCCGCCAGCTTGCGGCCGCCGCCGTCGGTGATCGCGATGGCATCCGCGCGCAGCAGGTTGGCGAGGGCGGAGACGTCGCCGCTGGCCGCGGCCTTGCAGAATGCCGTCAGCAGCCGTGCGTGGCCTTCGGGTGGCTCGACGGGAACAGGGCGGTTGTCGCGGACCGATCGGCGGGCGCGCGCGGCGAGCTGCCGGCAGGCCGCCTCGCTGCGCTCGAGGGTGCGGGCAACTTCCGCGAATGGCCGGTCGAACACGTCGTGCAGCAGGAACGCGGCGCGCTCGAGCGGCGTCAGGGCGTCGAGCGCCAGCATCAGCGCGAAGGAGAGATCGTCGGCGAGTTCGGTCGCCGCCTCGGCCGACAGCGTCTCGTCGAACACCGGCTCGGGCAACCAGGCGCCGACATAGACTTCGCGCTGGGCGCGGGCGCTCTTCAGCCGGTCGAGGCAAAGCCGGGTCACCACGGTGACGAGGAACGCCTCGGGATTGCGGACGTCGTCCGCCGCGGCGAAGCGCAGCCAGGCGTCCTGGACCACATCGTCGGCATCGCCGCGGCTGCCGAGCATGCGATAGGCAAGCCCGGTCAGCCGCGCCCGATACGGCGCCAGCGGGTCGCGCTCAGGCGGCCTGCTTGATGACATCGATCTGATGGCCGGCCACGGTCACGCGGCGACACTCCCTGGCATATCCCAGCGCCAGCTTCATCATGGGGAAGATGCGGCCGATTTGTAGGGCCATGGCGAGGTCGATCACGCCTTTTTCGCCCCAGCGCGCGCGAACCGCGTCGCGGCAGGCGTCATCGTCGGCCGAGCGTTGCACGATCGCGTCGGCGAAGTGGAAGCCGAGCGCGGTGTCCGCGGTCATGGCGGCAACATCGCGCCGGAGCACGGCGGTGACCTGCCGCTCCGCCACTCCTGCCTCGATCGCCATGTCGACGACCAGTTGCGCGCAGGGACCGCAATCTTCCGCCAGCGCGCCGGTGAGCTTGGCGGCGTAGAAGGCCTCAACCGGCGCGACCGCGCGGTAGGCGGCGGCCTTCATCGCGCCGGCGAATTTGAAGAACGCGGCGGGCGATTCCTTCAGCATGATCTCGAGATAGGTGGTGTCGTAGCCGTAGCGCCTGGAATAGGCGCGCAGCATGCGGCGCGCGATGAAGCTACGCATGTCGTTCTCCTTGATTTGGCAGGGCGGAATAGAGGGCGAGCGCCGCGGGCAGGACGACCGCCACCAGATCGGATGCGGCATGGCGGTCGTGGCCGCCGGCGATCATCACGAGATGCAGCAGGCCGTGGCCGGCCAGGAACGCGGCGCCCGCGACCGCTGCCGGCCACCAGGCCGGCCACAAGGCTCGCGCCGCCAAGCCGAGCCCGGCCACGATGAAGGCAATGCCGACGTCCTGGACCAAATGAGGGTTGAACGGACCGGTATCGGCGGCGCCGGGCACCAGCGACCACCAGAGGGAACCGGCCGACAGCATCACCAGCCCATTGGCGAGGTTGAAGAGGGCGAGAATTCCTGCAATCCATCGTTTCATGCGAGCCTCCAGCGCCCAGACGAGCGACGGCATTGGAGCGTGACGCCGTCCGGGAAGAAATTTTTCGCTGGGCCAGCAGGTCGCCGAACTGGTCTGAAATTTGCTCTTGGCAAGCAGGGCAGGACCGGCTACATAGCCCCTTCCGGGCGTGCTGGCACTTGCTGGCATGTCCGTGCTCGCAATCCGAAAACCTGAGATGATAGGAGATCATTCCTTTCCGCATGCCCGCAAGGATGCTCGAAAGGAAGGAGACCCGTCGCCTTCAGAGGAATGAGAGCAGGGGCCTTCAGCGTGCTGAAGTGCCTCGATCCTGTCCAAGACTGCAGGCGCCCGCGAGAACCTGGTGTTTTCAACGGCTTAATCGCATGGCCTGCATAGACGGGTGAAGACCGGATTTTGCACTCCACGTCGCGATCAGTTCGCGGCCGGGAGGCTGGTTTGGTTCGAACCTCGACAGCCCATGGCCGCAAGGCTCTGGGAGGGCAGGCTTCTAGATGTCGTCTTGCCCGGCATGTCCGAAGGGTCTTGCGCCCCAAGGATCAGGTTTAGGGCGGGACGATGGGTGCAACCCGGCGGTCCTGCCTTCGCGGAAAGGCCGCCAACCGGAAAGAGCTTGCTGTGGAACGAGCGGCAAAAAAAGAGTCGGTCGAACAACTTAACGAGGTCTTCAAGACCACGTCGGTTGCGATCGTTGCTCACTATTCCGGCCTCACCGTGGCCCAGATGCAGAAGCTGCGCATGCAGATGAAGCAGGCGGGCGCGTCGGTGAAGGTCTCGAAGAACCGTCTCGCCAAAATTGCTCTTGAAGGCACTGACGTCGCTGCCATCGGCTCCCTGCTGAAGGGACCGACCGTGATCGCCACTTCGAACGATCCGGTTGCGGCGCCAAAGGTTGCCATCGAATTCGCCAAGGCGAACGAGAAGTTCGTCATCCTCGGCGGCTCGATGGGTAAAACCGTCCTGAATGTCGACAGCGTGAAGGCGCTTGCCTCACTGCCGTCGCTCGACGAACTGCGCGGCAAGATCGTTGGCCTCCTCGTGGCGCCGGCGACCAAGCTTGCTCAGCTCTCCAACGCGCCCGCGGCCAAGCTCGCACGCGTCATTCAGGCTCATGCCTCAAAGGGCGAAGCGGCCTGACCCTTCGCTAATCTCAAACCTGGTTCGAACCAAACGTTTAAGGAACTGAACAATGGCTGACTTGCAGAAAATCGTCGACGACCTCTCGAGCCTCACCGTGCTCGAAGCGGCCGAACTCGCCAAGCTCCTCGAAGAAAAATGGGGCGTGTCCGCCGCTGCCGCCGTTGCGGTTGCCGGCCCGGCTGCTGGTGGTGGCGGTGCCGCTGCTCCGGCTGAAGAGAAGACCGACTTCACCGTCGTGCTGGCTGGGGCCGGCGACAAGAAGATCGAAGTCATCAAGGAAGTCCGCGCCATCACCGGCCTGGGCCTGAAGGAAGCCAAGGACCTCGTCGAAGGCGCTCCGAAGCCCGTCAAGGAAGGCGTCAACAAGGAAGAAGCCGACAAGATCAAGGCCCAGCTCGAGAAGGCTGGCGCCAAGGTCGAGCTCAAGTAATGCGCGATCCGGGAGCGCCGCAGGGCGCTCCCGGGCCATGCAAACGGCGTGCGACAGGTTGTCGCGTGGCGTGCCGGACACAAAAAAGTGTGGGGATCCGTGGACTTAACCCTCGAATCTCCTTTATTGCCATCCCATATCGGGTTGGCAGCGGAAAAACACGGTAGGCGGCGGGGACGGCAGGGTCCTCGGCGGAAGCCGTTGGGAGACAGTCAGATTTCGGGCTTTTTCAGTCCGTAAAGCGGAGCGTTTGGACGAGCGGGTGCAGTGATGCGCCCCGCGCGTTGTTTTGCGTTTTGGAGGTGGTCGGGGCCGGGACGGGGATTTAATTCCTGACTTTACGCTTCGTTCCTTCGAGACGATTCGAAATTCAACCCGGGGCCGATGGCAGTCGCTCCCGGAAGGTTCGCCCCACAAAGGCGACGAAAATGAGAGGCCACGATGGCGCAGCAGACATTCACCGGTCGCAAACGCGTACGCAAGTTTTTCGGTCACATCAAGGAAGTCGCCGAGATGCCGAACCTCATCGAGGTTCAGAAGGCGTCCTATGACCAGTTCCTGATGGTCGACGAGCCGACCGGCGGTCGGCTCGACGAGGGCCTGCAGGCGGTGTTCCGCTCGGTGTTTCCGATCTCGGATTTCTCCGGCACCTCGATGCTCGAATTCGTCCGCTACGAGTTCGAACAGCCGAAATATGACGTCGACGAGTGCCGCCAGCGCGGCATGACCTTCGCTGCGCCGCTCAAGGTGACGCTGCGTCTCATCGTGTTCGATATCGACGAGGAAACCGGCGCCAAGTCGGTGAAGGACATCAAGGAGCAGGACGTCTACATGGGCGATATCCCGCTCATGACGATGAACGGCACCTTCGTCGTCAACGGCACCGAGCGCGTCATCGTCTCGCAGATGCACCGTTCGCCGGGCGTGTTCTTCGACCACGACAAGGGCAAGACCCATTCGTCCGGCAAGCTGCTGTTTGCCGCGCGCGTGATTCCGTATCGCGGTTCCTGGCTCGACATCGAGTTCGACGCCAAGGACATCGTGTTCGCGCGCATCGACCGCCGCCGCAAGCTGCCCGTGACCTCGCTGATGTACGCGCTAGGTCTCGACGGCGAGCAGATCCTGTCGACCTTCTACAAGAAGATCACCTACAAGCGGACCAAGGACGGATGGCGCGTGCCGTTCGATGCCAACCGCTTCCGCGGCTATTCGACCGTCAACGACCTGATCGACGCCGACACCGGCAAGGTGGTGCTCGAGGCCGGCAAGAAGCTGACCGTGCGCCAGGCGCGCCAGCTTCAGGAGAAGGGCCTGAAGGCGCTGCGCATGTCGGACGAGGAGCTCGTCGGCAACTATCTCGCCGAGGATCTCGTCAACCCGAAGACCGGCGAGATCTACGCCGAAGCCGGCGAGGAGATCACCGAGAAGTCGCTCAAGGTGCTGAACGAGCAGGGCTACAAGGACCTGCCGCTGCTCGACATCGACCACGTCAATGTCGGCGCCTATATCCGCAACACGCTGTCTGCCGACAAGAACATGACGCGTGAGGACGCTCTGTTCGACATCTACCGCGTGATGCGTCCGGGCGAGCCGCCGACGCTGGATTCGGCGCAGGCGATGTTCCAGTCGCTGTTCTTCGACGCCGAGCGCTACGACCTCTCCGCGGTCGGCCGCGTCAAGATGAACATGCGCCTCGAGCTCGATGCGCCTGATACCCATCGCACGCTGCGCAAGGAAGACATCCTGGCCGTCATCAAGACGCTGGTCGACCTGCGCGACGGCAAGGGCGAGATCGACGACATCGACCACCTCGGCAACCGCCGGGTGCGCTCGGTCGGCGAGCTCATGGAAAACCAGTACCGGATCGGCCTGCTCCGCATGGAGCGCGCGATCAAGGAGCGCATGTCGAGCGTCGATATCGACACCGTGATGCCGCAGGACCTGATCAACGCCAAGCCCGCGGCCGCCGCGGTGCGCGAGTTCTTCGGCTCCTCGCAGCTGTCGCAGTTCATGGACCAGACCAACCCGCTGTCGGAGATCACCCACAAGCGGCGTCTGTCGGCGCTTGGCCCGGGCGGTCTGACCCGCGAGCGCGCCGGCTTCGAAGTCCGCGACGTGCATCCGACGCATTACGGCCGCATCTGCCCGATCGAGACGCCGGAAGGTCCGAACATCGGCCTGATCAACTCGCTGGCGACGTTCGCGCGCGTCAACAAGTACGGCTTCGTCGAGACGCCCTATCGCAAGATCAAGGACGGCCGGGTCACCGACGAGGTGATCTATCTGTCGGCGATGGAAGAGGGCCGCTACCGCGTCGCGCAGGCCAACGTGCCGCTCGATGCCAAGGGCCGCTTCACCGACGACCTCGTAGTCTGCCGTCACGCCGGCGAAGTGCTGCCGGTGACGCCGGACAAGGTCGACTACATGGACGTGTCGCCGAAGCAGCTGGTTTCGGTCGCCGCGGCGCTGATCCCGTTCCTCGAGAACGACGACGCCAACCGCGCGCTGATGGGCTCGAACATGCAGCGCCAGGCGGTGCCGCTGGTTCGCGCCGAGGCGCCGTTCGTCGGCACCGGCATGGAAGGCGTGGTCGCCCGTGACTCGGGCGCGGCGATTGCCGCGCGCCGCTCGGGCGTGATCGACCAGATCGACGCCACCCGCGTCGTGATCCGCGCCACCGAGGATCTCGATCCGACCAAGTCGGGCGTCGATATCTACCGGCTGATGAAGTACCAGCGCTCCAACCAGTCGACCTGCATCAACCAGCGTCCGCTGGTGAAGGTCGGCGACATCGTCAAGAAGGGCGACATCATCGCCGACGGTCCGTCGACCGATCTCGGCGAGCTCGCGCTCGGCCGCAACGTGCTGGTCGCGTTCATGCCGTGGAACGGCTACAACTTCGAAGACTCGATCCTGCTCTCCGAGCGGATCGTGAAGGACGACGTCTTCACCTCGATTCACATCGAGGAGTTCGAGGTGATGGCCCGCGACACCAAGCTCGGTCCTGAGGAAATCACCCGCGACATTCCGAACGTCTCGGAAGAAGCGCTGAAGAACCTCGACGAAGCCGGTATCGTCTACATCGGTGCGGAAGTCCGCGCCGGCGACATCCTGGTCGGCAAGATCACGCCGAAGGGCGAGAGCCCGATGACGCCGGAAGAGAAGCTGCTTCGCGCCATCTTCGGCGAGAAGGCCTCCGACGTCCGCGACACCTCGCTGCGCGTGCCTCCGGGCGTGCAGGGCACCATCGTGGAAGTCCGCGTGTTCAACCGCCACGGCGTCGACAAGGACGAGCGTGCGCTGGCGATCGAGCGCGAGGAGATCGAGCGTCTCGCCAAGGACCGCGACGACGAGCAGGCGATCCTGG
This sequence comes from Bradyrhizobium pachyrhizi, assembly GCF_029714545.1. NCBI lineage: Bacteria > Pseudomonadati > Pseudomonadota > Alphaproteobacteria > Hyphomicrobiales > Nitrobacteraceae > Bradyrhizobium > Bradyrhizobium pachyrhizi. Next base: position 5,545,819 of record NZ_CP121667.1, on the reverse strand, counting down.
ACCGCAACGTCTACAACCGCCTCGCCGAGCTGCTGGAGAACCGCCAGGGCATCGCCGGCCCGAAGGGCTTCAAGAAGGATACCAAGATCACCCGCGCGGTGCTCGACGAGTATCCGAAGTCGCAGTGGTGGCTGTTCGCCTCGCCGAACGACAAGCTGATGGCCGAGATCGAGGCCATGCGGAAGCAGTACGACGAGTCGAAGAAGGGCCTCGAGCAGCGCTTCCTCGACAAGGTCGAGAAGCTGCAGCGTGGCGACGAGCTGCCGCCCGGCGTGATGAAGATGGTCAAGGTCTTCGTCGCGGTGAAGCGCAAGATCCAGCCCGGCGACAAGATGGCCGGCCGTCACGGCAACAAGGGTGTGGTGTCGAAGATCGTGCCGATCGAGGACATGCCGTTCCTCGAGGACGGAACGCATGCCGACATCGTGCTCAATCCGCTCGGCGTGCCGTCGCGCATGAACGTCGGTCAGATCCTTGAGACCCATCTCGGTTGGGCCTGCGCCGGCCTCGGCAAGCGCATCGGCCAGACCATCGACGCCTACTATCAGAAGCAGGATCTCAAGCCGCTGCGCGAGACCCTGAAGAAGATCTATGGCGAGGATGAAACCATCAAGTCGCTGAACGAGAACGAGCTGGTCGAGCTCGGCCGCAATCTGAGCCACGGCGTGCCGATCGCAACGCCGGTGTTCGACGGCGCCAAGGAGGCCGACATCGAGGAGATGCTGAAGCTCGCGGGCTTCGACGCCTCCGGCCAGTCGACCGTCTATGACGGCCGCACCGGCGATGCGTTCGATCGCAAGGTGACGATGGGCTACATCTACATGCTCAAGCTGCACCACCTCGTGGACGACAAGATCCACGCGCGTTCGATCGGTCCGTACTCGCTCGTCACCCAGCAGCCGCTGGGCGGCAAGGCGCAGTTCGGCGGCCAGCGCTTCGGCGAAATGGAGGTCTGGGCGCTGGAAGCTTACGGCGCCGCCTACACGCTGCAGGAGATGCTGACCGTGAAGTCGGACGACGTCGCTGGCCGTACCAAGGTGTACGAGGCGATCGTGCGCGGCGACGACACCTTCGAGGCCGGTATTCCGGAATCGTTCAACGTGCTGGTCAAGGAAATGCGCTCGCTCGGCCTCAACGTCGACCTGCACAATTCCAAGGTGGGACCGGCGCCGACGTCGGAAGCGGCCGAGTAACGCTGTGATCATGCCCGGCGCGAGACGCGCCGGGCCTCCGCACTCCGCTCGGACGTTGGGTGGGGGCGCGGGCTGAATAGAAGTTTCGAATTTGCTGCCGGTGACGATCGGCACGCGAGGAGAAGACCATGAATCAAGAGATTATGAATCTTTTCAATCCGACGACCCCGGCCCAGGTCTTCGACCAGATCCGGATTTCGATCGCGTCTCCGGAGAAGATTCTGTCCTGGTCCTACGGCGAGATCAAGAAGCCGGAGACCATCAACTACCGCACCTTCAAGCCGGAGCGTGACGGCCTGTTCTGCGCGCGCATCTTCGGGCCGATCAAGGACTACGAGTGCTTGTGCGGCAAGTACAAGCGGATGAAGTACAAGGGCATCATCTGCGAGAAGTGCTCGGTCGAGGTGACGCTGTCGCGCGTCCGGCGCGAGCGCATGGGCCATATCGAGCTGGCGGCGCCGGTCGCCCACATCTGGTTCCTGAAGTCGCTGCCCTCGCGCATCGGCCTCCTGCTCGACATGACGCTGAAGGATCTCGAACGGATCCTGTACTTTGAATACTACGTCGTGCTCGAGCCGGGTCTCACCGCGCTGAAGGACCGTCAGCTGCTGTCGGAAGACGAGTACCTGAAGGCGCAGGACGAGTACGGCCAGGATTCCTTCACCGCCATGATCGGCGCGGAGGCGATCCGCGAGCTGCTGAAGGGGCTCGAGCTCGAGAAGCTCGAGGCGACGCTGCGTGCCGACATGGCGGAGACCGACTCCGACATCAAGCACAAGAAGCTCGCCAAGCGTCTGAAGATCGTCGAGGCTTTCCGCGTTTCCGGCAACAAGCCGGAATGGATGATCATGACGGTCGTGCCGGTGATTCCGCCGGACCTGCGTCCGCTGGTGCCGCTCGACGGCGGCCGGTTCGCGACCTCCGACCTCAACGACCTGTACCGCCGCGTCATCAACCGCAACAACCGCCTGAAGCGGCTGATGGAGCTGCGTGCGCCCGACATCATCATCCGCAACGAAAAGCGCATGCTGCAGGAGGCCGTCGACGCACTGTTCGACAACGGCCGCCGCGGCCGCGTCATCACCGGCGCCAACAAGCGTCCGCTGAAGTCGCTCGCCGACATGCTGAAGGGCAAGCAGGGCCGGTTCCGCCAGAACCTGCTCGGCAAGCGCGTCGACTATTCGGGCCGTTCGGTGATCGTGGTCGGTCCCGAGCTGCGCCTGCATCAGTGCGGCCTGCCGAAGAAGATGGCGCTCGAGCTGTTCAAGCCGTTCATCTACTCGCGGCTCGACGCCAAGGGCCTGTCCACCACGGTGAAGCAGGCCAAGAAGCTGGTCGAGAAGGAGCGTCCGGAGGTTTGGGATATCCTCGACGAGGTGATCCGCGAGCATCCGGTGCTGCTCAACCGCGCGCCGACGCTGCATCGCCTGGGCATCCAGGCATTCGAGCCGGTGCTGATCGAAGGCAAGGCGATCCAGCTGCATCCGCTGGTCTGCGCCGCCTTCAACGCCGACTTCGACGGCGACCAGATGGCCGTGCACGTTCCGCTGTCGCTCGAAGCGCAGCTGGAAGCGCGCGTCCTGATGATGTCGACCAACAACATCCTGCATCCGGCGAACGGCCAGCCGATCATCGTGCCGTCGCAGGACATCGTGCTCGGCCTCTACTACGTCTCGATCATGCGCGAAGGCCTGCCCGGCGAGGGCAAGATCTTCGGCGACATGGCCGAGCTCGAGCACGCCCTGCATTCGAAGGTCATCCACCTCCACACCAAGATCAAGTACCGGTGGGAAGGCCTCGACGAGGAAGGCAAGCAGTCCAAGCGCTGGATCGAAACCACCGCGGGCCGCGTCATGCTCGGCAACCTGCTGCCGAAGAACCCGAAGATCTCGTACGACATCATCAACAAGCTGATGACCAAGCGCGAGATCTCCGGCGTGATCGACCAGGTCTACCGGCACTGCGGTCAGAAGGAGACGGTGATCTTCTGCGACCGCATCATGGCGCTCGGCTTCTACAACGCCTTCAAGGCGGGCATCTCGTTCGGCAAGGACGACATGGTCGTGCCGGCGTCGAAGTGGAAGATCGTCGATCAGACCCGTACGCTGGCGAAGGATTTCGAGCAGCAGTACAATGACGGCCTGATCACCCATGGCGAGAAGTACAACAAGGTCGTCGACGCCTGGTCGAAGGCCGGTGAAGAAGTCGCCAAGGCGATGATGAAGGAGATCTCGTCCACCAAGAAGACGGCGGCGGGCGCGGATGCCGACATCAACTCGATCTACATGATGGCGCACTCCGGTGCGCGTGGTTCGCCGGCCCAGATGCGCCAGCTCGCCGGCATGCGCGGCCTGATGGCCAAGCCGTCGGGCGAGATCATCGAGACGCCGATCATTTCCAACTTCAAGGAAGGTCTGTCGGTGCTCGAGTACTTCAACTCGACCCACGGCGCCCGCAAGGGCCTCGCGGACACCGCGTTGAAGACCGCGAACTCGGGCTACCTGACCCGCCGTCTGGTCGACGTCGCGCAGGACTGCATCATCACGCAGACCGACTGCGGCACCACGCTCGGCATCAAGATGCGCGCCATCGTCGACGCCGGCACGGTCGTCGCCTCGCTCGGCTCCCGCATCCTGGGCCGCGTGGCCTGCGATGACGTGCGCGATCCCGCCACCAACGAGGTGATCATCAAGCGTGACACCTTGATGGAGGAGAGCCATGTCGACGCGATCCAGCAGGCCGGCATCCAGGAAGTGAAGATCCGCTCGGCGCTGACCTGCGAGCTGATCAACGGCATCTGCGCCAAGTGCTACGGCCGCGACCTGGCCCGCGGCACCCCGGTCAACCACGGTGAGGCCGTCGGCGTCATCGCGGCGCAGTCGATCGGTGAGCCCGGCACGCAGCTGACGATGCGCACGTTCCACATCGGCGGCGCCGCGCAGCTCAACGAGCAGTCGTTCGTGGAATCGAACTTCGACGGCAAGATCGTGATCAAGAACAAGGCGATTGCCCGCAACAGCGAAGGCAGCCTGATCGCGATGGTGCGCAACATGGTCGTTGCGATCGTCGATGCCGACGGCACCGAGCGTGCAACCCACCGTATTCAATACGGTTCGAAGATGCATGTCGACGAAGGCGACATGGTCAAGCGCGGCCAGCGCATCGCCGAGTGGGACCCCTATACCCGCCCGGTCCTCACCGAAGTCGAGGGCACGATCGGGTTCGAGGATCTGGTCGAAGGCCAGTCGATCTCGGAAACGCTCGACGAATCGACCGGTATCGCCAAGCGCGTGGTCATCGACTGGCGCACGACGCGCGGCGGTTCGGACCTGCGTCCGGCCATCGTGGTCAAGGGCAAGGACGGCAAGGTGCTGAAGCTCGCGCGTGGCGGCGATGCCCGCTACATGCTGTCGGTCGATGGCATTCTGTCGGTCGACGTCGGCGCGAAGGTGATGCCCGGCGACATCCTGGCGCGTATCTCGACCGAGAGCGCCAAGACGCGTGACATCACCGGCGGTCTGCCGCGGGTGGCGGAACTGTTCGAGGCTCGCAAGCCGAAGGATGCGGCGATCATCGCGGAGACCGCGGGAACGATCCGCTTCGGCCGCGACTACAAGAACAAGCGCCGCATCTCGATCGAGCCGATGGACAAGACCGAGGAGCCGCGCGAGTACCTGATCCCGAAGGGCAAGCACATCCACTTGCAGGACGGCGACATCGTCGAAAAGGGCGATTTCATCGTCGAAGGCAATCCGGCGCCGCACGACATCCTGGCGATCAAGGGCATCGAGGAACTCGCTGCCTATCTGGTCAACGAAATCCAGGAGGTCTACCGGTTGCAGGGCGTGCTCATCAACGACAAGCACATCGAGGTGATTGTCCGTCAGATGCTGCAGAAGGTCGAGGTCACCGATCAGGGCGACACCGACATGATCTCGGGCGAGCAGGTCGACAAGATCGAGTTCGACGCGCTCAATACCAAGGCCAAGGAGGAGGGCAAGAAGCCCGCCACGGGTACGCCGGTTCTGCTCGGCATCACCAAGGCGAGCCTGCAGACCCGCTCCTTCTTCTCGGCGGCGTCGTTCCAGGAGACCACGCGCGTGCTCACCGAAGCTGCCGTCAACGGCAAGGTGGACCCGCTCGAGGGCCTCAAGGAGAACGTCATTGTCGGCCGCCTGATCCCGGCCGGCACCGGCGCCTCGATGGCGCGGATCCGCGAAGTCGCGGTCAAGCGCGACAAGCTGATCCTCGACGAGCGCGAGAAGCAGCAGGCGGCGATCGTGCCGACGGCTCCGGAAGCGGAGCCGCTGGCGCTGCCGCCCGCGGAATAGGCATCCGCAAGACTACGGGTATGGCGAGAAGGCCGGCGTTTAGCCGGCCTTTTTGCTGCTTTCTTTGCTTGCTGCGGTGCAGGGACGCAGTTTGTTCATCTTTCCTTCAGGCAAAAAAGTGCCTTTGCTAGGGTGACTTAGACCGGCTGTTTGGCTCGCGCCGGAGACGACGGAATCCATATGCTCGACTTGGCTATCGTAGGCGGCGGCCCCGGGGGGCTGATGAGCGCCTGGTATTTGAAGCGCAAACTCGGCGACCTCTGCCGCGTTACCATCTTCGAGGCGTCGAACCGCCTCGGCGGCAAGATCGTCACGCGCAAATTCGACACTGCGCCTGCGATGTATGAGGCCGGCGTCGCCGAAATCTATGATTACTCGATGACGGGGCCGGATCCGCTGCGCGAACTGATCCAGCATTTCGGACTGCAGACGATCCCGATGGATGCCGAGCAGGTGCAGCTCGACGGCGAACTGCTCGCCGACGTTCCCGGCATGCGCCGCAAATACGGGGCGAAGACCGCGGCCGCGATCGAGGCGTTCCGCAAGCGCTGCAGCGACCTGGTGTCGCCGATCGAATATTACGAGGGCGTCGGCGCCCACGACAACGAACACCCGTGGGCCTACAAGACCGCCGAGCAGGTCCTCGACGAGGAGGTCGAGGACGCGACCGCCAAGCGCTTCTTCAAGGTGATGGCGCGTTCCGACATCGCGACCGAGAGCCACAACACCAACGGCCTCAATGCGCTGAAGAACTACGTGATGGACGTCGACGGCTATATCGGCCTGTATTCGATCCAGAACGGCAACGAGCAGCTGATCGATTGTCTGCGCTCGGAAGTCAGCGCCGACATCCAGCTCAACCATCGTGTGCTCAAGGTCGGCAAGACCGCCGGTGGCCGCTACCAGCTCAACATGATGAACGGCAAGGGGCCGGAGGCGCGCGACTTCGATCTCGTGCTGGTCTGCCTGCCGCACTCCTGGCTCGCGACCATGCGCTGGGACGGCGAGCAGCTGCGCAAGTCGATGGTCAAGCACGTCGCCTATTTCGACCGGCCCGCGCATTATCTGCGGGTCTCGGTCCTGTTCGACGAGCCGTTCTGGGGCGAGAAGATCCCGGGCGCCTGGTTCATGTCGGAAGCTTTCGGCGGCTGCTGTGTCTACAATGAGGGCGCGCGCCACGATGTCGGCAAGCACGGCGTGCTGAACTGGCTGATCGCGGGCTCGGATGCGCTGGCCTTCGCCAATCTCAGCGACCAGGAGCTGATCGACGCCGCGTTGAAGTCGCTGCCGGCCTCGCTCGGCGATACGCGCGAGCATTTCCTGGAGGGCAAGATCCATCGCTGGCTGTCGTCGGTCAACGCGCTGCCGGGGGGCCTGCCGGTGCGCGACGTCATGACCAACCACCGGCCTGAGCCGAAGGAGCACCCCGGCATCGTGGTGGTCGGCGACTATCTGTTCGATTCGACGCTGAACGGACTGCTCGATTCCTCCGATGCCGCGACCGACATCATCCTCACCGAGATGATGCGGCTGCGCCGCGCCCGCGCGCAGGACGAGGGCGCGCTGTCCGACAAGATCGATCGCAGCTATTTCGACAATTATCGCGGCGCCGGGCCCTACAGCGAGGTCTGGCGCAACTTCACCGACCCGGCCTATCTGACGGACCTGATCAAGACGGTCTGGGGCAGGGCGAAGGGCTACAAGCTGCTGATCGCCGGCTCCGCCAGCGGCGAACTGGTCGGCGCGCTGCGCGAACGTGGCATCGATGCCTGGGGCATCGAGAACAACCGCTACATCCACGGCAAGACGCCGAAGGCGCTCAAGAAGTACAACAAGCTCGGCTCGATCGCCGACATGCCGTTCAAGGCCAACGAGTTCGACTTCGTGTTCGAGACCTCGCTGTGCCATCTCGGCGAGAAGCAGGTCGTGCGCGGGGTGCGCGAGCTCAACCGCGTGGTCAAGACCGGCGTCGTGTTCGCGTCGGTGACCTCCGACATGGCGCCGGCGGTGATCGATCGCTACGACCTGCTGCGCGGGGTGAAGAAGCTCGGCACCTGGTGGGAGTGGTCGGAATTGTTCTTCGGCAACGGCTTCGACCTGTCGATGCACCGACGCGACTGCACCGATGCGCTGTGGACATTGACGCTGGCCGCCAACAAGGGGCCGGGGCAGTGGTACGCAGACTCCGACAGCCTGCGCTATTCCTTCTTCGACAAGGTCGAAGCCGACCTCGACGACTAGCGGGACCGATCGGAAGCTCTTGCCGCCAGCCGACCGGCCTCGTGTCAACCAGCTGTCAAACGGCGGCAATGCTTTGCTCCGCGAAACCGCGCGAGCGTGCGGCGACGCGTCGGCCGTTCCAAACGCTTTGCCGAATTCGTCGTGATCGCATAGGATTACGGCCGCAGTGTCATCAGCTGCGTTTTCGATTTGCGGTCATGCCGGCCGTGGAGCATCGGTTGGTTTCATGGCGCCAAGACCTCCTGCATCAGACGATCCGACGAGAGCGGCGGCCGACGATCCCGAGCTGAAGAAGAAGCCCGCGTCCGGTCCGCCCGCGGCGGCCGCCTCCACAAAGCCGGCCGCGGCGCCGGCTGACGATGAAGAGGAAGACGACGCGGACGACGAGTTCGAGCTCGATGACGACGATGATGACGAGGACCTCGTCGTCTTCACCGCCAAGGAAGCCGCCGGCGCGCTCTCCACGATCTTTGGCTTCGTCAGGCCGATCCTGGCGAACTACAAGAAGCCGTTCGCCTGCGTCGCCTTCGGCGTGCTGGTCGAGACGTTGTTCAACGTCATCATGCCGCTCAGCCTGAAATTCCTGATCGACGACGCCCTCGGCGAGGAAGATTTCGGGGCCCTCTACAAGATCCTCGGCGTGCTCGCGGTGGCCGGCATCGTCACCTCGATCATCGCGGTCTGGTACGAGCGCTGGGATGCGCGGCTCGCCGCCGGCATCATCGCCGACGTGCGGACGCGGCTGTTCGACCATGTCCAGAACCTGCCGTCGGCCTATTTCGCGCGCACCAAGCGCGGCGAGATCCTGTCGCGCTTCTCGATCGATCTGTCGGCGTTCGAGGGCTCGGTCAAGACCTTCGCCAATAGCGCGGCGCTGCCGGGCCTCGAACTGGTCGCGGGCATCATCCTGATGCTGTTCCTGAACTGGCAGCTTGCCGTGGTCGCCTTGCTGGTGTTTCCGATCACCCTGATCGGGCCGCGCATCCTGACGCCGAAGGCGGTGCAGGCCAATTACGAGCAGAAGCAGAACGAGGCCGCGCTGCTCGGAACCGTGCAGGAGAACGTTGCCGCGCAGGCGGTGGTGAAGGCGTTCAATCTGCAGCGCCGGGCGCTCGGCTGGTTCACGATGCGCAACCGCGACGTCCGGGCCAAGGCCGCGTCAGCCATGTTCCTGTCGACCATGGTGGAGCGCACCGTCACCATCGCGGTGCTGCTGCTCCACCTCGTGGTGCTGGCGATCGGCGCCTATCTCGCCACCAAGGGGCAAATCACCGTCGGCACCTTCGTGACCTTCGAGAGCGCGTTCTGGGAGGTGTCGTACAACATCGCCCATCTGATGCATTTCATCCCGGTGTCGATCCAGTCGGCGGCGGCGGTGCGGCACATCCAGGAACTGCTCGACGAGCCGACCCGCGGCGCCGACCGTCCCGGCGCGCCGGATCTGCCGCGCATCACCAACGACATCTCCTTCGATCGCGTCACCTTCCAGTATGAGGGGGCGCAGACGCCGGTGCTCGACAATCTCAGCCTCAAGCTCAATGCCGGCAAAAGCATTGCGATCGTCGGTCCCAGCGGCTCGGGCAAGAGCACGCTGATCAACCTGATCCTGCGGCTCTACGTGCCGGACGAGGGCCGCGTCGCCGTCGACGGCGTCGATATCCGCCGGGTGACGCGCGAGTCGCTGCGGGCCAATATGGCGGTCGTGTTCCAGGAGAACATGCTGTTCAACATGTCGATCCGCGAGAACATCCGGCTCGGCAAGGAAGGCGCGACCGATGCGGAGGTCGAGGACGCTGCCCGCAAGGCCGAGATCCATCGCTACATCATGAGCCTGCCGCAGCGCTACGACACGCCGGTCGGCGAGCGCGGCGATACCCTGTCGGGCGGCCAGCGCCAGCGCATCGCGATCGCGCGCGCGATCATCCGTAACCCGTCCGTGCTGCTGCTCGACGAGGCGACTTCGGCGCTCGACCAGACCACAGAGGCTGCGATCAATCGCACGCTGCTCAAGGTCGCCGAGGGCCGCACCATGATCTGGTCGACGCATCGCCTGACTTCGGTGGTCGAGATGGACGAGATCATCGTGATCTCCGGCGGCAGGGCGATCGAACGCGGCTCGCACGAGGAGCTGCTGGCCCGCAATGGCGTCTATCGCAAGCTGTGGGACGACCAGGGACATCTGACTCACGACGAGGACGCCGACGACGCGGATGATGACGATGATGAAGATGAGGACGAAGACGAGGATGAGGAGGCGTAAGGCCCGCGTCGCGTCGCGGGCGATGGCCGAGCGCTAGATTCTACTTTACGCCCGGTCCGCGGCGTGCGGACGCTGCCGGAAGTGGTTGGCCGGCTGCGTCGGTGACGCCGCCGCCGCGGGGTTGTGCAGCCGGCGCAGCCAGCCGCGGCCGAGATAGCCGAAAAAGCGTGCCCAGCGCTGGGCCTGCCAGGTGGGCCCGTTGCCGACCGACACCTCGCGGAAGCTGAATGCCTTGCCATTCGACCAGGCGTCGCAGGCGGTCTTGACCGGATCGTCGTAGAACGCGGTGATCTTCTCCTCGCCCATGCCGTCGGTCGACAGCCAGGCCGGGATGTGGACGTTGCAGAGTTGGGCGACGTCGGTGAACACCTTGTCGGTCCCGGTGCCGGTGACGGGGCAGGTGCTGGCGAAGGCATCGCCGACCAGCACGATGCCGGCCTGCCGATAGCCGGTGCTGACATAGATGTCGGCGGGCCTGATCTTGATATCGCCGGCGATGTCGAATTCGCCGGTGAGCCGGCGCAGCCGCGGCAGCGCGGCGTTCAGCGTCTCGACCGGATTGCGCCGCATCGCCCGCAGCCAGGGATCGTCGGCCTTGCGATAGGTGAAGAGGTTGGCGCGCATCCGGTTTCCGACCGGAAACAGCGTGATGTAGGGGATGCGGTCGCTCGGCCGCTCCGAGAAATAGGTCATGGCCGCGAACGGGAAGGCGGGGCGGCCGACAGGGACGAAATCGAAGCCGAGCGAGATCGAGTGGCAGAAGCTCGTGACCAGCCGCTCGATGCCGAGCATCCGGCGCAACCCGACGTTCAGGCCGTTGGCGAGCACCACAAGGCGCGCCGAGATCTCCTCGCCATTGGCAAGCACGAGCCGCTGCCGCTCGGAACTGGTCGCGACATTGATCACCTTGTCGCAGATGAATTCCGCCGGCCCGGCGATTTCGTTCCGAATCGCCGCGATCAGCGCGTCGTACATGATGCCGTATTGCCGGCTCGGCTGCCGGTCAAGCAACCGGCCGAATCGCGCGATCCAGTTCTCGCCGTCCAGCGTCGCCGAGCGGAGCACCGACTCGGCGAGGCCGGTCCTGGCGAATCGCTCGAGCTGGAGGTCGCCGCCGATCTTTTCGACCCGGAAATCGAACGGATAGACCTGGTGGGGGTCGATCAGGACCGTCGGTATCCCGGCACGGCCGAGCATGGCGGCTGCGGTCGAGCCCGCAAGACCGCCGCCGATGATCGCGATGTCGGTGTACCGCATGAGAATTCCGTGGCTGTGACCCCGATTTTTGCGCTGCGAATGGCAAATAAAGGCTTAGTTTCGAAGTTTGCCTTCGAGACTAACTTGGGGAGAGTTGTTTCTATTCGTATTTTACCCGGATATAATATGATTCCGCACGCGCCCGAAGATTCGGATGAGGGCGCGGGGAGGTTGGTCGGCCGTCACATTTCGCCTTGCCCGAACCGCGGCGAAATGCGAAATCCGCAAGTGCCAGAGGCGTTTCTTTGCTTGTCGTTTTGCTTGACTTCACTATCTCTCGATTATACAAGGCGCCCACTTAACGACAGGCGGTGAGCTACGCCAGCGTCGGAACGGAACACCCGAAGGCCCTTTTTGAGGAGCCGGACGGGCACCAACCTCGACGAATGCCGCTCAAACGCTGTCGATGATAGCTAGGCAATGCCAGGACGATATTGGTTCTCTTGAGCACGTCCTCTTGAGAGTGATTTCGGATGCATGACCTCGGTGGCGGACCGAACAGCGAACGCTGAACGGTTCGGGATCGCGGTCCTCTGTGGCGTCGAAGCGCTTTCCGCTCAGCGATGAGTGGTTGGCGCGATTTCGCTTTGCGCGGGTATTTGTCCCGTGCCGAGCGGGCCGTACGGGACGGCTTTTCCCGAGAAGAATTGGCGGACCGATTCAAGGTTTCGCGCGAACTAAAGGGTGAAGGCTACATGCCGACGATCAACCAGCTGATCGCAAATCCGCGTGAAGTGCAGAAGTCGCGTAAGAAGGTGCCGGCGCTGCAGCAGTCGCCGCAGAAGCGCGGCGTGTGCACGCGCGTCTACACCACGACCCCGAAGAAGCCGAACTCGGCGCTTCGTAAGGTCGCCAAGGTGCGCCTGACCAACGGCTTCGAGGTGATCGGCTACATCCCGGGCGAGGGCCATAACCTGCAGGAGCACTCGGTGGTCATGATCCGCGGCGGCCGCGTCAAGGACTTGCCCGGTGTGCGCTACCACATCCTCCGCGGCGTGCTGGATACCCAGGGCGTCAAGAACCGTAAGCAGCGTCGTTCGAAGTACGGCGCGAAGCGTCCGAAGTAAGCGGGAACCGATCAGATGTCGCGTCGCCATTCTGCCGAGAAGCGTGAAGTTCTTCCGGATCCGAAGTTCGGGAACATCATCATTACGAAGTTCATGAACTCGGTGATGTACGCCGGGAAGAAGTCGGTTGCCGAAAACATCGTCTACGGTGCGCTCGGCATGATTGAGGCCAAGACCAAGCAGAACCCGCTCGGCGTGTTCGAGCAGGCGCTCGAGAACGTGATGCCGACCATCGAGGTTCGTTCCCGCCGCGTCGGCGGCGCGACCTACCAGGTTCCGGTCGAAGTCCGTTCGGTGCGCCGTCAGGCGCTCGGCATCCGCTGGCTGATCTCGGCCGCCCGCGAGCGCAACGAGAAGACCATGACGGAGCGTCTCTCGGCTGAGCTGCTCGACGCCTCGAACAATCGCGGCAACGCCGTCAAGAAGCGTGAAGACGTGCACCGGATGGCGGAAGCCAACCGCGCGTTCTCGCACTATCGCTGGTAAGGCGAACAACGGAATTTAAGGAACAGTCTCATGCCCCGCCAACATGCCATCGAGGACTACCGCAACTTCGGTATCATGGCGCATATCGACGCCGGCAAGACCACGACCACCGAGCGCATCCTTTATTACACCGGCAAGAGCCACAAGATCGGCGAAGTGCACGAAGGTGCCGCGACGATGGACTGGATGGAGCAGGAGCAGGAGCGTGGCATCACGATCACCTCGGCTGCGACCACCGCGTTCTGGAACGGCAAGCGCCTGAACATCATCGACACCCCCGGCCACGTCGACTTCACCATCGAGGTCGAGCGTTCGCTGCGCGTGCTCGACGGCGCCGTTTGCGTTCTCGACTCCAACCAGGGCGTCGAGCCGCAGACCGAGACCGTGTGGCGCCAGGGCGACAAGTACAAGGTTCCGCGCATCGTCTTCGCCAACAAGATGGACAAGACCGGCGCCGACTTCTTCAAGTGCCTGTCCGACATCGTCGACCGCCTCGGCGCGAAGCCGATCGCGATCCAGCTGCCGATCGGTGCCGAGAGCAACTTCAAGGGTCTCGTCGACCTCGTGAAGATGAAGGGCGTCATCTGGAACGATGAATCGCTCGGCGCCAAGTTCGACTATGTCGACATTCCGGAAGATCTGGTCGAGCAGGCCAAGGAATATCGCGAGAAGATGGTGGAAGCCGCCGTCGAGCTCGACGACGACGCTTTGGCTGCCTTCCTCGACGGCAAGGAGCCGGACGAGGCGACCCTGAAGCGTCTGATCCGCAAGGCCGTGCTGACCGGCGCGTTCTATCCCGTCCTGTGCGGCTCCGCGTTCAAGAACAAGGGCGTGCAGCCGCTGCTCGACGCCGTCGTCGACTATCTGCCGTCGCCGATCGACGTGCCCGCGATCAAGGGCACCGACGATGAGGGCAACGAAGTCGTGCGCAAGGCGGACGACAAGGAGCCGCTGGCGCTGCTCGCGTTCAAGATCATGGACGACCCCTTCGTCGGCACCATCACCTTCTGCCGCATCTATTCTGGCATCCTGCAGTCGGGCACCGGCGTGGTGAACTCGACCCGCGAGAAGAAGGAGCGTATCGGCCGCATGCTGCTGATGCATGCGAACAACCGCGAAGACATCAAGGAAGCCTATGCCGGCGACATCGTCGCACTGGCTGGCCTGAAGGAAGCGCGCACCGGTGACACGCTGTGCGATCCCGACAAGCCGGTGATCCTCGAGAAGATGGAATTCCCGGAGCCGGTGATCGAGATCGCGATCGAGCCGAAGTCGAAGGCCGACCAGGAAAAGCTCGGCGTGGCGCTTGCCAAGCTTGCCGCGGAAGATCCGTCGTTCCGCGTGTCGACCGACCAGGAGTCCGGCCAGACCATTCTCAAGGGCATGGGCGAACTGCATCTCGACATCAAGGTCGACATTCTCAAGCGCACCTACAAGGTCGACGCCAACATCGGCGCGCCGCAGGTGGCGTTCCGCGAGCGCGTGACCAAGAAGGCCGAAGTCAAGTACACGCACAAGAAGCAGACCGGCGGTACCGGTCAGTTCGCCGAAGTGTCGATCGTCGTCGAGCCGAACGAGCCCGGCAAGGGCTATGAGTTCGAATCGAAGATCGTCGGCGGCGCGGTGCCGAAGGAATACATCCCCGGCGTCGAAAAGGGCCTCAACAGCGTGATGGGCTCCGGTGTCGTTGCCGGCTTCCCGGTGGTGGACGTCAAGGTGCAGCTGGTCGACGGCAAGTATCACGACGTCGACTCGTCGGCACTGGCGTTCGAAATCGCGTCGCGGGCTGCGTTCCGCGAAGCGTTGACGAAGGGCAAGTCCGTTCTGCTCGAGCCGATCATGAAGGTCGAGGTGGTGACCCCGGAAGACTACACCGGTTCGGTCATCGGCGACCTGAATTCCCGGCGTGGCCAGATCCAGGGCCAAGACATGCGCGGCAACGCCAACGTCATCAACGCGATGGTGCCGCTCATGAACATGTTCGGTTACGTGAACAACCTGCGCTCGATGAGCCAGGGTCGCGCGACCTTCACCATGCAGTTCGATCACTACGCCGAAGCTCCGGCGAACGTGTCGGCTGAAGTCCAGAAGAAGTTTGCCTGATTGTCGTTGATGGCAGTCAACGATTGAACGGAGAGTCAAATGGCCAAAGCTAAATTCGAACGTAACAAGCCCCACTGCAACATCGGCACCATCGGTCACGTCGACCATGGCAAGACCTCGCTGACCGCAGCGATCACCAAGGTGCTCGCAGAAACCGGCGGCGCGACGTTCACCGCCTACGACCAGATCGACAAGGCGCCGGAAGAGAAGGCCCGCGGCATCACGATCTCGACCGCGCACGTCGAGTACGAGACGACCAACCGCCACTACGCCCACGTCGACTGCCCCGGCCACGCCGACTACGTGAAGAACATGATCACCGGCGCTGCCCAGATGGACGGCGCGATCCTGGTCGTGTCGGCTGCTGACGGCCCGATGCCGCAGACCCGCGAGCACATCCTGCTCGCCCGCCAGGTCGGCGTGCCCGCGCTCGTCGTGTTCCTCAACAAGTGCGACATGGTCGACGATCCGGAGTTGCTCGAGCTCGTCGAGCTCGAAGTCCGCGAGCTGCTCTCGAAGTACGAATTCCCGGGCGACAAGATCCCGATCATCAAGGGCTCAGCGCTCGCCGCCCTCGAAGACAAGGACAAGAAGCTCGGCCACGACGCCATCCTCGAGCTGATGCGCAATGTCGACGAATACATCCCGCAGCCGGAGCGTCCGATCGACCAGCCGTTCCTGATGCCGGTTGAAGACGTGTTCTCGATCTCGGGCCGCGGCACCGTCGTCACCGGCCGTGTCGAGCGCGGCGTGATCAAGGTCGGCGAGGAAATCGAAATCGTCGGTATCCGCGACACCCAGAAGACCATCGTCACCGGCGTCGAAATGTTCCGCAAGCTGCTCGATCAGGGCCAGGCCGGCGACAACATCGGTGCGCTGCTCCGCGGCACCAAGCGCGAGGAAGTCGAGCGTGGCCAGGTGCTGTGCAAGCCCGGTTCGGTCAAGCCGCACACCAAGTTCAAGGCTGAGGCTTACATCCTCACCAAGGAAGAGGGCGGTCGCCACACCCCGTTCTTCACCAACTACCGTCCGCAGTTCTACTTCCGCACCACCGACGTGACCGGTGTCGTGCACCTGCCGGAAGGCACCGAGATGGTGATGCCGGGCGACAACATCGCGATGGAGGTGCACCTGATCGTGCCGATCGCGATGGAAGAGAAGCTGCGCTTCGCGATCCGCGAAGGTGGCCGCACCGTCGGCGCCGGCGTCGTCGCCGCGATCAT
The DNA here is from genome assembly GCF_029714545.1 of Bradyrhizobium pachyrhizi. Taxonomy (NCBI): domain Bacteria; kingdom Pseudomonadati; phylum Pseudomonadota; class Alphaproteobacteria; order Hyphomicrobiales; family Nitrobacteraceae; genus Bradyrhizobium; species Bradyrhizobium pachyrhizi. The sequence goes on along the minus strand of NZ_CP121667.1, from coordinate 5,529,658 downwards.
CGAGTAACTACGCGAATAGGGAATGGCGAGTAGCGAGTGGGTCACTCCATTCGCTATTCGCTACTCGCCACTCACTAAAGAAAGAATACGGCAATGAACGGCCAAAATATTCGCATCCGTCTCAAGGCGTTCGACCATCGAATCCTCGATACGTCGACCCGCGAGATCGTGAACACGGCGAAGCGCACCGGTGCGCAGGTTCGCGGACCGATTCCGCTGCCGACCCGCATCGAGAAGTTCACCGTCAACCGTTCGCCGCACGTTGACAAGAAGAGCCGCGAGCAATTCGAGATGCGCACCCATAAGCGCCTTCTCGACATTGTCGACCCGACCCCGCAGACCGTCGATGCGCTGATGAAGCTCGACCTGGCCGCCGGTGTCGACGTCGAGATCAAGCTCTAAGGTTTTGGATTTTTACGTCCGCCGCTTGCGGACAGAAAGACAGGAAGCACGCCGATGCGCTCCGGAGTGATCGCACAAAAGGTCGGGATGACGCGGGTCTTTACGGAGACCGGCGAGCATATCCCTGTGACCGTGCTGAAGTTGGGCAACTGCCAGGTGCTGGGCCACCGCACGACCGAGAAGAACGGCTATGTCGCTCTTCAGCTTGGCTCGGGCGCCCGCAAGACCGTGTACATGCCCAAGGCCGAACGCGGCCAGTTCGCGGTCGCCAAGGTCGAACCGAAGCGCAAGGTCGCCGAGTTCCGCGTGTCCGAGGACGCGCTGATCCCGGTCGGCGCGGAAATCCAGGCGGACCATTTCGTGGTCGGCCAGTTCGTCGACGTGACCGGCACCTCGATCGGTAAGGGCTTCGCCGGCGGCATGAAGCGCTGGAATTTCGGCGGTCTGCGCGCCACCCACGGTGTGTCGATCTCGCACCGTTCGATCGGTTCGACCGGTGGCCGTCAGGACCCCGGCAAGACCTTCAAGAACAAGAAGATGCCCGGTCACATGGGCGTCGACCGCATCACCACGCTCAATCTGCGCGTGGTTTCGACTGACGTCGAGCGCGGCCTGATCCTCGTCGAAGGCGCCGTTCCCGGCTCCAAGGGCGGCTGGATCTCGGTGCGCGACGCCGTCAAGAAGCCGCTGCCGAAGGAAGCCCCGAAGCCCGGCAAGTTCAAGGTTGCAGGCGGCGAAGCTGCCGAGGCTGTGGCCGAGAAGGAGGGCGTGTGAGATGGAATTGAAAGTCACGACCCTTGAAGGCAAGGACGCCGGATCCGTCGAGCTCTCGGACGCGATCTTCGGTCTCGAGCCGCGTGCCGACATCATCCAGCGCTGCGTGCAGTGGCAGCTGAACAAGCGTCAGGCCGGTACCCACAAGGCCAAGGGCCGCGCCGAGATCTGGCGCACCGGCAAGAAGATGTACAAGCAGAAGGGCACCGGCGGCGCCCGTCACGGCTCGGCTCGCGTGCCGCAGTTCCGCGGCGGTGGCCGTGCGTTCGGTCCGGTTGTTCGCTCGCACGCGACCGACCTGCCGAAGAAGGTGCGCGCGCTCGCGCTGAAGCATGCGCTGTCGGCCAAGGCCAAGGACGGCGGGCTGATCGTGATCGACAATGCGCAGCTCGAGGCCGCCAAGACCAAGGCGCTGCTCGGTCACTTCTCCGGCCTCGGGCTCACCAATGCGCTGATCATCGACGGCGCCGAGCTCAACGCCGGTTTCGCGACCGCGGCCCGCAACATTCCGAACATCGACGTGCTGCCGATCCAGGGCATCAACGTCTACGACATTCTCCGCCGCCAGAAGCTGGTGCTGACCAAGGCTGCGGTTGATGCGCTGGAGGCGCGCTTCAAATGAAGAACATCGATCCGCGCCACTACGACGTCATCATCTCTCCCGTCGTGACGGAAAAGGCGACGCTCGCCTCCGAGCACAACAAGGTGCTGTTCAAGGTCGCCGGCAAGGCCACCAAGCCGCAGATCAAGGAAGCGGTCGAGAAGCTGTTCGACGTCAAGGTGAAGAGCGTCAACACGCTCGTTCGCAAGGGCAAGACCAAGGTGTTCCGCGGCAATCTCGGCTCGCAGTCGGACACCAAGCGCGCGATCGTGACCCTGGAAGAGGGCCACCGCATCGACGTGACTACCGGACTATAAGGCGCAACGACGATGGCATTGAAAACCTACAATCCCACGACGCCGGGCCAGCGCCAGCTGGTCATGGTCGATCGTTCGGCGCTCTACAAGGGCAAGCCGGTGAAGACCCTGACCGAGGGCAAGCTCGGCAATGGCGGTCGCAACAACACTGGTCGCATCACCGTGCGTTTCCGCGGCGGCGGCCACAAGAAGGCCTACCGCACTGTCGACTTCCGCCGTGACAAGGTGGACATGCCGGCGGTCGTGGAGCGGCTCGAGTATGATCCGAACCGCACCGCCTTCATCGCGCTGATCAAGTATCAGGACGGTGAGCTGGCCTACATCCTGGCGCCGCAGCGCTTGGCGGCGGGCGACACCGTCCTCGCCGGCAACTATGTCGACGTCAAGCCGGGCAACGTCATGCCGCTCGGCAACATGCCGGTCGGCACGATCGTGCACAACATCGAGCTGAAGATCGGCAAGGGCGGTCAGCTGGCGCGCTCCGCCGGCACCTACGCCCAGATCGTCGGCCGCGACCAGGACTACGTGATCGTCCGCCTGAACTCGGGCGAGCAGCGTCTGGTGCACGGCCGTTGCCGCGGCACGATCGGCGCGGTCTCGAACCCGGATCACATGAACATCTCGATCGGCAAGGCCGGTCGTACCCGCTGGCTCGGCTGGCGTCCGCACAACCGCGGCGTCGTCATGAACCCGATCGATCACCCGCACGGCGGTGGTGAAGGTCGTACCTCGGGCGGTCGCCACCCGGTCACTCCGTGGGGCAAGCCGACCAAGGGCAAGAAGACCCGCACCAACAAGTCGACCAACAAATTCATTCTCCTCAGCCGCCACAAGCGGAAGAAGTAAGGAACGCCGGACATGGTTCGTTCAGTCTGGAAAGGCCCGTTCGTCGAGGGTTCTCTGCTCAAGAAGGCAGATGCCGCGCGCTCGTCCGGCCGTCACGACGTCATCAAGATCTGGAGCCGCCGCTCGACCATCCTGCCGCAGTTCGTCGGCCTGACGTTCGGCGTCTACAACGGCCACAAGCACGTGCCGGTGGCAATCAACGAGGAAATGGTGGGTCACAAGTTCGGCGAGTTCTCGCCGACCCGGACCTTCCACGGCCATTCGGGCGACAAGAAAGCCAAGAAGGCTTGAGGATTAACCGATGAGCAAACCAAAGCGCGAACGTAGCCTCGCGGACAATGAGGCCAAGGCCGTCGCCCGCATGCTGCGTGTCAGCCCGCAGAAGCTGAACCTGGTGGCGCAGCTGATCCGCGGCCGCAAGGCGTCCGCTGCGCTCGCCGACCTGCAGTTCTCGCGCAAGCGGATCGCAGTCGACGTCAAGAAGTGCCTGGAATCGGCGATCGCCAACGCCGAGAACAACCATGACCTCGATGTCGACGATCTCGTCGTTGCCGAGGCGCATGTCGGCAACGGCATCGTGATGAAGCGTTTTGCTCCGCGCGGCCGTGGCCGTTCGGGCCGTGTGTTCAAACCGTTCTCGCACCTGACCATCGTGGTTCGTCAGGTCGAGGCCGAGGCAAGCGCTTAAGAAGGGCGCAGGAGAAGACGATGGGTCAAAAGATCAATCCAATCGGGCTGCGTCTCGGCATCAACCGGACCTGGGACTCCCGTTGGTTCGCCGGCAAGCAGGAATACGGCAAGCTGCTGCACGAGGACGTCAAGATCCGCGAGATCCTGCACAAGGAGCTCAAGCAGGCGGCCGTGGCCCGCATCGTGATCGAGCGTCCGCACAAGAAGTGCCGCGTGACGATCCACTCGGCCCGTCCGGGTGTCGTGATCGGCAAGAAGGGCGCCGACATCGACAAGCTGCGCAAGAAGGTTGCCGACATCACCTCGTCGGACGTCGTGATCAACATCGTCGAAATCCGCAAGCCGGAGCTCGACGCGACCCTGGTCGCTGAATCGATCGCCCAGCAGCTCGAGCGCCGCGTCGCGTTCCGCCGCGCCATGAAGCGCGCCGTGCAGTCGGCGATGCGTCTCGGTGCCGGCGGTATCCGCATCAACTGCTCGGGCCGTCTCGGCGGCGCAGAAATCGCGCGCATGGAGTGGTACCGCGAAGGTCGCGTGCCGCTGCACACGCTGCGCGCCGACGTCGACTACGGCGTTGCCACCGCGTTCACGACCTTCGGCACCTGCGGCGTCAAGGTCTGGATCTTCAAGGGCGAGATCCTCGAGCACGATCCGATGGCCCAGGACAAGAAGATGGCCGAGGGCGACAACACGCCGCGTTCGCGCCGCGACGCCGCTTGAGGCAAAGCAGGAATTTGAGGGCTTAAAGCCATGATGCAACCTAAGAAAACGAAGTTCCGGAAGGCGCATAAGGGCCGTATCCACGGCGTTGCGACCTCTGGCGCGACGTTGGCGTTTGGCCAGTTCGGCCTGAAGGCGATGGAGCCTGAGCGCGTCACCGCCCGTCAGATCGAAGCCGCCCGCCGCGCGCTGACCCGTCACATGAAGCGCGCCGGCCGCGTCTGGATCCGCGTGTTCCCGGACGTGCCGGTGTCGAAGAAGCCCGCCGAAGTCCGCATGGGCTCCGGCAAGGGTGCTCCGGAATTGTGGGTTGTCCGGATCAAGCCGGGCCGCGTGATGTTCGAGATCGACGGCGTGCCGGTGCAGACCGCGAAGGAAGCGCTGTCGCTCGCGGCTGCCAAGCTGCCGATCAAGACGCGCTTCGTTGCGCGCATTGCGGAGTAATCGCCATGGCCGAGATGAAAGTTGAAGACATTCGCGCGATGAGCGACGACCAGCGGGAAGACGCGATCCTGAACCTGAAGAAGGAGCGCTTCAACCTGCGTTTCCAGCGCGCCACCGGGCAGCTGGAGAACACGTCGCGGATGCGGGAAGCCCGCCGCGATATCGCTCGTATCAAGACCATCGCTGCCCAGCAGCGCGCGAAGAAGAAGTAAGGGGCCAGCTATGCCGAAACGTACTCTGCAGGGCGTGGTCGTCAGCGACAAGCAAGCCAAGACCATCGTGGTGCGCGTCGATCGCCGCTTCACCCACCCGATCTACAAGAAGACGATCCGCCGTTCCAAGAACTACCACGCGCACGACGAGAACAACCAGTTCAAGCCGGGCGACATGGTCTGGATCGAGGAATCGAAGCCGATCTCGAAGCTGAAGCGCTGGACCGTGGTCCGGGGCGAACACAAGAAAACGGCCTGATTACTTCGGCCTGGCCGGGGAAATTCAGGGAAATTTTGAGCGCGCTAAAGCGCAGAAAGAGGACGAGGTGCATCAATGATTCAGATGCAGACCAACCTCGACGTGGCCGATAATTCAGGCGCACGCCGTGTCATGTGCATCAAGGTTCTTGGAGGTTCCAAGCGCCGCTATGCCACCGTGGGCGACGTTATCGTTGTGTCGATCAAGGAAGCCATTCCGCGTGGCAAGGTGAAGAAGGGCGACGTGATGAAGGCCGTCGTGGTCCGGGTCCGCAAGGACATCCGCCGCGCCGACGGTTCGGTCATCCGTTTCGACCGCAACGCCGCCGTGCTGATCAACAATCAGTCCGAGCCGGTCGGCACCCGTATCTTCGGGCCGGTGCCGCGCGAGCTGCGCGCCAAGAACCACATGAAGATCATTTCGCTTGCGCCGGAGGTGCTGTGATGGCTGCCAAGATCCGCAAGGGCGACAAGGTGATGGTGCTCACCGGCCGCGACAAGGGTCGCACCGGCGAGGTGTTCGAGGTGCGTCCGGACGAGAACAAGGCTCTCGTTCGCGGCATCAACATGGTGAAGCGTCACCAGAAGCAGACCCAGACCCAGGAAGGCGGCATCATCTCCAAGGAGATGCCGATCGACCTTTCGAACATTGCGTATGTCGGCAAGGACGGAAAGCCGACCCGCATCGGGTTCAAGATTCAGGCCGATGGCAAGAAGGTTCGTGTTGCCAAGAGCTCGGGAGCAGAGATCGATGGCTGATACAGCTTACACGCCGCGTCTGCGCGCGGAGTACGACAAGAAGATCCGCGGCATGATGACCGAGAAGTTCGGTTATGCCAACGTGATGCAGGTGCCGCGCCTCGATAAGGTCGTGCTCAACATGGGCGTGGGCGACTCCGTCAACGACCGCAAGAAGGCCGAGACCGCCGCCGCCGAGCTGACCCAGATCGCCGGCCAGAAGGCGATCGTGACCTATTCGCGGATCGCGATCGCGACCTTCAAGCTGCGTGAGAACCAGCCGATCGGCTGCAAGGTCACGCTGCGCAAGACCCATATGTACGAGTTCATCGACCGCCTGGTGAACGTGGCGCTGCCCCGCGTCCGCGACTTCCGCGGCCTGAACCCGAAGAGCTTCGACGGCCGCGGCAACTATTCGCTCGGCATCAAGGAGCACATCATTTTCCCCGAGATCGACTTCGACAAGGTCTCGGAAGCGCGTGGCATGGACATCACGGTCTGCACCACCGCCAAGACCGACGACGAGGCGCGCGCCTTGTTGACCGCTTTCAATTTCCCGTTCCGGCAGTGAGTAGCTGAGCCAAAGCCACTCAAACGCGGATACCCAGGAGCCAAGCATGGCAAAGAAGAGTTCAGTCGAGAAGAACAACCGGCGCAAGCGGATGGCGAAGAACGCCGGCCCGCGCCGCGAGAAGCTGAAGGCGATCATCGCCGACAAGACCAAGCCGATGGAAGAGCGCTTCGCGGCGACGCTGAAGCTCGCCGAGATGCCGCGCAACTCGTCGCCGACGCGCATCCGCAACCGTTGCGAGCTGACCGGGCGTCCTCGCTCGAACTATCGCAAGAACAAGCTCTCGCGCATCGCGCTGCGTGAACTCGGCTCCAAGGGCCTGGTTCCCGGCCTCGTGAAGTCGAGCTGGTAAGGAGGGTCGGAACAATGTCTACGCACGATCCGATCAGCGATCTCATCACCCGCATCCGCAACGCGCAGATGCGCTCCAAGTCCAAGGTCTCGAGCCCCGGCTCGAAGATGCGCGCCAACGTGCTCGAGGTGCTGAAGTCCGAGGGGTACATCCGCGGCTACGCCAGCGTCGAGCATGCCTCGGGCCGCAGCGAGCTCGAGATCGAGCTGAAGTATTTCGACGGCGAGCCCGTCATCCGCGAGATCGAGCGGGTGTCGAAGCCGGGCCGCCGCGTTTACGCCTCGGTGAAGAACCTGCCGCGCGTGAACAACGGTCTCGGCATTTCGGTGTTGTCGACGCCGAAGGGAATCATGGCTGACCACCAGGCGCGCGACGCCAACGTGGGCGGCGAAGTTCTCTTCACGGTGTTCTGAGGAAGGATTTTACGATGTCACGTATCGGCAAAAGGCCGGTGGCGATCCCGTCGGGTGTGACGGCGACCGTCGAAGGTCAGACCGTCAAGGTGAAGGGGCCGAAGGGCCAGCTTCAGTTCGTCGTGCATGACGACGTCGAGGTGAAGTTCGAGAACGGCCAGGTCAAGGTTGCTCCGCGGGTCAAGACCAACCGCGCGCAGGCGATGTACGGCACCGCGCGCGCGCAGGTCGCCAACCTCGTCGAGGGCGTCACCAAAGGCTTCGAGAAGAAGCTCGAGATCACCGGCGTCGGCTACCGTGCCGCGATGCAGGGCAAGAACCTGCAGCTCGCGCTCGGCTACAGCCACGACGTGGTGTACGCGATCCCGGAAGGCATCACCATCGCGGTGCCGAAGCCGACCGAGATCACGATCACCGGCAACGATCCGCAGCGCGTCGGCCAGGTCGCCGCCGAGATCCGCGCCTACCGTCCGCCGGAGCCCTACAAGGGCAAGGGCGTGAAGTACGCCAACGAATTCATCTTCCGCAAGGAAGGCAAGAAGAAGTAACGGAGCCGGTCATGTCACTCAAGGTTACGAATGCCCGGCGCAAGCAGCGCGTGCGCCTTGCGCTTCGCCGCTCGGCAGGCGGCCGTCCGCGGCTGTCGGTGTTCCGCTCGTCCAAGCACATCTACGCCCAGGTCATCGACGACCAGAAGGGCGAGACGCTCGCTTCCGCCTCGTCGCTGGAGAAGACCATGCGCGACGCCGGCAAGACCGGCGCCGATATCGATGCGGCCAAGGCGGTCGGCAAGCTGCTCGCCGAGCGCGCGGCGCAGAAGGGCGTCAAGGAAGTCGTGTTCGATCGCGGCGCCTACATCTATCACGGGCGCGTCAAGGCGCTCGCGGATGCGGCGCGCGAAGGCGGATTGAGCTTCTAAACTTTACGAACGATTACGAGGAAAGAGGCGCAAGGCCTCCTAGAGATTGGAAAACACCATGGCAGGTGAACGCGAACGCGGCGGACGCGAACGGAGCAGGGAGCGCGAGGAGCGCGATAGCGAGTTCGTCGACAAGCTCGTCCACATCAATCGCGTGGCGAAGGTCGTCAAGGGCGGCAAGCGCTTCGGCTTTGCGGCGCTGGTCGTGATCGGCGACCAGAAGGGCCGGGCCGGGTTCGGCCACGGCAAGGCGCGCGAAGTTCCGGAAGCGATCCGCAAGGCGACCGAATCGGCGAAGCGCAACCTGACGCGCGTCGCGCTTCGCGAAGGCCGCACGCTGCATCACGACATCGCCGGCCGTCACGGCGCCGGCCGCGTCTACCTGCGTGCCGCTCCGGCCGGTACCGGCATCATCGCCGGCGGCCCGATGCGCGCGGTGTTCGAGACGCTCGGTGTCCAGGACGTGGTGGCGAAGTCGATCGGCTCGTCGAATCCCTACAACATGGTTCGCGCGACGTTCGATGCGCTGAAGCATCAGGATTCGCCGCGTTCGGTGGCTGCGCGCCGCAACATCAAGGTCTCCACCCTGCAGTCGCGCCGCGTCGGCGGCGACGCCGAAGTGGTGGCGGAATAACAACGCGCTTCTCGAAGCGCTATTCGGAGTTACTGTCATGGCCAAGGCCAGCAAGACCATCAAGGTCGAGCAGATCGGCAGCGCAATCCGCCGCCATCACTCGCAGCGTTCGACGCTGATCGGCCTCAAGCTCAACAAGATCGGCCGGATTGCCGAGCTGCAGGATACCCCTGAAGTTCGCGGCATGATCAGCAAGGTTCAGCATCTCGTCCGCGTCGTCGGCGAGTAAGCAGAGATAAGGAGAAGGGCGATGAAGCTCAGCGATATCGCCGACAACGCCGGCTCGCGCAAGAAGCGCATGCGTGTCGGCCGTGGCATCGGTTCCGGCAAGGGCAAGACCTCGGGCCGCGGCGGCAAGGGCCAGACCGCGCGTTCGGGCGTCCGCATCAAGGGTTTCGAAGGCGGCCAGATGCCGATGCATCGCCGTCTGCCGAAGCGCGGCTTCAACAACATCTTCCGGCTCGACTTCGCCGAGATCAATCTCGACCGTCTGCAGGAAGCGATCGACAACAAGCTGGTCGATGCGAGCGCGACGGTGAACGTCGAATCGCTGGTCAAGGCCGGCGTGCTGCGCCGCGCCAAGGACGGCCTGCGGCTGCTCGGCCGCGGCGAGATCAAGACCAAGCTGACCATCGAGGTGCACGGCGCTTCCAAGTCGGCCATTGCCGCTGTCGAGAAGGCCGGCGGCTCGGTCAAGATCCTGGCCCCCGCCAAGGAAGAAGGCGAGGCGGCGTAACATCTGCGTCATTGCCCGCGACGCGCGGGCAATCCGCAGATCGAATGATGGACTTATCGAGGCCGAGCACCAGATAATGTCCGGTGTCTGCCGGCGCCCAGGGAGTTGATCTCTTTGGGGGCGCCGGCGAATGGGGCTCCGGGAGAAAGCCGAAACATGGTCTCAGCAGCCGAACAACTTGCCGCCAACCTCAATTTCGGACAGCTGGCGAAAGCCGACGAGCTGAAGAAGCGCATCTGGTTCACCCTAGGTGCGCTGCTTGTTTATCGGCTCGGCACCTACATCCCGCTGCCCGGCATCGATCCGAACATCTGGGAGCAGGTGTTCCGCAGCCAGTCCGGCGGCATCCTCGGCATGTTCAACATGTTCGCCGGCGGCGGCATCCACCGCATGGCGATCTTCGCGCTCAACATCATGCCGTACATCTCGGCATCGATCATCGTGCAGCTCCTGACCACCGTGTCGCCGCAGCTCGAGGCGCTCAAGAAGGAAGGCGAGGCGGGCCGCAAGACGCTGAACCAGTACACCCGCTATCTGACGGTGATCCTGGCGCTGTTCCAGTCCTACGGCATCGCGATCGGCCTCGAAGGCGCCGGCAATGTCGTCAGCGACCCCGGCATGTTCTTCCGGATCTCGACCGCGATCACGCTGACCGGCGGCACCATGTTCCTGATGTGGCTCGGCGAGCAGATCACCTCGCGCGGCATCGGCAACGGTATTTCGCTGATCATCCTGGCCGGCATCGTCGCCGAATTGCCGTCGGCGCTCGCCAACATGCTGGAACTCGGCCGCCAGGGTGCGATGTCGACCGGCCTGATCCTGATCGTCATCGTGATGGCGGTCGCCGTGATCGCCTTCATCGTCTTCATGGAGCGCGCGCAGCGCCGGCTTTTGATCCAGTATCCGAAGCGCCAGGTCGGCAACAAGATGTTCGAGGGCCAGTCTTCGCATCTGCCGCTCAAGCTCAACACCTCGGGCGTGATTCCGCCGATCTTCGCCTCGTCGCTGCTGTTGCTGCCGACCACGGTCGCGAACTTCAACGCCGGCAAGGGGCCGGAATGGTTCCAGTGGATCACGACCCAGCTCAGCCACGGCCGGCCGCTGTTCCTGTTCATGTATCTCGCGCTGATCGTGTTCTTCGCGTTCTTCTACACTGCGATCGTGTTCAATCCGACCGAGACCGCGGACAATCTGAAGAAGCATGGCGGCTTCATCCCGGGCATCCGGCCGGGCGAGCGCACCGCCGAGTATATCGACTATGTGCTGTCGCGCATCACGGTGCTCGGCGCGCTCTATCTCGCGATCGTCTGCCTGATTCCTGAAATTCTGATTTCCTACGCATCGGTCCCGTTCTACTTTGGCGGCACGTCGCTGTTGATCGTCGTCAGCGTGACGATGGATACGGTGTCGCAGGTGCAGGGCTATCTGCTCGCTCATCAGTATGAAGGGCTGATCAGGAAGTCGAAGCTCAGGGGGGGCCGCCGCCGCTGATCGCGGCTCGGCTTCGAACTCAAAACACAGGTGTGCGGACGTCGCCCACCTAGCCGGGGGGCGAAACAGATATGAGATTGATCCTTTTGGGGCCGCCGGGCTCGGGCAAGGGAACCCAGGCGCAGCGGCTGGTGCACAAGCACGGCATCGTCCAGCTCTCGACCGGTGAGATGCTGCGCTCTGCGGTCGCCGCGGGCACGCCGATCGGCTTGCAGGCCAAGGAGATCATGGCCAATGGCGGCCTGGTTCCCGACGAGGTGGTGGTGGGAATCATCGCCGACCGAATCGAGGAGCCCGATGCCAAGAAGGGCTTCATTCTCGACGGCTTCCCGCGCACCGTGCCGCAGGCCGAGGCGCTCGACGATCTGCTCCGGAAAAAGCACCTCAAGCTCGACGCGGTGGTTGAGCTCCGCGTCAACGAGAGCGCGCTGCTCGCCCGCGTTGAGAAGCGTGCCGAGGAAACCCGCGCGCGCGGCGAGGAAGTCCGCCTCGACGACACGCCGGAAGTGCTGACCAAGCGCCTGGCGCAGTACCGTTCGCTGACGGAGCCGCTGATTCACTATTATTCGGAGCGGCGGAAGCTGCTGACGGTCGATGGCATGATGACCATCGAGCACGTCACCCGCGAGATCAACCGGATCCTGACCGCGCTCGGCGCGCTGGAACCGAAGGAACACGAGGATCACGCCCCCAAGTCAGCCAAGAAGGCCGCCAAGGCGGCCATGAAGGCCAGTAAGAAGCCGGCCAAGAAGGTAGCTAAATCAGCCAAAAAGGCCGCCAAATCGGCCCGGAAGGTTGCCAAGGCGCCCTCCAAGGCCAAGGCGGCCAAGAAAACCGTGAAGAAAGCCGCGAAGAAGGCGGTAAAGACGGCCGCCCGCGCCGCGAAAGCCCGCAACGGAGCAAAGACCGCCAAAAAGGCGGCAAAAAAGCTCACGAAAAAGCGAGCTAAACGCTAGGAGCGGTTGACGAAACCGACATGAATCCTTTAATAAGCCCCGCATCCAAGTTGGATAGTTTTATGACGATGCCGGGCCCCGAAGGACATGAGGGGAGGGCGTCGTGTTCGCGTTTGTGGACACAAGCCCGAGAGAGCAAGAACTTGAGAAGCCCGAATCCGTGATGGATCGGCGACAGGAGAGAAGTCCGTGGCCCGTATTGCCGGCGTGAACATTCCTACCAACAAGCGCGTCCTGATCGCGCTTCAGTACATCCATGGCATCGGCCAGAAGAACGCGGCCGACATCATGGAGAAGGTCAAGATCCCGGTGGACCGTCGCGTCAACCAGCTGACCGACCAGGAAGTCCTGCAGATCCGCGAAGTGATCGACCGCGACTATCTGGTCGAGGGCGACCTCCGTCGTGAGGTCGGCATCAACATCAAGCGGCTGATGGACCTCGGCTGCTACCGCGGCCTGCGTCATCGCCGCGGTCTGCCGGTGCGCGGCCAGCGCACCCACACCAATGCGCGCACGCGCAAGGGGCCGGCCAAGGCGATCGCCGGCAAGAAGAAGTAAGTTTTGCGAATTGCAGGTGGGGAGTAGCGAATGGAAATTCGCTACTCGCCATTTGCGTTTTGAGGTGTAGCCGCTGGCACTACGGCGGCGTCGAGATCACAGGAAAGGTTTGAAATGGGCAAGGAAGCCACCCGCGTACGCCGCCGCGAACGCAAGAACATCGCCTCCGGCATCGCGCACGTGAATTCGTCGTTCAACAACACGACCATCACCATCACCGACGCGCAGGGCAACACCATCGCCTGGTCGTCGGCCGGCACCATGGGCTTCAAGGGCTCGCGCAAGTCGACCCCCTATGCCGCGCAGGTCGCGGCCGAAGACGTCTCCAAGAAGGCGCAGGAACACGGCATGCGCACGCTGGAGGTTGAAGTGGCCGGCCCGGGTTCGGGCCGTGAGTCGGCGCTCCGCGCGCTGCAGGCTGCGGGCTTCACCGTCACCTCGATCCGCGACGTGACCACCATCCCGCACAATGGCTGCCGTCCGCGCAAGCGTCGGCGCGTTTGATCTGTAAGTCGCGGGCGGCCTCTGGCCGCCCTGCGATGGTTTTTGGAATTGACCGCGCGGACTGATCCGCGATCTCCAACGCCGGGTTCGGCCATTCGATTTGGCCCTATGACCGGCAAATGGGTGAAACAGTGACGATCCAGAAAAATTGGCAAGAACTCATTCGACCGAACAAGCTGCAGGTGACGCCCGGCTCGGACGCGAGCCGGTTCGCCACCGTGGTCGCCGAACCGCTCGAGCGTGGCTTCGGCCAGACGCTCGGCAACGCGCTGCGCCGCATCCTGTTGTCCTCGCTGCAGGGCGCGGCGGTGCAGTCGGTGCATATCGACGGCGTGCTGCACGAGTTCTCCTCGATCGCCGGTGTCCGTGAAGACGTCACCGACATCGTCCTCAACATCAAGGACATCTCGATCAAGATGCAGGGCGAAGGCCCGAAGCGCATGGTCGTGAAGAAGCAGGGCCCGGGCGCCGTCACCGCCGGCGACATCCAGACCGTCGGCGATGTCACGGTGCTCAACCCCGACCTGCAGCTCTGCACGCTGGACGACGGCGCCGAGATCCGCATGGAGTTCACGGTCACGACCGGCAAGGGCTATGTCGCCGCCGAGCGCAACCGTCCCGAGGATGCTCCGATCGGCCTGATCCCGGTCGACAGCCTGTTCTCGCCGGTCCGCAAGGTCTCCTACAAGGTCGAGAACACCCGTGAGGGCCAGATCCTCGACTACGACAAGCTGACCATGACGATCGAGACCAACGGCGCGATCACGCCGGAGGACGCGGTGGCCTACGCCGCGCGCATCCTGCAGGATCAGCTCAACGTGTTCGTCAACTTTGAAGAGCCGCGCAAGGAAGTCACGCAGGAGATCATCCCCGATCTCGCGTTCAACCCGGCGTTCCTCAAGAAGGTCGACGAACTCGAGCTGTCGGTGCGTTCGGCAAACTGCCTGAAGAACGACAACATCGTCTACATCGGCGACCTCGTGCAGAAGTCGGAAGCGGAAATGCTCCGCACCCCGAACTTCGGCCGCAAGTCGCTGAACGAGATCAAGGAAGTGCTGGCCCAGATGGGTCTGCACCTCGGCATGGAAGTGCCGGGCTGGCCGCCGGAGAACATCGACGAGCTCGCCAAGCGCTTCGAGGATCACTACTGATCCGATTCCATCATCATGGCCGGGCTGTCCCGGCCATGATTCTACCGGGCGAACGCAGGATGCCCACCTGCAAAACTTGTCGCTGAACCACCGCGGCAGAATTGAAGAAGGAAGAAGTCAATGCGTCACGGCAAGGTTCATCGGAAGCTCAACCGCACCGCCGAGCACCGGCGTGCGATGTTCGCCAACATGGCGGCCGCGCTGATCAAGCACGAGCAGATCGTCACCACGCTGCCGAAGGCCAAGGAGCTGCGGCCGATCGTCGAGAAGCTCGTCACCCTCGGCAAGAAGGGCGGCCTCGCCCTGCGCCGCCAGGCGATCTCGGAGCTGCGCGACGTCGACCAGGTCAGGAAGCTGTTCGACACGCTGGCGACCCGCTACAAGGACCGCCAGGGCGGCTACACCCGCATCATCAAGGCCGGCTTCCGCTACGGCGACAACGCGGCGATGGCCGTGATCGAGTTCGTCGACCGCGACGTCGACGCCAAGGGCCAGGACTCCGGTCCGACGCAGGACAAGGAAGCCGAGGCGGCGTAAGCCGCTCTCGCTGAGGCGGCGCAGGCCGCTCTCTCTCGAGCCAGGTTTTGAAAGCGGCGCCTTCGGGCGCCGTTTTTGTTTTGGTGGCGTCGCTCTATCCCCGTCGTCGTCCTGGCGAAAGCCAGGACCCATTACCCCAACTGCTCATTGTTGCACGGCGATGGGGCAACGGTCGCGTTCACAATCGAATGCGGTGGTAATGGGTCCTGGCTTTCGCCAGCACGACGAGGCGTGTTCTACTTCCTCACGCGTCGGTGAGATGCAATTGCGGCGCTGCACGCCGCGCACGATATTTCCATCGACATCAATGGAGATGACAGATGAAAATCGACCTTTCCGGAAAAACTGCGCTGGTGACCGGCTCGACCGCGGGCATCGGCAATGCCATTGCAAGGGGGCTGGCCGAAACCGGCGCCGAGGTCGTCGTCAACGGCCGCGGTCAGGCCAAGGTCGATGCCGCGATTACGGCGATCGCCAAAGCGGTGCCCGACGCGAAGGTCCGCGGCATCGCCGCTGATGTCTCGACAGCAGAGGGCTGCAAGGCGCTGCTCGCGGCGCTGCCCGAGGTCGACATCCTCGTCAACAATGCCGGCATCTTCGAGCCGAAGCCGTTCTTCGACATTCCCGACGAGGATTGGAGCCGCTTCTACGAGGTCAACGTGATGTCGGGCGTGCGGCTGTCGCGCGGCTACATGCAGGGCATGCTGAAGCGCAACTGGGGCCGCATCGTCTTCATTTCCTCGGAGTCCGGCCTCAACATTCCGACCGAGATGATTCACTACGGAATGACCAAGACCGCGCAGCTTGCGATCGCGCGCGGCCTCGCCGAGCTGACCAAAGGCACCGCCGTGACCGTCAACTCCGTGCTGCCCGGACCGACCATGTCCGAAGGCGTCGAGACCTTCGTCAAGGATCTCGCCAAGCAGAACGGCCAATCGGTCGAAGAGGCCGCCTCCAACTTCGTCAAGCAGCACCGGCCGACCTCGCTGCTGCAGCGCTTCGCCAGCACCGAGGAGATCGCCAATCTCGTGGTCTATGTCTGCTCCAAGCAGGCATCCGCGACCAACGGCGCCGCGCTGCGCGCCGAAGGCGGCATCGTCAACACGATCGCATGAGGCCGCATGCCGGCCTATGTGATCTCCGAGGTCGAGATGCGGGACGCCGCGGCGTTCGAGGCCTATCGGACGCTGGCGGCGAACACCATCGCACAATATGGCGGGCGCTATGTCGTGCGCGGCGGCACAGTCGAGGTGGTGGAGGGCGGTCCACCACCGAACGCGATCGTCATCGTCGAATTTCCGACCATGGCGCGCCTGCGCGAATGGTACGCGTCACCGGAATACGCCGAAGCGTTGAAGCTGCGTGCAACCGCGCTGGAGCGACGCCTGCTGTTCGTCGAGGGCGTGCCGCCGATCTAAAGCGCGATGAGATTAGGTTGAATCGTCATCGCGCCTTAGCTCTTTGTTTGAGCATGATCTTTTCGGAAAACCGCTTCGCACTTTTCCGGATCATGCTCTAGCTATCCCTTCGCGCCGTCCAGGAATTCGCTGAAGCCTGCGGGACGGTAGGGACCGAAGCAAATCTGCTCCAGCACGCCAATTCCGGTCTGGCCGCTCTGGCGGGCGCGGACCACCTGCTGCACGTGCACATTCTCGCGGGCCAGCGGATCGAGCGTCGATGGATCGAACGACTCGCCGCCGATCTCGAGCTCGCCCTTCCACATGCCCTGGCCCCACTGCGGATGGCCGTAGCCGAGGCCCTTCATCTGGAATTTGAGCATCGGGTCGAGCGCGATGGTCGTGGTGTGGCCGTCGATATCGACGAGGTCGATTTCAGCCGACTGCGCGAGCCGGGTGTTCGGCACGTATTTGACGCGATGCCGCGCGGTCGCCATGCGGCGGTCGAGGCCGTCGACCACGCCGGGGATCTCGGCCTCGCTTCGGTAGAGCGGCGCGGTGATGCCCTCGCGGACCAGCGCCTCGCCCTGCGTCCCGTCGAAGAAGATCGCGTGCGAGATGTGGTCGTCCCAGACCAGCGGCGCCCAGAGGAAGAACACGCTCGGCGGCGGCATCGGCGCGCCTCCGACGTCGCGTTCGCCGACATTGCGCACGCCCCAGGACCGATCCTTGGTGCCGTAACAGGTGCGATCGTCGACCTTGATCCCGCCATCGGGGTGGTTGATGACGCCGCTCCAGCGGCCGAACTGGTCGAACCGGGTCGAATCCATCGCGCGGCGGCCGCCCGACCAAAGCGTCTGGCGCGCTTCCTGGATCGCGGCGGTGCGCGCAGAGAAGGTCAGGTCGCAGGCGAGGCCCGTCGCATTGTCGTCGAGCACCACCCGGGTCCGCAGCATCGGCTCGAGCACTTCGAGCCTGAACGGACCGACCTGCATCTCGGTGCGCTCGATCGGGGCCCGCCGCGAACCGTAAAAGCAGTGCTGCCGTCCGCCGCGTTCCACGACGCTGAAGGCGCAATCGAGGATCTTGCGGTGCGGGTAGATCGCAATGCCGATCCCGAAATAATACGCGCCGTCGGCGGTGTAGCCGTTGAACCAGGTCCGGTCATAGACATTGCGGTCGCTGGTCGAGGGAACCGCGATCGGCTCCGGCGTCTGGTGGATGGGGAAATCGTCCAGTTTGTTGAGCACGCCGATCCCTTTCGATGCCTGACGCGTTGAATCCACTTCGCTCGAAAGCGCGTCAGTCCTGCCAGTATGAAAAACTGTCGTGGTCCAGCGCTTGCGCGCAGGCGCCGCGGGTCATTTTCAGGAACAGCGCGTCGCCGCGTTCGGAGCGCTGGACGCTGAGCGCGGAGACGACGCCCATCATGATGCCGTGCAGCGTGTAGCGCCGGTAATCGCGCCAGCAACGATCCCAGTCATAGTCCCGCACGCCGCGCCGGATCAGTTCCGAATGATAGAGCCGCACCAGGTCGGCCTCATGAAGCCGTCGTTCGATCGGGTCGATGCCGGCCGAGAGGAAATAGGCGACGTCGACGATTCCCGGGCCCACTGTCAGCGTCTGCCAGTCCAGCGTCGCCATCGGCCGGGTGTTGCCGCGCACATCGAACAGCATGTTGTCGAGCCGGAAGTCCGCATGCTGCAGGGTTCGCGGCGCCGACCGATCGGACTGATAGCGCAATAGGGCGTCCGGAAGCCGGTCGATCAGATCAAGGAATTCCGGCTCGATCACGCCGCGATATCGCTCCTTGTAGTGACCGATGATGCCGGGCAGCACCGCGCGAAGGTCTCTGCGCCGGCTTGCGGCCACCACGAAGCATTGCACCGCATCGAGGCTCGGGTCATTCCATCGCGGCGCATGCAACGCCGCGGCCTCGGTCATGGCCATCTGGCTGTCGGCGATCGAGCATCCGGCGAGTTGATCGCCCGGACGTGCGGGCGCGAGGTCTTCCAGGATCAGCGTGAAGTCGTCGGTCGCCGGATCGATTTCGGCAAGAATCGGCCGGGGCGTGTGAATGGCGACGGTGGCGGCCAGCTCGCGATAGAACGCGACCTCGCGGACGTAAAGCGTGTGCGCGGAGCCGGAGCGGCGGCTGTCGGGATCTGCAGCAGGGAATTTGCCGACGACGCTCAGGGGAGCGTTCGGCTCGTCACCGTCATAGGTCAGACGAAATCGATAACTGTCGCCGACGAGGCCGTTGCCGACCGGCTTGCAGGCGAGATCGACGACTCTGACCCGATCGATCACACCGGCTTCGCGCAGCGCCCGCGTCATCCACTCCGGATCGATCCGCGACGGATCGGCCGTGAGCAAATTCATCGGTTTCCTCCCATCCCCGTGGGCGTCACCACAGCTCCGGCTGCGTCCTGCGCGGCCGGATTGAGGACGGGGTGATCGTTGCGCAAATCATACAGGCGATGCCGTGGCTTTGGCAAAGCCACCCGCCGGCCTGTGGGGATATCATGCCCGGGATGTTGCCCCGGGCATGAGGAAGCGGACGTGAGGAGCCTTACCAACCCTCGAGCACGATCTTGCCGCGTGACTTGCCGCTTTCCAGCAGAGCGTGGGCGCGCTTGAGGTTGGCGGCGTTGATGGTACCGAAGGTCTGGTCGAGCGTGGTGCGCAGCACGCCCTTGTCGATCAGGTCGGCGACATCGTTGAGCAGATGATGCTGCGCGATCATGTCGGGCGTCTGGAACGAGGAGCGCGTGAACATCGATTCCCAGTGCACCGACACCGCCTTGCCCTTGAAGGCGGCGACGTTGAACTCCGGCGGATCGTCGATCAGGCCGAACTTGCCCTGCGGCGCGATGAAGTCGGCGATCGACTTGTAGTGTTGGTCGGTGAAGGTGAGGCTGGCGACGAGGCCGACCGGCGGCAGCCTCAAGCTCTCGATCTGCTCCTTCATCGGCTGCGAGTGGTCGATCACCGCATGGGCGCCGAGATCGCGGCACCACTTTTGCGACTCCGGCCGCGTCGCGGTCGCGACCACGGTCAGCCCGGTGAGGCGGCGCGCAAGCTGGATCAGGATCGAGCCGACGCCGCCGGCGCCGCCGGTGATCAGAAGCGTGCGCGGGTCGAGGCTCTTGCCCGGCACCGCGCCGAGCCGGTCGAACAGCAGCTCCCACGCGGTGATCGAGGTCAGGGGCAGGGCGGCGGCCTGCGCGAAGGACAGCGACGCCGGCTTGTTGCCGACGATGCGTTCATCGACCAGATGAAATTCCGAATTGGTGCCCTGGCGCAGGATCGAGCCCGCGTAAAACACCTCGTCGCCGGGCTTGAAGAGCGAGACGTCGGGCCCGACCGCGTCGACCACGCCGGCCGCGTCGAAGCCGAGGATCTTGTATCCGCCGTCGGTCGGCGCGGCGCGCTTGCGCACCTTGTAGTCGACCGGATTGGCCGAGATGGCCTTCACCGCGACGCGGATGTCGCGCCCCTTCGGCTCGGGCTTGGCGATCTCGAAATCGACGAGAGAGTCCGCCGCCTCGATCGGCAGCGATTTTTGGTATCCGACGGCCTTCATGCCTGGTCTCCGTGGTGGGCGATTGCCTGCCGATTAACTGTCGCGCTGGCGTCCATTTGGCAAGTACTGTAAAAACAGGGAACTAGTCCCTGTTTGTATACTATTGGGAAAATACTGGATGAAACGGCAGAATTTTGCGCGCCGGCCGGGCTGCGCGGTCGAGGCGGCGCTCGACCTGATCGACGGCAAATGGAAGGGCGTGATCCTCTACCACTTGCAGGCCGGCACCCAGCGCTTCGGCGAGCTGCGGAAGCGGATGCCCGGCATCACCCAGCGCATGCTGACCAAGCAGCTGCGCGCGCTCGAGGACGATGGCCTCGTGATCCGCAAGGTCTATGCCGAGGTGCCGCCACGCGTCGAATACACGCTTTCCGAACTCGGCGAGAGCCTGCGCCCGGTGATCGATATTCTGAAAGCCTGGGGCGAGGGCCATCAGGAGCGGCTGTCCTGCGCACCGGCGCCGGAGGTCGTCGTGAAGAAGAAGCGCGCGGCGTAGCTCAAGTTTGAATTGAATCAGGCCGGCCACGCGCCGAGGGGCAGGTCACTCGCAAATGAAAAGTTCGGTGTCGTCCCGGCGTAGGCCGGGACCCATAACCCCAGGGAGCGGTTGTGGCGCGGGCGAGCGACCACGAGTCTTCGTCAAGCCAGATCCTGTGGTTATGGGTCCCGGATCTGCGCTCCGCTTCGCTGCGCTTGTCCGGGACGACGAAGTTCTTTTGCCGCCGGCTCCTTTGCATGGGTTGTTTTCGATATTTCGGCAGCGCGTAACGGCCGGGAGCGGTGTCGCTCCCGGCCGTTGATCTTGACGGCCGCTCCGATCAGCTCAGAACGCAACCTGCGTGCGCAGCGCGACCGCGTCGAACTTCGAGCCGACGTCCGCAGCCGAGGTCGCCGAGGCCTGCTTGGCGATATCGCCGTGCAGGTAGTTCAGCATGAAGCGGACGTTGTTGTTGACGTACCAGTTCAGCGCGGCGGTGTAGATGGTCTGCCGTCCGCCCGCGACGCCGACCGCCTGCGCGATCTGATCGTTGAGGTCCATCGTGCTGACGCGGCCGGCGATTTCCCAGGCGCCCCAGCCGCCGCCGGCGAGCGAGAACGGATCATGCGGCTTGATCCCGCTATAGGAGGCCGTCGCCGGGTTGTAGGCGTGGTTCTCGCCGGTCAGCACGTAGCCGACCTGCGCGTAACCGCCGTCGAACTTCAGGCTCGGCGCGCCGAATGGCGGCAGCCCCGTGTTCGCCGAGCGGTCGACATTGAACCAGTAATATTCGCCTTGCGCGATGAACGGGCCATAGGTCGCCGCCGCCTCGACGCCGTAGACCTGCGCGCCGGAGACGTTGGCGATCGCACCGGTCGAGATCAGCGTGGTCGGATCGATGCGCAGCTCGGGCCGGTCGCTGAGCGTGAGCGTCTGCGCCTGCGTGAGCTGGTTGCGTGGCGGCTGCACCAGCCATTCCGCATCGGCGCCGATGTGCACCGAATAGTTCTTGCCGCTGATCGGATTGCCGGCGACGCGGATGACCCCGCCATACTGCTCGGACGTGCCGGCCGGCGAGGCGGAGGACGCGGAGTGGATGGCGCCCGACGTTGGTCCGGTGACATAGCCGCCGATCCAGAACTGGTCGTTCCACCAGCGGGTGCCGGCGGCCGAACGGAAGTCACCGGCGGCGATGTTCTGGGCGATGATGCCGACCGAGGCGCGCTCCATGAACAGGATGTCGTTGGAGCTGGTCGCTTCGTCGAGCGTCCACGGCACGTCCATGATGCCGCCTTCGATCGCCATCTTGCCGCCGAACGGCTTGAAGCCGGTGTAGCTCAGATACGCATTCTCGATGCCCGAGGTGCCGCCGCCGGGCAGCGATCCCGGTGCCGCGCCGCCGAAGCCGTCGGACGAGCCGCCGAAATCGTAGATCAGCGAGTAATTCCAGTCGCCGAAGAATTTGCCGACGATGCCGATGCGCGCGCGGCGGACGTTCTCGCCGCTGTCGAGCTTCTGCGGCGAGGTGCCTGCGGTGTTCGGACGATAGTCGTAGCCGCCGACATCCCAATGCACGCGACTCGTGATCGCAACGCAGTTCTGTTCGTCCGCGGTGCAGATCGTCGGCCGGTTGTTCGGCATCGTCACAACGACGCCGGACGGCGCGACCGGGCCTTTCACCGGGATCGCGGCGTTGGCGCTCGCCACTCGCGCGGCCTTGGCATCCGCCGCCTTCGCATTGGCGTTCGCGCTGGCGGCGGTTGCGGTATTGGCGTTGGTCTGCTTCTGCAGTCTGTCGAGCTTCTGTTCGAGCATCTTCAGCTGCTGCTTCAGTAGCGCGATCTCCGCATCGCTGCCGCCTCCGGCCGATTGTGAATAGGCCGGCGAGGCGGCGAGCGCCCCTGCCAGGCCTATGGCGATTGCACCAACTTTTGTCGCACCCATCGTGCACCCCTGTTGTGTTTGAAGTCCCCACTCACTGAACGGTCCTAGGAGCGTATCGTGACTGACGCACGACAGTGCTTCCGGGCATCGCAGTTCCGCTTGTGGTCCGCAGGCAACAAGCGGAGCGGCGCAGTGAGATGACAGCCATCATAGAAGCTTGGCGGCGCGCTTCAACGCGGCTGCCGCGGGTTGTGCACCGGTCCGGCGGGGGGCCAGTTATCCGGCCGGGCGCCCTTCAATTGCCCGGCGAACACGCCTATATTCCGGCGTTTCCACGAGAGGTGAGAATGCTCCGACCTGTCCGCTTTGTTGCCGTATCCGCTCTGTGCACGTTGGCCTTCATGTGGAATCTTTCCGCAGCCGCGGCCCAGGATCGCCGCGTGCCGTCCTCGCAGGCCGAGCTGCAATTGTCCTATGCGCCGATCGTGCAGCGGGTGCAGCCGGCGGTGGTCAATGTCTACGCCGCCAAGACCGTACAGAACCGCAATCCGTTCCTGGACGATCCGATTTTTCGCCGCTTCTTCGGCGTGCCGGGACAGCAGCCCGAGCAGATGCAGCGCTCGCTCGGCTCCGGCGTGATGGTCGACGGCTCCGGCCTCGTGGTCACAAACAATCACGTGATCGAGGGCGCCGACCAGGTGAAGGTCTCGCTCGCCGACAAGCGCGAATACGAGGCCGAGATCGTGCTGAAGGACAGCCGCACGGACCTTGCGGTGCTGCGGCTGAAGAACACCAACAAGGAAAAATTCGCAACGCTCGACTTCGCCAACTCCGACCAGCTGCAGGTCGGTGACGTCGTTCTGGCGATCGGCAATCCATTCGGCGTCGGCCAGACCGTGACGCACGGCATCATCTCGGCTTTGGCACGTACTCAAGTCGGGATCACGGATTATCAATTCTTCATTCAGACCGACGCGGCGATCAATCCCGGCAATTCGGGCGGCGCGCTGGTAGACATGACCGGCCGGCTCGCCGGCATCAACACCGCGATCTTCTCGCGCTCCGGCGGCTCGCAGGGCATCGGCTTTGCGATTCCGGCCAACATGGTGCGGGTGGTGGTGGCCTCGGCCAAGAGCGGCGGCAAGGCGGTGAAGCGGCCATGGCTCGGCGCGCGGCTGCAGGCGGTCACGCCTGAGATCGCGGAGACGCTGGGACTGAAGCTGCCGAGCGGTGCGCTGGTCGCCAATGTCGCGCCGAACAGCCCGGCGGCGAAGGCCGGGCTCAAGCTCTCCGACCTGATCATCGGGATCGACGGCACGCCGATCGACGATCCCAACGCGTTCGACTACCGCTTCGCGACCCGTCCGCTCGGCGGCAACGCGGAGATCGAGGTGCAGCGCGCCGGCAAGCCGGTGAAGCTTACCGTGCCGCTGGAGACCGCGCCCGATACCAATCGCGACGAGATCGTGCTGACCGCGCGCTCGCCGTTCCAGGGCGCCAGGGTCGCCAATATCTCGCCGGCGCTGGCCGATGAGCTGCATCTCGACGCGGGCGCTGAGGGCGTCGTGGTGACCGAACTGGCCGATGACGGCACCGCCGCCAACGTCGGCTTCCAGAAGGGCGACATCATTCTCGTGGTCAACAACGAGAAGATTGCGCGGACCAGCGACCTCGAGAAGGCCTCGAAAACGGGGTCGCGGGTCTGGCGCATCACGCTGGTGCGTGGCGGCCAGCAGATCAACGTGACGCTCGGCGGATGAGCCCAAAGCGACCGCACGAAGCCAGCAATCTCTTCGCCGCGGCGGGGATGGAGCAGGACGCGCCGCACCCGCTGCCAGACCGGCTGCGTCCGCGGACGCTGGCCGATGTCGTCGGCCAGGATCACATCCTCGGCCCCGACGGTGCGCTGACGCGGATGCTGGAGACGCGCACGCTGGGCTCGCTGGTGTTCTGGGGACCGCCCGGCACCGGCAAGACCACCGTGGCGCGGCTTCTGGCCGACGCCACCGAGCTGCATTTCGAGCAGATCTCCGCGGTGTTCTCCGGCGTCGCCGATCTCAAGAAGGCGTTCGATGCCGCGCGTGCCCGCCGCGAGACCGGCAAGGGCACGCTGCTGTTCGTCGACGAGGTGCATCGTTTCAACCGCGCGCAACAGGATTCCTTCCTGCCCGTGATGGAGGACGGCACGGTGGTGCTGGTCGGCGCCACCACGGAGAATCCGTCCTTCGAGCTCAACGCGGCGCTTTTGTCGCGCGCCCGCGTGCTGGTGTTTCACTCGCTCGATACGGCGGCGATCGAGAAACTGTTTGCCAATGCAGAGAAGATCGAGGGCAAGCAGCTGCCACTCGATGCCGAGGCGCGCGCCGTGCTGGTGCGGATGGCCGACGGCGACGGCCGCGCCTCGCTGACATTGGCCGAAGAGGTCTGGCGCGCCGCCCGCAAGGGCGAGGTGTTCAACGCCGAGCAGTTGCAGGCCATCCTGCAGCGCCGCGCGCCGATCTACGACAAGTCGGCCGACGGCCATTACAATCTGATCTCGGCGCTGCACAAGTCGGTGCGCGGCTCCGATCCGGATGCGGCGCTGTACTATCTCGCGCGCATGTTCGATGCCGGCGAGGATCCGCTGTTCCTGGCGCGGCGCGTGGTGCGCATGGCGGTCGAGGACATCGGCCTTGCCGATCCGCAGGCGCTGGCGGTCTGCAACGCCGCCAAGGATGCCTACGATTTCCTCGGCTCGCCGGAAGGTGAGCTCGCGATCGCGCAGGCCGTGGTCTATCTCGCCACCGCGCCGAAATCGAACGCGGTCTACACCGCGTTCGGCGCCGCGATGCAGACCGCGAAGCAGGGCGGCTCGCTGCTGCCGCCGAAGCACATTTTGAATTCGCCGACCAAACTGATGAAGTCGGAGGGTTACGGCACCGGCTATCAATATGATCACGACGCGCCCGACGCGTTCTCCGGCCAGGACTATTTCCCGGAAGCGCTGGGTCGCCAGACCTTCTACGATCCGCCCGACCGCGGCTTCGAGCGCGAGATCCGCAAGCGGCTGGATTACTGGCAGCGGCTGCGCAAGGAGCGCGGCGGGAGCTAGAGATTGGGTCGCGGCCGCGAGTAACGTGCGTTCCCGTTTCCACCTGCGGCGTGGAAGCGTCGGTTGCAGAAGCCCGCAAATGCCATATGCAACAGCCTAGGGGCGAGCAACACTTGTATGATTTCGGAATATTAGAAGGGTATCCCTGAGTTGCCCGACGTGTCAAGTTGCTTCGTGCAACGCCGGCCGCCGCCGGCTACTTTGCATGGGGTTGTTTTCGATATTTTGGCAGCGCCCGCTGCGACGGCCCATAACTTCGTATTGCTTTGGCGCGTCACTTGACGCTCTTTGCGAATTCCAGGATCTCATCCGTCAGCCGCGTGTCCGGCGTGTTGATCGCATAGACCTCCGACATGTGGCTGTGCTGCGGCAGCATGAAGCTGCGCGCGCAGCCGCTTGGCCGCTTGCAGCTGGCCCGCTTCATGAGCTCGAACTGCTCGACGAAGCGCGGCGGGTCGAGCTCGGCCGCGGTGATCAGGAACGGGATCGGGCTTCCGACCAGACCTTGCAGCGAGGAGCGTTCGGCATAGCGCGAGGGGTCGGAGCCGTAATAGGCGAGCTCGGCGTCGCCGGCCGGCGAGGCCGTCAGATCATAGAGGCCCGACACCATGATCGCGCCGGCAAGCCCGCCGCCCTTCACCTTGTGGAATTCGCCATGGGAGACATAGCTCGCGACATGGATCGCGCCGGCCGACTGGCCCATCAGGAAGATGCGCCTGGGCCCGCCGCCGCGGGAGGCGATGTTTTCCGCAACCCACTGCACGATCGCACCGACGTCCTCCGCGCCTGCCGGCCATGGAGAGGCCGGCGCCAGGCGATAGGTGGCATTGACGCCGACGAAACCGTTCTTCACCGCCCACAGCATGATGTTGTCGTAGAACGGGCTGCCGGGCGCGCGCTTGTTGCCCGCAATGAGGCCGCCGCCGTGGATGTAGATCAGCACGGGTCGTGCGGGCGCCGCCGTCTCCGGCGTGAACACGTCGAGCAGATGGCGGTCGGCGGGGCCGTATTTGAGGTCGCGCTCGACCTTGACGCCCTGATAGGGCTCCTTCTGTTGCAACGGCGCGTAGAGTGCGGCGGTCTTGGGTGGGTCGATGACGCGGCCGAGTTCCAAGAGCTTCCAGGCCAGATCGTCCGGCATCGTGGCTTCGGACATCGGGCTTTGCTGGGCGAGCGCAGGGTCCGTGAGCATCAGGGCCGCCGCCAAAGCCGATATCGCCAGTCTCATTTCAGGGCCCCGTCGATTGCCGTATGCGGCCGAACATGGCCGATCTTGCGCCGGATTCACACCGATTTCGCCGTGACGATTCGCGGCATTTGCGCTAGGCACAATGCAGGTCTGGAGCCGAAAAATCACCATGAGCCGCCGTATCAAGAGAACCACATCGCCGGGCGACCGCGCCAAAGGGCGCGACAAGGGCCGCGAACGGGACCGCGCCGGCGATCGTGGCAAGGATCATGGTAAGAGCGGATCGGCGCCGCGCGGCCGCAAGCCGGACGATCGCAAGCTCGGTGAGCGCAAGTCCGGTGAGCGCAAGACCGGCGACCGTCCGTTCGCGCACCATGCGGCCGGAAAGCCACCGCGCTTTGCCGAGCCGCGCCGCGACCGGCAGGAGCGGGCTGAGCCCGCCATGTCGAAGACTGCCGCGGCCGAACAGCCATTGCCGACCAAGGTTCAGACTGTTGTCGTCACCGCCGACGAGAACGGCATGCGCGTCGACCGTTTCCTCGAGGCACGGTTTCCCGGCCTGTCGTTCTCCCACATCCAGCGCATCGTCCGGAAGGGCGAACTCAGGGTCAACGGCAAGCGCGCCGATTCCAAGGACCGGCTCGAGGGGGGCCAGAGCGTGCGGATCCCGCCGTTGCGGCTTGATACGCCGAAGACGGCCGGCACGCTCTCCGAGGCCGAGGCGAAGACGCTGCAGGCGCTGAAGGACATGACGCTGTACGAGGACGACGACGTGCTGGTGCTGAACAAGCCGGCCGGTCTCGCCGTGCAGGGCGGCTCCGGCATGACCCGCCATGTCGACCAGATGCTCGAGGTGATGCGCGACGCCAAGGGGCAGAAGCCGCGGCTGGTGCACCGGCTCGACCGCGAGACCTCGGGCTG
This sequence comes from Bradyrhizobium pachyrhizi, assembly GCF_029714545.1. Taxonomy (NCBI): domain Bacteria; kingdom Pseudomonadati; phylum Pseudomonadota; class Alphaproteobacteria; order Hyphomicrobiales; family Nitrobacteraceae; genus Bradyrhizobium; species Bradyrhizobium pachyrhizi. The sequence goes on along the minus strand of NZ_CP121667.1, from coordinate 5,502,288 downwards.
CCTTCTGGTCGCCAAGACGCGTTTCGCTGCCACGCATCTCACCGGCGCATTCCGCCATCGCTCCGCGCGCAAGATCTACTGGGCGCTGGTCGCCGGCGTGCCGAAGCCGAAGCAGGGCCGCATCTCGACCTATCTCGCCAAGGAGGAGAGCGAGGAGGACAGCATCATGCGGATCGCCGAGCATGGTGACGAGGGCGCGAGCCACGCCGTGACATATTATGCCGTGGTCGAGACCTCGGCGACCAAGCTCGCCTGGGTGTCGCTCAAGCCGGTGACCGGCCGCACCCATCAATTGCGCGCCCACATGGCGCATATCGATCACGCCATCGTCGGTGATCCGAAATACTTCAACAAGGAGAACTGGCAGCTGCCCGGCGGCTTGCAGAACCGGCTGCATCTGCTCGCCCGCCGTATCGTGATTCCGCACCCGCGCGGCGGCGTGATCGATGCCACCGCGCCGCTGCCGCCGCACATGCTGCAATCCTGGAATCTGCTCGGACTCGAGGCCGACCGCTTCGACCCGATCGAGAACGCGCCCGAGGAGTGACGGGCGGAGCGCGGCCTCCAATATCCGTCGCGGACAGCAACAACGATCAAACGGCTCTGCGCCTTGCGGCTATCTTCGCGCGCCGGCCTTTGCCGGCCTGCAACGGAGACTCTCCATGATCGGCACCTGGCTGCGCGTCACGCTTTTCCTGATTGGCTCAGCTATCGCCTCGGTGACGGCGCAGGCCGAGACCATCGTGCTCCGCGGCGGCACGCTTTACGCATCGGCCGATGCGGAAGCGCTGCCGGATGCGGTGATCGTGATGACCGACGGCGTCATCAGCGCGGTCGGCAAGTCCGGCGACATCCAGGCGCCGCCGGACGCCCGCGTGATCGATTGCAGCGGTAAGACCATCGTCGCCGGCTTCTGGAACAGCCACGTCCATTTCACGCAGAAAGTCTGGCGCAACGCCGGCGCTGCGCCGCCCGCGGCGCTGACGCAGCACATGCAGGAGATGCTGACGCGCTGGGGTTTTACCACGGTCTGGGATCTCGGCTCCGATCCGAGCGACACGTTGCCGCTGCGCAAGCGCATCGCCGCGGGCGAAGTCGCCGGCCCCAACATCCTGCTCGCCGGCAACATCTTCCCGAAGGGCGGGCACCCCGTCTACATCCCGCGCGAAGTGCAGCTTCCTGAAGTCGCGACGCCGGAGGAGGCAACGAAATGGGCGCGCGACTGGCTCGCGATGGGCGAGGACGGCATCAAGCTGTTCACCGGGGCGTTCATGGGGGACAAGCCTGTTGTCAACATGGACCCTGCAATCGCCAAGGCCGCTGTCGACGTCGCGCATGCGCAGGGCCGACCGGTGTTCGCGCATCCGCAGAACAAGGTCGGTGTCGAGACGGTGATCGAGTCCGGCGTCGACGTGCTCGCGCACACCACACCCGGCGAACCCAGCTACACCGCGGATCAGCTGGCGCGGTTCAAGGCAAATGGGACTGCGCTCGTTCCCACACTGTCGCTGTTCACCACCGTGGTGCTCGATCCGAACGTCACCAATCGTCTGGTGGCTTCGACCGTCAACCAGCTCAAGCAATTTTCGGAGAATGGCGGCACGGTGCTGTTCGGCACCGATGTCGGCTTCACCACGCTGTACGACACCACGCAGGAATTTCAGATGATGCACCGCGTGTTGTCGGAGCGGCAGGTGCTGGCCTCGCTGACGACCAATCCGGCGCGGTTCTTCAAGGCCGCGAAGAAGGGACGGGTGGAGCAGGGCTTCGACGCCGATCTCGTGGTGCTCGACGGCGATCCGCTCGGCGACGTCGGCAATCTTGCGAAGGTAAGCAGTACCATCCGTGCCGGTCACGTGATCTACCAGAAGCCGTGACGAGGGCGGGGAACTCGCATCGCGGGGGCAGCGTTGACGCTTGGTGCGTTCACTTGAACCGTTGCTGCGGCGTCACGACATATAGGCTATGAAGCGATCCCTGATTGCTGCCGGCATTCTGCTCTGGGCCATGGGCGCGGCGAGCGCGCAAATCCTTGCGCCCGGCCGCTCGACGTGGGATCCGCCGGTCCCCCAACCCCCGCCGCCGCCGCGGATCGAGGTGCCGGCTATCCCCAGGATGGACGCGCCGACGCAGCCGAGCCTGCGTTCGCGGCCGCGCAGCTCGTTCGGCGACCGCGTCAGCCGGTGCCTCGACGAGGCCGCCGCCGCGGGCCTGAACCAGGCCGAGCGTGCCGCCTATTCGCGATCCTGCGCCAACCACCGCGATTAGGGCGGGGCGTGGTCTGCTAGACAAGCCTTGTTGACGCACTGACGGAATTGCCGCCGCGCCGGCGCAAGCACGTTATCGAACAGACAAGCGGCATCGACCGGCGGAGGCGCGGCGATCCGGTTCGAGGCCGTCGACCGTGCGAATCTGTCTGGCTATCCAAACGGACCGCTTTGATTTCGTCTCATGATCTTGAGCGTGAGCAGGGCCGCACCGAGCACAAGAAGCAGGACACCGACGACAATTGTGCTTGTCGATTCGAATGTCACACCAACCGCTGTCAGCAAGCAGCCAACAACGATAGCAATAAGCCCACCAAGCTTCTTTACCAACAGAAGCTGTCCGTCGCTTGCGCGCGCCACCATGATCAACCTCACTCTGTAAATGATGCGGTCATTCCACCGTCGCCGCGGGCCGGTGTTGCTTGGACAAGCGGCGGGCTCACATCCGCACACGACGATCGTACTCTCGCGTGCCAATGATGGAAATCGCTCGTTGCTGCCATGATGACTTCGCTTTTGATTCAATTGCGCCGCGGGCGATTGGGCAACCTTGCTTACCTAGCCGCGCCGAAACGTCGCATGACTCAATCGAGTGTCGTATCGCACAACGGCGCTGCAATTCCGCGACACGCAATGCGTTCAGCGCATTTGTCGTAAAGTGGTCTGCACCAACGCAAGTGTTGCAAAGGCTGTGCAGGTGGATCGTTGACTCCGTGGCTTTTTGGGAGCCTACTTCTGGTTGCCGACTAGAAGACCTGAAGCCATAAGGTCGAAATCCGGAAGGACAGCCAATGTGGCCGCCTTCGATCGCGGAACAAGCGGAGCGGCCCTACATCTCGACCGGGCACTTGCCCGAACCCGAGATGGTGCAGGAGCTCGTGTCTCAAGCGCATCAGCGCTTCAAGTCGAACAGCGAAGGGACCAATTCGCAGGTTTATCCGGCCCTGGCCAGGGTGCCGAGTGAACTGTTCGGCGTCTGCGTGGCCGGTACCAGCGGACGTGTCTACGGCGCGGGCGATATCGAATACGAATTCTCGATCATGAGTGTATCGAAGCCATTCGTATTCGCATTGGTGTGCGAGGCCATCGGCCCTGAAGAGGCTCGTGCAAAACTGGGCGCGAACGCGACCGGGCTGCCGTTCAATTCACTGGCGGCGATCGAGCATGGAGCCGGGCGCACCAACCCCATGGTGAACGCAGGCGCGATCGCGACCACAAGCCTCGTGCCGGGCTCGAGCGTTGACGAGCAATGGCGGTTCATTCATGACGGCTTGTCGCGCTTCGCGGGTCGCAAACTTTCGCTCAACGAGGAAGTCTACGCATCGGCATCCAAGACCAACTTTCGCAATCGAAGCATCGCGCGGTTGCTGGAAAGCTACGACCGGATCTACTGCGACGCCAGGCAGGCGACCGATCTCTACACCCGGCAGTGTTCGCTGAATGTGAGCGCCAGGGATCTGGCCGTGATGGGCGCGACGCTCGCCGATGGTGGCGTGAATCCGGTGACCCGGCAGCGGGTGGTCGATGCGGCCGTGTGCCACTATGCATTGGCCGTCATGGTTACGGCGGGGCTGTATGAAACGTCGGGGGATTGGCTGTACGACATCGGCCTGCCCGGCAAAAGCGGCATTGGTGGAGGCATCGTCGCGGTGTCTCCGGGAAAGGGTGGTTTCGGCACTTTCGGGCCGCCACTGGATGCGGCCGGCAACAGCGTGCGAGGGCAGCTCGCCGCGAAGTTCCTGTCGCAAAGACTGGGCATGGATCTGTTCGTGTCCCAACCGGACGAGTGAACAAGAGGCACTGAAGATCGGTCGAGCTGTGGCCCGATCGATCGCAACGTCGGGCAGGTTGGAGGACGCGATGGCAACGCAAGCAATCTCGATCGGCGACATTCATCAGGAGGAGCGCGCATCATGGGTGCCCATGGTCGCAATTGCGTTCGGTCAGATGATCATGTCGTTCAACGTCGCGTCGTTGCCGGTTGCGATGGGGGGAATGGTGGCCAGCTTCGGCGTGCCGCCGACCACCGTCGCGACCGGAATCGTGGCGTACTCGATGCTTGTCGCCGGGTTCGTGATGCTTGGCGCCAAGCTCGCCCAAAGGTTCGGGGCGGTGCAGGTATTTCGTGCTGCGGTCGTGCTTTTCCTGATAGCGCAGATTGCGATGACGTTCAGCCCCACGGCCTCCGTCATGATTTCCGCTCAGGCGCTTTGCGGCGCCGCGGGCGCGGTGATCGTGCCCTCGCTCGTCGCGCTGATTGCCGAGAATTATGGCGGACGCCAGCAGGCGACGGCCCTTGGCGCGTTGGGCTCGGCGCGGGCTGCCGCCGGCGTGCTGGCATTTGTCGTCGGCGGGTTGCTTGGCACCTATATCGGCTGGCGCCCCGCGTTTGGAATTCTCATCGTTGCCTCGGCGATCGCTTTCGCTCTGAGTTTCCGCCTGCGGCCGGACCGCGGTCGCCCGGATGTCCAGATCGACCTGATCGGCGTCGCTCTTGCCGCGAGCGCGATCATCTTCATCAGCTTCGGATTCAATAATCTGAACAGTTGGGGCGTGATCCTGGCGACCCCTAACGCGCCATTCGAATTGCTGAGCGTCTCGCCGGCACCGGTCCTGATCGTGCTTGGCATTGTGCTCGGGCAGGCATTCCTGATGTGGACCCATCGCCAGCAGGCCGCGGGGAGGACGCCTTTGCTGGCGTTGGAGGTGATCGATTCACCGGAGGAGAGGTGCGCCGTCTACGCGCTGTTCGCGGTCGTGGCGCTCGAGGCAGCGCTGAACTTCACGGTCCCGCTCTACATCCAGATTGTGCAGGGACGTTCGCCAATTGCGACGGCGATCGCGATGATGCCCTTCAATCTGACCGTTTTTCTCTCGGCGATGATGATCGTCAATCTCTACGACAAACTGACGCCTCGCCGGATCGGACGCTTCGGCTTTGGCCTCTGCACTGTCGCGTTGCTGTGGCTCGCGTTCGTCGTGCGCAACGACTGGAGCGAGATTCCCGTTCTCCTTGGCCTCGTGCTGTTCGGTATCGGCCAGGGCTCGCTGGTGACGCTGCTGTTCAACGTTCTGGTCACGGCCTCACCCAAGGCATTGGCCGGGGACGTCGGGTCGTTGCGCGGAACCACACAGAATCTGGCGGCTGCAGTCGGCACCGCTGTCGCCGGAGCGCTTCTGGTCGGTCTTCTGAGCACGATCGCGCTCGGCAGGATTGCGGCCAGTCCGGTGCTGACCAAGGAGCTTCAGAGCCAGGTTGATCTCGGCAACATCACCTTCGTCAGCAATGACCGGCTGCGCAGCGTGCTCGAAGGCACCAGCGGTACGCCGCAGCAGGTCGAGGAAGCCGTCCGGGTCAATACCGAAGCGCGCCTGCGCGCTTTGAAGATCGGATTGCTGATCATGGCCGGCCTCGCACTGCTTGCGATCATTCCCGCAGGACGGCTGCCGAATTATCGGCCGGGCGAGATACCGGACGACGGAGCGACCGGCGAGGGCGAGCGATCGGCCTGATCGTATGTTGGCCGCCGCCGGGCAAGAAGGTCTCTGCAAGAACGGACGGGTGTCAAATATGGATGAACTCGATCGTCGCATCGTGCTCCGGAGAATGCTCGGCGGCGTTGCAGCCGTTGGTCTCGGAACCGGCTTGCTGACGCAGGCGGCCAAGGCGCTGCCACTCGTCCCTGAAGATGCCCTCGTCACGAAGACGGATGATCCCGAGCGGCCGCTTCATATGGTCGTCGCCCGACCACCACCGCGCCCGCGTCCTCCGCCACCGCGCCGCCGCCGGCATCGCCGGCGCCGCTGGGTCTGTTGGTGGCACAGAGGTCGCCGCCGTTGTGGATGGCGCTGGTGAGAGCAGGCACAAGCTCCGGCAGTTCGAGTGGCCCGGTTGCCGCGACCGTCCATGGCTGCCTGGGATCAAGGAGGACGACATGGCTACCTATGAGAACAGTTCCACGATGCTCCGCGGCCTGCCTGGCCCGCCTTTATGGGTCTGCGTTCTGCTGGGCCTCGTCATGATCGCCGCGGGCCTTCTGGTCCTGGGAGATGTCGCGCTTTTCACCGTGATCAGCGCCATCTTTATCGGCTGGACCGCCATCGTTGCCGGCGGGTTCGAAATCCTGCACGCCTTCTGGACCAAGGGCTGGGGCGGATTCGTGTGGCAGCTTCTGCTGGGGGTGCTCTATCTTGCTTGCGGAATCGTTCTGCTCAGCCAACCGGTGACGAGCGCGCTGCTCCTGACCTATGCCCTCGGTCTCATGCTTTTAGTCTCCGGGATTGTGCGTATGCTGATCGGCATCCGCCATTGGCAGCAGTCCGGCTGGATCATGCTGGCATCCGGGCTGTTTGGCGTTCTGGCCGGCCTCGTCATTCTGACGGGATTTCCGGCAACCGGGCTGTGGGTGCTCGGGCTGCTGCTGGGGATCGATCTGCTGTCTCATGGCATCGGATGGCTGAGCTATGCTTTGCAGCCTGCCGCCAGAGCGGCTCAATAGGACGTCGATTGTGAGGGAGCGGCAGAACTCTCATTAATCGTCTGAAATCAAGTCGGCTCCACGCGAGATCAGTGACGGTCTCGCGCGATGCGCCATCGGGGGAGAGTGGACATGTCAGGTTTGCGGAAGGGCGTCAGAGTTTCGGCGCTGGTTGCGTCGATTGTGATGAGCCTCGTCGCCTTGCTGCCGGCGCAAGCCCAGCAGGATGGCGGCGTGCTGTTCCAGAACGTGCGAATTTTCGATGGCAGGAATGGCGCGCTGTCCGGGCCGTCCAATGTGCTGATCCGGAACAACAAGATCGAGAAGATTTCGACTGCGGCGATCGCGGCCGAGGCTCAGCTGATTGCCGGCGACGGACGGGTGCTGATGCCCGGGCTGATCGACGCGCACTGGCATGCATTGCTGGTACGCCCGACGCCGGCGGCCGTGATGGCGAGCGACGTTGGTTACACCAATCTTCTTGCGGCCGCCGAGGCAACGGCCACGCTCATGCGCGGCTTCACCACCATTCGCGACATGGGCGGGCCGGCCTTTTCCCTCAAGCGCGCGATCGACGAAGGTCTCGTCGCCGGTCCCCGCATCTACCCATCCGGTGCCATGATCACCATCACCGGCGGCCATGGCGACTTCCGGCAGCTGTCCGATCTGCCCAGAACGATCGGCGGCATGCTCAGCCGCATGGAGAGGATAGGCGGCGCCATGGTCGCGGACAGCCCGGACGAAGTTCGCGTGCGCGTGCGCGAGCAGCTCATGCAAGGGGCTACACAGGTCAAGCTCACGGCGGGCGGCGGCGTGGCGTCGCCGTTCAGTCCGCTCGATGTGTCCACGTTCACTGAACCGGAGTTGCGTGCCGCGGTAGATGCTGCCGAGAACTGGGGTACCTATGTCGCCGTACACGCCTACACGCCGGTCGCGATCCAGCGATCGATCGCAGCGGGAGTCAAATGCATCGAGCATGGTCATTTGATGGACGACGCGTCGGCCCGCCTGATGGCCGAGAAGGGAATTTGGCTGAGCACCCAGCCCTTCCTCGATCTGTCGGGCGCGAGTGCTCTTGGACCTGCGGAGCAGGACAAGATGCGGCAGGTCGTTGCCGGCACCGACAGGGTCTACGGCTTTGCCAAGAAGTACAAGTTGAAGACGGCCTTCGGTACCGACGTCTTGTTCTCGAAAGCGCTCGCTGACCGGCAAGGCGCCATGCTGGCAGCCCTCACGCGATGGTACACGCCGGCTGAAGCGCTCATCATGGCGACATCGACGAATGCCGAATTGCTCGCTTTGTCCGGGCTTCGCAATCCATATTCGGGCAAGCTGGGCGTGGTGGAGGAAGGTGCGCTCGCCGACCTTCTGCTGGTCGAAGGCAATCCGATCGACAACATCAAGCTGATCGAAGATCCGGCGAAGAACTTCCTGGTCATCATGAAAGATGGGAAGGTTTACAAGAATCTTCTTGGTGGTGACCGGAACAGGTAGGCGGACATGATCACAAGGCGGGCCAAGCGGCAGCGTTAAAGCCGATATGGCTGCCGACCTTGGCCGGTGGAGCAGCGGTCGCCGGAACGGCAAGGGCAGTCTCCTACCGCCGAAACTGCGTCAGAAACATCCGCAAGGAATCGTGCGGGCTCTCGACATCCGAAATCACCCAGCCGTCGGGACCGTTGACGACGATGAAGTTGAGCGTGACGGCGCGGCCTTCATTGTCGAATGTCACCGTTACGTCGGTCCTGTCGAACTGCCGGCGCGGGATTGCGATCGAGATCGGGCCGAGCCGCCAGGTCGGGCTCTGCACCAGAAAATCGTAGGGCGCATCGTGCAGCGCGGTCCAGGCACCGCGCAGGGTGGGATCGAAGAATCGGCGAGCGGTTTCCTCGTCACGCGGCAGGCCGTTGGAATATTCGGCGCTGCCTCGCCCATAATAGGCGTAGACGTTGCGGATCAGGGATTCCGGCGAACGGAACCCGGCACAGGCCGTGGCGGCGGCGAAAACCGCCGCAACCAGCGAAAAACCCGCAAGGAATTTGCCGCGTCCCATCAGCTTTATTTGCCGTTGCCCCTGACATATCTTGCAGGGAAATCCCTTTGAACGAAAGCTACCCGGCGCGATGCGCGACCTTTTCGACGATGTCCCAGAACAATCTCCGTTCGATCCGCAGGAGGCGGTGCGGCGCCACATTCGCACGCCCCAGCGCAAGCGGTTCTACACCAGCGCCGGCGTCGCCGAGGCCGACGGCGAATTTTCGATCACGCTCGACGGCAAGCCGATCCGCTCTCCGTCCGGCAAGCCGATCGCGGTGCCCACGCGGCCCATTGCGGACGCGGTGGCGGCGGAATGGAATGCGCAGGGCGAGACCATCGATCCCATGACCATGCCGCTGACGCGCCTTGCCAACAGCGTGATCGAGGGGGTGATTGATCGCGTCGACGAGGTCGCCGACGATGCGGCCAAGTTCCTCGGCAGCGACCTCTTGTTCTACCGCGCCGGCCATCCAGAGACGCTGGTGGCGCGCGAGGCCCAGCACTGGGATCCGATCCTGTTCTGGGCCGCCGACGCGCTCGGCGCCCATTTCGTGATGGCCGAGGGGGTGATGCATGTCGGCCAGCCCGAGCCTGCGATCAAGGCGGCGCGGGCGGCGTTCCCGACTGACCCATGGTCGGTCGCGGCACTCCATGTGGTGACGACGCTGACCGGCTCGGCGCTGCTGGCGCTGGCGCTGGCGCACGGTATCCGCGACGAGGACCAGGTCTGGGCCGCGGCCCATGTCGACGAGGACTGGAACATCGAGAAATGGGGCGTCGACGAGGAAGTCGCCGCCCGCCGCGCCGCCCGCCAGCTCGATTTCAAGGCCGCCGCCGGCGTGCTCAGGGAGCTGGCGCCGGCGGCCGGTTAACGAGGGGTTTACGGCGCCGGGCTAGCCTGCGGCTCGTTCCTCGCGCCTGGCCGAGACCTCCGACATGGCAATCGCCATCAATCCCGTGCTGCCGGTGCTCGCCTCGAAGGAGGCGGACAGCGTTGCGCCGGACCTCACGCTGGAGGCCGGCAGCGTCGTCAATGCGCAGGTGCTGAAGGTGCTGTCCGCCGATCTGGTGCGGATCGCCATCGCGAGCCTGTCGATCGACGTCCAGACCGAAGTGCCGCTGCAGCAGGGCCAGAACCTGCAGCTTGCGGTGTCGCAGACCAATGACGGCATCCGCCTGCAGCTGGTCGGGCCGGGCCCGGACACCGGCGACGCCGTACGGCTGTCGCCGGCAGCGGCCAACGCTGCCGCTGCCGCCCAGCCGATCGCCACGGCACCGAAGCCTGTATTGACGCCGCTGGAGCGCGTCACCATCACCGCGGCGGCGCAGACTGCGGCGGCAGTGCAGGGCAGCCAGGCGCCGCTGTTCGCCAATCTTGCCGCGGTCGCTCCCACCAATCTGCCGCCGAAGCTGCAGGCCGCGATCGCGCAGGTGCTGGCGCAGCAGACCGGCCTCGACGAGAATTTGAGCGGCGATGCGGTCAAGGCCGGCTTGCAGAAGTCCGGCCTGCTGTTCGAGGCGATGCTGGCGGCGGGCATTACGCCCGCGAGCGGCAGCGCGCCCGATCTGAAGGCCGCGCTGATCGTGCTGCGCCAGGCGCTGACCTCGCTCAGCGCCGGTGATGCCGGCAGGCCGCCGTCCACCACATCGCTCCAGCAACCGGCGCTGGCCAGCGCCGCGACGGCGCCGAGCCTCGTGCCATCAGGCACGCAAGACCTCGACGTTCAGGAGATCCTGCTGCCGCAGGCCCGCCTGCCGGTCGCCGAGGATGTCAGCCGCGGCGCCACAGGGCTCGCAGGCGCGCTCGCGGATGCGCTCGATGCCGGCCCGTCCTCCGGCGGCGCGCTCAATCTCATTCAGGAAGCGCTGCACGAACTCGGCAACCCCGCACGGCAGGGCGCCGCGCCGAGGGAGATGCTGCCGGGTGAGTTGTCCGTACGCGGCAACACACCGCCGCCGCCATTTCACGGCGCGCTGCCGTCGGCGCAGGCCGTCGCCGAGCCGTCGATCGCCCCAAACACGCCGCTCGCGACCGCCGCGCATCGCCTGCTGGAAAACACCGACGCCGCGCTGGCGCGGCAGACGCTGCTGCAGGTCGCCTCGCTGCCGGACCGCGGCGACGCTACGCGCCCGCAGCTCGACGCCATGCTGCCGCGCTGGAATTTCGAGATCCCGTTCCTGACCCCGCAGGGCACGGCGATGGCGCAGTTCGAGATTTCCCGCGATGGCGGCGGCAGCGCGGTCGAAGCCGCCAAGCGGGTGTGGCGCGCGCGCTTCACGCTCGACGTCGAGCCCGCCGGGCCGGTGCACGCGCTGGTCTCGCTGAACGGCGAGCGCACCTCGGTGCGGATGTGGGCCGAGCGTCCCTCGACCGCCGCGCAACTGCGCGCCGTCGCCTCCGAGCTGAGCCAGGCGCTGACCAGGGCCGAGCTCACGCCCGGCGATATCGAGATCCGCGACGGCAGCCCGCCGCAACCTGCGCCCGCGCGCGCCGGCCATTTCCTGGACCGCGCATCATGAGCGAGGCCAACAACCAGCTCGCGGTCGCGCTGCATTACGACCACGCCGGCGCGCCGCGCGTGGTGGCGAAAGGCAAGGGCGCGATCGGCGCCAAGATCATCGAGGTCGCCAAGGCCAACGACATTCCGATCGAGGAGAACGAGGTCTTGGCCGGCGCGCTCTCCAATGTCGAGCTCGGCGACGAGATTCCGGCCGAGCTCTACAAGGCCGTCGCCGAGGTGCTGGTCTTCGTGCTGCGGATGTCGGGCCGGGCGCGCTAGCGATCGCGTTTTCGAGCGAAGCGGGCACCGGTTCGCGTGAAGAAAACGCGACAAACAAGTGAGTCTTCTTGCCATCCTTTCACCACGATGGCATCCACCATCGTCGTCAACGCGAACCTGCCCAGGACTTGTCGTGATCCATCGCCGTCATGCGCTCGGTCTGCTTGCTGCCGCCGCGATCCTGCCGTCGCGCAGCTTCGCCAACGTGTCCTATCAGCGCAGCGAGTTTCGCGAGGAGCTGCAAAAGCGCTTCTTCGAGCTCGGCACCGAGGGCACCTTCGTCGGCTACAAGGTCGAGGACTATCTGATCATCGCCAGCGACAAGGTCCGCTCGGGCGAGGGCAAATTGCCGGCCTCGACCTTCAAGATTCCGAACGCGCTGATCGCGCTCGAGACCGGCGTGGTGCAGGATCCCGACAAGGACGTCTTCAAGTGGGACGGCACAACCCGCAGCATCGAGGCCTGGAACAAGGATCACACGCTGCGCTCCGCGCTCGCGGTGTCGGCCTTTCCGGTGTTCCAGGAGATCGCCCGCCGCATCGGCGAGGAGCGGATGAAGAAATATCTCGACATCATCGACTACGGCAACCGCGACATCGGCGGCGGCATCGACCAGTTCTGGGTAACCGGTAATTTGCGGATCGATCCGGTGCAGCAGATCGATTTCCTCGACCGGCTGCGCCGCGGCGTGCTGCCGGTCGGCAAGCGCAGCCAGCAGCTGGTGTGCGACATTCTCCCGGTGACGAAGGTCGGCGCCGCCGTCATTCGCGCCAAGACCGGCTTGACCGACAAGGAGCACGGCTCGCTCGGCTGGCTGGTCGGCTGGGCCGAGAAGGGCACCGACATCACCGTGTTCGCGATGAACATGGACTGCAAGACGCAGGCGCAGATCGATGCGCGGATGAGCGTCTCGCAGCAATGCCTCACCGATATCGTCGCGCTGTGACGAGCTGACCTGCGCGCACCGCGGCTGGTCGACGCTGTGCGGCTCGACTAGCATCCTCCGATAAATCAAAGCGGAGGAATCATGCATTCAGCAACAGTCTGGCTCTCGTCGCTCACGCTGGCTGCGGCCGGCGGCTGGCTCGCAGCAACCGTGTTTTCGGTGCCGGCCACCAGCAAGGAGCCGCGCTTCCCGCAGCTCACGATGGAGCAGCTCAGCGACCTGCAAAAACCGCTCGGCGAGCAGATCATGAAGGTCTCGAGCGTCGGCATCGGCGGTCCCTACAATCCGATGATCCGGAGCCCGGTGCTCGGCCAGCGCCTCTACGATCTGTTCTACTATTTGCGCTGGCAGACCTCGGTGCCGACCAGGCTGAACGAGTTCGCGATCCTGATCATCGGCCGGCAGTGGCGTTCACAGGTCGAGTGGTTCGCGCACGCGCCGCTCGCCGCCAAGGCCGGTCTGCCGCCCGACGTCATCGCCGAGCTGAAGGCCGGCAACCGCCCATCGAAGATGGCCGACGACGAGGCGGTGGTGTACGACTTCGTCACCGAACTGACCACGACCAAGAAGGTCTCCGACGAGACCTATGCGCGAGCCAAGAAGATTTTCAACGATCAGCAGATCGTCGACCTCACCGCAGTCGCCGGCAATTACGTGATGGTGGCGATGATCCTGGCGATGGCTGAGGAGACAGTGCCGCCGGGCAAGGAGGAGCCGTTCAAGGTGGGTGAGAAGTAGGGCGCCGCTGCTGGCTTGCGCGCGATGGTTTGGACTCAATCGCTTTGGTCGCGGGTTCGGTTCACCTCTCCCCGCCGGGGAGAGGTGAAGTACCGCCGCTGCCCCAGTTCGATCTCATCATGCCTCAGCGCCCGATCGCCCGCTGCAAGGTTGGCATCAGTTTCGGGTCGCGGCATTGCGCGACGTTGAAGCGCATGAAGGCGGCGGCCGTCTGCGAGGCGCTGAACACGTTCCCCGGCGCCAGCACGACATTGTCCGCGAGCGCCAGCCGCGCCACGTCGGCCGAGTCGCACCCGTCGGGCAGATGGCACCACAGATAGAAGCCGCCGCGCGGCATCAGCCAGGGTGTGACGCCGATGCGCTGCAGCTTGTCGCCGACGTCGCGGCGGGCGCGAGCAAGGCGTCGGCGCAGCTCCTCGACATGCTTGCGATAGAAACCGCTCGACAGCACGCTGGCGATGATCTCGGTCGCGACCGCGCTGGGGCCGCCGAAACCGGTCGCGACCTGGAGATCGACGAGATCCTCGATCCAGTCCGCGCGCGCGGCGATGAAGCCGCAGCGCACCGATGCCGACAGCGTCTTGGAGAAGCTGCCGATCCGGATCACGCGGTTCAGGCCATCGAGCGCGGCGAGCCGCGCCGACGGCTCGGGCTCGAAGTCCGCAAAGATGTCGTCCTCGACGATGGTGAGATCATGGGCTGTGGCCGCGTTCAGCACGCGGTGCGCGGTCTGCGGCGACAGCGTCGCACCGGTCGGATTATGCAGCGCCGAATTGGTGACATAAAGCCGCGGCCGCTCGGCGGCAAGCGTCGCCTCGAAACTCGCGATATCGGGGCCCGATGCCGTGTAGGGCACGCTGACGATGCGAACCTGATGCGCGCGCAGCAGTGCGCGAAAATTGAAGTAGCAGGGATCGTCGACCAGCACGGTGTCGCCCGGCCGCAGCAGGAAGCGGCAGACGAGATCGATCGCCTGCGTGCCGGACGCGGTCAGCAAGAGCTGCTCGGGCGGCACCTCGAGGCCTTCGTCGGCAAACCGTGCCATCAGGATCCGGCGCAGCGTGAGCGAGCCGCGCGTCGCGCCATAGTCGGAAAGCACGGCGTCGTCGGCCCGCGCCAGGCCGCGCAACGCGCGCCGCAGCGCTTCGGTCGGCATCCACTCGGCGGGCAGCCAGCCGCAGCCGGGTTTGAGCGCGCCGGTCTCGGCATCGAGCGATTGCCGCGACACCCAGAACGGATCCACCGCGCGATCGCGCTGCGGCTGGTCCTTGGCGAGCGCGAGTGGCGGCAGGGCCGCGGACGAGACATAGAAGCCGGAGCCGGGCCGGGCGCGGATCAGGCCCTCGGCCACCAGGCGGTCATAGGCCTCGACGACGGTGGAGGGCGACACTCCCATGGTCGCGGCCAGGCCGCGGATCGAGGGCAGGCGGTCGTCGGCGACCAGCGCGCGGCTCGCCACCTTGGCGCGGATCGCGTTCATCACGTCCGTGGTCCGCGTGGCCTTCGCTGCGTCGGATTGCGGCGCATCGGATTGCTGTTGCAAGTGTATGCCTACCTTTGCCCATACAGTTTTGCAGTATTGTACTGATCTGTAGCTGCCTTGGCGAGCCTCCGCCGGCTATGGTCGGCGTTCGGAAGTGAGGTACGATGGACAAGGCTTCGATCGACGGCTGGGGCAGCGGCCTGCTCGGCGTGATTATCTTCAGCGGCTCGCTGCCGGCGACCCGCGTGGCCGTGGCCGGGTTCTCGCCGCTGTTTTTGACTTCGGCGCGGGCGGCGATCGCGGCGCTGCTCGGCGCCGCGTTGCTGGCGGTGCTGCGGCAGCCCTGGCCGCAGCGCAAGGACCTGGTGTCGCTGACCATCGTCGCGCTGGGCGTGGTGATCGGTTTTCCGCTGCTGACCGCGCTCGCGCTGCAGCACATCACCTCGGCGCATTCGATCGTGTTCATCGGGCTGCTGCCGCTGTCGACCGCCGTGTTCGGCGTGCTGCGCGGCGGCGAGCGGCCGCAGCCGCTGTTCTGGCTGTTCTCCTGCGTCGGCAGCGCGACGGTCGGCGCGTTCGCTCTGTCGAGCGACGGATCGGCGTCCCTGACTGGCGACCTCCTGATGGTCGCGGCGATTATCGTCTGCGGCCTCGGCTATGCCGAAGGCGCGGCGCTGTCGCGGCGGCTCGGGGGCTGGCAGGTGATCTCCTGGGCGCTGGTGCTGTCGGCGCCGGTGGTGCTCCTGATGACGATCATGACGCTGCCGCCGAGCTGGCAGGGCATCGGTGCGCCGGCCTGGCTCGGGCTCGCCTATGTCTCGATCTTCAGCATGCTGGTCGGCTTCGTGTTCTGGTATCGCGGCCTTGCGATCGGCGGCATCGCCAGCGTCGGCCAATTGCAGCTGCTGCAGCCGTTCTTCGGCCTCGCGCTGGCCGGCCTGTTGCTGCACGAGCAGGTGCCGTGGTCGATGATCGCGGCGACCCTGGCGGTCGTGGTCTGCGTGGTGTTCGCGCGCGGCTTCGCTTAACTGTTCTTCAGAGGGACACACATTGCTCCATCCACGTCATTGCGAGCGAAGCGAAGCAATCCATCGCTCTGCAATCGGAGAAATGGATTGCTTCGTCGCTATCGCTCCTCGCAATGACGGCAGTGTAAAGCATCACTGGAACACCCGCGTCTGTCAGCTCAGCTTGAACAGCGCCTGCAGGAAGTCGCTGACCGCCTTGCGGGCCTCGAGCGCGGTGGTTGGGTTGCCGCCGACATGCGGGCCGAGCTCGACGCAGGCATCCTTGTAGCTGAACGGCGCCTGGGTCGATGCATTCATCAGCACGCCGCCTTCGCCTTCCCTGATGGTGCAGTGGCGCACGGTCTGCGATCCCGTTGCTTCCACCACCGTGTTGTTGCCGATCAGGCCGGCGTCGAAGCCGTGCGCGGAATCGGGATACTCGGTCAGCACCACGTCGCGCTTGGCTGCTTGCAGCCGCGCGACATAAGCCTTGCAACTCGCTACCGGGTTATAGTCGTCGGGCGTGCCGTGAAAGATCCGGATCGGCCGCGCCGCGACCTCGGTGTCGGTCAGATAGCCGGTCGAGCAGTCCGGATAGAACGGGATGTAGGCCGCGAACTGCACGCCGGACTTGTTCCAGAGCTTGTTGAAGCGGTCGAGGCTGGCATAGAGCGTGGCCTGGCCGCCGCGCGAAAATCCCATCAGCACGATGCGCTCGGGGTCGACCCGCGGATGCTTCGCGAGGATCTCCAGCGAATGGTAGATGTCGACGATCAGGTTGAGCCGGCCGAGCAGGGCCTGGTTCGGCCCGGTCGCGGTGAGGCCGCGGCCGGAGAAGCCGTCGATCACGAAGGTCGAGATGCCCATGCCGTTGAAGTGGCGCACCCAGCCGTCCATCCCGGCGCCGACGCCGCTCGAGCCGTGCATCAGGACCACGACCGGCAGCCGGCCGCTGCCTTGCGCGATACGGAATTCGCCGCCGACGGTGACCGCCTTGCCGTTGCTGTCGCCGTTCAGGAATTGCTGGTCGGAGATCGTCAGCGAGGGGATGCCGTAGATCTCGGTGCGCGCCGCGATCTCCTTCGGAATCTGCTGCGCGCTGGTCTCGATGCAGGTGAACAGCACGGCGCAGCAGAACAGGATCGCGGTCGCGGCGAGGCGCCAGTCGGTCAGCATCGATTCCCCCCGATGTTGTCTTGATTGGCCGCGACTACAGCAATCGACGCGCACGCTGTCAATTTGACCGGCCGTGCGTGACGTCAGGAAGCGGGCGCTAGGCGGGCTCCTGCGCTTTCCCGATCCGCCCGAGATGGGTGAAGCCGAAGCCCTTGGAATATTTCAGCCCGTAGCCGAGCGCGCGGTCGATCCCGATATGGGCGAGCCAGATCATCGCGATCGACAGCACCAGCGGCGCCGCGGCGGCAAAGCCCAGCGTCATCAGCGCCACCGGCGCCAGATAGCTGTGGGCGGCGTTGTAGACGATGGCGCCGACCCGCGGTCCGGCGAGATAGGCGGCAAAGCTCAAATCCGGCACCAGGAACAGCAGGACATAGACCAGCCACGAGCCCTCCCATTGGGCATAGAGCACGGTCATGCCGAGGAACAGCACCAGGCCCTCCAGCCGGAGCAGGGTGCGCACCCCGCCGGTCGGTGCGCCGGTCTCGACCGTGGCCGTGTTCGTGTCGGTCATCGCCATCTCCCCAGATATCGGAAAATCCTACCGTTTTTTGCGCCCGAACCCGGCCACAACCGCCTTTCCGGTTCCGAAATGGCCGTGCTAAGCCATTTCCGAACCTCGGCTCGCGCCGGGACGCGGACTGTAGCTAACACGGGCGGAAACAAATGAAAGATATCCTCGATACCCTCGAAGAGCGGCGCGCCGGCGCCAAGCTGGGCGGCGGCGAAAAGCGCATCGAGGCGCAGCACGCCCGCGGCAAGCTGACCGCCCGCGAGCGGATCGAGCTCCTGCT
This sequence comes from Bradyrhizobium pachyrhizi, assembly GCF_029714545.1. Classification (NCBI taxonomy): domain Bacteria; kingdom Pseudomonadati; phylum Pseudomonadota; class Alphaproteobacteria; order Hyphomicrobiales; family Nitrobacteraceae; genus Bradyrhizobium; species Bradyrhizobium pachyrhizi. The sequence continues at coordinate 5,484,582 of NZ_CP121667.1, read as the reverse complement.
GGACAAGGGCTCGTTCGAGGAATTCGACATGTTCGTCGAGCACCGCTCGATCGAGTTCGGTATGGAGAAGACCAGGATTCCCGGCGACGGCGTCGTCACCGGCTGGGGCACGGTCAACGGCCGCAAGACGTTTGTCTTCGCCAAGGATTTTACGGTGTTCGGCGGCTCGCTCTCCGAGACCCACGCGCTGAAGATCACGAAACTGCAGGACATGGCGATGAAGGCGAGGGCGCCGATCATCGGCCTCTATGACGCCGGCGGCGCGCGCATCCAGGAGGGCGTCGCGGCGCTGGCGGGTTATTCCTATGTATTCCGCCGCAACGTCATCGCGTCAGGCGTGATCCCGCAGATCTCCGTCATCATGGGCCCCTGTGCCGGCGGCGACGTCTATTCGCCCGCGATGACCGACTTTATCTTCATGGTGAAGAACACCAGCTACATGTTCGTCACCGGCCCCGACGTGGTGAAGACCGTCACCAACGAGGTGGTGACCGCCGAGGAGCTCGGCGGCGCCTCGGTGCATGCCACGCGCTCCTCGATCGCCGACGGCGCGTTCGAGAACGACGTCGACGCGCTGCTGCAGATGCGCCGCCTGATCGACTTCCTGCCCTCGAACAACACCGACGGCGTGCCGGAGTGGCCGAGCTTCGACGATATCGGCCGGGTCGACATGTCGCTCGACACGCTGATCCCCGACAATCCGAACAAGCCCTACGACATGAAGGAGCTGATCCTGAAGGTCGTCGACGAGGGCGACTTCTTCGAGATCTCTGAGACCTTCGCGAAAAACATCGTCACCGGCTTCGGCCGCATCGCCGGCCGCACCGTCGGCTTCGTCGCCAACCAGCCGATGGTGCTGGCCGGCGTGCTCGACAGCGACGCCTCACGCAAGGCCGCGCGCTTCGTGCGGTTCTGCGATGCCTTCAACATCCCGATCGTCACCTTCGTCGACGTGCCGGGCTTCCTGCCGGGTACGAGCCAAGAATATGGCGGCCTGATCAAGCACGGTGCGAAACTGCTGTTCGCCTATTCGCAGTGCACGGTGCCGCTCGTCACCATCATCACCCGCAAGGCCTATGGCGGCGCCTTCGACGTCATGGCCTCGAAGGAGATCGGCGCCGACATGAACTACGCCTGGCCGACCGCCCAGATCGCCGTGATGGGCGCCAAGGGCGCAGTCGAGATCATCTTCCGCAGTGACATCGGCGACCCCGACAAGATCGCCGCGCGCACCAAGGAATACGAAGACCGCTTCCTGTCCCCCTTCATCGCCGCCGAGCGCGGCTACATCGACGACGTCATCATGCCGCATTCGACGAGGCGGCGGATCGCACGGGCGCTGGCGATGCTGAAGGACAAGAAGGTGGAAATCCCCGCGAAGAAGCACGACAATCTGCCGTTGTGAGGAGAGCATAGGGTGGGTTAGCACAAGCGTAACCCACCATCTTCGCTCCGCACGATCCGTGGCGGGTTGCGGCTTCCGCCTGACCCGCCCTACAGGTTCGAACTTGATGACCGAAGACGAGCCGACCGACGAGATCTCCGAGATCGAGGCGCAGATCGAGGAGCTTGCCGAGAGCGCCGAGCGCTCCCGGCGGATCATTCTCGGGTCGAAGGTCGCGATCGCAGGCGGGTTCGCGTTGCTGGCCGTCGCGCTGCTCGGGCTGCTGGGCGCCGGTCAGACTGCGGCACTCGGGTCGATCGCGCTGGTGCTCGGCGGTATCGTGTCGCTCGGCTCGAATGTCAGCACGTTGCGGCAGACCGAGGCCGCGATCAGCACCGCCGAGGCGCGCCGCGCGCGCCTGATCGGCAACATCGACCTGCGCCTGGTTCACGACGCGCCGCTGAAGCTGATGTGAGGCGCGGCGGGCGCGCAAAGCGGCGCCGCAAACTCAGTGTCGTCTCGGCGAAAGCCAGGACCCATTGCCCCAAATCTGAATTGTTGCGCGACGCTGGGGCTGCGATCCCGTTCATCATCAAATGCGGTGGTTATGGGTCCTGGCTTTCGCCAGACGACCGATCGTGTGTGAGGAACCCGCACCGTCATCGCCAGGTTCGCCGCCTCCGCTCAAGCTTCGGCGTGAAAGGGATGCATGGCCTCGTCGAAGCCTTGGCGAAGACGGGACCGGGCGATCCAGTACGCCGCGGTTTCTCGGCTCAAGCACCGGCGTCTCTGGAATACTGAATCACCCGCATGCGCATACGCGGGTGATGACACCGTACAGGCTGTTTGAGTTGTGAATCGGAATCTCACCGACGTCGTCCCGGGCAAGCGGAGCGCGACCCGGACCCATAACCACAGTTGGTCGTGATTGTACCGTGCTGGGGCTACAGCTTGCCGCAACAATGCAAAACTGTGGTTATGGGTCCCTGCTTTCGCAGGGACGACGAGCGGAGAGAGCACTGCACGCTCCTACTTCGACGCTAGCGGCACGTAGTCGTACTCCCCGACGCCTTGCAGGATCAGGAACGTCAGCGACGTCGTGCCGGCGTTGGTGACGAGGTGAGGGCGGGTCGGGCGGACGGCGTAGACTTCGCCGACCTTCAGGTTCACTTCCTCCTTCGGCTCCTGCAGGAACAGCCGCATCTGGCCCTCCAGCACGTAGAAGGTGTCGGAGATGTTGCTGTGGGTGTGCCACGGCACCTTCTGGGTCGGCGAGAGTTGCAGCTCCATGATGCGGAAGCCGGGGCGGGCGGCGTGCTCGGCGCGGCGCTCGACTTCGTAGAGATGGCTGGCGTCCTTGACCGGTTGTCCTGGCTTCATGGCGGCCTCCCTGGGATGTTGTTCAGCGATGCTAGTCCTGTTCGACGATCCATGAAACGGTCGGAATGGGCATGACGGGTGCGCGCGGCGGGCGCGAAGCGCGGGATACGGTCGCGCCCAACCCGCGCTACGGTGTGCTCACTTCATTCCCATGCAGTTCGCATAGAACGTTGTTGTCGCCGGCCAGTCGGAGAACATCGCGCGGACGCCGACCTGCCTTGCCAGCACGTCGAGCACGGTCAGCGTGTCGCCGTCCCGGTCGATCGCAGCCTTCACCGACTTGTGGTAGAACGCACCGCCTCGGTTGAGCGGCCCGTCGCGCTCCAGCGACCAGCCGATCAGATCGAGGCCGGCGGCCTTCGCCGCCCTGGCGTAAGCCGACGGGACGATCTCGCCCTTGTCGTTCAGCGCCAGCATCGCGAAGATCGGCGGCCCCAGGATCGCGACGCCGGAGGCCTTCAATTCCTGCATCGACGGCTTCCAGGTCTCCGGCCGGTTCGGATCGAGTCCTGCTTTCTCGTAGCGGTCCTCGAGATAGAGCGCCTGGCGGGCAAAGTCGGGTTCGGTCTTCACCCAATAGAGGATGTCCTTGAGGCTGAAGCTCTGCGGGAACACGTCGCTTGGCGGAATGCCGGCAGCCTTGTAGGCGGCGAGCATCTGGGTCGCATATGTCTCCCGGGTGTAGTCGCCGTCGAACGGCATCGCCACTTCCGGTGCCTTCAGCTCGGGCGTGAATTTTGCGCCGAGACTCCTGATCAGGGCGATGCTCTCGTCATGGCTCATCAGCGTGCCGGAACTGGCGTAGAGCTCGGTGCGCCAGCGCGGCGTGCCATTCTGGTACTCCTCCGGCGTCCTCGCATCCGGATTGAAGCCGTCCATTTTCGCGGTGAGCCGCTTGAATTCGGCGAGCGTGATGTCGCTGGTGCAGCACTTCGCCGAGGCCCTCCTGCCGGCGGCCGGATCGGCCGGGCTGAAGGGTTGCGTGCATTTTGCCGCGAGGTCCGGCACCGTCAGGATGTTGGTCGTGGTGTGCAGGTCGCATTGCGAGTGCCGGCACACCAGCTGGCGATCCCGCGTGAAGGTGACGTCGCATTCGATCACGCCGGCGCCCATCCGCGCGGCGGCGAGATAGGATTCGCGGCTATGCTCGGGAAATTGCAGCGCTGCGCCGCGATGGCCGATCGAAAAATCCGTCTTGTGGAACGGCCCGGTGCATTGGCTGAGTTGCTGCTTCAGGGGCCCGTCCTTCATCTTGTCGACCAGATAGAACGGGCGCGGCCCGAGCTGCGCCTCGCGCAGCAGCGCGATCTCCCCGGCGGCAGCCGGCAGCGCGGCGCCGAGGGCGAGCAGGAACGAGAGCAGGGCGGTGCGGAGACGGGCAAGCATAGGTGATCCCCCTGATCAGGCATTGTCAGCAAGCCGACATATCACGGAGCATATGCCGGCCGCCTGTGCGAAATGAAACCATGGAGGAACCAATGCCCGCAGCCTATTTCGTCGTCCGCGCCACCGTCACGGATGCCGCCAGGCGTCCCGCCTTCGACGCCTGGTATTCGCGCGAGCATCTGCCGGACGCGATGAAATCGTTCGGCGCCGAGCGCGCCTGGCGATGCTGGAGCCTGAGCGATCCCTCGCTGCACCAGGCGACCTATCAGTTCGCCGACGAGAAGGCGCTCGAGCGCGCGGTGAACAGCGCGGACATGAAGCGGCTGGTCGCCGACTTCAACCGTGACTGGCCGGAGGTGACGCGCACGCGCGATCTCCTGGTGCTGGCGGAGGAGGCGACGGCGGCATGATGGCTGCGTGACGTCACGACCTCGAGAACCCTCGAGTTCCATGAACGTGAACGCGCAGTTCAGCGAGCGTTCAGCTCGCGAGGCAAAAACTCGCCGCTGCAGTTGGTCCAACCCAGCAACAAAGGGAAACGCTCATGGAACGCCGGGATTTTCTGAAGATGGCCTTCGGTGTCGCCGCCGGAGCCGTCACCTTCGCAGCGGCGGCGCAGGCGGCGCCGCTCGCGCCGCTTCCCCTCAACCAGGATGCACGCGCACCAGCGGCTGGCGATGCGCATCCCGCCGTCACCACGGGCGAGGAGGTCGGCCGCATGAAGCCCGAGCAAGTACGCTGGCATCATCGCCACTGGGGTTGGCGTCACCGGCACTGGCACCGCAGGCATTGGGGCTGGCGCCGCCACCATTGGCGCCGTCATCACTGGCGCCGCTGGTGATATCGACTCCATGATGAAAAGAAAAACCCCGCGCCAGGCGGGGTTTTGTTAGTTCGCAATCTGCCGCGATCAGATCGGGCGGCAACGGCCGTAGCGCCAGACAAAGCCGTAGGGGCAGGCGCGGACACGCGGCGCCACCACGACGGGGCGCTCGACCACGACCGGCGGGCGCACGACAACGGCGCCCGGTGCGACGACGACGCCGCGATTCCTGACGCAGCCGCCATAGGGGCCACGGTGCCAGCCGGGGCCGCAGCCACCGGCTGCATCAGCGGCGCTGATGCCGGCGAATGCGGTCGTCACCAGAACTGCTGCAGCAAAAAGATACTTCATGTCTTCTCCTTTTTTTATTTGGGCCGCGCTGCGGCACCGCAACAAACTTTCGTCTACCGATTCGCCCGGCCGGATCATTGCAGAAGGCGTGCCCGATGTCGCCGACCATAATGTTGCGGCCTGAATGCGACATGAATGTTGCAGCTCACAGCTGCGTCAGCGCGCCGCAAGCCGGCTCAGCATCACTTCGAAATATTTCGTGGACGCGGGCAGCCGCGCGCTGATGGCGAGCGTACGAAAATACATCGGAAGGCGAGGCAAGCGAGACCGGCGGTTCACCGACGCTTGCCCGAAGGCGCGCCGCTATTGGTCCGTGCCGAACAGCGCGGCGAATCGCTTCTCGCCGTTGCGCGAAAAATTGACCACGCGGCTGCCCGGCGTCGCGTCGCGAGCGGCCCATTTCAGTTCCGTGAAGCGGTCCATCATGGCAGCGCCCAGCGTGCCAGCGAGATGATGCCGCCGCTCGCTCCAGTCGAGGCAAGCCTTGCACACCGGCCGGCGCGGATGCGTCAGCGCATCGGCGTCGATCTGCAGCTCCTCGGCCATGAAGCGCCTGCCTTCGCCGGTGAGCTCGATCGCCTGCTTGCTCTGGCGGACCAGCTTCTGCCGCTTCATGCTGTCGAGCATCTGCACGCCGAGATCGCCGGCGAGATGGTCGTAGCAGATGCGGGCCCGGCGCAGCGCCGGATCCTTCGGCCCGGTGCGCACCCGCATATGGCCGGCGCGGGCGGCAATGCCCTGCAGGCCTTCGAGCACGTCGGCGACGTCGGGGTCGGAGAGGCGGTAGTAGCGGTGGCGGCCCTGCTTCTCGGGCTCGATCAGCCCGCCGGCCTCGAGCTTGGAAAGATGCGAGCTCGCCGTCTGCGGCGTGATGCCGGCCTCTTGCGCCAGCTCACTCGCGGTCAGCGCGCGGCCGGTCATCAGCGCGGTCAGCATGTTGCAGCGCGCGGGATCGCCGACCAGAGCGGCGATCCGGGAGATGTCGGGTCCTGCTTTCATAGTTCGATGATAGCCGAAGCATCGAGGTCGGACAAGCCGCTATTATTCACCGTGCCGTCGTTGCGAGGATTGCTTCGCTGACGCTCGCAATAACGGAAACATGACCGGAGGCCATCAATGACCGTCACCGTCTTCATCCGCTACCAGCTCGATCCGTTCAAGCGCGCGATGTTCGAGGAGTATTCGAGAAACTGGCTCTCGATCATCCCGCGCTGCGGCGGCGACCTCATCGGCTACTGGATGCCGCATGAGGGAACCAACAACATCGCCTTTGCGCTGATCTCGTTCGACAGCCTTGCCGCCTATGAGGCCTATCGCGCGCGGCTTCGCCAGGACAAGGAGGGCGTGGCGAACTTCAACTTCGCGGAAGAAAACCGCTTCATCCTCGCCGAGGAACGGACATTTCTCCGCAAGGTCGAGGTATAGTAGGGCCACAACGGCAATGTGCGGGAGGCGCCCATGATCGCAGTGATCTTCGAAGTCTGGCCGAAGCCTGAGCAACGGGATCTCTATTTCGACCTCGCCGCCGAGCTGAAGCCGATCCTGCAGGAGATCGACGGCTTCATCTCGGTCGAGCGGTTCGAGAGCATTACCGAGAAGGGCAAGTTCGTGTCGCTGTCATTCTTTCGCGACGAGGCTGCGGTGGAAGCCTGGCGCAACACGATCGAACATCGCCGTACCCAGGCCAAGGGCCGCGCGCGGATTTTCGAGAACTATCGCTTGCGGGTGGCGAGCGTGATCCGTGATTACGGCCTGAACGAACGCGATCAGGCCCCGAAGGACAGCCGCGCGGCGCATGAGCCGCACTAGCGGGCGGATGCGTGGGTGCCTATCTGTGCGCGGCCAATGACTCCAGGGAGCGACCAATGCCACTGCCAACTGCTGACAAACGCGCCGCCTTCGAGAAGCTGCATGAGAGCGGCTGCTTCATCATTCCGAATCCGTTCGATGTCGGCAGCGCCCGAGCCTTGCAGCATCTCGGCTTCAAGGCGCTGGCGTCGACCAGCGCGGGCTTTGCCTGGACCATCGCCAAGGCCGACAATCGCGTCACCGTCGACGACGTCTGCGACCACCTGACTGCGCTGTGTGCGGCGGTCGATATTCCTGTCAATGCGGATTTCGAGGGCGGCTTCGCGGTTGAGCCCGACAAGGTCGCCGCCAATGTCGCGCGCGGCGTCAAGACCGGCGTCGCCGGGCTTTCGATCGAGGATTCCACCGGAGACGCCGCCAACCCGCTGTTCGAGCACAAGCTTGCGGTCGAGCGCATCAAGGCGGCGCGCAAGGCCATCGATGCCGACAACAGCGGTGTGTTGCTCACCGGCCGCTGTGAGGCATTCTTGTGGGGCAAGAAGGACCTCAATCTGGTGATCGAACGGCTGCAGGCCTATTCGGAAGCAGGAGCGGACGTCCTTTATTCGCCGGGCATCGCGACCAAGGAGGAGATTTCCGCGGTCGTGAAGGCGGTGGCGCCAAAGCCGGTCAATCTGTTGATCGGCGGTGCGTCGGAGCTGACGCTGCAAGCGGTCGCCGATCTCGGCGTGCGACGGATCAGCGTCGGCGGAGCGCTGGCGCGGATGGCCTGGACCGGCGTGATGAAGGCGGCCAAGGAGATGGCCGAGAAGGGCACCTTCACCGAATTCGCCAACGGCTATCCCGGCGGCGAGCTCAACAAGATGTTCAAGTAGACTCACACGCAAAAAAGCAGCGGGCCGCTGGGGCCCGCTGCTTCGTCGCTCACGATAGCGAGCGGATTACTTGCTCTTGTCGCCGGTCGAGTCGGACGGCGCCGCCGAGCGGTCGATTTCCTGTCCGGTCGGCTTGTTGGCCGACGGCGAGGCCGGCTGTGCCGGCGCCGCGCCCGTGGTCGTGCCGGGCTGGCTGTTCGGCTTCGGCGTCACGTCGCGCATGCCCGGAGGCGGCGCGGCCGGATTGGCCGGCTGCTGCTGCGCGGTCTGCGCTGACGGCGTGGTGCCCGCCTCATGCACCGACGTATTGTTCAAGCCGTAGAACAACGCACCGAGCACCACGGCCACCGCGACTGCAAACATCGCGATCTTGGTGGTGCTGGCCGGTCCCTCCTGGAGTTCCGGATCCGGCTGCAGCTCGTTGTCCAGGCTGTTGAAGCGCGCCTGGCGGCGCATTTCGTCCTCGGTCAGGTTGGCGCGATACGGATCGTCAGGTTGATGGGCCATTGCAAAGTTCCTCCGTTAGCACCTCAAAGCTAAACGCAGGGGACAATGGCTGGCGCGCGAGGATGTTCCGCGCCAATGTTGCAACCTGTTCATGCAGGAACCGCCGATTCCTCGGGTTCCAACCTGTTTCATGAGGCCTTTTCAATGTGGACCATGCCGCCCACCGATTCGGTGCTGCACGTGCTCTCCTTCATTGCGGTTGCGGCGCAGTCGATGACGGCGGCGCTGGCGGCCGGCAGGCGCAGCATGGATTGGGCCGGCGTCTGCATGCTCGGCGCGATCACCGCGCTCGGCGGCGGCACCATCCGCGACGTGCTGCTGGGGCATTATCCGCTGCTCTGGGTCGCGCATCCGATCTATCTTGCGGTCGCGGCGGCCGGCGCCTTCGCCACCATTCTGCTGGCGCGGCTGGTGCACCGGCTCAACCTCGCATTCCTGGTGCTCGATGCGATCGGACTTGTGGTGTTCACCATGGCCGGCTGCGATGTGGCCTCGCAAGTCGACGTCCCGCTGCCGATCGTGATCGTCGCCGGCATGATCACCGGCTGCGCCGGCGGCGTGCTGCGCGACATCCTCTGCAACGAGGTGCCGCTGTTGTTTCGCAGCGAGCTCTACGCCAGCGTCTCCGTGGTGACCGGACTGTTCTATGTGACCGGCTCCGGGCTGCAGGTGAACGCCCAGCTCTGGACCGCGCTGACCTTCGCACTCGGGCTGACGTTCCGCATGCTTGCGATCCGCTACCGATGGGAGATGCCGAAATTCGTGTTCAGCGACGAGGAACGCTGAACGATTATTTCGCCGTCCGCGCCTTAGCGACCTCGTCCGCGGTGACGGCCGGCGCCGCGTTGCCCCAGGCGTTGCGGATGTAGGTCGCAACGTCCGCGACCTCCTGGTCGGTGAGCTTGGGATAGGCCGGCATCGAGCCGCCGTTCGGGGCGCGCGGCGTGGTCACGGTCTGTGCGCCGTCGAGGATGATGCGCAGCGTGCTTGTCGGATTGGCCGATTGCAGATTGGCGTTGCCGGGCAGCGGCGGATAGATCCGCGGCGCGCCGGAGCCGTCGAGTTCATGGCAGGCGATGCAGGCCCCGCGGTAGATCCGTTCGCCATCGCTCATCTGCGCCGGCGAGGGCGGGGTGACCTCCGGCTCCGGCGCACCGGCAGGCAGGCTCTTCAGATAGACCGCGATCGCGCGCACGTCGGCGTCGCGCATCTTCGAGGTCGAATTGAGCACCACCTCGGACATCAGGGGGCCGGCATGGCTGTGCCCGTTGCGGCCGCTTTGCAGATATTCGGCGATATCAGCCGCGCTCCATGACTTCAGCCCGCTGCGCGCGGCGCCATCGAGCCTTGGCGCGAACATGCCTTGCACCATGCTGCCACTGAGCGCCTGGTCGCGCCTGTCGGCTCCGAAGGCGTTCTTGGGCGTGTGGCAGGCGCCGCAATGGGCGAGGGCCTCGACGAGATAGCGTCCGCGATTCCATTCCGCACCCTTGCCCTGATCCGGCTGGATGATGCCCGGCGTGAAGAACAGCGCGTTCCACGCCCGCATCAGCACGCGGTAGTTCAACGGCCAAGGCAGCTCCGGCGGCGGCGCCTTGTTGCTGACCGGCGCCAGCGTCGCGAGATAGGCACGGATCGCCAGGATGTCGTCGCGGATCAGCTTCGTGAAATTGGGGTAGGGGAAGGCGGGATAATAATGCGCGCCGCTCGGCGCGACGCCGGTCCGCAGCGCGCGCAGGAAATCGTCGTCGCTCCAGCCGCCGATTCCGGTATCGCGGTCGGGGGTGAGGTTCGGCGAGAACACCGCACCGAACGGCGTGTCGATCCGCTTGCCCCCGGCGAAGGGCTTTGCCGGATCGGCCGTGTGGCAGCTGGCACAGTCGCCGGCGATCGTGAGCGCCTTGCCGCGGGCGATGACGTCGTCGGTCGGCGCGGCGGCACATTCTCGGGTCGCGAGCGCACCGCACAACAGCGCGGCGACCAGAATCGCACCCGTCGTTCGAAATCGTCGCCGCATCCGATCACCTTCCGGTCCACAAGACGCGTTACGCCATTTCGCCGCGGGCCTGTCCTGCGACAGAAACCGAAACGGCCCCGCAATATTCCCGGCACGAAATTGCGATTTTTGAGCGACGGGCCGGGTCGCCCAGAATTGTGCTGCGCGGGCCGGAAAATCCGACATAGACTGGTTCTAACAAGCTCGGATGACTAGCTAAAAAGCAGTCGTCGCGACCAGCGAAAAGAGGGCTAAATGGGAATCAACCAAGGGCCTATCAGCCTCGACCAGAAATACACCCAGGGCACCGGCCACGTCTTCATGACCGGCATCCAGGCGCTGGTCCGTCTGCCCATGGCGCAGATCAGGCGCGACCGCGCCGCGGGTCTCAACACGGCAGGCTTCATTTCCGGCTATCGCGGTTCCCCCCTCGGCGGCTACGACCAGCAGCTGTTCGCCGCCCGCAAGCATCTTGAGCAGTACAACATCAAATTCCAGCCTGGCGTGAACGAGGACCTCGCGGCCACCGCGATCTGGGGCTCGCAGCAGCTCGCCCTGTCGCCGGGCGCCAAATATGATGGCGCGGTCGGCATCTGGTACGGCAAGGGCCCCGGCGTCGACCGCTGCGGCGACGTGTTCCGCCACGGCAATGCGGCCGGCTCCGCCAAGCATGGCGGCGTGCTCTGCCTTGCCGGCGACGACCATGGCGCGAAATCCTCCACCGTCCCGCATCAGTCCGACCACGCCTTCATCTCCGCGCTGATGCCCTACCTCTACCCCTCCAGCATCCACGAAATGATCGAGATGGGCCTCCTGGGTATCGCGATGTCGCGCTACTCCGGCTGCTGGGTCGGCATGAAGGTGATCACCGAGACGGTCGAGACCACCGCCGAGATCGACCTCACCGACGAGATGACGCCGTTCATCATTCCGACCGATTTCGAGCTGCCGCCCGGCGGCCTCAACATCCGCTGGCCCGACGACCGCTTCGAGCAGGACCGCCGGCTGCAGGACTACAAGGGCTTTGCCGCGATCGCCTTCGCCCGCGCCAACAAGGTCAATCGCGTCACCATGGATTCGCCGAACGCGCGCTACGGCATCATGGCCTCGGGCAAGAGCTACGAGGACATCCGCCAGGCGCTGCGCGAGCTCGGCATCACGCCCGAGATCGCCGGCAAGATCGGCATCCGCCTCTACAAGATCGGCATGCCCTGGCCGCTGGAGCCGGAGGGCGTGCGCAACTTCGCCGTCGGCCTCGAGGAGATCTTCATCGTCGAGGAACGCCGCGAGATCGTCGAGAACCAGGTCAAGCAGGAGCTGTTCAACTGGCGCGACGACGTGCGCCCGCGCATCGTCGGCAAGATGGACGATCACGACAAGCGCTTCCTGACCTTCGCCGCCGAGCTCAGCGTTGCCTCGCTTGCCAGCTCGCTCACCGAACGGCTGCTTCGACTTAATCTCAATCCTGAAATCGCCGAGATGCTGCGCGCCAAGGCCGACTGGTTCAACGGCCGTCAGTCGACGCAGATGCAGGCGACCGCGCCCGTCAGCCGCACGCCGTATTTCTGCTCGGGCTGCCCGCACAACACCTCGACCAAGGTGCCCGAAGGCAGCCGCGCGCTGGCCGGCATCGGCTGCCACTTCATGGCACTGTGGATGAACCGGTCAACCGAGACCTTCACCCATATGGGCGGCGAGGGCGTGCCGTGGGTCGGCATCGCGCCGTTCACCAATGAGAACCACATCTTCGCCAATCTCGGCGACGGCACCTATTTCCACTCCGGCATTCTCGCGATCCGCCAGGCGGTCGCCTCCAAGGCCAACATCACCTACAAGATCCTCTACAACGACGCGGTCGCGATGACCGGCGGCCAGCGCCATGACGGCGATCTCTCGCCGCAGCAGATCACCTTCCAGCTCCACGCCGAAGGCATCCGCGAGATCTATTTGGTCTCGGAGAACCCGGATTCCTATCCGGCCGACACCATCGCGCCCGGCGTCAAGCTGTACCACCGCGACGAGCTCGAGAACGTCATGAAGATGTGCCGCGAGTACAAGGGCACCTCGGCGATCGTGTTCGTGCAGACCTGCGCCGCCGAAAAGCGCCGCCGCCGCAAGCGCGGCTTGATGGAGGATCCGCAGCGCCGCGTGCTGATCAATCCAGCGGTCTGCGAAGGCTGCGGCGACTGCTCGGTGCAGTCGAACTGCATCTCGGTCGAGCCGCTGGAGACGGAGCTCGGACGCAAGCGCACCATCAACCAGTCGACCTGCAACAAGGACTATTCCTGCGTGAAGGGTTTTTGCCCGTCCTTCGTCACGGTCGACGGCGGCAAGCTCAGGCGGCGCGCGCCGCCCGAGCTCGGCAGCATCGATAATCTGCCGGAGCCGGCCTCCAAGCCCGCGCTCGACCGGCCCTACAACATCGCGGTCGGCGGTGTCGGCGGCACCGGCGTGCTGACGATCGGCGCGCTGCTCGGCATGGCCGCGCATATCGAGGGCAAGGCTTCGATGATCCTCGACATGTCGGGCCTCGCGCAGAAGGGCGGCGCGGTGCTGAGCCACGTCCGGCTCTCCGAGCACACCGCCGACGTGACCTGTTCGCGCATCGTGACCGGAACGGCCGATCTGGTGCTCGCGGCCGACGAGGTCGTGGCGGCGTCGAAGGACACCATCACGCTGTGCGATGCGAGCCGCACCGTCGGCATCATCAACAGCCACGTGATCCCGACCGCGGACTTCATCCTGAACCGCGACTTCAACTTCCAGAGCCGCAAGGTCAACAGCGTGCTGGAGACCGAACTGCGCAAGGACTCCGCCTTCTTCGACTTCACCAAGCCGGCCGAGGCGCTGCTCGGCGACTCCATCGCCACCAACATCATGATGCTGGGCTTTGCCTATCAGCGCGGGCTGCTGCCGCTATCGGCGGAGGCGATCCTGCAGGCGATCGAGGTCAACGGCGTCTCGATCAAGATGAACACCCAGGCGTTCCAGCTCGGGCGCCTGGCCGCCGCCGATCCGGCGCGGCTGAGCGGGATGATGAAGGGCGACGACGAGATCGTGCCACCGAAATCGCTGGATGCGATGTCGCTGGACGAGATCATCACCCATCGCATGGCGTTCCTGACCGACTACCAGAATGCGCGTCTGGCAAGACGCTACCGCAAGCTGGTCGACCAGGTGCGCGACGCCGCGACCAAGGGCGGCTATGGCGAGGCGCTGCCGCGCGCGGTCGCGATCAACTACGCAAAGCTGCTCGCCTACAAGGACGAGTATGAGGTGGCGCGGCTGTTCACCGATGGCCGCTTCGAGAAGCAGCTGCGCGATCAGTTCGAGGGCGAGTTCAAGTTCAACTTCAATCTGGCGCCGCCGATCCTCGGCGGCGGTCTCGACGCGCAGGGCCGGCCGAAGAAGCGCGCCTTCGGTTCGTGGATGATGTCGGCCTTCAGGGTGCTGGCGAGATTCCGCTTCCTGCGCGGCACGCCGCTCGACATCTTCGGCTACAACGCCGACCGCAAGCTGGAGCGCGATCTGATCGCGGGCTACGAGAAGGATGTCGCGACGGTGCTGAACCTGCTGTCGCCGCTCAATCACGACGTCGCAGTCGAACTGCTGGCGTTGCCTGACCGTATCCGCGGCTACGGTCCGGTGAAGGACAAGGCGATCAAGGAAGCGAAGGTTCGCTACGCGCAACTCGCCGCCGACCTCGCCAACCCGCCGCCCGCGCCGCGGCAGATGGCGGCGGAGTAGTGTCGCCACACACGCGGTGTCGTCCCGGCGAAAGCCGGGACCCATAACCACCGTACTTTGTTGTAGCGCGACGCTGGGGTCACAGCTCACTCTCACCACACAACCCTGTGGTTATGGGTCCCGGCTTTCGCAGGGACGACGATTGAGTTGCGGATGCAGTCTCGCCTGACGGAATATTTCCGCGCTTGCCAAGGTCGCGTCGTCGGTTCAGAAAAACGCTCGAGCGAAGAAACGCCAGCGGAGAGCGATTTGACCATCAAGGGCAAGGCCTACATTGCCGGGATCTACGAACATCCCACCCGGCACGCACCCGATAAATCAACAGCACAGCTTCATGCCGAGGTCGCCAAGGGCGCGATCGAGGATGCCGGGCTCACCAAGGACGATATCGACGGCTATTTCTGCGCCGGCGACGCGCCGGGCGGGCTGTGGCCGATGGTCGATTATCTCGGCCTCAACACCAAGAAGCTGCGTCACGTCGACTCCACCGAGACCGGTGGCTGTTCCTATCTGATCCATCTCGGCCACGCCGCCGAGGCGATCGCCGCGGGCAAATGCTCGGTCGCGCTGGTCACGCTGGCGGGCAAACCGCGCACCGGCCCGATGCCGCCGCGCGCCTCCGGCGCCGAGGCCGATTTCGAATCCGCTTACGGGGCTACCACGCACAATGCCTATGGCATGTGTGCCATGCGCCATATGCACGACTACGGCACCACCTCCGAACAGCTCGCCTGGATCAAGGTCGCGGCCTCGCATCACGCGCAATACAATCCGCATGCGATGCTGAAGGAGGTCGTCACCGTCGAGGACGTATTGAACTCGCCGATGATCTCCGATCCGCTGCACCGGATGGATTGCTGCGTCGTCACTGACGGCGGCGGCGCGATGATCGTCACGACGCCGGAGATCGCCAAGAGCCTGAAGAAGCCGCTGGTGCGCCTGATTGGCCATGGCGAGGCGATGAAGGGCCCGCGCGGCGGCAAGGATCTCGATCTGACCTACTCCGCCGGCGTGTGGTCCGGTCCGCGCGCCTTCGAGGAGGCGGGCGTGACGCCGAAGGACATCAAATACGCCTCGATCTATGACAGCTTCACCATCACGGTGCTGATGCAGCTCGAGGACCTCGGCTTCTGCAAGAAGGGCGAGGGCGGCAAGTTCGTCGCCGACGGCAATCTGATCTCGGGCGTCGGCAAGCTGCCGTTCAACACCGACGGCGGCGGCCTGTGCAGCAACCATCCCGTCAATCGCGGCGGCATGACCAAAATCCTCGAGGCTGTGCGCCAGTTGCGCGGCGAGGCGCATCCGAAGGTGCAGGTGAAGAACTGCGACCTCGCGATCGCCCACGGCACCGGCGGTCTGCTCGGCGTTCGCCACGCCGCCTCAACCTGCATTCTGGAGCGTGCGTGATGTCTGAAGCGAAGAAGTACAATGCCCCGGTGACCAATCCGGAGACCGCGCCGTTCTGGGAAGCGGCGAAGGCGGGCAAGTTCATGATCAAGCGCTGCAACACCTGCGGCGAAGCGCATTACTTCCCGCGCGCGATCTGCCCGTTCTGCTTCTCCGACAAGACGGTGTGGGAAGAGTCGAGCGGCGAGGCCACGGTCTACACCTACAGCCTGATGCGGAAGTCGCCGACCGGTCCCTATGCGATCGCCTACGTGACGCTGAAGGAAGGTCCGTCGCTGCAGACCAACATCGTCGATTGCGATTTGGAGCAGGTGAAGATCGGCCAGAAGGTGAAGGTGGTGTGGAAGCCGACCGACGGCGCCCCGCTGCCGTTCTTCACACCGGCCTAGAAAGTACCTTCTCCCCTTGTGGGAGAAGGTGGCGGCCGGAGGCCGCCGGATGAGGGGTTCTATCCGCGATAGAGATGCATCTGCGGAAGCAACCCCTCACCCAAGCGAGTTTGCGGCTGACGCCCGCGTAGCCCTCTCCCACAAGGGGAGAGGGCGCAGTAATGGGCACCGTGCCGTTAAGAATACATTCGGGGAGAAAACAACAATGCCGATCGTGTACGAACAGCTGATGGCCCTGAAGAATCTCGGCCAGAAATACAGCTACAGCGACCGCGACGTGATGCTCTATGCCTATGGCATCGGCTTGGGTGCCGATCCGATGGACGAGAAGGAACTCGCCTTCGTCAATGAGGGTGTGCTGACGCCGCGCCCGCTCAAGGTGGTGCCGACGTTTGCCTCGGTCGCGGCCTGGGGCGCCGGTCCCGGCGAGATGAACCTCAACCGCGTGATGGTGGTCGACGGCGAGCGCGACATCACCTTCCACAAGCCGTTCGCTACCGCGGCCCACATCACGGCCGACTCAACGGTGCTCGACGTGTTCGACAAGGGCAAGGACAAGGGCGCGGTGATCCGCCACCAGACCGTGCTGAAGGACGAGAAGGGCGAGAAGCTCGCCACGCTGGTCGCTTCGCGCTTCGCCCGCGGCGATGGTGGGTTCGGCGGCCCGTCCGACGGCCAGCCCGAGCCGCACAAGGTGCCGGAGCGCGCGCCGGACAAGGTCGTCGACATCACGACGCGGCCGGACCAGGCGCTGGTCTATCGGCTGTGCGGCGACCGCAACCCGCTGCATTCCGATCCGGAGTTTGCCAAGAAGGCCGGCTTCCCGCGGCCGATCCTGCACGGCATGTGCACCTACGGCATCACCTGCCGCGGCGTGCTGCAGACCTACGCCGACTACGATCCGTCCGCCTTCAAGCAGCACGTGGCGCGGTTCTCCTCGCCGGTGTTCCCCGGTGAGACCGTGACCATGGAGCTGTGGAAGGACGGCAATGTGGTGTCGTTCGAGGCCAAGGTGAAGTCGCGCGGCGTCACCGTGATCAAGAGCGGCAAGACGGTGCTGGCGTAGCTTTCCGTCATTCCGGGGCGATGCGAAGCATCGAACCCGGAATCTCGCGCCACAATCTCCGGATTCCGGGTTCAGCCCTGCGGGCTGCCCCGGAATGACAGGACAACGACAAGGGAGAAAACAACCATGGGATTACTCGACGGCAAGGTGGCGCTGATCACGGGCGCCGGCGGCGGGCTTGGTGAAGCCTATGCGAAGCTGTTTGCGCGCGAGGGCGCGGCCGTGGTGGTCAACGATCTCGGCGGCCCGCGTGACGGCTCGGGCTCCGACAAGTCGATGGCCGACAAGGTGGTCGACGCGATCAAGGTCGAGGGCGGCCGTGCGGTCGCCAACGGCGCCGACATCTCGACCTTGGCCGGCGGCCAGTCGGTGTTCGACGATGCCATCAAGCATTTCGGCCGCGCCGACATCCTGGTCAACAATGCCGGCATCTTGCTCGACGAGACCTTCCACAAGGCCAAGGAAGCGAACTGGGACAAGGTGATGAAGGTGCATCTGAAGGGCACCTTCTGCTGCACCCAGCCGGTGTTCAAATGGATGCGCGACAATGGCGGCGGCGTCATCGTCAACACGTCCTCGACCTCGGGCCTGATCGGCAATTTCGGCCAGAGCAATTACGGCGCCGCCAAGGGCGGCATCTGGGGCCTGTCCAACGTGCTGGCGATCGAGGGGCGCAAGTACAACATCCGGATCTGGACCCTGGCGCCGGGCGCGCTGACCCGCATGACCGCGGACCTGCCGCGCTACAAGGAGAACCCGGGCGCGGCACTCGGCCCGGACGGCATCGCGCCGGCCGTGCTCTACATGGTCAGCGACCTGTCGGGCGACCAGACCGGCAAGGTCCTCGGCGTCTCGGGCCCGCGCGGGGTCCGCGAGATGCGGATGATGGAAATGGAGGGCTGGAAGCCGCCATTTACCGGCTGGAGGGCCGAAGACATCGTCACCCACGCCAAGGACATCTTCTTCTCCGAGGAGCAGATCAAGATGGGCGCGCGGCGGTTCTGATGCTACCTGTCGTTCCGGGGCGTCCGAAGGACGAACCCGGAACCTCGAGATTCCGGGTTCGATGCTGACGCATCGCCCCGGAATGACGGATAAGAGGATAGCCATGACCAAACTCACCGCCCAGGCCGCAGGAACCTTTGCGATCGCGCCGACGCCGTTCCACGATGACGGCCGCATCGACGAGGCATCGATCGACCGGCTGACCGATTTCTATACCGATGTCGGCTGCGACGGCGTCACCGTGCTCGGCATCCTGGGCGAGGCGCCGAAGCTCGACGCCGCCGAGGCCGAGCAGGTCGCGCTGCGCTTCGTCAAGCGCGCCAAGAAGCTGCAGGTCATCGTCGGCGTCTCGGCGCCCGGCTTTGCCACGATGCGCTCGCTGGCGAAGAAGTCGATGGATGCGGGCGCCGCCGGCGTCATGATCGCGCCGCCGCCGCATCTGCGTACCGACGACCAGATCATCAGCTATTTCAAGCAGGCGCAGGAAGCGATCGGCGACGACATTCCCTGGGTGCTGCAGGACTATCCGCTGACGCTGACCGTCGTGTTCACGCCGGCCGTGATCCGCAAGATCGTGATGGATTCGCCGTCCTGCGTGATGCTCAAGCACGAGGACTGGCCGGGCCTGGAGAAGATCTCGACCTTGCGCAACTTCCAGAAGGACGGCTCGCTGCGGCCGCTGTCGATCCTGGTCGGCAATGGCGGCCTGTTCCTCGATTTCGAGATGGAGCGCGGCGCCGATGGTGCGATGACCGGCTATGCCTTTCCTGAGCTGCTGATCGACGTCGTCAACCTGTCCAAGGCCGGCAAGCGCGATGCCGCGCATGATCTGTTCGATGCGCATCTGCCGTTGATCCGCTACGAGCAGCAGCCCGGCGTCGGCCTGACCGTGCGCAAATACGTGCTGCAGAAGCGCGGCATCATCTCCTCCAGCGCCCAGCGCAAGCCGGGTGCGGTCATCACGCCACAGGCGAGGGCGGAGGTCGACTATCTCTTGTCCCGTGTGGCGCGCGTCGATCGCCGCGCCAATCTGCAACCGCAATCCAGTGCAGCAGGCTAATCATGACCGAGATCGTTGCCCCGCGCCTTGCCTCGACCGTGCTGCTGCTGCGGGATGGAGCGTCGTCTGAAATCGAAGTCTTCATGATGGTTCGCCATCACCAGATCGAGTTCAACTCGGGTGCGCTGGTGTTTCCGGGCGGCAGCGTCGACAAGAATGACAAGGAGATCGCTGCCGATCCTGCGCTCTTTTCCGGCGGGGAAGGGCTCGACGGCGACGCGCTCGGCTTCCGCATCGCGGCGATCCGCGAGACCTTCGAGGAGAGCGGCATCCTGCTGGCGCGGCCGGTAGGCTCGAAGGATCTGGTCGATGCCAAGCGTGCGAACGAGATCGCGACCGCGCATCGCGCGGCGCTGAACGAAGGCAAGATCAGCTTCCTCAAGGTGCTGACCGACAACGGCATGGTGCTCGCGCTCGACGAGCTCGTGCCGTACGCGCACTGGATCACGCCGGAGGGCATGCCGAAGCGCTTCGACACCTGGTTCTTCCTCGCCGCCGCGCCGCCCGAGCAGCTCGGCGCCCATGACGGCAAGGAATCGACCGACTCGATCTGGGTGTCGACGCGCGAGGCGCTGGAGGGCGGCGAGAGCGGCCGCTTCAAGCTGCCGTTCCCGACCACGCGCAACCTGATCCGGCTCGGCAAGCAGCCGAACGTCGGCGCCGCGCTCGCCGACAGCGAGGGCAAGTCGATTGTCGCCGTGATGCCCGTGATGACCAAAACCGCCACCGGTCGCCAGCTCCGCATTCCCAAGGAAGCGGGGTACGACGGCGAGGTGTTCGACGTCGGAGCGCTGGGGTAGGTCCGTCGTCCTGAGAGATGGCGTGTCGTGACTCACGGGCGGCGCAACACATTCAATGTCGTCCCGGCCTAAAGCGCGATGAGATTAGGTTGAATCGTCATCGCGCCTTAGCTCCTTGTTTGAGCATGATCTTTTCGGAAAACCGCTTCGCACTTTTCCGGATCATGCTTTAGGCGGTGTGGACTCTAGGGATTCCCTTTTGAGGCCAAATCAGATTCAAGGCTTCTTTTGGGAGGCGGCCTTGGGTGTGATGGATCGTTTGGTGTTGAGCGACGCGGCTTGGGAGCGCATGGCGCCGCTCATCATTGGCCGGCCCGACCAGAAAGGTTCGACCGGACGCGACAACCGGATGTTCGTGGAAGGGGTGCTCTGGATCGTTCGCACGGGCTCTCCCTGGCGTGATCTTCCGGAGGCGTTTGGGGATTGGAACAGCGTGTTCCGGCGCTTCAGTCGATGGAGCACCAAGGGTGTCTGGTTGCGGATCTTCGAGGCGATGTCCGATGATCCGGACTTCGAATATTTGATCGTCGATTCCACCATCGTCCGGGCGCATCAGCACGCCGCCGGGGCAAAAAAAGGGGGTCTGAAGATCAAGCGATCGGGCGCTCGCGCGGCGGCTTGAGCACCAAGATACATATGGCCGTTCGAGGTTTGGGATGTCCCGTGCGGTTCACCCTCACCGCAGGCCAGAAGGGCGATGCCCCGCAAGCCGCCACGTTGATCGAGGGATTGCCCGCCGAGGTCGTCATGGCCGATGCAGCCTATGACGCCGATCATTTGCGCCAGGCCATCGCAGCCAAAGGCGCGATCGCCGTCATCCCCAACAACCCCTCGCGAGCCCTCAAACATCCGCTCGACAAGCATCTCTATGCCCAGCGCCACCTCGTGGAATGCTGCTTCAGCAAGCTCAAGCAGTTCCGTCGCGTCGCAACCCGCTTCGAAAAGACCGCCCGAGATTACCGAGCCATCGTCACGCTCGCTGCAATCGTCCTATGGATGCGATAAGTGTCAACACCACCTAGTGCGCAATTGCGCACGGGAGCCGGGACCCATAACCACCGACGTTCATTGTTGAGCGACGCTGGGGCCGCACCTTTTTCTTACAGCACAACCCTGTGGTAATGGGTCCTGGCTTTCGCCGGGACGACGATGGGAAAGCGAGGCGCTTTCTAACCACACTTCGGTCTGTAGCGAAGGATCACACACTCACATCGATGTAGCTTCCGTCTCAACCATCGAGACGGAATCCCGCCAATGACCACCACTCCACGACAGCCGAGCATGGCCTTCGAGCTCGCCTTGCTGCTCGCGCTCGCCACACTGTGGGGCGGCTCCTATACCTTTATCAAGCTCGGTGTCGCGACCATCCCGCCGATCACGCTGATCGCGGCGCGCACCGCGATCGCGGGGCTGCTGCTGCTCGTCATCATGCGGATGCGCGGCGTGACGATGCCGACCGATCGCGCGACCTGGCGCCGCTTCATCTTCCAGGCCTGCCTCAACAGCGTGATCCCGTGGACGCTGATCGCCTGGGGCGAGCGCTTCGTCGATGCGGGGCTCGCCACCATCCTCAATTCGGCCTCGCCGATCCTCACCTTCCTGTTCACCACCGCGATCACCCGCCACGAGGCCGCGAGCCCGCGCAAGCTGTTCGGGGTGATATCAGGCATGGCCGGCATCTGCCTGATCGTCGGCGTCGATGCGTTCCGCGATCTCGGGCAGGGGATCGTAGCCGAGGTCACGATCGTCGCCGCCACCATCTGCTATGCCTGTGCCGCGATCTTCAGCCGCGGCTTCAAGGGGCTCGATCCGATGGCGCCGGCGGCGGGTTCGCTGATCGCGGGTGCTGCGATCCTCGTTCCGCTCAGCGTTGCCGTCGAGCGGCCCTGGACGCTGTCGCCGTCGACGACGTCGCTCGCCGCATTGCTCGCGCTTGCAGTGTTCTCGACCGCGATCGCGTTCGTGATCTACTTCCGCCTGATCCAGACCCTCGGCTCGGTCGGCACCACCGCGCAAGCTTACTTGCGGGTGCCGATCGGGGTTGCGCTCAGCGTCATGTTGCTGGGCGAACGGCTGAGCCCGACGGCATGGATCGGGCTCGCCTGCGTCGTGATCGGTGTCGCCGCGATGACGATTCCCGCACGAAGAGTCGCCACGGCCTGAGGTCATCGCCGCGATGACGATTCCGGCGCGAAGGGCCGCCACCGCCTGAAGTTTCGCCCGCTGAAACCGGCGCCTTGCTGCCGCCGGCCAATGCCTGCATGCTGCCCGCAACGAGATCACTGGGCGGGAAACGAGACGATGTTGCAGCGGGTCAGCCTCATTGCCGGTGCGTGCCTGGCGTTGCTGGCGATGGCGGGCACGGTGCGCGCGCAGGACTTCCCGAACCGGCCGATCCGCATCGTCATTCCCTACGCACCGGGCAGCGTCGCCGACGTGTTCGCGCGCATCATGGCGCAGGACATGCAGGAGCAGTGGAAGGGGACGATCGTCGTCGAGGCTAAATCCGGCGCCAATGGCTCGATCGCGGCCGAGGAGGTCGCACGCGCCACTCCCGACGGATACACATGGCTATTGGTGACGACCTTCTTCACCGCAAGCCCGGCGCTGAACACGCAGCTGCGCTGGGATCCGGTCAGGGATTTCGTGCCGGTCGGGCAGATCTGTCTCGCCCCGAACTTCTTCATCGTGCCGACCTCGTTGCCGGTGAAAACCGTCGCTGACTATGTCGCGCTGGCCAAGGCCAAGCCGGGGACGCTGAACTACAGCCATCCCGGCAAGGGCTCGACCGGCCATCTCGGCTTCGAGCTGTTCAAGCGGCTCGCCGGCATCGACGTCACCGCGATCGGCTATCGCGGCTATCCGCAGATGGTGCCCGATATCGCGAGCGGCCTGATCACCTCGAGCTTCCTGTCGGCCAACCAGGCGCTGGCCCAGGTGCAGTCCGGCAGCATCCGGATCATCGGCGCGATCAGCGACGGCCGCTCGAAATACTTTCCCGACGTGCCGACCATGGCCGAACAGGGGTTTGCCGAGGCCCAGGTGACGCCGTGGTTCGGCTTCGTGGTGCCGGCGGGCACGCCGCAGCCGGTGGTCGAACGCATCAGCGCGGCGCTGGAAACCGCGCTGGCCTCCGCCGAGGTGCGGAAGAAGCTCGATGTTGCCGGTTGCGACGCCCGGAGCGCACCACTGAAGCGCTTTGCCGACGTCATCGCGGCGGACGTCGCCCTCTGGGCACGGGTGGTCAAGGAGGCTGGCATCCCGCCGGACTAGGCCGACGCTGCCTGTGCCGGAATCGACCACCGGCACCCGCCCCGGGGTGACGCCGGTCACCCCGCCGGCGGGTTGGGCCGTGCAGCATGTTTCCCCAAAGCCCGTAATTTCCCGTATATTAGGGCGCATTGGACCCCGGCCTTGATGACATGACCGCTGAATTGCCGCCGAATTCGCAAGCGCCGCGTGCGTTCTCCCTCTCCATTGGCCAGCTCACGTTCGGCAGCTTCCTGCTGGTCCTGGCTGTGATCATCATCACATCCACCGCCAGCGTGATCGCGATCCGCCACATCGATACGACCTTCGCCGAGCTGCAGCGGCTGCAGAGCGTCGGCGACATCGCCGAGGATATCGACCGCCGCATGAACGAGCTGCGGCTGGCGGCGCGCGACTTCGTCACCGAGCCGGGCAGCCAGTCGGTCCAGGTTGCGGAGGCGGCCCAGTCGCTGAGCGAGATTCTGAAAAAGACCCGCATCAAGCTGGCGCCCGAGCAGCAGGACATGATCGACGGCGTCACCCAGCGGCTGGCGACCTATCGCAACGGCATCGAGCGCATCTCGGCGCTGCTCAGCCGCCGCGCCGAGCTGGTCGCCGGGCTGCCGCCGCTGCGCGACGCCTTCGACAAGGCGGTCGCCGCGAGCAACGATGCGGCGCTGGCCAATGCGCTGTCGCAATCCCAGAGCCGGATTGCCACCGCGCTGCTGGCGCACAACACGTCGGCCGCCGAGCAGGCCGCGCAGAGCATGCGGGCGATGGCCATCTCCGATCCCGCGCTGCGCGGCGCCGTCGACAATTATGCCGAGGCGATCATCGCGGTCTCGGTGCGTGAGGGCCAGATCGCCGACATTGACAAGGAGGTGCTCGGCGCCGAAGGACGGCTGATCCAGAAGGTCACCGAGCTGCTGCGCGAGCTCAGCTCTCGCCGCGGCCATGTGCTGTCGCGCGATTTTGCCCGGACGCTGGCTGAAGCGAAATGGCAGAGCATCGTGCTCGGCACGGCGGGCGTGCTGATCGGCCTGTTCGCGTCGGTGCTGGTGGTTCGCCGCACCGTCCGCCCGCTTGCCAGGATCGCGGGCTCGATCCGCAAGGTCGCCGGCGGCGAGAAGAGCGCGTTCATTCCCGGCGCCGACCTCGACAACGAGATCGGCGACATCGCGCGCGCCGCCGAAGTGTTCCGCCAGACCCTGGTCGACGCCGACAGCGCGCGCGAAGCGGCGCTGCGCGCGCTCGCCGAGCAGCGGCTTGCCGAAGAGAGCTACCACAAGTTGTTCGAGGCGTCGGTGGATGGCATCTACGTCACGACGCCGGGCGGCGCGCTGCTCAACGCCAATCCGGCGCTGGCACGGATGATGGGCTATGCCACGCCGCAGGACCTGATCAAGGGCATCGACGACATCGCCACCACCGTCTACCTCGATCCGGCGGCGCGCGAGCAGTACCAGCAGCTGATGCAGCGCGACGGCACGGTGCGTGACTACGAGTACCAGGTGCGCGCGAGCGACGGCACCGTGCTGTGGCTGTCCGATTCGGCGACCGTCGTCCGCAACGACGCGGGCGAAGTGATCCGCTACGAGGGCACGGTGCGCGACATCACCGACCAGAAGCGCGCCGAAGACGCGATCGCCGAAGGCCGTCGGCTGTTGCAGATGGTCATCGACACCGTGCCCGCCGTCATCAACGTCAAGGACCGCGACCTGCGCTACGTGCTGATGAACCGCTACATGGCAGGAATCTTCGGCATCGAGCCGCAGGACGCGATCGGCCAGACCACAGGCGAGCTGATGTCGCGCTATGGCGCGGCGAAGACCGATGAAAACGACAAGCGCGTCCTGTCGGCGCGCCGCGAGCTCGGCTTCTATGAAGAGGAGTACAAGGACGTCGCCGGCAACATGCGGCAATGGCTGGTCAACAAGCTGCCGATCCTCGATGCGCAAGGCGAGATCGAGAACATCGTCACGGTCGCGCTGGACATCGGCGAGCGCAAGCGCTCCGAGCAGGAGATGCGCAAGGCAAGGGATTCCGCGGAGGCCGCGTTGCGCAATCTGCGGGAAACCCAGAATTCGCTGATCGAGGCCGAAAAGCTCGCCGCGCTCGGCCGTCTGGTGGCCGGCGTCGCCCATGAGGTCAACAATCCCGTCGGCATCAGCCTGACGGTGGCGTCCGCGCTGGAGCGCAAGACCGCGAATTTCGCCACCCAGGTCGAGCGCGGCGACCTGCGCCGCTCCAGCCTCAACGATTTCCTGAACACGGCGCGCGATGCCTCCTCGCAACTCGTCGCCAATCTCAACCGCGCCGCGGAGCTGATCCAGTCGTTCAAGCAGGTCGCCGCCGACCGCAACTATTCGGACCAGCGCACCTTCGACCTCGGCGATCTCACCGAGCAGGTGGTGATGAGTCTGAGGCCCGGCCTGCGGAAGCACAATCTGACGCTCAATGTCGATTGCGAGCCGAACCTGATCATGAATTCCTATCCGGGACCGTATGGCCAGGTGCTGACCAATCTGTTCCTCAACGCGGTCGCGCATGCGTTCCCGGACGGCAAGGCCGGCGAGGTCGAGATCCAGGTCCACGCCGCAGGCGGCGACAATGTCGAGGTGATCTTCGCCGACAATGGCTGCGGCATGAGTCTCGACGTGCGCCGCCGCGCCTTCGATCCGTTCTTCACGACGCGGCGCGATCAGGGCGGCACCGGGCTCGGCCTGCACATCGTCTACAGCATCGTCACCACGCGGCTCGGCGGCCGGCTCTCGCTGGATTCCGCGCCGGGCAACGGCACACGCATCCAGATGATCCTGCCGCGCGTCGCGCCGCTGGAGCAGGCCGCGGAGTAGGCACGAAGCGAAATGGCCAGCCGCGCGCTCGCTCTCGTTCCGTCATCCCCGCGCAAAGCCTTTGCGCGGGGATGACGGATCTCGCAGCGAGTTTCAAACCGCTAATTGATATCCGCGAGCTTGTGCAGCGTGGCGCCGAAGATCAGGCTCGCCTTGCCGACCAGCGCGGTCCCACTCATGGTGCCGCGGGTGTCGGTGAAGGTGCCGGAGACGCCGATGCCGACGGGCGCGGGCCCGCCGAACAGCGGGTTGTCGGTGTCGCGCGGCGTCGTGTGGCGTTGCACAAGGACTTCGCCCTTGAAGGCATCGCCCTTCACCGTGTAGCTGCCGGTGTAGTAAAGATAGGCGTCGCCGCCCAGAATCTGGCCGTCGCGGAAGAGAATGACGCCGCTGCCCTTACCGACGCGACCGTCCAGCAGGGTGACGTGAATTGAGTAAAGTCCGTTCTTCATGATGTCCCGATTGCTGGCCGCCGCGCCCACGGCAAGCCAGTTGGTTTTTTATGCCAAAGCGAGCAACCTCGTGCAATGCGGCAGGTTGATTCCCGGGTGTTCCGCGTTCGGGTGACACCCTCGGTTCCTGCCAGGCAGTGTGACGGCGCGATGACAGCGGACCGTACGCGCGAATCAAAGTGGCCCGCGAAATGCATAGCTCTGGTTGCACTGGCCGGTGAGTGCTGGAGCAAACACATGTCTGACTGGATTGAATCCGGCGGCCATTGGGCACGCCCTCGCAGGCTCAATGGAACTCCGGCCCGCTATGCGGGCCACATGATCGTATCCCTCGTGCTGATAACGCTGGTGTTGGTCGCGGCCATGCGAATCGCGCAGGCGCGCGATCCCGACGGCCGCTACGCCAATTCGCCGCTGAAGGAATGGTTCGATGGCCTGCGCAGCGGCAAAGGGCCGTGCTGTTCGGATGCCGACGGTACAGCGGTCAGCGATGTCGACTGGGAATCCAAGGACGGGCACTATCGTGTGCGCCTCGACGGGGCGTGGATCGATGTCCCCGACGAGGCCGTGGTCACCGAGCCCAACCGGGTCGGCCGCGCCATGGTCTGGCCGATTCCCAGCTACATGGGCGTGACGATCCGCTGCTTCATGCCCGGCAGCATGACTTAGCGCCGCACGCGTGGCTCAGACGTATTTCTGGTCGCGCTCGAGCAGTTCGATCGAGATGCCCTGCGGACCGCGGATGAAGCAGATCCGCACGCCCGGACGGATCGTGGTCGGCTCCTTGGTGAATTCGACGCCCTTGGCCTTGATCTCGGCCGCGACCGCGTCGATTTCCTTCACCGTGAGCCCGAAATGATCGAGCCCCTGATAGGGCGTCACCGGCGCGGCGTTGACGCCGTCGCCCTGGGTCACCTCCGCAATGAACACCTTGGCACCGCCGAGTTGGACGTCGATGCGGCCGGGGCCGCGGATGATCTCGCCGCCGAGAATGTCGCGCAGCCAGGTCGCAGTGGCCTCGGGATCGGGACTGCGCAGGTGGACGTGGTCCCAGGTGACGACAGGCATTGCGATCTCCTTGCTGTTCTCGCGCCGCTTCGGCGCGCGGCACTCGCTCTCGGGCGGCGCGAACTTAGCGAGCGGCCGGCCGTGAGGCCATCCCTCCGTGCTGCCGGCCGCAAGATTGTCGTCCCGGAATGAAACCATTGCGGCCGTCAGCGATTGTCTTCGCGTGGCCGCTCGACCTGCGGCCGTCCCGGAAGCCGCGCGGTGCGGCTTCCTCTCTGTGTGGGGGGCGGCCCGATCAGGCTGCCAGGGTGAGGGCACGACGATGCGGATCGGCTTGGCGTCGTTTCGGAGGTTGGCCGCCGGACGTCTCGGTGAAGGGGGCTTCTACGCCAGCCTGCTGCTGCCGCTGATTGCGCTCGCCGGGATCGCCGCATGGTTCATGCTCCCCGAGCCGAGCGACGCCGGAGACCAGGATATTTGGCCGGTGTCCTCCATGATCCGTACCGCGCAGAATGCCCCGACCGGCGCGCAACCAGCCCAAATCACAAATCAGACCGCGAGGGATGCGCTGGCCGCACCGGCGGACGAGCCGACTACCGTCGGCGTTGCCGCCGCCCCACAGGGAGCAGAGGAGGCCAAGCCGTCCGGGCCCGGCGCTGAAAGGTCGCCGCTGGACAAGCTGCGGATCGCCTCGCAATCGTGGCGGCGCGGCGGGCTGGGTTCGAAGGCGCTGGTCACCCTGACGCTGCGCAATGCCAATGATTTCGCCGTCAAGGATATCGAGATCGCCTGCGCCTTCATCCGCCGGGACGGTCGGCCGCTGACCGAGCGCAAGCGGCTGATCTCCGACACCATCGCCATGAAAAGCCGCAAGACCTACTCGCAGATGTTGGTCGGGTTCGTCAACGTTAACGCAAACAAGGCGAAATGCTCGGTCGTGACGGCCAGCCGCCTTTAATTCCCGGCATCTCGAAAAAGTGACCGCAAATTGACCTGCCGGGTGAACCGTAACGGCCGGGCCGGAACTAACTAATAAACCAGCCGTTAGTGACCGACCCGGGAGCGCGGATAGCGTCCGGGTGATCATGCGCAGACGATGAAATCGCCCGCGCGATGACTGATGTCGTCGCGCCGAGATGAACCGCGCCCTGCTGCGCGGGGGGAGCTACCAAAATGCCTGTGGCGCGTTATTTCCTGTTCGTTGGTGGAGTGCTGCTCGCGCTGCTCTTCGTCGTCAATGCCATCGTGCCGCAGGAGACCGTGGTCGCCGGCCAGGCCCAGGGACTGTCGTCGTCGGGTGTCGACAAGACCATGGTGCGCATCAAGTCGACCCAGAAATTGCCCGAGCGGGTGGTCTACGACACCAATTTGCCGACCATTGTTCCAGCGCAGGTCAACGCGGTCGCCGCGGCCGTCCCGTCGGCTACGGGCGATGCGTCGGCGCAAGCCCGCGTCCGCAATACGTTCGCCCAGTTCATTCCGCCGGAGAAGGCTGATGCGCAGAAGGTCGCGGCTGAGGCAAAATCGGCTGAACAACCGGCGCAGGCCCAGCCTCAGGCGCCGAAGAAGCGCAAGGTCGCGCGCTACCATGCCCATCCCCAGCAGCCGATGCGGCTGGCGCAGCCCGGCATGTATCAGCCTTACCGCGTCGCGCAGCAGCAGCAGCGCATGGGCTTCTTCGGCGGCTTCGGGACTTGGTAAGAAAAGGCTGCCGCAGCCGGCAATCGATCCGCCGCCGCAAACACTTGCGGCGGCATTTTCACGTCCGCGATCAGGCACCTCGCCGGATGCGGGAAGGCGTCCGAGTGCCGCCCGCTACCTTTAGCGCGGCAGGCGCGGAATCTTGTCCGCGAAGCCGTTGTAGCAGGTCAGCCGCTCGTCCTCTTCCTTCACGAAGCGGCAATCGTTAACGCCCTTGGCCGGGGCGGCTTTCGGCTTCGGCTGCGGCTTGAAGATCTCGTCGTAGCAGATCAGCCGCTCCTTGGTGGCGTCGTCGATGTCCTGACAGGCTTGAAGCTTCTGGGCGACCGATTGCGGCTTGCCGGGCGCAGCAGGCTTCTCGCCCTTCTTGGCGGCCGACTTCTTGCCGACCTGGACCAGCGGCTTGTCGCCGACCATCGGCTGCGAGGTCGCCGCCGGCTTGTCGGCGTCGGCGGGGGCCGGCGTGGTGCCTTGGGCAAGCGCGGCAGCCGGGCAGAAGAGCGCCAGCGCGAGGATGATATGTCTCATGTCGAAAATGTCCGAAATGGCGTGATGACCGGAAGGATGGCGCCGGGGATCGGAAAAGCCCGGCAAGCGCCGAGACTTAACGCAAGTCTTGCCCGAATCCTACCCCCAGAGGTGACCCGCCCGGCACCGATCCACCGGCAAAAGTGAGGGCAATTCGTCGCCGCTCGACCCGCGGGAGAGCGTGAATTGCCTTTGCCCGGCGGGGCGGCTATGACGACGCCATCTGCGCGACTGGCGCTTGGATGGACCACCATCGGGGAGCGCAGAGACTGAACGCCGCGCGCCTGGGCACCGCTTCGAAACGGAGGTGCCATGACGGCGAACATTCTCGATGGGCATGCACATGCCCAAATTGTCATCGACAAGATTGCTGGCGAACTCGACCGGCTGCCCCGCGCGCCGGGGCTTGCGGTCGTGCTGGTCGGCTGTGATCCGGCGAGCCAGATCTATGTGCAGAGCAAGGTCAGGATGGCCGGACGGCTCGGCCTGCGCGGCGAGGTCGCACGCCTGCCGGATGATGCCAGCGAGGCCGATCTGCTTGCCGGAGTAGAGGCGCTCAATGCGCGCGACGATATCGACGGCATCCTCGTGCAGCTGCCGTTGCCGGCGCATATCGACGCCTTGCGCGTGATGGCGGCGGTCGATCCCGCCAAGGACGTCGACGGCCTGCACGCCCTGAACGCCGGCCGGCTGTTTCACGGCGACGATGCGCTGGTGCCGTGCACGCCGCTCGGCTGTCTCCGGCTGATCAAATCGACCCTGCCGGACCTCACCGGCGCCCATGCCGTGGTGATCGGCAGCTCCAACATCGTCGGCAAGCCGATGGCCGCGCTGCTGCTGCAGGAGCACGCGACCGTGACCCAGACCCATATCCACACCCGCGGCATCAGCAGGATCTGCCGCGAGGCCGACATCCTGGTGAGCGCGGTGGGCAAGGCGGGCCTCGTGCGCGGCGACTGGATCAAGCCGCAGGCCATCGTCATCGACGTCGGCACCACGCGTGTCGAGAAGCCGGACGGCGGCTATGCGGTGTGCGGCGACGTCTCGTTCGACGAGGCGGTGCAGGTCGCCGGTGCGATCACGCCGGTGCCGCGCGGCGTCGGCCCGATGACGATCGCCTGCCTGATGGAGAACACGCTGAAGGCCGCAAAGGCGAGGGCGGCCCGGCTGCAATAGCGCGGGATACCTGCGGCGATATGCGAGCGGCGGGTGTCGCTCGCGTATCGCGCACGAAGTTCATGACGTCCGGGGTAATGGAAAGCCCGCACCATTCGTCTATCGTCGCGCGACAGATGGAGGCGCGCGATGCTGTATGCGGAAGATCTCACCGAGGGCCAGACGTTCAGGCTTGGCAGCTACACGATCGGCGAGGCCGAGATCCTGGAGTTCGCCGGCAAATATGATCCGGTGCCGATCCATGCCGATCCCGTCGCGGCTGCGTCAGGCCCGTTCGGCGGACTGATCGCAAGCGGCTTCAACACCATTGCGATCTATCAGCGGCTCGTCGTGGAGGCGATCTGGACCAAGGTGGCGGGGATCGTCGGGCGGAGCTTCGAGATTCGCCTGCCGAGCCCGGTTCGGCCCGGCGCCACGCTCACCGGCCAATCCCAGATCCAGAAGATCACCATCAGGCCGGAGCGGCGCGACGCTGTCGTGATCTTCAAGACGGAGCTGGTCAACGACGAGCAGCGCCCGGTTCTTGTCCTCGTGCTCGACGCGCTGATCCGCATGCGGCCGGCGGAGCAGGGGCGGGCATAGGCGCGGCCTGAGGGGCATTCCGAAGTCATCCGCCTCGGACGGCCGTCAGCGCCTCTACGCGTTCCCCGCACGCGACCTTGTCGTCGCGCAATGTTGCGGCAATTATGACAAGCCGGCGGCAGAACAGCAGCGCATCAATGACGTCAACATCGACGAGGTCGTGCTGCCCGGGAGTTGGTTCAGCTACGCGCTGTGGGGTATCAGCCTGGACGGATGTGGGCGTGAAGAGCAACAAGCGGAAGCGCGGGGAGATCGAAGCCAAGCGGCGCAAGGCCGAGGAGTGGCGCCGCATGCAGGCGCAGCGCGCCGCCGAACAGCGCCGTCTCCATGAGTACAGGATTGCGCTGGCGCGCGGCGAGGTTGCCGTGGTGACGAGCGCGCTGGCGCCCTCGAACAGCTATTCGACCCCCGACTTTGTGCTGCGCGGAACCTATCGACCCGAGCCTTTCATCTGCAAGGACTGTGGCGTTGCCGAGGTCTGGACGCCGTTGCAGCAGAAATGGTGGTACGAGACCGCCAAGGGCGACGTGTTCATGAAGGCGGTGCGCTGCCGGGCCTGCCGCACCAAGGAGCGCGCGCGCAAATCCGCCGCGCGCCGTGTGCATCTGGAAGGGCTCGCAAGGAAGAAGCCTCCTGTCTCGTAGCGATGGGCGTGACTTCAGAGTCGCACTTCACGTCTGATACGCGGGGAACCGCTGCGCAGGCGGTCAATGCGTCGCGCGTGCGGAACGTTTCGGTGCCTGATCGGTTCGAGACCTTGAAGCCCCCGATGTGGGGTGCGGGCGGGGAGGAACCAGCCAAGGAAAACTTGTCAAGGAAACCTGTCAAGGAAGCCATCGCGGCCGGAACCAACGAGAAGGAGCAGCGGATGAAACTCAATTCCACGCAAGTCAAGCAGACCATGACGCAACTGAATGCCCAGGTACTTCCGGACGATCACCCGGCCGTGGCGCAACTGAACAGCGTGTTCGGTGAGCACACATTCTTCGTCGACACCAGCGGGCTCAAGGTGCTCGAACCTGCCCAGACCTCCGACATGTCGGGGCAGACCGGCGAAGTCGTCAGTCTCGCCGAATGGAGCGATCCGGAGCTGACGTCGCTTCGGCCGCACGAGCCGGAGCCGACCGGCGTGCTCATCGCGCTTGAACCCAGCAAGCACTGAAGCGTTTTCGCGCGCAAGCAAACGCAACCAAGCAAGGGGATTGAGAGCATGATCCGATTCAATCGGATCATGCTCTTTGTGCTGCATCGCGCGGCACCCGCGATCGGCAGTCCTGGTGGCGACAGTCCCGACGTCACATCAAGAGGTGCCGAAAGTCACATGGCAAATCAGCGCCGCCTGCGTATGCATCGGTTTGAGATGGGTATCCAGGCGGTGAGGGGCAGATGGGGATCGTGCGGCGCTGGAGCCCTGACGAGGACGAGAAGCTCAGAGAACTCGCCAGGGCCGGCAAGAACGCTCTCGAGATCAGCAACGAACTGACCCGCAGCGCTTCGGCCGTGCGCCGGCGCGCCGAGGTCCTGTCGGTCCTGATCATGGCAAAGGCGTTTCGCGCGCGCCCCTCGCATGTCGCCACCCATCTCGAGCGGGTCGCGATCGACGCGATCCGCAACCGCCGTCCGTTTCCCGCGGGCGTCGGTCCGAGCACCATTGCCGGAATGATCGAGAAGGGCTGGATCGTCCCGGAGATGGGCCGCAGATACAACGTGACCGACGCCGGCGTGGAGGCGGTACGGCGGAAGATTCCGAGCGGCTGAAGGAATGGATGCACGCCGGGCGCGCCATGCCGAAGTGGCTCGCGCATCCGGTGGGGGAAGGCGGACCATTCGCGACCGAATGCAAGATTTCGCGCCCGAGACGGACGCCCCGTCCGTTCAATCATCGGGGGGCACGACGACCTGCGGCCTCTCTGTGTTCTCTTTAGCCCACCGATCCGATTGCGCCGATGCTCAACGCCCAGCTAGCCCAAGCCGACCGATACCAAGCCGACCGATACCAGCGTTTCGCCGATCTCGCTGTCACCGTCGGCGACGCGATCGATGCGATCGCCGGGTTGAATCCGGCTCAGCGTACCGACGTGGACTTCCTCGAACGCGAATTCATCCCGGCACTGGGGCTCAATGACGAACTGCTTCATGAGCAGCCGCCGGAACTGGCGCCGAACTTCGGCAAGGGCCTCCACCTTTGGCAATACCCGAACCAGCTTGCGCCATACCTCGCCTGGCTTGCGCGTAATTCGTCCGGCGTCTCCTCGTACATGGAAATCGGCTGCCGCTGGGGCGGCATGTTCATCCTTGTTACTGAGTGGCTCAGGAACAGCGGCGCCGACCTGAAGACCGTGATTGCACTCGATCCGATCGCGCCGACGCCCTTTATCTCGACCTATTTCGATCTGCTGCAGCAGCAGGCCGCTATCGAACCGATCTACATGCAGGATTTTTCGACCTCCCCGCTGGTCGGTGCGCATGTCGACCGACTGAAGCCGGACTGCGTCTTCATCGACGGCGATCACAGCCTGCGCGGTGCGCTACAGGATCATCTGCTGGTGCGTTCCCACGCCCGCATCATCGTGCATCATGACATCCATTCCCAAGCCTGTCCCGATACCACGCTGCTCTGGAAGGCGCTGAAGCAGTTGGAAGCGCCAAGCTTCGATACGTACGAATTCACCGGCCAGTATCCGTCGGTGAATGGCTCATTCCTCGGCATCGGCGCCATGAAGCGGCGATCGGCGCAGATATAGGACCGGGAGCCGGGCAATCGCCGCGATCACGAGCTCGCGGGCCGATCGCGGAGGTTCAGTTTGCTCTTGTCGCCGCCGGCCCAGGCCAGGGTCTTCGGGTCCATCACGCGGAACCAGAGCGGTGGGATCGCCGCCAGCCCGAACATGCCGGTGTAGCCGTTCGGCAGCCGCGGGATGTCGTCGAAATCGCGCAGCGACTGATAGGGGCGCATCGGGTTGGCGTGGTGGTCGGAGTGACGTTGCAAGTGGAACGTCATCAGGTTCGAGACGATGTGGTTGGTATTCCATGAGTGGCGCGGCTCGACCGCCTGGTAGCGGCCGTTCGGCAGCTTCTCGCGCAGTAGCCCGTAGTGCTCGACATAGTTGGCCTGGGTCAGCGCGTACCAGCCGAGGAAATGGTGCGCGACGATGAAGGGCGCGACCTTCCAGCCGAACAGCGCGATCAGGACGGCCGCGACGACGAGCGTCAGCGCAAAGCCTTGCAGGATCTCGTTGTTGACCGACCAGACCGGCTCGCCGCGCCGGGTCAGCCGTTCGGCTTCATTGCGCCAGCCGCGCTTGAAGGCGCCGGGCAGCTCGCGCGTTGCGAACGCATAGATCGATTCACCGAAGCGCGCGCTGGCGGGATCCTCGGGGGTTGCGACCCAGGTGTGATGGCCGCGATTGTGCTCGACGCGGAAATGCGCGTAGCCGACCGCGCAGTTGGCGAGCATGCCGAACAGGATGTTGAGCCTGTCCGGCTTGTGGCCGAGTTCGTGCCCGATCAACAGCGCGCCGCCATTGATGGTGCCGACGCCGAGCAGCAAGGCGACATAGGACCACCACGGCAGATCCTGGGTGCCGAACAACGCAATCAGCGCGACGTAGTTGATCCAGGGAAACACCACGGTGATGCGCGCGAGCCGCAGGTAATAGGGATCGGCCTCCATCGCGGCGACCACTTCCGCCGGCGGATTGTGGGTGTCTTCGCCGAACACGACGTCGAGCAGCGGGATCAGGATGAAGATGAAGACGAAGGGGATCAGCGTCACCAGCGCATTGTGCGTCCGCAGGAACAGCCAGTAGGACAACAGTGGGATCAGCGGCGGAATGAACGAGAGCATCCAGAGATAGCGTTTGCCGTCCCGGTAGGTGATCGTTTCGCCAGCAGCATTGGTGCCCGTGAAGATCATCGCATTCCCTCCAGCGTCTCTTGCGAGGTGGCGTTCGCCATTGTTGGGCCGAGCATGCCGCGAGGCGGGCCTGCGCCGCCAGTTCACAACAGGCCAATCTTGTGGCATTTTGCGCCAAGCCTCGTTCGGCCGGACGTTCGCGAGGGGGAGGTCGCCGACGCCATGCACGGATCGGAATCCGATGCCCTTCGCACGCCGGTGTCCGCGGCCTATGCGCGGGCCCTGGTGCGGGCATTTGGCCAGACGCGAAGCGATCGCGACGAGCTGCTGAAGGGCACCGGAATTCGGCTCGAAGCGCTCGACCAGCCCGGTGGTCACATGCCGGTATCCTCGCTGGTGGTGCTGGCGGCCAACATCACCCGCCGGCATGGCGAGCTATGGCCATTGTCGGCCGCGGCGGTGTGGTCGACATCGCTGCAAGGCGCGCTCGACGTCGCGACCAGGACGGCGCCGACCATCGCGGATGCGTTGGCGACCGGCGCGCGTTTCGGGTCGACCCGCGCGCCCTTCGTCCGCAACCGGCTGCGCAAGACCGCGCGCGCGATCCAGATCGAAATCTCTCCCGCCGTCGCGATGGACGAAGCGCTGTGGCACGCCGTGGCGCTGGCGGTCAGCCTCAACGTGCACGCGGTGTACGTCCAGCTGCTCGAGGATGCGATCGGTGAGGCGACGCTGCAATTTCCCTGGCCGCCGCCTGCGGGCGCGGAGCGGCTGCTCGAGCATTATTCCTGCGCGGTGAAGTTCAACGCTGCCGCCTTCATCTTCGAGGTACCGAAAGCGCTTGGCGCGCGGCCGTCGCCGTTTGCCGATCCGCAATTGCACGCCAAGGCCATCGAAGCGCTCGAGGCGATCGAAAATCCGCAGCCCGACACCACGGCGCTGGCGGGGATCGTCGAGCGCCTGATCGCGGCCCGCCTGCCGCGGCGTCTCGCTGAGGAGGAGGCCGCGCGCCTCGTCGGCACCTCGCGGCGAACGCTGGTGCGGCGGCTCGCCGAGACCGGCAGCGCCTTCCGCCCGCTGCTCGATGGCGTGCTGCGCGAGCGCGCAAGGATCATGCTCGCGGCCGGCACCCAATCGCGCGACGAAATGGCGGCCGCGCTCGGCTACACCGATGCGACGAGCTTCAGCCGGGCGTGTCGGCGGTGGTTCGGAGAGAAGGGCGGGCGGGGTTAGGGCGCGGTTGACGGCTCGCGCAAGCCCACAGACCTGGTGGACGGTACGCAGACTTAAACGATGCCGATCCCGTCAATGCGTATGCAGGGCGTCGTAGGCGTGAGCAAAAAACACAGCGGCGCTGAGGAGCAGCAGCGCGACAATGGTCGCTTCCATCATGACACTTCCCCATTATTGTTTGGGAGAAGTGGTACCGGTCAAATGTTTCCGCCCGGTTTCGTCCGCTGATGAAAATGGTTTCGTGGCTGCCGTCGCACGCTGCCACGGGGGCGTCCAAATGATGGCGCGCTCGGAGAGATTCGAACTCCCGACCCTCGGAATCGAAATCCGATGCTCTATCCAGCTGAGCTACGAGCGCGTTGCGGGTCGATTATCAGACTTGGGCGGGGAGGGCCAGCAGGCACGAAGCGCGGCACCCGGCGGTGCCGGCGCCCCGGCGGTCCTCTCCCTTAAAGCCGTCAGAAGCAGGGATGCCGTCGGTGGTCCTGGCCGATATAGGCGGCCGCGCCCTGGTAGCACTTGTTGCGCGGGGAGCCATCGTAATAGGCGAACGTGCCGGCAGTCGGGCCGGGGCCGTAATTGTGCAAATAGCTGATGTGGTAGGGCAGGCCCCAATGGGCGTGGTGGTGATGCCGGTGGTGGCGCGGATGGGCCGTGAGGTCGGCCGCAGCCGCCGGGGTCAGGGCCATCACGGCCAGAGCGAGGGCGGCGAAAAGCTTGGTCTTGGTCATGGGCGGCCTCCGGTCATTTACGGGAATCGGCATTGTGGGCCGCCCCGGGCCCCATTTAACCTGGAATCGGGGCCAAAAGCTGCGGGAAATCAGTCACAGCGCGCCAAATTTTGCCTTTTTGCGGATGCTTAACGGATTGCCAACACAGTCCGGCCAGAGTCTTGCGGTCAGGTCCGCCCGGGCCCGGCCTTTCCCGCGGTTTCGAACGATCCATGCGCATCACGCCCCTTGTCGCCTTGCTGCTCTCGGTTCTGGCCGCGACGCCCGCGCGGGCGGTGCTGCACATCACGCGCGACCATGGCGGCTATGTCGAGGAGTACAAGGCCAAGTACAAGCAGATCCGCGAGCGCCGCGAGCGCGTCGTGATCGACGGCATCTGCAACTCGGCCTGCACGCTGGTGTTCGGCATCGTGCCGCTGAACAAGATCTGCGTCACGCCGCGGGCCAGCATCGGCTTCCACCAGGCCTATTACGACAAGGCCTTCACCTTCGGTATCAAGGTCACCAGCCTCGAGGGCACCTCCGATCTGATGTCCTACTACCCCGATACGGTGAAGGACTGGATCCGCCGCAATGGCGGGCTCACCACCGAGATGAAGAAGATCAAGAACGGGGTCGATCTCTGGAAGATCGTCGATCCCTGTCCGGAAGAGTGGTAGGCGCGGACGCGCTCGCGCTTCGAACCTCCTCAGGTCTCTCTTGGGGCTTCAAGTCTTGGGATTTCAGGTCCTGGGCCTGACGTCGCCATCCGACACCAGCAGCACGGACGCCTTCGACTTGCCAAGCACGGCCGTGGCGACGCTGCCGAAATTCAGGCTGTCGCCCTGGATGCGGTCGACGCCGATCACAACGAGGTCTGCCCGGCTTGACGCGATCTCCTGCTGGATCGCGACCTCAGGTGCGGTGTTGGCGCGCAGCCGCGTCGTCACGTTGATGTCGTAGCGCGCCGCGGTCGCCGCGATGTCCTTCAGGATTGCTTCCTCATGCGCCAGCGACATACTGGGGCTGGTGCGGCGGGCGCCCTTGTCGCGCGTGGTCGAGACATAGACCACCTGCAGCGGCTCGCTCGAAAGGCGCGCCAGCGCGATCGCGACCTCGGCTCCGCGCCGTGAGACGTTGCTGCCCGAGACCGGCACCAGGATCTTCCGCGCATTCGCCGTCGGCTCTTTCTCGTGTACGCCCTTGGCGGCCGCGATCGCCAGCGGGCCGTCGAAGCCGGAGGTCAGGTCGTCGAGCTGCCGGTCGAAGCCGCCATCGGGGCCGGCGACCGCGTCCATGCCGACCACCAGCAGGTCGAAACCTTTTTTGGCTTCCTCGGCGATCGCCTCCGCCGCCGTCTCCTCGCGGGCGCGGCTGATGACGTCGACATTGCCGCCGCCGTCGGCATCGGCTTCGGCGCTCGCCTTGGCCGCGTTGATGACCGCCGCCTCGGGGCTCTCCTCATCGGCACGGTTCTTCTCCTGCAGCTTGGCGTTGGCGCCGACATGCAGCACCGTGATCGGCAGACCGCGCCCGCCGGCGAGCTGGCCGGCGAGATGCGCGGCGAATGTCGCGTTGCTGCTCTCGTCGACCGCGAGCAGCAGCCGCTCGAGATTGGCCACGAAGCCGCGCTGCTCATATTCCTCGCGCTCCAGCCGCTCCTTCTCGTCCTGGCCGAGCGGCAGCCGCGCCAGCGCGCTGCGCAGCATCGGCGGCATCGCCATCGTGGTCAGGATCGCCATGGTCACGATCATTGAGAACATGGTCTGGCTCAGCACCCCCATCGACAGGCCGATGGTGGCGATGATCACCTCGGTCGAGCCGCGCGCATTCATGCCGCTCGCCAGCGCATAGGACTCCTGCCGGGTCAGCCCGCCGAGCGCACCGCCGACAAAGGCGCCGCCGAACTTGCCGATGCTCGCAATCAGCACCAGCGCCGCGGTCAACCCCAGCACCGACGGATCCTTCAGCACCGTGAGGTCGGCGCTGAGGCCGGCGAGCCCGAAGAATACCGGCATGAACAGGCTCGAGATCAGCCCGCGCAGCCGCTCGTCGATCTGCCGGGTCAGGATCGGGGATTCCCCGACCAGCACGCCGGCGATGAAAGCGCCGAGCACGGTGTGCACGCCGATCAGGTGCGTGATCATCGCCATCCCGCTCATCAACAGCAGGATCACGGTGATCACCGCCGCCGAAGAGACCAGATTGTCGTTGGCCCAGCGGATCAACCGGAACACCAGCCGCCGGCCGATCGTGAAGCTGGCTGCGAGGAAGGCCAGGGTGCCGAACAGCGCCTGCGCGACCGAGAGGATATCGAGGCTGCCGCGCGAGGCGAGGCTGAAGATGACAGCGATGATGATCCAGCCGAGGGTGTCGTCGATGATCGCGCTGGCGACAATGATCTGACCGACATTGCGGCGCATGAAGTTCATTTCGCGCACCACGACGGCGACGATCTTCACCGAGGAGATCGACAGCGCCGTGCCGAGAAACAGCGAGGCGATCAGCCGCGCTTCGGGATGCGGCAGCAGGCCGTCGGGAAGGAATTCGCCGAGCACGAAGCCGCACACGAACGGCACCGCGATGCCCGCCACCGAGATCG
Organism: Bradyrhizobium pachyrhizi; assembly: GCF_029714545.1. Lineage (NCBI taxonomy): Bacteria > Pseudomonadati > Pseudomonadota > Alphaproteobacteria > Hyphomicrobiales > Nitrobacteraceae > Bradyrhizobium > Bradyrhizobium pachyrhizi. The sequence goes on along the minus strand of NZ_CP121667.1, from coordinate 5,444,645 downwards.
TGGTCGCGGCGCGGCCGACCTTCCGCACCAGCTTGAGGTCGGTATCCATGCCCGTCAGCAGCAACAGGAGCAGGATGCCGAACTGCGCAATGCCGTCGATCAGCGCCTTCTGCTCGCCGGACGGCGGAAAGATCACGCCGTGCGCCGACGGCCACAGCCAGCCGAACAGCGACGGTCCGAGCAGAAGGCCGCCGAGCAGTTCGCCGATCACGGAGGGCTGGCCGATCCGCTGCATCAATTCGCCGAGACCGCGCCCGACCGCGATCAGGAGCGCGATCTGGACGAGCAGGATGAACTCGGATGGCTTGCTCGCCTTGTCGCCCGCGGCGTCGGCTGCCGTGATGCTCACGAGCAGGATGACGGTCGCCCAAATCGCCGGTTGAAGCCGCCCCCAGCGGATCACCATGGTATCTCCGATTTCCAATTCCAGCGCGGCTCGGCCGGCTTGCCGCATGCGGTCAACGCCCGGGTTCCGAAAGTGATCCACTGGGTCAGATTTTGGAACGGACGCACCGGCGGTTCGTTTCGCTCATGATGCGTTCATCCTGGTGATGCGAATGTCTCCATGAGCGAGCCTGACCGCCGGAGCGGCTGTGGCTCAGCTCGCGCGAACGGGAGGCTGCGATGGCAACCAGATCCAATCTTTCGAAGGCTGAACTCGCGCGTAGCGTTGCCGGCGCCACATCGGCATTGGTGCTTAGCGCGCTCGTCCTGTTCGTCGCCGCGCATCACCTGAGCGGCGGGTAGGCAGGCGGCGCGTGCCGCACCGATCCATCACAGCAGGAAGGTCCCGATCAGGAGGCCGGCCGCAAATGCCCAAAGCCCGAGGGTGCAGGCCGATATGACCCGGACGAGATTGCGCAAATCCACGTCCTGCCAGCTGCTATGGGACCGATACGTCAATTGCAGGCACCCCCTGCGGTGGCCGCCTTTGCTTCGCTTTTGCTTCCTGGCCTGACAGCCTGTTCCCGATAGGTGCCGAAATGAAGGCAACCGGTGGTGGCGCCCGATCACGCATTTGCGAGCCGTCGCCTAAGGCGCGATGAGATCGGGTCCCGTCGTCATCGCGCTTTAGCTCATTGTTTGAGCATGATTTTTTCGGAAAATCGCTGCGCACTTTCCCGGATCATGCTCGGGCGTGCGGTATTGTCCTGCTGTCTGCGGGGGCGCCCGCGGCCGGTCAAGCGGCCCGGCGTTTGCGGGTGCGTGCCGCCTTTTTCGCCGAGCGCGACCGCTCCGCCGCGGGGCGGCTCGCGGCCGCCTTGCCGCCGAGCTTGCCGCCCTTGCGCGACGGGGAATGATCCTCGCGCGTGCCGCGGCCGGAGCCGCTCTTCTTGCCGCCGTGGGTCTCCTTGTTGACGGTCGCCCATGCGCGCCGCTCGGCCTCGCGATCCGGAACACCACGCGTCTCGTAGCCTTCCTCGATGTGCTCGGCCTGCCGCTTCTGCTTGTCGGTATAACTCGACTTGTCGCCTCTGGGCATCGCGCTCTCCGGTCTATTTTGATCGAGACGTCTGTCGGACTTCGGCCGTGTCGTCGCTCGTCTCGACGACCTCGAATCTGGATCGGCTGAAGCGGCCCAATCCGCTGAGCTCGTAATAGCCGTCACGTTCGATATCCCTTGTCACCTCGTAGACGCGCCCGAGCGACAGCGTGTCCCGCTGCAACGTGTTGTCGACGCAGCGAACGTGAAAAATCTTGCCGGTTTCGGCCATGCGCTCACCCTGAATTGTTGGTCCGGTTCGACGTTACTTATCGCGCAACGTCACGATCGCAACCGGCAACCCTGCCGCGGGCCGATCACGAAATTTCGTTCGGTAACTTCCATTCGGGCGCTGGTTCGAAGACTTCGCCGTCGCCGGGAATTCGCTTCATGTGATAGCCGGCCGGCAGCACCTGGCCCGGCGCTTCATCCGCGACCGGAACGTCGAAGATCAGCCCGCAGATCAGTGCATGTTCCCACGCTTGCTTCTCCGTCGGAAAAGCCTTGTCGATCTGTCTGTCGCGATCGAATAGCGCGTAGGGCATCTGGCATCCTCGATGCATTGGCTCGACGCAGGCGGCTCGCGTGTCTCGTTCGCCCGATATGTCGAAAACGTCCGTTGCCGACCGGTGTTCCTAAATTCACCCACCAGCCGCGAACGCCGAGCCGCTACCTTGCATGATATCGCTGAGATATTTCGCCGGTGGCTTGCCGAGCGCCTTCTTGAACATGGTGATGAAGGCTGTGACGGACTCATAGCCGAGTGCGGACGAGACCTGCTGTACGCTCGCGCCGGCGGAGAGCTCGCGCAACGCGACGATCAAATGAAGTTGCTGGCGCCAGCGCCCGAATGTCAGGCCGGTTTCCCTCAGGATGAGACGCGCCAGACTGCTCTCGCTCAGCGCCACGCGTTCAGCCCATTCGGCCATCGTGCGGCGATCGGCCGGATCATCGGCGAGCGCTGCCGCGATCCGTCGCAAGCGTGGCTCGGGCGAGATCGGCAGATGCAGCTGCTGCAGCGGCATGCGCGGCAATTCGCTCAGCAGCAATTGCGCAACGAGCGTCTCGCTGCCGCCGTCGTGCTGCATGCGGTCGGAAAGCGCGATGATCAGCTCGCGCAGCAAGGGTGAGATCGACAATGTGCAGCAGCGGTCGGGCAGATCGGCGGCACCGGGCTCGATGAAGACGAAGAAGATCCGCGCATTGGCGGTTGCGATGTTGGTGTGGCGCGTGCCGCCGGGAAGCCAGACGCCGCAATGCGGCGGCACCATCCACAATCCGTTAGGAACGCGACACATCACGCCGCCGCCGAGCGCAAAGACGAGCTGTCCCTTCCGGTGCGCGTGCTCGGCCGCCTCGACCTTGTTGTCGGTGACGTCGAGGCGCACGGCGATGGCCGCCGCCGCGACGTCATCCGGATCAAGGTCCGGCCAGGGATAGCGAAGTTGAAAGCCCATAACGGAGCTGGAAACCCGTCGAGTGACCGAATTTAGCGATCGATAGAATAGATATGTAAATTCTTCCGACAACCAAGTCGATAGCTTGGCGCATGCAGATGGCCAGGAGCATGCGATGACGATGATTGCGCCGATGCGCACGCTGGGCGGGCAGGGGCTGTTGTTGACGGGGATCCTGCTGATCGCCTCGACGCTCCGCGCGCCCATTACCGGCGTCGCGCCGATGCTCGGCATGATCGGTGAGACCAGCGGGATCAGCGCGGCGGAGGCCGGAATCCTGACGACGCTGCCCTTGCTGGCATTCGCCGCGATCTCACCGGTTGCAGCTGTGCTCGGGCGCGAATGGGGCATCGAGCGGTTGCTGTTCGGTGCGCTGCTTGTCATCGCGGCCGGGATCGCGCTGCGCTCGTCCGGTCCGGTCTGGGCGCTGTTCGCGGGCACCGCCACCATTGGTGCCGGAATCGCCGTTGGAAATGTGCTGCTGCCGAGCCTGCTCAAGCGGGACTTTCCGACTCGCATCGCCAGCCTGACCGGCGCTTACGCGATCACGTCCGCATTGGCCCAGGCGCTCGCATCGGTCGTGGCAATCCCGCTCGCGCAATTGCCGGGATCGAACTGGCATCTCTCGCTTGCGAGCACGCTGATCTTTCCGTTGGTGGCGCTGATAGCCTGGGCACCCCAGCTGGCGACGCACTCGGCCCCGACGGTCGAGCCGGCCTCATCGCCGCATCGCGGGCGCATCTGGCACTCGCTGCTCGCCTGGCAGGTGACCGGCTTCCTCGGCCTGACCTCGCTGGTGTTCTACATCATCATCGGTTGGTTGCCTGCCATCCTCGTGCAGGCAGGCTACCCGGCGGCGACGGCGGGTACGCTGCACGGTGTGCTGCAATTGGCGACCGCGCTTCCCGGCCTGATCCTCGGGCCGATGGTCCGGCGCATGAAGGACCAGCGCGGGATTGCGATTGCCGTGTCGCTTGCAACCTGCGTCTCGCTGCTGGGATTGTGGCAGTGTCCGTCGCTCGCAATGCTGTGGGTCGCGCTGTTCGGCTTCGGAGCGGGTGCAGCCTTCATCCTCGGCTTGACATTCGTCAGCCTGCGAACCTCGCACAGCCACCAGGCGGCCGCGCTGTCGGGCATGGCGCAGTGCCTCGGCTACTCGCTCGCCGCTGCGGGCCCGCCGCTCGCCGGACTTGCCCATGATGCGACCGGAGGCTGGGAGGTTGCGCTCGCGTGCTGCGCCGTTGCGACGGTGCTGATGGCAGTCCTGGGCCGATCAGCCGGCCGCGCGGCGACAATCTGATTGTCGTTCGATGCGGAAATATCGCGAGCCAGATCCGGCTCGCAGCAAGGCGTGGCGGGGCCCGGTCGGTTGTCTGCGTCGCAGGCGCGCGCTAGAGAAGGCGGGAAGCCTCGCAAGCAAGAGCCAAGGGAAGAGCATCGTTGAGGACATCTGTCAGCACGCGCATCGCGATCGGATCGACGCTCTTTGCCTTGGCGTCGAGTGTATTCCTTTTTCTGGTTCCTCCGAGTCCGATCGACAGGAACCTGCTGCGTGGCGCCTTCCGCCTTTACAAGGGATATGCGTATCTCATCCCCGTCAAATACGTGGACGGCACGCTCGAGACTGCCCGATTGTACGAAGACGACCGGCTTCTCGGCCCCGCTAACACCGCCCAGCAAGAGATCATCGACAAGGGTGCCGGCCGCTTCGCATTTTACCGGGACACCTGGAATTACTTCGGCCCGGCTTTGATGTTCTCGACAAGCGACAACACCGACCCGAACACCAACGGCAGGAAGTATCACCTGAGATGACGAATTGACGTGCGCTGAGTCCGGCTGTCGTCACGTCGTGCGTATCACGCCCAGTTCCTTCGACCGTTGGAGAAGAGCCGGCCGGTAAGGCGGGGAGGGATCGTCGTTGTCAGGGATGGCGCAATGGCCGAACTCCTGCTGGATGCGCTGGATCTCCACGACCCGATCGTTCAACCGCTGCAGATGCTCAAGCGATGTTGCCTTCCAGTAGCGGAAGGTGTCGAGCGTAACCGGCACGAAGGCGGTGCCGAACAGCGTTGGATCGGGCACGATGGTCCGCCCGAGCAGCAGGTAGCGGTCCTGACCGACGATGACGAGGGTGGCATACGGCCGCCCTTCACTTACCCTGAGGCCCTTCAACGAAAGTTCGCACAGCTTGCTGAAATAGGGTTCCTCGCGCCAGCGGTCGGGATCATCGAGGTCGACCTGCACATTCAGCGCATCGAGCCCGAAATGCGGCACCATGCCCGTGGTCTCGGGAAACCAATCATCATCGAGGTGGCCTTGCAGCCAGGCACAGCTGAATGAGCGGCACTGCCGGGGACGCTCGTGGTAGATTTCGCATCCGCCGCCCGCCAGGATGTGGCTGCAGACCGTATTCACCGGCTTGCCGAGATCGGTCACCTCAAGCACCTTGCAGCAGAGGGTGCATGATCCACATTGCCTGACGGTCGGAGCCACGGGAAAGCCGAGGGCCCACAAGCCTTGTCGTTCGCGGAGGAGCAGCTTCTGCTTCTCCAGCGTGCTCAGTGCACGCTCGACCTTGAGACGCGACAATCTGGTCACGCCGATAATATCTTTCGTCGTCGTCGCGCCGCTCTCGACCGCCCGAACGACGACCAACGCCACTTGATCCATTGTTTTTCTTCTTGGCCGGCTCTTCTTGTGCAGTGTTTTTGGCCGCCGGTATTCGGCAACGGTAGATTCCAGTGCAATCCGGAACGTGCCGCGACCGACGGCTGCGAGATTCTACCGAAGCGTATCGGCGAGGGCGGCATGTCGCATCCGATAAACGCGCATGGCATCCCTGAGGACAAATCGTCGTGATTGGCAGCACGTGCGGCCGGCGCTTTGCGTCGCATCGCGTGAGAGGACTGGCGAGGCCGGCGAGCTCGCGAGCCGCTGTTGCCACGGCAAGTCGACCCGACGCGCAACTCAGTGAAAACCTACTCAATCCCCTCGCGCACACCACTGACCGCGCAACACACTCAGTGTCGTCCCTGCCTAGTGCGCAATTGCGCACTAGGCAGGGACGACAGTGTGCTTGCGGAACGGGCGCGGCCACTCCACCAAAATTCACGATTGCTGGCTGCCTCGTCTTCAGGCAATGACAGCCTGCAATGAACAAGAGCTTCGAGGAAACTGCCGCTCGTCTGGCGCCGGCGATCTTTGTGGTGCTGTGGAGCACCGGATTCATCGGCACCAAATACGTCATCAACAATGCGGAGCCGCTGACCTATCTGGCGATCCGGATGGCGTTCGTGGTGGTGGTGATGGCGGTCATCGCCGCGATCGCGCGGCCGAACTGGCCGGACCGGACTGGCATTTTCCACAGCGCGGTCGCCGGCATCCTGGTGCACGGCTTCTATCTCGGCGGCACCGCGATTGCGATCGCGCATTCGGTTCCGGCAGGGCTCTCGGCCTTGATCCCGGGCCTGCAGCCGATCCTGACCTCGACCATTGCCAACCGCTGGCTGGGCGAGCGCGTCACGCCGCTGCAATGGGGCGGACTGGTGCTTGGCCTCGCCGGCGTCGTCTTGATCCTGCACAACCGGCCGATGACGGGTGAGGCGGGGTGGGGCTGGCTCGCCTCCGGCGTCTCGCTGATCAGCATCACCTTGGGCACGCTCTATCAACGGCGCTATTGCAACCGGATCGACTGGCGCGCCGGCAATCTGGTGCAGTACATCGCGGTGACGATCTTCTTCGGCATTGGCGCGTTTGTGTTCGAGACCAATGTCGTGCATTGGACCGGCGAGTTCGTGCTGGCGCTGGCCTGGCTGGTGTTCGCGCTGTCGATCGGCTCGATCGGGCTGCTGTACTGGCTGATCCGTCACCACGCCGCGACCTCGGTCGCGAGCCTGTTCTATCTGGTGCCGGCGGTGACCGCGCTGATGGCCTACGTCCTGTTCGACGAGCGGCTGAATCATGTTGCCATTGCCGGCATGGCCGCCTGCGCCGCGGCGGTGCTGCTGGTCAATCGCCGCGCTTAATTCTTGCGGCGGATCTTGGCATAGGCCGCGAGCGCGCGTTCGCGGCCCTTTTTGTGATCGACGATCGGCTGCGGATAGCTCTTGCCGAGCTGGATGCCGGCGCTGGCGAGTTCGATCGGCGTCGCGGTCCACGGCTGATGGATCAGGTCGTTGGAGAGCTGCGCGAGCTCCGGCACCCAGCGCCTGACATAGCCGCCGTCGGGATCGAACTTCTCGCCCTGCAGGATCGGATTGAAGACGCGGAAATAGGGCGCTGCATCGGCGCCGGAGCCGGCGATCCATTGCCAATTCGCCGGATTGGAGCCGGCATCGGCATCGACCAGCGTGTCCCAGAACCATTGTTCGCCGGCGCGCCAATCGATCAGAAGGTGCTTGACCAGGAACGAGGCGACCACCATGCGCATACGGTTGTGCATCACGCCGCTGTGCCAGAGCTCGCGCATGCCGGCATCGACGATCGGATAGCCGGTGAGTCCGCGCTGCCAGGCCTTCAGCGCGCGGGCGTCGCGCTTCCACGGGAAGGCATCGAAGTGCTCCTGCATGTTCCGCTCAGCCAGGTCGGGGACGTCGAACAGCAAATGGCGGCAGAATTCGCGCCAGCCGAGCTCGCTCAGGAACTTGTCGATGTCGCCGGCAAGGCGCGAGTCTTCCGCGGCGGCGAAGCGGGCCGCGTGCCAGAGCTGGCGCGGGCTGATCTCGCCAAAGCGCAGATGCGGCGACAGCCGCGAGGTGCCGTCGCGGTCGGGCCGGTCGCGATTGTCGGTGTAGCGGTGGATGCCTTCATCGAGGAATCGCTTCAGCCGCGCCTGCGCCGCGGCTTCACCCGGTATCCAGGTCTCGCGCAGGCCGCCGGCCCAATCCGGCCTGTCGGGCTCAAGCCGCCAGTCGCCGAGGTCCTCGCTGGCGACGCCGCTGACGGATGTGAGCTTCTTCGGAGCCGGCAAAGGCTTTGGCGGATCGCCGAGCCCTTGCAGGCGCCGCCAGAACGGCGTGAACACGCGCAAGGCCCGATTGTCCTTGTTGCGGATCGCCTTGGGTTCGACGAGCAAGTCGCCGGGAAAAATCTGCGAAGCAATGCCGTCACTTGCGAGCGTGGATTCAACGTCTCTCGCAATCGCCTGATGCGGTGCCTGCGCGATGTCGTTCCAGAACACGGCGCCCGCGCTGATTTCGCTCGCCAGCGTGGCGATCACGGAGGCGACCGGTCCGGTGCGCAGCACCAGCGTGCCGCCGATCGCCTCAAGGCTGTTGCGAAGCGCGCGCAGCGATTGCGCCAGCCACCAGCGCGTCGCGCCCCCGAGGGGGCGCGGGGCTGGAGGTTTCAGGGTGCGGCTTGCTTCGTCGCGGACATAGAGGCCAACCACGGGCGCGCCGCGGCTGGCTGCTTCGTGGAGGGCCGGGTGATCCGACAGCCGCAGGTCGTCACGAAACCAGACGATGATTGGCCGTGCGCGGGTCACCCGGACGCAGTGAGCGTGCCGTTACTTCGGCTGCGGCACGATGCGGATGTAAGGCTTCGGCGCCTTCCAGCCCTGCGGGTAGATCGTCTTGGCCTCGTCGTCGCTGACCGAGCCCGCGATGATCACGTCCTCGCCCTGCTTCCAATCGGCAGGCGTGGCGACGCGATGCTTGGCGGTCATCTGCAGCGAGTCGATCGAGCGCAGGATCTCCTGGAAATTCCGGCCGGTGGTCATCGGATAGACCATCACCAGCTTGATCTTCTTGTCCGGTCCGATCACGAACACGTTGCGGACGGTCTGGTTGTCGGCGGCGGTGCGGGTGAGGGGATCGCCCGAGGTCGAGGCCGGCAGCATGTCGTAGAGCTTCGACACGTTGAAATCGGTGTCGCCGATCATCGGATAGTTCGGCGCCGCGCCCTGGGTTTCCTTGATGTCGTCGGACCATTTGGCGTGGCGGTCCACCGGGTCGACCGACAAGCCCATCAGCTTGACGCCGCGCTTGTCGAACTCAGGCTTCAGGCGGGCGAGCGCACCGAGCTCGGTGGTGCAGACCGGGGTGAAGTCCTTGGGATGGGAGAACAAAAGCGCCCAGCTGTTGCCGATCCAGTCATGAAACTTGATCTTTCCTTCTGTGGTCTCGGCTTCGAAGTCGGGGGCGACGGCGCCAATCTGAAGTGCCATGATTTTACCTCATCTCTTTGAAGTTGCGACTGAATTTGTATTTGAGGCTGTCTGTTCCAGTATAGGACGGGATAAGGCTTAAGTGAACGGGTTCTGAAAAAAGGTGAAACATTTCTCCTTGAGGGTGGAATTCCAAGCAACTTGTTTTGATCCGGATCCCTGCGGCGAAATATCAGCTGCGGCACAAAGGCTTGGAAATGCCCAGATAATGCCGCTTATCGCCGTCATCACGCCGGCCCTGGCTGCTATAGGACTGAACCGTGACGACGTTTAAAGCGACCAAATAGCAACCATCTAAAAATCTCGGAACGCAAGTTCCGAATCATTAACCACTCGTTTACGCCCGCATGGAAAAGCTGGCCTGAGATAGGAATTGAAAGCTCCCACAATGTCTACCCCAAGTACCAAGACCGCTGAGCCTCTCAGCGGTGCGTTGCATCCGTCCTGCCGCAAGACTGCCGCCCATGCGCTCACCATCGTGCGCGACGGCGTGATCACCGGCGAAGGCCCGACCACCAAGGGCCGCATCCATTTCTCCCGGTCGCTCGATGCCGATGACGCTGCCTGGTGCGCGCGCATCCTGACGGCGGCCGCGGTCGAGCATCAGCCGGTCAGCCGGGCCGAGATCGAGGCGCTGTTCGCGATCAACGAGGCCGCTGCCGAGCGCAGCGATGGCGGCCGGTTCGACGATCTGCTCGCCAAGGCGATCGCCCATCATGCCGCCTCCGAGTCCGGCCTGCCGGTGCCGCCGCGCACGGTGGCGCTGTCGCCCGACACCGAGATCGATCGCTGGGCGCCGAGGCAGGGTGCCAAGATGGACACCAAGGTCCTGGAGTGGATCGCGGGCCAGATGCGCGGTCAGCGCCGCACCGGCCGCGCGCTGGCGGCGATGGTGGCGACGCTGGTCGGCGCGACTGCGCTGCCGCTCGCGGCGCAGCTCCCCAACGTGTTCGACATCGGGATGATGTGATCGCGCGGGATGATGCCTGCATCATCCCGAAACGAACGGCTTCAAGCGAGAGCGGCGGGGATCACTTCCCCGCCGTTTTCTGTTTGCCGCCGGTTTCCTCGAGCCCGAGCGTCCGCCCCGGAAACCCGGCGACGTCGAAATAGCGGGTCGAGAGCACGCGCTGGAATTTCAACACGGTGCGCAGGCCGGTGGCCGACGGCTTCTTCGACATGATGGTGCCCTCGGCCATCTTCGGCACGATGCCGTTCGGCAGCGCCTCCGACATCATCCGGCCGATCAAGCCGCCATTGTGCGGCGCGCGCAGGCCGAGCAGCTGGGCCGCGGTCATGCCGACATCGGCGTTGCTGACCGGCAGCAGATCGACATAGCCCGCCTTGAAGTCGGGGCCGATCGCCGCGGTGAAATTGAAGGTGTCGCCGCGGCTGAAGCTGCCATGCATGCCCTGGCCCTGGCGCAGCACGGTGTCGGCGATCTGCACCGAGCAGTTGGTCGGGATTTCGCAACCGCTCGACCAGGAGCGGAAATTGACCACGATCGACGGGTTCGGCGTCACCGCCTTGCCCTTCAGATTGAGGTTCGACATCGGCAGCGTGCCGGGGAAGGTGCCGAGCTTGTCGTCGACAAACAGGCCGCTGACATAGTCCTGCTCGAGCAGCGCCTTGATGACGCGGTCGGCGAGCTTCTTGTCGCGATTCGGCAGGTAGATCAGGTCCGAGCCGCCATTGGTCGCGATCACGACGTCGGGCTTGGCCGGGTCCTGGCCGAGCACGCCATTGCCTGCCTTCGGGTGGGCGTTGTCGGCGACCTTCGCGTTCTTGTCGTTGGGGTCGAACAGCGGCAGGTCCAGCGCCTTGGCGAGGTCGATCGCCAGAAAGCCCATCGGCAGGAAATCCTTCGGCGTGTCGCTATAGGCGATCTTGGCCGAGGGGCTGGTCTTGCTCTCCTTCGAGATCGTCGAGAAGCCGTGATCGGAGGAGATCATGATGTTGGTGTCGGTGGAGAGCCCGAGCTCGTCGAGCGCCTTGCGTAGCTGCGCGAGGTTGTTGTCGGCATTCTTGATGCCGGCCATCGAAGTCGGGCCGTTGATGCCGGGAGTGATGGTGTTGAGGCTGTCGCCGGTGTTGTGCTGGCTGCCGTCAGGGTCGCGCGACCAGAACACCAGCACGAACGGCTTGTTGCGCGCCTTGAACATCGGCAGCACGACCTTGGTCGCGACGTCGGCCATGTAGGCCTGCTGCGCCACGTTGGCGACGGTGGTGCCGGGCGTCTTGGCGTCGCCCGCCTTGGCGTTGTCACCGCGGCTCGGGGTGGCGAGCGGCAGACCGGCCTTGGTCAGGGCGTCCTTCATCTCGTCGGAGAGCGGCACGCCGGTCTTGCCGCCGGTGGAATCGTCGATCACGATCGTGTTCTTGCCGCGATCGGTGTGGTCGAACAGCAGGGTCGGGCCGACCTTGCCGATGGCGGCGGTGCTGAAACCCTGGCCGCGGGCCATCTTCAGCAGCGTCTCCTCGTTGAGGTAGTCGCCGTTGAAGTGATCGTCGACATCGGCGAGCACCGCGTCGTTCTCGATGAAGGGGACTACGGTGTCGCCGGCGGGCACCGAGGTGTAGCCGGTATAGATCGTGTTGGAGAAGGTGCCGGTGTCGCCGAGATAATGGCCGGTCGACAGCGCCGAGCCGTTCGCCATCGTGAAGGTCGGGAACAGCGAATGCGAATTCTTGAAGTTGACGCCCTTGTCGCGGATCTCGGCCATGGTCGGTGCCGTCTGCGGTGTCACGATGCCGCCGCGCAGGCCGTCGGGGACGAACAGGATGAGGTTGCGGGGCTTGGCGTTCTGCGCCGAGGCGGCGCCCGCCGAAAGCGCGATCATGCTCGCGGACAGTAAGGTAATGGCACGACGCATAGTGTTATTCCCCCTGATGAAGCCCCGCGGCAGCCCGCCGCAGCCTTCGTTTAGTTTTGTCATATGACAGAAATGTTACAGCGCTTGTTCGTCGCTGTAACGGCCGGATTTTTCCCGCGGAATGCCGGTCAACATACCGTCATTCCGCAGGTTGAATCGCCGTTCTCTCATTGCGCGCAGCGCTTCCGGCATGCCCGTACCGGGCATAGAGCGCCGGCAGCACGGCGAGCGTCAGCAGGGTCGCGCTGATCAGGCCGCCGATCACGACGGTGGCGAGCGGCTTCTGCACCTCGGCTCCGGTGCCGGTGGCGAACGCCATCGGCACGAAGCCGAGCGAGGCCACCAAGGCGGTCATCACCACGGGGCGGAAGCGGGTGAGGGCGCCTTGCTCGATGGCTTCCCGCATCGGCACGCCGCGTTCGCGCAACTGCCTGATAAAGCTCAGCATCACGAGCCCGTTCAGCACCGCAACGCCCGACAGTGCGATGAAGCCGACCGCCGCCGAGATCGAGAACGGCATGCCGCGCAGCCAAAGTGCGGCGATGCCGCCGGTGAGCGCCAGCGGCACCGCACTGAACACCAGCAGCGCATCGCGGGCCGAGCCCATCGCCGCCAGCAGCAACAGGAAGATCATCGCAAAACAGGCCGGCACCACGACGGCCAGGCGCTGGCGCGCCGCGGCAAGATTCTCGGATTGGCCGCCCCAGGTCATCCAATAGCCTGGCGGCAGCTGCACCGATTGCGCGACTTTTGCCTGGGCTTCCTCGACCACCGAGCCGAGATCGCGGCCGCGAACATTGGCTGTCACCACGATGCGGCGCTTGCCGTTCTCGCGGCTGATCTGGTTCGGCCCCTCGGTGAAGGAGAACTGGGCGACGCGGTTGAGCGGCAGGCTCTGCACCGGCGAACTCGGCGTTGCCTTCGGTAACGCGACCGGCAAATTGCTCAGCGCCTCGAGATCGGAGCGCACGCTCTCCGGCAATCGCACCACGATGTCGAAGCTGCGGTCGCCTTCGTAGACGACGCCGGCATCCTGGCCGCCGACCGCGGCACCGATCACGTCCTGCACGGCCGAAACGCTGAGGCCGCGCCGGGCGATCGCAGCCTTATCGACCTTGATCTCGAGCACGGGCAGGCCGCCGGCCTGTTCGACCTTGACGTCGGTCGCGCCGCGCACGCTGCGCAGCGCGGCGGCAATCTGGTTGGCGGCCTTCTGCATCGGCCCGAACTCGTCACCGAATACCTTGACCGCGATGTCGCCGCGAACACCGGCGAGCAGTTCGTTGAAGCGCATCTGGATCGGCTGGGTGAATTCATAGACGTTGCCGGGCAGCCGGCCGACCGCCTTCGAGATGTCCTCGATCAGTTGCTCCTTGGTCAGCGATGGGTCCGGCCACTGCTCGCGAGGCCTCAGGATGATGAAGGTGTCGGACGCGTTCGGCGGCATCGGATCGCTCGCCACCTCCGCGGTGCCGGTCTTGGAGAAGGCGAACGACACCTGCGGAAAGCGGCTGACGGTCTTCTCGACCGACAGCTGCATCGCCTGCGACTGCGACAGCGCCGTGCTCGGAATCCTGAGCGCGTGCATGGCGATGTTCTTCTCGTCGAGCGACGGGATGAACTCCTGGCCGAGGCGGAAGAACCCGAACAGGGCGGTCGCGAACAGCACGACCGCCACCGCGATGACCGGGACAGGCGTTGCAACTGCGCGCCGGAGCAGCGGGCTGTAGCAGCGCTTCAGGGCGGCAACGAGCCGGTTTTCCTGCTCCCGTACGCGGCCGGTGATGCCGATCGCGATCAGCGCCGGAACCAGTGTCAGCGACAGCACGAAGGCGGCCGCGAGCGCAAGGATCACCGTCAGCGCCATCGGCTCGAACATCTTGCCTTCGACACCGGTGAAGGTCAGCAGCGGCACATAGACCAAGAGGATTATGGCCTGGCCATAGAGGCTCGGCTGCACCATTTCCACCGCGGACGCCCGCACCGTCGCCAGCCGTTCGTCGCGCGTCAGCACGCGGCCGAGCGCATGCTGCTTCTCGGCGAGGTGACGCAGGCTGTTCTCGGTGATGATCACGGCGCCGTCGACGATCAGGCCGAAATCCAGCGCGCCAAGGCTCATCAGATTGGCGCTGATCCGGCCTTGCCACATGCCGATCGCCGTCATCAGCATCGCGACCGGGATCACCAGCGCCGTCATCAATGCCGCGCGGAAATTGCCAAGCAGCACGAACAGCACGGCGATCACGAGCAGCGCGCCTTCGCTGAGGTTGCGCGCCACGGTGCCGATCGTTGCATCAACCAGCTGGGTGCGATCCAGCACCGTCTTGACCTCGATGCCGGCCGGCAAGGACGGCATGATTGTCCGCAGTTTCTCGTCGACCGCGGCCGATACGGTGCGGCTGTTGCCGCCGATCAGCATCAGCGCGGTGCCGACCACGACCTCACGGCCGTTCTCGCTGGCGCTGCCGGTGCGCGTCTCACCGCCGATCGAAAGCGTGGCGAGGTCGCGGATCCGAACCGGGACGCCGCCGCGGGTGGTGACGACGACGGCGCCGAGCTCGTCGATGTTCTCGAGCCGGCCGCCGGAACGCACGATGAAGCCTTCGCCGTTGCGCTCGATATAGCGCGCACCGCGGCTGACGTTGTTGGTCTCGATCGCCTTGGCAACGTCGGCAAAGGTGAGACCAAGCGCGATCAGCTTCGCCGCATCGGGATGGACCTGATACTGCTTGAGGTATCCGCCGATCGTATCGACGCCGGCGACGCCAGGCACCATCTTGATCTGCGGCTTGATGATCCAGTCCTGCACCGTGCGCAGATAGGCGTCCTTCTCGACCTCGCTCTGCAGCATCTGGCCGTCCGCCGTCAGGAAGCGGCCGTCGCTTTGCAGGCCCGGCGCGCCGTCGGCCTGCACTTTCTGCCCGGAATAATGGACGGTCCACATGTAGATTTCGCCAAGGCCGGTCGAGGTCGGGCCGATCCGCGGCTCGATGCCTTGCGGCAGGCGCGCGCGGACTTCGGTCAGGCGCTCGCCAACTTGCTGGCGGGCAAAATAGATGTCGGTGGCCTCGCTGAACACCGCCGTGATCTGGGAGAAGCCGTTGCGAGAGAGCGAGCGCGTGCTCTCGAGTCCCGGCGCACCGGCCAGGGTCGTCTCGATCGGGAAGGTGATCTGCTTCTCGATTTCCGCCGGCGACAGCGCCGGGGCCACGGTGTTGATCTGGACCTGCTTGTTGGTGATGTCGGGCACCGCGTCGATCGGCAGCTTCGTCAATGCAAGGCCGCCGAGGACCATCAGGATCGCCGCCAATGTGACGACCACCCAGCGCCGCTGGATCGCAAGACCAATGATGCGCTCAATCATGGTCGTGCTCCGCCTCGTCCTTCTCGAACTCCGCCTTCAGCGTGAAGGTGTTCTGCACCGCGACGGTCTCGCCGGCTGTGAGGCCGGCGACGATCTCGATATCGTCGTCGTCCTCGCGGCCGGTCCGCACCGATCTCGCCTCGAAGCCGTCGGCATCGCGCACGAACACGGTCGGCGTTCCCTTGATGGTTTGAAGCGCCTTCTTCGAGACGATCACGGTCGACGGCGCGCCTGACAGCGGGACCTCCGCGGTGACAAAGGTGCCCGGCTTCCAGCGGTGGTCCTTGTTTGGCATGGTCGCGATCACGCGCGCGTTGCGGGTCTCGCGGTCGAGCAGGGGGCTGACGAAGATCACACCGGCATTGGCTTCATCTTCGGTGCCGATTGCGCGGATTTTCACCGAAACACCTTCGCGGACCGCCCCGATGTCTTCTGGGGAGACCGCAAGGTCGACCCAGATGTCGTCGAGATTGACGATGACATAGAGCTCGCTCTCCTGGCCCTCGCGCCCGATCAATCCGCCGAGATCGACGCGTCGTTCGGACACCCGGCCGCTGATCGGCGCGCGCAAGAATTGCGTCCGCAGGCTCTCCGGGGGCTGGTTCGGCAGATCGGCGATCTCGGCCTCCGACAGACCCAGCGCAAACAGCTTTTGCCGCGCGCCGTCGAGCTTGATCTGGGCATCGTTCGCGGTCAGCCGCGTGCGCAGGAACTCGTTTTCCGACACGATGCGGGTCTCGACCAGCGTCTTCTGCCGCGCGTAGAGGGTCTGCTGCAAATCGTTGGTGAGCCGCGCGGCGAGGTATTCGCTCTTGGCGTCGGCCACCTCGCGGCTTTCGATCGCGGCGACGATCTCGCCCTTCTCGACGACATCGCCGAGGCGCTTGCGCAGTTCCGTGACCGTCGCAAGCACGCGCACCGAGACCCGGCCGATGTGATCCGCATCGGGGATCAGCGATCCCGGCGCGAGGAAATGCCGCTTCAGCATGCCGCCGCTGGCCTGCGCGAACGTGATGCCGGCTTCGCGAACCTGGTCTTCGCTCAGCTCGATATGCCCGGGGGCCTCGTGCCGGGCCTCGGTCTTTGTGTCTGTCGTCGCAGTCTCCTGCGTCGCGGCCGGGAACCTTACCGGCCAGCCGATCCATCCGGCCGCCACAACGACCAGTGCAATGCCGGCGGCCACGCCGGCGAAAAATAGAACAACCCGTTTCATATGCGCCTCTCCGCAGCGCGGGCCGATGGCCCTGCGCCGTCGCGACATCGATCTGTGCGGAAGGGTGCGTGCGGCCGAATGGCAGCAGCGCACGGCCGGTCATGTCGACCGGATCAGGCGCGGGGTGGCTTGAAGGGTGAGAGGCGATCGGCCGAAGCCGGCGGCCCGATGCTGGTGTCGCCGTAGCTGTGCGGCGCATAGGCGATCGGGAATGCGGTCTCCTGCGGAGCCACGGAGGCGACGTGCGTCAGGCAATGGTCGCTGTGAGGCGAGGCGGGATGCGCCGGAGCCTTGCCGCCGGTGCTGGCGTCGTTGATCGGCTGCGCGATCGAGAAGCCGGGAGCCGCGTCGGCATCGCCGTCGGAGGTCCAGCCGTGGAAGAACGACAGCACCAGCGCAAGCGAAATCAGTCCCGCAAGCAGGCCGCGCCAGCGGCGCGATCCCGTTGCGTGAGGAGAAGACTGAATCATGGTGCGCGAAGCGTCCATGGGGCCTACTTAGCGCCGTGCCCGCGCGCATTCAAGTTCGGGTCCGCGACAGATTGGCCGCGGATACTATAACGTTACGAGCTGTCTGCGGTTCGGCGCAGCTGCCATCGGCGCGCCGCGACGACCGCCCAGATCGCTTCGATGAGGCCGAACGGCCAGGCGCCCTGCAGGAAACCGTAGGCCGAGCCGAGCGCGCAGGAGACGGCGAAGGCCAGGATGAACCAGGGGCTGCGATCTTCGGCCGCATAGCAGGCGAGCATCATGGTCACGGCGAATAACCCGAACAGCGTCAGCGCATCCATTCCGCAGCAGAACTCCTGTTGTAACGCTGTTGATATCTGAGCATGCTTGGGATGGAATATCCATCCAGCGCCGCCGCCCTGAAAGGACCGCCCCATGAAGCGCATGCATGTTCACGTCGCGGTCAAGGATGTCCCGCAATCGGTCGGCTTCTACTCGGCGCTGTTCGGGGCCGAGCCGACGGTCGTGAAATCCGACTATGCCAAATGGATGCTCGACGATCCCCGCGTCAACTTCGCGATCTCGAGCCGCGGCCGCGAACCGGGCCTCGACCATCTCGGCATTCAGGTCGAGAGCGCTGAAGAGCTCGGCGAGGTGTACGGACGGCTGCGCAAGGCCGGCGGCGAGGTCATCGAGCAGGGCCAGACGGTGTGCTGCTATGCCAAGTCGGAGAAGTCGTGGATCGACGATCCCGCGGGGATCGCGTGGGAGACGTTCCACACGACCGGTGAGAGCATCGTCTATGGCGACGGCACCGGCGAGCGGACCGCGCGTGTCGCGCACAAGAAACAGGAGGGCAAACAGAGCGCGTGTTGCGCCCCACAGCCCGAGGTCACGCCGCCCGGGGCGTCGGCTTGCTGCAGCTCGTGAGCATGGAGCGGCCGAGGGGCCGGTTCTGCGCGAGTCCACGCTGGCCTTAACTGTCCGATAACTGATTTTCCTAACCACCCCTTGGGTTGTGTTCCCGTACAAGGGCATCCACAGGGGCAGGAAAATGTCGGTTGTCTCAACGAGCAGCGTGCCGGAATTCCGGCGGCTGTGGATCAAGGGTGTGTTGCGCGCCAGCAGGATGGGCGCGATTCAGTGGCTCGTCCTGAGTGCCGCGCTGCTGGTGCTCGCCATCACGCTTGGCACCGGCTATCTCGCGCTGCAGTTTCGCGAGCGCGCGCTGGAGATGTCCGAGCGCGAGCTCAACAACACCGCGCTGCTGTTGTCGCGGCATTTCGACCAGCAGCTTACAGATCTCCAGCATGTCCACGACGACATCGTGAATTATCTGCGGGCCGAGCAGGTCGAGACCGCCGATCAATTTGAAAAGAACATGTCGCTCCTGAGCGCGCACGAGATGCTGCGCACGCGGCTGGCGGCGCTGCCGCATGTCGGCGGGCTCAATCTGTTCAACGCCAAGGGATGGCTGATCAACTCATCCGAGATGTGGCCGGTGCCCGACATCAGCGTTGCGGACCGGCGCTATTTCCAGGAGTTCACCTCGGGACGGCCAACGTCTCCTGTCATCGTCGAGCCCGCAATGAGCAAGGTGACCGGCAACTGGACCACGATCTTTGCGCGCAAGATCACCGGGCGCAACGGCGAGATCATCGGCTTCGCGAGCCGCGGCGTCGAGCCGAGCCATTTCGAGGATTTCGTCGCCTCGTTGGCACTGAGCGGCGACACTGTGATTTCGATGATCCATCGCGACGGCACCATCATCGCGCGCTATCCGCAGGATGCCAGCGTGATCGGTCGCAACATCATCAACCTGCCGGTGTTCCAGAAGGTCATCAGCTTTGGCGGCAACACGTCGGGACGGTTCGTTGGCGCTTCGGATGAGGAGAACGTCGGCGCGGTCAGATCGCTGTCGCATTTTCCAATCCTGATCCTCGCCACCACAAAAACTTCGAGCGCGCTGGAGGACTGGCGCACCCAGACCAAACTGCAATTCTGCGCGGCCGTGTTGGCGGTGCTGATCATCAGCTTCGCGGTCTTCCTGATCGTCCGCCAGTTGCAGCGGCAGCACGATGCAGCAAGCCGCAGGCTGTCCGAGAAGAGCCAGCACCTCGACACGGCCATCAACACCATGACGCAGGGGCTGCTGCTGTTCGACGCCTCGGCGCGGCTCGTGATTTGCAACCAGCAATATATCGACATGTTCGGCCTCTCGCCCGATGTCGCGAGGCCGGGCTGCCATCTGCGCGACCTGATCCTGCATCGCCAGGCGATCGGCTCGTTTGTCGGCGACGTCGACGAGTACTGCGCCCGCTTCACCAATCCGAAGGGCGATGAGGTCCGGGACTCCGTGATCATGACGCCGGACCGTCGCAGCATCCGCCTGATCTACAAGCGTGCGCCCGACGGCGGCTGGGCCACCACGCTCGAGGACGTCACCGATGGGCGGCGTGCGCAGGCGCGGATCGAGTATCTCGCGCATTACGATGCGCTGACCAATCTGCCGAACCGGACGCTGTTCCAGCGCCACGCGGAAGGGCTGCTGCTCGAGGCCGCCACGCGCGAGTTCGCCATCCATTACATCGATATCGACGAGTTCAAGCGGATCAACGACACGCTGGGCCATCTGATCGGCGATGAATTTCTCCGGCGCGTCGCCGAGAAGTTGCGCCAGTCGGTCGGGTCGAACGACTTCATCGCGCGGCTCGGCGGCGACGAGTTCGCGATCGTCCAGCACGACATCACCTCGGACGACGACGTCGGCGACCTGGTCGCACGCGTCTATCAGTCGCTGCGCACGCCGTTCGACTGCCTCGGCCATCATTTGTCGAGCGACGCCAGCATCGGCATTGCGATCGCCCCGCGTCACGGCTCCGATCTGTTTCGCCTGCTCAAATGTGCCGACCTTGCGATGTACGCCGCCAAGGCGGCGGGCCGCAGGACCCATCGCTTCTTCGATCCGGCGATGGAGGCGCAGGCCAATCTGCGCCGCGCGCTGGAGGCCGATTTACGCACCGCGCTGGCCGAGGGCGGCTTCGAGCTGCACTACCAGCCGCTGGTCGACTTGCGCAGCGATGAGGTAACCGGCTGTGAGGCGTTGCTGCGCTGGCGGCACCCCATGCGCGGCATGATCTCACCGGCGGAGTTTATACCGGTTGCCGAGGAGACCGGGCTGATCGAGGAGATCGGGCAGTGGGTGCTGCGCACCGCCTGCATCGAGGCGGCAGCCTGGCCGGCGCATGTGCGCGTCGCGGTCAACGTCTCGCCGATCCAGTTCAAGTCGGAGACGCTGGCGCTGAAGGTTGCGAATGTGCTTGCCGAGAGCGGGCTCGACCCGCGCCGGCTCGAGCTCGAGATCACCGAGGCGGTGCTGATCGCCGACGACGATGCGGCGCTGGTCACGCTCGGCCAGCTCCGCGCGCTCGGTGTCCACATCGCGCTCGACGATTTCGGCACCGGATACTCGTCGCTGCAATACCTGCAACGCTTCCCGTTCGACAAGATCAAGATCGACCGCAGCTTCGTCAAGGAAGTGACCCGCAACAGCGGCTCGGCCTCGATCATCCGCGCCGTGGTTTCGATCGCAGCCGACCGCAACATGATCACCACCGCCGAGGGCGTCGAGACCGATCAGCAGCGCGACACCGTGCAGATGCTCGGCTGCACGCAGATGCAGGGCTATCTGTTCAGCAGGCCGGTTCCTGCGCGGGACCTGCGGACGCTGCTCGCGGCCGATTGCGTCGCCGCCTGAGCGCCTGCCGATCCGGTCCGTCAGGAACAATCGTCGCCGTCTCCGATTGAGAATGGAAGCTCTTGAGAGGCGAGGCGGTCCATGAAAAGCAAACTCGTATCCGATGCGCCCAGCGCGCAGGTTCACGTCGTCGTGCTCGATAGCGGCGAGGAAGCGTTCGGCGCGCTGACGAAGTTCGCCAATGATGCGAAGGTGACGGCGGCATCGCTCACCGCGATCGGCGCGTTCGAGCGGGCAACCGTCGGCTGGTTCGATTTCACATCCAAGAGCTACCGGAAGATCGAGATCAACGAGCAATGCGAGGTGCTGTGCGCGATCGGTGATATCGCGACCGGCGACGACGGCAAGGCCAGCCTGCATATTCACATCGTGCTCGGACTGTCGGATGGATCGACACGCGGCGGCCATCTGCTTGCCGGCATCGTTCGGCCGACGCTGGAGGCTGTGGTCACGGAAGCCCCCGCCAGGCTTCGCCGGCGCAAGCGGCCCGAACTCGGCATTGCCCTGATCGATCCCGTCGCGACCGCCTGACGCTTTCCGCCGAAAGTTCCTAAAAATCGACCTGCCGACGCTAAGGCGCGGAACCGAAATCGTGGAACCGCGTTCCCTTGCGGGGCTCGACCGGCAGGCGATCAATGAAAACCGCAGCAACGTCCGCGGCCATGCTGCTATTTGCCTCGTGCATGGCAAACGCAGAGAGTGGCCTTGCGTCTTATTATCGTGGCATCGGCAGGAGTGGCGAGATGACCTGCGCGCATCGCAAGCGGCCATTCGGCAGCATGATCACCGTCTCGTATCTGGGAAAATCGATCCGGTGCCGCGTCAACGACCGGGGCCCGTTCGTTCGTGGACGGATCATCGATGTGTCGACCACGGCGGCCCGCGCGCTCGGCATCCTTCAGCTCGGCGTCGCACATGTCGTGATCCAGTAGAGCGCGGCCGGCGGCAGGATCAGGGCTTGGAAGCGGTCGCCCGCTGTTCGGTGATCGCCTTGCGGAGCGTCCGCGAGAGCGCCTCGACCGAATAGGGTTTCTGGATCAGCTCGAAGCCGCTGTGCGCGTTCTCGGCGAGCACGTTGCTGTAGCCGCTGGTCAGCACCACCGGCAGACCGGGAAAGCGATCGCGGATGATTCCGGCGAGCTCGACGCCGTTGATGCCCGGCATGATCACGTCGGAGAACACCAGGTCGGCGGCGAATTCGTTCTCCGAGAGGATCGAGAGCGCGGCATTGGCATTGGCCGCGCGCTTGACCGAATAGCCGAGATCCTCGAGCAGCTCGGTAGAGAACTGGCCGACATCGTCGTTGTCCTCCACGACGAGGACGCGATAGCCGCGGCCGATCGAAGCCTGCTCGGTGCCCGCGCGGGCTGCGACCTTGGCGTCCGCCGGGCGCATCGCCTGCGGCAGATAGATGGTGAAGGTCGCACCGTGCCCGGGCGTAGAGGTGACCTCGATGTCGCCGTCGGATTGCTTGACGAAGCCGAAGGCCTGGCTCAATCCGAGACCCGTTCCCTTGCCGACCTCCTTGGTCGTGAAGAACGGTTCGAAGATCGCGTCGAGATTTTCCGGCGAGATGCCGGTGCCCGTGTCCTGGATCGAGACCGTGACGAAATCGCCGCTGCGCGAGGCCTGGGCGCGCAGGGCAGGGATATTCTTGACCTTCCGGACGCCGATCGTCAGCTGGCCTTCGCCGCTCATGGCATCGCGGGCGTTGACCGCGAGATTGAGCAGCGCGGTCTCGAACTGGCCGATGTCGGCGATCGCAAAACAGTCGGGATCCTCGATCCTGACCTCGATGTGGATCCGCACGCCGACTAGCGGGCGGATCAGCTGCGTCACGCTGTCGACCTGCGTGCCGACATTGAACACTTCCGGATTGAGCGGCTGCCGACGCGCAAATGCCAAGAGCTGCGCGGTGAGCTTGGAGGCCCGCTCCACGGTCTCGGAGATCGCATCGATATAGCGGCGGCGCCGGTCATCCGGCAGATCGCGGCGGCGCAGGAAGTCGGTCGCGGAGCGGATGATGGTGAGGAGGTTGTTGAAATCGTGCGCGACGCCGCCGGTGAGTTGGCCGACCGCTTCCATCTTCTGTGATTGCCGCAGGGCTTCCTCGCCGCGGCGCCGTTCGGTGATGTCGACGGCCTCCGGCACGGCGCCGACGATGGTGCCGTGCTGGTCCTGCAGCGGCCGCATTGCGAAATCGAAATAGCGCTCGCCGATCGGCAGGCGCAGCTGCATCTCGATCTTGACTTCCTCGCCGCGCATCACGGTCGTGAAGGCATTCTGGATCACGCGCGGCATGCCCTCGGTCGCGGCGAACCACGGCGTGTCCCAGAACGGCTTGCCGACGACGTCGGCCGCATCGGTACAGATGCCGGCCAGCGCCGTCTGGTTGGTGTAGAGCAGGCGGCCATCGCGGTTGAGCAGCATCTGGTATTGATGGCTGGTTTCCAGGATCGCGCGCGTCTGCGCTTCGCGGGATTCGAGCTGCGCGGTGCGCTCCAGGATGCGCCGCTCCAGCGACTCGTTGAGCTTGCGAAGCTCGATCTCGGCTTCCTTGGCCGCCGTGATGTCGTGGGCGACGCCGATGAAGCCGATGTGCTTGCCGTTCGGGTCCCAGCGCGGCTGCGATTCCGAGCGCAGCCAGCGCCAATCGCCTGCGGCGTTCCGATAGCGGGCCTCGAGCACGAACGGCTTCAGCGAGAGCTCGCCGGTGATCTGCTCCTGCAGGATTTGCGGCAGGTCATCCGGATGCAGCGCCTTGCGCCAGTCGAACACGATCGCTTCCTCGAACGGCAGTCCAAGGAAGTCGAGATAGGCCTGATTGGCAAAGGAGCGGGTGCGGTCGAGCTTGGTCACCCAGATCGGCACCGGCGCGCTGTCGGCGATCAGGCGGAAGCGCTCTTCGCTCTCGCGCAGGGTCTCCTGCGCCAGCATCTGATCGGTGACGTCGAGATCGGCGCCGACCAGCCGCAGCGCACGGCCGCTGCGGTCGCGCTCGATCTTGGCGACGACGCGGATCCAGCGGCTCTCGCCGTCGTTCGGGCGGATGATGCGGTATTCGGCCGTGTAGTCTTCGCCGCCGGCCTTGAGCACGCCGAACAGGTGCCGGATCGTGCGCTCGCGATCCTCGGGGTGGATGCGCGCGACCCAGCTCTCATAGGTCTCGTTGACCTCTTCGGGCGGCAGCCCATGCACCAGGAGATATTCGGGAGAGCGGCGGTTGCGCACGCCGTCGCGGAAATCGATCTCGAGTCCGCCGACGCGCGCGATGCGCTGGATCCGCGCAAGCTCCGCCTCGCGCTCCTGGAGCTCGCGATGGGCGCGATCGCGTTCGCGCGCGATCTCCTCGAGATGCTGCCGCAGCCGTTCGGCTGCCGCAGCTTCGGGAAGCACATCAGCGGGATCGGATGGGGTCATACGCGCCGGCAACCTCTCGGTGCAGTCTCACACAGGACGAGGCGGCTTTGCCAGCTTGATTTATCGCGATCACTTGCCCTTCACTGGTTCTTCATTTGGCTTTGGGCGAACGGCAATTATAGGCCCGGCGGAACCCGGCCGCCTGTGCATCCTCTTCGGAGCAGAACCAGCGATCCGGATTGCCGAGGCCCGGGTAACTGCGGCACGCCTGCAGGTGGTAGATGCCGACATTGCCGGTGACGCGGGCACGCACGGCGTATTTGCCCTTGATGTTGCAGCTGGCGGGCATCGGCAGGTCGTCGGGGAAGAGCGCATTGCGGATCTGCGTGTCACGGTCGGCGGGGCAGGCGTTGCCGAGCAGGGCGCCATCCTTCCTGGCCGTACGAAAATCGCGGGGCGCCACGAAGCAGCCCTTCCAGAGCCCGGCGCGATTGTCCTTGGCGGTGGCTTCATCTGGCTTGAATCGGCCAGTGGCCGACCCCTCGACATTGAGGGCGTAGCCCTTCTGGACCAGCACCTGGCTGAGGCTGGTCGGATCGCCCTCGATCTTGCAGACGCCGAGGCGGCGCTTCTTGAAGGTCGGATCGACGCCGATATCGTCGCAGTGAATTGGCTTGCCGCCGATCAGCCTGGTCAGCTGGTCGCGCGCCTCGATCCCGCAGGTCCAGACGTCGGCGTGCTCGTCGATGCAGAGCTGATCGACCGCCGGCGCGTCGATGCCGTCGAGCCGATAGGTCGTGTTGCCGAGCTGAACGGTGCCGGCGTCCTTAATGACCGCAGTGGCCGTCGGGCCTGCGGTTGCAGTCAAGCTGGTGGTTGCAGACAGGAAGGCCAGGAGAAGCGTCGTGGCGACCGGATTTCGAAACCGCATTTTCTCAACTTCAGATCTTTGGCGGGCAGCCGAACTTCTAGCACAAGCCGGTACGATCCAACCAAGGACTGTTCGCGAGTTGGGGGCGTGCGCACCGTCACGTCCCGATCGGCATTCCGCGACGTAGACGGCCGGACAGTGCCATTGAAGGGATGCGCATGGTCGAGTTCATCATCAATGTCCTCGCCGAAATCGTCACCGACATCTGGACCCTGCATGGCCTCGCGCGCTGGCGGCGGAAGAGAAAGACGGCCCAGGAGACCGTGCCCGATCAAAGATCCAATTGACTTGATGAGAACAAAATAGGAACATGACTCACCACCTGAATCCCGGATACCCCATCATGTCTGCACGGCCCGAATCTGACGACGATGACGGGCTGGAAGCCGCTGTCGATCAGGCCATTTCCGCCTGCGGCGGGAATTTGCGCGCCACCATCCGGGCGCTGATCGTGGCCAATGAATTCCTGGAGAACGAGGTCAGCGAGCTGATGAAGGCCGTCGCGAAGGCTCATTCGCGTGGCCGCTTCAAGACCTATTCGGGCTGAAATACCCCTCGGGCTACCGCCGAAGACTGACCATGGACTGGCCGGGCAGCGGGCAGGGTCTGCATTAGACCGTTGCCTCCGGGGCAATTTGCTGTACCAACGGAGTGGTTACGCCCAATCGCCCGTGCCGGATTGCGCGGGGAGGAATCCTGCCAAATGGACAATTCGAAGTCCGAAAACGCCCAAGCAAGAAGAGCATGTTCAAACGAATCCTGATCGCCAACCGCGGCGAGATCGCCTGCCGGGTCATCAAGACTGCGCGCCGTATGGGGATTGAGACGGTTGCCGTCTACTCCGAGGCCGACCGCGACGCGCTGCATGTCGAGATGGCCGATGCGGCCGTGTTGATCGGCCCGCCCGCCGCGGCCGAGAGTTATCTTTTGATCGACAAGATCGTCGAGGCCTGCCGCAAGACCGGCGCGCAGGCGGTGCATCCGGGCTACGGCTTCCTGTCCGAGCGCGAGGCGTTTCCGCGCGCGCTGGAAGCCGCCGGCATCGTCTTCATCGGCCCGAACCCCGGCGCCATCGCCGCGATGGGCGACAAGATCGAATCCAAGAAGGCCGCGGCGAAGGCGAAGGTCTCGACCGTGCCGGGTCATCTCGGCGTCATCGAGGACGACAAGCACGCCGTCCAGATCGCCGACGAGATCGGCTACCCCGTGATGATCAAGGCCTCCGCCGGCGGCGGCGGCAAAGGCATGCGCATCGCGCATTCGAAGGCGGAAGTCGCCGAAGGCTTCAACCTCGCCAAGGCCGAGGCGAAGTCGTCGTTCGGCGACGACCGCGTCTTCATCGAGAAATTCATCGTCGATCCCCGGCACATCGAGATCCAGGTGCTCGGCGACAAGCACGGCAATGTGATCTATCTCGGCGAGCGCGAGTGCTCGATCCAGCGCCGCAACCAGAAGGTCATCGAGGAGGCGCCGTCGCCGCTGCTCGATGAGACCACCCGCCGCAAGATGGGCGAGCAGGCGGTCGCGCTGGCGAAGGCGGTGAACTACGATTCGGCCGGCACCGTGGAATTCGTCGCCGGCCAGGACAAGAGCTTCTACTTCCTGGAGATGAACACCCGCCTGCAGGTCGAGCATCCCGTCACCGAATTGATCACCGGCATCGACCTCGTCGAGCAGATGATCCGCGTCGCGGCCGGCGAGAAGCTCGCGATCGCGCAGAAGGACGTGACGCTGACCGGCTGGGCGGTGGAATCCCGCGTCTATGCCGAGGATCCGTTCCGCAACTTCCTGCCGTCGATCGGGCGCCTGGTGAAATACCGTCCGCCGGCCGAGGCCAGCCATGACGGCATCACGATCCGCAACGACACCGGCGTGCAGGAAGGCGGCGAGATCTCGATCCATTACGATCCGATGATCGCCAAGCTCGTCACCCACGCCCCGTCGCGCGCCGCGGCGATCGAGGCGCAGGCGACCGCGCTCGACGCGTTCTATGTCGACGGCATCCGGCACAACATCCCGTTCCTGTCGGCCTTGATGAACCATCCGCGCTGGCGCGAGGGCCGGCTGTCGACCGGCTTTATCGCGGAAGAATTCCCCAAGGGATTTTCGGCGCGCGCGCCCGAGGGCGAGATCGCGCGGCGGCTGGCCGCGGTTGGCGCTGCCATCGACCACGTGCTGGGCGAGCGCAAGCGGCAGATTTCCGGCCAGATGGGCGGCCGCGTGGTGCTGCGCGAGCGCCGCCGCGCGGTGTGGCTCGACCGCGCCGAGATCGCGCTCGATGTTGCCCGCGAGGGTGACGCCATCGCGGTGCGCTTCATTGCCGCCGACGGGCTCCCTGGCAATCCGCACAATCTGGTGTCGGGCTGGGTTCCGGGCGAGCCGGTCTGGCAGGGCACCATCGACGGCAACTTTGTCGCCGTCCAGGTGCGGTCGATCAACAACGGCTTCCGCCTCGCGCATCAGGGCTTTGAGGTCCCGGTCTATGTCTTCACCGAGACCGAGGCGACCTCGGCGCGGTTGATGCCGGTGGTCTCGGCCGCCGACACCGGCAAGAAGTTGCTGTGCCCGATGCCCGGTCTCGTGGTGTCGATCGCGGTGACCGAGGGGCAGGAGATCAAGGCCGGCGAGACGCTCGCGGTGGTCGAAGCCATGAAGATGCAGAACGTGCTGCGCGCCGAGCGTGACGGCACGGTCAAGAAGATCCACGCCGCCGCCGGCGCCACGCTCGCGGTCGACGCGCTGATTCTGGAGTTCGCTTAGCACCGTCATTGCGAGCGCCGGCGAAGCGATCCATCTAGCCTCATATGATGAGAGATGGATTGCTTCGTCGCTTCGCTCCTCGCAATGACGTGGATGGAGACACATCATGGCCTTCCGCAAACGCCGCGAAGCCCTGCGATCGATTCTCAACGGATCAATCTGCATCCGCCCGGGCTCGGTCTATGACGCGACCTCGATCCGGATTGCGGAAGATCTCGGCTTCGAGCTCGGCATGTTCGGCGGCTCGGTGGCGTCGCTCGCCGTGCTCGGCGATCCCGATGTTGCGCTGATCACGCTGACCGAGTTCGCCGAGCAGATACGCCGCATGTCGCGGGCGTCGACGCTGCCGGTGCTGGTCGATGCCGACCACGGCTACGGCAACGCGCTCAATGTCCGCCGCACGGTTCAGGAGGTGGAGGCCGCCGGCGCGGCCGGCCTCACCATCGAGGACACGCTGCTGCCGCAGGCGTTCGGCCAGGCCAAGACCCAGCTGATCTCGCTGGAGGAAGGCGTCGGCAAGATGAAGGCGGCGCTTGACGGCCGCAGCGATCCGTCGCTCATCATCCTGGGCCGGACCGGCGCCGTCTCGATCACCAGTCTCGACGATGCGATCGCACGCGCCAGGGCCTATGAGGCGGTCGGCGTCGATGGCTTGTTCTTCACCGGCATCAAGTCGCGCGGCGAGCTGGAGGCGCTCTCGGCCGCGACGACGCTGCCGATCGTGCTCGGCGGCGCGCCGGAGGAGATGACCGCACTCGACTATCTGGCAGGCCGGCGCGTCAGGATCGCGCTGCAAGGCCACGCGCCATTCGCGGCCGCAACCCAGGCCGTCTACGAGACGCTGAAGGCGCTGCGCGAAGGCACCTCGCCGAAAAACCTCAAGGGCATTGCCTCAGCCGAACTGACCGGCCGCGTCATGCGCGAGGCGGAGACCAAGGCGCGCAGCGGCGAGTTCCTCGGTCTGAAGAAATGAGCGGCGTGATCCGCCACGTCACCATCAGCGGCCGTGTCCAGGGCGTCGGCTATCGCGCCTGGGTCGACGAGCAGGCAAACGCGCGCGGCCTCGAAGGCTGGGTCCGCAACCGCCGTGACGGCAGCGTCGAGGCGGTGTTCGCCGGCCCCGACGACGTCGTCACCGAAATGATCACGGCATGTGGCCGCGGTCCGTTCTCGGCGCGCGTCGCTGCCGTGCACGCCGCATCTGGCAATTCCGATCTTTTGAACCAGCGCCGGGCAGGGGAGCGGTTCTCGGTCCTGCCCACGATCTGAAGCGCGCGTCGTTACGCGACCGCTGAGATCACCAGCGCCTGAATCCGGCCTTCGATCGCGCCGTTGCCGAAGCGGCGCGCGATCGCCGACGCGGCGTGCTCGGTCGCAGCATCAAGGCCGATACCGCCGCGCGCCTCGATCTCGCCGCGTAACGGTGATCCCTGGCAAAAGCCGATCGCAGGATCATGAGGCGCATTGGCCCGGCTTTGCAGCCGGACGTCGTCGATCTCGATCTTGCTGAAGCCCGCGGCTGCAAGGTCGGCCCGGATCGGGTCGGCCGCGTAGTGGCCATAAGGCGTGCGCGCCAGGAAGCGCGGGGGATCGGCCGGAAAGACCTCCGCCAATGCCTGGGTCACCACGTCGGCAAACTCGTTGTCTTCGATGCGACCCCACATGTTGAACAGGAAACGGCCGCCCGGCTTCAGCACACGGCGCGCCTCCGAATAACCCTTGGGCTTGTCGGGGAAGAACATCGCGCCGAATTGGCAGGCGACGACGTCGAAGCTCGCATTGTCGAACGGCAGGTTCAGTGCATCGGCCTGCCGCCAGGTGATTGCGGTCCCGCTTGGCATCTGTGACTTCGCTCGTTCGAGCATCGGCTCATTCAGGTCGGTCGCCACGATCCTGGTGTCGCTGCCGAGCACGGACGACAGCGCGCGGGTGACGGCGCCGGTGCCGGCTGCCGTCTCAAGCAGGTGGCGCGGGCCAAGAGCCTTGGCGCGTTGCGCCAGATCGCGTGCGTAGGGTTCGAAAATCATCGGCACGAGGAGCCGGTCGTAAAGCTCTGGAATGGACCCAACGAACTCCTTGTCGGACGCTGGCATGCGCAATCTCCCTTGCGGCCGCCTCGCGGGCAAGCCGGTGCACGGCCCAATCATCCCCGCGGATCAGCTTGGACGAAGAGCGCGGGGGCCACAAAGGAAAACTCCTCACCTGTGACGCACGGCATTCGCCGGGGCGCGGATAGGTCAGGAGACCTGCCATGTCTCGTGCGCCGTCGTGGACCGTATAGCCAGCCTTGACTTCTGCTCCGAACCATCTGATATTTCTGTTATGACAGAAACAACCGCCAAGAAAAAACTTCCCGCCGTCGTCGAGCGCTTCATTCTGCATTGGGGCGACATGGGCGACGAATGGGGCGTCAACCGCTCGGTCAGCCAGATCCACGGGTTGCTCTACCTCGCCGAGGCGCCGATGACGGCGGAGGACATCGCCGACACCCTCGGCATGGCGCGCTCCAACGTCTCCAACTCGATCAAGGAGCTGTTGTCCTGGGGATTGATCCGGCGGGTGCCGATCCTTGGCGACCGCCGCGACCACTTCGAGGCCGAGACCGACATCTGGGAGGTCGCGGCCAAGATCGCGGCGGGGCGCAAGGAGCGCGAGATCGATCCCGCGCTTGCAGCGCTGCGCGCCTGCGTCTCCGACGCGGCCGACGATCCCGCGATCAGCCCGCTCGCGAGCAAGCGGCTGAAGGAGATGCTGACATTCACCGAACTGGTCGACCGCTGGTACACGCAGATGCTGAACGTGCCGCGGCCGCGCCTGGTCGCGCTGATCAAGCTCGGCGAGAAGATCGTGAGTTTCCTGCCCACGGGCAGGGCCAAATAAAGGCGGCGGCGTAACGGGAGTGTGCGATGGCGTCAGCAAGGATATCCACCTTAAAGACAGCGCCGGCTTCCGATACAAAGCTGCTCGACGACCATCGCTTCCGCGCATTGCTGTCGGACGAGGATTGGGGCCGCCTGCCGGTTGCGATCTGGCGGCGCTTCTCGAAACGGTTTGAAGACGGCAACACCGTCGTCTATGTTGGCGAGGTCGAGGAAGCCGCGTGCAGCCGCATCGGCTGGTGGCTGGCGCAGGCCGCACGGCTGATCGGCGGACCATTCCCGACCGGTACCGAAACGCGCGTGCCGATGATCGTCACCGTCACCGAGGACGCGGCAAGCGGCGGCCAGGTCTGGACCCGCATCTGCGCGCGCCGCGACGGCTTCCCGCAGGTGATTCATTCCGCCAAGCGCTTTGCCGGTTCGACCGGGCTCGAGGAGTATGTCGGCTTCGGCGTCAGCATGGCGCTGCGGATCGCGGTCGAGCACGAGGCGCTGGTGTTTCGCAGCGTCGACTATTCGCTGCAACTCGGTCCGTTTCGCCTGCCGCTGCCCGAATGGCTTACGCCGGGCGATCTCACCGTGACCCATTCCGATCTCGGCTGCGGTTACTTCCGCTTCACGCTGGAGATCATCCACCCGCGTTTCGGCCGGCTGATCCGTCAGTCCGCCGTGTTCAGGGAGGCCACGCCATGACGCCGCTGCTTTGGACGCTTGTCGCCATCCAGATTGCGATGGGCGCATTCGATACGTTCTATCACCACGAATTCACCGAGCGGCTGGCCTGGCGTCCCTCGCAGCGCCACGAGCTCCAACTGCACAGCGTGCGCAACATGCTCTATGCGCTGCTGTTTCTCGTGCTCGGCTGGCTGCAAGTGCACGGCATCCTTGCGATCGCGATCATCGCCGTCCTCGTCGTCGAGGTCGTCATCACCTTGATGGATTTCGTCGAGGAGGATCTGAGCCGAAAGCTGCCGCCGAGCGAGCGGATCAACCACACGCTGCTGGCGATCAATTATGGGGCCATCCTCGTGCTGCTGGTGCCGGTCCTGATCGGCTGGGCGATGCTGCCGACCGCCGTCGCGCCGGCCTATTCGGGTCCGCTAAGTCTGTTCGCGACGGCTGCGGCCTTCGGCGCCGCGCTGTTCGGCGCGCGCGACTTTGCCGCGGCCAGACGCCTCGGACGGATGGCCAGCGTGCCGGCCGCGACGCTGGTCGAGAAATTGCCGGCGCGGCAGACCGTGCTCGTCACCGGCGCCACCGGCTTCATCGGTAGTCGCCTGGTCGCGAGCCTCACCGCATCCGGCCGTCAGGTGATTGCGTTGATCCGCAATCCGGCAAAGGCCGACATGCTGCCGCCGCCGGTGACGTTGATCACGAGCCTCGACCAATTGCCCGCCGACTCCGGGATCGACGCCATCGTCAACCTCGCGGGCGAGCCGATCGGCAACGGGCTGTGGACCGAGGCCAAGCGCCACAAGATCATCGCCTCACGTATCGACATGACGTCTGATGTGGTCAAGCTGATCGCGCGCCTCGAACGCAAGCCGTCGGTACTCGTGAGCGGCTCCGCGATCGGCTGGTACGGGCTCTGGCAGGACCAGGTGCTGACGGAGTCGGCGAAATCCCATGCCTGCTTCAGTCACGAATTGTGCGAGGCTTGGGAGAATGCGGCGAAGCCGGCCGCGGATCACGGCGTGCGGGTGGCATATTTGCGCATCGGTCTCGTGGTCGGCTCCGATGGCGGCTTCATCACGCGTATGCTGACGCCGTTCGAGTTCGGGCTTGGCGGCCCGCTCGGCTCGGGCAAGCAGTGGATGTCGTGGATTGAGCGCGACGACCTCGTGCGCCTGATCGCGCATGTGATTGCGAGACCTGAACTATCCGGTCCTGTCAACGCGACCGCCGATCCCGGTGACCAACACGAAATTCACCGAGGAGCTCGGACGCCGTCTGCACCGGCCGGCGATCTTCCGCGTGCCGGCGGCGCTGCTCCGCGCCGTTGGCGGCGATTTCGCCGACGAGCTCTTGCTCGGCGGCCAACGCGTGCTGCCGAACAAGGCGCTGAGCAACGGCTTTGTGTTCCGGCACGAAACCTTGCGCAGCGCGTTCGATGCGATCCTGTGAGGAGGCCTCGATGTGCAGCACCTGTTCCCGTGCATTCGGAGGTTGGCTTGCGGGCTGTGGTGCCGCGACCGCGGTGATTTCCGCCGTCGGTCAGACCGTTCTGATGATGACGTCGCACGGCGATGTCGCGCGGCTGCTCTACGGCATCGTCGTGATGCTGCTTCCGTCGGCCGCGGTCTTCGTCATCACCTGTCTGCTCACGGCAATTCCCACTGCGATCGTCGTCTGGTTCACTGAGGAGTTCCATATCAGGGCCGCGGGATTTTTCGCCTGCGCAGGCGCGGCGATCGGCGCGTTGAGCATCACTGTCCTTCTACGATCCCCGGCTGTCTGGACATCCGGACTGGTTTGCCTGTTCGTCGTGGCCGGGTTTGTCGCCGGCCTGACCTACTGCTTCGTCATGTGCGAACTGGCGACAGGCGAAGACTCGATGTGAACCGCTGCGAGGTTCAACCTATGCCGCAGACGTCACGCTCCGAAACGTCGCAGCCAGCGTCCTGAGCGCCGCGAGCTTGGCGGCATCGCCGACCTTGGAATGCAGCATCACCTTCGACGTGCCGAGCCGCGGCAGCTTGTGGGCAGGGCCGATATCGACCAGGCCCGGCGGCGCAATCCGGCGGACGAGGGGCGCGACGGCAAGCCCTGCAAGCGCGGCCGCCACCACCGCGGTGACGCCGCCGCCGACGAAGCCTTCGGTCCAGGCGATGCCGGCCTTGTCGAGCGCCCGCACCGCGAGGGCGCGCACGCCGCAGGGCGGGGCGAGGGTCGCGAGCGGCAGCGCATCGCCGCGCGGCCAGACGAAGCGTTTGGCGGCGAACCAGCCGAATTCGTCCTCGGTCAGCTTCTCGCCGCCGCGCCGGCTGCCCTCCTGGCGAACGATCACGGCGTCGAGCTCGCCGGAATCGTAAGCATCGAGCATTTCGCGCGAGAAGCCGATGGTCACGGAGAGGGCAAGCTGGGAGGCCATCGCGTGCAGCCGCTCCAGCAGCGGCACCAGCTCCGGGCCCGCGGCGTGATCGCTGATCCCGAGCGTGAGCTGCTGCCGCGCCGGTTTCTCGCCGGCCAGCGCGCGATCATGCACCTCGATCAGCGCGCGGGCGTGCTGCAGGAAGGCCGCGCCGTCGGCGGTCAGCCGCACCGCGCGCGGCGAGCGCTCGACCAGCCGCTTGCCCAGCACCGTTTCGAGCCGCTGCAACTTCATGCTGATCGCCGCTTGCGTGGTGCCAAGCGCCTCGGCTGCGCGGGTGAAGCCTTGCAGCTCGGCGACCAGGAGGAAGGCCTGCACGGTGTCGATATCGAGCGTGGTGGTCATGATCAATGATCGTTATCATTGCTATCAATCTAGATAAGATACCAAGATGATGCGCGAAGGTCTAGCTAGAGGAGGCGCGATTGACCCGCGCCAACCGGATTCAAGGAGACCGATCATGCCGCTCATCACCGTCACCTACGCGACCTCGCGCGAGAGGCCGTCGCTGAAATCCGACATCGCCGCCGCCGTGTCGGACCTGACCGCCGGAATTCTGCACAAGGATCCCAAGGTCACCGCGATCATTGTGAAGTCCGCCGATGCGGCCGACTGGTTCGCGGGTGGCAAGTCGCTCGCCGAGCAGGGGCTCGCGAGCTACTGGCTCGACATCCACGTCACCGAGGGCACCAACACCAAGGACGAGAAGGCGGCCTATCTCGCGGCGCTGTTCAAGCGGATGGGCGAATTGCTCGGGCCGCTCCACACCGAGAGCTACGCCCATGTCGATGAGGTGAAGGGCGACGCCTACGGCTTCGGCGGCCTCACCCAGGAGCGCCGCTATATCGCCGGCAAGCTCGAGGTCGCGCCGCAGAAGGCGGCGTGAAGCCTATGACGTCGCTTCCGGCAGGCGCGCTGCGGTGTCGCCGAACACCTCGGAAAAGGCCTGCCGGAGCGCGACGTCGACATCGGCCATGGTGACCGGCAATCCGAGATCGATCAGCGAGGTGACGCCGTAGCGCGGATCGACCACGCCGCAGGGCACGATGGCCTGGAAGTGTGCAAGATCAGGCTCGACATTGATCGCGATGCCGTGGAACGAGACCCAGCGGCGCAGCCGCACGCCGATCGCGGCGATCTTGTCCTCATGGCCTGGTCCCTTGTCCGGGCGCCGCACCCAGACCCCGACGCGGTCCTCGCGGCGCTCGCCGCGGACGTTGAAGGCGGCGAGGGTGCGGATGATCCATTCTTCCAGCGAGGCGACATAGGCGCGCACATCGGGCCGGCGCCGCTTGAGGTCGAACATCACATAGGCGACGCGCTGGCCTGGGCCATGATAGGTGACCTGGCCGCCGCGTCCGCTCTGGAAGGTCGGAAAGCGCGGCGCGAGCAAATCGTCGGCCTTGCCGCTGGTGCCGGAGGTATACAGTGGCGGGTGCTCCAGCAGCCATACCAGTTCGGGGGCCGAGCCCGCTGCGATCTTCGCCACCCGATCGTCCATTGCGGCGAGCGAATCGGGGTAGGGCACCGCGCGGTCCGAAATCCGCCATTCGACCGCTTCGCCGCCCGAAGAGCGCGCAAAGGTCGTCAAATCGAGGTTTTGGCGGTCGTTAACCATTAGCTAACCCTAACGTGGTCAGGTGAACCCACAATCTAGTTCCCGTTCGGCGGTTCAGAAGTGCCCACCCTCGATAAAGTCAGCGTTGATCTCATGGTGGTCCTCGGTACCACCACGATGCCGATTCACCAGGTCATGCGGCTGTCCCGCGGCGCCATCATCGAACTGGATGCCACCGAGGCCGACGAGGTCAAGATCCTCGCCAACAACCTGCCGGTGGCCAGCGGCGTGGTCCTGGTCGACCGCAACCGGATTGCGGTCGAGGTCAAGCAAATGCTGCCGAAATCTCCCGGGGTTCGCAGTTAATTCCCGCATTAATCGCCTTGTCCCTGCATCCGTGATTTGTTACATGGCCCCGTCGATCCGGCGGTGCCTTCGGGGTTCCATCCGGTATCCCAAGCGCTCGTGGCGGAATTGGTAGACGCGCTGCCTTGAGGTGGCAGTGGGTAACACCGTGGGGGTTCGAGTCCCTCCGAGCGCACCATGCCTCAACTAATCCTTGAAATCGCTGAGGTTTTCGTAGCGCGGCCGCTCGCCGGCCGCGCGTGACCCATGTCCAGACTTGGAGCTGGCTGCTGAGGCGGAGATGCCGCTCGATGCGAATCTGTAACGCCGACCGAATAGATGCCGGTACCGCGGCCGCCGATTCTGCCGATCGCGCGCTGCGAGCTTGCCTTACCCGGAGCGCCTGATGATCTTTGCCAGCTACGTCTACCGTGTTGTCTCCAACTTCGTGTTCCTGGGGCTGGTCTATTTCACGCTGAACCTTCTGGAGAAGTACGAGCAGCGCGCGACGGTCGCGATTCTGGTCCTGGTCTATGCGGCGATGCACGCCTTTTCCGGTCTGCGCTCGTTCTATTTCTTCCAGCGCATCGAGCACTTGGAGGGCGAGACGCGACGGCTCGCCGCGGCGGCCGGCGAGGGGCCCAATGCTGTCGCCTCGCGCAGGCAGATCGTCGCCGATGTCACCGTGCTCAGGCATGCCGGCGAGATCAAATCCTATATCGACATCTTCTTCCTGGCGCTGGTGATCCTGCTCTGCGTCGCCAAGATCGTGGCCGGCTAGATCACGTCAATCAGGCACGCGCTTGCCGGCCGCCGACGCCTCGGCGCGCGGCGTGCGCTTCTTCAAATTATTGGCGAGGTGAACTGAAGCATTGTCCGCAGCCGGCGGCGCGACATGCAAGGGGGCGCCATGGGCTCGGCCGTGCGCCGCGGCGGGCCCTTGATGCGCGGCCTGCTTCGGATGCCTGGCCTGGCGCGCGGAGAACGCCTGCGCGCGCGGTACGCCAACGCCAACGGCCGCACGCTGCGCGAGGCGGCGATTGGCCGCCGATCGGGCCGCGAGCAGGGTCAGGTCGAGCGCTTCGGGAACGCGGAACACGTCGGACGCCGGGACCGGCAATGTCGGGACGGTTGCGAACCGCGCAAGCTGGGGCTGCGGCCACAGCGTGCGGACGGGCATCGCGACCCGGGTGCGCTGTGCGTGGTCGAGGATATCGGCATCGCGCCAATCCATGTCGGCAAACACCGGGGCAGGCAGCGCCCGCGTCGCGGTGAACACGAAGTTCGGAATTTTGGGCCAGCGCGTGGTCGCCACCGTCTCGGTCGGTGGATGCAGGTACCATTGCTGCGGCTGGGTCGGCGTCGCCGGGCGATCGGGCGTTGCGGGCACGACATGAACGATCCGGTAGCCGCGCTCCTTCAGCGTGTTGAGGATGCGCGGCAGCGCCGCAACGGTGCGCGGCTGAATGTCGTGCAGCAGCAGGATGCCCTTGCGCTTGGCTTCGATCCGCTGGATCGCGAGGTCATAGACTCGCTGCGGCGAGATGTGGCGCCAGTCGTCCGCGGGGAAGTCGGCGCTCCAGACCTGGATGCCCTGGGACGCCAGATAGGCCTCCGGGATCTCGGCGCGCATCAGGCCGGGAATCCGGAAGAACGGCGCGAGCTTGCTCTTGTCGCCATTGAGGGCTGCGAGCGTCGAGGCAATGCCGTCGTCGACCTCCTGCCGCATCTTCTCGAGCGGCATCTTGTTCATCGTCAGCGGATGGTTCTGGCTGTGCGTGCCGACCGTGTGTCCGGCTGCGATCAGCTTGCGCACGCCCTCCGGATTGAATCGGGCCTGGGAGCCGATGGTGAAGAAGGTCGCCTTGACGCACTGGCTGGCGAGAATGGCCAGCACCTGGTTGCTGTATTTCGGCAGCGGCCCGTCGTCGAAGGTCAGTACCACTTCGTGATCGGCGAGCGGCAAGGTCTCCGGATACTGCATGGTGCCGATCCGGGGATGCTCCTTGGGATCGACGACGAGGGTCCGCGAGGTGCCGAGTGCGTTGGGGTTAGGGCAATCTGCAGCGAGGGCAGCGTACGGCGTCATCAAGCCGCAGCCCAGCAGCGTCGCGCGGACCACGGTCCGCGACCGCTTCCGGATCATCACCAGGACGTTTGCAATCATCGAATCTCGGCCGCATTCCAAACGCACTGACGAATCCTTAGGTGCGGCGCCATGAATGCCGCCTTAACGGTCTGTAATCCACCATGGGTCCCGGGTTCAATGTGTCCGGTCGGACACGGTTTTCAGCGCCGCCGGGACGATGTGGACGACGTGGTATTTATGCTCCTGCAGGTACCTCAAGAAGGCGGGCAGCATCTCGGCTGTCCGCATTTGCGGATCATGCAGCAGGATAATTCCCTTGCGGTGGCCTTCGAGCCGCCCGGTGAGCAGCTTGAGTTCCTCCTCGGGGGTCATCTTGTTCCAATCGCTGGCCCAGAAATCGGCTCCGAACACCGCGATACCGCGCTTTTCCAGGTGGTCCAGCAGGGCGGGTGTCGATTCGAAATAGGGGAACCGGAAGAACGGCGTGCTCGGAATCGTGCTCTCGGTGCCACGTAGGGCCTTCTGGATCGCTTCGATCCCCCGGTTGATGTTCGCCTCGGCCTGATCCAGCGGGAGTTTGTTGAGATGCGGATGGTCCCAGCTGTGATAGCCGATGGTGTGGCCGAGGCGCGCGATCTTGCGGACCATATCGGGATGATCGGCTGCGTTGCGGCCGACCATGAAGAAGGTTGCCTGCACGCATTCGGCCGCCAGCGCCGTCAGCACCTTGTCGGTGACCCCCGGCGTCGGTCCGTCGTCGAAGGTCAGCACGACCTCGCCATCCCTGAGCGGCAGGGTCTGCGGAAAGCTCTTCAGCCCGACGCGGGGATAGGTCGCAGGGTCGACCTCGAGCACACGTGAGGTGCCGAGCGCGTCCTTGCGCTGGCATTCGGCGGCGTGCGCCGAGCCGAACACTGCAACAGGCGCGAGCGCGACCAGCGCCGCGAAAGCCTTCCGGAGCGGTCGCGGTGCGCTCGACATCTTTCTCATTGCACTGGGCCCCACCGATTAGGTAATCCGTTCCGCACTCATCCAACCAGTTTTTCCCCTCCTGTCAAACCGGCGAAACACGGCATGGCCGAGAATTTCGACGTTGCCGAACCCGCCGAGGCCGATCCGCTGGCCCGGATGCCGATGCGGGACGAGGAGGGCGAGCTCCGCGGCGAATTCGTTGCGGCGATCACCCGGGCCATCCACGCCGCCGACCGGCCGCTGCTGTGCGAGGTGGTGGCGGAACTGCACGAGGCCGATCTCGGCGACCTGATTGCGGCGCTGGCGCCGGACGACCGCGTCACCCTGGTCGAGATCACCGGCGCCGATTTCGACTTCTCGGCGCTCAACGAGGTCGACGAGACCGTCCGCGAGGAAATCCTCGAGGAACTCGAGCCGGAGACGGTTGCCGAGGGCGTCCGAGAGCTCGAATCCGACGACGCCGTCGAGCTCCTGGAGAGCCTCGACGAAGAGGACCAGGAAGAGATCCTGGAGAAGCTGCCGGCGGCCGAGCGCGAGGACATCGAGCGCAGCCTGCTGTACCCGGAGAATTCCGCCGGCCGGCGGATGCAGACCGAGTTCATCGCGGTGCCGCCGGATTGGAATGTCGGGCAGGCGATCGACTACATGCGCGACACGCCGGATCTGCCGGACCGCTTCTACGAGATTTATGTGGTCGACGCCGACAAGCATTTGCTCGGCGCGGTGCCGCTCGACGTGCTGCTGCGCGCGCGCCGCCCGGTTCCGATCAAGGACCTGGTCGATGAGGACCGCCGCCGGGTCTCCGCGCTGGAGGACCAGGAAGAGGTCGCGCGGATGTTCGGCAAGTACAATCTGGTCGCAGCTCCGGTGGTCGACACCATCGACCGGCTGGTCGGCGTGATCACCATCGACGACGTCGTCGACGTGATCGAGGAGGAGGCCGACGAAGACTTGAAGGCGCTCGGCGGCGTCACCAGCGACGAAGAGCTGTCCGACACGGTGTGGACCATCGCCCGCGGCCGCTTCAACTGGCTCTTGGTCAATCTCGCCACTGCGTTCCTGGCCTCGTCGGTGCTCGGCCTGTTCGAGGGCCAGCTCGAGAAGATGGTGGCGCTCGCGGTGCTGGCGCCGATCGTGGCGAGCCAGGGCGGCAATGCCGCGACCCAGACCATGACGGTCGCGGTGCGCGCGCTCGCTACCCGCGAGCTCGGCTCCTACAACGCGATGCGGGTGGTGCTGCGCGAGACCATGGTCGGGCTCGTCAACGGCATCGCCTTTGCCG
The DNA here is from genome assembly GCF_029714545.1 of Bradyrhizobium pachyrhizi. Lineage (NCBI taxonomy): Bacteria > Pseudomonadati > Pseudomonadota > Alphaproteobacteria > Hyphomicrobiales > Nitrobacteraceae > Bradyrhizobium > Bradyrhizobium pachyrhizi. Next base: position 5,404,613 of record NZ_CP121667.1, on the reverse strand, counting down.
TCATCACCGGCGTCGCCGCGGTGGCCTGGTTCAAGATCCCCGGCCTCGGCATCGTGATCGGGCTTGCGATCATCTGCAACCTGGTCGCCGGCGCGCTCGGCGGCATCCTGATCCCGATGGTGCTGGAACGGGTGCGGGCCGATCCGGCGGTCGCCTCCGGCACCTTCGTCACCACCGTCACCGACGTGGTCGGCTTCTTCTCGTTCCTCGGCATCGCCACGCTGTGGTTCGGCCTCAAGTAACGCGCTCGCGGGCAGGGCGGCGCATGGTTCGGGCGCGAGCCGCGCCGGGCCGCTTATCGTTAATCCGAACTTAACGCGCTTCATCGATGATGCCGCTATCTCCAAGGGGCCATCACGGGGGCCATCATGCAGCGGTTGCGGCTCAAGGCGGACGGACGGATCGTCGAATTGCGCGACGGGCAGGAAATCCCGCTCGTGCCCGCACATCCCGACCAGGCGATGCAGCCTGCAGCCGCGCAGCCGGCCGTACGCGATCTGCGCCGCCGGGCCCAGCTCACCCAGCTGGAATTCGCCGCCAAGCTCGGCGTGCCCGTGGAGACCATCCGCAACTGGGAGCAGGGCAAGCGCGCGCCGCGCGGACCTGCCCGCGCGCTGCTCGCCGTGATCGCCCATTCGCCGGAGACGGTGTTCGCCGCGCTGTCGAGCGAGCCGACGGCGGCTTGAGCGGCTAGGGCGCGCTCCCCCCATCATTGCTGCAATCTCGGTGTCGTCCCTGCGAAAGCAGGGACCCATACTCCGCGGCCCGTGTTGTGAACGGGACTCGTCGTTCGACCGTCCCGCAACAAAGCCGATCTGTGGTTATGGGTCCCTGCTTTCGCAGGGACGACAGCGAGTGTGTTGCACGACCGGGCGTCAAACTTCCACATTCTCGCGACACGATTTGCCCGAGCTTTGCTCTTCGTTTCGCCGCTCTGGAAACAGAGGGCGCAGGGAAAGTCGGGTGCCGATCGCGCCCGTGGGTCCCGCGTAATAAAAAACGCGGGAGGTAGGACCACAGGTGTAACCGGAAACGACCCGGCTTTCCCTGCGCGATGGGTTACGGCTTATACGTGCTCTCCCCGGTGAGACTGGGCTTGTTTGTCACCGTCTTCACAACGCGCATCGCGCAATGCGAAGAGACACCTGCCGCTAGGGCGTCAGGACCACACGACTTGAAGTCCAGCGCTATTTTTCGGGCTGCGATAATGAAAGAAACCGCTGTGCTGCAGCGGTTTTTGTAATTTACACCGGGTATGAAAAAAGCCCGCTCAAACCGGGTAGGCCCCAATAGGCTCTATTTCACACATGCCGGGATTTGCAGACGGCCCCGGTTACCCTGCGCGTTTCCACCAATGAAAGCGTTTTTGATTTTTACGGTGTTATCGAGCCTTCAGGTGATGTCCAGAAGGTTCAACACGATGACAAAAGAAGACGTCGCGCTCGATAGGACCGGCATCCGGATCATGCTTTCCGAGACGCAAGTTCTGCAAATTGTCCCGGTCAGCTCGGTGACGTTGTGGCGAATGGTGAAGCGCCGCGAGTTTCCAAGTCCGAGCTTTATCACGCCGAACAAGAAGGTCTGGTTCGAGGACGAAGTCGCGGCGTGGCAGGCGTCGGTCACTGGACGCATTCGCGGGCGTCGTAGGACCTCGCGCGAGCGTGAAGCCGCTGCAGCTGCGATCACCGAGAACACCCCCACCACCTGACAACGAAAACGCCGCCTCCGGTGAGTGAGGCGGCGTTCTGCATTTCAACCGACCGAGCGAAGGTCGGGGCGTCCGCGTTACCTGCGCGTCCCCGTTCTACCGCCCGGTCAGCCGCCCGACAAGGGCGCAGGGAGTGCCGAGTCCATGACCGAGCAAATTCAAACTAGTACGAAAAAGGTCCGGAGCCGTGGTCAGCGGTCCCGCGACATCATCGACGCGATGGTTCGCATTGTCGCCGCCGCCCAGCCAATCACCGGGCGCGGTGTCGGCTACAAGCTGTTCAACGAGGGCCTGACGGCCTCGATGGGCCGCGCCGACATGGCGGGCGTCTATCGCCTGCTCAAGATCGCGCGTGAGGAAGGCACGATCCCTTGGTCATGGATTGTTGATGAATCCCGCGAACTCGAACAGGTGGCAAGCTGGGATGACCCGGCCCAGTTCGCAGACTGCGCGGCCATCTCCTACCGGCGCGATTTCTGGCAGCAGCAGCCGGTCCGCGTCGAGGTCTGGTCCGAGAAGGGCACGGTGCGCGGCGTGTTGCAGCCGGTGCTCGACGAGTATGCCATCGGCTTCCGCGTCATGCACGGATTCGGCAGTGCGACGATCGTCAACGACGTCGCGCAGTCCAATGACGATCGTCCACTGATCATCCTTTACATCGGCGATTTCGACCCGAGCGGAATGTACATGTCGGAGCGCGATATTCCGGAGCGGCTCCGCCGCTATGGCGGCAACCACGTTTCGGTCGAGCGCATCGCCTTGCTTCGCAACGATTGCAATCGGCTCGGCCGACGACCCGCCTTCAATGTCAGTGAGAAGAAGAAGGACCCGCGCGCTGCGTGGTTTCGCAAAGCCTATGGGCAGTGGTGCTGGGAGCTTGACGCCATGGACCCCAACGACCTGCGCGCCCGCGTCGAGGGCATGATCGAGCGCCACATCGAGCCCGTCGCCTGGGAGCGCTGCCGGCTCGTCAACGAGGCCGAACGGGACTCGCTGCGGGAGGTCCTCGAAAGTTGGAAGGCGCTATGACCGAGCCGCGCGACGACACGACGCCGCTCAAGAACCCGTCGACCTTCAAGGCGCGCGATGCGTGGATTAGCGCGGTGCTCGTCGCTGACTTGCCGCACGCGACCGCGCGCGTCGCCGCCGCCATCGCGATGCATCTCAACGTGAAGGCCGGCATCTGCAATCCGGGCAGTCAGACCCTCGCCGACGCGAGTCGTGTTTCCAAACGATCGATCTATCGGCACGTCGAGTTGCTTGAACGCACGGGGTGGATCGAAGCCGAGCGGACTGCCGGAATCCTCAACCAGTTTTACCTGCTGACCAGTGCCAAACCTATGGCACCGGTTGCTCAACAGACCAGTGCCAAACCTATGGCACGGGTACTAGTGACAAATTCAACATCTACCGGTGACACAGCTCTGTCACCAGACCAGTGCCACACGGTGGCAGCACATAAAGAGCGTAGAACGAAGAGAACAGCGAAGAGAGCGAAGAAAGACTCTCGCGCTGTCGCGCGAGTGAGTGAGCATCCCGATTTCGATCGCTGGTACGCGGCGTACCCGCGCCGCGTCGGACGGCTGGCAGCTGCCAAGGCCTACCAGAAGGCCGTTGATCAGGGGGCTTCCCCGGCCGAGCTGCTCAACGGCGCGATGCGATTCGCCGCCGAGTGCGACCGCGATCGCAGGGAGGCGCGGTTCATTCCGCACCCGGCGACGTGGTTGAACGCCGGCCGCTGGATGGACGAGCAGAAGCCCGCAAGCCGGGCCATCAGCAGCTACGACGAGTCGATCCTGCGCGGCCTCGGCTTCACCGACGATGGAAGCGAGCCATGAGCAAGATCACACGGATCGACGATTCCAACATTGCCGGCCTCGGCAATCTCAGCCACGTCAGCGAGGCGCTGTACGGCGCGCTCGCGGATCGCGAGGCCATCCCGCTGCTGCTGAACGAATGCGGCTATCTCGATTGGCTGGCGAACGCCAAGCACCAGTATCGGCGCAATCTCGAAGAGGCCATCGCCAGCGGCGAGGCCGTGCAGGCCGAGCATCCGTGGCTGTTCGGGCAGTTGGAAACGCTGTGCGTCCGGGCAACGATCGACGATATCCGCAGAGAGCTGGCGATCTTGTACATGGCTTTCCCCGCGAAAGACGCCAATCTGGCGAACTTCATGCACATCGTGTTCAGCGACGTCGTCAACGCGCGTCCCTCGCACTTCGTGCTCGCCGCCGCGTGTCGCCAGCTGAGACACACCGTCGAAGTCCGTCCGCCGATTGCCAAGATACTGCGGGCGATGAAGCCGACCACCGACGATCCCGAGCTGCGTTGGCTGTATCATGCGGCAGCGAACCTCGCCGCTGTCCCTGCGCTGGTCGCGACGGCGCGTCGGCGGCTGGTGCTTGGCGACTACATCGAGAACCGCAGGCTGTGACCGATGCTCCGCCGCCCGCCACACCCACCGCCGAATCCTGGCCCCGACGAACACCGCCGCGCGCGACGCCGGCAGGAGCAGCGGCGCTACCGGGCGAACCACAAGGCCGGGATCAGATTCACGCGGGTGGCGATCGACGGCGACGTGATCAGCTGGCTGCAGGCCGAGTATCCCGGCCGTTGCAGTCCCGATGACCTCGTCGACATCGGCCGGCTGATCGCCGCGATCCTGAAGGCCTCGGCGCGAAAATAAACCGTGAGCGCTCTTCATCGACCCGCCTTGCACCGTGCCATGCTCGGCCATCAGGAGGGCGTCATGAGTTTCGATCGAACCATCGCACCGCTGCGGCCCGACCATCGCGAGGCCGCGCGCATGGAGCGCCGCTCTTGGCAGCGCGCCGTCGCCTGCCACGCCATCGCCAGCGCCAACGGCCGGAAGCTCAATCCGTCTCGCGTGCTGAAGGCCGAATGGCCAAGCGACACCCGCGCCGAGCTGATCTTGCGCTCGGCAGTGTCGCCGACCGACACCACGACATTCCCCGGTTTCGACGCCGTCACCGCCTTCCGCGCGATCGCGCCGGGCTCGGCGGCGCTGAAGCTGTTCACCCATGACGGCACGCTGCGGCTCGACATGAAGGGCCTCAGCACCATCGGCATTCCCGAGCTTGCCGCATTGCCGCCGACCCCCGTGTTCATCGCCGAGGGCGCGCCCGCGCCGGCCGTCGAGTTCACGCTCGCCAAGGCCGTGCTCGGCCCGGTCAAGAAAATCCTGCTGCTGTCCGCCGCCTCGGCCGAGATCGAGAACGCAACGCCGCAGGGCGCGGTCGCCGTGATCGGCAAGGTGATGGCCGATCGCAGCAACGCATCGATCGACGCCACCGTGTTCGACGCCAACCCGGCCAGTGACATCAGGCCTGCAGGGCTGTTGAACGGCGTTGCGGCGATTGCGCCGAGCGCGGCAACCGATCCGGTCGACGCGATGGCCGAGGACATCAGCAACCTTGCCGGCACGATCGCCGACGCCGGCATCGACGTTAGCGACGTCGTGTTCATCGCACCGCCGCGCGAGTGGATGATGCTGCAGCTGCGCAGCGGCTCGAACTTCAGGAGCGAGGTGCTGCCGTCTGCGGGCGTCGCGGCGAAGACGGTGATCGCGGTTGCGCCGGCAGGCTTGTCCTGCGGATACGACGGCGTGCCGACGATCGAGACATCGAAGGAAGCGTGCATCCATTACGAGGACACCGCGCCGGCCGACATCAGCGGCAGCGGCGCTCTTGCTACGCCGACGCGCTCGTTTTTCCAGACCGACGTCGTCGGCATCAGGCTGCGCAGCAATCTGGCTTTCGCGGCTGCGCGCGGGGCTGTGGCCTATGTGGAGGGAGTATCGTGGTGAGCAACAGCGAGCGCCTGCAGGCGATGAAGCGTGAGTTTGCCGAGAAGCTCGACGAGCAGCAGCATGGCCGGGCGGATCAAGCCGGCAATGCCGTCGTCATGCGCGCCGAGCAGCCGGACAATGCCGAGCTGGTCGCCGAGGCCTTTGCGCAGCCGCTGGAGAGCTTGAACGATCGGCACCGTCGCGAGATCGCCGAAGCCGAGCAACGCCGCTGTGCGGCCCGCGCTGCGCACGAGACCGACGCGACGATGCATCGCCGGATCAAGGCCGAGGTGCTCGCCGAGGTCACCGCTGCGATCGATCAACGGATCGATGTGCGGATCAAGGCGCTCGCCGAAGATGTCGGCAAGGCGTTCGACGAGCTTTGGGAAGACTTCGCCGCAGAAATGCATAAGTCCATCGGCGAGATCAGTGCCGAGAACGGCAAGGCCATCGCCGAGCTTTCCGTGGGCCTGCGCGACTCGGTGAAGGCCATGCCCGAGCGGTTCGAGGCGACGCTGCGGCGGATGGAGGCAAAGGTCGACGCGGCAGTGCGCGGCGAGGTGCTGCCGCCAGTGCTGAACTGATGCCCCTCGGCGGGTTCCAGCTTTTAGGGGTTGGGGGGAGGTTCGGAAAAATGGAAGTTCCTTAAGTTCCGAGCGCGGCGGCGCACCGACGTTAGGCCTATTATTGTTTTCGGAGTAAAACGGAACCGAAAACGCCAAATGCTGCGAATCCAGCCAAATGAACCGTTCCCCATCCGCTGCCATCGCGATCTACCAGCCCGGAACCGCACCGGAACCGCCGGCAACCCTCGGCGAACATGGCCGCAAGCTGTGGGGCGACATTCTCGCCGACTGGGATATCTCGAACGTCTCCGACCTCGCCATTCTGGAGCAGGCCTGTCAGGCCCATGACCGCGCCGAGCGGCTGCGGCTGCTGATCGCCGAGCAGGGCGAGATGCTCGTCACCGCCGCCGGATCGAGCAAGCCGAACGGCTGCATCGCGCTGGAGCTGCAGGCGCGGGCGCTGTGCGCGCGTCTGATCGGCAAGCTGCATCTGACCGACGAGCCGAAGCGCGGCCCCGGCCGGCCGCCAAATCCGCGAGGCTGGTGATGCTGTTGGCCTATCGTGGAGCGCCGGGCATTTCCGACCGGGCCGGCGAAGACCTAATGGACCGGCTCGACGCGCTGTATTTTGCCGCGCACCGCGAGGCCAAGGGTTCGATCAAGCGACGCCGCGCCATCGCGCGCTATGCTGGCCTGCTCGACGCGGCGAAGCGCCGGTTCACCATGTGGCTCGATTTCGACGAGTGGCTTTACCTCAACGATCACCGCTATCTCGACACGCCGATCGACCCATGAGCAACCCGCGCGCCAGACCCGCCCTCCGCATCACCGACGACATGATAAATCTCTATGCCCGTGGCCTGAAGCTGATCGAACTCGGCTACGGCACCCCCGGTGATCCTCGGCCGCAGCATGATGCCTTCGTCGAGATCGACAAGGCGTTGTGCTGGACGCACTGCAAGGTGTTCACGGTCTCGGTGTTCGAGGACCTCGATGCCGATCCGCCGGACTACTACGCCACGGATTCCGTGGTGTGGGAGGAATGGCCGGTGGCGCGAGCGTGGAAACAGGCGCTGCAGGCCGCGCTCGCGGCGCGGCGGGATCGATGACCGAGGCCGAGCACGAGGAGCGTATCGTCGCCGCGATCATGCAGGCGATCGGCGAGGCCTCGACGCTCGATGGCAGCGATCCGGCGATCGTCGCGATTCACGTCAACACCGTCGCCCGCGCGTTGCGGCGCTGCAGCTGGATCGTCGAGCGGCTCGGCGAGCAGCGAACGTGCGGTGGAAAGGGGTAGCCGGCCCGCCCATGCGTTCGATCGACCTCACCAGCACCGAACATCGGCCAACCCGCCGAACGCATCAGCGAGGCTCGCAGGCCGTTTAAAGCCATGTAACTAAAAGTTACATAGTCTGTACGACACACGTTCGTATAGCCCGTTGATCCGGGCGATTTGGCGTGCATTCTTCGCAACTCCCGCCGCACCGGAGTCCCCGCCGATGCCGAATTTCGAGATCGCGTGGTCACGCCGTCCCGCGCGCACATGGCGCAGCAAAAATCCCGGTAGCTTCGTCGTCGAGGCCGCGTTGACCGAGCGCGTGCTGCTCGCTGGCCAGCCGGCGCACCGGCTGGTTTGCACGCTGGCATCGATCGGCGAGGACAAGCTCGACGACATCGGCGAGCGCGACGCCTTCTGGCACGCGGTGCGCAAGCGGCTCGGCCGGCTGCATCGCCTCACTGGTCGCGACCGCGACGAGGTCGAACAGCAAATCGCATGGCGCGTGCCTCGGCCGCTCCCGGCGACGGCGACAAAGAGCTGGCACCGATCGCTTAGCGAGCCTTCGGCTTCCTAGGCTTGGGTGCTTTTCGATGGGTAATCAGTTGATCGCGTAGTTGCTGCGGCAGCAATTGCGGCGCTTCGCGGAATTGAAAGCTGTGGAAACCATCGTCGAGTATTAGAAGGCCGTCTCTCACGGCTACAAGGTCCTTTGAAAGCGCCCAAATATCTGCCGCGCTGGTGTTCACATATTCCTTGGTTGTGAGGACGGGCTGCTGACGCGACTGGGGCCTCTCAATTCTTGTCTTGTCGGTCCGCCGCAAGACGATCGTGTCGAGCATGGTGACGCGCCAGCTATCATGAACATAGCGATTGCGTTTGGGCATGATGTGATTCTGAATCTCAACGAGGATCAATTCTAAGTCGTCGTACCAGTCGCTGGGAGCCTTCGTACTGATGGCGAGCCCTCTTGCAACCGTAAGTTTTTTTAGCAGATCAATCTGATTGACGAAGAGATCAAATTTTTCGCCCTTGAGCCCAGACATTCGGCTGATGAGCTGCGTTAATATGCTCTCCAGCTCGGCGTAATAGATGCACAGGTAGCCGATGGCGCTGGCGTGGTCGGCTAGTTCTTTGGGGCCGAGAGATTTTGATGTCATCGTGGCGGGATCACTGCGGATACGATCCCTGAAGGCGTTGAACTTGCTCTGGTAGATACATTCGATCCGCACCGCAAGCGGCGCAGGCTATCTGTAGATGGTCATGGGCAACCCGAAACTCTGGTGCCTTGTCCGGGGAAGGCGCTTCCATGAATGGGAGGAGCTTCTCGCAAACCGAGCATGTTACGGCGAAGTACCACTTGCCAGCCTCTACGATTGTCATGATCCGCAGTCCTCCCTTCCATGATCGAATCAGAGCTGATTCGCCGGAACGATGCGCCATCCGCGCGGTAGAAATGCGGGGATAACCACACCCATCGGTTGCCAAGCGCATGTGGCAAGTCACCATGCGCAGTCTGGCAAGCAGAGGGCAGCCGATGAAGAACCCGCAGGCGATGAGCCTCGCCGAGCTGGCGCAGGAGATGAACAAGCGCGAGGACTCGCTCGATCATCTCATCGCGAAAGCCGAGATCGTCCGACGACAGACCGAGGCGCAGCTCGAAGCGACGCGCGCGACGACCCGAAATGCGAGCTACATGCTGGTGTCCGTGATCGTAGCGGCGCTGTCAGCGGTGGCAGCGGCGGTGTCGGCCTATTTTGCCTATCTCGCGTCGCTGCCGAAATAGGACGGCGAAATGAAGCCGGAGAACTGGATCGCCATCTACGCCGCAATCGTTGGCACGGCAGCCTTCATACTGAATTGGCGCACGTGGTTCGAGAAGCGGGTGCGGCTGCACTTGTCGTTGATGCCGGACGCCGTCTTGATTGGAGGGGAGCGAGGCGAGGACGAAAAGGATTTGATGGTCGTCACTGTCGTCAATCGAGGTGGGCAGGCGACCACGTTAACGAGCCTCACTGTCCTGCGCTTCGACAACCGATGGAAGCGATGGCGAGTGCGGCCCTCCAAGAGCTACTTCATTCCAAATCCGCAGGTTGGTGGCACCGGTTCGCTCCCGCATGAGCTTGATCCCGGCAAGAAGTGGGTGGGCGCGGCGCGCTCGCGACCGGATGTCATCTCCGACGTTCGCGACGGCACCTACTGCTTCGGAGTCTACGCGACGCACCGAGACCGGCCCTACCTCATCCACATTCCAAAGCCGCGCTCCAAGTTGCCGCCGGGCACAAAGACCCTCCCGCAATAGCCGGCCGCTACCGAGCAAGTTTCACGAGCTTTCAAAATTGAAAACCCGGCCAGCGATGCGCTGACCGGGCTGGATCAAATCGTGCGCATGCGCACGATTCGCGTCGATCACGCCGCCAGCGGCAGCTCGTCCTGATCGACGGCCTGCATCGGCTCGGCGATGATCCGCTTGATCTCGGCTGCGATGCCGTCGAGTACGTTGCGCTTCTGCTGCATGCGCTTGGAGTGCACATAGACGCCGGTCACGCGGTTGATCTTCTCGCCGTCGTCCTTGGTCACCGCATGGTCGAGGCACTTGGCAATCGCGGCCTCGCTGTAGCCGAGTTCGCCGGCCAGCGTCGCCGCCGTCCGCCGCAGATCGTGTGGCGTGAACGGCTTCAGGCCGAGCACCTTGCAGAGGCCCGGCAACTCCTTGTCGGGGCGGCCGCGCAACGCCGTCGCCAGCGCGGTGCGGTGGATCGGCTGGCCCTTGATGGCCGGGCTCTCGAACACGAACTGCTGCGCGTCGCTGGTCAACGCCTCGGTGATGATCTCGACGGCCAAGCTGCTCAAAGGCTGCTCGATCACGCGGCGTTTCTTCACTCGCTTCGCCGGCACGTCAAAGCGGGCATTGTCGCCCTTGAGGTCGAACAGCTCGTCGCGGTGTGCGCCGAGCAACTCGCGAGAGCGCAACATCGAAACCAGCTCGAACTTGATCGCGAGGCGGGTCCGGCGATCCCACGGCAGATCGGTGCGATCGAGCCCATGCCAAAGCGTCCTGATCTCGTTCTCGTCGAGAACCCGCTTGCGAGCGTGCTCCTTGGGCAGCTTGGGCAGGCGATAGCACGGCCGGCAGGTCTCCGGCACGTAGTCGCGGCCGGCCTCGCCGGCCCATGTGTACAGGCCGCTGACGGCGCGGCGCATGTGCCGGGCGTTGCTGATCGAGGGCACGCCGAACTTGCCGGCTAGAATGTCGTTCGACAGTTCGGCGACGTCCTGCCGCGTCACGTCGCTGGCGATCCTGCGGCCGAGCCTCGGCTCGACGAAGCGGTTGAGGTGGCTCGCGACATTGGACCAGCTCTCGACCCTCGGCCGCATCTCGCCGTCCGACTTGCGCTCCAGCCCCTGCATCCACGCGATGCGCAGCTCGATGATCTCGGCGACCGTCTTGCCATGCTTGCCCTTGACCGCCTTGGTCTGGCGCAGCTGCTCGACCAGCGCGGCCGGATCGAGGGCCTTGAGGCCGTAGACCTTGCTGCGGGCGTCGTCGACGCGGAAGGTCTCCGGATTGTAGACGCCGAGCAGCACAGTGCGCTGCTTGCCGGCCGCCGGATCGGTGAACCGGTAGCTAAAGCTCGCAGCGCCGCTCGTCGTGATCGAGACGTACAGGCCGGGGACGCGGCGGTCGTAGATTTTCGTCCGGGTGGTGACCCGCTTCTCGCACATGCGATCGACGAGGACGACGCTGCCGGCGCGGCTGCGTTTGGCGGTGGTCGTGGTAGTCTCAGTCATGGTTTCAGCTCTCCAAAAGTTGGGATCATGCCGGCCCCTGCGCTTGGAGCTGCCCGCTGTTGGGCGTAGGGCCCGGCCCTGTTTTTGGCGAAATCCGCTGAAAGCGGCTGAGAGAGGGTAGAAGGAAAACGCTTATTCCAAAGGGTTTTCTTGCTTTCACCGGCTTTCACCGGCCTTCAAAATATAGTCCACACGACTTCACCGTCCACCTCAGTCACGCGTCGTCGGTCGTGACCTCGGCGTCCATCGCATCTCACCGCAACACTCCTGACGATGCGCAGCGCCCCTCGATCGGGTGAGACGGGTTATTCATACATTGAGTTGCCTTTCGGATAAAGCGAAATATTTTTGCTCCGAGGGCTTGACCCGTCGGGCAACTCAGTGATCGGCAATTTCCGGGCAGCAGGACTGTTTGGCTCTCGGTGCGCAGCAGGACTGCTGTTCCTGCAGCCATCGGTCGCGCGGCTTGCAACTCGACGGGCGCGCCGAGAGATAGACCCGGATCGCCGCGTCGCCGGCATCCATGCGTTCCGCCCGATAGATCTGCATCGGCCGAACACCGTCGCTCACCTCAAAGGTCAGCCTGGCTTGCGGGTCGAAGCCGACCGCCTCGTCGACCTTGCGGATGATCGCAAGAAACTTTCCGGCCGGCATGTGGCCGCGGTTGTCCTCCTCGATGTCCCAGAGCTGAATGAAGGTCTCGCTCCAGCTCTCCGGGTTCGCGCCGCAATCGAGCGCCCTGAACGAACCGGTCTTGACTTCGGTCACGTGGTAGCTGGGGCGGACGTCCCGGCCGTCGTAGCTGAATATCAGCGGCTTCTCCTTGTGCGCCTCGAGGCTGGAAAGGAGGGCTGCGGATGACAGCTCTTCCACCGGAAGCAGGGCGCCGACGATCGAACGGGTATTGGCAAGCGTGTCCATGGCTGCTATCCTCATTTCAATGATTATTGAATTGTAGGATTATCGAAAGATGGAGGAGCGTCAAGCCCGAACCGCGTTTGCCGCGCTGTCGCAGGAAACGCGGCTGCGGATCGTGCGGCTGCTGGTCCAGGCGGGTCCCGAGGGGATGGCCGCGGGGGCGATTGCGGAGGCGGTCGAGGTGTCGCCATCCAACGTGTCGTTCCATCTGAAGGACCTCGAGCACGCCGGCATGATCGTGCCACGCCGCGAGGCGCGCTCGATCATCTACTCGGCGGATTTCACCGGTTTGCGCGACCTCATCGCCTTCCTGATGAAGGATTGCTGCGCGGGCCACCCGGAGATCTGCGCGCCGGCGCTCGCCGCTGCCCAGTGCAAGCCTTCCACGGGGAAGAAGGCGCGTGCCTGATGCGCGATTTCGATCTGCCACGGCGCCTTGCGGCTGAATGTCTCGGCACGTTGCTTCTGGTCGCGACCGTCGTTGGCTCCGGCATCATGGCAGAGGCCTTGACCAAGGACGTGGCGCTGGCGCTGCTCGGCAACACGCTGCCGACCGGCGCCATTCTGGTGGTGCTGATCACAATCCTTGGACCGATATCCGGCGCGCATTTCAATCCGGCGGTCACGCTGGTGTTCACGCTCAAGGGCGAACTCCGCCCGCCGCACGCCGCGCAGTACGTCGCGGTGCAGGTGCTCGGGGGAATCCTGGGTGCGATGGTCGCGCATGTCATGTTCGGCCTGCCGCTCCTGGAGTTCTCCGCCAAGGCGAGGACCGGGTTCCCGCAGTGGTTTGCGGAATTCGTTGCCGCGTTCGGATTGGTCGCAACGATCATCGGTGGCCTGCGGTTTCGTGAGGCCGCTATCCCATGGCTGGTCGGGCTCTACATCACGGCCGCCTACTGGTTCACCGCGTCCACGTCTTTCGCCAACCCGGCTGTTGCCATCGCGCGATCATTCACCGATACGTTTTCCGGTATCCGCGCGCAGGATCTGCCGGGATTTATCGTCGCCGAGATTCTGGGGGCGATGGTCGCGCTGGCGCTGATGACGTGGCTCCTGCGGAAGAGCGAAACGAAGATGGAAGCAATCCGATGACGATCACGATCTACCACAATCCCGATTGCGGGACGTCGCGCAACGCCCTCGCCATGATCCGCCAAAGCGGGGAGGAGCCGGAGATCGTCGAGTATCTCAAGACGCCGCCCGCGCGCGACACGCTGATCTCGCTGATCGCGGCCATGGGCATGACGCCCCGCGCCCTGCTCCGCGAGAAGGGCACGCCTTATGCGGCGCTCGACCTTGCCAATCCGAAATGGAGCGACGACGAGTTGATCGATTTCATGATCGCGCATCCGATCCTGATCAATCGGCCGATCGTGGTCTCGCCGAACGGCGTGAAACTGTGCCGGCCGTCCGAGGCCGTGCTTGAACTTCTCGCCACTGACATTGGCCAGTTCGTCAAGGAAGACGGAGAAGTGGTTCCGCCCAGGACGCCGGGTGCGCGCGCCGGATGAGCCGCCGTGCAGACAACGTCCTGATCGTTGCGCTCGGGACCACGCAAACCCTTGCCTGGGCGTCGAGCTATTATCTGCCCGCCATCCTCGCGGACCCGATTGCGCGGGACCTCGGCATCTCGACGAACTGGCTGTTCGCCGCGTTCTCGATGGCGCTCGTGATCTCCGGGCTGCTCGGTCCGCGGGTCGGCCGCCAGATCGACCGGATGGGGGGACGCGAGGTGCTCTGCGCGTCCAACCTCATTCTGGCGTCGGGGCTGATCCTGCTCGGGCTGTCGCAGAGCGGCGTGCTGATGGCGGTGAGCTGGTTGTTGCTCGGCGTCGGCATGGGCCTTGGCCTGTATGATGCAGCCTTCGCGGCGCTCGGGCGCATTTACGGCAGCGCCGCCCGCCGCTCCATCACAGGCATTACCCTGATCGCGGGTTTTGCCAGCACCATCGGCTGGCCGCTGAGTGCGTGGGGGCTCGCAACCATCGGCTGGCGCTGGACCTGTTTCGGCTGGGCCGCGGCGCACATTCTGATCTGCTTGCCGCTCAATGGCTTCCTGATTCCCAGGCTGAAGCGGGAGCATCGGATCGCGGCCGACACGCCGAAGCCGCACATTCCCGTCGACCGCGCGATGGTGTTGCTCGCCTTTGCCTTCGCCGCCGCCTGGAGCGTGACGTCGGCGATGGCGGTTCATCTGCCGCGAATTCTGGAGTCGCTCGGTGCGACGCAGGCGCAGGCGATCGCGGCGGGCGCACTGATCGGTCCGGCGCAGGTGGCGGCGCGCATTGTCGAAGCGAGCCTGCTGAAGCGGTTCCACCCGCTCTGGTCAGCGCGCCTGGCCTGCATCACACATCCCTTGGGCGCCTGCGTCATCGGCCTGTTCGGCGGCGGCTTCGCTGGAATCTTCGCGCTGTTGCACGGCGCGGGGAATGGAATCCTGACGATCGCGCGCGGCACGCTGCCGCTGGCGATATTCGGTCCGAAGGATTACGGCTACCGCCTGGGACTGCTCGGCGCGCCGTCGCGACTGTCTCAAGCCCTCGCGCCCCTTGTATTCGGATTCCTGATTTCGCCGCTCGGCGGCTACACGCTTGCGGTCACGTCGGCCCTCAGCCTGGCCGCGCTGTTGGCATTGATCGCGCTCAAGGCCGAGCCGAAGGCTCCTTAGCGGTAGCGGATGGCGGCGGCATCGGTGTCGGCAAGGCCGGCCGATCCGCGCACTCTTTCGGCTCGATCTCAATCGTGCCGACACCCCCTAGGGAGGTCCAGCGCCGCCTGACGAGCCATAGACCTGACCGTTGGCGAAGCTCGCGTCGGCGGCGGCAAGTTGCACGTAGATCGATGCCAGCTCGACGGGCTGGCCGGGTCGGCCGAGAGGGGTATGTCCGCCGAAGTTTTCCAGCTTCTCCATCGATGCCCCGCCGGACACTTGCAGCGGGGTCCAGATCGGTCCCGGCGCGACGGCGTTGACACGAATGCCCTTTGGTCCGAGCTGCTTTGCCAGCGACTTCACGTAGTTCATCGTCGCAGCCTTGGTCTGGGCATAGTCGTATAGGTCGGGCGAGGGATCGTAGGCCTGCTCCGAAGCCGTACCGATGATCACCGCGCCCGGCTTGAGATGCGGCAGCGCGGCCTTGATGATCCAGAACGGTGCATAGACATTGGTCTTCATCGTCGCGTCGAAATCTTCCGAAGAGACGTCCAGGATGGACTCGCGCGCTTGCTGCCGGGCTGCGTTGTTGACGATGATGTCGAGGCCGCCAAGCCCGTCGATCGAGCGCTTGACCAGCTCCTTGCAAAAACCTTCGTCGCGAAGATCGCCAGGAATTGCCAGACCGTTGCGCTTCTCGGCCCTGATCAGGCCGATGACCTCCTCCGCATCGGGCTCTTCCGAAGGAAAATAGTTGATGGCGACGTCGGCGCCCTCGCGCGCGAAGGCGATCGCAGCGGCGCGCCCCATGCCGGAGTCGCCACCCGTGATCAGCGCCTTGCGCCCGGCGAGCCGGCCCGAGCCGCGATAGCTTCGTTCGCCATGGTCCGGCCGCGGCTCCATCTTGCTTGCAAGACCGGGCCAGGGCTGGCTTTGCCGCCTGAACGGCGGTTTCGGATATTTGCTGGTCGGGTTCTCGAGCGGCTTGCTGACCATTGGCTGCTGTCCTTTCCGAAAGGGTTGATGGCCTAACCGGCGGGACAGGGAATCGTTGCTAACGCCCGGGGATGGAGGCGCTGGGGCGAAGGTCGCCGCTAGTTGCGATCCGTACCCTTCATGCGCCGGACCGTGTCGATGAACGCTTTGATGATCGGCGAGTGGCCGCGGCCGCTGTGATGGGCGATGCTGTACTGGGTCTTGATGGTGCGGTCGCTGATCTCCAGCGCGCGCAGATTGGGGTGCGGCACGAATTCGAAGTCGGCGACGACGCTGATGCCGAGGCCGCGCTCGACCGCCTTCCACACGCCCTCGCGGCTCTCGATCTCGAACACCGGTTCGATCTTGATGCCCTCGGCCTGCATCGTGGCCTCGAACGCGCGCCGCGTGGTCGAGCCGCGCTCGCGCAGCACGATGGGCTGGTCGGCCAGCTCGCGCAGCCTGACCGACTTGCGCTTGAACCAGGGATGATCGCGGTTGACGAACACGATCACGCGGTGGGTGCGGTAGGGGATCATGGTAACGCGCGGATCCTCCGGCACCTCCGCCAGGATCGCGACGTCGGCCTCGAAGTCGACGATGTGGCGGAAGGTGCGTTCGGAATTGCCGAGCAGGGTCGAGATCTGCACCTCCGGATGATCGCGCTTGAACGCCGCGATGATCTCGGTGGCGTGAAACGGCCCGACGGTCGCGACCCGCAGGTGTCCCTTGGTGGCCTTGCCGTGCGCGGCCAGGAGGTCGTGCGCCTCGTCGCAGAACGTCATGATGCCGCGGGTGATCTCGAACAGCGCGGCGCCGGCTTCGGTGAGTTCGGTGTGCCGCGGCTTCCGGATCAGGAGCTCGACGCCATAGGTCTCCTCCAGCTCCTTGACCTGGATAGTTAGCGTCGGCTGACCGACGTTGAGCACGCGCGAGGCCGCGGTGAAGCCGCCATGGGCGGCGACCGCGTGGAAGGCGCGGAGCTGGCTGAACACTATTGACATAATCAATAGAACGCATCCGTAGAATGAATTTGTCAATAGCAGCCAGCGCCGTACCTTCGCGCCAAACGGAGGACGCGCTGATGGACTGGACTTATTCCAACCCGGTGAGGATCGAATTCGGAGCCGACAGCTTCGACAAATTACCGGCGCTGATCGGCAAGCGCGCCTATGCGCTCGTGACCTATGGCGAGCCGGTCTTCGGCGAACTCGAGCGGCGGCTGCGCGCCGCGGCGGGACCGTCTGTCCTGACCATCCGCGACGTCGCGCCCAATCCGGACTACCGGCTGCTCACCGAGCAGAGCGCGCGCTTTGCCGGGCTCACGAGGCAGCCGGAGGTGATCGTCGCGCTCGGCGGCGGCTCGGTGATCGACTCCGCCAAGGTGTTCGCGGCCGCCGGCGGTGACTTCGCGACCGTCAAGACCTATCTGGAGACGCAGCAGGGCGCCGAGCGCCTCGCGGCGATCCCGATCATCGCGGTGCCGACCACTGCGGGCACCGGCAGCGAAGTGACCTGCTGGGGCACGGTGTGGGACGAGGTCAACGGCAAGAAATACTCGCTGGCGCGTGCGTCGCTTTATCCGACCCATGCGGTGATCGATCCTCGCCTGATGCTCGGCAAGCCGCAGCTCCTCACCATCAGCACCGGGCTCGACGCGCTGTCGCATGCACTGGAGAGCATCTGGAACCTCAACAACAACCCGGTGTCGGCCAACCACGCGGTGGCCGCGGCGCGCAGCATCCTCGACGTGCTGCCGAAGCTGGCCGGTGACCTCGGCAATCTCGAGCTGCGCAGCCACATGGCGCAGGCGGCATTGTTCGCAGGCCTCGCGTTCTCCAACACCAAGACCGCGATCGCGCATTCGCTGTCCTATCCGATCACGCTGCGGCACGGCGTGCAGCACGGCATTGCCTGCTCGTTCTCGTTGCCGATGGTGCTGCGGAGCGTCAAAGGGGCGGGAGGGCTCTGCGAGGAGAGCTTGAAGCAGATCTTCGGCGCCGATCTGGCGCGGGCCGCCGACGAGCTCGAGGACTTCATGGCGCGGCTCGGCATCTCCTGCAATCCGGCCGCCTACAGGATCGAGCGTGCGGAATGGCACGCGCTGATCGCGGACTCGCTCGAAGGCGAGCGCGGCCGCAACTTCCTGGGATCGAAGGAACGGCTGATCGAAGCAGCGCAGACGCAGCGGATGCCGAGTGCGGTGAACGCGTGACGACGGCGCAGTGACAAGGAGAGGCATCATGCAAGACAAGCGCAAGACAATCACCGTCAACGGGCGCGATTACGAGGCGCCGACGCGGCCAACCGTGGTGATCTGCCTCGACGGTTCGGAGCCCGGCTACATCGAACAAGCGATCGAGGCCGGCGTCGCGCCGACCTTCGCGCGCTTCATGAAGGAGGGCGCGCATGTCCATGCCGCCAGCGTGATCCCGAGCTTCACCAATCCGAACAACCTCTCGATCATTACCGGACGGCCGCCCGCGGTGCACGGCATCGCCGGCAACTACTTCTATGACACGGCAAACAACGCCGAAGTCATGATGAACGATCCGAAGTTCTTGCGCGCACCGACCATCCTCGCCGGTGTCCACGATGCCGGCTACAAGGTCGCGGCCGTCACCGCCAAGGACAAGCTGCGCACCTTGCTTGCGTACGGTCTGGACTATTCCAGCGGCCGCGCCATCGCGTTCTCGTCGGAGAAGGCCGACCAAGCCACCAGGGCCGCTAACGGCATCGATGATGTGCTCGACTTCGTCGGCCTGCCGCTGCCCGAAGTCTACTCCGCCGATCTGTCGCGCTTCGTGTTCGCGGCCGGCGTCAAGCTGGTCGAGCGCTACCGTCCCGATCTGATGTACCTGTCGACCACCGACTACATCCAGCACAAGGTCGGGCTCGGCACCAAGATCGCCAACGACTTCTACGCGATGATCGACGGCTATCTTGCGAAGCTCGATGCGCTCGGCTGCAACATCGTGGCGACCGCCGACCACGGCATGAACGACAAGTTCCTGCCCGACGGCAAGCCCGACGTGATCTACCTCCAGGATGTCATGGACGACTGGACCGGAAAGGGCGCCGCACGCGTGATCCTGCCGATCACGGATCCCTATGTCGCCCATCACGGCTCGCTCGGCTCGTTCGCGACCATCTACACGCCAGAGGGCGCCAACGTCGACACGCTGCTGTCGCGCCTGCGTGCGACCGGAGGCATCGAGGTCGCGCTGACGCGCAAGGAGGCCTGCGCCAGGTTCGAGCTGCCGCCGGACCGGATCGGCGACATCGTCGTGATCTCGACCAGGCACAAGGTGCTGGGCACCAGCGAGTCGCGTCACGATCTCTCGGGTCTGACCGAGCCGCTGCGCTCGCATGGCGGGCTGACCGAGGAGCGGGTGCCGCTGATCGCCAACCGCAGGATCGCGCTGCCCGCCGGTCACGCCTTGCGCAATTTCGACGCCTTCGACGTCGCGCTCAACCGCATCCAGTGACTCATTCGGACCCCAAGGACAGTGCCATGAACATCCAGAGCCCGGCCGTTCGCCACGAGCAGATGCGGATCGCAGGCAGCTTCGTCGACACCGACGAGCATGTCGAGGTTTTCAATCCCTACACCAACAAGGTGGTGGGCACGGTCCCGGCGGCGCGGCCGGAGCATGTGCGCAGCGCCTTCGCCAGGGCGGCCGCGTTCAAGCCGAAGCTGACGCGCTACGAGCGCCAGCGCATCCTGCTGCGCACCGCCGAGATCCTGGCCGGGCGCAAGGAGGAATTCGCGCGGCTGATCACCGCCGAGTCCGGGCTGTGCTGGAAGGATTCGCTCTACGAGGCCGGCCGCGCCTATGACGTCTATTCCTTTGCCGGCCAGCTCGCGATCAAGGACGACGGCGAGACGTTCTCCTGCGATATCAGCCCGCAGGGCAAGGCGCGCAAGATCTTCACGACGCGCACGCCGTTGCTCGGTGCGATCTCGGCGATCACGCCCTTCAACCATCCGCTCAACATGGTGAGCCACAAGATCGCGCCGGCGATCGCGACCAACAACCGCGTGGTGCTGAAACCGACCGAGCTGACGCCTTTGACCGCGCTCGCGCTCGCCGACGTGCTCTACGAGGCCGGGCTGCCGCCCGAGATGCTGTCGGTGGTGACGGGCAATCCGCATTCGATGGGGGATGCGATGATCACCGATCCGGACGCCGATCTCGTGACCTTCACCGGCTCAGTCAGGGTTGGCAAGCACATCGCTAGCAAGGCCGGCTACAAGCGCCTGGTGCTCGAGCTCGGCGGCAACGATCCGCTGATCGTGATGGAGGACGCCGACCTCGACAAGGCGGCCGAGCTCGCGGTCACCGGCGCCACCAAGAATTCCGGCCAGCGTTGCACGGCCGTGAAGCGCATTCTCTGCGTCGAGGCGGTCGCCGACGATTTTGCCGCGCTGGTGCTGAAGAAAGCACGCAAGCTGAAATGCGGCGACCCGATGGATCCGACGGTCGACGTCGGCACCGTGATCCACGAGGGCGCGGCGAAAGAGTTCGAGCGCCGCGTCAATGCCGCCGTCGCCGACGGCGCCGAGCTGTTGCACGGCAACGCTCGCGACGGCGCGCTCTATCCGCCGACCGTGGTGGACCGGATTCCCTACACCAGCGAGCTGGTGATGCAGGAGACCTTCGGGCCTGTGATCCCGATCATCCGCGTGCCCAACGACATCGACAGCGTGATCCGGATCTCGAACGCGACCGCGTTCGGCCTGTCGTCGGGCGTCTGCACCAACCGGCTCGACTACATCACGCGGTTCGTCAATGAGCTCGATGTCGGCACCGTCAACGTCTGGGAAGTCCCGGGCTACCGGATCGAGATGTCGCCGTTCGGCGGGATCAAGGATTCCGGCCTTGGCTACAAGGAAGGCGTGCAGGAGGCGATCAAGAGCTTCACCAACGTCAAGACCTACTCGCTGCCCTGGCCGGTCTAGAGCAGCGCGTTCGACGAGGGCCGCACGCGGACAACAAGAACAACGCGGCGGCCGACTGCGATCAACCAAACAAGGGGAGGCCTCAATGTCGATCACGTTCAGTCCGTCGGGCGTCGGCTCGGTCGGAGTCCAGAATCCGGAGCTTGCGACATCGTTCCGCCGCGCGCAGTGGCGGATGCTGTTCGCGGCGATGTTCTGCTATCTGTTCTTCTACACCGGGCGGCAAACCTTCGGCTTCGCCATTCCCGGCATCCAGGCCGAGTTCGGTGTCACCAAGGAGGCACTGGGCTGGGCGAGCGCGGCGCTGCTCTGGTGCTACGCGGTCGGGCAGGCGATCAACGGCAATCTCGGCGACAAGTTCGGCGGCCGGCGCGTGATGAGCGCCGGCGCGATCCTCTCCTTCATCATGAACTGGGCCACCAGTCTCTCGACCGGGATCGTCAGCCTCACCGCGTTCTGGGGCATCAACGGCTATTTCCAGTCGATGGGGTGGGCGCCGGGCAGCCGGCTGCTGTCGAACTGGTGGGGCCGCCACGAGCGCGGCACGGTCTACGGGCTCTATACATTCGCGGCCGGTCTCGCCTCGGTGCTGTCGTTCGTCACCTCGCTGGTCGTGGTCGGCTATTTCCAGCTCGACTGGCGCTGGATCTTCCGCATCCCGGTCGTGCTGCTGCTGCTCGGCGGCATCGCGTTCTATCTGATTGCGCGCGAGAAGCCCGAGGACATGGGCTTTGCCTCGCCGCATGACGAGGCCGACGACGTCGCCGCTGCGGAAGCCGCGGTCAGCGCCAACGAGGGCTCGCTGGCGCGCTACAAGGCGGTGCTGTCGAACTGGCGCCTCTTGGTCGCCGGCGTCGCGATCGGCTTCCAGAACGCGGCGCGCTATGGCCTCTTGGTGTGGGTGCCGGTGCACTTCCTCGGCAGCAACTGGGCCAAGGCCGGCGCCGCCTCGGTGATCGATCCGCGCTGGATCAGCATCGCGCTGCCGGTCGGCATGGCGGTCGGCGCGTTCAGCAATGGCTGGGTCTCGGACAAGGTGTTCGGCTCGCGCCGCTACCTCGCCATCGTGCTCTACATGGCGCTCGCCGCGGTCACCTCGCTGTGCATGTACGCGATCCCGACCTCGGACGTCGTTCTCGGGATGACCGTGCTGTTCCTGTGCGGCTTCTTCACTTACGGGCCGCAATCCTCGTTCTGGGCGCTATGCCCCGATCTGGTCGGCCACAAGCGGGCAGGGACCGCGACCGGGGTGATGAACTTCTTCGCCTACCTGTTCGCAGGTCTCGGCGAGCCGATGATCGGCCACTTCATGGACAAGCATAACCAGACCTCGCTGGTGTTCCTGGTGGTTGCTGTCTGCGCGACCTCCAGCGCGGTGGTGGCGGCCTTCATCCGCCGCTGACGAACGATCCGCATCAGCGGCTCACCACAGGTCCGCGCTTCCGACGGGAAGCGCGGACCACTGTTTTTGGAATGAGCAGAACGCCGTTGTGCGTGCGATCGCTGCAGCCGCACCGCGGGGACCAATTCCCCGAAATTGCCTGGCTCGAGCGGTGATCTGACGCTCAATCCCTCATCACCGGCTGACCAAAATCGATGCATGAAATGATAAATATCACGTAATATCAATATGATATAAAAAATTGCATGCAGAATACAAAATGTGCTTGTCCCGTTTGCCGCCTTGAAGCAGACTTCGCGCAGGGCAGGAGAGGCCGGCGACCGTCAAGGACGAGGGGTGCGGCAGGGCAAAACAATCTGTCGGGAGGAGCGAGCAATGAGCGATCAGGTGTCCACCATCGCAATGGCAGATACGGCAAAGCCTTCCGGCGTGCGCTGGAAGATCTTCCTGCTCATGCTGTTCCTGATCTCGATCAACTATATCGATCGTGCCTCGCTCTCGGTCGCGATGCCGGTCATCGCCAAGGAGTTCGATATCGATCCGGCGATGCAGGGCCTGATCCTGAGCTCGTTCTTCTGGACCTACGCGCTGATGCAGGTGCCGGGCGGCATGCTCGCCGATCGCTTCAAGCCGCGTATCGTGATCGCGCTCGCGACGCTGTTCTGGGGCTTCTTCCAGGCGCTGGCGGCGCTGTCCACCAGCTGGATGCTGCTGCTGCTGACCCGGCTCGGGCTCGGCGCGTCGGAAGCGCCGATCTATCCGGCGGGCGGCAAGCTCAACGCGATCTGGATGACGCAGACCGAGCGCGGCCGCGGCGCCACCTTGCTGGACGGCGGCGCACCGCTTGGTGCGGCGCTCGGCTCGATCGTGATCGCCTGGTTGATGGCGGCGTTCAGCTCCTGGCGCGTCGCCTTCGTCATCGCCGGCGTCGGCACCATGCTGTGCGGACTATGGGCCTGGTACTATATCCGCAACGTGCCGCGCGAGCATCCCTCGGTCAACGAAGCCGAGGCGCGCTATCTCGAGGAGGCGCACGCGATCGAGGATGCGGCGACGCCGCCGTCCTCGGGCGCAAGCTGGATGGCGTATTTCCGGTTTCGCTCGGTGTGGTGCATGTGCCTCGGCTGGATGTTCTTCAACACCACGTTCTACGGGCTGCTGACCTGGATGCCGACCTACCTGTTCAAGGTGCACGGCTTCGACATCAAAGCGCTGGGCGGCGCGTCCTTCATCATCTTCTTCGCAGGCTTTGTCGGCGAGCTGGTCGGCGGCTGGATCGGCGATAACTGGCGGGAGCGGGGTGGGTCGCCCAACACCGTGTTCCGCACGCTGTTCGGCATCGCGGCGATCATGGCGACGGTGTCGATCTTCCTCGTCGCCTACGTCACCAACGCGGTCGCGGTCGTGGTGCTGCTGTCGACGACGCTGTTCTTCCTGCGCTGGTGCGGCATGTACTGGGCGATCCCGTCGGCGCTGGCGGGCCGCGGCAAGTCCGGCTTCCTCGGCGGCTGCATGAATCTCGGCGGCAACATCGCCGGCATCACGACGCCCCTGATCGTCGGCTTCATCGTGCAGGCCACCGGCTCCTACTTCCTGGCCCTGATGTATTTCGCCGCCGCGGGCATTGCGCTGTTGATCTGCTCGACCCTGATCGATTACAGCCGCAAGCTCCCGGTCTAGAACGGATGCGGTCGAATCCGCCAAGGGTTCGGCCGCGTGATGAGGCTCACCAATGACACGTCCTATCAGGCTCGGCATGCTGACGCCGTCGTCGAATACCGCGCTCGAGCCGATCACCTGCGCGATGCTATCGGGGATCGACGACGTCTCGGCGCATTTCTCGCGCTTCAAGGTGACCGAGATCGCGCTGTCGGAACAGGCGCTGCGCCAGTTCGACGCCAGCGAGATTCTTCGCGCGGCCGAGCTGCTGGCGCATGCCAAGGTCGACGTCATCGCCTGGAACGGCACCTCGGCGAGCTGGCTCGGTTTTGATCGCGACGAGAGCCTGTGCGAGCAGATCACGGCGGCGACCGGGATCAAGGCCTGTACCACGGTGCTGGCCTATCGCGACCTGTTGCGGCGGATCGGCGCCAGCCGCATCGGGCTGGTGACGCCATATCGCACGGATGTGCAGGAGCGGATCATCGCCAATTGGAATTTGCAAGGACTGCATTGTTTTGCCGAGCGGCATCTGTCGCTGCAGGACAATTTCTCCTTTGCCGAGGTCAGCGAGGCCGAGGTCGCAAAGCTGATCGAGGAGGTGGTGCGCGAGGGCTGCGATGCCGCCGTCGTGCTCTGCACCAACATGCGCGGCGCCGGCGCGGCCGAGCGGCTGGAGCAGAGGTTTGGCGCCCCGGTGCTGGACTCGATAGCGGTGACGCTGTGGGCGTGCCTTGCCGCGGCCGGATGCGATCCGTCGCGCGTGCAGGGCTGGGGCAGCCTGTTCTCGAACCCCGATCTGCGCGCAGCCACCGCGATCCACATGGGAGGGCGCGATCTCCAATCATGACAGTGAAGGCAAGCGGTGACTGAACCCAAGGCGACCAGACGGAACAAGGAACCCAAGCGCGCGATGACCGCGCTGCAACGGCGCCGCCTGCGTGTGCCGCGGGTCGGGCTGCACGAGCAGGCAGCGGCGCGGCTGCGCACCATGATCGTGCGCGGCGAGCTGGCGCCGGGGCAATCGTTGGGGGAGGCGGACCTGTCCGATGCGCTCGGCGTCTCGCGCACGCCGCTGCGCGAGGCGCTGAAGCAATTGGCGAGCGAGGGTCTGGTCGAGCTGCGGCTCAACCACAGCGCCGTGGTGGCGCCGTTCCGCCGTGCCGAGCTCGCTGAACTGTTCGAGGCTGTCAGCGGCATCGAACGCTGCGCCGCCGAGCTCGCCGCGCTGCGCATGGAGCCGGAAGACTTCGAGCGGCTCGCGGTGCTGCAGGACAAGATCGAGTGGCATCACGGCCGCGGCGAGCTGCGCGAGTATTTCCAGACCAATCAGCAGATCCATTCGGCGATCGTCGGCTTCGCCCGCAATGCGGTGCTGAAGGCGACGCACGAGGCGCTGCTGGCGCGGGCCGAGCGGGCGCGCTTCTTCGCGCTGTCGGTGCTCGGCCGCTGGGATGAATCGGTGCGGGAGCACCAGGAGATTCTGTCCGCGCTAAAGCGCCGCGATGCGGCGCGGGCCGGGCAGATACTGGCCCACCACGTGCGCCGCACCGGCGAGATCGTCGCCGAGACGCTGGATGCCAAGACACTGGATGCCAAGACACTGGATGCCGAGGCGGACGGCGCCGCGGCACCGGAGGCACCGGCAAGGCCGCGCGGCCGCAAGACGAGGAACGTTGCGTCATGAAGATCCTGCTGCTCAATCCCAATACGACGGCTGATGTGACGGATCTGCTCCATGCCGCCGGCAGCAAGGCGGCGTCGGTCGGCACCGAACTCGTGCCGCTTACCGCCGCGCGCGGTGTGCCTTATATCGCGACCCGCGCCGAGGCCCAGATCGGCGGCGCGATCGCGCTGGAGATGCTGGCCGAAGCCGGCCCCGGCGTCGATGCCGCTGTCATCGCGGCGTTCGGCGATCCCGGCCTGTTCGGCGCGCGTGAGCTGTTCGCCTTTCCGGTGGTGGGATTGGCTGAAGCTGCGATGCTCACCGCCTGCATGCTCGGCCGCCGGTTTGCAATCGTCACCTTCGCCGGCGCGCTGGCGCCCTGGTACGAGGAATGCGTCGCCATGCACGGACTGAGCTCGCGCTGCGCCGGCATCCGCACGCTTGACGGCGGCTTCCAGTCGATCTCGGAGGTGCAGGCCGAGAAGGAGGAGCTGCTGGTCGCGCTCGCCAACCGCGCGGTCGAGCAGGACAACGCCGACGTCGTCATTCTGTCGGGCGCGCCGCTCGCCGGGCTCGCGGCAAAAGTCCGCGACCGCATTCCGGTGCCGGTGGTCGATCCGGTCGCGGCGGCGGTGCGGCAGGCGGAGACGCTCGCCGTGCTCAAGCCGCGCAAGGCGGTGGCCGGCACCTTCCGCCGTCCCGATCCGAAGCCGACGCGCGGGCTGGCCGAGCCACTCGCCGCAATCATCGAACACCGCTCACCGAAGGAGGGAACAAACTGATGTCCTTCGACACCATCATCCGCGGCGGCACTGTGGTGACCGCTGCCGACACCTTCGCCTGCGACGTCGGGATTAGCGGCGGCAAGATCACGGCGCTCGGTCATGATCTCGGCGATGCGGCCACGATCATCGACGCCACCGACCGCCTGGTGCTGCCCGGCGGCATCGACAGCCATGTCCACTTCGCCCAGCCGTCCGGCGACGGCATCGTGATGGCCGACGGCTTTGCCAGCGGCACGCGATCGGCGGCGTTCGGCGGCAACACCACCGTGCTGCCGTTCTGTCTGCAGGAGAAGGGCCAGACGTTGCGCGAGGCGCTGAAGCATTACCATTCGCTGGCCGAAGGCGAGTGCCATGTCGACGTCGCCTTCCATCTCATCCTCACCGATCCGACCGAGCATGTGCTGGGCCAGGAGCTGCCGGCGCTGGTCGAGGACGGCTACACCTCGCTAAAGGTCTTCATGACCTATGAGGGCCTCGCGCTATCGGACCGCGAGCTGCTCGAAACCATGTCGGTCGCGCGCGAGACCGGCGCCATGCTGATGGTGCACGCGGAGAATTTCGACGCCATCCGCTTCCTGACCGACCGGCTCGAGCGCGCCGGCAACACCGCACCACGCTTTCATGCGACCTCGCGGCCGATCCCGGTCGAGCGCGAGGCCACCCATCGCGCGATCTCGCTGTCCGAGCTCGTCGACGTGCCGATCATGATCGTGCATGTCTCGAACCGCGAGGCGATGGACGAAATCCGGCGCGCGCAGCAGCGGGGCTTGCGGGTAATGGGCGAGACCTGTCCGCAGTATCTGATGCTGACCGAGAAGGATCTCGATCAGCTCAACATGGAAGGCGCAAAATACGTCTGTTCGCCGCCGCCGCGCGACGTCGCCAGCCAGCAGGCTTGCTGGGAGGGGTTGCAGCAGAAGGTGTTCTCGGTGTTCTCGTCGGACCATTGTCCGTTCCGTTACGACGACCCGCAGGGCAAGCTTGCGCCGAAAGGGCGTACCAGCTTCCGCTGGGTGCCGAACGGAATCCCGGGTGTGGCCACGCGGCTGCCGATCCTGTTCTCCGAAGGCGTGGTGAAGGGGCGGATCGACCTCAACAGCTTCGTCGCCTTCAGCGCCACCAACCACGCCAAGATCTACGGCCTCTATCCGCGCAAGGGCACGATCGCGGTCGGCTCGGATGCCGACATCGCGCTGTGGGACCCGAAGCGCAAGGTGACGATCCGTCACGAGCTGATCCACGACGGCGCGGACTACACGCCCTATGAGGGGCTCGAGGTCACGGGCTGGCCGGTGCTGACCATGGTGCGCGGCAAGGTGGTCGTCGATAACGGTGCGCTCATTGGCGGCAAGGACCACGGCACCTATCTGCCGCGCGCCAAGCCGCCGAAGGCCGCGACCATTCCGTAACGCGACCATCCCGTAACAAGCAAAGAGAGAAGGCAGGAGATCAACATGCCCTATGCTGTGACAGACGACGGAGTGCGGCTTTATTTCGAGGAGACCGGATCGGGGCATCCGGTGATCCTGGTCCACGAGTTCGCCGGCGACTTGCGCAGCTACGAGCCGCAGATGCGGCACTTCGGCAAGCGCTTCCGGACCATCGCCTACAATGCGCGCGGCTTTCCGCCGTCGGATGTGCCCGAGCAGGTCTCGTCCTATTCGCAGGCGCGCGCCGCCGACGATATCCTGGCCGTGCTCGATCACATCGGCGCGCCCAAGGCGCATATCGTCGGCCTGTCGATGGGCGGCTTTGCGACGCTGCATTTCGGATTGCGTCACCCTGATCGGGCGCTGTCGCTGTGCATCGGCGGCTGCGGCTATGGCGCCGAGCTCGACAAGCGCGATGCGTTTCGCGCCGAGGCCGACGTGATCGCGAACATGATCCGCAAGGACGGCATGCCGGCCTTCGCCGAGCGTTACGCCTACGGGCCGACCCGCGTGCAGTACGAGAACAAGGACCCGCGCGGCCACGCCGAGTTCAAGACCATGCTGGCCGAGCATTCGGCGGTGGGATCGGCCAACACCCAGCAGGGCGTGCAGAAGGAGCGTCCCTCGCTCTACACGCTGGTCGACGAGATGAAGCACATCAATGTGCCGACGCTAATCATCACCGGCGACGAGGATTGGCCGTGCCTGCTGCCCGGCATCCTGATGAAGCAGAGCATCCCCTCGGCCGCGCTCGCGGTGATGCCGAACTGCGGCCACGCCATCAACATCGAGGAGCCCGACGAATACAACCGGATCGTCGGCGATTTTCTGTCGCAGGTCGAAAGCGGCCGCTGGCCGCAGCGCGATCCGCGCGCGGTCAGTGCTTCGATCACGGGAATGAAGGATTAGGCCCCGGACTCATTAAGGTGCAGCCTGATTGCCCTAGTTGAACGAAGCCAAGGTAGTCGGCGGCAAGCCAGTCGTGGTGCGTAGCCCGACGACATTATTTGATCCTGTTTTGAAGTAGATCGGATCGCTGCGATTGCTGTTCGGCGGGCGCCCGCGCCCCTTTCTGCGTCGCAAGCTCGCCGGCCGAATTCAACGCTGCTGGCATGGCCCCTGGTTCGGCGTTGATGAGCGGAAGCGGACGTCAACCCACCGACAATCACCGCAGCCACTCCTGAGGGGTGACAGTTGCAAGATGCAGTTGAAAGCCACCATTGATCTAAATCAATTCAGATGGCGAAATGTCCGCGGCAGGTTGTGTCGCGTGGGCCGGTGCCGTGCTCAGGCCCCGGCCGGTGGCGCGCGCTGCCGTCCGTCATATTGGAAAGGGAGTGTTTGATGCAAAGGCGATCGACTCAGAGCCCGCAGACCGTGACGAAGCGCGATTTTCTGCGGTCTGCCGCGTTGGCGGCGATTACGGCAACTGCCAGCAGTTCAACCTGGGCGCAGTCCGAGCGTCCGGGATTCTTCAAGGCCAAGGACATTGCCGAGGCCGGCTTCATCTATGGCCTGCCGATCGTGATGTCCTATGGTGTGATGTACGAGTACGCCGTGGACAAGTCGTCAGGGCAGTACAAGGCGCCGTTCAATACGCTGGTCAACGAGGCCCGCGTTTACACCTACGAAGATACCGCCGTCGTCACGCCCAACAGTGACACGCCGTATTCGTTTGCATGGCTGGACTTGCGGGCCGAGCCCATCGTCTTTTCGGTGCCGGCGGTCGATCCCAAGCGCTACTATTCGCTGCAGTTGATCGACCTTAATACGTATAATTTTGGCTATGTCGGTTCGCGCGCGACGGGCAGCGATGCGGGAAGTTATCTGGTCGCCGGCCCGCGATGGACCGGCGCGACACCGGCCGGCATCAAGAAGGTGTTCCGGTCGACGAGCGATTTCTGCCTGGCACTTTTCCGGACCCAGCTGTTCGACCCGGCCGATATTGAGGCCGTCAAGAAGGTTCAGGCCGGCTACAAGGCGCAGCCGCTTTCCAGCTTCCTGAATCGGCCCGCGCCGCCGCCGGCGCCGGCGCCTTCCTTCCCCAAGTTCGAGAAGGATCTCGTCCGCACCGAGTTCTTCGAATATCTGGACTTCGCGCTTCAATTCGCGCCGGCGCTGCCGGAGGAACGCTGGATCCGGGAGCAACTGGCACGGATCGGCGTAGGGCCAGGGAAGACCTTCGATTTCCGCAGCCTCTCGCTGGAAGACAAGGCCGAGATTCTGCTTGGCATGAAGGAGGGCGAGCGCAAGGTCAGCGAGACGGTGGCGAGCCTCGGCAAGGACATCAACGGCTGGCGCGTCAGCTCGGCGTTCGGTGACGCGGCATTCTTTCACGGCGACTGGCTCTTGCGCGCGGCAGCCGCGAAGGCCGGCATCTATGGCAACGACGCCGTGGAGGCCATGTATCCCCTGGGCAAAGTGGACGCCGATGGCAAGGAACTCGACTGCTCGAAGTCGAGCTACACGCTGACCTTCCCGGCGGAACAGTTGCCGCCGGTCAACGCCTTCTGGTCGGTCACGATGTATGACGGCAAGTCGCAGCTCTTGGTGAAGAATCCGATCAACCGCTACCTGATCAACTCGCCGATGTTGCCGCACTTGAAGCGCGGCTCTGACGGTTCGCTGACGATCTACATCCAGAGCAAATCTCCGGGAGCGGACAAGGAGGCAAACTGGCTGCCGGCGCCGGATGGTCCGATCTATGTGGTGATGCGGCTGTATTGGCCGAAAACCACGCCGCCATCGATTCTGCCGGCTGGTGAAGGGACGTGGAAGCCTCCCGGTTTCAAGCGCGTGTCCTAGCACCCGGTCTCGTATCGGCCGGATGCGCCCGCGCCGAAGCGCCGCCCGCCACAAGACCAGGCATCCGCGCTTTTCGGGACAACAATCCCGGAAGGCGCGGATTTATTTCGGGCGTGAGCAGCCGCGATTGCCGGCGGCGCACAACTAGTTCACGCGATTGATGACCGCTGCCGTCATCTTCAGCGCGATCCCTTCAATTCCAAGTCTTCTGATCCAAGCCTTCTGACCGAAGCCTTCTGACCGAAGCCGCGTCCACGGATAGCCGCTCGTGTCAGAGGCGTGACGTCTGCCATGCGCGCAAAGATTGATCCCCCGACGCTCGCTGCAACCGACGCAAACATCGGCGCACATCATCGTTCGTCGCATTCATTCGATCGACACAGCGCTGTCATCGGCGATGGATAACTTGTCGCAGGTCGACGTCATAAATCCTTCAAAAATAAAAGGGGCACTACGGTGAAAGCCAAATTTCTTTCGACGGTCGGAGTCTGTCTGGTTGCTGCCGCTGCGGTGATGTGCAGCGCCGCCGCCCAGGACGACAACAAGGGCAATAACGGCCACGATCATCATCCGCACGACATCCACACCCAAACGCCGATCAAGCATCTCGTTGTCATCTTCAACGAGAACCGCTCGTTCGATCACTACTTCGCAACCTACCCGGTTGCGACCAACCCGACCGGCTCGATTCCGTTCACGGCGAAGCCGCATACGCCGAAGGTCAACAATCTCGCCAGCGCCAATCTGTTGACCAATAACCCGAACAACAACGCGGCCAACGGCACCGGCGCGACCAATCCGTTCCGCCTCGACCGCACCCAGGCCAACACCAAGTCGCAGAACCACGCCTATACGCCCGAGCAGCAGGCGGTCGACAACGGCAAGGAAGACCTGTTTCCGAAATTCACCGGTCGCGGCACCGCCGGCGGCGTCGGCGCTTTCGGCACCAACGGGCAGGTGATGGGTTATTTCGACGGCAACACCGTCACCGCGTTCTGGAATTACGCCCAGAACTTCGCGATGAGCGACAACAGCTGGACCGACACCTTTGGTCCGTCGACGCCCGGCGCGCTCGAGGTGGTTTCCGGCCAGACCAACGGCGCGCAGAACATCGTCGGTTCGTCGTCGTCGATCGCCGACGGCCAGGGCGGCCTGACGCTGATCGGTGATACCGACCCTGCCTACGATGCCTGCTCGAGCACGACCAGCCAGGTCCTGATGACCAGCAAGAACATCGGCGACCTGCTCAATGCCGAGCAGATCAGCTGGGGCAGCTTCATGGGCGGCTTCGACCTGACGCTCAAGAACAGCAACGGCACCACCAACTGCGGCCGCAGCACGTTCTCGAGCAACGTCAACGGCACCGTCGTGGACTACATCCCGCACCACGCCTGGTTCCAGTACTACAAGTCGACCGCCAACCCGACCCATGCGCGGCCGAGCTCGGTGAATGCGGTCGGTCACACCTATGTGCCCGGCAGCAAGGCGCTCGATCCGGCCAATCATGCCTACGATCTCGAGGACTTCTATGCTTCGGTGAAGGCCGGCAACTTCCCGGCCGTCTCCTACATCAAGATGCCGGCTTATCAGGACGGTCATCCCGGCAACTCCGATCCGCTCGATGAGCAGGCCGGCAATGTCGAGCTGATCAACTTCCTGCAGAAGCAGAAGGAGTGGGGCGAGACCGCCGTCATCATCACCTATGACGACTCCGACGGCTGGTACGACCACCAGTACCTTGCGCCGATCAGCGCTTCGTATGATCCGACCGCCGACCAGGTCAACGGTCCCGGCCAGTGTGGCCGCGGTATCGGCAAGCAGACGCAGCCGAATGGCCTCAACGGCCAGCCGGTGAACGGCCGCTGCGGTCCCGGTACGCGCGTCCCGTTCCTGGTGATCTCGCCCTTCGCCAAGCGGAATTACGTCAGCCACACCCGCATTACGCAGGCCTCCGTCGTGCGCTTCATCGAGGACAACTGGCTGCATGGCCAGCGTCTCGGCGGCGGCTCGTTCGACGACAACGTCGAATCGATCGCCGACATGTTCGACTTCGAGCGTGGCCACGGCCAGGACCACGAGTATCGGCAGGACACGCTGTTCCTCGATCCGACCGCCGGCACCGTCATCGTCAGCGCGCCGGATGATCACCATCACCACTAACGCCCTTCGGTTCTGATCCAATCAGAACCGAAGCTTTGCCCTGACGCGTTCTGCTCGCGCGAACTGGTCTCCGGTTCGCGCGAAAACGCTTAACGACACTGGATCTGACATGAACGGCCGCACCTTGTGGCTTCTCGGCGCCGGCCTGCTGTGCATGGCCGGCACTGTTGCGGCCGTCGAGACGCAGGGACTTCCGGGGACCAATCCGCACCCGGTGCAGCTCAGGCGTCCGCCGGTCGCTCAGCTGTCCGCCATGGCGCAGCTCGGCCAGAAGATCTTCTTCGACGCATCGCTGTCCTCTTCGGGCGCATTGTCATGCGCGTCCTGTCACAGTCCGGACCACGCCTACGGGCCACCAAATGATGGGCCGGTGATGCTCGGCGGGCCCGCGCAATCCCGGCAAGGGACACGCGCCGTGCCGGGCCTGACCTATCTCGAGCGGCAGCCGAATTTCAGCATCGGGCCGGAAAAGGACGAAGACGACAATGTCGTCGACTTCGCGCAACTGGCCGCGCTCGGCCAGCAGGCTCCGCGCGCCAGGAAGGTCGCGACCGGGACTGCCGCCTCGGCGGTCAACATCGTGCCGCAGGGCGGACTGTTCTGGGACGGCCGCGCCGATACGCTGCAGGACCAGGCGATCTTCCCGCTGCTCGATCCCAACGAGATGGACGGCGGCAGCATCGAGATCGTGGCGCAGAAGCTGCGCCAGGCGAGCTACGCGCCGCGCTTCGCCGAGCTATTCGGTGCCGGTGTCTTCGACAATACGCGGCTGCTGGTCGCGGAGGCGATGTTTGCCGTCGCGCGCTATCAGGTGGAGGAGCCGAGCTTCCATCCCTACACAAGCAAGTTCGATTACTGGCTGGAAGGCAAGGCGCGATTGAACGAAAGCGAAGTGCGCGGCCTGCAATTGTTCAACGATCCGGACAAGGCCAATTGCGGCGGCTGCCATACGTCGCAGCCGACCCGGGACGGTCTGCCGCCGCTGTTCACCGATCACCAATATGAGGCGCTCGGCGCGCCGCGCAACGCCGCGCTCGCCGGCAACCGCGATCCCGATCATTTCGATCTCGGGGTCTGCGGTCCGTACCGCACCGACATTGCCGAGCAGACGCAATATTGCGGGATGTTTCTGACGCCCACCTTGCGCAACACGGCAACGCGTCGCGTGTTCTTCCACAACGGCGTCTTCACCAGTCTCGAGCAGGTGCTAGACTTCTATAACTTCCGCGATACCAATCCGGAGAAGGTGTTTCCGCGCGGCGCCGACGGCGCGGTGCGCAAATACGATGACCTGCCGGAAAAATATCACGGCAATGTCGACGTCAGCGATCCGCCGTTCGAGCGCCATCCCGGCGACACGCCGGCGATGACGGCGCAGGACGAGGCCGACATTATCGCGTTCCTGAAGACGCTGACCGACGGCTACCAGCCGGAGCGGTGACACGTCGCGCCGTTCCATCGCGGAACCGAACCGTGAGTTGGCAGGGCTTCGTCATGCGCGCATAATGGGCGCATGAATGTCGTCGAAGGCAACGGTGCCAGAATCCCGGCGATCGGGCTCGGCACATGGGAGCTGCGCGGCCGGACCTGCGCCCGCATCGTCGAGCAGGCGTTGCGGCTCGGCTATCGGCACATCGACACCGCCCAGATCTATGACAACGAGCGCGAAGTCGGCGAGGGGCTGCGTGCCTCCGGCATCAAGCGCGACGACGTGTTCGTCACCACCAAGGTCTGGACCACGCATTTCATGGCGAAGGATCTCGAGCGGTCGGCGAAGGAGAGCCTGGCGCGGCTGCGCCTGACCGAGGTCGATCTGTTGCTGCTGCACTGGCCCAATGCGCAGGTGCCGCTTGCCGAGACGCTCGGCGCGCTGGCGCGGGTCAGGCAGGCGGGCCTGGCGCGGCATATCGGCGTCTCGAATTT
Organism: Bradyrhizobium pachyrhizi; assembly: GCF_029714545.1. NCBI lineage: Bacteria > Pseudomonadati > Pseudomonadota > Alphaproteobacteria > Hyphomicrobiales > Nitrobacteraceae > Bradyrhizobium > Bradyrhizobium pachyrhizi. The sequence goes on along the minus strand of NZ_CP121667.1, from coordinate 5,370,124 downwards.
CAACGTGGCGCTGATCGAGGAGGCGGTGGCGGCATGTCCCGAGCCGCTCGCCTGCGACCAGGTCGAGTACCATCCTTACCTACACCAGGCCGACGTGATCGAGGCCTGTCGACGCCACGGCATGGCGTTCGTCGCCTACAGCCCGATCGCGAAGGGACGGGTCAAGGGCGACCGCGCGCTGGCGCGGATCGGCGACCGCTATCGCAAGAGCGCTGCCCAGGTCTGCCTGCGCTGGCTGGTGCAGCAGAATGTCTCCGCGATCCCCCGCACCTCGAAGCTCGAACGCCTTCAGGAGAACATCGACATCTTCGATTTCGAGCTGTCGGTTGACGACATGCGCGAGATCTCGGCGATCGGGAGAGCTGACGCGCGATGACGGGCCCCGCGACGCATGGGGTCTTTGCCTGAGCATCAAGGTCTTGGGAAGCATCAAGTCTTGGAAAAATGGCTGGGTCCTGATCCGGATCATGCTAATGCCCCGCTGGCCGGTTGCGGCTTTGGACCGAATGGGGATTGAGGCAGGCGGGTTCCGGCCGGTATTGTAGCCCGGCGGGGAGAGACGTCACTGATGTGATCGAGTGGGATGAAGTTTCGGCCAAACGCGGATCTGATGGCGTCGGTGTTCGTGCACCTGATGCTGCTTGCGCTGATTTTCCTGTATTCGGAGGTCCATCAGTTCGATCCCGTCGCCGCTGACACGGTGCCGGTCGAGATCGTGACGCCGCAGGAGGTCGCCAAGTCCGAGGTCGAGACCAAGCCCGAACCGGCCCCGAGCCCGTCGCCGACGCCTGAGTTGCAGTTGCCGTCGCTCGATAAGCCGGTGGATTCAGCCAAGCCCGAACCATCGGCGCAGGCGCCCGCGCCACAGCAGAACGCGCCACAGCAACCGTCGCAGCCGCCCAAGCCCAACCCAACTCCGCAACAAGCCGCGGCTGCGCAGCCGGCGCCTCAGCCGCCACCGATGCCCCAGCCAATGGCGCAGCAACAGGCGGCAGCGTCGTCGCCTGCCTATGCGCAGCCCGAGCCCGATCTTTCGGTCAAATACAATGTCATGCTCGGCCTGCCGCCCGATATCTCCGTGAAGCCGCCAGCCAACGCGCCGTCCGGCCTCGGACCCGGTAAGGACAATTTCGACGCAGCCGCCACCGAGCAGGCGGACGTCGGCTCAAGCGTGGTCGCCGAATTCCGCCGTCATCTGAAGACCTGCCTGAAACTTCCGCCGACGCTGAGCACGGGCGACGACGTGAGGATCAAGCTCAGGGTGTTCATGAAGCCCGACGGTAAGCTCGCCGCGCAGCCCTTGCTGATCGAAGCCACCGCCTCGGAAAAGGGGCCGCTGTTGCTGAAGAGCGCGACCGAAGCGCTGCAGGCCTGCCAGCCCTATGCGATGCTGCCGCGGGATCGCTACGGCGAATGGAAGGTGCTCGACCTCGATTTCAGCCCGCGCGATTTCGCGTCGTAGACGAGGTTCGCCTCAGCTTCCCATCGCCTGCCAGGCATTCGAGGCGAACTGCCGGCGCCAGATCACGATCACGACGGCGGCTGTCGTGACGAACAGCACCCAGGGGCTGACGAACCAGCCGAGATAGCCGAGCGCGAAGAAGAACGCGCGCTGGCCGCGGTTGAAGTGCCGGCCCGCCGTCTCGAACAGCCGCGTGGTGCGGATCACGTGGGCCTCCGCCTCCGGCGTATCGCGCTGGTCGGCCGGCGGCATCGCGCCGAACAGGATCGCCACATAGTTGAACAGGCGATAGGCCCAGGCGAATTTGAAGAAGGTGTAGATGAAGATCAGGATCAGCCCGATGCACTTGACCTCCCACAAAGCGGGCGAGGGCGTCAGGTTGACCGGCAGCGCGCCGAGCACCGCGAGCGCGTCATTGGTGGCGCGCAAGAGCGCCAGCCCGCCGCCGATCGCAATAAGGCTGGTGGAGGCAAAGAACGCGGTGCCGTTCTGCAGGCTGGCCATGATCTGCATGTCGACCATCCGTGCGTCGCGGTTGAGCAGATTCCGCACCCAGATCTCGCGATAGACGTGCATCCGCGCCGACAGGCTGTCGCGCCCATACGCGGTGTGCTCCAGCGTGATGGTATAGACCAGCCATTCCAGCGCAAAGAAGCCGACGGCCAGGATGTCGGTCCAATAGCCAGTCATGTTGCCTTCCTTCGTGAGCGCGCGGCTGACTGTCCGCGCCGGACCGCATCCGCGTCATGTACAGGTTGAACGCGTGCAATGCACTATGGCAAACTACCGTGGCAACAGGATTCCCGGACATGCTCAAGCTCGTCATCGGCAACAAGAACTATTCGTCATGGTCGATGCGGCCCTGGCTGGCGTTGCGCGCCAACAACATCCCGTTCGAAGAGGTCTTCATTCCGCTCTACACGGACCAGGCCGACAAGGACCGCATCCTCTCTTTCAGCAAGGCCGGCAAGGTGCCGACCCTGATCGATGGCGACGTCACGGTGTGGGATTCGCTGGCGATCATCGAATATCTCGCCGAGAGATTTCCCGAGGCGAAGCTCTGGCCTGCGGATCGTGCCGCGCGCGCGCATGCCCGCGCGATCTCGGCGGAGATGCATTCCGGCTTCATGCCGCTGCGCAGCGAATGCGGCATGAACCTGCACCGCCCGATCCGCGCCGTCGCGCTGTCGGATGATGCGCGCGCCAACGTGGCGCGGATCCAGGAGATATGGGCCGAGTGCCATGCGCGCTACGGCAAGCAGGGTCCGTTCCTGTTCGGCGCATTCTCCGCCGCCGATGCGATGTACGCGCCCGTGGTGCATCGTTTCCGCACCTACGCGATCCCGGTGAAGGCCGAAGCGCAGCACTATGTCGATGCCATGATGCAGCTTCCGGCGTTCCAGGAATGGACCCGCGACGGCGTTGCCGAGACGCTGCGGATCGCCCGATTCGAGGATGTCTGACGGTTGCTGCGCTTCCGAATTGTGACAGCGGTCGCAAAGATCGCGGCTTGACGCCGCGGGGCCGAAGGCGTCGAATCCGGAAAGGCTGGTTTTGCAAGTCGTGAAAGGACTTAGACCATGGGCATTCTCGATTCCCTGGAGAATTCGCCGGAGCTGAAAGGCATGCTTGGCCAGCTTGGCGCGGCGGTGATCCCCGTAGTGCTCGGCGAGGTCCTGGGCAATGGCGGGCAGGGCGGCTTTTCCGCGATCGTCGCCAAGCTCGAGCAGGCCGGGCTCGGCGAGCAGGTCAAATCCTGGATCGGTACCGGTCAGAACCTGCCGATCACGGCTGAGCAGCTCCAGCAGGTGCTCGGCAGCGACACCGTCAAGCAGCTCGCCGCCAGGTTCAACATTCCGGTGGACCAACTGTCCAAGGTGCTCGCCCAGCAACTTCCGGCTGCGGTCGACGGCGCGAGCCCGGGCGGCAAGCTGCCGCACACCGCCTGAGCGGCTGGAATCAGGGTTCCAGCCGGGCTCGGCGGGCAATTTCCGGCTGGCACGCAAATTGCTGCCTATCGCCCTGAAAAACCTGCAAAAATCGCACCTTCGCCATGCCCCAATCTCGCTGGATTTGGGGAGGTGCGATGTGCTAGCTTGCCGCAGGGTTCTCAAAATGCCGGCCTGAGCTATCGGGACTGTCAGCTCAGCCAGCAATCTCTAAGAAAATGGAGAGGGCGTTGAAGCATAAGTACTCGATTGGCGAGACCGTCTATTTCACGGCCAGCAACGTGGCGCGCCCCGCCGCGAGCGGCACCTATCAAGTGATCCGCCTGCTGCCGACCGACGGTGACGACTGCCAATATCGCATCAAGAGCTCGACTGAAGCTTTCGAACGAGTGGCCAAGGAGAGTCAGCTCGCGCTGTCCTGAAGGAGTTGTGCGCAAGCCGGCGGTTGGAGCGGGTTCCGCGCCGCCGCCGTCAAAAGGCCCCGTTCGCAGATCCATTGTGCTGAAGGTTGGACGTCGGGGTGGCGGCGTTCGCCGTCGCCGATTGTGCTTACGCTGCGTTGAGGGACATCGCGCATGAACTGGGCTTCCTCGCTGGATCAGATCTGGCGCTCACCGACCTTCCCGATGTGGCTGACGCTGGCCGCTGCGGGGTTCTTTGGGATCGTCGTTCTGGTCACGCTGCTGCGTGCGGAAAAATCCGTCGCCAACGGCGCGCTGACCGTGATCACGCTGCTGTCGATCGCGGTTGCTGTCGCCGCGACGATCCGTGGCTTCGGCCCGGGCGGGCAGGCGGCGCAGGCCGAGACACGGACGGCGCAACTGGCCAGCCAGACGGTGCCGGCGCTCGCCTGCGTCGACGATCTCGCCGGAGACGCCGTTCTCAACGCCTGCGAGAAGGTGCTGTTCGGTTCATCGGATACGGCGGCAGCGGCGGTCAGTTACGCTGCGGCGCAGATCTCGCGCCTGACTGCGCTCGGCGACCTCGCGACCGCCGAGCGCAATTCGACCACCGAGTTGCAGGCGCTGCGCCGTGCCATCGAGCATGACCGCTACGGCTTGGTCGCCTATGCGCTGATGGCGCGCGACCACTGCACGCCGACCGCGTGCCCCGCGTTCCGCTCGCTCGGCGACAACCATCAGATCATCGCCAACATGAACGAGCGGACCTACGAGAACCTGATCACGCGCTACGCGGGGTCGTGGAACGCGCCGGCCGGCGCCCAGGCGTCGGCCGCCTCCGGCCTGGTCGCGGCGCTGCCGCAGTCATTGCCCACCGGCAAGCCGACCAATGCGGAGTTTCCGAGCTCGGCGAACACGCCGCCGGTCAGCATCATGACGCCCGAGCCGGCCAAGCCAGCCGCCGCCGCACCAGCGCCGGCCGCGCGCGCCGCCGCGCCGCCCGCCGCAGCCCCGAAGCGGCCGCCGGCAGCGAAGCGCCCGGTCCAGATCGCGCCGGCCCCGGCCGCGCCGGCGCCGCCTCCTGCCGCCGCCAGCGCACCGGCGGCTGCGAACGAGCAATGAGCGTGATGGCGGCGGCTTGAGCCGCCGTCATTGCACTGTTCCGGCTTCGTTTGGCTCGAAAAACGCTCTAGTCCCGATATCCACCGCCGCGGAGAGCGCTCCCTTTTCAAAGCGCGCGCCGGCCGCTACATCCGGCGCATGCCGCTTCATCTCATCAAGCTCGCCGTCGGTTGCGACTCCGTCAAGGAACTCAAGGGCTGGGTTGCCGAGCGGATGGCGACCGCGAAGAAAAAGGGCCTGCCGCTCCGTCACGTCCACATCACGCGGATGACGCCGAAGCGCGAGGAGGAGATCCTTGCCGGCGGCTCGCTCTATTGGGTGATCCGCGGCGAGATCGCCGCGCGCGAGAAGATCATCGCCATCGAGCCGTTCCGCGACAAGGACGGCATCGGACGCTGCCGGCTGGTAATGCAGCCCAAGGTGATCGCGGTCTCGCCGCGGCCGATGCGGCCGTTCCAGGGCTGGCGCTACCTGACCGCGGACTCCGCGCCGGCCGATCTCACCAAGTCGAGCGCCGCCAGCGTGGCATCGATGCCCGAGCCGATGCGCCGCGAGTTGCGCGACCTCGGCTTGCTCTGAGGCCGATGACTGCCGCGAACTACTGCGTCACGAGGTGCAGCCGGCTCCATTCGGACGCCGGGATCTCGACATAGCGGCTGCCGCCCGCATTGCTGACGGCGACGTCGAGCAGCTCGTGATCGATCCCCATCTCGCCGAGATAGCGTCGGAACTGGTCGGTGAAGACCGAGGTCAGGCTCTCGCGATGCTCGGCCGAGACGTTGGGCGCGAGCCGGTTGTGGATCGCCATGCCGCTCAGCACCACGCGGCTGCCTTCCGGCAGGCTGCGATGCACGCCGCCTGACAGCATCAGCACGCAGGCCAAATCGCAGGCAATGCCGGACAGCTTCTCCTTGGCGTCGAGCGGGCCGCCGGGCCGCTTGAGCGCGAAACATTCCTCCTCGGATTTCCCGGTGCAGGCCTCGACCTCGGTCGCCGCGACCGCGGCATCGATGCCGCGATCGCGCAGGATGCGGCCGAGGCTGGAGGCAACGTTGAGGTTGGAATTCCCTTTGACGTTGATCACCACCGGCAGCTTGCGGCCGTTCTGCCGGTCGAGGATCGCCAGCAGGCGCTTGTAGGTATCCCACTGCACGGCGCCCTCGGCGGCGATCCAGTCCGAGCAGCCCGGGCCGCAGGCATCAGGCGCACCATGCGCGACATAGAAGATCATCGCGCCGGGCGCCGAATTGACCCCGCCGACCGGCGGCCGGGTCTGCGCCTGCACGAGGCCTGCGGCCACGAGCGCGATGCCGAAAGCAATGCCTTTCCTGAAATAACCGCTCATTCCGATCGCCTCTGAAAGGCGCAATCATCCACGCGTCGGCCGCGCAGATGAGGCCGAGCCCTCATTACAGGCTCGAACCCCGTTTGCGCATGAACCGCATCACACTTTCCGGATCCTGCTCTATACCGCGATGTTGTCGATCAGGCGGGTGCTGCCGAGCTTTGCCGCCACCAGCATCCGCATCGGGCCGTCCTTCAGCGAGCCGATCGGCGCCAGGGAGGCGGCGTGGCGGACTTCGAGATAATCGAGCACGAAGCCGGCCCTGGTGATCGCCGCGGCGCCGTCGGCCATTGCGGTCGCGGTGTCCTCGCCGGCGCGCAGGCGGCCGGCCGTTTGCTTCATCACCCGATGAAGCTCGGGGGCGGCGCGCCGTTCCTCCGGCGAGAGGTAGACGTTGCGTGACGACATCGCGAGACCGTCGCGCTCGCGCACCGTTTTGGACCCGATCACCTTGACCCCGAGGTCGAGGTCCGCGGCCATCTGGGTGACGACCCGGAGCTGCTGAAAGTCCTTCTCGCCGAAGATCGCGACGTCGGGCCGGACCTGGGTGAACAGCTTGCCGACCACGGTGGCGACGCCGCCGAAGAAATGCGGCCGGAAGCGATCCTCGAGCCCGGCGGTGGCCGGCCCCTCCGGCACGATCCTGGTGGCGAAGCCGTCCGGGTACATCGCCTTCACCTCCGGGTGCCAGATCAGGTCGACGCCCTCGGCGGCGAGCTTGGCGACGTCGGCCTGCCAGGTGCGCGGATAGGAGCCGAAATCTTCGGTCGGCGCGAACTGGGTCGGGTTGACGAAGATCGAGACGACGACCCGCTTGGCGCGGCGCTTGGCGAGCCGCACCAGCGACACATGGCCGTCATGGAGCGCTCCCATGGTTGGGACCAGCGCGACGGTTGCCTTCTTGGCGCGCAGGGTGTCGACGGCGCGACGAAGGGCGGGGACGGTACGGACGACGGTGGGATTTCTCGGCATCTGGTCTCGGCTCGTGGGGCAATCCGGGTGGGAACGAATCTGGGCGGGACGGGTTGGCGTTCGGCAGGTCACGCAGCTTACCAAGTCCGAACCACGATCGGCAAACCGGCCGATAAGCCTTACACGATCTCGAACGCGCGCGGATCAAAGCCGCCGATCGACTCAGCAGTCTTGCTTGATCGATTCATCAGCATGGCCGCAATTGATTTCCTGTCGCAGCGATGCATTTCACTTGACCGCAGCGGCGCTCGCTTTGAAGATCATTGCGGGGATTTGAATCATGTTGGTGCAGGCTCGTCAGGGTCAATCCGGCTCCGCACATGTCATCGTGCTGGGCAACGAGAAGGGTGGATCGGGAAAGTCGACCACCGCCCTGCATATCGCCGTCGCGCTGCTGAAGGCCGGGCAGCGCGTCGCCAGCATCGATCTCGACTGCCGCCAGCAGAGCTTCACCCGCTACATCAGCAATCGCGAGGCCTGGGCGCGACGCACCGGGCTCGACCTCGAGCTCCCGGCACACCACTGCATCAAGTACGGCGAGACGATGCAGATCGAGGAGAACGAGAACGCGGAATTCCAGCAGTTCATGGCCGCGGTGAGTGCGGTGGAACGCGCCTATGATTTCATCGTCATCGATACCCCGGGCGCGGACAGCTACCTGATGCGGCTCGCGCATTCGATGGCCGACACGCTGGTGACGCCGATCAACGACAGCTTCCTCGATTTCGACGTGCTCGGCACCGTCGATCCCGCGACCTACGCGGTGACCGGCGAGAGCCATTATGCGGAGATGGTGCGCGACACCAGACGCAAGCGCCGCCAGCTCGATGGCGCCTCGACCGACTGGATCGTGGTGCGCAACCGGCTGTCGATGCTCGGTTCGCGCAACAAGCAGCTGGTCGCCGACGGCTTGAAGCAGCTGTCGCTGCGGCTCGGGTTCCGCGCGGTCGACGGCTTTGCCGAGCGGGTGGTCTATCGCGAATTCTTCCCGCGTGGGCTGACCGCGCTCGACGACATCGACGAGGCGACGCTCGGCACCCGCCCGAGCCTCGGCCACGTCACCGCCCGCGAGGAGGTGATGAGCCTGCTGCGCCAGCTCAAGCTGCCGCTCGACGAGCGCGGCCGCCGCCGGGCCGCCAACCGGGCCGAATGGTTCAGCCAGGTCGACAAGCCGCTGGAAGTCGACGACATCATCGGCAGCTAGGCCTCCGGGCACTCCTTCGGGCAGGTTCCAGAGCGGCGGGCGCGCAGCAAGTGACGATCGTCACTTCCCGGACGCTCCAGAAGCACGGTAGTCTTGCGGGGTTTTCGGCCACTCCGTCGCCAATATGCCGGAACAAAGCTGGCCAGATCCGGTTTTCCCAAGCCAGCCGCGTTCCCGATCCCTGTCGGCTGGTCTTGAGGTATTATCGTGCCGCAGAGCCATAGCGCCAGAAGCGAATGCACAAAGGTTGTGTGCACCGCACAATGAACGTGCTGCGAAGTCCCAACTTTTAGACTTCCTGTCACAGCGCTGTGACATATATTCTCAAAAGGAGGCCGAAGAGTCTCCGGCCAAGAATAGCCCTGAAAAGGCGGGCACCTCGAGGACGTCATGAAGCGTGGAATTCTCGTTCTGCTTTCTCTCTCCGTGGTGATCACGGCGGCCTATTTCACCGCGAGCAAGTGGGCGATCCGTCACGAAACTCTCATGTTCAAGGACCCGACGCGCGATGAGCGGCCGGTCGCGGTCGACGTTGCCGTGCGCTTCGACAAGGAGATGCAGGCCGACGCTGGCATGATCACGCTGCCGGTTGCGATCCTCAATCATGGCAATACCGTCAAATTCACCGAATATTCCTTCCTCGCGAACGTGTTCGCGGCGCGCGGCTATCTGACCATCAGCATTCAGAACGACCTGCCGTCGGACGGACCGATGGTGACCAAGGTCGGCGAACTCTATGTCGGCCGCCTGCCGCAGTACCAGCGCGGCATCACCAACATCAAGTTCGCGATCGAGGAGATGAAGAAGCGCCAGCCGAACGCGGACTACAGCAAGCTGACGATGGTCGGCCATTCCAATGGCGGCGACATCGCGATGTATTTCGCCAAGCAGTATCCGGACGAGATCAAGAAGGTGGTGACGCTGGACAATCTGCGCGTGCCGTTCATGACCGACGGCAAGTTCAAGATCCTGTCGTTCCGTTCGCATGACTCGCAGTTCAAGCCGGATCCGGGCGTCGTTCCGGATGCCGACGAATGCGAGAAGGCCGGCATCACCGTGGTGAACACCAACTTCCAGCACAACGACATGCGTGACACAGGGCCCGAGAAGGCCAAGGACTCGATCCAGGCCATGCTCGATAAATTCCTCGCCGACACCGACAGCGCTGTCGCGCCGGTCGACACCAGGAATGCGCCGCCGAAGATTCTGGAGCCCGGTCCCGTCTCGCTCTACGTGCCGGTCGAGAAACCTCAGACCTTGACCGATAAGCTCAAGAAGTCGCTCTCGCTGACCAAGACCGAGACGAAGAAGGATCCGTCGGTCACGAACTGACGGGGCGGCCCGCGGTCCAGGCTGGCCTCTCACGTTGACCAATCCACTGCCGCGGCCCACATAGTGTTTGCTGTACGAGGCAAGCGCTGATGGCCGGCAAGACGATCAAACCGACATCCGGAAGCGATGTACGCCCGGCCCATGAGCCTGGCGTGCCGACATCCAGCGCGAACGACATCGCGGCATTCGTCGCCAGGGCGCGAGCGATGTCGCCGCATCGCGCCGGCGCCCACGGCAGGCTGGTGTTCGCGCTCGACGCCACGATGAGCCGGCAGCCGACATGGGACATGGCGTGCACGCTGCAGGCGGACATGTTCCGCGAAGCCGGCGCGCTCGGCAGTCTCGATATCCGCCTCGTCTATTATCGCGGCTTCAATGAGTGCCGTGCGTCGGGCTGGATCTCCGACAGCGCGCAGCTCGCGCGGCTGATGAGCAAGATCGATTGCCAGGGCGGCAACACCCAGATCGGCAAGGTGCTGTCCGAGACGCGTCGCGAAGCGGTCGAGGCAGGGGTGCGCGCCTTGGTGTTCGTCGGCGACGCGATGGAGGAGAGCGCCGACGATCTGTGCGCGAAGGCCGGCGAGCTCGGCCTGCTCAAGGTGCCGGTCTTCATGTTCCAGGAGGGCAGGGATGCGACCGCCGAGCAAACGTTTCGCGAGATCGCGCGACTGACCGGTGGCGCCTGGTGCAGGTTCGATCCCGGCGCGGCCGCGCAACTCCGCGAATTGCTGCGTGCCGCCGCAGCCTATGCCGCCGGCGGCCGCGAGGCGCTGCTGCAGCTGGCCAAGACCGCGAGCGGCGCGGCGAAGCTGATCGGTCAGATGAAATAGCGCCGCGTCGCGTCAGGCTCCGCCTGACGCCGGTGAAACGAAGCTTCGCATGCTTTTTGTCGCCGGGCCGCCTATATTCCCGACATGCCAACGCTGATCGCCGGCGTCATCGCCGTTGTCGTCCTTTATTCCGCGCTGCAGATGTTTCGTGCGGCCAATCCCGCCGTGCTTGCGCGCGCGATCAAGATCGGCGGCGGGGTGCTCGCCCTCGCGGTCGCAGCCTTTACCGGCGTGCGGGGCGAACTGGCGGTGGCAATTCCGCTCGGCATCTTCGGTGCCGGACTGCTCGGCTGGTCGCCGTTCGGAAGCACCGGATTTCCCAATCTCGGCGGCATGTTCGGCGGTTCGCGCAGCCAGGGACAAAGCTCGCGGGTGCGCTCGCAATATCTCGATATGGCCCTCGATCACGGCAGCGGCGTGCTCAGGGGCCAGATCGTGGCCGGACCGCAGGCCGGCCGCATGCTCGATGAATTCGACCTGTCGCAGCTATTGGCGATGGTCCCGAGCTTCGACGCCGAGAGCGTCGCGCTACTTGAAAGCTATCTGGACCGCCGCTTTCCCGCCTGGCGTCAGGACGCACAGGGCGACCGGGCACGGGGGCAGGGCCGTGCGGCGTCGGGTGGCAAAATGACGAACGAGGAGGCCTATCAAATCCTTGGCCTGCAGCCGGGAGCGTCGCGCGACGACATCAGCCGGGCTCACCGTACCCTGATGAAGAAACTCCATCCCGACCAGGGGGGCTCGACGTACCTCGCGGCCCGTGTGAACGAGGCCAAGGACACTCTGCTTCGCACGCATCTCTAACTCCGGCTACGCTACCAACGCCACAGCCGAGAGCTGCCTTCCGTTTCTGATTGATGCCCCGTCTGGCCCGCCGCTGTCCGGCGTGGCCGATCGCTCTTTCGGGAAAACTTAACCGTAAAATCTTGACGAGAAGTTTCATGGTTGCGCCGCGCGCGGCTGGCCGGCCGTTTTCGCGGCGGCAAAAACAAAACGGCCGGCGCTTGCGGCGCCGGCCGTTTGAAATCAGCAGATGCTGGCGATCAGTTGCGAACGGTGATGCAGGAGATCTCGGCGCGCTTCAGCGTCTTGCAAGCCGCCTCGGCCTGATCGCGCTCGAGGCCGGCAAAGCGGGCGCGATAGAGCTTGCGATTATCCTTGGCGACCACCTCGGTGAACGGATCCGCCTTGCTGAGCAGTCCGCGGGCCGAGCTGCGTGCCAGGTCGATGCGCTTGTTGGCCTCGCCCTCGGACTCCAGCGCGCCAACCTGGATGATCCAGCCGGTATGCGCGGCGCTCGGCCTGGCGGCGCTGGTCGGCGGAGCGGCCTGCACGCTGCGGGTTGCGGGTTCGATCGAAGCCACGGCCTGCGGTGCCGGGGCAGCGGGTGCATGGACGGCCGAGGCCGGCAGCACGCCGAGGATGCCGTTGCCGGTGCCGAAATTGGCCGGCTGCGGCGGCATTTCCGGCCTCGAGGTCTCGGCGGCTCGCGCCATCATCGCATTGGAGGTCTCGGGGACCTCTCCGCGCGAGGGGATCGTGTTGGTGATCGGAGGCGCGGACTGCGCCGGGCCGGCCGCGGCGAGCTTGATCTGGCCGGCCTTGACCTGCACCGTCTTCACCTTGACCGGCTTCATCGGTTCAGCCGAGCCGGGAATCGCGGCGATCGGCTGGGTCTGGATCACGCCTGAGGTCAGCGGCGCCGGCTCGGGCTTGGCCTGCGGCTCCGGCTTCGCCGGGAGCGGCGGCAGCGCAGCGGCGGCCGCGGCCATCAGCGAGGGCTTGCTGGCCGGGCGCGGCGCCTGGATCGCCGCAGCTGCGGCGGCGGGCTCCGATGCCGCGACGGGCGAGGTGTCCGGCGCGCGCGCATTATCCGCGTCGGCGACCTCGACATTGGCGTCGGCCGGATTGCGTTCGGTGATCGCGGCGGCGGTGCGGGTGGTCGCGGCCTTCCCGACGTTCTCGGCGAGCAGGTTGCGCATGATGGCGTCACGCGAGCCGCCGCTGCGGCCGCCGAGCACTACGCCGACCAGGAAGCGATTGCCGCGACGCATCGAGGTCACGAGGTTGAAGCCGGAGGCGCGGGTGTAGCCGGTCTTGATACCGTCAACGCCCTCGACGCTGCCGAGCAGATGGTTGTGGTTGCGGATCGATTGGCCGCGGAAGTTAAACACCGAGGTCGAGAAGTAGCGGTAGTAGCGCGGGAAGCGATCCTGGATCGCGCGGCCGAGGGTCGATTGATCGCGCGCCGTCGTCACCTGCTCATCGTTGGGCAGGCCGGAGGCATTGCGATAGACGGTCCGGCTCATGCCGAGTGCGCGGGCCTTGCGGGTCATCATCCGGGCGAAATCGTCTTCGCTGCCGCCGATCGCCTCGGCGATCACGACCGCGGCGTCATTGGCGGAGCGGGTGACCAGGCCCTTGATGGCGTCTTCGATCTTGATGGTCGAGCCGGGCCGCAGGCCGAGCTTGGTCGGGTCCTGTTCGGAGGCGTGCTCGGACACCGGCATTTCGGTGTCGAGCTTCATCTTTCCGGAATCGAGGCGCTCGAACAGCAGATAGAGTGTCATGATCTTGGTCAGCGAGGCGGGGTGGCGCAGGCCGTCGGGACTGGTGGCGGTGAGTACCGAACCGGTGTTGCCGTCGACGATGATCGACGCGAATTGCGGGCTGTAGCTCTCGCGCGCTTCCTGGCTGTGGTGATGACGGGCGTAGTGGCGCCGGTGACGGCGCGCCTCGGCGCTGTCACTCGTGATCAGGATCGCCGTCGTGACGGTCACGAGCCCAAGAACGCCAACTCGCAGCGCCCGCGAGGAGGCCAAGGTTGTTCGAAGCATCTACTTCCCCGTCCCAATTTCTATCTAGATCACTGGCTCGTGAGGCGAAATTGTGCCCGGCGGCCATCGATCCTTGCCTGCGCAACAAACCACTTCGGGCAGCACCATCGGCCGAAACGGCGGCTCAGGTCGCTCTTCTAGCTAAGGTGTTGTTCACAAACAGCTTTCGAGGCTGTCTGTCGGAAGGCGAACAAAGTCCGGGAATCAGGTTAGGCGGACCGAGTTTCCAAAAGATTAAGCAACCGTTGCGTAGTCCCCCGGGGTTTATCGCGAATGCCGGAGATTCGGGGCTGCGTGATTGTGCGATGCACAATATTTATTGACTCTATTGTGCGATGCGATATGGCTATCGGCGTCAGGGGGCCGGGAGCTTCCCGGCAATGGGAATTTGCGCCTTCAAGTCTGGGAAAAGGAATTCCATCCATGGTCAAGATCGAAGACATTCAGAACTACGGCAAAGAGCATTTCGAGTCGGTCACCGCATCGGCGAACAACCTGCAGAGCGGCGTTCAGGCCATCGCCACCGCCTATGGCGACTATGCCAAGAAGTCCTTTGAGGACACCAAGTCGTTCGTCGAGAAGCTGTCGGGCGTGAAGTCGCTGGACAAGGCGCTCGAGGCGCAGACCGAGTACCTGCGCTCGTCCTACGAGACCTTCGTTGCGGAATCGCAGAAGATCGCCGGCCTGTACAGCGACTGCGCCAAGCAGACCTTCAAGCCCTATGAGGGCCTGGTCTCCAAGTTCGCGCCCGCCGCTCAGTAAGCGCAGCGGACCAAGACAAGCGAAAAGCCCGGCCGTTTGGCCGGGCTTTTTTGTTGTGCCTGAAGCGCGCGACTATTTGGCCAGCCGCAGCTTGCTGAGGGCGGTTCCGATCGTGTTGAACGTCGTTAGGATCTGGGTCGAACTAGTCAGCATGAAGAATTTGTCGGGCGTGCTGGCGCAGTTCTTCAGGACGGTCGAGGTCGGATCGGCGGGCGAACTCGTGTTCACCTGGATCGTGTAGATCGTGTACAACGGCGCTCCGTTCGAATCCTTCGCGTTCTGCAGGTTTTGGCACATCAATGCCTGCCTTGCGTCGATCGGATTGCCTGAGGCCTGCGAGCTTCCGTCGCCGTAGTCGGGCCAGCGGTCCTCGGTATTCAGACCGTCGGACAAGAGGATAATGACCCGGTTGTAGGTCGTGTTGGTGTCCTCCGACGGCGTGTTCAGCGGGCCGCCCACCAGCAGCGACTGCCACGCCCAAGCGAGCCCGACGGCTTGGTTGGTGCCGCCGGTCGGCTGCATCGCGTTGACTGCCGTCTTGAGCGCGCTCCAGTTATAGCTCAGCGGAATGATGGGCTCGAGCGGCGTCGAGGCGCTGCTGTTGCAATAGAATGTGCTGTTCTCATAGTACTCGTTGGCCGGGAACAGCGTGGTGACGTCGGATGATGCCGGCAGCACGCCGGTCGCATCGTTCGGCTGGGTGCGGTCCGTGATGCAGCCCGTCCAGTTGCCGATCGGATTGGTGGAGGCCTGCCGCCAGTCGTTCTTCACCGTGGGGGTCTGACTGGTCGAGGTCCACTGGTTGTTGGTCCACCCGACAATGGCGCTGACCCGGGGCTGGCTCGTATTGTCCACGGTATCGTTGGGGCCCGGCTGCGTCCAGTCGTGGGTATACAGCTTGCCGGTGCACTGATAGACGCCGCCGGTCGTCTTGCAACTGCAGCCGGACACCGCGTTGCCCGTGGAGTCCGTCGGACATGCACAGGAGTTCGAGCCGCTGCAGAACACGCCGGTGCCGGCCGCAGTGCTCACCCAGCAGCCATTGTAGCGCGTATGCGAGTTCGCATCGACGCTGGGGCAAATGTAGCCGGAATAAGTCCCGCTCGACGGGATGTAGTTCGTGTTGGACGTGCTGGTCGGGTTCTTCGTGCAGGTGAAGCCGCCATTGTTGTTGGTCCAGGGGCATCGCGCACCGGGTCCGACCGCGTGCCAGTTCATCGGCAGGCTTGCTTGCATGGTGCCGTTCGCGGGCTGCGTGGTCGGCGGATTGAGCCAGTCGGTCCAGTCGATCCAGCTCTGGCCGACATTGCTGGTGCCGACATTGACGACCTTGGCGAACGGAATGACGGAGATGTAGACGTCACCGTTGTTCTTGCTCAGCGCGCTGAGCTGGTCGATCAGTCCGCCGGTTCCGGCCACGGCGTTGCGTAGCGCGGTGATCTTGCCGTCCTGCGCCATCGATCCCGTGTTGTCGAGGGCTAGGGCGACGCGCATCTTGACGTTGCCCCAGGTGGTGGTCGTCGAGCTCTTGAAACCCAGCGTCGGAAAACCGGCCAGCTGCATGAAGTCGGATTTGATGTGGCCGGATCCGCCCAGCAGAATGTTGGCCGCCGCGCCAGAGGTCGGGGTCGTATAGTTGGCCGTGACGGAAATGCCCTGGCCGTCCTTGTTGGTGTAAAGCGCCGTGAAATAGGTCTGCGCCTTGCTCGGGATCTCCGCGGCCGTGATGTTGCCCATGGTCAGATCCTTGGACAGCATCAGCGCGGTCGAATCGAGCGCCGCCTGCATCGCGGAGCGGGCGTTGTTGGCGCGGGTATAGTCGATCGCGGCTCCCACGAAAGCGAGGAGCGGCAGCATTGCGAAGGTGAAGATCACCGCGACATTGCCGTTATTTGCCCTGGAAAACCGGCGAGCAACCGCGCAGACGCGATCGGAAATGGCTGAACCAAGCATGGTACTCTCGTCGAAATGGATTGCTGTAGCATCTCGACCGGCGCCGCTAAACAGATGGTGAATCAGGCGCCGGAAACCCGGCAGGGCGGCGCGGGGGAGGCTCAAAAGCAGGGCAAAAGCACTCGCTATCCTCAATGACGTCTAAATTAGCGGCCCGACTCCTTTGTCAAATCAGGCAGAAATGATTAACCTTCCGAGGGTTGCCGCGCCGGGAATCGGACCGGTGGGCCGCGCCGGGTCTGCGCTTGCGGCAGGGCCTCGCGAGGCCCATATTCGGGAGGTCGATCCGGCCGCCGGATCGGACCGGGAGCGGCAATCTGGAAAGCATTGCTGGGGGTTCCGCGATCAGTCTTGCGGCAATCGCGACCACCGTCCAACTGCCATCCGGTTTCCCGCCATCCGGCTTCCCTTGGGGAATTCGAACGCCTGAGCCATGTTGCGATCCACGTTGACAGTCCCGATTTCCGAGCCGGTTTCGTCGATGCCGGCGGTGGGCGCCGCGCCGGCGCCGAAAATGAACAATGACGACAACCGCAATGGGGCGGGCAGCGGCCCGTCGACCTCGGTCATCACCAAGGTCAAGCCGAAGACCAAGCGCCCGAACCTGTACCGCGTCCTGATCCTGAACGACGACTACACGCCGATGGAGTTCGTCGTTCACGTGCTGGAACGATTCTTCAACAAGGACGCCGAGGCGGCAACCAAGATCATGCTGCACGTTCACCACCACGGGATCGGCGAGTGCGGCGTTTTTACCTACGAGATCGCCGAGACCAAGGTGACGCAAGTCATGGACTTCGCGCGCAAGCACCAGCATCCACTGCAGTGCGTGATGGAAAAGAAATAGGTCGCTGGAACGACTGACCCGCCGCGGGACGCGGAACGGGTCTTGCATCGCGATTTTTGATGGTGGTGAACCGCGTTCCGTACGATCACGGGCGTCGCCGTGCGACGCCCCGATGCCCCGAATTTAGAAGAAAACCATCATCGCGGGACCGGTCTTTCGCCACGATCCGTCGTAACTATATCAAAGGCGATCACGAAGGTTGTTATTGCCTGACCCGGTAATGGCGATCATGATGGCAGGGGGCCATAGAGGACGCGAATGCCAACTTTTTCCCAAAGCCTTGAACAGTCGCTGCACCGTGCATTGGCGATCGCAAACGAGCGCCACCATCAATACGCGACGCTCGAACATCTGCTGCTGTCGCTGATCGATGACTCGGATGCGGCGGCTGTGATGCGGGCCTGCAGCGTCGATCTCGACAAGCTGAGGACCAGCCTCGTTAATTATCTCGAGACCGAATTCGAAAACCTGGTGACTGACGGCGCCGATGACGCGAAGCCGACCGCCGGGTTCCAGCGCGTGATCCAGCGCGCGGTGATTCACGTCCAGTCGTCCGGTCGCGAGGAAGTGACCGGCGCCAACGTCCTGATCGCGATCTTCGCCGAGCGCGAGAGTCATGCCGCGTACTTCCTGCAGGAGCAGGACATGACGCGCTACGACGCCGTCAACTACATCAGCCACGGCATCGCAAAGCGGCCCGGCGTGTCCGAGGCGCGGCCGGTGCGCGGCGTCGACGAGGAAACCGAGACCAAGGGCAACGAGGACGCCAAGAAGAAGGGCGAGGCGCTCGAGACCTATTGCGTCAACCTCAACAAGAAGGCGCGCGACGGCAAGATCGATCCGGTGATCGGCCGCAATGCCGAGATCAACCGTGCGATCCAGGTGCTGTGCCGCCGCCAGAAGAACAACCCGCTGTTCGTCGGCGAAGCCGGCGTCGGCAAGACCGCGATCGCCGAAGGCCTCGCCAAGCGCATCGTCGACAGCGATGTGCCGGAAGTGCTGGCGGCCGCGACCGTGTTCTCGCTCGACATGGGCACGCTGCTTGCGGGCACCCGCTATCGCGGTGATTTCGAGGAGCGGCTCAAGCAGGTCCTGAAGGAGCTGGAGGCACATCCGAACGCCATCCTGTTCATCGATGAGATCCACACCGTGATCGGCGCCGGCGCCACCTCCGGCGGCGCGATGGATGCGTCCAATCTGCTGAAGCCGGCGCTGGCTTCGGGCACGATCCGCTGCATGGGCTCGACCACCTACAAGGAATACCGTCAGCACTTCGAGAAGGACCGCGCGCTGGTGCGGCGCTTCCAGAAGATCGACGTCAACGAGCCGACGGTGGAAGACGCAATCGCGATCCTCAAGGGCCTGAAGCCCTATTTCGAGGATTACCATCGGCTGAAATACACCAATGAGGCGATCGAGGCGGCGGTGCAGCTGTCGTCGCGCTACATCCACGACCGCAAGCTGCCCGACAAGGCAATCGACGTGATCGACGAGTCCGGCGCGGCGCAAATGCTGGTCGCCGAGAGCAAGCGCAAGAAGACGATCGGCATCAAGGAGATCGAGACCACGATCGCGACCATGGCGCGGATTCCACCGAAGAGCGTGTCGAAGGACGATGCCGAGGTGCTGAAGCATCTCGAGCAGACCCTGAAGCGCACGGTGTTCGGCCAGGACAAGGCGATCGAGTCGCTGGCGGCGTCGATCAAGCTGGCGCGAGCCGGCCTGCGCGAGCCGGAGAAGCCGATCGGCAGCTATTTGTTCTCGGGTCCGACCGGCGTCGGCAAGACCGAGGTGGCCAAGCAACTCGCGGCGTCGCTCGGTGTCGAGCTGCTGCGCTTCGACATGTCCGAATACATGGAGCGGCACACCGTGTCGCGCCTGATCGGCGCACCTCCCGGCTATGTCGGCTTCGACCAGGGCGGTTTGCTCACCGATGGCGTGGACCAGCATCCGCATTGTGTCGTGCTGCTCGACGAAATCGAGAAGGCGCACCCGGATCTCTACAACGTGCTGCTGCAGATCATGGATCATGGCCGGCTCACCGACCACAACGGCAAGCAGGTCAACTTCCGCAACGTGATCCTGATCATGACCACGAATGCCGGAGCGGCCGATCTTGCGCGGCAGGCCTTCGGCTTCACTCGCTCGAAGCGGGAAGGCGACGATCACGAGGCGATCAATCGCCAGTTCGCGCCGGAGTTCCGCAACCGGCTGGATGCGATCGTCTCCTTCGCGCACCTCAATGCCGAGGTGATCGGCATGGTGGTCGAGAAGTTCGTGCTGCAGCTCGAGGCGCAACTCGCCGACCGCGACGTCACGATCGAGCTGTCCGAGCCTGCAAAGGCCTGGCTGATCGAGCACGGCTATGACGAGCAGATGGGCGCACGTCCGATGGCGCGCATCATCCAGGAACACATCAAGAAGCCGCTCGCGGATGAGGTGCTGTTCGGCCAGCTCAAGGGCGGCGGACACGTCCGCGTCATCCTGGTCAAGGACGAGGCGACCGCCAAGGACAAGATCGGCTTCGAATATGTCGAGGGCCCGGTCACGCCGAAGCCCGAGAACCTGCCGCCGCGCAAGCGCAAGCCGCCGAAGGGTGGTCCCAACGGTGGCGGAGGCGGCACCAAGGGGCCGGCCTCAAAGGGCCCGATGGTCAAGGTCTGAGGCGCGAGCGAACAACCAAACGAAAAGGCCGGCTGAACAGCCGGCCTTTTTGTTTCTGGCGGTGGTAGGCGCGTCTCCGCGCCGTCACTCGCCCTTCAGCCGCTGGCCCTCCTGGACCCGCACCCGGTCGGCGCCGCGGCTGCCGGCGGTGGACAGCCGGAGCGTGCTGAGTACAGCCCCCACGACGGCAAAGCCGACGCCGACCATCAGCGAGATCCGGGTGCCGTCAGCCGGATAGCGCGCCAGCAGCAGCGCCACCAGAGCGGCGCCGATGGTCTGTCCGAGCAGGCGCGCGGTCCCTAGCATGCCGCTGGCGCCGCCCGAGCGCTCGCGCGGAGCGGCGGCGATCATGGTGCGGTTGTTTGGGGTCTGGAACAGGCCGAAGCCGGCGCCGGCGAGCGCCATGCGCCAGATCACGTCGATCGGCGTCGCGTTGGCCGGCATCAGGGCCAGCGTGCCCAATCCCGTCGCGAACAGCAGCAGGCCGATGCCGCCGAGCAGGCCGGCCGGATAGCGTTCCACCAGCCAGCCCGCGAGCGGGGCCGCGAACGCGACCGCGATCGGCCACGGCGTGATCAACAGGCCGATCTGCACCGCCGAATATCCGAAATGGTTTTCCAGATAGAACGGCATCGCGACAAAAGCCAGCATCTGGCCGCAGAACAAGGCAATCGAGGTGCCGATCGAGAGCGCGAAGATCGGAATCCGCAACAGGTCGACGGGCAGCAGCGGCGAGGGCAGATGCTGCTGCCGCCGGTACAGCAAATGCGAGGCGACCGCGGCGACAGCGAACTCCAATGCACAGAGATACAGCGACCCGCCATGGCCGGCGCTGTCGATCGCGCTGATGCCGAACCCGAACGCAATGGCGCTCAGCGCGGCGCTCTGCCAGTCGAAGGCGTGAACCGCAGGCCTCGTGTGCGGCAGGAAGCGCCAACCCAGCGCCAGCGTGACAATGCCGAGCGGGACATCGATGGCGAACAGATACGGCCAGGTCCCGACCGCCAGGATGAACGAGGCGATGGTCGGGCCGACCGCAGCCGAGATCGCGACCACCAGCGCGTTGACGCCGATGCCGCGGCCGAGCAGCGAATGCGGGTAGATGAAGCGGACCAGCGCGGTGTTGACGCTGAGGATTCCGGCAGCGCCAAACCCCTGCAGGATGCGGGCGACCGTCAGCAGCGGCAGCGTGTGCGACAGCGCGCAGAACAGTGATGCCAGCGTGAAAAGCAACAGCCCAGCCAGATAGACGCGGCGATAGCCGATGATTTCGCCGAGCGAGGCCAGCGGCAGCAGCGAGATCGTGATCGCCAATTGATAGCCGTTGACGATCCAGATCGAGAACGCCGGGCTGGCGTTCAGATCGCGGGCAATGGTCGGCAGCGCAACGTTGGCGATCGAGCCGTCGACGACGGCCATCACGAGGCCGAGCGCGATCGTGAGAATGGCCCAATTGCGCTGCGGTTGCGGCAGCCCGTCGGGATGCTCGATGATCGCGGACGACATGTGGTGGAGTGGCTCTCGGTTCCGGCGTTGCGGGGATTACCGCATGCTGGATTAGCCCGGCCTTTGCAACCCCGAATGCCGGATGCCGGCCGCGACGGGAACGAGGGCTCCGAGCCGAGATGGCTCAGCCCTGGCCGAGCAATTCATTGATGCGCCGCTGCAGCTGCCGCTTCTTGATCTCGCTACGGCGGACCCGCTCGTCGAGATCGCTGACCGGCGTGTCGGAAGTCATGATCCGGAAGGCGAGGCCGACCTTGTTGGCCTGGCGCCAGATCAGGCGGGCCAGGAACGAGCGGCCCTTGCGTGCGACGCTGAGATTCATCTCTTCGGGCAAGTGTGCGGCATCGCTAAATTCAACGCAGGCACCGCCTTCACTGATGTTGCGGACGACGCAATCCATCGTCGAGCCGCGTTCATTGATCTCCGCAACCGCACCATAGAACACCTTCTCGCGTACGCTCTGGCGCCGGTCCTGCATGGGGAAATCCTCCAAATGAACGGCACGACTGTACCGGTCGGCACCAGCGAAAAGAAGGGCGCCGGGGAACCGGTTGCAGTTAGTGTAAATATTTGCTCCCGTGAGGGCGTGGATTCCCGGCTATTTTGCGCCGCAAGAGACCCTTGGCCTCCCTCGAAAAGCTTTAGTTCGGCAGCCGGCTTTGCCGCCAGTCGCGCGGCGACAGGCCATAATGGTCGCGGAACACGCGGCCGAAATGCGAGAGATCGTTAAAGCCCCAGGCGAATGCGATCTCGCCGATGTGACGATGCGCGTGCGCCGGCGAGGCGAGGTCGCGCTTGCAGCGCTCCAGCCGCTGCGCCAGCACGAAGCGCTGGAACGAGGTGTCCTCGTCGGCCAGCAGGCTGTTGACGTAGCGCGGCGAGATGCCGAGCGCGGCGGCCGTCTCGGTGAGGTTGAGCTCGGGGTTCGGCAGATGCGCGAGCACATGCGCCTTCAGCCGGTAGAGCAGCGCGGAGCGGTGGGTCGAGGCCGGCAGCGCGGCGCCGCCGAGCCGCTCGCTCATCGCCATCGCGAGCAGGTCGGCGGCCTGGTCGGCGAGGCGGATCGCGTTGTCAGGATCGAGCTTGTCGGCGATCTCGGAGAGCCCCGCGATGAACTGCCAGGCGAGCCGCTGCACGGGACGATCCGATGTGAACGTGGTCGCAGTTAAGCCCTGGGTGCCGGCGAAGCGCCGGTGCAGCATGGCGCGCGGCACCTGGAAGATGGTCTGCGTGAAGTCGGCGTTGAAGCGCAGCTCATAAGGCCGGGTGGTGTCGTAGAATGCGAACTCGCCGGGCCGGATCACGGTCTCGCGGCCGTCCTGCAGCACGCTGCCAGTGCCGCTCCGGCCGAGCGCGAACAGAACAAAATCCTCGCTGGCGCGTGCGATCCGCGACGGCGTGCGCAGCACCCGTTGCTGGCTCGACGAGACAACGGAGCATTTCACCGCGCCCAGCTGCGTGCTGGTGATGGCGCCGTGGAAGGCGGTGCCGAGATCGGACTTGCAGTCGAGCTGCACGAACACGTCGCAGACGATGTCCTGCCAGAGCGCAAGGCGCCGATGGGTGGGCGCGTCTTCCGTGGTGAACAGGGCCGGCATGATTTCCTCCCTTCACGAGTGCAAACGCTGGCCACGCAAACAAAGCAAGCTTCATACCGGGGACGGCCGGGGAATCTCCTCCGCAGTCGAATTTTCCTTCCGTCCTGGTCGAACGGGGTGCCCGGTCCCGGGGCAGCATGATGTCAGAGGCCGCCATGGCCGATCAAGCACGAACCGGCCGGAGGCGTCGGCCGCGAGGAGGACATCATGGGCATCGAACATCCGAAATACCGCGTTGCGGTGGTGCAG
Source organism: Bradyrhizobium pachyrhizi (assembly GCF_029714545.1). NCBI lineage: Bacteria > Pseudomonadati > Pseudomonadota > Alphaproteobacteria > Hyphomicrobiales > Nitrobacteraceae > Bradyrhizobium > Bradyrhizobium pachyrhizi. The sequence goes on along the minus strand of NZ_CP121667.1, from coordinate 5,347,091 downwards.
GCCGCACCTGCCTGGCTCGACCTCGACGCGTCCATCGCCAAGTCGGTCGCGCTGATCGAGGAGGCCGCCGCCAAAGGGGCGAAGCTGATCGCATTCCCCGAGGCGTTCATCCCCGGCTATCCCTGGTACATCTGGCTGGACTCGCCGGCCTGGGCGATCGGACGCGGCTTCGTGCAGCGCTATTTCGACAACTCGCTGAGCTACGACAGCCCGCAGGCCGAGAAGCTGCGGCTCGCGGTCAAGAAGGCCGGCATGACCGCGGTGCTCGGCCTGTCCGAGCGCGACGGCGGCAGCCTCTATCTCGCGCAATGGTTGATCGGGCCCGACGGCGAGACCATCGCGAAGCGGCGCAAGCTGCGGCCGACCCATGCCGAGCGCACCGTCTATGGCGAGGGCGACGGCAGCGACCTTGCGGTGCATGATCGTCCCGGCATCGGCCGGCTCGGCGCGCTGTGCTGCTGGGAGCATCTGCAGCCGCTGTCGAAATACGCGATGTACGCCCAGAACGAGCAGGTCCATGTCGCGGCCTGGCCGAGCTTCTCACTGTATGATCCGTTCGCGCCGGCGCTCGGCTGGGAGGTCAACAACGCGGCCTCGCGGGTCTATGCGGTCGAGGGCTCGTGCTTCGTGCTGGCGCCCTGCGCCACGGTCTCGCAGGCGATGGTCGACGAGATGTGCGACCGCGACGACAAGCACGCGCTGCTGCATGTCGGCGGCGGACACGCTGCGATCTACGGGCCGGACGGCAGCTCGATCGCCGAGAAGCTGCCGCCCGATCAGGAGGGCCTGCTGCTCGCCGATATCGATCTCGGCGCGATCGGGATCGCCAAGAACGCCGCCGATCCGGCCGGGCACTATTCGCGCCCCGATGTCACGCGTCTGCTGCTGAACAGGAAGCCCTCGAAGCGCGTCGAGCATTTCGCGCTGCCGCTCGACAGCCTTGAGGAGATCGACGCGGCCGCGAGCTGAAAGCACGACATCCAACTGGAGGCGACTGCCATGGAATCCGCCATTCCATCTCATCTGCAGACAGCCCGATCGCGTCATCGGCGTGTGCCCGACGACTACGCGCCGCCTTATCCGTCCTTCGTCGCGCGCCACAAGCCCGCGGTCACGTGCGTGATCATGGCCTATTTCGGCGTGCAATATCGCGGTGAGCGGAGCGCGGCGGCGACCGACGCGCTGGCGCAGATCGCAACGCGCTTCGCCAGAGAAAACGGTCCGACTCATTGGGACCGTGCGCAATATGTCGACCAGGCCGGCTACACCAACGTCGTCTCGGTCGCCTATTGGGACGATGCCGGGCGTTTCGACGCCTGGTTCGACGGTGCGCGCGAGGCCTGGACCGGTGGCGGCGCCACTGAGGGCGTCGGCCGCTTCATCGAGGTGCTGCGGCCGCATGTTGCGCGCTACGAGACGCTGTTCTCGTCGCTCGGCCGTCCGGAGGGCGTCGCGGTGCTTGCCGACGGCATGAGCGGAGAGGTGCAGGAGCACGCCTATTGGGGCGGTATGCGCGACCGTATCCCGCTGTCGCAGACCGACGCGATGACGCCGGGCGGCGAGCCGCGCGTGATCCGCGACGGCGCACGTATCCGTGTGGTCGCGCATGACAATCTCTGCCTGATCCGCTCCGGACAGGACTGGAGCGACACCGAGGCATCGGAACGCAAGATGTATCTCGACGATGTCGAGCCGGTGCTGCGCGAGGGCATGGATTTCCTGCGCGACGACGGTGTGCCGATCGGCTGCTATGCCAACCGCTATATGCGCGTCGTCGATGCGGAGGGCAGGCCGACCGAAAAATCCTACGGCCAGAGCTGGTGGAAGAGCCTTGCGGCACTCGAGCGCTGGGCGGAATCGCACCCGACCCATGTCAGGATTTTTGGCGCGGCGATGAAGTATCTCTCGACTTTGGGGCCGAACGCCAAGCTCAGGCTGTATCACGAGGTCACGGTGGCAGGCGCCGACGAGCAGTTCTTCGAATATCTCGGCTGCCATGAACGGACCGGCATGCTCACCGCCGTACAGGTCGCCCGAGCGACGACACCTTGAGTTGGCAAAATGCTCGTGTCTAACGCCGAGTCTTACGCGACGCGCTCGCGCAGCCCTTTGGCGACTTCCTTCTGCGCGTCGAACTCGCGGCGCAGGCGGGCCAGCTCCTCGGCGCTGAGCGTGTCTGCGTTGCTGTAGTCGCGCTTCCAGGAAGCATCCTCGCTCCAGCGCAGCGGCGACTGCACGGCGGTCTGCGGACCGGGCGCCTGCTCAAGCACGCGCAACGCCAGCTCCAGCGTGAACGCCTGCGAGGCGACGTCGTGCGGCTTGCCCGCGGAATTGCCGAGCGGGAAGTCGGAGAACAGGAAGCGCGGCACGGCGGCATGCTCGACGATATCCTTGGCGCAGCCCATCACCACGGTGGAGATGCCGTTGGCCTCGAGATGCCGCGCCACCAGGCTGACGGTCTGGTGGCAGACCGGGCAGTTCGGCACCAGCACCGCGGCGTCGACCTTGTCGTCACGGCAGCGCTTGAGGATTTCGGGCGCGTCGGTCTCGATGGTGACGCGGTGGCTGCGGTTGGTCGGGGCGCCGAAGAAGCGCGGCGCGACTTCGCCGATCGTGCCGGTGGCGGCGAGGCGCTTCAGCTGCGCCATCGGGAACCAGGTGCCGCCGTCGGTCGCCATGGTGTGGGTGCGGTCATAGGCGATGTGCGAAATCCGCAGATCGTGCAGCTTTGATGTGTCGCCGTCATAGACCGAATAGAATTTTGCGCCGCCATTGTATTTCGCACCGGGACCCTGGTCGCCCCGGGCCGGATCGAACGGCGCCGCGGTCGTGATGATGGCGACCCGGGACTGGTTCAGCGGCTTCTTCAGGGGCTGGAACGGGGCGAAGGTGTAATGCGCCCACCGGTAAGGGGTGGTGTAGCCGATCGCCGCGTAATAATCGCGGGTCCGCTTCATATAGCCGATCGGGGCGTCGTCATCGGGGGCAAAGCCGAGTTGATCGTCGGATGCTGCGGCCATTTTGCGCTCCCTTTTGCGCGCCATCATTTCAGTCCATAGCTAGACCACGAGCTTGCGGTGTCAAGCCGCGCCCGCACGGGAACAGAATTGCCATGCGAACCGGTCGTTGCGCCGCATTGGTCATGCTTGTGCTGCTGGTGCCGCCGGCCCGGGTCGGCGCGGAGGACGCACCGGCCGCGGCCCCGGCGCCGCCGCCAGGCGCCGAGCAGCCGGCAGCGCCGCCCCCGGACAAGCCCGCTGAGAAGCCCGCGGCGGTCCCGGCGGAGCCGCCTGCGCCATCGCCGGGAGAGCAGGCCGCACCATCGGCCGAGAAACCTGCCGCGCCCCCGGCGGATACGCCCGCGGCGCCAGCCGAGAAGCCCGCGGCGGCGGCCGACGACAAGCCCGCGGATGACGCGCGCGAGAGCGACACCCGCGAGGCGATGTGCCTGATGATCGAGTCGGCGGCGCGGGCCAACGATCTGCCGCTCGAATTCTTCGCGCGCGTGATCTGGCAGGAGAGCCGCTTCCAGGCCGATGCGGTTGGTCCGATGACCCGCAACGGCCAGCGCGCGCAGGGCATCGCGCAGTTCATGCCGGGCACGGCAAACGAGCGCGGGCTGCTCGATCCGTTCAATCCGGTGCAGGCGCTGCCGAAGTCGGCCGAATTCCTCAGCGAGCTGCGCAACCAGTTCGGCAATCTCGGCCTCGCGGCGGCCGCCTACAATGCCGGCCCGCGCCGGATCCAGGACTGGCTCGCCGGCTCCGGATACATGCCGCAGGAGACGCGCAATTACGTCTCCGCGATCACCGGCTCCAGCGTCGACGACTGGGCAGCCGCCGGGCGCAACGGCAAGATGCCACAGCGCGCGCCGACCAGGAGCTGCCGCGAACTGATGGCGTTGCTCAAACGCGCGCCCAACCCGTTCGTCGCAGGGCTCGAGCAGCACGTCACGCTGTCGGCGGCCAAGGTCTGGGGCGTCCAGCTCGCCGCCGGCTTCAGCCGCGACAAGGCGCTGGCGATGTATGCCCGCGCCATCAAGCGCCTTGCCAACGTGATCGGCGATCAGGATCCGAGCCTGCTTTCTTCGCGGCTACGCACCCGCGGCAGCGCGACCTTCTACCAGGTGCGCATCGGCGCCGACACGCGCCCCGAGGCAGACGGCCTGTGCAACCGCATCCGCAAGGCGGGCGGGGCGTGTTTTGTTCTAAAGAACAGGGCGTGATTGCGTGGATCCGTAGCCCGGATGAAGCGAAGCGCAATCCGGGACAGCTCTCGCCGGTCGCAAGAGCGGCCCCGGATTTAGCTGGCGCTTCATCCGGGCTACCAAGGCGCATACCGGACCTGTGCCGTCTCTTGCTTGACCCTGCGTTGTCCGCGCCCTAATCCGCCGCGATTGCAAACCATCCGGTTCCCCGTGGCGCTTCCTCCCCTCGATTCTCCGCAATGGCACACCTCATTCCGCGCCTTCCTGTGGGGCGCGCGGTCGATCGGCGCGACCGTGCTGACCCTGGTGCTGTTTGCGACCTATCTCGGCATCGGCGCGCTGGCGTATGATAGCGGCTTCTCGCTGGGTTGGACGCTGGCGAGCACGGCGTTCGTATGGGCTGGCCCTGCGCAGATCATCGTGATCACGACACTCGGCTCCGGCGCCACCGTGCTGCAATCGGCGATCGCGGTCACGGTCAGCGCGATCCGCCTCTTTCCGATGGTGGTGTCGGTGTTGCCGATGACGCGCACCGAACAGACCAAGCGGCGGCATCTGATCCTCGTGGCGCATCTCACCGCCGTCACGCTGTGGGTCGAGTGCTTCCGCTTCCTGCCGCAGGTGCCGCGCAACCGGCGGATCGCCTTCATCCACGGGCTTGGCTGCGGGCTGGTCACCGTCTGCCTGATCGCCAACACGATCGGCTACATGCTCGCCGCCAACCTCACGCCGCTGTTCGCCGCCGGCATGCTGATGCTGACGCCGCTCGCCTTCCTGTTCTCCACGGCGCGCAACTGCCGCGAGCTCGCCGACGTCATCGCGCTGGTGCTCGGCCTGTTGCTGTTTCCGCTGGCGGCGATGCTGAACAGCGGCGTCGACATCCTGGTCAGCGGGGTCGTCGCGGGCACCATCGCCTACGGCGTGCACCGGGCGAGGGCGGGCATCGTCGGGGCGCGCGCATGAGCGGTTTCATCGGCGACTGGCACGCGCTGGCGATCCTGTTCGTCGCGGGCGTCATCCCCAACCAGATCTGGCGCATGCTCGGCCTGTGGTTCGGCGGCGGCATCGACGAGAACTCCGAACTCTTGGTCTGGGTGAGGGCGGTCGCCACCGCGATCCTCGCCGGAATCATCGCGCAGATCGTGGTGCAGCCGCCGGGCGCGCTCGCCAGCGTGCCGGACTGGCTGCGTTACGGCGCCGTCGCCGCGGGCTTTGTCGTGTTCATGCTGGCGAGGAAATCGATCTTCGCCGGCGTGATCGCGGGCGAGATCGTCATGATCGCGGGCAAATACTGGCTCGGCTGATTGCGGCGTCCGCATTATCCGCTACTCTCGCTTCCCAAGAACAAGACAACGGGGAAACGGCATGCAGCGGCGCGCATCATCGCTATTCATTGTTGCTCTGACGGCGTTGCTGGCGGCGACGCTGCCGGCGCGTACCGCGGATTATCCAACGCGGCCGATCAAGCTCGTGGTGCCCTATGCCGCGGGCGGGCCGACCGACGTGCTCGGCCGCATCGTCGGTGAATATCTCGGGCGCGATCTCAAGCAGGTGGTCGTGGTCGAGAACAAGGCCGGCGCGCAGGGCGCGATCGGCGCCGAGGCCGTGGCGCGCTCCGATCCCGACGGCTACACGCTGTTCGTGACGGCCGCCTCTATCTTCGTGCTCAATCCGCTGCTCTACAAGAAGCTGCCCTACGATCCGACCAGGGATTTTCGCCTGCTGTCCGTCATCACGGACGCGCCGATGATCATGGAGGTGCATCCCTCCGTGCCGGCAAAGACGATCGCGGAGTTCGTCGCCTACGCCAAGAAGAATCCCGGAAAACTCAATTTCGGATCGGCGGGCACCGGCGGCACGGTTCATCTCGCCGGCGAGATGTTCAAGCAGATGGCTGGCGTCGAGATGGCCCACGTGCCCTACAAGGGCGCGGGGCCGGCGCTGACCGATCTTTTGTCCGGCAACATCCAGCTGATGTTCGACACGCTCGGCACCGCGCTGCCGCCGGTCAAATCAGGCATGCTGCGTGCGCTCGGCGTCAGCTCGACCGAGCGCATTACCGATCTGCCCGATCTGCCGACGATCGCCGAGAGCGGTTATCCCGATTATGCGGTCAGCGTCTGGTATGGTATCGCAGCGCCGTCGAAGGTGCCCGACGACATCGCCGACAAGATCAAGGCAAGCCTCGACCGGGCCTTGAACGATGAGGCGTTCCGCGCTTCGCTGCTCAAGATCGGTTTCCCGCCGCTGCGCGCGAAGAGCCTGGCCGAGATCGACAAGTTCGTGAATACCGATCGCGCGCGATGGGCGGGCGTGGTCAAGGCGTTGAACATATCGCTGGATTGACACATGGTACGTGAAATGGAACTGCGCCAGGGCGAGGTCGCCGTCGACATGCCGACGGCGCGCGATGCCGCGCTCGTCTTCATCGGCCGCATCCGCACGCCCTGGACCTCGCGACTGGCGACGCCGCGGCAGGGGCGGCATGACGGCCCGGTGTGCCGGCTCGAAATTTTCGAGCCCTGGGTCGCCGCGATCAAGGGTGTCGATTTCTATTCAAATCTCGAGGTGCTGTACTGGTTGCACCAGTCGCGCCGCGACATCGTGCTGCAGAGCCCGAAGAACAACGGCAACACCCGCGGCACCTTCTCGCTGCGCTCGCCGGTGCGCCCCAACCCGATCGGCACCTCGATCGTCAAGCTGGTCGGCGTCGAGGGCAACGTCATCCTGGTGCGCGGCCTCGACTGCCTCGACGAGACGCCGCTGATCGACGTCAAGCCCGACCGCTGCGAGTTCACCCCACTGGCCCCGCCGCAGGCTGGGGACTTTGAGACGGAGTGAGATCCGTCGATGCCGTAGCCCGGATGCACCGAAGCGAAATCCGGGGCGGTCTTACATCGGCTGCAAGATTCCCGGATTGCGCTAGGCTCCATCCGGGCTACGCAGCGGCGCCTACGGCGTTACTTCAACGCTGCGATCAGCTTCGTCGCGCTCGCCTCCAGCACCTTGCCGTCTTCCTTGTAGCTCGCGGGCGGCAGCAGCGCGACGCCGTCCTTGCGCGGCATGACGTGCATGTGGAGATGGAATACGACCTGCCCACCGGCTGGCTCGTTGAATTGCTGCACCGTGATGCCGTCGGCTTCGAACGCCTTCATCGCAGCGGCCGCGATCTTGTGCGAGGCGCGCGCGACATGGGCGTAGTCGTCGGGCTTGATGTCGAGGATGTTGCGGGCAGGGGCCTTCGGAATGACGAGCGTATGCCCCGGCGAGCGCGGCATGATGTCGAGGAACGCGAACACGTGCTCGTCCTCATAGACCTTGTAGCAGGGCAGCTCGCCGCGCAGGATCTTCGCGAAAATGTTGTTGTTGTCGTAGGCGGCGGGCATGGCGGCGGCTCCTCGATGATGCTGCTTTATTGCCTAGGTGGCGGCGGAGACGTCAAGCGTCGTCGTCGACCGTCTTGCGGAACGGGCCGGCCTCGGTGAGCTCGCGGCCGACCTCGGCGACATAGTCGCGCTCGCGCTTGAGGTAATCGGCGATCGCCCGGCGCAGTCCGGGGTCGGCGATGAAATGCGCCGAATAGGTTGTCTGCGGCAGGTAGCCGCGCGCCAGCTTGTGCTCGCCCTGCGCGCCGGCCTCGACCACCTTGAGCCCGCGTTGAACCGCGAAATCGATCGCCTGGTAGTAGCAGACCTCGAAATGCAGGAACGGGTGGTGCTCGATCGCGCCCCAGTTGCGGCCGAACAGCGTGTCCGAGCCGATGAAGTTGATCGCACCGGCGATCCAGCGGCCGTTGCGCTTGGCCATCACCAGCAGCACGTCCCGGCTCATCGTCTCGCCGATCAGCGAGAAGAATTCTCGGGTCAGATACGGCCGGCCCCATTTGCGCGAGCCGGTCTCCATATAGAACTCGAAGAACGCATCCCAGGCGTCCTCGGTGATGTCCGAGCCGGTGAGCCAGTGGATGGTGATCCCGGCGCCAACCGCCTCGCGGCGCTCGCGCTTGATGCCCTTGCGGTGACGCGAGTTCAGCGAGCCGAGAAAATCGTCGAAGGTCTTGTAACCCTCATTGCGCCAGTGGAACTGCTGGTCGGTCCGCTGCAGGAAACCGTGTGCGCCAAGGAACCTGGCCTCGTCCTCGCGGGCGAACGTCACATGCACGGAGGAGGCCTCGGTGGCGTTGCAGAGTGCCCGGAGGCCTCGTGCCAGCGCCGAGCCGATCACCTCGCGGTCGACGCCGTCGCGGATCAACAGCCGCGGCCCGGTCGCGGGCGTGAAGGGGACGGACACCTGAAGCTTCGGGTAATAGCTGCCGCCGGCACGGTGATAGGCCTCGGCCCAGCCGCGATCGAACACGTATTCGCCCTGCGAGTGCGATTTCAGATAGCAGGGCACGACGCCGACGATCCGGCCATCAAGCTTTGCGATCAGATGCCGCGGACCCCAGCCGGTCCGCGGGCAGGCCGAGTTGGAGGCTTCGGCGGCAGCAAAAAAGGCGTGGGAAACGAATGGGTTATAGCTCGAACTTGCGGCGACCTGGCAATTGTTTGCAGAACCGGGCGAGGCCAGCGTGTCGAGGTGATGGATGCTGTCCGCGTCCGCCTTGGGATTGGCGCAAGCGTCCCATTCGGCGGACGGAATGCCGCCGATGTCAGCTACAGCCTCTAGGGTGATTTCAGAAGACGCCATCGAGAATGAAGACCGGTGCCTCGTTTGAGCATGATCTTTCCGGAACAGCTGGCTCAACTTCCGGATCATGCCCCGCATTCCGCCATCGCCGATGACGACCAACCCTCGCCAACATCGTGCGTTGCAGCGGCGAGTTCAAGACTGCAAGGGGCATGTCTGGGACATGTCAGGTTCCCGGCACGAACCCCTCGAAGATCATCTGGTCGGCGTAGCGCGCCGCGCGCTCACGCTGTTCCACCGTCCGCACGGTCCAGGCCAGCAGCGGACAGCCGAACACGTTGCGGGCGATCCACGGCTCCGGCGCTGGCAGCTGGTTAACCCAATAGGCGACGAAATGCGGCTCGGTCGTAAAGCCGTGCCGCAGGTACAGCATGCTGTCGCGCTGCGCCGGCGTCAGCTTGTCCCAATGGCCGTCGTCATAGGTGCGCTGGGCGGTGATGCCGCGCGGCAGGTTCGGCATGATCTCGCGCAGCGCCAGCACCTGGTCGGGATCGAAGGACATGCCGACCACCGGGCCGGAATAGGACGCCAGCACCTCGGCCATCCGCCGCACCAGCTTGCGGTCGCCGTCGAAATGGCTCTTCACCTCGACCACCAGCGGAACGCGGCCGGCGACCAGCGCGCAGAGATCGCCGAGTGTCATCATCTGCTCGGCGGTGTCCGTGAACTTGACGGCCTTCAGCTCGGCCGCGGTCTTGGTCGCCAGCAGGCCCGCCGCCTCGGTGAGACGGCCGAGCGCATCGTCGTGATGCACCATGGCCTCGCCGTCGGCGGTGAGCTGGATATCGCACTCGATGGCGAAGTTGCCGGCGACCGCGGCGGTGGCCGCGGCCGGCATGTTCTCGATGATGCCGCGTGCGGCATCGTGCAGGCCGCGATGGGCGACCGGCCGTTTCGTCAGCCAATCAGGAGCGCGCATCGATCAGGCGACTTCGAACACGCCTTCGACTTCGACCGCGGCGTCCGCGGGCAGCGAGGCGACGCCGACGGTGGTACGGGCATGGCGGCCCTTGTCGCCGAATGCCTCGACCATCAGGTCGGAGGCGCCGTTCAGCACCTTCGGCCCGTCGAAGAAGTCGGGCGCCGAATTGATGAAGCCGCCGAGCCGCACCACGCGCACGACCTTGTCGAGGTCGCCGAGCGCGGCCTTGATCTGGGCCAGCAGGTTGATTGCGCAGCCGCGCGCGGCAGCGGCGCCCTGTTCGAGCGTGACGCCGGCACCGAGCTTGCCCTTGGCGATCAGCTTGCCCTCGGCGTTGAAGCAGACCTGGCCCGACACGAACAGCAGGTTTCCGCTGCGGACGAAGGGAACATAGTTTGCGACCGGGGAGGTCGGCTCGGGAAGTGTGATGCCCTGTGACGCCAGTTTTTGTTCGACGGTACCCGCCATTTTTTGGTCCCCCAATTGGATTGCACGAAGCCTGAAACGCGGTCAGGGCCAAGTTTGTTTCGATTGTTTCGCGCATCGTGCCGCCGGTTGCAAGCGACGGTAAGGGGAGGATAGTGCCGCCATGAGGTGCGGATTCGCACGGTAAGCCGCCGAAAATGACGGCAATTTCGCTGCGTACATTGCCATTTTGTCAGACTTGCCCCAGTTGCGGCGCAATACCACCGTCACTATTGTGGCGAATCCCTGCCTCCTTGAGGAAACCACATGACCCTGCCGTTTCGGACTCCGTCGCGTGCCCTGGTGTTTGCGATCGCCGTTGCCGCAGGATCCGGCCTGGTTCAGGGGTCCGCTGTCGCGGCGGCCAGCGGGCCGTTTCTCGCGCATCAGGCGCTCTACGACCTCAGCCTGGTGAAATCGCGCGGCTCCAACTCGGTCAGCGATGCCCGCGGGCGCATCCTCTACAATTTCTCCGGCAACTCCTGCGAAGGCTACACCTCCGAATTCCGCCAGGTGTCCGAGCTCGACAGCGGCGAGGGCAAGGTGACGCTGTCCGATCTTCGCTCCACGTCCTGGGAGGAGGCGTCGGGCAAAAGCTACCGCTTCAAGATCGACACGCGGATGAACGACAGCGAATCGTCGCCGGTCGACGGCATCGCTGAGCGGGTCGGCGATCATATCACCGTGAAGCTGACCCAGCCGGTGAAGAAGACGTTCAATATCGACGGCAAGATCGTGTTCCCGACCGAGCAGATTCAGCACATCATCGCTGCCGCCCGCGACGGCAAATCTGTCCTCGAGCAGACCGTCTATGACGGCTCCGACAACGGCGAGAAGATCTACAACACGCTGACTGTGATCGGCCGGCCGATCACAGGCGACCGCGCGCCGTCATCGCCCGATCCGTCGACGGCGAGCAATGCGATGAAGGCCATGACGCGCTGGCCGGTGACGGTGAGCTATTACGACAGCGACGCGCGCGCGAAGGACGGCGAGCAGACGCCGGTTTACGCGATGTCGTTCGAGCTTTACGAGAACGGCGTCTCCCGCGCGCTGGTACTGGACTACAACGATTTCGTGATCTCGGGCGCGCTGGACAAGTTCGACGTCAGGGATTCCAAGCCCTGCAAGTGACGGGCTGGCTATCGCCACCCACCCAGCGTCGTCCCGGGCAAGCGAAGCGCGACCCGGGACCATAACCGCAGGGTTGAGTTGTTGAAGGAGGCTGTGGCCCCAAGGTCGCGTAACTATCACCTTCGGTGGTTATGGGTCCCGGCTTTCGCCGGGACGACGGCGGAGCAAGCTCCCCGCGAGACCGCACTGGCCGTAGCCGTCCGACACGAGTACGCTTCCCAAAACGCACGTGTCAGGGAGGCACTTCATGAGCAAGCTCGACCACCTTCGCCCCAGCGGCCTGCATCACAATCCGGCTTACTCCCACGTCGTCGTCGCCTCCGGCGCGCGCACGATCTACATTTCGGGACAGGTCTCCGTCGACGAGGAGGGCCGCGTGGTCGGCGCCGGCGATCTCGCCGCGCAGACGACGCAGGTGATGCAGAACCTCGGCATGGCGCTGAAGGCCGCCGGGGCCAGCTATTCCAATATCGTGAAGATCACGACCTTCGTCGTCGGCTACAAGCCGGAGCTCCGCCCGATCATCGGTAAGGCGCGCTCGGCATTCTTCGAGGGCATGGAGCCGCCGGCCTCCACGCTGGTCGGCGTCACCGCGCTCGCGGCGCCGGAATGGCTGATCGAGATCGAGGCGGTGGCGGTCACGGATTGACGGGCTGCGCAGTCGTCATGCGCGGGCGCGACCCGCGCATCCATCGCCTTTCAAAGAGTCCTTGTTTTGATGGATGGCCGGGTCAAGCCCGGCCATGACGACCGATTACTCCTCCGCGCTCTTCTGCGGCCCCTCATAGGCAATGCCCCTGATCACGGCGGCATTGCCGAATTTCTTGCGCAGATTGTCCATCGCGCGTTCGGCGTGCGCCGAGCGGCGGTCGAGCATGTCGGAATCGTTGGCCTGCACGCCCGGGCGCAGCGCGCTGACGCCGGTGCCCATCAGGCGGAAGGCGGTGCCGTCGATTTCCTTCACCAGCATCTCGCGCGACACCGCAAAGATCTTGGCCGCAAGCTGGGTCGGCGTCTGGATCGATTGCGAACGGGTGCGCTGGCGGAAGTCCGCGGTCTTCAGCTTCAGCGTGATGGTGCAGCCCGAGAGCTCGCTGGTCTTCAGCCGCGCCGAGACTTTCTCGGACAGTTTCCAGAGCAGTCTTTCCAGCGTTGCGAAGTCGCGGATGTCGGTCTCGAAGGTGGTCTCGCTCGAGATTGTCTTCGCGCCGCGATCGGCCACCACGCTCCGGTCGTCGATGCCGCGTGCCAGCCGCCACAGCCGGCGGCCTTCGCTCGCGAACTGTTTCATCAATTCGTTCTCGTCGGCGCGCTGCAGGTCGGCGATGATGCGGAAGCCGCGCTGCACCAGCTTTTCCTGGGTCGCAGGGCCGACGCCGTAGATGAACCCGACCGGTTTGCTGGCCAGCATCTCGCGCGCCTCGTCCTGGTCGAGCGCGGCAAAGCCCCTCGGCTTGTCGAGGTCGGAGGCGATCTTGGCGAGGAACTTGTTGCAGGACAGGCCGACCGACACCGTGATGCCGATGTCGCGCTCGACCTCGCGGGCGAATTTGGCGAGCACCTTGGCCGGGATCATGCCGTGGACGCGCTGCGTGCCGGCGAGATCGAGGAAGGCTTCGTCGATCGACAGCGGCTCGACCAGCGGCGTCAGCGCCTGCATCGCCTGCCGCACCTCGCGTCCGACCCGGACATACTTCGCCATGTCCGGCGGGATCACGGTCGCGTCCGGGCAGAGTTCCAGCGCCTTGAACATCGGCATCGCCGAGCGGACGCCGTAGGTGCGGGCGATGTAGCAGGCGGCGGACACCACGCCGCGCTTGCCGCCGCCGATGATGACCGGGCGATCGGCGATGTCAGGATTGTCGCGCTTCTCGACGGTGGCATAGAACGCGTCGCAGTCGATGTGGGCCAGCGCCAGCGCGGGCAGGGCGCGATGACGCACCAGCCGCGGCGAGCCGCAATGGCTGCAGCGCTTCACCTTGATATCGAGGTCGCCGAGGCAGTCTCGGCAGAAACTGAGGGGGCCGTCGGAAGCTGCCGCTGCCGTCGTCACGGCACGTCGCGCTCCCATTTCGGGTCGCCCAGCGCCTGACGGGCGGCGGCGATATTGGTCGGGTGCAGTTCCGAGGCCTTGGCAAACGCCGTCACGGTGGCGTCGTCGCGCATCACGAAATCGAGCACGCTCGCAAGAAATTGAGGATCGGACGCGGCGTTCCGCAGCGTCTCTGGACCGATTCCGGTTTCGGCCAGGAACAGGCCCAGCCGCTCCTGATCGCCGGCAATAAAGCCGAGCGCCTGAATCGCAACGATTTCAGCAACTTCCCGGGGGTTGTGAACAGGCTTTTTCAACGCGCCGGTTTGCCTTTCCGTTAACTTATGGTCTCTATTGAGAGGCCCATCATGCCCGAGTCTTCCGCGTGTGTTCAAGCAACGGAAACCACGCTGTGGAAGTTGGAGTTCGGGTTAACGGGTTAGAGCGATTCTGGCGCTAGTTTGAATTCACATTTTCGACGCGCCCCGAGCGCGGTGCGTGAGGTGCCGCAGCCGGGCCCGTCTCCTGGGTTTGGGAGGGACGGGATGGCCAAAACCGTCCTGATCGTGGAGGACAATGAGCTCAACATGAAGCTCTTTCGCGATCTGTTGGAAGCGCACGGCTATCAGACTTCGGGCACCAGCAATGGCTTCGAAGCGCTCGACCTTGTCCGCAAGCTGCGCCCCGACCTCATCCTGATGGACATCCAGCTACCCCAGGTTTCCGGCCTGGAGGTGACGCGCTGGATCAAGGACGATCCCGATCTGCGCGCAATTCCGGTGGTCGCGGTCACCGCCTTCGCCATGAAGGGCGACGAAGAACGCATCCGCGAGGGCGGCTGCGAAGCCTATTTGTCCAAGCCGATCTCGGTCGGCAAATTTATTGAGACTGTCCGACGCTTTATCGGATAGGGGAGTTGTGGTGCAATGTCCGCGCGTATCCTCGTGGTCGATGACGTTCCGGCGAACGTCAAGTTGTTGGAAGCCCGTCTGTCAGCCGAATATTTCGATGTACTGACTGCCTCCAACGGGACCGAGGCACTGGAAATTTGCGCACGCGCCGAATGCGACATCATCCTGCTCGATGTCATGATGCCCGACATGGACGGCTTCGAGGTCTGCCGCCGGCTGAAGTCGAATCCGGCGACCCATTTCATTCCGGTCGTCATCGTCACCGCGCTCGACAGTCCGGCCGATCGCGTGCGCGGCCTTGAAGCCGGCGCCGATGACTTCCTGACCAAACCGGTATCCGACGTCGTGCTGATCGCGCGCGTGCGCTCGCTGACGCGGCTGAAGATGATGACCGACGAACTGCGCATGCGCGCCATCACCTCGCTCGAGATCGGCATGCAGGCGCCCGAGCGCAGCGCGATCGCCGACAAGGGCACCGGCGGCCGCATTCTCCTCGTCGACGACCGGCCGTCGTCCTACGAGAAGCTGGCGCCGATCCTCTCCGCCGAACACACGGTCGACGTCGAGATCAATCCGTCGGAAGCCTTGTTCCACGCCGCCGAGGGCAATTACGATCTGCTGATCGTGTCGCTGAGCCTCGACAATTACGATGGCCTGCGGCTGTGCAGCCAGGCCCGCTCGCTGGAGCGCACGCGCCAGGTCCCGATCCTCGCCATCTCGGATGCCGACAACAACACGCGGCTGATGCGCGGGCTCGAGATCGGCGTCAACGACTACCTGCTGCGTCCGGTCGACAAGAACGAGCTGTTGGCGCGTGCGCGCACCCAGATCCGCCGCCGCCGCTACACCGATCATCTGCGCGATAATGTGCAGAACTCGATCGAGATGGCGATCACGGATGCGCTGACCGGTCTCAATAACCGGCGCTACATGGAAAGCCATCTCGCGACGCTGGCGGAGCAGGCCTCGATCCGCGGCAAGCCGCTGGCGCTGATGATCCTCGACATCGACTACTTCAAGGCGATCAACGACACCTACGGCCACGATGCCGGCGACGACGTGCTGCGCGAATTCGCCGTCCGTATCCGCAAGTCGATCCGCGGCATCGATCTGGCCTGCCGCTATGGCGGTGAAGAGTTCGTCATCGTGATGCCCGAGACCGACCTGCATGTCGCCGGCATGGTCGCCGAACGGCTGCGCCGCTCGATCGCCGGCGAGCCCTTCACCGTCGACAAGGGCGGCAAGCGGATCACCGTCACGATCTCGATCGGTCTCACCACGCTGGAGCGCAAGGGCGAGCAGGTCACCGATGTGCTCAAGCGCGCCGACACCGCGCTCTATCGCGCCAAGCACGACGGCCGCAACCGCGTGGTGTCGGCCGCAGCCTAGCCGCATCTCGTAGCCCGGATGGAGCGAAGCGTAATCCGGGAGGCCGGTGCATGTGGCGCGGTACCCGGATTTCGCGGAGCCTGTCATCGGGCGCGCATTCGCGCGACCCGTTGGTTCCATCCGGGCTTACCCAGTTGCACTATCTGCCGCGCTTCACCGCGTCATAGGCCATCCGCTTGAACTCGAACGAGAACGGATGGACGAACGCCATCTGGCGCTGCGCCATCATGACGCCGGCGATGCCCGTTTTGGGCGAAGTCCACCACTGCGTGCCTGCGACGCCGCCCCAATAGAGTTCGCCGGCGGCGTCGGGATGATCGATCGGGGAGGGGTTGAGGATCAACCCGCCGGCGAGACCGTAGGTCTTGCCGGGCTGCTCGCCCATCATCGCGAAGCGGATCCATTGGCCCGGTGTGAGCTGGTTGGTCATCGCCTCTGCGATCGTCTCCGGCTTCAGCAGCGTCGGTCCGCCGGGCAGCAGGCTGCGGATCAGCGCGACCATGTCATGGAGCGTCGAGACGAGACCGCCGCCGCCATTGAAGCGCGGCACCGGCCGCAAATAAGCGCCCGGATAGGGAGCATTGTCGGTGCGTGTCAGGCCCGGCTTCATCGGATCCATCAGATCGGCGCCGGCGTAATAGGCGACGAGCCGGTTGTGGTCCTTCTCCGGAACATGGAAGCCGGTGTCGACCATGCCGAGCGGATCGAGGATGCGCGCCTTGATGAACTTGTCGAACGGCTGGCCGCTCACCACCTCGACCAGTCGTGCGACCACGTCGATCGCAACCGAATATTCCCATGACGAGCCGGGATGGAACACCAGCGGCAGATCGGACAGACCGTCGACCATGTCGGCGAGCGTCGTCATCGGATTGAGGATCTTGCGCTCGTTGTAGGCCTTGAAGATCGGTGTCCCTGGATCGAACAGGCCGTAGCTGAGGCCGGCCGAGTGACTCAGCAGATGGCGAATGGTGATCGACCGCTGTGCCGGCCCGGTGTCGTCGATCGACGTCGCGCCCGGCCGCAGCACCTTCCGGTTTCTGAGTTGCGGGATGAAGGTCTCGATCGGATCGTCGAGCCGGAAGCGGCCCTCCTCGACCAGCAGCAGCGCTGCGCAGGAGGTGATCAGCTTGGTGTTGGAGAAGACGCGGAAGATGTGATCGGTGCGCAGCGGAATCTGCGCTTCCTTGTCGGCCCATCCGACGCAGCCCGTGTCAGCGACGTCGCGCCCGACCAGAACCGTCCAGGAGATGCCGGACAGGAGATCGTTGTCGATATAGCGCTGCATGGCCGCGCGCGCCGGCGCGAAATCATACCCGGTGGCCGTTACTTTCAGATCTTCCATGGTCGTTCCCTGTTGTGCCGCAGGTCTTCTGTGGAGCAGGTCTTTGCGCGGTCGCTGTCAATCTCGCCGGACGGAATATCCAATCGGGAATGCCGTGGCCTGCGGTCGGTGTTAACAACCAAACCTGACTTCGGCACGCAACCGGATTTATCCGGCGCGTTTCTTGCCCGCGGGGGCGGGGCTGCCGACCTTGACGCCTGCATTTGCCAGCAACACGCGCGCGGCTTCCCTGGCCGCGCGCGCCATCGCCGGATCGTCGCGCACCAGATCCTGCGCGATCGAGCCGTCGACCAGCAACGTGAGCTGGGTCGCAAGTCCCTCGGCGTCCGTGACGCCGAGCTGCCGCAGCAGGTCGCGAAACCAGAGCCGGCGGCTTTCCTTGAAGGCGATTGCGATGTTTCTGAAGGTGCGGTCCTCGTCCTCCGGGCCGAGCTCGGCCACTGCGTTCACGAACGGGCAGCCGCGAAAGTCCTTCGCCGAGAAGCGCCGCTCCAGCGAATCGAAAGTCGCGAGAATCTGCTCGGCCGGCGGCTTGTCGGAGGGACGCGGCTGCACGAAGCGGCGTTGCAGATAGGCTTCGATCAGCGCGTCCTTCGATGGGAAGTGGTTGTAGAGCGTGCGCTTGCTGATGCCGATCTCGGCCGCGATGGTGTCGACGCCGATGGCGCGAATGCCCTGCAGGTAGAACAGTCTGTCGGCGGTCTCGAGGATCCGCTCCTTCATGGTCTGTTTGGGAGGCGGGGAAGCCATGCGCCAGCCGTGATCCTCTTCGCTTGACAGTCGGCCCCCTGTATAGCCTAAGTACACAGGTCTGTGTAACCAAAACATGCATGAATCGCAGGCCATGGCACGCGTGCCGTGCCGTTATGGGAGAACAAGAACAATGTCCCTGTTGCAGGTCCTGCGTCCCACGCTTCCCATCCTGATCGGCGCCTCCATCATGCTCACGCTGAGCATGGGGCTGCGGCAGAGCCTCGGTATCTTCATGCAGCCGCTGACGCACGACATCGGCATCTCGATATCCCACTTCACGCTGGCGCTCGCGGTGCAGAACCTCGCCTGGGGCTTTCTGCAGCCGGTCGCCGGCGCGATGACGGTGCGTTACGGCTTCCGCCCGATCATGGTGGTCGGCGCGCTGGCCTACATCGCGGGCCTCGTACTGATGACCACGGCGCATGGGCTCGTTGCCATCATGATCGGCGCAGGTGTCCTGATCGGCCTTTCGCTCGCCTGCACCGCGAATGCGATCGCAATGTCGGTCTCGGCGCGCGCGGTGCCGGAGACGGTACGCTCGACCGTGCTCGGCATGGTCTCCGCCGCGGGCTCGCTCGGCGCGCTGCTGTCGGCGCCGATCGGCCAGATGCTCAATGAAGGTTTCGGCTGGCGCGTCGGACTTGCCGGCTTCGTGATCCTCTCGGTCTTCATGATTCCGGCTGCGTTGTACGCCGGCCGCGTCGACAAGATCCCGCTGCCGAAGCCCGCGGCCGACGATATCGGCAACGCCACCGCGGCGACAGCGGCGAAGACCGCGTTCAGCAACGCAGCCTTCGTGGTGATGACCTGCGCCTACATGGTCTGCGGCATGCAGCTTGTCTTCCTCACCACGCATCTGCCGTCGTATCTCGCGATCTGCGGGCTCGATCCGATGCTGAGCGCGCAGACGCTCGGCATGATCGGCGGCTTCAACGTGCTGGGCTCGCTGTTCTTCGGCTGGGCCGGCCAGCGCTGGAACAAGCTGGCGCTGCTCGGCGCGATCTACATCCTGCGCTCGCTGGCGCTCGCCTGGTACTTCATGCTGCCGGCAACGCCCGGCTCGACGCTGCTGTTCGGCGCCATCATGGGCGTCCTCTGGATGGGCGTCGGTCCGCTGGTCGCGGGCGCGGTGGCCGAGATGTTCGGCTTGCGCTGGCAGGCGATGATCCAGGGCCTCGCCTTCATGAGCCACCAGGTCGGCAGCTTCCTCGGCGCTTACGGAGGAGGGCTGATCTACGACTCGCTCGGCTCCTACGCCATGGCCTGGCGCATCGGCGTCGCGCTGGGTCTTGCCGGCGGCATCATCCAGCTCGCCTTCGCGCTGATCCGGCCGGCGCAACCGCCACTGCTCAAAGTCGCATAGAAACGCAAAACGGGGCCCAAGGGGCCCCGTTTGAACGTCGGAAGTAGCCGATCTTACTTGATCTTGGCTTCCTTGAACTCGACGTGCTTGCGCGCGACCGGGTCGTACTTCTTCTTGACCAGCTTGTCGGTCATGGTGCGCGAATTCTTCTTGGCAACGTAATAGAAGCCGGTGTCGGCCGTCGACACGAGCTTGACCTTGATTGTGACCGCCTTGGCCATGTGCAAAACCTCGAAAATCGGGGGAATTCGGGAGCCGGCCAAATCGGCCCGCGTTTGGCCCGGAAACTAGCCAGAAACAGCCCAAAGTCAAGGATTTCTGAGCCAAGATCACCCCGATTCCGGGCCTATTACCCCTCGAAGAACTGATTTTTCGGCCGCGGCAGGCCCAAATTCTCGCGCAAGGTCCGCCCCTCATACTCTTTGCGGAAAATCCCGCGCTTTTGCAGTTCCGGGACCACCTTGTCGACGAAGTCGAACAGGCCCTGCGGCAGATAGGGGAACATGATGTTGAAGCCGTCGCTGCCGCGGCCGGTCAGCCATTCCTCCATCTGGTCGGCGATGGTCTGCGGCGTGCCGACGAAGGCGAGCCCGCCATAACCGCCGACGCGCTGGGCGAGTTGGCGCACGGTGAGCTTGTCGCGCGCTGCGACATCGACGAGGCGCTGCCGGCCGCTCTTGCTGGCATTGGTTTCGGGGATCGGCGGCAACTGTCCGTCGGGATCGAAGCCGGACGCATCGGTGCCGAGGATCACCGACAGTGAGGCGATCGCGCTGTCGTAATGCACGCGGCTGTCGAGCAGCGCGCGTTTCTCTTTTGCTTCTTCGACGCTGTCACCGACGACGACGAAGGCGCCGGGCAGGATCTTCAGATGCTCCGGATCGCGGCCAACCTTCTCCATGCGGCCCTTGATGTCGGCGTAGAGCTTCTGTCCGTCGGCCAGGCTGCCGCCGCCGGTGAACACGGCTTCCGCGGTCTCGGCCGCAAGCTGCCTGCCGTCATCGGAAGCGCCGGCCTGCACGATGACAGGCCAGCCCTGCACGGGGCGGGCGATGTTCAGCGGACCGCGGACCGAGAGATATTTGCCCTTGTGATTGAGCACATGCATCTTGTCGGGATCGACGAACAGCCCGGACCCGACATCGCGCACGAACGCATCGTCGGCGAAGGAATCCCACAGGCCGGTGACGACGTCGTAGAACTCGCGGGCGCGCTTGTAGCGCTCGGCGTGCTCCATATGGTCGTCGAGGCCGAAATTCAGCGCTGCATCGGGATTGGACGTGGTGACGATATTCCAGCCGGCGCGGCCGCCCGAGATGTGGTCGAGCGAGGCGAAGCGCCGCGCGACGTGATAGGGCTCGTCGAAGGTGGTCGAGCCGGTCGCGATCAGGCCGATATTCTCCGTCACGGCGGCGAGCGCCGACAGCAGCGTGAACGGCTCGAACGAGGTCACGGTGTGGCTGCGCTTCAGCGCGTTGATCGGCATGTTCAGCACGGCCAGATGGTCGGCCATGAAGAAGGCGTCGAACTTGCCGGCCTCGAGCTTGCGGATCAGCGTCTTGATGTGGTCGAAGTTGAAATTGGCGTCGGGCCAGGCCCCGGGATAGCGCCAGGCACCGGTGTGAATGCTGATCGGCCGCATGAACGCGCCGAGCTTGAGTTGACGCTTCGCCATTGCCCCGTTCCGTCCTTGATGTCGTTAGCGGAACAGATAGGGAGGCGTTTCGCGGCGCGCCATCCTGACGGCGCCAGAAGATTTTTGCAATTTGAGGGCCGGTCAGAGGATAAGTCCACGCTCGCCTTACGGTCGTCATCGCGAGCGAAGCAAAGCAATCCATCTCACCGCTTCTTGAACCGTGGATTGCTTCGTCGCTTCGGCGCAAAATTGCTTTGCAATTTCGTCGCGAGCTTCTCCCAAGGACGGGGCGCTACTACGTCCCCAGCACATCCTTCTGCATCTTGCCGCCGTAGAAATGGAAGAACGGCACGGGCGCGTCGTGGCGGAGCGGGCCGGTGGCTAGACGGCGGTCGAGCTCGGCGAGCACGTTCTTGGTCATGGCATGCGCGTCGGCGAGCGGCTCGGAGCCGATCTCGACCCAGACCAGCTCGACGAGCTCGGCATCGGCATGCACCACGCCCTCGACACGATGGGCGATCGTCGACGCGTCGGCAGTGAAGAAGCGCGTATCGAAGCGGCGGACGCGGCCGGGCGGGGTGATCGCACGCGCGATCAGGAACAGGCCGGACGGATCGGGCAAGAGGTCTGCGTCGGCGAACGGCGCCCAGGGCCCGTCGAGCTTGTGCCGCTTCTCGACCTTGCGGCCAAGGCAGAGCCCGGTCTCCTCGCAGGCCTCGCGGATCGCGGCGTTGGCAAGCGCACGCGCGCGGCCGGGCGTGATCTTCGGGCTGCCCTTCAACAAATTGGCTTCGAGCTCCGGCGTGATCGGCGCTGCGACCGGCACGCGATTGTCGGCCTTGTCGACGCGGCCGCCGGGGAAAACGAATTTGCCGGGCATGAACACGACCTTGTCGTGGCGCTTGCCGACCAGCACCTTCGGCTTGGCGCCGGAGCGATCGATCAGGATCAGCGTCGCGGCATCCTTCGGCCGGAAATACGCATGATGATCGGCTTCTTTTTCGCCCTGGTGGACGACAGCGGCGGGTGCGGCAGCTTCAGTCATTTCATCCCTTTCATTTCTTCTTGCGGCCCGGTTTAGCTAGACCGGCGGGATGTCGCTAGGGGGATTCTCGTCAAAGCCATGCATGCGCAGGGCCCATTGCAAGCCGATCACGGCTCCCTTCACCGGCTGCAACAAAGCCAGCGATGCTAACAGCGTGAAGGGCAGATAGATCGCAAGCTGCAGCCACACCGGCGGCGAATAATTAGTCTCGATCCACAGCGCCATCGGTACCACGATATGGCCGACGATAACGATGACGAGATAGGCAGGCAGATCGTCGGCGCGATGCGGCGTGAAGTCGAGATCGCAGACCGGGCAATGGCCGTCGCATTTGAGAAACTTGCGGAACAGTCTGCCTTTTCCGCAGCGCGGACAGCGGCAGCGGAACCCGCGCTTCATCGCGCTCCACGCGTCGCGCTTCTCGGGCTCGGCCGCCTCGCGAGTCCAGACCACCGTCGGCGGTGTCACTTCCATGACTTGCCTCGCTTCGATTTGCCGGACTTCTGCTGCGCCGGCGTGCGATCCTTCTTGCGCGATTTCCGCTCCTTGTGCGCCTTCTTGCCTGATCCTTTTGGTCCCTTGCCAAATCCGGCGGCGCGGCGCTCGGCCCTTACGCTGTCGTGTTTTCTGCCGCGCGGAATTGCCTGACCATCGGATAATAACTCAAATCGCAGCGCGCCGGCTATCGGCGCGGCTTCCACCAGACGCACATCGACGACGTCGCCGAGCCGATACTTGGTGCCGCTGCGCGTGCCGATCAGCGCGTGGCGGGTTTCGTCGTAGTTGAAATATTCGCTGCCGATGGTTCGGATCGGGATCAGGCCGTCGGCGCCGGTGTCGTCGAGTTTCACGAACAGGCCGGATCGCGTCACGCCGGAAATGCGGCCCTGGAACGAGGCGCCGACCTTATCGGCAAGGAAATGCGCGATCAGCCGGTCGGTGGTCTCGCGCTCCGCCTTCATCGCGCGGCGCTCGGTGACGGAAATCTGCGCGGCGATCTCGGCGAGCGTCTCCACGGTCTCATCCGTCGGCAGGGCGCCTTCGCCAAGCCCGAGCGCGCGGATCAGCGCGCGATGCACGATCAGATCGGCATAGCGACGGATCGGCGAGGTGAAGTGGGCGTAGCGGCGCAGGTTCAAGCCGAAATGGCCGTAGTTCTCGGCGGAGTATTCGGCCTGCGCCTGCGAACGCAGCACCACCTCGTTGACCAGCGGCTCGTAGTCCTCGCCGGCGACCTGCGCCAGCACGCGGTTGAATTGGGTGGGACGCAGTGCGCCCTGCTTGGTGAAGGGCAGGTCGAGCGTCTTGAGGAATTCCTGCAGATTGTGCACCTTCTCCTGGCTCGGCTCGTCGTGCACGCGGTAGATCAGCGGCAGCGCCTTCTTCTCCAGCATCTCGGCCGCGGCGACGTTGGCGAGGATCATGAATTCCTCGATCAGCCGGTGCGCATCGAGCCGCTGCGGCACGATCACCCGATCGACGGTGCCGTCGGCTTTCAGCAGGATCTTGCGCTCGGGCAGATCGAGATCGAGCGGGTCGCGCTCGTTGCGTGCAAGCTTGACCAGCTCGTAGGCCGACCACAGCGGCTTCAGGATCGGATCGAGGATAGGGCCCGTCGTGTCGTCCGGCCTGCCGTCGATCGCGGCCTGCGCCTGCGCATAATGGAGCTTTGCGGCCGAACGCATCAGCACGCGGTGGAAGGTATGCGAGCGCTTGCGGCCGTCGGCGCCGATCACCATCCGCACCGCCAGCGCGCCGCGCGGCTCGCCCGGCACCAGCGAGCAGAGATCGTTGGAGATGCGCTCGGGCAGCATCGGCACGACGCGATCAGGGAAATACACCGAGTTGCCGCGCTGGAGCGCGTCGCGGTCGAGCGCCGAGCCGGGCCGCACATAGAAGGCGACGTCGGCGATCGCGACATGGACGATGAAGCCGCCCTTGTTATTGGGATCGTGATCGACTTCCGCATGCACCGCGTCGTCGTGATCCTTGGCATCCGGCGGATCGATGGTGACGAGCGGCACGTCGCGCCAGTCCTCGCGGCCCTGCAAGGTCGCGGGCTTGGCGTCTTCAGCTTCGCGCAGCGCAGAAGTGGAGAACACCTGCGGGATATCGTGGGTGTTGATCGCGATCAGACTGATCGCCTTTTCACTGGCAATCGAGCCGAGCCGCTCCTTGACGCGGGCGGAGGCGAGGCCGTAGCCGCGGGTGCGGATCAGGTCGACGCTGATGAGATCGCCGTCTTCGGCGCCGCCGCTGTCGGCTTTGGCGATGTTGAGCTCGCGGCCGGCCTGCTTCTTGTCGACCGGGATCAGGCGACCGCCGCCATCGAGATTGCGACGGAAGATGCCGAGGATCCGCGTGCGCCCGTGATCGATCACCTTGATGACGCGGCCGCGATAGGGCGTGCCGTCTTGCTCGTCCGTGACTTCGACGCGCAGCAGCGCGCGGTCGCCGACGCCGGCGGTGGTGCCGGGCTTCGGCCGCCGCGGCGTCTCGATGCGGATTTTCGGGGCGGTGCCGTTCTCGTCCGAGTCCCACTCGGCGGGCGTAGCGATCAGCTCGCCGTCGCTGTCGCGCCCGGTGATGTCGGCCAGCACGGTAGGGGGCGGCGCCGCCGGCTCGTGGATCTTGCGGCCGCGCTTGGCAATTGTGCCGTCGTCGGCGAGCTCGCGGAGGATCCGCTTCAGCTCGACGCGGTCGGCGTTCTTCAAGCCGAACTCGCGCGCGATCTCGCGGGTGCCGAGCTTGCCTGGATTGGCGCGGATGAAAGCGACGATGGCATCCCGGCCCGGAAAGCCATTGTCGGGTTTTCGTTTCACTTATCCTCGTGCCTTGCCGGCGCTTTTCTTCGCGGGTGCTTTCGCTGGTGCCGATGATTTTGCAGGCGACGTCTTGGCACCGGAGGCGACCGGCGCGCGCGCCTTGCTGGTCGCATCCGTTTTCGGCTTCGCTGCGGCTTTCTTCGACGCCGCCTTCTTGGCGGGCTTGGCGTCGGCGTCGCCGTCAGTCTCGGTCGCCTCGGACTTGGCTTTCTTCGCCTTGGCGGGCTTTTCCGCCTTCGCCTTCTTGGCCTTCTTGCCGCCGCCCTTGGCCGCGCGCTCGTCGATCAGCGCGATTGCTTCGGCGAGCGTGATCTGGTCGGGGGTGCGGTCGCTCGGAATCGTCGCGTTGACGCCGCCGGCGGCGACATAGGCACCGTAGCGACCGTTCTTCAGCGCGACCGCGCCGAGCGTCGGGTGATCGCCGAGCGGCTTGCCGGGATCGGCACCGAAGCGGCGGCCGCTCGGGCCCTTCGCGATCTTCTCAGCGATCAGCGTGACGGCGCGGTTCAACCCGATGTCGAAGACCTCGTCGCCGGCCTCGAGGCTGGCATAGGTCTTCTCGTGCTTGACGAACGGCCCGAACCGCCCAAGGCCGGCGGTGATTGGCTGCCCGGTTTCCGGATGCTTGCCGATCTCGCGCGGCAGCGACAACAGCTTCAGCGCCAGTTCGAGGTCGACATCGGCCGGGGAGGTGCCTTTTGGAATGCCCGCGCGCTTCGGCTTCTCGCCCTCGGCGTAATCCTTCTGCTCGCCGAGCTGGATGTAGGGGCCGAAGCGGCCGGCCTTCACCGTGACATCGAAGCCGGTGTCGGGATCGGTGCCGAGGACGCGGTCGGCGCTCTCGGCGCTGTCGGCCGCAAGCGGCCTTGTGTAGCGGCATTCCGGATAGTTCGAGCAGCCGACGAAGGCGCCGAACTTGCCGGCCTTGAGGTTGAGCCGGCCGGTGCCGCAGGTCGGGCATTGTCTGACATCGCCGCCATCCGCGCGCGGCGGATAGATGTGCGGGCCGAGCATCTCGTCGAGCGCGTCGAGCACCTCGGCGACCCGGAGGTCCTTGATGTCGTTGACCGCGCCGATGAAGCCGCGCCAGAAGTCCTGCAACACCTGCTGCCAAGCGATCTCGTTGTTGGAGATGCGGTCGAGCTGCTCCTCGAGATCGGCGGTGAAGTCGTATTCGACATAGCGCGAGAAGAAGTTCTCCAGGAACGCGACCACGACGCGGCCCTTGTCCTCGCCGTGCAGCCGCTTCTTCTCGAGCTTGACATAGCCGCGGTCCTTCAGGACCTGCAGGATCGAGGCGTAGGTCGAGGGGCGGCCGATGCCGAGCTCCTCCATCCGCTTCACCAGCGAGGCTTCCGAGAAGCGCGGCGGCGGCTCGGTGAAATGCTGGGTGACGGCAAGGCTCTGGCGCTTCACGGCCTCGCCCTCGCTCATCGCGGGCAGGCGGCGCGAATCCTCGTCTTCCTCGTCGTCGCGGCTTTCCTGATAGAGCGCGAGGAAGCCGTCGAACTTGATGACCTGGCCGGAGGCGCGCAATTCCAGCACGCGTGAGCCGGCCTTGGCCTCGATGTCGACGGTGGTGCGCTCGAGCTCGGCCGACTCCATCTGGCTCGCAATGGTGCGCTTCCAGATCAATTCATAGAGCCGCGCCTGATCGGCATCGAGCCTTCGGCCGATGGTGGCCGGGCGACGCGACAGATCGGTCGGGCGGATCGCTTCGTGGGCTTCCTGCGCGTTCTTGGCCTTGGCCTGGTACTGGCGCGGGGCGTCCGGCACGTAGGCGTTGCCGTAGTCCTCGCCGATCACCTTGCGCGCCTGCGTGATCGCTTCGGGCGCGATCTGCACGCCGTCGGTTCGCATATAGGTGATGAGGCCGGTGGTCTCGCCGCCGATGTCGATGCCCTCATAGAGCCGTTGCGCGATGCGCATGGTGTGCGCCGGCGCGAAGCCGAGCTTGCGGCTCGCTTCCTGCTGCAGGGTCGAGGTGGTGAACGGCGCCTGCGGATTGCGCCGGGCCGGCTTGGCCTCGACGGTCGCGACCTTGAACAGGGCGGCCTCGATCGCCTTCTTGAAATCCTCGGCTTCCGCGCCGGAGCCGATGTCGAGCCGTGCGATCTTCTTGCCGTCGGCGCCGACCAGCCGCGCCTCGAAGGCGTCGCCGCGCGGCGTCAGCAAGGTCGCGACCAGCGACCAGTACTCCTTCGGCACGAACTTCTCGATCTCGAGCTCGCGGTCGCAGACCAGCCGCAGCGCGACCGACTGCACGCGGCCGGCGGAGCGGGCGCCGGGCAGCTTGCGCCACAGCACGGGGGAGAGGGTGAAGCCGACCAGATAGTCCAGCGCGCGACGCGCCATATAGGCGTCGACCAGCGCGCCATCGATCTGGCGCGGCGCCTTCATCGCCTCGGAGACGGCCTGCTTGGTGATGGCGTTGAACACGACGCGCTCGACCTTCTGGTCCTTCAGCGCGCGCTTCTCCTTCATCACCTCCAGCACGTGCCAGGAGATCGCTTCGCCCTCGCGATCAGGGTCGGTTGCGAGGATCAGACGGTCGGCACCCTTGAGCGCCTTGGCGATGTCGTTGAGCCGGCTCGCGGCCTTCGCATCGACCTCCCAGATCATCTGGAAATTGGCGTCGGGATCGACGGAACCATTCTTGGCCGGGAGGTCGCGAACATGGCCGAACGACGCCAGGACCGCGTAGGAGGACCCCAGATATTTGTTGATCGTCTTGGCCTTGGCCGGCGACTCCACAATGACGATATTCATGTCATTCCAATAGCTTGTGGGAAAACTTGAAGGTGGGTTCCGCTAGACTCGCGGCCCGCCGTGTCGGGGCGAACATGGGTGCTGGGGCGGTCCCTGTCAAATCGCCAGATATTGAAGGGAGGCGCCAAGCTGTGGAGTTTCTATCCCAGGGGTTGCAAAATACGTCCTAGAGTTGCGTCCGGAAAGGGCGTATCTCTCTATATATAGGGTGGAAATCGGATTAGGCCTTTTGAGCAGCACAGGGGCGGCCGGAAGCGCAAGGCGTCGGGCCGGCGGCGACCGGCGGGCGACGAGACGGCTGGGGAGGGCGGCCCGGACGATGCCCTGGTCCTGATCGCAGCCGCCGCGACCGAACTCGCCAAACTCGCCCAGCGCCACAAATTCGAAGTCCTCGAGCGCCTGTTCGTGATGGCCCGCCTGGAGGCCGACGAGCAACTGCGTTCGTGCAGCCGGAGGAGGTTGTCGTGAGGGGCGTCGCGGGATGCAGGGGTCGGGGCTCTCTCCATTCGTCGTCCTGGCCTTAGTGCGGCCGCGGCGTACTGGATCGCCCCGCATCGACCGGTGTCGTCCCTGCGAAAGCAGGGACCCACACGCCGCAGCGGGTGTTGTGGAGGGGATTCGTCGTTGCAGCACTGCTCAACAATGACCATCGGTGGTTATGGGTCCCTGCTTTCGCAGGGACGACACCGAATGTGTGGCGTCGTCTGTGACCACGTTCGTGACGACCGCGAAGCGCCCCTCGATCGGGTGAGACGGGCAATTCATAACACTGAGTTGCGCTTCGGATAAAGCGAAATATTTTTGCAGGCGAAGCATTGGCAGGTTTTTGCTGAGTTGCCCGTCGTGTCGTACCAACAACACCCATCCTACGTACTCGCGAGACGCCGCGCGCGCTTCGCTGCAGGCCGCGGCTTCAGCGCAGTGTCGGCCGCGCCAAGCACGCGTCCATCCTGCGAATAGAGCGCGAGCTTCTTCACCGGCTTGCCCTTGTCGCGGTCGACCAGGATGGTCGCGATCTCGTTTGGATGCTCGTCGAATTCCTCGGTCCATTGCCGCAGCGCGACCAGGATCGGAAAGATGCCGTGGCCCTTCGGCGTCAGCACATATTCCTGATAGGCGCTGCCGTCCGAGGCGGGAACCGTCTTCAGGATGCCGCGCTCGACCAGCGTGCGCAGCCGTGTGGCAAGGATGTTTTTGGCAAGCCCGAGGCTTGCCTGGAATTCGCCGAAGCGGCGCCGGCCGAGGCTGGCGTCGCGGATGATCAGGAGCGACCACCAGTCGCCGAACACGTCGAGCGCGCGTGCGACGGGACAGCTGTCGCCTGCAAGGCTGGTTCGTTTCACCGACCGTCTCCAGGAATTCGGGCCATCACGACCTTGTGTGGTTGCAATATTAAACCGTATGCCCTAGCTAGGCAATGAAGTTTAATAATGCAACCAATTGGAGGCGGACATGAGACTGGCGAACAAGACGGCGTTGATCACCGGCGGCAACAGCGGCATCGGGCTCGCGACAGCGAAGCTGTTCGTGGCGGAGGGCGCCAAGGTCGTCATCACCGGGCGCAACAAGGAGACGCTTGCGGCGGCATCCAGGGAGCTCGGGCCGAACGCGCTCGCGGTGGCGGCCGATGCCACCGACGTCGCGGCGCTGGAAGCCGCGGTGAAGCAGGGCACCGAGAAGTTCGGCAAGTATGACGTGCTGTTCGCCAATGCCGGCATTCCCGGCCAGACGCCGGTCGGCGGCACCACGCTGGCCGCATTCGAGAATGTGATCCGGACCAATCTCACCGGTGTGTTCTTCACGGTGCAGGCGGTCGCGCCGTATCTCAACGACGGCGCATCGATCATTCTCAACGGGTCGGTGATTTCCGTGCTCGGCAATCCCGGCTACTCGGCCTATGCCGCGAGCAAGGCCGGCGTGCGCGCGATGGCGCGGGTGATGGCGTCAGAATTCTCGCCGCGCAACATCCGCGTCAACGTGGTGGCGCCGGGTGCCGTGCGCACCCCGATCTGGGGCGCGGCGATCGCAACGCCCGAGGCCGAGAAGACATTTGAGCAGCGGATCGGCAAGACCACGCCGCTCGGGCGGATCGGCGAGCCCGATCACATTTCAAAGACCGTGCTATTCCTGGCGTCGGACGACGCCGCGCATGTGCAAGGGCAGGAGCTGTTCATCGACGGCGGTGCAACCGCATCACCGGCGGGCGCGCCGATCTATCGCGGATAATTTGTTTCTCATTGTATCGAACGGCCGGTGTGAAGCGTTTCATACCGGCCGATTTCGTTTGCGACTATCATCGCGCAATAGTTTGTTGTCTGAGCATGATCTTTCCGGAAAACCGCTTCGCACTTTTCCGGATCATGCTTGAACCTTTGACGTACTCGCCGGACTCTTGAATGGGCGGGGGATTTTTCACCACGGAATCATTTGGAGTGCCGCCATGCCGAAAGCAGCCCGCATTTCGACGTCGATCCCGGTTTCGCCCGCATTCGAAAGTTCAGATACGACGCAATTCGTGACGGTCGCGCTGTTCTCCGGCATCGGCCTGTTGATTTCGCTGGTCGCCGTCATCCTCGGCATTCAGGGCGTCTGGTTCTGAGTTCCTCCGCCTGAACGGCCTGCCGCCGCCAGGCGACAGCAGGCGCTTTGAATCACATCAGGCTGCGTTCAGATTGCCGGCGGCCTGCAGCGCGCCCGCAACCGCCTTTTCGCGATGCTCGGGGCCGACTTGGATGCCGTCGGCGGGGATGAACTCAACATTCCTGACGCCGATGAAGCCGAACACACCGCGCAGGTAGGTCTCGAGGTGCTCGAGCGCGGCCATCGGCGTGTCGGCGCCGTAATAGCCGCCGCGCGAGATCGCGATGATGACGCGCTTGTTGCCGGCCAGTCCCTCGACGCCGCCGGCGCCATACTTGAAGGTCTTGCCCGCAACCAGGATGCGGTCGATCCAGGCCTTGAGCTGGCTCGGAATCGTGAAATTGTACATGGGCGCGCCGATCACGACGATGTCGGCGGCGAGGAACTCGTCCAGCACCGCCTGGCCGGTCGCGATGTCGTCGCGCACCGACGGGTCCGGCGCCGCGCCCTGGCTGGCGGCGAGGTGCAGGCCGGAGAGGTGGGCGAGCGGGGTCTGGCTGAGGTCGCGGTAGTTGACGACGAGGCGCGGATTGGCCTGGCGCAGCCGCTCGACGGCGGCGGCGGAGACCTGGCGGCTGACGGAGTGGGGGCCGAGGACCGAGGAATCGATGTGCAGAAGTTTCATGGCAGAGGTCACCTTTGGTATAGGTTTGTAACTGGCGCTATATGAGTGACCACCCTAAATCTCCGCAAGAACGCACATTTTTGAAACCAGAGCACAGAAATGAGACCCGAGAACATCGATGTGACCGCTCCGCTGCCGCGGCCCAGCCCCGACCACAGCGATTGCCGCGCGGTCGCCTCCGTGCTGGCGCGGGTCGGCGACAAATGGAGCGTGTTCGTGATCATGATGCTGATCGACGGGCCGAAGCGCTTCAACGAGTTGAAGCGCATGATCAATGGCATCTCGCAGCGGATGCTGACGCTCACGCTGCGCGGGCTCGAGCGCGACGGCTTGGTGACGCGTACGGTGTTTCCGACCATCCCGCCGCGGGTCGATTATGAGCTGACGGATCTCGGCCGCGGACTGGCGGCGCCCGTGAAGGCGCTCGGCCAGTGGGCATTCGCGCATCTGCCGGAGATCGAGGGGGCGCGAAACGACTTCGATGCGCGGAATGGGGAAGGTTGAAACGTGTTGTCCGTTACCCTGAGGAGGCCGCAACGTGGCCGTCTCGAAGGGGCGACAGCCACCAGCGGGGCCGTGCGTCCTTCGAGACGCCTGCTGCGCGGCTCCTCAGGATCACGGTGACGGATTGGCGTAAGCCGTCAAGCCGGAGCACTAAATCAGCGACACCAGCCCACCGCCGTGGCGTTCGAGCCTGCCGGCGAGCTCGAGCTCAAGCAGCACGGCGCGCACAACGGCCGGCGACACGTCGGCCATCCGGATCAGATCGTCGATGCTGATCGGGCTCGGCCCGAGCAGATCGATGATGCGGGCGCGATCGCCGCTGTCAGTGGCAAAGTCCAGCGGCTCGTCGTCCTCGCGCAAGCCAGGCATCACCGGCCGTTCCATGATCGGCGTGACCGCGCTGATGACGTCGGCGGCTTCGGTGACCAGCGTGGCGCCTTGCTTGATCAGGTCGTTGGCGCCGGCGGCGCGCGGATCGATCGGCGAGCCCGGCACCGCGAACACCTCGCGGCCCTGTTCGGCAGCCATCCGCGCCGTGATCAGCGAGCCCGACCGATGCGCGGCCTCGACGATCACGACGCCGAGCGAGGCGCCCGAGATCAAACGGTTGCGGCGCGGGAAGTCGCGCGCCCGCGGCACATGGCCGAGCGGCATCTCCGAGATCGCCGCGCCGTGTTCGAGGAGGGCGGCCAGCAGATCCTCGTGCTCCGGCGGGTAGATCCTGTCGTGGCCGCCGGCGAGCACGGCGACCGTGCCGCTGGCAACGGTGGCGCGGTGAGCTGCCTGATCGATGCCGCGGGCGAGGCCCGAGATCACGACAAAGCCGGCGTCACCGAGATCGCGCGCGAGCTGGCCGGCAAATTTCAGCCCGGCGCCGGAGGCGTTGCGCGAGCCGACGATCGCGATCATCGGCCGCATCAGGGTGTCGCGCGCGCCGCGCACGGCAAGCAGCGGCGGCGCATCGTCGATGGTGGCAAGCCGCGCCGGATAATGCGCTTCCTCCGGCGCGACGAGATCGATGCCGAATTTGCGGCAGGCTGCGAGCTCTGCCGCAGCGTCGGCCTCGCTGCAGATGCGTCCGGGGCCGGAGGCGCCGCCGCGGCGCGCGAGGTCAGGCAGGCGCTCCAGCGCGTGCGCCGCATCGCCAAAATGGCGGAGCAGCGATGCAAAGGTGCGCGGGCCGACATTGTCGGAGCGGATCAGCCGCAGGCGGTTGAGCCGTTCGGTGTCGGTGAGTTTTGGAGGGCTGGGCGAGCGGTCATGCATGCGGGGCTTAGCTTCGCCCAACCTGAGATTGTGATCAACTGCGACATTGGCGCAGCCGCGCGCGACGCGCTAAAAGCGCTTGGCAAGAAGCTGCCAAAAAACCGTCAAGAACCATCAAGAAACAGGACGTCTGCCGATGATTTCGCTTGCCGATCTCCAACACCGCATCGCCTCCGGCGAATTGTCCACCGATGCCGCCATCACGCAGACGCGGGACGCCATCGCGGCGCGGGACAGAACCATCGGCGCCTTCGTTCGCCTCGACGAGACGGCGCGTGCGCAACAGGCCGGGCCGCTGCGCGGGATTGCGGTCGGTATCAAGGACATCATCGATACCGCTGACCTCCCGACCGAGATGGGCGCCGCGATCTATCGCGGGCATCAGCCGCGCGCCGATGCGCCGGTGGTGATGGCGCTGAAGCAGGCCGGCGCCACCATCATCGGCAAGACCACGACGACGGCATTCGCGGCGAACGATCCGACCGCAACGCTCAATCCGCACAATCACGCGCACACGCCGGGCGGCTCGTCGTCGGGTTCGGCCGCCGCGGTCGCGGCCGGGATGATCCCGCTGGCGCTCGGCACGCAGACCGGCGGTTCGGTGATCCGGCCGGCGTCGTTCTGTGGCGTCGCCGCGATCAAGCCGAGCTACCGCCTGCTGCCGACCGTCGGCGTGAAATGCTTCTCCTGGACGCTCGACACCGTCGGGCTGTTCGGCGCCGGCGTGCGCGACGTCGCGCTGGGGCTCGCTGCGATGACCAGGCGGCCTGAGCTGGTGGGGCCGTCGAAGGTTTCCGCGCCGCACATCGGCGTGGTGACGCAGGCCTTCGCCGGTTCGCCGGAACCTTCCGGCGCGGAGGCGTTGCAGAAGGCCGCGCGTGCGGCGGAGCAGGCGGGTGCGACCGTGCGCGAGCTCGCGATGCCCGAGGTCGTCGCGGAGGCGTGGCGGATCCATCCGGTGGTGCAGGAGTTCGAGGCGCATCAGTCGTTCGCCTGGGAATACGGCCAGAACTACGATGCGATGCCGCCGCTCCTGCGCGGCCGGCTCGACGAGAGCAAGGGCGGCACGCCGGCGGAATACGACGCGGCGATGGCCGTCACGCTGCGCGCGCGGCAGGCGCTGGCCACGATCCTCTCGGAGGTCGACGTGCTGCTGACGCTGTCGGCGCCGGGCGCGGCACCCGAGGGTTTGGCGTCGACCGGCGATCCCCGTTACAACCGGCTCTGGACCTTGATGGGCGTGCCTTGCGTCAACGTGCCGACGCTGACCGCCGAGGGCGGATTGCCGGTCGGCGTGACCGTGATCGCGGGTTTTGGCGATGATGCGAAGGCGCTGGCGGCGGCGAGCTTTGTCGAGGACGCGCTGAGGAAATAGGCCTCGTCATTCCGGGCGATGCGCAGCATCGAACCCGGAATCTCGCGCCACAACCTCTGGATTCCGGGCTCATCGCTGACGCGATGCCCCGGAATGACTGACGTCACTTCCGCTCGCCGATCTTGCCCTCGGTGCCGGCCTGCAGGCGCTGGATGTTCTCGCGGTGCATGTAGAACAGCAGCAGCGTCAGCACGGCGAACAGCGAGGCGAGCGCGTTGTGGCCGAACCACCACAGGAACAGCGGCGTCACGAACGCGGCGATCAGCGCCGACAGCGACGAGTAGCGGGTGGTGTAGGCGGTGCCGAGCCAGATCGCGGCGAAGATCAGCGCCGCCGGCCAGAACAGGCCGAGCAGCACGCCGATATAGGTCGCGACACCCTTGCCGCCGCGAAATTTGAGCCAGACCGGGAAGAGGTGGCCGAGGAAAGCCCCCAGCGCCGCCAGCATCGCCGCGTTCGGGCCGTCGATGGTGCCGGCGATGATGACGGCGACGGTGCCCTTCAGCATGTCGCCGAGCAGCGTCGCCGCGGCGAGGCCCTTGCGGCCGGTGCGCAGCACATTGGTGGCGCCGATATTGCCCGAGCCGACCGTGCGCAGATCCTGCGTGCCGGCCATCCTGGTCAGCACCATGCCGAACGGGATCGAGCCCAGCAGGTAGCCGATCAGGAAAGCGAGCGGCAGCAGCCCATCAGCAGACATCGCGGTGGTTCCCTGGAGCGGTCTCACCCAAAACGGGGCAGTGCCGTCAATGAAATATTAACCATAAATCCGCACCATGGCCTTGGTAATGAGGGAGCTTATCATGGCTTCTGTTCGCAGGCGGCTGGAGCAGTTTTTCTTTGTCGTTTACGTCGCGGCCATCGTCGTTGGCACAACGATGGAAGCGATGTCGCAACTCGCGTCGCGCTGAGTTCCACCCCAGTTTCAGACGTGCTCGTACACGGTCCGTCCACCGACGATCGTCCGCGTCACGCGGCCCGAGAAGCGGGCGTCGTCAAACGGCGTGTTCTTGCACAGTGATTTGAGATCGTCGCGGTCGAGCACCCAGGGCGTGTCGGCGTCGATCACGATGACGTCGGCCGGTGCACCCGCGCGCAGCGTGCCGCCGGCCAGGCCGAGCAGCTCCGCCGGCCGGGTCGACATCGCCCGGATCAGCGTCTTGAAGTCCATCTCGCCATTGTGGATCAGCCGCAGCGCCGCCGGCAGCATGGTCTGCAGGCCGACTGCGCCGCTGGCCGCTTCCGCGAACGGCAGCCGCTTGACCTCGACGTCCTGCGGATTGTGGTCGCTCATCACGACGTCGATCAGTCCGGAGGCGAGCGCGGCCACCAGCGCCTTGCGGTCCTCCTCGGTGCGCAGCGGCGGCGCCAGCTTGAGGAAGGTGCGGTAGGGGCCGATGTCGTTCTCGTTCAGCGTCACGTGGTTGATCGAGACCGAGGCCGAGACATTGTGGCCGGCGTCGCGGGCGCGCTTGAGGATCTCCAGCGACTCGATCGAGGTCAGCGAGGCTGCGTGATAGCGCCCGCCGGTCAAGCCTGCGAGCCGCATGTCGCGCTCGAGCATGATCGACTCGGCCGCCGTGGGAATGCCGGCAAGGCCGAGCCTTGTGGCGAATTCGCCCTCGTTCATCACGCCTTCGCCGACCAGATGCGGGTCCTCGGTGTGATGCACGATCAGCGCGTCGAAATCGCGGGCATAGGTCAGCGCGCGCCGCATCACCTGGGCGTTGGTGACGCTGCGGTCGCCGTCGGTGAAGGCGACGGCGCCGGCGGCCTTGAGCAGGCCGATCTCGGTCATCTCCTGGCCCTGCATGCCCTTGGTCAGCGCCGCCATCGGATGGATGTTGACGATCGCGGTGTCGCGGGCGCGGCGCAGCACGAAGTCGACGGTCGCGGAATTGTCGATCACCGGCGAGGTGTCGGGCTGGCAGATGATGGTGGTGATGCCGCCGGCCGCGGCGGCCTGGCTGGCAGAGGCAAAAGTCTCGCGATGGCTGGCGCCGGGCTCGCCGACAAAGGCGCGCATGTCGATCAGGCCGGGGGCCACGATCTTGCCGGCGCAATTGACGATGTCGGTGCCTTCGGGGACGCCGGCGGCGCCGATGCCGCGCTTGGCGTCACGGATCACGCCGTCGGCGATCAGGACATCGCCCGGACCGTCGAAATCGCGCGACGGATCGATGACGCGGGCGTTGGCGAGCAGGATGGGGCGGCGATCGGTCAGCATCGGTCTCACGCGTTCGGCAGGTTGCGGGCGAGCGCTTCCAGCACCGCCATGCGCACTGCCACACCCATTTCGACTTGTTCACGGATCAGCGACTGCGCGCCGTCGGCGACGAAGGTGTCGATCTCGACACCGCGGTTCATCGGGCCCGGATGCATCACCAGCGCGTCCGGCTTGGCATAGCCGAGCTTCTTCTGGTCGAGGCCGAAATAGTGGAAATACTCGCCCGACGACGGCACGAAGGAGCCGTTCATGCGCTCGCGCTGCAGCCGCAGCATCATCACGATGTCGGCGCCGTTCAGCCCCTCGCGCATGTCGCGCGCGACCTCGACGCCCATCCGCTCGATGCCGGGCGGCAGCAGGGTGGAGGGGGCCACCACGCGGACGCGGGCGCCCATGGTGTTGAGCAGGAAGATGTTGGAGCGCGCCACGCGCGAATGCAGCACGTCGCCGCAGATCGCGATCGTCAGCCCCTCCAGCCGGCCCTTGTTGCGGCGGATCGTCAGGGCGTCGAGCAGCGCCTGGGTCGGGTGCTCGTGGCTGCCGTCGCCGGCATTGATCACGGAACCGTCAACCTTGCGTGCCAGGAGCTCGACCGCGCCGGAGGCGTGGTGGCGTACCACC
This sequence comes from Bradyrhizobium pachyrhizi, assembly GCF_029714545.1. Lineage (NCBI taxonomy): Bacteria > Pseudomonadati > Pseudomonadota > Alphaproteobacteria > Hyphomicrobiales > Nitrobacteraceae > Bradyrhizobium > Bradyrhizobium pachyrhizi. Next base: position 5,310,348 of record NZ_CP121667.1, on the reverse strand, counting down.
AGGATGTCCGGGTGCATCGCGTTCAGCGTCACCGCGGTGTCCATCAACGTCTCGCCCTTGCGGGTCGACATCGACGACACCGACATGTTCATGACGTCGGCGCCCAGGCGTTTTCCGGCGATCTCGAACGAGGACTGGGTCCGGGTCGAGGCCTCGAAGAACAGATTGACCTGGGTACGGCCGCGCAGGCTGGCGCGCTTCTTGTCGACCTGGCGGTTGAGCTCGACATACTCCTCGGAGAGGTCGAGCAGGCCCGTGATGTCGTCAGCGGAAAGGCCCTCGATGCCCAGCAGATGCCGGTGACCGAGGACAAAAGTCGATTTCAACGATGGGGTCATTAAAGCGAGAGCTATAGGCGCGGATGGCCGGTGGGGCAAGCGCGAAGAGGGCTCGCGGGAGTTTTCCCCGAGTAAGATGTCGTTGCCTTCTCGGCGGTCCTGCCGGGGCTCGCCGCGGGACATCCGCGCCTTGCTTTTGCGGGGTTTTCCGGAACAAGACGTGGATGGCCGGGCATAGGCGGAGCGGCAGCGACGCCGTCCTCCTGACGGGCTATACCCGGCCGTGACGCCGGAGCGAGACCTCGTGAAAATTGTCGTGATCGCATGGATGACCATCGCGTTGATCCCGGGGGCGATCTCGCCTGCCTTCGCTCAGAACCTGCCCGGCGACTTCGCGTTCCTCCGCAACATCGATCCGACCATCATTCAGGACATCCGCTACGCCGCCGCGAACAATTTCATGGGCCGGCCGCTCGCGGGCTATGGCGCGGCGGAATGCGTGGTGAAGCGGGAGGTCGGACTCAGGCTCAAGGCCGTGCAGCAGGAACTGGCCCGGCAAAGACTGTCGCTGAAGATGTTCGATTGCTACCGGCCGGCCCGTGCCGTCGCCGACATGGTGGCGTGGTCGAAAAACGGCACCGAGAGCGCCGCCGAGCGGCGCTACAACCCGGCCTTCTCGAAGGCCGACCTGTTCCGCCTCGGCTACATCGCCACCCATTCGGGGCATTCGACAGGGGCCGCGGTCGATCTCACGCTGGTCGATCTTGGCGCCGACAATTCGCGCAAGTTCGATCCGGCCAGGGACTATGCCGACTGCACCGCGCCGGCCGCCGCGCGCGCCCCGGAGGGCAGCGTCGACATGGGCACCGGCTACGATTGTTCCGACGTGAAGGCCCACACCGCGGCCGGTTGGATCGCGCCGGCGCAGAGACGCTGGCGCACCAAGCTGGTCGCGGCGATGGCCCGTCAGGGGTTCGCGAATTATGCCAAGGAATGGTGGCACTTTTCGCTGCCGGGGGCAGGCGGGCCGGCCTACGACTTCCCGATCGTCCGGGCGCGCTAAAGCGTTTTCGAGCGAAGTGGACGCCGGTTCGCGTGAAGAAAACGCGTCAGAACAAGAGACTAGAGCTTCGATTCTGATTCAATCAGAACCGAAGCTCCAGCGCAGGATTTTCCTCAAATCCGAAGCATTTTCGCAAGACGACGCTTGCCATCGCAAAAGTAGCCGAGCGACCTTTCAACACTCCTTAATTGTGGCCGTATGAAGTGCGGGCAACACGGGAGCATGCAGCATGCGTTTCGCAGCCATTGCAATTGTTGTCGTCGGCGTCGCCGGCGTCTTGATCTACGATCGACACGACAAGAGCGCGAATTATCAGCGCGTCGATGCCCGCATCAGCGGCGTCAGCGAGCAATGCTATCTGGAAAAGGTCGAGCGCGGGGTCATCACCAAGACGACGTCGACCTCCGACCTGACCCGCTGCGAGATTGCCGAGTTGCTGCGCAAGGAGCATCCGAAGTGGCAGGGCTATGACGTGAAGCACAAGATCGAGGTGAAGGTCGTCTATGTCTCGCCGGTCGACGGGGCCACGCACCAGTCGAGCCTGCAGATGTCCTATTTCCCCAATGGCAAGCCGCTGCGCGCCGGGGATGTGTTTCCTGTGCTCGCCTCCAAGACCAAGGCGGACAAGACGCGTTCGATCTGACCGACGCGGTTCGACAGGACGGAAGCACAACCATGCGCCTTGGCCTCTACGCTATGATCGCTGTCGCCGTCGCGAGCTTCTATGTCTATAGCGAGCTCGACAAGCGGTTGAACTTCCGGCCGATCGACGCGCGCGTCAGCAGCGTCAAGGAACAATGCTACATGGAGAAGACCGAGGGATCGCGAAGCTCGACCTCCGATCTGTTGCCGTGCGAGCTTACCGAGCTTCTGGCGCGCCATCATCCGAAATGGCAAGGCGCCGACATCAAGCACAAGATCGAGATCCGGTTTGCCTACATCTCGCCGGTGGATGGCGCCGCGCATGAGTCCAACATGCAGTGGGCGGCCTATCCCGATAATCGGCAATTGAGCAGCGGCGACATTTTTCCGGTCCAGGCTTCCAGGAAGGAGGCGAACCGGACCCGCGTCAATGACTGGGTCGACCGCTGGCTCGGCCGCCACGCGCCCAAGCGCGCAAGCGTCTAAAGCATAGAAGCATCTGGCGGACGTGTACTTTTCGCTGCCCCGCGCCGGCTCGCAGGCTTATGATCCTCCGATTCCATTGCGCCGCGGCTGGCCCGTGATCCCGGCCGGGGAAGGCCTGTTGTCCAGGCCGCATGCGTGCAGACCAGTTGCCGAGGAGACCATGACGCAGGCTCCGTTTGCCACCCACGACGTCTTCAACCAGTCGCCGCCGTTCGAAAATGTCGACCTGTTCACGGTGGACGCGCCGCTCGCCGCGGCGGTCGCTGCCAATGGCGGGGAGGCGGCAACGGCTGAGCTGTCCGATTTCGGCAAGCAGTGGGGATCCGCTGCCATGGCGGAGCGCGGCCGCGTTGCCAACGAGAACACGCCGAAGCTGCGGCTGTTCGATGCCAGGGGCAATCGCCGCGACGAGGTCGAGTTTCACCCGGCCTATCACGAGCTGATGGCGCACTCCGCGCATGCCGGCGTGCACAACTCGACCTGGAGCGCCGACGGCAAGCCGGCCGGCGGGGCGGCCGAGGTGGTGCGCGCGGCAAGGTTCTACATCGCTTCCCAGGTCGAGACCGGCCATCTCTGCCCGATCACGATGACGCGCGCCTCGGTCGCGGCGCTGGCCTCGCAGCCGGATATTCTGGCGAAGACGATGCCGGTGATCGGAACGCGCGCCTACGACCCCAGCTTTGCGCCATGGTGGACCAAGCGCGGCATGACTCTCGGCATGGGCATGACCGAAAAGCAGGGCGGCACGGATGTGCGCGCCAACATGACGCGCGCCGAGCGCAACGGCGAGGCCTGGCGCATCACCGGGCACAAATGGTTCATGTCGGCGCCGATGTGCGACGCCTTCCTGGTGCTGGCGCAGACGATGAATGGGCTGAGCTGCTTCTTCATGCCGCGCTTTGCGCCCGACGGCACGGTCAACGCAATCCACTTCCAGCGCCTGAAGGACAAGCTCGGCAATCGCTCCAATGCCTCGTCGGAGGTCGAATTCCACGGCGCTTATGCCGAGCTGATCGGCGAGGAGGGCAAGGGCATCCGCACCATCATCCAGATGGTGCAGCTGACGCGGCAGGATTGCGCGATCGCATCCGCTGGGCTGATGCGCTCGGGACTGGCGCACGCGCTCCATCACGCGCGGCATCGCAGCGTGTTCCAGAAACACCTCGCCGACCAGCCGCTGATGCAGGCGGTGCTGTCGGACATGGCGCTGCATGTCGAGGCGTCGATCGCGCTGGTGATGCGGCTCTGCCGTGCTTTCGATCGCGCGCCGGCCGATGCGGGCGAGGCCGCCTATATGCGGCTGCTGACGCCGGCGATCAAATACTGGACCTGCAAGAGCGCGCCCGGCTTCCTCTATGAGGCAATGGAGTGCCTCGGCGGCAATGGCTATGTTGAGGAAGGCATTTTGGCGCGCCACTACCGGGAGTCGCCGGTCAACGCAATCTGGGAGGGGTCCGGCAACGTGATGTGCCTCGACGTGCTGCGCGCACTCGGCCGCGAGGCTGACGCCGCACTCGCCGTGCTGCGCGCTCTCGCCGAGGAGACCAAGGGCCTGCCGGGCGCCGCCGAGGCCGTTGGCTCGATCGGGCAGTCGTTCCGCCGGCCGGACAGCGAGCGCGTCGCGCGGCTTGCGGTCGAGCAGCTGGCGCTCCTGGCGGCAACTGCGGCGCTCAACCAGGTCTCGCCGAAAAACGCCGAGCTGTTGGCGGCGACACGGCTTGCCGAACGCCACGCCGGGATGTACGGCGCGGTGGACTTATCCGATACCGATCAGCGCGCGCTGCTGGCGCGGGCGCTGCCATGAAGGTTTGCTGATGGACGCACTCAATCCCGATACTTCGCCGTCGGCTGTCGAACCGCCGCCGCTCCCCCCGCGGGTCTGGAAATTCTGGGGCACCGCACTGTGGGGCCTTTTGATTTTCGCCGCGATGTTCGTCGGCCAGGTCACGGTCATCGTCTGGCGCATCGTCGCGCAGGGCGGGGAGGTGTCGACGGCCGGCATCACCCACGTGGTCGCCGACGGCCTGACGATCTCGCTCTCGGTCCTCGCCGGCCTGCCGATGGTGTTGCTGGTGCTGTGGTTCGCGATCCGCAGGACCCGGATCTCGTTCGCCGATTATCTCGGGCTGCGCGGGACGTCGTGGAAGAACGTGATCATCGGCGTCGTCGCGCTCGTCGTACTGGTCGGGGCCTGGGACATGGTGTCCCGAGCCGCCGGCCGCGAGGTGTCGCCGGGCTTCATGGGCGACGTGCTGAAATCGGCGCAGGAGCACAGCGCACTGTGGCTCCTGGTGATCGCCTTCGCCGTAGCCGCGCCGCTCTGGGAGGAACTGTTCGCACGCGGCTGGCTCTACCGCGGCTGGTCGGAATCCGCGCTCGGACCCTATGGCGCGATCCTGCTGTCGTCGATCGTCTGGACCGTGATGCACCTGCAATACGATTGGTTCTTCCTCTGCCAGGTGCTGACGATCGGCCTCCTGTTCGGCTATTTGCGCTTCCGCACCGGCTCGACCTGGCTGACCATCCTGCTGCACGGGCTGAACAATTTCGCGGCGACGATCCAGACCTGGTGGCTGGCGGGATCGTAACGCCCTGTCCAATTGCTAGGAGCCAACAGGTCGCGCGGACGCGCGCGCGACGACAGGTTCCGCGACGAAGCAATCGACGTCTCTGCACGCGGAAAGATGGATTGCTCCGCTTCGCTCGCAATGGCGGGAGTGTGGACCAAGGGGATGTCGGTGCTCCCGTCGGAGTGCTATGATCCAGATCAATGAATGAGCGCGGGCCGGTCCGAAACTAGGCAGCGGCGGCTGCCGTCGTGCGAGCTCTTCTCATGGCTATCTTGATCCGAGCGCTCCTGGCCGGCGTCGTCGCGCTGGCGTCTCTCGGCGCCATCACGCAGCAGGTGCGCGACCAGGGCGTTACCGACACCGAAATCCGGATCGGCAATGTCATGCCGTATAGCGGCGCGCTGGAGATTTTCGGCCAGATCGGCAAGGCGGAAGCCGCCTATTTCGAGATGATCAACGAACGCGGCGGCATCAATGGCCGCAAGATCCGCTTCATGTCCTATGACGATCTGTCGGATCCCTCCAACGCCATGGATCTCACGCGCATTCTGGTCGAAACCGACAATGTGCTCTTGATGTTCGGTTCGTTCGGCACGCCTGGGAATCTCGCGGTGCGGAAGTATCTCAACGAACGGAAGATCCCCCAGCTTTTCGTTGCTTCCGGCGATCACGAGCTCAGTGAGCCGGCGGCCTATCCGTGGACCATGGGCTGGCAGCCCTCGTATCGCGAGGAAGGGCGCATCTACGCCAACTACATCCAGGCGTTCTATCCCGGCAAGAAAATCGTGGCGCTTTGGGAGAATGACCAGTTCGGGCGCGAATTGTTCAAGGGACTGGTGCAGGGGCTGGGCGACGTCGCCCACAACATCAGGGTCGACATCGCCTATGATGTCGACGATCAGCACCTGGACGGCCACGTCTCGATCCTGAAGCAATCGGGCGCCGAGGTCTTTGTGTTTGCCGGAGTACCGGAAAATGCCGCCAAGGTGATCCGCGCGGCGGCCGACCACGGTTGGCGGCCGGTGTTCGTCGTGAACCAGATGGCGTCATCGATCGAGACGGTGCTCAAGCGGGCCGGCACGGAGAATGCGACCGGCGTCATCACCGCCGCGTTCCTGAAGGATGCGAGCGATCCGGCCTGGAGAGCGGAGCAGGGCGCCTGGTACAGCTTCCTGGACAAGTATACCAAAGCCGGCGGCAAGGATGACGCGGCCGCAGTCTACGGCTATGCCGCCGCCGAAACGATGGTCGAGGTGCTCAGGCAATGCGGCAACGACCTGTCGCGCGAGAATGTCATGAAGCAGGCCGCGGCGCTCAGGGATTATCAGGCGTCCGCCTTGCTCCCCGGCATCAAGATCAACACCGCTCAGTTCCGACCGGTCGAGCAATTGCGGTTGCTTCAGTTCGATGGCCGTAGCTGGCAGCCGATCGGGGATGTGCTCGATACGGCGTTCGCCGGTTCGGCCGGGAAATAGCGGCGATCAGGAGAAGCCGTACAAGCCGCGCCCAATCGTTGCTGGCCCTCGCTCTTGCTGAAGCGCAAGGGCGAGTTGTGGTGTTACGTCGCTGGGACCGGCGGGCCGGTCTATTGCGGGAGGGCGCGCCGCTCGGCGCCGACGGGGCTTCGAAGGAGACGCGATTTCGAAAGTAATGACTTGTTGCGCGGATGGCACAGGAGCCCGCGTCCAAATCAGGTACATTGATACTGTATTGAAAGACTTTTCATCACCCGGAGCATTGCGTTGGCGTCAGACGCAGTCAGTCTGGCTGATACAACAAGCGTAGCGGACGCGGCAGCTGCTACAGCGCCTTTTCGCGTAAAGATCGTGACGCGCGACGAAATCGCCGGTTGTCCCGCTTGGGCTGCCAGCTTCGCCGACTTGCGCAAGGATCACCGTTACTACGAAATCCTGGAGGATACGCTCCGCGAGCGCGTCGAGTACCGGTACTTCGCGATCATCGACCGGGCAGGCTGTCTCCATGCCGTCCAGCCGTTTTTTCTGCTCGACCAGGACATTCTCGAAGGACTTGGAGCGCAATGGCAGCCGCTGCTGGCGCGCATCCGAGGCGTCGTTCCCGGGTTTCTCAAAATGCGAACCCTGATGGTCGGATGTTTCGCCGGGGAAGGGCATCTTGCCGGATCAAGCACGGTGCCATCCGGCAAGATCGCCGAGATTCTTTGCGGGGAAATCGTCACTCTCGCACGATCATGCCGGGCGCAGCTCATCGTCCTGAAGGAATTCCCCGCGCGCTACCGGCCGGTGCTGGATTGCTTCGTCCGGCGCGGCTTCGCCCGCGCGCCCAGCATGCCGATGACGGCGCTCAATATCGAGCACGACGACTTCGATGCCTACATGCAAAATGCGCTGCCGCGGTCGGCGCGCTGGCAGCTCCGCAAGAAATTCAAGGCAACCGACGGTGAAACCATAGCTCTTACCGTCACTGACGACGCAAGGGATGCCGTCGACGAGATCTATCCGCTCTACCTGCAGGTCTTCGACCGTTCGAAATTCCGTTTCGAAAAACTGACAGCCGACTATCTCCGCCGGCTCGGCAGCGACATGAAGGACAAGGTCCGCTTCTTCATCTGGCGCCGTGGCGGGAAGGTGATCGCCTTCAGCCTTTGCATGGTGGAAGGCGACAGTCTGTTCTGGGAGTATGTCGGCCTCGACTATGCTGTCGCACTCGACCTTCATCTTTATTACTACACCATTCGCGACATGATGAATTGGGCGATCGCCAACGGTTACAGGTGGCTTCGAAGCACGGGTCTCAGCTACGAACCGAAATTCCGGATGCGGCATGACCTCGATCCGCTCGACCTCTATGTGCGGCTTCGCTCTCCGCTTCCGAACGCGATCTTCAGGCTCCTGTTGCCCTGGATAGTTCCGGCCCGCTATGACAAGACCCTGCGCAAGTTCGCGAACTATCGCGAAGTCTGGTAGCAACCGATAGGCGCGGCGCCATGCTGCCTCGGCTCCAGTCAAGTCCGATTGGGTACGCCCTCTAAAGCCCCACCGCGGCGATCACGATCGGCATCGTGATCGCGGCCAGGATCGTCTGCAGCGTGATGATCTGGGCGAGCAGCGGCGCGTCGCCGCCCATCTGGCGCGCCAGCACATAGGCTGACGGCGAGGTCGGCACCGCGGCGCAGGCCGCGACGATGGCGAGATCGGGCCCGGTAACGCCGAACCACACCGCGAGCGCGACGGTCAGGACGGGCATCAGCACGAGTTTCAGCACCAGCGCGATGCTCGCGGCGAGGCTGGGCCGGAAGATGCCTTCCAGATGCAGCCCGGCCCCGGTGACAAGCAGGCCGATCGCCAGCGACGATCCGCCGAGCGCGTCGGCGACGTCATACCAGATCTGTGGCAGCGGGATGTGCACGACATTGATGACGAGCCCGATGACGCAGGCCCAGATCAGCGGGTTCTTCACGACAGTCATCACGATGGCGCCGGTCGAACGCTTTGCGGACGAGGCATAATTCGCCAGCACGGCGACGCTGAACACATTGACCAGCGGGATGATTGCGACCATCGCGACCGAAGCCAGCGCGAGGCCTGTACTGCCATACAGATTGCGCGATACCGACAGCGCGACATAGGTCTGCCAGCGGGTCGCGCCCTGGAAGATCGAGGTGAAGGCGGGACCGTCGACGCCGGAGCGCGCCAGCGGGCCGCGCAGCGCGAGGCAGAACAGCGACATCACCAGCGCCGCAAGCAGCAGCGCGCCGCCGACGCCCGCGACCGGCACCTTGGTCAGGTCGGCCTTCAACAGTGTCTGCACCAGGAGCACCGGGAACAGCACGTAATAGGTCAGCCGCTCCAGCCCGTGCCATTGCGTATCGAGCGGCATCAGCGTGCGCTTGAGGACGAAGCCGAGCACGATCAAGAGGAACACCGGCAGCAGCGCCGCGATCACCACGGCCATGGTCAGCGCTTCCCGCGCAGCTTCGCGAGCCGGTCCAGTGCGCCCTGCAGGATGAAGATCGCGGCGTGCTCGTCGATCACCTCGGCGCGCCGGGCGCGGCTGACGTCCATCCCGATCAGTTCGCGCTCGACCGCCGCGGTCGAGAGCCGCTCGTCCCACAGCCCGATCGCAAGCGCGGTGAGGCCGGCGAGGTTGCGGGCAAACGCCCGGGTCGATTGCGCGCGCGGGCCTTCGCTGCCGTCCATGTTGATCGGCAGCCCGAGCACGAAGCCGACGGCATTGCGTTCGGCGGCGATCGCGAGCAGCCGCGCCGCGTCGACCTTGAACTGCTTGCGCTGGATGGTCTCGACGCCGGTCGCCAGCCGCCGGTCCGGATCGGAGGCGGCGACCCCGATGGTCTTGGTGCCGAGGTCGAGGCCGACAAGCGCGCCGCGCTCGGGCCAGTGCGGCGCAGCTTCGATCAGGGGAAGGATGGGGGCGGGCATGGCGCTAGTGTCCCGAATCCGAAGTTCGCATCATTTGCCGCACCTTCGGAGCGAACTTCGGATTCGATAAGGACACTAGCAAACTTATGATTCTAGTGTGCTTTATGAATGCGAAGTTCGTGAAAGTGGCTGCCGCGAAATCGCACGAACTTCGCATTCAGCACACTAGCGCTTAGCACGCACCCGCGCGCCGAGGCAAAGCCCGGCGCTGCCGTGGTGTCCATGCGAAAACGCCGGTCAGGCGGCGATCACCCGCTCGTCGCCACCGAGGCACGCGGCCAGCCCCTGCAACGCGCTGTACTGATGCGCGGTGCGGCGCTGGATGAACAGCGTCTCGACATGCGCATGCTGCGGATTGAGCTTGTGGATGTTGATGTCGCGCTGGACGTGATCGCGCTCGACGACGGCGCGCGGCAGCAGGGTGACGCCCATGTCGGCGGCGACGCAGCCGACCATGCCGTCGAGCGTGCCGAACTCGAAGCGGACCGCCGACGGCCAGCCGAATTCGGTGAACACCTGTTCGAGACGCTGCCGGTAGGTGCAGCCGGTGCGGAACACCAGCGCGGTCGGGCCCGACTCCGGCGTGCCGGCGCGCAAGGCGGCCAGCGATTTCCAGCGCTGCGCGGTGACCAGCACCAGTTCCTCGGTGAAGGCTGATGTCGCTGACAGTTCGGCATGCTCGATCGGACCGGCGACGAAGGCGCCGTCGAGCGAGCCGTCGAGCACGGCGGCAACGAGGTCTGCGGTCGGCGCGGTGCGCAAGGTCAGGCGCACCGCTGGATAGCGGCGATGAAACTCGGCGAGCAGCGTCGGCAGCCGCACCGCGGCAGTGGTTTCCATCGAGCCGATCGACAGCGGACCCTTCGGCTCGCCATCGTCGCGCGCGGCGAGCACGGCTTCGCGCGACAGCGCCGCCATGCGCTGTGCATAAGGCAACAGGCGGCGGCCGGCGCCGGTCAGCGACATGCCGCGGCTGTGGCGCTCGAACAGCGCGGTCCCGATCTCGGCCTCCAGCGCCTTGATGCGCTGGGTGACGTTCGACTGCACGGTGTTCAGCTCGTCGGCGGCCCGGGTGATGCCGCCCAGCCGGGCGACCGTGGAAAAGGTGAGCAGGTCGGTCAATTCCATCTGGGATCACCGTTCTGATTTAGAGATGGTAGCGATCTCTAGTATTCATTATCCGAGAATGTTAGGCCCGCTTAGGCTGTAAGTCCAGAACAGCAAGTTCAGAACAGGGAGCAAGCGCATGCCGATCAGCACCGAATTGACGGCACGTCTGGGCATCGAGCATCCGATTTTGCTGGCGCCGATGGACACGATCGCCGGCAGCGGGCTGGTCAAGGCGGTCAGCGCGGCCGGCGGGTTCGGTATTCTGGGCGGCGGCTACGGCGACAAGACGCGGCTGCAGACCGAGACCGCGAGGCTGAAGGGTTTTGCTAAGCCGTTCGGCATCGGCTTCATCACCTGGAGCCTGGCCAGGCAGCCCGAGCTGATCGACATCGCACTGGATGCGCGGCCGCGCGCGGTGATGCTGTCATTCGGCGATCCCCTGCCGTTCGCGCCGAAGATCAAGGCGGCGGGCGCGCTCCTGATCTGCCAGGTGCAGAGCGAGGAGATGGCACAGCGGGCGCTCGATTGCGGCGCCGACATCCTGATCGCGCAGGGCACCGAGGCGGGCGGTCACGGCGCATCGCGCACAACGCTCGACATCGTGCCGGCGATCATCGATTTCGCGGCGGGGCGCGTGCCTGTGGTCGCGGCCGGCGGCATCGCGGACGGGCGTGGCCTCGCGGCGATGATGATGCTCGGCGCATCCGGCGTGCTGATGGGAACGCGCTTCTACGCCAGCGTCGAGGCCGACGCGGCCGAGCAGGCGAAGCAGCTGATCTGTGCGGCAAAGAGCGGCGAGACGGTGCGCGGCGTGGTGTTCGACTGGTCGCGCAAGCTGATGTGGCCGGCGCCGTTTACCGCGCGTTCGCTTGCCAACGATCATCTGCGGCGCTGGAGCGGGCACGAGATCGAGCTGATGCAGCGCGCCGACGAGGTCGCGGTGGAGTATGCCGCCGCGAAGGCCGCGGCCAATTTCGATGTCGCCGCGGTGTTTGCCGGCGAGTCCGTCGGTCTGATCCATGATATCGTTCCGGCGGCCGAGATCGTCGGTCGCATCGTCGCCGAGGCCGAGCAGTCGCTGCAGGGCCGGCGCAACTCTCTTTCCTCTTTGACCTGAACAAGCGTGAGACACACCATGTGGCCGGACCGTCGATTGATCGATCGTTTCAAGACCGAATTCCCGATCGTGTTGGCACCGATGGCCGGCGTGATGGATGCGGAGCTGGTGATTGCGGTGGCGCAAGGGGGCGGGCTCGGCTCGCTGCCATGTGCGATGCTGTCGGCCGAGAAGGCGCGCGAGCAGGTCAACATCATCCGTCAACGCGTCTCTGCGCCGGTCAACCTCAACTTCTTCTGCCACAAGGCGGTCGACGCCGATCCGGCGCGCGAGGCGAACTGGCGGCGGCGGCTGGCGCCTTACTATCGCGAGCATGGTCTCGATCCGAATGCGCCGATCAATGCAGCGAACCGCGCGCCGTTCGATGCGGCGTTCTGCGCCGTGGTCGAGGAGCTGAAGCCGGAGGTCGTCAGCTTCCATTTCGGCCTGCCGGAGCCAAATCTGTTGCAGCGGGTGAAAGCCACCGGCGCCACCGTGATGTCGTCGGCGACGACGGTGAAGGAAGCGATCTGGCTCGAGGAGAACGGCGCTGACGTCATCATCGCGCAAGGCGCCGACGCCGGCGGCCATCGCGCCATGTTCCTGACCGACAACATCGCCGAGCAGCCCGGGACGTTCTCGCTGCTGCCGCAGGTGGTGGATGCGGTGAAGGTGCCGGTCGTCGCGGCCGGCGGTATCGCCGACGGGCGCGGGATCGCCGCGGCGTTCGCCCTCGGCGCCTCCGGCGTGCAGGTCGGCTCGGCCTATCTGCGCTGCCCGGAGTCCAAGGTGACGGCGCAGGCCCGCATCGCGCTGGCGCAGGCGAGCGACGAATCCACCGTCATCACCAATGTGATGACCGGCCGTCCGGCGCGCGGTGTTGCCAACCGTGTGATGCGCGAGGTCGGGCCGATCTCGCCGGACGCGCCGGCGTTCCCGCACGCAGCAACCGCCCTCGGACCGCTGAAGGCGGCTGCCGAAAAACAGGGGAAGGTCCATTTCACCAATCTGTGGGCCGGACAGGCGGTGCGGATGGGCAAGGAAATGCCGGCGGCCGAGTTAACCCGCGCGCTGGCCGGCGCCGCGCTGGCGCGGATGGCGGCTCTGTCTCAGGCCTGACGCGCGGGCTCATTCAGACCAGGCATGCCACGTAGAGGATCGCGACCCCCAGCGCCGTGCCGATCGACCAGAGGGCGGGGTCCCAGCCCTCCGGGCGGGGGCTGCCGTTGAGCATTGACATGACGCGCTCCGAACTTTTTGTTTGGGTGGAGTAGGCGCCGTGAATGTTTCGAGACGACTTCGCGGCGGCCGCGAAGTGGTTTCGTCGCCGTGTTTCGCAGCCGGAATGCGTGGCAGGGTGTCTTGCCTGGTCGCCAGAGGGGCGCAAAGCCCTGTTGGGCGGGCAAATCCGCGCGGTTGCGGCGCAAAACCGGCGTCTGCTATACGGCAGGCTGACCTTTCAGCCCCGAGGCCCTATATAATGTCCGTAGACGCCACGACCGTCCGCCGTATCGCGCATCTGGCGCGGATCGCGGTCAGCGACGCCGAAGTTCCCCATCTCCAGGGCGAGCTGAACGCGATGCTGGCCTTTGTGGAGCAGCTGTCGGAAGTGAATGTCGACGGCGTCGAGCCGATGACCTCGGTGACGCCGATGGAAATGAAGAAGCGCGCCGACGTGGTCAATGACGGCGAGATCGCCGACGTCATCGTCCGCAACGCGCCCGACACCGTGAACGGCTTCTTCCTGGTGCCGAAGGTGGTCGAGTAACGCAAGCATCGCGTTTTCGAGCGAAGTGGATACCGGTTCGCGTGAAGAAAACGCTTCAAACAAAAGCGACAAAGTTCAATGTGTCTGCTGTGCGACGATGAGAAGGCCTACAAGGCCTATATGGACTTCCTCGATGCCATGGAGCGCAAGGGGAAGGTCGCCGATCCCAACGCGGCGATGGACGCCGTGCTCGACCATCTCGAGGCGCTTGACGCCGCCCGCGCCAAGGAAAATGCCAAGGCAAATAACCTGGCGCGCCAAGACGACCCCGCCAACGACAAGACCCTGTCTCCGTTCTTCTGCAGCCCGATCAATAAATGACTGATTTGACATCGCTGACGATCGCCGAGGCCCGCGAGGGCCTGGCGAGCAAGTCTTTCACCGCCCGCGAACTGACCGACGCGCATCTCGCCGCAATCGAAGCCGCGCGTGTGCTCAATGCCTATGTGCTCGAAACGCCCGACCGCGCCCGCGAGATGGCCAAGGCTGCCGACGCGAAAATTGCAAAAGGCGAGGGCGGACCGCTCGCCGGCATCCCGCTCGGCATCAAGGACCTGTTCGCGACCCGCGACATCAGGACCACTGCGTGCTCAAATATCCTCGGCAATTTCATTCCGCCCTACGAGTCGACGGTGACCTCGCAGCTGTGGCGCGACGGTGCAGTGCTGCTCGGCAAGCTCAACAATGACGAATTCGCGATGGGCTCGTCGAACGAGACCTCGTGCTTCGGCCCGGTCACCAACCCGTGGCGGCGCGAAGGCTCCAACACCACGCTGGTGCCGGGCGGCTCGTCCGGCGGCTCGGCTTCGGCGGTGGCGGCTGCTCTCTGCATGGGCGCGACCGCGACCGACACCGGCGGCTCGATCCGCCAGCCCGCCGCGTTCACCGCAACCGTCGGCATCAAGCCGACCTATGGCCGCTGCTCGCGCTGGGGCATCGTCGCGTTTGCATCCTCGCTCGACCAGGCCGGCCCGATCGCGCGCTCGACCCGCGATGCCGCGATCCTGATGCGCTCGATGGCGGGGCACGATCCCAAGGACACCACGTCGGTCGACATCGCCGTGCCGGACTACGAGGCCGCGATCGGCAAGTCCGTGAAGGGCATGAAGATCGGCATCCCCAGGGAATATCGGCTCGACGGCATGCCGGCCGAGATCGAAAAGCTCTGGAGCGAGGGCGCGCAGTGGCTGAAGGCCGCCGGCGCCGAGCTCGTCGAGGTGTCGCTGCCGCACACCAAATACGCGCTGCCGGCCTATTACATCGTGGCGCCGGCCGAGGCCTCGTCGAACCTCGCGCGCTATGACGGCGTGCGCTACGGATTGCGCGATCCGGGCAAGAACATCATCGAGATGTACGAGAACACCCGCGCCGATGGTTTTGGCGACGAGGTGCGCCGCCGCGTGCTGATCGGCACCTATGTGCTGTCGGCCGGTTACTACGATGCCTATTATCTGCGTGCGCAAAAGGTCCGGACGCTGATCAAGAAGGATTTCGAGGACTGCTTCGCCAAGGGTGTCAACGCGATCCTGACGCCGGCGACGCCGTCGGCGGCGTTCGGCATCGGCGAGAAGGGCGGCGCCGATCCGGTCGAGATGTATCTCAACGACATCTTCACGGTGACCGTGAACATGGCGGGCCTGCCGGGCATCGCCGTGCCCGCCGGCAAGGACACGCAAGGTCTGCCGCTCGGCCTGCAACTGATCGGCCGTCCGTTCGACGAGGAGACGCTGTTCTCGCTCGGCGAGGTGATCGAGCAGGCGGCCGGCCGGTTCACGGCGCCCAGATGGTGGTGAGCGATGGCGGATTTCCGCGCCAGTCTCGCCGACACCGCGCCCGATGCGGCGCTGTCGCCGCCGCTCGCCGCGTTGTGGTGGGCGAAGAAGGGCGATTGGGACCAGGCGCACCGCATCGTACAGGACGAGAGCGACGCCAATTCGGCCTGGGTGCATGCCCATCTGCATCGCGTCGAGGGCGATCTTGGCAATGCCGGCTACTGGTATCGCCAGGCCGGCCGGCCGGTCGCAAAGGACACGCTCGAGGCCGAGTGGGAGCGGATCGTTGCCACGCTGCTTGCGCAGCGCGGTTAAAGGACGCCGGTGCGGAGGCACCGCGAGCATTAACCCTGTTTCGGCCGCCATGCCGCTGCCCAGATTGGCCGTGATAGGCTAATGGAACCGGGCGGGGGCCAGCGGCAAAAGAGAGTATTCGTGCGTGGGTCGGGCATAGGGGGATGGCTGTCAGCAATGCTGGTGGCCGTGGTGGCGGCGGGCCTTGCCGGTTGCGCCTCCGTCTACAATCTGCCCGGCAACGTCCCGCTCGGCGCCGCGCTCGCCGACAACAGCAGCGCCCGCGACATTCCGGCCTACGAAGATGATCTGCTGCTCGCACTGTCGTTCTCCGGAGGCGGCACCCGCGCGGCGGCGTTTTCGTTCGGCGTGCTGGAGGAGCTTGACCACACGCGTTCGAGTGCGGCGGGCACCAAGACGCTGCTCGACCGCGTCGACTTCGTCTCCGGCGTCTCCGGCGGATCGGTCACCGCCGCCTATTTCGGATTGAAGCGCCGAGCGGCGCTCGACGATTTCCGCCAGCGCTTCCTGCTGCGTAACGCCGAGGAGGGACTGAAGACCCGGATCTCGCTCGGCAATATCGGGCGCGCACTCGGCGGCGGCGTCAACGACAGCCAGTTCACCGACTGGCTCGATCAGAATGTGTTCGACGGCGCGCGGTTCGACGCATTGGCCGACGATCGCCGGCCGCGGGTCTGGATCAACGCGTCTGATATCTACAACCGCACGCCGTTCGTGTTCGGCAAGACGTCGTTCGATGCCTTGTGCAGCGACATCAGATCGTATCGTGTCGCCGAAGCGGTGGCGGCATCCGCCGCGGTGCCGCTGGCATTCGCCCCGATCGTGCTGCAAACCTATCCCGGCGGCTGCGCCGCGCCGCTGCCGGCCTGGCTCGAGCGGGTGCGCAACGATCCGAACGCACAGCCGTTGCTGCGCGCCTACGCCGAGGCCCAGGCACATTACCGCGACGGCTCGATGCGCTACGTCAAGCTGCTCGATGGCGGCCTCGTCGACAATTACGGCCTGTCGGGGCTGAGCATCGGCTTGCTCGCCGCGCAGCGTCCCTACGAGCCGCTGAACGAGCGGCAGGCGGCCAAGCTGAAACGCATTCTGTTCCTGGTGGTCGACGCCGGCCGCGGCATCTCCGGCGACTTCGTGCAGACGCTCGAAGGGCCGAGCGGCGTCGAACTGGTGTCCGCGGCCGCCGACACCGCGATCGATGCCAGCGTGCGCTCCAGCTACGCCGCCTTCACGGCGCTCGCCGAGGACTGGTCCGGCAAGCTGAAGCGCTGGCGCTGCGGGCTGTCGGCGGCGGAGCGCAGCCGGCTCGGCATCGGCGCTGGTTGGAAATGCGGTGACGTCGCGATCTATGTCGAGCGGCTCGGCTTCGACCGGCTCGGACCGGATCGCGCCGGCATCCTGAACGCCATCCCGACGCGGCTGTCGCTGCCGCCGGAGCAGGTCGACCAGCTGATCGCGGGCGGCGCCGACGCGCTGCGCTCGAGCAAGGCCTACCAGCAGTTCCGGCGCGGTCTCTGATCCCACCTCGGGCGACGGCTGCGGGCTGCAAGGGGACCGCAAGGCGGCTTGACTGGCGCGATTGGTTGCGCGAAGCCCAATCCATCCCAGATATCCTTTTATCCGGAAACCGAGATCCATGACCGCATCTGCCGCCCCGCACAAACTGATCAAGAGCGCCACCGGCGATTGGGAGGTCGTGATCGGCATGGAGATCCATGCCCAGGTCACCTCGAACGCGAAGCTGTTCTCCGGCGCATCGACCGCGTTCGGCGGCGAGCCCAATTCCCATGTCTCGCTGGTCGATGCCGCGATGCCGGGCATGTTGCCCGTGATCAATGAGGAGTGCGTCCGCCAGGCGGTGCGCACCGGTCTCGGGCTGAATGCGAAGATCAACCTGCGCTCGGTGTTCGACCGCAAGAACTATTTCTATCCGGACTCGCCGCAGGGCTACCAGATCAGCCAGTACAAGTCGCCGATCGTGGGCGAGGGCGAGGTGTCGCTCGAGCTCGACGGCGGCCGCAGCGTCACGATCGGGATCGAGCGGCTGCACCTGGAGCAGGACGCCGGCAAGTTGCTGCACGATCAGTCGCCGACGATGTCCTATGTCGACCTCAACCGTTGCGGCGTCGCGCTGATGGAGATCGTCTCCAAGCCCGACATCCGCGACGCCGAGCAGGCCAAGGCCTACGTCACCAAGCTGCGCTCGATCCTGCGCTACCTCGGCACCTGCGACGGCGACATGGAGAAGGGCAATTTGCGCGCCGACGTCAACGTCTCGGTGCGCCGTTACGGCGAGACCGCGTTCGGCACCCGCTGCGAAATCAAGAACATGAACTCGGTCAACTTCATCGGCCAGGCGATCGAGTACGAGGCACGGCGTCAGATCGAGATCATCGAGGACGGCGGCTCGATCGACCAGGAAACCCGGCTGTTCGACCCGAACAAGGGCGAGACCCGCTCGATGCGCTCCAAGGAAGAGGCGCACGACTACCGGTACTTCCCCGATCCCGATCTGTTGCCGCTCGAGTTCAGCCAGGCCTTCGTCGACGATCTCAAGGCGCAGCTGCCGGAACTGCCGGACGAGAAGAAGTCCCGTTTTATTACGGGCTTCGGCCTGTCGCCCTATGATGCGAGCGTGCTGGTCGCCGAGCGCGAGAGCGCGGAGTTCTACGAAACGGTGCTGTCAGGTCTTGCCGACAAGGCGCGCGACGGCAAGCTCGCCGCCAACTGGGTGATCAACGAACTGTTCGGTCGTCTCAACAAGGAAGGCGTCGAGATCGCAGCCTCGCCGGTGTCGGCGGAGCAGCTCGCCGCGATCGTCGATTTGATTGGCGAGGGAACGATTTCCGGCAAGATCGCCAAGGACTTGTTCGAGATCGTCTGGCGGGAGGGCGGCGATCCGCGCGCGCTCGTCGAGGCGCGCGGCATGAAGCAGGTCACCGACCTCGGCGCGATCGAGAAGGTGGTCGACGACATCATCGCGGCCAATCCCGACAAGGTCGAGCAAGCGAAGGCGAAGCCGCAACTGGTCGGCTGGTTCGTCGGTCAGGTGATGAAGTCGTCAGGCGGCAAGGCGAACCCGCAGGCGGTCAACGACCTCCTGAAGTCGAAGCTCGGCATCTGAACAACAGGACAATGATGTTGTCCTTGGCGCATGATCCAGCCGGATCATGCGCCCTTGCATGCTCCGTTGCCGTCAACTTCGGTGTCGTCGCGCGCGCGTGAACGCGGCGTGATCCTGCCTCACACCCTCCGTTCGTGGCGCGCCGGCGCCATCGGCGCCGAATCGCCGAAGCTGCGATTCGTTCGCGAATCCGCCTCGGCCGACCTCAAACGAGGCAAAAGCCGTCTTTCCCACGAAAATTTTTTCGTTGCCAAAAATTGCGACTCGGCGTCGGCGACGTGCCCCTTTTCGTCTCCGCTCGCGACTCAGCGCAACGACGATCTCGCGTCGATCGCTTCAATGCGAATTCAAGAAAAGCCTACAACAGAAGGCATTTCCTGCAACGTTGACAAATGCCGATGTCGGCGGCTGTTGCACTTCTTGCATCGTCGCGTGAATGCATCGTCGATTTGAACGGCGCCGCGCGCGGTGCGCGTTGCCATCGCTGCGTCAACACTTCCTTAAGCGGGACACTGTTTTTTTCGGTCTGTTGGTGTATTCGGGAAGTAGTGCATATCGATTCCCGAGTGCACGCAGCGAAGTAGAGCCATCTCACATACTGGAGGGCAACATGGCTAAGAAGGCAAAGAAGGCGAAGAAGGCGAAGAAGGCGAAGAGCGCAGTGAAGAAGACTGCGAAGAAGACCCGCAAGGTCGCCAAGAAGAAGTAAGCCTCTCGCCTCGAGAGGATTGCCGGCGGCTTGACGCCGGCACGTCGCGAGAGCCAGCGGACGGACTGCTGAGAGGCACATCCCACCCCCAAGGCTCTGGCTGACGAAAGAGGGTGTCGGCGAGACATCAGGTCAAACGGCTGGATCGAATTTCGGAGAGGGCAACCTTCCCAAAACCGGTCCGGCAGAAGAAACAGAGATTTCTTCGTTCGGTGCGGAGCCCGCTTGGTTCCGCAATTTCACCGGCGAGAATGCCGAGCTGAAATCTGGTCCTGACGTGTTCGCCGACCCCCTCGTTCCGGCGGCCCGCGCAGTCCGCGCCCGGCAGCCACTTTCCCCATCCCATTCCGGATCGACGTTGGGCCTGACGGCCTCGCGTTGCTTTTGTCTGTGCACCCGACCGCACGCCGCTCCGCGGCTCGTCGATTGGTCGCGCCACCCTCCGTCAATTTCGAAACTGATCGCCTGGTGGGGCCCGCCGGCGCCCGCGGCCAATGTCCGCCATGGTTATCGTTGTCCCAAACACCAGGGTAAACCGGCGTTCACGAATGCAAGGAAGTGCCTGCGGCACAGGTACTTCTGCGATTCCTGGAGGCGCCCTTGGCGACGCCGATTTACATCCCGTTCATCGCGATACTTAAACCGCTCTTCAAATTTGATGGGCCATGATCATCCCAACAAGCCGGCAAACGGCACGCGGTGATCCCGAGGATCAGCGCGGGGCATGATCAAGAGATCAGCCCGGGCATGATCAAAGATCAGCCAGGAAATGACAGGGTAGTTTTAACAGTGGACGGGGGCCGCGCTCGGGGGAGGGCGGCCAACAACAAAAAGGGGATTGAGAATGTTTCAGGGGGTCATCGATCAGGAAAGCGCTGTCCCGGTTGCCGCAACGGCGATCCAGGACGTGCTGTTCGAACGTGGCATGTATTGGGCGAGCGGTCGCTCCGGCGTGGTCAACCTCGTCGCGGCGCACAAATGGTTCAACCTGGCGGCCCTCAAGGGACGCACTGACGCGATCGCGCACCGCCGCGAAGTCGCCGAGCAGATGTCCGATGTCGAGATCGCGGCCGCCCAGCGTGAAGCCCGCGCCTGGATGACGACGCACTAAGCCAACCGATATCGATGGGAGCCTCGGCTCCCTCGCTCCACCTAGAACCAGTATCGCGCCGCGTAGACCACCGTCATCAGCGCTCCGGCCACGATGACGAACTGCCGGACGATGTGGGCGGGAAGGATCCTGATCAGGAAGCCTCCGGCAAAGCCGCCGACCATGGCGCCGAGCAGCATCGCCAAGGTCTCCGGCCACCGCACCGCCCCCTGCAAGATAAAGATCAATGTGGCAGCGAGCGACACGCAGGTCGCGAGCAGGTTCTTCAACGCCTTGATCGCCCGGATGTCGTTGGGCTCGGTGATCGACAGCACCGCGGTCAGGATGACGCCGAGACCGGCGCCGAAGAAGCCTCCATAGATGCACGACAATCCCAGGATAGCACCGCTCGCGCCGGTCGAAGGCAGGGCCGCGGCCTTGTGGCGCCCGACGGTCCATCCCTGGATCTGCGGCGCGAAGCCGAACAGCAACGTCGCGAATGCAATCAAGGCCGGTACCGGCAGCAGGAACAGCCGCTCGGGAAGCAGCAACAGCACGCCGGCGCCGACCGCGCCGCCCACCGTGGCGACCGCGACGTAGCTGATCGTGCGCCGCGTCGGCGGCGGCAGTTTGCCGCGATCGGCGAGCGCGGCGATCAAATGTCCCGGCGAGATCGCCACCGCATTCGACGCATTGGCGATGACGGCCGGCAGGCCCGCCGCGAGCATCGCCGGAAAGGTGATGAGCGTCGCGCCGCCCGCCAGCGCATTGATGATGCCTCCGGCAACCCCGGCCGCCAGCAGCAGAAGACTTGTCTGGATATCCATTCTTCACCCTCGTGAGGGTGAGCAGGCTAGCGGGCGGCGCTCCGATCGGTCTGGAACATCTGTGACGTCACTTCAGCCGCGCCAATAGACGCCAGGCGTCGTGCCAAAGGTGCGGCGGAACAGTCGGGTGAGGTGGCTCTGGTCGGAAAAGCCCGCATCGGCCGCGACTGCTGCGATCGGCGCGCCGGCGCGCAGCAATTGCCGGGCAAGATTGAGGCGGGCCAGCAGGCGGAAGGTATGTGGCGGGATGCCGAGCTCGCGGCTGACCATGCGGCTGAACCCTTCGCGGCTTCGCCCGAAGCCGGCGGCAATCGCGCCGATCGGCGCGACGCTTTCGGTCAGCGCGATGCCGAGCTTCGTCCTGTCGGTGTACCCGGCGGCGTGGGGCGGCGCGCACGACAGCATGTCGTCGGCGATTTCGCTGACATGCTCAGGCGAGATCTCGTCGACGTTCCGCCAATGCTGCCCGAAACGGTTGATCCGCACCGATGAGCAGACGCGGCCGGCAGGGACATAGGCGTTCAGGCAGACCGTTTCCTCGTCCGACATCGTCATCGGCGCATGCAGCATCCCCGCCGGAATGAGCGCGGCATGGCCGGCAGGCACGGTGACGGTCGCGCCGCCGATGCGAAAGGCGCGCGACCCCGACAGCACCAGCACGATCTGGCTCTCGTCATGGAAGTGCGGCTTGAGGCCAAGCGAGCCGGCGCCGCGCCACGATGCCAGTTCGACGATGCCGTCACTGTCGGTTCGCCGATAAGTCCAGGCATTGGTCATGGCGAGGCGAGTGATCACGGAGGTCTCGAACCGATGGGGTGGTGATCCCCAAGCGTAGCACGGGGATCACCGACCGTCATGGGACGTCACCGCTGCGCAACCGAGGCGATCGGCGAGGCCGTGCGCATGGTCGCCATTGCGATGAGGGCGGCGACGAGGTTGGCGGCTGCGCTGATCGCCACCGGAATGAAGTAGCTGTGGCTGATGTCGTAGGCGAAGCCGGCCGCGCTCGGGCCCAGCAACGTGCCAACCGCGACGCTGGTGTAGAGGATGCCGATGATGCCGCCGACATTGCGGCCGCCGAAATGGTCGGTGACGACAGCGGGCAGGATCGCGACCCAGCCGCCATAGAACAGGCCGAACAGCAGTGCGAAGGCCGTGAGCGACCAGAAGGTGCCGGCGATCGCCCAGATCGCCAGCGAGACGGCCATGCCGAGATACATCGCGACCAGGAATGCATCGCGGCCGACGCGGTCGGCGATGCCGCCGAGGAAGAACCGGCCGGCCGTGCTACCGACCCCGATCATTCCGAGCAGCAGCACGGCCAGCGTCGGCGCCACCTGATGATCGACCGCAAACGGCACGAGGTGCACGAAGGGCACGAACACGCCGAATGCGCTGATCAGGCAGGCGGCATAGAGCCCGGTGAAGCGCGCGCTCCGTACCGCAGCGCGGATCGCAACATCCTGACGGAGCGGCGCGCCCGAAACCGTATCGAGCGGATCGCCGTCCGGTCCGGTGCCGTGGCGGCGCGGATCGTCCGCGATCAGCAGCGATGCACCGATCCCGGCGCCGGCGGCGACAACGCCCAGCACGACATAGGCATCGCGCCAGCCGAGGCTCGTGATCAGCCAGGTCGCGAGCGGCGGCATCACCAGTGTGCCGACCCCGATCCCGCTGACGGCGAGGCCCGACGCAAAGCCGCGTCGCCTGACGAACCAGCGCTGCACGGCGCCCAAGGTCGGCACGTAGGCGCAGCCGACGCCGGCGCCGATCCCGATGCTGTAGGCGGCATAGACCTGGAGGATGGTCTGCGCCTGTCCCGCCAGCACCATGCCGAGACCGACCAGCGCCATTCCGAGGCCAGCGAGCCTGCGTGCGCCCCAGCGATCGGCTAGCGGACCGGAGATCACTCCCAGGCCGAAATACAGGAAGCCCGCGAAGGAGAACACCAGCGACACCGAGCCGCGCGAGGCGCCGAACTCCCGCTGCAGGGACTCGACGAAGGACGAGAATGTGTAGGCGCTGCCGAAGCCGATCAGCGTCACGACGAAGGCTGCTGCGACCACGTACCAGCCGTAGAACGGCTTGGCTCGTTGATAACCGGCGTGCATGACGGCATTCCTCATGATCGTTCTCCCTGTGCCGCATGGCCACCGGCCTTGCTCGGCGGATAGAGCAGCATCTGCGTGCAGCGGAACAGCGCGATGGTCTTGCCCGTCGCCTCGCTGCGGATCTCGGTGTCCCACACCTGGGTGGTGCGCCCGGCGTGAACGAGGCGCGCCTCGCAGCTCACGCCGCCTTCGCGCGCGGCGCCGATGAAGTTGGTCTTCAACTCTCCGGTGGCGAAGCCGATGGCGCCGTCCGGCAACGACGCGAGGCAGCCGAACCCGCATGCGGTATCGGCCAATGCGACGATGCTTGCGCCGTGCAGCAGCCCGTGCGGCGAGAAGTGTTTTGCGGCAATCTCGAAGCGGCCGCGGATGTGGCCACGTCCGGCTTCGAGCCATTGAAAGCCCAGCAGGCCGGGCAGGCTGCCGGCTTGCGACGCGTTGATGCGGTCGGCGAGCGGGCCGGTCTCGCCGCCTGCAGCGATCTCGCGGGGGGCGAGCTTGCCTGCGACCTCAGTCATGGCTTGGCTCCATCAAGAAACGGAGCCGTCAGAGCGGCAAAGGAGGTTAGAAAATCTAAGTTCCATGGTTCGACTTTCTCTGCGTTGACGCGGCTTTCAGCGTCAGATTAAGCTGATAGAGCGCCCCAAACGCCGAGTTGGCAAACCAGATTTGCTGAGCAATTCAGATTAGAAATTCTAAACCATGGAAAGCAGGCTTCCACCCCTGAACGCGCTCAAGGCGTTCGAATCCGCCGCTCGCCATCTCTCGGTGAAGCTCGCGGCCGAGGAGCTATGCGTGACGCCGGGCGCGGTCAGCCAGATGCTCAAGACGCTCGAAGCCGATCTCGGCGTGAAGCTGTTCGAGCGGGTGCCGCGCGGCATCTATCTCACCGACGCCGGCCGCGACTATCTGCCGTCGATCCGCAACGCGTTTCGCCAGATCGCGGATGCCTCGCGCCGCGTCGCGGCATCTGTCGATGTCG
The DNA here is from genome assembly GCF_029714545.1 of Bradyrhizobium pachyrhizi. Lineage (NCBI taxonomy): Bacteria > Pseudomonadati > Pseudomonadota > Alphaproteobacteria > Hyphomicrobiales > Nitrobacteraceae > Bradyrhizobium > Bradyrhizobium pachyrhizi. The sequence continues at coordinate 5,285,987 of NZ_CP121667.1, read as the reverse complement.
GTACGCTGACGGTGAGCGTCACGCCGTTCTTTGCGTCGGCCTGGCTGGTGCCGCGCATGGCGTCGTTTCAGAACACGCATCCCGAGATCGATCTGCAGATCGTCACCAGCAACACGGTGGTCGATTTCTCGCGCAGCGGCGTCGACGTCGCGGTGCGCCACGGCCTTGGCCGCTATCCGGGGCTGCGCAGCGACCGCGTCGTCACGGTGGAGATGGTGGCGGTGGCATCGCCGTCGCTGGTTGGGCGCCTCGGCCGGCCGGCATCGCCGGGCGAACTCGCGGGCTGGCCGCAGGTGCATGACGCCGATCGCAAGGGGTGGAGCCTGTGGTTTCAGGCCAACGGCATCGCGGAGGTTCGCACGCCGCGCGGACCCTCGTTCGATGACAGCGGCCTCCTGCTGAAGGCCGTGCTGACCGGGCAGGGCGCGGGCCTGCTGCCGGCCGCGATGGTGGCAAATGAGATCGCGAGCGGCGAACTGGTCCAGCTGCTCGAGACCGCGCATCTCGAGGAGTTCGCCTACTATCTCGTCTGTCCCGACAACCGGCAGTCGCTTCCGAAGATCGCGGCGTTCAGGGAATGGATCCTGGGACCGGCTGCGCGGTCGGCGGGTGCTGAGCGCTAACTATCCGGTGGCGGCCTATCGATAGAACGCGTTGGGCGGCACGCCAAAATGCTTGCGGAACATGGCGGTGAAGGCGCTCTGGCTGGCATAGCCGGCATCGAGCGCGACATCGACCACCCGCGTGCCGCGCGCGAGGCGCTCGAGCGCAAACAGCAGGCGGGCCTGCTGACGCCATTCGCCGAACGTCATGCCGGTTTCCCTGGCGAACAGACGATGGATGGTCTTCGACGTCAGCTTCAGCCTTCGCGCCCATTGCTCGGCGGTCGAGGCATCGTCAGGGCGAGCCAGCAGCGCGGCGCAGATCCACGCGAGCCTTTCGTCGCGCGGCATCGGCAGGTGCAGCGGCAGCACATCGACTTCGCGCAGCTGGTCGAGCAGCACCTGCATCAGGCGCTCGTCGCTGGTTGCGGGCGCGTAGTCCAGCGGGACGCGCATCGCGGCGACGAACAATTCGCGCAGCAGCGGCGAGACCGCGAACACGCAGCTGGCCCGCGGCAGATTGGGAGCCGCGTCGGCGTCCACGAACACGGTGCGGATCTTGACCGCGCCGCACATCCGGACCTCGTGCGCGAGATCGGCCACGAGCCACACCGCCCGGTTGGGCGGTACCACCCAGGTGCCTTCAGCGCAGCGCACGACCATCACGCCTTCGATCGCATAGAGCAGCTGGCCGCGTGGATGCGCGTGCAGGCCGGTCGACGCGCCGCTCGGATAGTCGATCTCCATCGCCGCCATCGGCCGCGCCGTGGCGTGATAGTCGAGGTGCCGTGTGATCAGCTCGTCCAACACGTCTTCATCTCGCATGTCCCAATCTCGCTAGGTGAGGTCATTCTAGCGTGAGACGGACGTTAGGGCGACAGGTAGTTGCTGGAGTGTCCTTCACCAACGCGCTGCCGGGTCATGTTCAAGCAGAAAGTCGCACTTCTCTATCCCTTCGTTGCCATCGTGCTGTGGGCGGGCAACGTCATCGTCTCTCGCCTCTCGGCGCACACGATCGGTCCGCAGGCGATCACCTTCTATCGCCTGCTGGTCGCGGTGCTGCTGATGTCTCCGTTCGTGGCGCGCGGCGCCTGGCGCAATCGCCGTGCGATCTGGCCGCATCTCGGTCCACTCGCGATCCTCGGCTTCCTTGCGATGTGCCTGTTCCAGAGCCTGTCGTATCTGGCGGCCGAAACCACCACCGCGACCAACATGGCTGTCTTCACCGCGCTGACGCCGCTGTTGACGGTCGCCCTCAGTGCCGCGCTGCTCGGCGAACCGCCGACGCTTGGCATGATCTGCGGCGCTCCGCTGTCGTTTGCGGGCCTCGTCTATCTCGTCAGCGGCGGCGACTTGTGGTCGGTGTTGCAGAACGGCGTGCATGCGGGCGACGCGCTGATGCTGCTGGCCGCGATCGTTTATGCGCTGTACGGCGTGCTGCTGAAACGCTGGAATTTGCCGATCACTGGATGGCAATCCACCTACATGCAGGCGCTGTGCGCGCTGGCCGTGATGTTTCCCGCGTTCCTCGCGACGCCGGCGCCGCTGCGTCAGGTCAACGCCGAGACCTTGCCGCTGATCGTGTATGCCGGTGCGCTCGCGTCGGTCGTGCTGCCGTTCCTCTGGATCCGCGGCGTCGCGCAGCTCGGCCCGAACCGCTGCGCGATCTTCATGAATCTCTTGCCGGTGCTGACCGCTGTGGCCGCGATCGTGATGCTCGGCGAGCCGGTGAGGCCATTCCACGTCATCGGCGGCGGCCTCGCGCTGCTCGGTGTCGCCATCGCGCAAGCCCTGCCGCGGCCGCTGACGCGAGCGCGGCACGCGTGAGCATGACGACGCGATGATTCCGTCGAGGTGACCGATCGTGGAGCGCTGGTCCGATCTTATTTTTTGAGGTTGTCCTTATCCGCGGCTTCACGCCGCATTGCGGCCGCGTGCAAAGCACATGCAGATCGGCCGATTGCCGCTCGACATTAAAACAAGGTTTGCGACGATATTGCCGCGCGGTTTACTCGCCGAGGGATGCCAAGACTGCAATCAGTAAGGCCATGCTCGGGTCTATGCGGGACGCATGGGCCTGAGACTCATCGCCCCTCGACGATCGAGGGACTGAATGACCGAAGTCGCCACGCGTGAGAGCTGCAAATCGGTCTGCGGAAGCTCTATTCGACGGGATGATTTGGTTGGAGCACGTTTCAATTTTCCGAGCGATGACGACTGGTAGCTGATGACGCGACTGTGCGAGCCGTGCCCGACCTCGCAGGAGCGCTACCAGACACGCGTTCCCGAATCGTGTCGAGGGGATTGGCGTCGTGATACCGTGCGGGCGCAACGAGTTCCAGAATGTGTGAAGATATTTCCGATCTTTGCTGACTGATGTTCGATGACTGCCGAATCGAAGTGCTTATAGCTCGCTTGGGTCATTGAGCTTCACATCGAGCGCGATCAAACTAAAGGATATCTAGCTTCTCACTTCGAGTCGTGAGGGTTTCTTAGTTTCATCGGTAGTTGTCGCGAGCAGGTCATGAACAAGAAGATCGCATATGGTGCGATTCTAGTTGGCGTAATCATCCTAGTTTCGTTCGCGCACAAAATTAAGACCGCCGCGAATCTTCTAACGGAGACGCTGCTATTTAGCGGCCAACGGATGGCTACTATTATCGGCCGCCTGGACGCGCAGGAGCAGGCTGCAAACAAGCTGGAGCAGGCTGCCGGCAAGCTGCAGCGGACTGCAAACGAACTGGAGCAAGCTACAGGCAAGCTGGAGCAGACTGCAAGCCAACTGGAACAGACTGCAAGCGAACTGGAGCAGGGCGCAGGCAAGCGCGAGCAGACCGCAAACAAGCTGGAGCAGGCCGTAACCAAGCACGAACAGGCGGCAACCAAGCACGAGCAGACAGCAAATAAATTGCGCACCGATATTGGCGGAGTAATCGACCGGCAGAAGCGCGGTCGGCCCGCGCCTGATCTGCAAGGCAACTCAATTCACGTTTCGCTGCTTAAAAACGAAGATGGACCGATGACGCCGGTCTCCATGACGAAACTCTCAGCGCGAGAGTTTCTTATCGCCAACTACCGGGATATCTATCTGTTCGACCAAGATCAGCGCATCGCGGTGCCACTTGAGATTGACGTCGAACTCCCTGTCTGGAATCCAACGGCCGTATTCTACTCCGCCTTCTACGACAGGATCTTCATTGCGAACTACGTTGGAGGAGACATTATCGTCGCTCAGCTGGAGCATACGGGATCCGGCGCGAAGCTTCATCTAACCGAGCGCATAGCGGATGTTGGCATAAAGGGGGCGGAGGGAGTGGCGATCTCGCGAGGAGGTCGATTCATGGGCGTGGCGGACTACGACGGCAACGTCGTCTCCATGTTCGAACGAGTGGATGATAAATGGATTCTGCGCTGGAAGCGGGATCTGGTGGCCTCTCACGGCATCACCATTATCGGAGATGAAGTTTTCGCTTCGGGGCAGGGGAGTATTGTCAAGCTGTCGATTGAGACCGGGCAAGAGCTTGCCAGGATCGCAAACATCGGTTCCGAATCGATTCAGTTTGCCACTTGCATCAACGAAGACGAGAGTACGGGCGATCTGATTGGTTCGGATCCAATGTCCGGCATCGTCTTCACGATGACGAAAAGCCTTCAACCGAAGGACGTATATGGTGCCAATGGTCCGACCTTTGCAAATCTGTCGGCTCCGTTCTGCGCCTATCGGGACAAAGACGCAGTCTATATTTTGTCCACCTATCAGGACAGGATCGTCGCCATCAGCGGGAGGGTGACAACGTCTCTTGAGTTCGGATACCCACGATGGAAATACATCGCTGATCAATCGAGATTTCGATATCCCTCGGCTACGTCGCGCGGATCTGTCCAATTCGATGCGCCGAGCTATCAGATGTTCGACAAGACTGTGCGCGCTGCCTACGGCGCACTGGCAACGAGCGACGGCAAGCTGTTGATGATGCCTGCCCGCGAAGACCTGTTTGGCGGCGAATGGCCTTTTTACGTTACCGGCATTGCTAGCGATCAAAACTGGCTAGTAGTCGTCTCCAATTCATCACCCAGGGCAATTCTCTACAATCGCAAGACGGGTGCACTGGGTGGCGTAGCGATTGGCGAGTGGGATTGCTGGGCGCAGGCGAGTGAAATCCTGTGTCCATCGCGGCGTTATTCTATCGACGAACTTGCCGCTGCCGGGAACATGTTAGATCGAGAAGAAGAGGCCAAGATGGCGGGAGGTTGGGTTGGAAGCGCGATCCCGCTCGTGAAGTACTGGGCAGAGTGGGCATCCACTCGCTCGGTTGAGGCGCGCCCCTAACATCCGCGGCCTCGCGTTGCTCGGTGTCGCCATCGCGCAAGCCCTGCCGCGGCCGCTGAAGACCGCGATCGCTGCGATAACGAAGTGACGGATCGCCGATCTCGCTGTTTTGATCGCATGTGAGAAGCCAGCGCAGAATACAGCGCTACGCTTGGCGATCACCTGTTCGGTGAAACGGAGTGATCGCGATGCGTGTTGCCTTGCGTCTATGCTTGGCTATTTCCTTGGTCTTGGCGTTGCCGCTTGTGGTGCTGTGGAGCTCGGTTGCCGGCGCCGCAACGGCGCATCATCGTCGCGTGCGACAGCACCTCATCATCCGTCCAAGTGAACAGGTCGTCCCTCCGGACCGGTACGTATATCCGGGCTTTGGCCCGATCCCGCCCGGCGAGAACCGAAACCTCGATCCATCCACCCGCGGCAGCGGCTGACGTCGTCGCCGCCGCACTGATGCTTCATCGCATCGATCGCTCTGCCCGCGTGCAAGGAGCTGGTCAAAGACCGAGCTATGCTGCGTCGGTCACCATCTTGTGCTGAGAGCTCTCGGCTACACGCTTTTTGAGGGTAGCAATCGTTCCCTTGAGATTGGCGTGCCGCTCATTGAGCGACCTTGCCAAAATCGGATACCTCGCGTCCGATCGGTCATGAATTCCCACGCGCGCTTCTTCGGTCGCGATGTCGGCTTCGATCTGCTGGCAGGCCAGGATCAGATCAGACAGCATCTTGCTGACCGTCGACTCGCGTCCGCCACGTCCGCGACCTGTCTCAAAACGATGATGCATGTTCATTGCGTGCTCCGAATGTCTGAGTTCGGCACACCGAGAACAGCTGGCACCGAACTATTCACGGATACATCGCAAGTTCCCTGCCAGTTGGGGGTCCGTAAGAATACTGTCGGGGCGGTGCGGCGCGGCGTATGCCCGCCGGGTGGGGACAGTCTGATGGCGCGGACTATTCTCGCCGCCACGCCGGAACGCAGGCACCTAGCGTGACGCGCTCGTAGTCTCGTGCGGCGCCCTGATCTCCAGCCTGTTCGGCAAACCTAACCGCTGCTTCCATGTCTTGAGCGGCGGACGCGCTATCGCAGAATTGGCTGCGAATTTCAGCCCGGTATCGATATGCCCTGTAGTTCATCGGGTTGTACTGAAGCGCAAGGTTGTAGCTGTTTTGCTCCTCAGTGGCGCCTCGGCGTGCTTCATCCGACTGACTGCCGAAATTGGTTTGGCGATTGAGCGCCTGGAGTGTCCCGAGCTCCGTGTAACGCAGAGACATCGCACCGAAACTGGCAGGAAGTGCGTCACCCGACGAAGACGGTTGCCTCGCCGAGGTGCGTTCAATTTCGATCTTCTTGTACTTGATGGCGTTGCCGTAGTCTCGCAAGCCTTGGAAGGTGCTCGATATTTCGCCGGTGATCGACGCTAGATAAGCGGTCGAGAGGTGTCGATCGCTCAGCAGGTTGAGACACGCCCGTATCTTTGCCTGGGCGGGCAAGACGTCGCGGCATTCCTTGTCAACCACACGCCACTCGTCCCGCGAATGCAGTGTCGGCGGCGTCTGCGCAGCAGGCAGAACGAGAACCAGCGCGAAACAGATCGCTAACCTGAGACCGCGACTTGAACCATCCATCTATTTCTTCGCCTTCAGCTCGATCTCGACCGGCCGGCGGATTCTTCGCGCGGGCGCCTTGACCATTTGATGCCAAATAATCAAGCCGAGGGAAAGCTGACGCGGTTCATAGGTGGACCTAAAAGTGAGGCCGTTCGTGACTGGGAAAGACCGAACGGCCCCAGCCGGCCCGTAGTGCCAAAATGGAAGAAATAGGCCGGCGCTCCAGCTACGGAGTCGCCGGGCAGATGGTTTCACCAGTGCCAATTGCCATCGCTACCGTACGCCCCCCGATGCGGCCGCTTGCTATGAACGGGCAGGGTCGGCTTGACGGCAGGTCGTCAGGACAAACGCCGCCTTGCTGCATTGCCACTCGCTGCCGAGCGCAGCGCTCGAGACGGGCCGCGGGGCAGCAACGATCGCCAGCACAACAACAATGCAAGCCAGCGAAGTTGCGACCACGAGCCTGCCTGCCTTGGATGAGAAGCGATGCCGTAACCAGGGACCTAAGTCGGCGGATCGGCGAAGCTGGGCGTTACGCAGAACCTGGTCGGTATCCTGGAATTGGATGCCACTGTCTTGCTGCATGGCTTTACCCCGGAAATGCTCAGGTGAAATAAACAATGCGGGGATGGTGGGCGCGGTTTGTTGCGCGCTCGCTTCGCGGCGCCGGGAATGATGTTTCGTTCACGCGGAGGTGACAACCGGTCCAGGCCCGGGGCCGATGCCGGCATTTCTCTGCGATGACCCCTTAGGACCACCGCTCATTGGTCGCTGGCCTGCTCGATAGGCCGCTCCCAGATCGTCCGCCCGGCCGGGCAACCGACTGGATCTGATCGAATCCCCAAAAAGTACGCCGCCGGTCTCAAAAATACACGCCCGGCGGCGTTTCCTTCCTGAACTGGGACACTGAAATCCCCAGCACGGTCAAAAGTGCAGACACTATGCCATCGCGGTCGGTGCGGGCGGCTAAGTACCCATGCCGCGTCGCTGGATTGCTTGACCTAGATCAAACCCAACTACCGAAAAACAGCCTCGCATGTGCTCCCCTGTAATTTCCAATTGGAGGGTAGCATGGCAGTAGTCGTGCAGTACGTGGTCAAGCCGAATCCAGGCGGTGACCTCGCAGGAATACTCGAATTGGCAAAGGAGAGTGCCGGGCTTTGGCGCAAGCACGGTGGCAAGCCAAGGTTCTGGTCTGTCGCCGTCGGTGAAGCCGGCAATTTCGTTTTCTCAGTAAATTTCGAGACCTTTTCGGCTTATGGCGCGGCGGTTGATAAGCTAAACGCCGATCCAGCTTTCCAGACCTGGCAAGCGAAAAGATTGAAAGCGGGTTTGACCACCCTTGTGCGCGCGAACATGGCGATCGAGATTGAACTTTGAGGGAACGCTGCCCAGCACGCCAAAAGTACGCCGCCGGGCTCTAAATGGCATTGTCCCGGCGGCGCCTGTTTATCCAGCCTTGGTCATATTTGCAGTAACGGTCGAACTGATCGCCGTCTCAAGTTTCGGAAAATCGGCGCGATTCTGGAAGATGAAGACCGTGCTCTCGCACGAGGCTGTCCCCCATGTCTCCGGGCTGGACATTAGCTGGCTGGCGGAGAGGGAGGGATTCGAACCCTCGATACAGCTTGAGACCGTATGACGCTTTAGCAAAGCGTTGCCTTCAGCCACTCGGCCACCTCTCCAATGGCGCCGATATGCCCGAGTGGACGCTGAGCCGCAAGCGGCAGATTCAGATTGCGCCAAGGTGATTTGAGGGCAGCTCGGCCGCCGGCCGTCCCCAAGCCTTTATATATCGCGCCGAATATATCGCGCCGATCGGCTCGTATCGGAGCGCGCGGATACTTAAAACGCAAGGTATAACAATAGATTAGCGTGATTTTTGGTCGAGGCTGGAAGCTGCTGTCGCCCAGCCTGTTGAAAACCGGTTGCGCCGGCTCATTCCACGCTGGCGCCGCGGCGTAAATCGGCCTCGATCTGCAATTTGGTGCCGCCGCCGAACCGGGCGCGATAGACCTGCAGGTTTTCCATGATCCGCTGCACGTAGTTCCGCGTCTCCGAGAACGGAATCAGCTCGACCCAGTCGACCGCGTCGATCTTGGGATCGCGCGGATCGCCATAGCGCTCGATCCACTTCCGCACGCTGCCGCGACCGGCATTGTAGGCGGCGAAGGTCAGGATGTAGGAGCCGCGATAGTCCTCGAGCAGGCCACCGAGCTCGGCGGCGCCGAGCATCGCGTTGTAGACCGGATCGGTCTTCATCCGGTTGAGGTCGAAGCCGATGCCGGCGCGCTTGCAGACGTAGCGTCCGGCGTCCGGCGTCACCTGCATCAGGCCGTAGGCCTGGGCCGGTGACACCACCGCCGGATTGAACGCGCTTTCCTGGCGCGCGATCGCGTAGACGACGCTCTGCTCGACCTCCGGCCCGACCTGGCGGAACGAGGGAATGCCGTTGACCGGATAGGCGTAGTGGTCGAACGGCAGTCCGCGGTTGAGCGCGGCCTTGCCCATCAGCAGCATGCCGCGGCCATCGCCGTGGCGCGCGGTGAGTTCGCCGAGGCCGGCGAGGGCCTCCGGATCGCCATTGTCGCCCATGTCGCCGAAGATCGGGATCGCGAGCTCGCGCGCGTCGATTTCGTAGAGCAGCGCCACCGCGCGTACAATCTCCAGCCGCTCGGCGCCGCGGCCGCGCGGCGCGCTGTTCAGCTCGATCTGCGGCAGGCCAAGCTTGGCGCGCGCGAGCTGGCCGTAATAGCTGGTGGACTGCTCGGCCGCGCGTCCGTAGGCGGCGCGCGCCTCCTGGCCGCGGCCGGCGGCCTCCGCGGCGCGGCCCTGCCAATAGCCGGCACGCGCCAGCGCGGTCGGGTTGGCGCTGCCGACGCCGATCCGCGCGAAATGCTGAGCGGCGAGGGCGGGATCGTTGAGGAAGCGCAGCGCGATCCAGCCCGAGGTGAATTCCTGCTCGGTCTTGTAGATGTCGCGGGCCGGCAGCGCCGCGTCGCGCGCGATCAGATAGGCGGTGCGAAACTCGTTGGTGTCGATCATCTTGCGCGCCAGCAGCCGGCGCTCGATCCACCATTCGTCGACATTGTAGAGGCGCGAGGCTTCCTTCGGTGCGCTCAGCATCAGCCGCGCGGCCTCGGCGAACTTCTCCTCGCGGCGGAGCAACTGAATCCTGGCGAACAAGTAGCCGGTGTCACCGGAGAGCTCGCTCGGCACGGCCTCCAGCAGCGCGCGCAGGTTCGAACCCTTGCGGGTGGCGGCGATGCGTGCCTTCGCGAGCGCCACATAGCCGGAGCCAAGGCGTTTGGCCTCGCGCATGCCGGCGGCCTCGTTGTCGGTGCCGTACAGCATGGTGTCCATGCGTGCCTTGTGGTCGCCGGCAGTCAGGAAGGAGCCGAACAGCTCAAGCGCGGTGTTTTCGGTGTCCTCGCTCATCCCGTCGTTGCGCCAGGCCTCGCGGACCAGGCGCTCGGCATTGCCGCGGTCGCCGCGTCCGATCATGACCTTGGCGAGCGCGAGCCGGCCCTTGGCCGAGACCGGCGATTCATTCTGGAACCAGGCCCAGACCGCGGAGTCGTCGCGGCGGTCGTCCCACAGCGAGGCCTCGATACGGCGACGCAGGAAGGTCTGCGACGGCCAGCTCGGATTGGCATCGAGGAAGGCGCGGTAGCGCTCGACCGAGGCGCCGTTGTCCTCGCTGCGCAGGATCAGCCATTCGGCAAGCTTGCGCGCGACCGGATCGGAGATCGAGGCCTCGGCCTCGGTGGCGTCCGCCGGCTTGCGCTTGCGCAGCAGCTCGACGACGCTTGCAAGCGCTTCCTTGTCCGAGTGCGACGTCGAGGATGTCGCGGCCACGGCCGCGGGCAGGACGGGCTTGCGCGCGATCGGCGCGGCATGCTGGCGGGTTGCCGGAACCAGTGCGGGCGCGGGCACCGACCTGTTCGATACAGTTCCGGTTGCAACCGGAGCGGCGGGCTTTGACGCGGTGGTCTTGGCCGCGGTGGTCTTGGACGTGGTACTCTTGGATTCCGTGGTCTTCGGAGCCGTTGGCTTGTGAGCTTCGGTCTTGGCAGGAGCGGCCTTGGCCCCGTCCGTCTTGACCGCGCCGGACTTGGACGACGTTGTCTTGTGAGCCTCAGTCTTGTGAGTGTCAGTCTTTTCAGCGCTGGTCTTGGCAGCGTCGGTCTTGACGGCGCCGGGTTTGGTTGTCGCTGGCTTTGAAGCCGCAGCCTTCGGAGCCGTGGACTTCGGCGTGGTCTTGGGAGGAGCAGGTTTGGAAGCCGTGTCTTGGGCAGCCGGCTTTGCGGTTGGAGCATCCTCGGCGGCCCAGGCATCGGCCGTGATGGCGGCAAGGCCGACAACGAGCGCCAGGCTCGTCGCCAGCGCCGTCGACCGCAATGTGCCTGCACGAACGGAACGGATCACAGAAGTCCTCTGCGGCCCCGAATCATCTGGTCGTTTGGGCCATGGGTTCTTATTTGATTGAAAACGTACACAAAATACTAAGAAGCCTGCCGGTGCGGCTGTTTGCGCCAGCACAACGGCAAAATCGCGGCTGGAAACGATTTCGCGCGCCGCAGATTACCGTTGGGAATAGGTACGGTACGGCCCTTTCGCCTGTCGGCCAGACCCGATATGAATTGCCTTTCATGGCGTTTCGCAACAACCGGGTGCCGGTCGCACGGACGTGAAGCGCGCCAACAGCAAAGGTCCGTCGACCTAGCCTTTAGCCTGAAGCGTTTGGAGGAAGTCCATGGCAGCCAAGACAAAATTCCGGGGATCATTCACTGCCTTGGTGACGCCCTTCAAGAACGGCTCGGTGGACGAAGCCGTCTTCCGCAGCCTCGTGAACTGGCAGATCGCCGAGGGGACGCATGGCCTGGTGCCAGTCGGCACCACAGGCGAGAGCCCGACGCTGAGCCACGACGAGCACAAGCGGGTGGTCGAGTGGTGCATCGAGGAGGCCAAGGGCCGGGTGCCGGTGATCGCCGGCGCCGGCTCGAATTCGACCAAGGAGGCGATCGAGCTCGCCGAGCACGCCGAGAAGGCCGGCGCCACCGCGGTGCTGGTCGTGACGCCGTACTACAACAAGCCGACCCAGGAAGGCATGTACCAGCACTTCAAGGCGATCAACGATGCGATCGGCATTCCGATCATCATCTACAACATCCCGCCGCGCTCGGTGATCGACATGTCGGTCGACACCATGAAGCGGCTGTTCGAGCTGAAGAACATCGCCGGCGTCAAGGACGCCACCGCGAGCATGGTGCGGGTCTCGCAGCAGCGCGCCGCGATGGGCGAGGATTTCAACCAGCTCTCGGGCGAGGACGCCACCATCATCGGCTACATGGCCCATGGCGGCCATGGCTGCATCTCGGTGACTTCGAACGTCGCGCCGCGGCTGTGCTCGGAGTTCCAGACCGCCTGGCAGAAGGGCGACGTCACCACGGCACTGAAGATCCATGACAAGCTGATGCCGCTGCACACCAACCTGTTCATCGAAAGCAATCCGGCGCCGGTGAAGTACGCGATGTCGCTGCTCGGCAAGCTGGACGAGAAGCTGCGCCTGCCGATGGTGCCGGTCACCGAAGCGACCCGCCAGGCGGTCCGCAGCGCCATGGTCCATGCCGGCCTGATCAACTGAGCCGGACCGCGACCGCCGTGAACGGTGCCGTGCGCAATGTCGAGCAGAAGGGGATGGGCATGCTGAAGGAATTCCGCGAGTTCGCCATGAAGGGCAATGTCGTCGACCTCGCCGTCGGCGTCATCATCGGTGCGGCCTTCGGCGCGATCGTCACCTCGCTGGTCGGCGACGTCATCATGCCGATCATCGGCGCGATCACGGGCGGTCTCGACTTCTCCAACTATTTCACCGGGCTTTCCAAGGCCGTCACCGCAACCAACCTCGCCGACGCCAAGAAGCAGGGCGCGGTGCTGGCCTGGGGAAACTTCCTGACGCTGACGCTCAACTTCCTGATCGTCGCCTTCGTGCTGTTCATGGTCATCCGCGCCATGAACCAGTTCAAGCGCAAGGAAGAGGTCAAGCCTGCCGAGCCGCCGAAGCCGTCCGCCGAGGTCGTGCTGCTGACGGAAATCCGCGACCTTCTCAAGAAGAGCTAAAGTGGCCGAGAAGAACGAACGTCCCATCAAGGTCGTTGCCGAGAACCGCAAGGCCCGCTTCAATTACGCGATCGAGGACACGATCGAGGCCGGCATTTCGCTGACCGGCACCGAGGTGAAATCAATCCGCAGCGGCAAGAGCACGATCGCGGAATCCTATGCGGATTCCAAGAACGGCGAGCTGTGGCTGATCAACGCCAATATTCCTGAGTATCTCCAGGCCAACCGCTTCAACCACGAGCCGAAGCGGCCGCGGAAGCTGCTGCTGCATCGCAAGCAGATCAACAAGCTGCTCGGAGCGGTCGACCGCGAGGGCATGACGCTCATTCCGCTGAAGCTGTATTTCAACGAGCGCGGCCGTGCCAAACTGCTGCTGGCGGTCGCCAAGGGCAAGAAGCTGCACGACAAGCGCGAGACCGTGAAGAAGCGCGACTGGGGCCGCGAGAAGGGCCGCCTGATGCGGGCGCGCGGGTAGGGCGGTTGATTTGTCGTCATTGCGAGCGAAGCGACGCAATCGCTCCTCGCGATGACGGTGGATGGAGATTTGGGCCATGAGCCAATCGAGCCTTACCGATGTCGACTGGAGCAAGATCCCGGCGCCCACGGATGACGGCGGCGCGGCGCATCTGACCGGCATGACGATCCCGCCGGTCAGGCTGCGCGCCACCGACGACACCGCGGTGGCGCTGTCGGCACTTGCGGGCCGCACCGTGGTGTTCGCCTATCCGCGAACCGGCGAGCCCGGCAAGATCGGGCTGGTCGACGATTGGGACATGATCCCGGGCGCCCGCGGCTGCACGCCGCAGACCTGCGCGTTCCGCGACCTGTTCGCCGAGCTGAAGGCGGCCGGTGCTGCCCAGGTGTTCGGGCTGTCGACGCAAAGCAACGCGTACCAGACCGAGATGGCCTCGCGGCTGCATCTGCCGTTCCCGGTGCTGTCCGACGAAGCGTTGGAACTGACGCACACGCTGAAGTTGCCGACGATGTTGGTGGCGGGGCTGACCCTGATCAAGCGGCTCGCGCTGGTCATCGACGACGCGCGCATCAGCCACGTGTTCTATCCGGTGTTCCCGCCCGACCGGAACGCCGGAGACGTGCTGGAATGGCTGAAGGCCAATCCGTGGACGAACTAGGCGGTGTGGACTCTAGGGATTCCCTTTTGAGGCCAAATCAGATTCAAGGCTTCTTTTGGGAGGCGGCCTTGGGTGTGATGGATCGTTTGGTGTTGAGCGACGCGGCTTGGGAGCGCATGGCGCCGCTCATCATTGGCCGGCCCGACCAGAAAGGTTCGACCGGACGCGACAACCGGATGTTCGTGGAAGGGGTGCTCTGGATCGTTCGCACGGGCTCTCCCTGGCGTGATCTTCCGGAGGCGTTTGGGGATTGGAACAGCGTGTTCCGGCGCTTCAGTCGATGGAGCACCAAGGGTGTCTGGTTGCGGATCTTCGAGGCGATGTCCGATGATCCGGACTTCGAATATTTGATCGTCGATTCCACCATCGTCCGGGCGCATCAGCACGCCGCCGGGGCAAAAAAAGGGGGTCTGAAGATCAAGCGATCGGGCGCTCGCGCGGCGGCTTGAGCACCAAGATACATATGGCCGTTCGAGGTTTGGGATGTCCCGTGCGGTTCACCCTCACCGCAGGCCAGAAGGGCGATGCCCCGCAAGCCGCCACGTTGATCGAGGGATTGCCCGCCGAGGTCGTCATGGCCGATGCAGCCTATGACGCCGATCATTTGCGCCAGGCCATCGCAGCCAAAGGCGCGATCGCCGTCATCCCCAACAACCCCTCGCGAGCCCTCAAACATCCGCTCGACAAGCATCTCTATGTCCAGCGCCACCTCGTGGAATGCTGCTTCAGCAAGCTCAAGCAGTTCCGTCGCGTCGCAACCCGCTTCGAAAAGACCGCCCGAAATTACCGAGCCATCGTCACGCTCGCTGCAATCGTCCTATGGATGCGATAAGTGTCAACACCACCTAGAGCAATATGAAGTCGTGGGGCGGTCGCAGGTCACGCTGCCAGAATATTGAAAACAACCCCATGCAAAGTAGCCGGCAGCGGCCGGCGTTCGCCCAGGCAACTTGACACGTCGGGCAATTCAGGGATATTTTTCTATTATTCCGAAGTCGCGCGAGTGTCCTGTAGCATTTGCAGGCTTTGGATAGCGGTTCGCAAAGCGGATACCGGAAGGGGCGCTAGCCGAGCTCCTTGCGCACGGTCGCGAACACCTTGCGGAACATGTCGGTCGTCAACACGCCGGTGTTCGTGTTGTAGCGCGAGCAGTGGTAGCTGTCGTAGAGCTTGAATTTGCCCGCACTATGCACGGCACCGTGCACAAAGGGCGCGGCCGCCAAGCGAACATCCAATGCCTTGAGAGTCGATTCGTGCGCGATTCGCCCGAGCAGCACGATCGCACGCAGCTTCGGCATCGTCGCGATGGTCGCGCGGAGGAATTGCCGGCAGGTGTTGATCTCGGCCGGCAGCGGCTTGTTCTGCGGCGGCACGCAGCGCACCGCATTACTGATCCGGGCGTCGACCAGCTTCAGGCCGTCGTCCGGCCGCGCCTGATAGACGCCGCTGGCAAAACCATATTCGAGCAAGGTCGCGTAGAGCAGATCACCGGCGTAGTCGCCGGTGAAGGGGCGGCCGGTGCGGTTGGCGCCCTGCAGGCCCGGGGCGAGCCCAACGATCAACAGCCGCGCATTCGGATCGCCGAACGATTCCACCGGTGAGTTGAACCAGCCCGGCTCGCGCGCGCGCGCCTGCGCGCGGAACTCGGCCAGCCGTGGACAGAGCGGACAGTTGCTGTCGGGGCGCGTGGCAGCGGTGACGAGATTACTCGTCGAAATCGTCATCGGCTCCCCGTGGGGCCATGGTGGTCGCGCGCTGCAGGAATTGCGGGGAGTGGTGGCGCGGTTCGCGCGGGGCCGGACGTTCCGACGGATCGCGGCCGAGCTTGGATTGCAGCTCGACGAGGTCGGTGAAAACGTCGGCCTGGCGGCGCAACTCGTCGGCGATCATCGGCGGCTGGCTGGCGATGGTGGAGATGACCGTGACGCGAACGCCGCGGCGCTGCACTGCTTCCACCAGCGAGCGGAAGTCGCCATCGCCGGAAAACAGAATCATCTGGTCGATGTGCTCGGCTAGTTCCATGGCATCGACGGCAAGCTCGATGTCCATGTTGCCCTTCACCTTGCGGCGGCCGCTGGCGTCGATGAATTCCTTGGTCGCCTTGGTGACGACGGTGTAGCCGTTGTAATCGAGCCAGTCGATCAACGGGCGGATCGACGAATACTCCTGATCCTCGATGATCGCCGTGTAGTAGAACGCACGGAGCAACGTGCCGCGACTCTGGAACTCCTTGAGGAGGCGCTTGTAGTCGATGTCGAAGCCCAGCGTCTTTGCGGTGGCGTAAAGATTCGCTCCGTCGATGAAGAGCGCGATCTTGTTGGAAACAGGTGACGACATCAAAGTGTTCTCGCGTGGTTGTTAGTGTTCTTAGCGCGGCGGTGATCAACCGCGCGCAATTTCCGGCGTTGCTGCCTAAAGTTCTGTGAATCTTTCCCCGCGACAGTCACCACCGCAATTATGGTGAGGCGAGGGCAAAAAGCCTAGACCCTTGACATTGCAATGAAGAGATTTACTCGCCTGGGACAGCAACCTGGCCATGTCGTCAGACGCTCCGGCCCTTCTGGCCCCCGTCAGACCGGGTTATCAGAGCCTGTTCGGAAGGCAAATCACAAATTTTACCTTGCGAAACCGGGGCTAGGCCTATAACTAACCCTCATAACCTACATGTTCGGTCCCTTTTACCACGGAGCGCCTCGAGATGGCTCGCGTCACCGTCGAAGATTGCATTGACAAGGTCGACAATCGTTTCGACCTCGTCCTGTTGGCCGCGCATCGCGCCCGGATGATCTCGTCGGGGTCGCAACTCACGGTTGATCGCGACAACGACAAGAATCCGGTCGTCTCGCTGCGCGAGATTGCCGATTCGACGATCTCGCCGGAAGACCTGAAAGAGGAACTCGTGCACTCCCTGCAGAAGTTCGTCGAGGTCGACGAGCCCGAGCCCGACACCGTGCCGCTGATCGGTTCCGCCGGTGCCAGCGTCGACGCCGACGACACCGAGGTGGCGGTCGAGCGGATGACCGAGGAGGAGTTGCTGAAGGGCCTCGAGGGACTGGCGCCCCCGGAGGAGCAGCCCGAGGAAGACGAGTAAGCTCGCCGTCGTTTCGAACAGATTTGCCGAAGGCCCGGACATTGCTCCGGGCCTTTGCTTTTGTTGACAATTTTGCTGTTACGGTGCGTCCTATGCGGACGCGGGAAATTGAATGGTTCCAGGGCCCGCGTGGGGTGCTGCTTCATTGGAAAGCGCACTAGATTGAGAAAAGGTGGGACGTTCCGGTCCCGCGCGAGAGGCAGCGAGTTCATGGCGTATCGACGCCGCAGTTCCATCCAGATGCAGGCTGCAACCGAAACGGTCGCGGTGGCGCCGACGTCGTCCACGGCGGAGAGGCCGGCCAAGCCGCGGACGCGAATGATGCGACAATATGACCTCGTCGAGCGCGTCCGCTCCTATAACCCCGACACCAACGAAGACCTGCTCAACCGCGCCTATGTCTACGCCATGAAGGCGCACGGCACGCAGACCCGTGCCTCCGGCGATCCCTATTTCTCGCATCCGCTCGAGGTCGCCGCGATCCTCACCAACCTCAAGCTCGACGACGCCACGATCGTGGCGGCGCTGCTGCACGACACGATCGAGGACACCGAGGCGACGCGGGCCGAGATCGACAATGTATTCGGCCACGAGATCGGCGCGCTGGTCGAAGGCCTGACCAAGCTGAAGCGGCTGGAACTGGTGTCGCGCGAAGCCAAGCAGGCCGAGAACTTGCGCAAGCTGCTGCTTGCGATCGCCGACGACGTACGCGTGCTGCTGATCAAGCTCGCCGACCGGCTGCACAACATGCGCACGCTGGAGTTCGTGCCGCCGGCCTCGCGCCGGCGCATCGCCGAGGAGACGCTGGATATCTATGCGCCGCTGGCCGGCCGCATGGGTATGCACGAGATGCGCGAGGAGCTCGAGGACCTGTCGTTCTTCGTGCTCGATCCCGAGGCCTATGCGGTGGTCAAGCAGCGGCTCGATTCACTGGCCGAGCGCAACCGCAATTTGATCGGCGAGATCGAAACCCAGCTCTCCAAGAATTTGCAGAAGAACGGCATCACCGCACGGGTGTTCGGCCGCCGCAAGCAGCCGTTTTCGATCTGGACCAAGATGGAGCGCAAGTCGGTCGGCTTCGAGCAGCTGTCCGATATCTACGGCTTCCGCATCATCCTCGACGATGTCGGAGCCTGCTACCGCGCGCTCGGCATCGTCCACACCACCTGGCCGGTGGTGCCGGGCCGCTTCAAGGACTACATCTCCACCCCGAAGCAGAACGACTACCGCTCGATCCACACCACGGTGATCGGGCCGGGCAAGCAGCGCGTCGAGCTGCAGATCCGCACCGAGGACATGAACCAGATCGCCGAGTTCGGTATCGCCGCGCACGCCTTCTACAAGGAGGGCGCGGGCTCGCCGCACGAGCGGCTGAAGCATGAGTCCAACGCCTTCGCCTGGCTGCGCCACACCATCGGCATCCTCTCGGAAAGCGCCAATCCGGAAGAATTCCTCGAGCACACCAAGCTCGAGCTGTTCCACGACCAGGTGTTCTGCTTCACGCCGAAAGGCAAGCTGATCGCGCTGCCGCGCAACGCCAACGTGATCGATTTCGCCTATGCCGTGCACACCGGCGTCGGCAACAGCGCGGTCGGCTGCAAGATCAACGGCAAGTTCGCGCCGCTGTCCTCCGAGCTGCAGAACGGTGACGAGGTCGAGGTGCTGACCTCGAAGGCGCAGTCGGCGCCGCCGTCGGCCTGGGAAGCGCTCGCCCGCACCGGCAAGGCGCGCGCCGCGATCCGCCGTGCCACCCGCGACGCGGTGCGCGACCAGTATGCCGGCCTCGGCCGCCGCATCGTCGACCGCCTGTTTGCCCGCGCCAAGATCGAATACGCCGACGACAAGCTGAAGGGCGCGTTGCCGCGGCTCGCGCGCAGCTCGATCGAGGACGTGATGGCCTCGGTCGGGCGCGGCGAGATCAAGGCCTCCGACGTCGCACGCGCGATGTATCCGGACTACAAGGAAGAGCGGCTGGTGCGCTATGGCGCCAAGAAGGGTCTCGCCGCCAAGCTGAAGACGCAGAACCCGCCGCATCCGGCGCGCGCCACCTCGGTGATCCCGGTGCGCGGCATAAATTCCGACCTGCCGGTGAAGTTCGCGCCGAACGGCGGTGCGGTGCCGGGCGACCGGATCGTCGGCATCGTCACGCCGGGCGAGGGGATCACGATCTATCCGATCCAGTCGCCGGCGCTGAAGGATTTCGAGGAGGAGCCGGAGCGCTGGCTCGACGTGCGCTGGGATATCGACGAGACCATGCCGCAACGCTTCCCGGCCCGCATCCTGGTCCACAATGTCAACGAGCCCGGCAGCCTCGCCCAGATCGCAACCGTGATCGCCGAGCACGACGGCAATATCGACAACATCCACATGTCGCGCCAATCGCCTGACTTCACGGAGCTGACCATCGATCTTGAGGTCTATGACCTCAAGCATCTCAGCGCTATCATCGCCCAGTTGCGCGCCAAGGCCGTCGTCGCTCGGGTCGAGCGCGTCAATGGTTAGGGTTCCGCCTGTCATCGGCCCTCATGGTGAGGAGGCGCGTCAGCGCCGTCTCGAACCATGCGGCCCGAGACGGGGCCGCATCCTTCGAGACGCGGCGCAGGCGCCGCTCCTCAGGATGAGGGGATGGTTCAACTGGTTTGTCAGAGAGTGATTTGATGTCGTCTCCGCCGCTGCGTCTCGGTATCAATGTTGATCACGTCGCCACTCTGCGCAATGCGCGGGCCGGAGCGCGGCCAGATCCGGTGCGGCTGGCGCTTGCCGCGATCGCGGCCGGCGCCGACGGCATCACCGCGCATTTGCGCGAGGATCGCCGCCACATCCGCGATGAGGACATGGCGCGGCTCAAGGCCGAGATCTCCAAGCCGTTGAATTTCGAGATGGCGGCGACCGACGACATGTTGCGGATCTCGCTCGCCACCAAGCCGCACGCGGTTTGCCTGGTGCCGGAACGGCGCCAGGAGCTCACCACCGAAGGCGGCCTCGACGTGGTCGGCCAGCACAACGCGCTGGCGCCGTTCATCGCGCGGCTCAATGACGCCGGCATCCGCGTCTCGCTGTTCATTGCCGCCGATCCCAGGCAGATCGAGATGGCCGCGAAGCTGAAGGCGCCGGTGATCGAGATCCACACCGGTGGCTGGTGCGACGCCGTGGTCGACGGCCACCAGGACAAGGCGGACGCCGAATGGAAGCGCATCGTAGCCGGCGCCAAGCTCGCGCAGGCGGCCGGGCTCGAGGTCCATGCCGGCCACGGGCTCGACTACGACACCGCGGAGACGATTTCCGCGCTGCCCGAAATCCGGGAGTTGAACATCGGCTATTTCATGATGGGCGAGGCGCTGTTCGTCGGCATCGCCGGGACGGTGCGTGAGATGCGTGCGGCGATGGACCGCGGCCGCGCCAGGGCGCAGGGTGCGGTCAGCGCATGATCATCGGCATCGGCTCGGACCTGATCGACATCACCCGGGTGGCCAAGGTGATCGAGCGCCATGGCGAGCGATTCCTCGACCGCATCTTCACCGATGCCGAGCGCGCCAAGGCGATGCGCCGCGCCAACAATGAGAAGATGGTGGTCGCCACCTACGCCAAGCGCTTCGCCGCCAAGGAAGCCTGCTCCAAAGCGCTGGGCACCGGTATCCGGCGCGGGGTGTGGTGGAAGGACATGGGCGTGGTGAACCTGCCGGGCGGGCGGCCGTCGATGCGGCTAACCGGCGGGGCGCTGGCCCGGCTGCAGGAACTGACGCCCGAGGGCATGCAGGCGCAGATCGACCTTTCGATCACCGACGATTGGCCGTTGGCCCAGGCCTTCGTCATAATTTCGGCGGTTGCCCCCGCCAGATGAGCCCGCGGTGCAGGATTCTGCCGGAAAACTTCAGCAAACTAAAAAATCATTGATATTTCAATGAATTGCGAAGTTTTGAGGCGGCGATTGATTGCGCCCCTGCGAACAACCGTCTAAAACGCCGCAGGGTTATATCGAGCGAGACGCTGATTCCGGGTTTAGGCCGGAATTTGCCCTCAAGATCAGAATCAAGGCCATTTTCCTCACGCGAAGGCCGAACGCTTCGCGCGAAGAGAACGTTCTGCCACCGCGTGGACATCAGTCCACGGGAATTGGGAAAGCAATGAGCGTGACCACCGGGACCAAATCTGAAAGCGGCTTGGGCGAGACCATCCGCGTCGTCATCCATGCCCTTCTGATCGCGCTCGTTATCCGCACCTTCCTGTTCCAGCCGTTCAACATCCCCTCCGGGTCGATGAAGGCGACGCTCCTGGTCGGCGACTACCTGTTCGTCTCGAAATATTCCTATGGCTACAGCCACTATTCGATCCCGTTCTCGCCGAACATTTTCTCGGGCCGCATCTTCGGCTCGGAGCCGAACCGCGGCGACATCGTGGTGTTCCGCCTGCCGCGGGATGACTCCACCGACTACATCAAGCGCGTCATCGGGCTGCCCGGCGATCGCATCGAGGTGAAGAGCGGGCTGCTCTACATCAACGATGAGCCGATCAAGCGGGAGCGGCTGAGCGATTTCGTCGGCGAGGATCCCTGCGGCTCGGCGGATGCGACCGCCCGCGTCAAGCGCTGGAAGGAGACGCTGCCGAACGGCGTCAGCTATGAGACGCTGGACTGCACCGACAACAGCTACATGGACAACACCATCGTCTACACCGTTCCGCCCGGGCATTTCTTCATGATGGGCGACAACCGCGACAACTCCACCGACAGCCGCTTCCTGTCGCAGGTCGGCTACGTGCCGTTCGAGAACATCATCGGGCGAGCCCAGATGATCTTCTTCTCGATCGCCGAGGGCGAGCAGGCATGGATGATCTGGCGCTGGCCGCTTGCCGTGCGGTGGAATCGCCTATTCTCTATCGTGCGATGAACGACGATACCGCAGCCATCAACGATCCAGCGCCGACCGGCGAGCCGAGCCAGACGCCTGCCGCCGACAGCACAGCCGCGCCGAAGAAGCGGCGCAGCAAGGCGGCCAAGGC
Source organism: Bradyrhizobium pachyrhizi (assembly GCF_029714545.1). Classification (NCBI taxonomy): domain Bacteria; kingdom Pseudomonadati; phylum Pseudomonadota; class Alphaproteobacteria; order Hyphomicrobiales; family Nitrobacteraceae; genus Bradyrhizobium; species Bradyrhizobium pachyrhizi. The sequence goes on along the minus strand of NZ_CP121667.1, from coordinate 5,264,105 downwards.
CGCTGAGGAGAAGGCCGCGATCGCGGGCACCGAGGCGCGGATCGGGTACACGTTCCAGGATCCCGCGCTGCTGACCACCGCCTTCACCCACGTCTCCGCACTGAAGCCCGCCACCCGCAACCGCGCCGACAGCTACCAGCGGCTGGAGTTCCTCGGCGACCACGTGCTCGGGCTGATCGTATCGGACATGCTGTTCCGGTCGTTCCCAAAGGCCGACGAGGGCGAATTGTCGAAGCGGCTCGCCGACCTCGTGCGCAAGGAGAGTTGCGCCGACGTCGCCAAGGCGCTCGGGCTGCTCGAGGACATCAAGCTCGGCATGGTGAAGGCGGTCGAAGGCGCCCGGCTGCGCAAGTCCGTGCTCGGCGATATCTGCGAAGCGGTGATCGGAGCGATCTTTCTCGACGGCGGCTACGAGGCCGCGCGTCAGTTCGTCGAGCGCAACTGGACTGAACGGATGCACAAGCTGCGCCGGCCGCTGCGCGATCCCAAGACCGTGTTGCAGGAATGGGCCCAGGGCAAGGGACTGCCGACGCCGGTCTATCGCGAGGTCGAACGCACCGGCCCGCATCACGATCCACAATTCCGCGTTGCGGTCGACCTGCCGGGCCTGGCCTCCGCCGAGGGCCTCGGTGGCAACAAGCGCGCGGCCGAGAAGGCGGCGGCATCCGCGATGATCGAGCGCGAAGGCGTCGGCACCAATGACTGACGAGACCAAAGGGCAAGGGGACGCGACGCGCTGTGGCTTCGTCGCGCTGATCGGTGCGCCCAATGTCGGCAAGTCGACGCTGGTCAACGCGCTGGTGGGCTCCAAGGTCACGATCGTCTCGCGCAAGGTGCAGACCACGCGCGCACTGATCCGCGGCATCGTGATCGAGGGCAACGCGCAGATCATCCTGGTCGACACGCCCGGCATCTTCGCGCCGCGGCGCCGGCTTGACCGCGCCATGGTATCGACCGCCTGGAGCGGCGCGCACGACGCCGATCTCGTCTGCGTGCTGCTCGATGCGAAGTTGGGCCTCGACGAAGAAGCCAACGCGATCCTGGCCAAGCTCGAAACCGTCGCGCATCCGAAGATCCTGGTGCTGAACAAGGTCGATCTCGTGCAGCGCGAGAAGCTGCTGGCGCTGGCGCAGGCCGCCAACGAGCGGATGCGCTTCGAGCACACCTTCATGATTTCGGCGCTGTCCGGCGACGGCGTTGCCGATTTGCGTCAGACGCTGGCCAAGCTGGTGCCGGCGGGGCCGTTCCTCTATCCCGAGGATCAGATGTCGGATGCGCCGATGCGGCATCTGGCGGCCGAGATCACGCGCGAGAAGATCTACAGCCATCTGCATCAGGAACTGCCGTACCAGTCGACGGTCGAGACCGACAGCTGGACCGACCGCAAGGACAAGTCGATCCGCATCGAGCAGACGATTTTTGTCGAGCGCGAGAGCCAGCGCAAGATCGTGCTCGGCAAGGGCGGCGCCACGATCAAGTCGATCGGCGCGCAGGCGCGTGCCGAGATCGCCGAGATCATGGGCGTCCCCGTGCATCTGTTCCTGTTCGTCAAGGTGCGCGAGAACTGGGGTGACGATCCCGACCGCTACAAGGAAATGGGATTGGAATTCCCCAAGGAATAAGAGTCGACGTTTGCATGAACGTGCCCAGAAATGTGCTGTGGTTTGAGGTTCTGCTCTATCTGTCGCTGACGCTGGATGCGCTGTCGGTGGCGTTCCAGGACCGCACGCCGACCGTCCTGAAGACCGAGCAGGTGATCATGGGTGAGACCCTGACGGCCGGCTGCATGATCCTGCTCCTGATGTATTTCGTCCGGCTTGCCGCGCAGCACCGCAAGAACTGGCCGCGCTGGGCGCTGCTCGCGGTGCTCGTCTTGTCGGTGATGTCCCTGGTGCAGGTCATCGGCGCAAGGGGCATGGAGATCGACAGCGCCATCGAGGTGGTGTCATGCATCCTGACCACGGCCGGGCTGTATTATTCCTTCACCGGCGACGCGCGGGGCTGGTTCAACGCGTAGCGAATGACGCGCGAGGAAAGCTGCGTTCATCCGCGGAATCCTGCTAGACTCCGCACATGGAATGGAGCGACGAAGGCATCGTGCTGGGCGTGCGGCGGCATGGCGAATCCTCCGCCATTGTCGAGCTGTTGACGCGCGAGCACGGCCGCCATCTCGGCCTGGTGCGCGGCGGCGCCAGCTCGCGGATGCGGCCGCTGCTGCAGCCCGGCAACAGCGTCACCGCGGTGTGGCGGGCGCGGCTCGACGAGCATCTCGGCATGTATGCGCTGGAGGGCACGCGGCTGCGGGCGGCGACGCTGCTCGGCTCGTCGCATGCGGTCTATGGCGTCACGCATCTGGCGGCGCTGGCCCGGCTGCTGCCGGAGCGCGATCCGCATGAGGACATCTACTGGATGCTGCAGGGGACGCTCGACGATTTCGAGGACGCCGGCGTTGCCGCCGTGCACCTGATCCGGTTCGAGCTCGCGATGCTGACTGAGCTCGGCTTCGGGCTCGACCTGGAAAACTGCGCGGCCAGCGGGGAGACCACCGACCTGATCTACGTGTCGCCGAAATCCGGCGGCGCGGTGTCACGCGCCGCCGGCGAGCCGTGGCGCGACCGGCTGTTGCCGCTGCCGGCGTTCCTGCGCGAAGGCGAGGGCGGCGCCAACAGCTGGTCGGACCAGGACCTGCTCGACGGTTTCCAGATCACCGGCCTGTTCCTGCTCCGCCACGTGCTGGAGCCCCGCGGCCAGGGCCATTCCGACGCCCGCGACGGATTTATCAATGCCGTGACGAGGCGGCGGGGCCGGAGCGCAGTTCCGTAAGGCCGATTCGGGCCTTAAATTCCCGCTGATTCGCGGCTTGCCCGATTCAGCGCCAAGGTTTAACGCCTCCCCATGGGAAAACGACAGATACCGCCGGAAGAGCCGGCCGAAATTCACGAGGTGCCGCTGCGTGATGCGCTCGAGGAGCGCTATCTCGCCTATGCGCTCTCGACGATCATGCATCGCGCGCTGCCGGACGCCCGCGACGGGCTGAAGCCGGTGCACCGGCGCATCCTCTACGGCATGGACCTGCTCGGGCTCGACCCGCGCGCCGCGTTCAAGAAGTCGGCCAAGATCGTCGGCGACGTGATGGGCTCGTTCCATCCGCATGGTGACCAGGCGATCTATGACGCCATGGTGCGCCTGGCGCAGGATTTCTCCTCGCGCTACCCGCTGGTCGACGGCCAGGGCAATTTCGGCAATATCGACGGCGACAACCCGGCCGCCTACCGCTACACCGAAGCGCGCATGACCGAGGTCGCGCGCCTCTTGCTCGAAGGCATCGACGAGGACGGCGTCGAGTTTCGCCTCAACTATGACGGCCAGTCGAAAGAGCCGGTGGTGCTGCCGGGCGGCTTCCCGAACCTGCTCGCCAACGGCGCGCAGGGCATCGCGGTCGGCATGGCGACCTCGATCCCGCCGCACAACGCCGCCGAACTCTGCGACGCCGCGCTGCATCTGATCGAGAAGCCCGACGCCAAGTCGAAGGCGCTGCTGAAGTGGGTGAAGGGTCCGGACTTCCCGACCGGCGGCATCGTGGTCGATTCCAAGGAAGCGATCGTCGAGGCCTACACCACGGGGCGCGGCTCGTTCCGCACCCGTTCGCGCTGGATCCAGGAGGAGGGAGCCCGCGGCACCTGGGTGGTCGTCGTCACCGAAATCCCGTGGCTGGTGCAGAAGTCGCGGATCGTCGAGAAGATCGCCGAGCTCATCAACGAGAAGAAGCTGCCGCTGGTCGCCGACGTCCGTGACGAGTCGGCCGAGGACGTGCGGCTCGTGATCGAGCCGAAATCGCGCACCGTCGATCCGGCGCTGATGATGGAGTCGCTATTCCGGCTGACCGAGCTGGAAAGCAAGATCTCGCTGAACCTCAACGTGCTGATCAAAGGCCGCATCCCCAAGGTGGTCGGCCTTGCCGAGTGCCTGCGCGAATGGCTCGACCATCTGCGCGACGTGCTCGTCCGGCGGACCAAATTCCGCAAGACCCAGATCGAGCACCGCCTGGAAGTGCTGGGCGGCCACCTCGTCGCCTATCTGAACCTCGACAAGGTGATCAAGATCATCCGGACCGAGGACGAGCCGAAGCCGGTCTTGATGAAGACCTTCAACCTCACAGAGATCCAGGCCGATGCCATCCTCAACATGCGCTTGCGCAATCTGCGCCGGCTGGAGGAGATGGAGATCCGCACCGAGGACAAGGATCTTCGCAAGGAGCTGAAGGGCATCGAGGGCCTGCTTGGCTCCGAGACCGAGCAATGGGCCAAGGTCGGCGATCAGGTCCGCAAGGTCCGCGACATCTTCGGACCGAAGACGCCGCTCGGCAAGCGACGCACCACCTTCGCCGATGCGCCCGAGCATGACCTCGCCGCGATCGAGGAAGCCCTCGTCGAGCGCGAGCCCTGCACCGTCGTGATATCGGAGAAGGGCTGGGTGCGGACGCTGAAGGGCCATGTCGAGGATCTCTCGGGGCTTGCCTTCAAGACCGACGACAAGCTCGAGCACTCGTTCTTTGCCGAGACCACCTCGAAGCTGCTGCTGTTCGCGACCAACGGCAAGTTCTACTCGCTCGACGTGGCAAAACTGCCGGGCGGCCGCGGCCATGGCGAGCCGATCCGCATGTTCATCGATCTCGAGCAGGACGCCGCGATCATCTCGCTGTTCGTCAACAAGGGCGAGCGCAAGTTCCTGATCGCGAGCAGCGAGGGGCAGGGCTTCATCGTCAAGGAAGAGGACTGCGTCGGCAACACCCGCAAGGGCAAGCAGGTGCTCAACGTCGAGATGCCGAACGAGGCCCGCGCGATCACCACTGTGAATGGCGACACCGTTGCGGTGATCGGCACCAACCACAAGATGGTGCTGTTCGGCCTCGACCAGGTGCCGGAGATGGCGCGCGGCCGCGGCGTGCGGCTGCAGAAATACACCAGCGCGTCGCTGTCTGACGTTGCGGTGTTCGACGCCAAGGCCGGCCTGAGCTGGAAGGATTCCGCCGGCCGCGAGCACAGCATGACCATGAAGGAACTGGCCGATTGGCGCGGCAACCGCGCCGACGCCGGCCGGCTCGCCCACGGCCTGCCGAAGTCGAACAAGTTCAATCGCGGCGTGGAGTAGTCGTGCGGTAGCCCGGATGAAGCGAAGCGAAATCCGGGATTTCGCGCCGGATCACCAGTGATCCCGGATTGCGCTGCGCTCCATCCGGGCTACGGGGGGCTCAGTGCGCGGTGTGATAGTATCCACATTTCACCGCGCTATAACCGTCGCCGACGACATCGGGCGACGGTTGCCATGGCGAACAATCACGACCACAGCGGTCATTCTCACGGACATGCCGGGCATTCCCATGCCGGGCACAGCCACGCGCCCGACAGTTTCGGCACGGCCTTTGCGGTCGGCGCGTCGCTGAACACCGCCTTCGTCGTCGCGGAGCTGATCTTCGGCTATTCCGCCAACTCGCTGGCGCTGGTCTCCGACGCGGTTCACAATTTCTCCGACGTCATCGCGCTGCTGCTGGCCTGGGGCGGGGCATGGCTCGCCGGCAGGCGGCCGACCGATACCCACACCTATGGCTACCGTCGCGCCTCGATCCTGGCGGCGCTGTTCAATGCCGGGTTGCTCCTGATCGCGGTCGGCGGCATCGCGGTCGAGGCCATCAACCGTTTGCGCGAACCGGCGGAGGTCGCAAGCTGGACCGTGGTCTGGGTCGCGGCGCTCGGCATCCTGATCAATGGCGGCACCGCGTTGCTGTTCATGCGCGGCCGCGACAGCGACCTCAATGTCCGCGGCGCCTATCTGCACATGGCGGCGGATGCCGGCGTCTCGCTCGGCGTCGTGATCGCCGCACTGCTGATCATGGCGACTGGCTGGCAGTGGCTCGATCCGGCGATCAGCCTGGTCATCGCCGTGGTGGTGCTGCTGAGCGGCTGGGAGCTCGCCCGCGACAGTGTCAACCTCGCGCTCGACGCAGTGCCGAAGGGAATCGATCTCAAGCAGGTGAGGGACTATCTCGCCGCGCTCGAAGGCGTCACCGAGGTCCACGACCTGCACATCTGGGCGATGAGCACCAGCGAGACCGCGCTGACCGCGCATCTGGTGCGGCCCGGCGGACACGACGATGTCTTCCTGCATCATGTCTGCGCCGAGCTCTCGGAGCGGTTCAGCATCCACCACGCGACGCTGCAGGTCGAGATCAGCAGCGAGACCTGCCGGCTGGCGCCGGCGGAAATGGTCTAGCCGACGCAGCCGCCACGCACTCGCATTCAATTGATCGCTCGGCCCATGTCCACGTCTTCCAAGGGCGGCCACGACACGGCACATTGCGACCGCGCGAATGGCCGGCGTGATCAACGGAGGGCGATGTGAAGAAGGCAATCGGTCTTGCAATGTTGTTCTTCGCCGTAGGCGCGCTGCCGCATGCGGACGCCGAGCCGGCGAAATCCGGCGTCGAGAAGCTCTACATCCTCAACTGCGGTGAAGGCGTTGCAGGCGACATTTCGCGCTGGTCGCCCGGCGTCAATGAAGGCAAGTCGATGGACTTCGTCGACAATTGCTACCTGATCAAGCACGCCCAGGGCTGGTTCCTGTGGGACACCGGGATTCCCGACGCGGTGGCGGCAATGCCAAACGGCCTTGCGCCGGCCGACCCCAAGGCGGTCACCTGGCGGCGGCCGAAGACGCTCGCCGCGCAGCTCGACCAGCTCGGCGTCAAGCCGTCGGACATCAAGGCGATCGCCGTGTCGCACACCCATCCCGATCACATCGGCAATGTCGAGCTGTTCCCGGCCGCGATGCTGTATGTGCAGAAGGCGGAATATGAATGGCCGGGCGCCAACAACGCGCCGCGCTTCAAGCCCGAGCATCCCGTGACGAAGCTCGAAGGCGACCGCGACGTGTTCGGCGACGGCAGCGTCACCATCCTGTCGACGCCGGGCCACACGCCCGGCCACCAGTCGCTGCTGGTGAAACTGCCGAAGACCGGTGCGATCGTGCTGACCGGCGATGCCGTTCACTTCAGGGATAATTGGGACAATCGGCGCGCGCCGAGCATGAACGCGAGCAAGGAGCAGACCCTGGCCTCGATGCAGAAGATCGCCGATACGCTGACGAAAGAGAAGGCGCAGCTCTGGATCAACCACGACAAGGCGCAGCGCGACGGGCTGAAGCTGTCGCCGGACTTCTATGATTGAGCCGCCTTGGCGGCGTTCACTTTCGACCAGTTTCGAAAAATCTGCGCGGTCTCCTCGTCCATCGGAAAGAAGCTTTCGATGCGCAGCTCCTGCAGCGTGACGTCCTGGGGCGTCCCCAGCGTCGCGATCGTGGTGAACAATTGCAGGCTGAGGTCGCCCTTGCGAAACAGCATCGGCAGCACCGGCCCGGATGCGGGCCCTGCCGGTGCGGCCAACGCGGCCTCGACACCGTCATAGGCCAGCAGGCGCTTGAGCAAATCCGCCGTCGCGGTGGTGCCGTCGGCGGCCGCATCGGCCTCGACGCTGCGGACGAAGTAGCCGGCAACCTCGGTCCAGTTGGTGAGATAGGGGCGCAACACGCCGGGCGCGACCAGTGCGTCGGCGAGATTGACCGCCGTGCCTGATACCAGTGGCCCGACCAGGAATTCCACCAGCTGCCCCGCGCCCGAATTGGCGAGCAGCAGGTTCCAGTGCCGGTCGACCACGACCGCCGGGAAGGGCTCCTGCTGTGCCAACATGAAATCGAGTGCGTAGCGGATCTGGGCGAGCTCCGGCGCGGCAAGGTCGGTTTGCCGCCACACCGGCGCGAAGCCGGCCGCGACCAAGAGCGCGTTCTGCTGGCGCAACGGCACGTCGAGCGCTGCGGCAAGCCGGATCACCATGTCGCGGCTCGGTGCGGCGCGGCCGAGCTCGAGGAAGCTGAGATGGCGCTGCGAGATATCCGCGCGCCCGGCGAGCTCGAGTTGCGAGTGCCCCTTACGCTGCCGCCACCAGCGCAGGCTGGCTGCAAAATCGCGCTGCTGCGACATAAATACCTGTGAAGTAGTTGCCGAAATGATCTCGCCGGGCAAGATGCCACAAGCGAACCGAAAACGCATGGGGATCGGGATGGGCGAGTGGATCGGCGTTGCGATTGCACTGGTCTCGAGCTGCCTCGGCGGCACCGCCGCGGCGATCACCCGTTACCTGGCGGGCAATGCCGACCCGATCACACTGGCGATCCTGCGCTGGGCGATCGGCTTTCTCTGCGTGCTTCCGGCGGCGATCCTGCTCGGGGCGAAGTGGCCGCGGCGTGAAGACCTGCCGGCGGTCGCGGCGCTCGGCGTCGCCTTCTTCGGCGTGTTCTTCGTGCTCTATAATCTCGCGATGTCCTACACGACGGCGGCGCGCGCCAGCCTGGCGCTGGCGACCTTGCCGCTCTCCACCATGGTGGTCGGCGCCATGCTCGGCATCGAGCCGCTGACGATGCGCAAATCGATCGGGGTCTCGATCGCGGTGCTCGGCGTGGCGGCGGCGCTGGCATCCGGGCTGGCCGCGGCGCCAGTGGGCGCCTGGCGCGGCGAACTGATCATGGCCGCCGCGGTGCTCTGCATGGCCTTCTACAACGTGTTGTCGCGGCCGTTCATCCGCCGCTCCAGCGCGCTCGGTTTCCTTGCCGTCGGCATGGGCGCCGGCGCGGCGGCGCTGGTGGCGGTGGGATCGTTCACTGGCAGCCTGGCGACGCTGCGCGAGTTCGGCGCGTCGCAATGGATCGCGGGGCTCTATCTCGGCATAGCCGGCGGCGCGCTGGCCTTCATCCTGTGGGTGCTGGCGCTCGAGCGGGCCTCGCCGACCCGCGTCGCCAACACCATGACGGTCAATCCGATCGCCGCCGGGCTGCTTGCGAAGCAACTGGTCGGCGAGCCGATCACGACCAATCTGGTCGTCGGCCTGATCGCGGTCTTCGCCGGGATCTGGATCGCGACGTCGGAAACCAAAGCGGTCTGATCAGCTGCGCAGGGCGGCAGGCGTTGCCGCCGGCGGGGCAGGCGAGTGCGTCGGCTTCAGCGTGCCGGCGTAGAACGACAGGACGAACACCAGGATAAGACCGACAAGATAGACTCCATAGGATTGCGGCGGGGTGATCGCCCATTGCATGAGGCGTCGGATCGGGTTTGGCGGGCCAGCGTCGTTGTCCATGCGCTGTTGTGCGCGAAGGCTCGGACAAAAGGAAGCGGAATTGGCACCATTCGGCGGCCGTGTTCCGCGCGAAATGGTGAGGCGGGCGGCCTTGCAATGCCGCATTGGCGTTCGCATCTGTCACGCGACGACCAGCCCTTCCTCCCGCACCAATTGCCCGGCATAATCCAGCTTATGGAACTGACGCCCCGTTTGCGCCTCATGAATTGGCTGGTCCGCCAGGGTCTGACGGGCCTGCCGGAAAACGACCTGCTGCGCGGTTTCTGCGAGCGCTGCCGGGCCGCGGGCATGCCGCTGTCGCGGGCGATCGTCTTCATCGATACCCTGCATCCGATCTTCGAGGGACGCGGTTTCCGCTGGAACGACGGCGAGAGCAACGAGGCCGACATCTTCGAATACGGCTCGACCAGCACCGGCGAGGCCAGCCAGACCTGGCGGCGGTCGGCCTTCTATCACATGCTCGAAAACGGCCATGACGAGATAGTGATCGATCTCGCCGACACCTCGCACGATTTCTCGATGATCGGCGAACTGGCCGAAAAGGGCCACAAGCATTTCGCCGCCTTCGTGCATCGCTTCGGCGAGGCCGGCACGATCGGCGAGATGGACTGCTTCTACTCCTACTACACCACCCGCCATTCGGACGGGTTCGACGAGAGCCACATGGCGGCGCTGCGCGACCTGGTGCCGGTGCTCGGGCTCGCGATCAAGTCGGCCGCCCAGGTCGAGATCGCCCGCACGCTCGGACGGGTCTATCTCGGCCGCGACACCGCGGAGCAGGTGCTGCGCGGACGCATGCAGCGCGGCATCACCGAGAAGATCAAGGCCGTGCTGTGGTACTCCGACGTGCGCGGCTCCACCGCGATCAGCGAACGCATCGGCCCGGACGAGATCATTCCGTTCCTCAACGACTATGCGCAGGCCTCGATCGACGCGATCCATGACGCCGGCGGCGAGGTGCTGAAGCTGATCGGCGACGGCGTGCTGGCGATGTTCACCGGCGAGAACGTCGCAGGCGCGAAGCGGGCCGCGCTGCGGGCCGAGCACAGATTCCGACATAACATCCGCGTGCTGAACGATCGCCGCGAGAACGAGGGCCGGCCGACCACCACGGCCTATGTCGGGCTCCATGTCGGACAGGTGTTCTACGGCAATATCGGCAGCGAGGACCGGCTGGATTTCACGGTGGTCGGACCGGCCGTCAACGAGGTCAGCCGGATCGCCTCGATGTGCGCCTCGGTCGACCGCGAGCTGCTGACCTCGACGGACTTTCGCACCGGGCTCGACGCCGCCGGCCGCAACTATCTGGTCTCCACCGGCCGCTTCGTGCTGCGCGGCATCGGCCATGCGCAGGATCTCTACACGCTGGATCCGGCGATTGCCGCCGACGAGGTCGTCGGCGGCAAATACGAGCGGTACCTGGCGAGCTGATCAGCAGCGCGCGGGTTCGCCGACCATGTCGGGCTGCCGCGTCAACGACACTGCGGGCGACATCAGGATCACCAGCGCCTGGGCGGCGAAGATCGCGGCCGCGAGATAGAGGCAGGCTTCAGCGCCGTAGAGGCCGCCGACGACGGCGCCGAGCGCGGAGCCGAGCGGGCGCGCGCCGTAACTCATGATGTTGATCGCCGAGACGCGGCCGAGCAGCGAGGGCGGCGTCACCGACTGCCGCAGCGTGGTGGTCGAGATCACCCACAGGATCGGGCCGACGCCGAGCAGGAAGAAGCTGAGGCCCGCGAGCAGCGGCGTCGCAATCCAGGTCGTCAGCGCCATCACGGCTGCGGCGACGAAGCCGGTAACCGGGCCGAGCCCGATCACGGTGCCGAACGCCAGCCGCTTCATCACGCGGGTCGCGAACAGCGCACCGACCACCATGCCGACGCCGTACATCGCAAGCGTGGCGCCGACACCGGTCGCGCTGAGCCCGAGATGACGCACCGCATAGGGCACGAACACGGCGAGCAGCAGGAACGACGCGGTGTTGAAGATGAACTGGGTGATGAACACCGGCCGCAGCAAGGCGTGGTGCATCACGAAGGCGGCGCCCTCCTTGATGTCCTGCAAGGGATGGCGCCGCGGGGCAGGCTGGCGCGCCGGCTCGTAGATGCCGGCGAGCAGCACGACCGCGATCGCCGACAATGCCGCGGCAAAGCCGAATGCGGGCGCAGCCCCGACCCAGCCGACCAGCACGCCGCCGAGCGCGGGGCCGCTGGCGAACGCGACGGTACGCGCGAGCTCGATGCGGGCGTTCGCCGCCGGCAATTGCTGTGACGTCACCAGCGAGGGGACCAGCGCCGGCGCAGCGACGCTATAGGCAACCGTGCCGCAGACCGCGATGAAGCCGAGCAAAGCGAGCAGCGGCAGCGTCATCAGGCCGAGCCACAGCAACAGCAGGATCGCGGCAAGCGCGACCGCGCGCAGCGCTTCGGAGCCCGCCATTACCCAGCGCCGCGACACGCGGTCGGCCAAGAGGCCGGCGGGGATCGCAAACAGGATGAAGGGCAGCGTCAGCGCGGTCTGCAACAGGCCAGTCTGGCCTTCGCCGACGCCGAGCAGCAGCACGGCGACGATCGGCGCAGCCGCAAGCGCAATCTGTTCGGCCGATTGCGCGGCGAGATTGGACCAGGCCAGGCGATTGAAGGTGGCCGGCAGGCGAGGCGTATCGGCGGACATGGCAAAACCCTTGGGAGATTCGATCTGGCCATAGTGTGTGGTTGGCGGGCGTCCGATCCCACCCGTTTCCCGACAACGCCAAGCAAAAGGCCCGCCGGGGAGGGCGGGCCTTGCCGATGCGATGTTCACAACCTGACTATGCCATCGAGGATTGGGATCGCAAGCGAGTTGGCCCGTGATCGCGCCTGCGCTGTGCTACGACCTCGGGCCAAGCGTCGCGTGGCCGGATCCCGATATGGTGGTCGGCGGCGTTGCCGGACTGTCGACGGACGGGGCCGGCACTTCCGCTTGAGTGGCACGCAGCGCACTCAATAGGTTGGTCATGGCGTCGGGCCCTGCGGGGAAGCCCGCCTCCGAGAGGATCTTGTCGATCATCGGCTTGAACGCCGAGACCGACAGCAATTGCGCGGCGAGGCCGTCGCCGAGCCCGAGACCGCCATTGCCGTTGGCATGGCCGTTGGCGCCGCCGCGGCCGAGCATGCTGCCGGTGTCGAAGATCCGGATGTCGGAAATCTTCTCGATCGGCTTCACCGCCTCGGCGAGCGCGCTCGGGATCACGTTGATCCGCGCGAGGTTGAGATCGTAGGCGATCATGTCGGCGCTCAGCCTGTTGCGCGCCTCCGCCTTCATGGTCGCGACCTCGGCTTCGGCCTGGCCGAGCGCCTTGACGCCGGCAGCGCGGGTGGTGGCGGCGGCCGCATCGGCCTTGGCGAGCACGTTGGTGGCTTCCGCCTTGTTGGCGGCGGCCTGGCGTTCGGCCTCGGCCATGACAGTTATCGGCATCGCGTCGGTCTCGGCCGCCTTGCGCGCCGCGATCACGTTGATGATCTTGTCGCGCTCGGCGATCTCGGTGGCGCGGGCGGTGGTGACCTTTTCCTCGGCGGCGATCGCGACGGCGCGCGCGGTCTCGGCGATGGTCTGGGCCTCCGACTGCTCCTTGCTCTTGGCCGCGACCGCGATGGCGCTTTCCTGCGCCACGATCTGAAGGTCGCGCTCCATCTCGGTGTTGCGGCGCTTGACCGCGAGATCGGCCTCGATCTTGCGGGTGTCGCGGGCCTGATTGGCCTCGGTCTGCTTGTTGGCGACCGCGAGCTCCTGCTGGATGCGGTATTCGGCCTCGTTTTGCAGCGCGGTCTGTTCGACCTGCGCCGTCTGCGCGCGCATCGCGGCGGTCTTGTTGGCGATGTCGCGCTGCTGGGCGAGCTCGGCCTCGCGCTTGGTGCTTTCGATCGTCAGCGTGGTCTGCCGCGCCACCAGGTCCTGCTGGGCGATGTTGACCTCGGTGGTACGGACGATCTGGTTGCGCTCCTGCTCACGCTCCTTGGTGATCTTGGTCAGCGTGGTCAGGCCGTGCGCATCGAAGAAATTGCTCGGGTTGAAGTGCTTGATGTCGCTCTGGTCGAGCTTTGTCAGCGACACTGATTCAAGCTCGAGACCGTTGTTCTGGATGTCGGCGCCGACGGCGTCCTGCACCGCCTTGACGAAGGTCGCGCGCTGCTCCTGCAATTCCTCGAGGTTCATGGTCGCGGCGACCGAGCGCAGGCCGTCGACGAACTTGGCCTCGACCAGTTCGCGCAGCTCGGCGGCGTCATTGGTGCGGTTGCCGAGCGTCTGCGCCGCGAGCGCGATCGACGACGAGTCGGGTTTGACGCGCAGATAGAACTCGGCGCCGATGTCGACGCGCATGCGGTCCTTGGTGATCAGCGAGTCCGGGCCGCCGCGCGCGACCTCGAGCCGCAGCGTTTTCAGGTTCACAGCCGCGGTGGAGTGGAAGATCGGCAGCACGAGCGAGCCGCCGTCGAGCACCACCTTCTGGCCGCCGAGGCCGGTGCGAACATAGGCCTCGTCGCGTGTCGAGCGCTTGTAGAGCTTTGCGAACAGGAGACCGATAACGAGGATGACGATGACGCCAATAACGACGGGTACAGCAAGTTCCCACATGTGTTATGCCCTGTTGGAAGATCGTTGTTGTTCGACGAGGTCGGCTGGAGCGGCAATCGCGATGAAGCCCCTGGCATCGCGATCGACCAGCAGCACGCTGGCGCCGACCGGCAATGCCTCGGACTCCGCGCTGGCGCGCGCCGACACGGTGTGCCAGTTGCCGAAGACATCCTTGAGACGGACCCGGCCGGGCAGGCCCTGATCGAGCGGGCCGACCGACACGGTTGCGACCTTGCCGACAAAGTCGCTGTCGTTGACCGCATAGCTCTCGTCGCGCGGAATGATGCGGGCGAGGCCGCGGCTGGCATTTCTGATCACGGGGATGCTGCCTGCAGCAGCAACCACCGCGGCAAGCGAGATCGGGATGGCGGTGCCTGCGGCATGCGCCAGTCCCTGAAGCAGGAAGCCTCCGATCGAGAAGATGCCGAGGATCAGGATCATCAGGATCAGGAGGGGAAGCCGTCCGGCGTTGATCCAGAGAAACAGGCCACCGAGAGCATTGTGGCTCTCGGCCTCGACCGCGAAATCCTTGCCGATCAATTCGCTGATCGAAAGTCCGACCATGGTGCTGAGCAGTTCGATACCGCCAAGTGCCACCATGATCGCAGCTGCGACCGCGAAGGGCCGCACGTCGGGGGCGAGCAGAATGTCGCCAACTGCACTCATTTTTCTGACTTGATCCTTTCAAGCCGCGCCGCGATTTCCTTTTCGCGATGCAGGCGATCGAGTTCGTCAAGCTCCTTGTCGCCGAGCACGCTTGCAGCGGGAACGCCCGTGACCCGGGCGATCGCCGCCATGGCACGCTCAGCACTCAATGTATTGGTCGCGGATGGGCCCCGGCTGGTTTCGTCCTGGGCCTCGCGGATCAGGCTTTGTTCGAGATCGGCCAAGCGCGTCTCAGCCTCGCGGCGCGCGCCGAGCATGGCCTGCAGCGCCTTGGTCTGCTCGTCGATTTCGAGCTCGATGAAATCCATCGCGCGTTCCAGCGCGATCACCTGCGACTCCAGATCAATTTGCCGTGCAACGCCGGCGCGCGCGAGATCCTCGCGATTTTCCGCAAGTGCGAGACGAATCTTTTCGTTCAGATTGGTCGTTTCGGTATCCAGTTCTTCGCGCCGCTTCTTCAGGCGGAATTCTTCGGCGCGCGACTTGCCGAGCGCATAGCGCGCCTCGTCGGCGCCGGCGTCGATCTCGCGGATCGCCTGCTTGACCAGCGCGACCCTGTTGTTGTTCTCGACATTGTCGATGGTCTGGCTCGCGATGGCGGCAAGAAGCCGGCCCATGCGCGCAAGGATGCCTTCGTGAAGCATGGTCTTCTCCTCCGGTTGTGCTGATTTCGATTTGACGGCGATGTGGATTTCGTAGCCGCGTCCATCCGAGATCAAATGCGCCGGGAAGGGGCTTTCCCAGCCCGAGACATATCCCGGCACATCGAACGGCACCAAGACGCGTCCGCTGACAGTGCTAATGGTCAGTGAAGTTGGGCCCTTGATCGCAAACAACTTGTCGTCGAGCGGTATCCGGCGGACGGCGGCGCCTGCGATGTAATTGGCGCGGTCGCGCAGGCCGAGCGTCACCAGCCGTGCGGGCAGGCCGGTCTCCTTGCGGATCTTCTCGTAGGCCTGGGCGTGCAGCGAGACGAGGTTGGCACCGACAGGGGCGACCTCGGCGAGGATCGCCATCATCCGGTCGTAGGCCGCAAAGGTCGCCTCGATCGCCTCGATGCCTGAAGGGTCAGGGGCGAGGGCGTAGCGCAGCGTCGCGGTGGGCGTCTCGACGGGCAGCTTGATCATGCATCTAACGTAAAGCACTTCCTCAGTGCTTTACAAGCGGGGCGCCTGATATCATTTTCGTGAGCCTAGATGCAGTTGCAAATGAGTTGCAATAACGGGAGAGATCGGCCATCCTTGGGGGATGGATGCTCGGACCCCTGAACTGTCTTCCGTTTCCGTTCCCAATGCCCTGCCAGGCGGCTGGCGGGGCGATTCCGGACATGTGCGCAGCCTGCCTGAGGTGAACGCGACCGTCGCGGTGCCGTCAGGCGGTCTTTGGTGGCGGCGGCTGCTGGCCTTCGCCGGGCCGGGCTATCTGGTTTCGGTCGGCTATATGGACCCCGGCAACTGGGCCACCGACCTCGCAGGTGGATCGAAGTTTGGCTACACGCTGCTGTCGGTCATCCTGCTCTCCAACCTGATGGCGATCCTGCTGCAGGCGCTCGCCGCGCGGCTTGGCATCGCCACCGACCGCGATCTCGCCCAGGCCTGCCGCGCGACCTACTCGCGCCCGGTGAATTTGCTGCTGTGGCTTGCCTGCGAGGCCGCGATCATCGCCTGCGACCTCGCCGAGGTCATCGGCACCGCGATCGCGCTCAAGCTGTTGTTCGGCATTCCCCTGATCGGCGGCGCACTGCTTGCGGCGCTCGATGCGTTCCTGCTGCTGCTCCTGATGGGCCGCGGCTTCCGCTTCCTCGAAGCCTTCGTGATCGCGCTCTTGATCGTCATCGCGGTCTGCTTCGTGGTCCAGATCGCCGCCGCTGCGCCGCCGATTGCCGGTGTGATCGGCGGCTTCATGCCGTCGCGCGAGATCGTCACCAATCCGGAGATGCTGTACATCGCGATCGGCATCATCGGCGCCACCGTGATGCCGCATAATCTCTATCTGCACTCCTCGATCGTACAGACCCGCGCCTATCCGCGCACCGAGGAGGGGCGGCGCGACGCGATCAAATGGGCGACCACCGATTCCACCATCGCGCTGATGTTGGCGCTGTTCGTCAATGCCGCGATCCTGGTGCTGGCGGCCGCGACCTTCCACAAGAGCGGCCATTCCGACGTCGCCGAGATCGACCAGGCGTTCGAGCTGCTGTCGCCGCTGCTCGGCCTCGGCATCGCCTCGACGCTGTTTGCCGTGGCGCTGCTCGCCTCCGGCCTCAACTCGACGGTGACGGCGACGCTGGCCGGCCAGATCGTGATGCAGGGCTTCCTCGACCTCAAGCTGCCCGACTGGCTGCAGCGGGTCGTGACCCGCGGCATCGCGATCGTCCCTGTCATCGTGGTCGCCGCTCTCTACGGCGAGAGCGGCACGGCGCAGCTGCTGGTGTTCAGCCAGGTCGTGCTGTCGATGCAGCTGCCGTTCGCGGTGATCCCGCTGGTGCGCTTCGTGTCCGACAAGCGCAAGATGGGCGCGCTCGCGATTTCGCGTCCCGTCGCGGTGGCGGCGTGGATCGTCGCCGGGTTGATTGTGATCCTGAACGTGAAGCTGCTGATCGATACGTTCTTCGGCAGCTAAAGCGCGATGAGATTAGGTTGAATCGTCATCGCGCCTTAGCTCTTTGTTTGAGCATGATCTTTTCGGAAAACCGCTTCGCACTTTTCCGGATCAAGCTTTAGTCCTGCGGCTCGGCGAGCACCTCGCCTGACGCGTCGACGCGGAGCCAGCCCGACGGCGCGAGCCGCTGCTGCGGCAGGAAGCGGCCCTTGTAGTCCATCTTCTTGGAGCCCTCGATCCAGTACCCGAGATAGACGTAGGGCAGGCCCTGCCGGCGGGCGCGGGCGATGTGGTCGAGGATCATGAAGGTGCCGAGCGAGCGGGCCTCCAGCCCGGGCTCGAAGAACGAATAGACCATCGACAGCCCGTCGCTGAGCACGTCGGTCAGCGCCACCGCCATCAGCTCGTCGCCGCGGCCGGTGATGGCGCTGTCGGGGTTGCGCTTGCGGTACTCGATGATCCGGGTCTCGACATGGCTGTCCTCGACCATCATCGCGTAGTCCAGTACGGTCATGTCGGCCATGCCGCCGTTGCGATGGCGGCGGTCGAGATAGGCCCGGAACACCGAATATTGCTCCGAGGTCGGCACCGCGGTGCGCTGCTCGCCGATGATGTCGGCGTTGCGGGCCAGCACCTTGCGGAAGTTGCGGGAGGGGCGGAATTCGTTGGCGATCACCCGGACCGAGACGCAGGCCCGACACTGGTCGCAGGCCGGGCGGTAGGCGATCGACTGGCTGCGGCGGAAGCCGCCATGGGTGAGCAAGTCGTTGAGATCGCCCGCTTTGTCACCGACCAGGTGCGTGAAAACCTTCCGCTCATGTCGGCCCGGCAAATACGGGCAAGGCGAGGGCGCCGTCAAATAGAACTGGGGAGTATCACGCGAATGCTGGGTCACGTCAGATCGTCGGGCTCCACAAACAATACAGGCAGCCGAGTGAGCATCGCCCCCCTGAGGCTAACGGTCAATTGGTTTAGGCGGGCCTAATAGGAGGTCCGCGCGGCCGGGGCGACCGGGGTCCGAACCGAGCTGTTGATAATGACGGTTCCGAGGATGATGTCGTGCAGCAGCCGGCGGCGGCCGTTGAACAGCCCGATCAGGAGCACCAGCGGCGACAGGAACGAGATCGTCACCCAGAATAGCACCGCATGGGTGGCGCCGAGCACGAAATAGCCGCGCGCGCCGTACCAGGTCCGCAGTTCCAGATCCATCATGCGCATGCCGATGGTGGCGGAGTGCTGCCCGCCGATCGAGGCGCCGTAATAGACGATCGCCCAGACGATCGAGGCCGGCGAGACCAGCCAGAACAGCGCCCAGCCGAGACCGAGCGTGACGAGGCCGAACACCGCGATGAAAATCACCGCGAGGATCACCGGCACCGACAGCACGAACAGGTCGATCAGGAACGCAAAGACACGTCGCGTTAGCACGCCGCGGAACAGGTCCGGCTGCATCGACGGATCGAACGCATGCGGAGGAACGCCGCCGTCGTTGCGCCAGGCCTCGTTGCGCCAGGTGCCGCCGTCATTGCCGTAGGACATGACCAACCTCCGATGAAAGTCCCGCGCAGGACATGGGAACAGGAGGCGCGTTCGCCAAGCCTGCGCGAACATTAACTAGCCGAAATATTCCGGCGATTCGGGGGCTGGATTGAGCGGTTCTACCTTCACGCCGTCATTGCGAGCGGAGCGAAGCGACCCACTTGTCGCAATACGTCAGCTCTCCGCCTTGATCTTTTCGGCGGCCTTTGGCGCGAAATAGGTGAGGATGCCATCGGCGCCGGCGCGCTTGAAGCCGACCAGGCTCTCCATCATCGCGCGCTCGCCGTCGATCCAGCCGTTGGCGGCGGCGCCCGCGATCATCGCGTACTCGCCGGACACCTGGTACACGAAGGTCGGCATCGCGAAATGGTCCTTCACACGGCGGACGATGTCGAGATAGGGCATGCCCGGCTTCACCATCACCATGTCGGCGCCCTCGGCGATGTCGAGCTCGACCTCGCGCAGCGCCTCGTCGGAATTGGCGCTGTCCATCTGGTAGGTGCGCTTGTCGCCGGTCAGCGTCTTGGCCGAGCCGATCGCGTCGCGGAACGGGCCGTAGAAGGCGGAGGCGTATTTCGCCGCATAGGACATGATCTGCACGTCGCCGAAGCCGTTGTCGTCGAGCGCCTCGCGGATCGCACCGATCCGGCCATCCATCATGTCCGACGGTGCGATCACATCGCAGCCGGCCTCGGCCTGGGTCAGCGCCTGCTTCACCAGCACCGCGACGGTCTCGTCATTGAGGATCTTGCTGCCCTCGATCAGCCCGTCATGGCCGTGGCTGGTGAACGGATCGAGCGCGACGTCGCACAGCACGCCGATGTCGGGAAACTCCTTCTTGATCGCGCGCACCGCCTGGCAGACCAGATTGTCGGGATTGAACGCCTCCGAGCCCAGCTCGTCGCGCAGCGACGGCTCGGTGAACGGGAACAGCGCGATGCAGGGGATGTTGAGCTTTGCCGCGCGCTCGGCGTCGCGGACGATCTGGTCGACGGTGAGCCGGTCGACGCCGGGCATCGAGGCCACCGGCGTGCGGGTGTTGTGGCCATCGACCACGAACATCGGCCAGATCAGGTCGTTGGTGGTCAGCACGTTCTCGCGCACCAGGCGGCGGGCCCATTCCGACTTGCGATTGCGCCGCATCCGGATCGTGAGGTCGAGCGAGGGTGAGGCGAGGGCATCGCTCTGGCGCCGGGGCGCATCGCGCAGTTCGATCGGGCGCCCGAATTTGATCGCCATGTTGTCTTCTCCTCGACGGACGGCTGGTCTGGACCTGATATAAGTCCGGTTCTAGCACCTGTCAGGGCCGCCGTCATTGCGCCGCTATTGCATCCGTGGCGCCCTTGATTTGCCGCAACGGCAATTGATTTTGCGTCCCCGGCGGGCCAAGACTGCGCCCATGAACCCCATTTTGCAGCCGCTCTGCGGCGATTCGGATGTCTGACACCTCTGCACGCGATCAGGCGCGGGACAACGCCATCTCGGTGAGCGCGATCTCGTCCGACCGGATCGAGCCGGACGACAATGCGTGGACGCGGCGCCTCGTCATCTTCCTGCGCATCATGGCCGTCGTCTCGGTCGCCAAGGGCCTCTATCACTGGGCCCAGGTGACCGGCTTCGTCGGCGGCGAGGAGGAGGCCTTCGAGAACCAGTCGATGGCCTGGCAGACCGCCACGATCTATTTCGCCGTCATCGAGCTCGTCGCTGCCGTCGGGCTCTGGCTCGCGACGCCCTGGGGCGCCGTGGTATGGCTGACCACCGTGGTGTCGATGGCGGTCATCGAGCTGATGTTTCCCGGCATCTATGGCGGCAGTCTCACCGTGGTCGGGCTCGAGGCGCTGATGCTCGCCGCCTATCTCGCGCTGGCCTGGATGTCGGCGCGCGAACGCCCGCCATAGGCCGGCGTCAGTGATGGCCTGTTGCCCCGTGGCGACAGCGCGACGAATAGCTGACGGCGGCCGGCAATATTTGGCAGCCGTGCGCGCAACGAGAAGACAGCATCGCTGGTTCTGATAGGTGGGTGCCGACAGATCGCATCCGTTTGAGACAACCCCTTCCGGGACGTCTCTACGGGACCTGCCGTCGGGGCCCATTTCACCGGATCTCGGCGCGTGTGCCGGCCGGCTTTGCGCGGGCCGACGGCGGAACCGGTCTGGCCCCCCGCAACAGATCGGCATCGCTTGCGCGCATCGCGTGCACGTCCCGCCGATGCACTCCGATAAAATTTTCAAAGAATTTTCCGGTAACCGATCGGTCACCGTAAAGGGTTCCCTCATACCCGTTACGCCACCGTTTCGAATTCAGACGATGCTGTTTCCGAATGTGACAGGGCAGGCAGACGAAGCGTGAACAAGGGTCCGCCACCGTCAATGAAAAGTTGCGAAAAGCCTTTGATCCATGGGCTTAATCCACGATTCACTGTCTTAAATTCATGATCTCTTTATTCTCTTATTTAAGCGGATATTCAAACGGCCCCCTTACGTTGGACCTATCAGGCGGGACACAAGTTTCGTCGAATAAAGTCGATAAAAACGACAAACAGGGGAAGTGTCATGATGAAAGCCGTTGCGACAACGGCGGCGGATGCCGCCGATCGCGCTACCGGTCAAGCTCCGGTGCAGCCGCTCTATCTCGAAGCCCTGACTTTGGTGGAGCGGCTGCATCGCCGGCTCCTCGACGTCATCAAGGACGAATTCGATCGTCGTGGCCGCGCCGACATCAACTCGGTGCAGGCGCTGCTCCTGTACAACATCGGCGACAAGGAGTTGACCGCCGGCGAGCTGCGCACCCGCGGCTACTATCTCGGCTCCAACGTCTCCTACAATCTGAAGAAGCTCGTCGAGCTCGGCTTCCTCGATCATCAGCGTTCGCGGGTCGATCGCCGCTCGGTCCGCATCCGGTTGACTCCGCAGGGCCAGGAGGTCCGGCGTATCGTCGACGCGCTCTATCAGAAGCACGTCAAGACGGTGGAGCAGGTCGGCGGCATCTCGAACGAGGAGTTCGCGAGCCTCAACAAGTCGCTGCATCGCCTCGAGCGCTTCTGGACCGACCAGATCCTGTATCGCCTCTGAGCCTTCCTGTTTTCGCCTGATGGCCAAGCCGGCCGCGCGAGAAGACCGGCAGCCTTCCTCCAGTCAACGCATCGGTTATGCCCGGCCGATGCGTTTTTCATGCTGCACGTATTTCATGCTGCACCTGCGAAAATAAATGGGTCCCAGCGAGGAACCAAGCCGTTGCCGGCGCTTTATCCTGTCTCCCGGCGTGAACGAAATCTAATCGGATCTCGTCACGCTCGGATTTTTTAGACGCGTTTTCTTCACGCGAACCGGTGTCCACTTCGCTTGAAAACGCTCTGATGGAGAAGCAGGACATGCTGGTCGAGCGCGGGATCGAGGTGCTGAATGTCGAGGTCGTCGGTGACGCCTACGCGATCGCCTCGAATTATCTGCGCAAATCCGGCGCCATTCCCGACAATTTCGCCACCAATGAGCGCTTGCTCGGCATCATCGTGAAGCTGTTCCAGCGCGGTGAGATGAATCGCCTCCGCCTCGCCAACAAGGCGATCGCGAAGTTCGAGGCCGAGACGCTGGTGGTCGCCTGAGCGTCAACCCGGAGACTTCAATGGAAGCCGCTATCGATCGGATCATGCAGACGTATGATCTGCTGCTCAACCGCACGCCAGCTGCGAGCGAGGAAGCGCGGGCGAAGGTGACAGAGTACGTGCAGACGCTGTTCGACGCCGGCGAGCGCGATCCGCATCGGTTGACGGTGTGCGGGCTGACCTATCTGCGCCAGCTCGACGGTAGTACCGACCATGTGAAGGCCGGCTATACCGGGCTGTAGCGGCGCGCCTGGTTTCGCACTCTGTCTCGGCGGATGATCCAGTATTCCAGACGTTGCTTGAGCCGAGAAGCCGCGGGCGTACAGGATCGCCAACCTGGCGATGACGGTGCGGGCTCCTCACACACGATCGTCGTCCTGGCTTTCGCCAGGACGACACTGAGTTTGTCGCACCTCAAAACTGAAATGGAGCAACCGAAACCGCCAACTTTCCGTCGCTCGATTTCTGCACGGTGAATTCGACTTCCTTGGAAGCCTTGATGTCGCCCACAGAGACCGAGATGCCGCCTCTGCATTGCAATGTTCGCTTGTCCTCACTGGCCGACGTAGTGACGATCTTTTCATCGAGGAGGTATTGTGGCTTTGAGTTTTCCGCAGTGGGCTTTGCCGTCGATTCCCTGGCGGCGAAATTGACAAGCGGATTGCGGTGATCGTTGGAGATGGTCTGGAGCACGGCCTTCCGGGTTTCGATTGAATCGCACTCGAGTTGATCGCCGCAACCACCCAGAACAACCAGAACCGGAAAACCCAGAAACCAAAGCAGTCGTGACGGCATGCCAAGTGACTTCTGTGGGATGAATGGTTTCCGACAACCGGCCCAACGGAGCATGGTTCCTGCGCTCGGCGCGGCCGCTCCGAGTTGTGGCCCGCCCGCGACCGACAGGAACGCTGATCTTGCCGCTCCGTTGGTCCTCGATTGCTTGTGAGGAGCCGATCATGCGCACAACCATCCTATTCGCTGTCTTGACGTTTCTCCTGGCGTTCGGCGTTGCAGAACTGGCAAATGTGAGCCCGGCCAGCGCCCGGGATTATCCCTGGTGCGTGCAGGGGCGCGGCGTCGGCTATCCCGGCGATTGCATGTACCAAACCCGCGCCCAGTGTCTCGCGTCAGCTTCTGGAAGGAACGTGACCTGCGGGATCAATCCTCGCGCCGCATATGGTCAGCAGCGGCGGGGATATCGCTACCGCTATTGATTGTCTCGCCGATGGCGCGCGCGAGGCGGATGGGGAAGGGCGCACCCGACGGGGGATGCGGTTAGCCGGGGCCGCTTTTTGAGCCTGCCTTTTTGAAACCTCTATTGCCCTATGGATAAGTGTGGCCTTTCTGAGCAACGCGCACAGCCAGTGGCGTGCGGGGAAGATCTCCAAACTCGGACGAGTCGTAGTCTCGGCCTTCAGGTGTCACGATGTGGATGTCGTAACACTGCGACCGTGAGAGCTCCTTTGCCTTGCGCAGAGCTGCCTCGGCCGTGCCACGACGGTGCACGATCTCTCCAAACTTGCACCTAGCTTTTACGGTGAAGCTCATCTTTCTTCTTTTTCTTGTTTCGCTTGACGACCTCGGCCTGAGCCCGGAAGGCTTGGGCGAGGCTCTTCATTTGCTCGGCCGCGAATTCGTCAGCCGTCCGCACCGCCGCCTGCTCGGCGGTCTTGGCCTGCTTCTTCAGGTCCTTGGCTATGCCCATGCCCTGTAACTTCCACGCCGTTTCGCTAGTTCCTTCCGTCTGATCTCATTGACGCGAAGCTGGCGGGAACTTTTCACGCTCCCGGGCTTTTTGATTTTGCTTTTGGGGCAGCCAAACGTCAGCGTTGGAGAGAGGAGCCATGAAGCGACGACGCCGGGTTAGGCAGATATTCCCCCTTGAAAAACGCCTTGCCCAAGAAGCAAAACGGCTACGTCAACGGGCCAAGAACCTTCCTCCCTGTCGAGAGCGAGAGACCCTTTTGAGGCAGGCGCGGCATGACGAAACCACCGCCAATTTGACGGCGTGGCTACTGTCCCAAGGTCCGCGGACACCCATCTAGGAGGACGCTCAATGCATACAAACCACCACCATATCGACGGTGTGGAGATTGCCTTTGTCAGCGCTGCGACCGTGTCGCTTGTGGCGCTGATCGCCTCCATGGCCTGGCTTTTGTTAGGTTGAAACTTGCCAGGGTTCGACCAAGTGCTCCATCGAGAATCTTCGTTCGGTGGTCGTGGCGGCCTCGCCTTGAGGTGCCGGCTTTGCGTTCTCTTCCGTCCGCCGATCGGCTGTTGCGCGCAAGACACTCGCTTTGGGATATCCCGGCGGCGATTTACATAAGCTAATGCTGGAACCGCGCGGTTCTTGATGGATGGGGGAGCCTGCCTCCAATAGCTCAGCCCCGGATCAGGCAAATGGCCCCAGCACCGGCCTCCAGGCCCCCAAAGGTGCTGGGGCCATTTCGTGGTTTGGCGCGTGACCTGATGCGTTTCGGGCGAGCTTCGACAGCGCCACCATCCAGTGAGTGATCTGCCGCAGCGTCCCGTCTGCCCTCGGTGAGCAGACGGGACGCCGTCGGTGTTACTTGTTCTCCGGCTTCCAGGTCGTGCTGGCGCGATCGTATTTGAAACCAGGTGCAGCCTTCAGGCTGTCCTTGGTCTCGTCGAGCGTAAGCCACCACTTGTCGTCCTTCTTTTGAGACTTGACGGCCGTGAACGGCACGATCACGTCCTTCTCGCCGGCGCCGAGGAAGCCGCCGACACCGACGACGAGACCGGTCACCTTGCCGGACTTGTCGACAAGCACGTCGTCGATCGTCCCGATCTTGGATTCCTTCGGGTCGTAGACATTCTGCTTGTAGTAATTGGTGATGGTCGAACTGTCCGCCGGAGCGGCGGGCATGGTGGTTGCCGCATGCGCGGCGGTGGCGAATGCCGCAGCCATGATGCAGCCGATAGCCAACTTCTTCATAAGAGGTCTCCTTGCCTTCAGTGCATATGGCCGATCAGGTAGATGCCGCCGCCGATCACGATGATCGCCGGCACGGCCCAGAGAATGATGACTGGCATGCGATCGCCTCCTAGTATGAGCTGCAGACCTTGACGCTCTTCATGCCGGTCTCGGCTTCGGTGCGCGTCTTGTAGACAGTGCCTGACGGACTGACGACGGTGGTGGTCGTGTCGACCGGCTTCTTGTCGACGATCGTGCACTTCTTCGTCTTCACGTCCTGCACGACGTAGAATTCATCCGCTGCAAATGCCGGCGAGACGAAAGCGGCAAGCAAAGATGCCGCGACAATGGTCTTAAACTTCATGTTCTCTCCTCCAATAGCCGTACCAATCGGCGGAGGTGGAACGAGAGAAAATGGCGAAGGTTCCTAGAACCGAACTTGCGTTGCCGGGCCGCGCCGAATCAAAGCAAGCGAAAAACGATCCGAGAGGGTGCGGCGATTTGCAGCACTCGCTAGCCGCGCCCTGCGGCTTGCCGAAGGCTGTGGCGAATGGTCGCTAGGGGACACGCAGACGCGAGATCGGCGAGCGATTCCTGATCCGAAGGGATCGCGCTGTCCGAGTGGCGATGCGATCACGTGACCGGATGCAGCCGGCGATCGGCAGGCTGCTTTCCGAAAATTCTGGAGGAAGCCCCATGATGCCGTCCCACATGCGCCTGTTCGGCGCGGTCGTCGCGCTGTTGCTTGGGACGAGCGGTCCGGCGCCCGCGCAGCAGCTCGAGCTCAAGCTGATGGCGCCGGCGGCGCCCGGCGGCGGCTGGGATCAGACCGCGCGCTCGATGCAGCAGGCGCTGGTCGCCTCCGGTGTCGCGCGCAGCGTCCAGGTCACTAACGTTCCCGGCGCCGGCGGCAGCGTCGGCATCGCGCAGTTCGTCAACGGCGCCAAGGGCGACGGCAACCAGATGATGGTGAACGGCTTCGTCATGGTGGGCGCACTCGCCATGAACAAGTCGCCGGTGACGCTGGATCAGGTGACGCCGATTGCGCGCCTCACCGAGGAGACCCAGGTCATCGTGGTGCCGGCGAACTCGCCGATCAAGACGGCGCAGGATCTCGCCGCCGCGGTGAAGGCCGATATCGCCAAGGTGACCTTTGCCGGCGGCTCGGCCGGCGGCGTCGACCATGTGATGGCGGCGCTGTTCGCGGGCACGGTCGGCGCCGATGCCAAGAAGATCAACTACATTCCGTTCTCGGGCGGCGGCGAGTCGCTTGCAGCCATTCTCGGCGGCAAGGTCACGGCCGGCATTTCCGGCCTCAGCGAATACGAAGGCCAGATCAAGGCCGGCAAGTTGCGCGCGCTCGGCGTGACGTCGGCGAACCGTCTGCCCGGCGTCGATATCCCGACCTTCAAGGAGCAGGGCATCGATCTCGTGCTGGCCAACTGGCGCTCGGTGGTCGCACCGCCCGGCATTACGCCGGAGCAGCGCAAGGTGCTGAGCGATGCGGTCGAGAAGATGGTGAAGTCCGATGCCTGGAAGGAGATCCTGAAGCAGAAGGGCTGGGACGACGCCTACCTTGGCGGCGACGCCTTCGCGGATTTCCTGAAGAAGGAAATCGTTCGGGTCACTGACGTGCTCAAGTCCGTCGGCCTCGTGAAGTCATGACGCCGGACACGGCGTCTGAAGATCTCCCGCCCGTGCCGGCGCGACGCGTCGATCGCGCCGGCGTGGTCATCGCGGCCGCGCTGGCCGGGCTTGCCGCGGTGCTGGTGTGGGACGCCAGCAAGCTGCCGTCCACCAACATGTACGGCATGGGGCCGGAGGCGATGCCGGTCGTCATCGCGATCGGCCTTGTCCTCCTCGCGGTCGGCAATCTGATCGACGCGCTGCGCGGCAACCTGCCGCCGCGCGAGAGCATGGATCCGAAACCGGTGGGGCTGATCATCGGCGGCCTGGCGCTCCTGATCGCCATCATCGGCTTTGGCGGCGGTTTCATCCTCGCCACCTCGGCGCTGTTCGTCACCACGTCGGCGGCGTTCGGCCGCCGCGCCGTGCTGGCCGACACCGCCATCGCGCTCGTGATCACGACGCTGATTTATCTCGCGTTCGACAAGCTGTTGACGCTGAGCCTTCCCGCCGGCCCGCTGGAGCGACTGCTGTGATGGACACCTTCGCCGCGCTGGCGCACGGCATGGCGGTCGCCATGCAGCCGATGAACCTGCTTTACGCCCTGATCGGCGTGTTCCTGGGCACCGCGGTCGGCGTGTTGCCCGGCATCGGTCCGGCGCTGACGGTCGCGCTGCTGCTGCCGGTGACCTACAAGCTCGATCCCGGCGGCTCGCTGATCATGTTCGCCGGCATCTATTACGGCGGCATGTATGGCGGATCGACCACCGCGATCCTGATCAACACGCCGGGTGAGAGCGCGTCGATGGCGACCGCGCTCGAGGGCAACAAGATGGCCAAGGCCGGCCGCGGCGGCCCGGCGCTGGCGACCTCGGCGATCGGCTCGTTCGTGGCCGGCACCATCGCCACCATCGGCCTCGCATTCCTCGCGCCATGGCTGGTCGATTTCGCCGTGCGCTTCGGGCCGGAGGATTACTTCGCGCTGATGTGCGTCGCCTTCGTCACGGTGTCGGCAACCTTCGGCGACTCGCCGGTCCGCGGCCTCACCAGCCTGTTCATCGGCCTCACGCTCGGGCTGGTCGGCATCGACAAGCTGACCGGTCAGGCGCGGCTTGCCTTCGGCATCCCCGAGTTGCTCGACGGCGTCGAGGTGACGACGCTCGCGGTCGGCCTGTTCGCGGTCGGCGAGGCGCTCTATGTCGCCTCGCGCCGCCATCACGCCGAGGAGAAGCTCGAGCCGGTGCGCGGCTCGCTGTGGATGACGAAAGAGGATTGGCGGCGGTCGTGGAAGCCGTGGCTGCGCGGCACGCTGTTCGGCTTTCCGATCGGGGCGCTGCCGGCCGGCGGCGCTGAGATCCCGACATTCCTGTCCTATTCCACCGAACGGCGGCTCACCAAACATCCGGAGGAATTCGGCAAGGGCGCGATCGAGGGCGTCGCAGGGCCGGAAGCGGCGAATAACGCGTCCGCCGCCGGCACGCTGGTGCCGCTGTTGACGCTCGGGCTGCCGACCTCGGCAACGGCTGCAATGATGCTGGCGGGCTTCCAGCAATACGGCCTCAACCCGGGGCCGCTGTTGTTCGCGGAGCGGCCGGACCTGGTGTGGGGCCTGATCGCGAGCCTGTTCATCGCCAACGGCATGTTGCTGGTGCTCAATCTGCCGCTGGTCGGGCTCTGGGTGCGGCTGCTGGCGATCCCGCAGCCCTGGCTCTATGCCGGCATCCTGGTGTTCGCGACCATGGGCACGATCGCGGCGAAGCCGTCGGTCGTCGAGCTGTCGATGCTGGCGGCATTCGGCGTGATGGGCTTTCTGATGCGCCGGTTCGACTTCCCGATCGCGCCCGTCGTGATCGGGCTGATCCTTGGGCCGATCGCGGAAAGCCAGCTGCGCCGCGCGCTGGCGATCAGCCTCGGCGATCCCATGGTGCTGCTGCAAAGCCCGATGTCGGCGACGCTGCTTGGCATCGCGCTGATCGCGCTGCTGGCGCCGTTCGTGCTCAAGGGGCTCGGGCGATTCAAGGCGAACGAGGATTAGGGCGCGACCAGACCGTAAAAGGCCCGCTCCGGGGCTCGCATTTCGGAGCGGGCCAGTCTGGGCACGGCAAATATCGCCGCGACGCGAAACCTAGCGCGACATGCTGACACCACCCTGACGACAGCGAAAAAAGAGAGGCGGCCGAATGCCGCCTCTCGGTCACATGATTTTCCGTGAACGGAAAGTTCAGCTCACCATTTGTAGGCAAGGCTCGCCGTGATGCGGCGGCGATCGCCGTAGTAGCAGGAGCTGATGGTCGCGCAGCTCGCGACATAGATCTTGTCGGTGACGTTCACGACATTGAGCGCCGCGCGCCAGTTGTTGTCCCATTCGTAATGCAAGGCGAGGTCGCCCAGCACGACCCCCGGGACCCGTGCGGTGTTCGCGGTGTCGGCAAAGGACGGGCCGACATAGCGCACGCCGCCGCCGAAGCCGAAGCCCGTGAGCGGGCCGTCGCGGAAGGTGTAGTCGGTCCACGCTGATGCGAGCTGCTGCGGCGCGTTGGTCGGCACGGTGCCGATCAGCGCGGGGTTGAGGTCCTTGCTGACGAACAGCTCGTAATTGGTGTAGCTCGCCACCAGCTTGAAATCGCGCGTGATGTTCGCGACCGCCTCGAGCTCGACGCCGCGCGAGGTGACTTCGCCGTTCTGGGTCTGGAACAGCGGGTTGCTCGGATCTGTTGTCAGCGCGTTCTTGCGCTTGAGGTCGAAATACGCGACGCCGAACCGTGCGTTGAGCCCGACCGGCTCGTACTTGACGCCGACCTCGGTCTGCTCGGAGGTTTCCGGCAGCAGCAATTGGCCGGACGCGGTGGTGCCGATGACCGGATTGTAGCCCGTCATGTAGGAAACGTAGGGCGCAACGCCGCTGTCGAAATTGTAGATCGCGCCGACACGGCCGGAGAACTGGCTGTCGTCGCGGCCCTGGGACGCGCCGATCCGGTTGTTGTTGGTGAGATCGACCCAGTCCTGGCGTCCGGACAGCACGACCGTCAGGCGGTCGAGCTTGACCTGATCCTGCAGATAGAGGCCGGCCATGCCCTGGGCGAGATAAGCGTTCTGATAGAGTGGGCCGCTGTACGGCAGGTTGGTGCCATAGACCGGATTGAGCACGTTGAGATTGGTGCCCATGCCAAAACCCTGGCGGTCGTCGATGCCGTAATATTTCAGATCGACGCCGACCAGCGCGGTGTGCTGCAGCGCGCCGGTGGTGAAACGGTATTCGAGCTGATTGTCGAGGTTGAGCTGGGTGGCGATGCCGCGGGTGTAGAAATTGCCGCGGGCGATGTCGGCGGCGGCCGGCGTCGTCGCGTAGCCGAGCCCGTAGAGACCGGCATAATAGACGTCGACATGCGCCATGCGCGCATTCTGGCGGAAATCGACGCTGTCGGTCACGCTCTTCTGGAACTGGTAGCCGACCATCTGCTGGTCGCGGCGGAACTGGTCGGCGCTGGGATCGCCGACGAACAGGCTGGTCGGAATCCGGCCGAACGGCGCGTTGGTGACGGTGCCGACATAGGGCAGGAAGTTCAGCGCGCGCGTGTTGCTGTGCGAGGCCATGCCGAACACGGTGAGGCTGGTGTCGGCATCGGGCCGCCAGGTGACCGACGGGGCAAAGAAGAAGTTGTTGTCGTAGACATAGTCGGTCTGGGTGCCGCCGCCCTGGGCCTGGCCGACCAGGCGGTACTGCACCTGGCCGTTGCCGGGCTGCGCCGTCGCGCCGCCGATATCGAACTGGGTATAGGCGTTGCCGAAATTGTTGACGCCGGTCTCGATGTAGCGAATGGGCTCGGCCTGCGGCAGCTTGCTCACTGCGTTGACGAGGCCGCCCGGCGCCGAGCCGCCATACAGGATGCCGGACGGACCGCGCAGCACCTCGACGCGCTCGAGATTGAAGGGCTGCAGCTTCCAGCTCGCATAGGAGGTGTAGAACAGCTGCAGGCCGTCGAGGAACAGCGACTCGTTCTGCGCCGGGAAGCCGCGGATCATGAACCAGTCGTTGCGGAAATCGGCGCCGTAGGTGCCGCCGATGACGCCCGGCGTGTAGCGCAGCACCTCGTCGAACTTGCTGACGATCTTCTGGTCGCGGATCTGCTCGGCGCTGATGACCGACACCGATTGCGGGGTCTGGATGATCGGCGTGCTGGTCTTGGTGCCGCTGGCGCTCAGCCGAGCCAGATAGCCAGTGACCGGGCCGTTGGCGCGTTCGTGCCCGCCGCCGGCGCCCGCGGGCTGCTGAGCGGTCTGAGGCTGCGCGCTCACCGGGGCGGCCGTCGTGCGGCGCGAGGCGCTGCGTGCGCGCGTGGTCCGTTGCGAGGACTGTTGCGATCGCGCCGCTTGCCGCTGCGGCGCTTCGACTGTCACGGACGGCAATTGCGTCTGGGCGAAGACATCGTCCGCACCGACAACCGAAAACACAACGACAGCCGAAGCAGCAAACCGCTGCGGCCGAATCCACCTGCACGACATTTATTCCACGCTCCGTAAAAAAATCTTGAGCGAGTCGTTATCACGGTGATTTTCGCGAGCAGCCTGCGTGCGGTTAGAAGCTGTCGAAGTTGCGCGCAAAGCTTGGCTGTGTGACCGGAAGACAACGGCGTATGACGCGCAATTGCACGCATCGCGTGAGAGCTTTGAATCGATCCAGTGTTGAACGATTCAAAAATCGAACGATTCAAAAATCGTCTCGCCGTCTCGTGAGTCGATGCATCGCGATCGCGCGCGACATGATCAAGCGAGTCCGAAGTTGCGTGGTTGCGCGTGCAAGACTTTGAAACCTCGAGGCGATTGTTGTCTTGTCCGCGGCCCCGCGCGGTCCGGGAAGGGGTGTCACCTTCCATTGGCGGCTGCCACAGCCGTGCTGGCCGCGCGGCGGGAACCGGGCGGTGGGGGTGGCCGTCCGGCCGGCTGGCAATCCCCGCCATCCCCACCATATCTGGCATAATTGACCGGCAGGGACCGCAACCGCTTGGCCATTTTGGGGCGATGTGATAACGCTCTGAAACCAGCTTCGACCGCCACTTGTGACCGTCCGCATCCCGCCTAAAGGCTTGCGGCGGTGGAGATATTTCGCCGATGACCTCATCCAGCAAGACCGCTTCCGCGCCCGATTCCTTCTTCACCGCGACCCTCGCCCAGGCCGATCCCGAAATCGCTGCCGCGATCAAGGGCGAGCTCGGCCGGCAGCGTCACGAGATCGAGCTGATCGCCTCGGAAAACATCGTCAGCCGCGCCGTGCTGGAGGCGCAGGGCTCGGTGATGACCAACAAATACGCGGAGGGTTATCCGGGCGCGCGCTACTACGGCGGTTGCGAGTGGGTCGACGTTGCCGAGACGCTGGCGATCGAGCGCGCCAAGAAGCTGTTCGGCGCCGGCTTCGCCAACGTCCAGCCGAACTCCGGCAGCCAGATGAACCAGGCGGCGTTTCTGGCGCTGCTGCAACCCGGCGACACCTTCATGGGCCTCGACCTCGCGGCCGGCGGCCATCTCACCCACGGTTCGCCGGTCAACATGTCCGGCAAGTGGTTCAAGGCCGCGCACTACACGGTACGCCGCGAGGACCAGATCATCGACATGGACGAAGTCCAGAAGCAGGCCGAGCAGGTCAAGCCGAAGCTGATCATCGCCGGCGGCTCGGCCTATTCGCGCGCCTGGGACTTCAAGCGCTTCCGCGAGATCGCGGACTCCGTCGGCGCGTATCTGCTGGTCGACATGGCGCATTTCGCGGGCCTCGTCGCCGGCGGCGTGCATGCCTCGCCGGTGCCGCACGCCCACGTCACCACCACGACGACGCACAAGTCGCTGCGCGGCCCGCGCGGCGGCCTGATCCTCACCAATGACGAGACGCTGGCCAAGAAGCTGAACTCGGCGATCTTCCCGGGCCTGCAGGGTGGTCCGCTGATGCACGTCATCGCCGCCAAGGCGGTGGCGTTCGCCGAAGCGCTGCGGCCGGACTTCAAGGTCTACGCCAAGAACGTGGTCGAGAACGCCAAGGCGCTGGCGGAGACGCTGCGCGGCCACGGCCTCGACATCGTCTCCGGCGGCACCGACAACCATCTGATGCTGGTCGATCTCAGGCCGAAGGGCCTGAAGGGCAACATCTCCGAGAAGGCGCTGGTGCGCGCCGCCATCACCTGCAACAAGAACGGCATCCCGTTCGATCCCGAAAAGCCGTTCGTCACCTCCGGCCTGCGTCTCGGCACGCCGGCGGCGACCACGCGCGGCTTCGGCGTCGCCGAGTTCAAGCAGGTCGGCGGCATGATCGCGGAAGTGCTGAACGCGTTGGCGCAGTCGCCGGACGGCAAGGCGCCGCTGGTCGAGGCTGCGATCAAGGAGCGCGTCAAGGCGCTGACCGATCGCTTCCCGATCTATCAGTAAAAGGTCGCTGCCAGAGGTCCCGTCGGATGCGCTGCCCGAGCTGCAATTCTCTCGACACGCAGGTCAAGGACTCGCGTCCGACCGAGGACTCCGCGGTCATTCGCAGGCGTCGCGTCTGCATGGCCTGCAACTTCCGCTTCACGACCTTCGAGCGGGTGCAGCTGCGCGAGCTGACCGTGATCAAGCGCAACGGCCGCCGCGTGCCGTTCGACCGCGACAAGCTGGTGCGTTCGCTGCAGATCTCCTTGCGCAAGCGCCCGGTGGAATCCGAGCGAGTGGAGAAGATGGTGTCCACCATCGTGCGCGAGCTCGAAAGCGGCGGCGAGGCCGAGGTCTCCTCGGAGGCGATCGGCGAGATCGTGATGGAGCATCTGCGCCAGCTCGACGACGTCGCCTATGTGCGCTTCGCCTCGGTCTATCGCAACTTCCGCGAGGCCAAGGACTTCGAGGCCGTGCTCGACGAATTGACCGGCGAAGAGGACCCGCGGCTCGCGACGCTACGCAAATGATCTTCCGCATTCTGGAAGACCAGTTCGCGCAGAAGGCCAAAGAGGCCAGGGAAGCGGCAAAGGCGGCCGACCTGCGCTTCATGCAGCTGGCGCTGGCGCTTGGCCGGCGCGGGCTCGGGCGCACCTGGCCCAATCCGGCGGTCGGCGCCGTCATCGTCAAGGACGGCGTCATCGTTGGCCGCGGCTGGACGCAAGCAGGCGGCCGGCCGCATGCCGAGGTCGAGGCACTCAGGCGCGCCGGCGATGCCGCGCGCGGCGCCACGCTCTACGTGACGCTCGAACCCTGCTCGCATTTCGGCCGCTCGCCGCCTTGCGCCGACGCCGTTGTGGCGGCCGGGCTCGCCCGCGTCGTCTCGGCGATCGAGGATCCCAATCCGGAAGTCGCCGGGCAGGGGCACGCCAAGCTGCGTGCCGCCGGCATCGCGGTCGATGTCGGGCTGTGTGCGGCGGAAGCTGAGCGCGACCACGCCGGACACTTCCGCCGCATCCGCGACAAGCGCCCGCATGTGATCCTCAAGCTCGCGGTGTCCGCCGACGATAAGATCGCAGCTGATGGCCACAAGCCGGCTGCGATATCAGGCGAGGCCGCGCGGACCCGGGTGCATCTGCTGCGCGCGCAGAGCGATGCGATCCTGGTCGGCATCGGCACGGTCAAGGCCGACGATCCGCTTTTGACCTGCCGGCTGCCCGGCATGGCGGCGCGCTCGCCGGTGCGCCTGGTACTGGACCGTGCGCTGCGCATTTCAGGCGACAGCCGCCTGGTGCATTCGGCGCGCGAGACGCCGCTCTGGGTGCTGACATCCGACATGGCGGAGGCGCCTGCCGCGGTGAAGTTAGGTGCCGCCGGCGCGCAGGTGATCCGCGTCGCCGCCAGCGCGCCCCAAGGGCTCGATCTGCCGTCCGTCCTGGATGCGCTGGCGGAGAAGGGGATCTCGCGGCTGCTGGTCGAGGGCGGATCGCGCGTGGCAAATTCTTTCGTGGCAGCCGGCCTTGTCGACGAGATCTGGCTGTTGCGCGGACCTGATGCGATCGGTGCCGGCGGCGTTCCCGCGCTGGACGCAATGCCGCTCGACGCAATCACGCAGTCGCCCGTCTTCCGGCTTCGTGCTAGCGAAACCCTCGGCAAAGACAGTCTCATGATCTACGAGCGTGCGTAATGTTTACCGGAATTGTCACCGATATCGGTGAGATCACCAGCCTGAAGCAGGTGGCGCAGGGGCAGCTGCATCGCATGCGGATTGCTTGCGACTACGACCAGACCACGATCGCCGACGGCGCCTCGATCGCCTGCAATGGCGTCTGCCTCACCGTCGTCGCCTCCGGCATCGCCGATGGCAAGACCTGGTTCGATGTCGATGCGGCGGCCGAGACGCTCGGCATGACCACCGCCAAGCATTGGGGGCAGGGCGGCCGGCTCAATCTTGAGCGCGCGCTCAAGATCGGCGACGAACTCGGCGGTCACATCGTGGCCGGGCATGCCGACGGCATCGCCACCATCGTCAAGCGCGACGATCTGCCCGACATGGCGCGCTTCGAGCTGCGAACCAGCCGCGAACTGGCACGTTTCATCGCGGCGAAGGGGTCGGTCACGCTGGACGGCGTGTCGCTGACCGTGAACACGGTCGACGACGTCAGCTTTTCGGTGCTGATCATCCCGCACACGCTTTCCGTCACGACCCTGAGGGGCTGGAAGGCGGGCAGCGAGGTCAATATCGAGGTCGATCTGATGGCCCGCTACGCGGCGCGGCTGTCGGAGATGAAATAGCTTCGGCTCGGGCATTGCGGCCAAGACAGACGTCCCTATCTGCCTATTCGCCTCGGGCGATTTTCAGCCCCGGGTGGCCTATGCATTGCAAGCGAACCCGGCCTGAAAAATCGGGCTGATCGCGGTGACATCCAGGGCAGTATTGCCCTTGGCTTTAACCCCTGCTGCGCCTAAAACGCTGCACAACTCCTCCCCAAGTTCCGATTGGTATTGCAATGGCTGACGCGCGGCGCGCACCCCTGAAAGACCAGACCGACATTACCGGCGCACGCGTGCTGATCGTCGAGGCGCGGTTCTATGACGACATCCAGGATGCGCTGCTAGAAGGCGCGCTGGCCGAGATCAAGGCCGCGGGTGCGACGCACGATGTGATCACGGTGCCGGGCGCGCTGGAGATTCCGGCGGCGATCGCGATCGCGATCGATGCGGCTGAAGCGAACGGCAAGCCCTATGACGCGGCGATCGCGCTCGGCTGCGTGGTGCGCGGCGACACCATCCATTTCGAGATCGTCTCGCAGGAGTCCTCGCGCGGATTGATGGATTTGGCCGTCAGCCGGAAATTTCCGCTCGGCAACGGCATCCTCACCGTCAACACCGAGGCGCAGGCCTGGGCGCGGGCGCGCGCCAGCGAGCTCAACAAGGGCGGCGATGCGGCGCGTGCGGCGCTGGCGATGCTGCGGATCAAACGCCGTCTGGCAAAGGCCTGACCATGGCTGACAACAAGAAGCCCGCGAAAGCCCCCGACAGAAAAGCCAACCGCCGCGGCGCGGCACGGCTCGCCGCGGTGCAGGCGCTTTACCAGATGGACATTGGCGGCGCCGGCATCAACGACATCTTCGCCGAGTTCGAGAGCCACTGGCTCGGCAATGAGGTCGAGGGCGAGAAATATTTGCCGGCGGAAGCCGCGTTTTTCCGCGATGTGGTCTCCGGCGTGGTGCGCGACCAGGCCAGGCTCGACCCGCTGATCGACGAGGCGCTGTCGAAAGGCTGGCCGCTGAAGCGTATCGACGCCATCCTGCGCGCGGTGCTGCGGGCAGGGTCCTACGAGCTCGAGCACCGCAAGGACGTGCCGGGCCGCGTGGTGGTCTCCGAATATGTCGACGTCGCGCATGCTTTCGTCGAGAAGGACGAAACCGGCATGGTCAACGCCGTGCTCGACCAGATCGCGCGCCAGTTCCGCGGCGACGAGTTTGTGCGGAGCTGAGTGGAGACATATGATCGCTTGACCGTCACCCTGAGGAGGCCGCGCGGCGGCCGTCTCGAAGGGCGACGGCCCGGCTGGGGCCGTGCATCCTTCGAGGCTCGCTCCGCTCGCACCTCAGGATGACGGGGCTGCTATCGTGACGCAGAGCGACAAACCGATATCCGGCGAAGACTCCCTGATCGCGCGCTATTTCAAGCCGCTCGCGACCGATCCGGGGGCGTTCGGGCTCGACGACGACGCCGCCGCGCTAAGGGCAGATGGCGAGGACATCGTGGTCACCACGGACGCCATCGTCGAGGGCGTGCATTTCCTCCGCGATGATCCGCCCGACACGCTGGCGCGCAAGGCGCTGCGGGTGAACCTCTCCGACATCGCTGCCAAGGGCGCGGTGCCGGCGGGCTTCGTGCTGACGCTGGCGCTGCGCGGCGCCGAGGAGGCCTGGCTGAAGCCGTTTGCCCGGGCGCTCGGCGAGGACGCCGCGCATTTCGGCTGCCCGCTGCTCGGTGGCGACACGGTCTCGACGCCGGGGCCGCTGATGATCTCGATCACTGCGTTCGGCCGGGTGCCGCAGGGCACGATGGTGCATCGCGCAGGGGCACAGGCGGGCGACCGTGTGTTCGTCACCGGCACGATCGGAGACGCCGCGCTCGGCCTCGATGTGCTCCGGGGTGGCCCGGTCGCCGCGGCTCTGGCGGACGATGTCGTCGGGCGGGATTTCTTTGCCGCCCGTTACCGTGTTCCGCAGCCGCGCAACGCCTTGGCCAAAGCCGTCCGCACCCACGCCAGCGCCGCGATGGATGTGTCCGACGGTCTTGCCGGCGATCTGACCAAGCTTTGCGCAGCCAGTGGTGTGGCGGCCGTGATCAACGTGACGAGTATCCCGTTGTCGTCCGCGGCCGCAGCGCTGCTCGCACGCAAGGCGATCGATATCGAGACCTTGGTGGCCGGCGGTGATGATTACGAGCTCTTGTGCGCGGTCCCGAGCGATCATGTCGACGCGTTTCTGCGCGACGCACGGCAGGCCAAGGTCGCGGTGACCGCAATCGGCGGCTTGATCGCAGGCTTGTCGCCACCGAGCTTCCTTGACGGGCAGGGCCGGGAACTGAAGCTGAAGCGGCTGTCCTACAGCCATTTCTAGAGCGTTTTCGAGCGAAGCGGGCACCGGTTCGCATTAAGAAAACCCGTCGGAATGGAAGCCGCGCTCGACTTCCCGCGCCTGATAGCGCCGATTTTCCTTCTAAATAGCTGCCGATATCGGCGTTTTCGGCCACAGGTGGCGTTGCACAGCGGTAACGATTTTGGCAAGGTCGCGCCCGATTTGAGGCAATCCGTTTTTGGGGAGGATTGTCCTCGCAAAATAAGCGCCTGCCGCCCCCCTAGCGGCACAAGAAGGCGCGGGGGTTACATCAAGGATCTGAGGCAACATGACAGCTTTATGGTTGATTGTGCTCTGCGGGGCGCTTTCCATCGTCTACGCGATCTGGGCGACGCAGTCGGTCTTGAACGCGGATGCGGGTAATCCGCGCATGCAGGAAATCGCGGCCGCGGTGCGCGAGGGCGCACAGGCCTATCTGCGGCGGCAGTACACCACGATCGGCATGGTCGGTATCGTGATCTTCGTGGTGCTGGCCTACTTCCTGGGCCTGCCGGTGGCGATCGGCTTTGCGATCGGCGCCATCCTGTCGGGGGCTGCCGGCTTCATCGGCATGAACGTCTCGGTGCGCGCCAACGTCCGCACCGCTCAGGCGGCAACCACCTCGCTCGCCGGCGGCCTCGAGCTCGCCTTCAAGGCGGGCGCGATCACCGGCATGCTGGTTGCGGGGCTCGCGCTGCTCGGCGTCACCATCTACTTCATGGTGCTGGTCAAGTTCATGGGTCTGGAAGCGGGCAGCCGCACCGTGGTCGACGCCATGGTGGCGCTCGGCTTCGGCGCCTCGCTGATCTCGATCTTCGCCCGTCTCGGCGGCGGCATCTTCACCAAGGGTGCGGACGTCGGCGGCGACCTCGTCGGCAAGGTCGAGGCCGGTATCCCGGAGGACGATCCGCGTAACCCGGCCACCATCGCCGACAACGTCGGCGACAATGTCGGCGACTGCGCCGGCATGGCGGCTGACCTGTTCGAGACCTATGCGGTGACCGCGGTCGCCACCATGGTGCTTGCGGCGATCTTCTTCGCCAAGACGCCGATCCTGGTGAACATGATGACGCTGCCGCTCGCGATCGGCGGCATCTGCATCATCACCTCGATCATCGGCACCTTCTTCGTCAAGCTCGGTGCCAGCCAGTCCATCATGGGCGCCCTCTATAAGGGCCTGATCGCCACCGGCATCCTGTCGCTGGTCGGCGTCGCGCTCGTGATCAATTGGCTGGTCGGCTTCGGCAAGCTCGACGGCGTCGACTATACCGGCATGGCGCTGTTCTGGTGCGGCGTGGTCGGTCTCGTCGTCACCGGCCTGATCATCTGGATCACCGAATACTACACCGGCACCGACTATCGCCCGGTGAAGTCGATCGCCTCGGCCTCGGTCACCGGTCACGGTACCAACGTGATCCAGGGCCTGGCGGTCTCGATGGAAGCGACCGCGCTGCCCGCGATCGTGATCATCGCCGGCATCCTCGTCACCTACAGCCTTGCCGGCCTGTTCGGCATCGCGATCGCGACCGCCACCATGCTGGCGCTGGCCGGCATGATCGTCGCGCTCGACGCCTTCGGCCCGGTCACCGACAACGCCGGCGGCATCGCCGAGATGGCGGGGCTGCCGAAGGAGGTGCGCAAGTCGACCGACGCGCTCGACGCGGTCGGCAACACCACCAAGGCGGTGACCAAAGGCTACGCGATCGGCTCCGCCGGTCTCGGTGCGCTGGTGCTGTTTGCGGCCTATAATCAGGACCTCAAATTCTTCATCAGCGACGCCAATGCCCATGCCTACTTCAAGGGCGTCAACCCGGACTTCTCCCTGAACAATCCTTACGTCGTGGTCGGCCTGCTGTTCGGCGGCCTGCTGCCGTATCTGTTCGGTGCGATGGGCATGACCGCAGTCGGTCGTGCCGCCGGTGCGATCGTCGAGGAAGTGCGCCGTCAGTTCCGCGAGAAGCCCGGCATCATGCAGGGCACCGACAAGCCGGACTACGGCAAGGCGGTCGACCTGCTGACCCGGGCGGCGATCAAGGAGATGATCATCCCGTCGCTGCTGCCGGTGCTGTCGCCGATCGTGGTCTACTTCCTGATCTATGCGATCGCGGGCGGCGGCGCAGCCGGCAAGTCGGCGGCATTCTCCGCGGTCGGTGCCATGCTGCTCGGCGTCATCGTCACCGGTCTGTTCGTCGCGATCTCGATGACCTCGGGTGGCGGCGCATGGGACAACGCCAAGAAGTACATCGAGGACGGCCACTACGGCGGCAAGGGCTCTGACGCCCACAAGTCCGCGGTGACCGGCGATACCGTCGGCGATCCCTACAAGGATACGGCGGGCCCGGCGGTGAATCCGATGATCAAGATCACCAACATCGTGGCGCTGCTGCTGCTGGCGATCCTGGCGCACTGAGCGGCGGACACGACTGAAGCGAAGCCCCGCGGTGAAAGCCGCGGGGTTTTATTTTTGAACCAGACGCGAACAACACGGAGATCAATCGATGTCGCTCTCATCCGCACGGAACTACGCGCTCCGCGCCTCCAAATCACAGGATCAGAAGGAGGCCATCGAGCTGCTCTCGAACGCGATCATGGAACTGGCGATGTCGATTGAAGCGACCGACGCCAAGGTCAAGAAGATCAACAAGTCTTCGTAGCGTCAGAGCGTCGGGCGGATTAGCGAAACGTAATCCACCGATAGGTCTAGCCGCATGTTTGCAGCGTCATTCCGGGGCGCCTCGAAGAGGCGAACCCGGAATCTTGAGATTCCGGGTTCGATGCTTCGCATCGTCCCGGAATGACGGCTACGCCGTCACTTGACCTCCATCTGCAGGCCTTCCTTCTCGATGATCGCCGCGAACTTCTTCGTCTCGGCATCGACGAAATCGGAGAATTGCTGGGGCGTGCCGTAGTCGGCGCGCGCGCCCATGCCGGCGATGTTCTTCTTGACGTCGTCGCGCTCCAGCATCGCCTTGACCTGGCGGTTCAACTCGTCGAGCACCGGGGCGGGTGCGGTCTTCGGCAGGAACACGCCGAACCAGGACGAGACGTCGAACTTTGCCAATTCCGGCGCGCCCTCGCGCATCGTCGGCAGGTTCGGTGCGGAATCGCTGCGCTCCGGCGTGGTGACACAGAGGCCGTTGAGTTTGCCGTCCTGCACCTGCGGCAGCGACGGATAGAGATTGTCGAACAGGATCTGGATGTCGCCGGCGAGCCCGGCCTGCAATGCGGGACCAGCGCCGCGGAACGGCACGTGCGTCATCTTCAGCCCGGTGAGTTGCAGGAACCAGGCGCCGGTGAGGTGAGGGCTCTGCCCGGTGCCGGACGAGCCGTAGGTGAGCTTGTCCGGATTCTTCTTCAGGAAGGCGATCAATTCGGGGATCGACTTGAGGCCGGTCGACGGATGCGCCGACACGATGTTCGGAATCCGGATCATGTTGGAGACCGGCTGCAACTGGTCGGCCTTGTAGGTCAGATTCCGGAAGATGCTGTAGGCGATCGCGTTGGGGCCGGGATTGCCGATCAGGATGGTGTGGCCGTCGCCCTTGGCGCGCGTGACCTCGGATGTGCCGATGGTGCCGCCGGCGCCGGAGCGATTCTCCACCACCACCGACTGGCCCCAGAGCGGCTGCAAATGCGCCGCGAGCAGCCGCCCCATCACGTCGGTCGAGCCGCCGGCCGCCGCCGGCACGATGATGCGGACGGTCTCGGTCGGCCGCCAGTCACCGGCGCCGAGGCTCGCGCGCGGCAGGATCGCCGCAGCCGTCAATGCGGCAGTGCCCGACAATACCGTACGACGGGAAAATCTCTTGGCTCTCATGCGTTTACCCCCTGCTCAGGCTCTTGCTTGCGAGCAAACTAGGGGACCGCTTGCCCTTCGGGCAAGCGACAACTTGGCGCAGCGGGTTATGCTCCAGACTCCGGTTTGACGCGCTTCCTTCACGCGAACCGGAGTCCACTTCGTTCGAAAACGCTCTAGTTGAAGCTCAACAGCTTGAAGAGCGGTGTCAGGTAGGACATTTCCTGGCCCGACGTCGGCGTGGTCCGGCTGACGAAGTCGAAAATCTTGCCGTCCTTCAGGCCGTAATTGGCGAGCCGGCGCACCTGCCGATTCTTGTCGAAATAGACCGCGATGACGCGCTGGTCGATCACCCGCTGATTCATGAAGGCGACCGGGCGGGAGGTCCGTTGCGAGATGTAATAAAACACCTCGCCGTCCAGCGTTGCGACCGTCGAGGGCGTGCCGAGCACGATCAGCACCTGGTCCTGGCTCGCGCCGATCGGGATCTGCTCGAGCGCCCCGTCGGGCAGGATGTAGCCCTTCTGGAATTGTTCGCCGGCGCAGCCGCCGAGTGCGGCGCAGACGAGGCCAATCGCCGCGACGGCGCGGAGACGCGAAAAGAACCCGCGCGCGGAAGCGGCGCGAGGCTGTCGTGAAAGCGTGTGGTTCATCGGCGGAACTGATCCGTCCCCTTGCATCGGCCGAGGCATTGACGTACCGGGCAGCTCAATGGATTGCAATCATGCCGAGCTCCAATGGGCGACCTCTCAACAGGCGACCCTTTGGGGACCGGCAGCCGGAACCCGTCATGCTTTGGCCGTTCAATCACTTCAGAAGACCCCGGGTGCCCGCGCGCAGCACCATTGAGACCATCTATGGCATGATCGTGACGCAGGCGCGAGAACCGTTGTTTTACCGTGACTTGGGCGTTCCGGACACGGTTAACGGCCGTTTTGACCTCCTTCTGATGCATCTGTGGCTGGTGCTGCGGCGACTGAAATCCGTCGAGGGCGGCGTCGCGCTGTCCCAGGCCCTGTTTGATCATTTCTGCATCGATATGGACGACAATCTGCGGGAAATGGGCGTAGGCGACCTCACGGTGCCGAAGCGCATGCAGGCGTTCGGCGAAGCCTTCTACGGCCGCACCGCGGCCTACGATCTGGCGCTGACCGACAGCGAGGCGGCCTTGGCCGAGTCGTTCTGCAAGAACATCCTCAACGGTCAGAATATCGACAAGGCCCGCGAGCTCGCCGTCTACGCCAGGGAGGCGATTGAACAGCTGGCGCGCACCGACCTCGCGGCGTTGGGCAAGGGCGCCTGGCGCTTTCCGGTACCACAGGCTGCGGGGACCGCGGCATGAGCGGCGGCGGCACAGGGCAATCAGATGCACGGCGCGACCGCGACCCCTGGCGGGTTCTCGTCAATGTTGCGCAGATCCCGGAGACCGGCCTGCATCGCGAGATCGCGGCCGACGAGCCGGCGCGCAGGGCGATGGCCGAAGTTGCCGAGTTGAGGGAGGTCGTCTCCGCGCGTGCAGAGTTCGACCTGCAGCCCAAGCGCGACGGCAGCTACCACGTCACCGGCAGGGTCCAGGCCAGGGTCGGGCAGACTTGCGTGGTGACGCTCGATCCGATCGAGAACGAGATCGATGAGCCGATCGATGTGGTGTTCGCGCCGCCCGAGCAGATCCCGCAAATGGCCGACCTGGTCGACGACGCCGACGACAGCGATGAGGAAACGCCGGACCCGCCGGAGCCGATCGTCGGCGGCTTCATCGACATCGGCCGGCTTGCCACCGATGCGCTGTTTCTCGGCATAGACCCGTATCCGCGCAAGGTGGATGCGGTCTTTGAACAGAAGGCTGAAGCGCCTGACCCGGAAAATCATCCCTTCGCGGGGCTGAAGGCGCTGAAGAAAAAGCCGGACGGCAAGAAGCCCAAGGGAAGTTGAGGGCGCCCGGCGTCACATTTGCGGGGATGGCTTGCCTGCAAGCTTGCGCGAGCGCTGTTCCCAGTTACTTCAAATACGTGTCACAATACATTGAAATACAATGTATTTCTGGTATGCTCTGATGTGTTGCGTGACGGTTCGGCAGCTGCCTCATTTGCGGTCAAGAGGTTGTGTCGGATCGAGGACACGCTATTGTCGCGGCCCGGCCGGGACGCGAGTTGGTGTTTCGCCGCGCGCCGTTAACGGCGGTGACTTCAAGCTCGCGGTCCTCGTCTGAAGGGCTGCGGGAAAGCAGGCTTCCGGGACGTTCATGCCTCAAAAGGTTCGAATAGCGCTTGACGCCATGGGGGGCGATGTCGGCGCTTCCGTCGTCGTTCCCGGCGCCGCGATCTCGTTAAGCCGTCATCCCGACAGCGAGTTCCTGCTGGTCGGGGACCGGGCCCAGATCGAGCCGGAGCTTGCCAAGCATCCGGCGCTGAAGGCGGTATCGAAAGTGATCCATACCGACGTCGCCGTGAAGAACGATGAGAAGCCGAGCCAGGCGCTGCGGCGGACCCGCAGGGCGTCCTCGATGTGGCTCGCGATCGACGCCGTGAAGCATGGCGAGGCCGACGTTGCGGTCTCCGCCGGCAACAGCGGCGCGCTGATGGCGATGGGCAGCCTCAATCTGCGGACGCTGCCC
The DNA here is from genome assembly GCF_029714545.1 of Bradyrhizobium pachyrhizi. Classification (NCBI taxonomy): domain Bacteria; kingdom Pseudomonadati; phylum Pseudomonadota; class Alphaproteobacteria; order Hyphomicrobiales; family Nitrobacteraceae; genus Bradyrhizobium; species Bradyrhizobium pachyrhizi. The sequence continues at coordinate 5,219,907 of NZ_CP121667.1, read as the reverse complement.
GGTGTCGACCGGCCGGCGCTTGCGGCGGTGTGGCCGACGCTGCGCGGCGACTCTGTCGTGCTCGACCTCGGCGCCACGATCGGCGGCGACGCCCGCCATCTGGCGACGCTGGCGGTGATGGGCAGCGCCATGGCGAGCGTGCTGTTCAACCTCGAACGGCCGACCGTCGGCCTGCTCAATATCGGGTCCGAGGAGATGAAGGGGCACGGGGAAATCCGCGAGGCGGCGGAGATGCTGCGCGCGATGAACTCGACCCAGTTCAACTATATCGGTTTCGTCGAGGGCGACGCGATCGGCAAGGGCCTCGCCGATGTCATCGTGTCGGAAGGTTTCAGCGGCAACATTGCGCTCAAGGCCGCCGAGGGAACCGCGCGCCAGATGTTCACGCTGCTGCGCGAGGCCATGTCATCGAGCTGGCTGGCGCGGATCGGCTATTTGCTGGCCCGCGGTGCGTTCCAGAAGCTGCGCGACAAGCTCGATCCCAACAAGTCGAATGGCGGCCTGCTGCTCGGCCTGAAGGGCGTGGTGGTCAAGAGTCATGGCGGCACCAACGCGGAAGGCTTTGCCTATGCGGTGGATGTTGGCTATGAGATGGCCCACTTCGATCTCCTCACCAAGATCAATCAGATGCTCAACCGCGACGGCAGCGCCCTGGTGCAGGCGCAGACCGCGCAGGAGGCTGTCTCGTGACTGCTATACGTTCGGTAGTGCTCGGCTGCGGCTCATATTTGCCGGAGCGGGTTTTGACCAATGCCGAACTGGCCACCCGGATCGACACGTCGGATGACTGGATCGTGCAGCGCACCGGCATCAGCGAGCGCCACATCGCTGCCGACGATGAATTCACCTCGCATCTGGCGATCAAGGCGGCGCAGGCCGCGCTCGCCCATGCGCAAGTCGATGCGCAGTCGATCGACCTGATCGTGGTCGCGACCTCGACGCCCGACAACACCTTTCCGGCCACCGCGGTCGCCGTCCAGCACGGGCTCGGCATCAACCACGGCGTCGCCTTCGACCTGCAGGCGGTCTGTTCCGGCTTCGTCTTCGCGCTGGCCACCGCCGATAATTTCCTGCGCGCCGGCACCCACAAGCGGGCGCTGGTGATCGGTGCCGAAACCTTCTCGCGCATCCTCGACTGGAACGACCGCGGCACCTGCGTGCTGTTCGGCGACGGCGCCGGCGCGGTCGTGCTGGAGGCGCAGCAGCAGTCCGGCACCACCAGCGACCGTGGCGTGTTGACGACGCATCTGCGCTCTGACGGCCGCCACAAGGCGAAGCTGTTCGTCGATGGCGGGCCCGGCTCGACCAGGACGGTCGGTTATCTCCGGATGGAAGGCCGCGAGGTGTTCAAGCATGCCGTCGGCATGATCACCGACGTGATCGTCGACGCCTTCAACGCCACCGGCTTTACCGCCGAGGACATCACCTGGTTCATCCCGCACCAGGCCAACAAGCGAATCATCGATGCGTCGGCGCACAAGCTTCATATTGCGCCGCAGAAAGTGGTGCTGACGGTCGACAAGCACGGCAACACCTCGGCGGCCTCGATCCCGCTCGCGCTGTCGGTCGCCGTGAAGGACGGGCGCGTCAAGAAGGGCGATCTGGTGCTGTTCGAGGCGATGGGCGGCGGCTTCACCTGGGGCTCGGCGCTCGTGCGCTGGTAGCGTATCGCCAAACAGTATCGACAGGTTGCCGGGATCTTTCTGCGCCTGGGCGCTGGTCACTGTTGACCATTGCGCGCTAAGCTTTTAATTTCAGTCAAGAAATTGTTCGCCGAGAGTGCGGGGCAGGCGATGACCACGGGAACCGGAAAAACAGTTACGCGCGTCGATTTGTGTGAGGCGGTCTACCAAAAGGTGGGTCTGTCACGCACGGAATCGTCGGCATTTGTCGAGTTGGTGCTGAAGGAGATCACCGATTGCCTGGAAAAGGGCGAGACGGTGAAGCTGTCCTCATTCGGCTCCTTCATGGTGCGCAAGAAGGGCCAGCGTATCGGCCGTAATCCGAAGACCGGCACCGAGGTGCCGATTTCGCCGCGGCGGGTAATGGTGTTCAAGCCGTCGGCGATCCTGAAGCAGCGGATCAATGGCCATGTCGTCACCAATGGCGACGGCAGCAAGGCCGACTAGAGCGTTTTCAAGCGAAGTGGATACCCGGTTCGCGTGAAGAAAACGCGGCAAAACTAGAATCCGGAGCCCCGTTCCGATTCAATCGGGACGGAAAAGGCTCCAGGCATTGAGCTCAAAGGAGCGGGCATTTGGACAAGGCGCCGGATGCGTTCCGTACCATCAGCGAGGTCGCTGATGAACTCGATATTCCCCAGCATGTGCTGAGATTCTGGGAAACGCGCTTCGCGCAGATCAAGCCGATGAAGCGCAGCGGCGGACGCCGCTATTATCGCCCCGACGACGTCGACCTGCTCAAGGGTATCCGCCGGTTGCTGTACGGCGAGGGCTACACCATCCGCGGCGTGCAGCGGATCCTGAAGGAGCACGGCATCAAATCGGTGCAGGGCATCGCCGACCAGACCGCAGCGGTCTCGTTCGGCGCGGTCGAGGAAGCCGTCGGCAACAGCATGGCCGAGCCCGACGACCTCGAGAACAGCGACGGCCTCGATTTCGACGGCGAGGAGGGCGACGGCGACGAGAAGGGGATCGACTACCGATTCGTCGATCCCGACGAGGATCCGATCCTGTCGACCTACAAGGCGCATGCCCAGCCGGGTAAGGCGCCCGCCGCGCCGCCGGTTCGTCCCTCCGTTCCGTCAGTCGATCGGGAGCGGCTCGAACGCGTGCTGCAGGAGCTGGTCGCCTGCCGGCAGATGATCGACGCAGCGATGAAGGACGGCTGAGGCAAGGAAGCCCGCCAAGGGGAACCGGTGCCCGGATTGCAGTCTTCAGGAGCCTGCTTTGCCTTGCGCGAACGCAGGATCGCAGCTAATGGAACGGCATCGGAGCGTGGCGCAGCCCGGTTAGCGCACTAGTCTGGGAGACTAGGGGTCGGAGGTTCAAATCCTCTCGCTCCGACCATTTTCTCAAAATTCGTTCGGTGATGGTTTGAAGCGGACGCGCATCGCGCGCCGCCGGCTTGCGATTGGTTGCCGATGCTGTTCGCCGGTCGCGGAAAGCTGTGCGCGGAAGCCAACACGCTGCCGTCAATATCGAACAAGCGCTCGTTGAAGAGGCAGCACCAAGCCGATCGCATCGGCGGCTGTCGTGTCGATGAACAAGCGTTCATGGAACGTCACTGATTTCAGGCGGTTAGTTGCGGGGCGCATTTTGGAGGACAAAATGAAGCACGCAATCATCGTCCTTTCCGCGGCATGCCTGATGGCTTCCACACCGGTTGCTTTTGCACAGGGTGTTTCGAGCAAATCACCTGGACACGAGATGCAAAAGAAGGGCTCCAAGAAGGGCAGTCCCGGCGCGTCGGGCTATGCACCCGGGCACGAGATGCAGGCACGAGGATCGAAAGCCGGGGCCCCAGGGGCCTCTGGCTACGCCCCTGGCCAGACGACGGGCTCGGGCAGCGGGATGACCGGAGGCACCTCGACCAGGTCCAGATAGTTACACTGCGAGGTTGGCTTTGCCGGGGCCCCGGCCGTCAGCGCCGGGGCTCCTTTTTCATGGCCCGTTCACCGATCGCGCGCAGCTTGGCCCGTTTCATGCTTTCCATTGAGGGGCAAATGGGGGGCCAACGTGATTGCTGAACACTTCCTGGTCTGGGCTGCGCTGCTGAGCGTCCTCGCCTTCCTGGCGTTCCAGTCGGCGGGGCGCGGACACCGATAAGTCTCCGCATCGTACGCTTCGCAAGGTGAACCGCGCGACCGTTCCGGTTTGCCAGTCGTCCCGTCCGCTGCAGAGCCGGTCGCTTCAGGCCTCGGCTTCCATCGCAACAATCAGGCAGGCCTTTTCGAGGCGGCTGGTGAGCATCGAAAGCTTGGCCGTGAACTCGGCCAGCTCAGGCTCGCTGAACTCCTCGAAGACGGTTTTCTTGAACGCCTTGTGCTGTTCGGCGAGGCCCGCGAGGTGCTTTTTGGTCTTGTCGGTCAGCGACAGCCGGACCACGCGCGCATCGGCCGGGGAGGGTGCGCGCCGCAGCAGCTCCTTCTGCTCGAGCAGCTTGGACTGCGTGGTCACGAACGACGGATCGACGTGCAGCAGCTTCGACACCACGTTGATCGGCACGCCGTCATCCTTGTCGAGATCCGAGATCGCGATGAGAATCATCCATTGCGGACCGCTGACGCCAAGCGACTTGCCCCAGAATTGACGGACGCGCTCCAGATGCGAGTTGATGGCCGAAATCTCGAGCGTGAACCGCTTGATGATGTCGAGATGTTCGATGGCGCGCTGGCGCGTCGAATCCTTCCTTGTCACTGACACAGCTTCCTCTTCCCTCGGGCGCCGACTCAGCTTTGTGCTGATTTATTTCTTGTTTTCCGCGCTGCAGTAGGTTTTTTCCCGCAAGCCGCCAACGAACGCAAGTGAACGTAAAGTAATTATGATGGTCGTGTGACGGTTGGACTATTTGGGGTGTGACAAGTTTTCTCAGGTAAGCAAAGGGCTTACAGGCAGCGTTGCCGGCGAGACACAGTGTGGCCGCATTCGCATTCCTGACTTTATAAACTATTTTGATTGGCGAACTGGCCAATGCATATTGAACCCGGCGGTAGGGGAATCTCGATCGTCCCGTTGCGGTGATCGTTCAAGTCCGTCGCACACCACAGATTGATCTGAGGGTGCGGGGTTTGGGGAAAACGGTCTTGGACAATGCGGGAGGATCACGGGGCGCTCGCGGCCTCGGACTCTCCGCATATGAGCAACTTGGAGGTTTAATATGAATTTGAAGAGCCTTATCCTGGGCTCGACGGCTGCGCTGGTCGCGGTCGGCGGGGCACAGGCGGCCGATCTTCCCGTCAAGGCCAAAGCGGTCGAGTACGTGAAGGTTTGCTCGCTTTACGGTCCGGGCTTCTACTACATCCCCGGCACCGACACCTGCATCAAGCTGGGCGGCTATGTGCGTGCTGACGTCGTGGTGAACGGCAACAGCGTGTACGGCGCGAACTACAACGGCGCCAGCGGTGCCAACAACCGTTTCACGAACGGCTACACTTGGCGTTCGCGTGAAGACTTCAACATCGATACGCGCACCGCGACCGAATACGGCGTGGTCCGTACCTATTTCGATGCGGTGTTCACCTGGACCTCCGACACCTACGCCGGCCAGGGCAACGGCTCGACGGTGTACTCGGCGATCGGCTCGACGGCCGCGCCGAACAACGCTGGTTCGGGCAACGTGGCTGCCGGTTCGGTCGGCGTCTACTACGCCTTCATCCAGTTCGCCGGCTTCACGATGGGTAAGGCGGTTTCGCAGTTCGCTGCCCCCTGGAACGGTTATCCGGGCAACAACTACGACGCGCTCGTCGGTGGCGTGAACACCACCAACGGCATCAACCAGTTCACCTACACCGCGCAGTTCGGCAACGGCGTGTCGCTCGCTCTGTCGGCGCAGGACCAGGTTGCCTACATGCAGGCTGGCGTGAACAACCTCGGCGTCGGTGGTGCTTACGGCTCCAGCGACTACGCCGGCACGATCGCTCCGGACTTCGTTGCCGCGCTCAAGGTCGATCAGGCTTGGGGTATCTTCCAGGCGTCGGTCGCCGCCCATGACAACCACGCTGCCTACTACGGCGGTACCGAGTTGACCGGTCATCCCGACGACAAGTGGGGTTGGGCTGGTGCACTGGCCCTGTCGATCAAGAACATCCCGACCGGACCCGGCGACACCATCAACATCCAGGGCGTCTACACGGACGGTGCGACCCGTTACAACATCCAGGAACTGGCCAGCCAGGCCAGCTCGATCGCCATCTACGGCGGTTCGAGCCTGCCGGGCGTCTATGGCAGCGTTGGCTTCGGTACGGCACCCGACACGGTGTTCGGCCCCGGCGGTCAGCAGCAGTCCATCAAGACCTGGGGTATGCGCGGTGCGTACACCCACAACTGGGATCCCTACTGGAACACCAGCTTGTACGGTGCGTTCGCCGCTGTCTCGTTCAACGACGCGGCTAAGTCGCTCATCTGCGGCGTTGGTGGCGTCGGTGGTTCGTTCCGTGCCGCATTCGCTGGCGGCGCTGGCGTGACCGCCTGCAATCCCGACTACAACATCGCGCAGATCGGCGTGATCACCCGTTGGACCCCGGTCAAGAACCTGACCTTCTCGGCCGACGTGACCTACTCGCACCTCGATCAGAAGTATGCCGGCATCATCACCACGTCGGCGACTGCTATCGGCAAGCCGACCGCGACCTACGAGCTGAAGGATCAGGACACTATCCAGATGCTCTTCCGCGCTCAGCGCAACTGGTAATACCGGTTGATCTGATCACGATCCAACAGAACCCCGGCAGGCAACTGCCGGGGTTTTTTCTTTGCGAAAGATTCTAAGGAGAGCTGAGCTGCGTCATTTCGGTCCACGCGAACGACGAAGACGAGCCATGCGATTCATTAGCCGCAGACTTATTTACTTACCTGATCTACTAAACTATATACGCCATGGCCAACACATTGAATGATGGCTCTTAGCTGGCTGCTAAGCCTCCCAAACCTCCGGCAATGCCCTGCCGGAGGTTTTTGATTCAAGGGCCCAGCCGGCGTCGACGATGGTGGCGCGCGGCCCGCGCAAGCTGCGGCCGGCGATCGGGTTGCCGTCGCCTTGCCGATTCGACGCCGTCAAGATTTGACGGAATCGATCCGCAGTGCATTCTCGCCATTCATGGGACGCTTCAAGAACAGCCGCCTGGCGCGCATGAGCAGCGGCCACTATTGCCTGATCCGGGATCTCGGGCTGGTGAAGGGCGGCAAGGGATTGCGGCACCATGAGGTTATCATCGATTTCTCGTGGCGCGGCCTGCTCAAGCTGGCCCTGAGCGCGGGTGCCGGCGTCCTGCGGCGGCGCGCATCCGTGCGCATCGAGACAGCCGAATAGCGCGAGGCCGCGTCATGACGCGGCTTGGCCTGCGGCCAGGATGCGCGCGATCATCGCGTGAGTCTCACGCGCTTCGCGAACAAGCATTCGAATTCGGGCGACGTGATCGCAGCATTGTCAGAGCTTCGCATATGACGATCGCGCGCTGTGCCACGCCGCGCGCTGTGCTCTGCGCGGATTGCGATCAACGTGGTTCATCTGCGCAGGTGCCGTCGCGCTGCTTCGCTGGTGTTACCTCGGCTGCAGCGGCCGCGGTGGAAATTCCGGCCGCGATCGCCATCAGCGTTGTCGCGACCAATCCGTTCAGGATGTGCACGATCATCGTCTCCGATTGCCGATGTCGGATTGTTCGCAACGCGGAATGATTTCATTACGCGGCCACCGTCTCAATCTGCTGCAAGCGGCTCACTTGCGCGTGAGAAGGCGCCGTTGATGGGCGACAATTCGGTGATGTAAGGTGCCACAGCCAAACGGTTGGAGCTGCGATCCGCGCTCCGGCCGAAACAAAGAAGAACAGGGCAAGAAAAATAAGGGAAGGAACGGATCTCACATGAAGGATTTTGCTGGAAAGATTGCCGTCGTCACCGGTGGCGGCACGGGCATGGGGCGCGAGCTGGCACGGCTGCTCGTTGCCGAGGGCTGCAATGTCGCGATGTGCGACGTCTCGGCCGAGGCGATGGCCGAGACCAAGCGGCTCTGCGAGGTCGAGAAGCTGCCGCAGGGCCTGCGCATCACGACCCACGTTGCCGACGTCTCGATCGAGGATCACTACAAGCGCTTCCGCGATAAGCTGATCGAGCAGCAGGCGACCGACAAGATCCACCTGCTGTTCAACAACGCCGGCATCGGTGGCGGCGGCAGCCTGTTCTCCAACACGCGCGAGCAGTGGGAGCGCACCTTCAACATCTGTTGGGGCGGCGTCTATCTCGGCGTTCGCACCTTCCTGCCGCTGTTGGTGAAGGCCGACGAGGCGCACATCGTCAACACCTCGAGCGTCAACGGCTTCTGGGCCTCGGTCGGCATGGGTGTATCGCACACCGCCTACAGCGCGGCGAAGTTCGCCGTGAAGGGGTTCACCGAGGCGATGATCAACGATCTCCGCCTCAATGCGCCGCATGTGAAGTGCTCGGTCGTGATGCCCGGCCATATCGGCACCTCGATCGTGTCGAACTCCCGCAAGGTGCAGAACGGCTCCGACCAGCTCAATGCCGACGAGCTCAAGCAGGCGCGTCAGCGTCTGCAGGGGCAGGGGATCGACGTCGCCAGGATGTCGGACGCCGACATCCAGCAGCTCGCGCTCGATCGCGCCCGCATCTTCCATGACGAGGCGCCGACCTCGGCGGCGGCCGCCGCCAAGATCATCCTCGACGGCGTGAAGGCCGAGCGCTGGCGCATCCTGGTCGGTGACGATGCGCATCTGCTCGACGAGCGCGTGCGCAAGACGCCGGAACAGGCCTACACGCCGGACTTCTATCAAGGCATCGTAGCGGCGACCGGCTGGAAGGTCGGCTGAACGGCCGTCCCGCATCGCGTGCGGGACGGCTTCACCCAAGCGCTCCCCGCGCATCAAGCGCTATCCGCGCATCGCGCGTTGGCGCGATCCCGCTTGATAGGCGAGGCGGTAATGCCCTGAGCAATAGGGCATGCCGCCGAGCGGTGTGTTGCCGCAAAAGCAGAAATCATCGGCGCCCGGGGTGCTGATCGGCCAGCGGCAGCGCTGCTCGCTCAGTTCGAACAGCGAGCAGCTGTTGGCGCTGACGATCGGCGCATCGTCGGGCTCCCGCTCGTAGACCGCCTGGAGCAACCGGAGCTGCTGCTTGGCAGTCGCCCTTTGCGCGGCGTGGGCGGCCGATTTCTTGCGCCGCGCCCGGCGTTCGTCCGGCGTCGTGCGCGTGAGGTTCAGCCGCGACAGCTTGCCGATCACCGCATTGCGGCTGACGCCGATATTGACGGCGATGTCGCGGCAGGAGAGGCCGGCTTCAAAGTAGATTTTGAGTTGGTCGACGCGCTCCGGCGTCCAGGTCGGTTCGATGGCAATCATCTGACGGTTCCACGTTCTGTGTTGAACCGCCGCGCCGGCACACGCCTGAGCTCACCACGCGATGACAAGCAATCGCGCCGTGATCTCATCCCCGTTTGAGCATGATCTCTTCGGAAAATCGGTCTCCACTTTTCCGGATCATGCTAGGGCGTGCGGCCGTTGTCGCGGATTGCAAGCAACCCGTCCTTGATGGCGAGCCGAATGCCTTCCTCGATCAATGTCCGTGCGACGCCCGGGACGCTCGTGCCGTGGGTGCCCTGTCTCACCAGCTTCTCGAGGTATCCGATCGTCGAGAGCGCCAGCGTGACCGGGACGCGGTCGGTTTCGGCCTTTTCCGTAGCCATGGTGAAACGCTTAACCCTGAACGCCTGTACTGAAAAGTATCTATTTAGAGTCTATTTAGGAATGAGACAGTTCGTCAAGCCGTGGGCGGCAAGAAGCAGCCAGCCGCGCCCAAGCGCGCTGGAAGCAAGTTCCAGCGCGAGGGCGTCATCGAATTATTGAGATAGATGAAGGCGTTAGGGCCGTAACTCGACCTTGACCGGGAACTTCTTGAGAAGCCGCTCAGCCTTTTCGGCCTTGTCCGGAGGCGCGCTCACGCTCAGGTACAGCCCGCGGGACGGATCGGTGATCGCGTCGACACTGACCTCGCCGGACAATCCTTCCAGCGCCAGCAGCTCGCGCGCGGCCTCGCCGGCGGCGATCTCGCGCAGCTTCGGCTTGAAGATCTTGCCGACCGGAGTCACCGGCATCTCGGGAATCACCGACACCACGCGCGGGCGCGCCGGCGGCTCCAGGATGTTGTCCTGCACGAAGGCTGCGAGCGCGTTCGGATCGATATGGGCGCCGGGCTGCGCCGAGACGAACAGCATCGGCACTTCGCCGGCGTAGGTGTCGGGACGTCCGACGGCCGCGGCAAGCGCCACGCCCGGAAACGCCAGCGCGGCGTCCTCGATCGCGCGCGGATCGATGTTGTGGCCGCCGCGGATGATGACGTCCTTGGCGCGGCCCATGATGTAGACGAAGCCGTCGGCATCGATCCGGCAGATGTCGCCGGTGCGCAGCCAGCCGTCGCGGAACGCCTCCTCGGTCTGCTTCTTGTCGACATAGCCGGCGAACACCTGCGGGCCCCTGGTCAGCAGTTCGCCGACCGGCGAAGGCCACGGTCCGGTGTGGAGCTTGCCGCCGTCGAGGATCGCAAGCTCGACCAGCGGATTGCGGGTGCCGACGCTCTCGGCGCGCGGCTTCACGCCGTGCACATCGTGAGTGATGGCACCGGCGAGCTCGGTCATGCCGTAGAGCTGCTGGATGCAGGGGCCGCCCCAGGTCGCAAGATAACGCCGCTCGATCTCCGGCGGGCAGATCGAGGCGCCGGTGGCGGTGACGCGCAGGGTCGAGATGTCGCTGTCAGCGACGGGGATATCGGCGAGGGCGCCGAGTATCGTCGGCACGTTGCCGGCGATGTTGATGCCGTACTTCTCGATGATCTGCCAGAAGTGCCGGACCAGCGCCGGATCGCGCGCGCCGGCGGGGCCGGGGATGACCATCGTCGTGCCGGCCGCCAGGGAATTGGCCGTGGTGCAGAACAGGCCGCCGACATGGAACAGCGGCATCGTGATCATCGCGCGCTCGCCGCGATGGAAATCGAGCGCCATCCGCGAGGATACGGTGGAGGCGACCATGGCGCGATTGGTGAGCCGCGCCACCTTCGGATGGCCGGTGGTGCCGCCGGTCGGCAGCATCACGGCGACGCGGTCGGCCTCGCTCATGTCCTTGGACTTGCCGTAGTCGTCGCGCCAGGCGGGATCGGGCCGCAGCACCTCGCCGTCGAAGGCGATGCTGCCGTCGAGCGGCACGATCACGATGCGCTTGAGGGACGGCACCTCGCGCTGCAGGCCCTCGACCCTCTCATAGAGCCCGCCCGGCATGCCCGGCGGCGGCGCCAGTAACAGCTTTGCGTTGATCGCGTTGAGCTGGGCGACGATCGCTTCGCGCGTGAACAGCAGATTGAGCGGCTCGGCGACGCCGCAGGCGGCTGCGCCGAAGATCGCGACGACGGTCGCAGGGCACGCCGGGAGCAGGACAGCCACCGCGTCGTCCTTGCCGATGCCGTGCTTACGGAAATAGGTTTCAGCGGCCTTGATGCAGCCCATCAAGTGATCGTTCGAGATCACGACCGGGTTGGGATCGAGCGGCGAGCGCAGATAGATCGCGGCTTCAGCGTCCGGCGCGCCCTGCGGACCGCGGGCAATGAGGTCGAGGATGCGCGGGCAGGCGGCGAGCGTCTCCTGCATCTCCCTGTCGCGCGCAGCCTCGTCGGCCGGCGAAAGCCTGTCCTTCAGCATATCCGTCCCCGTCCATTCTTGTTCGTTGGGACGGGGATTGTATCGAGCCGGGCTCGCGGAACACAAGTGCGGCTATTTATCCACTTGGTCATTCCAGGCGGCTCGCAGAGCCGATCCTCAGGTGCGCGAATTACGCACCGGAGAATCTCGAGATTCCGGATTCGATGCTGCGCATCGTTCCGGAATGACGTGCGTGGTTACCCGTGGACCACCGATTTGGCGATCATGCAGTGGATGCCCTTGGAGCCGTTGACCGTCTGCGTCACGCGCAGGTCGGCGGCCAGGCTGCACAGAGTGTAGGCGTCCTCACGCGACAGGTTGCGCTTCTCACCGAGCAGCACGATCATGTCGCGCAGCGCCCGCACCACGCACTGGTCGAGATCGGGATCCATCGCCATGGTCATGTAATGATCCGCGGTCTCTGCGCGCGGATAGGCGAGCTTGATATCCTTGCGCAGTGTGAGGCGGAAGCGGCCGGTCAGCGCGGTCTCGATCGCGGTGACGCAGACCTCGCCGTCGCCCTGCACGCCATGGCCGTCGCCGCAGGAGAACAGCACACCCGGAACGAACACCGGCAGATAGAGCTTGGCGCCGGCGCCGAGCTCCTTATTGTCGAGATTGCCGCCCATCGCGCGCGGGATCAGCGAGGAGATCCGGCCCCAGGCCGGCGGCGGCGATACGCCCATCACGCCGAAGAACGGCTTGAGCGGCAGATCGAGCCCCCACGGCATGCGGCCGACCATGCGCCCGCGATCGAGCGGGATGTTGAGGACGCGTGTCTCGTGGAAATCGTCGGGCAGGGTGCCGGACAATGGCTTGATCAGATTGTAACCCCAGTCCTGTCGCAGCTGAACGTCGAGAATATCGACCTCGAGCACGTCGCCGGGTTCGGCGCCGGCAACCGCGATCGGGCCGGTCAGAATGTGTCCGGGTACCATCCGCTCGCACTTCGCATGGATCTCGTCGAGCTCGGGCGGAACGTAGAATTTGCCGCGGTCGGGCACCACGTCCGGGCCGCCGCTGACGGTCTCGATCGTGATCTCGTCGCCGCTCGCAACGGTCAGAACCGGTTTCAGCTTGGCTTCAAAGAAGCCCCAATGGCAGGTTTCAGGGCTCGACTTCAGATGATGATGGGTCATGTGACGGCTTTTGATTAGTTTCCCAGCAGCGTATGACGCTGTAGCAGAACTTCGCAGGGGCTTCTCTTGTTTTTTGTGCTCTCCAAGACGCTCGGCATCATGCTGCTGCCGATCAACTTCCTGATCGGTATCGGCGTGATCGGCACCGTGCTGCTGTTGACGCGGTTTGCGCGCCTCGGCCGCAGGTTGATGGTGGCCGCGCTGCTGCTGCTCGCGATCTGCGGCTTCTCGCCGCTCGGCAATGTCCTGATCTCTACACTGGAGCAGCGCTTCCCGCCATGGGACGCTTCGCGCGGCGCGCCGGACGGCATCATCGTGCTCGGCGGCTCGATCGATGCCGATCTGTCGGTTGCGCATGGCACACCGGTGGTGCGCAGCGCGGCCGATCGCGTCATCGCGGCGGCGACGCTCGCGCGCAGATATCCGAATGCGCGCCTCGTGTTCACTGGCGGCAGCGCGAACCTGATCTCGAACGATGCGCGCGAAGCCGATTATGCCGCCGAGATGTTCGAGGGGCTCGGCATCGCCAGGCCGCGATTGATCATCGAGCGCCGCTCCCGCAACACGGTGGAGAACGCCGAGTTCTCCAGGGCACTGGTCGATCCCAAGCCGGGCGAGCGCTGGCTGCTCGTCACCTCGGCCTACCATATGCCGCGCTCGGTCGGGCTGTTCCGCAAGGCGGGATTCAATGTCGAGGCCTATCCGGTCGATTGGCGCGTCGGCGATGTCTTCAGCTTCGCGACGCTTGCGATCGACGGCCTGTCGCGCGCCGATCTCGGCACGCGGGAGTGGATCGGGCTTCTGGCCTACCATCTGGCCGGCAAAACCGACGATTTGTTGCCGGGACCGGCTGCACGTTGAGGCTTGTCGCCTTCACCGGCCAATCCGGCTAACATCAAATCAACAGGCGGCGCCAAGCCGCCGCCCACGGGAGTTTTCGCCATGCAACAGCAGACACCGCCGGAACAGTTCGACCTCGGCGCAATCGTCACCGATCTGAACAATCTGCTGCGGCTGAAGACCACGGTGATCGGCATCAAGATGTTCGCGCGCGTCGAGGAGATGGAGGCGATCCCGAAGATCCGCCGTCCGTCGGCGGTCCACACCACGGACCAGATCGTCAGCATGGCCTCGCGGCTCGGCTGGACCGTCGGCATCACCGGCGACGATCTGGTCGGCGCGCAATGCCGCGCCGTGATCGGGCTCGCGCCGCAGGATGAGAAATGGCTTGCCGGCGAGAATTATGTCGGCGTCTGGCACGGCACCGCCGAAGACGCGCGCAAGCGCCAGGAGGCGCTCGACGTGGTGCCGTACGGTCAGTATCAGGCGATGGCGGTGAGCCCACTGACCAGCGGACGGCTCAATCCGCCCGACATCTGCCTCGTCTATGCGACGCCGGGACAGATGATCATCCTGATCAACGGGCTGCAATACACCGGCTACAAGAAGTTCGAATGGGGCGTGGTCGGCGAAACCGCCTGCGCGGATTCGTGGGGGCGGGCGCTGAAGACCGGCGAGCCGAGCCTGTCGCTGCCATGCTTCGCCGAGCGCCGCTATGGCGGCGTGCCCGACGAGGAGATGCTGATGGCGCTGCCGCCGGCCTATCTGGTGAAGGCGATCGCCGGCATGAAGCAGCTCGCCAGGAACGGTTTGCGCTACCCGATCGCGCCCTACGGCATCCAGGCCGACGTGCGCGCCGGCATGGGCGTCTCGTACAAGAAATAGCGCATTGCGTTGCCGCGCCCGCGATGACAAAAGGGCGCCCAATTCGCCGCGCAGGGAGCCTGAGCCATGTCCTCGTCGAAACTCGACATCGTCGTCTATGGTGCGACCGGCTTCACCGGCCAGCTCGTCGCCGAATATCTCGCGGCACATTATCGCAACAGTAGCCTGAAATGGGCGATGGCCGGGCGCAGCAAGGACAAGCTCGCCTCGGTACGCGACGCGATCGGCGCGCCCGCCGACACGCCGCTGATCGTCGCCGATGCCGGCGATGCCGGCCCGCTGAAGGCGATGCTGGCGCAAACCAAGTCTGTCGTCTCGACGGTCGGACCGTATCAGCTCTATGGCAACGAGCTGATCGCGGCCTGTGTGGAAAGCGGCACCGACTATTTCGATCTCTGCGGCGAGCCGGTCTGGATGCGACAGATGATCGACAAATACGAAGCCGCCGCGAAGGCCAGCGGCGCGCGCATCGTGTTCTCCTGCGGTTTCGACTCGGTGCCGTTCGAACTCGGCGCGTTCTTTGTCCAGGAGGAGGCCAAGCGGGTGTTCGGCGCGCCGGCGCCGCGCGTCAAGGGCCGCGTGCGCGACATGCGCGGCACGCTGTCCGGCGGCACCGCGGCGAGCGCCAAGGCCACCTTCGATGCGGTCGCCAAGGACCTCAGCCTGGTTGCGATCCTCAACAATCCGTTCGCGCTGACGCCGGGCTTCGAGGGTCCGAAGCAGCCGCGCGGCAGCAAGCCGGCCTACGAGGAGGATCTGCACTCCTGGACCGCGCCGTTCATGATGGCGCTGATCAACACGCGCAACGTCCACCGCTCCAACATGCTGATGGGCTTTCCCTACGGACGGGACTTCGTCTACGACGAGATGGTCCTGACCGGTTCGGGCGAGAAGGGTGAGGCCAACGCCAAGCGTGTGATGGCGCTGAATGCCGAGAAGACCGGCCCAAGCGCGCCGAAGCCGGGCGAGGGGCCGTCAAAGGAAGAGCGCGAGAACGGCCGCTACGATCTGCTCTATCTCGCGGTCGCGCCCGACGGCCGCATGGTCCGCGCCGGCATCAAGGGCGATCGCGATCCCGGCTACGGCTCGACCTCGAAGATGATCTCGGAATGCGCGATCTGCCTGCTGCGCGACACGCCCGACGTCGCCGCCGGCTTCTGGACGCCGGGAGCCGCGATGCAGCACAAGCTGATCAAGCGCCTGGTTGATCACGCCGGGCTGACATTTGAGGTCGAGAAGTAGTGCTTCTTACCTCGCCCCGCTTGCGGGGAGAGGTCGGATCGCATCGTGAGATGCGATCCGGGTGAGGGGGAACAGGTCAGTCCAATCGCATTGTGCGTGGAGAGAGCCCCGCACCCTAACTCTCTAAGAGCGAGCTTCGCTCGTCTCGACCCCGCATCCGCCTTCGCCCGAAGGCGGGCTTCGGCGGACAAGAGAGCGGGGAGAGGGAGAAGATAGAGCGCTACGCCGCCGCGCGCGGATTATAGGCGTACATGAAGTCCATACCTTTGGACGACACCGGCAGCAGCAACTTCAGCATGTGATCGCGCAGCCAGGCACCGGTCGGGCTGAACTCGCGCTTGCTGTTGCCGTTGCGGCGGGCGATCGCCACGATCTTCTCGGCGCGCGGGCGCCGCTCGTGCTCGAAAGCCTGGAACGTCATGCCGAGCTCCTGGCCCTCGCGCATCAGGATGCCGAGCCGCAGCGCGTCCTCCAGTGCGAGCGATGCGCCCTGGCCGGCATGCGGGCTGGTAGCGTGCGCGGCGTCGCCGATCAACAGCGTGCGCTTGCGCGACCAGGTCGGCAGCGTCGCGACGTCGAGCGTGTCGGTGACCACGATCTTCTCCGCAGCTTCGATGATCTCGGGGATCGGCGCGTGCCAGCCGGCGTGGAAATCGCGCAGATGCTGCCTGATCGCGTCCTGGCTCTGCAGCCGGTAGGCCGCCGCGGTCATGCCGTGCGACGGCTGCGTGCTCCACCACATCCCGCCCGTGTCCGGATCGGGGCTGCACATCCCATAGCCGAAGAAGCCGCTCTGCCCGAACGTGGTCGCCACCCGTTGGCCGATCGGCAGCTTCTCGATCACCGCGCGGGGCACGAATCCGCCGAAGCCGATCAGCCCGGTGTCGAACGGCGTCGGGCCGTCAGGGATCACGTGGCGCCGCACCGCAGAGTGCACGCCGTCGGCGCCGATCACGAAATCACCCTCGGCGGTAGTTCCGTCGTTGAAATAGGCGATCACGGGCTGGTCGCCGCGGTCTTCGATCTTCACCAGTTTCTTCTCGAAGAACACCGAGACGTTCGAGGCCCAGGCCTTGTCGATCAGCGTCTCGTTCAACGTCGCGCGGCACATGTTCACCGCGGGCTGGCCGAAGCGCTGCTGCATGTTCTGGTTGAGCGAGCCGAGCTTCTTGCCACCCTGCGAATAGAAGTCGAAGGACTCCGCGATCGAGCCGTTGCGGATCAACTCGTCGGCGAGGCCGAGCTCCGCCAGCACATGCATGCCGTTCGGCGCGATCTGCAGCCCGCCGCCGATCCCGGTGGAATAGGGCCAGGCTTCATAGAGCTCGGTCTCGATTCCGGCGCGGGTCAGGAACATCGCGGTGACAGGACCTGCGATGCCGGCGCCGATGATCAGAGCTTTACGGGGACGTGAGGTCATGCCTTGCTCCATGCATCCGTGTGGGATAGGAAAGGTCAGTTGCTAATTATCTTAGTACCTAAGATATTAGACGAGTAAGAGATGGGAGCCGATTTGTCAAGCACGACCTCGCGCCAAGCGCTGATGCAGGAACTCGAGGAGGCGATGCGCCGGTCATCCGCGCAGGGCGTGATGTACGGCCAAGCCGTTGCGAACATGGCCGGAATTTCCAATTCCGACATGGAATGCATGGACATCCTGCACCTTGAGGGGCGGGTGACCGCGGGGCGCCTAGCCGAGGTCACCGGGCTGACCACCGGCGCGATCACCGGCGTGGTCGATCGTCTGGAGAAGGCGGGTTACGTGCGCCGCGAGCGGGACGAGAGCGACCGCCGCAAGGTCTTCATCTCGGTGGTGGAGGAAAAAGCGGCGGAGATCGGCAAGTTCTACGTGCCGATGCAGGAGGCGATGCTCAAGCTGTGGAGCAGCTACACCGACGACGAGCTGCACTTGCTGCTGCGCTTCGCCAATGACGGCTACAAGGGCGTGCTGGAAGCGACCGGAGCATTGAAGGCGGTGATCGACATGCCGCCGGAGCAGCGCGCCAGTCTCAGGATGCCGCCGAAGACTCGTCGATAATCCGTGCCGACATCGCGCGGTAGCGCTCGGCCGCCGCATACATACCCCACATCGTGCCCAGCATCATCCAGAAGTGCCGCCAGTGGTCGGTATCGATGATGAAGCTCTCGCCGACGAAGCCGAGGAACGCCGAGAAGACCGCGAGATAGCCGCGCTGCCACGGCACCCGCATGTAGATGTAGCGGAAGCCGATGACCGCGGTGACGAACACCAGCGCCGGATAGCAGATGCCGGAGATCCAGCCGCCCGACATGAAGGCGTTGAGATAGGAATTGTGGGTGTCCTCGGGGAAGTAAGTGTGGAATTGCAGTGGCCCGATGCCGAACGGCAGCTCCAGCGCCATCTGGGCGCCGAGGATGTGGCGGCCGAACCGGCCGAAGCGGCCTTCGTCATAGCTCTGGTCGAAGCTCGCGCGCTGCTTGAACATGTCGGCGACCGAGCCGACCGAGAGCAGCACCGCGATCAGCGCCACGGCCAGGATCGCGGCGATCAGGGTCATCACGATGATGCGCGAGCGCTGCGCCTGCGAGCGGCTGGTGAACACCATCAGCGCCAGCATGAAGGCCGCGGTGATCACGAGGCCGCCCCAGGCGGCGCGCGAGAACGACAGCAGGATCGCGAGCGAGATGATGCCGAAGGCGATGGCGTTGCGGAACGCCTTGCCGAAGCGGTCGGAGACGACGCTCTGCAGCGTGAACAGCGCCGGCAGGATCAGGAAGGCGCCGAGCACGTTCGGGTCCTTGAAGGTGCCGCGGGCGCGGTCATACAGCGTCAGCAGGTCGTAGCCGCCGGGCACCAGACGGAAGTAGCCGGCGATGCCCGCGAGCGAAGCGATCATCGCGCCGACGATCAGGCCGCGGCGCAGCATGTCGAGGCGGGCTTCGGTATCCTCCGACATCACCATCGCGAAGAAGATGACGGTGATGGCCATGTACCAGGAGGTCAGGATCCAGTTCACCACCTCCGGCTTGTCGAGGAACGGCACCGCACCGATGCTGTAGCCGACATTGAGCACGATCAATGTGAACAGCAGCGGCATGAACACCAGCCGCATGCGCAAGCCCGTGGCGAAGAACAGCACGCAGGCGGTCAGCGTGACGAGCTCATACGGGCTCGGCTCGATGAACACGATGGCGCCGGACGCGCCGGCCAGCCACACCAGTGCCCGCTGTAGCGCCAGCACGCCCGTTGGTGCTGATGTCAGCGAATGGGACGTCCCGGCTGTCGCCGCATAGGCCATCGGATACTCACGCAACGCAACAGATACATACGTTTGTCATTGCGCGCGCAACGACAGCAATCGGCTGAATTCTCAGTACGCGTTCTCGCTCTTGGTCAGCAGCGAGAACGGGGTCTTGAGCAGGATGTAGAGGTCGAACAGCACCGACCAGTTCTCGATGTAATAGAGGTCATATTCGACGCGCTTCTGGATCTTCTCGTCGGTGTCGACCTCGCCGCGCCAGCCGTTGATCTGCGCCCAGCCGGTGATGCCGGGCTTGACGCGGTGGCGAGCGAAGTAGCCGTCGACCGCCTCGTCGAACAGGCGGTTCTCCAGCTTGCTCTGCACGGCGTGCGGGCGCGGGCCGACCAGCGACAGATTGCCCTTCAGCACCACGTTGAACAGTTGCGGCAATTCGTCGAGCGAGGTCTTGCGGATGAAGCGGCCGACGCGGGTCACGCGCGGATCGTTCTTGGTCACGACCTTGGAGGCGGTGGGGTCGGCCTGGTGGTGGTAGAGCGAGCGGAATTTGTAAACGTCGATCCGCTCGTTGTTGAAGCCGAAGCGCTTCTGGCGGAACAGCACCGGGCCGGGGCTGTCGAGTTTCACCGCGAGCGCCACCAGTCCCAACACCGGCAGCGCCGCAAGCAGGGCCAGACCGCCGACCACGCGGTCGAACAGCCATTTCAGCACCAGATCCCAGTCGGTGATCGGCGCCTCGAACATATCGAGCGTCGGCACCTTGCCGATATAGGAATAGGAACGGGGGTGGAAGCGCAGCTTGTTGGTATGGGCCGACAGGCGGATGTCGACCGGCAGCACCCACAGCTTCTTCAGCATTTCCAGGATGCGGGTCTCCGCCGAGATCGGCAACGCGAACAGCACGAGGTCGACGCGGGTGCGGCGGGCGAATTCGACGATGTCATCGATCTTGCCGAGTTTCGGTGAGCCGGCGCAGGTATTAGTGGCGCGATCGTCATTGCGGTCGTCGAACACGCCGAGCACATGGATGTCGGAATCATCCTCGGCGTTCAGCGCCTCGATCAGCTGCTCGCCGTTGTGGTCGGCTCCGACGATGATGGTGCGGCGGTCGAGCCGGCCGTCATGCGCCCAGGCGCGCACCATCGATCGCAGCAGCAGCCGTTCGGCGATCAGCACCGCAAGGCCGACGCAGAAGAACGACGACAGCCAGACCCGCGAGACCTCGCCACCGAGCTTGACCAGGAAGGAGATGCCGATGAACAGCAGGAACACGACGGCCCATGACGAGATCATGCGCGTCATCTGGCGAAGCTGGCCGCGGAAGATCTGCACCTGGTAGATATCGGCGGCCTGGAAGCAGACCACGGCGGCAGCCGACATGCCGAGGATCGATGCGATATATCCCCAGTGAATGCCGCCGCCGGCGAGCGGCCTGACATAGGCGAGATAGAGCCCAACGCCGACCAGGCTGAGCAGCACGAAGTCGGCGAGGCGAACTACGCCGGCGATCACGACCGGCGAGTAGGCGCCGCGAACCTTCTGGTTGGTAACGGCGAGCGCGGCCGGCGAGAGGCGCCGGCGCCGTTCGATCTGCGGCTGAGCGGCCGTCGCAGACGCAGCGGCATCCAGCATCGAGCGTGCGTTAAACGGTTCCACGAGTCCACGTCCATTCCTGCGCATGCAGATGGGCATCCGCGCGCAGCACGAAAATTCCCCCGGACGTGACTTAAGGGAACAAATCGGAAGAAACGGTTACGTGTGCAAGAAGTGGTTAACGTTTGGCAAATGCGTCGCGATAGCCGGCCAGTACACCATCGACCATCGCGCTTTGCGAGAAATGTTCCGAAATCCGTTCGCGCAGTCGCTCGGCGCGCGCCGCGGTCGCGGCGGGATCGTCGAGCGCGGCCTTGATCGCGTCGGCCATCGCTCCGGCATTGCTCGGCGCGAACAGGGCGTCGGTGTGGGTATCGAAGATCTCGGGGATGCCGCCGACATCGGCCGCGATCATCGGAACGCCGGCCGCGCCCGCCTCGATCACCACATAGGGCATCGAATCGCCGCGCGAGGGCACCACGAGCAGGCTACCCTTCGAGAAGCCAAAGCGCGCCTTGACGTGACCGATGAAACGGACGGCCTCACCGAGCGACAGCCGCTTCACCTGCTCCTTGAGGCGCTCGAATTCCTCGCCGTCGCCGCCGAGCGTCAACGTCACCGGCTTGCCCTCGGCGCGCAGCTTCGCCACCGCGTCGATCAGGAGATCGGCGCCCTTGATGCGCCGGAACTCGCCGACATAGGCCACATCGGCGGCATCGTCGGCGCGGGGGACCGGTTCGAATTCCTCCGCGGTGACGCCGTTGAACACGCAGCGCACGAGGCCTGCCGGCTTGCCGACGGTGCGCTGATAGGTGTCGCGGGCAAACGCGCTCTCGAACAGGAACAGGTCGGTGCTGTTCATCAGGGTGCGCTCGAGCTGGCTGTAGAAGCGGCCCTTCCAGGTGTCGAGCGGGTAGTGCAGCGAGCCGCCGTGCGGCGTGTAGACCCGGATCACCTTGCTCGAGCGCCGCCGCAGCCGGACATAGGCGCCGGCCTTGGCGCCATGGCCGTGGACGACATCGGGTTTCAGCTTGCGGATCAGGCCGGCGATGTGGGCCCAGACCATGAAGTCGGCGAAGCGCGGCTCGCGGCGTATCGCCACGCGGTGGACGCCGAGCTTGAGCCGCGGCTCGATCTCGGCAAGCGCCGCGTCGGCCCGCACGCCGCCGGTCAGGCTGTCGGCGACGATACCGACATGGTGGCCGCGTTCGATCTGGCCGTTGGCGACGTCGAGGATGTGACGAATGATGCCGCCGACCGGGGCGCGCACCACGTGCAGGATGCGGAGCGGCGGTTGCTGGGTTTGATCCTGCGCCATCGATCAGAACCAGCGCTCGCCGACGAACACGGTGTCGCCCGGGCCGATCGGCGTGCCCAGCGGAGCGACGAAGCGGCCTGCGCCGGATGCATCGGTGTGGGTGAGGGTGACCTCGTCGCGCCTGGCGCGCGGCGAGAAGCCGCCGGCGATCGCGACCGCGCTTTCGACCGTCATGTTGGGCACATAGGGATATTGGCCGGGGGCCTGGACTTCGCCGAGGATGAAGAACGGCCGGTAGGCCTCGATCTCGACCGAGACCGACGGCTCGCGGATGTAGCCGTTGCGCAGCCGAGCAGTGATCTCGGCGGCAAGCCGGGCAGGGGTGCGGCCGCGCGCCGGCACCGAGCCGATCAGCGGCATGGTGATCGCGCCGGCGGCGTCGATCGCATAGGCGTTGGTCAGCCCTTCCTGGCCATAGACCACAACGCGGAGCTTGTCGCCGGGGCCGAGATTATAGCCCTCGCGCGTCGGTGCGGGATCGGCATAGGCCGCGGGCGCAGCATACGCCATCGAATCGAGGCCGGGGTCGCCGGCGACCGGCGACGTTCGGCCCATGCAGCCCGACAGCGCGAGCGCAGTGACCAGGCAAATAAGGGGAGCGCGCAGATCGCGCATGTGAGGAATCCCGCGACAAGATCGGCCCCGATTAACGGCACTCATGGTTAACAAAGAATGACGGGGCGGGTGGTGGCGGCCATGCCCGTCAACCCCACCGATTAACCCAGCGGCAACCTTAATGGACTGTAATCGCCCCATTGAGATGGAGTCGCGGTGTCCGCGGGGGTTCGTTATGCGTTTTGCATTCTGGCGTAGAGGCAAGGATAAGGCCGTCGTGCAACGGGCGTTGCCGAAGTCTGCGCCCGTCGCCGACGAAGCTGTCGTGAAGCCGGCTGCGCCCAAGCCTGCTCCTGACAAGCCTGCTCCTGACAAGCCGGCCCGTCCGGCGGAGACGGCCGATCTCGACCTGCACGTGCTCGGCCGCGCGCTGGCGCGCAAGCGCGGCTGGATCATTGTGCCGACGGTGCTGGCGTTCGCGTTGTCGCTTGCCGCGGTCAACGTCGTGACGCCGCGCTACAAGTCGGAAGCGCGAATCCTGATCGACAATCGCGAGAACGCCTTCCTGCGTCCGAACGGCGAGCGCGACCTGGAGCGCACCTCGCTCGACGCCGAGGCGGTGACGAGTCAGGTGCAGCTGCTGCTGTCGCGCGATCTCGCGCGCGACATCATCAAGAAGAACAAGCTGGCCGAGCGTCCGGAGTTCGATCCGGTGCTGCGGGGCTTTTCGCCGCTGAAGTCGCTGCTGGCGCTGTTCGGCATCGGCCGTGACCCGTTCAGCCTGACGCCGGAAGAGCGGGTGCTTGATTCATATTACGAGCGCTTCCAGGCTTTTGCGGTCGACAAGTCGCGCGTCATGGTGATCGAGTTCCAGTCGGAAGATTCCGAGCTTGCGGCGCGCGTCGCCAACTCGATTGCAGACGGTTATCTCGTGCTGCAGCAGGCCGCGCGACAGGACCAGGCCAAATCCGCCAGCACATGGCTGCTCGGCGAGATCGACAAGCTGCGCACCAAGGTCGCGGACGCGGATTCGCGCGTCGAGGAATTCCGCTCGAAGTCGAGCCTGTTCGTCGGCACCAACAACATCCCGCTGTCGAACCAGCAGATGGGTGAGCTGAACACGCAGCTCAACAATGCCCGCGCGCTGAAGGCGGATGCCGAGACCAAGGCGCGGCTGATCCGGGAGATGCTTCAGGGCGGCAAGCCGATCGAGGCTTCCGAGGTCCTCAATTCCGAGCTGATCCGCCGGCTGGCCGAACAGCGCGGCACGCTGCGCGCGCAGCTTGCCGAGCAGTCGTCGACGCTGCTCGACAACCATCCGCGCATCAAGGAATTGAAGGCGCAGATCGCCGATCTCGACCGGCAATTGCGCGAGGAAGCCGGCAAGGTTTCGCGCTCGCTGGACAATGACGCCCGCGTCGCCGATGGCCGTGTCATGGCGTTGCAGGCGAGCCTGGACCAGTCGAAGAGGCAGGCATCGTCTAGCAATAGCCAGGACGTGCAACTGCGCGGGCTGGAGCGCGAAGCCAAGGCGCAGCGCGACCTGCTGGAGGCCTATCTCGCCAAGTATCGCGAGGCGACGGCGCGCGAGAACATCGAGGCCGCGCCGACCGACGGTCGCATCATCTCGCGCGCCTCGGTTTCGAATACGCCGGCCTATCCGAAGAAGCTGCCGATCGTGCTGATCGCGACGCTGGCGACGCTGCTGCTGTCGTCCGGCATCATCATCACCGGCGAGCTGCTGCGCATCTCCGCGCCCGGTGCGGTTGGCCGCGCCTTCGCGCCGGCGGCCGCCGTGATCAGGCGCCGCGAGCCGGTCATGGATGCCGCAACCGTGGACCAGCCCGCGCCGGCGCTGCCGCCTGAACCCGCGCTCGCATCGCCGGTCGCGCCGAGGCCGGCGGTGGAGCCCGAACTGCCGCTGGAGCCTGCGGCTGCCTATGAACCTCCGGCGCCGCCTGAGTCAGCCCAGACCGCCGACGAGATCGATGAGCTCGCCGAGCGCCTCGTCGCCGCCGGTCCCGCCGCCCACAAGGTCACCGTGCTCGGCCCGGCTGCGGCTGATAGCGTTACGCTGACCGCCCTGACGCTGGCGCGTCTGATGGCGCGCCAGGTCAAGGTCGTCGTCGTCGATCTCGTCGCGTCCTCGCCGGTGTTGACGTCGGCGACCGTCGATCCCGGGGCGCCGGGCCTTGCCGAGCTGATGCAGGGCGAGGCGACCTTCGCGCAGATCATCACCAAGGATCGGCAGTCGCGTGTTCAGATTGTCAGCGCCGGGCGTCCGGGCTTCGATCGCTCGCATCTGCAATCGCCGCGGCTCGCCCTTGCGATCGATGCGCTGCTCAGGGTCTACGACCACGTGCTGCTCGACGCCGGTTCGGCCGTCGACCTGCCGGCCGAACTGCTGACCGCGAAGGCGCAGGCGGTCGTCGTGCCCGACGCCGCCATGGCGCAGGATGCCCGCCACTCGATGGTCGAGCAACTCAGGGCGGTCGGCTTCGCCGAAGTGACGATGCTGAGCAAGCCCTGCGCGGCGTCGGAAGCGGTCGCGAGGGGCCCGCGGGTGGTCGCCGCCTGAGCGCCACCGTCAGCCCGTCGGGGTAAATCCGGTCGCCCGCACGATCCCTTTCCAGCGATCGGATTCGGTGGCGAGCAGTTGCGCAAAGTCATTCATCGCGACCGCGTCGACGTCGACCGACAGTTTGGCCATGCCGGATTTGACCTCGTCGGTGCGCAATGACGCCTGGATCGCGCTGTTGAGTTGCGCGACGATTGCCGCGGGCGTCTTTGCCGGCAGGAAGATGCCGAACCAGGTCACGTCCTGAAGTGCGGGGTAACCGGCTTCCGCCACCGTCGGCACATCGGGGAGAGATTTGAGACGGCCGGGACCGGTCGTCGCCAGAGCGCGAAGCTGTCCGGATTGGACCTGGCCCAGCAGGCTGTCGATCGGCATCACCGCCGACGCGATCTCGCCCTTCAGGAGATCCTGCACCGCCCCTCTGCCCGCTGTCGCTTCATTTGTGCTGCCGGCTCGCCGCAACCGGCCGCTTCATCACCATGCTGCCGGGCTCGGTCGCGCAGTTTGCCGGCGGCGATCTCGGGCTGAAGGTGCTTCCGGTTCAGCTTCCGCGGGCGGCCGCCGTCTCGGCGGCGATCGTCACGCTGAAGGGCCGCACCCTGGGCCCGACCGCCGAGATATTCATCGCCTGCATCCGTGAGATCGCGAAGGCGGCCGCGAGCAAGGCGGCCGCCGGCAGGTGACGGGCATTACAGGCGCCGTTCCCTTCCGGTGCAGGCGCCCGATGCCTAGTGCGCCATCATCGGTTCGCGCGCGGTTCGCTCGAGCACCGGATCGATCCGCAGCCTGATCGTGACCAGCGCGCCGATCAGTCCCATCACGGCGAGCAGCAGCAGGCCCGCCGTGAAGCTGCCGGTCAGGTCCTTCAGATAGCCGACGGCGAACGGGCCGGCGAAGCCTGACAGGTTGCCGAGCGAGTTGATCGCGGCAATGCCTGCCGCCGCCGAGGCGCCGGTCAGGATGCCGGCCGGCATCGGCCAGAACATCGGCGGCACGGCTGACACGCCGATCTGCGCAAGGCAGAGCAGGGCGACGATCAGCACCGGATTCGACACCAGCCCGGCAAGGCCGATGCCGACGGCGGCGAGCGTCAGTGCGCCGGCGACATGGTATCGCCGCTCGCCGGTCTTGTCGGAATGGCGGCCGAGCAGCACCATGCCGACCGCGCCGAACACGAAGGGCAGGGCCGCGATCAAGCCGGTCTGGGTGTCGGTGACGCCAAACGCCTTGATGATGGTGGGCAGGAAGAATGCGACGCCGTAGCTTGCCGCGTTGAGGCAGAAATACACGAAGGCGCAGGCAAGGACCCGCGAGTCGGTGAGCGACTGCAGAACGGAAATGTGCTCCACGGCCTCGGTTTGCTGCCGCTCGCGCTCAAGCGTGGTCTGGATCCACTTGACCTCGTCGGGCTGCAGCCAGCTTGCCTGGCGCGGAAAGTCCGGCAGGAAGGTCAGGACAGCGAAGCCGACCAGGACCGACGGCAATGCCTCGCAAACGAACAGCCACTGCCATCCGGTCAGGCCGGCGCCCGACAGGTTGAGCAGCAATCCCGAGATCGGCGCCCCGATGATGCTCGAGATCGGGATCGCCAGCATGAACAGGCTGATGACGCGCGCGCGGTACACCGACGGGAACCAGAGCGTCAGATAGAAGATGATGCCGGGGAAGAAGCCGGCTTCGCAGGCGCCGAGCAGGAGGCGCAGGAAGTAGAAGATCCATTCGCTCGACAGGCCGCTCGCCGCTGACATCTGCGGGATGAAGGCAAATGCGGCCGAGACGATGCCCCAGCTGATCATGATGCGGGCAATCCAGCGCCGTGCACCGAACCGCTCCAGAAGGATGTTGGAGGGCACCTCGAAGAAGAAGTAGCCGATGAAGAACAGGCCGGCGCCGAGCCCGTAGGCGGCCTCGCTGAGGCCGAGCGCCGCGTTCATGTGCAGCTTGGCGAAGCCGACATTGACGCGATCGAGATAGGCCACGAAGTAACACAGGATGAGGAACGGAATCAGCCGCCGCATCATCTTCCCGATCGCGCGCTTCTCGACATCGTCGCTCATCGTTCCCATCCCTTCCTGTTTTTCGGATTCGGCAGACGATCACTGCGCTGTTCGGGGCGGCACCTGGTGCACCCGCAGCGGTTCGTCGCGTTGCCCTTGCAAGTCCCATTCATTGTTGTGTAATCGACGGCCGCGTGACTAATGGCATTTGGGAATGGAGCCACGGCGAAACTGTCATGATGCACCGCGGTATAAACGCGGGAACCCTGGAGCGTTTTCCAGCGAAGTGGCTGCCGGTTCGCGCAAAGAAAACGCGTCAAAGCAGAATTTGGAGCCCCGTTCCGGCTGAAACGGAACGGATAAGGCTCTTGCCGGGCAGGATGGTGGCGGGCCGTGATCAATAATCTGAAACTGCGCCAGCTGCGCCTGCTGGTCGCTCTCGACAACGAGCGCAAGTTGCAGCTCGCCGCCGAGCGGTTGAACATCACCCAGTCGGCGGCATCGAAGATGCTCGCCGAAATCGAGGCGCTGGCGCGGGTTCCCTTGTTTGAACGCACCGCGCGCGGCGTCGAACCGACGGCCTATGGGTCGATCCTGATCCGTGGCGGCAAAAGCGTGCTGGCCGATCTCGACCAGGTCACCGACGAGTTCGCGGGCTATAAGTCCGGTGAGCTCGGCACCGTCTCCGTTGGAACAGTCGCCAAGCCGAGCATCGATCTCGTCGTCGACGTGATCCAGTATCTTGGCGAGAAGCTGCATCGGGTGAACATCTCGCTCGATGTCAGCACCAGCCCGCCTTTGATCACGCGACTGCTGGCGCTCGAGTTCGATTTCGTCGTCGCCAGGATTCCCGCCGGCATCGACCCCCGGCAATTCGACTATTACGAGATCGGCGCGGAGGAGGCGGTGCTGCTCGTTCGTGCGGAGCATCCGTTGGCCGGCCGCGAGACGGTCGAGCTGGAGGACATGGCCGACCAGCAATGGATCTGCCAGCCGCGCGAATCCTTCATGCGCCAGGCGCTCGAGAGGCTGTTCATGAGCCGCGGCGTGACGCCGCCGCGCCGGGTCATCAACACCGAGTCGTTTTTCGCCTCGGTCGGAATTGCCGCGGGCATCGACGCGATCGTGCCGGTCCCCATGCTGGTGTTCGATCTGGTCGATCCGCAGCGGTTCAAGGTGCTGCGCCTGCGCGACAGGCTGTTGTTGGAGAATTACGGCCTGATCAAGTTGCGCAAGCGTGCGCTGTCACCCGCCGCGGCATTGTTGTTCGACGCGATGAAGCGGCTCGGCGTACCGAGTGGCGGCGCAGAGCAGGGCGACGCGGCGAGCTGAGTGCTCAGCGGAACATGCTGCGCAGGTTCTGGGCAATCTCGAACAGCGCCGGATTTTGCTTCACAGCGCGCTTGGCGCGATTGATGGCCGACAGCGCACTGGCCGCCGGCTTGCCGCGCAGGCTGAGCGGAATGAAGCTGTCGACGACGGCTTCATCGTCCTTGCAGAACAGCCGCTTGTACTCGTCCGAGCCGATGCCGAGATCCAGAGCGCGGTAGTTCAGGCCGGCATGGCGATCGGTGATATCGCGCATCAGGATCAGGCCGGGGCTGAACTTGGAATTGGCCGACATCGTGTAGGTGTTGAACATCATCGAGAAGCGATGACCGTCGGACACGCCGGCGAAGATCGCGATCACTTCCTCGTCGCACTCCAGCGCGTGGATGTCGATCGCATAGCCGTTGCCGTCGGCGCGCGGAGCGAGGCAGGCGGCACGAATGAACGGCTCGATGCCCGGCTCGGCGAACACGTTCGGCAGCTTCTGCTCCGCCATGCGCTGCGGCTTGACGCGGAAGAACCAGTCGAGCAGGCGGCAGACATCGGCGCTCTCGCTCGCGACGTAATAGCGGTAGCCGGGCAGCGCCTGCAGCTTGCGCTCCTTGCCCTTGAGGCGGCGGCGGAACGAGTTGCTGATCAGCGCCGCGGGGGCCGCGCCGGGCTCGATCGCCAGCACCGGGCAGTCGTTGACCGAAGGCTGGTGCGGCAGCATCGCCAGCGGATTCGGCAGGTCCTGCCAGCGCAGCGGCTGCTGGCAGAGCACGAGCGCGTCGGCGCGGGAGCGTTCGGTGATCGATCCGATCAGAGCCGCGATATCGGCTTCCGTCGCGTTAGCGGCGAAATCCCTCTCGCACAGCGCCATGTTGAAGGTTGCATGCTTGCCGCCCATGAAGCTCGCGCAGTTCGCGCCGAGGCGGGACTCGATTGCGAGCGGCAACAGCAGCAGCGGCCGGCGTTCGCTGTCATGGGCGACGACGATGAAGGGCCGCAGGCCCTCGCGCTCGCCGACCTGGCGCTGCCAACTGGCGAGGAAATCGAACCGCTGATAGGGCGTGTAGCTGTGCTGCGATGTCTCGAAGCTGCGCCAGGTGGCCTCGGCCGCGGTGAGATCATGAAAGATGTCGACGCCGGCAACGCGGATTGCGTTAGGCCACGCCCGCGTCTCAGCCGTCTGGCCTTCGATTGCCGCCGCCATGGTCATCTCGGAACCCAAATTTTTTTTAGGTATTAATTTACAGTTCTCGGCTGGGCCGACCTTCGCAGGGAAATGTCAACAAAGAGTAATAACAATGCCGTGGCGGTGTGCGGGAACCGCCTGACAAGGACGGGGATCTTGGCGCCGGACAGCGGGATTTTACGACGGGCCCGAATGGAGCTCGCGTATTTCAGTGGCGCCTTCAAGCTGCGGGAACGCGAGAGCGGCGGCGCCGGGGTGATCCTGCGCTTCGCCCGCGTTCGTCCCGCGCGACGCGGCCGGTTTCAGCCGCTGAAGTCCCAGGAGATCACGCCGGCTTTCCTCGATCGCACGATCCGCGCGCTGAAACGCTGGCAGTATGACATCGTCGGAATCGACGAGGCTTGCCGCCGCGCGGTGACCTTGCCGGAGCGCCGGCGCTTTGCCTGCCTGACCTTTGACGGCGCCAGCAAGGACATCGTCACCCATGCCTGGCCGGTGCTCATGAGGCACCGCGTCCCCTTCACCCTGTATCTGCCGACGGCTTTCCCGGATGGTGTGGGCGCGGCGTGGTGGCTGGCGCTCGAGGACATCATCGCCCGCGAGAGCCGCATCGGCCTCATGGTCGACGGCAGGGAACGGCACTTCGCCGTCTCGACGCTGTCGGACAAATACGAGCTGTTCGATTTCCTGTCCGGCTGGCTGCGCAAGCTGCCGCCGTCGGACCTGTCCTACGCGCTGAACGATCTCGCCAGGCGCTATTCGGCCGACGCGGCCCAATTGTCACGCAATGCGTCACTCGACTGGCAGGATCTGGCGAAGCTTGCCGCCGATCCGAATGTGACGTTCGGCAGCGCCACCGTGAACTATCCGGCACTGTCAAGCCTCAGGGATGCCGACGCGCAGCGCGAGATGGCGATGGGCAACGCGGTGGCCGAGAGCGCGCTTGGGCGGCAGGTCAGGCATTTCGCATTCCCGTTCGGGGACCGCGATGCATTCGGCCGTCCGCATGTCGTGATGGCCGAGGAGGCCGGCTTTGCCAGCGCGGTGTCGACCATACCAGGGGTCGTCGAGGCGCAGCGGCGCACCAACCTCCACGCGCTGCCGCGCATCGCATGGGACGGCCGCGTGCGCTCATTGCGGATGATGCGGGTGTTGCTGTCGGGTGTGATGTTCGCGCCGGTACGGCCGACGCGCAGTGCGCGCGACCAGAACGCTACCTAAAGCGCGATGAGATTAGGTTGAATCCCCATCGCGCTTTAGCTCCTTGTTTGAGCATGATCTTTTCGGAAAACCGCTTCGCACTTTTCCGGATCATGCTTTAGGCGCGATCGGGCCGCGACATCCAGGCGACGATCGGCATCGCCGGCAGCACCCAGCCGAGGCCGGCGACGACGTAGAAGATCGCCTGCAGCAGCCCCGAATTGGCAAGCCACGGCGTCTGGGCGACCGTCATGCCCAGCAGCGACCACACCACCACCAGGATCAGCAGGAAGATGGTTCCGAGCAGTTTGCGGGTGCGTATGGCCATGGCGGATATTTGCAACTCGTGATCCAGGGCGTTTTCGCGCGAAGCGGGCACCGGCTGCGCAAAGAAAACGCGTCAAAACAACATTCTGGAGCTTCCTTCCGGCTTGATCGGAACGAGGCTCCGGGCGGCGCTTGCGCCGCGGGCGCGGCGGACTATAAGGGGCCCGAAAATCCAATCAAGTCAGGGCGAAATGGCCGGTATTTCCGCAAAGACATCGCAGCTCCGCGCCGTCAGGGTCTGGCTGGTCGCGGTCGCCGCCCTGATCGCCCTGATGGTCTTGGTCGGCGGCGCCACCCGGCTCACGGAATCCGGCCTGTCGATCGTCGAATGGAAGCCGGTGACCGGCACGCTGCCGCCGCTGACCGAGGCGCAGTGGACCCAGGCTTTCGAGGGCTACAAGAGGATCCCGCAATATCGCGAACTCAACGCCGGGATGACGCTCGAGCAATTCAAGACGATCTTCTGGTGGGAGTGGAGTCACCGGCTGCTTGGCCGCGTGATCGGCGCGGCCTATCTGCTGCCGTTCCTGTATTTCCTGTGGCGCGGCGCGGTGAGCGGCGAGCTCGGCAGGCGGCTGTGGGTAATTTTCGGCCTCGGCGCGCTGCAGGGCGGCGTCGGCTGGTGGATGGTCGCGTCCGGCCTCTCGGAACGCATCGAAGTATCGCAGTATCGGCTGGCGACGCATCTGGTGCTGGCGCTGCTGATCTTCGCGGCGATCGTCTGGACGCTGCGGCGCCTGACCGACCGCCCAAGCGTGATCGCGCCGCTCAGGCTGAAGCTCACGAGCGCGGTGCTGCTCGTGCTGACCTTCGTGCAGCTCTATTTCGGCGCGCTGGTCGCGGGGCTGCGCGCGGGCAGGGTTTATAATACCTGGCCCGACATCGACGGCGGCTTCATTCCGTCGGCTGACCGGCTTTGGTTCGAGACACCGTGGTGGCGCAATCTGTTCGACAACACGCTGACGGTGCAGTTCGAACATCGCATGACCGCCTATCTGCTGTTCGCGCTGGCGATCGCACATGCGATCGATGCCATGCGCGTGCGCGCCGGCGGCGCTGTCATCGCAGGGGCCTGGTGGCTGGTGGCGGCGATCACGCTGCAGGCGACGCTCGGCATCCTGACGTTGCTGCATCAGGTGCCGATCGATCTGGCGCTGACGCACCAGGCCGTCGCCATCGTCGTGCTGACGCTCGCGGTGCTGCAGGCCGAGCGCTTCGCCGCGCGCCGGACCGAGCGGGACCAGCCGACCCTCGTTGCGGTCGGCCAGCCCGGTTGATCGATCAGGACAGATAGTCGAGCCCGATATCGAGCGCGGCCGAGCTGTGGGTCACCCAGCCGACCGAGATCAGATCGACGCCGGTGGCGGCAATCGCCGCGGCCGTCGCCGCCGTGATGCGGCCGGAGGCTTCGGTGATCGCCTTGCCGCGCGCCATGTCCACCGCCTGGCTGAGCTGCTCGGTCGTCATGTTGTCGAGCAGCACCGCGTCGACGCCGAGCGTCAGCGCCTTCTCGAGCTGCGGCAGCGTGTCGACCTCGACCTCGATCTTGACGAGATGGCCGGCATTGGCCTTGGCGCGCTCGATCGCGGTGCGGATGCCGCCGGCGAGCGCGATGTGGTTGTCCTTGATCAGCACGGCATCGTCGAGGCCGAAGCGGTGATTGCCGCCGCCGCCGGCGCGCACCGCATATTTCTCCAGCGCCCGCAGTCCCGGCGTGGTCTTGCGGGTGCAGACGATCCGCGCGCGGGTGCCCGCCACGGCCTTGACCAGCGTGGCGGTTGCAGTGGCGACACCGCTCAGATGGCAGAGGAAGTTGAGCGCGGTCCGCTCGGCGGTGAGCAGGCTGCGGGCCGGGCCGTCGATGATCGCGATGACCTGGTCGGGTTCGACCGCGCTGCCATCGGGCCGTTCGGCGCGCAGCGTGATGGCCGGCGATACCGTCTGGAAGGCTGACCGCGCGACGTCGAGCCCGGCGATCACGCCGGGCTGCCGCGCACGCATCACCAGCCGCGCCTGCTGGCCGGCCGGCACGATCGCGTCCGCGGTGATATCGCCGGCGCGGCCGAGATCCTCGCGCAGCGCAGTCTGCACGATCGGCTCATAGATCAGCGGCAACAGGGGATTGAGGGTCATGACAGGGCACTCCTGGCAAATGGCGTGGATTCGACGATGTCGCGCGCGGCGGCGAGTGCATCGGCGCGGGTAAGGGACGACGGAACGGCCGACGCAGCAGTGTGCGGGAAATCGCTGCGGAAATGGCCGCCGCGGCTTTCCTCACGCCGGATGGCGGCAACCGCGACCATCAATCCGACCAATGCTGCATCGGACGCCGCACTGTGACCGCATGCGAGTGGATAGAGGCTGCGGATCGCGCGGGCGATCCCGTCGCGGTCGCGCAGCACACCGAGGCCTTGGGTGAGGATCGGTCGCACGGCAGAAGGATCGGAAGCCTGTGGCATCGCATCGTCGCGCAGCATGGCGCGCGGGCCCGCACTCACGCTTTCGATACTCTCGGCGACCCAGCGCGCGCAGACGATCGCTTCCATCAGCGAGTTGCTGGCGAGCCGGTTGGCGCCGTGCAACCCGGTGCGCGCGGCCTCGCCGCAGGCCCACAGGCCCTGCACCGTGCTGCGGCCAAAACCGTCAACCGTGATGCCGCCCATGTGGTAGTGAACCGCCGGCCGGATCGGGATCGGATCATGCGCGGGATCGATGCCGGCCATCTTGCAGAACGCGCTGATCACGGGATAGCGCTGGGTAAACTCCGCGCCCGGATGTTCGCGCGCGTCGAGGAAGGTGCGATGTCCCGCGGCGCGGTGGCGCCACACGGCGCGCGCGACGATATCGCGTGGCGCAAGCTCGGCGCCGGGCTGATTGGCCATAAAACGCCGGCCGGTCTCGTCGATCAAGACCGCGCCATCGCCGCGGATCGCCTCGGTCAGCAGCGGCATCGGGCGCGACGGCCCGTCGAACGCAGTCGGATGAAACTGGACGAACTCGATGTCCGACAGTTTTGCGCCGGCATGTGCGGCAAGCGCGAGCCCCTGGCCGAAACATCCGCCGGGATTGGTGCTGTCGGCGAACAACCCGCCGATGCCGCCGGTTGCGATCACCACGCGGTTGGTTGCGATCGTCAGCGCGCCACGGTCGCTCGCTGCAAGCACACCCCTGACCGCATTGTCCTCGATGATCAGCCGGCGCGCCTCGACGCCTTCCAGCAGTGTGATCGACGGCGTCTGGCGGACCGCCGCGATCAGCGCGCGCATGATCTCCCGGCCGGTGCCGTCGCCAGTGGCGTGGACGATGCGGTTGCGGCGGTGTGCGGCCTCGAGCCCGAGGCGCCAGCTGCCGTCGGCGTGCCGGTCGAAGGCGACGCCGAGCCTCGCCAGTTGCTCGACGGCTGCGGGCGCGGCGTGGACGATCCGGCTCGCGGCGGCCGCGTCGCAAAGGCCGGCGCCGGCCGCGAGCGTATCGGCGAGATGCAGGGCAGGGCTGTCATCGGCGCCGACCGGTGCGGCAAGGCCGCCCTGAGCCCACATGCTGGAAGCTTCCGCGCCGAGCGGCGATTTCGACAGCAGCACGACCGGCTCGGGGGCTAGCTGAAGCGCGGTCATCAGCCCGGCGGCACCGCCGCCAATGATCACCGGGCGGCCGTTGAGATCGGAGATATCAATGCTCATATCGCCAGCATCCTTTCGACACTCTTGCGCGCGCGATCGGCGATCGCGGGGTCGATGGTGACCTCGTGCTGGTTGGTCTCCAGCGCGTGACGGATGTTCTTCAGCGTGATCCGCTTCATGTGCGGACAGAGATTGCAGGGGCGGACGAAGTCGACATCGGGATTTCTGGCCGCGATGTTGTCGCTCATCGAGCATTCCGTCAGCAGCACGACGCGCGGCGGACGCTTGGTCTCGACGAACGACTGCATCGCCGCCGTCGACCCCGCAAAGTCCGCCTCGGCGACCACCTCGGGCGGGCATTCCGGATGCGCCAGGACGGTGACATCGGGGTAATTCTCGCGCAGCTGCCGCACGTCATCGGCGGTGAACAGCTCGTGCACCTCGCAGTGGCCCTTCCAGGCGATGATCTTCTTGCTGGTTTGCCTGGCGATGTTCTGCGCCAGATATTCATCAGGGAGCATGATGACGCGCTCGGCGCCGAGCGATTCAACGACCCTTAGCGCATTGCCCGACGTGCAGCAGATGTCGGACTCCGCCTTCACCGCGGTCGAGGTGTTGACGTAGGCGACCACGGGCGCATCCGAATAGCGCGCGCGCATCAGCCGCACGTCCTGCGCCGTGATGGAATCCGCCAGCGAGCAGCCGGCTTTGAGGTCGGGGATCAGCACGGTCTTGGCCGGATTAAGCAGCTTTGCCGTTTCGGCCATGAAATGCACGCCGGCGAGCACGATGACATCGGCATCGACCTTGGTCGCCTCACGCGCGAGCAACAGGCTGTCGCCGACGATATCGGCGACGCCATGGAAGATCTCCGGCGTCTGATAGTTGTGCGCCAGCACCACCGCATTGCGGCGGCGTTTCAGCGCAAGGATCGCATCGACGTCCTCGGCGAACGTGGCCCATTCGAATGGCGGGATGACGCGTTTGACGCGCTCATAGAGCGGCGCGGTGCGGGTGAGCAGATCGGTATCGAGTGCAACCATTTATACTCTCCGTGAGCATAAGATGGTTTATACTTATCCTGAGCATAAGGCGTGTCAAGTGCGCGAAAGCGGGAGCTTGGTGCCGGCGACAGCCCGCTCGGCCAGCACGGCATGGCGGAAGCGGAATAGCTTGGCCGGCCGGCCGACGGTATCGGCGGCCATTGCGCCAGTCTCTTCAACGAGTTCCTGCTGCTCGATCAGCCGGCGGAAGTTCTGTTTGTGGACCAGCCGGCCTGCGAGCGCCTCAACACTGCGTTGCAGTTGCAGCAGGGTGAACTCGGCCGGCATCAGCTCGAATACCACCGGACGGTATTTGATCTTGGCGCGCAGCCGCGCGATCCCGGTCGCGAGAATGCGGCGATGATCCGCCGTCATCGGCTTGCCCGGCACGACCGGCGCCTCGTGGCCATGCCCGCGTCCGGCTTCCGGGATCAGCGCGGCCTCGTAGAGCAGCTCATAGCGCTGCAGTACCAGCTCCTCGTTCCAGTCGCGATCGTCGAGGCCAAAGGTGATGGCGCAGCGCTGCCAGCGCTCGCGCTGCAGCGTCGGTGACGGCGCGGCCTTCGCCCACGTTTTCAGCTTCGGCGCGATCGTCTTGGCCAGGAAGGCCGGCGCGCCGGCGCGATGATCCTCCCAGGGGAAGTAGTCGTACCAGCCGGACCAGTGCGCCTCAAAGCCCTCGCCGACACGATCCTCGCGGGTCAGGCCGAGATAGCTGATCGAGACGCTGTGCGGCCCCTTGGCATCGCCGGAGCGGCCGCGGTCGGCAAAGGTGTAGAGCTGCTCGACATAGCCGAGCGGGTGGCCGGTCTGCGCTTCGACCCAGGCCCGCAGCGCGGTCTGCAGCGAGCGATGGGTGAACTCGAACGGGCCGCTCGGCAGCGCGGAGCCGCCGGCGATGGTCATGATCTTCGGCGTGCCCTCGGTGACGGCGACCAGCACCGCGACGAGATCGGCGGTCACCGCGTTCCCCGAAGCCGGTGCGCTGGATTTCTGCGGCGATCTGGCCACGCGATCGTTCCGCGCTAGCAGTAGCCGTAGACGCCGCAGGCGTAGGGCAGGCGGTCCCAATAGGTCACATAGGCACCGCCGTAGTACGGGCCGAAATAGTTGTACGAGTGCCAGTTGCCGTAGTAGCCGGGCAGCGACGACGACCCCGGCAGCAGCGGTTCGCCGGGCACGAACGGGATGTACGGCTCGGAATTGAGCGGGATCACCACGGGCTGCTCGACGACCACGAGCTGGCGTCCGCGCCGCACATAGGTCGGCGATGTGATGGTGGTGCGGTAGGCGTAATGCCGGCGCGGCAGGCCCGCCGGCAGCTGGCGCGCGGCCTTGACGGTCGCGCTCTTGGCGACGGCCGGGCCGTCGGCGGCGTCAGCAGGCGGGATCGCAAATAATGCGATCGCGAGCGGCAATGTCCAGCGCAGCATCAATGGTCTCCCGAATCAACCGGAGCCTATCACTGACACTTTAAGCCGGATTGAACGTTAACGAGAGGCCCGTCGGTATTAAGCGTTAACGGGAGGTCCGTCGCTTTGGGCAAGCTTCCGGAGCGATGCGGCGCACCGTTCCGGAACAATTTGCGGGATCAGGCGCGCAGGGCCTGGTCGAGGTCGGCGATCAGGTCTTCCTTGTCCTCGATGCCGATCGAAAGCCGTACCACCTCGGGCGCCGCGCCCGACTTCACCTTGGCGGCGTCGTCGAGCTGGCTGTGGGTGGTGGAGGCCGGATGGATCACCAGCGAGCGGGTGTCGCCGACATTGGCGAGATGCGAGAACAGCTGCAGGTTCGACACCAGATTGACGCCCGCGTCATAGCCGCCCTTCAGGCTGAAGGTGAACACCGCGCCGGCGCCTTTCGGCGCGTATTTGCGCTGCAAGGCGTTGTACCTGTCGCCGGGCAGGCCGGCATAGTTCACCGCCGACACGGCGGGGTGGGTGGAGAGGAATTCCGCCACCGCCTTGGCGTTGTCGCAGTGCTTCTGCATGCGCAGCGGCAGCGTCTCGATGCCGGTCAGGATCATGAAGGCGTTGAACGGCGACAGCGCGGGGCCGAGGTCGCGCAAGCCGAGTACGCGGCAGGCGATCGCGAAAGCGAAGTTGCCGAAGGTCTCCTGGATCCGGATGCCGTGATATTCCGGCCGCGGCTCGCTCAGCATCGGATATTTGTTGTCCTTCGACCAGTCGAAGGTGCCGGCATCGACGATGATGCCACCGAGCGAGTTGCCGTGACCGCCGAGAAACTTGGTCAGCGAGTGCACGACGATGTCGGCGCCGTGATCGATCGGCTTGATCAGATAGGGCGAGGCTAGCGTGTTGTCGACGATCAGCGGCACGCCGGCCTTGCGCGCAACGGCCGCGATCGCCTCGATATCAGTGATGCTGCCGGCCGGGTTGGCGATCGACTCGATGAAGATCGCCTTGGTGTGCGGCGTAACCGCGCGCTCGAAGCTTTCGATCTCATCGGGATCGGCCCAGGCCACATTCCAGCCAAACGCCTTGAACGCATGCGTGAACTGGTTGATCGAGCCGCCATAGAGCTTGCGTGCCGCGATGATCTCATCGCCGGGCTTCAACAGCTGCTGCAGCACGACGACCTGCGCCGCGTGACCGGAAGCGACGGCGAGCGCCGCGGTGCCGCCTTCGAGGGCTGCGACACGTTCCTCGAGCACGGCATTGGTCGGGTTGCCGATGCGGGTATAGATGTTGCCGAATGCCTGCAGGCCGAACAGCGAGGCCGCATGGTCGGCGTCGTTGAAGACGAATGACGTGGTCTGGTAGATCGGCGTCGCCCGCGCGCCGGTGGTGGGATCAGGCTGCGCGCCGGCGTGCACGGCGAGGGTGGAAAATCCCGGAAGGCGATCGGTCATTCTTTAGTATCCTGTTGTGGCCTGGTCGAAACGCGCGGCATGCTGATGGCGGCGGCGCCCGCCGTCAAGCGAGTTGGGCACATCGCCAGTTTTTGGAGGGGCATCCCGCGCTATACCGGATGATCGCAGCGATTATTCCGCCGCGGTGTCAGGTCGTCTCGGT
Source organism: Bradyrhizobium pachyrhizi (assembly GCF_029714545.1). Lineage (NCBI taxonomy): Bacteria > Pseudomonadati > Pseudomonadota > Alphaproteobacteria > Hyphomicrobiales > Nitrobacteraceae > Bradyrhizobium > Bradyrhizobium pachyrhizi. The sequence continues at coordinate 5,181,414 of NZ_CP121667.1, read as the reverse complement.
CTTGTTCTTTGCCGCGCGGTCGGATGCCGCGGTCTGTCCGCCGCCGAAGCTCGTGCGATTGAGCGACAGCCGCATGCCCTGCGTCGGGATCGGCGCGCGCTTGGAACTCAGCGTGCGCGAGTTGACGCCCATCCACGAGATCTCCGACGACAGCCGGCCATACTCGATCTTCGGGCAGCGGTTCATCACCACCTTGAGCCCCGCGGCTTCCGCCTTCTCGGCAGCGGCATCGTCGCGCGCGCCAAGCTGCATCCAGATCACCTTCGGCGGCGGTGACAATTTCAGCGCCTCCTCGACGACGGGCATGATGTGGCTTGAATTGCGGAATATGTCGATCATGTCGATCGGGCGATCGATGTCCGCAAGCGAGGCGACGAATGCCTTGCCCATCAGCGTCTTGCCGACATGGCCGGGGTTGACCGGGATCATGTCGTAGCCGCGCTGCGCCAGATATTTGAATGCGAAATAGCTCGGCCGCACATTGACCGGCGAGGCGCCGACCATCGCGATCGTCTTGACGTTGTTCAGGATGCTGCGGATGTAATTGTCGTCGTAGGCGTCGTGATTCATTTTTCTTCCGGGTTTGTCATTCCGGGGCTCGCGCAGCGAGAACCCGGAATCTCGAGATTCCGGGTCTGGTGCTAACGCACCATCCCGGAATGACGACCTCAGGTCGTCACTTGTCCTGCCAGTTCGGATCGCGCTTCTCGATGAAGGCACCGATGCCTTCCTCGGCGTCGCGCGCCATCATGTTCTCGGTCATCACCTCGGCGGCGAAGCGATAGGCGTCGGCGAGGTTCATCTCGGCCTGGCGATAGAACGCTTCCTTGCCGAGCTTGACGGTGTAGGCCGATTTCAGCGCGACCTTCTCGGCCAGCGCGATCGCGGCGTCGCGTTCGGTGCCCGCGGATACCACGCGGTTGACGAGGCCGATGCCCTGCGCCGTTGCCGCCGAGACCGGCTCTCCGGTCAGCAGCATCTCCATCGCCTGCTTGCGCGGCACGTTGCGCGACAGCGCCACCATCGGCGTCGAGCAGAACAGCCCGATGTCGACGCCCGGCGTCGCGAACGCCGCCGCTTCGGAGGCGACCGCGAGGTCGCAGCTTGCGACGAGCTGGCAGCCGGCCGCGGTGGCGATGCCCTGGACGGATGCCACCACCGGCTTCGGCAGGCGCACGATGGTCTGCATCATCGCGCTGCAGGCGTTCATGATTTGCGCGAAATAGGCGCGGCCGCGGTCGGCATCGCTACGGCGCCCGGTAAGCTCCTTGAGGTCGTGGCCGGCGCAGAACGCCGGGCCGTTGGCGGCGAGCACGACGGCACGGATGCGCTTGTCGTCACTGATCTCGTTCAGTGCGGCGTGCAGCTCGCCGATCAGGCCCTCGGAGAGGCTGTTGCGCGCTCCGGGCCGATTGAGCGTCAGTAGCGCAATACTGCCGATGGTCTCACGCAGCAGGATCGGCTGGTGTTGCGGCGCTTCGGCGCGGGCGGCTTGGGCGGACATGCTGAAATTCCACTTTGGTCTCTGTGACAACTTAATGTAACAGGCAGGCTGAAGCGAGGGTAGGGACGGCATGGCGACTGCGAAAATGAGCGTGGCTGACGTGGAAGAGTTCCTGCGGAGGGAATTTCCGCAGGCGTTCGTCCACGACGATGTCCGGATCGAAAGCGCCGACGGCGAGACCGCCCTGCTGCGCCAGCGCTTTAGCGAGCGCATGCTGCGGCCGGGCGGTACGGTGTCCGGGCCGACCCTGATGGGCCTGGCAGATTTCGCGATGTACGTGGTGCTGCTGTCGGCGATCGGACCGGTCGGCCTTGCCGTGACCACCAACCTCAACATCAACTTCCTGCGCAAGGGCCAGCCGGGGCAGGACGTGCTCGCGGTGGCAAGGCTGCTCAAGCTCGGCAAGCGGCTCGCGGTCGGCGAGGTCAACCTGCTGTCCGGCTCGTCTCCCGATCCGATAGCCCATGTCACGGCGACCTATTCCATTCCAAATCAATAGGCTTTTCTACGGTATTATTGTACCATATTTGCAAGCCGTTGTTTTTTCTGATGTAATTTGAGCGCGTGGGCGTTGACGCGCGATCGCGGCTTCTCTAGAAGGCTGCCCAGTTCGGCGCATACGGCGCCGATTTCTTTTTCACGGATTTCACACATGAGCACGTTCTCGGCCAAGCCCGCCGAAGTGACGAAGAAGTGGGTCGTGATCGACGCCAAGGGTCTGGTCGTCGGTCGTCTCGCCACGCTCGTCGCGATGCGCCTGCGCGGCAAACACCTGCCCACCTACACCCCGCATGTCGATTGCGGCGACAACGTCATCATCGTCAACGCCGCGCATGTGGTGCTGACCGGTCGCAAGCGCGACCAGAAGACCTACTACAAGCACACCGGCTTCATCGGTGGCATCAAGGAGCGCACCGCAAAGCAGATCCTCGAGGGTCGCTTTCCCGAGCGCGTCGTCGAGAAGGCGATCGAGCGCATGATCCCGCGCGGTCCGCTCGGCCGCATGCAGATGGGCAATCTGCGCGTCTATCCGGGTGCCGATCATCCGCATGAAGCGCAGAGCCCCGAGAAGGTCGATATCGCTTCCCTGAATCGCAAGAACACGAGGGCCGCATAATGTCCGATACGTTGCAGTCCCTCGACCAGCTCTCGCAGGTCAAGCCGGCCGCGCCCGACGCGCCGAAATACGTCAAGAAGGTCGACAAGTACAACCGCGCCTACGCCACCGGCAAGCGCAAGGACGCGGTCGCCCGCGTCTGGGTCAAGCCGGGCTCCGGCAAGATCTCGGTCAACACCCGCGAGTTCGAAGTCTACTTTGCCCGCCCGGTGCTGCGCATGATGATCCAGCAGCCGCTGGTCGCTGCCGCCCGCAACGGCCAGTACGACGTGATCTGCACCGTCGCCGGCGGCGGTCTCTCCGGCCAGGCCGGTGCTGTCCGACACGGCATCTCAAAGGCGCTGACCAACTTCGAGCCCGAGTTGCGCGGCGTCCTCAAGAAGGGCGGCTTCCTGACCCGCGACAGCCGCTCGGTCGAGCGCAAGAAGTACGGCAAGGCGAAGGCCCGCAAGTCCTTCCAGTTCTCGAAGCGCTAATTCGAGTTCTAAAATTCGCGGCAATTGCCGCGGGCATCGAGTTGCAAAGGGCGCCGCGAGGCGCCCTTTTTGCTGCGTCCAACCGGCCGTGCTTCCGCGAATTAGCGCAGTTTTTCATGAAAACTTGCGTGTGCGTGCAAACGAAATTGGAACTCGCACCTTCTAGCTTGCGGGCTCGCAGTGGCGCTGCATCACCGTATTTATTTGCGCCTGCGAACGTTGCATCACACCGGGCTGGGGTGAGTTCATGTCGTTCGATCCATCGACACTTTATTTGTTCGCCACCATGGTCGCGGGCATGCTCGGCGCCATGCTGTGGTTGTTCGGCAGGCAGGAGAACATTTCCGCGCTGAAATGGTGGGGCACCGCCTATCTGCTCGGCGCGGCCTCGGTCGCGGTCTGGACGGTCGGCAGTTCGACCCTCGATCCGATGGTTCTGCTGGGCCTCAATGCGATCGGTTTCGCCGCCTGCGGCCTAGTCTGGAATGCCGCGCGCATTTTCCACGGCCGCAAGGCCAATCTGCTGGGCCTCGTGCTCGGCCCGATCGCATGGATCGGGGCGGTGACGACGGTTGAGGATCCTGCGATGCGCCTGACGATCGGCGCCGGGATCGTCGCGATCTACGCCGCGCTGACCGCCTCCGAACTGTGGAGCGAGCGCCGCCGCGCGATGCAGCGGCGCTGGCTTGCGATCGTCATCCCGGTCGCGCACGGTTGCGTCCTGATGCTGCCGATCCTGGTCGGCGACCTGCTGCGATTGAACGGCCAGAATTTCGTCTCCAGCTTTTGGGTCACGCTGTTTTCGATCGAACTCGTGCTGTACGCGATCGGTACGGTGTTCGTGATCTTCATGATGGTGTCGGACCGCGCGGTAGCCGTGCACAAGACGGCTGCGTCGATCGATCCCTTGAGCGGCATGCTCAACCGCCGCGGCTTCACCGAGGCCTGCGCCCGGGTGATCGAGCGCGAGTCCGTTGCTGGCCGGCCGGTCACCGTGATGATCTTCGACATCGATCACTTCAAGTCGATCAACGACCGCTTCGGCCATCCCGCGGGTGACGAGATCCTGAAGCTGTTCTCCGCCGTCGTGGTCAACAGTCTCAGGATCAGCGATCTGTCGGGGCGGATCGGCGGCGAGGAATTTGCGGCGCTGCTGCCGTGCTCGCTGGAGGAGGGGGTGCTGGTCGCCGAGCGCGTGCGCGAAGCCTTCGAGAACAGCAACATCAACTGCGAGGAAGGCGCGGTCGACACCACGGTCAGCATCGGCGTCGCCGGCGGCCCCGCCGGCACCGAGCTCGAGGTGCTGTTGGCCTCGGCAGACACCGCGCTCTACCAGGCCAAGCGCGGCGGCCGCAACCGCGTCGAGGCGGCGGAAGAATTGCCGCTCTCGCTGGAGAACTGGCGGCGCAAGACCGCGGGCCTGCCGGCTTCGGCGCGGCAAAGGCCGGCGAGCGTCCGGGCATGAATGCGGTAACGAGTGGTTAACCATTCGATCCCATGCTTTCGGGCATGGAGTCGATCCGCACCCGCAATCCGCAGTCAGCCCTGATGTCGCTCGAAGCCGACGCGGTTTCGGCGCGCAGCGGTTTCGCCTGCCTGTTCTCGGACTCCCACGAATACGAGACCGCGCTGATTGCCGAACGGCGCGCGCAGGGGCGATACCAGCCGCCGAAGAGTCGCTGGCCGATGGTGATGCTGGCCGGCGTGATGCTGATGGTCGCGGGAACGGTGCTGCTGCTCTCCTGACGTGCTTGATTTTTGTTTTGACGCGTTTTCTTCACGCGAACCGGTGCCCACTTCGCTTGAAAACGCTCTAAGCGGCCCGGGCCGGATCCTCCGTCTTGAAGTGGTCGATCATCACCTTGGCGATAGCCATCAGCGGCAGCGCCAGCGCCAGCCCCCAGATGCCGAACACGACGCCGAGCAGGATCTGGAACGCGAACAGCGTGGCCGGCGGGATGTCGAGCGCCTGGCGCTGGATGATCGGTGTCAGCACGTAGCTTTCCAGCGCGTGGACGCCGAGGAACAGGATGAAGGCCGACAGCGCCGCGATCCATCCGGTCGCAAGGCTCGCCAGCACCACGATCAGCCCGCCGAGGATCGCGCCGACGGTCGGAATGAAGGCGAGCAGGCCGGCCTGGATGCCGAGGATGAACGAGCTCGGAATGCCGATGATGGCAAGCCCGATCCAGGTGACGAGGAACACCGCCATCATCGTGATGATCTGCGCGATCAGCCAGCGCTCCAGCGTCTCGCCGATGCGGTCGACGATGACGGTCGCCTGCGCGCGGTACTTCGCCGGCGCGATGAACAGCAGCCCGGCGCGGTAGATGCTGGGCTGGGCCGCGAAGGCGAGCCCGAGAAACAGCACGATGAAGAAGTTGCCGACGACGCTGACGGTGCCGAGCAGCACCTTCAGCGTCTGGCTGATGATGGCGCCGCCGCTTGAGGCCAGCGCACCGGCGCCGGGGATGCCATGGGACTGGGACGGCGCGGGTGTCGTCGTCGTTGTCGTCACGGCGGTGCCTTCGCCCTTCGCCTCGCCCGCGGCATTGGTGAAATCGAGATAGCTGGTATCGACCCCGTGCTGTTCGAGGAAGTCCTTGACGCTGCCGAGCTGCGATTTGATCGTGTTGCTCAGCACCGTGGCCTGCTGCGCGATCGTGGTGCCGCCGAGGAACACGATGCCGGACAGCAGCCCGGCCATCGCCAGGCAGACGATCGCTAGCCGCAACGCGTGGGGCAGCTTGGTCAGCCGGCCGAGCAGGGTGATCATGGCATTGAGGGCGACCCCGAGCAGCATGCCTGCGAACAGCAGGAACAGGGTCGCGGCGAAATGCCAGGCGAAGGTCAGCAGGGCAGCGAACAGCACCACGCCGATGCCGCCGACGGCGATCGCCCATGCCAAGTCGTTACGGGCCTGCAGGCGATGGTCAGCCGAGTCTGTCACGGGTGATTCCCCCTTCGCGACGGTGTTTCGAGCAGTCTTTGGCGAAAACCCCGCCGGGATCAAGCTGGCGGGGGCCGTGCCGGTTTGCCGCTGACGCGCCGCGGCGCCCCGCGCGGTTGGTGGCCATCCGGCCGGCTTTGGGTCCCGAGGGGCGCGAATCTGTGCAGGACTGCAAGCCCCCCTGTGCAGATATAGACAGTTGATCCGGCGGGAACTCGAAGGCATGATCGTCTCCGCAACGTCGCAAACTTAGAAGAATCATTGCGCGAGACTTCAATAATGAGACGGCCCGTGGTCGGCGTGATCGGAAACGCCCATCGCATCGAAAATCGTTTCACAGTCCAGATGGTCGGAGAGCGCAACCTTCGCGCGGTTGCCGAGGTGTCGGGCGCGGTGCCGCTGATGTTCGCGGGCAGCCCCGAAATCACCGAGGTCGGCGCCTTGCTCGACGTGGTCGACGGCGTCGTGCTGACCGGGGCCCGCGCCAATGTTCATCCGACCCGCTTCAACACCGAACCGTGCGCCGCCCACGAGCCGTACGACATCCATCGCGACGACGTTGCGCTGGCGTTGTCGGAAGCCTGCGTCGCGCGCGGCGTGCCGATCTTCGGCATCTGCCGCGGCCTGCAGGAGATGAACGTTGCCTTCGGCGGCTCGCTGCATCCGGAGATCCGCGAGATTCCCGGCCGCATGAACCACCGGATGCCGCGGCTGGAGAACGGCGAGATCCATCCTGACCCGACCGTTGTGTTCGCCGACCGTCATGACGTCGCGCTGACGCCGGGTGGCGCGTTCGCGAAGATACTTGGTCGTGAGACCATTCGGGTCAATTCGCTGCACGGCCAGGGCATCCTCGAGCCCGGCAAGCGCGTCGTGATCGAGGGCATCGCCGAGGACGGCACCATCGAGGCGATCCGCATCGCCGATGCGTCGGGTTTTGCGCTGGGTGTGCAATGGCATGCCGAATACGATCCGCAGCGCAATCCGATCAACCGCGCCCTGTTCGAAGCCTTCGGCGACGCGCTGCGCGAGCGGCGGCGGGCTGCGTAGGACGGTTTCACCGCCACCGTCCCTGCGCGTTAATCGCGACGTCGTCTCCGAAAAACGCGCTGTCGTCCCTGCGACAGCAGGGACCCATACGTCGCAGCGGGTGTTGTGGAGGGAGCTCGTCGTTGCAGCACTGCTCAACAATGACCATCGGTGGTTATGAGTCCCTGCTTTCGCAGGGACGGCACCGAATGTGTGGCGTCGTCTGTCCGTCGGGTCGGTTTGTCGCACCTCGGTTCGGGAAGCCATGAAGGACGCAGGGCTTTCCTTGGCCAATCCATGGGAGCCGAGCGGCAGGCGAGTAGATCGTCCACTCAGGGCGTCACGAACGCAAAGTGTGTTGTCCCCGCAACGTCACAAGAGTTCCGTTGAGCATCGCACCTGTTGGGACTTCACTGTGTGGCGAATTCCCCGTTTAATAATGGCGGACCTGAGGCAAAGATTTTACCACCAAGACGTTCATTTGAGATCAGGTTCAAGAGGCCGCTGACCAGCGCCAGCGGCCTCTTCGTGTTGCTTCATTGATCGCTAAGTGCAGGCATCGGCCGTTGCTGCGTCGATGGCGCGCAGGAAGCAGCACGTCGCGGCATTAGCGCACTGACCATGGCCATGCCGGCGGTTGCGGTTTGCTGGTGGCGTGCGGCCGCGGCGGGGCTGGCGCCGGTTTGCGCGTCTGGGCAACATTGCCCGACGGCCGCGGGCGCGGCAGTGGTATTTCCGGGGTTACCGTTGGCTGTTCGGGGCTCACCTTTGGCTCTGCGGCGTTGGCGATGACACCGGCCAGCTGTTCCTGGCTTGCGTTGAGCCGTTCGGTGACCGTCTCGCTTTCGCGCGCGATCTGATTCTGGGTCGCCTTGATCTGGTCGATGATATCTCTGCTGCGTGCCATTTCTGCTTGGCTCGCTTCGAGTTGGCTTGCGACATTCTTTTGGTCGCGGACCAATTGTTCTTGCCTCGCCTCAAGCTGTTCGACCGCCTGCCTCAAGGCAGCGAGATCGCGCGCCATCGGTTGAAGCTGCTGCGCCAAGTCGGAAGAAAGTGCGGCGGCAGTCGGCGCAACGTCTTTCGGTGTGGCGTCTTTCGGCGGGGTTTGCGCAGGAGGTGAGGAGTGGCCAGAGGAGGCCACCATCGCCGTGTCGCTGGGTGACGACCACCACCAAGCAGCGCCACCAATGCATGCTGCCAGCACAGAACCGACAATGGCCAGGTGGCGCCAATCCGCCAATCGATGAACCGCTTCTAGCGGCGCGTGAAACGCTTTCTTGCTGGTCGGCGGGCCGGAAGGGCTGACTCCTGCTTCGCGCGCGAGGTTCGAAAGCTGCTCTTCCAAGCTCACGAGCCGCCCTTCCGCGACCCTGTCATTCAGCATGGAATCCATTTTGTGCTCCGTATCAAATGTAAGGTCACCCGCCTTGGGAGCAGATCCGCTCTTCGGCGCGCTAACATTCAACGGGACCCAGATGGGTATTTGCAGCTTAAGCTTACGAGGGATGAGGATGCGGCCTGCACGTCACATCGTCTCTCTTTTTGTAAGCTCATCCTTCCTGAACTGTCCCGACGATTTTGGCCGAGATATGGTTCGTCCGCAATCGGGAACACCGCTTGCCGTGGGGCGCTCGAGGTCGTGGATCGGGGTCCTGTTCGGCCGCCTCATGACAGCGAACGCGACCATCTGATGCATCTCGCAGCCGAGGCACGTTGCTTCGAGGTGCGTAGTCGGCGTTGGGAGCGTCGCTAAGCGCCGGCGAGGGCCTGGCTGGACCCTGAAACGCCGGATGCGGAGCGTTCCATGTTTGGCACGCGATCATGCCGGCATCCTGCTGGGGCGCCCGGCCGACAGTAGTGCCAAACATGTACCCCGGGCTCCTCCCGCAAATTCTAGCAGGTTGCGTTGCGCTGTTGGCGAGACCGCCCGTCGACAGGTCGCGGCTAGTCTTCCTCCGGTATCGAGCGCGCGCCGGAATTGGTTCTTCTCCGTACTAATACGGATACGAAAGTGGCGGATTGCTGCGCCGGACTCGGCTAAGCAACAGGGATATTTGCTCCGGCGCCGACGACCCTTTCCGAATACTGCTTTTCCTTTTCCATTTTCGGGCGCAGCCGACACGAGGGGTTGGTCGGGATGAATTTGTCGGGCCGTCTGGCGATGGGGATGATGTTTCCCGTCGCCGCGCTCCTGCTCGCGCTGGGCTTCATCCATGGCGTGACCTGGCCGGGCGTTCTGCTCGCCGGTGGCGCGGTTGCGGTGGTATTGATGACGGCTGAGATGATTGCGAGATCGCTGTCCAGGACGCCCGCCCAGCTGGTGCGGGCGGCGGAGGCGCTGTCGCGCGGCCAGCAGGTCGCGCTCGGCTCAGGCGATGACGGCGAGACCGCTCAGCTCGCGGTGACGCTTGCCGAATTGTCGGCGCAGCTGGGCAGCAGGCAGCACCTGCTGGAGAAGACCGTCGAGAGCATCCGCGATCCGGTCGTGGTCGCCGACGAGCACGGGATGATCGTGATCGTCAACGCCGCGGCGCGACGGCTGTACAGTGTCGAACCCGGTTTTGATACCCTGACCGGCGTTCGCACCTTCCAGAACTATTATTCCGACGGTACCACCGTGATGCCGATCCCGGACACGCCGATGGCGCGTGCGCTGCGCGGCAATGACGTCGACGATTTCGAGTTGATCGTCAAACCGCAACCGCCGCAACCGGCCGTCTTCCTTGTCGTCAACGCGCGGCCGCTGCGCGACGATACCGGCAATCTGCGGGGCGCGGTCGCCGTGCTGCACGACGTCACCGCGCAGCGGCGGGCACACCAGGCGCTGGTCGAGAGCGAGCAGATGGCGCAGGCCATCGTCAGGACCGCGCTCGACGCCTTCGTCCAGACCGACCAGGACGGCTTCATTCTCGACTGGAGCCCGCAGGCCGAGGCGCTGACCGGCTGGACGCGCTCCGAGGCGGTCGGTTATCGGGTGGTCGAACTGGTGTTTCCGGAGGAGCTGCGCGTTGCGCACCGGCAGCGGATCACCCGCTTCCTGCAGGAGACCGCGACCGGCGGCATGGGCATGCGCTATGAAACGGCGTGCCTGCACCGCGACGGTCACCGGTTCTATGTCGAGGTGTCCCTCAACGCGCTGCGCCGCGGCGATGGCTGGATCATCAATTCCTTTGTCAGGGACGTCAGCCAGCGCCGGATCGCCGAGGAGCAGTTGATCCAGGCGCAGAAGTCGGAATCGCTGGGGCGGCTGACCGGCGGCATCGCGCACGACTTCAACAACATGCTGACCGTGATCACCGGCACGATCGAGATCCTCGCCGACGGCGTCAAGGACAACCCGCAACTTGCCGCGATCGCCAAGCTGATCAGCGATGCCGCCGATCGCGGCGCGCAACTCACCTCGAGCCTCCTGGCATTCGCGCGCAAGCAACCGCTGCAGCCCGGCGAGACCGACGTCAACGACCTGGTCGGCGAGGTGGTCCGGCTGCTGTCGCAGACGCTCGGCTCGCAGACCGAGATCAGGACGGAGCTCGGCCGCAATGCCTGGCTCGCCTTCGTCGACCGCAGCCAGCTTGGTGCCGCGCTGGTCAACCTCGCCATCAATGCGCGCGATGCCATGCCTGACGGCGGCACGCTGACCTTTGCGACCCGCAACATCCAGCTCGGGATTCCCGACGCCGTGGCGTGCGGCGTCGAGCGCGCCGGCGATCATCTCGTGATCGAGGTGACCGATACCGGCACCGGTATTTCGCCGACGCATCTGGAGAAGATCTTCGATCCGTTCTTTTCCACCAAGGAGGTCGGACAGGGCGCCGGGCTCGGGCTCAGCATGGTGTTCGGCTTCGTCAAGCAAAGCGGCGGCGGGATCGAGGTCAAGAGCGAGCAGGGGCGCGGCACCATCTTCAGGATCTATCTGCCGAAGGCCGACGGCACCGCACAGCGCGCGGCGGAGGAGGACGATCTGCCCGTCAGGGGCGGCGACGAGACGATCTTGTGCGTGGAGGACGACCCTACGATCCGAGACTATGTCACGGGCCAGCTCGAAAGCCTCGGCTACAACGTGCTGGTCGCGGCGAACGCGGACGCCGCGCTCGAAATCGTCAAACGCGGCACCGCGTTCGACCTGCTGTTCACCGATATCGTGATGCCCGGCAGCATGAACGGTCGGCAATTGGCGGAGACACTGATGGCGGGGCGCCCGGCACTGCGGGTGCTGTTTACCTCGGGCTACAGCGACGGCGTGCTGCCCGCACAGCAGGGGCGTGGCGGCCACGGCATTCCGCTGCTGACCAAGCCCTATCGGCGCGGCGAGTTGGCGCGGATGCTGCGGCGCTGCCTTGATCTTCAGGTCGACTTTCAGGGCGATCCGGTTCCGCAGCCTTATTCCGTGCAGCCCGATCTCGAACGCTTCCTGCGCGAGAATCCGCCCGCGAAGACGTAGACCGTGGCGTGACCTGGATGCCAGCGGGTCCGCAACGCGCGGCCCGATGATGAACTGCGCGAGACCCATCACCCGCTATTTGACGGGTTTCGCTTCGCTCTACCCATCCTACGCGCTAAGCTCCCGCGACAAAGGCGCGGCCGGTCAACGGCCCGATCTCAGGGAGTATGGAATGCAGGACCGCAAATGGTCGAGGCGCGACTGGCTCAAGGTGACGGCGGCCACCGCCGCCGGCATGGTGTTCGCGGAGCCGCTGCGCGCGGCGGCGCCGCCGGCGGAAGCCGTGACGCCGGAGCTGATCGCAGCCGCCAAGAAGGAAGGCAAGATCTCGTTCTACAGCGCGCTGGAACTGAACACGGCCGAGCGTCTCGCGCGTGACTTCGAGCATAAATATCCCGGGATCAGCGTCCGCGTCGAGCGCTCCGGCGCGGAACGCATCTTCCAGCGGATCGCCCAAGAGCAGGGCAGCGGCATCAACGCCGTCGACGTCGCCAATTCCACCGATCCGGCGCATTACCTCGACTGGAAGAAGAACGACTGGCTCGCGGCCTATCTGCCGGAGGACGTCGCCAGGCATTTTCCGGCCGACCAGATCGATCCCGACGGCACCTCGGCGACGTCCTGCGCCTGGTTCGAGGTGATCGGCTACAACACCGAGCAGGTGAAGCGCGAGGAGGCGCCGAAGAGCTACGCCGACCTGCTCGATCCCAAGTGGCGCGGCAAGATCGTCAAGGGCCACCCGAGCTACTCCGGCGCGATCATGACCGCGACCTTCGTGCTGGCACGCGACCTCGGCTGGCCGTATCTGGAGAAGCTGTCGCAGCAGCGGGTGATGCAGGTGCAGTCGGCGGCCGATCCGCCGAAGAAGATCCTGCTCGGCGAGCGCGCCGTGATGGCCGACGGCAACGACTACAACCTCGTGCTGGCCAAGGATCAGGGCAAGCCGGTCGAGGTGGTCTATCCGGCCGAGGGCGCGCCGCTGATCATCGTCCCCAGCGGCATCTTCAAGAACGCGCCGAACCCGAATGCCGCGCGGCTGTTCCAGAGCTATTTCTTCAGCGCCGAGACCCAGCAGATGCTGGCCGACGAATTCGCGCACCGCTCCTTCCACGCCAAGGTGAAGGAGAAGGCCGGCCACGTGCCGCTCGACAAACTGAAGATGCTCAAGGCCGATCCGGCCCAGGTGCAGGTGCAGTCCGAGGAGATCAAGGCGAAGTACGCGAAGCTGTTCCGGGTATAGTTCAAGCCCCGTAGGATGGGGGTAGAGCGAAGCGAAACCCATCGCCTGTGCGAGGGCGAGAGGATGGGTTTCCCTGCGCTCTACCCATCCTGCAGATCTAACTGGCGTCATTGCTTCGTCGCTGCGCTCCCCGCAATGACGCGGATAGCGCTCGGACCGTCCGGGCGGCGCAGTGAGGGGCCGCGGTCGGCTAGCCGCCCACTTCCGCGCTGAGCATGGGCCCGAACAGCTCCCATCGCTCGCCCTTGAGTCGCCTGAGCTGCATCTGCTTGATCGGCGCGAAATCGATCGGGCTGGTGTTCATCGTGATGCCGGGAAGCAAGTTGGTGGTCCGGAAGGCCTTCAGGTTCGCGGCCTGCTTCATGACGTTGGCGCGCGTGAGATCGTCGCCGCACTGCTTCAGCACCTGAACCAGTGTCTGAGCGGCATTGTACCCTGTCACGATCAGGCTGTCGGCCCGATTGCCCTCGGGGAAATATTTGGAGAGATACTCATCGAACGCCTTCATGCCAGGGTCGTCCTTCCATTGCGGATCGAGCGGATCCATCAGGTAGGCCACCGAGATGATGCCTTGCGCGTTCTCGAAGCCGGCAGGCTGGATCACGGCACCGAGCGAGGAACCGACCGAGTTGAGGATGTGCAGCGGTTTCCAACCGATCTCGGCCGCCTTCTTGATGGCCTGCGCCGCGAATTTCGGTGTGGCGATGTCGACGAATACGTCGGCATTCATCGATTTCATCTTGACGATGTGCGTGTCGATGGTCGGCTCGGCCACCTCATAGGCATCCTCGATGACGATCATCGACGCCGCCTTGTCGCCGAGGCCGTCCTTCAGGCCCTTGAGATAGTCCTTTCCATAATCGTCGTTCTGGTAGAGGACCGCGATCCTGCCGCCCGGCTTTTCCTTCAGGATGTGCTTGGCGTAGATCCGTCCCTCGCTCTGATAGCTGGGCTGCCAGCCGATGGTCCACGGGAAGTTCTGCGGATCGTTCCACTTGGTGGCACCGGTCTGAATGAACAGCTGCGGCACCTTTTTCACGTTCATGTATTTCTGAATCGCGCCGTTGGATGCCGTGCCGAGAGAGGCGAAGATCAGCAAGACCTCGTCGCCTTCGACCAGCTTGCGCGCCTGCTCGACCGTCTTCGGCGGACTGTAGCTGTCGTCGTAGGAGATGAAGTTGATCTTGCGGCCATTGATGCCGCCCTCGGCGTTGACCTTGCGGAAATAGGCCGCCTGGGCCCGGCCGCTGGTGCCGTAGGCGGATGCCGGCCCGCTGTAGGGCATGATGTTGCCGATCTTGATTTCAGTATCGGTTGCGCCGGTGTCGTATTTCTTCTGGGCGAATGCGCTGCCAGCACAGACGGCGAGAATGGTGATGGCGGTCGAAAGCGCCGCCATTCGTCGAGCGACGAAAGACATCTCGTTTCTCCCCATGCAGAAAAATGAATGTGTGTTTTATCGGAAGCCGCTTTCGGGTCCTTGCCGGCAGTGAACACCCGGGCCCAGGCGTTGTCGATCCCGGAAAACACAACCTTGTATGCTGTTCGCAGCACGTCATCAGGTTCGTCAGCGTTGCTGACCGTAGTCCTCCGGGCTTCCTGCGATCAGGCCGCGCGCATCGACCGCTGCGCGCGATAGGCCTGCGGCGATGTCAGCGTGAGCTTGCGGAAGGCTTTTCGAAAGCTGCTTTCGTCCTCATAGCCGGTGGCGCGGGCGATCGCCTTGATCGGCTGCGCCGTGGTCTCCAGCAGCGTGCGGGCGTGCTCGACGCGGCGGCGCATGATGAAGGCCTGCGGCGGCTCGTGGGTCAGTTCGCGGAAGCGGCGGTTCAGCGTGCGTTCGCTGAGGCCGAGCGCGTGTGCGAGGCCGCGCACCGTGATCGGGGTCTTGCCGGTGCGGCGCACCAGCATGTCCGCTTTCATCAGCAGCGGATCCTGGCCGAGCATGTAGCCGAGCGGCATGAAGATCGCCTGGGTGCGCTGTGCGGTGTCGATCACCGCATAGTCGGCGCAGACTTTTGCGACCTCCGCGCCTTCGACGAGCTCGATCAGCCGCAGCAACAGATCGACCCACGACATCGGGCCGGCGGCGCAGACCAGGCGATCGGACTGCGTGATCACGGCATCGCCGGCGAGATCGACCTTGGGATGGCGGCGGCGGAGCTCGCTCTGCAGCCACCAGGTGATGGTGGCGCGGCGGCCGTCGAGGAGGCCGGCATTGGCGAGCAGCAGCACGCCGCTGCAGAACGCGCCGATCAACCGGCCGCTGGCATGCTGCTGGCGCAGCCAGGCGCCGGCACGGTCATATTGCGGTTGCAGGCGCTCGGCGGTGAGATGATCGACCAGGCTGCCCGGTACGATGATCGCGTCGCACGCCGTCCGCCTGCCCACCGCGCCATCGACGGCGAGCAACTTGCCGCCGCCGGCGCGCACCGCCTTGCCGTCGAGCGAGAGCGTTTGCCAGCTGAAGCGCGCCTTGCCGCCGCGCAGCTGCATCACGTGGTTGGCGAGGGTGAGGATGTCGGCGATGCCGGCGACCGCCGATTGCATGCAGCCTTCCAGCGCGAGGATCGCAAGCTTCATGGGACCTCCGGATTTCGCCGTCATGCCAGCCGATCAGCGCGATCGGGCGGTGGCAGATATTGCCCGATCTCTGTCCGATCGGCCACTGCCTGATTGTCCCGTGCCGGTCCATCTTCGCTGCGTTGTCACACCCTCAGCAATGGAGAGAGACCATGCCTTACGTCACCATTTCCACCGTCCGCGGCATCTTCGATGTCGCGCAGAAGCAGGCGCTGCTGGCGCGCGTCACCGACCTCATGGTCGAGATCGAGGGGCAGGGTAACCCGGACTTCCGCCGCAACGTCTGGGTCAAGATCGAGGAGGGCGAGCCGGCGAGCTGGTCGCTCGGTGGCATGATCCCGACGCCCGACATGATCGCGGGCACCTTCGGCGCGCTCGACGCCGGCGGACGTCGGCTCGCCAAGGCGAAGGTGTAACCGCCCCTCGTAGGATGGGCAGAGCGCAGCGAAACCCATCGCACCGGTGCAAGCCTCGAGATGATGGGTTTCGCTCGCTCTACCCTTCCTACGCACCGTTCTCACCCAAAAACAAAAGGCGCTTCCAGTGGAAGCGCCTTTCGCATTTCGTCGGTGCCGTAAAGCTTACAGCGAATAGTACATCTCGAACTCGACCGGGTGTGGGGTCATCTCGAAGCGCGCGACCTCGGTCATCTTCAGCTCGATATAGGCGTCGATGAAGTCGTCGTCGAACACGCCGCCGTTCTTGAGGAACGCGCGGTCCTTGTCGAGGCTCTCGAGCGCCTCGCGCAGCGAGCCGCACACGGTCGGGATCTGCTTCAGCTCTTCCTTCGGCAGATCGTAGAGATCCTTGTCCATCGCCGGACCCGGATCGATCTTGTTCTTGATGCCGTCGAGGCCGGCCATCAGCATCGCGGCGAAGCCGAGATAGGGATTGGCCATCGGGTCGGGGAAACGCACCTCGACGCGCTTGGCCTTCGGGTTCGCCGTGTAGGGGATGCGGCAGGCCGCCGAACGGTTGCGGGCGGAGTAGGCGAGCAGCACCGGAGCCTCATAGCCCGGGACCAGACGCTTGTAGGAGTTGGTCGACGGGTTGGTGAAGGCGTTGATTGCCTTGGCGTGCTTGATGACACCGCCGATGTAGTGCAGGCAGGTTTCCGACAGGTCGGCATATTTGTTGCCGGCGAAGGTCGGCTTGCCGTCCTTCCAGATCGACTGGTGGACGTGCATGCCCGAGCCGTTGTCGCCATAGACCGGCTTCGGCATGAAGGTGGCGGTTTTGCCGTAGATGTGGGCGACCTGGTGGATGCAGTACTTGTAGATCTGCATATGGTCGGCCATCAGCGTCAGGGTGTCGAACTTCATGCCGAGCTCGTGCTGGGCCGACGCCACCTCGTGGTGATGCTTCTCGACCTTGACGCCCATCTTGGCCATCGCGCCGAGCATCTCCGAGCGCATGTCCTGCACCGAGTCCTGCGGCGGCACCGGGAAGTAGCCGGCCTTGGTGCGGATGCGGTGGCCGAGATTGCCGCCCTCATATTCGGTCGCCGAGTTGATCGGCAGCTCGGAGGAGTCGAGGCGGAAGCCGGTGTTGTAGGGCTCGGCCGAATAGCGCACGTCGTCGAACACGAAGAACTCGGCCTCGGGGCCGACGAACACGGTGTCGCCCACGCCCATCGACTTCACCATCGCCTCGGCCTTCTTGGCGATGCCGCGGGGGTCGCGGTTGTAGGGCTCGCCGGTGGTCGGCTCGAGCACGTCGCAGGTGATAACCATCGTGGTCTCGGCGAAGAACGGGTCGATCGTCGCGGTGACCGGGTCGGGCATCAGGCACATGTCGGATTCATTGATCGCCTTCCAGCCGGCGATCGACGAGCCGTCGAACATCGTTCCCTCAGCGAAGATGTCATCGTCGATCATGCTGACGTCGAAGGTGACGTGCTGCCACTTGCCGCGCGGATCGGTGAAGCGCAGGTCGACGTATTTGACGTCGTTGTCCTTGATCGATTTCAGGACGTCTTTGGCGGTCTTCATGAATACCCCTTATGGATGTGCGGGTCGGTTTCCAGCGGAGAGCGACGTTATTCCCGCTTTTGGCGAGTTCGTGTGACTACACAAACGAAATCAGGCTGCCGAAGCAGCCTTTTTTCTCTTTTGCCGTCAGAAAATCCGGATAGCACCGCCCTTAAATAGCGTCCAGCCCGGATTCGCCGGTCCGGATGCGGATGGCTTCCTCGATGTTGGAGACGAAGATCTTGCCGTCGCCGATCCGGCCGGTCTGCGCCGCGCGGCGGATCGCGTCGATCGCCTTCTCGACCAGGTCGTCGCCGATCACGATCTCGATCTTCACCTTGGGCAGGAAGTCGACGATGTATTCCGCACCGCGATAGAGTTCGGCATGGCCCTTCTGGCGGCCAAACCCCTTGGCCTCGGTGACGGTGATGCCTTGCAGTCCAACTTCCTGGAGCGCTTCTTTCACCTCGTCGAGCTTGAAGGGCTTGATGATGGCTTCAATCTTCTTCACTGAGCGCCTCCCGGGCATTGCAGATTGCAGGGTCGAGTTCGATGCGCGTGGGGCGCAGTCTGGTTGGTCTTAAGCCTTCCGGCCGGTGGCCGGAAACACGCGCAATGGTCGCATGAAGCGGCCTCGCGCGCGGCTTCCTCAAAAGCAGGGTCTATGCCAAGTTGTTAAGGTCCCCGATTTCGGAATGTTATCAGCCTTTTAACAGGCAATCGGCTGATATCGAACCACATGGGCTATGATATCCAAGCCTAACAAATAGGCAAATAGATCAATCCGTATGCAGTCGGCCAGTAGAAACCCCGCGAACGTCACAGAAATTGCCTCTCGAAAAGGCGAAGCGATTGAGGATTCGGCATGGACGTTCTGACGACGACCGAGATGGAACGCGCCGACCGGCTGACCATCGCAGCCGGAACGCCGGGCTTCGCGCTGATGATGAGCGCCGGCCAGGCCGTCGCGGAAGCCGCGATGGACCTCGTCGAGGAGGGGCCGATCGTGGTGGTCGCGGGCCGCGGCAACAATGGCGGCGACGGCTTTGTCGCCGCCGCCGAGCTCGCCGCGCGCGGCCGCGAGGTCTCGGTGATCCTGCTCTGCGAGCGCGACAGCCTGCAGGGCGACGCGGCGCTGGCGGCGAAGGGCTGGAAATATCCGGTGCTGCCGTTCAATCCGCAGGCGCTCGGCAAGCCGGCGCTGATCATCGACGCGCTGTTCGGCGCCGGCCTCAACCGGCCGGTGAAGGGCGATCCCCTGGAGATGATCGCGGCCGTCAACGCCAACGGTACGCCGGTGCTGGCGGTCGACCTGCCGAGCGGCATCAACGGCACGTCGGGCGCCGTGATGGGCGCGGCCGTGCAGGCGACCGAGACCGTCACCTTCTTCCGCAAGAAGCCCGCGCATCTGTTGCTGCCGGGCCGGATGCATTGCGGCCGGGTGCGCGTCGCCGACATCGGCATCGCCGCGCAGGTGCTCGACGAGATCAAGCCGCTGACCGCGGAGAATGCGCCCGAGGCCTGGCGCTGGTCGTTCCCGGTGCCGCGGATCGACGGCCACAAATACGCGCGGGGGCATGCCGTCGTGGTGTCGGGCGATCTCGCCTCGACCGGAGCGGCGCGGCTTGCCGCGCGCGCGGCACTGCGCGCCGGCGCCGGCCTCGTGACGCTGGCCTCGCCGCGTGATGCGCTTGCCGTCAATGCCGCGGCGCTGACCGCGGTGATGGTTCGCGCGGTCGACAACCCGATCCAGTTCGCCGAGCTGCTTGGCGACAAGCGCCTCAATGCCTGCGTGATCGGTCCGGGCGCCGGGGTCAGCGCGCGCACCCGCGACTTCGTCCACACCGCGCTGTCGGCGCAGCGGCATCTGGTGCTTGACGCCGACGCGCTGACCAGCTTTGCCGGCGCGCCGGACCGGCTGTTTGAGGCGATCAAGGCAAGCGACGGTCAGCAGGTGGTGCTGACGCCGCATGAGGGCGAGTTTCCGCGGCTGTTCAGCGATATTTCCAACAAGCATCCCGGCCGTTCCAAGCTCGAGCGCGTGCGCGCGGCGGCCGAGCGCTCCGGCGCGGTGGTGCTGCTGAAAGGCGCCGACACGGTGATCGCGTCTCCCGACGGCCGCGCCACCGTCGCCGCCAACGCGCCGCCGTGGCTCGCCACCGCCGGTGCCGGCGACGTGCTGTCGGGCATCATCGCCGGTTTCCTGGCGCAGGGCGTCGCGGCCTTCGAGGCGGCCAGCATCGGCGTCTGGATGCACGGCGAGAGCGCGAGCGAGGCGGGCCCGGGCCTGATCGCGGAAGATCTCACCGAAGTGCTGCCCGCCGTGTTCCGCCGTCTCTATGACGAGTTCGGGATCGAGTATTAGGCGGCTCGTGCTGGCCGACATGAATGCCGCCGCGCGCGCGCATCGCGCGGCATTCGATCAGGCACTGCCGTGGCCCGCCGGCCTGCACACGCCCGACGGCATTGATCGGATGATCTGAACAACTGGTTAGATATTTGCGTTTCTGCGATCGGTCGGGCTGGCCTATACGATTCAAAACCGTCGTCTCTCGCCCGGAACAGTCAGATGAACGCACCGACCAGCCTGCTTTCGACCGCCGCACGGACCGCCGCTCCGGCTCACAGGAGCGTCGACCCCGCGTCCTATCGCGCAGCGATGCGCCACCACGCCGGCGCGGTGACGATCCTGTCGGCGGGCGGGCCGGGCGACAAGACGGGGATGACGGCGACGTCGGTCTGTTCGCTGTCGGACACGCCGCCGCGGCTGATCGCCTGCGTCAACCGCTCGGCGAGCGCGCATGGCCTGATCCGGCGCACTGCAGCCTTTGGCGTCAACATGCTGCACGCCGACCAGGTGGAGCTCGCCAATGTGTTCGCCGGCCGCCGCGGCATCGAGCGGGACGATCGCTTTTCCGACGCCGACGGCTGGCTGTCGCTTGCCACGGGCGCGCCGATCCTGCGGGATGCGCTGATCGGCCTCGACTGCGAGCTGATCGACGAGCATGCGCACGACACGCATTCGATCTTCGTCGGCGCGGTCCGCGCGATGCATCTGCGTGAGGGGGAGACCCCGCTGATCTATTTTGGTGGCGCGTTCTGCGGGCTGGCCCGGCGGACCTAAGGGCGCGGCTTGAGGAATTTGTGAATCACTGATGTCAGCGCGCCGGCGGCCGGCGAGAACGATTGTCCGCGCAGCGAGACGATGCAGACCGTGCGCTCCAGCACAGGATTGACGATCGGCAGCGCCTGCATCGTCTTCCTGATCGGCCGCGGCAACGCGACCTTGGGCAGGATGCCGACGCCGAGGCCTGCGCCGGCCAGCGCGGCCAGCGTGTAGCTGTGCTCGACCTCGAACTTGATCTTCATCTGCAGATTGCGTGTGGCGAGCGCGCGCTCCAGCATCGAGCGCAGCGCCGCCGATTTTGAGTTGAGCAGGATCGGATAGCCGGACAGTTCGGTAAGGTCGACCGCGCTGCGCTTGCGAAACGGAAACGCTCTCGTCGCCAGCGCATAGATAGGGTCGTTGAATAGCGGCGCAAACTGAAACTCGGTCGAGCCGTCCATCTCCGGCCCGATGCCGAAATCGGCCTCGCGGCGGCGCAGGCAGTCCAGCATGTCCTCGGCGGCAAGCTCGCGCAGATTGATGTTGATGCCGGGATAGCTCGCCTGGAAGGCATGCAGCGCCTGCGGCAGGATGGTCGCGGCGATGGTCGGGACGCAGGCCAGCGACAGCGTGCCGCGCTGGATGTCGATGACCTCGCGGATCTCGCGCAGGCCGTTCTCCCATTCGCCGAGCGCGCGCCGCGCATGCGTCAGCAATTGCAGGCCCTCAGCGGTCAGCTCGACGCGCCGCGTGGTGCGATGAAACAGGGCGGCGCCGACCTGGTCCTCCAGCAGCTTGATCTGCATGCTGACCGCGGATTGCGAGCGGTTGAGCTGCTCGGAGGCCTGGCGAAAGCTCTTGTTCTCGGCGACCGCGATGAACATGTGCAGCAGCTTGAAATTGATCTGCGACATCGTTTTGCCCTGCAGGGGGATTGTCCCGAAGAACCGAACAGTTCTTAAGATAATCTCGTTAGAAAGATCAGTGTCGGACATCTAGCATGACTGTGTTGGCCGTGGGAGACGATCCTGCGGCGCGATGCAGAAAAGATGCTCCGATGTCCTTCACCGTCACCAAGCCGCGCACGCGCCGCGTCCAGCGTTCCGAACTCGCGGTTCCCGCGACCTCGACCCATTTCTTCGAACGCGCAGCAAGTAGCGCCGCCGATTTCATCTTCCTCGATCTGGAGGACGCGGTTGCGCCGCCGCGAAAACCCGAGGCGCGCGAGATCGCAATCGAGGCGCTGAACCGGATCGACTGGGGCAACAAGACGCTGGCGGTGCGGATCAACGGGCTCGACACCGAATGGGCGCATCGCGACATCATCGAGATCGTCAGCCGCGCGCCGCGCCTCGACCTCGTCATGGTGCCGAAGGTCGGCACCGCGTTCGACGTCCAGTTCGTCGATGCGCTGCTGACGGGGCTCGAGCGCGAGTTCCCGCGCACAAGGCCGCTGGGCATCGAGATCCTGATCGAGACCACGCTTGGGCTCGCCAATGTCGAGGACATCGTGCAGGCGTCGGAGCGGCTGGAAGCGGTCATCTTCGGCATCGGCGATTACTCGATCGATCTGCGCACCTGCGGCGAGATCATCGGCGCCTCCGATCCGCGCTATGCCGTGCTCACCGATGCCGGCGAGGACGGCGCGCGCCGCATGCACTGGAACGACCAGTGGCACTTCGCTCTCGCCCGGATCGCCAATGCCTGCCGCGCCCACGGCCTGCGTGCCATCGACGGCCCCTATGCCAATTTCGGCGATGCCGCAGGTTTTCGCGCCAGTGCGGCGCGGGCGGCCGTGCTCGGCTTCGAGGGCAAATGGGCGATCCATCCGTCGCAACTCGAGAGCGCCAACGAGGTGTTCTCGCCGACCGCACGCGAGATCGGCTGGGCGCGCGAGATCACGGCGAAAATTCAGTCCGCCAGCGCTGGCGGCGACGGCGCCTTCGGACAGGACGGCGTGCTGATCGATCTTGCGGTGCTCAAGCGCGCGCAGGCGATCATCGACCGCCATGACGCAATTCTGTCGGCGGGCAGGGCAGGAGCGCGCGATGTCGCATGAGCCACCGCTGGCCGGAATTCGCGTGCTCGACATCGCGACCTTCGTGGCGGCGCCGTTCTGCGGCACGGTGCTGTCGGATTTCGGCGCCGAGGTGATCAAGATCGAGCAGCCGGGCACGGGCGATCCCTTGCGCCGGTTCGGCACCCCGAGCGACTGCGGCGACACCTATGTCTGGCTCAGCGAAGCCCGCAACAAGAAGTCGGTGACGCTCGATCTGCGCAGCGAGCGTGGCGCTGCGCTGTTTCGCGAGCTGGTCCGCCAATCCGACGTGGTGCTGGAGAACTTCCGGCCGGGCACGCTGGAGAAATGGGGGCTCGGCTTCGAGGCGCTGCGCGAGATCAACCCAAAACTCGTGATGCTGCGCATCAGCGCCTATGGGCAGGACGGCCCGTTGCGCGACAAGCCCGGCTTTGCCCGGATCGCGCACGGCTTCAGCGGGCTCGCTTATCTTGCCGGCGAGGCGGGGCGCCAACCGGTGATGCCGGGATCGACCTCGCTCGCCGATTACATTTCGGGGCTATGGGGCGCGCTCGGCGTGCTGCTGGCGCTGCGCCATGCCGAAGCCACCGGACACGGGCAGGTGGTCGATATCGGTCTCTATGAATCGGTGTTTCGGCTGCTTGACGAAATGGCGACCGTGTTCGCCAAGACCGGCTTCGTCCGCGAACGCCTCGGCGCCGACACCGTCAATGTCGTGCCGCACAGCCATTACCAGACCGCCGACGGCAAATGGGTGGCGCTGGCCTGTTCGAGCGACAAGATGTTCGAGCGCCTGGCGCAGGCGATGCAGCGCCCTGAACTCGCGACCGACCCGCGCTATGCGGCCATGGCCGGCCGCCTGGCGCGGCGCGAGGAGGTCAACGGGATGGTCGCCGACTGGATCGGCTCCATGCCGCTGGAGACGGCGCTTGCCGAGTGCGAGCGCTACGACGTGCCCTGCGGGCCGATCTACAGCATCAGTGACATCTTCGCCGACCCGCAGTACCGCGCGCGCGGCAACATCGCCGAGGTGCCGTCGCGCGCCGGCCTGATCGCGGTGCCGAGTGCGATCCCAAAAATGTCGCGCACGCCGCCGCGGTTCAGGCATGCCGGCGTCGCGCTCGGCGCGCACACCGACGAGGTCCTGACCTCGCTTGCCGGCGCAACCGCGGCGGCGCTCGCCGCGCTGCGCAACGACGGGGTGATCTGACATGAACCAATTCTCCGGCGGCCACGAAGGAACCACGCCATGACCAGGCAGATGAAATTGATCGGCTTCCTGCAGGCCCAGAATTGCTCGAACTATCCCGCCTCCTGGCGTCATCCGGACTCGAAGCCAAACTGGTTCTCGCGCGACTACTATCAGGAAATCGGGCGCACGCTGGAGCACGGCAAGTTCCATCTCGCCTTCTTCGACGACCGGCTCGCGATCCCCGATCGCTTCGGTGACGATTTTCGCGAGACCATCCGCCACGGCGTGCGCGCGGCGAAGCTCGATCCGGTCTCGGTCGCGCTCACGATGGGATTGGCGACCGAGCGGCTCGGCATCGGCGTGACCTATTCGACCACCTATTACGAGCCGTTCCACGTCGCGCGCGTGTTCGCGACGATGGATCTGCTGCTGAACGGCCGCGCCGCCTGGAACGTGGTGACCTCGCTGAACGACTCCGAGGCTGCGAATTTCGGTGCCTCGCAGCATCTCAGCCACGATCTGCGCTATGACCGCGCCGACGAGTTCATGGAGGTCGTGCTCGGCCACTGGAACAGCTGGGAGGACGGCGCGGTCAGCTTCGATCGCGAGAGCGGGCTGTTCGCCGACCCGGCCAAGGTGCACCGGCTCGACCATCACGGCCAGTTCTTCCGCTCGCGCGGCCCGTTTACGGTGCCGCGCTCGCCGCAGGGCCATCCGGTGATCATTCAGGCTGGCCAGAGCGGCCGCGGCAAGACCTTTGCGGCGCGTTGGGGCGAATTGATCTTCGTGATCTATCCCAATCTCGACATCGCGAAGAAGCAGTATGCCGACCTCAAGGGAACGCTGGCCAAGACGGGCAGGGACATCAGCATCGCGCCGGCGGTCTATCCGATCGTCGCCGAGACCCAGGCCGAGGCCGAGGACAAGTTCGCCGCGATCAACCGGCTCGCCAAGCCGATCGATGCGCTGACGCTGTTGTCGGAGGTGCTGAACTACGATTTCGCGGCCAAGCCGATGGACGAGCCGTTCACGTCGGACGAGCTGGCTTCGATCAGCGGATTGCAGGCGATCCGCGACCGCGTGATGAATCTCAGCGGCAAGCCCAATCCGACGCCGCGGGACTTCGTGCAGTTCAGCGGGCGCGGGACGCTCGCTGAACTACCAACCTTCGTCGGCTCGCCCAAGGCGGTCGCCGATCAGATGGAGCGCTGGTTCTGCGAAGGCGGCTGCGACGGCTTTGTCGTGGCGGCCACCCATGTGCCCGGCACCTACCAGGACTTCGTGCGCCTCGTGGTGCCCGAGCTGCAACGCCGCGGCCTGTTCCAGCGCGACTATAAGGGCGGCACGTTGCGCGAGAATCTCGGCCTGCCGCGGCCGCTGGCCGCGCATGCCGGCGTGGCCGACGAGGAAGCGCGCGTCTCGACCGGATGATGCCGGACCAGAACGCCGGCGCAGACAACGATCAAAACAAAATCAAAATCAGGGAGGCTGAAGTGACCAAGGGCGTTAACGCGGGGGGCCGGCTCGACAGATTGCCGATCGCCGGATTTCACTACCGGATATTCGCGCTGATCGGAGCCGGACTGTTCGTCGACGGCTTCGAGATCTTCCTCGCCGGCAGCATTCTCGGCGCGCTGGTTCAGTCCGGCTATTCGGACCTCGCCCAGAATGCACGCTTCATCTCGGCGACCTTTGTCGGGATGCTGATCGGTGCCTGGCTGGCGGGCATCGCCGGCGACCGCTTCGGCCGCAAGTTCGCCTACCAGGCCAACCTCCTGATCTTCGGCCTCAGCGCGCTGGCGGCAACGCTCGCGCCGTCGATGAACTGGCTGATCGGGGCCCGCTTCGTGATGGGCCTCGGGCTCGGCGCCGAGATCGTCGTCGGCTATGTCGTGCTCAGCGAATTCATCCCGCCGCAGCAGCGCGGCCGCTGGGGCGCGGCGCTCGCGACCTGCACCAATGGTGCGCTGTTCGTCGCGACGCTGGTCGGCTGGGTCGTCATTCCGCATCTCGGCTGGCGCTGGATGTTCGCGCTGTGCGGCATCGGCGCGATGATCGTCTGGTTCCTGCGGCGCTCGCTGCCGGAATCGCCACGCTGGCTCGAGACGCAGGGCAAGAGCGCCGAGGCGGAGGCGGTGCTGGCGGCGATCGAGCAGGAGGTCGGCAAGGGCAGGACCCTGCCGACCCCGGCCTATCAGCCGGCCCCGGTGCAGCCGGACGTTCGCTTCACGCGCCTGTTCTCGCGCGCGTTGATCGCGCGGACCATCGTCGGCTGCCTGATCCTGATCGGGCTCAACACCGCAGTCTACGGCTTCATCGCCTGGATCCCGACCTTCTTCGTCAAGCAGGGCATCAACCTGTCGTCATCGCTCGGCTACACCATGCTGATGACGCTCGGCAGCCCGCTCGGCACGCTGTCGGGCATGTGGATCGGTGAGAAGATCGACCGCAAGCCGTCGCTGATCGTGCTGTCGCTCGCCGCGGCCGGGCTCGGGCTGATCTATCCGATGTTCATCAACCCGGTCGCCTTCGTCCTGATCGGCTTCCTGCTCGTGTTCACGGTGGCGGTGATGCTGGCGCTGGCCTGGGGACTCTACATCCCCGAACTGTTCCCGACCGAGCTCAGGATGCGCGGATCCGGCATCTGCAACACGGCCGGTCGCCTGATGTCGATCGTGACGCCGTTCATCGTGGTCGAGCTGTTCACAAGGTTCGGCGTCACCGGCGTCGTCTCTGTGGTGGCCGGGCTCCTGGTGGTGCAGGCGATCGCGGTTGCGGTGCTCGGCATCGAGACCCGCAAGCGTCCGCTGGAGGCGTTGCGGCCGGAGGCGATGGACGGCGAAGCTTCGCCTGCGCAGGCGCACAGCACGCTGCAACCGAGCACTGGCAGGATCGCCGGCGGCGGGGATTAGGCGTCGGGCAGAGGCCCCGGTCGGAAAATAGCCGCGTTGACGCCCGCAGTGCA
Source organism: Bradyrhizobium pachyrhizi (assembly GCF_029714545.1). Taxonomy (NCBI): domain Bacteria; kingdom Pseudomonadati; phylum Pseudomonadota; class Alphaproteobacteria; order Hyphomicrobiales; family Nitrobacteraceae; genus Bradyrhizobium; species Bradyrhizobium pachyrhizi. Next base: position 5,154,800 of record NZ_CP121667.1, on the reverse strand, counting down.
CCCAGATGCGGGCGTTCAACAATCACTCAGGTCGATTTCATTCCGCGGCGGAAATCAGCGCGGTTTGATTCACTCGCGTCTCGCCCGTGAGATTGTCGACAGTGACATGCGTGTCGTACCAGGTCAGCCGCGGCCGGGCTCCGAACCGCTCAGTCAGCTCGGCGATCTTGGCCTCGGTAAACCATGCCTCGGCGGCTTCCCGGCTCTCCCACAGGTAAACGCCGCCCGTGCCGGCCTCGCCGTTGAGGTAGTCTTTACGGATCAGCCCCTTTGTCGCGAGCTTTCGATAGGTGGGAGCGCTGCCCATGCCACCCCTGATGGCCTGTTCTTCGGTTCGCTTCGGAAGGTCGAATTGAACGATAACGATGCACTGTGCCATTCCGGTTCTCCGATCTGAGTCAGATGAGTCAGGTTCGTTCGGCGGCACGCCGATCACTGCATCATACAAGGTCGGCATTACCCTTGTCCCGCCTAGATCCGATCCTTCCGCTGCCGGCTGAGCGGGCGGGACGGCTCGTCGGTGCTGAAGTTCCGCTTGCACGAGACTTTTGGTGGACGCGTGGAAGGAGGCGGGCTAAAGCCCCATGAGGTTCCCTTGCATCCCGTGAATCCCGCTCGTGAGTGCCACGCAGAACAATTTCCTCGCTCAGGCGCTGCAACAAGGCGCGATGGCGTTGCGGGCGCAGCAGTTTGCGCAGGCGGAGCAGATCGCCACCAACATCCTGAAATCGAACCGTACCGACAGGCATGCCGCGCTTCTGCTGGCGCATGCGCTGATGGGGCAGAAGCGGGGCGGCGAGGCGATCGCACCGCTGGAGCGGGTCGCGCGCCGCGGCGAGGATAGCGAGGTCGAGACCTTGCTTGGCGCGTTGCTGTGCGGCGCCGGCCGCGTCACCGACGGCATCGCACAGCTTCGGCGCACGGCGGCACGCCGCCCGCCATATTTTCCGTCCTTTCAGGAACTCGCCGGGCAGCTTGCCAAGGCCGGTCAACACGACGAGGCGATCAGCACGATCGAGGCCGGTCTCGCGCTCGCCCCTGAGAGCGTCGACCTGAAGCTCGATCTCGGGCGCTTGTTGCAGGAGACCAATGACATCGCGCGGGCTGCAAGCGTCCTGACGGCGGCACGTGATGCTGCGCCGGGACGCCCCGACGTTCTCAACCAGCTCGGGCGGGTCCTGATCCTCGTTGGCGACTACGCCGCAGCCGCGGATGCGTTCCGCCGCGTGCTCGCGCAATACCCGGATGATCGCTCGACTCGCGCCCACCTCGCCACCTGCCTTTTCGAGCAGGGTGAGCGCGATGCTGCCGAGGCGGCGCTGCGCTCGGTGATACGCGGTCAGCCCCAGCTGTTTGGACGCGCGGCATTCGTCATGGCCTCGGGATCTCATGGCCGCTTCTTCTTCTCCCAGAGCACCGCTGCGAAGTTCCTCGGCGGGGAGTGAGATTGAGCGCGGCAGACGGCATTCCGCCTCGCCTTACGCCCTGAAGTTTCTCCGGTAGAGGTTCGGCTGCCGTCTGAGCTCGGTGCGGAGTTCGCCGACCCGCTTGGCGTCTTCGGCGGTAAACGGCGATGCCTGCGCGGTCCAGTCGTCTCGCTTGACGGGAATACATTGCGCGATCGGAGTCCCCTTGGGGAGCACGCCTCGGAAGTTCCTGTCGTGCCAGTACGCCGGAAAGTGCACCCAATTGTCGGCATAGAGGTCGGAATTGACCAGGCCGCTGAGTGTGGTGAATGGCAGGTCGAAGCGGTTGACGGGATGGGTGAAGTAGATCGCGTAGCCTTCCGGGGCTTCGACGGTCCACAAATTGTGGAATTTGAGAAAGAAGCGGCCCTCTTCAAACAGCGGAGTGCCGGTGACCTGACCCGGGTCGTGGAAGCCGATCGGTGAGCGTGGAAATTCCGGCGTGCCTCCCGGCGGCAGGTCCTGGTCCCAGGTGATTTCGCCGGCCTCGACCTTGAGATCGCAAACCAGCGGCAGCAAGAACCCGCAGGTCATCGCATCCACGAACGGCGGGCAGCGCTTGATGGTGTCCTCGTCGTGCAGGTTGATCGAAGAGAAGGCCGTCGCCGGCATGGACTTGAGCCAGTCGGGAACGCCCTGCGCCGCCGGTATGGGGGCCGGTATCAGTCCGTCAAGCTCCGTCGGACAACGGAATTTGAGCGTCAGCTTGTTGTTGGTCGACATTGGGCGCTCCGATATCCGGTTGACCTACATGAACGCACGGCAAAGGTGAAGCTGCGATCGATCGCAACAACGGCCATGTAGGATGGGTGGAGCGAAGCCCATCAATCATCTCCGCGCGGCCAGATGATGGGTATCGCTGCGCTCCACCCATCCTACTGTCCGCGGCTAGCTCATGAGATACTTCGCCACCGCCGGCTCGTTCCACTCGATGCCGAGCCCGGGACCCTTGGCGGTCACCGCGCCGTCGACGATCTCGGCGGGCCTTGTGAGGATGGAGCCGGCGAAGTCGAGGAATTCGAGCCAGTGCGCGGTCGGCGTCACCGCGAGCAGATGCGCGCTGACCTCCGCGAACAAATGGCTCGACATCGGAATCGATGCGGCGTCGGCTTGTCCTGCGACCTGCATCCAGCCGGTGACGCCGCCGACCTTCATGACGTCGGGCATGATGAAGTCCGATGCGCCGGCGGCGATCGCTTCGGCGAAGCCGCGCGGAAACCACCAGTTCTCGCCGGCCTGGATCGGCGTCGGTGAGGTCTCGCGGACTTTTGCGTGGCCGGACAGGCTCTCCTGCGGCACCGGCTCCTCGATCCAGTGCAGATCGTAGGGCGCAAGGCGGGCGATGCGGCGGGTCGCCTCCGCCGGATCGAGCGACTGGTTGAAGTCGATCATCAACGCGATGTCGGGACCGAGCAGGGTGCGCACGCCCTTCACGACGCGCTCGTCATTGGCGGCATCTCCGTCGCCGCCCTTGATCTTGATGCCGCGAAAGCCCTGGTCGAGCGAGCGCCGCAGCGCGCGCTCGTCGGCGACGGGATCGACCACGCCATAGCTGTCATAGGCCTTGATCGGCTTCGCCGAGCCACCGAGCAGTTCGACCAGCGGCCGGCCGGCGAGCTGGCCGACTACATCCCAATACGCCATGTCGAGACCGGATACCGCCATGCCGACCAGGCCCTGCCAGCCGAGCAGCCGAAACTTGGCGTCCATTGCCTTCATCAGGTCGAACGGCGCGACCGGCTTGCCGATGAGTTCGCGGCCGATCTCCTCGATCAGATAGGCAAGAGGTTTAAGCGTGAGCTTGCTGTAGGCGAAGATGTAGGTGCGGCCGGTAACGCCTTGGTCGGTCTCGACATCGATCAGAACCAGCGGGCCGGAATCGATCACGCCGAAGGCGTTCTTCACAGGGCGCTTGAGCGGCACCACGACGCTTCGCGCACGAACTCCGCGGATCGCTGCAACTGTCTGGCTCATGGACGTTTCCTCTTTTTGTTATTGGACACTGTACCATCGGACGAGCCGCGGCGCGGCCCAGTCGGTCGCGACCTGCTCGATCAGATAGCGGCCCGGATATTCGGCGAGGAAGGCGATGCGCTGGGTCTGGCCCGGTTCGACCGCAAGCGTGTCGAGCCAGAACGGCTTCCAGCCGTCGTCGAGCCGATCGAGCAGACGAAAATGATGGCCGTGCAGATGAAAGACGCTGGCGACCGGGCCGCGATTGGTCAGCGCCAGCACGGCCGGCCGGCCGGCTTTGGCCTGAAAGGCCGGCGCGGCCGATGGCTTGAAGTCCGCCGGGCGGAACCATTCGGTCGGCGTGCCGAGGGTTAGCTCGAACCTTGCGGCGCTCTTGAGATCGAGCTGGGCTGGCATGTCGTTGCCGGGCAGCGGTGGAGCCGGCGGGAACGGCGCCGGGCGGACCGGCGGGTCGTTCGAGACGGCCAGCTTGCCGACCGGGCGGGCCAGCGTGCCGTCGTGCAGCAGGATCGCGAAGCTGGTTCCGGCCGGTCCGGCCGCGTCGACGAACACATCGGTGCGGCCGCCGGGAGCCAGTACCAGCGCACCGTTGCGGGCCGGAAACGGTTCGGCCGGCTGGCCGTCGATGGCCATCACTCGGACGTCAAGGTTCTCCAGCTTGACCGCCAGCACGCTGCGTTGGCTGCCGTTGATAAAGCGGAGTCTGAGCCGGGCATTGGCCGGTGCCGAGATATCGTATGAGGTTTTGCCGTTAATCGTATGAATTCGCGTCGAATCTTTTGGATCATTGCCGGCCGGGATTGCGCTTCCGTCCGGCCGCAGGCGCCACTCCTCGATCAGCAAGACCTCGTCGCGATCGATCGCGACCGGCGAGGTGCCGGTCACGATCAGCGGTCGCGGCCGTGCCGGTGCGGTGCCGCCATCGCCGATCAGCGGCTCGCACAGGAAGGTGCCGGCATGCCGAAGCGGCAGCTGGAAGCTATCCTTTCCCCCGGCGGCAAGCAGCGCCCGGGAGGCCAGCGGCTCCGCCGCCGCGACGCCGTCGAGCCCGCGGCAATCCAGCGCGGCCGCGACCGGCAGGTCATTGCCAAAGGTGACGTCAAGGATCTCGCCGCGCTTGAAGCGGAGGTCGCCGCTGCCGAGTGACCAGACCGGTATCTCCGGTCCGCCACGACCCGGTCCGTTGCCCGGACGAAGCGAGATCCGGTCGGGTTTGGCCTGGAGCGCGACCGCGATCCGGCCCTGTGCCGCGCCGGTGGCCGGCAGAGCGGGGCAAAGCGCCGCGGCCCCAAGGGCGGCGATCAGGCTGCGCCGGGTGAGTGAAAATTCGGGACTTGCGGGAGGACTTGTCATCCGGCCGATGCGGACCATTTTCAAGTGTACCTGTCCAGTCGCGATCGGTCGCAGGGCGGGCTCAACAGCGGCCATTTTTTTGCTGCGAACCGGTGGGCGCATGTTATAAGCCCGGCCGCCCGCGGCATCGCGGCCGGACTGGGATGCTTTTCGCGCGGGCGTGGCGGAACTGGTAGACGCGCTGGATTTAGGTTCCAGTGACGAAAGTTGTGGGGGTTCGAGTCCCTCCGCCCGCACCAAGCGCTTACAGCGTTTGCATGACGAATTCTTGGAGAACCTTTGGCCCCGACGGGGTGAGGGTTCGCCGAACCCACAGACGTTAGGCCGCAAGGTCCATCGTCGAACAGATTGAACACTGCCACGGCCGCTCGGGCCGCGGCAAAAGCGGAAGAAGATTGATACCATGCAGGTCACCGAGACCCTCAACGAGGGATTGAAGCACGAATTCAAGATCAGCGTCCCGGCATCCGATCTCGATGCCAAGGCCGACGCCAAGCTGGTCGACCTCAAGGACAAGGTCCGTCTCAACGGCTTCCGTCCCGGCAAGGTGCCGGTGGCGCATCTGAAGAAGATCTACGGCCGGTCGGTGATGGCCGAGACCATCGACCAGACCATCAGCGATACCAACCGGCAGATCTTCGAGGATCGCGGCTTCCGCCTCGCCGGCGAGCCGAAGATCACGATGCCGACCGAGAAGGACCAGGTCGAGGAATTGCTGTCGGGCAAGACCGACCTGACCTACACCGTCGCGATCGAGGTCGTGCCGCCGATCCAGCTCGCCGATTTCAAGTCGTTCTCGGTCGAGAAGCCGGTGGTCGAAGTCTCCGACGCCGATGTCGACGATGCCATCAAGCGGATCGCCGAAGGCAGCCGCCCGTACAATGCCAAGGCCGAAGGTGCGGCGGAGAAGGGCGACCGCGTCACCATCAGCTTCAAGGGCACCATCAACGGTGAAGCGTTCGAGGGCGGCACCGGCGAGGGCATCCAGGTCGTGATCGGCGCCGGCCAGTTCATCCCGGGCTTCGAGGAGCAGCTGATCGGCATCGGCACCAATGAGACCCGCACGCTGAAGGTCTCGTTCCCGAAGAACTATCTGAACGAGAAGCTCGCCGGCCAGCCGGCCGAGTTCGAGACCACCGCGACGCTGATCGAGGCGCCCGGTGAGACCACGATCGACGACGAGTTCGCCAAGACGCTTGGCCTGGAGTCGCTCGACAAGCTGAAGGAAGCCGCCCGCGAGCGCCTGACGGCCGAGTTCGCCGGCGCCACCCGTCAGAAGGTCAAGCGCGCGCTGCTCGACCGGCTCGACGAGAGCCACAAATTCGAGGCGCCGCCGTCGCTTGTCGCCGAAGAGTTCAACCTGATGTGGAACTCGATCAAGGCCGAGATGGACTCGTCCGGCAAGACCTTCGCCGACGAGAACACCACCGAGGAAGCGGCAAAGGAGGAGTACCACAAGATCGCCGACCGCCGCGTCCGCCTCGGCCTCGTGCTGTCGGAGATCGGCGAGAAGAACAAGATCACCGTGACCGACGACGAGGTGTCGCGCGCCGTGATCGAGCGTGCACGCCAGATGCCCGGCCGCGAAAAGGAAGTCTGGGACTACTACCGCAGCAACGCCCAGGCGCTGGCCCAGCTCCGCGCCCCGATCTACGAGGACAAGGTCGTCGACTTCGTCCTGGAGCTCGCCAGCGTGACCGAGAAGAAGGTCACCAAGGAGGAGCTGTTCAAGGATGAAGACGCCGAGAAAACTGCCGCTTAATTTCGGCACCTCGCGTTAATGATGAACCGCGAAAGCGCGCCTGGCGAGGGTCCCCTTCGCTAGGCGCGAAGACGCGAATCAGCTTGAACTTCTGCGACCTGCCCAGGTGGCTAGTGCGGCGAGTTGACGGCCTTGTCGGCCGGAAATTGGCCCATATCTGGGTTAAGCCTTGAGGCAGTAGTCTTGAGCCAAGTAGTCTTGAGCAAAGTTCTGCATCACCCCTAACCCTTGGGTTCTTTCATGCGCGATCCCGTTGAAACCTACATGAACCTCGTGCCGATGGTCGTCGAGCAGACCAATCGCGGCGAACGCGCCTACGACATTTTCTCGCGCCTTTTGAAAGAGCGCATCATCTTCGTCACAGGTCCGGTGGAAGACGGCATGTCGACGCTGATCGTCGCGCAGCTGCTGTTCCTCGAGGCCGAGAATCCGAAGAAGGAAATCTCGATGTACATCAACTCGCCGGGTGGCGTGGTGACGTCGGGCCTCGCGATCTACGACACGATGCAGTTCATCCGTCCGCCGGTATCGACGCTGTGCACGGGGCAGGCGGCCTCGATGGGCTCGCTGCTGCTGGCTGCCGGCGAGAAGGACATGCGCTTTACGCTGCCGAATTCCCGCATCATGGTGCACCAGCCCTCCGGCGGCTTCCAGGGCCAGGCCACCGACATCATGCTGCACGCGCAGGAGATACTGAATCTCAAGAAGCGCCTCAACGAAATCTACGTGAAGCATACCGGCCAGACCTACAAGGCGATCGAGGACGCGCTGGAGCGCGACAAGTTCCTTACCGCCGAGGACGCCAAGGCGTTCGGCCTCGTCGACAAGGTCATCGACAAGCGTCCGGACGATCCGGCCGCCGCGAAGGCCGCCTGATCTGGGCAGGTATCTCGAGGCGTCGGTGTGATCTCCACATTGACGCCTCACATAACCGGCAAAAGCAGGGTGGTGACCGGCCCGCGGGTGCATGCGCGCGGGCGGAAAGTTCCGGTTTCGTGCTCATATACTGACGTGGTAATCCCGCAACGTTCCGTGGATTTCGACGCGTATTCCACGTGCGATCGTTGAAAATCACGGTATTGTCACGGTGTTGAGCCGGCCATCCGATTAGCGAATTCTTGATAGTCGGGTGCCAGCATGGTTGGCTGTGATGCATCGGCTATGATCGCGGAGATTCGAATAAACCGTGATCCACACGGTCAGTATTGCGTAGGGTCTTTTTTGGTACGGAATTTGCTCTATCTACCCAACAGCCCGGTTGTGTGCCGGATTGGGTCGATCTGGCAAACGAGATCGAACGGCGGACGGAGATAATGAATGAGTAAGGTCGGCACGAGCGACGCCAAGAACACGCTATATTGCTCGTTCTGCGGCAAGAGCCAGCATGAAGTTCGCAAGCTGATTGCCGGACCGACTGTCTTCATTTGCGACGAGTGTGTCGAACTGTGCATGGACATCATTCGCGAGGAGAACAAGTCCTCGCTGGTGAAGTCGCGCGACGGCATCCCGACGCCGAAGGAAATCTGCAAGGTCCTGGACGACTACGTGATCGGCCAGAGCCATGCCAAGAAGGTGCTGTCGGTCGCCGTCCACAACCACTACAAGCGGCTTAACCATCAGACCAAGCACAACGACGTCGAACTGGCGAAGTCGAACATCCTGCTGATCGGTCCGACCGGTTCGGGCAAGACGCTGCTCGCGCAGACGCTGGCCCGCATCCTCGACGTGCCCTTCACGATGGCGGATGCGACGACGCTGACCGAAGCCGGCTATGTCGGCGAGGACGTCGAGAACATCATCCTGAAGCTGCTGCAGGCCGCCGACTACAATGTCGAGCGCGCGCAGCGCGGCATCGTCTATATCGACGAAATCGACAAGATCAGCCGCAAGTCGGACAATCCCTCGATCACCCGCGATGTGTCGGGCGAGGGCGTCCAGCAGGCGCTCCTGAAGATCATGGAAGGCACGGTGGCCTCGGTCCCGCCGCAGGGCGGCCGCAAGCATCCGCAGCAGGAGTTCCTGCAGGTGGATACCACCAACATCCTGTTCATCTGCGGCGGTGCGTTCTCGGGCCTCGAGAAGATCATCTCCGCGCGCGGCCGTTCGACCTCGATCGGCTTCGCGGCGCAGGTGCTCGCGCCGGAGGATCGCCGCACCGGCGAGATATTCCGTCACGTCGAGCCGGAAGACCTGCTGAAGTACGGCCTGATCCCGGAATTCGTCGGCCGTCTGCCCGTCGTTGCCACGCTGGAGGACCTCGACGAGACCTCGCTGAAGAAGATCCTGACGGATCCGAAGAACGCGCTGGTGAAGCAGTACCAGCGGCTGTTCGAGATGGAGAACATCGAGCTGACCTTCGCCGACGAGGCGCTTGGCGCGGTCGCCCGCAAGGCGATCGAGCGCAAGACCGGCGCGCGCGGCCTGCGGTCGATCCTGGAGAGCATCCTGCTCGAAACCATGTTCGACCTCCCGGGCCTGGAAGGCGTCGAGGAAGTCGTGATCTCGCGCGAGGTCGTCGAGGGAACGGCGCGTCCGCTCTACATCTACGCGGATCGTTCCGACCGCGCTGTCGAGAGCAGCGCGAGCGCCTAAACGGCGCTCATCTCGACCCGTCAAAAATGCGCGGCTGCCGGACGCTCCGGCGGCCGCCATGGCGCAGCAGCGGCGCCCCTGCGGCGTAGCAGCAAATGCTTGTTTAGCCTATATTTCCCGACACTTCTGAGACTTGACACCCCCCCGCCTGATAGCCACCTAATGCTATCGGTGAGGGATCTCATCCGTTGAGATTCGTCGCTTCACGATGCGGAATAAGCGGCTGCCGACAGCATTCGCATTCCGCATCACCAAGGCACCTTGTGGCGGTTGCGCAAGCAGGCGGACTGCGTGCAAGGGGGCACAACAAAAGGATTAGGCCATGACGACCTCAAAACCCCGGCCAACGATCGTCCACGGCGAAAGCCACTCCTATCCGGTGCTGCCGCTCCGCGACATCGTCGTCTTCCCGCATATGATCGTGCCGCTGTTCGTCGGCCGCGAGAAATCGATCCGCGCGCTCGAAGAGGTGATGAAGAACGACGCGCTGATCATGCTCGCGACGCAGAAGAACGCGTCCGATGACGATCCGGCACCCGATTCAATTTACGAGACTGGTACGCTCGCCAGCGTCCTGCAGCTCCTGAAACTGCCCGACGGCACCGTGAAGGTGCTGGTCGAGGGTCTCGAGCGCGCGCGCGTCGAGAAGTATTCCGACCGCAGCGAATATTACGAGGCGACCGCGGTCGCGCTCGCCGACACGGACGCCAACTCGGTCGAAGCCGAGGCGCTGGCGCGTTCGGTCGTGTCCGACTTCGAAAGCTATGTGAAGCTGAACAAGAAGATCTCCGCCGAAGTCGTCGGCGTGGTTCAGGCGATCACCGATTTCGCCAAGCTCGGCGATACCGTTGCCTCGCATCTCGCGGTCAAGATCGCCGATCGGCAAGCGATCCTGGAGACGTTGTCCGTCACGCAGCGCCTGGAGAAGGTGCTGGGCCTGATGGAGAGCGAGATCTCGGTGTTGCAGGTCGAGAAGCGCATCCGCTCGCGCGTCAAGCGCCAGATGGAGAAGACCCAGCGCGAGTATTACCTGAACGAGCAGATGAAGGCGATCCAGAAGGAGCTCGGCGACGACGAAGGTCGCGACGAGCTGGCCGATCTGGAGGAGAAGATCTCCAAGACCAAGCTGTCCAAGGAAGCGCGCGAGAAGGCCCAGCACGAGCTGAAGAAGCTGCGCCAGATGTCGCCGATGTCCGCGGAAGCGACCGTCGTGCGCAACTATCTGGATTGGCTGCTGTCGATCCCGTGGGGCAAGAAGTCCAAGGTCAAGAAGGACCTCGAGGCCGCGCAGGCGGTGCTGGACTCCGATCACTACGGGCTCGAGAAGGTCAAGGACCGCATCGTCGAGTATCTCGCGGTGCAGTCGCGCGCCAACAAGCTGACCGGACCGATCCTGTGCCTGGTCGGGCCTCCCGGCGTCGGCAAGACCTCGCTCGGCAAGTCGATCGCGAAGGCCACGGGGCGCGAATTCGTGCGCGTATCGCTCGGCGGCGTGCGTGACGAGGCCGAGATCCGCGGTCACCGCCGCACCTATATCGGCTCGATGCCCGGCAAGATCATCCAGTCGATGCGCAAGGCGAAAACGTCGAACCCGCTGTTCCTGCTGGACGAGATCGACAAGATGGGCGCCGATTTCCGCGGCGATCCGTCGTCGGCGCTGCTTGAGGTCTTGGACCCCGAGCAGAACTCGACCTTCAACGACCACTACCTGGAGGTCGACTACGACCTGTCCAACGTGATGTTCATCACGACCGCGAATACGCTGAATATTCCCGGCCCGCTGATGGACCGCATGGAGATCATCCGGATCGCCGGCTACACGGAGAACGAGAAGGTCGAGATCGCGCGCAAGCATCTGATCCCGAGCGCGCTCTCCAAGCACGGTCTGGACTCCAAGGAATGGTCGATCGACGACGCGGCCTTGCTCCTGATGATCCGGCGCTACACCCGCGAAGCGGGCGTGCGTAACCTGGAGCGTGAGCTCTCCACACTCGCCCGCAAGGCGGTGAAGGAGCTGATGATCTCCAAGAAGAAGTCGGTGAAGGTCACCGAGGCGAACATCGAAGAGTTCCTCGGCGTTCCGAAGTATCGCTTCGGCGAGATCGACGACGAGGATCAGGTCGGTATCGTCACCGGTCTGGCCTGGACCGATGTCGGCGGCGAGTTGCTCACCATCGAAGGCGTCATGATGCCCGGCAAGGGCAAGATGACCGTCACGGGCAATCTGCGCGACGTGATGAAGGAGTCGATCTCGGCGGCGGCGTCCTACGTCCGCTCGCGTGCGATCGTCTACGGCATCGAACCGCCGATGTTTGACCGCCGCGACATCCACGTTCACGTGCCGGAGGGCGCGACGCCGAAGGACGGTCCGTCCGCCGGTGTGGCGATGGCCACCGCGATCATCTCGGTCATGACCGGCATCCCGGTCCGCCACGATGTCGCGATGACCGGCGAGATCACGCTGCGTGGTCGCGTGCTGCCGATTGGCGGTCTGAAGGAGAAGCTCCTGGCTGCCGCCCGCGGTGGCATCAAGATGGTGCTGATCCCGGAGGACAACGCCAAGGATCTCACGGAGATCTCCGATGCGATCAAGGGCGGCATGGACATCATTCCGGTCTCGCGGCTGGATGAGGTTGTCGCTAAGGCGCTGGTCCGCGTGCCCGCACCGATCGTCTGGGAAGAGGAGACCAGCAAGGTCGACGTCAAGCCCGATGCTTCGGATGAGGCGTCCGGTGGCCTGACGGCGCACTGAAGCAAGCTCCGATCGACATAAGAAAACGGCGCCTTCGGGCGCCGTTTTTGTTTTCGCTGTTCGCGATCAGGTCGGTAGGGCTGCGGCTCTGTCCGCGGCGGCAAAGTGCGCCATCTGATCGGCATGCGCCTTTGCGAAAGCCGGCCGCGCCGTGGCACGCGCGACGTAGTCGCGACACGCGGGATATTCCGCCAGTCCGTCGAAGCGGTCGACCAGGCGCAGCACATCCGCCATGAGAATGTCGGCGACGGAGAACGGCCCGGCCAGCCATTTGCGACCCGTCAGCACCGGCTCTATGTGCCTAAGCCGGGATTGCAGGAAGCCGTCGAAGCGTGTCCATGCCGACGTGCCGCCGCTCTCGCCCGAGAACACCAGGAGCGACCAGGGCAGGCTCGCCATCTCGACCGAGTTGAGCGCTGCGAACAGCCATTTCAAAGCCTCGCTGCGCTGGCGCGGATCGGTCGGCAGCAGCGCGTCGCTGCGCTCGCCGAGATGCAGCAGGATCGCGCCGCTCTCGAAGATCGAGACGTCGCCGTCGGTCAGCCACGGCACCTGACCGAACGGCTGGTGCGCGAAGTGCTCGGGGCTCCGATCGCGAAACGGCACGCTTGCAACGCGATACGGCAAGCGCGCCTCTTCCAATGCCCAGCGCACGCGGAGGTCGCGCACAAATCCCCGCGGCATCTCCGGAACCCAATCGAAGGTGGTAAGCGTCAGGTCGGCCATTGGGTATCTCCATTTGCTGGCTTCACAGCAAAGAACGAACCAATGGCGCGTGTTCCGACACCCCGACTGGCTTTTTCGTCGTTGCGGTACGGAATGATCGAGCTGCCGACGTGGGTACGCCGGCGCCGGAACTACTCTTTCCTTTCGACGACGAAATTGCCGATCGCGCCGAGTGCCATCAGCACGCTGGTGCCGAGGAACACCGCGGGCATGCCGATATGGCCGCCGATGAAGCCGCCGGCGAGCGGGCCGATCACCTGGCCGGCATATTGCGCCGAGATCGAGTAGCCGAGCATGCTGCCGGTGACCGCATCAGGCACGTTGTGCCGGATCACGCTCGCGATGCAGGGCAGGAGGCCGCCGAGCGCGAGCCCCATCAGGAAGCGCAGCAGGATCAACTGCCAGCCGCTGACCACGAAGGCCTGCGGGATCAACAGCAGCGCCGACACCGCCAAGCAGATGGTGATGATCCGCCAGTGGCCGACCCGATCGGCCAGCTTGCCGAGATGCGAGGACGACAGCAGGCTGCCGAAGGCCGCCGCCGACATCACGAGGCCGGCGACGAATGTCACCTGCGGCGCCTCGACCAGTTGCGCGACATAGACCGTGATGATCGGCTCGATCGACATGTTGGCGACCATCAGCAGCAGGCCGGTTCCCCACATCGCGACGACAGGGCGCTTGTCCGGGACCAGCGACCAGCCGCCACGCGCCTTGCCGCCTTTCGCGGTCTTCGGGCGCGCGTCCTCGCGGATCAGGAACGTCGTGCCGAGGAAGGTGAAGAAGATGACGCCGCCGATCAGGAAGAAGGTCGCACGGATGCCGATCAGCCCCGGCAGCACGCCGCCGATCAACGGACCGACGAGGCTTCCGGCCATGATGCCGGCCGACAGCACGCCGATCGCCCAGCCGGAGCGCGCCTTGGGCGTCTGCGCCGCGACCAGCACGGTCGAGCCCGAGGCGTAGCCGCCGAGCAGGCCGGTCAGCAGCCGCAAGCCAACCAGCTCATAGACATTGTGCGCCATGCCGATCAGGGACATCGCGACGGCCATGCCGAGGCTGGCGCGGATCAGCATCAGCTTGCGGCCGTAGCGATCGGCGAGCCGTCCCCACAGCGGCGCCGTCAGCGCCGCGCTGAAGAAGGCTGCGCCATAGGCGACGCCCGACCATTGCACGATCGCGGCATGATCGGTCACGCCGAGCTGCTCGACATAGAGCGGCAGGAACGGCAGCAGCAGCGTCATCCCCACGATTGTCGTGAAGGAGCCGAACACGCAGACGATCAAATTGCGTTTCCAGGGGCCCGCGTCGAGCAGGGCTTCGCGATCGACTTCGATGTTCATGTCAGCGCAGCCCGATCACGGCGAAGCCGCGCGCCCGCAGGCCGCGGCGATCCTCGTTCAGCGAACGCAGCAGGCGATCGCGGGTATCGGTGATGTGGTCGGCGGCCTCGCGCGCGGCGGCCTCCGGATCGTCGGCCTTGATGAAGCCGAGGATGCGCCGGTGCTCGCGCCAGGCCTGCTCGCGCGACGGCTCGGTCCACACTTCCAGCCAGCGCGCCCGCGACAGCCTCGTCATGGCGCCGGCGATCGCCTTGACGATGAAGGGATTGCCGGAGAGCCGCGCGATCTCGACATGGAAATCGGTGCCGACCCGATGCCATTCCTCGCGCGGCGCGCCGGACTGGCAGGCATCCAGCATCTCCTCGACGCCGGCGATATCGGCTGCGCTCGCCCGCGCGCAGGCGAGGCGCACCGCCGTCGTCTCCAGCGGAATCCGGAACTCGGCAAGCGCCTCCAGCTCACCGAGGTCGATCGGTGCGACGATCCAGTTGCGGCCGTCGCGGCGCACCAGCTCTTCGCCTTCGAGCCGGACCAGCGCGGCACGGATCGGCGTGCGCGATCCCTCGAACCGGCTCTCCAGCCAGCGCTCGGTCAGCCGCTCGCCGGGGCCCAGGTCGAGCGACAGGATCATCTCCCGGAGCTGGTCATGGATCTGAAGCATCTGCGACATGGCGCCGTCCTTGGCCGCTCCTTGGCGGGCGTGGAATCTCGATCAGACGGCTTTCGTATCCCGATTTGGTATCCCAAACAATGCGGGTACGGGATACCGGCGTTGCTCCGTTAAAGGAGGTGGGCCGAGAGCCAGGGCCCTGGACAATGGAACCGCGCTCACGGCGGCTGCTTTGTTTGACGGAATTGGAGAGCGCCAGATGCACATCGACGGGCAATGCCATTGCGGGGCTATCACTTATCAGGCCGAGATCGATCCCGAACGGGTGTCGATCTGCCATTGCACGGACTGTCAGGCGCTGACCGGCTCGCCCTACCGCGTCACGGTGATCTGCGACGCCGAACAGGTGCGGCTGACCGGAGGTGCGCCGAAGGTCTACGGCAAGCGGGGCGATAACGGCGGAATCCGCTTCCAGCACTTTTGCGGCGACTGCGGTTCGCCGCTGTTCACGAGCGGCGAGGACGGCGGGCCCGACGACTGGGGCATCCGCTGGGGCAGCATTCGCCAGCGCGGCCAATTGACCCCGCGACGCCAGGTCTGGTGCCGCTCCGCCGCGCCATGGATCAATGATCTCAAGGAATTGCCAGCGCGCCCGACGGACTGGTGCTGACGGATTGAGGCGTTGCGGCCTTGCGCCTCGGGGGCAGGCGAGGCTAAAGAGGCGCGCAGGTAAGGGCGGCTAGCTCAGCTGGTTAGAGCATCTCGTTTACACCGAGAGGGTCGGGAGTTCGAATCTCTCGCCGCCTACCAGCCCTTCACCCTGCGGGCTACGGCTGGGCAAGCCAGCCTTTGAGCACGAATTCATCCGCTTGTTCGGTTCGCAGGGCGAAGGCTGTCACGCCAAGGCTCGAAATGCGCAGGCGGACTGGCTGCCTAAACGCGTGCGGACGTGCTTCCCCCTTCGGATCCAGTCCTACGGTTGCAGCATCCTGATGGTCGCGATCGGCCACTTCCCGATGTGGCCCTTGATCGAGATGCGCAACCCGTGAGATTCGTCCAGAAACACGCCCTCGACGGTCCCTGCGGTTCCATCGGTGAGAACCGCGGCTCGTCCGACCAGCTCGGCCTCCGCTTGCACATGCTCGCGCAGGATGACGGTGGCGCGGTGTTTCACGAGCTGCAAAGCCGCCTCTGGTTGATGAGCCCTACGGAGTAAGGCCATTGCATGCCTCTCGGTGAACGCGCGGAGAGGGCGCGATCCCGGCCGTGGGGTAGTCTCATGGGGATGGCCGGGACCGCGCTTGCTCCGCGCTGGCGTGCCGAATGTCATTCGATACCCGATGGTGCGAAAGGTGCCGAAAGTCACGCGCCCAGATTTGATGCCGACGCTGCAGCGATGCTATTCTGTACGCCTAACCGGGAACTTGATGCATGCGCAAACTCGCCGCGATTTTTCTTCTCACCATGATTGCCGGACCCGCATTCGCACAGTCGGATCACGTTCAGCGCTATCGCGAAGAGGTCGAGAAGTCGCCGGCCGATGCGGCCAACGAGGCGCGGCAACAGCGCGCCTATCAGCGTGCGCTCAGCGGTGTGCCGGATCAGAAACCGACCGATCCCTGGGGCATCGCGCGCAGCGACGGGCAGGGCACGCCCAAGGCGAATGCCGCGAAGCCGAAACCGGCCAAGCCCACGAGCGCAGCCACCAAATAAAGCTCCGAGCGCGGATCAGGTCGATGAAATACTACGTCTGCAAATTGACCGGACCGCGCCCGACCTTTCCTCAGGATATGACGCCGCAGGAAGCCGCCATCATGCAGGCGCACGTCGCCTATTGCGGCGAACTGCTGCAGGCCGGCAAGGCGCTGGTGTTCGGACCGGTCGCCGATCCCTCCGGCGTCTGGGGCCTCGGCGTGCTGCAACTGCCTGACGATGCCGATCCGCAGGAGATCGTCGCCAACGATCCCGTCACCAAGGCGGATGCCGGATTCACCTATCAGCTGATGCCGATGCTGCGCGCCGCGACGCGTGAGAGCTGCTAGGGCATGATCCGGAAAAAGTGCGAAGCTGTTTTCCGAAAGAGATCATGCCCAAACATGAGACAACAGAAGGTTCCTCACAAGGTTTCGATCGCATGAACGCTGGCCATCCGCAGAACGCCGACCAGATTGCTTATTGGAACGGGCCGGGCGGTCAGCGCTGGGCCACACGGCAGGCCGCGCAGGATATCGTGCTGCAGCCGGTGCTCGACCTCCTGATCGATCGCGCCGCGCCGAAAGCCGGCCAACGCGTCGTCGATGTCGGCTGTGGCAGCGGCGCCTCGAGCTTCGCGCTGGCGGCCAAGGTCGCGCCCGCTGGCCACGTGCTCGGCGTCGATGTCTCGGAGCCGATGCTGACGCGGGCGCGGCAGAGCGCGCCGCAGGGTTTGCCGGTCGAGTTCGCGCTGGCCGACGCCACCATCTATCCGTTTGTCAGCGAGAGCTTCGATCTGTTGGCCTCGCGCTTTGGCGTGATGTTCTTTGCCGATCCCGTGACGTCGTTCGCCAATCTGCGCAAGGCGATGAAGCCGACCGGCCGTCTCGCCTTCGCCTGCTGGCAGGAGCCGCGCGAAAATCCGTTCTTCATGACGCCGCTTGCTGCCGTCTACAAGCACGTGCCGAAACTGCCGCCGCTAGGGCCCGAGGATCCCGGCCCGTTCGCGTTCGCCTCCGAGGCCCGCGTGAAGCGGATCCTGGGCGAAGCCGGCTTCTCCGGCATTGCCATGGAGCCGTGCCGGGTTGAGCTCGATGTCGCGACCGGGCGCGGCATCGATGCCGCGATCCAGGGCGCGCTCGAGATCGGGCCGGCCAGCCGCGCGCTGGAAGGGCACCCGGATGAGGTGCGCGATGCCGCGATCGCCTCGATGCGCGAGGCGCTGGCGCCTTTTGTGAAGGGCGATGCCGTGCTGCTGCCCGGCGCGATCTGGATCGTGACCGCGCGGGCCTGATCAGGTCTTCTCTTCCCAGATCATCGCCAGGTGCACGATGGTCTGCACGGCCTTCTCCATGTCCTGCCGGCTGACCCATTCGAGCCGCGAATGGAACGCGTGCTCGCCGGCGAAGATGTTCGGGCAGGGCAGTCCCATGAAGGACAGCCGCGAGCCGTCCGTGCCGCCGCGGATCGAGGTCTTCACCGGCGTGAGGCCGGCGCGCTCGATCGCCTCGATCGCATAGGCCACGATCTGCGGGTGGCGATCGATCACATCCTTCATGTTACGGTACTGCTGCTTGACCTCCATGCGGTAGGTCGAGCGCGGATAGCCCTTCATGACATCGTTCACGATGTCTTCCAGCAGCGCTTCCTTCTGCTTCAGGCCGGCCTCGGTGAAATCGCGCACGATGAAGTCGATCCGCGCGTTCTCCAGCGCGCCCGAGATCGCGACCGGATGCAGGAAGCCTTCCTTGCCCTCGGTGGTCTCGGGCGAGCAGGTGTCCTTGGGCAGGCGATCGACGATCGCGGCGGCGATCTTGATCGCGTGCTCCATCTTGCCCTTGGCGAAGCCCGGATGGGTCGCGACGCCTTCGATGATGATGCTGGCGCCGTCGGCCGAGAAGGTCTCGTCCTCGATATGGCCGGCTGTCTCGCCGTCCATGGTGTAGCCGAAATCGGCCCCGAGCTTCTTGATGTCGACCTTGTCGACGCCGCGGCCGATCTCCTCGTCCGGCGTGAACAGGATCTTGATGGTGCCGTGCTTCACCTGCGGATTGGTGATCAGGAAATGCGCGGCGTCCATGATCTCGGCAAGGCCCGCCTTGTTGTCGGCGCCGAGCAGGGTGGTGCCGTCGGTGGTGATGATGTCGTTGCCGATCTGGTCGGCCAGTGCTTCGTGCTCGGCGGCGCGGATCACCTGCGAGGCATCGGCGGGCAGCACGATGTCGCCGCCGCGGTAGTTCTTCACGACCTGCGGCCTGACGTTCTTGCCGGTGCAGTCGGGAGAGGTGTCCATGTGCGAGCAGAAGCAGATCACCGGCACCGTCTTGTCGGTATTGGCCGGGATCGTCGCGTAGACGTAACCGTGCGGATCAAGATGCGCGTCGGATATCCCCATGGCCTGCAGCTCGGCGACCAGCAGGCGCCCGAGATTCTTCTGCTTCTCGGTGGAAGGCGTGGTGGGTGAATCCGGGTCTGACTGGGTATCGATCACGACATAGCGCAGGAAGCGCTCGGTGACGGTGTGCTTGAAGTCGAGAGCCGGTGCCAGCATGAAAACCGCGCAAAA
Organism: Bradyrhizobium pachyrhizi; assembly: GCF_029714545.1. Classification (NCBI taxonomy): domain Bacteria; kingdom Pseudomonadati; phylum Pseudomonadota; class Alphaproteobacteria; order Hyphomicrobiales; family Nitrobacteraceae; genus Bradyrhizobium; species Bradyrhizobium pachyrhizi. Next base: position 5,135,964 of record NZ_CP121667.1, on the reverse strand, counting down.
AACAGGAGATAGGAACAATGCGCTTTGGCGAAGTTGGTTCGCGCGAGCAAACCGCGTCAAGGCGAGCTTCGTAGGACAATCCTATAACAGAAAAGCGCCACTCCGGGGCCGCGTCACGAGCCGGAATGGCGCTTTGCCTTAACGGAGAGAGTAGGCGCTAGACGGCTTCTTTCAGCTCCTTGGCGGCGCGGAAGGCGACCTTCTTGCTGGCCTTGATGTGGATCTGTTCGCCGGTCGCCGGGTTGCGGCCCATGCGGGCGGCGCGCTTGCGGACCTGCAGGATGCCGAGGCCGACGATCCTGATGCGCTCGCCCTTCTTGAGGTGCTTGGTGATCCTTGTGACCATGTCGGTCAGGATCGCCTCGGCCTGCTTCTTCGACAGCTCCTGCTCCTCGGCGATGGCCGCCGCCAAATGCTTCAGCGTGATCGTCGCCGGTGTCGCTGCTTTCTTCGCCATGTCTGGCCCTCCTCGTTGCTGAATGGCTGGATTGCTGCTTTTCACGCGAATGGCGCGCCGTTCGCGTCGGGAAAATGCGTCCGGACAAGTCCTGAAAACCGCCGGTTCCAGGAACGGGCAGCGCCGGGCTGGCCACAGGAAACCCAGACGTATCAGGCCTTATTTGATTCGGGGCTTCGCTGACTACGCCGTTTCCCCTGAAAACAGGCGACAACCCGCGTACGTGCCGCGAAAATGCCGACGCTGTGCAGGGATCCGCAACGTCCTTGACTAACCGGATGCGGGCCTTTATGCCCTCGGTCCTGCGCGGATCAATCCGATGATCGGCATCCGCGGGAGTAGCTCAGTTGGTTAGAGCGCCGCCCTGTCACGGCGGAGGCCGCGGGTTCGAGTCCCGTCTCTCGCGCCATTCATTTCAATGACTTAGCAGCGTGTTTGGCCCGAAACCATTGGTCCCTCTGGACCGGTGCCGTAACGAGTTGCCTTCCTCAGACTGCCGCGACAGATCAGGACGCCGCGAGGCCGGCAACGCTGACGGGTTGAGCGGCCTGCTCGGGCCTGACCGATAATGCCACGCGCTGTTCGGGCGTCAGCCACCACAGCAGGAACAGCAGCGCTATCCCGTTCGACAGCAGGCCTGTCGTGAGCGGCACGTTCATGATCGCCTGGACTGCGATGCCGGACGAAACCGCGATGAAGCGCGGCGACAGGTGCTTTGAGACCATCGATCCCACTGACAGGATCAGGCCGCAGACGAAAGCCGACACCGGGGCGAGCGCAAGACCGACCGACGCAATGCCCTCGGTGGCGAGGAAGGACGCGTTGAAATTGCCGTCCTGATAAATCGCTCCGAGGGTCGGGCCGAGCTCGCCGTACGGGCAGGCGGCCATGTATCGCAGGACGGTGATCTGGCAGAACCGGGTGAGTTCGCGGTGCGCAAAGAAGTCGGCGTATTGATCGAGCGCGAGCGACGGGATCGCGACGAAGCGCAGATTGACGGTGCTGAACACGATGTAGGTCTTGTCGGCGACGAGAATGGCGAAAGCCAAAAGGCCGACGATCATCGGGATCAGAAATGCGAGCACCGTGGCCAGCCGCGGGTCGAACCGGCCGTACAGCCAGAACAGAAACGGTAGCCAGATCGGCAGCAGCAGGACGGTCTTGTTGTTGACGACGGGATAGAAGCAAAGCGCAAGCAGCAGCACCCCGGCCGCCGGCATCCATCGGCTGCGCGATGCGAAATGCGCGAACAGGTAGGGCAGGACCGCGCCGATCATGACCCCGGTGAGATAGTTCATTAGCGCCGGCCGCACGACGGCGGTGCGGGCTGCGCCATAGGGATTGCCAAGATTGGCCCCGTAGGAGACATCGGCCACCAGCACGGCGAGGCACGACACCAGCAGCAGAACCGCGATGCGCTTGACGGCCGCTTCGGACAGATCGGGCCGCCAAGCCGAGATATTCTGCAGCATCAGAGGGATCATCACGGCGGCCAGCGCGGCGATCATGGCCCAGCGGGCGATGGCGTGCGGATAGTCGAACGCGCTGAAGAAACTGAGCCAGACGAAGCCGAACACGGCTGACAGCAGCGAGAAGCCGACCAGATAACCGAAGCTGAATCGTGCCGCGACGAACGCCGGGACGAATGCGACCATGATGGCGGTGCCGAGGACGGCTTGCGCGGTGATGCCGGATCGCCAGACATGCATCGCCGGGAATGCGTGCCCACAGGCGATCATCGAGGCGACGCTGAGGACGAAGAACCCGGGGATCGTGACCCCGACAACCAGGTCACCGCGCGTCAATGTCATCGGTCCGTCCGAATCCGAAAGCTGCCAGGCAGCTAGCCGGTCGGCCCTGGACGACGCAAGTTAAGCAATATCTCGGTCTGTGTTGTTATGTTTCTGCCGGGCCATTCGTCACCGCGATGCCCTATTGAATTCACAGAACGGCAATACCTTGCCTTGATCAGGCAAAGAATGCGGCGACCGCGTTGAGGTCGGATTGTCCCGGCGCCTCGCCGCGCAAATTGGCGTCGATGATGCGGCGGCAGGCGTCAACCGTGTGGGTGTCGCCCAATTCGTTGGCGGCCTCGAGGATCGACCAGACCGTGTCCAAGGGAACGTCGCTCTGCGTGGTCGCCTTCGGGTCTGACAGCATTGGCGGGGTCGCGGTTAGAATTCGAACAGGTCGCGGCCGCGCCGCGCCAAATTGTGCAGGTCCGCCACAGTGCCGCGCACCGCGTTGCAGTGGCGGCATTCGATGATCGTGTCGCCGGATGCATGCGCCGGATCGGCGACCTTGATCGCCAGGCTACCGCAATCCGTGCAGATGATCTTGAAGCCGGTTGAAATTACTTGCTGCTGCAAATTCATTGTGGCCTGCGCCTTTGTTGACGTCGACCTTAGCCGGGCAACTTTTAAGACTGGGGTCGCGGAGCGGATTGCAATCGAACGACCGCGTTAGGGTGCGATTAAGATTTCGCTGCGGCCGCGCGGCCCTGCAGATGCAGCGTCGGCTTGCCGAGCCCGGCCGCGGCGGCGCGCACGGCATTGCGGGCATTGACGGTGATGATGCCGGCGGCGTGGGCCCAGACCGCGAGGTCGGAGGCGCTGTCGCCGGCGTAGATGAAGCCCCGGGGAAATGTCCTTTGCAACAGGTCGGCCTTGTTGGCGCCCTTGAGATTATGTTCGCCGTCGGAGGCAAGCACCTGGTCGATCCAAGGCAGACGCGACGCCAGCTTCTGTGCGAGCAGCGCGTCGGCCGCGGTTGCCAGCACGATGCGGCGGCCGGCCGCGTTCTCGCGCTCGGCCAATGCGACGACGTCCCGGTGCAGTTCGATCCGGCTCCAGTCGATGTGCTGGCGTTGTGCGAGCCGGCGCTTCAGCGCCGCGCGGCCGCGCGTCAGCCAGGCGGCGCATGACACGACGATCAGCGGATTGCGGCGCAGGATCGAGAAGAAGCTGAGATGGAGCAGGTCGCCCGTGATCAGCGTGCCGTCGAGGTCGAGCACCAGCGGCAACGATGCCGGCAGGCCCAGCAAAGGGGGCGCTCCGTCGGTGCGGGAAGCATGCTGCGGCTTCGCAATGTTGTCGCCGGCGAGGCGAGGCTCAGTCATTCGCGGCACTCAGCCGGGTTGCGACCGTGCATACGTCGATGGCGCGCACTCCGGTCTCGGTGGTCCGGCAATCGCCGTAGCCGAACTTGCTCGCAAAGGCCACACCATGCTCGTCCGAGCTCGAGACGATCAGGACCAACGAAAAAGGCCGCCCGAGGGCGGCCGTGTTGCCTGCGGAAGCCTGCAGAAATCTTCAGCGGACCGTGGAGGTGCCTGACGAGGTGATCGCCACCGGTTTGCCGGCCTTGATGACCTGGTTGGTCTGAGCAGTCTGGGTGAAATCCGCGTTGTTCCGGGCCGAAATGCCGAGCGCCGCGATCCCGATCCCCGCAACAAGGGCAACCACCACAATCTTGAGATGGGTCGCGCGGTCAGCTGAATGGATCGAGTGGTTCATGGTCGCCTCCGGGCGTCTGTGCGCCGTCTATGGCAGGTACTGGTAAGCCCCATCTGTTTCCGGATCGTTTCGTGAGTTCCGGGAAATGGTTTCGTGCCACGGGCGGATTGGTTTCACCGTGCCTTGCGTCACACTGGCGGCCGGCTAAAACTGCCCCAGGCGCGGAAACGCCCTTGGGAGAAAAACAATAATGAAAACAATGAGACTAACCCGACGCCGGGTGCTTGGAACCGGCTCCGCGGCACTCGCCGCCACGATGTTTGGTAAGCGCGCCGTTGCGGCGGCCGAGTTCGACTTCAAGCTCGGCGTCAACACTCCGGAAACCCATCCGCTAACAATCCGCCTGACTGAGGCCGCCAAGGCGGTCGGCGCCCAGTCGTCCGGCCGGGTCAACATCACGGTGTTCGCCAACAGCCAGCTCGGCGGCGATCCGGAGATGCTGTCGCAGGTCCGGGCCGGCGGGATCGAGCTGCTGGCGGCGCCCAGCATGACACTGTCGACGCTGGTGCCGCTGTCGGGGCTACCCAGCATCGGCTTTGCCTTCCAGTCCTACGACCAGGTCTGGGCGGCGATGGACGGCGGCGTCGGCGACCTCGTGCGCGAGGCGATCACGAAGACCGGCGTCGTGCCGCTGAAGAAGGTCTGGGACAACGGCTTTCGTCAGATCACCTCGTCGTCGAGCCGGCGGCTCAACAGCGTCGACGATCTCAAGGGCTTTAAAATTCGCGTGCCGGTGACGGCATTGCTGACGTCGCTGTTCTCAGGGCTCGGCGCGCTGCCGTCGAGCATCTCCTACAGCGAGCTCTATTCGGCGCTGCAGACCCACATCGTCGAAGGGCAGGAGAACCCGCTGGCGCAGGTTTCGACCGGCAAGCTCTACGAAGTGCAGAAATTCTGCGCGCTCTCGAACCATTGCTGGAGCGGTTACTGGATCCTCGGGAACCGCCGCGCGATGGCCGGCCTGCCGCCCGATCTGCTCGAGCTCATCAATGCCGCGTTCGACGCCGCGGCGGTGAAGGAGCGCACCGATCTGGTCGAGATGGATCGCTCGCTGCAGGCCGAGCTGACCGAGAAGGGCATGACCTTCAACAAGCCCGATCCCGTGCAGTTCAGGGCCGCGTTGGTGAAGGCCGGCTTCTACACGCAGTGGCAGAAGACCTATGGCGCGGACGCCTGGGCAGCGCTGGAGAAATACACCGGCAAGCTGACGTGAGCGCCGCCTGACATCACGCGCGCGATTACCTGACGCGTAATCGCGCGTGCGATCTCCCTTTGCGATGGTCGGTGCATCGGCGGCGATGGGTGCCGATCGATCCGCAAACGGAGATACACGATGGCCAGCCAACCGCTTTATGCAACCGCCAGGGACGGCACAAAGCTGTTCGTGCAGGATTGGGGCTCGGGCCGGCCGGTGCTGCTGCTCGCTGCCTGGACGTTCAATTCCAGCATCTGGGGCAGCCAGATCGTGGCGCTGAACGCCAAGGGCTATCGCTGCGTCGCACCTGACCGGCGCGGACATGGCCGCTCCGACATGCCGATGGCGGGATACGATCTCGACACGCTGACCGATGACGTCGCCGCCGTGATCGAGCAGCATGATCTCCACGACGTCACGATCGTCGCGCATTCGATGGGATCGATCGAGGCAGTGAACTATCTGGCGCGTCACGGCGCAAAGCGCATCGCGCGGCTGGTGCTGGTGGCGCCGACCACGCCGTTCATCGTGCAGACCGAGGACAATCCGGACGCCGTGCCGAGAGCGATGGTCGACGCGCAAAATGTGGCGATCGCGCAGGACTTTTCGAAATGGATGAGCGAGAACGAAGCGCCGTTCTTCATGCCCGACACGGCCGAGGTGACGCGGGCCTGGATCAGGGAGATGATGCTGAGCGTGTCGCTGCCGGTGGCGCTGGCTTGCCGCAAGACAATTTCCTTTGCCGATCTGCGCGCCGCCGCGAGCGCGATCGATCGCCCGACGCTGATCGTGCATGGCGACAAGGATGCCAGCGCGCCCCTCGAGCTGACCGGCGCGAAGACCGCAAAACTGATCAGAGGAAGCAGGCTCGCCGTCTATGAAGGCGCCCCGCACGCGTTGCCGCTGACGCACAGCGCGCGCCTGATGGCCGACCTGTTGGCCTTCATCGACGCTTAGCTCGCGCGCGCGATGTCAGCGCGGATCGCGCGCGCCGCCCAGACGAACAGCAGGGCACCGAGCGTCGTCGTGAGCGCGGCCGACAGCAGCGAGTAGCGAACCGCATCGACGCCGTAGGTGCCCTTCAGTGCGTCGTTGATCATGCCGACGGCGAGGGGGCCGACGCCCTGGCCGAAGCAGGTCGCGGTCAGCAGCACGATCGCCGAGGCCAGCGCGCGCATGCTGGGCTTTGCCACCGTCTGCGTGATCGCGAAGATCGGGCCGAGATGGAAGCCGACCATGAACGAGGTGAGCGCCAGGGTCGCGACCATCAGCGTGAAGCTTTGCGTCAGCATGCACAGCGCGAACACCGGGCCGACGAGGCCGGACATGATCGCGGGCGCCCACAGGTTCCAGCGGTCGTCGCGGCCGCCGATCTGCGCCACCAAGAGGCCGCCGATCAACGTGCCCGCCATGCCGGCGAGACCCTTGAAGGTGCCGGCATAGGTGCCGATCTCGGCGCTGGTGAGGTGATGGATGCGCGCCAGGAGCGGCGGGATCCACACCGCGGTAGCGTAGTTGGTGCGAGCAGGCCCATCGTCGTGTCGCTGAGCGCGAACGCCTTCTTGATCGGTTCGATCAGCACGTTGAAGATGGTGCGGTCGAGGAAGTTGAGGGCGTAGATGATCGTGAGCAATGCGAGGACGTAGTAGCGGCGCGCCGAGGGCGCGGCCGCAGCCTGAGTTGGCGCGGTTGCCTGCGGTGCGACATCGACCATGACTTCCTCCCCTGATCTTCTTTCTGCGCGGGCCTTACGCCTCGCGGATGTAATTCCCTGCCTCGAATTCGACCGGCCTCGTGTCGGCGTCGAACGACACCCCGATCGGGTCGCGGCCGGTGGCCATGGCCTCGAGCTGGTCAGCGAACATCCGGCGGATCATCAGGATGCCGCGGTCGCTCTGGCCAAAATGCTCTTCGGAATGGATCGTCACCGCGCCCTGGCCGACCTGGGCCTCGTAGTCGCCGGGGAATTGCTGGTGCTCGGCCTCGGTCATGTCCCACCAGAACTTGCCGTTGAACTTCGAGCGCATCCGCCCAATATCGCCCGCGTTCTTGACCCGGCCGGCGACGTAGATGCGAAACGAGGTGTCGTCGATCGGCAAGGTCCAGCCGATCGATTCGACGCGTGCGAACTGCGCGACGCGCGGATTGGGCACGACGCGCAATGTGGGGAGGGCGGCCTCGGTGACGCGATAGAACACCTTGCCGTCGTCCTGCCTGCGGATCGAACGCACCGCGACGCCGCGCGGCGACATCTCGAACGTCACTTCGGGCATCGAGGCCATCATGTTGGTGAACTGCGCGCCTGAGAACGAGCCGTGCAGCACCGGCACATGGTAGGGGTCGGCAACGTTCTCGAAATGCTGCAGCCAGTTGCAAGGGATCACGGCGGGGCCGCCGCCGCCGATCGGGGAATCGTCGGCCTCGACGAACTCGCCTTCGTCCATGTTCTCCAGGCACTCGTAGCGCGGCAGCACCGGCCTTTTCTCGGCCGGCCCCATATAGGCGAAGATCAGGCCGTAGCGTTCCTGCACTGGATACCAGGGCTGGCGTACCTTGTCCTTGAACAGGCCGCCGTCGGGCTCGCAGGGTTGTTCGAGGCAGCGGCCCTCGGTGTCGAACTTCCAGCCGTGATAGCAGCAGCGGATGCCGTCTTCCTCGACCTTGCCGTAATAGAGCGTGGTGCCGCGGTGGCAGCAGCGCGCATGCAGCAGGCCGGACCGGCCATGCCGGTCGCGGAACAGGATCAGGTCTTCGCCAAGTGCGCGGACTTTTCTGGGGATATCGGTGGCGTCACCGGCGAGGCCGACCGGGTGCCAATACCGGCGCAACAGCTCGCCCATCGGTGTGCCGCGGCCGACCGAGGTGAGCTCGGTCCGGGTGCTGGACGGCTTCATCGCATAGGCCGTGCCGAGATCGCGGTCCCGCTGGGTGATCGTCATGTTGTCCTCCCCGCCGCTGGTCGGGCGCCGGCGGCTGATCTATCGTTGACCAAGTCAACGATATATGGATGACAATATCAACGATATCGTTGAGCTTGGCAGCGCGCGGCTTTGTTGGCAGAGGTTGGTGATGACCGAGAAGCTCAGAACTGAGAGGGCCTTGCCGCCGGAGGCCGTTGTCGATTCCGAACTGGCACCGATCACCGCGATGATGTCGTCGCGGCTGATGGTGCTGGCGAACCTGCTCAGGCGCGGCGCGATGCTGCGCTACAAGCGCCTGACCGGCCTGTCCTCGGTCGAGTTCGGTCTGGTCGCCTCGCTCGGCCGGCGGCCGCCGATGAGCGTGGTGCGGCTCGCCGAGGCCGTCGGCATGGACAAGGGGCAGATCAGCCGGGCGCTCGCCGAGCTCGTGGCGCGCAAGCTGGCGGCGAAGGCGGCCAATCCGCGCGACAACCGGGAGACCCTGGTCTCTCTCACCAAGGCCGGCCTGGCTGCCCATGACGCCATCGTGGCCGGCGCCCAGGAGCGAAACCGGCGCCTGCTGGAACAGCTTGCGCCAGGGGATCTCGAGCTGCTGCTCGGACACATCGATCGGCTCACCCTGACGGCCGCCGAGATGCTCGCTGCCGAACGGGGGCTGGGCTGATATGGGGAGAGCGCAGGGCACAGGATGGCCGCCGCGGCGTTACCAATGGAGGCAAGCGCATCCGCCTGATGAGGCCAAGAGCCCACGGGAAGGACGGTAAAAGCGTCAAAATAGCTTGTCTTGCGCCCTCTGTTGCGCTGCGCTAAAGCCTCAAGAACAATTCCAATCAACGAATCTGCGGCACGTCCGAAACCGCAGCAAGAAGGCCTCGCCGATGACCGGCATCCTGCAGAATTATCTCCCACTTGTGGTCTTTATCGGAGTTGCGAGCCTGATCGGTCTGGCGCTCCTGATTGCGCCGTTCCTGGTCGCGTTCCAATCGCCGGACCCGGAAAAGCTGTCCGCCTATGAATGCGGATTCAACGCTTTTGACGACGCCCGCATGAAGTTCGACGTCCGGTTCTATCTGGTGGCGATCCTCTTCATCATCTTCGACCTCGAAGTGGCGTTCCTGTTCCCATGGGCCGTGGCGTTCGGAAAGCTCGGCGCCACCGGGTTCTGGTCGATGATGGTGTTCCTGGCCGTGCTGACGGTCGGCTTTGCGTATGAATGGAAGAAAGGCGCGCTCGAATGGGATTGAGCCCCACCGCCGCATCCTCGCAGCCGGCGATCGCCAAATCTGAGATCGCTATGGCTCCGAAGGGTATTCTTGATCCGTCGACCGGCAAGCCGGTCGGCGCCAACGATCCGTTTTTCCTCGAGGTCAATCACGAGCTGTCCGACAAGGGCTTCTTCGTCGCCGCGGCCGATGACCTCATCACCTGGGCGCGCACCGGCTCCCTGATGTGGATGACCTTCGGTCTCGCCTGCTGTGCGGTCGAGATGATGCAGGTCTCGATGCCGCGCTATGACGTCGAACGCTTCGGCTTCGCACCGCGCGCCTCGCCGCGGCAGTCCGACGTGATGATTGTCGCGGGCACCCTGACCAACAAGATGGCGCCCGCGCTGCGCAAGGTCTACGACCAGATGCCGGAGCCGCGCTACGTCATCTCGATGGGCTCCTGCGCCAATGGCGGCGGCTACTACCACTACTCCTATTCGGTGGTGCGTGGCTGCGATCGCATCGTGCCGATCGACATCTACGTGCCGGGCTGCCCGCCCACGGCGGAAGCGCTGCTCTACGGCGTGTTGCTGCTGCAGAAGAAGATCCGCCGTATCGGCACTATCGAACGCTAAGGGTTCAGGTATGGACGACGGCAAGCTCGACGCCCTTGGGCAGACGATCGTGAGCGCGCTTCCGGGCGCGGCCACGGCGCACTCGGTCGCGTTCAATCAGCTCACTATCGACGTCGAGATTGGCAGAATCGTGGAGGTCGCCAGGTTTCTGCGTGACGATCCCGGCTGCCGCTTCGTCAACGTCACCGACGTGACCGCGGTCGACTATCCGAGCCGCGAGAAGCGTTTCGATGTCGTCTACCATCTGCTGTCGCCGACGCTGAACGCGCGCATCCGTTTGCGCGGGCAGGCCGACGAGACCACGCAGGTGCCGTCGATCATCGGCGTCTTCCCGGGCGCCGACTGGTTCGAGCGCGAGACCTACGACCTCTATGGCGTGATCTTCACCGGCCATCCCGACATGCGCCGCCTGCTGACGGACTACGGCTTCGACGGCCATCCGCTGCGCAAGGATTTCCCGCTCACCGGCTTCGTCGAGGTCCGCTACGACGACCAGGAGAAGCGGGTGCTGTACGAGCCGGTCCGGCTCAACCAGGAATTCCGCAAGTTCGATTTCCTTTCGCCCTGGGAAGGCGCGGACTATCCGCTGCCCGGCGATGAGAAGGCCAAGGCGGAGCCGAAGCCATGAATGAACAGCCGCAAAACCTTCGTAACTTTACGATCAACTTCGGGCCGCAGCATCCGGCGGCGCACGGCGTGCTTCGTCTTGTGCTGGAGCTCGACGGCGAAGTCGTCGAACGCGTCGATCCGCATATCGGCCTGCTTCACCGCGGCACCGAGAAGCTGATCGAGCACAAGACCTATCTGCAGGCGATTCCCTATTTCGACCGGCTCGACTATGTCGCGCCGATGAACCAGGAGCATGCGTTCTGCCTCGCGGCGGAAAAGCTGCTCGGCATCACGGTGCCGCGGCGCGGCCAGTTGATCCGCGTGCTGTACTGCGAGATCGGCCGCATCCTGTCGCATCTGCTCAACGTCACCACCCAGGCGATGGACGTCGGCGCGCTGACCCCGCCGCTGTGGGGCTTTGAAGAGCGCGAGAAGCTGATGGTGTTCTACGAGCGCGCCTCGGGCTCGCGCATGCACGCGGCGTTCTTCCGCGTCGGCGGCGTGCACCAGGACTTGCCGCCGAAGCTGATCGACGACATCGAGGCGTGGTGCGATCCATTCCTCAAGGTCGTCGACGACCTCGATCGGCTGCTTACCGGCAACCGCATCTTCAAGCAGCGCAACGTCGACATCGGCGTGGTGCCGCTGAAGGAAGCCTGGGAATGGGGCTTCTCCGGCGTGATGGTGCGCGGCTCCGGTGCGGCCTGGGACCTGCGCAAGTCGCAGCCCTACGAGTGCTACGCCGAGATGGATTTCGACATTCCGATCGGCAAGAACGGCGACTGCTACGACCGCTACCTGATCCGCATGGAAGAGATGCGCCAGTCGGTGCGCATCATGAAGCAGTGCATCCAGAAGCTCAAAGCACCCGACGGGCAGGGCCCGGTCGTGGTCGAGGACAACAAGATCGCGCCGCCGCGCCGAGGTGAGATGAAGCGCTCGATGGAAGCGCTGATCCATCACTTCAAGCTCTACACCGAAGGCGTGCACGTGCCGGCCGGCGAAGTCTATGCCGCGGTCGAGGCGCCGAAGGGCGAGTTCGGCGTCTACCTCGTCGCCGACGGCACCAACAAGCCTTACAAGTGCAAGATCCGCGCGCCGGGCTTCGCCCATCTGCAGGCGATGGATCACATCTGCAGGGGCCATTTGCTGGCCGACGTTTCCGCCATCCTGGGCTCGCTGGACATCGTGTTCGGCGAAGTCGACCGGTGACGATGACCGCATCCGAACCGCGCGCAATGAAAGTTTGATCGATGTCCGTCCGCCGCCTTGCCCCGAAGGAATTGCAGCCCGCGAGCTTCACGTTCACGGACGAGAATCTCGCCTGGGCCAAGAAGCAGATCGAGAAGTATCCGCCGGGACGGCAGGCCTCGGCCGCGATCGCGATCCTGTGGCGCGTGCAGGAGCAGCACGACGGCTGGGTCTCGGAAGCCGCGATCCGCGCCGTCGCCGACCTGCTCGAGATGCCGCATATCCGCATGTTGGAGATCGCGACCTTCTACACCATGTTCCAGCTCTCGCCGGTCGGCAAGAAGGCGCATGTGCAGGTGTGCGGCACCACGCCGTGCCGGCTGCGCGGCGCCGCCGACCTGATCGAAGTCTGCCAACATCGCATCCATCACGATCCCTTCCAGCTGTCGAAGGACGGCAACTTCTCCTGGGAAGAAGTCGAGTGCCTCGGCGCGTGCGTGAACGCACCGATGGTACTGATCTGGAAGGACACCTATGAGGACCTGACCAAGGAAAGCTTCGGCAAGGTGCTCGACGGCTTTGCCGCCGGCAATCCGCCGAAGCCGGGCCCGCAGGTCGACCGTCAGTTCTCGGCGCCCGCGGGCGGGCCGACGACGCTGAAGGAAACCACCTGATGCGAAGCTTTCAGGTGCTGGCAAACGGGCAGGAAAACAAGGCAGGAAGGGGCGCTGCGATGAAGGCCTGGCGCACGATCGCGCTGCACACCGCTGTCGCGGCCGGCTTCATGTTCCTGCTGCAGCGCTACGGCCTGAGCGCCACGCTGGAATCCAGCCTGTTGTGGGCCATCGTGTTCGGCGGCTGCGCTGCCGGGCTCGCTTATTCGCAAGCCAATCGGTGATGTTCGGAAAGTTTTGAGCATGCTCGACGACAAGGACCGCATCTTCAAGAACCTCTACGGCCTGCATGATTGGGGCCTCGAGGGCGCGCGCCGCAGAGGCGCCTGGGATGGCACCAAGGGGATCATCGACAAGGGTCGCGACTGGATCATCAACGAGATGAAGGCGTCGGGGCTGCGCGGCCGCGGCGGCGCCGGTTTCCCGACCGGCATGAAGTGGTCCTTCATGCCGAAGGAATCCAAGGACGGCCGTCCGAGCTACCTCGTCGTCAACGCCGACGAGTCGGAGCCCGGCACCTGCAAGGACCGCGAGATCATGCGGCACGATCCGCATCTTTTGGTCGAAGGCTGCCTGCTCGCGAGCTTCGCGATGGGCGCGCATGCCTGCTACGTCTATATCCGCGGCGAGTTCATCCGCGAGCGCGAGCGGCTGCAGGCGGCGATCGACCAGGCCTATGAGGCCAAGCTGGTCGGCAAGGACAATATCAACGGCTGGCCGTTCGACATCTATGTCGCGCACGGCGCCGGCGCCTATATCTGCGGCGAGGAGACCGCACTGCTCGAGAGCCTCGAGGGCAAGAAGGGCCAGCCGCGGCTGAAGCCGCCGTTCCCGGCCAATGTCGGCCTCTATGGCTGCCCGACCACCGTCAACAACGTCGAGTCGATCGCGGTCGCACCGGACATCCTGCGCCGCGGCGCCGCCTGGTTCGCCGGCATCGGCCGGCCGAACAATGTCGGCACCAAGCTGTTCTGCATCTCCGGCCATGTCGAGCGCCCCTGCAATGTCGAAGAGGCGATGGGGATTCCGTTCCGCGATCTGATCGAGAAGCATTGCGGCGGCATCCGCGGCGGCTGGGGCAATCTGAAGGCCGTGATCCCCGGCGGCTCGTCGGTGCGCATGGTGCCGGCCGAGCAGATCATCGATACGCCGATGGATTTCGACTCGTTGAGCAAGCTGCGCTCGGGTCTCGGCACCGCGGCGGTGATCGTGATGGACAAGTCGACCGACCTGATCCGGGCGATCGCGCGCATCTCCTATTTCTACAAGCATGAGAGCTGCGGCCAGTGCACGCCGTGCCGCGAGGGCACGGGGTGGATGTGGCGCGTCTTGACCCGCATGGCCGACGGCCGCGCCCACAAGCGCGAGATCGACATGCTGCTCGAGGTCACCAAGCAGGTCGAGGGTCACACCATCTGCGCGCTCGGCGACGCCGCCGCCTGGCCGATCCAGGGCCTGATCGCGCATTTCCGTCACGAGATCGAAGAGCGCATCGACCAGTATTCGCACAAGGCCGATCTCGACGATCAGGGCGTTCGCGATCCCATGCACATGATAGCCGCGGAGTAATGTTGGCGATGACGCAACAGGCCGCATGGTGGCAGAAGTACGGGACGCTTGCGCAGATGGCGCAGGCGACCGTGGCGCTGCTCGGCTTTGTTGCAATCCTGCTGCAGATCAACGAAATCCGCACCTCGAACCGCGCCTCCAGCGCGCGTTCGGCGTTTCTCGGCTACACCGATCTCGCATTCCAGAATCCGAAATTCGCTCAGCCCGATTACGAGGCCATCAAGGCCGCCGGCCGCGAAGAGCGGTCCCAATATGAGAGTTTTGTCTCGTACTTCCTCTATGCCTGCGAGGAGACCTTTGCCGCATTCGCGGACAAGCGCGAATGGCAGGCATCGTGTGACTACGACCTGAAACCGCATCTGCCGTTCCTCTGCGAGAAGAACCAGGCGCAGCCTGCCTATCTCGCGACCTACGGCGCCGACACCCAGCAATGGGTGAAGACCTCATTGAAAACCGCGAGCGTCGCACCGCCCGACTGCAAGCTCGGAAAGACTTGAGACAGACATGAGCAAGATCATCGTCGATGGCAAAGAGATCGATGTGCCGCCCGAGTACACGCTGCTGCAGGCATGCGAGGCGGCCGGCGCGGAGATTCCGCGCTTCTGCTATCACGAGCGGCTGTCGATCGCCGGCAATTGCCGGATGTGCCTGGTCGAGGTGAAGGGCGGCCCGAAGCCGGTCGCCAGCTGCGCCTGGGCCGTACGCGATTGCCGTCCGGGACCGAAGGGCGAGCCGCCGGAGATCTCGACCCGTTCGCCGATGGTGAAGAAGGCGCGCGAAGGCGTGATGGAGTTCCTTCTGATCAACCATCCGCTGGACTGCCCGATCTGCGACCAGGGCGGCGAGTGCGACCTGCAGGACCAGGCGATGGGCTATGGCGTCGACACCAGCCGTTTCGCCGAGAACAAGCGCGCGGTCGAGGACAAGTATCTCGGCGCGCTGGTCAAGACCTCGATGAACCGCTGCATCCAGTGCACGCGCTGCGTCCGCTTCTCCGCCGAAGTCTGCGGCGCGCCGGAAATGGGCGCGACAGGCCGCGGCGAGGACATGGAGATCACCACCTATCTCGAGCAGGCGCTGAGCTCGGAGTTGCAGGGCAACCTCGTCGACATCTGCCCGGTCGGCGCGCTGACCTCGAAGCCTTACGCGTTCGCGGCGCGGCCCTGGGAGCTTGGCAAGACGCAGTCGGTCGACGTCATGGACGGCGTCGGCTCGGCGATCCGCGTCGACACCCGCGGCCGCGAGGTGATGCGCATCCTGCCGCGCATCAACGAGGCGGTGAACGAGGAGTGGATCTCCGACAAGACCCGCCACATCGTCGACGGCCTGCGCACTCAGCGCCTCGACCGGCCCTATGTGCGCGAGAACGGCCAGCTCCGGCCGGCGACCTGGCAGGAAGCCTTCGCCGCCATCGCCGCCAAGGCGGGCCGCAGCGACGGCAAGCGGATCGGCGCGATCGCCGGCGATCTCGCCGCGATCGACGAAATGTATGCGCTGAAGGAGCTGCTCGCGAAGTTCGGCTCGGTCAATCTCGCCGTGCAGGGCGGCGATGCGTTCGACGCCAAGGCCGGCCGCGGCTCCTACATCTTCAATCCGACCATCGCCGGTATCGACCAGGCCGACGCGATCCTGATCATCGGCTCGCATCCGCGCAAGGAAGCCGCCGTGCTGAACGCGCGGATCCGCAAGCGCTGGCGTACCGGCGGGCTCAAGGTCGGCATGATCGGCGCCAAGGCCGATTTCACCTATGACCACGACTATCTCGGCGCGGGCACCGACACGCTGGCCGATCTCCTGGCGGGCAAGCACTCCTTTGCCGACGTCTTGAAGAAGGCGCAGCACCCGATCATCCTGGTCGGCGCCGGCGCCTACGCCAGGCATGACGGGGCGGCCGTGCTGGCGCAGGCCGCCAAGCTCGCGGTCGACGTCGGCGCGCTGAAGGACGGCTGGAACGGCTTTGCCGTGTTGCAGGATACCGCCTCGCGCGCCGGCGCGCTCGATATCGGCTTCTCGCCGGCGGCCGGTGGCCTGACCTCGGCGCAGATGACGACCTTCGGCACGCTCGACGTGCTGTTCCTGCTCGGCGCCGACGAGATCAAGGCGCCGGACGGTACCTTCGTGGTCTATATCGGCACCCATGGCGACCAGGGCGCGCATCGCGCCGACGTCATCCTGCCGGGCGCGGCCTATACCGAGAAGTCCGGCATCTACGTCAACACCGAAGGCCGGGCGCAGATCGCCAACCGCGCCGCGTTCCCGCCGGGCGAGGCCCGCGAGGACTGGGCGATCATCCGCGCGCTGTCCGACGTGCTCGGCAAGAAGCTGCCGTTCGACTCGCTGCAGGCGCTGCGGCAGGCGATGTTCAAGGCCTATCCGCATCTGATGCGGCTCGACCAGATCAAGGCCGGCAAGGCTGACGACGTCAAGGCGCTGGCAGGCAAGGGCGGCAGCGTCGACAAGGCGGCATTCAAGCCGACCATCGAGGACTTCTATCTGACCAACCCGATCGCGCGGGCCTCTGCCGTGATGGCGGAATGCTCGCGGCTGGCGTCGGGCCGAATGCTGACGGCAGCGGAGTGAGCGTGACCTGATGGCTGAATTCTTCGCAAGCTCGTTCTGGACCGGCTTCCTCTGGCCGCTGATCATCATGGTCGCGGAGAGCTTGTTGCTGCTGGTCGTGCTCCTGATCGCGATCGCCTACATCCTGCTCGCCGACCGCAAGATCTGGGCGGCGGTGCAGATCCGCCGGGGCCCCAACGTGGTCGGCCCATTCGGATTGCTGCAATCCTTCGCCGACCTCCTGAAATTCGTGCTGAAGGAGCCGGTGATTCCGTCCGGCTCCAACAAGGGCGTGTTCCTGCTGGCGCCGCTGGTGTCGTGCATCCTGGCGCTGGCCGCCTGGGCCGTGATCCCGTTCGATCTCGGCTGGGTGATCTCCGACATCAATGTCGGCGTTCTCTACATCTTCGCGATCTCGTCGCTGTCGATCTACGGCATCATCATGGCCGGCTGGTCGTCGAACTCGAAGTATCCGTTCCTGGCCGCACTGCGCTCGGCGGCGCAGATGGTGTCTTACGAGGTCTCGATCGGCTTCGTCATCATCACCGTGCTGCTCTGCGTCGGCTCGCTGAACCTGTCGGCGGTGGTTGAGGCGCAGAACACCCGCGGGCTTGCGCACCTGATCGGATTGCCGCAGCTCACCATCCTGAACTGGTATGTGTGGCCGCTGTTCCCGATGTTCGTCGTATTCTACGTCTCGGCGCTGGCGGAAACCAACCGTCCGCCATTCGACCTGGTCGAAGCCGAATCCGAACTGGTCGCCGGCTTCATGACCGAATACGGCTCGACCCCGTACCTCCTGTTCATGCTCGGCGAGTATGTCGCGATCACCACGATGTGCGCGCTGGCGTCGATCCTGTTCCTGGGCGGCTGGCTGCCGCCGGTCAACCTGCCGCCGTTCACCTGGATTCCGGGCATCGTCTGGTTCGCCCTGAAGGTGTTCTTCATGTTCTTCATGTTCGCGATGGCGAAGGCGATCGTGCCGCGCTACCGCTACGATCAACTGATGCGGCTCGGCTGGAAGGTGTTCCTGCCGCTGTCGCTGGCGATGGTGGTGATCGTGGCCGGCGTGCTGCAGTTCGCCGGCATCGCGCCGAAGTGAGGCCGTCATGAGTGTCAATGTCAACGCAACAGCCCGCTCGCTTCTGCTGTCGGAATTCGTCTCGGCGTTCTTCCTCGCGATGCGCTATTTCTTCCAGCCGAAGCCGACACTGAACTATCCCTTCGAGAAGGGCCCGATCTCGCCGCGCTTCCGCGGCGAGCACGCGCTGCGCCGCTATCCGAACGGCGAGGAACGCTGCATCGCCTGCAAGCTGTGCGAGGCGATCTGCCCGGCGCAGGCGATCACGATCGAGGCCGGCCCGCGCCGCAACGACGGCACCCGCCGCACGGTGCGTTACGACATCGACATGGTGAAGTGCATCTATTGCGGCCTGTGCCAGGAGGCATGCCCGGTCGACGCCATCGTCGAGGGCCCGAATTTCGAATTCGCGACCGAGACCCGCGAGGAACTGTACTATGACAAGGCCAAGCTGCTCGCCAATGGCGACCGCTGGGAGCGCGAGATCGCGAAGTCGATCGCGCTCGACGCGCCGTACCGGTGAGGTGAGGGCATGATCCTTCCGGCGCTGTTCTTCTACCTGTTTGCTGCGGCCTGCGTGGCCTCGGCGGTGATGGTGATTGTCTCGCGCAATCCTGTGCACTCCGTGCTGTTCCTGATCCTGGCCTTCGTCAACGCGGCCGGGCTGTTCATCCTGATGGGCGCCGAGTTCCTCGGGATGATGCTGATCGTGGTCTATGTCGGCGCCGTCGCGGTGCTGTTCCTATTCGTGATCATGATGCTCGACGTCGACTTCGTCGAGCTGCGCGAGGGCTTCATCCAGTATCTGCCGATCGGCATCGTGATCGGCGGCATCTTCATGTTCGAGTTGCTGCTCGTCGTCGGCGCCTGGGTGATCAACCCGGCCGTGACCAAGACGATCACCGCGGCGATCCCGACCAATGTCAGCAACACCGAGGCGCTCGGCCTCGTGCTCTATACGAAGTACATCCATTACTTCCAGCTCGCCGGCATGGTGCTGCTGGTCGCGATGATCGGCGCCATCGTGCTGACGCTGCGCCACAAGGCCAAGGTCAAGCGGCAGAACATCAACGTGCAGAACGCGCGCACGCCCGAGATGGCGATGGCGATGCGCAAGGTGGCGTCAGGGCAGGGCCTGCAGGATGCCGACGCGGCGGAGTGGGTGAAATGACGATCGGGCTCGGACACTATCTCGCGGTCGCCGCGATCCTGTTCACGCTCGGGATCCTCGGCATCTTCCTCAACCGCAAGAACATCATCGTCATCCTGATGTCGATCGAGCTGATCCTGCTGTCGGTCAACATCAACCTGGTGGCGTTCTCGACCTTCCTCGGCGACATCGTCGGCCAGGTGTTCGCGCTCTTGGTGCTGACGGTGGCCGCCGCCGAGGCTGCGATCGGTCTCGCCGTGCTGGTGGTGTATTTCCGCAACCGCGGTTCGATCGCGGTTGAAGACGTCAATCTGATGAAGGGCTAGGCGCAGTTATGGTTCAGGCAATCGTATTCCTGCCTCTGCTGGGCGCCATCCTCGCAGGCATTATCTCGCTGGTCGGTGCCCATGCGCGCTGCCCGAGCGGCGATACCGTCGGCCATCACGACGATGCGCATGGGGATGCCCATGCCTCCGCGGCCCATGACGATCACGGCCATGATGACCATGGCCATGACGACCACCACGTCTCCGAGCCGCCGGCGGCGGGCTCCCGCCTTGCCGAGCTGATCACCACGGGCCTCTTGTTCGTCTCGGCCGCGCTGTCCTGGTTCACGCTGGTCGATGTCGGCTTCATGCACCACGACGCGCGCGTCGTGCTGCTGCCCTGGATCACCTCGGGCGACCTGCAGGTGGCCTGGACGCTCCGCGTCGACACCCTGACCGCGGTTATGCTGGTCGTGGTCAACACGGTGTCCGCGCTCGTCCACCTCTACTCCATCGGCTACATGGACGAGGACCCGAACCGGCCGCGCTTCTTCGGCTATCTCAGCCTGTTCACCTTCGCGATGCTGATGCTGGTGACGTCCGACAACCTGGTGCAGCTGTTCTTCGGCTGGGAGGGCGTCGGCCTCGCGAGCTACTTGCTGATCGGCTTCTGGTACCAGAAGCCGTCGGCCAATGCCGCGGCGATCAAGGCCTTCGTGGTCAACCGCGTCGGCGACTTCGGCTTCGCGCTCGGCATCTTCGCGATCTACGCGCTGGTCGGCTCGACCGATTTCGAGACCATCTTCCACGCCGCGCCGGGGCTGACCGGCAAGACCATGAACTTCTTCGGCTGGCAGGCCGACGCGCTGACTTTGACCTGCCTGTTGCTGTTCATGGGCGCGATGGGCAAGTCGGCCCAGTTCCTGCTGCACACCTGGTTGCCGGACGCGATGGAAGGTCCGACCCCGGTGTCGGCGCTGATCCATGCCGCGACCATGGTCACCGCCGGCGTGTTCATGGTGGCGCGGCTATCGCCGCTGTTCGAGTTGTCACCGACCGCGCAGGCGGTGGTGATGTTCTTCGGCGCGACCACGGCGTTCTTCGCCGCCACGATCGGCCTCGTGCAGAACGACATCAAGCGCATCGTCGCGTATTCGACCTGTTCGCAGCTCGGCTACATGTTTGTGGCGATGGGAGCGGGGGCCTATTCGGTCGGCATGTTTCACCTGTTCACGCACGCCTTCTTCAAGGCGCTGCTATTCCTGGGCTCCGGCTCGGTGATCTACGCGATGCATCACGAGCAGGACATCCGCAACATGGGCGGCCTGTGGCGCAAGATCCCGTACACCTTCGCGGTGATGTGCATCGGCACCCTGGCGCTGACCGGCTTCCCGCTGTTCGCCGGCTACTTCTCCAAGGATGCGATCATCGAGGCGGCCTATGCGGCGCATAATCCGTTCGCGACCTACGCCTATCTCTTGACCATCGCGGCCGCCGGCCTGACCTCGTTCTACTCCTGGCGTCTGATCTTCAAGACGTTCTTCGGCGAGCCGCACGACCAGAAGCACTACGAGGCGGCGCATGAGAGCCCGGTCTGGATGCTGGTGCCGATCGGCGTCCTCGCCGCGGGCTCGATCCTCGCCGGCCTGCCGTTCAAGGAGCTGTTCGTCAACCCGCACGGCGTGGAAGAGTTCTTCCGCGAATCCGTGAAGATGAACCCGCACATCCTCGAGGACATGGAGCACATGCCGGGCTGGCTTGCGCCGCTGCCCACCGTGATGATGGCGCTCGGCCTGTTCATCTCGTATCTGTTCTACATCCGCAGGCCGTATCTGCCGGTCGAGCTCGCGCAGCAGCAGCCGATGCTGTACCAGTTCCTGCTCAACAAATGGTACTTCGACGAGCTGTACGACTGGATCTTCGTGCGCCCGGCGAAGTGGCTCGGCTACACGTTGTGGAAGAAGGGCGACGGCTTCATCATCGACGGCTTTGGTCCCGATGGCGTCTCCGCCCGCGTGCTCGACGTCACCCGCAACGTCGTGAAATTGCAGACCGGCTACCTCTATCACTACGCATTCGCGATGCTGATCGGGGCCGCCGGATTGATCACCTGGTTCATGTTCGGCTTGGGAGGCCAGTAAATGACAACCTGGCCCATCCTTTCGGTCACGACCTTCCTACCGGCGGTCGGCGCGATCCTGGTCTATCTGCTGGCGCGGGGCGGTGACGAGACCGCGAGCCGCACGGCGCGCTGGATCGCGCTGTGGACCACGCTGATCACCTTCGCGATCTCGCTGATCCTGGTGGCGCGCTTCGATCCGGCCTCGACCGACTTCCAGTTCGTCGAGAAGGCGTCCTGGCTCGCCACCGGCATCAGCTATCACATGGGCGTCGACGGCATCTCGCTGCCGCTGATCATCCTGACCACCGCGATCATGCCGCTCTGCATCATCGCGAGCTGGAAGTCGGTGACGCAGCGCGTCGGCGAATACATGATGGCGTTCCTGATCCTGGAAACGCTGATGGTCGGCACCTTCTCGGCGCTCGATCTCGTGCTGTTCTATTTGTTCTTCGAAGGCGGCCTGATCCCGATGTTCCTGATCATCGGCGTCTGGGGCGGCCCGCGCCGGGTCTACGCGTCGTTCAAGTTCTTCCTCTACACCTTCCTCGGCTCGGTTCTGATGCTGCTCGCCATCATGGCGCTGTACTGGAACGCCGGCACGACCGACATCCCGACCCTGATGCATACCGCGGTGCCGCGGTCGATGCAGACCTGGGCGTGGCTGGCCTTCTTCGCCTCGTTCGCGGTGAAGATGCCGATGTGGCCGGTGCACACCTGGCTGCCCGACGCGCACGTCGAGGCGCCGACGGCGGGCTCGGTGATCCTGGCCGCGATCCTGCTGAAGATGGGCGGCTACGGCTTCCTGCGTTTCTCGCTGCCGATGTTCCCGCTGGCCTCGCACGACTTCGCGCCGTTCGTGTTCACGCTGTCCGTCATCGCCATCATCTACACCTCGCTGGTGGCGATGATGCAGGAGGACATGAAGAAGCTGATCGCATATTCGTCCGTGGCGCATATGGGCTTCGTCACCATGGGCATCTTCGCGGTGACCACGCAGGGCGTCGCCGGCGGCATGTTCCAGATGGTCTCGCACGGCATCGTCTCCGGCGCGCTGTTCCTCTGCGTCGGCGTCGTCTACGACCGCATGCACACCCGCGAGATCGCGGCCTATGGCGGTCTCGTCAACCGGATGCCGCTCTACGCGCTGACCTTCATGGTCTTCACCATGGCCAATGTCGGTCTGCCGGGCACGAGCGGATTCGTCGGCGAGTTCATGACGCTGCTCGGAACCTTCAAGATCTCGCTGCCGACCGCGTTCTTCGCCACCACCGGCGTGATCCTGTCGGCCTGTTACGCGCTTTGGCTCTACCGCAAGGTGGTGTTCGGCGCGCTGGTCAAGCCGTCCCTGATGTCGATCAAGGATCTCACCTTCCGTGAATGCGTGACGCTGTTCCCGCTGATCGCGCTGACCATCCTGTTCGGCGTCTATCCGAAGCCGGTGCTCGACATGTCGGCCGCCTCGGTCCAGCAGCTCGTCAACAATTACCAAACCGCCGTGACTGCCGTGAAGGCAGCCGCGCTGACCGTCCAGTAAGGCCCTCGTCATGAGCTTTTCCAGTGCAGGTTATCAGTTGCAGCCGGTGCTGCCGGAGCTGGTGCTCGCGGTCGGCGCGATGGTGCTGTTGATGATCGGAGCCTATCGCGGGCAGGGGACGACGCGGCTCGTCACGGCGCTCGCGATCTGTCTCCTGGTGCTGACCGGCGTGCTGGAGCTCTGGCTGCCGGCCGGCAAGCTGGTGACCTTCGGCGGCAGCTTCATCGTCGATGATTTCGCCCGCTTCCTGAAGGTCCTCGCACTGATCGCCTCGGCGGCAACCCTCATCCTGTCGACCGAATATCTGTCTCAGCCGTCGAGCCGCAACTTCGAGTTCTCGATCCTGGTGCTGCTGTCGACGCTCGGCATGATGGTGCTGATCTCGGCCGGCGACTTGATCTCGCTCTATCTCGGCCTCGAGCTGATGAGCCTTGCGCTCTACGTCGTCGCCGCCAGCCAGCGCGACAATGCCAAGTCGAGCGAGGCGGGTCTGAAGTATTTCGTGCTGGGCGCGCTGTCGTCGGGCATGCTGCTCTACGGCGCCTCGCTGATCTACGGCTTCACCGGCACCGTCAGCTTCGCCGGCATCGCGGCCGCCGCCACGACCGGCAGCATCGGCATCGTGTTCGGCCTAGTGTTCCTGCTCGCCGGTCTCTGCTTCAAGGTGTCGGCCGTGCCGTTCCACATGTGGACGCCGGACGTCTATGAGGGCGCGCCGACGCCGGTGACGGCGTTCTTCGCCTCCGCCCCGAAGGTCGCGGCGCTCGCGGTGTTCACCCGCGCGACGCTGACCGCGTTCCCGGGCATCGTCACCCAGTGGCAACAGATCCTGGTATTCGTGGCGATCGCCTCGATGGCGCTGGGCTCGTTCGCGGCGATCGGCCAGACCAACATCAAGCGGCTGATGGCCTATTCCTCGATCGGCCATATGGGCTTTGCGCTGGTCGGCCTCGCCTCCGGCACGGTCGAGGGCGCCCAGGGCGTCCTGATCTACATCGCGATCTACGTCGCGATGACGCTCGGCTCCTTCAGCATCATCCTGGCGATGAAGCGGAACGGCCAGGCGCTGGAACAGATCAGCGATTTCGCCGGCCTGTCCCGCACCAACCCGCTGCTCGCCTTCATCTTCGCGATGCTGCTGTTCTCGCTGGCCGGCGTGCCGCCGCTCGCCGGGTTCTTCGGAAAATGGTACGTGTTCGTCGCCGCGATCAAGGCCAATCTGTTCACGCTCGCCGTGATCGGCGTGCTGACCAGCGTGGTGGGCGCGTTCTACTATCTGTCGATCGTCAAGGTGATGTATTTCGACCAGCCGCTCGGCAAGCTCGACCCGGTCCGCGTCGAGCTGCGCACCGTGCTGGCGGTCGCCGGCATCTTCAACATCTTCTACTTCGCCTATCCGGGCCCGCTGGTAAGCGTGGCCACGGCGGCGGCGAAGTCGCTATTTTGACGCGTGCGGTTCCGAAATCGGGATGCTGGCTTTCGGAACCAATCATGCGCATAACTCTGACATGACCTTCACGCTCGGGCCGCGGGCCATAGCGGCGGGCCACCGGCTCGCCGCCTTCGATCAGATCGGCTCGACCAATGCCGAGGCGTTGCTGCGCGCCCGCGACGGCGAGCAGGGGCCGATGTGGTTCGTGACGCCGGAACAGACCGCGGGCCGCGGGCGGCGGCAGCGGGTCTGGGTCGCGCCGCGCGGCAATCTCGCCAGCACGATCCTCGAGGTGACGGACGTCCAGCCGGCAGTCGCCGCCACGCTCGGCTTTGCCGCCGGGCTGTCGCTCGAAGCCGCGCTGCGGAAGGTCAGCGTCGAGGCGGCGCTGCGGCTCGGACCGGACAGCCCGAAGTTCACCCTGAAATGGCCGAACGACGTGCTGGCCAACGGCAGGAAGCTCTCGGGCATCCTGCTGGAGGCCGAGGCCATCGGGAGCCGACTGGCGGTCGTCGTCGGCATTGGCACCAATGTCGTCGCAGCACCCGAGGGGACGCCGACGCCGGCCGTATCGCTCGCGGCGCTCGGCATCCAGATCGGGGCCGAGGAGCTGTTTGCCGCGCTGTCGGACGCCTGGGTCGAGTTTCGCGGCATCTGGGACGACGGCCGCGGCTTCCCCGAGATCCGCCGGCTGTGGCTGGAGCGCTCGGCCGGGCTCGGCGAGAAGGTCGCGGTCCAGACCGGCTCGGCGACCCTTGAGGGCACGTTCGACACCATCGATGATACCGGCTGCCTGATCGTCCGCACCGCTGATGGCGAGCGCCTGCCCGTGACCGCGGGCGAGGTCTATTTCGGCACCGCAGCCTCGGTGAGGTCGAACTGATGGCGCGTCCGGACGAGCTCACCTTTGCGCCGCTCGGCGGCGTCGGCGAGATCGGCATGAACCTGTCGATCTACGGCTTCGGCAACCGTCACCAGCGGTCTTTCCTCGCGGTCGATCTCGGCGTCTCCTTCGGCGACGAGGAGCATCTGCCGGGCATCGACCTGATCATGCCCGACGTCCGCTTCCTCGAGAAGGAGCGCAACAATCTGATGGGCCTCGTGCTGACGCACGCCCATGAGGATCATTTCGGCGCGATCATCGATCTCTGGCCGAAGCTCGGCTGCAAGATCTATGCGACGCAATTCAGCGCCGCACTGTTCGAGGCCAAATGCGCCGCCGAGCGCAACCCGCCAAAAATCCCGGTCACGGTGATTCCGTCGGGCGGGCGGGTCGATATCGGTCCGTTCAATGTCGAGTTCATCCCGGTCGCGCATTCGATTCCGGAATCGCACGCGCTGGCGATCAAGACCGATGTCGGCACCGTGCTGCACACCGGCGACTGGAAGATCGATCCGACCCCGATCATCGGCCAGCCGACCGACGAGCGGCGGCTGCGCGAGCTCGGCGACGAAGGCGTGCTGGCGCTGGTCGGTGATTCCACCAACGCGGTGCGCGACGGCCGTTCGCCTTCGGAGACCGAGGTCGCCGCCACCATCAAGAAACTGGTCAAGGCGGCCAAGGGCCGGGTCGCGGTCACGACGTTCGCGTCCAACGTCGCCCGGGTGCGCGCAGTAGCCGATGCGGCTAACGCCGCCGACCGCGAGGTGGTCGTGGTCGGCCGCGCCATGGAGCGCGTGGTGCAGGTGGCGCGCGAATGCGGCTATCTCGACGGCTCGCATAAATTCCGCAGCGCTGACTATTACGGCCATTTCCCGGCCGACAAGGTGCTGGCGCTGTGCACCGGCAGCCAGGGCGAGCCGCGCGCGGCGCTGGCGCGGATCGCCAATGACGACCATCCGCAGGTCACCCTGAACAAGGGCGACACCGTGATCTTCTCCTCCCGCACCATTCCCGGCAACGAGAAGGCGGTCGGCTCGATCATCAACAACCTGGTCATGCAGGGCGTCGAGATCATCACCGACCGTGAGCACCTGGTGCACGTCTCCGGCCACCCGCGCCGCGACGAACTGCGGGACATGATCTCCTGGGTGCGGCCGCAGCTCCTGATCCCCGTCCATGGCGAGGCGTTGCATCTGGCCGAACACGCCAAGCTGGCGCGCGCCGCCGGCGTGCCCAAGGTCCTGACCTGCCGCAACGGCGACCTCGTCAAGCTCGGGCCCGGCGAGCCCGGCATCATCGGCGAGGTGCCGGCGGGCCGGCTCTACAAGGACGGAACCATCCTGGAGGACGCCAAGTCGCGCGCCGTGGTGGAGCGGCGGCGGATGGGCTTTGCCGGCTGCGCCTTCGTCGCCATCGTCATGACCGAGCAGGGCGAGATCGCCGACGATCCCGAGGTTGATCTGGTCGGCATGCCGGAGAACAATGCGGCGGGCGAATTGCTCGACGACATCGTGTTCGATGTGGTGGTATCGACGATCGAGGGCCTGCCGAAGCCGCGGCGGCGCGATCCAGACGCGCTGGGGGAATCGGTGCGCCGCGCGGTGCGGGCCGCGCTGAACGAGCAATGGGGCAAGAAGCCGATCTGCGTCGTGCACGTTCTGACGGTTTGAGCCTAAGCATGATCCGGAAAAGTACGAAGCGGTTTTCCGAAAAGATCAGCTCAACTAAAGGGAGAAAGAGATGCTGGGCCGGCTCAATCACGTCGCGATCGCGGTCAAGGACGCCAAGCAGGCTGCGAAGATCTACGGCACTGCCTTCAATGCCGAGGTTTCCGATGCGGTGCCGCTGCCGGAACATGGCGTGATCACCGTGTTCGTGACGCTGCCGAACACCAAGATCGAGTTCATCGAGCCGCTCGGCGAGGCCTCGCCGATCGCGAAATTCGTCGAGCGCAATGCCGACGGCGGCATCCACCATGTCTGCTACGACGTGCCCGACATCATCGCGGCCCGTGACCGCATGATCGCCGAGGGGGCGCGGGTGCTGGGCGACGGCCAGCCGAAGATCGGCGCGCATGGCAAGCCGGTGCTGTTCTTCCACCCGAAGGACTTTTCCGGCGCCCTGGTCGAGATCGAACAGGCCTGAGGCCGCATGGCTTACCAAATCTCCACCGGGCTTGCGATCTACTTCGTCCTTTGGTGGCTCGTGCTGTTCCTGACGCTGCCGTTCGGCGTGCGCAGCCAGCACGAGGACAATGTCGGCGCGCCCGGCACCGACCCCGGCGCGCCGATTCTGGCGCGGATGGGCCGCAAGCTGCTATGGACCACGCTGATTTCCGCCGTGATCTTCGCGATCGCGATGTGGGCCTATCATTCCGGCTATCTCTCGATCGAGCGGCTGTCGAAACTGATGGGGATGCCGTTCTGATACGCAGTTTTCGTTGGATCAGAAGTAGCCCGCATGAGCGAAGCGACATGCGGGATCACTTTCCCGGGTATCGCTTCGCTCACCCGGGCTACGTACCGATGGGGATGCTGTTTTAGAAACTGATGCCAATGGAGTGGGGATCAACCTTGCCCTGGCGATGCGGAGGAGGCGACCACGATGAACCTGCAGTCCCAGCCGGGCTCCGGGCCGAGCGCATATCGGATCCTGCGGGAAGCCGATCTGCGGGATTATCTCGCGAGCCTTCCTGCCATCGTCGCACAGCTCGGCGGCGCGCCGGCCGACTGGTCGATCAGCGAGGTCGGCGACGGCAACCTCAATCTCGTTTTCATCGTCAAGAGCGGAAGCGGCGGCCTCGCGGTCAAGCAGGCGCTGCCCTATGTGCGGCTCGTCGGCGAGAGCTGGCCGCTGCCGCTGTCGCGGGCGCATTACGAGCACATGGCGCTGGTACATCAGGCGCGGCTGGCGCCGATGCTCGTGCCGGCGGTGCTGCATCATGATGCGCCGCTCGCGCTCACCGCGATGGAGCTGCTCGAGCCGCACATCATCATGCGCAAGGGCCTGATCGAGGCCACGCGGTACCCGCGCTTTGTCGAGGATATCTCGACCTTCCTGGCGCAAACGCTGTTCTTCACGTCCGACCTTGCGTTGTCGGCCGCGGAGAAGAAGCAGGGCATCGCCGATTTCGCCGGCAACCACGCGCTGTGCAAGATTACCGAGGATCTGATCTTCACCGATCCCTATCGCATCGCCGAGCAGAACCGCTGGACCGCACCGTATCTCGACGCGGCCGCGGCAGCCTTCCGCGAGGACCTCGACCTCCATGTCGCGATCTCCAGGCTGAAGCTGAAATTCATGGTGAGCCCGCAGGCGCTGCTGCACGGCGACCTGCACACCGGCTCGATCATGGTCACGGACAGCGAGACCAGGGTGATCGATCCCGAGTTCGCCTTCTACGGCCCGATGGGTTTTGATATCGGCGCCGTCATCGGCAACCTGCTGATGGCCTATCTGGCTTCCGCCGGCCACGAGCGCACGGAAGGCGAGCGCGCGTCATTCGAGGTGTGGCTGCTGGAAACCATCGAGGGTGTCTGGGGCGAGTTTGCCCGAAAGTTCCTCGCGCTGTGGCGCAGCGAGGCGAACGGCGACGGTTATCCGCCGTCGCTGTTCACGGGCGAAGCGGGCGCCGCGCGGCTGGAGGTGGAACGGCAGGCCTATATGGCGCGGCTGTTCCAGGACGGGGTCGGCTTCGCCGCGGCCAAGACCATCCGGCGCATCCTCGGCCTCGCGCACAACATCGACTTCGAGTGGATCGCCGACGAGAAGCAGCGTGCGATCTGCGAGGCGCGGGCCCTCAAGCTCGCGCGCAACATGATGCTGGAGGCCCCGTCCTACACGACAATCGGCGCGGTCACCTACGCCGCCCGCGAGCTGCGTCACTGGCAGCCGGATTTTGCGAGGTAGCCGGGAATGTAGGATGGGTGGAGCGGAGCGATACCCATCGTTCTGACCGCGCGACAAGGGTTGATGGGTTTCGCTCCGCTCTACCCATCCTACGCAGCTCGGCTTTCCCTGTGCCCTCTTAAACGTGAGGGCGGAACGAACAGCAAAGCTCGGACAAATCATGTCGCGAGAAGGCGGATGTTTGACTCACAAGCGATACACACTCGGCGTCGTCCCGGCGAAGGCCGGGACCCATAACCACCAATGATCATTGTTGAGCGATGCTGGAATGACGAGCCCCTTCAACAACACCCGCCGCGGCGTATGGGTCCCGGCCTTCGCCGGGACGACGCGTGGAGAGAGGCGCGTGTGCAACCTTGTCCAGCTCATACTGGCGAGGCATTTAGATCGACCCAGCCCACTCAATCCGCCGCTTGCTCCCGCAGACGCTGCGCATACACGTTGATGATCAGCGCCGCGAGCAGGATCAACCCGCGGATCAGGATTTTCAGGAAGCTGTCGATATTGACGTGGTCGAGGCCGTTGTTGAGCACGCCGAGCACGAACAGGCCGACGATGGTGTTGCCGATGCCGCCGCGGCCGCCGAACAGGCTGGTGCCGCCGACCACCACGGCCGCGATCGAATCCAGCAGATAGGTGTCGAACTCGTTCTGCTGGGCGCTGCCGAAATGGGCGACGCCGAGCATGCCGCCGATCCCGGAGCACACCGCCGAGATCACCATCACGCTGCCGAGGATGAGCTTGACGTTGAGGCCGGCAAATTCCGCGGCCTCGCGGTTGCCGCCGACCATGTAGACGTAGCGGCCGAACCGCGTGTAGGTCAGCACCAGATGGCCGCCGAGCAGCATCACCGCGGCGACGATCACGATCCAGGGGATGCCGCCGATCGAGCCGGAGCCGAGCGTCGTGATCAGCGGCGGTACCTTGTAGGCGATCTGGCCGCGCACCAGCAGGGCCGAGACGCCGGCCGCGATCTGCATCATGGCGAGCGTCATGATGAAGGAGGGGATGCCGATCATGGTTAGCCCCAGCGCGTTGACGAGGCCGAGCAGTGCGCACAGCGCCAGCGCCAGCAGGATCGCGACGATACCCGGCATCGGGACATTGGCGATGTTGACGTAGGATTCCTGCAGCGTGAAGTACGCCACCGCAATGCCGGTGACGTTGGCGATGCTGGCGATCGACAGGTCAATCTCGGCGCACAGGATCACGAAGGTGAGGCCAACGGCGATGATGCCGGTGACCGACACCTGGGTCAGGATGTTGCCGACATTGTCAATGGTGGCAAACGACGGGCTTGCGATCGCAAAGAACCCACTGAGGAAGATCAGCGTCAGGAACGGTGCGATGTTGCGCATCTGCGAGCGCAGGAAGGGCGCCAGCCCGCGCGACCGCTGGTGATCCGCTCGCGCCGTCGCGCCGTCACTGCTTGCCATCATGTCTCTCCATCAAGCGCGATGAGGTGGTCATTGCGCTTTCTCTGTTTGTTCGAGCATGATCTCCCGCGCAAACGCTTTTGCGTTTGTCGCGAGGGAAAACCGCTTCGCACTTTTCCGGATCATGCTCTAGGCCGCCTCCAGCAGCCGATCCTTGCTGACCGCTTCGCCCGCGAATTCGCGGACCACCGCGCCGCGCTTGAGCACCAGGATCCGGTCGGCCAGCGACAGCACCGTCTCCGGCTCCGTCGACAGCACGATGATCGCCAGCCCCTTGGCGCGGAGATCGCGCACGATGTTGATCACGTCGTTCTTGGCGCCGACATCCATGCCGCGGGTCGGCTCGCACAGCACCAGCACGCGCGGCGGGTAGGCGAGCCATTTCGCCAGCGCCACCTTCTGCTGATTGCCGCCGGACAGCATGCCGAGATCGAGGCCGACCACCGGCGGCCGGATCTGCAATTGCTCGACCTGGCGCTGGGCGATCGCGCGCTCGCGCACCGGCTTGAGCAGCAGCGCCGAGATCCGCTCGAGGATGCTGATCGAGATGTTCTTGTAGACCGGCTCCTGGTGGAACAGCATGGCGCGCCGGCTTTCCGGCACCAGCGCGACGCCGGCCCGTCGCGCCGCCGCGGTGCTGCGAAACGTCTTCGCGGCGCCGTCGACCGCAAGCGTTCCGCCGTCGGGTCGCAGCTTGCCGAACAGGATCCGCGACAGCTCCAGCTGCCCGCAGCCCATGAAGCCGTAGATGCCGAGCACTTCGCCGGAGCGGGCCTCGAACGAGACGTCCTGCAGGCTGCGGCGCAGCGAGAGCTGATCGACCTTCAGCACCGCCGCGCCTCCGCTCGATTGCGGGAGCATGAGGTCATCGGTGTAGCTGTGTTCCAGCGCCTCGCCGCCGCGGCCGATCATGGCCTCGATCAGCGCCCCCTTGCTGGTGTCGGCGGATGCGGTCTCGGCGATTTTGCGCCCGTTGCGGAACACGGTGACCACGTCGGAGACCCGCAAAATGTCCTCGATGAAATGCGAGATGAAGACGATGCTGGTGCCTTCGTCGCGCAGCTTGTGCAGCGTCGCAAAGAGGCGTTCGACCTCGGGCGGGGAGAGGGCGGAGGTCGGCTCGTCCAGGATGATGATGCGCGCACCGGAGAACAGCACGCGGGCGATCTCGATCAGCTGCTGCAGGCCGATCGGCAAATCGCCGAGCCGCGTCATCGGATCGACGTCGATGCCAAACCGGGCCAGCTGCTCGCCGGCCTCGCGCGCCATCCGCCGCCATTGCACGAAGCCGAGGCGGTTGGTCGGCTGGTTGCCAAGGAAAACGTTCTCGGCGACCGTGAGATCCGGCGCGACGCTGAGCTCCTGATGCACCATGCCGATGCCGGCGGCGTGCGCGTCGCGGGTGGAGCGGAAGCGGGTCTCCTTGCCGTCGAGCATGAAGCGGCCGGAGAACTCCGGATGCACGCCGGCGATGATCTTCATCAGCGTGCTTTTGCCGGCGCCGTTCTCGCCGACGAGACCATGGATCTCGCCGGCGTGCAGCGCGAAGTCGACCCCACGAAGGGCTTCGACGCCGCCGAAGGCCTTCGTGATCTGGTGCAACTCGAGGATCGCCGAGCGTCCCTGGGTCATGAGGCCCGCTCAGATCAGGAAGTGATCCTCCATCCATTGCATGCCGGCGGCGTTGGCCTTGGTCACGACCGGACCATCGGTCACGACGTTCTTCGGAATGCCCTGGCCGCTCTTCTCGCCGCCGACCACGGCGGCGACGCCCGCGACGATCGCGCCGCCATGGATGCGGCAGGACGGATTGCGGACGGTCGCGAACATGCGGCCTTCGCTGACCGCCTGGATCGCAGGCGGCATGGCGTCGACACCGCCGATCAGGATGTTGGTGCGGTTGCGCGCCTTCATGATGTTGTAGGCGGCGAGCGCCATGTCGTCGTTGTGGAAGAAGGCGGCGTCGATCTGCGAGTATTTGGTCAGATAGGTTTCCCAGAGCCGGGCGGTCTTCGAGACGTCCCAGTCCGCGGGCTGGGTATCCAGCACCTCGATGTTCGGGAACTGCTTGATGACCGAGTTGAAGCCCTTGGCGCGGCCCTGCGCGCCGGTGTGGCCGAGCGCGCCCTGGGTCATGATGACCTTGCCCTTGCCGCCGATCGCGTTGCACAGCGCCTGGGTCACCGAGGCGCCCATGAACTCGTTGTCGGGCGCGAGGAACGAGTGGACGTTAATTTGATCGAGAGGAGCAATAAGCGTGTCCATGTCGATCACGGGGATGCCGGCGTCGATCATCTTCTGCACCGGCTGGGTCAGCGTGCCGATGCCGAACGCCTGGATCGCGACGAAGTCCCATTTCTGCGAGGCCATGTTGTCGATCGCGGCGCGCTGCTTGACGGCATCGAGCTGGCCGTCGAACCAGGTCACCTCGACGTTGAACAGCTTGCCCCAGAACTCGGCGGCCTGCTTGCCTTGCGCGCACCATGTCGCCTGCAGTCCGGCATTGGAGAATGCCGCCTTCAACGGCTTTTCCGAGCGTCCCATTTCAGCGGCGAGCGCCGACGTTGTCATGCCCACTCCGCCGAACAGGCCGGCCGCAGCTCCACCCGCCGCCGCCATTTGCAGAAGGTCGCGCCGCGTCGTCGACGCCTTGTCCATCCCCTTGTCGGTCCCTGGCATTGCTTGCTCCCTCTTTGTTTTTCTGACCGTCGGCGTCAATTGCACGCGCCGCGGATAAAGCGAGTGTGTCACAATCGGAACGGTGACGCTACGGCCTCTCGTCCACGAGATGTTTCTGCTGCAGCACGATGGCTTCGATGTCGCCGAGCAGCTTGTGCCACGCAGCATCGATCTCCGCAGTCCACTGCTCGCCGAGAATTTCGCGCAAGCTGTCGGCGATCACGGCGAAGAACGCGACGAACAGTTCGCGCGGCGTTCCGTAGGCGTCGTGCGAGAACACTTCCGATTCGATCAGGCGAAAATGTCCGCGGCGTTCGCCGGCGAAATCGAGGATGGCTTCGATCGTCAGCTGCAGCATCGAGCCTTTCACCGGCTCGCTGCCTTCGGTGCGAAACATCGCCTGCGCTTCGGGATGATCGCGAAACAGGCGGCGATAGACTGACGGTGTCAGATCATCGCAAGCCGCGGCTGCGAGTTCAAAGCTGCGT
Organism: Bradyrhizobium pachyrhizi; assembly: GCF_029714545.1. Classification (NCBI taxonomy): domain Bacteria; kingdom Pseudomonadati; phylum Pseudomonadota; class Alphaproteobacteria; order Hyphomicrobiales; family Nitrobacteraceae; genus Bradyrhizobium; species Bradyrhizobium pachyrhizi. The sequence continues at coordinate 5,102,454 of NZ_CP121667.1, read as the reverse complement.
TCGATCGGATTCGATGATGGAGTCATAGCGGATTGCGATCATCACATAAAAAAAGAGCAGGGCTCAAAGCCCTGCTCCAAAAATTGTGTCGACCCTATTTGCCCCAAAAATTCGATTTGATCTTGATTGATGGGGTGACGCTGCTTGTGCGCGTCGGGCTCCTCCCGAGACTTGGACCACCAGGACACACCTCGCGGCTGGCCTGAGCCCGGATTGGTAGACTATCTTTCCAGGCTTGTCATCATTTTCGGCAACGATTGTTCAATTTTCGAGCAATTTGCGAAATGATTGGGATGGCGCCACTGGCGGTTGTGACGGGAGATGCAAAACACGTGGCAAAGTAAGGGGATACGACTGATTTTGGAGTCGCCGTGACGCAAGTGCCACGCTCGGTTATTTCCGTCGGCTGGAAGAAACGGGAACGCATCGGCGATCTCGACTTCCGGCGCCCATGGTGGTTAGTTCCGTCCCGGATGGATTTGCGATGCGCCGGCGGCTGAAGAATTTTCTGCCCATCGTCCTGGTTGCCCTGCTGGTGCAGATTCTTGCACCGATCGGGGCCTGCTGGGCGGCGAGCCTTGCCGCGTCCGATCCGCTCGCGGCCGCCACCATCTGCCACGGCGATGCCGGCTCCGGAGCCGGGCAGGGCGACCAGACCGGTCACGACGCCCATGATGGCTGCTGCTCGGCGTGCAGCGTGCTGCAGACCGGTGCGCCCGTTGATAGCCCGCAAGTTACTGCCCAGGCCGTCGAACGCCTGCCGAGCCGGATCACCTGGCTTGATTTCGCCTCCGAGCTCGATCGTTCGCGCGCCGGCCTCTCGGCGCAAGCCCGCGCGCCGCCGCTGTTTTCCTGACGACCTTGTCGCTGCCGATGCGTCCCGCGCCGGCAAGTGCCCTTGAGCAAGCCGGCCGAAGCGCCGGTGTCAGGATTCATCCATGTTTCGCCATCACCCGCTGGAGGCGGCAAGCGTGCTCGCGCTGAGCGCGACGCTTTGCGCATTGCCGTCCGCTGCCGAAGCCCAGGCGCCCAGCACAGAGCTACCCTCCGTCACCGTCGAGGCGCCCCGGACGGCGGTGCGCGCCAAGCCGGCGCAGAAGCCGCGCGTTCGTGCCGCGTCAGTCCGGCGACCACCGAAGCCGGCGACCGCGCCGGCCGCGACGGCGGCCCCGGCGGGCGGCGCGAGGCCGGGGGAGACGCTTGCCGCGACCCGCGACGGTTTGAACCGGGCGCCCACAGGCCAGACGCAGACGACCATCGACCGCAGCCAGTTCGACGACCGACCGGCGTTCTCCGTCGCCGATGTGCTGCGGGACAGTCCGGGCATCTCGATCAAGCAGGGCAACGGCCCGCGTGATTTCGGTATCTCCATCCGCGGGTCGAATGCGCGGAACGGCTTCGGTATCCGCAACCTCGTCATATTCGACGACGGTTTCCCGGTGACCCAGCCGGACGGCCTGTCGCGCAGCGACCTGATCGATCCGCGTGCCTATGGCGCGATCGACGTGGTCCGCGGACCGTCATCGGCGCTCTACGGCAATTATGCGACCGGCGGCGCGCTGAATTTCCGGACCCGGCCGGGCGGCACGATCGACGGCGTTGAGTATGGCGTCGACGGCGGCAGCTTCGGTTACCTCAACAACTATCTCGCCGCGGGCAAGAAGGTCGGCAATTTCGAGGGCTCGCTGTTCGCGAGCGACGCGCGCGGCGACGGCTACATCGGCAACAGCTGGTTCAACACCCAGACCGTCAATTTCCTCGGCACGCTGCAGGTCACGCCGGACGATCGCTTCACGGTGAAGCTGATCAACAATGACCTGACGACGCGCCTGCCGATCCGCTCCTCGCTGAACCAGTTCTACCAGAACCCGTTCCAGCAGGGTTGCACGACCGGCGCGACGGCCGCGCCGGGATGCGCCACCGTGACGTTGTTCAACAACGGATTCAACGCGGCGGCCGGGACCGACAGGGAGACAGCGGTTCAGGCGGGTCTCGGGCGCGACGACCGCCGCACCATCGTCGGCGGCCGCTGGGAGCACGACTTCGACAACCAGACCACCTGGCGCAACCAGTTCGTGTTCGACGACCGCAACATCAACCAGCCGACGGGATCGACCAGCGCGATCGGCGACTTCCCGTCCTACAACTACATGAGCGACGTCGTCAGACGCGGCGATGTGTTCGGACTGGATTCGACCACCTATTTCGGCGGCTTCTACAATACGCTCACCGCCTCGAGCGATACGCGCAATGTGATGCCGGGCGGAAATGCGACGCTCGGAAGCCTGTCGAGCAATTTGTTCAGCACGACGACAAATTACGGTGTTCGCGCACGCGAGGAATTGAAGCTCACGTCTGCGCTGACGGCCGTTGCTGGCATTGGCTGGGAGACCACCAACCTCACCGGGCGGAACACCGCCTATAGCTACGTCGGCGCGGCCGGAGCCACGACCACGGCGATCACGACGGCGGACCGGCAATTCCAGAATACCGCGCCCGAGCTCGCATTGCTTTACCGGCTGAGCAGCGAGTGGCAAGTCCGTGGGCGGGTGGCAACCGGATACGGCACGCCGCAGGTCGGCAATTTGTTCGTCCTGCCGAGTGGCGCCTCGGGCAACAACACCCAGCTGCGGACGCAAAAGAATCTCGGTTACGATGTCGGTGCCGACTGGACACCGAACAACGCGCTCAAGGTCAGCGTCACCGGCTTCTACGAGTTCTTCAAGGACGAGCTCGTTTCCCAGGCCACGCCGCTTGCGGGCATCTCCTACACGTTCAACGCGCCGCGATCGGAGCATCGCGGCGTCGAGCTGGCTGCCGACTGGAAATTCCTGCCGGGCTGGCGGTTCTCGGCGGCCTACACCTATCTCGACGAGGTCTACACGGAATACGTCGAGAACATCACGAACGGCGCGGTGTTCAGCTTCAATCGCGCCGGCAACAAGATCCCCGGCATTTCACCGAACGAGCTCACGGCGCGGTTGGGCTATGACCAGCTGTCGGGTCCGTTTCAGGGACTTGGCGGGTTCGTCGAAGTGCAGTGGAAGGACAGCTTTTACATGGACAACGCCAACCTCTTGAAGGCGCCGGGCTATGAGCTGGTCAACCTCAACCTGCACTACAAGACCGATCTCGTCTCCGATTATTTCAAGGCGCTGAACCTCTACATCGAGGTGAGGAACGTCTTCGACCGGACCTACGTGGCGTCGGCGAACAATATCTCAAATTCGGTGACCGCGGCAGGCATTCAAAATCCCGCGAGCGTACTGGCGAACACGACCAACTCGATCTATGCCGGATCGCCGCGCGCCTTCGTGGCGGGCATGAAGATTGCGTTCAAATGAGGAGCGCATCGATGACCTATCGCAAACCGGTCGCCCTGACGCTGCTTGCAACGCTCATGCTCGCGGCGTTGCCGAACCTTGCCGTCGCACAGATGAGCCATCAGCACGCCTCCGAAGCGGCCTGCGAAGAGACGGACCTGCGCTGCGCGACCAAGGTCACGCCCGCCTTTGGGCGGGATGGGACATTGTGGCTGGCGTGGATGGCCGGAGGTCGGATCTCCGTCGCGAGCTCAAAAGACCAGGGCAAGAGCTTTTCCACGCCGGTGCAGGTCACCCGGGAGCGGCTCAATCTCGATTGGGGACCGGATGCGCGGCCGAAGCTCGCGATCGATGCCAAGGGCAACATCGCTGTGGCCTTCTCGATCTTCCGCGATCAGAATTTCAACGGTCAGGTGCTGACCACGCGATCGACCGATGGCGGGCGCAGCTTCGATGCGCCGAAGCCGATCACCACGAGCAATGAGAGCCAACGGTTCGAGGCGATCGGTTTCGATCCTGCGGGGGCGGTGTTTGCCGCGTGGCTCGACAAGCGCAACCGCGTGCCGGCGCAGCAGCGCGGCCAGAAATATGACGGTGCCGGATTGTTTTTCGCGTCATCCGGAGATGGCGGGGCAACCTATTCCGACGCGCGGCTCGTCGCCGACAACACCTGCGAGTGCTGCCGCCTCGGGCTGGCGTTCGATGGCGCGGGCCATCCGGTGGTCGTGTTCCGGAACATCTTTGAGGGCGGCGTGCGCGACCATGCGATCGTGACGTTCTCCGACCTGGCTGCGCCCGGCGAGATCCATCGGGTGAGCCGCGACGACTGGCAGATCGCGGCCTGTCCGCATCACGGTCCGAGCCTGACCATATCGCCCGAAGGAACCTACCATGTGACGTGGTACACCAACGGCAAGGCGCGCAAGGGATTGTTCTATGCGCGCTCGCGCGACGGCGGCAAAACCTTCTCCGATCCGCTTCCGGTCGGTCAGCCGAACCGCAGCCCTTCACGGCCGCACATCGTCGCGGGGCCGCAGGGGCTCGTGATGGCCTGGAAGGAATTCGACGGGCAGAAGACGACAATCGACCTCATGACGTCGCACGACGATGGAGCGACATGGTCGAAGCCGACGGTGATCGCGGACACCGCCGACAGTTCCGACCATCCGCTGCTCGTCTCGGACAGCCGGCAGACCTATCTGTCGTGGATGACGAAGGCCGACGGCTACCATTTTCAAGCGATCGAGGGCGAACCATGAAGCGTCATCTGCTGGCTGTGCTGATTCTGCTCGCGACGCTGCCGTCTGCACTGGCGGCGGGCGAGGGCGCGCCAAAACCGTTCGAACGGGGCAGCTGGCAAAAGCTGCTACATGCGCATGCCGGTCATCCGACCCTGGTGCACTTCTGGGGAGTGACCTGCGGACCATGCAAGGTCGAGTTGCCAGAGCTTGGCCAGTTCATGAAGGATCATACCGGAATCGATGTCGTCACGATCAGCGCGGATCTGGTTCCCAACCTTCCGGAGGCGACGCGATCGATGCTGGATCGCGCCGGCCTCGGCGCGGCCGAAAACTGGATTTTCGACGACGGCTTTGCCGAGCGGTTAAGATTTGAGATTGATCCGGCCTGGCAAGGCGATATCCCGCGAACCATGCTGATTGCCCGGGATGGAACGATCACGACGATCGAAGGGTCGGCCGAAATTGCCGATCTGGACAAATGGTCCAGCGCCCAGTCGGCAGCAACCCGATAACACCTCAATTTCAACTTGAAAGGAAATCCGCCGCCATGAAGACGCTTTCCCGCATCCTTGCCCTCGCAGTGCTGACCGCTGCACTCGTCTCGACGTCCGCGCGCGCCGAGGACGTCAAGGCCGGCGACCTCGTGATCACGCAGGCCTGGACGCGCGCAACGCCGAACGGCGCCAAGATCGGCGGCGGCTACCTGACGATCGAGAACAAGGGGACGACGCCCGACCGGCTGGTGTCGGGCTCCGGCGATGTTGCCGGCAAGATCGAAGTCCACGAGATGTCGATGGACAATGGCGTGATGAAGATGCGCGCGCTCGACAAGGGCCTCACCATCGAGCCCGGCAAGACGGTGAAGCTCGCGCCGGGCGGCTATCATCTGATGTTGTTCGACCTGAAGAATCCGCTGAAGCAGGGCGACAAGGTGCCGGTCACGCTCGAATTCGAAAAGGCCGGCAAGGTCTCGGTCTCGCTGGACGTGCAGGCCGTCGGCGCGCAGGCACCGGGCGGCGGTCATTCCGGCCGTGGCGACCATTCCGGTCACATGGACATGAAGAAGATGTGAGGGGAACCATGCGATCACAGACGCTCCTTATTGCCATGGTGGCGCTGCTCGCAGCGCAGCCGGCGATCGCGCATATCACGCTCGAAGGAAGCAGGCGGCGGTCGGATCGTATTACAAGGCGGTGTTCGCCGTGCCGCATGGCTGCGCGGGCTCGGCGACGATCAAGATCCGGGTGCAGATTCCGGAGGGCGTGATCGGAGTGAAGCCGATGCCGAAGGCGGGTTGGACTCTCGATACGGTCACCGGCAAATACGCCGCCCAATACGACTATCACGGCGCCAAGCTTTCCGAGGGCGTCAAGGAAGTCGCCTGGAGCGGTGGCAAGCTCGCGGACCAGAACTACGACGAGTTCGTGATGCAGACGTTTCTCACCGATACCTTGAAGCCCAACACCACGTTGTATTTTCCGGTCGTGCAGGAGTGCGAGCAGGGCGTCAGCCGCTGGATCGATATCCCGGCCGACGGGCAGGGCGGCGGGCACGACCATGGCAGCAAGACACCGGCGCCCGGCGTCAAGCTGCTGCCGAAGTCGTAAGCGATGCGGCTGGTCGCAAACCTCGCAGCGCTGCTCGTGGCGCTGTGTCTTGCGACCTCGGCCCATGCGCATGCCGTCCTGATCGGGGCCGAGCCGGCCGACGGCAGTGTGGTGGCTGAAGCACCCAGGACGGTGGTGCTCCGCTTCAACGAAGTGGTGGCGCCGACGGCCGTCAGCCTGCTCGACGCTGCGGGCAAGCCGCGCGACGTCGCGATCCGCGCCGTCGACCAGTCGGTGGTGGTGACGCTGCCGGCGGGCCTGCCACAGGGCACGCAGGTGGTCAGCTATCGCGTGGTGTCGCAGGATGGCCATCCGGTCGCCGGCTCGCTGCTGTTTTCGATCGGCGTCGTCACCGGCTCGGCGGCGCCATCGGCCGACGGCGCGCTCCATGCACTGATCTGGCTGGCGCGGCTCGGGCTCTATGTGGGCTTGTTTGTCGGCGTCGGCGGCGTGTTCTTTGCCGCCTGGATCGGGCAGGGCCCGGCCGGCGAACGACTGATCATGTGGTCGCTGAAGATCGGCCTTGTCGGCGCGATCGCGTCGCTTGGACTGCAGGGCGTCGACCTCTTGAACCTGCCGCTCTCGGGCATCGTGACGCGGGCGGCATGGGCCGGTGCCGCCGGCACCAGCCTGTTCCCCACGCTGCTGCTCGCGATTGCCGCGATGCTGATCGCGGCGATTGCCTGGCGCAGCCCGTCGTTCGGTGCAGCCTTCACCCGCACTGCGATAGCAATGATCTGTGTCGGGCTGTCGTTTGCGGTTAGCGGCCATGCCGCCACGGCCTCGCCGCAATGGCTGACGCGGACCGCGCTGTTCATCCACGGCATTGGCGTGGCGTTCTGGATGGGCGCGCTGGCGCCGCTGGCGGTGCTTGCCTGGCAGCGCAAGGATTCGCTGCTGCGGGTGCTGCGGCATTTTTCGACGCTCGCAGTGCCGGTCGTCGCCTTGATCGCCTTGTCGGGCCTGGCGCTCGCCGTCGTCCAGCTCGAAAGCTTTCGCGCGCTGATCGACACCGGGTACGGCAACATCCTTGTTGCGAAACTGGTGCTGGTGGTGCTGCTGCTCGGGCTCGCTGCGCTGAACCGGTTGGTGTTCACGCCGGCCATCGCGCGCGAATTTCATCGGACACGGCCGCTGCAGCGCTCGATCGCGCTGGAATTCGTGCTGATGATCGCCATTCTCGGCCTCGTTGCACTCTGGCGTTTCACGCCGCCGCCGCGCGTGCTGGCGATGTCGGCCGATGTTCCGCTCGCGGTCCATATCCACACCGATGCCGCGATGTTCCAGGTGCTGATCGCGCCGGGCAAGGTCGGGCCGAATGACTTCGTGCTGCAGCTGATGAACGGCGATGCCAGCCCGTTCGCGGCCAAGGAGGCGACGCTGACGCTGAGCCTGCCCGAGCGCGGCATCGAACCGATGGAACGCGCCGCCGCGCGCGGTGCCGATGGCTACTGGCACGTGCGCAAGGTGCCGCTGCCGGTCCCGGGCCGCTGGCACATGCAGATCGACGCCCTGGTGACCGATTTCAAGAAAGTGACGCTGGAAGACGATTTCGAGGTCAGGTAAAGCCGCGGTCGGCGCGCTCGGCACTTCGACGGCGCGCAATTCGTTCAAATGGCCGAAAATCGCCTGATTTGAAGGGTTTTTCTTATTTGGCGGCCTTGTGTTTTCACAGCCGATCCGGTTTCACTGCAGCTCTTCCCACGCTTTCCTGATTCCCGAGTAACGCCATGCGATTGTCGCGGTTTTTCCTGCCCATCCTGAAAGAAAACCCGAAAGAGGCGGAGATCGTCTCGCATCGGCTGATGTTGCGCGCGGGCATGATGCGGCAGGAGGCTGCCGGCATTTATGCCTGGCTGCCGCTCGGCTTCAGGGTGCTGAAGAAGATCGAGCAGATCGTTCGCGAGGAACAGGACCGCGCCGGCGCGCTCGAGCTCTTGATGCCGACGCTGCAGCTCGCTGATCTCTGGCGCGAAAGCGGCCGCTACGACGCCTATGGCCCGGAGATGCTGCGCATCCTCGACCGTCACAAGCGCGAGCTGTTGTACGGGCCGACAAACGAGGAAATGATCACGGAGATTTTCCGCTCCTACATCAAGTCCTACAAGAACCTGCCGCTCAACCTCTACCACATCCAGTGGAAATTCCGCGACGAGCAGCGTCCGCGCTTCGGCGTGATGCGCGGCCGCGAGTTCCTGATGAAGGACGCCTATTCGTTCGACCTCGACGAGGCCGGCGCGCGGCGCTCCTACAACAAGATGTTCGTGGCCTATTTGCGCACCTTTGCGCGGATGGGCCTCAAGGCGATCCCGATGCGGGCCGAGACCGGCCCGATAGGCGGCGACCTCAGCCACGAATTCATCGTGCTCGCGGAGACCGGCGAGTCCGGCGTCTACATCAACCGCGATGTGCTGGACCTGCCGGTGCCGGGCGCGGACGTCGATTATGACGGTGATCTGACGCCGATCATCAAGCAGTGGACTTCGGTCTACGCCGCGACCGAGGACGTCCACGAGGCCGCGCGCTTCGAACAGGAAGTGCCCGAGGCAAAGCGGCTGAACACCCGCGGCATCGAGGTCGGCCAGATCTTCTATTTCGGCACCAAATATTCCGAGACTATGAAGGCGATGGTGGCCGGTCCCGACGGCGTCGACGTGCCGATCCATGGCGGCTCCTACGGCGTCGGCGTGTCGCGCCTGGTCGGCGCGATCATCGAAGCGTGTCACGATGACGCCGGCATCAAATGGCCCGAGGCCGTCGCGCCGTTCCGCGCCGCGATCCTCAATCTCAAGCAGGGCGATGCTGCGGTCGATGGCGCCTGCGAGCAGCTCTATCGCGAGCTCTTGGCGAAGGGCGTCGACGTACTGTACGACGACACCGACCAGCGTGCCGGCGCCAAGTTCGCCGCGGCCGATCTGATCGGCATCCCGTGGCAGATTCTGGTCGGACCCAAGGGGCTTGCGGACGGCAAGGTCGAAGTGAAGCGTCGCAGCGACGGCTCACGCGACAACATGAGCCCCGCCGACGTGGTCGCGAAGCTCGCGGGTTAAAGTTTATTCACGCCGCGCTGATCGACGGGGTAATCCGGCCACATTTGGCCCGAATCATGGGATTATCGACAAATGGATGAGACCATGAACGAGCCAGTCCGTACCCCGCCTTTTGCGCCATTCGAATGGCTGCTGTCCGGACGCTATCTGCGCGCGCGCCGCAAGGAGGGCTTCATTTCGGTCATCGCCGGCTTTTCGTTCCTCGGCATCATGCTCGGCGTCGCCACGCTGATCGTGGTGATGGCGGTCATGAACGGCTTCCGCAAGGAATTGCTGGACAAGATCCTCGGCCTCAACGGACATATTCTGGTGCAGCCGCTGGAATCGCCGCTGACCGACTGGAAGGATGTCGCCGACCGCATCAGCCAGGTGCAGGGCATCCGTCTCGCCGCGCCGGTGGTCGACGGGCAGGGGCTCGGTTCATCGCCGTTCAACGCCGCCGGCGTTTTCATCCGCGGCATCCGCGCCGACGATCTCAACAACCTCACGTCGATCGCAAAGAACATCAAACAAGGCTCGCTCGAGGGCTTTGATGAGGGACAGGGCGTCGCGATCGGTCGCCGCCTCGCCGACCAGCTATCGCTGCATGCCGGCGACATGATCACGCTGGTCTCGCCGAAGGGCGCGGTGACGCCGATGGGCACCACGCCGCGCATCAAGCCCTACAAGATCACCGCGGTGTTCGAGATCGGCATGTCGGAATATGATTCGACCTTCGTGTTCATGCCGTTGACCGAGGCGCAGGCCTATTTCAACCGCAACAACGACGTGTCCTCGATCGAGGTGTTCACCACCAATCCGGACAAGATCGAAACCTATCGCAAGCTGGTGACCGAGGCGGCCGGCCGTCCGGTGTTCCTGGTCGACTGGCGGCAGCGCAATTCGACCTTCTTCAACGCGCTTCAGGTCGAACGCAACGTGATGTTCCTGATCCTGACCATGATCGTGCTGGTCGCGGCGCTCAACATCGTCTCGGGGCTGATCATGCTGGTGAAGGACAAGGGTCAGGACATCGCGATCCTGCGGACCATGGGCGCCTCGCAGGGCTCGATCATGCGGATATTCCTGATCACCGGCGCATCGATCGGCGTCGTCGGTACGCTGGTCGGTCTGCTGGTCGGCTTGCTGATCTGCTTCAACATCGAAACCATCAGGCAATTCCTGTCGTGGCTGACCAACACGGAATTGTTCGATCCCACGCTATATTTCCTGTCGAAGCTGCCTGCTGAAATCGATTTTGGCGAGACGCTCGCCGTCGTGATCATGGCGCTGACGCTGTCCTTCCTTGCGACGCTCTACCCGTCGTGGCGCGCCGCGCGCCTCGATCCGGTCGACGCGCTCCGGTACGAATAAGGAGCGCACATGGCGGAGGGGGCGGAAGACACACCGGTCGTCTATCTTCATGACATCAAGCGGGAATACCGGCAGGGCGAAGCGACGCTGACGGTCCTGAACGGCGCCAAGCTCGCGCTGTGGCCCGGTCAATCGGTGGCGCTGGTGGCGCCGTCGGGGTCCGGCAAGTCGACATTGCTGCACATCGCGGGCCTGCTGGAGACCCCTGATGAAGGCGAAGTCTATGTCGCGGGCACGCCGACCTCGCAGATGTCCGACGTCGACCGCACCCAGATTCGCCGTTCCGATATCGGCTTCGTCTATCAATCGCACCGGCTGCTGCCGGAGTTCTCGGCGCTCGAGAACGTCATGCTGCCGCAGATGATTCGCGGCCTCAAACGCTCCGAAACCGTGAAACGGTCGACCGAGATTCTCTCCTATCTCGGGCTCGGCGATCGCATCACCCATCGTCCGGCCGAGCTCTCGGGTGGCGAGCAGCAGCGTGTCGCGATCGCGCGCGCGGTTGCCAACGCGCCCCGGGTGCTGTTCGCGGACGAGCCGACTGGCAATCTCGATCCCGGCACGGCCGATCACGTCTTCAACGCGCTGATGCAACTCGTGAAGGCGACCCGGGTCGCGATGCTGATCGCGACTCACAATCTCGATCTTGCCGCGCGAATGGATCGCCGGGTGTCGCTGTCGAACGGACAGGTTGTCGAGCTGGAATAGTGCGCCGTCGCGCGAACTGGCTAGCGGTGCGCGTGAAGAAGTCGCCCTAAGGTAAGAGAATCCAGAGCCTTTTTCCGTGTCGCTTCGATCGGAACGAAATGCTTCTGGCTTTCAATAAGCGGGGCGAGGCCGTCTGCCGGATGCTCTCGGCCGACCGTCGATCGGCGGCCCGGCATAATAGGGGTTGTTGATGCAGATCGCCGCGAGGCCGGACGCCGAGGCCTGGCACTGCGCGATCGACGTGTAGCCGCAATCGGTATCCTCACCGCCCCATCGGTAGTTGGTTTTGCAGACCGGCGAGGTCGAATCGTATTTCTGGGCGCTGGCCGGCGCGGCTGCCAAGGCCAGGAGTGTCGGCAAGAGTGCCAGAATCAGACTGCGCATCAGAAATCTCCTCGTCGGCGCCGGCAATGCTGATGCCGAGCGCACGCGAATAGGCACCTGCGCGCAGCGCCGGATCAATTCACATTCCCGCGCCGGTGTTTGCTGGATCGGGCGTCAGTGGATGAACAGGTCGAAGAAATTGCCCTCACGGCGGTTTCGCGGGGGGACGTTAAGATACGAGCGCGGGTCGTTGTCGCCGGCATAATAGGGGTTGGCGATGCAGTTCTGCCCGATGCCCGAAGCGGTGGCCAGGCACGCCTCATACGATGGATAGGAGCAGTTGCTCAGGCCGGGATAGCGGTCGCCCTGAATGCAGAACGGGTAACGCACGCCGACGGCATGTGCGGGCGCAGTCCCCAGCGCTGCGAATGCAACCACAGACGCCGCAGCAGCAAGAATCATCGTCCGCATGTGCATTCCTTTTGCTGCGAAGATTCGACCTTGGCGACGATCCAGATCGGACAAGCCGGTTCCGGTCAACACGATCTTGCGCGCAGCTGCGCATGCAGATCCGAATTGTGAAGATTGTGCGGCGACTATGTGGCAAAAGCTCCGGGAAGTGCCCGTAATACAGTATTAACTTCAAATTTGAGCGAAGTCGTTTGGCCCTGCCTGTTGCCGCGAAGTTACAGCAATTCCGCCGGGGGCTGCTATGACGGTGTCTCGCGGCCTTGGGGGCCTGTAGAAAAAGTTGGAACGGGAAAATGAAAAAGATTTTGCTTGTCACCGCCAGCATGCTCGCGCTCAGCGCGACTGCTGCCTCCGCGGCTGACCTCGCGGCTCGCCCTTACACCAAGGCTCCGCCGCCCATGGTTGCCGCAGTTTATGATTGGACTGGCTTCTACATTGGTATCAACGGTGGTTGGGGCCAGAGCCACGACAACCGTTCGGTCGACGGCTTCGGTGGCGTCGGAAGCTTCGACGCCAACGGCGGCACCGTCGGTGGCCAGATCGGCTACCGCTGGCAGGCCGGCGGCTGGGTGTTCGGTCTGGAAGCTCAGGGCAACTGGGCTGACTTCTCCGGCAGCACCGGCAACCTGGTCGTCCCGGGCGGCATCGTTCGCTCGAAGACCGATGCGTTCGGCCTGTTCACCGGTCAGATCGGCTACGCCTGGAACAACGTCCTGCTGTACGCCAAGGGCGGTGCTGCGGTCACCGATCGCAACTTCCAGTTCCTCAACGCGGCCGGCAATCTGGCGTCCGAGACCGGCTTCGACACCCGTTGGAGCCCGACGGTGGGCGTTGGCCTCGAATTCGCCTTCTCGCAGGGCTGGTCGCTCGGCGTCGAGTACAATCACATCTTCGAAGACACCCATGGCGCGACCTTCGTGACCCCGGCGGGTGTTGCCGTGACCGGCTTCCACACCGGTGGCGACACCGACATGGTCCTCGGCCGTCTGAACTACAAGTTCGGTGGCCCGGTCATCGCGAAGTACTGATCGCTCGCTTGATCCAAGCGACATCGAAAACCCCGGGCCTCGGCCCGGGGTTTTTTGTTGACCTGGCGCCGCCGCCCGTTGGCCAGGAGCAGGAGACCGGCTTTGCCCGTCCGCTCCGGGATTCGGGTCGGATTTGATTGGGCGGGGCTTTCCAACCGATCGGTCAACGCCGCATATTCGCGGCATGACGGACCTGCAGCTGATCTCCCAACTGACGTGCCCATCCTGCGGCCATGTCTCCGTCGAGACGATGCCGACCGACGCCTGCCGGTTCTTCCATGATTGCAAGGGCTGCGGCACTCGCCTGAAACCGAAAGCAGGAGATTGCTGCGTGTTTTGCTCATACGGAACGGTCCCGTGCCCGCCCAGGCAGGCGGGGAATTGCTGCGGTAACTAGCTTCCCGGAGCCTCAAGACACGCTCGCCATCGGATCATTGATGGCGCCGAGACGTCGGCCGGCCGGGAATTAACCACAGGGGTCACTTCTCGAACGGGGTTGCTGGCGTTGCTTGACTCCTAGAACAAAAAAGGAACAATGTTCTGCATACGTTCCGGTTCAGGGAGAGCGGCCATGTTGAAGATTTTCGTGCAAGAAGCTGCAGCGCTGGCATCGATCACGCTGTTCGTCGGGATGATCGCGGTGTGGGCCCAGCTGATCACCCAATTCTGAAAATTCGCCCGCGGGACAGGGGCATCACCAGCGGCGTGGCTTGCCCTTGGGGAAAAGCAGGAGGACTTGCCGCCACGCCGCGTTCGGCGTGGACTTGGCAGGGTTCAGGCCCCACCATGGGATTGCGAGTCGGGTCTGACGCTTTCGAGTTCCGGCCCTGGCGCTCGCTCCATCCCTGACTCAAGAGATTCCCTAAGCAGCCATGCCGAATGCCGGATTCGTTCATCTTCACGTTCATTCCGCCTATTCGCTGCTGAAGGGCTCGATCAAGATCGCCAAGCTGGGCGAGCTCGCGAAGGCCGACCGCCAGCCCGCGCTGGCGCTGACCGATACCGACAACATGTTCGGCGCGCTGGAATTCTCCGACAAGATGGCCGGCTACGGCATCCAGCCGATCGTCGGCTGCGAGCTGGCGGTGGATTTCGGCGACGTCGATCCGAATACGCGCAGCATCCTTGCGACGACGGGCCCGGCGCGAATCGTGCTGCTGGCGGCGCGCGAGCGCGGCTACCGCAGCCTGATGCGGCTGAACTCGCGGGCGTTCCTGGAGACGCCGGTCAACCAGACCCCGCACATCAAGTTCGATTGGCTCACCGACGACGCCGAGGACCTGATCGCGCTGACCGGCGGCCCCGACGGGCCGATCGCGCTGGCGCTGCGTGCCGAACAGGCGGCATTGGCCGCGACCCGCTGTGAACGTTTGGCCGGCCTGTTCGGCGATCGCCTCTACATCGAATTGCAGCGCCACGGCGTCGACAAGGAGCGCCGCACCGAGGCCGGCCTGATCGATCTCGCCTACAGCAAGGGCCTGCCGCTGGTTGCGACCAACGAGCCGTATTTCGCCAGCAATGACGATTACGAATCGCATGACGCGCTGCTGTGCATCGCCGGCGGCCATCTGATCGCCGAGACCAATCGGGAGCAGCTGACCCCCGATCACCGCTTCAAGACCCGCGCCGAAATGGCGGTGCTGTTCGCCGATATTCCGGAGGCGCTGGCCTCGACGGTCGAGATCGCCGAGCGCTGCTCGTTCCGGCCGAAGACCCGCAAGCCGATCCTGCCGTTCTTCACCGTCGGTGCCGCGTCGAGCGTCGATGCCGCCGCCGACGAGGCCGCCGAGCTGAAGCGCCAGGCGGAGGAGGGGCTCGCCAACCGGCTGCGGGTGCATGGTCTCTCGCCCGGCATGACGGAAGAGGACTACGCCAAGCGTCTCGCCTTCGAGCTCGACGTCATCACCCGCATGAAATATGCGGGCTACTTCCTGATCGTCTCCGACTTCATCAAATGGGCGAAGGCGCAGGGCATTCCGGTCGGACCGGGCCGCGGCTCCGGCGCCGGCTCGCTGGTCGCATGGGTGCTCACCATCACCGACCTCGACCCGATGCGCTTTGCGCTGCTGTTCGAGCGCTTCCTCAATCCCGAACGCGTCTCGATGCCGGACTTCGACATCGACTTCTGCCAGGACCGCCGCGGCGAGGTGATCCAGTATGTGCAGGAGCGCTACGGCCGCGACCAGGTGGCGCAGATCATCACCTTCGGTACGCTGCAGGCGCGCGGTGTGCTGCGCGACGTCGGGCGCGTGCTGCAGATGCCGTACGGACAGGTCGACAAGCTGACCAAGCTTGTGCCGCAGAATCCCGCAGCCCCCGTCACGCTGGCGCAGGCGATCGAGGGCGAGCCGAAGCTACAGGCGTTCCGCGACGAGGATCCGGTGGTGGCGCGCGCCTTCGATATCGCGCAGCGCCTCGAGGGCCTGACCCGCCACGCCTCGACGCACGCCGCCGGTATCGTGATCGGCGACCGGCCGCTCAGCGAGCTGGTGCCGATGTATCGCGATCCGAAATCCGACATGCCGGTCACCCAGTTCAACATGAAATGGGTCGAGCCGGCCGGCCTCGTGAAGTTCGACTTCCTCGGCCTCAAGACGCTGACGGTGCTCGATGTCGCGGTGAAGTTGCTCAAGCAGCGCGACGTCCATGTCGATCTCGCCACGCTGCCGATCGACGATGCGGCGAGTTACCAGATGCTGGCGCGGGGCGATGTGGTCGGCGTGTTCCAGGTGGAAAGCCAGGGCATGCGGCGCGCGCTGATCGACATGCGGCCGGACCGTTTCGAGGACATCATCGCGCTGGTGGCGCTGTATCGCCCGGGCCCGATGGCGAACATCCCGACCTATTGCGCGCGCAAGCACGGCGACGAGGAATCGGAATATCTGCATCCGATCCTGGAGCCGATCCTGAAGGAGACCTTCGGCGTCATCATCTATCAGGAACAGGTGATGCAGATCGCACAGCAGATGGCGGGTTACTCGCTCGGCCAGGCCGACCTGCTGCGTCGCGCGATGGGCAAGAAGATCCGCGCCGAGATGGACAAGCAGCGCGACATCTTCGTCGCCGGCGCGATGAAGAACGGCGTGGCGAAGGGGCAGGCGGAAACCATCTTCGAGCTGCTCGCCAAGTTCGCCGACTACGGCTTCAACAAGAGCCACGCGGCGGCCTATGCGCTGGTGTCGTACCACACCGCCTATATGAAGGCGCATTATCCGGTCGAGTTCCTCGCGGCGTCGATGACGCTCGAACTCAACAACACCGACAAGCTGTCCGAATTCCGCTCCGAGGCGCAGCGGCTCGGCATCAAGGTCGAGGCGCCCAACATCAATCGCTCGGGTGCGACCTTCGAGGTCAGCGACAACACGATCTATTACGCGCTCGCTGCGCTGAAGGGCGTCGGCATCCAGGCGGTCGAGCAGATCATTGCGGAGCGCAAGAAGGGCGCCTTCACCTCGCTCGCCGATTTTGCCGCGCGGGTGAGCCCGCGCGCCGTCAACAAGCGGATCATCGAGTCCCTTGCGGCGGCCGGCGCCTTCGACACGCTGGAGCCCAATCGCGCGCGCGTGTTCGCCGGCGCCGATGCGATCCTCGCTGCCTGCCAGCGCAGTCATGAAGCCGCGACCTCGGGCCAGAACGACATGTTCGGCAGCGCGCCCGACGCGCCCAGCATCATGCTGCCGCAGGTCGAGCCGTGGCTGCCCGCGGACCGGCTGCGACGCGAATATGACGCGATCGGCTTCTTCCTGTCGGGCCATCCGCTCGACGACTACGCGACCGCGCTGAAGCGGCTTCGCGTGCAATCCTGGGCGGAGTTTTCGCGCGCGGTGAAGACAGGCGCCACGGCGGGCAAGGTCGCGGCGACGGTGGTGTCGCGCATGGAGCGGCGCACCAAGACCGGCAACAAGATGGGCATCATGGGCCTGTCGGACCCAACCGGCCATTTCGAGGCGGTGCTGTTCTCGGAGGGACTCGCGCAATACCGCGATGTGCTCGAGCCGGGCGCGGCCGTGCTGTTGCAGCTCGGCGCCGAGTTGCAGGGCGAGGACGTGCGGGCGCGGGTGCTGCACGCCGAACCGCTCGATCACGCCGCGGCCAAGACGCAAAAGGGCCTGCGCATCTTCGTGCGCGACACCAAGCCGCTGGATTCGATCGCCCGCCGGCTCAACATGCCGGACGCCGCGCCCGCACCAGGCGGCGCGGCAAAGGCGCCGGCGGCAAAGCCGGTGGCAACAGCGCCGCCGCCGGTGGCAGGAACCGATGGCGACGTTTCGCTGGTCATGATGCTCGACCTCGAGACCGAGGTGGAGATGAAGCTGCCCGGCCGCTACAAGGTCTCGCCGCAGATCGCCGGCGCGATCAAGGCGGTCGTCGGCGTGGTCGACGTGCAGACGCTGTAGGGGCAGGGCGATCCGAGCGGGGGCGTCTCCCCTGTTAATGCCTCAGCTTGCGGGATTGCGCGCCGTGACGATCCACGTCGCGCTATCGATCATCACCGACTGCTCGCCGGGGCGGCCCGCGAAGGCGGCACGAACCGCGGCCGAGGCGCGGGCGCGGATGTCGTCGGGCTGATCAACGAGCGCGCGCGACAGCGGGCCGACCTCCAACGTCATCTTCACCGCGTCGTCGATCGCCGCGTCCCGCGTCGCGCCCTCGCCAAGCGGGACGGAAGCATCGAAGGGCGCGATAGCGATATCAGTGAAGCCGGCCACCGTCAGGATCCGAGCCACCCGCCCCCGGTCGCCGAACGAGAATGGACCGGGCGCTTCGGGATCGGGCGGCGCCGTCGGCGGGACGATGCCCTTGATCGCGTCCATCGGCAGGCGCATCCAATCGTTCTCGGCCACGCCGCGCCAGCAGACGAAAGCGACCCGCCCGCCCGGCTTGAGCGCACGGCGCATATGGGCGAACGCCTTTGTCGGATCGGCGAAGAACATCACTCCGAAACGCGAGAACAGGATGTCGAACGCGCCCTCGGGCAGCACGGCGCCGCTGGCGTCGGCCACCCGGAACAGGACCTGCGTATCCTGTGGCGCACGCGCGCGCGCTCGGCTGATCAGCGGTTCGGATATGTCCACGCCCAGCACTTTGCCCCCCGCGCCGCAGCCGACGTCCAGCACGCGCTCGGCCGCCGCCGGCGCGGCGGCTTCGATCGCGGCCTGGCCGAACACCTCCAGCCTGGCGTCGAGCCGGGCCTGGTGGGCGATCCAGCGCTCCCCGCTTTGGCCATTCCAGCCGGCGACCCGATCGGCATTGTGCTGTGCCATGACATATCCTTGCTCTAATTGGTTCTTAACTAGGCTGTCTGATGCCAGAGGCCCCGCTTGTTCGATGAGCCCACACGCCAGCGCTCCAGAAGTTAAGCGTCCATAATTCTTTTCATCGTGGCCCGTTGCATTGAACGCGGCGTCAGGCGATTTGAGAAGGCAGCCATCTTGTTGGCCAGGCCCGGGATCGCCATAGCCTTTCGTTGCAAGAGCGCCCGAATTCCGGTCTCGGCGACCGGACGCGGCTGCATGGTGAGGAGCCGCAGCAAGGCCGACGTGGTTGCGCCGGCTGCCGCATCGAAACCCGTCGCGGTGTGTCCCGGGCAGAGAGTGGTGACGACGACACCGTGCGGGCGGAGCTCTTCATACAGGGCCTCGCCAAGGGCGAGTACATACGCCTTGGTCGCCGCATAGGCCGCGTAGCTGGGAACGGCTTGAAAGGCCAAGAGGCTGGCGACGAGAAGGATATGTCCAGACCGCCGCTTGGCCATATCGCGGCCGAAGAGATTGGTAAGCTCTGTGAGCGTCGTGATGTTGAGCTGGATCATGTCTGTCGTGCGCTCGATCGGCGTGTCCAACAAAGCGCCGTGCAAGCCGTATCCGGCATTGTTCAGCAAGATGTCGATCGTCACCGACCTCGCATCGAGACTGCTTTTCAAGCGGCTGGCCGCGCCTGGCGCGGCAAGATCGATCGCCTCGACCAGCACATCCACCCCGTATTTGCGGCGCAGATCGGCGGCAAGCTTTTCCATCGACTCCTGCCGTCGGGCCGCCAATACGAGATTGACTTTCTGCGCAGCCAGCAGATCTGCAAATTCAAGGCCGAGGCCACTCGACGCCCCGGTGATCAGAGCCCATTTTCCGGCGAAGCTGTTCATTGGTTCTTTCGACATCTTTCTCTTCCTCAACTCCAATTTGATGGCGAGCGGCAACCGGAGAAGGGAATCTGCGCTCTCAAACCACCATCGACTGCTGGGCGAAGATACCCGCCATCGCACCCTGCGATGATGCCTGGGTGACCGAGGGCAAGAAGGGCGTGGTGAGGTCGCCGGCGGCGTAGATGCCAGGCGTGCTGGTTTGGCGGCGCTCGTCGACCTTGAGGACGATGCCGGCGGGCGTAGCCACGGTGGCAAGGCCCAGCGATTCATGCAGGCTTGCGGACGGCTTGTTGCGAGGACTGGCGAACAGGATGTCGACCGCGACATTGCGGCCGGTATCGACATTGACGGTGGTGATATGGCCCTCGTGATGGGCGATCTCGATGATCCGGCCAACGACGGCAGGTACGCTGCGGCGCGCCAGATCGGCCTGGACATCGGGCGGAATGTCGTGACCATCAGCGAAGAGCGTCAACCTGTCGGTCCAATCGTGGAACAGCCTGACCTGATTGTGCGACTGCGGGCCGGACCAGACGAGGCCCCAATGCTGGCCGGCGACTTCAAAGCCGTCGCAATACGGGCAGGGCACGATGGACGTGCCCCAGGTTTCGGCGTAGCCCGGAACATCAGGCATCTGGTCGGCGACGCCATAGCTCAGGATCAGACGACGCGCCCGAAAGCTTTCGCCATCGGAAGTGAGGACGTTGAAATCGTCGATGGCACCCGAGACGCTTTCGGCACGGGCACTGACCAGCTTGATCGTGGGATAACGCGCCAGCTGCCGTCGCGCCTCGGCCAGGATGTCCAGCGGCGGCTTGTGATCGTGCCCGAGCAGGCCGTGCGAGTGGCCGGCGAAGCGGTTGCGCGGCAGGCTGGTATCGAGAACGGTGACCTTGCGGCGGGCACGGCCGAGCTGCAGGGCGCCGGCGAGACCGGCAAAGCTGCCGCCGATGATGATGACGTCATCCATGTTCGGGCTCCGTTTGGAGGACAGGTTGGAACCTACCCATTGGCTTGCATATTTCAGAAACTCCATGGTATCGTAATTCAAGAATTAAGATACTGTCAAGTACTGGAATTTCCGTGACCGAAAACAGCCAGGGCCGGCGCGGTCGGCCTACCAACGAGGCGCTTGGCCAAACGATCGTCGACGCCGCGCGCGAACTCTTTGTGGAGTTGGGTTTTCAAGCGACGACATTGGACAAGGTCGCCCAGCGGGCGAAGATATCCAAGCTCAGCATCTATCGGCACTTCGAGAACAAGGAGGCGCTGTTCAGCGCGGCCATGGCGGCCGGCTGCCATCAGTTGTTTGCACCACAGGCCCTTCTTGAAGGCGTCGACGGTTCGGTCGAAGATCAGCTCATGGCGGTGGGATCATCCCTGCTTCGCACGCTGTTGAGGCCGGACGTCCGCAGTGTTGAAGACATGATCATGGCGGACAAGACGAATCAAAAGTCGTTAAGCAAGCTCCATTACGAAGCGCGCCCCGCCCATGTCATCGCCCAAATCGAGGCCCTGTTGCGTCAGTTGCACGCGAAGGCGGTTCTGAACGTGCCCGATCCTCTCCGGTCCGCCCGCTTGTTTGCTGCGCTTTTCAAAGGATCCGATCTCCTGATGATCGCACGCTTCGATGAGGCGAGAGCAGAGGACGACAACGAAATCGAGTCCTATTGCCGGTCGGCCGTCGCGATGTTCATCGCCGCGCACGGTGGCAACGACAACGTGGGCGGATATTTGCCTGCCCGAAGGTCGAAAGACAAAATTTGAATCGTGCGTGACCGCGTCGGCCAGCAGGTCAAGGCAGGCCTCATCCCTTCGGCTTCCGAGGCTTCACCGCGGCGTTGAAGGCGAACTCGGCGGCAGCCTCAGTCGCCTTCTGCATGAAGGCCTCTCACATGCGATCGCCTGGAACATGCAAAAGGCCTTGCCCGCGCGCGGCGCGCGATTTCGGAATATTGGAAATGTAGCCGTGATTTGCCCGGCGGGTCAAGCGGCTTGTCCAGCCCCCGGTCGCCGGCTTGCTCCTTTGCATGGGGTTGTTTTTCGATATTTTGGCCGCGCCGACCTGGGATAGCTCCTGGGCCGCCAAACAGGGCCGTTTCGGCACGATTTGGGCCCATCCAGCCGGTGTAACCGGCCGTATTTCCTTGCTTCTCGCGCAAATCGCGCTATATAGCGCGCCATCTCACACGGAAACATGGCTCTCAAGGCCGTCCGGTGGCAACCGGGCCATTCAGGCGCGTTTGCTCACACGTTTCCGGAGGAACCAACCGGAGAATTATCACTATGTCGCTACCCGATTTTTCTATGCGCCAGTTGCTTGAAGCTGGCGTTCACTTTGGCCACCAGGCCCACCGCTGGAATCCGAAGATGCAGGATTACATCTTCGGCGCCCGCAACAACATCCACATCATCGACCTCGCGCAGACCGTGCCGATGTTGCACCGTGCCCTGCAGGCGGTCAGCGATACCGTCGCCAAGGGCGGCCGCATCCTGTTCGTCGGCACCAAACGCTCGGCCCAGGACGGCGTTGCCGACGCTGCCAAGCGTTCGGCCCAGTACTTCGTCAACTCGCGCTGGCTCGGCGGCACGCTGACCAACTGGAAGACGATCTCGGCCTCGATCAAGCGTCTGCGTCATCTCGACGACGTGCTGTCGTCGGGCGAAGCCAACTCCTACACCAAGAAGGAGCGGCTGACACTGCAGCGCGAGCGCGACAAGCTCGACCGTTCGCTCGGCGGCATCAAGGATATGGGCGGCCTTCCCGACATGATCTTTGTGATCGACACCAACAAGGAAGACATCGCGATCCAGGAAGCCCAGCGGCTCAACATCCCGGTCGCGGCGATCGTCGACACCAATTCGGACCCGAAGGGCATCACCTATGTGGTGCCGGGCAATGACGACGCCGGCCGCGCGATCTCGCTGTATTGCGATCTCGTGGCGCGCGCCGCCATCGATGGCATCTCGCGCGCTCAGGGCGAGTCCGGAATCGACATCGGTGCGTCGGCGACGCCCGTGCAGGAAGACCTTCCGGCGGCTGCGCCGTCCGGCTTCCAGGGCCTTGCCGGCCCGCGCGGCACCGCCGACAACCTCAAGAAGCTCACCGGCGTGTCCGGTGCGATCGAGAAGAAGCTCAACGACCTCGGCATCTTCCACTACTGGCAGCTCGCCGAGCTCGATCACGACACCGCGCACAAGATCGGCGAAGAAGTCGGTCTGCCGAGCCGTGCCGATGCCTGGGTCGCCCAGGCCAAGACGCTCGCCGAAGCGGAATAAAAGTTACGCGGCGTGGCCGGGTCTCGCCCGGCCGCCGCTTCTATTCCACGAACAACGATTTCCCTGTCGCAGACGGCGGCGCCATCGGGCGCCGCGGTTTCTGTACAGGCAAGAAGGGCATTGAACGATGGCAACGATCACAGCAGCGATGGTCAAGGAGCTCCGCGAGTCGACTGGCGCGGGCATGATGGATTGCAAGGCGGCGCTGACCGAGAACAACGGCGACATGCAGGAAGCGCAGGATTGGCTGCGCAAGAAGGGCCTCTCCAAGGCCGCCAAGAAGGCCGGCCGCGTCGCCGCCGAGGGCCTGATCGGCGCGCTGACCTCCGGCACCAAGGGCGTGCTGGTCGAGGTCAACTCGGAGACCGACTTTGTTGCGCGCAACGAGCAGTTCCAGGGCCTGGTCAAGATGATCGCCCAGGTCGCGCTGCACAACGGCGCTGACGTCGAGAAGATCAAGGCGGCCAAGGTCGGCGACGTCACCGTCGAGACCGCGATCTCCGACGCGATCGCGACCATCGGCGAGAACATGACGCTGCGCCGCGCCGCTTCGCTCGAGGTGAGCAAGGGCGTGGTGTCGAGCTATGTCCACAACGCGGTCGTCGAGGGCGCCGGCAAGATCGGCGTGATCGTGGCGCTGGAGTCCACCGGCAAGGCCGACGAGCTCGCGGTGCTCGGCCGCCAGCTCGCGATGCACGTGGCGGCGGCCAAACCGCTGGCGCTCGACCCGGCCGGGCTCGATCCGGAGACGGTCAAGCGCGAGAAGGACGTGCTGTCCGACAAGTACCGCCAGCAGGGCAAGCCGGAGAACGTCATCGAGAAGATCGTCGATTCCGGCCTGAAGACTTACTACAAGGAGGTCTGCCTGCTCGATCAGGCCTTCATCCACGATAGCGGCAAGTCGGTTGCCCAGGCGGTGAAGGAAGCTGAGGGTAAGGTCGGCGGGCCGATCAAAATCGCTGGCTTTGTGAACTATGCTCTCGGTGAGGGAATCGAGAAGCAGGAAAGCGACTTCGCCGCCGAAGTCGCGGCCGCCAGCGGCAAGAAGTAACCGCTGACACCAAGGCGTCCGGCGCTCTGCGCCGGAAGCCTGCCTGCGCGGAATAAGAAAGCGATCGCATCATGGCTGAGCCGATCTATCGTCGCGTGGTGATCAAGCTGTCCGGCGAATATCTGGCCGGCTCCCACGGGTTCGGTATCGATCAACCGACGGTCGATCGCATCGCCGACGACCTGATCGCGGCCCGCAAGCTCGGCATCGAGGTCGCCGTCGTGATCGGCGGCGGCAACATCGTCCGCGGCGTCGAGGTGTCCTCGCGCGGCGTCTCCCGGCCGACCGGCGATACCATGGGCATGCTTGCCACCATGATGAACTGCCTCGCGCTGGAGGCGGCGATCGAGCGCAAGGGAACCCCGGCGCGGACCTTGTCGGCATTCGTGATGCCGGAGATTTCCGAGCTGTTCACCCGTAGTGCAACGCACAAATATCTCGCCGAGGGACGCATCGTCCTGCTCGGCGGTGGAACCGGCAACCCGTTCTTCACGACCGACACCACCGCCGTGCTCCGCGCGGCCGAAATCGGTGCTCAGGCGGTGCTGAAGGCCACCAATGTCGATGGCGTCTACAGCGCCGATCCGAAGAAGGACCCCAAAGCCAAGCGCTTCGACCGCCTGACCCATTCGCAGGCGATCGAGGGCGGCTACAAGGTCATGGACGCGACCGCTTTCGCACTTGCCCGCGAGACGTCGCTGCCTATCATCGTGTTCTCTATCGCGGAGCCCGGTTCGATCGGTGCGATTCTGCGCGGTACCGGACACGGCACCGTCGTCGCCGGCTGATTGCCGCGCCTCCGGGCGTCGACAGCCGGTTTCTAGTGAAAGGGAGAAACGTCATGGCCGCAGCTGGTTTTGACATCAACGACGTGAAGCGCCGCATGCAGGGCGCCACGCAATCGCTCAAGCACGAGCTCGGCGGCCTGCGCACCGGCCGCGCCGCGGCGTCCATGCTGGAGCCGGTCCAGGTCGAGGCTTACGGCTCGCATATGCCGCTCAACCAGGTTGCCACCATCAGCGTGCCCGAGCCGCGCCTGCTCTCGGTGCAGGTCTGGGACAAGACGATGGTCAAGGCCGTGGAGAAGGCAATCGTCGACTCCAACCTCGGCCTTTCGCCGGCGACCGAAGGACAGGTGCTGCGCTTGCGAATTCCCGAACTCAACGAGGAGCGCCGCAAGGAGCTCGTCAAGGTCGCGCATAAATACGCGGAAGCGGCCAAGGTCGCGGTACGCCACGTGCGCCGCGACGGCCTCGACGTGATCAAGAAGCTCGAGAAGAATCACGAGATCTCCGAGGACGATCAGGAGCGCCTGTCGAACGAGGTCCAGAAGGCGACCGACGGCGTGATCGCCGAAGTCGATCAGCTGCTTGCCGCCAAGGAAAAGGAAATCCTGACGGTCTGAAGGCGCTACGGGAACGAGCCGATGTCGAACGCCGCCGCCCCAGCAACCGACGGACCGGATCGCTCCGGCAGTCCGTTGCATGTGGCCATCATCATGGACGGCAACGGGCGCTGGGCAGCTTCGCGCGGCTTGCCGCGCGTCGAGGGCCATCGCCGCGGCGTCGAAGCGCTGCGCCGCGTGGTGCGTGCGGCCCATGAACTCGGCATCGTCTATCTCACCATTTTTTCCTTCAGCTCGGAAAACTGGTCGCGGCCCGCGAGCGAGATCGGCGATCTGTTCGGCCTTTTGCGCCGCTTCATCCGCAACGATCTGGCGACGCTGCATCGTGACGGGGTGCGGGTGCGCGTGATCGGCGAGCGTGACGGGCTTGACGCCGACATCTGCGCGCTGCTCAACGAGGCCGAGGAGCTGACGAAGAACAACGTCAAGCTCAGCCTTGTGGTCGCCTTCAATTATGGCTCGCGGGCGGAGATCGCCGCCGCGGCGCGGCGCCTTGCGCGCGAGGTCGCCGAAGGCACGCGCGACGCCAACTCCATCGATGCCGACACGCTCGGGCAATATCTCGATGCGCCCGACATTCCGGATCCGGATCTGATTATCCGCACCAGCGGCGAGCAGCGTCTGTCCAACTTCCTGATGTGGCAGGCCGCCTATAGCGAACTCGTGTTCGTGCCGATTCACTGGCCGGATTTCGACAAGGCGGCGCTCGAAGGCGCGATTGCGGAATACGGCAAGCGTGAGCGCCGGTTCGGCGGGCTCGCTGCGAAAACCGGATCGTGACCGACGACGAAGCCGCGCCGGCGGCCGCAAGCGAGCACGGTTCGCGCAATCTCGTGATGCGCGTGGCGGCTGCGCTGGTGCTGGCGCCGGTTGCGATCGCGCTGGCCTATATGGGCGGCGTCGCCTGGTCGCTCCTCGTGACATTGGCGGCGGCCGGATTGTTCGCGGAATGGCTTGTTGTCACCGGACTCGGACGCGAGTTCCGTATCGTGGTGCCCGGCGTGGTCGCGTTGCTGCTCGCCGGACTGTGCCTGATGGCCGGCCGTATCGATGCGGCCCTGATCGTGCTCGCCGTCGGTGCGGTTGTTGTGGCACTGACGTCCGGCGCGCGGCGCAACTGGGCCATTGCGGGATTGCTCTATGCGGCAGCGGCCGAGATCGCATCGGTCCTGCTGCGCCTCGACACGGCGAAGGGTTTTGCCGCGCTGATGTTCGTGTTGCTGATCGTGTGGGTCACCGATATCGGCGGCTACTTCGCGGGCCGCAGCATCGGGGGGCCGAAGCTCTGGATGCGGGTCAGCCCGAAGAAGACGTGGGCGGGTGCGGTTGGCGGCTTCGTGGCGAGTTTGCTGGTCGCTGCCGGCTTTGCCGCCTTTGAGATCGGCTCGACCGGTCCGCTCTTGATGCTCGGCGCCGTGTTGTCGGTGGTCTCGCAACTTGGCGATCTCTTCGAATCCGCGGTGAAGCGGCGGTTCGGTGTGAAGGATTCGAGTCACATCATTCCCGGTCATGGCGGCCTGCTGGACCGCCTGGACGGATTTGTCGCGGCCGTCATTGTGGCGGCGATTTTCGGCTTTCTCCGTGGTGGCGCCGATGGCGTCGGGCGCGGTCTTATGGTTTGGTGATGAGATGAGCGCAGTTCCGTTGCGTAACAACAAGGCCGCGGCGGCATCCGCCGCGCGGACCGTAACCGTCCTCGGTGCCACCGGCTCGATCGGCGACAGCACCATGGATCTGCTGCGTGGCGCGCGCGACCGCTACCGGGTCGAGGCGCTGACCGCGAACAGCAATGTCGAGGGCCTCGCCAAGCTGGCGAAGGAATTCAGCGCGCGGTTCGCCGCCATTGCCGATTCGGCGAAGCTTTCGGAGTTGAAGGACGCGCTGACCGGAACCCGGATCGAATGCGGGGCCGGGGAGAGCGCGATCATTGAGGCGGCCGCGCGGCCTGCCGATTGGGTGATGGCTGCGGTCAGCGGGGCGGCCGGGCTGAAGCCCGCGCTTGCCGCGGTCGATCGTGGCGCCACCGTCGCGCTGGCCAACAAGGAATGTTTGGTCTGCGCCGGCGATATCTTCATGGAGCGGGCCAAGAAGGCCGGCGCCTGCATTCTGCCGGCGGACTCCGAGCACAATGCGCTGTTCCAGGCGCTGGCCTCCGGCAATCGCGAGGAAC
The DNA here is from genome assembly GCF_029714545.1 of Bradyrhizobium pachyrhizi. NCBI lineage: Bacteria > Pseudomonadati > Pseudomonadota > Alphaproteobacteria > Hyphomicrobiales > Nitrobacteraceae > Bradyrhizobium > Bradyrhizobium pachyrhizi. The sequence goes on along the minus strand of NZ_CP121667.1, from coordinate 5,075,302 downwards.
TGACGAGGGTGATCATCACCGCGTCCGGCGGGCCGTTCCGGACCTGGGCGCCCGCCGACATCGAGCAGGCGACGCTGGAACAGGCGCTGAAACATCCCAATTGGAGCATGGGGCAGAAGATCACGATCGATTCCGCGTCGATGATGAACAAGGGTCTCGAGGTGATCGAGGCGTCCTATCTGTTCGCTCTGACGCCCGATGAAATCGACGTGCTGGTGCACCCGCAGTCGATCATCCACGGCATGGTCGAGTTCTCCGATCGCTCGGTGGTCGCCCAACTCGGCACGCCCGATATGCGGATCCCGATCGCGCATTGCCTCGGCTGGCCCGACCGCGTCGTCGGCCCGTCCGCCAAGCTCGACCTCGCCAAGATCGGACAGCTCACCTTCGAGGCGCCGGACTTTGAACGCTTCCCGGGGCTGCGGCTGGCATACGAGGCGCTACGGATGGGGCACGGCGCGACGACGGTCTACAACGCCGCGAACGAGATCGCGGTCGCCGCGTTTATCGCCGGCAAGATCAAGTTCGGCGCGATCGCCCGGCTGGTCGAGGCGACGATGAACGATTGGATCAAGTCAGGGAATCAGCCACCACTGCACTCGGCGGATGATGCGATTTCCGTTGACCATATCGCGCGAAATAAAGCTGCCGCCCTATTGCCTCAAATTGCCTTAAAGGCAACCTAGAGGGTTGGGGGCGGAGCCTTTGGCTCTTGTCGAGGGAAATCGAATGCCCGAGTATTTCATTCATAGTATCAATGCGTTGAGTCATGGGCTTCTCGGTACCATCGTTCCCTTCCTCTTCGTCCTGACCATTGTCGTCTTCTTCCATGAGCTCGGCCACTTCCTGGTCGCGCGCTGGGCCGGCGTGAAGGTGCTGACGTTCTCGCTGGGTTTCGGGCCGGAGCTGGCCGGCTTCAACGACCGGCATGGCACGCGCTGGAAGATCTCGGCGATTCCGCTCGGCGGCTACGTCAAATTCTTCGGCGACGACAGCGAGGCTTCGACGCCGTCCACCGAGACGCTCGCCGCCATGACGGCGGAAGAGCGTGAAGGCAGCTTCCATCACAAATCGGTCGGAAAGCGCACCGCCATCGTCGCAGCCGGCCCGGTGGCGAACTTCATCCTCGGCGCCCTGATTTTCGCGGGCATGGCGCTCTACTACGGCAAGCCGAGCACGATTGCCCGGGTCGACGGCCTAGTGGCCGAAAGCGTCGCCGCGAACGCCGGCTTCAAGGTCGGCGATGTCGTCGTGGATATCGACGGCAGCGCGATCCAGAGCTTCGCCGACATGCAGCGGATTGTAGCTTCGAATGCTGGTTCAGAGCTTGGGTTCAAGGTGAAGCGCGATGGCGCGATCGTCGCGCTCACGGCGACGCCGGCGCTCAGAGAGGTCAAGGACCCCTTCGGCAATGCCCACCGAATCGGCGTGCTCGGAATCGAGCACAAGGCTCAGGTCGGCGAAGCGACCAGCGCCTCGGTCGGCGTGCTGGAGGCCCTGAAGATCGGCGTCGAGCAGGTTTGGTACATCATTTCCAGCACGTTCAAGTTCCTGGGGTCGCTGTTCGTTGGGACCGGCAATCCGGCTGAGGTGAGCGGCGTCATTGGAATCGCGAAGCTGTCGGGGCAGGCCGCGAGCGCCGGGTTCCAGTTCGTGATCAACCTTTGCGCCATCCTGTCGGTCTCGATCGGCCTGCTGAACCTGTTTCCGATCCCGCTTTTGGATGGCGGACACCTGCTTTTCTACAGCGCGGAGGCACTGCGGGGACGCCCGCTGTCGGAGCGGACGCAGGAGGTGGGTTTCCGAATCGGGCTGGGTCTGGTCCTGATGCTGATGGTGTTTGCGACGTATAACGACATCCTCAGGATCGCCGGGTCCTGAAACGGGCTTTTTTGTGGCGTTGCCAATGGGCAACGTCTTGGAACGAAAATGGAAATGTTCAGCTCTAGTAAGTTTGCCCCCTTGGCAAATTTGGTTACAAGCTGAGCGGCAGGTTGGGAATCTGTCGGGTCGTTGGGGAACGATCTGGCATCGTTAAGATAAGGGCGCGTTGCGCATGATGTTTGGAATGCGAGTGAGGGGGGGGCTGTTCGCCGCCTTGGTCATGTTCGCCGCGCCGGTGGTTGCCACCTTGGCGACCGTAGCTGTGTCTGTGCCCGCGTCGGCGCAGACCGTGGATTCGATCACGGTGGAGGGGAACCGCCGTGTCGAGCTTGAAACCATCCGCTCCTACTTCCATCCTGGACCGGGCGGTCGGCTGGGCCAGGCCCAGATCGACGACGGTCTGAAGGCGCTGATCGAGACCGGCCTGTTTCAGGACGTCCATATCGATCAGCGGGGCGGGCGCCTCGTCGTAGTCGTGGTCGAGAACCCGGTGATCGGCCGCGTTGCCTTCGAGGGCAACAAGAAGATCAAGGACGAGCAGCTCACCGCTGAAGTGCAGTCCAAGCCGCGCGGCACGTTCTCGCGCCCGATGGTCCAGTCGGACGCCCTGCGCATCGCCGAAATCTACCGTCGGTCCGGCCGCTATGACGTGCGGGTCAATCCGCAGATCATCGAGCAGCCGAACAACCGCGTCGACCTGATCTTCGAGGTCAATGAAGGCGTGAAGACCGGCGTCCGGTCGATCGAGTTCATCGGCAACAGCGCCTATTCGGCGTCCCGTCTGCGCGACGTTATCAAGACCCGCGAATCGAACATTCTGAGCTTCCTCGGCGGCAACGACGTCTACGATCCCGACCGGGTCGAGGCCGACCGTGACCTGCTGCGTCGCTTCTACCTCAAGAACGGCTATGCCGACGTCCAGGTCGTGGCCGCGCTGACCGAATACGATCCCGACAAGAAGGGCTTCCTGGTTACCTTCAAGATCGAGGAAGGCCAGCAGTACCGCGTCGCGTCCGTCAACTATACGTCGTCGATCGCAACGCTCGACCCGAACGCGCTGCGCACCTACTCGCGCGTCAACGTCGGCTCGCTCTACAACGCCGAGGCGCTGGAGAAGTCGGTCGAGGAGATGCAGATCGAGGCATCGCGCCGCGGCTACGCCTTCGCCGTGGTCCGGCCGCGCGGCGATCGCAACTTCGACAATCACACGGTGTCGATCACCTTCGCGATCGACGAAGGTCCGCGCACCTATATCGAGCGTATCAACATCCGCGGCAACAGCCGTACCCGCGACTACGTGATCCGCCGTGAGTTCGATATCTCGGAAGGCGACGCCTACAACCGGGCGCTGGTCGACCGTGCCGAGCGCCGGCTGAAGAACCTCGACTTCTTCAAGACGGTGAAGATCACCACCGAGCCGGGCTCCTCCAGCGATCGCGTCATCCTGATCGTCGATCTCGAGGAAAAGTCGACCGGCGACTTCTCGGTGTCGGGCGGCTACTCGACGACCGACGGCGCGCTGGCCGAAGTCAGCGTCTCTGAGCGCAACCTGCTCGGCCGTGGCCTGTTCGCGAAGGCGTCGGTGACCTACGGCCAGTATGCCCGCGGCTACTCGCTGTCGTTCGTCGAGCCCTATCTGCTCGACTACCGCGTCGCGCTCGGCCTCGACCTCTATCAGCGCCAGCAGCTGTCCAACAGCTACATCGCGTACGGCACCAAGACACTGGGCTTCAGCCCGCGGCTCGGCTTCAGCCTGCGGGAAGATCTCTCGCTGCAGCTGCGCTACTCGATTTATCAGCAGGAAATCACCCTGCCGTCGACGCTGAACAACTGTAACAACGTGCCGTTCCTGCCGGATGGAACGCCCAATCCCGCGTTCAATCCGAGCCCGGCCTATGCGAACCTGAACGGGATCAGCCTGGTGTCGACCAATGGTCTCGGCTGCTTCTTTGACGGTGAAGCCTCGCTGCCGGTCCGCAAGGAGCTGGCGGGCGGCAAGACCCTCACGTCGGCGCTGGGCTACACGCTCAACTACAACACGCTCGACAACAACAAGAACCCGACCGACGGTCTGATCGTCGACTTCAAGCAGGACTTCGCCGGTGTTGGCGGTGACGTCAGCTACATCAAGACCGCGATCGACGCGAAGTACTACACCCCGCTGGTCTCCGACATCGTCGGCGTGATCCACGCCCAGGGCGGCATCCTGAACAAGCTCGGGACCTCGGATCTGCGCATGCTCGATCACTTCCAGATGGGCCCGAACCTGGTCCGCGGCTTCGCGCCGAACGGTATCGGTCCGCGCGACATCAACCCGTACGGCACCATGGACGCCATCGGCGGCACCAAGTACTGGGGCGTGTCGGCGGAACTGCAGATGCCGTTCTGGTTCCTGCCGAAGGAAGTCGGGCTCAAGGGCGCGGTCTATGCCGACGCCGGCGGCCTGTACGACTACCAGGGCCCGACCTCGTGGGCGGCGACCGGCGAAGTCAACGTGCCTGGCTGTGTCAGGCCGACGAACAATCCGCCGTCTCCGGGTACGTGCCTTGGCCTGAGCTACGACGACAGCAAGGTTGTCCGTACCTCGGTCGGTGTCGGCCTGATCTGGCAGTCACCGTTCGGCCCGCTGCGCTTCGACTACGCGGTGCCGCTGACCAAGGGTGCGTTCGACCGCACGCAAGAATTCCGGTTTGGCGGCGGTACGACGTTCTAAGACCGATTGCCGACCGGACTGCGACGGATGGAATGGCGCAGCCGATCTTCTTCAAGAGTCCTCCTTCGTCATCGCTGGCTGAAATAGCCGCGCTGACGAAGGCGCAACTGGTCGACCCCGAAAGGGGTGCGCTTCAGATCAGGGGGCTGGCCTCGCTCGACGAGGCCGGTCCGATGCATCTCGCCTTTTTCGACAATCTGAAATACGCCGACCAGCTTGCCGCGACCAAGGCCGGGGCGTGTCTGGTCAGCCCGCGCTTCGAGGCACAAGTGCCGAAGGGCACCGCCGTGCTGCGGGCGGCGAAGCCGTTCCAGGTGTTCGTCGAGCTCGCCCGTGAATGGCACGCCGATGCCCTGCGGCCGCAATCCTGGTTCGACACCGAGGGCATCGCGCCGTCGGCGATCATCGATCCCACCGCGCGCCTGGAGGACGGCGTCATCGTCGATCCGCTGGTCGTGATCGGTCCGCGGGTCGAGATCGGCTCTGGCACCATCATCGGCGCCGGCGCGGTGATCGGGGCCGACGTCAAGATCGGCCGCGACTGCAATGTCGGCGCCAAGACCACCATCCAGTTCGCGCTGATCGGCAACAACGTCCTGATCCATCCCGGCTGCAATATCGGCCAGGACGGCTACGGCTTCATCTTCTTCGGGCCGGCCGGCCACGTGAAGGTGCCGCAGACCGGCCGCGTGGTGATCCAGAACAATGTCGAGGTCGGCGCAGCCTCGACCATCGACCGCGGTTCCCTGCGCGACACCGTGATCGGCGAGGGCACCAAAATCGACAACCAGGTCCAGATCGGCCACAATGTGACGATCGGCCGGCACTGCCTGCTGGCAGCCCAGATCGGGCTCGCCGGCAGCCTGACCATCGGCGACAATGTCGCGCTCGGCGCCAAGGTGGGCATCAACAACCACCTGAAGATCGGCGACGGCGCCCAGGTGACGGCAATGAGCGCGGTCAAGGACGACATCCCGGCTAACGGTCGGTGGGGCGGGCATTTCGCCAAGCCGACCAGGCAGTGGTTCAGGGAGATTCTCGCGGTGGAGCGCCTGGTGCGCGACAACGAAGCCAAAGGCAAGGAACAGGAGTGATGGAGGAGGCACCGGTCAAATTCGAGCTCGTGGATATCAACGATATCCTGAAGACGCTTCCGCATCGCTTTCCGATGTTGCTGATCGACCGTGTGATCAAGATCCGCACCGACTACAGCGGCATCGGCATCAAGAACGTCACCTTCAACGAGCCGCCGTTCCAGGGCCACTTCCCGGACCGCCCGGTCTACCCCGGCGTGATGATGATCGAGGCGATGGCCCAGACCGCCGGCGTCATCGGCATCAAGTCGGTCGAGGGCACCGAGAAGCCGCGCGCGGTGTATTTCCTCACCATCGACAAGTGCAAGTTCAGGAAGCCGGTGATGCCCGGCGACACCATCGAGTATCACATGCGCTCGCTCGGCCGGCGCAAGACGATGTGGTGGTTTCACGGCGATGCCAAGGTCAACGGCCAGGTCGTCGCCGAGGCCGATGTCGGTGCGATGCTGACGGATTAGAGCGTTTTCGAGCGAAGTGGATTCCGGTTCGCGTGAAGAAAACGCGTCAAGAAAACCCTGGCCGCGCCGAGCTCATGACGTTGTGCAGGTGTAGCGGCCGTCCGCGCCCGCGATCCGCAGGACGCGATTGAGGAACACGCCCATCGACGGCGCGTTCATCAGCGCATCGTAGGTTTCGGCAGGGACGCCGCAATAGTGCTGGTAGCTGCCTCTGACCGCGACCAGCAGCGTGCGCTGATTCGTGCTGTAGCAGACCCGCTGGACGATCGTGCTGCGGTTGATATCGCGGCATTCGAAGCTCGAGAGATCGACCGCCGTGCTGTGGCCGAGATCGACCGTCTCCGGGCCGATTGGCGCAGAGAGCAGGCTGAGGATCAGCGCGGCGGCCCGGACCATGGATCGGTTGCGACCTTCTCTTGCAACAGGCCGTCATCATACGTCACTGGACAGGGCGGGCAAAGTCGCGCTAACGACCGCCCCAATCGACAGCCTGGCGCCTCGATAGCACCTTGGCGCCATTAACGAATTCCGGACCGAAACTTCATGAGCATGATCGACCCGACTGCGCGGATTGCCGATGGCGCTGTGATCGGGGCCGGCACCGAGATCGGTCCGTACTGCATCGTCGGCCCCAATGTCGTGCTCGGTGAGAACTGCAAGCTGATCGCGCATGTCACGATCAGCGGGCATACCAGGATCGGCGCCGGCTGCATCATCTCCCCGTTCGCGGCGCTCGGCGGGCCGCCGCAGGATCTCAGCTATCGCGGCGAGCCGACCCGCCTCGAAGTCGGCGAAGCCTGCACGATCCGCGAGGGCGTGACGATGAATGTCGGCACGGTCAAGGGCGGCGGGCTCACGCGCGTCGGCGATCGCGGCTTCTTCATGAACAACAGCCATGTCGGCCATGACTGCATGGTCGGCAATGGCGTGATCTTCGCGACGTCGGCGACGCTCGGCGGCCACTGCGAGATCGGCGACTTCGTCTACATCGGGGGCCTGTCGGCTGTGCACCAGTTCACCCGCGTCGGCTCGCAGGTGATGATCGGTGGCGTTTGCGGCGTCCGCGGCGACATCATCCCCTTCGGCCTCGCCAACGGTCAGTACGCGGTTCTCGAAGGACTCAACATCATCGGCATGCGGCGCCGCCAGTTCACCAAGGCGCGGCTGGCGACGGTGCGCGCGTTCTATCAAAAGCTGTTCCACGGTCCCGGCATCTTCGCCGAGCGGCTGGCTTCGGTGCAGCCGCTGGCGGGCGAGGATCCCGCGATTGCGGAAATCCTGGCCTTCATCGAGGGCGGCAAGCTGCGCCCGCTCTGCCTTCCCGCCGATACCAATTGAGCAGGGGATGGCCGCCAGCATGACGTCAGCGGCTCCCTCGCTTTCCTCGCCGGTCGGCGTCATCGCCGGCGGCGGCGCCATGCCGTTCGCGGTCGCCGACTCCCTGGTTGCGCGCGGCATCACGCCGGTGCTGTTCGCGCTGCGCGGCGCCTGCGATCCGGCGCGGGCGCAGCGGTTTCGTCACCGCTGGATCTCGGTCGGCCAGCTCGGGCGGGCGACCCGGCTGTTCCGCGACGAAGGCTGTCGCGATCTGATCTTCATCGGCACTCTGGTGCGGCCCGCGCTGTCGGAGATCCGGCTCGACTGGGGCACGCTGCGCCTGCTCGGCCACGTCGTGCGCGCATTTCGCGGCGGCGACGATCATTTACTGTCGAGCGTCGGCCGCATCCTCGAGCAGCAGGGCTTTCGCATGGTCGGGATCAAGGATGTCGCGCCCGATCTGTTGATGCCGGAGGGCGCCGTGACGCGCGCGGCGCCCGACAGCACGGCGCTCGCCGATATCGCCCGCGGACGCGGCGTGCTCGACGCGCTCGGCCCGTTCGACATCGGTCAGGCGGCCGTGGTGATCGACGGTCATGTAGTGGCGGTCGAGGATATCGAGGGCACCGACGGGCTGCTCGCGCGCGTCGGGCGGCTGCGCGCCGAGGGCCGCATTCGCGCCAAGGCCGGCCGCGGCGTGCTGGTGAAGGCGCCGAAGAGCCGGCAGGATCTGCGCTTCGATCTGCCAACCATCGGCCCGCGGACGGTCGAGGGCGCGGCAGCAGCCGGTATCGCCGGCATCGCCGTGATCGCCGGCAACACGCTGGCCGCCGAGCCGCAGGCCCTGGTCGAGGCCGCCGACGCCAGGGGGCTGTTTGTCATCGGGCTGGCGGGCTGATGCAGGTGCGCAGCCCCAGCACCGCTCGCAAGATCTTCCTCATCGCGACCGAGGAATCCGGCGACCGCCTCGGCGCGGCGTTGATGCAGGTGCTGCGCCAACGGCTCGGCGATGCCGTGCAGTTTTCCGGCGTCGGCGGCCGGGCGATGACTGCTCAGGGAATCGCCCCGCTGTTTCCGATCGAAGAGCTCTCGATCATGGGCTTTGCCGCCGTCGTGAAGCAGTTGCCGAAAATCCTGCGATTGATCCGGCGCACGGCCGATGCCGTGCTCGCCGACGCGCCTGACATGCTCGTCATTATCGACAGCCCCGATTTCACCCACCGCGTCGCCCGTCGCGTCCGCGCCCGCAACCCGAACATTCCGATCGTCGATTACGTGTCGCCGTCGGTCTGGGCCTGGCGGCCGGGCAGGGCGCGCGCGATGCGGGGCTATGTCGATCATGTGCTTGCGCTGCTGCCGTTCGAGCCGGAGGAATATCGCAAGCTGCAGGGTCCGCCGTGCAGCTATGTCGGCCATCCCCTGACCGAGCAGCTCGCCTCGCTGCGGCCGAACGAGGACGAGCAGAAGCGGCGCGATGCGCAGCCTCCGGTGCTGCTGGTATTGCCCGGAAGCCGGCGCAGCGAGATCAGGCATCATCTCGCACTGTTCGGCACGGCGCTCGGCCAGCTCAACAAGCAAACGCCGTTCGAGCTTGTGCTTCCCACCATGCCGCATCTCGAGGCGATGGTGCGCGAGGGTGTCGCGTCGTGGCCCGTCGCGCCGCGGCTCGCGATCGGCGAGACCGAGAAGCGCGCCGCGTTCCGTGTCGCCCGCGCTGCGCTCGCGAAGTCGGGCACGGTGACGCTGGAGCTCGCGCTGTCGGGGATTCCCATGGTGACGGCCTATCGCGTCGGCGCCGCCGAGGCGTTCATCCTGCGCCGCGCGATCCGGGTGTCCTCGGTGATCCTCGCCAATCTCGTGATCGGCAGTGATATCATTCCCGAGTTCCTGCAGGAGGATTGCACGCCGGACAAGCTCGCGGCGGCGCTGGGCGACGTGCTTGCAGATTCGCCCGATCGTCTGCGGCAGCTCGTGGGGTTCGCGACGATGGACGGGAAGATGTCGACCGGCGACCAGCCGCCGAGCGTCCGTGCCGCCGACATCGTGCTGGCGGAGATGGGGCGCCGTTCGACCTAGCCAATCGGTGGTGTCCGCGTTCAGTGGCGACATCCCGCCGCAACGATCCCGCTTGCGCTGAATATTTAGACCGTACTAATATTAGTAATAACTAATATAGATACGGAGCCTGCCATGAAGATCGACCCGGTCGCCTATGTCGGAGCCGTCATTCGCGAAGTCGCGTTCCGGGAACGCGACGGCAAGCCGGCGCGGGCGGTGATCGCGACCCGCAGCTACGACACCGACACCGCCGATCTCTGGGATGTGCTGACCAACCCCGAACGCATTCCGCGCTGGTTCCTGCCGATCTCGGGCGACCTGAAGCTTGGCGGCCGCTATCAGTTCCATGGCCATGCGGGCGGCGAGATCACGACGTGTGAGCCGCTGCGCCGGCTTGCCGTCACCTGGGAGTCCATGGGCACGGTCAGCTGGGTTACCGTGACGCTGGCCGAGAATGGCCCGGACGCCACGCGCCTGGAATTGGAACACCTCTCGGTGATCGAGGGCGACTTCTGGGATCGCTACGGGGCCGGTGCGGTCGGCGTCGGCTGGGATCTCGCGCTGCTCGGGCTCGCGCTCTATCTGGCCATGCCGCCCGGCGAGGAATTCGACCGCGCCGCCGCGTCGGCGTGGCCAGCCACCGACGACGGCAAGGAATTCATCCGCCGCGCCAGCGAGGACTGGTGCAGCGCCTCGATCGCGGCGGGCACCGAGGAGACTGCGGCGCGCAGATCGGCCGCAAACACCACGGCGGCCTATTGCGGCGAGCCGGAGCCGGGGAGCGGAGGCTAGCGAAAGGTGCACGCCTTCGACATCCTCGGCGATCCCGTCCGCCGCCGCATCCTGGAACTGCTTGCGACCGGCGAGCACAGTTCGGGTGATGTCGTCGCCGTCGTGCAGCGCGAATTCGGCATCACCCAGTCGGCGGTCTCGCAGCAGCTGCGGATCTTGCGGGACGCCGGTTTCGCGTCGGTGCGCGCCGAGGGCACGCGCCGCATCTATGCCGTGGAGCCGGCGCGGCTGCGCGAGGTCGACGACTGGCTCGACCGGTTCAGGGCGTTCTGGCTGCCGCGCCTTGACGCGATCGCGACCGAAGTTGCGCGGGGCAAACGAAAACGGCGCCAACAGGAATGATGGCGCCGTCCCGGATTCTCTTCAGCGATGCAGCTTACTTGCGCTTGTCGATCTGCACATAGTCGCGGCGTGCGACGCCGGTGTAGAGCTGGCGCGGACGGCCGATCTTCTGCTGCGGATCCTCGATCATCTCGCTCCACTGGCTGATCCAGCCGACGGTGCGGGCGACCGCGAACAGCACGGTGAACATCGAGACCGGGAAGCCCATCGCCTTCAGCGTGATGCCCGAATAAAAGTCGACGTTCGGGTAGAGCTTGCGATCGATGAAGTAGGGGTCGCTGAGCGCGATCTTCTCGAGCTCCATCGCGACCTTGAGCATCGGATCGTCGCCGTGGCCGGTCTCCTTCAGCACCGCGTGACACATCTTCTGCATGATCTTGGCGCGCGGATCGTAGTTCTTGTAGACGCGGTGGCCGAAGCCCATCAGGCGAACTTCGCTGTTCTTGTCCTTCACCTTGGCGATGAAGTCCGGAATGTTTTCGACCTTGCCGATGCCGTAGAGCATGTTGAGCGCGGCTTCGTTGGCGCCGCCATGCGCCGGGCCCCACAGGCAGGCGATGCCGGCCGCGATGCAGGCGAACGGGTTGGCGCCCGAGGAGCCGGCAATGCGCACCGTCGAGGTCGAGGCGTTCTGCTCGTGGTCCGCGTGCAGGATGAAGATCTTGTCGAGTGCGTCGGCGAGCACCGGGTTGATCTTGTAGTCCTCGCAGGGCACCGCGAAGCACATGTTGAGGAAGTTCTCGGCAAACGAGAGCGAGTTCTTCGGATAGATGAAGGGCTGACCGACGGTGTACTTGTAGGCCATCGCCGCCAGCGTCGGCACCTTCGCGATCATGCGCATCGAGGCGATCATCCGCTGCCGCGGATCGTTGATGTCGGTGGAGTCGTGATAGAACGCGGCCAGCGCGCCGACAGCGGCGACCATGATCGCCATCGGATGAGCGTCGCGGCGGAAGCCCTGGAAGAACCGCGCCATCTGCTCATGCACCATCGTGTGATGGATCACGCGATGGTCGAAGTCCTTCTTCTGCGCCGGGGTCGGAAGATCCCCGTACAGCAGCAGGTAGCAGGTCTCGAGGAAGTCGCCGTGCTCGGCGAGCTGCTCGATCGGATAGCCGCGGTATTCGAGCACGCCGGCGTCGCCGTCGATGTAGGTGATCTTCGACTGGCAGCTGCCGGTCGAGGTGAAGCCGGGGTCGTAGGTGAACACCCCGGCCTGGCCGTAGAGCTTGGCGATGTCGATGACATCAGGCCCAACCGTGCCGCTCAGGATCGGGAAATCGTAGTTCTTGTTGCCGATGGTGAGTGTGGCTGTCTTGCTGGATTTTGCGTCCATCGTGATATCCCCGATGAATTCGTTGCGAAAACCGACCTTGCCCAGTCGCTAAATTGCGGCCCATGGCGGGGCGGAACGGCTTGTGGAGAAAGCGTCCGGGATTGGGTAGCTCATTGCCATGTGCGCTGCAAGATGGACCCTGGAGGGGGTCCATGCAGGATCACGCCGCCTGATCGGCGAGGCGGGCAAGGCACTCCCGGCGTCCCAGCACGGCCAGCACGTCGAATATGCCCGGCGACGTCGTACGTCCCGTCAGCGCCACCCGCAGCGGCTGGGCGACGGCGCCGAGTTTCAGGTTGTTCTGCTCGGCGAAATTCCGCATCGCGGTCTCGGTGGTTTCCGCCGTCCAGTCGTTGACGGCTTCCAGCGCGGTGCGCAGGCGGCCGATCAACGCGCGCGTTTCCGGCGTCAGCAGCGCCACAGCTTTCGGATCGAGCGCGAGCGGACGATCGGCGAAGATGAAATAGGCGCCCGCGATCAGCTCGATCAGCGTCTTGGCGCGCTCCTTCAGGCTCGGCATCGCCCGCAGCAATTGCGCGCGGGTGGTGTCGTTGAGCTTGGCCTTCAGCGCGGCACCCTCGGGAACATAATCCAGCACGCTCTCGAACTGGGTCACGAGGGATTGATCGTCGCTCTGCCGGATATAGTGACCGTTGAGGTTCTCCAGCTTGGCGAAATCGAACCGCGCCGCAGAGCGGCCGATACCCGAGAGGTCGAACGCGTCGATCATTTCCTGGGTCGAGAAGATTTCCTGATCGCCATGGCTCCAGCCGAGCCGGACCAGGTAGTTGCGCAAGGCGGCCGGCAGGTAGCCGAGCGCGCGGTAGGCGTCGACGCCGAGCGCACCATGGCGCTTCGACAGTTTCGAGCCGTCGGGACCGTGGATCAGCGGAATGTGGGACATGCTCGGCAGTTCCCACTCCAGCGCGTCGTAGATCTGCTTCTGACGCGCGGCGTTGATCAGGTGGTCGTCGCCACGGATGATGTGAGTGACGCCCATATCGTGGTCGTCGACCACGACCGCGAGCATGTAGGTCGGGGTGCCGTCGCCGCGCAGCAGGACGAGGTCGTCGAGGTTCTCGTTCTGCCAGACCACGCGGCCCTGCACCTGGTCCTCGATCACGGTTTCGCCGGTCTGCGGCGCCTTGAGGCGGATGGTCGGCTTGATGCCATCGGGGGCGGTCGCCGGATCGCGGTCGCGCCACATACCGTCATAGAGGCGGGTGCGGCCCTCGGCGCGCGCCTTCTCGCGCATCGCGGTGAGCTCTTCCGACGAGGCATAGCAGTAATAGGCGCGCCCGGCGGCGAGCAGGCTCTCGGCGACCTCGCGATGGCGGGCGGCGCGGCTGAACTGGTAGATGACCTCGCCGTCCCAATCGAGCTCCAGCCACTTCAGGCCGTCCAGGATGGCGTCGATCGCCTCCTTGGTCGAGCGTTCACGGTCGGTGTCCTCGATCCGGAGCAGCATCTTGCCGCCGAGCTTCCTGGCATAGAGCCAGTTGAACAGCGCGGTGCGGGCACCTCCGATATGGAGGAAGCCGGTCGGAGAGGGGGCGAAGCGGGTAACGACGGGTTTGGTCATGATCGAGCGAGACGTATGCTGAGACGGCGGTGGTGTATATCAGGAACCGAACATAACTAAACCCCCGGCTGACCTTTTGCCCACCAAACCAGGCCTCAAACCAGACTTGAAACCAGGCTTGGCCGGACGGCACGAATTTGGCAGAAGGTTGAGCTGACTCCTCCAGGGAACCCTTTGATGACGACTGACACGACGGCAGAGGCAGGGCGCGACTTCATCCGCGACATCGTCCAGGCCGATCTCTCCTCCCACAAGCACAACCGGATCGTGACCCGTTTCCCGCCGGAGCCGAACGGCTACCTGCATATCGGCCACGCCAAGTCGATCGCCCTGAATTTCGGCATCGCGCAGGAGTTCGGCGGCCAGTGCAATTTGCGCTTCGACGACACCAATCCGACCAAGGAGGAGCAGGAGTACATCGACTCCATCCAGGCCGACGTCCATTGGCTCGGCTACGACTGGGGAGCCAACCTGTTCTATGCCTCGGACTATTTCGAGCGCCTGTACGATTGGGCCGAGGGCCTGATCAAGGCCGGCTATGCCTATGTCGACGATCAGTCGCAGGAGGAGATCCGCACTTCCCGCGGCACGCTGACCGAACCCGGCAAGAACTCGCCGTTCCGCGACCGCTCGGTCGAGGAGAACCTCGACCTGTTCCGCCGCATGAAGGCCGGAGAATTCTCGAACGGCGCCCGCGTGCTGCGCGCCAAGATCGACATGGCCGCCGGCAACATCAACCTGCGCGATCCGGTGCTCTACCGCATTCTGCACGCCCATCATCCGCGCACCGGCGACAAGTGGTCGATCTATCCGAGCTACGACTACGCGCACGGCCAGTCGGACGCGATCGAGGGCATCACCCATTCGATCTGCACGCTGGAGTTCGAGGATCACCGCCCGCTCTATGAGTGGCTGCTCGACAAGCTGCCGGTGCCCTCGAAGCCGCGCCAGTACGAAATGGCACGGCTGAACCTGACCTACACGCTGCTGTCCAAGCGCGTGCTGACCCAGCTCGTCCGTGACGGCCACGTCTCGGGCTGGGACGATCCGCGCATGCCGACCATTGCCGGCTTGAAGCGGCGCGGCGTGCCGCCGGCGGCGGTGCGCGAATTCATCAAGCGCATCGGTGTCGCCAAGGCCAACAGCGTGGTCGATGTCGGGATGCTCGAATTCTGCATCCGCGAGGAGCTGAACCGCACGGCGCTGCGCCGGATGGCGGTGCTGCGGCCGCTCAAGGTGGTGATCGAGAATTATCCGGAAGGGCAGGTCGAGGAGATCGAGGCGATCAACCATCCCGACAATCCGGAAGCCGGCACCCGCAAGATCGCGTTCGGCCGCGAGCTCTATATCGAGCGCGACGACTTCATGGAGAATCCGCCGAAGAAGTTCTACCGCCTCTCGCCCGGCAATGAGGTGCGGCTGCGCTATGCCTACTTCATCAGGTGCACCGGCGTGGTGAAGAACGACGCCGGCGAGATCGTCGAGCTCCGCGCGACCTACGATCCCTTGACCAAGGGCGGCAATGCGCCCGACGGCCGCAAGGTCAAGGCGACGATGCACTGGTTGCCGGCGGCGCAGTCGAAGCCGGCGGAGATCCGTATCTACAACCAGCTGTTCGCCAATCCGAGCCCGAACGCGGCCGATTTCGCCGCCGACCTCAATCCGCAGTCGCTCGAAGTGCTGAAGGATGCGCGCGTCGAGCCGGCGATCGCCGAGAGCAATTCGCCCGATCCGGTGCAATTCGAGCGGCAGGGTTATTTCGTGCGCGACGCGGATTCGACGCCGGACCGGCTGGTGTTCAACCGCGCCATTGGCCTGCGCGACACCTTCGCCAAGGAAGTCGGCGGCAAGGGCTAGCCGAGAGGAAGCGCGTCCCGCGCGGACAAGCAGACGGGGGGATCGATGCCTGATGAATCCGACGAGATCGTCTCCGCCATCATCGCCAGATGGTCGGCGGGTTTCAGCAGGCTCGATGCGAATGCGTTGAGCGCGCTCTATTCGAAGAGCGCGTTCTTCTTCGGCTCGAACCCGACGCTGTATCGCGGCCGCGACGGCGTCAAAGCCTACTTTGACGGTCTGCCGCGCTGGCTCGCGCCGCGCGTTCAGTTCAGCGATGTCAGCGCAGAACGGGTCAACGCCGATCTCGTCAACATGGCGGGCATCGCGTCATTCTTCCTTGACGGCGATGCGCTCTCGCTCGCCGTCAAGATCACCTGGGTGATCGCGCGCGAGGACGGCGACTGGAAGATCGTCTGCCACCACGTCTCGTCGCAGACACCGCTGATCTAGGCTCAGCGCTGGAGCTGACACAAAAAGTCGAGGGCCGGCGGGCCCTCGTAGTCAGGGAGGGTGCGCGGGGCCGGGCGCCTCGCGGCTGCACCCAACTCGCAGGCTATCCGGATCGCGCTGCATTGCGACGAGGGACCAAGGTCGTAGGCTGCGGAGCGCGGCTTCCGGGCGCCCGGACGGCAGCATGGTCGTCGGCCCGCGGATCAGCAGCGGCAACACATCGCAGGTCGGACAGATGCTTTTTTGTCCGCGCCGCACCATGTCTTCGGAAGAAGGAGGTGAGGATCATGCGCATTCAACACTGGCAGGATGCTGCCAGCCTGTTGGTAGGCGCCTGGCTGGTCGCATCGCCGTTTGCACTGGGCTTTTCCGGGGCAGCTCTCTGGATCTCCATCGCGCTCGGATTGGGCGTCGTGCTGTTCGCCCTGGAGGCATTCATCATTCCGTCCTATCTGGAGGAATGGGGCGAGATGCTGATGGGGTTGGCTCTGGTGGTGGCACCCTGGACGTTCAGCTACCAGCAGGGATCGGTCACGACGAGCAGCGTGCTCGCTGGCATCGTGGTGATCGTGCTCGCGTGCTGGGAGCTGGCGATGGATCGTGATTTCGCCACCTGGTGGCACGATCGCTGGCATCACCGAGCTGGCTGAGAGGAAGCTGACTGAGACGTTGGCCTGACCGCCAACCAAAGGCGGCCGGAGAGGTTGGAACTGCGTGGCGCGGGATCCCCTCCATGCCGACCGATGCAGGTTCTGCAGACACATCACGCCAGAGACGGCGGGTACGGGACGATTCAGAAGCGTCGTCCCGCACTCGCTGGACGGCGGCCATGGCGCCTGCTGCAGGGTGAGAGCGTTTTCGAGCGACGTCGATACCGTTCGCGTAAGGAAAACGCGTCAAAACAAGATTCTAGGACCCCGTTCCGATCCCATCGGAACGGGGTCCTAGTCGCCCGTCAGCAAGGTGACTCCGTCACGATGCGGCTTTCGCCTCGATCTGCTCCCAGATTCTGGTCTTGCGCGTCTCGGGCATGATGAAAACGGCGATCACGAAGCACACCGCGGGAACGACAATCGGGTAGATCAGCGCGTAGCCGATGCTGCCGGTCGCTGCGAAGGCGGCCGATGTGATGAACGGCACCAATCCGCCGCCCCAACCATTGCCGATATGATACGGCACCGAGACCGAGGTGTACCTGATCCTGGCCGGGAAAAACTCCGCCAGGAACGCGCCGACCGGCCCGTACACCATCCCGACGTAGCAGACGAGGATGAAGATGATGAAGACGGCCACCGGATAGTTGATGTGTCCCGGCTGCGTGACCATGCCGAGCCACAGATACAGCGGATAGTAGGTGATCGCGGCAAGCAGCATTCCTCCGAGGATCACGGACTTGCGGCCGATCTGGTCCGACAGCCAACCAAAGAAGATCAGGCTCGGCGTTGCGATCAACAATGCCGCTCCCACGATGTAGGCCGAGGTAACCGCATCGACCTTGGAGACCTGCTGCAGGAAGTACAGTGCCCAGAATTGACCACTGTACCAGACCACGCCCTGTCCAATCAGGACGACGATAGCGATCAGGATGTACTTGATGTTGGCGCTGAGGAAAGCTTCCCGCCAGGGATTCCTGGTCATCTGTCCCTGTGCCTTGATCTCCTGGAAGATCGGCGTCTCCTGGAGCTGCAGGCGGATGTAGATGGCGATCGCCACCAGCAGGAACGAGAGCAGGAATGGTACGCGCCAGGCCCATTCGTCAAAGGCCTGATTGCCGGCCCAGGTTCGGGTCAGAACGATCACCGCAAGCGACACCACGATCCCCAGCGTCGGCGAGGTTTGTAGCCAGCCCGTGTAGTAGCCGCGCCTGTCGTCCGGAACATGTTCGGCGACGTAGGTGATGGCGCCGCCATATTCGCCGCCCAGGCACAGACCCTGGATCATCCGCAAGCCGAACAGAATGAATGCGGCCGTCAGGCCGATCGACTGATACGTTGGGATCAGTCCGATCGCTCCCGTTCCCAGGCCCATTCCGCTCAGCGTAATGAGGAATGTATATTTGCGGCCGACCCGATCGCCCATCCATCCGAACAGGAAGGCCCCCAGCGGGCGGATCAGGAATCCCGCAGTGAACAGCGCGATCGTGCTCAGCAGGGCTGCGACGGGGTGGGATTGCTCAAAGAACTTGACCGACAGAACCGCGGCCAGGCTGCCAAAAATATAAAAGTCGTACCATTCAATGATGTTTCCCACTGACGCAGCGACAATCACGCGGCGAAAATCGCTTGGTACTTGAATTGCCATGTGCTGCTCCTCTCAAATGCGAACGCTACTCCTCGCGTTTTTCAGCGATCTATCCGCTCGCGGAGTGCGCGTGGTGCACGGCGTTACAGGCGAGATTTTGTGCGTTCGTCCGCAACGCCTGATCTCAGGGGAGTTGTGGCCACCTGAGAGGAGCTCCAGCGGCCTTCAAGTGCCGCGAGCCGTCACTGCCTCATCCCGGTCTCTTTGGGAGCGGAGGCATCGGGACAGTCTATTCCTAATGTGATCTGCATCTTAGTGAGACTTTCGGCTCGATCGATTTGACGCAGGCGGCAGCTGCGGCCCGGCGCGAGCTAGGCAAGGTGCAGGACGATCCAGATACCCGGGCGTTGCCGGCCCGTATTCTGCATCCGTTCCGCTAGTCGGGTGACGGGGCCATCCGCTAGCCTGCCGCCCGGCAGGGATCGCAAGCGGAATGGCGGAGCAGGGCACGACGCCGGGCGGCAAACGCGGCTACGCGGGGACGTGGCCGCCGCGCGCGGCCGCGCCGGCCGGCGGCTTTCTTCCGACCCGCGTCGGCACCTGGAAGCCTCTCGTCGAGACATTGCGGCAGTCGGCCCGCGCCGAGGCGGGCGCGGGCCGCCTGTTGCCCTGGGTGCCGGTGGCGTTCGGCACCGGCATCGCGTTCTATTTCGCGGCCGAGCACGAGCCGGTGCTGTCGGTCGCGGCCACCGTCGCAATCCTGCTCTGCCTGCTGGCGCTGCTGCTGCGGCGGCGCAGCGTGTTTCCCGTCATCGCGCTCTTGGCCGCGGTGGCCGCGGGTTTTGCGACGGCGACCTGGAAGACGGCGCGCGTCGCTCACACGGTGCTGGCGCGGCCGATGTTCTCGGTGGCGCTGACCGGCTTCGTCGAGACGCGCGACATCCGCGAGAAGACCGATCGTTTCGTGCTGCGCGTGGTTTCGATGGAGAGCCCGCGCGACATGACGAAGCTCGATCGGGTCCGGCTCTCGGTGAAGAAGGGCACCGCGCCCGATGTCGGCAGCTTCGTTGAATTGAAGGCACGGCTGATGCCGCCGCTCGGGCCACAGCGCCCGGGCTCCTATGATTTCGGCCGTGACCTCTATTTCCAGGGCATCGGCGCCTCCGGCTTCGTGATGGGCGCCGTCAAGACCAGGGAGCCTCCGGCGACCGGCGGCTTTGGGCTGCGCTACGCCGCCTTCATGCAGGGCCTGCGCGACGCCATCGACGCGCGGATTCGCACCACGCTCGACGGCGACCAGCGCGCGATCGCAACCGCATTGCTCACCGGCCGGCGCGACGCGATCTCGACGCCGGTCAACGATGCGATGTTCATCTCGGGGCTCGGCCATGTGCTGTCGATCTCCGGCTACCACATGGCCGTGGTCGCCGGCGTCGTGTTCTTCGCGGTGCGCGCCCTGCTTGCGCTGTTTCCGGCGCTGACGGCGGCGCATCCGATCAAGAAATGGGCCGCGGCGGCCGCGCTGGTCGCCGCGGCGTTCTATCTGTTGCTGTCGGGCGCGGAGGTCGCGACGCAACGGTCGTTCTTCATGACCGCCGTGGTGCTGCTCGCCGTGATCGTCGACCGCCGCGCGATCACCTTCCGTACGCTTGCGGTGGCGGCGCTGATCGTGCTCGCGATCGCGCCGGAGGCGCTGGTGCATCCCAGTTTCCAGATGTCGTTCGCCGCGACGCTCGGGCTGGTGGCGCTGGTGCAGATCGGGCTACCGAACCTGCTGGCGTCGCCCGACCATTCGGCGACCGCGCGGGTCGCGCTGTGGGGCGGGCGCGAGCTCACGATGCTGATGCTGGCCTCGCTCGTGGCGGGGCTGGCGACGACGCCCTATGCCGCGTTCCATTTCCATCGCGTGACGCCCTACGGGCTGCTCGCCAACCTCGCGGCGATGCCTGTCGTCTCGGCGGTCGTGATGCCGGCCGGCCTGCTCGGGCTCGTCGCCATGCCGTTCGGCTTCGACGGACTGTTCTGGGCGATCATGGGTCTTGGCATCGACTGGATGATCCTGGTGACGCAATGGGTCGCCGCACTCCCGGGCGCGGTCGGCCGGATGGCGGCGTTCGGCATCGGGCCGCTGATCGCCGCGAGTGCCGGCATCATCCTGCTCGGGCTGCTGCGCACGCCGCTGCGCTGGTCAGGCGCGGTGCTGCTGCTGGTGGCCTCGGTCTGGGCGCTCAGGGTGCCGCAGCCGGACGTGCTGGTGTCGGGCGACGGCCGCAACGTCGCGGTGCGTGGCGGTGACGGACGGCTGCATCTGATGCACAGCGCCAAGGATGCATTTTTGGTCAAGGAGTGGCTGGCGGCGGACGCCGACGCGCGCACCGCCACCGATGCGTCGCTCGGCGAGGGCGTCTCCTGCGATGCCGGCGGCTGCGTGACCCAGGCACCCGGCGGCGCCTTCGTCGCGCTGGCGACCCGGCCGGAGGCGCTGGCGGACGACTGCGAGCGCGCAGCCCTGATCGTGACGGCGCGGCCGGCGCCGCAGGGCTGCGCGGCATCGGTGATCGATGCCGAGCGGCTGCGCCGCCACGGCGCGCTGGTGCTGCGACGGATCAGGGACGGCTACGCCGTCGATGCAGTCAAGCCCGGCGGGATCGACCGGCCGTGGTCGCCGGCGGTTCCCGGCGACGGCGAGAGCGAGACGACGCTACGCGCGCCCGCCGCCGCGCCGCGGCCTGCGGTGGATGCGACGCCGGCTGAGACCGATCTGCAGGGCGATGATTAGCTGTGGTCTGGCGAGGGGCCGCTTGGCAGCTCGAACAGGCCGAGATGATATTCGTCGGAGTCGGGGGCGTCGGGCTTCTTGACGAGAGTAAAGGAAGCCTCGGGAAATTGCTCCCAGACTTTCAGGTCGTCGGCCGTTACCGTCAGCCAACCGAACCGGAACAGGTAGCGGCCCGGTTCCGTGACGCGTCCAGCCTTTTGCCATGTGACCTTATCGACCACCGCGCACGTCCTCCGTGCCCGATGATGCGCCAAGGCGCCGGCCGACGCAAATCTCCTTCTGCGCCCCGGAAGCGGGAGTCCGGGGTCGCCCGAAATTGCTTAGGTCATTCGCCGCCGAACAGCTCATTCCGCGGCGACGATGCGCTCAACCCAAAAACAGCGTTGCGAATGCGGAGGGCCGCCGCTCCACAACCTTCGGCTTCTGCTCGACCGGCGGATGCAGCGCCGGCAATTGCAGCACGCTGACGCGCTGTCCCTCGACCAGCTGGGTCACCAGCACATGGCTGCCGTCGGGGAATTCGACCGCGTCATGATGCCGATCGGGCACGTCGGGCTCGACTTCGTTGAACACGCCGACGCGATAGTTCAGCGTCTTGGTCCAGATCCAGCGGCTGTCGTAGCGAACGTTCTCGGCGAAAGCGAGCTCGGTGCCCGGCAGCATGCAGACCGCGACAGTGGGATCGTTCTCCGAGGCAAAGCCGCGGGTCGACGTGCCGCGGAACGTCGTCGTGATCAGCGTCTCTCCGACAATGGCGGGGCGCGATGCCACGGCGTGCAGACTATAGTCACACATCGGATGGCTCCTCATTTCGAGGTAGCGACCCGTGCCTCTCCTTGAGGCATTAGGGCCTCTACCAGAGTGGACGATAGCGAACGAGCGTCTGCTCGTTTCTGGGCGATTGTACGACTGGTCCGAGATCGCTCCGATCACAAACACGCGACGCTGCGCGAGAGGTATCGGAGCGCATCGGGCAGGCCGTACGCTACACTATCATGCAAGGAACGATCCGACGTGTTGCTCGTTCCCGGCCGCCGCAAGTATTTGCAATTCAGTATTTGCGATAAAGGCCGATCAGCTTGCCCTGGATGCGGACCCGGTTCGGCGGCAGGATGCGCACTTCATAGGCGGTGTTGGCCGGCTCGAGCGCGATCGATGCGCCGCGGCGGCGGAAGCGCTTCAGGGTGGCTTCCTCCTCGTCGATCAGCGCCACCACGATGTCGCCGGTATTGGCGACGTCGTTGCGCTGGATCAGCGCCATGTCGCCGTCGAGGATGCCGGCATCGACCATCGAGTCGCCGCGCACCTCGAGCGCATAGTGCTCGCCGGCGCCGAGCATGTCGGGCGGCACGCTGATGGTGTGGCTGCGGGTCTGCAGCGCCTCGATCGGCGTACCGGCGGCGATCCGGCCCATCACGGGGACCGCGACTGGACGGTTGCCGTCGTCCTCGGCAATCGGCGGCGTGCTGGCGCGCCGGCCGAGGGTGCCTTCGATGACACTGGGCGTGAAGCCGCGGCGACCGTTGCCGGCGCCGGCCGAGAGTTCGGGCAGCTTGATGACCTCGATGGCGCGGGCGCGGTTCGGCAGGCGGCGGATGAAGCCGCGCTCCTCCAGCGCAGTGATCAGGCGGTGGATACCGGACTTCGAGCGCAGGTCGAGCGCATCCTTCATCTCGTCGAAGGAGGGCGGTACGCCGGCCTCTTTCAAACGTTCATTGATGAAACGCAGTAGTTCGTACTGTTTGCGCGTGAGCATCTCGAGTATTCCCCCGGTTGATAGCGTCGTTCGATTCCGAGACTCTTCTGGTGGGGCCTGCAGGCCGGGCCTGACCTCAGGAGCATGTGCTCAATGCACCTGCTTCCACGCGGCTTCCCGATTGTAGACACCAGTACTCGAAACAAATCATGAACGGACACTATATGTTCGATATGTGTTCCGCAACCACTTAATTTCCGGTGAACGTGTCGGGCAACGCACAATCGGCGGGGCGCGAAAACCCTATTCGGGCAGTGTCAGAATTTCGCATTCGCTGCCTTTGACGGCAGCCGCCGCAAACGGCGGACGCACGAGAAGCGCCCGTGCCGCAGCGAGATTCCCGAGCAGCGACGAGTCCTGCTGCGTCACCGGGGTTGCGACCAGCGTGCCGTCCTCGCGCGCTTCGAGACGCGCACGCAGATAGTCCTCGCGCTGGTCGTTGGCGGCGAGGTCGCGGCCGAGCAGGGCGCTTGCGCGGCGATGATGAATCACTTTCCGGCCGCTCAGCGCCCGAATCAACGGCACCAGGAACAGGAAGGCGCAGACATAGGACGACACCGGATTGCCGGGCAGGCCGATCACCCGCATCGCGCCGAGCCGGCCGTGCATCATCGGCTTGCCGGGCCGCATCGCAATCCGCCAGAACGCCATCTCGACGCCCTCGGCTTCCAGCGACCGCTTGACGAGATCGTGGTCGCCGACCGAGGCGCCGCCTGTCGTGATGAGGATATCGGCGCCGGCCTCGCGTGCCCGGCGGATGCCGGCCGTGGTCGCCTCCACCGTGTCGGCGGCAACGCCGAGGTCGACGGTCTCGGCGCCTTCGGCGCGCGCCAGCGCCCGCAGCGCGTAGCCGTTGGAATAGACGATCTGGCCGGGACCGGGCTGCGAGCCCGGCATCACCAGCTCGTCGCCGGTCGCCAGCACCGCGACCTTCGGGCGGCGGCGCACCGTCAGTTCCGGATAGTTCATGGCGGCCGCCAGCGACAGCGCGCGGTCGGACAGGCGGCTGCCGCCGGCGAGCAGCACCTCGCCCTCACGGAAGTCGACCCCGGCCTGGCGGATGTGCCGCCCGACGCTGGCGGCCTCCGAGATCGTGATGTGGTCGCCGTCGACGGCGGTGTCTTCCTGGATGATCACGGCGTCGGCGCCGCTCGGGATCACGCCGCCGGTGAAGATCCGCACCGCCTCGCCGGCGCCGACCGTCCGCTCGAACGGCCGGCCGGCGGCGACTTCGCCGATCACCTTGAGCCGGGCCTTTAGATCGGCCGCATCGGCGGCGCGCACCGCATAGCCGTCCATCGCCGACATCGGCTGCGGCGGCTGGGTGCGCAGCGCCGCGAGGTCGTGCGCAAGCGTGCGGTGGTAGGCGGCATCGAGCGCGACCATCTCCTCCGGCAGCGGTTCGGCGCCGGCGAGGACGGCGGACAGGGCATCGGCAACCGGCATCAGGGCCACGCTCAGAGCTCCTCAATTCCTAATGTTCAATACCAAGTGCGGTCAAAGCCCTTGCCACGTCATCCGTCGATGTCACGTGGATAGCATGAAGGCCGCGCGCCCGCGCACCTTCGATATTGGCGGCCAGGTCGTCGAAGAACAGGATCCGCGACGCCGGCACGCCGATGGCTTTTACCACATGATCATAGGCCTCGGCGTCGGGTTTGCGGAAGCCGATGCTCGACGACAGGAAGACGTTGCGGAAATGGCTGAGCAGCTCGGCATGGGTGACCGAGAAATGCGCGACATGGGCCGGATTGGTGTTGGAGAAGGCGTAAAGCGGCATTTGCCTGGCGGCCGCCGCGACCAGCGGGGCGATGCCCGGCATCTCGCCGGTGAAGATCGCATTCCAGCCTTCGAGGAACTGGGCGTCCGTGATGTTGATGCCGAGCGTCCGGCGCAGGCTTTCGAAGAACGCCGCGTCGTCGATCCGGCCGATCTCGTGATGCTTGAAACTGTCGTCGACGACAAAGCGCGTGGCGAGCTCGGCGGGCGCACAGCCGGCATGCTGCGCCCAGTGCGCCATCACCTTGTCAAAGTTGATGTCGAGCACGACGCGGCCGATATCGAACAGCAGCACGTCGACGGAGTTGGGAGTGAATTGCGAGGTCATTGCGTGAAACCGTGTACGAGAATTGCGGGCGGGCGGCAATGTCCTCGATTTGTGCGGCAGGTGTGCGACGGGCGTTAAGCGCGCCGTCGTCCATGCACGCGCGGGTGTCATCACCCGCGCGCAAGCGGGTGATCCAGTATTCCAGAGACGCTTGTGCTTGAGCCGAGAGGCCGCGGCGAAGTGGAAGGCGTGATTTGCTACCCTTCCAGAAGGAAGAAAGAACTCCAGCTCGCGCCATATCCACCGCCGTCGTCCCGGCCTAGTGCGCAATTGCGCACGGGGGCCGGGACCCATAACCACCGCATTTGATCAGGAACGGGATCGTGGCCCCAGCTCGCGCAACAATTGAGATTTGGGGTAATGGTCCCGGCCTTCGCCGGGACGACGCCGAGTGTGTTGTCGCTTGTGCGTCAAACATCCGCATTCTCGCGACATGATTTGTCCGAGCTTTGCTCTTCGATTCACCCTCTAATTTTGCTGCGGGGGTTTGCCACTTCGAGCAACTCAGTGGCGCGCGCGCGAACTTTCAGGGCGCCAGCACCAAGCGACTTGATGCCTGCATGCCCGCCGGCGGCTTTGGTGCCCGCCGGGCGTAGCTCTCACATCCTGGACAGCGCCAGGCCGAGGTAACCGATCAGCGCACCGGTGCTGAGAATGATGACGACGAGCGCCTGTTCCGAGCGTGCTTGCAAGGTTTTCCGGTTCACGGCGTTGGACGCTCCGTCTTCGAGATCATGCGGTCCAACGAACAGCATCAATTTCCGTTCCGGTCCTTCCCCCGGGAACCTTCACGACCTGCCGAGTGACGCGACGAACGGAACGTGGGTCGGCCGCCTATGAGGGCGGCGCGATCCCCGGAACGGGGAAGGCGCGGCACATCTCGACGCTGTTCGACCTCAATCGCTTGACGACCGCTGCATCTCCCTTCGACCGGAGGGACTCCGCAATGAGTTCGGCGATGAGGCGCATTTCGGGCTCGCCCATGCCGCGCGTGGTCGCCGCCGGTGTCCCGAGGCGAATGCCGCTCGGCTTGAGCGGCGGACGCGGATCGTCGGGAATGATCTGCTTGTTTGCGGTGACCCCGACGGCGTCGAGGATGTTCTCGGCCGCGCCGCCGTCCAGGCCGACGCTGGCCACCGTATCCACGACCATCATGTGATTGTCGGTTCCGCCGGTGATCAACGTCATGCCGTGTTCCATCAACGCTTCGGCCAGGACCTTCGCGTTGCGCATGACCAGCTTTGCATAGGCGTGAAAATCGGGCGTCGATGCCTTCTTCAGCGTGACCGCGGTTCCGGCCACGACGTTCATGTGCGGACCTCCCTGCAAACCCGGGAACACCGACGCGTCGATCTTGCCGGCGAACTCCCGGCGACAGAGAACGATGCCGCCGCGCGGCCCGCGAAGCGTCTTGTGCGATGTCGTCGTCATCACGTCGAAACCCGCATCGAGCGGATTGCGCAAGGCGTTGCCGGCGATCAGGCCGCCGTAATGGCTGACGTCGGCCATGGTCAGTGCACCCACCTCATCGGCGATGCTCTTGAAGGACGCATAATCCAGATCGCGCGGATAAGAGCTGTAGCCGCACAGCACCAGCTTCGGGCGGACGTTCCGGGCCATGGCGCGGAGCTCATCGAAATCGATGGCGCCGCCGTTTGACGGCTGCGTCTTGTAGCGGGCGAAGTTGAAGAGCCGCCCCATATGCGACACCGGTGCGCCATGGGTGAGATGGCCGCCGTGTGACAGGTCCATCGCCAAGATCGTATCGCCGGGCTGCAGCAGGCCGAGATACACGGCCTGGTTCATTGGCGATCCGGACAGAGGCTGAACGTTGGCATGCTCGGCGCGGAACAGCGCGCAAGCGCGCTGTCGGGCAAGGTTCTCTATCTGGTCGGTAAATTCCTGGCCGCCGTAATAGCGGCGTCCCGGATAGCCCTCGGAATACTTGTTGGTGAACACCGATCCCAGTAGCTCGAGAACCTCGGGATAGGTGTAGTTCTCCGACGGAATCAGCTCGACGCCGTCTTGCTGGCGGCGCTCTTCGCCCTCGAGCGCAAGGGCAACTTCCAAATCGTTGAGATGGAGTTCATTGCGGAATGACGGCATGGTCCGGGCTCCCTAAGACGCTGGATCATCAGCTGAACGGGTTGCCCAGGCGAACGGCGTTGGAACCCTTCGCGCTTCACCGTGGTCAATTCCACGTAAGCTCGCCAGTCGCGCGAGGGGCGAATGAGCCTGCGAAGCTCATCGCGAGCAGAAGGCTATCCAATCCCCGGCGGGCTCGCAAGGGTTGATCGCGGGCGTCGCCGCGGGCCCAGCGTTGGGCGAGATCGAACATCTGGCGACAGCCACGGCAATGGCGACCAAACCGAGGGACGTCCGGCTTACCCAATGAACCGATGTCCCGATGATCAATGCCGTCTTCGGCTGAGGGCCAATAAGGCGCATGACCATCCGTCACTTGCGGCCCGTCAGGCTTGCGGGGTGGCTGACCGTGTGGCTGTGGCACCCGCGAATCTATTCCTTGACGAAGATATGAGACTTTATCTTCCACTGCCCGTCGGGTTGGCGTTCAAGCAGTCTCACGGTGCTGCCAGAAATTGGCGCCGCCTTCTCATTTACTACTAGCGTGGCCGTGAAATGCGAGGTGGTGTAGGCGTAGTTTCCCATGGGCAACACATCGAGCAGCTCAACCTTGTGATCTCTGACGCTTCTTCCCCGCCCGGCAAAGAAATTACGGATTGCCAAAGGGCCGGTGACTGGCTGCGCACCAGGCGGCATCAATCTGGCGTCAGCGGCATACAACGGTAACAGGGCATCGAAGTCTGCGTTGTTGATGGCGGCATCCCATTTGGCAGCCGCCGAGGAAAGTTCGTCGGCAGGTGGGGCTGCCCCTGCGGGACTGACGCAAGTACAAGTAAAGATCAACAACAGGGTGCATGAAAGAAGAGAAGGGCGGCTCATCTTTGCCTCCTTTAGCTGAGATGCTTAGCGCGGGAGCGCATTCGCAAACGCTATAGCCGAGGCAAGCAGAACCACTAGTCCAGAAAGTGGACTGGATATCCTCAACTGGCTGAGACTCGATCTGCGGCCGCCGGCGCCTCATCGGCATATTTGCTGCGTGGGAACCAAGCCCGCATGCTGTTCACAAGATGCCTGGGACCGTCGATCTCGATTTTGCCGAGCTCACGCGCCCGTAGCAGCGGCATCTCGTCTACGAAAATCTGCACGAGCGTCAGCAGACTCGCATAGAGGCTGATATCGACCTCGAAGCCGGGGTCATCCCAGCAAAGATCGGCTTCCTCCTTCTTCACAACAAACCACCAGCGCTTCGGCCGAGCGTCCGCAATCTCGATGTACAGAACGAAGTCGCATGGAATGTGCCTTAGATCGAACGAACGGCGCATATTCCACATGAGCCGGCCCGCGTGAAGTTCGTTGGGTGTGAGCTGGCTGCGAGCCCATTTGTGGCCCCAATAGCCCATTGCATCGATAATTGGCCTGGCTTCCCTGGCTGCCTGGGTTGGATGGTACTCCCAATGCCCGTTATCGCCTGATCTGCGTGAGATTAGCCCGGCTTCTTCTAGCGTTTGCAGGCGCTTGGAGAGGAGGGTCGGCGACATCTGCGGGATGCCGCGGCGAAGCTGGTTGAAGTGGTGGGACCCCAGCAACAGTTCGCGGAGCAGGAGCGGGGTCCACCGCTCCGTGAGAATTTCCGCAGCTTTGGCTACGGGGCAAAATGATCCATAGCCTTTCATGACGAGAACTTTAGCATCACGAGGGCCACCAAGGTAGTCCAGGTTCTGGACTATGTCCCAGACGAGCCAGCATCGAGGCTGTCCTGGACGTCTGTTACGCGATTTTCTCGAGACTCGGCCATTCGACGATGCCGGCTCGATGTTCGGTTTGCCCGAAGGCAGATGCGGCTCGATTTGCCAGTACGCGGCCTGGCTGGTGCCACCGCGGGCTCAGCGTTCGCCGAGATCGATCTGCGTCAGGATGCCTTGCCGCAGCGCGAGGCGGACCAGCTCGATATCGGTGCCGACGCCGAGCTTGTCCTTGATCAGGGAATGCAGGTTCGCGACCGTCTTGGGGCTGAGGTGCAGCGCCTCGGCGATCTCCTCGGTGGTGTTTTCCGCGAGCAGCATCCGCAGCACCTCGAATTCCCGCGCGGTCAGGAGGTCGGCCGCCTTGGTCTCGCCGGCAAGGTGGCTGAGCGCGAGCTCGTGGTCGATATCCGGGCTGATCGCGATCTTGCCCGACAGCGCATCCATCACGGCGTGCACCAGCGTCTCCGGCGGGCTGGTCTTGGTGACATAGCCGCTCGCGCCGGCGCGGATCGCCTGCACGGCAAAGGCCGCGTTCTGGTGCATGGTGAACACCAGGATTTTTGCGCGCCTGTCCCACCGCCGGAGGCGGCGGATGGCCTCGATGCCGCCGATGCCGGGCATCGACAGGTCCATGATGACGAGGTCGGGCCCGGTCTCCTTGTAGAGGCGATAGGCCTCGACGCCGTCGGAGGCTTCGGCGACGACGCAGAGGCCCGGCTGCTTCTGCAGCATCGCCCGGTAGCCCTCCCGCACGACGGCGTGGTCGTCGACGAGCATGATGGTTCGCGCAGCGTGGCTCATGCCGCGCGCTCCACCTGTGCGGCTTCTCGGCTGGCGGCGACGGGAACGATGACGCGGAGCGAGGAGCCGCTGGGCTGTCCGGTCTCGAAGCTGAGCCGCCCGCCCAGCGCGGCGACCCGTTCGCGCATGCCGAGCAGGCCGAGGCCGGATCTGAGCTGGGGATCGCCTTTGGGATCGGGATCGCCGGGCTGGCCGTCATCGTCGATCGCGAGCACGATCGTGCTGTCGCCGCCGCCGGGCGGCGGCTCGCGCATCTCAAGCCGCAGCATCACGCGCGTGGCGCCGGCATGCTTGGCGGCGTTGGTGAGCGCCTCCTGTACGATGCGGTAGAGATTGGCGCTGACGGAGGCGGCGAGGCGCTCGAACGATCCCGATATGGTGATCTCGAACCGCGGCTGTCCGCGCGCGCGGCCGTTCCAGCCGGCGACCAGGCCCTCGAGGCTGGCCGCAAGTCCGAGTTCGTCGACATCGGGCGGGCGGAGTCGGAAGAGGGCGCCGCGCAATGTCTCCATCATGTCGGTCGCGGTCCGCGCGATTCCGTCGCATTCGGCGAGCAGTGGCGGGCAATCCGCCGCCGCGGTCTGGCGCGCCGAGGCGGCGAGCGCGCGGATGGCGGCCAGCGACTGCCCGAACTCGTCATGCAGCTCGCGCGCGAGGTGGCGGCGCTCTTCGTCCTGCACCAGGATCAGCTTCTGCGTCAGCGCGTTGCGGTCGGAGAGCGCGGCGGCGAGGCGCTCGGCGAGCTGGTTGAAGACGTCGCCGATCGCCGACAGTTCGGCGAGATCGAACGGCGGCAGGCGCGCGGCGAGATCGCCTGCGGCGATCCGCTCGAGTCCGTCGCGGATCTGCCGCGTCGGACGCAGCGCCCGCGCCAGCGCCGCATAGACCAGGGCGCAGAGCAGCGGCAGCGCGATCATGAACACCGCCATCAGCCGGCCGGCATCGTGCCAGGCCTCGGCGGTCGGCACGGCCGGATCAATCCAGGCCACGGCCTCGCCGATGGCGTTGCCGCGCGAAACGACCTGCTGCACCGCCTCGCGTCCGGGATCGAACAGGCGGCGATAGAGCGCCGCGAAGGCCAGCGGCGGCGCGGCCGTGTCAGTCTGCGCGCCGCCGCAGAAGCGTTGGCTGATCTCGCCGCTATTGCTGCGAAAGGCGAGGCACAGTCCCGGCGTCATGACCGAGGCGGCAACGCTGTCGAGATCGGGAAATTCGGAGCGCGCATTGTTCAGCCACTGGATCTTGCTCTGCTGCAGCTCCAGCGTCTTGGCGGCGACATCGGCAACGGCCGCGATCCGCCCGCGCACCGAGCGGTCGGCTTCGATCAGGAAATAGCCGGAGATGACGGCAAAGCAGAGCGTCGAGACGATCGCCACGCGCAACGTCAGCCGCAGTTTCAGATCGCTTCCGGACCAATTCCACATTGGCGTATCCTCAAGATCGAAGGCGGGCTTCGGCGCGCGATCGCGGGCAGGGCCGCCACGCTCATTAAACGGCAGAACGGAGGCGCCGAGAAGCGCTGCCATAGGCGTTCTTTCGGCGCGGACCATCGTCGTGAAATTTTCCCGGCACCGGGCGGGAGGCACTCCGCTGCGGCGCGGAGGCCTATTGGCCCAGGATGGGACCGACCCGCCCGCGCCCGCATTCGAAAGGCCCAGACTATGCGTCAATCCCGTCTTGTCTTGCACGCCCTCGCGTTGATCGGCCTTCTGGCCGGACCTTGTCCGCTGCGCGCCGAAGCCGGCACGGCGGTGGCATCCCCGCTTGGCGTCAGCATCGACGATTTCAGCTATGTCGACACCTCGGGCGAGGTCATCGATCAGACAGTCGCGCACCAGAAGCGCCTCGACGCGTTCATGCGCGCGCTGCGCGCCGACGTCGCCGCGGAGCCGCGCTATCGCCTGGTGCCAGCAGCGGCGCCCGCAGGCGAGGCCCGGATCAAGGTGGTCGGCGGCGTGCAGAAGATGAGCACGCTGGTGCAGTGGGCCAAGGTGGCGGTCATCGATGTTGAAGGGAGCCGCGTGCTGTACGAAAAGCTCTACACGTTTCGCGGCGACAATGACGAGGCATGGGACCATGCGCGGATGTTCGTGTCGCGCGAGGTGCGCGGCGTTCTCGCGGGCGTGCTGCCGCCGGCGCAGTCCGCCACTGCGGCGCCGATCGGGCTTGCGGTGTTCGAATTCGAGCTTGAGGACACCTCCGCGGCAACCGCGTCCGGCCTTGCCGCCTCCGATGCGGTCTACCTCGCCGTTGTCACGAAGGGCGTGCGTGACCGGCTTGCGCAGTCGGGCCGCTACCACCTGGTCGATACCGGCGGCGTGACCGCCGAGCCCGTCAAGGCGCGTGCGCTGCGCGACTGTGACGGCTGCGAGGCGGCGATCGCGCAACAACTCGGCGCCGATCAATCGCTGATCGGCGTGATCAGGCGGGTCAGCCGGACCGAATACACGATCGGCTTCCAGCTGCGCGACGCCCGCAGCGGCGCGGTCCTCTCACGCGGCGACAGCGGCCTGCGGATGGGCGCCGATTATTCCTGGACCCGCGGCGCGGTCCGCCTGATCGGCGATCGCCTGCTCGAGGGTGGGGCGCAGCGCTAGGGATGCTTCGCGGCTGCGGCTTTGGCAGGCGGACGATAGCAAAGTGCGATAGCTGCTTCACACCGTCATCTGGCTCCGGGCTCATGCGTGCGCTATCACCGCCGCCTGATCACCCCACAGGAGCCGCCGATGCGTTTGCCCGCCATCTTCTTCGCCCTCACGCTCGCCGCAAGCCCCGCGGCGGCCGAGGAGCTGTCGGGCACGCTGCAGAAGATCAAGGAGACGAAGAAGGTCACGCTCGGCTTTCAGGAAGCTTCCGTTCCCTTCAGCTATCTCGACGACAATCAGCGGCCGATCGGCTTTGCGCTCGACATCTGCCTGAAGATCGTCGACGCCGTGAAGAAGGAGCTCGGCGTATCCGACATCGCCGTCGATTACCTCCCGGTGACCTCGTCGAACCGCATTCCGCTGATGGTCAACGGCACGATCGACTTGCATTGCTCGGCGACCACCAACAGCGCGGACCGCCAGAAGCAGGTGACCTTCACCAACACGCACTTCCTCAGCGCGACACGATTTGCCGCCAAGAAATCCGCAGGCATCAACACGATCGACGACCTCAAGGGCAAGTCCGTCACCGCCGTTGCGGGTTCGGTAAACCTCACGCAGCTCATCAAGGTCAACACCGAACGCAAGCTCGGCATCAACGTTCTCCCGGCCAAGGACCAAGCCGAGGCGTTCCTGATGCTGGAGACCGATCGCGCCCAGGCCTACGCGCTCGACGATGTCCAGCTTGCGGTTGCGATCGCGCGGTCGAAGCAGCCTTCGCTCTACATGATCAGCGAGGAGGCGTTCTCGAAGGCAGAGCCGTTCGGCATCATGCTGCGCAGGGAGGACACCCCGTTCAAGGCGCTCGCCGACCGCGCCACGGCGGAGCTCTACAAGAGCCCCGAGATCGAGGTCATGTACAGGAAATGGCTGGAAGCGCCGACCCCGCCGAAAGGTATCAATTACAACGTCCCGATGTCGCCGGCGCTGCGCCACGCGTTCGCCAATCCGACCTCGAGCTTCGATCCCGACGTGTACGAGGTCGGCAAGTAGCCGCATTGCGGGCGCGCCCGTGCAAATCGATTGTGGTTCTCGGAAGCCGCTGCGCTCACCCCGCGCAGCAGTCCCCGCGTGCAACTCCAATGATTTACGGCCCCAGCGTGACGGCTGGGGCCGTAGGAGGTGGTGTGTGCCTCTGGGGCAATGAATCAGAGGACAGCCACTGAACCGCACACCGATGACAATGTTCCAACCGGCTGCGGCCGGCCGTGCCATGCTGCCATGCAGACTGAGAAGCTTGCAGACCGCGCCAGGACCGTACCATCATGACGTCGGCCGGCCCGAATCGAATGCGGGCCTGGTGGACGTCCCAGCATTCGGCCTTCGGCCTCAGAGGATGCCGGGGTCACATTTCTGCTTGCAGCTGATTTTTTCGTTATGCCGATTGTTCTGCGGAGCCGACATTGAACCACGACGCATTGGCCAAGCTCACCGTCACCATCATTGTCCTGGTCGCGTTGCTGGTGTGGCGCGTTGCCGACCAGAAGAAATCGATTGAATGCGGGGCAAATTGCCCGACCGATCTCTCCGCGAGCCGGAAGGCCGCACAATAATATCTGAACGACTCGATCGGCGGCCGGTTTCGAACCGGCGCCGATCGGGCCCAGCGAGCTTTGCCGGCGCCATTCCGGTTCACGGCCACCTGGTCAGCATCGCGCGCAGCCTAGCGCTTTGCGGGTGGGCCGCTCTTGTTGCCGGGCTGTCCCTTGATGTTCGACGGATCCTGTTCCTGGACATGCAGGTTCTGCGAGTTCGAACCGACCGTGCCCTGCTTGGCGGGCGGCCCGCTCTTGTTGCCGGGCGCGCCGGCGATCCCGGTTCCGGAACTTTGAGCGCTCGGAGACGTCGTGGCGTTTGGGGAACCGGCGGCCGTGTCGGGGCGCCCCGGAGGCGTTGCGGCCGCGCCGGGCCTGTCCTGATCGCCGACATAGCCGGATTCACCGGAGTTGCGGGTCTTGGCGCCCTTGTCGGCCTCGTTTTGCAGGTTCTGGGCAACCGCGTGTTGCGCCAGTATCGGGCCGGTTGCCATGGCACCGGCGATGAGCAGTGCGATTGTGCGGGTCCTCATGAGTGTCCCTCCTCTGGGTTACCGGGGGACAACACGCTTCGCGATCATCATTTCCTGTGCGCGCGAAAAATCGCCGCGAGGGAACAGGCATCGCGAAGGTGCCGCGGCCCGCTACAGCGCTGCCATGCCGCGATCCGTTTGAGTGGCCGCCCGCGTGCCTCTATCGGCCATCGCGCGGCGCGTATATCGTCCGCGCCAAACACAAGATCGGTCCCGCGCGCTGGGTAACGACGCATAATGAGGAAGCGATGTCCGACATGCTGCTGTTTTCGCCAATGACCATCCGCGGCGTCACGCTGAAGAACCGCATCGTGGTGCCGCCGATGCATCAATATTCCGCCGAGAAGGGCTTTCCGACCTACTGGCATCTGATGAATGCCGGCAAGTTCGCCGCCGGCGGCGCCGGTCTCGTGATCGTCGAATCGACCAAGGTCGAGCGGCGCGGCTGCGGCACGATCGGCGATCTCGGCATCTGGGACGACAAGTTCATCGCGCCGCTGAGTCGCCTGGTTGGCTTCATCAAGCAGCAGAACGCGGTCGCCGGCATCCAGCTCGGTCATTCCGGCCGGAAGGCCCGTGCGAGCCGGCCCTGGGAGGGCGATCGTCCGCTCGAGCGCACCGCCGAGATCGAGGACTGGGATGCCTGGATGCCGGTGGCGCCGAGCGCGATCGCCCATAGCGAGCGCTGGCCGGTGCCGCGCGCGCTGGACACGCACGAGGTAAAGGACCTCGTCGCAGCCTGGGGGCAGGCGGCACGACGCGCCCATGCGGCAGGGTTCGAGGTGCTGGAACTGCACGGCGCCCATGGCTATCTGGTGCACGAATTCCTCTCCGGGCGCTCCAACCAGCGCGGCGACGAATATGGCGGCTCGGAAGCCAACCGGATGCGCTTCCTGATCGAGGTCACCGAGGCGGTGCGGGCGCACTGGCCGGATCACAAGCCGCTGTTCGTGCGGCTGTCGGTCGAGGACAACGCCGGCTGGGGCCCGGAGCAGAGCGCGCGGCTCGCCAGGATCCTGAAAGCGAAGGGCGTCGACGTGATCGACTGCTCATCGGGCGGAATCAGCGAGATGGCGCCGATCCTGGGCAAGGAGATCAAATACAACTATCAGGTGCCGCTCGCGGAATATGTCCGCGCCCATGCCGATATCATGACCATGGCGGTCGGCCTGATCATCCACGGGGACCAGGCCGAACAAATCCTGCGTGATAAACAAGCAGATTTGATCGCGGTCGGCCGGGAAATCCTCAATAACCCGAACTGGCCGATGGACGCCGCGCTCAAGCTCGGCGTCGAGGGGCCGTTCCGCAACGTTCCTCCGCAGTTCGGCTATTGGCTGGGCACGCGGGCCAAGCGCGGATTCGGCACCCAGCCGTCGACCTGGCAGAACGGGTTGCGGGAGACTGGGCCAGAGGCCGACGAAAGGCTGACAGGGGCCTGACAAGAGGCCGATCCGGGCACCGTGACAGGACCGTAATGGTCCGGTGACGGGGCGGCCTTGATCCGACCAAAAAGCCGTTGTGTGGTGCCCCGCGTCGGGGTGGGGCCGAATGTTGCGAAACGTTGCCGGCCGTTAGCGAAGGGATCACGGATAATGCGCAAACATGTTGGCTTCTTGCTCGGGACGGTCGCGGGCGCGTGTCTCACCCTGCTCGTGGCCTCGCCGCAGGGCGCGCATCTCTTCGCCGTCGCCAACGCCGCCGCGCATTCCGACAACAGCAACACCTATTCGCAGCTCAACCTGTTCGGCGAGGTGTTCGAGAAGGTCAAGACCGACTACGTCGAGAAGCCCGAGGACTCCAAGCTCGTCGAGGGTGCGATCAACGGCATGATCTCCTCGCTCGATCCGCACTCCCGCTACATGAACGAGAAGGGCTGGGCGGAGATGCAGGAGACCACGCATGGCGAGTTCGGCGGGCTCGGCATCGAGGTCACCATGGAGGACGGCTTCGTCAAGGTGGTGGCGCCGATCGACGACACGCCGGCCTCCCGCGCCGGCATCATGTCGGGCGACGTGATCACCTCGATCGACGATGACCAGATCCAGGGCATGACGCTCGACCAGGCCGTCAACAAGATGAAGGGCGCGCCCAACAGCTCGATCCGGCTGAAGATCATCCGCAAGGACGCCGACAAGCCGATCGAGGTCTCGATTACGCGCGAGATCATCCGCGTCCGTCCGGTGAAGTATCACGTCGAGGGCAGCGACATCGGCTATATCAGGATCAGCTCGTTCAACGAGCAGACCACCGAAGGGCTGCGCAAGGCGATCGGCGATATCCAGAAGCAGGTCCCGCAGGACAAGCTCACCGGCTACGTCGTCGACCTCCGCAACAATCCCGGCGGCCTGCTCGACCAGGCGGTCTCGGTGACCTCGACCCTGATGCAGCGCGGCGAGGTGGTCTCGACCCGCGGCCGCAATCCCGAGGAAACCCAGCGCTTCACCGCGCATGGCGGCGACATGACCAAGGGCAAGCCGCTCGTCGTCTTGATCAACGGCGGCTCGGCCTCGGCCTCCGAGATCGTCGCCGGCGCGCTGCACGACCACAAGCGCGCAACCCTGATCGGCACCCGCTCGTTCGGCAAGGGTTCGGTGCAGACCATCATTCCGCTCGGCACCGGCAATGGCGCGCTGGCGCTGACCACGGCGCGCTATTTCACCCCGTCGGGCCATTCGATCCAGGCACTCGGCATCAAGCCCGACATCGAGGTGCTGCAGGATGTGCCGGACGAGTTCAAGACCCGGTCGGAGATCAAGGGCGAGGCCTCGATGCGCGGCCATCTCGCGGCCGAGGGCGCCGAGCAGACCGGCTCGCAGTCCTATGTCCCGCCGGACGAGAAGAACGACAAGGCGCTAGCCGCGGCGTTCAACCAGCTGCGCGGCGTCACCGTCAACGCCGACGCCAAGAATGCCGACACCAAGGCCGCGCAGAAGCGGCCGGTGCCGAACTAGAACCCGACACATGTAGCCCGGATGGAGCGAAGCGAAATCCGGGAGCTGTCTGCGCGTTTGCAAGGTCCCCGGATTCGCGGGGCCTGTGATCGGGCGCGCGTTTGCGCGACCTGTTGGCTCCATCCGGGCGCCGTCGCAGGCGCGTGCTGCCAAAATATCGAAAACAACCCCATGCAAAGTAGCCGGTGGCAGGCGGTCGACCAGGCAATTTGACACGTCGGGCAATTTCAGGGTATTCTTCCAATATTCCGAAATTGTGCAGACGCCCCCTCGGGCTCGCGACTTCCGAGCGGCCTTAAGCCGCGCCGGCGACGGGTTTGCGCCGGCGCGTCGTGCTCGCGCCCGCAACGGGGCCGCGGCGGTGCCCGGCCAGCAGCTCGCGGATCTGGGCGGCGGGCTTTGGCGGGCTGAACAGATAGCCCTGCATTTCCGAGCAGCCGAGCTCGCGCAGCAATTGCTGCTGCTGCGCGGTTTCGACGCCTTCCGCCGTCGTCGTCATGCTGCGCTCGGCGGCGATGTTGACGACGGCCTCGACGATGCCGGCCGAGCCTTGCGGATCGGCGATGTCGGTGACGAAGCAGCGGTCGATCTTGATCTTGTCGAACGGGAATCGTTTCAGGTAGCTCAGCGACGAATAGCCGGTGCCGAAATCATCAAGCGCGATCCTGATGCCGATGGCGCGCAGCTGGTGCAGCGCGGCCAGCGCCGTCTCGTCGTCGCGGATCAGCACCGCCTCGGTGATCTCGAGCTCGAGCCGGCTCGCTGACAGCCCCGACGATGCAAGCGCCGCGATCACCTTGAGCGCCAGCGTGCCGCTGCGGAACTGCACCGGCGAGACGTTGACGGCGAGCCTGACGTAGTCGGGCCAGTTCACGGCTTCCTTGCAGGCCGTCATCAGCACCCATTCGCCGAGCTGGTTGATCAGGCCGGTCTCTTCGGCAATCGGCACGAATTCGGCCGGCGAGATCATGCCGCGCTGTGGATGGCGCCAGCGCACCAGCGCCTCGCAGCCGGTGATCTCGTTGCTGCGCAGGTCGACGCAGGGCTGGTAATGCACTTCGAGCCCGCTGCCCGCGGCGATCGTCTGCCGCAACTCCATCTCGAGCTCGCGGCGGGCGCGGGCGTCGGCATCCATCGCCGGCTCGAAGAAGCGGAAGACGCGCCGGCCGGCCGACTTCGCCGCGTACATCGCAAGATCGGCATTCTTCATGATCTGGTCGAGATCGGTGCCGTCCTTCGGCGCCAGCGCGATGCCGATGCTGGCGTCGGTCGTGACCTGGTGGCCGAGGCACTGATAGGGCGCGCGGATCACCTCGTAGATGCGCGCGACGAGGTCGGCGACCTCGGCCTCGCTCTTCACTCCGGTCTGCACGATCGCGAACTCGTCGCCGCCGAGGCGGGCGACGAAATCGCCTTCGCCGATCACGCCGCTCAGCGTCCGCGCCACGGACTTGAGAAGCTCGTCGCCGACCATGTGGCCGAGCGAGTCGTTGACGCCCTTGAATTCGTCGATGTCGATATAGAGCACCGCAAGCTGGCTGTCGGGCGTGACATGCGGCAGCTCGCGCCTGATCTCCTCGTGGAACAGCGCGCGATTCGGCAGGTCGGTGAGAGCATCGTAGTGGGCGAGATGCGTGATGCGCTCCTCGGCGCGGCGGCGCTCGGTAACGTCCTCGTGGGTCGCAAGCCAGCCGCCGTCGGCCAGCGGCTCGTTGACGACCTGGATCGAGCGCCCGTCGGGCGTCGTGATCACCATGGTGTTGCGGATGCCGACGTCGCGCAGCACGAGATTGACGTAGCGCTCGACGTCGCCCTGGAACGAGCCGGTTCGGTGACGATGCACGATGACGTCGCGGAAGCTGCAGCCGGGCTTGATGATGTCGGCCGACAACCCGTACATCTCGATATAGCGCCTGTTGCAGATCACCAGGCACTGCGCGGCATCGAACAGCAACAGGCCCTGCGTCATGTTGTTGACGGCGGTGTCGAGCCGCAGCTTCTCCAGCGTCAGGCGCTGCTGCTGGGCGCGATGCTGCTGCACCAGCTTGCGCACCACCAGCGTCAGCAGGATCGCGATCGCCAGCACCGAGATGCTGGTCACCGCGATCAGGATGCCGATCTGCTCGCGCCAGTTGGCGAGCGCCGCCTCCGTGGTGCTCGTCGCGACGACGACGATCGGGAATTTGGTCAGTGCCCGCGACGACACCAGACGGTCCTTGCCGTCGACCGGGCTGGCGAGCCGCGTCGTGCTCTGCGGCAGCTCGAACACCTGCTGCTGATTGACCGGACCGTTGCGGAAATTCCTCCCGATCAGCTCCTCGACATGGGGATAGCGCGCCAGCAGCGTGCCATCGCGATGATGCATCGAGATCGCGGCGCCGTCGCCGAGCGCCACCGTGGAGAAGAACTTCTCGAAGGCCGCCGGCTCGATGCCGCGGCCGACCACGCCGAGGAATTCGCCGTGCGGACCGGTGACCTTGCGGACGATGACGGTGGTCCAGTTTCCAGTGATGCGGCTGACCACCGGCGCGACCTGCATGTCAGGCGAATAGGGGCTCGACTTGAAGATCTGGAAGTAGGGGCGGTCGGCAATGCTGGCCTGCGGCAGCGGCCAGGCGCCCGAGCTGTTGATCAGAACGCCATCGGCGTCGAACACGTTGAGGCTGCCGACATTGGACAGCGCGTCCATCTTGGATTTGAGCATCGCGTGGATGTCGGCGGCCGACATCCGGCGCTTGTAATTTTCCGGCGTCGCGATTGCATTGTCGCGCATGAACGCGATCAGGTCGCGCTGGACGACCTCGAGATCGTCGAGCTGCTGGTCGAAATGCCGCGCCAGCAGTAGCACGGTGTTCTCGAGCTCTCGCTCGCTGTTGTGCAGCGCGCGATCGCGGAAATTCTCCGCCATCAGCGTGGCGCCGATCGCGATCGCGGCCATCAGCACGGCGCCGCCGAGGATCAGCCAGCGGATCGGGCCGCTGCCGATCACCGATTTGACGTTGAACGAGGCGCTGCCGTTTGGATTCATGTGCCGCAATCGCTTCCAGGTGCTTCACCCGGAAGTAGTTTTCGTGCACCCCCGGCCCGCGGAAGTCGTACCCAATCGAAATGGAGCGCGGGTTAGCGAGATTGGTTAACGAAGCCTTGCGAAGATTCGCGACAGGCCGTCGCTTGCGCACCGGCGATCAAGCGCTGGCGCGATAGTGCCCGGACTTGCCGCCGATCTTCTCGACGAGGTGGATGCCCTCGATGCGGATGCCGCGATCGACCGCCTTGACCATGTCGTAGATCGTCAGGCAAGCGACCGAGACCGCGGTCAGCGCCTCCATTTCGACGCCGGTCGGCCCTGTCACCTTGACGCTGGCGCGGACGGTGCAGCCGGGCAGCTTGCGGTCGGGTGTGATGTCGATCGTGACCTTGGTCAGCGCCAGTGGATGGCAGAGCGGGATCAATTCCGACGTCCGCTTCGCCGCCATGATGCCGGCGATGCGCGCCGTCGCCAGCACGTCGCCCTTCTTGGCCTGGCCGGTCTCGATCAGCGCAAGCGTCGCCTTGCTCATCACGACGCGGCCTTCGGCGACCGCGGTCCGCTCGGTCGCGGGCTTGGCCGAGACGTCGACCATCCGCGCCTCGCCCTTGGCGTCGATATGGGTGAGGGCGGTGCCGGAGCCGGACGGCTCGGCCTTGGTCTTGCCCTTGCTGTTCCGCGCCATTGCGTCAGCGCGTTGCGGTGGCGCGCGAGGCGGCCTGCCGCGTCAGCAAGGCGCGGGTGGCCGCGGTGACGTCCTGCTGGCGCATCAGGCTTTCACCGACCAGGAAGGTCGACATCCCGACCCGTTCGAGGCGGGCGAGGTCGTCCGGCGTGAAGATGCCGCTCTCGCCGACCATCAGGCGGTCGGGCGGGATCCGCGGCGCCAGCGCCTCGCTGGTCGCGAGCGTGGTCTCGAAGGTGCGCAGATTGCGGTTGTTGACGCCGATCATCGGCGAGCGAAGTTTCAAGGCACGGTCAAGCTCGGCGCGGTCATGGATCTCGACCAGCACGTCCATGCCGTAGCCGAGCGCGGCGTCCTCGATCTCCCCGGCCGCCGCGTCGTCGAGCGCGGCCATGATGATCAGGATGCAGTCGGCGCCGTGGGCGCGCGCTTCCGCCACCTGGTAGGTGTCGAACATGAAATCCTTGCGCAGCACCGGCAGGCTGGTCGCCGCGCGGGCCGCGACCATGAAGTCGAGATGGCCCTGGAACGAGGGCGCGTCGGTCAGCACCGACAGGCACGCCGCGCCGCCGGCCTCATAGGCTTTCGCGAGCACGGGCGGATCGAAATCGGCCCGGATCAAGCCCTTCGAGGGCGAAGCCTTCTTCACTTCCGCGATCAGCGCGTAGTCGCCGCGCGCATGCTTGTCCTTGAGGGCGCGGACGAAGCCGCGCGGGGCCGAGGCCGATTTCGCCTGCGTCTCGACCTCGGCGAGCGGATGGGCGCGCTTCGCGGCTGATATCTCCTCGCGCTTGTAGGCCTCGATCTTGGTCAGGATGTCGGACATCGCTTAACGCCTTGCTTAACCGTTCGAAACCGCGACCAGATGCTTCAGCCGCGCGGCGGCAGCGCCGCTGTCGAGCGACTGTGCGCCGATCGCGACGCCTTCCTTGAGGTCCTTGGCGCGGCCGGCCACGATCAGCGCGGCGGCGGCGTTGAGCAGGGCGACGTCGCGATAGGCGCTCGGCTTGCCCTGCAGCACGCTGGAGAGCGCGATCGCATTGGCATCTGCGTCACCGCCCTTCAGCGCCTCGCCGCCGACGCGGCCAAGGCCGGCATCCTCGGGCGTCACCTCTGATGTCCTGATCTCGCCGTTCTCGAGCGTCGCAACGAAGGTCGGGCCGGTGAGGGTGATCTCGTCGAGGCCATCGGAGCCGTGCACGACCCAGACCTTGTCCGAGCCGAGGTTCTTCAGCACCTGCGCCAGCGGCTGCACCCATTGCCGCGAGAACACGCCGACCATCTGCCGCTTGACGCCGGCGGGATTCGACAGCGGGCCGAGCAGGTTGAAGATGGTACGGGTGGCGAGCTCGACCCGGGTCGGACCGACATTCTTCATCGCCGGATGATGCGCGGGCGCGAACATGAAGCCGATGCCGGCTTCCTTGACGCAGCGCCCGACTTGTTCGGGCGTCAAATCGAGCTTGACGCCG
The DNA here is from genome assembly GCF_029714545.1 of Bradyrhizobium pachyrhizi. Taxonomy (NCBI): domain Bacteria; kingdom Pseudomonadati; phylum Pseudomonadota; class Alphaproteobacteria; order Hyphomicrobiales; family Nitrobacteraceae; genus Bradyrhizobium; species Bradyrhizobium pachyrhizi. The sequence goes on along the minus strand of NZ_CP121667.1, from coordinate 5,033,071 downwards.
AGCGAGGCCAGCACGTCGGCGGCGCCCGAGCGCGACGACAATGCGCGGTTGCCGTGCTTCGCCACGGGCACGCCGGCGCCGGCCACGATGAAGGCCGCGCAGGTCGAGACGTTGACCGAGCCGGAGCCGTCGCCTCCGGTGCCGACGATGTCGACGGCCTCCGCCGGCGCCGTGACCGGCAGCATCTTGCCGCGCATCGCGGTGACGGCGCCCGTGATCTCCTCGACGGTCTCGCCGCGCACCCGCAGCGCCATCAACAGGCCGCCCATCTGCGAGGGCGTGGCTTCGCCCGACATCATGCTGTCGAAGGCGGACGCCGCCTCTTCACGCGTCAACGTGGCGCCGGTGGCGACTTTTCCGATGATCGATTTCAGGTCGTCCATTCGCTGGCTCAGGGTCTGTTGTTGGAGCTTGATCGGCGTGCAGCGCGTCGTCGCGATGTCCCGATCATGCTCAATTATTTGCGCCTGTCACCTGTGCGAAGGCTGCCTGGTTGATGGTCACACCGATATCGGACTCGATCTTTGTGACATATTGCGCGACCTGCTCGTCGCTGAGCGACCGCCGCAGCGCCTCGGTGAGCTGCTTGGCCGCATCCGACGCGAAGTCCACCGGCGGCACCGTCACGTTGGTGACGCGGAAGACCACCCACTGGCTGCCGCCGGCGACGGAGGTCTGTCCGTCGCCGTCCTTGGCGGTCCGGAATGCGGCCGCAATCACGCCGGCCGGCACGGCAGGCAGCGAGGCCTCGCGGTTGAAATTCGCGGCGGTTTCGACCTTGACGCCGGCAGCGGCGGCTTCGTCGGCGAGCTTGGCGCCGCTGTCGAGCTTCTGGACGATCTCGGTCGCCTTGGCGCGCAGCTTGGTGGAGATCTGGTCTTCGCGCCACTTGGCCTCGACCTGATCGCGAACCTCGTCGAGGCTGCGCTCGCGCGACGGCGTGACGCCGAGCACGTCGTACCAGACATAGCCGCCGTTGAACTGGATCGGGTCGTTGTCGACGCCGACGTCGCTGCTGAAGGCCTGCGACACCACGTCGAGGCCGCGCGGGATGTTGGTCGCGACCTGGCCGTTCGGCAGCCGCCCGGAGCGATCGACCGCGTCGATGGTGACGGGCGTCAGCTTCAGCTTCTGTGCGGCTTCGACGACGCTGGCGCCGCCGCCGCGCTCGTCTTCCATCTTGTCGCGCAGGTCGGCGACCTTGGTGCGGGCGCGCTCGGAGGCGATCTCGTTCTTCACCTGCTGGGCGAGGCTCTCATAGCTCGGGGTCGCGCCGGGCTCGACCTTGCCGACCTTGACCAGCGCGACGCCGAAGCGGCCCTGCACCGGCTGGCTGACTTCGCCGGCGGGCAGGGAGAAGGCGGCATCGGCGACTGCCGGATCGAGGATCGCCGACTTCGCGACCAGGCCGAGATTGACGTCGGCCAGATTGAGGTTGCGCTCCTTGGCGATGTCGTCGAACGACGTGCCCGACGCGATCCGCCCGCGTGCGGCCTGCGCCTCGCCGGCGTCCGGAAACACGATCTGCGAGACCTCGCGCTTCTCCGGCGTGCTGAGCCGGTCCTTGCGCTCCTCGAAGATCTTCCTGGCGTCCTCGTCCGACACCGTTTCCCACTTGCCGATCTCCTCGGGCGTGATGGCGACGAAGGAGATCTTGCGGTATTCGGGCGCGCGGAACTGGGCCTTGTGGTCCTCGAAATAGGCGGCGAGCGCCTCGGGCGAGGGCGGATCGATGGTGCCGGCCTGCGCGGCGCCGAGCGTGATGTAGTCGATCGAACGCTGCTCGTTCTGGAACCGGGTCAGCGCCTCGACCAGCGATTTCGGCGGCTCGATCCCGGACGAGATGGTGCCGGCGATCTGCCGCCTGAGGCCAACGCGGCGCTGCTCGGCGATGTAGCGGCCTTCGGTATAGCCATAGTTGCGGATCACGGCCTGGAAACGCTGTGGGTCGAACTGGTTGTTGAGGCCCTTGAAGTTCGGATCGTTGTAGATCGCGCGCAGCACCTCGGCGTCGGACACATTGAGGCCCATGCGGCGCGCTTCCTCGTCCATCGCGGCTTCCGCAAGCGTCTGCTGCAGCACCTGGCGGTCGATGCCGAAGGCGCGCGCCTGGTCCGGCGTCAGCGGACGGCCGAACTGGCGGCCTAGCTGCTGCAGGCGGTCGGTATAGATTTGGCGGAACTGCTCGGCCGAAATCTCGGTCCCGCCCACCTTGGCGAAGGTCGACTGGCCAAACCCCTTGAAAATGTCGGCAATGCCCCAAATTCCGAAACTGACGATCAAAACGCCCATCACCACGGCCATAATCGTCTTGCCGAGCCAGTTTGATGAGGCTTTCCGCATTCCTCGAAGCATGGGTCCAACTTGTTTTACAGGAGGGGAACCGGGTCGTGCCCAATGGGGAGCTGAAAGTCGAGGCTTTTGTCCCGCAGCAGGGCGTCACCGGATTGAAAACCCATCATAAAGTGGCCGAAGCGCCCCCGCAACCTTGGCCGCGCGGGTGGAAGCGTCGCACGGTGTGCGCGAAGCCGCGCTCTGGAAGTCGCCGCCCGGCTCTGGTAGCGCAGGGACACGCTTGAACGATGGGAAATCCGACATGACCGACGCCATCCGGCCGCTGATCGCCGGCAACTGGAAAATGAACGGCCTGAAATCCTCTTTTGTCGAGTTCGACGCGATGCTGGCGGGCGCCGGCGATGTCGCCGGAAAGGCCGATCTCCTGGTCTGTCCGCCGGCGACGCTGGTCGGGGCCTTTGCCGACAAGGCGCGCGGCTCGAAGGTCGTGGTCGGCGCCCAGGATTGCCATCCCAAGGCATCGGGTGCCCACACCGGCGATCTCTCGGCGGAGATGTTCAGGGATCTCGGCGCGGTCGCGATCATCGTCGGCCATTCCGAGCGGCGCGCCGACCACGGCGAGACCGACTCCTTGATTCGGCAGAAGGCGGAGGCCGTGTGGCGCGCCGGGCTGACCGCGATCGTCTGCATCGGCGAGACACGCGAGCAGCGCGACGCCGGCAAGACGCTCGATGTCTGCGGCACCCAGCTTGCGGGCTCGCTGCCCGACGGCTCGACCGCGGCCAACCTGGTGGTGGCCTATGAGCCGGTCTGGGCGATCGGCACCGGCCTGACCCCGACGGCCAAGGATGTCGAGGAAGTTCACAGGTTTATCCGAGGTCAGCTGACCGATCGCTTCAAGGACGAGGGAAATAGGATCAGGATCCTCTACGGCGGCTCGGTCAAGCCGTCGAACGCGGCCGAGCTGATGGCCGTGGCCAATGTCAACGGCGCACTGGTCGGGGGCGCTAGCCTGAAGGCGTCGGACTTCCTCGCGATCGCCGCGGGGTGTTAGGCGGTCGGCGTTCTATCCACGTCACTGCGCGCGAAGCGAAGCAATCCATGGCTCCGCATCTGCAGAACTATGGATTGCTTCGTCGCTTCGCTCTTCGCAATGACGGTTCGGGCTAGACCTCCGCCGCGCCGATCCGCTTCCAGTAGATCATCGTCCCGGTGAGGCCGCCATGCGGCTTCAGCGCGTAGTCCGGGATGATGCCGGTGAGCTGAAATCCCAGTCTTTCATAGAGTGGCGCAGCGCCATCCTCTTCGGCGGTGTCGAGCACCAGCAGTGTGCGGCCGTGCGCGATCGCAAGCTGCTCGGCCGCACGCATCAATTCCGTCGCGACGCCGCGATGGCGGTGGGCGACGCGCGTCATCATTTTTGCAATTTCCGCCCGATGCGGCTGGTTCGGCGGCAGTTTGAGCAGCAGCGTCACGGTTCCGATCAGATCACTGCCGGTGAATGCGCCGAGCACGATGCGCTCGCCGCGCGCGGCGGCGCCGAGGGAGTCCTGCCAGAATGCATCGGCGTCATCCGGCGACAGCGGATGCATGAAGCTCACCGAGCCGCCGCCGGCGACGGTCTCGACCAACAGCTCGCTAAGCGCGCTGCGAATTCCAGGCGCATCCACGAGCGGCTTGATGGCAAAGTGCGACATGCATCAGCTCCGGGCCAGGGTGACCACATAGGTGCAGGAGGCGTTGGTCTCGTTGGCGAAGGTCGTTTCCGCCGGCGGTCCGAATCCGAGGCAATCGCCGGCGGCGAGCATGTGGCGTGCGCCGCCTTCGGTGATGACGAGGCTGCCGCTGAGCACCCAGACCAGTTGGCGGATATGCGCGTAGGAGGAGGCGGGCAGGGTCACGGTCTGCTTCGGCGGCAGCTCGACCCGCACCAGCTCGACCGGATGGTCGGGACGGCTGAACACCTGGCGGCGCAGATAGCCGGTTTCCGGATCGCGCCAGACCGGTTGCGCGGCGGCGCGCGACAGCCGTTCGCCCTGGCCTTCGGCGCGCAACATCAGGCCGGCCAGGGTGAGATCGAACGCCGAGGCGAGGCGCACCAGCACGACCGCGGTGGGGCTGACCTCGGCGCGCTCGATCTTGCTGATCGTGGCCTTCGAGACGCCGGCGCGCTCTGCAAGGTCGGCCAGCGACCAGCCCCGGCCATCGCGTTCGAGCCTGATCCGCTGCGCCAGGCGTTGGCTCAGGTCGTCTACCAAAGTATCCATTTGTCTACTATAGTAGAAATCACCAATTCCCGGCAAGGCCTGGCCGGGTCGCGATCGGCGCTGCTTGTGATCGTCGACAGTGCGACTATCTCGGGGGTGACAATGCCCGGTGCAATCGTGTAACAGGGCGCGACTTCACGAAAACCGTAAAGCCGATAGCGCCGTTTGTCTGGCCGCTTGGCGGCTTGTGACGGAAGGCTTGCGATGCAGACTGTCGTTATCATTGTCCACCTCATGATTGTCGCCGTCATGATCGGCGCCGTGCTGTTGCAGAAATCCGAAGGCGGCGGCCTTGGCATGGGTGGCGGCGCCGGCTTCATGTCGAGCCGCGGCACCGCCAATTTGCTGACGCGGACCACGGCGATCCTCGCGGTGGGCTTCTTCATCACCAGCCTGTTCCTGTCCTGGTACGCGGGCTACGACCGCAAGCCGAGCTCGATCGTCGGCACCGGCGCACCGGCGCAGACGCAGCCGGCCGGCGGCACGCCGATGAACGCGCCGACCTCGGGTGGCATCCTCGATTCGCTGAAGAAGGCCGACGAGCAGCAGGGGCAGCAGGCCCCGAGCGGCCCGCAGGCGCCACGGTCGCAATAAAGCAGGGTGGCCATGCAGGATGCCCCGCTGGCATCCTGCATCAGAAACCCCCATCAATGCTTTGAAATCGCTTCCAGTTTGATGCAACCCACAGCCCGGCGAATTGTTTGCCGGGAACAGCCGATTCGTTTTGCGAATCGCCGGAGTCGGATTAAAGGTAAAGTCCCATGGCGCGGTACATATTCATCACCGGCGGCGTGGTCTCCTCGCTCGGCAAGGGTCTGGCTTCAGCGGCGCTCGGCGCTTTGCTGCAGGCCAGGGGCTACAAAGTCCGCCTTCGCAAGCTCGATCCCTATCTCAACCTCGATCCCGGAACGATGTCGCCGTATCAGCACGGCGAAGTGTTCGTGACCGACGACGGCGCCGAGACCGATCTCGATCTCGGCCATTACGAGCGTTTCACCGGTCGTCCGGCCACCAAGGCCGACAACATCACGACCGGGCGAATCTACCAGGACATCATCACCAAGGAGCGCCGCGGCGATTATCTCGGCGCCACCATCCAGGTGGTCCCGCACGTCACCAACGCGATCAAGGAATTCGTGCTGTCGGGTAACGACGAGTTCGATTTCGTGCTGGTCGAGATCGGCGGCACCGTCGGCGACATCGAGGGCCTGCCGTTCTTCGAGGCGATCCGCCAGCTCAAGAACGAGCTGCCGCGCGATCACGCCGTCTACATTCACCTGACGCTTCTGCCGTACATTCCAAGTGCCGGCGAACTCAAGACAAAGCCGACGCAGCACTCGGTGAAGGAGCTGCGCTCGATCGGCATCCAGCCGGACATCCTGCTGTGCCGCACCGACCGCGAAATTCCCAAGGAGGAGCGGCGCAAGCTTGGCCTGTTCTGCAACGTGCGCGAGAGCGCGGTGATCGAGGCGCGCGACGTCGACAACATCTACGCCGTGCCGGAGGCCTATCACGCCGCCGGCCTCGACGACGAGGTGCTGGCCGCGTTCGGCATCACCGCGAAGATTCCGCCGGCGCTGCAGAGCTGGAACGTCATCAACGAGCGCGTCCGCAATCCGGAAGGCGCGGTGACGATCGCCATCGTCGGCAAGTACACCGGCATGAAGGACGCCTACAAATCGCTGATCGAGGCGCTGTCGCACGGCGGCATCGCCAACAAGGTGAAGGTCAATCTCGACTGGATCGAGAGCGAGGTGTTCGAGAACGAGGACCCGGCGCCGTTCCTCGAGCACGTCAACGGCATCCTCGTGCCCGGCGGTTTCGGCCAGCGCGGCGCCGAGGGCAAGATCCGCGCGGCGCAGTTCGCGCGCGAGCGTGACGTGCCGTATTTCGGCATCTGCTTCGGCATGCAGATGGCGGTGATCGAGGCGGCGCGCAATCTGGTCGGCATCGAGGACGCCAACTCGACCGAGTTCGGCCCGACCAAGGAGCCACTGGTCGGCCTGATGACGGAATGGCTGCGCGGCAACGAGCTCGAGAAGCGCTCGCAGAGCGGCGATCTCGGCGGCACGATGCGGCTCGGGGCCTATCCCGCGGCGCTGAACCGCGGCAGCCGCGTCTCGCAGGTCTATGGCGGCGCGACCGAGATCTCCGAGCGGCACCGCCATCGCTACGAGGTCAACACCGCCTACAAGGACCGCCTCGAGCAGCACGGCCTGCGCTTCTCCGGCATGTCGCCCGACGGCGTGCTGCCCGAGATCGTGGAGTACGAGGACCATCCCTGGTTCATCGGCGTCCAGTTCCATCCCGAGCTGAAGTCGCGGCCCTTTGAACCGCATCCCCTCTTCGCGTCGTTCATCGAGGCGGCAGCGAAGCAGAGCCGGCTGGTCTAACCAAGCCGCTGCCAGCTGCGCCGTTACACGGCGCAGTCCTCGCTGGCCCGGCGTTCTTTCTTGATCGGTGAAACGTTTGCACCAGCCGCCGGCGTGCCGTCGCGCGTCATCAGCTTGTATTGCGGGCGTCGCGTCAGCCGGTAGACCGCGGCCGGCGGCACGTTGAGGATGGCGCGGTCGACCAATGTGGCGCGCAGGCCGAGCCGGTCGAGGATCGGCCGCCGCACCGGGCAGCGCATGCCGTAGGTGAATTGATAGAAGGCGCCGCCGGGACGCAGATAGCTAAACGCGCCGCCGACGATCGAGATGACCTTGCGCGGCGACATGTTGAGCAGCGGCAGTCCGCTGACGACGGCGCCGACCGGCGCGCCCTCGTAGAGCCGCTCCGAGGCGAGGCGCGCCGCGTCCATCCACAGCACGCGCGCGCCGGGAAAGCGCAGCTGCAACAGCCGCATGAAATCCGAGCCGTATTCGATCAGCGTCAGATCCTGCTGGCGCACGCCGCGCTTCAACAGCTGATAGGTGAACGCGCCCGTGCCCGGACCGAGCTCGAGCACCGGGCCGGTGTCGGCGCTGATGTCGCGCGTGATCAGTTCGGCGAGCGCGGCGCCCGACGGCGCGATGGCGCCGACGCGGCCCGGGGCCGCCATCCACGCCGTGAAGAAAGACAGCAGATCATGTGACATTGGGATTCCCAGCAAAGTGTCGCGGCACTTCGACTCAGATGCGAAGCGTGACGCCTTGTTTGCGGGAGCTGCATTGCGACAACATTGCGCGAGAGCCCCGATTCCGATCGAATCGGAACGGGGCTCTCGACTCTAGCTTTGACGCGTTTTCTGCACACGAACCGGTGTCCACTTCGCTCGAAAACGCGTTGGCATCACGACGCGAACGGCGCCGGAGGTAAGGTGAGGCGGAAGCACGCGCCGCCCTTGGGGCCATCGAGCACGGAGACGTGACCGCCGTGCAGCCTTGCGATCTCGCGCACCATGTTGAGGCCGAGGCCGGCGCCGCGATCGAGCGGCGCGAGCCGATAGAACGGGTCGAAGATCCGGGTGCGCTGATCCTGGGGAATGCCGTCGCCTTCATCCGATACGTCGATCGTGGCGGCGCTGCCAACATGGATGGTGATGGTGCCGCGGCGGCCGCCATGCTGGATGGCGTTCTGCACCAGGTTGGTGAGCGCGCGCTCCAGCGCCGCCCGATCGCCCAAGGTTTCGACCCGATCGATTGCGGTATCGAGCGACAGCTCATAGCCGGCCGCGATCGCGAGCGGCGCAAGGTCGGCCGCGACATTGCGTGCGACCGCGACGAGATCGACGCGGACGAACGGATTGCGGCACTGGTCGAAGCGCTGGATGTCGAGCAGTTGCTCGGCCAATGTCGCAAGCCGCGCCGAATCCTCGAGCAGGCGGGTTTTCTCCGGGCCTGGCGGCAGCGACTCCAGCCGCGTGTTGAGGATCGCGATCGGCGTGCGCAATTCATGCGCCGCGTCGGCGACGAAGCGCTGGTGTCGGGAATAGCCGTCGTCGAGCCGCTTCAGCGCATCGTTGATGGCGGTCACCAGCGGCGCCACCTCGAGCGGCAGATGGTCCGCCGACAGCCGGCTGCCGCGCTGGCGGAAATCGATCCGGCGCGCTTCGTCGGCGGTGGTATCGAGACCGGCGAAGGCGCGCTTCACCACCATCGGCGTCGCGATGAAGGTGGCGCATGCCATCAGGAAAAGGCCGGGCAGGGCAATGGCGAGGAATGCCAGCGTCGTGGCGAGCGCGGTCTTGACGCTCGACATTGGCCCTTGCGTCGCTGTGAGCACCTGCACGGGGCCGGCGTCGGAATTGACGCGCTTCAGCCGCGCCGGCGGCTTGCGCGGATCATCCTCGAACATCTGCCAGCCGAGTCGCGCCTGGCTGATCTGGTCGAGTGCGTCACCAATCCTGGCAAATTCCGGCGGCACCGCGCCTTCCGTCAGCGAACGGCCTTGCCGGTCGCGCACCAGGAACCAGAGGTCGGGCGTGTCGTCACGAAGCTTTTGCAGTTCGGTCGTCGGGCGCAAAATCAGGTCGCCTTTGCCATCGCGTGCGACCGCGCCCTGCACGATGGAAATGACATGATCCTCATCGCGCGGAACGATCAGGAAGCCGGTGGCACACAATGCGCTGATCAGGCAAACGATCAGCATGGCAAGCAGCAGCGCCTGTAGCGTCACCAGCCGCCAGCTCAGTTTCGAGCGCAGGCAATAGTGCTCGGCCTGTTCGCTCATGACGTTTGCTTCAAGAGATAGCCGACGCCGCGGATGCTGTGGATCTCGACGCCGGCGTTGGCGTCGGCAAGCTTGCGCCTGAGACGCGAGACGTGGGCATCGAGCGCGTTGGACTGGATCTCGTCCTCGAAATTGTAGACGGCTTCCTCCAGCGTCGCGCGTAGCACGGTGCGGCCCATGCGGCGTAGCAGCGTCTCCAGCACCAGCAGCTCGCGCCGCGGCAGGTCGAGCGGACGGCCGTCGACACTGGCCTCGCGATGGCTGCAATCGAACGCCACGCCGCCGGCCCTGATGATCTCAAGCTGCAGGCCGGCCGGACGGCGCAGCACGGCGCGCAGCCGCGCCATCAGCTCCTCGACCGCGAACGGCTTGGCCAGATAGTCGTCGGCGCCGCTGTCGAGGCCGGTGATGCGGTCGGTGAGATCGCCGCGCGCGGTCAGCACGATGATCGGAACGCCGTCGGCCTTGGCGCGCAGCTTCGGGATCAGCGTGAGGCCATCGCCGTCCGGAAGCTGGCGGTCGAGCAGGACCGCGCCATGCACGTCGGCGCAGATCGCTTCCTCGGCCTCGGCAAGGTTCGGCACGTGGTCGACCACCATGTCGTAACCCTTCAGCGCCTGCGACAGCGCCGCCGCCATTTCGGCCTCGTCCTCAACCAGCAGTATCCGCATGTCCTTTGGGTCCGGCTCCTGAACGGCAGGTTTAGGGCAAGTAACATTGCAACAACATTGCGGAAATGGCCGCCTGTCGCGAGCAGGGGTGCCATGTTGTCACCCCCTCAAGACAGTCCGGAAGGCACTGGCTATAACCGCCCGCACACAAATCTGGGAGGACTGCCAATGATCTACGAGACCCGCGTCTATCGCTGCCTGCCGGGACGGCTGCCGGCGCTGCTCAAGCGCTTCGAGACCATCACGCTGAAGCTCTGGGACAAGCACGGCATCAGGCAGGCCGGCTTCTTCACGACGCTGGTCGGGGAATCTAACCAGGAGCTGACCTATCTGCTGGCCTGGGAATCGCTCGCCGAGCGCGAGAAGAAGTGGACCGCGTTCCAGACCGATCCGGAGTGGATCACCGCGCGCGCCAAGACCGAGGAGGACGGCCAGATCGTTCTCAACATCGTCAACCAGCTTCTGGTGCCGACGGCGTTTTCGTCGATCAAGTGACGCGGGTGTCGCTTAGGGGCGCGATGACGAGGCCTCGTCGCGCCCGATCACCGGACAGTTATTGCGGGCAGCCCGAGGTCTGATCGCCCTGGGTCACCATCGGCTTGCCGTTGATGAAGACGCCGTGGCTGCCGGAGGTCGTCTTGCCGCCGCAATGCGTGCGATCGCCCATGACCACCGCCGGCTTGCCGTTGATCAGGACATTGGGCACGCCCTCGACGAGCGGGCCGCCATTGCTGGTGGTGTCGCCGCTGCGCGCCGCCGGCTTGCCATTGACGGTGACACCGGTGGCTCCGCTGGTGACGACCCCGGGCTGGCTGCTGGACTGGCCATAAGCGAGGCCCGACATCGCCGACAGGGCGGCGACGGCTCCGATCATCAGCGGGATGCGCATGTCTTCCTCATGGGAATCTGTTCCGCGCCAGTTTATAGGCGCTGTTTGGGCGGGATTGTGTTAGCACGGCGCACCCACGGCGTCAGCGCAACCCCCTCATCGTGCGGGATGGCTTGATCCGTCCCGCGCGGGACTGCATGGTCGCCGGCAAAAGGATGCAGCATTTTGACCAATCAGGTTTCCGCGCAAGGCGCCGCGCCGATCGTTGCCGTCGGATCGGCCAAATTCGGCAATGCCTTGCCCATTTCGATCATCGCCGGCCCCTGCCAGCTCGAGAGCCGCGCGCATGCGCTTGAAGTGGCGTCCGCGCTGAAGGAGATCGCGGCCAGGCTCAAGATCGGTATGGTGTACAAGACCTCGTTCGACAAGGCGAACCGCACCAGCGCGACGGCGGCGCGCGGCATCGGATTGGCGCAGGCGCTGCCGATCTTCGCCGAGATCCGGTCTTCGCTCGGGCTGCCTGTGCTCACCGACGTGCATGAGGCGACCCAGTGCGCCGAAGTGGCGCAGGCGGTCGACGTGCTGCAGATCCCGGCCTTCCTGTGCCGGCAGACCGATCTCTTGCTGGCCGCGGCCGCGACCGGCAAGGTCGTCAATGTCAAGAAGGGCCAGTTCCTGGCGCCGTGGGACATGGCCAATGTGGTCAGCAAGATCACCGGCGCCGGCAACGCCAATGTGCTGGTCACCGAGCGTGGCGCGTCGTTCGGCTACAACACGCTGGTCTCGGACATGCGCGCGCTGCCGATCCTGTCGCGCACCACCGGCGCGCCTGTCATCTTCGACGCCACCCATTCGGTGCAGCAGCCGGGCGGCAAGGGCACCTCGTCGGGCGGCGAGCGCGAATTCGTGCCGGTGCTGGCGCGGGCCGCGGTCGCGGTCGGCGTCGCCGGCGTGTTCATCGAGACTCACCCCGATCCGGACCACGCGCCGTCCGACGGCCCCAACATGGTGCCGCTCCGTGAATTCGAGTCCCTCGTCAAGCGGCTGATGCAGTTCGACGCGCTGGCGAAGACGGCAGCCTGACCGGCGGACAACGACATGACCGCAACCAGCGGCATGCCGCCGGCCCTCAACGTGATCACGCTGGCGACCTTCGCCGCGAGCCTGTCGGTGCGCGCGCTCGATCCGGTGCTGCCGCATGTCGCGGATGATTTCGGCGTCAGCATCGCGACCGCCGCGAGCTTCGCCGCGGTGTTCGCCTTCACCTTTGCCGCGGTGCAGCCGGCGATCGGCGCCGCCGCCGATCTGTTCGGCAAGGCGCGGCTGATGACGATCTGCCTCGGACTGCTCGGCGTCGCCAACATCCTCGGTGCGCTCTCGACCTCATTCCCGATGCTGTTCGTGACCCGCATCCTCGCCGGCATCGGCTCGGGCGGCGTGTTTCCGGTGGCGCTGTCGCTGACCAGCGATCTGGTCGGTCCGGACAAGCGGCAGCTCGCGATCGGGCGAACGCTCGCGGGGTCGATGACCGGCAATCTGCTTGGCGCCACGGCCTCCGGCCTGATCGGCGACTTTCTCGGCTGGCGCGGCGTGCTCGCGGTGCTCGGCGGCCTTGTGATCATCGTCGCACTGGCGGTCGCGGCCGGCTTCCGCGGCGCCGCGCTGAACCGTCCGCCGCGCACCAGCCTGAAGGCGCTTCGCCACGGCTATCGCACCATCTTCACCAATCCGAACGCCCGCATCTGCTACTCGGCGGTCTTCATCGAAGGCTGCTGCGTGCTCGGGCTGTTTCCCTTCATCGCCTCGTTCCTGTTCGAGCTCGGTGAGACCTCGCTGTCGATCGCCGGCATCGTGATCGCGGGCTTTGCGATCGGCGGATTGCTCTACACGCTGACGGTGTCGCGCCTGCTGCCGTGGATCGGGGTGCGGGGCATGATGGTCGTCGGCGCGACGCTGGTCGCGATTCAATTGGTCGGCGTCGCCTTCGGACCGCACTGGAAGCTGCAGATGGCGGGCCTCCTGGTGATGGGCCTCGGCTTCTACATGATCCACGGCTGCCTGCAGGTGTTCGCCAGTGAGCTGTCGGTCGAGGCGCGCGCCACCGCGCTGTCGCTGCACTCGTTCTTCTTCTTCATGGGCCAGACCGTCGGCCCGATCGCCTATGGCTTCGGGCTGCAACACGTCGGCAAGACCGCGACGCTGGTCTCGGCCGCCGCCGTGATGGTCGTGCTCGGCTTCATCTGCGCGAGATTTCTGAAGCAGACCCGGCCGGCGGATGCCGCGGCGCGACCGGACGTCGAGTCTTAGCGAATCCTCTGGATCGGGCGGTTTCTGGAGCGAAGTGGAAATCGCGAGCCCGCCAATATCGACGGCATTTGCCCGATAGCTAACTTGATCCCAGGCTTGTTGTGCTGAGCCGCTTGCGTCATAGTTCCAAGGCGTTGGACATTGTTGACGATTGCCTGCCAGGGCGCATTCGGAATATCGGAGAAACAATTTTGTAGGCTTTTATTGATATTGCGAGGGAATATGGCGAGTTTTATCGCTGGTCGTTTCGCTCAAGCAGCCGTTTGGCTCGATTTGCGGTTCGATGATGGTGCGTTTGAGCTTGAATATCAGCGCGATCGTCAGGCGCGGACCGCCCGATTCACCGCAAATGCAATAGCTTTTAGTGCACTGCTCTGGGGCGCATTCGGCGTCTGGGATTCGGCCACGAATACCAACTCGGTCGAACTGACGCGCTTCCGGTTCATGGTAGCCATCCCTATCTTGCTGGGTTTTTTCGCTCTAACATTTACGCCTGCCTTTCGGCGCTGGCCAAACCTTTGCCTGCTTTTTTTCGTCGCCGCGGCAAGCTTGCTTGCGATCAAACAGCTTCTCGAGTACGGCGAGGGAAGTCCCTATTATCTGTCCTCAGGTTCGAGCGCGCTCAATTTCGCGTTGATCCTTGTCTTCTGTATTGGCTTGTTTCCGATAAGTGTCGGTTGGTCTTGTGCTGTTGGCGCGATAATCATTCTTGTCTACGGAGGCGGTGTTTCCGCATTCACGAAAATCGAGTTCGCCGAAGTTTCTTCTTACATTTTCAACCTGACTCTTATTTTTCTGATCCTCATCTTCACAAGTTATGGGCGCGAGCGCTTCGCGCGTGAGGAGTTTGCCCGGCACATTCTGCAGGAGAAGGAGCGCAATAAGCTCTCTAATTTCTTGTCCTCCTACATCCCCCTGAATTTTGTAGCTGATCAGGCCGATAGGAGTGCGGAAGCGTTTGGTGAAGTTACACTCCTCTTTTCGGACCTGGTTGGATTCACCACTCTGACGGAGCATCTTGCCCCCAAGCACGTCCTCGAAATCCTGGACATGATCTTTACCGAATTCGACGAAGCCGCTGACAAATATGGAGTCGAGAAGGTCAAGACAATCGGTGACGCCTACATGGCCATTGCCGGGAAATCAGCCAGCTCGGTGAACCATGCGAAGGCGATGGTCGAATTCGCCTTGCATACCATTGATATCGTGAGGCGCGTCGCAGAAAAGACCGGCTATCCGTTGCAAATTCGAGTTGGGATCCATACCGGATCTACGATTGGTGGCGTGATTGGGCGCCACAAGATGACCTACGACTATTGGGGGCGCACTGTAAACCTGGCGAGTCGGCTTGAATCGCTTAGCGAGCCGAACCGCGTGCACATATCTGAAGCGACGTATTGGCGGGTGAGAGATTTCTTTAAGTTCGAAGAGCGCCAGGCGGTTGAGGTTAGGGGCTTTGGTTCAATGCGCAGCTTCTTCGTTTCTCCAAATGACGCATCTAGGAAAGACGGCGTCCTGCCCGACTAATTCGATGCGAGGGTGGGGGTAGCGCCCAACCTAACCCCTGCCGCGATACGTCGCGACGCCCTGGTCCGGAACCCAGATGCCCTTTGGCAGCCTGCCGGTCTGGAAGAACACGTCGATCGGGATGCCGCCGCGCGGATACCAGTAGCCGCCGATGCGCAGCCATTTCGGCTTGATCTCGCCGGCAATGCGCTTGCCGATCGTGACCGTGCAATCCTCGTGGAACGCGCCGTGATTGCGGAAGCTTGCGGCGTAGAGTTTCAGCGATTTGGATTCCAGCAGCCACCGGCCGGGCACGTAGTCGATCACCAAATGGGCGAAATCCGGTTGGCCGGTGATCGGGCAAACGGAGGTGAATTCCGGGATGGCGAAGCGCACCAGATAGTCGGTCCCTCCTTGCGGATTGGGGACGCGGTCGAGCACCGCCTTGTCCGGACTGTCCGGCCATGCGACGGCACGACCGAGTTGCAGGGTTTTCTTCGCCATGGGCCTCATCCTTATGGGAGGCCGAAATGGACGCAAGCCGGCCGGTTCGTCAACCGTCCGCGCGCGGGGACAGGGTGTGCTACGCGGGCGCGGCCGTCTGGATCAGGACCAGGCGATCCTGGCCGGACTCGCAACCCCAGATCTCGCCAGGCCGGCCGTCAAGCTGCCGGACATTCGCGCCCGGCCGATCGCTCGGGAATGCGTTGAAGTTTTCGCTTACCGGATCGAACCGCACAATGGCATTGGCGGAGAAGTCGGTGAGCCAGACCTTGTCCTTGTCATCGACATAGACGGCATAGCTGCGCGGGCTCTTGCCCGGCAGCTTCCAGGCTTTCCAGGAGCCGTCGGCGGGATCGTGCACGGACACGTTGCCGCTGTTCCATTCGCTGACCCAGATCCGCCCCCGGGAGTCCGACCAGACCCGCCGGGCCCCCTGGTGCGGTGTTGGCGGCTGGACCACGCTGGCATTGCCGGTCGCAAGGTCGATACGCGCGATGTGGCTGCCGGCGAGCGAGGCGTACCAGATGTCGCCGTTCGGCGTGACGGTGATGCCGTAGGGCCCGACGCCGCGGGGCGCCTCGAATACCTTCAGTTCGCCGGACTTCGGATCGAGCCGGCCGTAGAAGCCGGACAGGCCGGTGAACCAGTAGGTGCCGCGCTTGTCGAACACTCCGGTGTTGAGATTGGCGTAGGCGGCTTTGTCGGGCAGCGGGAATAGCGTCACCTTGTGATCGCCGGGGTCGACGCGGGCGATCGCATTCTGCCCGCCCTCGGTCACCCAGGGCGCGCCGTCGGGGCCGATCGTGACGCCGTGCGGGGAGGCGCGCTTCCCGAGGTCGACCAGCCTGAACGAGCCGTCGCGCGGGTTCAGCCGCCCCAGCGTTCCGTTGCGCTGGCCGGTGAACCACACGCTGCCATCCGGGGCGGGCGTGACGTCGTGAGGGCCGGTGCCCTGGTCGAGGCTGAAATATCTTGTCCGGAACGGACCATCCTGCGCCGACGCGACCAGCGGCCGGGCGGTAATGGCCAAAATTGCGGCAGTCGTCGAGGCAAGAAACTGGCGGCGATTCATTGCGTTATCCCGGCTTCATGAAACAATGGGCTAGCACGCGCAGGTAACTCCTGAGTAGCATAAACCCACCACATTGCATCGTCAGATGGGCCGGGCAGGCGGACCGTTCACATTTGCTTGCGCGCCGTGTATGACGCGGCCCATCAAGCCCACCCCATATCGAGAAAGAGCACGTCATGACTGACATCGTCGACATCATCGGCCGCGAAATCCTTGATAGCCGCGGCAACCCCACGGTCGAGGTCGATGTGGTGCTGGAGGATGGGTCAATCGGTCGCGCGGCGGTGCCGTCGGGAGCATCCACCGGCGCGCATGAGGCGGTGGAACTGCGTGATGGCGACAAGTCGCGCTATCTCGGCAAGGGTGTCGAGAAGGCGGTCGCCGCCATCAACGGCGAGATCTTCGAGGCGCTCAGCGACCAGGCCGTCGAGGAACAGGTCGCGATCGACCAGATCATGATCGAGCTCGACGGTACGCCGAACAAGAGCCGGCTCGGGGCCAACGCCATTCTCGGCGTCTCGCTGGCCTGCGCCAAGGCCGCCGCCGAATCCTTCGACATGCCGTTGTATCGTTATGTCGGCGGCACCTCGGCGCGGACGCTGCCGGTGCCGATGATGAACATCATCAATGGCGGCGTGCATGCCGACAACCCGATCGACTTCCAGGAATTCATGATCCTGCCGGTCGGCGCCACGTCGTTCGCCGAGGCGCTGCGTTGCGGTTCGGAAATCTTCCACACGCTGCGCGGCGAACTGAAGAAGGCCGGCCACAACACCAATGTCGGCGACGAGGGCGGCTTCGCGCCGAACCTGCCGTCGGCCGACGCCGCGCTCGAGTTCGTCATGAACGCGATCGGCAAGGCCGGCTACAAGGCGGGCGACGACGTCGTGCTCGGCCTCGACTGCGCCTCCACCGAATTCTTCAAGGAAGGCTCCTACGTCTATGGTGGCGAGAACAAGACCCGTTCGCGTTCCGAGCAGGTGAAGTATCTCGCCGATCTCGTCGGCCGCTATCCGATCGTCACCATCGAGGACGGCATGTCGGAGGACGACATGGATGGCTGGAAAGAGCTGACGGATGCGATCGGCAAGAAGTGCCAGCTGGTCGGCGACGATTTGTTCGTCACCAACGTCACCCGGCTTGCCGACGGCATCAAGAACGGCCGCGCCAATTCGATCCTGGTCAAGGTCAATCAGATCGGCACGCTGACCGAGACGCTTGCGGCGATCGAGATGGCCTACAAGGCCGGCTACACCGCCGTGATGTCGCACCGCTCCGGCGAGACCGAGGATTCCACGATCGCCGATCTCGCGGTCGCCACCAATTGCGGGCAGATCAAGACCGGCTCGCTGGCGCGCTCCGACCGCACCGCCAAGTACAACCAGCTGCTGCGCATCGAGCAGCAGCTCGGCACGCAGGCGAAATACGCGGGCAGGGCGGCCTTGAAGGCCTTGGCGTAACGCCCCAACTTGATCGGGACACAACACACGCAAAACGGGAGGTCGGGATGAGCGACGGCAAGAGCGGTCTGCAACTGCGTTCGCTGCTCAAGAAGAATGGCGAACTCGAGATATCGCTGGTCAATGTCCCGACCCCCGAGCCCGGCCCCGACGAGGTCGTGGTCCGGGTCGAGGCGACCCCGATCAATCCGTCCGATCTCGGTCTTTTGATCGGCCCGGCCGACATGTCGGTCGCCAAGGTTTCCGGCAGCAAGGAATTGCCCGTGGTGACCGCGCGCGTGCCGGAAGCGGCGTTGCCGGGCCTTGCCGCGCGGCTCGACGAGTCCATGCCGGTCGGCAATGAAGGTGCCGGCGTCGTGATCAGGACCGGTTCATCGGATGCGGCCAAAGCGCTGATGGGCCGCACGGTCGCGATGATCGGTGGCGCGATGTATGCGCAATACCGCACGCTGCGCGTCAACGAATGCCTGCCGCTGCCCGACGGCACCACGCCGGCGGAAGGCGCGTCCTGCTTCGTCAATCCGCTGACCGCGCTTGGCATGACCGAGACGATGCGGCGCGAGGGGCACAAGGCGCTGGTGCACACGGCGGCAGCGTCCAACCTCGGCCAGATGCTCAACAAGATCTGCCTCAAGGACGGCATCGGCCTCGTCAATATCGTGCGCAACAAGGAGCAGGCCGACATCCTGCACAAGATCGGCGCCAAGCATGTCGTCGATTCCTCCGCGCCCGATTTCATGGACAAGCTCACCGGCGCGCTGGTCGAGACCGGCGCGACCATCGCCTTCGATGCGATCGGCGGCGGCAAGCTCGCGGGCCAGATCCTGGTCGCGATGGAGACCGCGATCAACAAGACCGCCAAGGCCTACAGCCGCTACGGCTCGAATGTGCACAAGCAGGTCTATGTCTATGGCAGCCTCGACACCCGCTCGATCGAACTGCCGCGCGGCTTCGGCATGGCCTGGGGCGTCGGCGGCTGGCTGCTGTTCCCGTTCCTGATGAAGATCGGTCCGGAGGCCGGCAACAAGCTGCGCCAGCGCGTGGTGGCCGAGTTGAAGACGACTTTCGCCAGCCACTACACCAAGGTGGTGTCGTTGCAGGAGACCCTGCAGCTCGACAACATCGCCGTCTACAACAAGCGCGCGACCGGCGAGAAATTCCTGATCAACCCGAACAAGGGCTGAGGATCGAAACCCAAGGGCCGTCCCGATCGGGGCGGCCCTTTTTGCTTTGCATAGACCAATTCGGCGAAACGCTGCGTTTCCGGAATTGGACGGTCCATGCACTTGCATCTTTCTTGGTGCGCCGGTAGGTGAGGCCCACCAGTTTCACGCGCAACCCGAGGGGAATTTGCTATGGCCTATAACATCGTCACCATCGTCGGCAGCATCCGCAAACAGAGCTTCTCGCTCAAGATCGCCAACGCGCTGGCCAAGCTTGCACCGGCGTCGCTGAAGCTCGATGTGACGACGCTTCAGGAAATTTCCTTCTTCAACCAGGACCTCGAGGCCGCGCCGCCGGCGGACTGGCTTGCCTTCCGCGAGAAGCTGCAGAAGTCGAACGGCGTGCTGTTCGTGACCCCCGAATACAACCGCTCGATCCCGGGCGTGCTGAAGAACGCCATCGACGTCGCCTCGCGGCCCTACGGCAAGAGCTCGTTCATCGGCAAGCCGATCGGCATCATCGGCAATTCGCCCGGACCGCTCGGCGGCGTCAGCGCGGTGAAGCACCTGCAGAACATCCTGCCGGGCATTTCCGGCCCGATCCTCGGTCAGCCGGAAGCCTATCTCAACGGCGTCGGCGATGCCTTCGACGACAACGGCGAACTCACCAAGGAGTCGCTCAAGGGCGTGCTGCAGCAGTATCTCGACGCCTTCGCGGCCTTTATCGAAAAGCAGAACCGCTGAGCAAGAATCCCGTTCCGATTGAATCGGAACGGGCTCTGAACTTGTTTTGACGCGTTTTCTTCACGCGAGCCGGTATCCACTTCGCTCGAAAACACCCTGGTTCAGCGTTCGTTAACCCCATGGCCGCATGCTCGCGGCCATGGTTTCCCGCACACGCCTCAAATCGATTCTGACCGGGCTCGCCCTCTATACGCTGGCAGCGCTGATGGTCGGCTATTTCGGCGTCAACGCCTACACCGGCAAATACGGCTTGAACGCGCGGCAGGAGCTCGATCAGGAGATCATCGCGCTGACTTCCGAGCTGGCGCGGCTGAAGAAGGAGCGGGCCGAGGGCGAGCAGCGGGTGTCGCTGTTGCGGTCGGACCGGGTCGATCCCGACATGCTGGACGAGCGTGCGCGCTTCCAGCTCGACTACGCCAATCCGCGTGATCTCGTTCGGATCAACAAGTAACTGACGACGCGTTCTCAAATTTCAAAATCATTCGCGCGCTATCACAAAAATGTCGCGCTGCGCTGCAGTGCGGCATAGCAAAATTCCATCGGGCGAACGCAATCCTTCCAAGGCGATTTGAGTTGGGTTAGAGAGGGTTCTCCGACTTCTCTCACCCGGAATTGCCATGGCCGCACCCAAGAAAAGCGTCGCAAAAGAATCAGGGCAGGAGAAGGCCGGCTCTCCCCCCGAATTCACCAAGGAGCAGGAGCTCAAGGCACTGCGGGACATGCTCCTGATCCGGCGCTTCGAGGAGAAGGCCGGTCAACTCTACGGCATGGGTGCGATCGGTGGTTTCTGCCATCTCTATATCGGCCAGGAAGCGGTCGTGGTCGGCATGCAGATGGCGCTGAAGCCGGGCGACGAGGTCATAACCGGCTACCGGGACCACGGCCACATGCTGGCCTGCGAGATGGAAGCCAGGGGCGTGATGGCCGAATTGACCGGACGCCGCGGCGGCTATTCCCGCGGCAAGGGCGGCTCCATGCACATGTTCAGCAAGGAGAAGCACTTTTACGGCGGTCACGGAATCGTGGGCGCGCAGGTCTCGCTCGGCACCGGCCTCGCGTTCGCCAACCGCTATCGCGGCAACGATAACGTCAGCGTGACCTATTTCGGCGACGGCGCGGCCAACCAGGGCCAGGTCTATGAAAGCTTCAACATGGCGGAGCTGTGGAAGCTGCCGGTGATCTACGTGATCGAGAACAACCGCTATGCGATGGGCACCTCGGTGTCGCGCGCATCGGCCCAGCAGGATTTCTCCAAGCGCGGCGCCTCCTTCAACATTCCGGGCAAGCAGGTCGACGGCATGGACGTGCGCGCGGTCAAGGCCGCCGCCGATGAGGCCGTGGCCTGGTGCCGCGGCGGCAACGGCCCGATGATTCTGGAGATGCAGACCTACCGCTACCGCGGCCACTCGATGTCCGATCCGGCGAAGTACCGCACGCGCGAGGAGGTCGAGAAGGTGCGTCACGACCAGGACCCGATCGAGCAGGTGCGCAACCGCTTGCTGGCCGCAGGCGCCAGCGAGCAGGACCTGAAGGCGATCGACGCCGAGGTGCGCGAGATCGTCAACGAGGCCGCCGACTTCGCGCAGCACGATCCGGAGCCGGATCCGGCCGAGCTCTACACCGATATCTACCGCTGACCCCACCCGCGCAGACGAATTTCAAGACCGATTTCGGGAGCCGATATGCCCATTCAAGTGCTGATGCCTGCGCTGTCGCCCACCATGGAGAAGGGCAACCTCGCCAAATGGCTGAAAAAGGAAGGCGAGATCATCAAGTCCGGTGACGTCATCGCCGAGATCGAGACCGACAAGGCGACGATGGAGGTCGAGGCAACCGACGAGGGCACGCTCGGCAAGATCCTGATTCCGGAAGGCACCGCCGACGTTGCGGTGAACACGCCGATCGCCACCATTCTCGCCGACGGCGAAAGCGCCGCCGACCTCGCCAAGGCGCCGGCGGCACCGGTGCCGCAGCCGAAGGCCGCGGAGGCCGCGCCTGCCGAAGCCAAGGCGGAAGCGCCGCAGCCCGCGGCGAAGGCGCCGGCCGCGCCCGCGACCGAGCCGCTGCCAGATCCGGAAATCCCTGCGGGGACCGAGATGGTCACGCAGACCATTCGCGAGGCGCTGCGCGATGCGATGGCCGAAGAGATGCGCCGCGACGGCGACGTCTTCATCATGGGCGAGGAGGTCGCGGAATATCAGGGCGCCTACAAGGTGACGCAGGGCCTGTTGCAGGAATTCGGCGCCCGCCGCGTGATCGACACGCCGATCACCGAGCACGGCTTTGCCGGCGTCGGCGTCGGCGCGGCGATGGCAGGCTTGAAGCCGATCGTCGAGTTCATGACCTTCAACTTCGCCATGCAGGCGATCGACCAGATCATCAACTCCGCCGCCAAGACGCTCTATATGTCCGGCGGCCAGATGGGATGCTCGATCGTGTTCCGCGGCCCGAACGGCGCCGCCGCGCGCGTCGCCGCGCAGCACAGCCAGGACTACGCGGCGTGGTACTCGCAGATCCCGGGCCTCAAGGTGATCGCGCCGTATTCGGCCGCCGATTACAAGGGCCTGCTCAAGGCCGCGATCCGCGATCCCAATCCGGTGATCTTCCTCGAGAACGAGGTGCTGTACGGCCACACCGGCGAGGTGCCGAAGCTGGCTGATTTCGTGGTGCCGATCGGCAAGGCGCGGATTGCCCGCGCCGGCAAGGACGTCACCATCGTCTCCTGGGCGATGGGCATGTCCTATGCGCTGAAGGCCGCCGACGAACTCGCCAAGGAAGGCATCGAGGCCGAGGTGGTCGATCTCCGCACCATCCGTCCGATGGATACCGAGACCATCATCAACTCGGTGAAGAAGACCGGCCGCGCGGTCACGGTCGAGGAGGGCTGGCAGCAAAGCGGCGTCGGCTCCGAGGTCGCTGCGCGCATCATGGAGCACGCCTTCGACTATCTCGATGCGCCGGTGACGCGCGTCTCCGGCAAGGATGTGCCGATGCCCTATGCCGCCAACCTCGAAAAGCTCGCTCTGCCCTCCGTCGCCGAGGTGGTCGCCGCCGCCAAGGCCGTATCCTACCGGTAACGCCGATGGCCGGTCCCAAGGAGCAGCCGCTGCCGCCTGACGTGATGGGCCGCGACGACGCCATCGAGGTGCTGCGCGCCTTCGTCGTCGACGGCGGCCTGTCGATCGCATTCCAGCGCGCTTTCGAGGAGCCGGACATGTGGGGGCTGATGCTGGTCGACATCGCCCGCCATGCCGCGCGCGCCTACGCGCGCGAGAG
Organism: Bradyrhizobium pachyrhizi; assembly: GCF_029714545.1. Classification (NCBI taxonomy): domain Bacteria; kingdom Pseudomonadati; phylum Pseudomonadota; class Alphaproteobacteria; order Hyphomicrobiales; family Nitrobacteraceae; genus Bradyrhizobium; species Bradyrhizobium pachyrhizi. The sequence continues at coordinate 5,010,324 of NZ_CP121667.1, read as the reverse complement.
CGAATACACCGAGGACGAGGCGCTCGCGCGCATCGTCGAGATGTTCGAAGCCGAAATCGCCCGGCCGACCGACATGGGCCAAACCAAACCGCGGTCGCAACAAGGTCACTGACAATGCCGATCAATATTCTCATGCCCGCGCTGTCGCCGACGATGGAAAAGGGCAACCTCGCCAAGTGGCTCAAGAAAGAGGGCGACAAGGTCAAGTCCGGCGACGTGATCGCGGAGATCGAGACCGACAAGGCGACGATGGAAGTCGAGGCGGTCGACGAAGGCACGATCGCCAAGATCCTGGTGCCGGAGGGCACGCAGGACGTGCCGGTCAACGATGTCATCGCGGTCATGGCCGGCGACGGCGAGGATGTGAAGGCGGCGGCCAGCGCCGGAGCGGGCGCCGCACCGGCGGCGAAACCCGCCGAAGCGCCGAAGCCCGCCGCACAGGCCGCGCCGGTGGCGGCTCCCGCACCGGCGGCGGCGCCCGCGCCGAAGCCGGCCACAGCGGCGCCGCAGGCCGCTGCACCGGCCGCGCAGGCCAATGGCCACGCCCGGGTCTTCTCATCGCCTCTGGCGCGCCGGCTGGCAAAGGAAGCCGGCATCGATCTCGCCCGCATCACCGGCACCGGCCCGCATGGCCGCGTCATCGCGCGCGACGTCGACGAGGCGAAGTCCGGCAAGGGCCTGAAGGCGCCGGCGGCCGCGCCCGCCGCGGGACCGAGCATCGCGCCGTCGATGTCGGACAAGCAGATCCTCGCGCTGTTCGAGCCGGGCTCCTACGAAGTGGTGCCGCATGACGGCATGCGCCGCACCATCGCGCAGCGTCTCACCGCCTCGGTGCAGAACGTCCCGCACTTCTACCTCACCATCGACTGCGACATCGGCAAGCTGCTCGCCGCGCGCGAGGAGATCAACGCCGCAGCGCCGAAGGACAAGGAGAAGAAGCCGCTCTACAAGATCTCGGTCAACGACTTCGTCATCAAGGCGATGGCGGTCGCGCTGCAGAAGATTCCGAACTGCAACGTCAGCTGGACCGAAGGCGGCATGCTCAAGCACAAGCATTCCGACGTCGGCGTCGCGGTGGCGATGCCGGGCGGCCTGATCACGCCGATCATCCGCAAGGCCGAGACCAAGACGCTCTCGACCATCTCCAACGAGATGAAGGATTTCGCCGCGCGTGCCCGCGCCCGCAAGCTGAAGCCGGAGGAATATCAGGGCGGCACCACCGCGGTCTCCAACCTCGGCATGTACGGCATCAACCACTTCACCGCCGTGATCAACCCGCCGCATGCCTCGATCCTCGCGGTCGGCACCTCGGAGGAACGTCCGGTGGTGCGCGGCGGCAAGATCGAGATCGCGCACATGATGAGCGTGACCCTGTCATGCGATCACCGTGCGATCGACGGCGCGCTCGGCGCCGAACTGATCGGCGCCTTCAAGCAGCTGATCGAAAACCCCGTGATGATGATGGTGTGACGGGCATCCGCCATGTACGCGATCGTCGGTCCGTACGTCCTGCTCGCCGCCGTCGCCGTCGCGTTGCTGGTCGCGGTCAACCGCGACCTGATATCGACGATCCAGTTCAGGATCATGATGATCGGCGCCGCGGTGCTGGCGCTGGCGTGGTCCGTGTTCCTCGGTGCGGTATGGCGGGAGTACGGATGAATGGCCGGCACGGCTCGCACGCGCTGGCCCTGGATCTCGCTGTTGCTGTCGGCCGCGCTGGTCTGCAATCCGGTCGGGTTCGATTTTCTGCACTCCGCGTTCTTCGCCGGCGAACAGCTGGCGCGGAACATCGCCCAGCCGATCGTGCTGACGGCCCTGGCCATCATGGCCCTGGTGATCGGGCTCGAATGGCTGGTCAGGTCATTGATCGCAAGAAGCCGCGCCCGCGGCGTCACACGTTGAGTTGAACGGGAGCCGCCATGGCCGACACATCCTTTGACGTCATCATCATCGGCTCCGGCCCCGGCGGCTACGTGACCGCGATCCGCGCGGCGCAGCTCGGTTTCAAGACCGCGATCGTCGAGAAATCCTATCTCGGCGGCATCTGCCTGAACTGGGGCTGCATCCCGACCAAGGCGCTGCTGCGCTCCGCCGAGATCTATCACTACATGCAGCACGCCAAGGATTACGGGCTGTCTGCCGACAACGTCTCGTTCGATCCGAAGGCCGTGGTGCAGCGCTCGCGCGGCGTCTCGAAGCGCCTCAATGACGGCGTCGGCTTCCTGATGAAGAAGAACAAGGTCACGGTGATCTGGGGCGAGGCCACGATCGACGCGCCCGGCAAGATCACGGTGAAGAAGTCGGCGGCCGAGGCGCCGAAGGGCGCCAGCGGCGAGGGCACCTATCAGGCCAAGCACATCATCATCGCGACCGGCGCGCGGCCGCGCGTGCTGCCCGGGCTCGAGCCCGACAAGAAGCTGATCTGGACCTATTTCGAGGCGATGGTGCCGGAGCGGATGCCGAAATCGCTGCTGGTGGTCGGCTCCGGCGCGATCGGCATCGAGTTCGCCTCGTTCTTCCACACCATGGGTGCCGACGTCACCGTGGTCGAGGTGCTGCCGCAGATTCTGCCGGTCGAGGACGCGGAGATTGCCGGGCTTGCGCGCAAACGCTTCGAGAAGATGGGTATCAAGATTCTCACCTCGACCAAGGTGACAAAACTCGAGAAGAAGGCCGATAGCGTGGTCGCGACCATCGACGACGGCAAGGAGAAGGCGCAGGCGGTCGAGTTCGAGCGGGTGATCTCGGCGGTCGGGGTGGTCGGCAATATCGAGAATCTCGGGCTGGAGAAGCTTGGCGTCAAAACCGACCGCGGCTGCATCGTGATCGACGGCCTCGGCAAGACCAACGTTCCGGGCATCTATGCGATCGGCGACGTCGCGGGGCCGCCGATGCTCGCGCACAAAGCCGAGCATGAGGGCGTGATCTGCATCGAAGCGATCAAGGGCCTGCATCCGCATCCGATGGACAAGCTGATGATCCCGGGCTGCACCTACTGCAATCCGCAGGTCGCCTCGGTCGGTTTGACTGAAGCCAAGGCCAAGGAAGGCGGCCGCGAGATCCGCGTCGGCCGCTTCCCGTTCGTCGGCAACGGCAAAGCGATCGCGCTCGGCGAGGATCAGGGCCTCGTCAAGGTGGTGTTCGACAAGAAGACCGGCCAGCTGCTCGGCGCGCACATGATCGGCGCTGAGGTCACCGAGTTGATCCAGGGCTATGTGGTGGCGATGAATCTGGAGACCACGGAAGAGGAACTGATGCACACCGTATTCCCGCATCCGACCTTGTCGGAAATGATGAAGGAAGCGGTGCTCGACGCCTATGGGCGCGTGCTGAATATCTGAGTGGCCGAATTCAGCTCGTCATGCGCGGGCTTGACCCGCGCATCCATCAAGCGAAAGCTTTTTTGCAGATGGATCGCCGGGTCAAGGCCGGCGATGACGAGCGGAAGGAGCCGTTGACGCAAGAAGCCTGAGAAAGAACAGAGCCAGTGAAAGACAACGACAACCTCACCATCGAACGCCCGACCTTTGTCACCCATCTCGAATGCGCGATGGAGGGCGATCACTATCCCGCGGACCAGGTGCACAACCTCTCCAAGGCCGGCAAGCCGCTGCTGGTGCGCTATGATCTCGCCGGGGTGAAGAAGGCGCTCACCAAGGATGCGCTGGCCGAGCGGCCCGCCGATCTGTGGCGCTACCGCGAGCTGCTGCCGGTGCGTAAATGCAAGGATATCGTCAGCCTCGGCGAGGTCACGACGCCGCTGATCCGGCTGCCGCGGCTCGGCGCAAAGCTTGGCGGCGGCGAGATCATCGTCAAGGACGAGGGGCGGCTGCCGACCGGCTCGTTCAAGGCACGCGGCCTGGTGATGGCGGTGTCGATGGGCAAGGCGCTCGGAATCAAGCACATGGCGATGCCGACCAACGGTAATGCCGGCGCGGCGCTGGCGGCCTACGCGACCTCCTGCGGCATCAAGACCACGATCTTCTGCCCGGCGGACACGCCGGAGGTGAATGTCAGCGAGATCGAGCTGCAGGGCGCCACCGTGTATCGCGTCAACGGCTATATCGACGACTGCGGCAAGATCGTCGGCGAGGGCAAGGCGAAGGTCGGCTGGTTCGACACCTCGACCCTGAAGGAGCCGTACCGGATCGAGGGCAAGAAGACGATGGGGCTCGAACTCGCCGAGCAGCTCGGCTGGGACGTGCCCGACGTGATCTTCTATCCGACCGGCGGCGGCACCGGCCTGATCGGCATGTGGAAGGCGTTCGACGAGCTCGAGAAGATCGGCTTCATCGGAAGCAAGCGCCCGCGCATGGTCGCGGTGCAGGCCTCCGGCTGCGCGCCGATGGTGCGGGCCTATGAGGCCGGCACCGAGCACGCCGCGCGCTGGGAGGACGCCCACACCATCGCTTCGGGCATCCGCGTGCCGCAGGCGATCGGCGACTTCCTCATCCTGCGCGCGGTGCGCGAGAGCAAGGGCTTTGCGATCGCCGTCGACGACGACAAGATCAGCGCCGCCCTCAACGAGGTCGCGCGCGAGGAGGGTCTGTTGCTGTGCCCCGAGGGCGCCGCGACCTATGCCGCCTACAAGGAGAGCCTCGCCGACGGCCGCGTCAGCAAGACGGACCGCGTGATGCTGTTCAACTGCGCCAGCGGCCTGAAATACCCGCTGCCGCCGATCACCCGCACGCTCGACCGGCACAAGCCGATCGACTTCTCGCAGTTCTGACGCCTCATCCGAAGGGCCATCTTGTCGAGAGGTGGCCCTTCAAAAATAATTGGAAACAAGAAAATTGAGGGAGAGCGTGATGCGGAAGCTGGTTCTGGCCGTGTTGGCGATGTTGGCGTTAACGGGGACCGCTTCCGCGGAAACCTATCCCGCGCACCCGATCACCATCGTGGTGCCGTTTGCTGCCGGCGGCCCCTCGGATGCGATGGCACGCATCCTCGGCGAGCGCATGAAGCAGTCGCTGGGCGAGGTGTTGCTGATCGAGAACGTGACCGGTGCGGGCGGCTCGATCGGCGTCGGCCGTGCGGTGCGCTCGGCGCCCGACGGCTACACCATCTCGTTCGGCCATCTCGGCACCCATGTCGCGAATGGCGCGATCTACAAGCTCGGCTACGACCTCGTCACCGATCTCGAGCCGGTGGTGCTGCTGCCGAGCAACCCGATGATCATCGTCAGCAAGAACGCGGTGCCGGCGAAATCGCTGAAGGAATTGCTCGAGTGGCTGAAGTCGCGGCCGGCGCCGCCAACCGCGGGCACAGCCGGCGCCGGCAGCGGCAGCCATATCGCCGGGCTCTATTTCGAGAACGTCTCCGGCATCAAGCTGCAATATGTGCCGTATCGCGGCACCGGCCCGGCGCTGAACGACCTCGTCGCCGGTCAGATCGACATCATCGTCGACCAGACCTCGAACTCGATCAACCAGGTCCGCGCCGGCAATATCCGCGCCTATGCGGTCACCGATTCCAAGCGGGTCGCGAATGCGCCCGACGTCCCGACGGTCGACGAGGCCGGCCTGCCGGGCTTCCACATGACGCTGTGGTCTGGCCTCTGGGTGCCAAAGGGTACCCCGAAGGAGATCGTGGCCAAGCTCAACGCCGCTGCGGTCGAGGCGATGGCCGATCCGGCTGTGCAGAAGCAGCTCGAAAACCTCGGCTTGCAGATGCCGCCGAAGGATCAGCTCACGCCGGAAGCGCTCGGCGCCTGGCAGAAGGCGGAAATCGCGAAGTGGTGGCCGATGATCAAGGCGGCCAATGTGAAGGTGGATTGAAGGCGCAACGTCGTCCCGGCGAAGGCCGGGACCCATTACCCCAAATGTCGGTTGCGGCGCGACGCTGGGGCCACGTTCCCGATCACAATCAAACGCGGTGGCTATGGGTCCCGGCCTTCGCCGGGACGACAGCGTCTTACTGCGACGGCATTGCCTCAGCCGGCGCCGCGTTGCTCTCCTGCGTCACGGCGCGCTCGCCGTTCTTGGCCACCGCCGTGCCGGCATCCTCGAACCGCGCCTGGTAGACCGCGAAATTCTCCATCACGCGCTGGACGTAGTTGCGCGTCTCGGAGATCGGGATCCGCTCTACCCAGTCGACCGGATCGACCTTGGGATCGCGCGGGTCGCCATAGGCCTTGATCCAGTCGCGGACGCGGCCGCGGCCGGCGTTGTAGCCGGCAAAGGTCATGATGTGGCAGTTGCGATATTCCGACAGCAAAGCGCTGAGCTCGGCTGCGCCCATCTGGGTGTTGTAGACGGGATCGGACACCATCCGGCTCCAGTCATAGCTGACGCCGAAGCGCTTGGCGGTGTCACGACCGGCTTCCGGCGTCACCTGCATCAGGCCGACGGCGTTGGCCGCCGACTTGTCGCGCTGGTCGAACGCGCTTTCGGTCCGCGCGATCGAGTAGGTCATGCTGCGCCCGATATCGGGCGCGATCGGCGTGTGCTTGGGAATGCCGATCACCGGGAAGGCGTAATGGTCGAAGGCAAAGCCGCGCGCGAGTGCGATCTTGCCGATCTGCAGCATGGCGCGGGCATCGTTGCGGCGGCCGGTCAGCTCGCCGAGCGCCTCGAGCATTCCGACATCGGTGCTTTCCTCGGCGAGGTCGGCTACGAAATAGAGCACGACGTCGGGCTCGCCGATCGCATAGAGCATATCGGCGGCGCGGACCCGCTCGTCGGCCGCCATGCTGCCGGCGCTGGCCGCCGGCGAGGGCGCGCGCAGCTCGACGCCACCATCACGGCCGAGCCTGGCCAGCGCGAGCTGACCGTAATAGGCCGTCGGGTAGCGCGCGGCGGCTTGGTAGTCGGCCCGCATCGCCGCGGAATTGCCGAGTGCCTCGGCGGCGCGACCACGCCAATAGGCGGCGCGCGCCAGCACGGTCGGATTGGTCTGGCCCTCGTCGATATGCGCGAAGTGCGCCGCGGCGGTCTTGGCGTCGTTGAGATAACGCAGCGCGATCCAGCCGCGCATGAAGTGCATGTCGGAGCGGTAATAAGGATTGTCCGGCGCCGCCGCGGGCCGGATCACGTCATAGGCCGCCTGGTACTCGCCCTGGTCGAGCAGCTTGCGGGAGAGGATGCGGCGCTCGCGCCACCACTGGTCGGTGTCCTGCTGCGCCATCGTCTCGGGCTCAGCCGCGATCGTCACGCGCGCGGCTTCGTCGACCTTGTTCTTCGCAAGCAGCCACTGAATTCGGCACAGCGTGTAGCCGAGATCGCGGCGGGCATCGGCCGGCACATCGTTGAGTGTGTCCTCTGCCTTGCTGGATTGTCCGCGGACCGCGCCGCAGGCTTTCACGATCGCCAGATCGTCGCTGCCGAGCCGCTGTGCCGCGCGCTTCGCGCCGGCGAGATCCTTGGCGCCGATCCGCTTGTCCATGCGCGCGCGATGGTCGTCCCGCGTCAGCAGGTCCTTGAAGGCATCATAGGCGTCGCTCTCGGTGCGATCGGACAGTTCCTCCGAGCGCCAGGCTTCGCGCACCAGCCGGGTGGCGCCGTCGCGGTCGCCTTCGGCCAGCAGCGTGCGGGCGAGCGCGAACTTGCCCTTTGCGCTGATCGGCTGATCGAGGGTGAAGCCGTGCACCGTGGCCGGATCGCTGCGCTCCTGCCAGATCCGCGCTTCGGCGCGCTTGCGCAGCAGCGTGACGCTCGGCCAATCCGGATTGGCCGTCACGAATGCCGCGTAGCGGCTGAATGGCGCACTCGATTCCGAGTGGCGCAGCAGATACCACTCGACGAGTTTTCGCCCGACCGGGTCGGTGATTCTGGCCTGGATATCGGTCGCGTCGCTGGTCCTGCCTCTGCGCGCGGCAAGGATCGCGTCCCTGATCGTGGCGAGATCGCCCGACAATTGCGGCCCGGCGGATTTCTCCGGCTCGGGCGCCTTCTCAGCGGATTTGAAAGGAGCGGATTTGGCCTTTGCGGATTTTCGTTTATCGGCGCCATGTCTGGCGTGCCGCCGCTTGCCGGAGGCACTCTCGCGCGCGGCCTTGGCGCCATGCGCCTTCTTGTCCCCGTGGCCGCTCTTGGCCTGGTGCTGATGATGGGGCTTGGCGGTCGCCTGGACCGGAAGCAGCGCGAGCGCGGCGGCGGTGGCGAAGCACGCCAGCGGACGTAGGCAACGGTTCATTCCCTGGTCCCCCCTGAGAAACCATGAGGCACAACAGAACGCGTCATACGGCGGCACAACCGCCGCAGATTATCACTACCCTCGATTCTCGAGTCTTAATGCAGCTGCAACTCAACAGGGAAAACGCGGCGAAATATGGAATATGGCGTGTGGAACCCGCGGGAACCGGGATTTTCGTGGGTGAAAACGGACAGGCAGCACTGTGCTTTGACCGGTTCCGCGTGAGTTGTATCGTCATAGCGAGCAAGCGTGGGGCTGCCGATGTCACTGCCACGTCACTTTTCGCCGGCCGGTGCGCCATGACCGCTCGCCTCAGAACCATCCTCGACGGCGGCCGCTATTTCGAAGGCCCGCGCTGGCATCGCGGGCGGCTCTGGTTCGTCGATTGCATGGCGCGGACGCTTCTGAGCATCAGCCCGTCGGGCGAGTTGCAGGAGCATGCTGCGCTGACCGACGACACGCCGTGCGGGCTCGGCGTACTGCCTGATGGCGACATCGTTGTGCTGACGATGTTCAGGAAGCGGCTGCTGCGGTTTTCCGATGGAGCGCTGTCGCTCTATGCGGATCTCTCCGAGGTCGCGACCGGCACGATCGACGACATGATCGTCGACGGGCAGGGACGCGCCTATGTCGGCGATCTCGGCTTCAACCTGCCGCCGCCGGAGCGCCGCGGTGCCGTCGGTCGCATCATCCTCGTGACGCCCGACGGCAGTGCGCGCGTCGTAGCGGAAGGCTTGCGCTTTCCCAACGGCATTGCCGTCTCCTCCGACCATCTCAGGCTCGTCGTTGCCGAAATGGACGGCGCAGGTCTCGCCGATTACGACATCGCGCCGGACGGCGGCCTGAGCCTGCGCGGGCGGTTCGGCAGCATCAACGATCCCGACGGCATCTGCCTCGATGCCGACGGGGCGACCTGGGTCGCGTCTTTCACTGAAGATGCTTTTGTCCGGATCGATCGCACCGGTGTGGAATGTGAGCGCATCAAGATGCCCGGCCGCCGCGCGCTTGCCTGCGCGCTCGGTGGCGCGGACCGCAGGATGCTGTTCTGCCTGAGCGCGGAAACGTCCTACGAAGAGCTACGCAAGGGCAGGTCCACGTCGCGGATCGATGTGGTCGAGGTCGACACGCCGGGTGATGGCTATCCCTGAGCCGCGACCGCAGGCGCGTCTCACCTCTTCTTTTTCTTCTCTTTCTTCTTCAGGATGTCGGCCTGGCTCCTGAAGGCGCGGGCGAGGGAGCGCATCTGGTTGGCGACAATTGCGTCGGCCGTCGTCAATGCAACCCGCTCCGCGGTCTGCGCCTGCTTGCGAATTGCCTTGGCCATTTTCATGAAGGAACCAATCGTGCCGCGTCGTGCTGGTTCCTTGCACGAGCGACCGCGGCTTGACGGCATCTCGGTGACTTGAATTTCGTTCTTGTTTCGTTCATATTGGCGCGCTCCGGGGGAGTGCCGCCATGGACGCCGAGCGAGACCGCGAAATCATCAGGCTGTGGAACGAGCTACGCCGGCTGCAGCGCGAGGGGCATCCGACGGCGGTGCTGGTCCGCCGGATCGAGAAGGCGCTCGCGGAACGCGATCAGGAGGCCGCCTGAAACTCCGGTCTTGCCGCGTCCCCTCTGCGCGAAAACGGTCTAGCGCCCGCCGTCTGGCCCCATGATTAGATTCGGCAGCCAGGTCGAGATCTCCGGAAAGAAGCAGAGCAACAGCACTGCGAACATCATCAGCAGCACGAACGGCAGCGTGCCCCAGATCACCTCGCTCAAGGGAATGTCGGGCGCGACGTTGCGGATGACGAAGATGTTGAGCCCGACCGGCGGATGGATCAGGCCCATCTCCATCACGATGGTCATGACGACGCCGAACCAGATGATGTCGAACTCGGCCGCGCGCAGCGGCGGCAGGATGATCGGCGCGGTCATCAGGATGATCGAGACCGGCGGCAGGAAGAAGCCGAGCACGATTACCATCACGAGGATCGAAAATAATAGCTCCCAGCGCGGCAGGTGCATGGCGACGATCGCTTCCGCCGCCGACTGCGAGATGTGCAGATAGCTCATCACATAGGAATAGAGCAGTGACATGCCGATGATCAGCATCAGCATGGTGGACTCGCGGATGGTCGATTTCAGGATCGGCGACAAGTCGCTGGGCGTCCACACGCTGTAGATCACGGCGATCAAGCCGAGCGCCAGGAGGCCGCCGAGGCCGGCGGTTTCCGATGGCGTGGCGTAGCCGCCGTACAGCGCGATCATCACGCCGGTCAGCAGCAGCACGAACGGGATCACGCGCGGCAGCGCGCTGAAGCGCTCGGCCATGGTGAATTCGTCATGCTGCAGGATCGCCGCATCCTTGCCGGTCGCGTCATAGACGGCGCGGGCCATGGCGTATTCCTTGCGGAAGCGGAACACGGCGTAGAGGCCGAACAGCGTCACCAGCAGCAGGCCGGGGCCGATGCCGGCGAGAAACAGCCGTCCCAGCGATTTCTCGGCTGCGACGGCGAACAGGATCATCGTGATCGAGGGCGGCAGCAGGATGCCGAGCGTGCCGCCGGCGGCGATGATCCCCGCGGCAAAGCCGCCGGAATAGCCGCGCTTGCGCATCTCCGGGATGCCGGCCGAACCGATCGCCGAGCAGGTCGCCGGCGAGGAGCCGGCCATCGCCGCGAACAGGGCGCAGGCGAACACATTGGCGACGCCGAGGCCGCCGGGCACGCGGTGCAGCCAGGCGTGCAGCGCCGAATAGAGATCCTGGCCGGCGCGCGATTTGCCGATCGCGGCGCCCTTCAGGATGAACAGCGGGATCGACAGCAGCGTGATCGAGGCCATCTCCTCGTAGACGTTCTGCGTCACCGTATCGAGCGAGGCGGCCGGCATGTAGATCGCCATGAACACGACCGCGACGGCACCGAGCGCGAACGCGATCGGCATGCCGGAGAACATCGCAAACAGGGTGGCAAGTCCGTAGGAGATACCAATACCAAACACGGTCATCGGCGCGCGCCACCCGTCAGCGGAATGATGATTTGCAGGAGGATCTGCACGCAGAGCAGCGTCATGCCCAACGCCATCAGCACGTAGGGGATGGCGAGCGGCGGCGACCACATCGAGTTGGACACCTGGCCGTCGACATAGGCTTCATGCGCCAGGGTCCAGGACTTCCAGGCGAAGAAGGCGCAGAACGCGAAGCTCGCGACATCGACCAGCCACAGCCTGATGGCGTTGGCGCGCGCCGAGAGCAGCCCGACGAACGCCTCGATGCTGACATGGCCGCGCTGGCTCTGCACATAGGCCGAGGTCATGAAGGTGGCGCCGACCAGGAGGAAGACGGCCGCCTCGTCCTGCCAGTAGTTCGGGCTGTGGAACAGGGCGCGGCCGAGCACGCTGTAGCTCAGGATCACGCAGGCCGCGACCAGGGCGAGCGAAGCGAACACCACGATGATGTTATTGCAGATCGACAGCGCGCGCCCAAGCAAGGCCACGGGCGTGTTGCCCGCGGCGCTGCTTGCGGTTTCGGCCTGATCCGTGACCGGACCATGCATCATGCGGCGACGTCGCTTGCGAGCTTCAGCAGGTTGGCGGCGGTGGCGGTCTTGGCGCCATAGTCCTTCCACGCGGTGTCGCGCGCGATGTCGCGCCATTTGCCGACGATGGTTGCATCGAGCGCGCTGACCTTGGCGCCGGCCTTCTCGTAGACCTTGGCGACTTCGGTATCGTCGTCCTGCGCCCCCTTGCGGCCGAACGCCTCGAGCTCGGTGCCGACGGCGAGGATGATGTCCTGCTGGTTCTTCGGCAGCTTGTCGAAGATCGCCTTCGACATCATCAGCGGCTCCAGCATGAACCAGTAGGAGGCGCCGGCGCCCGAGGTCAGCGACTTCGCGACCTCCTCGAGGCGGAACGAGATCAGGCTGGTGGAGGAGGTGATGCCGGCGTCGCAGGCGCCGGTCTGCATCGCGGCGTAAAGTTCGTTGGACGGCACCGACAGCACGGCGGCGCCGGCGGTCTGCAGCACCATGTCCATCTCGCGCGAGCCGCCGCGCACCTTGAGGCCCTTGGCATCTTCAGGCGCCACGATCGCCCTGGAGCGGCTGGCGACACCGCCGGCCTGCCAGACCCAGGAGATCAGCAGAATGCCCTTGTCGGCGAGGAAGTCGCTCAGCGCCTTGCCGACCGGCTCCTTTTTCCAGCGCAGGCCCTGATCGTAGGTGGTGACGAGGCCAGGCATCAGGCCGATATTGGTCTCCGGCAATTCGCCGCCGGCATAGGGCATCGGATACAGGCTGAGGTCGAGCGCCCCCTTGCGCATCGCCGAGAACTGCGCGTTGGTCTTGATCAGCGACGAGTTCGGGTAGACCTCGGCGGTCAGCTCGCCGCCCGAGCGCTTGGCGACCTCGGCCGCGAACATCCTGCACAGCCGGTCGCGGAAGTCGCCCTTGTCGATGGTGCCGCCGGGGAACTGGTGCGAGATTTTCAGCGTGGTCGCGGCATGCGCGGTCCCGATGCCCATCCGCAGGACGGCGGGTGCGGCGAGGGCGGAAGCGAGGACGTGGCGGCGTGTGAGCATTGTTCTCCCCTGAGAGCTTCTTGAGTGGCTGTTAGGCCGGCGCGGAGCTTTAGCTTAGCCGGTCTTCGCGTGAATATTCTCTAGTCTGATAGTTCGAGGCGCCCTGATAGTGCGAGCCGATACGCGGCTGCAAGTCCTGACATTAAAGTCCTGACATTCAAGTCCTGACGTTCAAGCCTTGCCGTTGCTGCGCCGCACACAGCCGTGCGCCGGCCCGCGTCGCTTTCAACCGTGGCGCGACCATCCGTCGGTGATCGCGCCGGGCCGCTTCAAGAATTTGTTATTGGAGGTAACGACGGCCGGCGCAAGTGCGTCGAGTAGAGAGCGGCAAGTCGTCGCGCTCACATTCGACCACACAAGGGATCATCACCATGACCACCAAGACCCGCCTCGGCCTTTCCGCCGCGCTGCTCTCGTTCAGCCTGACGCTGGCGCCCGCCGCCTTCGCTCAGGACAAGATGGGCAAGGATGACGCGATGAAGAAGGAAGACTCGATGTCCAAGGATGCCATGAAGAAGGACGGTGGCATGATGAAGAAGGACGATGCCATGAAGAAGGACGGCGGCGCGATGATGAAGAAAGACGACGGCATGAAGAAGAACTGAGTGCCGTCATCGCCCGCTGTGCGCAGGCCCGCCGCTCTGGCGGGCCTGGTTGTGCCTTTAGCGCTTCTTCTTGCCGCGCTCCTTGCGTGCCGCGTAGCGGGCATCGCGCTTGGCCTTCTGCTCGGCGAGTAGCGCCTCCTCGCGGGCGGCTTCCTCTTCCTTCTCGCGCGCAATGCGCGCGGCCTCGGCGGCTGCGGCCTCTTCCTCGCGGCGCTTCTGCTCGGCCTTTTCGGCCTCACGGGATTCCTTGGCCTTGGCGCGGCGGTCGGCGATCGCCGCGCGCTCCTCGGCACGTGCCTTCACAGCGGGATCGTCGGCTCCCGGCTGGGCGCGAAACTTGTTGAGGAGGTTTTGCCGCGCCTGCAGGGCCGCTTTCTGGCGGTCGGCAAAACCCGGTTCCTTGAAGCCACTCATAGAGGAAGCCTTGCTGCTTTCTGTTCGGGTGATGGATGGGGTTGGTTCGGCGTTTCAATAAGTGAATGGCGGCGAAATTGCCAGTGGCGAACGGAGGGCTGTGGAGCAAGGGAGATATGAGCCAGCGTCAAGCGGCCATCGTTCGCGCTCCGCGGGCGCGTGGTGAGTGGCTGGTCACCAAGGGCTGTTGAACCAAGGGCTGTTGAAAAGTTCAGCCGCGCTGGAGGTGCTCGCGTCGTCCGTTACCCAGGACTTTGGCGACCGTCTCGGCGGTCATCGCGCTCCGGTCCGAGGCGCGCTGGGCTTCCAGCCTGTCGCGCGCCTTTTCGGCGATCAGTAGGCTGATCAGCCGCTGCCTGCTGCTCTCATCGACAGCCTCCGAGAGCAACTGCCTGTAACGCTGATAGTCGTACGTCGTCGCTTCTTGTTCGCTCATCGGCACGCCCCGCACACGCGCTCCACTTCAGCGAGTAGTTTTTCGCGAGTCGCCCCTGGCTCGCAACGGAATTGCGGTGCCGACCGCCGCGGCCGTGCATTTCGTTGTGCGACTGTTGCAGAATTGATCGCACGCAACCATGCAAAGGGTCATGATGCGGACCGTGGCAACCGGGAACCGAAGCGGGCATGAGCGAATCCGACGACGGAGGCAGCAGAAGGGGCGCGCTGATCGGACTGCTGGTCGCAGCGGTCATGCTCGCGGTCGGCCTCTGGCTCGCGCATGACCTGACGGCGGCGAGCAAGATGCAGGACTGCCTGATGTCGGGCCGGACCAACTGTAATGTGATCGAGCCAACGCGCTGACGCCGTCTTGCGGCAGTGCAATATCGATCCCACATCAAGCGCAAAGACTCGGGCTGAACTGTTTGATCCCGGTTGTGATTCCGATCACACGCGGACAGGCGGGCTGCCTCGACTCCTGGAGATCGGCGGGAACCAAGGCCATGATGTCCAAGCTGTGGTCCGGAAAGGGCGCGGCGCTGGCTGCCGCAGGCGCGGCGGGTGCCGTTTTGGTGGCGTATCTATCCCTGACGCTGGCGTCGCCCGAGCCGGTGTCCAATGCGGCGCTCGGGCCGGAATGGCAATGCAGCCGGGTTGCCTTCGTGCTGACCACCTGCACCCGGGGGACCGAGGCGGAACGCGAGGCTGAGGCCAAGCCGGAGGGCGAGGTCAAGGCGATCCCGGTGCGGGCGAAGGACGACTGTCCGCCAGAACTCTAGCGCCGTATTTCAAGTCATTTCTTGGTGGTACCGCGCGGCTTGATCGACAGGCCGAGGCGCATGGCCATCTTCTTGATCCGCTCCGGCGAGCGGCCGGTCGCCTTCACGACCTCCTCCAGCGACTTCGAGGAGCGTGCCAGTTCCATCAGTCGTCGGTCCTCCTTGAACGACCACCGCGGCTTTCGGGCCATCTTGTTGGTTTCCTTGTGCATTGCTGGGCAACAAAGCCGCCAGGCGGGGTCGCCTGACGGCCTTGCCGGTGTGGGCCCGGACCTTGGGGAAATGTCCGGTGGATAAGCAATACTGCTTCCGAATAAGGCCGCAATTGAAACCGGAATTTAACCTAACCCATCAAGGTTACTTGCAACGTTACTTGGATACGGCGTGGCAGGAGGCCTTATGCGCAAGGTCGCCATTTTGAGTGCCGCAGCATTTTTACTGTCCGGTTGCTGGTCCGACCCGGAGGTTACGGGATCGACCAACAGCTGTGCGGCCAATCTTTACAGTCAGTACAATCCCAAGGTCATGGATCAGTGCGTCAACGCCTGCATCAAATGTGACCGCGGCAACGTGACCACCTGCACGACCTCCTGCACGCTGAAGGGCGCGCGGTAATCGATCCGCGCACCTGATGCCAGCGAGGCCTCGTGGCGACACGTCAGCGGGCCGCCTTGCGTGGCGCGATGATCGCCTTTATCGCGTCTGGGCAGCGGCGCCGTCGGCGCGCCGGACACTGAGAGCGTGGAACGGGGCGCGATGAGCGGGCTTTCCTATGTCGCGGTCGACTGGGGCACCAGCAGCTTCCGGCTCTGGCTGATGAGCGCCAGTGGCAAGGTGCTCGGTGAGCGCCGCAGCGATCAAGGCATGACCGCGGCCGCCAGGACCGGCTTTGCGGCCGTGCTGCAATCGCATCTCGATGCGCTGGGCGCGGCGGCCGACCTGCCGGTCGTGATTTGCGGCATGGCCGGCGCGCGGCAGGGCTGGGTCGAGGCCGGCTATATCGATACGCCGGCGCATCTGACGGACATCCTCAACGGCGCCGTCGTGGTCAGCGGGCAGGCGCGCGAGATCCTTATCCTGCCTGGGATCGCGCAGCGCGATGCCGCCGCGCCCGACGTCATGCGCGGCGAGGAGACCCAGCTGCTGGGTGCGCTCGGCTTGAACGCGCCAGGCGAGGCTCTCGTCTGCATGCCGGGAACGCATTCCAAATGGGTGAAGGTCCGCGGCGGAACGGTCGAGCGCTTTGCGACCTTCATGACCGGAGAGTTGTTCAGCGCGGTGGCGCGCGACACCATCCTGTCGCATGCCGTCGTCGGCGCTGAGGAAGCGGTTGATGGCGATGCGTTCCGCGCGGCTGTCGCGGCGGCATTCGCGGCTCCGGCGCTATCGGCCAATCTGCTGTTTCGCGTGCGGTCGCGGCAGCTGCTGTTCGGCGGCAGCGCACAGGCCGCGCGCGAGACGATCTCGGGCACGCTGATCGGCGTTGAGCTCGCGGCCGGCCTTGCGGAGCGGGAGCAGGGAGCGCCGGTTACGCTGATTGCCTCGGGCCGGTTGCAGCGGCTCTATCAGAGGGCGCTCGAAGCCCTTTCGATTCCGCTCAATGTCATCGATGCGGAGGAGGCGGTTCGCCGTGGCCTCGCCGGCGCAGCGGCGGCGATCTGGAAGAAGTGAGGGATCAGCGCATGAGTATTCCGTTTCCGCCGATGAAGCGGCCGCTGGTCGCGATCCTGCGCGGCGTCAAGCCGGACGAGGTCCCGGGCATCGTCAGCGCGCTGCTCGACGCCGGCATGACCGCGATCGAGATTCCGCTGAACTCGCCCGAGCCGTTCCGCTCGATCGAGATTGCGGCGAAGCGCGCGCCGGCCGATGTTCTGATCGGCGCCGGCACGGTGCTGACCGCAGCAGACGTCGATCGCCTGCACGACGTCGGCGGCCGCCTCATGGTGTCGCCGAATGTCGATGTCGAGGTGCTGGCGCGTGCGTGGGACCACGCGATGATCACGATGCCCGGCGTGTTCTCGCCGACGGAAGCGCTGCTCGCCGTGCGCGCGGGGGCGTCGAGCCTGAAATTCTTTCCGGCCAGCGTGCTCGGTGCCGCCGGCATCACCGCGATCCGCGCCGTGCTGCCGCCGGATGTGATGATCGCCGCGGTCGGCGGCGTCTCGGACCAGAATTTCGCCGAGTATGTGAAGGCGGGCATTCGCGCCTTCGGTCTCGGCAGCAGCCTCTACAAGCCGGGCATGACGGCCGCGGATATTGCGATCAGGGCAAGGGTGACGATCGAGGCGTATGACAGGGCCGTGGCGGGCGCCGGCTAGACCCAAAGCAAGTGCGCTAATCGTCCCGCCTGCCGCCGTCGATCACCCTGAACAGCGGGGCCGCCTCGCGCGGATTCTCGAGCAGCTCTTCGACCATGGCGATCGCGGCCGCGACGTATTTGCCGGTCGCGGCGTCCAGCGGACGCTCGGCTTCGTCCGAGAGCGCGAGCCTTGCGCCTTCGAGCAGCTTGCGGGTGCGGACGGCGGACTCATCGCCCGCGGTGAGGGCGGCGCGCGCGATCGATCGCAGCACGAACAATTCGCCCTCCAGCCGCAGCAGGCGGTCGTTCAGCTTGCTCAGGACGGTGTTCAGGTTCCGCATGACGCACTCTCCGGGCATTGGACCCGTCTTCCATACACGGTCATTCCTGACGAAATTCTTGTGACGACCACGCACCATTTGGTTGGTTGAATGGCGTCCCGGATCTCCTCATGTTCCCGGCGGCCCGGGCATTGCCATTTGACGAAGGCGTCGATGGCCCTAATAGAATGGCCGCGGTCCGGCGCCGCCCGGGAGGCGCGTCAGCTTCACCCATCACGACGAGGGAATAGATATGAGGATTGCCGTCGAAACGACCGTTGCCGCGCCGATCGCGGATGTCTGGCGCGCCTACACGACGCCCGACGACATCAAGCAGTGGAACGCGGCTTCCGACGATTGGCACACGACCGCCGCGACCGTCGACCTGCGCACCGGCGGCGCCTTCTCGTCGCGGATGGAAGCCAAGGACGGCAGCATGGGGTTCGATTTCGCCGGCACCTACACCAGGGTCGAGGAGCCCCGGCTGCTCGAATATTCGTTCGGCGATCGCAGCGCGCAGGTCGCATTCACGCCGGAGAGCGGCGGCGTCAAGGTGCAGGTCAGCTTCGACAGCGAGGATACCCATTCGGTCGAGCAGCAACGCGGCGGCTGGCAGGCGATCCTGGATAACTTCAAGCGTTACGTCGAAGCAAAGCGGGGGTCCTGATCCGGCGACTGGAGGGCGGAGTGACCCTGAAGCGACCGCGCGCGGCGATGCCGGCGAGCATCCGCCGCGAGCTCGATGCGACCGGACTGATGCGGGCTTTCAACGCGCGCCCGCCGTATCGGCGCAACGACTATCTGCACTGGATCGCCCGCAGCGTGCGAACTGCAACACAGCGCAAGCGGATCGACCAGATGCTGGCGGAATTGAAGGCCGGTGGGGTGTATATGGGAATGGCCCATCGGCCGAGCAAACCAAAGTGAGACTCTCGCGGCGCGATCGCTGCGCGCTGTGTGTCCTCATCGCTTGATGTTTTGGTCGCGCGAATCCTCATCGAAGAAAAAGTCGATCTCGGAATCGTCCATCGCGGTCCTGAAAAATATCGACGACCGACGCGCGCACTCACGATCTTCTAGCGAAGCATTCTTGGATTAAGGAATTGCGAAGCGCGCTGCCGGCGCTCACGGGCAAGCGGAACCTGCAATCGCACGAACGGAAAGCGATCAGTCCCTCAATCGCCGCCGGAACTTTGTTCACGCACGGAGAACTACGGAATCGTTTCGTGCGCTGAATGATAAAAACGGAGAGTGATTTCACGGCGCATGGCGAACATCGAAAAAGAAAGGCCTCAGCGCGTGGGCCACGCTGAGGCCAAGTAGACACTTTGGTCGTGAGGCACCGTCGCCGGCGCCTCGGTGCCTAACCTATCTTTGTTTCTGTGTTTCCAAATGGCCCATTTGGGCCATGCCGCGTGATAGCCAATTTGGGACATGCGCCGCTGGCACAAAGTGTGCACACTTGGAGCTGTCAGGATTTTGCATCACCTTCCTGGGGCTAGGGCCAGCGCCGTCCGCATGTATTTCAAGCGGACGGCGTTGTGCATTTGGGCGGCCGCGCCGGCCATGGCCTGGCTGCGCTCAGGGTCAGCGGTCCACCGGCCGAATCTCGAGGCTCTCGATTTTCAGGGGCGGCGTTGAGGGGACGTTCTGCTCGTTCAACGGATGCAGCGTGATCGGCGTATTCGTGCCGCCGGCGAGAACGTTGACGCCGGCGCCGTCGGCATGGGCGTAGCCGCCGGCGAGATCGTCGCTGCCTAGCCACGGCACGGGCGCCATCACGTTCCAGGTCATGGCGACTTCTTGATCTCCGATCAAAACACCGAGGTTGCGGATGGCCGCGACATAACGACTGTCCGGCGAGCTGTCGACGTGCAGCACGCAATTGAGATTGGTCACCGGACCCACGACGAACCCGGTATCGGGGCCACCACGACACTCAAGCGTTCCGGCCTGCACCTGCTGCGCATTGGCGGCTGCGAGCGGCGCAGCGAGAACCGCCGCACCACACACAGCAGAGGCGATCGAACGGCTTGTCATACGCATGGTGCCGGACAACGCGGATCGGCGTGCAATCGGCCCATTCCCCGCGAGCGGCCTTCGTTTGTGGTTAAGAGAGCCTTAGAGATGGGTTTGATTGCTGCCGACGGTCGACGTTCGCGAGCGATCGGCCAGGAAGACGACGATCAAGCAACGGCGATCCTTTTTCATCGCCGTGCCGGCTGACACCTCGATTGTGTATCTATCGCCGTCGAACGAGCGTGCTTGATTTCTAGGCAGGAGAGTAACGGGGCGAAGCAAGGGACCAGTCCTGGCGCTAACGCCGAGCCGTTCGGATCACGGCGGTGAGCCTGTCCCGAAAAATTACGCCGCCGGGCTCGAAATGCATTGTCCCGGCGGCGCCTGTTCCAATCTGGGCCCGCAATCCCAGTCATGTTTGTGTCTGCAAAACCGGCGCCAAGGTTCGAACGCCCCCGTAATCATACGGGGGCTCGTGTCCCGCGATGGACTGGTGTTGGCTACTTGTGCGCCCGCGAAGGTCCGATTGTCGGGGGTGATCCAAGCCGCGGCGCGAGAACGGCGGATCGCCATCAATGCTCCGCCCGATCAGATATGATGCTCGAGCTTCCGCATCTCCTGCAGGCGAGCCAGGCAGAAATCCCGATACAATTCGTTGATGAAATCCCACATGACCTAATCCCCTTGGTCCAATGCCGGGACACTACGCCGGGTTTGTTTCCGGCCGGCTTCGCGGCTTCTGGAAAATGGTTTCATCGAGGAGGGAGGGTGGTGATCCCGGCAGGATTCGAACCTGCAACCCGCGGAGTACAAACCGGGCGCCGTGCCGCCGCGCGATCTCCTCCTCGCAATCGGCATTGAGCTGCCGCGCCTGGCGCGCTGCCCATGCCCGGTCACGCTCGCGGCACGCGTCGCTCTCGCTGCAGCTCGCGCGTCCGCAGGTCAGGTGCCGTAGACGTCCTGATACCCGATCCGCGCGTGGCGCTCGCCTTCGCCGTTGACGTCGAGCATCGAGACGCTGCCTTCGCGGCAGGAAACGTGTCCCGGCAAAGCGTCAATAAAGAGTGATTAGCGAAATCGCTCGCAGCCAAATATTAGACGATCGGTCTAATTTATGGGTCTCGGTGAAATGCAGTGATTGGCTTTGGCGGAGTTCGATCGCTGCCGAGCGCTGACGGATTGATCGAGACATCTTCAATAAGCAACGTCCGCCGACTCCTTCGCGGTTGGCTGGTTTCCAGCATGAGAGGTCACGCATGTTTCGCAATATCGCGCTTGGAATGACGATCACTCTCGCAATGGCTCTAACCGCGCCGGTGGCCATTGCGCAGCAAAACCACCACGTCAGCTATGATACGCCGGCAACTCAGACGGTATACACCCAACAACACGTCATCGACGTTGGCGACATTCCGGGACATCAAGCTCGGCTCTTCGAAATTCGGCGGACCTATGGGGGCGATGCCCCCATGATCAACGGGTCGAAGTTGAAGGAGCAGTGGACGCGCGGCATGTCGGACTACATCGATAACAATGGTCCGGCCCTCATCTACAACGTCTGGATACTGGAGAATGGCGACAAGTTTTTTGTCAGGACATCTCTGGTCGCCCAAAGCAGTGGAGACGGGAAGCTTACAAACATGACATCGGGCGTCATTACTGGAGGCACAGGTAGCCTCGCCAGGATTCGTGGCATCATTAGCAGCCACGGGCCGTCCGAGCCGAAGGCCGGCGTCAATGCCAATCAGACCGACATCGACTATTGGATGGAGTGAGAAGGTCTTCGCGACAGGCGATGGACCGGTGAGAAATTGCCGATCCATGATGTCTGCTTCTGATACGGCGTATCGTGATCAAAAAATGCTCGGAACCATCCGCTATCGACTATGGAGAATTCCCATGCCGCACCGTCGAAACGGGCCAATTGGGATGTTCTTGTTTTGCTTGTTCACCCTCATGTCGACGGCACGGCCCGCGAGCGCGGAAGTCACCCGGATCGAGTTCACGTCGAAGCAGCCTTACGGCACATTTCGTGCCGGCGATTATGTGATCTGGCAGGGCAAGATCCACGGCGACCTATCGCCACAAGAGGTCATTCCGGGGATCGACAAGGCGTCGCGCAATGAACGCGGTCGCGTCGACTACGCCGCGAAGATTATTCTCATGATGCCGGCGGCTCCTCGCGGGGGAAACGGCGCATTGCTGGTGGACGTACCCAACCGCGGGCAAGTCTGGGCCGAGGCGATCTACAACTCGCCACGCGATGTGCGATTCCTCCCGGGCACGCTGGAGCAGGGCACGGGCTTTCTCCAGGATCACGGTTTCGCGGTTGCGGAGGTTTTTTGGGAGCTTGGACAGGGCGCGGACCTGCCTTCGTTCGCCGACGCCGACGGCAAGACACGCTTCGTCGAGGGAGTGGGCTTTGCGATCGTCCGCGACGCCGCGGATTTCCTCGCGCATGCAGCCTCCGACAAGGGTGGAACGCCCAACCCGCTCGGGGGAGCGATCAACCGCGTGCTCGCGAGCGGCAGGTCCCAGGATGGACGATTCCTGAAAACCTTTCTCCTGAACGGCTTCAACATGATGGGCAACCGGCGCGTCTTCGACGGCATGCATATGTTCGTCTCGGCCGCCGGCCTTCTTCCGATCCTTCAGACGGGCCTTGGACCAATGTCGAGCGCCGAGGGGGCTCCCACATTCGACAATCCGGATTTTCCCGGCGTGAATGACGGACCTCTCACTATCGGCGAGATCACGGCCAAGGTCGAGGCGCGCGGCGAGGTGCCTCCGAAGATGTTACTCGTCAGCTCCACCACGGACTACTATTCACTGCGCGCTTCGCTTGGCCGCACAGGCGCGTCCGGAACCGCAGATCAGCCACTGCCCGCCAATGCGCGGATGTACGATATCGCGGGCGGCCCGCACGTACCCGCCCCCAGGGCTCCGGCCTGCACACTGACGCCGGGCCGCCTCGATTGGGCGCCGCTGTCGCGGGCCCTCCTGCTGCACCTTGATGCCTGGGTGAGCCGCGGCGCCAAGCCGCCCGCCAGCGAACTTATGCCGCTTGAAGCCGCGGGCGGCGAGGTACCTGCGCTGCGCGCCCCGACCCGGCTTTCCGCCGCAGTCATACAGGTGCCGAAGCGCGATCAGGACGGCAACGCGCTCGGCGGAGTGCGGTTGCCGGATGTCGCGGTGCCGACCGGCACCAATGGCGGACAGAACCTGCCGCAGACATTCACCTGCATGCTGATCGGGTCCTTCTCCCCGTTCCCAGCGACGAAAGCCGAACGGGAACGCACGGGCGACGCCCGCCCGTCGATCGAGGAGCGATATCACGGCCGCGACGATTACGTGAACCGGATTCGGGTTGCCGCGCAGGATCTCATTAAGCGCGGATTCATACTGCCGGAAGATGCAGCGGTGATCATTCAGGAAGCCGCGTCGAGCAACCTGTTCGCGCCCGCACCAGTGAATACCGAACCACGGTGAAGGTTCGTCCGCATCACAGGCGGTTTGCTTCTCCTAGACGATCGGTCTATTACGATCTGCATGAGCAAGACGCTGCCTCGCCGCCGTCGCGGGCGACCACCTAAAGAACTTGCCAGCACTAGCGCGACCCGTGACGCGCTGGTCCGTGCAGGTGTCGTCATGCTGACGGAGAAGGGTTATTCCGCGACGGGGATCGAGGAAGTCTTGCGCAGCGTCGACGTGCCGAAGGGCTCGTTCTACCACTACTTTGCGAGCAAAGAAGCGTTTGGAGCGGAACTGATCGACAGCTACGCCAGCTATTTTTCGCGGAAGCTCGACAGCTTCTTCCTGAAAGAGCAGCATCCCCCGCTCGAAAGGCTCAGGGGTTTTACCGACGATGCTGCGTCTGCCATGAAGCGCTTCCGCTATACGCGCGGCTGTTTGGTGGGCAATCTTGGCCAGGAGATGGGGGCACTTCCACAATCTTTTCGTCGGCAACTATTCGATGTGTTCATCGACTGGCAGCAGCGCACAGCCAAGTGCTTGAAGTATGCTCAAACCATGGGTGCGATCTCTTCCAGCCACGATTGCGACTGGCTTGCCGAATTCTTCTGGATCGGCTGGGAGGGCGCGGTCCTGCGCGCCAAACTCGAGCGCCGTTCCGAGCCGCTTCACTCCTTCTCGAAAGGCTTTTTCAAGCTTCTCAGTAAATGAGCCTTTTTGTCATTGGGTCGTTCAATATTACTGTATCTTCCTTTTCCCCAACCCCGCACTAGGCCGACATCTTCTCAAACCGCTTGATCAGCCGCTCCCGCTTCAGCCGCGACGGCCTGCCGATCCAGAACATCCCATCGAGTTGCTCGATCTCGTGCTGATGGCAGACGGCGCGCAGACCGTCGGAGTCTTCGGTCTGCATGTTGCCGTAGACGTCCTGACAGCGGATGCGGATGCGCGCGTGGCGCTCGACCTCGTCGTTGACGCCGGGCATCGAGACGCTGCCTTCGCCGTGCAATCGTTTCGTTGTGCGGAATAGGTCCGGGGATCTTCCGGTGATTTGGTGCAATATCTGGCGACAAACAGCGCCATTGATCCGCATTTGTTCTACACAAAGCGTGAATTTGCTTTGCGTCGCAAACCGGTTAAAGGCCCTTGAAATATAAAGAAAATCTGCCGGTGCAAACTGGCGATCCCGGCAGGATTCGAACCTGCAACCCGCGGAGTAGAAATCCGCTACTCTATCCAGTTGAGCTACGGGACCGTGGCGGCCTTGTAGCACCGCCATTATGAAAAATCCGCCTTTCCGCCAAGTCCGTCCGAACCGATTTTTGTGGTCGAACGACAAAGGCGAGCAGGGCGCCCGTCCTGCGTTGGCCTGTCCAGCCCGCCGAGCCGCACGATGCTGCCGTCGGGGCTGGTCAAAGGAATGTCGGCAATGCGATCTGCGACGTTTTTCGTCCGTTCATGTCCGTGCCTTCACTCCGTCACCTTTTCGCGCACTTTTGGCCCCAACGCGGCGTGCGACCGCGGGGCTTTCAGGAGCTCCATCATGATCGGATTGGTTCGTGCCGCCACGATATGCGCCACGCTGGCGTTCGCCCTGGTGAGCGCCCAGGCCGCGGACAAGGCCTTCAAGCGCGACGATCTCGCCGATTCCGCGATCAAGCTGGAAGCCCAGATCAAGAGCGAGGCCGGCGCGGTCAACAAATCGGCCGCGACCCTGCGCACCGACGCTGACGCCGCGTTCAAGCGCAATGATTTCCGTGGCGGGCTGCAGATCCTCGGCCAGGTCGCGGCGACCACGCCGGAGGACGGCGCCAACTGGCTGCGGCTCGCGAGGACGATCTTCCAGATCCGGTCGGCGAGCTCAAGCGAACAGACGTTCCTGATGGAGCGCGCCTCCACTGCCGCTTACATCGCCTATCAGCGCGCCGGCAATGCGGGCGAGGAGGCTGACGCGCTGGCCGTGCTCGGCAAAGCGCTCGCCGAACGCAAGCTGTGGCGCCCGGCGCTGGACAGCTTGCGGCTGTCGCTCGACATGCGCGAGGTCGCCGATGTCCGCGGCCATTACGAGAAGATGCGCGACGAGCACGGTTTCCGGCTGCTCGATTACACCGTCGATTCCGACGCCGCGTCGCCGCGGGCCTGCTTCCAGTTCTCGGAGGAACTCGCCAAGCGCGTCGACTTCGCGCCGTATCTGGCGCTCGCCGGCACCGACAAGCCGGCCTTGTCGGCGGAAGGCCAGCAGCTCTGCGTGGACGGGCTGAAGCATGGCGAGCGCTACAACATCAATCTGCGCGCCGGCCTGCCGTCGACCGTCAAGGAGACCCTGCCGAAATCGGCCGAGTTCAACATCTATGTTCGCGACCGCAAGCCGTTCGTGCGGTTCACCGGGCGGGCCTATGTGCTGCCGCGGACCGGACAGCGCGGTATCCCGGTGGTCAGCGTCAACACGCCGGCGGTCAAGGTCGACGTCTTCCGGATCGGCGACCGCAACCTGATCAACACGGTGATCGACAGCGACTTCCAGAGCACGCTGAGCCGCTACCAGCTCTCCGATCTCGGCGACCAGCGCGGCGTCAAGGTGTGGTCCGGCGAGCTTGCGACAGCGACCACGCTGAATCAGGACGTCGTCACGGCGTTTCCGGTCGACCAGGCGCTCGGCGACCTGCAACCCGGTGTCTATGTCATGACCGCCGCGGCCAAGGGGCCGGGCACCGACGACGACGGCACGCTGGCGACGCAATGGTTCATCGTCTCGGACATGGGCCTGTCGGCCTTCTCCGGCAATGACGGTATCCACGTCTTCGTCAACTCACTGGCTTCGACCGAACCGGTCGCCAACGCCGACGTGAAGCTGGTCGCCCGCAACAACGAGATCCTGGCGACCCGCAAGACCGATGCGGCCGGCCACGTGCTGTTCGAGCAAGGCCTGGCCCGCGGCGAGGGCGGGTTGTCGCCGGCGCTGCTGACTGTCATGGGTGAGAAGGCCGACTACGCCTTCCTGAGCCTGAAGACCAACGCGTTCGACCTCACCGACCGCGGCGTCGCGGGCCGGGCGATCCCGGCCGGCGCGGACGCCTTCGTCTACGCCGAGCGTGGCGTCTACCGCTCCAACGAGACCGTCTATCTGACCGCGCTGTTGCGCGACGGGCAGGGCAACGCCCTGACCGGGACGCCGCTGACCATGGTGATCGAGCGCCCCGACGGCGTCGAATTCCGCCGCGCCGTGCTGCCCGACCAGGGCGCCGGCGGCCGGATGCTGGCGGTGGCGCTCAATTCGGCTGTGCCGACCGGCACCTGGCGCGCCCGCGTCTTTACCGACCCGAAGGGCTCGTCGGTCGGCGAGACCACCTTCATGGTCGAGGATTACATCCCCGAACGGGTCGAATTCGATCTGACCAGCAAGGAGAAGGTGATCAAGGCTGAAGTTCCAGTGGAACTTCAGGTCTCCGGCCATTTCCTCTACGGCGCGCCTGCCTCGGGCCTGCAGCTCGAGGGCGACATGCTGGTGGCGCCCGCGGCGAACGGCCGGCCCGGTTATGCCGGCTATCAGTTCGGCGTCGACGACGAGCAGACCGCGAGCAACGAACGGACCCCGATCGAGGACCTGCCGGAGGCCGATGCCAACGGCGCGGCGACCTTCCCGGTGAAGCTCGAGAAGGTGCCGACGTCGACCCGGCCGCAGGAGGCCCAGATCTACATCCGCATGGCCGAGACCGGCGGCCGCTCGGTGGAGCGCAAGATCGTGCTGCCGGTGGCCCCTAGCGCCTCGCTGATCGGCGTCAAGCCGCTGTTCGGCGACAAGAGCGTGGCCGAGGGCGACAAGGCCGAGTTCGACGTCGTGTTCGTCGCACCGGACGGCAAGCAGCTGCTGCGCAACGGGCTTCGCTACGAGCTGTTGAAGCTGGAGTCGCGTTACCAATGGTACCGGCAGAACTCGTCCTGGCAGTATGAGCCGGTCAAGTCGACCCGCCGCGTCGCCGATGGCGACGTCAACCTCGCCGCCGACAAGCCGATGCGCCTGACCTTCCAGCCGCAGCCCGGCCGCTACCGGCTCGACGTGAAATCGACCGATGCCGACGGTCCCGTCACCTCGGTGCACTTCGACGTCGGCTGGTACTCCGACGGCAGCGCCGACACGCCCGATCTGTTGGAAACCTCGATCGACAAGCCTGAATATGCCTCGGGCGACACCATGACCGTGTCGGTCAATGCGCGCACGTCAGGCAAGCTGACGGTCTATGTGCTTGGCGACCGCCTGCTGACCACCCAAAGCGTCGACGTCACGGAGGGCACCCGGCAGGTCAAGCTCCCCGTCGGCAAGGATTGGGGCACCGGCGCCTATGTCATGACGACGCTGCGTCGTCCGCTCGATGTCGCCGCCGGGCGCATGCCCGGCCGCGCGATCGGGCTGAAATGGTTCGGCATCGACAAGAAGGCGCGCACGCTTGCCGTCGAACTGTCGCCGCCCGCGTTGGTGCGGCCGGGCTCGACGCTGAAGATCCCGGTCAAGCTCGGCGGGCTCAATCCCGGCGAGGATGCCAAGGTGGTGCTGGCCGCGGTCGATGTCGGCATTCTCAATTTGACCAATTACAAGCCGCCGGCGCCGGACGACTACTATCTCGGCCAGCGCCGCCTGACCGCCGAGATCCGCGACCTCTACGGCCAACTGATCGACGGCATGCAGGGCACCCGCGGCCAGATCCGCAGCGGCGGCGACTCCGCCGGCGCCGAGCTGCAGGGCTCGCCGCCAACGCAGAAGCCGCTCGCGCTTTATTCCGGCATCGTCACGGTCGGGCCGGACGGGACTGTCGAGGTGAGCTTCGACATCCCGGAATTTGCCGGCACCGCGCGGGTGATGGCGGTGGCGTGGAGCGCAACCAAGGTCGGCCGCGCCAATGTCGACGTGATCGTGCGCGATCCCGTGGTGGTGACCGCGACATTGCCGCGCTTCCTGCTGACCGGTGACAAGGGCACCATCAGCATGGATATCGACAACGTCGAAGGTGCAGCCGGCAACTATGCCATCAGCGTCAAGGCGAGCGGCCCGATCAAGGCTTCGGCTAATTCGACTACGACGGTGAAGCTCGCCGCCAAGCAGCGCTCCTCGCTGTCGCTGGGTCTCGAGGCCGGCGGCGCCGGACGTGCCGAGTTCGACGTCGACATCTCCGGGCCGAACGGGCTGACGCTGGCGCGGCATTATGCGCTCGACGTCAAGCCGGCGACGCAAGTCCTGGCGCGCCGTTCGATCCGCACCCTGGCGAAGGGCGAAAGCCTGACGCTGACCTCGGACATGTTCTCCGATCTCGTGCCGGGCACCGGCAGCGTTTCGGTCTCGGCGAGCCTGTCGACCGCGCTCGATGCCGCGAGCATTCTGAAGGCGCTCGACCGCTACCCCTATGGCTGCTCCGAGCAGATCACGAGCCGCGCGCTGCCGCTGCTCTATGTCAACGACCTCGCCGCCGGCGCCCATCTTGCGATGGACACCGCGGTCGACCAGCGCATCCGCGACGCGATCGAGCGGCTCCTCGCTCGACAGGGGTCCAATGGCTCGTTCGGCCTCTGGTCCGCGGGCGGCGACGACGCCTGGCTCGATGCGTACGTGACTGACTTCCTGACCCGGGCCCGCGAAAAGGGCTTTGCGGTGCCGGACGTGCTGTTCAAGAACGCGCTCGACCGCGTCAGGAACTCGGTGGTCAATGCCAACGAGCCGGAGAAGGACGGCGGCCGCGATCTGGCCTACGGTCTCTACGTGCTTGCGCGCAACGGCGCGGCACCGATCGGCGATCTGCGCTATCTCGCCGACACCAAGCTGAACAACCTGGCGACTCCGATCTCCAAGGCCCAGCTTGCGGCGGCGCTGGCGCTGGTCGGCGACAAGGCGAGGGCCGAGCGGGTCTATGGTGCAGCGCTCGATGCGCTGAACCCGAAACCCGTGATCGAGTTCGGCCGGGTCGACTACGGCTCGGCATTGCGCGACGCTGCGGCGCTGGTCTCGCTCGCCGGCGAAGGCAATGCGCCACGCACCACGCTGACGCAGGCCGTGCTGCGGGTCGAGGCGGCGCGGGGACTGTCGCCCTACACCTCGACGCAGGAAAATGCGTGGATGGTGCTGGCGGCGCGCGCGCTCGCCAAGGAGACGCTGGCGCTCGACATCAATGGCCAGCCGGTCAAGACCGCGGTCCATCGCAGCTACAAGGCCGAGGAGATGACCGGCCAGCCGCTCAGGATCACCAACACCGGCGACGCGCCGGTGCAGGCGGTGATCTCGGTGTCGGGCTCTCCGGTCACGCCGGAGCCGGCGGCCTCCAACGGCTTCAAGATCGAGCGCAGCTATTTCACGCTCGACGGCAAGCCGGCCGATGTCACCAAGGCGAAACAGAATGACCGCTTCGCGGTTGTCCTGAAGGTGACGGAAGCCAAACCGGAGTTCGGTCACATCATGGTGGCCGACTATCTGCCGGCCGGGCTCGAGATCGACAACCCGAACCTGGTGTCATCGGGGGATTCCGGTACGCTCGAGTGGATCGAAGACGGCGTCGAGCCGAAGAACACCGAGTTCCGCGATGACCGCTTCACGGCGGCGATCGACCGGGGCGCCAACGACAAGTCGGTGTTTACGGTCGCCTATGTCGTACGCGCGGTGTCGCCGGGCAAATATGTGCTGCCGCAGGCCTATGTCGAGGACATGTACAATCCCTCGCGCTACGGCCGCAGCGGAACCGGCGCGGTTGAGGTGAAGCCGGCGAAATGAGTGATCGTGGAATGGGCAAGGACCGGCGCTCACATCTCTCCTCGTCATCCCCGGGCTTGACCCGGGGATCCACGTTTGCCGCGCGCGAGGAAGACGTGGATGGCCGGGTCGAGCCCGGCCATGACGGGCGCACCAAAGGGCTCGTTCTACGCGTCGTAGCCTGCTTCGTCGCCATTGTAATGGTCGCAACCGGCGCCTTCGCCGCCTGGGTCGTGTCGCTCGGGCCGCTGCCGCTCGACAAGGCGCAGCAGGTCTCGACCACGGTGATCGATCGCAACGGCAAGCTGCTCCGCGCCTATGCGATGGCGGACGGGCGCTGGCGGCTGCCGGTTGACGCGAAGACGTCAGTCGATCCCACCTATCTGAAGCTCCTGTTCGCCTACGAGGACAAGCGCTTCTATGAGCATTACGGCATCGATCCGCTGGCGCTGTCGCGCGCCGCATTCCAGCTTCTCACCAGCGGCCATATCGTCTCGGGCGGTTCGACGATCACGATGCAGCTGGCGCGGCTGATCGAGCCGCGCCACCAGCGCTCGGTCTACGCAAAGCTGCGGCAGATGGTGCGCGCGGTCGAACTGGAGCGGCAGCTCTCGAAAGACCAGATCCTCGATCTCTATCTTGCGCTGGCGCCGTTCGGCGGCAATCTCGAAGGCATCCGCGCCGCCTCGATCGCCTATTTCGGCAAGGAGCCGAAGCGGCTGTCGCTCGCCGAAGCCGCGCTGCTGGTGACGCTGCCGCAATCGCCGGAGCGGCGGCGGCTCGATCGTTACCCGGACGCCGCCCACGCCGCGCGCGACCGCGTGCTCGAACGCATGGTGGAGGATGGCGTGGTGAAGGACGATGCCGCGCAGGCCACGGCGACGGCGGTGCCGAAGATGCGCAAGCAGATTCCGATCCTGGCGCCGCATTCGTCCGATCAGGCGATTGCGACGATGAAGGATGCGCCCATCATCAAGCTGACGCTCGACGCCACGCTGCAACGAAACCTGGAGGCGCTGGCGCGCGACCGCGCCATTGCGCAGGGGCCTGATGTCTCGGTTGCGATCGTCGTGGTCGACAATGAGACGGGCGACGTGCTCGCGCGCGTCGGCTCGGCGGATTATTTCGACGAGCGGCGGGCCGGGCAGGTCGACATGACGCGCGCGGTGCGCTCGCCGGGCTCGACCTTGAAGCCGTTCATCTATGGGCTTGCCTTCGAGGATGGCTTTGTTCATCCCGACAGCCTGATCGAGGACCGGCCGATCCGCTTCGGCACCTACGCGCCGGAAAATTTCGACATGACATTCCAGGGCACGGTGCCGATCCGCAAGGCGCTGCAATTGTCGTTGAACGTGCCGGCGATTGCGCTGCTCGACCGGGTCGGTGCCAGCCGGTTGTCGTCACGGCTGAAGCAGGCCGGCACCAGTCTCGTGCTGCCGAAGGACGAGGCGCCGGGCCTTGCGATGGGTCTCGGCGGTGTCGGCATCACGCTGCAGGATCTCGCTCAGCTCTATTCCGGCCTGGCGCGGCTTGGCGCCACCAAGCCGTTGCGCGAGATCATGCAGGAGAATGACGGCCGCGACACGATGCGGCTGATGGATCAGGCCGCAGCCTGGCAGGTCGGCAACGTCCTGCTCGGCACGCCGCCGCCGGAGAACGGCGTGCACAACCGGATCGCGTTCAAGACCGGCACCAGCTACGGCTATCGCGATGCCTGGTCGGTCGGGTTCGACGGCCGCATCACGATCGGCGTCTGGGTCGGCCGTCCCGACGGCGCGCCGGTGCCGGGTCTGGTCGGCCGCACCGCCGCGGCGCCGATCCTGTTCGACGCCTTTGCGCGCACCGGCAAGATCCCGGCGGCATTGCCGAAGCCGCCACGCGGCGTGCTGGTCGCCAGCAACACGAAGCTGCCGCCGCCGCTGCGCCGGTTCCGGCCGCTCGGCGAACTGGTCCGTAGCGGCAACGACCAGGCCCCGCACATCCAGTTTCCGCTGAACGGCTCGCGCATCGACGTCGATCAATCCGAGGACGGCCGCAACGCCGCGCTGCCGGTCAAGGTCGCCGGCGGGGTGCTGCCGCTGACGGTGCTCGTGAATGGTGTCTCAGCCGGGGACATCGACAGCCGGCGGCAGCGCCTGATCGAGCCGCCCGGGCCGGGCTTTGCGCGGCTCACCGTGATCGACGCCACGGGGGCCGCGGATACCGTTGTGATCCGCGTGCAATGATCGCACGGGAAAGCGGAGCGGCACGGTCGGAAAGCGGAACAGCACGGTTGTTTGCGGTGCGGTTTCATCGTATGCGAAACCCATGGTGGATGGCCTCCAACCCCGGCGCTTCGGAGCAGGGCAACAGTCTGTAAAACCTGCGCATTCGAGCCGCAGGCTGTTCATGGCGTTCGAGTTCGCAACGGCCAGCCAATGGCGTTCGATCCTGTTCCTGACGCTGACCTGCCTGGTGCTGTTCCTGCCGGGCTTTTTCACCATCCCGCCGATCGACCGTGACGAGGTCCGCTTTGCCCAGGCGACCAAGCAGATGGTCGAGAGCGGTGATTTCGTCGACATCCGCTTCCAGGACGACGTCCGTTACAAGAAACCGGTCGGCATCTACTGGCTGCAGGCGGCGGCGCTGAAGACCGTCTCCGCGCTCGGGGTGCCGCGCGCCCAGGTCCGCATCTGGGTGTACCGCCTGCCGTCCCTGATCGGCGCCATCGGCGCTGTTTTGCTGACCTATTGGACGGCGCTTGCCTTCGTGACGCGGCAGGGGGCGGTGCTGGCCGCCTTGATGATGGCAAGCTGCGTGCTGCTCGGGGTCGAAGCGCGGCTCGCCAAGACCGACGCGATGCTGCTGCTGACAGTCACCGCGGCGATGGGCGCGATGGCGCGAGTCTATCTGTCGTGGCAGCGCGGCGAGGATCCTGCGCATCCGTCATGGGGCCCGCCCGCGGTCTTCTGGACGGCGCTGGCGGTCGGCATCCTGCTCAAGGGGCCGCTGATCCTGATGTTCGTCGGCCTTGCCATGGCCGGGCTTGCGATTCTCGATCGGTCGGCGGCCTGGTTCTGGCGCATGCGCCCAGTCTGGGGCCTGACGTGGACCCTCGTGCTGGTGCTGCCGTGGTTCGTGCTGATCTTCCTGCGCGCCGGCGAGACCTTCTTTGCCGACTCGGTCGGCGGCGACATGCTGAGCAAGCTCGGTGCACAGGAATCCCATGGCGCGCCGCCTGGAATCTATCTGCTGCTGTTCTGGATCACGTTCTGGCCCGGTGCGCCGCTGGCCGGCATGGCGGCGCCTGCGGTTTGGCGGGCGCGGCGCGAGCCCGGTGCGCAGTTCCTGCTGGCCTGGCTAATCCCGTCCTGGATCGTGTTCGAGGCGGTGCTGACCAAGCTGCCGCATTACGTGCTGCCGCTCTACCCGGCGATCGCGATCCTGACCGTCGGCGCGCTGGAGCGGCGCGTGCTGTCGCGCTCGCCCTGGCTGTTGCGGGGCGCCGCCTGGTGGTTCGCGATTCCCGCATTCGGCGCGGTGCTGGTGATCGTCGGCGCGATCAAGGCGATCCATCAGCCGGTGTTTCCGGCCTG
The DNA here is from genome assembly GCF_029714545.1 of Bradyrhizobium pachyrhizi. Taxonomy (NCBI): domain Bacteria; kingdom Pseudomonadati; phylum Pseudomonadota; class Alphaproteobacteria; order Hyphomicrobiales; family Nitrobacteraceae; genus Bradyrhizobium; species Bradyrhizobium pachyrhizi. The sequence continues at coordinate 4,976,980 of NZ_CP121667.1, read as the reverse complement.
GCCGTTGTTCGCCGTCGCGATGGTGTTCGGCCTGATCGCGTGGTGGTTGTTCGAGGACAGCCGCGCCGAGCGCTCGCTGCTCAATGCGGTGATTGCCGCGGCGCTGATGGCAGCCGGTACCTATGGCGTGGTGCTGCCGCGGCTCACCACCGTATTTCCGAGCCAGGAGGTCGCACGCGCCTTGCGCAACGTGACCTGCGTCGGCCCGAAGGCGGCAGCCGCCGGCTTCCACGAGCCGAGCCTCGTGTTCATGACCGATACCTCGACGCTGCTCACCGACGGATCGGGCGCCGCGGATTTCCTCGGGCAGGGCTCCTGCCGCTTCGCGCTGGTCGAACAGCGCTCGGAGCGTGCCTTCGTGCAGCGCGCCGAGGCGATCGGCCTGCGCTACAACGCACCGGTGCGCGTCGAGGGCTACAACATCTCGCAGGGCAAGGCGGTCTCGATCGCGATCTTCCGTTCCGAAGGGACGGAATGACATGCCGGCGCTGCCAGCCACCCCGGAATCCGCCAACTATTTCGGACGATTGCTGACGCTGGTTTGGCTGTCCTTTGCCCAACTCGTGCGGGCGCCGTCGCATTCGCGCCGCGCCGAGGCGGCGCGCCGTTCCGCGCGCCACGGACTTTTGCTCGTCGTCATCGTCGGCGCCGTGATCATCACGCTGATGTATGCGTTCGATGTCACCGAGATAAGTCTGATGCCGCCACGCGGCACGCCTGGTCTGTGGTGGGTGAAGACGCTCACCGATTTCGGCAAGGACGAGTATGTGCTGTGCGCGCTTGGCCTGCTGCTGATCGCGGTCGCGCTGGCGGCGCCTGCGCTGCGCGGCGTGCCGCGCGCCACCTTGCTTGGCTTCGGGACGAGGCTGCAATACCTGTTTCTGTCGGTTGTGCTCTCGGTCGCTGTCGGTGAATTGATCAAGTGGATCGTCGGCCGCGGGCGGCCCTTTGTCGGCGGCAAGGCCAATGCCTTCAACTTCCAGCATTTCGCCGGCACCGAGGCCTATTCGAGCTTTCCGTCGGGACATTCGATCACCGCGTTCGCGTTGGCCTTTGCCGTGTCCGCGGTGTGGCCGGGCGCGCGGTTCGCGATGCTGATCTATGCGCTGGTCATCGCCGCAACCCGGCTCGTGCTGCTGGCGCATCATCCGAGCGACGTGGTGGCCGGCGCGCTGGTCGGGGTGATCGGCGCAATGGTCGTGCGCTACTGGTTCGCCGCCCGCCGCCTTGGTTTTGCCATTCATCGCGACGGCACTGTGGTGGCGCTGTCAGGACCGTCGGACGGGCGTCTCAAAAGGGTTGCGAGGAGCGCCTTCGCCCCATAAAAGCGGTCGCCCGATGGCCGGATCGGGCTGGTTCCATCGCCGACAACACCAACCACGAGTGCCGATTTGCCTGCTCCCGACCAGATTCCGGTCGCCGTTTCCATCGTCGTGCCTGTGCGCAACGAGGCGGACAATATAGCGCCGTTGATCGCCGAGATCGCGGCCGCGCTCGACGGACGTTGGGCCTACGAGATCGTCTACGTCAATGACGGCTCGACCGATGCCACCGGCGAGCGGCTGAGCGCGGTCATGGCCCGGCGGCCCAATCTCCGGCAGCTCCGCCACGCGGTCTCGTCGGGCCAGTCGGCGGCCGTGCGCAGCGGCGTGCGCGCCGCGCGCGGCGCGATCGTGGCGACGCTCGACGGTGACGGGCAGAACAATCCCGCCTTCCTGCCGGACCTGATCGCGGCTGTCGAGAGCGGCAACGGCCGCGTCGGCCTCGCCGCGGGCCAGCGCGTCGGGCGCAAGGATACCGGCTTCAAGAAGCTGCAATCGCGCATCGCCAACGCGGTGCGCGGCATCATCCTGCGCGACGGCACCCGCGATACCGGATGCGGCCTGAAGGCGTTTCCGCGCGAGGTGTTTCTGGCGATGCCTTATTTCGACGGGCTGCATCGTTTTCTTCCGGCACTGGTCCGCCGCGAGGGGCTGGCGATTGCCTATGTCGATGTCGTCGATCGGCCGCGCCATTCCGGCGTGTCGAATTATGGATTTTTCGACCGGCTCTGGATCGGGATCATGGATCTCGCCGGCGTGTGGTGGCTGATCCGCCGCAAGAAGCCGACGCCGGTCGTCACTGAAGTGGTCGCTGAAGTGCCCGGTGTCACTGGCGTGCCGGGCGTGACCGAGGTGAAGTGATGCTGATTCAGTACGGTCAGGCGTTGAGCGCCTATCTCTACGACGTGTTCATCGCCAAGTTCGACTTCTGGCTGGCGTTCGGCCTGATCGCGCAATTGTTCTTCACCGCGCGCTTCCTCGTGCAGTGGATCTCCAGCGAACGCGCCGGCCAGAGCGTGGTGCCGATGGCGTTCTGGTTCTTTTCGATGGGCGGCGGCCTGATGACGCTGATCTACGGGCTTGCCAAGCGCGAGCCCGTCATCATCATCGGGCAGGGTCTCGCCACGCTGATCTACATCCGCAACATCATGCTGATCGTGAAGAACCGCGGCCGCGGGTCGAAAACGCTCGATAGCTGACTGCCGTCATCGTCGGAGCGGCGAGCGGTATGCCGGGCCTTGTTCGGCAATCTCGATAGATTCCAGCATAGGGCTCAGCCCGGCATCAATTGCGACCGAATCTGAACCAGGGTCAAACATTCGCCCCAAGCCGCATGGCATCTACGGCTTGCCGTGGGCGTGGCGGCATCTCGAGACCGTGCCCCAGGGGATGAGGGGCGTTGATGACCAGCCGTGACGAAGCGACGAAGGCGGGTGGTTATCTATCGAGCGTCCCTGGTATTCCGTCGCTTGACGAGCCGCCGCTGACAGGCGAGCGCAAATTGCCTGACCGGCGCGCCGTCAGCCTCCGCTGGATGGCGGGGACGATTCTGATCGGATCCGCCGCCGTCGCTCTTCTTGCCGGCGCGCTTCGCGGGACGTTTGGCGATCACGCGCGATTCGCAAGCGCGCCGGTCGTGTCACTTCCGCGCTTCGCAGGGCAGGTGGTTGACGAGGTGCGGCGCGGCGATCGTCTCGACCGGAGGCTCGGCTCGCAGGGCAATTCCGCTACGCTCAAGATTGAGCAGCTGAGCGATGCCGGCGCGGTCCGTCGATTTACCCGCGTGTCGGCGCGGCTCGCGGAGATCGATCTCGAACCACACCAGGAAGCGCGGGGAGACGAAAAGGACGACGCGCGAGCGGGCTCGCAACGCGACCTGCTGTCGGAACTGCCAGCCATCATACGGACAGGTCCATCGCGGCGCCCACTGCCGGGCGGCACCAGCGCCTATGCTGATGGTGAGGACGTGCCGCATCCGCCGGCTCCGATAGGTGAGGCTGTCAACGTCACCAACCTTCCGAAGTCGCCTTCGTCATCGCGTCACCGGCGACATGTCATTATCGCGAGAAGCGGCGACACGCTGTCCGCCATTCTGCGGGCGCTGGCGGCGGCAGCGGAGGATGCGCCGGCGATCCTTGCCGCTTTCCCGTCGCCCGGCGCTCAAGAGACGCTGTCCGGTGGCGAGAAAATCACGGTCATCGAACAAGGCGGAGATGCCGGTTCGCCGCGCGGCCATGTCGCGACGGTGTCGATCGAACGGGCCGGCTCCAATGTGTCTGCCGTCGGTCGCACCGATCGCGGCCAATACCAGCCGATCGTACCGGAACAGCCCGACGTCGCCTCGCGGAGCGACAGCCCGCTGCGTGAGTCGATCGATACGCATTCCGTTCCGGGCGAAACGCTCCGTGACGGCCTCAACGCGCTTGCGAGCTCCAACCACGTCGATCAGGGGATCGTTGCTGAACTGATGCGGCTCTGTGGTCGCGATTTCGATCTCGACGAGCCGCTCGGCGACGCCGATGTGGCCGAGATCATCTATGCGTCGAACGACATCGGTCAGCCGGAGTTGGTCTTCATCGATTTGACGGCGGGCGGACAGACCCGCCGGTACTATCGCTTCACGGCGCCGGACGATGGCAGCTCCGATTTCTATGATGAGACCGGCCAGTCCATCACCAAATTCCTGTTGCGCAAGCCGGTCGTGACCGGCCGCGTCGGCGACGGCTTTGGTTGGCGGATTCATCCGATCCTTGGCGACCGCCGCTTCCATGAGGGCGTCGATTATGCAGCGCCCTATGGTTCGCCCATCGCGGCCGCGGGCGCCGGCGTCGTCGAGACCGAAGGATTCGAACGGGGCTACGGGAAATATATCCGCGTGCGGCACGACCGCGGCTATGAGACGACCTATGCCCACGTCGCGAGCTTCCCGCCCGGGCTGAAGATCGGAGACCGCGTCCGTCAGGGTGAGACGATCGCCTTCGTCGGATCGACCGGGCTCTCGACCGGACCGCACCTCTATTACGAGGTGCGGATCAACGGCCGCAACGTCGATCCGCTTCGGATGAAGCTGTCAGGCGGCCGGCTGCTGCAAGGGGATCTGCTCGGGGCGTTCGATCGCCAGCGTGACAGCATCAACCAACTCGCTGCGGTCTCTGCGCTTCCACAGCGGCGTTCCGGCTCCGAACATCGGCCGCCGACATAGCGAGCGCAGATCGCATCACGCCGTGCCGCCGCGGCGGGCCTTGCCGGGGTCAGGAGCCCGGAGAGCTCGAAGGCACGGGCGCCGCAACCTCGGTCGCTTCCATGGTGGTGCTCTCGCGGTCGGCGGCGGTTTCGCCGGCGGCATCGAGCACGGGATAGGCGACCGAGCAGATGTGCGAATGGATGCGGCGAAGGTCGCGCAGCACGTCGAGATGCAGCGAAGTGGTCTCGATGGTTTCGGGCCGGCCTTCGCGGAGGCGCTCCAGATGACGCTCGACGGCGGCCAATTCGGCCGCGCGCAGCGCCGCCTTCTCGGTGAGCAGCTTGCGCGCCTCGTTGGCATCGCCCGACATGAACACGCCGAACGCGATCCGCAGCGAGTCGATCGTGCGCTTGTGGAACGCCGACAATTCCTCCGCGCCTTCGCTGGAGAATTGCAGGCGATGCTTGATCTTCTTGGTCGCGAGCTCGCTCAGGTTCTTGTCGATGATGTCGCCGATATGTTCGAGATTGATCGCGAACGCGACGATCTCCATCGCGCGCTGGCCCTCGCGCTCGTCCAGGCTGCCGCGGGTGAGTTTCGTGACGTAAAGCTTGATCGCCTCGTTCAGCCGGTCGACGGTGTTGTCCATCTTCGACACCTGGTCGACCAGGGCGCGATCGTTGGTCAGCATCGCCGCCATCACCTTGCGCAGCATGGCCTCGGTGTGATCGCCCATATGCAGCACCTCGCGCGCCGCATCGGCCAGCGCCAGTGAAGGCGTCTCCAGCGCGCTCTCGTCGAGGTAGCGCGGCCGTGATGGATCGGTCTCCTGCGCTCGCTTCGGCAGCAGACGCTCGAGCAGCCGCGCCATGTGGTCGAGCACGCCGATGAACAGCAGCGCGGTTGCAACGTTGAAGGCGATGTGGAACAGCGCAGTCGCCTTGGCGAGATCGGGCTGCCAGGCGTAGATGATCTCGGTGATCGGGCGCAGGAACGGCGCCACCAGCAGGATGCCGACGACGCGGTTGACGAGGTTGCCGACCGGCAGCCGGTAGCTCGCCGGATTGTCGCGCCGCGCGCCCTCCAGCAACGGATTGATGGCACTGCCGAGGTTGGCGCCGAGCACCAGCGCAAATGCAGCATAGGGCGAGATGAACTGGGAAAAGGCCAGCGACATCACCAGCAGCACGCTGGCGACACTGGAATGGACCAGCCAGGTGACGACGGCGCCGATCAGGATGCAGAGCACGGGATCGCCGGTGATCGCGCCCAGGAACACGCGCACGCCCGGAGCATTCTCGGCGGGCGCCATCGTATCGAGCAGGATGTGCAGCGCCAGCAGCATCAGGCCGAGGCCGATCGAGACGCGGCCGAGATCCTTGATCCGGGAGCGCGGCCCGCTGCGGAACGCGACGAGGCCGACAATGAACAGTACCGGCGCGATGGCGGCGACGTTGAACGACAGCACCTGCACGATCAGCGTGGTGCCGATATTGGCGCCGAGCATGATCGCGAGCGCCGGCACCAGGCTGACGATCTCTTCGGCGGCGAAGGAACTGGTGATCAGGGCAGTCGCGGTCGAGCTTTGGAGCAGGGCGGTCAGGCCGAGACCGGCGCCAAGGGCGGTAAAGCGATTGCGCAGCGCCCGGGCGAGCAGCAGCCGCAAGTCCGGCCCGAAGGCGCGCAGAATCCCGCTATGGACCATGTGCAGGCCCCACAGCAGGAGCGCCACGCCCCCCATCAGATCGAGCAGAACAATGCTTCCCATGCTTCCTGGCATCCCGGCGAATTCGAGTCGAAACGATATAGGTATCGTCTATCGACTGGCGATCAACCCCTTTTTGTTCTCATGCGAACAGGACGGTAGCAACGCACGCTATCGAGTGGGGCGGCCTGATCGAAGGTGCGTGATGCGCCCTGCAGGACAAATAGCTCAACTATTCTATTTTTGATTGATCCAAGCTCGCGGGGCTGGGCGAGGGCGCCCCCGGTAAACGAATCTCGAATGCGACCGCTCAATTACGATGGGTTCCGCTAGGCAGTTTCCAATCTTTCCCGGCTATGACGGTAGGCTAGGAAGTTGCCCAGAAAGGCTTGGGGATCAGAATGTTTATGAATCGCCGCAAGAGCGAACGCCGCCCGTGCCGGAGCGTCGCCAAAATTCAGCTGGGCACAGGGTCGCTGCCACGCGACTGCATGATCACCGATATTTCGGCCGGCGGCGTCAAGGTGATCGCCGAATATCTGGAGATCCCGCCGGAATTCACCATCATCCTGTCGACCGGCAGTCCGCGTCAGTGCCGGCTGGCCTGGCAAATCGGGCACGAGTTCGGCGCCCAGTTCGTCGACTGAACCAGCCATTTGGCTGCTTTCTCGCCAGGCGTCCGGCAGCGCATCTGGGCCGGATGACGGCGACATGATGGCATCCTTAACCGGACCTTAGGGTTAAGCTGTGAGCATCCCGGAACCTTCGCCGTTCCGAGTCTCGCTTAATGTTTGAGAATTTACCCCGACCCTCAGGCCGCGCGCGCCGTCTCGCGGGCACGGTATCTGCCGTGATCCTGCTGATCGGGTTGTCCGCCTGTCAAACCTCCGGCCCGTCGGACATCACCGGCTCATTGGGCGAGACGGCGGAAGCCACGCCGGCCCCGGCCGATCCGCGGCGCGACATCGCGACCTACCACGAGCGTGTCCGCGCCAACCCGAAAGACACCGATGCCGCGCTGAAATATGCCCGTGCGCTGCGCGCCACTGGCCAGCGGGCCCAGGCGGTCGCCGTGATGGAGCAGGCGGTGCTGGCGCAGCCCAGCAACAAGGCGCTGCTCGCGGGCTACGGACGGGCGCTCGCCGACAACGGCAATTTCCAGCAGGCATTCGACGTGCTCGGGCGCGCGCATACCCCGGAAGATCCGGACTGGCGTATCCTGTCGGCGCAGGGCGCCGTGCTCGACCAGCTCGATCGCCACGACGAGGCGCGGCAGTATTATGCGAGTGCGCTGAAGATCGTGCCTGACGATCCCTCAGTGCTCTCCAATATCGGGCTGTCCTATCTGCTGTCGAAGGACCTGCCGAAGGCCGAAGAGACGCTGCGCCGTGCCCGGGAGCGCGCCCCCGGCGACATGCGGGTGCGAACCAATCTCGCCGTCGTGGTTGGCTTGCAGGGCCGCCAGTCCGAAGCGGAAACCATCATGAAGGCCGATTTGCCGCCGGAGCAGGGCTCAGCCAACGTCGCCGCGCTGAAGCGGCTGTTGGCGCGCCGGGATGCGAGCCGCACCGACGCCGAGAAGATCCCGGTCGCAGCCAGTCGACGCGACTAGGGCGCTTTCAGGCGGGACGCTAGCCGGCGGCCCGGCGCCCGTCGTTTCGGCGCGACTGCAGCTTCTTGAGGATCGGCGACAGGAACGACTCGCGGGCTTCCGCGAGGTCGGGGCGGCCGGTGAGGCGCTGCGCGATCTGCAGGAAAGTCCTTGTGGTGCGGTGACGCGCGGAGACTTCCGCGATCATCTGACCGTTGTTGGCGGCTTCACCGAACAGCCTGCAGTCGAACGGGATCGCCGCGATCGGCTGGCTCTCGATCGTCTTGGCGAAATCCTTGACCTCGATCTCGGGTCGCTTCGACATGCCGACCTGGTTCAGGCAGTAGAGCGGCGGACGGTCGTTCGGACGCGCGGTCCTCAACAGGTTCATCATGTTCTTGGTGTTGCGCATGTTGGCGAGGTCGGGCTCGGCCACGATCAGGATATCGTCGGCACCGACCAGCACGCGTTTGGTCCAGGCGGTCCATTGATGCGGCACGTCGAGCACGATGCAGGACGTCGTCATGCGCATCGTATCGAAGATGGCATCGAACGCCTCGGCGCCGAAATCGTAGACCTGGTCGAGGGTGGCCGGCGCTGCCAGCAGGCTAAGATGATCGCCGCACTTTGCGAGCAGGCGTTCCATGAAGGCAGAGTCCGGACGCTCGGGCGAGAACACGGCGTTGGCGATGCCCTGCACCGGATCCTGATTGTAGTCCAGCCCGGCGGTACCGAAGGCGAGGTCGAGATCGACGACGACCGAATCCAGCCCGAGGTCGCGCGCGATGGTCCAGGCGACATTGTGGGCAATGGTCGAGGCGCCGACGCCGCCCTTGGCGCCCGCGACCGCGATCAGGCGGCCGACCGAGACCGCTTCGGAGGCCGAGAACAGGCTGCAGATCGAGCGCACGATGTCGAGCACCTTGACCGGCCCGATGACGTAGTCGTTGACGCCGCGCCGGACCAGTTCGCGATACGGCGCTGTCTCGCCGGCCGTGCCGAGCACCACGACGCGGGTGCCGGGGTCGCAGACCGTGGCGAGTTCGTCGAGACCGGCCAGGAAATCATGATCCGGCTCGGTCTCGAGCATGATGACGTTGGGCGTCGGCGCCTTGTGGTAGGCGTCGATCGCCGCGGCGATGCCGCCCATATGGACCGAGAGATGAGCCTTGGCGAGCCGGCGGTCGTCGGCAGCCGCGCGTGCGTTCGCGGCGGTCGCGACGCTGGCGCAGAAGGCCTGCACGGAAATCCGCGGCGCCGGCGCGATGTAATCGTTCGCGTGCTGCGGCTCGTCTTGTTGTTCGGTCATTTCGCGGCGTCGCTCAGCTTGGCTTTCTCGGCTTCGGGGTAGGCGGTCGCGGTCGACTCACCCTTGCGGTATTTATCGAACGCGATCGTACGGCGCGGCGTGTAGGCTGCGGTCTCGGTGCGCGGCTGTTCGAGGTCGGACGGATTGGCGACCATCGCGGCAAGGTTACGCTGCGTGGCGCAGCCGAAATTGTCGTACTGCTTGTTCTCGTTGTAGCTCGGATTGTAGATCGAGGGACCAAGGTCGCTCGGCCACACTCCGCAGGGACCGGCGACCGCGGCCATCTTCGGATAGCTCAGCCGAATGGTCGGAAGCGCGCGCGGATCGTCGAGATGATAGGGGCGCTTGGTGATGGCATGGGCGGGCACGCCCATCGACGCCAGCAGGCCGCGGATCTCCTGATATACCGCCTGTGCCGAGCGCGCGTTCGAGCTGTCGGCCGGCACGTCGATCGCAATCGCGCCGGTGCCTTCGCGGCGCCAGGTGCGCGCCAGCCCCATGACGTCGTCGCGCTGCGTTTCGGTGAGATTGCCGCGGGCGCGGCCGACGAAGACGACGATCGATTGCTCGCCTTCGGTGATTGCGATCGGATGCCGCTGCCGGTAGTCGTCGCCCACGGTGCCGGTGGCAAGATTGTCGCCTGTCAGATTGCAGCCGCCGAGCGCGATCGCTGACGTGACAAGGGCGCCGAACAGCGACAGCCTCCTGGCACGACCAGCTTGTGTGTTGCGTGTCATCATAGGATCCCCCAACCCTTCAGGTCCGCGCCTCAGTCGATGATGAAGCCGAAATTGACTGGCGTGGCGCCGATCGGCTCGCTGCGGGCGGCGACGCCGTAGATGCGATTGACGCGCGCCAGCAGGGCCGACTGCGCGTCGGACGCCGGGGCAAATCCGTCGTCGGGACGGGACAGCTCCTTCTGCGCCACGGCGCGCACCACGTAGGGCGTCACGATGACCATGAGCTCGGTCTCGTTGTTGACGAAGTCCTGGCTCCTGAAGAGCTGGCCGAGGATCGGGATCTGATCGACGCCGGGCATGCCGTTGATGGCCTGCTTGGTCTGCTCCTGGATCAAGCCGGCCATCGCGATCGAACCGCCGGAGGGCACCTCCAGCGTGGTATCGGCGCGGCGGGTCTTGATCGAGGGAATGGTCGTGCCGTTCTGGCCGCCGGTCAGGGCGTTTTCCATCGAGACTTCGGAGACCTCGGTCATCACCTTCAGGCTGATCCGTCCCTCGGTTAGCACCACCGGAGTAAAGTTGAGCGAGATGCCGAATTTCTTGAAGCTGACGGTCTGAACGCAATTGCCGATCGTGCCCGACGTCGTCGTCTGGCAGGTGACGCCGGTCGGAATCGGAAACTCGCCGCCCGAAATGAAGGTCGCCGACTCGCCGGAGATCGCGGTGAGGTTGGGTTCGGCCAGCGTCTTGACCACGCCCGCGCTCTCCATCGCGCGCAGCGTCGCGGTGACGGTCGGCACGCCGAGCTTGTTCAGGGCTGCGCCCGTCAGCCCGTTGTTGGGGGCGAGCGCACCGTTATTGGCGGTGAAGGCGTTGGCGTTGTTGAAGACCACCGCGGCGGTGCCGTAGTTCATGTTGGCGCTGAGGTCGACGCCGAGCTGCTTGACGACGTCCCGGCGGACTTCGGCGACGGTGACTTTCAGCATCACCTGGTCGCGGCCGCGGACCACGATGGAATTGACGACCTTGTCGGCGCTGCCGACCAGTTTGGCGGCGATGTCGCCGGCCTGCTGGGCCTCGACCGGGCTTGCCACCGTGCCGGTCAGGACGACGCTGTCGCCGACGCCCTCGATCTGCACGCCGGGCAGCATCTGCTTCAGCGCGGCGCGCATGCCGTTGAGGTCGCGCTTGATCGCGATGTCGTAAGAGGCGACTTGGTTGCCGTCGGCGTCGAAGAACACCACGTTGGTCTGACCGACCGCCGCGCCGATGATATAGGCGCGCTGCGCCGAGCGGATCACGGCGTTGGCGATCTTGGGATCGGCGACCAGAACGTCCTTGGCCTCGCGCGGCAGGTCGACCACGACCGACTTGCCAACGCCGAGCGAGACGGAGCGCGTCTTGGCGGCGATGCTGCTGGTCACCGCGACATCCGAGTTCTTGTCGGGATCGGTCGCGCTGGCAAGGGCAGGGATCAGCATCAGCGCGGTGATCGCCGACAATGACAGCGCGCGGACCAGCGTGGTCGACGTCGCCATTTGTTTCGCACCCGTCGTCATATCGAAGCCCCCATCACTTCTGTGTCGTCAGAGAGCTCGGGATGCCGAAGCGCACCACCTTGATGCTCTCGCCCCGCTTCGGGGCATGGTCTCTGGTCTCGTCGGTCTGCTCGTTGACGTCGGCGATGCTGCGCAGTGCCAGCGCCAGCGTGCCGCTCTGCCGGGCGCGCGCCAGCGTCTCGGCCTGCTCGGGCTTGAGCTCGAGGGTCACGGTCTTGCCGACGAGGGAGTTGTTGCCGTCCTTCTCCTTCGGTGCCTGGTCGATCGCCAGCACGCGGACGTTGGACAGCAGGATTTCAGTGGTGACGATATCGCGGCCGCCTTGCTGATCGGGATTCTTGTCGCGACGCGACAGGATCACGTCGACGCGGTCGTTCGGCAGGATGAAGCCGCCGGCGCCGGTCTCCGGCGAGATTTCGGTGGAGATCGCGCGCATGCCGGAGGGCAGGATCGCGGCCATGAAGCCGCTTCCATTGGCCTTGACCAGCTTTTGCTCGCGGATCGGTTCGCCGACGATGAAGGGCGCGCGTGCGATCGAACCGATAACGTCGTTCATGGCATTGGCGTTGGCGTCGTGACGGATGAACGCGCTGCTTGCAGTTTCAGCCGGCCAGCGCTGCCACTGGATGTCCTCGGCCTTGACCGATTGACCGAGCCCGATGTCGGACTTTGCGACCAGCACTTCGACGGTCGGCAGTTGCGCGACGGGCGGCGCGATCGGCGCCGGTTTGCGATCGCCAACGCTCGCGAGATACATGGCCGCGAGGCCTGCGACGCCGGCGATGCCGAGGACCACGATGCGTGCCGTTTTCATGCGATTGTCTGAATGCCCTTCACACAGGGCAATCGCGTCCTTGCGGCACTGACAGCCCTTCCCGAGGCATCACTACGGCCGCAAAAGTATAAGGGAACTTGATGGAAGGTCCGGACAATTAAGGGATTGGTGGGGATGGTGAACGGCGGGTTATCGGCGCCGTTGCATCTCCGCAGAATCCCGGAGATCGTGCGTGCTTAAGGCGTACGACGTTGGTCGCAACGCGGCGTCAGCGCCGGTGGAGCGTGGTTAATGTCGTCTAACGTGGCAGGGCGCGAGGATCAGAGCGCGGCCTTCAACGCCGCAAATCCACGGTCGAGATCGGCCTTGAGGTCGTCGAGATTCTCGAGCCCGATATGCAGCCGCAGCGTCGGTCCGCCCGGCGACCATTTGGTCGCGGTGCGATAGTCGCTGCAGTCGAACGGGATGGCGAGGCTTTCGAAGCCGCCCCAGGAAAAGCCCATGCCGAACAGGGTGAGCGCGTTCAGCATTGCATCGACCGCGGTCTGCGGCACCGGCTTCAGCACGATGCTGAACAGCCCGGAGGCGCCGGTGAAGTCGCGTTTCCAGATCGCGTGCCCGGGATCGGTGTCGAGGGCAGGGTGCAGCACGCGATCGACCTCGGGCCGCGCGCCGAGCCAGCGCGCGATCTCGAGCCCGGAGCGGTGGTGCTGAGCAAGCCGCACCGATAGCGTGCGAACCCCGCGCAGCGCGAGATAGACGTCGTCGGGGCCGGCGCAGACGCCGAGCAGGCGGATCGCCTCCTGGATCAGCGGCCAGGCTTTCGCATTGGCTGCGATGGTGCCGAACATGATGTCGGAGTGGCCGCCGATATATTTGGTGCCGGCCTGCATGCTGATGTCGACGCCCTGTTCGAGCGAGCGGTGATAGAGCGGCGTCGCCCAGGTGTTGTCGTCGATCATGAGCGCGCCGCGGGCGTGCGTCACGGCCGATATCGCCCGCACGTCCGGCATCTCGAACGTCTGCGAGCCGGGCGCTTCGATCAGCACGGCGCGGGTGTTAGGCTTGAATAGCGTCTCGATGCCGGCGCCGATCAGCGGGTCGAAATAGCTGGTCTCGATGCCGTAGCGCTTGAGCATGTTGTCGCAGAAATTGCGGGTCGGCCGATAGGCATTGTCGCACACCAGAAGGTGATCGCCGGTTTTGAGCACGGCGAGCAGCGTGGTGCTGATCGACGCCAGTCCCGACGGGGCAAGGCCGACGCCGGCGCATTGCGGGCCTTCCAGCGCCATCAGCACGTCCTGCAGCGCCCGTGTGGTCGGGCTGCCGTGGCGGCCGTAGGTAAATTCGGCGCGATGGGCGTGGAGGTCCTCCGCGGTCGGGTAGAGCACGGTCGAGCCGTGAAACACCGGCGGATTGACAAAGCCCTTCTGGGCCTTGGTGTCGCGGCCGGCCGTGACCAGGCGGGTGGCGGCCTGTTGCGGGTGGGAGGGCGTGGAGCCGTCGGAGGAGGTCATGAAGCGCTGCCGTTGAACTTTAGACTTTTTGCCGCAGCCGTACCGCGAAGACGGGGCCAGGCCGGGAGGTGTTACTAACAAGAGGTAGAAGACATGCGTCAACCCCTTGACCCGGCTCGTCAGTCGCTATGTGATGCGGCGCAACTACCAGTCGCCGCACGTTGAGGGGCCTGCCGCGACCTACGATCCGTTGCCTGACCGGTTTGCAGGTCAAACTGCCGGTCAAATCGGCATTTTTGCTGCAAGGGATCATTGGGATGGCCCGTGAACGCGAGGCGATCACAATGCAAACGTCCACCGGACGACCCTGAAAGGCCCCGCCCATGAAACGCGTATCCCTGGCTGTCACCCTTGCCGCTGCCACCGCCCTGTCGGTCCAGGCCGCCTCGGCGCAAACCCTCAAGACGGTCAAGGACCGAGGCCAGCTGTCCTGCGGCGTCAGCGGCGGCCTGCCGGGCTTCTCGTCGCCGGACGACAAGGGGAACTGGACCGGCATCGACGTCGACATCTGTCGTGGCATCGCGGCGGCGATCTTCGACGATCCGTCCAAGGTCAAGTTCGTGCCGCTGTCGGCCAAGGACCGCTTCACCGCGCTGCAGTCGGGCGAGATCGACGTGCTGTCGCGCAATACCACCTGGACGCTGTCGCGCGATACCTCGCTCGGCGCCAACTTCACCGGCGTGACCTATTATGACGGGCAGGGCTTTCTGGTGAAGAAGTCGCTCAAGGTGAACTCGGCGCTGGAGCTGAACAGCGCGTCGGTCTGCGTGCAGACCGGCACTACGACCGAGCAGAACCTCGCCGACTACTTCAAGGGCAACAACATGAAGTACGAGGTGATCGCGTTCGCCGGCGCCGACGAGACCGTGAAGGCCTACGAGACCGGCCGTTGCGACGTGTTCACCTCCGACGTGTCCCAGCTCTATGCGCAGCGGCTGAAGCTCGCCAACCCGGCCGACCACGTCGTGCTGCCCGAGATCATCTCCAAGGAGCCGCTCGGCCCGATGGTTCGCCATGGCGACGACCAGTGGTTCGACATCGTGAAGTGGGCGCTGTTCGCCCAGATCAATGCCGAGGAACTCGGCGTCACCCAGAAGAACGTCGACGAGATGGCCAAGTCGGACAAGCCCGACCTCAAGCGCGCGTTCGGCACCGACGGCAATCTCGGTGAGCAGCTCGGCCTGACCAAGGACTGGTTCTCCCGCATCATCAAGGCCGTCGGCAATTACGGCGAGATGTACGACCGCAACGTCGGCGCCGGATCGAAGCTGCAGATCGCACGCGGGCTCAACAATCTCTGGAACAAGGGCGGCATCCAGTACGCGCCTCCGATCCGCTGATCGGTGACGAGGCGGCTGCGGCGATGACGACCGAGCCCCGAAAACCACCGCCGCAGTTCATCTTCCGCCTGAAGCGCGCGCTCGGCGGCCAGTCCGGCTGGACTGGCCTTGCCGTGCAGATCGTGTTCGCGGCGGTGTTGGCCTGGGTCGCCTATGAGATCGTGGCCAATGCCCGCGCCAACCTGGAGACGCAGCGCATTGCCTCCGGGTTCGGGTTTCTCAAAAACAATGCGGGCTTTGATGTCAGCCTGAACCTGATCCCGTATTCGGGGTCGGACACCTACACGCGGGTGTTCTTCGTCGGCCTGCTCAACACGCTGCTGGTTGCGGGCATTGGCATCGTCTTCGCCACCATCATTGGCTTCATCATTGCGCTGTGCCGGCTGTCGCCGAACTGGCTGCTGGCGCGGTTCGGCGAGATCTATGTCGAGATCGTCCGCAATCTGCCGCTGCTGTTCCAGCTGTTATTCTGGTACCTCGCGGTGCTCGCGGCGCTGCCGGGGCCGCGCCAGAGCATCTCGCTGTTCAACGCCTTCTTCCTCTCCAATCGCGGGCTGGTGATCCCGCGGCCGATCGGCGAGGCCGGGCTTGATCCGTTTCTGATCGCGCTCGCGATCGCCATCGCAGGCGCGCTGGCGCTGCGCGGCTACGCAAGGCGGGCGCTGTTTCAACGCGGGCAGGCGATCCGGATCTGGCCCTATGTGCTCGGCCTGCTAGCTGGTTTGCCGTTGGTGACGATGCTGGTGTTCGGGCTGCCGGTGACCTTCGAGCTGCCGCAACTCAAGGGCTTCAACTTCGCCGGCGGCGCGCGGGTGATTCCGGAGCTGGTTGCGCTGGTGGTTGCGCTGTCGACCTATACGGCCGCCTTCATCGCCGAGATCGTCCGCGCCGGTATTCTGTCGGTCCATAAGGGACAGATGGAAGCCGGCTCGTCGCTCGGCCTGTCGCGCGGCACCACCTTGCGGCTGATCGTCGTGCCGCAGGCGATGCGCGTCATCGTTCCGCCGCTGACCAACCAGTACCTCAACCTGACCAAGAATTCGTCGCTGGCGGTCGCGATCGGCTATCCCGACCTGGTCTCGGTATTTGCCGGAACGACGCTGAGCCAGACCGGCCAGGCGATCGAGATCATCGCCATCACCATGGGCGTGTACCTCCTGATCTCGCTGGTCACCAGCGCGATCATGAGTGTCTATGGCTGGCGCATCAACCGGAGCCTTGGGGCATGACCGACGCCACCGCGTCATCCTTTGTCCGGCAGGACCTGGTGCCCGAGCGCCGGGCGCCGGTGAAGACCACCGGCCTCGTCGGTTTCATCCGCACGCGGCTGTTGAATTCGCCGACCAATATCCTGCTGACGGTCGTGGCGCTGGGGCTGCTCTGGTACACGATCGTTCCCGCGTTCAAGTTCCTGCTGGTCGATGCGGTCTGGAGCGGCAAGGACCGCAATGCATGCCTCGCCGAGACTGCCGGCCGTCAGGTCGGCGCCTGCTGGCCCTATATCCAGGCCAAGCTCACCCAGCTGATCTATGGCTTCTATCCGGAAGCCGAGCGCTGGCGCGTCAACCTGACCTTCGTCCTCGCGGCCGTCCTGTTGCTGCCACTCCTTATTCCGCGCCTGCCGGCGAAGGGCCTGAATGCGAGCCTGTTCTTCTTCGCGTTCCCGGCGGTCGCCTTCTTCCTGCTGCGCGGCGGCGGACTAGCCGGTTTCGGCGTCAGCTGGGTCGCGAGCCTGTTGCAGCTGTTCGACGACAGCGTCGTCAATGCCGGTCAGGCGCTGGTCAATCTCAGCCGGAGTTCGGCGATCGGGCCGCTGCTGTGGGCGGTCGGCAACATCATCGTGCTCGTCGGCAGCCTGATCGGCTGGCTGATCTTTCCCCTGACCTGGCTGCGCGAGCAGCTCCAGATGTCGAGCCAGCCGCTGTGGTTCGACTTCCTGCTGACCACGGCGATCGTCTCGCCGATCCTGTTTTTCCTCGGCGGCGGCATGCGAACCGGACAACGCGCGCTGCTCGGGAGCCTGGCGAGCTTTGCCGGCATCGCGATCGTGATCAAGCTGATGGGGCTCGACCGCGGCGGACTGCCCATCGTCGACACCAGGCTGTGGGGCGGCCTCCTGGTGACGCTGGTGGTGTCTGTCACCGGCATCGTCACCTCGATGCCGATCGGGATCGCGCTGGCGCTGGGCCGCCGCTCGACCATTCCGCTGATCCGGATATTCTCGATCGCCTTCATCGAGTTCTGGCGTGGCGTGCCGCTGATCACGGTGCTGTTCTTCGCTACCTACATGCTGCCGCTGTTCCTGCCGGGCAACTTCAACGTCGACGGGCTGGTCCGTGCGCTGATCGGCATTGCGCTGTTTGCCGGCGCCTACCAGGCCGAGGTGGTGCGCGGCGGCCTTGCCGCAATCCCGCGCGGGCAGGGCGAGGCGGCGAGCGCGCTCGGCCTGTCCTGGTGGAAGACCACGTCGCTGATCGTGATGCCGCAGGCGCTGCGCCACGTCATTCCGGGGCTCGTCAACAGCTTCATCGCGCTGTTCAAGGACACCTCGCTGGTCTCGATCGTTGCGCTGTTCGACCTCTTGGGGTCGTTGCATGCGACGTTCTCCGATCCGACCTGGTCGACGCCGACCACGGCCTTTACCGGCTTCGCCTTCGCTGGAATGATCTACTTCGTGTTCTGCTTTGGAATGTCGCGCTATTCGCTGTTCGTCGAAAACCGGCTCAACGCTCACCGCCGCCACTGAACAAGGTCACCATGTCCACAACCCCGATCGTCAACATTTCCGCTCTCAACAAATGGTACGGCGACTTCCACGTGCTGCGCGACATCAACCTGGAGGTCGGCAAGGGCGAGCGTATCGTGATCTGCGGCCCGTCCGGTTCGGGCAAGTCGACCCTGATCCGCTGCATCAACGCGCTGGAGGAATTCCAGGAGGGCGAGATCGTGGTCGACGGCATCGACCTCGGCCCGAACCTTCGCCGTGTCGACGAAGTCCGCCGCGAGGTCGGCATGGTGTTCCAGAGCTTCAACCTGTTCCCGCATCTCACCGTGCTCGACAATTGCACGCTGGCGCCGATCTGGGTGCGCAACATCCCGAAGAAGGATGCCGAGGCCACCGCGATGAAGTTCCTCGAGCGGGTCAAGATCCCGCATCAGGCCAACAAGTTTCCCGGCCAGATGTCGGGTGGTCAGCAGCAGCGCGTTGCGATCGCCCGCGCGCTGACCATGAACCCGAAGGTGATGCTGTTCGACGAGCCCACCTCGGCGCTCGACCCGGAGATGGTCAAGGAGGTGCTCGACACCATGGTCGATCTTGCCAAGGAGGGCATGACCATGCTGGTCGTGACCCATGAAATGGGCTTTGCCCGCGAGGTCGCCAACCGCGTCGTCTTCATGGACGCGGGCCAGATCATCGAATCGAACACGCCTCAGGAATTCTTCGCCAACCCGCAGCACGCGCGGTCGAAGCTGTTCCTAAGTCAAATCCTGAGATGAGCGAGTAGCGAATGGCGAATCCCGCTATTCGCTACGCGCCATTCGCTCCCTCAGACCAGCGGCAGCTCGATCTTGCTGCGCTTTTCCAGCCATTCCGGGACCGGCAAATTCTTCGAGCGCATGAAGGCCGGGTTGAACAGCTTGGACTGATAGCGGTTGCCGGAGTCGCAGAGAATGGTGACGATGGTCTTGCCGGGGCCGAGCTGCTTGGCGAGCTGGATCGCGCCCGCGATGTTGACGCCGGTCGAGCCGCCGAGGCACAGGCCTTCGTGCTCCAAAAGCTCATAGATGATGGTCACGGCTTCCTCATCGGAGATCAGGAACGCGGTGTCGACCTTCGCAGTCTCGACCACCGGCGTGACGCGTCCGAGCCCGATGCCTTCCGTGATCGAATCGCCCGGCGTTGATTTGACCTGCCCATTCTTGAACAGTTCATACATGCCGAAGCCGTGCGGATCGGCACAGGCGGTGACGATGGCCGGGTTCTTTTCCTTCAGGTAGCGGCTGACGCCGGCCAGCGTGCCGCCGGTGCCGACCGAGCAGATGAAGCCGTCGACCTTGCTGTCGGTCTGCTGCCAGATTTCCGGTCCGGTCGAGTCGTAATGCGCCTTGGGATTGTCGAGATTGTTCCACTGGTCGGCGAATAGCACGCCGTTCGGTTCGGTCTTGCGCAGTTGCTCGGCGAGCCGCTTGCCGAGATGCTGGTAGTTGTTCGGATTGGCGAAGGGCAGCGCCGGCGCCTCGACCAGCTCGGCGCCGCACAGCCGCAGCATGTCCTTCTTTTCCTGGCTCTGCGTCTCCGGAATGACGATCAGGGTGCGGTAGCCGCGCGCACTCGCCACGACAGCAAGCCCGATCCCGGTATTGCCCGCGGTCGACTCGACCACGAGCCCGCCGGGCTTCAGCGTGCCGCGCCTCTCGGCCTCCAGGATCATCCATTTGCCGGCACGATCCTTCACCGACTGGCCCGGGTTCATGAATTCGGCCTTGCCGAGAATGGTGCAGCCGGTCAGTTCGGACGCGCGTTTCAGCTTGATGAGCGGGGTGTTGCCGATCGCTTCGATGACGTCTTTGTTGAATATCATGTCGGGGAATTTCTTTGCCGGTCTGTGTCTTGCTTGGCGAACCTAGTGTGCTGATCGAAAAAGGGAAGGGCTTTTGCACTGCGGCAAAAGACCGGTTCAACACGCTTGACCTCGCACGCGCGGATGTCACGGGCGTGGGGAGAACGCAGTTTTGCGGCGGTCGGGTCGGCCAGTAGAATCATCCTGTGGTCGGCGGTTTCGCACGAGTTGCGCGCTCTCGGCCAATCAAGACCTGACGGCGCAGTGGGCGGTGGCGCGAGTCTGGCGTCGCGCCGGCACATCTTGCGGATTCAATGCAACAGGAGCCGAGAAATCCCCATGAAATCTTTGTAAGAATCGTGACTTCCGGCACGGGGCCGAAATGCGCGAAAATGCCGTAAAAAATAGGGAAAAGTCGGCATTCAAGGTAGCCACGAATCGCTTGCGATGCGACGCCGCGCAATCGTGACGGGGCTGTCCGCCCCATTGTCCCAAGGGTAGAATGGGACAGGCAGGTTCCATTTGAAGCATACCCCCGTGAACGTCACCCAGACCATCGCTGAACGCGGCATTCGTGTGCCACGGGCAAAGTCTGGCTTCGGCGGAGAACGGGTGTGACCCAGCCCGTGTCCGTGATGGTGCCTGGAGGCCGGTTCGGCCTCGCCGTCCGCGCGCGCCGGCTCGCGGCACGCTCGCTTATTGCGCTCGGCCTGGTCGCCGGCTCTGCCGGCTGCATTCTGACCCAGGACATCCCTGATCCGGCGCTCGACGTGCCGCAAGGCTACAAGGCCGCGCGTCTCGGCCGGCCGGGCGATGCGCTTCCGACGCTCGATTGGTGGCGGGGCTTCCGCTCCAAGGAGCTGACGCAGCTGATGGAGGAGGCGCAGACCGTCAACCTCGACATCGCAGCTGCGGTTGCGCGCTTCCGCCAGGCCGACGCGCTGGCGCGCCAGGCCGGCGCGGCGCTGCTGCCGACCCTCAATCTCAACGGATCGGAAACCTACTCGCGCACCTCCGGCTCCAGCGCCAGCGGCCTCACCAATGGCGGGCGCGAGGTGGTGAATTACAACGCCTCGCTGAGCGCCAGCTATCAGCTCGACTTCTGGGGCCAGAACCGCGACGCCGCGCAGGCGGCGGAGGAGACCGCCGTTGCCAACCGGTTCGACCGTGAGGTGGTGGCGCTGACCACGCTGGCGAGCGTCGCCAATGCTTATTTCACCGTGCTGGCGACGCAGGACCGCCTGCGCACCGCGCAGCGCAACATCGCCAGCGCCGAGCGCATCCTCAATGCGATCAAGGAGCGCTTCAAGGCCGGCACCGGCTCCGATCTCGACGTCGCGCAGCAGGAGAGCGTGCTCGCCAACCAGCGCGCGCTGGTGCCGCCGCTGCGGCAGACGCTCGACCAGAGTATCAACGCGCTGGCGGTGCTGGTGTCGCGGCCGCCGGAAAGCGTGCGCGTCTCCGGCGGCTCGCTCAACGCCGTTGCGATCCCGCGCGTCACGCCGGGCCTGCCGTCTGAATTGCTGACCCAGCGTCCCGACATCCGCCGGCAGGAGGCGCAGCTTGCATCCGCCACCGCCAATGTCGGCAGCGCGCGGGCGCAGTTCTTCCCGAGCATCCAGCTGACCGGAACGGGCGGCTACCAGAGCCAGGCGCTGGTCTCGCTGTTCCAGCCGCATGCCGCCTTCTTCAACCTGGTCGGCAGCATGACCCAGCCGATCTTCGACGGCGGCCGGATCCTCGGCAATTTCGAATACACCAAGGCCAGGCAGGACGAGTTGCTGCAGACCTACCGCAAGACGGTGGTGCAGTCGTTCACCGACGTCGACAATGCGCTGGTCGCGATCCGCGAGACCACGCGCCGGCTGCAGCTGCAGCGCGACGTGCTGTCGTCGTCGCGGCGCGCCTTCGACCTCGCCGAGCAGCAACTCAAGGCCGGCACCGCCGATATCGTAACTGTGCTAAACACGCAGCTGACCCTGTTCCAGGCGGAAGATGCCTATTCGCAGGCCCAACTGGCCCGGCTATCGGCGATCGTGAGCCTATATCAGGCATTAGGGGGCGGCTGGGAACCGAAGATGGAAAGACCGGTCGATGCTCTTTAAGCCCGACTCGACGGACGAGGAGAAAAGCAAGGCGCCGCGCAAGCGGAGCCTCCTCTCGCGCCTGCTCGGGCGCATGGTGTCGCTGCTCATCACGCTCGTGATTCTCGGCGGGCTCGGCTATCTCGGCTGGCTCGCCTTCCAGCCCAAGCAAAATGGCGGCGGCGGGCGTGGTGCGGGCGCGCGGCCCGATCTGCCGGTGCCGGTGCTCGCGGCGACGCCGCATGTACAGGACGTGCCGGTTTACCTCGACGGCGTCGGCTCGGTGAGGGCGCTCAACACGGTCATCGTGCGCTCGCAGGTCGATGGCAAGCTGCTCAAGGTGAATTTCGTCGAAGGCCAGGACGTCAAGAAGGGCGACGTGCTGGGCGAGATTGATCCTGCGATCTATCAGGCGCAGTACGACCAGGCGGTGGCCACGAAGGCCAAGGACGAAGCACTGCTCGCCAACCAAAAAATCGATCTCGCCCGCTATGAGCAACTCGCCGCCACCAATGCGGGCTCCAAGCAGCAGGCCGACACGCAGCGTGCGCTGGTCGCGCAGCAGGAGGCCATCATCAAGGCTGATCAGGCCCAGATCGACAATGCACGCGCCACGCTCGGCTACACCAAGATCGTCGCGCCGATCACAGGTCGCGCCGGCCTGCGTCAGGTCGACCAGGGCAACATCATCCACGCCTCCGACACCACCGGGCTCGTGATCCTGACCCAGCTGCAGCCGATCGCGGTGTGGTTCAGCCTGCCGCAGCAGCAGATCATGCGGGTCAACGCCGCAGCCGCGAAGGGCCAGCTTGCGGTGGACGTGTTCGGCAATGACGGCGTCACCGTGATCGATACCGGCAAGCTGACCGGCATCGACAACCAGGTCGATCCGACCACCGGCACGCTGAAGCTGAAGGCCGAATTGCCCAACGCCAGCTACCAGCTCTGGCCGGGCCAGTTCGTCAATGTGCGGCTCAAGGTCGAGACCCTGCCGCAGGCGATCGTGGTGCCGACCTCGGCGGTGCAGCGCGGTCCGGCTGGCACCTTCAGCTACGTGATCGGCGAGGGCGACATCGTCACCGCCAAGCCGGTCACGGTCACCCAGCAGAACGAGCATGAAGCCGTCATCGCCAGCGGCCTGACCACGTCGGACCGCGTCGTGACAACCGGCTTTGCCAATCTCGCCGATGGCGCGAAGGTCGTGGTCGGCAAGGACGACGGGCCGCCGGCCGCCGATCTCGCGCCGCGCAAGCGCAGCCGCAATCCTGACGGCAAGCGCGGGGCGCAAGGCGAAGGTCAAGGCAAGGACGGTAAGAAAGACTGGCAGGGCAAGGACGGCGAGCATCGCGGCCGGCACGAGCACAGCGAAGGCGATCAGAAGGGGCAGACCGGACCGGCGCCCGCGCCGGCAGCAGGGGGCGAACAGTCGGGCGGCGCGCCGAAGGCGCAGCCATGACCGGCATCCTGACTTCGTAATGTCCGATCTAACAGCGAGCACGCAGCCATGAGCGTCTCCGAACCGTTCATCCGCCGGCCGATCGCCACCTCGCTGCTCGGCATCGCGCTGATGATCGGCGGCGCGCTCGGCTACTGGGCGCTGCCGGTCTCGGCGCTGCCGCAGGTCGACTTCCCGACCGTGCAGGTGACGACGCAATTGCCCGGCGCGAGCCCCGACGTGGTGGCCTCGCTGATCACGGCGCCGCTGGAGCGGCAGCTCGGGCAGATCCCGTCACTGTCGTCGATGAACTCGACGAGCTCGTTCGGCGTCAGCCAGATCTCGCTGCAGTTCGACCTCAACCGCGACATTGATGGCGCCACGCAGGATGTGCAGGCCGCGATCAACGCTGCCGCCGGCATTTTGCCGAAGACGCTGCCGTATCCGCCTGTCTATGCCAAGGTGAACCCGGCGGACGCGCCGGTGATGACGCTGGCGCTGACCTCGGAGACGATCTCGCTGCGGGCGATGAGCGATCTCGCCGACACCATCCTGGGCCAACGGCTGAGCCAGATTTCCGGCGTCGGCCGGGTCTCGATCCTCGGCGGCCTGAAGCCGGCGGTGCGCGTCCAGGCCGATCTGGCCCGCCTCGCGGCCTATGGCATCGCGATGGAGGACCTGCGCAACGCGATCGCCGGCGCCAACGTGTCGGGGCCGAAGGGTTCGCTCGACGGCGCCCAGCAATCCTACACCATCGCCGCCAACGACCAGATCGCCGCCGCCGACGCCTACCGGCCGATCATCATCGCCTATCGCAACGGCTCGCCGGTCACGATCGGCGACGTCGCCCAGATCGTCGATGGGCTGGAGAACGACCGCACCGGCGGCTGGTACCAGGGCACGCCGGCAGTCATCATCGATATCCAGCGTCAGCCTGGCGCCAACGTCATCGACGTCGTCAAGCAGATCCGCGGCGAAATCCCGCGGCTGCAGCGGTCGGTCCCGGCCGGCGTCAAGTTGACCATCGTCTCCGACCGCACCGTGACGATCCGCGCCTCGGTCCGCGACGTGCAGTTCACGCTGATCCTGAGCGTGGTGCTGGTGACCCTGGTGGTGCTCTTGTTCCTGCGGTCGCTGCGCGCGACCCTGATTGCCGGCGTCGCGCTGCCGCTGTCGCTGATCACGAGCTTCGGCATCATGTATTTCGCGGGCTTCAGCCTCGACAATCTATCGCTGATGGCGCTGACCATCGGAACCGGGTTTGTGGTCGACGACGCCATCGTCATGATCGAGAACATCGTTCGCCATATGGAAGACGGCGAGACGGTGATGGAGGCCTCGCTGAAGGGGGCCAGCGAGATCGGCTTCACCGTGATCTCGCTGACGGTGTCGCTGATCGCGGTGTTCATCCCGCTGCTGTTCATGTCCGGCCTGGTTGGCCGCATGTTCCGCGAATTCGCGCTCACCCTGACGATCGCGGTCGTGACCTCGGCGATCGTCTCGCTGACGCTGACGCCGATGATGTGCTCGCGGCTGCTCAAGAACATCCATGAGGAGATGGCGGTCCCGGGCCTCGCCGCGGTCAGCCGCTTCATCGACCGCATGGTGGAGTTCTACCATCGGACGCTGCTCTGGGTGCTGCGGCGCCAGCGCGCGACGCTGCTGGTGACGTTCGCGACCATCGCGCTGACGCTGATCATGTATGTGCTGGCACCGAAGGGTTTTCTGCCGCTGCAGGACACCTCCTCGATCACGGCGGTGACCGAGGCCGGGCCCGACGTCTCGTTCGCCGAGATGCAGCGGCGGCAGAGCGCGGTCTCAAACATCATCAAGGCCGATCCTGATGTGGTCGGCGTTGTCTCGGTGATCGGCTCGGGCTCGGTCAATCCGACCACCAATGTCGGCCGTCTGGTGATGACGCTGAAGCCGCTCGACCAGCGGCGCGAGGGCGTGGTCAAGGTGATCGAGCGGCTGAAGGAGAAGATCGCGACGGTGCCCGGCATGACGGTGTACTTCCAGCCGGTGCAGGATGTGCAGATCTCGACCCAGTCGAGCCGCTCGCAATACCAGTACACGCTGACCGCGACCGACGCCGCCGAGGTCTCGCAATGGGCGCAAAAGCTCGTCGCGGAGATGCGGCGCGACCCGATCTTCCGCGATGTCTCCTCGGAGGCGCAGGAGGGCGGCCTGCGCGCAGCGCTCGACGTCAACCGCCAGCGCGCCGGCCAGCTCGGCGTCAGTCTGCAGGGCGTCACCGACACGCTGAACGATGCCTTCGCGCAGCGGCAGATCTCGACGATCTACGGCCAGGCCAACCAGTACCGCGTCGTGCTCGAAGCGCTGCCGATGTATCAGCGCGACCCGTCGATTCTCGACAAGCTCTATCTGCCCGGCGCCAACGGCGCGCAGGTGCCGCTGTCGGCGGTGGCGACGCTGGTCCGGACCACGGCGCCGCTCGCGATCTCGCACCAGGCGCAATTCCCGTCGGTCTCGCTCAGCTTCAACCTGGCGCCGGGCGAGGCGCTGGGCGACGCGGTCGCGGCCGTGAAAGCGATCGAGAGCAGGATCGGAATGCCCGGCAGCATCGTCGGGATCTATTCCGGCGACGCCGCCGAATTCTCGCGCTCGCTCGCCGGCCAGCCCTGGCTGATCCTGGCGGCGATCATCACGATCTACATCGTGCTCGGCGTGCTCTATGAAAGCTATATCCATCCGATCACCATCCTTTCGACGCTGCCCTCGGCCGGCGTTGGCGCCATCCTCGCCTTGATGCTGTGCGGGCAGGATCTCTCGGTGATCGGCCTGATCGGCATCATCCTCTTGATGGGTATCGTCAAGAAGAACGCGATCATGATGATCGACTTCGCGCTGGAGGCCGAGCGTCACCAGGGCATGTCGTCCTATGACGCGATCGTGCAGGCCTGCCTGTTGCGCTTCCGCCCGATCATGATGACGACGCTGGCTGCGCTGTTCGGCGCGCTGCCGCTCGCGATCGAAAGCGGTACCGGCGCCGAACTGCGCTTCCCGCTCGGTATCTCGATCATCGGCGGCCTGCTGCTGAGCCAGCTGCTGACGCTCTACACCACGCCGGTGATCTATCTGGCGCTCGACCGCCTCAACCGCCGGATCGAGCGGGCCGTGCCGGAGCCGGGTCCCAGCGGCCCGCCGATCGCGGGCGCCACCGAGGGCATGCAGTGATCTCGATCTCGGAGCCCTTCATCCGCAGGCCGGTGGGCACCACACTGCTTGCGATCGGGCTGTTCCTGGTCGGGATCGTCGCCTACCAGTTCCTGCCGGTGTCGTCGGTTCCGAACGTCGATTTCCCGACCATTCGGGTGTCGGCGTCCAGGCCGGGAGCCGATCCCTCGGTGATGGCCGCGACCGTCGCCGCACCGCTGGAGCGCAAGCTCGGCACCATTTCGGGCGTCGACCAGATCACCTCGACGAGCTCGCTCGGCACCACCAGCATCCAGGTGCAGTTCTCGATCGGCCGCAATATCGACCGCGCCGCGCGCGACGTGCAGGCCGCGATCAACGCCTCGCTCGCCGATTTGCCGAGCGACCTGCCGTCGCTGCCCAAGTTCCGCAAGGCCAACCCGGCCGCGTCGCCGGTATTCGTGCTGGCGCTGACCTCGAAGACGATCTCGACCAGCGCGATGTACGACGTCGCCGACACGGTGCTGGCGCAGCGCATCTCGCAGGTGCCGGGAGTGGGCGAGGTGACCGTCAGCGGCGCCGACCAGCCGGCGGTGCGCATCGCGCTCAACCCGGTGTCGCTGGCGAACGCCGGGATCGCGACCGACGACGTCCGGCTCGCGATCATCAATGCCAACCCGCTGGGGCCGGTCGGCATCTTCAACGGCGGCCGGCTGAGCGAGACGCTCTCGATCAACAAGCAGATGCGCACCGCGGCCGAGTTCCGCGACATCGTCATCAAGAGCTCGAACGGCAATTACGTCCGCCTCGCCGACGTCGCCGAGGTCGAGGATTCCGTGCGCAACTCGCGCTCGATCGCCTGGTTCAACAAGCAGCCGGCGGTGCTGATCCAGATCACCAAGCAGGGCGACGCCAACGTCATCGACACCGTCGACGGCGTTCGCAGGATGCTGCCGGAACTGAAGAAATGGATTCCGGCAGGCGTCGAGATCTCCACCCTGGTCGATCGCACCGGAACGATCCGCGCCAGCGTCGAGGACATGCAGTTCACGCTGCTGGCGACCGCCGTGCTTGTGATGATCGTGGTGTTCGTGTTCTTGCGTCGGGCGGTGCCGACGATCGCCGCCGGCGTCTCGGTGCCGCTGGCGCTGGCCGGCACCTGCGCCGGGATGTGGCTCGCCGGCTTCTCGATCGACAATCTGTCGCTGATGGCGCTGGCGATCTCCGTCGGCTTCGTGGTCGACGACGCCATCGTGATGATCGAGAACATGTACCGCAATCTCGAGCAGGGCATGGCGCCATATCCGGCTGCCGTCGAAGGCGCCAAGCAGATCGGCTTCACGGTGCTGTCGATCTCGCTGTCGCTGATCGCGGCCTTCACGCCGCTGATCTTCATGGATGGCATCGTCGGGCGGCTGCTGCGCGAATTCTCGCTGACGCTGGTGTTCGCGATCGCGGTCTCGACCGTGGTGTCGCTGACCATCACGCCGATGATCTGCGCGCATTACATCAGGGAGGCGACTTCGGATCATGCCACCTGGTACGATCGGGTCATCGAGGGCACGCTGTCCCGCGTCGTGGCGTTCTATGCAGCGACGCTGCGGATCGTGCTCGGCTATCCCTTCCTGACCCTGGTGGTGTTCTTCGCCACCGTCGCGCTGACGGTGACGCTCTACATCAAGACGCCGAAGGGTTATTTCCCGACCGACGACAGCGGCTTCGTGATCGGCTCGACCCGGGCGTCGGCGGATATCTCGTTCCAGGCGATGCTTCAGCTGCAGCAGCGGCTCGCCGACATCGTGATGGCCGACCCCGCGGTCGCCGGCATCGGCTCGTCGGTGGGCTCCGGCGGCGGCCCGGGCGGCGCCACCTCCAACCGCGGCACCATGTTCATCAGCCTGAAGCCGCCGGAGGAGCGGGGCGGGATGTCGACCGCGCAGGTGATCGACCGGCTGCGCCGCAACTTGTTCATGGTGCCGGGCATCCGCCTGTTCATGTTCGCCGCCCAGGACATCCGCACCGGCGGCCGGCAGAGTGATTCCGACTACCAGTACACGCTCGCCTCGACCGACCTCGAGCTGTTGCAGAAATGGGCGCCGATCGTGGCCAAGCGCATGGAGACGGTGGAGGGCATCACGGACGTATCCTCCGACCGCGATCCCGGCGGCCTGCAGCTCAACCTCGTGATCGACCGCAAGACCGCCTCCAGCCTCGGCGTCCGCGTGCAGGACATCGACAACGCGCTCAACAACGCCTTCTCGCAGCGGCAGATCTCTTACATCTACACCCAGCGCAATCAGTACGTGGTGGTGCTCGAGATCGATCCCAAATTCCAGAGCGATCCGTCGAACCTCGAGCGCATCTACGTTGCCGGCGCCAACGACGTGCAGGTGCCGCTGTCGGCGCTGGTGCACTACCAGCGTGGATTGTCGGCGCTCGCGGTCTATCACTCCGGCGGCTTCCCCTCGACCACGGTGTCGTTCAACCTGCTGCCGGACGTGCCGCTGGAGGTCGCGACGACGAACATCCAGCAGGCGGTCAACGAGTTGCACATGCCCGAGGGCATTCGCGGCAGCTTCGACGGCAATGCCGGCGATTTCAACAAGACCAGCGGGCGGCAGCCGCTGCTGATCCTCGGCGCGCTGGTCGCGATGTATATCGTGCTCGGCGTGCTCTATGAGAGCCTGGCGCATCCGATCACGATCATCTCGACACTGCCGTCGGCCGGCCTCGGCGCCTTGCTCGCCTTGCAGGTGACCAACACGCCGCTGACGGTGATCGCCTTCGTCGGCATCATCCTGTTGATCGGCATCGTCAAGAAGAACGGCATCATGATGGTCGACTTCGCGCTCGAGGCCGAGCGGCATCAGGGCCTGTCGTCGCGGGACGCGATCTTCGAGGCCTGCCGGGCGCGCTTCCGCCCCATCCTGATGACGACGATGGCTGCGCTGTTCGCCGGCATTCCGCTGGTGATTGCGACCGGCCCGGGCACCGAGCTGCGCCGGCCGCTCGGCATCACCATCATCGGCGGCCTGTTCGTGTCGCAGATCCTGACGCTCTACACGACACCGGTGATCTATCTCTTGATCGACCGGCTGCGCCAGCGCCGCGAGCCGTCAGGCGTGCACGCACCCGCGGAATAGTTTGAATTGCACGATTGCAAGCGTATAGCGGAGCGATGTCCGAACCGACCGAAGCAAAAACCGATATCGTCGCCGAGATCGAGGAGTGCGCGCATTGCGGCAAGCCGTTGCCGCTGTGCATCTGCGACAGCGTCACGCCGATCGAGAGCCGCGTCCAGCTCCTGATCCTGATCCATCCGCAGGAGCAGGACAGGGCGCTGGGCACCGCGCGACTGCTGGCGCGGCATTTCGAGAACGCCGTGGTCCGGATCGGGCTGTCCTGGCCGAGCCTTGCCAAGGCACTGGGCCGGCCGGTGCCCGATCCGTCGCGCTGGGCGGTGCTCTATCTCGGCTCCGCCAAGGTCGAGGACCTCGAGACCGATGCCGAGATCGTCGCGATCAACCGCAAGGGCGAGCTGGAGCCGCATCAGCGCGCCATCCTGGCCGACATCGAGGGCATCGTGCTGCTCGACGGCACCTGGAGCCAGGCCAAGGCGCTGTGGTGGCGCAATGCCTGGATGCTGAAGTGCCAACGGGTGATTCTCGGGCCGAAACGGCCCTCGCTCTACGGCAGACTGCGGCGGGAACCGCGCCGCGACGGCCTGTCCACCATTGAGGCGGCCGCGATCCTGCTCGCGGGGCTGGAGAAGCGGCCGGACATCGCCGCAACGTTGTCAGGCAGTTTCGAGCGGATGCTGGCGAGGTTCCGGGAAGTGCAGGCCAAATTGCCGGAATTGGCGCCCAAACCGAAGAAGCGGGATTTCCGGAAACGCCGGCGCTAGAGCCTGATCCGGAAAAGCGCGAAGCGGTCTTCCGGAAGGATATTGCTCAAACAAGGGGCACCTTACCTTCCGGCTCGGTTGCCTATCGGAGAGAGGCCGTATATGAAGTCCGCCGCAAGGGGCCACGTGGCGGAGTGGTTACGCAACGGTCTGCAAAACCGTGTACACCAGTTCAATTCTGGTCGTGGCCTCCACTCATCTCATCAATGGCTTGCAGCCAATCAATGAGAAGCCGCATTAGCTCGCGGCGTACCAACCTTCAGGAAACGGAATCAGCGGCCACGGCGCCTGGTTGTCATTGGCCGCGCGCGGTGGCGGCTGAATGCGGGGCGAGGGCTGAGCCACGAAATCCTCCTGAGCAATGGGCGCGATCGCCGTTCGCACGGCGTCCAGCAGCAGATCAAATTCGACTTCGCTCATCGCGCTCTCCGAGGTTCGAGAGCGCCATGGTCGCAAAACTGTCTTCGGTCCGGATTGAGCGATTCGTTCGAATTTTATGAAAAGAACGATGGCGCCCGTGTTGGTTAACAAATCGTTGGTGACCCTTCGGGAACCTAGGTCGGCGTGGCCGCACCTCATGTGAGACAGATCACATCTTGCGAAAAACTCCGCCCGGAATTCCCGGCAATCCTCATAGCCGTCAAATATCGCAGGACTTTTAGGGAGCCGTGACAATGAGGGCGTGCATCGCGGGATACTTGTTGATCGCATGCCACCTCGATCCGCGGCTCTTGCTGACATGGTCTCACCAGTGGGCAGTGTTGGGCGCTGCGGGCAGTTCCCGGACAGCGCAAATCGCCTACGCCCGCTGTCTATCGCCTCGAGCCGGAGGAAATTCCCGACGTCTGCGCGCCGTTACGTCAGCCCGGTGAGGTCGTGCGGCAGCATGGTCTTGAACTGCGTCAGCGCCTGCCGCGCCTTCCGCGGTGGCAGCGTGATCGCGTGACGCACGGCGGCTGCGATCAGCGTCATGATCAGTGCTGAAAAGGTGGCGAAGGCGGCAGTCGGCATGTCTGGCGCAATCCGCCTGACCGCGTCGGACAGCAGGCCGGAGAGCACGGCCATGTCGTCCGCATCGAGCTTCTGCAGGGCGCGGTCGGCTTGCGTCGCCTGCCAGATGTCGCGCATGACAGGCTCGCGCATGAACATCTCGTAGTAGCTGTCGACGATCCGGCAAAGTGCCGGGTGCAGGTCGCGCGCGGTCGTCACCGCGGCCAGATCGCGCCTGACGCAATCGCGCCCGACCGCGTTATGGCGTTCGGCCAGGGTGCCGATGATCGCGGCCTTGTCCGGGAAATATTGATAGAGCGAGCCGAATGCGACGCCGCTGCGCGCGACGACGTCGCTCATGCGGAAGGCCTCGCTGCCCTTTTCCGCCATGATCTCGGTCGCGCAGGCAAGGATGCGCTCGAAGCGCTCGCGGCT
Organism: Bradyrhizobium pachyrhizi; assembly: GCF_029714545.1. NCBI lineage: Bacteria > Pseudomonadati > Pseudomonadota > Alphaproteobacteria > Hyphomicrobiales > Nitrobacteraceae > Bradyrhizobium > Bradyrhizobium pachyrhizi. The sequence continues at coordinate 4,945,432 of NZ_CP121667.1, read as the reverse complement.
GCGCTGCTGGGTCGGGGCAAGCCGCGCCAGCCCGGGGAGGGGGACTTCCACGGCCGCGGCCTTTCGTCTCGACATCTCTCGCTTCCCTGCGATCGGGGTTGACGGCCCTAATACGAGAGTTTATCGCATTTCACAAATACGAGTATATCTCGCATTTGGAGGCGGAACGATGCGCCAGATCCTGACCTCGGCCTTGCTGTGGTTTTCCGCGCTCGGCTGCGGCTTGCTCGCCGGGCTCTATTTCGCGTTCTCGGCTTTCGTCATGACCGCGCTCGGCCGCATCGATCAGGCCGCCGGCATCTCGGCAATGAACGCGATCAATGCCGATATCGTCCGCTCGCCGTTCATGCCGGTGTTCCTCGGCACCACGCTGTCCTGCGCTGTGCTGGTCGTGCTCGGCGGGCTCAGATGGCAGGAGCCGGGCGCGATTGCGATGATTTGCGGCGCCCTCTACGTGGTCGGCATGTTCGTCGTCACGGTCGCCTTCAATGTGCCGCTGAACGATCAGCTTGCGGCCTCTGACCCTGCGGGCACGTCGGCGGCATCTGTCTGGGCGCGCTATCTGACCGACTGGACCTTCTGGAACCACGTGCGGACCATCGCCTCGCTGGCCGCGACCGCGCTGTTCATCGTTGCCATCGGCGGGCGATAGCCTGCCGGCTTGCGCGGCGAAGCCGGGCGGTGGTGCCCGAGACCAGAATCGCAGCCGCGACGCGATCGCCGCGCTGGCGGTGTTTCCAGGTGCCCGCAAGGGCGGCGGCCGGGCGCGCACCGCGCGGAGGAATGGGTAAACCCTTGTAACGCAGAGATTTACGGTCCCCGGTAAAGTTTCGCCGGAGGGGCGATTTGGTTCTTTGCAAGGCCGAAAGGCTTTGTTATACGCTGCCCGCTCGCGAACAGATGTTCGCCTATTCCTCGGTAGCTCAGCGGTAGAGCATTCGACTGTTAATCGAATGGTCGCTGGTTCGAATCCAGCCCGGGGAGCCAGTTTGGTCTGGCCCCATCGATCCCCCAAATCGCCAATCACAAGCCCGTGGTCCGCAGCGGACAGGCCGAAAACGTCGTCAAATCGACTCAATAACCTTCAACACTCGCTTCCGTCGGGTCTTGAGAGGTGATTTTGATGACCATTAACTTGATCGACCTGTCGATGCCGCAGCCGACGCTCGTTCCGAATGACGCGCCTGACATCAGTGACGATGAATGCGTCCGCCGACTCGCGAAGGCCGTCGAGGAGCATGATTCCGAGCATCTCGACGAAGTGGCCCGCCTGATCGGCCGGCTTGCCGTCACGATCGAATAGACGGCGCCACGAGCCCGTTCTGGGAGCGCGATCGCCCGCCAACGGCGTGTTGCGTTTTGGCGGAGCTTGTTCCAAAAGATGGCCCTGTTCTAGCTTCTCCAGCGGCAATGCCGCGACTTGCAGGGTCTCCGCCAATGACCGGTTTTTCGACCGCGCGCCAGTATATGGTCGATGGTCAGGTGCGTCCGAGCGACGTGACCGATGATCGTATTCTCGATGCCATGCTGACCGTGCCGCGCGAGATATTCGTGCCGGCCAGCAAGCAGGCGCTGGCGTATCTCGACCTCGACCTCGATGTCGCCGAGGGCGGTGCGACGAGGCGCTGCCTGATCACGCCGGCGCTGCTCGCCCGGATGCTCCAGGCCGCCGAGATCAAGGCCACCGACCGCGTCCTCGTGGTCGGCTGCGCGACCGGTTACGCCGCCGCCGTCGTGGCGCGCTTTGCCGCAGACGTCTGCGCGACCGAAAGCGATCCGGCGCTTGCCGCAAGGGCGACCACGGCGTTCGCCGAACTCGGGATCCAGAATATCACCGTCAAAACGGCCGCAGCCACCGACGGCGATGCCGCGGGCGCCCCGTTTGACGTCATTATCCTCAATGGTGCCACGGAGATCGTCCCGACCGGGCTGTTCGGCCAGCTCAAGGAGGGGGGCAGGCTGGTCGGGGTGTTCGGTCTGTTGCCGCCGCCGCGCGCCACCCTGGTGACGCACTCCCACGGGGATTTCGGCCATCGCGAGCTGTTCGACGCCTCGGCCCCCGTTTTACCCGGATTCGAGCGAGTTCCCGCCTTCGTCTTCTGACCCTCTCCTGCGGCGCAGGGCTGATAAAATCCCGTTCCGAATCAGAAGTGTGGCCCGTTTGCCCCATGTGAAGAGTTTCGACCGTGTTCCGTTGCGGGGTAGTTCCGTTGGGCCTAGCTGCGGACTAAGGTGAGGCGGGACTCACTTCGACTGAAGCGACCGCCGGACTGATTTGCGTGTGGGAGACGGCGACTACAATGATTGGATTTCCGGGGATGCGTGGGGTGAAGGTTGTCACCGCGGCTGCGACTGCCGTCCTTCTGTTGGCGGAGATGGGCCCTGTGCCCGCACTCGCCGATACAATCGAGGCCGCGCTGGTGCGGTCCTACCAAAACAATCCCCAGCTGAACGCGCAACGCGCGCAGGTGCGGTCAACGGACGAGAACGTTCCGCAGGCACTGTCGGGCTACCGCCCGAAAGTCGCACTGACGGCGAGCGCGGGGTACCAATACACCGATACGCTGACGACACAGGGCGGCGACGCGAACAATCTTGTCCGCACCCAAATCCATGGCGCCAATGCGCCGCGCAGCGCAGGCCTCACGGTCAACCAATCGCTGTTCAACGCGCAGACCGCGCCCAGGGTGCGCGCGGCGGAAAGCCAGGTCTCGGCGGCGCGCGAGGGCCTGCGTGTGCTTGAGCAAACCGTGATCCTGAGCGCGGCCACGATCTACATGGACTATCTCCGCGACTCCGCCATCGTCGAAGTTCAGCGCAGCAACACGCGCGTGCTGGAACAGACGCTGAAGCAGACCCAGGACCGCTTCAATGTCGGCGAAGTGACGCGGACCGACGTCGCGCAATCCGAAGCGCAGCTTGCAGCAGGTAAGACCCAGCAGCTCACCGCCGAATCGAACCTGACGACGACGCGTTCGAATTTCCGCCGCATCATCGGCAACGAACCGCAGAACCTCGCGCCGGGCTCGCCGGTCGACCGCTTCCTGCCAACGACGCTTGCGTCCGCCGTCGACCTCAGTCTGACCCAGAATCCGAACGTCACCTCGGCGATGTACGGCGTCGACGTCAACTTCCTGCAGGTCAAGGTCAGCGAGGGTGCGCTGTTCCCGTCGGTCAACCTGCAAACGTCGGTGCAGCAGCAGTACGAGCAGACCCTGATCAGCCAGCGCGCATTCAGCGCGGGAACAGCGGTCCAGCTGTCGGTGCCGCTCTATCAGGGCGGTGCGGAATATTCGCTGATCCGCCAGTCCAAGGAATCGCTGGCGCAGCAGCGCCTCGTGCTCGAACAGACCCGCGATCAGGCGCGCGCCAACGTCGTCACCGCGTGGGGCCAGCTGGTCGCCGGCAAGTCGCAGGTGGCGTCGGCACAGGCGCAGGTGACCGCGTCGGAGATCGCCCTGAACGGCGTGCGCGAAGAGGCCAAGGCCGGTCAGCGCACCACGCTCGACGTGCTCAACGCGCAGCAGGCGCTCGTCAACGCGCGCAACGCGCTGGTCACCGCGCAGCATGACCGCGTCGTCGCGTCCTATAACGTGCTGAGCGCAGTTGGCCGCTTGTCGCCGCAGGTGCTCGGCCTTTCGACCAACGTCTACGATCCGAGCGTGCATTACCAGCAGGTTCGTGACAACTGGGCCGGCGTACGCACGCCCGACGGCCGCTAAACACCTTCGCATCATCATCGCTTGTCGCGTCATGTTTGTGGTTCTGAGTTAATCAGGACCGCAAACAGGCGCGTTTGCTTGCATTCGATAATTGGCCTGACATACCGTTTTGTCGGGCAGCAAGGCGATTCGCGGCGCGCCGGCGTAGCGTGATGACAGGTGCGACGCCACCTGTGATCAAGCTGCATTGGGCGACACGAAGCTTGCACAAAGCCTCGGGCGGGCTTGATCTGGGGACAAGTCGGGCGGGATCAACAAAAATCTCCGCCCGCATCATCGGAACCGGCGAATCCTCTCGGGCTTGATGTAAAATCGTTTCGATGTGGAGTCGGAGATGACGCAACCTGCGAAGGTCCAAGAGCCCTCGATGGAGGAGATCCTGGCGTCGATCCGTCGCATCATTGCCGACGACGAGGCGAAGCCGGCCGCGGCCGAGAAGCCTGCGGCCGCCGCTGCAGCGCCGGCGCCGAAGGTCGAGCCAGCACCAGCAACCAAGCCCGCGATGAAGAGCCCGCCGCCCGCAGCGCCACCGGCCGCGAAGGCCGCCGCGCCGGCGCCGAAATCACCGCCGCCTGCGCCTGCACCGGCGGCCAGCAACAGTCAGAACGACATCGACTCGCTGCTCGCCAGCCTCGACGAGGCGACGCCCGCAGCCGAGATCAGGCCGTCGCCGCAGCCCGCGGTCCAGCCCGAAGCCGACGTGTTCGAACTCACCGACGAGATGGCGCTGCCGGACCCGGCCGCCGCGCCGTCGTTCCGCAAGGTCGAGCCGCAGGACGACCTCGAGTTCACGGAAGCGCGGAGCCGGGCGCCGGAACCGGCCCGGGAGCCGCCGGCGATCGAGACCGCGCCCATGCAGCAGATCATCTCGGGAACCACGATGCGGGCCGTCGAGTCGGCCTTCAACTCGCTGGCCAACACGGTGTTGAGCAACAATGCGCGGACGCTCGAGGATCTGGTCAAGGAGATGCTGCGGCCGATGCTGAAGTCCTGGCTGGACGACAATCTGCCCGGGCTGGTCGAGCGGATCGTCAAGGCCGAGATCGAGCGGGTATCCCGCGGGCGTTAGCTCCGCGCGGGCGCTAGCTCCGCCGCCCGCGCGAAGCTGGCTCCTGCCGTTGGGCCTGGCGGCCCTCAATCAGCTCCCCAAATGCCCTAAACGTCGATTTGACGTGCCGGTCCGGTTGACTTGGTGCGCTCCGGCGGCTTTCTAACGCTTTCCATGGTCCACAGCGCATTGTCATGATCGAGAAAAACTACCAGCCCGCCGATATCGAGCACCGGATGGCCCGGATCTGGGAGGAGAGCGGTGCGTTCAAGGCCGGCCGACCTGAACGCAAGGACGCCGCGCCTTTCACCATTGTGATTCCGCCGCCGAACGTGACCGGCTCGCTGCATATGGGCCACGCGCTCAACAACACGCTGCAGGACATCCTGTGCCGCTTCGAGCGGATGCGCGGCCGCGACGTGCTGTGGCAGCCCGGCACCGATCACGCCGGCATCGCCACCCAAATGGTGGTCGAGCGTCAGCTGATGGAACGGCAGGAGCCGGGCCGGCGCGACATGGGCCGCGCCAAGTTCCTCGAGCGGGTCTGGCAGTGGAAGGCCGAGAGCGGCGGCACAATCGTCAACCAGCTCAAGCGCCTCGGGGCGTCCTGCGACTGGTCGCGCGAGCGCTTCACCATGGACGAGGGCCTGTCGCGCGCCGTCGTCAAGGTGTTCGTCGAGCTGCATCGCGATGGCCTGATCTACAAGGACAAGCGCCTGGTCAATTGGGACCCGAAGCTGCTCACCGCGATCTCCGATCTCGAGGTGCAGCAGGTCGAGGTCAGGGGCCATCTCTGGTATCTGCGCTATCCGATCGAGGGCCGCAGCTTCAGCCCCGAGGATCCGAAATCGTTCATCGTGGTCGCGACGACGCGCCCCGAGACGATGCTCGGCGACACCGCCGTCGCGGTGCATCCGGACGACGAGCGCTACGCCGATCTGGTCGGCCAGCACGTCATCCTGCCGCTGGTCGGCCGCAGGATTCCGATCGTCGCCGACGACTATTCCGATCCGGAGAAGGGCTCGGGCGCGGTCAAGGTGACGCCGGCGCACGACTTCAACGACTTCGAGATCGGCAAGCGTCACGGCCTGCCGCAGATCAGCGTGCTCGACCAGGAAGGCAGCCTCAGCCTGGTGGGCAACGAGGACTATCTGCGCGGCCTGCCGATGGGCGCCGACGAGTTCGCCGCCGAGTTTGACAAGATCGAGCGCTTCGCGGCGCGCAAGAAGATCGTCGCGAGGCTGGAGGAGTTCGGCTTCCTCGAGCGGATCGAGCCCAACACCCACATGGTGCCGCATGGCGACCGCTCCGGCGTCGTGATCGAGCCGTATCTGACCGACCAGTGGTATGTCGACGCCAAGACGCTGGCGCAGCCGGCGATTGCGGCGGTGCGCTCGGGCGAAACCACGTTCGTGCCGAAGAACTGGGAAAAGACCTATTTCGAGTGGATGGAGAACATCCAGCCCTGGTGCATCTCGCGCCAGCTCTGGTGGGGCCATCAGATTCCGGCGTGGTACGGACCCGACGGCAAGGTGTTCGTCGCCGAGACCGAGGAAGAGGCGGTCGGCCACGCGCTCGGCTATTACGTCGAGCAGGAAGTCATCACGCCGGAGCAGGGCCACGACATGGCGGTCGACCCCGCCAAGCGCGAGGGCTTCATCACGCGCGACGAGGACGTGCTCGACACCTGGTTCTCGTCGGCCCTGTGGCCGTTCTCGACGCTGGGCTGGCCGGACGACACGCCGGAGGTCGCGCGCTACTACCCGACCAACACGTTGGTTACCGGCTTCGACATCATCTTCTTCTGGGTCGCCCGCATGATGATGATGGGCCTCCATTTCATGAAGGAGGCGCCGTTCTCGACCGTCTACATCCACCGTCTCGTCCGCGACGAGAAGGGCGCCAAGATGTCGAAGTCGAAGGGCAACGTCATCGACCCGCTCGGCGTGATCGACGAATACGGCGCTGACGCGCTGCGCTTCGCGCTGACCCGCGAGGCAGCGCAAGGCCATGACATCCGCCTGTCGCCGCATCTGGTCGAGACCAACCGCAATTTCGCGACCAAGTTCTGGAACGCCTGCCGCTTCGCCGAGATGAACGAGTGCGTCAAGCCGGACGGTTTCGATCCGAAGGGCGCGAAGGAGACGTTGAACCGCTGGATCGCGCACGAAACCTCGCGCGTCACCCGCGAGGTCACCGAGACGATCGAGGATCATCGCTTCAACGATGCCGCGGGCGCGATCTACCGCTTCGTCTGGAACGTGTTCTGCGACTGGTATCTCGAGCTCGCGAAACCCGTGCTGATGGGCGAGGAGGGCGCGGCCAAGGCCGAGACCCGCGCCATGATCGCCTGGACCCGCGACGAGATCCTCAAGCTGCTGCATCCGTTCATGCCCTTCATCACGGAGGAGCTGTGGGCGGTGACCGCAAAGCGCGACGGCCTGTTGGTGCTGGCGTCCTGGCCGCGCAAGTCGGGCGTGACCGGCGAGCAGCTGGCCGCGATCGCGACCGCCGGTCCGGTGGTCGATCCGATCATTCCGCCGGTCATTGCCGCGCTCGACGCCGACGAGTTCAGCGATCCCGCGGCCGAGGCCGAGATCGGCTGGGTGGTCGATCTCGTCACTGCGATGCGGTCGGTGAAGGCGGAAATGAACATCCCGCCGTCGACACTGACGCCGCTGGTGATCGCGGGCGCCTCCGACGAGACGCGGGACCGCGCGCAGCGCTGGAACGACACCATCAAGCGGCTCGCGCGATTGTCGGATATCTCGTTCGCCGATCACCCGCCGGAAGGCGCGGTGCAACTCCTTGTCCGCGGCGAGGCGGTCGCGCTGCCGCTGAAGGGCGTGATCGATCTCGCGGCTGAACGCACGCGGCTGGAGAAGGAGCTCGGCAAGGCCGACGCCGACATCAAGCGGGTCGATGCCAAGCTCGCCAACGAGAAGTTCGTCGCCAACGCGCCAGAAGAGCTCGTCGAGGAAGAGAAGGAAAAGCGCGCGGCAGCAGCGGAGCGCCGCGCCAAGATCCTCGAGGCGATCGAGCGGCTGAAGAAGGCGTCATAGCGAACGACGCCGTGGCGATCAAAACCGCTTGCTGAGGAATTTCGATCCCTTCAGCCCGTAGCGCCAGGGCAGGTCGACGGCCTTGGTGATGCCGATCCGCACCCCGGTGATGATTTCGGGTGCTTCGGTCCGCGCATGGAGCGCGATCGGGGCGCGGTCGAGTGGCAATTCGCTGTGCGCGATGGTGATGCCGAGCGCCTCGCAGAGCTTGCCGGGCCCCGAGCACAGCGCGCGCTCGTCCTCCAGCCCGCGCCGCCGGCGCATCGCCGCGAGCCCATGGGTCGGCTCGATCGCGCGGATCAGCACGGCGCTGGCCGAGCCCGCTTCCTCGCAGACGAAGTTGACGCACCAATGGATGCCGTAGGAGCGGTAGACGTAGGAGAAGCCCGGCGGGCCGAACATCACCTGGTTGCGCGGGGTCGGCCCGCGGTAGGAATGCGCTGCCGGATCGGTGTGATGATAGGCCTCGACCTCGGTGATGATGCCGCCGGCGCCGCCGACCAGGAAGGTCGCGCCGATCAGGTCGGGGGCGACCTCGTGGACGCTGCGATCGAAGAAGGAGCGTTTCAGCGCCTTGCCGAGGCGCGGCGCGGTCGCGCGGATAGATCGGGGTTTTTGAGCCATTTTGAGGTGGGAATCGGCATGGAACGGACCGCAAGACTGCCAATATATGGGCTGGTCTGCTAGGGTCGCGGGGCGGGTTGCGAGCCGCGTCAACACCGATTAGCTAAGCCCTTGGTTCGGAGCATGATCGGTTCGGAAAACCGGCCTCCACTTTTCCGGATCATGCTCCCGCGACTTGCAGGCATCCATGGTCACCATCGTCGACACCATCTCCACCACTCAGCTCCGCCCGCGGCACCCCGAGAAGGTGAACCGGCCGGATGCCGTGTCGCCGCCGAAGCCGGACTGGATCCGCGTTCGTGCGCCGAACACGCGCGGCTATGCGGATACGCGCCGGATCGTGAAGGAGAACGGCCTCGTCACGGTGTGCGAGGAGGCGGGCTGCCCCAATATCGGCGAGTGCTGGGACAAGAAGCACGCCACCTTCATGATCATGGGCGACACCTGCACGCGCGCCTGCGCGTTCTGCAACGTCAAGACCGGCATGCCCGGCGCGCTCGAGGCGAGCGAGCCGGAATACGTCGCGGAGGCCACCGCCAAGCTCGGGCTCAGCCACGTCGTGGTCACCTCGGTCGACCGCGACGATCTTGCCGACGGCGGCGCCGAGCATTTTGCCGAGACCATCCGCGCCATCCGCGCGCGCTGCCCGACCACCACGATCGAGATCCTGACACCGGACTTCCTGCGCAAGGACGGCGCGCTGGAGCGCGTGGTCGCGGCCAAGCCCGACGTCTTCAACCACAATCTGGAAACCGTGCCGTCGCGCTATCTGACGGTCCGTCCCGGCGCCCGCTATTTCCATTCGATCCGGCTGCTGCAGCGGGTCAAGGAGATCGATCCGACCATCTTCACCAAGTCAGGCATCATGGTCGGCCTCGGCGAGGAGCGGCACGAGGTGCTGCAGGTGATGGACGATCTGCGCTCGGCCGAAGTCGATTTCCTGACCATCGGCCAGTATTTGCAGCCGACCCGCAAGCATCACGCCGTCATGCGCTACGTGACGCCGGACGAGTTCGCAGGCTACGAGCGGGTCGCCTATACCAAGGGCTTTTTGATGGTGTCGGCGAGCCCGCTGACGCGCTCGTCGCACCACGCCGGCGAGGATTTCGCCAAACTGCAGGCGGCGCGCGTGGCCCGCGGCCGCTAGATTTCGCAAACGGCGGTGAGCCGGCGCCCTCGCGCGCCGTTGCTTGATCGGGCCTTGACCGAACCTTGACCGAACCTTGGACTGGACCAATGCAGCGCGTTCTGGTGATGGGATCGTCGGGATCCGGCAAGTCGACCTTTGCGCGGCGGCTGTCCGCCATGACAGGGATTCCGACCGTGTCGATCGATGCGCTGTTCTGGAAGCCGGGCTGGGTCGAGTCGGGCAGGGACGAATTCGAGCGCCGCATGACCGAAGCAGCCCGCGAGCCGCACTGGATCATGGATGGGAACTACATGAGGCATGGTGCAGGGGAATTGCGCCGGGAGCTCTCCGATACGATCATCTGGTTCGACCTGCCGCGGTCGACATGCATGCTCGGTATCTTCAGGCGGATAGCCGGGAGCTATGGCCAGGTCCGCCCGGAGATGGCGGAAGGCTGCCCCGAGAAGATCGATCTCGAATTCTTCCGCTACGTCTGGACCTATCGCCGGCAGCAGCGGCCGAAGCTGATCGAGTATTTTGCCGGCTTGCGGCCCGATCAATCGCTGGTCTGCTTCACCGATCGGGCGCAGGCGGATGATTATCTGAAGCGCCTCGCACTCGGGCAAAACCGTGCGAGTATCCACTGATGCCACGATTCTCAAGCAAGCGGCGGGTCCGGCACACCGCACCTCAAATGTTCGATCTGGTCGCCGACGTCGAGCGCTATCCCGAATTCGTGCCGCTATGCCAGTCGCTCAAGATCCGCCAGCGCACGCCCAAGGACGACGGCACCGAGGTCGTGGTGGCGGACATGACGGTGTCCTTCAAGCTGGTGCGGGAAACCTTCACCAGCAAGGTGACGCTCGATCGGCCCAATCTGAAGATCCTGGTCGAATATCTGCGCGGCCCGTTCAGCAATCTGGAGAATCGCTGGAGTTTTGAGCCGAGGTCGGAAACCGAATGCGATGTCGGCTTCTTCCTGAACTACGAATTCAAGAGCCGGATGCTGGCGATGCTGATGGGCTCGATGTTCGACGCGGCTTTCGGGCGGTTTGCCCACGCGTTCGAGAAGCGGGCGGATCAGGTCTACGGCAAGCCGCAGCTGTCGACGTAGCGAAGCCGTCTCGTTTGCCTCCCTGGAAACGCAAATGCCCGGCACGAGGCCGGGCACGACGGATGATGCGTGGGGCGCGTTCGCCGATTTACGGGCAGGATCGCCGCACGCCGCCGGATGCGATGTAGGTGCCCGAAGCGGGGTCGTAGGTACGGAAACGCTGGGAGCAATAGGCGTCGTTGTTGGCCTTGGCCTGGCTCGCCGCAATCGCGCCGCCGATGATCGCGCCGGCCGCCAGCCCGCCGATGATCGCCGCGCCGTTACTGCCACGATCGCGATAGTAACCACCGCGGTAGCCGTATCCGCCGCGATAGCCGTAACGCGGACCACCGTGCCAGTGCCGATACTGCACATGCTCGACGGAGGTAGGCTGGTCCTGCAATCGCGCGGGAGCGAGTGGTGCGGCGGACGAAGGCGCAACAGTCGACAGCGTCATGGCGCCAGCGCTGATGGCGGCCACGACCAAAGTTCCCAACTTCATCATTTTCTCCTTGTTGTGGGATTTTGCTGTTGGACGAACAATCGAAACAGCAGAGTTGGAACAACATAAAGCGGCGAAGCCGCGTCAAAGTTCCATTTCAGGTAAGCGTCACCGGGCCGCAGTTGACACAAGCCTGTGTAAGGCGGGCCGTCGCGCGACTCGACTTTGGGTCGGGCCTATCCGCGCGGCGGCCGGCGGCGTTTCGCAGCGTGGCTCCGCGGCGATCGAGCCACCCTTGGCCGCAACCGGCTGGCGGCCTCGCGACGCGGCTTGGCGGCCTGCGGAGGGCGCGCAAGCTCCATCAGCATGCGCAATGCTTCGACCACCGAGCGCTGCCGCACCGTGCTGCGGCCGATTGCGCCAAATCGCTGCTCACGATGAATGATGCGCCCGTCGCGCGCGGCGACGGCGAAATGCACCAGGCCGACCGGCTTGCCCGGTGTCGCACCGCCAGGGCCCGCGATGCCGGTGATCGAGACCGCAAGGTCGACGCCGGCCTTTTCCAGCGCGCCGATCGCCATCGCGGTCGCGGTTTCCTTGCTCACTGCGCCGAACGTTTCGAGCGTCGCCGCCCTGACGCCGAGCATGACCCGCTTGGCCTCGTTCGAATAGGTCACGAAGCCGCGGTCGATCACGTCGGAAGAGCCGGGAATGTCGGTGAGCGCACCCGCGACCAGGCCGCCGGTGCACGATTCGGCGGTCGCGATGGTCAGCTTGCGCATCCGGCACAGGTCGAGCAGCGAGCGGGAGAGGGCACGAGCGTCGCTGCCGCCCATGTCAGGCACTCCAGCCTTTATCATCCCACGGGAGACGCACCGTGGCGCTCGCGGTTGCCGCGATGCCTTCCTCGCGGCCGGTGAAGCCGAGCCGCTCGCTGGTGGTGGCCTTGACCGCCACGCGCGAGATGTGGACGCCGGAGATCTCCGCGATCTTCGCCCGCATGGTGTCGCGCAACGGCCCGATCTTCGGTCGCTCGCAGATCAGCGTCACTTCGAGATTGGCGATCCGTCCGCCGCGCGCGGTGACGCGCTCGACCGCATATTTCAGGAACTGGTCGGAGGAGGCGCCCTTCCACTTGGCGTCGCTCGGCGGGAAATGCGAGCCGATATCGCCGTCGGCCAGCGCACCGAGGATCGCGTCGACCAGCGCATGCAGCCCGACATCGCCGTCGGAATGGGCCAGGAATCCCTTCGTGTGCGGCACGCGCACGCCGCAGATCATGACATGGTCACCGTCGTCAAAGGCGTGCACGTCGTAGCCGGTGCCGGTTCTGATGTCGCCGAGCTGGCTTGCGAGCCGCGCTTCCTCGCGCACGAAGTCCTCGGGTGTGGTGAGTTTCATGTTGGCAGCATCACCTTCAAACGTCGAAACCGTCAATCCCGCCCACTCGGCAAGCGCCGCATCGTCGGTGAAATCGGAGCGGCCATCGCGCGCTGCGCGACGATGCGCCTCCAATATTACGTCGAAACGAAAAGCCTGTGGCGTCTGCGCGATCCGCAGGCGCGCGCGCTCCGGCGTCGCCTCGACGTCGCCGGCATCGCCGGTGAGCTTGATGGTGTCGGTGACGGGAATCACGGGGATCGCAGCGCCGGTCCGGCCGGCCGCGGCGATCGCGCGAGAGATCACGGCTGCGGTGACGAAGGGGCGCGCGGCATCGTGGATCAGCACGATGTCCGGCTTCTCACTTGCAAGCGCCTCGAGCCCGGCATGGACCGAGGCCTGCCGGGTCGCGCCGCCCGGCGTCGGCGGCCGATGGCGGAGGCCTGCGACCGCTTCATCGAACAGCGCGGTGTCGTCAGGATTGACCACAGGCTGCACCGCAAACACGTCCGGATGTCCGGAGAACGCCTCCATGGCGCGGTAGATAACCGTCTGTCCGCCGATCGTCCGGTATTGCTTCGGCCCGCCTGCGCCGGCGCGCAGTCCACGGCCGGCTGCGACTAGGATGGCTGCGGTACGCTCAGGCTTCGGCATTTTGAACCAGTGACAGACGAATCGGGGATGAGGGGGACGGCGAGGATCGCCGCGCACAGCCCTTAGCATGACCGCTGCGCAAAAACAGAGCGTTTGCCGATGACTGTGGGAAAAGCAGATTTTGTTGCAGTGCACTTGCACTGATGATAGGAATGTCTAAACCGTAGGCATGAGCCTTGACTGCACAAGAATTGTGCGCAGAATAGACGACGTCAGCTGCAATGGCGTGGCTGACAGAACGACGAGACGGCTGTGACCGGCGTGCAAAGTACTCCTCGTAACCCATTGAAGATCGGCGATATTGCTGTCGCCAACCGGGTTCTCCTCGCGCCCATGTCCGGCATTACCGATGCGCCCTTTCGGCGACTCGCTGCCACTTTGGGCGCCGGCCTGGTGGTCTCCGAGATGACCGCCAGCAACGATCTGGTGAACGGCAAGCCGATGTCGAAGCTGCGTTGCGAGGCGGCCGGGGTCGGGCCGCATGTGGTCCAGCTGGCAGGCTGCGAGACCCACTGGATGGCGGAGGGCGCACGGATCGCCGAAGGCGCCGGCGCCGACGTCATCGATATCAACATGGGCTGTCCGGCCCGCCACGTGACCGGGGGCCAGTCCGGCTCGGCCCTGATGCGCGACCTCGACCACGCGATCACGCTGATCGAGGCGACGCTGTCGGCGGTCAGGGTGCCCGTTACGCTGAAGATGCGGCTCGGCTGGGATGACCGCTCGCTCAATGCGCCGGAACTGGCGCGCCGCGCCGAGGCCGCCGGCGTGCAGATGATCACCGTGCATGGCCGGACCCGCTGCCAGTTCTACAAGGGCGAGGCGAACTGGAACGCCGTGCGCGCCGTCAAGGACGCCGTCACCGTCCCGGTCGTGGTCAACGGCGACATCACCTCGTTCGACAAGGCTGTCAGCGCGCTCGAGATGTCGGGTGCCGACGCCGTCATGATCGGCCGCGGCGCGCAGGGGCAGCCCTGGCTGCCGGGACAGATCGGCCGCCGCCTCGAGACCGGGATCGCCGAGGCCGCGCCGTCGCTCGCCGAGCAACTCAAGCACGTTCGCGCGCTCTATGACGAGGTTTGCAGCCACTATGGCCTGCGCATCGGGCTCAAGCATGCACGCAAGCATCTCGGCTGGGCGCTGGAGGCTGCTGCGGCCTATAGCTGCGCGCCGGCCGCGACATTGAAGACCTGGCGGCAGGCGATCCTGACCGCGGAAGAGCCGTCCAGCGTGCATCGCTCGCTCGCCGACGCCTACGACGATTTTGCCTGGAGTGCTGCCGCATGACGTCAGCCATGGAATTCCGCCGGCCGGTGCCGACTGACGGGGAGGCCATCCTCAATGCGCTGCCCAATCCGGTGCTGCTGGTCGCACCCGACGGGCGGATCGTCGACGCCAATATCGCAGCCGAATCCTTCTTCGAGATCTCGACCCAGTTCCTGCGCCGGCAGTCGCTGAAGGAGCTGGTGCCGTTCGGCAGCCCGCTGCTGGCGTTGATCGAGCAGGTGCGGACGAGCGGCTCGCCGGTCAACGAATACAAGGTCGATCTCGGCACGCCGCGGATCGGCGGCGATCGCCAGGTCGATCTGCACGTCGCGCCGCTGACCGAGCGGCCCGGGCATATCGTGGTGATGCTGCAGGAGCGCACCATCGCCGACAAGATGGATCGCCAGCTCACCCATCGCAGCGCGGCGCGCTCGGTGATCGCGCTGGCGGCGATGCTCGCCCATGAGATCAAGAACCCGCTGTCGGGCATCCGCGGCGCGGCGCAGCTTTTGGAGCAGCAGGCGTCCTCCGAGGACCGGCTGCTGACGCGGTTGATCTGCGACGAGGCGGACCGCATCGTGACGCTGGTCGACCGCATGGAAGTGTTCGGCGACGACCGCCCGGTGGCGCGCGGTCCGGTCAACATCCATTCCGTGCTCGATCATGTGAAGCGCCTGGCGCAGTCCGGCTTTGCCCGCAATGTCCGCTTCATCGAGGACTACGATCCGTCGTTGCCGCCGGTGCTGGCCAACCAGGACCAGCTGATCCAGGTGTTCCTCAACCTCGTGAAGAACGCGGCCGAAGCGGTCGCCGATCTCGGTACCGATGCGGAGATCCAGCTCACCACGGCGTTCCGGCCGGGCGTGCGGCTGTCGGTGCCCGGCAAGAAATCGCGGGTCTCGCTGCCGCTGGAATTCTGCGTCAAGGACAACGGCTCTGGCGTGCCGGAAGACCTGCTGCCGAACCTGTTCGATCCCTTCGTCACCACCAAGCAGACCGGCAGCGGGCTCGGCCTCGCGCTGGTCGCCAAGATCATCGGCGATCACGGCGGCATCATCGAATGCGAGTCGCAGCCGCGCAAGACCACTTTCCGCGTGCTGATGCCGATGTACAGCGCCGCCAAGCAACTCGACCAAAGCAACCGCGATGACGTTCCGGGTACGTCCTCGCCTGCCTCTCAGGATGCACGATGAGGAACACCAATGCCTGCAGGTAGCATACTTGTCGCTGACGACGACACCGCCATCCGGACCGTCCTGAACCAGGCGCTGTCGCGCGCCGGCTATGAGGTTCGCCTCACCGGCAACGCCGCCACGCTGTGGCGCTGGGTCAGCCAGGGTGAGGGCGATCTCGTCATCACCGACGTCGTGATGCCCGACGAGAACGCGTTCGATCTCTTGCCGCGGATCAAGAAGATGCGGCCGAATCTGCCGGTCATCGTGATGAGCGCGCAGAACACCTTCATGACCGCGATCCGCGCCTCCGAGCGCGGCGCCTACGAATATCTGCCGAAGCCGTTCGACCTGAAGGAGCTGATCACCATCGTCGGCCGCGCGCTGGCCGAGCCGAAGGAGCGGGTTTCCAGTCCCGCCGACGACGGCGAGTTCGACTCGATCCCGCTGGTCGGCCGCTCGCCGGCGATGCAGGAAATCTACCGCGTGCTGGCGCGGCTGATGCAGACCGACCTCACCGTGATGATCTCGGGCGAATCAGGCACCGGCAAGGAGCTGGTCGCGCGCGCGCTGCACGACTACGGGCGGCGCCGCAACGGCCCGTTCGTCGCGGTCAACATGGCGGCGATCCCGCGCGACCTGATCGAATCGGAGCTGTTCGGCCATGAGCGCGGCGCCTTCACCGGCGCCAACACCCGCGCCTCCGGCCGCTTCGAGCAGGCCGAGGGCGGCACGCTGTTCCTCGACGAGATCGGCGACATGCCGATGGAGGCGCAGACCCGGCTGCTCCGCGTGCTGCAGCAGGGCGAATACACCACGGTCGGCGGCCGCACCCCGATCAAGACCGACGTCCGCATCGTCGCCGCCTCCAACAAGGACCTGCGCATCCTGATCCAGCAGGGACTGTTCCGCGAGGATCTGTTCTTCCGCCTCAACGTGGTGCCGCTGCGGCTGCCGCCGCTGCGCGAGCGCATCGAGGATCTGCCCGACCTGATCAGGCACTTCTTCTCGCTCGCCGAGAAGGACGGCCTGCCGCCGAAGAAGCTCGACGCCCAGGCGCTCGAGCGGCTCAAGCAGCACCGCTGGCCGGGCAACGTCCGCGAGCTGGAAAACCTCGCCCGGCGGCTCGCCGCGCTCTATCCGCAGGACGTCATCACCGCTTCCGTCATCGACGGCGAGCTGGCGCCGCCCGCGGTCACCTCGGGCAGCACGGCGACCGTCGGCGTCGACAATCTCGGCGGCGCGGTCGAGGCCTATCTGTCCTCGCACTTCTCCGGCTTCCCGAACGGCGTGCCGCCGCCGGGCCTCTACCACCGCATCCTCAAGGAGATCGAGATCCCGCTGTTGACCGCCGCGCTGGCGGCGACCCGCGGCAACCAGATCCGGGCCGCCGACCTGCTCGGGCTGAACCGCAATACGCTGCGCAAGAAGATCCGCGACCTCGATATCCAGGTCTACCGGAGCGGCGGGTAGAGGTTGACGGGGCCGGGACGGGCCCCACCACCGTTATTGAGTAGTCACAAATGGTTTTGAGGACACGGCGCCGCACCAGCGTTTGCGCCGCGGAAATGTCGCAATTCGGCAACATTGTGATATGATTGCATCAGTTCGCAATTCCCGCGGGCGATCGCTCTCAGCTCAATTGCCGGTATGACCAGCGCAGAGACCACCGCTTCAACATTACACGCCCCACCGGCCGAGCCCAATGCAGAGGCGCGGGGCTTCCCGCTGCGGCGCTGGCTGGCGCCGTTTGCCGTGGCCATCGCGCTGCTGTCCGCCTTCCTGACCTTCGTGGTGCTGACCGGGCTGACCCCGATCGAGCCCACGTCCGAGGTGGTCCGCTCCTTCCTGATGATCAATGCCGGCACCATCCTGCTGCTGGTCGGCATCATCGTCCGGGAAGTCTGGCAGATGGTGCAGGCGAGGCGGCGCGGCCGGGCCGCGGCGCGGCTGCATGTCCAGATCGTCGGCCTGTTCTCGGTGATCGCGGTGCTGCCCGCCGTGCTGGTGTCGATCGTGGCCAACGTCACCATCGAGCGCGGCCTCGACCGGCTGTTCTCGGGTCCCACCAAGCAGGTGATCCAGAATTCGCTGACCATCGCCAGCGCCTACATGCAGGAGCACGCCCAGCTCATCAACGGCGACACGCTGGCGATGGCCAATGACCTCGCCCATGCGCGGCCGCTCTACGACCAGGATCGCATGACGTTCCTGCAGCTGATGACGGCCGGCGCCGAGTCGCGCAATCTTCCGGTCGCGGTGCTTATGGACAAGGACGGCAAGATCGTCGCCAGCGCCGAGACCGGCGTTCGCCTGAACTACGAGGCGCCGCCGCCCGACATCCTGAAGGACATAAACGAGACCGAGCCGAAGATCTCGGTCTTTCCGGAAAACTACGTCGCCTCCGTGGTCCGCCTGCGGGCCTATGACGACATGTTCCTGTATGTGGCGCGGCTGCTCGATCCGGCGGTCGTTGCCCAGCTCAAGCAGACGCAGACCAGCGCGGCGGAATATGCCCAGCTCGAGACCCGCAGGCTCGGCATCCAGGTCGCGTTCGCGCTGATGTTCGCGGTGATCGCGCTGACCATCCTGATGGCCTCGGTGCTGATCGGGCTGAACTTCGCCAACGGGCTGGTGTCGCCGATCCGCCAGCTGATGGGCGCGGCGAGCGAGGTCTCGACCGGCAATCTCAATGTCCAGGTGCCCGTCAACAAGTCGGAAAGCGACCTCGCGCTGCTCGGCGAAATCTTCAACAAGATGACCCAGGAGCTGCGCACCCAGCGCAACGAGCTGGTCGATGCCAGCGAAACCATCGACAGCCGCCGCCGCTTCATCGAAGCGGTGTTGTCGTCGGCCTCTGCCGGCATCATCGGGGTCGACGCCTCAGGCACCATCGGCGTCCTCAACCGCTCGGCGGAGAAGCTGATCGGGCACGCCGAGTCCGAGACGCTCGGCCATCCGCTCTCGGACGTGCTGCCAGAGCTCGACGAGATGATGAAGACCGCCCGCGAGGGAACGCAGCGCCTGGTGCAGGGACAGGTCACGATCCTGCGCGACGGCCATGAGCGCAACCTGTCCGTCCGCGTCTCGGCCGAGCAGACCAGCCAGTCGCGCGACAGCTACATCATCACACTCGACGACATCACCGAGCTGGTGTCGGCGCAGCGCACCTCGGCCTGGGGCGACGTCGCCCGCCGCATCGCCCACGAGATCAAGAACCCGCTGACCCCGATCCAGCTCTCCGCCGAGCGCATCCGCCGCAAGTTCGGCAAGACCATCACCGAGGAGAAGGACAAGTCGATCTTCGAGCAGTGCACCGATACCATCGTGCGCCAGGTCGACGACATCAGGCGGATGGTCGACGAGTTCTCGCGCTTTGCGCGGATGCCGAAGCCGGTGATGGAAGGCGAGGACGTCGCCGACGTGGTTCGCCAGGCGGTGTTCCTGATGAAGGTCGCGCATCCCGATCTCGACATCGAGGCCGACATCAAGCAGTCGCCGCTGCCTGCCCAGTTCGACCGCCGGCTGATCTCGCAGGCGCTGACCAACATCATCAAGAACGCCACCGAGGCGATCGAGCAGGTCCCGCGCGAGGAGCTCGGCAAGGGCCGCATCGACGTCGTGGCGCAGCGCGAGAACGACGACATCCTGATCGACGTGGTCGACAACGGCATCGGCCTGCCCAAGGTCGCCCGCGCGCGCCTGCTCGAGCCCTATGTCACGACCCGGGCAAAGGGCACCGGCCTCGGCCTGGCGATCGTCGGCCGCGTTCTGGAGGACCATGGCGGCCGCATCGAGCTCAAGGATGCCTCCGATTTCCGCGATGGCCAGCGCGGCGCCTGGATGCGGCTACGCTTTGCCGTCACGGGCCAGGCGGCCAAGCCGGAGAACAAGCCCGAAAGCAAGGACCAAAAACCGGACGTCAAACCGGACAAGACCGCACCGGACAGTGAAAAAAATCCGCCGGAGGAGCCGACCAACGGCCCGGCACAAGCGACCAACAATGAACCAAAAATCCAAGAAACGACCCAAGAACCTATCCGAGATCCCGCTGATCAAGGGCCAAATAATCAAGAGCCAAATGCGCAAAAGCCAAAATTCAAAGCCGCGACGAGCGACTGACAAGGCAGGTGTAACCCATGGCAAGTGACATTCTGATTGTCGACGACGAAGCTGACATTCGCGACCTCGTTGCGGGTATTCTGGACGATGAGGGCTTTTCCACCCGCACCGCGCGCGACAGCGACTCGGCGCTCGCCGAGATCGCCAACCGCCGGCCCAACCTGGTCTTCCTCGACATCTGGCTGCAGGGCTCCAAGCTCGACGGCCTGCAGCTGCTCGAGCAGATCAAGAAGGACAATGCCGATCTGCCCGTCGTGATGATCTCGGGCCACGGCAATATCGAGACCGCGGTCGCCGCGATCAAGCGCGGCGCCTACGACTTCATCGAGAAGCCGTTCAAGTCGGACCGTCTGATCCTGGTCGCGACCCGGGCGCTGGAGACCTCGCGGCTCAAGCGCGAGGTGAAGGAGCTCAAGCAGCTGGCTCCGGCGGCGAGCGTCCTGACCGGCCGCTCGGCTTGCATGAACCAGCTCCGCCAGACCATCGACCGCGCCGCCAAGGCCAACAGCCGCATCCTGATCGTCGGTCCCTCCGGCGCTGGCAAGGAGCTTGCCGCGCGCACGCTGCACCATGCCTCCGGGCGCGCCGAGGGGCCGTTCGTGGTGATCAATGCGGCCGCGATCACGCCGGAGCGTATGGAGATCGAGCTGTTCGGCATCGAGGGATCGAACGGCGAGCAGCAGCGTAAGGCCGGCGCGCTCGAGGAGGCGCATGGCGGCACGCTGTTCATCGACGAGATCGCGGACATGCCCCGCGAGACCCAGAACAAGATTCTGCGTGTGCTGGTCGATCAGACCTTCCAGCGTCAGGGCGGCACCGGCAAGGTTCATGTCGACGTCCGCATCATCTCCTCGACCGCGCGCAATCTCGAGGAGGAGATCGCCGCAGGCCGCTTCCGCGAGGACCTCTATCATCGCCTCTCAGTGGTGCCGATCCGCGTACCGCCGCTGTCGGAGCGACGCGAGGACATCCCCGAGCTGATCGACTATTTCATGGACCAGATCTCGGCCGCCACCGGCCTGCCGAAGCGGCAAATCGGGCAGGACGCGATGGCGGTCCTGCAGTCGCATGTCTGGCCGGGCAACGTCCGCCAGCTCCGCAACAATGTCGAGCGCGTGATGATCCTGGCCGGCGGCGGTCCGGAGGCGATCATCACCGCCGATATGCTGCCGCAGGACGTCGGCTCGATGGTGCCGGCGATGCCGACCTCCAACAATGGCGAGCACATCATGGGCCTGCCGTTGCGCGAGGCGCGCGAGGTGTTCGAGCGCGACTATCTGATCGCCCAGATCAGCCGCTTCTCCGGCAATATCTCGCGCACCGCGGAGTTCGTCGGCATGGAGCGCTCGGCGCTGCATCGAAAGCTGAAGGCGCTCGGGGTCGGCTGACCCCGGCGCGGCAGGTCGGCAGGTCCGCCGGCGGCTCGGAGCGGAGCCCGGCGGTTACCCCAGCCGGGGAGCCGACAGGCGGCTCTCGGGGGCGGTTTGGTCGTTCAGCGGGGCGAGGGCGGGGCCGGTACAACCGGGGATTTATCCACTCTCCACGAGAATATTCGTCTCTTTCCCCGCACTTTCTTAGAATTGCCACCGTGTTCCTACCGACTGCACCGCGAACTGGCTTGCCTAAAAACCGCGCGTAGCCTCTAATCCTACCGCTATGCCTGCCGGAGGGGGATCTCGTGGCAGGTGGGCGGCCGGAGGAGGCTCCGTCAGGCAGCAACCGGTTCAATAAAAAGAAGCACAAGCTTGCGGGACAAAAACAATGGCGGCAGACCGCGCACAAAATCTACAAGACACCTTCCTTAATCACGTTCGTAAAACCAAGACGCCACTGACGATATTTCTGGTCAACGGAGTAAAGCTGCAGGGCATTGTCACGTGGTTCGACAATTTCTGCTTGCTGCTGCGGCGCGATGGTCACTCGCAGCTGGTCTACAAGCACGCGATCTCGACCATCATGCCCGGAGCTCCGATTCAGTTGTTCGAAGGTGGTGAGGACGCACCGGCTTGAGAGTGAACTGATTGGAACCCTTCAATCGTGAAGGGGGCGCCGACCGTGCGCGGTCGGCGGGGGACGGCAGCACCGGGCGGGTGATCGTCATCGGCCCGTACCTGCGCACGCGCCGTGGCGACGGCGATGCGCAAACGGCTTCCTCTGTCCGCGACTATGAAGCGCGGATCGAGGAAGCCGCCGGCCTCGCCGGTGCGATCGACCTCAGTGTGGTGGACTCGGTCATCGCGCCGATCAGTCAGATCCGGCCCGCGACCTACCTCGGCAAGGGTAAGGTCGAGGAAATCAACGGGCTCGTCGCCAGCAACCAGGTCGAACTCGTGGTGATGGATTGCGCGCTGTCGCCGATCCAGCAGCGCAATCTCGAGAAGGCCTGGAGCACCAAGGTACTCGACCGCACCGGCCTGATCCTGGAAATCTTCGGCCGCCGCGCCAAGACCAAGGAAGGCGCGCTGCAGGTCGAACTCGCCCATCTCAACTACCAGCGCAGCCGCCTGGTGCGGTCCTGGACCCATCTCGAGCGCCAGCGTGGCGGCTTCGGCTTCATGGGCGGCCCCGGCGAAACCCAGATCGAGGCCGACCGCCGCCTGATCAGCGAGCGCATCACCAAGCTCGAAGGCGAGTTGAAGAAGGTGCAGGCGACGCGTCGGCTGCATCGCGCCGGCCGCCAGCGCGTGCCGTATCGCGTGGTGGCGCTGGTCGGCTACACCAATGCCGGCAAATCGACGCTGTTCAACCGCCTGACCCGCGCCGACGTGCAGGCAGCGGACATGCTGTTTGCGACGCTCGACCCGACCCTGCGCGCGCTCAACCTGCCGCATGGCGGCAAGGCGATGCTTTCCGACACGGTCGGCTTCATCTCCAATTTGCCGACCCAGCTCGTGGCCGCGTTCCGCGCCACGCTGGAAGAGGTGCTGGAAGCCGACATCATCCTGCATGTTCGCGACATCTCCCATGAGGATGCGGAGGCGCAGGAGCGCGACGTTGAGGCAGTGTTGCGCCGGCTCGGCATCGATCCCGACGCCGACGGCGGTCAGCGTATCATCGAGGTCTGGAACAAGATCGACCGCTTCGATCCCGAGGAGCGGGACAATTTGGGCAATATCGCCGCGCGCCGTCCGCTGGAGCGGCCATGCTTCCTGGTTTCGGCCGCAACAGGCGAGGGGATCGATGCGCTGCTCGCCGCGATCGAGGATCGCCTCGCGGCCAAGTGCGCGACGCTCAATCTCTCGATCGATGCCTCCGATGGCGCCGGCATCAGCTGGCTGCACCGCAATGCCGAGGTCCTGAACAAGGAGCTGCATGGCGAGCGCTTCGACATGACGGTGCGCGTCGACGAGACCAAGCGCGACATCGTGATGAGCCGGTTCGCCGCCGTCCCCTACGAGGCGTAAGCCCTCGAATACGGTCCCTGCAATCTTTCGAAATATGACGATGCCGTGACGTTGCAGGGCGCCGATGCGCCTGCGACGTGGCGTCGCACTTTCTGTTTGAAATCCGCGCCGCCTTGGTTCATTGCGCTGCAGAACGCAAAGCCGAGGCGGATCGATGCAGGACACCAGCGAAACCATCACGAAAGAGACGCTCGCCGGCCAGAGCGGTGATCTTGCCCACGAGCGAGCGCCCGAAATCGTCGAGGCGCTCAATGCCCGCGAGCCCGCGGATGCCGCGAAGCTGCTGCGATCGCTACCGGCCGAGAAGGCGATCGAGGTGCTCGACCTGCCCGGGCTCGACAACACCTGCGAGATCCTCGCCGAGCTGCCGAAAGATACCGCGGTCTCGCTGCTGTCGGGCGTCTCCGACGACCGTGCCGCCGATATCTTCAAGGAGCTG
Organism: Bradyrhizobium pachyrhizi; assembly: GCF_029714545.1. Lineage (NCBI taxonomy): Bacteria > Pseudomonadati > Pseudomonadota > Alphaproteobacteria > Hyphomicrobiales > Nitrobacteraceae > Bradyrhizobium > Bradyrhizobium pachyrhizi. The sequence goes on along the minus strand of NZ_CP121667.1, from coordinate 4,921,875 downwards.
GTCGAGCCGCTGCGCACCACGCTGCTGAATGGGCTCAATCCGGAGACCCGCAACGTCATCTCGGGGCTATTGGCCTATCCCGAGCGCAGCGCCGGCAGCATCATGACGACCGAGTTCGTCAGCGTGCCCTCGAGCTGGACCATCGCCGAGGTCCTGCATCACATCCGGATGGTCGAGCGTACCCGCGAGACCGTCTACTCGATCTTCGTGATCGACCCAGTCAAGAAGACCCTGATCCAGGCCGTGCCGCTGCGTCGCCTGATCTCGGGCGATCCGCACGCCAATGTGCTGACCGCGGCGCCGGCGCGGAAGCCGCTGATGATCTCGCCGGAGGCCGACCGCATGGAGGCGGCGCGGCTGATCTCGCGCTACGACCTGCTCGCCGTCGCCGTCGTCGACGGCCCAGGCCATATCCTCGGCATCGTCACGGTCGACGACGTCATCGATGCCATCGTCGAGGAATCGACCGAGGACGCCCAGAAGTTCGGCGGCATGGAAGCGATCGACGAGCCGTATTTGCGGATCGGTTTCGGCGAGATGATCAAGAAGCGCGCCGGCTGGCTGTGCGCGCTGTTCCTGTCGGAAATGCTGACCGCGACCGCAATGCAGTCGTACCAGAGCGAGCTCGAGAGGGCGATCGTCCTGACGCTGTTCATCCCGCTGATCATGAGCTCGGGCGGCAATTCCGGCTCGCAGGCAACCTCGCTGTTGATCCGCTCGCTGGCGCTGCACGAGGTGCGGCTGCGCGACTGGTGGCGTGTCGCCGTGCGCGAGGTGCCGACTGGTATCGTGCTCGGCGCCATTCTCGGCCTGATCGGCGTCGTCAGAATTACGCTGTGGCAGACGCTCGGCCTGTTCGACTACGGCCCGCATTGGGTGCTCGTCGCTGCGACCGTCGGTGTCGCGCTGATCGGCATCGTCACCTTCGGATCGCTGTGCGGCTCGATGCTGCCATTCATCCTCAAACGCATCGGCTTCGACCCGGCCAGCGCCTCCGCGCCGTTCGTCGCGACACTGGTCGACGTCACCGGCCTCGTGATCTATTTCGGCGTTGCCGCGGTGATCCTGCGCGGGACGCTGTTGTGAGCCAGTTGTGGAAGAGGCAGTCCTGTCCCGCACACTCATTGTCGTCCCTGCGAAAGCAGGGACCCATAACCACCGGCCCTCATCGTTGAGCACGGTCGCAGTTCCGCGTTTGCGCGGGACTGTCACCGTCAGTCACAGTTAGATCACGCGGTATGGGTCCCGGCTTTCGCCGGGACGACAGCGGTGTTTGCGCTCTTCGCTTCATTCCACAACGCGTCCATCTCCTCCAGCGACGCACCATCGAGCGAACGTCCCTTCGCCGCCAGCGCCTTCTCGATATAGGCGAAGCGCCGCTCGAACTTGGCGTTGGTCGCGCGCAGCGCGGTTTCCGGATCGGCGTCGACGTGGCGGGCGAGGTTGACCAGCGCGAACATCAGGTCGCCGGTTTCCTCCGCGATCTCCGCCTTGTCGTTGCGGTCGAGCGCGGCCTCGATCTCATCGGCCTCCTCGCGGATCTTGGCGAGCACCGCGCGCGGGTCGTTCCAGTCGAAACCGACGGTGGACGCCTTGCGCTGCAACTCCATCGCGCGCGTCAGGGCAGGCAGGCCCGCCTTCACGCTCGCCAGCAGCGATTTGTGCGCGGTCTCTTCGGGCGGCCGCCGCGCGGCGCGCTCGGCCTTCTCCTCGGCCTTGATCCGTTCCCAGGCGCTCTTGACGCCGGCCGGCTGGATATTGCCGTCCTTGTCGGCGAAGACGTGCGGATGACGGCGGATCATCTTCCTGGTGATCGCCTCGACCACGTCGCCGAACGCGAACGCGTTCTGCTCCTCGGCCATCCTGGCGTGATAGACCACCTGCAGCAGGAGGTCGCCGAGCTCCTCGCGCAAATCGTCGAGATCGCCGCGCGTGATCGCATCCGCAACCTCATAGGCCTCCTCGATCGTGTAGGGCACGATGGTCTCGAAATTCTGCACGAGGTCCCATGGGCAGCCGGTCACCGGCGTGCGCAGCGCGGCCATGATCTCGATCAGGCGGGAAATGTCGCGGCATGGGGTCATGGGGCACCGGCATCAAAGAGGTATTGGCTTTATGCCAAAACACCCCTCCCGATCCCAGCAAAACACGCCGGAAACACGGCGCTGTCCACGGATTGGCCACGGCGCCGTCAGGTGCTAAATCGCGTTCCATGACCGATCAGAACGCTTCCGACACCGCGCTGGTGCTGTTTTCCGGCGGCCAGGATTCCACCACGTGCCTTGCCTGGGCCTTGTCGCGCTTTGCCCGCGTCGAGATGCTCGGCTTCACCTATGGCCAACGCCACGCGATCGAGCTCGATTGCCGGGACCAGCTGCTGGCCGGGATCAAGCGGGTCCGGCCGGAATGGTCCGCGAAGCTCGGCGACAGCCACACGCTTGATATCCCGACGCTGTCGGAGATTTCCGACACCGCGCTGACCCGCGACGTCGCGATCGAAATGGGCGCGGACGGCTTGCCGAACACCTTCGTGCCCGGCCGCAACCTCGTGTTCCTCACCTTCGCGGGGGCGCTGGCCTATCGGCGCGGCATCCGCCACATCATCGGCGGCATGTGCGAGACCGACTATTCCGGCTACCCGGATTGCCGCGACGAGACCATCAAGGCATTGCAGTCCGCGCTCAATCTCGGCATGGCCAGGGATTTCGAGCTGCACACGCCGCTGATGTGGCTCGACAAGGCCGCGACCTGGCGGCTCGCGCACGAGCTCGGCGGAGCAGGGCTGGTCGACCTGATCCGCGAGCACTCGCACACCTGCTATCTCGGCGAACGCGGCGCGCAGCACGATTGGGGCTATGGCTGCGGCGAATGTCCGGCCTGCAGCCTGCGGGCCAAGGGGTGGCGGGAGTACGTCGCGCAGGGTGGCCCGTAACCGTGGGCTGATGGCCCCGCAGGGCGCACGGCCAAAATATCGAAAACAACCCCATGCAAAGGAGTCGGCGGCTGCTGGCGTTCGACACGGCAACTTGACACGTCGGGCAACTCAACGGTACTCTTCTATTATACAGAAATAGCGCAGGTGCGGCTCGATTGGGTCATCCGGTGCGCTGCGGCTTCTCGGCTCAATCTCTGGAATGCTGGATTACCAGGCATGCGCGGGTGCTGACAGCGCTAGGTATGGCGCCTTGAATCGCGAACTCATCCCCATCGTCGTCCCGGCGAAGGCCGGAACCCATAACCACGAATGGTCATTGTTGAGCGATGGTGGAACGACAAGTCGCGTTCACACAATATCCGCCGCGGAGTATGGGTCCCTGCTTTCGCAGGGACGACGGGGAGAGAATCGGGCGAGCGCTACGCAAAATCCGCCGCCGTCAGCACGATCGGCTGGCCGTGCGGGGTGCGGTCGGCGGCGTGGTCCCAGGCGTCGCGGTAGCGGTGCAGCGTCTCCGGTGTCGTGACGCCCTTGGCGGCGACGAGATGTTCGAGCGTCGCGAGCCAGTGCTGGTAGTAGGTCTCGCCGGTGTCGGGATCGCCGGCCGCCTGCGCGCGCTTGATCTGGTCGGCGAGTGCCGCAGCCCATTCGGTCCAGGTGAACACGCCGCGGTCATGCAGCGTCAAGGCCATGGCGAACGCCTGCGCCTCCCACGGTGCGCGGAACACCGGGCCGTCCTGGTCGCGGGGAATGCTGGACACGGCGCTGGTGGCGCGCGCGGCGGCACCTGCATCCATCACACGGCCTCCAGATACGGCTCGAACGCGTCGATCGAGACCTTGATGGTCGGATCGGAGTCCGGTCCCCACAGCTCGCTTCCGTCGAACACGACGGTGTAGAGCCATTGCGGATGCTCGCCGGCGTCGTTGGCCACCGTATCGGGAAACACGTGACAGCCATGATCGCGCTCGATCACCCCGACGTGACCGCGCACATAGCGCGGCAGCCGCGTGTGCGTGGCGGGATGGATGTTCTTCGCCCGCACCCGATCGCCGGCCTTGAATTTCGCAGGTCCCGGCGCGGCGCGGCCGAACTTGCCGCGCACCATCACGCGCTCGACATCGGCGACGGAGAACTTGCCGTGCTTGAGCGATTTCGCCGGCGCGACGGAATGCCCGGCGGCGACGTCGTCGTTCGAGATGAAGCCCTTGTCGAGCAGCAGGGCTTCCAGCCCAAGCAGCCATTTCCTGTAGTAAGAGCTCGACAGATAGACCTGCGGGGGCAGGGTCTCGCGATAGAAGCGCGACGCGTCGATGTTGAAGGCGCCGGCCGCACCCATCGCGCGGACCATGGCGAGCACCCGGGATTCCCATTCCTCATGGAACATCGGCTCGTTCGGCTCGGGCTCGACCTTGCCGAACCCGTCCATGCCGCCCATGTCGTGGACGCCGTTCATGACGGCGCTCCCGGTCTTTTGGGAAAGCCGGTGCCGATCATGGAATCGCGCGTCACCAGCTCGGCGAGCTGGTCTTCGCTCCAGCCCTCGGTGCCTTCGGGCCGCATCGGCAGCACCAGGAAGCGCGTCTCCGCGGTCGAATCCCAGACCCGGATTTCGGTCTCCTTCGGCAGGCTGACGCCGAAATCGGCGAGCACGCCGCGCGGATCCTTGACCGCGCGCGAGCGATACGGCGAGGCCTTGTACCAGACCGGCGGCAGCCCGAGCATTTCCCAGGGATAACAGGAGCACAATGTGCAGACGACCATGTTGTGGCGGCCGGGTGTGTTCTCGATCGCGACCAGATGGTCGCCGACTCGGCTGACATGGCCGAGGGTGCCGACCGCCTTGCTGGCGTCCTCGAGCAGCGCCTTCTTGAAGGCGGGATCGGTCCAGGCCTTGGCGACGACCCGGGCGCCGTTATGCGGGCCGATCTTGGTCTCGTAGGCCTGCACGATGGCGTCGAGCGCGGCAGCCTCGACATAGCCCTTCTCGGTCAGGATCGATTCCAGCGCGCGGACGCGCAGTTCGGTCTCCGACAGTTCGGAATGGTCGTGATCGTGGTGGTGATGATCATGGTCGCTCATGCCCACAGAATAGGCGAAACCGTCGTGCTATGTCGAGGCAGGCAGTACACAAGAATGCGAGCGGGGAGGTATGCGTGGTTGACTATGTGACGATCGAGAAGGGCCTCGGGCCGGACGGCCGCATCGCCGTGGTGCGGTTCGACCGCGGCGACGGTATCAACGCGCTGTCGCCGGAGGCACTGCGGCAACTGACTGACGCGGCGCGCAGTTTCGAGGACGATGGCGAGACCTCGGTGGTGGTGCTGACCGGCGGCGCCAAATCGTTCAGCGCCGGCTTCGACCTCAAGGATGCCGAAGGACGTTCGCGCCAGACCATGGACATGGGCTCGCTGCGCCGGCACCTGAAGCTCGGGCCGCGGCTGACGCGCGCCTGGCAGGACATGGAGCAGGTCACGATCGGCGCGATTGAGGGCTTTTGCGTCGGCGGCGGCGTGGCACTCGCGGTCGCGCTGGATTTCCGCGTCATGGCGCGTGACGCACATATGCGGGTGCCGGAAATCGCGCTCGGCATGAACATGAGCTGGCAGAGCGTGCCGCGCATGCTGCATCTGATGGGACCGGCGCGCACCAAGCAGGCGGTGATCCTGGCCGACGACCGAATCTCGGCCGAGGAGGCCTACGAGTGGGGCCTGGTGGAGCAGGTGACCGATCCTGGAAAGTCATATGACGCCGCGATGGCGCTCGCGGCCAAGGTCGCCGCCCAGCCGCCGATCTCCGTCGCGATGACCAAGCTGACGGTCAACCGGCTCGCGCATGCGCTCGACGATCTTGCCAGCCACATGGACCTCGACCAGTTCGCGCTGGCGAGCCTGACCGAGGATCACAAGGAAGGCGTCGCGGCCTTCCTCGGACGGCGGAAGCCGCGCTTCGAGGGGCGCTGATGCGTGTCGTTCAAGAGCCTTCCAGGCTTCGGAATGGCCAAGGCCCTGACGCCGGGCCGAAGCGTCAGGGCCTTTGCAGTGCGGAGACGACCCCGGCACCTTTGCGGGCCCTGGGGCCGACGCTGGGGTCATCCGCCTGCACCGTTGTCGAGATCGAGCAGGTAGTGGCTATCATGCGCCCATCGCCGGTGTCCGCATTTGCCTATGTGAATCGCCATCGTCCTCTCGGACCGCCGGGCTCACTTTCGCCGTCGCGCTCTGGTGCGGGCTGCTTTCTTTGCTGCGGCCGAACGGACGGCCGATCCCTTGGTTTTTGCCGCCTTGCGTGCCGCGGCCGAGCGGGCCGATGCAGAACGCCGCGAGGCCGCGCGCCGCGTTTGTTTCGACAGCGCCGTGTGCGACGCCGCGCTGCGCGGTTCCCGTTTCAGGACGTTGGACACCGCTCGCGAGACGCGCGGCCTGCGTCTGGTCTTTCGCTTGCCCTGGCCCGCCTCATAGGCGTACGTCGCGCTCTTGCGGGTGGTCGCCTTGGCCGTGCCTTTCTTGGGGGGACGAAGCGGAACGCCCGCGCGCCTCGCCTTCGACAGGCCGATTGCAATGGCCTGTTTGGAAGATCGCGCTCCGTGCTTGCCACGGCGAACGTTGCGAATTTCCTCGTGCACGAACTCGCCCGCCTGGGTGGTCGTCGACTTTCCCGCGCGCCGGTCCTGTCTGGCCTTTTGCATCGTCTTTCGTTCCGGCATCATCGTTCTCCCGTTGCCGATTTCGGTTTCCGGGACATCAACGTCCGGCTCAAGGAAACGGTCCTTCAAGCATCGATGCGGCCACTGCCGCAGGAGCGCCTCTCGTCGATCCTAGGTTCCCGAGATCAAGGCTGCGCAGTGGCGAGCGATCGCTGCTTCCTCGTTTGTCGCCATGACGAGCACGTCCACCGAACTGTCCTCGCAAGCAATGTGCAGCTGTGCCGCGGTGTTGGCGGATGGATCGAGCTGGACACCCAGCCATCGCAGGCGTTCGCAGACCTGGGTGCGAACTTCGCTCGCGTGCTCGCCGATGCCGCCGGTGAACACCAGGCATTCCAATCCGCCCAGCGTGCCAGCCATCGCGGCGACTTGTTGCGCGATGCGGAACGTGAAGAGATCAACCGCTTCCTTCGCGGCGGGCTCCTGGCTTGCGAGCAAGACACGCATGTCGGAGGACACGCCCGAAACGCCGAGCAGGCCCGATTGGTGATAAAGCAGCTGCTCAAGGTCGTCGACCGACATGCCGTGCCGCTGCTGGAGGTAAAGCAGAACGCCCGGATCGATCGTGCCGCAACGGGTCCCCATGACCAGGCCGTCGAGAGGCGTCAGACCCATCGTGGTGTCGATGCTCCGGCCGTTGCGCATGGCGCAAAGGCTCGCGCCATTACCGAGATGCGCCACCACGGTGCGCTTCGCGGAAAACTCCGGCGAGATGTCGGCAAGGCGGCCTGCGACATATTCAAAGGAGAGGCCGTGAAAGCCGTAGCGCCGAATGCCGGCGCGTTCGAGATGTCTCGGGATCGCAAACCGATTGACGGGCGGCGCGATGCCATGATGGAACGACGTGTCGAAGCATGCGACCTGCATCAGTTCCGGCCGGATCGCGCTGATTGCCCGGATTGGCGTCAGGCAGCGAGGCTGATGCAGCGGCGCCAGCGGGGTGAGGGCGTCGAGGACGGCAAGCACCGTCCGATTGACTTCGACCGGTCGCGGAAATTCGCGGCCGCCGTGTACGACGCGATGCCCGACGGCACGCAGCCGCTCGCCGAGATGATGTTCGATCCGTGCCAGGACATCGGCGAACAGCCGATCGGGCGACGCATCTGGTTCGGCTTGCTCCAACGCGAACGACGCGCGGCCGGCTGGGTCGGTGAAGACCAATCGCGACGCGCCCTCGTGCTCGTCGATCTGTGCTTTGCAGAGCAGCGCAGGATCGGTATGCGAAGCATCGAAAACGCCGAACTTGATGCTCGACGAGCCGGAGTTGACGACCAGAACCGCATCGGACGTCGACATGGCTCAACCGCCGGATTTGGCAGGTGTGGCGCCGCCGGTGCCGTTCGGCCAGACCCAGTCTCGAACCTCCGGCATGTCCTCGCCATGCTCGCGCACATATCGCGTATGCGCGATCAAGGCGTTCCGGTATCCTTGCTTGATCTGTGCGGCCCTGGTGGCGAGCCCCGGCACGCGCTCGATCACCTCGATCGCGAGATGATAGCGGTCGAGCCCATTGAGAACGACCATGTCGAAAGGTGTGGTCGTCGTACCTTCCTCTACAAAGCCGCGCACGTGCATGTTGTCGTGATTGGCCCGGCCATAGGTGAGCCGGTGGATCAGATATGGGTAGCCGTGGTAGGCGAATATGACGGGGCGATCGCGCGTGAACAGGCTGTCGAAGTCGCGATCGCTGAGGCCATGAGGGTGCTGTTGCCTCGGCTGCAGCGTCATCAGGTCGACGACGTTGACCACGCGGATATTGAGGTCGGGGAGGGCCTTGTGCAGCAGATCAACGGCGGCGAGCGTCTCCAGCGTCGGAACGTCACCCGCGCAAGCCATCACGACATCGGGCTCGCGTGTGGCATCCTCGGTTCCGGCCCACGTCCAGATGCCAATGCCGGCATCGCAATGAGTGGCGGCGTCCTGCATCGAAAGCCATTGCGCGGACGGTTGTTTGCCGGCGACGATGACATTGATCCGATCGTAGGTCCGCAGGCAATGATCGGCGACCCATAGCAGCGTGTTGGCGTCGGGCGGAAAATAGACACGGACGATGTCGGCTTTCTTGTTGGTGACCAGATCGACAAAGCCGGGATCCTGGTGGCTGAAGCCGTTGTGATCCTGGCGCCAGACATGCGACGTCAGCAGATAGTTGAGCGAGGCGATCGAACGCCGCCACGACAATTGGCGCGAGACCTTCAGCCATTTTGCGTGCTGGTTGAACATTGAATCCACGATGTGGACGAACGCTTCATAGCAGGAGAAGAAGCCATGACGTCCGGTCAATAGATAGCCCTCCAGCCAGCCTTGGCAGAGGTGCTCGCTGAGGACTTCCATGACACGGCCGTCTTGAGCGAGATGGACATCATACGGCTCGGTCGGCTCCATCCAGACCCGGTCTGTGGCTTCGAACACGGCATCCAGCCGGTTCGAGGCGGTTTCATCAGGCCCCATGATGCGGAAATTGCCGGCATCCGCATTCAGCTTGAGGACATCGCGCAGGTATTTTCCGAGCTCGTGGGTCGCTGCGGCGACCGTCTGACCCGGATTCTTCACGTCGACGGCAAATGCGCGGTAATCCGGCAGCCGGAGCTCACGTTTCAGAAGGCCGCCATTGGTGTGCGGATTGGCGCCCATGCGGCGGTTCGCGGTCGGGGCGAGGGCCTGGAGCTCCGGGATCAGCGCACCATCCTTGTCGAACAGGTCCTCGGGATGGTAGCTGCGCATCCAGTCTTCAAGCAGCCTGAGATGCGCGGGGTTGTCGCGGACTTGCGCGATCGGCACCTGGTGCGCGCGCCAAAAGCCCTCGACTTTGAGCCCGTCGACCTCCTTCGGTCCGGTCCAGCCCTTTGGACTGCGCAGCACGATCATCGGCCAGCGCGGCCGCTCCGATCGTTTGCCGCCACGCGCCTCGGTTTGGATCTTGTGAATGGCTGCAAGCGCCTCGTCCAGGGCAGCGGCCATGGCGCGATGCATCGGCATCGGATCGTCGCCCTCGACGAAAAGCGGCTCATGTCCGTAGCCGCGAAAGAGGTTGCGGATTTCCTCGTCGCCCATCCGCCCGAGCACCGTCGGATTGGCGATCTTGTAGCCGTTGAGATGCAGGATCGGCAGCACCGCTCCGTCACGCGCGGGATTCAGGAACTTGTTCGAGTGCCACGATGCAGCAAGCGGACCGGTTTCCGCCTCGCCGTCGCCGACGACGCAGGCCACGATCAGATCCGGATTGTCGAACGCCGCGCCATAGGCGTGGACCAGCGAATAGCCGAGTTCACCACCTTCATGAATGGAGCCGGGCGTTTCCGGTGCCGCGTGGCTTGGGATACCGCCGGGGAAGGAAAACTGCCGGAACAGTTTGCGCAGACCGTCCGCGTCTCGGCCGATGTCGGGATAGATCTCGCTGTAGGTGCCTTCGAGATAAGTGTTCGCCACCATGCCCGGACCGCCATGTCCGGGACCGCAAATGTAGATGACGTTGAGATCAAGCGCGCGAATGACCCGGTTGAGATGGGCATAGACGAAATTCAGGCCCGGTGTGGTACCCCAATGGCCGAGCAGGCGGGGCTTGATGTGTTCCTTGCGCAGCGGCTCGCCGAGCAGCGGATTGTCGAGAAGATAGATCTGGCCGACCGAAAGGTAATTGGCGGCGCGCCAGTAGCGGTCGAGCAGGTCGAGATTGCTGGCGGTCGTTCTTTGTTCGATCGTTGCCTTCATGGAGCCAATTCCTTCCCAAAACAATCACAACAGCTACAGGTTGATCCGTCCGGTGATGATCGTGCTCGACTGATGGCGAGGCCGGGCGGGACGTCGGGCAGCGATAGTGGCGGCGGTTCTTGGCTGATGCATTGCGTTCGCCGGCTCCAACCGCAGGCGCCGATCCTCGTTCCTTCCTTTGCCGCCTTGGAGCGGCGCATCCGCACAGCCTAGCGGTGACGGCGACTGATTTGTTCTTCGACATCGGCAAACAAGGCATCTCCGGGCGGGATCACCGATCTCTCATATGTAAATGCCGGAACCAGGCAGAGAGATGACAAGCGGCAGCGAATGATGTTTCGACCGCGATTCGATATCCGCCATAGTCAGCCGAAGGTACAGTTGATGAATCTCATCGACCGCTACTTTTTCGCAGCAACGATGACCGTGACAATTGTACTCTGGCTGTACCTTGGGTTGCTGGTGGCCGGTAGCTGACGGCGTGTGCCTGAAAACGGGACCAGTCCCACCTCGGCGTCGAAATACCCCGCCCTCTGAAATAGGCCATAGTCGCTGTCCTGAAGGTGCGCGGAACGGCGCGCGTCGGGAAACCCAACCAGCGCGACAACGTTAACACCTCGATCATCCGCGCAACTGGCAGAGGTGCTGCTATGCGTACGATCTTGATCGTGGAAGACGAGTATTTCATTGCCGATGACTGTGCCGCGCTGGCACGACAGGCCGGCTATCACGTCGTCGGCCCGTTCGCTTCGATCGACGAAGCCCGCCCGCACGCTTCCGGAGCCTCTGGCGCGCTGATCGACATCAACGTCAATGGAACCTCGTCCTACAAGTTGATCGATGCCCTGCTTGCGATGGGAACACCGGTCACCCTGTACACCGGCTACGACGCCAGCACGCTGCCCGAGAAGTATGCGCATCTCCCGGTGGTGACCAAGCCGCGCGGGTGTGCGGAAGCTCTCGGGATGCTGTGCAAGCAGATGAACGTCGCCGGATAGCTGGCGAGCTGAACGCTAATCGATGGGCGCGCCGGGATGCGCAGCGGCGTTATGGGTCCCTGTGTCTTGGAAGTCTGTCAGGATGGGTTGGGCGGGAAGCCGTTGGGTCCTTGGCGCTTGACGCCGTGAGCCGGCTCGGCCTCCCGCCCGTTCCATTACCAACCTGAACAGTTGCACGAGGCTGCGCCAACAGACCTCGCATCACAGGGACAGGCACCGTGATCATACCCCCTCGTTATGTCGGAATCGACGTCTCCAAGAAGCATCTCGATATCTTTGATGAAGCTGACGGCGTGTCCAGGCGCATCGCCAACGCGGCACAGGCCATCACACAGCAGGTGGCGCGTTGGCGATGCGATGCGCTGGTCGTCTTCGAGGCCACGGGCGCCTATGATCTCGCGCTTCGCGAGGCCCTAAGCCAGGCCGGTGTCCGCTTCGCTCGGATCAATCCGGCTCGAGCTCGCGATTTTGCGCGGGCCAGCGGCCAACTTGCCAAAACCGATCCGATCGATGCACGGATGCTGGCGGCCTTTGGCCGGGTCATGCAGCCGGCAACCGAGCGGGCCGCCAATCCCGCCCGCAACGCTTTGGCAGGGCTTGCAAAACGGCGGGACCAACTGGTTCTCATGCGCGCGCAGGAGAAGAACCGGCGCAGCGAGGCCGACGACTGCGCCATGGCCGAACGGATCAGTCGGCTCATTGAGGTTCTCGACGGCGAGATCGCCGAGATCGAGGCCGATATCAACGCATTGACCAAGGCCGAGCCGGAGATCGCGGACGATGCGCGGTTGATGCGCTCACTGCCGGGCGTGGGTCCCGTGGCTTGCATGCAGCTGATCGCGAAGATGCCGGAACTTGGACATGTTGGAGCGAAGCAGATCGCCGCGCTCGCGGGCCTTGCCCCCTTCAACGTCGACAGCGGCGCCTTCCGTGGAAAACGCAAGATCGCCGGCGGCCGAAAGCGCGTTCGTGACGCCCTCTATATGGCGGCTCTGAACGCGGTTCGTCGGGCCGATCCATTCAAGGCCTTCTACGCGCGGCTGCGACAGGCCGGCAAACCAGCCAAGCTCGCTCTCATTGCCGTTGCCAGGAAGCTCCTAACGGTCCTCAACGCCATGATGCGCGACAGAAAGCCCTACCTGCAGACCAAGCCGACATAACAGTTGCCGGCCCCCCGTGCGCAATGGCACCAAAGAGAATGAGAGCTCGCTGCTCTTTCCACACGTCGTCCCTGCGAAAGCAGGGACCCATAACCACAGGGCTGCGTTGTTGACACAGGCTGTGGCTCCAGCACAGCAAGCCAACTGACGTCGGCGGCTACGGGTCCCTGCTTTCGCAGGGACGACACCGCATGTTTTGCGCTGTGGTTCCCAACACAGCACTTTGTTGGCAACTTTCCTGGCCGAGGTTTGTTGTCTCCTCATCATCGGCCAAGGCTCTGCCGTAGGCGTCGGTGGCTGAGAGACCGATTGTGCTCCCGCCTGCATAACCAGGGAGCGCGCCCATGCCCAACGAGCGGCACATCTATCGCCTTTCCAATTCCCACGATCCGGATCTGGACGATGCCCGGCGGACGAGCCGGGTCGTCGGCCACGCACGCAAACTCCTCGCCGAAAGTCCCGCCAGCACGTTTCTGGGCCGTAAAACGCAGGAACCCTTTCCGCAAGAGGAAAGCCAGTACGGGAACCTGAAATCCTAACTTGCGTTGCTTTCGCAACCTTGCGGAGGCGGAACCATGCGGGATGGCAATTACGGGGACCAGCTCGCCAACTATCAGGCTATGGAGCCCGCATCGATGCGAGCGCCGAACGTGCGCTCGAACAATTTTCGAAGTCTCATGGACTGATATGTTTGTCGCACCGCACCGCTTGCTGGGTAAACCTGCCCCCGACTTATCCCATGACAGGGCGGACGCAGTGATCGAGTGGCATGTTTCGCCGATGATCGATCCCCTGTTCGCCCGCGCTCAGCTTGCCATCGAAGAAAGTCACACTTTGCGCGCACAAAAGAAATCGCTCGCCGATCAGCGAGACGATCAGCTTGCCGAGTTGCGGCAATCGGTGCGTAATTCCGCGAGCGCGCGCATGGAGATCAAAGCTCACCGCGACAACAGCACGTAGGGCTCTCGCTGGTGGGGCCGGGCACGGGCAATGTCCCGATCGGTCGGTAGGCCGACCAAAGCGCGATGAGATTAGGTTGAATCGTCATCGCGCCTTAGCTCTTTGTTTGAGCATGATCTTTTCGGAAAACCGCTTCGCACTTTTCCGGATCATGCTTTAGCGGGCTTTGATGAAGCGTTCGAGAAGCGTAGAGAATTCGTAGCTCAGCGCCAATCGTCGCCAGGATCGCGCCAGCAATTCGTAATCCTTGCGCGTCGTTTCGACGCTGGATGTCGAGGCCTTGCGGTCGGCTTCGTCGGCCAGTTGCCGGCATTCCGCGATCCGATCTGTTGAATCGTGCAGTGTCGCTGTCCTTCCTGAAAACGATGGGAGGATGCGTCACGCCGCCGGTTCGCCGGAGATCGTTAGCCGAGACAATCAGACAATATGAGCGTCACCAGGCCTCAAGGTCCTGAGCTGCGCGACGACGAGGCGCAACTCGTCTGCCAATTGGGCGTTACGGATTCGAGTTTCCGTGACGGTCGAGAGGTCGGCGATCAGCGCGCGTTCTGCGGCCGTCTGCTCCAGCAGCTCGATACGTCTTTCGATCTCGGTCATTACGCACCCCCGTCCGATATCGTCACTGCAGTATCGTGAGGCTCTCTGCAGATCTCCGCACTAACATTTGCAAATGCTCGAGCGGATACTCGCGCCCGGAGGCGTCGTGAGACGGGTGGTCAAGCCTGCGGATCAATCTGGTTCATGGGATCGCCGTGCAGGATCATGCCGGCGAGGCCGTGCGCCATGGCGCGATGATCGAACGGCTTCTCCCACAGCGGGACGTCCGCGAACTCGGTGCTCAGCACGATCTTGTCGTATCCCGAGGTGAACACGATCGGCACGCCGCGCGCCTGCAGCTCGCGCGCAACCGGATAAATCATCTGCTTGCGGATGTTTACGTCGAGCACCGCACCATCGATCACGCCGCCGTCGTGAAGGATACGAAGCGCATCGTCGATGTCGCCGGCCGGCCCGGCGATATCGGCACCGAGCGCGCGCAGCGCGCTGCGCATGTCGTCGGCAAGGAAATATTCGTCTTCGACGATCAGGACGCGCCGTCCGGTCAAGAGTGAGCGTTCGCGCAAAGGTGCAAATTCGGACATGTCGATTCCGGCCGTATCCGGCGTGATATCGTCGCAAAATTGGAACATAGGACGAATGCTCGTCTTGTTGCAAATAATGTCGGAAAAGGCAGGTTCCATGTCCAATCGCGACATCATCGTCATCGGCGGTTCGGCTGGGGCGACGGCACCGTTGAAGCAGATTCTGGGCCGACTGCCGACGGACCTGCCGGCCGCGGTCTTCGTCGTATTGCACATACCGTCCCACGGCATCGGCATTCTCTCCACGGTCGCGAGCGCAGCCGGCAAGCTGCCGGTCCGGCAGGCCGAAAGCGGCATGGTCATCGAAAATGGTCACGTCTATCTGGCGGCACCGGACCACCATCTGCTGATCCAGGACGGCCACCTGATGCTCGGCCGCGGGCCACGCGAAAATCTGGTGCGGCCGGCGATCGACGCGCTGTTTCGCTCGGCCGCACTGCACTATGGACCGCGCGTGATCGGCGTCGTGCTCAGCGGCCTGCTGTCCGACGGCGCGGCGGGCCTGAACGCGATCAAGCGCTGCGGTGGGGTCGCGCTGGTTCAGGAGCCCCGGGACGCGATGTCCGACGAAATGCCGCTCAGGGCCTTGGAAGCGACCACGGTCGACCTCTGTATCCCGGGTGCACGGCTTGGCGATGTGCTGTCCGAACTGGCCCGGGAACGGGCCGGCGCGGTGCTGCCGATCCCGCCCGAGATCGTGCTGGAGGTGAAGATCGCGGCGGGCGAGCGCGTCGGCAGCGATACGCTGGTCGAAATTGCCGATCCAGCACCGCTGACCTGTCCAGGGTGCGGTGGCGTCCTTTCCGAGCTCAAGGTGGGGCACCCGCTGCGATTTCGCTGTCAGGTCGGTCACGCCTATACGGCCGACGCGCTTGCCAAGGAGCAGGAGGGCCGGGTCGACGAGGCGCTTCGGGTCGCGCTGCGCATCATCGAGGAGCGCGCCGAACTGGTGCACCGGATGGCCGATGACGGCCGCCAGAGCGGTCGCCCGGCGATCGCGCAAATGTATGACGCGCGCGCCGCTGAATACCGCGAATACGCCGATATGATCCGGCGAGTCATGCTACAATCACTCGATCCGAAACGACCGGCGCGGAAGGAACCGTGATGGCCAGCGCTGAGCATGCGAACTGGGCCGAACAGTTGCGGTCCGAGCGCGAGCTGCTGGTCAAGGCGGACATCGACATCGAGGAGGGCTGGAGGCGGCTGCGCAGCCAGCAGGATTTGCTGGATTGGCTGCAACGGGCCGGTCACGACACTGTGCAAGCCGAGCGGCTGGTCGGCTTGCTCAAGCAGACCTTAATCGAGTGGGAGCGGCATCGAACCTTGATCGTGCAGCGGGTCGCATATCTCGAGGAGCGGGTGACACGGCACTAGCGCCTGGGAGGAGGATCGGGCACGCGCCTCGCTGCCCTGAACTCCGCTCCAAGTTCGAACATGTGGTCAAACTGCTGGAGGACGCGCCGGCGCCAGAGGTCATTCTCGTCGATGAGGCGATGGGCTTCTGCGGTCGCCCGTTCCGCGCGCCTGATCAGGGCCGCGAGCTCTCCGGATCCATCTATGGTCGGGTCGGCTGCCATCACCTAACTATGACCCTTCCGGTTTTGGAGAGCAATCGATCCCGGAGTCGAGGTTCCCGGGAGGTTGGAGAATTCCTACCTATCCCGTTGGGATAGGACTAAACTCTGCTATCAAAAGACGCGGGCGAGACGCCAGCAGGAGAATGAGAGCCGCTGCAATCATGGATGATGTTGGCCAACCCCAGAGCGGAGACGAAGAGCGCCAGTCCAAGGCGCCGCTGATCATCGGTGTGGGCGCGTCCGCCGGCACCCTCGACAGCATCGAGCGGTTCTTCTCGAAGCTGAGGCTCAATCCGGACCAGGCTGTCGTGCTCGTGTTGCAGTACCGGGATGCCATCGAGGACACCCGGTTGCGCGAAGCGTTGCAGCGATCGGAAGGCGCCCGACTGTCCGAAATCAGCGACGGACAGCTCGTCGAGGGCGGCGTGATCCATCTGTGTCCGTCCGACATGATCACCACCGTTCATGGCGACCGTTTCGCCGTGCGGCGCGCCGAGCAGGCGCGCGCCGAGCGGGCCACCATTGACAGCTTCCTGGTGTCGCTGGCGGAGGAGCGCGCCGAGGAATCGATCGGCGTGGTGCTGGCCGGCACCGGTGGCGACGGCACGCTCGGGGTCGCGACCCTGAAGGATCATGGCGGCCT
This sequence comes from Bradyrhizobium pachyrhizi, assembly GCF_029714545.1. Taxonomy (NCBI): domain Bacteria; kingdom Pseudomonadati; phylum Pseudomonadota; class Alphaproteobacteria; order Hyphomicrobiales; family Nitrobacteraceae; genus Bradyrhizobium; species Bradyrhizobium pachyrhizi. The sequence continues at coordinate 4,905,040 of NZ_CP121667.1, read as the reverse complement.
GGCGATCGCCGAACGCATCGGGGAGGGCGAATCCAACCCGCATGAGGAAGGTAATTCGGCCGCCGCGATCGCGGATTTTGTCCTGCCGCCCGAGGCCATTCCCGAGCATATCGACGTCTATGCCCGCCACCTGCGCCGGCTCGAGGAAAAACAGGGATTCGACGAGGTGCTGGCCGCGGCAGCAAGCTCGCTTGCGCGCATCGCGGATATCCTTCGCAACAAGACCGGCAACGATTTCCACGGCTACAAGCAGAATACCTTCCTGCGTCGCGTCCAGCGCCGCATGCAGGTGGTGCAGATCGACGAGATCTCCGCCTATGTCGATTTCCTGAGAAACGACAAGGACGAGGCGCAACATCTGTTCAACGACCTCCTGATCGGCGTCACGGAATTTTTCCGCGACAAGAAGGAGTTCGATGTCCTGGAAACCCAGATCATCCCGAAGATGTTCGAAGGAAAGGGCGCCGGCCAGCAGGTGCGTGTCTGGGTGCTTGGCTGCGCAACCGGCGAAGAGGCCTATTCGATCGGCATCCTGCTGCGCGAGCATATGGCCGGTCTCGACTCGGTACCGCAGGTGCAGATCTTCGCGACCGACATCGACGGGCGCGCGCTCGCCGCCGCCCGCGTCGGGCGCTATCGCACCAGCATCGAGAGCGATATGACGCCGGAACGGCTGGCGCGCTGGTTCGTCCGCGAAGGCGACACCTACTGCGTCGTCAAGGAGCTGCGCGAGATGTGCATCTTCTCGCAGCACAATGTCATCAAGGACGCGCCGTTCTCCAAGCTCGATCTGGTCTCGTGCCGCAATCTGCTGATCTACCTCAATGGCGAGCTGCAGAACCGCGTCATCCCGCTGTTCCACTTCGCGCTGTTGCCGGACCGCTTCCTGTTTCTCGGCAATTCCGAGAACGTCACACGACATCCGAAGCTGTTCGCGCCGGTCGACCGGCGCGCGCGCATCTTCAAGAGGCTCGAGACCGGAACGCGGCTGCCGCCGGAGTTTCCGATCACGACGGCGACCGGGCGGGCCGCGATCGACGTGCCGCCGGTGCGCTCCGTTGGCCACGATGTCGGCCTCGAGCGGCGCGCCCAGCGCATCGCCGAGCGCTATGCGCCGGCCTATGTGATCACCGACGACCACTTTCACATCCTGCATTTCTCCGGCCGCACCGGCCGCTATATCGAGCCGACCGCAGGCACGGCGACGCTCGATCTGCTGCAGCTCGTGCATCGCGATCTCAGGCTGGAGCTGCGCACCGCGCTCAGCCGTGCCGCGGAAATCAACGAGGCCGCCCATGCCGAGCAGGTGCAACTCGGCGTCAACGGGCATCGTGTGCTGGTCGATATCACGGTCGAGCCGATCCAGGACGGCCCTGCCGGTCATCGCAACTTCGTCGTCCTGTTCAAGGATGGCCCGATCCGGCAGGCGGAGCCCGCCGAAGGCAACCCCAACATTCTGGTCAGGACCGAGCATGTCGAGCGGCTGGAAAGCGAGCTGCGCGCCACCCGCGAGCGGCTGCAAGCTACGATCGAGGAGCTCGAGAGTACGAACGAGGAATTGAAATCCTCCAACGAGGAATATCAATCGCTCAATGAGGAACTGCAATCCGCCAACGAGGAACTGGAGACCTCGCGGGAGGAATTGCAGTCGGTCAATGAGGAGCTGACCACCGTCAACGGCGAGCTGGCGCACCGCGTGCAGGAATTGACCCGTGCCACCAGCGACCTGAAGAATTTCCTCGAGAGCACCCAGATCGCCACCGTGTTCCTGGACAACGATCTGAAGGTGATGAACTTTACGCCGGCGATCACGCAATTGCTGCATCTGGTCGAGACCGATGTCGGCCGCCCGATCGCGCATATCAAGGCGCGCATCCCGATCGAGGAGCTCTACGACGATGTGCGGCGCGTGCTGCGGACGCTGGCCAGCGCCGAGCGCGAGTTGACCGCGCCCGACAGCGGCACGCGCTATATCGTGCGCATCCTGCCGTACCGCAGCATCGACAATTTCATCGCCGGCGTCGTGATCACCTTCATCGACGTCACCGCGATCACGCGGGCGGAGGAACGGCAGCGGCTGCTGCTCGCCGAGCTGCAGCATCGCGTCCGCAACACGCTGGGCGTGGTCCGCTCGATCGCGCGCCGCTCGGCCGAGACCAGCGCGAGCGTCGAGGACTATGCGTCGCATCTGGATGGACGCCTCAACGCCTTTGCGCGGACCCAGTCGCTGGTGACCCGCGATCCGGAGGGCGGCGTCGACCTCGAATATCTCGTGGTCGAGGAATTGCTTGCGTACAACGCGAAGGAAGACGAGCAACTGAAGGTCAAAGGTCCCAGGATCCGCCTGCAGCCCAAGGCCGCGGAGACCTTCGCGCTGGCGATCCACGAGCTCGCAACCAACGCCTTGAAATATGGCGCGCTGGGCCAGACCGCCGGGCGCATCGACGTCTCGTGGCGCATCGATGATGCGGCCGAGCCGCGACAACTGGTGTTCGACTGGCACGAACGCAGCGGACCCGCGGTCACGCCGCCGCGCCGCAGGGGATTTGGGTCCGATCTCCTGGAGCGAACGCTGGCGTTCGAGTTCAAGGGCAAGACCACGCTCGAGTTCAATCCGTCGGGACTCCGCTGCACGATCGCGATACCAATGAGCCCGCAAGCCATCCATACGCCGAGCATGGGGAGCTAGATGCATCCCCCGATCCTCGAGGGAAATCTGGCGCAGCCGGTAATCCGGCGGCTCAACGCCATGCGGCAATTGTCCGAACGCGGGATCGCGTTGCTGCAGCAGGCGATCCAGGACGGGCTGCATCGCGCCCGCCCGGGCGAAGACCTCGCCACCGAAGGCGATCCGGTCGACAGCGTCAGGATCATCCTGTCGGGCTGGCTCTGCCGCTACAAGACGCTGGCGGACGGCCGCCGTCAGATCGTCAATTTCGTCCTGCCGGGCGACAGCTGCGACGCCTGCGTCTATCTGCTGTCGGTGATGGATCATTCGATCGGCGCACTGACCCCGGTCACCTACGCCGACATCAAGCGTCCGGCGTTCGAGCAGCCGCTGGCGAGCGACCGTACGCTGGAGGAGGCGCTGTGGTGCGAAACCATGGTAAGCAGCGCGATCCAGCGGGAATGGACGGTCAACATCGGACGGCGCGTGGCGCTGGAGCGGGTCGCGCATCTGTTGTGCGAACTCTACGAGCGCCTGCTGCCGATCGGAATGATCGACGGCGATTCCTGCCTGTTCCCGGTCACGCAGATGGATCTCGCCGATGCCACCGGCCTGTCGGTGGTCCATGTCAACAGGACGCTGCAGGAGCTGCGCGCCTCCGGCCTGATCGTGCTGCGCGACCGCATGCTGACGATCAACGACCTGAAGCTGCTCAAGGACACGGCGCTGTTTTCGGCCGACTATCTGCACACCAAGCGGCGCGGCTGAGACGCGGCAAGGCGGCTCTATGCTGCTCCTCCTGAAATCGCGACGGATGCTGGTGCGGCGGGCGCGTGGGGCGCCGCAGGCATTCGCCGACGCGATCCTTGAAATGTCGCGGCGGGACTGACGCGGGTGCGCGTCATTTTGCAGAGCGCACTGACGATCTGAACATGACAGTGATTTGTCACGACGAAGACAGCGCGACGGTCGGCCGCGCAAGATTTGGATACGGCTGTTAACATACTTGAACTCCTCTCGCGCGGTCTCGCGCTACGATGCAGTTCGATCCACGAGGGCAGGGAGGCAATCATGCTCGATGGAGAGACGGCGGCAGTGCTTCGCGCGGTGCTCGACGAGGTCTGCGGAGGCGTGCCGCGCTCGGATACGACGAAGCGGACCAACGTTGCTTCCGGATTGCTGCAGGCCATTCGCGAGGGACGCTCGTCAATCGATGAGCTGCGCATCGCGGGCCAGGCCGCGCTCCGCACCGCCCCGAGCATGTGGCGCTAAGCAGTCAGATCGGGCAATCGCAGCGGCATAATTGTGCGTCGCACATTTGCAGACGTTAGTGCCGGAACCGACTGCGACGTGCATGCTCTCGCGAGCTGACGCGCCGACCGGCCGTCAGCGCAACCAGGAGAACCCCGCTACGACCCCAGCTCTCCACCCCTGAGCTGGGGTCACTTGTGTCGAACAGGTGGGAGCGGAGCCGCAGCGATCGAGCAGAGCGCGTCGAGGGCTCCTCGATCTCGTCCGCCGGTCACGTCCAGCCGCCATGATGGTGAAGGAACGTTCAGGAAAGTTCCGATCCTGTTCCTGCAACATGCGCGGACGACGGTCGTTATCACGGCGTACTAGAAAGGAGGATGCCATGACGAAGCTTACTTACACTCTTGCCGCGGTTGCGGCACTCTCGATAGCGGCACCGACCGTTGCGAGCGCGCAGGGTGTGGGCATCTATGTCGGCCGCGACCACGGCTACTACGGCGATCGATATTATGGTGGCCCGCGCGTCGACGTATACCGGCATGACCGGGGCTGGCACCACGGCTGGTACAACCATCATCGCGACTACTACCGCGACCGCGGCTTCGTGATCCGTGGTCATGACTGGGACGACGACTAACGGTGCTGGTCGCGCGTCGCGATAAGCAGATCGCGACGACCAATGAGGGCCTCGCTTCGGCGGGGCCCTTTTTATTGGCTTACTGCATCGCGTTATTGGCTTGCTGCATCGTGCCGGTTCGTCCCCGTAGGAACCTTGGCTTCTCCACCAGATTGTCAGGACGAGATGGACGGAGGAGGTTTGCATGAACCAGCTGATTTATCTGGTCGGACTGATTGTGGTCATTTTGGCGATATTGTCGTTCTTCGGGCTGCGGTAGGCGCGTCATGGATAACGAGCGAGGGCTTGCTGTGTCCGCCGCCAACAGGACCGGGCTTCGGCTGCAATGGAGCCCGGTCATTGCCGGCGCGTTGGCAGCGGCGGCGCTGTCGGTGATCCTGATCGGCTTCGGCGCGGCGGTCGGATTGGGTGTCAGTTCAAGCTCGCCGTCATGGCGCGATGCATCGGCTGCGCTCGCGTTGCTGTCGGGGCTGTATTTGATCCTGCAGGCGCTGGTGAGCTTCGGCGTCGGCGGCTACATCGCCGGCCGGGCGCAGCGCGTGATCGGCGCGACGCCATCCGACGAGATCGACAGCCGCGACGGGCTTCACGGACTGACCGCCTGGGCGCTTGCCGTCATCCTGGGTGCTACGATCGTCGCGCTGGTTGGGCTGTCGACCGCGCGCCCGGTGGTCCAGAACCGGCCATCTGCGACGGCCGCGGAGCCGTTGCTGAGCGCCGAGCTCGACCGCCTGTACCGGTCGCAGCGGCGTCCGGCCAATATCGATATCGGCTATGAGCGGGCGGAGGCGGGCCGCATCCTGCTGACGAGCTCCGGCCGCAGCGGCGTCAGCGCCGACGATCGCAGCTATCTGATCCAGCAGGTCGCGGCCGCGACCGGTCTGCCTGCGGCGGAGGCGGAGAAGCGCGTCGACAGCGTGATGGGCGATGCCAGGACCGCCATCCAGCGGTCGCGGCGCAGCGCGGTGATTTTGGCGTTCTCGGTTGCGGCGGCGCTGCTGTTCGGTGCGGTCGCCGCGTGGGCCTCGGCCGGCGCGGGCGGCCGTCACCGCGACGGCGCCGCGCTGCCGGAGTGGATGGGCGGCAGGCCGACGACGGCCGTGCCGATTGTCTGATGCAGGTGTGAATGTCCTTCAAGGGAGACGATGATGGCAACGATCTTGGTGATGGATCACTCCGGCGACACGAGGCAGCAGTTCGATCCCGACAACAGTGAGCAGCTGGCCTGGGCGAATGCTCGCTTCACCCAGCTCACGTCGGATGGCTACATCGCCGCAATCCGGCAAGCGACCGGAGAGGCGAAGTTGGTCCGCGCGCTCGATCCGACCGCCGAGGAAACCCTGTTCTATCCGAGGCTGGTCGGCGGCTGACGCCATGCTCGCCCGTCTGCGCGAGATGTCCCTGCGGTCCGTGCTCCGGCGCGCCGCCAGCACGCTGGGTGCGACGCTGGCCGCGATCTGGGATCGCTGGAAGGCGTATGAACGAATCGAGGCGCGCGGACTTGCGCTGCTGTCCGCGTGGCTGTCACCCGAGCAGCGGGCGCAGTTCGAAAAGTATAAGCGCTTCGACGTTATCGGCTCGGAGTCCGGCAAGCGATACCGGATTTGCTACGGCACCTCGACCAACGTCTATGAGATGGACGGCGGCGGCCGCATCGTGCTGGGCTGGTGCTTCCGGCCCGTCGGCTCGCTGGCGGCGGGCGACGTGATGCTTGCCCAGAAGATCGCGCTCGAAACCGACGAACGCGCGACGCTCTTGGTCGCGAAGCCATTCCCGAGCTCCATGCCACCACGCGCAAATCTCCCTCCGGTCAGTTAGCACTCGGTCCGCGCTGTCCCGCAGGGCGCGAACTGTCGCGCGTTGCCGGGGAGGAACGTCGATCTTCCTGCCGGGTTGTCGGGTGCCAACTTGCTACGGACCTCGTCATGCGCGTCAACACCTGGCCGTCTTCGCTGAGCCTGATCTTCCGCTCCTACCTTGCGGATTTGCGGCAATGGCTGGGGCGCCTGGTGACCGGCTACGCACTTGCATGCAGCTTCATGCTGGCAGGTGCGGTCTCGCTTCTGATCGCGATCGGGATCGGGGTTGGCGCGGCTTTCCACGCCCTTGAAGTGCACTACGGCATCTGGATCGCATATGCCGCGATCGGGGGCGTCTTTGTCCTCCTCGGGATCGTGGGGTTGATCATGGGCCGCGTGCTGCTCGCGCGTCCTGCGCCGGCCGTGCCGCGCCCCGGCCGACAGGCCGACATGCTCAAGCGCGCGATCGCAGTGCCCGTCGCCGCGCGGCTGATCGGCACCACCCGGACGGGAGCAGGGGCGAGCGTAGATCCCACCACCCGCGCGCTGGCCGCCGGGGCTGCAATCATGCTTGTCGGCTGGTTTGCTGCATCGCGCGCCCGGCGTCAGCGCGACGCGATCCAGGACTAGCGATGGCGCCGCGCAATTGGACGAACGACCTGATGCTCGCCGGTGCAACGGCTCTGGCGACCCTGGCGATCTCTCGCCAGATGTCCCGATCGGAGCGGCGGTCCGCTCGGGAGCAGGGCGTCGAACCCGTGCTGGCCGAAACCCGGGATCGTGGACGGCTCGCTGACACGCCGCTCGAGATTCCGGCTGCCGGCTGGAAGGACATTCTGCTGCGGACCTATCAGCAGATCGACGAGGACCGCCTGCTGGCCACCGCGGCCGGCGTCGTGTTCTACGGCTTGCTCGCGATCTTCCCGGCGATCACCGCGCTGGTCTCGAGCTACGGCCTGTTCGCCGATCCGTCCACGATCTCATCGAACCTGCAGAGCCTGGCTCTGATGCTGCCGGAAGGCTCGTTTGCGATCGTCCAGGACCAGATCGCCCGCGTGCTCGCGAAGGGGACCTCGACGCTCGGCCTGACCTTTGCCGCCGGCCTGCTGATCGCGATCTGGAGCGCCAATGCCGGCATGAAGGCGATCTTCGATGCGCTCAACGTCGTCTATGACGAGAAGGAAAAGCGTAGCTTCGTCAAACTCAATCTGATGTCCCTCTCGTTCACGATCGCCGGGCTGATTTCCATCATGTTGATGGTCGGAGCGGTGGTCGTCGTCCCGCTTTTGCTGCAGCAGGTCGGACTGGGCACGACGGCCGAGCTCGTCGTCCGGTTCGGACGGTGGCCGATCCTGGTGCTCCTGCTCCTCACCGCGCTCGCGGTGCTGTACCGCTATGGCCCGAGCCGAACCAGGCCGCGCTGGCAGTGGCTCAGCGTCGGCGCCGTTGCGGCGGCCGTGCTGTGGCTGGCCGGTTCGGTGCTGCTCTCCTGGTATCTGGCGAACTTCGGCGATTACAACGCGACCTATGGCTCGCTGGGGGCGGCCATCGGTCTGATGACGTGGATGTGGATGTCCGCCATCATCGTGCTGTGCGGGGCAGAGCTGAATTCAGAGATCGAGCATCAGACCATGCTCGATTCGACCGAGGGCCACCGCAAGCCGCTCGGAGCGCGTGGCGCAACCATGGCCGACACGGTCGGCAGGGCGTCGTAGCCGGCGCAGACCCCGCAGCAGCGCATCCGGCAATGAGCATAGGAACCAACGGCATGACCCGGGCTTATGCAAAAATGGTTGAGATCAACGTGCTGGAAAAACCGATCGAGCGGATCAAGCAAACCTGCGAGCTGATGGGCATCACGGACAGGTTCGACCGCGCGCTTCCCGAGCTCGAGACCTTCCTCGAGGCCGAGATCGCGCAGGGCGAGGTCCGCGAGTCGAAGCTGACCCTTGACGGGCTCTGCTACCTGCGCCAGCTGCTGGCGCAGGCGTGAGGTATCGACATGGCATTTTCTGAGGAAATGAATCGATGCGTCGAGACCTGTCTGTCCTGCTATAGGACCTGCCTCGGCACGGCCATGAACCATTGTCTCGTCACCGGCGGCAAGCATGTCGAGCCGGCGCATTTCCGATTGATGATGGCTTGTGCGGAAATGTGCCGGACGGCGGCCCATTTCATGCTGATCAACACCCCGCACCACAGGCACACCTGCCGGGAATGCGCGGAGATCTGCGGTGAATGCGCCGAGGATTGCGAGCGCGTCGGCGGCATGGACGAATGCGTGGCGATGTGCCGTGCGTGTGCGGAATCCTGCCGCAAAATGGCGGCCTGACGGCGCGGGCTCCCCGTTCGGTCAATCGGAGCTGACGTAGTGGGCGCGCCAGAGCAGCGCCGTGACGATCAGGGCGATGACCCCGGCGGCAATCACGATCCACGGTATATAGTCGGCCATTGGCGCACCTGACGCTCCGCTTCGCGAGCTGGGCTTTTGCGAGCCTGGGCCACGAAGCGGAGCCGTGTAAGTCTAGAGTTGCGCGTGTTGGGTGGTCGGGCGTGAGATCTGGCTGAGCGCCATGCCCGTACCATCGCTGGCCTGGATCAGGGCGATATCCCCGAGGGCGATGATTCCGACCAGGCGCTTGTCCCGGCTCAGCACCGGCAAGCGCCGAACCTGGATCGCACCCATGTTCTGCGCGATGTCCTCGAGCTCCTGATCTTCGAAGCAATACTTCACCTCGGCCGTCATGACGTCGCCGACCCGCGAGTCGGGGCCGCGACCCATTCCGATGCCACGAAGCGCGATGTCGCGGTCCGTGATCATGCCGACCAGGCGCTCGCTATCGGCAACCGGCAGCAGGCCGACACCGAGCGCTGCCATCGCTTCCGCGGCGTCGCGGAGCGTATCGTCGGGGGTGCACAGCTGGACGTCAGGTGTCATCGCGTCGCAAACCTTCATGATAGCCTCTCCATTTGGCTGGTTGCGTCAACGGCCTAACGATGCCGCCCGGAACGGCGTTCCTAACATTGTCGCCGCGGCCAGGTCGCAGGTGTCCTCCGGGAACGAAGCGTCGGCGGCCGGCCGGCCGCGGTGCTACTAGGGCTTGGTGATCCCGTTGCGCTCGGCAAGGTCGGCTTCCCAGCCGAACACCGAGCGGCCGTCGAGTGCGGGCGAATGGGCGCGCTCGTTCGCGACAAACGCCTCGAAGGAGGGGCCGGTGGCGGTTCGTTCCAACCTGCGGGCCTGATCATCGAGCCGCTTCAAGGCCTGCATCTCCTCGCCGCGGCCGAGCTTTGCCTGCTGCACGGCCGACTTCAGCACGCGGATGGTCTCGTCATAGACCTTGATCGGCACCGGGAAGGGATGACGGTCCTTGCCGCCATGGGCGAGCGAGAAGCGCGCCGGATCGCGGAAGCGGTAGGGCGTCCCGTGAACGACCTCGGCGACCATCGCGAGCGACTGCACCGTGCGGGCGCCGACGCCGGGCGTCAGCAGCAGTTCGGGAAAATCCAGCGGCCCGCGATCGACAGCCGCGGCCAAGGTGCCGTGCAGGCGGCGGACGAACACGTCGCTCGAGCGCACGTCGTGATGCGCGGGCATGATCAGGTGCAGGAGATCCGGTTGCGCGGTCACGCTCTGCGTCAGCTCGGCATATTCGCGCGTGATGCCGTCCGGCCCAAGCGCAGCGAGCAGATCGAGCTGCGCCTGGCGCGAGCGTTCGGCGCGGTGATCGGTGAGATTGACGATCTCGCCCTGCGCCGGGCCGTCGATCGCGCTGTGCGGCTCGTCGACGAAGCTGCGCAGGCCCTCGGAGTGCCAGTGATAGCGGCGGGCCTGTCGCTTGTCGCCGTTCATGCCTTGCTGGACGACAGTCCATTTGCCGTCGTCGGTGACAAAGAAACCGTGCAGGTAGAGCTCGAAGCCGTCCTGCACCGCGGCGCTGTCGACCTTGGCCACCAGCCGGCTCGCGCGGGTCAGGGCGGCACCGTCGAATCCGACGCGGTCGCCGAGGGCGGACAGTTCATCGGGCGTGCGGCGCGAATGCTTGCCGCGCCCGCCGCAGACATGGATTCCGAGCTCGCCTTGCAGCGGCGCCAGACCTCGCTTCAGCGCGCCGATGACGCTGGTGGTGATGCCGGACGAGTGCCAGTCCATACCCATCACGGCACCGAACGACTGGAACCAGAACGGATGCGACAGTCGCTGCAAAAAGGCGTCGCGGCCGTAATGGTGGACGATGGCCTGGGTGATGATGCCGCCCAGCATCGCCATGCGCGTCGCCAGCCATGGCGGCACGCGGCCACCATGGAGCGGAAGATCGGCGCTGCCGGTGCGTCGGGCCATTGGGCTCTCGGATGCTGAATCGGCGTATAATCTACCAGCAAATGCGAGCGTGTGTACTAAGCGGACGTCGCTTCATCGCCCGTCTCGTCAGGCCGCTTCGGCGTTGATGCTGCTGAAGGCGAGCTTCGTGAGCGCTTCATCCGTCTTCTTTTCCTCGGCCAGGGTCTGGTCGATGAGCTTGACCGCATCCTTCATGCTGAGCCGGTTGGCCCAGGCTTTCAGGGTGCCGTAGCGAGCGATCTCGTAATGCTCGACGGCCTGGGCTGCCGAGAGCAGGCCCGCGTCGAGCGCCGGCGTGTCGGCATACTCCTCCATGATCTCCTTGCCCTCGTCGATGATCCCCTCGATGGCGTCGCACTTCTTGCCGCGCGCCGGCTTGCCCATCAGGTCGAAGATCTGCTCGAGCCGCTCGATCTGTCCTTCGGTCTCGTCATGATGCTTCTCGAAGGCCGCACGCAGATCGTCGGACTCGGCGGCCTTGGCCATCCGCGGCAACGCCTTCAGGATCTGCTTTTCCGCGTAATAAATGTCCTTGAGGGTATCGAGGAAGAGGGCGCTGAGATCCTTGTCCGGCATTGGTCGCTCCGTGTGTTGGATGGATAGTCCGGAGTGCCAACACGAGTGCGGAAAGCAAGTTCCTATCCTTGATCGATGCGGCAAAGCGCATTCGCGGCTGTCGCGCATTCAAGCGCGTCACGATCGAGCTTGGTCGGATTGCGAAGTCTTGATTGCGAAGTCTTGCCGCAACGCGGCTTCGGAACGAAGCCTCGACCGGCCCGTTGGTCGGTCTCATCGTTCAAGGGAGAACCGCAATGGATTGGAATCGTGTTGAAGGCAATTGGAAGCAGGTCAAGGGCAAGGTCAAGGAGCAGTGGGGCAAGCTCACCGACGACGATCTCGATGTGATCGACGGCAAGCAGGACCAGCTCGAGGGCCGTCTGCAGCAGCGCTACGGCTATGCCAAGGATCAAGCCGCCAAGGAAGTGAACGACTGGTACGGCCGCCAGAAATGGTGAACGCGACCACGTCAGGGGCCCCGCTTCGGCGGGGCCTTTCGCGGCCTGAGCGGCTGATCCTGCGTGTGACGGCATCCGGCCGGCGCGCGCAGGAGTGAGCGATGGGACAGCTTCTCACTCCGCCGGGTCCGCGCGCGGCGCACCTGTGCATCGACATGCAGCGGCTGTTCGAACCCGGGGCGCCCTGGGCGACGCCCTGGATGGACCGCGTGCTGCCGCGCATCATCAAGCTGGCGCAGCATGCGCCTGAATGCACCGTATTCACCCGCTTTATTCCGCCGCGCTCGAAGCACGACGCGCGAGGGATTTGGCGGGCTTATTACGAGAAATGGGAATGCGTGACCCGCGAGCGGCTCGATCCGGAGTTGATCGAGCTCGTGCCGGCGCTCGCCGCCTGTGTGCCGCCGGCTGCCGTCGTCGACCGGCCGATCTATAACGCGTTCGGCAATGGGCGCCTGCAGGCTCATCTGGATGCGCACGGGATCGATACGGTGATCGTGTCGGGCGGCGAGACCGACGTGTGCGTGCTCGCCACCGTGCTGGCCGCGATCGATATCGGCTATCGGGTGATCGTGGCCGAGGACGCGCTATGCAGCTCTTCCGATCAAAGCCATGACGCGCTGCTGCAGCTCTATGCCGAACGCTTCAGCATCCAGATCGAGGTGGCGTCCACGGCCGACATCCTCCGGATGTGGGCCCTCGACGACTGAAGCGACAACGCGCCGAAGCGAGGTACTGGTATCAGGGCGATCGGAGCAGGGGTGGCAATACCTGCTTCCTGGGGCTGAGCTGACGCTGGCGGATGGGTAGCTGCGGGGCAGCCGTTCTGGTCCTGCCAGCGATTGACCATGCGAGACGATCGGGATGACCGGACCGCACAAGTCGAGGCAGGCGTGCCTGGCGGATACGGCGCATCGCTCAGCCGCTGGAAGGCAGGACTGGGCCGTCATCTACCAGACGGTGCCAAGGTTCCTGATTCTTGGCCTTGCGGCGAAGGCGAGCGGAGCAATGGGATAGCTGCGGGCAATCGTGGCCACGCCCATATATCCGTAATTCGCATAAGGTATATTATGGAATATATATATCTACAATTAGATCAGATATTTAGTGGGAAATCTTCGCACCGGTCCGCAAGTTGGCGTGTGTGATGGTGTGTCCAAGCCGTTCGTCGGGCTGGTGCTGATGCCGCAGCGATCCACGCGCGCCCATCTCATCTGAAAGCCGATATTGCCGCCGCGTACGGACGCTGCAATAAGCCCCAGCTGTGCAGAGATCGCTGGTGACCCCGCGGCATCAGGTCCGTATAGGATGGCATCTCAGAACAACAACAAGCCTCTTGAGGGAGCAACCAATGAGCTTTTCACGACGCACGCTGCTGAAGGTTTCCGCCGCTTCCGCCGTCCTCGGCGGGATTGGCGCGCCCTATGTCGCGCGCGCCCAGTCGGCCGAGTTCTCTTACAAGTTCGCCAACAATCTGCCGGAGTCGCATCCGTTCGTGGCGCGTGCCCGGGAGATGGCCGCGGCGATCAAGACCGAGACCAACGGCCGGTTTGACCTGCAGGTGTTCCCGAACAGCCAGCTCGGTTCCGATACCGACATGCTGAGCCAGGTGCGCTCCGGCGGCGTCGAGTTCTTCACGCTGTCCGGCCTGATCCTGGCGACCCTGGTGCCGGCCGCCTCGATCAATGGCATCGGCTTCGCATTCCCGGACTATCCCACGGTCTGGAAGGCCATGGACGGCGATCTCGGCGCCTATGTGCGCGGCGAGATCAACAAGGCCGGCCTCGAGGTCATGGAGAAGATCTGGGACAACGGCTTCCGCCAGACCACGTCGTCAACCAAGCCGATCACCGGTCCCGACGATCTCAAGGGCTTCAAGATTCGCGTGCCGGTGTCGCCACTATGGACCTCGATGTTCAAGGCGTTCGATGCATCGCCCGCCTCGATCAATTTCAGCGAGGTCTATTCGGCGCTGCAGACCAAGATCGTCGAAGGCCAGGAAAACCCGTTGGCGCTGATCTCGGCAGCGAAGCTCTACGAGGTGCAGAAATACTGCTCGATGACCAACCACATGTGGGACGGCTTCTGGTTCCTGATGAACCGCCGGGCCTGGGCGGCGCTGCCGGACGATATCAAGACCATCGTCGCCAAGAACGTCAACGCGGCGGCCGTCAAGGAGCGTGAGGATACCGAGAAGCTGAACGCCACCGTGAAGCAGGAGCTCACGGGCAAGGGGCTCGTCTTCAACCAGCCCGAGGTCGGGCCGTTCCGCGACAAGCTCCGCGCCGCCGGTTTCTACGCCGAGTGGAAGGGCAAGTACGGCGAGAAGGCCTGGGATCTGCTCGAGAAGTCCGTCGGCAAACTGTCCTGATCGATCAAAGCAGGAGGCGCTTGCCAGCGGGAGATTTGCTATGGCTCATGTCGAGATGACGCCGGCCGTGGCCGGCGAGGCGGCGTCGCAGCCCCCTCGCCGCCGCTCCGTTCTCGGCTCCATCGACGCGGCGCTCGGGATGCTGGTCGAAATCCCGGCGGCGATCCTTGTCGTCGCCGAGGTCGTGATCCTGTTCGCCGGCGTGGTGTCGCGTTACGTGCTCCATGCGCCGCTGATCTGGTCCGACGAACTGGCATCGATCCTGTTCCTGTGGCTCGCGATGCTGGGCTCGGCGGTGGCGTTCCGCCGCGGCGAGCACATGCGGATGACGGCGCTGGTCGCAAGCGCGGGACCGCGGCTGTGGGCCTATCTCGACGTCGTCGCGACCTGCGCCGCGCTGGCGTTCCTGATCCTGATCGTGCGGCCGGCCTATGAATACGCCTATGAGGAAAGCTTCATCACGACGCCGGCGCTGCAGATATCCAACACCTGGCGCGCGGCCGCGCTGCCGGTCGGCACCTGCCTGATGGCGCTGTTCGCGCTGCTGCGGCTGGCCCGGGTCGGCGATTTCAAGACCTTCCTGCTGGCCGCGCTGACCGTGGCTGCGCTGATCGGCGCGTTCTGGCTGGCGCAGCCGATGCTGCGGCCGCTCGGCAACCTCAATCTGGTCATCTTCTTCGTCGGCGTGGTCGGCTTCTGCGTGTTCGCCGGCGTGCCGATCGGCTTTGCCTTCGGCATGGCGATCTTCGGCTATCTGGCGCTGACCACCCGAACGCCGCTGATGGTGCTGGTCGGCCGGATGGACGAGGGCATGAGCCACCTGATCCTGCTGTCGGTGCCGCTGTTCGTCTTCCTCGGCCTCCTGATCGAGATGACCGGCATGGCGCGGGCCATGGTCGCGTTCCTGGCGAGCCTGCTCGGCCATGTCCGCGGCGGCCTGCATTACGTGCTGGTCGGCGCCATGTATCTGGTCTCCGGCATCTCCGGATCGAAGGCTGCCGACATGGCCGCGGTCGCGCCCGTGCTGTTCCCGGAAATGAAGCAGCGCGGCGCCAAGCCGGGCGATCTGGTCGCCCTGCTCGCCGCCACCGGCGCGCAGACCGAAACCATTCCGCCGAGCCTCGTGCTGATCACGATCGGCTCGGTGACCGGCGTCTCGATCTCGGCGCTGTTCACCGGCGGCCTGCTGCCGGGCGTGGTGCTGGCGATCACGCTGTCGGGGCTGGTGTGGTGGCGCTACCGCGGCGAAGACCGCAGCCACGTCCAGCGCGCCACCGGCAGCGAGATTGGCAAGGCGTTTGTGTTCGCCCTGCCCGCATTGGCCCTGCCCTTCGTGATCCGCTACGCCGTGGTCGAAGGCATCGCCACCGCCACCGAAGTGTCGACCATCGGCATCGTTTACGCCTTCGTCATCGGCCTCTTGATCTACCGCAAGTTCAACTGGCGGCGACTGCTGCCGATGCTGATCGACACGGCGTGCCTGTCGGGGGCGATCTTGTTCATCATCGGTACCGCGACCGGCATGGCCTGGGGCCTGACCCAGTCCGGCTTCTCGCGGGCGCTGGCGGCGGCGATGACCGGGCTGCCGGGCGGTTCGGCGACCTTTATCGCGGTCTCGATCCTGGCCTTCGTGATCCTCGGCAGCGTGCTCGAGGGCATCCCGGCGATCGTGCTGTTCGGGCCGCTGCTGTTTCCGATCGCGCACCAGGTCGGCGTCCACGAGGTGCACTACGCCATGATCATCATCCTGGCGATGGGCATCGGCCTGTTCGCGCCGCCGTTCGGAGTCGGCTATTATGCCGCCTGCGCCATCGGGCGCGTCGATCCGGCCGAGGGTATCCGGCCGATCTGGGGTTACATGCTGGCGCTGTTGATCGGCCTGATCATCGTCGCCATCTTCCCCTGGATATCGATCGGCTTCCTGTAAAGCACCTTGCGGATGGGATAGAGCCATGAGTGCAGCTCAGAACCAGTACTCGATCGGGTTGGACAAGACGCCGGCCAACTACGTGCCGCTCTCGCCGCTGAGCTTCCTGGCGCGCTCGGCCGCCGTCTATCCCGACCATCTCAGCGCGGTCTATGAGGGCCGCAGCTTCACCTGGAAAGAGACCTACGAGCGCTGCAGGCGCTTTGCGTCCTATCTCGCGGGCCATGGCATCGGGCATGGCGACACGGTCGCGGCGATGCTGCCGAACATCCCGGCGATGAACGAATTGCACTTCGCCGTGCCGATGACCGGCGCGGTGCTCAACGCGCTCAACATTCGCCTCGACGCGGCGTCGATCGCGTTCCAGCTTGAGCATGGCGGCGCAAAGATCATTCTGGTCGATCCCGAATTCTCCGGCGTGATCGCGGAAGCCTTGACCCTGATGAAGGGCGCAAAGCCGTTCGTGATCGACGTCGATGACGCGGCGTTCGGCGGCGGCAAGCGGATCGGCGAGATCGAGTATGAGGCGGCGGTCGCGGCGGGCGATCCCGGCTTCGTGGAACGGCCGCCGGCCGACGAATGGGATGCGATCGCGCTGAGCTACACGTCGGGCACGACGGGCAATCCCAAGGGCGTCGTGACCCATCACCGCGGCGCCTATCTCAACGCCGTCAGCAACATCCTCGCCGGCAATCTCGGCCAGCATCCGGTCTATCTCTGGACGCTGCCGATGTTTCATTGCAACGGCTGGTGCTTCCCCTGGACGATCGCGGCGGCGGCCGGCGTCAATGTCTGCCTGCGCAAGGTCGACCCGGCCAAGATCTTCGAACTGATCCCGAGGCACGGGGTCACCCACATGTGCGGCGCGCCGATCGTCTACAACACGTTGATCAACGCGCCCGATGCGCCGAAGGCCGGCAAGGCAAAGCCCGTTGTCGGCCTGATCGCGGGCGCCGCGCCGCCGGTTGCCGTCCTCGAGGGCGGCGAGCGCATCGGCATCAAGCTGACCCATGTCTACGGGCTGACCGAGGTCTATGGCCCCGCCTCGGTCTGCGCCGAGCAGCCGGGCTGGGACGAACTGTCCGCTGATGCGCGCGCGCAGCTGAAGCGGCGTCAGGGCGTGTCCTACCCGCTGCAGGAAGGCGTCACGGTGCTCGATCCCGAGACCATGCGCGAGGTGCCGCGCGACGGCGAGACCATCGGCGAGGTCATGTTCCGCGGCAACATCGTGATGAAGGGCTATCTGAAGAACGCGAAGGCGACGCAGGAAGCCTTTGCCGGCGGCTGGTTTCACACCGGCGATCTCGGCGTGCTCGACGAGCACGGTTACGTCATCATCAAGGACCGCTCCAAGGACATCATCATCTCCGGCGGCGAGAACGTCTCCTCCGTCGAGGTCGAGGACATCCTCTACAAGCACCCGGCCGTGCTGTTTGCGGCGGTCGTGGCAAAGCCCGACCCGAAATGGGGTGAAGTGCCCTGCGCCTTCATCGAGCTGAAGGACGGCGCCAAGGCGACCGAGGCCGACATCATCGCCTATTGCCGCGAGCACATGTCGGGGTTCAAGACGCCGAAATCCGTGGTGTTCGGCGTGATCCCGAAGACCTCGACCGGCAAGATCCAGAAATTCCTGCTGCGCAACCAGGTCGGATCGGCCAAGGCGATCTCGGCCTGAGCCTTCAGCCTGCCCGGTCGAGCGTCAGCCGCATGCCGTCATGGGCCGGGATGACGTCGGCCGGCAGGCTCTGCCGCAGCACCTCGTAGTCGAGGTCGGAATGCATGTTGGTGATGATCGCGCGCTTCGGCTTGAAGCGCTCGATCCACGACAGCGCGTCCGCAACGCTGAAATGGCTGGGATGCTGCGCATAGCGAAGTCCGTCGACAATCCAGAGATCGAGACCTTCGAGCGTCGGCCAGCTCTCCTGGGGGATGTCGTGCAGATCGGGCGTGTAGGCGGCGCCGCCGATGCGGTAGCCGAGCGCCGGGATCTTGCCATGATGAACCAGGAAGGCCTCGAGCTTCAGCGGACCGCCCTTCCCCTGGACCGTATGGCTCTCGCCGGCCTCGATCGAATGCCGCGTCAGGATCGGCGGATAGTCGCTGCCTTCCGGCGAGATGAAGCAATAGGAGAACCGCGCCATCATGTCCTTGGCGGTCGACTGGTTGAAGTAGACCGGGATGCGGCGGCGCTGGTGCAGCACGACCGAGCGTAAATCGTCGATGCCGTGGGTCTGGTCGGCATGCTCATGCGTCAGGAACACCGCGTCGATGTGCTCGACATTGCTGTCGATCAGCTGCTCGCGCAGATCGGGCGAAGTGTCGATTACGACCCGCGTGGTGCCGTGCTCCATGGTGCGCTCGGCCATGATCGAGCAGCGGCGACGGCGGTTCTTGGGATTGCTGGGATCGCAGGCGCCCCAGCCGAGTGCAGGGCGCGGCACGCCGGCGGACGAGCCGCAGCCCAGAATGGTCAGTGTCAGCGTCATGCAGCAACCTTCGGCGCCGGCACCTTGGAGAACAGCCGGAAGAAGTTTTCGGTGGTCTGCCGCGAGATCTCCTCCAGGGAAACGCCGCGCGTTTCGGCGAGCACCCTGGCGACCTCGACGACATAGGACGGCTCGTTGCGCTTGCCGCGGAATTTGCCGGGCGCAAGATACGGCGCGTCGGTCTCGACCATGATGCGGTCGGCCGGCAGCTCGGCTGCCAGCGCGCGCAGCGCGTCCGACTTCTTGAAGGTCAGGATGCCCGTGAACGAGATCGACAGCCCGAGCGCGATCGCCCTCATCGCGAGCTCGCGCCCGCCGGTGTAGCAGTGCAGAACCGCCTTGAACGGGCCCTTCGCGACCTCGTCCTCCAGGATGCGGCCGCAATCCTCGTCGGCCTCCCTGGTATGGATGACCAGCGGCAGGCCGGTTTCGCGCGCCGCCGCGATGTGCGCGCGAAAGCCGCGCTCCTGGGCCTCGCGCGAACCGTGCTCGTAGAAATAGTCGAGCCCCGCCTCGCCGAGCGCCACGACCTTCGGATGCTTCGTCAGCTCGATCAGTTCGCTGGCCGGGATGCCGTCCTCTTCATCAGCATGATGCGGATGGGTGCCGACCGAGCAGTAGACGTCGGGAAAGCGCTCCGCGATCGCGAGCAGCCCGCCGAGCCGCCTCACGCGGGTCGAGATCGTGACCATGCGGCCGATGCCGGCCGCCTCGGCGCGCCCGACGATCCCGTCGAGATCGTCGGCAAAGTCGGGAAAATCCAGATGGCAATGACTGTCGACCAGCATGAATTTCGAACCGCTCACTCGGTCTTCGGTTCCACATAGCGCGGGAATACGCCAACAGGCGCCGGCAGAACCGTGCCCGGCCTGATCCGCTCGGCGGCCGCGGCAAAGCTGCGGGCGTCAGCAGTGATACCGAGGCTGTCGAGCATCTTGGCGCAGGACTCCGGCATCACGGCCTGCGCCATGATCGCGATCTGGCGCACGACTTCGGCGGTGACATACAGCACCGTCTTCTGGCGCGCGGGATCAGTCTTCGCCAGCGCCCACGGCGCTTCGCCGGCAAAATAACGGTTGGCCTCGGCGACCACGGCCCAGACCGTGTTGAGCCATTGATGGATCTGCTGCGTCGCCATCGCGGTCCGCGACGTCTCCAGCATGGCGTCGGCCTGCGCCAGAATCGCCTTGTCGTTGTCGCTGAATTCGCCGGGCTCCGGCAGCACGCCGCCGAGTTGTTTAGCGATCATCGACAGTGAGCGCTGCGCCAGATTGCCGAAATCATTGGCAAGGTCGGCGTTGATGCGCGCGACGATGGCCTCGTGGTTGTAGTTGCCGTCCTGGCCGAACGGCACTTCGCGCAGGAAGAAGTAGCGCATCTGGTCGACGCCGTACTGCTCGGCGAGATTGAAGGGGTCGACCACGTTGCCGACCGACTTCGACATCTTCTCGCCCCTGTTGAACAGGAAGCCGTGCGCATAGACCCGCTTCTGTACGGGAATGCCCGCCGACATCAGGAAGGCCGGCCAGTACACGGCGTGGAAGCGGATGATGTCCTTGCCGATGATGTGCACGTCGGCCGGCCAGTAGCGCCAATGCCTGTCGTTCTCATCGGGATAGCCGACGCCGGTGATGTAGTTGGTCAGCGCGTCGACCCAGACATACATCACATGCTCGGGATCGTCCGGGACCTTGACGCCCCAGTCGAACGTGGTGCGCGAGATCGAGAGGTCCTTGAGCCCGCCGCGCACGAAACTCATCACCTCGTTGCGGCGCGACTCCGGGCCGATGAAATCGGGCTGGCTCTCATAGAGGTGCAGCAGCTTGTCCTGGTAGGCCGACAGCTTGAAGAAATAGCTCTTCTCCTCGACCCATTCGACCGGCGTGCCCTGCGGGCCGCGGCGGACATTGTCCTCGCCGACGACGGTCTCCTCCTCGGCGTAATAGGCCTCGTCGCGCACCGAGTACCAGCCGGCATAGGTGTCGATATAGATGTCGCCATTGTCCTGCATACCGCGCCAGATCGCCTGCACCGACTCGTGATGCGCAGGCTCCGAGGTGCGAATGAAGCGGTCGAACGAGACGTTGAGACGCTCGTCCATCTCCTTGAAGCGCGCGGCGTTGCGGGTTGCGAGATCGAACGGCGTCATGCCTTCGTTCTGCGCGGTCTGGATCATCTTCAGGCCGTGCTCGTCGGTGCCAGTCAGGAAGAACACATCCTTGCCGTCGAGCCGCTGAAAGCGCGCCAGCGCATCGGTGGCGATCGCCTCATAGGCGTGGCCGATATGCGGCTGCCCGTTCGGATAAGCGATCGCGGTCGTGATGTAGAAGACGTTGCCGCGGTCCGCGGCGGGCACCGGGACGGAAGCGGCCGCAGGAGCCGCCGCTGCGGGTTTGGGCTGCTTCAGAGCGCGAACCTTTGCCGGTCTCGGCGCCTTCTCGGCAGCCGGAGGCTTCGAAGCCGCGGGCTTCTTTGCCGCCGGCGCGACGGCTGCTGCGGCCGCCTGCTTCGGCGGAGCCTTGGTGGTCTTCGCAGTAGCCTTTTTGGCCGTGCTCTTGGCCGTCTTCTTCGCAGCCTTCTTGACGACCTTCTTCGCCGCCGATTTCCTGGCGCCCTTGGCTCCGGTCTTGGACTTGGACTTGGCGGCCTTCTTTGCTCTCCTGACGACGCGCCCGGCCTTTTTGGCCGCCCGCGACTTCGCCGTGGCTTTGCTGGTCGCGCGAGCGGGCGATGCCTTCTTCGTCTTCTTGGCTTTTTTCGACGATGTCTTCTTAGCGGTCGCCACCACGGAATCCTTTGCAGATCGAAACGAGATTGTCGGGAGTGTTGTCAGACGGATGTGTTGTCAGACGCGGTGTCTATCGGGTCGCGTCTGCGAGCATCGAAAACACCGAGAAAACCAGCGGCTTGCGCTCCAGATTGTAGGCTTCGGTATCGCGCGCGGCGCGGACGATCTTTTCCCATACCTCCGCCAGCCGTGCAAGGCGCGGCAGATTGGCATTGGCATCGCCCGTGCGCATGCGCTCGCTCATCCAGCGATCGATGCCGTCGATGAAAGCGGCGAGCGCGACGCGGTCGCTGGTGCCGAGCGCTTCGCCCAGCGCATGCAGCTCACGCGGATCGACGCTCGGAAGCGTCGCGAGCAGCGCGGCCGTGCGTTGCTGCAGTTTCAGCGCATCGCCGCCGAGCAGCGACAGCGCCCGCCCGACGCTGCCTTCGGATGCCGCGGCGGCTTCCGCCAGCGCCGGATCGTCGGCATCGATATCGGTAGCGGCCGCGGCCGCGCGCACCACATCGTCCGGCTCCAGCGGCCGCAGCAGCAATTTGCGGCAGCGGGACAGAATGGTCGGCAGCACCCGTGACGGTGCGTGGCTGACCAGGAGGAACAGCGACTGCTGTGGCGGCTCCTCGAGGATCTTCAGCAGCGCGTTCGCGGCGTTGGGATTGAGCTCGTCGACGGTATCGACGATGCAGACGCGCCAGCCGTCGACCGCAGCCGTCGAGCCGAAGAACGAGATGGTCTCGCGTGTCTCATCGACCGTGATGACGGTCCGCATCACGCCGCGATCGTTAAGGCCGCGCTCGAGCACAAGGAGCCCGCCATGAGCGCCTGCCGCGACCTGCCGCGCTACGGGGTCGGCCGGATCGACCCGCAGCGTCGGCGCCTGCTGAACCTGGGACGATTTCGGATTGCGAAACGCCAGCACGAACCGCGCCATGCGGTAGGCCAGCGTCGCCTTGCCGATGCCTTGCGCGCCGCCGATCAGCCAGGCGTGCGGAATTCGTCCGCTGCGATAGGCATCGAGCAGCGCGGTCTCCGCCTCGCGCTGCCCGAACAAATCCGGCGTTTCGCGCGGATGGCGGGCGGCGCTCTCCTGTTCGACCTTACGCGCGCTCATGCGATGCTGTCCGCCGCAAGCGTTGCGCGCAGATGTTCGCGCAGCGCGGCCCATATCCTGGCCGTGACCGTGTCCGGATCGGCCGTAGCGTCGATCAGGACGCAGCGCTCCGGATCTTCGGCCGCGATCCGGCGGTACGCGTCACGCAAGTCCTGATGGAACTTGATGCCTTCGGCCTCGAAGCGATCGGCGGTGGCGTTGCCGCGTCGCGCGGCGGCGCGTTGCAGTCCGACCTCGACCGGCACATCGAGGATGAAGGTTAGATCGGGCTTGAGATCGCCGATGGTCACGCGCTGCAAGGCATTGACGAGTTCGGGCGACACCTGTCCGAGCTGGCCCTGATAGGCACGCGTGGAATCGAAGAAGCGGTCGCACAGCACCCAGATGCCCTGGTTGAGCGCCGGCAGGATCACGGTGCGGACATGGTCGTCGCGCGCGGCAGCGAACAGCAGCGTCTCGGCCTCCGGCCCGAGCAGCTTGCCCATCCCCGACAGCACCAGGTGACGGATGATCTCCGCCCCCGGCGAGCCGCCGGGCTCGCGGGTCACGATCGCGCGCAGCTTGGCGGCATCGAGCCGTTCGGCAAGCTTGCGGATCTGGGTCGATTTGCCCGACCCCTCGCCGCCCTCAAAGGTGATGAAGCGACCGCGCAAGCTCGGCCGTTGGACTGCTGCTTCCGCCATGTCAGAGCTTCTCGACCCCTGCGCGGAACATGCCGATGACCAGCTCCTGGGCGCCATCGAGCGCGCGACGCATCGTCGATCCCGTGCCGACGGCGTCCGCTGCGAAGACCGGAGTCTCCATCGCGACATTGGCGCCGCGCCACACCCGCACCACCCCGATCTTCTGGCCGGCGGTGATCGGCGCCTTGACCGGGCCGCTATAGATGACGCGTGCCAGCAGCTTGTCGTTGCCGTTCTTCGACACCATCACCTTGATCGGATCGGGGCTGACGAGCTTGACCGAGCGGCTCTCGCCGCCGAACACCCGCGCGTAGCCGACCGGCTGATTGGCCGCGATCAGGGTCCGCGTCTCGAAGCTGCGGAACCCCCATTCCAGCATCTTCTTGGCTTCGGTCGCGCGGTCCTCGGAATCCTCGAGGCCGTTGACCACGACGATCAGCCGCGTGTCGTTCTGCACCGCCGAGCCGACCATGCCGTAGCCGCCTTCCTTGGTGTAGCCGGTCTTCAGGCCGTCGGCACCGGGCAACGCGTTCAGCAGCGGATTGCGGTTCTGCTGGCGGATCTTGTTCCAGGTGAATTCCTTCTCGCCGAACAGCTTGTACCTGTCCGGGTAGGTCAGGATGATGTGGCGCGCCAGCGTTGCGAGCTCCCGGACCGTCATCTTGTTGGCCGGGTCGGGCAGCCCGTTGGAATTGCCGAAGGTCGACTTGGTCATGTCGAGCTCGCGGGCGCGCTTGGTCATGAAATCGGTCGCAAAGGTATGCTCGTTGCCGGCAATGCCTTCGGCGAGCGCGATGCAGGCGTCGTTGCCGCTCGGGATGATCGCGCCATGCAGGAGATCGTCGACCGAGACCTTGCTGTTGATCGCCGCGAACATCGTCGAGGTGCCGGACGGCGCCCCGCCGCGCCGCCAGGCGTTCTCGCTGATCCGGTACTCGTCCGTGAGCTTGATGTCGCCCTTCTTGATGGCGTCGAACACCACCTCGGCCGTCATCAGCTTCATCATGCTGGATGGCGCGCGCAACTCGTCGGCGTTCTTCTCGAACAGCACGCTGCCGCTTGAGGCCTCCACCAGGATCGCGGTCGGCGCATCGCCGTCGAACCCGCCCTCTTCCTTCTTGGCGCCCTGGACGCTGTTGTTGGCGGCATAGACCATTCCGCCGCAACCGATCGCCAGCGCGACCGCGGCCGCGACCAGGCCGCGCCAGCAACGCCCGGCGCGAGCTGACAACGTGCGGGGAACTGCGGTTGGGGCTGCCATCGGCGATGTCCTGAAAGACTGCGTTCTAACAGCTGGAAGTATCGCAAACAACTGAGGTTTCTGCGCTTGTGCACCGCCGGCCGGATTGCCGGTTGCGTTGAACGTCCGTATCCTTGGAACCAGCTAACGTCAGCAGAACCGGCAAACAAGGCGGAAACGCGAATGTCATCCTCCCGCACCATCTCCGCCAACGGCATCGACATGTTCGTGCGCGAGGCCGGGCAAGGCCCGCTGGTCGTGCTCTGTCATGGCTGGCCGGAACTGTCCTATTCATGGCGGCACCAGATCGCGGCGCTGGCCGCGGCAGGCTTTCGGGTCGTCGCGCCTGACATGCGCGGCTTCGGCCGCACCGGCGCGCCGGCCGAGGTCGGCGCCTACACGATTTTCGATACGGTCGGAGACATGGTGGCGCTGGTTGCCGCGCTCGGCGAGACACGCGCGATGATCGTCGGCCATGACTGGGGTGCGCCGGTGGCCTGGCACGCGGCCCTGTTCCGTCCCGACATCTTCACGAAAGTCGCCGGCCTCAGCGTGCCGCCACCGTTCCGCGGCCGAGGTCGTCCGCTCGAGACCCTGCGCAACAGCGGCATCACCAATTTCTATTGGCAGTATTTTCAGCCGCCCGGCGTGGCCGAGGCCGAGTTCGAGCGCGACATCGCCCACACCATGCGCCTGGTGCTCGGGCGTGGCGTCTCCGATCCAAGCTCGATGTTCGTCGACGAGGCCAAGGGCTTCCTCGGCAAGCTGCCGGCCGGAATGCCGTTGCCGGCCTGGCTGACCGAGGCCGACATTGCCGAATTCGCCGAAGGCTATCGGCAATCCGGCTTCCGCGGCGGCCTCAACTGGTACCGCAATCTCGACCGCAACTGGGAGCTGACCGCGCCCTGGCAGGACGCGCAGATCCATCAGCCGTCGCTGTTCATCGCCGGCTCGAATGATTCGGTGATCACCGGGCTGATCGGCGCCAAGCGGGTCGCGGATATGGAGCGCGTGCTGCCGAACCTCAAGCAGAAGCTGATCATCGAGGGCGCCGGCCACTGGATCCAGCAGGAACGCCCCGACGAGGTCAACGCGGCGCTGATTGCGTTTCTGAACTGATCAGGCCAACAGCCTGATCTGTAAGCGCATGGCTCAGTAGAGGCCGCGCCCGCTCAGGACTTCGGCCGGTCCGCGCGCGTCGATCGGGACATAGGCGGCGGCCGGGCTAGGGCTTGCGGCATAGCGCGCATCACCCTCATAGGAGACTTCGCGCGGATTGTTCAGAGCGCGGCGGTGCGACCGGCTCGAGGCCGACATTTCGGAGGTCGCGCTCACCGAGGCGTAGTCGGCCTGGGTGTTGCCGAGGCTGTAGGGCCGCCCCTCCGGCAACGGAACGTCGCCACGGACCCGGCCCGAGGAGGACGACATCTCCGGCACGAACGGCCGTGCAGACGCGACCCGGACCATCGACGGGGACGGCGCGGGAGTACCGGTGCGCAAGGTCGCCATCAGCTGGCGGTCGTCGGACCCTTCGAGCGGCGCCCGCCCGACATATTCGACACGGACGCGGGCCACGCCATTGCCTTTGAATTCAAGCAGTTCTGCGGCTTTGTTCGAGACGTCTATGAGGCGATTGCCGTGGTACGGGCCGCGGTCATTGACCCGAACGACGAGCGACCTGCCATTGCTCAGATTGGTGACGCGGGCGTAGCTCGGCATCGGCAAGGTCGGATGGGCGGCGGTGAGCGAGCCCATGTCGAACACCTCGCCATTGGCGGTCAGGCGGCCATGGAAATCGTCGCCGTACCAGGACGCCATGCCCTCGGCGCGGTAGTTCTCGTTCTCCTCCGGCACATAGGTGCGGCCGGCGACGACGTAAGGCTTGCCGATGCGATAGGTGCCGCCGCCTTTCGGCACGGGATCACCCAGCGCCACCACGCGCGGGCTCGACGACACCCCGTATTTGGGGTCGACCCGGCTGGCGAACTTGTTCGAGGAGGCACAATTGGCGAGGACGAGGCACGTCGCCACCGCAACGGCGCCGCGCGCCGTCCGGATCATCGAATCTGGCCGTCTAATCCCCATCTGCCCCAAGTACCATTCTGCCGGACCTGCGCCTACTCCGAGGCCTCGAAGTCCCTTGCCGTCGCTGTGCGGCCCACCTCCGCACCATAGCGTGACGATATCGCAACCGGAACACGGCGGAAATGGGGAGAGCCGGCGGGCGGTGGCGTCTTGGTGAACGGTCTGTTGCGCCTCCTCCGTCGTTCTACTGACCTTCGCCCCTGCCAAACGCCCTCGCCTGTCCCGGGATCAGACACACTGTTGCAGCAAATCATCAGTCGGGGGGCATCTTGGATTCCAACAATTGAATCTTTTTGACTGTGCAAGGCTGCAATCGTTTTCTCGTCCGCGTGGGGCGCAAAGGAAGTTTGCGATGATCGAGACGGTTACAGCGGTGATGGGCTTGGTGAGTGCGGCGATCTTCTTGGCGCACGCCGTGGAAGGCTATCGGCACCGGGCCTGACAGTCCGTTGAAGGCGGAAAGACGCGTCACCTCTTTCCAGGAGTGAATGTTCGGAAAGCTTTAATCAATTCGGATGAGCATCGATTGAAGGCGGGTGTATCATGCGTAATCACGATTTGGTCTCCGACGGATTTCTGACCCTGACCGCGGCAAGCCTAGTGCTGCTGTGTTCGAGCCTGCTGGCGTTCGCTTTCGGCTGAACGTTTCTGAGACCTCGGGCGCTATCGGCGCCCGTGCGACAGGCATCGGTTACCCCTACTCATTCCCTGCCAATCGGGTTGCGGCAGACGCGCGGTCTTCTCCCCGTCCCACTCGTGACGCATCCTCGCCTTTTCCAGAAGAGGATGTACGGATGACCGTCAGTGTCAGGGAGGGAACGTCCGCCCTTCTCGTCAGCACAGATGGCCGGCTGCTGATGCAGCGGCGCGACGACCTCCCGCATGTTACCGATCGCGGAAAGATCAGCCTGTTTGGCGGCCGGCGGGAAGGCGCCGAGACCTTCCTCGAATGCGTGGTGCGCGAGATCCACGAGGAGATCGGCTACTACGTACCGCCCGAGCGTTTCGAGTTGATCGGCCGCTATTCCGGTCCCGATCATGCAACGCCAAACGGCACGCTTCGCGGCGATGTGTTCCTCGCGCGCGACGTGCCCATCGACCAATTGAAGGTGACCGAAGGTCGCCTCGAGATCGTCGCCATCGACGACCTCGAACGCATCAGCGGCAGGCTCGCGCGCCCGGCTACGTTTGCGCTGGAGATCTTCCTGAAGCGCGAACCGACGACCTGAGCGCTGAAACCAGTGCGCGGATGTGATCGTCGATCATGGCCAATGCGACTGACGGATGAGCAAAGTCGATATCGTCCACGTGCCAGTAAGTCACCCTGTCGGCGACCTCGGGGAACCGGCGCTCGACTAGCGGACGGTGCTCGGTCTCCTTGAGCGCGATCACGAGGTCGGCGTCGTCGAAGTCGGCCAATGAACAGGGCTGCGGAAAGCGCGCCGCGCCTTCCGGAACGATGCCGCTCGCGCGGAGACGATCGTCGGCGAAGACCGACATCGGCCCGACATTGTCGGGCGATCCCCGCTCGGCCGCGCCTCTGGAGGATGCGCGCCACGCCAGTTGTTCGGCTCTTGCAAGATGGTTGAACAGTTCCTCGGCGTATCGACTGCGATAATAGTTGCCGGTGCAGAGAAAGAGGACACGCTTCATGGGCCTCATCATGGCCAACGTGGCCCCTCGCGGTCAACGGCGTTGCGAGCATGGGCCCTTTCAGCTCACCGACCGGGCGAATGACGGGCCGACCCGGGTTTCGTTACCAAGTTGGGTGCCAATTGCGGTTCCAATTTTGAGCGGCGGGCGGCAACCGAAAACGGCCTCAGCGTGGGGTTGCTGAGGCCGTCATTCCGTCTGCTGGGGGCACGGGCGCCAGTGAGCAGGCCGCCTCAGGTTCAGCAGATCGCGCCGGTACATCCGCGGCAGCCTGAATTGTACTCGACGTCGCAGCGCACTTGCCGAGATCTCACGGGGTACCCCACAGGGCGCATCCGGAAATTGGGGTTCGTTAGCAAATCAACGACCCCATCGGCGCAGGCTTCTCCGAGGGACCGGTCCGTTGGGGACGCAGCACGGTCACGTTTCGGAGGAGCTGGCGCACCGGCCCTGAGCGTCGGCTCCTCTTTTTGACCTTGTGTGAGTTAGGCAACAGCCGTCCCTCCGCGTACCTGCTAAATAAATGACATTGGGAATTTCAGGGCCCTAGCGCTGGGAATGACAGGGCGCCGCCGGGACAAACCATTTCGGGCCCGGCGGCGTAATTTTTGAGATTTACCGCGCTGACGCGCGAGAGGCGTCTCGAGATGACTGGCGACAAGATTGCTACGAAGGCCGTGCTATTCGCGCCGGCCTAAAGATCTCAGACCAACAATTTGCTTCAATCGTGCGAAAGTCAGGCTCCTCGATTTCCGCCATCACGAAGGACCCAAAGGTTATGATCTGGCTGGCCGCCCAAATCCGCCCAAGGACAGGCACCGCTGGAAACCATTCCGGGAGCTGGCGGCTTAGTCTCCTTGGGAGATTGGGCACTGTCGCTTTAGGCTGGCGTCACTCGAGCGGTAGAGAGAGCCCCGGCAGCGGCCTATTGCCCTGCTGGCAACCTGTTCTTCCCTTGAGCGGTAGAACCGGCATTGAGGCATCCGGGGCAGTCCGGCTCATGAAATGGGCCAGATTAACGCCCGACGACCACTCCACATAACCAACAGCCGCAAAGCTAACTGCTCCCACGATGAGAATACTGGGCACTGAAGCCGCGACTGCTGACGACAAGCTTTGGCTGCTGAAAAACGGCATCACGATTCTCCGACACCGAGCTGCCACCCGCCCGTGCGTTAGGCCAACTCGCGATGATCGAGTGTGAACGGCCTCACATTTCACGGACACTTGATGCCAATACCGAGCCCGCCTCCGCCGGTTCGCGCCCGGCGGGCCGATTTCGCCAATTCAGATCCAGGCCGCGGCCCAGGCCTGCTGCTCGCCGGCAGCGGTGACGGCGATCTTATAGGCGTCTGCGGAAGCGCTAGACTATGCCCTGGCCGCAAGCCCACTCACCTTTTCCGCTACTGGATCGGTCCCGTCGATCGAAGCGCCGGTTTCAAAATGGTGCTGGTCTTCTGTGTCGGCTGTCAGCACCACAACGGTCTACTGAAGCTCGACCTCCCCGACTGGACTGGCACGACATCTCGGCACACCTGAATGCGCCGCCTGCGGCAAGGTAGGCTGGGTCGATGCCCAGATGGACTGGGGCGAGGTGATTGATTTCGCCAAGGGCGTCTTGGGCTAGGGGCTTTTTCGCTCGCCAGCCCGAGCATTTGAGCCGACGGGTGCGCCTAAAATTTACGTCCGGACGATTCCATCTTTTTGCATTCCCCGCTGACTGTAAGGGATTTCCCTTCCGACCTCAGCGTTTTGGTAGCTTTGCCTGACTGTCGGGAAATAATGATCGAAAGCGAAGCTGTGCTATCCTTTCCACCGATAGCAATTTTTGTCGGACCATCGAAGGAGAAGGAATCTTCGTTCACTCTCCAACCTCCTGCTGTATCGATATAGTACTGGAGGGTCGATGCGGCCATGTTCCAATCACCCGTTGAAGCTGGCGGAAAATCGCACTCCAATGCTGCGACCACAGTTTGCGCGTGACCCTCCAGGGTCAACGCTCCCAAGGCCAGCAGCGATAAAAATCCATTCCGTATGACTTGCACGTAAAGACTCCTCGAGGCGCTCATCGCATATCGATTGGCGATCTCACCAAAGCTGCATTTTAGCCTATTCTCCCCACCCGAAATTCCCGTGTTTCTACGGCCATCGTCGCCATTTCGCAAAGCGCGGAACGCTTATCTCCCAGCCATGCTCAAACGAAGGCCTCTCGAGACCCCGTCCGAAAGCGCTCGGCAATTTGCCGCCGATATGCGGGCGTTCCACGCCGGGCGCGACCGATCAAGCGTGACGAGTTAGCGGCCAATACCCGGGCATCTCCTCCTGCAATATATGCCTAAAGGCACGAAGCTCCGGCTTGCCGATGTCCTCGAGCTGTTCAAGCTGATGCGATCACAGTCCCAAAGACAACGACTGACGGGAAACTTTGCCCTTGATAGCAGCCTGCGGTTGATTCAGACTCTCGGAAGAAGATCACCGGGAGCAAGACTACGATGGCAACCATCGGCACCGTGACTTGTCTCGTACTTGTGGGCATTCCGATCGCGCTGATCATTGCCGCCCGTTTCAGCGCGCGCGCAGCCTATCAGAAGCAAATGACAGATAACGCGATGCGGTCCATGGGCAACCAGAGCACATGAAACTTGTCTGGGCGGTCGCAGTTTCGCTCATGCCTTGCGTACTTGCCGCGAATGCCAATGCCCAAAACTGTTTCACGGGCCCCATCAAAACGAAGGACGGCTCTTTGCAGACCTGGACTGTCGTCAATCGCTGTGGCGCACCGGTAACGATGCAATATTCGCTAAAGCGGCCCGACGGCAACAGCACAAAAAGCGCAATCGTCCCAGCCTGCAGCAGACAGCGAATTATTCAGACTTTCGAGACAGATCAGATCGAATTTCTAGGCACAGCCTATGGTGTAGGCTGGGAGAAGATATGCCCATCATCGAACGATGAGATTCGCTTCGAGAAACGACTAGAGAAATCAATCAATGGAGCGGATCAAATCCCCTTTCCGTCCATGAGCCCTCCGCCCCTGGCCGGCCCCGCGCCAATAGGCTCTGCGGGGCGGAAATCCATTCCCTAACAGGCCGCCGTCAGTTGGCGACTCCCTCGAAAGGGTACCCGGCCAAGCTCCGGCTTGCTGATGCCTTCCAGCACAGAGCAGATCGATGCTGGCGAGATCCACGAGAAAGAAGCTAGGAAGCCGCAAGGCTCGGACAGTCGCCCTCCCCGCCATGGCGGTCGAAGAGCTGCGCCCTTGGCGCGCGGCCCATGCTGAGGAATTGCTTCGCCTTGGAGTTCCATGGACCGCCGAGCTTCACGTCGTCACCCAAGCGGACGACAGCCGGCTCCAGCCGCAAAGCCTGACGCACGTCGTGCCCGACTTCCTGGGGGGACGTCGCCCTGCACAGCCTACGGCACAGACACGCCAGCCACATGCTGGCATCCAACATTCACCCCAAGGTGGTGCAGAAACGGCTCGGACATTCGTCCATCGCGATCACGATGGATCTCAGCCACCTGATGCCGAATATGCAGGGTGAAGCTGCCCCGGCGGTTGACGGGGTACTGCGCGCGGCCATAAACAAGCGCGCCGACGACGTTGGGTAGCAAGACGGTAGCAAAGTCCTAGCTTTGTTCTCACCCGCCAGCTAGAAACCTCAACGATTACAAGGCTTGGAAGGGTGGCCGAGTGGTTTAAGGCACCGGTCTTGAAAACCGGCGTGCCCGCAAGGGTACCGTGGGTTCGAATCCCACCCCTTCCGCCAGTCAAGCTTATTTTTCAACATCTTAAATGATCTGCTCACCAAACCACTAACCAATTGGTTGGCGTCGCCTGCGCCGCGCGGTCGATGAAGGCCGAACTAACTAGACAGAACAAATAGTGAACAATATAGTGCGAGTCGAATCTGCGGAGTAACGTGCATGCCGGCAACGAATCTACTCGAAGCTGTGCAAGGAAAGACTCCATTGGCAGGTGCAAAATTTTTTGATGAACGAACAGATCAATCGGAAACAAAAGCGAGGATCATCCAGAAATACTTCTACGCTTGGGCAAAAGTAATTATTCCCACAACGAAGCAACACGGCGGGAAGATCGCTTACATCGACCTCTATGCTGGACCGGGTCGATACAAAGACGGCGCAGCATCGACACCGCTGTTGGTTTTGGAACACGCCATCAATGACGCGGATATGCGTTCGATGCTTGTGACACTGTTCAACGATGCCAGCCCGGACCACTCCTCCAATCTTCAGCAGGAAATCAACGCGCTGCCGGGCATTGAGAAGCTGAAATTCAAACCGGACGTTCAGTGCAACGAAGTCGGAGCGGACGCAGAGAAATTCTTTGCCGAACGGAATATAATTCCGTCGTTCACCTTTGTTGATCCGTTTGGTTACAAAGGCCTGTCGCTGAAGATTGTAAATGGCGTCATCAAGGATTGGGGATGCGACTGCGTATTTTTCTTCAATTATGGACGCATCAATGCCGGGCTATCGAACGATAAAGTAAAGCAACATATGGATGCGTTGTTCGGTGTGGAACGCGCGGCCAACTTGCGGGAGAAGATTGCAGGAAAATCGCCTGATGCGCGTGAGACGTTAATCCTTGAAGAGCTATCACAGGCCATCAAAGGCATGGGTGGAAAATTCGTGCTTCCGTTTCGTTTCAAGCGTGGCGCGCGAACCTCGCATAGTTTGATCTTCGTATCGAAGCACTTTAGAGGCTACGAGATCATGAAAGCGATCATGGCGGGCGAAAGCTCGACCGATGATCAAGGCGTGGCGTCCTTTGCTTATTCGCCAGCCGACGCTTCAACGCCGTTACTATTTTCGCTATTGCAACCGTTCGACAAACTACTAGCGGATTTGCCCAAGGTGTTTGCAGGCGAGACTTTAACGATGCGCCAGATTTACGAAGATCATTCCGTTGATACTCCGTACATCGATAAGAATTACAAGGAGTCTCTTAGACAACTGGAGGCAGCAGGAGTGATCACAGCTGATCCACCAGCAGCGAAGCGGCCCAAACGGGCAGGCTCCGTCACCTTCGCGGACCACGTAAAGGTAACGTTCAAGTAAGGAATTCCCCTATGGCCACAAATTCACCGATCGAATGGACAGAAGCAACTTGGAATCCAGTTGGTGGTTGCACGATCCTGTCACCGGGTTGCACGAACTGCTACGCAATGCGCCTTGCTCGCCGATTGGAAGCGATGGGGCAACCAAAATACGCGGGCACCACTCGCGTGACCGGTGGCCGCGCTAAGTGGAATGGCAAAATCGTTCTAGACGATGCCGCCTTAAACATCCCGCTGAAGTGGAAGACCCCAAAAATCATCTTCGTCAATTCGATGTCGGACTTGTTTCACGAGGATGTGCCACTGGAGTTCATCGGCAAAGTTTTTGATGTGATGCAACGTGCTCGACACCACACCTTTCAAATTTTGACCAAACGTGCAGAACGGCTCTCTAGTGTTGCGAACCAGCTTCCGTGGCCGAATAACGTTTGGATGGGAGTAAGCGTCGAAAACAACGAATATACCGATCGAATTGACCATCTGCGTTCGACACCGGCATTCATTAAGTTCTTGAGCCTCGAACCGTTGCTTGGTCCACTTGAAAGCTTAAATCTTGAGGGCATCGACTGGGCTATCGCGGGCGGCGAAAGCGGTCCCGCCGCGCGTCCGATGGACCCTGATTGGGTACGATCTATCCGGGATCAATGCGTAGACGCGGGCGTTGCCTTCCACTTTAAGCAGTGGGGTGGAGTGCAAAAGAAGCAAACCGGTCGGGTGTTGGACGGGCGAACGTGGGATGAACTTCCAACTGCGAAGGCATCAGTGGTGTTGGCTTAAGCGAATACAAGAAAGTATCAGTTTGTTGATGCGCGCGTCGTCGCCTGTACTCGGCGAACTCAGTCCATCTTGTAAGGAGTCCAGGTGCAATATCGAGTGACTGCCGAGTATGCGCCACCGCGCTATTGGGAGCAGTTTGAGGAGCTCTGCGCCGACGTTTTCCAATCCCAGTTCGGTGATCCTGCCCTCGTGCGGCACGGCCGGGCTGGTCAAGCGCAGCATGGTATCGATATTCTCGCACGCAACGGCGGCGTCTATCCGATTGGACTGCAATGCAAGAAGAAGTCGCAATGGCCAGTAAGGACCCTGACCAAGGCCGACGTCACGGCGGCGATTAATGAAGCTTCGAAATTTGATCCTGCGCTGAAGGAATTCTACATTCTCACGACAGCCCCGGACGACGCTCCTTTGCAGGCGCACGTGGCGACCCTCAACCAAAAGCGCGAAGCGGATGGCCTATTCCGGGTCGTCGTGCTGGGCTGGGGCGAGATCGTACGTAGGGCTACGAGCGATCCCGATGTGGCCGACAAGCACTTCGGTCCAACCGGCGGCAACGCTCGTCGTTCGCCGCTGCTCGCGGTCTGGATGATGTCGGGTGGTGCCCTCGAAAAGACTGGACGAGAACTTGAGCTGAGCGTTGCCGAGTTAGAACAAGATCTGCGCGACATGCCGGCGGGGCATTTCGTCATCCGCCAGCGGGAAAGCGACGCCATCGTTGAGAAACTTAAGGCATACGAGCGACCTGGCCTGTCGGTGGCTCAGAGGCAGGAGCGCATCAATCTTCGAGAGAAACTGCGAGTCCTTACCGACTGGGAGATGCGCGCCGTCGAGGGGGTACGGGCCATGCTGACGGACCGACTGATTGCACCTTGGGTGCTGAAGGCGTGGAGTCCCAGCCTCGTCCACGTGTCAGTGGCGGCCTACGTTCAGAACGATACTGACGGTGCCATCGGCAAATGGTCTCCATCAAGCGTGCTGCGGTTGTATCCACCCAACGACCGCAAACGTGAGCATCGCTGCTCCGTGAGCTTATCGAACGAGGAGGCCGCATCGGTGATGCGTGCTGAACAAAAACACTGGGCCACTTACAAGAAGCCGCTGGTACCCACTGTCCTCGAGCTACCGGCGACGGTCCGGGCACGGGCGGCCGTTCCGCGCATCGTGCGGGGCATCAACGATTTTAGGGCGGTCGATCGCTTCACAGATGAACAGATTCAGGCTCTTGGGGCGTTCGACATTGGACTATGGGAGTACGAGCAGGCCTAGGAATGCGATTGGCTAGTCAATTTGGTGAGTGCGTCGAAATTCATGAGCAGTGACAACTCTCCGGGAACGCTCCGGGCGGAAGGCGCGTCCGTCCGGGTTATGAACCGCCAGGACGATTTCCTTCTGTGCGGTACGCGCGGCTCGTCGGCGGCTTCGCCAGTCGCGAAAATGCTCAGGGCTATGTCTTCCGAATTGCATCGCCTGCTGCCTCCGTTGTGGCGCAAACAGTGATGCGCTGATCCGCCCTGCCCCGTCCAATTTGCGCTTCGATCAAGAGCAGTCAGGAGCGATCGGAGGTGCAAAACATTTGTGGAAATCAGCGGCCGGATTGGGTTCGGCGGAGCAACCGTCCGCTCGTCGCGTTGAAGAAACTCAGAAATTGGGCCGCGCTCACCAGAATGACTAGCCAAATCGGGTCAAGCGGTCAGGGTCGAGCCGGGCGCCCTGATGCATTCAAGGAAAAGCCCGGCGCAATGGCCGGGCTTTCCCGTAACTCTCCCGAGGGCCGGCCCGAAGGTGACACTTGGCCGGCGCAGTAGTGCGGCCTCAGCAGCGTTCCCCTCGGTTACAACGCCGAAACGAATTGCGGTGGCTCCACCCCATCAACTGTCATCAGCCGGCTGCTACCGGACCGGCCGATGAGGATTCGTCTTTACCAAGGGTTATCTCAATTCCCAGCAACTGAGACACCGACCTCATATCTTGAAATGGAATGAAAAAGCCCTCGGGACGCTGATCACAAGGTAGGTCCTCTCCTGCGAAGTAGAGTCCGATAAGAGCCCGGCTACCGTCCACCACTAGACTTCCCGAGTCGCCCCTACAACCGAATTGGCGAGACGTAATACCAGCTCCGTAAAACCATCGGCCATCGACGTTTACATTTCCTACCCCAAGATAGTTGCCTTCGTTTGTCCCTGTTCGTCCTCCAGCTTTGTAAATAATCATCCCAAGATGCAGTTTACCTATCTCGCCGCGAATTTGCCCGAGCCCAGAAAGCTGACCCCAGGCGACGTTTGTGGCAAAGAGCGTCGCTAGTGCTGCGTCAGTGCCGCCGGCGTTCTTCATCGGTATAAAGCAGTGCAAATTCCCAATTTCTGTAGCGGTGTCGAGTTCATAAATCGGGTCTCCGGCAACTCCACCGTTACTGAGCGCAATGACGTGATTATTCGAGAGGAAGCACGCTGCATTCGTGCCGCACGATGTCCCACTATGTTGCATCTGTATTCCGTGTACAGCGACTCCTAATGTCCCCCACATAGTCCCTCGACGATTGGCAACACGATCACCGCCAATGTAGGGAGCCCCGGTAGGCTTCGAAGGAAAGTTTGGCCCCAAGGGATCGTTCGGATCGCCTTGTATAGGATAGCCGTGATAAACGATCCTTGGACCATGCTCGATTTGAATTCGTACGGAATGCTTCGAAGCCCCGACGACAAAGATTTGACGAAAGACGATCTGACTGCTCGCTGGGTGGTCAGGATCATGAATGATCCTTAACACGAACAAATCATCAGCGACTTGCGGGGCATGTCGGACTAGAACAAGTCCTTCTACGTCCTTATAGGAATCGAGTATTGCGTCAAGTAAGCCCTGTACCAGTTCACTATCCATCGGGCCCTCCTGCTTACAGTTGAGGATGGATTTCGTGGTTTGGCGAGACGGGCGCGTCGCTCCTCTCAAGGAGGCCGCGACCGCATTTTCACAAATTTGTTGCTTAAACAAGGGAACTCTTATCAGGCGCAACTACCGCGAGCAAGCTATTGGACAGCTCTGCGGCGTTTTTACGCGCATGGAGTTCGCCAATCTCCCTTCGAGGGTGCTGCGCCAGATCAGGTATTGGCCATCGCTATAGGGGGCATAGCGGGCTCTCGCAAAGCCGTCAGTTCGGCCGATCCACTGATTCACCGCCTCAGTTCTTTTCTGATCATTGGCGTGATTAGTGCTCCGCGTTGTTGAATTCTCATACGCGTGCGCGACCCTGTTTCGCGTGCGTTTGTCCAGAGCGTTCCTTTCTTTTCGGCGCGCTCATGATCTTGTTGCAGGACCTTCAATACGTCATCGGTCGTGATCTCGTGTGGCTGCTTATTCCCGATGATTGGATAGACGTAGGTCGTGAGCGTGTTTTCCCATTGCTGACGATGTTTTGCATTCTTCCAGCCATCCTTGCGGTGCGTGATGTAATCGCGAGCCACTTGTTCAAATGTTTCGCCGTCCGCGGTTTGTTGCTGAAACCGCTTTGTTTGCTGCGGCGTCCCGTTCGGCTAACGGATCACGTCCGGCCTTAATTCGCTTTTGTAGTTCCGCCACGCCTTCAACATGGCAATGTCGATTGGCTCATATGTCTCGAGCGTCATCAATCGCCGCTGCCCGGCCCTCGTGGAATAGCGAAGGGCCCAAAAGGCCGATCCGCTCTTGGCGATCACGAGGTAAAGGCCAACGCTCGTGCGTCCAAATTCCCGGTTTGGCGGCTTTAACGAGGGTTTCGATTGTGCCGTCCGGATTGATGACGGGCCGGGCTGTTGGCGGTTCTTACAGTAGCAATCGTGGTGGTGTGCATTCGCTGGCGTCCTGAAAATGGTTAGTCGCCACGCTAGTCACCAAATCGATCTCACCACCGCGTTTAGACCCTGATTGCTCGTGACGGCTCTTGATCGGATAAACTTGTGGATAATCAAAACGATGGCGGAGGTTTTGAACGTTGGTGAGTACTCGTGACGCCGCAAGGTAACGGACACCCCTTCAGCCACTGCTTTTCGATTGGGCGACGTCCTGCCGGGCTCGGAGCTGAGACCAAAGAGGCCGCGATAGCCAACCACCAGATGGCCGCAACGAAGGTAACGGGTTGCGCGCCGCCGTATCCGGCCACCTCCCGCAGGACGTGATCCGCAGAAAGTGATCGCTCCGGCGTTGTGGGGTTGTTTCCGAATATTGCTCGGGCTGGAGCCGCGATGATAGCTCTGAGGAGCAATGCGTCGCGCACTACCTTGGGTTTTGGCCGTTACTTTTCTGATTGGTTTTGTCGCTTCCTTTGCGGAGCTGCAGAGGATGCGCAACCGCTTCGGCGAAGTGTCTCAGCACGCGTTTCACGATCATGCCGCGGTGCGCGAATTCATGATACGCGCTGCGCTAGCCGACGCGCCGGCGCCGATCGTCGTGCTTGGCGACAGCATCACCGAAATGGCTCCGCTGCCCCGGCAGCTCTGCGGACGTCCGGTCGTCAATGCCGGCGTTGGCGGTCAGACCATCGCGGAGGCAAAGCAGCTCGCCGGGCGCGTGCTGCAGGACCAGGGCGCGTTCTTGCTCGTCCTCGCGGTCGGCGCCAACGACGCCGGATCGCCAACGGCGCAACGCGACTTCACCGACCTCATCGAGACTGTCAAGTCGCTGTCGACGCGGCCATTGGTGGCCATCGCCGTCGCAGCTGACGAACCGACCAACCGGGCGATCGAAGCCGCCGCAGCTGCGCGTGATGTTCGGTTTATCGACCCGCATCTGCCGCCCGGCGCGAAGATGGCCGACGGCATTCACTTCACTGCGGCCGCCTACAGGGCCTGGGTGCCGGCACTTGAGGCGGCGATCTCGGCGGAATGCACGATGTGACTTGCGAGGGCCGGCCCGACGACTGGCACGGCCCACAATACAGGAGCGTTGCATGGTCCTTGCTGCCCTGCCCGCGGCACGCGATCAGGCGCGCAGTCACGTTTGCCGGATGAACTCCGCAATCAGGGCGGCAATTTCCTCAGGCGCATCCTCGAAACAGTAATGCCCGACACCGGCAAGGCGCCTGACCGGTGCCGCCGGGAAGATTGCGGAGAACAGCGGCAGGAAATGCTCTGCGCGCAGCGTGCGATCCGCCTCGCCCCAGATCGCGAGCGCAGGCTTGCTGCGGATCAAACGGTCGGCGGCGGGATCGGGCGCCTGGAATTGATGCGCGCCGGTCGCAAGGCCCTTGGCCCAGCCGATCGCACCGAGGCAGTCCGCCGGACGGGCGAAGTGCGCGCCGTAGGCGGCGAGCCAGGCGTCCGTGATGACGGCGTTGTTCTCGAATCCGTTGAGTTTCAGCGTGCTCAAAATGTTGAAGCCGAGCTGTCCGAGAACCGGTTCGAGGTCGCCGCTCGCCTCGGCCTTTGCGATCCACTGAAACCACGGCGAGACCTGCGCGTTGGCGGCAACGCGATCGAACAGATCGCCCTGCCCGAACGGCGTTGGCCCATTGGCGGAGACGATGCGGCGGATCCGGCCCGGATGCCGGGTCGCTAGCCCCATGCCGACCGGGCCGCCGAAATCATGCATGACGAGCGTGATATTGGTGAGATCAAGCGCGCGCACCAGCGCTTCGAGATTGTCGACATGGTCCTGCAGCCAGTAGCTGCGATGCGCCGGCGTCGCGCTCTTGCCAAAACCCATGTGATCCGGAACGACCACCCGGTGCGTCGCACTGAGGCCCGGCACGAGGTGGCGGAACAGATAGCCCCAGCTTGGTTCGCCGTGCAGGCAAAGCAGCACCTCGCCGTCCCGCGGACCTTCGTCGACGTAATGCATCTGAAAGCCCGGCGCCGCGCTGAAATGCGGTGCGAAAGGAAAGGTGCCGTCGAACGCGGCGTCGGCTTGGATCATGGCGGACCTCAGGAGGTTTTAATTTGAAACCATCGTGTATCGCTTGAGGTTTTACTTTGCAACCAATATATCGAACCCACGATCGGGTGGTTTTCCGGCCGCGGCACTGAGCGCCGATCACCCCCAGGGAATGAGTGTTGAGGATCACGATGGCCAAGCGAGTGAGCCACAGGGACTCGATGTGCGGCGTTGCCCGGCCGCTGGATGCGATCGGCGACTGGTGGTCGCTGCTGATCGTCCGCGATGCGTTCGACGGGCTGCGCCGCTTCGGCGAGTTTCAGAAAAGCCTCGGGCTTGCCAAGAACATCCTCTCGGCCCGGCTCCGCAATCTTCTGGCGCATGGCATCATGGAGACGGTGCCCGCAAGCGACGGCAGTCCCTACCAGGAATATGTGTTGACCGAAAAGGGACGCGGCCTCTTTCCGCTCCTCGTTGCGCTCCGCCAATGGGGTGAGGATTTCTTCTTTGAACCCGATGAGGCGCATGTGCTGCTGGTCGACCGCAAGAACAGGCTGCCGGTGCGACGGCTCGAATTGCGCGCGCAAGATGGACGCGTCGTTGGCGCGGAGGACACGATGGTGCGGCTGCCGCCGGCTTCACCTGAGTGAGAGAAGCGAGCGTGTCGCGCGCCCCATCAACAGCAACCGGATGTTAACCCCCCGTGCCGCAGCATCCGCGCGTGGAGGTTCGACCAATGCAGACATTCCGGATTTCGCTGAGCGATGGGACGCGGCAATTCCACACGGCGATTCAGGCGCCGGACCCCGCTTCCGCGCGCATCAAGGCCGCATACTTCTTCGATATCTCGAAGTGGCGGATTTTGAGCGTGTCGCTGAGTGGAGCCAGCGCCGCGGCGGCGTAGTCGCTGCGCGCCCTACGCCATCCGGTCGAGTTCGGCGGCGGCGAGTTGTACAATCGTAAGGTCGATTTCGGCGAGCGGATCGCCATCCCCCAGAAACCATGCGGCCGACAAGCCGGTCCAGGCTACGATCCATGACAGCAGGCGCCGGCGATCCAGCCGCGCCGCTTCAACGACGATATCGAGCCGCCGCGCAAAGCGTCCGGGTTCGATCGCGACCGGCTGTGTCGGATCCGCAAGATCCGGATTGGTGAAGATG
This sequence comes from Bradyrhizobium pachyrhizi, assembly GCF_029714545.1. Lineage (NCBI taxonomy): Bacteria > Pseudomonadati > Pseudomonadota > Alphaproteobacteria > Hyphomicrobiales > Nitrobacteraceae > Bradyrhizobium > Bradyrhizobium pachyrhizi. The sequence goes on along the minus strand of NZ_CP121667.1, from coordinate 4,864,121 downwards.
TTGGCGAAGTCGAAGCTGCGCTCGCCGACAAGATGCTTCGGATCGATCGCAAGCCAGCCGCGCGCGCCGAAGTCGAGCACGTTGTCATGGTGCAGGTCGCCATGCAGGACCACGATCTCACGCTGATCGCCCAGCAGAGCTTCGGCAACTTCCGCGGATCGGTTCAGAATGCCGCCATGCGCCCTCGCCGCGGGCCACAACTCACGAAACCAGTGCGCTAGCGGCGTCAGATCCGGCCGCGGCTTCGCTCTCTCGGCGTGAAGCCGATCAGCCGTCGCACAGAGAATCCTGCAGGCCTCGTCGTCCTCGCCGGTTCGCGCCATTTCGCTGAGCGAAGCCGATCCCGTCGCCCTCTCGAGCAGAAGGGCGTCGCCGTCACGGGCAAGAACCCGCGCCGCACCTTCGCCGTCCCACCACTCCATTACGACGGCACCGAGGCGCTCGTCCGGCTCGTGCGAGAGCTTGAGCATGGCCGGCTCCCCATGCCGGCGCACCGGCAGCAACCGTGCGGCGTGCGTCACGATCGGGTCACCGTCGGGGACAAGACTCCAGGCCGAGAGATAGGGAGCGAACATTTGGGTGGACTGACCGGGGACGAGGTAGCGAGCCTCGTGGTTCTAATCATTGCTTCCGCGCGCTGCCACGCCGGTTCCCTGCGGCGCATCGTGGCAGGGCCACGCGAACCGGTTCCCCGCTGCCCTGCCCATGTTGGCTGATGACAGCCCCCACCCATCTCGCGCTACAATGTCGCAGCCGGTGCTACGGAGGGTGTGGCGATGCCGCGAAAGGGAATTACCGGACACGACGAATGGGTGGTCACGGAGGCCCTGGCCACAGCGCTGGTGGCGCTCGAACAGCTGCCGACCAAGCATCAGCCGCGCGCGCATATGGAGGATGTCCGAAAAATCCTTACCGCCAGATGTGAGGCCGGCGCCGTCACGCTGCATCTTGCGCAGGCCAAGTGCAGGTTGTTTCCCGACACCGATCCCCTGACCATCTACGAGGAGTATGGCCTCAAGGACGGGCTCGGCTAGCGCGCGCCGCTTACAGCGCTAAAGCATGATCCGGAAAAGTGCGAAGCGGTTTTCCGAAAAGATCATGCTCAAACAAAGAGCTAAGGCGCGATGACGATTCAACCTAATCTCATCGCGCTTTAGTCGCGGCTGACGCGCCAGATCGTGCCGTTGCCGTCTTCGGAGACCAGCAGTGCGCCGTCGCGCGCGACCGTCACACCGACCGGACGGCCCCAGACCTCATCCTCGCCGATGACGAAGCCGGTGACGAAATCCTCGTACTCGCCGGTCGGCACGCCGTCCTTCAGCCTGATGCGAATGACCTTGTAGCCGGTGCGCTTCGACCGATTCCACGAGCCGTGTTCGGCGGCAAACGCATCGCCGCGATACTCCGGCGGAAAGCTGCTGCCGGTGTAGAAGGTCAGGCCGAGGGACGCCGAGTGGGCCTGCAACAGCACGTCGGGGACCGTCACCTTGTCCTTCAGGTCGGGCCGCGCCCCGGCATGCGCGGGGTCTTCGTTGCCGCCGATGTAGTACCAGGGCCAGCCGTAGAACGCGCCTTCGCGGACCCGTGTCACATAGTCGGGCACAAGATTGTCGCCGCGGCCGTCGCGCTCGTTGGTCGAGCACCACGGCGTGCCGCTTCCGGGCTGGATCGCAAGTCCGACGCAATTGCGGATTCCGGTAGCAAACAGCTTTTGGTTCTTGCCATCAGGATCGAAGGCGAGCACGGCAGCGCGGTCGGTCTCGTCGCCCCAGGCAGCGCCGAGTGCGTGGTCGCGGCTCCAGGCCTCGATCCCCTTCGGCGGGCGGCCGAGCCCCTCGCCTGCGTTGCCGGCGGAGCCGACCGACACCAGCATCCGCTTGTCGTCCGGGGTGAAGACGATATCTCGCGTGGAATGGCCGTAGCCGTGCGGCAGCCGGGCGACGATGGTCTCGGGCTTTCCCGACGCCTTGAGATCGCCGTTACGGTAGGCAAAGCGCACGACGCTGTCGGTGTTGGCGACATAGAGCCATTGCGGAGCGTCGCCGCTCGGGAAGAACGCGATGCCGAACGGCTGGTTCAATCCGGTTGCGTAGACGTCGTTGGTCGCGGGCCTGGTGGCGCCTTCGGCGCTGCGCAGGATACGAATGCGGCCGGAGCCGGTTTCCACCACGAAGATATCGCCATTGGGCGCGGTCCGGATGATCCGCGGGCCGCTGAGCCCGCTCGCAAACAGTTCGACCTTGAAGCCTGCCGGCACCTGCGGCGCGACCGATGCAGGTCTCGGGATGACGCGCGGAAACTTGCTGCTCGACGCCGTTGCCCCGGGCTTGGGCAAGTCCTGCGGCGTGATCAGGCGCACCGTGCCCGGCTTGTCGCGTTGCCAGTCGCCGAAGGCTTCCGCGCCTTTCAGCACGGGCTCGGCGCCCGACCGCGTGATGCTGACCGCCGCGAGGAAGACGGCCGACAGACCCGCAGCGGCAAGACTCGTCCTGGGCATATGCTCCTCGCGCGATTTCGCTTCGGTCACGCCGTTCATAGCGCGGTTCGGCCGCTCCCGCGTTCACAATGTCGTCTGCTTTAATGTCCCTTGGGCGGCGCGGTCAGATCGACCGGTTTGATGATCAGCGCCAGCGGGATCATCACGAGCCCGATGATCGAGAGCATCCAGAACACGTCGACATAGGCGAGCAGGTCGACTTGCCGCTGCAAGGTCTGGCCGACCCAGGCGACCGCCTGGGACGCGGCGTCCGATGCGTTCGACCCCTGCGCCTGAAAGAATCGCGTCATCGTGTCGATGGTCTGCTGATACCCGATATCCGACGGCGCGGCATGCTCGACCAGCCGGCTCTGGTGGAATTGCTGGCGTTGCGCCAGTGCGGTCTGGGCGAGTGCGACGCCCATCGACCCGCCGATATTGCGCGCGACGTTGATCAGCGCCGAGGCCTGGTTGGTCTTGTCCGGCGGCACGCCGTCATATGAGGCCGTCGTGACGGGCAGAAACAGGAACGGAAGCCCGGCGGAGAGGAAGATGCGTGCGAGCGCAGCATAGCCATAGGTGATGTCGCCGTTCAGTCCCGTCAGGTGCCACATCGAGAATGCAACGATGCAGCCGCCGATCGCGATCAGATATTTCGGTTGGACGCGACTGACGAGATTGCCGACCACCGGCATCAAGATCAGCGTGACGATGCCGCCGGGCGACAGTGCGAGCCCTGCAAGCAGCGCAGTATAGTTCAGCTCGGTCTGCAACAGCTGCGGCAGGAGCTGCGTCGATGAGATCAGCACCGCACCGGTGCACAGCATCACCAGGAAACAGGATCCGAACTGGCGACGTCCCAGCAGGCGGAGATCGACGATCGGGTCCTTGCGCGTCAGCTCCCAGGGGATCAGCGCGATCAGGCAAATCGCCGAGGCCAGCGCGAAGCCGACGATCATGTTGGACCCGAACCAGTCCTTGCGCTGGCCTTCGTCGAGCACGAATTCGAGCGAACCGAGCCCGATCGCGACCAGCACGAATCCGATGTAGTCGACGCGCAGGCCGTCCTTGAGGAACTCCTTGCGTTCCTGCTCGGCGCCGGACGGCTCCTTGACCAGCGTCCCGACCAGGAACAGCGAGAGCAAGCCCATCGGCACGTTGATCAGAAAGATCCAGTGCCAGCTATAGGTATCGGTGATCCAGCCGCCGAGCGTAGGCCCGACCACGGGAGCAACCACCACCGCGACGCCGTAGATCGCGAACGCCTGGCCACGCTTGGCCGGCGGAAAGGAGTCGGCGAGGATCGCCTGCTCGCTTGTCGCCATTCCGCCGCCGCCAAGACCCTGGATGATCCGGAACAGAACCAGCGCCTCCAGGCTCCAGGCAAGCCCGCACAGCAGGGACGCGAATGCGAAGATGCCGACGCAGATCATGTAGAAGCGCTTGCGGCCGATCACGGTCGAGAGCCAGCCCGAGATCGACAGCACGATCGCGTTGGCGACCAGATAGCTGGTGATGACATAGGTGCTCTCGTCGATGCCGACCGCCAGGCCGCCCGCGATATGGCGCAGGGCCACGTTCGCGATGGTGGTGTCCAGCACCTCCATGAATGTCGCGATCGAGACGACGAAGGCGATCAGATAGGGGTTATGTCCGCCAGCAGCCGAACGCTCCGGCGACCAGGCTGCGCCGCCGCCTGCCGCAACGTCGCTCATCGCACCCTGGTCCAGGGCACGACCGACATGCCCGGCCCGATCGGAACGTCATTCGGCCAATTGTCGATCACGATCTTCACGGGAACGCGCTGCACGACTTTGACGAAATTGCCGGTCGCGTTCTCCGCCGGCAGCAGGCTGAACGCAGTGCCCGAGCCCGGCTGAACCGAAGCCACGCGGCCGGTGAGCTTCCGCCCCGGATAGGCATCGATCCTGATCTCGACCGGCTGGCCCGGGCGCATGTCCGTCAGCTGCGTTTCCTTGTAGTTGGCGGTGATCCAGACCTCGTCAGGAACGAACATCATGACGCTCTGGGCCGGCGCCACATAAGTGCCGACCGCGCCGCTCAGCTTGACGACGCGTCCGGATTGCGCCGCGACGATGCGGGTATATTGCAAATTCAATTTGGCCTGATCGAGCTGAGCCTGCGCCTGCTCGAGCGATGCCTTGCTGCTCTTGAGCTGAGCCTCGAGCGTCTTGACGCCGAGCTCTGCGGCAGTCACTGCCGTTCTGGCGCGGCTGGCATTGGCCTGCTGGGCGTCGAGATCCGAGCGGGTCTGCTGCTGCCGCTGCACCGTGCCCGCGCCCTTTTCGACGAGGTTCTGGGCGCGCTCCGCCTCCTCCCGCGCGAACTTCAATTGCGCCTCGGCCTGCTCCTGCTGCGCCTTGGCTTCCTTGATCTGCTCCTGCTGGCTGTCGATCTGGGCTTCGACGTTGGCGATATTGGCCTCTGCGACCGCGACCTGCGCGCCGGCTTGATCGACTGATATCTTGTAGTCGCGCTCGTCGATCCTCGCGAGGAGATCGCCGGCATTGACGTGCTGGTTGTCGGTGACGGGGATCTCGACGACATAGCCGCCGACCTTTGCCGCCACCGCAAAGCTGCGTGCGGCCACGAACGCGTCATCGGTCGATTCATAGTGACGCACGTTGAGCCAATAGCTCACGCCACCGATGATCGCGAGCAGGAGCAGACCGGCGCCGACTGTGGCAAGCAGCCAGTGCTCGCGCAGCCGGTCGCGCATCGATGGCTTGCGCTCGGTTTCCTGCTGTGGCGAGGATGCGCCGTCGGGTCGCGATCCTTGCTCGGGATTGTGCTCGGGCTGCCGCGGTTTCTCCCCGGACGGCCCGCGCTCTCGGGTTTGGGCATCCACGGTAGCACCTCAAGCCACGAATGGAGCGATCAAGCCCCGTTAACCGCAGCGTCCGGCGCTTGGTTCCTGTTCGGGTGGGATGCGCTACAAGGCCCTGGAACTGACCATGGGCTGGCGCTGCTCGGCCGTCGACAAATCGCGGTAGGCCGCGGGCTCTCCAGCCAGCGCCTTGAGCGGAACCGTGAGCCGGCACACCAGACCCTCGGTGCGCCAATCGAAGTCGGCGCGACCGCCGAGCTGGGTCTCGATGCTGGCGATGACGCTTCTCGTGCCGAAACCTCTCTGCTTCGGCTTGGTCACGGGAGGTCCGCCCGATTCCACCCAGGCCAGGATCAGCGTTTCGTCGTGCAGTTCCCAGGTGATCGCAAGCCGGCCCGACAGCACCGACAGACTACCGTATTTGGCGGAGTTGGTGACGAGCTCATGCAGCGCCAGCGCCAAGGTCTGCGCGGTCGCGGGCTGCAACTGCACCTCTTCGCCATCGATCTGGATCTGTCCGGCTTCCGAATACGGCGCGATCTCCTCGGTGACCAGCCGCCGGATTTCGGCGCCCTGCCAGCTCGACAGCGACAGCACCGTGTGCACGCGTGCCAGCGCCGTGATGCGGCCCTCGACCGCCCGCACATAGGCGGTCACGTTCTGCGCGCGCGTCAGCCGCACGATCGATTGCGCCAGCGCGAGCGCGTTCTTGGCGCGATGATCGACCTCGCGGGTGAGCAGGCTCTGCCGCTCCTCGGCCTTCTTGCGATCGGTGATGTCGACGGTGACGCCGCTCACCCGTACCACCTTGCCGTTGCGGTCGCTGGTGGCCGCGGCTGTGCCGACGCACCAGCGCACTTCGCCGTCCGGCCGCATGACGCGGAATTCGGTTTCATAGGACGTCTGGCCCTTGCCGAAGCCGGTCCAGGCTTGCCGGAGGTGCTCGACATCGTCGGGATGAAACAGCGCCTGTATATTGTCGGAGGTGAGCTTGAAGGATTTTGGGTCAACGCCGAAGATCTTGTATTGCCCCTCGTCCCACATCCAGTCGCCGTTGACCCAATCCCAGTCCCACGAGCCCATCTTGCCGGCGGCAATCGCCATGCTGCGGCGCGCCTCGCTTTCGACCAGCCGCGTGGTCGACTGCTCGAGCTCGGCGGTGCGTGCGCGCACGCGGTCCTCGAGCTCCGCGTTGAGGCGTTCGAGCTGCCGTGTCTTGCGGTAGAGTTCGGCGAACACGCGGATCTTTGCCCGCAGCACCTCGGGCACGACGGGCACCGGCACGTAATCGACCGCGCCCATCTCGTAGCCGCGAAGCCGGTCGATATCGCTGACCTGGATCGCCGAGATGAAGATCATAGCGGTCTTCTGGAAGCGCGGATGTTCGCGGATCATCGCCGCGAGCTCGAAGCCGTCGAGCTCTGGCATGCAGACGTCGACCAGGATGACCGCGACTTCGTTCTTGAGCAGGAACTCCAGCGCCTCGCGGCCCGACGACGCGGCGACCAGCGTCTCGCCGAGCTCCTTCAGGATGACCTCATAGGCCAGCAGCTTCGCCGGCTGGTCGTCGACCAGAAGGATGTTTACCTTTTCGTGGTCCATCATGTTCGATCGCCGATCAGCGGTGCAGCCACATGCGGATCGCCAGCAGCAGTTGCTCGGTATTCACGGGTTTCGCCAGATAGTCGGACGCGCCTGCCTCCAGGCATTTCTCTCGATCGCCTTTCATCGCTTTCGCGGTCAGCGCGATGATCGGCAGCCGCGCGAAGGCGGGGTTTTGCCGGATGGCGCCGATGGTCTGGTAACCGTCCATCTGCGGCATCATGATGTCCATCAGCACGATCGCAATCTTGGGATTGGATTCGACCAGCGAGATCGCTTCGTGACCGGTTGTCGCAGTCAACACCTTCATACCTCGCCGCTCCAACACGCTCGAGAGCGCGAAGATGTTGCGGGCATCGTCGTCGACCAGCAGTGCGGTCTTGCCAATAAGATCCTCATCGGAACTATTGAGCTTCTCCAGCATCCTCTGTTTTTCGACGGGCAATTCCGTGATCACACGATGCAGGAACAGTGACGTTTCGTCGAGCAGACGCTCCGGCGATTCCACGCCCTTGACGACGATGCTGCGCGCCATCGTATGCAGTTCCGCGTCTTCTTCTGCTGAAAGTTCCCGGCCCGTAAACACGACAACGGGAATATTGGACAGCGTCTCGTCCTTGCGGATCTGATCCAGCACCTCGAAACCGCTCATGTCCGGCAGGCGCAGGTCGAGCACGACGCAGTCGCACGGATTTTCGCGCATCGTCGAGAGCGCCCCTGCCCCGGTGCTGGTGGTCACGATCTCGATATCCTCGTGCCCGAGCAGTTCGGTGATGCTGAGCTGCTCCGCCGCATTGTCCTCCACGATCAGCAGGCGCTTGCGGCGTGGTCTGGCGTATTCCTTGATCTGCGACAGCGCAGCGCTGACGCCTTCCGTGGTCGTCGGCTTGTTGACGAAGGAGAACGCGCCGCGCGCCAGCGCGTGCTGCCGGTCCTCGTCGAGCGTGATGATCTGAACCGGAATGTGACGGGTCAGCGGACTGTGCTTGAGCTGGCTCAGCACCGTCCAGCCCAGCATGTCGGGCAGGAAGACGTCGAGCGACACCGCGCTCGGCTGGAACTGCTTGGCCAGATCCAGTGCTTCGGCGCCGCGGCTTGCGACCAGCACCTTGAAGCCCTTGTCGCGCGCCAGATCGATCAGCACCCGCGCGTAATGCGGATCGTCCTCGACGATCAGCAGGATGGTGTCGCCGGGCTCGAGATCGAGCCGGTCGTCCGGAAGCTGCTCGATCACACGCTCCTGCGCGCCTGACACCTGCAACGCCGGCGCCGGCGTGTGCGGCATCGGGAGCGGCTGGGCCTGCTGACGCAGTGCCACCGAGGGGCCGGCATATTTCAGCGGCAGATAGAGCGTGAAGGTCGAGCCCTTGCCCGGCGCGCTGCGCAGATGGATCTCGCCGCCGAGCAGACCCGCGAGCTCACGGCTGATCGCCAGTCCAAGACCGGTGCCGCCATATTTGCGGCTGGTGCCGGCGTCGGCCTGCTGGAACGCCTCGAAGATCAGCTTCTGCTTGTCTTGTGGAATGCCGATTCCGGTATCCGATACCTCGAACGCAACGACCGCAGGCGCCGCATTGAGGATCGGATGCTCCACACTCCAGCCGCCGAGCGCGGCCGACACGGTCAGGCTGACGCCGCCTTCAGCAGTGAACTTGAACGCATTCGACAACAGGTTCTTGAGCACCTGCTGCAGCCGCTTGGAGTCGGTGACCATGCTGCGCGCGAGATTGGCGTCGACATCGATGCTGAACGAGAGATGCCGGTTCTCCGCCTCGTGCCGGAACGGTCGTCCGACGGTCTCGAGCAGGCTCGATGTCAGAATTTCCTCGGCGTCGACCGTCACCGTGCCGGACTCGATCTTGGAGAGATCGAGGATGTCGCTGATCAGGTTCAACAGGTCGGTGCCGGCGCCGTGAATGGTGCGGGCGAACTCGACCTGCTTGCCGGTCAGATTGCCGTCGGGATTTTCGGTGAGCTGCTGGCCCAGGATCAGGATCGAGTTCAGCGGCGTCCGCAACTCGTGCGACATGTTGGCGAGGAATTCGGACTTGTACTTCGAAGTCAGCGACAGCTCGGTCGCCTTTTCTTCCAGCGCGCGCCGCGCCTGCTCGATTTCCTGGTTCTTGCGCTCGACGTCGACATTGCGTTCGGCAAGCTGCTGGGCCTTCTGCTCCAGCTGATCGTTGGTCTGCTGCAATTCCTTCTGCTGGGTTTGCAACTCGCCGGCGAGCTGTTGCGACTGCTTGAGCAGCGCCTCGGTCTGCATCGTCGCCTCGATGCTGTTGAGCACGATGCCGATGCTGTCGGTCAACTGTTCGAGGAAGGTGATCTGCGAGGTCGTGAACGAGGAGATCGAGGACAGCTCGATCACCGCCTTGACCTGGTTCTCGAACTGCACCGGAAACACGACGAGATTCTTCGGCATGATCCGCATCAAGGCCGAATTGATCGGCACCGCATCGCCGGGAATCTCGGAGACGAGACGCTGGCGCTTGTCGAGCGCGCATTGGCCGATCAATCCCTCGCCGAACTGGACGATCTGCGGATGCGGATTGCTGCTGTCGCTGGCATAAGCCGACAACAGGCGCAACTGCGCATTCTCGGGATTGTCGACCTGGTAGATCACGCCCATATGCGCGTTGATCAGCGGCGCGAGCTCGGTCAGCAGCAGCCGGCCGACGGTCGCAAGATCGCGCTGGCCCTGCAACATGTTGGTGAAGCGCGCCAGATTGGTCTTCAGCCAGTCCTGTTCGGTGTTGCGCTCCGTGGTCAGACGGAGGTTGCCGATCATCGTGTTGATGTTGTCCTTGAGCTCGGCGACCTCGCCGCGGACGTCGACCTGGATCGAGCGCGTCAGGTCGCCCTTGGTCACGGCGGTCGCCACTTCCGCGATCGCGCGCACCTGCGAGGTCAGGTTGGCCGCGAGCAGGTTGACGTTGCCGGTGAGATCCTTCCAGGTGCCGGCCGCGCCGGGCACGTTGGCCTGACCGCCGAGCCGTCCCTCGACGCCGACCTCGCGCGCCACGCTGGTGACCTGTTCGGCGAAGGTCGCAAGCGTCTCGGTCATGTTGTTGATGGTGTCGGCGAGCGCGGCCACCTCGCCCTTCGATTTCACTGTCAGGTTCTGCTTCAGATCACCGTTGGCGACCGCGGTCACCACCTTGACGATGCCGCGCACCTGCTCGGTCAGGTTTACCGCCATGACGTTGACGGTGTCGGTGAGGTCCTTCCAGGTGCCGGCAACGCCGCGCACCTCGGCCTGGCCGCCAAGCTTGCCTTCGGTGCCGACCTCGCGCGCCACGCGCGTCACCTCGCCGGCGAAGGCGTTGAGCTGGTCGACCATGGTGTTGATGGTGTTCTTGAGCTCGAGGATTTCACCCTTCACGTCGACCGTGATCTTGCGCGAGAGGTCGCCGCGCGCCACCGCGGTGGTGACTTCGGCGATGTTGCGCACCTGGGTGGTCAGGTTCGCCGCCAGCAGGTTGACGTTGTCGGTGAGGTCCTTCCAGGTGCCGCCGACGCCGGGCACCACGGCCTGGCCGCCCAGCCGTCCCTCGGTGCCGACCTCGCGCGCCACGCGCGTCACTTCGGCGGCGAACGAGCGCAACTGCTCGACCATCGTGTTCAGGGTGTCCTTGAGCAGCAGGATCTCGCCGCGCACGTCCACGGTGATCTTCTTCGACAGGTCGCCGCCGGCGATCGCGCTTGCGACCTCGGCGATGTTGCGGACCTGCGCGGTCAGGTTCGACGCCATGAAGTTGACGTTGTCGGTCAAATCCTTCCAGGTGCCGGCGACGCCGGGCACTTCGGCCTGGCCGCCGAGCTTGCCCTCGGTGCCGACCTCGCGCGCCACGCGCGTCACCTCGCCCGCAAACGCATTGAGCTGATCCACCATGGTGTTGATGGTGTTCTTGAGCTCGAGGATTTCGCCCTTCACGTCGACCGTGATCTTGCGCGACAGGTCGCCGCGCGCCACGGCGGTCGTCACCTCCGCGATGTTGCGGACCTGCGCGGTCAGGTTGCCGGCCATCGAGTTGACGTTGTCGGTCAAGTCCTTCCAGGTGCCGGCGACGCCGGGCACATTGGCCTGGCCGCCCAGGCTGCCGTCGGTGCCGACCTCGCGCGCCACGCGCGTCACCTCGCCCGCGAAGCGGTTGAGCTGGTCGACCATCGTGTTCAGCGTTTGCTTCAGCTGAAGGATCTCGCCGCGCACGTCGACGGTGATCTTGCGCGACAGGTCGCCGCCGGCGATCGCGGTCGCGACCTCGGCGATGTTACGGACCTGCGCCGTGAGATTGCCGGCCATCGAGTTGACGCTGTCCGTCAGGTCCTTCCAGGTGCCGGCGACACCGGGCACCTCGGCCTGGCCGCCGAGCTTGCCGTCGGTACCGACCTCGCGCGCCACGCGCGTCACCTCGCCGGCGAAGGCGTTGAGCTGGTCCACCATCGTGTTCAGCGTTTCCTTCAGCTGAAGGATTTCGCCCGACACGTTGACCGTGATCTTCTTCGACAGGTCGCCCTTCGCCACCGCGGTCGCGACCTCAGCGATGTTGCGGACCTGCGCGGTCAGGTTCGACGCCATCGAGTTGACGCTGTCGGTGAGATCCTTCCAGGTGCCGGCGACGCCGCGCACCTCGGCCTGGCCGCCGAGCTTGCCTTCGGTGCCGACCTCGCGCGCCACGCGCGTCACCTCGCCGGCGAACGCGTTGAGCTGGTCCACCATCGTGTTGATGGTGTCCTTCAGCTCGAGGATTTCGCCGCGCACGTCCACCGTGATCTTCTTGGAGAGGTCGCCGCCTGCGACCGCCGTCGTCACGGCGGCGATGTTGCGCACCTGCGCGGTCAGGTTCGACGCCATGAAGTTGACGTTGTCGGTCAGATCCTTCCAGGTGCCGGCAACGCCGAGCACATTGGCCTGGCCGCCGAGCTTGCCTTCGGTGCCGACCTCGCGCGCCACGCGCGTCACTTCCGACGCAAACGCGTTGAGCTGGTCCACCATCGTGTTCAGCGTTTCCTTCAGCTGAAGGATCTCGCCCGACACGTTGACTGTGATCTTCTTCGAGAGGTCGCCGCCGGCGATCGCGGTCGCGACGTCGGCGATGTTGCGCACCTGCGCGGTCAGGTTCGACGCCATGAAGTTGACGTTGTCGGTCAGGTCCTTCCAGGTGCCGGCAACGCCGGGCACCTGGGCCTGGCCGCCGAGCTTGCCCTCGGTGCCGACCTCGCGCGCCACGCGCGTCACTTCCGAGGCGAACGAGTTGAGCTGGTCCACCATCGTGTTGATGGTGTCCTTCAGCTCCAAAATCTCGCCGCTGACGTCGACCGTGATCTTGCGCGACAGGTCGCCGCGCGCCACGGCCGTGGTCACGTTGGCGATGTTGCGCACCTGGGCGGTCAGGTTGCCGCACATCGCGTTCACCGAGTCGGTGAGGTCCTTCCAGGTACCGGCGACGCCAGGCACGATTGCCTGGCCGCCGAGCTTGCCGTCGGTGCCGACCTCGCGCGCCACGCGCGTCACTTCGGAAGCGAACGAACGCAGCTGATCGACCATCGTGTTGATGGCTTCCTTCAGCTGCAGGATCTCGCCGCGAACGTCGACCGTGATCTTCTTGGACAGGTCGCCGTTGGCGACCGCGATCGTCACCTCGGCGATGTTGCGGACCTGGCCGGTCAGGTTGTTGGCCATCGAGTTGACGCTCTCGGTCAGGTCCTTCCAGACGCCGGTCACTTCCGGCACCTGGGCCTGGCCGCCGAGCTTGCCCTCGGTGCCGACTTCGCGCGCCACGCGCGTGACCTCCGAGGTGAACACCGAGAGCTGCTTGATCATCGTGTTGACGATGTTCGCCGACTGCAGGAATTCGCCGCGCAGCGGCCGGCCCTCGACGTCGAGCTGCACGGTCTGCAGCAGGTCGCCTTGCGCCACTGCAGCGACCGCGCGGGTGACCTCGCGGGTCGGCCACAGCAGATCGTCGATCAGCGTGTTGACCGAGCTCTCCATGTCGGCCCAGGCGCCGCTGGCGAGGCCGAAATTGACGCGCTGGCGGGTCTGTCCCTCGCGGCCGACGACCTGGCCGACGCGCGCCAATTGCTGCGCCATGCGCTCGTTGGCGGCTGCGATTTCGTTGAAGGCGTCTGCGATCTTGCCGTCGATGCCGAGATAGTCGCCACGCATCCGGACCGAGAAGTCGCCGGCGCGCATCGCCTGCAGCGACTGCAGCAGGTCATGCGAGGAATCGAGGCTTCCGTTTGATTGTTGGCTGCGGCGCGTATCAGCACGGGGACGAGGCGACGAACCGAGATCGGTCATGTAATTTCCCCTACGCGCTGGCCGCGAATCCAGAGACTCGGAAAAGCCAGTGTGACCATAAGAATGACTGCCCTTGATCTATTCAAGCGGGAAAACGCCAAAGCCGCAATTTGTGACGCAAACCGAGTACCTTAATCGCGATTGGAACCAAAAGTTCCGACCGTTGGCCGAACTTTTCCGAAGAACGACGGAGCCGGCCCTGATCGCCCGGTCCTTGCGTTCGCATGGAACATTGACCGCCCCCGCGCGTTTCGGGCGGGGGCAGGATCGGTGATGGTTAAGAAATCAGAACAACCCAAACGGGGCATCGTCGAGAGCCGGCACGATCGTCGGCCGGGGGCCGGCGGCGTGGTCGACTACGCCATTTGCATGCTCGGCCCCGATGGCCGGGTCATCAACTGGAACAAGGGCGCCGAGCGCATCACGGGCTATCCGGCCAAGGCGATCCTCGGCAAGCACTTCTCGGTCTTCTATCCTGCGGAAGACCGCGCATCCGGCGTTCCGGCGAGAGCGCTGCAGATGGCGCGGAAGGAAAAGCACTCAGCGGCCGAAGGCTGGTCTGTCCGCAAGGACGGGTCGCAATTCTACGCCGCTGTGGCCATCGATCCGATCTACGAGAAGCGCAAGCTCGTCGGCTACGCAATGGTTACCCGCGACATCACCGAGCGGCGTCAGGCGCGCGCGGACCTCGAGGCCAGCGAAAGCCAGTTCCGCCTGCTGGTGAGCAATGTCACCGACTATGCGCTCTATATGCTGACGCCGGCCGGCATCGTCGCCAATTGGAACGCCGGCGGCGAGCGCATCAAGGGCTATTCGCCCGGCGAAATTATTGGCCAGCACTTCTCGCGGTTCTATACGCCGGCCGACCGGGCTGCCGGCAAGCCCGCCCATGCGCTCAAGATCGCGGAAGAGACCGGGCATTACGTGGAGGAAGGCTGGCGGGTCCGCAAGGACGGTTCGTTCTTCTGGGCGAGCGTCGTGATCGATCCGATCCGCGATACCGACGGCACTCTGGTCGGCTTCGCCAAGATCACCCGGGACATTTCCGAACGCCGCGAGGCGCAACAGAAGCTCGAACAGGTGCAACGCCAGCTTGCGGAATCGCAAAAGATGGATGCGCTCGGCCAGCTGACCGGCGGTGTTGCGCACGACTTCAACAACCTGCTGATGGTCATTTCGGGCAATCTGTATCGCATCAAGCGCGAGGTGACGAGCGAGCGGAGCAAGCTTGCACTCAGCGCCATCGAAACCGCATCCGAGCGTGCCGCGTCCCTGACCAGGCAGCTCCTCACCTTCGCGCGTCGGCAGAGTGTCAATCCGCAGAGCATCAACGTCGCTGAAAGGGTCACCGCAGTACGAGAGGTTTTGACCAGCGCGCTCGGCGGCGCGATCAAGCTGAACATGGAGATCAAACCGGATCTCTGGCCGATCTTCGTCGATCCGACGGAATTCGAGACCGCGCTGATCAACCTCGTGGTCAATGCCCGGGATGCGATGACCGACGGCGGCACGCTGACCGTTGCGGCGCGCAATGTCCCGGAAGCAGCCCAGGTGGTCGTCAGCATTACCGACACCGGCGAAGGCATTCCCGACGATGTCATGAACAAGGTCTTCGATCCCTTCTTCACCACCAAGCCGGTCGGCAAAGGGACCGGCCTTGGGTTGTCCCAGGTTCACGGTTTCGCACACCAGGCGGATGGCCGGGTCGAGATTGCAAGCGCGCTCGGCAAGGGCACGATGGTCAGCATCTATCTGCCGCGGGGAACTGCGGCCGCAAAGCGCACGGCCACGGGGCACAGCGCGCCCGGCTTGGCCACGATCCTGCTGATCGAGGACAATCCTGCCGTCGCCGATGCGAGCACGGGCCTGCTCGAACAGCTCGGCTACACCGTGCGCTGGGCCTCGAACGCGGAGGCCGCCTTGTCGGAGATCGACGCCAACGGAATCGATGTGGTGTTCAGCGACATCGTCATGCCCGGCAGGATCGATGGACTGAAGCTGGCGCGCACGATCCGGGACAGAAAGCCCGAGCTGCCGATCCTGCTGACGACAGGCTACAGCGCGAGCGCACGCGACGTGAGGTCCGACTTTCCGGTGTTACGCAAGCCGTACCACATCCACGACCTCAGCCGCGAACTCGCAAAGTTGACGGGGCACAGCGTCGGCAGCGCGACGAGCGGGCCATCCGGCAACGCTTCGAGCGAGTTCGATGCCACCGCGCATGAGGTCGCGGCAAGACCAAAGGCGAAAGCCCGCTCCTAAAGCATGATCCGGAAAAGTGCGAAGCGGTTTTCCGAAAAGATCATGCTCAAACAAAGAGCTAAGGCGCGATGACGATTCAACCTAATCTCATCGCGCTTTAGTTCAAAATCGAAAGGCTAGCGTTCCGCCGGCCAGCTTCGGCGCACCAATTGCACCCGCTCGATGCGGCTGCATTGCTCGCAGCGGTACTGAAGAATATCCCTGCCCTCACTGCCCGGATGGCTGCTCTCGAGCCGCATCGTTCTGATGCAGCTGATGCAGGAGATCAGCGTCAGCAGCGGACTGCGATCGTCATTCATCGATGCCCGCGGTGGCGCGGTCGGATCGGCGATCATGGCGCTGGGCGATGCTATGGTGTTGGCTCTCACCACAAGAAAATGCAGATCCTGCGGTTCGGGTTCCTGCCTTGAAACCTGATTCGGGCCTGAGCCGGCGTTCGAGGCTCCCTTATTTGGGCGAACCGCCGGATCACACCCGGGCGTTGCTGTGACCGGGCGTAGGCTTCGCCTTGTCCTTGTCCACCTTGACCTTCGTGCCGGCGCGATCCTCGAAGCTCCGGCTGAGCCGCTCCCGGACCGTGGGGAGACGCTCGCCGCCGCCGGCGGCCTTCCACCGGCCGACCAGTTGGGCCACTTCGGCTCGCATCGCCATCAGCCGGTACGATGCTTCGCTGCAATCGAGGTCGCGGTTGACCTGATCCCGGATCGACGCCTCGATCAAGCTCATCTCAGCTCGCAACGTGCTGATCTTGCGCCGAATTTCATTGACCTTATTGTCCATGCCTTGTTAGAACAAAAATAGAACATATTGTCAAGTCACGATCCAGCAAGCGAGGCAAGCAATGAGCGTGGCAGCGGTAAGATATGGTGGGGTTGCGGAGCGGCTTGGCGGGCTGATGACCCGTGCCCAGGCGCTGCGGTTGAGGAGCCTCGCCGAGGAGGCCTATCAGCCGAACCAGTACGCACGCGACCTGACGTCCGAGGAAGCCGAACGGCGCATCGGTGCGCTGAAGGCGGAGATCGCGCTGGCGGATTCTTTCTGAACCGTCCGCTCCAACAGGCCGGACGTCCTCTTAAGGCTTTGATATAGCGGCGCAGCTAGGTCTGTTCCTGTTATTGCTGCTTTGTCTTATTGCTGCTTTGTCCTGGGGGAGCCTGACGTGCTGGAGCTGGAGAAGCGGTCGCCGCTTGCGTTCCCGATTACGCTGAAGGACGGGCGAACGCTCGCGACGGTCGGCGACGCCGCGGACTATCTATCCGCGCTGAACCTGGATCAGCGCGAGCGCGGATACTGGAAGACGGCGATCATGATGTTCAACAACGCCATGCGCGAGCCGGGCTATCTGAAGATCGCAACCATGAACCTCCGGTCCGCGCTCGTGTATGACCGCCTGGTCGACGACGTTGGCTCCTGATTGTGGTGTCGCGGCTACAGCCGAATCGGCGGTGGTTGCGTAAGGCCCTGTTCGTTATGGCCGCAAACAAGGTAACGGCGGTACACGCGACGGCCGGGTGCGCAATGCGCTTCAGCCGCACTCTCGGGCCGCCTTGGAGGGCCAAGGGAACACCAAGGCGGCTCATTTTCTTTTCAAAGCAATTTCGCGCGGACGAACAGCATCCGCAACGCGTTGGTCGCTTGCACCGTCAGCATGGCGTTACCGGCCGCTCTCTCGAGCGCAACCAATGCCTCGTCATGCAGCGAGCGGAACTCCATCCATTCGACGGCGCTGAGATTGCTGATGAAGCGATAGGCCTGGCCGACGGTCGCGAGCGTCACCGTCTCGCCGTTCAGCCGCACCTTGAACGTCGCCTTCAGCGGCGTGTCGGATTTGGATACGTCACCCATGGCGGGGTTGTGCGCCGCGCCACGTTAATGTCAATCTAATTTCTCTGCGTCCGCCTCGGCGCGTCGGCCCCAATGAATCGCAATGTCTGTTAGCGTTTCGTGGGGGTGATTCGTGACTGATCTTGCCAACACAGCCTATCTCGATGCGCTCAATGCCGAGCAGCGCCGCGCTGTCGAGCACGGGGTCGGCAAGGATTGCATCGTCGGCGCACCGCTGCTGGTGATCGCGGGCGCGGGTTCCGGCAAGACCAACACCCTCGCCCATCGCGTCGCGCATCTGATCGTCGCTGGCGCCGATCCGCGCCGCATCCTGTTGATGACGTTCTCGCGGCGCGCAGCCGGCGAGATGGCCGGCCGTGTCGAGCGCATTGCGCGCCGTGTGCTCGGCGATCGCGCCTCGGTCATGACCGATGCGCTGAATTGGGCCGGCACATTCCACGGCATCGGCGCGCGGCTGCTGCGCGAATTCGCCGAGCGTATCGGCCTCGACCCGGCCTTCACGATCCATGACCGCGAGGATTCCGCCGACCTGATCAATCTGGTCCGCCACGATCTCGGTTTCTCCCGTACCGAAAGCCGGTTCCCGACCAAGGGCACCTGCCTTGCGATCTATTCGCGCTGCGTGAACGCGGAGATGCCGATCGAGGCCGTGCTCGGCCAGTTCTTCCCATGGTGCTCCGGCTGGGCCCGTGAATTGAAACAGCTGTTCGGGGCCTATGTCGAAGCCAAGCAGCGTCAGAACGTGCTCGATTACGACGACCTCCTGCTCTACTGGGCGCAGATGGTGACGGACACCGCGCTGGCCGAGGAGATCGGCGGCCGCTTCGACCATGTGATGGTCGACGAATATCAGGACACCAACCGCCTGCAGTCCTCGATCCTGCTCGCACTCAAGCCCGCGGGACGCGGGCTCACCGTGGTCGGCGACGACGCGCAGTCGATCTATTCGTTCCGCGCCGCCACCGTGCGCAACATCCTTGACTTCCCGGCCCAGTTCACCCCGGCCGCCGAGATCGTTACGCTCGACCGCAACTATCGCTCGACGCAGCCGATCCTGTCGGCCGCCAATGGCGTGATCTCGCTCGCCAAGGAACGCTTCACCAAGAACCTGTGGACCGACCGGACCTCGACCCGCAAGCCGCTGCTGGTCACGATCCGCGATGAGGCCGATCAGGCCCGTTACATCGTCGAGCAGGTGCTGGCCAATCGCGAGGAAGGCACCCTGTTGAAGCACCAATCGGTGCTGTTCCGCACCTCCTCGCACAGCGGACCGCTGGAGGTCGAACTGACCCGCCGCAACATTCCGTTCGTGAAATTCGGCGGCCTCAAATTCCTCGACGCCGCGCATGTCAAGGATATGCTGGCGCTGCTGCGCTTCGCCGCCAATCCACGCGACCGGGTTGCAGGTTTTCGCGTTCTCCATCTGTTGCCCGGCGTCGGACCGGCCTCGGCGCAGCGGGTGCTCGACCGCATGACCGAGGCCGCCGATCCGATTGCTGCGCTCGTCGCGCTGCCCGCTCCGCCCCGCGCCGGTGCGGACTGGCGACTGTTCGTGGAGGCCATCGAGAACCTCCGCTACTCGGAATGGCCCGTCGACATCGAACGCGCCCGCCTCTGGTACGAACCGCATCTCGATCGCATCCACGAGGACAGCGAGGTACGCCGCGCCGATCTCATTCAGCTCGAGCAGATCGCCGCCGGCTACCCGTCACGCGAGCGTTTTCTCACCGAACTCACGCTCGATCCACCCGATGCGACCAGCGACCAGGCTGGCGTGCCGCTGCTCGATGAGGATTATCTGATCCTGTCGACGATTCATTCCGCCAAGGGCCAGGAATGGAAATCCGTCTATGTGCTCAACGTCGTCGATGGCTGCATGCCCTCCGACCTCGGCGCCGGCACGTCGGCCGAACTCGAGGAGGAACGCCGCCTGCTCTATGTCGCGATGACCCGCGCCAAGGACGATCTGCATCTGCTGGTGCCGCAGCGCTTCTTCGTCCACGGCCAGGCGGCCAAGGGCGACCGCCACATGTATGCCTCACGCACCCGCTTCATCCCGGAACGACTGCTGCCGATGTTCGAGCGGACCACCTGGCCGCGCGCCGCGGCCGCGCAGGCATCCGCAGCCAACCGCGCGCCGCCGATCGATATCGGCGCCCGGATGCGCGGCATGTGGCGCTGACGCCGGTTCGAAGATTTTCATCCGGGCTGGAACAAAGCCGCCGACCTTGCGTTGAGGCGGCGTTCGTAATCGGCAAACGACCATCCCCGACGGCTTCGGCGCGCAGTTGCACGCGGGAGCCGTCTTTTTGCGCCGCGTCAATTCACGCGAAAGCCAATTCACGCAGGAAATAATGTGACGGGCTGGTCGAAGCCCTTCAAGGTGTAATCGGCGCCGGCTGCCGTGATCATGTCGCGGGTTCGATCCCGCACGGCCGTCGTCACAAGAATCTCGCCTGACCTGGCGGCCGCCTGCGCGCGTGCCGCGCGATTGACCACCGTGCCGACTGCCGTCAGGTCGCGGTGGGCCTGGCCGAACTCACCGAAATTGGTGTCACCGCTATCCATCCCGATTCCAATGCCGATCTCGATGTCGCCGGCGCCGATCGCCCGCACCAGCGCGTCGTGCCTGTCGCGAAAACTGCGCTGGATCTGGCGCGCCGCGAGCAAGGCCTGCACGGCATGATCGTCGCGCCGCACCGGAAAATTGAAGATCGCGAACACGGCGTCGCCGATGGTCTTGTTGAGGATGCCGTCATAGCGCCAGATCGCGGCGGCGCAGTCGTCGTAGAACGCGTCGAGCAGCGAGGTCAGCCCGTCCTGCGCGATGGTCTGCGTCAGTGTGGTGTAGCCGCGCAGATCGGCGAACAGGATGGTCGCATCGATGGTCACGGCACGCGCCTTCATGATCTTCGAGAAGGCCATCTCGCAGATCGTGCATGTGTTCGGGTTCATGCGGCTCGGCCGGACGCCGAACAGACGGAACGGCGCCGCCAAGGGACCGCGCAACGGGATCGGCATATGCAGGTTTTGCCAGCAGCCAAGGCAGATCGTTGCAGGTTCCGGAGTCATCGGCGGATCACCTGCTGTTCCAGTGACGAAACCCGGGCCCCCTTGGCACGCTGGTTCATGGGCGTCCCCAATCGAGATTGCCGCGCTCAGGCGGTCGCCACGAAACTCACTCCAATTCGCGTCTTCTTGCTCCAGATCACCTGGCACTCATGGACGACAGAGGCGTCGCGGGCCATCACCAGGCGGAATCGGTGCGGGACGAAGGCCGGATTCTCCACCTCGATGGCCGCCCCTTCCGGCGAGATGTTCACGATCGTGCAATGCATGACCGAACCGCCCGACGAGACATAGCCGGGTTCATTGACCTCGGTTCGCGGATGCTTGCGCTTTTCGTCCACCCGGCTGCTCCCCGCTTCCTCCACGCAAACGTGAGCGATCGGCATTGCAGAAGTCAACGGCTCCGTCGGCTCACATCGGGCTTTCGCACCACCATTTGTGCGCAGCAGTAAGCCGAACCGCTTATCGCGCCAATGCAGATGAGCCCCGCGTCGGCGCGGGCTTGTCGTTCGCGCTGGCGCGAGGATAGCCTCATCCTATGGGCGATGCGCTGGCGCGACGCACGCTCCGGGGAACAATGAACAGGCGCCATGGGGAAACGCGCCATGTTCGAGATTCTCGATCGCCGGACGACTCTGACCGGCAACCAGATCAAGATCCTTGCGGCGGCCATCATCGGCGATGCGCTGGAATTCTTCGACTACTTCCTGATCGGCTTCGTGCTCGCGTTCCTGATTGGACCGTGGAAGCTCACCTTCGGCCAGTCGGCCACCGTGCTGATGAGTTCCGGCATCGGCGCCATCCTCGGCGCCTACCTGTGGGGCTGGCTCGCCGACCGGGTCGGGCGGCGTATCGTCTTCATCGGCACGGTGCTGAACTTCTCGATCGCGACCGGCCTGCTCTATTTCACCCCCGATAATGGCTGGGTCTATCTGGCGATCCTGCGCTTCTTCGTCGGCACCGGCGTCGGCGGTCTTTATTGTGTCGACCTGCCGCTGGTGCAGGAGTTCATGCCGTCGCACAAGCGCGGCTGGATCGGCGGCCTCGTCACCTGCGTGATCCCGCTCGGTGTCGGCCTAGGTGCGGTGCTCGGAGCCGTCATGGGAACCGATCAATGGCGGCTGCTATTTGCGATCGGCGTGTTGCCGTCGGTCCTGGTGCTGCTGGTTCGGATCTGGGTTCCGGAGTCGCCGCGCTGGCTGTGCCGGCAAGGACGCTATGACGAAGCCCGCAAGTCGCTGGCCTGGGCGCTGCAGGTGCCGCCGTCGGAGCTGCCGCTGCCGAGCGCGGCCGACGCCGGTCCGATCGTCACGACGAGCTGGTTCGATCTGTTCAAATATCCGCGCAGCCTGATCGTCTCCTGGCTCGGCAATGCCGGCGCGCAAACCGGCGTCTACGGCATCACGCTATGGGCCCCTGCGCTGTTCGTGCTGCTCCTGAAGGTGACGCCGCAGGAAGCCGCCAAGATGATGATCCTGCTCAGCATCACCGGCTTCCTCGGCCGCATCTCGTTCTCTTATTTCTCGGAGCTGCTCGGACGGCGTGTTGCCGGCGGCCTGCTCGGCTTCGGCGCCGGCGCGCTGACCATCATTGCCGGCTACCACTACGACGCAACTTTGTTCGGCATGTCGGCGTTCTGGCTGCTGCTGGCCGCCGCCTTCTTCTTCGCCGACGGTGGCTTTGCGATCGTCGGTCCCTACGCGGCGGAAGTCTGGCCGTCGCATCTGCGCACCACGGGGATGGGGTCGGCCTATGGCTTCGGCGGCATCGGCAAGATCATCGGGCCGGTCGGGCTCGCGCTGATCGTCGGTTCGAACAACTACCTCAAGCCCGACGTGCCACTGACCCAGATTCCGACCGCCTTTGTCTATCTCGGCTGCTGGTTTCTGATGGCAGGTGCTGTCTATTTGTTCTTCGGGCTCGAGACCCGGGGCAAATCGATCGAGCAGATCGACAAGGAGCTCAACGCGACGGCCGACGTCGCGGCCTCCGCGACGATCCGGCGCGCCTGAGGGAGGCGAACATGAATGTGACTTCTGCGGACCTTATGGGTGATCGCGACGTGATCGCCCGCGCCGAGGCGATCAGGGACGCGGTGGCGGCCGCCTCCAACGATATCGAAACGACGCGCCGCCTGCCGCCCGACCTGCTCGACCGGCTGCATGAGGCGCGGCTGTTCCGCCTTTTGCTGCCGCGTTCAACCGACGGGATCGAGACCGATCCCGTCACCTTCTTCCATGCCATCGAGACCATCGCCAAGGCGGATGCCTCGACGGCGTGGTGTCTGAGCCAGGCCGGCGGCTGTGCGATGTCGGCGGCCTATCTCAACCTGCCGGTCGCGCAGGAAGTGTTTGCCGACCCGCGTGCCGTGCTGGCCTGGGGCCCCGGCCCGAAGGTCAAGGCGATCGAGTGCGAGGGCGGCTATCGCGTCACCGGGGTCTGGTCGTTTGCCTCGGGCGGGCGGCACGCCACCTGGCTCGGCGCGCACTGCCCGGTCTATGCCGCGGACGGCGCGCCGCGCCGGGATGCCAATGGTGAGCAGGTCGAGCGCACCATGCTGGTGCGGACCGAGGACGTCGCTTGGACCGACATCTGGAACACGGTCGGATTGCGCGGCACCGCCAGCGACCAGTTCGCGCTCGACGACTTCTTCGTCCGCGCGGACCATTCGATCACCCGCGAATTCGACCGCGAGTGCCGCGAGGATGGCCCGCTGTACCGGATGAGCAACCACACCTGCTACCAGATCGGCTTTGCCGGGGTCGCCTGCGGCATTGCCCGCAGCGCGCTCGACAATTTCGTCGACGTCGCCCGCAACAAGGTGCCGCGCGGCATGAAGAAGACGCTGCGTGACAATGCCGTGGTGCAGTCCGGCCTCGCCCAGGCCGAGGTCAATCTGCGCGCGGCCCGCGCCTTCCTGCTGCAGTCGATGGCCGACATCTGGAAGGATCTGGTTGCCGGCCACAGCATCACGGTCGCGCAGCGCATGAAGATCCGGATGGCGGCCACGCACGCCATCCACAAGGCGCGGGAGGCCGTCGATTTCGCCTACAACACCGCCGGCGCCACCGCGATCTTCGACGGCCATCCGCTGGAGCGGCGCTTCCGCGACATTCACACCGTGACCCAGCAATTGCAGGGCCGCTTCAGCCATTTCGAGACCGTCGGCGCCTGGATGCTGGGCGTCGATGCCGACCTCAGCTTCGTTTAACCCGATTTCTCAAGGAGAAGAACCATGCCATTGGGCGGACTACAGCATTACACCATCGAGCCGCAGGATCTGGAGAAGACCAAGACGTTCTATTGCGATGTGCTCGGGCTCGAGAACGGCGAACGGCCGCCGCTCGATTTCCCCGGCTACTGGCTCTATTCCGGCGGCCAGGCCACCGTCCATCTGATGGGCACCCGCAAGCCGCGCGACGGCATCGTGGTGCGCGGCACCGAGAAGAAATATGAGGACACCGGCCGCCTCGACCACATCGCCTTTGCTGCCAGCGACGTCGAGGCCGTGCGCAAGCGCCTGCAGTCGAAGAACGTCACCTTCCGTGAGCAGATCGTGCCGCGCACCGGCGACACCCAGATATTCCTCTACGATCCGGACGGCGTCGGTGTGGAGCTGAACTTCCCGAAGAGCTAAGCGCCGGCGTTTCCGGATCGCGGGTTGCCGGCATAGCGTCCGAAGGACATCGCCGCTTTTGCGCGCCGATGTCCCGGTCATTGACGGCTCAATCCGCGCTGGCCTCAGGCGCTGTGGATGGTTCCCGACAAGGCCCTGACTCGGCCATCACTCGGGCGTGATCCGGTCCGTTTTTCTTCAACATTGAATGACGAATTAACCGGGCCGCGCCGCTGCGGCAGAATAGCCGGGTGCTGCGCCTTTAACCTACCCCAGGGCTTGGTGGCCCGGCTATTCGTCCCCACTGGCCGGCGAGATTTCCTCAGTCGAGCCCGCGTTCGTGGCTCAGGCGGACCATTTCGTTGATGAAGATTTGTTTCTGCTTGTCGTCGAGGCTGGCAAACAGCGGCTCGGCTGCGTCGGCAACGCCGCGCTGATCGACCGCCCGGTCATTGAGGAACTGGGCCTCGTTGCGCATCTGTTCGATAATGTCATCCGGCGGATCGCGCTGCGCCCGCGCGATGCGCAGGTTGAGGCGGTCGGCGCCGTTGTGGCCGAGATAGTGCATCGCACTGTTGAAGCCGGCCCAGTTCTTCTCCTGCTCCGGCGTCAGGTTGAGCTCCTTCTTGATCCGTTCGATGTTGGCGTCGCTGTTGGCGACGATCTGTTCGGCCGTCAGCTGCGGCGCGCCGGCCTGGGTCAGCACGGTCGGTGCCTGCTTCGCGCCCTTGTCCTTGGCGGCAGCCTTGGCCGACTTGGTGGCCTTGGCGCCGGCCGCCGGGGCCTGCGCGTTCTTGCCGCTGCCGGCATTGGGGTTGGCGCTGTTGCCATTGTTGCCGGTCAACACCCCGGTCACGCCGGTCACCACCCCGACAACGCCGCCGATGGCTCCGCCGAGGACGCCGCCGACCGGCCCGGCGGCCTTGTTGCCCTCGCGCGCACCCTTTTCGACGCCCTGCACGATCTGCGCATCGACCCGATGAGGCGCTGCGAGCAACGTGACGGTGGCGGCCCCAACCGCGGCGCACAATCTCCATTGCGCTCGCAGCTTCGCTACCGGGATGAGCATGATCGGGTCTCCATGATCGGTGGTGGATTGCGGAATTGATGCGGGAGCAGGTTTGACGAATCCGGACTTTAGCGTTTCCGGCTTCGGCAAGTCTATCGGCCGCACCGGGCATCACCACGGCGGAACAGAGTTCGCTGAGGCTTGACCGGAAAGCTGCGGCTCAACCGCGCACCGTCTGCGATCTTGTCTGCGTCACCGCCCGCGTGCGTCGCAGCATGATCGCGAGACGCGCGGCAAACCGCCGGCAACTGCAATGATGCGAACGGGACTGCCTGCTATTTGACCACAACGTTAGTTCTAGTTGGCATCAGCATCTCGTTTCTCGACAGATGCCGGCAATTCTGTTCTGATCGGTGTCAACGCAATCCCGCGACGTCGCGCAAACGCGACGCACAAAAACAACAACGGGATTCAAAAAAGCCTTTTGTCCGTTGGCTACCAGGGAGGGAATGCCATGTCACGGAAGAAGCTCTCGCGCCGAGAATTCGTCGCAGCGACAGCGCTGTCATCGGCCGCGCTGATTACAGCCCCCTACGTGCGTGGCGCCTACGCAGCCGGAAAGCTCTCGATGGGCTTCTGGGATCACTGGGTGCCCGGCGCGAACAGTGCGTCCACCGAGCTGGTCAATGAATGGGCTGCCAAGGAGAAAGTCGAGGTCCAGATCGACTACATCACCAGCCAGGGCAACAAGAACATCGTCACCATCGCCGCCGAGGCGCAGGCGAAATCCGGTCACGATATCTTCCAGATGCCGACATGGTGGCCGCAGGCCAACGCCGAGCTGCTCGAGCCGGTCAACGACATCATGGATCCGCTCATCAAGCTGAACGGCGATGTCAATGGCACGGTGAAATATCTCGGCCAGGCCGGCGGCAAATGGCTCGGCGTTCCCGCCAGCGTCGGCAGCCAGATCAAGGGTCCCTGCTCACGCATCGACCTGATGAAGAAACATGCCAACATCGACGTGCAGGAGATGTATCCGGCCGGCAGCGAGCCGAAAGCCGATAACTGGACCCTCGATACGTTCCTCAAGGCAGCCGAAGCCTGCCACAAGGCCGGATTCCCGTTCGGTATCGGCCTCGGCGAAACCAGCGACAGCGTCGACACCGCCGGCGCGATCTTCCAGTCGTTCGGCGCGCAGCTGGTCGATGCCAAGGGCAACCTCACCGTCAAGACCGATGCGGTGCGCCAGGCCCTCGACTACTACAAGAAGCTGCTCGCCTTCCTGCCGCCCGACGTGTCGGCATGGGACGACGCTTCCAACAACAAGTGGCTGGTTGCCGGCAAGGGCGCGATGATCCTGAATCCGCCGAGCGCATGGGCGGTCGCCAAGCGCGATGCTCCGCAAGTCGCGGAGCAGTGCTGGACGCACGGGTTCCCGGCCGGGCCGAAGGGACGCTTCGCGCCCTATCTGCCGTTCTTCTGGTCGATCTGGTCGTTCTCGAAGAACAAGGAGGCGGCCAAGAGCCTGCTGTCCCACCTGTCGCAACCCGCATCGATCGAGAAGATGGTGGTCGCAAGCGGCGGCTATGACCTGCCGGCCTACGAAAAGCTCACGACCTTGAAGGTCTGGGCGGAGCAAACGCCGCCAAAGGGGACGCTCTACCACTATCCGAACCCCTACAAGCACCAGACGCTATCGATTGCGGCCTCGCCCGCGCCGCCCAAGATCGCGCAGCAGATCTACTTCCAGGCCACGCTGACCAAGATGTGCCTGCGGTACTACCAGGGTGAAAGCATGGAAAAGACGCTCGCCTGGGCCGAGGGCGAGTGCGAAGGCTTCATGCGAAGCTGACGACAAGCGAGGTCTCGCGCGACCATCCGTTGGCCGCGCGAGGCTCCGTCTTCACTGATCGGCCGCCGAACCGGCGCGCTGTGCAACCAACCCGCGCGAGGGACCTGCGTTATGGTTGATGTCGCATTCCAATCCAACCGCGCAGCCGCTGCCCAGTCGGGACGAAGGCGCGTCGGCCTGCGCAACGCGCTGCGGCGCAAGTCGATGGCCGCATTCCTGATGACATTGCCGCTGATCCTCCTGATCGCGATCCTGGTGCTCTACCCGGCCCTCTACTCCTTGCACCTCGCGACGCTGAACAAGGCGATGACGAAGTTCGTCGGGTTCGGCAATTTCGAGTTCCTGTTCAAGCGCGACACCTTCTGGCTGGTGGTCAAGCAATCCTGCATTTTCGCGATCTCGGCGGTGATCTTCAAAGCCCTGATCGGCTTCATCGTCGCGCATTTCGTGCACAACGTACCCGCCAACAAGCAGCGCAAGTGGCGCGGCATGCTGCTGGTGCCGTGGGTGATCCCGCCGGCGATGAGCACGCTGGCGTGGCTCTGGTTGTTCGACCCCTCCTACAGCGCCTTCAACTACACGCTTTCCTTCTTCGGCATCGGGCCGATCCCGTGGACCGGCGATGCGATGTGGGCGCGCTTCTCGGTGATCCTGGTCAACGTCTGGTACGGCGCGCCGTTCTTCATGATCATGTATCTGGCGGCGTTGAAATCGGTGCCCGACCAGCTTTATGAGGCGGCTGCGATCGACGGCGCCAATTGGTGGCAGCGCATCTGGTACGTGACCCTGCCGATGATGCGCAACATCATCGCGATCACGACGCTGTTCTCGCTGATCGTGACCTTCGCCAATTTCGACATCGTGCGCATCCTGACCGCGGGCGGGCCGCTCGACCACACCCATATCTTCGCCACCTGGGCGTTCCGTGTCGGTATCGAGGGCAGCGATGTGCCGCTCGGCGCCAGCGTTTCGCTGTTCATGGTGCCGATCCTCGCGGTCGCGGCGATCTTCATCCTGCGCGACATCACCAAACGCGGGAACGAAGCCTGATGAGCTCGCTGACGATCGACAAGTCCGGACCGACCCGCAAGGTCAAGTACGGCAGCATGAGCCGCGACCGCGCCTGGGCGCTACGCTGGTCCTATTTCTTCCTGGTGCTGTTTGCGATCTTCTCGCTGACGCCGCCGATCTACATGCTGATCACCTCGCTGAAGAGCAGCGCCGAGATCTCGGCCGCGACCAATCCGTGGTGGGTCTATCACCCGACCCTCAGCAACTACATCGAGCTCCTGACCTCGAACCAGTTCCTGCGCTTCTTCTGGAACTCGGCTTGGGTCTCGATCATCGTGGTCACCATCACGATGCTGATCAGCGTGCCGGCGGCCTTCGCGCTGGCGCGGATGAAATTCTGGGGCTCGGCGACGCTCGCCACCGGCGTGTTCCTCACCTATCTCATTCCGGACAGCCTGCTGTTCATTCCGCTGTTCAAGATGTTCGCCGTGTTCGGCGACTGGACCGGCATCCAGCTCGTCAATCGCTGGTACGTGCTGCTGTTCATCTACCCGACGCTGACGGTGCCGTTCTGCACCTGGATCATGATCGGCTATTTCGCCTCGATCCCGAAGGAGCTCGACGAAGCGGCGATCATCGACGGCGCGAGCTGGTTCCAGACGCTGACGCGGATCTTCATCCCGGTCGCGCTGCCCGGCCTGATCGCGGCCACGATCTTCGCCTTCACCGTCTCCTGGGCTCAGTTCCTCTATCCGCTGGTGTTCACGACATCGACCGATCAGCTGGTGCTGCCGGTCGGCATCATCACGACCCTGATCAAGGGGGACGTCTTCAACTGGGGACAGATCATGACCGGCGCCCTGCTCGGCGCCGCACCGCCGCTGATCATCTATGCCTTCCTGATGGACTACTACATTGCCGGCCTGACCGCCGGTGCGACAAAGGGTTGAACTTATGGCTGATGTCAGTTTGCGGAAGGTTGTGAAGCGTTACGATGAGGTCGAGGCGGTGCGCGGCATCGACCTTGATATCGCCGACCATGAGTTCGTGGTGCTGGTCGGGCCGAGCGGCTGCGGCAAGTCGACGACGCTGCGGATGATCGCCGGCCTCGAGGACATTTCCGACGGCGACATCATGATCGGCGGCGACGTCGTCAACGACGTGCCGCCGAAGGACCGCGACATCGCGATGGTGTTCCAGAACTATGCGCTCTATCCGCACATGACCGTTGCCGAGAACATGTCGTTCGGTCTGCGGCTGAAGCACTATCCCAAGGCCGAGATCAAGAGCCGGGTCACCGAGGCCGCCCGCATGCTCGACATCACCGACCTGATCGACCGCAAGCCGAAGCAGCTCTCCGGCGGCCAGCGCCAGCGCGTCGCGATGGGACGGGCGATCGTGCGCAATCCGAAGGTGTTCCTGTTCGACGAGCCGCTCTCCAACCTCGACGCCAAGCTGCGCGTGCAGATGCGGATCGAGATCAAGAAGGTGCATCAGAAGGTCCGCACCACGACGGTCTACGTCACCCACGACCAGGTCGAGGCGATGACGCTCGCCGACCGCGTCGTGGTGATGAATCACGGCAGGATCGAGCAGATCGGCACGCCCAACGAGCTCTACCACAAGCCGGCGACCCGGTTCGTCGCCAGCTTCATCGGCTCGCCCGCGATGAATTTCGTGCCCTGTCGGCTCGAGGACACCGGCGGAAAGCTCAACGTGCGACTGACCGATCGCCTCACCTTCGCGCTGCCGCCGGCACGCGCCGCCCGCTACCAGGCTCTCTCCCGCACCGACAAGCTGTTGCTGGGCATCCGGCCCGAGCACGTCATGGAGGCGCGGCCGCATGCCGATCCGGGCGTCGAGCCGTTCGACGCCATGCTCGACGTCACCGAGCCGATGGGGATGGAGACTCTGGTCTATTTCACGCTCGAGGGCACCCAGGTCTGCGGCCGGGTCAATCCCAATGCCGGCGCGCAGGATGGCACCCCGCTCCGATTGGCTGTGGACCTCAACAATATGCATTTGCTAAACGAGGTGACCGGCGCCGTCCTTTGACGGCGCACAAGAAACCTCAAGGGCAGGAAATGGCCACCAACAAGAAGAAGATCTTCATCACCCAGACTCTGTCTCCGGGGGCACGGGTGCTCCTCAAGGAGCGGGACGACGTAGAACTCATCGAATTTCCCAACCTGATCTCCGCCAAGGACTTTCAGACCATGCTCGAGCAGCATGCGCCGGTCCATGGCGTGGCGCTCGGCGCAACCCGCTTCGGCGAGGCGGAGCTGGAGGCGTCCAAGGGCATGATGGTGGTGACCCGGATCGGTGTCGGCTATGACGCCGTCGACGTTCCGGCGCTGTCGCGCCGCAAGGTGCCGCTGATGGTCGCAGGCACCGCGAACTCGCCGTCGGTCGCCGAACAAGCCTTGTTCATGATGCTGACTCTGGCCAAGCGCGCGCAGGAAATGCACACGATGGTCAAGGACGGCACCTGGGCGAGCCGGCTCGGCGTGCTTCCGTTCGACCTCTACGGCAAGACCGTGCTGATCGTTGGCTTCGGCCGCATCGGCTCCCGCACCGCCAAGCGCTGCCTCGCCATGGAAATGAACGTGCTGGTCTACGATCCCTACAAGCCCGCCAGCGAGATTACCGCAGCAGGCTGCGAGGCCGTGCCGAGCCTCGAAGCGGCGCTGCCGCGGGCGGATTTCGTCACGATCCATTGCCCGAAGAATCCCGAAACGGTCGGGCTGTTCAACGCCGCGCGGATCAGGCTGATGAAGCCGACCGCCTATCTCATCAACACTGCCCGCGGCGGCATCGTCGACGAGAAGGCGCTGCACGACGCGCTGGTGTCAGGCAAGCTCGCCGGCGCCGGCCTCGACGTGTTCGAGCTCGAGCCGCCGCCGGTCGGCCAGCCCCTGCACGCTTTGCCCAACGTGATCATGGCGCCGCATGTCGCCGGCGTCACGGTCGAGGCCGTCGATCGCATGAGCGAGCAGACCGCACGCAATATCCTGAGCGTGCTGGATGGCAATCCGCTGCGCCAGAACGTGATCAACCAGGACGTCCTCGGCTGAGCTTTCAGCCTTCCTCGTTTGCGCCGCGGCCGATCCGAAAAGATCGGCCCGGCGATGCGGAGTACCCACATGGCCTTCAAGGAATTCGGCAACTACGATGCGGTCGGTCTCGCCGAACTCGTCCGCAACAAGGACGTGACGCCGAAGGAGCTGCTCGACGAAGCGATCGCGCGCACTGCCGCCGTCGATCCCAAGATCAACGCAGTGGTCGTCAAGCACTACGACTACGCCGAGCGCCAGATCGCCAAGGGGCTGCCTGACGGTCCCTTCACCGGCGTGCCGTTCCTGCTCAAGGACCTCGATCTGCTCGAGGGCACACGCACCACGTCGGGTGCCAGCCTGCTGAAGGACTTCGTCGCCGATCACAACGGCACGCTGGCCCAGCGCTTCCTCGACGCCGGGCTTGCGATCTTCGGCAAGAGCTCGAGCCCAGAATTCGGCCTGATGCCGACGACCGAATCCCGCCTGTTCGGCCCGACCCGCAATCCCTGGAATCTCGACCATTCCTCCGGCGGCTCGTCCGGCGGCGCCGGGGCCGCGGTCGCGGCCCGCATCCTGCCCGTCGCGCATGCCAGCGACGGCGGCGGGTCGATCCGGATCCCCGCCTCCGCGTCCGGGGTGTTCGGCATGAAGCCGACGCGTGCCCGCAACCCCTGCGGGCCCGATCGCGGCGAAGGCTGGGGCGGCTTCTCGGTCGGCCACGTGCTCAGCATCAGCGTCCGCGACAGCGCGGTCATGATGGATGCGATCCACGGCCCGGAGCCGTCGAGCCTCTATGTCGCGCCGCCGCCGGAGCGACCGTTCTCGCAGGAAGTCGGCCGCGATCCCGGCCATTTGCGCATCAGCTTCACCGACAAGTCGCCCTACGGCGATGCCATCGATCCCGAGATCGCCGCGGCGGTGCGCGACATAGCCAAGCTGCTGGCGGGGCTCGGCCATCATGTCGAGGAGCGTGCGCCGCCGCTGGCGGCCGATCCCGCCGCGGTCATGACGACCATCGTCGGCGGCAACACGGCGCTGACCATCCGTCTGCTCGAGCAGCGCGTCGGGCGCACCCTGACGTCGGACGATGTCGAGCGGCTCACGCTCGCCAGCGCCCAGAATGCGACCAAGATGAACCCGGCCGACTACGTGGCCGCGCAGCTTGCAGCGTTCCAGATCTCGCGCGCGCTTGCGACCTTCTTCGAAGGTTGCGACATCTTCCTCAGCCCGGCGCTGTGCGCGCCGCCGCTCCGCCTCGGCGAGCTGAACACGATGTCCGAGGACCTCGGCCACATCGCGCCGGTGCTGCGCCGCTACATGCCGGGCACCTCGATGTTCAACATGTCCGGACAGCCGGCGATGTCGGTGCCGCTGGCCTGGAACAAGGCCGGTCTGCCGCTCGGCATGATGTTCGCGGCCAAGCTCGGCGAGGAAGGACTGCTGTTCCGCCTGGCCGGCCAGCTCGAACAGGTCCGCCCCTGGAAGGACCGGCGTCCGCCGATTTGCGCGTAGGCCCCACCGAAGCGCCCGGGCTGACAAAGGCCAGTCACATCAGGTAGATAGGAATGGCGTCGGCGCGATTCCGCCAACGCCGAGCCTGGGAGACCGAACCGTGAGTGACCCGACCGACAATGCGCTCGCTGCAATCGCGAGCATTCTCGATCAGACGACGACACCTCCCGAGAAGGCCAAATCGTCTGACAAGACGGCGGATAAGGAAGCCGAGCCTGCCAAGGAGCCTCCGGTCTCCATCGCGATGCCGCCGCCCCTTCCGTCGTCAGTCGAAGTCGTATCAGTCGAGACCGTGTCCATCACGACCGTGTCCGTCGAGGCCGCGCCCGCCGAGCCGTCGGCGGTCGAGCCGCCTCCGATCGAGCAGCCCGAACCGGTCGAACAGCCTGAGCCAAGTAAAGCTGAGGCAAGTGAACCGGAGCCAAGCGAACCGGAAGCGGAGCCGGAGCCGATCCAGCCGCCGCCCCAACCGATCGAGGCCCATGGCTATTCCAGGTCCGGCCCAGGCCCGATGGCCGCGCTGCGCTTCCGCTGGACGGTACGCCAGGACGGCGCCCAATATTATGTCGACGAGACCGTCGGTGACGCATCGACCCCACTCGTCAACGGCCCGATGGAGCGGGACGCCGCGATCAAATTCGTCGACGATCGCGAGGCCGAAGCGCGGCGGCGCTTCGAGCATTTCAAGCACGAGATGCTCAGCCGCACTGCGAGCGTCGTTCAGGCAAAGGACAGCAACGAGGCCTGAGACGCGATACGTGCCCTTCGGGCATCGCAATCAAATGCGGATGGAGTAGACCTCGATGTTTCGCGCGCTGGTCGGCCTCGCCTTCGCCTTGCTCCTGTCCACCGCGCACGCGCAGCAGGCGCCGTCCCGGCTGGATGAGATCGTCAAGCGCGGCATCCTGCGGGTCGGCATGACCGGCGACTATTTGCCCTTCACCTATCTCGACAAGGAGACCAAGACCTTCCGCGGCTTCGATGTCGACATGGCGCAGTCACTCGGCAAGGCGCTCGGCGTCAAGGTCGAGTTCGTGCCGACGTCGTGGCCGCAGATGACCAGGGATTTCGAGGCCGACGATTTCGACATCGCGATGGGCGGCGTCTCCATCACCTTCGATCGGCAGAAGAAGGGTCTGTTCTCGACGCCGATCATGCGCGAGGGCAAGACGCCGATCGCGCGCTGTGCCGACAAGGGCAAGTTTGAGACGATCGCCGAGATCGACAAACCGGGCACCCGCGTGATCGTCAATCCCGGCGGCACCAATGAGCGCTTCGCGCGCGCCCATGTGAAAACCGCCGAGATCCGGGTCTTCAACGACAACACCAAAATCTTCGACGAGATTGCCAAGGGCGATGCCGACCTGATGATGACCGATGCATCCGAGACGCGCTATCAGCAGAAGCTGCATCCCGGCGTGCTGTGCGCCGTTCATCCCGACAAGCCGTTCGACTTCGCGGAAAAGGCCTACTGGATGCAGCGCGACGTCGCCTTGAAGGCGTTCGTCGACCAATGGCTTCACATCGCACGCGAAGATGGCGGCTACGCGAAGATCTACGCCGCGTGGTTCGAATAGCCCGCGTCACGCTCATCATTTGAAGCGCACGGCCTGAAACCAGACCGTAATCCAGAGATTTGAACCTAAGCCGCAAGGATACGACTCATGTTCTGACCGTGATCTGGGACACGTTCAACGAGGTGGGCACCGGATAGCCTTGCGAACGGGGTTCCCTGCACCGGAGGTCGAGATGAGAAAGCTACTGGCGATCGCCACGCTCGTGCTGGCGAGCACGGCCGCAGCGCAGGCGCAGTACACATTCGATTACGGCGGCCGCACCATTCGCATCGATCCCGATCGCGGCACGGTTTCGATCCCCGGCGTCTACGACAATACTCCCCGCGGCACCAAGCGCGCCAAACGCGAGGACACCGAGCAGAAGCGCAAGGCTCCGAAGGAAGCCAACACGGACGCTAAGACGGATTCCCAGGCCGCGCCGTCCGGCGCGCCCGCAGCGGCTGCTCCGCCAGCCCTCGATCAGGCCGCCGTCCCGCCGGCGCCTGCCGCAACCACGACGGATCCGGCCAGCACGGGTGTTGCGGCCACGCCGCCTTCAGCTACAGCCGCGACCACACCGCCGCCGCCCGCGCCGCCAGCCGTCCAGCAAAATGCCGCGCCTGCTGCAAAGCCCACCACCGCTCCAACCGTCGGTGCCGCCTCGCCGAGCGCTCCAGCGCCCAAGCCGCTCGCCAATCCCGTGCAAGCAGCGAACTCGCCGCTTGGCGTCTGGATCACCGAAGAGAAGGAAGGCAAAATCCGCATTGAGCAATGCGGTGCCAATCTCTGCGGCTACGCCGTCGACAAGAAATCGAACGCCAACGGCGAGCAGGTTCTGATCAACATGAAGCCGGGCAAGGATAAATGGAGCGGCCGCATCTTCGATCCGAACAGCGGCAGCACCTACGATTCCACCATCGCGATGAAGAGCCCCGACACGCTACGCGTCCAGGGCTGTGCGTTCGGCGGCATGTTCTGCGGCGGCCAGACCTGGACGCGGGTGAATTGATTACGCTTGGATCGTAGCCCGGATGAAGCCAACGGGTCGCGCGAATGCGCGCCCGATGACAGGCTCCGCGAAATCCGGGATTGTTACCGCAGGAGAGACCGCCCCGGATTGCGCTTCGCTCCATCCGGGCTGCGGTCTCCATCCGGGCTAGGCATACGAAAAAGCCCCGCCTGACGAGCGGGGCTTTCATCTTTTGAACTGCTACGACGCTTCAGCCGACCTTGCCGTTGTATTCCTCGTCGGTGACGTGCTCCATCCAGGTCGAATAGACGCCATCGAGCGCCTCCTGCATGGCGATGTGGGTCATGCTGTTGTCCGGCGAGGCCCCATGCCAGTGCTTCTCGTTCGGCGGAATCCAGACGACATCGCCGGGACGAATCTCCCTGATCGGGCCGCCCTTGGCCTGCACGCGCCCGATGCCCGAGATCACGTACAGCGTCTGTCCGAGCGGATGGGTGTGCCAGGCGGTGCGTGCGCCGGGCTCGAACGACACGCGCGAGGCGTTGAGCCGCGCCGGCGCAGGCGCCATGTTGATCGGGTCCTGCAGCACGGTGCCGGTAAAATTCTCCTTCGGCGCGCGGCGGGTCGGCCGCGAGCCGGAAACGTGGATGTCCATGGGGTTACCTCCCTTTCTTGACGTTATTTCTTGGTGGCGGCGTAGCGCGCCTTGGTCTCGGCATTCATCGGATACAAGCCGGGCAGTTGGGCGCCATTGTTCACCTCGTTGACGATCCAGGCTTCCATCCGTTCCTGCTCCGGCCCCTCGGCCAGCACGTGATCGAGGAACGCCTGAGGGATCAGCACCGCGCCGTCCTGGTCGGCCACCACCACGTCGTTCGGGAATACGGCAACGCCGCCGCAGCCGATCGGTTCGCCCCAGCCGACGAAGGTCAGGCCTGCGACTGACGGCGGAGCCGCGTAGCCGTCGCACCACACCGGCAGGCCGGTGCCGAGCACGCCCTCGACGTCGCGCACCACGCCGTCGGTGATCAGCGCCGTCACCCCGCGCTTGACCATGCGAGCGCAGAGGATGTCGCCGAAAATGCCGGCATCGGTGATGCCCATGGCATCGACCACGGCAATGCAGCCGGCCGGCATCGCCTCGATCGCGGTGCGGGTCGAGATCGGCGACGACCAGGACTCCGGCGTCGCCAGATCCTCACGGGCCGGCACGAAGCGCAGCGTGAAGGCAGGTCCGACCAGCCGCTTCTGCCCCGGCCTCAGCGGCTTGGTGCCGCGCATCCAGATGTTGCGCAGGCCCTTCTTGAGCAGGACGGTGGTGATGGTGGCGGTGGACACGTGCGACAACGTCGCGATCGCTTCGGCGGACAGTGACATCTGGAAAGCTTGCTCCGATGGAAGGAAAAGACCGGCGCATGTTGCCGGGCAAAGGCCTTGCGTCAAGGGCTGCGCGAAAAAGCTGCGATCATCCAAATTTATCGCCGGCATGCCGATTAATTTATTGAAGTTGCTGCATCATTTTGCACGAAGCGAATTCCGTTTTATCTCGAAACACGCTAGCTTGATGGCTGACGACAGCGCTTGACCCAATGGCCGAACCCCTAAGTCCTCCCCGCCTTTTGCCGAGTGGCGACAGCGCCATCACGGTGGAATTCAGCCGCACCATCGATGACGCCGCCAACCGGCGGGTGCTGGCGCTCGACCGCGTGATCGCTGCCGAGCCGATCGCCGGCATCACCGAGACCGTGCCGACCTACCGGTCGCTGCTGGTGCATTACGAACCCGTCCAGATCAGCTTCGATGCGCTCGGCGGGCAACTACTGGCACGCGCGGCCAAGGCGCCGCCGACCGAGACCGGAACGCGGCGCTGGCGGATTCCCGTGACCTATGGCGGCGAGCATGGCATCGATCTCGAGGATGTCGCGAAGGCGCTCAAAACCACGCCGGACGAGGTCGTGGCGCGCCATGTCGCCGGCGACTATCGGGTCGCCATGATCGGCTTCACGCCTGGCTGGTCCTATCTCAGCGGGCTGGAGAGCTTCCTGCACATGCCGCGGCGCAAGGATCCGCGGCTGCTGACCCCGGCCGGCACCATTTCGATCGGCGGCATCCAGACCGGCGTGCAGTGCCTGGCCGGCCCGAGCGGCTGGCACCTGCTCGGCCGCACGCCAGTGAGGACCTACCAGTTGCATCGCGATCCGACCTTCCTGCTGGAGCCGGGCGATGCCATCACCTTCACCGCGATCGACGCCAAGACCTTTGCCGAACAGGACCGCGCCGCCGAGGCCGGCGAGTTCGTCGCTGAACTGGTGACGCCATGAGCAAGCTCGTCGTCACCTCGATCGGCCCGGCAAGCTCGGTGCAGGACGGCGGACGTCCGGGCTCGCAGCGCTACGGCCTGACGCCGAGCGGCGCGATGGACCGGCTTTCGCTGGCCGCCGCCAACACGCTGATCGGCAACGAACTGTTCGCCGCCGCGGTCGAAATCGGCCCGTTCGGCGCCAGCTTCACCGCACGCGGCGGCGCGGTGCGCGTCGGGCTCGCCGGCGCGTCGCGCAATGCCGATATCGGCGGCCGGCCGGTCGCGTTCGACAGCTCGGCAACGATCGCCGAAGGTGAGACGCTCACTCTCGGCTTCGCGCGCGGCGGCTCGTTCAGCTATCTCGCGATCGAGCACGGCATCGAGGGCGAACCGACGTTCGGCAGCCTCGCCGTGAACGCCCGCGCCGGGCTAGGCAGCCCCTACCCGCGGCCGCTGCAAAGCGGCGACGAGTTGACGACGCAGGCTGCAAGCGGCGCGCCCGAACGCCGCATCGAATTGCCGGCCGCGACCGATGCGCCGATCCGCATCGTGTTCGGCCCGCAGGACGACGAGTTCGCCGAGGACAACAAGAAACTGTTGGTCGACAGCGAGTGGAAGATCTCGGCGACCAGCGACCGCATGGGCTATCGCCTCGAAGGTCCCGCCATCAAGCATCTCGACGGCCACAACATCGTCTCCGACGGCACCGTGAACGGCAGCATCCAGGTGCCCGGCAACGGCCAGCCGATCGTGCTGATGCCGGACCGCGGCACCAGCGGCGGCTATCCGAAGATCGCAACCGTGATCACGGCCGATTTCGGCCGCTTCGCGCAGATCTCGGCCGGCCGTCCGTTCCGCTTCAAGGCGGTGACGATGGCAGAAGCGCAGGCCGAAGCGATCAAGTTCCACGAGCTGCTGCGTTCCCTGCCCGACCGCCTCCGTGGGATTGAGGATTTTGGCCTCAACATCGAAGCGCTGCGGGATGCGAATGTCGCGGGTCAGGCCGTCAACGCCGTCGATGCGTCGACCTGGCAAGTTGCGCTACCCTGAATCCATACGAACAACAGACGGATCGATCGTCATGACCTCAACCATCGACCTCAATTGCGATCTCGGCGAAAGCTTTGGCCCCTGGGAAATGGGCAATGATGCCGCGATGATCGAGCTTGCGACCTCGGTCAACGTCGCCTGCGGCTTTCATGCCGGCGACGCCGACATCATGCGCAAGACGGTCGAGCTGGCGAAGGCGCGTGGCGTCAGCGTCGGCGCCCATCCCGGCTATCGCGATCTGCACGGCTTTGGCCGCCGCCCGATGCCGGGACTGACGTCCTCGGAGATCGAGAACCTGATCGCTTACCAGATCGGCGCCTTGCAGGCGATCGCGACCGCGGCCGGCCACAAGGTCACCCATGTGAAGGCGCATGGCGCGATTTCCAACGTCGCTTGCGAGGACGACATGACTGCACGAGCGATCGCCAATGCGATCAAGGCAGTCGACCCCAATCTCATCTTCGTGGTGCTCGCCAACTCAAAGCTGGTGCGCGCAGGTGAAGCGGCAAATCTGCGGATGGCGCATGAGGTGTTCGCCGACCGCGCCTATGAGGACGACGGCAACCTGGTGTCGCGCAAGAAGCCCGGCGCGGTGCTGCACGATCCCAAGGCGATTGCCGATCGTGTGGTGCGGATGGTGCAGGACGGAGCCGTCGTCTCGGTCACCGGCAAGGTGATCAAGATGCAGACCGATACCGTTTGTATCCACGGCGACACGCGTGGTGCCGTCGAGATCGCGCGCGGCCTGCGCGAGGCGCTGAAACAGGCGGGCATCACCGTTGCGCCGTTCAAGACCGCGTACTAAGCCGCGAACGCATTGATCAGAAAAAGGCCGGCCGCCGCGCCGGCCCTTTTAGATTCCGTTAAGAGTCTTCTTAAACCCAAACTTGCCGTTTGATTGCTAGGTGCAGCTTCCGAGCCTTTGATTGTCCTCTTAGGAAATTGGGTACGAAAGCATGTTCCGCACCAGCCTCTCCCTCACAATCGCCGCGGTTGCTACCGCCGCCTTCACCAGCGCGGCATCCGCCGGCTGCTACAGCTGCTATACGCCGCCGCCGCAGCCGTGCACGACCTGCTATCAGGTGCAGAGCGTGCCGCCGCAGTATCGCACGGTGCAGGAGACCGTCATGGTGGCGCCGGGCCGCGTCGTCGCGCATCGCACGCCGGCACAGTATCGCACCGTGATGGTGCCGAAGACGGTGATGGTCGCGCCCGAAGGCGTCGCCTATGAGCGCATCGCGCCGCAATACGCCACGCAGGAGCGCACCGAAATGGTCTCGCCGGGCTATTCCTACTACGCGCCGGTTCAGCCGACCTGCAGCACCTGCGGTGGCGGCTACGGCTACGGATATGGTCGGGGCTACGGCTACTGAGCCGTCAGCATCCAGCCAACACAAAGCCGCCGCCTGAGGATATCAGACGGCGGCTTTTGAATTTTCCGAAGGGTTCAGAACGGGTGGACGGACAGCGTGCCGAACACGATGGCCGCGATCACCGCAAAGGCGCTGTAGAGCGCCGCGGTGTGAATTCCGGTCTCCGACTTCCTCGAAACTTGTCGCGCGTAATGATGCAGGCGGGCTTCCGCCGATAGTTCGCGCATCGTCGATCTCCAACGCCCCATTGTCAGGCATATGGAATATCGTTCGCGCCCGGATTCAAGCGGGCGGCAAAAATAGCGATGCCGCCGCCTCCGGGAACCCGGTTCCGAGAGGAATATTCCTTCTCGTGCGCTCGGCCGAGAATCCTATTCGCCGCAATTCGAGGCGTCGCGAACCCGCGCCAGTCCCGCAATAATCGAAAATCTCGAAAACAACCCCATGCAAAGTAGCCGGAGGTGGATAGTCGAGGCGCTGCCGCTGCCGCGCCTGTTGCCCATCCTTGTCCCAGCAACAAGACGCACCGGTCGTGCACGTGCCGCCGGAAGCGGCCGCTGCGTCGCGCTCAGGCCTTCCAGCGCCCGATCTTGAACGCCGCCAGATGCCCCGGAACGTCGCCCGGGTCGAACGGCGGGCCGGCGAATGCCCCGATGGCGCTGGAGGCGCCGGCCGGGCGGCCTGATGCGGCGTCGTAGAGGTCGGGCCTGAACACGGCCATGGCGGTCTTCAGCGCCTCCGGCCGGTAAGGTGTTTGGCCCCAGCGAACCATCTGCGCATAGAGCCAGGCCGCCTGCCCCGGATCAGGCCGCGCCGCAGCCTCGCGCCCGACCAGCAAATAGCGATTGCTCTCGCGCATGGTGCCGTCGGGCGAAATCTTCAGGTGGCCATCGAGCGTGCGCTGGATGACGCTGGCATCGACACCAATCCGCTCGGGCTGCGCCAGGATGCCCGCGACCTCGGACCGGTTCTCGGGCCGCTCGATGAACTCCACGGCGCGCAGATGTGCACGCACCAGCGCCGCCACGGTGTCGGGATGCTTCTCCGACCAGCTCTGCCGCAGAGCCAATACCTTTTCCACCGCGCTGAGCAGGATGTCGGAAACGAAATGCAGGATGTGGCCGATGCCGAGATCGACCGCGATCGAATTCCAGGGTGCGCCGACGCAAAACGCGTCGACATGGCCGTTGGCGAGACTGTCGACCATGTAGGGCGGCGGCAGCACCACGAGTTGGACATCCTCATCGGGATCGACGCCGCCGGCGGCCATCCAGAACCGCAACTGGTAATTGTGGGTCGAGAACGGGAAGGTCATGCCGAAGGTCAGCGGCTCTGCCCCGCTCTTCCGCCGCTTGGCCACCACGCGGGCGAGCGCCTGTGCGGTTGCCATCGGATCGAAGCGGTCGCCGTCGATCTCTTCCATCAGCGCGGCGTGCAGCGCCGGCGATACCGTGATGGCATTGCCGTTGAGCCCGAGGTTGAAGGGCGCCGCGATCGGCACCTTGACGTGACCGAGCCCGAGGCTCGAGGCGATCGCCACCGGCGCCAACAGATGAGCGGCGTCGAACAGGCCGATATTGAGCTTGTCGCGGACGTTCGACCACGACACTTCCCGCACCAGCGTGACGTCGAGGCCTTCGGACGCGGCAAATCCCTTGTCGACGGCAACGATCAGCGCGGCAGCGTCGACCAGCGGAATGAACCCGATGCGCAATGGTGTGGTCATTTCAGGAGCTCCGACGCCGTCAGGATCGATTGCGCGATCTCTCCGATCTTCTTTTTCTCGCGCATCGCGGTCGAGCGCATCAGCACGTAGGCCTCCTCCTCGGTCAGCCCCTTCACCTTCATCAGGATGCCCTTGGCGCGATCGATCACCTTGCGCTCCTCCAGCGCGTGCTTGGTGCGGTCGAGCTCGTCCTGCAACTTGGCGAAGGCATTGAAGCGGGAGACGCACAGATCGAGGATCGGCTTCATCCGCTCCTTCTTGAGACCATCGACGATGTAGGCGGAGACGCCCGCCTCGACCGAGGCCTGGATCGAGGCGGCGTCGCTCTGGTCGACGAACATCGCGATCGGCCGGCGGACCGCGCGGCTCACCTGGAACATTTGTTCCAGCACGTCGCGACTGGGATTCTCGAGGTCGATGACGATGATATCGGGGTCGAGCGCATAGATTCGCGAGAGCAGGCTCTGCATCTCGCTGATATGCACGACATCCGTATACCCGGCCTCCCGCAGTCCCTCCTCCAGGATGGCCGCTCGGATCGGGCTCTCGTCGACTATGACGATCTTGGGAGACGATTCAGCGCTCATCGACAACTCTTAAGGCCCGGCAGATGCATCCATATCATGCCGGAAGCCCCGGGAAAGGGTTGTAATTCTCGGCAATTGGGACTAGCTCCTGCCCATTCATCAGGCAGATCAGAGATATGCAAGAGGCCGCCGCGCCGAAAGTGAGCTTTGTGTCCTTGGGGTGCCCCAAGGCGCTGGTCGATTCCGAGCGCATCATCACGCGGCTGCGCGCGGAGGGCTAT
Source organism: Bradyrhizobium pachyrhizi (assembly GCF_029714545.1). Lineage (NCBI taxonomy): Bacteria > Pseudomonadati > Pseudomonadota > Alphaproteobacteria > Hyphomicrobiales > Nitrobacteraceae > Bradyrhizobium > Bradyrhizobium pachyrhizi. The sequence goes on along the minus strand of NZ_CP121667.1, from coordinate 4,821,868 downwards.
GAGCTGGCGCGCAAGCATGACGGCGCCGACATCGTCATCGTCAACACCTGCGGCTTTCTCGACAGCGCCAAGCAGGAATCGCTCGCCGCGATCGGCGAGGCCATGGCCGAGAACGGCAAGGTCATCGTCACCGGCTGCATGGGCGCCGAGCCGGAGCAGATCGAGAGCGCCTATCCCGGCGTGCTCTCGATCACGGGGCCGCAGCAATATGAGAGCGTGCTGGACGCCGTGCACCGCGCGCTGCCGCCGGCGCACAACCCGCATATCGACCTGGTGCCGCCGCAGGGCGTCAAGCTGACGCCGCGGCACTACGCGTATTTGAAGATTTCCGAGGGCTGCAACAACCGCTGCAGCTTCTGCATCATCCCGAAGCTGCGCGGCGACCTGGTGTCGCGACCGGCCAATGACGTGCTGCGCGAGGCCGAGAAGCTGGTGAAGGCCGGCGTCAAGGAGTTGCTCGTCATCTCGCAGGACACCTCGGCCTATGGCGTCGACCTGAAATACGCCGAGAGCCCGTGGCAGGACCGCAGCGTCCGCGCAAAATTCTTCGATCTCGCCAAGGAGCTTGGCGAGCTCGGCGCCTGGGTGCGGCTGCAATATGTCTACCCCTACCCGCATGTCGACGAGGTCATCGGCCTGATGACCGAGGGCAAGGTGCTGCCCTATCTCGACATCCCGTTCCAGCATGCGAGCCCGGACGTGCTGCGCGCGATGAAGCGCCCGGCTGCGCAGGAAAAGACGCTGGCGCGGATCCAGAAATGGCGCGAGCAGTGCCCCGAGCTGACGCTGCGCTCGACCTTCATCGTCGGTTTCCCCGGCGAGACCGATTCCGACTTCGCCTATCTGCTCGACTGGCTCGATGAAGCCGGAATCGATCGCCTCGGCTGCTTCAAATACGAGCCGGTTGCCGGCGCCGCGTCGAACGCGATCGGAAATGCCGTGCCCGACGAGGTCAAGCAGGAGCGTTGGAATGCGCTGATGGCGCGGCAGCAGAAGATCTCCGCGAGGCGCCTGAAGCGCAAGGTCGGCACCCGCCAGCAGGTCATCATCGACGAGATCGGCCCCACGGTGGCGAAGGGCCGGTCAAAGGCCGATGCGCCGGAGATCGACGGCGCCGTCTACCTCACCAGCCGCCGTCCGCTCAAGGTAGGCGAGATCGTCACCGCCAAGATCGAGCGCTCCGACCAATACGACCTGCACGGCAGCGTCGCCGGATTCTGACGCTTGACATGTTCCGGCGTTCGGCTGTATGGGCCTGCGCCATGAAGCTGAACCGGACCCACCGCCGCGCCATCTGCCGTCGTCGCACCCGCGACGATGCTGGGCTGCGCCGTGTCCGACGCCATCGCTGATCCTATAAATCAGCCAAGGTTTTCGAGAAGGCCGCGCCCCCAAAGCGCGGCCTTCTCGTTTTTCGGCCCGCCCTTTCCCAACACCGACCCCAGAGGAGAACGACATGACCAACGCACCCCATCCGTTCGATGCGCTGATGGACATCACCGCTCGCCCCGAGGTCGTCTTCGTGCGCGGCGCCGGCTCGTATTTGTGGGACAGCAACCGCAACCGCTATCTCGATTTCGTGCAGGGCTGGGCCGTCAATCCCCTCGGCCACTCGCCGGTCATCGTTGCCGACGCGCTGGCCGCGCAGGCGAGACGGCTGCTGACGCCAAGCCCGGCGTTCTACAACGAGCAGAGCCTGAAACTGGCGAAGTTGCTGGTCGACAACAGCTGCTTCGACCAGGTGTTCTTCGCCAACTCAGGCGCGGAGGCCAATGAAGGCGCGATCAAGCTCGCGCGGAAATTCGGCGCCAAGTACAAGAACGGCGCGCACGAGATCATCACCTTCGAAGGCGGCTTCCACGGCCGCACGCTCGCGACCATGTCGGCCTCGGGCAAGAAGGCGTTCGAGCCGCTGTTCGAGCCGAAGGTCCCGGGCTTCCGCAAGGCCAGGCTGAACGACATCGAGTCGGTGCGAAAGCTGATCTCGTCGTCGACGGTCGCGGTCATGCTGGAGCCGATCCAGGGCGAGGCCGGCGTCTGGCCAGCGACGGATGAGTTTCTGAAGGAGTTGCGGGCGCTGACCCAGCAGCGCGGCCTGCTGCTCATTGTCGACGAGATTCAGACTGGCATCGGCCGGACCGGAAAGCTGTTCGGCTATCAGCACGCCGGGATCGAGCCCGACATCATGACGCTCGGCAAGGGCATCGGCGGCGGCGTGCCCCTCGCGGCCCTGCTCGCGACCGAGCATGCCTCGTGCTTCGATCACGGCGATCAAGGCGGCACCTTCAACGGCAATCCGCTGATGTGTGCCGCGGGGCTTGTCGTGCTCGATCAGATCAGCAAGCCCGATTTTCTGAAATCGGTCGTCGATTCCGGCCTTTTGCTCGAGCGGGAATTGCAACGGCTGTCGTCGCGGCACGGTCTCGGCGAGATCAGGGGCCGCGGCCTCCTGCTGGCGCTCGACCTGAAGATGCCGATCGGCGCGGCCGTGGTTGCCGAGGCGTTCGCGGCCGGCGTGCTGATCAATTCGCCGCAGCCGGACACGCTACGCTTCATGCCGGCGCTCAACGTGACGCGGGAGGAGATTTCCCTTGTCATCGACTGCCTGGATACCGTGCTGACCAAGGTCGGCGCGGCGCGACGGGTGGCTTAGCAATCGCCCGGTCATTCCGGGGCGACGCGCAGCATCGAACCCGGAATCTCGAGATTCCCCGGTGCGCAATTGCGCACCTGAGGTTCACGCTTCGCGTGCCCCGGAATGACGATCTCTCTACGGCCGCAAAATTGCCGCGCCGGTGGTCGCCCGGCTCTCCAGATCGATATGCGCCTTGGCCGCGTCCTTGAGCGCATAGGCGTGGTTGATCGGCACGTGCAGCTTGCCGTTGATCACGGCGGCGAACAGCGTGTCGGCGCCTTCGAGCAACTCCTTGCGGGTGCCGACATAGTCGTTGAGCTTGGGCCGCGTCGCGAACAGCGAGCCGTGGTTGTTGAGTTCGGCAAGCGGGAACGGCGGCACCGGACCCGATGCGTTGCCGAAGGAGACGAACAGACCGCGCGGCCTGAGGCAGGACAGCGATCCCGGGAAGGTGGTCTTGCCGACGCCGTCATAGACGACGTCGCAGAGCTCGCCGCGGCTGATCTGCTTGACGCGTTCGACGAAATTCTCCTCGTTGTAGAGGATGACGTGATCGCAGCCATTAGCGAGCGCGAGATCGGCCTTCGCCTTCGAGCCGACGGTGCCGATGACATGCGCGCCGAGCGCCCGCGCCCACTGGCAGGCGAGCAGCCCGATGCCGCCCGCCGCGGCGTGGATCAGCACGCGATGGCCGTGCTCGACCTTGAAGGTCTTGTGCAGGAGATACCAGACCGTGAGGCCCTTCAGCATCAGCACGGCGCCCTGCTCGTAGGTGATATGGTCCGGCAGCTTGACGAGCTTGTCGGCCGGGATGACGCGCTCGGACGCGTAGCCGCCGAGATTGTAGTAGTAGGCGACGCGGTCGCCGGGGTGAAAATTGGTCACGCCCGGCCCCACGGCCAACACTTCGCCTGCAGCCTCATTGCCCGCGATGAACGGCAGGCCGGGCGCCTTGTAGAGGCCGGTGCGGAAATAGACGTCGATGAAGTTCAGGCCGACCGCGTGCTGGCGGATCCGGACCTCGCCCGTCCCCGGCGCGCCCACCTCGACGTCCTCATAGGTCAGGACCTCCGGCCCCCCCACCTGGTGCACGCGCACAGCCTTGGTCATGTCGTCGCTCCCCTCAATATCAGCGTCAAGCGAGCGAATGCCATCGCGGCCGGCTTGTCAACCAAGCGGGCCGGAACCGGCCATGGCATGATCCGGAAAAGCGCGAAGCGGTCTTCCCGCGCGACAAACGCGCAGCGTTTGCGCGGAGACAATGCCGATTAGCGCGCCGGCTTCCTGCGGTTGCGCTTGGCCATGACGTTGAACGCCTCGACAGCGGCCGAGAAGGCGATCGCGAAATAGATGTAGCCGCGCGGAATGTGGAATTTGAAGCCGTCGGCCACCAGCGCCACGCCGATCAGCACCAGGAAGGCCAGCGCCAGCATCTTGGTGGTCGGGTGCTCCGCGACAAACCGCGCCACCGGTCCCGACGAGATGTACATGATGGCGCAGGCGATCACCACCGCCGCGATCATGATCTCGATGTCCTGCGCCATGCCGATCGCGGTGATGATCGAATCCAGCGAGAACACCAAGTCGATGATGATGATCTGCACGATCACCCAGAAGAATGCGCTGGCGCTCGGCCTGTCGTCGGCTTCCCCCTCGCGCGCCTCGACCTCGCCGTGAATCTCGTGGGTCGCTTTCGCAATCAGGAACAGGCCGCCGCCGATCAGGATGATGTCGCGCCACGACAGCGCGACGTCCCTCACGGTGATGACCGGTTGGGTCAGCCCGATCAGCCAGACCAGGATCGAGAGCAGCAGAATGCGGAACACCAGCGCCAGCAGCAGGCCGATCTGCCGCGCGCGCTTGGCCTGCGCCGGCGGGATCCGCGACACGATCACCGACAGGAAAATCACGTTGTCGATGCCGAGCACGATCTCGAGCGCAGTCAGGGTCAGCAGCGCCGCCCAGGCTTCCGGGCTGGTGATCAATTGCATCATGCTCTGAAGGCTTTCATCCGGCGGATCACGGTATCGCTGCCGATGATGTAGACGGCGATGGCGCAGAGACCGAAGGTGATCGGCGCTCCGACCACGAAATCGTTGGCAAGCGTGTACATGCCGAGCAGTGCCCATGCGCCGAGCAGCCACAGCGTCAGCCAGCGCAGCCGCACCACACGCAGCGGATGCAGCACGTGGAACGGCGCGAAGGTCAGCACGATCAGGAGCGCGACCACGATCGTCGACAGCACCGGCGGCAGGTGCAGCAGGAACAGGTAGAACGCTGCCGCATTCCACAGCGCCGGGAAGCCGCGGAAATGGTTGTCATCGGCCTTCATGCGGCGGTCGGCGAAATACAGCGCGCTGGAGACCACGATGCCGACCCCGAGGATCGGCGCCGCCAGCGGCAGCAGCATGCCGCTCGCGGTGATCGCATAGGCCGGCACGAACACATAGGTGACGAAATCAACCACCAGGTCGAGCACCTCGCCCGACCAGTTCGGCTGCAGCCGGACCACGTCGAGCCGGCGCGCCAGCGGGCCGTCGATCCCGTCGATGATGAGCGCGACCCCGAGCCAGGCGAACATGTTGGCCCAGTGCTCGCGCACCGCCTCCAGCATCGCCAGCAGCGCGACCCCGGCGCCGAGCGCCGTGAAAATATGAACGGAGAATGCGGCGGTCCGCATCCGTTCTGGCAACGCATCGGGCTGGCTCGAATGCTCCATCGGCCGAGTGCTATCAGGAATCGGACCGGTTTGCATATGCGGTCTTGCGGCGTTCCGCCGCGCAAAGCGTTGGAAACTCTTGGTGGTTACCGATGGCTTGAAAATCGGGCCAAGCATGTCAAATGTCCTGATATGACCGACAGCTCGCTGGATTATGACGTTATCGTAATAGGCGGCGGTCCGGCCGGATTGACGGCTGCGATTGCCCTTGCCGACGCAGGTGCACGGACTGCGCTGCTGGCGCGCCGCGCGCCCTATGCCGATAATCGGACCACCGCGCTGCTCGGTGCCTCGACCGATATCCTGGAGCGGCTGGACGTCTGGCGGCGCTGCAGCGACCGAGCGGCGGCGCTCAAGACCATGCGCCTCGTCGACGACACCGGCCGCCTGATCCGTGCGCCAGAGGTGCGCTTCTCGTCCGACGAGATCGGCCGCGAGCAGTTCGGCTTCAACATCGACAACCGCTCGCTGGTCGCGGCGCTCGAGGACCGCGCCGGCGAACTGTCCGCGCTGACGCGGTTCGACGATGAAGCTGCCTCGGTGCGGCCGGACGCTGCCGCGGTCACCGTGGTGACGCGGCAGGGCCAGTCGCTCCGGGCCCGGCTCGTGGTCGGTGCCGACGGGCGCAATTCATTGTCCCGCGAGGCCGCCGGCATCGAGGTGACAAGCCGCGAGCTCGGGCAGTCCGCCCTCACCTTCAACGTCACCCACACCCGACCGCACCACAACGTCTCGACCGAGTTCCACACCGAGCACGGCCCCTGCGTGTTCGTGCCGCTCGGCGGCAACCGGAGCAGCGTGGTCTGGGTCTCGGCGCCCAAGGAGGCCGAACGGCTGATGGCGCTCGGCGACGACGAATTGTCCCTCGCCGCCGAGCGGCAATCGCATTCGATCCTTGGCCGCATCGAGGTCCAGGGCGGCCGTCACGTGTTTCCGCTGGCGATCGAGCGGCCGCGGCAATTCGCCAAGAACCGGATCGCGCTGGTCGGGGAATCCGCCCATGTGCTGCCGCCGATCGGCGCGCAGGGCCTCAATATGGGACTGCGCGATGCCGCCGATATCGCCGAGATCACGGGTCAGGCGATCGGTCGTGGCGAAGATCCCGGCGCGCCCAATGTGCTGTCGCGCTACGAGGCGGCGCGGCGTCCCGATGTCGCCAGCCGCACCTGGGCGATCGACATCGCCAACCGGTCGCTGCTGAGCGATTTCCTCGGCATGCAGACGGCGCGCGCTGCCGGCCTGCATCTGCTCAGCGCATTCGGCCCGTTGCGGCGCCTCGCGATGCGCGAAGGCCTCGCGCCGTCGTGGCGGCGGTGAGCAAAGCGTTTTCGAGCGAAGTGGGTACCGGTTCGCGTTAAGAAAACGCGTCAAATAAGAAGCGCGCCGATCAGGGAAACACCAGCCGTCCGCTCTGGATGAACCACATCACGCTGGTCAGCGTGACCACCGAGGCGAAGGTGCCGATCAGCACCGCGACCGACGCCGGCTCGATCCAGGTGTCGTTCTGCCGCGCGATCACGAACACGTTGAGCGCCGGCGGCAGCGAAGCCATCAGCACCGCTGTCGCAGCCCAAGGCTGCGCGAACGGGCCGAACAGCAGCATCAGGCCGAACGCCAGCAGCGGATGGATCAAGAGCTTGATCGCGACCACGCCCGGGACCTCCCACGGCACCCGCTCGAACGGCCGCAGCGCCACCGTGATGCCGAGCACGAACAGCGCTGTCGGCGCGGCGGCGTTTTCCAGGAACTGGATGGTGCGATCGAGCGCGACCGGGATCGGGATGTGAAACGCGGCGACCAGCGCCCCGAACACCGCCGACATGATCAGCGGGTTCTGCACGATCTGCCGCAGCACCACGCCGAGTGCGTGCAGCAGCGAGGGATGATCGCGGTCGGTGAGCTCGATCAGCAGCGGCACGATCGAGAACAGGAAGATGCTGTCGCAGCAGAAGATCAGCGCGGTCGGCGCCGCCGCCTTGGCACCGAGCACGGCGAGCGCGAGGCCGGGCCCCATATAGCCGATATTGCCGTAGGCGCCCGACAGGCCGGCCAGCGTCGCCTCGCGCAGCGTGAGCCCGCCGATCACCTTGCCCGCGACCATCGCCAGGAAGAATGCGAGCACGGTTCCGAGCGTGGTGGCGATCAGGAATGGCGGGTTGTTCAGCTCCGCAAACGGCGTCTTGGACATGATCCCGAACAGCAGCGCCGGCAACGAAACGTAAAGCAGGAAGAAATTCATCCAGGCGAGCCCGCTCTCGGGCAAACCCTTGGCCTTGCCGCACGCATAGCCGATGAAGATCAAGCCGAAATACGGCAACGCCAGATTGAGGATATCGATCATTCTGAAAGTAGTTTCTCGGCCGGATTTCGGGTCGTTTTTGCAGGGCTGGAATCGGTAAAGCGTGGGCTAATTCGGACCTTAGCCCCTAGCATCGGCCACAATGTTGGTCTATCGACGAGCCATGATCAAAGCGCGCACCGCCAAGTTTCAGATCGGGCAGATCGTCCGTCACCGGGTGTTCTCCTTCCGGGGCGTGATTTTTGATATCGACCCGGAGTTCAACAACACCGAGGAATGGTGGCTGTCGATCCCCGAGGACATGCGGCCGCACAAGGACCAGCCGTTCTACCATCTGCTCGCGGAAAACTCGGAAACCGAGTACGTCGCCTATGTCTCGGAGCAGAACCTCTTGCCTGACGAGTCCGGCGAGCCGATCCGGCATTCGCAGGTGGCGGAGATCTTCATCAAGGACAAATCGGGCGGCTACCGTCCGCGCAATCCGTCGCTGAACTGAGGTTCGGCGGCGGTCCGGCGAATGCCACGGCGTTCGCGCTGCCACGCTCACACCCCCTCGCGCTTGGCCAAGACAACCGCGATCGCCCAGACCGCAAAGCCCGCCAGCGCCAGCCCCGCGCCGACGAGGCCGGTCGACGTCCAGCCGTAGCCCGCGGCAACCGCCATTCCGCCGAGCCACGGCCCCAGCGCATTGGCGACGTTGAAGGCGGAATGGTTGAGCGCCGCAGCGAGGCTCTGCGCCTCGCCCGCGACGTCCATCAGGCGGGTCTGCAGCACGGTGGCGAGCGCCCCGCCCAGCCCGATCAGGAACACGTCGGCGGTCAGCGTCCAGAAATTTCCTGCCGCCAGCGGATAGAGCGCGAGCGTCGCCGCCGACCACAGCAGGAGCCCGCCCGCGGTTGCCATCAGCGCGCGGTCGGCGAAGCGCGGCACGATGATGTTGCCGGCGGTGAGGCCGGCGCCGAATACGCATAGCGTCACCGGCACCAGTGCGGGCGACGTGTGCGTCACCGCCAGCATGGTCGACGCCAGATAGGTGTAGACCGAGAACAGCCCGCCGAAACCGATGGCGCCGATAGCCAGCGTCAGCCAGACATGCTTGCGCCCGAGTGCCGACAGTTCGCGCAGCGGGCTCGCCTTGCTGCTGGCGGCATCGCGCGGGGCGAAGATCAGGACCAGGATCGCGGTCAAGAGCGCGAGGCCGGCAACGATCGCGAAGGCCCAGCGCCAGCCGATTGCCTGCCCGACCCCGTTGGCGAGCGGAACGCCGATCGTCGTCGCGATGGTGAGTCCCAGCAGCACGCGGCCGACGGCCGCCGTGCGCCTGTCCGTCGGGACCAGCGAGGCCGCGACCAGCATGGCGATGCCGAAATAGGCGCCGTGCGGCAGCCCCGCCAGGAAGCGCAGCGCCAGCATGGTGTGATAATCGGGCGCCAGCCCCGAAAGGCCGTTCATCAGCGCGAAGAAGCCCATCAGCGCGATCAGCAGCGTCCGCCGGGTCATGCGCGCCGACAGCACCGCGATGACCGGCGCACCGACGACGACGCCGAGTGCGTAGGCGCTGATCGCGTGGCCCGCCTGGGGCTCACTGACGTGCAGGTCGTGGGCGAAGAACGGCAACAGGCTCATGGTCGCGAATTCGGCGATGCCGATCGCAAAGCCGCCCATCGCCAGCGCGAGATGGACGATGCCGGGATGAAACGTTCCGGGGACGTTGTCCTGGCTGACGCGAACGCCAGCACCGACCGAAGCACCGCCGGTCGGCTGCTCCCGAGGCCGGGAGCGCAGTTCCCGCCGCTGGCTGCTGACTTGCCGGGACATTGCGCGACTTCCATGACTGCGAACGGCGGCCAGGATCGCGGAAAGACCCGCGCACGCATTTGCGCATCGAAGGCGCTGTCCGCGCTTTCGTCTGGCCTCCCGTATCGGATTTATGATTGTGCTTCGACGCCGGACTTGTCCGGACGAGGCACCGACGATGCGCGCTCATCGCGCGACGCAATCGAAGCACCCTGCGGCGACCATCGCACACGATCTGCACGATCACCAGCGCAGCAGGCTGCCAGCAGCCAGTCTGTTTCGCATGCCAAAAAAGGCGCCCTTCCGGGCGCCTTTTGATCGCGATGATCTCGCGCTTTCTTGAACGCGTGATTGAAGTGTTTACTTGGCCGCCGGGTTGGCCGGCGCCGGAGCCTGCGCGGAGCCACCGCCCGCGCCTTCCAGCTTCTTGCGCTGCTCTTCGGCGCGCTTCTGCAACTCTTCCTGCAGCTTCTTCGAGTTTTCCTCGAACACCTTCGGATCGGTCGGCGGGCCGTCATAGGCCTTGGCGAATTCGGTGTTGAGCGGCAGCGGCAGCGTCAGCGGCGCGCCGTTGGAATTGATCGCCTGGACCACGAGGTTCTGGCCCTTCTTCATGTTGGCGATCAGCTCGGGCGTTGCTTCATAGTCGGACATGCAGCCGTTCTGGAAGCAGATCACATAGGGCGCCTGCTGCGGCGGGTTGCCGTCGACGATGATGCGGGTGCCGTGCACGAGCTGCATGCCGAGCGGCAGCGTGACGCGCAGGATCTTCTTCGGCTCGCCTTCCGGCTCGATGATCACGGCGGCGATCACCGGCTGGCCGGACTCGATGCGGCCGTCCTTGCCGGTGAAGCAGACCTGCTTGGCGTTGGCTTCCTGGCCCTTCAGGCAGAACTTGGTCCAGGGGGCGTAGATCAGCTGGATCTGCTGATCCTGCGCCGGCGGCTGGCCGGCCGCAGCGGGCGGCTGGCCGGCGGCCGGTGCTTGGGCGGGCGCCTGGGCTGCCGGAGCCTTCGGAGCTGCCTTGGGTGCCGCCTTGGGCGCAGCCTTCGGTGCCGCAGGCGCCGGCGCTGCCGGCTGCTGGGCCTGAGCGGCAGGAACCAGGAGCGCTGCAGAGAATGCCGTCGCCGCCATCAGGGCGACAATTCGCCCATGCGGCCGGACCGGGGCGGCCAAGATACGGAAATTCATTGCGGAAAACCCTTTCTGAACGGAAGCCCGAAACCGCTGCAGGCGCCGACACATAGCCGTTTGGGCGGCTGTCTCCTAGTCAATTGAGGCGGATACGTGACAGGCGTTCCCGCCTTCGAATTGCACGCCTTCAATACAGCGGCGTGCGGAAAGATCAATGCCGACAAGCGTATTTGCGCCCATCTCGCGGCGAGTTTCAGCCGCCTGTGATAAACCTCCGGACGTGACGTTTCGCGAATCAAATCCGGCGCCTCACGCACGTGTTCCCGGGCACACTTGGCGCGCCGCATGGGCCGCCATCTGGCTGGCGTTGGGATTCCTGGGCTTGGGATTCCTGACGAGCGGGCTGGTCCCTGCGGCCGCCGCCGAGAGCCACGCGATGGCGATGCATGGCGCCCCCGCGCTGCCACCCGACTTTACCCACCTGCCCTACGCCAATCCCGACGCGCCCAAGGGCGGTCGCCTGGTTCAGGGCGTGATCGGCACCTTCGACAGTCTCAATCCCCTGATCATCAGGGGCGTCCCCGTGCAGCAGGTCAGGGGCTACGGCTATGAGCGCGGTTATGTCTACGAAAGCCTGATGGCGCGGGGCAATAACGAGCCGTTCACGCTGTACGGCCTGCTCGCGCGCAGCGTCGAGACCGACGACGCCAGAAGCTATGTGACATTCCACATCGATCCCCGCGCCCGCTTTTCGGATGGCCGGCCGGTGCTGGCCGACGACGTGTTGTTCTCGCTGGCGCTGCTGCGCGACCACGGCCGTCCGATGCACCGTCAGTATTATTCGAAAGTCGCAAAGGCCGAGGCGGTCGACCCGCTCACGGTCCGGTTCGATTTCGGCGGCGTGGCGGATCGCGAATTGCCGCTGATCCTCGGCCTGATGCCGATCCTGCCGCGGCACGCCATCAACCCCGAAAAGTTCGAGGAAACGACCTTGGCGCCGCCGATCGGGTCCGGCCCCTACCGCGTGACGGCGGTCAAGCCCGGCGCCAGCGTGACCTTCACGCGCGATCCCGATTATTGGGGCCGCGACCTGCCCATCAATTGCGGCCTCTGGAACTTCGACGAGATCAGGCTCGATTACTACCGCGAGGCCAACGGCATGTTCGAGGCCTTCAAGCGCGGCCTGTATGATTTCCGGACCGAGACCGAGCCGCTGCGCTGGCACGACGGCTACGACTTCCCGGCGGCGCGCAACGGCGAGGTGATCCGCGACACCATCAAGATCGGCACGCCGCGGCCGTCCGAATTCCTGGTTTTCAACAGCCGGCGGCCGAAATTCGCCGACCTGCGGGTGCGTCAGGCACTGGCGATGCTGTTCGATTTCGAATGGGTCAACCGCAACTATTATTTCGGACTGTTCTCGCGCGCCGGCGGTTTCTTCGCCGGATCGGATTTGTCCGCCTATGGCCGCCCCGCCGACGATCGCGAGCGCGAGCTGCTCAAGCCATATCTGTCGCACATCCAGCCCGATATCCTCGACGGCCGCTATCGTCTGCCGGTCACCGACGGGTCGGGGCGCGACCGCGGCCTCCTGCGTACTGCGCTCGCGCTGCTCGCCGAGGCGGGCTACGCGCTCGACGGCACAGTCTTGAAGCAGCGCTCGACAGGGACGCCGCTGCGCATCGAGATCCTGGTGACGACGCGCGAGCATGAGCGGATCGCCCTCGCCTATCAGCGTGACCTGAAGCGGGCCGGCATCGAAGCCGCGGTGCGGGTGGTCGACGCGGTGCAGTTCGAGCAGCGCCGGGTCGGCTATGACTTCGACATGATCCCCATCCGCTGGGACCAGTCGCTGTCGCCGGGCAACGAGCAGTGGTTCTATTGGGGCAGCCAGGCCGCCGATTTGCCGGGCACAAGGAATTACATGGGCGCCAGGGATCCCGCCATCGACGCCATGATCGCGGCGCTGCTCGCGGCGCGCGAGCGGCCGGCCTTCGTCTCGGCGGTCCGGGCGCTGGACCGGGCCCTGATGTCGGGCTTCTACGCTATCCCCCTATTTAACTTGGGAGAGCAATGGATCGCGCGCTGGAATCGGATAGAACGGCCTTCGACCACGGCGTTGACGGGCTACCTGCCGGAGACCTGGTGGCAGAAGCCCGGCACGCAATCCAGATGATTTGCCGAGTGATACGACCCGACGCGGCATGACCTGGTCCGAGCGAAGCGATGCAACCGACGTTGAACCCGTGAACCAGTCGATCACCTCGCCAACGCTCGATACCCTGTTCAAGCGCACTTTGGCGCGGCAGCCCGAGGCGCTGGCGCTGGTCGACCCGCTCAACAAGCAGCGCATCACCGGACAGACCCGCAAGCGCCTGACCTATGCCCAGGCCGACCGCGCGATCTCGGCGATCGCCGCCCACTTCGTGCAGAGCGGATTGCCGGCCAACACGGTGATCGCCGTGCAGCTGCCCGGCACGGTCGAATTCGCCCTGACGGTTCTTGCCGCGCATCGGGTCGGCCTCGTGGTGGTGCCGCTGCCGCTGCTGTGGCGGCAGGCCGAGCTGACGTCCGTGCTCAACCGCACCGCGGCGCGGGCGATCGTCAGCTGCGGCCGGGTCGACGGCGTCTCCTATGCCGACATCGCGATGAACGCCGCGGCGGAAGCGTTCTCGATCCGCCACGTCTGCGGCTTCGGGAGCGATCTGCCCGAAGGCATGGCGTCGCTCGACCAGGCGATCCTGGAGGACTTCCGGGCCTCGCGCCCGATGATCGAGGACGGCCGCAAGCCGGCGCTGATCTCGTTCGACGTCACCAGCGAAGGTCTTCGTCCGGTGCCGCGGGCGCATTTCGGCCTGATTGCCGGCGGGCTCGCGATGTCGCTGGAGAGCGATTTGCCGCAAGGCGCCACCATCATGTCGGCGTTCGCGCCGATGTCGTTCGCCGGCATCTGCTCCTCGCTGGTGACCTGGCTGCTGTCGGGCGGAACGCTGGTGCTGCATCACCCGTTCGACGAGGACGCGTTCGAGACCCAGTTCAACGATCACACCTGCAACACGCTGATCGCGCCGGCGCAGCTCGCACTGCGGCTCGACGAGCGCGGCCTGTCGGAGCGCCTGCCCAGCCTGCGCACCGTGATCGGCCTCTGGCGTACGCCCGAGCAAGTTGCCTCCAGCGCGCGCTGGAGCTCGCGGCGGGTGACCATGACCGATGTCTATCTGTTCGGCGAGGCCGGGCTGTTCGGCGCCCGCCGCACCGCCGAGGACGGATCGCCGGCCCTGATCAAGCCGGGGCCGCACAGCGCGCCGCGCGAAGCGCCCGGCGCATCGGTCGCCGGGGAGATCCTGCTGACGCCGAAGGGCACGCTCGGCCTGCGCGGCCCGATGGTGCCGGTCGCCGCCTATGCGCCGCCGCCTCCGCCCGGCGACAGCCTGATCGCGCCGCCGCCGCGCGATTTCGTCGACACCGAATATGCCGCGCGGGTCGATCGCGCGACCGGAGCGATCAACATCACCGCGCCGCCGTCGGGGGTGTTGACGGTCGGCGGCTACCGCTTCCTCGCCCAGGAGCTGCAGGAATGGTCGCGCCGCCTCGGCCAGGGCGCGCTGCTCACCGCATTGCCGGACCGTCTCAGCGGCCACCGGCTGGCCGGACGGGCGCACGACAATGCGCGCGCCCGTGACGCCCTCACAGAACTTGGGCTTAACCCCTTGATGGTCGAAGCGTTTCGCGACCGTGGCGGCGCCGGGGTGAGTTAAAATCTTATCATTGTGTTAGTCTTATCATTGTGTTGACGCCGCATTAAGCCATGCGAACTAGCATCGCAGCCGTTGCTGATCTTAAGCATTGGTTTCGAGCGTTCGAATGTCTCAACAAGGTCCGGTCCTCATCGTATCGGCGTCGGCAAAGCCGTCGTTCGCCGCAGTCCTCGATGAGACGAAACTGTTCCCGGTCGTGGTCACCGACTGGAACGAGGCCGGACGGGCCATCGAGCAGGTCAAGCCGGCCGCGATCATCGCGGCCGCCGAGGGGGTCGACTTCGTCACCCTGTCGGGTCTCGCCAAGCGCGCCGCCGCCCGCGCGCCGTATCTGCCGCTGATCGCGGTCGATCCCGCGACCACCCTGCCCGACACCGTGATCGCATTCTTCCAGAACAAGGGTCTGCCGGATCGGCTGGTGGCCCGGCTCAACGCGTCCTTACGCGTTCGCGCGCTGCATGCCACCGTGATGCGCCGCCTGGTGCCGCCGGCACCGATCGCCCTGTCTGACATCGATCCGATCGGAGAGGCCACCGCGCTGTTGATCGGTCGCGGCGGCGCCTACCCGACGCTGTCGGTCGCGCTCGGCGAACGCGCCGGCGTGGTCGGCGCCCTCAGCATCGAGGCTGCCGCCAAGCATCTCAGTAGCCGCGATATCGACGGCATCGTGCTGGCGGAAGGCTTCACACCGCGGGTGATGGACGCGTTCCTGACCGTGCTGACCGAGGACGTCCGCTTCCGCCCGTTGCCCGTGATCGTCGCTTCGGGCGAACTGACGCCGCGATACGAGCTACCCAATCTCGAGATCGTCACCGCCGGGCCGACCCGCATCGCCGACATGGCGCTGCCGATGATCCGCCAGCACGCCTTCGAGGCGCGGCTCGGCCGCATGCTGAAGGCGATCGACGCCAAGGGCCTGATCGATGCCCGGACCGGCCTGCTTACCAAGGCCGCGTTCGAGCGCGACTTCGCAACCGCCGTCTACCAGACCGCCGAGCGTGGCGGCGCGCTCTCGGTGGCGCGCTTCACCTTCGACGACACGCAACCCCGCGCGCAATTCGACGGCGCACGGATCATCAGCCGGCTGATGCGCCAGGTCGATTTCGGCGCGGTGCATGACGACCGCTCGCTGGTCGTGGTGTTCGCCGGCACCGACCTGCGCAACGCGCAAGCGATCACGCGACGTCTGGCAAGCGTGATGCGCCACACCCAGAACGGCCGCCGCGATGCCCGCTCCGAGCCCGCGGTCAGCGTCGCAACGCTGATGCCGGGCGATTCCGCGATCTCCTTGCTCGGGCGCCTGTTCGGAACGCCGGAGCGCGCGGCGTCTTAAGCCGTGAACCTATCATTTGCCGGCTGAACGGTTACCGGCGTCCGCTATGCCCCGATAGCGATTGAACTCCACAGCGCAACGAAATGACGCGGTGGGCCAACAAGCGACATGTGAAGGTGCAAGAGACTGCCCGAAGGCGATCCCGCCACCGGTATCACTGCTGGACGCATTGCTGGACGAACTTGATACGGTCCACGATGCCGAGCCCCTGCGCCTCGGCCTGCTTGCGACAGCCCTCGCGCTTGTCGATCCGCAACTGGATCTTCTCGACAAGGCTTACGCCAACAGTGCCGACCTGCGGCGTGACCGAAGCCGTCTTTCCGGGGTCGGCGGAAGGACCGTCACCAGCCGCACGCGCAGCCTCCTGCAGACGCTTGACATCCTCCGGGCTCAGCTTTGGACGGTCGATGTCCAGCGAGATCTTGTCGATCTTGCCTGTGAAGGCGAATGGCGTCTGATAGTCATTGTCGTCGACCGGCGTGCCCGTGTCGGAGCCGATGTCAAACGCCTCGTCCCACTGCAGGATAAACGGCAGCGTATGCTCCATCTTCTCTGTGGCTACCGCGTTGCCATCAACTTTCAGCGTGCCGGTGCCGCCCTGTCCGATGCCGCTGTAGTTGCCGAACACCATGGTGGCAGCGCCAAGGCCATCGTACTTGAAGTCGAACTCGATCACGTGCTTGCCGGGGGTTAGCCCCGACCCCTCCCAGCGCACGCGCTTGAGGTCGACGAGATTCCAGGTGAACACGGGCTTGCTGTTCAGGACATAGAGCCCATAGCCGCCGAAACGACCGCCCTGGGTCACAAGCATGCCCTCAGCGCCGCCTTGCGGAATGTCCACTTCGGCTTTGAAGGTGTAGGAGGAGTTGAGGATGCTCGGTGCGTCGCCATTCGGCGTGCCCGTGATCGGCCGGGTCCAGCTGAACTTGGTGCGGGCAGCACTGAGGCTCGGACGCGGCGTGACGAGGCGGGCGGCCACCGAGGAGTCGAGCGGCAGCACCTGGTACTTTTCCGCCTCCTTCCAAAACATCGCCTGCAGTTCCTTCAGCTTGTCCGGATACTTGGCGGCGACATCCTCGGCCTGCGTCCAGTCGTTGCGGAGATCGTAGAACTCCCACGGGTAATCCTGCGGGCTCGGCAGTTTGGCAATCGTCACCCATGGTGGTCGCAGGACCTTGGTGCTCGCGATCCAGCCATCATTGTAGAGCGCGCGGTCGGCGAACATTTCGAAATATTGCGTCTTGTGGGTGGACGGCGCATCCGCGTTCTTCTGATCAAACGTGTACATCATGCTGACGCCCTCGATCGGGCTTTGCTTGATGCCGTCGACGATGTCGGGCTGCTTGATCTGGGCCGCCTCGAGAATGGTCGGCACAACGTCGATGACGTGGTGGAACTGGCTCCGGATACCGCCCTTGTCCTTGATCGCCGCTGGCCAGGAAATCGCCATGCCCTGGCGCGTGCCGCCAAAATGCGACACGATCTGTTTGGTCCAGGAGAACGGTGTGTCAAACGCCCAGGCCCAGCCGATCGACATGTGATTGTAGGTGCGATCGGTGCCCCATACGTCGTAGAAATATTTGAGCTGATCTTCGACGGACGGGTTGATCTGGTTGAACATCGCCACTTCGTTCGGCGTTCCGTTCGGCTGGCCTTCCGCGCTGGTGCCGTTGTCGCCCTCGATGTAGATGATCAAAGTGTTGTCGAGCTTGCCTATGTCTTCGATAGACTGAATGACACGACCAATTTCGTTGTCGGCATAGGCGGCGTAGGCCGCAAACACCTCAGCTTGGCGGATGAACAGCTTCTTCTCATCGGCCGAAAGCTGATCCCATTCCTTGATCAGATCCTTCGGCCATGGCGTCAGCTTTGCATTCTGTGGAATGACTCCGAGCCGCTTCTGGTTCTCGAAGATGGTGTCACGCAGCTTGTTCCAGCCTTGGTCGAACAGGTGCATGTCGCTGATCTTCTTGACCCACTCCGGCGTTGGGTGATGGGGGGCGTGCGTCGCACCCGGCGCGAACTTGACGAAGAACGGTGTGTCGGGCGAAAGCGCGTTCATACGATTTACGTAGTCGATCGCGTCGTCGGCCATCGCCGTCATCAAATTCCAACCGGGTTTACCTTCGTAAGGATAGATCGGCGTGGTGTTGCGAACGAGATTGCCGGGCTGCCACTGATTGGTGTCGCCGCCCATGAAGCCGTAGAAATATTCGAACCCCATGCCGGTCGGCCACTGATCGAACGGACCGGCCTGGCTCGACTGATATTCCGGCGTGTTGTGGTTCTTGCCAAACCAGGCTGTGCGATAGCCGTTGTCGGTGAGGATGCGGCCAATGGTGGCCTTGTCCTTGGTGATGACGCTGTCATAGCCGGGATAGCCGGTGGCCTGTTCGGCGACCACGCCATAGCCGACCGAATGATGGTTGCGCCCGGTAATGAGCGCGGCGCGCGTCGGCGAACACAGCGCGGTGGAATGGAAATTGGTGAAGCGCAGGCCGTTCTGGGCGACGCGGTCCAGCGCGGGTGTCGGAATCACGCCGCCGAATGTGCTCGGTACGCCATAGCCGGCATCGTCGGTAATGATCAACAGAACGTTCGGTGCTCCCTTGGGCGGCACGATCCGCGACGGCCAATAGGGCGACGACTGGGTTGCATCGCGTTCGATCTTGCCACCGAATTGCTGTGGAGGCGGCGGAAGCTGATTGCCGGGGATGGTGATAGTAGCCGCCGGCGAACCGGGGGTGCCGGCGGTGCCCTGCGCCAACGCAAACGTGGAGCTGGAGAGCAGAAATCCGATAGCGACAATACGAATTGCGCTCATTCCACCCTCCCTAAACAATAAATTGAAGATAGGGGAACGAGTCTGGCCCGGCGCAAGCGCGGAACATTGATGTAGATCAAGCCGGGAGCGCCGGCCGAAAGCCCGCTGTCCGTTTTGGGTCATTCGCGACCAGGTCGAGCGGGTAGCAAGGCCGGTCAAATCCGCTGGAACGCGATCTGCCGGAGAACGTAGTCTAAGCTGCCTTCTTGCTCTCCGCGAGATTGGCGAGCTGGCGCAGGATCTCGGTGGTGCCCGCGAGCCGCTCTTCGGGAGTATCCCACTCCTGGAAGAACACCACCTTCATGTCCGGCCGCACCTTGGCGGCCTGGCCGTGCTGGCGGATGAAGCTGACCAGCCGCTCCGGATGCGCAAAACTGTTGTCGCGGAATGCGATCACGGCGCCCTTCGGGCCGGCATCGACCTTCCCGACATTGGCCCTTCGGCAATAGGCCTTGATCGCCGCGACCTTGAACAGATAGCGCACCTCGTCCGGCAGCACGCCGAAGCGGTCGCGCATCTCGGCGGCGAAGGCGTCGATGTCCTCGTCGGTGTCGAGATCGGCGAGCCGACGGTACAGCGACAGCCGCACGCTGAGGTCGTTGACATAGTCCTCGGGGATCAAAACCGGCATGCCGATCGTGATCTGCGGCGACCAGCGGTCGGCAGCCGGCTCGGCGACGCCGGCCTTGAGGTTGACGATCGCCTCCTCCAGCATCGACTGGTACAGCTCGAAGCCGACTTCCTTGATGTGGCCGGATTGCTCCTCGCCGAGCAGATTGCCGGCGCCGCGGATGTCGAGGTCGTGCGAGGCGAGCTGGAAGCCGGCCCCCAGCGTCTCGAGCGACTGCAGCACCTTGAGCCGCCGCTCCGCCTGCGCCGTGATCTTCTGCTGTGCCGGCAGCGTGAACAGCGCATAGGCACGCAGCTTGGAGCGGCCGACGCGGCCGCGCAGCTGGTAGAGCTGGGCGAGGCCGAACATATCGGCGCGGTGCACGATCAGCGTGTTGGCGTTCGGGATGTCGAGACCGGACTCGACGATCGTGGTCGACAGCAGGATGTCGTATTTGCCGTCGTAGAACGCCGACATGATGTCCTCGATCACGGTCGGCGGCATCTGGCCGTGGGCGACCGCGACCTTCATCTCGGGCACGTTCTTGTCGAGGAAGTCCTTGACGCCGGCAAGGTCCTCGATCCGCGGCACGACGTAGAACGCCTGCCCGCCGCGGTAGCGTTCGCGCAGCAGCGCCTCGCGGATCATCAGGGGATCATGCGGCGCGACGAAGGTGCGCACCGCAAGGCGATCGACCGGCGGCGAGGCGATGATCGAGAGCTCGCGGACACCGGTCAATGCAAGCTGAAGGGTGCGCGGAATCGGGGTTGCCGACAGCGTCAGCACGTGGACCTGGGCGCGCAGCTGCTTCAGCCGCTCCTTGTGGCTGACGCCGAAATGCTGTTCCTCGTCCACGATCAACAGGCCGAGG
This sequence comes from Bradyrhizobium pachyrhizi, assembly GCF_029714545.1. NCBI lineage: Bacteria > Pseudomonadati > Pseudomonadota > Alphaproteobacteria > Hyphomicrobiales > Nitrobacteraceae > Bradyrhizobium > Bradyrhizobium pachyrhizi. Next base: position 4,801,888 of record NZ_CP121667.1, on the reverse strand, counting down.
TCCTTGAACTTGATGGTCTTGCCGAGCAGCGCATGGGTGCCGACGACGATGTCGACGCTGCCGTCGGTGAGCCCTTTCTTGACCTGGCTGAGTTCCTTGGTCGACACCAGCCGTGAGGCCTGCGCGACATTGACCGGGAAACCGCGGAAGCGCTCGGTGAAAGTCCGCGAGTGCTGACGCGCCAGCAGCGTGGTCGGCACCACCACCGCGACCTGCCTGCCCTCCAGCGCCACGGCGAACGCCGCGCGCAGCGCCACCTCGGTCTTGCCGAAGCCGACGTCGCCACAAATCAGCCGGTCCATCGGACGGCCGATCTCGAGATCCTTCAAGGTCGAGGTGATGGCCCCTAACTGATCCTCGGTCTCCTCATAGGGGAAGCGCGCGCAGAACTCGTCATAGACGTGCGGCTGCAGCGGGAACTTCGGCGCCTCGTGCAGCTGCCGCTCGGCCGCGATCTTGATCAATTCGCCCGCGATCTCGCGGATCCGGTTCTTCAGCTTGGCCTTGCGCGCCTGCCAGCCGCCGCCGCCGAGACGATCGAGCTCGACATTGGCGCTGTCGGAGCCGTAGCGCGACAACAGCTCGATGTTCTCGACCGGCAGGAACAGTTTTGTTTCGGCGGCATAATGCAGCTCGAGACAGTCATGCGGCGCGCCGGAGACTTCGAGCGTCTGCAGCCCGACGAAGCGGCCGATGCCGTGCTCGACGTGGACCACGAGATCGCCGGTCGCAAGGCTCGTTACCTCCGAGATGAAATTGTCGAGCTTGCGGCTCGCCTTGCGCGGCCGCACCAGGCGGTCGCCGAGAATGTCCTGCTCGCTGATGACGGCGAATTCGTCGGTCTCGAAGCCGGATTCCATGCCGAGCACGGCCAGCATGGTCTCGTTGCGCGGCGTCGCCTGCACGATCCGCCAGGTGTTGACGCTGGTCGTGTTCAAGAGCTTGTGGTCGCGCAGCATCGCGCCCATGCGGTCGCGTGAGCCCTCGCTCCACAGCGCGATCACCACCTTCTTGCGCTGCGACTGCAGCGCGCCGACATGGCCGACCACAGCCTCGAACACGTTGACGTTGGTGTCGGCGCGTTCGGGAGCGAAATTGCGGCCCTGCCGTGCGCCGGCGTCGAACACGTCGGGCGAGCCCTCGGGCACCGCGAACGGCGTCAGCCGCGCCAGCGGCGCATCACCGAGCAGCTTGGCCCATTGGGCCTCGGTCAGATAGAGCTGGTCCGGCGGCAGCGGCTTGTAGATCGCGCCGCTGCCCGGATGCTCCAGCGCCTCGCGCCGCGCGTCATAGTAGTCAACGATCTGCGAGAAGCGCTCGCGCGCGGCGTCCTCGCCCTGCGGCTCGATCGCAACCGTCGCGCCGTCGAGATAATCGAACAGCGTGTCCATCCGCTCCTGGAACAGCGGCAGCCAGTGCTCCATGCCGGGATGGCGCCGTCCCTCGGACACGGCTTCATAGAGCTGATCGTCGCGCTGCGGCGCGCCGAACGCGGCGACATAGCCCATGCGGAAACGCCGGATGGTTTCGGTGGTGAGCTGGAATTCGGAGACCGGCACGAGATCGAGCCCGCGCATGTCGAGCAGCGTGCGCTGGGTCTCGGCATCGAAGGTGCGGATCGACTCAAGGGAGTCACCGAAGAAGTCGAAGCGCACCGGCTGGTCGAGGCCGGCCGGAAACAGATCGAGGATGCCGCCGCGCACGGCATATTCGCCGGGCTCGCGCACCGTCGACGAACGGGTGTAGCCATTGTGCTCGAGCCAGGCCACGACCGAATCCATCGGCACCACATTGCCGGGCGCAACCGACAGCGCTTGCGCTGCGACCTGATCGCGCGCCGGTACCCGCTGCACGGCGGCATTCACCGTCGTCAGCACGATCAGCGGCTTGTCGCTGCCGACCAGCCGCGACAACTTGGCCAAAGCGGTGAGCCGTTGCGCCAAAATGCCGGCGTGCGGCGAGACGCGGTCATAAGGCTGGCAGTCCCAGGCCGGAACCTGCATCACGGCGATATCGGGCGCAAAGAACTCCAGCGCGCGGGCGAGCTGCTGCATCCGCGCGCCGTCGCGGCACACCACGGCAAGGCTGACGGCCGGCCGCTTCGGCTGCGCCGCAATCGCGCGCGCCAGATCGGAGATGACGAGCCCTTCGGCGCCCTCGGCGACATTGGCGATGGTCAGCACCCGTCCGGGCGCGAGCATCGCGGCCGGTGATTTCATGGGCTGTTTCATGCGCTGGGATCCGCGACCCGAAACGCCTTGATGCGGGCAAACAGCGCGGTCGCATATTCGGCCGGCAGCACCTTGTCGCCGGTCAGCGCCGCATAGAGGTCGGGATCCGGCACCTCGATCAGATGCTCGAGCTCGCCGAGCTCGTGGTCGGACAGTTCGCCAATGGTCGCGTCGGCGAAGCGGCCGAGGATCAGGTCCATCTCCCGGGTGCCGCGATGCCAGCAGCGAAACAAAAGCCGCTTGCGGCGGTCATCGAGCCCGCTGCTCGATCGTGTCGATCCCGTCATGTCCCAAAATCCATCCAACGCCAAAAGCCCGGACGTGCCGGGCGGGCCTGATATAGCCATGGCGATGGCCGATGTCAGCCCTCATTCGCCGCGTTTTGGGGTTTCCGTGGGCGCATGCCGTCATTGCCGGGCTTGCGCGTCCGTCGAAACCTTTGCCGTAGACGGGACCCGGCCGACATCAGCTCCAAAAAAAGACGTGGATGCCCGGCACAAGGCCGGGCATGACGGTGTGAAACGGTCTTGGATTCGTCGATGCGCCCAGCCCTGCTCAATCCGCTGTTTGCCCAGGTCACGACCCTGCAAGGGGTCGGCCCGAAGCAGGACAAGCTGCTGCGCTATCTGCTCGACCGCAGCGAGACGCCGCGGCTGGTCGACCTGCTGCTGCATCTGCCGGCGAGCGTGATCGACCGCCGCGCCCGGCCGAAGATCCGCGACGCCGCGGTCGGAACCATGGTGACGCTCGAGGTCACCGTCGACCGCCATCGCCCGCCGCCGCCACGCAATTCGCGCGCGCCCTACCTCGTCTATGCCAGCGACGACACCGGCGACGTCGTGCTGACCTTCTTCCGCGCCCAGCCCGGCTATGTCGAGAAGCTGCTGCCGGTCGGCGAGAAGCGCTACGTCTCCGGCACGCTGGCGATGTATGACGGCATCCCGCAGATCGTGCATCCCGATCGCGTCGTCGATGAAGCGGGCTTTGCAAAACTGTCCGGCATCGATCCGGTCTATCCGCTGACCGAGGGGCTTGCGATCGGCTCGCTCCGCCGCGCCATCGCGCAGGCGCTAACCAAGCTGCCGGATCTGCCGGAGTGGATCAGCCCCGAGGTGCTGCGCCGCTGCAACTTCCCGCCGATTAGGGAGGCGCTGACCCGCGTGCATGTTCCGGTCGAGCTGACTGATATCCTGCCCGACGGTCCGTTCTGGTCACGTCTCGCATTCGACGAACTGCTGGCCGGCCAGCTCGCGCTCGCCCTGATCCGCGCCACGCTGCGCCGCCCCGCCGGTGTGCGCAACGCCGGCGATGGTCATCTGCGCCGGAAGATCATCGATGCCCTGCCCTATGCGCTGACCAGGTCGCAGCAAGAGGCGGTCGCGGCAATCATCGCGGACCTGCAGCAGCCGGTGCGGATGCTGCGCCTCGTGCAGGGCGATGTCGGTTCCGGCAAGACCGTGGTGGCGCTGCTGGCGGCCGCCGCGGTTGCGGAAGCCGGCAAGCAGGCCGCGCTGATGGCGCCGACCGAAATCCTGGCGCGCCAGCACATCAAGACCATCGCGCCGCTCGCCGAACGTGCCGGCCTGCGCGTTGCGATCCTCACCGGCCGCGAGAAAGGCAGGGAGCGCCGCGAGTTGCTGGCACAGCTCGAGGCCGGCGAGATCGATCTCCTGGTCGGCACCCACGCGCTGATCCAGGACGACGTGATCTACAAGGCGCTGGCGCTTGCCGTGGTCGACGAGCAGCATCGCTTCGGCGTGCGCGAGCGCCTCGCGCTGACCTCCAAGGGCGAGGCCGTCGACGTGCTGGTGCTGAGCGCCACCCCGATTCCGCGCACGCTGGTGCTGACTTACTTCGGCGATATGGACGTCTCGGAGCTGCGTGAAAAGCCCGCCGGCCGCCAGCCGATCGACACCCGCGCGGTGCCGATGAGCCGGATCGAGGACGTGATGGACGGCGTCGGCCGCGCGCTCGGCGCCGGCAAGCTGGTCTACTGGATCTGTCCGCTGGTCGATGAATCCGAGGCCGAGGGCACCGAGCATCTCACCAACGCGACCGAACGTTTCGAGAGCTTGCAGAAGCGGTTCGGCGACCGCGTCGGCCTCGTGCACGGCCAGATGAAGGGCACCGAGAAGGACCGCGTGATGGCGCAATTCGCCGCGCATGAGATCGGCCTCCTGGTCGCGACCACGGTGGTCGAGGTCGGCGTCGACGTGCCGGCGGCGACCATCATGGTGATCGAGAACGCCGAACGTTTCGGGCTTGCGCAGCTGCATCAGCTGCGCGGGCGCATCGGCCGCGGCTCGGAAGCCTCGACCTGTCTGCTGCTGTACAAGGAGCCGCTCGGCGAGATGTCGAAAGCGCGGTTGAAAGTGATCCGCGAGACCACGGATGGATTCCGGATCGCCGAGGAGGATCTCAAGCTGCGCGGCGAAGGCGATGTGCTCGGCATCCGCCAGAGCGGCCTGCCCGGCTACCGTATCGCGCGCTCCGAGGTGCACGGCCAGCTGATCACCCAGGCCCGCGACGAGGCGCTGCGGATCATGAAGGACAATCCGAAGCTGAAGGGCGAACGCGGCGAAGCGCTGCGTGTCCTGCTCTACCTCTACGAACGCGACGAAGCCGTGCCGCTGATCGGCGCGGGGTAGCGGCCAGCCCCGTCATTGCGAGCGCAGCGAAGCAATCCATCGTTCCGCATATGCGGAAGCGTGGATTCCTTCGTCACTTCGCTCCTCGCGATGACGCGGGATAGACGGGAGCTACTCCACCTTCGCCGGCGCAGGCTGAGTTACCGGCTGCAGCGAGGCCGGGCTCGCCGAAGCCTGGCTCGCAATGCGCGCGGCATTGGCCATGCCGGCGAGCGCCGCGGCGCGCTTCTGATCGGCAGTGCCGCCGGGCTGCACCACGCCGGCCGACATGATCAGCGTCGCAGCATCCTCGGTGCTCATCTCGATCTCGATGATCTTGCTCTTCGGCACATAGAAGAAGAAGCCGGTGGTCGGGTTCGGCGCGCACGGCAGGAACACCGAAATATGCTCTTCCGCTCCGGGCAGGCTGGCCGCAAGTTCGGCGCTCGGCGCCTGCGAGATCAGCACGATCGACCACATGCCGGGCGAGGGAAACTCGACCAGGCCGACGCGGCGGAAGCTCGAACCGTTGCCGGAGAACAGCGTCTCGAACACCTGCTTCAGGCCGCGATAGATCGCGCGCACCGCGGGGATGCGGCCAAGCAGCCGCTCGCCGAGATCGACCAGGGTTCGCCCGATCAGATTGGCGGTGAGGAAGCCGAGCAGCGTCAGCGCGATGACCGCGACGATCAGGCCGGAACCCGGCAGCCCGAACGGCAGATAGGTTTCCGGCCGGTAGGCCGTGGGCACGAACGGCCGGACCAGATTGTCGACCCAGTTCACGAACCACCAGGTCAGATACAGGGTAATCGCAACCGGTCCGGCCACTACGAGGCCGGTCAGGAAATAGTTGCGAAACCGCGCCATCAGCCCGCGCGGGGCATCCGGGGGCAATTCACCGGTCGAGGCGGGAGGCACTTGGTTGGAGGTCATTGCGGTTCCAGGGTCGTCGAAGCGGCCGTAGTCCACCACCCAGCTAAGCCATTCTGTCGCATTTTTGAAGGGCCGCGTGAAGCCGCGGCTTGCGACTATTCGACCGTGACCGATTTGGCCAGATTCCGCGGCTGGTCGACATCGGTGCCCATCACGACAGCGGTATGATAGGCGAGCAGCTGCACCGGCACGGCGTAGACCATCGGCGCGAAGGTCGCCCCCATGTCCGGCATCACGATCGTCACCAGCGACTGGATGGTCGCTTCCGCCGCGCCCTTGGCGTCGGTCATCAGGATGATCTTGCCACCGCGGGCGGCGACCTCCTGCATGTTGGAGACGGTCTTCTCGAACACCTTGTCGTAGGGCGCGATCACCACGACCGGCATGTGCTCGTCGATCAGCGCGATCGGGCCGTGCTTGAGCTCGCCGGCGGCGTAGCCCTCGGCGTGGATGTAGGAGATTTCCTTCAGCTTCAGCGCGCCTTCCAGCGCCAGCGGATAGCTGGTGCTGCGGCCGAGATAGAGCACGTCGCGCGACTTCGAGATCTCGCGCGCCAGCTTCTCGATCTGCACTTCGGTGGTGAGCGCTTCCGACATCAGGCGCGGGATCTCGACCAGGCCATGCACCAGCTTGGCCTCGTCGGCATCGGACAGCTCGCCGCGCGCCTTGCCGGCGGCGACCGCGAGCGAGGCCAGTACCATCAGCTGGCAGGTGAACGCCTTGGTCGAGGCGACCCCGATCTCGGGGCCGGCGAGCGTCTGCAGCACGGTCTCGCTCTCGCGCGCGATCGTCGAGGTCGGCACGTTGACGACCGAGAGCGTGTGCGCGCCCTGCGCCTTGGCGTAGCGCAGCGCCGCCAGCGTGTCGGCGGTCTCGCCCGACTGCGAGATGAAGATCGCAAGGTCGCCCTTGCGCAGCGGCGCCTCGCGGTAGCGGAATTCGGAGGCGACATCGAGCTCGACCGGCAGCCGGGCCAGCCGCTCCAGCCAGTATTTCGCGACGAAGCCGGCATAGCTCGCGGTGCCGCAGGCGGTGATCGAGACGCGCTGGATATCCTTGAAGTCGAACGGCAGCTTCACCGGCATGGTGACGCGCTCGGTCGCCATGTCGACATAGCGCGCCAGCGTGTGCCCGACCACTTCGGGCTGCTCGTGGATCTCCTTCGCCATGAAGTGGCGGTAGTTCGCCTTGTCGACCAGCGCCGTTGCCGTCGTGTGCTTGATCGCCTCGCGGTGGACGATGGCGTTGTCCTTGTCGAAGATCGTGGCGCCCTTGCGGTTCAGCACCACCCAGTCGCCGTCCTCGAGATAGCTGATCGTGTCGGTGAACGGCCCGAGCGCGATCGCGTCGGACCCGAGATACATCTCGCCCTCGCCATGGCCGACCGCGAGCGGCGGGCCGTTGCGGGCGCCGATCATCAAATCGTCCTCGCCGGCGAAGATGAAGCCGAGCGCGAACGCGCCGCGCAGCTGCGACAGCACCGCCCTCACCGCCTCGATCGGCTTGACGCCACCCTTGAGCAGATTGTCGACCAGATGCACCACGACCTCGGTGTCGGTCTCGGTCGAGAACGCCGCACCCTTGGCCTCGAGTTCCTCGCGCAGCTCGCGGAAATTCTCGATGATGCCGTTATGCACCACGGCGACGCGCTCGGTGGCGTGCGGGTGCGCGTTGTTCTCGGTCGGCCGGCCGTGGGTGGCCCAGCGGGTGTGGCCGATGCCGGTGTGGCCGCCGAGCGGCTTTGCCTCGAGCCGGGCCTCGAGATTCTTCAGCTTGCCCTCGGCACGGCGCCGCGCCAGGCCGCCATTCTCCAGCGTGGCGACACCCGCGGAATCATAGCCGCGATATTCGAGCCGCTTGAGCGAATCCACCAATTGCTCCGCGACCGGAGCGCGTCCAAGAATGCCGACGATGCCGCACATGCGGTTCAATGTCCCCAAAAATCGCCGAAAATTTGCCAAAGCGGCGACACGGTCCCTTAACGGGAATCGCCGGCCGCAAGATACTCAATAATTATTGCCGATTGCGACAGTCTTAAACGGCAAGGTTGATGCGAAAGGCTGGTTAATCGGGGCTAACCATTTTGGCAAGAGCGTCAGCGCGGATCCGCCGGCGCGGGCCACGGTTTCGCCTCCCAGATCGTGGTCCATTCCTGACCCGCGCCGCACGCAGGCGTGCTGACCTCGACGCGAACCACGACAAAGCTTTCGCGATTGGTCACGTCTAGCCGATAGACATGCCGCAGGTGTGGGCTGGGACACAGGTCCGATCCGGTTTCGGCCTGAAACAAGCCGGCCTCCTCCCTCCATGTGATGAACCCCGGAGTGTCCGTCGTACCGAAGCCGTTCAGCGCGACGTACGGAAATTTCATTGGCTTTGGTCTGCTGACGTCGGAAAGATCGAACACGCGATGCGACCCGGTCTCGGAAAGCCGACAGAACATCAGCGCGAGACGGTGCCCGGCCACTTTCATGAAGCGAACCGGCAACTTTTCGATGTCATCCCTGTATTTGCAGCCGGATTGCTCGGCGGCAAGCGCGAGCATCCTTGGCACCAAGGCCGGATCGGAAATTTCAAAGTCCGTGCGCCCATTGGCAAGGCTGCTCCATTCGCGAAGCGCCTCGCGTCGTGCATTGATGCTCGAAGTTTCGTCGCCGCGCGCGACCGACACGAGCGGCGGACCGGCCGTGAGAAGACCTCCGAGCAGCACCTTGATCAATCCAGTGATCAGCCGCGCGCTCACGGTTCCCATCCCCGGCCACGCAGCCAGACGTCGCGGCACGTGACCAGCATGCCGTGCAGTCCGTTCTTGAGGAAAAACAGATAGAGCGCGAACAGCAGCACGAAGCTGGGCCGATCGTCGCCCCAGGAAACGAACTTAAGTTGGTCGTGTGCCTTCCGGGACAGCACCGCCAACTGTCCGGTCTCGGCCCATTGGTAGAGTCGTGCGCCGCTGAAATAAGTCACCAGGCTGCAAAATACTCCAATCAGAACGGTCGCGGCATGTTTGCGCATGACGTGTTTTGCCTCATCGCCTCCTAAGAGCGATGAAACCGCAGACGGCAAACGTCGTTAACCGCATCAATACGTCATTAACGCCTTTCGGCGAGGCCAGCCGACGCTGGCGGTAACGGCGTTCCCAGGACGTCCTAATGCTCAACCCGGTAGAGCCGCCATCGCTCCGGCACGCCCTTGAGCTGGTGCGCGCCGCGGTCCTTGAAGCGGATTTCGGACTTTGACATCAGGTCCTTGACCGCGCTCGAGACCAGCACTTCGCCGGCCCGTGCTTTCGCCGCGACGCGCGCGCCGATGTGAAACGCAAGACCGATCACCTCCGCCCCGCTCACCTTGTATTCGCCCGCGTGCAGTCCGACCCTGATCTCCAGCCCCAGCGTGCGCACGGACTCGCGGATTGCGGTCGCGCAACGGATCCCGGCTGCCGGCGCGCGGAACGTCGCCAACACCCCGTCCCCGGTCGTCACGACTTCCTTCCCCCGCAAGGCCTTCAGCTCCCTGCGCACAGCGACATAGTAGTGATTCATCACCGTCGCCCAGCGCGTGTCGCCGAGCCGCGCGGCCTTTTCGGTGGATCGGACGATATCGACATAGAGGATCGTGGCGAGCGCCTGTTTGAGCTGCGAGTCCCGATCGGCGGTTCGACGCCGGTTCGCGATATTCCCAGCCAGCGGTTCATAGCGATGGCTGCGTCGCCGCGCGATGGCGGCCTTGGTGTAGTCCCGGGCGCGCTGCACCGTGCGGCAGCGAATGGTTTTTTCCTGCGGTGGAAACGTCCAGTAGACCTTTCGCCCGTCGCCCGCGCCATCAACCTGCACGGCACCCCATTTCAGGAAAACCGTCGAGCCGGCCCGTCGAATGCACCATGCCTTCGACGTGTATCCGGAAACGTTCGACTGATGGACTCCGATGCGAAGGAATTTTGGCATGAGCGCCCGGCCGATCGAAGAAGCGTTTGGCAGCCTACCCAGGGTAAAGCGTAGCCATACATTCCCGCGTTGGCAACGGTGCAGGTTTGCGGACCATCGAGAATGCCGGATTGCGATGTCCGCGTCGGGTCCCGCACGCGGACGAAGGATTGTATAGGGCGGCACCAGCGCTTCGTCAGCTCCGGAGGTCGCGCCCCTGCCCATTCGATGCAGCGTCGGCATCGACCGACAGAATTGCCGCGTCTTGCGCTTCCGCTATTGGCTGCTCTGAATCGCGAAATCGAGCCGGGGTCAATCGGCTGCGGTCGACCGTCACGCCGAAGATGTCGAAGCGGTTGTAGTAACCGACCACGTCGTGAAACTGTTTCGGCTCGACGCAGCGATTGAGATCGATCTCCGCGTAGGCGATCCCCTCCTCGTCCTGCAATCCATCGCCGAAGACGCTGCCGGTCGGATCGACGAAGAAGCTCGCCGCACGTGGTGTCTGGTCGATCACGTCGGCGATCGTTCGATCGCGTTCAATGAGGAAGGCGCGCATCGCCTGATCCATGTAGCCGGCGGTGACGATCCCGAATACCTTGGCCTCGAAGCAATGGGCGCTGGCCCGGATGCGGTTGGCGGCCACGTTGTCGAAATTGCCGCCGCCGGCCGGGCGCCGGGTGGGCCACATCGGCGGCCAGCTCGAAATGTGCACCTGCTCGCCCTGCGCCATCAGCGCGAAGCGAGCCAATGGATTGGTATTCTCGCCGCAAATCAACCCGCCGATCCGGCCCTGCCGCGTCTCCGCGACCTTGAGGCCCGCACCATCGCCGGACGACCACACCAGCTTCTCATAGAAGGTCGGAACCAGCTTGCGGTGATGGATGAGAATTTCTCCGGTCTCGCCGATCAGCAGGTTCGAGTTCCATAGCCCCCCGACGCTGACGGCCGAACGCTCGCTGATGCCGATCGAGACGGTGACGCCGAGGGCACGCGCCTCGGCGCAAAGCCGCGCCACTTCCGGTCCGTCCGCCAGCACGGATTGCTCCGCCATACGCACGAACAGATCGTGGTTGTCGATTGGAGGCCACAGCGCGGCCCAGACCGGAAAGGCGGGAATATAGGTTTCGGGAAACGCGATCAGCTCGGCGCCGGCCCTGGCCGCCTCGCGAATGATGGCGATCGCCTTTTCGGTGGTCGCCCAGCTGTCGAGGAAGACCGGCGCGGCGTGGACGGCAGCAGCCTTGAAACGAGGGAGCATGTCGAAAATCCCGGCCAGAGCGTTTTCCAGCGAAGTGGATACCGGTTCGCATGAAGAAAACGCGTCAAAACAAAAATCTGGAGCCCCCGTTCCGATCCAACCGGAACGGAAGACTCTAGGCTGAGCAGCGCGAAGCGGTATCATCCCTGCCTTGCCGGCGTGCATGGGAATTGTCGCAAGGTCGGTTGCGAAGGATCGGAGCCGCCACGCGCTGGAACGGGAATTGCTTTGCTGACAAGGGCCGCAATCTCAGCGGCCGCAACCTGGAGGCAGATCATGTTCGACACGATCAACTGGGACGATCTGCGGGTGTTTCTCTGCGCCGCCCGCGCCGGCAATCTCAGCCAGACCGCGAAACGGCTGCGGCTCGACCATTCCACCGTCAGCCGGCGCATCGCCCAAATGGAAGCTTCCCTCGGGGTTGCGGTGTTCGAACGCCACCGCACCGGCCTCAAGCTCAACGAAGTCGGCGAGCGGCTGTTGCGTCATGCCGAGCGGGTCGAGAGCGCGGTGATCGCCATCCGCGAGGAGGCCAGCGCCAGCGACACCCAGGAGCTCGTCGGGACCGTGCGGCTCGCCACCATGGAGGGGATCGCCTCGCTCTATTTGGCGCAGCGTTTCGCCAAACTGCGACGCACCACGCCGCAGCTCACCGTCGAACTCGTCACGTCCGCCCAGACGGTCTACGTCCATAAGCGCGAGGCCGATCTGTTCGTGTCCTTCTTCCGGCCGCCCGGTCCGGGCCTGATCTCGGAGCGCATCGGCAAGTTCCGGCTCGGGCTATTCGCGAGCCAGGACTATCTCGACCACCATGGGATGCCCGCAAGCCTGCGCGACCTGCAGGATCATTGGTTCGTGTCCTATATCGAGGACCTGATCCAGGTCGATTCGGTGCGCTGGCTCGCGGACGTCATCGAAGAGCCGAAAATCGCCTTCCACTCCAACAGCATGATCGCGCAGATGAACGCCGCGGCGGGCGGCCTCGGCATCGTGATGCTTCCGAGCTTTGCCACAAGGGACCGGCCCGACCTGATACCCGTGCTGCCGGCTCTCGCCGGCACCGTTCGCGAGGTCTGGCTCAATGTCCACAGCGACCTGCAATTCGCTCCGCGCATCCGCGCCGTCCGCGCCTTCCTTAAAAATACCCTGAAGCAGGATCCGGACATGCAGGTCACGCTGGGCGATGTCGTGCCGCAGCCACGCACGGCAGATTGCAAAAATCCATAATTCCCTTCCGTCGGCCCCCGGCTGAAGCTCGTCCGATTGGCGCAAGCAGAGCGCGCTGAAGTTTTGAGGGGGCCGATATGAACGTGGTTATTCCCGGCAATGCCGATCCGGCACCGAGCGGCGGCGCATTGGCCAAGAAACAGGCCGAGAAGCTGGCCAAGAAACTGGCCAAGAAGCGGCTGACAGTCGCGCTCGTTCTGAGCGTTGCGATGATCGTGATCTATTTCGGCTTCATGGGGCTTTTCGCGTTCGACAAGCCGCTGCTCGGCACCATCCTGATGCCCGGCCTGTCGCTTTGCATCGTGCTCGGCCCGCTCGTCATCATCTCTTCCTTCGTGCTCTGCCTGGTCTACGTGCTGTGGGCGAACCGGGTGTTCGACGCAGGCGTTCGCGAGCTTCGCTAAGGGGACAGGCAAATGGGCAGCAGCACGCTTTCGATCGGGTTCTTCTTCGCCTTCATGGCGTTGACGCTGGCAATCACCTATTGGGCTGCGCGGCGCACGCGCACCACCGAGCACTTCTTTGCCGCCGGCGGCCAGGTCACGCCGTGGCAGAACGGCTGGGCACTCGCGGGAGACTTCCTGAGCGCCGCGGCCCTGCTCGGAATTGCCGGCATCGTCACCTCGAACGGCTTCGACGGCATGATCTATTCGATCGGATGGCTGGTCGGCTGGCCGATCATTCTGTTCCTGATCGTCGAGCCATTGCGCAATGTCGGCCGTTTCACCTTCGCTGACGTCGTGGCCTATCGCCTGCGCCAGCGCCCGGTGCGCCTCGCCGGCGCCATCGGTACACTTGCCGTGATCCTGTTCTACCTGATCGCCCAGATGGTCGCGACAGGATCGCTGATCAAGCTGCTGTTCGGCCTGCCCTACACCTGGTCGGTCATCGTCGTCGGCAGCGTGATGCTGGTCTATGTGCTGTTCGGCGGCATGTTGGCGACGACCTGGGTGCAGGTGGTCAAGGCTGTGCTGCTGATGGGCGGCGGCATCCTGCTCGCCCTCCTCGTGCTGACCCATTTCGACATGAACCCGCTGAAGCTGTTCGCCGCGGCGTCCGAGAAATACGGCACCAAGGTGCTGCAGCCGGGATCGAAGGTGGTCTCGGGTCAATGGGATGCCATCTCGCTCGGGCTCGGCCTGATGTTCGGAACCGCCGCGATGCCGCATGTGCTGATGCGGGCCTACACGGTGAAGGATTCCAAAGCCGCACGGCTGTCGATCCTCTATGCCACCGGCCTGATCGGCGTCTTTCATCTCATGGTCTTCATCATCGGCTTCGGCGCCATGGTGCTGGTCGGCGCCGAGGCGGTGGCCAAGGCCGGCGGCGGCGGCAACATGGCAGCACCCCTGCTCGCACTCACCGTCGGCGGCAATGCGTTCTTCGGCTTCATCTGCGCGGTCGCGTTCGCGACCATGCTTGCCGTCGTCGCGGGGCTGACACTGTCGGGCGTCGCCACGCTCTGCCACGACGTCTGGACCAATGTGATCCGAAACGGCACCGCTTCGGAGGCCGAGCAGCTCAAGGTCGCGCGGGTCGCGACCGTTCTGATTTCCATCCTCGCCATCGGTCTGGGAATCGCGTTCGAAGGCCAGAATGTCGCCTTCATGGCGGGACTTGCGTTCTCGATCGCCTGCGCCGCCAACTTCCCGTCGCTGGTGCTCGCCATCACCTGGCGCCACTTCACGACGCCTGCTGCCGTGGCGAGCATCCTCGTCGGCACGCTGAGCTCGCTGGTGCTGATCTATCTGTCCCCGACCATCCAGGTCGACATTCTCGGCAAGCCGCTCGCCGCGATCGAGCATCAATGGTGGTTCGTGTCGCTGCGCAATCCCGCGATCATCAGCATGCCGCTATCCTTTGCGGTCGCGATCCTGCTGTCGCTGGCGACACGGGAGAAGAACGCAAACCTCGCCTTCGACGAGATGCAGCGGCGCATCCTGCTCGGACCGGTCCAGCCGACCCTCGACGATCCGGGCCAGGCGAAGAATGCGGCATGAACGGGGTCAACCGATCGACGTTGCGGATCGGCCCGTTTGCGAACCCCGTCACCCGATGCGGATGTGTGACTCACAGATCGCGCAACACACGCAGTGTCGTCCTGGCGAAAGCCAGGACCCATTACCCCAAATCTTGGTTGTTGCGCGACGCTGGGGCCGCGATCCCGTTCATCACCGAATTCGGTGGTTATGAGTCCTGGCTTTCGCCAGGACGACGGTTGAGGAGGTTGCGGGCTCGTCTCTATCACCGTCATGAAGCCGCGACGCGGCCGTCCCGAAGCACGACGACGGCATCACTTCCCCTTCGCAGCCTTCTCCTTCAGCTTCGCCGTGCGGTAGCGCGCGGCGCCGCCTTCGCGGATGGACTGCTCGCTGCGCTCGAGCGCCATCGCATCGTCAGGAACGTCCTTGGTGATCACGGAGCCCGAGCCGATATAGGCGCCCTTGCCGATCGTGACCGGCGCGACCAGCGACGTATTGGTGCCGATGAAGGCGCCCTCGCCGATCAGCGTCTTGTGCTTGAGGAAGCCGTCATAGTTGCAGGTGATGGTGCCGGCACCGAGGTTGGAATTGGCACCGACATGGGCGTCGCCGACATAGGAGAGATGGTTGACCTTGACCCCGGCCTCCAGCCTCGAACCCTTGGTCTCGACGAAATTGCCGATCTTCACGCCATCGCCGAGCGAAGTGCCGGGCCGCAGCCGCGCGTAGGGTCCGAGCTCCACCTTCTTGCCGATCGTGGCTTGGGTGATGTGCGAGAAGGAATGGATCACGGCGCCGTCGTCGATCGAAACGCCGGGTCCGATCACCACGAACGGCTCGATCGTGACGTCCTTGCCGAACTTGGTGTCGGCGGCGAGATAGACGGTTTCCGGCGCGATCAGGGTCACGCCGGCCTCGAGCGCCTGGTTGCGCAGCCGTGCCTGCATCACGGCCTCGGCCTCGGCGAGCTGCGCCTTGGTGTTGATGCCGCGCACTTCGTCTTCGCTGGTCTCGATCACGACGGCCTCCAGCCCGAGTTCCCTGACAATGCCGACGGCATCGGTCAGATAATATTCGCCCTTGGCATTGGCATTGCCGATCTTCTCGATGATCGCGAGCGCCTTCTTGCCGTCGAACGCCATGACGCCGGCATTGCACAGCGTGATCTTGCGCTCTTCGGCACTGGCATCTGCCTGCTCGCGGATCGCGACCAGCTTGCCGTTCTCGACCACCAGCCGGCCGTAGCCGGTCGGGTCGGCGGCATGGAAGCCGAGCACCGCAAGCGCCGCGCCGTCGCGCAGCGGCGCGCGCATCCGGGCAAAGGTCTCGGCCGAGATCAGCGGCGTGTCGCCGAATGCGACCAAGAGGTCGTCGGCGCCGCGGGCGATCGCCTCGCGTGCCGCCAGCACCGCATGCGCGGTGCCGAGCCGCTCGCGCTGCACGAAGGTCTGCGCGTCGGGCCGCGCCCGGCGTGCCTCGGCTGCGACCGCCTCATGGTCCGGGCCGACCACGACCGCCAGCTGCGATCCCTCGCCGGAGGCCGCAGCGTTGAGCACGTGCGACAGCAGCGGCTGCCCGGCCACGGGGTGCAGCACCTTCGGCAGCGACGAGCGCATCCGCGTGCCCTCACCGGCCGCAAGCACCACTGTCAGGCTCGTTCGCGCAGTCATTCGCAATCCTCGATGTCGCGCGCAGTTCGCGCGCAAAGCTGTCTTCGAGGCCGTCTTTAATTGTTTTCCCCGGCAGAAGAAACCGATTCGCCTCCGTGGCGCTCCGGATTCAAGTTCCCGGTCCATTTCCTGTTAATCTTTGCCTCGTGATTCGGCGGGCCTTGAGGAGGGCCAAGCGGGCTTTGGCCAAAGATCGCGACAATCTGGCGGCGGAATTCGACACCGAGAGCACCACCGGCTTTTTGGCCGAGGAGGATGCTCTGGATCGCCGCATGCTGTGGCGGCTCGGCTCGTGGGGCGTTGTCGCGGTCGGCGCCGTCACCGTCGCGGTGATGGCCAACCAGTCGGCGTTGTCGCTGCGGCGCGACCAGGTCGCCGCAGCGGACCTCGCGCGACAGGCCCAGCAGCTGCAGACGCTGGCGAAGGAGAGTCACAACGAGACGCGCCGGCTCGCGTCCGCGATCGATACGCTCAACGGCGACCGCGACCGGCTGTATTCGCGCGTCACCACGCTGGAGCAGGGTCTCGACTCCGTAACCGGCGCGATCGCCAGGCAGCCGCCGGCACCATCGCCCTTGGCAGCGGCGCCCTCGCCCGGAACCGCCAGTTCGTCGCCCGCCGCCTCCGCGCCGACCGTTGCCGCTGTCGCAACGACGCCGCCGGTCGCGTTGGACAAGCCGGCGGCGGTCGACAAGCCCGCAGCCGGCGACAGCAAGGCGACTGGGCCGATCGAGAAGCCGGTTGCGGCGGCCGAAAAGCCGGCAACAGCCGACAAGAAACCGGTGCTCGCGGCCGCCAAGCCGCAGGCCGTCGCGGAGAAGCCGCCAGTCTCCGGCAATTCGCCGCCGAATTCCGCCACGGCCGCATCGATCGCCAGTCCGATGAGCGCCGCCGCGGCCGGCGCCGAGGATTCCCCCGCAGCGCCGGCGCCGGTCGCGGATAACAAGCCGCTTGCCGACAAGCCGGTCCTGGCATCGCTCGATCCTGCGGCGAACAAGGCAACCGAAGCGGTCAAGCCGCCGACCGCCAACGATGTCACCACCGCACCGATGCCGCCGCTGGTGATCACAGCGGATCCGGACGCCGAGGACGATGCGCCGCAGGCACAGATCCACCGCACCGAGTTCGGCGTCGATCTCGGCACGGCCAATTCGGTCAATGGACTGCGCGCGCTGTGGCGCGGCCTGTTGAAGTCGAAGGCCAACGCGCCGCTGGCGGCGCTGCGGCCGATCATCGTGATCAAGGAGAACAGCAACGGGCTCGGCATGCAGTTGCGCCTGGTGGCTGGACCGCTGAACGACGCCGGCACCGCCGCCAGGATCTGCGCGGGCCTCAGCCTGGTGCAGCGGACCTGCGAGACGGCGATCTATGACGGCCAGCGGCTGGCCCTCAACGAGCCGCCCGCCGGAGCCAAGCCGGCGCCATCGCATCGGCGGGCCGCGCCGAAGCGCGCCGTCGCACCACCATCGCCGCCGCAGCAGCAGCCGGTCGCCGAGGACAAGAAGCCGGAGCCGACCACGATCTCCTCGATATTCCGGCGGAACAGCCAATAATCATGTTGGCCAAGGGATTGTGGCCGGATTTTCAACCGATTTCGATGCTCCGACCGAGCTTGTCCCGCAACCCGATCCCGACCATAGTGCCGCGATGACAAAACCTCCGTTCCGCCTCTCCCCCTATCAGGTCCAGTTCCTGATGGTCGTGGGCTTCGTCACCGTCGGCTACGCGCTCTACGTGCGCTATCTGGCAATCGAGTTCTCTCCCGTTGCGCTGGCCTGCGACGCCGGCGCGCAGACCATGCTCTGCAAGGCTCGCGCGCTGTCGACCGTACTGTTCAAGAACTCGGTGTTCGGGATCACCGCGCTGGTAATCGCGGTGCTCAACCTGATGCGGCCGTCGATCGTGCTGCTGACCGGCGGCTTGATCGCCGCGGGGCTCGGGATCGTGCTCTACAATGTCGTGCTGTCGGGGCTCGCGATCGGGCTGTTCATCCTGGGTTTTGCGCGGCCCGCGCCCGCCACAGCGTAGCGGCGAGCAAGAGGTACATCACGCAGGTCCAGTCCGACTGCCAGTTGATCGTGCCCTCGTTGTAGATCGTGTAGCCGGCGGCGATCACCAGCAGGCCGGCGAACACGGATTCCGCGAGCGGCCGGATGCCTTCCTTCGGGCGATTGAGCATGGTCAGCAGCGCGAATGGCACCACCGCCATGGTCAGCGAGGCATACGGGAAATCGCGGTAGCGCGGATCGAAGGTGAAGCCGAGCGCGGTTTCGGCAGCAATTACGGTGGTGATGATCAGCACAATCGCCAACACCGCGCCGATCACGCCCTTGCCGCGATAGTCGCGCGGCCCGAACAGTTCCAGGAAGGTCGGCAGCGACCGCCCGGCGATCAGCGCATGCGCCGTCAGCAGTGGCGCGGCAATGCCCGCCGCGAGCAGCGCGCCCCAATGCAGCCAGCCGCCGACGCCGTAGCTCTCGTAATACATCTTGTCGCCGGCAATCCCGAGCAGCGCCCCCGCCATCGTCGCCGAAATGGCGACCGCGATCCAGGCCGACGGCCGCGGCGTCCACGGCCGGCGGCGCAGCGTCAGCCAGGCCGCGAGGAATGTGGCGACGGACAGCGCCATGCCGCCCGCCATCTGTAGCTTCCAGTCCGGATAGTTCGTGATAGCAACGCCGGGCGGATACTTCACCTGCCGCTTGATCGAATCGAACAGGCCCCAATTGCCGCCGACGGTGCCCTCGAGCTTGCGCTTCCAGGGCTGGTCGTAGGCCTCGATCAGGTTGACCCGAAAGCCCTCGCGCTTGGCGAGGTCGAGGATCTCGGACACCACCCGCGCCTGGTTGGTGCGCGACGGCAATGCGCCCTCCCGCATCCGCCCCTGGCTCGGCCAGCCGGTCTCGCCGATCAGGATCTCCTTGCCCGGGAATGTCACCGCCATCCGCTTGCGGATATCGTCGACATGCGCCGCGGCGTACTTCGCCTTGACCGGGATGTCCTCCCAATACGGCAGGATGTGAATGGTGACGAAATCGACCGCGTCATAAATCTCGCGGTTCTTCACCCAGTATTCCCAGACGTCGGCATAGGTGACAGGAAGATTGCCCGCCGCCGCCTTCACCGCGCGGATGTTGCCGGCAAGATCGGTGGCGGTCATCTCGCCGCGCAGCAGCACCTCGTTGCCGACGATCAGCGAGGTGACGACGCCAGGATACTCCCTGGCGAGCCGGACCGCGATCGCGATCTGCTGCAAATTCTTGAAGCGGTTGCTGCTGAGCCAGATGCCCTGCATCACCTTCAGCCCGACCTTGGCCGCAACGCCGGGGACCTGGTCGAGCCCGTTCTCGATCGAATAGGTGCGCACGCAGTCGGTGACCTTGGCGAGATCGGTCAGATCCTGCTCGATCTGCTCGACTGGAATCTGCGTGGTGGGATCCAACGGAGTCTGCGCGCCGCGGAACGGCGTATAGGACACGCATTGCAGCTTTGCAGCGGGATCGATCGGCGCGCGCACGAGCGTAATCGGCGTGGCGAGCCACCACCACACGGATGCAATCACGGCGAACGAGATCAGGAGAAGCGCCAGCGGCGTACGAAGCGAAATCGGTTCCATCCTCCGGGGGACCGTCGAATTAGCCGGTCACAGCCCATCTGCCAAGAGCGGGATTAGGTCAATACCATGGTTGTCCTGCGACAGTTTTGCGCTGGGTCGATAAAGTTGTGAGTTTGCTGGACAAAATACCAAATTCCAGTCATCAGATTTCGCCAGAGTCTCCGCCGCACTGGAGACCTATTTGGACGGCATCACGCGAGCCGTTAGGATGATCCCGCGGGGGCAGGAACATTATCGGGGAATACATGCGTCGACGGCTGCTTGAGTTGAAGAACACTAGTTTGCGCCATCTTGCCGTAACGGGCCTAGTCACGGGCCTTGCGCTCCTCATTGGGGCCGGCGGCGCGTTCGCCCAGAGCGGCACGCCGAATCCGCCGGATCAGGCCAAACAGCAGCCTGGACAGCCCGACGCCAACGCAAATGCCGCACGGGAAGCCAACCAGCGCAAGGTCGAGGAATTCGTCGAGGCCCAGCAGGCCATCAACGGCCCGGCCGGCAACCCGGAATGCGTCTGGCTCGGCCGGCGCGTCGTCCGCCTGATGTGGAACGACGATCTCGACACCGCGTTCCGCCATCTCGACCTCTACGACCGGTTCGGCTGCCCTGGCGGCCACGTCCAAGCGACGTTCCGCTGCCTGACCCGGTTCGGCGCCCAGATCGACGACAAGGTGCGCGGCAGCCTCGACGGCCGCATCCACGCCTGCTGGATCAATCCGGGCGCGCAGCCCCAGGCTGCGGCGGCGGCCGCTGCTCCCACCCCGGCGCCGGCGACGGCCGGCACCGCCGCACCGGCACCGGCGGCGTCGCCTTCGCCTGCACCGACCCCGTCGGCGGCACCTGCGCCGGCGTCGAAATAGCCGTATCCCGCGACGGGGTCCGACCGCGATTTTTTTTCGCGGCTGGAACGGCTTGCGCCCTTAAAACGCCATCGCGGCACACCAGTTGTTAAATCGGATGGCGGAGATATCTTTCCCTCCGCTGTCGTGTTGGTCGAACCTAGGGGACGGGTTCGCTTAGTCCTCAATCTCAGGCCCCGTATGGTTTAACCGCGATGCGCGCCGTCGTCGCCGTCCTGTTGCTTGTCACCGCCGCCCACGCCGCCCTGTGGGGTCTCTTCCAGGAGAGGCAGTCGGCGCCCGATTTCCGTGGCACGCTGCCGAGCCTGTCCTACGCTCCGTTCGAGTCAGGCCACACCGTCGCAGACGTTGCCGCCGACACCGAGAAGGTGCGCGCCGACCTGAAGAAGCTCTCCACGCTCACCAAAGCGGTCCGCCTCTATTCGTCGACCGAAGGCAATGAGCTGGTGCCGCCGGTCGCCGCCGAGTTCGGCATGAAGGTCACCGTCGGCGCGTGGATCGACAAGGACGCCAACCGCAACAACCGCGAGATCGAAGCTGCGATCAATCTGGCCAAGCGCAACAGCAACGTCATCGGCATCGTGGTCGGCAACGAAACCGTGTTCCGCGGCGAGCAGGTGCCGCTGGAAAACCTCGGCTCGGTTCCGGAGATCGGCGTGCCGCCCGAGGAGTCCGAGAGGATTCTTCGCGAGGAAGCGCAGCGTCTTCACGACGCGGAAATGCAGCCGGATGAGAACGGCAGCAGCGGCTTGAGCAAGCGCGCTGAAGCGATCAAGTGGGCAGTCGCCGAAAACAACGTGCACCGGCTGATCAAGGTGATCCAGCGGGTCAAGAAGTCGGTCAACGTCCCCGTCACGACCGGTGAAATCTGGAACATCTGGCGCGACCATCCGCAACTCGCCAATTCCGCCGATTTCATCGCCGCGCACGTGCTGCCCTATTGGGAAAACTTCACTGACAAGCAGGCGGTGGACCAGGCGGTCGACCGCTACAACCTGCTGCGCGACTCCTTCCCCGGCAAGCGCATCCTGATCGCCGAATTCGGCTGGCCGAGCCAAGGCTACAATCTGCGCAGCGCCGAGCCCGGTCCGTTCCAGCAGGCCACGGTGCTGCGCAACTTCGTCACCCGCGCCGAAGCGATCGGCATGGACTACAACATCGTCGAAGCCATCGATCAGCCCTGGAAGTTCTTCGAAGGCGGCGTCGGTCCCTACTGGGGCATCCTCAATGCCGACCGCGAGGCGAAATTCGCCTGGACCGGACCGGTCACCGATCTGAACTACTGGAAGATTGCGCTGGTCGCCGTCCTGGTCGGCCTGTTCATGTCGCTGCCGATCCTGCGGCTGGACCAGCCGACCGTGATGCAGGCGCTGCTCTTGTCGGCGGCCGCCAACGGCGTTGGCGCGTGGGTCGCGACCGTGTTCTCGTACTGGACCACGCACTACTTCGTCTGGGGCTCGGCCTTCGCGCTCAGCCTCGGCCTGGTGCTGCTGGTTCCGCTGGTCCTGATCGCGATGGCCCGGATCGAGGAGATCGCTGCGGTCGCGTTCGGCCGCGGCCCGCGCCGGCTGATCGGCAAGAGCGCGCCGCTCGCGCCCGCCACGATCGGCGAGAACGTGAAGTTTCCGAAGGTCTCGATCCACATCCCGGCCTATTTCGAGCCGGTCGAGATGCTCAAGCAGACGCTCGATGCAGTGTCGCGGCTCGACTATCCGAACTTCGAGTGCGTCTGCATCATCAACAACACGCCCGATCCCGACTTCTGGCGGCCGATCCAGGATCACTGCCGGCTGCTCGGCGAGCGCTTCAAGTTCATCAATGCCGAGAAGGTGCAGGGCTTCAAGGCCGGCGCGCTGCGCATCGCGATGGACCGCACCGCGGCGGATGCCGAGATCATCGGCATCATCGACGCCGACTACGTCGTGCATCCGGACTGGCTGAAGGATCTCGTGCCGGCGTTCGCCGATCCGCGCGTCGGCCTCGTGCAGGCGCCGCAGGAGCATCGCGACGGCGATCGCTCGCTGATGCACTACATCATGAACGGCGAATATGCCGGGTTCTTCGACATCGGCATGGTCCAGCGCAACGAGTTCAACGCGATCATCGTGCACGGCACGATGTGCCTGATCCGCCGCGCCGCGATGGACAAGGCCGGCGGCTGGTCCTCTGACACGATCTGCGAGGACACCGATCTCGGCCTCTCGATCCAGCAGCAGGGCTGGCTCACGCACTACACCAATGTGCGTTACGGCGAGGGCCTGCTGCCCGACACCTATGAGGCCTTCAAGAAGCAGCGCCATCGCTGGGCCTATGGCGGCTTCCAGATCGTCAAGAAGCACTGGCGGCGCTTCCTGCCCGGCGCCAGCCGGCTGACGCCCGATCAGCGCCGCGAGTTCTCGCTGGGCTGGCTCAACTGGCTCGGCGCCGAAAGTCTCGGCGTCGTGGTTGCGATCCTCAATCTGATCTGGGTGCCGATCGTCGCCTTCGCCGACATCGCGATCCCCGACAAGATTCTGACGCTGCCGATCATCGCCTCCTTCATCGTCTCGCTGGTACATTTCGTCGCGCTCTACCGGCTGCGCGTGAACATCAAGGCCGGCCAGATGTTAGGAGCCATGATCGCGGCGATGAGCGTACAGTGGACGGTGTCACGCGCGGTGGCGCAGGGCCTGATCACCGAGCATCTCGCGTTCGCCCGCACCTCCAAGGGCGGCCTGTCGCGGATGTCGATCGAGTTCCAGGCGTTCTGGGAAGCCGTGATCGGCGTGTTGCTGCTGATCGGCGCCGTCGTGCTGGTCGTCACCAACGGCTACAAGCAGGTGCGCGAGATCTACATCTTCGCCGGCGTCCTGGTGTTGCAGAGCCTGCCATTCCTGGCGGCGGTCTCCATCGCAATCCTGGAAAATTCGCGGATCAACGAGTTCGCATTCTGGCGCAACAGCGCGATCCGCACCGCGGAACTGATCGGGTTGCGCCCGGTCAGCCTGCCCTCGGTCGCCGCCCCGTCGCAGCCGGTCGGCTCGGAAATCCGCCGCGACAACTAGCGCCCGATTTGGCCGACTTCAAGAAACGGCCCTAACCGCAGGCGCCGGAACGGCAAATCCGGCGCGCCGGTGCACAATTGACCGCCCCTCGGCTATTGACCCGATGGGCCCTGCCCCCTACACAGCGCGGGCTGGAGCACGATCCGGAGCGGTTCACCGCTGGCGTCCGGATCTAATGTTCAGGTGAGTGAGCGCGTAGCTCAGGCGGTAGAGCACGTGACTTTTAATCATGGGGTCGAGGGTTCGAGTCCCTCCGCGCTCACCAAACAAATTCTTTGTCCAGCCCGGCGACATGGGTAACAGGTCGTACCTAAGACATGGGTGACAGCCTCGTGCCGAACGGGTTGTCGAGGGGTTGCAAGGTTTTCTGCTCCAGGTCGAAGTATCCCAGATCATCGTGCATGAAGCTGACGAGCAAAATGCCGTCGTCGACTTCCTTGATGCCGAGTTGTTGGCCGGCCAGCACGGTGGAGATGTTGATCCGCTTGCGGTGCAGGCAAAGCCGCCCGACGCTTGATGGAGCACGCGAGAGCATTCGAGCCGATCCGGGGCGGCCGAATCTACATCGAGAAGATCAGCGCCCCCATGCTCTACCGGGACAAGGCAACGCCGGCCGAGTGGACTGGGCTCCGGGATGCAATCGGAAAAAGCTGGCTTGAATATCACGAGAGCGGGACGTTCGCGCGGACGCTCCCGTCTGGGAAAGACCTGTTCGCCTGAGCTGTCCCATACATTCGGAGTACCTCATCTAGTGGGGCTAAGGCCACGAGCCCTTGGCGTTTCGCACGTCGCAATATCCATCGGGAATTTGCACTTCCTTCCTGGGGCTAGGCCGGCGCCGCCGGCATGCATTTCAAGCGGACGGCGTTGGGTGTTCTCGCCATGCGGATGATTGACCAGGTGCCGAAAGAAGCTTGGGATGGCATCTGCCCGGCCAAGGTCGGGCGCCCATTCCAAGGCGAAGCACCCGAGGACGATCTCAAATGGAAACGGCCAGGCTTCTATCGGTTCTCCGCGACCGGAACGTCAGAATATGGGTTGAGGGGGACCGCCTCAAGTGCAGCGCCCCCGCTGGCGCGCTTGACGCAGAGTTACGCGCGACACTGGCCGACCGAAAGCAAGAACTGCTCGCCTGGCTTCGGCAGGCGGAGACGCTGAAGAGCAGTCCGGCCGACTCCCTGCCGATCGAGCGCGAGGACGGGACAAGAGCGCTCCTGCCGACAATTTCCAGGGAGGTTCCGTTGCCGATAATCCCGGCACAGCGCGAATGCATGAGCCGCTTCGTAAAGGAACTCCGGGGTTGCGGCTACGACCTTGCAAGCTGTGCCGAACGTCTTGAGGTCCTTCCTCGCCTCGGCGTCAATTTCTGGCAAAGAATGCGAATGTCTTGGACCCCTCAAAAGAGCGATCCGATCGACAATCTCATTACGCTCTTCATCGATGGCCGGCAGGTGAGCGCAGACGTTATCGCGAAGCAGATTTCGTCGTTCTTTGTCGATGTGGCCCTCGAAATGAGATTGGCCGAAAAAAACGGCGACTTGTTGCAGTCGAACTTCTGTTTGTTCCCATGTTACGGGAAATACCTGGTCACCGACCAAGCAGAGAAGAATACCGCAATCAATCAAGTCATGTGGTTGTGGGGAGAGAGCTTTATGCTCGGCGGCTTTGTGAAGAGGATCCCCCGCAGGCGCGCCATTGATCTCGGAACAGGCTCCGGAGTGCACGCTATTCTGGCAAGCGACCATTCTGCGACAGTCGTGGGCGCTGACGTCAGTCCACGCGCCATCGCATTCTCCAACTTCAATGCAGCGCTAAACGAAAAGAGCAACATCGATTTCGTTACAAGCGATCTCTTCGATTCGATCGACGGGACATGTGATCTGCTGGTATGTAACCCTCCTTACGCGCCGGACACTGCCGCCAAGGCAAGCGATAATTTTTGGAGCGGTGGAATAGAAGGCACTGAGCTTCTGCGGAGGGTCGTCGAGGCTCTTCCCACGAGGTTGGATGCGGACGGAACAGCGTACATCAATGCTCTGTTTCCGAATCCTCCGGGAACGAAAATCAGGGATCACTTCGATGCCTGGCTTGAAGGCAATCTCACGGAGTGGGACGTGCTGGATCACACCTGGCCTGTGCCGGGATATCAAGATTTGTTCTCCGAGCAACCATTCCAGGGTGATATGAGCGCGTGGCGCTTTGGCGTGGTGAGTATGCGTCGATCTCGGACTGGCCGGGGTTGGTGGAAGGAAGTCGCAGGCAATGGCCTGTTCTTCCGAGAGGACGGAAGTTGCAGCGTAATCGCTGATCACGATGCCTACGGGTCACCTGCTGGAATATCGCCGAACAACTCGTAGGACACGGTGGAGCACAGCATCACTCCCGGCAGACGTCCGTCATGGCCTCGCCGTCCAGCAGATGGGCGACAAAGCTAAGGCGCTCTTCCATCACCGAACTCGCTTTGCGCGGCAACCACACCTCCCGCAGAACGGAAGCGGAAAGTGTAACCCATGTGTCCGGTACGGACCGTCGCCCATGTCTCGGGCCGCTCATACATTTTGAGCCAAGTAGTCAGCCTCCCAAACATTCGCGAAATTTCCGTGCGGCAGTGACATCGCTCTCGTGGTGTTTGGAAGCCGGCCCGGGCCCTGGCACCGGCCCCTCTTCTTAATTTTGTGTGAACCAAGCCACAGTTGTTCGGCGTGATCTTTAGTAGGTTTTCGGCGCTGGGGATTTCAGGGCCCAGAGGCTGGAAGAACAGGGCGCCGCCGGGACAACTCATTTCGGGCCCGGCGGCGTAAATTTTCGGGACGGTCAGAACTCCAATCCCAATGCTCGGACCAGACGCATTCGGACGCCAACGGCTCGTTGCTCTCCCTGTCGCAGTCCACGTTCGGCGTCGCCTGCGTCGAGCCTGCCTGCGGTTCTCCGGACCGGTTGGCGGCGCGTGTATTCCGGCATGAGCCTTGCTCTTTAGGTGGCGCAGGAAATTTCAGTGTCCCGGTTCGGAACAAGCTGCCGCCGGATGTGTCTTTTGGAGACGAGCAGCTGGATTCATTGGGAGGCATCGTTGAGATACGCAGCGCCCCTACAGTCAAGGTTTGTCGTTCGGAGAGGAAGCACCGACTGGATGGTTTATGATCGCGAGCTCAAGGGGCCAGCGCAGTTGAAGAAAGACGGCCACTTCGCCGAGAAGCTGACGAAGGAACAGGCCGAACACATCAAGCAGGCATTGACGGACGCCCTGAAGCCCGAGCCGTAGGCAAAGCTGGATCGAGTACCCCGATTGGTGGCGACACAAACCGCGAACAGATGACATCTGTGTTACCTCGTAAGGTATATGAACAGAGTTGGGCAAAGCGAACGAGGCGCGGCAAAATGGCGGCGCATCGATGGAGCAAATTAGGCCCCTGCGGGATTCAGCTTTGGCCACTGCACGTTCTGATCGGGCCAGCGTCGTCGTTGAAAGGGAACGATCGGGGAACAGCTCAAGGCACATCGAAAGCCGCCCGCGCCAGAAAGGTCGCCTCGCGCCGAGGCGGGTGGAGCGCGAGGCATGACGGCGCAAGCGCGCCGTTCAGCGCACAATTTGGAGCGAACATTCGGAACGCTGCTGGAGTTCGGCCGTCAAGATAACGGCAGTTCGCCCTGGCCGCCTGTCCAGTCGATGATGTCGAGCTGCAGCCCTCGCTTCAGCATCTCGGCCTCGAGGCTGCCGGCATGCCGCTTCCACTCGGGCGTCGCGCGGACCCGGAATTTTGGCTCTTCGCCGGCCGCCTCGAATTCGTCGTCGGCTCTGAGCGCACCGCGGACGGCTTCGTACATCATCTTCAGGCTGGCGTCGGTGAAGGCGCCGTAGTCCATCGGTCGTCTCCCTTGGCACTGTGAGACGCGAAAGGCCGCCACGTAGTCACTCGTGGCGGCCTTCTGCTAGCGGCCCATCCAGACGGCCTAGAACGACGTTGCGTGAGTCGGGTTAATGAAGCGTTGCTGGCACGGCACCGGCACGCTTTCACAGACACCCTCGACAGCGTTCCTTCGCCGGGGTGGAGGCCGCTGCACTCAGATCGCGATGCGATCGAAGTCGATGGCTATCCGGCTGTTCGGGAAAATTCTCGTCGCCTCCGCCAGAATGTCCTCATCCGGGTAGCGGCCGGAGATGTGGGTGAGCACGAGCTGCTTGACCCCGCTCCGCGCCGCGAACGCGGCGGCTTCGCTGGCCGTCAAGTGTCCGTAGTCGCGCGCGATAGCCGCGTCGCGCTCGAGAAACGTCGCTTCGATCACCAGCACGTCGGCGTCCATGGCGTGTTCGGCCAGCCCGTCGGTTGTTTCAGCATCACCGACAATGACGAGCTTCTTTCGCCCCTGGGCCGAGCCAAGCACCTGCTCCGGATCGATGGTGCGACCATCGTCCAGCTTCACCTGCCGCCCCTCCGCCAGCTCCGACGAACCGGCCCATCAGGCACGCGCAGCGCCAGAAGCCGGTCCGGGAGCAGATGCCGGCGCACCGCGCTCTGAAAGGAGAAGGCGAAGCTGTCCGTATCCCGGTGGCGGACCGGAAAGCAATCGATGGTGAATTCGCCGGCGTCGAGGACTCGTCCCTCGCTCAACGGCACCAGATCAAGCGGGATCGGCGCTCTGCCCTCGCCCCACAGCCCCGCCAGCATGCGGACGACGACATCGAGCGTACCGGGTCCGGCATGAATCGTCATCGCATCCGAACTTTGCCGCAACCGGAGGGTCGAAAACAGCCCGGGGATGCCGAGCACATGATCGAAATGCCCGTGAGTCAACAGCAGATGATCAAGCCGTCGAAAGCCGGCGCCACTCCGCAGCAGCTGGCGCTGCGTTCCCTCGCCGCAATCGACCAGAATACGACTGCCGGCTGCCTCGACAAGGATGCCCGGGTGGTTGCGCTCGGGAGACGGCACGCTTGCCGACGTTCCCAGAAAAGTCAGCGAGAACATCGCAGCACCTCGCCTTCCGACTACCGACGGCGCCATGCCGCCGAGATCGCGCAATCTGATGGCAGCGTCGCCCGATGTGTTCAAGCACTTCGATGCGGACGACGGTGGACCGAGGCGTCCTGAAGCCGGCTGCGTTACGGGCAGACCGCATCCGCGCCGCCAACGGGATCGATCGTCGTGACCGGCGCGCGCGGCGGCCTCGTCACGCCCTCAACCGGTCACAGCCTCAAGCATCGAAACAGCTGCGCGAGCGCAGTGTTGGCGGATTGCGCGCGCCGTTCGACGATTTCGGCCGCGGCGGCGTAGTTGCGCGCCAGGATCTGGAGCGCGCGGCGGGCATCCGGCAGCGTGGATTGCTCCGCCATCTCCAGGCACTGATGCTCGAAATATCTGAGCTCCTCAAGTTCGGTCATTGGCGAATCGTCCGATCGGGTCCTGCATTTTCGAACTCAGTGCGCCAGCGCCCTAGTGAAAGTTTGGCAAGTTTGTTGCGGGGGCCGAGCAATCTGGTCGGAGTGTTTCTGGACGCATGATTTGATGATCACCGCTGCGTGACCGATGCGAGGTGAGCTGCGCGGATCGACAAGCGCGTGCAATCGTCTCACAATGCGCCGGTCTCGCTTGGCGAGCCCTGGAACGCACGCGGTTGATGCGGTAGCGAATTGGCTTTGTTGGACCGATGAGGAAACGCGATTGGGCTTTCGTGGCGGCCTGTGTGGCAGGCGCGCTGCTGTTCGGCGTCTGGAGTTTCCAGATGGGTATCGCGTTTCATCGGTCCCAGCACGGTGCGACCGACCTCTCCAGTTCGCACCGGCGGAGCCAGGACGACGCTTCCGCGCGCAGCCCGGCCCGGCTCGAGGCGGATGACGGCGATCAGCAGGCCGGACAGCCGCGATAGCGTTCGTCACCGCCAAATCGCGTCCGACTAGGCCCAAGCCAGGCCTGCCATGCCGGCGGCGCCATCGTCATCTGTCTTCGCATGCGTGAGCCGCCTGCGGCGCGCGCTATCCTTGGCACGATGGTCACGAACGCCAAATCTGTGCAGCGCCATCGGCACATGCCGCATCACGGCGCGGACGAGACCGATGGCCTGTCTGACGACGGCCACAACCGTTGCAACGCGGGTAAAGAAGCCGATCAGGAAGATCATCGAGAAGATGTCGATATAGGCCAGCACATCGCCAACCAGCATCAGCAGCTCGGGAGGAAGCGGAATCCGGTGCCAATAGGCGCCGATCACGATCGCAACCGGGATCAGCGCGATCAGCTTCCGCAACGTCAGCCGATCGAGCAAGGCGGCAAGCTCAACGACCAGGATCTGCCACAGCCAATCGCCAAGCACGGCCGGCTTGTCGATCGTCCAAGTCTGCCACAAACGCTGCCACATCGCCGCTCCGCCTCCCCTTGCGCGCATTACCGGCGCTACGGCTTCGACGACGCCTCGCTGCCGCTGCCCTCGTCTGCGGCGCCTTGCGCATCAGCCGGATCGGCCGATGGAAAGATGCGCTCATAGTTCGCACGCGCCTCGCGGATCAGCCGCGCGCGCTCGCGTTCGGACTTCGAGATGAACCTGATGATCTCGCCCATATTCGCTCCAAGGCAAAAAAAAATGATCCGACCGTCAGCTATGCAACCATCGTGCCCGACGGTCGCTTGGCCCGACCTCCTCGCACCGCTCAGCGGAATGCCCGCGGCGCCACCCGCTGCTGGCTGAACGCGACGCGCGGATTGATGCCGCAATAGGCGTCGCGGCCCGACGCGGATGCCTGGCACTGCTGGTAGGTCTGGTAGCCGCAATAGCCGGGATATCCCTCCTGCCGGCCCTGGATGCACCAGGGATACTCATAGGGATCGGCCGCCGCAGGCGACGCGGAACCGACAATCCAGCTCGTTCCGAGCGCCGCGAACGCCAGAATTGCCCAATTCGTCCTGCGCATGATCGTGTTTCCTTGCTCCATCGGCTCCCAGCCGCTGATCTAGGTACGCCCGCAGGATCTGCGAGGTTTCCGGTGACCGCCTCAAGAAGCTGTGACGATCGTTCGAAGCCTGGTCGCGGCACGGTGAGGACCGGCTGATCGGTCGTCGGCCCTCGCGGCCCCCGGACCCGCTGACCCACTGGCCCACTGGCCCGCTGCCCGCCGGGCCCTCCCTCCGCATGTAGTTAACCGACGCCTAATCGCAGATGCGCGGTTGAAATGTACGACTTAAGCGCGCTGCAAGGCGGCTGCCCTAGTCTCCCGCCCGGCTCAATGGACGACGACACCGGAGAGGCTCGTCACACGGGGGATAGTCATGCGCAGCGCGCTCATTGCTTCAATGATCCTGTCACTTGCGGCCGGGCCGGCCGTTGCCGGACCACGAATGTCGGGGCCGTCCGAGGCGGCACCGAGCAGCGTCGAGAAGTATCGCGGCTACGTCTTCGATCTCTCCGAGAACGCCGACCGCAAGGACGTTACCAGCATCGCCGACATGGTCCGCCGCCAGCTCGACGTCGTGGAAACCGCAGGCTTCAGCCCGAAGGTGCTGCAGTTCTTCCATCGCGTGCCGATCGTTGCCAGCGAGATGGCGTGTCTCGACGAAGGCGCGGCAGCGGCCTGCTATGGCTTGACGCCGCCGGAATGGGACCGCGGCACGACGCGCGACGTCACCATCTGGGATCACGACAAGCAGCAATGGACCAATTCGGATCCGCTCGCGCTTGCGCTCGATTCCGGCATCGGCATCATCAGGATGCGTCCGAACATGATGCGTTACGCGAAGGACCCGGTGCTGCTGCACGAATTCCTTCACGCCTATCACGCCCGGCTGATGCCGAACGGCTATGAGAACAAGGGCATCAAGGGCTTCCTCAGCCAGGCCAAGTCGAAGGAGCTGTTCGCCAAGGAGGCCTATGCACTGAAGAACCAGCAGGAGTTCTTCGCGGTGACGGCGAGCATCTTCCTGGCCGGCAAGGATTCCGAGCACGAACCCTATACGCGCGCCACGCTCAAGGAGAAGATGCCGGACTACTACAAGTATCTCGTCGGCCTGTTCGGCGCCGATCCCGAGGAAACCGGCGTCACGCCGGTCGCATCGGCCAACTGAGCCCGGTATCCCACAAAAAAACGAGGCCCGGTGTGCCTAGGAGACCGGGCCTCGTTTCTGATGTCCCCCGCCTCGTGGCGGATCAGGTCTTGTCGTTACGCGACCTTGTCCGCGCGATCCATCCCGGATGATTACGGGGTCAGGCGCGCGCCGGCCTCACTTGCTGTAGCTGTAGAACCCCTGCCCGGTCTTGCGGCCGAGATGGCCGGCGTCGACCATCTCCTTCAGCAGCGGCGCCGGCCGATATTTGGGGTCGTTGAAGCCGGTATAGAACACCTCCATCACCGACAGCATCGTGTCGAGCCCGATCAGATCGGCGAGCGCTAGCGGGCCGATCGGATGGTTGCAGCCGAGCTTCATGCCGGCATCGATCTCCTCGGCGGTGGCAATGCCTTCCTGCAGCGCGAAGATCGCCTCGTTGATCATCGGACACAGGATGCGGTTCACCGCAAAGCCGGGGCTGTTCTTCGCCGTGATCGCCACCTTGCCGACCCGCTTGGCGAACGCTTCGGCCTTGGCGACGGTGTCGTCCGAGGTCTGCAGGCCCCGGATCAATTCGAGCAGCGCCATCACCGGCACCGGATTGAAGAAATGCATCCCGATGAAGCGGTCGGGACGATCGGTCGAGGCCGCAAGCCGGGTGATCGAGATCGACGAGGTGTTGGTTGCGACCAGCGCGCTCGGCTTCAGTCCCGCAGAGAGATCCTTCAGGATCTTGACCTTCAGCTCCTCGTTCTCGGTCGCGGCTTCGATCACGAGATCGCAGGCGGCGAGCTTGGCCTTGTCGGTGGTCGCATTGATACGCCCGAGCGTCGCGTCGCGATCGGCCGCGGTCATCTTCTCCTTGGCGACCAGCCGATCGAGACTGCTCCCGACCGTCTTCAAGCCGCGCTGGACCGCCGCCTCGGAGATATCCACCATGGTCACGCCGAGGCCTGCCGCCGCGCAAATCTGCGCGATGCCGTTGCCCATGGTCCCGGCGCCGATAATGCCAACCGTCTCAATCATTGCGTTCGTCCCTCGTCGCTTGCGCGGCCGCGCGGCCGCATCGTCAAAAACGGCGGACCGGAGGAGTCCGCGGATGGCGCATGAATAGCAGTCCGGCCGCACGGCCGATACAGCGGAAGCCGGTATTCCGGTGAGGTCTATTCCGGGCGCGGCGGGACAGGTCGCCGTGGCGGAACGGCCGGCCGCGGCGGCGATAGGGCGCGCGGTGGTTCGGCCGCGCGCGACGGTTCGAGCACGCGGTTAAGTCGGACGATCCACCAGGCCAGCCGCCCGTAGCTGCGGCGCAGCGTCGATCCAAATCCCTCGTCGATGTCCTGGTCACGATCCATACCCCTATCATTAACGTGCATCCTTGAAGGAACGGTGAGCGCCATCACGTGCTGCACCGGCAATCGTTAGGAACCTGGCAACTATTTCGCGCAAGCCTCGGTTGACGGCGTGGGCGCCGGTAATCTCCCGGATTGCGTGCGGGAGGCCTTGCGCCGCAGCATCGCCATGCCGGTGCGACTCGCATTTTGTTGATCGAATTTTCCGCGGCGCGCCGCGACACAAGGACATTAGACGACGAGGGCTACGCCCATGCTTTCTGAAAAATTCTTTTTGGTGCTCGAGACATTGCTCAACGGCCAGACCCATTCCGACGGAAGCCCCCGCGTGGTGAGCACCGCGCCCCACATCCCGGTCGAGCTTCCGCGCGAAGGCCAGCCGAAACGCAGCCCTTCCCGCTAGGCCGCTTGGTGGCGGCAGGTGGTCGCCAAGGCCGGGCTGGAGTTTCAGTCGCCGCGGCCACGTCGCTGCGGAATGCCGATCGCGACGTTTGTCTCCGCCAGTTGGCCCGTCGCGACGCACGAAGCCATTCGGCCGGAACGGCGCCTCGCCCGTGATCCAGTTCATAGGTGGCGAAGCCGAACCACGCTACGCCGCGCCCGCAACGAGGTGGCGCCGCCGTGGACGATAAGACCGACAGCAAGACCGATTTCGGAAGCATCGCCGTCGCAATCTGCGTCGCCGCCTACATCGCGATCATGCTGGCCTATCTCGCCCAATGCGATCTCGGCCTGACCGCCGCGCAGACGCGTCATCTCTCGATGCTCGCAGCGCTGGTCCTCGCGCTGCCGGTCGCGCTGGATTTGCTGCGCACCGGGCCCGGCGACGCTGGCTGACGCGGGCACGAACAAGCCTGCAGCCTTCGATCTCCCCTGCAGCAAGCGCGCCTGCGCAACATAGCGCTAGGTGAAGCGACGCGAATCAGGGTTACTTTGCAACTGATCGCTTCGTGGGATTTGGCGGCATGACCCAGCCCGACGTGTTTGATCAGAAGGTTCTGGATCAGAACATTCGCGAACTGCAGGAATGGCTGCGCAGGGCCTGGCAGCAACTCGCGGACCCCTCGCTCACCGCCTTCTCCCGCCGCGAACTGCGCAACCAGATGAAGCAATGCAACGCCGATTTGCGCGTGCAACTGCAAGCCGCCTCCAAACGGATGCTGATGCAGCCCGCCTCATCGGGCAGGAGGTTCGCCAAGCCGGCGCTGCGGATCCTCGCCTAGGTGGTGTTGACACTTATCGCATCCATAGGACGATTGCAGCGAGCGTGACGATGGCTCGGTAATTTCGGGCGGTCTTTTCGAAGCGGGTTGCGACGCGACGGAACTGCTTGAGCTTGCTGAAGCAGCATTCCACGAGGTGGCGCTGGACATAGAGATGCTTGTCGAGCGGATGTTTGAGGGCTCGCGAGGGGTTGTTGGGGATGACGGCGATCGCGCCTTTGGCTGCGATGGCCTGGCGCAAATGATCGGCGTCATAGGCTGCATCGGCCATGACGACCTCGGCGGGCAATCCCTCGATCAACGTGGCGGCTTGCGGGGCATCGCCCTTCTGGCCTGCGGTGAGGGTGAACCGCACGGGACATCCCAAACCTCGAACGGCCATATGTATCTTGGTGCTCAAGCCGCCGCGCGAGCGCCCGATCGCTTGATCTTCAGACCCCCTTTTTTTGCCCCGGCGGCGTGCTGATGCGCCCGGACGATGGTGGAATCGACGATCAAATATTCGAAGTCCGGATCATCGGACATCGCCTCGAAGATCCGCAACCAGACACCCTTGGTGCTCCATCGACTGAAGCGCCGGAACACGCTGTTCCAATCCCCAAACGCCTCCGGAAGATCACGCCAGGGAGAGCCCGTGCGAACGATCCAGAGCACCCCTTCCACGAACATCCGGTTGTCGCGTCCGGTCGAACCTTTCTGGTCGGGCCGGCCAATGATGAGCGGCGCCATGCGCTCCCAAGCCGCGTCGCTCAACACCAAACGATCCATCACACCCAAGGCCGCCTCCCAAAAGTAGCCTTGAATCTGATTTGGCCTCAAAAGGGAATCCCTAGAGTCCACACCGCCTAGGACCTGATGCCAGCGCGCCAAAATGCCGCGATATCTTGCTGCATGCTGGCCATACGCACCCTCTGCTTGTGCAGGAACGCCCGACAAGGCACAGCAAAACCGCTCCGGTATGCCTATATTGGGCGTCATGTAGCGGCCCACGCCGCCAATGTTTAGGGACTCCCGTGTTATATCTGGAACTTGCGATCGTGGCGGTCTTGATCGTCGTCAACGGTCTGTTGTCGATGTCGGAGCTCGCGATCGTCTCCTCGCGTCCGGGGCGTCTTGCGGCGCTGGTCGAACGAGGCGTCCGCGGTTCGCGCCGCGCCCTTGCACTGGCCTCCGATCCCGGCAAGTTCCTCTCCACGGTGCAGATCGGCATCACGCTGATCGGCGTGCTGTCCGGCGCCTTCTCCGGCGCAACGCTTGGCCAGCGTCTGACGCAATGGCTGCTTGAGCTCGGCGTGTCCGCAAGCATCGCCGACGCGGTCGGCGTCGGCCTCGTCGTCGGCGTGATCACCTATGCCTCGCTGATCGTCGGCGAGCTGGTGCCGAAGCAGATCGCCTTGCGCGATCCCGAGTCGATCGCGGTGAAGGTCGCTCCGGCCATGACCATGATGGCGCGGCTGTCGCTGCCGCTGGTGTGGCTGCTCGACCGTTCCGGCAAGCTGCTGCTGTGGGTGCTCGGCCATCGCGAGGATGCACAGGACCGCGTCAGCGAGGACGAGATCAAGACGCTGGTGGTGGAGGCCGAGAACGCCGGTGTGCTCGAGCCCGGCGAAAAGGAGATGATCGCCGGCGTGATGCGGCTCGGCGATCTGCCGGTCGGCGCGGTGATGACGCCGCGCCACGAGGTCAGCCTGATCGACCTCGCCGCCCCCGCGGCCGAGATCCTGGCGACGCTGCAGAAGAGCAGTCACTCGCGCTGCGTGGTGTTCGACGGCAACCGCGATCATGCGCTCGGCATCGTGCAGGCCAAGGACGTGCTCGACGTCTACCTCGCGGGCCAGACGCCCGACATCCGCGCGCTCACGCGCGATGCGCCGATCATTCCGGAGACCGTCGACGCCCGCGACGTGGTCGCGATCCTGCGCGACTCCAGAGTGCATATCGGCCTCGTCCACGACGAGTACGGCACCTTCCAGGGCGTCGTCACCAGCGCCGACATCCTCGAGGCCATCGTCGGCGCCTTCCACACCGAGGAAGGCCCGGCCGAGCCTGCCTATGTCCGGCGCGCCGACGGCTCCTACCTGATCTCGGGCTGGATGCCGGCGCTGGAATTCAGCGAGTTGCTCGGCATCACGCTGCCATCGCCGCGGCCCTACCAGACCGCTGCCGGCTTCCTGCTGCATGAATTCGGCGCGATCCCCGATGTCGGCGCGAAAACCGCCGCGCAGGGCTGGGAATTCGAGATCGTCGACCTCGACGGCCGGCGCATCGACAAGGTTCTGGCCAGTAAGCCGCCGGCGGCCTGACATTTGCCACCCGGCCGTCCTGTTGATAAGCGGCAAGACAGCGAAACAGGCTGCCGCGGTGTGCTATCGGCATAGCGGCGGCCCGAGCAATCCCCGAGTAAACCCCACGGAATAGATCCCCATGCGCATTACCCTTGTCGGTTCCCGCCATTTCGGCGTGACGACCCTGAACATGCTGCGCGAGCACCACGTCACGCTGGTCAGGGTGGTCGTCCATGACGGCGAGGACCGGCTGGCGGCAGCAGCCAGGGCGGCCGGCATCGAAGTCGTTGTGCAGGCCGATCCAAAGCTGGTGACGGCCGCCGAGATTGCGCCGGACACCGACCTGATCGTGACCGCCCATAGCCACGCCCGGGTCAGCAGAGAGGCGCTTGCCGCGTCCAGGCTCGGCGGCATCGGATACCACCCGTCGCTGCTGCCGCGCCACCGCGGCATCGCGGCGGTAGAATGGACCATCAAGGAAGGCGATCCGATCGCCGGCGGCAGCATCTATCACCTCGCCGACCGCATGGACGCCGGCGCGATCGCCGCGCAGGACTGGGTGTTCGTCAAGAAAGGCGAGACCGCCCGCGAGCTGTGGGAGCGCGCGCTGGCGCCGCTCGGTTTGCGTCTGCTCGCCCAGGTCATCGACTACGGCAAGGTCAACGGCTCGCTGCCGGCCAAGGTCCAGGATGAGCAGTTTGCGACCAAGGCGCCGAATCTGAGCCTTGGCAAACACTAACCCGAGCTAGAGTATGGGAGTACCTTGTTCGAAAAAACCATGCTCGGATTTTCCGTTCCTGATCCGGAACCGAATTCACCGTGATGTGTTTGAGTTCACAGGAACATTTGGGGACTCCCGCGACGCAGCAAATTTTGAACACATTGTGACAGGATAAGCCGCGTCATCACACGAAATTACAGGGATTTGATTCATGCGTTCGATCCGCATTCGCGACCTGATTTTGGTCACTTCGGTCGCTTCGGCTGCCGCCTTCACCGCTGCTCCCGTGTCCGCTCAGCAGCCTTATGACGGGCTTTGGAACGTCACCGTCGTCACCAAGACCGGCAGCTGCGAACCGTCGCAGAGCTCGACCGTGACCGTCGCTGAAGGAAAGATCTCGGCACAGGGCGCGGCGATCTCCGGCACCGTCGGCAGCGGGGGACTTGTGCGAGTCTCGATCAATGGTGCATATGCGAACGGACAACTCAGTGGCAACTCCGGATCGGGGAAGTGGAATGGGGCATCAGCTGGCGTACCGTGCAGCGGCCGATGGGAAGCATCCCGTCAGTAAGATCACCAGCCTATCAAGTTTCTTTGCCATCGCGCGGCGGCCAGCATTTGCAGCCGCCGCGTTTTTCGTGACCACACTCGCAAGCACCACGGGCCATGCCCAGTCCGGCCCGTTCGCCGGCATGGCGGGCACCTGGTCGGGCGCCGGCTCGGTCACGCTGGACGACGGCTCCAGCGAGCGCATCCGCTGCCGGGCGACGTATCACGTCGGCGGGCCCCGGATGACCATGATCCTCACCTGCGCCAGCGACGCCTACAAGTTCAACCTGGCGGCCGACGTGCAGGCCGAAGGCAGCGCGGTCAGCGGCAATTGGAGCGAGTCCAGCCGCAATGTCAGCGGCTCGTTGCAGGGTCGCGGCGGCGGCGGCAACTTCCAGGTCGTTGCCAGCGCTCCAGGCTTCAACGCCGATATCTCGATGCGCACCACCGGCAACAAGCAGGCGGTCACGATCAGGGCCGACAGCCAGTTCCGCGGCGCCAGCATCACGCTGTCGAAGTAATCGATCCGCGCTCCAACGTGGAAAGCCCTCGGGTCATCCCCGAGGGCTTTTTGTTTGGCTGAGCGGCAATTCCTCGCGTACGCCCCAGCGATGCTATGCCGCAGGCACGAATGCGGTGACCTCGATCTCGACCTTGGCGCGCTGATCGACCAGCCCGCCGATATAGAGCAGCGTCGACGGCGGGAAATTGCGCCCGAGCGTCTCCTTCCACTCCGCGCCAATACCGGCGCCCGCGGCCTCATACTCGCTGCGGCTGGTCAGGTACCAGGTCAAGCGGACGATGTGCTCGGGGCCGGCGCCGGCTTCGTTCAACAGCTTGATGATGCGCTTCAACGCGGTGCCGACCTGGGCGGCCATCTCGGGGGCGTAGTCGCCCTTCTCGTCGCCGCCGGTCTGCCCCGCCAGCACGATCCACCTGCCGGGCGCGTCGAACGCGACACCGTGCGAGAAGCCGCGGGGTTTCGACCATTCGGCTGGTTGCAAGACACGCATGAATAGATCCTCCTGATTTGATTTTGCCGACCTGCTTAGCAGAGATCACATGGTTGACGCATCACCGCGCAGGCAGAATTGCGCGTTGCAAATTCATGGCAGCTCGCCGATACCGGGCACCCCTCCTCCGCTCGTTCCCCGTCATGGATCGCACGCCCTCAAAAACCCGCGCAGCATTGTGGATGTCCGGCTGGCTCGCGCTGATGCTGATCGTGGCGGTGGCCGGCCGCGAGGCGACGCGCGAGGTCAACGTCTTCCAGCTGATGGCCGTTCGCGGCGTGCTCGGCTTCGCGATGCTCTATCCGCTGATCCACATGAATGGCGGGTTTGCGATCGTGAAGACGGCACGGGTGCACGTCCATATCGCGCGCAACCTGATCCATTTCTGCGCGCAGCTCGGCTGGTTCTTTGCGCTGACATTGATCCCGATCGGCCAGGTGGTCGCGATCGAGTTCACGATGCCGATCTGGACCGCGATCCTTGCGGCGAGCTTTCTCGGCGAGCGGATGACGCGGTGGAAGATCGTCGCGATCGTGCTTGGCCTGGTCGGCGTGTTCGTGATCGTGCGGCCGGCGGCCGGCGCGATCAATCCGGGCCAGCTGATCGCGCTCGCCGCGGCGGTCGGCTTCGGCATCTCGGTCGCCGTGGTCAAGTCGCTGACGCGGACCGAGCAGACGCTGACGATCATGTTCTGGATGCTGGCGGTGCAATCGCTCGCGAGCATCGGGCCTGCGCTCTACGTCTGGACCTGGCCGCCGCTCTCAACCTGGGGCTGGCTCGCCGTGATCGCGTTCTGCGGCACGTTCTCGCACTATTGCATGGCACGCGCCCTGCTCCACGCCGACGCCACTGTCGTGATCCCGATGGATTTCGTCCGCGTGCCGCTGACGGCGATCGCCGGCTGGCTGATCTATGCCGAAAGGCTCGATGTCTACACCGTGCTCGGCGCGGCCATGATCCTGGCCGGCAACCTCATGAACCTGAAACCGACCGCAAGGACGCCGGCGCGCGCGAGGTGACGCTCGCGCCGCAGCCAGCGCGGCCGCGCCCCGCCCGCCAAAGCCCGGGGATCGTCCCGCGCCTCCTGGTTTCGAAAGCGTGTTACTTTCCGGCGGCCTTGCGCAGCGCCGCGTTGATGCGGTCCTGCCAGCCGGGGCCGCCCTCCTGGAAATACGCCAGCACGTCCTGATCGATCCGCAGCGTGACCTGCTCGCGGACGCCGGGGACAGCGACGGTCTTTGGCACCGCGTCCGCGACCTTGGTGGTGGCGCGCTTGAACGCCGCCTCGGCTTCGCTGCGGGCATCGTTCAGGGTTCGCGGTCGCCTCGGCTGGTCAGCCATATGCTGGATTCCTGTGTCTCAGATTCCTTCAAACAGTACCGTCGAGAGATAGCGCTCCGAGAACGACGGCACAATCGCCAGAATGGTTTTGCCGGCCGCTTCCGGCCGCTTGCCGATCTGCAAGGCGGCTGCGATCGCGGCACCCGACGAGATACCGCCGGGGATGCCTTCGTTGCGCGCCAGCTCGCGCGCGGTCTCGATCGCGGTCGCGCTGTTGACCTTGACGATCTCGTCGATCACGGAGCGGTCGAGGATGTCAGGGATGAAGCCTGCGCCGATGCCCTGGATTTTGTGCGGCGTGTGTTGGCCGCCCGACAGCACCGGGCTCTCTTCCGGCTCTACCGCGACGACGCGCAATGACGGCTTGCGCGGCTTCAGCACCTGGCCAACGCCCGTGATGGTGCCGCCGGTGCCAACGCCGGCGACGAAGTAATCGATATTGCCGCCGGTGTCGTTCCAGATCTCCTCGGCGGTGGTGCGGCGATGGATTTCGGGATTGGCGAGGTTCTTGAACTGCTGCGGCATGACAGCGTTGGGCGTCGTGCGCACCAATTCCTCCGCGGTCGCGATCGAGCCCTTCATGCCCTGCGCGGCCGGGGTCAGCACAATCTCCGCACCGAGAAAGGCCAGCATCCGCCGTCGCTCGATCGACATCGATTCCGGCATGACGAGCTTGAGCCGATAGCCGCGCGAGGCCGCGACATAGGCAAGCGCAATCCCGGTGTTGCCCGAGGTCGGCTCGATCAGCACGGTGTCGGCGTTGATGATGCCGGCCTTCTCCATCGCCACGATCATCGCCGCGCCGATGCGGTCTTTCACGCTGGCCGCCGGATTGAAGTATTCCAGCTTGGCGAGGATCGTCGCGTTGACGCCGGCCGCCTGCGGCAATCTGCGCAGCCGCACGATCGGCGTGGAGCCGATCGCATCGACGATGGAGTCAAAGACGCGGCCGCGTCCGGGTTGCACTGCACTCGTTGTCGACGGCGCGTCCATCAAGCGGCTCCTGTAGCGGATGTGCTGGGAATATGCGGTCTTGTCTCATTAGAAGCAGCGCACCATGGCGCGCAAGTGAGAAACCGCCGCAATGCGAATTCGTTGCATCGCAAAATAGAACCTGCGCAAATAACGTAAAACCTACGCATTTGTGTTGCGACAAGGTCAAACAAATGGGTTTATATACTTTCGTCAGGTGCAGCTCAGAACGCAAAGGAGGTCACATGCCAGCTCTCGCTGAAGTTCTGTCGACCACAGCGTCCAGGCCCGATCCGCGCGGCTGCGATTTGCCGACCTGTCCGGTGTGTGCGGACTCCATGGTGGCGGCGGAAGCGTCCGCGTACCTGTTCGACAATTTGATCAGCTATCTCTGGACCTGCGACAATTGCGGTTACGGGTTCGTTACCAAACACGCGGTGAAACCGATCGTGTGCAACTGATCACACAGCTCATCTTGGAGCGATGTCACCGCGCGCCCAACCGGCGCGCGTTTTCGTTCTGAAGTCCTCGAACGTGCCGTTCGCCACCGCATCGCGGATGCCCTGCATCAGCTGCTGGTAATAGGCGACGTTGATTTCGGACAGCAGCATTGCCCCAAGTGTTTCGCCCGACCGCACCAGGTGATGCAGATAGGCGCGCGAATAGCCGTTCGCCGCCGGCCACGGGCTTTCTTCATCGAGCGGACGCGGATCGTCGACGTGCCGGGCGTTGCGCAGGTTGATCTGCCCGAAGCGGGTGAACGCCATGCCGTGGCGTCCGTTCCGTGTCGGCATCACACAGTCGAACATGTCGACGCCGCGCGCCACCGCCTCGAGGATGTCCTCCGGCGTGCCGACGCCCATCAGATAACGCGGCCGATCGACCGGGAGCGCCGGCGCGGTCTCTTCGATCATCGCCAGCATGACCGCCTGCGGCTCGCCGACCGCGAGGCCTCCGATCGCGTAACCGTGAAAGCCGATGCCAGTCAGCCCGCGCGCGCTGGCGTGTCGCAGATCCGGGACGTCGCCGCCCTGCACGATGCCGAACAGCATGTAGCCGTCGGGCGCCGCTTCAAACGCGCGCTTGGAGCGCTCGGCCCAGCGCAGCGACAGCTGCATCGCGCGCTCGATGTCGGCGCGTTCCGCCGGCAACCGCACGCATTCGTCCATCTGCATGGCGATGTCGGAGCCGAGCAGCCGCTGCACCTCGATCGAGCGCTCCGGCGACAGCTCGACCTTGGTGCCGTCGATATGCGAGCGGAAGGTCACGGCCTTCTCGGTCACCTTGCGCAGCTCCGACAGCGACATCACCTGGAAGCCGCCGGAATCCGTCAACATCGGGCCGCCCCAGCCGGTGAAGCGCTGCAGGCCGCCAAGCCCGGCAATGCGCTCGGCGCCGGGACGCAGCATCAGGTGATAGGTGTTGCCGAGCACGATATCGGCGCCGGCATCGCGCACCTCGCGCCAATGCATGCCCTTCATCGCGCCCGCGGTGCCGACCGGCATGAAGGCGGGCGTCCGCACGAGGCCGTGCGGCGTGGTCAGGCGCCCGGTGCGGGCGGCGCCGTCGGTTGCCAGCAGCTCGAAATGATTGGGAAGATTCATGCGGCTGCTTATTGCGTGTCGCCGGCGCCCGATCAACCCGTCGGATAACGGCCCTCGCGCGACTTCGTGAACACGGACAACCGGCCGGACGCTTGCCTTGCATCATCAGCCCGGTTAAACAAAACGAAACAGTGTCGTTTTATGACGACAATATGGCAACCGGCTCCCCGCAGCGACGTCGATCCGCGAACGTGACTGGCAGAGATGGTCTCACCCCCTAGCGTCCGGCCCGCCGGCGCCGGCCCTTGGATGATGGCTGCCCGCGCGATCCGGCAGGCGGTCCTGCTGTGCGGCCTCGCCCTGGCGCTTGCGGCCTGCAGTTCGCTGCCGCGGATGCCTTACACGGCCGCCGACGCCGCCAATTCCCGCGTGCTCGATCTCGATGGGCTGCGCCGCTATGCCGACGAGCCGGCATCAAAATTCAAGCTCGAGAAGCGCAGCGTCGCGCCGATCACGAGTTATCTCGCCCTCTCGGGCGGCGGTGCCGACGGCGCCTATGGCGTGGGCGTCCTCAACGGCTGGACCGCGGCCGGCAACCGCCCGGCCTTTTCGGTCGTCTCCGGCGTCAGCACCGGCGGACTGATTGCGCCCTTTGCCTTCCTTGGCCCGCGCTACGACGACACGCTGAAGGAGGTCTACACCTCGGGCATCGCGGAAAGCCTGCTGCAGGATCCGAGCCTGATGCGGGTGCTGTTCGGCTCCGGGCTGTTCGGCAACAAGCGGCTGCGCGAACTGGTGGCGCGCTACGTCGGTCCGGAGATCCTGAGCGAGGTGGCGCACGAAAACGCCAAGGGCCGAAAGCTCCTGATCGTCACCACCGATCTCGACACCCAACGCACGGTAATCTGGGACATGGGGCGAATCGCCGCCGTCGGAACGCCCGAGGCGCTACAGCTGTTTCGCGACGTGATGGCCGCCTCCGCCAGCATCCCGCTGGTGTTTCCGCCGATCATGATCGACGCCGAGGGCCAGGGCCGCCGCTTCCAGGAGATGCATGTCGACGGCGGCGTGACCGCGCCGGTGCTGACATTGCCGGATGCGCTGCTGTTCCGCGAGCGCGGCTGGCCCGCCAACAGCCGTATGAACATCTACATCCTCGTCAACAAGAAGCTCGAGGGCAACTTCGAGCTGGTGTCGAACTCGACGATCGACGTCGCCTCCCGCAGCATCTCCGCGATCACGCAGGCGCAGACGCGCTCGGTCATCCTCTCGACCTATGACTTCGCCCGACGCAACCGGCTGGGTTTCCATCTGTCCTACATCGAGCGTGACTATCCGGCGCCGGAAACGCAGGGCTTCGACACCGCCTATATGCGCGCGCTCTACCAGTACGGATACGACAAGGCCGCCGCCGGGCAGGCCTGGA
Source organism: Bradyrhizobium pachyrhizi (assembly GCF_029714545.1). NCBI lineage: Bacteria > Pseudomonadati > Pseudomonadota > Alphaproteobacteria > Hyphomicrobiales > Nitrobacteraceae > Bradyrhizobium > Bradyrhizobium pachyrhizi. The sequence goes on along the minus strand of NZ_CP121667.1, from coordinate 4,758,058 downwards.
CCGCGACGCCGCCGTAAGCGGCCTGCTCCCGGTACCGCCGAATGGACGAATCCGCTCGGCGCGGGTTATAGACCGGACGGACCCGTCCGACGCACAACGAGATGAATGGGCAAATGGGATTGACCGCAACCAAGGCCAAGGTGGCCAAGCGCGGCGTGATCAAGTCACGCGGCGGCCGGCCGACGCGGGACGCTGCGATCGAGCGCGACCAGCGGCTGATCGAGGTCGCCACCCGCCTGTTCCTCGAGCGCGGCTTCGATGCGACGTCGATCGACGCGGTGGCCGAGGCCGCCCGCGTCAGCAAGCCCACCGTCTACGGTCAATATGGCGACAAGCGCGGCCTGTTCGCCGCGGTGCTCCGCCGCGAGATCGCCCGCTGGCTTGCCCCGCTCGCCGCCGCGGCGGCCGAAGCGCAGGCCGGCGGCAACTGCGACGGTTCGGTCGAGGAACGGCTGACCGAGCTCGGGCGTCAGTTGTTGGTGCTGAACTGCAGCGCCGACTCCATCGCCTTCAGCCGGATCCTGACCGCGCAGGCAATTAATTTCCCCGAGGTCGCCAAGCTGGCCGTCGACGAAGGCTGGTCGAAAGCGGTGTCCACCACGGCGGATTTCTTCGACCATCTGGTCGACAAAGGCGCCCTCGACCTCGAGGACACCACGATCGCGGCCGAAACATTCCTCAACATGGTGGTCGGCCACACCCACCGGATGGCGACATTCGGAATTCCGATTGACATGAAGACCGCCGAGACCCGGATGGAAGTCTCGATCCGGCTGTTTCTCGCCGGCGCCGTCGGGCCGCAGGACCGGCTTCGCGATGCGGCCAAAGAAGCGACAAAGGCGCGCCGCCGGCCGGCCCGCTGACAGGATCGTTGCATCGCCTCACACGTTGTCGTGATGAGCCTTGAAGGAAACAGAACGAAACCGTATTGTTTAGTTGCAATGAGACGCGAGACCCAAGTTCAGCCCCCCAACGGTTTCGTGTCGCCTTGTAACTTCGATCGTCACGACGGAGCTGCCGCCATCGCTTCGTCTGAACGTTCGGCGGCCGACCTCTGACTAACAAAGGTCGGCCGCACTTTCTCTGCCCGGGCGGCGGTTCGACGCGACGGATGCGACCATGACGACGGGACGATTACACGCACTGCGGCATTGGGCATTCGGCATGTGGCTGCTGGCAACCGCGCTCGTTGCCCTGCCCTTCGCAACGCCGGCGCATGCGATCACGAGCTCAACGGCCGCGGCGCTTACCCCGCAGGACAACGACACCGCGCTCGACGCGCACACGGTTCGCCGCGAGCTCGACAGCTTCCAGGCGGCCCAGATATCGCTGCGCAAGGCGATGGCGATTGCGGAGGCGCTGCATTCCGGTTCGATCACCGCCGACATCAGCTTCGACGGCGCGTCGGAGCCCGCGGTCTACCGGGTCAAGACCATGCAGCAGGACCGCATCTGGCGGCACGCCATCGACGCGGCGACCGGCGAAGTGGTGGGTGGCGAGGCCGCCGCGCCGCTGAAGTCGCTCGGCGCCGAAGACCGTGACAACCTCGTCGTGCTCAAGGCGCTCCGGCATCGCCTCGCCGACGCCGTGCGGGTGGCCGAGCGCACGACCTCCGGGAAGGCGATCAGCGGCGGCCTGATGCGCGAACGCGGCAAGCTCAATTTCGTCATCGTCGTGCTCGCCGGCAGCGACCTGAAAGAGGTGATCCTCGAACCGCCCGGCGCGCGCAGGCGCTGAGGCCAAGAGCGTTTTCGAGCGAAGCGGACAGCGGTTCGCGTGAAGAAAGCGCGTCAAAACAAGAAGCTAGAGCTTCGGTTCTGATTCAATCAGAACCGAAAATGCTCCAGGCGGGCATCGCCAAGTTTTCGCCCAAAAGCCGTTGACGGACGCCGATCTGTCCCGCATAAGTCCGAGCCATGATCACCGCGACCAAACGCACCAGCAAAACCACCAAGCCCTCCGGGGCCTCGGGAGGCGTGCGCGCGTAGTCGGTCGAACCGCATCATCTCTGCCCGAAGCCCCGCCTGATGAAGGTCCGGGGCTTTTTTGTTGCCTGAAATACAACTCGAATGGAGGACAAAGTGAGTAACGATTCCGTCGTCGCAATTGTCGGCGTCACCGGCGCCGTCGGCGCCGAATTCATCGCCACCATGGACAAGCGCGGCTTCCGCGTCGGCAAGCTGAAGGCGCTGGCGAGCGCCCGCTCGGCCGGCAAGACCGTCAGCTTCCGCGGCAAGCCGGTCGTGATCGAGGAACTGACCGAGCGCGCCTTCGAGGGCGTCGACATCGCGCTGTTCTCGGCCGGCAGCGGCATCTCCAGGAAGTTCGCGCCGCTTGCGGTGAAGTCCGGCGCCGTCGTGGTCGACAATTCCTCGGCGTTCCGGATGGATCCGAACGTTCCGCTGGTGATCCCCGAGATCAACGCCAACCGCATCCGCGACCACAAGGGCATCATCGCCAACCCGAACTGCGCCGCCATCACCGCCCTGGTGCCGCTGTGGCCGATCCATCAGAAGAACCGCATCAAGCGCGTGATCATCTCGACCTACCAAGCCGCGAGCGGCGCCGGCGCAGCCGCGATGGAGGAGCTCGTCGAGTCCACCCGCGCCAATCTGAACGGACAGGTCTACACCCCGAAGGTGATGCCGCACCCCTACGCCTTCAACCTGTTCAACCACAACACCGCTGTTGATCCGGAGACCGGCTACAACGACGAGGAGACCAAGGTCATCAAGGAGACCCACAAGATCTTCGAGGACGAGAAGATCGCGGTCGGCGTTACCTGCGTGCGGGTGCCGGTGCTGCGCGCGCATTGCGAGGCGATCACCTTCGAATGCGAGAAGCCGATCACCGAGGACCAGGTGCGCGCGATCATGGCGCAGGCGCCGGGCGTCAAGGTCGTCGACGATCGCGCCAAGAACTACTTCCCGATGCCGATCGACGCCTCCGGCCAGGACGACGTGCTGGTCGGCCGCATCCGCAAGGACCTCAGCGACCCCAGCGGCCACTCGATCTCGATGTTCGTCGCGGCCGATCAGCTGCTCAAGGGCGCCGCCCTCAACGCGGTGCAGATTGCCGAGTTGCTCCCTGAGCGTGCGATGGCGTGAATGTAAGGACCGTCATCCTGAGGGCCCCCCGCGCAGCGGGCGTCTCGAAGGATGCATCGACCCCAGTGGGGCCGTCGCCCTTCGAGGGCCGCTGAAGAAGCGGCCACCTCAGAGAATGTGAATATATGGCGGAGGAGCGGTGCCAAACATTCAATGTCGTCCCGGCGAAAGCCGGGACCCATAACCACCGAAGGCATTGTTGAGCAGGGCTGGGGCCACAGCCTTCCTCAACAATTAAACCCTGTGGTTATGGTTCCCTGCTTTCGCAGGGACGACGTCGGACATGTTGTCCCGCCTTCAGTCCCGTCATCCTTCGAGGCTCGCTCCGCTCGCACCTCGGGGTGATGGTGATAAAGTTGAGCTCGCTTAACTACCTGCCTGCGCGAAACAGCAAGCACGCATCGCCGTACGAATAGAACCGGTAGCCGTCCCTGATCGCGTGGGCGTAGGCGCCCCGCATCGTCTCGAGGCCGGAGAAGGCCGAGACCAGCATGAACAGCGTCGAGCGCGGCAGATGGAAGTTGGTCAGCAAAATATCGACCGCGCGGAAGCGATAGCCCGGCGTGATGAAGATCGAGGTTTCCGCCGCAAACGGCTGGATGGTGCCGTCGGCATTGGCGGCGCTTTCCAGCAGCCGCAGCGACGTGGTGCCGATCGCGACGATCCGGCCGCCCTTTGCGCGCGCGGCATTCAAGGCGGAAGCAGTCTCGGCGGTGACGCAGCCCCATTCGGCATGCATCTTGTGCTCCGAGGTCTCCTCGGTCTTCACCGGCAGGAACGTCCCTGCCCCGACATGCAGCGTCAGGCGGTGCAGCTCGACGCCGCGGCTCCGCAGCGCGGCCTCCAGGGCCGGCGTGAAATGCAGCCCCGCCGTGGGCGCTGCGACCGCGCCCTCATTGGCGGCGAACATGGTCTGGTAGTCGTTGACGTCCTTCTCGTCAGGCGTGCGTTTGGAGGCGATGTAGGGCGGCAGCGGCGTGGCGCCGACATCGGCGATCGCCTGGTCGAGCACCGGACCATGGAACGAGAATGACAGCGTCACCTCGCCCTCCTGCCCCTTCGCCTCGACCTCTGCATCGAGATTGCCGAGCAGGCAGACCCTGCCCTCATTGCCGAAGCGGATGGTGTCGCCGGGGCTGAGCTTCTTCGCCGGCTTCACCAGCGCCTGCCAGCGCGAGCCGTCGAGCCGCTTGATCAAGGTCGCCTCGATCTTCGGCTCGGTGTCGCGCCCGATCCGGCGGCCCTTGAGCTGCGCCGCGATCACCTTGGTGTCGTTGACGACGATCTGATCGCCCGGCTCCAGCCACTGCGGCAGGTCGGCGATCGAGGCGTCGCGCAGCACGCCTTCCGGATGCACCACCAGCATCCGCGCGGCATCGCGCGGGCTCGCGGGGCGAAGCGCGATGCTTTCCGGGGGTAGTTCGAAGTCGAAGAGGTCGGTGCGCATCTTACTCAGCAACGTCGTTCCGGGGCGATGCGATAGCATCGAACCCGGAACCTCGAGATTCCACAATGCGCAATTGCGCATTGGGGTTCACGCTTCGCGTGCCCCGGCATGACGGAGTGTTTGACTTACGCCGCGTCGACGGCCATGCGCGCCTTGACGATCTTGTCCGGATCCTTCACCGGCTCGCCGCGCTTGATCTTGTCGACATTCTCCATGCCCTCGGTGACCTTGCCCCAGACGGTGTACTGGCCGTTGAGGAACGAGGCGTCGTCGAAGCAGATGAAGAACTGGCTGTCGCCGGAATCCGGATTGGCGGCGCGGGCCATCGAGGCGGTGCCGCGGACATGCGGCTCCTTGTTGAATTCAGCCTTCAGCTTCTTGCCGGAGCCGCCCATGCCGGTGCCCTGCGGGCAGCCGGTCTGCGCCATGAAGCCGTCGATCACGCGATGGAACACGATGCCGTCGTAGAAGCCCTCGCGCACCAGCTCCTTGATCCGCGCGACGTGGCCGGGCGCGAGATCCGGGCGCATCTCGATCGTGACCGGGCCCTGCGTGGTTTCGAGGATCAGAGTATTTTCGGTAGCAGCCATGCTCGCTTCTCCTGGCTTCGGGGTGGATACTTCTTATTCCTGAACGGGATTGCGAATGGACGGCCGGCGACCGCGCCGCCCAGGCTCTCGGTAAATGGCAACGGCGTGCAGCGTTGCAACGTCTCCATCACCGCGATCCGGTACGCAATCCGGTCGTTGTCGGTCGCCTCCTGCGATTCATAGCTGATCCTGGGATGTCCGAGGATTGCGCCCTCGCGGTTGAAGCTGACAATGACGGTGATGTCGATCGGGCCGGCCTTCTCCGCCGGCGGCGGCCGCCAGCAGCGGTGGATGGCAAGAACAACGTCCTTGATCGTATTGAGTTGCTCCGGCTCGGCCTGCACCGGTACGGCCAGCGTCAGGCAAACCAGCGGCGCGGCGAACCAGGCGAGTGGTTTGCAGCGCGCCGCCATGCGGATCACTTGATGTCGGATGCGACCTGCACCTTCACCATCTTGTCGGGATCGGTGACGGCTCCGCCAGGAGAGCCCGCAGGCGCCTTCTTCAGCTTGTCGACCACGTCCATGCCCTGCACCACCTCGCCGATCACGGTGTACTGGCCGTTCAGGCTCGGTCCGTCGGCGAACATGATGAAGAACTGCGAATTGGCGCTGTCGACGCTGTCGCCGCGCCGGGCCATGCCGACGATGCCGCGCTTGAACGGGACCTGGGAGAATTCCTGCTTCAGGTTCGGATATTTCGAGCCGCCGGTGCCGTTGAAGTTCTGGCCGTCGCCGGTCTGCGCCATGAAGCCGTCCATCACGCGATGGAACGGCACGTTGTTGTAGAAGCCCTCGCGCGCCAGCTGCTTGATGCGCTCGGCATGCTTGGGCGCGATGTCGGTGCGCAGCTTGATGACGATGCGGCCCTTGGTAGTGTCGATCACGATCGCATCGGCCTTGTCGAGATTGGCCGGCAGCGGCTGCGCGACCGCGGGCACGACGCAGAGCAGCGCGGCAACGAATGCAAGAATGCGGATCATGGCAACTCCGGAGCTTTAACGTTGAGGTGTGGCAGGCCGCCGGATCAGCCGGCGAACTTGGCCTTCAGGCTAGCTGCGACCGATGACGGCACGAATGCAGAGAAGTCGCCGCCCATCTGGGCGATTTGGCGCACCAGTGTGGCGGTGATCGGGCGGACCGCAACCGACGCCGGAACGAATACGGTATGCACCTCGGGCGCCATGGCCTCGTTCATGCCGGCAAGCTGCATCTCGTAATCGAGATCGGTGCCGTCGCGCAGGCCGCGAATCATCAGCGTGGCCTTGGCCGCGCGCGCCGCTGCGACCGTGAGATTGTCATAGGTTGCGCTTTCGAAGGCGCAGCCCGCCTGCTGGGCGATGGGGTCGAACACCTCATGGACCATGGCCAGCCGTTCCTCGATGGAAAACAGCGGCTTCTTGCCGGGATGGACGCCAATGGCGACGATCAGGCGGTCGCAGAGGAAGACGGCCTGTTTCACCACGTCCAGATGGCCGTTGGTGACGGGATCGAAGGAGCCGGGATAGATCGCGATACGGGACATGGTCCCTCCTAACCCGCCCGGCTCTCCCCGGCAAGCCGCCCGGGTTCCATCGCCCGCTCGAAACAAATTTCCAGTCGTCCAGTGAACGAGTCCTGGGATGCCAGCGTCTACGAGGGTGAATGTTTCGTCGGCCGTTGGCGGACGAAACAGAAGCGGTCCGCGACGAAACCATTTCGCGGGGCGGCGAAGACACCAGGAAACTTGCGGCCGGTAGACATTGGACAACGAAACGACGGGCCCGGGCGGCCCGATCAACTGGGGACCGTCATGATCAAGGCACTTTCCGCCATCGCTGTTGCCGCGTTCATTGCCGCTGCGCTCACCGTGCTGCCGGGCTTTGCGCCGCAGGTCGAAGCCTCCACCCCGCAGCCGCTGGCCAAGAGCGACCGTCTCGACGTCCACCCGGTCGGCAAGGACTGCTCGCAGCAAGCCTGGCCGAACTTCGAGGCCTCGTGCCTGCGCAGCGCCGGCAACAAGACGGCGGTTCGCGAAGCCCGCCTGGTTACCGCCGACCGTACCCCGTAGCCCGCATTCAATCGAACTCCCTCGTCAGCCTGGCGTAAGGTCAGGCCGTCACACAAAACCCAATGGTAATTTGCGACGTCCCGTCGCAGACTATCGTCTAAGGCGCCCGGCCGGATGATCCGGCGGGCGCAGCCATCGGGGGATTGCCGTGACGAGTACGCCCGCCATCGTTTCTTCTGGCCACCCCCCGTCCAGTCCGATCCCGGTTGCCGTCACGCTCGGTGCCCTCGGCGTCGTCTATGGCGACATCGGCACCAGCCCCCTCTACGCTCTGAAGGAAGCCGCCAAGGCCGCCACCCATGGCGGTCCGCTCACCGAGAGCGCGGTGCTCGGCGTGGTCTCGCTGATCCTGTGGGCGCTGATCCTCATCATCTCGATCAAATACGCGATGCTGATCCTGCGCGCCGACAACCGCGGCGAAGGCGGCATCGTCGCGCTCTTGGCGCTGCTCTCGGCGCGCAACGCGGCGCCCGGCACCTGGCGCGCCCATCTTCTGGTGGTCGGCCTGATCGGCGCCGCCCTGCTCTACGGCGACGGCGCCATCACGCCGGCCATTTCGGTGCTGTCGGCGATCGAGGGCCTCAAGGTCGACGCGCCCTCGCTGACCCCTGCGGTGGTGCCGATCACCGTCGTGATCCTGATCGGCCTGTTCATGATGCAGAAGCAGGGCACCGGCTTCATCGGGAGGATCTTCGGCCCGGTAATGCTGTTCTGGTTCGCCGTGCTGGCAGCCCTCGGCATTCACGGCATCGTCAAGGCGCCCGGCGTGCTGGTTGCGCTGAGTCCGCTCTATGCGTTCGATTTCCTGATCCATCAGGATTTTCACGTCAGCTTCGCCATCCTTGGCGCCGCCTTCCTCGCGGTGACCGGCGGTGAGGCGATGTATGCCGACATGGGGCATTTCGGCCGCTTTCCGATCCGGCTCGCCTGGTTCGCTGTCTGCCTGCCCGCCTTGGTGCTGAACTATTTCGGCCAGGCCGCGCTGTTGATCACCGACCCGACCGCGATCGAAAACCCGTTCTTCCAGCTGTCGCCGGACTGGTCGCATTACCCGCTCGTCCTGCTCGCGACCATCGCCACCGTGATTGCTTCGCAGGCCATCATCTCGGGTGTGTTCTCGCTGACCCAGCAATCGATCCAGCTCGGCTTCCTGCCGCGCATGCACATCGAGCACACCACGAGCGACGCGATCGGGCAGATCTACGTGCCGCTGGTGAACTGGATGCTCGCCGCCGGGACACTCGGCGCGGTGCTCGCCTTCGGCAGCTCCGACGCACTCGCCGGCGCCTACGGCATCGCAGTGTCGCTGTTGATGGCGATCACCACGCTGCTTGCAGCGCTGGTTGCGATCCAGTGGGGCTATTCGCCGATCATCGTGATCGCCGTGAACGGCTTTTTCTTCATCATCGACGCGATCTTCTTTGCGGCGAACTCGACCAAGCTGTTCGAAGGCGGCTGGTTCCCGCTGCTGCTCGCCGCTGCGGTGGCCTTCCTGATGCTGACCTGGCGCGGCGGAGTGAAACTGGTCGAGACGGCGCGCAGCAAGCTGCGTCAGCCGGAAGAAGATCTGATCGAGACCGCGGTCAACAAGTGCCACAGCCGGCTGCCGGGCACCGCCATATTCCTCGCCTCTGCCCCCAACGGCGTGCCGCTTGCCTTGACCCAGTTCGTCAAGCACAACCACGTGCTGCACCAGCGCGTGCTGCTGGTCACCGTCCAGATCGAGGAATCCCCGCGCATCTCGGACGAGGATCGCGTTGTGGTTCACGACGTCACCCCGGGCATCATCCGGGTCATCCTGCGTTACGGCTTCATGCAATATCCGACCGTGTACGAAGGGCTGAAGCTCGCCTGCCGTCAGGGCAAACTGCCCGGTCTGCGTCTGACCGATGTGACCTACTACATCGGCCGCGAGACCATCATTCCGAGGGAAGACATTCCAGGCATGTGGGTATGGCGGGAATCGCTATTCGCGTTCCTGCAGCGCAACGCCGAACGGTCGGCGGCGTTCTTCGGCGTGCCGACCGGACAGGTCGTGGAGTTCGGGACGGAGATCGAGATTTAATCTCGTCGCCTGCGTAGCCCGGATGAAGCGAAGCGCAATCCGGGACAATGGAAACCGCACCGCAAGCCACCGGATTTGGTTCGCTGGCCACCTCGTCAGCGCCCGCAGGCACAATTCATTCGGGCAATCCCGCCTTCCGAAGCCCCTCGATCAACAGCTGCGCGTTTGGGTACCCGCCCCTGGCGATCATTGCGGATATTGTAAAGGCGGGATCGAGCTGAAGCAGGAGCGCCGCCGCCTCTCGCGCCTCCGAGTCGCGTCCGAGATGGGCGAACGCGGACGCGAGACAACGGTAAGCCAGCGAATAGGAGGCATTCTGGCGCCGGCATTTGTTCGCTGCGACGATGGCCTCGTCAAAGCGGCGAAGCTCGATGAAGGCCATCCCCATCCCAACAAACGTGATGGGTAGCCGCGGGTCTAACGGGCTCAGGCGGATGGCGCGTTCAAAACTCCGGACCGCTTCATCCGGAAGCCCGGCAACTCGATAGACACTGCCTCTGGCTGTCCATGCGCGATATGAATTCGGATTGAGAGCGACCGCCCGGTCGGCCAATTCGATCTCACTCTCACAATCGCCGACCATGTACGCCGAGGTGAGGGAAACCCAGGCTAATGTTTCCGCATCCCCATCGTCGATGCTCAATGCCAGGCGAAGCAGCCGAACCGCTTCCTTGCGGTCAAATTGAGGATCGACGGCATGCCCCCAAAGGATGTTCTGCATGTGCGCGAGACCTGCCAGAGCGGCGACAAAGCCGAACCGGGGGTCAAGCTCCAAAGCACGATGCGCCAGCCTGATCGCCTCGGCCAACCCGTCGGCGGTCATCAGGTAATGCTGCTGCATGGCGCGGAGATAGAAATCATAGGCGGTGAGGTTCTCCGGTCGCCGTGCCGACAGGCCGATTTCGATCTGCAGCAATTTTGGTTGAATGGCCGAAACGACGGCGACAGTCACCTCGTCCTGGAGGGCGAATATATCCGTCAGGTCGCGCTCGAACCTGTCTGCCCAGATGTGCGTTCCGGTCACCGCATCGATCAACTGCCCGGTGATGCGAACCTTCCCCGCGGCCTTGCGCACAGACCCCTCAAGGACATAGCGGACGCCAAGCCTGCGGCCGACCTCCTTGATATCGACCGCCCGGCCCTTGAAGGTAAAACTCGAATTTCGGGCGATCACGAACAGCCATTTGAAGCGCGACAGCGCGGTGATGATCTCCTCGACCATTCCGTCCGCGAAGTATTCCTGCTCGGGGTCGCCGCTCATATTCTCGAACGGCAGCACGGCGATCGACGGCTTGTCGGGGAGCGCCAGAGCTTGCGCGCTGTCGACCGGCGGCTCGATCGGCGCGCCCGCGGGATGGCCCGCATTTACCCTCGATCGCCACGCGCGCATCGGCTCAGCAATGTTCTTCAGGTTCTGCGAGCCCATGTCCTCGAACACGGCATCGACCTTGCCGCGGATTTGACGTTGCGCATCGTCCGAGATGCAGATCCCGCCGGGATCCGCGATCCCTTCAAGGCGGGCGGCGATATTGACGCCGTCTCCAAAGATATCGTTCTCATCGACGATGATGTCGCCGACGTGGATGCCAATGCGGAATTCGATCCGCTTGAGTTGCGGCACCGTGGCATTTTGCTCGGCCATTGCGCGCTGGACCTCAATGGCGCAACGCACCGCATCCACGACACTGCCGAACTCGGCGAGCACGCCGTCGCCCGTGTGCTTGACGACCTTGCCACGGTGTTCGCTGATCTTGGGATCAGCGAGTCCACGCAGACGCTCCCTGAGCCGGACGTGTGTCCCTTCCTCGTCCAGGCCGGTCAGCCGACTATATCCGGCCACGTCAGCCGCGAGGATCGCTGCAAGCCGCCGTTCAACGCGATGATCGGTCAAAACGGCCTCCCGAGATCGGTAGATCCGCCGGACCCCATCAAAGCATAGGGCGTTGCCCTTGGGCTAGGGGCGTGAGGCAGGCCGCCGGATTCCCGGAGCCTGTCAACGGGCGCGCATGTTGCGCGTCCGTTGGCGGCATTCGGGCTGGGGGTTCTCGGAAACGGCGGCGCTAGCCGCCGTTGCCGTTCTCGCCGTTTTCCTCTTCCGGAATGTGCTCGACCGAGACCACGTGCTCGTCCTCGGCGGTGTCGAACACGATCACGCCCTGGGTCGAGCGGCCGGCGACGCGGATGTCGGCGACCGGGCAGCGGATCAGCTGGCCCTTGTCGGTGACCAGCATGATCTGGTCGGCGTCCTCGACCGGGAACGACGCCACCAGGTTGCCGTTGCGGTTGTTGACGCTCATCGCGACGATGCCTTTGCCGCCGCGGCCGGTGGTGCGGTACTCGTAGGACGAGGTCCGCTTGCCATAGCCGTTGACGGAGACGGTCAGCACCACCTGCTCTGCCGCCGACAGTTCGGCATAGCGCTCCTGCGACAGCTGGATCGCATTCGCGGTCTCCTCGCCCTCGGCCTCGACCGGCTCCTCGGTCGTGGCCTCGCCGGCCACCGCGCGGCGCATCTTCAGGTACGCCGAGCGCTCATCCGAGGTGGTCTCGACATGGCGAAGGATCGCCAGCGAGATCAGCTTGTCGGCCTCGGCCAGCGCAATGCCGCGCACGCCCATCGACGTGCGGCCAGTGAAGACGCGCACATCGGTGACGGGGAAACGGATGCACTGTCCGCCGGCGGCGGTCAGCAGCACGTCGTCATGCTCGGTGCAGATCTGGACGTCGACGATCGCCTCGCCTTCCCCGAGCTTCATGGCGATGATGCCGGAGCGGCGCACGTCGACGAAGTCGGACAGCTTGTTGCGGCGAACCGTGCCGCCGGTCGTCGCGAACATCACGTCGAGATTGGCCCAGGAGGATTCATCCTCCGGCAGCGGCATGATCGTGGTGATGCGCTCGCCCTGCTCCAGCGGCAGGATGTTGATCAGCGCCTTGCCGCGCGCGTTCGGCGCGGCCATCGGCAGCCGCCAGACCTTCTCCTTGTAGACCTGGCCGCGCGACGAGAAGAACAGCACCGGTGTGTGGGTCGAGGCCACGAACAGGCGTGAGACGAAATCCTCGTCGCGGGTCTGCATGCCGGCGCGGCCCTTGCCGCCGCGGCGCTGCGCCCGGTAGGTCGACAGCGGCACGCGCTTGACGTAGCCCGCATGCGACACGGTGACGACCATGTCCTCGCGCTGGATCAGGTCCTCGTCCTCGACCTCGCCCTCCTGCTCGATGATCACGGTCTTGCGCGGGGTGGCGAACTGCTGCTTCACCTCGGCCAGTTCGGTCTTGACTATGCCCTGCACGCGGGCGCGCGAGCGCAGGATGTCGAGATAGTCGGCGATCTCGGCCGCGAGCTTGTCGAGCTCTTCGGAAATCTCGTCACGCCCCAGCGCGGTCAAGCGCTGCAGGCGAAGGTCGAGGATGGCCCTGGCCTGCTCCATCGACAGCCGCAGCGTGCCGTCCTCGTTGATGCGATGCCGGGGATCGTCGATCAGCGTGATCATCGCCTCGACGTCGCGTGCCGGCCAGTCGCGCGACATCAGCGCCTCGCGCGCGGTGTTCGGATCGGGCGAGGTCCGGATGACGCGGATGATCTCATCGATGTTGGCAACCGCGATCGCAAGGCCGACCAGGATGTGGGCGCGGTCGCGCGCCTTGCCGAGCAGGAACTTGGTCCGCCGGGTCACCACCTGCTCGCGGAACGCGACGAAGATGGTAAGCAGGTCCTTCAGATTCATCGTCTGCGGACGGCCGGAATCCAGCGCCAGCATGTTCGCCGGGAAATTGGTCTGCAGCGGCGTGAATCGGTAGAGCTGGTTCAGCACCACGTCGGGCACCGCTTCGCGCTTCAGCTCGATGACGACGCGATAGCCGTCACGATCGGACTCGTCGCGCAGGTCCCCGATGCCCTCGATCTTCTTCTCTTTGACGAGATCGGCGATGCGCTCGACCATCGTCGCCTTGTTCACCTGATAGGGAATTTCGGTGATGACGATCGCTTCGCGATCCTTCCTGATCGTGTCGATCGTCACCTTGCCGCGCATCACGATCGAGCCGCGGCCGAGATGGTAGGCGCTGCGAATGCCCTGGCGGCCCAGGATGACGCCGCCGGTCGGGAAGTCCGGTCCGGGAATGATGTCGATCAGCTCGTCGATCGTGAGCGCCGGATTGTCGATCAGCGCCACGCAGGCATCGACCACCTCGCCGAGATTATGCGGCGGGATGTTGGTAGCCATGCCGACGGCGATGCCGCCGGCGCCATTGACCAAGAGGTTCGGGAACCGGGCCGGCAGAACCGACGGCTCTTTTTCGGAGTTGTCGTAGTTCGGCTGGAAATCGACGGTTTCCATGTCGATGTCGGCCAGAACGGCAAGCGCCGCCCGGGTCAGCCGCGCTTCCGTATATCGATAGGCGGCCGGCGGATCGCCGTCGACCGAACCGAAATTGCCCTGGCCGTCGATCAGCGGCACGCGCAGCGAGAAATCCTGCGCCATGCGGACCATCGCGTCGTAAATCGACTGGTCGCCGTGCGGGTGATATTTACCGATCACGTCGCCGACGACGCGCGCGGATTTCACGTATTTCTTGTCCGGCGTATGTCCCTGCTCATGCATCGAATAGAGGATGCGCCGGTGCACCGGCTTGAGCCCGTCGCGCGCATCGGGCAGCGCACGCGACACGATCACGCTCATCGCGTAATCGAGGTAGGACTTCTTCATCTCGTCGAGAATGGAAACGGGACGAATATCTGAGGGTCCCGGCGGCTCGCCGGGCTTGTGGTCGTCGTTATCGGACAATGGGGAAATCCGGTCGGTTCTACTGGGGAATCATATAGCCCATCAGGGGCCTGATAACCACCCTTGCGCAGCTCCGGCAAGCCGTTTTTCCGTTCGTTTTTTCATGCACTTACGGGTGGAGCGCCGAGGTTCCGGCTGCTTGATCGCGAAGCGTGTCGCGAAGGGCAAATAGCCAATGGAAAAATCCCCTATTCGCCACCCCATTCGCTACTCGCCTCTCCCGTCAGTGGCCGAAAACCACCGCGTGCATGATCCGCCCGGGCATGAAGGTGAACAGCCCCGCGACGAGCAGTGCGCCGAAGAAGATGCCGATCATCGTGAACCTGTGGCGGCGGACATTGTGGCTCCGTGCGGCCGTCACGCCGAGCGCCAACATGGCGAGCGAGAAGATCGACAGCAGGTGGATCGGGCTCCAGGGACCGACCAGCCGGATCTGATGGATCCAGAACGAGCTTCCGGCGACCACCAGCATCAGGATCACCCAGATCCAGCCGAGGGTCCGGTGCGGCATCGTGCCCTTGGGGGCGGCGAGCTGGATGGAGCCGAGCACGAAGGCGGCCATCGCGGCAAAGGCGTGGAGCGGGATCGCAGGCGCGGCGTCGAGCAATCGCGCGAGGCTCATGATGGCGGCCCTCGGGTGAAGCTCGCGGCCCGACATCAAATGCCGCAGGCCAATGTAAATATCATTTACATCGGCCTGTGTCAAAGTCTTGGGAACCCGCATCCCTGCACGTCGGAGCACCGACGTTCTGACAGAGAGTTATCGGGTTATCCTCATAATCCACACGAGGAAATTGCTAATCCGGATCGCAACGACCGTTCCGGGAAATGATCTTCACGGAACGGCGCCTGACGGAATCGACGGAAGCGCGACCGCTCATCAGAACGGGATGTCGTCGTCCATGTCGCTGTTGCGGCTGCCGCCACCCGTGGCGACTGCACGGCGCGGTGCCGAACTGACCGGTCCGGCCGAGCCGAAATCGCTGCCGCCATCATCGGAGAAGCTGCTGCCTCCACCGCCACGCCCGTCGAGCATGGTGAGGTTGGAGTTGAAGCCCTGCAGCACGACTTCGGTCGAGTACTTCTCGACGCCGCTCTGGTCGGTCCATTTGCGGGTCTGCAGCTGACCCTCGATGTACACCTTGGCGCCCTTCTTCAGATACTGCTCGGCGACCTTGCAGAGGCCCTCGTTGAAGATCACGACGCGGTGCCACTCGGTCTTTTCCTTGCGCTCGCCGGTGCCCTTGTCGCGCCAGGTTTCCGAGGTGGCGATGGAAAGGTTTGCGATCGGACGGCCGTCCTGCGTCCGCCGGATTTCCGGATCCTTGCCGAGGTTGCCCACCAGGATCACCTTGTTCACGCTTCCTGCCATCGCATCATCTCCACTCAAAACCGGGCGTCCGGACATCGGTCGCCACTCTCAACCTTCGCCACTTACATCGCAGGCGTCGTGGATGACCCTATACGCCGGTGCCGGCTCGCCGCCTTTGCCGTCGCGCCGGTTATCCACGATATTCGAGATATAGCATCGGATCCGGCGTCGTTCCAGTTTTGTTCGCCACAACCATCCGTAGAAGCGGCCGATGCCGTCGGAGCGGCAGTCGATCTCGGCGCAGGCCGACGCCCGGCAGCAAGATTCAGTAAAACAACAAAGAAATCAGCACCTTGCCTTATCGACACTTCCTCCGCGAGTGTTGCATTTGGGAGACTGCGTTTCCGGTTGAATCAGCGTATAGCTCCAACCATGGCGCGGGCGCTCGCGTCTGGGATCGTGCTTCGGGACCGTTTGGAAGCCGATCGGGGTGCTGGGGGATTGATAATGAAGAAGTTTTTGCTCGGTACGGTTGCTCTGATTGCGTTTGCTGCACCTGCAGCGGCCGCCGATCTCGCTGCGCGCCCCTACACCAAGGCGCCGCCGCCGGTGGTTGCCCCGATCTATGACTGGACCGGTTTCTACATCGGCGCCAACGGCGGCTGGGGCTCGAGCCACAATTGCTGGGACCAGCTCCCGGCCGGCATCTTCCTCGCCTCGGACGGTTGCCATGATGCAACGGGCGGCGTCGCCGGTGGCCAGATCGGCTATCGCTGGCAGGCCGGCACCTGGGTGTTCGGCCTTGAAGCGCAGGGCGACTGGGCTGACCTAAAGGGCAGCAACGGCAGCGCGATCTTCCCGGGCCTGTTCACCAACCAGTCCAAGATCGACGCATTCGGCCTGTTCACCGGCCAGATCGGTTACGCCATCAACAACGTGCTGCTCTACGCCAAGGGCGGCGCGGCGCTGACCGACAACCGCTTCAACACCTACTTCACCCCGACCGGCGTGCTGGTCGGCAGCGCCAGCGACACCCGCTGGGGCGGCACCGTCGGCGCCGGCATCGAAGTCGGCTTCGCGCCGAACTGGACCGCAGGCATCGAATACGACCACCTGTTCATGCAGGACAAGACCTACAACCTGATCGCCCCCAACGGCACGCTGAACAGCACCATCCGCGATCGCCAGGACGTCGACCTCGTCACCGTCCGCGTGAACTACAAGTGGGGTGGCCCGGTCGTCGCGCGCTACTGATCGCGCCAGGCCGATTTGATCCAGACGAAAGGCCGGCCTCGCGCCGGCCTTTTTGTTTGTGCGCCGGCTTTTTCGTTGCGTGTGCACGCGCACCTCACCGGGGCCGTTTTCGGTGCGTTGTGGTTTCGCGGATACACACGCTCCGGCATTTCTCTGTAGAAGCGGCAGCACGTCACGCGACACTGCTGTGACGCTCTCTTCAAAATCTTTGAAGGGACAACAAGAAAATGAGCAAGAAAAACGGGACTCGGACTTTGAAAATCAGGAATGTTTTGCTGGCCTCGGCCGGCATGTTTGCACTGAGCGCTTTTGCACCGGCAATGGCCGCCGACATGGCGGCACGCGCGCCTTACGTAAAGGCTCCGCCGCCAGCGGCGATCTACAACTGGACCGGCTTCTACGTCGGCGGCTTCGGCGGCTACGCCAGCGAGAATTCCGGCACCCCGAGCATGGAAGGCGGCTTCGGCGGCGGCACCATCGGCTACAACTGGCAGGCCGGCAACATCGTGTACGGCCTCGAGGTCGACGCTGCAGGCGCTGACATCGACGCATCGGTCTCGACGCTCGGCGTCACCGCCCGCAGCAAGATCGACTCGCTCGGCACCGTGCGCGGTCGCCTCGGCTTCGCCGTCGACAAGGTGCTGTTCTACGGCACCGGCGGCTACGCCTGGGCCAACAACGAGGTCAGCGTCACCGCGCTCGGCGTGACCGCCTCGCAGAGCAACTTCCACTCCGGCTGGACCGTCGGCGCCGGCGTCGAAGCGTTCATCGCGCCCCAGTGGTCGATCAAGGGCGAATACCTGTATCGCAGCCTCGACAGCGAGACCTATTTCGGCGTGCCGTCCGGTACGCTCGAGCTGCACAGCGCCCAGTTCGGCGTGAACTATCACTTCGGCGGCCCGATCGTCGCCAAGTACTAAGACAAGTATTGAGCGAATTGCTGACCGCCGTCGGCGGTCAGATCGCACCGAAAGGCCGGCCTCGCGCCGGCCTTTTTTGCGTCAGGGAACCGGCGCTGCTGACTGCTGCTGCCATCAGGCAAACTATCCGTTGATGGACGCTATTCAGCACTGGAAATTGTCGGCCGTTCTTCCTACGTTCCAGTCTTCACACCCCCATCGGCGCAAGGTCCCGGCAGCACCGGCGATGCGCGCCCAAAAGGCGCCCAAGCATGCGCCCGGAACTGTCGCAATGGATGAAGTGCTCAAGGCGAAGCGCCAACAGAACGCCGGCTCCTCATCGCGCGCCATCACAATCCGTGGCGCGCGCGAACACAATCTGAAGAACATCGACGTCGAGATTCCCCGCGACAAGCTCGTGGTGTTCACCGGCCTGTCCGGCTCCGGCAAATCCTCGCTCGCGTTCGACACCATCTATGCCGAGGGCCAGCGCCGCTACGTCGAGTCGCTGTCGGCCTATGCGCGCCAATTCCTCGAGATGATGCAGAAGCCTGATGTCGACCAGATCGACGGCCTGTCGCCGGCGATCTCGATCGAGCAGAAGACCACGTCGAAGAACCCGCGCTCCACCGTCGGCACCGTCACCGAGATCTACGACTACATGCGCCTGCTCTGGGCGCGTGTCGGCGTGCCCTATTCGCCGGCCACGGGGCTGCCGATCGAGAGCCAGATCGTCTCGCAGATGGTCGACCGCGTGCTGGCGCTGCCGGAAGGCACCCGTCTCTACCTGCTGGCACCGGTCGTGCGCGGCCGCAAGGGCGAGTACAAGAAAGAGCTCGCCGAATATCTCAAGAAGGGCTTTCAGCGCGTCAAGATCGACGGCACGTTCTACGAACTGTCCGAGGCGCCCGCGCTCGACAAGAAATTCCCGCACGACATCGACGTCGTGGTCGACCGCATCGTGGTGCGTCCCGACCTCGCCCAGCGCCTCGCCGAAAGCTTCGAGACCGCGCTGAAGCTCGCCGAAGGCCTCGCCGTGATCGAGTATGCCGACGCACCGGCGGCGGCCGCGGGTGAAAAGGAAGACAAGAAGAAAACGGCAAAAATCCACGACAAGAGCGGCCCCGAGCGCATCCTGTTCTCGGAAAAGTTCGCCTGTCCGGTCTCCGGCTTCACGATCCCCGAGATCGAGCCGCGCCTGTTCTCGTTCAACAACCCCTATGGCGCCTGCCCGGCCTGCGGCGGCCTCGGCGTCGAGCAGCATATCGACGAGGACCTGGTCATCCCGGACAAGGAACTGACCCTGCGCAAGGGCGCGATCGCGCCCTGGGCGAAATCGTCCTCGCCCTACTACATCCAGACTCTGACCGCGCTCGGCAAGCACTACAAATTCACGCTCGACACCAAGTGGAAGGACCTCACCAAGAAGGTCCAGAACGCGCTGCTGCACGGCTCCGGCGACGACGAGATCAAGTTCTCCTATGAGGACGGGGTGCGCTCCTACGACACCAAGAAGCCGTTCGAGGGCGTCGTCACCAACATCGACCGCCGCTACCGCGAGACCGAGAGCGAGTGGGCGCGCGAGGAGCTCGGCAAGTACTTTTCCGACGTGCCCTGCGAAGGCTGCAACGGCCATCGGCTGAAGCCGGAGGCGCTGTGCGTCAAGATCGGCGGCAAGCATATCGGCGAGATCTCGGAGCTCTCGGTCAAGCGCGCCGGCGAATGGTTCGAGACGGTGCCGGAGGCGCTGAACGCGCAGCAGAACGAGATCGCGACGCGCATCCTCAAGGAGATCCGCGAGCGCCTGACCTTCCTGCTCGACGTCGGCCTGAACTACCTGACGCTGTCGCGCTCCTCCGGCACGCTGTCCGGCGGCGAGAGCCAGCGCATCCGCCTCGCCTCGCAGATCGGCTCAGGCCTCACCGGCGTGCTCTACGTGCTGGACGAGCCGTCGATCGGCCTGCACCAGCGCGACAATGCCCGCCTGCTCGACACGCTCAAGAGACTTCGCGACCTCGGCAACACCGTGGTCGTGGTCGAGCATGACGAGGACGCGATCCGCCTCGCCGATTACGTGCTCGACATCGGGCCCGGCGCCGGCATGCATGGCGGCCACATCGTCGCCGAGGGTACGCCCGACCAGATCATGCGCAACCCGAAATCGCTGACTGGCAAATATCTGACCGGCGAGCTTTCGGTGCCGGTCCCCGACCGGCGGCCGCCGAACCACCGGCGCACCATCAAGGTCGTCAACGCCCGCGGCAATAACCTCAAGAACGTCTCGGCCGAGATTCCGCTCGGCCTGTTCACCTGCGTCACCGGCGTCTCGGGCGGCGGCAAGTCGACGCTGCTGATCGACACGCTGTACCGCGCCATCGCCCGCAAGCTGAACAATGCCAGCGAGGGCGCGGCGCCGCACGACCGCATCGAGGGCCTCGAGCACATCGACAAGATCATCGACATCGACCAGTCGCCGATCGGCCGCACCCCGCGCTCGAACCCCGCGACCTATACCGGCGCCTTCACGCCGATCCGCGAATGGTTCGCCGGCCTGCCCGAGGCCAAGGCGCGCGGCTACGAGCCCGGGCGCTTCTCCTTCAACGTCAAGGGCGGCCGCTGCGAGGCCTGCCAGGGCGACGGCGTCATCAAGATCGAGATGCACTTCCTGCCCGACGTCTACGTCACCTGCGACACCTGCAAAGGCAAGCGCTACAACCGCGAGACGCTGGAGGTGCTGTTCAAGGGCAAGAGCATCGCCGACGTGCTCGACATGACGGTCGAGGAAGCCGCCGAGTTCTTCAAGGCGGTGCCGCGCGTGCGCGAGACCTTCCAGACCCTGCACCGGGTCGGCCTCGACTACATCCATGTCGGCCAGCAGGCGACGACGCTGTCGGGCGGCGAAGCCCAGCGCGTCAAGCTGGCCAAGGAGCTGTCAAAGCGCGCAACCGGCCGCACGCTCTACATCCTGGACGAGCCGACCACCGGCCTGCACTTCCACGACGTCGCAAAACTGCTCGAGGTGCTGCACGAGCTGGTCGCCCAGGGCAACACGGTCGTGGTGATCGAGCACAATCTCGAGGTCATCAAGACCGCCGACTGGGTCATCGACCTCGGCCCCGAAGGCGGCGACGGCGGCGGCGAGATCGTCGCCTGGGGCCCGCCGGAGGACATCGTCAAGGCACCGCGCAGTTACACCGGGAAGTTTTTGGCCCCGGTGCTGAAGAAGGCGAACAGCAAGCCGAGGAAGAGCTCAGCGAGCGAGGCGGCGGAGTAGCGGCATCGCTCGTCAGTGCGAGTTACCGCAACATGCAAGTAGGTTGGGTCGAGCGAAGCGAAACCCAACAACTCACCCCCGCGGCCCGAATGATGGGTATCGCTTCGCTCGACCCATCCTACTGATTACTGCGGCATGTGGCGATCTGCCAGACGTTTGCCCAGGCATCCCGGACCGTCGCGCGTCTGTCGCCGTAGGGCGTATCCACGGGTATCTCGATGGATTCAGCGGCTGCCGCGATCGCCCGACGATAGGTCTCGTCCGCGTCTTGAACATAGACGTAGAGAACGGCCGGCATCGCCTCGCGCACGCCTCCGCCATCGCTGATCAGGATAATCGAGTCTCCGATCCGGATTTCCGTCGGCGCGTCGGAGCGAACTTCGCCCTGCGCATCGAAAACGTCTCGAAGGAATCTGGCCAAGCCGGTGAGGTCGCTCGTGACAATTCGCGGTATGACGAAAGGCCAGCCGGCGGGCTTGAACTGGGGCATGAGTCTGCCTTTGACGAACCGACGATGATGCGGCGCTGATGAAAGCCACCAGAAACGCAGGAGCAAGTAGCCCGGATGAGCGAAGCGATATCCGGGGGCTCTGGCAGTCGCCAGCGGCGGTCCCGCATGTCGCTTCGCTCATGCGGGCTACAACAATCACCTCGCCTGCCCTACACCGCCCAATAGTTCGGGTGCGTGTACGACTGCGAGCGATCGCCCCAGTCGAATGCGTCACCGTCGAACTCAGACGGTCCGGCGCGCAAATCCTCCAGCGTGACCTCGGCTTCGAAGGCCTGCCGCACGGGATCGAAGTGCAGCGCGGTCCACTTGACGGGATAGTGGTGGTGGGTGCTCAACACGCCGCCGGTCCTGATGATGGCGTAGGCCACCGTTCCGCTCACCTTGTCGAGCATCAGCCGCTCGATCGAACCGAGCTTTGCGCCGTCGCGCCCGAAGACGCAGACATGCTCGACCCGGTCACTGGGCACCAAGGTATGATGCATGGCATCCTCCCTGTGTTTTCTCGTATTGCCCGATAATATATGCCTGCCGCGCTGGTGGGCCAATGGGGCGCGGCTCGGCGAAAGCCGCAGGAGCGATCGGCTATCGCGCGGCGGCGGACGCCTGCACAATTTCGGAATAATAAAAACGTATCGCTGATTTGCCCGACGCGTCAAGTCGCTTTTCCGAGTGTCGGCGGCAGCCTGCTCCTTTGCATGGGGTTGTTTTCGATATTTTGGGACACCCCACGCACCTTCTGCCTACTCCGTCCGTCTCAGGAATGCCCCGAACGCCCTTGGGCCGTCGCCGACCTTGACCTCGCCAATTACCTTCATCTCGGTGGCATCGATCACGCTCAGCGTGTTGCTCTCCCAGTTCGCGACCAGGATGCGCTGGCCGTCGGCGGTCGCCTCGATGCCTTCGGGGTAGTCGCCGACGGTGATACGCTTCACCGGCTGCAAGGTCGCGAGGTCGAACACGCTGACCTTGCCGTCATACTGGTCGGTGACGAAGCCGCGGCCCTGCGCCAGCGCCACCGCGTAGGGACGCAGGCCGACATGCACGCGGCCGACCTCGCGGGCAGTCGCGATGTCGATCACCGAGACGTCGTTGGTGCCGACATTGGCGGTGTAAGCGCGCTTGCCCTCGGCGTCGATGGTGACGCCGAACGGCCGCGTGCCGACCTTCACGATCCCTCTCCGCTCGCGCGAGGCGGTGTCGATGATGGAGACGCTGTCGTCGTCGCGATCCGCCGACAGCAGCAGCAGCCCATCCGGCGTCACCGCCAGCCCGGACGGCGATGCACCGACCGCGATACTTGCGGCGACACGGCGCTCTCTGGCATCGATCACCCGCACCGCGGCGGCGTACCAGTCGGCGACATAGACCGTCGCGCCATCGGGCGCGACCGCGATGCCGAGCGGCCCGCCGCCGACATCGACCCGGCCCACCACCTTTCGCGCCGACGCGTCGACCACCGTGACCGCCTTGGCATCCGGACTGGTCACGTAGGCGAAGCGGCCGTCATTGCTGACGGCAACGCCGGCGGGCTTGCCACCGATCGCGATGGTCGCAACCGGCTTCGAGGTCGCGAGATCGACCACCGTGAGGTCGTCGCTGAGCTGGTTGGTGACGAACGCCTCCTCGGCCCGCGCGGCGCCGAGGCTGGCAAGCAGCGCGACGAGCGCAATCGAGCGCACGCCTAAAGCCCGATGAGATTGGGACAAACCGTCATCGCGCTTTGGCTCCTTGTTTTGAGCATGATCTTGTCGGAAAATCGCTTCGCACTTTTCCGGATCATGCTCAGGTCCCGCTCTCGATCTTCTTCTTCAGCGCTTCGAGCCCGGCCTTGTAGAGCCCGCTCACCGCCTTCACCGCGGCCTCGTCGCTCAGTTCCGGAGGCGGATCATTGTTCGGAAAGCCGCGATAGAACGCGCCGGCCCATTCCAGCTTCGACTTGCCGTCCGGTGCCGGCGACACCGTCAGCGTCGAGGAATAGTTGGTGACCGGCAGCACCTTCACGTCGACCGCCGTGATCCGGTACGAATAGCTCATCATCTCGGGTTCGTATTTGTAGAGTTCCTCGTCGACGGTGGCGCCGGGCCCCAACGTCAGCCGCCGCGTGGCGCCGATCTCGTTGCCTTTCTCGCCCTCGGTCCTGGTGACACCGGCGAGCCAGCCCATGTCCTGGAAATTGCCGATCACCGCCCACACCTTGGCCTGCGGCGCGTCGATCTCGATCGATTCCCGCACCTTCTGGCGGGTCGGCCCGTGAGCCCAGGCGGCCCCTAACACAGCCAATGCCGCCACCACGACGCCAGCTCGCGCGATCGTTCGCCTCATCCTTGTTCTCTCCCGATATGTATCGGCCATCCGCCGCCTGGCGCATGCCGCAGTTTATGGTCCGGGTTCTAGACCAGATCGGGGACCTGCTTCTTGCACCAGAGCGAAGTCGCGGCCGGCGGCTTCGCCGGGAGGCAAGTCAGCCGGGCGGTGGGTTTCACTCCTCGATCGCCGCCTCGACAAACCTCTTCGGGTCGTCGCAGAACTCGCGCATCAGCCGGTAGTGATCGGTGTCCCTCAGGCTCACCGGCTCCAGCGCGTATTTGCTCAGCCGCAGCAGCGTCGCATTCGGATAGGCCATCAGGACCGGTGAATGCGTGGCCATGATCACCTGGCAGTGGCCGGTGCCGTGCATCCGGTGCAGCAGCTTGAGGAATTCGATCTGGCGCGACGGCGACAGCGCCGATTCCGGCTCGTCGAAGATGAAGATGCCCTGCCGCTGGCAACGCTCCTCGAAGAAGCGCAAGAAGCCCTCGCCATGCGAATACGACAGGAAGTTCGGCGGCAGGTCTCTGACGTCCAGCGCTGCCGCGTCCACATAGCGCGCCACCGAGAAGAAGCTCTCGGCGCGGAAGAACCAGCCATTGGTGATCTTGGGCAGCCAGCTCGCACGAAGCGCCGCGGCAAGCGAGCCGCCCATTTTCTCCACTGCACCGCCGTGATCGACCGCACGGTAGCCCTTGCCGCCGCCGGCGTCATCATAGCCGGCCATCACGGCGATCCCCTCGAGCAGCGTCGACTTGCCGGTACCGTTCTCGCCGACAATGATGGTGATTGCCTTGTCGAAGCTGAGCTCGAAATCGTCGCGCAGCAGCGGCAGCGCGAACGGATATGCGTTGCGATTGGGAATGCGCTTGGGATCGAGCCAGACGCGCCTCAGATATGGCGCGGGCATGTTGATCGGGCGGTGTCGTCCTCTGGCCATCGGCGCGGATCCGGGGAAACAACGGCGGGTGGCCCAGTTTATATGATAGGAGCCCGCAGCAATCCTAGATGGCCGGATGTCCCATGCCTAGCAAAGCTTACGCCCTCTTCCGCAAGGCGATCCTCGACGAACAGCAAGCGGTCTGCATCCATGACGACCGGCCGCGCGAGCTCTGCCCGCACATCATCGGCCACAACAAGAGCGGTGAAGAGGTCGTGCTGGCCTGGCAGTTCGGCGGCTCGAGCTCGGGCCAACTGCCGCAATGGCGCTGCCTGCGGCTCGCTCACGTCAGCGACATCAGCCTGCGCAAGGGCGCTTGGCACGAGGGCGGCTCGCATCGCACCGAGCAGACCTGCGTCAGCGAGATCGACCTCGACATCAACATCGATGTCCGCAAGCGGCGGTGAGCGGCCCTGCGCCCTCTGGTCAAGAGAGGGCGGCGAAGGCGGCAAACCTCGGACAATTCATGTCGCGAGTGGATGTGTGACTCGCAGATCGCGCAACAAATTAGGTGTCGTCCCGGGCAAGCGAAGCGCGCCCCGGGACCCATAACCACCGAAGGTCATTGGTGCATAACGCTGGAGCCACAGCTCGCTTCGACAACGAACGTCTGTGGTTATGGGTCCCTGCCTTCGCAGGGACGACAGCGGAGGCCGCCGCGCGATATCGGCTCCGGCCTTCGCCAGGACGATGGGGATGGAGCGTGCAGTGCCCCTACGGCTGCTCCGCCTCCTCAAGCACCTCCAGCGCCAGCTCCATCGTCATCAGCACCGGATTGTCGCCGCGCACCAGGCGTCCCTCGGCGATGCCGCCGAGATAGTCGACCAGTGCGATGTCGAGTTCGGCATGCAGCCGGCCATCCGCGTCCGGTGCGATCTCGCCCGCGGTCACCGCGAGCTCGGTCGCGAAGGGCACCACGCTGTGGCCTTCGGTGAAGACGGCGCCGATGGTCGAGCCGACGCCGCCATGCAGCCGCGCGCGCAGGATGCCGTGCTGGCGGCAGAAGCCTTCCAGCGCGCAGGCAAAATCCTGGTTCGGCCGTAGCCGCAGCGCGAAGGCATGGCTCGTGGTCTTCGCCCCACGCGGCTCGGCTGCGACCGGACCGAACAGCTTGAAATTGGTCTCGCTGTCTGCTTCAGCCAGGAAGGTCGCGCCGTCGATCCCGAACGCGTTCACCTCGAACGGCTCGGCGACAATGGTTTCGTCCGGCAGCATGTGGCCGCCGTTGAACCGGCCATCGGCCTCGGTCCACAGGCCGTGGCAATGAAAGAACGGCGCGCCGTCACGTTCGCCGAAGGTCAGCGCCGCCAGCTTGAGCCGCGTCACGCCGTCGGGACGGAACGTGTCGCTGTAGAACGCGGCGTTGACGCCATCCTTCGACAGCGCCGGCATCACATAGGCGAACGGCCCGAGCGCACCACCTTTGGCGCTCAGCACGCCGCTGGCAAAACCCTCCGCCGCAAAGCCGCGGCGCACGGCTTCGAGCAAGGGAATGCCGGCCTCGAGCACGAATGAAAAGGCGCGGCCGCGCGCGCTGACCCATTGGATGCGCTCTGGATGCGGAGCGCCAGGCTGGGCGATGCTGCGCATCGCCTCACGCGCCCGTCGATTTGGCGATCACCTCGAGCAACCCGCGCGCCTCGAGCTCGTCGCGGATCAGCCGCTTCGGCACCTTGCCGTAGCCGGATTTCGGCAGCGCCTCCCAGAAGAAGAAGCGTTTCGGCATCTTGTAGCGCGGCACCTTTGGCGCGAGATAGGCGGCAAGCTCCGCCTCCGCGACCGCCTCGGTGCCCTCGCGCGCGACGCAGACGGCGACGCCGACCTCGCCCCAGAAGGGATCGGGCACGCCGAGCACCGCAACCTCGCCGACCGCGGGATGGGTCAGGAGCTTCTCCTCGATCTCGCGCGGATAGATGTTGGAGCCGCCCGAGATGTACATGTCGGAGGCGCGGCCGGTGATGTAGACGAAGCCCTCCTCGTCCATGTGGCCGAGGTCGCCGGTGCGGAACCAGCCGTCGCGAAACGCCTTCGCGTTGGCCTCGGGGTTGTCGTAGTAGCCCGCGAACACGCCGGGACCGATCACGCAGATCTCGCCGGTCTCGTGCGCCTTCAGCTCGCTTCCATCGTCGCCCTGGATCGAGACCTGCATCCCGGTGCGCTCGAAACCGCAGGTGCCGATCCGCGCATGCGGGCCGTCCTCGGGATGGTGCAGGCCGGGCGGCAGCACGGTGATGTTGCCGGTGACCTCGCCGAGACCGAAATACTGCACCAGCACGCCGCCGAGCTTGTTCAGCGCGGCCTTCTGGTCCTCGCGATACATCGGCGCGCCGGCATAGATGATGTAGCGCAGCGAGGAGTGGTCGTGTTGGTCGGCGGCGGGATGCTCGACCATCATCTTCAGGATGGTCGGCACCGTGAACATGTTGCTGACGCGATGCTTGGCGATCAGCCGGAAGGCTTCGGCGATGTCGAACTTTTCCGACGGCAGCAGGATGGTCGGCACGCCGCGCGCGGTCTGCACCAATTGATGTACGCCGGCGCCATGCGACAGCGGCGCCACCACCAGCGAGGCGTCCTCTTCCGTGGTGCCGGGCATCAAGTCGGCGAGATGGTTGGTGATGACGAAGGCCATCTGGCCATGGGTCAAGACCGCGGCCTTGGAGCGACCGGTGGTGCCGGAGGTGAAGAAGAACCAGCAGGGATCGTCATAGTCGACGGCAACGTTCTCGGCCACAGCGCCGGCGTGCGTGGCGATGACGTCGCCGACGGTCGCCTCGCCGAACGTGCCCTCCTCCCCAATCCGCCAGACGAATTCGAGCGCGGGATTGGCGGCTGCTTTGGCATGCTCGGGGAAGTCGGCGTGGCAGAGAAACGCCTTGGCGCCGGAAGCCGCCGCGAGATAGGCGACCTCGTCCGGCATCAGGCGGAAATTGGTCGGCACCCAGACCGCGCCGAGCCGGAAGGCCGCGAACATCGACCAGAACATCTCGTCGCAGTTCTTGGAATGCACCAGGATGCGGTCGCCCTTGACAATGCCACGCGCGGCCAATGCCGCCGCCAGCGCCGAGACGTTCTGGTCGATATGGCGCCAGGACCAGGCCTTCTCGTTCCAGATGAAGCCGGGGCGATCGCCGTGGCGGCGGGCGTTCTGGGTCAGGATGTAGGCGAGGTTCATCACCCGGCGCGATACTCGCGCGATTCCGCCGCGCGGCGCGGCAGCAGCCGTCCCGCTCATTGCCGCCCCGCCGATACGCACAACAGACAGGGCAAGGTCAGGACGGTCATCGGGTGTTTCCTCGGTCAGAACCGGGCGTCTTCAAGCGCCGCAAGGGATTGGTACCGCCCGGTTTATCGCCAAGCCGCCGCCTTCGGCAAGGCCCGCCGGACGCAGCGCGATGATACCGCGCGCCGGAGGCGGTCAACCCGCTGTTTTCTGCCCAGCCCGCTACTGCGGGTGCTTGGCGAGTTCCTGCTCGCTCAGGTTCCAGTCCTGCCACAGCTGCAACGCGCCTATAAAGGCGACCAGCGCGCCGAGCAGGATGTGCCAGAACTGCAGCGCGTGGTCCTCGGCGTAACCAAAGACCATGGGCGACGCCATCAGCCAGAGACCGAGCAGGATGCTGGCCACCTCCTCCCAGCGGTGCAGCGCGACATATTCGAGCTGGGCGATGCCGAGCACCAGCATGCCGACCATGAAGCTGTTGAGGACGAGGTGGCTGCGCTCGATATCGACGGCGCCGCTCACCTGCATCGGAAACCAGGGCGAGACCATGATCAGCACGCCGAGCAGCATGCCGAACCAGTCCTCCCAGGGCCGGTGCGTATTGAAGAAACGATTGTCCGACATGACGAACCTCCTCCGACAAGAGGCATACGTCGGCGGCCGGCTCCGCCACTCCGTACCAGACGACCATCCGGCCGCATCAGGGGCGTATGTCTGTCATCAAACCTAATCGAACTGCATCCATCCGCAAGGCCCGTCCCGCGTATGCGCGACGCGGCGGGAGCAGCCGTGGCCGGCAGGATGTCACCGCGCCCCGCCGAGCCGCGCCAGCGCCCCCTTGGCGCTCTGGAGATCGGGCTGCAGCTCGAGCGCCTTGCGGAAATCGGCCGCCGCGCCCTTCTTGTCGCCGAGCCGCAGCCTGGCCTGGCCGCGATTGTTCCAGGAATAGACGTCGGCGGGATCGTATTGCAGCGCCTTGTCGTAATCGGCGAGCCCGCCCTTGTTGTCGCCCTGAAAGAGCCGGATCATGCCGCGGTTGCGCCAGCCGCGCGCGTCGGTCGGCGCGATCCTCGCCGCCTCGCCATAGTCGGCGGCGGCGCGATCGAGCTGCTCGGTATCGCGATAGACATTGCCGCGGTTGATGTAGGCGAGCACGTTGGGCTCGAGCTTGATCTCGGTGGTGAAGTCGGCGATCGCATGCGCCGCATCGCGCTTGCGGTGGTAGACGAAGCCGCGATTGCCGTAGGCGGTGGCGAGTTGCGGATTGAATTTGATGGCGAGGCTGAGATCGGCCAGCGCGCGGTCGAGATCGCCCTTGTTGAGCCAGGCATCGCCGCGGTTGTTGCAGGCCAGCGCGAACGCCGGATCGATCCGGATCGCCTCGTCGTAATCGGCAATCGCATGATCGAGATCGCGCTTGAAGGCGTAGACGCGGCCGCGATTGGTATAGGCGCAGGCATAGGCGGGATCGAGTTTGATGGCCTCGTTGAGGTCGGCGAGCGCTGCATCGAGCTCGCGCTTCTCGGTCAGCCCATGGCCGCGATTGCAATAGGCCCCGGCCAGCCGCTTGCCGGTCTCGGTCTTGCCGTCGATCACTGTGGTGCAGGCGGCCACGCGGTCGCCGGCTGCCGTCGTCAGGCCGACGCAGGTCTGCCAGCTCGGATCGTCGGTGGCAGCGGCTTGCGGCGGGTTTGGAAGCATCAACGCGACGCCGAGCAACACGGCGGTCAGACAGGCCAAAATGCGCATACCGTCAATCCACAAATGCCAATTTGCGGGTTGGTCGCGGCTTTGCACCGGCCGGTTCACACGCTTACATCAGGGCCTGTGAATCAACCGGGATTTTGCGATGGCCGCCGTCCGCGACAACAGGGACCAAAACCGCTTCGAGCTCGACACCGAGGGCGGCCTCGCTTTTGCGAACTACCGGCGGACGCCCGCGGCCGTCATCATCACCCATACCGAGACACCGCGCGCCCTGCGCGGCCGCGGCATCGCATCGGAGCTGGTCAAGGGTGCGCTGGATCTGATCCGCGCCGACGGCCGCAAGGTGATCGCCGGCTGCGGTTTCGTGGTGGATTACCTCAACAAGCATCCGGAATACGCGGATCTTGCCGGCTAGAGCCCGTTCCGTTCCGATGGAATCGGAACGGGGCTCTAGCTGTTCATTGTGACGCGTTTTCTTTACGCGAACCGGTATCCACTTCGCTCGAAAACGCTTTGCGCCGCGTTCGTCAGACGATCTTGATCGACATGTCGGGCAGGCCTTCGAGCTTGCACAGCAGCACGTCGCCCTTGACCACCGGACCGACGTTCTCCGGCGTACCGGAATAAATGATGTCGCCGGCCTTCAACTCGAATGCCTCGGACAGCTTTGCGATCTGCTCGGCGACGCTCCAGATCATGTTCTTCAGATCCGAGCTTTGTCGCACCGTGCCGTTGATCGCGAGCGAGATCGCACCTTGCGTGAAATGGCCGGTCTTGTCAGCCGGATGGATCGGCCCAAGCACCGCGGCATGGTCAAAGCTCTTGCCGATCTCCCAGGGCTTCTTCTCCGCGGCCATGCCGTTCTGCAGATCGCGCCGCGTCATGTCGAGGCCGAGCGCGTAGCCATAGACATGATCGAGCGCCTTGTCGGCCGGAATATTGGTGCCGCCGGATTTCAGCGCGGCGACCAGCTCGACCTCGTGGTGATAGTTCTTGGTCAGCGACGGATAGGGATGAACGGCGACGGTGCCGATCGCGACATTCTGGATCGCATCCGTCGGCTTCTGGAAGAAGAACGGCGGCTCGCGCGTCGGATCCGAACCGCGCTCGATGGCGTGCGCGGCGTAGTTGCGGCCGATGCAGTAGATGCGGCGAACCTGGAACACCTCGCTGGCGCCGACGATCGGGATCGTCACGGCCGGGACCGGAAACATCGCCTTCGGCGTGGCCTCGGCATGGGCCGGCGCGGATTGCGCGGCGGCGCCGGCCAGTGCGAGGGCGCCGGTCGCAAGCATCGTCCGGCGATCGAGATCAGTCATGGGCGTTCTCCTTGTTGTTGTTGGCCGATCTATAGATGTTCGCCGATCGATAAAAAAGGGCCCGCGTTGGCGCGGGCCCTTTCTATGCGCGGATGGATGATCCCGTCAGTGCTTGATGTCGGGGGGCAGCTTGCCGCCATTGGCTGCGAGCTTGGTCATCACCTGCTTGTGCAGCCAGATGTTCATGCTGGCGGAATCGTTGGTGTCGCCGGTGTAGCCGAGCTCCTTGGCGAGCTCCTTGCGGGCCGACAGGCTGGAGTCGATGTCGAGCGCCTTCATCAGGTCGACGATCGAGGTCCGCCACTCGAGCTTCTCGCCCTTGGCGGCAACCGCCTTGTCGAGGATCGGGGCGACGTCAACGGACTGCGCCGGCGCCGCGCCGGCGGGCACTGCGGCAGGAGACGACGATGCGCTGCCGGATCCACCGGCGGGAGCTGCGCTTGTGGCCGTTCCGCCGGCGGGCGCAGCGGTGGCGCTACTGCCGAAGATCGCGCCCATGATTTTTCCGAAAATGCTCATCGTTCGCTCCCAAGAGAGTTGAGATGTGAAGGCCAGACGGCCTTGGCGCGCCTGACCGAGGTCGCAGTTCAAGTCTATCGCCCCCTCCATAGCTTGCCAATGCGACATTCACTTAAGCGTGAGTGCTTTTGGCACAGTTTGGGAGTAGCCTCATTGCACAGTTCGCGACACGGCCAGTTCCCTGCTCTGTCTTTCGCGTCTGGCTTGATCGTGATCGCTTCGAGAGGCGGCAGGTTTGTGCCCGCGTGCCGGGCGCCAGATGCGACCGCCCAGAGGGAGACAACGACCATGGCCAGATCATACCAAGGCAATGTCAGTTCGATGACGCAGAGCGGACAAGGCGCCGCGCCTGCGCCGGTCATCCGCACCATCGGCCTGTCCGATTTGCATCATGCGTTGCGTCTCGGCTGGGAAGACTTCAAGGCGGTGCCAAGTCACGCCATCGTCCTCTGCTTGATCTATCCTGTGCTCGGCCTCGTGCTTGCGCGCACCGTGCACGGTTATTCCGTGCTCCCCCTGCTGTTTCCGCTGGCCGCGGGCTTTGCCCTGCTCGGCCCGTTTGCCGCCATCGGCCTCTACGAGATGAGCCGCCGCCGCGAGGACGGCGGAGAAGCATCTGCCTGGGATGCCATGGAGGTATTCCGCTCACCGTCATTCGGCGCGATGCTTGGGGTCGGAACGCTGCTGTTCGCGCTGTTCGTGACCTGGATCGCCACCGCCCAGGCGATCTACACGGCGGTGTTCGGCTATGAGACCGCGGCCAACATTCCCGATTTTGCCGCGCGCGTGCTGACCACCCAGCAAGGCTGGTGGCTCATCGTGGTCGGCTGCAGCGTCGGCTTCCTGTTCGCGCTCGTCGCGCTTTGCATCAGCGTGATCGCCTTCCCCATGATGCTCGACCGCCACGCGACCGCCGGCGAAGCCATGGTGACGTCGATGCGCGCCGTCGCACAGAACCCGGTGCCGATGGCGGCCTGGGGCCTGATCGTCGCGGTGCTGCTGGTGCTGGGCACGATCCCGTTCTTCCTCGGGCTCGCCGTGGTGATCCCGCTGCTCGGTCACGCTACCTGGCATCTCTATCGCGAGGTCATCGTCAAGGATCCGAATGCGCGGCCGGTGATCCCCGAACCGCGCGAGCGCAAGCCCGCCGCGGACTTCCCGGCCAATTTGTTTCCTTGGCGGCGCAGCGATCGCGGCTAAGCGCCGCTAACCCGGATTCGTAAACGTCAAAGCAACCGCCGGCCGATATGTTCGGCCGGCGGTTTGTCGTTCAGGATCGTCAAATGGGTGTGAAACTGGCGTGGCATTTGCAGCGCGGCCTGAGAAAAAACGGCTCGGTCACGAGCCTTGTTTTGGCCGCTGTTGCCGCGAACATACCCGCCGCCTTCGCGACCAATCGACGACATCGCAGACTCCGGAGTGAATTGCCTATGACCTCTCGCTCTTGCTTTCGCACGCTCGCCATCGGCGCGTGGCTCCTGACCTCGACGGCATCGGCGCTGGCCGCTCAATGCGGCACGGGCACGTTCGAATCCTGGCTCGACGATTTCAAGAAGGAGGCTGCGACGAAGGGCATTTCGCAGAACGCGATCCAGGCCGGATTGGCTGGCGTCACGCAGGACAAGGCGATCCTCGCCCGCGACCATTCGCAGCAGGTGTTCAGCCAGACCTTCGAGCAATTCTCGGGCCGCATGGTGCCGCCGCGGCTCAATCGCGGCTCCGACATGATGAAGCGCTACGGCTCGGTGCTGTCGCGAATCGAGGAGGCCTACGGCGTACCGGGCGAAATCCTCGTCGCGATCTGGGGACTGGAGACCGATTTCGGCGTCAACACCGGAAAGTTTCCGACCATACGTTCGCTGGCGACGCTCGCCTATGATTGCCGCCGCTCCGACATGTTCAAGGCCGAGTTGATGGATGCCTTGCGTATCGTCGAGCGCGGCGATCTGCCGCCGCAGGAGATGCGCGGCGCCTGGGCCGGCGAGATCGGCCAGACTCAATTCATGCCGTCGTCCTACATCAAGTTCGCGGTCGACTTCGACGGCAACGGCAAGCGCGACCTGCTGCACAACGTGCCCGACGTGCTGGCGTCGACGGCGAACTATTTGAAGAGCTATGGCTGGAAGAAGGGCAAGGGCTGGGAGCCCGGCAGCGAGAATTTTGCGGTGATCCAGCAGTGGAACAAGAGCGAGGTATACGCCAAGACGATCGGCTACTTCGCGACCCAACTCGCCAAGGCTCCGTAGCGCTTTCACTGCCAGCTTGCATGGCGCAGCGCGGCGAACCTTCTGCTCTGACTAGATCAAAGCTGGTTCAGCTACGAATGAATCAAAAAGGGCCGACTGCCCCAGGCAATCGGCCCTTATCGCTATGATCAAAACCTACTTCGCCGTGCTAGCTTCGGCAGCCTTGCTGAGATGCGCGCCGCAAGCGCCCCACTTGTTGTTCAGCATCGCGTCCTGGGCGAGCGAGACTTCCTTCTCCGCCGCGAATTTGACCTCATTGTCAGCCATGGCTTCGACTGCAGCTTCGGTCTTGCCGAGATTGGCACCGCTGCAGCCGAGGCCCGCATGATGACGATGCGCGGCCTGAGCGGGAGCGACAGCATAGGCAACGGCAGCCACGGTGGCTGCTGCGATCAATGTCTTAATCATGGGATGATCCATCTGTTTTTCTTGGACAGATCCCAGCGTGATTGCGGAATCTGCGGAACGATTATTCGCTGTTCCCGACACCGTTCAGAATGAACTTCACGCGATACAAATGTGATGAGCGCTGCGCGCGCATCGCGCATGCGTTGCATAGTGTTTTGATTACATGTCGGTAAGGAAGCGCCGCCGCAATAGCATTGCTGGGTGCGTTCACTTCAATCGAGCTGCACTTCCGATAATCAGCAGCCCGTTCGCGCGGCAGGCCAAAATCCGAAGGGCGAGAAGGACCAAATTACCTCTGAGGTCAATGCGACTGATTGACGCTGCGCCTGCCTAGGTGTCCGCGTCGTCATGTTATGAATACATAATCATTCATACCGCAACATTCAGCATGCGAATCACGCATGGAACACGTCGCCGTGATCCGGCGTCAGCCGCGCGTCATCCCTTGACCGAACGGTCCGTAATTACCATGTAGACGGCGTAATCCAGCGCGCTATCATCCTTCTAACTCACTGATCTCAAGATGATTTTGACGTCATCGTCCGATTCGATGGAACTTTGGTCCACGGGTCCTGTCTCCATGCGCCAAACGGTTAACCGGAACTTACCATCGCTATGCGTTTTGAGATTAGCTGCATCGCAACATCGGAACTACCGCACTGCACTATATCATCTATATTCACTTCAACGATGAGGCTTTGGAAAAGCTGAATCTGAATTACTAGGAGACTACCATGTTGCTCTCGCTCATCCGTATGATCCAGGCTTTCCGGGATTATCAGCGCAATGTCAGCGAACTGTCCCAGCTCAGCGATCGCGAACTCGCCGATATCGGCCTCGACCGCTCGGACATTCCGCGCGTTGCCGCCGGCACCTACAACGGCTAATCGGCCGCAAGCCATCTGCTGAACGGATAACGCCCGCTTCCACAGCGGGCGTTGTCGTTTGTGGTGCGGTTTCAGATGCATATGAGATCAAAATGCGCTAACGCTGCGCGATGACACCGCATCAATCCTCTTCCCAACCCGTGCACATCGTGGGCGCGGGGCTCGCCGGCTCGGAAGCCGCCTGGCAGGTCGCCAATGCCGGCGTCCGCGCCGTGCTGCATGAAATGCGCCCGCACCGGATGACCGAGGCGCATCGGACCGAAGGCTGCGCCGAACTGGTCTGCTCGAACTCCTTCCGCTCCGACGATGCCGCCAACAACGCGGTCGGGCTGCTGCACGCGGAGATGCGACGGCTGGGCTCCCTGATCATGCGCTCGGCCGACGCCAACCAGGTGCCCGCCGGCGGCGCGCTGGCGGTCGACCGCGACGGCTTTTCGGCCGCCGTCACCAAGGCGCTCAACGAACATCCGCTGATCGAGATCAGCCGCGAGGAAGTCGCAGGGCTGCCGCCGGCCGACTGGAGCAACGTCATCGTCGCGACCGGCCCCCTCACCTCGGCACCGCTTGCCGACGCCATCAGGCAGCTGACCGACGAGAGCGCGCTGGCATTCTTCGACGCGATCGCGCCGATCGTGCACAAGGATTCCATCGACATGTCGGTGGCCTGGTTTCAGTCGCGCTACGACAAGGTCGGCCCCGGCGGCACCGGCGCCGACTACATCAACTGCCCGATGACGAAGGAGCAGTATGACGCCTTCGTCGCGGCGCTGCTCGATGGCGAGAAGGTCGACTTCAAGGACTGGGAAACCAACACGCCCTATTTCGACGGCTGCCTGCCGGTCGAGGTGATGGCCGAGCGCGGTCACGAGACGCTGCGCCACGGGCCGATGAAGCCGGTGGGATTGACCAATCCGCACAACCCGACCGTCAAGCCATATGCGATCGTCCAACTGCGGCAGGACAACAAGCTCGGCACGCTCTACAACATCGTCGGCTTCCAGACCAAGCTGAAGCACGGCGCGCAGCAGCGCGTGTTCCGCACCATCCCCGGCCTCGAGAACGCGGAGTTCGCCCGCCTCGGCGGCCTGCATCGCAACACTTTCCTGAATTCGCCGAAGCTGCTCGACGGACAGTTGCGTCTGCGCGCGCAGCCACGGCTGCGCTTCGCCGGGCAGATGACGGGCTGCGAGGGCTACGTCGAGTCGGCCGGCGTCGGCCTGATCGCCGGCCTTTGCGCTGCCGCCGACATGCGCGGTGCCGCGCTGACGCCGCCGCCGGCGACGACCGCGCTCGGCGCGCTGCTCGGCCACATCACAGGCGGCCACATCGAAGCGATCGAGGCCGGTTCGCGCTCGTTCCAGCCGATGAACATCAATTTCGGTCTGTTCCCCCCGCTGGCCAGTGCGCCGACCAAGAAGCCGGACGGCTCGCGGCTGCGCGGCAACGAGAAGACCGTCGCCAAGAAGCAGGCGATGAGCGCGCGCGCGCTCGCCGACCTCGACCACTGGATCGCAGAGCATCTGCGCGTTGCTGCAGCGGCCTGACAGTCATGAGCTTGCCGAAAGACGATGACGCCACCCTGTCGGTGCGGTGGAGCCAGGGCGTGCTGCTCAAGCGCGACGTGTTCTCGACCGTCGAGCGCGGCCGCTTCCGCGCCGATGACGGCGAGGTCGACGGCGTGCTGCGTCGGCTCGATCAGGTGCCGTTCTGGTCGTTCGCCCTGGCGCTGCATCTGTTCTCGCGCGAGCGCCGCGCGCTGGCCTTGGCGCGCGATCTCGACGTCGGGCCGAAGCTGTTGTGGGCCGGCCGTCGCGCACTGGTGCGCGGCTTCATCGATGGCGCGGCGCTGCATCTGGCGAAGCCGCACGGCGACGTCGCCTATTTTCGTTCCGCCAAGGCGGCGTTGCGCAAGCTGCATCGCGCCGGCATCTGCCACAACGATCTCGCCAAGGAGCAGAACTGGCTGGTCGGCCGCGATGGCCGCGCCTACCTCACCGACTTCCAGCTTGCCGCCTGCTTCAAGACCCGCAGCCGACTGTTCCGCATCGCCGCCTATGAGGATCTGCGGCATCTGTTGAAGCACAAGCGCAGTTACGCGCCGGAGGCGTTGACGCCGAAGGAGCGCAAGGTGCTCGCCAAGAAGTCCGCGGTCGCCAGCATCTGGCTCAAGACCGGCAAGAAGGTCTATCAGGCGATCACGCGCGGCATCTTCAATTTCACCGACCGCGAAGGCGGCGGCCGGAGGCTGGTCAACGACGCCCCGGTATTGATCGATCTGATCCGCAGGAATCCGCAGGTGCGCGACACCGCGATCGTCGCCTTTGCCGACCGGCGCGTCGGCGTCGGACTCTACGCCTTCGTCGAGGCGGACCAGTCCGCGCTGGAAAAGACGCTGCGCAACGAGCTTACCGCGGCCAGGGGCGTCAAGCCGCCCGAACACATCCAGGTCGTGCACGCGCTGCCGCGCGATGCCGCCGGCAAACCGCGCACCGAAATCCTGCAGCTCGTCGCCATGAACCAGATCGACCTGATCGAGCCGATGATGCGCAGCGACGCCGATCGCGAGTTCCTCAAGGACATCCTCGAGCAACGCAAGAATCTGCGCGACCGCTTCAATTTTGAAGTCGCCGAGATGGACCGGCCGGCGGGTTAGCGCGCGCTTCTCGGCGCGTGGCCCTCGACAAACGCGGCGCGAAGCTCCACTCTTTGCGAGGGGTAGCGCGCTCAAGGGACAAGTTTAATGCCACTCACCCGTGGCCGGATCGGGGGATACGATTCCGAACGACTGGCGTTCGGATTCACCATGATGAACGGCGACCAGGAAATCGAATGCCAGATCAGCGACGCCGCGTTGGACGAGCTGGCCGGCACGCGCGGAACGGCGAGCATGGCGCGGCAGGCGCAGTTCGTCGCGCTGCGCGACGCGGTCGAACAGATCGCATCCGACATCTATGACAGCGGTCGGATCGTCAGGGGCACAACGATCCGGATCTTCACCAAGCACATCGCGAAAGAGCAGAGCTAGCGACCGAACTCCTCCGTGCGCGCGGCTCGCCACAACGTCCAGAGCGTCCGCAGGCGCGAGACCGGCTTCGGCAGGAACGGGTCGTAGTCCTCCCTCCTCGCCCTGTTCAAATCGCGCCTCACGCAAGCGAGCGGCAGGAAGATCGGCCTCACGCCGGACGGGACATCCGCAAGCAGCCCGAAT
Source organism: Bradyrhizobium pachyrhizi (assembly GCF_029714545.1). Taxonomy (NCBI): domain Bacteria; kingdom Pseudomonadati; phylum Pseudomonadota; class Alphaproteobacteria; order Hyphomicrobiales; family Nitrobacteraceae; genus Bradyrhizobium; species Bradyrhizobium pachyrhizi. Next base: position 4,719,999 of record NZ_CP121667.1, on the reverse strand, counting down.
GCGGTCTTGAGATGGCCCTGCGCCTCGTCCGCAAGCTGATCGATCGCGGCACGGATGTTCGGCGTCACCTTGCCGGCGAACACCTCCTCCTTGCTGCCGCCGTTCTGCTGCAGCAGCTGTAACGGCAGAAACAGCTGATGCCGTGAGGCGTCGCGGCCGAGCGAAGCGATGACTTGCGCCATGCCCTGGGCAAGACCCGCATGACGGGCCAGGTGATCGATCGCCTCCGACGGCCGCGCCACCACACGCGTGGCCTGCGAGAACAGCACTGAGGCCGTGGCGTCGAGATAGCCCTCGAGCGCGGCCAGCGACGACATCGGGTCGTTGTAGAGATCGAACTGGTGTTCCTCGACCAGCCGCGAGAATGGCGAGACCGGCAGACGGTGATTGCGGATCGTGTGCAGCAGTTCTGCCGCAACCGGATTGCCCTCGACGCCGCCATGGCCCGCGCCGGCCAGCATGTCGGTCCACCATTGCAGCCGCATCTCGCCGGGCAGCGGCTGGCTGACCTGCGCGTGCACGCGCGAGACCTCAATGTTGAATGCGTAGATCGCAAGCATCGCCCGCCGTTCCGGACCCGGCAGGAACAGGGTCGACGCGTAGCGCACGAAGTCATGGCTCCGCACCAGATCGGCGCAGAAGGCCGCGCCGTCCTTCGGTGCCTCCATCGCGCTCATGGCACCGCGATCAGCGCCGCCGCGACGCGACGCCGTTCGCCCAGCATGATGTTGTAGGTGCGGATCGCAGGTCCCGTCTGCATCGGATCGAGCACCACCCGCACGGCCCGCAGGGCCTCACGCAAGCCCTTTGGCGGGACCCAGACGTCGGTGCCGGTGCCGACGATCAGTGTGTCGATCGCATTGGCGGCCGCGAACACCTTTTGCAGCGAGTATTCGTCGATCTCCTGCGGCCTGGTCACCGGCCAGGCCCAGATCGAGTCAGGCAGGCACAAGAGCGAGCCGCGGTGCGACATATCGGCAAACGCGAAGCCGCCCTTGCCGTAGGCCTCGATCGGCGCCGACCTCGGAAGATGGGGAGCGTCCGAGGAGTTGCTCATGACCGGCTACTTCTTGGCTGCCGCCGTGTCCGGCTTCTTTGCCGGCGCGTCCTGCGCCGCGTCTCCACCCCGCGTGGTGTGAACACCGAGATAGATCAGAATCGGCGCCGCGATAAAGATCGATGTGTAGGTGCCGACCAGCACCACGCCGAACATCATGACCGCGGTGAAGCTGTGGATCGCCTGGCCGCCGAACAGCAGCAGTGCGAGCAAAGCCAGCGTCACGGTGACGTGGGTGATGATCGAGCGCGACAGCGTCGAATTGATCGATTCGTTCAGCAGCTGCGGCATCGGCATCTTCTTGTAGCGCCGCAGCATCTCGCGGATACGGTCGTAGATGACGACGGTATCGTTGAGCGAATAACCGAGAATCGTCAGCAGCGCCGCGATGCTGGTGAGGTCGAAATCGACCTGGGTGATCGACATGAAGCCGATCGTGAGCACGATGTCGTGGACGTTGGCGATCATGGCGCCGAGTGCGAACTGCCATTCGAACCGGAACCAGAGGTAGATCAGGATGCCCATGATCGCGAACATCAGGCCGATCATGCCGTAGGCCAGCAGTTCGCCGGAGACGCGCGGTCCCACCACCTCGACGCGACGGTAGTCGACGGATTCGCCGAGCGCGCCGCGCACTTTCGTCACTGCATCCTGCTGCGCCTTGTCGCCGCCGGGCTGCTCGGCAACGCGGATCAGGACTTCCGCCGGACCGCCGAACTGCTGCAGCTGCACCTCGCCGAGGCCAAGGCCGTTCAAGGTCGTGCGCATCGCGGCGATGTCGGCGGTGCCGGACTTGGCCTGCACCTCCAGCAGCGTGCCGCCCTTGAAGTCGATGCCGAAATTCAGGCCGTGGGTGAAGAACAGCGTGATGGCAAGGATCGAGAGCAGCGCCGAGATCGGGAAGCTGATGCGGCGAAAGCGGGTGAAGTCGAAATGCGTGTCGTCCGGCACGATGCGCAGCGCCGGCAGCAGGCCGAGCGCCGCGACCACGGTCAAGACGGCGATCAGGATGCCAAGGCCAATGAGAACGGTATGAGTCACAACAGGCCTCTCAGATCGGCACGGTTTGCGGCCGCTTCCACCGCACCCAGCCGGCGACGATCAGGCGCGTCAGGGTAAAGGCGGTGAACACCGTGGTGATGATGCCGATGCCGAGCGTCACGGCAAAGCCGCGGACCGGTCCGGTGCCGATGTAGAACAGCACGGCGGCGGCGATGAAGGTGGTGATGTTGGAGTCGAGGATGGTCGCCAATGCCCGCTTGAAGCCGGCGTCGATCGCCGAGATCGCGTTGCGGCCGCCGCGCAATTCCTCGCGGATGCGCTCGTAGATCAGCACGTTGGAGTCGACCGCGATGCCGACGGTCAGCACGATGCCGGCGATGCCCGGCAACGTCAGCGTGGCGTTGAGCAGCGACAGCAGTCCGAAAATCATGGCGACGTTGATCGCCACCGCGATGTTGGCGAACACGCCGAACAGCCGATAGGTGATCAGCATGAACACGATGACCAGGATCGAGCCGACATAGGCTGCGAGCTCGCCCTTCTCGATCGAGTCCTGTCCGAGGCCGGGACCGACGGTACGCTCCTCGATCACGGTCAGCGGCGCCGGCAGCGCGCCGGCGCGCATCAGGATCGCCAGATCGTTGGCCGACTGCACGGTGAAGCTGCCGGAGATCTGGCCCTGTCCGCCGGTGATCGGCTCACGGATCACGGGCGCCGAGATCACCTTGTTGTCGAGCACGATCGCAAACGGCTGGCCGACGTTTTCGGCCGTCGCCTGCGCAAATTTGCGCGCTCCCGACGTGTTGAACTTGAAGCTGACGATCGCCTCGCCGGTGCGCTGGTCAAAGCCGGGCTGTGCATCGGACAGTTCGCCTCCGGAAACCAGAACCTGTTTCTTGACGACATACGGAACCGGCGGCGGTGACGCGCTCATCAAGAGTTCGGAGTCCGGCGGCAGGCGGCCCTGCTGGGCCTGGTCCGGCGACACCGAGCTGTCGACCATGCGGAATTCCATCTTCGCGGTCTTGCCGAGCAGCTCCTTCAGGCGGGTCGGATCCTGCAGGCCCGGCACCTGGACCAGGATGCGGTCGGTGCCCTGGCGCTGGATCACCGGCTCGACCGTGCCGAGCTCGTTGACGCGCCGTTCGACGATCTGGATCGATTGCTCGATGGTCTGCCGGATTCGCTCGGTGACCGCGGCCTGCGGCACCTTCAGGCGGATCAGGCCGCCGCCCGCGTCCTCAACCTCAAGGCTGCGCTGGCCGCTGGAGCCGAGCAGGCCGCCGAGCGGCTGCGACAGCTCGCGGAGCTTCGACAACGCCGTCGCCTGGTCGCCTTCCTTGGAGATGCGGACTTCCACCGCGTCGTTGCGGACCACGAGGCCGGTGTAGCCGATCTTGGCTTCACGAAGCACCTTCCGGACATCGTCGCGGATCTGGTCGAGCTTCTCCTTCTTCACGTAGTTGGAGTCGACTTCGAGCAGCAAATACGAGCCGCCCTGCAAATCGAGGCCGAGGACCAGGCGCCGCTGCGCCCAGGCCGGCCAGGTCTTCACCTGCGCTTCGGGGAAGAAATTGGGCACGGCGCACAGGCAGACCACCAGCGCTGTCAGGATAATCCCCAGCGCTCGCCACCGCGTGAAATACAACATCGAGTTGACCCGTCAGATTCCAAAAAGGCGCCGCGGCAATCAGCTCGCGGACGCCTCGTCCTTGGCGTCGCCCTTCGCCGGCTCACCCTTGGTACGCACACCCGAGATCATCTGGCGCATCTGGCGCACGCGCACGCCGTCCGAAATCTCGAACTCGATCTGGTCGTCGTCGACCACCTTGGTCACCTTGCCGACGAGGCCGCCCGAGGTCACCACGGTGTCGCCGCGGCGGATGTTCTTCACGAGGTCCGCATGGTCGCGCACCTTCTTCTGCTGCGGGCGCAGAATCAGGAAGTACATGATGACGAAGATCAGCGCGAATGGCAGCAGCGACATCAACATGCTGTTGGTGTCACCAGTCGCTCCAGCCTGGGCAAACGCAGGAGTAATCAGCATTCGGACGATCCTCGGATAAGACGGGAAAGGACCGGCAGCGCCCTCGGATTCGGGACGGTATGGCGGTCCGGACAAATTCGCGCGGACTATAGCGGCCGCGGTCCCAATTGCAACGTTAACGGACCTTCATTTAGGGCGCTTGCGGGACCGCCGCCAGCCCGATAAGGCTGCGCCGTCAGGAACTGGACAAATGCCGAAAAAAGCCAAGAAATCCACCAGTAAAACAGCCCGCAAAATAGCCCCCAGAGCCGCCGCCAACAGCGCCGCAAAAGCCGCGACAAAAAGCCCGGTAACGCCGCTCGACGGCACGACCGCCGAGCGGATCGCAAACGCCCTGGAGACCATCGCGAGCCGCCTCGCGGCCGCCTCCCCGGCCGCCGATCCGGCCGAGTCGCTCAGTGCCGCGGACGCCTTCGTCTGGCATCCGGACGGGCGCCTCGCCCCGGTGCCGCGCGTCAGCCGTGTCGAGATCGGCCTGCTCAAGGGCGTCGACCGGATGCGCGATATCCTGATCGAGAACACCGAGCGCTTCGCCGATGGCCTGCCCGCCAACAATGCGCTGCTCTGGGGCGCCCGCGGCATGGGCAAGTCGTCGCTGGTCAAGGCCGCGCATGCCAGCATCAATGTCGACCGCAAGCCGGCCGACCGGCTGAAGCTGATCGAGATCCACCGCGAGGACATCGAGAGCCTGCCCGGCCTGATGGAGCTGCTGCGCAGCTCCTCTTTCCGCTTCATCGTGTTTTGCGACGACCTCTCCTTCGATGGCAACGATGCCTCGTACAAGTCGCTGAAGGCGGTGCTGGAAGGTGGCATCGAGGGACGCCCCGACAACGTCATCCTCTATGCGACCTCGAACCGGCGGCATCTGCTGGCGCGCGAGATGATCGAGAACGAACGCTCGACCGCGATCAATCCCGGCGAAGCGGTCGAGGAAAAGGTGTCGCTGTCGGACCGCTTCGGCCTCTGGCTCGGCTTCCATCGCTGCAGCCAGGACGAATACCTCGCGATGGTGAAGGGCTATTGCGACCATTACGGCATCAAGATCGCCGACGACGAACTCGAGCGCGAGGCGCTCGAATGGTCGACCACGCGCGGATCGCGCTCCGGCCGCGTGGCCTGGCAGTACACGCAGGAACTGGCGGGCCGGCTCGGTGTGCGGCTGAGCGGCAACTAACAGGCAATCAGACGCATAGCCCTTCCGTCACCGCCTATGCAGTCCGGATGGAGCGCAGCGCAATCCGGGATCGGTGCACTCCGCGAGTGAGCTCCCGGATTTCGCTTCGCTCCATCCGGGCTACCGCGGCTGAGCGGCAAGTCATTGTCGCAGCGATCGTCAAAACAAAACGGGGGAGGCTTGCGCCTCCCCCGCTATCTTTGTTGTGAGACTTGGAAGTCCCTTGAAGTCCCGACGCGTAGCTTACGCGCCGTTGAGGAACTGGAGCGGATCGACCGGCGACGATCCCTTGCGGATCTCGAAGTGGAGCTGCGGCGAGCCCGCCTCGCCGCTCTGGCCCGACTTGGCAATCACCTGACCGCGCTTGATGGTATCGCCGCGTTTCACCAGGATTTCGCTCGCATGGGCATAGGCGGTGACGTAGCCATTGGAATGGCGAACCAGCACGAGATTGCCGTAGCCCTTCAGCTCATTGCCCGAGTAGGCGACGACGCCGTCTTCGGCAGCCTTCACCGGCGTACCCTCGGGCACCGCGACGTTGATGCCGTCATTGACCTTGCCGTTGGTCTTCGAGCCGTAAGCGGTGATGACCTTGCCGCGCACCGGCCAGCGGAAGGTCGGCAACGCGCCGGTGGCCTCGCTCGACTTGGTGACGACGGGCGCTTCAGCGGCAGCCGCCGGCTGTTCGACCGTCGCGGTCGGCTGGACCAGCCGCGCGCTCTGCTGCGGCAGCGCGGTTGCAACGACCTTCGGGGCTGCGACCGCCGGTGCCGGAGCCACAGCCGCAACCGGCGCGGCAGCAACGGGTTGCGCAACGGGCGCGGGCGCCGCCATCGCCGTCTTGGCGCCGGGCACCACGAGCTTCATGCCGAGGCTGAGCCGGGCCGACTGGTCGAGATTGTTGGCGCGGGCGAGCTCGGCTACGGGAATGTGGTGCTGGCGCGCGATGCTGTGCAGCGTGTCGCCGCGATTGACATAGTGGACGCCGGCAGGCGCGGCCGCCACGGCGACGGGGCGCGCGGCGGGTGCGGCCAGCGCCGGCGCTGCGGCCGACGCCGTCGGGCGCGGAATGACCAGCTGCTGGCCGGGCGACAGCGCGCGCGGTCCCTTGTAGCCGTTGGCGCGCAGGATCTCGGCGGTCGAGACGTTGTAGCGGCGCGCCAGCACTTCCAGGGTGTCGCTGGTGCCGACGATGATGGTCGTGCCGCTATGCCCGGCATGGGCTGCTGCGACCGAATGCGGAACGGTGCCGGTGGATTCGATCTGCGGACGCGCGGGCGGCGGCGTGTAGGACGAGACCCCGCGCCCTCCTCCGGAGACGCCGGCATTGCCGTTGGCGACCGGATAGGACTGCGGCGCGGCGGCGACCGGCGGCGGCAACGGCTGTGACTGATATTGCGAATACTGCGGTTGCGTTCGCGGCCGCGCGTATTGCGGCAACTCGCGCGGCGGCGGCGCCTGCTGCACGGTGCCGGTCGGCTGCGGATCAAACGCAAACGGATTTTGCGAGTAGGAGTTTTGCGAGAAGCGCGACGACATATCGGCGCTGCAACCGGCAAAAGCCATGGACATCAGCGTCAGCACCGCAACCTGCGGTACGCGACGCGAGCGAAGCAACTCAACAACCCCGGACATGGTTACTCACTCGTACGCAACAAAAGACTGTTTTGAGTAAACACGTACCGAGTAAATAACCGCTTAACCCTGCGAATAAGGCGTTGGTGCCAAGCAGCAAATCGCCGAATTTACAATTCGCGCGCGATTCCCGGCAGCGCCGGCACAAAGCGGACGTCGACCAGTTCCTTGCGGTCGAAGCCGTTCTCGGTCCGCACCACGCGGACGAGGGTCTGGGTACCCTGATGCGGCCCGACCGGGGCGATCAGGATGCCGCCGGGTTCGAGCCGCTCCAAGAGCTTCTCCGGGATTTGCTCCATCGCCGCGGTGACGATGATGCGGTCGAAGTCGCCTGCCCCGGCCGGAACGTCGAAGCCGTCCCCGAGCAGCACCTCGATATTGTAATAGCCCAGCTTTTCGAGGCGCTTGCGGGCGCCGTCGGCTAGCGTCCGGTAGCGCTCGATGGTCAGCACCTGCTTGCACAACCGGGACAGCACGGCCGCCTGATAGCCCGAGCCGGTGCCGATCTCGAGCACGCGATGGTCCTTCTGCAGTTGCAACTGCTCGGTCATGTAGGCCACGACGAAAGGCTGGCTGATGGTCTGCCCGCAGGCGATCGCAAGCGCGCTGTCGCGATAGGCCTCGTTGCGATCGCGCGGATCGACGAAGACCTCGCGCGGCACCTCCTCCATCGTACGCAGCACGGCCTGATCGCTCACCCCGCGCCGCCGCAGGGTCAGCTGAAACATCATCTTCTCGGTCGGATCGGGGTTCACGGCCATGTTCATCAGCGTCTCTGGGCGGCAGCGCGGAATCTTGCCCTCTAGATGCCATCGAAATCCGAAATGCCGCGTTAAGGAAAAATTTCCCGTCGCGTTTTGTTCCCGGCCAGGAACCATCGCCAGATTTGGCATTGGCGCCGGCCCGGCTCCCTCACATATAATCGGCGGCGATGCGCAGTTAACGTCTGGGTGGCGCAGATCAGGGCTCTCGTAGGGCCAACACACCCCGTTGGCTGTTGGGCAAATCTTGCGCAACAAAGCCGGCCACGGCGATGCGGCAAACGCTGTGGCGCGCTGGAAAAGGACCAATTCCCAAACGTTTGCATTGCGCGCTGTAATGTTATTTGCGAGCCTAATTCAGGGAAGGGCAAGGATTCCATCATGACAGCGATACGGCCGGCGGGCTGTTCAGTTTTCCTCGTAGAGGACGAGGTCATGATCCGGATGATGGTCGCCGATATGCTGGAGGAACTCGGCCATAGCGTCGCGGCCGAGGCCGGCGAAATCGGCGAAGCGGTCAAGCTTGCGCAATCGACCGAATTCGACCTCGCGATCCTTGACGTCAACGTCAATGGCAAGGTGATCACCCCGGTCGCCGAACTGATCAACGCCCGCAACCGCCCCTTCATCTTCGCGACCGGCTATGGCTCGTCCGGCCTGCCTCCGGAGTACCGCGACCGTCCGGCTCTGCAAAAGCCCTTCCAGCTGGAAACGCTGGCCCAAGTGATCTCCAGCGCGATGAAGGGCGCGCCGGTTTAACGGCAAGTTGCGCGCGTAGCGCGGATGGAGCGAAGCGTAATCCGGGGACTTCACAACACGGGTCCCGGATTTCGCTTCGCTCCATCCGGGCTACAGATTCCCCGAGGATTACTTCAGCGTATCAATCAGCGTTTCCGAAAATGCTTCATCGGTGCGGTCGAGCCGCAGCGGTGTGACCGAGACGTAGCGCGCCGCAAGCGCGGCGAGATCGGTGCCTTCGGCCGGCGCATCCATCATCGCCGCGCGCTCGAAGCCGATCCAGAAATACGGATTGCCGCGTCCGTCGTGACGGCGATCGATCTTCAGGAAACCCTGATTGCGTTTGCCCTGCCGCGTGATCCGGATGCCTTTCACGTCATCGGGCATGCAGGACGGGAAGTTGACGTTGATGACGGTGTTCCTGGGGACGCCGGCGCCGATCACCTTGCGGATGATGTCGGGCCCGAATCTCAGCGCGGTGTCCCACAGCGGCGCGTTGCGCGTCTCGATCGAGAATTCCTGCGACAGCGCGAATGACGGAAAGCCCAGAATAGTGCCTTCCAGCGCGCCGGCGATGGTGCCGGAATAGACCACGTCCTCGGCGACGTTGCGGCCCTTGTTGACGCCGCTCAGCACGAGATCCGGCAGCTTGTCTCCGAGAATGTGCCGCGCACCCATGATGACGCAATCGGTCGGCGTGCCGCGCACCGCGAAGTGACGCGGGCTGACTTCGCGCAGACGCAGCGGATCGTTGAGCGACAGCGAATGCGAGACGCCGGACTGATCGAGCTCGGGGGCAACGATCCAGACGTCGTCGGACAACGCGCGTGCGATCTGCTCGACGACCTGCAGGCCTGGAGCATGGATGCCGTCATCATTGGTGCAGAGAATTCGCATCCGTCAAAGTGCCTTTTGTTCCGATTCGGCGCGGGTATCTTACGCTGCGGTTTCTTGAGTTGATTGCCGTCTTAACCGGCTAGGGCCGCGGAGGCAAACCTGGCGATGGCCCGCGCCATCGTGCCGACGTCACGCGCCATGGACGGACAAATCGCGCGCTGCCGGCGATCTTGCGCTCGAACACCGGCCAGGCCGCTCTGGCCGGCCGCCGAACAACCGCGATCACGGGCGTTGGCCGCGGCGCCTCCGGCATTTTGACCCGTGGGGTCTGACGCAGTTCGGCCCCGAGCCCCCGGGACGTGACAGCTTCTGACGTTGGAGGCCCGGGCTTGGCAGGCTCAAGCTCTGCTTCAACCTTGGGAGCTTCAGATTTGAGAGCTTCAACCTTGGGCGGCTCAACCCTCCGAGCTTCCGGCCTGGCCGGCTCAAGAGCAATTGGTGCGGTTTGGCGAGGCTCAGGCTGGGGGGGCTTCGGAAGCTCCGATGTGGGGAGCTCGGACTTGATGGGATCGGCCGTGACCCAATCGGCCTTCATGGGATCGGCTTTGGCGGATGCGGTCGTGAGCGACTCGGCCTTCGGAGCTTCAAACGCGCGAGGCTCAGCCCTGGACGGTTCGGGGGCGACTGAAGCCGCTTGGGGGAGCTCGGACCGTGCCGGCTCGACCTTCCGAGGCTCAACCCTGAGCGGTTCGGGTTTGGTCGGCACGGGAGCGAGCGCCTCGGCCGGTTTTGCGACCGACGCCGTCGCAGCCGATTTCGATTTCAGCCTGGCCAGCAGCTCCTCGATCGAGGGCACCGATGCCGCGTCAAGCGGAGCGCGCGGCGCGGCCGGCGGCGTCGCCCGGACCGGCGGTGGCGGCGGTGGCGGCAGATCGGCCGGCGCCATCTGGGCGAACTTGCCGCGCGCGATCTCCAGCGCCTTGTCGAAGTCGGGCCTGTCGATCCAGGCCTTCGATTGCACCTCGGTCACGCGCGCGTCCCACAGGCGCGCGGCCTCGATGTCGTAATAGCCCATCTGCTTCTGATTGATCAGCTGCAGACCGTGGCCCGTGACGGCCCATTGTCGACCTAGCCAGTGGATGTCACGGTGCAGCGGCATCACACTGGCCCTCGCCTCACATGCCGTGCTCGATGACCTTGAGCCCGCCCATATAGGGCTGCAGCACATCGGGCACCGCGATCGAACCATCCTTCTGCTGATAGGTCTCCATCACAGCGATCAGGGCGCGCCCGACCGCCGTGCCGGAGCCGTTTAGCGTATGCACGAAGCGCGGCTTGCCGTCGGGGCCGCGATAGCGCGCGTCCATGCGGCGGGCCTGGAAATCGCCGCATACCGAGCAGCTCGAAATCTCGCGATAGGCGCCGCCGTCACCCTGCCCCGGCATCCACACCTCGATGTCGTAGGTCTTCTGCGCGGAGAAGCCCATGTCGCCGGCGCACAGCGTCATCACGCGATAATGCAGGTCGAGCTTCTGCAGCACCTGCTCGGCGCAGGACAGCATGCGCTCCAGCTCATCCTTGCTGGCTTCCGGCGTCGTGATCGACACCAGCTCGACCTTTGTGAACTGGTGCTGGCGGATCATGCCGCGCGTGTCGCGTCCCGCCGCGCCGGCCTCGGCGCGGAAGCACGGCGTCAGCGCGGTGAGCCGCATCGGCAGCTCCTTCTCGTCGAGGATGGATTCGCGCGCGAGGTTGGTCAGCGATACTTCAGCGGTCGGGATCAGGCCGAGGCGCTCGCCGCGCAGATCGGCATTCGGTGCCGAGAGCAATTCGCCCTTGATCGCCCAGAACTGGTCGTCCTCGAATTTCGGCAATTGACCGGTGCCGAACATCACGGCGTCGCGCACCAGCAGCGGCGGATTGATCTCGGTGTAGCCGTGCTCGCCGGTGTGCAAATCGAGCATGAACTGCCCGATCGCACGCTCGAGCCGAGCCAGCCCTTTCTTCAGCACGACGAAGCGTGCGCCGGACAGTTTCGCCGCCGCCTCGAAATCCATGTCGCCCAGCGCGGTGCCGAGATCGTCATGCAGCTTCGGCGCAAAGCCGTAGTCGCGCTTCTTGCCGTACACATGGTGCTGGACGTTGCCGTGCTCGTCGGTGCCGTCGGGCACCTCGTCGAGCGGCAGGTTCGGAATCGACGACAGCTCTTTGATCAGCTGTTCATCGGCCGTCTTCGCCGCCAGCTCGAGCTCCGGCATCGTGGTCTTCAGCTCGGCGACTTCAGCCATCAGCGTGGCCGCCCGCGCCTCGTCCTTTGCCTTCTTGGCCTCGCCGATCTCCTTCGAGGCCGCATTGCGCCGCGCCTGGGCCTGCTCGGACGCCAGGATCGCCGCACGCCGCTTCTCGTCGATCGCCAGCAGCGACGGCGACAGGGCCTCTAACCCGCGGCGCTTCAGGCCGGCGTCGAAGGCTGTCGGGTTGTCGCGGATCGCTTTGATGTCGTGCATGGCAGTCAGGGTCCTAACGTCGCTCAGGCAGATGACGTTGTATGTCAACGTTTTGCGGCGTGCCTCAACTAGCACAACTGTCATCGCCCGCGAAGGCGGGCGATCCAGCATTCCAGAGACGTCGGCGTGTCACCGAGAGGCCGCGGCGTACTGGAGACCCCGCTTTCGCGGGGTATGACGCCGAGTGTGAGGCGAAATCACTTTATTCGGCGGGATTGGTCGCCGACGGCGCCCCGGACGAGGCATTCGAGGTCGCGGCCTTCTTTTCCACGATCCGGACCGCGATGATGGCGCCCTCGTAGAGGGCGAGCAGCGGGATCGCGAGCGAGGCCTGGCTCAGCACGTCGGGCGGCGTCAGCACGGCGGCGATGATGAAGGCGATCACGATGAAGTAGCGCCGCTTCTCCTTCAGCATCTTCGAGGTGACGATGCCGATGCGGCCGAGCAGCGTCAGGATCACGGGCAGCTGGAATGCGATGCCGAAGGCGAAGATCAGCGACATCATCAGCGACAGATATTCGCCGACCTTGGGCAGCAGCTGGATCTGCGCGGTCTCCGCGCCGCCGGCCTGCTGCATGCCGAGCGAGAATCGCACCAGCATCGGCAGCACGACGAAATAGACCAGCGCCGCGCCCATCACGAAGAACACTGGAGTGGCGATCAGGTACGGCAGGAACGCGTTGCGCTCATGCCGGTAGAGACCGGGCGCGACGAATTTGTAGATCTGGGTGGCGACGATCGGAAACGAGATGAAGCCCGCGCCGAACAGCGCAAGCTTCAGTTGGGTGATGAAATATTCCAGCAGCGCGGTGTAGATGAATTTCGAATTCTCCGGCCCCGCGATCCAGACGAATGGCCAGACCAGCACGTTGTAGATCTGCTTGGCGAAGAAGAAGCAGATAATGAAGGCCACGCCGAAGCCGAGCAGCGCCTTGATCAGCCGCGAGCGTAGCTCGATCAGGTGATCCATCAAGGGGGCCTTGCTGGCCTCGATGTCTTCGGCGCTCATGACGCCCTCGCGTCCTTGAGCACTTCGGGCTGCGCCGGCGTCACGTCCTGCGGCGCCGGCTCACCCTTCACCTCATTGGTGATCGCAAGCGGCTCGCCCGCGGCCGCATGCGCCTCGGCCTCGACGAAGGTTTCCGGCGTCGGCTCGGCAGGAGTGGTGGGCGTCACCGGTGCGTCGACTGCGGACGCGACCTGTGCATCGACCGGCTTGTCGATCTGCAGGGCGTCGCTGACGTCCTTCTGCAGCGACGTCATGATGTTGCCGCTGGTGATGCCGGTCGCGGCCTCCCTGACCTCGTCAAAGCTCTTTTTGAGGTCGGCCATCTCGGCTTCGCGCATGGCTTCCTGGAACTGGCCCTGGAATTCGGAGGCCATCTTGCGGGCCTTGCCCATCCATTGCCCGACCATGCGCAGCACGCCCGGCAGTTCTTTCGGGCCGATGGCGATCAGCGCGACGACCGCGATGACGACCAGTTCACTCCACCCGATATCGAACATGAATTCTTCCGCCTAGCGCGCCGCCATCGGCCCCATCGCTCCCAACAGGATCTGGGGCTGCCGGCGCCTTTTCTCAATCGGCGTCCATAGCGCGTCTCTGCGACGGCGTCACCGTTTCGCGCAAGAAAAAACGTCGAAATATGCGTCAGTACAAGCGCGTTAGACGGCTTTGCTGCCGACGTCCTGGCGCGCGGCCGACGGCGCCGCATTGTGATCGATCGATTTGGTGGGCTCGGTCTTCTCGGCGACCTTGTCGTCGTCCTGCATGCCCTTCTTGAAGGCCTTGATGCCCTGGGCAACGTCACCCATCAGATCAGAAATCTTGCCGCGTCCGAACAGCAGCAGGACCACTGCGATCACGACGATCCAGTGCCAAATGCTCAACGAACCCATCCTGCAACCCTCCAGAAATGGCCGGCGGACCGGCCTGAACTTTGCCGGAAGGTAGGCCCGCGGGGTGTCAAAAACAAGGACCTCGGCCGCGGCAAATCGCTGTCGCGGCTACGTAATATTGCTAGGCTTAACCGGGAATATTCAGGCTTATTCGCCCTTGTCCTCGGTGTCGGCGTCATCACCGGCGTGGTCGGCGCGGTCTTCCGGCTCGCCGGCGTCAGGTTCGGCCGCATCCGCGTCAGAGGCAACGTCCGCCTCGACCTCCGCCTGGGCGGTCGCTTCGACCTCGGCAGTCCCAACCTCGGCAGTCCCAACCTCATCAGTCGTTTCTGCGTCGGCTTTCGGTTCCTCGGCTTCCGGCTCGACGGCCGGCGCCAGCAGCAGTTCCAGCGTATCACCCGGCTCGAGCGGCTCCTCGTCCTCCCGCAGCGTCGCGTCATCCGACGGCGACGGAACGGAAAATCCGGTCGGCAGACGCGAGTCGAGCAGACCCGTGCCCTTCAGCTCCTCGAGCCCCGGCAGGTCGCCGAGCGCTTCCAGGCTGAACTGCGACAGGAACGCGTCGGTGGTTCCGAAGGTGAGCGGTCGGCCCGGCGTCTTGCGGCGGCCGCGCGGGCGGATCCAGCCGGTCTCGAGCAGCACATCGATCGTGCCCTTCGACGTGACCACGCCGCGAATCTCTTCGATCTCGGCGCGTGTCACCGGCTGGTGATAGGCAACGATCGCCAGCACCTCGATCGCGGCACGCGACAGCTTCCGCGTCTCGGTGCTCTCGCGCGTCATCAGCCACGACAGATCGCCGGCGGTGCGGAACGTCCACTTGTTGGCGACACGCACCAGGTTGACGCCGCGCGGCGCGTATTCCGCCTGCAGCTGCGCGAGCGCCGCCTTGACGTCGACGCCGTCGGGCATCCGCTTTGCCAGCGTTGCCTGATCGATCGGCTCGGCCGATGCAAACAACAGGGCTTCAAGGAGCCGCAATTCCTCAGGACGCGCCACCGGATCCATAGGAGAAACCTCCTCCTCGGGCTCTTCTCTGCGCACTTCCGCCAAGCTTGCCATGGGCTTGCTCTCCTTCTTCCACTTACTCAACCGACAGGTCCGGCGCTGCCATTGCGGCTTGCGCTTGACGCTTTCGGAAATAGATCGGCGCGAACGCCTGCTTCTGGTTGATCTCCATCTCGCCCTCGCGAACCAGCTCGAGGGCGGCAGCGAAGCTCGATGCGAACACCGTTGCTTTCTGCGTGGGATCGGCGACGTAATTCATCAGGTACTCGTCGAGGCAGCTCCAGTCCTCGGCGATGCCGACCAGCCGCTCCAGCGAGGCGCGCGCTTCGGCCAGCGACCACACCGTCCGCTTGGCCAGATGCACCGAGGTCAGCACGCGCGACTGGCGCTGCGTGGCATAGGCCGACAGCAGGTCGTACAGCGTTGCGGTGAACTTCGGATGCTTGATCTCGGCGATCGATTCCGGATTACCGCGCGGAAAGATATCGCGCTGGAACTGGGGCCGGTTCATCAGCCGGTTCGCCGCCTCGCGGATCGCCTCCAGCCGGCGCAGCCGGTTGGCGAGCGCGGTCGCCATTTCCTCGGCGCTCGGCCCCTCCGCGCTCGGCGGCTCGGGCAGCAGGAGCCGCGACTTCAGGAACGCCAGCCACGCCGCCATCACCAGATAGTCGGCCGCAAGCTCGAGGCGAATCTTGCGCGCTGCCTCGATGAAGGAAAGGTATTGGTCGGCGAGCGCGAGAATCGAGATCTTCGACAGGTCGACCTTCTGCTGCCGCGCCAGCGTCAACAGCAGGTCGAGCGGGCCCTCATAGCCCTCGACGTCGACCACCAGCGCCGGTTCACCCTCGGCGAGGTCGGCCGGCCGCCCGGTATCAAACGAAAGAATTTCAGCGGTCATGCCGTCCCTACCTGATCCAACAACGCATCCAGTTCAGCCCGTGCCGCCAGCCGGTCGAGCGGCTGAGGCGGCTTGCGCGCGGCGAGCGTCGCCTTGGCGCGCTCAAGCGCCTTGCCGGTCAGTTCCGGCGTTTCGCGTGCGACCTCGCGCATCTCGTCAATGTTGCCGTTGCAGTGCAGAACAATGTCGCAACCGGCGGTGACGATGGCGCGGGTCCGCTCGGCAATCGATCCGGCCAGCGCATTCATCGACACGTCATCACTCATCAACAAACCCTGGAACCCGATCAGGCCGCGAATCACCTGTTCGATGATTGTCGCAGAAGTCGTCGCCGGATGGACGGGGTCGAGCGCGCTAAACACAACATGTGCAGTCATGGCCATCGGCAGATCCGCAAGCGGCTGGAACGCGGCAAAATCGGTCCGTTCCAGCTCGGCCTTGGCGGTATCAACGGTCGGAAGGCGGAAATGGCTGTCCGCCGTGGCCCGGCCATGGCCGGGAATATGCTTGAGAACCGGCAGGACCCCGCCCTGTTCCAGCCCATCCGTGACCGCGCGGGCGATCGCCGCGACCTTGTCCGGCTCGGTTCCATAGGCCCGATTGCCGATCACCGCATCCGCCCCGGCCACCGGAATGTCGGCCAAGGGCAGGCAATCGACGGTGATTCCGAGATCAATCAGATCGGCCGCAATCAGCCGTGAGCTGAGCCGGGCTGCCGCAAGCCCCAGCTTCGGATCGATGTCGTAGAGCGCCCCAAAGCTCGCGCCCGGCGGATAGGCCGGCCAATGCGGCGGGCCGAGCCGCTGCACCCGCCCGCCTTCCTGGTCGATCAGGACCGGGGCATCGGCGACGCCGATTGCGGACCGGAGTTCCCCAACAAGAGCCGCCACTTGGGCAGGACTCTCGATGTTGCGCTTGAACAGGATGAAGCCCCATGGCCGCTCGGTGCGAATGAACTCGCGTTCGGCGTCCTTGAGGATCAGCCCGGATATGCCCGTGATGAATGCGCGGTTCGTCATTCGGCCGATTAGGCCGTATGCAGCTCACGGGTCAAGGAAACGGCCTTTAATTTCTTTGGATGAGGCACTGCGGCCCACCCGCCGACATCAGGCTCTTGCACACTTGGCTCGCCTCTTCTGAGGACGCGAACGGGCCGGCAAAGGCGCGGTAGTAGACGCCCTTCTCGCCGAGATCGACGCGCTTCACCACCAGAGGCTGCGAACCGAGCACGTTGCGATACTTGCCTTGCAGCGTCCGATAGGACGCCTGCGCGTCCGCCTCGTTCTTCTGCGAGGAGACCTGGACCAGATACCCGCCGCCCCCAACCGGAGCCGCCGAGGTCGAGGCCACCCGGGTCGGAGGCGCGGCCGGAGCCGCCTCAGCCTGGCCGGGAACAAGCGACATTGGCGAGTTGACGCTGGCATTGGCCGCAGCCGGGTTGCCGCGCGACGCCGGAGGCTTGGCCGCCGCCGGAGGTTTCGCCGGCACGGCCGAGGTCGCCTGCGTGCCATCGGGCGTATCGCCCTTGACCGAGAGCGTGCGGACCTTGCGCGGCTCGTTGTTCGGCAAGGTGCCGTTCGCGGTGATCGGCGCCGGCGCCGGCTGTGCCGTCTGCACGCTGGCGGGCGGCGGTGGATTCGCATTGGCGTTCAGCGGCGGAAACACGACGCGCGGTCCGGCGGTCTTCGAATTGACGTCGACCGGCGTCTCTTCGCGCGACACGATCTTCTCGGTGCCGTCGCCCGTCGCCATGCGGTCCGGCGTCTTGGCCGGCGCGTCGGCCTGGGCCGGGATCACCTTGGTCGGCGTGTTGTCAGCCTTGATGATCGGGGGCTCACCGCTGCGGGGCGAACCGACATAGGTCCGGTAGGCGTACGCGCCACCGACGCCGAACACGCCAAGCGCCAGCACCGCGGCGACCGTTATCAAGCCGCTGCGCCGCCGGCGGGGCTCAGGTTCTTCCTCGTAGGCCTCCTCATAGGCATAGGGATCGTCCGGATAGGCGGGATCGCGCTGCAGGTCCTGCTCGCCGGCTTCCAGTTGGCCGTAGAGCGCGTCGTCATAGCGCGACGGATCCTGACTCTGACCGCCACTCTGATAGTGCGGCTCCTCGTCAAAAGCCTCCGGCTGTCGAGGCGCCTCGACCGGCCGATATTGCGCCACCGGCGCAGGCGCGGGCTGCGCCTGCTGGGCCGCATAGCGATGCAACGGATGCACCGGCTTCGGCTGGTAGTCCTGCTCGGGCTCTTCGTCTTCGATGTTCTGCACGGGAGGCGCAGCGACAGCCTCCTGCCGCGCGCGCTGCATCCAGGGCGGCGGGCCCGCGGGCCGCGCATCCTCGTCCTCGGCCTGCGGCTCGTATTGTTGCGGCCGCGCGTTGGCGCGCGACTGCAGCGGACGCGGCGGCGGCTTGTTGGCGGAGCCGAAGGGATCCGTCTGGCCGATCAGCCGTGCCAGTTCGGCAAGCGGATCGCTGTCGGCCTTGGAAGCCGTGTCGGCGGGAAAATGTCGGTCCTGATATCGATCAGCCATTGTGATGATGCATCCCCTTCGGGACAGCGCCAAGATCGCCGGCACAGCCGGTCCGTACGAGTTGGCCTCTGCCAGATGCCCTCACAAATCCCCACTCGTGAGGGCCTAATGCCCCTGCCTACCGCATCTCGGTCGGAGCGTGGACGCCTAGAACGGCTAAGCCCGATGCCAGAACCGAGACGACGCCCTGAACCATTGCCAGTCGCGCCCTCGTGATCTCTGCATCATTATTGATAATGAAGCGTAAATAGGGCAAATCGCGCCCCTTGGTCCAAAGCGCATGAAATTCACTGGCCAAATCATAGAGATAAAAAGCGATTCGGTGCGGCTCATGTGCCACCGCCGCAGCCTCGATCATCCGCGGATAAAGCGCAAGCCGCTTGAGCAGCTCGAGCTCGGCGGGGTCGGTCAGCCGCTCGACCGTAGCATTACGGAGATAGGCCAGCCGGGCCTCATCGGTCGCGGGCAGATCGGGAACCGCTTCCTCTCGCGCGTTGCGGAAGATCGAATGGCCGCGGGCGTGGCCGTACTGGACGTAGAAGACCGCGTTGTCCTTTGACTGCTCGATCACCTTGGCGAGGTCGAAATCGAGCACCGCGTCGTTCTTGCGGAACAGCATCATGAATCGGACAGCGTCGGAGCCGACCTCGTCGACCACCTCGCGCAGCGTGACGAATTCGCCGGACCGCTTCGACATCTTCACCGGCTCGCCGTCGCGCAGCAGCTTCACGAGCTGCACGATCTTGACGTCGAGCACAGCCTTGCCCGCTGTCACCGCCTTCACGGCGGCCTGCATGCGCTTGATGTAGCCGCCATGATCGGCGCCGAATACGTCGATCAGATTGGTGAAGCCACGCTCGAACTTGTAGCGATGGTTGGCGATATCGGATGCGAAGTAGGTGTAGGAGCCATCCGACTTGATCAGCGGTCGATCGACGTCGTCGCCATAGGCGGTGGCGCGGAACAGCGACTGCTCGCGATCCTCGTAGTCCTCGACCGGTTTGCCCTTCGGCGGCGGCAAACGGCCCTCGTAGATGTCGCCCTTGGCGCGTAGGAAATCGATCGTCTCGGCGACCTTGTTGTTGCCTGACGTGATCAGCGAGCGCTCGGAGAAGAACACGTCGTGATGGATGTTGAGCGCGGCGAGATCGCCCTTGATCATCTCCATCATCATCGCGATCGCCTTGTCGCGCACGATCGGCAGCCACGCGGCTTCCTCCATGTCGAGCAGCTTCTCGCCGTATTCCCCGGCGAGCGCCTCGCCGACCGGCACGAGGTAGTCACCGGGATAGAGCCCTTCCGGGATCGCGCCGATGTCCTGGCCCAGCGCCTCGCGGTAGCGCAGGAACGCCGAACGCGCGAGCACGTCGACCTGGGCGCCGGCGTCGTTGATGTAATATTCGCGGCAGACGTCGAAGCCGGCGAATTGCAGCAGGCTGCACAGCGCATCGCCGAACACGGCGCCGCGGCAATGGCCGACATGCATCGGCCCGGTCGGGTTGGCCGAGACGTATTCGACATTGACCTTCTCGGCCTTGCCGACATCGCTGCGCCCGTAAGCCGAGCCGGCGGCCAGCACGGCGCGCAGCGCGTCCGCCCAGACCTGCGGCTTCAAGGTCAGGTTGATGAAGCCGGGCCCGGCGACATCGACGGAGGCCACCAGCGCGTCGGCGCGCAACCGCTCGGCGATCTTGTCGGCAAGCTCGCGCGGCTTGGCCTTGGCGTCCTTGGCGAGCACCATCGCGGCATTGGTCGCCATGTCGCCATGGCTGGCGTCGCGCGGCGGCTCCACCACGACACGGGACAGGTCGATGCCGGCGGGCCAATTGTCCTCGGCAGCGACAGCGGCACAGATCGCGTGCACGCGCGTCAACATGTCGGCAAAAAGGTGTGGTGAAGCAGTGGTGTCGGCCATGGCAGGGCGCTAACGCAAATCCGGGGTCGAGTCAAAAAGCCTTTGATGCTCGATCAGGGCGAAACGGTCGGTCATCCCGGCAATGAAATTGCCGATCCGCCTGTTCCGAGCGCTCCCGGTCTCCTGCACGCTGCCCTCGATCCATTCTGCCGGCAGGTCTTCGGGCGATTGCTGGTAGCGCTCGAACAGATTGCGGACCACCTCCTCCGCCTCCCCCATCACCAGCATCACCCGCTTGTGGCGATACATCCGCCGGAACAGGAACGCCTTGATCGCCGCCTCCTGCTCCGCCACCTCGGAGGGAAACGCGATCAGCGGGGTGTTGTGGTGGCGCACGTCGTGCGCCGATTGCGGCTGCGCGGCCGCGAGGCGCCGGCTCGCTTCGTTGAAGACCGCGCTGATGAAGTGTGAGATCAGCTCACGCACCAGTTCGGCCCCGCGCCGGACCTCGTCGAGCCCGGGATAGTGGCGGTCGATCTCGGCGATGATCTCAGCGGTCAGCGGCATCTCCTTGAGGTCGTCGACCGCGAACAGGCCGGCACGCAGGCCGTCATCGATATCGTGCGCGTCGTAGGCGATGTCGTCGGCGAAGGCCGCGATCTGCGCCTCGAGCGAGGCATAGCTCCAGAGCTCGAGGTCGTGGCCCTTGTTGTAGTCGGCAATTCCGATCGGGATTCCACTCTCCAGGTAGCGGCCGGCCGGTGCGCCGTTGCGCTCGGTCAGCGGACCGTTGTGCTTGACGATCCCTTCGAGCGATTCCCAGGTCAGGTTCAGCCCGCCGAATTCGGGGTAGCGATGCTCCAGCGAGGTGACGACCCGCAGCGCCTGCGCATTATGGTCGAAGCCGCCGTCATCCCTCAGGCATTCGTCGAGCGCCCGCTCGCCGGCATGGCCGAACGGCGGATGGCCGAGGTCATGCGCCAGCGCCAGCGTCTCGGTCAGATCCTCGTCGACCCCGAGCTGGCGCGCCAGCGCCCGGGCGATCTGCGCGACCTCCAGCGAATGGGTCAGCCTAGTGCGGTAGTGATCGCCCTCGTGGAAGACGAAGACCTGCGTCTTGTGCTTGAGGCGGCGGAACGCGGTGGAATGGATCACCCGGTCGCAGTCGCGCCGGAACGGGCTCCGGGTCCGGCTCGGCGGCTCCGCGACCAGCCGGCCGCGGCTGCGATCGGGGTCGCAGGCATAAGGCGCGCGGGGGGCAGCCATTCCGACCGACACTGTATTTTAGTCCTTATCCATTTGATTCCATGGTCCGACGCACTTAACTATGACTAAGGCGGCCGACCAAATGAATTGGGGATGACGCCGGGCCTGATCCGGATCAGATCATGCTCAAATAGGGTTTCGGAGACCGACATGACTGCTGCCATCACCGTCAGCGAACGGGCCGCCCGCCGGATCGGGCAGATCCTCAGCAAGGAAGGCGAAGGCGCCAAGCTGCGCATTTCGGTCGAGGGCGGCGGCTGCTCCGGTTTCCAGTACAAGTTCGACGTCGAGCGCACCCAGGCCGATGACGACCTCGTGATCGAGCGCGACAGCGCGGTGGTGCTGATCGATCCGGCCTCGGTCCCGTTCCTCGCGGGCTCCGAAGTCGATTTCGTCGACGACCTGATCGGCGCCTCGTTCCGCGTCGTCAATCCGAACGCCACCGCCTCCTGCGGCTGCGGCACCAGCTTCTCGATCTAACGCTTCGCGATCCCAAGCGGTTTCTCCCGGCGAGCCGGTTTCCGGCTCGCGCCGAACGCTCGGCTATTCCGCCGCGACCACCTGCGGCCGCTCGACGTCGCCGCCTGTCTCCGCATGGGGATCGAGCTTGCGCCGCAGCCTGCGGTCGATGCGGTCGAGATAGATGTAGATCACGGGCGTGATGAACAGCGTCAGCAATTGCGACACGCAGAGGCCGCCGACCACGGCGACGCCGAGCGGCTGACGCAGTTCGGCGCCGGCACCCGCGCCAAGCGCGATCGGCAGCGTGCCGAAGATCGCCGCGAACGTCGTCATCATGATCGGGCGGAAGCGCAGCAGTGCCGCCTCGCGGATCGCGTGCTCGGCGCTGAGGCCGACGCGGCGGCGCTCCAGCGCGAAGTCGACCATCATGATCGCGTTCTTCTTGACGATGCCGACCAGCATCACGATGCCGATCATCGCGATGACCGACAGCTCCATCCCGAACATCATCAGCGTCAGGATCGCGCCGATGCCGGCCGACGGCAGACCGGAAATGATCGTGATCGGATGGATGAAGCTCTCATAGAGAATGCCGAGGATCACGAAGGCCGCGAACACCGCGGCGAGGATCAGCACGCCCTGCCCGCGCAGCGAATCCTGGAACACCTGCGCGGTGCCGGAGAAGCCGGTCGCGATCGTCGGCGGCAGGTTCGCGTTCTGCTCGAGCTCGGTGATCTTGTCGACCGCGTAGCCGAGCGAATAGCCCGGCGCGAGGTTGAACGAGATCGTCACCGCCGGCTGCTGGCCCTGGTGGTTGATCTGCAGCGGTCCGACCGTCGGCACCAACCTCGCAACCGCATCCAGCGGGATGGTCTGGCCATTCGCGGTCTTCATGTAGAGCTTCGACAGATCGGACGGATCGACGCGAAACTGCGGCTGCACCTCCAGGATAATCTGGTAGTCGTTCGACGGCATGTAGATGGTGCCGACCTGCCGCGCGCCGTAGGCGTTGTAGAGCTGGTTGCGGACCTGGTCGACGGTGACGCCGTAGACCGCCGCCTTCTCGCGGTCGATGTCGACCGTCATCTGCGGGTTCTTGATGTAGAGGTCGGTGGTGACGTCGAGGAGTCCTGGGATCTTCTCGATCTTGTCGCGCATCTCGGGCGCCAGCCGGTACAGCGACTCGGTGTCGCCGCTCTGCATCACATACTGATACTGGCTCTTGGAGATCCGGCCGCCGATGTTGAGGTTCTGGACGCTCTGGAAGAACGCCTGCATGCCCGGAATCTCGCGTGCCTTCTGACGGAGCCGGCCGATCACCACGGTGGCGTTGTCGCGGGTCTTCTGCGGCTTCAGTGCGATGAACAACCGACCGTAATTGGTGGTCGGATTGGGACCGCCTGAGCCGACGGTGGAGTTGATGTAATCCACCGCTGGATCGGTCCGCATCACCTCCACCAACGCCTGCTGGCGCACCTTCATCGCCTCGAACGAGGTGTCGGTCGCGGCCTCCGTCACGCCGATCAGGAAGCCGGTGTCCTCCTGCGGGAAGAAGCCCTTCGGCACGATCATGTAGAGATAGACGGTACCGCCGAGCGTCGCGAGCGTCACCACCAGCATCAGCGCCTTCTTGGCCAGCACCCAGTCGAGCGCCCATTCATAGGCGCGCAGCCAGGCCTCGAACATCGCCTCGAACGCCCGCAGCACGATGTTCGGCCGCTTGGTCGCGTCATGCGCGCGCAGCACGCGGGCGCACAGCATCGGCGTCAGGGTCAGCGACACGAAGCCGGAGACGATGATCGCAACCGAGATCGTCACCGCGAACTCGCGGAACACGCGGCCGACGATACCGCCCATCAAGAGCACCGGGATGAACACGGCGATCAGCGAGAAGGTGATCGAGATGATGGTGAAGCCGATCTCGCGGGCGCCCTTCAGCGCCGCCTCGAACGGCTTCATGCCGTGCTCGATATGGCGGACGATGTTCTCCAGCATGACGATGGCGTCGTCGACCACGAAGCCGACCGAGAGCGTCAGCGCCAGCAGCGTCATGTTGTTGATGGAGTAGTCCAGCGCGTACATCGCCGCGCAGGTGCCGAACAGCGAGATCGGTACCGCCAACGCCGGGATGAAGGTCGCAGAGGCCGAGCGCAGGAACAGGAAGATCACGAGGATCACGAGCCCGATCGCGATCAGCAGGGTCTCCTCGACGTCGCTGACCGCCTGGCGGATCGAGACCGAGCGGTCCATCATGACCTGCATGGTCACCGAGGGCGGAATGGCGGCGCGCAGCGACGGCAGCTTGGCCAGCACGGCGTCGACCACCGCCACGGTGTTGGCGTCGGGCTGCTTCTGGATCGCGAGCACGATCGCCCGCTCGTCGTTCATCCAGGTCGCGATCTTGTCGTTCTCGACGCTGTCATAGACCTTGGCGATCTCGTCGAGCCGGACCGGCGAGCCGTTGCGCCAGGCGACATAGATCTGGCGGTAGTCGGCCGCCTTGTCCATCTGGCCGGAGGCCTGCAGTGCCACGTCCTGCTTGGGGCCGTTCAAGGTACCGACCGGCGTCGACGAATTGGCGCGCGACACCGCGGCGCGGATATCCTCCATCGAGACGCCGCGCGCGGCGGCGGCCTGCGGATCGGCCTGGACGCGGATCGCGAATTTCTGCGCGCCGTAGATCAAGACCTGGGCGACGCCCGGCAGCTGCGACAGCGCCTGCCCGATCGTGATGTCGCCATACTCATTGACGCTCGACAGCGGCAGCGTCGCCGAGCCGAGCGAGACGAACAGCACCGGGAAGTCCGCCGGGTTCACCTTCCGGAAGCTCGGCGGGATCGTCATCTCGATCGGCAGCCGGCGCTGCGCGATCGTCAACGCGGTCTGCACGTCGAGCGCGGCGGCATCGATGTTGCGGTTGAGGTCGAACTGGATGGTGATGACGCTCGTGCCCTGCGAGGAGTTCGAGGACATCGAGGAGATGCCGGCAATGGTCGAGAGCTGGCGCTCGATGATGCCGGCGACCGAGGCCGCCATGGTGTCGGCGCTGGCGCCGGGCAAGGTCGCGGTCACCGCGATGGTCGGGAAGTCCACCTTGGGCAGCGCCGAGACCGGCAGCAGGCGGAAGCCGAACACGCCGAATGCGATGATCGACGCCGTGATCAGCGTCGTCATGACCGGGCGGCGGATGCAAAGCTCGGAGAGCGTCATCGGTCAGGCTCCGGCCTTGCGCGCCCGCAACTCGACCCGCGATCCCTCGGACAGCAGCAGCTGGCCGTCGACGACGACGCTTTCATCGCCCGCCAATCCGTCCGAGATCACCGAGCTGCCCTGAAAGGTGCGATCGACCTTGACCGGCCGGACCTTGGCGACGCCGTCCTTGACGACGAAGACGAAATTGCCGTTCTGGCTGCGCTGCACCGCGACCGTCGGCACCACGACCGCGTCTTCGCTGCGGATGATCAGCTTGGTCTGCACGATGGTGCCGGGCCAGAGCGTCTCGCTCTCGTTGTTCATGATGCCGCGCACGGTCACCATGCCGGTGGTCGCGTCGACGGCGTTCTCGACCATCGCGACCTTGCCGCGCTCGGAGCGCTGGTGGCCGGGAATGGTCGCGATCACCTTTGAATCGCCCTTCCCCATGGCGTCGCGCAGATCGACCAGCGCCCGCTGCGGAATCGCGAAGGTGACGTAGACCGGTGCCATCTGGTTGATGACCGCGAGCGGCTGGGTGTCGGCGGGGCGGACGAAGTTGCCGACCTTGACATTGGCGGCGCTGATCCGTCCCGCGAATGGTGCGCGGATGACGGTGTAGCTCTTCTGGACGCGGAGATTCTCCAGCGCGAAGCGGTCGGCCTTGATGGTGCCGATCAAGACGTCGGACTGGGTCTTGGCGTTGTCGAGGTTGACCTGGGTGGTCGCACCCTTGCCGACCAGCTCGGTGTAGCGGCGGAGGTCGCGCTGCGCGCCCTCGAGCTGGGCCTGGTCGCGGGCCAGGACGCCCTCGGCCTGTTCGATCTGCGCGTCGATCTGCCGCGCGTCGAGGGTGAACAGCAGGTCGCCTTCATTGACCCTGGCGCCGTCCTCGAAATGCACCGCGACAATGGTGGTCTCCAGCCGCGACTTCAGTGCCACGCTGGAGATCGGCGTGACCTGCCCGATGGCATCGACATCGACCGGAACCGATTTGCGTTCCGCCTTGGCGAGATCCACGGACACCACGCGCGGCCGCGGGGTCCCTTGCGCGGTGGCGGCGCCGCCACCCATCCATGAAGTGCGGGTCATATAAGCCGCCCCGGCCGCAATGCCGAGAACAGCGACAGTCAGAACCAAACTGCGTTTTTTCATAAGTTTTGCACGTGCGCCGCCGGCTTCCCTTGCAAGCCGGAACGCGTCGTCACTCCCCCGTCGGCAATTGTTGCGCCTTGTTTCCGGAGAGAGTTAGCACAGGCGGACCGCCCATGGTATGCCACCTAAGTGAAATAGTGCGGCTTCAATCCGGTCATTTGCATGCGCATCGCTACGTGGAACGTCAACTCGGTCCGGCAACGGATCGAACTTCTGGTCAGCTGGCTGAAGGAGTGCTCCCCCGACATCGTCTGTCTGCAGGAGATCAAATGCGTCGATGATGCGTTTCCCCGCCTCGAGGTCGAGGCGCTCGGGTACAATGTCGTCACGCACGGCCAGAAGACCTTCAACGGCGTCGCGCTGCTGTCGAAACTGCCGTTCGACGAGACCAAATCGGGCCTCGCCGGCGACGACGAGGACGCCCATGCCCGCTTCCTCGAAGGCGTCGTCACGCTGAAACAAGGCGTGATGCGGGTCGCGTGCCTTTATCTGCCCAATGGCAACCCCGCCAATACCGACAAATATCCGTACAAGCTCAAGTGGATGTCGCGGCTTCTTGAGTATTCGAAGGAGCGGCTGAAGGCCGAGGAGCCGCTGATCCTGGCCGGCGACTTCAACGTCATCCCGGCCGCGCGCGACGTCTACAATCCCGCCGCCTGGGCCGATGACGCGCTGTTTCGGCCTCAAACCCGCGAGGCCTTCCAGTCACTGCTCGGCCTCGGCCTGACTGACGCACTGCGAGCGGTCAATGACGAGCCGGGCCAGTACACCTTCTGGGACTACCAGGCCGGCGCCTGGCAGAAGAACTGGGGCCTGCGCATCGACCATCTCTTGATGTCGCCGCAGGCGAGCGACCGGCTGATCGACGTCGGCATCGACAGCTATGTCCGCGCCTGGGAGAAGCCGTCCGACCACGTCCCGGTCTGGGCTGATCTCGATTTCGAGACCGCCTGACCCCGCCGGCCGGCCGGAAGATCAATCCCGGCGGCCCTGCACCCAGTGCTCGAGCATCTGCAGCGCCATCGCGCGATCGTCCTCGGACGCCTTGGCGATCGCCCGGTTGTAGCTTTCCTTGATCCAGGCCTCATCCGGCGTCGCGCTGTCGCGCGCCAGCGTCAGCCACATCAGGCCGCGTGCCCGCTGCGGCGGCAGGCGATCGCCGTTGAACAGCATCTGGCCGAGCAGCGCCTGCGCCTGATGCTGGCCCTTCTGGGCGGCGAGCCCGAGCCATCGCGCGCCATAGCGGAAATCGTCGCGCGAGGCGTCCGGCGTCTTCAGGTAGAGCCGGGCAAGGTCGTACTGGGCGTCGGCATTACCGAAATAGGACGCGGCATAGGAGAACATCTCCCGCGCCCGCTCGGTGTCCGCCTTCACCTTGGAATTGGGAATGCCACTCAAATAGTAGCGGCCGAGCGCGACAAAGGCATTGGCCACGATCGAGGCCTGCGGTGCCGACGGGGAATCCTCGGCATGCGCATTGGCGATCCGGCTGAAATACTCGAAGGCGCGCATGTCGTCCTGGATGACGCCATCGCCCTCGGCGTACATCTTGCCGAGCTTCCACTGCGCCACGGGGTGGCCGCCTTCGGCCTGGTACTGCAGCGTGCTGAACGACGAGGTCGGCGAGGTCGCCGCAGGCGCCACTGGGGTGGCGGCCCGTTTCAGCGCGCCGGCGGTCCCGGACTGCGGGGAAACCACAGGAAGAACCGTATCTTGTGGGTTGACCGGGGCGCCGTCGAATCCGAATCCGGGGCCTGCCACCGGAATGGCCCCTAACGCAAACGCCAATATCGTACGCCTAAACGTCCGCATAACACTGTTTCTCGTACGCGCCACCCGGATGGGTGACTGCGCCATCCACCGCCGGCCCCACTTGCTCGGCGTACTTCCACAGCGCACCAGATGTATGGTTCGTCGCGCGAGGGGCCCATTTGGTCTTACGATTTGCGAGTTCGGCGTCGCTCAAATTTACGTTAAGGGTGCCGGCGACCGCATCGATCTCGATGACGTCGCCGTCTTGCAACAACCCGATCGGCCCGCCGACGGCCGCTTCAGGTCCAATATGTCCGATGCAGAAGCCACGGGTGGCGCCGGAGAACCGGCCATCGGTGATCAGGGCAATCTTGCCGCCCATCCCCTGCCCGGTCAGTGCCGCCGTGGTCGCCAGCATCTCCCGCATGCCGGGACCGCCCTTCGGCCCCTCATAGCGGATCACGATCACCTCGCCTTCCCTGTAGGTGCGCTTCTGCACCGCCTCGAAGGCATCTTCCTCGCGGTCGAAGCACCGGGCCGGACCGGTAAACCTCAGGTTGGACATTCCCGCGACCTTCACGATCGCACCCTCCGGAGCGAGATTACCCTTTAACCCGACAACCCCACCCGTCACGGTGATCGGATTGTCGGCGGGCCGCACCACATCCTGGTGCGGATTCCATTTCACGCTTTTGAGGTTTTCGGCGATCGTTCGGCCAGTGACGGTCAGGCAATTCCCGTGCATGTGGCCATTGTCGAGCAGCGTCTTCATCAGCAGCGGAATGCCACCTACTTCAAACATGTCTTTGGCAACATAACGGCCGCCCGGCTTCAAATCCGCGACGTAAGGAGTCTTTTTGAAGATTTCGGCAACGTCGAACAAATTGAATTTAATGCCGCACTCATGGGCGATCGCCGGCAGGTGCAGCGCAGCATTGGTCGAACCACCTGAGGCTGCAACCACGGCCGCAGCATTTTCAAGGGCTTCGCGGGTGACAATGTCGCGGGGCCGGATGTTTTTCTCGATCAGCTCCATCACCTTCTCGCCGGCGGCAGCGCAGAAGGAGTCGCGGATCTCGTAAGGCGCCGGAGCCCCGGCGGAATACGGGAGCGCAAGGCCAATCGCCTCGGAGACGGTCGCCATGGTGTTGGCGGTGAACTGGGCGCCGCAAGCGCCGGCCGACGGGCACGCCACCCGCTCGATCTCGTCGAGGTCCTCGTCCGACATGGCGCCAACCGAGTGCTTGCCGACTGCCTCGAACATGTCCTGGACGGTGACCGGCTGGCCGCGGAAGTTGCCGGGCAGGATCGAGCCGCCATAGATGAAGATCGACGGCACGTTGAGGCGGACCATCGCCATCATCATGCCCGGCAGCGACTTGTCGCAGCCGGCGAGCCCGACCAGCGCGTCATAGGAGTGGCCGCGGACCGTCAGCTCGACCGAATCGGCGATGCACTCACGCGACGGCAGCGACGAGCGCATGCCGTCATGGCCCATCGCGATGCCGTCGGTGACGGTGATGGTGCAGAACTCGCGCGGCGTGCCGCCGGCCGAGGCCACGCCCTTCTTCACCGCCTGCGCCTGGCGCATCAGCGAAATGTTGCAGGGAGCGGCTTCATTCCAACATGAAGCAACGCCGACAAAGGGTTGATGAATCTGGGCTGTCGTCAGCCCCATCGCGTAGAGATAGGAACGGTGCGGAGCGCGCTCGGGCCCTTCCGTCACGTGACGGCTGGGCAGCCTGCCCTTGATGTTCGGTTTGGCGTCCATCGCGACCCTGTTCCCGGCGCTCTTTCCTCCATCAACGCCGGAACCCGAAAAAATGTCCCGCCGTCGGAGCGCTGGCTATTCAGCTACGTGAATATCCTTTCATGTCGGGGTGTGGCTAAAAAGCGGCGCGACTACGGACCGGGTGCTTTTAAGGTTAAATGTTCAGGCACCGTTGCATCATCGCAACAATCGTGGCCGCCGGGCAACCATGTATTATTAGTCCTTATGGGAACTTGGCGCGAGCCTGACCACATAGCCGACAGATTGCCACCTCGTGATCGAGCTCGCTGGAGTAACGGGATTGCTTAGGTAACGGGATTGAGGGACAGCCCTTGCGCACGGATTTAACTGTCAAACAGCGTATTCGGCGTCATCACCTGCGCGTGCGAGTGATCAAGCATTCCAGAGGCCAGTTGCTGAGCCGAGAAGCCGCGGCATACTGGATCACCCAATCGAGCCGGGCGATGGCACCGAATAATATGCCAGCATACCGCTCCTTCCACGCGTCGTCCCGGCGAAGGCCGGTACCCATAACCACCGCATTCAGTGATGAACCGGATCGTGGCCCCAGCGTCGCGCAACAATTGAGATTTGGGGTAATGAAGCGAACCGGATGCCCGGAGTACGCGCGCCGGTTCACACGGTCACACGCTTCCATTTCGTGTTCAGTGCCGAGGCAACACGGCTCACAGGCGGACGTCGAGCAAATTGGCGACCCCGTTGGTCGCGAGCAAGAGTCGTCCATGTCCGCACCAGTGGCAGAGGCCGCACCCCATCCACGCGTCATTCCGGGCTCATGCTTCGCACGCCCCGGGAATGACGACGGGGAGACGACGTTCGCAACCTCTACTCCGCCGCCAGCTTCGGCGGCACCGGAGACGACCAGCACTCAACGCGATTTCGACCGCGCTCCTTGGCTTGATAGAGTGCTGCGTCGGCAGCCTTCATCAGGGCGTCTATCCCGGGCATGCTCGTGATGGCCTCGGCAACGCCGATGCTCACCGTGAGTGACACCGGTCGATCATCCGCGCCCACCGTCAACGCTTCCGCCCGCTTGCGGATGCGCTCGGCGACGGTTCGGGCGCGCGACAATGTGGTCTCCGGCAGCAGGACGGCGAACTCCTCGCCTCCGACGCGACCGACGACGTCGGACTTGCGCTTGCCCCGAATGCATATCCCGGCAACAGCCTTGATGGCCTCGTCACCGACCGCATGCCCGAAGCGATCATTGATGCTCTTGAAGTGATCGATATCGACCATCAGCACGGATACGGAACGATAGTAGCGCTGGAACCGGCTCCACTCTGCATCCAGCGTTGTCAGGAAGTGCCTGCGGTTGAACAATCCGGTGAGCGGATCGGTGGTCGCAAGCACCTCCAGCTGCCGTGCGTTGCGGACGAGATCGGTCACGTCGACGAAGGTCAGCATGCGACCGCCGTTTGCCATCGTCGAGCAATGGATCCTGATATGGCGGCCGTCCGGCGTCTGCACGTCGCGCTTGTGATCGCCTGCCTTGATCTCCGCGATCCGCTTCGCAGGAAAGGCCCTGATCTGCTCCGGGGTCGCGCCCGCCGGAACGGCGCGGCGGTTGCGCGTGAGCAGTGTGATATATGCCGGATGCCGCGCGACCTCCTCCTCGCTCACCTCCCAGAATTCCCGCATTCGCCGATTGAGGAAGATCGCATTGAGATCGCGGTCGAGCAGGACGACACCGTCCTCCACGTTCTCGAGCGCGCCGGTCAGCACCTTCAGTTTGTCGGATGCGCGCACGATGTCGGTCACGGGCGTATAGCTCACCATCCGGCCGCCGTCGGGCAGCGGCGTGCACTGACATCGAACCACATCACCATTGCTGCGCCTGAGATCGATCGGGTTTGGGTCCCCGACGCTCACGAGGCGGACGCGCTCGGCAACATAGGCTTCGAGCTGCGCGGCCGGCAGCTCGTAGGCCATGGTCTTGCAGCCGTGATGCATCAGGTCGGTGAAGCTGGGGTTGCGGTCGGCCACCTCGTCCGGAAGCCGCCACATGTTCCGAAACGCGCGGTTGATGAACAGGGCCTTCAGCTCCGCGTCCAACAGCAGGATCCCGACGGGGATCTGATCGAGCGCCGCGCGCAGCGCCAGCATGTGCCCGCGCAGAATGTCGCCGCTGCGCCGCTCCGGAATGGCGGCCGGCGCAGGAGCGGCAGGCGCGGGCGCCGCAGCGTTGGCCTCTTGCTCTTCAAAAGCCAGGCCGAGCTGGCGGTCCGATTGCCACAGCCGTTTGCATGGCTTCACCTGATTGCTGCCGACGAGCAACAGTTGAATGTGATCGGGAATGCCAACGACACTTTCAAGTTCCACGGTAGCGCCCATCTCCGTGAGCTGGCGGACCGTGCAGTCGAAGGCCGACCGGCCGAAGTTGAAGACGATCTTTCCGGCCAGAAACGTTCGGCCGCGGGAAGCTGACATCTGTCCGGACATGGCGAGAATCCACCTGGAGCAATTGCGAGCCCTCTCACCTCAGCACGTTTGAGTCACCAAGCCATGAATGCTTTCGGGAGGGTTTATCGGGAGCCGAGCCGAGCCGATGACGCCGGCTGTGTGCGCCGCAAAACGGGTTCCATCCGGCGAGAGGACTCGCTCGTAGGGTGGAGCGAAGCGCTACCCATCTTTGCGCCGCGGATACTGAATTGATGGGCTTCGCTGCGCGCGACCGATCCGATTACGGCTGCGCCGCATCGTCAGTTGCTCACCTCCTGCCCGAGCGCTTCGATTTGCCTCCGGAATGCCTCGAAACGCTCAGGCGCTTCCGCCTTCGCTGTTCGAGCTACGGCGGACAAGTCGCTCCCATCAATCGGTCAAAGTCACTGCCGGGAAGAATTTAGTTCTACCCTATAATTATGCTGTGTTAGACGCAGTCCGAGTAGTAGCGTCGCAACTCCCTCAGTAACAGTGTCAGGGAAACGCCCGCCATGTCTGCTCTCCAAGCAAAGCTGGAACGATTTGAGATCCTCGCCGACGAATGCGAGCTCATCGCTAGCAGGACGCTGGATGGGAGCAACCGCGAGCTATACCAGCGGTTGGGCGGGCACTATCGCGAGCTGGCGACCGATATGAGGGCCGTGATCGCGACGATCAATGCTCCGGCGGCGTAAGAAAAAGGGCCGCTCGAAACAACAAGCGGCCCAAGTCTAGGGAGGAAACGCCCTCAAGGAGGGCGGCGATAGCGCGAGGCGCTGTCGCACCACATGCATATGGGTTGAGTGTCCAGCTTCGGGAGCCCAGACTGCGCAAGCCAGAGGCGCGACTATGAGCCTTGAATCTGCGCTTCGCAGCGCATAACTCTGAGCGCGACCGCCGGAGATTGAGGCGGCTGCAATCCCGATACCCGTCAATGCCGGCCGGGCCGCGATGGGTATCGCTTCCGCCTTCGCTCCTCGAGCAACGGAAATCGCTCCAAGCATCCCACAATTTACGAGTTGCCGAGCCGCCTGCGCTTCGCGTTGAGCGCGGAAGCGACGCGGCTGACCGGCGGACGGCCGAGCAAGCCGGCGATCTCGCTGGTCGCGGCCAGCAGTCTGTCCATATCGATCCCGGTCTTCACGCCCATGCCCTCGAGCATGTAGACGACGTCCTCGGTCGCGACGTTGCCGGTGGCGCCGGGGGCGTAGGGGCAGCCGCCGAGCCCGCCGGCGGCGGCATCGATGACGCGAACGCCCTCCTCCATGCCGGCATAGAGATTGGCGAGCGCCTGGCCGTAGGTGTCGTGGAAGTGCATCGCGAGGTTGCCGATCGGCAACTCAGAACCGACCGCACGCAGCATCTCTTTGGCCTTCAGCGGCGTGCCGACGCCGATGGTGTCGCCGAGCGAGATCTCGTAGCAGCCGAGATCCCACAGCGTCACCGCGAGGTCGGCGACCGCCTTCGGCTTGATCTCGCCGTCGAACGGACAGCCGAGCACGCAGGAGATGTAGCCACGCACCTTGACGCCGTCGGCCTTGGCGCGCGCCAGCACCGGCTTGAAGCGCTCGATCGATTCCGCGACCGAGCAGTTGATGTTGGCGCGGGAGAAACCTTCGGAGGCCGCCGCGAACACCGAGACCACCTCGGCGCCGGCCGCGCGCGCGGCGTCATAGCCCTTCTCGTTCGGCACCAGCACGTGGAATTCGGCGCCCTTTATGTGGCTGACGCCGCGCAGCACCTGGTCGGAGCTCGCCATCTGCGGGATCGCCTTCGGCGACACGAAGGCGCCGACCTCGACGGTATTGAGCCCGGCCGCCACAAGCGCCTCGACGAAGGCGATGCGCGCCTCGACGCTGACCGGCGTCTTCTCGTTCTGCAGGCCGTCGCGCGGCCCCATCTCGACGAGTTGGATCTGATCGCTCATGACGCGGCCGCAGGTTCGACTTCGGCAAGCTCGACGCCCTCGCCGACGATGTCGCCGACCTTGCATTTGAGCTTCTTCAGCACCCCGGCATAGGGCGCGCGCAGGGTCTGCTCCATCTTCATCACTTCGAGCGTCAGGATCGGGGCGCCCTTCTCCAAGGTCGCGCCCTCCTCGGCCAGCAGCGCGACCACGGTGCCCGGCAAGGGCGCCACGATCTTGTCCTCGCCGACCTGCTCCTCGCTCTCGCCGCCGAACGGATCGACCCAGTGCAGGTCGAAGCGGCCGTTGCGGGTGCGCAAGTAAAGTTCGTGGCTCTCGATGACCGAGGCAACGCGCGACTTGAGGCCGCCAAGCGTCAGGTCGAAGCCGTCATCGCCGGCTGACGAGATGGCGAAGACGAGTTCGCGCCCGCCGACGGAGAGCGTCGAAGGTCCGTTGCCATAGTGCAGCGTGATGGTCTGGGCGGGCTCATGGCCTTGCCGGAACGAAAACACCCGCTGACGGCGGCCGACGGGCATCCAGCCGAAGGCCTGCCAGGGCGAGTTGGCCTCGCGCTGCGCCGCCTTCTGCTCGTCGTTGACGATCGCGGCGACCGCCGCGCAGAGCTCGAACTCGCCGGCCGTGCCGGTACCCGATGTCAGGTTCTTCAGCTCACGCTCGATGAAGCCGGTGTCGATCGCATTGGCTCGCGTGTCCGGATGCGTCACCAGCGCCGACAGGAACGGGATATTGGTGACGATACCGCGGACATCGGTTTCCTGCAGTCCGCGATTGAGCTTGTCGATCGCGCCCTCGCGCGTCGGCGCCCAGGCGATCACCTTGGCGAGCATCGCGTCGTAGTAAGGCGAGACGTTATCGCCGCTGCGGTAACCCGCATCGATGCGCAGGCCGTCGCCTTCCGGCGGCGTCCGCCAGGTCTTGATGCGGCCGACCGAGGGCATGAAGTTCTTCTGCGGATTTTCGGCGTAGACGCGCGCCTCGATGGCATGGCCGTTCAGCTTGATCTCGTCCTGCTTCAGCGGCAGCGCCTCGCCGAAGGCGACGCGGAGCTGCCATTCGACGAGATCGACGCCGGTGATCAGCTCGGTGACGGGATGCTCGACCTGCAGGCGGGTGTTCATCTCGATGAAGAACACGTCCTTGCCGTCGGAGACGAACTCGATGGTGCCGGCGCCGATATAGTTGACCGCGCCGGCGGCCTTGCGGGCGGCCTCGCAAACCGTCTCGCGCTGCGCGGCGTTGAGCGTCGGCGACGGCGCCTCCTCGATCACCTTCTGGTGGCGGCGCTGCAGCGTGCATTCGCGCTCCCACAGCGAGAGCAGATTGCCGTGGCTGTCGCCGATGATCTGCACCTCGATGTGGCGCGGGTTCTGGACGTACTTCTCGATCAGCATGCGGTCGTCGCCGAATGCCGCCTTGGCCTCGCGCTTGGCGCTGGTGATCGCGGCCGTGAGCTCAGCCGCCGAATTAACCACGCGCATGCCGCGCCCGCCGCCGCCGGCGGACGCCTTGACCAGCACCGGGAAGCCGATCCGGTTGGCCGCTTCGGCCAACGTCGCCTCGTCCTGGGCCTCGCCGTGATAGCCCGGCACCAAGGGCACCCCGGCCTTCTCCATCAGCGCCTTCGAGCCGGATTTCGAGCCCATCGCCGTCATCATCTCGGCGGTCGGGCCGACGAACACGAGACCGGCCTTGAGGCAGGCCTGCGCGAACTCGGCATTTTCAGACAGGAAGCCGTAGCCGGGATGCACCGCCTCGGCGCCGGTCTCCCTGGCGGCGGCGATGACGCGCTCGATGTTGAGGTAGCTGTCGCGCGCCCGTG
Organism: Bradyrhizobium pachyrhizi; assembly: GCF_029714545.1. Lineage (NCBI taxonomy): Bacteria > Pseudomonadati > Pseudomonadota > Alphaproteobacteria > Hyphomicrobiales > Nitrobacteraceae > Bradyrhizobium > Bradyrhizobium pachyrhizi. The sequence goes on along the minus strand of NZ_CP121667.1, from coordinate 4,684,260 downwards.
CCGGACCGAGCAGCACCGCCTCGTCGGCAAGCGCGACATGCATCGCGTCGCGGTCGGCCTCGGAATAAACCGCGACGGTGCGCAGTCCCATGGCGCGCGCCGAGCGGATGACGCGGCAGGCGATCTCGCCGCGGTTGGCGATCAGAAGCGTGCGGAAACGCCGGGTGAGTTTTGAGCGGTCCATGGTCACATCCTGAACAGGCCGAATTTCGTGGGCACGATCGGCGCGTTCGCCGCCGCCGACAGGCCAAGCCCGAGCACGAGGCGGGTATCGGCCGGATCGATCACGCCGTCATCCCACAGCCGCGCCGTGGCGTAATAGGGATTACCCTGCTTCTCGTATTGCGCGCGGATCGGCTCGCGGAATTTGTCTTCCTCTTCCGCCGACCAGCTCTCGCCCTTGGCCTCGATGCCGTCGCGCCGCACCTGGCTCAGCACCATCGAGGCCTGCTCGCCGCCCATCACCGAGATGCGCGCGTTCGGCCACAGCCAGAGGAAGCGCGGGCTGTAGGCGCGGCCGCACATGCCGTAATTGCCGGCCCCGTAGGAGCCGCCGATCACCACGGTGAATTTCGGCACGCCGGCGGTCGCGACCGCCGTCACCAGCTTGGCGCCGTCGCGCGCGATGCCGCCGGCCTCGTACTTCTTGCCGACCATGAAGCCGGTGATGTTCTGCAGGAACACCAAGGGAATGCCGCGCTGGCAGCACAGCTCGATGAAATGCGCGCCCTTCAGCGAGCTCTCGCTGAACAGGATGCCGTTGTTGGCGATGATGCCGACCGGATAGCCAAAGATATGGGCGAAGCCGCAGATCAGCGTGGTGCCGTAGAGCTTCTTGAACTCGTCGAATTCGGAGCCGTCGACGATCCGCGCGATGATGTCGTGCACGTCGAACGGTTTTCTGCCGTCGGCGGAGACCACGCCGTAGATCTCCTCGGCCGGAAACAGCGGCTCTTGCGGGGGACGCATGTTGAGCTGCGCCTTCACCGGCTGCTTCAGCGTGCCGACGATGCGGCGCGCGATCCCGATCGCGTGGGCGTCGTTCTGCGCATAATGATCGGTCACGCCGGACTGGCGGGAGTGGACATCGGCGCCGCCGAGCTCTTCGGCGGTGACGACCTCGCCGGTCGCCGCCTTCACCAGCGGCGGACCGCCGAGGAAGATCGTGCCCTGATTCCGCACGATGATGCTCTCGTCGGACATCGCCGGCACATAGGCGCCGCCCGCGGTGCAGGAGCCCATCACAATCGCGATCTGCGGGATTCCCTGCGACGACATCTGGGCCTGATTGTAGAAGATGCGGCCGAAATGCCGCTCGTCGGGAAAGATCTCGTCCTGCAGCGGCAGGAAGGCGCCGCCGGAATCCACCAGGTAGACGCAGGGCAGATTGTTCTGCCGCGCGATGTCCTGGGCGCGCAGATGCTTCTTCACCGTCATAGGGTAATAGGTGCCGCCTTTGATGGTGGCGTCGTTGGCGACGATGATGCATTCGCGCCCCGAGATGCGCCCGACGCCGGTGATGACGCTGGCCGAATGCACGTCACCGCCATAGAGCCCGTTGGCGGCGAGCGGCGACAGCTCAAGGAATGCGGTGCCGGGGTCGACCAGGAGATCGACGCGGTCGCGCGCCAGCATCTTGCCGCGCGAGGTGTGCCGCTTGCGCGAGGTCTCGCCGCCGCCGCCGGCCACCTGGTTGAGTTTTCCGCGGAGCTCCGCGACCAGGCCGCGCATCACCTCGGCATTGCGGGCGAATTCAGAAGATGTGGGATCGATCGTCGAATGAAGCGGCATCGGTGTTGCACGTTTCGTTGGAGTATCGGTGGGGTTCAAGGTCAATCATCGTGCCGGGGTGAGCACAACTGCCACCACTGGTGCGGTGACAGCCCCTCACCCCGCCCCTCTTCCCGCGAAGAGCGGGGCGAGGGAGAAGATATCAGGCCGTCTTGGCGAACAGCTCGCGGCCGATCAGCATGCGGCGGATCTCGCTGGTGCCGGCGCCGATCTCGTAGAGCTTTGCGTCGCGCAGCAAGCGGCCGGTCGGATAGTCGTTGATGTAGCCGTTGCCGCCCAAGAGCTGGATCGCATCCAGCGCGCATTGGGTGGCCTTCTCTGCGGCATAGAGGATGGCGCCGGCGGCGTCCTCGCGCGTGGTCTCGCCGCGGTCGCAGGCCTTCGCCACAGCGTAAACATAGGCGCGCGAGGCGTTCATCGTGGTGTACATGTCGGCGACCTTGCCCTGCACCAGCTGGAACGAGCCGATCGGCTCGCCGAACTGCTTGCGCTCGTGCACGTAGGGCAGCACCACGTCCATGCAGGCCTGCATGATGCCGATCGGCCCCGCCGCCAGCACCGCGCGCTCATAGTCGAGACCACTCATCAGCACGTTGACGCCGCGGCCGACCTCGGAGAGCACGTTCTCCTCCGGCACCTCGCAATCCTCGAACACCAGTTCGCAGGTGTCGGAGCCGCGCATGCCGAGCTTGTCGAGCTTCTGCGCGGTGGAAAATCCCTTCATGCCCTTTTCGATGATGAAGGCGGTGATGCCACGCGGGCCGGCATTCGGATCGGTCTTGGCGTAGACCACCAGCGTATCGGCGACCGGGCCGTTGGTGATCCACATCTTGTTGCCGTTCAGCACGAAGCGGTCGCCCTTCCTGTCGGCGCGGGTCTTCATCGAGACCACGTCCGAGCCAGCCTGCGGCTCCGACATCGCAAGCGAGCCGACATGCTCGCCGGAGATCAGCTTCGGCAGGTATTTGCGCTTCTGCGCCTCATTGCCGTTGCGGCGGATCTGGTTGACGCAGAGGTTGGAATGCGCGCCGTAGGACAGGCCGACCGAGGCCGACGCCCGCGAGATCTCCTCGACCGCGATGCAGTGCTCGAGATAGCCGAGGCCCGAGCCGCCATACTCCTCCTCGACGGTGATGCCGTGCAGGCCGAGCGCGCCGATCCTGGGCCAGAGGTCGCGCGGAAACTGGTTGCTGCGGTCGATCTCGGCGGCGCGCGGCGCGATCTCGTTGGTCGAGAAATCATGCACCGTCTCGCGGATCGCATCCGCGGTCTCGCCAAGGTCGAAATTGAAGATTGCCGCCTGGTTCGAGGCCATGATCCCTCCCGTGAGATTCATCTTGCAATTAAACGATCATACGTTTTTTTCTTGGCTTCGCAAGCAATCGTGCTATGGTTCGGGCGCGAAATCCGCAGTTCATTGAATTCACTGGGATTTCATGCGATATACATACGGTCGTTCGCTTGTTTCCCGGTTCTCCCTGGCAAGCCAACACCTCCGAGGCCCCGATGGCACGCACGATCGGCTCACACGGCCCCACCACGCTGGAGGCGATCCGCAAGGCCGGCGTGCGCCTGATCTTCGAGCACGGCTACGAGGCCATGAGCCTGCGCCAGCTTGCCGCCGAGGTCGGCATCCAGGCGGGCTCACTCTACAACCATATCTCAACCAAGCAGGACCTGCTGTTCGATCTGGTCCAGGACCATATCAACGATTTGCTGCGCGAGCTTGACCTTGCGCTGGAGGGCAAAGCCGATCCGGTCGAGAAGCTGCGCGCCTTCGTGGCCTTTCACGTCACCTATCACATGACCCGCAAGCGCGAGGTCTTCATCGCCAATTCCGAGCTGCGCAGCCTCGATGCGAAGAACTACGACGCGGTGGTGGCGCTGCGCGGCGCCTATGAGCAGCGGCTGGCGCAGATCCTCACCGATGGAGTGTCGGACGGCGTGTTCGAGGTGGTCGACATCCAGGTCGCGACCTTCGCGATCCTGGCGCTGCTCACCGGGCTGTGCACCTGGTACCGCCCCGGCGGCCGGCTGACCCGCGACGCCATCATCGCGGCGCATGAGAAGCTGGTGCTGTCGGGCGTCGCGCCGCAGGCCGCGATCGGCCAGGCGAGCTACGGCGGCGCCAGCCGGCGCGCCGCCGTGGCGGGCTCGTAGCCGTGACGGAGCGCCCACAACTCCATGACATCGATCTGCGGATCCTGTCCGAGTTGCAGCGGGACGGCCGGATCAGGATCAACGAACTTGCCGAACGGGTCGGCATTACCGCACCGCCCTGCCTGCGCCGGGTTCGCGCCCTGCGCAGCCGCGGCGTGATCCAGGCGATCCGCGCCACGCTGGACGAACGGCTGCTCGGCTATGAGGTGACGACCTTTGTGCTGATCCAGCTCGACAGCCAGACCCTGAGCGCGATCGAGGCGTTCGAGGCTGATGTGGCGGCAGTGCCGCGCTTCCTGCAATGCTGGCGGATCTCGGGCGATGCCGACTTCATGCTGAGATGCGTCGCACCCAGCGTCGACGACATGCGCCAGCAGCTGCTGCAATTCGCCGGCCTGCCCAATGTGCGTAAGATCAGAAGCTTTCCGGTGCTCGGCGTCTCCAAGGAGGCGCCGCTGCCGATCCCGGGCGCCCTCGCCGCGCCTGCGGCGAGCTGATCCGGGCGCTAGGTGGTGTTGACACTTATCGCATCCATAGGACGATTGCAGCGAGCGTGACGATGGCTCGGTAATTTCGGGCGGTCTTTTCGAAGCGGGTTGCGACGCGACGGAACTGCTTGAGCTTGCTGAAGCAGCATTCCACGAGGTGGCGCTGGACATAGAGATGCTTGTCGAGCGGATGTTTGAGGGCTCGCGAGGGGTTGTTGGGGATGACGGCGATCGCGCCTTTGGCTGCGATGGCCTGGCGCAAATGATCGGCGTCATAGGCTGCATCGGCCATGACGACCTCGGCGGGCAATCCCTCGATCAACGTGGCGGCTTGCGGGGCATCGCCCTTCTGGCCTGCGGTGAGGGTGAACCGCACGGGACATCCCAAACCTCGAACGGCCATATGTATCTTGGTGCTCAAGCCGCCGCGCGAGCGCCCGATCGCTTGATCTTCAGACCCCCTTTTTTTGCCCCGGCGGCGTGCTGATGCGCCCGGACGATGGTGGAATCGACGATCAAATATTCGAAGTCCGGATCATCGGACATCGCCTCGAAGATCCGCAACCAGACACCCTTGGTGCTCCATCGACTGAAGCGCCGGAACACGCTGTTCCAATCCCCAAACGCCTCCGGAAGATCACGCCAGGGAGAGCCCGTGCGAACGATCCAGAGCACCCCTTCCACGAACATCCGGTTGTCGCGTCCGGTCGAACCTTTCTGGTCGGGCCGGCCAATGATGAGCGGCGCCATGCGCTCCCAAGCCGCGTCGCTCAACACCAAACGATCCATCACACCCAAGGCCGCCTCCCAAAAGTAGCCTTGAATCTGATTTGGCCTCAAAAGGGAATCCCTAGAGTCCACACCGCCTAGTCCAGACCAGTGCGTCTAACCTAATGGGTCCAAGGCTCCCAGCGGCGGAACGCGAAATTGTCGGCATAGGCGATCTGGCGGTGCGCCGAATCCTTCGGCTCGATCACCTGGTAGGCGATGCCCTTGCGCTCGCAATAGGCGACCGCCTCTTCCTTGGTCTCGAACTGCAGCGTCAGCTGCTGCTTCATGTCGGTGGACGAGGTCCAGCCCATCAAGGGCTCCACGGAGCGCGGCTGCTCCGGCTCGTAGTCCAGTTGCCACTCTTTGGTCTTGGCACGTCCCGATTGCATCGCGTTTTTGGCGGGCTTAAAAATGCGTGCGGTCATGGATGGTCGGCCCCGTGGGATGTGCGACATGGAAGCGATTTGAAGGAGACCGCCGGGATAGTATAGAGACACCTATCAACGATCTGATCGGTGATTCCTCGATCTCGGAGGCAGCCTTCGCCGGACCGGTATAGTCATTCTACCGCGCTGTGACAATCTGGCCTCGGGAGGCTTCCCTTAGGAGTCCCCCCGGGCCCGCGGCGCGATCTTCTCGACAAGCATCACCTCGAGGAAACGGCGCGCCATGGAAATCCACGCTACCCTGCCCGAAAAAGGACGTGACCTCCGGCTCGACCTGTTCCGCGGGGTCGCGAACTGGGCGATCTACCTCGATCACATCCCCGACAACGTCGTGAACTGGATCACGACGCGGAATTACGGCTTCAGCGACGCCGCTGACCTGTTCGTCTTCATCTCCGGCTACACCGCCTCGTTCGTCTATGCCCGCATGATGCTGGAACGCGGCTTCATCGTCGGCGCCACCCGGCTGACCAAGCGGGTCTGGCAGCTCTACGTCGCCCACATCATCCTGTTCGTGATCTACATCGCCTCGATCAGCTATCTGGCGCTGCGCTTCGGCGATTCCGAGATCATCAACGAGTTCAACGTCGCCGGCCTCGTCGACAACGCCACCGAGACGCTGCGCCAGGGCCTGTTCCTGAAATTCAAGCCGGTCAATCTCGACGTGCTGCCGCTCTATATCGTGCTGATGGGCCTGTTCCCGCCGGTGCTGTGGTTCATGCTGCGGCGGCCGAACTGGACCATGGCGGCCTCGCTCGTGCTGTGGCTGGTGTCGCGCCACCAGGGCTGGAACCTGCCGGCCTACCCGGCAGGCAGCTGGTATTTCAATCCGTTCGCCTGGCAGGTGCTGTTCGTGTTCGGCTCATGGTGCGCGATGGGCGGCGCCCGCAACAACATGCGCATCATCAACTCGCGCTACACGCTGTGGTTCTGCATCGCCTATATGATCTTCGCGCTGATCATGACGATGGCCGGACGCTTCCCGGACTTCGGCGCCATGTTCCCGGACTGGCTCTATTCGGCCTTCAACCCGAACGACAAGACCAACCTCGCGCCGTATCGCTTCCTGCACTTCGTGGTGATCACGGTGCTGGTAATCCGCTTCATCCCGAAGGACTGGGCGGCGCTGGAGTGGAAGGTGTTCGATCCCCTGATCGTCTGCGGCCAGCAGTCGCTGGCGGTGTTCTGCGTCGGCGTATTCCTGTCCTTTGTCGGACATTTCGAGCTCTCGATGAGCTCGGGCTCGCTGTTCGCGCAGATCTTCGTCAGCATCTCCGGCATCGCGATCATGACGATCGTGGCCTATTACATCTCGTGGTCGAAGCGGCAGGACAAGCCGGTCAAGCCGCCGGCGGCAAAACCCACGGCGCCGGCGAAGGCGGCGTAGTAAGTCCCTTATTTTTGAGCAAGGCCGCGCAAACGCTTCGCGTTTGTCGCGGGAAGAACCGCTTCGCGCTTTTCCGGGCCATGCTCTAGCCGCCGCGGCTGGTGTCCTGCGTGGTCGAGGAGACGATGGTGGCGACGTCGCCGAACGTCGTCATCACGGGCGTGACCACCTTGTGCATTGCGGTCTTCGACACCAGCGTGTCATGCATCACGAGGTTGTCGATCCCCGTAGTGAGGAAGCAGCTCACAGCGTCCTGCGGCGTCTCGATGATCGGCTCGCCCTTGACGTTGAACGAGGTGTTGATCAGGACCGGCACGCCGGTCAGCGCCTCGAACTCCTTCAGCAAGCGATAGAGCATCGGGTTGGTCTGTTCCCGCACGCTCTGCACCCGCGCCGAACCGTCGACATGCACGATCGCCGGGATCCTGTCGCGCCATTCCGGCCGCACCGGCTTTGCGATCAGCATGTAGGGCGAGTCCTCCTCGCCTTCGAAGATCTCCTTCATGCGCTCGGCCAGCACGATCGGCGCGAACGGCCGGAAGGCCTGGCGGTGCTTGACCCGGCTGTTGAGGATGTCCTTCATCTCGGCCTTGCGCGGATCGGCGATCAGGCTGCGGTTGCCGAGCGCGCGCGGACCGAACTCGGAACGGTCCTGAAACCAGCCGATCACGCGCTGGTCGGCGAGCAGCTTTGCGGTGTCGCGGCAGATATTGTCGCTGCGCTTCGCGTCGATCTGGATGCGCACCAGGAAGCTTTGCAGCGCGGCGGCCACCTCGGCCTCGCTGTAGCGCCGCCCGACATAGGCGTGGTCCATCACGAACGAGCGGCGCTGCTTGAGCACCTCGAGCCAGCCGTAATAGGCGCAACCGATGGCGATCCCGTCGTCGCCGGCGGCGGGCTGGATCCAGATGTTTTCGAAACCCGACTCGCGCGCGATGCGCCCGTTGGCCACGCAGTTCAGCGCGACGCCGCCGGCGATGCAGAGATTTTTCGCACCCGTGGTCTCGCGCAGCCAGCGCGCCCGCGCCAGCAGCACGTTCTCGGTGTCGTCCTGCACCCGCCAGGCGATGTCCTCCCAGTGCCGCATCGTCGGGCTTTTGTCCCAGCTGCCGCTGTCGAGCACGAAGGGCTGCCGGTTCTCGGCGCCCCAGAACGGCACGTGCAGCTTGCCGTCCTTCATCTCGAGCAGATGGCCGACCTGCTCATGGCGGCCATAGGGCGCCAGCCCCATCAGCTCGCCGCACTTGTTCCAGTCGCCGAATACATAGGTCGAGACCCGGCTGTACAGCGCCCCCAGCCCCGGCATGTTGTAGAACTCGTCCGACAAGAGCCCGCGCGCCGGCTCCATGAAGACCTTCTTCAGGCATTCGAGTCTGGTGTCGTCGAACCTGTAGTAACTCTCGGACTCGCGGGCCAGCGGCGATGCCTCATCCTGCGGATAGGACTCCATCGCGTCGGCCTGATAGTTGCCGACGCCATCGACGATCATCACGACGCCGTCCTTGAATGGCGACACCGCGAACGCGCTATAGGCATGCGCGAGGTGGTGCGAGATCGACACCACCTTGTCGGATTTGGAACGAAACAGCGGGTGCTTGATTGCCTCGTTGCGTTCGGCGATCGGCAGGAAGCCCGGCATATCCTGGTGGAGCATCCGCTCCTCCATCTCGGGCACCGGCAGGATGTAGCTGTTGCGCACCACGAGATCGACGTCGTCGAGGGTGATGCCCTCGGCCGACAGGCAGTAGTCGACGACTTCCTTGTAGAAGCCGGAGGCGTGCTTCTCGCGGGTGATGCGCTCCTTGGAGATCGCGTAGGCGATCGCGCCGTCACGCAGCAGGCAGGCGCTGACGTCATGGTCGTAGACGTTGAGACCAAGGACGTAAGTGTGTTGTTTCGGCATGGGCACTCTTTGGGAAGGATACTGCAACGCTGAGAGAACAGGATCGTGTCGACTTCAAGTTCTCGCCGGCATTTTCCGAGGTTCTCAAACCTCTGCTTCTGCGATGCACAAATCAAATCGGCGCAACGCAAGATGAACAGAATGAACGGCGGATGAACGACAAGATGAGTGCAGCAACGACAGCATCCTTTGCAGGCGGGACTGTAACTTGACCTTACCTGTTGGTCTCAATAGAGTCGTTAAAGCTCGCAAGAACCTTAGTGAAAATATCGTCTTAGCATGCTCGAACCGAATGCCGGTCTCGCGCGTCTAAGCGAGACAGCCAGCATCAGTTCAGATGTTTGGAAGTGGACTGGAGATCTTCAGAATGACTAAACGCTACAATATCCTGACTCGTTGCCTGGCAGCAGTCGCTTTGTTGTTCGTCTATGTCGCAAGCACCTCCGCCATCCTGGTCGGCGTCACGACAGCGCCTGCGCAAGCCTGGCGCGGACGTGGCGGTGGCTGGGGCTATCGTGGCGGCGGCTGGGGCTATCGTGGCGGCTGGGGCCGCGGTCGCGGATGGGGCTATGGCCGCGGCTATGGCTATTACGGTGGTTATGCCGGTCCCCGTTGCTGGTGGACCCCGCGTGGCGTTCGCGTTTGCCGGTGGTAACAACCACCCGGCCGACACAAGCGATATTGAAGATAATGATCAGGTGCGTCGATCGCGGCGCACCTGATTTTCTTTTGCGGCCAGCCTCAGCTGCGGCACGCAAGAAAGAGCCCCGGGAGACGCCGGGGCTCTAGTCACGGGAGAGAACGCTTCCGAAATCGGGACGCGAGGACGAGCCGGCGGCCCGATCACCCAATGCATCTACTGCGTGCATAAGAACAGATTTGGCTGCCTCAAGCTGTAACCGTACCGCAACAACAGCCAGTAATGCACAGCCTGTCCACCGGTTCCCGAAACCGGCCGGACACACCCCACCGCGCCTAGCCGTCGAGGATCGCGACCGCCCTCGTCCACCCCGCCGACGCGCGCTCGATCTTCACCGGGAAGCACGACACCATGAACCCGGTCGACGGCAAGAGCTCCAGATTGTGCAGCTTCTCGATGTGACAGTAACCGATGTGCCGTCCGGCCTTGTGGCCTTCCCAGATCAGGCTGGCGTCCCTGGTCTCGGCGTATCTCTTCGCGGTGAAGACGAACGGCGCGTCCCAGCTCCAGCCGTCGATGCCGGTCAGCCGCACGCCGCGCTCGAGCAGATACATCGTCGCCTCGTAGCCCATGCCGCAGCCCGAATTGACGTAGTCGGGCTGGCCATATTTCGCGCCCGCGCTGGTGTTGACGACGACGATCTCGAGCGGTGACAGCGTGTGGCCGATGCGCTTCAGCTCGGCTTCGACATCCTTGGCGGTCGCGACATAACCGTCAGGCAGATGGCGGAAGTCCAGCTTCACGCCCGGCTGGAAGCACCATTCCAGCGGCACCTCGTCAATGGTCCAGGACCGCTCGCCGCGGTTCATGGTCGGATGGAAATGCCAGGGCGCATCGAGATGCGTGCCATTGTGGGTGGAGAGCGAGACCTGCTCGACGGCCCAGCCCTGTCCGTCGGGCAAGTCCTCCGCCTTCAGTCCATCGAAGAACTGCAGCATGCGCGGCAGCCCCTGCTGGTGATCTATATACTGGATGGTCGGATGGTTGCCGGGCGGATCGGCTGGAACGTCGTTTTGCAAGGGAACGGAGATATCGATCAGTCTGCGCGCCATGGTGCTTTCTCGCGGATTGGTCTTGTCGGGCCGAACTACCCTGCCAGCGCGCGCGCGTTATCGGCAAGCCACATCCGCTCGAGATCGCAGCTCACGATGTCGTGCCCTGGACTGCGGCAAGGCGGCGCAACGTTGAACCTATCCCCCGCCCGCACGACCCATTGGCACTGGGGATTTCAGGGCCCAGTATTTCGACGGCGCCGTCTGGACGAGCATATTCCGTCCAGGCGGCGTTGTTGCATTAGGCGAGACAATCTCGGCCGAAGCCTGGTTGCCCGTGCCAGAGCTGTTCACGCACAGAGAGCCGCAGAAACAATACGTGTGCTCATGTCGCGCGGATTGCTGCTGGTGTTGCCACGCCGATACAGAGATACCCCCACAACGATGCTAACCAACCAGCATCTGAACCAAGACGGGGTTGCGTCGTGTCGGGATTTGATCACTGGAACGGTGCAAATAGAGCCTACTCGTCCGCCGATGCGCCACATCTGCGCGATGAGCAGCAGCAGTTCGACCGCTATCACAAATTCGACGATCCCATCTCGCGACCGCCGGAGAGCGGTTCAAGAACCGTGATCCTGGACCGCTACAACCCGCCGGCTCGTTGATCTGGTCAGCGCCCGGTCGGCTGAAGTTGCGGGCAGTGGAGCGCGGGGGCTTGGGTCCGGCGCTTGCTATTTCAGGGAGCCAACTGACCGCGATGTGTGGTCCAGGTCAGACACGAATGCCGAGCACGCGCCGATAAACATCGCGTCAGCCTCATCTGCCGGCGGAGCGTCTCTGTTAAGTCTTTGATTTGGATGGTCGGGGCAGCTGGATTCGAACCAACGACCTGCAGTACCCAAAATTGTTCTATTTGCATTCTTGTGGTCAAGCTGACACCGAATGCAAACGTTAAGTCATTGAAAATTCTAAATTCCACCTCGTCACCTCGTTCATACGAATGCAAACAGTCCTACGAGTTGGGAAGCCCGGCTTCCACGAGAGGCGACGATAAGGTCCACTTCTGCGATCGAGACGGACTGCCCGCTTCAGCCCTCCTCCTCCACTGCTCGCAGGAGTTGGGGACATGTATCGGAGTTCAACTGGACTGATGGGCTCGGCCCTTGAAATGTTCTCAATGCGTTCCCATTACTACATGCGCCATTTGTAAGTTGGGGACACGGAATGAGGCAGCTCGAGGTTGAGAATCAGCTCCGCGACGTGGTCGGCCGTATCATCCTTCAGGTTGAGTTGGCGACCTCCCAAGGACGGACCGACATCAACTTGGCTCTGGAGGACGCCTTCATCCCCATCCTGAAATCGGTCTACAACCTGCCCCACCTCATTAATCTGAACCGCAAGCAAAAGAACTTTCCCGGCATCGATCTCGGTGACGACCACGACCGTGTGGCGTTCCAGATAACGTCGACGACGACGCTCGAAAAGGTGAAGTTCACCGTCCGGCAATTCATGGACCGGGCCTACTACAACACATTCGATGAGCTCTTCATCCTCATGCTCGGGCAGAAGCAGTCGTCCTACAGCCAAGCGTCGGTGAACGAGCACTTGACCAGCAAGTTCGCCTTCAACTGCAAGAAGCACATCATCGATCTCGGCGACCTCCTCGGCCAAGTGTCCGGTCTACGGCTCGCTGCTCAGGAGCGTGTGCTGTCCGAGTTTCGGCACATTCTGGGAGAGGTCGACGCCTATATCAGCTACAGCTCGGAGAGCCTCGCCGCGCCGACAGCCATCACGTCCAACCTTCAGCAGATCAGGCTACCCAAGACGGTCTACGTGGGCGAGTTGACGATCGACGATAAGAAGGTCATCGCACAGGCGAAGACGAAGCTCGGCTACAAAGGCAAAGCGCGGAGCAGGAGATCCGTTGTCAAGATGGCTCTCCTCCTCAACGGCGTGGAGAGCGACGCATGGGTCTGTCATGACAACAAGCTCTTCTCGTTCCAAGACATCGAACAGTGCGGGCTGATTAGCGTGGTGGACGCGGGATCGGTGGAGCCGCTGGGGATCGCGGATCTGGCCAAATCCACCGAGTTGGACAACGTGAACATCCTGAAGCAGCTTCTCTCAGCCGAGACACGGGAACAGTTGAAGCAACACCATGTACGTATGCACACCATGGATGGATTCTTCTTTTTCGGGCCAACCGCGGAGGCGCAGCTGGAGCGAAAGGAGACCTGGGTAGGCAAGAAGACCGCGATCCGGCGCGTCTACGAGGTCAAGTACCAGAAGAAGGATCCGACGAAGATCGCCCACCACCGGCATCTGTCGTTCGAGCTGACGTTCACGAAGCTGGACGACACCTGGTATGCGCAGATCGTGCCGAGCTGGTACTATTCTTACGACGGATACCGCCGGTCACACTGGCACGACGATCTCCTATCGCAGCAGAAGCGACTGGAGCACAATCTGACCGTCCGAAACATGGTCCGTTTCGTCGCATACTTCCTATCCGAGACCAACAAGAACGAGGACGAGGACTGTGGGCTACGCTTTCTCTCCCTCGTCGAATTCAACGTGCGGGAGACCGACGAGGCGGAGCCCGTCGATGACGACGGCGAGGACGTTACCGACATGGCAGAGGGAACGGCGGCATGAAGCTAACGACGCTTGCGGAGCCACTGCTAGAATTCGGAACGGGTACGCACATCTGTCCCCGCACCGGGATCGAGCACTTGGGTGTCTATGATAAGCGGGACGAACTGCGTCGAACCGAATTGCGTGTCGGGGTGGTCGGTCGCGGCGAGGGAATAGACCTTCTAGACGAGTGGCTGGAGAGATGCCGGGATGGAATCGAGCGCAAAGAGGAATCCAGGCTGCTGAATCTCTTCCGCGGCTTTGGCGGCATCAAACAAGACTACGGATTTCTGACTAGGCTCATCAATTCACCTCAATACACTCGCACCCTCAAGAAATCGGATGTTTCGGGAGTCGTTAAGTTAGCGTCCCGCCCGGAGCGGGTGGAGCGGGCCGTCGAACTTTACTACGAGCAGATCCGCTTCCTCGCTGAGAACAGATCAGTTGATGTAATCGTCTGCGTCATGCCGAACGAGATGTTCGATTCCATTACGACGGCGGCAGGCGACGACGATTCAGAAGAGAGTGAGCTCGAACACAATTTCAGGCGCATCCTGAAGGCAAGATGCATGCACCTCGGCACCCCACTGCAGTTGGTGCGCGAGAAGACCATTCTCATTACCAAGCATGCAGGCGACCAGCAGGACCCCGCCACAAAGGCGTGGAATTTTTGCACAGCGCTCTACTACAAAGGGAACAGGACGATCCCTTGGCGTCTCGTCGAGGACACTGCGAAGTTGCGGTCGTGCTACATCGGCATCGGCTTCTACAAGAGCCGGGACGGCGAAACTGTGTCGTCGAGCCTAGCCCAGGTTTTCGACGAGTTCGGCCACGGGATCATACTTCGCGGTACGCCGGTGTCGATCGACAAGAAGAACCGTCATCCGTATCTGAGCGAGGATCAGGCCTACGAGTTGCTGCGCGATGCGCTAGACGAATATGACCGTGCGCTCGCGCACATGCCGGCCCGGATCGTGATTCACAAATCGAGCCACTTTCGGGAGAGCGAGCGGAAGGGTTTCCTCAAGGCGCTCGACGAAAAGGGTATCCGAACCAAAGACTTTGTCGCCATAACGGACACAGATATCAGGCTGTTCAGTGATAAAGATTATCCGCCGAAACGCGGGACACTCCTGACAATATCTGAAACCGAGGGGGTGCTCTACACGCGCGGTACCGTCGACTTCTACAAGACGTATCCCGGAATGTATGTGCCGACCCCGCTGAAGATCACCGTCTATGAGCAGGATTCGTCGCTTGAGAGCCTGTGCGACGAGATACTGGGGCTAACGAAGATGAACTGGAACAACACCCAGATGGACGGTCGTCTGCCGATCACGCTGGAGTGCGCGCGGAAAATCGGGGACATCATGAAATACGTCAGCCCGACAGAGAAGCCGCAGGTCAGCTACAGCTTCTACATGTAGCCAACCCCGGATAGTGATCTCTGCTGCAAGCCCGGCTGATGTCTCCGCGCTTTATTGATGGGAATGAGTGTGAAGCTGTCGCTTATAGGAAAGGTTCGGCATTACATTTCTCGACTGCATCTGCGCGCTATTGTGTGGTCGAAATTCTGGGGCCTTAGTAGGTCTCCGGCTGCCCGGATGACCGTCCTAATCCCGCTTGTGGGCTATCTGATCATTTTTAATGCCAAGATTGCCGAATACCTCCAGCTCGTCGCTCGGCTGGGAGGTCCGCTGAATACCGCAGAAGTTTCTCCGAGGCTTCTGCTCGTTTACTTCGGTTTGTGTGCAGTCGCCGCGGCGGTCTCGATATACGCTTGGCGCTGCCCGAACGCGGTCAAATATTACGGCTCGGCAAATGCATACGTATCGGGAGTGAAGGACGCGACCAGCGATTTCCCGATGGCGGAGATCGAGCGGGTTTTCACTCACAACAACGATAAATTCATTGAGGAATTTTTCGAGATAAGAGATCGCTACAAGAAGACCAATTTGCCGGGAGAAGCAGGCGTAACATCTGAACAACGCGACTCAATGTACGTTGGATACCTTCATTTGTATTACCGCTATCTGGACGAAGAGCATCCGATTTCCCGCATCGCGGTCGCGGTGCTGTACTCAATCGGCTTCGTCTGCCTGCTGATACCTTCTGCCGGCGTCTTCTGGCGCGTGTGTAAGATCCTGTGGGGCATACTCACCACTCAAGCCCGCTTGTTGTTCTAACGAAGCATCGCCCTCTGATACTCCAACGCCTAAGCTCGTCTCCTATGCCTGATCGCAGGCCGTGAGCGCGACGCCGCGTACAGAAGCGGACAGCCGAATCAGCCCCTTGTCCGAATCACCAACCTCGCATTTACTGACCGACACCCTTGCGGGAGGTGCTGCAAGATGAGCGAGCAACAACACCAACGCGAACGTGTATCCGTCGGCTGGTCCGGCTTCAGCGTGGAAGGTAAGATTTCCACACTGTTATTCTTCGCTCTCATAGCTGCGCTCGTTATAGGGGCGTTCGCGACTGGCAAGGCCTCGGTGATCTTGGATTCATGCTTCGGCGCTCGGCGGTTTTGGTAGGGAAACTCCGCCGGCCGTTGATGTTTCTGATCAATCTCTAGAGATCGTATCGGCCAAGTATTTCAGCTCGGGTCAAACGTTTCATTTCGGCTTTGTAGGCCGCCCTGCCGACAACGGTTTTGGGGGCCGCTCTCCGCGTGCCGGCACTCGAAAAAAATCCGCTATAGAAATCGACAGCGCTTCCGCGAGCTTATCTAGTACCGAGACTGTTGGGTTTTCGAGTCCGCGCTCGAGACTACTCACATAAGTTCGGTCGATTTGGGCGTCCACGGCGAGCTTTTCCTGGGATAGCCCTCGCTCTACGCGATGCCTCCGAAGATTCCACGCGACCAGCCGCCGACCATCCATGCCGAGGAAGCGATCATTTTGCTGTTTATAAAACCACGGTCCATAGTCGACATATTATTGGGACTCGATTTCATTTGACGTGGGGCTGAGGTCGCCTGCCCCCGGTGTCGGCACGCGGCCGACAAGCCGTAGAGCCTACCCTCTTGGCGGGCTCCTACTTTATTTCGGAGATGACAATGAACAGTGCCGAGGTACCAGAGATCGCACCGGAGATCGCGCCAGCTATCCGGCAGATGGTCTCGATCAAGGACGTCCTAAAGAAAATACCGATGAGTAGATCCACGCTGGAGCGGAAGGTGAAGGAAGGTACCTTCCCGAAGATGTACTCGATCGCGCCCATGCGCGTGGGCTTCTTTCTCGATGACGTGCTGCAGTGGCAATCGGATCTAGTCGAGAACGCGATCAGGCCTTCTGAACCAGTGCGCGTACTCGTGCGCGGACGCCATTAACTATAAAAAGGAAGCCCAGGGGAAGCCCGATACTGCCGCGCGAAGCGGGACTGCGTGTAAGTCATTGAGAATGCAATGGTTTGGTCGGGGCAGCTGGATTCGAACCAACGACCTGCAGTACCCAAAACAAATATATTTGCATTCTTGTGGTCATCCTGACACGGTCTGCAAATGTTAAGTCGTTGATTTTGCGCTTTGAGACCTTGTCAGCATTTGCATTTGCATTTAAGCAGTGTCGCAAATTGAGGTCCCGGGGACCTCTGCATCGAGGCACTGACTTAGGATTTTCCGCAAATGAAGAAGCGACTGACAGACATTTTCCTCAAGACCGCAAAGGCTGACAAGGATAGCCGCCTCGACGTCTTCGACAGCGAGGTTCCTGGACTTATGCTGCGGATCACTGAGAGCGGCACCAAGACCTTCTCGTTCAAGTACAAGATCCGCGGCACCAACAATACCGCCCGTGTGACCATCGGCGCCTACCCGGAGGTCAGCCTGGAAGATGCGCGAGAGACGGCGCGTGGCTACCGGGCGGACATCCGCGCCGGCAACGACCCGAGGCTCGAGAAGATCGCCAAGATCAAGGTCACCTCCACGATCGCCACCAAGACCTTCGAGGACGTCTGCCACGAATACATCGAGAGCTATTCCAAGCCGAACCTGGACTCCTGGAAGAACGACGAGCAGCTGCTGCGGGCTCCCCGCGCGAAGTGGGGCAACCGACCGATCAAGACCCTGACCGACGACGAGATCATGTCGTGGCTGGAGAAGGTCGCCAAGGACACCCCCGTCCAGGCAAACCGGACGCAGTCCAAGCTGTTCCAGGTCTTCAAATGGGCGAAGCTGCCCGGCCGGAAATACGTCGACGTGAACCCCCTCGCCGACCTGCCTCTGCAGGGCCAGGAGCACCCGCGTGAGCGCGTTCTCGACGACAGCGAGATCAAGATGCTGTGGCACGGGCTCTACGATCCTGACCTGCCTGCCGAGGACCCAGTGCGCGGCGCGCTGCGGCTGATCCTGTCGACCATGGTTCGACCGGGCCAGGCCGCTGGCGCCATGCTTCCGGAGATGCAGGACTTCAAGGGCAAGGAGCCGCAGTGGCACATCCCGAAGATCCGGGTGAAGAAGCGCCGCGAGGTGATCGTCCCGATCAACGGCATCGCCAGCAAGGTGATGGAGAAGGCTCTCAGGGAGGAAGGTCAGATCGCGCTGTTCCCGACGCCATTCGAGCACGGCTTCAAGAACGTCGAGAAGCGCGCCGCCCGGCAGATCGAGCAGCTGCCGATCCTGCGCAATTCGATCTCGCAGGCGCTGACCGGTCGCCCGAAGCAAGGCCGCGTCGGTATCAGGGAGTTCCTGAAGATGGAGCACTTCACGCCGCACGACCTGCGCCGAACCGCCGCGACAATTGCTCGCAGGGCCGGCGCTCCCCGCGACGCCGTAAAGGCCACCCTCGACCACGTCAATGGCGACGTGACCGCGGTCTACGACAAATACGACATGCTGAAAGAGAAGACCGACGTGCAGGGCGTTCTGGCCTCGGCACTGACCAACATCATCGGAGACAAGCTGTGGGCGAGCTGATGAACGACGACGACTACATCCCCTTCGAGCCCTTCCGCGCTGGACCCCGGACGAGAAGATTGCGCCCCGGCGAGATCGAGCAAGTCAGGAACACCATCCGAAGGATCAAGGAGCGGCGCCGAGCACGGCAAGCCGCAAAGGAAATTGAGAATGAAGACCACCATCACACTGATCGCGCTGCTGCTGACGACGGCGGCATGGGCTGAGACGCCCTACCCCGTTCCCAGGAACGGCAAGGAGACCATCACCAGGAAAGGCACCTGCCCGACCGGCTACGTCGGTCTCGGCAACAAATGCGAGGCGCTCCACAAGGACACGCCCCGCGCCTACCGGTTCATCCCCGGCACGGCCTGCCCGTCCGGGACGTTCCGCAGCGGCGACTACTGCAAGGAGTTCCGCTGATGGGCAAGAATAAGCGTGGCAACGCCGACCTGCACGCCAAGGCAAACGCATTGATGGAGCAGCCAGTCGTCGGCGACTGGCACTCCTTGGAACAGGTCGTAACGCAACTGGGCGCGGCTGCCCCCAAGGCGGCGAAGGAGGCTGTCGCCAGCTTCCAGCGCTCCATGCTGGTGCTGCCAAACCCCTTTGGCGACAGCGCGGGAAGCGTTGTCGCCGAATCCACCGAACCGGCCCCGGCCGAGCAAGTCTGAGATCGAAGCGTTCAGGAGGTTTGTCATGCGGGTCGCGTTCCTATCCTGCGTCAAGACCAAGTCGGCCACGCCGGAGCTGGCGGAGCACCTCTACATCTCGCCGTGGTTTCGGATGGCGAGAGAGTATGCCCGCAGGAACTCGGAGCGCTGGTTCATCCTGTCGGCCCAGCACGGGCTGGTCGAACCGGGCCGGTTGATCGAACCGTACGAGCGCACCCTCAACGGGGCGCGAATCGACGACCGCATCGACTGGTCCGAACGGGTGATCGAGCAGATCAGGGAGCGTGATCTCAAGGGTGAGCTGGCCGTTGTTATGGCTGGTGAGAACTACCGACGTTTCCTTTTGGAGGAACTTCATCGGCGCTTCCGCAAGGTCAGCGTGCCGATGTACGGACTGATGATGGGCCAGCAGCTGAGCTGGATGAAGAATGCACTAGGAGGCTAAATTGGACGACAACAACGATCTGGTGGGACGTATTGCCGGCATGGCAATGACGCACCTCACCGGGATGAGCCATGCGACGGGGGTGTACTTCAAGGTCGTCGAGGTGGCCGGGAGCGAGGCCAAAGCGATCTGCACCAACCCAGGTCTTCCGAAGATGGAGCGCATGTTCCCGGTCGAGCAGCTGCGCCGGCAGCTCCGGCACGAAACCGTCGCGGGCCAGCTCGCGCAATTTGAGGATGAGGCTCTGGACTATGTAGCGAAGTGCTACCTCACGGAGCGTCAAGCCGGCGAGGACGACGAACAGCTCAAGGCTAGGCTGACCGCAATCGGGCTCGGCCCGAAGGGGATGAACTGAGGAAATGATGATGAAGAAACTGCTGCTGATCACGCTCGCCATGGGAATTACCAGCCAGGCGCAGGCCTACACCTACAACTATATCTGCAAGGATCATGGGAAGGCGTACCCGCTGAAGGTTGATGACGCAGCGAACACCCTGACCTGGAGGGGAACTGTCTACAAGATCAAGGAGACCGACTGCGCCAAGGCGGGCTGGCACGCTGAGAAGGATGGCGTCGGGTTTGATTTCTGCACCGCCACGAAGGGCTACGCAGACTTCCAGCTGAACGGCGCCTCGATTGTTTGTGACATGAAACGCTGAGGAACGATGCCTTCACCTCGAGTCTACAACAAGCACCACGGGGGTACTCCCCGGAACGCGGTCTACATCGGCCGCGGCTCCCCGTGGGGCAACCGTTTCGTCATCGGCACGGACGGCGATCGCGATCAGGTCTGCAATCGGTTCGAGTGCGAGCAGCTGCCCGACCTGGACGTGTCGTCCCTCGCCGGCTGTGACTTGGTCTGCTACTGCGCGCCGCACCGCTGCCATGGTGACTCGATCCTGCTGAAGGCGAACCACCGCGTGGTCGTTTTCGGTGGTCGGAACTATGACGACGAACGCACGCTGTATCGCGTTCTCGACGTCGTCCATGCGCGCCGGAAGATCACCTGCATCATTGAGGGGGAAATGTCGGGGGCCGATCTGCTGGCTCGCCAGTGGGCTGAGGACCGCAACGTTGCGGTCGATCCATACCCGGCCGACTGGGACAACATCGATCGCCCTGGGGCGGTCGTGAGAAGAAACCGACGCGGCAAATTATACGACGCCGCGGCGGGCCCCTTTCGAAACGAACAAATGCTACGTGAAGGCCGTCCGGATTGCGCCGTTGCTTTTCCGGGCGGTAAAGGCACGCTTGACATGACGGAGCGCTGCCTGGCTTACGGGCTCACTCCCTTGAGTGTCGAAACGGCCCTTCACCCCTAGCGAACAAGGGGATCGCGAAGGCAGCGCCGAGATCGACAGCGATGTTGAGAAATTCGCTCCATTTCGGCCATGAGAAGGTCAGGAGCGGATCAACCGCGAAGAAGTTGACGATGATGGCGGCGATCACAGCCACGATCAGCGCGTAGCTCCGACCCCACGCGAGCGCGGCGGCACAGACCCCAAGAGCAAGCATGACGTCGATCCGAGCGTCGATCTGAAGGAAGTCCATCGCGAAGGCGATCGGGGCGGACACGCCAAACGCGGCAAGGCCGAACATCCAATACGGGACGCGCCATTGCTTTGTCGCTGGCGGATCGGTCTCTGATGGAGTCGCTTCGGGGGTGACTTCGTCGAGACTGATGGCGTCGAGGTCGATGGCGCTGCTGCCGCTGAACCACGCTGGAACGACGCCGCGGTCGAGGCCAGCCCACATCTGGTCAATCGCGGCCATAAGTCGCGCGTGGCTCCTGGAGATCATCAGGCTCTCGTCGTCCCGTGACTGGCCGACGAAGGTGTCGCCGAGCTTGGCGACGTCGTAGTTCCGATAGATTGTGGTCATCATGCGCACCTCAAGCCACGGCGTGGATCGGCGCGGCCACGGGCGCGATCGGAAAGGTTGGCACCCGGGAGGTGGCCGGACGGTCTATGACGACCATCGCTTCGGTGGCGGCGTCGATGTCGACGATCACCGCGGTGCTGGACAGCCAGGCCGGCGCCGGGATCTTTCCTTCAAGGGCATTCCAGAGCGTGTCGATCGCCCGAGTGACGCGCAGCATGTTCCTGGATCTGATTGTGAATGGTTCCCCGTCATAGGTGTCAGCCCTGTAGGCCGCCCCGTCGAAACTCACGACGTAGGAGCGGTATTCAAACGACGTTTTCATTGTTCTTGAGGTTTCTCGTTCCCAGACCCACGGTGGGCCGGCTTATGGCAAAACTGCTATTAGCATTTGCATCGCAGTGCAAGCCCGGCTGTTCCCCGTTATACTACGGTAACCTTAATCCCACCCACGATCGCAAAACCCCGTGTTCTGTAGGTATTTGCGACATATGAGACACAGTTAACGAGACTCAGGAAAGTGGTCACCCCCTCTTGCCACCCCCTCGTATTTGCTTTAATGCAAACAACATAAAACAAATGGAGAGTCGATGTTCCCGGGTTCCAGACCGCTGGTTGCTGCCGTGTTTCGGTGTGTTTCCGCATTTTCCCGCGGCGCTAAATTAGCCAACAATGTTGTGGCATCAACCCGAGTTGCAAACTCCGGTGGCGTTCGATGACCTCGGTTGCGCACGCCATCGACCCGGAACTCCTTCTCCATCCGGAGCGCCGCCCGCAGGTCTTCTTCGACCGATACTTCCTCACGGTCGCTGCAGCGGTATCCACAGCCTCCAAGGATCCGAGCACCAAGGTTGGCGCAGTGATCGTGCGTCCGGACCGGACCATGGCCTCCTTCGGCTACAACGGCTTCCCCCGTGGGATCGCCGACACAGTCGAGCGCCTGCACAACCGCGAGGTCAAGTACGACCTGGTCATCCATGGCGAGATCAACGCGATCCTGACGGCCCGCGAGCCGCTGCACGGCTACACGCTCTACACCTGGCCCTTCATCACCTGCAAACGCTGTTCCCTCCACGTCATCCAGGCGGGCATCAAGCGCGTCGTCGCTCCCGAGCTGCCTGATCACCTGAAGGAGCGTTGGGCCGCCTCGGTGCATGACGCTGGTCAGCTCTACGATGAAGCCGGCGTGGCCTGGGAACTGATCCCTCCAGAGGAGACCGAATGAAGCTCGGCGACTGGCCCCTGCCCTATGTTCGGGTCAAGTGCTCGAAGTGCGATCGCGAAGGCCGCCTCGGCAAGGACGGCCTGATCGAGCGCTTCGGCCCTGACCGCGAGATGTTCGTGGTCCGCGAGAAGCTCACTGAGCCCTCCTGCAAGCGACCGGACAAGAAGCAGCCGTGCCAGTCGGTGCTGCCAGACGGCCTGCTGGTGCAGGCTATCACGGCGAAGAACGACGACGAGATCATCGACAAGCGGCTGACCGCTGAAGCGAAGACGTGGCGAGAGGAGAAAAAGTGAAGATCGAAGCACACGTACTGGAGGCGAGAGACCGAGGCGACAAGCTGCAGGTCCAGGCACAGGGGCGCGCAGTGGGTGCCGCCGACTGGCAGCCGTGGATGGAGATCCTCGTCAACGTTCCGATGACTGGCCGGAACAAGCGCGCCTTCTACGTCGGCCGCGACATCGAAATCATCGTCACCCCGCGCTGAGGACACCATGAACAAACGCGAGATCGAAGCTCTGGAGGATGCGGCAGGTCGCCCGGGTGGCTGGGGTCTGTTCAAGCAGAAGACCACGGCGAAGCTGGCCGCGCTGGGCTACTTCGTGAAGGAGCGGCACCCGTCGTACGGCAACCAGTTCCGCATCACCGACGCCGGCCGCGCCGCGCTCGCAGCCGCGGTGTCGAACTGATGCCCGCGACAGAGGATGAGCCGCGGCGCGATCCTGAGCGCTACAAGGTCGGCAAGCTGACGAGCTGCGCGGGTTGCGGCAAGTCGTGCCGCAAAACCCACTGGGGTCCGTGGTGCTACGGCTGCAACGTCGAGCGCATCGAGCGGATCAACAAGACCTTCGCTGACCTCCCGAAGTAACCACCACCAGCATCGACGGGATACGTGTGCCCGGACGTTTGCTTGAATGCAAATCGAGAAAATGCAGATCAGACCCTTCCCCATCCTGCCGGCGCCGACGTTCAACCTCGCGCCGTTGAAAGAGCATCACTACGGGCTCGCGAAGATCGACCCGCCGTGGGCGTTCAAGACCTACTCGGCCAAAGGCAAAGGCAAGTCCGCCGAGCAGCACTACGACACGATGACTCTCGAAGAGATCTTCGAGCTGGACATCGAGCGTCTCGCGCATCGCGACGGCATGTGGGTTTGGCTCTACGCCACAGCGCCGATGTACGACCAGGCGCGCGAGTGCTTCCGCCGCTGGAGCGTCACGTATGTCACCCAGGGCGTCTGGGTGAAGATGGTCAAGGACGGCAGCAAGCCGACCTTCGGTACCGGCTACGCGCTCCGCAACTGCCACGAACCCTTCCTGATCGGGAAGATCGGCAAGCCGAAGATCCACGCACGCGACATCCGCTCCGTAATCCTCGAACCGCGCCGCGAGCACTCACGCAAGCCTGAGCAGGGCTACGTCGAGGCCACTAAGATGGCTGGGCCTTATCCGAAGGCAGACATCTTCAGCCGCGAGCAGCGTCCCGGCTGGGACTCCTGGGGGAACGAGACCTCGAAGTTCAACCCGCAGCAGGAGATCGCAGCATGACTCAGAAGATCACCAACATCGTCGTGGTGTCGGCCGGACCACTCTCGTTCGCCGCCACCCGCATCGAGACCGAGGGCGAAAAGCCCCAGCTCAAATTCCGAATGATCTGCGGAGACGAAGTTCTCGCAGACATGGGTGGAGAGGCCGCGCGCTTCTTCACTGCTCGGGTGCAGGAGACCTTCGCCATCGTGAATGGCGACGAGTGGACGCGGCACCCGACCTACGCCGCGGTCGAAGCTGACCGCAAACGGATCGCCGCACGCAGCGCGGTCTGACCAACCTTCAACGGAGCTATCCCAAAAATGAGAACCCTGAGCACGGCGCTCGTCGGCGCCGCGATCATCGCTTTGTCTTTTTCAGCCGCCGAAGCCCGCCCAAGACATCACAATCACCATCATCACCGCGTCGTGGAGCGCCTCGCCGCGCAGGAGGAGCCGTCGTTCTTTGACTCGTTCCAGCACGGGTTCAGCCACAGCTCCGGCGTGGTCGAGCGTGCGCGCCAGTTCATCGGAGAGACCGCCCATCAGGTCGGTGTGCGAAGCACCCTGTGGTGCTCGGCGTTCCTCCGGAAGATCACCGGAGCACGGGATGTCGACGATCGGGCTTTCTCCTGGGAAGGCCACCAACGCGTCACGCCGCAGGTCGGCGCGATCGTGACAATGGGCCGCCGAGGCGGCGGGCATGTCGGCGTGGTCTCCGGCTTCACCAAGAATGGCGATCCGATCGTGATCAGCGGCAACCACGGGGGACGTGTCAGAGAGGCGATCTATTCCCGCAGCCGCATCAGGGCTTGGGTGTCTCCCACATAAGCCGATTCCGATGAAGCTTGTCAGAGTAGTAGCGCCGCACTTCGTCGCCGGTTTCGAGACCGATGGCGTGGTGCGGCGCGCGGCGCCCATCTTGAAATTTCTCGTCGGCAAGACCAACGACCAGGCACGGGCGTACTTGAAATCGAAGGGCTGGAAGGCCAGCATCGTCCCAAACAATCCACACCAGAGATTTCGCAGCTGAATTCCCTATCCCTGATGGGTTCGCTCACGCACTCTCTAAGTTTGGTGAGACGCCGCAGACACTCCGCTGAAATAAGTATCCCAGAAGAGCTGTGCATGCTTTACCAAACTTGCCTCATGCTCCACGAATCTCGGTTGCCCCCGATCGCAGGCTCGATAAAGGTCGGCAGTAAGTCGCTCCGCTACATCATGTAGCTCGTATATGTCATCGTACTGAAGTATCGGCGTGTCCTTCTTACTGATCAGCAGATGCGCCACTGTTTCATTTCGAATTTGCTTTTGATGCTTGAATAGATCACTTTGCGTCAGCGCTTGATATTCTTGTCTTGCTCGTTGAAGAGCGACTGAACATTGCGGCGCCGAGGAGCCAGGCTCCGGGAAGCAACTTACTAATTTCGGATCTTCTAGCATTCTGAGAATCTGGCCAACGCTGGCGCGATTGCCTCGCCAATCATCGGGATCCAAGCATGCCATGACTGTACCGATCATGGCCCGAAGTACCCCCGCACGCGCGATATAAATTGTAGTGACATGAGGTTCTTTGATCACTCCGAGATTTCTGCTATGCAAATTCTCAAGGAGAGCTCGAAAAGCGCGCGCATTGGCGACGGCTTCGTCTAACGCATAAAGACGCACAAGAACGTCGTTGGCGCGTTCAAGCAGAAGCGGATCAATCATGCAGTTATTCTTTCTGGGATAAAACTTCTCCACTCTACATCTTTGAATGGTGGCAAGCGAGTCGAACTGTTGGGGAGCGCGACGACGCCGCGGCGTCATGGGGCTGGCGTTCTGGAGCTGCGGAGTCGTGGTGTTCGCGCCGCCGGGTAGCGATGCGCGTGAGGGACGTAGTTTGATCAAAGGTCTATAGGGCAGCCCGAAAGAAGACATGAACCCGTGCATGATAGCATTCTTGCCAGCTGCCTTACTTCCGGCGAAGCATATCCTCGGCGACATCGAATTAGATCAATGACAAATATCCGCGTTTACGACATTCCCGTTCCGAAGGACAAGCTACGCGCAATGCCAATTGATGAGCGTGGATTTCTCTTGTCGTTAGGTTACTCGGCGAACTACGTCTCAATGTTACAGAAGCTACTGATTTTCTCGATGAATAGTAGGCCGCCTTCAGACGCCGAGACGCTCTTATCCGCAGCACAGACGCAAATGTTGTTGCGCTTGTTGATCGGCGCCTTGCACGAAACTTGGGTTTTGATCAATGACCGATACCTGGACGAGAGTTTGGAACGAGATTACGGCTCGCGATTAGACGATGGAGGACGTGCCGCCCTCTCAGCGTTGAAGACCGTGTTTCAGGAGCCCTCGGTCTTAACCATCGTTCGCAACAATTTTTCGTTTCACTATCCGAATGACAAGGTCCTGAACAATGCGATTGAGGACGCCTACAAGAACCCAGACTCAGACGATCTGTGGCGTCTCTATTTTTCGCAGTACGGCTTCAATTCACTGTTCCTCGTATCGGACCTAATGGCAATTCATGGCATTAGCCGATTAATCAAAGAGAGCGATGTAGCCAAAGTTCAAGAGCGCCTAATGAGCGATGTGCGCTCGGCTGCCGATGCTACATTTCAGTTTACCAACGCTTTTTTCGCGGCCGCATGGCAGAAGAACTTTGGTTCGGTGATTGACGCGAAGGCCCTAATAACAATCGACAATCCACCGCTTATGAAGAGTGTTACTATTCCATTTTTCGTCGACATGAATGGCTAGCGGTGAGGATCACGGTGGTGGCGCAACTCTGCTCGATCCTCACGTGGAATCTAAACACGGCCCAGTTTGCCCAGATCGAGACGCGGCCACGCCAATTCAACCGCAACAGACGAGCCCAACCACAAACGGCGCGCTAGTCTTTTGCCACAAGATCGCTGATTGACTTCGCGGAAAGCAGCTTCGCCCTCGTCGTATAGCGCGGTCCCTGCATCGCTCCGGATGGCGCCCCCCCGAAAGGAATCGGCCCGATTGGCTTTGCGGGTTCGGAAAATACCAACTTGTACTTTCCATTTTCGCCGTAAGGTTCGATGCGCTCAACAGGCGCAATATGCGTGATGGCTGATACAGGCTGCGTTTGATAGGCGGCAATGTATTTGATCTTTTGCAGCATCCCGCCCGAGATGCGAATTGCATGCCAGGCATTCTGGCCTACGAAGACCTTTTCAAAACCTTCTTGTTGAGCCGGAACGATGACCGTATCCGGTTCATCCAAAACAGGCGGTGCAGCGGCACTGTCTGCATGAGCCTTCGGCAACGCCACTGCCTTCGGCTGTTCGAAGCAAGTCAAGCCGATCAAGGGCAGGATTTGCAGCATCTCCCGCAGGAATGCTTGCGTGTCGGCGCGCTCCGCCTCGGAAAGCTGCGGTGCCTGCGGCTCTACGCCATTTTCGAGATGGCTTTGGTCAATTTGTTGGGCACGCTGGATGAGCGCATACTCCAACCATGTCGCGTGAGCGCGGTTTAGGCCACCCGTTGCATTAGATACGAAAACCGCTGCCGAACCCCAAAAGTCCTTGTTGGCAAAATGGCTGTCAATTCGGTTGCGAACAACATCACCCTGGCCGATGTAAATTGTTGGCAAATCGTCGTCAGTGACGCGACCAATCAGGATATAAACTCCGGAGCGCGAAAAGTCGGCCCGTGTTTTGATCTTCGGCCAATCTTCGCGTGGGAATGCGATGCCGAGTCCGGTCCAGTTCATCCGGTCGATGATGCGCAACCCCTCGGGATTGCCGTCCGGAACGAAAATGCGAATTGTGAATGGATCAGCCACGCTTCCCCCCTTGCCGTTCCTCTTGAGCTGCGCAGGATAGTGCCGAACTCGCAGTCTCTCAAGGATGCGTGTGCGCGTCGTACAGAAAGGGTGGAAGGCAAGTGTGGTCAGGGACCGCAAGCTCGACACCTAGTGGGCTTCGGCGAAAACTGTTACCAAGTGGCTTTGGGAATTCTTCGACATTATTGAAGTATTGCAAGCTTGGGAAACATCATCGCCATGACGAAGATTTTGGGAGAGATGACCACTGCCGCACTCAGCGATTTCGCCAATGTCAGCGCACTAGCTGGAACGGAGTGCGACCTAACCAAGATCAAGGTCGAAGTTCTCAATAAACCTCACAAGCCGAGCGGCTTGCCGACCGGACGAATGGCGGTTTATTGTTTCTTTCTCGACGGACGGGCGCTGAAGGTTGGCATAGCGGGACCGAACAGCGGCCCCAGATATCTGTCGCAGCACTACAATCCAAATAGCGCAGGCAGCAATCTTGCCAAGTCTATTCTGGCATATCCGAGCAAAATTGGCATCGCGCCGTTGCACACTAACTTCGTAGGTACCTGGATCAAAGAGCACACTGATCGCATAAATATTTTGCTTCCCGACTCATTTGGTAAACCAATCCTCTCCATGCTTGAGACCTTCCTGCACGCCAGATGGAAACCAATATATGAGGGCCGCCAGACGGGTGGTGGCTCGCCCTAGTCACTGGTATCTCAGTTTGAGTTTGGATCGCCGAGAAGCTCATCTGCGGTATCTCAGACTTGGCGAGCATGGCATCAATCAAACTCAAGTTACACGCACTAACGCTGCTGTCCTTGGGTCGTATAGGTAATCGGTGATGGTGCCGTCTCTGATTCGATCGACCGCTTCGTTGATGACGAAGAGAGGCACGAGAAACCATTCGCGGGGAATCACCGGATGACCGAAGCGATCCTTGATCTCGATATCGAGCCGCGCAGGATCAAAGATGCGATGGATGAGGTTTTCGAGCTTCGTCCGATTGATATTGGACAGCTTGTAGGTGGCGACTACCTCCACGTCGGCCAAAAGGAAGGTCGCGTCGTTCTTCGCGTCGCCGATGCGTGTCTCAACCGTGCCGCCGGTGACGCCGATCTTGTGCAGCACGTCGCGGTGGGCCGCGACGGTCGGATGGTCAGACTTGCTACGCAGCACATAGATCGTGCCGCTGGCCAAATCGCCGTCTTCGCTCTCGTCGGAAAACAGCGGCCCTGCCGTGGGGTCGGTGATGCGCCGGCCCGCCTCATCGCGGTGGAGGGCACGTTGCAACGAGCGCAATAGAACGTCGCTCTCGGTACCGTTGTCGTAAATCACGCGCAACCGGCTGTCGCGACGGTCGTACTCGGTCACAAATTCCTCGCCGACTTCCGCGACATAAGCGATCTGGCCCCCGACGATGAAAAACTCGCCCTGCTTGATCTCGGCCATCGTCTGGAATCGCCGCGTCTGACGTATGCCAGCGTCGAGGTCTCTCTTCACCTGAACGAACAAGGGCTTGAAGTTATCAAAGTCCTCGCAGGGCGTGCGGTTGGCGATTTCCTCGGCCGCGCGCTTGTCGGCGGCGGTGCGGACATGGCGAAGCTCGGTAATGTCGGACGGGCTCGCCATATCCTCGAGTTCGGCCAGCAACGCATCATCGTCCATCGGCGTGACGGGCGTCTTGCCCGTGCCGGCCAAGAGCCCCTGAGTGTCGAGAGGTACGAGAAGCGAATGGCATTCTTCTAATGCACGTAGCCGATCGAGGCGGACGGCATAAAGCCGCTCGAAGATGTCTCGATCCTCGCCATGCTGCGGAGCGCGGCTATGCGTGTCGGCAAAGCGCTGGATCTCCTCGAAGCCGGCGATGATGCGTTCCTCGCGCGGCGAACGCCCGCCCTTCTTCTCTGTCGGAGCGAAATCGGCGAGCTCGGCCGCCAGGTCGTCAAGATCGAGGTCACTCATAGCGACCTTCCTTCTTGAATCGCATGAAGGCCGTGGCGCCTTCGGCCATGCGCTTTTCCCATGGATCCTGGGCGTCCATGGATGGCGACCGGCCGCGCTCCTTCTTGAACTTGACCGCACGGAGTGCCAATTCGCGGGCCTCGTCCGGGGTCAGCGCAGTGCGTCTGGCGGTGATGGCGGCCTGGACCTGCTTCAGGCTGTCCTCGTTCATATTCTTGGCGAGGATAGCATAGGCCTCGCCGAACGGATTGATGCGGTCGATAAGGTCGATATCGAGTTCCGTCACGCTAAGCGCATATTTTTTCACACCGTCGATCAGCGCGGTGTTGGCGGATGGTTCACCGTTACCGGCAGCACCGCCTTCAAGCACGATCTTCTTGGCCTGCTGGGTCAGGTTGAGCGCGGCTATGGCGTGCTGGCGCACCGCCTCTTGGTCGGCCTCGTCGAGTTCCGGGTACTTGTCCTTGATGATCTTGCCCATCCGGACCTGGGTCAGTTCCTCGGGTATCAAATCCTCATCGAACAACCCGCGCTCGATGGACGTCTTGTCCTGGACAAAGGCAGCGATCACCTCGTTCAAATCCTCCGTGCAGATGCGGCTGGCTTCCTCGCTCTTTGGCTCGGCAAGGCCCTTGATCTCGATCTGGAACTGGCCCGTCTGGTCGTTGAAGCCGACATTGGTCTTGTTCGGATCGTAGCCGCCTTCGCCGTAATTGAAGCCCTCGACCGGGCCGCTCTGCGGATTCTTCGGCGTGAAGTTGAAGCGCGGCGCCAGCACCTGCTCCATGAGAAGGCTGGCGGCGATCGCCTTCAGCGTGTCGTTGACCGCCTCGTTCACGGCTTCGTCGGCAGCGTCCGGCTGGGCGATCAGATTGGAGAAACGGGCGCGAGTCTTGCCCGGCGCATCGCGGGTGGCGCGTCCGATGATCTGGACGATCTCGGTGAGACTGGAGCGATAACCGACCGTCAGGGCATGCTCGCACCAGATCCAGTCGAAGCCTTCCTTGGCCATGCCGAGCGCGATGATGATGTCGACATGGTCGCGATTATTCTTCTGCGCCGGATCTTTCAGCGCCGCGGAGACTTTGTCCCGCTTGGCCGCATCGTCATCGACCAGATCGGCGATCTTCAAAATCCGCCCATCGGGAGTCTTGATCAACTGGAAGCCGGTTACGGGGTCAGTCCCCTGCCATTCGCCAAGGGCCTCGATGATGTGCTCCACCTCCTTGATCTTGTCCTTCGTGCTTTCGCGCGCATTGACGCTCGGGATGTGGACGATGGTCTTCTCGGCCGGATCGAGAACGTCGATAATCGACTTCTCTTCAGCGCTCCCCTTGCTGGTGTAGGAGCCTGAATAGAAGAAATAGCCGATGTCGAGCGATTTGAGATATTCGTAGCCGTTCAACTGCTCATAGTAGGTGTAGGTGACCGGTTCGAACTTCGCCTCGTCCTGAGGATTCAGCACCGGTACGGCGTCGCCCCGGAAATAGGAGCCGGTCATTGCGACGACGTGCACCTTGTCGCGGGCGATGAAAGCGCCGAGATGCTGCCCGAGCTTGCTGTCCGGATCGGCGGAGACGTGATGGAATTCGTCCACCGCGATCAGCCGGTTATCGAACGCCTCCACGCCGAACTTGTCGACGGCGAAGCGGAAGGTCGCATGGGTACACACGAGCACCTTGTCGTCGCTGGCGAGGAACGCTCCCAGCGAATTGACCTTGCCGCCATTGTCGGAGCCAGGCGCGTTGCAGAGATTCCATTTCGGTTCGACGCGCCAGTCGGCGAAGAAGCCGTATTTTGATAGCGGCTCGTCATGGAAGCTCGAGCCGATGCTCTTTTCCGGCACCACGATAATCGCTTGGCTGAGCCCTTGGTTGGCGAGCTTGTCGAGGGCGATGAACATCAGCGCTCGGCTCTTGCCCGATGCAGGCGGCGATTTGATGAGCAGATACTGTTCGCCGCGCCTCTCATAGGCGCGTTCCTGCATCGGCCGCATGCCGAGCGCATTGGCCTTGGTCGACGAGCCGTTGCGGGCATAGGACACCGAAACGGAAGGTACGGATGTCTTGTTGTCGGTCACGCGTTAGCCCCCGCCTTGCGTTTTTTTGTCGCTGCCGGCGCAGCGGCCATTTTGGTGTAAAGCTCGAACAGCTTTTCGAGTCGCTCGGTATCGTTCTTGAAGCGCCGGCCGATATAGATGCGCTCCAGCACCTCGTCGTTGCGCTCATGAGCCGCTTGAAGGTCTGCGGGCATCTTCTCTGGGTCATAGAGGTCTGCAATGGTCGCGGGGTAGTGCGCCTCACGCGCGAGCAGGATATCCTCGGCGCAGCGGATAAGATCGGCTTTCATCTTCTCGGTGAGCGTCGGGACCGGGAAGGTGTTCCAGCCGAGCGTGTTGGAGTAAGAAAAATCCGTGCGCATGCGAACGCAGATCGTTCCAATCCAAACCCAATGCAGGCGCGATGCGATCAATGCCATGTTCCAGAGCGGAGCATCAAATAGGGCGTAGCACTTGTTGGACATAATCGTGCCGGGCGGAAGAAGTCCGCACGGCAGATAGGGACGATTTTCCGAACTGATGGCGGCGACGGCGATCACTCGTTCATCGCCGGTCTGGCGAACTTCACCAAAACAATATGGCGTTGCGGCGAGTGCTTGGGTAGTAGCTCGACCTGATGCAGCGCGCTGCTCTCGGACAGCTTCAAACCGTTCACGCAGCCAAAGGTTCTCATTGGCTGCCGGATAGTCGCCATCGTCTATCCAAATACACCGGCGCTCTGTCCCTCGGATGAACTCTT
The DNA here is from genome assembly GCF_029714545.1 of Bradyrhizobium pachyrhizi. NCBI lineage: Bacteria > Pseudomonadati > Pseudomonadota > Alphaproteobacteria > Hyphomicrobiales > Nitrobacteraceae > Bradyrhizobium > Bradyrhizobium pachyrhizi. The sequence continues at coordinate 4,651,776 of NZ_CP121667.1, read as the reverse complement.
GCGATCCGACAAATGGGCGGATGAAGGTCAACGGGACTCCTTGATTGCTCGCAGTTGCGGCTTCATCAGAATCAAGCAGCAAATGCCCCCCATCATTGGGCATGTTGCCAAAACTCATTTCAGGCAGTTCGTTTAGTGGTCGTGCAACCGGCCCCACTACGATGTTAGGGCCGGGCACAAGATAGGCGTTGATGTGCTCGACTTCCTTTAAAATCACGCCTCCATCAGCGCTATCGGAAAACAGCCGCCGCGTTTTCCCAGCGTGATTGGAGATGCCGACGATGGCGACAGTGACACCAGCATTGTAGCTGGCGAGGTTAGCCCATTTGAAAGAGGTATGAGCAAAGGCGATTTCATGGCCGGTCTTGAAAATCAGCGACCAGAGAGTTTCTACCTGTCGGCCTTGGCAGATGGAATTGGTGGAGACGAACGCAGCAATAGTGCTGGTCTGCGTCCCGTAGTCGGCAGCCTTCATGAACCAGCCCGCAACATAGTCGAGCGATTTCCAATTCTTTGTCCGTCCGTCGAATATCGCTTTGAGGTCGGACTTCTGTTCCTCGGTTTGCCATTGGCTTCCTCGATAGGGAGGGTTTCCGCAGATATACGTCTCCCCGCCCTCGTTCTCGAAGTCGATCTGAGCCTGATCGAGCGGCGTGTTGAACAGGTCATCGCCGTGCAGTTTCACACCTGTTCCTGTCGGCGGGCAAAGGCTCAGCCAGTCGATCTGCAGCGCGTTTCCACGAGTGATCCAGTTCTCCTTCGACAGCGGCAGAAACTCGTTCAGTGCAAGTTGCTGGCCGCGGTAGAGCACGTCGCACTGAAACTCGGCGATGATCAGCGCAAGCCTTGCGACCTCGGCCGGGAAATCACGCAGTTCGATGCCGCGAAAATTGGTCAACGGGATTTCCGAGGAGCGATCGGCCTCGCCGCGAAGGCCGTTGATCTTCGCCTCGATCTCCCGCATCTGCTTGTAGGCGATGACAAGGAAATTCCCCGAGCCGCAGGCCGGATCGAACACCCTGATCTTCGCCATGCGCTTGCGCAGGTTGAGCAGCATACGGGCATTGTCGCCCGCTTCCTCCAGCTTCGCCCGCAAATCGTCCAGGAACAGCGGGTTCAACACCTTCAGGATGTTCGGCACGGATGTATAGTGCATACCGAGAGCGCCGCGCTCCTCCTCCTCGGCGACGGCCTGGATCATCGACCCGAAAATGTCGGGGTTGATTTTCGTCCAGTCGAGCTTGCCGATATGGATGAGATAGGAACGCGCGATCTTGCTGAAGCGGGGCACGTCGACACTGCCGGAGAACAGTTCGCCGTTCACATAGGGGAATTTTTCTCCGGCCCAACGAGGAATGCCGGCGGCAACACGATCTTCCTGTTTCGTGTTCATGGCGCGAAACAACGTGCCGATGACCTCGTGGGTGATGGATGTGTCGCCAGCGCTCATCCGCTCGACTGTGTCGGTGAACAGGTCCTTGCCGCCGAAAATGCCGGTATCCTCGGCGAAGAAGCAGAAGATCAACCGTGCCATGAAGTGGTTCATGTCGTGGCGGCGGGCGGCGGCGCCCCAATCGGGATTGTCTTTCAGAAGCTCGACATAGAGCCGGTTCATGCGGCTGGTGGCGCGGATGTCGAACGAGCTTTCGCGGACCTGCTTGACGGTGGTGATCCCGGCAAGCGGCAAGAAGAAACCGAAATGCTCCGGCAAGTCCCGATAGGCGCAAGCAACCGGCGCGTCGTCCGATTCTAGGTCCTCGGCTTCGAGCGTCTCCCCGTCGGTGGCGAGGATGTACCGCGCCTTGGCCCTGGCGGTCGCCGGACTGGCCTTCAGCGCGGCAAGAGTCTTGGTAGCTTCGCCCGCCGGACAGACGGCGATGTGAATATTGTTGGTTTGCAGGACGCCGCCCAGATCGGACTTGTTCGACACGCCCGAACGCAGGCGTCGGATCGTGGTGTCCTTGTTCCCGAACGCTTGAAGGAAGGAATACGGGAATTCTACGCGGTCGAATGGCTGCTCAGCGAGAGCCGAAATCGCCTCTTCGATTTCGACCGGGTTCATACCGTTCCTGCCCCAAGATGCATTTCAAGTTTCACATTGTTTCGCCTCAACTTCGATTTCCTTAGCCGGGGCGGTGGCGGCCAGGCCTGACCGGGCTCACCGTGACGAGTCGCACGTATCAACCGAATTAGTCTAACCTTTTTTCCAGCGACAAGCGCCTATTACGACCGAAAGTCGTATGGCGCTGGATACCGCACGGGGCAGAAGCCTGACCAAGTTACGCCCGAGGACGAGAGCAAGGACCCGGCTGCAGTGGCACTAGGAAAGAAGGACGGTAAGGCGCGAGCGGATGACGGACCACGATGACGGATGCAGAGCGATTGCCACGGTTTCGGATCGATCGAGTAGCATAGGATTCAGAGGGATAACTGGAACAAAATGGCAACATCTCCTTGCGTGGAACTACAACCAGTGGCTAAATATACGCCGCTTCACACCGAATCACCCGGATCGCTCTGCTTTCGCAAGGAAATTGTATGGCCAAGAGTTCAGGTAAGACGGGCGGTACCTCCCGCATCCGCTTCATCATGGTTGATGCGGAAATTGCCGACGACCAAATCCACTCCGTCACCCAGGCCATCAGCAACGCCTTGCGCGGACCGAACACGGTCACGAAGCGCATCGCCGCGCCGGCTCCGCAGTTGAACGGTAATGGCGCCGAGCACGTTGACGAGCCTGAGGTGGTGGACGAGGCGGAGGAGATCGACGCCGTCGATGTGACGCCGGCAGCCCCGAAGACGAAGAAGCCCCGCAAGGCGGCGCCCAAGCCCAACATGATCACAATCGACACTGAGAGCGACCCACCGCTATCATCAATCGGTACCTTCAAGGACCATAGTAAGCGATACCTCGCCATTGCAGCGTGGCTGCATGACCACCGCAACACCCCAGTCGTGACGCAGGATCATATCTTTTCCTGCTATCGGCTGCTGGGGTGGCCTACCAACATCCCTGATTTTGCGCAGCCGCTCCGTCAGTTGAAGTTCAAGCAATATTTTGAATCTCCCGAACCTGGGAAATACGAAATCAACCAGCTAGGGCTTCAGAAGGCCAAGGAAGCGTCTGGCGACTGATGCAGCTTCAAGAGCTGGTCGAGCAGGTTGCCGAGTTCAACACCGCGGCGCCGAAGGAACGCATCAAGCTCTTTGCCTGGTGGCTTCATGTCCACGGAGGCAAGGAGCTTTTCGGACCTGCCGACATCCGGGGATGCTACAACAAGCTCCACATCGACGATCCTCCATCGCTCGCCACCTATCTCTCCAGGCTGGCGGACGCCAAGGACCTGATCGTTGAGCGCGGCAAGTACAAGCTTGCCCGCTCAGTCCGGTCAGAGCTGGACAAGAAGTATGGCGTCCATCACAGCGTGGTGGCGATAAGCAAGCTCCTCACTGACCTGCCGGCCATGGTGCCGACCGTGGAAGAACGGGCCTTCCTCCAGGAAGCCTTGAAGTGCTACCGCATCGAGGCGTACCGGGCCTGCATCGTCATGGTGTGGAATCTCGCCTACGCCCATCTGCTGGACTGGTTATTGAAGGACGCCAATAGGCTCACGGCATTCAACAACACCATCCCGAAGCGCTTCCCTGCCCTCAAGAATATTCAGGTCGCGAAATACGATGACTTCCGGGACGAGTTTAAGGAGCGCCAGGTTGTCGAGATTTGCAGCAGCGCGGGACTTATCAACGACGACATCTTCAAGGTGCTCAAAGGGAAGCTGGACCGGCGAAACAGCGCGGCCCACCCATCGACTCTTGTGTTCGTCCAATCACAGGCCGACGACATGATAACCGACCTGGTCAACAACGTAGTGCTGGTGCTCACTTAGCGCTGTAGATGGGCCTCTTGTCCTTGCACCCCTCCCCATAACATCGGCAGAGATAACCTCCAGGAGCCCAGCCAAGGCGGGGCTCCCGATCGTCTGCGTTCCAGCCAGCCATCAGATCCGGCTCATCGCCAGCGTGGCCAGGCCGAACTGGACCTTCTTCGTGTGGGCGGAGCGTCCCTTCTCCTCCCAGTCCCGGATGGCGGTGTCGATATCGAGGTAGAGCTGCTCAACGCTCGAGTCGTTGTGGATCACGTAGTCCGGCTGCAGCAGATCGGTCCGCTCGCTGGAGTGCGCACCCCAGAGGACGCCGAACCAATCGTAGAGCTTCCGGCCGATCCAGCCCCACTTGAACTTCGCCGGCTTGGTGCCCGGACGCTTGATCATGATGACGACGCCGCCGAGCTTGCGGATCGCCTCCGCTTCGTTCGGGAAGCGCACGGAGTCGTTCATCACGGACTCGCCGTCAGCGATGCCGCGTGCCCAGGTGTTCGCCCACAGATCCTGGCTGATCAGCTGGCGGCCCCATTCGGTCCCGATCGTGATCTGCGCATAGCGCGAGGTGACGCCCAGTTCCGGGATCACGGACTCCTTGAGGTCGCCTTCCAGGTAGCGCGAGATCATCTCGCTCGACATGCCGTTCGCCTGCAGCAGCACGGCGAGCATCGCCCGGAGCGGCTCCGCGATGTGCTTGCGGCGGATGCCGTACTTCTTCTCCAGGTACAGCGCCGCCGTCGTCTTGCCCGACTGAGCGAAACCTGCGAGTCCAACTACCGTCATTTGTCTTCTCTCTCCTCGTTACAATTCAAGCAAATCAGCAGGCAAGCAGCTGCCTGGTCACATCGCAGGCGTCCCAGAGCGTGGGGACGCGGTAGCCGATGCAGTGCATGAGCATCGCGTGCTCGTGCGGATTGGTGGTCGGCTCGATCGCGGCGACGATCGGGATGCCCTTGGAGTCGGCCCAGGCGATCTCCATCACGGTGCCGATCGACACGGTCTTGGCGCCGAGCAGGTTCACCAGCAGCACGTCGCAGCGCATCGCGTCCCAGCGGTCGCGGATCGTCAGACCCTTGGGCGTCGACATCGGCGACTCGAGCCGTGCGGTCTCCTCGGCGGCGTTGGTGAAGATGCCGATCTTCCGCATGTGCTCCTGGTTGCGGAGCGGCGAGAGCGTCTTGATCCCGAACGGGCTGAGCAGGTCTTTCGCCTGCTCGCGCCAGTCGGTGGCACCGTCGTAGTTCAGACCTGAGATCGGGCCGGCGAGGTAGACCTGCAGCATTGTTCCTCTGTTTGCATTCATGCAAATGATCAGACATGCAAAGTCGGCGTCGGCACGCGCACGACCCGCTTCCCTGGGCGCCACTTGCCCTTCTGCATCGTCAGCAGCGATCGCTTGCCGTCCGGATACTGGATGATCACGGTGACCGCCCAGCCCGACAGACCCTTGTTGTAGCCGTGGCGCAGGTTCATGACGCCGGCCACGTACACGCCCTCCATGATCTCGGGGCTGTGCTTGTCGCCGATTGACATCTTGCGCCCTGCCCGCGCGAAGCCTGCCACCGTTCCCTTGGCGCCGTTCGCGCCGCGGAAGCCGTGGTTGCCGACCTCGATGCTGTCGATCAGATGGCTGTAGCCGTCATGGCACCAGACCACCCTGTCGCCGAGCTGCGGATACTTCATCCGGATGGCGTGTTCGAGCAGCGAGAAACGCGGCACGGGCTGGTCATTGTCGATGGCGATCGAGCGCCGTTCGACGTAGTCCAGGTATGCGTCTTCGAGCTGCAGACCGAAGCGGACGTTCTGTCCGTCGTTCCGGTACCGGCCTTCTCGGGCGTACTTCTCCAGCGCGATGTCGTGGTTGCCTTCCGCGACGACGAAGGTCCGGCCGCCGACCGTGACCATCGGCAGCTGGTCGATCAGGCCGAGGCCGACCGCCGTCATCAGGAAGCGACCACACTGGTCGACTTCCTCCTCCACGCTGTCGCGGCCCCGGAAAGCCATCTCGTAGCTGTAGGCGTTGTCGTGGACGTGGTGGTGGTTCCGCGCCTCGTTGTCGAAGATGTCGTGGCCGATGACGTTCTCCGGATCGAGGACGTCGACCATGCTGTTGCGATACTGCGCCTTGCCGCCCCGCATATCGAAGCCGAAGATGGCCATGCAGTTGGCCTGGTCCATCTTGCGGACGTGCAGATCCGGCATGGTGATCGCGCGGACCCGATGGCCCGTGGTCACCTCAGCGTCCGCCACATAGGCGTCGAGGTCATGGAACGCTCCGGTGTGGTCGTCAGCCGTGATCTGCCGACAGAAGACGTCGCCGTCCTCATCGAACTGCACCACAGTCGCGCCCACCACCTGGTGAAACAGCGACTTCACACCCGCCTTGCGCGGGATGATCTTCGGCCGCGTGCAGGCGCCCGACGTCATGACCTGGTGGGCCTGGACGTTGGGGTCATTCGACGGGACGCTCTTCAGCTGGCGCTTGGCGTGCGGGAACACGGCCCAGCGGCCTCGGCTGTACGTGACCAGGTCCGAGATCGGCTGCGACGCGGTCGGCAGCGTGTTCATCTCGCCGCAGAACACGAAGTTGTCGCCGATCTTCATCTGGCCGAAGCACAGATGCTCAGCCAGCTCGGGAGCGTACTCGCGCGCCTGCGGGTCATTCTCCGCCCACCACTGAGTCTCGTAGGTCCAAGGACCGACGATGATCTCAGCGTTGAGGTAGGCGGCATAGGCCTTCAGGTTGACCCAGAACTCCTCGTGCAGGAGCGCATCGTTCTGCGCACCCGTGAAGATGAAGTTCTTGCCGCGGGGGTCGCGGTACGGCGCGACGCGGAGGGTCTCGACCATCCAGGTCCGGGGCTTGCCCTCTTTCTCGACGTAGCGGCGGTGCTTGGCGGACCAGCTCCGCAACATCGGCGTGTCGACGATGACGGCTTCCGGATTGATGACCGGGTATTTCGATTGGGTGATGAGTTGGGTAACCTCGGCCGAGAGCGTCTTGGCCCGGATCAACGGGTCAAGTTCTTCGGCGGACAGTTCTTCGCCACCAGAGGTGACGGTAGCCTTGGGTGCAGGCGGAACGTAGAGCGACCAGTCGATCGCATAGTTCTCTTTGCGCTTGCGCTTCAGCGCCTCTTCGGCGCGGACCCAGTTCGGATAGTTGATGTTCTCACGGCGCTCGGCCGTCTTCGTCGCGGATGCAATGCCGCCGCGCTGCCCCTGGGGGTGATACCCCTCTCTCAGCAGGTCTTCGATGACCTGTTTTCTGCGGGCGCGTTCAGCGGATGGCGTTTGCGGCGGAGCCATTGTGTCCTTCGGAAGCTGTGGATTTCTTCCTCAGGCACTATCATAGAATTTGCTTGAATGCAAATGTACGGCGGAGTAATGCAAACGGCTGTGCGACGCTCAGCGGCAAGCCGGGCTCACCTGCTGAGCAGTTCCGCCCTCAGAGAGGACGACCTCCAAGGCAGCTCTTGTAAGCGAAGTCGGCGAACTGGGCCGGACCGCTGAATTTCCTCCGATCCGCTGAGAGAGCCACGCGCAGCAGTCGCTGAAGGAGATCGCGGTATTGGGGCGACGAGTAAAACGGCGGAGTGCTGGACGAAGGCTTGTCGCCGAGATGATTGATGACGTCGGTCTGGTTCGCCATCGTGTCGACGTGTGGGATCGGGTTCTCGACCATGTCATACCAGATCTGGCCGTAGTTCTTGTAATCGACGCACATCGGGATGCTCGCATAGATGCGACTGCACTCGGCCTCGTCTGCTGGGTTGTTGCTCTTGCAAACCTGCGAACTGACCTTGGCCGCCCAGGCATCACCATCCTGTACGGTTTCTCGGCGCTGCTGGGCGCTCGAAGGCACAACACTAAGAGCCGACAGCAAGACTGCGGCAGACAACAAATACGACTTGGACATAGCCCCACCCATCACATTCCCGCTGGGATTGTAGACGGACAGGAGACACAAAAAAAGAGCCCCAGCCGCCCTTGTGGACAGACTGGGGAGGTTTCTCTTTGTTGCCGGGCTCTCACCGGCTGCCCCTGAGCGCTCAGGGTCTGCGTGTGCGGTTTGGTGTCGGTAGATGGCCGGGGCGTCCCGGCCCGCACAGGGCTTATGCAGATTTCAGATTGAGGAATTTCGTGATGCGGTCGACCACCGCGTCCGGCATCGCCATCACCTGGTTCGAGAGGCCGTCCATCCGTTCGGTCAGACGGGCCTCGATCGCGCGGACGGTGTCCCAGGAAGCGTATTCCTCGACGACCTTCATCTTGAAGTCCGCCAGCTCTTTCTCGACGCCGTGGATGGAGTCGGCAGCGTCCTTGCGAACGCCCTCGACCTTGGTCTCCATGCGATACCAGACGCCGGAGATGGCGCCTACGACTGCGAGAAGCGGTCCAACAAGGCCCATCACGTCGGCGAGAGTCACATCGGCGAGAGCCATTAGAATTTACCGTCCTGTTCTGCCCGGTCGAGCAGGGCCATGCAGGCCTTAGTGTCGTGAATGTTGGCGTTTGCCGCGATCAACGCGGCCCTGTAGCGAGCGATCACGACGCGGGCATCCATGCCAGCCTTGATCGGGGGAAGCTCCACGGTGCTCGCCAGGCGCATGCAGGACTGGATGTCGATTTGCTCCTGGGGTGAGGCGTCACCGAATGTTTTGCAGGCTGCGAGCGTCAGCGGGAGACAGAACAAAACCGCCAGCCTTCGCAGGCCGGTGGCCCAGCTGCTTTTCATAGTCCTTGACCTTCTTTTCGAGAGCGGCTTTCGCCGTTTCAGCCTGCTTGAGACGTTCGGCCGTGCCGGCCTCGGCCCCCTGCTCTTCCCGGCACTGCGGGGACACTGGGGCGGGCGTTGCTGCTGCGTCAGCGAGCTGCTGTTTCAGCTGCTGCACCTGCGCGGTGAACTTGGCGGAGGTCGACTCGACTCCGCGGTGATGGGCGTAGGCGATGATCGCGCCCAAGAGCAGCAAGGCCGCGAGGGCCTTGCCGTACTTGGTTGCGAAGAACGCCTGGGCTGCCTTGATGGCCTTATCCAAGGTGGACTCCTGTCTGATGATCTGCGAGGCGGCGCTTGATCACGTCGCCGTAGAGCTGCCAGGTGATGAAGCCGACAGCGATCACGCCGACCCACCAGTACGGCGCGAGACCGGCAGCGAGGTCGTGGATCGAGTCGAGGACGGCCTTGGCGGTCTGCGCCTTGCCGACCATGTCCTGCGCCTGGTCGAGGATGCCGGTCTGCTGCGCGCCACCCACGGCGCCAGCGCCCACCAGGATCTTCGACACCAGCGAGCCCTTGTCGGCCGCCGCGACCGTCAGCGAGCCGGCGGTCCGGAGATCGTCGACCGTTGCTGTCTGGCGCGCGGGCGAAGGCTCGGCAGCCTGATCGGGTCCGACCTCGTCGAGGTGCGCGGTGGTCTCGTCGTTCGGATGGCCGGTGATCTTCAGGCCTTCCTTCCGCTGGAACGCGGAGGTCGCGCCAGTGGTCAGGTTGCCCCAGTCACCGTCGACCTTGCCGACCGCGTAGCCCAGCTCCTTCAGCTTGGCCTGGTAGACCAGCGTGATGCTCTTGCTCGGCTTGGCTTCGAAGCCGTTGGCCAGGCGGCGAGCCCAGACAGCGTCCGCGTTGCGCATGCGCGTGTCGTAGTTGTTCTGCTTGTAGCCGGCGCCGTTGTAGCCCTTGGCGAACTTGGCGAAGTCCTTGGCCACGAGATACTTGTCGAGCTTGCTCGACTTGATCTCTCGCACCAGGGCGTCGATCTGCTCGGGCACGCCCTTCGACAGCTCCTCCACCATGGCGGTCGCGTTGTCGTAGTGCAGGCGCTCGGCGTTGAAGCCCATGGTTTGGCCAAGGCCCCAGGACGCCGCTCTGTTGGCGACTTCCTCGTCGATCTGCCTCGCTTTTGCGATGACATTCAATCGACCGGACGAGGTGCCCTGGTCCTTGTACTGGGTATTCCGACTCCACTTCGGGATGGCGAGGCCCGCCTTGATGGCGTCCTTCAGCTTCATCGGCTTGTGGGACTGAAGCTCGGAATAGAACTTGTGCCGCTCGAAGAGCAGCGACGGGGTGTGGTTGTCCTGCTCGAACGGCTTACCCGAGGTCTCGCATTCCACGACGGCGAGCAGCGCGGACGCCGGCCAGCCGTTCTCATTCGCTGCCGCCACGATGGCGTCAACGATTTCCTTACTGAACATGTTGGGTCTTTCGTTAGAGGTCTTCGGGGTTGTGCCACTTCTCAGGCAGCGCGGTGCCCATGGGCTCGCCCGCCAGCGGCTGCAGCAGCATGTCGTCGGCGCGGTCGCTGAAGTCGGCGCCGTTGCCGGGTCCGCGGCATTCCAGCGTGGAGCGGATGCCGGTGCTCTTGATGTACGTGTGGATCGCTCGCTGCACGACGTAGGAGCCGTTCACACGATCACGCATGCCCGTAACCGAAAGCGTCTGGGTGTCTCGGATCCACGGGTCGCCCTTCGCGAGGTCGAAGGTCGCCTCGACCTGAGCGCGGTTGAAGGCCTCCATCTTGGAGTTGGCAGCCGCCGTCGCTTCCGCGGCCGACTTGAACCATTCGCCGAGCGGATACTCGCCGCCCGTCGACTGCCCGATCGGAGCGGTCGAGGACTGGACCCACTTGCGGACCTTGTCGTGCTCATCCCACCAGAAGGCCTTCACGCCGCTGAATGCGGAGCGCTGCATGTAGCGGACCTGCCAGTCGCCGAAGTGCTCGGGCTTGAGCACCAGCGTTGGCACAGGCTCGCCGCTGGCGTTCGTGATGGAGTCGCGCGGGACGAACATCAGCTTGCCGTCCACCACCTTCGCCACAGCGCCGTAGCGGCGCTCCAGCTCGTTGATGACGTGGAGGTTGCTGGTGATCTGGTTCTTGGTCTCGACCTGCTGATCGGTCAGGCCGGTGGCTCCCGCGAGCGGGATGCCGGTCTCGCCGGCAATGTCGCTGAGGATCTCGCCGACGGTCTTGCCGATGTATTCCTTGGTCGTGGGCGCCTTGTTCAGGTCGCCGAATTTGGTGGACGTTCCCGTCAGCTGCACACTGCGCGGCTTGCCCTTGTAGACGACGTCGACGAGATTGAAGGTTCCGAGATAGGCAAGGCCCACCTCTTTGTAGCCGAGATAAACGCCGATCTGGTCACCCGGGTCGATCGGCTGGATCGCCCAGTCGCGATCGTCGAGGGTGATGGTGCAGTTGTCGCCCTCGCCGCCTCCGGCGATCAGCTCGACCTTGATCTGCGTCGTTCGGTCGTTGAAGTTTCCCGTGATATCGATACCGCCCCTCATGACGCGGTAGATCGGGGTGTAGCCAGTGGCCATTTCCACTCCGCACAAAAGAAAAAGGCCGCCCCGAAGGACGGCCTGTCTGGCGAGGCATGCTCGTCAGGAGAGAGTTAGGTCCAGAGGAAGATCTGCTTGAGCACCGGAGGTGCATCCAGCTTCTTCGGAGCGTCTGGAAGGTTGATGGTGATGCCCAGCGGGAGCACGATGCCGTACAACTCGATCCCGGGGTTCTGCTCGATCACCCACTCAACGATACCGTTGGACGAATTGCCGTACCTGGCGAAGCAGATACGATCGAGCCGATCGAAAAGCTTGGTGATGTAAGTCGACATCAGATCCCCAATTTCGCGTTGTCGCCTGTGGCCGTCGGGATCACCACGCCGCCTGTGTAGACGTCGTCGCCATACTTCGTCAGCTCGACCGTGAAGTCGATTTTCTGGGCGATGCCGGCCGCGCCGATCTTCTGCTCGACGGTGCGGACGCGCTTGATCGCGTACGTTCCGACCAACTCGGCTGCGTATCCGACTGGATCCTTGAGCGGATAGAACCGCATCATCTGCATCGGCTTGCCTCGCGCGCCGGCCGCCTTCAGCCGCGCAATCGTGTCGAGACCACCGAAGTGGTACGGATAAAGCTTCCCGTCGATCGAGATGTTCTCTTCGCCGGGACCAACGAACTGCATCGCCGGATCGCGCGAGAGTCGATCGTTCGACACCCAGGTGAACTGGTGATCGCGCTGGATCGTCTCGAAGTTCGGCGTCTCGTGGTTCGGCAGCGGGACGTAGAAGAGGATCGTGTCGCTGCCGTCCGTGGGAGCCGATTCTCCCTTCTCAAGGACGGGAGCCATCCCCAACAGCATGAATGCCATAGGTTCCTCTCGGATTGTTGAAGGAGAGCCCGGCCCCGCAGGGCCGAGCTATTCGCGTTAGGTGTATTCGGACTCCGTGTCGTGGGTCCGCCAGTTCATCTGCTCGTCGACGCGGCGCTGGACCAGCGTTGCGAGAGCTTCCGGATCATGGCTGTTGCCATTGATGTGGATCGCGACGCTACCGCGACCGCCGCCGTCAAAGCCGCCCCTCATCGGGACGCCAGACTGCGGAGCAGCAGGAACGTTCTTGATCGCATCGGCTGCCGCAGGAACTCCGCCGATCGGGCTGTTGCCGCTGCCGGCGATGCCCTTCTCGTAGAAGTGGCGCCAGTTGATCGCCTTCTGCCGACCAGCACCCGCCCAGTCCGTGAACTCGTTACCGTCGACCTTGCCGGTCTTCGGATCGCGGAGACGGAGCCCCGGGATGCCGGTACGCGCCGAGCCGTTCGGATCGGTTGGCAGGCCCTGATCGGTGTAGCCACCGATGACGTGGCTGCCGGCGAGAGCGCGGTCAGTGTAGGCGTTGTACTGCTGGTACAGCTTCGGATTGGCACGGAGCTTGGCGATGGCAGGTCCGAGTTCGCCTCGACGGATCGGGCCATAGAAGCTTCTCGGGTTGATCCGACCGTCCGCCGAATAGCCGAGCATCTGTCGCATCGACTTGCCCTGCATGTCCGAGCGGTTCATGAGGCTTTCGATCGTTCCGCCTCGGCTCGCGCCCTCGGTCATTTGCATGGCCGCGAGGTGCAATCTCAGGTTCGGATCGTTCTCCAGCTCCTTGCCGAACTTCTCGCGACGCGCTTGGAGGAAGCCGTTGCCGCTGAGTCCCTGGCCGACGCTCATGTCTGCCGGGCCGCCATCTGGGATGCTGGTGCCGACACCGCCTGCGCCGCCTACGCCGCCACGACGGATGATTCCGCCGGACCCAACACCGAAGTTGGGCAGCGCGCCGCCCGGCGTGACGTTCTTGATCAGGGCGTCGGGGGTGCCGACGCCACTGAGCAGACGCATGCCGCTACCGCCTCCACCGCCGCTCCCGGAGGAGCCAGCGCCTTCGTAGGCATAGCCGAGACCGCCACCGCGCCGCATGGCGCTGAAGTCGGTGCTCATGAGGCCTGCGCGTTCGATCTTGCCGCCGAACTTGTCGAGCTTGTCACCCAGGTAGTTCATCGGGTGGACGTCGGCCGGGTTGAAGCCCGAACCGGACTGCAGCTGGTAGCGGGCCTTCTTGTCGTCGACGATCCGCTTCTGCCAGTGCTCGTAGGACTCACCCTTCTCCCTGATCCTCGACTTGCTCACTCCGGTGTTCTGGAGAGCTGTAGCGATGCCGGCAGCCAGTGCCGGCGTACCGAGGATGGCACCCAAGGCGCCCATGAGAGTCACGAACGACGAGAGGACCGAGATGACCGGACCCAGGATGACGAGCGCGCCAACCAGTGCGATGATCTTCGCCGTGAAGCGCCCCATCGCCTCAGCGTCGCCGTTGCTGCCGAAGTAGTTGGCAAGCTTCGACATGATGTTGGAGATCATTTCGCCGACCTCACGCAGGCCGGTCGCGAATCCACGGGCGAACTTGAACCAGCTCTCCGTGTTGCCCATGCTGCCGTCGCCGGGCTTGCCGAACATCTTCTCCAGCAGGTCACGGAACGTGCCAGCCTTGCCGAGGAAGCCCTCGGTCAGGCCGTTCAGGACAGCCGTGAGCTTGTCCTTCAGGCCGCCGGTCTTAACCGCGCTATACCAGTCAGAGACATACAGGCTGAGCTGCTCGACGAACGGCTTGAACGTGGATCCAAGCTCGGTCTTGAGCACCTTCCAGGTGGCGCTGATGCGGCTCATCAAGAACTCGAGGCTCTTGCTGTACTCGTCCCACGCCTCGCTGATGAAGTCGTTGCCTTCCTTCTGGCCTGCAGCTTGCTCAGCCAGCTCCTTCGTGCGCTTGAGCATCTCGGGAGACGCGATCATGTTCGCAAGGAACCGACCGAAGTCTGCGCCGAACATCGCTGACATCGCCTTCTGGCGGTCGAGCGGCTGCTTGATCTTCTGGAACGAACTGATCAACTTGAAGATGGCGTCGTTGGGGTTCTTCTTGATCTGCTGCTCGATCTCACCGTACGAACCGTAACCCAGCTGACCGGGCAGGCTCATGAACAACCGATCCTTCTCGGACCGGTGATGCTTCTTGGTGATCTGGTTCGACTCCATGGTCAGTTCGGCGAGCGTCTCGCCGAGGCTGCCGAGGAATCGAGCGGCCTGCTGGCCCTGAGCACCGGCCTGGATGGCCGAGGCGCCGAATGCCAGGGTGGACTGCTGGTTCATGCCCAGCATCGCACCAGAACCCATACCGGTGCGGAGGAACGAGAACATCTGGTCGGGGCGCGCGGCGGTCTTTGCCGCCAGAAACGCAGCGATGTTGCCGAGGCGGCGAACACCACCGATGTCCTTCAGTCGACCGGCACCAAATTCCTGCGCGATCGCGTAGCCCATGCCGTCCATGGCCTGGTCCACCTCGACGCCGAACGTCTTGGCGAGCATGGTGACCATCTCGCCCGTCTGCTCGGACATCCTTTCGGGGACGCCGGCCTTGGCTGCTTCGACCACGGTTTGCATGTAGCGGGCCGGGTCCTGACCCAGCTGAACGGACTTCGGAAGGATCCGCTCGCGGAGCCCGGCAAACCCACCAGGGAGATCCTTCTCGTCCATGTTGATGCGGGCGTTCGCTTCCGCACGATCCATGTCGGTTGCTGACCGGATCGACGAGCTGACTGCGCGTCCCGTGCCGTAGGCGAGCGCGCCGCCGACTAGGCCGGCCTGGAAGGCGCCGCTTCGAACGGACCCGGCGACGGTGCGCATCGACTGCGCGAAAGCCGCTCGGGACCGCAGGGCTGCCGCCCTCCTCTGCGCATCCATTCGTTGATCTCGCCGCCACTGTGCGGCACGAAGATTCCCTTCGGACACACCCAGCTGCTCGACAGCCTTGAGGTACCGGCCGTGCTCCTTGTTGTAGATGGAGCGATAGGCCTGGTGGTACTTGACCTTTTCCCTCAGGGACTCGCCCAGTGACTTCTTCTCTTCGCCGTTCGCCTTCTGCCAGGCGCGCACATGACCCTGAAGGTCGCGCCTCATGCCGGCCCAGACTCGAGCGTTCATCTGGCCAAGCTCGCGAGCTTCCTTGGCCATGTCGGTGTATTTCTTGGTCAGGCCGTTAATGGCCTTGCCGGCTCCCTGCAGGTCTTTCATGACCTGGGGCGACACGATCGGCGTCGTTATGGCGTTCTTCGCGAAGCTCTTCTGGATCTGGTCCTTGAGCTTGTTGATCTTCGCCTGGAGGGATGCGATGGCCGGCGTGCCGCTGGCACGAAACTCCAGCTCCGCGATCATCTTCATATGCTGTTCGTCGGCCATCCCAGCTCCATCTGGATAAACAAAAGAAAAAGCCCAGGGCTACTTGCCCTGAGCTGCCTTGATTGCCTCAGCGTCGCGCTTGTTGAGCGCTTCGACGCCGTCGGCGACGAGGATGAAGTCGTCGAAGTCCATTCGATCCACGGTTTCGAGCGTCCAGTGGAAGCGCTCGAAGACCGGAAATGCGTCGACGATGATGCGACTTATTCGCTCGTCATGGGCTTCAAAAAATCCTCGAACCACTTCTTCATGGGGCCGAAGTCTTCGACGTCGACCTCAGCGATCACCTTCTCGTCGACCTCGAAGAGGTCCGCGAGAACCTTCTCCATCGCCGCGATGGCGTCCTTCTCCATGTTCTTCACGAAGTTGCGGAGGTCGCGCACCTTCGGGCGGCGAGCCTTCAGCTCGACATACGTCGCGCCGCGGTACTCGAAGGGATGCGAGAGGTTGAAGATTTCCTGCTTGATTTCAGTTGCCATTGGTTTGCACACCTATGCTTGGGGGAAAAAGAAAAAGGCCCCGCCGGATGACGGGGCCTGAGTTGGGAGCCTGGCTAAGCCTTAGGAGGTGAAGCCGAGGATCCGGCGCGCGTTGGCGCTCTTGTCAACGCCACCGATGATGGTGACCTTGTTGAAGACGTCGATTTCGGCGACGTTGTTGCCGTCGACGACGTGCTGGTAGTAGTTGGCGCAGACGTTGATGGTCATTTCGACCTTCTTGCCGGCTTCCGCCTTGCCCGTCTTGATCGCCTTCACCAGACACAGCGTGGTGATGACGACGCCCTTCTCATCGCCGCCCGGCGTGAGCAGGTAGCCACGGAAGGTGATCGGCACGTCGAGCGAACCCGGGCCGTAGCCCAGCTTCGTCCAGATCTGCTCGTCCCACACATGCAGCGTGAAATCGAACTCGATCTTTTCGACGCCGAAGGGGATTTCGACGGTGCCGTCCATGCCGCCGCCGCGGAACTCTTCCACGGCGATGTTGATCTCGGGCGGCTGGAAGTTCGGCGCTTCACCGATCTTGCCGACGCCGTCGATCCAGACGGTGAAGTCCTGGAGAATGTTGGAATCGCGAAGATTGCTCGTGGTCATTTGTCTCTCCGGCCACGCCGAAGCGCGCCCGATCCACGAGGGATCGAGCGGCTCGGTTGGCTCTTATTGGGTTGTTGGTGAGTGCTACGCCTGCCTTAGCCGTTGGCGGCGATCGACCGGTTGAACTCTTCGATGAAGTCCACGTAGTACTGCGGGTTGCGGCGAGCGCGGAACTGCAGGTGCTCCAGGAGCGCCGGCGGTTCGAGGTCGAAGTCGACCGACAGTTCACCAGCGGCGAAGGTCGCCGGGGTGTTGATGTTCGCGTCGATCCAGCACTTGCCGCCGATCAGCGCGCCGCGCGAGCGGAGCAGTCGGAGGTAGGAGTTGACGTCGAGCTGGATGTCGGCGAGCAGCTGCAGGCTGAACGGCTTGTCCATTCGGCTGCGCTCGGCGCGCTCCAGGCTCTCGTACACCATGTCCGCGGTGCGGCGAACCGAGAGGTGCGCCCAGAGCGGGTCGGTGCCGGTGCCGCGCACACCCCAGAAGCGGAAGCCGTCGTCGTGGATGACGGTCGTGATCTGGGAGGCGTTGAGCATGTTCGCTTCGCAGTCGCGGTCGTTCGGCATGAAGTCCACCGGACGGGCGGGGCCGCCGATGTTCTGGATCAGCTCGTTCGAGAACGTGTACCAGAAGCCCTTCTCCTCATCGACGCGCGCCTGGATGCCGGCCGCATAGGCCGAAGCAGGCTTCTGCACATAGACGGAGGTCTCGGTATCCCAGCTCAGAACACCCGGATCGATGATCGCGATGCGCTGGCTGCCGTAGTCCTGACGAAACTCGATCGCGTCTTCGTACGAGGTGCCGGGGCCGTCGAGGAACGCCACCGCACGGAGGCGGTCGACGATCGAGGCGAAGGAGACGCCGACCGGATTGGCGACGTGGCCGAGCGTTGCGGTAACCGCAGCGCCGGTGCCCGCGCCCGTGACGGTCACGGTCGGGACTTCCTGGTAGCCGTATCCGGGGTCGGTGATGATTGCGCCGGTCAGCTTGCCGCCGACCACCTGGGGCACAGCCTTTGCCTGGCGACCGCCAGCGGCGGGCGGAGCGATGGTGATGGTCGTGGTGGCGAGGACGTAGGCGGTGCCCTGATCGCCGATCACGAGATTGCGCAGACCGTTGGTCGGGCGACCGCTGGTCAGACCAGGGGCGACCAGCAGCTTCGGCACGACCTTGAGCATCGGACGCGCCTTCAGCAGCGACCAAACGCCGGTCTTGCCCGTCGGCGAACCGACGGCGTTCGACCAGCTCTCTTCCTGGGTCTCGCCTTCCGCGACGCGGGTCACGACGATCACAGCCGACTTCTGGCTGTAGATGGCGTCGACCGCATCGAGCAGCGTGCCAGTGGATTTCAGCTGACCCGCCTTCAGTGCGTCGGCGAAGACCGGCACCGGAGTGTTGAGCGGGAAGATATCCGGGTCAGCGTCCGGTGCGGTGCCGACCAAGCCGATCACGTTCGACTTGACGGTCTCAACCGGACCGGAGGGGCTGTCGAGTTCGATCGTCTCGAGGCCGTGGAGGTATTGAACAGTCATGGGTTCTCCAAAAGAAAAGGCCGCCCGGTGAGGAGCGGCCTGAAGAAGCGTTGGTGATAGGTTGTCGGCTTAGAGCGTCAGCGCCAAGTCGAAGAGCGCAGCCTTGTCGGCTTCCGTCTTTCCAACGGCAGCGACGCAGGCGACGAGCATCGGATTGTCCTCGACAAATTCCGTTGCGTAGTTCCAGTTGTCTTGGGTGTCCTGATCCTGGGTCTTGACCCAGTCCTCGACCTGCGTCCGCAGACCGATCTGGTTGAGAGCCAAGCGGATCTGACGCGGCGAAGCAGATCGGGCACGCGCGGGAAACTCCGATATCGTGCTCGCCGTCGCGTCGAATCTCTTCTGACCGAAATCCTTCTGCGGGTTAGTTCCGGTGTACCCGATCACTTCGATCAGTAGCTGGCTCAGCGGGAACACCTTCGTTGCGTCAACGTTCGCCGCCTGAAGTCGCCACGATCCGTCCGCTTCCTTGGTCGCGGTGATCTTGACGCTATCCGCAGCGAAGAGCGGGGTCTCGCCATACAGCGCGTCGTACCAATCCCGCCCGGTCTCGTCGCTTTTCGCGAACAAGATGCCGGGAGGCAGATCGGCCGGGTACGGATCGGGATCGTATTTCGTCCACGTCCCGTGGTTGATGATGTTCATGTCGTTAGACCACGTTGAAGTTGTACCAGCCACCAGAAGCGGTCTGATACTGAAGGTACCGATATCGGCCGGCGATATAGCCGCTGTTGGCGACTACGCCCGTAACAACCGCGGCGCCCGTGAAAGGCTCATCAAGCGCTCCACCCCAACCCGGACTCCAGTCGCCAGCGTAGACGGCTCTCATGCTGATCACCGGGTTGATGTTGCCCGAGTGCCAGATGTACCCAGCGCTACCGAGGTAATAGGACATGCCACCCTGGTACTGGAGATAGCCCGTGCTGCCAGAGTTGAGATAGACGACACCACCATAAGACCAGACGTTGCCGCCCGCGATGAGGTTAACGTTCGTCGTAACCGTGCCGGTGAACGTGTCGCCCGCCTTGTTGGCCGGCGTGTAGCCCAGGTTCGCCTGCGCACCGATGTTCGACCGCGCCTGTGCGGCGTTGTCGACGTCAGACAGGTTGTTGACGCCCAGCATGACCTTGCGCCACGGCGTCCAGATGTCATTCGCGAAGACGCGAATGTACATGTTGACAGCGGTGTTGGTGTCGAGCTGGATCGCGCGCTGCACACAGTAGTGAGCCGGGTTGTTGCCGTAGGACTCAACAGTCAGATACCAGTACGCTCCAGCGACAGGAGCGTTTGTTACGCCGGTCGGGCTCTCCGTGTAAAAAGAGCCCGGCGTCGTCAGCGTGTTCCAGTTCGCATTCGTAGCGATCGGCTGCGTCTGGAAAATGCCGATGTTCTTCCGTGCCTGATCCTGCTGAGCCGCGCTGATCCCCTGGGCCTTTCCGAAAGCAACGAAGGTCGCGTCGACCGTCACCTTCGAGTAGTAGAGCGAAGGATCCCAGGACTGGGCAGCCGCGGCATACGCCTGAGCAGTGTCCCGCGCCGCCAGCGTGTCATTCTTCATCAGGCTGACCGTCGTCCGATCTGCAGCCGTTGCAGCTGCATCGGCCGCCGTACTGGCCTTGTATTGAAGCGCCAGGTCTCGGGCTGCCTCGCACTTTGCGAGGGTGTCGAGGACTGCCTGCTGGATCGCGGTTCCGGTGTAGATTTCCCAGTCGATGAACGGGCCGGGATTACCGAAGATCGCTCGCGGACGCAGCGTCAGTTGGCCGGCGTCCCTGTCCCAGCTCATCACTTGGGCAAAGGCATAGTCGGTCTGGCTGCCCCTGCGGGCGATGGTGACGAACGGCGACGGAGCGAACAACTCGCGCTCCGCCAGATCGGGGATCGCGAACACCTGGGTGGTGTTCACGTCCAGAGTGATCTCGGAGTTGGAGTGCGCGAGCAAGAAGCCCTGCTCCGACACCAGCGCGATCTTATCGAGCGCTGGCGCCAGCACCAGATCCAGCCGATTGAGGGCGAGACCTTCGATGTAGGCGGTCAGACCGTCGATGGAATCGAGTTCGTCTTCGTTCGAAGAAACGCGGCGATCGATGTCATCGAAGCGCCGGTTCCAATAGTCGGGATCGCCGAGGTTGTCCCTCGGCTTTACCCGGTAAACTTGATCAAACCGGCGAGCCACGTCTTAGACCTCTTCGTAGCTGGTGACTGCATCGCCGTATTCGGCGATCAGCGAGCCCTTGACGACCACATCGCTTCCGGGACGTGCCCAGATCTTGGGAGCGATCTCGACCGCCCGAGAGAGCGTCAGGCGATAGCTCTTGTCCGGGCCGATGCTCGGAGCCGCCGGAGCGGCTCCGTTTTCGTTGTCTGCCATGAGGTGGATTCCTTACTTGGTGTAGAACGTCCGCTCGGCGACGTGGTACGTGACCTGCGGAGAGTTGGTCGTTCCGGTCTGCTGGATCGTGAACTGCGTGGTGCCGGCCGGGAGACTGAACGTGTAAGTCTTCTGGTAGCGCTTCGCGTCCTTGTCCTTCAGCACGGTGACGGTCGTGTCGGGGCTGTAGTCCGTCGCTCCGACTCGAACCTTGATGTCGTAGGTGTGCGGCGTCGGATCGAACATTTCGAGCAGGTTCACGAACGTCAGGTTGTGAGCAGCACTCGACATCGCCGGCACCGTCATCTTGGTCGAGACGTGCTTGAAGACCGTCTTCGGCCGCGAGACCGTGACGCGCGAGCCCGTCATGTGCAGGATCGGCATCATGTCCTGGGTGCCGATGAAGCGAGCCCTGAACTGAGCGAGCGGCGGAGCGACGGCGAGGACGCCGGAATTATCGGCGATCAGAGGCTGCCACTGGCCGGTGCCGTTCGGCCGCATCTCGTAGACGAGCTGACACGAACCCGGAACCCACTGTTCAGCCAGGATGTCGATATCCCGGAAGCCGCCGTCGAGGTTGATCGGAGCGAACTCGATTGCGACCTGAGCGGATGCGAACTGAGCACCGTAGACCTGGATCATCATGTCCTTGGTCAGATCGCCCATGTAGTAGATGCCGTCCGTCGAGTAGAAGAACGTGCCGTCCAGATAGTTCTGACCCGCGGTCATGCCGATCTGGTGGTTCGCGTTCGAGATGAACACGAGCGCGTACCGCTTACCCTTCGCGAGGAAGGTCGGCTGGATCTGGCACAGGTTCCAACCCGTGCCGATGCTCGCCTGCGGGTAGATCGTCTTCAAGCAGACCTTGTTGAGGTCCGGCTGACCGGCGGTCACTTCGCAGAGGGCGAGGTGGATGTCTTCGTTCGCGGCCTTGGCCGTGATGTAGAAGCCGAGCTGGGTCGCGATGATGTCGTTCGAGACCAGGAAGGTCTGAGCAACCTGAGCACCCGTGATGCTGAGGTTGTTGGTGACCTCGTACATGAACGGCTCTTCCCATGTGTCGATCCAGTAGTAGTCGGTGCGCGACCAGGCGTAGGGATGATCCCAGCTCGCCCCGTTGTTCTGGACCGTCGTGAACCCGGTGGTGTTGAAGTCGTACAGGTTGGTGGTGTCGACCGCATCACCCGGGGTGCTGAAGTTGTTGCCGTTGGTACAGACCGTGTAGCTGCCGCCATACCGCACGCGAGAGCGGGACATGTAGCCCACCTGCATCGAATGCGTCTGGTAGCCATACTGCGCGATGCCGAGCGACTGGGTGTAGGCGCCCGTCTGGATCTTCAGCACGTTGCTGTACTTCGGCATCAGGTAGCCGCCGACCAGCGAAGCGTTCGGGTCGTTCGCCGAGAACAGCGAAATCTCGAACTGGTTCTTGTTGGCGTCGTTGAAGCGGACGCCCTCCTCGACCTTCGCGTCGTAGCCGAGCAGCAGCGCGTTGTTGTAGTCCGACTTGTTCGGCATCAGGAAGAAGTCGGCGTCGAAGCCGGAGGCGTCGTCCGGATAGCGCAGGCTCTCCTTCACGCGCGCCAGATCGAGATACACGCGGGAAAGGTCTTCCTGGTCGGCCAGTCCCGTCACGCGGTTCGCGAGGTCGGCCAAGTCGGAGGCAAGCGAGGTCACTCGCGGCTCGATGATGGAGCGGAAGGTCTCCAGCAGATCGGTGCGGATATCCAGCGCGTCGGTCGAAACGACACCATTCTGGACCTGCATGTCGATCGAGATGATCTGCGTGGTGTCCAGCATGATGTGGGCGATCACGACGTGAGTCGCCGGCACCGCCGGAGGAACCGGGTCCGCAGCTTCAGCGCCGGCCGTGAAAACCAACTGAGCATCGCGGGACTCCGTCATGGACACTGCGCGCGGCTCGACCGTGCCGGTATCGACGTCGGTCAGGTAGTCGCGGGTCTCGATGTCGGTCTCCGCCGTCTGGCCATAAGCCGAGACGGTGACGATGCGGCGGGCCGCGGCGGCCACGTAGGTGGCCAGCGACTGCGTCAGGACGGCGCGGCGACCGTACACGGCGCCCATGTCGTAAACCCGACCCTGCCCGACCGTGACTTCGATCTGGCCCGTCTTGGTGACCATCATGCCCGAATACTTCCGGGATGCGCTGACGGCGTCATGCACGATGTTGTCCATCGCGGTCTGCACATAGTCCTGCAGGTTATTGTGGTCAGTCGCGACCTGCTCCTGATAGTCGCGGAAAGTAACTTTGCGGTCCATTGAGGGCCTCTTGTTGACGCACGAAAAAGCCCACTGTCCATGCGGACAATGGGCTCGGTGCTTTTGGTTGGAATGATCAGATGACGATCTTGTCGCCGGCCCAATGCGGAAGCCCGGCGATGAAACCCGGCTTGGTGTTGGTGTCGAGCAGGATCTGGTCAGACAGACGCTTGGCCGCGATCACCGCCTGCCGGTTCTTCAGCATCAGCCTGCCATCATGCGGCGTCCAGAAACGAGAGCGAGGAACGAAAGGCTCGTTGATCCGGGCCTTAAACCTGCTCCACTTCGTCTGCATCGCGACTTTCAACTCGGCCGTCTTCGGCTTGACGCCATAGCGTCCCACGCCCATGAACTGGATCGCAGGTCGCTTCGCCGGATACGGAACGTCCGCGTCGTAGACCGGGTAGCGCATGTAGAGACGGTATCCCGCCCGAGACGGGACGAAGTACCTGTTGAAGTTCACCCTGTTCGAGAAGACGGCGTGTCCGCCTTCGTGCCCTGGTTGGATGACCAGGTCAGGCTGCGATTGCACCGGCTCCAGCTGGGGGCTGACTGAGGTCCGCCAAGGCGCCTTCATGATCGGCTCGATCGACACGATCCGCTTGTAGGCGGTCGACGGGATCGGGAACTTGCGCTTCTGATTGAAGGGCGTATTGCAGAAGACCGAGTAAGGCAGCTGAGCCTTGATGAAGAGCCGGAAGTAGCTCCCGTAGTTCTCCACCCTGGTGTCAGTCTCTGTTCCGTTGACGACCCATCGAGCGCGACGAGCGGTTCGCTCTGCGGCGCCGTTGGGATACGGAAACTTGCCGTTCAGAAATCGAGAAGCCCGCTGGCCGCCCATGAACATGCGATAGTCCGCGGTGGCGTTCTCATATTCCTGCCAGGTTCGCACCTGCGGCAGCCTTTGCAGCCAGGCCTCGCGTTGCTCCTTGGTCAGCGAGGGACCAGAGAACAGCGTGCCGGGAGGCATCTGCGCGTCCAGAAGCTTACTGTCAACGAGGTCGAGGTAGGTCTCGATACCCATCAGCGTGCCCTTCAGGCGGTGATGCTTGATGGCGTTGGCAACGACGCTGCGCCGCTTGGTAAGCGGCCAGCTCGAGTCCCACAGGTCGACCGAAAGAGCCCATGCCAGGTAAGGCAGCAGGTTCTCCGGACATTCCCACGGGTTCCAGAGCAGCCGGATCGGGATGTTCAGTTCCAGGAGACGATCGACCTGGGAAGCTAGCGTCCGCTCGTATTCCGTCGCGTTCGGCGCCAGGATGTGATCCATCCGGCGCGTCGGATACGTCGCCATGCCTTACTCCTTCCTGAGCGGGAGCGGCGTGATCGCAGCGCTTTCGATGAGCGCGCATTGGTCGGTGTCGACCACGACGTTCTCTGCCGGCGAGATCAGTTCGACGGACTGGACGCCCTCTTGGTTGAGGGCTGAAATGATGGCGGACCTGGTGAGGTCTCGGCCGATCAGCGAAACGTTGTCGCGAACCTTCTGCAGAGACTTCCCGATGTCGGCCATGATCAGCGATGCATCCGGACCCGGGTACATCGTGATGTTTGCAATGATCTTCGTGCGGATTGGCCTGACCGGAACGACGCTGATCACGTCGGTGAGCGGTCGAATGCCCTTCGCATTGAGGCGGGCAGCGACCTTTAGGATGGTCGCATCGGTCGGCACCGGGTTGGTCCCGATGGCCATGACCGTGATTTTCACCCTGCCCTTGTCGTTGACCTTGACCGCGGTCGCGTCCCGGATCACTGCCGGGTCGGCAGTCAAGGCCTGGTAGATGTAAGCACCTTCGGAGCCGGCGGTCGAGTAAGCCTCGGGCGCGAGCTGGGCTCGGCGACGAAGGCTGTCGTCGGTCTCACCGACGGCGCGCTCGACGCCGAAAAAGGCGGCCAGATTTTCGAGGTCCGCCCCCTTTGAGAAGGCAAGCATGACAGCTCGGGCCGCGGAGTTGACGCGGGCACGCACCAGCATTTCGCCGTAGGCTTCCGCCTCCAGGATGATGTTGGTGGGCGACTGCTCAAGCTTCAGGGCGGCCGAGAGCTTGTCGTTCTTGGAGAGAACGTCGTCCTGATATCGCTTGAGCAGCGCTTCGAAGTCGATGGTCTCGATGACGTCGGGCGGAGGCAACCGCGCAAAGTCGATGTAAAGCGTGGGTGACTCGTAGTTCGGCATCAGGCCCTCGCCTTAGATTGTTGTTTTTGTTCGCTTGAGCTGCGCGTCGATCAGGTCAACGCCCTCAATGGTGATGGTGATGTCGCCGGTTGAGTCGAATGCGTCGATTGACACGCGGGACACCTTGAACTCCGGTTCGTAGGTGTTGATGGCGGAGATCGCCGCCATCATGCCGGTCATGAGGGTCTCCTCATTGCCCGGCTTGTCCTGCATGTTGATGAAGTTCGACCCCCACCACAGACGCATCAGACGAACGCCGATGCGCGTGGTGAGGATGGTCTCGATGGACTGCTTAATGCGTGCCCAGCCCTGAACGTATTCGCCCGTCTTCCGGTCGATATCGATCAGATGCTCAGTTGGCAGCGCCATCCGCGGGGGTCTCCGTCACGACAGCGCCGGCAGCCGGAGCGGCGGCGGTCTTCGCCTTCTTGGCGGGGGCGGCAGGAGCGGCCGGCTTGTCTTCGGCCTTCGACAGAGCGTGGCCGAGATACTTGGCCTGACCTTCCGTCAGGGTCACGACCTTGCCCACGGGCTGCTTGAGTCCCGCCAGCCAGATTTCCTTGTCGACGATGTATTGCGGCATTTTCTTCTTGTTCCTTGTCAGTTGATGTTCGCCCAGACCACGGTCGATGGTCCGGCGTCGGTCATCACGCGATTGGTTGCCGTTGCCTTAGGGCTTGGGACTCCGAGGTGGACCTTGCCGCCGACCACATGGACCCAGCGGCCATCCACGCCGCAGGAGCACTCGGAAGCGCCCTTCACCTCGACGTAGTCCTCTTGGATTGTGACCTTGGTCTTGTCCTTGCCTTGGCTCAGCGCGATGGCTGACCCGTCGAGCTTGATGTTCGCCTTGTCCTCGCCGAACGAGACGTTCAGGTCGTTCTCGGTCCACTTGATGACGGCGGTCTTGTCCTTGAACTGGATCTTGACTTGATCCTTGTCCATGACGACGTCGGCCTTGGCACCATCCTCGCCGTAGCGGAGATGGACCTTGTCCTCGTCCTGGCGGTAGAACGACTTCTTGTCGCCGACCGTCTTGACGATCTTTTCCTGGTCGGCCAGCACCTGCGTGGTGTCGGAGTGACCTTGCTCTTCGACCTGCGGGATCTTCCGCGAAGCCTGCTGCTTCTGCGCGCCGCCTTGCCCGTTTGCACCAGCGTCACCGCCGGGCGCCTGGAGGCTGCCGCCGGCAAGGACCGATTGGACGCTCTGGACGATGTTTCCGACAGAGGTCAGGTGCGTCAGGCCTTGCAGCTGCGCGAGCTGGCCCAGGTCGCCGAACTTTGAGAGGTTCGAGATGTTGATCAGGCTGCTCAGCTGACTGAAGTCGCCGATGTTGGCGAGGTTCATGTTGGCGAGGCCGCCGATGTTGCCGAGGTTGCCGATCGCGCTGGTGAAGTTCGACATGTCCAGCCCGTTGAGACCGGCCATTCCAGCGAGACCGCCGAGATCACCCAGGCCGTCCATGGACGCGCCCTTCTTCTGGATGATCAGGTGGTGCAGATTCTTCGCAACCCGCTGCCAGGTGCTGTATTTGTCGTTGCTGCCCTGCTGGCCGCTCTGCCCAGACGCGCCGCCGGCACCGCCGGTCGAACCGCCCTGCTGCCCGCTCTTCTGGTCCTCTTCGTCCTCGACCAGGTGGACGACTTCGTCCGGCTTGTCGTGGGGCGACGGGTTCTCCGGGCCGTAGTGGTAGGGCTCGACAGTGCCCAGCTCCATCATGCCGTTGACGCCGCGGAGCAGCGCGTGCTGGCCCTTCTTCGGAGGGACCGACGACTTGATCGAGCCGTGGGAGAAGCTCTTCCACGGCAGCCAGTCGCTCTTCACGGTGTCGCCGCGCTTGCCGCCCGAGCCGCTTGGCGTCTCGTCTTGCCCGTCGTTGAGCTTGACGTACCAGCGGTTCTTCTCGAACTTGACGTCGACGATCTTGCCGAGCCGCTCTTTGCCTTGGATCTTGCGTTCAAGATCCTGCATTCGCCGCTCCATAGCGTGTAGAGCGCGCATGGCGGTTAGTCCTCTGGGGTGATGTCCAGCGTCTCTTCGGAGTGGGCGCCGCTTGCCAGGTTGACCTGGCCGAGCGCCGTGACGCGGCTGCGGGGCACCTTGGTGATCTGTTGGCCGTTGAGGAAGAAGTACGAGCGCTCGTGCGACCGGTTGCGTCCGATCATCAAGTCGCTTGTCCACTCAACGATGCCGACGGCGATGCCTTCTCGTCGCAGCTCTGGCTGGCTGATGCGTTTGAAAACCACCTTGGTGGCAGGACCCGCGTTGGGGTCGCCGAAGGTGTTGAGGTTCGCCATGATGGCGACCTTCTCGACCAGGTCCCAAGCGTTCGCGTCTCCGTCCATCTGGACATAGCGGTTCTCGTCGATGATGACGACGACCACGCGGAGACAGGCGTTCAGCTCGCCGGTCGTATGATGTTCGGTCGGGACATTCATGACCGCGACGCGAGCGCAAGGCGTTTTCAGCGTCCAGTCTGCAATGTCCTTCTCATCGAAGAGACCGTCGTACCAGTCCACGCTCTGGAACTCAGGCGCGGCGGTCTTGATCGCTTCGATGATGCTGTTTCGGAAGTTGACGATCGCGCTCATTAGGTTGCCTTCAGGTGATCGCGGATCATCTTGCTGATGCGCCGCACGTTCTCAGCGGAGAAGCCCATAAACGGGCGAGCTGGCGAATGCGGCGTCGTCTTCTTCTTGTACTTGCCGCGGCTGTTCTTCACGCCGTCCTGCACGTACGAGCTATACGGAGCGTCGGAGACGATCTGGAAGCCGTGGTTGTCGACGTCGCCCGTGTGGATGCCGCCGACGAGCTTGCCGGTCGCATACAGCGGCCAGTCGGTACCCTTCAGCTTGATCGTAAGCGCCGCGAGGCCTGCCCACCGTTCACCGGTCGGGCTGGTCTGGGTCTTGTTGATGCGGTTCTGCGTCGAGCGGACCATGTATTCGGAGGCTTGCTGCCACACCGGCTCCATGTGCTCGGCGTCCTGCAGGAGCTTCGTGATCCGCTTGTTGAGCTGAGCGAAGCCCTCAGCATTCATCCTGACGCTGATTGAGGGCATTATGCCCTCGCGCAGTCGAACGACCCTCCGGAACGCTTGACGTTCGGGTTCGTCGTGGTGGTGGTGCCGTCAGGGTTGGTCGTGGTCTCCGGCGGCAAGCCGAGGCCAACCTTGCCGGTCGAAATCTTCTCAAGCAGCGCCAGTGCGTCTTCGTAGCGGACGCGCATTTCGTCCGTTCGGCCGCCGCGACCCAGGGCGATCTTGTAGACCGAGATGTCGATCGCGCAGTTCTTCACCACGCCGGGCGTGGGGACCAGCGGGATCGTATACTGGGCGGACAGGTAGGCGTCGCAAATCTCGTCGGCCGCCAAGAGCCCCTTGTCCACAACGAGGGGGTCTGGCGTGCCGTCACGGTCGTAGTCAGCGATCTTGACGAGGAGGTCCGTGCCGTAAAGCTCGTCGATGTCTTCCTTCGTCGCGTATCCCATGACTACTCCTGCCGATTACTCGGACTTCTTCTTGGTGGCCTTGCCGGCCTTCTTCTTCGGCGCAGCGGGCTTACCGTCCGTTTCGGCGGTCTCTTCGCTGTCAGCCTCGCCTTCGTCACCGGCTTCGTCGCCAGCTTCGTCCGCGGTCTCCGCGACCTGCTCCTCGATAGCCTCGGGGGCGGTCTCCGGCTCCACCGATTCGACAGGAGCATCGGGCTCCGTGGACTCGTCGGCGTTGCCGTGCAGATTGGCGAAGCGTGCAGCGCGCACTTCGTCCGTCACGAGCTTGCGGATGCGACGCTTGTAGTTCGCGGTCGCTTCACGGGTTCGGAACCCTTTTGCTCCAAGCATTCTTGATCTCCAGAGTCACAAAGGACCCTCCCCAGCTTCGAGAGCCAAGGAGGGTCTTGTGTTTCAGCTGTTAACCGTCTGAGGGCAGACGATTAGGCGGCCAGCTTGTGCTTGAACGCCACGATGCGGACGATCTTCGCGTCGTAGACGCGCTTCCAGTTCGCGACGTCGGCCAGCTCGCTGTTCGCGGGGGTCACGCCGGCCTGGTTCGCACCGAGCCACTTGATGCCGCGCGGATGCATGACCCACTGCCGGCGGTTGACGATGTACTCCTGGCCCATGCCCTTCAGAGCCTGGCGCTCGACCTCGACCGGGGTCTTGGGCGACTTCTCGCCGAAGCCGATCGCGCCGGGGCCGAAGATGTAGGTGGTGAACACGCGGTTCGCGCCCGCGCCGGACACCGGCATGCCGTCGTCGACGATCACGGTCTTGCCGAGATACGTCGGGATCGTCAGCTTGCCCTGGGAGTCGGGCACGAAGTCGATCAGGTCGGCCTTCACCATCGCCTTCAGGGTCAGCGAGTGGACGGCCACGGCGTTCAGACCGCCCTGCTCGTCGCCGAGCAAGAAGGCCGCGTCGATGAACGAGTCGGCGTCGAAGTTTTCGGCACCGCCGGTCAGACCGGAGATGTCATTGACGTTGGCCGCCATGTCGGTCGAGCCCATGGCGCCGGCCAGGGTCGAGAGCAGAGCGGTCTGCATGCGCTTGTTCCACCAGTCGGCGAAACGGTTGGCGATCGCGTCGATCGGGTCCGCGCCGGACAGGTCGGCCGCGAGATCGGTCGAGCCGAACGCCTTACCGCGCAGAAGCTTCACGGCCACGTCCTGGCCGGTCGTCATCTTGCTGACGGTCAGGTCGGTCGTGTCGTCGAGCACCTGCTCGGCGTCGGAGGCGTCGAGGTCGTTGAAGAACGGCATGTTGACCGTCTTGCCTTCGATCTCGGAGTCGATGACGCTCGACAGGTCGGTGATGATGCCCGACTGGAACAGCTCGGACTTCTGGGTCGACAGAACCTGGACGTACTTGTTGAACTTGGTCGGGACGATCATGTCCGCGAGACGGGTCTCAGTCATTTCTCACTCTTGAGTTTGACTGGCCTTTGCCCTCTTTGGGTGCAGCTTTTGCATTCATGCAAACGCCGGGCGCGAACGTCCCGGCGAGTGCGAATTGAATGAGCGTTTTGGGTGTTAGTCCGTGACGCCGGCTGCAGCCTTGAGCTGCTTGGCCAGTTCGGGTTTGGTGTTTTCCAGCACCATCTGCTGGGTGATGTTGCGCGTTTCCGCGGCCCAGGGGTTCACGACCCCGCCGGCCGGCGCTGCGCTGTTGCTGTTGGGGTTGGTCCCCAGACCGCGCTTCTCGTCGGGCTTGAAGAGAGCGGCGCGGCTTTCGCGGATCTCAGCAACGAGATCAGCGACGGTGAACGCGGTGCCCGCGTGGTCCTTGATGCGCGGGTTGCCGTTCTGGTCGATCACGTCGACCACGACATTCCCGTCCTTCATGGACGTGCGAACGTACTTGCTCACCAGGAGTTCGACGGCATCCCGCGCGTCGTCCAGTGGGTTGGCTTTTGCGACCTCGGACTTGATCTGGCTGTCGCCCATCAAAGTCTTCAGTTGCCCCGTCAGGCTGTTGTTCGCCGTCTCCAGGTTCTTGACCGTGGTGGTCAGCTCGGTCTCACGCACAGTCCACTGTGCCTGGAGCTGACCCTTGAGGGTCTCGACCTTGGTGTTGGCGATCTGCTCAGCCTCTTTCGTGGGATCGAGTGCAGACAGTCGTGCCGCCGTTTCGACCGCGGTGCGCGCGGCGTCCGGCGTGATGTCTCCGAAGGCGGTGACACGCTCGATCGCGGTGCGAGCCGCGGCGGCGTCGAGGCCTTCGTAGGGCTGCAGCTGCGACTTCAGCACGGCAACGTTGTTGCGTTCCGCACCGAGCGCCGTCTTCAGGCCCTGGGTGTTGTCGAGTTGGAAACCATCGATCGGCGTCACGTTCAGGAAGAACTTCCCGTCCTTCGCAACGTAATAGCCTCGGAGGCCCTCATCGAGTTCATTGAGATCAGTAACGACTGCTTTGAGCATATCCATCCCGGAAATGCGGGGCATCCCGCCCCTCGTGATAAAAGACCCCATGGCGTCCCGCCTTGAGGTCCGGTGATATCCCCCAGGAGCGGGGGAATCGGAGTTGCCGGCAGCGATCGTTCGGAGGCCGTCCCGGCGCTCCGTGGTGCGTTGCTGGCGAATTTCTGAAGGTTGGGCTGGCCTCGGCAGCGAGCTGCTGTACCGGCCTGCTACGAGGCCCAAGCCGGATCACCGGCACCCATGATTGGCTGGCAGGGCAGGTGTCGAACCTGCGACATCCTCGTTAACAGCGAGGCGCTCTACCGACTGAGCTACTTGCCAAGAATTTGTTCGGCGGCGGCGCGGGCGTGCGGCGCGCTCTTAGAGGTATCCCTGCCCGTCTTGTGCAGGATGCGAGCTGAGACCGCCGAAATCGCGCTCTACCGGAGGAACCCAGGAGCGCGCGAACCCGCGACGAAAAAGACCCGCCAGGTGGTTGACCCTGGCGGGCTAGAAGTCGGAGTGAGATTGGTGTGAGCGGGCGCCCATACGGTGCGCCTTTCGGTATCTCGCAGGCAGAGCCTAATCGAGCGCTCAGGCAGCCAGAGAAATTTCCTCCACGGGTGAGAAGTCCCGTTCGAAGGTCTCGGGCTTCTCGAACCCGATGGAGTTGTCTGCGTAGAAAACGACGATGTCGCCAGCGGCGCAGGACTGCACGCCAAACGGCGTGGCGTACGTCAGACCGCCCAAGCTGTTCATCTCCAGCTCACCCAGCATGATGCGGGACACCAGCCATTGCGGCGGCGTCTCGTCAGCGGCTTGGCCCCAAAGGGGCAAGCGGAAGGCTTGGACGAGGTTTTTGCTGAGGAAGAGCTGCACGGTCACTCCATTTGCATTCAAGCAAATCTATACCCACGATATGGGGGTTCTGTCAAGCCCCACCCCAACAAAATGCAAATGCCTACCGGCCGAAGATCATCCAGATCAGCCACAATGCAAACAGGGCTGGAACCGCCTTCCCGAGGAGGAAGGCCAGCCCGACGTTCCTGGCCATCCTGACATCTCCTGCGATCTGCTGAACATGTGGATCGCCAGCAGGAGTGCCGAGTACCTCCGGCCGCGTAAGGCTACCGGAGGGCATCGGCGGTTCGTCGTCAGGACTTAACGAGTACGGGGCCGGCAGGCCTTTCGCCCTCGCTTCGAGGTTCAGGATGTGCTGCCACTTCGCCAGCTTTTTGGCCATGCTTGACCTTCTTCTTGCCCTTGACCGTGAATTTGGGCTCGAAGCAGATCGGGCAGCAATAGTACTCGTCCCCGACCAGCTTATCGAACAGGACCACGGACTTCGGGATCATCCGGACAAGCTCGCGCACCAGCGTGCCCTGCTTCAATGAGCAGGGCTCGCAGAAATACTGCTCAGCTTTGAGTTCCAGAACGATGTCAGCCATGGGACGCGCCTGCTATCATGTGCGTTTGCACAGGTCAATCAGATTTGCTTTTTGGGGCGCGTCTGACCAGCAGGAAAGTTCGGGAGTGGCGGATTGGTTCCGCCCCCATTTGCAGGCGTGTTGCTGTTTGCAGCAGCCGGGTCCGGCTTGGCCGGGGCAGCATTAGGGTCGGCCGGCGCGGCGTTCGGGGCGGTCGCTCCGGCTGCCGTGAGGGCCTGGTCGATCGCGGCCAGCGAGGACAGCTCGGTCTGCAGGTTGAAGTCATCACCCAGCAGGTTTCGCTTGTAGACTTCCTTCAGCAGGGTCTCTCGCGAGATGCCGCGCTTCTCGTACAATGCGACGAGCTGCTTGACCTCTTCGATCCGGTCCTTGGTGTTCGAGAACTCCGTGTTGAGGATGGTCTGGACCTGGCTGTAGTCCTTGCCGGTCCACTGCCCCATGAAGAGGATGGCCTTCTCGATCGCATCCTGACAGTTGATCGCCATGTCGTGGACGACCGAGTGGACTCGCGTCTCCTGAATGTCGCGCTCGTTCTGCGGAACGTACTGACGGTGCGTGCCCGTGACCGGGTTCAGCGCCATCATGTCCATCTGCATTTCGAGCTTGTCGAGATCCTTGGCGCCGCTCTCGATCGCTGTGCCGCGGGGCTCAACATAATACCAGCGGCCATTGGCCTCCGGCGCGTAAAGCACCTTATAGGGGCCGATCGCGAACTGCTTCTCGTCATCCGGGTCGATCTGGACGCCGGAGCAGGCCAGCATCGGGAAGCGAGCTGCCGACAGAATCGACCGCTGATCCGAGCTGGAGATCCAGTGCTCGATCTGCTTGTAGGCGAGATCGATGAAGATCGGCCGCGCCAGGTAATCGGATTCCTTTTCGCCGGCATACATGGTGACGAAGGGGACCTCGGCCATGTTCTGCAGCGGGGTCTCTTGAATGAAGTCCCAGTTCGATCCGCCGGACGTCGCCTTCTGCTCCCAGAGCTGGACGATGCCGGACGTCTTGGTCGGGTCGATCTCGATCACCCGCATCTGGTTGTAGAGCACCTCCTTGAAGCCGTCGCGCTCGGCGCGCTGGCCGCGGATGCGGACGTGGACCGTCTTGGTGTCGCCGCCGACGTACATGTCGTAGGCCGCAGCCACGTCGTCGACCTTGTACATCTTCATGAAGGGTCGAGCGCCTGAGGCCTTCTGATCGGCCAGGCTCTTCATGTTGTAGGTGTCCGGGTGGTCGACCAGGATGTGACACATGCCGTCGAGCATGGCGTTGTTGAAGAACTGGTGAGCAAAGATGTGCAGGTGGTTGCCCTGCAAATCGATGTCCTGGGCCCACAGATCGAGGTCAGGATCGGTGTTCTGCAACTTCAGGAGGGTTCGGAAGGGCTTCGCCGAAGCTGCATCCACGGCCTCCCTGAGCTTGTTGAGAGCGAAGGTGGAAGCCAGGCGCGCGGCGTAGCGGGTGTCCGACTCCTTCTCGTACTGCGGAAGGAACGTGGCGCCCTGCGCCCGCATGGTCTCCGTGCCGCCATAGACGGCGCGGAGCATCGACGTGCGAGCCTGCATGGTCGTGGCTGCCGAAGACAGCTGACCGGGATTGCCCGCCTTGGGGGACGGGGTGTATTTGACTTGAGTGTCGGCCATTTCTGGGGGACGTCCTGACGTTACCAGTCAAGGATCGCGGCCTTGCGAGGACCGAGGAGTTCGTTGAAGGCGTCGGACGCTGCGTCCACCTGGTCATCATGGGTGCCAAGCGGGAACATTTCCAACTCATCGGTGAAGCACTCATTCCAGTGCGCTTTCACCATCTTCACGTTGCGACCTTCGCACTGCGCAGCGAACGCTGCGGCGCGGGTCTCCTTCGATCCTGTGGGGCGGATTGCCTTGATGCGATAGCCGGCGAGCCGGCGGATGAAATTCTGGGCCTGGCTCTTGCCGGCCTGGCCCGGGTCTTGCGGAATGACGATCTGGACCGAGTGCCCGTCGCTGCGCGCGGTGTCGAAGATCTTCTTCTCGACTTCGAGCGACGAGCCGCGGAAGCGGATCACGTTCTCGATGTAGAAGACGCCGTTCATGTCCTTCGACATGAGGACGCCGACCGTGTAGTCGCCGTCAGCTGTGGCGGCCAAATCCCACGCACGCACGCGGACGCGGCGGGCCGGCATCTCGCCGGGAGCCTCGAACCATGCGGCGCTGAACATGCCGCCGTCGTCGGCCATCGGCTGCTGCTGGTAGAGCGCAGCGAATGACCGCTCGCCGAGAACGTCCATGCGGTCGGTGAGAGCCGCGTAGGAGAACCGGTTCGGCGCCAGAGGCTCGTTCGGCTTACGCCCGAGAGCGTCGCCAGGGACCGAGCCGTCGTCGTTGACGATCACCTCTTCGGTGCCGTCCTCGCGCTTGACCTTCTTGGTGTAGGGCAGCGCCGGCAGGTACAGAATGTCCCACGGCAAGCCCTTGCCCGACTGCGCCAGGTCGACGAGCCGGCCGGCGATGTCGTCGTAGTGCCACCGCGTCAGGGTGAGGACGATTGCGGCGTCCTCTTCGAGACGGGTGTAAACGACGTCGCGGTACCAGTCCCACTGGTCCTGTCGGAACGAGGCGGAGTTGGCGTCCTTGCGGTCCTTGATCGGATCGTCGATCAGGAACAGGTTGGCGCCCTTACCGGTGGTGCCTGTGCCGACGCCGACGGCGAAGTACTTGCCGCCCTTCTCCAGCTCCCATTCGTCGGCAGCGCGGTTGTCGGTGCGGATCTTGGCGTCCGGGAAGAGCGTCTTGAACTCTTTGCCCTGGACGATGTTGCGGACGTCGCGACCGAAGGTCGTTGCGAAGTCGCCGTTGTAGGATGCCGAGATGACGTTCTTCTCGGGGTTCCTAGCCATGTACCAGGCGGGGAAGCGTCGAGTGGACAACTCCGACTTGCCGTGCCGCGGCGGAGCGAACAGCATCAGTCGCTTGATCTCGCCGCGCTCGACCGCTTCCAACTTCTGGGCAACCAGGTGGTGGAACGGGTCGGCGTAGTATTTGTGGAGCGTGTACTCGGTGAAATCGATGAGGTGCTCGCGGCCCCTCTTGCGACGCAGGAGTTCGGCCGCCGCCTCCTCGGGGGAGACGTCGATCAGGTTGTTCATGTTCTTCTTGATTTTGGGGACTGTCCCGCAGGAGCAGCCCGCGAGCTTGCGCTCGCCGTGCGCCGAAGCGCGAAAAAGAGGACCCCACGCCCTCTGGCCAAGAGGATCGTCCTGTTAATTCAGGACTTAGTGTTGCGGTCGATCGCCACCGGGTAACTTGCGCTTCCGGCTGCCGCGATCGATCCCGTCAGGGGTCTTGTTCTCTTTGATCAGTACTTGAAGCCCGGGGCCTGGATCTCCAGGTCGGCGATGTTCTCCGACCGCAGGACGATCTCGGCGAGCGCGGTCGGCGCACCAGACACGTAGGGGTCGCCGTAGAACTTCACGGTGCGGACATAGACGCCGTCCGTGCCGGCCACGATGTCGGACACGGTGATGAGGCGGGCGTCTTCCACCTGGAGCTTCTGGTGGACGAGAGTGATGGATGACATGGGCGTTCCTCGATTAGACGATGTGCAGCTTGGCTGCGTCGTACTGGGCGAACACGCCCTTCTCCCAGAAGCCGACCTTGCCGCGCATGGTGAAGGACTCGCCAGTCTTGGCGTAGCTGGCGAACGACGTGGCAGCCGCCTCGACGTACTCGGTGGCGCGCTCGTCGAGCTTCGGGATGTCGATCAGCGCGGTGCCGATCTTCAGGACGTCGGTCGACACGTTGAGACCGGCGAAGAACGCGGCGTCGTTCGTGTGGTTCTTGACGATGAAGTGACGCGAGCCGGTGAGGATCTTCGAGGCGCCCTCGATCTCGCTCAGCGACTGGACGGTGCTGCCGATGACGTGCATCACGGTCACGTTCATCTTGCCGTCCTCGACCATGGCCAGCAGACCGATTTCGCTGAGCAGGGTCAGCGTCGGGGTCAGCAGTCCGGCCTGGATGTCGATCACCGTCACCGGGCTGGCGGACAGGCCGTCGAACACCTTGATCTGACCATCCGAGCTGGACAGGTCGATCACTTCGGTCACGTCGGGATGGAAGCGCTTGAGGTTACCCTCGGGCATCTGCGTGTCGATCGCACGAGCATCGACGCCCTGGGCCTTGAAGTAGTCGAGCACGGTGCGCGCAACGACGGTCTTGCCGACGCCGCCCTTATCGGCGCCGACGATTACGAGGTGGGGAAGTCCCATCTTCATTTCCTTTTTGATTTGGGGCTGAACGACCGGCGGGTCGCTCGGTGATTGGGTCGGAGCGATCGGCGGGACCTCCCGCTTTGCTTCCGAGAAATTGCGCGCCTGCTGGAGGCTCATCTCCAAAAGCTCGCGCCGCTGCCGACGGATGCTCTCGGTGACGCCCAGAGCGCGACGTCGGTCGATAGCCATCGGTCACTCGCTATTGTGGGGAGCCGTATGTTCCGTACAGTTCCGGCAGAAGGCCCATGCCGGACATGGCATGCAGGACCGACCTGGCGGCGGTCTCGTCTCCCGTGATCGGGATCAAGCTCTCGCCGCGGAACACGTCATCGAGCAGGCGCTTGTCGATCGCCCTCGCCTCCTCCTCGGTCTGCTTGCGACCGTAGGGCTGGTAGGGCTTCACGCGCTCGATGATGAAGTTCAGGTTGTTGTAGCTGTCGAACAGGCTACGGGCTGACTGCTCCACCGCGTGGCGCTCGCGCTCTTCCGAGACGTAGGCGACGCCGAGCAACAGCGGAGAGTCGGTCACGATGAAGTCGACCTTGCCGACCAGGCGCCGCTGCCGGCGTTCCTGCTCGGCCGTGACGTAGAGCTGGCGCTTCAGATCGCTCCAGTTCTCGTCGTAGGTCAGCTCTTTGGCGAACTCCGTTACCAGTTCGCAGCGGACGTTGAGGAGCTTCAGCAGGAAGAACACACCTGCAGCGGTGGTGCTCTTGCCGGCTCCGGGGCCGCCGATGAGATTGATGACGAAGCTCATGTATCCTCAGTGAACGGATGCGGATTTCTTGCCCGGCGGCTGCCGCGGAGCTGCGGCCTGCCCCGCGATCTCGAGGAGCTGGTCCTCGGTCATCTCGTTTGCCGGCTTGGTGACGTTGAGGTTGGTGGTGTTCTCGTCCTTCTGGCCGAGGTAGTTCTTGCCGAGGAAGATCGCGGCGGGCGCATTCTTGTCGGCGAGCGCCAGCTGCTTGCGGCGCAGTGAGACCTTGGCGTGCATCAGGCCGTCGTCCCAGACCTCACGGGCGTCGGGGTATTCGCCGAGGAAGGTCGAGAAGGTCTTCTTGCAGACGCCAAGCACGGCGGCGGCCTCTTCCTGGGTGCAGAACAGCTTGCCCAGTTCGCCGAGCGTCCGGAGAGTGATCTCGTCCGGCTGCAGCTTCGTGTTGCGGCGCTTGATGGGTTCTCCGAGAACCTCGTCGAGGAAGGCGGTCTCCGCCTCATCTTTCTTGGCAGCAGCCTCTGCCGCAGCTCTGCGGGCAGCCGACTCCTCCTTCGTCGGGCGACCCCGACGACGTGGCGTGTCAGTCATTTGCTTTTCTTCTTGTTATTGGAGCGACGTGACGATGTCGTCCTCGTCAAGGTCACGCAGATCGAGGGTGACGTACATGCCGTCCGGGGGCATGACCATCCCGATGACGACGGCCTCCTCCGGATCATCCGTGTATTCGCCGAACCTGTCGTACAGGTCCGTGATCGCCACGATGAAGCCGCGGTCGTGGACGGCGACCCGGTTTTCCAGATCGAACCGGTAGCCCATCAGTCTCGCAGGCCGGGGAAAGCCAGGTCGACCCACTTCAGGATCTCCTGCTTCGGCGCAGCTCCCGTCTTCATGGAGGTGACGATGCCGTCCTTGACGGCCACGAGCGCCGGCACCTGGCCGACCTTGAAGCGCTGGGTGGCGGCGACGCAGTGCTCAACGTCGGCTTTGACGAAGGTGACCTTGCCGGCCAGATCCTTCTCGATCGCTTCCAGCATCGGGGTCATCGCCTTGCACGGCTGGCACCAGCGTGCCTCGAACTTGATGACGATGGGCCCCTTTGCGTTGAGAACGTCGGTGGGGAGCGAGCTGTCGGTTACGGATTTCATCGGGAGAAGATTTTCTTGAGTGAGGAGATGCCCGCCACACCGCAGATCGTCAGGACGATTTGTTCCTGCATGGTGTTATAGGGCGCGGGGAGCGCGGCGATCCGCCAGCTGCCGACTTCATGGCCGAGCAACGGGATGGAGTCGAAGACGACTGCCGCGACGTGGAAGAACAGGACCGCGAAGGCGACAGGCACCATCCAGGCAGTGAACCAGTGCTCCCGATCGTCCTTGCGCATTTCGGCCGCCATGCGGGCGACCTCGACCTTGTAGCGCAGCTCGGCAACGTTCAACTGAACGTCGCCGCCGACCGCGGTCTTGAACTTCTCCAGATCGGCGTCGGTCTTCTTGTTCAGCCAGTCCAGGAACGATGTCCCGAACTTCGGCAGAAGACCCATGATAATTGAGAACAGCATTGCGGTCCTTTGAAACGAAAAGGCCGCCCCGAAGGACGGCCGATTAGGTGATTGACGCTGCCAGTATGAAGAGCTGGTCCAGCTCCTCATCCGTTTTGCCAAGCGCCGACTTGCAGGCCAGGATCAGCGGATTGGTCCGCTCGATCTGGGTGGCGTAGTTCCAGCTATCCTGGACGGTGATGTCCTGACTGTTGACGTAGTCCTCGACCGCCTGACGCAAACCGATCTGGTAGAGCGCCAATCTGATCTGCCGAGGGGTCACGGACTGGGGCACTACCGGCGCAGCAAGGCGGGCATCCACCTCCGCCTGCGTCGGCTCCGTCTGCTCGGCGTCGAGCCATTCGAGGTCGGAAAGGGTTTCGCCACGGAGCACCCACTGCGCTCCGGGGCGAATGTCAGACAAGACTTGGGCGAGAGGCGTCATCGGCGCACCGTCATTACTGATACTGTTTTGTAGGTGAAAGTGCCTGTGCCAGAGCCGACCTGTCCCCACATCGAGAAGATCTGCGTCACGTCCGCAGACGCGGACGCGATGAGTGCGTAGGACGTGGTCATTGGCCGTGCGTAGCCTGCGGTATCTTGATGAAAATAGGCCTGCAGGCCGTAGGTGCCGGTGGTCGAGCCGGGCAGAAGGTACGTCAGAGCGCCCGCAACGTTGTTCTGCGCAGAGGACGTGACGGTGTGAATAAACGCTTCGTTAGCCCACATCAGAATGTAGCAGCGAACGGCTGCATCAAGCTCGACCGGAGTTCCAGACGTCGTTGAAACGCTGTTGGCCGAATACTGAGCGACGGTGACGCCGCTCTCATTGAACCAGGAGCGAACCCACCTCGTGTCGACCTGATCATAGAACTGGCTTGAGCTTCCGGTCATGACCATGCCGACGAGCGTGTGTGTTTCGCCGCCAGCGACAGCCATCACTTCAGTGCCGATGCT
Organism: Bradyrhizobium pachyrhizi; assembly: GCF_029714545.1. Taxonomy (NCBI): domain Bacteria; kingdom Pseudomonadati; phylum Pseudomonadota; class Alphaproteobacteria; order Hyphomicrobiales; family Nitrobacteraceae; genus Bradyrhizobium; species Bradyrhizobium pachyrhizi. The sequence goes on along the minus strand of NZ_CP121667.1, from coordinate 4,612,084 downwards.
GGGCGCCGTCACGCTGGTGGTGTGTCCAGTCGTGCTGACAGTCAGTGTAACCGCGCCACCCACGACGGTGGCGTAGATGTATTGCTTCGTGCTTGCCAGGAAGTATGAGCTGGTCAGCGTGATGCCAGCCGCTGGGATCTGGTAGAGCTGACCGTTGATCTTGATCAGATTGCCGTTGAACGGGATCAGCTTGATCGTGGTTACATTGACATAGATCAGCTTGCACTGGCCGACCGCGGCTTGCGCCAACATGTCGAGCCAGACCGCTCCATTCCAGTACCGCATGGTCTTGCTCGCGGTGTTGAAATAGAAGTCGCCAGCGTCTTTCGCCGCGCCAAGAGGATCGGTCGCAGGGTCGCTCGCCTGAGCGCCGTAGTACTGCCCCCTCAAATTGTTGTAGGCACTCAGCGCGTTCGTGTAGCTCGCCTGCGCGTTTCCGGCAGAGGTGGATGCATTTGACGCCGAGGTCCCGGCCGCGGCTGCGCTGGCAGCGGCATTACCTTCGGAAGTCGCCGCACGCGAAGACGATGTGGCGGCTGCCGACGCGCTGTTGGCCGCATTGTTCTCCGATGCGGCAGCAGCCGTGGCGCTGTCCAAAGCGTTTATCGCATTGGTGGTCGACAGCGTGGCGCAGTCTGATGCAATCCCAGCCTGGGTTGTTGCGTTGGTCTCAGAGGTCTTGGCGTTCGCCTCGGACTTCCCCGCCGCAGTGGCGGACGCCGCGGCAGCAGCCGCAATCGCATTCGTGGTGGTGATCACCTGGTCGGTGGCGATCTTGTTGGTGAGAGCGGTAGCAGCGCTGGTTGCAGCCTCAGCGGCTTTGTCCACCGCGATCTGGCGATAGCTATCAGCAGCCGATTCCGAGGCAGCCGCCCTGTCAGCGGCGTCTCTCGCCGCAGCCGAGGAGGTGCTCGAACTTGCCGCGTTGGCGGCGGTCAGCTGCGCCAGCGACGGGTCGCCGGGATCGCCGGGCGGACCCTGCTCGCCTGCCGGACCACGCGGTCCAGCCTCACCTTTGGGCCCAGCCGGACCAGCTGGTCCTGCGGGGCCGCGGAACGGACCGATGTCGATCCAGGCGCTGTTCGACCACGCCCAACCGTGACTGGTGTCCTGCGTGAGGTAGACGTCGTTGCCATCAGCAGCTGCGGGCGGCAGATCATCGTACGTGGCGACGATGCCGGCGAGCTTGATGCCGCGACCGACGTCACCCTGCGGACCGCGCGCACCCTGCGTGCCAGCGGGACCGCGAACGCCTTGAGCGCCAGGATCGCCCTTGAAGCTCGGGAACAGGTCCCGCAGCTTGGTCAGCGACACCACCTTGCCGATGTTGTTGATCCAGATCTGGATCGAGACGTCATCCTCGCTCGGACCTTCCGGCACGCCGACAGGCGGCTGACCGTCGGCCAGCGCGATCTGCTTGTTGAGGAGGAAGTACTTGGCGCCTCCCGGCGTGAGGGTGACGATCGAGTTCACCTCGTAGAAAACAGTGCCGATGTTGATCCCGCTCAGCGAGATCACGCGATATCGCGACGTGCTCATCGTTTCTTCTTTTTGTTGTTGGCACCGGTGTAGGGAGTCGAACCCTCAGACCTTGGTTTTGGAGACCAGGCCACCGCCGCCGGCTCACCGATGCATGGAATGGTTTCCCCTCTCCGATTTCTTCAAGCGACGGATTGCCCAGTCGTCGGTACGCGGGGAGCGTGCGCCTTACGGCTTGATGGAGCTGCCAGGGGGCTTCGAACCCTCCGTTTGCGCAGTGAAAGTGCGTTGTCCTGGTCCACTAGACGATGGCAGCGATAGGTGTTCGGTCGGCGGGTTGCCCAGGTGCCCGCATCTCTTCCGATTGCTCGTACTTTGCCACCTTCCCTACGTGCTCATCAGGATCAGTGGCGTGGCGGGAGGCCGTTCCGCCCTCGACCGAAGTTTGATGGAGATGGTGTCGCGGCTTCGCTGCCGCTGATGTTCGTCGACAATCCAGCAGCCGACGACGCTCTCACCGTCGTGCCTCCGCACGCACAAAGAGCGAATAGCGTGGATTTCGTAGACACTTCCGCTGCCGACGGCGGCGCAGTCGACGCCAAGCCCGCGCACTCTTAGGACACCAAGTCAAAACGCGGGGTAGTCCCGCGAGCGACAGGTGATCCGGATTGAGAGGCAATATGCTGCACCACCTCGGATACAGCCTGATCATCGCGGGATACATTATCCTGCTGGTATCAACGCATTAGCAGAGGAGAATGATGTCAGAGAGGCGGGAGGATTTCTTCCCGCCTCTTTTTTGCGTGCCGAGATGCGTGGGTACTTATTTCCGATTGGTCATCGCAACACGTTCGTGAAGCTGACCGAGCGAAGATGCCCGCCACCTCACGGTGACGGGCGCGCTCACTTGTCCGTGAGCACTCGGCTTGGCGCATGGCCCCATTTAACCCACCACCCCTATGTCATCAGGTGACGATCGGTGGGCACCGAGGAATGGAGAAAAGTTAATGATGCGAGACTTGAACCCGTCAGGTCTGTACCAAATCTAATCAGAGCGTGTTCTCAACAGAGGTGTCACATGCGCAAGGTCGTTTTCGCAGTTGCGGTGGTGTTCGGGGTCGTCGGCGGCACGGCTGGTGCCTTTGCTGGCGGCGGAGGCCATGATCCGGGCGGCGGCGGGAATGCCATGTCGCTAGGCGGCCAAGATACTGGCGGCAGCCCGCAGATCGAGGCTGGAGGCCAAGGTACCGGCGGCGGGCCTGTAATCGTGGCTGGCGCCGAAGATTCCGGTGGCATGAGATAGTCGGCAACAAACACCGATCCGATTAAGGGGCTTGCTGATCTCGGCAAGCCCTTTTTTCTTGGCTCTCTACAGGTCGTATTCCCTTTCCCAAGTGAAAGTAACGTCGTGGCCCGCAGTTCAGCTTGCGGGGTCCTTGGCTACTGCGAGCGACAAGAACCCACCACGACACGGCTTGCGGGGCCCAGGCTACTGCGAGAACTGGACAGCCCACCGTGGGGACGAAGATAGCAAGAGCGGCGCACCTCGTGTCGGATTACAGGGCTCGTGGGGCACCATCGCCATCGCGCAGTTCCTGCGCTGGACGCGTGTCGCGTCACCGCTCTTGGGGCAGTATTAGGTTGGCTCGTGACCGTGAACACCCCGCGGGATGAACACTCTGATTCCTTTCGACCTCGACCTGCATCACGCTGATCTCATACGGTCGTCGGCGACTTACCATGGACCTCTTCGCCGATAGGCTGTGCGCTATTCTGCGCCGCCGCGCGTCATCACGAGCCAATTTAGGTGGGGGCGATCCAATCCAGAAGTCGATCGACCTGGTGCCTCAACCGCATCGCGTTGACGGGGATCAGCCGTTCCCCCTCAGGGGCCGCTTTGAGGAATTACGAGGACTACGGGCCTGCTGGCTTATCCCGTTAGAGCCGACACCGTTACCGGTGCGGTATGCCACCTAAACTGAATGGAAGTGCCCGATGGTTTGCAGCAGAGCTGATTTGTCATCGGGCGCGGTGGGGTAAAGGAGGAGAAACCCCCGCCGCAGGCCGGGCCTTAGCAGACGGTCAGGGCTCGATGCCCCTGCTCCCTGTTCTGTGGCTCCGGGGATGCTGTTAGGTGCCGGTAGCGCCCGCCTTCTGTCGACGCCGGCGGCGCTTGCGCTCGATGCGCAGCTCCGCAAGCTTGGTGTTCTTGGACACCTTCCTGATGTGCTTCTTTTTCATTGTCTCTTTCAGCCGACGTGCTCCTGCGGGATCTTCCAGTTCGGAGGGACTGTGGTCACCGTCAGGCGAAGGTTCGGGACGAGCTTTTCGAGGACCCAGTCAGCGTGCGCCTGGTCGACGCCTTCGCTTGGCCGCACGAGCTTTGCGTGCGCGAACACCTGCGAGACTGGATCGCCGTATGCGAGAGCGACCCACGCATCGGGGTCGAGCTTGAGCCAGGCGACCATGGCTGCGGCCTGCCTCTTGGAAGAGGCGACCATCGCGTTCTTGAACATGGTCATTCTTTCTGGGCGATCGCTCGGTCGATCCAGGCGTAGATCTCTGGATTGTCGCGGCGAGCCATGATCATGATCGGCGTCAGCCGGTTCACGACCGTCTCTTCTGCCGCACGGCTCTTCAGCGAGGCGGCGTGCCAGCAGGCGTGATTGATTTCGTGCTCAAGGACTTCAGCGAAGCTGCTGTCAGGCAGGTCGTCGCGCACGTAGACGACGAAGCCCAGCCGATCGCAGAGACCCAAGCATTCCTGTTCTTCGGCCTCGGCTGGATCCCAATGCACCAGCTTGTAGACGAAGATGCCGATCTTGATCGTCGATGGCAGCTTGCGCCGATCTGGTAACCGGCGCCGGCTCATGACAGATCCGCCGCGGTGCAGGGCCTGATCATCTTGCGGAGGTTCTTCCCCCTCACCCAGATGATGTCTGGATGGGCGTTCGCGCCGCTCCAGCCGCGAGCGGCAAGAAACTTGCGGACCTTGCCGGGATAGCTGTTCCACACCAGCAGCGACATTTCCCTGCCGTGCTCGATGATGTCCGGCTTGCCCGGCTCCCTCGTGATCACCGATGCCGAATGGAAACCGAGAGAGGCGTCAGGCGTCGCGCAGACCAGCTCGGGCCGCAGCATGCCGAGCATCAGGGTGCAGGCAGAGGCGCACTCGCCGCTCAGGATGACCTTGGTCCCGGCATCACGCATGTCGGAGTACTTCTTGAAGAAGTCCACGATGACCCCGCCGGGATCATCCGTGATGAACGTGACGTTGCGGCCCGACTCGAACTGGACCGGAACGTCTTTGGCCGACGCTGGCATCAGGGCGCACAGCATCATCACGCCCGCAAGGGCGAGTTGCAGGAGTTTCATTGGCGTGACTTTGGTGGAGCGCTACAGCGCGCTGGCTGAGGGAGCCGGGTTGAACGTGAAAGCGCGCTCGATCGAGGCCTGCCAGATCACGTAGCTGAACAGGAAGACGGACAACGGGAACGGCATTACTCGTCACCCTCGTCGTCCTGGAGGAACGCCATCTGGTTGAGCGAAGCCTGCTCGATGCCGACGGCGACGTTGTCGATGGCATCGCCGATCGACGTGAGGCCGAAGTAAAGCGCGGCGGCCATGATGATGGTTTCGATGATCATGTGCTCTCCGTGAAGACGATCTTGGTGCCGAAGCCGCCGCTTGCCGGCCGCCAGCCCATGTAGAACTCGAGACTGCCATTCCAGTAGTTGATGAACGGCAGCAGCCCGGCCGACTTGAACAGCGAGATCGGGAGCACTGCGGCGAAGGCCGGATGGATGAACCATGCGAGGGCCGCTGCGATCAGCGAGACGGCTATGGCGCCGAACGAGACGCCCGGATCGAGCACCGCCCAACGGAAGCCGAAGGCCTGCGGGGTGCAGTCGCGGCCGGTGGTGCTTAGCACCTGGTCCGAGCCGTAGACCCAGTAGTTCCGGTCCTCGACGCCGAGCACGTAGCCGACGAAGTTCATCAGCGGGTTGCGGCAGATGAACCAGTAGAAGCGTCGCAGCCAGATGTTCGTGATCTCCGGCAGGTAGGGCTGGCCGTTGTTCACGTCCGGCACGTTCCAGCCGTCGTCGCCGACGAGCCACCAGAGCGGATTGAGCTTCTGCCAGATCGAGACTGGCTTGTGATCGGTGACCTCTGCGGCGTCCATGTCAGATGACTTTCATTTTGCCGGTCGGAGACAGGCGGCACTGCCAGTGCGGGATGACGTTGTTGTGGAAGTGGTTGAACTCGCCGGGGCTCGTCCACCAATGCGGCCGGATCAGAACGATGTGCTCGAACTGGCGACCGCACAGGTTCGAGGAGCTGGCGAGCGGCATCCAGATCTCCGAAGAGAGCTTGAACACCTCCATGTACTGCTCAGCGATTGCCTTGGTCTCCGCGATCACGGCGCACCACGGTTCGATCGTCTGCAAGCTCATCCTGGGCCTCGCGCCATTCGATTTGATGGGTGATGGTTTCGCGACAGTCTCTGCCGTCGCAGCAGCCGCAAGAGAGCGGCCAATACCGCTTCGCCGGCTTCCGGGTTTTGGTCTTCATCACAATGGCGTCTGGTAGACGCCCTTCTCTGCTGCGACCGCGCGCACAGCGCGCTTGACGTCGTCGAGCCGGCCTTCCTTGATGGCGGTGATCGGGGTGACGCCGCCGAGCAGCTCGTTGCTGCGGTTCATGAAGAAGGTCGCCTCGGCCACACCGACAAGCGGGTCGAGGACTTTCATCAGCTCGTAGGCCTTCATAGCCAGCGGGCTGGTCGAGATCGGATCAGACTTTGGGGCCGAAGAGGTCGGCGCCGATTTCTTTTCCGACGATGCCTCCGGCGCAGGCTCCGCAGATGTTTCCGGGATCAGGCTTATCTTTTTTAAGCCGTACCTTTCGAAAGGCGGCGGCGAACCACGCGACGCCTTCTTGCGTTTTGCCGCAGGCATCGCAGGTGTCACTTGCCATGGCGCAGCACCATCACCTCGCCGCCCGTTCCCGGGTCGTGAGTGACTGCCGCGGCGACTGCATCGGCCGCTCCGGCGCCGGCATGCATGGCGCCGAGGGCGAACTCCATGCCGGACCCGATGGCCACGTAATCCGGCTCGTAGTCGTACGAACCGACGCTCTCGAACATCTCGATCGGCTTGCCCTTGCGGACAACGAAGGCACGGTCCCCATCATGAAATGTGGGGACGCGCCCCTTCTCGCCGGACAGGAACCAGCGATGGAAGGCCTGCATGAATGCGAGGTAGCCGGAGGCGCCGCACAGCGCACCGTCCCGGGTTCGCCGGACGATCTTGGCAATGTTGGTCGCCGTGACGGAATTGCCGCCGATCGCCTGGGTGTCCGCAGCGATGATGCCGTTGCGGTAAGCGATCGTGGTCATGGTGCCTCACGGTGAAAGGGTGGACCCGTGCTGCTCGGGGCAGATCACGGGCTCTTGGAAACTGGTGTTTACGCGGCGGGCTCGACGAGCTGGCAACCGAAGTTCATCCCGCGCTTGGTGAAGATGAAGGTGCCGCTCACGGCGCCACCGATCAGGTGCGGAATGACCTTCTCGAAGTCCTTCATGAAGAAGGTGACGGCTTTGCCGGCCTCGTCCTTGAAGTCGAGATAGGCCGCCGACCGGCCACGGCTGAAGCCGCTATAGGTCAACTTTGCCTGGAACGGCACGTTGTCGCGCCAGACGACATCGCCGCGCTTGCCGTCCACCCAGGTCCAGACCTCGGGGTAATGCAGCTGGTTGCCGGCCTCGTCGAACGGTATCTGATAGTTGCCGGTGCGCCCCATCAGTGGACGCTCCGGAGCACCAGGTCGACCGACATCAGGATCGCGAAGGCGACGACGATGGACATCGTCAGGCCGTCGTGCAGCTCGGCATGGATGCGGTTGCGGATGATCTGCAGCTGGCGGCGGCGGCTCATGACGGGCTCCTCAAGATGATCGATACGGCGAGCGGCGTGTAGCGGCGCCACATGAACTCGGGGGCGCCCGCGCGAACGGCGAGCTGCCGGGCCAGGCGCTCGTGCGCCGGCATCGTCAGCTTCTCGGCGTCCTCGGCGCTCCAGCCATAGACGCGGGCCTTCGACTGGCGCCAGTTGTTGGCGATCAGGGCCGCGATAGTCAGGCCGAGCCCGAGGCCCAGGATGATGTCGCCGAACTGGTTCATGCTTCCAGCTCGCGGATCTTCTTGATGGCCGCTTCCATGCCGCGGTACCGGAGGAAGTACGGGACCTCCTTCTCGGGCAGATCGATGTGCTCGATCGATGCCGTCTCAGGGATCACGTCGGCGGGGCCGATGTTGGTGGCATAGAGCGACGGGGTTCGGACGAGACGGATCGTCTTGTCGCCGTGCCCGTAGAAGCTGTTGTTGTGCAGCTGGCGCCAGCAGCGGATCTCGTCCTCCAGCGCAAGGGTGGCGGCATGGATCAGATCTTCCTTTTGGCGACGTCTGCGGGGCATGCGCGTCCTGAAGAGGTTGACCCGGTCTGCCGTGGGCGAGACCGGGCTCTGGGTAACTGGGTGTCAGCGTTTGCAGACGGCGGTGATCACGAAGGCCATCGACGTGATAGCGAGAGCCCCGAAGGTCAGGACCAGCAACTTCATGGTGAGCACGCCGAGTGCCGCCACGAATTGCAGGTCCGTGAAGGTCATGGGTTCCTCTGCCCGCGCCGGCCAGTCCGGCGGGAACTGGCTGGCTGGGTTGGGGCTTGATGATGGCCGTTTGCACGATTGCTAACGTAGCGCAACAGATACCCCCATATGCGCATTCCGTCAAGCCCGCTGCAAATGGAATGCAAACGCCGGAACACGCCGACGGCGAGCCCGCGCGCCCTCTTTGGGTTCATTGATGGTTCAATGTTGGTTCTTGATAGATTAGTAGGCACCTGGTGCCGGTGGTACCGGCATTAGATTCCGGTGATACCGGCACCAGATTCCGGTGGTACCGGCACGAGATGCCGGTGGTGGTCTTAGCAATCCTAGTAAGGCCAGCCGCCCTGTTACGGTACGACTGAGAGCGCGAAGCGCTCCACCCCGCCCATAGTGTCAGAAACCACAGGTTCGTCACAATTGCCCCAGCTCACCCGACGCCCCGACCAAGACCCTCGGCTCCCCGGCGGATGGTTCGTCTACTACGGCGATGTCAGGGTGGGTCACATCGGCAAGCGTGCCGGCGTCCCGATCCAAGCCGACCAGTGGGGCTGGAGCTGCGGCTTCACCCCGGGCTGTGATCCTGGCCAGTCCACCCACGGCACAGCGCCGTCGTTCGAACAGGCCAGGGCCGGCTTCGAGGCGGACTGGGACCGACTGCTGCCGACCAGGACCGAGGCGCACTTCGAGCTGTGGCGGCAGAAGCGGGACTTCGAGGCGTGGAAGCAGCGGATGTGGGACGAGCGCAGGCGGCTACCATCGCAGAACACCTCAGGCCAGTCGCATTGCTTCTGCGGCGCAGAGATCACCAGCAGCTCAGTTCCATCTCACATCCAGAAGACCCACCGAGGACTTGGCGACGAATGACCATCCCGATCGACACACGCGACTACGAGAAGAAATACGGCCATGCCCCCATGGGACGGCGATACTGGTCGTTTCGGATGGTCACGAACTCCAACGCGGTCACCTTCCGAACCGCGAGCCCGGTGACCTACACGGCTGCCTGCGAAGATGTGATGAAGCGAGCTGAGGCACTCGGCGCGGCCAGCATCATCGTCGACGAAAACTGATTCGCTTTTTATCCACAGCGCACCTACCTTGGACTCCGGTATCGGAGTTCCAGCGTATGACCCCCTCGCTCGTTCCCAACGACCGGCTAGACAAGGACTTCTACCTGGTCCTGGAAGACTTCCGCAGCGGCGCAGCCTTCCGCGAGACCGACGAGGGGGTCGACCACGCCGCGCTGATCAGCGACCTGCTCGACGGCCAGTACGACCAGGTGCTTCGCGTCGTCGCATTCAACCCATCCGAGGGCTGGTCGAGGGACGTCAGCGAGGACATCGCCCGCGAGCTGGAGCGCCGGATCGGCGCGCAGGGGTTGGAGGCCACCGACGGCGTGAAGGACTTCATCGAAGGTCAGCTCGGCCGCAAGATCGGCGTGCAGCTCCCTCTTCCATTGCAGTGAGACCTCAATGGCTGACGCGGCGGCGGAATTGGCCCGGTACATGAAGGTGGTCGAGGCGATCGTGGCTGAGCTGCAGCGCCAAGGCGTCGCCGCCGAGATGGCTGACCTCGGGTTCGACACCGGCGCGCTCGCGAAAGCCGTGATCCAGGCCGCCGATGGCAATGTCATCCCCTTCCCGCGACGCTGAGCTGTCCGAAAAATGTATGCAAATTTCTGACAGACTCGCATTTCGGCCGGCGGTGCTTAGATGCCGCTCATGACCAAGCCATTTGAGTTCTGCAAGCCGGTCTCAAAGCAGGCAGTGCCGACTGGCCCCGACTGGATCCACGAGGTCAAATACGACGGCTACCGCGGGCGTGTGATCCGCCATGGCGATGCCGTGCAGGTTCGATCGAAGGCTGGCCTCGACCTCACCTACCGCTACCCGATGATCGTTGAGGCAGCGCGGATGATCCGCGCCAAGCAGTTCATCGTCGACGGCGAGATCTGCGTGATGGACGTCCGCGGCATCTCTCAGTTCGACTGGCTGCACTCCGGCAAATACAACGACGACGCCCAGCTCTACGCCTTCGACATCATCGCGCTCGACGGCGACGATCTACGTGGGCTCGAGCTAGAGCAGCGCAAGTCGAAGCTGGCCAAGATCCTGGAGCGCCGGCCGCAAGGCATCTTCGTGGCGCCCTTCGAGCGCGGCGATATTGGCCCGCAGCTGTTCGAGGTCGCCTGCGACATGGAGCTGGAAGGGATCGTCTCGAAGCACCTCAAGCGAGGCTACCGGCCGAAGCTCTGCGACTGGGTGAAGGTGAAGAACCGGTCGCATCCGGCGTTCAGTCGCGTGGCCGATCAGTTTGGGTAGTGGCTACAGTGAGACATCTCTCAGTCCGACCTCAAGAACTCATCCATCTTTGCCGACCTCGCCTTGCACCATGAGGCTGCCCCCTCCTTGCGCACTTCCGTCATAATCTGAGTGGCTTGGAATAGGACGTCTGCAAAGTCCTCCTTGTCATTGAGGTCGATTGTTATGCCCCGCCGTTTGAGCTTAGCGAGGGCAAGACTGATCTGCCCCTTCATTTTGCAGCTCATCTCATTCACCTGCGCAGCCGCGACTAGGGAGATGGCGATGCCGTAAGGCGTGTATTCGTGCGTCTTCTCGTCGAGCATGTCCCGAGCAATCGCAGGGACCGCCTGCAGCATCACTGCGACCAACACCGTCAGTGGCTTCTTCATCGTCACTCCCCAGGCCAATTAGTACAGATCGTCACTGCGAAGCTCATCTGGTTCTACGCGACCTGGAAAATGCAGCCGATAGGCTTCGAGACGACTCACGAACCTGTTTGTTGATGTGACGAACCCCTGGCTGTCCCCGTCTGGCTGTTCGAACTCATATCCGTCCATCGCTTGAAGCGAACGGATCGCATCATTGTGTCGATGGCCCCTGACGACCTTGCCATTCGAGGCGCGAACAGCGGCACAGATGATTATTTCAGGTTGGGAGTCGCCCATACCTGCATTCAATACGGGTGCTCTGCAATCTGCAACCCTTCGCCTCGCCGCCAGCTGCCTCGCCTTCATTCGCGTCCACGATCAATTCTGAGCTTCCTGAAGTTCCTGCGCTTGGTTGGGGCGGATCGCGACAAGCTCCTTCTGTTCACCCCAAGTTTCTCAGCAGCTCGGATAATTCTTTCTTCTCTGCGTCGGCTTCAGCCTGTGTGTGGTATCCACACGAAACGAGAGTATCGGAAGAAAGGAGGAAAAGACCTCTAAAGCCCTCGCCAATCATACTCAGGCGATTCCGGTAAACCATGTGCTCGCCAGTGCGCAACTCTTCCCAGGTAACGTTGCTTATCAAAAGAAATATGATGGTTCTGTAGGAGAGCCCGTTTCGGACCGACTTTACTAAGTCAGGCTTTGTTCTTCGTATTAGGTGCCTTACTTTTTTGATTGTCGCTTCTATGGCGAGCGCCGGAAAACCAGTGAGAAGATGTTCCAGTTGGCTTTGAACGAACTCGCACTCCTTCATCGCAGCCAGATAACATCGCCGCTCCTCTTTTGTGTTCCTAATTTTTTCAACAATCGCGGAAAGCCCAAAAAAACGGCGCGCCGAGGTGCTCTGCCGATACTTGTCGCGACCGATACCGAGAATGCGTTTTGCTTCGGCAACCGCAGGACGCAGCTTTTCTTTAGTGGCCTGATCAAGCTGAGGTAACCTCCCGTCCGCGATGTCGCGCCCCATCTGCTCCAGCCTGGCATGATCAAAATAATGATCTGTAAGCGCCAGCGATAACATCAGATCATCATCTGATTGGGGGCGCGCTCCACAATTCCCACAGTTCGAAAACGCGCCGTGCTTACGGTCTCCGCATCTAAAGCACACGGCTTCCGTCATTGGCCCGCTTCCCCTTTGCCAACCTGACTATTTGACGTCGTCGCCCTCAGTGGCTAATTGCAATTCGTGTAGAGCGAATTGCCGACTTGATTGGTGATGCAGTTCGTTGGCCTTTGCGTCGGCGCGGGCGTCGTCGGCATGTAGTACGGCTGAGGCGGCGGCGTTTGGCGGGCCTGTTGCGCTAGTAGCCATTGCGCCGCAAACTGGCGCTGCTCTGCAGACGGCGGCTCCGATGCGCAGCCCGTCAACAGGATCGAGATCCCGAATACAAATGCTCGCTTCATGATTGTCCCCCTGCAGGCACCATCTACGGGTTGCCGGATAGTTTCAAGGGGTCGACTCGGTGCGTGGCGCTAGAAACCCGGCATCGCACCGGCGGCGCGTCACGGATCAGTTCGGCGGATCACGTCGTCATCATTCGCCGCCGTCGGCGATCGCCAGCTGCTTATCTGTGTGCGCCAGCGCAGTTCGGACAGCACGCGCGCCGGCTGCTTCGGATACCTCGTTTGCAAACGCTTGATCTCGTCCCGCAGCTTGAGCAAACGGCGAAGTTCGTGCGGGTCGAATCCAAGAATGTTGTCCATCGGCGATTTGTCGCATTTGCAGTGGGAACGTTTGCATTGTTCCCGAGGTTTAGGCTCGTGGGTGGTCTCGTTGGGGACAGTTTTACCGATCCGGAACTGGCTTTCAATTGCTTCCCATCGCCGCAGCGACCGTCCTGACCTGGAGCTTCAGACACTTTGCAGGTTTGGGCTGTTCGCTGCGGCGTGCATGTCATACGGGTGTGCGAGATTAGCGCGAAGCGCTCGTCGCACACGCCCGGTTCTAACCCGGGCATAAATCAAAACGAAAGAGAGAAGTTCCAATGGCGAAGAAGTCGAAAAAGGCCGTGCGTGTCCCCTACTCGAAGGACGACGTGAAGGCGCTGAAGGCGCACTCGCGGGCGCGCACACCGGTCGACAAGATCGCCAAACAGATGAAGCGATCAGTGCCGGCGCTCCGCGCCAAGGCTCACCAGATGGGGATCGGCCTCGGCGTCAATCAGCGCTGAGGTCGCTCCGGCGTCGGCCGCCAATCCCTACCCCCGGACCATGGCGGCCGGCGCGCGGCGCCACTGCCAGCTGCTGCCGTCCGCGAGAACATTGCGTGAAGGATCCAGAGGGCGGCGCAGCCGCAAGCTGCCGACTGCGGAGGCCTGACTGAGTAGGGCGAAGCCCTCGCCGCGTTTTGACACTTTCACGATCCTGGAGAAGATCGGTTGTGGTCCGGCACTCGCCGGCCACCGCGCGCCGGGGTGGACAGGCGCGGAGTGAAGACCGATGAAGATTACCTTTGGACGCTACCAGCTCACTGTCGAGAGCCCGATCGGGGCGTGCGTCGCCATGGTGATGTGCGGCTGCGTGACCGCCGTGGCGATGCTGGCCCTGCAGCTGAGGCCCCCGCTCTGGTAATCCAGCGCGGAGCGCTCGCTACAATTCGCAGGAGTTGACCTCGTCTTCGGAGAACTTCTCAGTCTCCCAGTCGAGCCGGTCCTTCACCTCTTCGAGCTGTTCAGTGATCAGGACGTAGTCCTCGAACGAGCTCGATGGGGTGATGTACTTCGCGATCAGCCGCTGCAGCTCGACCCTGAACTGATATTTGCTGACCGTCATGCGTCCTCGCTATCGGCGCCAGGGCTTGTCGATCCAGCTCTCGATCGCCCATTTCATGAACGGGTACCGTTCGAGCCAACGCACCACGTAGAGCATTTTGATGCGGTCGTAGGCCCACGCCTTGTCCTGGTCGATCAGTGTGCCGATCGTCGTCCTGCGTCGCTTCATGAGATCCCCCGAACCCTGGCTGACTATATCAGCGCGAAGCGCTCGCTGGCCATGCCCGTCTACAGGTTGCTCGGCGGGTCTCCGAACTCGGCAACGAGCTTTGCGATGGCCGCCTTGTCGGGCGAGGACCAGATGTCGCTGTGATAGCGGTCGGGCTTCGAGAAGCGGGACGACAGGTAGTCGTGCCAGCGCACCGTCTTCACGCGATCCGGCGGCGGCTCACGCTCGATGGTCCGAAAGTCTTCCTTCTCGGTGCCGCGCTCCCAGCCCTTCGGGGTCAGGTGCCAGTCAGTCCATTCATTGCTCAGCGACATACGGAACTCCATGAAATCCAGGCCGCAGATATGGGGGCGAGCCGGAAGGGTTGCGAGGTAAGCGCGAAGCGCTCGCTGCAAGTGGCCTTTTAGGGGGTCGCCGCCGCGGCATGGGGCCCCAAAACAGGGGGGTCTTTTGGAAGGCCGTACCCCCTTCTCGCGGCCCTCGATTTGTGGTAATGCAAACGTCTCCCCAGATCCGCAGAGAAGGCCCAGGAGAGGCCGTCCGTTTGGACCCTCCGAACCCCCCATGGGCGGGCCGCAGAGCCACTCACGGCCCCCGATTTCTACGCGCATCCAGTGTTCGAGGACATTGGGCCAGTCCCCTCGGGTAAATGGCCTTTTAGGGGTGCGAAGTTGGAACGTGTTGGCCAACCCAGTCCCCATGTCGAATAAAAAATTAGACTTTAGTAGGGGTGTCGATTCGATCTCTGGGAAACCCTAGTCAATGCTACCATAGTTGAATGTTTGTTCTCTCTTAGTTCTCAATCTTTCCACCGTCTAGATCGATCAATTCGAATGAATTGGAATGATCGTTTGCATTGCTTCTAACATGTTGATTTTGCTTCTCTTTTTCTGTGCGAATTTGTTTTCTTTCCGCTTGAAACCTCGATTTTTTGCCTCTCAACCTATTGATTTTGCTGCCATTTTTCCCTGCTTCTAAACTCAAGTCACGTTACCTATGGTGATTTTGTGCCCGCATATAGCGGGAGAGGCAAGCGGGTTTCCCGCGCGCTTTTCCACCTCGCGAATGACCTTCGCAGAGAACGGGAGAGCCATGCCAAAACCCCGGATTTTTCCGGATGGTCTGGAAAGACCGGGGCGAAACGGAAAGGCGAAACGAAATGGCTACCGCTACCGATACCCGCGCCGCTACCGCGCAAGAGATGGCAGAAACCAACGTTCTGCAGTCTGCCAATGAGAAGTTTTCCGATACCATCCAGACTCGCGCGGCTGACTTGGCAATCAAGTCTTTGGGCGCGGCCGAGTCCAGCACCTATGACGCCGTCGCCATGCTGGCGCTGAACCTCTGCGGCGAACAAATCCGCGCGCTGTTGACGGATAACAACTATGATCCGCAGAAAGACGCATGGATTTTCACCCGCGACATTTTGGTGAACGTTGCCCGCGCTGGCAAGATGATTTGGCGCGGCACCGAGTCCCATGCGGCGGCGATCATTGCGGCGAATGGCAAGCTTGACCGGTTGACCGGTGACGCCTTGCGCGCTGCAGAGTCGGAGCGGAACAAGCTTGCTTCCGAGTATGTGAAACTGAAGCATACCGGCGCAACCGGCGCCAATGGCAAGCCGGTGAACGTCAAGCTTATCGACTCCCTACAAACGCTCCGGACCTACGGAACGCGCCTTGCCGGTTTCATGCGGCTGAACCATGCGCCCGTCATCATGGAATGTGCCCGCGCTGCATCGGTCGAGTCGGCCGAAACAATGTGGAAAGCCAAGGTCGGCGAATTGCTTTCGTCGCAGTGGGGTATCATGCAATCCCGCTTGGCCGAATGGCACGAAATGAGCAAGGCGGACTCGTCCGGCAAGGCGGAAGGCGACAAGCCGGAAGCCAAGGCGGAAGCTACCGCCCCCGAGTCGGCCGGAGCGGAAGCCCCCGCGCCACTGACGGAAAGCGAGAAACTGGCGGCGATCATGGCTGCAGTGGATACGCTTTCAATCGACGCGCTGATGACGCTGCAGGCGCACATTAACGCCAAGGTCGGCGCCAATGTCGCGGCGGAAGCCCCGACGGCGGAAAACGTCATCCTCTTGCTTCCGCCCCCCGCTCCGGAAGCCCCGGCGGACGAAACCCCGGCGGAAGCCAAGGCGGACGAAACCGCCCCCAAGGCGAAGCGCAAGCGCAAGGCGGCGTAACCCGCCCCACTGCGCCCCCGCAAATCTCAAGGTTCCCGGCCTCACCGCCGGGGGCCTTTTTTGTGCCCTCCACGGAGTGTGAGCATGCCCCGGAAGAAACGCGCATTCGCCAATGCGAACTCGACCCCCCGCCCCCTGTCTGACAGTGACTGGCTGTCCCAGAATTTCCGGACATGTCGGGAAAAGGCAATCATCACCCCCGCCCCCGATGACGGGCGCACCACACTGGCCGAGACCCGGATGGCTGTAGGTGAAGCCCCCATGACCCCGGAGCAGCTCCGCGGCATGAACCAGATCAACAAGGCCCGCGAGATGTGGGCTGATACGCACTTCGAGGCTAAGGAGCCCCACCTGCGTTACACGCCATTCGTTGGCCCCCGCTTCCAGCCTCAGACGCCCGGCTATGCCCGTCGGAAGGCCCGCTTCGCTCAGCGCTGATACCGGCGCACCCCATACCCACCGGAGACCACGCCATGCTGACCGCCCGTCAGACCGGATACCTGCGCTCGCTCGTGACTGCCACCATCCAGAAGGCGGACGCGACCTCGGCTCGAGTTTTTCCTGACCCTCGGGAAAAGCCCGCGTCCCGCCCCACAGTGACGCAAGCCAAACCCCGCGAGAGCGTGCCCCGCTTCATCGTTCAGACCTTCCGCACTGGCCGATCCGAGTGTGAGCCATTCGGCGATTACGCCTTCGCCTTACGCCACGCATCCCTCAACGCCCCCGCCTCCGTCTGGTCCGCCGATCGCGTCACCATCAAGGACGGCGCCGTCCATCACCCCGTGAGCGAGAAGCCCCTCGCCAGGTACGCATGAGGCCCGCCATGAAGAACCTGCTCAACACCCGCGTGGATCTCGCCACGGGCGCCCTGATCCTGATGGCCTTCGCCTTCGCTGGGATCCTGATGGGGCAATTCCACCCCTGAATTATCAAGATGTAGTGGCTGGACCCCTGAAAATGGGGTCTGGACCCCCTCTTTTGCGGACTGAGATACCGATTTGAGGGTGACTGGCCCTAGATATGGTGTCTGCAGGGTCCGGAAATCGAATAAATGCAAATGGGCTTTTATGCTGAGGGTAAGGTCGACGCGACCGACTTCACGCTGTTTGCGCTCGTTTGCATTCGAAAATCGAGAATCTGCGTCTGACCGGTAGAGAGCCTGGCCCTAACGAGGACGCCTCTCCCTCCCTCTCCTGTCCCTGCTTCTCTCCCTGTCTGGAGGTGACTGGCTTGGGATTGTGGATCGCCGGCGGCCCTCGATTGGCGGCCCCGTATTCGTTCGTCGTCTCGTTGGGAAGTGCCTGTCCTGCAGGGCTTTCCGCCCCGTCCCACATCACCGGAGGAACCGATGCGTGCTCGTCTCGATGCGCTGTACCGTGCCTACATGGGCAGGTCCGGCATCACCCCCGTCCAGTCGGCAATACTGGCTGAGGCGGCCTGTGTCCTCTCCCAGAGAGGAGCCTCCGTCCCCGTGGTCAACGCCACGATCGAGGAGTTGGAGGCGGCCTTCGAAAATACCCCGGGGCGCCCGCTTATTGCTCGGCGGCCCATTTTCTCGGGAATTATTCTCGAATTTCCGCGGCGCTGAATCTGCGTCTCGGAACATCTCTCTTATCTCATGGGAAGTTGGCGGCATTATGACCGTAACTCCATGAGACTGCACACGAAATCGACCGGGCTGCCCGTAGGAAACACGGGAGCGGGAAGGCGGCGCCCCTTGGTGGGAATGCCAGCATCGACGCTGGATCACGCGACAGCCGGAGGTTCGAATCCTCCCCCGGTCACCCGGAAAAGCACGGGATGGCAAATTTGCGCTTGCCTTCCCGCTCGCTTGAATGCAAATAGCGCAAACGCAAACGGAGCGACCATGCCCCACGTATTCGAACATACCCCGACCGCTCAAGAAGTCTTCGACGCCGCCTGTGCATTCTTCGCTTCGTCCCCCGGCCCGTCGAGCGGCCTTGACGACATCTGCCTCTACCGAGACCCGACCGGTCGCAGCTGCGTCGCCGGCAACTTCGTCCCGGACGACAACTACGATCCGCGGATGGACGACATGTCCGTGATGCCGAACTACAAGCCGCACTCCGGCGGCAACAGCGTCAACAATCTGATCGAGCACTTCGGCGAAACCATCCCAGCTTGGTTCAGACAGCACCAGAAGCTGCTCGTCCAGCTGCAGAGCGTCCACGATCAGCGCGACAACTGGCGCCGCCGTGAGTGGAACTACGAGATGGTGTCCGGTCATCTGCAGAACGTCGCAGCCGTCAACGGGCTGAAGCGCGAGGCCATCCAGCACGTCGCGGCCCGCGCCAACATTCCGTCCGGCTGGAATGTGGTGGAGGTCTGAATGTCCGCCCTGATCGAAGGCGACAGAGTCGCTTACGCCGCAGTCTTCCTCAAGAACACCGGGCAGTTCACCGGCCCCGGCCCGCAGCGGCGCGGCACGTTCGTGAAGGTCTGGAAGAGCAACCCCGACTTCGCCCGCGTGAAGTGGGATGACTTCGAGCAGATCGCGGCGGCACTCGCCCAGCATTTGGGCGAGGACTACGTCGACGACGCCCGCGAGCACGGCCAGCTCGTCAACATCAACAACATCGCGAAGGTCGGGTCCGCCCGCTTCGCCTTGACCTGTGCGGGGGCGTGACATGCGCCGCGTCCCCCGCTCCATCCCGACCCTGATCGTCGTCCGCCGTGACGGCATCATCGAGTCCGTCGGCATGCGTTCCCTGCGGATCGCCCGTGCTGCCGCTCGCAGCTTCTACGTCGCCGGCACCTGCCGTGCTGCGTTCGCCATGTGGAGGTGAGGATGAAGTGCCTGAAGCACATCCTCTCCGATGAAGTCATCCGCGTGTCGGAGCGGGAGGCGGAAGCCATCCGCGCCGCCGATCAGCTCGAACCGAAGTGCTGGCAGTACTGCCCGAAGCACGAATGGAAGGCCAAGTCATGAAGTTCCCCGAGGGCTTCAACCCGCCGTCCCAGGCAACGATCGACCGCGTCAACAATCCCGACACGTTCGTCGTCGTCTGGTGGAACGGCATCCCCGCCGACAACAGCGGCAAGCGGATGGTGCTGTACCTGACCGATCGCTTCAACGCGATGGGTACGGCCAACACCTGGGACATCTGGCGAAGCAACGCCAAGCAGTACGCCACCGAGCGCGAGGCCGAGCTGGCCCGCGTCGAGATCATCATCCCTCACATCCGGGATCAGGCCCGGGTGTACCCCAACTGCGAAGCGCACGTCCGCACGGGCGGCATCCCCGGAAAGGAGCTGACATGAACTACCGGCAGCTGCTCGCCGAAGAGGTGGAGGCCATCACGGCCTTTGCAGCGGCACACGGCAGGCATTGGCGAGACACCCTCGCCCAGACCTATTGGTACAACGCTCGAGTCTGGCGGGACCGATCCGGCAAGGAGCATCCGGTGCTGCACCGCATGCGCAACGAGTTCGGTCCGGCCTGGCTCTTCGATCACTTCAAACTCCCCAGCGAGGCAGCATGAACACGCTGACCACCATCACCATGCGCGAGGTCGTCGTCTCCCGGTTCAGGTCGGACGATGAGGCGCGATCCGCATTCGCGGAAGCTCGCAATGATCAGTTCGTCGTTCTTGCCACCCTGCACCTCGGCGAGACGCTCGCGGCAACCTACGAGAACACCGACGACCTCGACCTGAGCATGGGGAGGTTCGGATGAGCAAGTTCGAGAAGGATGACTGGGTGCGCTCTGTCCGCGTCGGCTCCAAAGGGTCGTTCGTCGGTCAGATCAAGGACGTGCTCGACGGCGGCGAATACGTCGTCCGCGATGACGACCGGAAGCGCTGGCTGCGCAAGGAGGACGAACTGTCCCCCGCCCAGCCGAAGGCGGACAACGACAATGAGCAGGCGGACCAGCGTGCCCGCATGCAGCACTGGAGGCTGTGATGACCGAGCGCGAACGCAAACGCCGCCGCATGGCGCTCATCCGCATCCTGTCCGACATGTCCCGCAACGGCTGGGCCGGCGCCCGGTACGAAGACTACCACCCGCTCGAAGTCGAGCTGACGCAGCTGGAGACGAAGTGATGGGGTTGATGGACACGATCCAATTTCTCGAAAACCTCGCCGATACGCTCGATGGATGGGCGGAAGAGTCGCGTCGCGGCGGCTGGTCCACGCATCAGGTCGAGGCCAATCGGCGCGAGGCCGACAGGTGCCGCCGCAAGGCTGCCGAACTGAAGAGGCTGCTCTCCCGATGACTGATGCATTCGAGCAGTTTCAGGCCCGCGTGCGAGCAAGCGATCGCATGCTCTGCGAGGCCGACATTTACTGGCGGGCCAACCGCTGGGACGAGGCTGCGACTCAGGAGATGCCGCAGTTTCTCACTCGATCAGCTCAGCGTGCGTATCTCGACCATCGTCGAGAGTTTCGCAGCTAACGAGGCCCCGAGGTGTGCAGTAAAGCGGTCTGCACACATAGGCAGGGGAAATCCGCAGGACCACTCATCAAACGGCTTAGCTCTTGGCGCCCATGGTCCGTGCCAGGCGATGATAGCCACCATGACACGACGTAGGAAGTTTGCGGCCCGGAGAAATGGGACACCGCTCATAGGTTGCTGCGACCCAAACGCAGTGGCGAGGCCGGCGCTATCCGGCCATCCAATTCCCGAGTCCGAGACCATGAAGAAGCGAAAGAAGCCGAGCCGTCGCTCACCGATCGCCCGTGATCTGCGGACGCCGAAATACAAGCCCCGCGTTGTGCCCAACAAGAAGCGCAAGGCGAAGGCGCCGAGTTACAGCAGCGATGATGGAGTACGGCCATGAAGAAGTAATCAACCCCCACTGTGACCCCGAACGAGAGTTGAGTTTTTGGACCGGTGAAGCCGCGAGCGACCGGACGCACAGCCTGACCAGCGGCAGGCAAACCAATCCGCTGGTGCAATTTGGAGCGAGACATGGACTGGCACATATCAGCCGCGGCATTCGTTTTCGGATGCCAGCTGGCGATCTGGTTGTTCACTCCGCTCTGAGAGACGTGCCCGGGTAACGCCGGGCTAGTGAGGCCGTCAACCTCATGAAGAGAAGCCGGGTGTTCCCGGCAGGGTGCATCGGCACTCAACGGCCTGGTCCACGGATGTGGACGCGATGGTGGTAGCGATAGCGAGACACGGCCGAGGCGCAAGCCAGCGAAGCACGCCTCGCCCACCAGAATTTCTCCGACCGAGTTTTTCCTGACCCTCAGGAAAAGCGAAGCCGTGCCCAACCGCTTGTTTGAATGCAAAGGAGACCCGCAATGCCTAAGCGACAGGACAACATCTCGTTCGTCCGCGACCTGATGAACCACAGCCAGTTCGGCCCGCTCGCCCAGCTGTTCGTGCTCGATGCACTGAGCAAGTGGGCGGACAAGGTCGCCGAGGCTGATCCGGCAGCGATCGAGTCCCCGATGATCAGCGGCGCGGCCTGGGTCGGCGTTGCAAAAGAGATCAAGGGCAAGATCGACGCGAGGATCGCATGAGCGACCTCGAAGGCGACACCTACACCGCCGAGATCGCGTTTCTCGGCGAGCCCGACGAGCTGGTTTGCCGCTGCGGCAGCTGTGACTGGTCCGGCACCGCAATCGAATGCTCCGAGATCGACGACTGCAGTCTGACGCCGGGCGACGCCTCGCCGTGCGGTCGCTGCCCCGTGTGCGACTCGCTGGCCTACCTCGATGGTCCGCTCGATCGAGCGAAGGACCGCGTCGAAGAGCTGCTCAAGATCGTCCGCGCCTTCGTCAACCCCGTCACCGTGATGCACGACATCCCGGTCCGCCTCGACATGAACTGCCTCCGCGACGACGCAGTCAAGCTGCTGAAGGAAATCGACAATGAGCAAGCCTGAGACCATCACGACCAACTACCTCGTCATCGAGACCGCGCTGGCCATCTACACGGTGCTCGAAGACACCATGCTGAAGTTCGGCGAGACGCTGCCCGACGATCATCCGTACAAGGCTGCCGAGCAGCAGATGGTCCGCTGGTGTGAGAACTACGGTGCTGGCGGCCGACGACTGCAGTCCTGGCGCCTGGCTCCGCTGATCGAGAGCGTCTGGGCGATCATGAACCAGGACGACCGCGACGGCAACATCTGCTGGGACTTCGAGTTCGTCCCTCAGTTCCTGCTCTACTGCCTCAGCTTCACCGAGGATGAGGATGTCGAGCCGGTCATCGCTGGCGCCGAGAAGCTCCGCGACCTGTACTACACGGCTCGTTCGCGGTGTGCGGCATTCAAGAGCAGCAAGCCGGTCGGCAGCCGCGAGCGCGATCAGTTCATCCACGACTGCCGGGATGAAGCCGAGGAGCAGTGGAAGTACGCCGACCTGATCAGCGATCACCCGGAGGCCGTGCAGAACGCCTTCGAAGCGAAGGAAGATCCGGCCGCATTCGTCAAGGCGCTCGGTGAGGATCTCGACCTGATCGACTTCGGGCCGTGGAAATGAACCCGTTCGACTTCTACGACGCCGGCTATGCGGCCGGCTTGGAGGGGAACGATGCATGCCCGCATCTCCCCTTCACCTTCCAATGGATGTGGTGGCAGGCGGGACAATTCGTCGGCCATCACACCCTCTGCACGCAACTTGAGGCGATCGCCGCCTTCTTCCCGCAGGACTGACCATGCCCGACGCGCATCATCTGCCGCCGCTGATGAACTTCCACATTCGCCACATCGTCCAGTCGATGCATGGCATCCAGCGGCGGCAGATCGCCAGTGCGCTGAAGGGTCTGGACCTGATCGAGAAGGCGCACCGGGTCTACATGGCCGCGCTCAACGCAGGCTGGTCGCTCGACGATGACGAGTGGTGGTGGCGTCCGATGAAGGCTGACGACAAGCACTTCGACGAATGCCACTTCGGCTTCACCAC
Organism: Bradyrhizobium pachyrhizi; assembly: GCF_029714545.1. NCBI lineage: Bacteria > Pseudomonadati > Pseudomonadota > Alphaproteobacteria > Hyphomicrobiales > Nitrobacteraceae > Bradyrhizobium > Bradyrhizobium pachyrhizi. Next base: position 4,589,199 of record NZ_CP121667.1, on the reverse strand, counting down.
CCGCGACTCGGAGATACCGGGCGAGCCCAACTGCGTGTTCGTCCGCTGCCCGACCTACGCCCTCGCCTACGACCGCGGCGAGATCACCCCATACAAGAAGAGCCATCTGGCCTTCAGCAGGAGCAAGGTCTGATGACCAACTATGAGCGATCGGCGTGCCCCCAGTCGTCACCGTGGGGTGCCATCCAGGACAAACGCGAGCTGGCGCCCGGCATCTGGTCGGTCTCGACCGCCAGTCACGGCGGCATCAAGCTGTCCCGCGAACGCAACGCGGCGGTCCCGAAGTACATGCGAGCCGAGGCTGGCTGGTACGAGGAGGACTGCCAGTGGTCAGTCGCCGCTGTAATCCATCCGATCGCATTCCAGCGCATGATCAAGATCGAGGGCCGCCCGGACAAGTCCGAGTACGAGATAGCGGTCGAGACCTTCCGCGGCTGGTATCCCGATGAATATGAGCAGTTCTTCGATGTGAAGCTGAAGCGCGGCGAGTCCCGTGCTCGCGACGAGCGGCTCTTCCAGATCGAGAACGGCGTCAACTTTGTCGTGTCGTCCGCATGGGGCGATTGGGCGCACTGGGTGCCCAAGGACATGGTCGGCGTCTGTGCTCGCCGCGAGAGCGACAAACTCGAGAAGTGGTTCCTGGTCGATGCGCCGCTTTACCAGAAGCGAGGCAACTTCGGTTTCGTCATCGACCTCACCCGTGACCTTGAAATCCCCAAACCCGAGAGGCCGCAATGAACGATCATCAGGCAATGCTTGCCATCCAGGAACAGATGGATGGCGTGGAGTGGGACAGCGATACGCTGTCCGCGATCGGCGACATCATGATCAATGCCGGATACCGCATCCGCGACATGAACGACGTCGACCTCGAAGCCAGGAGCGTGCTGGCGTCCCTGCCGAAGGCCCAGCTCGACAAGGCGTGGATGCTCGTGATCGGCAGCGAGAGCGAGCTGAACGACCTGATCGACTGGATCGCCGATCATCCGTCCAAGGAGGAGCTGGACGAGGAAGGCATCCCGGAGACCAACCGTGCCCGCCTCGACACCTGGCTGCGGCAAATCCTCGACGAGAGCGAGAAGGACGCATACCCGGCCTACTATCCGGTCCCGCTCGAACTGGTGAACCTCCTCAATATGCTGATCGAGGACTGGTCGGAGGTTGAGGGCGCGCACGGCGAGACCTTCACCACCATGCTGACGTCGTCGGAGGGCTGACGATGCGTGAGTTCATCAGCGGCCACACTAGCGGCGGCGCGTTCGACGTCGAACCCAACGACCGCATCGTCATCTATCTGGTCGGTCCTCGCGGTGGCACTCGCTGCTGTGAGGTGCTCGACACCCTGCAGGCGCGCACCCTTCGCGACAACCTCGACCTGGCCCTGCTGAAGATCCGGGACGCCGAGGTGCGGCGTGAGGAGGCCGCGCAGCCGGCTCCAGCGTACGACATAGGCCGCCCCGGCAGCATCGACCACATGCCGGAGCGCAACGGCCGGCGAGTACGAGGATAGGTACCCACGATGACGTCGAAATGCACGCTGTGTTCAGTGGTGGAGTCACCCGGCTTCTATACCGGATGCATGGTCAAGGATGGCCATGCTCCCGAGTGGGAGTGCGACGGCCTGGGCAACCTCACCAGGAAAGAGGACGCCGAGGACAACAGCATGAACGAGTATCCCGAGCCCGTGTATGAGGCGGAGGATATCGGCTGCGAGTGCAACGACGCCGGCATGGAGTCTGAGTGGGAGTGGACTCCCGACCAGAACGCCTATGTCTGCAACGGATGCGGAGAGGTTCAGTGAGACCGACCGGCAAGGCCTATGATCTGCCGACACCCAGGATCGCTATCGGCGCCAAAGTCGTCGGATTCAAGCTCGATGACTACAGCCGATACATGTGGGCGCGCTTCCAGCTCCGCGAGTTCGGCAGAACCGCGAAGAGGCTACGCTTCTTGGGCTACTGCAAGAGAGAGCCCGGCGAGACAATCATCGTTCCACGCTGGAAGGAAATAATCCGCGAGGTCTTCACCGTCGTGGACTCGGCATACGAGATCGAGGTCGCCGGCATCCAGGCAAGCGGTCTCCACCTGCAAGGCCATCCAACGAACGCCTGCTACGTCGGCGGCGGCTCCGGCTGGAGTGGGATGGACTTCTCCTACCAACTGCTGTTCCGGGCGAAGCGTGGCAAGAACCACGTCGTGGTCCTGCAGCCGTCGGATCTGCGCCTCTTCTACGAATACCACCTGCTCAAGCACATCAACCACTGACATCAAGGAACTACGACTATGAAACTGCACGCACTCTGTGCGTCGGCGGTCGCGCTGACGCTTGCCTTCGCCTCGCCTGCTCTCGCCGTCACAAAGGCGGACAAGGAGTTCGCCCTCCTCGCCTCTGCGTCCTGGGTGGTGATCGCCCTCTGCCCTCAGTACGACATGGTCGACGGCGCCCCGCGAAAGACCGCCGATCGCAACGGCGCTGACTTCGACACCGTTGGCCCGGCCGTGGTCGCGGCAATGATGGCCCAGATGGACAAGCCCTACGAGCGGGCCGACATGATCCCGGAGATCTCCATCACGGTTCGCGATGTCGTCCAGGACATCATGCAGGACGTCAGGCGCAGCAAACCGGCCGAGTGCCGAAAATGGGGCGAGGCCATCTCGCCGGCCGGCATGATCAAGCTGAAATGAGGGCGGTCGGTTTCGCCTGCCCCAGGGTGATCGGCGTCGCCCTGGGGCTCGTCGCGGTCTTCTATGCCGTGATGTCACACCTTTGAATTAACGCTTGCTTGAATGCAAACGCTATGCAATTCTAATGCAAACGAAGGGAACTAGCACATGGCCTACCAGCTCCGGATCGGAGAGATCATCGAAGCGATGCACCGGGCGAAGATGCCCGAGGTGGAACACTTCACCGCAGCTGTCGAAAGCCTCGGTACCGTGATGTCGAAGATGCTCGCCGCCAAGATCGGCGTGGTGGGCGGCGACGTGACGTACGGCGCCGGCATGTTCGCTGCGCCGTTCGAGCCCGTGACCGTGGGTCAGCCGCTCCCCGACGAGCTGGCGGACCTCGACTGCGAAGAATGCTGGGGAGAGTAGCAATGTTCGCCATCGGCATGCCTCCGGGCAAGACCCTGCCCTTCGGTACGGTCGTCGTCCAGACCGTCACCTTCAACCACACACATCGGGATCGCGCCGGGTTCACCTGGGTCGAACCGATCACGCTCGACATCCACATGCTCGGCCTGCTCCCCGTGGTGACCAGGCCCTGCAACGACAACGAGGAGGCGGCCTGATGGGCGTTCTGCAAGGCTTCATCAAGGAGATCGACAAATGCCTTACGCTCAGGAAGTGAAGGAGCTGGCCTACACGCTCGATCCGCCAGCCTGGGTCTCCTACAGCGGGAGGCCCAGGAACTACAAGGCGGTGATGGACGGCCGGCGCTCGCTCTCGCTGATCAAGGCGCAGCAGCAGATCGACGCTGTCATCGAACGGAGGCACGGCGGTCGCCGCGTCTCTCAGTTTCGTGACGAACCGCTCGACAGCTTCATGGTCGAGATCATCGACGGCGACGGCTGCCAGAGCGTCGAGTATTCCGACAGCCTGTGCTTGGGCGATGACATCCAGCGCTGGATCAACGATGGCCGGGTGATCGGGAAGATCACCATCTATCCGAACTAGCGCTTGCGGACGACGATGCCGCTGTCCAGGCGCTTCTCACGGATGCCTCTGACCTTCGCCAGCAGGCCGTCATGGGACAGCAGCGGGATGTTCGCCTTCTCGCCAGCGATGCGGATGGCCTGGATGGCCAGCTCCGACGTCACGTCGAACCAGTCACCGACCAGCCGGCGGTTGGCCTTGTCGAACAGTGCGGCGGTATCGTTGAAGATCCGGACGGCGAACGCCTCGTTCGTGGTCCAGATCGCATGATGGATCTTCAGCGGCTCCCAGCTGCCGGGCTGCAGGCACTCGATCCGCTTCTTGAGATTGGTCGAGGCGCCGAGCCGTAGCGGCCGACCCCCGAGGGGGCCGGCTGCATAGACGCAGGCGAACTGAAGTTCATCGAAGATAGCGCGTTCCGGCTTAGTCGAAAGCCAAGGTAACCCATAGACCAATTCAGTTTTCTGCATGCCTCCCTATACCTGAACGTTTGCTTAAATGCAAATTTGCGCTTGCAATTAATGCAAACGATGGTCTAAGGGCGTGCAGCCAAACACCCCGTCAATTCAAGCGCGGGCCGCCGTCACTGACGGGGTGACCTCAACCAGTCGGCCGCAACACCAAAGGAGAACTGCAAATGGATCCCACCATGGGACAGACTGCCATCTACGGTATCGAGCAGCCGCTGACCAACGCTCCGATGCCCGCTCCGGTCACCGAGACGTCGGTGATCAGCATGTCCGGCTACCTGAACAAGGCCGACATGCAGGCCGACCAGGCTGCCGGCACGGAAGCCTCCGGACTGACCGCCGAGATCGACAACGGCGCCCTGCCCGTTGCCGAGACCTCCGAGGTCTTCGCTGCCGGCGTCTCGACCGAGGAAGTGTTCGCCGCCGTCACGGGCGATCCACTGCCTGCGCCCGAAGCCCCTCCCGCGCCGCCGAAGTATCCGGTCGGCAAGGTCGACTTCAACAAGCCGTTCGAGATCACCAAGGTCGATGACCACCGCGCCGTCCTCACCGAGATCGTGATCTTGTCGGTGCTGAACGACGCCACGTTCCCCGTGGTGATCGCCGGCTACGACGACAACGCCGGTGAGCGCGTCGTCCTCCAGTTCGACCTGGAAGGCGACGACATCAACGGTGACTGGCTGGTGGAGAACCTCTCGACCGAGCCGCAGACCAAGTTCGTCCGGCTGTTCCAGAACGACGACCGCGAGTTCAGCGTCGACGAGGAGCTGTACGACACCGAGGCGGCGGCCAAGCGCGCCTTCGACAACGGCGACGTGTTCGGCGTCTTCGCGGTCGTCCTCCCGCCGCGCGGCGCTGCGCTCCTCACCCAGCCGACCGTCGTCGATGGTGTGGACGAGGTCAACGAGGAGGAAGAGCACGACGAGGGCGGTGACGACGAGGTCGTGGCCGAGGTCGTCGAGGCCACCCCGCCGGCTCCGCCGCACCCGGATGCGAAGTGGGTCAGCGGTCGCCTGGTCGCCCCCGGCCAGATCGTCCGCTTCCACAAGCAGCATGTCGGCACCCGCGACGTCGAGGTCATCAAGACCCGCGACCACTCGTACGCCACGCTGTTCGTGAGGCCGCAGGACGGGTCCAACCCGTACTGGGCGCTGAACAAGAACCTCCGCAGCTGATCCTGCCTCGCCCGTCTCCTTCGGGGGACGGGCACCCCTCTCCCATCCCCGCGAGGACCACATGCCGAGAGCCAACTTCGACAACAGCATCGCCTTCGACCAGGGCTGGGGCATCTTCGACTGCGAAGGCAGCGAGAACGGTCCCTGGCAGCTGCAGAAGCTCGATGAGAGCGACCGCCTCCGCAATGACCTGGAAGCGTGGCGCCTCGTCGTCGACTACGCCAACGCCGGCAGCGAATACCACCAGAAAGCGCTGCAGTTCCTGGCTGACCACAACCCCATCGAACACCGCTGCATCATCGACACCATCAGCAAGAAAGCCGTGGCATGACCATCCGCATCGTCCCCGAAGCTGAGTTTGCTCAGCGCATCAGAACCGTCCTCTTCAGCCGTCGCCTGGAGAACGTCGGTTGCGTCACCGGTCCCGGCAGATCGGGCGCCGTCGCCGCGGTCTATGCCTCGCACATCCTGGGCATCCCCTTCATCCCGTTCGGAGCCAACGTCCCTGCCAAGTTCGATCTGCTGCTGATCGATACCGCCCGCGAGAGCGGCCGGACGCTGCGCAAGTCCGCCAGCTGGTACACGAAACGCATGGGCAAGGCTCCGACCGTCATCGCGGTCTACGAGGAGCCGCCGCGCATCGCCTTCTGGTACGAGGCGCCGAAGCCGCAGCGCTATCGCCACGAGCTGGGGTACGCCGCATGAACCGGGCTGTCATCGCCATCGCGCTGCTGCTGACCGGTTGTGGTCGTCAGGAAGGCGACAGCGCTCTCCCGCTCCCGCGCAGCGTCTGCTCGGAGACGGTCGTCCAATCAAACATGAAGGTCTGCAGCAACTGGACGATCGGCTGTCCGAAGCCGCTCTCGCTCGCTCAGATCACGACCGGCGCATACGGCAAGGGTGAGCCGATCCTTGTCTGCCGGCTGATGGAGAACACCAATGTATCTGAACGGAGTCCGCTCCAGGTGGCGCCACCCCTGTGATCGGGGATCGCCGCAGCAGCGCTCGATCGGCGCCGCGTTCCGCTTCCTCCTCGAAGGTCACACCTGGAAGCGCCATCACGAGCCGTTCGCGAAGACGAACCGCGGACGGCAGCGCCGGCAGGAACGGCGCTTCATCGACATCAACAAGCGGTTTGCCCGCGCATGAGTGACTCCCGTGAGAGCTGTTCCGAGCATGTCCTTGGGTACATCAGAACCCATTTCGATTGCCCCTATTGCAACTATGACTTTGACGAAGAGGGCGACAAGTCCAGCGAGGTCATCCAGTGCCCCTCCTGCCTTGAGAAGTTCTGGTGCCGAGAGGTCCGATAGCTTCTTCGTCAGGTGCGGCAAGCAGTACACCAATGCCGAGGCCGAGATCATCAGGCGTAACCGGCACCTGAAGCTGCACGAGCTGCAGCTGCTGCTGCCGGGCCGGTCGAGGCACTCGATCTCTGGCAAGCGCAGCTCCACCGGCTTCACCTACCGCCGGCCGCCGTTCACGCACGGCGAGGACGAAGAAATCCGACGCTACGCCCCGACGAGGGGTGCCACAGGCATCACCCACGTCCTACCGCATCGGACGAAGTGGGACATCACGAAGCGCGCCCGCGAGCTGGGCGTGACGCTGTTCAATTCACACGAGCTGCCGCTGAAGATCCTGGGCGAGCCGCTGGCGGACGCGATCCGCAAGCGAGCCAGGGAGGACGGCTTCTCGGTCCGCGCGCTCGATGCCGAGCTGGGCACCGGGCTCTACTTCACCAGCTGCGCAGCGCTGCGCGTTCAGCGCGGCAGCAAGCCGAACATGACTGCAATCCGCAAGGCGATCGAGTTCTTCGACGCTGCGCTCATACCCGGTCCCGATGGGACCTACACCATCGACTGGAAGGACGAATAACATGGGACTCTCAACCAAAGGACCGATCACTCCGTACCGCGGATCATGGGCTGACCTGGAGCGTCGGCGCCGTGATGCGACACTGGCGATGATCGAGGACGACCGCGTGGACGCTGCGATCACGATCGCCGGCATCCGCGAGCAGGCCCGCGCGTTCGAGGGGATCGACCGTGTCCGAGGCTTCTGACGAACAAGCCGGCAAGCCTGTGCTCTGCGCCAGGCTGAACGGCAACACCATTCGCGCCAAGTGGCCAGGCAAACGCTGGCACGGCGCATACCCCAACATCCATGAGGTATGCGACGCGGCGCACAAAGATGGACTCGAGTCATTCCTCATCGACTACGTCGTCGAGGAGAACTGATCGAGACCTAATGGGGATGCTTGATGAGGTCCCCATCCAACCGCCGACGTTCGAAGTGCTCGGTTGGGCTTCGACGTCACTTCTACCGAGTAGCATCACAGTACAGGCAGCGAACTTGACCAACAGACGACTCTTGAGAGCGCGTCAAAACGAAACGAGTAAGCAGAATGCTGACCCTAGATCACTGCGGGACCATAAGGCGGTTCCGCCTCTTCAACTCTCGGGACAGACCGCTCCCGCGGTTTCTTCTCATCAACCCAACGCCATGAGACGGAGCCGTGAGAATGCAAACGACCCGATACTACAATGCCAGGGACAGACCAGCCCTCAGCTTCCACCTCAATCGCCAATTTCAATGAGATGGAACCATGGTCAACATATTGAAGAAGCTCGGTCCTGTTCGAAGGATCCGCTTCTATAACGCACGAGATAGACCGTTTTGCACGACGGTTGTTAGTAAATAACTCTTGCGCTTTCATGCGCATGAATGCAAATTAGAAGCAGAGAACGGCAGCCGGGCGATCCTCCTATTTCAAAGGATCCCCCTGCTCCACCAAGGGATACGTGCGCCTGCACGATAGCTTGAATGCAAATCAGAGCAAATGGAGGACTTCAATGTCGTTCTACCTGGTCCGGTTGGAGCCGGACGGGAACGGTGGCATGCGAGATGTGCCGATCCCGGACTTCGGCCCTTACGACAAGGGCAGCGAAGCGGCGAAATTCGCCAAGACCCTGACCGAGCAGCGCGGCTACAAGGTGCAGCCTCGCCGCATGGCACAGGCGCCGGACTGGCGTGCTCGTCAGCAGGAGCGGCTCGCGAGCGGCGCATTGAAGGCGCTGCCGGCGGCGTGGGACCTTGAGCCGATCAAGGATCACTTCGCTCACCTCTGCCCGCGCGACTCCTCCAAGATTGCGTTCACCGAGGGCGACGAGCACGGCACGATCGACCGCACGACGTCGCTCAACCCGGGCCGCTACATCACCCGGTTCTACGAGGCTGAGGGCAAGATCCCCGACGATCATCGCCGCAAGCTGATCGCCGCGATCGACCCGAACGGCGAGATCTTCTACGCCTTCAGCCCCGAGGAGATCGTCCACGTCTACAAGACCGGTCCCGGCTCTTGCATGGACGGCAAGCACACCTTCGAGGGGATGGACCCGCATTGGCCGACCGAGCCCTACGGGGCCGGCGACCTCGCTGTGGCCTACACCAAGAATGCCGATGGCCGCATCCAGTCTCGCTGCCTGTGCTGGCCTGAGAAGAAGATCTTCGGCCGCTGCTACGGCGACATCCAGCGCATGATCGCTGCGATGCAGGCGGAGGGTTACACCTACGTCTACGGCGACAGCATCCGCTTCCCGGACGGCGCGAAGCTCCTGAAGATCGAGCACCCGGAGCGGCGCTGGGAGTACGTCATGCCGTACTTCGACGACATCGAGATGGTCATCCTGAAGGGCGACTATTTCGAGACGTACAAGGGCACGCTGGCGGACCTGCCGCTGGGCACGAAGTACATCGCATGCGGCGGCAGCGCTGGCCGCTCCCTGCTCTACCAGTACTGCCCGAAGATGCGTGGCGGACAGCCGGCACACACCTTCAAGTTCGTCCACGGCGTCAACCAGGAATGGTCCCAGAAGGCGTGGGAGACGCACACCTTCACCTGCTCTGGCTCTGGCAATCGCTATGCCAATGAGTTCCGGGTGATGATGGCGACTCCCGGCATCTCCTGGGGTCATGACTATTTCGCCGAGCACGGCGAGCACTGCACGATCACCAAGAAGAACCACCCCAAGATCGAGATGGTTCAGAAGGGCGACCGTCGCATGCATAGCTCTGTCGAGTGGCGCTTCGACGCTGACGGCAAGGAGCTTCCGGCCAAGCAAATCCGGGAGATCGAGGCCGAGAAGATGAAGGCCTTCTATCCGGAGAGGTTCACCGCCAAAGACCTCTATCCGGATGGGCTCACCCTCAGGGATCTGGTGGAAGCGAAGCCGTGGCACCGTGGCATGGTGACCGCGAACTCGCCAGGCCGTAGCGACTTCGTAGGCGTCGACCTGGCTCGCCATGGCGACCGTGCGGTCACCGTCCAGCATCGCATCCGCGGCCGGAACGCGGAATGGATGATCGTCGACGATCCCGCAGCCGACCGGCCTGACCTGAGTGAGCGCCAGCAGCAGGAGATGAATCGGTACATGGCCGATCTCGTCGACCGGCAACTCCAAGAACAGATGATGCGGCCCTTCGTCCGCACCATGCCTGACCTCGATTCCAATCGCTAATCCCAACAGGAACTGAAATGTCCAACAGCGACCTTGATATGCTCAAGGCGATGCTCTCGCATCGTCGTCCCTACGGATCGAAGACGGAGCTTGCCTACATCGATCGGTTCATCACGCCGCTCGGCGTGCAGGCCGACAAGTTCGGCAACCGCTTCGTCATCGTCGGCGAGGAGAAGCCGTCGATCCTCTGGTCCTCCCACACGGACAGTGTCCACCGTGAGGAAGGCTTCCAGCAGATCGAGATGACCGGCACCAAGATCCATCTGCCCAAGAAGTCCAAGTCGAACTGCCTGGGCGCAGACGACGCCGCCGGCAACTTCATCATGATCAAGATGATCGAAGCCAAGGTGCCCGGCCTCTACGTCTTCCACTTCGGTGAGGAGGTCGGCTGCAAGGGGTCCGGCGGTATCGCCAATGAGACGCCGGAGTTCCTGGACGGCATCAAGGCCGCTATCGCCTTCGACCGTCGCGGCTTCACGTCCGTCATCACCCACCAGCGCGGGCGGACGGCGTCGGATGCGTTCGGCGACTCGCTGGCTGCCCAGCTGCCGGACCGGTTCAAGAACGATCCGACCGGCGTGCTGACCGACACGAAGATCTACATGGGCATCGTGCCGGAGTGCTCTAACGTCTCAGTCGGTTACGAGAACGAGCACACAAAGGACGAGACCCAGTGCGTCCAGCATCTGTTCCAGCTGCGCGATCACATGATCAAGATCGATGCCTCGAAGTTCGTCATCGAGCGTGACCCCAAGGGCGTGCAGTCTGAACCTCCGAAGCGCTCCAGCTGGTCGGGATCGTCGTCAGGCTTCGGCAGCACCTCCCGCACCCTGCGGACGCTGCAGCGCATGCGTCAGCGCGATCTCGAGGATTTGGTCTTCCGATATCCGCGCCAGGTCGCCGCGTACCTCGAAGAGATCAAGGTCAGCGTCCAGGAGCTGGACGACGCCATCTGGCTCTCCAACAGCCGGGCCCGCCGTGAGTCCACGTTGCTCGACCTGTTCGACGACGAAGGCTTCCACGCCGCCTGATCACCAGACATCACGAAACCAAGGATACTGAACAATGAAACTCGGATTGCAAGAGCATGTCGACGTCGCCTCCGGAGTGCAGGATGAAGTTGCGATTTCCTTCGAGGCCAACGCGGTGGCGTTCTACGCCCAGATCTCCGGCCTCGCGAAGGACAAGATCGGCTACCCGATCCGCGAGCTGACGACGAACATGTGGGACGGGTCGCGCCTCAAATACGGCGACGACATCCCGGAAGACATGATCCCGCAGATCAAGCTGCCGACCCCGCTCTCGCCGACGATCTCGTTCCGCGACTTCGGTCCCGGCATGTCGCCCGACGACATGAAGAACGTCTATGCCCGCCTCTACGCTTCGACGAAGCGCGGCAGCAACGACCAGGTCGGCGGCTGGGGTCTGGGTTCGAAGAGTCCGTACGCCTACCTGATCTCGGACTCGGGCTCTGGCTCCTACACCGTGACGTCGTATCACGGCGGCATGGCGCGGACCTACGTGCTCTCGCTCTCCCAGAGTGGTGCGCCGACCATGCGCCTGTTGATCGAGGCGCCGTCCGATGAACCGACCGGCCTCGAAGTGTCCTTCCCTGTTCGCCGCGAGGACATCCGCGAGTTCCACGATCGGGCTCGCCGCATCCTCTGGTCTTTCACCCCGCGGCCGAAGATCACCCCGGCGATCGACTGGAAAGAGCCGGTCGTCATGAGCGAGGGAGACAACTACACCCGCTATAAGTACGGGACCGTGCCGTTCGATGGTCCGCACGTCCGCATGGGCTGCGTGATGTATCCGTTCGACATGCGTCAGATCAAGACGTCGGGCTTCCTCGACTACAGCGACGCCGTCCTGTTCGATGCGCCGATCGGCTCACTCAAGGTGACCCTGTCCCGCGAAGAACTGGCCTACGACGACAACACCAAGGCAACACTGTCCCGCCTGGTGCAGGAGTACGAGCAGAACTTCATCCGGAAGTGTCAGGAGTCGGTCGACACGGCCGAGGATCTGATCGGGGCGGTCGAGCTGTTCGAAGAGGCCACCGACGCACTCGGTGCGACCCGCACGGAACGTCTGCGCGAGGTCGTGAAATGGCGGGGCAAGACCCTCTCCTCCACGGTGCCGAAGGTCAACGCCAAGACCGGCATGCTGTCGGACGGCTGGGTCCACTTCGACAAGTTCGAGGACACCACGGTGCGTATGAGCTGGTGCCGTGACGCCAAGATCGTCATCGAGCACAACCCCAGCTACTCGTACTCACGCTTCCAGATGGCGCAGCTGATCGGCCAGAAGGTGCTCTGGATCCGATGCAAGCGAGCGTTCCGCGAGGAAGTGCTCGAAGCTCTCGGCAATCCCGAGGTCGTCGAGCTGGACACCTTCAAGGTGCCCGCGTCCAAGCGGACCCGCGGCAAGACCGTTCGTCGCCGCAGGGTGATGGTGGTCTCCGAGGGTGGCGGCATCGTCGTGTCCCAGGAAGATGTCGACCTGGCCGAGGGCGGCTTCTACGTGCAGCAGGTCAACAACGGCCTCTACAGCCGGCGGCGCGGCAGCGAGTTCGTCAAGGTCGCGACCGACCAGAGCAACGTCTCGCTCAGCGCTTTGAAGGATGTTGTCACTGCTTCCTTCGAGCTGGGTCTGGTCGAGGTCGGCACCACGATCCTCATCCAGAAGGATGACCATGCGGCGCTGGGCGAGAATTGGACGCTGTTCGGGGATGACCTGATCCCTGATCTGCAAGCCAAGATCGACGTCGCGACGTTCACCGGTCTGCATCAGAAGTCGTTCTCCGATCTCGACTCGGCGCTGCGGGGCATCGTTGGCATGACGCCTGCGACGTTCGCCAATGCGCCCGGTGATCTGCTTCTGTTCAAGACCGAGCTGACGGCGCTCGGCACGGCGCTCAGGAACAACTCGACGGCGGAGACCCCGACCGACAAGGCGCATTCCGCCCTGTCCCGGCTCGGGATCGAAGTCGACAAGCCGGAGGTGCAGTGCCCGATCACGGCGATGGAAAGGCGATACCGCGAGCTGTGCTCGAAGTACGCGCTGCTCAAGCTGATCATCGAGCCGAACCCGTACTACTCGTACTCGAACCGCACGGACGCTGCCCAAACCCAGCGGCAGCTCAAGCACTACTGCGATCTCCTGAATGCCGAGCAGCAAAACCTGCAGCATCAGGCGGCCATCGCAAGGGCTGAGCTGGCGCTGAACGACAACCACCAGAACGCCGAGCCGGTCGAGCATGAAGCCGACCCGCTGGCGGAAGCAGCCTGAAACGGAGCGATCCAATGATCCCGAGTGTCATCACCGACACCTCAATCACGTTCATTGCCAGGGGCCGTCCATGGACCCTGGCAGCGGACCACACGCATTACGAAAAGGTCAAGGAACTGTTGACCTCCGGCTCTGACGACTCCGACGAGATCGTCCGGCTGGCCGACGTGCGTATCGCGGTTGAGGAGCACTCCGGCGGTGTAGCCACCCTCACCGAGGATGGCCTGTACCTGGACGGAGAGCAGCTGCCGCAAGCCTGGCTCTACAAGGCCTGCGCCGAGCCCAACGCCGCGAAGGTGTTGGCGGTGGCACCGGGAGATCGGGTCCGCGTCGAAGGCGACGAGGATGCCCCTGACGGCATCTACAGCGTCGGCGAGGTCGACAACAGCGACGTGGACAAGCGCGTCTACGTCGAGCCCGTCGACAATGACGAGGACTATTTCGGCTTCGTCGCCAACACCTCGATCAAGGAGATCATCAAGGAGGCGGCCGATGCCTGATCTCTCGAACGAACAGATCGAACTCGTTCTATGGGCCATCGGCATGAAGCAGACGGAAGCCCGCCTCGATCCGCACCAGCCGAACCGCAGGCTGTCGGACGCGCAATGGGCTGCCATTGATGCTCTCGATGCCCGTCTCAACGAGAAGTTCGCCGGCAAGGAAGCTGCCGACGAGTTGGCCTTCCTCGTTGGAGGTTAGCCATGCCCCGTGATCCGCGCGTCGACCCGCTCATCCAGGAAGCCAAGTGGCACTGCAAAGGGTGCCGCGAGTCTTGGCGCTTGGATGGGTGGATGCACCGCAAACCCATGAAGATCGAATGCACCGCGAAAGTCATCCGCCAGAAGCTGCGGAACATCGCGAAGGAATTGAGGAGTAACGAACTTGCCCGGCTTGAAACAAGCAATCCAGACCTTTTTCGAAGGCTGCAAGCGCATCGGCGAAGCGCACCGCCAGGCCAACTACCCGCGCAATCCCGCTCCGGTCTGGCGGCTGGAGGAATTGCAGAAGCGCTGGCGGATCGTCCGTGAAGGTAGCGCTCACTGCTTCGTCTGCAAGACGACAGGTGACGTGCTGAAGTCCGCGAGTTGGTCCAAGCCCGCCAAGCACGCCCGCGGCAACATCCTCGATGCCCATAACGGGCTCCTCCACATGGGTCCGTACGGCCCCGCATACCTGAGGTGATCATGCCTAAGACCCTGACCAAGCTGCAGGAGCAGATTATCGCCAAGGTGCTGACGATCGGCGCCACCGAGTTCGTCTGGCTACGCGATGGCGAGGTCAACTCGCTCAACAGCCTGAAGGCCAAGAACCTGATCGACCAGCACGCCTACGGCAGCATCCAGCAGCGCCACCTGACGGACGCGATCAAGCGGGCGTTCTGGCAGGAGAATCCGCAGACCTTCATGATGCCCAACTTCCACGGCGCAGGCTGGCTGATCTTCGACGGCAAGCGATACATCTGCAAGGTCTACAACGAGGCCGACGCAAAGCGCGTTGTCGCCGGGCTGGCCGAGCTGCGCATCGCGGAGATCGATGCCGGGAAAAAAGCCGCCTGAAGTTTGCATTTCCATTTGCTTGAATGCAAATGAACTGATACCCCTAACCACCCATTCCGAAAGGTGATCCATGTACGTCCCCTCCCCGCAACAGGCGGCTGTCCAGCAAGAAGCCTGGAACGGCACCGGCTCAATCATCGTGATCGCAGTGGCCGGCGCCGGCAAGTCCACGACCATCGTCCGCACGGTCGGCAACATGCGCGGCAGCAGCATCATCCTGTCCTTCGGCGCCAAGATCTCCAAGGAGATGAAGGGCAAGCTGGAGCAGCTCGGCATCGACTGGAAGAAGGCGGAGTCTTCGACCTGTCACGCCATCGCCCTGCGCAACTACCGCAAGACATTTCCGAAGGTGCGCATCGACGACGAGAAGGTCGGCCGCATCAGTGCCGAATGGGTGGACAACGCCAAGATCGAGCCGTCGCTCGTTCCCCACGTCTCGGTCGCCTGCCAGCTTGTCGGCCTCGCCAAGCAGAGCGGCCTCGGGATCGAGGGCCAGGGCCACATCGACGATATCTCGATCTGGGAGGATATCGCAGAGCACTTCGACCTGTTCGACGAAGAGCCGCTGCAGAAGAAGGCGCAGGACATCATCGACCTGGCGATCCTGCTGCTCAAGGAGTCGAACAAGAACCCGGAGATCATCGACTTCAACGACATGATCTACCTGCCCCTGCTCTACAAGATCAGGTTCTGGCAGTTCGACAACGTCTGGATCGATGAGGCGCAGGACACCAACACGGTGCGCCGGCTGCTGGTCAGGGCGCTGATGAAGCCTGGCACCGGCCGCGTCATCGCCGTCGGCGACCCCCACCAGGCCATCTTCGGCTTCACGGGCGCTGACAACGACAGCCTGGACATCATCCAGCAGGAGTTCGGCGCCAAGGTGATGCCGCTGACGGTCACCTACCGCTGCCCCAAGAACGTGGTGAATTTCGCCAAGACCTGGGTGAACCACATCGAGGCTCACCCCTCGGCGCCCGAAGGCAAGATCAGCTCGGAGACGTTCGAGAAGATGATCGGCGTCCGCGAGCGTCTGAACGGCGACGCGGCGATCATCTGCCGCAACACCCGGCCGCTCGTGACGGCAGCATTCGCCCTGATCCGCGAGAAGATCCCGTGCCGCATCGAAGGCCGGGACATCGGCAACTCGCTCAAGAAGCTGGCCACCCGGTGGAAGTCGATCAGCAACATCCCGGAGCTGGAGGACAAGCTGGAGGACTGGCTGGAGAAGGAGAAGGAGCGCTGGCTGCCGAAGAAGAAGATGTCGAAGGTCCAGGAGGCCGAGGACAAGGTCGAGACGCTGAAGGTCGTCATGGACGCCTGCCGTGACGACAAGCAGGACTCGATCGCCGCGGTCACCGCCTACATCGACAACATCTTCGCCGACGACGTGAAGGGCATCCTCACCCTCTGCACCATCCACCGGTCGAAAGGCCGGGAATGGAAGCGCGTCTACTGGCTCGATCGGCTGAACACCTGCCCGTCGAAGTACGCCAGCATGCCCTGGGAGAAGGAGCAGGAGATCAATCTGCAGTACGTGGCCGCCACCCGCGCCATGGAAGAGCTGATCGATCTCTACCCGCCGTTGCCGAAGGTGAAGGTGCCGCCGGCCAACGACAACAAGCAATCCGTAGCGACAAAGGCGGCCTAAGGGCCGCCACCACTCCCCATTCATCTAGGTTGCAACATGATCACCCAAGAGATTTTCAAGCGCGGCTCGGACGGCAAGATCCGCACCTGGCAGGTCGAGGTCAACGGCCCGGCCTACCGCGTCATCACCGGCATCCGCGGTGGCAAGCTGGTCGAGAGCAAATGGAAGACGGCAAAGCCGAAGAACCTCGGCAAGGCCAACGCCACGACGCCAGAGCAGCAGGCCGCTCTCGAAGCCTCGGCCGAGGAAGCCAAGAAGCTGAAGCGCGAGTATCGCCGCACGGTCCCGGAACTCGAGTTCGTGCCGAACGGCCCGATGCTGGCCGAGACCTGGGACGACTTCAAGAAGGATGTCCCCTACGCCGATGGCGTCTGGTCGCAGCCGAAGCTCGATGGCATCCGCGCCATGATGACCAAGAAGTGGGGCGCCACCTCCCGCGAGTATCAGCCGCACTTCAACTGCGGTCACCTGATGGCCGGTCTGGAGGAACTGTTCGCCGCCCACGACGGCATCGAGTTCGACGGCGAGCTGTACAACCACCTCTACAAGGAGGACTTCAACGGGCTCGGGTCGATCATCCGCAAGCAGAAGGCCACTCCGGCGCAGGCCGCTCGCGCTGCCGAGGTCATCCAGTATCACATCTACGACCTCCCCAGCCCGGCGCCGTTCGCCGAGCGCACGGAGAAGCTGAAGGAGTTGCTCACCAAGCTCGGTAATCCGCAGCTGATCTACGTGCCGACCACCAAGGTCAGCAACCTGGATGAGCTGGACGCGGCCGAGGTCGAGGCGATCGAGCTGGGCTACGAAGGTCAGATGGTTCGCTTCAACGAGCCATATGCCTACGATAGCCGGCCCTGGGGGCTCATGAAGCGGAAGCGCTTCGTGACCGAGGAGTTTCCGATCCTCCGCATCGAGGAAGGTGAAGGCAACTGGTCAGGTGTCGCCAAGCGCGTCTTCCTGCAGATGCCGGACGGCCAGGAGTGCGGCTCCAACATGCGCGGTTCGAAGGAGTTCGCGGCCGAGCTGCTGGAGAAGTGTCGCGCCGGCAAGACGCCGAAGGTCGGAACGGTTCGGCACTTCGGCTTCACGCCGGACGGAATGCTGCGCTTCCCGGTCGTCGTCGACTTCCACCAGGACGGCCGAGTCGACTGATGAGGCTGCACTATCCGCGCGGCCAGCCGCCAGAGGGCGAGGATGTCCTCTGGCGATGCGAAGCCAAGCGCTACTCCTACGTGGTCGATGCCGATCGCGAGGAGTACGGCGTCACCGATCCCCGTCTTGAGATGTGGTGGTGGGAAGTCAAACGCCGCACGCCGAAGGGCGCGTGGCTGTGGACAGGCGAGTTCGTTCTCCTGACCGCATTCAAGAAGAAGTACGCGGAGACCGAGGCGCTCGCCATCCGCGACTTCAAAGCCCGCAAGAACAAGCAAATCCAGATCCTCAGTCGGCAGCTGGCGAACGCAGAGCGCGAACTAGCGCTGACGAAACCCCGTGAATTGTTGATTGCATGAATGCAAAGGAGAGACCCGTGAACGGTATCGTTCTTTACCGCGGCCCGTCCGTGATCGACGGCCAGCAGATTATTTGCATCGCCACCGGACTCGAGGACGGTGGCTCAAATTCGAAGACTGGACCGATGGTTCAGATCTACATCCTGCGCGACGGCATCAATCCGATGAAGGCCGTGCAGACCGGCGACGACATCTCGATCTGCGGCACCTGCCCTCATCGCGGCAAGGTCGTCAGGGACCATAAGACGGGCTTGCTGACCAACGTCGGCCGCTCCTGCTACGTGACCCTGATGCGTGGCCCGCGCGTCGTCTGGGACGCCTACAGCCGCGGCAAGTATCCCGAGGTGCCGCTGGCGAAGGCGCGCAAGCTTCTGGCCCGCAAGGTCGTCCGCGTCGGCGCCTACGGCGATCCGGGAGCTGTTCCCGTGAAGGTCTGGAAGACGGCGCTGAGCCAGGTCGCCGACCTCACCGGCTACACGCACATGTGGCGAGAGATCCCCGAGCTGGCGGACTTCTGCATGGCGTCCTGCGACACCGAGGTCGATCGCGTGCTCGCCAAAGCACTCGGCTTCCGCACCTATCGCGTCCGCGGCAAGGCTGATCCGAAACTTCCTGGCGAGGGCCACTGCCCGGCATCTGCGGAGATGGGCAAGGCCGTGCAGTGCGCATCCTGCATGCTGTGCGGAGGCAACCGGACCAAGGCCAACGCCGACATCACCATCGCCATCCACGGCGCCGGCAAGAACAACTTCAAGCGGAGTCTGGAGGTTGCCTGATGTTCAACATCATCAACATTCTCGACCGGGATTACGACGATGACGACATCGAGACCGTGATCCGGACCAACCGCTTGGACCACCGAGTGACACAGCGTGCCGGCGAATACCGGCACCTGAATCGCAACGAGGACGGCTACGGAGATCAGGATCAACCATGAAGCAGTTCAGCGTCGTCGGTGTCGTGACCGGCAGCAAATACATCGGCACGTTCTGGGCCAACTCGAAGGAAGAGGCCCTTAAGATGGCGGAGGCGAGCGACAACAACTTCGTCTCGCTCTGCCATCAGTGCGGCGACCACTGCGAGGACCCGGAGATCCACGAGCTGATCGCCGAGGAAGTGAAATCCTGATGCCGATCACGATCGTGCATGACGGCAGCAGGTTTCCTGAGCCCGCGGAGAACTGCTGCTTCTGCTTCGGCCTCACCAGGCACTGGCACAGAAGATCCGACGTTGCGGTCTGCGAGCAATGCGCTCCGGTCCGCAAGGTCAAGGAGATCCCCACCAAGCAAGACTGGCTCGCATCGGTGCGCGCCAGGACGCCCCGACGTGTCGGGGAAATCGACATGGCTCACATCAAAAGGATTGCATCGTGACAACAACTGCTGAAGCAGCCAAAGCCCCCGCCGTGGCTGTCACCTTCAAGGCCGAGATCGAGGTCTCGGCGCAGAAGGTCACCGACCAGATCATTTCCGCGTTCGAAGGTGGCTCGAACTACTGGATCGACAAGGTCACCGCGAAGAAGGGCCGCGAGCTGGCGACCGAGCGTCCCTGGTACGCAGACCCCAAGGTCTGGTCGAGCGACTTCCTGATCGAAGTTCTCGCCGAGGAGGACAGCAGGGTCCATCTGCTGACGCCTGCCAAGATCAACGAGGGTTTCGCCTACCTGTCGACGAAATACCCCTCGCGCATCGCCGAGATCGTCGAGGAGAACGGCGACGCCGAGACGGGCGACGTCTTCCTGCAGGCCTGCCTGTTCGGGGACATCGTCTATGGCTGAGCGGCTGGCGCAGTGGCGCGGCCTGACGCGGGGCCAGAAGGTCAAGACCCTCGAAGTTACCAAGGGCGCAGACCACGAAGACATCGAGCATACGATGCAGCCCGGCGCCGATGGCGTCGTCGACAACATCGACCGTTACGACAACGACCAGGGAGTCGTCGTAACGGTCGTTATCTGGGTGGACAGCACCAGGGAGCGTTCGATCGTGAACGCCTACGACGAGCTGGACGGCCCAATTGAGAATTTCTTGGAGGCCATATAAAAGAGGAGACATGAAGCAGCGGAATCAAAAGAAGGCTGAACCGCTTGTGGTGGTCGTGGCGTTTATTCGCACCGAAAAACCGCCGCAGTGGAAGGCCGTGTCCGAACCGACAGTGCGTGCGTCTGCCGTGCTGGTGGTTCAAGAGCAGTGGAAGCTTGGACATCCTGCTCGCATTATCGCCGCGCCAATCCCGAATGCGGCATGATTGTGATCGGCGAGTGACCTTGCCGATTTAACGCCGCGTTAGTATTTGTTTCCTGATACAGGTGCCCAAAAACACCACGCTGCGCAAATGCAGTTGGTTTGTGTAGTGGGAAACACCATGCCAACAGGAAGCCGAGCTGCGTCTGAAAAGTTCCTCTCAGGCACGGAAATCCGTGCGTGGAGGCTCTCGCGGAACTTGACCCATGCCAAGCTGGGCGAGTGGCTCGGACTGACCCCTCAGGCAATAAGCAAATACGAATTGCGCGGCGCCACCAAGGCGATCGCCCTGGCTCTGGCTGCGCTCGATCGCGGTCTGAAGCCATGGCGGGCGACCAAAGAGGATCTCAAGGCGATCGAAACAAACGTTCGCATGAAAGCCTTGAGGAAAGGTGCTTCAGCAAATGGTCAAAAAGCAAACTAGGACTGTCGAGCCGGCTGTGCGACCGCAGCCGATCAACGCTCAATTCCAGCGCCGGCTCCCCGAGATGGTGGAGCAGATATGTCAGCAGATGCTGATCATCGAACCGGCGATGGACGAGGTCGCAATCCCGATCAAGGAGTTCATTGATTTCCTGGACTTCGAGATCGAGAAGGCGACGCTCTCCGTCAACCAGGAAAAGTGGGAGAGCATCGCCAACATGACGAAGATCGCAAACGACGAGGCCTGGCTCAAGCGATTGACGGATCTTCGAAGGAATCTCGATATCTACGATCTGACCGTGTCGGTGCCACGCATCACCCGGCTGGTCGGACAGATCGAGAAGACGTTCGATGTGGAGGGCGGGGGCTGAGCCCCTGCCCTTAGATCGTCTTGATCAAGCCGACGAGGATCGCGATGTCCTTGATATCGTCGAACCCGACCCGCTCTTCCTCTTCGCTGCCGAACTGCTTCAGCATGCGCAGGCCGCTCTCGTCGATGCCGAGCAGCAGCCGCACCTTCGTGCGACCGTTGGCGTCGGTCACCACGATGACGTCGTTCCGCACAGGATCCCTGCGCTTGGTGGCGAACATCAGCGATCCGGATTTAAGCCACGGCTCGAAGCTGTCGTCCGGCATGTAGAACGCGAACGCAGTTTCGTCATCCTCAAGCTGAGGCGGTGCCGGAACATAGGTCCCTTCCCGCCGACCCGACGTCGCAGCCTGCAGTGACGCCGGCAGCGATGACACATGACGAAGCTCGACCTGGAAGATCCTCAGGCGCTGGCTCCGGCGCTCGACCCCGTTCGGCGGCTCGTCCTCTCCGCTCTCCGGAGCTTCCATCTTCGGAGCGCCAAGGGCTTCGGTGACCTTGCGGGGGATCGGATAGCCAGAGGCGTCGGCGATCTTCTGCAGGGTCTTCAGGGTCGGGACAAATGGATGTTCAGGATCGTTGAGTAGTCGCAATATGGTGGAAGGCGCGAGCTTGGCCTCGCGTGCGAGACGCGTTCCGTCCCACTTCTTCCTATCGAGGATGTGATCGATCCACTCGATCACAGCCTTCTTCGGGCTTTTCATTTCTACTACCGCTTCAGACACTAGGCGGCCCTCCAATACCATGCTTTCGCAGTGCAAACCGTTAATGAATTGACAGTCAGCTCTGATTCACTCAGCGCCGTAAATCGAATCTTGAAATCTCAGAATGCAAAACACCGTTCGGTCCTTCCGTTTGCACGGATGCTAACGCGAACCTCTAAGGGTGGTTTCGCACGATTGCAAATGGTTTTTTGTTCCCGGCCCTAAAAAAGGCCGAGAACCCAGGGCAAACGGCGGAAAAGTAAACAGATCCTTAGCTGCCGGCGAGCCCGACAGCTTTCCACAGCGCCATCAATTGCTTGAATTGTTCCGTTTTGATTCCCGCATGGCAGGCGGCGGTTGCATCGGCCGCGTGCTCATTGTCTTCGTGCAAATCCCCTGCGCGCCGGGTTAGCTTTCCACGGTACTTCACGTTTTCGTGATATCGCTTCCAGTCGATGTCCGGATAGCGCTCCGCGGCCCAGGCGATGATCGCCGGCTTCTCGGCCTTGGGATCGCCCACGCTGGCGAGCTTCGTCTCGACCGGCATGACCTGGATGATCGGGATCGGGCACGACGCCAGAACCCCCAGCGCGACGCCGAAGCCCAGCGCCGATCGCGCATGCTGTTGACCTGACGGGATCTCGCCGAACGCCACCTTGCAGCCGGCGATAGCCTCGTGGAAGCCGTCGTGGAGGGCCTTGGCGCGGGCCAGGTCGTCGCTGTTCTTCCGGACCACCTTCCGGGTCGCCTTGTCCGCCGGCCGCGTCACGAGCGTCCTGACGGCCTCCAGCGACAGCTCCAGGCTGTCGAGGTCGAGACGCATTCTGGCGATGCCGAAATTGGCGAAGGCCGGGTCGAGCCCGGCGACGAGGATGGAACCCATTCTTGTGTGTGACTCGAGTTGTGCAGACACGAAATGTCGTGGCTTGCATTTCTATTTGCATTCCTGCAAATACACGATCCCGCTTAGCGGGTCAAATCCAAGGGAACTACGGAATGAGCTTCGACGCACAAGCCTGGGCGAGAAAGATCAAGACCGGCAGCATGCTCCGCAAGGCGGTGCTGATGTCGATCGCGAACCGGGCCAACGACGCCGATGGCGCGTGCTGGCCATCGCAGAAAAGGATCGCCGACGAGATCGAGTCCTGCGAGCGCGCCGTGCGCAACGCACTCGGTGATCTGGAAGACATGAACCTGATCCGCCGTGTGAAGCGCCGCGACACGACCGATCTGATCTACCTCAACATGCAAGATCCCGGTGATGGCTCGACCATCACACCACCGGCACCACGTTCCGGTGGTAACGCCAGGAGATCTGCAGCAAACGACAACCGGAATGACGTGCCGCGGCACGAGATGCCTGGGGCAGCGGTACCAGATTCCGGTGATGACCGGAATGACGTGCCGGTGGGTGCGGAATCCGATGCCGGTGACCACCGGAACGACGTGCCGCCTAACCTATCAGATGAACCAACACTGAACCGATCAGATGAACCCAAAGAGAAACGGCGGGCGCT
Organism: Bradyrhizobium pachyrhizi; assembly: GCF_029714545.1. Classification (NCBI taxonomy): domain Bacteria; kingdom Pseudomonadati; phylum Pseudomonadota; class Alphaproteobacteria; order Hyphomicrobiales; family Nitrobacteraceae; genus Bradyrhizobium; species Bradyrhizobium pachyrhizi. The sequence goes on along the minus strand of NZ_CP121667.1, from coordinate 4,566,117 downwards.
GAACTCGACCTTCCCCGCGGACTCGTTCGATCAGTTCTGGGCGCTGTATCCGGACAAGAAGGCCCGCAAGAAGTGCGCCGAGATCTGGGAGGACAAGATCCTCACCGGCAAGACGGACTTCGAGGAGATCATCGGCGGGCTGCGCAAGTACATCCGGTGCAAGCCGAAGGATCGGCCGTGGCTCAATCCGTCCACCTTCCTCAACCAGGCGCGCTGGGAGGACGAGTGGGATGATCGCCGGCCGCCGGATCGCGGACCGCGAGCGATGGCGATCTGATGGCGGGGGTCGATGTCGCCAAGGTGCTTCGGGAGAACGGCATCAAGGTCCGCTCCCTGAAGATGGGCACACAGTACGCCATCTGCCCGCACTGTTCACACAATCGGAAGGGCGCTCACAAGCGCCTCAAATGCCTGAGCGTCAAGATCGACGCCTCAGGTGTCGTCTGGAATTGCCACCACTGCACATGGAGCAGCTACGAGAATGCTAAGCGAGAAGCACGCCAGGGGAATCGAGGATCGAGGCCTCAGCGTCGAGATGGCGGCGGATATGGGGACCTTCAGCGGGCGTCTCTCGCGAGATTCGCAGGGCAACCTCGTCGTTCTGCCGGATGAACGCGGCAACGTCCTGTGCTTCCCCTACTACGAGCACGGGATCGAAGTGAACTGCAAGTACCGGTGGGCGCAGGATGGCGAGCGCCGGTTCATGCAGAAGAAGGGCGCCGTCAAGACGCTCTACAACGCTGACGTCCTCCTTAACGAGGAGACGATGGCACGGCTGGAGGCCGGCACGGACTCCCTGATCTGGGTCGAGGGCGAGTTCGACGTCCAGGCCGGCAAGGAGTCCGGCTACGAGACGATCGTCTCCGTGCCTGACGGTGCGCCCCCTGCCCGCGACAAGAACGGCAACCTGATCGATATCCCGGACGATGCCAAGGACATCGATCCGGAGGACGACGACAAGTTCGCGTTCATGGTCCGCCACATGCAGCGGATCATGGCGGTGAAGTACCACATCATCGCAACCGACGCTGACGAGCCCGGCCGCCGGCTGGCGAAGGAGCTGGTCAGACGCATCGGCCCCGCCAAGTGCTTCTGGGTCCAGTACCCGGACGACGAGGTCGTGCCCGACAAGAAGACCGGCGAACTGAGACCGTGCAAGGATCTGAACGAGGTCAAGAAGTACCTCGGCGCGGAGAAGGTGCGCGAGCTGATCGAGAACGCCAAGGAGTGGCCCGTCAAGGGCCTCTTCAAGCTGTCCGACTATCCGGAGATCGCGATCCCCGAGATGGTCGAGGCCGGCATCTCGAAGGAGCTGGACGAGAAGATGAAGTTCTACCAGGGACAGTTCATCGTCTGCACCGGCATCCCCAACGTCGGCAAGTCGACCTTCATGAACCAGGTCGCCGTCAAGCTGGCGATGAGACACAAGTGGCCGATCGCGATGTTCTCGGGCGAAAAGTCGGTGAAGCCCTTCCTGGCCTACGAGCTGATGACCGCGTTCCTCGAAAAGGAGCGCGCTGCGTGGACGCCTGAAGACCGGAAGAGAGCCGAGGCATTCGTCGAGCGCTACTTCTACTTCATCGACTACGACGACGATAACGACGACATCGAGGTCGATCTGGACTTCGTTCTCGACAGGGCCGCAGCAGCCGTCTTCCGCTACGGCGTGAAGATGCTGATGATCGACCCGTGGAACGAGCTGGAGCACAATCGGCCCAACTCCATGTCGCTGACCGAGTATGTCGGCAAGGCGATCAAGAAGATGAAGCGGTTCGGCAATCGGTTCGGTTGCGCGACCTGCGTTGTGGCGCACCCAACCAAGCTGGAGGGCAAGATGGTCCCGGGGCTCTACAACATTTCGGACTCGGCACACTGGGCGAACAAGCCCGATCTCGGCATCGTGGTTCACGCCATGCGGCCGGAAGAAGCGCCGAACGAACGAACCATCTTCATCCCGAAGGTGCGTCTCAAGCGCATCGCCGGCAACACGGGGTCGGTCGACGTTGGCTTCAACGAGAAGACCGGACTCTTCACGAAGCTAGATTTTTGATCTGACGCTTGCATGAATGCAAACGTCGTGATAATGCAAATCGCAGAAAAGGAGACAGCAGATGTCGGTCAATAAGGTCATCATCATGGGGCGCCTCGGGAAAGATCCCGAGATCCGTCGCACCCAGAACGGCGCCGAGGTGTGCAACCTCAGCGTCGCCACGTCGGAGCGCTGGAAGGACAAGCGCGACGGCGAGATGAAGGAAAAGACGGAGTGGCACAACGTCATCGTCTGGAACGAGAACACCATCAAGTTCATCGACAAGAACGTCGCGAAGGGCGATCAGGTCTATCTGCAGGGCAAGCTGCAGACCCGCAAGTGGCAGGATCAGAGCGGCAACGACAAGTACTCGACCGAGATCGTCGTGCCGCAATTCGCCCAGACCGAAGACTTCCAGAAGATCTGGGAGCGCAACGGTGACGGCGGCAGCAGCCGCGGCAATGATCGCGATGACCGCGGCGGTAACGACCGTGGCGACGATCGTGGTTCTCGCTCATCGAGCCGTGACGATCGCAACGATGATCGCGGCGGAAGCCGTGGCTCGTCGGGCCGCAGCAACCGTGACGATGATCGCGGTGGTCGCAACGATCGGGATCGCGGTGGCAACAGCCGCGCTGCTCCGTCGCGCGCCAGCGACAACATGGATGATGACATCCCCTTCTAAGGTCATCTGAGCTTCCCCGTTGAGCGGGGAAAAATCGAGGGGCGCCCTGTTGGTTGTGCGTGCCAGGGCGCCCCTTTTCGCACCCCTATCATTTGCTTGAATGCAAACCGAGGTTTCATGAGACACCTGTCCTTCCCCTTCCCGCTCCTCGCCGACCAGATAGCAGCCCGCGGTGGCATCGAGATCGCCGACTACAATTGCCCGCCCGGTGGTCCGTGCCTCGGACTCGAGGATGGGCCCGGCATCCCCGACGCGATCGTCTTTATCCAGGCGATGAACAGCGACGACGACTTCGATAACGGTTCCGGCGCGGCCGAACCGCCGTACCACCCGTCGTTCGACGACGAGTTCGACAATGACCACGACGATGACGTCCTCAGCGACGACGAGATGAAGGAAATCGAGCGCGAGGAGAACCGCGAGACGGTCGACCACCTCGGCGGGATCATCGACAACATGGTCTACATCGTCGGCATGTACACGTCCCTCGTCCAGAACAAGGTGGGGGCGTGATGTCCGACACCGAAACGACAGTTCTCGACATCTCCCCGGGCGCCCTGTCCGACTATTACGACTGGCTGAAGCAGGCAGCTGCCGGCGACGTGCTGGTCTACTGGACCGGCCACCTGCAGATCGACCGCCAGGTCGAGATCCCGGAGACCGACGTTCTGCGCACCGTCGAGCGCATGAACATCGCGCAGCTCAACGTCATCGCTGACCGCATCCACAAGGATGCCCGCGAAGGCCAGATCCTGCTCTCGCAGAAGCGGGTCCACTACGGCTGCTACGAATACCGGGCAACGCGACGCCGTCAGATGTACGGCAACGCCGCGGTGGCGAATGACCAGCTCGTCCCCGCTTGAGGCTCGCAATCAGGCACTCAGCTGGCTCGTCCATGGTGGCGAGCTGGCGTGGGCCCTGAAGGGCGAGAAAGCGCGACACAGCGATGTCATCTGGCAGCTGCTCGTCGAGGCCGTTGAGGTCATCGACAAGACGCCTGACCAGGAACGTCGCTGGCTGACATCGGGCCAGCGCTCCGGCGGCTGGAACATGATCGGCATGTCCCGCGCCGAGCTGATCGAGATCGAGCGCATTCGACTCCTCAGCGCAATGAAGCCCTTCGACGGCAAGACCAAGACCGCTCCCCAGCGTGACGACGTCGATCGCGCCCTCGGCATCCTCGAATGGATGCGTTGGTGCAACTCGGCTCGCCTGCCCGAGCGCCTCACCAAGGCGGCCGTCGCCCTCGCCCGCGGCGGCGACGAGGAGCTGGTCCACAAACTCTACTGCCCGACCCGGAAGTCCCGCGATCGGCAGGCTGTCTACGAAATCCGAACCCGGACGGTCGGCTTCATCCTGACCGGCCTGAAGAAAGAACATTGCATCGTCCCTGCGGACGGCATCAGCTTCAAGGAACATCTCGCGTGAGACCTGCCTGGGATAACGCTAAGCGGATCGACGACGCCGCACAGAACGTCGCCAAGTTCGTGTTCGACAACGGCACCGCTGTCGCGGAAGCCGTGCTCTACAAGTATCCGGACTACGCCACCCGCACCGTGATCTGCTGCTCGACGCAGTCGGGCTGCCCGGTCGGCTGCCGCTTCTGCGGTGCCGGCGACGCCTTCGTGCGGTCGCTGACCACCAACGAGATCATCGCCCAGGTCGAGTACTCGATCGAGCAGACCGGCATCCAGGCATCCGAGATGAAGCGCCTGCAGATCATGTTCATGTCCATGGGCGAACCGCTCCTGAACATGAAAGGCCTGCTGCCGGCGCTGCGCGAGCTGTACCGGATGTACCCCAATGCGGCGCTGCTGATCTCCACGTCGGGTCCGGCCGTCGACTATGAGCCGATCCGCAAGATCTCCATGGAGATCCCGACGATCGGCCTGCAATTCTCGGTGCATGAGAGCAGCAACGAGGCGCGGGAGAAGCTGATCCCGTTCCGGAAGAAGCTGAACCTCCGGCAGATCGCCGCTGAGGGCGACATGTGGGCGGTCGCTACCGGACGCGACCCGTTCTTCAATTACTGCGCCCACGACGGCAACTCGTCCTGGGATGATGCTCACCGGCTCACGACCCTGTTCGACCCGTTGATCTGGAAGGCAACCGTCAGCGTCGTCTGCGAGCGATCCGAAGGCTTGCCGGCCACCAACGATCACCAGCGCGGGCTGGCCTCCGACTTCAGCCTGAAGCTGGTCGAGCGCGGCTATGACGTCCGCGTCTTCGATCCTGCCGGCCAGGACACGATCGGCGGCGGCTGCGGTCAGCTCTGGTTCGTTCAGAAATGGATGCAGGACCACCCCGATCTCGCTCGCCCGAGCATCGGACGTGGCCTGCCAGTCGTCCACGCGCCGACCAATGCCGCGTAACCCGGAGGTCACTGACGCCTACCTCAGGTTCCAGGCGGCGAGACGTGTCCACGAGGCATGTCTCTGCCGGCTGGAGGCGTCATTCATCGTCGGCTCCCCCGAGCAGGTGGAGCTGTCGATCTCAGCCCTCATGGACTCGTCGCAGGCGCTCGCAGACCGCCTGCGCGACCAGGTGTTCGCCCAACTCATCGACGACGGCATCGATCCGATCACCCGGAGACCGCTTTGAGAGAGATCATCATCGACACCGAAACCACGGGCATCGAGCGCAAGCTCGATCGCATCGTGGAAATCGGCTGCGTCGAGATCAACAACTGGATGCCGACCGGGAAGACGTTCCACAAGTACGTCAACCCGATGCATCCGGTTCACCGGGAAGCGTTTGCCGTCCATGGACTCAGCAATGAGTTTCTGAAGACGAAGCCGACGTTCAAGCGGGTCGTCAACCAGTTCATCACCTTCATCGGTGATGCGCGGCTGGTGGCGCACAACGCTCCCTTCGATCTCGGGATGATCAACGACGAACTTGACCGGCTCGATATGCCGCCGCTCCAGAACGAAATCGTCGACACGCTGGAGATGGCGAAGACGAAGCGTCCAGGCAAGCGAGCGACGCTCGATGCTCTGTGCTCCGCCTTCAACATCGACACCAGCAAGAGAAAGCTGCACGGCGCCCTCCTCGACGCCGAGCTGCTGAGCGAAGTCTACATCGAACTGCGCGGTGGCCGCCAATATGGCCTGTCGCTGCTCGGCGACCATGAAGAAGTCACCATCGACAACCTACCCGCTGCGCCGCAACGCCCTGTCCCTCTGCCGTCCAGGCTGACCGACGAGGAGCGCCGGCTGCACGCGGCCTTCGTCGAGACCCTCGGCGAGAAAGCCATCTGGCGGGAATACCGCTGAAAGGAGAACTGAGATGAGTTTGCAGTTTCTACGTCGTACCCGCCACCTTGGCATGAGCGATGAGGCGCGGGCGGCCCGCATGACGTCCCTCGGCGGATCGGATGCGCGCATCATCATGTCCGGCGACCAGCACGCTATCGAGCGCCTGTGGCGTGAGAAGCGCGGCGAGCAGGATCAGGAGGACATGTCCGAGATCCTGCTGGTCCAGATGGGTAACACGACCGAGCAGCTTAACGCTGACTGGTTCGAGTTCCAGATGAACCTGGCCGTGACCAACGAGCAGGACAAGGTCTTCTACAAGGACTGGGACAAGGCTCACGCGACCCTCGACGGACTCGTTCGCAAGGCGATCGATGCTCCCGTCATCGCGATGGTCGAGTTCAAGTTCATGATGCCCTTCGGCTTCGACAAGCAGAAGGCCTTCGACAAGTACTACGCGCAGTGCCAGCACAACATGATGGTGATGGACCTGCCGCTCTCGTACCTGTCGATCATCACTGGCGCTGCTCAGCACGTCGTCATGGAGGTCGAGGCCGACATCTTCTACCAGGCCAAGATGCTCCAGGCCGAGCAGGACTTCTGGGACTGCGTGCAGACCGGCCGCACCCCGGGCGTTCCCGTCATCGAGGTTCCGCTGCTCGAGAAAGTTCGTGTCGCCGACATGAGCACGGACAACGAGTGGTGCGACCTCGCACAGAAGATGGTGGAGACCAAGTCCGCCGTCGACGAGCACGAGAAGGCGAAGAAGGCCATCAAGAAGAAGATGCCGCAGGACGCCAAGATCGCGTCCGGCAAGGGCGTGACCATCTCCTATTCCAGCGACGGGAAGATGCTCGTCAAGGTGGACAAGGAAGCGGTCAAGCAGGCCGACAAGGACTCCGGTCGTCCGCTGCCGGAGGCCAAGCCCAAGCGCTCCCGCAAGGCGGCGAACAACAACGACAAGCCCGCCACTGCGGCCGAAGCCGCATAACCACAGGAGAGAACAGGTGGCACGAAGCAATCCGAAACTCGACAAGATCTACGACGTCTTCGACAAGCACAAGGTCGACATCGACCGGGACTCGATCTGGGACGTCCAGGGCACGCCCGTCGTCAAGCACAAGGACGTCGAGCGTCTCGGCGCCGCGATCGGCATCAAGTGGACCAAGCCGGACATCCTCCGTGCCGAGCGTGACGAAGCGGTAATCCTCGTCATGGGCGAGGCCAACGGCAAGACCGAGTGGTCGATCGGCGAAGCCTTGATCTCGCTCGATGGCAAGCCCGGCGGCAACTACAAGGTCAAGGGCAAGATGGCGGCCTATCCCTACGCCATGGCCGAGAAGCGCGCCAAGGATCGCGTGATCCTGAAGCTCGCCGACCTACATGGCGACGCCTACTCGTCCGAGGAAGCCGACGACTTCAACCAGGACCATGACGACGACAAGCGGTCGAACAACCGTCGTGACGATCGCCAGGACGACCGGCGCGCGGCCAACGACGACAAGCCGCCGGCCCGCGAGGCTTCCGTCTCCAAGGAAGACGGTCAGGCCATCGTCCAGCACTGGGTCAAGCAGATCGACGAGATGACCCGGACCAAGCAGGCCATGGATATCGCGGCCAGCAAGGACTTCATCGCCGACATGAAGAAGCTCTCTTCGAACGGCGAGGAGTACGTGATGGGCAAGCTCAGCGACAAGTCGCAGGCCCTGAAGCGTGCGGCTCATGCCGGATAAGGCTGCGGCCTACGTGGAGCTGGCCCTCTGGGGGATCTCGATCTCAGAGGGCCCGCCTTCCATCCTGCGTCAGTGGTGGGCCGACGAACGCGCCCACCGCGAGGACTACGGCCTCACCGAGGAGCAGATCGAAATGCTCGTCGAGGCCTGCCGGGTGAAGGTCGAACAGATGCAGCGCGACGAAAGGCCGAGACCCCAACCCAAGCCGAGATCCACAAGCCAGCGGTCCCGTCAGGGCTCCCTGATCTGAGGTGACATGAAGAGAAGCAACGCATGAGCGCGAGCAACAAGTCCAAGAGCAAGTGGATCCTCGTCCGCAAGGTCGACGGACACCTGATCCCGCACGCTCCGTACGACGTGGAGATGTTCCTGTCGATCCCGGAAAACGTGCCGGTGCGGGCACAGTTCGCTCAGCCCCGGAGCGGTCCCAGGCATCGCCTGTACCGGGTGATCCTGCGCATCGTGACCAACAACACCGATCTGTTCGCCAGCGAGGATTCGCTGCACGACACGCTGCTGCTCGCCAATGGCGTGGTGCGGCCGGTCATGACCACGGCGGGCGAGATCATCATGATCCCCTCCTCCACCGCGTTCGACGCGATGGGCGAGGAAGAGTTTAAGGCCTACTTCGATGCCGCCCTGGAGACCATCCAGGCGCACGTCATCCCCGGCATCGATCTGGACGAGCTGCTGAAGGAGGCCCGGCAGCAATCGAATTACAAGGACGCGGCGAACGACAACGAGCGTCCCAGCGGACAGGAGGCGGCGTAATGGCCAACGTAGTAGAAGGCGAGCCCCGCGACAGTCGTGAATGGGCTGGCAGCTACCTGGATGAAGGAGGCATCATCGCCGACATCGTCAAGCGCGTCAGTGCCGACGCGGAGGCGGTCAGGCGCTGGCTCGATCCGCAGAGCTGGAAGCTCCCGCTCCTGCCGGGCGGCAGGATCGATCCCGATGCGCCCGATCACGCCGGCTGCCTGAAATTCGCTGGCATGTCGATCCGGAACTTCTACGGCATGTGGCACGCGAGCAACCCGCACACGGTGTTCGGGATCGACGACGACGTCGAGATGACCGACGGCATCGTCACCGACGCACGGCACCCGGACAACATGTCCGGCCGCATCATCGCCGCGGTGAAGGCAGAACTGCAGAAGATGGCTCCGGTCGCGGCATGAAGTTTTACCGCCCGATCATCTGCGGAGAGACGGGGTTCTGGGGTGGCGCCTTCTGTTGCGTCGTCCCGTCCCTGAAGGTCGCTTTCAAGATGCTGGAGAGACGCATCGCCGCCGGCAAGATCAGGAAGACGCCCTATGCAAGTCGCTGATCTCGCTCGGCAGTGCGCCGACAACATCAACTTCTACACCACGAACAAGATGCCGGCTGAGGAGGCCGGCGTCATGCTCACGACGCCGAAGGGCTGGAAGCCTCCACCGAAGTTTCCCCGAGGGAAGCTGTGCGTGGTCAAGGAAGACGGCAGCAGGGTCTGGGCCTTCAAGGCCATGCGCATTCTGGCATGGCTCGTCGCCAACGGGCTCGTAAAGCCCATCTATGAGGATCGAGATGACTTCGCAGTCGACACTACAGCCTGACCCGCGCCCCTCCCACAGCGCGATCCACATGGCTGTCCGCAACATCCTGTTCAACGAGCTGGGCCTCAGCCGCGACGGCGTCCAAGCCTTGATCAGGCAGGAGGTCACAGGCGTCACAGCCACGCGCTTCCGCAACACGGACGAGGTCGAGAACTTCGTGATCCGGGCGATCAGCCATGTGATCTGGGGCCACTGGAACCGCAAGAAACTGGAGAAGATGGTCGAGGACCAGGTCAACGCTCGGGTCAAGGCGCACGTCAAAGAGAAGGTTGACGCCATCCTCAACGAAAAACTTAAGATCGAGATCAGCGCATGAACCCGAAACTTCTCCCCGCCGACAACGACCTCGACGGCCAGATGATCAGAATCGTCGAAGAGACCGGCGAAGTCCTCCAGGCGATGGGCAAGATCGGCAGATTCGGCATCCTGAGCCATCACCCCGATGGCGGTCAGAACAACGCCGCTCACCTGCTCTCCGAGCTGGCCGATCTGCGTCATGCCATCTCTGTCGCCGAGGGCAATCTGACTGACCACGCCAAGGTCGTCATCCTCCAGGAAGGCGGCTACCGGCACGAGCTGGTCTGGACGGACACGCTGATCACCACCGCGGAATTGCGCGAGCTGATCGGCGATGAGGAGCACGACAACGACCTCGACTTCGCAGCCGCCAGCAAGTCGATCCCTGTCTGTGCCGGAGAGTGGCATCGCGAAGGGATGGACTGGCGCTTCTATGTCGACTCGGAGCTGGACTGATGCCACGCCCTCGGCTGTCGAAGGCACAGTTCAGGTTCATGGAGCAGTGGGTGCCCGCTCAGAAGCATTGGCAGAAGACTGCCGGCTGGACGATCGGCGCCGTTGCCGCCACGAAGCGTGAGCTGATCAGCCTGAGAGCGCTCATTCGCAAGGGTTTCGCCGCAGCTGACGGGCAGATCACCGACACCGGGCTGGCCTACTACGAGCGGAAAATAAAGCGTCTGACTGCTTGACTGTTTGCTTGAATGCAAATAGGAAACGCAAATGGACGCTACCCTTCCCCTCGCACCGCCACCTGGTTTCAGAAAGGCGATCCCAGTCATGGTGAAGCTCAAGGTGGTGATCCGGCAGGACAGCAAATGCTCGTCCTGCGGTGAGCGCCTGGGCAAGCTCGACGACACCGAGTTCGATCATATCCCGGCAGTGCAGCTGCGCTGCTGGGATCCAGAGGCGAAAGACACCGTACCCCCGTCCAACGACGAGGGGCACATCTTCGCCAAGCACGTCGATTGTCACGCGGCCAAGACCTTCGGGTCCAAGGCCTCGAAGCGCGGAGCCGACGTGACCGAGATCGCGCGAACAAAGCGCATTGCCAAGGACACCGAAGAGTTCAGACGCCGCATGCTGGCGAAGGTTGATCCCGACGTGGAGATGCCTCGCGAGAAGCGGCCAAAGCGGGCGTGGCCGAAGAGGTCATTCCCTAAGAGGGGAAAGCATGAAGGCACACGTTCGAGAGATCAAGAAGGAGGCGCAGCAGCTGAAGGATGATGGCGAGATAGACGAGTTCTACCTCGATCAGAACAGAAGACATTACGTGGTCCACTTCCGAGTCAGAACCTCGTGGGCCCAGGTGCCGTTCGCATCATCGCCGCGCACTCCGTACGTTTCCAATTTCACCCGACAGCAGATCCGACGCCGCATTCGTTCTCTGCCTTGACGTTTGTTTGAATGCAAAAGGAGCACACAGTGGAAGCAGCTACCGACATCCTGGGCGGCCTCATGAAGGCCTTCGCCTTCCTGGCCAGACCGAAGCCCGCGCCCAAGCAGAAGTTCACCTACGCCCCCGCCGGCAACGCCGTGCATGCCAGGCGCTGTCTGCGCCCGCACGAGCGCGCCGCGATCGACAGCCTGGTCGGCGAACTCTCGATCCTCGACCCGAAGAACCCGGACCACGCCGACACCATCAAGTCGAAGTTCGAAGCGCTGAGCGCGCTGCCTGTGAAGTTCGTCCCGATCAAGCGCCAGACCTGCATCGATCGCTCCAAGTCCTACCGCTGACCGGCAACGAGAACGAGAAACTTTAGCTTATGAGAATCGACCGACTTTTCACTGCCGGCGTCAACTCGCCCTACGACAAGATCAAGTTCAAGCGGGCGACCAGCGAGATCAAGAACCCGGACGGCTCGATCGTTTTCCGCATGGAGAACATCGAGGTGCCCGAGCATTGGTCGCAGGTCGCCATCGACGTCCTGGCTCAGAAGTACTTCCGCAAGGCGGGCGTGCCGTTCGCGCTACAGAAGGTGGCAGAGCTTTATGTTCCGGAGTGGCTGCAGCGATCCGTTCCGGCCGCTGAGGTCAACGAGTACGAAGTCAAGCTCGGCTCCGAGACCTCAGCCAAGCAGGTTTTCGACCGCCTCGCCGGCTGCTGGACCTACTGGGGCTGGAAGAACGGGTACTTCGCTCCCGAAGGCACCAAGAAGGGCGAGCCCTTCAAGATCCGCGACGCCGAAGCCAACGCCCTCGCGTTCTTCGACGAGCTGCGTTTCATGCTGGCGCAGCAGATGTTCGCTCCCAACTCGCCGCAGTGGTTCAACACCGGCCTGCACTGGGCATACGGCATCAACGGTCCCGCTCAGGGTCACTTCTACTTCGATCCGGAGCACGTCGTCCGTGACGACGACGTTCTGGAGATCGGCGGAGTCGTTCCGTCGTCTTCCGCCTACGAGCGCCCGCAGCCGCACGCCTGCTTCATCCAGAGCATCGAGGATGACCTGGTTGGAGATGGCGGCATCATGGACCTGTGGACCCGTGAGGCCCGCCTGTTCAAGTACGGCTCCGGCACCGGCTCCAACTTCTCCAACCTGCGCGGCAAGGGCGAGAAGCTGTCGGGTGGCGGCCAGTCGTCCGGAATGATGTCGTTCCTCAAGATCGGCGACCGGGCTGCAGGCGCGATCAAGTCGGGCGGTACGACGCGGCGCGCGGCCAAGATGGTCGTGGTCGACGTCGATCACCCGGACATCGAAGAGTACATCGGCTGGAAGGTCGAGGAGGAGAAGAAGGTCGCCGCGCTGGTGGCTGGCTCGAAGGCTGCCAAGAAGCACCTGAAAGCCGTCTACGAGGCGTGGGGCGACGGCGAGAGCCGTCAGAGTGACAGCGTGAAGAAGGCGATCCGTGAGGCTCGCGCTGCCTTCCTGCCGGACAGCTACATCCAGCGCGTCCTGCAGCTGGCCGAGGAAGGTCAGGACTTCGACTTCCCGGAGTTCGATGTCGACTGGCAGTCCCCGGCTTACGAGACAGTGTCGGGCCAGAACTCGAACAACACCGTGTCGGTGACGGACGCCTTCCTCAAGGCCGTCCAGAGCGGACACATGTGGCACCTGAAGTCCCGCACCACGGGGGAGACGGTGAAGTCAGTGCCGGCTCAGGATCTGTGGAGCCTGATCTGTCGCGCCGCGTGGGAGTCGGCTGATCCTGGCCTGCACTTCAACACGACAATGAACGAGTGGCACACCTGCCCGGCTGGCGGTCGCATCCGCGCCTCCAACCCGTGCTCGGAGTACATGTTCCTGGACGACACGGCGTGCAACCTCGCATCGGCGAACCTGCTCAAGTTCTACGGCAGGAACGTCCTGAAGGCGAACGGCCCGATGGAGTTCGACGCTGACGCCTTCATCCACGTCTGCCGTCTGATCCAGATCGTCTTGGAAATCTCGGTGACGATGGCGCAATTCCCGTCCAAGGAAATCGCGCTGCTGTCCTACGAGTACCGCACCACCGGCCTCGGCTTCGCCAACCTCGGCGGCCTGCTGATGGCGATGGGTATGCCCTACGACTCCCGCGAAGGTCGGGCGATGGCTGGTGCCATCTCCGCGATCATGACGGGCGTCGCCTACCGCACCTCCGCCGAGATGGCGCGGGAGCTGGGACCGTTCGTCAAGTACGAAGAGAACAAGGACGCGATGCTCCGGGTGATGGCGAACCACTACGCCGCAGCCGAAGCGGGGTCGACCCAGTTCGAAGGGCTCAGCATCGCGCCACCGCGGCTCGATTGGCAGTCCCTGCCCCAGAGCGAATTGGCCGGCAAGGCCACGGCGATCTGGGCGGACGTGCTCGACATGGGCATGGCCTATGGCTACCGCAATGCGCAGACGACCGTCGTCGCCCCGACCGGCACGATCGGCCTGCTGATGGATTGCGACACCACGGGCATCGAGCCGGACTTCGCGCTGGTGAAGTTCAAGAAGCTGGCCGGCGGCGGCTACTTCAAGATCATCAACCAGCAGGTCCCGGCTGCGCTCCGCAAGCTCGGCTACAGCGAGTCGCAGATCGATGTGATCTCCAAGTACGCCATCGGCACGGGCGTGCTGCCGGCGAAGTTCGACCTGGCCCTGCAAGCGAAGTCGATCATCATCAGCGACGCCACGGTTCGGTCGACGTTCGACATCCGCTTCCTCACGAAGTGGAAGGAACTGGGCTTCACCGACGCCGAGCTGGAAGCTGCCAACACGGAAGTGTGCGGAACGATGACGCTGGAAGGCGCCCCAGGCCTCAAGCCGGAGCACTACCAGATCTTCGACTGCGCCAACCCGTGCGGCAAGCTCGGCACGCGGTACATCGCGACCGAGGGTCACATCCTGATGATGGGCGCAGTGCAGCCCTTCATCTCGGGTGCGATCTCCAAGACGATCAACATGCCGAACATCGCGACCGTTGCGGACGTGGCGGCGGCATACCTGATGTCCTGGAAACTCGGGCTGAAGGCCAACGCGATCTATCGCGATGGTTCGAAGCTGTCGCAGCCGCTGAATGCTGCCCTCGTCGACGACGAACCGGCTGGTGACGAACCGGTCGAGGCGCCGAAGACAGTGGTCCAGGTGGTGGAGAAGCTGGTGCGCAAGCGGGAGAAACTCCCGTCGAAGCGCGGCGGCTACACGCAGAAGGCAATCGTGGGTGGCCACAAGGTCTACCTGCGGACCGGCGAGTATCCGGACGGTCGGCTGGGTGAAATCTTCATCGACATGCACAAGGAAGGCGCGTCCTTCCGGTCGATGATGAACGCCTTCGCCATCGCTGTGAGCCTCGGCTTGCAGTACGGCGTGCCGCTCGACGAGTTCGTCGACGCCTTCACGTTCTTCCGGTTCGAGCCCTCCGGGTTCGTCCAGGAGCACGACCGCATCCGCCAGGTGACGTCGATCATCGACTTCGTCTTCCGGGACATCGCGATCAACTATCTCGACCGAGATGATCTGGCCCATGTCACGCCTGAGGAGAGCAACCACACGGCGATGGGCACGGGAGTCGGGCAGGACAAGCTGCAGCCGCTCACCGAGATCGTGCTGATCCCGCCCGGTCCGATCCTGCTGCCGGAGGTGAAGGAGATCGCTGACGCAGCTCCCGACAAGCGGGCTGTCGCCAAGATGTCTGGCTTCACCGGCGACGAGTGCGGCAACTGCCACAGCTTCACGATGGTGCGGAACGGCACTTGCTTGAAGTGCGAGACGTGCGGCGAAACCACCGGCTGCAGCTGATGCACCTGTTCGTCGCCAAGAGGCACAAGCGCCTCTGGATCATCGACAAAGACACGGATCAGGCGGTCTACACGCCGCCTGACTTCGTGGTCCTCCCGTCAAGAGTCCCATTGCACCACCTGGCGTTCGATCTCATGAGGCTCGGACGCCGCGACATCAGCCGGATTGCGTCATTCGAATGGGAGTTCAGCAAGCGCAATGTTCACCGAACTCGAAATTGCGGAGCGGTGCCTGTTGCTTTTCTCGAAGCCCGGACGATGGACGCAGAAGACCTGCGCGCGGGATCGGCAGGGTAAGCCCGTCCCCGTGTTCAGCCAGGAGGCTCGCGCGTTCGACATAGAGGGCGCGATCCGCCGAGCGGCTGGCGAAGAAGACCGGAGTGCGTATGCGCGCTTCGTGAAGCTGATCAAGGGTCAGCTCAACAAGCATCCGTTCGACTGGAACGATCAGTCGGGTCGCAACCAGCGTGACGTCGTCCGGATGTTCCAAGACCTCGCCGACGAACTACGATTTAAGGAGCAGACGTGAGCATCGCAAATACCGATATCGACACCAAGGCGCCGATCAGAGCCGAAGAGCTGATCCGCGGCTTCGACCTCTATCAGGAACAGTCCATCAAGACGATCAAGTACGGCGACGACATGAAGCTCTGGTACCCGGCGCTGGGCCTCGGCGAGGCCGGCGAAGTCCAGAACAAGGTCAAGAAGATCTTCCGCGACGACGGCGGCGTGCTCACCCCTAAGCGGAAGCAGGACATCATCAAGGAGATGGGCGGAAACCTCTGGTACCTCGCAGCGCTCGCCCACGGCATGGGTGAAAGCCTCGGCACCATCGCCCTCGCCAACATCGTGGAACTCCGGGGCCGCGTCGATCGCGGAACCCTGCAAGGAGATGGCGACGATCGTTGAGTTTCCTCTTGACGATTCGTTCGCTTGAATGCAAATCGATAATGCAAATTAGGAGCTACTGACTTGGACGCTATCGCAGCAGAGAAGGCCGCCCTCGACTTCATCACGAACGAGCTGGCGCGGCAGAACACGATGTGGGGACCGGCCAGCGAGCGTGTTGACGTCACCAAGGGCGAACTGTTCCAGGCTGGCGTCGGCCAGCTCGATGCAGTCTTCGACCGCCGCAACGGTGACGACAGCGCATTCGCCGAGGCGCCGATGATCTACCCGGAGGGCTGGAGCGGATTCCGCAGCTACGGTGCAGACTTTCCGAACATCGGCGTCGGCATCACCTTCCTGATCCAGGAGATGAAGAGACTGGCGATGAACGGAGAAGACCTCACCCGCCTGAGCCGCACCGCCGATCAACCCTACAACCCGGAGACGGGTCTGCCGAACCCGATCAGCGCATGATCGTTCTGCTGTTCAACCACACGCTCGACGCGCTCGGACTGATCTACGTCTGTACGACCGTCTACAAGATG
Organism: Bradyrhizobium pachyrhizi; assembly: GCF_029714545.1. NCBI lineage: Bacteria > Pseudomonadati > Pseudomonadota > Alphaproteobacteria > Hyphomicrobiales > Nitrobacteraceae > Bradyrhizobium > Bradyrhizobium pachyrhizi. The sequence continues at coordinate 4,549,891 of NZ_CP121667.1, read as the reverse complement.
GCCCGCGGCCGAAAGGAGTATCCGATCCGCCGCTGGTTCTTTTGATGCCCTGACGTTTGTTCAAAAGCAAACGTTTCGATTTGGAGAGCGAGCCCCGTGGTGGGGCTCGCAAAAGGAGAAGACATGAAGAAGCTGTTTCTGCTGATCGCCGCTGCGACCCTCGGTCTCTCGGCTGCCACCTCGGCGCAAGCCGGCGAGAAGTTCCGCCTCTGCACCGGCAACGCCAAGCTCAACTACTACGCCGCAGGTCAGCACCTGAAGCGCCACGCCAAGGACGTCGAGGTCATCGAGTCCAAGGGCTCACTGGACAACCTGGACAAGGTCACGGCCGGTGAGTGCGACGGCGCGTTCGTTCAGTCCGACGCCCTGCTCGTCTACTCGCAGCGCAACGCCAAGGCGATCTCGGTGCTGCAGCGTGCCGGCGTGCTCTACCAGGAGCAGGCGAACCTGCTGTGCAACCGCAAGGCCTACACCTCGGCCCGCATGGTCGACCTGAACTCCAACTTCACGGTCGCAATCGGTCCCGATGGCTCCGGCGCCAACACGACCTGGGCCGCGTTCGTGGCTGCCGACAAGGCTCGCTACGGCAAGGTCCGGACCTCAGACCTGACCGGCACCCTGGCCCTCAGCGCTGTCGCCGATGGCTCGGAAGTCCAGTGCGCCCTCGTCATCACCGCGCTGAACGCTCCGTTCCTCAAGAACGAAGCCCCGAAGTATGCGGGCGGCATCGTGCTGGTCGCTACCGACGACCGCGACATGACGAAGAACGCCAAGGATAACCGCGGCAACCCGGTCTACACCTACGGCGAGATCCCGTCCGGCACCTACAAGGGCATCCAGCCCTCCGGCATGTTCGGTTCGAAGTCGGTCGACACCATCCAGCTCGACGCGGTGTTCGTCGCCAACCGCGACTGGATCTCGGCTCACACCTCGGACTTCGAGAAGATCGTCGACGGCTTCGCCAACGCCAAGCCGGACATCGAAAAGCTCGTCCAGCCGAAGTAACGGCTCAGCGCGCCCCGGGGTCTTAACCCATCCCGGGGCGCTTTCATTTTGGATTTTTTGAGGAGCCCGACGTGACCGACACCACCATCGTGACCAAAGAGCAGATGCTCGAATACGTGACCGAAGCGAGACGCCTCCTCGCACGAGTCCAGGACCCAATGTGGGCCATCAGCCCTGAGCAGACCGACGCCGAACACCTAGCGGACTACGAGAAGACCCTGGCCAAGACCCGAGAAGCCTTCCCTGAGATGGAAGGGAAGACCGTGATGAACATGGTCATGGGCGACGGCGGCATCGTCTACGCATTCACCGGCCATTCCCCGACGTCGGCCGATCGGGCCAAGGCGCTCGTCGGCTTCATCCACACCATGCCCTTCCTGCTCGACACCCTCGTCGCATGGGTTGAGCAGCAGGAGCAGCACTCCGCTCGAGTCTCCGAATTGCTCCAGCACAACAGCGCGCAGCTGACCGAGAACCGGGCGCAACGCGCAATCATCCAGCAGCAGAAGACCCAGATCGTGTGGCTGCTGAACCAGATCCCCGGGGCCGCGGCATGAAGATGAAGGACGTTCTGACCCTCTTGGTGGGCATCGGCATCGGCCTCGCCCTCGCAATGATCCTCGAAGGGCGGCCACAGGCCTCCTGCCAGGCCCTCGTCTCGTCGGGGCACTTCTCGCTCTGCCTCGACAGCAAAGTCCAGAAAGCCAAGGAGCTGTTCCGGTGACCAACGCAACCATGAACGCAACCGAGGTCAAGTTCTTGCCGCCCGAGGAGGTCGGCGAGGATCTGGCCGGATGGTGGATCCTCGAACTGGAGCCGGATGGCTGCTGGGACGCCATCGGCCCCTACGACTCGAAGGAAGAGGCTGAACGCCTCGTCGCCAACCGCACGGAAACCTGATCCTCAATGACCATCTCCGCGACCAAGATCACGCACAGCATCTCTCCAGCCGGCGACGAGCTGAAGACGGTGTTGGCCCGTTACCCTCGCTTCATCCACGCCGAGGAGCTGACGCATCGTCTGCTCACGTCGACTCCGGACCTGATGGAGATCCTCTCGATTCCGGACGGCGTGATGTACGACCGCAACCTGTCCCGTAACGCTTCGAGTTCCCGGGCCATCCCGGTCAAGCGCTTGATCGACGACATCCTCAACGATACGGCGATGCCGATCCACTGGGGCAAGAATCAGAAGGGCATGCAGGCCGACATCCAGCTGTCCGACTACATCAAACATCCCTTCGCGAACGACAATCAGATCGCCGGCTCGATGCTCAGCCCGCAGCAGATGTGGCTGGAAGCCAGGGACTACGCCATCGCATTCGCCCGCGCCTACGACGATGCCGGCTACCACAAGCAGCTCGTCAACCGGCTCCTGGAGCCGTTCGCGCACATCAACGTGCTGATCACGGCAACCGAATGGGACAACTTCTTCGAGCTGCGCGACCACAAGGATGCTCAGCCGGAGATGCAGGCGCTCGCCCAGGCCATCAAGGACGCATTCAAGGACAGCGTTCCGGATCAGCTCAAGCCGGGCGAATGGCACCTGCCCTTCATCACCCCGGAGGACCGACAGGCCGTGCTGCCGTTGCCGTACGAAGCCCGGCACATGACCACGATGAATTGCCGGTACGTCGGCTGCTACGTGGGTGAACGGTCGATCGACGAGCTGATCAAGATCTCGGTCGCTCGCTGCGCCCGGACCTCCTACCTGACGCACGACGGGAAGAAGCCCAGCGTCCTGGCTGATCTCGACCTGTATGAGCGCCTGGTCGGATCGCGTCCGCTCCACGCATCGCCGGCCGAGCACCAGGCGACGCCCGATCGTCAAATCCGCAACGTCAACACCGCGGAGATGACCTGGGAGAAGCCGGAGCTGCACGGAAACTTCCGCGGCTGGGTCCAGAATCGGAAGATCCTGGAGGGCTCCGTCTACGCCTCAGAGGCTGCATGACGAAGGTCGCAACCTCCTACTACTCGACGGCTGTCGGCCACGGTCAGATCGACGGCCTCTACTTCAGCACCTTCGGCATCCCAGGGAAGCCGCCCATGTGGGTCCACGACCAGCATGGGCAGCCGAAGACCTTCCGTGATCCCGACCAAGCCTGCCTCGCCGGCTTCAAGGTGATGGTCACGCAGCTGAACCGCGCTCGCCAAGAGCAGGACTTCAGGGTCAAGGGATCGAAGAACCCAACGAGAAGCTGGATCGCTCCCGAGCGCCACAACGAGCCCACAATCGAAACCGTATTCGGAAAGAAGAAATGACCACCGAGACCGCGCCCGTCATGGGCAATGCCGACGAGATCAGACCGATGATCTCCATCAAGGAAGTCCTGAAGCGCCTGCCGTTGAGCCGCTCAACTCTCCACCGCATGGTGAAGGAGAAGCGCTTCCCCAAGGCTCACGAACTATCGCCGATGCGAATCGGCTTCTTCCTCGACGAGGTTGTCGAGTGGCAAAAGAAGCTGAGCGAGAAAGCAGCGTGACGGAAAGGCCGGGCCCAGTGCTCGGCCTTCTCCTTTTCAGGGCGAAGAAAAAAGTGGTCCCCAAGAGGTCCCCACGCTAAAGTGGTCCTCGACACTGCTTATGGCCACCACGATAAGCAGATGTATTTGTTTGGGTTTTTGGTCGGGGCAGCTGGATTCGAACCAACGACCTGCAGTACCCAAAACTGCCGCGCTACCAGGCTGCGCTATACCCCGACATTTCCGAGAAGCCCCGTGGATACACGCTTCAGCCAGCCCCAGCAAGGCACGGATGGGGGCTTCATGCGGCGAATCCGGGCACCTCTTTCCGTCCGGAAATCGCGTCAAAACCGGACGCTAACGGCCGCCGAACAATGGATGGGCAACCCGGTCGCCGGGCTGAATACCGTATTTCTGCGCGGTCCCGGCAATCACCTCGAGCACGCCCTTGGCGAGCCCGCGCGACGGAATGATCCTGGTCGAGAGCGGCTCGGTGTTTTCGGCGATCCGCAGGATGCGCCCGTCGGCGCGGATGAAGATCATGTCGAGCGAGATGTAGGTGTTCTTCATCCACATCGACACTTCCTGCTCCGGCGAGAAGTCGAACAGCATGCCTTTGCCGTCCGCGAGCTCCTTCCGGTACATCAGGCCGGTCTCCTTCTCCTGTTCGGTGGTCGCCATTTCGACCGAGAAGACGTGCACGCCGGACTTGGTGACGATCTCGAGCGGCTGGACGCTGGCGGCCTGCGCCGCCGGAGCCAGCAGTGCACCGAACATGATCACGAGGCAGGCCATCAACCACGAACGATGGCACCCAACAATGCGAACGAAATTCATCGACAAATACTCACACCGGGAAGATTTTCCGGCGGACCCTAACCCGACGATTGCGGCAAATGCCAGAGCCGAGACGGCTCGCCGGCGGCTCACGTTTCCGTCAGGGCGTATCAGACCCGGATCAGTGCGACGACAGCGCCGACGGACCGGTCTCCGGGTGGATCTCGGCGGCCATCATGCCCTTGGAGCCGGGCCCAAACCGCACCAGCACATATTGGCCGGGGCGTAGTTCGGTCATGCCGAAGCGGCGCAGCGTCTCCATATGCACGAAGATGTCGGGCGTGCCCTCGCCGCAGGTCACGAAGCCGAAGCCGCGCAGCCGGTTGAACCACTTGACCTGCGCGCGCTCGAGCCCGCTGGTCGCGGTCACCGTGACATGGGTGCGCGGCGGCAGCATCTGCGCCGGATGGATTGCCGTCGATTCGTCCATCGAGACGATGCGGAAAGCCTGGTAGCCCTTCGCGCGCTGCACGCATTCGACGACCAGCCGCGCGCCTTCATAGGCGGTTTGATAGCCGTCGCGCCGCAGCACGGTCACGTGCAGCAGGATGTCGGGCCAGCCATTGTCGGGGACGATGAAGCCGTATCCCTTCGAGGCGTCGAACCATTTGATGACGCCGGAAACTTCGACGAGGTTGGCCGCTGTGTCGCCGAGGCCTGAGAAGGTATCCATCGCCGGATCGCGTGGCGCGCTTCCATACTCGCCTTGACCAATCCTGCTTTGCCCAACTCCGCCCATCGGCGGTCCGCCGAGCTTCTTGGACTCAAATCCGTCCGACCCCATGACCCCGGACCCCACACATCAAATGCAGATCGCCGTCGTTGCGGCGCACCCTGTACACGCTGCTCTCCATGACCAACTCACTCGGACTGATTTGGACGCGGCGCGAATCTCTCAATCAAAAGATAACACTCCCGCTTGCCGGGCATAGCTAAAAAACGATTCTTGCGGGAACTATGAACAGGCTTGCACAGCCGCGAATCAATTGGGCATCAATTTCCTACGAAAGGACCAAGCGTGTCGCCGATGTCGTGGCGGATCACCAGATCGGCGAGGTCGTCCTGATCGGTGGGCTCGTTGTTGATGATCACGAGCCGCGCGCCGCTCTCCTTCGCCATCATCGGAAAGCCCGCGGCGGGCCACACCACAAGCGATGAGCCGATCGCCAGAAACAGGTCGCAGTGCCGGGAGAGTTCCGCCGCGCGGCGCATCGCATCCTCAGGCATCGATTGCCCGAACGAGATCGTCGCGGTCTTCACCGGATCGCCGCAGTCCGCGCAGTCGGGGGCGCTGCCCGTCTTGTCCAACTGCTGCTTCACCCACGACAGCTCGTAGTCCTTGCCGCAGCCGATGCAGCGGCCATAGGTCGTGTTGCCGTGCAGCTCGATCACGTCGTCCGCCTTGAAGCCCGACGCCTGATGCAGGTTGTCGATGTTTTGCGTGATGATGCCGGGAACCTTGCCGGCCCGGTAAAGCGACGCAAGTGCGCGATGCCCGCGACCGGGTTTGGCCGCCGCAAACGTCTGTTCCATCGCAAAGCGGCGTCGCCATGACTCGTCGCGCGCGTCCTGGCTGGCGACGAACTCGTCGAACGGAATCGGCCGGTTGCGGGTCCACAGCCCGCCGGGCGAGCGGAAATCGGGAATGCCGCACTCGGTGGAGATGCCCGCCCCGGTGAAGGGCACGATGGACGACGCCTCTGCAATCATGTTGCCGAGCTGCTCGACGCCGCTGCGCAAGTCTTTCGCGATCACTGAAAACAATCCGGTTGGCCGCAGCGACTATAGCACGGCCAGACCGATTGCGAGCTCAACCGTTGCGCGAGCGATCGGCCGCGATCGGTGCCTTGATCGATCGCCTTGCGACCAGCTGCGTCGACGCCTCCGCCTGGTCGCTCTTCCACCGCCTCAGCATCATCACATTCCTGCACTGGCAGCTCCGCATTGACGCCCAATTCGCCGACGCCAATGCGCCCGGGACAGGACCACGGCCAGGAGGATGGGCATGACCGATCAGGAAGACCGCGTCGCGCGCGAGCGCGAGGAGATCGTCGCACGCGTTGCCAGCTTCAGGGCGACGCAGCAGAAGTTCGAGCGCGATCGCCAGGAATATTACGACAACACGCTCGGCAATGCCTGGAGTGGATTTCAACGCAAGACCGCTTAACACAAGACCGCTTGATGCCCTCTGCCAGGCGACCGCGCTCACGGTCCGGGCACCTGCGATTGCGCCATGAGGCGCAAGTGAGAAAGCCCCGAGCGGTGTGCTTCGGGCTTATGGCTATTGCCAGTGCCGTTGTGCGATGGTTGCCGCAAACGCAATTCCGGTTCCCTCGAGCGTTTTCCGTTCCGATCGGATCGCTCGAAAACGCGCCAGCCATGCGATAGCGCAAAGCTACCATCGGTTAGCGCTGGAACAAAAATACAACCTCAGAGATTAGCTTGACGGTGAACGAGGTTGGCATCGATGCCGGCATGGATGGAACTGCTGCTTAACGTGATGGGCTTTGCCGGCTTCATCGGCATCGCGATGTATCACAAGCGTCCGAACGGGAAGCTGCCGGACTGAGCGCCGGCGGCGCGTCCCGACTTGCCGCTCCCCCGGCTTGCCGTCTTCAGTTTGCCTTCCGGGCCTCTCCCGCGGTCCGGACCAGCCGGTCCGACTTCACAAGCACCTTGCTGCTCTCCGGCTGCGGCCGAAGCCAGAAGCTGATCGCGACAAAAGCCGAGCAGAACAGCAGCCCCACCACCATTACGCGCCGGTGGGTCGGTCGATCAGCACTATGGAACGATGGCATCATGGCTGTCACCCGCAGCCATCCCAATCGCAATCGCAGGTGGTGACAACACCATGCTGCCCTTAACCTAACCAGGTAGGGTTAGCGGTGGCCGGATAGTGCCTCGTCCGGGATCTCCCGATTGGCGGCCGTATCGGATTCACAGCGATATCCCCTGCTTGTCCGCAGCAAATCCACAACGCCAGCGAGCCCAATTGTCCAACAAAATGCGGTTCTTGCTGCACGCTCATCCACAGCCTTGCGCCGCGTGCACGCATTCAGGCATCGGCGAGCCATTTCAGGGTCGCCCGGAAACTCAGGCTGCGGGTTCCAACCAGCACGGTTCCGAACGCCTCAGCCTCGTCGCCGCTGAATGTGCCGGAGAACCCGCTCGTCACTTCCTGTCCGGCGAACAATGGCCGGGCGAACGGATCGGCGAATGGCGAATGCTGATTAGTGCTGAGGTGTCCCTTCCAGGTCCCCTCGCCGGCCGTGTAAGCCCCGATCGACCAGAAATATGGCCCGCCGCCGATCAGGAGACCGTCGCGCAGGATCAGGATGCCGCTGTCGCGGCCCTTCACGCCGTCGGTCATGTGGATGTGGATCGAATAGAGCCCGTTCTTCATCGATCGCGCCGCCCGGTCCTGACGGCCCGCAGTATGGCTCCAACCCGGCCGGCATGCGAGCGGGCGATACCGTCCGCCCCTTCCGAATCGAGGCAAAAACGGGCCCTGGCACTTACAAATCGTTAAGAAAGCCCTGACAAGGTTCGATCCTCCGGAGGGAGAGAGCCATGCTCGTATACCCCATACCTGTCGAAGTGACGCAAGCCAGAGTGCAGCTCGTCGTCGACCAGACGGCGAAGGAGCAGCCGCGCATCATCAATGAGGATGTGCTGGACGTCTTCGCCGCGAAGAACCAGGCCGACCGTGAAGTGGTCGAGACCATCCTCGACATCAAGGTGTGAGAGCGGCGCCGGCCGACAGGAACCTCTCGACTGCGCGCGGGTCATCCTGGTGACGCCAAGAGGCACCCATGTGCAAGCTGATCGCGGTCACCGTCCTCACCCTGATATGCGGCGCGGCCTTTGCCCAGAATACGGGTCCCGCGCCGCAGAGCGGCATGGAACGGCCTGAAAACACCAACGGAGCCACTCAGAGCGGCGCGATGGACACCACGGGGATGGACGTGAAGCGGGCCAACAAATCCGAGACGAAGGACACGGCAAAGGGCGCGGCGAAAAGGGACGACGCAAAAAAGTAGGTTCCCACGACCGAACGTCCGGGGAGCTGCAACCATAAAAAAGTGACCTTCAAAAAAAGGTGGCGACCTTCAAAAAAGGAAGGAACGAGTTTCTCGTTCCGCCGTTGGTTTGCCGAGCGGTACAACGAGGGAGAAATCCACCGGAAATATCAGCTCAACAAGCCCCGTCAGCTTACTTCGGTAACTGGCGGGGTTTTGGTTTCTGGAGGCGCCCACGTACGCCCTGTTCCGCGACAAGACGCAGCTCGGAAGATCGTTCGCGACGGAGAAGGAAGTTTGGGAGGCGGCGCTGATCGACGGCTTTGTCGAAGATGTTCCGGTCGCAGACGAACTGGGTGGCCAGATCCTGCCTGCCGGTTATCGCGTCGAGCGGGTCGACGAATACGAGCCGCAGCCCGATTGGAAACCCGGACGTTCCTGACGCCGGTCAGCCAATTCGAGGAACCAGTCGGCCGAAACGACATGCACATAACAAGTGGTGCCGACAGCTCACCGCCTTTGTCGGCTTTGGAAGCCCCCCGCGAATCCCCCCTCGCGGGTCTTTCTTTTGAACCTTTCGCGCGGCGCGAAGACATAAAGGGCGCTGGGGGATCTCAGGGCCCAGCATCCGGCGCAGCGCTGTGGGACGAACATACTCCGTCTACGCGGCGCTGTTGCATTTTACAAATTCAACCTTAAGTTTGGTCTCCAACAGTTGACGGCTCACGCCCTGAGAGATCCCCAGTCCGTCAGCTGGGAAAGCCCCGCATCCAGCCTGCGGGGCTTTCTATTTTCCGCACCCAGGAACCTTCCGCGCGCAGCGACATTGTATGCCCGGTTGCCGGCACGATCTCCCCAAGGCCGGTCGGCATCAGACCTCGCGAGCCCACTCGCGGGGTTTTGCGCTTTAGAGGCCGTCCAACCTCGCGCGTCCTTGATTGGCCGTGATCGGCAATCGGTGCGATAGAGGCCGCGCCTCCAAGGCTCGACCACAAGCCCCGTCCCAGAAATTTTGCTGGGCGGGGCTTTCTTGCATCCGCTTGCTGCGCAAGCGTGTCGCCGGCACGTCCCGTTCATATTTGGCTGCGTGATCGCGCGGCGCGACGGGAGCCGGCGCTCGCGAAGGCGTGAGCATACAAAGGCGAAATGCGATCGGCAAAACTCGCGCAAACCCCTGCCCCGCGTCGCGTTTTGCTGCTATTCCTTGCCCCGTCTCGCCCGAGCCCAAACAAAATCTCTGAATCTGCAGGAGGATAAAAAAATGCGCTATCTGCACACCATGCTGCGCGTCCGCAATCTCGATGTCGCGATGAAATTCTATCAGGACGCGCTGGGGCTGAAGGAAGTGCGCCGCATCGACAATGAAAAGGGCCGCTTCACGCTGGTGTTTCTCTGCGCGGAGGAAGACCTCCATCTGCTCAAGTCCCTGCCGCAGACCCGCGGCGCGCCGCTGGTCGAGCTGACCTACAATTGGGATGAGGAGAAATACGGCGAGGACCGCCATTTCGGCCATCTCGCCTACGAGGTCGACGACATCTACGCGACCTGCGAGAAGCTGAGGAAGATGGGCGTCACCATCAATCGTCCGCCGCGCGACGGCAACATGGCGTTCGTGCGTTCGCCCGACCTGCACTCGATCGAGATCCTGCAAAAGGGCGAGCCGAAAGCTCCGGCCGAGCCGTGGGCATCGATGCCGAACACCGGCCATTGGTAAACACCGCGCCCGCACCTACGTTCCTGTCGGCGTTTCGCCCTCGCTGAAGCGCCGGGCGATCGCGAGGAACGCGACGCGATCGTTGACGTTGCTCCCTCACAAGCATGCGAGGAGGCAACGATGGGAAGAGGAATTTTGCTTTGGCTGTTGGGTGTGCCGATCCCGGTGATCATTGTGTTGTGGTTGTTGTTCGGTCACTGACGGCGTCTTGACGCATAGCTTTCAGCAAGGCTCTGCCGCTATGCGGCGGAGCCTCTTTTTTTGCTCTCGGTGCAATTCACCCCGCGCTTTTCCCCGACGCTTCAGCTATGAACGCGCGCAAAGCACAACAGCGGGAAGAAACGCGTGATGGACAGCAAGCCGCAACTGACGATCTGGGGTCGGGCCAACTCGGTTAACGTGCAGAAGGTGCTCTGGTGTCTCGCCGAGCTCGACCTCTCCTATCAGCGCATCGATGCCGGCATGCAGTTTGGCAAGAACGATCAGCCCGACTATCTCGCGATGAATCCGAATGGCCGTGTTCCGACGCTGGTCGACGGCGACTTTGTGCTGTGGGAATCCAATTCGGTGATGCGCTATCTCTGCATGGCCTATGGTCATGGCGCGCCGCTCTATCCGCAAGCGCCGAAGGCGCGCGCCGCCGTCGACCGCTGGCTCGACTGGACGCTGTCGACGCTGCAGCCGGTCGACCGGCCGGTGTTCTGGGGGCTGGTGCGCACGCCGCCGGAGAAGCGCGACATGGTGCAGATCCAGAAGGATGCCGATGCCGAGGGCGTGGTGTGGCGCGTCGTCGAGGCCCAGCTCGCAAGGCGCCGCTTCATCGAGGGCGATCAGTTCACGATCGCCGACATCGCGCTCGGCGCGTTTGCGCGGCGCTGGCTCGGCGTCGAGGGCGTCACCAAGCCGAAGCTGCCCCATCTCGAACGCTGGTTCGGTGAGATCGCGGGGCGGCCTGCGTTCGTGCGATTCATCGCGCCGCCGATGTCGTGAGCGCGGGCGGCAGGCCGCTCAACGCCCGCCGCTGGACATCCCGCCGCCGACGCTGACGGCGCCACCGAGCTTCACGCAGGTGTCGGAGCCTTCCACCTTGACGAAGCCGGGTCCGTACGACGCGCATGGATTGCTCCGCGTCGCGGATTTTGGCGGCAAGATTTTGGCGGCGTCCGTGGGCGTCAGGAAATTGCGGCGGTCGCCCTGCTGGGCGAACGCAGCGGCGGGAAGCAGGACGGCGATGATGGCAATGCAGGTCTTGCGCATCCGGCCTTTTATCCCACGCCACCGGATGAGGCTAGCGCACGAACTTGACGCCGAACGTCCTGCCCTCGCGCCACACCACTTCGCAGGCGCGCCCGGTGCGGGCGTCGCGCGAGAACGCCAGGCGCAGCTTTGCCGGCAGCGTGTTGTTGTCCTGGACCGTGATCTTGGCGCCCGACGAGGACATGTCCTCGACCACGCAGGGCCGCGCTGCGAACCCGCCGTCGAGCGTGATCCAGCCGGATTGCCGCAGCGATTTGCGCGTTTCGCGCTTCTTGGTCCCTGGAGCCATCACATCATCCCAGGCTCAGCCGTATCGCCGTTGGCTTTACAAAGGGTTGCCAAAGAAGCGCGGATTGCAGCGATCTCGGGGTTGTTCACATCTACATCTGCCAGCGCGGCACGGCAAAGCGCCCCCCAGACCGTGATCGTGCCCGCTGCTCCAGGCGGCTCCCAACGCAAAGGAACCTCGGCTAGTCATCACCAGACGAGCCACCGAGCGCCGACGTCCATAGATTGTCGGCGGCCGTCTGCACAAGTTTGTCGGCAATCTTGCCGAGCGCGTTTGGGCCTGCAGTCTTGGCTGCGCGTCCATGGCGGAAGCGCCGTTGCAAATCCGGGTTTCGAAGTCGGTTAGGACTCCGCGAGTGATATCCCGGCTGACTTGGCTGATCTGCAGCATGGTTTGTACCAAGCGCAGCGCGGCTGCCTGGCCGCTGCCAAGTGCTGCGGTGTCGTCGTTGCCGTAAATGCTCGCCAGCGTTCGCGCGATACTCACACCGTCGCTCATAAAGAATGCGTCCTTGGCACCGAACTCAATTGATGCAAGTCTCGAACCGCTAGACGCCGCACTTGATCGGATTGATCGTGGTGCATATGCTCCTCTCTTTAATTGAAGGGAGCGGGCGACTGCCGCACATCTCATTTCCATTTGCTGGGGCTCAGTTCGATATTTGCACTACGGTAGTGTGCCACCTTCAAGGGAAAAACAATGGACGGTCTCTCGCCAACCACCATTCGGCAACTTTACGAACACGCTCTCGACGCGCCTGGTCCAAAGACGTGGTGGATCACGCGCCTCGCGATGTACAAAGCGCTCCATCGCGCTCTATCAGAATATGACGGAAACGAAAAAACGTGCCTCTCGATATCCGGATCGAAAGGACTCGGCGTTGAGCTGGGACTGACCAAAACGAAATACACAGAGGTCAGCTATCCTGATGCCAACTTCATAGATTTGCCATTCGAGAGCGGCACTTTTGACTTCTGCATCTCGGACCAGGTTCTCGAACACGTCGAGGGAGACCCTCAAAGAGCATTCTCTGAATCAATCAGAGTTGTGAAGCCGGGCGGCTACGTCTGTCACACGACATGTTTCGTCAATGGCATTCACGCGGCGCCGAAGGACTTTTGGCGTTTCACTCCGGAATCGCTAAGGCTGATATCTGACAAGGCGAACGCCGAGTCGATCGTTTGCGGAGGATGGGGCAACCGCGAGGTGATCGGATTGATGGCATCCCCGCTTCGGATGAAACCCATCCCGGACGACCCGTCTAATCCAATTTACCAATTGGCGTTACGAAATGAGCCGAGCTGGCCGATCGTCGTGTGGATTATTTCCAGGCGAAATTGAGCTAGCAATTCTCGCCGTCGCGCAGCAGGCCGAAAAAGTCATCGGTCTGCCCTGCCGTCATGCTCGGAGCAGCGCCAATCGCGATCGTAAGCCCCAACCAAGAAGCAGTTGCGGCAATTGCTGGTCTGACGGCAGAGCAAAGACCAGCGCCAGTTCACCCGGGACCGTTCCGGCCCCAAGCGCGGCGATCGCCCGCGCTTGGGGATCACTTCACGTAGTTGCTGATAGAATTGTCGTCGCGAGATCGACCGGGTGATGCGCCGAACATGTCAATCTGGACGCTTAAACGCCTGATTTTGTGGAGTCTTCACGTTGGCCGTGATGGCGCTCCCTAGCGGAATCGAACCGCTCTCTCCACCGTGAAAGGGTGGCGTCCTAACCGATAGACGAAGGGAGCAAAACTCCCGGCAAATCAATACGTTAGACGTGAGATGCGCCGGACTGGCCACAGCCCTCAAGCCGCGACGGGCGAACGTATAGTGGCGATTGGCCGGACGGGCAAGCGTTCAGAACGCTTTTCCCGGCTTGCAGGTCACTGGGAAGGACACCTGGAGATCACCTGCAGGACAATCCGGCCTCGATCGAGGTCCAGAAGCCGCAATGCGTCGGCACATGCGCATGCGCACGCGAGCCCCCGACGTGAATCAGGATTGCCGCGGCAAGCGCGACGACGACGACGGGAACAATGAATCTTCGGATCGACATGAGCCCGCGCATCGACCGACATCGTGGCCTAACTAAGGCCTGCGAGCCGGCTGGGTGTCCAGCAACAGCGCTCAGCGCCAGCCGCTAGTGATTGCTGGCGACGTCCTGACGATTATTCGGCTGATCCGCCACGGGCGTCCGCTTGATGCAGGTGCTGCAGATCACGAGCTTGCGCGCCAGCCGGTCGTCGGCATCCGCTTCCGACAGTTGCGCAGGCGATGTGTCCGCCACCGCGGGCGACACATTCCGCGCATGGCGCCGCGGCTGCGGGAGATTGGGGTCCTGTCCGGCACCGTCCCAGGCCAGCGGACCTGTCCCCGGCGGGGGCGTGGTCATGCTGTATTGCTGCGAGACCTGCGCGCAGGCGCCGAGCGCGATCGGAAGAAACAGCATAGCGGCCTTGCGAGCCCAGTTCCGGAATGCAGACATGATCACACTCTCACGCTATTCGTACTGCGACCTAAGAGCAGAACCGCTAAGAAATCGTTTGCCCTGATTGTTCCGTCGCATCCAACCGCGACGGCATCAAGACGGGAATGAGGCGCCAAGGCGCAAATCAAGACGCAATCCGGAGTCCAATCATGCCAGGCATCAACGGTCGCTTCGACGGCAAGCGCGTGCTCGCCGATCTCAACGCGCTGCGTGCGATCGGCGCCTACAAGACCGGCGTGCACAAGCCGACATTCTCGGAGCCGCATCTGCGCTCGCTCGACTGGCTCGCGGCGCGTTTGCCGGACGCCAATCTCACCGCAACGATCGACGGCATCGGCAATGTGCTCGGCTCCAGCGCGAAGGCGGGACCAAAGCTGCTCGCCGGCTCGCATCTGGAGAGCCAGAACCATGCGGGCTGGCTCGATGGGCCGCTCGGCGTGATCTACGCGCTGGAGGCGGCACGCGTCATCAACACCGATCCGGACGCGAACGGCGCGGTCGAGGTCGCCGCGTGGTGCGACGAGGAAGGGCATTTCGGCAGTTTCCTCGGCAGCCGGTCGTTTGTCGGTGCAGTGACCGAAGCCGACATCGATGCAGCCCGCGACCGCTCCAGCGATCGCACCATGCGCGATGCATTGCGCGAGGCAGGCTTCGCCGGCCGCCCGCGCCTCAACGCCGAGGCCGGTCGCCATATCGGTTATCTCGAAGCGCATATCGAGCAAGGCGACACGCTGGAAAGCAGCGGGCTCAAGATCGGCGTCGTCACCTCGATCGTCGGCATCTGGCAGTATCGCATCACGTTCACCGGCGAGCAGAACCACGCCGGCACCACGCGGATGGCGGTGCGCAGGGACGCCGGCCTCGCGCTGGCGCGGTTCTGCGTCGCGATCGACGACAGCTTCCCTGCCCTGTCGGGACCGCGCACGGTGTGGACGACCGGCCGCATCACGCTGGACCCGGGCGCACCGAGCATCATTCCAGGCGGCGCCGAGATGCTATTCCAGATTCGTGACGACAATCCCGAGGTGATCGCACGTCTCGAGAAGCAGCTGCATCGGCTGGCGGCCGAGGCCACCGCTCAGGGCCGTTGCGGCGTGAAGGTTGAGCGCATCCGCACCGGGGTGCCCGCGATGATGACGCCCGCATTCCAGGATGCGATCGAAGCCGCGAGCGCAGCCTGCGCCGGCGGCAAATCGATCCGCATGCCGAGCGGCGCCGGCCATGACGCCCAGGTCCTCGCCACCATCATGCCGGCGGCGATGCTGTTCGTGCCGTCGATCGGGGGCATCAGCCATCACTGGAGCGAGAACACCGACGACGCCGATATCGTCACGGGTGCCGAGGTATTTGTCGAAACCTGCCGGCGCCTGCTCGCAGGTTAGAGCACCTTCAGGTCGGACCGCCCCGGTTGCCCGACTTCAGCGAAGCCAACGCGTGCGAGTTCTGCATGGTGCTTCTCCTCGCGGTGAAGAAGACGTACAGCAAGCAGATGTCGATCAGGATCGTGCCGGCCATGACGCTGTAGGCCCACGGGCTTTCCATCAGCTTCACTTCGATCAATACGCGCGACAGGCCGAAACCCACGACCCACGCATCAAAGCTCATGCAGATCCGGCGAAACGTCTCGGCGTCCAGCCGCCGGATCAGCCAGGCACCGAGCGGTATGCCGAGGACAACGCAGGGAACGAGCACGAACAGGATGCTCCGGCTCTCGTCGACGAACAGACCGAGCTTGTAATACGCGATTGCAGTCAGGCTGGACTCCGTCACCCGAACCAGTGCGAGACCGGCCCGAAACTCATCTTTGACGAGACCCTGATTGTTGAAGAGGATCGCCAGCGGCGGGCCCGAAATGGTCGTGACCGAGTACAATATCCCGAGCATCGTTCCGAAAGGCAAACCGACCAGCCATTTCGACTGGATCGGCCTCCGCCAACCGGCCGCCTGCAGCAGAATGAGCGGCAGAATGATCGAGTAGGTGGCGAACTTGGTCCAGCCGGGCTGAAGCGACGTCAGCGCAAACGCTCCGACCGCGATGCCGGGCAGCATGCCGATGAGAATAGGCAGCACGCGCCGCCACACGGCCGGAACACCGCTCAGGTTGATGCACAGGACATACAGATTGACGAAGACTTCGACGATGACCACCGCGGGATTGAGGACGCGGTTGGTGTAGAAGACGAGTGCGACCGGCACCGTGAGCGAGGAAAACCCGTAACCAAGCGCGCCATTTACGAACGCCGCAAACAGCGCGATCACGGCAAGAACGATCACAGCAGAATCAATCGAAAGCATCTCTGGCTTTTACCGGATCAGTCGCCTTGCCCACGGCATTATAGCCCAACGACAGGGACGCGGTGCCGAAAGCTGATCGGACCCACAGGTCGCGATCCCGGCAACGTCGGGCTACCAAAGCTCCTGCGCCTGGAACGCCATGGACCTGGCGCCCGTCAGGAACCTGTCCGGGAGCCGCCCTCGGCCCTTAGCTGATCAAGGTCCGCAACGGCACCCTTCCAACCCGCTTTCGTAAGGCACCGTGGCATATTGGTCACGAGAACGGCATCAGACCGATTTGCAATCCGCTGAACTTGCTGCCATTTCTTCGGCACGCATCGCTTTGGTGCCATCAAAGGGGCCCGTCCGGCTCATGTTGTTGCTTGAGTCGCTTCCAACCGTCATCGGCGCCGCCGCCATTGCCCCCGCATTGCTGGTGTTGTGGCTGGTCATCGCCGCCGACGAGCGCCCCGGACCGCCCGTTCAGGTGTGGCTCGCCTTCGTGCTCGGCGCGGCCAGCATCTCGCTGCTCGGCCTGGCGCGAATTCCGTTCAATGCGCTGCTCGCGATTCCCGACAATCCCTGGGCGACGCAGGCGGTGCGTGCAGCTTTCGGAGTCGCGGCACCGGAGGAGATCGTCAAGGTGCTCGTCATCGTCGCGATCTCGACGCGGCGCCGCGCCTTCGCCGATCCGATGGATACGGTGGTCTATGGCGCGGCCGCCGGACTTGGATTTGCCGCCTATGAGAACCTCGCCTATCTGGTCCAGCACAAGGACATGTGGCGCGCGCTCGCGGCGTTGCGCAGCGTGCTCACGGTGCCGTTCCACGGCGCGCTCGGCATCATCGCCGGCGCCTACCTTGCGATCGCGCGCTCTGGTGGCGCGCTCGGCGCCTACCGGGGTCACCGCGACTGGGCGCGCATGACGAATTGGGCACTGGTGCTGGTCGCGCCGGTCGCGCTGCACGCGGCGTTCGATTTTCCGCTGCTCGCGCTCCAGCGCATCCCCGATCTCGGCTCGACCACGCGGCTGCTGCTCGGCTCGGCCAGCGTGCTGATCGGCTTCTCCTCGATCGGCTTTGCAATCCGCCTGGTGCGACGCCTCGGCAAGCATCATGCGCCGCGCACTGACGTTGCGCGCGAGCGGCTCAGCCAGCTGCGGCGGATGTGGGCACTGCTGCTGATCGGCGGCGGCGCCGGCTTTGCCGGCGTCTCCTTCCTGCTCACCTCGCTGCATCATTGGTACGTCAATCCCGAGCGCAATGCGTCGTTCATCCTGGTCCCGATCGGCTTCACCTCGATCCTGATCGGACTGGCGCTGCTGATCGCAACCACCGCCGTCTACTTCCTCGGCCGCAACCGGATGCGGACCGCCTCGGAGGGCTTTCCGTCCGCTCCCGGTCAAAGCTAGAGCGCCGGCCGGCACCGCTCCCCTTGCAAAACAACCTCGGCAGGTTCAGGGAGAGATACAGACCAGGCGCGAGAGGACGATGGGGCACAACTACAAGAATTATCGGCCGGATATCGACGGCCTGCGGGCCGTTGCCGTCTCGTTGGTCGTGCTCGGCCACGCGTTCCCGCAGTATGTTCCCGGGGGTTTCGTCGGAGTCGACATCTTCTTCGTCATTTCCGGGTACCTGATCACCGGGATCATCTATGGCGACATTCAGAACGGGAGCTTCAGCCTTGCGACGTTCTATGCGCGTCGCATTCGCAGGATTTTTCCCGCCCTGATCGTCGTCTTGATCGCCGCCTTCATCGCCGGATGGCAACTTCTGATGCCGAGCGAGTTGGTGGCCCTTGGAAAGGAGATTGCGGCAGGCGCGGGTTTCTCGGCAAACCTGCTGTTCTATTCGGAGGGTGGCTATTTCGATGCGGCCGCGCAAACGAAACCACTGCTCCATCTCTGGTCGCTCGGCATCGAGGAACAGTTCTATCTTGTCTGGCCTTTGCTGCTGTGGGCGCTGATGCGATGGCGGATCGCCGCCGCCGCTCCCCTTGCCCTTATCTTCATCGCATCGCTTGTCGCAAATATCCTGGTGGTTCGAACCAACCCTGAGGCCGCATTCTACCAGCCGTTCACGCGGGCGTGGGAGCTCGCGGCCGGAGCATTGGTGGCCGTCTGCCTGCCCAACGGATTCTCCGCGGCGCGCGACCTTCTCGGATGGTCCGCGCTCGCAGTGATCGCGGCGGTAACCGCGTTCTATTCGCCCTCCATGACCTACCCCGGGATCGCAGCGGTGGCGCCGGTCGCCGCAGCCGCCGCCCTCATCATGTCAGGTCGCAATCGATTTCTCTCGACGCGTACCGCGGTCGCGATCGGGCTGATCAGCTATCCGCTCTACCTCTGGCATTGGCCGATCCTGGTTTTTGCGGCGAGCTTCAAAGGTCGTCCCCTGACTTTGGCCGAGAACGGGCTGGCCGTTGGGGCCAGCTTCATTCTGGCCTGGGCAACCTATCGCTACGTCGAGCGCCCAATCAGGTTCGGGCAGTGGCGGGTGGCGCCAGTCCTTGCGGCATCGATGGTGGCCGTTGCATCGGTGGGAGCGTTGGCGATCGTCGACGGCTTTGCCTTTCGGCTTCCGGCGATCGTTCGCGAAGCCGGCGCCATGATCGT
This sequence comes from Bradyrhizobium pachyrhizi, assembly GCF_029714545.1. Lineage (NCBI taxonomy): Bacteria > Pseudomonadati > Pseudomonadota > Alphaproteobacteria > Hyphomicrobiales > Nitrobacteraceae > Bradyrhizobium > Bradyrhizobium pachyrhizi. The sequence goes on along the minus strand of NZ_CP121667.1, from coordinate 4,530,937 downwards.
ATCCAGGGACTTCCTGAGATACGGCGAATGCCACATCTCCGCTTCCGCCGATCCCGTGTTTGATCCGAGTTGCGTCGACGCCAGCAAGCGCCCGCTTGTTTTCGTCTGGGGCGATTCGACCGCCGGCATGCTTGCCGCCGGGCTGCGCCAAGTCCAGGGCGATCAATTCGGGTTAGCCCAGTTCACCGTCAATTCCTGCCCGCCGCTCTTCACCGCGCAGGCCGAGGTCATTCCGTTTTGTGTTCAAACCAACCGCCACATCGTTGCTGCGGTTGCCCACTCGCACCCCGATGTCGTGCTCCTGCACCTGGCGTGGAGCAGAGAACCCACCACCGACGATCTCCGCCCGACGATTGCCGCCCTCAGACAGGCCGGCGCCGCCCGTGTCATCCTGGTCGGCCCTGTCCCGGTCTGGACCGACACGGTGCCCCATCTGACGGTGCAATATTTCCTGCGCCATCATGCATTGATCCCGGAACGCAGCCACGATGTGCGATCGACCAAGCAGACTGACGGCAGGGTTGGGCAGATCGCCGCCGATCTCGGGATCGAATATCTGTCGCCCTATGATGAGCTGTGCAACGCGGACGGATGTCTGACGAGGGTCGGGACCAGCGCAAACGATCTGGTGTCGGCCGACATCCTGCATCTGTCGCCGCGCGCCTCGCGATATCTGGCGGCCAGGCTTGTGCCAAGAATTCTGGCTGTCGAAAACCGCCATGCGGAAAGATGAGCGCACCGCTATTGCTGCCGCAACTGACGGGCTGACCATTTGTAACCGGTTAGGATAGACTGCACACGCGCAGATCCGGAGAGCCGCGATGACCCTGTCCAACGACCTCGACAAGCTGCGATCGGAAATGCAGGCCGCGGTGAAGGCGCACTGGAAGGCGTTCCTGTTCGAAGGCATCCTGCTGGTGATCCTCGGCATCGCCGCGATGATCGTGCCGACCTTCGCGAGCCTCGCCGTCACCATCTTCCTCGGCTGGATGTTCCTGATCTCAGGCATCGGCGGGCTGATCGTGACGTTCTGGGCGCGCAACATGCCGGGCTTCTGGTGGTCGCTGATTTCGGCCGCGCTCGCCGTGCTGGCCGGCATGGTGCTGCTCGCCCGTCCGATGCAGGGCGTGCTGACGCTCACCATCGTGGTCGGCGCCTACTTCGTCGCCGAGGGCGTCGCCACCGTCATGTACGCGCTGGAGCACCGCCGCGAATTGTCGGGACGCTGGTCGTGGCTGCTGATCGCCGGCCTGATGGACATCGTGATCGCCTTCTTCATCATCGCGGGCTTGCCGGAATCCGCGGGGTGGGCGATCGGCCTCCTCGTCGGCCTCAATCTGATGTTCGGCGGCGCGACCCTGATCGGCATGGCGTTGGCGGCGCGCAACACCTGACGCCGAACCGCGGAGGACTTGCATTTGGGGGGTGACAGCCCCAAATCCCTACGCTATAGAGCCGCCCATGATCACCGTCGCCACCAGCTATTTTTGGTACTTTAGCTACGACAGCTCGCTGGCGGCAGGAGGATCGCGCTCAATCTGAAGAATTGCAGCAAACGTCCAAAACAAGCCGCCAGACCTGGCGGCTTTTTTGTGTGCCGGCAGGTCCCGAACTCCAAAGGAGCCAGCCGTGTTGAGTACGACAGACGATCTTCGCATCAAGGAATTGAAAGAGCTCAGTACGCCCGAAGAGGTGATGCGGGAGGTCCCGCGCACCCTGACGGCGACCCGGGTGGTGATGGGCGCCCGCAACGCCGTCCACGCGATCCTGAACGGCACCGATGACCGCCTGCTGGTCGTCGTCGGCCCCTGCTCCATCCACGATCCCGCGGCGGCCGTCGATTACGCCGAGCGCCTCGCCAGCCTGCGCGAACAGCTCGCCGACCGCCTCGAGATCGTGATGCGGGTCTATTTCGAGAAGCCGCGCACCACCGTCGGCTGGAAGGGGCTGATCAACGATCCCGATCTCGACGGCAGCTTCGACATCAACAAGGGCCTGCGGCTCGCCCGCAACGTGCTGTCGGCAGTGAACAATCTCGGCCTGCCGGCCGGCACCGAATTCCTCGACATGACGACGCCGCAATACATCGCCGATCTGGTCTCCTGGGCCGCGATCGGCGCGCGCACCACCGAGAGCCAGATCCATCGCGAGCTGGCTTCCGGCCTGTCCTGCCCGGTCGGCTTCAAGAACAGCACCGACGGCGGCGTGCGGATCGCGGCGGACGCGGTGAAGTCGGCCTCGCACCCGCATCATTTCATGGCGGTCACCAAGGGCGGCCGTTCGGCGATCGCCGCCACCAGCGGCAATGAAGACTGCCACGTCATCCTGCGTGGAGGCCGGGCGCCGAACTATGATGCCGCGAGCGTCGATGCTGCCGCCGCCGAGCTCGGCCGCGCCGGTGTCGCAGCGCGGCTGATGATCGACACCAGCCACGCTAACAGCAGCAAGAAGCCGGAGAACCAGCCGGCGGTTGCCGCCGACATCGCGCGCCAGGTCGCAGGCGGCGAACAGCGCATCATCGGCGTGATGATCGAGAGCAACCTTGTTGCGGGACGCCAGGACGTCGTGCCGGGCAAGGCGCTGACCTACGGCCAGAGCATCACGGATGGCTGCATCGACCTCGGGACGACGGCAGACGTGTTGAAGCAGCTGGCCGATGCTGTCGACGCAAGGCGCAGGGTACAGCGTGACGGCCTGCAGGAGCGTTCGGCCTGACGCGGCCGAACGGATTGAACGTTGCCGGCGGGGCGGATATCGCGCCTCGCCGGTCAGCTGCGTGGGTTTAGCAACCGCGGCAGATGCTCTTGATCTTCCTGTCGAGCGCCGCGTCTTCCTTGTTGGCCTGACTGTTCGGATCGCTGATATTCTTCTCACTGCCAACGTCGCCGCGGCGCGGCTGACGATGTCCGATCGGCGCCTCCGGGACCGTCCCGCCCTTCTGCATGGAGGACGATCCGCCCTGTTGCTGCGCCCATGCCGGGGACGTGCCAAGCTGGGGCGCTCCGGCCGCAACCATCATCAGAGCCATCAACAAAACTGTCTTCCGCATCTCGCGTCTCCGCTTCTCAACCCTATCGCGCCCGTTCCGGCGCCTCGACGGTAGCACAGTTGCGTCGCCCCTGCGCTGCGCAATCCTGTACCTTCCGTATATCGGCCATCGTGCCAAGGAGCCAGATTCCCGCGGCGACCAGCACCACAAAGAAGCCGAACATCACAGCATTTTCGATGCTGCGGTTGCCCCCGTCCTCGGGCGGCTCCTGCCGTCCGTCCCCGGCCCCGCTCATCGCCGCCTCAGGATTGCGGCGGGTAAAGATGAACGTCGCCGCAATAATCGACGATACGGTAGCGCCGTTCCATCGGATCTTCACGTTCGCGGGAAGGCGGCTGCGACAAATAGCTCGGGCCGATCGGCGCCTTGCCGTGGCCGCCGGGGATGTCGAGCACATAATCCGGCTGACAAAGTCCGGACACACGCCCGCGCAACGCCCGCATCAGTTCCTGCCCGGCTTCGATCGTGGTGCGCAAATGCGCTGTGCCGGGCGCAAGGTCGCCGTGATGCAGATAATAGGGCTTGATCCGGCACTCGACGAAGCCGCGCATCAGCGCCTCGAGCGTCGCAGCATCGTCATTGATGCCGCGCAGCAGGACGGACTGGCTCACCAAGGGAATGCCGGCGTCGGCAAGGCGCGCGCACGCCGCGCGGGCATTGTTGCTCAGCTCACGCGGATGGTTGGCGTGGATCGCAATCCAGGTGGTCGCGCCTTCGACCCGCAGTGCCGCGATCATCTCGGGACTGATACGGCCCGGATCGGCGATCGGAACACGAGTGTGGAGGCGGACGATCTTCACATGATCGATGTCGGCGAGATCGGCCATGATCTCGGTCAGCCTGCGCGGCGATAGCATCAAGGGATCGCCGCCGGTCAGGATGACTTCCCAGATCTCCGGATGGCTGCGGATGTAATCCAGCGCCGCGCGGTAGGCGTCATCGGACAAGGCCGAGGCCTTTCCCGGCCCAACCATTTCGCGCCGGAAACAGAACCGGCAATACACCGCGCAGACATGGACGAGCTTGAACAACACCCGATCGGGATAGCGATGCACGATTCCGGCGACCGGCGAATGCGCATCGTCGCCGATCGGATCGGCGTTCTCGCCCGGCTGCTCGACGAGTTCGTCGGCGCTCGGGATGAACTGCCGCGCGATCGGGTCGGTGGGATCGGCCGGGTCAATCAGCGCGGCGAGCTCCGGCGTCACCGCGACCGCGTAGCGCGCAGCGACCTGCTCGAGCTCGGCCAGTGCTGCGACCGGCGCGAGCCCGGCATCGACCAGCTCGCGCGGCTGTCGCAGCGTCGCCGCCAGTTTTGGATCGATCCTGTTCATGTCTCTCCCGCAGGCGGTGTCCAGACCACTTGATCAATTCGTGGCGCGCCGCTGGCCAGCATTACCAGCCGGTCGAAGCCGAGCGCGACGCCGCTGGCCTCCGGCATCTGGCCGACCGCGGCAAGGAAATCGTCGTCCAGCGGATAGCGCTCGCCATAACGGCGGGCCTTCTCGTCCATCGCTGCGGTGAAACGATGGCGCTGCTCGGCCGCGTCGGTCAGCTCGCCGAAGCCGTTGGCGAGCTCGACGCCGCAGGCATAGACCTCGAAACGCTCGGCGACATCAAGATCGCCGGCCTTGGTGCGCGCCAGCGCGGCCTCTGGCGACGGATATTCGAACAGCACCGTCAGACGGCCCTGTCCCAGATGAGGCTCGACATGCTCGACCAGCACCTTGCTGAAGATATCGGACCAGGTGTCGTCATCTGCAACCCGCACCCGCGCTGCTGCAGCCGACGCCAGCGCTTCGCGGTCGCCTTCGCCGCCTGAGATCGTCGCCAGGAGATCGATGCCGGCGAAGCGCTCGAAACCTGCCGCGACCGTCAGCAGCTCCGGCTCGGCAAAGGGATCGGCCATCCTGCTACGGAATGAAAACCGCCCGATCCCGGTCGCCTGCGCCGCATGGGCGATCACGACGATCGTGTCGGCCATGATGGCGTCATAGCCGGCATTGGCGCGGTACCATTCCAGCATGGTGAATTCGGGCAGATGCAGGTCGCCGCGCTCGCGGTCGCGGAACACCCGCGCGAACTCGTAAATCTTCGGCTCGCCGGCCGCGAGCAGCTTCTTGCAGGCGAACTCCGGCGAGGTGCGCAGATAGCGCGGCGCATGTGAGCCATCGGCGTGCCTGAGCTCGGTGCGGGGGGCGTGCAGATGGGTCTCGTTGCCCGGCGAGATCTGCAGGATCGCGGTCTCGACCTCGGCAAATCCCTGCTCCTCGAACCAGGCGCGCACCGCTCGCGTGATCGCCGTCCGCGCCTGCAAGAACGGCCTGCGGTCGGCATAGCGCTGCGGCGTCCACCAGGGCGACGGCCGGTCATGAGCTGTCATCGCCAGAGCATCCTCATGGATTCAACATCAACGAGCCGCCATCCGCACTCAACAGTCCTGCGCAACCGATTGATTCCACACAAGTTCATAAGCCTACACAGCCTGAGCCTCCGCGCAACGCAGCGAGGCTGATCCCTTCTTGTCGAAAGACGTGCACCTTGTCCATGCGCGCATGGCTGAACCTGAACGACGGCTCGCGCGTCCCATCCGCAGATTCGCTGAAACGGATGAGCCCCATGGCCGGTTGGTTACGCGGAACAGCCCTGCGTGTGTGTCTCGGCCTTGTCTGATCAAGGGGCTCGAGGACAACTACGCCTCGATGCGCCAGCACTGGCCCGCTAACCGTGATCGGCCTGTCGTTCGACATCCAGGGGAGGAAACGCCGTTCCCCTGGGTCGAGGATTGGCGCTGCCTCTACGATCTGAAAACCGGGACATTCTCGGTTCCCGCGAGCTTTGCCGAGCACAACCGGACCGCACTGAAAACGCCCGATCCGGCCCCAAAATAGGGCCGATCGGGACGACCGGGACGGTTGGCAACCTTGCGAATCCGGCCGCAAAAGACTGGCATCTCAGGGACAAATCAGTATGTTGCAGCCCGAAATCGCCGCCATGGCCGAGGGGCTGCCGATCCGGTTGGCGCCCTTAGGCTCTCAAATTCAGGAAAACACCTTTGAAAGTCATCGCCAGTTCCATCCGCAAGGGCAACGTCATCGAGCAGGACGGCAAGCTCTATGTGGTCCTGTCCGCCGAGAACATTCATCCCGGCAAGGGCACCCCGGTCAGCCAGATCGAAATGCGCCGCATCGGCGACGGCGTGAAGGTCTCGGAGCGCTACAAGACCACCGACCAGGTCGAGAAGGCCACCGTCGAGGACCACAACTACAACTACCTCTATGAAGATGGCGACGGCTTCCACTTCATGAACAACGACAACTACGACCAGGTCCAGGTCTCCAAGGAGATCGTCGGCTCGTCCGCGCCGTATCTGCAGGAGAACATGACCGTGAAGCTCTCGATGCACGAGGGCAACCCGGTCGCGATCCAGCTGCCGCAGCGCGTGACGCTGGAAGTGGTCGAGACCGAGCCCGTGACCAAGGGCCAGACCGCCTCCTCGTCCTACAAGCCGGCCATGCTGTCCAACGGCCTGCGCACCGGCGTGCCGCCGCACATCACCACGGGCACGCGCATCGTGGTCATGACCGAAGACGGTTCCTACGTCGAACGCGCCAAGGACTAAGCGCTGACGCGCGGTGGGATTTGAAATGAATCGTCACCGCGCCTCAACTTGTTGGTTAAGCATCAACTTTACCGAAAACCGCTACACACTTTTCCGGAACTTGCTTTAGTCTCTCGGGCGATCAGACATGAGCCCGGGGTGTGCAGTGAACAGGAAGGTGGTCAGCTTCGTCAGTTGCTGGCTGGCAGCCCTGCTCTCGCCTCTTCCCGGCGCCCATGCCGACGAATTCCGAACGCCATCGATCTCGGCCATGCGGGTCGAATGGCGTGCCGTGCTCGACCAGCTGCGGCAAGAGATCGGCAGCCGCCCGGCCATCGCCGCCGGCTTCACTTTCGCCGGCCAGCGCCGCGTCGCCGCCACCGATCCGCGGGCGACGCCTGCGCTGGTGCAGTTGAACGCGGTGACAGCGCCGCTGTTTCCCGGCATCGCGCAGAGCCCGATCCCGGTGCTGCTGCCGTTCGACCCCGCAAGCTATCTCGACGCGCGGCAAAACGGTGCGCCGGACAGCCTGTCGATCGCGCGCTACCAGGCCGATTTCCGCGCGGTCGATTTCTTCCATGCCGGTGCGTCGGGCTACGATGCCGTGTTCTCGCTCGACTCCGGCGCCGGCGACGGCCTGCCGCAGCGGACATTTGCAAAGCCGGTCGAGGTGCAGATTTCCGGCTCGATCCTGGTCTACGACCTCGCCGACCGGCTCGGCGGCAAGGGCGAGCCGGTCAAGACGCTGGCCGCGCAGTTTCCGGACCTGCGCCGCTTCATTCGCGAGGGCTATGTCCGCTACGCCTTCACCCGCTTCGGGATTCCCTATGTCCTGTCGATCCAGTGCCTCGACAGCGCGCCGCGGCCGAAGCGGCTGGCCTGCCGCGAGGCCTATCCGGTCGCCGAGCGATTTCTGAAGGCCTTGCGCATCGCCGGCGGCCAGCCGTCACGGCCGCGCAGCGACGTCGCCTCCGACATCGCCGAGCGGCCGGCCGTGCAATCCGCCGACTTCACCTACCACCCGAGCGGCGACATCGTCGCGGGCAGCGGCGGCCGCAGGCAACAAGGCGGCCACGCCGACTTCACCGTCTATTCGCAGATCCGCTTTCCGCTCGAGAAGGCGCCGGCCTTCGCGCACTCGCAATCCTTCGCCAAGCGCAAACCCGGCGCGGCCATCGACACGTATCCCTGGCAAGACAATTTCTGCGAGGCGCGCAGCTTCGAGGTCGGCCAATGCGCCAGCGGCTACGGCCATCAGGGCCAGGACATCCGCCCCGGCGCGTGTCCGGCCGACAGCAAGGATGGTTGCGATCCCAAGCAGCAGGCGGTCGTTGCGGTGCGCGACAGTATCGTGATCCGCTCGGCGCAACAGCAGGCCGCGACGTTGCAGGTCAACACCCGCACCGAGCACGTCCGCTTCCGCTACATGCACATGAACCCGTCAGTGATGGATGCCGACGGCCTGCTCAACGGACGCCGCGTCAGCGAGGGCGAGAAGATCGGCGTGGTCTCGAACTATCTCGACCACCCCAACGGCACATCGCGGCATCTGCATTTCGACGTCCAGCTGTTCACGCGCGATGGCTGGCTGTGGGTCAATCCCTACACCACGCTGGTGTCGGCCTATGAGAGGCTGATCCGCGGCCGCGGCCGCGAGATCGGACCGGAGCCCGGGCTTGCAGCCGCCGTGGCCCATGCCCTGCCCGACGACGTCTTGCATCGCATCGACACCCAGGAAGGCGGCGGCAATTAGAGTGTTGTCGAGCGAAAGGGACACCGGTTCGGGGCGCACTGCCAAAATATCGAAAAACAACCCCATGCAAAGTAGCCGGCGGCTGCCATCGTTCGACACGACAACTTGACACGCCGGGCAAATCAGCGGCACTATTCCATTATTCCGAAATTGTGCAACGCCCACCGCAGGTTCCATTCGGAATCGCATCGATGCGCGCCATGTCGCGGCGACAATTGCCAGCTTGAATGATCATGATGGAAGCAGCAAACCGCGGGAACCTGTCCCGCTTTGACCATCGGACGCAAGTCCCTATCAGATGCCCATTCAGGCCGGACCACAAACAAGCATGCTTTCGACCTTCAGCTGGTTTTTTCTCTCGGTGAAGGGCCGCATCAGTCGGCAGGAATTCAGCCTGGGGTTTTTCGGCCTCGTGCTGGTCGACATGCTCGTCATTCGCATCGGCGTAAGGCTCGACCCCGGTCCACGGTATTACGACAGCAGCCCGCCCGCCGACGACCTGTCCGTCCTGCGTTTGCTGCTCATGCTGTCATTGTGGCCGTTCGCGGCGATCCTAGTGAAGCGGCTGCACGACCTCAACGTGTCGGGCTGGTGGGCGCTGACGATCCTCGCCATTCCCCACCTCGCCGCCGCGCTGCACGTCAAATACTGGATCCCCTATCTGGCGCTCGTCGCAACGCTGAGCGTGCTGCCGGGATCGAAGGGTGATAACCGGTTCGGCCGCGATCCGCTGGCGCGCGCCGGCATCTAAAGCGCGATAAGATCAGGTTGAATCGTCATCGCGCTCTAGCTCGTCGTTTAAGCATGATCTTTCCGGAAAACCGCTTCGCACTTTTCCGGATCATGCTCTAGCGCCCTCCGCCGTAGTTGCGATCAGTCGATCTCCATCGCAGCCAACGTCTCCTTGACGCGCCTCTGAGCGTCCGCGGGCAGCGGCAATATCGGACGTGGAGGCTCGGCCGTGCAGACCCCTCTGAGATTGGCAAGTGCGTAGACAACACGCAGACTGGAATATGTCCTGAACAGATCCCAAATCGGCTGCAGACGCGCGTTGAGCTCTCGCGCCCGGGCCGCATCGCCGCTCGTCGCAGCGCGAACGATGTCCACGCAGACCTTCGGGAAGATTCCTGCGAGAACGCTGTACCAGGTGTCTCCGCCCGCCAGCAGCGCCTCGGTGCAATTCCAGTCGGCGCTGTAACCCAGCGCAACGCCGTCCGGAACCACAGCCCGCAATTCCCTGAGATGGCCCGCCACGGTCGAAGCATCCAGCGCCGGACTTTTCACCGCGACGATTCCCTCGACCAGGCTCAGACGGCCGATGAGGGCCGGCGTGAATTGAAAATGAGTCGTTCCGGGATTGTCATAGATGCAGATCGGCAATCCGCTCTCGCGGGCCACGGTTTGAAAATGCTCAAAGACCTCGTCATCGGTCAGCGGCGTATAGGAAACCGCCGCCAACAGCCCTGCCGTCGCGCCGGCATCACGCGCGTCTTGAGCCAGCCGCACCGCATCGTCGGTGCGCAGTGCGCCGATGCCAACCAGTATTGGTGTGTTGCCGTCCGCCAAGGCGGTCGCCGCCTGCACGGCGCGCCGCCGCTCATCGCGGCTGAAATACGGGTACGAGCCGGTACTGCCCAGCAGCCCGACCGAATCCACCTTCGCCGCAATCAAGGGGTCGAGCAAGGCACGGAGCGCACCCGCATCGACCCGCCCATCCCGGTTCGAAGGCGTTATCGGGAAGGCAGAGAGCCCCTTCAGACTGATCATCGATTTGTCCCTCGTCGGCAACCGTCGCCGCAACGTGTCGTGCAATCAATCGACACGCCCCGTTGCGTGCAAGGTCCAGTTTCAGGCGAACTGAGCATTAAACTGGTCCAATGCGCACGTCTTGCAGAACGAGCGCTCAACCGATCGCTACTCGAGCATCGTGGTCAGCTGCGCGCCCTCGTCGGCCACGAACACCGCGATCAGCTCCGCCGGCTCCGTGGTGCTCGCATTGGCCGAGACCATGTGGGTCGAGCCCGGCGGCTCGAAGAAGGACTGGCCGACCTTGAAAGTCTCGACCGGCCCGCCGCCGAGCTGGGAGCGGATTTCCCCCTTGGTGATGTAGGCCGTCACCGAACCGGAATGGCGGTGCGGCGGCGTGAAGCCGCCGGGACCATAGAACACGCGCACCACCGTGACACGCTTGCCCGCCACATTGGGCAGCGCGTGCGAGCTGATGACCTCGACCTTGTCGAGCGGTGACGCCGCATTGGCGCTGGCGCACAGCGGCGCGATCACAGAAGAGATCGCGTCCATCGGGGTCGGCACTGCCTTGCCGATCACGAAGGCGGAGGCCAGTCCCGCGATCACGGCCAGCGCGACCGGCCGCGGCGGACGCGCGAATGGAAGAGACGATGTCATTGCCATCGAGGTCATTGTTTTTCTCCCTGTCAGTTGCCGTTCCGTCTCGACGTTACGAAGCCGCCGCGTCCGCACGCTGCCGGCGCGGCGGCGGCGTCCAGCGATAGGCCGCGCCGAACCGGTTCCAGACATTGATCGATGCGATCGCCGAGGTCAGGTAAGTCAGCTCCTGCTCGGAGAATTCAGCGGCGGCCTGCGCATAGACCTCGTCGCTGACGCCGTTCGGCAGGGTCGTCAACGCTTCGGTCCAGGCCAGCGCGGCGCGCTCGCGCGGCGTGAACTGCGGCGCCTCGCGCCACACCACGACGAGGTTCAGCTTGTCGGCGGGCACGCCGAGGCTCTCGCCCTGCAGGATGTGATACTGCACGCAGAACGCGCAGCCATTGATCTGCGAGGCGCGCAGCTTGACGAGTTCGAGCAGCTGCTTGTCGAGGCCGGCCTTCGCCGCGAACTGGCCGAGCGCGCGCACCGCGGCGAAGACGTCGGGCGCGAGCTTCTCGAAGTCGGTGTATTCCTTGCGGGCATGTGACATTGGCCTGGCCTCGTGTTATCAGTGTAATGAGATATTATCAGAGCTCTGATATCATCGGCAAGATGCGGACATCGGCAAAGGCGACAGCACGCGACATGGCGGCAATGCAGAACCGAGGCAAATCCGGCACCGCCGAGCGGCGTCCGGTCGAAAAAGCCGCCGACCGAAGGGCCGCAGCGAATGCGGGATCGAGTACCAGCGACGTCCTGCTCGCCCCTTCCGTTCCGGCGCCGGGCGAAGGCAAGCGCGGCGAGCAGGGCTATCTTGCCTATCTGCTGCGCCAAGCCCACGCTGCCTCGCGGCTGTCGATGGAGCGCCAGCTGGGACGGCTCGGCGTCACCTCTCCGCAATTCGTCGTGCTGACGATGCTGAAAGCCTATCCGGGGCTCTCAGGCGCCGATCTGGCCCGCGTCGCGCTGCTGACGCCGCAGACCGTGAGCGTGATCATCCGCAACCTCGAGCGCGACGGCGCCATCGGCAAGACGCCGCACCCCGTCCACGGCCGGGTGCTGCAATGGACGTTGACCAGCCATGGAACCGCGCTGCTGGAGAAATGCCGGCAGATCGCCCAGGCCCAGGAACGCCGGCTTGCCGGCAGCCTCGACGCCAAATCGGAGCAAATTGTCCGGCAGTGGCTGTCAAAGACCGCGACGGATTTGCAGGATAGCTAGCGCGGACTGTAGCGGTCTTCCAAAACGTTGGGCGAGCGCCCGCGAACTCAAATGCTCAAGTGAGCTTTCTGCAGCCCTGCCAACATAGGCTTGAATTCGCCGATGCAATAGGACGGAGGTTGTCGGGCAACGTACATTTCAAAGGAGTTCGGCCATCTTGTTCGCAGGGCTTCGAGGGCAGCGCTGGCCTCCTCCACCCGGCCGAGCTGACCCTGCGCGGCAGCCAGCCAGCGATACGCATACGGATGCTGTGGGAACCGCTGTGTTGTGTGCTTCGCTATTCGCGCCGCCTCCTCATAGTCGCCATCGAGGTAGTGTGAGGTCGCAAGTTGTGTGAGCCGCACGGGCCGGACCGGATCATTTGGGCTTAGCCGCAAGAACATGCGTATCGAATTCCGTCCCTGAGCGCGGTGGCCGGCCGCGATGTACGCAGCGCCTCTCACGCCGAGCGCACTCGCGCAATCCGGTTTCACCGCCAGCACGGTCTCGGCCTCTTCGATGGCGCTCTCGACATCGCCATTGAGGAAACTCAGTAACGCGAGGCGCGCCCGGGGCTCGGGATCGGCGTCATCAAGTGCAATTGCTCGCATCACGAGCGGCCGCGCGAGCTCGCATCCGGCGGCGACTGTGACCTTGCTATAGATGGATGCTGCCATCATGTGCGCCCACGCCAGCGCGGAATGAGCCGATGAGAAGTGCGGGTCGAGATCGACCGACTGCTGGAAAAGATGCTGCGCGGCATCGATTGCATTCGAGTTGCACCCCGACATGTGCCAGATGCCGAGCTGGTACGCCTCCCACGCTCCGAGGTCGTCCGGTTTGGTACCGAGCGCGCGCGATAGCTCGCGGGCGAGGATCTCGGCTGCCGCGCCGCGCGCGATGGCGTCGGCGATCAAGCGTTGGCTTCTAAGCCCGTCGGCACCGCTTGTATCGTATCTCTCGCCCCAAATGTTGACGCCGCTCCAGGTCTCCACCACCTCGGCCGAGACCCGGCATCGCCCGCTGATGTGGTGGTTGACGCTTCCACGGAGCCTATAACGGCAGTCCTGCGCGCGAGGTGCTGCGATTGCCGGCGTCCCGACGAAATTCTGTTCTCCTTCCACAGCAGCCGCGACCTTCAGCCAGCGCCTTCTCGTCAGCTCGATACGCACCTGCTCCGACACCAACTCTCCTAGCGCCACGGAACCGCGATCCGGATAGGTGTGCGTGAAGGCGAAAACGCAGATCGATGGCCCGTCCGTTTCTCCTCGTGGCGATCCGCGAGAGGCGACAAGTCCGGTTGGTGATCGGTCGTTCGGCGACGCGCGGATTTCCTCAACTTGCCCGACAAACCGGACACCACGCCGCGCGAGGGTCTTGATGTATTTCTGCTTCCGTCCACTGTCGCCGATAGCGGTACGGGCCACGTAAACCCGTGTGGTCAGAGCCGCATCGGAAACGGCGCGACCGCCCCAAATGGCGTTGATGAGTTCGTCCTTGCTGACCATTCGCTCGCGATGGCGGATCAGGTAGACGAGTAGATCGAAAACCTGTGGTGCCAGGACGACAAGGTTCGGGCCCCGCATCAGCTCCCTACTGTCGGGGGACAGAACGCAATTCCCGAAGCGGTACCGCATGGAAGCCCGTCGCCTGTTCGGACTCGAAGCGAGACAGCTTAGCAGGCCACAGGGCTTTGTCAGAAAAAAATCAGGGAATGATCAAGCGCGGCCGGACGGTTGCGCTTAGCTTGCCCTCGTACCCCAGCCCATTGGAGGGGACGATGGCCAAAAGAGCAATGCACATTCTTGGGGTTGCCATGGCGTCGGCGATCGTGAGCTGTTCCATTCATGACGGCGCAGGCGCCCAGGAGCGTCCGTCGATATCCGCAAAAGCCACGCCCGCCATCGTCGGTACGTGGCGTGTCACCTTTACCCGACCGCCCTCCCGAGGGTATGCGCTGGTGACGTTCACTTCCGATGGCACGTCGGTCCGAACGACCGATCGATCGCCGGTGATGAGCCCCTCTCACGGCGCCTGGGTGCAGACCGGCGAACGCGAATTCCAGGCGACTTGGCACGCCTTCAAGTTCGATGCCGGCGGGAAGCACATCGGCAACCAACGAGCTGTCTTTCGCGTCGCGATCAGCGCGGATGGCAATTCGCTTTCCGGCGTCGGCGTCGGCACGACCTATACACTGGAGGGTCAATTGATCGACGCAGAGACCGCCGAGGGTCCCTTTGAGGGAACCCGTATCTCTATTGTCGAACACTATACCAAGTGACGTCGCGCTCCGTTGCCGCGATGCCTGCGCTGCGTGACTGAGCGGACGCTCGACGGCGCATCCCCTGTGTGGATCCTGCCGATTTCTTGCGGCATCATGGGTTTTGGCCCATCCGGGAAGCGCCGCTAGACTGGACGTATGAAACAGCCTGATTCTCCAAAATCCCCTGCCCGCCGCGCCGTTCTGAAAGCGGGGCTCGCGGCGGGCGTGGTGCTGGCCAATCCGCTCGCCGCGCTGGCGGCCGCCCCTCCCGGCTTCGACCAGTGGCGCGACAATTTTCGCACCCGCGCGCTCGCAAAAGGCATTTCGGAGGCGACGTGGAATCGCTGCATGGGGCGGATTGAGCCCGACATGAGCGTTTTCAGGCAGATGCGCAACCAGCCTGAATTCCACGAGCAGATCTGGCAGTACATCAATCGCCGCGTCTCCGACTGGCGCATCATCCACGGCCGCGAGGCGCTGAAGAAGAACGAGGCGCTGTTCGGCCGGATCGAGCGCGACTTCGGCGTCGAGCGCGGCACGCTGCTCGCGCTGTGGGGCGTCGAATCCGCCTATGGCGATCCGCTGGTGCAGCAGAACCACATGACGCCAGTGTTTCCCTCGCTGGCGGCGCTCGCCTGGAACGAGCCGCGCCGCAAGGCCTATTGGGAGACCGAACTGATCAACGCGATGAAGATCGTGCAGCGCGGCTGGAGCACGCCTCAGGAAATGAACGGCTCCTGGGCCGGCGCGATGGGTCATTCGCAGTGGATGCCGGAAGTCTGGCTCAATGTCGGCTTCGACTATGACGGCGACGGCAAGGTCTCGCCGTTCGGCCGGCCCGACGACGCGCTGGGCTCGACCGCGAAATATCTCGTCAACCGCGGCAAGTGGCACCGCGGCGAGCATTGGGGCTACGAGGTCCGCGCGCCCGGCGGCGGCGCCAGCGGCAGCCGCACCTATGCGGCCTGGGCCAGCGCCGGCGTCGTCAGAGCCGACGGCCAGCCGTTTCCGCAGCCGAACGCATCAGCGCAACTGTGGATCCCGGTCGCCGGTGGCCCGGCCTTCCTGCTCGGTCCGAACTTCAATTCGGTGAAGAGCTACAACCCATCCATGAACTACGCGCTGGCGATCTGCCATCTCGGCGATCGCTGCCTCGGCGGGCCGCCCTTCATCCAACCCTTCCCGGGCTCGGAGCGCGCGCTGACGCTCGCCGAGGTGCAGGAGATGCAGACGCGGCTGACCAAGGCCGGCTTCGACACCGGCGGCACCGACGGCCGCGTCGGCAACGACACCATGAAGGCGATCAAGGATTATCAGATCAAGATGGGCCTGTTGCCCGCCGACGGTTACGGCGGGCTCAAGGTGCTGGCGCGGTTACGGCAAGGCGGCTAAAGCGCGATGAGATTAGGTTGAATCGTCATCGCGCTTTAGCTCTTTGTTTGAGCATGATCTTTTCGGAAAACCGCTTCGCACTTTTCCGGATCATGCTTTAGGCATCATGCGACCTGCGTAGCCCGGGTGAGCGAAAGCGATACCCGGGGACGCATTTCCCGCACATCGCTCCGCTCATGCGGTACGACAGTTCGCTCCTACCGGCTCGCAGGCTGCCGCACCACGCCGCCGGCATTCATGCCGCCGTCGATCACAAGCTCGCTGCCTGTGACGTAACGCGACGCGTCCGAAGCGAGATAGAGCACGCCCTGGGCGATCTCGATGGCCTGGCCGGCGCGGCCGAGTGGCGTGGCGAACCTTGCCCGCTCCTCCGGATCGATCGGCGCGTTCTGGCCGGCGCCCGTCGCGCCGGTCGGGATCTTGCCCCATATCGGCGTGTCGATGATGCCGGGATGCACCGAGTTGACGCGGATGCCGTCGTTCACCTGCGCGCACTCCATCGCGATCGACTTGGCGAACAACCGGACCGCGCCCTTGGTGGCGCTGTAGCCGGAAAGGGTCGCCGCACCGCGCAGGCCGGCCAGCGACGACATCATGATGATGGAGCCGCCGCCGTGCTTGCGCATCAGCGGCAGCGAGTGCTTCACCGACAAGAATACGCCGTCGATATTGATGGCGGTCTGGCGACGCCAGTCCGCGAGCGACATCTCGACAATCGAGGGCGCTCCGATGCCGATGCCGGCATTCGAGACCATGATATCGAGGCGACCATGGCGCTTGCCGATCTCACTGATGATCTCGATCCAGCGCTCCTCGCTGGTAACGTCCTGCGGCAAGAAGGTCACGTTCCGCCCGGCCTTGGTGAGCCGCGCAGCGAGCTCGGGTCCCCTCAACTCATCGATATCGGTCGCAATAACGGTCGCGCCTTCCTGCGCGAGCAATTCGACGATGGCCTCGCCAATGCCCGATGCGCCGCCGGTCACCAGCGCGACCTTGCCTTCAACCTGTCCTGACATGTCCTCTCCCAACGTTTCTTATCGGATCACCGTCGGGCCCTGATCCGGCACCGCGACGTCGAGGACACGGAATTGCACACGTTCGGTGCCTTGCCAACGGTCGACCGCAAGAGAGCCCGCCACGTGCAATTGCTGGCCGCGATTTTGCGTCAAGGCGCTGCCGAGCTTCTGTCCGACGGAACGGAATGCGATGCCGTTGACGATCGAGCCGTCGCCGGACTTGAAGCGCAGCCGCAGATGCGCCTGCCCGACCTCGTCGGCATAGACCAGCTGATGCGACGGCAGCGCGATCACCGGCTCCGGATTGGCGCTGCCGAACGGGCCAGCGCGATTGAGTGTCGCGGCGAACTCCGGCGTCACCGCGCGCGCGCTCACGGCGCCATCGATGAACAGCTCGTTCTCGTGGCGCGAATTGGCGACGTCGGCCGCCAGCGCGCTCTCCATGTAAGCGCGGAATTCGGCGAGCTTCTCCTTGCGCAGCGTGACGCCGGCCGCCATCGCGTGCCCGCCGCCCTTCATCAGAAGGCCGTCGTGCACCGCCTGCCGCACCGCCTTGCCGAGATCGACGCCGCCGATCGAGCGGCCCGATCCGGTGCCGATGCCGCCGGGCTCCAGCGCGATCGCAAACGCGGGACGCGCGAACTTCTCCTTCAGCCGCGCCGCCACAAGCCCAACCACGCCCGGATGCCAGCCTTCCGCCGCGGTGACGATGACAGCGCCCTTGTCCTCGAGCCCGAGCGAGGCCAGCGCCTCGGCCTCGGCCTGTGCCTCGGCCGCCTGCTCGATCACGCGCCGCTCGGCATTGAGGCGATCGAGCTCGGCCGCGATCCGCGCAGCTTCCGAGATATCGCCTTCGAGCAATAGCCGCACGCCGAGATCGGCGCGCCCGATGCGCCCGCCGGCATTGATGCGCGGTCCCAGCATGAAGCCGAGATGCCAGGCCTCCGGCGGGCCGTTCAGCCGCGCGACGTCCATCAACGCGGTGTGGCCGACATGATCGCGGCGTCGCATCGCGATCAGGCCCTTGGCGACGAAGGCCCGGTTGAGCCCGATCAGCGGCGCGACGTCGGCGACGGTGCCGAGCGCGACGTGATGCAGCACGCTGAGCAGGTCCGGCTCCGGCATCTCGCCGGTCCAGAAGCCGCGCTGGCGCAGCTCGCGATTCACCGCGACCAAGGTCACCAGCACGAGGCCGACCGCAGCGAGATGGCCGAGCCCGGAGAGATCGTCGGGCCGGTTCGGATTCACCAGCGCGTCGACCTCGGGCAACTCATCGCCGGTCTGGTGATGATCGATCACGACGACCGACATCCCGAGCTTCTTCGCTTCCGCCAGCGGCTCGATGCTGGTGGTGCCGCAATCGACCGTGACGAGCAGCGTCGCGCCCTTCGCCGCCAGCGCGCGCACGGCGTCGACGTTCGGTCCGTAGCCTTCGAAAATGCGGTCGGGAATGTGGATCAGCGGGTCCAGCCCGCAGTGGCGCAGATGCCAGGTCAGCAGCGCGGCCGAAGTCGCACCGTCGACATCATAGTCGCCGAAGATCGCAACCTTCTCGCCGCGCACCGCGGCATCCGCGATGCGCTTGGCGGCATGCTCCATCTCGGTGACCGTGTGAGGATCCGGCATCAGCTTGCGGATGGTCGGGTCGAGAAAGTCGGGAACCTCGTCGATCCCGACGTCGCGCCCCGCCAGCACGCGCGCCAGCATTTCCGGCAATTGATAGCGCTGCACGATCGCGAGCGCCCGCGCCGCCCCGCGCGGATCCAGCCGGTCGCGCCAGAGTTTTCCGGTCAGCGACCGCGTCACGCCGAGGAACGCCTGTGGCGCCTCGACGGGCAGTGCGGATGCGTGCAGCGTCATGAGCCCTTCCCAATCAGGCAGGAATCGTAACGCTTCGATGATTTGTGGACCAGTTCTAGCAGCCCATTCGGCTGGCGATTTCCCCGAAATCCTTGGCCACGATGTCCCACTCGCCGGTGGCCTCGAAATCGTACTTCTGCAGCGGACCGTATTCGGTCGGACGCGCCACGAAGGCGGTCTTCAGGCCGAGCTTCTGCGCGTGCTTCAGGTCGTAATTGTGCGCGGCGACCATCATCACCTGCTCCGGCGGCAGGCAGAGCAGCTTCGCGGCGCCGAGATAGGTTTCCGGATCGGGCTTGTAGTGCTCGAACAGTTCGGCCGACATCACGAGATCCCACGGCAGGCCCGCGAACTTCGCCATGTTGGTGAGCAGCGCGACGTTGCCGTTGGACAGCGGTGAGATGATGTATTTGGTCTTCAGCCGGGTCAGACCGGCGACGCTGTCGGGCCACGCGTGCAGGCGATGCCAGCCCAGCGTCAGATGCTGCAAATCGGCCTCACTCAGCCCCTTGATGCCGAACTGCGCGACGAGTTTTTCCAGCGAGCGGCGGTGCAATACGTCCAGGATGACGTAGCCGTTCTGCGGGTTCTTGCGCACCTCGTCCATCGAGGCCGCATAGACCGCGCGCCAGCCATCGACCAGCGCGGTCCAATCGGCCTTGATACCGCGCGTCTCGCCCCATTTGGTGAAGTCGTCGATCAGGCTGGTGCGCCAGTCAACCACGGTCCCGAACACGTCGAATACCAGCGCCTTGACCCCGGACAGATCGGACATGCGCGTCTCCCTTTTTCTTGTTGTTATTTATCCCGTCGTTCCGGGATGGTGCGTAGCACCAGACCCGGAACCTCGAGATTCCCCGATGCGCAATTGCGCATCTGTGGTTCGTCCTTCGGACGCCCCGGAATGACGTTGCCTAGTCCAGGTGGAATTTCTCGAGCTGCCGATGCTCCGCCTTGATGTAGCGCACAGTGCCGGTGACCGAGCGCATCACGACCGTCTCGGTCTCGATTACGTCCTTCTTGAACTTCACGCCGGTCAGCAGCGAGCCGGTGGTGACGCCGGTGGCGGCGAACAGGCAGTCGCCCTTGGCCATGTCCTCGATGCCGTAGATCATCTTCGGATCGGTGACGCCCATCTTGTGCGCGCGCTCGCGCTTCTCCTCGGTGTCGAGGATCAGGCGGCACTGCATCTGGCCGCCGATGCAGCGTAGCGCGACTGCCGCGAGCACGCCCTCGGGCGCGCCGCCGGTGCCGATATACATGTCGACGCCGGTCTCATCGGGTTTGGCACAGTGAATGACGCCGGCGACGTCGCCGTCGGTAATCAGCTGCACGGCAGCGCCGGTTGAACGCACGCTGTTGATGATGTCGGCATGGCGCGGACGGTCGAGCACCAGCACGTTGATTGCGCTGGGGTCGACGCCCTTGGCCTTGGCGAGCCGGCGGACGTTGTCGGCCGGTGGCGCGTCGAGCTCGATCACGTTCTTGGCGTAGCCCGGGCCGATCGCGATCTTCTGCATGTAGACGTCGGGCGCGTGCAGCAGCGTGCCGCCGTCGGCCATCGCCATCGTGGCGATCGAGCCCGGCATGTTCTTGGCGCACAGCGTGGTGCCTTCGAGCGGGTCGACCGCGATGTCGACCTTGGGGCCGGCATTGAGGCCGACCTTCTCGCCGATGAACAGCATCGGCGCCTCGTCGCGCTCGCCCTCGCCGATCACGATGGTGCCCTCGATCGGCAGCTTGTTGAGCTCGCGCCGCATCGCGTCGACCGCGGCCTTGTCGGCGGCCTTCTCCTGGCCGTGGCCGCGCAGCCGCGCGGCCGACACTGCCGCGCGCTCCGTCACGCGCACGATTTCGAGCGTCAGGATGCGCTCGAGCAGCATCTGCGGCGGAACGGAAATATGGGTCGACATCGGCGTACTCCTTAAGCCTCGGGGACAGGCCAGCCTGCCCGCATCAATCGTCTCACGCCCGACCCGTTCAGGCCATGCGCTAGTTTTTCTCGATCCGGATCACCTGCGGCCGGCCACTGATGACCTTATCGCGTTGCACTGCGGCCAGCGCACGATGCACGGCATCCTCGCTGGTCGCATAGGTAATCAGAATGACCGGGACCGGTGAAGGTTTTTTGGCCGCGCCGTTCACATCGACGCCATCCGGGTGCCGTTGCACGATGGACTCCAGAGATATCTTCTGTTCCGCCAGCCGGGTGGCGATTGTTGCGGCAGTGCCTGCAAGATCGCGCGCCATCAGGCGGATATAATAGCCACCTTCATGGCGTTCCATCGGCGCCTTGGTGGTGTCGCGCAACCGATCCACCGGGCGTCCGAACGGCTTGGCACGGATGCCGCGAGCGACGTCGGCGATGTCGGCGACCACGGCCGAAGCCGTCGCGCCGCCGCCGGCGCCGGGTCCAACCAGCGTGATCGGCGGAATCCCCTCGCCGTCGATCGCGACCGCATTGGTGACGCCCATCACCTGCGCGATCGAGGATGATTTCGGCACCATGGTCGGGTGCACGCGCTGCTCAATGCCCTTTGCCGTGCGCACGGCAACACCGAGCAGCTTGACGCGGTAACCGAGTTCCGCGGCGGCCTTGAGGTCTTCCGGTGTGATCGAGGAGATGCCTTCGACATAAACCGCGCTTTCCGCAACCTTGGTTCCGAAGGCGAGGCTCGCCAGGATTGCGAGCTTCTGCGCGGTGTCGTGACCATCGACGTCGAACGACGGGTTGGCTTCGGCATAGCCGAGACGCTGGGCGTCCTTCAGACACTCCTCGAACGACAGGCCCTCCTGCTCCATCCGGGTCAGGATGTAATTGCAGGTGCCGTTGAGGATGCCGTAGACGCGGTTGACGCTGGTGCCCGCGAGGCCCTCGCGCAGCGTCTTGATGACCGGGATCGCCGCACCGACCGCCGCCTCGAAATTCAGCGCGCCGCCGTGCTTCTCGGCAGAAGCGGCGAGACGCAGTCCATGCTTGGCGATCAGCGCCTTGTTGGCGGTGACGACCGACTTGCCGGCCTTCAGCGCGGTCTCGATCGCGGACAGCGCGGGATCTCCGGCGCCGCCCATCAATTCGACGAAGCAGTCGATATTGGGATCTTCGGCGAGCGCCTCGGGGCTCTTCGCCCAGGCGATGCCGCGCAGGTCGAGGCCGCGCTTCTTGGCTTTCGAGCGCGCCGTGACCGCGACGACGCGAACGCCGCGCCCGCTGCGCTCGGCCAGCGCCCGTCCTTGCGTTTCGATGAGGCGGACGACATCGGCACCGACGGTGCCGAGCCCCGCTATGCCCACGTTCAGGGGTGCGACCATGGATTTAAGGAACCTGGAGATTGAGCAACCTGGAAGGATTAGCGTCGGTTGGCGAGAGGAACGACGTTGTGCAACGTTTCGATGCCGCTTTCAAGGAAGCGGCGCACGCCGCGCGCGGCCTGCCGGATGCGCTGCTCGTTCTCCACCATCGCAATGCGGACATAGCCCTCGCCATGCTCGCCGAACGCCACGCCGGGCGACACCACGACGCCGGATTTCTCCACCATCAGGGTCGCGAACTGCATGCTGCCGACCGCCTCGAACGCCTTGGGCAGCGGCGCCCAGGCGAACATCGAGGCCTGCGGCGGCGGAATGTCCCAGCCGGCGCGGCCGAATGACTCGACCAGCGCATCGCGGCGCTTGCGGTAGGTGTCGCGCATCTCGCGGATGCAGTCGTCGGGACCGTTCAGCGCCGCGGTCGCCGCCACCTGGACCGGCGTGAACGCGCCGTAATCGAGGTAGGATTTGACCCGCGCCAGCGCCGCGATGATCCGCTCATTGCCGACCGCAAAGCCCATGCGCCAGCCGGCCATCGAGAACGTCTTCGACATCGAGGTGAACTCGACGGTGACGTCGATCGCGCCGGGCACCTGCAGCACCGATGGCGGCGGATTGTTCTCGTCGAAATAGACCTCGGCGTAGGCGAGATCGGACAGGATGAAGATGTCGTGCTTCTTCGCGAACGCGACGAGGTCCTTGTAGAAGTCGAGGTCCGCGACATAGGCGGTCGGGTTCGACGGATAGCAGACGATCAGCGCGATCGGCTTCGGGATCGAATGGATGATCGCCCGCTCGACCGCCTCGAAGAACTGCGGCGTCGGCTCCGAGGGCACCGAGCGGATCACGCCGCCCGCCATCAGGAAGCCGAAGGCATGGATCGGGTAGCTCGGATTGGGGCACAGCACGACGTCGCCGGGCGCCGTGATCGCCTGCGCGACGTTGGCAAACCCCTCCTTCGAGCCGAGCGTCGCGACCACCTGGGTGTCGGGGTTGAGCTTGACGCCGAAGCGGCGCGCATAATAGGCGGCCTGGGCCTTGCGCAGGCCGTTGATGCCGCGCGAGGCCGAGTAGCGGTCGGTCCGCGGCTTGCCCAGCGTCTCCTTGAGCTTCTCGATCACATGCGGCGGGGTCGGCAGGTCTGGGTTCCCCATGCCCATGTCGATGATGTCGGCCCCGGCGTTGCGCGCGGCCGCCTTGGCCTGGTTGACCTTCTCAAAGACGTAAGGCGGCAGACGGCGAATGCGGTAAAAATCTTCCATGGGACCCTTGCTCCGACAACCGCGATGCCAGAATCGACCCCCTTGGTCCAGTTTGCGGAAGCCGGCTCGGCCTCTGACAGAAATCGCACTGAATCAATGACTTAGAGCGAATTCAGGCGCGCGATCTGGGGGCTGCGGCCGGATCTGCGGTTGAACTGGGTTTCTTTTAGCACGGACACCGGGCGGCGCCAGCGCTGATCGGCCGTTTGTCGGGCGCTACTTCCCGCTTTGGGCGGCCGTCGAGGCCTGCCGCGCGCGCGCGGCAATCAGCTCCTGCTCGATCTTGGCCTGATCGGCCGGCTTGATCGTCGGGTCGGCGCGGTCGGGCGGAAGATCATGGACCGGCAGGTAGCCGCCGGCGTCCTTCTCGCGCGCCGGCGCATCGGCCGGCATCGTCATATCGGCGATCGTGCTCGAGCACCCGCCCAGCGCCACCAACGACGCGAGCAGCACTGCGGCCGCGAGCCCCCTGTTCATTCGATCGATCGGCATGCGCCGAATTGTCCCCAACAAGCTAGCGCGCACGTCGCACGTTGCCGACACGGGTCGCACTGGTACGAGCCTTGCAGCGTCCCCGCTGCGTTAATTCCGACTTTAGCGTTTCAAACCATTGTCGCCCGAAACGCTTAAAGCGGGAACACCAAAAGCGACCCCTGAGGCTTCAATATGACTAAACAAAGATTTTTTCTCGCACCGCAACAGAGCGAAACATCGGATTTTGACTGATTTCCATTGCCGCACCGCGCGATGACGCCCTCCAAACGACGCGATATTGTACCTCAGATGAGCAACGTTAGTACCGACACCCAGGCCACCCCGAAATTCAACGCCGAAGCCTTCGCCATGAACATCGCGCGGGCGATGGAGAGCAGCGGCCAGGCGCTGGCAGCCTATCTCAAGCCGCGCCAGACGGGAGAAGTCCGCGACAAGCCGCCGAATGAGCTCGGTGAGGTCATCAAGACCTTCAGCGTGATCGCCGAATACTGGCTGTCCGACAAGGAACGCGCCTCGTCGCTGCAGATGCAGCTCGGCAAGGACTATCTCGATCTCTGGGGCTCGGCGGTGCGCCGCATGGCCGGCGAAGCCGATGCCAAACCGGCGATCGCCCCGGCCCCGCGCGACAAGCGCTTCCAGGATCCGGAATGGAAGTCGAACCAGTTCTTCGACTTCATCCTGCAGCTCTATTTGCTGACCGCGAAATGGGCGCAGCAGCTGGTCCATGACGCCGACGGGATCGATCCCCATACGCGCAAGAAGGCCGAATTCTACGTCCAGCAGATCACCAACGCGCTGGCGCCGTCGAATTTCGTGCTGACCAATCCGGAGGTGCTGCGCGCCACCGTCGAGACCAATGGCGACAATCTGGTGCGCGGCATGAAGATGCTGGCCGAGGATATCGAGGCCGGCCACGGCACGCTGCGGATCCGCCAGTCTGACTCGAGCAATCTCGAGGTCGGCGTCAACATGGCGACGACGCCGGGCAAGGTGATCTTCCAGAACGAGCTGATGCAGCTGATCCAGTATTCGCCGGCGACCGAGAGCGTGCTGCGCACGCCGCTGCTGATCGTGCCGCCCTGGATCAACAAGTTCTACATCCTCGATCTGCGCCCCGAGAAATCCTACGTCAAATGGTGCGTCGACCAGGGCATCACGGTGTTCGTGATCTCCTGGGTCAATCCGGACAGGGAGCTCGGCAAGAAGACCTGGGCCGACTACATGACCGAAGGCCCGCTCACGGCGATGGACGTCATCGAGAAGGTCACCGGCGAGATGAAGGTGCACACCGCCGGCTATTGCGTCGGCGGCACCCTGCTCGCCTCGACGCTCGCCTATCTCGCCGAGAAGCGCCGCCAGCGCGTGACGTCGGCGACGTTCTTTGCCGCGCAGGTCGACTTCACCCATGCCGGCGATCTCCTGGTGTTCGTCGACGAAGACCAGATCTCGGCGCTCGAACGCGACATGCAGGAATCCGGCGTGCTCGAGGGCAGCAAGATGGCGATGGCCTTCAACATGCTGCGCTCAAACGACCTGATCTGGTCGTATGTCGTGAACAATTATCTGAAGGGCCAGACGCCCTCCTCGTTCGACCTGCTGCACTGGAATTCGGACGCGACGCGGATGCCGTCGTCGAACCACTCCTACTACCTGCGCAACTGCTATCTGGAGAACCGCCTGTCGACCGGCACCATGGTGCTGGACAACACGCTGCTCGATCTGTCGAAGGTGAAGGTGCCCGTCTACAACCTCGCCGCACGCGAGGATCACATCGCGCCGGCGGAATCGGTGCTCTACGGTTCGCAGTTCTTCGGCGGCCCGGTGAGATATGTGCTGTCCGGCTCCGGCCATATCGCCGGCGTCGTCAATCCGCCCGCGTCGAAGAAGTACCAGTACTGGACCAACGACAACATCAAGGACATGAAGCTCGCCGACTGGCTGAAGGGCGCCGAGGAGCACAAGGGCTCGTGGTGGCCCGACTGGCGCGGCTGGCTGGAAAGCCATGATCCGGAGACGGTCCCGGCGCGCATGGTCGGCTCCGACGGCACGCAGGTGCTCGAGGACGCCCCGGGCAGCTATGTCCGCGTGCGCGCATAGCGTCAGGTGTTCGCGTAGCATCAAGTCTTCGCGTAGCGCCAAGTCTCCCGCTCAGCTATAAACAGACGGTCCCGACGGTCGGGAATCGAATTCACGTGAGGGGGAGACGATGACGCGCGAACTGTTCTGGCTGTCGCTGACGGTGATCCTGACCGGGCTCTTGTGGATCCCCTACATCATCAACCGCTGCCAGGTGCGCGGCCTCTCCGGCGCCATGGGCAACCCCTCGCGCAACGACAAGCCGCACGCGGAATGGGCCAACCGGCTGATGTTCGCCCATGACAACGCGGTCGAGAACCTCGTGATCTTCGCGCCGCTGGTCCTGATCCTCAACGCGGCCGACTATTCCACCAAATGGACCGTGCTCGCCTGCGCCGTCTATTTCTGGGCCCGCGTCGCCCACCTGATCGTGTACACGCTCGGCCTGCCGGTGTTCCGCACCCTGGCCTTCACGGTCGGCTTCCTAGCCCAGGCCGTGCTGGCGCTCGCGATCTTCAAGGTCGTCTGATCCAAATATTCCCCCCGGTTGCGGCGACAGCCGCGCCGGCGCGGCATCAACTAGCAGCCCTTGCGCACCACGATGTGCAGCATCGTCGCGGGCGCCTCGTCAAAGCTCTTGATCTCGCTGGTGTCGGACGAGACTTGCGTCCACGCCCCTGACGCGGCGTAGGTCGCAGCGAGCCAGTCTGCCGCGGGATAATTGTAGTAGCGGCCGATGCTGTCGCGGCCATCGCCATGGCCGATCTTGTAGCTCGCGTAGAAAACGCCACCGGGTTTCAGCGCCCGATGGATGCGGCCGAGGATGCCGGCCAATTCGTCGCGCGGCACATGCAGCAGGCAGGCGCTGGCCCAGACGCCGTCATAGGCTTCGCGGTCCTCGAGCTCATCGAACAGCATCGCCTCGACGGGATGATTGATGCGGCGCGCCGCGACCTCGGCCATCTCGGGCGACCCGTCGGTCGCACGCAGCACAAAGCCTTCGGCGAGCATGACAGCGGCATGATTGCCGGCGCCGCAACCGAGTTCGAGGATCGCGCCGCCCGGCGGCAGCAGCTTCAGAAAGCCGATCAGCCGGGTGGACGGGGCTTTCGCCCACCCGGCATAGGCCTCGGCATTGCGCCGATAGAACTGCAGCGTGGCGTCGTCCACGATCCGCGTCGCCGTCAGCTGTCGGCCAGCCCGAGCATCAGCCGCATGTTCTGGACCGCGGCACCCGAGGCGCCCTTGCCCAGATTGTCGAGCCGCGCGACCAGCACCGCCTGGTGGTGCTTGTCGCTGGCGAAGACATAGAGCTCGAGCTGGTTGGTCTCGTTGAGTGCCTCCGGCTCGAGCCGCCCGCCCTTGGCGGCCTCGTTCTGCAGCGGCATCACGGAGACATATTTGCTGCCGGCGTACCATTTCGCCAGAACCGCCTGCAAATCGGCGCCGGTCGGTTTGCCCGGCAGTGCGTCGAGTTGCAGCGGCACCGAAACCAGCATGCCCTGCCGGTAGTTGCCGACCGACGGGATGAAGATCGGCCTTCGCGTCAGATGCGAGTAGAGCTGCATCTCCGGCACGTGCTTGTGCTCGAAGCCGAGGCCGTAGAGCTCGAAGGCCGGCGCCGAGCCGTCCTCGAAGCTGGCGATCATCGACTTGCCGCCGCCTGAATAACCGCTCACCGCGTTGACGGTGACGGGATAATCCGCCGGCAGCAGGCCGGCATCGACGATCGGCCGCAGCAGCGCGATCGCGCCGGTCGGATAGCAACCCGGATTGGAGACCTTGTTCGCGTTACGGATCTTGTCGGCCTGGTCGGGCGCGAGCTCGGGGAAACCGTAAGCCCAGTCGGGCGCAACGCGATAGGCTGTCGAGGCATCGAGCACTTTCGGCGCGGCATTGCCCATTGTGTCGATCAGCGCCACGGTCTCCTTGGCGGCCTCGTCAGGCAGGCAGAGGATCACGAGATCCACCTCCTCCATCAGCGCGCGCTTGGCGCCGGCGTCCTTCCGCTTGTCCTCGGCGATGTGCTTCACCGCGACGTCGCCGATCGAGAGCAGCCGCTCCTGGATGCCGAGGCCGGTCGTGCCGGACGCGCCATCGACGAACACGGTGGCCTTGGTCGCACCGCTCTTGGTCTTTGGATTGGTGTCGGTGAGAGTCATGGCACGCTCCTTTCGAGCTCGTTCGTTTGGTTTGCAAAGACATCCGGCCGCGCCTGCCGCATCAGATGCGCGATCTGTTGCGCGCCGGCATCCGCCTGCACGCCAAGGTGGGCTGCGACCGCCGCAAAGTCGGTCTCGGATTTGTGCTGGTTCAGCTTGAAGCTGCCCTCCACCTCTTCCACCGTCATCTCAAAGCCCACGATCGCCTTCTTCATGGCATCGAGCCGCGCGGCTGTCATCTTGCCTGACATCCACGGCTTCTTCGGCAGCAGCCGGTCCTCGAACTTCGCACTCAGCGCATCGACCTGAAGCGCAAGTTCCTCACCCGACAGGGTCCGCACCGGCCCCGTCAGATGCACGGCCTGATAGAGCCAGGTCGGCACCTGGTCGGGCGACACATACCAGTCCGCCGACACATAGGCATCCGCGCCGTTGACGGCCAGCAGCCAAGACCCCCCACTTGGCAACCCGCCCGCCAGCTTTACCAGCGGATTGTGACGGGCAACATGAAACAGCGCCTGCGGTGTCCCGTCAGCGGCATAGGTCAGATAGAACGGGAGCGCGGAGGCGATCGGCTTGGCGCCGTCCCACGCGCAGGCCATGCCGAAACCGCGCGCTTCCGCGAAGGCAAGGCTCGCGGCGCGGTCAGGCTTGAAGGGCGGTGGCGTATACATGATTGGTGCTCCTGCATGACGAAGGAGCCACCAGATCGAACCGCGTGTCTTTTTCAGGAGAGCGCCGCGGGATCAGGTCCGGCGGCAGAGGCGATGGTCTTAAACGCGAGCGACCGCCCATACCGCGAAAATGCGGCGGCGGCGGGCAATGATGATGGTCGCGGCGTTGATCATGTGCGCGGCTATAAGGCCGCGCCCGCTTGACGTCAAGGTTGCTTTTGTCATTCCGGGGCGCGCGTTGCGCGCGAACCTCAGATGCGCAATCGCGCATCGGGGAATCCGGAGGTTGCGGCGCGAGATTCCGGGTTCGATGCTTACGCATCGCCCCGGAATGACACCTTAAATCGCCGGATTCCACGGTGCCGGCACGACGCGATAGCCGCTGCCGTCCTTCACCACATTGCCGAGGCCCGGGAACGGATAGTGGAAGCCCTGCACCTGGAGCCGCTCGGCAACCACCATGTCGTAGATGCGCCGGCGGGTCTTCTCCGCCACGTCGCCGTCCTGGTCGAAGAACGCATGCCAGCCGGGGTTGGTCGCGAACAGGTTCGGATTGTTGGTGACGTCGGACTGGATGAAGACCTTGTCCGGGCCCGAGGCCAGCACGTAGGAGGTGTGGCCCGGCGTGTGGCCGACGGTCTCGACCGAGGTCAGGCCCGGCGCGATCTCCTTGCCCCACTCGTAGGGCGTGACCTTCTTCTTCAGGCCGGCTTCGAAGATATTGCGGTTGTTCTTGAACAGGCCCTGCATGCGGCCGGCCGGCGCCCGGCTCATCTCGCCATCGTCCATCCAGAACTTCCATTCGGTTGCCGGCACCAGCACCTCGGCATTGGGGAATGCCGGCGTGCCTTCGGCGGTCAAGAGGCCGTTCACGTGGTCGCCGTGGAAGTGCGAGATCACGACCATGTCGACACTCTTGGGATCGAAGCCGGCGGCGACGAAATTGTCGGCGAACAGGCCATTGGCGCCCTTCGTGCTGGCCTTCGCCAGCGCGCCATTGCCGGTGTCGATCACCACCAGCTTGCCGCCGGTGTTGAGCACCAGCGGTGCGAACCAGATCGTCATCATGTCCCGCGGCATGAACGCCTTCTCCAGCGCCGCGTTGACCTCGTCCCGCTTCGCATTGGGGATGAAGGAGTCTTCCAGCTTGAAGACGTTCTTGCCGTCGGACACCACGGTGACGAGGATGTCGCCGACCTTGTAGCGATAGAAGCTCGGCGCCTGCTTGTCGGCGACCGCCGCCACAGCGGCCGCAGGAACGGCTGATAGCAACGGTGCGGCGGCGATGCCGGCGGCGCCGGCGAGAGCATGACGTCGTGTCAATTCCATGTGCTGTCCTTCCCAGTAAGACTGCGCCCGATGAATTCGCGCCCGGTGGGCGCGGTTGTATCAGCGTTTCGATACTCGCGCGATGCCGACAGCGCGAGCGGTTACCCTCCCGCCTAACCCCTGCAGGTCGGCCTTATTCCGGAGCTTGCTACACCACCCGCCACACCCACTCGATGGCATGCGCGATGACGTCGCCGAACAGCAGCAGCGCTGCCGACCAGACCAGGGCGGAGACGAAATTGGCGATCTGGAATTGCCAGTACGACATCTCGAAAATGCCGGCCGCAAGCGGCACCGAGGCGCGCAGCGGACCGAAGAAGCGGCCGATGAAGATGCTGGGCACGCCCCAGCTCTTCACGAAGGCCTCGCCCCGCGGCAGGATCTCCGGGTAGCGCGACAGCGGCCACATCTGCGCGACCTGCTCCTTGTAGCGATAGCCGAACCAGTAGGAGACCCAGTCGCCGAGTGCAGCGCCGACGCCGCCCGCGATCCAGATCGGCCAGAAGCTGATCCCGCTGACGCCGATCAGGGCGCCGATCGCGACCAGCGCGCCCCAGGCCGGAACCAGCAATGAAATGAAGGCGAGCGATTCAGCGAACGCCAGCAGCATGACGATCGGAGCGGCCCAGGCCTGGTGGTGGCGCACAAATTCGGCCAGGGCCCGCGCAAGGTCTTCCATCTCGTCGTGTGCCTTCCCGCTCCGTTGAACCTCGAATGAATCTTTCTAGCAGCACGCAGCCTAAGAACAGGTAAGCCAGCCGATTGCGTGACATCAAGTCACAAAGGCGGGGATCGAGCGTGATTTCCCGTAAGGCCCTTGAGGCCCAGGCTGGCATCTCCCTCACAAGAAAAAGGAATTACTGGATGATTGGATCGCTGATGATGTGCGTGAGCGTTCTCGTCCTGCTGTTCGGAATGCTCGCGGGCATCGCCATGGGTATCCATCACGACTTCACGTTGGGACCGGCGCATGCGCATCTCAATCTGGTCGGCGGCGTACTGCTGTTCCTGTTCGGCCTCTACTACCGGCTGGTGCCGGAAGCGGGCAGCATGCTGCTCGCCAGAATCCAGGGCTGGCTGCATATCGTCGGCGGCGTCCTGTTCCCGGCCGGTGTGGCCGCCGTGCTGCTGAAGGGACCGTCGTTCGAGGCGGCGCCGATCGTCGGATCACTGCTGGTGGTCGCCGCCATGGCCCTGTTCACGGTCGTTGTATTCCGCACCTCGCGGGCGTAATCGCGGTCTCCTATCTATGAGGATGGCCGGGCTCCAGGGTGCGGCCGTCCCCATTTGCAGCCCATCCGTGGCATAGTCAGAGCAACCGATTCGCCGCGCCGTGACCGGTGCGCCACTTGAAGAACCATGGCCAAATCATTGAAGTCGAACGCCAAAAGTAAATCTGCCGACGATCTGTTCGGAGCCCCGGAACCGAAGGGACGCGCTCCGGCGAAGGCTGCTTCGCGATCCGCCGGAGGCGCCGAAGCCGGCTATACGGCGGCTGACATCGAGGTGCTGGAGGGGCTGGAACCGGTCCGCCGGCGCCCTGGCATGTATATCGGCGGCACCGACGAGAAGGCCCTGCACCACCTGTTCGCCGAGGTGATCGACAACTGCATGGATGAGGCGCTGGCGGGCCACGCCACCTTCATCGACGTGGAGCTGACCGCCGACGGCTTCCTGACCGTGACCGACAATGGCCGCGGCATTCCGGTAGACCCGCATCCGAAATTCCCGAAGAAGTCGGCGCTCGAAGTCATCATGTGCACGCTGCACTCGGGCGGCAAGTTCGACTCCAAGGTCTACGAGACCTCGGGCGGCCTGCACGGTGTCGGTGTCTCCGTGGTCAACGCCCTCTCCTCGCGGCTCGAGGTCGAGGTTGCGCGCAGCGGTCAGTTGCATCGCATGACCTTCGAGCGCGGCCATCCCAAGGGCAAGCTCGAAGACCTCGGCAAGGTCAACAACCGCCGCGGCACGCGCATCCGCTTCAAGCCGGACACCGACATTTTCGGCGCCAAGGCGGCTTTCAAGCCGCAGCGTCTGTTCAAGATGACGCGCTCGAAGGCCTATCTGTTCGGCGGCGTCGAGATTCGCTGGCACTGCGACCAGGAGCTCTTGAAGGGCGTCGAAGACGTCCCGGCGGAAGCCAAGTTCCACTTCCCCGGCGGCCTGAAGGACTATCTGGCCGCGGCGATCCACGCCGACACGCTGGTGCATCAGGATATCTTCTCCGGCAAATCCGGCCGCAGCGGCGCGCATGGCGCGTGCGAATGGGCCGTGGCCTGGACGGCCGATGCCGACGGCTTCCTGTCGTCCTACACCAACACGGTGCCGACGCCCGATGGCGGTACGCACGAATCGGGCTTGCGCAGCGCATTGTTGCGCGGCCTCAAGGACCACGCCGAACGCGCGGGCCAGGGCAAGCGTGCGGCCTCCATCACCTCGGAAGACGTGATGGTGGGCGCGGCCGTCATGCTCTCGGTGTTCGTGCGCGAGCCTGAATTCCAGGGCCAAACGAAGGACCGCCTCGCCACCGCCGAAGCGCAGCGCATCGTCGAACAGGCGATGAAGGATCCGTTCGACCATTGGTTGTCGGGCAATCCGAACCAGGCCAACCGGCTGCTCGATTTCGTGATCGATCGCGCCGAGGAGCGGCTGCGCCGCCGCCAGGAAAAGGAGACCGCGCGCAAGACCGCCGGCAAGAAGCTGCGCCTGCCCGGCAAGCTCGCCGATTGCTCCGACGCCGGTACCGAAGGCTCCGAGCTCTTCATCGTCGAAGGTGACTCGGCCGGCGGCAGCGCCAAGCAGGCGCGCGATCGCAAGACCCAGGCAATATTGCCGCTGCGCGGCAAGATTCTCAACGTCGCCTCTGCCGGCAAGGACAAGCTGACGGCTAACGCGCTACTCTCCGACCTCGTGCAGGCGATCGGCTGCGGCATGCTCGCGCATTACCGCGAAGAGGATCTGCGCTATCAGCGCATCATCATCATGACCGACGCCGACGTCGACGGCGCGCACATCGCTTCGCTGCTGATCACCTTCTTCTATCGGCAGATGCGGCCGTTGATCGACCAGGGGCACCTCTATCTGGCGGTGCCGCCGCTCTACAAGCTGACCCACGGCACCAAGTCGGTTTATGCCCGCGACGACGTGCACAAGGACCAATTGCTGAAGAGCGAGTTCAACGCCAACGCCAAGGTCGAGGTCAGCCGCTTCAAAGGCCTCGGTGAAATGAACCCGACGCAGCTCAAGGAAACCACGATGGATCCGGCCAAGCGCACGCTGCTGCGCGTGGTGCTGCTGGCCGACGATCGCGAGGGCACCGCCGACTCGGTCGAGCGGCTGATGGGCACCAAGGCCGAAGCCCGCTTCGCCTTCATTTCCGACAAGGCCGAATTCGCCAGCGACGACCTGCTCGACGTCTAGGCCCAACCGATTGATCTGAAACGAATTTCCGGCCGCCCCCAGATCGGGGCGGCCGTTGCCATTTTGCCCGTTCGGAGAGCCCCAGTGGCTTCGTTTTCGGCCGGATGTGTCTCACCAGCAACAGCATTTCCAACGGAACCACGTATAGTCCCAACATGAGTTTCGGGAATCGGTGCCAGCGCACTCCCCTGAGCGACCTGATCGAACGCTAGTCGAGGATTTGGATATGAAGAAGATTTTGCTCGCTCTGACCGCGGTTGCTGCGATGACGGCATCGGCGTCGGCTGCCGACCTGGCCGCCCGCCCCTACACCAAGGCTCCTGCCCCGGTTCCGGTCGCTCCGAGCTGGACCGGCTTCTACATCTTCGGCGGTGGCGGCGGCGGCGTCTGGGATGCCGACACGGGCGTCCAGTCGACCGTCACGGGTGCGCCGATCCTCGGCTTCAACCAGCGCCAGGGCGGCGACGGCTGGTACGGCACCGTCGGCGCCGGTTACGACTGGCAGACCGCCAACAGCTGGGTCATCGGCGTGTTCGCCGACGGTCAGTTCGGCAGCCTGAAGGGCACCATCCAGGATCAGGGTCCGTTCGTCGCCGGCAACATCAAGAACGACTACAGCTGGGCGGCTGGTGCGCGCCTCGGCTACCTGATCGCGCCGAACGTCCTGTCCTACGTCAACGCCGGTTACTCCAGCTCGCACTGGAAGGGCACCACGCTGTTCAACACCGCAAGCGCGCTTCCCTCCGGTCTGCACACCAACGACTTCGATCGCGGCGGCTGGTTCGTCGGCGGCGGCGTCGAGAACAACCTGAACATCTTCGGCATCACCGCGCCGGGCTGGTTCATGAAGACAGAGTATCGCGCCGCTTACTACGACAACAAGAACATCTCGGAGCTGGTCGACGGCACCAACATCTCGAACGGCCGCGACATCACCTTCAAGCCGCTTGTCCAGACCATCAGCACCTCGCTGGTCTACCGCTTCAACTGGACCGGTCCGGTTGTCGCCAAGTACTGAGCTGCGTACTGATCCCTGCTGAGATAGCAGAGCAAAAGCCCCGGCATTGTCCGGGGCTTTTTTGTTGCCCGAACGTCATGGAAATCGCCCCACGCGCAAGCCCGCCGGCGCAGGGCGGACCGGCTGTGGCCGATCTGGTCAGCGCCGTGACGATCGGGCACTCTCGCGCCCGGTTCAAACCTCAGCGGACAACAACAATGAAGAACGGACAGTTTGATCTCTCGGGCCGGGTCGCCATCGTCACCGGCGGCAATGGCGGCATCGGGCTTGGCATGGCGCGCGGCCTGGCGGACGCCGGCGCGGCGGTTGCCGTGGTCGGCCGCAACGAGGCGAAGTCAAAGGCCGCCGTCGAGGATCTCGGCAAGCGCGGCGCCAAGGCGATCGCGGTGGCAACCGACGTGACCGACAAGGCTGCCGTCGCGGCCATGGTCGAACGGGTCGTCCGCGAGCTCGGCCGGATCGACATTCTCGTCAACAACGCCGGCATGAGCATCCGCAAGCCTCCGCACGAGCTCGAGCTGGAGGAGTGGAGCAAGGTGATCGATACCAACCTCACCAGCGCGTTCATGTGCTCGAAGGCGGCCTATCCGGCGCTCAAGGCGTCGGGCCACGGCAAGATCATCAATATCGGCTCGATGATGTCGATCTTCGGTGCGAGCTTCGCCGCGGCCTATGCCGCGAGCAAGGGCGGCATCGTGCAGTACACCCGCGCCTGCGCCAACGCCTGGGCTCCCGACAACATCCAGGTCAACGCCATCCTGCCCGGCTGGATCGATACCGACCTGACCAAAGGCGCGCGCCAGCAGGTGGCCGGGCTGCACGAGCGCGTGCTTGCTCGCACGCCGGCGGCACGCTGGGGGGCGATCGACGACTTCGCAGGCATCGCCGTGTTCCTGGCGTCGCCCGCGTCGGACTTCGTCACCGGCACCGCGATCCCCGTCGACGGCGGCTATTCGGTGATGGCCTGAAAACACGAGCGCCCTGAAACACGAGAGCCCCGGCGCATCGCCGGGGCCCTCGCATCCTGTTCGCCTCAGAGTAGTTCAGTAGCGCGCGATGGCCGGCGCGTCGAACTTGTAGTTCACGCGCACCACCGCCCACTGAATGTCGCGCGGCTTGGCATCGAACGTATAGGTCCCTGCGGCGGTGCCGGCGAGCTGATAGGCCTGACGCTCGAAGGCCGCGTAATTGTATTCGACGCCGATGGTCCAGTTGCGGGTGATGCCGTATTCTCAGCCACCGCCGACGGTCCAGCCGCTGGCCCAATGAGTCTGGCTGCCGGAGCCGGTCGACGGCGGAAGGTTGTCGACGACGGACAGGCGGTTGTTCACGCCGGCATAGCCGCCCTTGATATAGAGCAAGTTGTTCTGGATCGCGTAGCCGGCACGACCGACGATCGTCGCCATGACATTCGAGCGCCAGCTGAACTGATCGTCGCGGCCGACGCCGAACACCGTGTTGGTGACGCGGCCGGAATTGTCGAGCCCGGAGATCGTGCCCTCGACACCGAACACGAAATTGTTGGCCTGCCAGTTGTAGCCGATCTGACCGCCGCCCATGAAACCCGAGCCGCGCTGACGGAAGCCCTGGCCCGGCGAGAGGTCGCCGAACGGCGAGGTGTTGGCGCTGTTGACCCACTGCTCGTTGGTCCAGGCACCGCCGAGGTGCCCGCCGATGTAGAAGCCGGCCCAGTTGTAGATCGTTTCCACATAGGCCGGTGCCTTGGTGTACGGACGGGCGGCAAGGTCGGCGGCCGATGCGGCGCTGACGCCGAGCGCCGTGGTTGCAGTCAGGACGGCAATGAATTTGGTACGAAACACAGCAGCCCCCCAGGTTGTCTGATGGGCACAGCTTTTCCAGAGAGACCCTTACCAAAAGAAAATCGCTGAAGGTGCCGGAGCGGAATTCACCCGCGTGCATTTCGAATCTTGTCTTCCTGTTGCGGTCGAGCAACTTTCATCAATCGAATTAAGCAGCTGTTATCCCTGATGAATTCCTTCCGGCCGCACGGCGCGCCGTTCAGCCCGCCGCCGGCGAATGCACGTGCTCCGGCCGCACCCCGACGGCGACCATACGTGCGGTGAGACCCTGCAGCCATGGCATTGCCGTGATCAACCGCAGCGCCAACGGCACCGGCTGATCGCCGGCCTTCAGCGCGGCGCTGATGATGTTGTTCTGCGCGATCACCTGCATGCGCTGTGTCACGCGCACCGGGAATTCGCGGCGCCGTCGCACCGCATCGAGCTCGTCTTCCGACGGTACGCCGTGAACGAGCTTCGCCGCCAGGATGTTGGCGGTCGCGACGGCATCCTGCACCGCGAGATTGACGCCGACGCCGCCGATCGGCGACATCGCATGCGCGGCGTCGCCGATGCAGAGCAGGCCGGGACGGGTCCAGCGCGTCAAGCGATTGATCGCGACCGTGAGCAGCTTGACGTCGTCAAAGCTCTTCACATCGGCAATGCCGGCCTTGAGGATCGGCGCCAGCCGCAGCACGTCGTCGAGCAGCGCCGGCAATCCCCTCGCCTTCACCGCCTCGTATTGGCCCTTGGCGATCACATAGGCGCATTGCCAGTAGTCGCCGCGATCGAACGTCACCATCATCTTGCCGTGCTCGACGCGGGCGAACAAATTCTCGGTCTCGTCCGGACGCCGCCCGACGCGAAACCACAACACATCCATCGGCGCGCCGATCTCCTCGACGTCGAGGCCTGCGCGCTCGCGCACGATCGAATGACGTCCGTCGCAGCCGATGGTCAGATCCGCCTCGATCTCGACCGGGCCGTCGGGTGTGTTCGCGTGCACGCCTGCGACAGCATCGCCGCGCCGGATCAGATCGGTCGCCTCGGCCTTCATCAGCACCTTCAGCGAGGGGAAGCGCTTGCCGCTCTCGCGCAGGTAATTGAGGAAGTCCCACTGTGGCATCATCGCGATGAAGGGGTATTTGACGCTGAGGCGGCGGAGGTCGGCGATCCGCACCGAGGTGCCGCCGAACATGCCGTCGAGCGTCCGGATGTCCTGATGCGGCAGCTTCAGGAAGCCGTCGATCAGGCCGAGTTCGTCCATCACCTGCAGGGTCGACGGATGCACGGTATCGCCGCGGAAGTCGCGGAAGAAGTCGGCGTGCTTCTCCAGCACCACGACATCGACCCCGGCGCGTCCGAGCAGATAGCCAAGCATCATGCCGGCCGGCCCGCCACCGACCACGCAGCAGCGCGCCCTGATCTGACGCGTGTTCGGCCCTGCCGGATAGCCTGCATCCATGATGCCGTCCTCACCGCTGCCTCGCCCCTCAGAACCAGATTGTAACGCGGATCGATCGGGCAACAAGGATGCAAGGCTATCGCCTGAAGGTCTTGATTTCCGACACGCTGCCGTCGCGATAGGTCAGCTCGACCGAGACCGCCCTGGTCTGCGGCGCGAGCTTCAGATAGGGCTGCGCGTCAGACGGGATCGCGCTGGGATCGCGCGAATTGCAGGATGGCATCTTCAGGACCTTGTCCGGCACCGCAGTGTCGATGCCGATGCGCACCTCGCGGATCGCGCAGCGATACGACATCAGGTGCGTATAGTAGACCAGCAGCCCGTTGAACTCGCGGAATGACAGCCAGCTGGTCGCGGTCATGTCGAGGATCTTGCGCTGGTCGCGGATCAGCGCGGCGTCGGGATCGAACTTGATCGGGAACGGCCCCTGCATCATGCCTTGCGTATCGACATAGCGAATCTCGATCGTGGCGGCCGGCGCATCGGCCGGCAGCTCGACCGACGGATTGGGCATCCGCTTGCGCGTGCGCGGATCGAGCGTGTCGATGAAGCCGGTTTCGCGGAAATCGCCGCTGTCGCCGATCCGCCAGGAAATCCCGAGCGTCGGATCGGCGATAGAGAACACCACGGTCCAGCCGCCATTGTGCCGCGAGAAGCTCGCGATCGGCGCGTTGATCGAATCCTCCTTCGGCAGCTTCGGCACCGCGACCGGCGGCAGCGCGGCCACCTGCTGCGGCGGCGCGGACGGCTTGACCGCCTCGGCCTGCCCCTTTGCGATCCCGTTCAGGAAGACATCGTCGACCATCTGGTCGAAATAGACCGGGATCTGCTTGTGCTTCACGGTCTCGGCCATCTCGCTGACCAGGCGCCGCGTGCGCTGCGCGACCTGCACGAGATTCTCGCCGGGCTGCAGCAGCTCCTTGGCGAAGGTCCGCGTGAACACCGAATTGGGATTGGCATCGTCGTTCGAAAGGCGGTCGAGCGCGGTCTGGCGCGGCCCCGCCGAAAACACCGAGAACACGCCCTCCGGCAGCTGCGTCATCGGCGCGAGGCCACCGCCGCCGGCGACCGCGCGCGTGCCGGCGCGCTCGAACGGATTGTTGCGGCAGGCGTCGAACACCAGGATCGAGGTCCGCGCCTTCTTGTTCTGCAAGCGCTCGACGATGCGGTCGGCGAGAACAGAGGCGTCGCGCACCAATTCCTCCTGGCCTTCGGTCGCGGCCGGGACGTCGGTCGGCAGCAGGAAATTCTGGCCGGCGATCTCGAAGCCGTGGCCGGCATAGAAGAAGAACGCTGTATCGCCGGGTTCCACGGCGCGGTCGAACGCGAGCAGCGTCTCGGAGAACGCCTGCCGATTGAGGTTCTCGGCCACCATAACGCTGAAGCCGAGCTGCTTCAGCGTGTCGCCCATGGTGCGGGCGTCGTTGACCGCCTTCTGCAGCCTGGGCACGTTCCTGTAGTCATTGTTGCCGATCACCAGCGCGACGCGCTTTTCGGCCTGGGCCGGTGCGGCCGATACGACAAATGCAACCGCCCAAAGGATCGCCGAAAGTCTCGAAAGCCAGCTCTTCATCCCGTTTTCCCGCCTGCACGACAAACGCGCCGCCCGTGCGACCGCCGCCTAATAGTCGGACCAGCCGTTTGGCCGGTTCAAGGCCGGCCGCGGACGGCCATTCCGGCCGGCCACGCCAGGCCGAAATGAGGGGTCCGATTTGTCTTAGGTCAAGTTTCTTTTTACGGCCCGCGTGATAGATTCGAACCTCCATCCGGCTCGAGCTCTCCGCACGTCGCAACGGCTTTTCCGTGCACACATGGTCTACTGATCAAGTCGATCCCAAGGATCGCTTCGACTATTGGCGCGAGGTTCGCGCCAAGGGGCTGTTCGGCGTCACTGCCGAGCTGGAAGCCGACCGGCGCCGCGACTTCTTCGGCGAGTTCTCGCTGCGCAAGCTCGGCGATGCCGGGCTGGTCGAGCTACGGGCCTCGCCGTACCGTGTCGAGCGGCGCACGGGCGACATCGCCGACGCGGCCAGCAACAGCCTGTGCATCTACCAGCAGCTTGGCGGCGGCGGCTGGTTCGGCGGCGCGCGGCTCGATGAATTTTCCGTTCGCGACGGCATGTTCGCGACCAGCTATTCGGACCTGCCCTATCGCACTGTCCCCCTGCACGATGACGGCTTCCACCTGCGCATCATCAAGGTCCCGGTGGCGAACATCGTCCCGTCGGGCGCCGAGCTCGGCGAACTGGTCCCCAGGCCCTTGCAGGATGAGACCGCGCTGCGGGCTCTGCTGGAATCATGCTTCCGCGACCTCATCGAAAGCAACGATGCCGCGACGGCGGGCACGGCTCCGACGGTGCAGGCCCTGGCCCATATAGCGCTGATCGAGCGCGGCATCATGCGGCCGAAGAGCCGGCTCGCGCAGCAGGCCTTGCGAACCGCCCATTTGTCGCTGGCCCGGCGCCTGATCCGGCGCCATCTGGCGCGTGCAGCGCTGTCGCCAACCCTGATTGCCGGCCTGCTCGGCATCTCGGTCCGTCATCTGCACATCCTGTTCGAGGAGACCGAGATGAGCTTCTCGGAGACCGTCACCGCGCTCCGGCTCGAACAAAGCCGCCGCCTGCTCCGCGAGCAGCCCAGGCAGACGATCGCCGAGGTCGCCTTTGCCTGCGGCTTCGAGAGCCTTGCGACGTTCTACCGCCTCTTCAATGCATCCGAATCCATGACGCCGGGCGACTATCGCGCACAAACGGCCTGAGCGCCCGTCCGGACCGGCCGGGACACCGCGCTCGCAATTTGCCGTAGCTCGGCCGCGCGCCCTTCACCTCCCTGAACTTCACACCGCCGCGCGATCCGACGTTCGTTGAACCGAAGTGATCAGCCTGCGCGCATTGAGAAGATATTTTCCGGCCGTTTCGCCAGAACCACTGCGGCGCTTCGTCCGGGTTCGGCACCGCAAATTTCCTTACCGGCGACGCGCGCTCTCATGCAGAGGCGAGGGATCAGTCACGATGCGCGGTAAGCACGGGGATCACAGCCAGGAAACGCTAGCTAGAGGCGCGACGCGCATTTGTCTCGATGCCGCGGACCTGCGGGCGGATCAAATCCCGGCATCTAAGCCAGCCCGTCAGGGCTCAGCGGCGACCAGCAATCACGGCTGGGCGCCGCTGCTCGAAGCTTGCCTCGCCGACTTCAAGGAGGCGACGGAGGCCGGTGATAACGCTTGCATTCCTGCGCTGGTTAAGATCGTGGCGGACCTTGCGCTGATCGAGCGCAGTGTGATCAGGCCGGGCAGCCGCCGGGCGCAACAGGCGCTGCGCGTCGGCCGGCTCAGCCTCGCGCGCCGCCTGATCACGCGCCATCTTGCCAGGCCAAGCCTGTCGCCAGGGATGGTCGCCGGCATGCTCGGCGTCTCGGTCCGCTACCTGCACGTCTTGTTCGAAGCGACCGGGACGAGCTTTTCGCAGACCGTCACCGCCCGGCGCCTGAGCGAGAGCCGAAGGCTGCTTCGCGAGAAGCCGCCGCGGCCGATCGCCGACATCGCCCTCACCTGCGGGTTCGGCAGCCTCGCCACTTTCTACCGGATATTCGGCGCTTCCGAAGGCCTGACGCCCGGCGGATTCAGGATGAAAAACAGCGCGGAAGCCCCCGCTGTGGCCTCGCCGTCCGGGGCGGGAGTCGTGATTCATTTGACCGCCAAATGACGAAAAAGACGCGTATTTCAGTCAAAACGTTAAGCTTTTTCGGCTATCCGGCCGGTTCCAAGATTGACTTTACCGGTTTCGCCCCTATGTTGCGAGGCAACGCGGCCCTCGGATCGAAACGCGATTCGTCAGGTTTGCCGTCCGTCAGCGTTAGTCAGAGCCCCCGAGCTTTATAGAAAAGCGAGCCGTTTCGGGGCCGAACGCGACAGCCTTTTACCTTCGATTCCGAACGGCGGTTTCGACCAGAGGCTCAATGTCTTTTTCCAATCTAGGCCTGTCCGATAAGGTCCTCGCCGCTGTTGCGGCTACCGGTTACACCAACCCCACTCCCATCCAGGAACAGGCAATCCCGCACGTTCTCGCCCGGCGCGACGTCCTCGGCATTGCCCAGACCGGCACCGGCAAGACCGCTGCCTTCGTTCTCCCAATGCTCACGATCCTCGAGAAGGGCCGCGCCCGGGCACGGATGCCGCGCACCCTGATCCTCGAGCCGACCCGCGAACTCGCCGCGCAGGTGAAGGAGAACTTCGACAAATACGGCGCCGGCCAGAAGCTCAACGTCGCCCTGCTGATCGGCGGCGTCTCGTTCGGCGACCAGGACTCCAAGCTGATGCGTGGCGTCGATGTCCTGATCGCAACGCCCGGCCGCCTGCTCGACCACACCGAACGCGGCGGCCTGCTGCTCACCGGCGTCGAGCTGCTGGTGATCGACGAAGCCGACCGCATGCTCGACATGGGCTTCATTCCCGACATCGAGCGCATTTGCAAGCTCGTCCCGTTCACGCGGCAGACCCTGTTCTTCACCGCGACGATGCCGCCGGAAATCAGCCGCATCACCGAGACCTTCCTGCACAACCCGGCCCGGATCGAGGTCTCCAAGCCCGCGACGACCGCGGTGACCGTGACCCAATCCCAGGTGCCCGCCGGCCGCGAGCCGCACGAGAAGCGCGAGATCCTCCGCCGCCTGCTACGCGACGCCAAGGACCTCAACAACGCGATTATCTTCTGCAATCGCAAGCGCGAAGTCGCCGTCCTTCACAAGTCACTGCAGAAGCACGGCTTCAGCGTCGGCGCCCTGCATGGCGACATGGACCAGAGCGCCCGCATGGCCGCGCTTGATCAATTCCGCAAGGGCGAGCTGCCCCTGCTGGTGGCCTCCGACGTCGCCGCCCGCGGTCTCGATATTCCCGCCGTCAGCCACGTCTTCAACTTCGATGTGCCGCATCACCCCGACGACTACGTCCATCGCATCGGCCGCACCGGCCGCGCCGGTCGGACCGGTACCGCGATCTCCATCGTCACGCCGCTCGACAGCAAGTCGATGGCCGCGATCGAGAAGCTGATCGGCCAGCAGATTCCGCGCACCGAGGGCGACTACACCGTTCACAGCGAAGCCTCTGACGAGGACGCCGCGCCGCGCC
Organism: Bradyrhizobium pachyrhizi; assembly: GCF_029714545.1. NCBI lineage: Bacteria > Pseudomonadati > Pseudomonadota > Alphaproteobacteria > Hyphomicrobiales > Nitrobacteraceae > Bradyrhizobium > Bradyrhizobium pachyrhizi. Next base: position 4,488,282 of record NZ_CP121667.1, on the reverse strand, counting down.
GCTCGCGTGGCCGCGAAGGTTCGCGCGATGGTGCCCGCGGCGGCCGCAAGCCGCGCCGTGAGCGTGAAGCGCGCCACGGTGAGCGCGAGCCGCGCGAAGCGCGTCACGAGCGGGAGCCCCGCGAGGAGCGCGCAGCGAAGCCGGAGCGTGAACCGCGCCACGGCCGTAATTCGGCTCCGCAGGCCGCTCCGTCGCACGTGCCGTCGATCGGGCGTGCCGAGCCACGGCGACCGCAGCGCGAGGTGGACCACGAGCCCGCCGATCATTCGCACCTGCCCGCCTTCCTGCTGCGACCTGTGCGCGCACGCGCATAAGGCCTGCTCCGATGCCGCCGCGCCAGCGGCGGTAGTCCAGCCAACCTCTGTTGCCACCCGCGACCGGCGCACGCGCTGATCCCCGGCGTTTGAAGCAAATGCGCGCAGTTTGCGCATCGCAATCGCGAGCAAACGAAAAGCGCCCGAAGGTGGCGCTCAAGGCGGACAAAGATCGGGCGCGCCGCATGGTCGTTGCAGCGGACTTCCCCGAAGTTCCACTGTTTACCTTGCCTTCACTCTCGTCCCGTACCCTCGCCCCAATAGTTTAGTCATTGCTGCCGGGTTTAATCGGCATTGCGTGCATTGAGGACGTGACAGTGGTCAAGCTGCTGGACGAACACGAACGTACGTTGGCCTTTGCCGAAGTCGCACTTGGCCAGATCCGCTCGCTTCGCCAGACCGCAGTCCCCCGCAACTACGAAATCTGGTATGTCTACGCGACCGGATACAACGCGCCGCTCAACAAGGTCATCAACGAGACGCTGGCACGCAGCGGCAAGCTCTCTGAATCCGATCTCGAACAGATATACGAAACCTACCTTTCGCACATCAAGACCTCCGACCGCATCGACAAGGTCGGCGCGCGCGTCATCGGCGAGATCGACGCCGTCATGAAGCTGATCACCGACGCGCTCGGCGTGTCCGCGACCTATGACGCCAGCCTCGTCGGTGCCAGCGATAAGCTTGCGAGCGCGACCACCCGCGATCACATCAAGGCAATCGTCGATAGCCTGGCAAAATCGACGCGCGAGATGCGCGAGACCAATCAGGCATTAGAGAGCCGGCTCGCGCTGTCGAAGTCGGAGATCAGCGAGCTGCAACACAGCCTCGAGGCGATCCGTGCCGAGAGCCTGACCGATCCGCTCACCGGCCTCGGCAACCGGAAATATTTCGACCGCTCGATCGACATGGCGGTGCAGGCCGCGCTCGCCAGCGGCGAGCCGCTGTCGCTCCTGATGTTCGACATCGACCACTTCAAATCGTTCAACGACTCCTACGGCCATCTCACCGGCGACCAGGTGCTGCGGCTGGTGGCACAGTCGCTGAAGCAGAACATCAAGGGCCAGGACATCACCGCTCGTTATGGCGGCGAGGAATTCGCCGTGGTGCTTCCCAACACGGCGCTGCGGCAGGCGCTGACGGTCGCCGACCACATCCGCCGCGCCGTGATGGCCAAGGAGCTGAAGAAGAAGTCAACCGGCGAGATCCTCGGCCGTGTCACGATCTCGGTCGGCGTCTCCATGCTGAAGCCGACTGACGACACGGACTCGCTGATCGAGCGCGCCGACGCCTGCCTCTATGCCGCCAAGCGCGCCGGCCGCAACCGTGTGATCTGCGAGGCCGATCCGGAATACAGCACCGAGATCCAGACCCGCGTGGCGTGATCTGGTCGCTCAACTGCCTCCATCGTCATTTGCGAGCAAAGCGAAGCAATCCACCTAACCGCATATGCGGACCCATGGATTGCTTCGTCGCTATCGCTCCTCGCAATGATGTGGACGGAGGTGGCTGTCTTAGGATGAGGACTTTTTCTTCGTAGCGCGCCTACTCGTCGTCTTGGCCGCTTTCTTTGCCGCTCTTTTGGTCGCCGCTTTCTTGCCTGCAGTCTTCTTCGCAGGCGCCTTCGGCTTTCGCGCAGCCGCTCGTTTCCTCGGCCGCTTGCGCAGCGCGGCGCGCTGGGCGGCGCCGAGCGCCGACCGTGCCCAGACCGCGAGTTCTTCCGAATCGTCGAACAGCCGTGCCGGCAGCTGCCAGTAGGAGTTCACCGTGACGGTCTTCGACCGTGTCTGATATTGGAACGGCCCGCAGCCTTCCGCCTCGAATTGCGGAATGGTCTGATCGTCGGCGCGGAAATAAAGCCCAGCCCGCAGGGCCAGCGCGAAATTGGTGCCGTCAGCCGAGATACCGTAGCCGGAGAACATCCGGCGCAGCGTGACCGGGCCGAAATCGGCGAACAGGTCGGTGAGGAATTCGCGGTCCATGTGCCCACCGTCGTCCCGGCCGAGTGCGCAATTGCGCATGGGGGGCCGGGACCTATACGCCGCAGCCTCTCGATAAGGCAGTATGGGCGACGATCGGATCAACAATCAATGCTGGTGGTTTGGGTCCCGGCCCCCGTGCGCAATTGCGCACCCGGCCCGGACGACGCTGTCAGACCGTGGCCGGCTTGAGCTGCACCGATTCGCCGCAACCACAGGCGGAGACCTGGTTCGGGTTGTTGAACACGAACTGGGCCTGCATCTTGTCGGCCACATAGTCCATCTCGGTTCCAAGCAGGAACAGCACGGCCTTCGGATCGACCAGGATCTTCACGCCCTTGTCTTCGACCACTTCATCGGTCGGACGGATCTCGTGGGCGTATTCGACGGTATAGGACTGTCCGGCGCAGCCGCCATTCTTGATGCCGACGCGCAGCCCGACGATCTCGGAGTCGGCGCGCTTGGTCAGCTCGGTGATCCGCTCCGCGGCGGCATCGGTCAGTTTCATGACCTGCGGGCGCGGCCGCTTCGGTTTGGCTGGGGTCGGTGAAGCTTGCGTCATGTCACTCATGTGGTCAGTCCCAGCGGCAAATCAATTGCCGGTCTTCTTGAGCCTAAGTCCAATCCGTAAAGGTTCTGACTTGATCAGAACCTTTACCTCTTGTTCTGACGCGTTTTCTTCACGCGAACCGGCAACCACTTCGCTCGAAAACGCGGTGACGCATCACCACATATTGAGGACGAGGCGTGCCTCGTCCGACATCCGGTCCGGCGTCCACGCCGGATCCCACACCAGATTGACGTTGACGACGCCGACGCCTGGAACGCTGGCGACCGCGTTCTCCACCATCTGCGGCAGCTCACCGGCGGCCGGGCAGTTCGGCGTGGTCAACGTCATCAAGATGTCGACCGAGCGATCATCCTTGAGATCGACCTTGTAGATCAGGCCGAGTTCGTAGATGTCGGCCGGGATTTCGGGATCGAACACCGTCTTCAGCGCCGCGACGATCTCGCCGCTCATGCGCTCGGTCTCCTCCGCCGGCAGCGCCGAGGTGGTTTCCATGGTGGCCGTCTTGACTTCGGCTGTATCGGTCATGCGAACAATTCCCGCGCCTTGATCAGCGCCTGCGCCAGATGGTCGACTTCTTCCCTTGTATTATACATCCCGAAGGATGCACGGCAGGTGGCCGTCACGTTGAACCGCTCTAAAAGCGGCATCACGCAATGCGTGCCGGCGCGCACCGCAATACCCTGGCGGTCGATCACGGTCGCGACGTCATGGGGATGCGCGCCCTTCATCTCGAAGGAGATCACCGGTCCCTTGTTGCGGGCGGTTCCGATCACGCGCAACGAGTTGATCTCGCGCAGACGCTCCTGCGCATAGGTGAGAAGCTCATGCTCATGCGCGGCGATGCGCTCCTTGCCGATCGAATTGACGTAGTCGATCGCAGCCCCCAGCCCGATGGCCTCGACGATCGGCGGCGTCCCGGCCTCGAACTTGTGCGGCGGATCGCCGTAGGTGACCCAGTCCTTGGCCACCTCACGGATCATCTCGCCGCCGCCGTTGAACGGCCGCATCGCCACCAGATGCTCGTGCTTGGCGTAGAGCGCGCCGATGCCGGTCGGTCCGTACACCTTGTGGCCGGTAAAGGCGTAGAAATCGCAATCGAGGTCCTGGACGTCGATCGGCAGGTGCACCGCGCCTTGCGCGCCGTCGACCAGCACCGGGATGCCGCGGGCGTGCGCCAGCCGGATCACGTCCTTGACCGGAACCAGCGTGCCGAGCGCGTTCGACATCTGGGTGATCGCGACGATCCTGGTACGCGGGGTCAGGAGCTTCTCGAACTCCTCGATCAGGAAATTGCCCTCGTCGTCGACCGGCGCCCACTTGATCACGGCACCATGGCGCTCCCGGAGGAAATGCCACGGCACGATGTTGGAGTGGTGCTCCATGATCGAGAGGACGATCTCGTCGCCCTCCTTGATGTTCACTCCGCCCCAGGACGACGCCACCAGGTTGATCGCCTCGGTGACGTTGCGGGTGAAGACGATCTCTTCATTGCGGCGGGCGTTGATGAACTGCGCGACCTTGCCGCGGGCGCCTTCATAGGCCTCCGTCGCGGCATTGGCGAGGTAATGCAGGCCGCGATGCACGTTGGCGTATTCGCTCTTGTAGGCCTCGGTCATGCGGTCGAGCACCGCATTCGGCTTCTGCGCCGAGGCCGCGTTGTCGAGATAGACCAGCGGCTTGCCGTAGATCTGCATGGCGAGCGCCGGGAAATCCTGTCGCACCAGCGCGACGTCGTAACTGCCGTTGGCGACCGCCTTGTGCATGCTCACGCCCTCGCCTGAAGCCAGCGCTGCGCGGCGGCAATTGCGACCTCGCGCAACTCGTCGCTGGCGATGGTCTCGATCGCCTCGCCGACGAAGGCCTGGATCAGGAGCGCCTGCGCTTCCTTCTCGGGCAGTCCGCGGGCGCGCATGTAGAACAGCAGACTCTCGTCGAGCGCGCCGGTGGTCGCACCGTGACCGCAGGTGACGTCGTCGGCGAAGATCTCGAGTTCGGGCTTGTTGTCGGCCTCCGCGTCGTCGGACAGCAGCAGCGCACGGGTCATCATCTTGGCGTCGGTCTTCTGCGCGTCGGGGCGGACAATGATGCGGCCCTGGAACACCGAATGGGCGCGGTCGTCGACGACGGCACGGAAGACCTCGCGGCTCGCGCAGTGCGGCACCGCGTGATCTATGAACAGCGTGGTGTCGGCGTGCTGCTTGCCGTTGATCAGATTGACGCCGTTGGTCTCGACCGTCGAGCCCTCGCCGGCGCAGGTCACCGTCAGCTGGTAACGGCTGACGTGCCCACCCGAGGTCAGGCCGAAGGTGTTGAAATGGGCATGCGCGCCGAGCGACACCGTCGCCGAGGAAATGTTGAAGGCATCGACGCTGTCTTCGACCAGGCGCACGTGATCGAGCCGTGAATTGTCACCGATCGCAACAACCAGTCCGTCATGGGTCTGGTAGGCCTTGGCGCCGTCGGCAGCGAGATAGCTCTCCACCAGCGTAACGCCGACATCGCGGCCGAGCCGGAGCAGCGACCGCGTGAACGTCGAGGCCGGCGCAGTGCCGGATGCGACATGCACGATGTGCAGCGGCTGGCTCAGCACCGTGCCGTTGGCGACGTCGATGACGACCCCGTCGGTCGCCATCGCGCCATTCAGCGCGATCATGGGGTTGGCGACATCGGACGCGAGAGCCTGTGTCGCGACGATCTCGTCGCCGGCTTCCAGAGCAAGGCGCAGCGGATTGATCGAGAGCCCTTTCTCCAGATCCTGCCAATCGGAGAGATCAGGCGCGAATGCGCCGTCGACCAGCACCAGGCGCCGGACGCCTTCGATCGCGCGGGCCTGTACGACAGCCTTGGCGCGGCTCAGCGCGGCATCATCCGGGGACGCCGCGAGCGGCAGCACTTCGCGCATCAGCGCGCGCAGGTCGGTGTATTTCCAGTCCTCGATCCGGCGATGCGGCAGGCCTGATCGTTCATAAGCCTCGAAGGCCTGGCGCCGCTGATCGGCGATCTTGCCCTCGCCCGGCAGACGGTCGCGCACCACGGCGAATGCATCGCCCAGCGCACGCCCGGTCTCGGTCTTTGCAACAACGTTCATCACAAAACCCGTGTTTGTCAGGCAGCGTCTTCGAACTGCGCGTAACCGGACTCTTCCAGCTCCAGCGCCAGTTCCTTGCCGCCGCTCTTCACCACCCGGCCCTTCGACATCACGTGCACAAAGTCCGGCACGATGTAGTTGAGCAGCCGCTGATAGTGGGTGATCACGACCATCGCGCGCTCCGGCGAGCGCAGCGCGTTGACGCCGTCGGCCGCGATCCGCAGCGCGTCAATGTCGAGGCCGGAATCCATTTCGTCGAGGATGCAGACGGCCGGCTCGAACAGCGCCATCTGCAGAATCTCGTTGCGCTTCTTCTCGCCGCCGGAGAAGCCGACATTGACGCCGCGCTTCAGCATGTCCTGCGGAATGTTCAGCGACTTGGCGACCTCGCGGACCTTCTTGAGGAAGGCCGGCGACGAGATCTCGTCCTCGCCGCGCGCCTTGCGCTGGGCGTTGAGCGCCGCGTGCAGGAAATTCCAGGTGGTGACGCCGGGAATCTCGACCGGATACTGGAACGCCAGGAACACGCCCTTGGCGGCGCGCTCGTTGGGCTCCATCTCCAGGAGGTCCTCGCCCCTGAACAGGATCTGCCCGCCGGTGACCTCATAGCCGGGCTTGCCGGCGATGACGTGGGAGAGCGTCGACTTGCCGGAGCCGTTCGGCCCCATGATCGCGTGCACCTCGCCCGGGTTGACCGTGAGCGACAGCCCGTGGAGGATCTCACGCTCCTCGACACGAACCTGCAGATCTTTCACTTCAAGCAGAGACATCTGATTTTTCCTGAGCATCACCCCGAGGCGCGTCGGCCGCGCCGTTAGCGGGATGGATTAGCCAACCGAACCTTCAAGGCTGATCGAGATCAGCTTCTGCGCTTCCACCGCGAACTCCATCGGCAGTTGCTGCAGCACGTCCTTCACGAAGCCATTGACGACGAGGCCGACGGCTTCTTCCTGCGAGAGCCCGCGCTGGATGCAGTAGAACAGCACGTCCTCGGAAATCTTCGACGTCGTCGCTTCATGCTCGAACGTCGCCGAGGAATTCTTGGCCTCGACATAGGGCACGGTGTGCGCACCGCACTTGTCGCCGATCAGAAGCGAGTCGCAGGCGGTGTAGTTGCGCGCGCCGGTGGCCTTGCGATGCGCGCTGACGAGACCGCGATAGGTGTTCTGCGACTTGCCGGCGGCGATGCCCTTGGAGATGATCCGGCTCGACGTGTTCTTGCCGAGATGGATCATCTTGGTGCCGCTATCGACCTGCTGGAAACCATTCGAGATCGCGATCGAGTAGAACTCGCCGCTCGAATTGTCGCCGCGCAGGATGCAGCTCGGATACTTCCAGGTGATCGCCGAACCGGTCTCGACCTGGGTCCAGGAGATCTTCGAATTGCGACCACGGCAGTCGCCACGCTTGGTGACGAAATTGTAGATGCCGCCCTTGCCTTCCGAATTGCCCGGGTACCAGTTCTGCACCGTCGAATACTTGATCTCGGCATCGTCGAGCGTGACGAGCTCGACCACGGCGGCGTGCAGCTGGTTCTCGTCGCGCTGCGGCGCGGTGCAGCCCTCGAGATAGGAGACGTAGGAGCCCTTGTCGGCGATGATCAGCGTCCGCTCGAACTGGCCGGTGTTGCGCTCGTTGATGCGGAAATAGGTCGACAACTCCATCGGGCAGCGCACGCCCGGCGGCACGTAGACGAACGAGCCGTCGGAGAACACCGCCGAATTCAGCGTCGCAAAGTAATTGTCCGAGGTCGGCACCACGGTGCCGAGATATTTCTGCACCAGCTCGGGATGCTCGCGGATCGCCTCTGAGATCGGCATGAAGATCACGCCAGCCGCCTTCAGCTCCTTCTGGAAGGTGGTCGCGACCGAAACCGAGTCGAACACGGCGTCGACCGCGATCTTGCGGTTCGGCGTCTGCTCACCACCGGGCGGCGGCTCGACGCCCTCGAGGATCGCGACCTCGCGCAAGGGGATGCCGAGCTTCTCGTAGGTCTTGAGGATTTCCGGATCGATCTCGTCGATCGAGGACAGCGTCTTCTTCGGCTTCGGCGCCGCGTAGTAGTAGATGTCCTGGTAGTCGATCTTCGGATAGTCGACGCGCGCCCAGGTCGGCTCGGTCATGGTCAGCCAGCGGCGATACGCCTCCAGACGCCATTCCAGCATCCAGGCCGGTTCGTTCTTCTTTGCGGAGATGAAGCGGACGGTGTCTTCCGACAGCCCCTTCGGGGCCTTGTCGGACTCGATCAGCGTCTCAAACCCATATCGATACTGGTCGACGTCGATGCGCCGGACGCGCTCGACCGTCTCTTGTACAGCAGGCATTCAATCCTCCGCTCGCGGTTTCAAGGACCGCGGTGGATCTCAAGTTCCGAAAATCTCTTACGATGCTTTGGCGACGAAATCCGCTTAGAACAGTTCAAGCTGTGTTTCGTCGCTCCCCCTTAACTAAGGTATCGGCAAGCTTTCGCCAAGCCTTGAGGGTCAAATCCACGTCTGTCTCCGTGGTAGACCAGCCAAGACTGAGCCGCACCGCTCCCTGGGACACCTCTGAACGGTACCCCATTGCCTCCAGCACGTGGGATGGCTGGACCTTGCCCGACGAACAGGCGGAACCGGACGAGACCGCGATTCCCCCAAGGTCGAACCCGATGACCGCCGTCTCGGCCTTCATGCCCGGTGCCGTGAACAAAACGGTATTTGGCAACCGCTTGACGTCATCGGAGAACACCAGCACGTCCGGCGTCTGCCGCAGCCCGTGCTCGAGCCGGTCGCGCAGTCCCCTGACGCGGGCCGCGTCGGCTTTCAGCGCCGTCATCGCCGCCTTGGCGGCCGCACCGAACCCGGCGATGCCGGCGATATTCTCGGTGCCTGCCCGCCGCCCGAGCTCCTGCCCGCCGCCGCGCAGAAACGCCTCCACACCCTCGACGCCCTCGGCGAGCACCAGCGCGCCTGCGCCCTTCGGTCCGCCGATCTTGTGCGCCGACAGCGTCATTAGGTCGGCCTGCGTCGAGGCCAGATCGAACGGGATCTTGCCGAACGCCTGGATCGCATCGACATGCAGCAGCCCGCCAGCCGCATGGACGATTTCCGCGACATCAGCCACCGGCTGAATGGCACCGGTCTCGTTGTTCGCCAGCATCACCGAGACCAGAGCCAGCGGACCATCGGCCAGCAGTGCGCGCAGATGGTTGAGATCGATCACACCGGCACGCGTGACGTGGATTGCGGAGGTCGCCTCCGTCGCAAACCGACCGCCCGCGAGCACGGACGCGTGCTCGATCGCCGACACCAGGAGCCGCTGCACCGGCGCGCCCGCGGCGCGGCGCAATCCCGGCGTCAGTGCGAGCGCATTGGCTTCGGTCCCACCGGAGAGAAACACCACGTCCTGCGGCCGGCCGCCGACCGCCTTCGCCACGGCATTGCGGGCATCCTCAAGCAGCCGTCGCGCCCGCCGTCCCTCGCTGTGCACCGAGGACGGGTTGCCGATCAATTCCCACGCCGCAGCCATCGCCGCCTTCGCCTCCTGGCGAAGCGGCGTGGTGGCATTCCAGTCGAGATAGACGCGATCGGCCATGGAGCTATCCGCGGCAACCACCGTGGTTGCGGCCTTCACTGCGAGATAACGACAGTTGACGACCGAGACCAGATCAGACGTCACCGGCACGGGAGATTTTTCACTCGCGCCAGGAGCCTTGCTGCCGCGAGACACGACGTTCGCGGTCCCCCAAGCGCGATAGCATTATGAGAAACTTCAGGTAGCCTTCGAAGCAATCCGGCGTGTCGATCCGGATCGCCGCCGACGCACTGGCTGCGCGCGCGGATTCGCGACCGCCAAGCGGCACAATTTCCTTGATTTTTGCCCCTTGCGTCATGCTAGAAGGCCTCCAGCGTGCCGCGCGGCGGTGCCTGCGCCGATTTCATCACGAGCTGCTCTGTTCGCGAACCGTCGCTGAAAAGATGGCTCCAACCGGTTGATTGATCGACGTCAATCAAGGGAACGCGGCAATCAAGGGAACACAATGCCTGAAGTCATTTTCACCGGCCCCGCTGGCCGCCTCGAGGGCCGCTACCACCCGGCCAAGCAGAAGAACGCGCCGATTGCGATGATCCTGCATCCGCATCCGCAGTTCCACGGCACGATGAACCACCAGATCGTCTATCAGTGCTACTACGCGTTCGCGCATCGCGGCTTCTCGGTGCTGCGCTTCAACTTCCGTGGCGTCGGCCGCAGCCAGGGCTCGTTCGATCACGGCACCGGCGAATTGTCCGACGCCGCGAGCGCGCTCGACTGGGCGCAGGCGATCAATCCGGAAGCGCGCGCCTGCTGGGTTGCGGGCTTCTCGTTCGGCGCTTGGATCGGCATGCAGCTTCTGATGCGCCGGCCGGAGGTCGAGGGATTCATCTCGATCGCTCCGCCCGCCAACCTCTACGACTTCTCGTTCCTTGCGCCCTGCCCGTCGTCGGGCCTGATCGTGCACGGCGACAAGGATGCCGTGGTGCCGCCCAAGGACGTCAACACGCTTGTCGAGAAGCTGAAGACGCAGAAGGGCATCGTGATCGACCAGCAGGTCATCCCCGGCGCCAACCACTTCTTCGACGGCAAGCTCGAGCCGCTGATGGAGACGGTGACCGGCTATCTCGACATGCGTCTCGCCAACGTGCGCTGAGCCGCGCTGCTGTATTTGTAGCCCGGATGAAGCGCAGCGACATCCGGGATCACTGTCTCCGCGGGCTTCGCTCCATCCGGGCTACGGATTCCACGTAGCCCGGATGAGCGAAGCGACATGCGGGTCGCGGCCGACAAGAACCCGGATATCGCTGCGCTCATCCGGGCTACGGTCCCTCCTCTACGGTCCCTACTCTCATTCCGGTGCCAGCTTCAGCGCCGCAATTCCGACCAGCACCAGCGCAATCCCCGCGACCTTCATCGGGTTGAGCGCCTCGTTGAACAGCAGCACGCCCATGGCGAGCGTGCCGGCCGCGCCGATGCCGGTCCAAACCGTGTAGGCGACGCCGACGCCGAGCACCTGCAGCGCGCGTCCGAGCAGGAACACGAACGCGGCGAGCAGCAGCAGCGAGACCAGCGTCCAGCCGAGCCGCGTATAGCCTTCGGCATATTTCATCGAAATCGCCCAGCCGACGTCCAGCAGGCCGGCGAAGACGAGCGCGATCCAGGCAACCGAATGCGACATGGCTTACGCGGCGAGCTTCAGCATATGCGCGCGGTGGCCGACCAGGAACGCATGCAGCAGCGCCGGATAGTCAGGCGACACCGCACTGCGTACGCTCGGCCGCTGCGCCAGCGCGCTGCGCCAGGCCCGAAGTTTTGGCGTGTGGGTGAAAACGGCGAGATCGGTCAGCTGGTCGAACAAATCGAAATAGCGGAAGATCGGCGCGAACACCGCATCCACCAGACTGAAATTCTGGCCGGCGAAGAACGGACCGGCGCCGAGCGCAGCCTCCACGCGCGCGAATTTCGCCGCGACCGCCTGCCGCTTGCTCTCGAAGGCCGCCGCATCGGTGGCGGTCTCGAGCCCCCAGAGATCACCGAGAATGGCCGAGCCGAATTCCATCCAGGCGCGATGCTCGGCGCGGACAAGAGGATCCTGTGGGTGCAGCCTGGCGCCGGCCTGAGTCTCCTCGATGTACTCGCAGATCACGTTGCTCTCGAACAGCGCGACCTCCTTGCCGTCGTCGCGCGTCACCACCAGCACCGGCACCTTGCCGAGCGGCGAGATCTTCAGGAACCAGTCCGGCTTGCTGGCGAGATCGATGTCGATCCGCTCGAACGGCACGCCCTTCTCACGCAGCGCGATCACCGCGCGTTGCACATAGGGGCAGAGCTTGTGGCTGATCAGTTTCAGGGCGGCCATGACGGACCTCGCGTTCAATGCAACTGCATCGAATTAAATGCAACGGCATGGAACTGTCAAGATAGATGCATTTGCATCTAAATCACGGTCGCGCGATAATGCCCCCTGTCATCGGGATCGGCACCCCCGTGGTGGCGGGGTAGCTCAGCGGCAGGCCCTTCATGCCGCGCGCGGCAAGGAAGCCGAACGCCTGCGCCTCGATCGCATCCGCCGCCCAGCCGAGCGCCTCGGCCGGCTCGACGGTCGCCGGCGCCAGGCGCTCGCGCAGCATCCGCAGCATTGTGAGGTTGGAGGCGCCGCCGCCGCAGATGATCCAGCTTTTCGGCCGTTTCGGCAGCAACGGCACGACGCGGGCGATGGCCGCGGCAGTGAATGCGGTCAGTGTCGCGGCGCCATCAGCTGGCGCCACGGCGCCGAGCTTGAGGCCGGCGAAGTCGTTGCGGTCGAGCGATTTCGGCGGCGGCAGCGCAAAGAACGGCAGCTTCAGCGCCTGTGCGATCCAACTCTCGTCGGGCCTGCCCAGCGCGGCGAACTTGCCGGCGTTGTCGAACGGCTGATGCATCTGACGGAACATGAAGTCGTCGAGCAGCGCATTGCCCGGCCCGGTGTCGCAGGCGATCAGCGTGTCCGTGCCGTCGATATAGGTGATGTTGGAGACGCCGCCGATATTGACCACGACGATCGGCCCCTCGCGGTTCAGCGATTGCGCCAGCGCGCGGTGGTAGACCGGCACGAACGGCGCGCCCTGCCCGCCGGCCTCGACGTCGGCGGCGCGGAAATCGTGCATCACCGGAATGTGGATCACCTTGGCGAGCGCCAGGGCATCGCCGATCTGCACCGTCAACCTGCGCTCGGGGCGGTGCAGCACGGTCTGGCCATGGAACCCGACGATGTCGATGTCCTGGGCCGAGATCCGGTGCTGAGCCGTGAAGCTGGCGACCGCCTCGGCATGGGCCGTGGTGACGGCCTGCTCGGCCTGCCGCAAAATCCCCGGCCGGGCGTCGCGCCGCGACAGGTGGACCGCCTCAGTCAGCGCCTGGCGCAGCAGGCTGCGCTCGCCTTCGGTATAAGGCCGATAGCCCGAGGGCCCGAAGGCCTTGATCTGGCGGCCGTCGGTTTCGATCAATGCCACGTCAACCCCGTCGAGCGAGGTGCCGCTCATCAGACCGAGTGCCGTTAACATCATGCTGGAAGCGCCCCAGCCGGGAACCCCCGGCTTGTCTCAAACAAGTACATCCTATAATGCCACTGCGCGTCCGCCTGCGGCAGCCTCAAGCATCAAGGTTCCGCAAATAGATGCAAAAACCGTAAAACAAGAATGATCTGGCTCGCCGACAAATGACTGCATTTAAATCGGATTTCCTGAACACTTTACAGGAACGCGGCTTCGTCCACCAGTGCTCCGATTTCGAGGGCCTCGACGCGCTTGCCGCGAAGGGCCAGGCGACCGCCTATGTCGGCTATGACTGCACCGCGCCGTCGCTGCACATCGGCAACTTCCTCACCATGATGATGCTGTATTGGCTGCAGCAGAGCGGCAACAAGCCGATCACGCTGATGGGTGGCGGCACCACGATGGTCGGCGACCCCTCTGGCAAGGACGAGACACGCGCAATGCGCACGGTTGCGGAGATCGAAGCCAATAAGGCCTCGATCCGCGGCGTGTTCGCCAAGGTGCTGCGCTATGGCAATGGGCCTTCCGACGCCATCATGCTCGACAATGCCGATTGGCTGACCAAATTGAACTGGATCGAGATGCTGCGCGACATCGGCCGGCACTTCTCGGTCAACCGCATGCTGACCATGGACTCGGTGCGGCTCCGGCTCGAGCGCGAGCAGGAGATGAGCTTCATCGAATTCAACTACATGGTCTGCCAGGCCTACGATTTCGTCGAGCTGTCGCGCCGCGCCGGCTGCCGGCTGCAGATGGGCGGCTCCGACCAGTGGGGCAATATCGTCAACGGCGTCGATCTCGGTCGCCGCATGGGCACGCCGCAACTGTTCGCGCTGACCACGCCGCTGCTCACCACCGCCTCCGGCGACAAGATGGGCAAGACCGCCAAGGGCGCGGTATGGCTTAACGCCGACCAGTTCTCGCCCTACGACTTCTGGCAGTACTGGCGCAATGTCGAGGACGCCGACGTCGTCAAGTTCCTCAAGCTGTTCACCATCCTGCCGATGAGCGAGATCAGCAAGCTTGCGGCGCTGGCCGGTGGCGAGATCAACGAGGCCAAGAAGGTGCTGGCGACCGAGGCGACCGCCCTGCTCCATGGCCGCGGTGCAGCGAACGAAGCCGCCGAGACCGCGCGCCGCACCTTCGAGGAAGGTGCGTTGGCCGAAACCTTGCCGACGGTGGAAATTCCGCGCGGCGAATTTGAAGCCGGCGTCGGCGTGCTGGTCGCCTTCGTCAAGGCCGAGCTCGTCGCTTCCAACGGCGAAGCCCGCCGGCAGATCAAGGGCGGCGGCCTTCGCGTCAACGATGCAGCCGTGACCGATGAGAAGATGCTGCTGACTTCGGCCAATCTCACGCCGGAAGGCGTGGTGAAACTGTCGCTCGGCAAGAAGCGCCACGTCCTGTTGAAGCCTGCATAGGCGCATTCGCATTTGTCGGTTGTCGGGAGTGCGGAAAGCGCGCTCCCATCTTTCCGATGGACCAGACCACGCCTCCGGACGACACGCTTGCCACGCCGGCGAAGCAGTCCCGCATCGCGCTGAACGTGCTCGCGCTCTGCTTCGTGCTGTCGGTGCTTGGGCGCGGCCTTAGCGACAGCTTCACCGTTTTCCTGAAACCGATCTCGGAAAATTTCGGCTGGGATCGCGCCTCTGTGGTGTCGGTCTACTCGCTGACCTGGCTCGCCAGCGGCCTGACCGCGCCACTGGTCGGACGCCTGTTCGACCGCTCGGGTCCGCGCGTGGTCTATGCGCTGGGCCTGTCGCTGCTCGGTTGCGCCTTCCTCGTCGCCTCGCGCGCACAAGCGCTCTGGCAATTCCAGCTCAGCGTCGGCCTCTGCGTCGGTTTCGGCACCGCGCTGATCGGCAATGTGTCGAATTCGATCCTGCTCGGCCGCTGGTTCGGACCACGCCTGCCGACCGCGATGGCCGTGATGTATTCGGCGACCGGCGCCGGCCTGTTGCTGCTGTTGCCACTGTCGCAAGTTCTGATCGACCGGATCGGCTGGCGCGAGGCCTATCAGGTGTTCGGCATCGGCGCGCTCTGCCTGCTTGTTCCGCTGGTCTTTCTGCCGTGGCGGCTATTTGCCGGCGGTTCGCCTCATATCGTCAGGAAGGCGGAAAGCAGTCTGGCCGACGAAGGCTGGACGCTGCTCAGCGCGATGCGCCACCACGCCTTCTGGGCGCTGTTCTCCACCTTCTTCTTCACCGCGATCGCGATGTATGCGCTGACCGCGCAGATCGTCGCCTATCTGATCGATGTCGGCTTCCCGCCGCTGCAGGCGGCAACCGCCTGGGGCTTCTCCGGCGTCGCGCTGTTCGTCGGCATGCTCGGCGTGTCCACCCTCGACGGCATCATCGGCCGCCGGCCGTCGGTATTGTTCAGCTACGGCATCTCGATCCTCGGCATCATCCTGCTCTGGCTGCTGCAATGGTATCCGAACTACTGGCTGCTGACCGGCTTCATCATCTGCTTCGGCAGCATGATCGGCTCGCGCGGCCCGCTGATCACCGCGACCGCGCTGAAGATCTTCCGCGGCGAGCGCGTCGGCACGATCTACGGCACGATCATGATCGGCAGCGGCCTCGGCTCCGGCCTTGGCTCATGGGGCGGCGGCCTGATCCACGACTGGACCCACAGCTACAATCCGCTGATCGCCTTCGCGCTGGTCAATGTGGTGCTCGGCCTGATCCCGTTCCTGGTGGTGCCGGCGCTGCGGCGGTGAGCTCGGACGCGTCCGCTTGCCCTGCGGAGGCGATGTGGAATCCGACATGAACGCATGCCGGCCTTGGGCCAACGCCTTTGGGCCGACCGGCGGCATTCGCGAAATGAAACAGGCCGCCAACAGCGGCGGCCCTAGTCGATGGCTCCAATTCCTTGATTGCGAGAACCGACTCGAGCGGCCTCCTAAGCCCGGAAGTCGATCCTCTGGTCCGGTACTGCTAGCCGCAGCGACGAACTCTCCGGACCGATCCGTCGTCACGCTCGATCGTGACGGTGCGGCATCCGCGATATCCGCGATCATACCCGTAGGCGCGATAAGCGGGTCGATCGTAGTCTCGGTAGTAACGGGGCTCCGGGCCAACTCTTACGCCGCCGAGCGGAGTATCAACGGCAACCTGAGCTGACGCGGGTGCAATGGAGATCGGCGTGGCCATAGCGAAACCGGCGACCGCCAGTACACCAGCCAATAACAGGGTTCTCATGAGAGTTCCTCCTGAGTTGTTGAATTGCTCTCCAACATCCCAGACAGGGCAAGGTTCCTGCGCGAACGTCATCCGGACGGCGGGTCGCTCGGACTTGGTCGCAGCCTTGGATGAATGCGGACAGGAACCCGCCGCCGCGCGTCAGCGCGCGATCTCGACCGACCTTGAAAGCAGGCGTCGATGAGCGAGCGTTCTAGTTGTTCGTCGTCGGCAGATCGTTCGGGCCGTACTGCTTGAACTCGAAGATCTTGCGCGTCAAGCCGGGCGCCAGCGCGGAGATCGGATTGACGCGCAGCACCGGCTGGCTCGGCGTTCCCACCACTTCGTAGGTCACGCCGATCAGGCCTTCATTGCTGCCGGCGCCGAGGAAAATTCCGAAGAACGGGATCTGGCCGAACATGTTGTTCAACCCGTACATCGGAATGAAGGTGCCGTTCATCCGCACCTGGTTGCCGATATAGTCGATGCTGCCTTCGATGGTCGCGCCGATGGTCGGTCCCTTGACCACACCGTTGCGGATCGACAGCTGGCCGCTCTGGCGCGTGAATTCGGCGCGCAGCGCGTCGAACCCGATGCCGTTCTGGGTGCTGACCGGCCCGCCGGCAACGGCGCGATCGAGCTGGGTTTCGCCCTTCACCGAGAAGCCGGTGATATTGATGAGCCCCTCCCTTGGGCTTGGCTCAGGGATCGGCGGCTCCATCGCGAGCGTAAGCTGGCCGCCGACCACCTTCGAATAGGTGTCGATGAAGCGCAGGAACGCACCGGCGTCGCTGGTCTGCAGATAGATCACCTCGCGGCCCTGCTGGCGTCCGCGCATATCGACCGTGACGGGGGTGTCGCGGCCGACCTTGCCGCTCAGCGTGAACGCCTTGAAGAACCCGTTGCGGCGCGAGACCTTGGCGTCGACGCTGCGCAGCGCTTCGCCGTTGAATCCTGCAACCGCGCCGAGTTTCAGGTCGACATCGAAATCGGTGGTCCTGGTCTTGCTCTTGGGATCGCCGTCGCGGCCGGAGATCGCCGACTTCAGGAAGCCGCGGCCGTCGAACACGTCGCCGCGCATCGTCACCTTGATCACGCCGTCGGGACCGCGATCGGCCCGCAGCGATGTCTTGTCGCCTTCCGACGGCGCGTAGGTCGGGAAGTAGGCATTCATGAGATCGCCGTTCTGGTCGACCTCGAGCGCGCCCTTGATCGACACGCCGGCGCCGTCGATCGAGATGTCCTCGAACCTGGTCGATTGCCCCTTCGGCACCACGTTGAAGGTCGCCTTGCCGGCCCGGCCCTGCGCCTTGACCCAGCCCGGCAGGATGTTGTCGAGCTTGAGCTGGGTCAGGTCGGCTTCGACGCCCATCTTGGTGGTGGGGTTGTCGCCGCTGCCGATCTTGCCGCTCAGCTTGATCGGGATCGCGCCCGAGACCGCGGGACCGAGATCGAGCCCGAGGCGCGCGCGGCTCGCATCGTCCAGCGTCGCCTGCAGCTTGACGTCGGCATCGCCCTCAGCCGGCTTGCGGTAGTCGAGCGAGGCCGCCTGCCCGTTGATCTTGACGTCGCCCTTGACCTGGAAGCCGGCATTGCTGGCGATCACCTTCAGCGTGTTGGCTTCGAGCTTCTGGTTCATCACCAGCTTGTCGACGGCAACGCCTGAGATGTCGGCGGTGACCGAGTAGAGCGTATCGGCCTTGGTCAGCTCGCCCTTCACGGGCATGCCGAGATTGATCGTCGCGGAGACGTTGCCCTTGCTGGCGTTGGGATCGATCGGCGGACCGGAGAGATCGCTGAGCCGGTCGGACGCGAGGATTTCGGCGGCGGCCGGCACCGGACAGTCGACCCGGAACTTGACCTTGGACGGCGACGGCTTCGGCGCCATGTCCGGCACCTCGAAGGTGAAGTCCGACAGCGTGATTTTGCGGCCCGCCGGCGTGTCCGCAATGCCCTGGTTGATGGTCACGGTCGCGGTGCGGCCGGTCACTCTGGCCTTCAGATCCGCGTCATGCACCGCGGGCATCTGATCCACCGGACGCACCGTGACACCCGAGGCGACAATGTTGACCGAGAGGCCGTCATCCGGGATCGGCGGTCCCTTGCGCGACAGGTTGTGCACCGGCGAATTGACGCCGACATCGATACGCTGGAGCGTGCCGCGGTCGATCCGCTCGAGCACCCATTCGCGCACCTCGGGCACGATGATGATCGGCCACATCCGTTTCAGGGCCGAGGCCGACATCGGCGTGCCGGCGAATCCGAGCTGCAGCCGCGGCTCGCCGGAATAGTCGATGCTGCCGGTTCCGGCGACGCCGATCTCGCCATTGGAGATGTCGGCCTGGGTCAGCAGCACGCGCTTCTTGTCGGTGTCGAACCGGAAGCCGATGTTGATGCGATTGAAGATCAGCGGCGGTTCGTTCTTGTCGGCGCCGGCCAGCACGATGGTGCCGCCCGACAGGCCGGCCTGCCAGTCGGTGACGTTGTCGTTCGGCGGCTCGAGATGGCCGAGCAGCGTGATGCGGTTGGCGCCCGAGATGACCTTGATCGGCGCCAGCAGCACGCGCCGCCCCGAATCCCATTCCACGCTCATCTCGGCGGAGTCGATCGGCATCGGGTAGTCGGGCGTGTCGGTGTCGATGATGTTGCCGGCGCCGACATTGATCTTGCCGCGGAAGTAGGTCGGCAGGCCGTCGCGGCCGAGTTCGCCCTTCATCTCGCCCGACAGCGGCAGGTCGGCGGTGTAGGTCAGATCCTTGGTCCGGAGCGCGAGCAGGATGTTCCGGGAGGAAACCTTGTCGGCCTTGATGTCGACCGAGCGCACGCCATTCTGCTGCGGTCCGACCAGCACGCGCACCGACCAGGGTTTTGCGCCCTCCTCGCCGAAGCTGAGCGCAACGCCGCCGCCGCTCGGGCGCCGCAGGCTGAGGCTGATGTTCTCAAAGCTCCATTTGTTGCCGCGCTGCTGATCGTCGACGACGAGATTGCCGTTCTTCAGGCCGATCTCGTTGAGGTTCTGCCCGTCGAGCCCGGTCATACTGAGGCTGTCGAGCCAGTCGAGACCGGCGAGCAGCCCGCTCTGGGCCGAATCGGGCGACGCCGAGGGCTCGGCGGCAGCTGGCGGCGAGGTAACCGGCGGCGGCGGTGCTGCGGGTGTCGGACGCGGGAATGTCGGCGGCATCCCCGCCTCCCGCTTGGAGGCAACGCCGGTGGCCAGCGGTTTTGCGGTGTCGCCGGCGGACACGGTGACATTGCCGTCGGGCGTGATGCGCACCGACAGTTCCGCATCGACGAGATTGAGGCTCTCGGCCCGCAACTGGCCCATCAAGAGCGCGGTTCCCGACAGGCGCACTTCGGCCTTCGGCGCGCTCGCAACCACCGCATGGTCGCGGTCGCGGACGATGATGTCGCGGATGCGCACCGCGATCCTGACGCGGCCGGCGCGCTCGATCTGCGTTCCGCCGACCTCGACCGTATTGCCGTGGCCGATATTCTCCTCGATCGCCGCGGCGAGCCACGGCGTCGCCATGTCGAGATTGATCGGGCCGGCGCCGAGCCGCCACCACAGCCCGCCGAAGCAGGTCGCGAACATCGCGACCAGCACCACGAGGACCAGTCCGATGCGACGGATCCAGCGCTCGCCGTTCAGCCAGCGCTGCATGCCGGAGCAGAAATCGGTGAAGCGATGCAGGTTGGTGTTGGAACGCGCCAGCAATTGCCGCGCACGGTTGCCCGCCGCCTCATCCTGCTCGTCCCACGCAGCGTCGTCTTCCCATTGCGAGAAGTCAGCCCCGGCGCGCGGATTTGGACCCTGCGGCGACGTGTTCCTTGCCATTGCCTCTCGGTGCTGACGGCGAAGCTGATCGCCGCCATCGGGGCGCCCGTCGATACGTATCGAGCGCTCCTGTGCCGGCATCGCCGCCTATCCTCGCCTAATCATGTTACTCGCCGATGGCCCCCAGAGCGGACCAAACCAACCAATCAAAAGCCAATTCAGCAAGCGGACGGGTCACGCGTCGAATTCCTTGTCACCATACTCCGTGGCCATCAAACTTGCCCAGCGGCCGGTGCGAATCCGGCCGCCGCCAATAAGACCGCAATACCCCAATGGTTGAGCTTCGGAAAGCGACGAAAGGAAGGCGTATGTCCAAGAAAACGCGCAAGAAATCCTCCAACACAACCGGGAAGCGGGTCGCAACAAAGGTTGCGCGCGCCGCAAGCGCAAGCACTGGGAAGTCCGCGACGAAAACCCGCACAGCGGTTGCGAAGAAGGCAGCGGCCAAGAAAACGACCAGGGCGACCGCAGCGGGTGTTCGAAGCAAAGCCTCGCACAAGGCGGCATCCAAACCGTTAAAGCGAGAGCCGGCCGCAACCGTGACCAGTTCGTCCGCCGTCACACTTGCCGAGGGCGTCACTGCACCGACCTTCAACCTGCCGCGCGACGGCGGGGACAGCGTTTCGCTGAAGGATTTTGCCGGCAAGAAGGTGGTGCTGTTCTTCTACCCCCGCGCCGACACCCCCGGCTGCACCAGGGAGGCGATCGATTTCACCCGGCTCAAAAGCGCGTTCGCCGCTGCAGGGACCGAAGTGGTCGGCATTTCCGCCGACACGGTTAAGGTGCAGGAGTCATTTCGAAACAAACACCAGCTCTCGGTGCCGCTGGTCTCCGATCCGGCCCACCAGATGCTGGAGGCTTATGGCGCCTGGGGCGAAAAATCCATGTATGGCAGGACCTTCATGGGAATTATTCGCACGACGGTTCTGGTCGATTCCGGCGGAAAAATCGCCCGCATCTGGCGTCATGTGAAGGTCGACGGCCACGCCGAAACGGTATTGGAGGCGGCCCGGGCGCTCTGACGGGACGGGTTCCGTTTCCTGAAAATTAACCATGACGGGCTCAAATCGGCCCCGCAAATAAGCCGTCCGGAGCTTGGTCCGACCGGCCGCGGGAGTGCCGATGTCGAGCCGGTCCGGTCACCACAAACACCATCATCCGCAGGACCATGGCCGGACGCCGGCGCGCCGTCCGGCAGCCCATCACCCCGCACCTGCCGCCGCGGCGGTGGCGGCCTCCGGCGAGGGCTATACCCTGGTCCATGCCGGCAAGCAGGTCCGGTTCGGGCCGGTGGTGTTCTGGATCATCGTCGGCACCGTGGTGCTGCTCGGCATGTGGTCGGCGGCGACCGCGACCTATTTCGCGTTCCGTGACGACGTGCTGACCCGGCTGATCGCGCGCCAGGCCGAGATGCAATACGCCTATGAGGACCGCATCTCGGAGTTGCGCGCCAAGGTCGACCGCACCACCAGCCGCCAGCTGCTCGACCAGGAGCAGTTCGACCAGAAGCTCGACCAGATCATGAAGCGGCAGTCGACGCTGGAATCGCGCGCCACCGCACTCGGCGCGATGCCTGATGTTACGACCACCGGATCAATCAAGCCGCAGGGCCGCGCCGAGGCGGCGCCGTCCTCAGGTACGCTGAAACCCTCGCCGATCAGCGACACCGTGATCTTCGTGGCGCCGCCGGATCGCGAGGCACGGCTGGAATCGCGCGCGCCGCTGATCGCCAAGACGCAGCCGAACCAGTTCGCGAAGGCCCAGGGCGTCGACAACGTGCTGGTCCGCCTGCAGACCTCGCTTGACCAGGTCGAGCGACGCCAGGTTGCCGCGCTCGCCTCGGTCGAGGACAGCATCGATTCCAAGGTGCGCCGGATGCGCGGCGTGATCTCCGATCTCGGCCTCAACATGGCGCAGCTCGAGGCGGCGACGCCGCGCTCCGGCATGGGTGGACCCTTTGTCCCCGTGAAACTCTCTGCCGACGCCGGCGCGTTCGAACGCCAGCTCTATCGCATCAACATCAACCGGGCACAGATGCAGCGACTGAACCAGACGCTGGCGCTGGTGCCTTACCGCAAGCCCGTGGTCGGTGAAGTCGAGTTCACCAGCGGCTTCGGCGTGCGCTCCGATCCCTTCCTCGGCCGGCCGGCAATGCACACCGGCCTCGACTTCCGCGCCGCGCAAGGCGATCCGGTGCGTGTCACGGCCAACGGCAAGGTGGTGTCGGCGGGCTGGGCCGGCGGCTATGGCCGCATGGTCGAGGTCGATCACGGCAACGGGCTCTCGACCCGCTACGGCCATCTCTCCGAGATCGGCGTCAAGGTCGGTGAATACGTCAAGATCGGCCAGGTGATCGGCGCCGTCGGCTCGACCGGCCGCTCCACCGGACCGCATCTGCATTACGAGACCCGCATCGACGGCGAAGCGGTCGACCCGCAGAAATTCCTCCGCGCCGGCGTCCGGCTCAGCGCCGGCTAAAGCGCAATGAGATTGGGTCGAATCGTCATCGCGCTTTAGCTCTTTGTTTGATCATGATCTTTTCGGAAAACCGCTTCGCACTTTTCCGGATCATGCTCTAGCTCAATCGCACAACGATCGATCTGAACATCAGCGCAAGCAGTCTCGCTTGCGCCGATCGCGTTTGTGGTTTCAGCGGCGGCCGCCGCCCATGCCGCCGGGCGGTCCGCCACCCCCGAATCCGCCGCCGGGCCCGAACGGACCACCACCACCGCCGCCAGGGCCGAACGGTCCGCCGGGTGGGCCGAAGCCGCCGGGGCCGGTCGTTCCACCGCTCAGCGGATCGGGCGCAGGCCCGCCGCCTGGCGGGCTGCCGCCCGGCATGCCGGACGGCGCCCCGCTGGGGCCGCCACCTGGACCGCCGCCACCAGGCGCACTGCGGCCGCCCGGCCCGCCAGGTCCTGCTCCATGCCCGGGTCCGGATCCGCCGCCGCCGGGGCCACGGCCCGGCGTGCCCGGGCTCTTCACCGACGAGCCCGGGAACTTGCCGACCGACTGCACCGATTCGACGCGCAGTTCGCGCGGGCCCGACAACTGCGCGTTGACGACGACGCGCGTATCGGCCGCCGGCGAAAACCGCGAATGGTCGCGCGCAACGAAACCAGAGCCGAGCTGCAGGCCGTTGCCGACCCGCCGCACATAGGCCTCGATCAGCAGCCGGTTCGCGCCGGCGAGATCGGAGAAGTCGTCGGCGCGGCTGCGCGACACCTGCATCACGCCCTGCGCGACATGTCCCTCGGCCTGCACGCGCTGACCGGCCAGCGCCGCATCGACGCCGGCGAGCTTGAGCTCGCCGATCCGCAAGACGCCGGCACGGTCACGCTCGAGCGGCCCTGCGACACGCGCGGCGGCGTCATGGCGCTCCTGCACCAGACTTGCGACGACGACGCCGTCGGTGCGACGCAGACCGAACACGGCGACATGCGCGCCCACCTTCAGCCAGCTCTCGCGCCCGGTCCAGGCGACCGTCTGGCCGAGCACTGTCAGCCCGCCCGGCTTCACTTGCTCGACCGGCCCGGTCACCTCGCTAGTCACATCGATGCGTTTGGTCGACAGCGTGCCGCCGGCATCGCGCCGCGCCACCACGCGCGCCAGCTGTCCGATCCGTAGCGCCTTGGCGCTCGCCGCCTCGCCGTCGATTCTGACCGGCACGTCGGGTGCATAGGCGACGCGCTCGCCATTGACATAGATCGAGCCGAACCGCTGGATCACCCCGACGATGCCGGTGCCACCGATGCCCTGATCGGAACCGGTGATGCCGGTGCCGCCGATGCCCTGATCGTTGCCGCGCTTCTTGACCTGCGCGCCCGCGAGCGACGTTCCGGCGAGCCAGAAGCCGACAAGCAGCGCGCGGCGCGAAATGATCGGCGGGCGCTTCACGCTGCACCGCCTTCGTCGGCATCGTCATCCACCGGACCATCCGGCCCCTCGCGGTAGATGTAGATGCCGAAATTCCAGCGATAGTCGCCGCCCTTGTCCTTCGCCAAGGCGCGGTTGGCCTCGCGGTTGGCGACCTTGAGCGCCTCCATCGCCAGCTCGCGCGAGCGCCCCTCGAGCCGTTTCGCCAGCTTCGCCGACAGCCCGTCGTAATGCACCGCACGTTCGAGGAAGCGCGGCGCGGCCGAGGACACGTTGAGCTCGGCGGCCGCGACATGGTCGTGCAGGTTGCGGCCGAGATAGTGCCATTTGCGATCGTCGTCGCCATGCGGCACGAAGGCGTCCTCGACCAGCATGATCTCGTCGTCGTCATTGATGGTGACGAGCTTGCGGTCGAGCCATTCGTCCAGCACCGCGCGCGGCCGCACATCCTTGGTGATCGATTCGACCAGCGTCTCGAACGACGGCGCGCCGCCGTCGGCGGTCCGCGGCAACGGCAGTGGATCGCCCTTGGCATCGGTGAACTCGGGCGCCGCCAGCCAGCGCGCGATGATCGCGCTGGTGCGCGACAGCGTCGCCGGCACCGCATTGACCGGCGCCCCGGCGCCGCGCAGCCGCGCCACCTCCTTGCGGTGGATGCCGGTCAGCAGGCTGACGCGGCTGTCGGTCTGCTCCTTGCCCTCGAGCGCGAAGTCGTGCTCGGCGACGTTGACATAGAGCTCGCGCAGCAGCTGGGTCAGCGCCGGGAACGTCATGCCGCCGCGGATGCAGAGCCGCACCAGCGGGCGCAGCATGCGCGCCAGCGGCGCGTGCAGCTTCGCTGCGGCGATCGGCGCGGACGATCCCACCTTCGACTTCGGGGCCTTGGCATTCATGCCTAACTTTTAGCCGCACGCGCCGTGGGACACAATCCCACCTTACTTGACGTGTGACATTTTCCCACTTATGGAAAACAAAATCACCTCCCGGACACAGCTCGCGTGCTCGCCAGCGGGTGTCACGGAGTCCGGCACTGCCGCCATCGCCACGGACCGCTCCATGACGTCTGCCCGATTCGACCTTGCGATCGCGGAAGCCTGCCGGATCGCCCAGGTTCCCCTTGAGGAGTTCGTGTCGACGGTGATGGCGGGCGGCTATCCCTGTCTGCCGGGCGTTGCGCCCGGATCGCCGCGCCGCTTCGACGAAACCGACCTGCTCGCGCTCTATATCTACGGCCGCCTGCTCGCCTTCGGTTTCGGCGGCCTTCGCGCCGGCGAATATGCCTGCCGCGCGCATGCGGGCCTCCGCGCCGAGCCACGCGCACAATCGATCTCGATTGCGCTGACCTCCGACGGCGGCAAGCGCGTCGTGATCGAGCAGGATCTGCAGCGCCCCGCAGCGGCAATGCTACCCGAGCGGATTCATTTCGACATCGCCGCGATCAGGCGCCAGTTGCAGCCGGTCGAACGCAGCACCGCCGAGCCGGCCTGACGCTCCGCTAGAGCAAGATGAGATTCGGTCGAATGGCGAGCGCAATGGTGCTGCGCTCCCTCTCCCCGTTCTTACGGGGAGAGGGTTGGGGTGAGGGGCTGTCTCTGCATCTGCGGTGATAGCTGAGCTCGCGGAGACTCCCCTCACCCGGAACGCATCTGACGATGCGTTCCGACCTCTCCCCGCACGCGGGGCGAGGTGAAGCGGAGGCCGTTGCTCGACCCACAAGTAGGCTCATGGCGCTTTAGAAACTCCCGCATTCGCTCACCCGCGTCGTCGCGGTGCGATCGCACCGTCATGCGTTCCGATCCTCGTCTCTCAGAAAAGTTATCCACCGCCATATGTGGGACATAATCCCACATTTTAGTTCGACGCGATTGACGTGTGAAATTTTCCCACGTATCCAGAATTCATCCAAAAAGGGAATCCGACCCAATGTCTCTTCGTTCGGCCCGCGAATCCTGTTCGTTTCACGAATCCGGTCGGTTCGCCGCCACCACATTCCGCTTCACGCCGCAGGCGCCATTCTGTTTCACGCCGCAGGCGCCTTGCGGCCCGATCGAGCCGGTGTTTCCGGCGCTGCTGCGCTCGCTGGTGTTCGCCGCCGCGCTGGCGCTGCCGTTCATCGTCGCCCTGTTCGTCGCATGATCCGGATCGAGCCACCCATGATCGTCGTCAACGAGCCGGCCCGGCGTCCGTCGGTGCTCCACATCTTCAAGGTCTACTATCCCGACCTGTTCGGCGGCACGCTGACGGTGATCCGCGATATCTGCGCCGGACTGAAGGACACGTTCAACGCCGCCGTGCTGGTCTGCTCGCGCTCCGGCGGCGAGCGGCAGATCGTGGTCAACGACGTTGCGGTCGAGCGCGTGCACTCGTTCGGCGATGTGCTCTCGCTGCCGGCGGCGCCGACCTATCCGTGGCGGCTGTGGCGCCGCATCGCCGAGCACGATCTGCTGGCGCTGCACGCCCCCTTCCCGCTCGCCGACCTCGTCTTCGCATTCGGGCTCGGCCGCACCTGCCCGCTGGTCGTGCACTGGCACGCCGACATCGTCTCGCACGCGGCCTTGCGCTTCCTCGTCGAGCCGATGATGCGGCGAACGCTGCGCCGGGCCGCCGCGATCATCGTCTCCGATCCGGTGCTGATCGAAACCACGCCGCTGCTGCAGGAATTCTCCGACAAATGCCACGCCGTTCCGTTCGGCATCGATGTCGCCAAATATGACCGGCCGGCCGCCCAGGCCGACGACGTCAACGCCCGCGGCCGTCTCGTGCTCGCCTGCGGACGCCTCGTGCCCTACAAGGGTTTTGACGTGCTGGTGCGCGCCGCGCACGCTCGTAATTTCGAGGTCTGGATCGTCGGCGAGGGCCGCGAGCGCGACAACCTCGAGCAGCTGATCCGCGACTACGGCTTGCAGGATCGCGTCCGCCTGCTCGGCTCGGTGTCCGAGAGCGAGCGCGTCAAGCTGATGCGCATCGCTGACGTGTTCGTGATGCCGTCGGTGACCAATGCGGAGACTTTCGGGCTGGCGCAGCTCGAGGCGATGGCCGCAAGCCGGCCCGTCGTCAACACCGCGCTCGACACCGGCGTTCCGCATGTCGCCCGCGACGGCCTCGAGGCCATCACGGTGCCGCCCGGCGATCCCACCGCGCTTGCAGACGCCATCGAGACGCTGATCAACGATCCCGAGCGGCGCCGGCGCATGGGTCAGGCCGCGCGCCATCGCGCTATGACGAAATACTCAACCGCAGCCTTCAAGGAGGGAGTCGAGACGGTGTATCGCAAGGTCGTTACCGAGGAGGCCGCCGCAAGGGACGCGGGGTCGTCAGCCCCAGCCCCGCGTCCCCGAACGGCCGGTTTCGTCGGCGCGATCCAGATCGCGGCAACACTGGCCTGGTCCGACGTGCGTCATCGCTACGTCCGCTCCCTCCTTGGACCCTTCTGGATGTCGATCCAGATGGCGATCATGGTGGCCGTGCTCGGCTCGGTCATCGGCCATCTTTCCAACGCCAGCGCGGTGGCGCGGCTGCCGATGCTGGCGGCGAGCCTTACCGCCTGGACCTTCCTCAACAGCGTGGTGCTCGACGCCACCACCGCGCTGCAGGGCTCGGCCAGCCTGATCAAGGATCGCGCGCTGCCCCCTGTGATCTTTCTGCTGCAATGTACCTTCCGGCAGGCACTGTTCGCCGCCCATAACGCGGTCGTGCCGCTGCTCCTGTGGCTCGTGCTGACGCCGCGCGATGTCGGCGGCGCCATCGCCGCCCTCCCCGGCCTCGCCCTGTTCGTGGTCTGCACGCTGGGCCTGAGCCTCGTGCTCGGCGCGCTGGCGACGCGTTACCGCGACATCAAACCGATCATCGAGTCCTCGCTGACGCTGGCCTTCCTGGCCTCGCCGATCATCTGGACATCCGAGATGATCGATCGCGGCTCGACCGTGATGCGGCTCAATCCGCTGACGCATTTGTTCGCGATCTGGCGCGACCCGCTGGCGACCGGTCATGTCGCAACGGCAAGCGTGGTCTACGTGCTGGCCTGCCTCGCCGCGCTCGCGGTCGCCGCGATCGTCACCATGACCCATCTGCGCAAAGCGGCATTCTGGATCTAGGGCATGGCAAGCATCCACCTCCGCGACGTCTGCCTCGATTATCCGCTGTACGGCGCCTACGACTTCTCGCTGAAGCGCCGCCTGCTCGGCCGCCTGTTCCGCCAGACCAGCGAGATGCGGACCATCCGCGCGGTCGATGACATCTCGATCGAGGCGAAAGCCGGCGCACGCATCGGCCTCGCCGGTCCGAACGGCTCCGGCAAGTCCACTCTGCTGCGGCTGATCGCCGGCGTGTTCCCGGCAACCAGCGGCCGCGTCGAGATCTCCGGCAACATCGTGCCGCTGCTCGGCCTCGGCGCCGGCGTCAATCTCGATTTCGTCGCCGCCGACAATATCAGCCTGCTGCTGCGGATCTCGGGACGCAAGCCGACGCCGGCGATCCTGGACGAGATCTGGGCGTTCACCGAACTGGAGGAGCGCATGCGGCGGCTGCCGCTGCGCATGTTCTCGTCGGGCATGCTGATGCGCGTGCTGTTCGCGACCGCGACGGCGTTTCCCGCCGATATCCTGCTGCTCGACGAGTGGCTCAGCGTGGTCGACGAGAATTTCTCGGCCAAGGCCGAGCAGCGGCTGCGCAAGATGGTCGAGACCGCGGCGATCGTGATCATCGCCTCGCACGACCACGCCCTGCTGCGCCGGACCTGCAACAGCATCATCAATCTCGATCACGGCCGCATCGCCAGCACCGTCGCGCTGGATGCGCCCGCCCCGCATCACCTCGAGCTCAGAGAAATCAGCGCATGACAAAGATCCTGGTCGTCAGCGAGGCGCTCGGCGAGCCCAACCACAAGCGCGGCATCTTCCATTTCACCCGTGAATTGATCCGCTCGCTGGCCGGCGACGGCCATGCCCTGACCCTCGTCGTGGAGACCACACGCCGGTACCGGAAGCTGCGCCGCAGGCAGCAGCGGACGCGCCTGCTGCCCGAGGACTCACGGCTGATCGAGCTGCTCGCGCTCTATCGTTACCTCGATGAAACCGACATGAACTCGCCGATCATGCGCGGCGGCCTGCGCCGCACCGTCGACTGGTTCAAGCACAAGCTCAACGCGGCGACCTCGCTCGAATTCATCATCGCCTTCCTGCGCTCGATTCATCTGCTGCCGACCAGCGTCAAGCTGATCGAGAACCGGACCGAGGGCCTCGAATACATTCCGACCGATTTGCGCCATCTCGAGTTGTTCGGCGATTTCCTGCTCGAGCCCGGCTTCTACAGCTATCAGGACACGTCGGCCCTGACGCGGTTGCCGCCGCCGCGGGTCGATGCGCGCGACTATGACGTCATTCTCATCGACACCCCGACCCGGGTAGCGATCCAGCGCCGCCCGGGCGCAAGGGTGATTTGCGTCGTGCACGACCTGTTGCCGATCACCGATCTCAAGCTGGATGACATCGCAACACGCCTGTTCCTGTCGCGCCTTTTCACCAGCGTGAATCAGGCTGACGAGCTCGCCTTCGTCTCGAACTACAGCATGAACCGCTTCCGCGCCCTGCTCCCGCAATATGCGCATATTTCGACGCGAGTGGTCTATCCGCGGACCCGCTTCGACGGCGCGGAAGCGCCGCTTGCGCCGGTGCCAACCGCCGTCCCGGCACGGCCGAGCTTCGTCGTCATCGTCTCGAACGAGCCCCGCAAGAACCTCGCGGCCGTCATCCGCGCCTTCCGCAAGCTGCCGGAGGCCGATCTCGTCGTGATCGGCTATGCCGGCGGCGCCAACCAGGCGCGCAACCTGCCGAAGAACGTCCGCTTCTCCGGCTATGTCGACGAGCACGAGAAGGCGGCACTGATCGCGGGCGCGCACGGCCTGATCATGCCGAGCCTCGCCGAAGGCTTTGGCGTCCCGATCATCGAGGCGTTCGCGGCCAATACCCCCGTGCTGTGCTCCGATATTGCCGTGTTCCGCGAGGTCGCGGGCGAGCTTGCCGATTATTTCGATCCGTTCTCGACCGGCTCGATCTGCGCCTCGGTGCGGCGCATGCTGGCGCAGCAGGAGCAATGGCGCGACCGGATCCGCGCGCGGCGGGCCGAGCTCGCCGAGCGGTTCGGCCACCACACCCAGGCGCGCGACCTGCTGTCGCATCGGGCTGGCCCGGACGTCGCGGCCGCCGCCGCGGCGCTCACCGCCGCGATGGCGACCTTCAACGGTGCAACCGCGCACGGCGTGTGACCGGTCATGAGCACCGATTCCGACGCCATTGGTCTCGCAATCGAACCGCCAGCACGATGGCGCGATCGCGTCCGCACCTGGTCCGGCTCAGTCCCCTATGTCCGCGCCACCGATACCCTGATCGCCTTGGCCGCGGCGTCGCTACCCTGGACGACCACGGCACTCGCCGTTTTCATGCTGCTGTGGCTTGTCGCCGTGATCCCGACCATCGACTGGCGGCAGTTCGTGCTCGACCTCGCGCAGCCGGCCTTTGCGTTGCCGATCGCGCTGGTCGCACTCGCGCTGATCGGCGTGGCGTGGTCGGAGACGAGCTGGGTAGAACGGCTGCAAGGCATCAAGCCGCTCAGCAAGCTGCTGCTGCTTCCGTTCCTGCTCGGCTATTTCCAGCGCTCGCAGCGCGGGCTCTGGGTGTTCTTGGCCTTCCTGGTGTCCTCCTCGGTGCTGATGATCCTGTCCTGGATCGTGCTGGCGCTGCCGCAGCTCAAGCTCGCGCACACCGCCTCCGACGGCGTGCCGGTCAAGAACTACCTCGACCAGAGCCAGGAGTTCGCGCTCTGCGCGTTCGCGCTGGCGCTGCCGGCATTGACGGCGGTGCGGGCCAGGCAATGGCGCATCGCAGTCGGCGCCATCGCGCTGATGCTGCTGTTCGTCGCCAACATGCTCTATGTCGTCTCGGCCCGGACCGCGCTGGTCTACATGCCGGTGCTGTTGATCCTGTTCGCCTTGTTGCATTTGTCGCGGCGCGCCACCCGGCTGCTGTTCGCCGTCGTCGCGGTCACCAGCCTCGTGGTCTGGACCACGTCCCCCTACCTGCGCCAACGCATCGCCGATGTCGGTATCGAGTATCGGGCGCACGATACGTCAGGCATCGCTTCCACGGCGCAGCGCCTGACCTACTGGCGGAAGTCCGTGAAGTTCATCGGCGAGGCGCCGTGGCTCGGCCACGGCACCGGCTCGATCAGGCACATGTTCACGCAGGATGCCGTCGGACAAGCCGGCCTTGAGGCCGAGGTGATCAACAACCCGCACAACCAGACCCTTAATGTCGGGGTTCAGTGGGGGCTGATCGGCATCCTGCTGCTCTACGCGCTCTGGATCAGCCACGTCAGGCTGTTCGCCGGCCGCGATCTCGTGAGCTGGATCGGACTCGCCGTGGTCGTGCAGAACATCACAAGCTCGCTGCTCAATTCGCATCTGTCCGATTTTCACGAGGGTTGGATGTACGTGATCGGTGTCGGCGTCACCGGCGGCATGGCGCTCCGCGCCCGCCGGCCGGAAAATGCGGACGTGTGACTCACAGATCGCGCCACGCGTTCAGTGTCGTCCCGGCGAAGGCCGGGCCCCATTCCCCCAAGCTCTTGTTATTGCGCGTCGCTGAAACGACGAGTCCCTTCAACAACGTCCGCCGCGGAGTATGGGTCCCGGCTTTCGCCGGGACGACGGCGGTGTTTGCGGCGCTGGCAACGCCGTTCTAACAACCGACCGCCTACCGCGACGCTTCGTGCCCGACCTCGCCGGTGATCACGTCGCCGAACAGCTCCCATGCCTCGCCGTTGAAGCGCATCAGCTGCATCTGCTCGATCGGGAAGTAGTCGTCGGGGGAGGTGTTGACCATGACGCCCGGCAGCATCAGGTCGGAGTGGAAGTTCTTCAGGCTGGCGGCCTGCTTCATCACGTTCTCGCGCGTGAGATTGTCGCCGCATTGCTTCAGCACCTGCATCATCGCCTCGGCCTGGACATAGCCATAGAGGTTGTTGGCGTTGGCCTTGTCGCCGTCGGGGTAATACTTGTCCATGAAGGCGCGCCAGTTTTGCACCGCCGGATCCTTGTCCCAGGTCGGATCGGTCGGGTCTTTGAGATAGGCGGTCGAGATGATGCCCTTGGAGAACTCGAGTCCGGCCGGTTTCAGCACCGAGGCGACCGAGGTCGCGGTGTTGGCGAGGAAGAATTTCGGCTTCCAGCCGAGCTCGCCCACTTTCCGGATCGCCTGCGCCGATCCCTTCGGCGCCGCCCAGGAGAAGAAGATGTCGGCGCCGGAATCGTGCAGCGCGACGATCTGCGAATCGATCGAGGGATCGGAGACCTCGTACGACTTGTCGGCGATGATCATGCCGACCTTGTCGCCGAGCCCGTCCTTCAGGCCCTTGAACTGATCCTTGCCGGCATCGTCATTCTGCCAGAACACCGCGATCTTACTGTCGGGGAATTTGTCGCGAATGTACTTTGCGTAGATGCGGCCCTCGCTCTGGTAGTTGGGCTGAAAGCCCATCGTCCAGGGGAAGTTCTTGGGGTCGCCGAACTTGGTGCCTCCGGAGGCGACGAACAATTGCGGCACCTTCTTGGCATTCATGTATTTCATGATTGCCGAATTGGACGGCGTGCCGAGCGGCTGGAAGATCAGCAGCACCTCGTCGCTCTCGACCAGCTTGCGCGCCTGCTCGATCGCCTTTGGCGGCGAATAGGCGTCGTCGTAGCTGATGAAGTTGATCTTGCGGCCGTTGATGCCGCCCTGCTCGTTGATCATCTTGAAGAACGCGGCCTCGGTCTTGCCGATCACCCCATAGGACGACGCGGGGCCGCTGTATGGCATGATGTTGCCGATCTTGATTTCGCCATCACTCGCGCCGGGATCGTATTTCTTCTGCGCGGTGGCCGAGGTCGCGATCAGTGCGGCACTTGCGAACGCCGCGATTGCGCCAATATATCCGAAACGAGCCGGCATCGTTTTCTCCCGATTTTTGTCGTTGGTTTTGGCGGCAAGTCTCGCAAGAGACGCATGTGCTGGCAAGCGTTGGGTTTTTCCGTTGGGCGAAACGGCATTGTTGCCTGGCGCTATTTATGATTGAAGGTCGATCTGGGGATCACGAGTCGAGGCGTTCTGATTGCGTAAGCCGGACATCCGTACCGGTCCGCGGCATCCGCATCTTGCGGCCGCGGGCTATGAGATCACGCGCCGCCTCAGCGAGTCTGCGTTGGCGAAGCGTGGCCTGCACAAGGCCAATGGCGCGTTCGCGCAGCGCACGATCGCCTCGATCCGCGAGAAGCTGCAGCGCGGCGAGACCGTCTATATCGCAGGCCTCGCCTGCCCCGGCACGCACAACACCGGCGTCGCGCTGGTCGAGATCACCCGGAAGGACGGACCGCGCCTGATCGTCAACAACGAGGAAGAGCGCTTCTCCGGCAACAAGCACACCAACGAGTTCCCGCAATACGCACTCGACGACATGCGCAAGGTGTTGCAGCGGATGGGCCGCGATGTCGGCGACATCGCCGCCTTCGTCACGACATGGGACTATCCGGCGCTGCTGGCGATGCTGATCCGCACCTCGCTCGAGGAAGCGCCGGCCAGCCTCAAATTGCTGCGCGCCCCGATCGCTCCGGCAATCAATCTGCGCCAGCTGGATCAGGTGCGGCGGCTGTCGCGCCGGCTCGGCAGGATGTACGGGCTCGACAAGCAATTGCCGCTGATCTGCATGCCGCACCACGACAATCACGCCTGGTACTCGTTCACGGCCTCTCCGTTCGCCGATACGCGCGAACGGGTCGCGATCGCGGTGCTCGACGGCACCGGCGACGTCGGCTCGATCTCGCTCTATGTCGCCGAGAATGGCGAGATGAAGCAGCTCTATTGCAATGAGAGCCTGTTCGACTCGCTCGGCGCCTTCTACACCGTGATCTCGTCGAGCCAGGGCGGCTGGACCTGGCTCTCCAGCGAGGGCCGCTACATGGGCGCCGCCGCCTGGGGCGACATGAACCGCGCCACCAATCCGTATTATTCGCGCCTGAAGGCGGTGCTGCAGCTCGGGCCCAATGGCAGCGTGCAGCTCAATCGCGCGATGGCCAATTGGTACGCCGATCCCGCCGACGATCCCTATCATCCGCCGCTGATTGACATTCTCGGTCCGCCGCTGCGCCCTGACCAGCTCTGGAATCCCGACGCCGTGTTGCGCGTCGAGGACATCAATCACCGCCCCGACACCAAGGACCGCGTCGATAAGGCAGCCGCGACGCAACTGGTGTTCGAGGACGCGATGATCCACGTCATCGACCATCTCCTGCGCACCACCGGCACCGACCGCCTGGTGCTGACCGGAGGCGTCGCGCTGAACGCGCTCGGCAACATGCGTCTGCTCGAGCATTTCGACGAGGCGTGGTTTGAGCGGGCGCAGCAGCGCAAGACGCGACTGCATATGTGGGTGCCGCCGGTGCCCGGCGATCCCGGCGTGCCGATCGGCGCCGCCTGGCTGTTCGCGCATATGGCGGGCGCGCCGCGCGGCGCGCCGCTGTCGCACGCATTCTATTGCGGCCTGCCGCCCTCGAACGCCGACATCACCGCGGCGTTGCAAGCCGACGACATCGCCTCGACCGAGATCGGCAATGTGGCGACGTCAGAAGGGCGCGACGCGGTTGCCGACCTGATGGCATCCATGGTCGCGCAAGGCGGCGTGATCGCGATCTATCAGGGCGCCGCTGAAACCGGCCCGCGCGCGCTCGGCCATCGCTCGATCCTCGCCAATCCCTGCGATCCCGAGGTGCGCGAGCGGCTCAACGAGCGCGTCAAGTATCGCGAGGCGATCCGGCCACTGGCGCCGATGGCGACGCTAGAGGCCGCGCTCGACTATTTCGAGCTGGAAGACGGCGCCTCCGATGCCGACTACAACGCCTATAACTACATGGTGCTCACGGCGCATTCGAAGCCCGAGGCGCGCGCGAAGATTCCGGCGGTGGTGCATGCCGACGGCACCGGCCGCATCCAGATCGTACGCGAGGCGGACGATCCCCTCACCCATGCCTATCTGAAGGCGCTCGGCCGCCATATCGGCGTCGAGATGTCGGTCAACACCTCGTTCAACGTCGCAGGGCCGATCGCGCAGACGCCGGCGCAGGCGATGGACACGCTGCGCCGCTCCAAGGGGCTAGATGCCGTGGTGCTGGTCGCGGACGACGGCACCGCCCATGCCGCCTGGCACGGCGGCGAGCGCGACAGCGGACGCTTCAGCGGATGGTATGCGGCGTGGAAGCAGGCGCGCGGCTGAACCAGGCCAGCACGCGGCCGTCGATCAGCAGCAGCGCGCTCGCGATCACCAGTGCGCCGATCACCTCGCGCAGCGCGATCGGCTCGCCGAGCACGAGATATCCGAGCAGCAGCGCGGTGACCGGAATCAGCAGCGTCACCAGCATCACATTGGTCGCGCCGGAGCGCTGCAGGATCTGGAAAAACACGATATAGGCCAGCGCCGTCGACAGCGCCGCGAGCCCGAGCACGGCGAGCCATGTCGCCGGATGCGGCATCGGCAACAGCCACGGCCGTTCGACGACGGCGGCGATGGGCGCCATCAGCACCGCCGAGGCGATCATCTGGAACGTCGCGGTCCCCAGCGGCGGCACCCGCTGCGGCAGCCGCCGCCCGATCAGCGCCGCAAGGCCGTAGCTGAAGGCGCCAGCGAGGCACAGCAGGATGCCGATGCCCTGCCGGCTGTCGAAACCGAGCGCATCGCCGTGCAGGATCGCAACCCCGATCAGCCCGACCAGGACGCCCGCCACGCGCCGCGCCTGCAGCCGCTCCTCGCCGGCCGCCGCCATCACGACCACCGCGAACAGCGGCGTCGTCGCATTGAGGATCGAAGCCAGCCCGCTCGGAATATAGGTCTGCCCGAACACGATCAGCGCGAACGGCAGCACATTGTTGAACAGCCCCATCGCGGCGAACGGGACCCAGCCGGACAGGCCGCGCGGGAATTCGATTCCGGCGGCCCGCAGCAGCGGCAGCAGGATGATCGTGCCGAGCGCGACGCGCAGCAGCACCAGGGTCAGCGGCGGCAATTCGCGCAGGATCACGCCGTTGAAGAAGAACGAGCCGCCCCAGAGTACCGACAGCAGGATAAGCAGCCCCCAGTCGCGGCGATCGATGCGGTTGTCGGCGGAAGGCATGTCGGGCACTCACCTGCAGTCGGACAGGTGACTAGGGCAGCGCCGCGAATATTCCCACCCGATTTCCGAGAATGGCGGCCCGCCTATTTCGGCCGCGACACGATCTCGATCATCTGGCCCTCGTCGGCGTCG
Source organism: Bradyrhizobium pachyrhizi (assembly GCF_029714545.1). Classification (NCBI taxonomy): domain Bacteria; kingdom Pseudomonadati; phylum Pseudomonadota; class Alphaproteobacteria; order Hyphomicrobiales; family Nitrobacteraceae; genus Bradyrhizobium; species Bradyrhizobium pachyrhizi. The sequence goes on along the minus strand of NZ_CP121667.1, from coordinate 4,452,063 downwards.
GGCGCATGGGCCTTCGCCTTGTCGTAGGCGGCGAGCGCGGCGCGGCTAACGGGTACGCCGGGCAGCAAGGTCTCGGCGAGCCGCACGGCGTAATCGGCGTCCTTGTGGCGCAGCGCCGCGGTGAACGATGCGCCGGAGAAGTTGCGGTCGATCATCCGCTTGGAGTGGCGGATCACCTGCGGGCTTGCCACCGCGCCGGTCGCCAGCGCCTCGGCCACCAGTTGCATGTCAAGGCCGGCCTGCTCGGCGATCGCGACGCCCTCGGCGAGGCTTGCGATCTGCACCGCGCCGATCAGGTTGTTGATCAGCTTGAACACGGTGCCGGTGCCGACCGGGCCGAAATGCCGGATCGTGCTGCCGATCGGCGCGAGATAAGGCTGCGCGCGTTCCAGATCGGCCGGATCGGCCCCCACCAGCAGCGTCAGCTTGCCGGCGGCCGCCGCCTCCGGCAGGCCGGTGACCGGACAATCGATGTAGATCAGGCCGCGGCTGTTGAGCTCGCGCGCCATCTCGAGCGTGTGCTGGTACGAGACCGTGGAGCATTCGATCGCGAGCGTGCCGGCCTTCATGTTGGCGGAAGCGCCGTCCTTGGTCAGCCAGACCGCGCGCGAGGCCTCGTCGTCGGCGACCATGGTCACGACAGCATCGGCGTCGATCGCGGCATCCTCCGGCGAGGTCGCCCACAGCGCACCGCGGGCGATCAGGTCGGCGGCCTTGGCCTTGCTCCGGTTCCACACCGCGACCGTGAAGCCGGCATCGAGGTAACGGCCGGCCATGCCGTGGCCCATGCGTCCCAATCCAATGAAAGCGACGCGCGGCATGGGCTAATCCACATCCTCGACGGAGCCGGGCCCGGTGCCGAAGGCACGCTGCGCCAGCGTCGCCGCCATGAATTCATCGAGATCGCCATCGAGCACCCCCGACGTATCGGAGGTCTGCACACCGGTGCGCAGGTCCTTCACCATCTGATAGGGCTGCAGCACGTAGGAGCGGATCTGGTGACCCCAGCCGATATCGGTCTTGGCGGCCTGATCGGCAGCGGCCTGCTCCTCGCGCTTCTTCAGCTCGATCTCGTAGAGCCGCGCGCGCAGCATGTCCCAGGCCTGCGCCCGGTTCTTGTGCTGGGAGCGGCCGGCCTGGCAGACCACCGCGATGCCGGTCGGAATATGGGTGAGGCGCACCGCCGACTCAGTCTTGTTGACGTGCTGACCGCCGGCGCCGCCCGACCGCATGGTGTCGGTGCGGACATCGGACTCCTTGATCTCGATCTTGATGGAGTCGTCGATCACCGGGAAGATCTGCACCGACGAGAACGAGGTGTGCCGCCGCGCGTTGGAATCGAACGGCGAGATGCGCACCAGGCGATGCACGCCGGCCTCGGTCTTCAGCCAGCCATAGGCGTTGTGGCCGCTGATCTGGATGGTGGCGGACTTGATGCCGGCTTCTTCGCCCTGGGACTCTTCCAGGAACTCGATCTTGAAGCCGTGCTTCTCCGCCCAGCGCGTGTACATGCGCAGCAGCATCTGCGCCCAGTCCTGGCTCTCGGTGCCGCCGGCGCCGGCATGGACTTCGAGATAGGAATCGAACTTGTCGGCCTCGCCCGACAGCAGCGCCTCCAGCTCGCGCCGGGCGACCTCCTTCTTGAGGTCCTTGAGCGCCTTCTCGGCCTCGGCGACCACGCCCTCATCGTTCTCGGCCTCGCCGAGCTCGATCATGCCGACCTGGTCCTCGAGCTCGCGCTCGACCTTGCCGATGCCTGAGAGCGCGTCCTCCAGCGAGGTACGCTCCTGCATCAGCCGCTGGGCCTTCTGGGGATCGTTCCAGAGATTGGAGTCTTCAGCGAGCTTGTTCAGCTCGGCGAGACGTGCCGTCGATTGTTCGACGTCAAAGATGCCTCCTCAGCAGCCCGACTGACTGCTTGATCTCTTCAACAAGGCGTTCGATTTCCGCGCGCATGGTCTTTCAGGTGTTGGCTAAAAAGGTTCCGGGGGATGTAGCGACCGGCGCAGCAAAGCGCAATCGGCTTGGCCGCAATATCCCGGCGATTTGGCCGTGCCGGAGGCCCGAGCTGTTTCCGTTCCGATTGGATCGAAACGGGGCTCTAGGTTTTTGTTTTGACGCGTTTTCTTCACGCGAACCGGTATCCACTTCGCTTGAAAACGCGCTAGTAAAGCCCCCCGGTTCCCGGACGCATGAAGAAGCCGCCATCGGGCTGGGCCCCATTCTGCGACGGCTGCGGGCCAGGTGCTGGGCCGCGCCCATCGGCATCGGCGACGCCGATGACCGAATAGTTCTCCGGCGGCGCGGTGCCCGGCTTGAAGGCTTCGAGGATGGTGTTGCCGCCGTCGCCGGGGCCGGCGCGCATGCCGGTCTTGGCGTCGACGCGGATCAGCTTGATACCGGCCGGAACCTTGAACGGCGTCGGCGGCTTGTCGGCGAGCGCAAGCTTGAGGAAGTCGCGGGCGATCGGCGCGGCGACGTGGCCGCCGGTGGCGGCGCGGCCGAGATTGCGCGGCTTGTCGTAGCCCATGTAGACGCCGACTGCGAGATCTGGCGAGAAGCCGACGAACCAGACGTCCTTCTCGTCGTTGGTGGTGCCGGTCTTGCCGGCGATCGGCTTGCCGACCTCCTTCACGACGGTCGCGGTGCCGCGCTGGACAACGCCTTCCATCATCTCGGTGATCTGATAGGCGGTCATCGGGTCGAGCACCTGCTCGCGGCGGTCGACGAGCTGCGGCTCCGGCTGGCTCTTCCAGCCCCCGGGCGCGTCGCAGCCGCGGCATTCGCGGGTGTCGTGCTTGAAGATGGTGTGGCCGTAGCGATCCTGGATGCGATCGATCAGCGTCGGCTTCACCCGGCGGCCGCCATTGGCGAACATCGAATAGGCCGTGACCATGCGCATCACGGTCGTCTCGCCGGCACCGAGCGCATACGACAGATAGTTCGGCAATTCGTCATAGACGCCGAAGCGCTTGGCGTATTCGCCGACCAGCGGCATGCCGATGTCCTGCGCGAGCCGCACTGTGACGGTGTTGAGCGAGCGCTGCAGCGCGTTGCGCAGCGTGGTCGGGCCGTAATATTTGCCGGTCGAATAGTTCTCCGGACGCCACACGCCGGCGCCCTGCCCCTGATCGATCTCGATCGGCGCGTCGATCACGGTGGTCGACGGTGTGTAGCCGTTGTCGAGCGCCGACGAGTATACGATCGGCTTGAACGACGAGCCCGGCTGCCGGTAGGCCTGCGTCGCGCGGTTGAACTGGCTCTGGTCGAACGAGAAGCCGCCGACCATCGCGAGCACGCGGCCGGTCCACGGATCCATCGCCACCATGGCGCCGGACACTTCAGGCAATTGCCGCAGGCGATACTGGCCTTCGACCGCGTTGCCGTCCTTGGTCACCAGCGGGTCAGCGTAGATCACGTCGCCCGGCTGCAGCACCTGCGAAACCGCACTCGGCGCCTTGCCCTTGGTCTTGGCCCAGCGCACACCGTCCATCGTGATGATGCCGGTCTGCCGTTCCTTGCTGACCGCGCCGCCGAGCTCGCGGCCCGGCTGGAAGCCGATCCGCGCCGACTGATCGCTGGTCTCGAGCACGACGGCCATCCGCCACGGCGAGATGTCGGACAGCGACTTCACGTCGGCAAGCTTGACGCCCCAGTCACCGGAAATGTCGAGCTTGTGCAGCGCCCCGCGCCAGCCCTGAGCCTCGTCGTAATTGACGAGACCCGCGACCATGGTCTTGCGGGCCATCACCTGGATCTTGGGATCGAGCGTGGTGCGCACCGACAGGCCACCCTCGTAGAGCTTCTTTTCGCCATAACGCTCGAAGATGTCACGGCGGACCTCCTCGGCGAAATATTCGCCGGCGAAGATGTGCGCGCCGTTCGAGCGGCTGGTGACGTTGAGCGGGTCCTTGCGCGCCTTGTCGGCGTCGGCCTGCTTGATCCAGCCGTTCTCCAGCAGACGATCGATCACATAGTTACGGCGCTCGATCGCGCGGTCACGGTTGCGCACCGGATGCAGCGCCGCCGGCGCTTTCGGCAGCGCCGCGAGGTAGGACGCTTCCGCGATCGTCAGCTCGTTGACCGACTTGTCGAAATAGACCAGCGACGCCGCCGCGATCCCGTACGCACCGAGGCCGAGATAGATTTCGTTCAGATAGAGCTCGAGGATGCGGTCCTTGGAATAGGCGCGCTCGATGCGCATCGCCAGCAAGGCCTCCTTGATCTTGCGGCTGAACGAGACCTCGTTGGTGAGCAGGAAGTTCTTCGCGACCTGCTGGGTGATGGTCGAGGCGCCCTGCGGGCGACGGTTCGAGCCGTAGTTCTGCGCATAAAGGATCGCGGCGCGCGCCATGCCCTGATAGTCGATGCCGCCGTGCTCGTAGAAGTTCTTGTCTTCGGCGGCGAGGAAGGCGTTGATCACGAGTTTCGGCACCGCCTGGATCGGCAGATAGAGCCGGCGCTCCTTGGAGTATTCGCCGAGCAGCGCGCCGTCGGCGGCATGTACGCGGGTCATCACCGGCGGCTCATAGTCCTGCAGCTGCGAGTAGTCAGGCAGATCCTTGGAGAAATGCCAGATGGCGCCAGCGACGGCGGCGACACCGACCAGGAACACGACGGTTCCGGCGGCGAACAAGAAACCCATAAACCGCACGAGCAGGCGCATTATCGACGTTCCGTTCCTACCCTCCGGCGCTCAGTCGTCAGAAGCGCCTGTCCAAAAGTGCGAAAGCCTCACACAACGAAGCTTGGGCCCAGCGAGCCACCTTGCGCACGCGAGTATACAAGAGCCGCCGGACAATATGGTCGATTCTGCGGACCTGCGGTCCATTGTCTATACCGTCGCGGCTGTGGCCAAACTAGGGCTTCGGCGCAACGGCCCCGGCTTTTCAGCGAGCCGATTTCACTTTGCCGACCCGGCAGTTGCCAGCCGTTTGGCGAAGAACGTGTCGATCGCCTGCACCATCGAGCCGACCGCCTTGTTCCGCCAGCTCTCGGAGACCAGGTGCTCGAGGTCCCCCTTGTTGGAGACGTAGCCGATCTCGACCAGCACGGACGGCACGTCGGGCGCCTTCAGCACCCGGAAGCCGGCCGATTTGAGCGGATGCTTGTGCATCCGCACGGTGGTCTTCATCTCGTCCATCAGAAGACGCGCGAAGCGATTGGAGAACGTCTTGGTTTCACGCTGCGCGAGGTCGATCAGAATGTCGGCGACCTCGGTCGGCTCGTCGGTCAGGTTCACGCCGGCGATGGCGTCGGCCTTGTTTTCCGCCTCCGCCAGCCGTTCCGCCTCGGCGTCGGAGGCCTTGTCCGACACCGTGTAGATCGTGGCGCCCTGGGCATCGCCCTCGCGGCGCGGCAGGGCGTCGGCATGGATCGAGACGAACAGTGCCGCGGACTGGGAGCGCGCAATCTTCACCCGATCGTTGAGCGGGATGAAAGTGTCGTCGGACCGCGTCATGACCACCCGATACTTGCCCGACTTCTCGATCCGGTCGCGCAGGGCAAGGCCAAAGCCCAGCACCAGGTTCTTCTCGGTCTGGTCGCCGGATTGCGTGCCGTTGTCGATGCCGCCGTGACCCGGATCGATCACGATCAGCGGGCGCGCGTCAGTGACCGCAACCGGCGGCAGCGCCGCAGACGTAACGGCCGGAATGGTCGCCGTGGTGGATTCGGAAATCGCCGGTTTCGATTCGGGCCGGCTCGCGGGCGCCAGCGACTGCACGAAGCTGGTGCGGTCGACCTCCTCGAAGTCCAGCACCAGCCGCGGCGGCTGGCCGTTGGCGGCATCGAGCACGTAGGAATTGGCGATCTTCACCGGTCCGGTCAGGTCGAACACGATCCGCGAGCCGCCGGGCATCACGAGACCATAGCGGAACGCCTTCACCAGGCCCCGCCCCGCCGAGCCGGTGCCGGCCGCGAGCTGAAAATCGACCTGCGGGATATCGACCACGACGCGGTAGGGGTCGGCCAGCGGGAAGGCGCGAAATTCGATCTTGCGGTCGAGGTCGAGGATGAATCGGGTCTGCTTGGCGTCGCCGGCGAGCCTGGCGCCGGATGCGACAGGGAAATTCGGGGCGCTCGCGGCCGGCGCAGGCTGGCCGTTCTGCGGTCCCTCGGCGGCGCTCGGGGCGCCGGCAATGGCAAACACCCATGTTGCGGCGCACAACAGCCCGCATCCCAGAAAAACAAGGTGTTTTGCGCGGTTCGCCACCCGATTCGTAGCCTCCCAGCTGCTTCTTACCGCATTAGAACCACACGGTTAATCGCTCCCTAATGACGCTCCGGCGAAAAGAACCGAGTGTTGCGGCGGCGTGACGCTTCCCTTGCACGCGGCGGTCAATCCACGTATGTACGAGGTGCTGACGGCTAGTACTCCCGGTTGTGTCGCGTTCAGCCTCCCGGTGCAGCGGTGGAACCTTCCTGATCGAAGATCCCGCCGTGTTTTTCCGGTCCCTCCCCAGCCAGCGCCGCGCGCGGCTGACACGGAGTGGCGGATTCAAGCCCGAGCGGCGTCCGGTCCCAGGCACACTCCCTCGCCAGAGGGACGGTTTGAGACACGGCATAACCGATTATCCGGTCCCTTGGGGCCTCGATATGCGATGGCCGGCGGGCGCTTCGGCGCCAGGCGGGGCTTTCAGCAAAAGATACGGCGGTATTTTTCGCCGCCAACATGTTTAGACGGGCCGACGCTTAATGCGCCAGACTGTATTGCCGACCAGGATCCCCCGAATGATCGCGCTGACGCGAGGTGAAAACTTCGCCCGTCGCATCATCCCGGTGAGTTCCCGTCCGGCGCTGCGCCGCGAGATGCGTTTCGGCCTTCCCCTCACCCCCGAATCAGGTGGACCGTCGCGTCACCGGGCGGCGCAGTTTGCGCGCGCCATGATCCGCGCCCGCCGCCGTCAAGAGCTCCAAAATGCCCAACAAGATGTTGATCGATGCCACCCACCCGGAAGAGACCCGGGTCGTCGTGGTCCGTGGCAATCGCGTCGAAGAGTTTGATTTCGAGACCGCCCAGCGCAAGCAGCTGCGCGGCAACATTTATCTCGCCAAGGTTACGCGCGTAGAGCCGTCGCTGCAGGCCGCCTTCATCGAGTATGGCGGCAACCGGCACGGCTTCCTGGCCTTCAGCGAAATCCATCCCGACTATTACCAGATCCCGGTCGCCGACCGTCAGGCGCTGATTGAAGCCGACGAGCGCGCCCATCGCGAGGCCGAGGAAGAGCACGAGAACCGCGGCCATCGCCGCCGGTCGCGCCATCGCAACGCCCGTCGCCGCGGCCATGGCGAGCGCGTCCAGAGCGAGGTGATCGAGGGCGCGAACGACACGCAGGCGCTGCCTACCATCGAGGCCCACGAACATCCCGTCGATGCCGAGCATCATGAACATGATGCCGGGCACCACGATCACGGCGTGGTCGCCCAGGAAGGCCACGAACATGAGGCGCATGATCATGCGCATCACGAGGACCATGAGCATCAGCATGATCATGACCACGACGATCATGGCCACCACGATCATGGTCACGACGACCATCACGACCACGATCATGCACATGATCACGACCGCGCCCCCGAGGTGAGCGAGGCGGCGGTTGCCGACGCCCCGTCCGACCCCGTCGTTGCTGTGGTCGAAGCCTCCGCCGCGTCGGCCGCGCCCGAGACCATCGACACGGTCGAGGTCAATCATGAGCCCGAGCGCGCCCATGAGGAGCAGATCGAGGAAAACGCCGCGCATGCCGACGACGCGCCGCACGTGGCTTCCGACGAGGTTCACGCCGCCGCCGATGAGCACGCGGTCGCCGAATATGGCGCGCTCGCCGAGGTGGTCGCGCCCGAGACCGGGCCGGGCGACGAGGCCGGCGAAGACGACGAAGAGGATGACGGCGAGGAAGGCGAGGAAGAGGACGTCGTCGAGTCAGTTGGCGGCGACGACGTGCTCGAGGAGGTTCCGGAGCGCCCGTTCCGTCCGCGCCGCCAGTACAAGATCCAGGAAGTGATCAAGCGCCGGCAGGTGATGCTGGTGCAGGTCGTCAAGGAAGAGCGCGGCAACAAGGGCGCCGCGCTGACCACCTATCTGTCGCTCGCCGGCCGCTACGCCGTGCTGATGCCCAACACCGCGCGCGGCGGCGGCATCAGCCGCAAGATCACCTCCGCCCAGGACCGTTCGCGGCTGAAGGAAGTGGTGCAGGATCTCGACGTGCCCGAGGGCATGGGGATCATCCTGCGCACCGCCGGCGCCTCCCGCAGCAAGCCGGAGATCAAGCGCGACTTCGAATATCTGATCCGGATGTGGGAAACGGTGCGCGACCTGACGCTGAAGTCGCAGGCGCCGACGCTGGTTTACGAGGAAGGCTCGCTGATCAAGCGCTCGCTGCGCGACCTCTACAACAAGGAGATCGACGAGATCCAGGTGGCGGGCGAAGCCGGCTACCGCGAAGCGCGCGACTTCATGAAGATGCTGATGCCGGCCAATGTGCGCGCGGTGAAGCAATATCGCGACGGCCAGCCGCTGTTCTCGCGCATGGGCGTCGAAAGCCAACTCGACGCGATGTTCTCGCCGACCGTGCAATTGCGCTCCGGCGGCTACATCGTGATCAACCAGACCGAGGCGCTGGTCTCGATCGACGTCAACTCCGGCCGCGCCACGCGCGAGCACCATATCGAGGACACCGCGCTTAAGACCAATCTGGAAGCGGCGGAAGAAGTCGCGCGCCAATTGCGCCTGCGTGACCTCGCCGGCCTGATCGTCATCGACTTCATCGACATGGACGAGAAGCGCAACAACCGCGCGGTCGAGCGCAAGCTGTCCGACTGCCTGCGCCAGGACCGCGCGCGGATCCAGGTCGGCCGCATCTCGCATTTCGGCCTCTTGGAAATGTCGCGCCAGCGCATCCGCGCCAGCGTGCTCGAAAGCTCGACGGAGCCCTGCCCGCAATGCGGCGGAAGCGGTCACGTCCGTTCGGTCTCGTCGGTGGCGCTGCAGCTCCTGCGCGGCATCGAGGAAATCCTGATGAAGGGCGCGACCCACAATCTGGTGGTCCGCACCCGTACCGACGTCGCGCTCTACGTGCTCAATCACAAGCGCGGCCATCTGCGCGACCTCGAAGACTCCTTCCGGGTTTCGCTGTCGATCGTCGCGGACGCCACAGTGCACGGCCAGCAGTCCTACATCATCGACCGCGGCGAGCAGGTGCATACGCTCGAAGCCGCCAAGGCGCTGCTTGCTGCGCAGACTGCTGCGGCTCCGGCCCAGGCCGAAGAGGCCGATGACGAGGAAGAACTGTTCGAATACGAGGCCGAGATCGAGACCGACGAGACCGAGGGTCTCGCCGACGAGCGGGCGGCCGGTGATGAATCGGGCTCTGCCGAGGGCGAAGGCGACGGTCAGCGCCGCAAGCGTCGCCGCCGGCGCCGCGGCCGCGGTGGCGGCAGCGAGGCGCGTGAAGGCGCCCAGCAGCCGCGCGAGGACGGCGATCTCATGCATGTCCTGCCAGAAGGTACCGAGGCGGTTGCCGCCGCCGATGCCGAAGGTGATGAGGACGAAGGCGACGAACAGCAGACCGCTGCCCGCGACGACCAGGCCGGCAATGGCGATCGCCGTCCGCGGCGCCGCGGGCGCCGTGGCGGCCGCCGCCGGCGCGGCAGTGGCGGACCGGATGACGGCCTCGCCGGATCGATCTCCGATGAGTTGACCCCGGCGGCGACGTCGGAGGCCTCCGACGCAGTCGCCGATTTCGATAGCCATGATGCGGAGCCGGCTCCCTCGCTGGCGCAGCCCGAACTGGTCGCCGAGCCGCCGGAGTGGCAGCCGACCGAGGTCGCACCTGTTGAGCCGGTCGCGGCACCCGAGCCCGAAACCGCCGCGGCGTCTGCCGCCGAGGACACTGCCGAAGGTGACCGCGCGCAGCGCCGCCGTTCGACGGTGCGCGAAAAGGTCAACTTCGCATCGAGCCCACAGCCCGAGGCATCAGCGGCGCTGGTTCAAAGCCCGGCGGAGGAAGCTGCCCCTGAGCCGGCCGCGGCTGCTCCAGAACCGGCACCGGCCGCTGCGGCCGAGGCTCCGGCCCGCAAGGGCTGGTGGTCGCGCCGCTTCGGCGGCGGCAATTAGCACCACCTGCAAGTCAGAACGCCCGGCTCACGCCGGGCGTTTTTATTGAACAGGCAATCCGTTCGTCAGACGCCGGCGTAACGGAGCCTGACGGAGACGGATCCCAATGCAAAGCGCGATCGTTCTTGGCGGCGGCATGGTGGGCGTCAGCACGGCTCTGCACCTGCAGCGTCGCGGCTGGTCGGTGACGCTCGTCGACCGCAAGGAACCGGGCCGCGAAACCAGCTACGGCAATGCCGGCATCATCCAGAGCGAGGCGGTGCGGCCCTACCCGATGCCGCGCGATCCCGCCATCCTCGCCCGGATCGCGATGGGGCGCACCAACGACGTGCGCTACCGTCTGGCGTCGCTGCCGCAGCACGCCGGCCCGCTGCTGCGCTATTGGTGGAACTCGACGCCCGAGCGGCACCGTGAAGCCACCATCGCATGGGCGCGCCTGATCGCCTACGCCACCGCGGAGCACGACACGCTGATCCGCGATGCCCATGCCGATAATCTGATCCGCCGCGCCGGCTATCGCCTGCTGCATCGCGACCCGGCCGCGCTCGAACAGGCCATTGCAATCGCCGAGGAGAACCAGCGCGACTTCGGCGTGACGTTTCGCGTGCTTGACGGCCGCGAGCTCGCCAACGCGGAGCCGTTGCTGCGTGACGACCTGCCCGGCGCCATTCACTGGCTTGGGCCCTGGACCGTGTCGGACCCCGGCGGGCTTGTTTCCGCCTATGCCGGACTGTTCGAGCGTCTCGGCGGCACGTTGCTGCGCGGCGATGCCCAGACGCTGACGCAGACGACGTCCGGCTGGTCGGTCGACACCAGTGGCGGCCGGATCGATGCCGCCCACGTCGTGGTCACGCTCGGGCCGTGGTCACCGCAATTGCTGCGCAAGTTCGGCTACCGGATCCCGCTGGTGCGCAAGCGCGGCTACCACATGCACTACCAGGGCGGCCGCTCGCTCGACTTGCCGCTGGTCGACACCGCAAATGGATATGCGATGGCGCCGATGGCCAAGGGCATCCGCATCACCACCGGCGCGGAGCTGACCAGTCCCGACGCACCGGCGACGCCGATCCAGCTCGGCTACGCCGAAGCGGCCGCGCGCGAGCTGATCGAGATCGGCAGCCGCGTCGAGCCCGAGCCTTGGTTCGGCACCCGCCCCTGCACGACCGACATGCTGCCGGTGCTCGGGCCCGTGCCGCGCCATCGTGGGCTATGGGTGAATTTCGGTCACGGCCATCAGGGCTTCACGCTCGGCCCGGCGACCGCGCGCGTGCTGGCCGAAACGATGAACGGCGAGGCATCCGCGGTGGACACCTCGCCGTATCGACTGGACCGGTTCTGACGTCGACAAAGCGTTTTCGAGCGAAGTGGACTCCGGTTCGCGTGAAGAAAACGCGTCAAAACAAGGATCTTTAGTCCGTCGTCAACGCGGTCTCCATGTCGGTCGGGTCGACCTGCTTGGCGAGATTGGCGTTGAGCTTGTCGCGGTCGAGCTCGCCCTCCCACCAGGCGACGATCACGCAGGCGACGCCGTTGCCGCACAGATTGGTCAGCGCGCGGCACTCGCTCATGAACTTGTCGATGCCGAGCACGATCGCCATGCCCGGCACCAGCCGCGGATCGACCACCGCAAGCGTCGCCGCCAGCGTGATGAAGCCGGCGCCGGTGATGCCGGAGGCGCCCTTCGAGGTCAGCATCGCCACGATCAGGATCGTGAGCTGCTGGCTGAAGGTGAGATCGAAGCCCAGCGCCTGCGCGATGAACAAGGTCGCCAGCGTCATGTAGATGTTGGTGCCGTCGAGGTTGAACGAGTAACCCGTGGGCACCACGAGGCCGACCACCGATTTCGAGCAGCCGAGACGCTCGAGCTTCTCCATCAATGACGGCAGCGCGCTCTCCGAAGACGAGGTACCGAGCACGATCAGGAGTTCGTCCTTGATATAGGCCAGGAACTTGAAGATCGAGAACCCGGCGATCCGCGCGATGATGCCGAGCACCACGAACACGAACAGCGCGGCGGTCAGATAGAACGTCGCGATCAGCCCCATCAGGTTGAGGATCGCGCCGGTGCCGAACTTGCCGATGGTGAAGGCCATCGCGCCGAACGCGCCGATCGGCGCCGCCCGCATCACGATCGAGATGACGCCGAACACGGCGTGCGCGGCGTCGTCGATGAACGAGCGGATGGTGTGGCCGCGATCGCCGAGGCCCATGATCGCGAAGCCGAACAGCACCGAGAACAGCAGCACCTGCAGGATCTCGCCCTGCGCGAATGCGCCGACCACGGTGTCCGGAATGATGTGCAGCACGAAGTCGACGCTCTTCTGCGCCTCCGCCTGCTTGGCATAGCCGGCGACCGCCTGCGCGTTCGCCGCCGCATTGCCGAAGCCGGCGCCAGGCTTGATCAGATTGCCGACCAGCAATCCGATCACCAGCGCGAAGGTCGAGACGACCTCGAAATACACCAGCGCCTTGACGCCGATGCGGCCGACCTTCTTGGCATCTTGTATATGGGCGATGCCCGACACCACGGTGCAGAAGATGATCGGCGCGATCACCATCTTGATCAGCTTGATGAAGCCGTCGCCGAGCGCCTTGATCCACTCGTTGGTGGCAAGGCCCGGCCACAACCAGCCGACCAATGCGCCGAGCACGATCGCGATCAGGACCTGGACATAGAGAACTTTATACCACGGCTTGCTGCCGGCGCTCGCCGGCGCAGCCGTGACAACGGTTGCCGTTGCCATGTGTCACTCCCCCTCAGAAATGGCGGAAACAGCCAAGATCAACTTGGCGGTTCAAGTCAAATGGAACTGTGTGGGCCCTGCCGCTTATCCGCGATGATTGGTCCGCCACAGTGCCGGCGAAACCACGGCACTGCGCTGCGAAACCGATCCGAAAGGCAAAGCGAACGCCGGAAGGCTCTTGGTGGCTCTTGGAGTTTGAAGGCTCCTGGAGTTCGCGGGCTATTTAAGCCAATGCGCGATCCGTGCAACTGCTTCCTGCATCTCCGGGGCCGAGCGTGCATATGAAAAACGGATGAAGGCGCGGCCGTGGATCGGATCGAAATCGACGCCGGGGGTCGCCGCGACATGCGCCTTCTCGAGCATCTCGCTGGCGAAGGCGAAGCTGTCGGCGGTGAAGTCGGAGACGTCGGCATACAGGTAGAACGCGCCGTCTGCGGGGAGGAATTTGGTCAGGCCAGCCTTCGGCAGGCCTTCGATCAGGATGCGGCGGTTCTCCTGATAGCCGCGCTTGATCGCCTCCATCTCCTCGCGGCCTTCGAACGCCGCCTCGGCCGCGATTTGCGACAGGGTCGGCACCGAGATCGACAGGTTCTGCTGCAGCCGCTCGATCGGCCGCACCAGCACGTCGGGCACCACCATCCAGCCGACACGCCAGCCGGTCATGCAGAAGTACTTCGAGAACGAGTTGATCACGAGCGCGTTCGGCGACAGCTCTGCGGCCGTCACCGCAGCGAACGCGTAGTCGAGCCCGTGATAGATCTCGTCGGAGATGAAGCGGATGCCGGCGCTGTCGGCGGCCGCCATCAGGGTCGACAGCGCCTCGCGCGACATCATGGTGCCGGTCGGGTTGGCGGGGCTGCCGACCAGCACGCCCTTCAGCGGCGCCTTGCGGTGGGCGGCGAGCAGCGCCTCGCCGGTCAGGGCATGGCGGGTGTCGCCGGAGGTTTCGATCAGCACCGGCTCGCAGCCCAGCGCGGTCAGGATATGCCGGTACGGCGGATAGCCCGGCACGGTCACGGCGACCCGGTCGCCCGGTTCGAACATCGCAAGAAACGCCAGGATGAACCCGCCCGACGAACCGGTCGTGACGATGATGCGCTCCGCGTCGACCGTGCAACCATACGTGTCGCTGTAGTGCCGGGCGATGCGCGCGCGCAGCGAGGGAATGCCGAGCGCCGAGGTGTAGTCGATCCGCCCGTCCGCAAGCGCGGCCTGCGCGGCCGCGATCGCCGGCTTCGGCGCGCCTGCGGCGGGCTGCCCCACCTCCATATGGATGACATGGCCGCCGGCGGCCTCGATTCGCGCTGCCGCCGCCATCACGTCCATCACCATGAACGGCGGAACATCGCTCCGTCCGGACGCTGTCAACAGGCTGCTTACACGGTCTCTCGGTGTCGCTTCACGCATGGATTTCTGCTATTGCACGGCCGCTGCCGAATTCGGGTTCCCGTTACCGGCTGCCGCCCCAGACTGGCCGCATTCGGTGGCTCCTTATAACGCTTTCAGGCCAAGTGAATACCCGGTTCGCGTGAAGAAGAACTGCAAAAACAACAGACTGCGCCACGCGCCTGATCCGGTCGGGCCCGAAACCCGGACTTGTGCCGGCGCGGCCAGTCATCGCCGATAGATCGCCCATGCTGTTCCGCCTCTCGCTCCGCACCAGGACCTTCAAGCCGACCGCGCTCATGACTGCGGTTACGCTCGCGATCGGGCCCGTCGTCCCTGCGCGAGCCCAGCAAAAAGGCCCGCCGGTGCTGCGCGACACCGAGTCCGAGCAGTTGCTGCGCGAATACACAAGGCCGATCCTGCGCGCCGCCGGTCTGGAGAAACAGAACATCCAGATCGTGATCATCAACAACGGCTCGTTCAACGCTTTCGTCGCCGACGGCCGGCGCATCTTCGTCAATTACGGCGCGCTGCTGCAATCGGAAACGCCGAACCAGATCATCGGCGTGCTGGCGCACGAGACCGGCCACCTCGCCGGCGGCCATCTCGCCAAGATGCGCGAGCAGCTGGCGCAGGCCCAGACCCAGATGATCATCGCGATGCTACTCGGCGTCGGCGCGCTTGCCGCGGGTGCGGGCGGCCGCGGTGGCGGCAACGGTCTCTCCAGCGCAGGCGCCGCGGCGATCTCGGCGCCGCAAGCGGTCATTCAGCGCACGCTATTGTCCTATCAGCGCCAGCAGGAGGAAAACGCCGACCGCGCCGGCGTCAAGTTCCTGAACGCGACCGGACAGTCCGCCAAGGGCATGTACGAGACGTTCAAGCGCTTCACCGACGAGAGCTTGTTCGCCTCGCGCGGGGCCGACCCTTATCTGCAGTCGCACCCGATGCCAGTCGATCGCGTCTCCGCGCTGCAGGAACTGGCGCGCTCCAGCCCCTATTGGGACAAGAAGGACGATCCGGCGCTGCAGCTGCGCCACGACATGATGCGCGCCAAGATATCGGGCTTCATGGAGCGGCAGGACACGGTCTACCGCCGCTATCCGCTGTCCAACACCAGCCTGCCGGCGCGCTATGCACGCGCGATCACGACCTATCTGCACGGCGATCTGCGCTCGGCGATCGCGCAGATCGACGGCTTGATCCAGGTGCAGCCCAACAATCCCTATTTCCATGAATTGCGCGGCCAGGCGCTGCTCGAAGGCGGCCGGCCGGCCGAAGCCATCGCGCCGCTGCGCCGCGCGGTGCAGCTCTCCAGCAATTCGCCCTTGATCGAGATGCTGCTCGGCCAGGCGCTGGTCGCCTCCGACAACAAGGCCTACACCGACGAGGCGATCAACATGCTGCGCGCCGCGGTGGCGCGCGAACCCGAGGCGCCGCTCGGCTATACCCAGCTCGCGATGGCCTATGGCCGCAAGGGCGACTATGCCCAGGCCGATCTCGCCTCGGCGCAGGCCGCTTATCTCCGCGGCGACACCAAGACCGCCCGCGACCTTGCGTCACGCGCCAAGACGCGCTTCGCGATCGGCACGCCCGGCTGGGTCAAAGCTGACGACATTGTGAGCGCCAAGCCCATGCCGGGTCAGAAAAACAACTAGAAATAAACCGTAGTTCCATACAACGATCACCGAAACCGGCTCACGGCCCCGCCGTATTTTGGGCCACCGCGAACAAGGATTTTGCCATGCCAGCGCTTCGTTTTCTTGCCCCTGCCCTGCTCGCGCTCGGCGTTTGCGCCGCGCCGCTTCCGGCCTCCGCGCAGAGCTTCACCGACACCCAGCGCGGCGACATCGAGACCATCGTGCGCAACTATCTGATCGCGCACCCGGAGGTGCTCGAGGAGGCGATGAACGAGCTGAGCAAGCGGCAGGCCGCCGCCGAAGCCGAGAAGCATGAGCAGAGCGTCGCCAAGAACGCCGACACCATCTTCAATTCGCCGCGCGGCGTCATGCTCGGCAACAAGGACGGCGACGTCACCTTCGTCGAGTTCTTCGATTACAATTGCGGCTACTGCAAGCGCGCGATGTCCGACATGCTCGATTTGATGAAGGCGGATCCGAAGCTGAAGGTCGTGCTGAAGGAATTCCCGGTGCTGAGCCAGGGCTCGGTCGAGGCCGCGCAGGTCGCGGTCGCCGTGCGCATGCAGGATCCGACCGGCAAGAAGTATCTCGATTTCCATCAGAAGCTGCTCGGCGGCCGCGGCGCCGCCGACAAGGCACGCGCGCTGGCGGTCGCCAAGGAGGTCGGTCTCGACATGGCGAAACTCGAGAAGGATATGGCGAGCCCCGAAGTGAAGGCGACCATCGAGGAGAACTTCCGCCTCGCCGAATCCATGGGCATGAACGGCACGCCGAGCTACGTGATCGGCAAGCAGGTCGTGATCGGCGCCGTCGGCGTCGACAACCTCAAGGAAAAGATCGGCATCGCCCGCTGCGGCAAGGCGACCTGCTGATCGCCGCTAAGGATAGCGCTCATTCAGAAAAATCCGGCTGCCAGGCAGCCGGATTTTTTTATTGCCGTCACCGAACCGATTCCGCGCGGGCCGCAAGCAAGGGCCGTCACCAACGACGCAAGTCGCGCGAAGCTGAAAATACAGCGCGACCTGCTCTCGAGATCGAAGACTATTTCGGCGGCTTCAATTTCGGCGGCGGCAACGGCCAGCTCGATCTTGCGAGCATGGAGTTCGACTGGGCCTGCGGTTGAAGCAGCCGCGCATTCATCTCCCGCGTTCATCGCGCATTCACCTAAAGAGCAAACCGCAAGGAACCGCAAATCAACAGGAACATCGCACATGCTCTCCCGTTGTCGGCGCGGGCAATGCTGAAAAACGAGGAGGAATTACGATGTCTAACCGCTTTCTGATTTCGGTCGCCGCAGCCGCTTTGATCGCCGGCACCGGTTTCGCGAACGCACAGGGCGCCGGCGGCGCCAACAAGGAAACCGGAGCCGGTGGTGGTGCGACCACGCAGCAGTCTGCACCGTCCGGTGGCGCGTCATCGGGCACCATGCAGCATGACAAGAGCGGCATGAAGGGTTCCGAGCATTCGACGACCGGTGAGTCGAGCACCAAGGGAGCTGAGTCCGAGAAGTCCGGCGCGGCCACCAAGGGTGCACAGGACAGCACCCAAAAGTCGAAGGGCATGAGCTCGGAGAACGAGGCGACCAAGGGCTCCAAGGAAGGCTCGAAGGACATGAAGGCCGAGGGTCGCGACAAGAGCGGCAACATGAAAGCCGAGGAGCGTGACAAGAGCGGCAAGATGAACGCCGAGAGCCGCGACAAGAGCGGTGCCGGTGCCACGACCAACCAGAACGCTCAGACCAAGAGCCCGGCCGACCCCAACCGCGCGCAGACCAACGACACGAGCCGCACGCAGACGACGACCGGCAACGCGGCAACGTCGGCCACCGCGGCTCCGCCGGCCGAGAAGCGCACCCAGATCACGACCGCGATCAAGTCGGAGCACGTGACCGAAGCCACCAACGTGAACTTCAATGTGGCGGTCGGCACCCGCGTTCCGGCTGACGTCCACTTCTACCCGGTGCCGGAGCGGGTCGTGACGATCTACCCGCAGTGGCGCGGCTATCAGTTCATCCTGGTCAAGGGCCGCTACGTGATCGTGCAGCCTGAGACCCATGAGATCGTCTACATCATCGAGGGCTAAACCGGCCTCGGTGCGAGGGCGCCAAGACGGGCCCTCGAAGACGGGCCCTTGCCTTCATCTCGACCCCGCCCCCTTCAGGGCGGGGTCTTGCTTTCGGCCGCCCCCGCATCACGCAGTGGATGGCGGGCCGGAGCGCCCCACGAAGGCGACTTCCGCAAGATTTGGTTAATCAGCATTTTCCGGAGGTTAGGACAGTCATCTAACAGGACGGAGGAAGTTGTTGAAGACGTTCTGATTTCACCTAAAGACTTCCCCTTCGGCCGGTTGTTACCTATAACCCGGCCCACTCCACCCCTTGTCGGACCCCCTTCGGAACCTTTGGCCGGAACCCTTGGCAGGAAAACTTTGGCAGGAAACTCTGGAATGGCTGCTGCCGGATCGATCTATGTGCTGAACGGCCCGAACCTCAATCTGCTGGGGACGCGCGAGCCGGAGACCTACGGCCATGCCACCCTCGCCGACGTCGAGAAGCTGTGCGCGGACACCGCGCGCCAGTTCGGGCTGAGCGCCGACTGCCGGCAGTCCAACCGCGAGGGTGAACTGATCGACTTCATCCATGAGGCGCACGCCAAGAAGGCGGTCGGCATCATCATCAACGCCGGTGGCTACTCTCATACCTCGATCGCGCTGCATGACGCGCTGGTCGCGGTCAAGATCCCCGCGGTCGAAGTTCACGTCAGCAACATCCACGCCCGCGAAAGCTTCCGGCACCACTCGTTCACTGCTAAAGCCGCCTTCGCGTCACTTTGCGGCTTCGGCATCGACGGCTACCGGCTTGCGATCATCGGCCTCGCCACCAGAATCGGTGCCAGGATCGATACCAAGATCGACGCCAAGCCAAAGACTTAATCGTCAATCCTGACGTTCCCCGTCACCAGACAAAGATTTTGGATCACAGAGCATGGCGCGCCAGCCAGACGACAAATCAGCCGCAAAATCCAAGAACGACTCCAAGAACGACGACAGCGCCCTCATTCGCGAGCTCGCGCTGCTGCTCGCGGAAACCAATCTGACCGAGATCGAGATCGAGCGTGCCGGCCTGCGCGTCCGTGTCGCGCGCAACATTAGCATCGCGGCTTCGGTGCCCTCCGCGGTGCATGCCGTTGCCGCACCGGCCGCCTTGGCCGTCCCGGCGGCCGCGGCTGCGACCGATCTCGCCAAGCACCCGGGCGCCGTGCCCTCGCCGATGGTCGGCACCGCCTATTGGGCGCCCGAGCCGGGCGCCAAGCCGTTCATTGAAATCGGCACCAAGGTCAGCGCTGGCCAGACGCTTCTGATCATCGAGGCGATGAAGACGATGAACCAGATCCCGTCGCCGCGCGCGGGCACCGTGACGCAGATTCTCGTCGAGGATGGCCAGCCGGTCGAATTCGGCGAGCCGCTCGTCATCATTGAATAGCTTCCGTCAACACCAGGCGCTGCGATGTTCGACAAGATCCTCATAGCCAATCGCGGCGAGATCGCGCTTCGCGTGCTGCGCGCCTGCAAGGAGCTCGGCATCTCGACGGTCGCGGTGCATTCCACCGCCGACGCCGACGCCATGCATGTGCGGCTCGCCGACGAGAGCGTGTGCATCGGCCCGCCGCCGTCGAAGGATTCCTATCTCAACGTGCCGGCGCTGCTCGCGGCGTGCGAGATCACCGGCGCCGACGCCGTGCATCCCGGCTACGGCTTCCTGTCCGAGAACGCGCGCTTCGCCGAGATCCTCGCCGACCACAATCTGGGCTTCATCGGACCGAAGGCCGAGCACATCCGCCTGATGGGCGACAAGATCGAAGCCAAGAAGACCGCCAAGCGCCTCGGCATTCCCGTGGTACCGGGCTCGGACGGCGCGGTGACCTCGGAGGCTGACGCGCTCGCGATCGGCAAGGAGATCGGCTTCCCGGTGCTGGTGAAGGCGGCCGCCGGCGGCGGCGGCCGCGGCATGAAGGTCGCCCATACCGAGGCTGACCTTGCGCTGGCGCTCTCGACCGCGGCCAACGAGGCCAAGTCGGCGTTCGGCGACGCCTCGGTCTACCTGGAGAAATACCTGCAGAAGCCGCGCCACATCGAGATCCAGATTCTCGGCGACGGCCGCGGCGGCGCCATCCATCTCGGCGAGCGCGACTGCTCGCTGCAGCGCCGTCACCAGAAGGTCTGGGAGGAAGGGCCCTCGCCCGTGCTCGCGGCGGCGGCGCGCGCCAGGATCGGGGAGACCTGCGCCAAGGCGATGCGGGACATGAAATATCTCGGCGTCGGCACCATCGAATTCCTCTACGAGGACGGCGAGTTCTATTTCATCGAAATGAACACGCGCATCCAGGTCGAGCATCCCGTCACCGAAAGCATCACCGATATCGATCTGGTGCTGGAGCAGATCCGGATTGCCGCCGGCGGCGACCTTCCGGCCAAGCAGGACGACATCGCGATCATCGGCCACGCCATCGAGTGCCGCATCAATGCGGAGAACCCGCAGACCTTCCGTCCCTCGCCCGGCCGGATCACGCAATTCCATCCGCCCGGCGGCCTCGGCGTGCGGATCGATTCCGCGGTCTATCAGGGCTATGTGATCCCGCCCTATTACGACTCGCTTGTCGGCAAGCTGATCGTGCACGGCAAGACCCGCGGCGAATGCCTGATGCGGCTGCGCCGGGCGCTGGACGAGATGGTGGTCGACGGGATCGAGACGACGCTGCCGCTGTTCCGCGCGCTGGTGCGCGAGCCCGACATCATCGAGGGCGACTACCACATTCACTGGCTGGAGCAGTACCTCGCCGGTCAGCCATCCGACGCCGCAAAATAGTTCGGAACTCCGTGGAACCCAGCCCTTCCTCAAACGTACTATAGGGTTATTGGCTTTCCACGGGGACGCGTTGAATCCCACTCCCATAGCGAGATCGTCGTGACGGTCGTTTCACGACGCCGGTCGACGTTACAGATCCTCCTGCTATCGGCGGGGTTTTTCGTGCTGGTCGCGGTCAGCGTGGCGTCCGTCCTGCTGGTCAACAAGGCGCGCGAGGACAACGCCTGGGTGATTCACACCGTCGAGACCGAGAGCCAGGTTGCCAACCTGCTGCTCGACGTCAGGCGCGCCGAAAGCGCGACCAGGGCGTATCTGCTGACATCAGCACCACAATACCTGTCCGAGTACCAGTCCGCGGCAGCGAGAGTGCCGGCCGCGCTCAACCATCTCCAGATGATGACCGTGGACAATCCGGCGCAGGTCGCCAATGCCGCGAAGCTCAAAGCCGCCGTCGAGCAACGGCTGGCCGAGTTCGCGCTCAGCATCGAGCGTGTCAAGAACAACGACACGGCGACCAGCATCGACGTCCTGCGCAAGACCACATCGACCGATGCGGTGGAGGCGATCGCCCGGATCGCCCGCGACATCCGCACCGAGGAGAATCGTCTGCTGGCATTGCGCACAGCGACGGCGGACAAGACCCAGGTGCTGGCCTCCTCCGTCACGATCGCCGGCTCCTGCATGGTGCTGGCGCTCGCCGCTCTCTCGGTCGTGCTGCTGCGGCGATCGTCGCGGGCGCGCGACGAGGCCGAGGCCAGGCTGCGCGACAGCAACGTCAATCTCGAAACCATCGTCGACGAGCGCACCTCCGACCTGCGCGAGGCCAACGAGGAAATCCAGCGCTTTGCCTATATCGTCAGCCACGATCTGCGCTCTCCGCTGGTCAACATCATGGGCTTCACCAGCGAGCTCGAGGAACTGCGCGGCGACATCTTCAAGCGCATCGCCACGCTCAATCGCGCCGCCTCGCTGGCGCCGGCGATGCCGGAAGACGCGACCGATGTGGCCGAGCCCGAGCTCGAAGGCTCCGACAAGCAGCTATCCGACGACTTCAATGAATCGCTCGGCTTCATCAAATCGTCGATCGCCAAGATGGATCGCCTGATCAGTGCGATCCTCAATCTCACCCGCGAGGGCCGCCGCGAGTTCAAGCCCGAACGCATCGATCTGCGCGAGCTCATCGACGGCATCGTCAAGACGGTGGCTCACCAGGCCGTCGAGGCCAATGCGACCGTCGAGGTCGGCGCGTTGCCGAATATCGTCAGCGACCGCCTCGCGCTGGAGCAGATCTTCTCCAATCTGATCGACAACGCACTCAAGTACCTCAGGAACGGCGTTCCCGGCGAGATTTCGATCGAGGGCCGCACCAAGCTCGGCTTCGCGATCTTCGAGGTCACCGACAACGGCCGCGGCATCGATCCGAAGGACCACCAGCGCATCTTCGATTTGTTCCGTCGCGCCGGAACCCAGGACAAGCCCGGTCAGGGCATCGGGCTTGCCCATGTCCGCGCACTTGTGCGCAGACTGGGCGGCACCATGTCGGTAGCATCGGAACTTCACAACGGCAGCACCTTCACGATCACGCTGCCTATCAATTGGTCAGGCAAGAACCGGGACAAGTGACATGAGTGATCCAGTCACCATCATCATGATCGAAGACGACGAGGGCCATGCCCGCCTGATTGAGCGGAACATCCGGCGCTCGGGCGTCAACAATGAGATCATTCCGTTCACCAACGGTACAGAGGCCGTGAACTACCTGTTCGGCAAGGATGGCAGCGCCGTCGAGCGCAAGGGCCAGGCCCTGCTGATCCTGCTCGATCTCAATCTGCCCGACATGACCGGCATCGATATTCTGAAGCGGGTCAAGGAGAACAAATATCTCAAGTCGACGCCGGTGGTCGTGCTGACCACGACCGACGACTCCCAGGAGATCAAGCGTTGCTACGAGCTCGGTTGCAACGTCTACATCACCAAGCCGGTGAACTACGAAAGCTTTGCCAACGCGATTCGTCAGCTTGGCCTGTTCTTTTCGGTAATTCAGGTGCCGCCGGCTGCCGTATGACCAGCGCAACGCCGACACTGCTCTACATCGACGACGACGCGGCGCTGGCGCGCCTCGTCGAACGCGGGCTGACGCGCGCGGGCTACAAGGTCGTGCACGCCGCAAGCGGCCAGGAAGGCCTCGACCGGCTCGGCCAGGGCGGCATCGACGTCGTCGCGCTCGATCAGTACATGCCCGGCCTCGATGGGCTCGAGACCCTGGAGCAGATCCTCAAGATACCGGACGCTCCGCCGGTGGTGTTCGTCACCGCGTCGCAGGATTCGGCGATCGCCGTCACCGCGCTGAAGGCCGGCGCGGCGGACTATCTGGTCAAGGACGTCAGGGGCGAGTTCATCCCCCTGCTCCAGGTCGCGGTGAACGGCGCGATCCGGCAGGCCGCGCTCCAGAAGGCGCGCGACGAGGCCGAGGCCGAGGTACACGCCTCGCGCGACCGCTATGCCGCGCTCGCCGCGGAGCGTGAGGTTCTGCTCCGCGAGGTCAACCATCGCGTCGGCAATTCGCTGCAGATCATTGCCTCGTTGCTGCATCTGCAGGCCAACTCCGCGACCCAGCAGGATGTGAAGGCCGCGCTCACCAACGCGATGGGGCGCGTCGCGGCCGTCGCACAGGTGCACCGCCGCCTCTACACCTCGCACGACTTCAAGACGGTGATGCTCAACCAGTATCTCGAGGCACTGCTCGAGGATCTCCGGCGATCGGCCGAAGGCAACAAGATGTCGCGGCTGACCTTGAAGGCCGACCCGATCGAGATCGATCCCGACCGCGCGGTCGCGATCGGCATCATCGTCAACGAGCTGGTGATGAACGCCGTGAAATACGCCTATCCCGACGGCGCCGGCCCGATCCATGTCGAGCTGAAGCCGCAAGGCGACGATCTGCAGCTCGCGATCAGCGACGACGGGGTCGGCTTTTCCGACCAGGCCGATCCGCGCGGCACCGGCATGGGCCAGCGGATCGTCAGCGCGATGGCAGCCAAGCTCGATGCCAGCGTCGAGCGCGACCCCGGCCACAAGGGCACCCGCTTCGTGGTGCGGTTCGCCCGCGTCAGCCCGGCGCTCGACAAATCGGCAAGCGCCGCCGCCAGCTAATGCCGCAAATTTCAGCAAATTCGATTGATTTGTCCGGATCGCTTTAACGACTGCGTCATGCTGTTGATGAATCGCGGCGCGCCGGGCCTGACCAGTTAAGAAAGTTCTGGGCGTTCTTTGCGATGCTCGTGCCAACTGCTTGGCAGGAGCGGCACGCGATGTTCGGGCGCAGGCCAGTTTTTGGAAAGAAGCAAGAAACGACCTTGGGCGAGCTCAAGGAGACCGTGTGTCCGGCGCCGGGCGCCGACGGCGCGACGCCCGCTTTTCACAAGCAGCAGTGGGATCACCCGCTGATCGGCTCGATGCTGCGCGATGCAGGTTTCGCGCCTGATGACGAAGCCAGCATCGTGCCGACGGCAGACAATCGCCTTGCCGTGTTCGCTGCGGCCAACAAGCGATTGCAGGACCGTACCGAGACCTTCAACCGCGACATGACGGCGCGGCACGGCCACTGCCACGCGGTGCCGTTCCTGGTCATCGACCAAAATATCTGGGATGGACCGCATGGCGCGTTCCTCTACGCGCAAATGGGGCTGATCGGCTACGACGAGTGGAACGTGATCATGCTGGCAGGAGACCCGCAGACCACGGCGTCATGCGGCCTGGCAGGCCATCCCGGTTTCCTTCCATCCGTGACGCAAGTCATGACCGAGCATGTGATCGCGTGGAAGGCGCGGCACAACGCCCTGCTCGAGACGTACGGGATCACCGCGACCGGCAGCCGGGATATCTCGCATGAAGGATACGAGATGGAAAAGGACACTCTGCGCAACGAAATCATCGACAAGGCCGGCTGGATGAAGCCGCGCATCATCGACGAGCTCTTGCGCTGGGCCTAGAGGCATCAAGCCTCTGCGAAGCGCCTTACTCGTGCCTGCCGCGATGCCGGCGTGCGCGGGGCGGACGGCAATCCTGACACGGTGCGCCAAACACGACCTGCGACGGATAGGGTCGCGCGGAGTGATATGGCGTCGAGCCGAACAGGCCGGCCGCACCGAACCCCGCGCTGAAGGGATCGGCCGCGAAATTGCCGGGGAAATAGCCGTTGCTGCGAAAATCGCGGTCGTCGTCCCTGCCGTCGAAATACGCGCCGCCGGTGCTGCCGTAGCGCAACGGCCGCTGCTGGGCCGACGCCGCGGCTACGCTGAGTGCGATGGCGGTGCAGGCGATCAGTCCTCTCATGGCGATCATGGCCAAAACCCTCATTGCGGAAGGGTGCCCCAGTCGCCCTTCCAGGCGATCAGGCGTCCCTTGCCGAATTGCAGATAGAGCCCGTCGCTGCGCCGCGACAGCACGCTACCCCTGACATTGGGCAGCGCGACGAACAATTCATTGCCCGGCGTGCCGCGCACGTAATTCAGGGGAACGCCGAGCGACTGGCTGGCCTGGTCAGCGCTCATGCCGAAGGCGAGCGGAACGCTGTTGGGTGGCCGTTGCTGCGCGCGGGACGCGCCGGTCGATGCGCCAAGCGCGATGATGAGGGCAACGAGGAGTGTCGCGAAACGCTGCATGGCTGACCTCATGGCACTGCCGCCGCCAGCGTACCGGCGGGCGTCCAGCCGCCGCCGAGCGCCTGGAACAGGCTGCTTGCCGCCAGCAGCTTGTTGAGCCGGACCGTGACCAGATTGTTCTCGGCGGTGAACAGCGTCTGCTGCGCCTGCAGCACCGTAATCAGGTTGACCGTGCCGCCGCGCAGCTGCGTCTCCGCGACCTCGAACGCCTTGCGCGAGGCGGCGACGACGTCGGACTGCAGGCGCTCCTGCAATGTGTACTTCTGCAACGCGATCAGCGCCTTCTCGACATCGGCGAAGGCCGACAGCACCGCCTTGCGATAGGCCTGCAGGTTTTGCAGCTGCTGCCCCTTGGCGAGCTTGAGCTGGCTCTCCAGCAGGAAGCCGTCGAACAGCGGCTGGGTCAGCCCGGCGGCGAGCGTGTAGTACCAGGCGCCGGGCGCAAACAGCGAGGCAAGCGCCGCGCTCTGGAAGCCGGTGGTGCCGGTCAGCTGGATCTGCGGAAAGAATGCTGCGCGCGCCGCGTCGACGCTGAAATTGGACGACGCCAGCTGCGCCTCGGCCTCGCGGACGTCAGGCCGCTGGTAGAGCAATTCCGACGGCAATCCCGGCGTGACGCGCGGCACCGCGATCTGCGTGGTGGACCCGCCGCGCACCTTGAAATCGGCCGGCGCGCGCGCCACCAGCACGGCGAGCGCCGCGATGTTCTGCCCGACCGTTACCTCGAGCGGCGGGATCGCCGCGCGCTGCGTGGCGACCAGCGCCTCCTGCTGCGACAAATCGAGCTGCGAGGCGGTGCCGCCGGCGAATTGCGACTTGATCAGCGCAAGGATGCGCTCGGCCGCCGCGAGGTTGCGGCGGGTGACCTTGATCTGGTCCTGCGCCGCCAGCAGCTGGAAATAGGTGTTGGCGACCGTCGCCATCGTGGTCAGCGCGACCACCTCGCGATTGTAGCGGGCGACGGTCGCGCTCTCCTCCGAGGCCGACAGCGTCGCGCGGTTCTTGCCCCAGAAATCGACGATGTAGCTTGCGCTCAGCCCCAGGCTGTACTGCGAGAAGGTGCCGCTGGTGCCGAACGACGAACTGGATCCCGTCGCCACACGCTGGCGCTCGGCATTCGCCGATCCGGAGATGGACGGCAGCAGCGCGGCGCCGGACACGCCGACCTGGGCGTCGGCCTGCACGATCTGGGCGATCGCCACCGCGATGTCGAGATTGTAGAGCTGCGCGGATTCCATCAGCCCGGTCAGCTCGGGCGAGCGGAAGCCGCGCCACCAGGCGAGCGCCGGAACGGCCGCGTCGGCATTGCCCTTGGCCGCAGTTTTGTAGCTCGCCGGCACTTCGAGGCTGAGCTCGGGTTTCTCCGCCCCTGGGATGCAGCCGGACAGACCGAGGCTGAGGCCGCCGAGCGCCGCCACGCGCAGAAACCGGATCGGCTTGCGCATCAACTGAAGATTTCGCAACGCTGCACCTGTCGGCATTTACTCGCCCGGTTGAAGTGAGGAGCCCGCCATCCGCGTCGCGCCGCCGCGGCGCACGCGCTGGGCCCACAGGCGGAACCGGTCGAGATAGAGGTAGATGACCGGCGTCGTGTAGAGCGTGAGGACCTGGCTCAGGATGAGGCCCCCGACGATGGCGATGCCGAGCGGCTGCCGCAGCTCGCCGCCGTCGCCCATGCCGATAGCCAGCGGCACCGCCCCGAGCAGCGCGGCCATCGTCGTCATCATGATGGGGCGGAAGCGCAGCAGGCAGGCCTCCCGGATCGCCTCGAGCGGCTCCAGCCCGCGCCCGCGTTCCGCCTCCAGCGCAAAGTCGATCATCATGATGGCGTTCTTCTTCACAATGCCGATCAGCAGGATGACGCCGATCAGCGCCATGATACTGAACTCGGTCTTGAATGCCATCAGCGCCAGCAAGGCGCCCACACCCGCCGAGGGCAGTGTGGACAGGATGGTCAGCGGATGGATGTAGCTTTCGTAGAGCACGCCCAGCACGATGTAGATCGTCACCAGCGCGGCCAGGATCAGGAACGGCTGGTTGCTCAGCGAGTCCTGGAACGCCTTGGCGGTACCCTGGAAGGTGCCGCGGATCGTGGCCGGGACCCCGATCCGGTTCATGGTCGCCTCGATGCTGCCGACCGCCGTGCTAAGCGACACGTTCGGCGGCAGGTTGAACGAGATAGTGTTGGCGACCAACAGGCCCTGGTGATTGACAGCAAGCGGCGTCGCGCCCTGCTTGAATGCTGCAACTTCCGACAGCGGGATCATGGTCTCGCTGCTGGTGGAGACGGCCGATCCGGTCGAGGCCACGCCCTTCCCGGTCGAACCGATCGAATTGGTCGCCTGGTTGCGCGCCGCCTGGGCGTTGGCCGCACTGGCCGCGCTTGAGGTGCCCGGCGCCACCACGGTGCCCGCCACCGCGTTGGTCGATTGCGAGCCGCCGACCGAACCGCCGGACGTGCTGATATAGACGTCCTTCAGCGTCTCCGGATTCTGCCAGTAGCGCGGCGCGACCTCCATGATGACGTGATACTGGTTGCGCGCGACATAGATCGTCGACACCTGCCGCTGGCCGAAGGCGTCGTAGAGGGTGTTGTCGATCTGGCTCACCGTAATGCCGAGCCGGGCCGCCGCGTCGCGATCGATCACGAGATCGGATTCCAGACCCTTGTTCTGCTGGTCGCTGTTGACGTCGGCGAGGTTCGAATCGCGCTGCAGGGCCGCCGCGATCTTCGGCGTCCATTCATTGAGCTCCTCCAGCGTCGATCCCTGCAGGGTGTACTGATACTGCGCGTTCGAGGCCCTGCCCCCGACCCGGATGTCCTGCACCGCCTGCAGGAACAGGCTCGCGCCCGGCACCACCGACATCTCGCGGCGCAGCCGCGCGATCACGCCGTCGGCGCCGATCTTGCGCTCATCGAGCGGACGCAGTGAGACGAACATGAAGCCGGAATTGGTTTGCCCGCCGCCGGTGAAGCCGACCGCCGTCTCCACCGCCGGATCGCGCTTGATGATGCCGACGAACTGCGCGAGCTTCTGCTGCATCAGCTGGAACGACACGCTCTGGTCGGCCTGGATCGAGCCGACCAGCCGGCCGGTGTCCTGCTGCGGGAAGAAGCCTTTCGGGATTACGTCGTAGAGATAGAAGTTGAGGCCGAACACCGCCGCCAGGATCAGCATCACCGATAGCGGATGCGCCAGCGCCGCGGTCAGCGTTCTGCGGTAGAAATTCAGCATCGCCTCGAAGAAGCGCTCGCTCGCCCAATAGAGCCGGCCATGGCCGCCGGCGTCCGGCTTGAGCAGCACGGCGCACATCATCGGCGTGGTCGCCAGCGAGACCGCGAGCGAGATCAGGATCGAGATCGAGATCACCATCGCGAACTCGCGGAACAGCCGCCCTACGATGCCGGCCATCAGCAGGATCGGGATGAACACCGCGATCAGCGAGATGCTCATCGACAGCACGGTGAAGCCGACCTCGTTGGCGCCCTTCAGCGCCGCCTCGAGCGGGCTCAGGCCGTCCTCGATGTAACGGGTGACGTTCTCCAGCACCACGATGGCGTCGTCGACCACGAAGCCGGTCGCGACCGTCAGCGCCATCAGGGAGAGATTGTCGAGGCTGTAGCCGAACAGGTACATCGCCCCGAAGGTCGCGACCAGCGACACCGAGACCGCCACTACCGGAATGAACGTGGCGCGCGCATTGCGCAGGAACGCGAACACCACGATGATGACCAGCAGCACCGCCAGAACCAGGGTTCGTTCGACGTCCCGGAGCGAGGTGCGGATGGTGGTCGAACGGTCGACCGCAAAGCCGATATCGATCGCCGGCAAGACCGACGCCTTCAGCTGCGGCATCAGCCCCTTCACGAGGTCGACGGTACTGATGATGTTGGCGTTCGGCTGCCGGTAGAGGATGATCAGGACCGCCGGCTTGCCGTTGGCGAGCCCGGCATTGCGCAAATTCTCGACGCCGTCGGCCACCTCGCCGACGTCGGAGAGATGAACCGGTGCGCCATTGCGGTAGGCCACGATCAGCGATCTGTAGTCGTCGGCCTTGTTGGCCTGGTCGTTGGCGTAGACCTGGTAGCGCTGGTCGCCGACGTCGATGCCGCCCTTCGGGCTGTGGGCGTTGGCGCTCGACAGCGCCGCGCGGACGTCTTCCAGCCCGATGCCGTATTTGTAGAGCGCCTGCGGGATCAGATCGACGCGCACGGCCGGCAGCGAGCTGCCGCCGACCACCACCTCGCCGATGCCCTCGACCTGCGACAGCTTCTGCGCCAGTACGGTGGAGGCGGCGTCGTAGAGATCGCCGCGCGTCAGCGTATCCGACGTCAGCGTCAGGATCAGGATCGGCGCGTCGGCTGGGTTGACCTTGCGGTAGGTCGGATTGCTGCGCAGGCTGGTCGGCAGGTCGGCGCGCGCCGCATTGATCGCGGCCTGCACGTCGCGCGCCGCGCCGTTGATGTCGCGGTTCAGCCCGAACTGCAGCGTGATGCGGGTCGCGCCGACCGAGCTCGACGATGTCATCTCGGTGACGTCGGCGATCTGGCCGAGATGGCGCTCGAGCGGACTGGCGACCGTGGTCGCGACGTCCTGCGGGCTGGCGCCGGGCAGCGTCGCCTGCACCGAAATGGTCGGGAAATCCACCTGCGGCAGCGGCGACACCGGCAGCTTGAAGAACGCGACAATGCCGGCCGCCGCGAGCCCGAACGTCAACAGCGTCGTCGCTACCGGCCTACGGATGAAGGGCGTTGACGGATCCATGGCTCAACGCGACCCGCTCGCCTCGCCGATCTCGTCTGCCCGCCCGGCAAACCGCAGCGCGAGGCGATCGAACCAGAGATAGATCACCGGTGTCGTGAACAGGGTCAGCAGCTGGCTCACCAAGAGACCGCCGACGATCGAGATACCGAGCGGATGCCGCAGCTCGGACCCCGCGCCGCTGCCGAGCATCAGCGGCAGCGCGCCGAGGACAGCTGCCATCGTCGTCATGATGATCGGCCGGAACCGCAGCAGGCAGGCCTGGTAGATCGCCTCCCGCGGCGGCTTGCCCTCGTTGCGTTCGGCGTCGAGCGCAAAATCGATCATCATGATCGCATTCTTCTTCACGATGCCGATCAGGAGAATGATGCCGATGATCGCGATGATGGTGAGATCCTGGCCGGCCATCATCAACGCCAGCAGCGCGCCGATGCCGGCCGAGGGCAGCGTCGAGAGGATGGTCAAAGGATGGATGAAGCTCTCATAGAGCACGCCGAGCACGATATAGACCGTGATGATCGCGGCAAGGATCAGGAATAGCTGGTTGGAGAGCGAGGACTGGAACGCCAGCGCCGCGCCCTGGAAGCTCGTGATCATGCCGAGCGGCTGGTTGATGTCGGCCTGGGCCTGCTTGATCGCCGTCACTGCCCCGCCGAGCGACGCCCCGGGCGCGAGGTTGAACGAGACCGTCGCCGACGGGAACTGGCCGAGATGCGAGATCTGCAACGGCGCGGTCTCCACCCGCATCTTGGCCATCACCGACAGCGGCACCGGCGTCGAGCCCACCGATGACGGCAGATAGATCGACGACAGCGAATCCAGCGAAGTCTGCAGCGACGGATCGGCTTCCAGGATCACGCGGTACTGGTTCGAATTGGTGAAGACGGTCGAGACGATGCGCTGGCCGTAGGAATCGTACAGCGCGTTGTCGATCGTCGCCGGCGTGATGCCGAACCGCGCAGCCTGGTCGCGGTCGATGTCGACGAACACCGAAAGCCCCTGCGCCGAAATATCGCTGGTGACGTCACTGAGCTCGGGCAATTCCCGGAGCTTGTCGACCAGCTTCGGCGTCCATTCCGCAAGCTCGTTCGGATCGGCATCCTGCAGGATGAACTGATACTGCGTCCGGCTCACCGTGCCTTCGATGGTGAGGTCCTGGACCGGCTGCATGTAGAGCGTGATGCCGGTCAGCGCCGCCGTGCTCGCCTTGATCCGGTCCATGATCGTCGAGACATTGGCCTTGCGCTGCTCATGCGGCTTCAGATTGATCAGGATGCGGCCGCTGTTCAGCGTGGTGTTGGTGCCGTCGACGCCGATGAACGACGACAGGCTCTGCACGTCCGGATCCTTCAGGATCGCGCTGGCGAGCCGCTGCTGCCGCTCGGCCATCGCCGCATAGGACACCGATTGCGGCGCCTCGGAGATCGCCTGGATCACGCCGGTGTCCTGCACCGGAAAGAAGCCCTTGGGGATGACGACATAGAGCAGCGCCGTCAGACCAAAGGTGGCGAGCGCGATCAGCAGCACGAAGGTCTGGCGATCCAGCACCCAGTTGAGCATCCGGGCGTAGATCGCGATCACGGCATCGAAGCCTTCGCGGCTGAGCCGCTGGAAGGTGTTCTCGCGCGTCATGGCCTCCGGCTTCAGCAGCTTCGCACAGGCCATCGGCACCAGGGTCAGCGACACCACGGCCGAGATCAGGATCGTGACCGACAGCGTGATGGCGAATTCGCGGAACAGGCGGCCGACGACGTCGCCCATGAACAACAGCGGGATCAGCACCGCGATCAGCGACACCGTCAGCGAGATGATGGTGAAGCCGATCTGCTCGGAGCCGCGCAGCGCCGCCTCGAGCGGAGATTCGCCCTCCTCGATATAGCGCGAGATGTTCTCGATCACGACGATGGCGTCGTCGACCACGAAGCCGGTCGCGATCGTCAGCGCCATCAGCGACAGATTGTTCAGGCTGAAGCCGAACAGATACATCGCGCCCAGCGTGCCGACCAGCGAGAGCGGCACCGACAGGCTCGGGATCAGCGTGGCGCGGGTCGAGCGCAGGAACACGAAGATCACCAGCACGACCAGGATCACGGCGAGCGACAGCTCGTATTCGACGTCGCGCACCGAGGCCCGGATCGTGACGGTGCGGTCGGTCAGGATATTGAGGTCGATCGCGGCCGGCAGCGTGGCCTGCAGCTGCGGCAGCAGATCCTTGATGCCCTGCACCACCGAGATGACGTTGGCGCCGGGCTGGCGCTGGATGTTGAGGATGATCGCCGGCGTCTCGTTCATCCAGGCGCCGAGCTTGTCGTTCTGCGCGCCGTCGACGACGTTGCCGACATCGCTGAGGCGGACCGGCGAGCCGTTCTTGTAGGCGATGATCAGCGAGCGGTAGTCACTGGCATTGCGGATTTGGTCGTTGGCATTGATGGTGTAGGCGCGCATCGCGCCGTCGAAATTGCCCTTCGGCGTGTTGACGTTGGCGTTGCCGAGCGTGGTACGGAGATCGTCGATGTTGAGGCCATAGGCCGCGAGCTTGCGGATATCGGCCTGGATGCGCACCGCGGGCCGCTGGCCGCCGCTGATGCTGACGAGGCCGACGCCGGGCAGCTGCGAGATCTTCTGCGCCAGCCGCGTATCGACGAAATCCTGCACCTGGGTCAGCGGCATGGTCTTCGAGGTCAGGCCGAGGGTCAGGATCGGCGCGTCCGCCGGATTGACCTTGGCGTAGATCGGCGGCGCCGGCAGGTCCGACGGCAACAGATTGCCCGCGGCATTGATCGCGGCCTGCACCTCCTGCTCGGCGACGTCGAGCGAGATCGACAGGCCGAATTGCAGCGTGATCACGGACGAGCCCGCCGAGCTCACCGAGCTCATCTGGGTCAGATTCGGCATCTGGCCGAACTGCACCTCGAGCGGCGCCGTCACCGACGAGGTCATCACGTCGGGGCTCGCGCCCGGATAAAACGTCTGCACCTGGATGGTCGGATAGTCGACCTCCGGCAGCGCCGCGACCGGGAGAAATCTGAACGCCAGCATGCCCGACAGCATGATGGCGATCATCATCAGGGTCGTCGCCACCGGCCGCAGGATGAATGGCCGCGACGGGTTCATTTCTTCTGCCCGTCCTCGGACCGCTTGTGGTGGCCGCCTCCGGGATCAGCGCCGTCCTTACTATCTCCCTTGCCGTCTCCCTTCGCCGCGCCACTCGCCGCCCCCTTGGCCGCAGCGGCCGGGTTCGCGGCATCGGCGGCGGAGCGCACGACCACCTTGGCGCCCTCGCGCAGCTTGTCGGCGCCGTCGATCACGATGCGATCGCCGGCCACGAGCCCGGACAGCACCTCGACCCGGTCACCGTCGGTGACGCCGAGCTTCACCGGCCGCACCGAGACCGTGCTGTCGCCGTTGACGAGATAGACGAAGGTGCCGGGGACGCCGCGCTGGATGCCGGCGGTCGACATCGTCGTCGCATCCTTGTGGGTATCGAGCAGCAGGCGGACGTTGACGAACTGGTTCGGAAACAGTGTGCGCTTGTCGTTCTCGAACTGCGCGCGCAGCTTGATGGTGCCGGTGGTCGCATCGATCTGGCTGTCGAAGGTCTGCAACGATCCCTCGGCGAGCTTGTTGGCGCCGCTGCGGTCATAGGCCGCCGCCGGCAGCACCGCGCCCTCCTTCAACCGCTTCGCGACCGCCTGCAGATTGTCCTCCGGCAGCGTGAACAGCACGCTGATCGGCTCGAGCTGCGTGATCACGACGAGGCCGTTGGTGTCGCCCGGTGTCACGTAGTTGCCGAGATCGACCTGGCGCAGTCCGACGCGCCCGTTGATCGGCGACACGATGTGACAATATTGCAAATTCACCTCGGCCGACTTCACCGAGGCGCGATCGGCTTCCACCGTGCCCTGATACTGCGCGACCAGCGCGACCTGGGTGTCGAGCGTCTGGTGCGGCACCGCATTCTGCGCGGCGAGGTTCTGGTAGCGCGTGAGATCGACCTGGGCGCCCTTCAGCTGCGCCTCGTCGCGGGCGAGCTGTCCCTTGGCCTGCGCCAGCGTCGCCTCATAGGGGCGCGAATCGATCTCGGCGATCAGGTCGCCTTTCCTGACCTCGTCGCCCTCCTTGAAATCGATCTTCATCAGATAGCCGCTGATCTGGCTCCTGATCGTCACGGTCGCGAGCGACGTCACGGTGCCGAGCGCATTCAGGCTGACGCCGATATCGCCCTTGCCGATCGTCTCCGGCACGATCGACATCGGCCCGGCGTTGCGCCCGCCACCGGCCTGCGGCGGCGCGGCCTGCTGCCGCGTCCACCAGACGATGCCTGCCAGCACCGCCAACACGAGACATCCCGTCAGAAACCCCCGCCAACGCGACCCTCGCCTGGTTTGCTCGGGCGCTAAAATCGACGGGTCTTTGATCTGCTGGTCCATAACTTGCCCACGAAGAAACACGAACGAGCTCGCGCGGCTCTATGTGTCCCCTGAACTCCGCGCGCGCCACATCCGACGAAGCATTTTGAAGGCTCCTGCCGGACAAAGCGCGTTAAGAATCGGAAAGGAAAGTGCTCCTTCCCGGTCGGCGGCTGTTTCTCGCTGGATTGTGGCTATTTTACCCGATCATTTGTAACCAGGGCAACACGATCAGCAACAATCCGGCAAAGTAGATCAGGCCGAAGATCAGCCCGAATTTCCAGAAGTCGCCTTTGCCGATATAGCCGCTGCCGTAATACATCGGCGCCGGTCCCGTGGCATAGGGCGAGATCACGCCCATCAGGCCCAGCGAATAGACGCAGAGCAGCATCAAGGTCTGTACCGACAGGCCGGGAATGCTGGAGCCGACGGCGAGCACCACCGGCAGCACGGCGGCGGTATGCGAGGTGATGCTCGAGAAGAAATAGTGGATCCAGAAGAAGAAGGTGACGAGCAGGATCATCCCGACCAGCGGCGACGTGCCGGAGAGCGGCTTGGCATAGCCCTCGGCGACCCATTTGATGAAGCCGATCTCGTTGAGGCCCGACGACAGCGTGAGCAGCGAGGTGAAATAGAAAAATACCTCCCACGCGCTCTTCTCCGCGACGATGTCCTCGAACGCGATCACGCCGGTCAGCAGCATCAGCGAGATCACGACGAACACGACCGTGGTCGCGTTGATGAAGTTCGAGCCGAGCAGCGGCACGCTGATATTGGGATTGGAGCCGCAGATCCACAGGAACATCGCGAGCACCACCAGCACCGCCATGATCCATTCGTGCCGCGACGGCGGCCCCATCTTGGCGAGCTCGCCCTCGCTCCAGGTCACGATCTCCGGGCTCTCCTTGATCTCGGGCCGGCAGACCAGATAGCTGAGCAGCGGCACCAGCAGCAGCAAGAGGATCCCGAGCGGCGCGAAGCCGATGAACCATT
The DNA here is from genome assembly GCF_029714545.1 of Bradyrhizobium pachyrhizi. Taxonomy (NCBI): domain Bacteria; kingdom Pseudomonadati; phylum Pseudomonadota; class Alphaproteobacteria; order Hyphomicrobiales; family Nitrobacteraceae; genus Bradyrhizobium; species Bradyrhizobium pachyrhizi. Next base: position 4,416,489 of record NZ_CP121667.1, on the reverse strand, counting down.
GCGACCAGCCGACCTCGATGTTGACGAGCTTCTTGGCGATCGAGAGCGCGGCGGCGTTCGGCGCCAGCGCGGTCAGGAACAGCGAGCTGGTGACGGCCGTGGTCGCGAACGCGGTCCACATCACGAAGGTGCCGATCTTGCCCGCGGTCGGGCCGGGCTCGGAGCCGTAGATGCGCGGGATGTTGCTGACGATCGGATAGATGGTGCCGCCCGAGCGCGCGGTGTTGGATGGCGTCGCCGGCGCCAGCACGAGATCGGAGAACGCCACCGCGTAGCCGAGCCCGATGGTGCGGCGGCCGAGGCCGCGCACCAAGAGCAGCGCCAGCCGGCGGCCGAGCCCGCTCTTGCGATAACCGATCGAGAACACGAAGGCGCCGACGATCAGCCACACCGTGCTCTCGGAAAAGCCGCCGAGCATCCAGCGCAGCGATTTGTTCGGGTCGTGCTCGACATAGCCGCCGATGCCGGCGACCGTCAGGCCGATCAGACCGACTGCGCCGACCGGCATCGATTCAAGGATCAGCCCGGTGATCACGGCGGCGAACACCGCGAAATAGTGCCACTGATTGGCGTTCAGCCCCGAAGGCACCGGGACCAGATAGATCACCAGCCAGACCAGCAACGGCGCAAACGTCCGCCATGACCATTTCATGCAGCGTCCCCCTCACCTGTGTCGATTGTCGGGCGCGCAAGCCACCGTGTCCCGGCAGCGCCGCCATCTTTTTGTTGCAATCTAGCACGACCGCGCAGTCCGTCTCGGGAAACTGCGGCGGAACGGCGCGGCTTGTGGAGGAACCGGCGCGTTTCGTCAACACGTAGCGTCCCGGTGGCAGCCCCATCGCAAGACCGCCCGCGCTTTGCTATCCTTGGCGGCATGACGTCACGCGACTCCGCCTCCTCCGAGATCACGCCCGAGGTGCTGCTGCGCGCCTATGCCTGCGGCATCTTCCCGATGGCGGAGAGCGCCGACGATCCGACCCTGTTCTGGGTCGAGCCGGAATTGCGCGGCGTGATTCCGTTCGACGGCTTCCGTGTCGCCTCTCGCCTCGCGCGCACCGTGCGCTCGGATGCCTTCACCGTCACCGTCGATACCGCGTTCAAGGCCGTGATCGCCGGCTGCGCGGCGCCGCAGCCCGGCCGCGACGACACCTGGATCAACAGGCGCATCCGCGATCTCTATGTCGGGCTGTATGCGTCGGGCCATTGCCACAGCGTCGAGGTCTGGCAGGACGACGATCTGGTCGGCGGGCTCTACGGCGTCAGCCTCGGCCGCGCCTTCTTCGGCGAAAGCATGTTTCACACCACGCGCGACGCATCGAAGGTCGCGCTGGTGCATCTGGTGGCGCGGCTGATGGCGGGCGGGTTCGAGCTGCTCGACACGCAATATGTGACGGAGCACCTGAGGACGTTCGGCGCGATCGAGATCTCGCGCCGCCGCTATCGCACGCTGCTCGACAAGGCGATCACGGGCGCGCCGGCGGATTTCCGCAAGCTCGACGCCACCCAGCCGGTCAAAGGTGCCGACGCGCTGGCAATCATCGCCGCGCGCAATTGATCTTATGGTGCACGTAGCCCGGATGCAGCGAAGCGCAATCCGGGAAAGTCTCTCCGCGGAGAAGACCCCGGATTTCGCTTTCGCTCCATCCGGGCTACGCCGTGCTTGCTAGTTCCCGAACAATCCGCCGAACAACCCGCCCGGGCGCTGCTGTTGCTGGGGCGGCGGAGGTGGCGGCTGCTGCTGGTATTGCGGCAGCGGCTGCGGCGGCGGACGCGGCGCGGCCTGCTTCTGCGGCGCGCGCTTCTGGGCCGGCGGCGGAGGCGGCGTCGGCGCCTTCGGCGGATCGGGCGCGGCGGTCACGATGGTCTGGTCCGGCCCTTTGCAGTCGGTCAGCCAGATGTCGTAGATCGGATGCTCGACGCCGTGCAGGCCGGGGCTTGCCGCGAACATCCAGCCCGAGAAGATCCGCTTCACCTCGCCCTGCAAGGTGATCTCGTCGACCTCGACAAAGGCGTCGGTGTTGGCGGCTTCGGTCGACGGCCTCGTGTAACAGGCATCGGTCTTCACCCGCAGGGCGCCGAACTGCACGGTCTCGCCGATATCCTCGTCGAAATTGATGATGCGCCCGGTGATCTTGTCGAGACCGGAGAAGCTCGCCTTCTTGTTGGTGATCTTGGTCGACGGCGGCTCCTGCACGACCTCGTCGCCCGGCTGCAACGCGGCAGGCGTCTGCGGCGGAGTGCCCTGGGGCGTGCCCTTGGGACGCTGCCCCGGCGGCAGCGGATTGGCGCCGGGCGGCGTATTGGCAACGGCGGGACCGCCGGGTTGCGGCGGCTGCACGGCGACACCGGGCTGGGTGCCCTGCGGAGCCACCGGCGAGCCGGGCGGCGGCGCCAGCGGCTGCGACTGCACGCTGCCGGGCGGCGGCACCGCCTGGCCTGGCGGCAGCGCCCGCGGCTGTGTCGGCAGCAGGCGGCCGCGCGGCAATTCCGGTACTTCCTCGTCGTCGTCGCTGGGAGGGGCCGGCTGACCACGCGGGATCGAGCCGGGCGGACGCGGCGCGGGATCGGAGAAAATCGTTCCGATCTGCGCGCGCGCGGGCGGCGCAAGCGAGATGGTTGAGGCGGCAACCAGGGCCGCAAAGCCAGTCAGGGCAACGGTTCGAAGCATCTCGCGCGGCTTTAAAGGGCGAATCGGGCTCGCGACAGTCTACCTTGATATCGGCCGCTCGCAGGCCATCGGTTAACACGCCGAATACGGCGGGGAAAGGGCACCCGGCCACCTCTCCCCGGCGCAACTGCTCAGCCTCTGGTCACTCCTGGGAACACGTGTGATAGTCCTCACGCTCAAGCCACGCGGCCACGCGTGAAAATCAGGAAAATCCGGATCGAACCGGACCAGCCAGAGGAAACCCACCATGCCCGATCGCATCAGGCTCGACGGCCGGGTCGCCGTCGTCACCGGGGCTGCCGGCGTCATCGGAACCGCCTCGCTCCAACTGCTCGCCGAGCGGGGTGCGCGGATTGTCGCAGTCGACCGCAAGGGCGCCGATCTCAAAGCCGCCATCAAGGACCTGCCCGCTTCGGCCGAGGCCCTCGCAATCGAAGCCGACGTCACCGACGAGGAGGAGGTCAAGGACTATGTCCGCGCCGCCGTCGATCGCTTCGGCACCATCGATGCCTTCTACAACAACGCCGGCGTCGAGGGCGACATCAGGCCGATCCCTGAATATTCGCTGGAGAGCTTCCGCCGGGTGCTCGACGTCAATGTCGTCGGCGTCTTCCTCGGCATGAAGCATGTGCTGCCTGTCATGCTGAAGCAGAACAAGGGCAGCATCATCAACACCGCCTCGATCGCCGGCCTCGTGGGATCGCCGATGATCGCGGTCTACAGCGCGAGCAAGCACGCGGTGATCGGGCTGACCAAGAGCGCGGCCTGGGAATGCACCGGCACCGGCGTGCGGGTCAATTGCGTCTGCCCCGGCATGATCGAGAGCCGGATGCTGAGCACGATCCTGCAGGGCCGCTCCGGCGGCAACGCGCTGCCGCCGATCGAGAAGATCGTCGACCGCATCCCGGCGCGCCGGCTCGGCCTCGCAAGCGAGGTCGCCTCCGTCGTCGCTTTTCTTGCCTCCGACGAGGCGAGCTACGTCTCCGGCTCCGCCTATACCGTCGACGGCGGCCGCACCGCCGCCTAGGGCCGCTGTCATTCCGGGATGGTGCGCAAGCACCAGACCCGGAATCTCGAGATTCCGGGTTCGATGCTCGCATCGCCCCGGAATGACATCACCAAGCATCACAAGAAGGTTTGTTGTCCATGCCCGTCGTTCTCGATCCCGATGCCGCTGCCGTCTACAAGGCGTTCCAGGAGGCCGGCCGGCCCGCCTATGAGACGCTGACCGCGCCGGAAGCGCGCGACTATTATCGAGCCGCCCGCGTCGTCTCCAATCCCGAGCCGCCCGCGCTGGAATCGAGCAAGCCGCTCGCGATCCCGGCGCCGCACGGCACGATCCCTGCCCGCATCTACACGCCGAACACGCTGCGCAAGAAGGACGGGCTCGCGCCCTGCCTGGTGTTCTTCCACGGCGGCGGCTGGGTGATCGGCGATCTCGATACCCATGAGGTGGTCTGCCAGAAGCTTGCCCATGAGGGCGAACTGATCGTGATCTCGATCGATTATCGCCTCGCGCCCGAGCATCGTTTCCCTGCCGCGGTGGACGACGCCGTCACCGCGACCCGATGGGTCGCCGCCAATGCCGGGGATCTCGGCATCGACGCCGCGCGCCTGATCGTCGGCGGCGACAGCGCCGGCGGCAACCTCGCGGCGGTGGTCGCCCTCACCGCCCGCGACGGCGGGCCGAAGCTCGCCGCACAGCTGCTGATCTATCCCGCAACCGATTTCTCGCGGAAGCATCCCTCGCATCGCGAGCCCGAGACCAGCATCCTCCTGACGCATTCGGTGATCGGCTGGTTCGCCAACCATTATCTCGGCGACGCCGACACCAACGACTGGCGTGCCTCGCCGGCGCGCGCGAAGGACTTTGCCGGATTGCCGCCCGCCTATGTGCTGACCGCCGGCGCCGATCCGTTGCGTGACGAAGGCGACGAGTATGCGAAATTCCTCAAGGACGCCGGCGTGCCGGTGACCTATCGGCATTTCCCCGGCCAGTTCCACGGCTTCTTCACCATGGGCAAGCTGCTCAATCAGGCCAACATCGCGGTGACCGAGATCAGCGCCTGGCTGAAGACGCTGGGCTGAGCAATCGGACCCGCCGCGACGTGGCTGGCGTCGTCCCCGATCGGGGCTCGAGAGCGCATCGCGCGCCTGTTGCGGCGTTAGCGCGCCTTGAAGTTCCCCACGCCGCGCGATAGTGCCGCCGTCAGCGCTTCATGCCGCCCGGCACTCCAGCCAGCGAGATCGTCTTGCTCACGCCACTCCTCGTCTACGGTATCCCGCTCGATTTCATCCTGTTCGCGCTGACGCTGCTCGGCGTCGCGATCTTCCATCACCACACGCTCGCGGTGGCGCTGACGGGCCTTGCCGCGATCGTCGCCTACAAGCTGCTGTTCGCGGGCTTTGCGAAATTCGGCGCCGGCCTGCCCGGTCTCGCGCATCACATGGAGCATGAGTGGGTCACGCTCGCCAACCTGTTCCTGCTCCTGATGGGCTTTGCGCTGCTGTCGCGCCATTTCGAGGAAAGCCGCATCCCCGACGAGATGCCGGCGCTGCTGCCCGATGACTGGAAGGGCGGACTGATCCTGCTGGTCATCGTGTTCGTGTTGTCGGGCTTCCTCGACAACATCGCCGCAGCGCTGATCGGCGGCACCGTGGCGCGCCACGTGTTCCGCGGCCGCGTCCATATCGGCTATCTCGCGGCCATCGTCGCCGCATCGAATGCCGGCGGCGCCGGCAGCGTCGTCGGCGACACCACGACGACGATGATGTGGATCGACGGCATCAGCCCGCTGACGGTGGTGGAGGCATATGTCGCAGCCATCGTCGCGATGCTGGTGTTTGCGGTGCCGGCCTCGCTGCAACAGCACCGCTTCTCGCCAATCGTGAAGGATGCACCGTCCGGCCTCAGAATCGACTGGGCGCGGGTTGCGATCGTGGCCGTGATCCTGCTCGCCGCGCTGACGGCCAATGTGACGGCCAATCTGAAGTTCCCCGCGCTGCTCGATACACTGCCCGTGCTCGGGCTCGCGGTCTGGGCCGCGATCCTGGTCACCTCAGTGCTGCGCCGGCCGGACTGGTCGGTGATGCCCGAGACGCTGAAGGGCACCGTCTTCCTGCTCGCGCTGGTGACGGCGGCCTCGATGATGCCGGTGGAGAAATTGCCCGCGGCGTCGTGGCAGACCGCGCTCGGGCTCGGCTTCGTCTCGGCGGTGTTCGACAATATTCCCCTGACCGCGCTGGCGCTGAAGCAAGGTGGCTATGACTGGGGCTTTCTCGCCTACGCAGTCGGATTCGGCGGGTCGATGGTCTGGTTCGGCTCGTCGGCCGGCGTTGCGGTGTCCAACATGTATCCGGAAGCCAAATCGGTGGTCCGCTGGATCACCCAGGGCTGGCCGATCATGGCGGCCTATGTCGTCGGCTTCTTTGTGATGCTCGCACTGCTTGGCTGGCACCCCGACGCGCCACATTGACGCAACGCAACGCTGCAGTGCACAATTGCACTTGTCTCAAAACTGTGGAAAATCGAGACAAATCCGTTGACATTGCTAAACTCCATTCGCCGTAACAACTTATGGAGAGTCCGCATGAGTGTTAGTGCAGAAGTCCTCGCCCGCGCTCCGTCGGAGCAGATGGAGGACGAAATCAACACCGTGACGTCGCATCGACCACGCAGCAACATCCGCCCCCTCTCACCGATGCCGGACTACGTCGAGCATCGCAATGGCGTCAACGAGGTGGGCAAGCTGTCGGCCGAGGCAGTCGTGCGCGAATATGAAGCGGCGGTGAAAGAGATCGAGGCCCTTGGATCGGAACTACAATTGGCCGCCAAGAACTGCGAGGTCATGGTCGCAGGCGTTCATGACATGATCGCGGAGATCAAGGAGTTCGCTGCCGGTTACCGCGATCAGGGCAAGCGTTTCTTCCTGCAGATCGAAGCCGTCTCGTTGATGACCGCGGAAGTCAGGGATACCTGCGAAGCACTCAAGAAGAAGATCGCAACCGATACATTGAGCCAGTGATTTTTCGGTTGAAGCCCGTTTCGTGATCAGCGCATCCGTGGATCGTGGGCTGATCCTGTATTGGTGAATGACTGCGCTATTCCGGCGCGGCGGAACCGTTAGTTCTATTCAAGACCAAGTCGCTCAAGACGAAGTCGTTCAACATCTTGCCCCGCTTCGGCGGGGCTTTTTTGTTGCGAGACGAGTGATCTCAGCACGGGTCGCGTCCCCGACCGGGCCGGACCTTTGTCCATGACCTTAACGCGCGTCAGCGGCACGCCCGGTCATTTCCGTTGCCGGAGGCAAATCGGATATCGCGGACCAGCGATCGCTGAAATCCTTGGCCGGGAGCGCGTCCGCGCCGGCGACGGCAATGCCGTCGGTCCGGGGCGCGTGCGACCTGATGGTCGCGGCGGTCGCGGTGACAGCTAGCAGGGCGACAGCCACGAACCCGGTAATCGTTCGATGCTTTGTCATTAGAACCTCCTCGGGTCCCCAATGCCCACTTAACGTGGGTCACGGGAACCCTCGCCAGGTTCATCACTGCAAAGACGAGATGGGTCGGGTGAAATCGGACAACGAGCTTGTCCCAAACTCGCCTACCCTGCCCGCGCGGCACGCCGTAGCGATTGCGGCGGCTGGCCGAAGGCGCGGATGAAGGCGCGGCGCATCCGCTCGGGATCGCGGAAGCCGGTGATCTCGGCGACGCGCTCGATCGCCTCGCCCGACGATTGCACGCGCTGCCGCGCGACTTCGATCCTGAGCCGCTCGACCGCTTTCGATGGCGTCGTGCCGGTCTCCGCGATGAAGGCGCGGGTGAAATGCCGCGAACTCATCCCGGCCTTGTCGGCGAGGTCCTCGACCGTCAGCGGCGCATCGAGATGCTCGCGCGCCCAGGCGAGCAGCGGCCCGAACCGGCCGTTCGGCGTCTTCAATTCCAGCAGCGAGGAAAACTGCGACTGCCCGCCGCTGCGCCGATGATACAGCACCAGTTGCCGCGCGGTGTTCTGCGCGATCTCGTCGCCATAGTCCTCGGTGATCATCGCGAGCGCGAGGTCGATGCCGGCGGTGATGCCGGCCGAACTCCAGATATTGCCGTCGCGGACGAAGATCTGGTCCGGCTCGAGCTTGATCTTCGGATAAGTCTTCACGAAATGCGGCGTGCGCTGCCAATGCGTGGTGGCGCGGCGGCCGTCGAGCAGGCCCGCCTCGGCCAGCACATAAGCGCCCGAGCAGACGCTGGCGACGCGAATGCCGCGGCCCGCCATCCGCCGCACGAATGACAGCGTGGCGGGACAGCTCGCCGGCGTGCGCACGCCGTTGCCGCCGGCAATGATCAGCGTCGTGATCGCCGTCGCTGGCTTGAAGCCGCGCGCGAGCATCTCGACACCGGACGAAGAGCGCACTGGTCCTGCCTTCACCGCAAGCGTCCTGATCGTCGGCGCGTTGTTGGCGAAGCGGGCTGCGATCTCGAAGGCCGCGATCGGGCCGGCCGCGTCGAGCAACTGGAAGTCGGGAAAGATCAGGATGCCGATCATCGCCAAATCCTCGCAGGTGAAGTTACTGCTCTGCACCCCTCCGGAGCCCTGCGTCCGAAAATGAGGGAAATACGTCATTTTGGACGAGAGGCCATCATGACATCGTGGTTCCGTCAAGCGCTATTTGGAGCCCCCGATGACCGAACCCCTGCAGATTGGATTGCTCGTCTTCCCGAAGGTGACCCAGCTCGACCTGACCGGTCCGCTGCAGGTGTTCTCCTCGGTCCCCGGTGCCAAGGTGCATCTGATCTGGAAACGCATCGAACCCGTTCCGACTGATTCCGTCATGGTCCTGACGCCGACCACGACCTTTGCCGATTGCCCGCAGCTCGACGTGATCTGCGTGCCCGGCGGCTTCGGCACCGACGACATGGTCGGCGACCAGGAGATGCTGGCCTTCCTGCGCAAGCAGGCCGAGCGAGCCAAGTACGTCACGTCGGTCTGCACGGGATCGCTGGTGCTCGGCGCGGCCGGCCTGCTCAAGGGCTATCGCGCGACCACGCATTGGAGCTCGATTGATTTCCTGTCGGGCTTCGGGGCCATTCCGACCAGGACGCGGGTCTGCGTCGACCGCAATCGCTTCACCGGCGGCGGCGTCACCGCGGGCATCGACTTCGCGCTGACGCTGGTGTCGGAGCTCGTCGACCGCAAGACCGCGGAAGCGATCCAGCTCAGGCTCGAATACAACCCGGCCCCGCCGTTCAACGCGGGCTCGCCGGATACCGCACCGGCCGAGATCCTCGCTTTCATGAAAGAGCGGATCGCGCCGTCGCAGGCGCGCCGCGCCGACTTGATGGGCCGTGCCGCGGCACGGCTGTCCTGACCTGATCGCCGCAAAGAAAAAGGCCGCCCGGTTTCCCGAGCGGCCCTTCCTGTCTCACGGCAGCCTCACATTTGCGGGCGATTTCAGGACGTCTGTACCGGGGGCCTATCTCCCGGCCGCATCCAACTCGGAGGCCACTGCATATCGGGACAGTCGCGATCTGGAGCCCGATCCGACGCGATGGTTTCCCATCTCCGTAAGATGGCCCTATTGAGCCGCGAACCCGCGCCCGGCGCAAGCGGACAGCATCGGCTGCAGCCCATCTGTCCCCGCTGTTACCGTTGTTCACAGGCGCGCGCTTGCGCTGCCTGGCGCGTGTGCGATGCACGCGCGGCGTTAACGCACGTGCACGTCAGAACAACAATGCGTGAAAGTCAGCTTCCCGGCGTCCAGGCGTGATAGTCGCCGGTCGCCTTGGGGCGGCGGCCGCTTGCCAGCGTCGAGCCGGACGGGCGGTAGGCCTGCGCGGTGCCGGTCAGGTTCGGCAGATGCGGCTTCTCCCATTCGCGCGCCTGGTAGTTCTGTTCGGTCGGGGGCACATCGACCGTGTGATGCAGCCAGCCGTGCCAGCCGGCCGGAATGCGGGAGGCTTCGGCGTAACCGTTGTAGACCACCCAGCGGCGCTCGAAATGCAGCGTCGGATCGATCTCACCGCCCTTGGTGCGGTAATAGCGGTTGCCCTGCTCGTCCTCGCCGACCAGTTCGCCGAATCGCGAGGTCCACAATTGCGTGCCAAAGGTCTGGCCATTCCACCAGGTGAAGAATTTCAGCAGGAATTGTTTCATGCGTGGCCGGTCGTCGGTTCGAGACTATGCGGCTCTGATGCCACCTCATTCCCCAAATGTCCAGCCGCCGCCAAGGTAGCCCCGCACCCCTCGGACAGCCCCCGGTTTATGCTCCCATTTGGCGACCAAATGACGCGGTCACGAGGAGTTTTGTTCAGCTGCCATACATGAGCCGCCGGCTACGCGAAGATGACCCACAATCAATGTGGAGCACGGGAACGTCCGACCACAGAGATGGTTAGACATTCACCGTTTTGATGGAGTCCAAAATGATCAATATGAAGGTTCTGAGCACCGCCGCGGCTCTGGCGCTTGCGCTGCCGTTGGCCGTGGCGCCGACCGTTTCGTTCGCCCAGTCTGCCGCACAGATGGGCGCGATGGGCGGCGGCGGTGGCCACGTTGGCGGCGGCGGCGGTGGTGGTGGCTTTGGCGGCGGCGGCCGCGGAGGCGGAGGTGCCATGGGCGGCGGCGGTGGCGGCGGCTGGCACGGCGGCGGTGGCGGCGGTCACTGGGCCGGTGGTGGCGGCGGCGGTTGGCGCGGCGGTGGCGGCTGGCACGGGGGTTACCATCGTGGCGGCGGCTTCTGGCCCGGCGCGGTTGCCGGTGCGGTCGTCGGCGGCGCCCTCGCCTCGGGCGCGTATTACGGCTCCGGCTATGGCTACGGCCCCGGCTATTATGACGACAGCTACGGCTATTACGATGAACCGTCTGTTGCCGTGGAGGTGCCGAGTGGCGGCGGCGCCAGCTACTGCGCGCAGCGCTACAGGTCCTACGATCCCGCCTCGGGCACCTATCTCGGCTATGACGGCCGGCGGCATCCATGCCCGTAATGAAGGCCTGAATTCCTAGTTGCAAAAGGGCGGCGCCAGCGCCGCCCTTTTTTCATGTACGCAAGTCTTATGTGCGCAAGGCGACCCCGACGGCCGCGAACGTCACCACGAGCGCTGCGATATCGCTCGCGCTGAGCGGCTCGCGCAGCATCGCCGCTGCCGCAAGCACGCCGACGACGGGGACCAGCAGCGTGCCGATCGACGCGGTCGCCGCCGGCAATCTCTCGAGCGCTGCAAACCAGCAGACATAGCAAAGGCAGAACTGGATCAACGTCATGTAGATCATCGACGCCCAGCCAAACTGCGACAGCGCGGCGAGCTGCGGCTGCTCGATCATGATGCCGATGATCGCGATCGGCACGCAGCCGATCGCAAGCTGCCAGGCCGCGAGCGACAGCGGCGGCATCGCGAGCTTGAACGATTTGGTCAGCACCGTGCCAAGCCCGACGCAGAGCGCGCCGGCGAGCGCGAACAGAATCCCCGGCAGCTTGCCAAGGCTTGCGTCGATGCCGCCGCCGCCGATCAGCGCCGCGATCCCGGCGAGCGCCACCGCAAGTGCAAGCGCGCGCGGCAGCGACACGCGCTCACCGAGCACCGGCCAGGCCACCAGCGCGACCCACACCGGAATCGTTATCCCGAGCACGGCCGCCTCGCTGGCCCGCAGCCAGATCAGCGCGAGGCCCATGGACGCGACCCAGCCGCCGATCGACAGCGTCGACACCAAAGCAAGCCGCAACCACATGCCGTCGGGCACGCGCAGCGTCTGTCCCCGCACCAGCGCGGTCAGGCCGAGCGCAACCGCGCCGACCACGCCGCACAGCCCGCGCGAGGACAGCGGCGGCCACTCCGTGAGCAGGAACTTCATGATCGGGAAGTTGAGTCCCCAGCCGATCGAGGCGACCACGAGGAATGTGAGGCCAAGCGGTGACAGCGGGGCGCGGCCGGCGACGGGAACTGCGGTCATGGACCTGTCGTAAAGGGGATGGACAAATACAAGTGATGTGTCACGGCTAGCTGGAAATCTGCTTGTCAGCAAACAGCATATGCATTCTATGATACAGACTTTCCGTCTAGGTTCCGCCTTAATTGACGAACAGGCCAAGCGAGTCGCCGGCACGCGAGGCCGTTAGAAAAAAGAGGATGCATCGTGCCGAGCGTTCTCGTGGTCGATGACGACCCGATGGTGTGCGTTGCCATCGAGGTGTGTCTGCAGCGCCAGGGCTTCGAGGTCACCGTCGCCGATGGCGGCGAAGCCGGCATGCGCGCGCTCGAGCAGGCCACCTTCGACGTCATGCTGGTCGACGTCTTCATGCCGCATATGCGCGGGTTCGAGGCGATCCGCGTCTTCCACGAGCGCGCCCCGGAAATTCCCGTCATCGCGATGTCGGGCTATGCCTTCGCCAATGCCGACCGCGCGCCGGACTTCCTGCGGATGACGATCGAGCTCGGCGCGTCCGCCTGCCTGCGCAAGCCGTTCACCCCGCAGGCGCTGATTGCCGCCGTTAACGAATGTCTTGCGAAGTATGCACCTTCCGCTCGTCTTTCGAAATAATTGCTCGTACTAATCGTCGATGGCTTCCCAGCGTCTCATTCTCGGCAGCGGCCTTGCGATCCTCCTCGTCATCAGCGCGGCGTCGATCGGGTTGGACGTCAAGTCGCGCAGCGAGATTGATTCGGTCGACCGCACGCTCAGCATCCTCAAGCGCATTTCGGACGCGCGTCAGCTGCCGCGCAGCGTCGAAAGCGCGGCGCGCGGTTTCGCGCTGACGGGCGATGCGTCCTTTGCCGACGAGTTTCGCGAGCAGAGCGCAGCCCTCACCTCGGCCTTCGACGACCTGATGGCCGCGGTGACGTCGGCGCCCGAGGAGGCGCAGCTGATCACGGGCACCAGGGTCGAGGTCCAGCGTGCCGTTGCGCTCGGCGCCGAACTGATCAGATTGCGCAGCGCGGGCGACACGGCCGGCGCCGCGGCGCTGGTCTCCGCGGGCGAGAGCCGGGCTCTGACCGACAAGGTCGGCGCGGCGCTCGACCGCCTGGTCACCGAAGAGCGCCGCCTGCTCCGGATTCGCACCGACCAGTCCAAGACCAACGGGCGGCTGCTGCTGATGATCGATCTCGCGGGCGTCGCGATGATCCTGCTGCTGGCGATCGCGCTGACGCTGACGGCCCGGCGCGCCAGCCGCGAACTGCAGGGCGCGCTCAGCGCAACCAAGGCGACCAATCTGTCGCTCGAGGGCAAGGTCGCCGATCGCACCAAGGATCTCGGCGCCGCGCTCGAAGAGCTCCGCCGCTCCACCTCGGTGATGGAAACCACCTTCCGCACCATGGCGGAGGCGGTGCTGGTGATCGACAGCGCCGGCACCGTGCTGCTGTCGAACCCGGCCGCCGAGAGCATGCTGCGCTACAAGCCGGGCATGTCGGTCCAGCGGCTGCGCGCGCTGAGCAACGTGTTCCAGGCCGACGGCGTCACGCCGATGCAGGCCGACGACATGCCGTCGGCCAGGGCGCTGCGCGGCGAGGAATTCGACGAACTGGAATTCGTCGCCAAGCCGGTCCGCGGCGCTCCCCCGATGCACCTCGTGGTGTCGGGCCGCCCGCTGCGCGATGGCGACGACACCGTCACCGGCGCGGCACTGATCTATCACGACATCACCGCCTCGCGCGAAACCGAGCACAAGCTGCAGCAGGCGCAGAAGCTCGACGCCATCGGCAAGCTGACCGGCGGCGTCGCGCACGACTTCAACAACATGCTGACGGTCATCACCGGCACCACCGAGACGCTGGTCGACAGCCTGCGCGCCCAGCCGCAGCTCGCGAAAACCGCCGAGCTGATCGACCGCGCCGCCGAGCGCTGCCGCGAGCTGATCCAGCATCTGCTCGCCTTCGCGCGCCGCCAGCCGCTGGAGCCGCGCACCGTCGATATCAACGGCACCGTGGTCGACATCGCCAAGCTGCTGCGGCCGACGCTCGGCGAGCAGATCGAGATCAATTCGGTGCTGGCGCCCGATGTCGCCAGCGTCCATATCGATCCGTCGCAGCTTGCCAACTCGCTGCTCAACATGGCGATCAACGCCCGCGACGCGATGCCGAACGGCGGCAAGCTGCTGTTCGAGACCAGCAACATCGTGCTCGACGACGCCTATGCGGCTGTTAATCCCGACATCACGCCGGGCCGCTACGTGCTGCTCGCGGTCAGCGACACCGGTACCGGCATGTCGCATGCGGTGCAGGACAAGGTGTTCGAGCCGTTCTTCACCACCAAGGAAGTCGGCAAGGGCTCCGGCCTCGGCATGAGCATGGTCTACGGCTTCGTCAAGCAGTCCGGCGGCCATATCAAGATCTACAGCGAGGAAGGCCACGGCACCACGATCAAGCTCTATCTGCCCCCTGCCCGCGGCCAGGTCGAGGTGGAGGCGCCCCCGCCGGAGCCGGTGCGGCGCGGCAGCGAAGTCATCCTGGTGGTGGAAGACGACCAGCTGGTGCGCAACTATGTGGTTACGCAGCTAGGCGCGCTCGGCTACAAGACCATCGCCGTGCCCGACGCCCGCGCCGCGCTGGCGCTGGTCGACAAGGGCGAGAAGTTCGACCTCCTGTTCACCGACGTGATCATGCCCGGCGGCATGAACGGCCGCCAGCTCGCCGACGAGGTCCAGAAGCGCCGGCCCGGCATCAAGGTGCTCTACACCTCGGGCTACACCGAGAACGCGATCGTGCATCACGGCCGCCTCGACGAAGGCGTGCTGCTGCTGGCCAAGCCCTACCGCAAGGCGCAGCTCGCCAGCATGCTGCAGCAGGCGCTCGGCGAGTGATGTGAGCTACCGCGTCGCCAGCGCGACGCCGGCGAGCGTGAACAGCAGCGCCACGATCTGGCTTGGCCCCAGCGGCTCGTGCAGTGCGACTGCGGAGGCCACCACGCCGATCACAGGTACCGCCATGGTGCCGATCGCCGCGACCGAGGCCGGCAGGCGCGCGAGCGCGGCGAACCACGCGACATAGGCGACGCAGAACTGGATCAGCGTCGAATAGACCAGCAGCCACCAGCCGACGGTCGTGATGCGGTCGAGATGCGTGGTCTCGATCACGAGGCCGACGATCGCGATCGGCACGCAGCCGAGGCCGATCTGCCAGGCCGCGGCCGGGATCGGCGGCATCACCAGCGGGTACTTCTTCGCCAGCACGGTGCCGAGCGCAAAGCCGAACGCGCCGCCGAGCGCCATGATGATTCCCGGCAGCTTCTCCTTGCTTGCGGTGATGCCGCTGCCGCCCATGATCGCGGCGAGGCCTGCAAAGGCCATCACCAGCGCGATGGTCCGCAGCAGCGTCGGCCGTTCGCCGAGCACCGGCCAGGCCAGCAGCGAGGCCCATACCGGCATGGTGTAGGCGATCAGCGCGGCCTCGCTCGCCGGCAGCCAGAGCAGCGCGAGCCCCATCAGCACCATCCAGCCGGTGACGTTGAGCGCCGCATACAGCACGAGCCGCGGCCACAGCCGGCTCTCGACATGCAGGCTCTGGGCGCGGATCAGCGCCAGCACCGCCAGCAGCACGGCGCCGATCACCCCGGTGGTACCGCGCAAGGTCAGCGGTGGCAGTTCGCCGAGCAGGAACTTGGTGGACGGCCAGTTGAACCCCCAGCCCACCGAGGTGATGGCGAGGAACATCAGGCCGGCGGGCGCAAGGCGCGGCCGCGCGGAAGGCTTCTGGACTGTCATGGAACCCGGCGGGGATGTGAGTCGGCCTCACCTTGCCCGCGATTTTGTCGCCCGACCATCACGGCTCTGACATGCCTGATCCGTACTTTGCCCGTAGGCCTACGTGAGTCCCCAAAATTCAATCCGGGACCGCGAATAAAAACTTCGCCTGTGAACAGCGGGGCGAAGCTCCGATCCACAGGCGATAGGAATTTTTTTGGCTTGGGAATCCCTGAGGACTCACCGATAGTTGGCTCGATCACAGGCGCGGCACCGACCCCTGTTATCCCCCTCTTTCCACCATATTTAGTGTTTGATTCAGAAACTCGTACTAGTCCTTGACGGGCGTGACGGACATGGCCTAGCTTTCAACCTGTTCGGCGCGAGTGTGTTTGGGTCCCCGCCGGTCGCTCCCACAAGGGTTCCAAAATGACCACTCCGCCAGGCCTTTGGGCCGCGGGCGAAGGGCTTCTCTGCCCTGATTTTGGGCCACCGTCGGGGACGACAAACGGGCCGCGAAGGACCCGGAAACAGAGGCCGTAACCGGCCCGCGAAGAAGCGTTGGCGTGACGTGTCGCGTGAAGCGTTTTGGGGCGTTGAATGCATGACCCGGAGCACCCGACCAGTCGGGCGCCGCGCCGGGACGATGCCTCCGCAGGGCCGGGTCAAACCGGCGCCGAACGGATGAGAGAAAACAGGCCGGGTCCACCGGCTGAGCTGCGGATGACGGGAGGCATGCTGACGCGTGTTCCCTGAGTCCGCGAACAGACAACATTCCGGCACCTGCGGACAAACGTGGGGCCGGGCAGAAGAAGAGACGGGGCTCGACCATGCGAATCGAACGACGCAACACCACCAGCGGACAATCTCCCTATGCCGGGATCAATTTCCGCCTGACCACCTCAGAGATCCGCAATCCGGACGGCTCGGTCGTGTTCCGCGCCGAGAACGTCGAGGTTCCGGAGTTCTGGTCGCAGGTCGCCTCCGACGTGCTGGCGCAGAAGTATTTCCGCAAGGCGGGCGTTGCCGCGCGCCTGAAGAAGGTCGAGGAAGAGACCGTGCCGTCGTGGCTGTGGCGTTCGGTGCCCGACACCGAGGCGCTTGGCCTCCTGCCGGAGAACGAGCGCATCGTCGGCGAGACCTCGGCCAAGCAGGTGTTCGATCGCCTCGCCGGCTGCTGGACCTATTGGGGCTGGAAGGGCGGCTACTTCTCCACGGAAGAAGACGCCCTCGCCTTCTTCGACGAACTGCGCTTCCAACTGGCGAAGCAGATGGTCGCGCCGAACTCGCCGCAGTGGTTCAACACCGGTCTCCATTGGGCCTATGGCGTCGATGGTCCGGGCCAAGGGCATTACTATGTCGATTGGAAAACCGGCAAACTGACAAAATCGAAGTCGGCCTATGAGCATCCGCAGCCGCATGCCTGCTTCATCCAGGGCGTCGGCGACGACCTCGTCAACGAGGGCGGTATCATGGACCTCTGGGTGCGCGAGGCGCGCCTGTTCAAGTATGGCTCCGGCACCGGCTCCAACTTCTCGAGCCTGCGCGGCGAAGGCGAAAAGCTGTCCGGCGGCGGCCGCTCGTCGGGCCTGATGAGCTTCCTCAAGATCGGCGACCGCGCCGCGGGCGCGATCAAATCGGGCGGCACCACGCGCCGCGCCGCCAAGATGGTCGTGGTCGACGCCGATCACCCCGATATCGAGACCTATATCGACTGGAAGGTGAAGGAGGAGCAGAAGGTCGCAGCTCTCGTCACCGGCTCCAAGATCAACCAGAAGCATCTCAAGGCCGTGATGAAGGCCTGCGTCAACTGCGAAGGCAGCGGCGACGACTGCTTCGATCCCGAGAAGAACCCGGCGCTCCGCCGCGAGATCAAGCTCGCCCGCCGCGCGCTGGTGCCGGACAACTACATCAAGCGCGTCATCCAGTTCGCCAAGCAGGGCTACAAGGATATCTCGTTCGACACCTACGACACCGACTGGGATTCCGAGGCCTACCTCACCGTCTCCGGCCAGAACTCCAACAACTCGGTGTCGCTGAAGGATGACTTCCTGCGCGCGGTGGAAACGGACGGCGACTGGAATCTGGTCGGCCGCACCACGAAGAAGGTGACGAAGACGCTGAAGGCCCGCGACCTCTGGGAGAAGATCGGCTACGCCGCCTGGGCGAGCGCCGATCCCGGCCTGCACTTCAACACCACGATGAACGACTGGCACACCTGCAAGGCGTCCGGCGACATCCGCGCGTCCAATCCGTGCTCGGAATACATGTTCCTGGACGACACGGCGTGCAACCTCGCCTCGGCCAACCTGCTGACGTTCTACAGCACCACCACCAAGCGGTTCGACATCGAGTCCTACGAGCACCTGTGCCGGCTCTGGACCATCGTGCTCGAAATCTCGGTCATGATGGCCCAGTTCCCGTCGAAGGCGATCGCCGAACTGTCCTACGAATTCCGCACCCTCGGCCTCGGTTTTGCAAATATCGGCGGCCTCTTGATGACCATGGGCCTGCCGTATGACTCGAAGGAAGGCCGTTCGCTGTGCGGCGCGCTGACCGCTGTGATGACCGGCATCTCCTACAAGACCTCGGCCGAGATGGCGGCCGAGCTCGGCACCTTCCCGGGCTACAAGAAGAACGCCGCCCACATGCTGCGCGTGATCCGCAACCACCGCCGCGCCGCCCACGGCAACGCCACCGGTTACGAGGCGCTCTCGGTCAACCCGGTGCCGCTCGACCACGCCTCCTGCCCGCAGCAAGACATCGTCACCCATGCCAGGCTGGCCTGGGACGACGCGCTGGCGCTCGGCGAGGTCAACGGCTATCGCAACGCCCAGACCACCGTGGTGGCGCCGACCGGCACCATCGGCCTCGTGATGGATTGCGACACCACCGGCATCGAGCCCGACTTCGCGCTGGTGAAGTTCAAGAAGCTCGCCGGCGGCGGCTACTTCAAGATCATCAACCAGGCGGTGCCCTCGGCGCTGCGCGCGCTCGGCTATCGCGAGAGCGAGATCGCGGAGATCGAGGCCTACGCCGTCGGCCACGGCTCGCTGTCGAATGCGCCCGGGATCAACGCCTCGACGCTGAAGGCCAAGGGCTTCACCGATGAAGCCATTGCCAAGGTGGAAAAAGCGCTGCCGACCGCGTTCGACATCAAGTTCGCCTTCAATAAGTGGACCTTCGGCGAAGACTTCATCCGCGACCAGCTCGGCATCGGCGCGGAAGCGATCGCAGCCCCCGGCTTCGACCTGCTCCAGGCCGTCGGCTTCACCAAGCGCGAGATCGAGGCCGCCAACGTGCACATCTGCGGCGCGATGACGGTCGAAGGCGCCCCGCATCTGAAGGCCGAGCACTACCCGGTGTTCGACTGCGCCAATCCCTGCGGCAAGATCGGCAAGCGTTACCTCTCGGTCGAGAGCCACATAAGGATGATGGCGGCCTCGCAGCCGTTCATCTCGGGCGCGATCTCCAAGACCATCAACATGCCGAACGACGCCACGGTGGAGGACTGCAAGTCCGCCTATTTGCTGTCGTGGAAGCTGGCGCTGAAGGCCAACGCGCTGTACCGCGACGGCTCGAAACTGTCGCAGCCGCTCAACTCGCAGCTCATCTCCGACGATGAGGACGAGGACGATGCGGTGGAGGCGCTCTACGAGAAGCCGATGGCGGCGCGTGCCGCCCAGGTCTCGGAGAAGATCGTCGAGAAGCTGGTCGAGCGCATCGTCGTGATGCGCGAGCGCGAGAAGATGCCTGACCGACGCAAGGGCTACACCCAGAAGGCGGTGGTCGGCGGCCACAAGGTCTACCTGCGCACCGGCGAATATGACGACGGACGGCTCGGCGAGATCTTCATCGACATGCACAAGGAAGGCGCGGCGCTGCGCTCCTTCATCAACAATTTTGCGATCGCAGTATCCCTGGGTCTGCAATACGGCGTGCCGCTGGAAGAGTATGTCGACGCCTTCACCTTCACCCGCTTCGAGCCCGCGGGTCCCGTGCAGGGCAACGACTCGATCAAGTACGCGACCTCGATCCTCGACTATGTCTTCCGCGAGCTCGCGGTGAGCTACATGGCGCGCTTCGACCTCGCCCATGTCGATCCGAACGAGTCGGGCTTCGACGCGCTCGGCAAGGGCGTCGAGGAAGGCAAGGAGCCGGATGAGGCCCCGGCCCAGCATCAGGCCACAAAGTACCTGTCGAAGGGCCTGACCCGGTCGCGCACCGACAACCTCGTCGTCATGCGCGGCGGCTCGGCCGCGGTGAGCCAGGGCGCCGACAACGCGCCCGCCGGCAACCGCGTCACCGCGCTCGCCTCCCACGGCGCAACCTCGCGCGGTGCCTCCGACACCGTCGAAGGCGCGGTCGCCCTGAAGCAGGAAGTAAGCCACGACCTCTCGCCGACCGAGAAGCTCGAGGCATTGAACTGGAGCAAGCCCGGCACCGCCGCGGCCGCCGCCCCGTCCAAGGCGGAGCGTCGCGCCGAAGCAAAGGCCAAGGGCTATGAGGGCGAGATGTGCTCGGAGTGCGGCAACTTCACGCTGGTGCGGAATGGGACGTGTATGAAGTGCGATACGTGCGGAAGCACGACGGGGTGTTCGTAGGGCGGCACGCTTTCCGAGGCAGCAATAACGGCGCATTTTGCGCCGTTATTGACTTGGCGGAACAAAGCATGAATAGTGCGAAGCGTACTACAGGTTGTACATCAAAACTGCGAGTCAGACTGTGGCACTAACAAACGCCTACGTATTGCCGACCAACCGCATTCCCGACCTACTCAGAAAAATTCAAGACGGTCAGGTACCAGCTCGATTCACAATTCAGTTGCTCAAAGATTGGGGTTTCACCTCGACCAACGATCGGGCTTTCATACCTCTTCTGAAAGCTATTGGATTTCTAACAGCCGACGGAACGCCAACTCAGAGATACTCAGAGTATAGAGACCATTCTCAGTCGAAGCAGGTGCTTGGCCAAGCTATCCGCGAGGCTTACTCGGACATCTTTCTTATTAAAGAGCATCCGACGACGGCGGACAGAAGTGCCATCGAGGGCAAGTTTAAGAGTTATCACAACGCTAGTGACAATATTGCAGCTCTCATGACACGGACTTTCTTTGGACTCCTGTCGCAAGCCGACATTTCAGCATCTCCGCGACAGAGTATAAAAATCGAGCTCCCACCGGAGAATGACGTTCGTGAAGAATCCTTCCAAGGCGAGAGCGTTGCCAAGTCAATGAGCTCTCTAAGCCGGAGCCTACATTACAACATCCAAATACATCTACCCGCCACTAAGGACGTCGAAGTTTATAATTCAATATTCAAGTCGCTGAAGGAACACTTAGTTGACTAACGATGAGCTTCGCAACTTCCTCTTCAGAGGGCTTATGTTCGAAGCAGAAGCCGACGCGTTTCGACGCGCCGGAATACAAATTGGCGCCGCGGCTAGTGACGACGAAGAGAATCTTATGCGCGAAGCGCTCGCGCCGTTCGGTGTTGCACGGAGAAATCGCGCTCTTGAAATGGCAAGACTGTACGCGGTCTTGTTTTGCTTTGAGAACGAAATCCGGGAATTTATCCGTGAGGCGCTCGAGGAAAAGGAAGGCCTAGATTGGCAGGATAAGCTCCCTCCAAAGGTTAAGGAGCACGCGGAGGGTCGCCGCGCGACTGCTCTGAAAGATACGTGGCTTGAGGGTGAGAAAGCCGATTTGTTGGGTTTCGCGGACTTTGGTCAACTTGCTCAGATCATCATCGCGAAGTGGGATCACTTTAAAGACGTCGTACCTACACAACACTGGCTCAAGCAGCGAATGGACGAAATGGAAAAGGCGCGCAACTTTATAGCGCACAACCGAATGCTCTTACCAAGTGAATTCCAGCGCTTGTATATGTACATAGCCGACTGGAATCGGGCAATTGGACTATAGCAAAGCTTAGGGCGGATTAGCCGCAAGCGTAATCGGCCCGCTTTCGTTAGCAACAGTCGCGGGCTACGCTTCGCTGACCCCATCCTACGCGCTGCACCCCAGATCACGTTGGCGCAGACGCAGACATCCGGCACGCTTCCCAATCGCTTGAAAGTGCGGTCATATGCGCTCCGGAGACGCTTGACCTTTGGGGCAAGCTCTCGGCTTGCAGGGGGAGAATGCGCGTGAAAGAACTCGCTGGAAAGACCGCGTTCGTGACCGGTGCAGCGTCAGGCATTGGACTGGGGATCGCGACCGCTTTGGCCCAGGCGGGGGCGAAGGTCATGCTTTGCGATATCGAGGAAGCGGCTCTGTCCGCGGCGATCGAGCAACTGAGGCGCACCAACGTCGATGTCGACGGCGTGAAAGCGGACATCTCACTCAAAGCCGAACTCTTGGCGGCCGCCGAAGCCACGACTGCCCGCTACGGCAAGGTGCATATCCTCGTCAACAACGCGGGCGTTGGTGGCGGTGGGCCCTATGGCACCTGGACCGACGCGTCGTGGGATTGGACTCTTGGTGTCAACCTGATGGCGACCATTTGGGGAATCGAGATTTTCGGGCCGTTGATAGAGCAGCATGGCGAGGGTGGACACATCGTCTCCACAGCCTCGATCGCCGGTCTTATTTCAGGGGCGAGCAACGCATACAATGTTTCAAAATACGGCGTTGTCGCGCTATCCGAGGGCCTGCGGCTTGAACTCGCGCCGCGAGGGATCGGCGTATCGGTGCTGTGTCCCGGGTTCATCCGCACGCAAATCGTGAACTCGAGGCGCAACCTTCCCGAGCGCTTCGAGGGGGCGGTCAGTACCTTGCCGACGTCGGGCCCAATTGCCGAGCAGATCAATCTGATCCGCCAACGCGTCTCCGAGGGCATCGATCCCAACTATGTCGGTGAGCTCGTCCGCGAAGGCATCGAAAACGACTGGCCCTATATCTTCACCGACCTCGAATTCGAGCCGATTGTCGACGCGCGCTTCGCCGCAATCAAGCAAGGCTTCGACCGGATCCGCGGGCGCACCCCGAAGCGATGAGCGCGCAGCAAGCGTAGCCTCGGATGAGCCAACGGGTCGCGCGAATGCGCGCCCGATGACAGGCTCCGCGACATCCGAGACCAGCATCACAGGACGTTGCCACCCGATCCCGCATGTCGCTTCGCTCATGCGGGCTACCGGCTGGCACGCTTTTCAAGAAGCAGCGTGCGGTCGGCGATGTCCTTCAATTCGAACGCCTGGGAGTCGAGGAACGCGACGGACCCGTTGTTGGGGTCCGCGGCGAGGCGATGGGTTTCGCTGAGATGATGCTTCAGCCAGGCCCGCTGTTCTCCGAGCAATTGCGCGTGCGCCTCGCCCTTCGAGCTGGCGAGAAGGGCTTGATAGGCGGTGTTGAGCCGCGTGTCCCACTTGTCGATTTCGGTCTTGCCGCAATCGAGCATCTTCGTTGACACGCCTTCTGCCTTGTCCATGCACGCATCATACTCGGCGCTTTGCTGCGCGCGGACCGATGAAGTCCCGAGCACGAGCATGGAAGCAACAATGACAAGCCTTCGCGAAAGCATCACCACGTCCAGATCACCCTGCCTGCGTCCTTCGACAACCATCGCCGCACAAAGGCGTCCCTGGCGACGGCCGGCGCCGCTTACGCCGGCAGCACGATCACCTTCGTTTTGACGGGCGTTCGCGAATAGAGGTCGATCATGTCCTGACTAAGGAGGCCGGTACAGCCGCTCGTAATGCCGTTCCCGATCGTTTCGGGGGCGCTGGTGCTGTAGATCGTGTAAAGCGTGTACGCCCCATTCTGGTAGAGGTAGAGCACGCGCGCGCCAAGTGGATTGTCGAGACCTCCCGGCATGCCGCGAGCATATTTGCCCGCCTCCGGCTGGCGCGCGATCATCTCCTTGGGCGGCGTCCAGGTCGGCCATTCGGCTTTGCGCCCGACGTAAGCCTCCCCGCTCCACCGGAACCCATCGCGGCCGACATTGGCGCCATAGCGGGTCGCGTTTCCTTCGCCTTCGATGCGGTAGACATAGTATTTGCTCGGATCGACGATGATCGTCCCGGGCGCCTCAGCGCTGTCGTACTTCACTGTCTTGCGAAAATATTTCGGATCGACCTTGCTGACGTCCACCGCGGGGATCGGGAATTTCTCGTCGGGCACCGGCCCGTAGACCTTCTGCGCCTCGGCCAGGCTCATGTAGTCGGATGCGCAACCGGCCAGGCTCAGTGCGGCGAGACCGGCAGCAGAGCCGACCAGAAACGCCCGGCGGTTGAGAAGCCGCGACCGAGGTCCGGGCAGAGCGCCCTCGCTCATCGCACCGGTGTCGGCAATTCCACGGTCCATGATCATGATTTCGGATCTCCCCTTGTCCCGTTGCGCGGCCGGAGCAGACTTTGGCATACAGTAGAAAGGAAAAGAAAAGTTCTTCGTCATTGTCTGAGGTTGACCAACAGACGGTCTTGTGAAGCCTCCCCGGGAACAATGCAAGAACTTCGGCGGGTTACGCTTCCGCCTTCGCTCAATGAGCGACGGCAGGCAAGTCGCTAACCCGCCCTACCCGCTGTCTGTCTATGGAAGCGCGCGACGCGCTTCCATAGGCCTCACGCCGCCTTCGCGGTCTTGTCTTCCGCCGGCGCGGCTTCCATCGCGCGCATGTAGAGATCGCGCAAGCTTTCACGCTCGTCGTCCTGGTCCTGCTTGCGCAGCTTGATGATCTCCTTGAGGATCTTCACGACGAAACCTTCGCCCTTCGCCTCCGAGAACACTTCCTTCTTCTGCTCGCTCAGTTCCTGCATTTCGGTGTCAAGGTTCTCGATCCGCTCGACGAAGGACGAATTTTTCCGCCGGGAATGGTGATGTCAGCTCGCAGGGCGGATTAGCGACTTGTCCGCCGTAGCTCATTGAGCGAAGGCGGAAGCGTAATCCGCCATTGCGTCGTTAAAGGTCGGCGGGTTACGCCTTCGGCTAATCCGCCCTACGCGATGGCAACAACTGATTGATCACGTTTCTATGCGATTGATCTGCGGCGCTTTGTCGGACCAAATTAGTATGGAATCACTGCCCCACCACCCTGCCGCATTCCATGCGGGAAATGAATCGAAGGTGAAAACCCAATGAGACGCGTTGTCCAGGCTTCGCTCGGACTCCTCGCATGGAGCATTCTCCAAACCTCGCCCGCATCCGGCCAGCTCAAGGGCAACGCCGACAACATTTGTCGGAACGGATATTTTCCGCGCGAGAGCACCGACTACAGGCTGGCGAAGATCAAAGGCGCAGCCGGCGACAGGATCTATTTCCGCGGCGATGGCAACGAGCGTTGCCCCGACGACCAAGCCTGTCGTCTGAAAACTTATGTCGTTCGCAACGATGAAGTCATTGTTTCCCGGACGTCAGGCAAGTTCGCATGCAGTTGGTTTCAACCTCGCAAGGACACTGAGACGGTCGGCTGGATCGAGATCGAAAGGCTTGCGTGGCAAGAGGACATACGACGACCGGCAGAACGGGATTGGCTCGGCGAATGGCGTGCCTACGACAACGTCATTCGCATCTCGAAATCGAAAGAGGCAAGTCAGCTGGCCATCAAGGGCGAGGCCATTTGGGGTTCGGGCAGCCGCACCCATTCCGGCGAGCTTGATTACGAAGCAAAACCTTCAGGCGATAAGATGAAATTCGGTGACGGGACGGACGAACTCGACTGTCAGGTCACGATGCAGCTCGTCGGCAAGTTACTGGTTGTCGGCGACAACCTCCATTGCGGCGGGACAAACGTCTCATTTTCAGGTGTCTACCAAAAGAGACCGACGCGATGAGCATCTCGCGGCTCGTAGGGCGGATTAGCGCAGCGTAATCCGCCCTTCGTGGCGGTAACGCCGAGCGGCGGGTTACGAGGAGTCTATCATCGGACACGCGCTCCGCGCGATCCGTTGGCGAACCCACCCTACTCGTTACGTGCTTGTTCGTTTCGCTCAGGCCGCCTTCGCTGCCTTGTCCGGCGGCGCGGTTTCCATGGCGCGCATGTAGAGATCGAGCAAATTTTCACGCTCGTCGCGCTCGTCCTGCTCCTGCTTGCGCAGCTTGCTGATCTTCTTGAGGATCTTCACATCAAAACCTTCGCCCTTCGCCTCGGAGAAGACTTCCTTCTTCTGCTCGCTGAGTTCCTGCATCTCAGTGTCACGGTTCACGATCCGCTCGACGAAGGAACGAATTTCCGCCGGGAATGGTGATGTCAGACATGGTGCCTGCTGCTGAATGAGGTCGTGAAAATTAGAGCAAAGAAAAGAGATGACCAATGTCTTGAGCAAACGGCATCGCGGCGGCTTGTTCATAGCTTGAACCATGCATTGCTTCGGTGCCCTCACCCACACCGTCATCGCCCGGCTCGACCGGGCGATCCAGTACGCCGCGGCCTTTCGGCTCCAGCACCGGCGTCTCTGGAATACTGGATCACCCGCTTTCGCGGGTGATGACACCGACCTAGCAGTTTGACAGGAGAATCAAGTCGATCCGTCATCCCCGGGAGCATTGTGCCACGCAGCTGAGGTATTTTTTGACGACCTCGCAATGGCATCATCGCATCCGTTACGAATCACTCATCTATCGTCAGCCACACGCAGCGTGATCCGCGTCAGTTCGGACGGGCGGCCGAGCCGCAAGGCAAAGCCCGGCCATAGCGCGGTGCCGTTATTGACGTAGAGCGTCATCCCGTCGACGTCGTAGCGGCCCGAGACGAAGCCGGCATTGGCGCGCGCGGCGAGGCGGTCGATCCCCAGGATCAATCCGCCATGGGTGTGTCCGGAGAGCTGCAGGGCGACGCCGAGCGCGGCAGCGTTGCGTGCGTCGCTCGGCTGGTGGTCGAGCAGGACGACGGGCGCGCCTTTGGGGGCGCCGTCGAGAACCGCGGCAAGGTCGCGGATGGAATGCCCCCTGTGGCGCGACGCGCGGTCGGTAATCCCCGCGATCACCAGGCGGCCAGCACCGCGTTCGAGCACGATGTGCCGGTTCTCGAGCGAGCGCAGGCCGAGCGTTTCGTAGTGTGCCATCCAGCCGTCATAGCCGAAGATATATTCGTGATTGCCCGAGATCACGTAGACGCCATCGGCCGCCATCAGGTCGCGCAACGGCGCGATGTCGTTGCGCCGCGCATCGATGGTGCCGTCGATCAGATCGCCCGTGATCGCGATCAGGTCGGCGCCGAGCTTGTTCGATCGCTCGACCACGGCGCGCGCCCACGGCGCCGGAAACAGCCGGCTGATGTGCAGATCGGTCAGTTGCAGGATGGTGTAGCCGTCGAACTGAAGCGGAAGTCCGCGGATCCCGACCTCGACATCCCTGAGCGGCGGAATGCGCATCGCCTGATGGACGCCGATCGCGGCGGCTGCGGCCGCGAGCGCAGCAAGTGCGTAGCGGACGCCGTCGGGCGCGCCGACGAAGCCGCCGTGGATCAGCGCGGCCACCAGCAGCCCGGCATCGAACGCCAGTTGCAGCAGCGCCAGCAGCATGATCGCGCCGAACGCCCAGTTGAACAGGACGACCACCGGACGCGGAAACTCCGGCGAGAATTCCGATCCCGACGACAGCCTGTTCCAGCGGTGAAACTGCAAGGCGACCAGCACGAACAACGCCGCGACGATCTTTGCCGTGAGCGGCCAGTCGAGCGGCCAGATGAAGCGGGCCAGGATCAGCAGGCTGGTCAGGCCGAATATGAGCTGGGGAATAGGTCTCGCTCCGGATCGGATCGGTGGGCTGCGCGTCGGCGCCCAGCGAAGGTAGGGTGGATCGGCCGCGGGCGTAAGCCGCCATCATCAGCACATTTTCGGCAAGTTGCGCTTCGCGGAAGCGCCCTGCGCGCACGCAGCCGCCGCCCCGCACAGCCGAGGGCCACGTTGAAGCTTTGGTTGAGGTCCCCAGGCGCCTCCCCGCACAGGCATCTCCAGCAGCGCCTTCGGAAATAGAACTTGAACATCGCTCATTTTCGCCACGGCCGCAATCGTCTGGGGCTGACGCGTCGATTCTCCGATGGCGGCGGTCGGGCATCATCTCGCCACTCGGCTGCAGCCTGATGGGTTTCGCTGCGCTCTACCCATCCTACGCTGCCCCTGCACTGTCGGGTTCGGCAGATTGACCCACACTTTCGCGTGGCTGCGAGCGCCCGGGCTATTTCGGAATAATGGAAAAGTACCGCTGATTTGCCCGACGCGTCAAGTCGTACTTCCGAGTGCCGGCGGCAACCTACTTTGCATGGGGTTGTTTTCGATATTTTGGGTGGGCAGCTCTGCTTCCTCGGTCGCATCGGGCGGATTGACCGGCGTGGCGACCGCATCCATATGCATCTGCATGAACCGGCAGCTCCCCGCCGTTTCGCACCCACCTGGACACAGCCAAATACCATCGGCTCCCCGTCCCTAACGCTCCGGAGTCGCCGTGGCCGCCCTGTCCATTCTCGATCTCGTCCGCGTCACCGAGGAAACCGACGCGCGCGGCGCGCTCTATAACGCGCGCGATGTCGCTCGCCATGCGGAGGCGCTCGGCTATCGCCGGATCTGGGTGGCGGAGCATCACAACATGGCGGGCATCGCCAGCGCCGCGACGTCGGTCGTGATCGGGCACATCGCGGCAGGCACCAAGACCATCCGGGTCGGCGCCGGCGGCATCATGCTGCCGAACCACGCGCCCTATGTCATTGCCGAGCAGTTCGGCACGCTGGCGCGGCTGTTTCCTGACCGTATCGACCTCGGCCTCGGCCGCGCGCCGGGCACCGACCAGCTCACGCTGCGCGCGCTGCGCCGCACGCCGGAATCCGCCGAGAACTTTCCGCAGGACGTGCTCGAGGTGCAGGCCTTCCTCGCCGCGGCCGGCCCCAACCAGCGCATCCAGGCGGTGCCGGCCGCGGGCACCGACGTGCCGCTGTGGATTCTCGGCTCGAGCAATTTCGGCGCGATGCTGGCCGGCGAGCTCGGCCTGCCCTACGCCTTCGCCTCGCACTTTGCCCCCGAGCTGCTGATCCAGGCGCTGCAGATCTACCGCGCCCGCTTCAAGCCGTCGGAGCAGCTCGACCGCCCCTACACCATGGTCGGCGTCAACATCATCGCCGCCGACACCGACGAGGAGGCGCGGCGGCTGGCGACCACGCAGCAGATGTCGTTCACCAACATCTTCCGCGGCGCGCGTGGCCTCAGCCAGCCGCCGATCGACGACATCGAGAGCTACTGGTCGCCGTCGGAGAAGGTGCAGGCGATGCGGATGCTCGCGCGCTCCATCATCGGCTCGCCCGCGACGGTGCGCGCCGGCATCGACGCGCTGGTCGCCGAGACCGGCGCCGACGAGCTGATGATCGTGTCCGACGTCTACGATCACCAGAAGCGGTTGCGGTCGTTCGAATTGATCGCCGAGGCCGGCGGGATCACACCGCAGACGTAGCCTGCAGGATGGGCAGTGGCCTACGCGCTAACGGCCTCACTTCGGCATGCCGGCGGGCGCGTGCGACTGTGCGAGCTGGCCGAGCGTCACGCTCAGCGAATTCGGCGCATTGTCCCGCAGCATCGAAAGCTTGACCGAACTGCCCGGCGCTCCCGCATAGACCTTCTTGGTCAGCTCGTTGGCGCTCTTGATCGGCTCGTCATTGACCGAGGTGATCACGTCGCCGCGCCTCAATCCGGCCTTCGCCGCCGGCCCGCCGGTCTGCACGCCGACCACGACCGCGCCGTGCAGATTGTCCGCACCTAAGCTTTCGGCAATGCCGGGGGTGATCGATTGAATCTGGGCGCCCATCCAGCCACGCGTGACCGTGCCCTTGTCCTTCAGCTGCGGGATCACCGTCTTCACGGTATCGGCGGGTATCGCAAACGCGACACCGACCGAGCCTCCGGAGGGCGAGAAGATCAGGCTGTTCACGCCGATCACCTCGCCATGCGTGTTGAAGCTCGGCCCGCCGGAATCGCCGCGATTGATCCGCGCGTCGATCTGGACGAAATCTTCCGAAGATCCGGTCTCCAGATCGCGCGCACGCGCCGAGACGATCCCCGCGGTGACGGTGTTTCCGAGGCCGAATGAATTGCCGGCCGCGAGCACCCAATCGCCGGTGCGCGGCGCTTGATCCGCGCGCTTGACATAGCTGAAGTCGGTCCGCCCATCGACCTTGAGCAGGGCGAGATCGCTGACCGGATCCTTGCCCAGCACCTTCGCCTTGTAGACCTTGTTGTCGCTGGTGCGGACATCGGCGCGGTCGCTGCCGCCGAGGACGTGATTGTTCGTCACCGCATAGCCGTCCGCCGAGATGAAGAAGCCCGAACCGATCGAGGTCATCTCACCCAGCTTCGGCAGATTGCCCGGTCCGCGCCTGCCGGGATTCGGAACGGCCCTCCCCGGCGTGTCCTGATCGGGCACGCCGTCCGGCCCAAGAGAACCGCCGGGGGAGTCGCCGGGAGAAGAATCGTCATCATCCGCCGCTGCCGCCACCTTGGCGTTGACGCCAATCACGGCCGGCCCGACCCTCTCCGCAAGGTCGGCGAACTCGCCAGGACCACCATTGCCATGATCCGCGCGCGAATTCACTGGCTGTGCGCGGGCAAGACTTGCGCTCACAAGGCTTGCGCCCACCAGCAACGCCGACGTGAAGGCAGCGGTGACGAGCGACGTGCGAAGGCAGACGAAGGCCGGATTTCTCTGATTCATCTTCCGCGTCCATGTTTGGGATCAGCCGATTGCTCCTTGATGAATTGCCGGCCCGGACGCGACGATCAGTGAACCGTTCCCTGCCGCACAGGGGCGCAATGCCGAGCGACGAACGGCAACGGATAGCGGCGCAGACCGTTCCATCGGCATCCGCGGGTGGACGGGCGGCTCGCCACCTTTGCGCCGCTTTGCGCATCAAATCGCCGGGTTTTCGCTTGCTTTGCCCGCTTGTGCCCCTACGGTGCGCCCGCAACGACGGAGACGATCTCGACCATGGACGCCGCAATGAACTGCCCGAAATGCAATTCCGAGCATGCCTATCAGGACGGCGCTCTCTGGGTCTGCCCGGAATGTGCCCATGAGTGGAGCAGCGATGCCGCCGCAGCCGCCGAGACCGCGCAGGAAGCGGGCGTGCGCGACGCGCACGGCAACCCGCTGACGGACGGCGATAGCGTCATCGTGATCAAGGACCTCAAGGTCAAGGGCTCGTCGTCGGTGGTCAAGGGCGGCACCAAGGTCAGGAACATCCGCCTCACCGAGGGCAGCGACGGACACAACATCGCCTGCAAGATCGACGGCATCGGCGCGATGAATCTGAAATCGGAGTTCGTCAAGAGGGCCTAGCGTAGCCCAGCTTACGCATCCGCCAGCGCTTTCGCCGGTGAGGCGGCAGCCTTCGCGATGTGCCGGTTCTTGTCGTCGACCAGCACGACCCGCGGATGAAATTTGCGCGCCTCGTCGGCGTCGAAGCTGGCATAGGCGACGATGATGACCTTGTCGCCGGCCATGGCGAGCCGCGCGGCCGCGCCGTTGAGGCCGATGGTGCCCGATCCCGCCGGCGCCTCGATCACGTAGGTCGAGAAGCGCGCGCCGGTGTCGATGTTATAGATGTCGACGCGTTCATTGATGAGAAAACCGGCGGCCTCGATCAAATTGCGGTCGATCGAAATCGACCCCTCGTAATGCAAGTCCGCTTCGGTGACGTGCGCGCGATGAATCTTGCCTTTCATCAAAGTCACTTGCATCGAGACCATCCCGTATCGTTGCGTCGGAATTTTCCGCGCCGCCAATAACGGCGCGCCGCCTCCGCGTCAACGTTGTCCGCTCCCGCGTTCGCTTCAAGCGCAGTTCCGCCGCGGTGGGTTTGTCCTGAAATCGCCGACCGCGCCGGTCTGCAATGCTCCGCGCCGCCCAAATCGGAGAATGAATGCGCTACGGCGAAGCCTTTCCGGAGCAGGCTATTATTTGTGACCCGGTGGCCAACCCTACTCCCGCTTGCTCGCAATCTCGTTCGCCGAGACCAGGATCACCTCGCCGTCGAGGATCGGCTTCGCGATCTCAAAGAACCGCGCCACAGCCGGCGAATTGTTGTGCCGGTCCATGGCCGCCTGATCGAGATATCGTTCATAGGTTGCGAACCCGCAGGGATCGGCTGCATCCTGCGAGACGTAGTAGCCGACGGTGGACGGCTCGTTGGCGCGGACATGCTCGACGACGTCGAGCAACGCCTGACGCATCGTCGCCTCATGGCCCTTCTTCGCGCGGATGATCGCCGTGATTGTCAGCATGCATTCTCTCCGGAGATTTGGTAGCCTGTAGGACGGGTTTCGTGGAGTTTATCAACGGGCCGCGCGTCGCGCGGACCCGTTGGCTCTGCCCATCCTACACGCTTTTTTCTCGCTCACACCCGGCTCAACGCCTGCGCGATGTCGGCCACCAGATCGGACGGATGCTCGATCCCGATCGAGAGCCGGATCGTCGAATCCAGCACGCCGATCCGCTTGCGGATATCGGCCGGCACGCCGGAATGCGTCATGGTGGCCGGCAGGCTCGCGAGCGACTCGGTGCCGCCGAGACTGACTGCGAGCTTGAAAATCTGCAGCGAGTTGAGGAATTTCTCCGCCGCCTGCTGCCCGCCGACGATGTCGAACGAGAAGGTCGAACCGGCGCCGCTGCTTTGGCTCGCGAACACGCGGCCCGCGGGGGATGCCGGATCGTGATGGCCGAGGTAATGCACCTGCGCCACCTTGGGATGGTCGCGCAGATAATCGGCGACGATCCGCGCGTTGCGGTCGGCCTTTTCCATGCGCAGGCTGAGCGTTTCCAGCGAACGGCTGATCATCCAGCAGGAATGCGGATCGAGCTGGGTGCCGATCGCGCCGCGCAGCGCCTTGACGTCCTTCATCAGCTTCTTCGAGCCGAGCGCCGCGCCCGCGATCAGGTCGGAATGGCCGCCGACATATTTCGTCAGCGAGTACAGCGAGAGATCGGCGCCGTGCTCGATCGGCCGCTGAAACACCGGCCCGAGCAGCGTGTTGTCGCAGGCGATGATCGGCGTATGGCCCTGCGCCTTGCCGATCGCGTCGGCGACGCGCCGCGTCAGCGCGATATCGACCAGGCCGTTGGTCGGATTGGCCGGCGTCTCGATGAAGATCATCGCGACGCGGCCCTTCCTCATCGCCTCGTCGGCAGCGGCGCGGATGACACTCTCGTCGAGGCCGTCGGCAAAGCCCACGGCGTGAATCGAGAAGCCCGCCAGCGTCCTGGTGAACAGCGTCTCGGTGCCGCCATAGAGTGGCTGCGAATGCAAGATCACGTCGCCGGGCCGCGCGAAGGCCAGCACCGTGGTCGAGATCGCCGACATGCCGGAGGAGAACAGCGCGCAGCTCTCGGTGCGCTCATAGATCGCAAGCCGGTCCTCGACGATCTCGCTGTTCGGATGATTGAAGCGCGAATAGACCAGCCCCGCCCCCATGCCTTCCGGAGGCTCGCGCCGGCCCGCGACAAAGTCGAAAAAGTCCTTGCCGTCCTCGGCGGTGCGGAACACGAAGGTCGAGGTCAGGAACACGGGCGGCTTGACGGCGCCCTCCGACAGTTGCGGATCGTAGCCGTAGTTCAGCATCTGGGTTTCCGGATGCAGCAGGTGATTACCGATATGGGTTTTGGATGGAAACGGTTTTGTCATGGCCGGTCTCCTGTTCACGGGCCGCCGCGCTGGCGGCGATTCCCGGAATGATGGGACCAGCATACCCCAGCTTTATGCCATTCAGCCAAAGCACGGCATCAGACAGTTCTGGATAACGAACGGCCGGCGTGCACCCTGCTCCGCCGGCCGTTCCGAATTTTCACGCAGTGGTGAAGACGCGGGCTACCAGCCGCGATCCACGTTGCGCACCTCGCCGGTCCGCGCGTCGACATCGACCTGCATCCAGCGGCCGAGGCGGTCACGCCCCTCGACTTCCCACTCGTCGCCGAGGAACTGGGTGTTGGACACCGTCACGATGCCGAGACCGGTCGCGACATCGAGCGCGGCCTCCATCGAGATCTGGCTGCCGGAATCGTAGGCCATCGCCGGCGTCGCTGCGCCGATCGCCAGGGCCGCGATCGCGGGAATAATGAAACTTCGCATGGCTCACTCCTCATGGAACGGGATGTTATGCCGCATCAAACGAGCGGCGCCCCCAATCAGTTCCGACAACAGGGGTGACGAAGCAGCGCGAAACTTCGGCAGTTGCGGCGATTTGGTGGCGGTTCCGGTTTCATCGACGCGCGCCGTTCGCCTTGCGCGCTCGCTTCTTCCACATTCGAAATCCGCCCTCGAATGCGTTGGCGTTGTCGCCGAACCTCACCTTGGGCGGCGGGTTGTCGACCTTGTCGGCATTGCCGCCGCCGAGCACGATGTACTCGGGTTCCAGCGCGGCGGACAGCCGCGCGATGACGTCGTCGACGCTCTTGCGCCACTTCTTCCGGCCGCGCCGCTCGAGACCCGCGGCGCCGACATAATCCTCGAACGTCGCGCCCTTGCGGTACGGCAAATGACCGAGCTCCATCGGCTCGTAAACACCATCCACGATCATCGCCGAGCCGAGGCCGGTGCCGAGGCCGAGAAACAGCATCCGGCCGCCCTGATAACTGCCAATCGCCTGCATCAGCGCATCGTTGACGACCCTGGTCGGGCGGCCGAACGCGCGGTGAAAATCGAAGCCGGCCCAGCCGCGGCCGAGATTGTGCGGCTCGGTCAGCGGACGGTTGTGAACGACGGGTCCCGGATAACCGACCGAGATCACGTCATAGGACCAGTCCTCGGTCAGCAACTTGACCTGCCGCACCATCTCGGTCGCGGACAGAGTTGGACCCGACTCGAATTCGCGCTTGACGCGCTCCTTGTCGGTCATGACCTTCACATGCGTGCCGCCGACGTCGATCGCCAGCACGGTGCGGCGCGGCGCGGGCCCGTTCGTCTTCTTGCTGGTCTTGTTGCCTGCCTTCTTGGCCATCAATCCGCTCTCCTATGCGCGCCGAGTGGAGCAGAGAAACATATCGCGCGCCACAGCGACGTTCTGCATCTGACTCCAATTTGTTCGCGAAGAACGAATCGGAATCAGGAAAATCGGCGCGATCCAGATGTTAACAACGCACATACATCGACCGCGTCCGAACAATCGATGTTGTATCATGATGGGATTATTGCTCTCGGCACGCAACATCGCGGCGCATCTCAGGCGCACTGCGTTCTCCCGCATCACTCATCGATCGATGAGTCGCACCACGGCCACGTTCCTGATCCGACTCCAGTTTGTTCGCGCGGAACGAATCGGAATCGAAAAATCGGCGCGAAACGATTCTTAACAATAGGTTTGCGCGACTTCGATGCCGCGGCACTTTGTACGGCGGATGCACGCAAGCCTAATCGGACATCCACCGACGACGTCACTGCGTCGGGTTACTCCGCGCCAATTATCGGCCGCGCTTCGCGCGGTCCGGTCGGGTCGCCCGCCCTGCACGCTGAGCGAGCCGCCAGCTCTTGAGATGAAGCCAGAGCGCTTCCGCCACCGGTCCGTGCGAATGCTGGCGATGGCGGACTGCCGCAAGATTTTCCTCGCGGCCCGGAAAATTCGGTCCGGCGATGCTGATCAGCCTGCCGTCCCGCAGCTCGTCCTCGATCAGCCATGCGGGCAGATGGCCCCAGGCGAGACGATGCAGGATCAGCTCCTTCTTCATCATCTGGTCCGGCACGCTACACTGGTGCGCACCTTCGATCAGGAAGAAGTTTTCCGACGACGCTCGCCGCGCCGTGTCGCGGATGACGCACTGCGTGAAGGGGCGCATCTGCTCCGGCGTGACCTTCTTCGTCCACGCAAACGGCAGAAAGCCGGGAGCGACGACCGGCACCATGGCCGTGGTCGAGAGCTTGACCTGTTCGAATCGCGGATCGGACGGCTCCGCGCGATGAAACACCAGATCGGCGTTATCATCGATCAGGCGCTCGAGCGGTCCGCCGACCGCCTCATATTCGAGGTGCAGGCGCGTGTTGGGATAGCGGGCAAAAAACGCCGACAGCATCTGCAGCACCGGCGGCCGCGGGCACAGGTCGCCGATGACCACACGCAGGACGACCTCTTCTCCGCCGGCAAGCTGCTCCGCATAGCCCTGCAGCAGATCGAGTTCGCGCAGCGTCACCTGCGCGCGTGCGTGAAACGTCCGGCCGGCGTCCGTCAGCCCGATACGGTATCCGCTGCGATCGAATAGCGTGAGGCCGAGCTGCTGCTCGAGCCGGGCGACCGCCGCGAACACCGACGGGTGCGACCGGTTCAGCGCCGTGCCGGCGGCCTGAAAGCTTCCCTTGGTCGCGACAGCGTCAAAGCAACGCAAATCGTGCAGCTTGATCCGATCCATTGTTCGTAAAACCTACAGAGCTTTATCAATCTTAGTAATTTTTCTTCGGAGGCGCGAGTCCTAGCCTGGCTCGACGCGAAGCCTGCCGGCTTCCACCAGCACAAGGGACTGATGAGATGAGCGGCGATCGACGCTTCACCACGGCGGACGGCTGCCGGATTGCGTACCGTATCGACGGTCCCGACGATCGGCCGGTGCTCGCGCTGTCGAACTCGATCGCCACCAACCTGCACATGTGGGATCGTTCGATGCCGGCCCTCAGCCGGTCGTTTCGGGTGCTCCGCTACGACACCCGCGGTCACGGCGGCTCGGACGCGCCCACGGGCGCCTACTCGATGGACCGGCTCGGCCGCGACGTGATCGAACTGCTCGACGCCCTCGACATCGATCGGGCGCATTTCCTCGGCCTGTCGCTCGGCGGTTTCGTCGGGCAATGGCTCGGCATCTTCGCGCCTGACCGCATCGACCGCCTGATCCTCTCGAACACCTCGCCCTATCTGGCGTCCGAACTGCCGTTCGACGAGCAGATCCGCGCGGTGCTTGCGGCCAAGGACATGAGTGGTATCGCGGATGGCTTCATGCGCAACTGGTTTCCGACGGCGATGCTGGCCACGCCGAACGAGGTCGTCGACGAATTCCGCAACATGGTGCTGACCACGCCGTCGCGCGGTCTCGCCGGATGTTACGCGGCACTGCGCGACGTCGATCTCCGCCACGTCATCTCGCTGATTGCGGCGCCGACCCTGGTGATCGGCGGCGAGAGCGACACCGTCACGCGGGCCAGCCACAGCGCTGATATCGCCGCGACAATCACCGATGCCAAGCTCATTCTGCTGCCCGGCGTTCACATCCTCAATATCGAGCAGCCGGATCGATTCAACCGAGAGGTCGTGAGCTTCCTGGCGCTCTCCGCCACATGACTGCATAGCCCGGATGAGCGAAGCGACATCCGGGACCGCTCGAAGAGTACGCGATCAGGCCCCGCATATCGCTTCACTCATGCGGGCTACATGGATCACGCACCACATGTTCCCCATTCGACTCCATTTTGTTCGCAAAGAACGAATCGGAATCGAGCAAATCAGCGCGGAGCGATTCTTAACAACGCGTTTGCGGATTCGATGCCGATCGGCTCTATGTCGCGGATTAGCGCAAGCGTAATCCGCTCTCTGCCGCGTTGAGACAGCGCCGGGTTACACGGAGCTGCCCCTCCCTGCGCACCGTCCAACGTTAAATTCAAGCTCCGGCCGCAGCGCGCGCATCTTCTCCGCCAGCCTTTGGCTCGCCGTCTCCTGCGCTTGCGCAAGGCGGTTGACCAGCGCGACATAATCCGCATCGCTCTTGTGCTGGTTCAGCTTTGACTGGCCCTCGATCTCGTCGACGACGATGTCGATCACCCTGATCCCTGCCAGCATCGCCTCGCGCTTGCCGGGCTCCATCTGCGTCAGGTCCCAGGGCTGCTTTTGCAGCCGCGCCTCGGAGGCCGCGAGCAGCGCGTCGCCGTGGCTGCGGTTCTCGCCGTGATCGCGCAGATGCGCGACGCCGGACAAATGCACCGCCTCGTAGAGCCAGGTCGAGACGTTGTCGGGTGAGACATACCAGTCGTTCGAGATGTAGGCGTCATCGCCGGAGGCGATCAGGAGGAAGCGACGCGTGCCGTCGGCGAGTTCGACCAGCGGATTCTTCGCGGTGAGATGAATCTGCACGATCACGCGATCGTCGCGCCGCTCGATCACGAACGGCACGTGGGACGCGTGCGGGCCGCGCGCATCGGCGGCGACGACGGCGCCGAAGCCGCGCGCCGCCGCAAAAGCGAGCGCCTGGTCTTGCTCGATGCGAAACTGGGGACGGAGGATGTGCATGGCGGCGGCGCTCGCGAGCTGGAGGGAGACAACCCAGCAAGGCTAGCGCAACTTTCGCCGGAGATCGCCGCCATGCACGATCCGGCTCAGCAGATCATGGCATTGTCGCCGTGATCGCAGACGCCGCCGGGCTGGTCGCGGGGCAGCGCCTCGGACTCGCCGAAATGCGGGGCCGCCATGCGCGGCGGACCGCCGCTCCAGCGGCCGGCGGCGGCATGGCTCTTCGCGAGCACGGATGGGCCCGCCGCCGGCACTTCGTGCGCCATGGCCGCCCCCGTCAGCGTGGCGAGCGCGGTCAGCGCGGCCGCAACCTGTTTGATCCTGGACATCATTTGCTCCTGTTGGATTCGGCACGCCGGCGCATTGTTCGCCGCCCGCCGATCGGTTCGCGCTCACATCATGATCGATCGCTCTGCCGTCTTATTCCGACGCCATGAGGCAAGCGTTTGGATGCAGGACAGTCCACCCGTGCATCTTCTTCCACGTCGATCCGACACGTTCGGTTGATCGCGGCGTGACAGACGGGGTTCCGACGCGAACCCGCAAATCAAACCGGGCTGCGCCGCCTGCGACAAAACAGCCTGACGGGCAACTCAGCAAGACCTGTCCACATGTCGCGAGAACGCGGATGTATAACTCACTGGCCGCGTCACACATTCACCGTCGTCCCGGCGCAGGCCGGGACCCATAACCACAAAAGGTGATTGTTGCGCGACGCCGCGGCCACAGCTTTCCTCATCGCCCGATCCTGGGGGTATGGGTCCCGGCCTACGCCGGGACGACGATGTGGAAAAACGCGGGCCCGGACTATCACCGCCATGCTGAGCCGCGCAGCAGCCGTGTCCGCCGTTGAACTGACTGCAACTAGCAGGTTACGCTGCCTTCACGCTCACGCCCTCCCGCTGGAAGGATTCCCCATGAACGGCAATCGATATTATGGCGTCCGCGTCGAGGGGGCGAAATACGGCGTGGGGTTCGGCTCGGCGCTGGCGATCGCGATCTCCTACACCAAGAACCATTCGATCCTGTGGGCGATCATCCACGGTATCCTGGGCTGGCTCTACGTCATCTACGCCGCACTGTTCGGGTGATGCGCACAAGATGACCGTCATCTCAATCCAGTCACAGGTCGCCTGGGGTCATGTCGGCAACAGCGCCGCCAGCTTTCCGATCCAGCTGCACGGCATCGACGTCGTCGCCGTGCCGACCACGCTGCTCAGCAACCGGCCCGGCTATCCGACCATCCGCGGCCGGGTGCTCGACGTGCAGCTGGTCGCCGACCTGCTGCGTGGCATCGAGGAGCGCGGAGCGGTCGAGGCCGCGCGGCTGATCCTGTCGGGCTATCTCGGCTCGGCCGACATCGCCATGGACGTCGCCGACTTCGTCGACCGCGCGAAGGCGACGAACCCGGCCCTGCTCTATTGCTGCGATCCCGTGCTCGGCGACCGCGACCGCGGCATGTTCGTGCGATCGGACATTCCGCCGCTGGTGCGCGACCAGCTCTGCCCGCTCGCCGACATCATCACGCCCAACCATTTCGAGTTCGAGTTCCTCTGCGGCGCACGCGTGACGACGATCGATGACGTCGTCGCGCAGGCGAGCGCGCTGATGGCGAGGGGACCTCAGACCGTCGTCATCACCAGCGCCGAGCTGGCGGGCACGCCGCAGAGCGAGATCGAGACGCTGGCGATCGAGCGAACTCAATCCGACAAGACTTGCGCCTGGCGCGTGCGCACGCCGCGGGTTCCGATCAGTCCGTCCGGCACCGGAGATCTGTTCGCCGCGCTGTTCGTCGCCGCCCGCGCGCGCAGCCTGGCGACGCCGGATGCGCTCAGCCACGCCGCCTCAAGCGTCCACGGCGTGCTGGAGCGCACGGCGCAGAGCGGAACCGAGGAAATGCGCATTGTCGAAAGCGCCGGCGTGATGCTTGATCCGAAGCCGCGCTTCGCGGCGGTCGCCATCGCCGCATCCTGACATCCGGGACAGGTCTTCATGATCGACATCACCACCCTCCTCACCTACGCCGCCGTCGTGCTCGGCCTGTTCCTGATCCCCGGGCCGGCGGTGCTGCTGGTGCTCGCGCGTTCGGTCACCGGCGGAGCGCGCGTCGGCGTCGCGACCGGGTTCGGTATCGCACTCGGTGATCTCGTCCACACCGCTATGGCGACATTCGGCTTGTCGGCCGTGCTTATGACGTCGGCCCTGGCGTTCTCGGTCGTGAAATATGCCGGCGTGATCTACCTGATCGTGCTCGCCGTCCGCGCCCTGTTCGAAAAGAACGACGAGCTGGATTTGCCGGCGGCGCAGCCGGTCGATCCGCGGCGTGCGTTCCGGCAGGCGATCTGGGCGGAAATGCTCAATCCGAAGACCGCGCTGTTTTTCCTCGCCTTCCTGCCGCAGTTCGTGCATCCCGGCCACGGCTCGCCGGTGGCGCAGTTCGCGACCCTCGGTCTGATCTTCGTCGTGATGAGCGCGGTCTACACCTCGCTGCTGGCGCTCGCCGCCGGCCAGATCAGCCCGTGGATCAGGCGGCATCGCCGCATCGGGCAGTGGCAGGGCCGTGTGGTCGGCACGATCTATATCGCGCTCGGTGTCCGCCTTGCGTTCCAGGAGCGCTGATGTCTCCGCTCAAGCCGCAGGCCAGCTACGACGACTTCGCCCGCCTCGATATCCGGATCGGCGAGGTCGTCGAGGTGCAGCCATTTCCCCGCGCCCGCAATCCGTCTTACAAGGTCGGCGTCGATATCGGCGCCGGCGGATCATGTGGTCGAGCGCGCAGATCACGAATTACGAGCCGGCGGCGCTGGTCGGCTCGCTGGTCGTGTGCATCTGCAATCTCGAGCCGAAGAACATCGCGGGTTTCACCTCGGAACTCCTGATCCTCGGCGCCAAGGACGCCAGCGGCAAGGTGATCGTGCTCGGCCCGCGCAGCGAGATTGCGATCGGCGAGCCGATCTTCTGACGTCGGGCTGATCACGGCCGCGTGATTCAAATCGTCTGGAATCCCCGTAGTTTACCGATGGGGGATCACCCGGATTCTCAGTGCCCGCGCGCGCTGCTATTTCAGCGCGCGAGAATCGCTTCGGCATGGGAATCGGAAGAATGTCCGCAGTTTTCTTTCACTGCTCCGACGACAAGCACGTCATCCTGGATCGCACCGGCGCCGCGATGGATCTGGCGGAGGCGCGCGTGTATGCGGAGCAGCTGGCGCGCAGCTTTGTCATGACACCGAGCGTGGAGGACTGGCGCAACTGGGCAGTCCACGTCACCGACGACATCGGGACCGAGATCTTCGAGCTGCCGTTCACCGCCATCCTCGGCGAGTTGCACTGAGGGCATGCCATGAATTCGATGGAACTTGCCCTGCAGCCGTTGCGGCGCCATCTCGCCCGCCTCGTCGCGCGCTGCGTCACGCTGATCGATGGCGTCATCAACCCCTATCGCCCCGAACTGTACTACATGCGCGGGCCCGGCCCGAAGTGCCGCGCCCGCCGGCAAGCTGCCCTGCGCGACTAAAGCGCGATGAGATTGGGTCGAATCGTCATCGCGCTTTAGCTCTTTGTTTGATCATGATCTTTTCGGAAAACCGCTCCGCACTTTTCCGGATCATGCTCTAGCTTCGCGGCATCCCCGACGAGAAAAGGCCGGCGGGCGTTACGCCACCGGCCTTCTCCTGCAGCTGCCGGTTCCCGGAGTCCGGTTCCGCTGCGATTCCACTTGGTCTCAAGCTTGCGACGACTGTTTTAATCAAATCTTAACGGCATGGCGGTGAGCTGGTTCAAAGGACTCCTTCGCCGTGCGGCGTGGCTTCGTCGTGCTTGATGCGCTGCACATCGTTTTTGCGCCGATCGCACGCCGATTGTGCGCCACGCATCTTAGGGAATGCTCGACTCAGTGTTACCCTGTGATGCAAACCGAAACGGAGACTTCGGAATGCCGTACTACACCTTCGATCTCGTGGTGGGGGACGAGTTCCGCAATCAAGGAACCATCATCCTCGAAGACATCAGCCTCGCCTCCGACCGCGCCGACCAGCTCGCCAACGAGCTGTCGCAGGTCAAGCCGGAGCTGAAGGCGCGCGGCTGCGCCGTGCGCGTCACCGACATCGACCGGCGCGAGCTCTACCGCACGCCGCTCGATCCCGTGCCGCGGTGGCGCCGGGCGGGCTAGCGTCCGTCGGTTAGGGTTGCGGCGATCGCGCTCGCGCGGTCCCAGTGTTGTTGCGCGACGGCGGGGTCGTCTGCCCTGCCCGCCGTCAGCTCTGATGCGGCCCGCGCATCATCTTCATTGCGTCCTCGATATGGCGCCAGTCGCGCGCATCGTCGGTTTCGCCCTTGCTCTCGCAGGCCACGGCGTTCTGCGCGGCCTGGGCGATCGCCTCCGGACCGTGCTTCAACAGCATCTGCCGCGCGATGGTGTGGATTTGCATCTCGGCTAACATGGCGCTCTCCTCGGCTGTCGACTGCTGACATCAGAAACCACTGAGCGCCGCGTCTGGTTCCAGCAGCGCGCCGGGCGCGCCACAATCAGCGGTTCCCACACGGTGCGGCGGCGGTTACAGAAAGAGCCATGGCGCAGAACATCTATGACGATCCCAGCTTCTTCGCCGGCTACAGCCAGCTGCCGCGGCAGGTCCGCGGACTGCTCGCTGCGCCCGAATGGCCGGCGATCCGCGCACTGCTGCCCGATGTCGCGGGCAAGCGCGTG
This sequence comes from Bradyrhizobium pachyrhizi, assembly GCF_029714545.1. NCBI lineage: Bacteria > Pseudomonadati > Pseudomonadota > Alphaproteobacteria > Hyphomicrobiales > Nitrobacteraceae > Bradyrhizobium > Bradyrhizobium pachyrhizi. Next base: position 4,374,279 of record NZ_CP121667.1, on the reverse strand, counting down.
GTCGACCTCGGCTGCGGCTTCGGTTGGGTGTCGCGCTGGATGCGCGAGCAGGGCGCATCCGACGTGCTCGGCATCGACCTCTCGCAGAACATGATCGCCCGCGCCACCGCCATGACGCAGGATGCGGCGATCACCTACGAGATCGCCGACCTCGAGACGCTGGAGCTGCCGAAATCGACATTCGAGCTCGCCTACTCCACCCTCGCCTTCCACTACATCAGGGACTTCGATCGCCTGGCGCGCATGCTGTATCGCGCGCTGGTCCCGGAGGGGCATCTGGTCTTCACCGTCGAGCATCCGGTCTACATGGCGGCGGCCCATCCGGACTGGGGGCAGGACGAAGACGGCCGCAAGACCTGGCCGGTCAACCGCTATTTCATCGAAGGCGAACGCCGGACCGACTGGTATGTGAAGGGCGTGCTGAAATATCACCGCACCATCGGCACCACGCTCAACGCGTTGATCGGCGCCGGCTTCACGCTGCGCCATGTCGAGGAATTCTCCCCGACGCGTGAGCAGATCAAGGCGATGCCCGAACTGGCCGACGAGCTCGAACGCCCGATGATGCTGCTGGTGTCAGCGCAACGCTAGGCCGCGAGCAGCTTGTCGAACTCCTCGGGCGGGTATGATTTCCCGTCCTTGTCGGTGATCACCACCTGCCACCCCTCGCTCGCCCAGACCTTGGCCTTGGCGATGATGATGAAGGTGCTCTCGCGCTCGATCCTGACCGTTTCGTTCTCGCGTTCTGCGATCATCTTGTAGGCCAACGCTTGTCCCTCGCCGACGTGGTCCATCCGGCGTTTGTTGGCAGCGGCTTTGGGCCGGATTTCGCTGGGAGTGTGACAATTTGGTGGAACCGCCGGCGCAAGATGCGGCAGCGCGCAATTTGCGCGCGCCTATGCGAGCTTTCCCATCAAGGTCGGCATATCCAGCGCCAATGAGTTGACGTTGACGCTGCGCGCGAATCGCATCTGCGGTGCCAGGACGGCAGAGGCACGCACCGGATCGAGGTCGGCCTCGACGCGCCGCGCGAGGGCACCACGACGATGACCGGCAACAAGCTGCAAGCATGACGGCGGCGGCGCCGCCCAGGAAGAGCTGCAATGCCCCACGCCGTGACGGCCGCCCCAATGCGAAGCCGTCAGTTTCTTGATTGTTGTTTGGCATCGCCGCCCTCCAGAGCAGGACGGAAGTTATGGCGCCGGCTTGCCCTGTCAACGCATCCGGCGCGCATGGCGGCCACAAGAAAAACCCCGCCCTGGAGGGACACCAAGGCGGGGAAGGTTCATTGGGTAGAAATCCACGCGCCTGGAAATGGAGAGCGCGGGGAAGTAGCGGCAACAATTCTATTTGCCGCCATCGTTCGGACAACAGGATTAAAGCGCGCGCAACGCCGGGACTTTTTCCCGATTGCGCCGGCAAAAATCCCGAGCCCGGCTTGCAGCACGCCGTTCACTGCACGACGTCGAGCCTGACATTCGTGATGCCCTTGCCGATCATGCCGAGCGATTGCGCCGCAGAATGCGAGACGTCGACGATGCGCCCGGGAACGTAGGGTCCGCGGTCATTGACGCGCACCGTGACCGAACGGCCGCTCTTGACGTCGGTAACGCGAAGCCTGGTGCCGAACGGCAATGTCGGATGCGCGGCCGTCAACTCGCGCCCGTCGAACTTCTCGCCGCTCGCGGTCGGCTGCTCCTCGCTGTAGAAGCTCGCAACGCCATGCGAGGCGATCTTGCTGTCGCCGGTCCTGCGCGAGGCATAAGGCGTATGCCTGCGCGCCGTGGCGATGCGTGTGCGCGTGGCAGATGACGCAGCCCGTGTCGGCTCGATCGATGCCGGCCGGCTCGCGAGCGCCTGCGAGCGCTGGCTGACAACGGAGGACTGCGCGCACGCCGCGAGCGACGCCGCGCCGATCATCACAGCAAGCAGCCTGAGCGGCTTTTGGGCATGCGCAAACAGGATCGAGGCCGCAGCACCATGCGCGCTGCATCTGACGCCGACGTACGAGTTGACTGCATCGTCGCGTGACATGTTGCACCCCCAACTTGCGCCCCAGCCCAAGCCGAAAATCCAACGGCCTATCAGCCGAATCCAATCGGGGCGGAACGGTGGCGGAGCGCGGTCGGACCTGCCGTACGCGATGCGATTTGCCCTCGGGTGTGGTGGATCCGCCACACAACCCAGGAAGCTTTCATCCGGAATGCAGTACGGGGCGCTGCGCGAGAGGCCGTGGACGCTCGTGCGCTTCGTCCCCGGCCTGGGTTCCCGAAACTCCCCAACCTCTCCACCCTCTCGCCTTGCTTTGGTCAAACCGGACTGGAGTCGTGGGGACAGGGTCAGGGGTCAATACAGAGCGTAAATTTGCCGGCCGCCCATTTGCGGTTGACCTTGGAATGAAACGGGGACCGCCATGCAATCGACACTGAAAGACGCAGATCCACACGATATTTTCGCGATCGAACCCAGCTTCGCTCCGGTACGTCCGGACAACGCCGTTGCGCCTGCCGGAAGGGCAGCGCCGGGGCAGCGCGAGCCCTATTTCGGCCCGAGCCTCGCGCCTTCGTCCGCGCCCCCGGTCGCATCCGCCGCGGCCGTCGCCTCGGTGCCGCCGGTCGCGCCAACGTCAGTGGCGCCGGAGCCGCCGGCCGAGCCGGCCTATAGCGCGCCAAGCCATAACGGCCGACTTGACGACATCAGATTGGACCGCGCGCCGCGCCCCACCAGCAAATGGGCGATCCGCGCCTTCTGGTTCTGCTTCGCGATCGCCGGCGCCATGGGCACCGCGGCGTGGCAGCACTACGGCGATCGCGCCAGGCAGATGGCCGCCGAGTGGGCGCCTCAGATCGCTGCACTGACTTCGCTGATCCCGGGCAAGGCAGCCTCCGCCTCGGATCAGGCGAGTGCGCCGCCAGCACAGGCGGCGACCACCGATCAGGCGGCAGCTGAAGCCGCACCGGCCACTCCGCCACAGGACGTCGCCACGGCCGTGCCTGCCACAGCCGCGCCGGCGCCCGCCCCTGCCGCGGCTCCGGCTGCTGCAGCAGCGCCGGTTGCGCCCGCTGCCGCGGCGGCACCAGCCGCAGCCACACCTGACCAGACGCAGTTGCTGCAATCGATGGCGCGCGATCTCGCGTCGATGGGACAGCAGATCGAGCAACTGAAGACCAGCATCGACCAGCTCAAGGCCAGCCAGGATCAGTTGGCACAGCGGGTCGCGAAGACGACCGAGACCAGGGCCGTCGAGCCGCGGCCGGTCGCTCCGCCGCGCCCGCGCGCCGCGGTCACGCCACAGGCAGCGCCGCATGCCGCCGTTGCGCCGCCGCCGGTCCGCCGGCCGGCGCAGGCCTATATCCCGCCGCCTCCGCCGCCCGCGTCAGCAGCGCCGCTGCCGGCTCCCGCCGCCCCGCAGGCGGTTGCGGCACCGCGGCCGGTGCAGCAGCAGTCCTCTGTTGTTGACGCGGATGATGGCGGCCCGGTGGTTCGGCCGCCGATGCCGCTGCGCTGAAGCCTGACCGACCGGTAAAAAAGCGTGCGGCCGATCGCGATGACGCGATCGGCCGCGATAACGCTTCGTATTCGAATTAAGCGCTCTGTCCCGGCGGCAGCACGACCACGGTCGCGCCCGGCTTGACCCGCTGATAAAGGTCGATCACGTCGCCATTGGTCATGCGAATGCAGCCCGACGAGATCGCCTGCCCGATATATTCGGGCTGGTTGGTGCCGTGGATGCGATACAGCGTGTCCTTGTTGCCCTGGTAGAGGTAGATGCCCCGGGCGCCGAGCGGATTGGCCGGTCCACCGGCGACACGCTTCGGATACGGCCCGAGCCGCTCCTGGATATCCTGGGTCGGAACCCAATCCGGCCATTCGGCCAGGCGGCCGACCGTGGCGACGCCGGAGAAAGCCATCGCCTCCTCGCCGACGGCGACGCCGTAACGGATCGCCTTGCCGCCGGGCAGCACGTAATAGAGGTAGCGCGCGTCGGTATCGACCAGGATCGAACCCGGCTGCTCCCGACGGGTGTACTCGACAATGTGCCGCTGGAACTGCTGCGGGATCTTGGCGTCCGCATAGGGCGGATGCGCCAGCAACTGCCGATCACGCGGCGTCATCGCGACATCCGTCGCCGGCGACAGCGTCGCCTGCATGCAGCCGCCAAGCGCAAGCGACCCCACCAGCACCGCAGCAAGCCCCAACTTTGACACGATCATTCTCCCCTGCGTCAACTTGTGCCACATGCTGCCGAAATCGTGCTGAAATCGTGGCAGCGCAGGTTGGAACACGTCTGTTTGATCGGTTCTTTCCGTGAGTGTGTCCCGGCGGTTGCACTCGGTTCCCTTGGACGCTAGCCTCACAAAAAACGTCCAAAACCTCCGGAGGAAATTCATGCGCTACGCTCTGCTGATCGGCGGCCTGATTGTCGCAGCAACCCCTGCCCATGCCGATCCGCGCGCGGCCTATGTCACGATGGTGCTGCAGGCTTTCGCCGCCAAGGTCGAGTGCCCCGGCACCGATCTGGTCTATCAGGACCTCGTGCAGCGGGCGCAGGACATGCATCTGCCCGACGGCACCACCGAGAAGGTGCGCAAGGCGATCGCCTTCATGCATACCGGCGGCAAGATGGGCGAGAAGCAGGCCGACGACCTGATGACGGAAGTCGCGATCGCAACCCAGACCACCGACCTCGATCAGCGCCGCGCCGGCAGCATGACCACCTGGTGCCAGGACCAGAAGACGCGGCTTGCGGGTTACATCAGGACGAAGGAATAGAAAGCGTTTTCGAGCGAAGCCTGTCCCGCACTTGATGCGGGATGGGCACCGGTTCGCGTGAAGAAAACGCGTCAGACAAGAATCCTCAATCGAGCTCCGGCGGCGCGAACCAGTTGGTCAGCGACAGGCCGCCGTCGACCACGATCGACGCCCCGGTGACGTAACCGGAGAGCTTGTGCGAGAGCACGGCAAGCGCCATCGGCGCGAGATCGTCCGCCTGGCCAAGCCGCCCGAGCGGAATGTGCTTTGCCAGCGCGGGATCGGCGACGAAGCCGCCGGCCGCGATCGCGCCGGGCACCAGCGCGTTGACGCGGATGCCATAGCGGCCCCAGCTCTTGGCAAGCTCCTTCACCAGCATCGCCATGCCGGCCTTCGCGGTCGAGTAATGCGGCAGGTTGCGCGGCGTGCCGGCATGGAGCGAGGTGAGCAGCAGGAACGAGCCCGGCGTCTTCGCTGCGATCAGCTTACGCGCCAGTTCGCGCGACATATGAAAGCCGGCCTCGAGATTGACCGCATGCATTTGCCCCCAGGTCTCTTCGTCGACGGCCATCGCATGATCGGCTTCGCGGCGCGGCGGCGAAGCGCTGTGGACGAAATGGGTCACCTGTCCGACTGTGGCTTGCGCATGCGCCAGCAGGGCGTCGCACGCCGCGCGCTGCGCGAGATCGCCGGCCCACGCGACCGCGAGTTCGGGACGCGGCGCGGCCTTGATCGCCGCCAGAACCTTGTCCTCATACAGATCGGCAAACACCGTCCGCACACCTTCGCCGACCAGGGCCTGCGCAATGGCGCGGCCGATGCCGTTGCCCGCGCCGGTCACCAGGGCTGTCTCGCGCGCGGGATCGAACGGCGATGTGAAGAGGCTCATGATCGCGAAACTCCCGGGATTGGCAGACCTGCGCTCAGTAGGGCGGCGCCTTGCGCGCGCGCTGTGCCTTTGCGGCTTCGATCCACCAGGAAAAATCGTCGGCAAAACGCGGAAAGGCGCGTTCGAGCGCCTTGCCGGCCTCGCCGATCGGCTTGCCCTCGGCCGACAGCGTCTGCGCGATCGGTCCCGCGCCGATCGTGCTCGACACCACCACCATGCCCATCTCGGACAGCGTACCGTGCCAGGCGGTCGCGGCGCGCACGCCGGCGAACCGACCGGCCGAATAGCTTGCGATCGCCGCGGGACGCCAGAACCATTCCTCGAGGAAATGGTCGGTCAGGTTCTTCAACCCGGGCTGGATGCCCCAATTGTATTCGCCGGTGATGAACAGGAAGCCGTCGGCGTCGCGGATTTTTCCGGCGAGCGTTTCGAGCACGGCCGGTGCCTGCCCCTTGGGATGTTCCTTGTACATCCGGTCGAGCATCGGCAGGCCGACCTCCTTGGCATCGATCAACTCGACATCGTCGCCGCGCGCACGAAGGCCGTCGACGACGAAGTGTGCCAGCCGGATGCCCATGCGATCCGAGCGATAGGAGCCGTAGAACACGAGTATGCGGTGGGTCATGACAAGCCGATCCTAGCACGGTGTGGCAACAGCGTCCTGCGGTGGGTGCGCGGTGAGCCGCCGCGCACGAGTGTTAACCGGCATTCCAGCTCTTTCCGCCGGCATTAAGCAATTCGTCGCAGGCCCTTCGCCGTGGCCAAAAATCGCCAGATTTGTTTTCTGGATATGTTTTCGCTTCGAGAAGAAGGAACCGACATGCGGATCGCAAACCTGGTCTTCGCAGGCTCGCTCGCAGCCATCGCTGCCGTTGCCACGCCTGCGCTGGCGAAGAGTACCGAGCGGCAGAAGGCCGACGAAAAATCCACCACCACCACTTCGTCCGGCTGCCAGGCCTATCAGCAGGCCGCCGATGGCACCTGGAACCAGCTCCCCTGCGGCGAAGCGGGCTCGAACGGCGCCACCCAACACCGCCCCGCGGCCAAGGGCGCTGACGACGACGAGCACTGACGTGTCACGCCCTGCCGCCACGCGCGGCCGGGCGGCGCGGCGCCTTCGACTTTCGGATCAAACGGCCGGGACCGTTGCGGCGGCTCCCGCATCATAAACCCAAGCTTAATGCACGCCCGCTACGGTTGAGGCCTCCCCTCTCTCGTCAAGAATGGCGCGCATCCCATGAAAATTGGTACTCTCCTGACGGCCGCGATCGTCTCATTGTCCGCGGTCGGCGGCGGACTGGCGGCCTATGTCGCGGTGACCAAGTACCAGACCATGGACAAGGTCTCGACCGCGCAGAACCGGCTCGAAATCGTCCGCGCCGTCGGCGACATCCCGCGCTACATGAACTCCGAGCGCGGCATGTCCACCAACCTCTTGTTCGGCACCGGCGCGATCGACCAGAAGCAGATCGCCGATCTCGACAAGCTGCGCAAGCTGACCGACAGCGCGCTCGCCAAGGTCAATCAGGTCCGCGCCACGCTGCCCGGCTCGCTCGACGACGGCGAAGCGGTTGCGAGCGCGATCGATGCGCTGAAGGCCAAGTTCGCCGCGCTCCGCGACGCGATCGAGAAGGCGATCGCAGGTCCGGTCGACGCCCGCCGTCCGGCCGCAACCAAGATCGTCGCTGACAACTCCGTCTTCAACGCCGGCGTCACCGTGCTGCTCGACGAGCAGGTGCGCCGCCTCGCCGGCCTTGACGGCAACGCCTACCGCCAGGCCAGCTATGCCAATGTCGCCTGGACGCTGCGCGACACCGGCGGCCTCAATGCCAGCCTGCACAAGGCGCTGGTCGGCGCCAAGCGTGTCGCGACCGAACAGGAAAAGCTGGAGCTGTTCCGCAGCACCGGCCGCACCGAGCAGATCCTCTCGACGCTGCAGGAGTTGCGCAACAATCCGGCGACATCAGCCAATGTCCTGACGGCGCTGGGCAAGATGCAGGCCGACTACGTCGAGCGTTTCGGCAAGGCGCTGAAGCTCGCCAAGGAAGGCGCGATCTCCGGCAAGTATGAGCAGGACGTCGAGACCTATTACGTTGAATCCCAGATCGGCCTCGCCTCCATCATCACCGTGCGCGACGCATTCTACGAGAATGCCGAGCAAGGCCTTGCGGGCGCCTATTCGTCGGCGCGCTTCAGCTTCGTGGTGGCGCTGATCGGACTGCTCGCGGTCGTTGCCGTCAGCGCCAGCCTGATCGTCATGATCCGCCGCCACATCCTCAACCCGATCGCGGCCCTCACCGGCCGGATGTCGCGTCTTGCCGCGGGTGAAGTTGCCGAGACGATTCCGGGCGCCGCGCGCAAGGACGAGATCGGCGCGATGGCCGCCGCCGTGCAGGTGTTCAAGGACAACAAGATCGAAGCCGATCGCCTCGCTGCCGAGAAGGAAGCCGAGAACGACGTCAAGATGCGCCGCGCCCGCGTGCTCGACGACCTGACCCGCGCCTTCGAAGCCAAGGTCACCGAGCTGGTCGGCGGGTTGTCCGCGGCATCCTCGGTGATGGAGGACACGGCGCAATCGATGTCGGCCACCGCCGCCGCCACCAACCGCCAGGCCGCAATCGTCGCCGCGGCGTCCGATCAGACCTCGACCAACGTGCAGACGGTGGCGAGCGCCACCGAGGAGCTGACCTCCTCGATTTCGGAGATCGCCCGCCAGGTCGCGACCTCGACCGAGATCGCCGCGCGCGCGGTCGACCATGCCCGGCGCACCGGCGACACCGCGCGCTCGCTGGCAGAGGGCGCGCAGAAGATCGGCGACGTCGTAACGCTGATCCAGAGCATCGCGGCACAGACCAATCTGCTCGCGCTCAACGCCACCATCGAGGCGGCCCGCGCCGGCGAGGCCGGCCGCGGCTTTGCCGTGGTCGCGTCTGAGGTGAAGTCGCTGGCCGGCCAGACCGCGAAGGCAACCACGGAGATCTCCGAACAGATCACCGCGATCCAGACCGCGAGCGACGAGACCGTGACGGCGATCCGCAGCGTCATCGACGTCATCACCGAGATCGACCAGATCGGCACCGCGATTGCCGCAGCGATCGAGGAACAGGGCTCGGCGACCAAGGAGATCTCGCGCAGCGTTCAGGAAGCCGCGCGCGGCACCCAGGAGGTCAATTCCAACATCTCCGGCGTGCAGCGCGCCGCCGACGACACCGGCGGCGCTGCGAATCAGGTGCTCGGCGCGGCCGAACAGCTCTCGACGCAGTCCAAGGACCTCGCCGGCCAGGTCAACCGCTTCCTGTCCGACGTGCGGGCGGCGTAATCGAGAGCACGCCGCGATCACAGGAGCGGAAAGGTTCTCCCCATCACTGCGAGCCAACAGGTCGCGCGAACGCGCGCCCGATGACAGGCTCCGCGAAGCAATCCATCGCACCGCAAGTGGCGGAATGGATTGCTTCGTCGCTTCAGCGCAAAATTGCTTCGCAATTTTGTCGCGAGCTCCTCGCAATGACGTTGAGGGCCTAGCCGCCGCGCAGGCCGAGTACGCGGCGTGCGATCGCCTGGCGATGCACCTCGCTCGGGCCTTCGTAGACCCGCATCAGGCGCGCCTTCTGCCACAGCGCGTTGAGCGGCAATTCCAGCGTCACGCCGAGCGCGCCGAGCGTCTGCATCGCGTGGTCGCAGGCGTCATAGGCCATCTCGGTCGCGAACACCTTGATCATCGAAGCCTCGTGGCGGATGTCCTCGCCGCGGTCGGTCTTGTCGGCGGCCTCGCGCACCATCAGCCGGCACGCATGCATGCGCGTGGAGATATCGGCGATCCACCACTGGATCGCCTGGCGCTCGGCGAGCTTGACGCCGAACGTCTCGCGCTGCCTGGCGTGCTCGCACATCATGTCGAGCGCACGCTTGGTGATGCCGACGCAGGTCGATCCCATCTCGAGTCGCCGCGTGCGCAGCCGCAGCTGCATCGGCGCGTAGCCCTTGCCGACCTCGCCGAGCACGGAGTCCTTCGGGATGCGGCAATCCTCGAACACGATCTCGTAGGTCGAGCCGCCGCCGACCATCGGGATCTCGCGCTCGATGATGAAGCCCGCCGTGCCCTTCTCGACGATGAAGGAGGTGATGCCGCCCTGGCGCTGATCGTTGCCGACCCGCGCCATCACGATGATAAAGTCGGCGGCGCGTGCATTGCTGATCCAGATCTTGCGGCCGTTGAGCACCCACTCTTCGCCTTCGAGCACCGCGCGCGTCTTCATGCCCGCGGGATCGCCGCCGGCGCCGGGTTCGGAGATTGCGATCGCCGAGGCCATCCGGCCTTCGATATAGGGCTGCAGATACTTCTTCTTCTGCGCGTCGGTACCGACCGCCTGCAGCATGCGCAGGTTCGGCGAGTCCGGCGGCAGCACGAACGGCACGCAACTCCGGCCGAGTTCTTCGTGCACCGCAGCCATCGTGCGCGTCGGCAGGTCGTGGCCACCGAGATCCTCGGGCGCATCGAGGCCCCAGAGGCCGAGCTCCTTCGAGACGTCGCGCAGCCGCTTGCGCTGTTCCGACGTGAGCTCGGGGTGATCGCTGCCGGGCAGCTTCGATTTCAGATAGTGCGGCTCGAGCGGGATCAGTTCGCGATCGACGAATCTCGCGACGGTTTCGCGGATCATGGCTGTCTGTTCATCGTCGCTCATCTGAGATTCCTCGCCTGCGCTGTTGTGCTTCAAAAAAACCAGTAGCGCATTTTTTATCGGCGGGAATAGCGGAAACGCGCAGCCGTGCTCACGCTCGCGCGATGGTTTCACGGCGCGGAATTCAATATCCCGCGGCATGGTCGGCGCGTGCGCAAATGCGCCGGACGCGCCGGCGCATCGAGCAACCGAGCGCGCCGCACGAGGTTGTTGCCCCTGAGCAAGCGATCGACGTCGCGCTAATCGGCAAAGCCGACATAGCGGACAAAATCGTTGTTGGCCTCGCGGTCGGAGCGCACCGCATTGGCGGCAAAGCTGTCGTCGGGATAGCCCATCGCGACGCAGGTCATGATCACCTCGTCTTCCGGGATGTCGGCGACCTCGCGCACGATGTCGGAGCGCATGATGCCCTGACCGTTGATCACGCTGCCAAGGCCGCGATCCCAGGCTGCGAGCACGATGCCGTAGCAGAGCGCGCCGAGATCGAAATGGCAGACCGCGCCCGGATCGAGGATCCGGTCGTAGGTCAGGACCAGCGACACCGGAGCATCGAACTGGCGGAAGCCGCGCAGCACCCAGTCCTGCCGCATCGACTTGTCGTCGCGGGCAATCCCCATCGCGCCGAACAGCTTCTTGGCGATGTCGACCTGGCGGCCGCGATGCACGCCCTGGTACTCGCCATGGCTGACGATGTCGCGCTTCACCTTGGCACCGGCGACCATCTCTTCCATGTTGCGGCGGCGCACTTCCTCCAGCGGCGCCCCGGTCAGGACGTGGACGTGCCAGGGCTGGGTGTTCATCGAGGACGGCGCGCGCTTGGCCACCTCGATGATCTCCTCGACCGTCGCCCGCAACACCGGCTGCTTCTTGAACCCGCGCACGCTTTTGCGTGACTGTACCAGCGTCTCGAATTCCATTCCGCGCTTCCCCGATTTTGTTCCGCGCTGCGCGCGGAATTTCCTTGATCTGACCAGGGTATTTTATCGACAAAATCGGCCATGGGAACTTGATCGGACCAGGAATCCCGTATCCAATCCGGCCACTGGTTTGGTTTAGGGAGAACCCAGATGAAGCGGATTTTCTTGGCGGCCGTGATCGCGACCTTTGCCGCCGGTTCGGCATTTGCACAGGACGCCTCCTGCGAGACGAAAGCGGTCGGCAAGGACGGCAAGCCGCTGGCCGGCGCGGCCAAGACCTCGTTCATGAAGAAGTGCACGACAGATGCCTGCGAGAGCAAGGCAGTCGGCTCCGACGGCAAGAAGCTCGCGGGCGCGGCCAAAACCTCGTTCATGAAGAAGTGCCAGAGCGGCGCCTGAGCCCCCGCATCGACGCCTTTTCACTCCCATCGGGACAGACTTCAATCGGAACAAACCATCGGGTCGCGCAGGGCGCGGCCCGAACGGCTATTGGCCGGTGGATCGCCCCTGACCGGCGGGCGCCCTCAGAACGAGACGCCGACCCGCACGCCCCTGCTCCAGACCCGCCGGCAACGCTTCCTGGTGTTGCCGTGAAACATTTCGAAACGTTCCGGCAACTGGATCGGCTTGGCAAATTCCAGGCAGGCCCCGCCGGCGGAATAGTCCACCAGCCGGCACTCGATCAGCGGCGCCTTCGGTTCAAGCTGGAGCTTGACCACGCTGGATACGCATCCGCTCGGACGAACACGCGCAAATCTCCGGGGATGCATTACCGTCGCCTCTGGTGAAATCGTACCCGCAGGCTCGTCGGCGGCCGTTAAGATTCCGTTCAGATCGGTGGTTACGAACCGTGGCTGCGGGACGGATCGGCCCGGGTGGCGCCCAGACGGCGCGCGGCGGCCAGCGTCTCCGACGGCGCTTCCCCGAACTGCGACCGATAGCTGCGCGAAAAATCGCTTAAGTGCCAAAATCCGTAGGCCAGCGCGCACGTCTTGACGCTGGGCGCACCGGCCAGCAGTTGCTGGCGCACCAGCCAGAGCCGGCGCAATCGCAAATAGCGATGCAGGCTGACGCCCCGGTAGCGCTGGATGGCGTCATGCAGCGTGCGCACCGACACGCCGATCTGCCTGGCGAGTTCGCCGCTGTAGATCGGGTGCGCCACGTCGCCTGCCAGAATTGCGCGCGCGTCGTTGAAGACCTTGAACTGGCGCGTCGTGTTGGCCCGCGTCGTCCACTTGGCCGGCACGATCTCGGCGAAGGCGTTGTCGATCGCGGCAAGCAGCGTCTCCTTGATCGACTCGCCGCTGGCGAACGGGGCATCATCGGTCGGCTGCGAGGTCACGAGCAGGATGTGCCTTACCACTTCACGCAGCCGATCCTGCGCGCGTTGAGAAATTTCGTGAATGCTGAAATGGAGACCCGCCTGCGGCCAGCCACGGCCGACAATCTCCGGCGTAAACATCACCGAGGCATATTGGCGGGGCGTCTCCTCCACCGACGAGTAGAACGCGCCGCCGCCACCGAGCACAATGACCGCGCGATCGCGCTCGACGCCGTTGAAGCGGATCGGGACCCCGTCATCCATCGTGAAGCCGACTGCGGCGGTGTGCGGCGCAAGCTGTGCGTCGACGATCCGCGGAAAGGACTGCGTGTAGTTGAGGTCGCATCCCGGCAAACTCAGGATGACCTGCTCGGCCGAAATCTTCCGCGCAAGTGGCGTGAAATCAACATCCAGATTTCGGATCGAACTCCGGAATGCATCAACATCGTCAAAACGAAAGACTCTCGGCACCGGTAATGGCGCCGTCAAATGACCGCTCCCGTGAAATGCTCTTGAAAAATTGTGCGCGACGCGGCGCCTTGCGCGCCGGCCTCATCAATAAATTCCATGCACAAAATGCGAATCGTCCAATAGGTTCAATCAGGAAAAATGCGGTCCGTTCGTCGAACCGGACAATCCGGCAATGTAACGCGGCTGCCGAATTTCGATAGTCTTTAGCGGGATATCCACCGCCGCGATCGGCCCTCCCCATCAATTTCTATACCCCTATTAAAGATTCGAGGAGCAAATTGGCATCGGGAATGATGACGTTCCTCGTCGCGGAGCATTTTAGGTACCGCAATGACAGTTATTGCCTCGCCCGATCTTATTGCCAAACTCGACCTTGTCTTGAAAGCCGGCTCACCCGACCTCCGCACGCGCATGCTGCAGGAGGTGGCCGGGCTGTTTCTCGAAGACGCTCACCGCCTCAGCGCGCACCACGTCGAGATGTTCGACGGCATCCTGGTCCGCCTGACCGAGAGCGTCGAACTGCGGACCCTGACCACGCTCAGCCGCTCGCTTGCCGATTTGCACCTGGTGCCGCGGGAACTCGCGCGCCGCCTGGCCAACCATGACGACGCCGATGTCGCCGCTCCGATCCTGCGCAAATGCGAATGCCTCCCCGATGCCGACCTGATCGACATCGCCTGGATGCGGGCCGAGGGACACCTCTGCGCGATCGCAGGACGCAAGGCCGTCAATGCGGAGCTCACGGACATTCTCTTGATGCGAGGCGACAGCAGCGTGCTTCGGGTCCTCGCGCGCAATCCCGGCGCTGATCTGACCAGCGCGGGCCTCGCCATGATGGTCGATGCCGCCGAGCGCGACGACGACGTCGCCGACGCGCTGATATCGCGCAGCGACCTGCCCCACCGCGTTCTCGTCGACCTCGTGATGCGATCCACGCCGCGCCAGCAGGCCCGGCTGCTCAAACGCGCACGCCCCGACATTCAGGACGCGATCCGCGCTGCGATCGATGCCAGCGCAGCCCGCGCCTCCGCAACCCCACCAGCCACAATCGACTATGCGGAGGCGCGGGCCACCGTGCTGGCCTTGAACAGAACCGGGCAGTTGAACGATTCCAGCGTCAACCGTTTCGCGATCAGGCGAGAGGTCCGCAACGTCGTCGCAGCGCTGGCGCAGCTCGCAACCGTTCCGATCGAGACGATCGCACCGCTGATGGAAGCCGCCGACATCAGCGGACTCGTGATCGCCTGCCGCGCATCCCGACTGAACTGGAACACAACGGCTGCCATCGTCAGCTGCCGGAAGGCCGGGCTGACGGTTGCACCTGATGAGCTACAGCGCGCGCGGGACATGTTTGGAGGACTGGCGCTCTCTAACGCGCAGCGCACGATCCGGTTCGGTTCGCTTAGCGAGCTGACCGCGAAACGCTCCCAGGCAATGTGAGTGATGCTATGACGTATGGTGACCGCAGGGCGGAACGCGTCAGGCTCGAGACGCGCTATCCCGTCAATCTCATGGGTGTCGACGGCACGTGGCGGCGGAGTTGCATCCTGCTCGACGTCTCGCAGAGCGGGGCCCGGCTCGAGGTCGACGGAACGCTCGATGTGCTGAAGGCCCAGGAGTTCTTCCTGGTGCTGTCCTCGCGTGGACTGGCCTTCCGCCGCTGCGAGCTGGTTCGCGTCGACGGTGCCGAGATCGGCGTGAGGTTCATCGAAGAGAGACGGCGAAAGGGACGCCCCGTCATTCCAAGGTGAGGATTGCCAGATGAGGATTGCCGCAACCGACCCGAAGGGAAGTTGACGACATGACTGTACAGAGAGCGACCAACATCACGGTATCAACCGTCTCCGCCGCACCATTGCGCGGGACCATCGAGATCGACTGCGCTGGCGCCGTCGCGACGTTTGCGATCGACGAGGAAATGGCGCATCGCCTATGCGCCGATCTGGAACGGTTTCTGACCCAGGTCCCGCGCCGGACCCGCGCAGCGCGGTGACCTTGAGCTGCCGACTGTCGCGCGCCTACTCCCGCTTGAAGCGATAGTCGAAGCGATCGCCATCCGCCTTGATCAGGCCGACCGTCGGGGCCGGAAAATGGATCGGTAGGATCAGCGTGTCGGTCTCGGCAACGGACGCAAAAAACTTCCGCCGCGATAGTGCCGACTGCTTCGGGTCCCAATCGGGCTTGGCCGACCATTCCGGTTCGCGGCACTGGATCGCATGGTGCATCAGGTCGCCCGCGACCACCGCGCGCTGCCCCTTCGAGAAGATGTTGACGCAGCAATGGCAGGGCGAATGGCCGGGGGTCGGCGTCAGCGTCACGGTGTCGTCGAGCGCGTAGTCGTCGTCGACCAGGAGCGCCTGCCCGGCCTCGACGATCGGCAGGCAATTGTCGCGGAACACCGTGCCGGGCGGATTGGCACCCTTGGCGTTCTCGGCCTCCCAGGCCGCGTACTCGCCCTTGTGGAAGACGTATTTCGCGTTCGGGAAGGTCGGCACCCAGCGCCCGTCTCGCAGCGTCGTATTCCAGCCGGTGTGGTCGATGTGCAGATGGGTGCAGAACACATAATCGATCTGCTCATAGGAGATGCCGAGCGCAAACAGCTCGTTGCGCCAGCGCTCCTTGCCCGGGAAGTCGAACGGCGGCGGGTGTCCCTTGTCCTCGCCGGTGCAGGTATCGACCAGGATGGTGTAGCGCGGCGTCCGCACCACGAAGGTCTGATAGGTGATCACCATCATGCCGCGCGCGGCGTCGAAGACCTCCGGCTCCATCGTCTTCAGGTGATGCTTGAACACATCGTCGTTGTAGGTCGGGAAGAAATCCTGCGGCCGCCGCCACGGTCCTTCGCGCTCGATCACCGCGTCGATCGTGATGTCGCCGATCCTGATCTGCTTCATGGTTGTTTCGCTCCCGGTTTTTTGTAAAGCGTAGCGGGCGGCACCTCGTCTCACAAGCCGAGCACCGTGCAGCACGCCATGCGGCCTTGCATTGCTGGCGGGAAACAGCCATGCCGCAATTCATCCGAAATCCTGCTCATGCTGCGGGAATGACCCATCGCGCGATTCCGATCGTCCTCATGATGCTCACGACATTGCCGACAGCGGCGGCAGCCGCGCCCGACACCGTTTTCTTTCCGAGCGCCGACGGCAAGACCGAGATCGTCGGCTACCTGTTCAGGCCGCAAACCCCGGGTCCGCACCCCGCGATCTTGCTGCTGCACGGCCGCGGCGGGCCCTATTCGATCAACGTCAACAGGGACTGCACGCTGGTGTCGCGGACCAATCCGTCGGCGGCCTGCAATGCCGCCAGCCTGTCCAAGCGCCACGCGATGTGGGGACAGTATTGGGCCGGCCACGGCTATTTCGCGCTGCTGCCGGACAGTTTTGGGCCGCGCGGCAAGGCGCACGGCTTCGGCCGCTTCACGCATGACGATCCTGATCGCACCGACGTCAATGAAAAGACCATGCGGCCGCTCGACGCCGAGGGCGCGCTGAGCTGGCTGCGCAGCCAGAAGGAGATCAACGGCAATCGCATCTTCCTGCAGGGATGGTCGAACGGCGGCAGCACCGCGCTGAACGTGATGCAGCGGCAGGGCGCCGCGACGTCGGGCTATCGCGCCGCGCTCGTGTTCTATCCGGGCTGCGGGCCGGCCGCGCTGCTGGCGCAGACGCTCAGGTCGGCAGCACCGATCACGATGTTACTGGGCACGGACGACGAGGAAGTATCGCCCGACCGCTGCCGGGACGTCGCCGGTCGCTCCGTTGCTGCCGGCAGCAAGATCGACGTCGTGGTCTATCCGGGTCCCATCCACGATTTCGACGATCCCGGCCGCCGCCGCCAGTCGAATCCCGCCAACAGCGCGGCGCTCCACGACGCGATGGTGCGGGCGATTGCCGCAATCGACGGCTTGAAGGATTAGGCCGCCGCAAATCGACCAGAAAGCACCCCTACCCGGACCGGCGATCCAGCAAGGAACCGAGTCGCTTGGGCAGGAAACTGAAATACGCGGCAGCGACGATCGTTGCCGTCGCCGCCGCAATCTACCTCAACAACACCAGCCTTCTCGCAACGCATGCCGGCGGCAAGCCGGTGCTGCTCGCCCATCGCGGCATGGCGCAGCGTTTCGATGAGCGCGACCTCAAAAACGACACCTGCACCGCGGCGCGCATGCTGCCGCCGACCCATGACTATCTCGAGAACACAATCCGCTCGATGCGGGCGAGCTTCGATCGCGGCGCCGATATCGTCGAACTCGACGTCCATCCGACGACCGACGGCGAGTTCGCAGTGTTTCACGACTGGACCGTCGATTGCCGCACCGACGGCCAGGGCGTCACCCGCGAGCAGCCGATGGCGCGGCTCAAGATGCTCGATATCGGCTATGGCTACACGGCCGATGGCGGCAAGACCTTCCCGTTCCGCGGCAAGGGCATCGGCCTGATGCCGTCGCTGGACGAGGTGCTCAAGACCTTTCCGGGTCGCCGGCTCCTGATCAACGTCAAGAGCCGCGATCCCGCCGAGGGCGAGAAGCTCGCAACGATCTTGAACCGGCTCGCCGCCGAACGGCGCAAGCTGATCATGGTTTATGGCGGCGACGAGCCGATCGAGACGATCCGGCGGCTTACGCCGGAGACCCGCACCATTTCCCGCGCGGCGCTCAAGAGCTGCCTCATCCGCTATATCGGCTATGGCTGGACCGGCATTGTGCCTGATGCCTGCCGCAACGCCATCGTGCTGGTGCCGATCAACTACGCACCCTGGCTATGGGGATGGCCGGACCGCTTCCTCAACCGAATGGCAGCGGCCAACAGCGCGGTCTTCGTGCTCGGCCCCTATCAGGGCGGCGAATTCTCGACCGGCATCGACGATGCCGACCTGTTCCGGCGCCTGCCCGAAAGCTATTCCGGCGGGATCTGGACCAACGAGATCGAGACCATCGCCCGCCTCGCCGGGCGTTAAATCCAGCCTCCTCCTGTCATCTGTCCGTCATAGAAATTGTGCGACTGAAGCGGCTCGTCGCATTGAGGACAACGCCATGAACGCACCGAGCCTGACCCGCCCCAAGATTGCCGAAACCGTCATCGAGCCGACGGTCAAGCTGCGCGAGGTCAAGGTCGGACGTTGCTGCGAGATTCTCGGCGACACCGCGATCGAATACACCGAGCTTGGCGACTACTCCTATCTCGGCAGCGGCTGTATCGTCGCAGACGCCGTGATCGGCCGCTTCTGCGCGATCGCGGCGCAGGTCCGGATCGGCGCGCCCAATCATCCGCTCGAGCGCCCCTCCCAGCATCGCTTCACCTACTGCCCCGAATATTACACGACCACGGCCGAGCGCGATCATGACTTCTTCAGGAACCGACGCGCGGATCGCGTCGTGATCGGAAACGACGTCTGGATCGGCCACGGCGTGATCGTGCTGCCCGGCGTCACCGTCGGAGACGGCGCGGTGCTGGCGGCCGGCGCGGTGGTCTCGCGCGATGTCGCGCCCTACACCATCGTCGGCGGCGTACCGGCCCGGCCGATCAAGGAGCGGTTCAACCGCAAGATCGCCGCCGAGCTGTCGCAGATCGCCTGGTGGAACTGGCCGGCTGAGACCATCTGGGAGCGCCTGCCCGAATTCCAGTCCGGCGATGTCGAGGCGTTTTGCGCGCGGTGGCGGGCTTGAGCACAGGACTAATCCGGATTTCGCTTCGGTCCATCCGGGCTACGGGATAGAGCCGTTTGACTTCGTAGCCCGGATGGAGCGAAGCGAAATCCGGGGTAAGCTAGCCGCATGGTACAATATCGGCGTAACTTCATACCCGGCGGCACGTTCTTCTTCACGGTCACATTGGAAGATCGGACTTCGTCGCTACTGGTCGAGCAAGTCGGGCTGTTGCGCGATGCCTTTCGCGCAACGCGCGCCAAGAAGCCATTCACGCTGGATGCCATCGTGATCCTGCTAGATCACCTGCATACGGTCATGACGCTACCACCCGGCGACAGCGACTTCCCGGATCGCTGGCGGCAGATCAAGAGTCACTTCACGCGCGCGGTTGTTGCCACCGGCGTGCCGCTCTCGGTAAACCACCGCGGCGAGTACCCGCTTTGGCAGAGACGGTTTTGGGAACACACCATCCGTAATGAACGCGATCTCGAACGTTGCATCGACTACGTCCACTACAATCCGACCAAACATCGCCTCGTTTCCTCGCCTGTCGACTGGCAACACACGTCTCTTCACCGATATGTCCGGGGTGGGATATTGCCGGCTGATTGGGGCGGTAGCCAGGCTATGGACAACGACGACTTCGGCGAGCGGAAGGACTGACCCGGATTTCGCTTCGCTTCATCCGGGCTACGAAGTGGGCGGGGGTAATCGCGAACGCTAGCTCCGCAGTCCCGGCGCTTCCTGGCCGGTACGCGCGACATACTCAGTGTAGCCGCCGCCATATTGGTGGATGCCGTCAGGGGTCAGCTCGAGCACGCGGTTGGAGAGCGCGGCGAGGAAGTGCCGGTCGTGCGAGACGAACAGCATCGTGCCCTCGAACTCGCAGAGCGCATTGATCAGCATCTCCTTGGTGGCGAGATCGAGATGGTTGGTCGGTTCGTCCAGCACGAGGAAATTCGGCGGATCGAACAACATCTTCGCCATCACCAGCCGCGCCTTCTCGCCGCCCGAGAGCACCCGGCACTTCTTCTCGACGTCGTCGCCGGAGAAGCCGAAACAGCCGGCGAGCGCGCGAAGGCTGCCCTGCCCGGCCTGCGGAAACGCGTCCTCCAGCGACTGGAACACGGTGCGCTCCCCGTCGAGCAGGTCCATCGCATGCTGGGCGAAATAGCCCATCTTGACGCTGCCGCCGATCGCGACCGCGCCGTCATCGGGCTCGGTTGAACCGGCGATCAGTTTCAGGAGCGTCGACTTGCCCGCGCCGTTGATGCCCATCACGCACCAGCGCTCCTTGCGGCGGATCATGAAGTCGAGGCCGTCATAGATGCGCTTGCTGCCATAGGCCTTGTGGACGTTCTTCAGGCTGACGACATCCTCGCCCGAGCGCGGCGCCGGCTGGAATTCGAACGCCACGGTCTGCCGCCGCCGAGGCGGCTCGACCCGCTCGATCTTGTCGAGCTTCTTCACCCGGCTCTGCACCTGGGCTGCGTGCGAGGCGCGCGCCTTGAAGCGCTCGATGAACTTGATCTCCTTGGCGAGCATCGCCTGCTGCCGCTCGAACTGCGCCTGCTGCTGCTTGTCGGAGAGCGCGCGTTGCTGTTCGTAGAACTCGTAATTGCCGGAATAGGTGGTGAGCTGGCCGGCGTCGATCTCGACCACCTTGTTGATGATCCGGTTGATGAACTCGCGGTCATGCGAAGTCATCAGCAGCGCGCCCTCATAACCCTTCAGGAACTGCTCGAGCCAGATCAGGCTTTCGAGATCGAGATGGTTGCTCGGCTCGTCGAGCAGCATGACGTCCGGACGCATCAAGAGGATGCGCGCCAGCGCCACCCGCATCTTCCAGCCGCCGGAAAGTTTGCCGACGTCGCCTTCCATCATCTCCTGGCTGAAGCCGAGACCGGCCAGCGCCTCGCGCGCGCGGCCGTCAAGCGCATAGCCGTCGAGCTCCTCGAATTGATGCTGCACCTCGCCATACCGCGCGATGATGTCATCCATCTCGTCGGCCTTGTCGGGGTCGGCCATCGCCGCCTCGAGTTCCCTGAGCTCGGCCGCGACCACGCTGACGGGCCCTGCCCCATCCATCACCTCGGCGACCGCGCTGCGGCCGGACATCTCGCCGACATCCTGGCTGAAATAGCCGATCGAAATGCCGCGATCGAGCGAGACCTGGCCCTCGTCCGGGATTTCCCGGCCCGAGATCATCCGGAACAGTGTGGTCTTGCCGGCGCCGTTCGGCCCGACGAGGCCGATCTTCTCGCCCTTCTGGAGCGCCGCGGAGGCTTCGATGAAGAGGATCTGGTGGCCGACTTGCTTGGAGACGTTATCGAGGCGGATCATGCTCTAATACTGGGGAACTGAGGATTTGCGGCCTCTTATTCGATCTGGGACGCGGGTGGAAGCCCATTCCGCAGGTTCGTGCCGCGTTTCGTGCATGCCACGATCATTGCCAATCGAATATGACATGAAGCGGTTCGATGATCGGTTTTGGGGCATCTTATGCAAGTCTGGTTTCTCTATCTCCTCGCGCTTGGCGCCGGCATCTGCGTCGCGGTTCAGCAGGTCCTGAACGGCAATCTCAGGTC
Organism: Bradyrhizobium pachyrhizi; assembly: GCF_029714545.1. Classification (NCBI taxonomy): domain Bacteria; kingdom Pseudomonadati; phylum Pseudomonadota; class Alphaproteobacteria; order Hyphomicrobiales; family Nitrobacteraceae; genus Bradyrhizobium; species Bradyrhizobium pachyrhizi. The sequence goes on along the minus strand of NZ_CP121667.1, from coordinate 4,353,015 downwards.
TGCCCTCAACTCGCCGGCCTGGGCCGGGCTCGTCAGCTATCTCGGCGGACTCGTGACGATGGCGGTCGTGCTGGTCGCGACGCGCGAGCCGGTGCCGTCCTGGAAGCTGGTGACGGCAGTGCCGTGGTGGGCCTGGAGCGGCGGTGTCCTCGGCGGCATCTTCATCCTGTTGATGATCCTGCTGCTGCCGCCACTCGGCGCCGCGACCCTGCTGGCACTGGTGGTTGCGGGTCAAATGCTCGCGGGCATCGCGATGGACCATTTTGGCCTGTTCGGGCTGGCGCAGCACCCCGTGTCGGTTTCACGGCTGGCCGGCATCGCACTGATCATCGGCGGCGTGCTTCTGATCAAGGATTGACGGGCTCTCGTTACGCCCGGCGCATCAGCCGCAGTTCGGCCGACAGGCGAAGGCTGCGCTTGCCGGCCAGCGCGATTCCTTCGAGCTCGGCACCATCCGCACGGCACGAACCGGCGAAGCCGATGCCGACTTCATAACCGCCGAACACCGGGTACTCGCCCTTCGCCGAGGTATGCTCCTGGTTGACGATCTCGCCTCGCCAGCGGCCATCCGCGGACGAATACGAACCGAGATAGTAGAAGAACGCATCGCCGCCGAGGATGCGGCCGTCCATCAGCAGCATGACCCCGGTAAGCCCGGCGTCGACACCGTCGAGCGCGCGGAGATGGATGGAGTACAGTCCGTTGACAATGCCGCCGGGACCAACCGCCCCGCGTGGCGGCAAGGCCTCGTCGTCGAGCGGCGCCAAATTCGCCCAGAACACGCCGTCCGGCATGGCGTCGGCCTTGCCCTCGAGCAGGATGGTGGAACCCTCGCTCCTGCCGCGCACCTTGATGACGGTGACGTCGGCGCCCATCAGCGGCTTGAAGTTCGGATCGTCATTGTGGCGCTCGGTGATCACCTCGGCGGCGATCTCGCCTTCCGTCACCTGATAGGTGCCGAGATGGGCAAAGGCCGAATTGCCGCCCAGCATCCTGCCGTCATGCATGCACATGATGCTGCGGCCGAATGCGCCGTTGATGCCGTACTCGACCTTGTAAAGTCCGTTGAGCACGCAAAAATCCAAAAAATAAAATTGATTCTGTTCGCCACATAGCACCGAGCCGAACGTCGCACCATTGCGTCTTTTGGCGCAGGCAGGCCCGCAATGTCCGGGTGTGGACAGCAGCCGATTCGTCGCTTAGCTGTAGGCGCCGCCCGTGTCGTGCTGCGTCATGCGGGATCCGGTCTGCCGGTTCTCTACTCTCCCAGTTCATTGTGTCCAAGCATTTGCGCATTCCGCCAATGGTCGCGCGGCCGCACCCGGCCTCGACACAGGCGAGGCTTCGAGGAGCATCACATGATCAATCGCTTTGGCCTGGCCGCCGCGCTGGCGCTGCTGCTCGGCAGTGGCGGTGCTGCCCTGGCGCAGTCGCTGCCCGACTATATGGGGCCGATCTCCGGCAAGACCTCATCAACGCCGGCCGACGTCGCGACCAAGGATGTGCTCGCTCTCAACACCGGCATGTTCGAGCTCTATGGCGATGCGGCGCGGATCTTCCAGAAGAACATCCTCGACAAACACCCCGTGATCCTCGGCCTGTTCTCCGGCGCCGGCGGCCGCCTGATCCTGTACCGGCCGGGCAAGCCGCCGACCGAAGCGCCGCAGGTGCCGATCGTCTATCAGCTGCTCAAATCGGTCGGCCACAGCACGATGGCGCTGGCCGAGGTGGTCGGCCCCTATGTCAACAATCCCGACGACAAGGCGTGGCGCGGGTCGATGCAGGCCTATCGCAGCCGGATGCAGTCGGCGCTCGACGGGCTCGATGCTACGCCGATGCAGGCGGACTGGCGCGACAACAACCGCGCCATCCTCAAGAACAACATCGCCTTCATGGATGAATGCCTCACCGCCGGCGCGATCCCCTTCGCGACGCTCGAGGCGTTCGGCAAGAAGCAGGCGCCGCTGCTCGCCAGGAACGTCGCCTGGGCTGCGCAGACCCAGGTCGCGCACTGGATGACAGTCATGGCCGACTGGAAATCCCAGCTCGGCGCCGACTGGGACAAGACCTACGGCGCGAGCAACACGATCTATGTGGCGCGGCAGAACAACGTGATCTTCAGCGTGCTGGCCCAGTTCTTCGGGCCTGACGCCATCAACAGCCGCCTGATGCTGATCGAGACGATCTCCTTCACCACGACGCCGTCGGACATGCTGGAGTCGCTGACCCGGATCATCGCCGACCGCTCGGTCGGCGCGCTGTTTTTCGGCAGCTATCACCTGATGGACTATGAGCTGATGGGGGGCGATGCGCGCGAGGCGATCATCGCCGAGACCAAGAAGCGCGGCATGACGGCCTTCCTGCCGCCGCTGGTGCCGTTCGGCTCCAAGCAGTGGCCGACGCTGATCACGCCGGGTCCGGGACCGGCCACCATCGCCGACCTGAAGTGAGACCACGCCTACGACCTATTGCGGCGTTGCGGTTGTGCTCGCTTTGCCGCAATACTTTCACGTGCATTGCACCAATTGTTAAACCCCGGCGCGATATGCCGTCGTCGAGGTGTCGATGAAAGATCAGACCATGCGGCCTTCGCGACGCGAATTCGTGAAGTGGTTGTCGGCAGGCGGCATCTCGGTCAGCCTGTCGCATCTGGCGCTGGCGAAGGAACCGGCTTTCGCGACCCGCGAGACGCTGCCCGGTCACGGCCATTTCAATCCGGCGGAAAAGGGCGCCGGCCGTGTCGACGGCGTGGCCAAGGTCACCGGCGCAAAACTCTACGCGTCCGACTTTCGCGCCGCCGACATGCCGGGCTGGCCCGCGACCACCGCGCACGCCATCCTGGTCCGCGCCGATGACGCGACGCATGTCTATGCCGGCATGGACCTCGCCCGTCTCGATGATCAGGCAAAGCCGTCGGTTATCGTGACCGCTGCCGATCTCGACCGGATCGGCACGCGGGTCCCGGAATTCTACACCGGCGACCTGTTCTGCCCGGTCGGCAAGACGCCGCTCTATCTCGGACAGCCGGTCGCGCTGTTGATCTTCGAGCAGTTCGACGCCTTCGACCGCGCGCGCCTCGCGTTGCGCGACGGCGGCTTCGTCAAATTCGGCGACGAGACCGGGCCGGTCATCCTGCCGAACTACGGCGCGTATCGCTTCACGCGCGTGGCGGGCGCCACGCCTGACGCGCCCGACGTCTATTCGCCGATCCAGGCCGGCTGGGTTTCGCCGAGCCGCATTCAGAACGCGGCGCTGCCGGTCTGGCTGCCGCTCGCCAAGGAGACCAAGGCCGACTACGCCAAGGCCGCGACCCATGGCGAAGCGATCCGCGCCCAGCTCGCCAAGGACGATCCGACACAGCTCGTGCTCGACCGCGAGTTCGAGACCCAGTCGGTCGATCCGATGTTCCTCGAGCCGGAGAGCGGTCTCGCCTGGTACAGCGACAACAACGGCAATCTCGAACTCGTGCTCGGCGTGCAGTCGCCCTATGAGGCGACCGAGTCGATCGCCTTCATGCTCGGCAAGGCCCGCCCGCCGTTCCGGCCCTCGCACATCAACGCGCAGTTCGCCCATGTCGGCGGCGGCTTCGGCGGCCGCGACCATACGCCATTCGTGCTTTACGTGGCGCTGGCGGCGATGTTCCTCCCGGGCCGGCCGGTGCGGCTGGCGCAGGACCGCTACCAGCAATTCCAGGGCGGCATCAAACGCCACCCGATCAAGATGCGCTCGCGGATCGGCATCGATCGCGCCAGCGGCAAGATCACTGCGTTCGCCGCCGACCATGTGCTCGACGGCGGCGGGCTCGCCAACTTCTCGGCCAATGTCGCGGTCGTTGCCGCGACCGCTGCGATCGGCATCTACGACATCCCGAAAGTCGACGTCACCACCGTGGCGTTGCATTCGCGCGGCGTCACCGCAGGGTCGATGCGCGGCTACGGCACGCTGCAGACCATGACCGCGCTGGAAGTCCTGATCGACGAGGCCGCCAGCGAGCTCAAGGTCGATCCGATCGCGTTCCGGCGCAACAATGCGCTGAAGCAGAACGGCCGGACCATGACTGGCAATCCCTACATCGTATCGGTGCGCACATCAGATATCCTCGACAAGCTCGAGAAGCATCCGATCTGGCGGCAGCGCGCTGACTTCAAGCAGAAGGCGCTGGAGGGACGCCTGGTCGGCACCGGCGTCGCCTGCGTCACCAAGGATTACGGCTCGGGCGCGGATTGCTCGCTCGGCCGGGTCGAGATCGATCCCGAGGGACGGATCGCGATCCACTGCGACCATGTCGAAATGGGCAATGGCGTCGGCACCGCACTCGCCAACCGGGTCGCGAGCCATCTCGGCGCCGTCGCCGGCGAGGTCGCGGTCTCTCGGGTCGACAGCTATGACGCGCTCGGCCTGGTCACCTCGGGCGATCCCTACACGATGGATCAGAAGACCCAGGATCTTGCCGAGAAGAACACGCGCTGGGTGCCCGCGATCAGCTCGGCGACCAGCGCGTCGATCGGCGCCCATGTCGGCACGCACTCGTCGGCCGAGGCGGCCCGCGTCATCTTCCGCTTCGGCCTGTGGCCGGCGGCGCTCGAGCTCTGGCACATCGCCAAGGCCGATCCCCGCGCCCGCCAATGGGACCAGGCGCACTGGAAGGATGGCCAGCTGGCGCTCGACGATCTCGCGCCGCTACCCTTGCCGAAGCTTGCCGCGACCGCGCATGCGCGCGGCTTCGTCACCGGCGCCATCGCGCACAGCTTCTCGCGCTGGGCCTGGTCGCGCGCGCGCTTCCCCCTGTTCGGCGAACAGTACCGCGCCGAGATCGACGCGCTCGCTGTTCGTCGTGGCCGGAGCCAATTCGAGCGGATCGACCGAACAAGCGTGAAATTCCCGCCGACCGACAACAACCGGATCGGCACCGCCTACACCTCGATGTGCGGCACGCTGGTCCGCGTCGAGATCGAGCGCACGACCGGCAGCTTGCGCATTGCCAAGGCCTACAGCGTGTTCGAATGCGGCCAGGCGCTGGTGCCCGAAGTGGTGCTCGGCCAGTCGCATGGCGGGTTCGCCATGGGCGTCGGCTACGCGCTGCTGGAAACTTTGCCGCCGTTCGAAGGCGGGCCCGGCAACGGGCAGTGGAATCTCGGCCAGTACCTGATCGCGCGCGGCTCCGATCTGCCGCTGCACGATCTTGAGATCGAGATGCTGCCGCCACTGACGCCGGACGAGCCGCCGAAGGGCATGGCCGAGGTGGTGATGATCCCGATCGTGCCGGCGCTGCTCAACGCGATCAACGATGCGACCGGCCACCGCTTCCGCTCTCTGCCGGTGACAACAAGCCTGCTCAAGGGAGCGCTGGCGTGACGACGCTCAACCTCACCATCAACGGCCAGAAGCACGGCCCGATCGAGGTCCGCGACGACCTCTCGATGAACGATTTCCTTCGGGAAATGCTCGGGATGACCGGGACCAAGTTCGGCTGCGGCGCCGCGCAATGCCTGAGCTGTGCCGTCATCATCGATAATCCCGACGGCACCAGCTACACCACCCCGACCTGCGTGGTACCGGCCGCGAATTTCGACGGCAAGGCGATCCGCACCGTCGAGGGCCACGCCAGGGACGGCGAGCTCTCGGCGTTGCAGCGCGCCTTCATCGACCACTTCGCGTTCCAGTGCGGCTATTGCACGGCCGGCTTCCTCAACGAGGGCCAGGTGCTGCTCGAACGGCTGGCAAAGACGCCGGTGGCACGGGACCAGCTCGAGAGCGTCATTGCGGATGCGCTCGACGGCCATCTGTGCCGCTGCACCGGCTACATCAAGTATCACCAGGCTGTGCGCGACGTGATCCTCGCCGATTCCAAACGCTATCTGACCGCCAGCAAGTAAGCGTGCAAGCAATGCCATCGGAAATGCGGTTTCGGATCGTTGCAGTGCTGACGGCGCTCGCGACCAGCCTGTGCGCAGGCTACGCGGCGTCGGAAAGCGCGAGCCACGCCCTCGCCTCGCCGGAAAGCTTTGCCGGCATCGAGAACGTCGAGCAGCGCTCGGCGGCGATCTTCACCGAGCTCGGCAAGGTATTGACGCATCCGCGCTGCACCAACTGCCATCCCGCCGGCGACAGCCCGCGGCAGGGCGATGTCAGCCGCATGCATCAGCCACCGGTGACGCGCGGTGCCGACGGCCACGGCAAGGACGCCATGCGCTGCTCGATCTGTCACCAGCACGCCAATTTCGATCCCGGTCGGGTGCCGGGCCACCCGGAATGGCACCTTGCGCCGCGCGAGATGGCATGGGCCGGCAAGACCGTCGGCGAGATCTGCGCACAAATCCGCGACCCCGCGCGGAATGGCGGCCGCAAGGTCGAGGAGCTGATCGAGCATACCGGCAAGGACACGCTGGTGGGCTGGGCCTGGCATCCCGGCTTCGGCCGCGCACCGGCACCGGGCACGCAGGCGCAGGCCGGCGCGCTGGTCGAGGCCTGGGTGAAGACCGGCGCGGCCTGCCCAGCGCCTTAGTCGCGCAACGTCCGAACTAGTGGCGCTTGAAATACTGCACGTCGCGCTCGTGCTTCTCCGCCGCCGCGCGCGACTTGAAGGTGCCGAGATTGCGGCGCTTGCCGGTCTTCGGATTGACCTTGCGGGAATACAGCCGGTACTCGCCGGAACTTAGTTTGCGGATCATCGCAACGCCTCGCCAATGCCTTTCGCATGTCAACGACATGCCGCGGCGAGCGTTCCAGTGCTTAGAAGCACAGATTGGTCACGGCGTTGCCGCGCTTGTCCTTGATGACATAGGGACAGCGGGCCCGCTCCAGCGCCTTCTTGGCATCCTCATCGCCGAGCGCCGCCGCCCGCTCGTAATAGGCTTTTGCGGCATCGCTATCCTTCGGCCCGCCGCGACCGGCCTGCGCAAAGGCGCCCATCCGCTCCAGCGCGCCCGGATGGTTCTGCGCGGCGGCCTTCTCGAACAGCGCCCGCGCGCCGGCATCGTCCTGCGCGCCGCCCTTGCCTTCGGCCAGCATCATGCCGAGCTGGTACTGCGCTTCGGCATTGGTCTCGGCGGACCTGGCAAGCAATTCGCGCGCGCGTGCCGGATCAGCCGCCGCCCCGCCGCCGAGCGCCGCAAGGTTGCTGACGCCGCGCGCGTTGCCGGCCTGCGCCGCGCGCTCGAACAACTTGCGGGCCTGCGCCTCGTCCTTGGCAACGCCGGTGCCGTTGCCGTAGAGCACGCCGAGCTCGACCATCGCCGACGTCGAGCCCTTGTCGGCCGCCTTGCGCCAGGCGCTTGCGGCTTCCGCGGTCTGCCGGTTGGCGGCATAGGCCCGGCCGAGCTCGTACATCGCCCGGCGCGACGATCTCGCCGCCACCGCGCAGTACTTGATCGCGGTCGCGATGTCGGCCGACGCGACATCGGGCACGCCCTTCACGTCGGCCGGCTTGTCGGGATCGGTGGGATCGGCGGCGAGCCGGTCGCACAGCACGAGGTCGGCCGATTGCGCGTGGGCAAGCACGGGCGCGGCCAGCGCCGCAGCAAAGACAATCGCTTGAAGTGGTTTGAACATGACAAGCAGGTTGCGTCGCGGTGCGGGCGAATTCAAGGCTCGAGCCCGGTCTCGCGCAGCACCGGCGCAACATCAGCCGACGACAGATAGCGCAGCAGATGATCGGCGGCCGCTGCGCGCTGCGACGCTGCCATGCGGCCGGCGGAGAACACTGCCGGGACCTGCAAATCCAGCGGAATCGGCCCGACGACCTCGATGCCGTCGATCTGCTTCAACTCGCTGATCTGCTGGATTGCAAGATCGGCGTCGCCGCTGACGAGCTTCTCCGCGGTGAAGCCGCTCGGAACGATCACCGCCCGCGCGTTGATCGCCTCCACAATGCCGAGACGCTCGATCAGCTGCGCGAACAGGATGCCGCTGGCGCCGAGCCGCGAATAGGCCACCGCCCGCGCACCGAGCAGCGCCGCACGCAGCGCGGCTTCAGTCGCGATGTCGGGATGCGCGGCCCCCGCCTTCACCGCGACGCCGACATAGGAGCGCGCAAGATCCACTGCGCTCTCCCGCGCAACGCGGCCCTCGCCGATCATTTCATCGAGGCCCTCGCGGGTCAGGATCACGAGGTCGGCGCCCTCGCCGCCGCGCAGGCGTTCGAGCAATGCCAGCGTCGGGGCGAAATCGGCGTCGATCCGGACACTGCTTGCCACCTGATAGGCCTCGGCAAGCCGCGCGACCGCGCCCTTCAGCGCCAGCGTCGAAAGAACGCGAACCGAATTGCCCATATGGCCTATGCCCGCCGCATCAGCTTGAGCGCGGCCGTGAGGCGCAGGCTGCGCTTGCCGGCAAGCGCGGTCGCCTCCAGCACGGCGCCATCGGCGTCGCAAGTGCCTGCAAAGCCGATGCCGACCTCGTGGCCGCCAAAGATCGGATTCTCGCCCATCGCCGAAGTGTGCTCCTGATTGAGAATCTGGCCCTTCCAGCGGCCTTTCTCGGAGGTGTAGGTGCCGAGATAGTAGAAGAAGGCGTCGCCGCCAAGGATGCGGCCATTGTTCAGCAGCATCACGCCGGTGAGGCCGCCGTCGACCCCATCGAGCACGCGGATGTGGATCGAATAGAGCCCGTTGATGACGCCACCCTCGCCGACCCCGCCGGCGATCGGGATGTCCTCCCCGGTGATCGGCGTCATCACCGACTGGAACGGCACGCCGGGCAGCTCCTTCAGCTCGCCCTTGAAGCGATAGAGTTCGCCGTCCGGCCGGCCTTTGGCAATCAGCGTGGCATCATCGGTACCGGCCATCGCGCGGTAGTTCGGATCGGGATTGTGGCGGACGGTCTGGATCTCGACTGCGACCTCGTCGCCGGCTTTCTCGTAGGTGCCGATATGGGCGAACGCCGAGTTGCCGCCCAACATCTTGCCGTCGCCGACATACATCACGCTGCGGCCGACGGCGCCGCCGAGTTCGAACCGGACCTTGTAAAACCCCTCAAACAAGCGCCGCGTCCCCGGCAGCCAACATGCACCCGTTATCTAGCGCGGTTCATAACGCAGCGAAACCGGTTTCGGCGGTACGCCACCTGCAAAGGGTATCGCTAAATCGCGAAGGTCCGCCAAGACTGTCGCCCTGGCGGACCCGATTTGCGGTACCGGATGGCTCCATCCGGGTCCGATAGCAGCTTAGGCCGCAGCCACTTAAGCCGCAGCCTTGGCGCCGGTCGGAACCTCGGAGATCGTCTTCAAGATCTGCGAGGCGATCTGGTAGGGGTCGCCTTGCGAGTTCGGGCGGCGGTCTTCCAGATAGCCCTTGTAGCCGTTGTTGACGAACGAGTGCGGCACGCGGATCGACGCACCACGGTCAGCCACGCCGTAGCTGAACTTGTTCCAGGGCGCGGTCTCGTGCTTGCCGGTCAGGCGCTTGTCGTTGTCCGGGCCGTAGACGGCGATGTGATCCATCAGGTTCTTATCGAAGGCCTTCATCAGGCTCTCGAAGTACTCCTTGCCGCCGACTTCGCGCATGTACTTGGTCGAGAAGTTGGCGTGCATGCCCGAGCCGTTCCAGTCGGTGTCGCCGAGCGGCTTGCAATGGAATTCGATATCGATGCCGTAGCTCTCGGTGAGGCGCAGCATCAGGTAGCGGGCCATCCACATCTGGTCAGCGGCGGTCTTGGAGCCCTTGCCGAAGATCTGGAATTCCCACTGGCCCTTCGCCACTTCGGCGTTGATGCCTTCGTGGTTGATGCCGGCGGCGAGGCAGAGATTGAGATGCTCTTCGACGATCTTGCGGGCGACGCTGCCGACGTTCTTGTAGCCGACGCCGGTGTAGTACGGGCCCTGCGGCGCCGGATAACCCTCTTCCGGAAAGCCGAGCGGACGGCCGTCCTTGTAGAAGAAGTATTCCTGCTCGAAGCCGAACCAGGCGCCTTCGTCATCCAGAACGGTGGCGCGCTTGTTCGAGACATGCGGCGTCTTGCCGTCGGGCATCATGACTTCGCACATCACCAGCACGCCGTTCTCGCGCGCGGCGTCGGGATAGCAGGCGACCGGCTTCAGCACGCAGTCAGAGCTGTGGCCTTCAGCCTGCTGGGTGGACGAACCGTCAAAACCCCACAGCGGAAGCTGTTCGAGGGTCGGGAACGACGCGAATTCCTTGATCTGCGTCTTACCGCGCAGGCTCGGCGTCGGCGTATATCCGTCGAGCCAGATATACTCGAGCTTGTACTTGGTCATTGAACCTCTCTGTTGATGATGCAAAACCGTGAGGAACCGAAAGCCAGTCGGCCGCCGCACGCGTACCCGGCCACCATCGGCCGGCTCTTACTAAGCAATTAAAATGCCAGTCGCTGCACTGCGGCGGCCGCCCGGCCGCGGATGTCCACAGCGGAGATCGCATTTTTTTCTGCGACATAGCAGCGCGGCTGGCATGCGCCGCGGTCAGTCAAAATCTTCTCCCGGCGCCCTCCACCGCCCGTTTCTGCAGCAAATTCGGCTACGGCATCGCCTGCCGCTTAATGCGGCGGCAGGGCCATGTGACAGTTCGTGTCGAACGATCGGGTGCCCCGCAACCATCGTCGCGGCTCAAGCGTTGGTCAGCTGCATCCTGCCTCACAGGAAGCAAACCCGAATCTGCCCACGAATTGACCAAACAATGACTATTTCTTGGTCACTTGCACCCCGCCCAGCCCGGGCCGATATCGAAAACTCGGTAACCACACGCGAATGAGTCGGGCGCACCATGGAGGCTCGCTCCGGCCAAAGGAGACTTTGACATGATCACCACGGGCCAAAACCAAGGACCGATCCAGGGATCGGCAACAATCTATCAATTCCCGGCAGGGGGCCGCGCGGCTCTCGGCGGACGCCGCTACGGCGAGGCGCGGACCGCGCTCGAACTCGCCGCTGAGGTCGAGACCTCGGCCTGCAGCGAGAGCTGGTACCATCAGGCGGCCATCGACGACGCCAAGCCAGGCCGCGATCACTGATGCAGATGCGATCGAGGGGCGCGACGCAAAAACGTCAGACAGCAGCAGAATAACAAGGGTCGGAACGCGAGCGTTTCGGCCCTTTTTTATGCCAGCTCGCAGGCCGTCGCCGGCCGCCTCGCATGCCGGAGCCTGGCAAGCCCGGCCCGGCTGATCTCGAGCGTGACCCCGCCGCCCTTGTAGCGCGTGCCAGTCAGCGACAGGCGCTTCTTCAGCGTCACCGCCTTGCCGTCGAGTTGCAGATGCGCGCGCGTATCCCCGTTGAAGAACCCGGCAATGAACTGCGTGCCGTCAGCGCAATGATAATTCCGGAAGGCGGACTGCGCCGACACGTTCGAGGAACCAAAGAGCTCGAAAAGAATTGCGCCGATGACAATGGCGCCCCCGCGATAAGTCATATTCTCCCCCCAACGGGCCGGTTATAGACCTGTCTGCGCCGCTATTCCTGCGCCAAGACCTCATCAGCTGCAACAGGCCCGCCCGATGTCCGAAGCCCCTGCCCGTCATCTCAATCTCGCCGGCGCCAGCAATTTTCGCGACCTTGGCGGCTACCAGACGCGCGACGGGCGGACGGTGCGCTGGCGCCAGATCTTCCGCTCCAACCATCTTGCGCACCTCACCGAGCAGGACATTGCCGTAGTGCGCTCGCTCGGGGTCAGGAGCGCGTTCGATTTCCGCGGCGTCGCCGAGCGCGCCGAGGCGCTGTGCGGCATGAGCGACGTCACCGTGCATTCACTTCCGGTCGAGCCGACCGTGGTGGCTTCGCTGCGCGAGATCGCCAGCAACCGTCAGCTCTCGGAAGCCGATGCGATCGACGTGATGCAGGACTCCTACCGGGGCTATGTGCAGGACAACACGGCGCGCTACCGCACGCTGTTTGCTCATCTGCTGGAAGACCGGGCGCCACTCGTGATCCACTGCACCGCCGGCAAGGATCGCACCGGATTTGCCTGCGCGCTGATCCTGCACGCGCTCGGAGTGTCCGATCAGGTGATCGCGGATGACTATCTCCTGACCAATCAGTTCTACAAGCGCGACCCGGCCCATAGCACCGAGCTGCCTGACGACGTCAAGCAGGTGCTCGGCACCGTGCGCGCGGCATTTCTGGAGGCTGCATTCGAGGCGATCGATGCCGACTATGGCAGCCTCGACGGTTATTTCCGCGAAGGCCTCGGGCTCGGCCAGGCCGAGCGCCAGGCGCTCGAAGGCCGCTATCTGCAGGCCTGATCCGTTCGCCCGACTTTTCGAGCGACGTGCACACCGGTTCGCGTGAAGAAAACGCGGCTGAACTAAAGAAGCTCAGGCCGCTGCGGCCTCGAGCTCGAGCTCCGCATCGAGGTCGGCAATCACATCCTCGAACGCCGAGATCGCCTGCTGGATCGCTGCGATCTGCATCAATTCCCAGCTGCCCACTGGTCCCTTGCGGTTTTGCAGCGCCACCACGAGATCGCGCCGCTGCTCCTTAAGCTGAACGAGCGGTAAACCGTGATCCGGAAGATTTCCCATTCGCATAACCCCTGCCTTGGCTGGAGTTCCGCTTCTACGGAAAGGGTTCTGCGAACGACTTACAGAACTGCTGCAAATTTTATCCAACAGGCCCTACCCCGTAGTCTTACGTAGTCGGGCCGACGTTGTTGGGCTTACGTGATCGCCTCCGGCTTCAATGCGTCGTCGATCGCGCCGAACAGCGACTGGGTCACGCAATTGGTCGCCCATTCGCTGGTATGAAGCTGCCCGCCATCGTCGAGCTCGGCGAGTGGAATCCCGTCATCGGTCCAGTGCTTCATCAGCGCGAACCGGCTAAACAGATTCACCTTCTTGCTTGCAGCCACTTCGGCGATCATCGGCATGATCACGTTGGCGAGATTGAGCGCAGCTTCCGTGCCGACGATCGCCTGCGTGTACTGGGAATCCATCACGACCACGTCAAGCGGAAGCGCTGCGAGCACGTCGAGCCCGGCCTCCAGCGTCGCGCGCACCTCGGCCGGATTGTAGCTCTTGTAGACGGCGTTGGTGCCGACCTGCCAGATCACCAGCACCGGCGCCTCAGCCGTCACGTCGGACTCGATGCGCGAATATTCCTCCGGCGCCTCCTGACCGCCGATCCCGCGATTGATCACGTCGATCATCCGGCCGAAGAAGCGTTGCCGCAGCAGCATCTCGAGCCGCGGCGGGAACGGCAGGATGTTGTCGGCGCCCGCGGTCGACGACGATCCGAGCGCCACCAGCTTGATCTTGCGCTGATGCCGCAGCGCATCCGCGAAGTGCGGCAGCTTGTGTCCGAACCTGACGACATCGAGATGGGTTTCGCACGGTCTGGGTGTCGGCATCGCAAACATCCTTGAGGCGAATGAATTGATAAATACGCGCAGTAGGCGGCGAAATTGGCGGCATTGCAAATGAATTCCGCCTGATCATAGTGGGCATTCGTTTGCTCGCGAATGCGGAGACCGCCATGCACGGAAAAGCCATCGTCATCACGGGCGCCCTCGGCGCGCTTGGCAAAGTGGTCGCCACGGAGGCGCTGGCGCGCGGCGCGCGCGTCGCCGGCGTCGATCATGCCGCGTCAACGCTTGCGGCGACGGCCGACCATATCGAGTTGGGCGGTGTCGACCTCACCGACACTGCGCAGGCGACCGCCGCGATCGACAAGGCGGCCGCGCATTTCGGCCGGCTCGACGGGCTGATCAACATCGCCGGCGGCTTTACCTTCGAGGCGGTCGGCGACGGCGATCCGGCGACCTGGCAGCGCATGTATGCGATGAACGTGATGACGGCGCTCAACACCTCGCGCGCCGCCATCCCGCATCTCACCAAATCGGGCGCCGGCCGGATCATCAATATCGGCGCGCTCGGTGCCTTGCAGGCCGCCTCCGGCATGGGTCCCTACGCCGCCTCGAAGGCCGGCGTGCATCGCCTCACCGAGTCGCTCGCCGCGGAACTCAAGGGCAAGGTCACGGTCAACGCGGTGCTGCCCTCGATCATCGACACCGGCGCCAACCGCGCCGCGATGCCGAAGGCCGACATCTCCAAATGGGTGACGCCGAAAGAGCTCGCCGACGTGATCCTGTTCCTCGCCAGCGATGCCGCTAGCGCCGTCACCGGCGCGCTGCTGCCGGTCAACGGACGGGTTTAGTCCGCAACCAGCAGCCGCAGCTTCGACCTGAAGCGGATGCTCTGCTTGCCGGCGAGCGCCATGCCGTCACCTTCGGCGGTCTGGTCGGTATAGGTGCCGGTAAATCCGATCGTGACCACCTTGCGTTCCCACACCGGGCGCTCGCCATAGGTCGGCGAATGCTCCTCGTTGGTGACCTCGCCCTTCCACTTGCCGTCGGCTGCGGTGTAGCTGCCGTAGGCAAAGAAAAACGAGTCGCCGCCGCGCATCTGTCCGTCGCGCAGCACCATGACGCCCTGGTTGCCGCCAGAGACGCCGTCGAGAAATTCGACGGTGATGTGATAGAGCCCGTTCCGGATCATGAGCTGCGCCTGGTCCCGGTTCCGACCATAGCCGCTCGGCCGTGCCTTGGGCAAATTCCATCCGCCTCGGCGGGCGCAATTCCGCGCTATGCTGGCGCACCGAGTCGCGGCTCATGCCGCAGGAGCCTGCCTGTTGGAAACCACGCTTTATCTGCCCGTCAAACGCTTCCTGGAAAAGCTCGGCTTCACGGTGAAGGGCGAGATCGGTGGCTGCGATCTCGTGGCGCTGAGCGGCGATGATCCACCTGTCGTCGTGATCGGTGAACTCAAGCTCGCCTTCAATCTCGAACTGATCCTGCAGGCGGTCGATCGCGCCGGCGCCGCCGACGAGGTCTGGATCGCGGCAAAGGTGTCGGCCCGCGGCAAGGGCCGCGAGAGCGACGCGCGCTATCGCAATCTGTGCCGGCGGCTCGGCTTCGGCATGCTCGGCGTCACCGATCGCGGCGACGTCGAGGTGCTGGTGCCGCCGCCGACCGCGGCACCCCGCCGCAATCCGAAGAAGCGTTCACGGCTGATCGCCGAGCACCGGAAGCGCAAGGGCGATCCCGCGATGGGAGGATCGACGCGGGCGCCGATCATGACCGCCTACCGGCAGCAGGCGCTGGCCTGCGCCTGTGCGCTTTCGGATGGGCCGCGGCGGGTGCGCGACCTCCGCGCGGATATTCCCGACGCCGGCAAGATCCTGCTGCATAATGTCTATGGCTGGTTCGATCGCGCCGAGCGCGGCATCTATGTGCTGACCGATGCCGGTCGCGCCGCGCTGAAGCGCTGGCCGCAGCAACAGATGAGTGCATCCGGGGCAGAAGCCACCCCGTAGGGCATGATCCGGAAAAGTGCGAAGCGGTTTTCCGAAAAGATCACGCTCAAACAAGAACCTAAAGCGCGATGATGACTTGGCTTCATCGCGCATTGAAGGGGGATATCATGATCGTCGTCACCGGCAGCGTCACCGCCCGCCCCGACTCGTTCGACGAGGCACGGCGGCTGAGCCTCGAGCACGTGCATCGCTCTCGCTCCGAGCCCGGCTGCATCTCGCACGCAGTCCATGTCGACTGGAGAATCCGCTCAGACTGGTGTTCTTCGAGCAATGGGCCGACCGCGCCGCGCTGGCGGCGCATTTCGCGGTCCCGGCGTCACGCGATTTCGTCCTCTCGCTGCAATCCCTCGCGGCCGCAGCGACCACGATCGAACTTTATGACGCTCACAAGATTGAGAGACTCTAGCTGCATGGCTGGATTGCCATCTCACATTCATATTGCAATGCAACATTGGGGACCTTACGTATCTCCCGCGATTCAAAGATGAGGCGGCGATGAGCGGAGACTGGAATACCAAGTATGGCACCCGGCGCGTGCGGCATGATCCGCCGACGCTGGAAGAAGCAATCTTCGCCGCCATCGGCATCACCGATGACGTGGAGGCCCAGGCCGAGATCGCGTCGGCCCTGATGGGGCTGCCCTATGACGATGTGCTCGCAGAGGTGAAGAAGACCGCGCGCGTCAGTGCCCGCACCGGCACGGCAACCCGCGTCATCGCCGGCGAACAGGGCGCGCAGCGCTCCGTGGTAGTCGAGCGCCGCGTGGTTCGCCGCTTTGCGACCGACAAGCGCACCGGCACCTGAGACGCACCATCCAATTGCTGAAAGAAAAAGGGCAATCCGTTGAATGGATTGCCCTTTTCGTTTGATCCGAGATTCTTGTTCGACGCGTTTCCCTCACGCGAAGCGGTATCCACTTCGCTTGGAAACGCTACCGACTCAGGCCGCCCGGCCCCAGCCGGAGATCTGCATCACCATGCGCCAATAGGCGCGGTTCATGTCGACGATCGCGCGCGCAGCCTCGACCGGCGTCACCGCGGCGACAGCTGGCGCCGCTTCGGGCTGCTGCTGCTCGGTCAGGTCGATGCTGCCGGTCGATTCCCCGTGACGGAAGGTCAACTGGGCACCGAACTTGGTGGCGAGCGCCCGCATCGCATCGTTCTGTGCGCCGGTGGTGATGCGCAGGCTGCCGTACCCCTTGGCGTGCGCCTCGGCGATCAGCTTGCGGAACAGGGTGCTGCCGACGCCCTTCCGCCGCGCCGACCGCTCGACGCTGAAGGCGATCTCGGGCTGGGCATCCGGTGATTGCTCCGGCGGATGCAATTCGGCCGCGCCGCGGACCACGCCGTCCTCGAAGTAGGCGATGATGACCGTGCCGTCATTGGCGCAGCGCTCGGCGTAGCGGCGGATGAAACTGTCGTCGATGAAGCCATGAAAACGATCATGACGGCTGGCGCGATCCAGCCGCAGCAGGTGATCGCGCAGCAGAGGAAGCTCTTCCTGCTGGCTCAACGTCCGCACGGTGCCCTTGGCGGGCGTCGGACGAATGGAATCATAGTTCATTTCATACTCCTCTTGGTAGCCCTCGAGGAGGCGTCGAGTCCCTAGCAACTCCTATATTGTGCGACGCACCATAAAATTCAAGCGTTGAGATTCATTCAATTAAGGCATGCGGTGATTGGCAAATCACATTATCGCCCCATCATAGTACCAGCTGTGTCTGGGTCACCACCGCGACCAGCTTGCCGTCTTCGGTCTCCAGCCTGGTCTGCCACACCTGGGTCCGCCGCCCGCGGTGAACCGGTGTTGCGGTCGCAATCACGGTCGTCCCCTCCTTGGCGCCGCCGATGAAGTTGGTCTTGCTCTCCAGCGTCGTGGTGCCCTTGGCGTCCTCAGGCAGGTTGATCACGGTCGCAGCGGCGCCGACCGAGTCCGCGAAGGCCATCACCGCGCCGCCATGGATCGTGTTGCGAAGGGTGCAGAGGTCCGGCCGCACCACCATTTTCGCGACCACCCGGTCCTGATCAGCCTCGATGAAGGTAACGCCCTTCAGTTCCGCAAACGGCATCTTCATCGACTGGATCTTTTCGAGCGGCGTCATGGGCACTCCCTGCTTTGTGGCCTTCTTCGAGGTTGGTATCGGCATGATGGATTGCCCGAGCGGGCCCGGCAATGACGTCTGAGGTAATGGCGCGAATGACGTCATGACATCAGTGACAATATGCCTCCGAGCCTGCATACCGCCTGATATGCGCGACTTCCCTCCCCGCCGGATCGTCTGCCTGACCGAAGAGACGGTCGAGACGCTCTATCTGCTCGGCGAGCAGGACCGCCTCGTCGGCGTCTCCGGCTATGCGGTGCGGCCACCGCAGGTCCGCCGCGAGAAGCCGCGCGTTTCGGCGTTTATCTCGGCCGACATGCCAAATATCCTCGCGCTCGACCCCGATCTGGTGCTCGCCTTCTCCGATCTGCAGGCCGACATCGTGGGCGATCTCGTGCGCGCCGGCGTCGCCGTCCACGTCTTCAACCAGCGCGACGTCGCCGGCATCCTCGCGATGATCCGCACCTTGGGCGCGATGGTCGGTGCCGCCGACCGCGCCGACCGGCTCGCACAAAACCTCAAACAACGGCTGGCCACGATCGCCGCAACGCCGCGTCCGGCACCGCGGCCAAAGGTCTATTTCGAGGAATGGGACGATCCCCTGATCAGCGGCATCGGCTGGGTGTCCGAACTGATCGAGATCGCCGGCGGCACCGATGCGCTGCCGCATCTGCGCGCGCACCAGGCGGCCAAGGATCGCATCGTCACGCCTGACGCCGTGCGCGTGGCGATGCCCGACGTGATCCTGGCGTCCTGGTGCGGCAAGAAGGTCGTGCCCGACCGCATCCGCAAGCGTGAGGGCTGGCGCGACATCCCGGCGGTGCGCAACGACCGCATCGTCGAGATCAAGTCGCCCATCATCCTGCAGCCCGGCCCCGCGGCGTTGACCGATGGGCTCGATGCGATCGTGAAGGCGTTGTGGGCAGAGCGTTGAGCCTTCAGCGTCGTCCCGGCCGAGTGCGCGATTGCGCACGGAGCCGGAACCCATAACCACAAATCTTGATTGATCTGCAGCGCTGCAAGGACGAGTCCCGATCACAACATCCGCTGCGGAGTATGGGTCCCGGCCTTCGCCGGGACGACACCGGATTTGTTGCGCTATCGCCCGCAATACTGAGTGAGGGGCGCAGACTTTGGCTACGCCTTCTCCACGCCGCACCATTCCGCAATGAACAGCGCCATCGCCTTGGTCGCTTTCCGTAGCGACTCCAGCTCGACATATTCGTTGAAGCCGTGCATCGCCGCGCCGGTGGCGCCGAAGCAGAGGCTCGGGATGTTGTGGTTCAAACCGTAGAAGCGCGTGTCGGTCAGCGCGGTGAAGGCGCGGTCTTCCACCGCGCCGCCATAGACGACCTGGTGCGCCTTGGCGAAGGCGGCTTCCGGTGCCTCGGAGTTCACCAGCTCGTAACCTTCCGACAGGAAGCCCGACCATTCGATCTGCGGCGGATTGTTGGAGAGGAAGCGATGATCGCGCGCCGCCGCCGACACGCAAGCCAGAATCTCCTTCTGGCACTCGGCGATCGACCAGCCCGGCAAGACCGCGATGCGGCAGTCGACGTCGCACCAGGCCGGCACGCTGGAGGCCCAGTCGCCGCCCTTGATGATGCCCGGATTGAAATTGATCGGGTGATTGACGTCCTTGAAATGGCGGTCGGCCTTGGCGCGCTCGTTCCAGGCGATCTCGAGCTGCTCCAGCGCGTGCACCAGATGATACGCCGCCATGATCGCGTTCGAGCCGGCGCCGGCTTCGAACACGTGCACCGGGAAACCGCGCACCTTCAGGCGGAACCAGATCACGCCGACCTGCGAGCGGATCATCGTGCCGTTGGTCGGCTCCGGGATGAAACAGGCATCGGCGCGATAGCCGCGCTGCAAGGTCGAGAGCGCGCCGACGCCGGTGCTCTCTTCCTCGATGACGGACTGGAAGTGAATCCGCGCCGTCGGCTTCAGGCCGGCCTTCCTGATCGCATCCAGCGCATAGAGCGCGGCGATGGTGCCGGACTTCATGTCGCAGGCGCCGCGGCCGTACATCCTGCCGTCCTTGATGACGGGCGAGAACGGCGGCGTCTCCCACATCTCGAGCGGACCGGTCGGCACGACGTCGCAGTGGCCCTGCAGGATCAGCGATTTGCCGGCATTGGTGGCCGGACGGTAGGTGCCGACCACCGTGCGCGCCTTCGAGAAATCATGCTCGATCGGGCCGAAGCCGCGCAGGTCCTTCAGTTCGTCGAGATTGATGTGCCAGTCGTCGACCTCGTAGCCGCGCTCGCGCAGGAGATCGCCGATCATGTCCTGGCACGGCCCCTCGGCGCCGCGGGTCGAAGGGATCGCGACAAAGGCCTGCGTCGTCGCAAGCTGCGCATCGAATCCCTCGTCAACGGCGGCAAGGATTCGTTGTTGCGTCTCGGCAGTCATGCTTTGGCTCCATCGGGAAAACAGATCAGGCGGGAGCCGCAACGTAGCCCGATTTCACTCCGCCTTGTATCGCGCAAAATAGGCATCCCGCAATGCATCTTCGAGCAGCCGGCCCTCCGAATAACCATCGAGCGTCTTCGGCCGCGTCACGCCGTCGAGCAGCCGCGGACACGGCTCGGGCACGCCGAGCACGGTGCGCACCGGAATGCGCTCGGCATAGATCGGCAACTCGTAATCCTCGTCATCGTCGGCGACGCCCTTGGCGCGAATTTTCGCCGAGGCCTCCTCGATCTCCATCGCGATGAACGAGGTCGCCTTGATCTCCTGCTTGTTGCTGGCACGCAGGCTCGCGGTGCGCTCGGGAAAGAAGCGGTCGACCATCGCGACGATCGCACGTTCCTTCTCTGCGGGGTCGGTGACGAGATAGGCTGACCCGAACGCCATCACCGCGCGATAGTCGGCCGAGTGGTTGAAGCCGCAGCGCGCCAGCACCAGGCTGTCGAGATGGGCGACCGTCAGGCACACGCGTTGCCCTTCGGACTGGTTCTCCAGCATCCGGCTCGCGCTC
Source organism: Bradyrhizobium pachyrhizi (assembly GCF_029714545.1). NCBI lineage: Bacteria > Pseudomonadati > Pseudomonadota > Alphaproteobacteria > Hyphomicrobiales > Nitrobacteraceae > Bradyrhizobium > Bradyrhizobium pachyrhizi. The sequence continues at coordinate 4,332,672 of NZ_CP121667.1, read as the reverse complement.
GAGCCGTGCCAGTAGAGCCTGGTGCCCTCGCGCCAGAAGAAGGTCGGCGTGCAATAGGGCTGGCCGTCGATCACGTAGGAGACGTGGCACAGCATCGAGGCGTCGAGGATCTTGTGCACGGTGGCGTGGTCGTAGAAACCGCGGTCGTGGCGCCGCTTCACCCGGTTGCGGAACGACATGGGGTAGGACGGAGCGGATGCGCCTTCGGTCACGGTGGTGCCTTTCGAAATCTGGAATCTGTCCAGAGTTGTACCGGCTCATTTGGTCTGCGATAGTGCCAATTCCATGCGAAAAATTCCGACCAATTCCCGGGAGCCCACGGCGCGCAAGGCCGAGCTGCCGCTCGACCTCGCCGGCCCGCACGTCACCCCCGGCGCGGCCTCGCAGCAGCGGCTTTATCAGGCGCTGTGCCGCGCGATCGTCGGCGGCCTCGTCAAGCCGGGCGAGCCGCTGCCGCCGTCGCGCGCGCTCGCCAAGCAGACCGGCTTCCGTCGCAACGCCGTCACCACGGCCTATGAGCGGCTGATCGCCGACGGCTTTGCGGTGGCAACCACGGGCTCCGGAACCTTCGTCGCAGCGCGCATTCCGGCGCAGGCCGCCGCGCCGCGCCGCGCAAGGATCGCGATCGAGCCGCCGCAGCACAATGCGCTGTCGCTCGGTTGCACGCATATCGACGAGCGCGCGCTGCAGCGCTTCCGCGCCTTTGCCGGCCGCAGGCTGCGCGCGTTCGGGTCCGAGCATCTGCATTACGGCGATCCCCGCGGCAGTAGCGAGCTGCGCGCGGCGATATCGGACCATCTTCTGTCGGCGCGCGGGCTGCGCTGCGACCCCGACCAAATCATGCTGGCGTCCGGCACGCTGCATGTCCTGCGCATCGTGCTCGGGGCGATCCTCAAGCCCGGCGACCAGGTCTGGTGCGAAGACCCCGGCTATCCGGCGGCACGGCGCGCGATCGAGCATTGCGGCTATCGTCCGGTGTCGGTGCCGGTCGACATGTCGGGCATGCGCATCGACAAGGGGCGCGCGTCCGCGCCGCAAGCGCGCGCCGCCTATGTCACACCCTCGCACCAGTTTCCGCTCGGCGTGCAAATGGCGATGCCGCGCCGGCTCGAGCTGCTCGACTGGGCACGGGACGCCGGCGCTTTCGTGTTCGAGGACGACTACGACAGCGAGTTCCGCTACGACGGCGCGCCGCTGTTGTCGCTCGCCGGCATCGATCATCTGCGCCGCGTGATCTACATGGGCACGTTTGCGAAGACGCTGTTTCCCGGATTGCGGATCGGCTATTGCGCCCTGCCCGAAGCCTTGATCGGCCCGGTGACGGCGGCGCGCGCCGCGCTCGACCGCTTTCCCGCCACTTTGATGGAAGGCGCGGTCGCCGACATGCTGAACTCCGGCGCCTTCGCGGCCAACTTGCGCAAATCGCGCAAACTCTATCGCGAGGCGCGCGACGTCCTGGCGTCGACGCTTGCGAATGCATCGGAGGGCGAGCTCACGGTTCCCGTGCCCTCGCAGGGCCTGCACCTCGTGGCGCGGCTCGATCCCGCGACCGATCCGCTGATTGCCGCGCAGGCAAAGGCTAATGCCGGCGTCGGCGGCTGGCTGCTCGCCGAGACCTATCATCGCGCGCCGCCACTGCCCGGCTTCGTACTGGGATTTTCCGGCCATCCGGTTCCGCAACTCGTCGCGTCGGCGGAACGACTGGCGAAGACTACGCTCGCTGCGCTGCGCGCGACGCGCAAGACATCGGTCAAGCCATCCGCCAAGCCGCAGCGCTCTAGGAGAATCGCAGTCACCTGACTAAGGTCGCCCGCGTTCAGTCAGTGCGAGCTTACGGAGATACCGGATGCCAAATCGCAACGTCCTGTATCTCGTGATCGCCGCGCTGGTCGTGATCGCAGGCATGCTCGGCTACAATCTTTATCAGGCGAACAAGCAGCCCGAAGGCCTTCAGATCAATGTCGGCCCCGACGGGCTCAAGATCCAGAACAAGTGAAGGAGGCCGCGATGCCGCGCTTGGGATTCGTCGCGCTGGTCAGCGTCGCGGCTCTTGGCGCGATGGCTCAATCCGCCGCTGCAGAGCAGTCCTACATGCGTGAGGGCGACATCGTCGATCTGCGGGTCGGCCAGCGCGTCCTTGTCGATGACGGCTCGTGCCCGGCCGGGCAGATCAAGCAGGTCGTCGGCTCCAGGCTGAGCGAGAACGGCGTGGTGCGGACCCGCAGCTGCGTGCCGCGCCTCGCCAAAAAGTAAAACGCCCCGCTGTCGCGAGGCGCTGCGGTCCTCATTGCTTTGATGCTCAGCTCAGTTCGAGACCGGCTCGAACATGCATTGCAGGGTCGGCTTGGCGATCTTGGTGAAGGTCGGGCCGATCTCGCCCTGCTTGGACGGCGGCACCCAATCGGTCTCGATGGTCGGCACGCCGGTCTCGCTGATGCCGCGCAGCAGCGCCTGGCGCAGGTCGGGATCGTCCACGGTCGCGGCGGCGTGGTCGTGCAGGCAGCCGCACACGGCCTCGGGATGCGCCCAACGGCCGAGCATATGGGGCGCGCATTGCCGCACGAACTCGTCGCGCGGTTCAGGCACGCGGTACAGCGAGCGGATCTGCATCGATTCGAGGGGGAGCTGGGATTGGGCCTGCGCGGCGCCCGCCAAGGGCCCCATTAGGACTAGCGATGCCAACATCGCGGCGGAACAGATACGGAGCACCATTGGGAGAGCCTTTACCGGCAGTTCTGTTTTTTGCGTCGCGCTCAGTTGGCCTGTGCCATCACCATCGGGACCGGGGTGACTACCGGCGAGCCGTTATAGGAGAAGGTGCCGATCCCGGGCAAACCGCTGTCCGGCGAGCCTGCCATCGACGAGCCGGCCATCACAAAGGCGAAGGCGAGGATCAGGCTCATGGTTCGCATCTGACAGTCTCCGTTATTCCGCTCGGCATCCGGCGCCGTTGTGTGACGGTCTGATAACGATCTGCCGTTTCCGGAGTTCTGCGGAACAAGCCGAAAATGGTTTCGTCGGACCTGGAATTGTTTCGTCGACCAGCGGTCCACGAAACATTCGGCGGAAAACACCAATGATTTCAGCGACAGGAGCGTGGCTGAAAGGCTGTTGAAAACTTCGCGCGACAATGCCGGACCCTAGCCACTGCCGGAGCGAGGGCCAATTATGCGTGCAAACTGAACGAGCTAGCGCGCTTTGTTAACTTTCCTCTGCTGAGAGGAGAAGCAGCACAGCAAGGGCGGCGTGAACCGGGCGACGGTTTGGCCGACTCATATTTGGGCGCCGTGCAACCATCTTCGCGGTGGCACGTTGTCTTGATCCCTCCCGATCCAACGAAGGATGTCAGTCGTGGGCAATGGCAACATCGGTGTTGGCAATGAATCCGCGGCGAGCAAATCCGGCCAGCAACAGATGACGGCCGCGATGCCGCAGCAAGGCGCCTATGTGATGGGCGACAATGAGTGCGCGCCGCAGAAGCTGGTCCGCCTCGTCGGCTGCCGCGACTCGAAGGTCAAGCCGGCCGTTGGCATCAGCGCGAAGCAGTTCGGGCAAACCGAGCGCTAGCTCGCCCGCCGCCTCAGCCGCCTGGGCCAAGCCCCTGCTCCAGCTACTGAATGAACTCGCCGCACTTCTGCACGGCAGCGTCGGCTGCGCCCCACGGCATGATCGGCACCGACGACGTCGAGTTCTTTGGCGAGCCCTCGATCAGGCGGTCCGAATAGACCATGTAGACCAGCACATTGCGCTTGGCGTCGCAGCCGCGCACGATCTGCATCTTCTTGAAGAACAGCGACCGGCGCTTGCTGAACATGTCGTCGCCCTGGCCGAGCTTGGTCTTGAAGCGGATCGGCCCGATCTGCCGGCAAGCCAACGAGATATCGGAGACTTCCTCGGCAAGGCCAAGCCAGCCCTTGAAGCCGCCCCTCTCCGGCACCGTGAAGTGACAGGCGACACCCTCGACCTCGGGATCGTCGACGCCATAGGTCGCGAGCTTATCGTTGGGGCTCACCCATTTGAACACGGTGGAGCGGCGGAAGATCAGGTCCGGCTCGTCGGCCGCGACCGCAGGACCCGCCTGCCCCAAAGCCAGCAACATCAGCAGCACCGCGCATCCCCAGCGAGACAACCGTCGCAGGTCACACAAGCTCACAGTTCTCGATGTCATTGAGGTCTCCGGGGTGGGTCCCGCCTATGTAGTGCGCAAACGCCGCACAGGAAGGCGCTGACAGTTCGGTGATCGAACGCGGCGCTTTAACCTCTTGTGAGGCTTTTTTGTTACTCTTTCGTCGAAAATACCGCCCTCACGGAAGGGTTAGATCGCTTGCGCTGGTGAACGCGTTGTGCGTCTGCGACAACCAACAGGTAGTCTGGACTGGGATTCGGAATATGCGCGCAGGTGGACGGCGGATTTCGATTTTTGATTTCGCGAATGAGCGGTTCTGGCAGCTTGCAATTCTGACGACCGCCGGCACCGTCGCCGCCTCCACGCAAGCCGATGCAGCGCTCTATTACTGGAACCGCGACTCCGCCTTCTACGGCGACTACGAGCCGCTGCCCCAGCCGCACCGGCAAAAGCCGAAGCGCAGCACAGCCAAGAAGAATCCGGCGATCGAGAAGGAGGCCGGCAGCAAGCCGCAGGGTCCCCTGATCATCTCGGTCTCGATCGATCAGCAGCGGGTCAGTATCTACGACGCCAACGGCCTGTATGCCGAGAGCCCGGTGTCGACAGGCATGAAGGGGCATTCGACCCCGATGGGCGTCTTCAGCGTCATCCAGAAGCAGAAGTATCACCAGTCCAACATCTATAGCGGCGCGCCGATGCCCTATATGCAGCGCATCACCTGGTCGGGCATTGCCATGCACGCCGGTGTGCTGCCCGGCTATCCGGCGTCCCATGGCTGCATCCGCATGCCGATGTCGTTCGCGGTCAAGATGTACAACTGGACGCGGATGGGTGCCCGCGTCTTCGTCACGCCGGGCACGATCTCGCCGGAGAGTTTCTCGCACCCGCTGCTGGTGACGCAGAAGGTGGCGCCGCAGCAGCCGGTTGCCGACGACATTCTGAAGATGGATGCGCCGCTCGGCGTGAAGAGCGACAAGGGCGCCGACAAGCAGTCCAGTCTCGATTTGCGCAGCAGCGTCGGCCATGCCGCCGCGTCGCTGCGCGACAACACCCACACCGCCGACGCCAGCAGCGCGATGCCGGCAGCGAGTGCGTCAGCGACGATGTCCGATGCGTCCTCTTCCACGGCGCGCGACGCCATCGCGGAGAAGATCGCAGCGGACAAGTCCGAGACAGTGAAGCCCGAGACGGCCGCCGCCGACAAGCCGGCCGAGACCAATTCCGCCGGCCACGACAGCAACCCGACCACAGATGACAACACGGTCGGCGAAACCACCGCCAGCACCGACACGCCAAAGAGCGAGGTCTCCGCAAGCGATCCGGTGAAGGCGGAAGCCAAGGCCGACGAGCCGAAGGCGGACGCCGCCATGCCTGGTGTTGCCGAGGCACCCAAGATCGATGCACCGAAGACCGATGCACCGAAGGCCGCTGACAAACCCGCCGAGGCAGCGACCGCAACTGATGCACCCGACGCCAAGAAGGATCCGGCACGGCTGCCGGGCACCGCCAGGATCGACGTGCCGAAGCGCGGCGGCCAGATTGCGGTGTTCATCAGCCGCAAGGATTCCAAGCTCTACGTGCGGCAGAATTTTGCACCGCTGTTCGAGGTGCCGGTGACGATCGCGGCAAGCGACCGGCCGCTCGGCACCCATGTGTTCACCGCACAAGCCGACAAGACCGATCCGAACCTGCTGCGCTGGTCGGTGGTGACGCTGCCGACCCGCAACGTCGCCCGCATCGATGTCGAGGAGCGTGCCTCGCATCGCCGCAAGATCGCGGCCGCAGCGGTGGCCGAGGCCAAGCCGCAGCCGGTGACCAACACCCCGGCCGAGGCGCTCGACCGCATCTCCATTCCGGCCGACGTGATGGCGCGGATCAGCGAAGCTCTCGGCACCGGCGGATCGATCATCGTCTCCGATCTCGGTGTGAACCAGGGCGAGACCGGCGAAGGCACCGACTTCATCCTGCCGCTGCGTTGAGGCGATCGATCCCGGATTGGGCTTCGCGCCATCCGGCCACCCGCTTCCGGCAATGACGCCTTCTTGAAAGCCTGCGCCTCCCCGCCGGATTATGATCCCGACGAACATCTGTTCCGGGGACGAGACCATGATGGACCGCAGGACACTGATTGTGACCGCGATCGCCGCAGCCGCATCATCCCGCCCGCTGCATGCCGAGCAGCCCGCGATGAGCCGGATCACCGCCTACGCCTTCTCATTTCCGGCACTTGGCGGCGGCGATATCAGACTTGCCGACTATGCCGGGCGTCCGTTGATGATCGTGAACACGGCCTCGCTTTGTGGCTTCACGCCGCAATATGCCGGCCTGCAGCAACTCTGGACCGAATTCCGCGATCGCGGCTTCGTCATCATTGGCGTTCCCTCCAATGACTTCGGCGGCCAGGAGCCCGGCGGCCCAACCGAGATCGCCGAGACCGCGCAGCATCAATATGGCGTCACCTTCCCGATCGCGGCGAAAGCAATCGTCCGCGGAACGAGCGCGCATCCGTTCTACCGCTGGGCGGCGGAGGCTCGGCCGAAGGACGTGCCGCGCTGGAATTTTCACAAATACCTGATCGGCCGCGACGGCTACATCGCCGACGTTTTCGCTGAGTCGGTTGCGCCCGACGACACGCGCATCAAGACCGGGATCGCACGGGCATTGGCGGCCGCCTGAGATATGACGATAATCCCCGGAATTAACTGATCCGGCGAGGATTTTGGACACGCGCTCGCCACGTTCATTGCCTTGGCGTCGCCACTGCGACTAGGGTACGATCGGTTGGGGGCGAAGCGACCCGGTCGCGGCAATGCCGGCGCCGGGAGCGCGAGCAGCAGGGAACACGCCATGCGCATTGCGACAGGTCTGATTTTTGCGGGGACCGTATCGTTGCTCGCGTCGAGCGCAGCTTGGTCGCAGACGTCGCCCGCCAAGGGCGCTACTGCGGCACCGGCAGCACCAGCGGCCGCGGCTCCCGCGCCCGCCGCCGCAGCCCCGGCACCGGCCACCGCAACCGCTGCCCCGGTTCCGCCGAAGCAACCGCCACAGCCGGCGCGCGCCGCCTGCAACAACCCGAACGCGCTGGGCGTCGGCCGCACGGTCGAGATCGACACCACCGGCGGTCCGGGCTTCGGCTTCGAGCATTTCAAGCAGCTCGACTTCCTGCGCGACCATGAAGTGGTGCTGACCTTCGACGACGGCCCGTGGCCGGGCAACACGCCGGCAGTGCTGAAGGCGCTCGCGGATGAATGCACCACGGGCATCTTCTTCCCGATCGGCAAGCACGCGACCTATCACCCCGAAATCCTGCGGCAGGTCTATGCCGCCGGCCACACGGTCGGCGCCCACACCTGGTCGCACGCCAATCTGAACAACAAGAAGCTGACCGAGGATCAGAAGAAGGACGAGATCGAGCGCGGCTACGCCGCAGTCAAGTGGGCGCTCGAGACCTCACCCTCGCCGTTCTTCCGCTTCCCGGCGCTGCAGCATCCGCCGGAGATGGTGACCTATCTCGGCAACCGCAACATCGCGATCTTCTCCTGCGACCTCGACTCCTTCGACTTCAAGGCGAGCAAGCCGCAGCAGGTGATCGACACCGTGATGAAGAAGCTGAACAAGCTCGGCAAGGGCATCATCCTGATGCACGACTTCCAGAAGCACACCGCGGAAGCGCTGCCCACGCTGCTGACGCAGCTCAAGGCCGGCGGCTACAAGGTGGTCGCGATGCGCGCCAAGTTCCCGGTAACGGTGCTGCCGCAATACGAGCAGGAGCTCGCCAAGGACGTCAAGCTGCCGACCGTAAGCTCGCGCCCGGTGAACAGCGTCGTCACCACCGTCGATCAGCAATAGCGCCGGCGACAATCCTGGTGCCGGCGTTGCGCATCGAAGGCTTCGTCATCGTCTCCGCCGATGGCCGGCTGGCGAATGCGCGGAACGTGATGCCCGACGATCTCAAGATCGAGGGCGACAAGCGGTTCTTCACCGCAGCCCTCGACCGCGCCGACCTCGTTGTGCATGGCCGTCACTCCCAGGAAGAGCAGCCGAACGCGCCGAAGCGGCGGCGGCTGATCCTGACCAGCAAGGTCGCGGCCACCGCGCCCGCCCCCGATAATCCGAAGGCGCTGTTGTGGAATCCCGCCGGCTGCCCGTTCGAGACGGCGAGCCGCGAGGCCGGCGTGACCTCGGGCATGGTCGCGGTCATCGGCGGCCCCGGCGTGTTCGGCATGTTCATGGACCGCTACGACACGTTCTGGCTCTCGGTCGCCCCGAAGGTGCACATCCCCGACGGCGAGCCGTGCTTTCCCGGCGTTCCCGCCCGCACCCCGCAGCAGGTGCTCTCGGCGCACGGCCTGCACGCCGGCGCGCCGCAGCTGATCGATGCCGCGCAGGATGTCAGCGTGACGCCGTGGCGGCGGATGGGTTGAGGGATCGCTGTTCGTAGTCGCAGCGAAACCCATCGCTACGTGCCAGCCTGACGCATGATGCCTACGCTGCCGCGTCCTACACGTCCCCATAGGCCGGGTCGTCGCGGCGCGGGCCGCGGCCGTAGCCGGCGATGATGAACAGCGCGCCGATCAGCGACAGGTTCTTCAGCGCATCGATCAGCGTGCTGAGGTTGTCGGGCGCCGGCTGATTCCAGAAGTCATGGAAGTAGAAGGTGGCGAAGCACACGAAGATGATCAGGAGAATCGCGAAGAACCGCGCCAGCACGTTCACCGCGATCATCAGCCCCGCGACGATCTCGAAGCCACCGATCGTGATCGCCAGCAGCTGCATGAAGGGCATGCCGACGGAGGTTTGGATCTGCTGCGTATAGGGCACGACCACGGCCGGGATCGTCACCTTGGCCGCCAGCAGATCCGCCGTCGCCTGGATGCCGAACAGCTTGCTCGCTCCCGAATAGAGGAACAGCACGGCGAACAGGATCCGCCCGAAGGTGATGAACGCTGGCATGGGTCGGCCTCACTGGATGGCAGAAATCGGACGAAGCAGGCGAAGCGATTATGGTCGCTCCACCTGCCTCGATCAAATCGAATCCATCTCGGTTCAAACACGATGCGGAAAACCGCGCTGCGGTTTTCCGAACATAACGTGCTCAAACAACGGCCGTCAGCCGAACAGCGTCGGCTGCGCGCGGCCGGCGCGTTCCTGGGCTTCGACCGCGGCCACCGCCGTCATGTTGAGGATGCCGCGCGCCGTCACGCCGGGGGTGAGGATGTGCGCCGGGCGCGCCGGACCGATCAGGATCGGCCCCACGGGCAACGCGTTGGCCAGCGATTTGATCATTTGATAGGCGATGTTGGCGGCATCGAGGTTCGGCATGATCAGGATGTTGGCCTCGCCTTCCAGCCGCGACTGCGGCAGCACCAGGCGCCGCGCCGCCGCCGACAGCGCAGTGTCGCCCTGCATCTCGCCGTCGGCCTCGATCTCCGGATGCTTGTCCTTCAGGAGCTGGGTCGCCCGCCGCATCTTGCGCGAGGAATCCGTGTCATAGCTGCCGAAGTCGGAATGTGACACGAAGGCGACCCTCGGCTTGAAGGCGAAGCGCTGGACGTGGATCGCCGCGAGCGATGCCACTTCGGCGAGTTCCTCCGCGCTCGGGTTCGGCCGCACCTGGGTATCGGCGAGGAAATGGGCGCCGGTGGAGGTGATCATCAGCGCCAGCGCAGCATAGTCGCTGACCCCCGGCAGGAAGCCGATGATCTCGCGGACATGGCGCAGATGGCTCATGTAGCGGCCCTCGACGCCGCACAGCATCGCGTCAGCCTCGCCACGCGACACTGCAAGCGCCGCGATCACGGTATTGTTGGTGCGAACCACGGTCCGCGCGGCCTCCGGCGTCACGCCGCGCCGGCCGGCGACGTCGATATAGGACTGCACATAGGAACGGTAGCGCGGATCATCCTCGGGATTGATCAGGTCGAAATCGCGGCCGGCCTTGATCGACAGGCCGAAGCGCTTGATCCTGGTCTCGACCACCGATGGCCGGCCGACCAGGATCGGCCGCGCCAGCTTTTCCTCGAGCACCACCTGCGTCGCGCGCAGCACACGCTCGTCCTCGCCTTCGGCGTAGATCACGCGCACCGGCTGGGTCTTGGCCTTGGCGAACACCGGCTTCATGGTGAGGCCGGAGCGGAAGGCAAAGCGTTCGAGATTGGCGGCGTATTCGTCGAAATTGGTGATCGGCCGGGTCGCGACGCCGGACTCGATCGCGGCCCTGGCCACCGCCGGCGCGATGCGCAGGATCAGGCGCGGATCGAACGGGCTCGGGATCAGCGAACCGGGGCCGAACCCCTGGGTCTCGCCGCTCTCGAAACCATGGGCCACCGCATCCGACGGCGGATCGCGCGCGAGCTGCGCGATCGCGTCCACGGCGGCATGCTTCATCGCCTCGTTGATCGCGGTGGCGCCGACATCGAGCGCGCCGCGGAAGATGAAGGGGAAGCAGAGCACGTTGTTGACCTGGTTCGGAAAGTCCGACCGTCCGGTGCAGATCATTGCGTCGGGACGCGCCAGACGCGCCTCATCCGGCATGATCTCCGGCACCGGATTGGCAAGCGCCATCACCAGCGGCTTGTCGCCCATCTGCTTGACCATTTCGGGCTTCAGCACACCCGGCGCCGACAGGCCGATGAAGATGTCCGCGCCCGGAATGACGTCGGCGAGCACGCGTGCGTCGGTCTTCTGGGTATAGACCGCCTTCCAGCGATCCATCGTGGTGTTGCGGCCCTCATAGACCACACCATCGATGTCGCAGACCCAGATGTTCTTGCGCTGCGCCCCCATCGAGACCAGCAGATTGAGGGTTGCGATCGCGGCCGCGCCCGCGCCCGAACAGACGATCTTCACGTCAGAGAGTTGCTTGCCGTTCAACAACAGCCCGTTGACGATCGCGGCGGCGACGATGATCGCGGTGCCGTGCTGGTCGTCGTGGAAGACCGGGATCTTCATGCGCTCCTTGAGCTGCGCCTCGATCTCGAAGCACTCAGGTCCGCGGATGTCCTCGAGATTGATGCCGCCGAAGGTCGGCTCCAGCGCGGCGACGGTCTCGACCACGCGCTCGATCGTGTCGGCCTTGATCTCGATGTCGAACACGTCGATGCCGGCGAATTTCTTGAACAGCACCGCCTTGCCTTCCATGACGGGCTTGGACGCTAGCGGACCGATATTGCCGAGACCGAGCACCGCGGTCCCGTTCGAGACCACGGCGACCAGATTGGAGCGGGCAGTCAGCGTTGCCGCCTCGGCCGGGTTCTTGGCAATCTCGGTGCAGGCGGCGGCGACGCCCGGCGAATAGGCCAGCGCCAGGTCTCGCTGGTTGGCAAGCGGCTTGATCGCCTGGATCTCGAGCTTGCCCGGCCGCGGCAGCCGGTGATAGGCGAGCGCGGCGTTATGGAGTTCTTCAGACGATGACGACATGCGTGCTCCCCGCGTTTCCGGCCCAAATTTCTTGTTTCTGTGCTAATTCAGGCGAAAGTCATTTGTCCGGCAAATCGAGCCGGATGTGAAGCATGTCCGGCCGCTTGGATGCAACATCGGATAATGTCCCCGTCAACAGGCCCGGGCCGGCCCGTTCGTGGATGCTGCACCTTCCGGCCGCGGATTGGCAATTTTTTCCCCTTGATCATCCGGAGTTGACCGAATGAAGAAAATTCTGCTCGGCCTGATCGCCGTGGTTGTGATCGCGGCTGCCGGCTTCTTCGGTTTCGACTTCTATGCCCAGCGCCGGGTCACGCGCGACGTCGAGGCCGCCTTCGAGCAGGTCCGTGCCAGCGGCACCAAGGCGAGCCACGGCAAGATCACGTTCGACGTTAAGAGCCGCACCCTGACGATCGCGGACGTCGCCACCGAGTCGGGGACGCAATCCCCGGTCAGCGTCAAGATTGCCAGTCTCACGATGACCGGCCTCGGTCAAACCGACGCGGCACGGGTCTCCGCCGGCAATGTCGAGTTCAGCGATGTCGAGATCGGCGTGGCAGGACCTACCCCGACGATCACCTCACTGACCTACAAGGCGCCGCGGATCACGGTGAAGGATTATTCCGGCCCCGCCAGCCTGCCCCAGCTTCCAGCCTCGTCGTCGATCTTCGAGCTGTACCGGTCCGCGTTCGGACTGCTCGCGAGCATCAACGCATCATCGGTCGCTGCGCCCAGCCTGACCGGAACGATGACCTTCAGCGCCGCCGCAAAAGCCGGCGACGGCGCCGGCGGCGAATTCGCCTATTCGGGCATCGCCATTGAAAACATGAAGGACGGAAAGATCGCGTCCAGCAAAACCGACAAGGTTGTGTTCACGATCAACCAGCAGACGGCAGGCAAGCCGATCAAAATGACCGGCGAGTTCGCCAACATCGCCGCGACCGATATCGACGTCGGCGCGATGGCGGCGATATTCGATCCAGGCAAGGCCAACGATGACAGGGAGTACCGGATCCAGGGACACCTTTCGGCCGGTCCTTATGTCATTACCGCTGCGCCCGGCGTGAACATGCGGATCGAGGGCGTGACCGTCGACGACACCAGGATCAATCCGTCACGGATGCAACTGCCGGCGCTGCTGGCAATGATCCCGCCGCAAGGGAGTCCGCCGCCGTCTGCCGCCCAGGCACGCGAACTGCTGGACAAGATCGCCGGCCTATATTCGGGCATCGGAATTGCAAATGCCGAGATGCATGGGCTCTCGGTCGAGACGCCGCAGGGCCCGCTCAAGCTCGCCTCGATGCGGTTCAACTTCGAACACGGCAAGATCGGCGAACTTGCGGTCGAGGGACTCGATACCCGTGCGCCGAACGGTCCCATCAAGGTCGGACGCTTTGCGCTGAAGTCGCTCGACGTCGCCAGCTTCATGCGGCTGTCGGCACAATTCGCCGCGCAGAAGCCGTCGGCCGAACAGGCGCTGGCGCTATTCCCGCTGATCGAAGGCGTCGAGGTCAAAGGCGTCGCGTCGCCCTACAAGGCCACCGGCAAGCCGGTCAACATCGACGTCTTCAGTCTCGACTGGGGTCAGTTCGTCGGATCGATCCCGAGCAAGCTGCGGCTGACCGCGAAGCTGGCGGCACCGCTCGATGCGGCCGATCCGCGGCAGCAACCGTTCGTCGCCGCCGGGATCGACCGGATGGCTGTCGACGCCGATCTCGGCGCTGTCTGGACCGAGACGTCGCGCGTGTTCGTGCTCGAGCCGGTCAAGCTCGACATGGCGGGCCTGCTGAATGCGTCGGCAAAGCTCTCGCTTGGCAACGTGCCGCGCGAGACCTTTTCGGCGAGCGCCGCGGAAGCCATGGGAGCGGCCGCGCAGATCGAAGCCGGCATGATCGAGCTCACGATTCACGACCTCGGCATCATCGACCTCGCTGTCGGCCAGTACGCCCGCACCCGGAACATCAGCCGCGACGAGGCGCGCAAGGTCATCCTCGACGCTATCAAGGCGCAAGGCGCCGAGATCGGCGGGGGCAATCCCGACGCCACCGCGCTCGTCACCGCAATCGGCCAGTTCATCGAGACGCCGGGACAGACGCTGGTCATCAAGCTCACTCCGCGCGCGAAAGCGCCGGCGCTTCAGCTGATGCAGTTGCTCAAGACCGATCCGCAATCGGCGCTGGCGCAATTCCGGATCGAGGCCTCGACGGGGTTGTGATTCCCGTAGCCCGGATGGAGCGAAGCGCAATCCGGGAACAGCGTCGCCGCAGGAGAGACCCGCCCCGGATTTCGCTTTCGCTCCATCCGGGCTACGCACCTCCTGCCCGCCTAACCCTTCGCCGGCAGGTTGGTGCGGATGTGAAGCTCCTTGAGCTGCTTCGGGGTTGCTTCCGACGGCGCGCCCATCAGCAAGTCCATGGCCTGCTGGTTCATCGGGAACAGCGAGATCTCGCGCAGATTGTTGGTGCCGCAGAGCAGCATCACGATGCGGTCGAGGCCTGCCGCCATGCCGCCATGCGGCGGGGCGCCGTACTGGAACGCACGGTACATGCCGCCGAAGCGATCGATGACCTCCTGCTCGCCATAGCCTGCGATCTCGAACGCCTTCACCATCGCTTCCGGCTTGTGGTTGCGGATGCCGCCGGAGGCGATCTCGTAGCCGTTGCAGGCGATGTCGTACTGGAACGCCTTGATGGTCAGCGGGTCCTGCGACGTCAGCGCGTCGAGGCCGCCCTGCGGCATCGAGAACGGGTTGTGCGAGAAGTCGACCTTCTTGTTCTCCTCGTCATACTCGTACATCGGGAAGTCGACGATCCAGGCGAGCTCGAACCGGTCCTTGTCGATCAGGTTCAATTCCTCGCCGAGCTTGGTGCGCGCGAGACCCGCGAACTTCCAGAATTTCTCGGGATCGCCGGCGACAAAGAACGCGGCATCGCCTTCCTTGAGGCCGAGCTGGTCGCGGATCGCTGCCGTGCGCTCCGCTCCGATGTTGTTCGCCAGGGGACCCGCGCCCTCGCCGCCCTCGCGCCACATGATGTAGCCGAGGCCGGGCTGGCCTTCGCCCTGCGCCCACGAGTTCATGCGGTCGCAGAACGCGCGGCTGCCGCCGCCGGTGCCCGGGATCGCCCAGACCTGGTTCTTCGGGTCCTCCAGCATGCGTGCGAACACCTTGAAGCCGGAGCCGCGGAAGTGCTCGGAGACTTCCTGCATTACGATCTTGTTGCGCAAATCGGGCTTGTCGGAGCCGTATTTGCGCACGGCCTCCGCAAACGGAATCCGCGGCCAGTTCTTCGTGACCGGCTTGCCCTTGGCAAAATCCTCGAACACACCGGTGATCACGGGCTCCATCGCCGCGAACACGTCGTCCTGGGTGACGAAGCTCATCTCGACGTCGAGCTGATAGAACTCGCCCGGCAGACGGTCGGCGCGCGGGTCCTCGTCGCGGAAGCACGGCGCGATCTGGAAGTAGCGGTCGAAGCCCGACATCATCAACAGCTGCTTGTACTGCTGCGGCGCCTGCGGCAGCGCGTAGAACTTGCCGGGATGGATGCGCGACGGCACCAGGAAGTCGCGCGCGCCTTCCGGCGAGGACGCCGTCAGGATCGGGGTCTGAAATTCGAAGAAGCCCTGCTCCTTCATCCGCTTGCGCATGGAATCGACCACCGCGCCGCGGGTCATGATGTTCTGGTGCAGCTTCTCGCGACGCAGGTCGAGGAAGCGGTATTTCAGCCTGATATCTTCAGGATATTCCTGCTCGCCGAACACCGGCAGCGGCAGCTCGGCCGCCGGGCCCAGCACCTCGATCTCCTTGATATAGACCTCGACCATGCCGGTCGGTAGTTCCGGGTTGTCGGTGCCGGCGGGACGGCGGCGCACCTTGCCGTCGATCCGCACCACCCATTCGGAGCGGAACTTCTCGACCTCGGCGAATGCCGGCGAGTCCGGATCGGCCACGCATTGGGTGATGCCGTAATGGTCGCGCAGATCGACGAACAGCACGCCGCCATGGTCGCGGACCCGGTGAACCCAACCCGAAAGCCGGACCGTCTGGTCGATATCGCCCTCTCGGAGCGCGCCGCATGTGTGTGACCGGTAGCGATGCATAGTCGTTCCAAAAACTGATGTCGGAGGAGAATCGTGATAGGAAACTTCCTATCCGAAGGCGCTGGGTTTACCCGAGCCCGCTCGGGGCGGCAACCAAGGGAACGCCCGCTTTTGGCCCGAAACTGCAGATTTTGCTGCGATCCGGCGCCAGGTGGGCGCCAATCGTTTGCCTATTCGGCCCGCGAGCCTATCTTCGAGATATGACCATCCATTTCCCGTTCCAGAACACCTATTCGGCGCTGCCGGCGAACTTTTTCGCCCGCGTCGCGCCGACCCCGGTCGCCGCCCCCCGGCTGATCAAGCTGAACCGGCCGCTCGCGGTCCAGCTCGGGCTGGACCCGGACCTGCTCGCGACGCCGGAAGGCGCCGAAATCCTTGCCGGAAAGCGGCTGCCTGACGGCGCCGACCCGATCGCCATGGCCTATGCCGGCCATCAATTCGGGCACTTTGTTCCGCAGCTCGGCGACGGCCGCGCCATCCTGCTCGGCGAGGTCATCGACAAGGACGGCGTCCGCCGCGACATCCAGCTCAAAGGCAGTGGCCCGACCCCGTTCTCCCGCCGCGGCGACGGCCGCGCCGCGCTCGGTCCGGTCTTGCGCGAATACATCGTCAGCGAGGCGATGTTCGCCTTGGGCATCCCGACCACCCGCTCGCTCGCCGCCGTCGTCACGGGCGAGCCTGTGATGCGCGAGACCGCGCTGCCCGGCGCGGTGCTGACCCGCGTCGCCGCCAGCCACATCCGCGTCGGCACCTTCCAGTTCTTCGCCGCCCGCGGAGACACCGACGGCGTGCGCGCGCTCGCCGACCATGTCATCGCCAGGCACTATCCCGAGCTGAAGGACGCCGCCCAGCCCTATCACGCCCTGCTCGCCGGCGTCGTGGCACGGCAGGCCGCGCTGGTCGCGCGCTGGCTTCTGGTCGGCTTCATCCACGGTGTGATGAACACCGACAACACCTCGATCTCGGGCGAGACCATCGATTACGGTCCCTGCGCCTTCCTCGACACCTACAACCCGGCGCAGGTGTTCTCATCGATCGACGAGATGGGCCGCTACGCCTATGCCAACCAGCCGCGCATCGCGTTGTGGAATCTGACCCGGCTCGCCGAATGCCTGCTGCCGCTGTTCGCGGACGAGCAGGAGAAGGCGATCGAGCAGGCGCAGGTGATCCTCGGCGAATTCCCCGAAAAGTTCACCGCGGCCTACAACACCGGGCTGCGCGCCAAGGTCGGCCTCTTCACCGCGCGCGACGGTGACGAGGCGCTGATCCAGGATCTGCTGGACGCGATGGCCAAGAACGCGGCCGACTTCACGCTGACCTTCCGCCATCTCGGCGAGGCCGCAAGCGATGACGCCGCGGACGTCCGCGCGCAGTTCACCGATCCCGCGGCGTTCGACGAATGGGCCGCCCGCTGGCGCGCCCGCCTCGCGCTTGAGCCGCAAGCGCCGGCCGAACGCAAGGCCGCGATGCAGGCGGTCAATCCGGCCTTCATCCCGCGCAACCACCGGATCGAGGCGGTGATTGCGGCTGCGGTGAACTCGGATGACTACGCGCCGTTCGAGAAACTGCTGACGGTGCTGGCCAGGCCCTATGAGGACCAGCCGCAGTTCGCGGCCTACGCCGAGCCGCCGCTCCCCGAGCAGCGCGTGACGCAGACGTTCTGCGGGACGTGAGCCCATCCTGCGCATTCACACTGTCACCACGATCTTGCCGAACTGCGTGTTCGACTCCAGGTACCGGTGCGCCTCGACGATCTCCTCGAACGGAAACGTCCTGGCGATGATCGGCTTCAAGGCGCCGTCCGCAAGCCCGTCGAGGATGAACGCCTTCGCCGCGGCAAGCCGCGCGGGATCGCGCACGATCTCGTGCACGAGGTAGCCGCGCAGGGTCAGGCTCTTGCCGAGCACCTTGGCAAGCGGAAACGGCGTCGGCTCAGGACTGAGTCCACCATATTCGATCAGGATGCCGCCCGGTGCCATCGATGCCGTCAGCGGCACGAAGGCGGGGCCGCCGACGGCATCGAGCACCACGCGCACGCCGTTCGGTCCCGCGATCTGCTCCAGCCTTGATTGCAAATCCTGCTCCGCCGACGCGATCACGTGCGCCGCGCCGGCCTCACGCAGCGCCTGCGCCTTGGCCGATGTCCGCGTCACCGCTATCGGGACCGCGCCGATACGGTTGGCGATCTGGATCGCCGCGAGCCCGACGCTGCTCGACGCCGCTGTGATGACGACGAACTCGCCTCGCCCGAGCCTTGCAACATCGACCAGCGCACCGAACGCGGTGAGATACTGCATCCACACCGCAGCCGCCGCCTCAAAACCGAGCGCGGGTGGATGCTTGACGACAAGCTCCGCCGGAAAGGTCGCGAGTTCGGCATGGGCAGGCCAGCGCACCATCGAGACCGGCGGCACAATGCTCACGGCATCGCCCGGCGCAAATCCTTCGACGCCCTCGCCGATCGCCGCGACAATCCCGGCGGCTTCCAGCCCGAGGCCGGACGGCAGCGGCGCGGTCTCGATATAGCTGCCCCGGCGCAGCGAGGCCTCGGCGCGGTTGAGCCCCAGCGCCTTGCTGCGGATCTGAACCTCGCCGCGGGCCGGCGGCGCAATCGCGATCTCCTCGATGCGCAGCACCTCGGGACCACCATGCTGGTGAAAGCGGACGACGCGGGCCACGGGCGAACTCCAAAACAATTGAATGGAATGCCGCTATGCCCGGCGGCGATCGCCGGATAAATCACCCGGTAGCTCCGACAATCGAAACCAGGAGTTTTGAATTGGATCGCCTCACCAGCATGGCCGTCTTCGTCAAAGCGGTCGATCTCGGCTCGTTCGCGGCCGCCGCCGATGCGCTCGAGATGTCGGCCCCGATGGTCGGCAAGCATGTGCGCTTCCTCGAACAACGGCTCGGCGGCCGCCTGCTCCACCGCACCACGCGGCGGCAGAGCCTGACCGATTCAGGGCAAGCCTATTACGAACGCTGCCGCATCGTGCTCAGCGAGGCCGAGGCCGCCGACGCGCTCGCCTCCGATCAATCGTCGCAGCCGCGCGGGCGGCTGCGGGTGACGATGCCGTCGCTGCTCGGCCGCTACTGCATCGTCCCCACGCTGCTGAAGCTCGCGCAGAAATATCCCGCGCTCGAGCTCGATCTCGCGTTCGGTGATCCGATCGCCGATCTGATGGAGGGCGGTTACGACCTTGCGATCAGGACCGGCGAGCTCAACGAGCAATCCGGCGTGATCGCGCGGCGCATCGCGCGCCAGCGCATGGTGGTGTGCGGCTCGCGCGCCTATCTGAAGGCCCATGGCAGGCCGCGCACGCTCGACGAACTCGGCCGGCACCAGGCGATCGTCTACCGCCGCTCGGGCCGCGTTCGCCCCTGGCTGTTCCCGCGCGACGGTCTTGCGCCGCACGAGGTCTGGCCGGCCGGGCGGCTCAGGCTCGACGACCTCGAAGCCATCGCGGATGCCGCAGCGAGCGGCATGGGGCTGGCGTGGCTGCCCTCCTGGCTGGTGCGTGAACGCCTCGACACCGGCGCGCTGGTCCGCGTTCTCGGCGACAACGGGGAATTTCCCTACGATTGCCACGCGCTGTGGCTGCCGACGCCGCGATTGCCACTCAAGGTCCGGCTCGCGGTGGATGCACTCGCAGCCGCGCTGCCGAAGCTCGTGGCGTAGCGCCGCGCCCCTGATTTGTTTGCAACGATTTCGCGCGCGCATCGTTGGCCGGTCAGCGCGGAACGGGCGGCCTCGTCCGATCCAGGTTCCGTGCCGCCGTGATGATGGAGCGCCAGCATGAACCAGCGCGATGACGACCTGAAAACCGCGATCGAACGCAGCAACCCGAACGGCGTCGAGCCGCCCTTCTCCGAGGACGATCTGCAGCGCCGGCAACTCGGGCCGCGCGGCGTGCCCGGGCAACCGGACCCGGCGAAGATGACGCCACAACGCGCCAAGAAGACGCCGATCGATTCCGGTTCCGGCGGCCACACCGCCTGAACGCCGAAACAACGAAGAAACAAGAAGGGTTTCACGATGAAGATCACCAGCTTCAAGGACATGTATGTCGCCGAGCTTCAGGAACTCGCAAGCGTCGAAGAGCAGCTTGCCGTGGCGCTGGCACGGATGGCGGAGATCGCCTCGCATCCGTCGCTCAAGGATGCGTTCAGCCGCCATCACCGCGAGACCATCGTGCAGGGCGAGCGGTTGAAGTCGCTGCTGCGGATGCACGGGGCCGATCCGCTTGAGCACACCGACCAGGCCATGCAGGCGCTGATCCACGAGACCGCCAAGATGGTTTCGCTGCTGCCCGACGACAATCTGCGCGATGCCGGCCTCGTCGCGTCGGCGCAGAAGCTCGCGCACTACGAGATCGCCGCCTATGGCAGCGCGGCCGCCCTCGCCGGCCAGCTCAATCTGCGCGACGACCAGCGGCTCCTGCACGACAGTCTCGACGAAGAGCGGCACGTCGACACGCTGCTGACGGCGCTCGCCAAGGGCGAGATCAACCAGGACGCCCTCGCCGCGTGACGCCGTAGGCTCTACTCATCCTACGCATCTACGCGCGCGGGAAAAATGCTGCTGAAAAATTCGCGCTTCGCGGAGTTGCTGTCGTTTTTATCCCGCGACTATTGCCCTGCGTGAGTCGTTCGATCAGCCTCTCATGATCGATGCCATGGGGAAGACGAACGATGAGCTTCAGGTTCAAGCAGGTTTTCGCAGACACCCAACAGGCGCTCGGCGCCGATCCGGCGCAGGCGCAGGTCGTGTTCCAGGCGACTTCGCAACTCGGCGACGGCGTCAATAGCCGCGTTGCCGTGCGGCAATTCTACGTCAGCGTCGACGAGCCGCCGGCGCTGGGCGGCAAGGACACCGCACCGAACCCGGTCGAGTACATCCTCGCCGCGCTCGGCGCATGCCAGGAGATCACCTATCGGCTCTATGCCGACGCGCTCGGCATTCCCCTCAGCGGCGTGTCCGTCAAGCTGTCGGGTGCCATCGATCTGCGCGGCTTCTTCAGCGTCGATCCAGACGTGCGAGCCGGTTTCCGCCAGATCGAGGCCGAGGTCGCCATCGACAGCCCGGCCTCCGCGGCCGACATCGCTCGGCTGAAGGAAACCGTCGACCGTCATTGCCCCGTGCTGGACATCCTGCGCAACCCGACGCCGGTGGATCTGAAGCTGCGCACCGGACCGTTGAGCGTGGCCGCCTAGCGCGCCATGTGAGCGTTAACTCACTCTCCACCATGCGCCGAGGCCGGCAGCGGTAACCATAAGGCTTAACAGCGCGTCAACGCTCCCCCAACAAGTCTAACTGTTTCTGATGGGGGAGAATGGCCCGTGGACGCATTTGCATTCGAATTTATGGGATTGGCGATGATCGCGCTCTGTCTCGTCGTGCTGGCGATGCCCGCCGCGCGCCGGCCGTCGAAGAACATCCGCTACGAGTGAGAGCCGCGAGAAATAACGCGCTCAAACGTCATCGAATGGCGATATGCTCGCGCTGACGAGTCCTGACCTTGGACGCAAATTGCGGGAATTGACGACGCTTGAACGACACCGACGTCCCGCAGCCAGGCCCAGCGCCCGCCACCGCGAGCTCGACGCACTCGCCGCTCGAGGTGCTGCTCATCTTCTTCAAGCTCGGCGTCAGCTGCTTCGGCGGCCCGATCGCCCATATCGGCTATTTCCGCGACGAGTTCGTCACCCGCCGCCGCTGGCTTGACGAGCAGGCCTATGCGGACCTGGTCGCGCTCTGCCAATTCCTGCCGGGCCCGGCGAGCAGCCAGGTCGGCTTTTCGCTCGGCCTGATCCGCGCCGGATACCTGGGGGCGCTGGCGGCCTGGACCGGGTTCACTTTGCCGTCTGCGATCGCGCTGGTGCTGTTTGCCTTCGGCGCCAGCGGATTGAGCGGTCCGGCGGGTACCGGCCTGGTGCACGGCCTCAAGCTGGTCGCGGTGGCGATCGTCGCCCAGGCCGTCTGGGGCATGGCGCGCTCGCTCTGCCCCGACCGCGAACGCGCCTCGATCGCGACGGTCGCGGCACTCGTCATCCTCGCCAGCTCGTCGTCGATCGCGCAGATCGGCGCCATCGTGCTCGGCGCCGTCGCCGGGCTTTGGTTCTGCCGGGCGCAAGAGGCCAACGGGGCCACCCATATCGCGATGCCGGTATCGCGCCGCGTTGGCGTCGCGGCGCTGATCCTGTTCGTCGCGCTGTTGGTCGGACTGCCGCTGCTGTCGCGGACATGGCCCGGCCTCGGCCTGTTCGAGGCCTTCTACCGCTCGGGCGCGCTGGTGTTCGGCGGAGGCCACGTCGTGTTGCCGCTGCTGCGCGAAGCCGTGGTGACGCCGGGCTGGATCGGCGACGATGCGTTCCTGACCGGCTACGGCGCCGCGCAGGCGGTGCCGGGCCCGCTATTCACCTTTGCCGCCTATCTCGGCGCCGTGATCGGCGGCCTGCCGGGCGCGATCGTCGGCCTCGTCGGTATCTTCCTGCCGGGAATTCTCGTCCTGCTCGCGGCACTGCCGTTCTGGGATAGCTTTCGCAAACGGCCGGCGGCGCAGGCGATGATGCGCGGCGTCAACGCCGCCGTCGTCGGCCTTCTGGGGGCCGCGCTCTACAATCCGGTGTGGACCAGCAGCGTCCACCGTCCGCTCGATTTCGGCATCGCGCTGGCCGGCTTCGTCCTGCTCACGGCATGGCGCGCGCCGCCGCTCGTGGTGGTCGTGCTCAGCGCGGCCGCCGGCATCGCCACGGGGCTCCTGCAATCGTGAACGATCGCGCGGTCGTTTCGCCGGGCGGATTAAGAACGCCTTCATGCCTCGCCGCCACGATAGCGGGTATATGCCGAGCGCTTCTAAACAACCGGATCCGACCCGGGTTCCCATGCTGGACCTGCTGCGGCTCGCCGCGGTCGGGGCCGTGATCCTGTACCATTACGGCTACTGGGGCGTGGCATCGAACGGCGTGCAAAAGGTGGCGATGCCATACCTCGCCCCGGTCGCGCAATACGGCTTCCTCGGCGTCCCCGTGTTCTTCGCGATCTCTGGCTTCGTCATTGCCTATTCCGCCGAAGGCCGCACGCCGATTGGCTTCGCGATCGCCCGCTTCAGCCGGATCTATCCGACCTTCGTCATCTGCATGACGCTGACCTTCCTCGCGACGCTGCTGTTGGGCCACGCGTACTTCGACGTGACGTGGGGGCAATGGCTGGCAAACCTGTTCATCGCAGCCCCGATGCTCGGTCAGCCCTACATGGACGACGCCTACTGGTCGCTGGTGATCGAGGTCGTGTTCTACGCCTGGATCGCGCTGTTCCTGGCCTGGGGCATCTTTCCGCGGCGCATCGACACGATCATCGTGGCGTGGATCGCAATCACCTTCGCCAACGAGCTGACCCTCGACGTTCCCCTGTTCGAGAAGCTGTTCATGGCCGACGACAGCGGCTTCTTCGCCGTCGGGCTCCTGATCTATGAGCATTACCGGGGACGGCGCGACACCAGGCTGTACAGCCTGCTGACGCTGGCGACAGGCACGGCGACGTTCCAGGCCGTGCACAAGCTGGAGCGGCTCGGCGTCCACACCCATGGCAGCTTCGATCCCGGCGTTGTGACGGTGATCTGCATCGTCTCGCTCGGCATCGTGTTCGCTGCCACCCGCATCAAGTCGGTAGCCCTGCCGGCAGGCCTCGTCAGGGCCGTCGGCGGCATCACCTATCCGCTCTATCTGCTGCATCTGCAGCTCGGCTACGTCATCCTGCTCTTGATCGCACCAACGCCGAACGCGCTCTCGACCGTGCTGGTCGTGACGGGCATGGTGCTGCTGGCATGGTTCGTCTGGCGCTTCCTCGAAGGCCCGGCGCATTATCTCGTCAGGGACAGGCTGACGATGCTGGCCTCACGGCACGGATGGCCGTCGCGCATTCGCGCGAACGAAGCGCGGATCGATCGGGACGACGTTGCCCCGCCAATCGAGGCCAGGAGCATCGCCAACCGCTGATCAGTCCGGCGCACATCGCCGGAACAGCATCCACCCAACGTTGCCGCCGCCGCGAACCGTGGGCGGAAGCGAACACCATCATTCATCTGCGATGCGACGGTCAGGCGTAAGCGGGCGGATAGCGCCCGGGGCGCCTCGGTATGCTCAGACCCGCCCGCTCCATTCATGATCTCCGGGCATTTCCATTGTCAGTTCATTCGCCAGCTCGAGCGCTTCCTTGACGTCAGGCGTAGACAGACCTTCTGTGAACGTTCGAACGACGGGTAGCAACAGCTCAGCCGCTCGCGCCTGTTTGCCGGAATGTCGCCATAGGCGCGCCAGGCTGACAGCTGACCGCAATTCAAAGGACCGCGCGCTTTGCCTGCGCGCCAGCTCGATCGCGGCGAGGAACATTCGCTCGGCGGATTCGACGGACGATGATTTCGAGTCATTGAGCGTTATCTCACCCTGCAGACGATAGATCTCGGCTTCGTAAAAATGCTCTCCCGTTCTTCTCCCGATCGCCGATGCGCTGTCGAGTTCGTGCAAGGCAGCATCCGGCAAGCCGGCACTTGCATAGGCCTTCGCGAGCAGGCTCCTGAACCAGCAACTGGCGAGCCGGGCGCTCATGCCCTCGTAACCGTCGATAGCCATTCGCATCTGGTTCAATCCCTCATCGACATTCCCAAGCTCGGTCATCGCCCATCCTCGCAGGATGGTTGTCTGATGCTTCCAATGCAGGAAGCCGTGTTCCGATGAGAGAGCCAGTGCCCTGTTGGTGTAGTCGTGGGTCCCTTCGACATCGCGTAGATGCTGGCAAACGTAAGCGCCGAATGTCAGTGCAAACGACAGCGTGAAGGGGTGGCGAAGGTCTTCCGCTTCCGAAATAGCCTGCTGGCTATATCGGCGCGCCGCGTCAGGGCGGCCCAGAAACCACGACACGTACCCGAGATACGAGAGCGAGACGATCCCAGGATGGATGCCATGCGTTGCCGTCAGGGCGCCGTGTAGATCGGGACGATACAGATTCCTGAAGCGATGAAGGTGATGTTCGGCGGCGACAAACCGCCCGCGGTACAGCATGGTCATCGCGATCGCCCGATGCGCCTCGATCAGATATCCCGTCTGTTGCGTCGCGGACGAACTTTGGTTCGATGCCTCGCGCCTTGCGAACTGCAGGAGCTCCGCGCTCAGCTCATGTGCCCGCGCGAGATCGCCGCGGATAAAATGGCACACCCAAAGTCCGCGCGTCGCCGCAAATACCTTCGCCATGTTGCCAAGATTCCGGCCGAGTTCGAGCGCGCGAACATAGTTCTCCTCGACTTCCTGCACGGCGTATCCCTTTGCCGCGATCAGGGCGGTGCCCAGGGCGATGCGAAGCTCAAGCTCGGACTCGTTTCGGCCCAGCATGCCGGGTGAGGCTTGCAGAACCCCGAGCCCACGACGCAAATGACCGATCGCCTCCAGAGTCGCACCCTTCATTGCGGCCTGCTTTCCGGCCTTGAGCCAGAAACCCGCAGCCGGCTCGCTTTGGCCAGACTCGGTCAGATGGTAGGCGAGAAGCTCCGGTTCGCGCTCGATCTTTTCCGGATATTTTTCGGCGAGCACGCGTGCGATCTTGGAGTGCAGCGTCCTTCTTTCCCTGTGCAACAGGCTTTCATGCGCCGCATTCTGGATCATCACGTGCTTGAACGAGTACAGCGCCTCCGGCAGAAAGCCGAAGCGAACGATCAATCCGGCTGCCTCCAGATGGTTCAGGGCGGCTTCGATCTGGTCCGCCGGCGCCTCGGCAACCTCGCGAAGGATCTCATAGGAGAACTCGCGGCCGATGGTGGCGCCGATCTGCGCGATTTTCTTGAATGATCCCATCCGGTCGAGGCGGGCCATCAGGGAATCGTTCAATGTCGCGGGAATAGCGAGCTGATGCCACGGACCGGACAAGACGTAACGTCCATGTTGTTCAGTCAAGACGTCGGATTCGAGAACGGCCTTGGTCAGCTCTTCAAGGAAGAGCGGCACACCATCGGTTTTGACAATGATGTCCTCAATCACCTCTCTGGGAAGCTCCTTTTCTCCAGCCACACGTTCAACCAATATCGTGCGGACCTGTCGGCCGAGACGCTTGAGGTTCGCACTGATGGTGTGCGCGTGATCCTTCCAGCCCGGCTGAAACTCCGGACGACAGGTGATCACGACGAGGATCGACGTGTTGCGAACGTTCTCCACCAGCAGATCGAGCACGGCCCGCGAGGTGGGATCGATCCAATGTACGTCCTCAAAATCGATCAGGAGCGTCTGCCCGCGTGCTTGCGCGAGCAGATGGTTGACGAGCGTGGAAATCGTCGCATCCTTCAGCTGCTGCGGCGAGAGATCCAGGGCCGCGTAGCGGTCCCCGGTGGGAATTGAAAGCAACGCCGCAAGGATCGGGACCACTGTGTCCGCCTCGCCGTTCGAAGCGGCGACACCGGCTTCAAGCTTTGTCAGCCAAAGCGCAGACGCGTTCTCGCCGTCAAGGCCGAGCGCGAATTTGAGATGCTCGATGAAGGGATGAAAAGCGGTGCTGCTGTAATAGGGAGAGCACTGGAACGAAACCTGTCCGTGCTGATCACCTGCGATCCGCTCCCGCAATTCCTGAACGATCCTGGACTTTCCAATTCCCGGCTCGCCCGTCAGCACCACGACCTGCCCCTCATGGGCTTTCGCTTGCTGCCAACGCGTGAGCAGCAACGCCACCTCTTCGGTGCGGTTGACCAGCGGCGTCAATCTGGAGCCCATGGCTGCGGCAAATCGCGTCTCGGCGCGGCAGGGCCGAACCACGAGCCAGGCCTGGGCCTTCGCGGATATCCCCTTCAGCGCGTGAAATCCGAAGTCCTGGTAGTCGAACTTTCCTCTCAGCAGGGATTGCGTCGAAGACGCAATGACGACGCCGTCCGGAGGCGCCAAGGCCTGCAGACGGGCAGCCAGATTTGGCGTCTCGCCGACTGCGGAATCGTGCTCCTCGGTGTCCTGTCCAACCAGGTCTCCGACGACAACAAGGCCGGTCGCAATCCCGATGCGCACACTGGGCCCATGACTTGCAACGTCGCGGGCGTCACTCGCTCTCGCCGACGACAGGCTCCGTACAATTTCGAGCGCCGCACGCACCGACCGCTCGGCGTCATCCTCATGGGCATTCGGATAGCCAAAATAGACCAGAATGCCGTCCCCGAGGTAGCGGGCCGCGAAGCCTTCATACCGCTTGACCACGCTGACGCACTTTTCCCTGAAGCTCGCGATCATGTCGCGGACGTCTTCGGGATCGAACTGTTCGGACAGCGAGGTCGAACCGACCATGTCGCAGAACATCACGGTCAGCTGGCGCCGCTCGGCGCTCACCGCCGCGCCTTCCGCGACGCTCCTACCGCCGGCGGGACCTTCTGCCGAACGGGTCAGGGAAGCAACCGCGCGCTGCAAGCGCTTGCGGTCTCCCAGCGGAAGTCCAAGCTCGACCAGATCCTGCTCGGTCAAATCGGGCAGGATGTCCAAGTCGATGCGATGCAGTACAAAGAGGTCGCTGTACTGGCCGAGATCAACGGTTTCGAGCCAGTGCTTGAGAGCAGCCTCGATATCGGCGCTTGGCTGTTTCTCCGGCATTGTGATCCGTCCGACTGCGGGCCATTGGCGACAATGGGCCTCGTTCGACGATGCCAAGGGGTTTGTTTACCCCAGACTGGACGCGTTCACAAAGTGCGAAAACAAGGAGCAGGCCGATCGAAGACGCACTCTGCCCTCGCTCGCTCAGATATTCGAGATAGCGCACGCGCCGGTATTTTGGCCGTGGTCCTAGCCCCGAGCTTGCTACCCATTGCTCGGGGCCCATGGGTGCGATCGGCACCCGGCTTTCCCTGCGCCCTCTGAGAGAGCGCGAAACGAACAGCAAGACTCGGGCAACTCATGCCGCGAGAATGCGGAAGCATGACTCACAAGAGGCGCAGCAAACTCAGTGTCGTCCCGGGCTTGACCCGGGACTCATAACCGCAAATGCAAGTTGTTGCGCGGCGCTGGGCCACAGCCCTCTTCAACAACAGATCCCTGTGGTTATGAGTCCCTGCTCCCGTGCGCATTGCGCACTAGGCAGGGACGACGATTGCGGATGTCGTCCGTGCCATACATTCGGTGTCGTCCTGGCCTGGTGCGCAATTGCGCACGGGAGCCCATCACCCCCAATGCCCATTGCCGCGCGCCGCCGGGGCCGCGATCGCCCGACCTACGAATTCCGGCGGTACGGGTCCCGCCTTTCGCCCGCACGACCGACGAATTGCCGGCACGACCGGGCCGAAAACACCCTCGAATCACGCCCAATCAATTCAAAAATGCCCTGTCCCTCGCCCCGCGCAGGGCCAAAATCCCTGCAAGACCCTTGACATAGCTGCCCTTTCGGCAGAACGCGTGGTGTCAAGCCGTTATGGACACTTCATGGATTTGATTAGCACGACCTCCGACCTCGCCGCCGCCTGCGACCGGCTCGCCAAACACAAGGTCATCACTGTCGACACCGAGTTCCTGCGGGAGACGACCTACTATCCGCTGCTCTGCGTCGTGCAGATGGCGAGCGCGGACGAAGCGGTCGTGGTCGACGCGCTGGCACCCGGCATCGACCTCAAGCCGTTCTTCGACCTGATGTCGAACGAGGCCGTGCTCAAGGTATTCCACGCCGCGCGGCAGGACATCGAAATCGTCTGGCACCTCTCCGGCACGATCCCGCATCCGATCTTCGATACCCAGGTCGCCGCCATGGTGCTCGGCTATGGCGACAGCATCGCCTATGACCAGCTCGTCGACCGCGTCACCGGCCACCGCCCCGACAAGACCCATCGCTTCACCGACTGGTCGCGCCGCCCGCTGACCGACGAGCAGCTCCACTACGCCGTCTCCGACGTGACCCATCTGCGCGAAGTGTTCGCAGCCCTCGATGCCGATCTGAAGAAGCGCGACCGCAGTGATTGGGTCAGCGAGGAGATGGAGGTCCTGACCTCGCCGAAGACCTACGACTTCCATCCGGAGCGCGCCTGGGAGCGGCTCAAGACCCGCGTGCGCAAGCCGCGCGAGCTCGCGGTGCTGATCGAGGTCGCGGCCTGGCGCGAGCAGGAGGCGCAGAGCCGCGACGTGCCGCGTTCGCGCGTGCTCAAGGACGATGCGGTCGGCGATATCGCCACCCATGCGCCGACCTCGCTCGAGAAGCTCGGCAATCTGCGCTCGCTGCCGAAGGGCTTTGAGCGCTCGAAATGGGGCGCCGACATCATTGCCGCCGTGCAGCGCGGGCTCGCCCGCGACCAGGCGACGCTGCCCAAGCTGGAAAAGCCGAGAAACAATTCCAACGGTGCGGCGACCGTCGAACTGTTGAAGGTGCTGCTGCGCATGACGTCGGAGCGGCACGGCGTCGCCAGCAAGGTGATCGCCACCGTCGACGACCTCGAGCAGATCGCGGCCAGCGATCAGGCCGAGGTCGGCGCCCTGCACGGCTGGCGCCGCGAACTGTTCGGCGAGGCGGCACTCAAGCTCAAGCATGGCCAGCTCGCGCTCGCGATCGACAAGGGCCGCGTGGTGCGGGTGGACCGGAGTTAGCGCGTTCGCCTGGTGCGCGCCGGGTTCCGCCGGCAGTCGGCCAGTGGCCGAACGCGTTACCCCGGAGTTCGACCGGCACAGGCTGAGGTTGCGTCACGCAAAACCACCGCGCTTGCTAAGGCGCAATTTTCGTGTTGCAATCCCTTCACAATCGGATTGCGGCCGTTCGACTGTGCGTTTCGCGACGTTGATATCCAAGGCTTCGATGTACAGGCTTCGAGAGGCGAAACTTCGGACTTGAAGACTTTGGATCTGACGACCCGGAAAGTGAACAGACAGCGCAAAATCCGCTTGTGGCGTGGCACGTGGAAAACGTGGCCGCGTCTTTTTTATGTCTAAACTGGGAGAGAGACGATGCCGAAGGGTACCGTCAAATGGTTCAACCCGACCAAAGGTTACGGGTTCATCAAGCCAGCCGTCGGCGACAAGGACGTGTTCGTCCACATCTCGGCGGTCGAGCGCGCGGGCCTCAGCACATTGAACGAGAACCAGTCCGTCGAGTACGAGCTGGTGGAGAACCGCGGCAAGGCGTCGGCAGAGAACCTCAAGGTTCACTGAACGCCGCTGCCAGCGGAATTCATCCTGATGCCTCCCCCGGCCGCATCACCCCGGGGGATGTCTCCTGCAACCGCGCGCTAAGGCGCCGGCGCGATCAGCGTATCGTCGGTTGCGCCGCTGCCCACGGTCTTGCAGAGATCGCCTTCGAGCTTGAGCCGGCCGCTTGCCAGCAGCCGCAGCGCCTCCGGATAGATGCGATGCTCGATGGTGATCACGCGCGCGGCGAGCGTCTCGGCGGTGTCGTCGTCAGCGACCGTGACCGCGCCCTGCATCACGATCGGTCCGGCGTCGGTCTCCGGGATCACGAAATGCACCGTCGCTCCGGACAGCTTGACCCCGGCACGCAACGCCTGGCCGTGCGGATCGAGGCCCGGAAAACAGGGCAGCAGCGAGGGATGGATGTTGAGCATCCGCCCGTACCAGTGTCGCACGAACTCGGCGGTGAACAGCCGCATGAAGCCGCCGAGGCAGATCAGCTCGACCTGCCTGTCATCGAGCGCGCGCTGCAGCACGGCCTCGAAGCCGGCGCGGTCCTTGCCGAACGGCTTGCTCTCGATGACGATGGTCGCAATGCCGCTCGCGGCCGCCTTCTCGAGCCCGGCAGCATCGGCGCGGTTCGAGATCACGGCGACGATCTCAGCTGGGAAATCCGCAGCCTTCGCAGCCTCGATCAGCGCGGCCATGTTGGAGCCGCGGCCGGAGATCAGGATGGCGACGCGGCGCTTCATCGCGAGAGATCGAGATGACCGTTATAGACCACGCGATGCTCACCCTTGGCCTCGATCACCTCGCCGAGCAGCGTCGCGGTCTCGCCGCCGGCGGTGAACGCCTCGGTCACGGCGTCGACCGCATCAGCCTTGACGATCGCGATCATGCCGATGCCGCAGTTGAAGGTGCGCAGCAGCTCGAGCTCGGCGATGCCGCCCTGCTCGGCCAGCCATTTGAACACCGGCAGCACCGGCAGCCGCGCCAGATCGATGCCGACGCCGAGATGCTTCGGCAAGACGCGCGGAATGTTGTCGGTGAAGCCGCCGCCGGTGATGTGGGCGAGGCCCTTCACCGCGCCGGTGTCACGGATCGCGCTCAGGCAGGATTTCACATAGAGCCTGGTCGGCGTCAGCAGCGCCGCGCCAAGCGTCATCACCGGCGCGAACGGTGCCGGCGCGTCATAGGCAACGCCGGACTGCTCGACGATCTTGCGCACCAGCGAATAGCCGTTGGAGTGCACGCCGGAGGAAGCCAGCCCAATCACGGCATCGCCCGCCGCGATATCCGCGGTCGGCAGCAGCGTGCCGCGCTCGGCCGCGCCGACCGCGAAGCCGCCGAGGTCGTAATCGCCATCCTTGTAGAGGCCGGGCATCTCGGCGGTTTCGCCGCCGATCAGCGCGCAGCCGGATTCCCGGCAGCCCTCGGCGATGCCAGCGACGATCTGCGCGGTGGCCTCCGGATGGAGCTTGCCGCAGGCGAAATAGTCGAGGAAGAACAGCGGTTCCGCGCCCTGGACGACGAGGTCGTTGACCGACATCGCGACCAGATCGATGCCGATGCCGCCATGAATGCCGGTCTCGATCGCGATCTTCAGCTTGGTGCCGACGCCATCGGTCGCGGCCACCAGGACCGGATCCTTGAAGCCGGCGGCCTTGAGGTCGAACAGCCCGCCGAAACCGCCGATCTCGGCGTCCGCGCCAGGCCGCGCGGTGGCCCGCACCATCGGCTTGATCAGATCGACCAATCGATTGCCGGCGTCGATATCGACACCCGAATCCGCGTAAGTGAGCCCGTTTTTGCGCTCGGTCATGCCCAATTCCAGATGATCAGGGGCTGGTTACGAGGAATTCCGCCCCCGCGCAATGGCTCGCGGCGCTGCTGCCGCGATACTATGTAGATAACACAAGGCCACTGCGCAAAAGGGCCGGATATCGAGTAAAATCAGGCTCCTAGCCGGGAAGCGACCCAAGTTGAGCATTCCGAACATCATCACCCTCGGCCGCATCATCCTGGTGCCGGTGATCGTC
This sequence comes from Bradyrhizobium pachyrhizi, assembly GCF_029714545.1. Classification (NCBI taxonomy): domain Bacteria; kingdom Pseudomonadati; phylum Pseudomonadota; class Alphaproteobacteria; order Hyphomicrobiales; family Nitrobacteraceae; genus Bradyrhizobium; species Bradyrhizobium pachyrhizi. The sequence goes on along the minus strand of NZ_CP121667.1, from coordinate 4,300,872 downwards.
TGGGCCATCGTGTCCAGCCAGATGGAGATCGCGTTCGCCATCTTCGTGATCGCCGGCGTCTCGGACGCGGTCGACGGTTTCCTCGCCAAGCGCTTCAACATGACGAGCGAACTCGGCGCCCTGCTCGATCCGCTCGCCGACAAGGCGCTCCTGGTGTCGATCTATGTCGCGCTCGGAATCTGGGGCGCGGTACCGCGCTGGATCGTGATTCTCGTGGTGTCGCGCGACATCATGATCGTCTCCGCCGTGATCGTGTCATGGCTGTTCGACAAGCCGGTCGAGATGAAGCCGCTGATGGTGTCGAAGCTGAACACGGTGGCGCAGGTCGCGTTCGCGGCACTGGTGCTGGCCTCGCTCGGCTTCGGCTTTCAGCCGCACCCTTACGACCTGATCCTGATGGGCTTGGTCACGATCTTTACTTTGGGTTCGGTGTCCCTCTATCTCGTGGAGTGGGTGCGGCACATGAGCACGATCGAAGCTCGGTAGGCGGGATCCGGAAAAGTGGAAGCCGGTTTTCCCGCGACAAACGCGACGCGTTTGCGCATGGCTATAATGAAGTGGTTTGGAGACTTGTGTGGCCAGTAGCGTTCAACCTCGTCAATTGGCCTTGGCCCTGCCGCACGAGGAGAAGCTGACCCGCGACGATTTCCTCGAGGGCCCTGCCAATGAGGCGGCGCTGGCGCTGATCGACGGCTGGCCGGACTGGCCGAACCGAATCATGCTGCTGGTCGGGCCTGACGGCTCCGGCAAAAGTCACCTCGCCGCGATCTGGGCCGAGAGCGCCGGCGCGCGCTCGACCGCGGCGCATGCGCTGACCGCCGACACGGTGCCGACCGCGCTTGCGACCGGTGCGCTGGTGGTCGAGGACCTGAGGCCGTCGGATTTCGACGAGCGCGCGATGTTTCATCTGATGAATCTGGCGCGCCAGGACGATGCCTACGTGCTGATCACGGCACGCGTTCCGCCGTCGGCGTTCGAGATCGAATTGCGCGACCTGCGGTCGCGGCTCCGCGCGGTGCCGACCGTGACGCTGCTGCCACCGGACGACCAGCTGTTCCGCGGCCTGATCGTCAAGTTCTGCGCCGACCGCCAGATGAGCGTGGACGAACCGCTGGTCAGCTATCTGAGCAACCGGATCGAGCGTTCCTACGTTGCCGTCCGGCAGGCGGTCGAGCTCCTGGATACCGAGGCACTCCGGCTCGGCCGTCCCGTCACGCGGGCGCTGGCGGCGGAGCTGTTGCGCGATGCCTGATCCATCCCCGCGGCTTGACGGCGCAGGCGAGCGGAACATCAATGTCATCGAAACGTCATCGCAATATCACATGGTCTCTGCGGCTCTCGGCTAGACCGCCCCGGCCCCTGCCCTGAATTGGACCAGCACTTGATGGACTCGGCACAAGCTACTGAAATCAAAGAAAAAGAGGCGGATTTTCCCGCCATTCCCGCAATCGCGTCCAGCCCCGAGCGCTTCATTAACCGGGAGCTCTCCTGGCTGCACTTCAACCGGCGGGTGCTCGAGGAATCGGTCAATCTCGGCCATCCCGTGCTGGAGCGGGTCCGCTTCCTGTCGATTTCGGCGAATAACCTCGACGAGTTCTTCATGGTCCGTGTCGCCGGCATCAAGGCGCAGGTCCGCGAGGGCATTACCGAGCGCAGCCCGGACGGCCTGCTGCCGGCCGATCAGCTCGTGATGATCAACAAGACCGTCTCGCAGCTCGCCTCCGACCAGCAGGCGATCTGGAGTGACCTGCGGGATATCCTCTCCAAGGTCGGCATCCAGCTGGTCGACGGCCGCGACGTCACCAAGCCCGAACGCAGCTGGATCGAGGATCATTTCCTTCACAACATCTTCCCGCTGCTGACCCCGCTGGCGATCGACCCGGCGCATCCGTTCCCGTTCATCCCGAATCTCGGCTTCACGGTGGCGCTGCAATTGTCGCGCATCTCCGACGGCAAGGCGATGAACGCGCTGATCCGCATGCCCGGCAAGATCGACCGCTTCATCCGCATCCCCTCCACCAAGGAAGGCGCTCCGGCGCGGCTGATCACGCTCGAGCAGGCTACCGGTCTCTTCATCGGCCGCCTGTTCCCCGGCTACACCGTCAAGGGCCAGGGCGCATTCCGCATCATCAGGGACTCCGAACTCGAAATCGAGGAAGAGGCCGAAGACCTCGTTCGCCTGTTCGAGACCGCGCTCAAGCGCCGCCGCCGCGGGTCGGTGATCCGGCTCGAGATCGAGGCCACGATGCCCGAAGAGCTGCGCATCTTCGTGCAGCACGCCTTGTCGGCCGCAGACGACGAAGTGATCCTGGTCGACGGCGTGCTGGCGATGAACGAGCTGTCGCAGCTCACCCGCCTCAATCGCCCCGACCTCGAATTCCCGCCCTACGTGCCGCGCCATCCCGAGCGGGTACGCGATCATGGCGGCGATATCTTCGCCGCCATCCGCCAGAAGGACCTCGTGGTCCATCACCCCTATGAATCCTTCGACGTCGTGGTGCAGTTCCTGCAGCAGGCGGCACGCGATCCCGACGTGGTCGCGATCAAGCAGACGCTGTATCGCACCTCGAACAACTCGCCGATCGTACGCGCGCTGGCGGAAGCCGCCGAGGCCGGCAAGTCGGTGACCGCGCTGATCGAGCTGAAGGCGCGCTTCGACGAGGAAGCCAACATCCGCTGGGCCCGCGACCTCGAACGCGCCGGCGTGCAGGTGGTCTACGGCTTCATCGAATTGAAGACGCATGCCAAGCTGTCGATGGTGGTGCGCCGCGAGGGCGGCAATCTCACGACCTATGTGCACACCGGCACCGGCAACTATCACCCGGTCACCGCGCGCATCTACACCGACCTCTCCTACTTCACCTCGGATCCGATCATCGGTCGCGACGTCGCGCGGGTCTTCAACTACATCACGGGCTATGCCGAGCCGAGCGACATCGAGAAGATGGCGGTGTCGCCGCTGACGCTACGCAAGCGGATCATCGAGCACATCCACGGCGAGATCGCCCACGTCAAGCACGGCCGCCCCGGCGCGGTCTGGATGAAGATGAACGCGCTGGTCGATCCTGATATCATCGACGCGCTGTACGAGGCCTCGCAGACCGGCGTCTCGGTCGAGCTCGTGGTGCGCGGCATCTGCTGCCTGCGGCCGGGGCTGCCGGGACTGTCGGAGAACATCCGCGTCAAATCGGTGATCGGCCGGTTCCTGGAACACGGCCGAATCTATTGCTTCGGCATGGGCCAGGGCCTGCCGAGCACAAAAGCTGCTGTGTATATCTCGTCCGCCGACATGATGCCGCGGAACCTCGACCGCCGCGTCGAGGTTCTCTGTCCGCTGCAAAATCCCACGGTGCATCAGCAGGTTCTCGAACAGATCATGGTCGCGAACCTGAAGGACACCGAGCAAAGCTGGCAATTGTTGCCGGACGGGTCGTCAACGCGTATGAAGGCCGCGAAAGGCGAAGAGCCCTTCAATCTGCATGACTACTTCATGACAAATCCGAGTCTGTCCGGCCGTGGTAAGTCTCTCAAGGAATCTTCACCGCGCCGTCTCACGCGTCGCAACGAGCGTCAGCAGCCATCGTCTTAAGGGGGGCTTACGGTGAAGCGGCCGCGGAAGCGCGCTTCCAGCGTCGCTGTCATCGATATCGGCTCGAACTCGGTTCGTCTCGTGGTTTACGAGGCGATGGCGCGCAGCCTCATCACCATCTTCAACGAGAAGGCGCTGTGCGGGCTCGGGCGCGAGGTGCAGAGCACCGGCCTGCTCGCAACCGATGCCGTCAACAAGGCGCTCACCGCGCTGCGCCGTTTTCGCGCGCTGTGCAGGATCCAGCAGGTCGGCCGCGTCTACGCGATCGCGACCGCGGCCTGCCGCGACGCCAAGAACGGTCCGGACTTCATCGCCAAGGCCGAGCGCATCTGCGGCGCCAAGATCGAGATCCTCACCGGACCGCGCGAGGCGAAGCTGTCCGCGCTCGGCGTCGTCTCGGGGGTGCACAATCCGAACGGCATCGTCGGTGATCTCGGCGGCGGCTCGCTTGAACTGATCGATGTCAAGGGCAGCCGCGTGCGCAGCGGCGTGACGTTGCCGCTCGGCAGCCTCGCGCTGCAGGACCTCTCCAACAAATCGCTCAAGCGCGCCGAACGCATCGTCAAGAATGAGCTGCTCGGCGTCGCCCAACTCAAGACCGGGCGGGGCCGTACCTTCTATGCCGTCGGCGGCACCTGGCGTGCGCTGGCGCGCATTCACATCATACAGAGCGGCTACCCGCTCAAGGTGATGCACGGCTATTCGATCCCGGCGGCCGACGCACTCGACTTCGCGCAGCGGCTGCGACGGCTGGCGGCCACCAACATGCTGGCCAATATCGAGTCGGTCGCCGACGCGCGGCGGCCGCTATTGGCCTATGCCGCGCTCGTGCTCGAATACATCATCCGCGTGGCCCAGCCGAAGACCATCGTGTTCTCGACCTTCGGCGTACGCGAGGGCCTGCTCTACGAGATGCTGCCGCAGGCCGAACGCGCCAAGGACGGACTGCTCTGCGCCGCGCAGAACCTCAACGAATTGCTGTCGCGCTCGGCCCGTCACGCCCAGGAGCTGACGGCGTGGACCGACCGGCTGGTGCGCGTCGTCAGGCTGCGCGAGACCGAGGAAGACCGCAGGCTGCGGCACGTCGCGTGCCTGCTCTCCGACATCGGCTGGCGGGTGCATCCCGATCATCGCGGCGAGGAAACCCTCAGCCTGATCATGAACGGCAATTTCGGCTCGATCACGCATCAGGGCCGCGCCTTCGTCGCGCTCTCGGTGTTCTATCGCTACGCCGGGCTCAGCGAGGAAAACGAACCGCCGCCGCAGATCCGCGCGCTGGTGACGCCGGCGATGGACGAGCGCGCCCGCGTGCTCGGCGCCGCATTCCGCGTCGCGCATCTGATCACGGCGGCACGCACCGGCGTGCTGCCGGCAACCCATTTCCGCACCCAGGGCCGCAAGCTGATGCTGGTGTTCGAGCACCGGATGGTGGATCTGGTCGCCGACCGCGTCGGCAGCCGCTTCAAGCAATTGGCGCGGCTGGTTGGGCGCGCCGGCTCGATCGTGCGGCGCTAGAGCATGATCCGGAGAAGTGCGAAGCGGTTTTCCGGAAAGATCATGCTCAAACAACGAGCTCGACCCAATCGCATCGCGATTTAGGGCTCACGCCGCCTTGGCCGCGTGCTTGGCCTTGCGGAGCGCGCGGCGGCGCCAGATCGACCCCACGACCAGCACCACGATGATGCCGAGCACCGCGAGCGCGATCTCGCCGCCATTGCCGCCATGGGCGAATTGCGGCGACATCCCGACCGACGTCAGCCAGGAATCGAGCCTGGCACCGAGCGGTCCGGCGAACAGCGCGTCCAGCTTCGGATGCACGGCGGGATCGGTCGCGATGACGTCGCCCGCGATCCAGCCGAGCAGCGCGGCACCGGCCCAGACCAGGACCGGCAGCTTGGTGAGCAGCGCCATGATCAGCGCCGCGCCGGCAACGATCAGGGGAACGCTGATCGCAAGTCCGAGCACCAGCAGCGGCACGCTGCCGTTGGCGGCGGCGGCCACCGCGATCACATTGTCGAGGCTCATCACGATGTCGGCGACGACGACGATCTGAACCGCGGCCCACAAATGCGCGGCCGCGTGCACGCTGTCCTCGTCCTCCTGCTCCGGCACCAGCAGCTTGGCGGCAATCACGATCAGCGCCAGTCCGCCGACCAGCTTCAAATAGGGAAGCTCCATCAGGCTGGCGACGATGCCGGTGAAGATGACGCGCAGCAGCACTGCCGCGGCGGCGCCGAGAATCATGCCCCACAGGCGCTGGCGCGGCGCGAGCCCGCGGCAGGCGAGCGCGATCACGAGCGCGTTGTCGCCCGACAGCAGGACGTTGATCCAGATGATCTTGCCGACGGCGACCCAGAACGTCGGCGTCGCCATCTCGTTCTTGAATTCGGTGAAGAACGCGCCGATGTACGCCGGATCAAAGATCTGCCACAGCCAGTCCACAGCGAGTCCTATTCGGCCTTGCGGCCGCCCCTGGCGGCGGTCGTCCGCCGCTCCCCGGTTCTACTTCGACGCGGTCTCCTCGGGAGACCGCGCCACTTTCAGCAATACGGCGTCAGCCGACGATCTCGTTGCCGGCGAAGAACTGCGCGATCTCGATCACCGCGGTCTCCGGCGCATCCGAACCGTGCACCGAATTCTCGCCGATCGACTTCGCATAGAGCTTGCGGATGGTGCCTTCGGCGGCCTTCGACGGGTCGGTCGCGCCCATCACGTCGCGATATTTCAGGATGGCGCCCTCGCCTTCCAGCACCTGGACCACGACCGGGCCCGAGGTCATGAAGTCGACCAGCTCGCCGAAGAACGGACGCGCCTTGTGGACGGCGTAGAAGGTCTCGGCCTGGCCACGGGTCATGCGGATGCGCTTCTGCGCCACGACCCGCAGGCCCGCCTTCTCGATCACCGCATTGACCGCGCCGGTCAGGTTGCGCTCGGTGGCGTCGGGCTTGATGATCGAAAAGGTGCGTTCAATCGCCATGATTTCGTCCTTGTAAACGTGGCTGGGAGTTGCCGGGGCTTATATCGGCGCGATGGGGTAACGGCAAGCGACCCTGTGACGCGTTAGCCTTTAGTTTTGACGCATTTTCACGACGAAAGCCGTCGTTTGGGCGCCCTCCGGACAGCGGCCGGCTCGGCCAACTTACCGCGATTTCACCTACGTGAACCCATTCTGTCAGCGCCGTGCCGCTGCCGTTCAGCTCAAGCCACATAGGCTCTGCAGCGATCGGACGCCTTGCTGGCCCCCCATCCGCAAGCCTCACAGGACGTCTCGGGAAATGTCACCGCGGGCGCGTCGCGCGCGCCCATGCCTCGAGGAGACGATCATGTTACGCAAACTCTCGCTTGCCGCCGTCGCCGCGGTTTCGCTCGGTGCCGCCGCGCTCGCCCCGACCTCCGCTTCTGCGTGGGGTGGTTGGCATGGCGGCTGGCACGGTGGATGGCACCACGGCTGGTGGGGCGGTCCGCGCGTCATCGTCGGCGGCCCGGCCTATTACGGCGGTTATGGCTACGGCGGCGGCTGCTACGTACGCCGCGTGGTGCCGACCCCGTGGGGCCCCCGCTGGCGCCTGGTCAACCGCTGCTACTGATCCATCGAATCTACGACTGCTCCCCTGACTTGCTTCTCGCCCCGGCCCTCGCGCCGGGGCTTTTTTTCGGGTCCGCCGGGGAACCCGGGCATATGATGGGGCTCACTACCTCAAGGCGAGAGTGAGGCGCGGAAACCAAATTCGGGGTCGCGACTTGTCATGGCGAGGAGCTACTCGAACATGCGAGGTGGAACTCGCCAAGAGACATGCCATGACGATGACAATGAGCAAGATCGACAAGGACGCCGATCAGATTGATCACAAGACCTGCCGTTACATCTGCGATGCCGTAGGCGAACGGCTTCAGCAAAGCATGCGGCCAGAGCCCGCACTTTCGTCTCGCCTCCAGCAACTCCTCGACGAGATGCAACGACGGGAAGGCGATCGCCATTAGATGTTGAGGGCTGAACAGCAGCCCAATTGCGTTTTTGCAACAGCCCCGGGAGAGATTTTACGAACAGACGGGGTTGCGTTTGGCGGCTGGTCCGGTGACAACGCTGCATGCTCTCCATCACTGACATCTCGGTCCGGATCGCCGGACGGCTGTTGATCGATCACAGTTCGGTGCAAATTGTACCCGGAGCCCGCGTCGGATTTGTCGGCCGCAACGGCGTCGGCAAATCGACGCTGTTTCACGCCATCCGAGGCGACATCCCGACCGAGAGCGGCAGCATCGCGCTTCCGCCGCGCTGGCGTATCGGCAGCCTCGCGCAGGAAGCGCCAGATGGGCCCGAAAGCCTGATCAACGTCGTGCTGAAGGCCGATCTCGAGCGCGACGCGCTGCTGCGCGAGGCCGAGACGGCGCACGATCCGCACCGGATTGCCGAAATCCAGACCCGGCTGGTCGATATCGACGCCCATTCCGCGCCCGCCCGCGCCGCGGCGATCCTCTCCGGCCTCGGCTTCTCGACATCAGACCAGGCGCGGCCGTGTGCGGAATTTTCCGGCGGCTGGCGCATGCGTGTCGCGCTTGCGGCGACGCTGTTCTCCGCGCCCGACCTCCTGCTGCTGGACGAGCCGACCAACTATCTCGATCTCGAAGGCACGTTGTGGCTCGAGAACCACCTCGCCAACTATCCGCGCACCGTGATCGTGATCAGCCACGATCGCGACCTGCTGGACACCTCGGTCGATCAGATCCTGCACCTCGATCGCGGCGGACTGACGCTCTACAAGGGCACCTATTCCTCGTTCGAGGAACAGCGCGCCGCGCGCGAATTGCTCGACGCCAAGCACGCCAAGCGGCAGGCCGATGAGCGCAAGCGCCTGCAGGATTTCGTCGACCGCTTCAAGGCCAAGGCCTCGAAGGCGCGGCAGGCGCAGTCGCGCGTGAAGATGCTGGAGCGGATGAAGCCGATCACCGCGCTGGTGACCCAGGATGTTCATGAGATCTCGTTCCCGGCGCCGGAGAAGCTGCTGTCGCCGCCGATCATCGCGGTCGACGACGTCTCGGTCGGCTACGAACCCGGCAAGCCGGTGCTCAATCGCGTGACGCTGCGCGTCGACACCGACGACCGCATCGCGCTGTTAGGAGCCAACGGCAACGGCAAGTCGACGCTGGTCAAGCTGCTGGCGGGCAAGCTCGCGCCGTTTGCCGGCAGGATCACGAGGGCCGACAAGCTGTCGGTCGGCTATTTCGCCCAGCACCAGGTTGACGAGCTCAATCTCGACGGCTCGCCCTATGATCACATCCGCAAGCTGATGCCGGAGGCGCCGGAGAGCAAGGTGCGCGGCCGCGTCGGTGCGATCGGCTTCTCCGGCAAGGCCGGCGACACGCTGGTGAGGAGCCTGTCGGGCGGCGAGAAGGCGCGGCTGCTGCTCGGGCTTGCGACGTTCTACGGCCCCAACATGATCATCCTGGACGAGCCGACCAACCATCTCGATATCGACAGCCGTGCGGCGCTGGCGGAGGCGATCAACGAATTTCCCGGCGCCGTCATGATGGTCTCGCACGATCGTTATCTGATCGAGGCCTGCGCCGACCGCCTGTGGGTCGTGGCGAACCAGACCGTGACGGCCTATGACGGCGATCTCGACGAGTATCGACGCATGATCCTGTCGGCCAATGACGGCCGGCCGGCTTCGCGCGAGCGCGTCAAGGAGCCCGCCAAGCTGGAGCGCGCCCGCAATGAAAAGCGTGCTTCACCCAGGCAGCGGGTCGCGCAAGCCGAGGCCGAGATCGAACGCATCAACGGCATCATCGCCAAGATCGATACCGCGCTCGCATTGCCTGATATTTTTACCCGCGACCCCAAGCAGGCCGCGCAACTGACCAAGGCGCGCGCCGGCGCCGAGAGCGCGTTACAGCGCGCCGAGGAAGACTGGCTGGAAGCAAGCGCCGAACTCGACGAAGCGGCGAATTAGATTTGACCCACCGGGCGGAGCGGTGTCGTCCCTGCGAAAGCAGGGACCCATAACCACAGATGCTCATTGTTGCCCGATCATCGAACGGCGAGTCCCTTAACCACATCCGCCCCGGAGTATGGGTCCCTGCTTTCGCAGGGACGACGTGTGGAGGGAGCCGGGGCTCTCATTCTTTCCGGTGTCATGCCCGCGCATGCAGGCATCGATCTGCCGCTGCGGCGAAAACGCTCTAGCCGTGCGAGGTTTTTTTCTTCTTCGGCTTCGCCTGCTTCGGCTCCGGCACAGCGTCCGGACCGCGCTCGACGGACGACAGGCGCCCCGAGGAGAACGTGTAGATGCCGGCGCGCGGGCCGCGCGACCAGGTCACGACCGCAACGCGCCCGCCGCCCGGAGCACTGGACAGGTTGACGCTGTCGGGAGCGCCGATACCGCGCACGACATCGCATTCAGTGTGGCCGAGCGCAACGCTGCCGCCCGTTGGCTGCGGCGGCGGTGCACCGCCGGCCTGCGCGTTGGCATCGGTGGCACCCGGCGGCGGTGCCATGCCTGGACAACTGCCGTCGGCACTGACGAGATCGTCGTTCGTTACCGGCTTGTCCGGCGTCAGTGGCGGCGATTCGATCGAGATGTTGCGGATGAACACCCGCCCGGGACGCGAGAACCATTCCGCATCGCGCGAAAACAAATCGGATCCGGCGCCCGAACAGCCGGCAAGTCCCGGTGCAAGCACCAGCAAGGCCAGCAGCGACTTCCGACTGAATGTTCCGTCCCGCACGATCGACAAAGCTCCTACCCCTTACCTAAGGGCTTGTCCGAACATCACTTTGCGGCATGACCGTGGCCCGCCCCAAGAAACGTCGAATTATCATTAATTAGTACCTATCGCTATTGGCGCCGCTGCCAGCGTCCCCGCTCGTCGGTCTGCCAATAGGTGACCTCGAAGCCGCGCGCCTTGCAAGCAGTCCAGTTTTCCCTGGCCGAGGCAACCGCGTCGGGGTCTTCACCGTTGAACACGAGGACCACCCGCTCGTAGCTGTCGCAGTCGGCCGGCAGCGCCGCATTGTCGACCAGGAAGCGGACATTGGCCCGATTCGGATTGCCTTCCTCGATCGACAGGATGATCGGCTGGTCCTGCGCGTCGGCAACGCGCGAGGTCGCGTGCGGCAGGAATGAATCGTCGCTGTAGGTCCACAGATGCGCGTCGAGCGTCTCGGCACGCTCCTGCGACGTCGATTGCACGACCACGCGCCAGCCGCGCTCAAGCGACTTCTCGAGCAGCGGCGGCAGCACGCTCTCCAGCGTCATGTTCTGCAGGTGGTAGAACAGAACCTCGGTCATGCGCCGGCCGACACTCTATTTCCCGGCTTCATAATAGTCGGAGACCAGCCGCTCGAGCAGCCGGACGCCATAACCCGAACCCCAGCTCTGATTGATCTCGGTCTTCGGCGCGCCCATCGCGGTGCCGGCGATGTCGAGATGCGCCCACGGCGTGCCGTCGACGAAACGCTGCAGGAACTGCGCTGCCGTGATCGAGCCGCCGTTGCGCCCGCCGGTGTTCTTCATGTCGGCGAATTGCGAATCGATCTGCTTGTCGTATTCGGGACCGAGCGGCATGCGCCACACCTTCTCGCCGGTCTCGAGGCCGACCTTGGCCAGGCGCTCGGCGAGCTCGTCGTTGTTGGAGAACATGCCGGCGTGATCGGTGCCGAGCGCGACCATGATCGCGCCGGTCAGCGTGGCCAGATCGACCATGAATTTCGGCTTGAACTTCTTGGCGACGTACCAGAGCACGTCGGCGAGCACGAGGCGTCCCTCGGCGTCGGTGTTGATGATTTCGATGGTCTGGCCGGACATCGAGGTGACGATGTCGCCCGGACGCTGCGCATTGCCGTCGGGCATGTTCTCGACAAGGCCGATGGCACCGACCGCATTGACGCGAGCCTTGCGCGCCGCCAGCGTGTGCATAAGCCCGACCACGCAGGCCGCACCGCCCATGTCACCCTTCATATCCTCCATACCACCGGCCGACTTGATGGAGATACCGCCGGTGTCGAAGCAGACGCCCTTGCCGACGAACGCGACCGGCGCCTCGCTCTTCTTGCCGCCGTTCCAGCGCATGATCACGGTGCGGCCGGGTCGCGCCGATCCCTGCGCGACGCCAAGCAGCGCGCCCATGCCGAGCTTGGTCATCGCCTTGACGTCGAGCACCTCGACGCTGACGCCGAGTTTGCGAAGCTGGCTGGCGCGGCGTGCGAATTCCTCGGGATACAGCACGTTCGGCGGCTCGTTGACGAGCTCACGCGCCACGTTCACACCGTCGACGACGGACGCTTCAGGCGCATAGGCCTTCTTGGCGGCGGCAACATCGTCAACGGCGATCGAGACGTCGGCCCGCAGGGCGCCGTCCTCGCCGTCCTTCTTCTTGGTTTTGTAGCGGTCGAACTTGTAGGCGCGCAGACGGATGCCGGTGGCGATCGCGGCGGCCTGGCCGGCGGCCATCACGGCTTCGGGCAGTTCCGCGACCACGGTCATCGAACCGCTGCCGGCATTGAGCTTGCCGGCCGCCACGCCGCCAAACTTGAGAAAATCCTTCTCCTTGAGGTCGGCCGCCTTGCCGGCGCCGATCACGATCAGCCGCTCGACCTTGATTCCCTCCGGCGCCAGGATGTCGAGGACCGCCCCACTCTTGCCCTTGAACTGGTTGGCGGCTGCGGCCCGCTTGACGGTCTCGGCGGCGGCTCCCAGCGCCTTCCGGGCGGCGGCTCCCAGCTTCAATTGGTCGTCGCAAAAGACCACCAGAATACCGCGAGCGGACGCGGAGAACGGGACAAAGCCGACCTTGACGGCGTCGGACATAGGAAAATCCTCCAGAACTCAGGGTGTTGCTCGGACCTGAGGCGGTCCTTCCGGCACGCGGGGTGAGCATTGCGATGGCGGTCCGGAACCGGCCCGGACCGGGCTTGTCATACACTATGACCCGCCGGCTGCGCCGCTGCCAAGCGCCGGAGTGGCCGGAAGGCCACAAAAGCGATTAATTAACCATAAATTAAGCGCGCCTTGGCCCGGCCATTTTGTTGACGGATCAAAGGGATGGTAGTGAGAGAGTGGCTAGAGAGTGAGCCGGACGGATCCGCGGCTCGACCATAGGGGAACCCGGGTTGACGGGGATGGTCGAAAGCCGCGCGTTTGGTTGCGTGCAGGGGGCCTTGGGGGTCGTGCGGTAGCGATGGGGTCGATCGACAAGTACATCTTTAAAACGACGCTGGCGTCGTTTGCGCTTGTCCTGGTCAGCCTCACCGGCGTGATCTGGATTACGCAAGCGCTGCGCGGCATCGACCTGATGACCAGCCAGGGGCAGACCATCCTCACCTTCCTTGGCATCACCGGTCTCGTGATTCCCGCCTTGGTGCTGATCATCGCCCCGATCGCGCTGATGATCGCGATCTCCCACACGCTGAACAAGCTCGCGACCGATTCCGAAATCATCGTCATGAACGCGGCGGGCTTCTCGCCGATCCGGCTGTTCCGGCCGTTCTTCCTTGCCACCTGCGTGGTGGCGGCGCTGGTCGCCTTCATCGGCGCCTATCTCGCCCCCGACGGCATGCGCCGAATCAAGCAGTGGGACGCCGAGATCACCGCCGACGTGCTGACCAACATCCTGCAGCCCGGCCGCTTCGCCCAGCTCGACCAGAACTTGACGATCCGGATCCGCGAGCGCCTGCCCGGCGGCGTGCTCGGCGGCGTCTTCGTCGACGATCGCCGCGATCCGCAGGAGCGCGTCACCATCATCGCCGACCACGGCACCGTGCAGAAGACTGATCGAGGTTCATACCTCGTGCTCTATGACGGCAATCTGCAGCGGTTCGAGGTTGGCAAGCGCGATCCGGCGCTGGTCGCGTTCGCCCGTTACGCCTTTGACATGTCGAAATTCTCGCAGGGGCGCGACGTCACGCTCGGGATTCGCGAGCGCTATCTTTGGGAGTTGATGTGGCCGGACGAGGAAGACAAGACCTATCAGCAGCTGTCGGGCCAGTTCTTCGCGGAGCTGCATGATCGCTTCATGGCGCCGATCTATCCGTTTGCGTTCGCTGCCCTCACCTTCGCCTTCCTCGGCGCGCCGCGCACCACGCGCCAGAGCCGCAATTTCTCGATCGGCGGCTCGGTATTCGCGGTGTTCGGCCTGCGCATGGTCGGGTTCGCCTGCTCGGTCATGGCGGTGAAGACGCCACTCGCGGCGCTCGTGCAATATCTGATGCTGTTCGGCGGCATCGGCGTCGGCATCTGGATGATCGTCGGCGGCGTGGTCGTCGAACCGCCGCCGCGGCTGATGGAAGCGATCAACAGGAACAACGAGCGCATTGCGCGCCTCTTCCGGAGGCCGGCAACCGCATGAGCATGGTCACAAACACGCTCGGGCGTTATTTCGCCGGCCGCTTCGTGGTCGCGGCGGTGGGCGTGTTCGCGGGCATCTTCGTGCTGCTCGTGCTGGTCGATTACATCGAGATGGTGCGCAAGACGTCGGGCCTCGTCTCGGCCTCCGCGATCACGGTCGCGGAGACTTCGCTGTTCCGGGTGCCGCAGCTGCTCGAGAAGCTGATGCCGTTCTGCGTGCTGATCGGCGCCATGACCTGCTACCTCGCCTTGTCGCGGCGGCTGGAGCTCGTCGTCGCCCGCGCCGCCGGCGTCTCGGCCTGGCAATTCATCTCGCCGGCGCTCGCCAGTGCGATCATGCTCGGCATCTTCGCGACCACCGCCTACAATCCGGTATCGGCCAATCTGCGTGAGCTCTCCAAACGGATGGAGGCCGAGCTATTCGGCTCGGCGCCCGGCGGCGGCATACAGGACGCGTCCGGCTTCTGGCTGAACCAGATCAACGACGAGGGTCAGGCGATCATCAATGCGGCCCGCAGCGAACAGCAGGGCGTGCGGCTGACCGGCCTCACCGTGTTCCGATTCGATACGGCACTCCAGTTCAAGGAGCGAATCGAAGCGCGCGAAGCGGCGCTCGAAGACGGCCGTTGGGTGTTCAAGGGAGTGCGCCGATTCACCCTCGACAAGCCTCCTGTGGATCAGGACACCTTCTACCTGACCACCACCCTTACACCGGCACAGGTGCGCAACAGTTTCTCCACCCCGGAAACTGTGTCCTTTTGGCAACTGCCGAACTACATCCGTTCGTCGGAGAGCTCAGGGTTCGCGACGGCTGGCTATCGCTTGCAGTATCACAAGCTCATCGCACAGCCGTTTTTGCTGGCTGCGATGGTGATGTTGGCGGCTTCTGTGAGCCTCCGCTTCTTTCGGATGGGCGGCGTGCAGAAGATGGTTTTGAGTGGCGTGGGCGCAGGCTTTCTGCTCTACGTGCTGTCGAAAGTAACTGAAGATTTGAGCAAGGCTGAGTTGATGCATCCCATCGCTGCGGCGTGGTTGCCTGTCGTTGTGGGCAGCCTCACCGGTTTCTTAGCCTTGCTGTACCAGGAGGACGGGTAGTGGCTATCGTCGCCGCCCGCCAGTTGAGGTCGCCTGCTCTCGGGCGGCGCAGTGTCCTGCGCCGTCAACGGAGCCGCATGGCCGCGTTTGGCGTTTCGATCTCAGCTCTCCTCGCCGCGTTCGTCGTGGTCAGCGCGCTCGACGTTGTCGCGTCGACGCCGGCTGCCGCGCAGGCCTTCACCTATAATCCGCGCCCGCCGAAGCCGCCCCGCCCGCCGGCCAAGAATGACGGGCAGATGCTGGTTCAGGCGACCGAGGTCGATTACGACTACAACAACCAGCGCATCTCGGCCGTTGGCAACGTCCAGATGTTCTACAACGGCACCAGCGTCGAGGCCGACAAGGTCATCTACGACCAGAAGACCAAGCGTCTTCATGCCGAAGGCAACATCCGCATGACCGATGCGGAAGGCAAGATCACCTACGCCAACATCGTTGATCTCAGCGACGACTACCGCGACGGCTTCGTCGATTCGCTGCGCGTCGACACTGAAGACCAGACGCGCATGGCGGCGACCCGCGCCGATCGGTCCAGCGGCAATTACACGGTGTTCGACAACGGCGTTTATACCGCCTGTGCGCCCTGTAAGGATGATCCGAAGAAGCCGCCGCTCTGGCAGGTCAAGGGCGCGCGCATCATCCATAACCAGACCGAGAAGATGCTCTATTTCGAGAACGCCCAGCTCGAGTTCTTCGGCGTTCCGATGGCGTATCTGCCCTACTTCTCGACGCCCGATCCGACCGTGAAGCGCAAGAGCGGCTTCCTGATGCCGGGCTTCACCACGTATTCGGCGTTCGGCGTCGGCGTCGAAATCCCCTATTACTTCGCGCTCGCGCCGGACTTCGACGCGACGTTCAATCCGCGCATCACCTCGAAGCAGGGCGTGCTGTTCCAGGGCGAATTCCGGCAGCGCCTGTCGAACGGCGCCTATCAGATCCGGCTCTACGGCATCGACCAGCTTGATCAAGGCGCCTTCGCCGGCCAGCCCGGCGACCGCCAGTTCCGCGGCGGCGTCGAGACCAAGGGTCAGTTCGCGCTGAACGACAAATGGACCTGGGGCTGGGACGGCGTGCTGCTGTCCGACTACTACTTCATGTCCGATTACCGGCTGGCCCAGTACAAGGACCCGTTCGGATCGTTCCTGTCGCTGCCGACCGAGGCGATCTCGCAGCTCTATCTGACCGGCGTCGGCAACCGCAGCTTCTTCGACGCGCGCGCGATCTATTATCTCAGCTACTCCGGCAACCAGAACCAGGTTCCGGTGGTCGCGCCTGTTATCGACTACAACAACGTGATCAACAGCCCGATCTTCGGTGGCGAGTTCAGCTACAAGGTGAACTTCACCAACCTGACCCGCGAAACCGCGGTGTTCGACCCGATCACGGCACAGGCCGCCGACCCCCTTAACCCGTTGTGCACGACCACGTCCGCTGATCCGATGGCGCGGACGCCGTCGCAGTGCCTGCTGCGCGGCATGCCCGGCACCTACACGAGGCTGACAGCCGAGGCGCAGTGGCGCAAATCCTATACCGACCCGCTCGGCCAGATCTGGACGCCGTTCGTCGGCGTCCGCGCCGATGCCATCAACGCCGACATCTCGAACCAGCCGGGCGTTTCCAACTTCCTGCCGGTCGGCGACACCCAGACGGTTCGCCTGATGCCGACCGTCGGCTTCGAATACCGCTACCCCTTCATCAACGTGCAGCCGTGGGGCACGACGACCGTCGAGCCGATCGCGCAGGTCATCATCCGGCCCAACGAGCCCGACGCCGGCAGGCTTCCGAACGAGGATGCGCAGAGCCTGGTGTTCGATACCTCGAACCTGTTCGCGGTCGACAAATTCTCCGGCTACGACCGCGTCGAGGGCGGCAGCCGCGCCAATGTCGGCGTGCAGGCCACCACGCAGTTCGATCGCGGCGGCAGCGTCAAGGCGATGTTCGGACAGTCCTACCAGATGTTCGGGTTGAACTCGTTCGCGGTCGCGGACGTCACCAACACGGGCCTCGACTCCGGCCTGCAGAATCCGCGCTCGGACTATGTCGCGAGCCTCGCCTACTCGCCCAACCGCACCTACACGTTCAGCGTCCGCTCGCGGATGGACGAGGCGACCTGGAACATCAACCGGTTCGAGGCCCAGGCCAGCGCGAACTTCGACCGCTGGTCGGTCAGCCTGATGTACGGCGACTATGCCGCGCAGCCGGAGCTTGGCTATTTGACGCGCCGCGAAGGCATCCTCGCCAGCGGATCGGTCAAGGTGGCCGCGAACTGGGTGGTTCAGGGCGCGGCGCGCTGGGACCTTGAAGCGAACAAAATCAACCAGTACGCGTTCGGCGCGGGCTATGTGGACGACTGCTTCGTGCTGGCCGCCAACTATGTCACGTCCTATACCTATCAGGCTGGCTCGACGCCGCCCGTCCTCAGCCACGCGTTCATGTTCCAGATCGGGCTGCGGACGATCGCGCAGACCTCCACGTCCAGCAGTTCGGCTGGCATGCAGTAGCGAGCGAGCGGTCTGGCGGGGGGCTTGGATTGCCTGCGGGCCTGGGGCTCTGGCTTGAATTGGTTTAAACGGCTGACATGACGATAATGACGACCGCTAGCCTGCCAACGCGCCGCTATCAGCTAGTGTTGAGTTCCCTGCTGGCTCTTTTCCTCCTGCTCGGAGGCGGTGCGCGACTGCATGCCCAGGCCATCGCCGTGATGGTCAATGGCGAGCCCATCACCAATTACGACATCGAGCAGCGCGCCAAGCTGAACGCCCTGACCGGCGGCAAGACGCCTGATCGGAAGACCGTCCTCGACGAGCTGATCGATGAGAAGCTGAAGATCAAGGAAGCCAAGAAATTCGGCGTCGACCCCTCCGCCGGCGATATCGACCAGTCCTTCGGCGGCATGGCGCAGCGGATGCGGCTTTCCGGCGACCAGCTCACCAAGGTGCTCGAGGGCAAGGGCATCCGCCCGGACACGCTGAAGCAACGCATCAGGGCCGACATGGTCTGGACCAGCCTGGTCCGCGGCCGCTTCAAGGAAAGCCTGCAGGTTGGCGAAAAGGACGTGGCCAACGCGGTCAAGGAGACCGGAGGGGCGGCTGAGGCCGAGGCATTCGAATACAGGATGCAGCCGGTCGTTCTGATCGTGCCCCGCGGCGCGCCGCAGTCGGAGTTTGAGGGGCGCCGCAAGGAAGCGGACAGCCTGCGCGAGCGCGTCACCAGTTGCGAGGAAGCCAACACCTTCTTCAAGTCGATGCGCAACGCCGCGATCCGCGAGATCGTCGTGAAGACCTCGGCCGATCTGCCGCAGTCGCTGCGCGACATCCTGGACAAGACCCCGGTCGGCCACCTCACCCCTCCCGAGGTCACCAAGCAGGGCGTCGAAATGGTCGCCCTCTGCGGCAGGAAGGCAACCACCGTCGACACACCGAAGAAGCGTGAGATGCGCGACAAGATGTACGTGCAGAAGTACGAGGCGAAGTCGAAGGCCTACCTGCAGGAAGTCCGAAAAGCCGCGATGATCGAATATCCAGGCGGGCGATGATCGACTATCGTTGACGCATGGCTCAACCTCTCGCACTGACATCCGGCGAGCCCGCAGGCATCGGTCCCGACATCACGCTCGCCGCATGGCTGCGCCGCCGCGAACTCGATCTCCCGCCGTTCTATCTGCTCGGCGACCGCGCCGCGCTTGCCGAACGCGCCAAGACGCTTGGGCTTGCCGTCGAGTTGGCCGAGGTCAGCGCCGCGGAGGCATCCGCGGCGTTCGCACGCGCCCTCCCCGTGGTTGCGACCGGCAAGGCGGCGACGGCGCGACCGGGCCAGCCCGACGGCACGAGTGCCGATGCGGCGCTGGCATCGATCCGGCAGGCCGTCGCCGATGTCGCCGCCGGCAAGGCCAGCGCCGTCGTCACCAATCCGATCGCCAAGAACGTGCTGTACCGCGCCGGCTTCCGGCATCCCGGCCACACAGAGTTCTTGGCCGAGCTTGCCGCAAGCGGCGGGCACGCGCCGCAGCCGGTGATGATGCTGTGGTCGCCGGCCCTCGCCGTCGTCCCGGTGACGATCCATGTGTCGGTCCGCGAGGCGCTGGCGCAATTGACCACCGACCTGATCGTGTCGACCGCGCGGATCGTGGTCGCGGACATGAAGGCGCGGTTCGCCCTCGCAGCGCCGCGGCTCGCCATTGCCGGCCTCAATCCGCATGCCGGCGAAGACGGCACGCTCGGCATGGAAGACGTCGAGATCGTCGCGCCCGCGGTCGAGATCCTGCGCCGCGACGGCATTGCCGTCCGGGGCCCACTGCCGGCCGACACCATGTTCCACGCAGCCGCGCGCAAGACCTATGACTGCGCGATCTGCATGTATCACGATCAGGCGCTGATCCCGATCAAGACCGTGGCGTTCGAGGACGCCGTCAACGTCACGCTGGGGCTGCCCTTCATCCGGACGTCGCCCGATCACGGCACCGCATTCGATATCGCCGGCACCGGCAAGGCCAATCCATCGAGCCTGATCGCGGCCCTCCGGCTCGCCGCGCGCATGGCCGCGGCATCAAGCTAAGTGAGCGCGATCGACGATCTGCCGCCGCTGCGCGACGTCATTCGCGAGCATTCGCTGTCGGCGCGCAAATCGCTCGGCCAGAATTTTCTGCTCGATCTCAACCTCACCGCGCGCATTGCCCGCGCCGCGGGCCCGCTGGAAGACTCCACTGTGATCGAGGTCGGGCCCGGTCCCGGCGGCTTGACGCGCGCGCTGCTTGCGCTGGGCGCCAAGCGCGTGATCGCCATCGAGCGCGACGAGCGGGCGCTGGCCGCGCTCGACTATATCGCCAAGCGCTATCCCGGCCGCATCGAGATCGTGCATGGCGACGCGCAGCGCTTTGACCCGCGTCCCTTGCTCGATGGCGCCAAGGCCAAGATCGTCGCCAACCTGCCCTACAACATCGCGACCCAGCTGCTGGTCGACTGGCTGTCGATCGAGCCGTGGCCGCCCTGGTATGACATGATGGTCCTGATGTTCCAGCGCGAGGTCGCCGAGCGCATCGTCGCCCATGAGGACGAGGAGGCGTATGGCCGGCTCGCGGTGCTCGCCAACTGGCGCGCCGAGACCAAGATCCTGTTCGACATCTCGCCCGCGGCCTTCGTGCCGCAACCGAAGGTCACGTCCTCGGTGGTACGATTGATACCGCGCGCCGCGCCCGAGCCGTGCGACCGCCGCATGCTCGAGCAGGTCGCGGCCGCCGCCTTCGGCCAGCGCCGCAAGATGCTGCGCCAAAGCCTGAAATCGCTGTCGGCCGATCCGGCGCGGCTTGCTGCCGCGGCCGGTATCGACGCGACACAGCGCGCCGAAACCATTCCGGTCGCGGGCTTTGTTGCCATGGCCCGGGAATTGGCCGATATACGGGCCACAAAATAGAACAACAGGAGAAAACGTAATGGCGCGTATGGTTCGCCAATCCCTCGTCAAATTCGATGCACCGCTGTGCGAAACCATTGTCGACACGCCGCAGCCCCAGGGACGCGAAGTGCTGGTGCGCATCGAGCGCTGCGGCCTGTGCCATTCCGATCTCCATATCCAGGACGGCTATGCCGATCTCGGCGGCGGCAAGAAGCTCGACACCACCCGCGGCATGACCCTGCCCTTCACGCTCGGCCATGAGATCGCGGGCGTGGTCGACGAGGTCGGCCCCGATGCGCCGAAGGACCTGATCGGGACGAAGAAGGCCGTTTTCCCCTGGATCGGCTGCGGCCAGTGCCGCGACTGCCTCGCCGGCGACGAGAACCTGTGCGTCAAGCAGCGCTTCCTCGGCGTCTCGATCGACGGCGGCTTCGCCACCCACGTGCTGGTGCCCGACGCGAAATACCTGCTCGACTACGATCCACTGCCGGTCAACCAGGCCGCCACCCTGATGTGCTCCGGCGTCACCGCCTATGGCGCGCTGAAGCGCCTGGTCGATCGTCCGCGCCAGCGCAATCTGCTGCTGATCGGCCTCGGCGGCGTCGGAATGATGGGCCTGTCATTCGCGCAGGCGATGTTCAAGCAGCCGATCACGGTTGCCGATCTCAGCCCCGCGGCGCGCGAGACCGCGCTGAAGAACGGTGCGGCGGCCGCCTATGACCCGGCAGAGCCCGATGTCGTCAAGCGCATGCTGAAGGAGAGCGACGGCGGCTTCGACGGCGTCGTCGACTTTGCCGGCAACGAGAAGTCGATGGCGTTTGCGGTGTCGACGGTCGCGCGCGGCGGCAAGATCGTGGTGTCCGGCCTGATGGGCGGCCAGTTCACGCTGCCGATGGTGCAGTGGGTGTACAAGCGCATGACCATCGAAGGCTTCATGGTCGGCACGCTGGCCGAAGGTCAGGAATTGATGGCGCTCGCCCGCGCCGGCAAGATCAAGCCGACGCCGATGAAGGAAGAGCCGATGGCCGACGTCCAGAAATGGATCGACGAGCTGCGCGCCGGCAAGGTCGTCGGACGCATCGTCCTGAAGAACTAGAGCTTGATCCGGAAAAGTGTGACGCGGTTTTCCGAAAGATCATGCTGAGACATGACGTCCCGCCGGTGCTGCTACCGCCGGCGGGATGCGGCCGCTCCGATGGAACCTGACAGTCGAACGAAGCCATCGTTCGGTTCATGTTCCGCAGCCTTCGGCCCGCCGCAATTGCGGCACGCCGCGAGCCCCAATTAAGCCCTACCCGTTCCGGAATTGCGGCGCATTGCGACCCAACTCTTTGCCGAGATTAAGATCTCCAGCGTTTGCGTAAAAAAAGAGATACCGGGGACGCGTATGTCAAATCGTTCAGCGAAATTCGCTGCGGCGCTTGCCGCCAGCATCCTGGCGGGCGCCAGTTGCAGCGCCATGGCCCAGACCGCCGCCAATACGGCCAATAGCACCAACACCGCGGACACCTGTCTGTCCGCGCCCAAGGGAACCGCGCCTGCGGGAAGCCACTGGTTCTACCATCTCGATCGCAGCAAGAAGAAGTGCTGGTATCTCGGCGAGGCCAAGAACAAGGCGGCCAAGACGGCGACCACGAGCACGCAGCAACCGCCAGCGGCAGCCGCGCCCGATACCACAACGGCCGACGCGACGCCGCCACAGAGCCAGCCGACGCCGCAGAGCCAGCCCGCGCCGCAGCAGCCGGCGATGCGCAAATCAGTCGCTGATGCACATGCCGAGTGGGCCTCGCCGCAGGTCGCAGCCGTACCTGCGCCAAGCGCCGACGCTGGCCAGGCCGGCGGGACGGCAGCGACGCCCGACCCGGCAGCCACGCCCGCCGGTACCAACGCGCAGTCGTCCGACGTGAACGCCCGATGGCTGGATGCATCGAGCATGGCCGGAACCAACGGAACCCGGCGCGCCGCGGATCAGCCGACCGTGGCCGCGCAGGCAGATGCGACACCGCAACAAGCGGCCGCGCCGGTGCCTGCCGCGCCCGCCTCGGCCGAGGCATCCGTGGAGAAGTCACCGTCGTCGACACAGATGCTGCTGATCGTGATGGTTGGAGCCCTGGCGCTGGCCGGCCTGGTCAGCACGCTGGTGTTCCGGCTGACCCGCACGCGTACGCCGCCTTACGAGACCAAGGATGAGTGGCAGGCGCCATGGGATTCGCTGCACACCGAGCCGGCGCCCCCGATGGCAGTTGTCAGCCGGGACCGTCCGCTGCGGCTGTCCGAGGCTGCGCCGCGCCGCGCCGAGACACCCGTTCCGCGCCGTGCGGAGACGCCCGCTCCACGCCGCGCCGAGAAGCCAGCACCACGTCGCGAGACTACGCGTGATCGGGATCAAAGGGAGCAAGACAACAAGCAGATCGCCGCAATGCTGCAGCGGCTTGCGCGCAGCGCGACGAATTAAGATCCGCTTAGGAAAAAATGCTAACGGACGTGATGCGGTCGCATCACGTCCGCAACGCGCTACTTCTCGAGCTGACGCTGCAGGCCGCGCACGAATTCGGTGAGGCCGGTGCGGCGCTCGCGCTTGAGGCGCTCGGCCTTCAGGATCGACTGCACCTCGGCAAAGGCATCGTCGACGTTCTGGTTGACGACGATGTAGTCGTATTCCGCCCAATGGCTCAGCTCATGACTGGCGCGGCTCATCCGTCCGCGGATGACCTCTTCCGAATCCTGCGCCCGGGTATGCAGCCGCCTCTCGAGATCGGCGGCCGACGGCGGCAGGATGAACACCCGCACCACATCGGCGCTGGCTTTCTGGTGGAGCTGTTGCGTGCCCTGCCAGTCGATATCGAACAGAACATCCTGCCCCACCGCTAGCGCGGCCTCGACCGGCGCGCGCGGCGTGCCGTAGCGGTTGTCGAATACGGTGGCCCATTCGAGTAGTTCACCGTGCTCGACCATCTTCTCGAACTTCTTCTTGTCGACGAAGAAGTAGTCGCGGCCCGCGACCTCGCCCGGCCGCATCGGCCGCGTGGTCGCCGACACCGACATCTTCAGGCCCGGCTCGCGCTCCAGCAGCATGCGCGACAGCGTGGTCTTGCCGGCGCCCGACGGCGACGACAGGACGAACATCAGTCCGCGCCGCTCTACGCCGTCAAAACCCTGCGCCGTCATCATTCACTCCAGATTCTGGACCTGTTCGCGGAACTGCTCAACCACGTTCTTCATTTCAAGCCCGGTGTTGGTCAGCTCGACGTCGTTCGACTTCGAGCAGCAGGTGTTCACCTCGCGATTGAATTCCTGGGCGAGGAAGTCAAGCCGGCGCCCGACCGGACCGCCCTTGCCGATTATCTCGCGCGCCTGGGCGATGTGCGAGGCGATGCGGTCGAGCTCCTCGCGGATGTCGGCCTTGGTGGCGATCAGGATCGCCTCCTGATTGAGGCGGTCGGCATCGAAGCGGTCGGACGTCTCGAGCAGGGCCGCGATCTGCTCGGCAAGCCGCGCCTTGATCGCCTCGGGCTTGCGGCCGGGAGCGGTCTCGGCACGCTTGGCAAGCCGCTCGATCTCGTCCATCCGCTGCATCAGGATCTGCCCCAGCGCATCGCCCTCGCGGCGGCGCATCTCGACAAGGCTGCCGAGCGCCTGCTCGAAGGCCATCGCCGCCGCCTCGCGCGCCGCCTTGTCCTCGTCCTCGTTGCTCTCGGGCTCGACCACCTCGATGACGCCCTTGATGCCGAGCAGTCCGTCGATGCTCGGTGCCACCGCGTCGATCCGCTGCGCGAGCGTGCCGGCGACCTTCACCACGGCGGCGAGCACGTCCTCATTGATGCGGATCGTCTGCGCCGCGTCGGTGCGCTTGACGATGAGATTGGCGTAGACCGTGCCGCGCGACAGCAGCTCGCCGGCCCGCTTCTTGGCAAGCGCTTCCAGTTCGTCCCAGCCCGGCGGCAGCCGCAAACGCAGGTCAAAGCCCTTGGCATTGACCGATTTCAGCTCCCACTCGAACGTATAGGGACCGCTTGCGCCATGGCTTCGGGCAAAGCCAGTCATGCTCGACAGCGCCATCGCGTGAAATTCTCCAACAGAAGGATATGGGACTCACCCGGAGCCTGCGAGACTCGTGGGGAGCCGGTGCGACCTTAAAACGGATTCCGTGAAAGTGGAATTACGTTCCACCGCCGGAAACGCAGAGCTACAGCATGATCCGGAAAAGTGTGTGGCGGTTTTCCGAAAGATCGTGCTCAAACAAGAAGCTAAAGCGCGATGACGATCGCGCTTTAGCGCTGCACCACCGGCGGCGAATTGGTCTGCTGGGCTGCGCCCTGCCGACCGCGCGGCGGCTTCTTTTGATTGGTGGGCTTCGGCGTCGTCGCCGTGGGATTAGTGTCGGCGCCGGGCGCCGTCGCGGCAGGCGCCGGATCATCCGCGGGCTCGACGGTGTCGTTCTGGATCTGCTTTTCCGAGGCGCGCAGCTTGGCGACGTTCTTCGCGTGCTGGTCGTAGGTTTCGGTGAAGGCGTGGCCGCCGGTTCCATCAGCGACGAAGAACAGGTCGCGGGTGCGCGCCGGGTTGGCGGTCGCCTCCAGCGAGGCGCGGCCCGGATTGGCGATCGGTCCGGGCGGCAGGCCGTCGATCACATAGGTGTTGTAGGGCGACGGCTGCGTGATCTCGCTGCGCTTGATCGGACGGCCCAGCGTTCCCTTGCCGCCCACCAGTCCGTAGATGATGGTCGGATCGGACTGCAGCTTCATCCGCTGGCGCAGGCGGTTGACGAACACGGCGGCGACGCGGCTGCGCTCGTCGGCGCGGCCGGTTTCCTTCTCGACGATCGAGGCCAGCGTCACCAGTTGGTCCGGCGATTTCAGCGGCGTGTCGGTGTTGCGGCGTTCCCAGATTTCGGCGAGCACGCGCTTCTGCGCCTGCTGCAGGCGCTGGATCACCTGGTCGCGCGTGGTGCCGCGCGGGAATTTGTAGGTCTCCGGCAGCAGCGTGCCCTCGCGCGGGATCTCGCGCACCGAGCCGGTGAAGATGTCGTTGTCGGAGAGCCGGGTCACGATCTGCTCGGACGTCAGGCCTTCCGGTATCGTGATGGCGTGCTGCACCACCTTGCCGTCGACGATGGTGGCGATGACGTCGCGCAGGCTGGCATTCTTCTGGAACGAATATTCGCCGGGCTTGAGATCGGAGCTTGCCTTCAGCGCGAACACGCCGCCGATGAAGACCCACGGATTGACGTTGATCACGCCCTCACGCGAGAGCACGTCGGCGATGTCACGCTTGCCGGCGCGCGCCGGGATGTTGACGATCTTGTCTTCCTGCAGCGGTCCCGGCGATTCCAGTGCCTGCTTGCCGTAGTAGTACGTCGCTCCAGCGCCGATCATCAGGATGATCAGGATGGTGAAGATGGCATTGCCGACGATCACGAAGGGATTGCGGGCGCGATCCGAGCGCTTGGGCGGCGGCGGAAGCTGTTCGGGCTCCAGCGCGGCGCGTGGACTCCTCGGTGAAATGGGCGGCCTCTCACTCATCGATGCAAACCAATATCCTGCCGGTTGAATCGTGGCCGGACAAACCCCTGCCCTGCCAATAGCATACGCCCGCTATTAGGAGTCACCGCGGAATACGGCAAAACGGTGGACTAGTTCTAAAGACCTACTAATTGGTCACGCGCTGCACGATCACGGAAGCGTTTGTGCCGCCGAAACCGAAGGAATTGGACAGCGCCACATTGACGTCACGCTTGCGCGACGTATGCGGCACAAGATCGATCGCCGTTTGCACCGACGGATTGTCGAGATTGATGGTCGGCGGCACCACGTTATCGCGAATCGCCAGGATCGCGAAGATCGCCTCGATCGCGCCGGCCGCACCGAGCAGATGTCCGGTCGCGGACTTGGTCGACGACATCGAAACCTTCGAGGCCGCATTGCCGAGCAGACGCTCGACCGCGCCGAGCTCGATCTCGTCGCCGACCTGCGTCGAGGTACCGTGCGCATTGATGTAGTCGAGGTCGGATGCCGCGAGGCCGGCGCGCTTCAGCGCCATGCTCATGCTGCGGAAGCCGCCATTGCCGTCCGGCGGCGGCGAGGTGATGTGGAAGGCATCGCCCGACAGGCCATAGCCGGTGACCTCGGCATAGATCTTCGCGCCGCGGCGCTTCGCGTGCTCGTATTCCTCAAGCACGAGGACGCCGGCGCCCTCGCCCATCACGAAGCCGTCGCGATCCTTGTCGTACGGCCGCGATGCCTTTTCCGGGGTCTCGTTGAAGCCGGTGGACAGCGCACGCGCCGCGCAGAAGCCGGCGATGCCGATGCGGGAGATCGGCGATTCGGCGCCGCCCGCGACCATCACCTCGGCGTCGCCGAGCGCGATCAGCCGCGCTGCGTCGCCGACCGCATGCGCGCCGGTCGAGCACGCCGTGACCACCGCATGATTGGGTCCCTTCAGGCCGTGCTCGATCGAGACGTAGCCGGAGGCCAGATTGATCAGGCGGCCCGGAATGAAGAACGGAGAGACCCTGCGCGGTCCGCGCTCCTTCAGCAGCACCGCAGTCTCGGCAATGCCGGTGAGGCCGCCGATGCCGGAGCCGATCATCGTGCCGGTGGCGAACTGGTCCTCATCCGACTTCGGATGCCAGTCGGCATCGTCCAGCGCCTGCTTGGCCGCGCACATCGCATAGACGATGAAGTCGTCGACCTTGCGCTGGTCTTTCGGCTCCATCCACTGATCGGGATTGAAGGTGCCGCCAGTGCCGTCGCCGCGCGGAATGTAGCAGGCGACCTGGCTCGGCAGGTCGGACACGTCGAACGTGTCGATCTTCTTGCCGCCGCTGTCTCCGGCGAGGATGCGCGCCCAAGTTGCGTCAACGCCGCAGCCGAGCGGTGTAAGCATGCCCAGCCCCGTGACGACAACTCGTCTCATTTCCACGTCTCCGGCCAGCAATGCGCGGCTGATAATAAGAAGCCGGGGGACCGCTCGATCACGGTCCGTCCGGCCCCGTCAACTTCGCGATCGGCGTCAGCTCTTCGCGTTCTTCTCAAGAAACTTGGTCGCGTCGCCAACGGTCAGAATCGTCTCCGCCGCGTCGTCGGGAATCTCGCAACCGAATTCTTCTTCGAATGCCATCACGAGCTCGACGGTGTCGAGGCTGTCGGCGCCGAGGTCATCGATGAAGCTCGCGCTATCGACCACCTTCTCGGGTTCGACACCAAGGTGCTCGACCACAATCTTCTTAACCCGCTCGCCAATCTCACTCATCGTTCAACCTCGTTGTTCCATTGGACCCGACCCCAAGACGATACGAGCCATCGTGGTCGTCTCGATTACTCAGTCGCGCATAGTCTTGATTCGGCCCGGTCGTAGCCGACTAAAGCCCCGGCGAACGGCAGGCGTCGCCACGCCAATATACAGGGTTTCAAAATCCTGCAATGGCGTTCTTCGCCCATCCACGGGGGCTTCAGCTACCATACTTCCAAAGCCTTGACTACACGCCTGAACCGGCTCCCGAAAACGGCTTTTCGCCGCATTGCGAGAGCCGGCCAGTAGCTCAAATCATAGCCATCCCGCCGTTGACGTGGATCGTCTGTCCGGTGACGTAGGCGGCCTCGTTTGAGGCCAGATAGACCGCCGCAGCAGCGATATCCTCGGGCGTTCCGAGCCGAGCCGCAGGAACCTTCGCCAGGATGGATTCGCGCTGCTTGTCGTTCAGCGCATCGGTCATCGGCGTCTTGATGAAACCCGGCGCGATGCAATTGGCGGTCACGCCGCGCTTGGCGTATTCGGCGCCCAGCGTCTTGATCAAGCCGATGATGCCGGCCTTCGACGCGGTGTAGTTGCCCTGCCCCGGATTGCCGGTGACGCCGACGATCGAGGTGATCGCGATGATGCGGCCGAAGCGCTTGCGCATCATCAGCTTGGTCGCGGCGCGCGCCAGGCGGAACGTCGCGGTCAGGTTGACCGCGATCACGTCGTCCCAATCTTCGTCGCGCAGCTGCACGAACAGGTTGTCGCGGGTGATGCCGGCGTTGGCGATCAGGATGTCGACCTGCCCCATCGCAGCTTCCGCTGCCGGCACCAGCGCCTCGACATCATCCTTGCTCGAGAGATTGCACGGCAGCACGTGCACGCGCTCGCCGAGCTTGGCCGCGAAGCTGTCCAGCACCTCACGCCGCGTCCCCGAGATCGCCACCGTCGCGCCCTGCGCATGCAGCGCCTGCGCGATCGCGCCGCCGATGCCGCCGGTTGCGCCCGTGACGAGCGCCGTCTTGCCAGTCAGATCAAACATCGAATTCTCCTTCCGGCTGCTTCAAGCCGAAGCTGCGAGCGCGTCCTTGGCCGCAGCGATATCGTTCGGACCGCCGACGGACACGCCGACCGCGCCGTCGGCAATGCGCTTGACAAGGCCGCTCAGCACCTTGCCGGCGCCGATCTCGAAGAACCGCGTCACGCCCTGCCCTGCCATATAGGCAACCGACTCGCGCCAGCGCACGGTGCCCGTGACCTGCTCGATCAGGCGGCGGCGGATCTCGTCGGGATCGGTGATGGCGGAAGCCAGCACGTTGCTGACGAGCGGCGCCGCGGGCGCCTTGATGGTCACGCCCGACAGCGCCTCTGCCATCGCATCGGCCGCCGGTTGCATCAGCTTGCAATGGAACGGCGCCGACACCGGCAGCAGCATGGCGCGCTTGGCGCCCTTGGTCTTGGCGATTTCGACCGCGCGATCGACGGCGGCCTTGTCGCCGGAGACCACCACCTGGCCGCCGCCATTGTCGTTGGCGGCCTGGCAGACCTGTCCCTGCGCCGCCTCGTTGGCGACCGCCACGGCGGTTTCGTAGTCGAGACCGAGCAATGCGGCCATCGCACCGACGCCGACCGGCACCGCCTTCTGCATCGCGAGCCCGCGGGTGCGGAGCAGCCGCGCGGTGTCGCTGACGGAGAGGCTCCCGGCGGCGGCCAGCGCCGAATACTCGCCGAGCGAGTGCCCGGCAACGAAGGCCGCGTTGCGGCCGACCGAAAAGCCGGCTTCGCCCTCGAGCACGCGCAATGTGGCGATCGACACCGCCATCAGCGCGGGCTGGGCATTTTCGGTGAGTTGCAATGTCTCGCCGGGACCATCCCAGATGATCGCGGTCAGCTTCTCGCCCAGCGCGGAATCGACCTCGTCGAACACCGCCCTGGCCGCCGGAAAGGCGTCGGCCAGGGCCTTGCCCATGCCGACCGCCTGCGAGCCCTGCCCGGGAAACGTAAATGCTGCCGTCATCGGCGATCCCTACCTTGTTGAGCGTGATCTCCGCGCAGGCGCTTTACGCCTGCCGCAGGGGAAAACGGTATCCGCGTCGCGCAAAACGCGCCACAGCGGGTCCGGGCCAATCCCTTGCAACCAAGCCTTGGCAATAAGGCCTTGGCAACCAAGCCTTGACAACCAAGCCTTGCAACCGGCCCCGGACCGGGCCGTAAGACACTGACGGAGGCGGTGCTGTCAAGCCGCGCCGGAGGAACCCTGGGGATGCCGGTCCGGCTCCGGGCTAGAACCCGCCGGCATTCTGGTCGGCGTTAACCTCGGCGCCGGCCCTCGCCCGGCGTGCGCTGTTGACCAGCTGCCCCGGACGATCCTCGCTGGCGGGCCTGGCGGTCGCCATCCGCAGCACCGCGGCGTAGCCCGGCTGCACCTCCATCCGGCCGGCATAGCGGCTTTCGCTCAGGATGCGATGGACGCGCGGCAGGTTGTAGCAGGGCACGTAGAACAGCAGATGATGCTCGAGGTGATAGTTCACGTAGTACGGCGCGATGAAGAGACGCTCGAGGATGTTGGCCCGTGTGGTGCGGGTATTGCGCAGGGGATCGGAGCTGTCGGGCACGACGGCGTGTTCGGCAATGTTGCGGATGCGCGTGATCACCATCATCCAGGTCAGCAGCGGCACCAGCCACAACAGCGGATAGGCCCACCACACGCCGGCGGCGGCGAGGCCCGCGAACAGCAGCGCATTGGTGACGCATTGCGGCCCGAGCTTCTGCCAGAAGTTGGCGGCGCGCCGCGACAACGGCCACTCCTTCGGCCCGATCGCATTGAGCAATTGCGCCTTGCGCTGCTGGTAGCCGGTCTGCCCGGTGATATCGCGGAAGAACTTTCGGCGGTAGCTCAGCTTCGTGATCGGAAACGGCGCCGACAGCACGAGATCGGGATCATCCTCCTGCTGCGTCCGCGCATGATGCTGCAGATGATAGCGGCGATAGCCGCGGGTCTCCGCGAAGATCGGATAGGCGCAGAACCACTGGCTCAGCGTCAGATTGGTCCTCTCGTCCGCCGACAGACAGCCGTGCGCCCCGTCATGCATCAGGATCGCGAGCCCGAGCTGGCGCGAGCCGATGATCGCGACCGCGAGCAGATAGGTCAGCGGATTGGGCCACCAGGCGACCAGCGCGACCGCGCCCAGGATCAGCGCCCAGGCGTGCACGATCAGGGCTGCGCCCTTCCAGGTGGTGCGCTCGCGCACCGCGACCAATTCGTCCTCAGTCAGGAAATCGCGGGCTCGCATGCGAAGCGCGGTCATGTGCTTGTCTCCCCGTCCGTTGAGGATGAAGTGTCGTGATCGCCGACCAGGCGCAGCCGCGTCCCTTCATTGGCCGACGTCGAAGTTGATGTCGCCTGCTCGCCGAGCGCGCGCAGCAATTCGCGGCACATTTCCTCGGAGCCGCGGCCCATCGCGAAACCTTCGACGATCACGCCGATCGCGATTGCCCAGAATCGCCGCGAGCTCTCCTCGGGCGCGCGCAGCGAGCGCCAGCCATGCCGCTCGACCTGGCTCGCATAGGCGCGCGCGCCTTCGCTGTGCAGGCGTTCGATGGTGCGCTCGACCAGGGGCGCGAGGTCCTGCCGGCGTCGCGTGAGAGTCAAGGCCTCCGCGAAGAAGGCGACCGTGTCGGTCGCGGTCACGGTCTCGGCCAAAGCGTGGGTGTAGTCCCGCGGGGTGTGCGCATTCAGGGCGGCCTGCTCGGTCGCGCGCGCGAGATAGAGCATGTCGCGGCTGGCGGCTTCGACGAACAGCGCTTCCTTGGTGCGGAAGTAATAGGTGATCTGGCTCGGAAAGGCGTCGGCGGCCGCGGCGATATCGGAGATCGATGTGCCCGAGAGCCCGCGCTCCTTGAACAGGCGGCTGGCGGCATCGAGCAGCAGCGAGCGCATCTTGCGCCCCGCCGACCGCGTCGCGCGGACCGCGTGCTTCGGATCGGGCGCAGACATGCCGCCGGCGGTCTCCGAACCCATATCTCATCCTCCTAAAGATATTTGTATGACATACAAACAAAGAAATCAACGGGAAAACGCCCGAGGTTGCGTCAAACGGCCTGGAGGGCTACGACGCCTCGCGCATCCGGAGGCCGAGAACCCTTGCTTTCGCGGCCAAAATCCGTATAAGCGCGCCATTCGTGGGCTCCGGCCGGGAGCTGAACGGACGGTCTCAGCAAATTCACCCGTTGATTTTGATGTGGCAGGGCCAGTCGGCCCGTCGTCCCGTGCTCCCGCCTTCTGAGCAGCTCGAGTCCTTTCCGAAGGTCTCGAAGGGCTTGTCGCCGGAAACCGCGCCAACACAGGAAAGGACAACCATGCCTCTTTACGAGCATGTTTTTCTCGCGCGTCAGGATGCGAGCACCCAGCAGGTGGATGAACTGACGGCCCAGATGACGGGGATCGTCGAACAGGGCGGCGGCAAGGTCACCAAGACCGAGAGCTGGGGCGTGCGTTCCCTCACCTACCGCATGAACAAGAACCGCAAGGCGCATTTCGTGCTGATGAACATCGACGCACCGTCGGCTGTCGTCACCGAGATCGAGCGCCAGGAGCGGATCAACGAAGACGTCATCCGCTACCTCACCGTGCGCGTCGAAGAGCACGAGGAAGGCCCGTCCGCGATGATGCGCAAGGCCGACCGCGATCGCGAGCGCGATGACCGTGGTGGTGGCTTCCGTGGCGACCGCGAAGGCGGTTTCCGTGGTGACCGCGAGGGTGGCTTCCGTGGCGACCGTGGTCCGCGCCGTCCGCGCGACGAAGAAGCTGCGACCGAGGAGTAAAGAATCATGGCTGATGCTGGTGCCCGCCGTCCGTTTTTCCGTCGTCGCAAGTCCTGCCCGTTCACGGGCGCGAATGCGCCGAAGATCGACTACAAGGATTCCAAGCTGCTGATGCGTTACGTCTCCGAGCGCGGCAAGATCGTGCCGAGCCGCATCACGGCCGTGTCCGCCAAGAAGCAGCGTGAGCTCGCCCGCGCCATCAAGCGCGCGCGCTTCCTCGGCTTGCTGCCCTACGTGATCAGGTAATCGTTTCCGGCCGGCGGCATACGTCGCCGGCCGCTCATTCTCATAAGGCTTCCGGGTCGTCCGGTCGCCGATGGTTGGGGTTCTCGAAGCAGGACCCCTAACCGCTCGAAGGGGGCGGGACAGCTGATGATCGGGATACTCATTGTTGCACTTGCCGCCGGCGCCGCGTCGGCGCTGATGTTCGCCTCGATCAGTTCGGGCGCGCTGATCTCGTTGCTGCTGTACTTTCTTGCGCCGCTGCCGCTGATGGTGTCGGCACTCGCTTGGGGGCCGCTTGCCGCGGCCATCGGCGGCGTCGCTGCCGCATCCGTTCTCGGCGCGATCTTCGGACTTCCCTATTGCATCGCGTTTGCCATGATCGTCGCCGTGCCCGGCTGGTGGCTCGGCCACCTTGCGCTGCTCGGACGGCCGATCGAGAACGCCGCCGGCGACAGCGCCACCGAGCAGCCGCCTACGCTCGAATGGTATCCCGTCGGCCGTATCCTGCTCTGGATCGCAGCCTTCGCCATCATCACCACGACCGCAGCGCTGCTCACGCTCGGCTCGGATGCCGACACAGTCACCGGTGCCTTGCGGCGCGGCCTGCTTAAGGTGCTCGGCACCGGCGAAGGGTTGCCCAGCGGTGAGATCGAACGATTGGTCGACGTGCTGGTGATCCTCGCGCCCCTCGCTGCAACGATCCTCGCGATGGTCACGCTGACGCTGAGCCTGTGGCTCGCCGGCAAGATTGCGCAAACCTCGGGGCGGTTGAATCGGCCCTGGCCGGATTTCCGCACCACGGCGCTTCCGGCCGTGACGCTGGTCGCGCTGCTGGCGGCGGTCGGCGTCAGCTTCATCGGCGGCATGCTTGCGCTGCTGGCGCAGATCGTCACCGCGGCACTCGTAATCGCCTATGCGCTCGTCGGCTTCGCCGTTCTGCACACCTTGACGCTGTCGCTCACCAATCGCGGCTTCTGGCTCGGTGGCATCTATGCGGTCGTCGTCATGTTCGGCTGGCCGATCGTGGCGATGTTCGCGCTCGGCATCGCCGACGCCGTGTTCGGGCTGCGCCAGCGCTATCTGCAGACAAGACCGCCGCCTTTGCCCGCGGCTTGAGATTCGATCCAACCGCTTAAACCCGTACTTAGCATCTAAAGGAGAACGAAAATGGAAGTCATTCTGCTCGAACGCGTTGCCAAGCTTGGCCAGATGGGCGAAGTCGTGCGCGTCAAGGACGGGTTCGCCCGCAACTTCTTGCTGAAGCGCGGCAAGGCGCTGCGCGCCACCGAGGCGAACCGCGCCAAGTATGACGGCATGAAGGCCGAGCTCGAGGCCAACAACATCAAGGCCAAGGGCGAAGCCGCCAAGGTTGCCGAGAAGATCGACGGCCGCGACATCGTCATCATCCGCCAGGCCTCCGAGTCCGGCCAGCTGTTCGGCTCGGTCACGGTGCGCGACATCGTCGCCGCGCTGGCGGCCGACGGCGTGACGGTTTCGCGCCCGCAGGTCTGGCTCGACTCGCCGATCAAGGTGATCGGCGCGCAGAAGGTGACGATCGCCGTCCACCCCGAGGTCGAGACCAGCGTCACCGTGACGGTCGCTCGCTCCGCTGAAGAGGCCGAGCGGATCAAGCGCGGCGAGGACATCTCGACCCGCCAGGAAGACCAGGACGCGGCTGCCGAGGCGCTCGCCGCCGCCGGCGAGTTCTTCGATCCGGAAGCCCAGCACGACGAGGAAGCCGCGCCGGCTCCGGCCGCCGAAGAGAAGTAAGCGTCTCGCCATCGTCCAACCGACTAAACGCTACGAAGCCCGGCCTCGATCAGGCCGGGCTTCGGATTCGTGCCGCCGCCTTGTCGTCGAGCATGGCGATCGAGGCCAATGCGGTCGCGGTGTGCTTCTCCTTGCCGTCGATGACGCAAAACACGTCGGCTGCAACGACGGCGACCTGACGTCCCGGCTTGATCACGCGCGCCCGGCAGATCAGACGATCGCCCGACGCCGGCGACAGCAGGTTCAGCTTGTACTCCGCCGTCAGCGCCGGCTGCCCGCGCGACGTCGCCGCTGCGATCGTGGTGGCGTTGTCGACCAGGAACGCCGTCACCCCGCCGTGAAACAGGCCGTGCTGCTGCAACAGCTCCGGCCGGCGGTCGACCGCGAGCGTGCAGGTGCCGCGCGACAGCTCGGCCAGTTCGGCACCGACAAGACCCATGAAGCCCTGCCGGCTGACATTGTCGCGAATTCGCGTCGCGATCGGTGCAAAGTCGGGATCGGTCTCGCTCATGAAGTCCCTCCTGTTCGCTCCGGCGCACCCGACGCCACCACTGCGCGGATCGCGCAGGCGATCAACGTCTTGACCTGTTCGCGCGGATCGCCGGTATGGCGGCCCGACAGCCAGGCGCGGCAGAAGATCTGCGCCGGCCCGATGATCTGGCTGAAGAACAGCACAGCGCTCATCGGCAGCAATTCGCCGCGCGCAAGCAGCGGCGCGCGCCAGCGCTCGATGCCATCGGTGAGCCGCGAATTCTCGGTGCGCTGCGCGCCGCGCACCTCCTCGCCCCACTCGCTGCGCGAAATCTCGAACAGGAAGCGCGCCTCGCGCCGGTTGCTCACGACCCAATCGAGATGGGCGTGGATCAGCCGCGCAACGCCCTCGCCCGCCCCGCAGCTGGCGTCGACCGAGCTGATGATGGCGGCGTGATAGGCCTGCAGGATTTCCAGGAACAGGGTGCCGGCGAGCTCCTTCTTCGAGGTGAAGAAGTGGAAGAAGCTGCCGTTGGACGCGCGCGCGCGGGAGCGGATTTCGGCCACCGTCGCGCCCTCAAACCCGTCGCGGTCGAACACCGCCAGTCCTGCCGCCAGCAGATCTTCGCGTGCCGTGCTCAAGTCGTCCTCTCCTGACTAGATTAACACTCTAGAGTATTGCTCTAATGATGGTCAAACGAATACGCCGGACCTTGCGGCCCGGCGTTGGCGATTACTTCGAGGTCGGGGCTTCCGGCGGGCCGGAGCCTGGCGTCGTGGGCGGAGGTGGCGGCGGCGCCGTCGCAGTCACCGGCGGCGCGGCTGGCGCCGGAGCGGGGGATGCGGCCGCGGCCGGCTCGGATGCGGCAGGCGCAGCCGCCGCAGGTGCCGGTGTGACCTGCGGAACCGGATCGGATCGCACGGCAGGCGGTTCACCGCCGCCATTGCTCTTCGGCGCGTCGACCTTTGCCGTGTCGGGCTCGGCGGCAGGCTTCGCCGTCTTCTCGGCTTCACCCTTGTCATCATGCCTGGTGGATGTCTTGGAATCGTCGCTGGTCGCCGCGCCCTTGGGTGTCTCCTCGGACTTCGGCTCCTCGACGGGCTTGCCGCGACGGCCGTGCTTCTGACGCGACGGCTTGCCCTCGCCCAAGGCCTGCGGCGTCTGGCCGTCGTCCGGCTTCGCACCCTCCGGCGCCTCGCTCGGGCGGGCCATCCGCTTGCCGCGGTGAACTGGACGTCCTTCCGGATTCAAACCGTCGGTGTCAGGCTTGGCCCCTTCCTTGGCACCTTCCTGCGGCGCTGCATCCTGGTGCCGCCGGCGGGCTGGACGCTCGGACGGCTGCTCCGGAGACTGGTTGGCCTCCTGCCTGCCGTCCCGGCCCTTGGCGCCCTTGGGTTGATCCTTGGCCTGGTAGCGCGGGTCGTTGGCGCCGTTCGAAATCAGATAGGACGCAAGCACACCGGCCATGTCGCTGGACGTCGTGTAGTGCTGGCGCAGGAATCCCGGCAGCGAACCGGCCGGAACCGACTTCAGCAGGCCGCGCGGGCTCTTGTGGCAAGCAGTGCAGGTGCTTGCGAAGATCTGGGAGGGGCTCTTGCCGGCCTCGAGGTTTTGCGCTCGCGCCGATACGGCTGACAGGCAGCCAGTCAGAAGCGCCACCGTCGCCAGACTGAGGGCTCGGCTCAACATTCCTTAAGTCTCCAGATTCCGGAAAAATCGCCGCCGGCGCCTGATGGATCGGCCGCGGCGGTCACGTTTTAGCCGATTATCGCACGAATGGAAGCGCGCCCATGACGCATCCACGCAATTGTCACATTTTGGAATATCGGCTTTGACCACAACGCAATAGCGCGATCTAATTCCCTGCCTATCTTGAGGTTGGGGACACATTGGAGTGATCAACTCCGGTGGTGTCGGTGTGCAGCTTGCCGTTCCGTTGGTGTTTCGATGGACCGATTGTTGCGATACTTCTTGGGGCGCTTCATCCGCCGCGGTTCGATCACGTTCACGACCGCAAGCGGCGCTCAGTTCACCTGCGGTGACGGCACGGGCGTACCGGTCGCCGTGCGCTTCATGACGCGAGGAGCGGAACTCCGCGTCCTGGTCGATCCCGAACTTTATCTCGGCGAAGCCTTCATGGACGGCACGTTCGTGGTCGAGCAAGGCATCGTCGCCGACGTGCTCGCGGTCCTGATGGGTCAGGCAGCCATGCTGCCGAACTTTGCCAGGCTGCAGGCCTGGGTACGCTTCCTCGGACGCCGCGCCCAGCAGATCAATGTACGCGGCCGATCCAAAAGCAACGTCGCCCGTCATTACGATCTCGACGGCCGCCTCTATTCCCTCTTCCTCGACGCGGACAAGCAATATAGCTGCGCCTATTTCGAGACGCCGGACGCGACGCTGGACGATGCCCAGCTCGCCAAGAAGCGTCACCTCGCCGCAAAACTCCTGATCAAGCCCGGGCACCGCATCCTCGACATCGGTTCCGGCTGGGGTGGCCTTGGGCTCTATCTCGCCGAGATGAGCGGCGCCGACGTCACCGGCGTCACGCTGTCGACCGAGCAGCTGCAAATTTCCAACGCCCGGGCGGCGGAGCGGAACCTGGCGCAATCGGCGCGCTTCCTGCTGCAGGACTACCGCGACATCCCCGGGCCGTTCGACCGCATCGTCTCGGTCGGCATGTTCGAGCATGTCGGGGTCGCCTACTATGAAACCTTCTTCGCGCGCTGCGCCGAACTGCTCAGCGACGACGGTGTCATGGTGCTGCATTCGATCGGCCGCTCCACCGGCCCCGACGTCACCAGCCCCTGGATCCGGAAATACATCTTCCCCGGCGGCTACATTCCGGCGCTGTCCGAGGTCATGCCGGCGATCGAGAAGGCCGGATTACTGATCTGCGACATGGAGATCCTGCGCCTGCACTATGCCGAGACGCTGAAGGCGTGGCGCGAGCGCTTCATGGCGCGACGCGAGGAGGCCGTGCGGCTCTACGACGAGACCTTTGCCCGAATGTGGGAATTCTACCTGGCCGCCTCGGAGATGTCGTTCCGCGTGCAGAACATGATGAACTTCCAGCTCCAGCTCACCAAGCGCCAAGGCATCGTCCCGATAACGCGCGACTATATCGGCGGCGAAGAAGCCCGCCTGCGGCTGAAGGAGGCCGGTGCGGCCAAGCCCCGGCTGCAACTGGCCGGCGAATAGGTCCGAAGGAACGGGTGCTGCTAGTTGCGCAGGCTGTAGGCCGATCCGCAATGGCCAAAGGTCGGCGCCGGACGCGCCAGATGGGCCGCGGCGGCCGAAATCAAGCTGGCATCGCAGGGAACGTTGCGGACCTCCGGACGCGCCGCCTGCTCCATGGCATCGACAAGCGCCGCCAGCCAGCGGCGGTCCATGCCATCTGCCCGGCCAAGCCTTGATCGCGCTGTCTGAAACTCTTGAGCCATCGCCGCCGTATCTTGCCTGAGCGAAGACAACCCGGAATCCGCCGGGTCGTTCCCGCGAACCTGCCGCAAAGAAAGTGCGGCGCATGTGATCTACTTCACAGAGGTCTGTCCCGGGCTGTCGTAGTGGTCCGGAATGACCCGAGAAACACACCAGACGATGTTGGACCCGCAGCGCGATATCGCGACCGACTACGCCCTGATCGCCACTGGCGTGGTGGCCGCCTTGATCGCGCTGGCCTTCCTCATCCTGGTCTGAGAAATCGACGCCAACAGCCGCCTCGCCTCTCCATGGGTCCGCTCGCCTGGCAAAAGGTTCAGGCTGCGTCCAATTTTTGCCAACGACCGTGCTGATCGGCCGGCTCCCGCCCGGTTTCGGACAAAACCCCAGTCAAGCGGAATGCATCCGGCTGTTTCGGATTCACACCTCGCGTTGTGTGAATCGTGCATAAGAAACATCCGTCCTTTCGCTTCGTGCCGGGCTGGCGCTTCATCGCCGCCCCACAGCCGAAATCTCAGTAACGACGAAATCAGAAGAATAAGCTCGTCCATGGCCTTGATTGATTCGAACGTCCACAAGCTCGCGCCCGACGCCGCATCCCCGGCCTACCGAAGTGCGCCGCACAACATCGAAGCGGAACAGGGCCTGCTGGGTGCGATCCTGGTCAACAACGACGCCTTCTACCGGGTCTCCGATTTCCTGGAGCCGAAGCACTTCTTCGAAACCATCCATCAGCAAATCTATGAAACCGCCGGAAGCCTGATCCGGATGGGCAAGGTCGCGAACCCCGTGACCTTGAAGACGTTCCTGCCGGCCGAGCTCGACATCGGCGGCATGACGGTCGGTCAATACCTCGCCCGGCTTGCCGCCGAAGCGACCACCATCATCAACGCCCAGGACTACGGACGCACCGTTTACGATCTCAGCCTGCGCCGCAACCTGATCCAGATTGGCGAGGACATCGTCAACGTCGCCTACGACGCGCCGGTCGACTTCGCGCCGCGCGCCCAGATCGAGGATGCCGAGCGTCAGCTCTACAGCCTTGCTGAAACCGGCCGCTATGACGGCGGCTTCCAGCGCTTCGCACAGGCACTGACGATCGCCGTCGACATGGCGGCGAAGGCGTTCCAGCGCGACGGCAAGCTGTCGGGCATCTCGACCGGTCTGCGCGACCTCGACGCCAAGATGGGCGGCCTGCAGCCGTCCGACCTCATCATCCTCGCCGGCCGTCCCGGCATGGGCAAGACATCGCTCGCCACCAACATCGCCTACAACATCGCCAAAGCCTATGTGCCGGAAGTCCAGGCGGACGGCACCACCAAGGCAATCAATGGCGGCTGTGTCGGCTTCTTCTCCTGCGAAATGAGCGGCGAACAGCTCGCGACCCGTATTCTCGCCGAGCGCACCGGCATTCCCTCGAGCTCGATCCGTCGCGGCGGCATCTCCGAGCTCGATTTCGAGAAGATCCGCGACTGTTCGATCGAGCTGCAATCGCTGCCCTTCTACGTCGACGAGACCGGCGGTCTCTCGATCTCGCAGCTCACCGCGCGGGCGCGACGGCTCAAGCGCCAGAAGGGCCTCGACCTGATCGTGATCGACTACATCCAGCTGCTGCAGGGCTCGGGCAAACGCGGCAACGACAACCGCGTGCAGGAAATCACCGAGATCACCACCAACCTGAAGGCGCTGGCCAAGGAACTGAACGTTCCGATCATCGCGCTGTCGCAGCTGTCGCGTCAGGTCGAAAACCGCGACGACAAGCGGCCGCAGCTGTCCGACCTGCGTGAATCCGGCTCGATTGAGCAGGACGCCGACGTCGTGATCTTCGTCTATCGCGAGGAATACTACCTCGCCAACAAGGAGCCGCGCGCGGGCACGCCGGAATATGAGAAGTGGCAGATGGACATGGACCTCGCCCACGGCAAGGCCGAAGTCATCATCGGCAAGCAGCGCCATGGCCCGACCGGCACGGTCGATCTGCACTTCGAGGCCAGCGTCACGCGCTTCGGCGACCTCGCACCCGATGGTCAGGTTCCGGATCACGGCCACTGAGATCCGGACTCGGTTGAACGACGCAAGGCACCCGCGTAAAACTGAGCCATGAACATCGTGACTGACGCGAAATCGCAGCTGACACCCGATGCCAGTTTGCTGGCGGCCCACCCGACCGCCAGCGGTATCCTCACCATCGACCTCGACGCCATCATCGCCAACTGGCGCAAGCTCGAGAAGACCGCGGTGCCGGCCGAGTGCGCCGCCGTGGTCAAGGCCAACGCCTATGGCTGCGGCGCCGAGCAGGTTGCGCGGGCGCTGGCCAAGGCCGGCTGCAAGACCTTCTTCGTCGCCAGCGTCGAGGAGGCCGCCGCGGTGCGCGCGGCCGCTCCCGAGGCGACGGTGTATTCGCTCGGCGGCTTCTTCCAGAACACCGGCGACGCCTACGCCAGGATCGACTGCAAGCCGGTGATCGGCGATCTCAACGAGCTCGCCGAATGGGACGTGTTCTGCCGCCGCTCCGGCTGGTCCGGCGGCGCCGCCATCCATATCGACACCGGCATGAACCGGCTGGGGCTCACGGTCAGCGAGGCGCAGGGCATCATCCCGCGGATCAACGCCGGCGACCACGGCATCACGCTGGTCATGAGCCACCTCGCCTCCGCCGAATTGCTCAACAATCCTGCCAACGCCAAGCAGCTTGCGAGCTTCCGCGAGATCGCGAGCCTGTTCACCGGCGTGCCGGCCTCGCTGGCGAATTCTTCCGGCGTGTTTCTCGGCGCGCAATTCCAGTTCGAGATGGTGCGGCCGGGCTGTGCGCTCTATGGCGTCAATCCGACGCCGGAGGCCGACAACCCGATGCAGCAGGTGGTCGACCTCAAGGCGCGCATCGTGCAGATCCGCAACATCGACCGCGGCGAGACCGTCGGCTATGGCGGCACCTGGACCGCGCGCCGGCCGACCCGGCTTGCGATCGTCGCCGCCGGCTATGCCGACGGCTATTTCCGCGCCGCCAGCGCCAATGACGGCACCCGCGGCGCCGAGGTCGTGGTCGCCGGCAAGCGCTGCCCGATCGCCGGCCGCGTCTCGATGGACCTGATCGCGGTCGATGTCACCGACCTCGACAAGAATGCCGTGCGGCGCGGCCACATGGTGACGCTGATCGGCGAAGGCATCACGGTCGACGAGGTCGCGCATCATTTCGGCACCATCGGCTATGAGGTGCTGACCAGCCTCGGCCGCCGCTTCGTGCGCATCTACAAGGGCGGCGATGCCGTCGCCGCGAGAAGCGACGCGGTCGCCGAGACGAGCGAGCCGGCTGCCACGCCCGCTGCGCCGCCAGCCTTGCCAACAGCAGCGCCCGCTGCGCCGCCGCCACTGCCGGCCGCCGAGCCAACAGCGACGTCGACCTGACATGATCAAGGTTCGCGATCGCTTGCGCGCATGAAGATCGCGACCTTCAACATCAACAACGTCAACCGCCGCCTGCCCAACCTGTTGCGCTGGCTCAAGACCGCCAAGCCCGACATCGTCAGCCTGCAGGAGCTGAAGGCCAGCGACGCCGAATTTCCCGCGGCCGCGCTCGAGCAGGCCGGCTACGGCGCGGTGTGGCAGGGACAGAAGACCTGGAACGGCGTCGCCATCCTCGCGCGCAAGGCCGAGCCGGTGCTGATCCGCACCGCCCTGCCCGGCGATGCCGGCGATCACGAAGCACGCTACATCGAAGCCGCGGTGCGCGGCATCGTCGTCACCAGCCTCTATCTGCCGAACGGCAATCCGCAGCCCGGGCCGAAATTCGATTACAAGCTCGCCTGGTTCAAGCGACTGCGCGCCCATGCCGCCAAGCTGCTCAAAGAGGACGTCCCGGTGGTGCTCGCCGGCGACGACAATGTCGCGCCGACGCCGTTCGACATCTACCCGACGCACTCCTGGGACAAGGATGCGCTGATCCAGCCGAAGAGTCGCGCCGCCTTCAAGGCGCTGGTCGATCAGGGCTGGTGCGATGCGATCCGCACCCTGCATCCGGACGATCAGATGTTCACCTTCTGGGACTACAAGCGCCAGCGCTGGCCACGCGATGCAGGCCTGCGGCTCGATCATCTCCTGCTCAGCCCCGCAGTGGCGCCGCGGCTCGTGAAAGCCGGCGTCGACCGCACCATCCGCGGCGAAGACGGCGCCAGCGATCACGCGCCGGCGTGGGTGGTGCTGAGGTGACGGTGTGCGTGTCGCGCGCGCGCTCGCGCCACAATCACTCCGTCGTCCCTGCGAAAGCAGGGACCCATACTCCGCGGCGGATGTTGTGAACGGGACTTGTCGTTCCGGCGACGCGCGATAATCAGCATTCGTGGTTATGGGTCCCTGCTTTCGCAGGGACGACATCAAATATGGTGCGGGGTCTGTGGGTCATACCTCCGCACTCTCGCGATATGATTTGTCCAAGTCTTGCTGCGCTGCGCACGATGGCATGTCGATGGTTCGGCGGCGCCCTTGCGCCGTCTCGAACCATGAGGTCACACTGAGCCCCTCCCCGGGACACGCATTCAGCATGGCTCGGGATCACCTCACCGGAGCGCGCAGGTGGGCTTCCTCTTCGTCCTCATCGTCGGCCTGGTCGCCGGCACCATTTCCGGCATCGTCGGCACCGGCTCGTCGATCATGCTGATGCCGGTGCTGGTCTATCAGTACGGACCGAAGCAGGCGGTGCCGATCATGGCCGTCGCCGCGGTGATGGCCAATCTGTCGCGCATCCTCGCCTGGTGGCGCGAGGTCGACTGGCGTGCCTGCATCGCCTACTCGATCACCGGCATTCCGGCCGCCGCGCTCGGCGCGCGCACCCTGCTCGCGCTGCCTTCGCACGCTGTCGATATCGCGATCGGCGTATTCCTGATCGCGATGGTGCCGGTGCGGCACTGGCTGGCACGGCACAGGCTGAAAGCCAATCTCTGGCATCTCGCAATCGGCGGCGCGCTCATCGGCTACCTCACCGGCATCGTGGCTTCGACCGGCCCGCTCAGCGTGCCGCTGTTCCTGTTCTACGGTCTCAGCAAGGGCGCGTTCCTCGCCACCGAGGCGGCGAGCTCGCTCGGGCTCTATGTCAGCAAGTCGGTGACGTTCGAGCGTTTCGGCGCGCTGACGCCGGACATCGCACTGAAGGGCCTGATCGCCGGCGCCTCGCTGATGGCCGGCGCCTTCATCGCCAAGCGCTTCGTGCTGCAGCTGAAGCCGGAGTCGTTCCGCCTGATCATGGACGGCATCATGCTGGCGGCGGGCACGGCGTTGCTGTGGCCTGCAATGACGCAGTAAAATTCCGGCATCGACTGCGTGAGACCAGGCCTTGGGCAAACGGATTTCACCGTGACGAACACCAAACATCCTCCCGATGATGTCGTAATTCTACGGGGCTTTGCGCATCGGGTGGCGTGTACCCCGAAAGAGTTTTGTTGAGCGCTCACCTTCCGTTGTTATCCGGATTGCCACCGTCCAGCCACTGCGTTTATGACAATCTCATTACTTGCACTTGATCGTTTGCGGAAAAGAACTTTGCTCCAGCAGGCATCACGGGGTTGATCGACGGCCCGGATGCGAGTCCCGAGAGTTCAGGCGACAAGAGTCAGCGACAGATGGCGTGCAGATCGGGCGCACAGCCCGGCGCCTGATGTCGCCGATGTCGGCCTGACGAATTCGGGATCGCAAGTCGAAGCATTTGGAGTCGCGGGTCGTCAAAGCCCACGACAGGCGGGAAAGGCAGGCGCGCGATGCGCAAGATGATGATCACGACTGCGGCG
This sequence comes from Bradyrhizobium pachyrhizi, assembly GCF_029714545.1. Lineage (NCBI taxonomy): Bacteria > Pseudomonadati > Pseudomonadota > Alphaproteobacteria > Hyphomicrobiales > Nitrobacteraceae > Bradyrhizobium > Bradyrhizobium pachyrhizi. The sequence goes on along the minus strand of NZ_CP121667.1, from coordinate 4,256,709 downwards.
ATTGTGACGTTCGCCGTTGCCGGCTCGGCGTTGTGGCCGACGGCAAGGCCCGATGTCGCGCAGTTCGGCGACAGCGTCTACGAGACGATCTGGGTCTGGCGCATTCCGGCCTACGCGAACAATCCGTCGTGGCGGGTTCGCTGGAGCTGGAGCGATCCGTTGCGCGCGCAGGCGAGATGCTGCCGGGCTCTGCCGACGAGTCTGACGCCGCGCGAGAATCCGCCGCTGCTGCTGTCGAGGCGGGACCTCCACGTTTGACCGCGCGTACAATCAAGAGCAGTTCCCTTGCGCGAAGCGCATTTGATTCAAATTCGCGCTGTAGTTGAACTTACTTTTTATCCTTAACCAGAAACCTGATCTTTGATTTACATCTGCAAGATGCGGTTTACCTTGTCTCCGCGAGCACAGCGGATTCAGGGACAACAAAAACATGCGCCAACCAAGCCTCACCCTGTGGTTGACCGTTGTTCTGGCGACACAGGGTTTGAGCGTCGCGGCAGACGATACAAGACCGGGACAACCGGGTGCCGTTGCCGCTGCTGACCGCGTTGCATGTTCCCAGCAGCCGAAAAGCGAGGAACCGTCCGATCCGTCGTCGACCTCGGCAATTCCCCACGCCGAAAAATTCGTCGCGCGGGAACATTTCAAGGAGGACATCGCCTCGAGCGCGCCGGTCAGGATTTCCTGGTTAGGCGCGACGTTCGCGCAGCGCTTCACGAACAAGGTCGAGGACGATAGCGGCGGCGCATCGTTGCAGACCTTCATCCTGAGCGCAGCCTCGAGCGACAAGGAGATCCTCGCCAAGCTCGGTCAGAGCCACGAGAGCAGGCTGGCCGACGTCTGGTGCGCGTTGAGGCGACAGTCCAGCGGCAGCAACGGCCCGCTGGAAGTCAACGCCAAGCCGAACGTGTTCTACGTCCGCGACAGCGCCGGAGAGCTTGGCGCCGTCGACGTGCTGTGGGGCGGCGTCGGCTGGGAAATCGGTGCAAGCCCGGTCGGCGACAAGCCGCGCTGGCCGAGCGGAACGCGGGTGTTCTCGCGCTGAGCCGGCCCCGCCATCTGGCGCTCCGTCTTCGATGGATCGTGCGCGGCGGCCGAACCGTGCTATGCATCGTGCGCGATAGCGCGACTCACCTGCTCCATGGCCAAATCCACCCTCTCCTTCGTCTGCCAGAACTGCGGCGCGGCGTATAATCGCTGGCAGGGCAAGTGCGACTCCTGCGGCGAGTGGAACACGCTGGCCGAGGAAGACACCACAGGCTCGGTGCCGGTCTCGATCCGCAGCAAGCGCAAGGGGCGGACGTTTGCGCTGGAATCGCTGTCCGGCAAGACCCAGGACGCGCCGCGGCTGTCGTCGGGCATGGCCGAGCTCGACCGCGTCACCGGCGGCGGCTTCGTCCGCGGCTCGGTGCTTTTGGTCGGCGGCGATCCCGGCATCGGAAAATCGACGCTGCTCACGCAAGCCACCAGCATGATGGCGCGCGCCGGTCACCGCGCGGTCTATATCTCCGGCGAAGAGGCGGTCGCCCAGGTGCGGCTGCGCGCCGAGCGGCTCGGGCTCGCGGACGCGCCGGTGCAGCTGGCTTCGGAAACCTCGGTCGAGGACATCGTCGCGACGCTGTCGGAAGGCGCGGTGCCGCGCCTGATCGTGATCGACTCGATCCAGACCATGTGGACCGACACGGTGGAATCCGCGCCCGGCACGGTGACCCAGGTCCGCGCCTCGGCGCAGGCCCTCATTCGCTTTGCCAAGAAGACGGGTGCCGCGATCATCCTGGTCGGCCATGTGACAAAGGACGGCCAGATCGCCGGTCCCCGCGTGGTCGAGCACATGGTCGACGCGGTGCTGTCGTTCGAGGGCGAAGGCTCGCAGCAGTTCCGCATCCTGCGCTCGGTGAAGAACCGTTTTGGTGCGACCGACGAGATCGGCGTGTTCGAGATGACCGGGCTCGGCCTGCGCGAGGTCACCAACCCCTCGGAATTGTTCCTCTCCGAGCGCGAGCTCGGCAGCCCCGGCACGGCGGTGTTCGCCGGCATCGAGGGCACCCGTCCGGTGCTGGTCGAGTTGCAGGCGCTGGTGGCACCGACCTCGCTCGGCACGCCGCGCCGCGCCGTGGTCGGCTGGGACCCGAGCCGGCTGTCGATGGTGCTCGCGGTGCTCGAAGCGCATTGCGGCGTCAAATTGTCCGGACATGACGTCTATCTCAACGTCGCCGGCGGTCTGCGCATCCAGGAACCGGCCGCGGACCTTGCCGCGGCGGCCGCGCTGGTCTCCTCGCTGGTGAATGCGCCGTTGCCGACGGATGCAGTCTATTTCGGCGAGATTTCGCTATCGGGCGCGATCCGCCCGGTGGCGCAGACCCCGGCCCGGCTCAAGGAGGCCCTCAAGCTCGGCTTCGCCCGCGCCATCCTGCCCGAATCGGCCCGCGGCGAGAGCGGCGGCGATTCAGGGCTCACCCTCAACAGCGTCGGCAACCTCACCACGCTGGTCGCCGAAATTGCGGCACGCGGTACGCCAAGAGGCGACCGGGGAACGCCAAGCGGCGGTCGCCGCGACCAGGGCGGCCCCGGAGGCCCTGATGCGGCTGAGAAAAATGCCACACCGGCCCGATTCCGTCGCGAGACCAGCTAAAGCGGGCGTGACGTATCAGCCCCCCGCCGCTATACATCCGCCGCGCGGGACAGGTGGCGCTCTGGCCTTGCCGGATGCCCCCAATGCGCCTCAGTTAGGACGGCACCGACTTTGCCGATTCGCGAGAGCCCTTAGCAGCGTAAGCCCTTAACAACGTAAGCCCTTAACAGCGTACCGAAACGTACCAGCGGACCTGACCAGCCGATGCCCATAACGATACTTGATCTCGTCCTGCTCGGCGTGATGCTGATTTCGGGCCTGCTCGCGATGGTGCGCGGCTTCATGCGCGAGATCCTGTCGATCGCGGCCTGGGGCGCCGCCGCGCTGGTCACGCTGTATGCGTTCTCGAAGCTTCTGCCGACCGCCAAGACCTACTTCAACAACGACACGGTCGCGGCCGTGGTCGTGGTGGCCGGCGTGTTCATCGGCACGCTGATCGTGGTCTCGATCGTCACGGTGCGGATCTCGGACATGATCCTGGATTCCCGGATCGGCGCGCTCGACCGCACCCTCGGCTTCCTGTTCGGGCTCGCCCGCGGCCTCCTGATCGTGGTCGTGGCGTTCATGTTCTTCACCTGGCTGGTTCCGGACAAGCAGCGGCCCGATTGGGTGACCGGGGCGAAGTCCCGCGTAGTGCTGCAGGGAACCGGGGATTGGCTGATGTCGCTCTTGCCTGACGACCCCGAGAACACCATCTTAAAGAAGTTCAAGAAGAATAAGCCAGACGACGATTCTGCGGCCGATACCAATGATCAGGCGACGCCGGCGTCGGGCGATGGCTATAGCAAACCTGCGCGTGACAGCTTGAAGAAGCTGATCGAGAAACCCGCGGGCCGATAAACTATTTGGGCCCTTACGAGAGGCGATGAACGAGATGCAGACCCCTTCGGATCATACCGACCAAATGGATCTCGACCTCGGCCCAATCGAACTGCAAGACCCTCTCAGATATCACCCCGATCTCGATGGCGACACGCTCCGCGAGGAATGCGGCGTGTTCGGCATCTTCGGCCATCCCGAGGCCGCCGCGATCACCGCGCTCGGCCTGCACGCCCTGCAACACCGCGGCCAGGAAGCCGCCGGCATCGTCTCCTTCGACGGCAGCCGCTTCCACAGTGAACGCCGGCTCGGCCTGGTCGGCGACGCCTTCTCCCGCCGCGAGGTGATCGAGCGCCTGCCCGGCAACGCCGCGGTCGGCCATGTCCGCTACTCCACGACAGGCGGCACCATCCTGCGCAACGTCCAGCCGCTGTTCGCCGAGCTCAGCGCCGGCGGGTTCGCGGTCGGCCACAACGGCAACCTCACCAACGGCCTGACCTTGCGCCGCGAGCTGGTCAAGGGCGGCGCCATGATGCAGTCGACCACCGACACCGAGGTGATCCTGCATCTCGTGGCGCAGTCCAAGCGCACCCGCTTCATCGACCGCTTCATCGAGGCGCTGCGCACCATCGAGGGCGCCTATGCGCTGGTCGCGCTGACCAACAAGAAGCTGGTCGGCGCGCGTGACCCGCTCGGCATCCGTCCTCTGGTGCTCGGCGATCTCGACGGCCGTCCGATCCTGACCTCGGAGACCTGCGCGCTCGACATGATCGGCGCGAAATACGTCCGCGACATCGAGCCCGGCGAGATCATCGTGTTCGACGAGCGAGGGGCGCACAGCCACAAGCCGTTCCCGCCGAAGCCGGCCCGGCCCTGCATCTTCGAATACATCTATTTCGCACGGCCGGATTCGATCGTCGGCGGCCGCTCGGTCTACGACGTGCGCAAGGCGTTCGGCGCCCAGCTGGCGCGCGAGAGCCACCCCGAGGTCGACGTCGTGGTGCCGGTGCCGGATTCCGGCGTGCCCGCCGCAGTCGGCTACAGCCAGTATTCCGGCGTGCCGTTCGAGCTCGGCATCATCCGCAACCACTATGTCGGCCGCACCTTCATCCAGCCGACCCAGAGCGTGCGCGAGCTCGGCGTGCGCATGAAGCATTCGGCCAACCGCGCCGCGATCGAGGGCAAGCGCATCATCCTGATCGACGACAGTCTCGTGCGCGGCACCACCTCGAAGAAGATCGTGCGCATGATGCGCGACGCCGGCGCCCGCGAGGTGCATTTCCGCCTCGCCTCGCCGCCGATCCTCTATCCCGACTATTACGGCATCGACCTGCCGGACCGCGGCGGCCTGCTCGCCGCGACCCATTCGCTCGAGGAGATGCGCGACATCATCGGCGCCGACTCGCTCGCCTTCCTGTCGATCGACGGCATGTACCGCGCGATGGGCTATGAGGGGCGCGACCCGGCAAATCCGAGATTCGCCGACCATTGCTTCACCGGCGCCTACCCGACCCACCTCACCGATCAGAGCGAAACCGAGGCCCCGCCGCGCCAGCTCTCGCTGCTGGCGGAGGCGAGCTGACGCGAAGCGTCATCCCGGGGCGCGCGAAGCGCGAACCCGGGATCTCGACGTTGTTTTGCGATGGTGCCTCGAAGCTCTGGATTCCGGGTCTGGCCCTTCGGCCATCCCGGAATGACCCTGCTTTCCGTGATGGCCGGGCTTGTCCCGGCCATCGACGTCTGTAATACCCGCCGCGAAGACGTGGATGCCCGGCACAAGGCCGGGCACGACGAAGAGATCGGCTCATGACAACACCCCTCGCCTCCCGTATCGCCCTCGTGACCGGCGCCTCGCGCGGCATCGGCTTTGCGACCGCGGTCGCACTGGCCAAGGCCGGCGCGCATGTCGTGGCGGTGGCGCGCACGCAAGGCGGGCTGGAAGAGCTCGACGACGAGATCCGCAAGGCAGGCGGCAGCGCCACCCTGGTGCCGCTCTCGCTCACCGATTACGACGGCATCGCGCGGCTCGGCCTCGCGCTGCATGAGCGCCACGGCAAGCTCGATATCCTGGTCGGCAATGCCGGCACCGCAGGGCCGTCGTCGCCGCTCGGCCATATCGAGCTGAAGCCATGGAACGACGTGTTCGCGATCAACGTCACCGCCAACTTCCAGCTGATCCGCTGCATGGACCCGCTGCTGCGCCAATCCGACGCCGGCCGCGCGGTGTTCGTGACGTCGGGCGTCGCCCACAAGGCCAACGCCTATCTCGGCCCCTATGCGGCCTCGAAGGCCGCGCTGGAGGCACTGGTGCGCTCCTGGGCCAACGAGACCGCCAACACGGCGCTGCGCGTCAATCTGTTCAGCCCCGGTCCGATCCGCACCCGGATGCGGGCGCAGGTGTTTCCCGGCGAAGACCCGATGACGCTGGATACGCCCGACATGGCCGCCGAATTCATCGTGCCGATGTGTTCGCCCGCGTGGACCGAGACCGGCAAGCTCTACGACTACAAGGCGCGCACGCTGCGAACCTTCCAGCCGCCAGTGTAGGTCGCTTCGCTCGCGACAAATGAAGGCCCGTAGCCCGGATGGAGCGAAGCGTAATCCGGGACGGCTTCTCCGCGGAGAGACTTTTCCCGGACTTCGCTTCGCTCCATCCGGCTACGCAACCGCCGCGCAATGGCGGCTGGGTGATTGACACCCTCCCCGCCCCACGATTGACTACGCTCCCAGCGGGACCACCGCCAAGAAAAATCTCGGGAGGCAACCAATGACGCCGACGTTCAATCGCGCGCGCTCCATTCTGTCCGGATTGTTTCTCTCCGCCTGCATCGCATCATCAGCCCTCTTCGCTACACCAACCCCCGCGAAAGCTGGCGACATCCCGACCTTCACCGTGGATGCATCATGGCCAAAGCCGCTGCCGAACAACTGGATCCTCGGCCAGGTCGGCGGCATCACGGTGGATTGGCAGGGCCACATCTGGATGATTCACCGGCCGCGCTCGCTGACCGACGACGAGAAGGGCGCGAGCCTCAATCCGCCGCGCTCGAAATGCTGCATCTCGGCGCCGCCGGTGCTCGAATTCGACGCTGACGGCAATCTGCTGCGGTCCTGGGGCGGTCCGGGTGACGGCTACGAGTGGGTTGGCCGCGAGCACGGCATCGAGGTCGACGAGCGCGGCTTCGTCTGGATCGGCGGCAACGCCGACAACGACAATGCGATCCTCAAGTTCACCCTCGACGGCAAGTTCGTCTCGCAGATCGGCTCGATCGCACCGAGCAAGGGCAGCAACGACACCACCCAGCTCGGCAAGCCCGCCGAGACCGCGATCGACAAGGAGGCCAACGAGATCTACGTCGCCGACGGTTACGGCAATCGGCGCGTCATCGTGTTCGATGCCACCACCGGCGCCTACAAGCGGCATTGGGGCGCCTATGGCAACAAGCCCGACGACGCCAAGCAGCCGCCTTACGATCCGAAGGCGCAGGTCGCGCAGCAGTTCAGCAATCCCGTGCACTGCGTGAAGATCGCCAATGACGGACTGGTCTATGTCTGCGACCGCATCAACAACCGCATCCAGGTGTTCAGGAAGGACGGCAGCTTCGTGAAGGAGTTCTTCTTCGAGAAGAGCACGCTCGGCAACGGCGCGGTGTGGGATATCGCGCTGTGGCCCGATCCCAAGCAGACCTACCTGCTCTCCGCCGACGGCGAGAACAACGAAATCCGTATCATCAGGCGTGACGACGGCGCGGTGGTCGGCAGCTTCGGCCGCAACGGCCGCAACGCCGGGCAATTCCACTGGGTGCACGCGCTCGCGGTCGACGCCAGGGGCAACGTCTATACCGCCGAGGTCGACACCGGAAAGCGGATCCAGAAATTCAAGCTGACCTCCGACGCGCTCAAGTAAGGATTTCACCGGATGACGCTTCGACGCAGGCCCACCCGGCTTTAGGCGGATTGCCGCGTCCCCCGGGAAAGGGTAAGCGGGAACTTGAGCGACCGGCAAAAAGGCTCCGCAAGAGGGCTGTCCGGGCTTTAGACAGTGGAGGGAATTTCATGACAACGACGTTTGCGCGGCGCTGCGCCGCGCTTCTTGCTTGCGCCGCACTTGGCCTTTCAACTTCTGCGTTCGCGCAGGACAAGACCGTCAAGATCGGCGTGCTCAACGATATGTCGAGCCTCTATGCCGACATCGGCGGCCCGAACTCCGTGGTCGCGATCAAGATGGCCGTCGAGGATTCCGGCCTGCTCAAGAAGGGCTGGAAGATCGACGTCCTCAGTGGCGACCACCAGAACAAGCCCGACGTCGGCGTCAACATCGCTCGGCAATGGGTCGACAACGAGAAGGTCGATGCGATCGCCGACACGCCGAACTCCGGCGTAGCGCTTGCAGTCAACAATCTCGTCAAGGAGAAGAACATCGTCCTGCTGAATTCGGGCGCGGCGACCGCCGACCTCACCGGCAAGGCCTGCACGCCGAACACGATTTCATATACCTACGACACCTACATGCTGGCCAACGGCACCGGCAAGGCACTGACGAAGGCCGGCGGCGATACCTGGTTCTTCCTGACGGCCGACTATGCATTCGGCCACGCGCTTGAGCGCGACACCACCGCGGTCGTCAACGCCAATGGCGGCAAGGTGCTCGGAAGCGTCAAGCATCCGATCAACACCGCCGATTTCTCCTCGTTCCTGCTGCAGGCACAATCGTCCAAGGCCAAGGTGGTCGGCCTCGCCAATGCCGGCGGCGACACCACCAACGCGATCAAGCAGGCGGCTGAATTCGGCATCGTTTCCGGCGGCCAAAAACTCGCGGCGCTGCTGCTGTTCATCAACGACGTGCATTCGCTCGGGTTGAAGACCGCGCAAGGCCTGACGTTCACGGAATCCTTCTATTGGGACATGAACGACCAGACCCGCGCCTGGTCGAAGCGGTTCTCCGCCCTCGCCAGCAAGAACGCGATGCCGTCGATGACCCAGGCCGGCAACTACGCGATGGTGCTGCACTATCTCAAGGCGATGGAAGCGCTCGGCGGAAATCCGCATGACGGTGCCAAGGTCGTCGCCAAGATGAAGGAATTGCCGACCGACGATCCGCTGTTCGGCAAGGGCCCGCTGCGCGCCGACGGCCGGCGCCTGATTCCGGCCTATCTGTTCGAGGTGAAGAAGCCCGAAGAGTCCAAGTATCCCTGGGACTATTACAAGCTGATCGCCACGATCGCGCCGGAAGACGCCGCGAAGCCGCTTGAGGCCAGCGACTGTCCGCTGCTGAAGAAGTGACCGCGTAGCGGTCATTCCGGGGCGCGCAACGCGCGAACCTCAGATGCGCAATTTGCGCATCTGAGGATCTCGAGATTCCGGGTTCGATGCTGCGCATCGCGCCGCAATGACTTTTTGCATCTTCTTACTTCGCCGCCGACTTCGCCTTGACGGGCGGCGGCAACGATGCCCATTCCCTGTCGGCGCGCGGGCCGCCGACGTCGCCGGTCAGGCCGACGAGCTGGCCCGGCTGCACGTCCAGCGTCTGCGTCCAGGTCTGGGTCTGGCACAGCAGCTTGAGCAGACATCCCTTGAGCTTCAGCCGGTCGGATTTGTCGCGCCACAGCGAGACCGCATAGGACTTGCCGTCCTCGGCGTTGTAGATGTCGCCGTCGAACCTGCCCTCCGGCGTCAGCTTCAATCCGAGGATCAGCTGATGGCCGAGCAGCGCACGCGTCCGCTTGTCGGGATCGGGATTGAAGCTATCGCGGAACGGCTGGTCGTGTGAATCGAGCGGATCCTTCATCCACACGATGAAGCCGCAGACGCGGTCACGCGCGGTGCCGCAGCGCTCGAGACGGATGCGTGCGCGGCCGTCTTCGGTCAGCCAGGTGCCGCTGGGATCGACCGGGGCGATCGTCTCGGCGCGGCCGGTCGAGCTCATCAGCAAGGCAGCGACGAGGCTGCGCAGGAACATGCGAACCAGAAAGTTCATGGTAAAGGACCTTTCAGTGTCGGGATGGTTTGCGGACGCGCGCGGCGCGCCTCACTTCAATTGCGCCATGAAGGCATCGGCACCCTTGTCGATGCCGGCGGTGGCCGCGGCGAGATCGCCGACGCTGGCCTTGATGTCGTAGGCGTTGGGATACTGCCTGCTGACATAGGCGCCGAGCAGGCGCGAGGTCGAGCTGTCGAACATCTCGACGGCATAGATCACCGAGCCGGTCATCGTACCCTCGCCGTCGCGCGCGGCCTGCACGCCGTTATAGACCGCGCCCGCCAGATCGAAACGCGACAACGTGCCGAGCACCGGCGTGTTGGCGACCGCGCCGGTCAGCGTCAGCCGCAGGCGGAACGTGTTCGGCCCGCGCGCATTCACCAGCGTGAAGCGGCCGCGCAGCTTGTCGGCGAAGCGGGTTTGCATATAGGCGGCGAGCGTCTGCTTGTCCTTCTCGGACATGTCGCCGAACTGATGATCCGCGCCGCGATAGATCACGACCGGATCGATCATCACTTTGTTGTAGCTCCGCCAGTCGACCGGCGGCGCATAGCGATACGGCACACGTCCCGAAGAATCGGACGTGTCCGGCGTCATGTAGGCCGACGATGCCACCTCCGAATAGGCCACCGGCGTGACGGCGGCACATCCTCCCGCGAGGACGCAAAGCGCCATCGCTCCCAGACCGCGCGCGGCGATCGAGCTCTCCATTCCAATCTCCTCATCCGACCCTAAAGCGGGAGAGCAGCTCGGCCGCAGCCGCGTCCGGGGCTGAAAGTACGGCTGCGGCCGTCACTGCCGACCTGGCTCGCCGTCGCGGCGCCGCCAGATCTTGCCTCAGTGCGATCAACTATAAAACCGACCAGTTGGTTTGTAAAGTTGCAATCGCAAGAAGCGCGCCGGAAAAATGCGGCGGTCGACATGTCGTGTTAACTGGCGAGGCCGCTTCGCGAATGGCGGCCGCGCGTTGTCACAAACCCGCGACATCTCGTGTGGTACGGCAGAAATCGCCGGGGGATTTCAGGGGCCCGGTGCCGATCCAACGCCGCCAAGCGATCCATATTCCGCTTGGGCGGCGTTGTGCTTTCGGCAGCGCCGGAATTCAGCTGCGCTTGCGAACCGATGCGAGCTTTTCCGCGCGCGCACCGGCCGGAGGCGAAGATGCTGTGCGCACAGCCGTCGTCTTGGCTGGCTTTGCTGCCTCCGTCGCGCCCTGCTCCATCGCGGTCCACTTGCTGTCGTCGAGCAAGCGCTCGAACAGGCGATCGCGCTCCGCCTCGGTCAGCGACAACATGCCGAACAACGAACTCAACAGCAGCCCCCGCGCCGCGGCCCAGCGCAGCAGCGCGAGATCGGGATCCCTCGCCTCGGCCTTCATCAGCGCGACCTTTTTGATGTCGACATCGCGCGGCATCGCCATCAATTCGGGGTTCTCGTTCATCGCCGCCAGCAGTGCGAACGCCCCTGCCCGCGGCGTTGAGATCGCCTCCCGCAGCGTCGCGATCTGCGCCGACAGTTCGGGCTGGTCCGTGGTCCCGCGTACCTTTTCGATGTAGCGGTTTGAGAATTCCTCGAAATGCGCCATCTGCTGCTCGAGCAAGGCGCGCAGCACCGCTTCCTTGGTGCGGAACTGATGCATCACGCCGCCCTTGCTGAGACCGCTCTCGCGCGCAATCGCGTCCAGCGTCAGGCGCCCCGGACCATCGCGCGTCACGATGGTGATCGCGGCGTCAAGTGCGGCGTTGCGGGAGCGTTCCGAGCGGGAAGGATTATCCATGGTGTACTCAGGAAGGAGTCGCTTGAGATCACAGTATCTCAGCGGCTTCGCTCAATCTCAAGCGCTGCGAGGCAGCGCGAACGGCGTCCCCGGAATGGCGGTGTCGCCCTCGGAAGACGCATCAATCTCGGAAATCGGTCATCGAGCTATCCGATCGCTCACGCGCACAAGCGAACCTTCTGCAGCAGACCATGAAGGAAACCGTAGGCCATTCGGCCGACGACCCGTTCCCCTCGACCGCGCGCGCGGGCGACGGACTGCGCGTCGGCATAACTGGCGGCGACAATCGTCCCGTGCCTGCCGCCATCGAGTTTCAGGTCGGTCAGATAGACAAGGCCGCGCGACGTCAGCAGCGCCGCCTGCGCGGCGCTGAAGCGGGTCAACTCATCGCAGATATCAACGGCCTCGTCGGTCACCATGCTGCTCCTGGCAGCGCACCCCGGAGCGAGGCGCGTCTTCATCCGGTATCAGCTTTATACAAACCAACCGGATGGTTTGTAAATAGACAATATGACGCAATTCTCCCGATATAGCAGGTCCGGACGCATGTCGGATCGGCGCGCTCGCATTCGTCCTCGAAGCAGCGATCGGCCAGCATTCGGAGCACGCGAGCGATGACACAGCAGAAACAGACGGCGGAAGCCCAAATCAGGACGCTCATCGACGCTTGGACGGACGCGGTCCGCAGACGCGACTATCCAGGTATCCTCGCCCATCACGATCCGGACCTCGTGATGTTCGACGTTCCCCCGCCGTTGCAGTCGCGCGGATTGGACGAGTACAGCAAGACATGGGATCTGTTCTTCAGATATCACCGCCCCTCCTACGCCTTCGATATCGAGGAGATCGCGATCACGGCCGGCGATGAAGTGGCCTTCGCGGTCGCGGTGATGCGGTGCGGGCCACCTGATGCCACGTTCCAGTTCAGGCTGACGATCGGATTGCGCAAGGTCGACGGCGGGTGGCGCGTCACGCACGAGCACCATTCGGTGCCGGCGACGGAATAGCGCGTCTCATGGTGGATCCGTTCGGCGGCTTGCCCGCCCTAAGCTTGCTTCGCCGCCGTCGCGCGCCAAGCGATGGCGAGCGCGAGCAGCAGCAGCGCACCTGCCAGATAGAACGGCGCGCCGGGCATTTTGAGCGGCACGCTGTCGCCGATGAAATACGCAAACGTCAGCGTGAACAGGAACGGGCCGATCAATTCCGACATGCTCTGCACGCTTGATGTCGCGCCCTGCAACTGACCCTGCTGGTCGGCGGCGACGAGTTGCGTCGTCAAGGCCTGGGTCGCGGCGCCGGAAATGCCCCACAGCGCCATCACGGGAATGCCGATCCAGAACAGCTGTCCTGATGGCGCGGCGCCGAAGATCACGAAGCCCAGGGCGCCGCAGGCGAGGCCGAGGAACAGCGCGTTGCGCTCGCCGAGGCGCTGCACGATCGGGCCGATCGCCGCGCCCTGCACGATCATGCCGCAGAGGCCGACCAGCGCCAGCGTCGCGCCGACGGTGCCGGTGTCCCAGCCATAGCGATAGGTGGCGTAGAGCACGAACACCGAGGGTAGCACGACATGCGCGAGCTGGCCGAAGAACGTCGCCAGCGACAGGCCGGCGAGCGTCCGGTTCGAGCGCAGGAAATGCAGCGCGCCGATCGGATTGGCGCTCTTCCATTTGAACGGCGCCCGCCGCTCCACGGGCAGCGATTCCGGCAGGATGAACAGGCCATACAGCCCGTTGACGAAGCTCAAACCCGCCGCGGCCCAGAACGGCAGCCGCGGATCGATCTCGCCGAGCAGGCCGCCCAGCGCCGGTCCGAGGATGAAGCCGGCGCCGAAGGCAACGCCGATCTTGCCGAACATCGCGGCGCGCTGCTCCGGCGCGGTGACGTCGGCGATATAGGCGAACACGGTCGAGATGCTCGACGAGGTGATGCCCGAGATCGCCCGCCCGATGAACAGCCAGACCAGGTTCGGCGCCAGCGCCATCAGCACATAGTCGGCGGCAAGGCCGAAATTCGACAGCAGCACCACCGGCCGGCGGCCGAAGCGATCGGACAGCGCGCCGAGGATCGGCGAGCAGACGAACTGCATCAAGGCCCAGATCGAGCCGAACACGCCGAAGATGCGCGCCGCGTTCGCGGTGTCGTTGTTGACGAAGCCTTCGATCAGCTTGGGCAGGATCGGGATGATGATCCCGAGCGCCAGCATGTCGAGCAGCAGCGTGATGAAGATGAAGATCACCGCGCCGCTGCGCGCCTGCGGAACAGCCGCAGGCTTGGCTTCGACCTCTTCGCTCACGACGGCCGTTTGCGCTTGTGGGCGAACGGATTGGCCTTCTCGCGCAGCGTGATCCGGATCGGCGTGCCCGGCAGATCGAACGTCTCGCGCAGCGAGTTGATGAGGTAGCGCAGATAGGATCGCGGGATCGCGTCGGCGCGCGAGCAGAACAGCACGAAGCTCGGCGGGCGCGCCTTCACTTGCGTGATGTAGTTCAGCTTCAGCCTGCGGCCCGAGACCGCCGGCGGCGGGTTGGCCTGGATCGCCTGCTCGAACCAGCGATTGAGCGCCGAGGTCGGCAAGCGCCGGTTCCAGACCGCATAGGCTTCCTGGATCGCCGTCATCAGGCGGTCGATGCCCTCGCCCATCAGGCCGGAGACGGCGACGATCGGCGCGCCCTTGACCTGCGGCAGCCAGTGGTCGGCATCGGTGCGCAGCTGCGAGATCTGGTTGGGCTTGCGCTCGACGAGGTCCCATTTGTTGACCGCGAGCACGATGGCGCGGCCTTCGCGCTCGATCAGGTCGGCGATGCGCAGGTCCTGCTCCTCGAACTTGTTCTGCGCGTCCATCATCATCACGACGACTTCGGCAAAGCGCACCGCGCGGAGCGCGTCGGCTACCGAGAGCTTTTCCAGCTTCTCCTCGATCCGCGAGCGGCGGCGCAGGCCGGCGGTGTCGAACACCCGGAACTGGCGGCCCTGCCAGGTGATCTCGACCGCGATGGAATCGCGCGTGGTGCCGGCCTCGGGGCTGGTCAGCAGCCGCTCCTCGCCGAGCAGATGGTTGATCAGCGTCGACTTGCCGGCATTCGGCCGGCCGACGATGGCGACGCGGATCGGACGCTGCGCGGCCTCCTCCTCCGAGATGTCCTCATCGTCCTCGACCTCGTCGTCTTCCTCCGGTGTCTCCGGCACCAACGCGCTCAGCGCCTCATGGAGGTCGCCCATGCCCTCGCCATGCTCGGCCGAAATCTGGACGGGGTCGCCGAGCCCGAGCGCGTAGGACTCCATCGCGCCGATCTCGCCATGCTTGCCCTCGGCCTTGTTGGCGACCAGCACCACCGGCTTGTTGGCCTTTCGCGCGAAGTCGGCGAAGGCACGGTCGGTCGGCGTCAGGCCGACGCGGGCGTCGATCACGAACATCAGGGCGTCGGCGAGCTCGATCGCGGTTTCGGTCTGCTCCTGCATCCGCGCCGTAAGCGAACCCTTGGCGCCTTCGTCCAGACCTGCGGTGTCGATGATGGTGAAGTCGAGATCGTAGAGCTTCGCCTGACCCTCGCGACGGTCACGCGTCACGCCGGGCTCGTCGTCGACCAGCGCGAGCTTCTGGCCGACCAGCCGGTTGAACAGCGTCGACTTTCCGACATTGGGCCGGCCGATAATGGCGATGGTGAAGGACATGGATCATCCAGGCGCGGTCTGTTGTCCGCGGGTCAAGGTGCTGGAAAGAACTACAGCAGGAATAGGGGGCGGTCGAAGCAAATGATGGAGCATCTTCCCCTTTCCCCGCTCTTACGGGGAGAGGGTTGAAACTCCCCCTCACCCGGAATTCAAGCTGTGCTTGAATTCCGACCTCTCCCCGCAGGCGGGGCGAGGTGGAATCCCGCTCGCAATTAGCGTGAAAATCCGCCGCTCGGTAGCGGTGCGGGGAAGGCGCCGCCGGATTGTTGCGTGGTCTGGGTCTGCTGAGCCGGCGCCGCAGGCTGAGCCGGCACCGCAGGCTGAGCCTGCTGATCGTCGGCGGGTGGCGCGGTGGTGCGGCGGCGGACGATCTTCTTCGGCTTCGGCTCCGGCGGCAGCGCGGCGGGGGCGCCCTCCTCGGCAGCGGCATCGGGAGCAGCCGCCTGATCTGCGGCCGGCGCTGCCCTGCCCTTGGCCTGCTTCTTGGCACCCTTCGCCGGCTCCGGCGGTGGAGCCGGCTGGGCGGCAGCGGCCGCCGCGGCGTTCTGCTGGTCGAGCTGCTCCTGCTGCGAGCCCTTGTACAATTCCTTCGGCACGCCCTGCTCCAGGCCTGGCACGCCTTCGGGGAATACCGGCTTGCGGTCGCCCTGCAGCTTCTTCTTGGTGTCGAGGAAGTCGAGCAGGTCGCTCGGATCGAAATTGGACATGCCGCCACCGCCGCAACCCGCCAGCACGCTGCAAAGCGCTGTCAGAACTGCGGCTGCGATCAGGCGTTGCGAGCGGCGCATGGTCGATCTCTCAAACTCGGGTTTCGCGCCAAGTCAGCTTTTCGCGACCGGCGGCAACAAGGCCTGCAGCGCTTCGGCACGCGAGCGCAGGCTCGGCGGCGTCTCGCCGTCATTGGCAATCTGGTCGAGCCACTGCCGCGCGGCGGTGGCATCGTTGGCGCGCCAGGCCGACAGCGCCAGCAGCTCGCGCGCGGAATGGCGGAACGTCGAGTCCTTCGCCGTTGCCGTGGCCTCGAGCCGCTGCAGCATGTTCGGATAGGTGGTGGTTTCCATCGCGAGCTGCGCGGCGCGGATCCGCGCCAGGTCCTGCTCGGGACCGCCGACGCTGCGGTCGGCTGCGATCTCGTCATAGAGCTTCGCGGCAGCCGGCTGGTCGCGGGTCGCGACCTCGGCGGCCATGCGCAACCGCGCCAGGTTGCGATAGCCGGACGGTGCCTTGGTGATGAGAGCGGCGAACGCAGCCTCGGCCTCGGCGTGCTTGTTCTGATCGGACAGTTCGACGGCACGGTCGAACGCCGCACCGGCCTCGGCGGCCTTCTTGGCCTCGAGATACTGGTAGCCGCGCCAGCCACCGACGCCCGCAACGATCAGGATCGCCAGGGCGATGATAAAGAGCGAGTACTTGTCCCACAGCTTCTTGAGCTGATCGCGACGGACTTCCTCGTCGACTTCGTCAAATAATTCAGACACTTAAGGCTATCCCATCCCCTCGGGACCGCTGCTATCGGTGGGGCCCAGCCCTACCCGATCCCCACATCGCGGCGGCGTTACCCTAATGGTGTGGCGGAGGCAAGGCAAAGCGAGGCGGATCAAAGCGTTAACGGGGGACGTTTGCAGCGGGCCGCAACGGGACTGCGTGGCCTCCCTCTCCCGCTTGCGGGGGAGGTGCAGAACGCTAAGCCCCCATTTCCGACAGGCTCTCCCTGATCTGGCGCTTGATCACCTTGCCGTTGGCGTTGCGCGGCAGCGGCTCTGATGTCAGCGCCATGGTCTCCGGCACCTTGTAGTCCGAGAGCCGCTCGGCGCACCAGGCGCGCAGGCTCTCCGCGTTCACTTCGGTGCGGGTCACGATCACGGCGTGCACCCGCTCGCCGAGCACCGGGCACGGCTTGGCGATGATCGCACTCTCGACCACGGCCGGATGGCCGGCCAGGACAGACTCGACCTCGGCGGAATAGATCTTCAGGCCGCCGCGGTTGATCATGTCCTTCTGGCGGTCGAACACGCGGACGAAGTTTGCCGCGTCGATCGAACCGAGATCGCCAGAATGCCAGAAGCCGGCCGTAAAACTCTCCGCGGTCGCCTTCGGATTGTTCCAATAGCCCTTGATGACCGAGGCGCTGCGGATCCAGAGCTCGCCGATCTCGCCGCGCGGCAGTTCGCGGCCGTCAGCGCCCATCACGATGATCTCGGCACCGGGGCACGGCAGGCCGACGCTGTCGATATGAGCGGCGGTCAGTTCGCCCGGCATCAGCGTCGAGGGCGACGTGGTCTCGGTCGCGCCGTAGCAATTCGCAAGCTTCAGCCCGGGAATCTTGGCGTCGAGCTTTTCGATGGTTGCGACCGGCATCGGCGCGCCGCCGAAGCCGCCGATCCGCCAGCTCGACAGATCGTAGCTGTCGAAATCCGGCTGCATCAGGCAGAGATTGTACATCGCCGGCACCATCACCGTGTAGCTGACGCGCTCGCGCGCCGCGACCTTCAGATATTCCGAGGCCTTGAACTCCGGCATGATGATCAGCGCGCCGGCGCAGCGTGCCATGGTGGCGATGTTGGCGACCGCGCCGGTGACATGCGCGAGCGGCACCGCGGCGATCGAGCGATCCGACTTGGTCAGCTTCAGGCACGACACGAACACCATCGAGGAGTGGATGATGTTGCAATGGGCGAGCATGGCGCCCTTCGGCCGGCCCGTGGTGCCCGAGGTGTAGAGGATCATCGCGGTGTCCTCTTCCCTCACCTCCGCCGGCGCCTGGGCCGCAGCGTTGTCGACGAGACCGGCGAATTGCGATGCGCCGTCGTCGCCGACGGAGATGCGATGCCTGAGGCCGGGAATGTCGGCCGCATCGGGGATGCGGTCGGCAAGCGTGGCCTCATGGACCAGAAGCGTCGCGCCGCAATCGTTCAGCACATAGGCGATCTCGGGCTTCTGCTGGCGCGTCGAGAGCAGCACCGTGACCAGCCCGGCATGCGCGGCGGCGAACATCGTCAGCACGAATTCGATGCGATTGCCGAGCAGGATCGCGACGCGGTCGCCGGGCGCAAGGCCGAGTCTTGCAAAGCCCGCCGCGACCTTGGCCGATTTCTCTGCGACCTCGCGCCAGCTCAGGCGCGTCGCGCCGCAGACCAGCGCCTCGCCGTCGCCATTCTGCGCAACGGCGTCCGCGATCATCCCCCACAGGCTGCCGGGCCGCTCCGGGAAAGCCGGCACGACGCGGTCGCCGAAGCGCGGCTCGAGCCGCATCGGCGGAATTGCGTGCTGCGACCAGTCCATGCGCGCCCCGTCAGCTCTTCTTCATGCCGTAGACGTGTTCCGGTCCCGGGAAGGCGCGGCTCTTCACGTCGCGCGCATAGCCCGCGATCGCCTCCTCGATCATCGGCCCGAGATTGCCGTAGCGGCGCACGAATTTCGGCGCCCGCGGCGACAGGCCGAGCATGTCCTCCAGCACCAGCACCTGGCCGTCGCAGGCCGCGCTGGCGCCGATGCCGATGGTGGGCACGGCGATCGACTGCGTGATCTTGCGCGCCAGCGGCTCGGCGACCGCCTCGACCACGATCGAGAAGGCGCCGGCTTCCGCGATCGCCCTGGCGTCGTTCTCGATCGGCGCCCAGGTCTCCTCCTCGCGGCCCTGCGCGCGGAACGAGCCGAGCGTATTGATCGACTGCGGCGTCAGGCCGATATGGCCCATTACCGGAATGCCGCGCTCGGACAGGAACGCCACCGTCTCTGCCATCCGCGCGCCGCCCTCGAGCTTGACCGCGCCGCACAGCGTCTCCTTCATGATCCGCACCGCGGACTGAAACGCCTGCTCCTTCGAGCCCTCATAGGAGCCGAACGGCATGTCCACCACGACGAGCGCAGCTTGCGAGCCGCGCATCACCGCGCGGCCTTGCAGGATCATCATGTCGAGCGTGACCGGCACCGTGGTCTCGAAGCCGTGCATGACGTTGCCGAGGGAATCGCCGACCAGGATGGCATCGCAATGACGGTCGACCAGCGCCGCGGTGTGCGCGTGATAGGACGTCAGCATCACGATCGGCTCGCCGTTCTTGCGGGCGCGGAGATCGGGCGCGGTCTTGCGCTTGATGGCGGATTGAACAGACATAGTCAGGCTCCCATGACAGGCACGCCGATCACGACCGGGTGGAACGCAAACGCCAGCGCCAGATAGACGATGACACCGACCGCGATCGCGATCAGGTCGTTGGTTGGGCCGCCCACCGGAATCGGGGGCGCGCCGGCATCCGTGCGGCGCTTCAGCGAGATACGGTCATAGACCGCCCAGCCGAGAAACGAGCCGAACAGGATGATCGAGCCGAGGTCGCCATTGGCGAGCAGATGCGCGAACGCCCACAGCTTCACGCCGGCGAGCATCGGATGCTTCAGCGTGGTGTAGATGCGGCCGCGGATATAGGAGGCGACGACGAGGATGACGGCGGGCAGCATCAAGGCCACCGTGATGTGCTTGAGCGCGGTCGGCGGGGTCCAAACGTCGATCCATCCGGTCGCGCGATAATGCGCAAAGCCCCAGATGATCAGCACGAGCCCGGCCGCGGAGGCCAGCGAATAGGCGATCTTGTAGACGCCCTCGCCCATCGCCTTGATCAGGCCGGCGCGCATCTCGCGCAGGCTGGACAGCACATGGACGCCGAGGAACAGCACGAGACCCAGGATCATGACGAGCAGTCCCACGATGTTCCTCCCTTGATCGATTAATGCCTTCGCGTATCACCTTCGCCGGGCGGGTGGCAATGCGTCAGCTTCACGGCTTGTCGGCCGATTTGGCCAGCTCCCGGTTGTCGACATAGCGGATCATGATCGGGCGACCGGCCAGCGCCCCGCCCAATCCGCCGGTGAATTTCAGCGGCAGGCAGGCATTCAGCGAGGCATTGATCGCGTTGAGGTAGGTGGTGCGGGTGTCGGCCGGGATGCCCCGCGTCGAAAACGTCAGGTGCGGCGCGCCGATCATCTCGCCCGATCGTTTGAAGCTGAAACGCACCGACATCTGCATGCCCGCGCGCGCGTCGTCCGGCGGTGGCGGCGCCCAGCAGGCGCGCAGCGCGGCGAACAGATCGCCGATGGTATTGAGATCATGATCCGGCTTGCGGTACTTCTCGGCCTGATCCTGCGGTGGCACGGTCAGGATCGTGAGCTGGAGATTTTCGCCGTACGGATAATCCATCTCGGGAAAGCACGGCCCGTGATTGAGCACGCTGCAATAGGACGGGATGCAAGGCCCCTCGTCGAGCACGCTGCAGGGCGTGTGTGCGAAGGGCGCCGGGTTGGTTTGTTGCCGCTGCTGCGCAGAGGCCGCGCTCGCGAGCGCAAAGGCCGGCACGGCAAAAGCGAGACAGATGGCGACGCGTCGGAGCATGCAGGCGGACCCGGATTGCACTCCGGAGAAAATGGGTCCGCAGCCGGAGCGCATCAAGCGGGGCCGTGTTCAAATCCTTGCGCGTGTAGCTGTTATCCGTCGCTCCACAACCCCGCTGTCATCGCCCGGCTCGACCGGGCGATCCAGTATTCCAGAGACGGCTGTTATCGATCGATAGGCGGCGGCGTACTGGGCCCCCGGTCGAGCCCGGCAGACGACAGTGAATGGTCGGCGCCACTACGCCTTCTTCTTCACGTCCTTGACGTTGGAGAAGGTGATGCCCTCGGCGCGCTCGCGGGTGTAGCCGAGATAGAACTCGTTCTTGGCCATGAACACGGGATCGCCGTCGACGTCGTCGGCGATGCCGGAATTGTTGGCGGAGATGAAGGCGTCAAGCTGCTTGCGGTCGTCGGACGAGATCCAGCGCGCCAGCGAAAATTCAGAGATCTCGAACTCGACCGGCAGCGAATATTCCGCGTCGAGCCGCGCCTTCAGCACGTCGAGCTGCAGCGGGCCGACCACGCCGACCAGCGCCGGCGCGCCGTCGCGCGGGCGGAACACCTGCACGACGCCCTCCTCCGACATCTGCTGCAAGGCTTCCTTCAGCTTCTTCGCCTTCATCGCGTCGGTCAGCCGGACGCGGCGGACGATTTCCGGCGCGAAGCTCGGCACGCCGACGAAGGTCAGATCCTCCCCCTCGGTCAGGGTATCGCCGATCCTGAGCGTGCCGTGGTTCGGAATGCCGACGACGTCGCCGGCAAAGGCCTCGTCGGCGACCGAGCGGTCCTGCGCGAAGAAGAACTGCGGGCTCGACAGGCTCATGTTCTTGCCGGTGCGTACCAGCTTGGCCTTCATGCCGCGGCTGAGCTTGCCCGAGCACAGCCGGGCGAAGGCGATGCGGTCGCGGTGGTTCGGATCCATGTTGGCCTGGATCTTGAATACGAACGCGCTCATGCGCGGCTCCGCTGCCTCGACCTTGCGCAAATCCGAGTCCTGCGCGCGCGGGGCCGGCGCGAACTTGCCGAGGCCTTCCAGCAAATCGCCGACGCCGAAATTGCGCAGCGCGCTGCCGAAATAGACCGGCGTCAGATGGCCCTCGCGGAACGCCGCGAGCTCGAACGGCTTGCAGGCTTCCGAGGCCAGCGCGAGCTCGTCCTTGACCTCGGCGACGTCGAGATTGGGATTGCGCTTGCCGAGATCGGCGATGTCGATCTGCTCCGTGGCGCCCGTCTTGGCGCCGCCGCCCTCGAGCAGCCGCACGCCGCCATTGACGACGTCATAGGTGCCGAGGAAGTCGCGGCCGCGGCCGACCGGCCAGGTCATCGGCGTGGTGTCGAGCGCCAGCGTCTTCTCGATCTCGTCCAGAAGCTCGAACGTGTCGCGGCTCTCGCGGTCCATCTTGTTGATGAAGGTGATGATCGGGATGTCGCGCAGCCGGCACACCTCGAACAGCTTTCGGGTGCGCGCCTCGATGCCTTTCGCGGCGTCAATCACCATGACCGCGGAATCGACCGCGGTCAGCGTGCGATAGGTATCTTCCGAAAAGTCCTCGTGGCCCGGCGTGTCCAGCAGGTTGAACACGAGGTCGTTGAACTCGAAGGTCATCACCGAGGTGACGACCGAGATCCCGCGCTCGCGCTCGATCTTCATCCAGTCCGAGCGGGTGTTGCGCCGCTCGCCCTTGGCCTTGACCTGGCCCGCGAGATTGATGGCGCCGCCGAACAGCAGCAGCTTTTCCGTCAGCGTGGTCTTGCCGGCGTCCGGGTGCGAGATGATCGCAAAGGTGCGCCGTCGCGCCACTTCCTCTGAAAGCGGCGAGCGGGACGGCGATTCGGCTGAAACTGAAATGTCGGACATGGCGGGGCATTTGGCAGGGAAAACGGGCGCAATCAAGGGCGTTTTGTCGCAATGCGGAACGGCCGCACCATCCCCATATAGGCACCGGAAGGACGACCTTCTCCTCACCATACCGTCAGCGGGGACGACCCTGCCTTATCTGGAGGGTTCGTGATGGCTTGGACCATTCTGTTCACCGCTGGCCTGCTCGAGATCGGCTGGGCGATCGGGCTAAAATATACCGAAGGTTTCTCGCGGCTGGTGCCGTCGGTGCTGACGCTGGCGGCGATGGCCGGCAGCGTGATCCTGCTTGGCCTCGCGCTGAAGACGCTGCCGATTGGAACTGCCTATGCGGTCTGGACCGGGATCGGCGCGGTCGGCACCGCGGCGCTCGGCATCATCCTGCTCGGTGAACCCGCGACCGCGATGCGGCTCGCCAGCATCGGGCTGATCGTTGCCGGCATCGTCGGGCTGAAGCTGGTCGGCTGATTACTCCTTTTTGGGACGCGTTTTCTTAACGCGAACCGGCTTCCACTTCGCTCGAAAGCGCTACTTCAGAATCTGCACCGCCCAATAGCTCGCGGCTGCGACCGCGGCCGACGCCGGGATCGTGATCACCCAGGCGTAGACAATCGAGCTCGCCACATTCCAGCGCACGGCGGAGAGCCGCCGTGCGGCGCCGACGCCGACGATGGCGCCCGTGATGGTGTGCGTGGTCGATACGGGAACCCCGAGATAGGTCGCCATGAACAGCGTCACGGCGCCGCCGGTTTCGGCGCAGAAACCCTGCATCGGCGTCAGCTTGGTGATCCGCAGCCCCATGGTGCGGACGATCCGCCAGCCGCCCATCAGGGTACCCAGCGCCATCGCGCTCTGGCAGGCCAGCACCACCCAGAACGGAATTTCGAACTTGTCGCCGAGATGGCCCTGCGAATAGAGCAGCACGGCGATGATGCCCATGGTCTTTTGCGCGTCGTTGCCGCCATGGCCGAGCGAATAGAGCGACGCCGAGGCGAATTGCAGGATGCGGAATGCGCGATCGACCGCGAACGGCGTCGAGCGCACCGAGAGCCAGGACACGATCGCGACCAGCACCAGCGCCAGCAGGAAGCCGACCAGCGGCGACAGCACGATCGCGAGCAAGGTCTTGGAGAGCCCGCTCCACACCGCCGCCGAAATGCCCGCCTTCGCCATGCCGGCGCCGACCAGGCCGCCGATCAGCGCGTGCGAGCTCGACGACGGAATGCCCAGCGCCCAGGTGATCACGTTCCAGACGATCGCGCCGACCAGCGCGGCGAAGATCACGGTCGCATCCACTACCGACGGCTCGATGATCCCGGTGCCGATCGTGTTGGCAACGTGCAGGCCGAACACCAGGAACGCGACGAAGTTGAAGAACGCCGCCCAGAACACCGCATATTGCGGCCGCAGCACGCGGGTCGAGACGATGGTCGCAATCGAGTTCGCGGCGTCGTGCAGGCCATTCAGGAAGTCGAACAGCAGCGCGACCGCGATCAGGATGGTCAGAATTGGAAGACCCAGCGTGGCGTCCACGTGATGCCCCGCTCTATGGTGCTTTGTTGAGCATGATCGCCGCGCAAACACTTCGCGTTTGTCGCAGGGAAAACCGCATCACACTTTTCCGGATCATGCTCAGACTTGCTCGATCACGATCGAGTTGATCTCGTTGGCGACGTCGTCGAAACGGTCGGCCACTTTCTCAAGATGGTCGTAGATCTCCGCGCCGACGATGTAGTCCATCGTGTTGGCGTCGCGGTGCTTCAGGAAAAGCTCCTTGAGCCCGATATCCTGGAGATCGTCGACCCGGCCCTCGAGCTTGGTCAGCTCCTCGGTGATCTGGGTCAGCATCGAGACGTTGTGGCCGATCGACTGCAACAGGGGCAGCGCGCGGCCGACCAGATTGGCGCATTCGACGATCAAAGTGCCCATCTCGCGCATCGGCGGCTCGAACTCGCGCACCTCGAACAGCATGACCGCCTTTGCGGTCGCCTGCATCTGGTCGACGGCGTCGTCCATCGAGGTGATCAGGTTCTTGATATCGCCGCGATCGAACGGGGTGATGAAGGTGCGGCGGACCGCGGTCAGAACCTCGCGGGTGACGCTATCGGCGTCGTTCTCGAACTGATTGACGCGCTGGCAAAAGACAGGAGTCTCCTCCCCGCCCTTCAGCATGTCCTGCAACGCCAATGCGCATTGCACGGAGGTCCGGGCGTGTCGGGCGAACAGGTCGAAAAACCGCTCTTCCTTGGGCAGGAAGGCGCGAAACCAGCGCAGCATGTCTCAGTTCCATCATTCCGGGACAGCCCTTTTAGCGACTGTCACAGAACTGTCATAGAGCATCTGGCGGGGAAAACACCTGACACGACCGCCCGAGCGGGCGGTCGTCCACCGCTAAAGTCGGCCGAAAATCGCCGAGACCTGCCCTACAGCGACCGCCGCAGGAGGTGGGCGAGCTCACCGACCAGGCCGCGCCGGAACAGCAGCACGCAGGCCACGAAGATCACACCCTGGATCACCGTCACCCACTGGCCGAAACCGGCGAGATATTGCTGCATGGCGATGATCACGAAGGCGCCGACCACCGGGCCGAAGATGGTGCCGAGACCGCCGACCAGCGTCATCAGCACGATTTCACCGGACATCGACCAGTGCACGTCGGTGAGCGAGGCATTCTGCGCCACGAACACCTTCAGCGAGCCGGCAAAGCCCGCCAGCGTGCCCGACAGGATGAAGGCGAGCAGCTTGTACTGGTCGGTCTTGTAGCCGAGCGAGATCGCCCGCGGCTCGTTCTCGCGGATCGACTTCAGCACCTCGCCGAACGGCGAATTGATAGTGCGGTAGATCAGCAGGAAGCCGGCGAGGAAGCCGACCAGCACGACATAGTAAAGCACCAGCGGCTTCGAGAGATCGAAGATTCCGAGCAGGTGGCCTTGCGGAATGCCCTGGATGCCGTCTTCACCATGGGTGAACGGCGCCTGCAAATAGAGGAAGTAAAGCAGCTGCGACAGCGCCAGCGTGATCATCGAGAAATAGATGCCCTGCCGCTTGATCGAGATGTAGCCGGTGACCAGGCCGAGCAAGGCCGCGGCCGCGGTGCCGACCAGGATGCCGAGCTCCGGCGACAGCCCCCACACCTTCAGCGCATGCGCCGAGACGTAACCGGCTGTGCCGAGGAACATCGCGTGGCCGAACGACAGCAGGCCGCCATAGCCGATCAGGAGGTTGAAGGCGCAGGCGAGCAGCGCGAAGCACAGCGCCTGCATGACGAAGAACGGATAGATCCCCGTCCACGGCACGATCGCCAGCAGCAGCGCCATCGCGGCGAATACGATCATCTCGTCGCGCATCGCGCGCGGCGTAATCGGAAGTGTATCGTCGGTCAATGCTGACATATCAAGCCGCCCGTCCCGTCAGTCCCGTTGGCTTCACCAGCAACACCACCACCATCAGGACAAACACCACGGTGTTGGAGGCCTCGGGATAAAAATACTTGGTCAGTCCCTCGATCACGCCGAGCGCGAAGCCGGTGATGATCGAACCCATGATCGAGCCCATGCCGCCAATCACGACCACCGCGAACACGACGATGATGAGATCGGCGCCCATCAGCGGGCGGACCTGGTTGATCGGCGCCGACAGCACGCCGGCGAGTGCGGCAAGACCGACACCGAGCCCGTAGGTCAGCGTGATCATGCGCGGCACGTTGATGCCGAACGCGCGCACCAGCGTCGGGTTCTCGGTCGCGGCGCGCAGGTAGGCGCCGAGCTGCGTCTTCTCGATCAGGAACCAGGTGGCAAGGCACACCACGAGCGAGAAGACGACGACCCAGCCGCGATAGATCGGCAGGAACATGAAGCCGAGATTGACGCCGCCCTTGAGCTGGTCCGGGATCGAGTAAGGCAGGCCCGAGGACCCGAAATAGTTCTGGAACACGCCCTGCACGATCAGCGCGATGCCGAAGGTCAGCAGCAGTCCGTAGAGATGGTCGAGGCCGGTCAGCCATTGCAGCATGGTCCGCTCGAGGATCATGCCGAAGATGCCGACCACGACGGGGGCGATGATCAGCGCCCACCAGTAATTGATGCCGCCCAGATTGAGCAGGAAATACGCCACGAAGGCGCCCATCATGTAGAGCGCGCCATGCGCGAAATTGATGATGTTGAGCATGCCGAAGATGACGGCGAGCCCCAGACTGAGCAGCGCGTAGAACGAGCCGTTGATCAGTCCCACCAGAAGCTGTGCGTAGAGAGCCTGCATCGAATGAGCTTTCGCTAGATAGATGAAGCCCGCCGGCCACGCCCATGGCCGGCGGGCATGATCGTCACTTCTTCAGAAGCGCGCAGGTGCTCTTGTCGAGCGGCGTGAAGGCCTGGTTGCCCGGCACGGTGCCGACCAGCTTGTAGAAGTCCCACGGTCCCTTGGACTCCGAGGGCTTCTTCACCTCGAACAGATAGGCGTCGTGGGTGACGCGGCCGTTGGCCTCGACCTCGCCCTTGCCGAACAGCGGATCGTCGGTCGGGATCGTCTTCATCTTCGCGACCACCTTGGCGCCATCATGCGGATTGCCGCCGAGCGCTTCCAGCGCCTTGAAGTAATGCATGAGGCCCGCATAGACGCCGGCCTGCACCATGGTCGGGGGCGCGCTGTTCTTCATCCGCTCCGAGAAGCGCTTGGAGAAGGCGCGGGTCTTGTCGTTGAGGTCCCAGTAGAACGTCTCGGTGAAGTTGAGGCCCTGCGCGGTCTCGAGCCCGATCGCCTTGACGTCGGTGAGGAACAGCAGCAGCGCCGCGAGCTTCTGGCCGCCCTTGACGATGCCGAACTCGGCCGCCTGCTTGATCGAGTTGGTGGTGTCGCCGCCGGCATTGGCGAGACCGATGATCTTGGCCTTGGAGGCCTGCGCCTGCAGCAGGAAGGAGGAGAAGTCAGCGGTGTTGAGCGGATGCTTGACGCCGCCGACCACCTTGCCGCCATTGGCGGTGACGACGGCCGTGGTGTCGCGCTCGAGCGCCGCGCCGAACGCGTAATCCGCGGTGAGGAAGAACCAGGTGTCCCCGCCCGCCTTCACCAGCGCCTGGCCGGTGGCGTGGGCGAGCATGTAGGTGTCGTAGGTCCAGTGCACGGTATTCGGCGAGCACTGCGCGTTGGTGAGATCGGAGGTGGCGGCGCCCGAATTGATGTAGACGCCGTTCTTTTCCTTCACGACGTTGTTGACCGCGAGCGCCACGCCGGAATTCGGCACGTCGACGATGGTGTCGACCTTGTCGACGTCGAACCACTGCCGGGCGATGGTGGTGCCGATATCGGGCTTGTTCTGGTGATCGCCGGAGATCAGGTCGATGGTCCAGCCCTTGGCCTTGAGGCCGGAGTCCTCGATCGCCATCTGCGCCGCCAGCGTCGAGCCGGGGCCGGCGAGATCGGCGTAGAGGCCGGACTGATCCGACAGCGCGCCGATCTTGACCGTCTTGTCGAGCTTTTCCTGGGCGGAGGCGACGCTTGCGGCGGACAGCACCATCGCGGTGCCGAGCAAGAGCGCCGAAATCTTGTTCTTCATGTCGTATTCCCTCGTCTTAAATTTTCTGGTTCTGGCGATATCAGACACCGAGATAGGTATGGAGCTTGTCCATGTTGGCCGACAGCTCGGAATTCGCGAAGCCGTCGATCACCTTGCCGTGCTCGACAATGTAGTAGCGGTCCGCAACGGTCGAGGCGAAACGGAAATTCTGTTCGACCAACAGGATCGTGAATCCCTGCGACTTCAGGCGCGCAATGGTGTGCCCGATCTGCTGGATGATGACCGGCGCCAACCCTTCGGTCGGCTCGTCCAGCATCAGGAAGCGCGCGCCGGTCCGCAGGATGCGCGCAATCGCCAGCATCTGCTGCTCGCCGCCCGAGAGCTTGGTGCCCTGGCTGGTGAGGCGCTCCTTCAGGTTGGGAAACAGCGTGAAGATCTGGTCGAGCGGCAGGCCGCCCGGCCGCACCACCGGCGGCAGCAGCAGGTTCTCGCGGACGTCGAGGCTGGCGAAAATGCCGCGTTCCTCGGGACAGAATGCGATGCCGAGCCGCGCGATTTTGTCCGAGGTGGCGCGGATGATTTCCTGATTGTCGAAGCGGATCGAGCCGGCGCGCTTGCCGATCACGCCCATCACCGACTTCAGCGTGGTGGTCTTGCCTGCACCGTTGCGGCCGAGCAACGTCACCACCTCGCCGGCCTTCACGTTGAAATTGATCCCGTGAAGGATGTGGGATTCGCCGTACCAGGCCTGCAGATCCTTGACCGCCAGCACGTCGGCGCCCGCCGCAGCCACGGGCCTCTCCGCCAGTTTCGCCTCAGCCATGACCCGCTCCCAGATAGGCTTCCTTCACCCGCTCGTCCTTGGAGAGGTCGGCGTAGTTGCCCTCCGCCAGCACCTGCCCGCGCGTCAGCACGGTGATGATGTCGGAGAGGTTGGCCACCACCGAGAGGTTATGTTCGACCATCAGGATGGTGTATTTCGCGGAAATCCGCTTGATCAGCGCCGCGATCTTGTCGATGTCCTCGTGGCCCATGCCGGCCATCGGCTCGTCGAGCAGCATCATCTCGGGGTCGAGCGCGAGCGTCGTTGCAATTTCAAGTGCGCGCTTGCGGCCGTACGGCATCTCGACCGCCGGCGTGTTGGCGAATTCGCTCAAGCCGACGTCGTTCAGGAGCTCATGGGCGCGCGGATTGAAGCGGTCGAGCACGCTTTTCGAACGCCAGAAATCGAACGACGAACCGTGTTGCCGCTGCAGCGCCACGCGAACGTTCTCGAGCGCGGTCAGATGCGGAAATACCGCCGAAATCTGAAACGAACGGACCAGCCCGAGGCGCGCCACGTCGGCCGGCGGCATCGCGGTGATGTCGTGGCCCTTGTAGCGAATCTGGCCTGCCGACGGCTTCAGGAATTTGGTCAGCAGATTGAAACAGGTCGTCTTGCCGGCGCCGTTCGGCCCGATCAACGCATGGATACTGCCCCGACGCACTTTCAACGCGACGTCGCGAACGGCGAAGAAACCCGCGAATTCCTTGGTCAATCCGCTGGTTTCGAGGATGAACTCATCTGCCAAATAGATTCCCCCATACGCCATCGCTGCGAAGCCCCTCGCCCGCGTGGCCAGCTTTTTTCGTGTCCGACAGGCGTCCGATCCGTCTTGGAAACCGTCCGGGGCCCGTCGCCTCCGGGCCGGAATATGCCGTCATCTGCGGCGGTTACGCAAGGTGGAAAGCTGTGCACTGCGGCATCAGCGTGACCGGTTCCGGTTGATCCTTAGTCGAATGGCATTTCGGCGCGCTTTGCGCCTCGGGAAAGCGGTCGTTAACGGTGTTTTGCTCCGGACTCCCGCTTTCATAGAATATTTGCGCCTCTCGCCGAAGCTCCGGCCATTGCATATGAATGGCTAGAGCCTTGCATTTCGAGCGCGCCAGTTCTTCGGTCGTCAAATCGATCCCGCAACGTGGTTTCCTCGGCACGTGGCTGCGACTTTATGCCCGCAGCCAAACCATCCCGCAGATCGATGAACTTGTCCGTGGCCGCATTCCGTCCCGGGATGTGCCTGAATTCGGCTAGCCGATGCAATTCAGAAGTGCCGATCCATCGGTGGTCAAATCGATCACGCAGCGGGTGCTGCTGAACGCCTGGCTGCGCGCGCTGCGTATGCCGGACGCGCTTCCCCTGCTGTGCGACTTCCACATCGAGGACACCGCCGACGAGCGCGCCGACATGATGAGCTTCGACGTGGTCGGCGGTGGCGAGGCCGCGCGTTTCCTGATCACGCAGGAAGGCGCGAGGCTGACGACGGCCTATGGCAACGAGCACGTCGAGTCGCGGCTGCGCACCAACCGCTATCTTGACGATGCGATCGGACCCGAGCGCTACGCGGGGGTCATCCTGTCATATCGTGCCTGCCTGGCGCGCAAGCGCCCGACCTACACCGTTGCGACGGTCGCCGACGCCGACGGCAGGGAGGTTTCCTATGAACGGCTGCTCTTGCCGTTCGGACGCGGCGATGCCGTCGAGCACATCATCGGCTCCTACAAGGCGATCAGCATCGAAGGCCGCTTTCGGCTGCGCAATCTGATGGGTGTGGCTGCGAAGTCGGCCCCGGTGGTCACGGAGCGGGCGGTGATCGACCGCAGGTTCGTCCCGACGGATCGTCCGGCGAGCCATGAATCAGCCGAGTTGATCTAGACGCGTCGCTTCACGCGAAGCGGTCACCCCATCGCTGGAAGCGCCCCTAGCCTTTCTTGCGCGCCTTCGCCGGTACTTCCTTGGCGTAGATGTCCGGCTTGAAGCCGACCACGCGCCTCAGTCCGAGATCGAGCACCGGACGCTTGATCATCGAGGGCTGCTCGGCCATCAGCGCCAGCGCCTTGCGCTCGTTCAAGCCTTCCTTGTCGGCATCGGGCAGCTTCTTGAAGGTGGTGCCGGCGCGATTGAGCAGCGTCTCCCAGCCGACCTCGTCGCTCCACTGCTTGAGCTTGTCCTTGGCGATCCCGGCGGTCTTGTAGTCGTGGAAGTCGTAGGCAACGCCGTGATCGTCGAGCCAGCTGCGCGCCTTCTTCATGGTGTCGCAGTTCTTGATGCCGTAGATGGTGATGGTCAAAGCCGTTCCCCGCATGCGATTGCCGCGGGGAAACTAGCCCCGCGGCAATCCCGGCGCCAGATCGGAGCCATCAGGTCTCCACACGGATATTGCCGGCGTTCAATGCGCGTAATGGGTAAAGACGAAATCGTGATCGCTGGCGTGGGCCTCGTGGCAGGCGAAACAGGTCTCGTGCTGGGCGGCGTCGACCGGCTTGCCGTCGATGAAGCGGCCGAAACCCCAGCCGCCGGTGGAGGCATATTTGGCGGAGTCCTTGACCATGACCTGCACGGTTGTCGCGGGCCCCGTGATGAAGGCGCCGTCGAGGCCTGCAACCGGCTTGCGCTTCCAGGCGAGCTTGACCAGCACGGTGCCGTCGGGGAATCGCGCGGCGCCGTCCTGATACGCCTTCACGGCGGCCCGGTTGCCGAGCACGCTGCGAAGTTCGTCCAGCCCGGTCTCCTCGCCGACCGCAATCAGCTTCCAGTCGCGATAGCCGTCAGGGATTTTCACGCCGAAGATCGGCGATGCCAGTGCCGCGTCATCGGCGCGCCCAACGGCGAACGGCAGTGCCGCGCTGATGCAGGCTGCCGCGACCGCGGCAGCTGCCCATTTCACATCCTGTCTCATGATCGGCGATCCGCTCCGTCTCAGACCTTGCTGACGTCGATGATGGCCTGGACAAAGGCCTGCGGCGCTTCCTGCGGCAGATTGTGGCCGATGCCGCCGGTCAGCAGCCGATGCTCATAATGGCCGGAGAACTTCCTGGCATAGGCCGCGGGCTCCGGATGCGGCGCGCCGTTGGCATCGCCCTCCATCGTGATGGTAGGGATCGCGATGACGGGCGCCTGGGCGAGCGTCTTCTCGAACGCGTCGTACTTCGCCTCGCCCTCGGCGAGACCAAGCCGCCAGCGGTAATTGTGGATCACGATATCGACATGATCAGGGTTCTCGAAGGCCGCTGCGCTGCGGTCGTAGGTGGCGTCGTCGAACTTCCATTGCGGCGACGCCAGCTGCCAGATCAGCTTGGCAAAGTCATGCCGGTTCTTGGCGTAACCCTCGCGGCCGCGCTCGGTCGCGAAATAGAACTGGTACCACCATTGCAACTCGGCCTTCGGCGGCAGCGGCATCTTGCCGGCCGCCTGGCTGCCGATCAGATAGCCGCTCACCGAAACCATGGCCTTGCAGCGCTCGGGCCAGAGCACCGCCATGATGTTGGCGGTGCGCGCGCCCCAATCATAGCCACCGAGCACGGCCTTCTCGATCTTCAACGCATCCATCAGCGCGATGATGTCGGCGGCGACCGCGACCGGCTGGCCGCTGCGCATGGCGTCGCTGGAGAGGAAGCGCGTCGTGCCGTAGCCGCGCAGATGCGGCACGATCATGCGGTAGCCGGCCTCGGCCAGCGCCGGCGCGACGTCGGCATAGCTATGGATGTCGTAGGGCCAGCCGTGCAGCAGGATCACTGCGGGACCGGACGCAGGCCCCATCTCGACATAACCGGTATCAAGCACGCCGGCATTGATCTGCTTGACCGGACCGACCGTGGTGTGCGCGCCAGCCTTGATCGCAGGCAGCGCCGGCTTGGACTGTGCCTGAGCCGAGCCGATGAAGCCGAGCCTGGAGGCGGCAAGGATCCCGCCGGCGATGCCGAGGAAGCGGCGGCGTTGCTGATTGATGGATTGCGACATGGCGATCTCCTGCGTCTGGTGTCGGGATGAAATATTGCAGAGACCGCCCCCGTCCGCTTTCAGAGGACGTGGATTTGTCCTTCAGACCGTCGTGATTTTGGCTCCGGGCCGCCTGTGCTAGGTTCCGCCACGCATTCAGCCGCCGGCCGCCGGACTCTTCGATTTGACCTACCATTTCAACGACTTGACCCTCGATTCCGAACGCCGTGAGCTGCGCCGTGGCGATGTTCTGGTGGCCGTCGAGCCGCAGGTCTTCGACCTCATCGAGTTCCTGATCCGCGCCCGTGATCGGGTGGTCAGCCGCGACGAGGTGCTGGCCGCCGTCTGGCACGGCCGGATCGTCTCGGAAGCGACGCTGAGCAGCCGGATCAACGCCGCGCGGACCGCGATCGGCGACAATGGCGAGGAGCAGCGGCTGATCCGCACCCTGCCCCGCAAAGGTCTCCGCTTTGTCGGCGATGTCAGGGAGGGCGCCGCGCCCACTCATCCGATCGCGGCCAACGGCACCCCGCCGCGGCCGAGCGAGGGCCCGTCGATCGCGGTGCTGCCCTTCACCAATATGAGCGGCGATCCCGAGCAGGATTATTTCGCCGACGGCATCGCCGAGGATATCACCACCGCGCTCGCGCGTTGCAGCCGCCTCACCGTGATCGCGCGCAACTCCGCCTTCACCTACAAGGGCAAGGCGGTCGACATCCGCCAGGTCGGACGCGATCTCGGCGTCGGCTATGTGCTCGAAGGCAGCGTCCGCCGCGGCGGCGATCGGCTGCGCATCACCGGGCAGCTGATCGACGCCGTCTCCGGTGCGCATCTGTGGGCCGATCGGTTCGATGGCGCAGTGACTGATGTGTTCGACCTGCAGGACCGCATCACCGAGAACGTGGTCGGCGCGATCGAGCCGACCCTGCTCGTCGCGGAAGCCGAGCGGGTGCGGGCAGCGCCGCCCGACAGGCTCGACGCCTACGATCTGCTGCTGCGCGCCTACAGCCTGCGTTACGAGTTCACGCCCGAGAGCATGGAAGCGGCACTCGATTGCCTCGACCAGGCACTGGCGCTCGACCCCGCCTATGCACCGGCGCTGGCGGCCTCCGCCTATTGTCATGCGATGCGCCATGTCCAGGGCTGGCTGAAGCCGAACGATGCCTACCGGGAACGCGCGGTCGCGCAAGCCTGGCGCGCGGTCGAGCTCGCGCCCGGTGACCCGCAGGTGTTGTGGATGGCGGCGTTCGCGATCTGGAACATGGCCGACGAGATCGAGCCCGCGCGCGAATTGTTCGAGCGCTCGCGGGCGATCAACCCGAACTCGGCGATGGCGCTGGTGCTCGGCGGCTGGATCGAGGCGATGCGTGGTAATCAGAAAGCCGGCCGCGCCATGATCGAGCGCGCGCAACGGCTGAACCCGCGCGACCCGCGCGGCTGGTTCGCCGCCGCGGCGCTCGCGATCTGCGCGGTGCTCGACCAGAATTTCGCCGAGGCGGTGATGTGGGCGGACAAGGCGCTGGCCCAGAACCGACGTTTCGCGGTGGCGCTGCGCGTCCTGATCGTGGCGCTGGTCAAGACCGGCGACAGCGAGCGCGCGACCCAGATCGCGCGCGAGCTGCTCAAGGTGGATCCGGAGTTCACGATCTCCGGCTTCCTGTCGCGGATTCCGTTTCCGGTGCAATCGATGTCCGCGACTTATCGTGAAACCCTCAAGGCAGCCGGCGTCCCGGACTGACGCCGCTCCGAGGACGCGACGATCATTCACCCGTGGCACGCCGCGCGGCCTGCTTGGCAGCATCGGCCTGATGGGAGTCCATTCGTGGCGCACGATTCGGCCCCTTCGGTTCAGGATTTGAATCATGGCCCGGCAGTGAGGCTCAATGAGCCTGCGCCGACGGGAGCGGTCGCGATGTAGCCGAAAGCGGACGCATTATGCTCACGTCGAGTTTGACCCCGAAGCGGACATTCGTTGATCTAAATCAACCCCAAGCTGCCGGCCGTTTATTTCAGTGTCAGTATGTGGCCCGTGCGTCGAGCCCGTCTGGAGGATCGATCATGAATTTGTCCGCCCTGATGTTGTCTACTGCTGCGTTGACCTTGCTCACAACGCTGCCCTCGATAGCGCAGCAGACGACCGGAGCAGCGGGTTCGCCCGGCGCTACGATCACAATCGACGGCAAGCAGCTTCCCCCCGAACCTCCGAAGTTCGGCGGCGTGATCAACGAAACCGCCAAAGACTCAAAGCCCTACTGGCCACCGTCCGTCGTGCCGCCCAAAGGCGCGCCAAACGTACTGCTGATCATGACCGACGACCAAGGTTATGGTGTGTCGGGTACGTTCGGTGGCGTCGTTCCGACCCCTGCGATGGATCGTGTCGCCAAGGCCGGCTTGCGCTATACGCAATTTCACTCGACAGCACTTTGCTCGCCGACGCGGGCGGCACTAATTACCGGTCGTAACCACCACTCTGTCGGGTTTGGCGTGATCGGTGAAATGTCGACCGGTTATCCCGGATACGATTCCGTCATCGGACCTGAGAGCGCGACAATCGGGACGATTCTGCGGGACAATGGCTTTGCGACCTCATGGTTCGGTAAGAACCACAACACGCCGACCTATACGTACAGCTCGGCGGGGCCGTTCGATCAATGGCCGATCGGCATGGGATTTGAGTATTTTTACGGGTTCATGGGCGGCGAGACGGACCAATGGACGCCCTATCTGTTTCGTAACACGACCCAGGTATTTCCGTGGATCGGCAAGCAAAACTACAACCTCATCACGGATATGGCGGACGACGCCATCAACTACATGAACGGATTGAACGCCGCCGCTCCCGACAAACCGTTCTTCGTCTACTACGTGCCCGGAGGAACGCATTCGCCGCATCAGCCGAAAAAGGAATGGATAGACAAGTTCAAGGGCAAGTTCGACATGGGTTGGGAGAAGCTGCGTGAGCAGATTTTCTCCAACCAGAAAAAGCTCGGCGTAATCCCGGCTAACACCCAGCTCACCCCATGGCCCGACACGTTGCCGAAGTGGGACTCGCTGTCATTGATTCAGAAGAAACTATATGCGCGCGAGGCCGAGGTATTTGCCGGCTACGCGGCATATACCGACTATGAGATCGGCCGCGTCATCCAGGCCGTCCAGGACATGGGCAAGCTCGATAACACGCTGATCATTTACATCAGTGGTGACAACGGCACTAGCGCCGAAGGGACGTTGGAAGGCACTCCGAACCAGATGACCGCCTACAACGGCGTGTTGAAATTGCCCGAAGCCGAGCTGATGCTCCATTACGAGAATTGGGGCTCCGACAAGACCTACCCGCACATGTCGGTGGCATGGTCCTGGGCCTTCGACACGCCGTTCAAATGGACCAAGCAGGTGGCATCGCATTTCGGCGGCACCCGGCAGGGTATGGCCATCTCATGGCCCGGACACATCAAGGATGTCGGCGGCATTCGCTCCCAGTTCCACCACATGATCGACATCGTGCCGACCATTCTTGAAGCCACAGGCATCCAAGCTCCGACGACGGTGAACGGAATTGCTCAAAAGCCCATCGAGGGCGTGAGCATGGCTTACACGTTCGACCAGGCCAATGCCAACGCGCCGTCGAAACGCGACACCCAGTACTTCGAGATGTTCGCCAACCGCGGAATCTATCACGATGGTTGGTATGCATGCACGACGCCGCCGGCGCCGCCCTGGCTTCTGGGAACGGCCAAGCTACCTGAGATCAGCGACTACAAGTGGGAACTCTACAACATCGCGGACGACTATTCGCAAAACAACGACCTTGCCGGTCAGAATCCCGACAAGCTGAAGGAGATGCAGGCGTTGTTCCTGGCGGAGGCAGCCAAATTTCAGGTCTTGCCTTTGGATAATTCAGTTCTGCCGCGCCTCATCACACCGCGGCCGAGCGCCACCGCGGGACGGACCGTCTTCACGTATACAGGTTTCAATTCCGGTATTCCGGTCGATAACGCGCCAAGCCTCTTAAACAAAGACTTCAAGATCACTGCCGAGATCACGGTCCCACCGGGCGGGGCCGAGGGCATGATCGCAACGCTTGGCGGCCGCTTCGCCGGGTATGGCCTATACCTGCTGAAAGGCAAGCCCGTCTTTGTCTACAACATGCTGGATCTGAAACGGTATCGCTGGGAAGCCGGCGTAGGAGCGCGCGACTGGCTCGGCTCGCCGCTCAAGCCGGGCAAGCATACGATCGTGTTCGATTTCAAATATGATGGGCCCGGCTTCGGCAAAGGCGGCACCGGGGTACTCTCGGTAGACGGCAAAGAGATTTCCCGCAAGTCGATGCCGCACTCGATTGCGTTCCTGATGGCCATCGACGAGTCTTTCGACATCGGCTCCGATACCCGGACCGGCGTGGATGACAGCTACAAGCTGCCATTCCAGTTCACCGGGAAGATCGACAAGCTGACCTTCAACCTCGGGGCAACGCAACTATCGAGCGATGAGCAGAAGGTAATGCGGCACGCGCTTGAAAAAGCCAGGGATTGAACTGACCTTTCGCTGATTACAAGCCCGCGATTGGCACGAGGCGGAAACAATCAACCGCGAGTCGACGTCTGCTACAGGCCCTTTCGGCGATCTCGGGAGATATCCGCTTCTCCGCCGCTGATGGGGGCTAAGCGGACATCGGGCGCCAGCCGCTCGATGAGTACACGGCCCAGGCAGTAGACTTGTAAGCCCGGAGCCACAGCCGGATTGAAGCGAAACACTACAATCCCGGTGATCTTGCCGCCCAGGCCTTGGTGGCCTGGCAGCTTTCCATCGCTCGGAGGTAGGCAGGGCGTACCGTCGTGCGGGCGAGATAGTCCCGCTCGGTCGGACCGGGGACGTAGTTTCCGGTTCGCAGGCCGAGCAGCAGGGCGTAGCTCACCGAGATATCGGCAGCCGTGAAGCGGTCGCCGGCGAGATAGGGGCAATCCGCGAGGCGGCGGATAACCAGCCCCAGCCGGCTCTCGAAGGTCTCGCGTGCCCAGCGGGTCACCCGGGCATCTCGCTCGGCTACGGGCGCCAGTTGGCGACCGACAATGACGGCGTTCATCGGCCCCGCGAGCCCGGCCTCGCCCAAGTGGAGAAATTGCAGATAGGAAGCGAAGGCGGGATCATCAGGGGCGACGGCAAGCGAACCCGAGCCGTGGCGGGCGAGCAGGTACTCGAGAATCCCAATCGATTCGACCATGATTGTCTCGCCGTCCTGCAGTACGGGAATGAAGCCGGCGGGGTTGATCGCGAGGAAATCGCGATCATTCTCGACTGCGAACAGATCGACCGGGCGCAGCCGATACGCCAATCCCAATTCCTCGAGCAGCCAGACAACACGGAAGCCACGACCTTCGCCATAGACGGTGAGCATGGTTAAGCGTTCCTGGATTGGGCTAGTGGATCGAATCTAACGCTTGGTACCTACCCACGACCGTCCTTCCGATTCGTGTAAGAGCACCGCGCCCTTGCCCATTAGCAGACGTTGCGAAGGTCGCAGGAGGGTGAGACTCGGTCACTCACGTTCCAAGACCGGCGGCTTCCATGCGTCGATCGCCGTCTCTGGGTAAATCTGCACCGAGCCAGGCTCGAAGTAGCTCTCGATCGCGTATCCGAGCTTGGTCAAATCCGTACGATACCAACCAACGATTCTACCGCGCCATGATGCTCGCCCCTTCTTTGCAGCATAGTCACCCATTTGAAACTTTGCATCTGGGGGCCACGGATCGACCATCTCGCCTCCGACCGAATTGCCTTAAAAAGAAGACATTTTTGCCGCCCCACCTACGTCCCCAACGGGTCGATTTTGTCCCGTCGATCTCGGTCCGAAACCTGACGTTCGATGAGGCGACAGCATACGATAGGCCGTACCTAGCGGACTAAGTCCAGGCTGCGCAATTTCGGAATATTAGAAGAATATCCCTGAGTTGCCCGACGTGTCAAGTTGTTTGGCTCAACGCCGGCCGCCGCCTACTTTGCATGGGGTTGTTTTCGCTATTTTTGGCAGCGCCCCCCTGCGACGGCCCCATAACTTCATATTACTCTAGCCTGAGCCGCCCGGCTCGAGCGCTTCGCCGAGCTCGAGCGGATGCGCCATGGTCTCGTGCAGCGCCTGCTTGTCGAGCTCCCCTTCCGACAGACTGATCACGACGCAAGCGACGCCGTTGCCGATCAGGTTGGTGAGCGCACGGCACTCGCTCATGAACTTGTCGATGCCGACCAGGATCGCGATCGACTGGATCGGAATGTCGGGCACGATCGACAGCGTCGCGGCGAGCGTGATGAAGCCGGCGCCGGTGACGCCGGAAGCGCCCTTCGAGGTGATCATGGCGATGCCCAGAATGCCGAGCTCCTGCCAGATCGTCAGTTGCGTGTTGGTGGCCTGCGCCAGGAACAGCGTCGCCAGCGTCATGTAGATGTTGGTGCCGTCGAGATTGAAGCTGTAGCCGGTCGGCACCACGAGCCCGACCACCGAGCGCGAGGCGCCGAGATGCTCCATCTTCTGGATCATCTGCGGCAGCACCGTCTCCGACGACGACGTGCCGAGCACGATCAGGAGCTCGTCCTTGATATAGGCGATGAAGCGGATGATCGAGAAGCCGGCGAGCCGTGCGATGGCGCCCAGCACGATCAGGACGAACAAGATGCTGGTGAGATAAAAGGTCGCGATCAGCGCTGCCAGATTCAACAGCGAGCCGAGGCCGTAGGCGCCGACCGTGAAGGCCATTGCGCCGAATGCGCCGAGCGGCGCGACGCGGACGATGATCCGGATGATGCCGAAGAACATCTTGGCGGCCGTGTCGATCGCGGACGCAATCGGCTCGCCGACCTTGCCCATGAGAGCGATGGCGAAGCCCGAGAGGATCGAAATCAGCAGCACCTGCAACAGGTCGCCGCGCGCCACCGCGCCGAGATAGCTGTCCGGAATGATCGCCATCAGATGGGCAACGATGCCCTGCTCTTTGGCCTGCGTGACGTAGTTGGAGACCGATTTCGGATCGATCGTGGAAGGATCGATGTTGAAGCCGTGGCCGGGCTGCAGCAGCTCGCCGACCAGAAGACCGACCGCAAGCGCCACCGTCGACACCGCCTCGAAATAGATCAGCGTCTTCAACCCGACCCGGCCGACGCGCTTGAGATCGCCCATCGAGGAGATGCCGTGTACCACGGTGCAGAAGATGACGGGCGCGATCATCATCTTGATCAGCGCGATGAAGCCGTCGCCCAGCGGCTTCAATTCCTTGCCGAGATTCGGATAGAAATATCCGATCAGGACACCTGCCACGATCGCGATCAGCACCTGAACGTAGAGGATCTTGTACCAGGGCTGATGACGGGGATGGGCAATGGGCTTGATCGCGGCTGTGGTCATGAGGTGCCCCGGCTAGGATGAACTCAACTGGTGATGCCATCTTGGCGGAGCCGCGCGCAAGCGACAATGCCCATTCGTGGCGTCGCGAGCGCACACGAATCTGTCATAGACTGCGCCCGGCTTGCATCGGGAGGCTTGGAGTGGAATTCACGGCATTGTTTCTCACCATCGCCATGCTGGTGGCCTGGCGTGGCCCGCGCCCCGTCGCGATCGGCCTGTTCGCGGTGATCCTGATCGCCTGCGTCGCGACCTTGCTGCACCACGCCACCGACCGTCTCACTTTGTCGTTCTGAGGCCGGCCATGAACGACACCCAGGCCGTCACCCTCAATGCCGTCGCGCTCTATGGGCTGGCGCTGGTACTGGCCGCCGCCTTTGCCGCGCAGCTGCTGCTCCACGAGCTGCCCTGCCCGCTCTGTCTGTTGCAGCGCATCCTGTTCGCACTGTTGGCGATCGGGCCGATCCTCAATATCCGCTTCGGGCCGCGGCCAAGTCATTATGCGTTGTCGCTGCTGACGGCCGTCGTCGGCGCCACGGTCTCGACCCGGCAGGTGCTGCTGCACATCCTCCCCGGCGACGCCGGTTACGGTTCGGCGCTGTTCGGCTATCATTATTATACGTGGGCGCTGATCGGATTCATCGCCGCGATCGTGCTGCTCGCGGCGATGCTGCTGTTGGACCGCCAGTTCGAGCGCCGCGCGGCGCCGGGCAGCTCGCCCGGCGCCTTCGCGCAAGGTGCGGTGTGGCTGGTGGTCGGGCTGACGGCACTGAATGTGCTCTCCACCCTGCTCGAGTGTGGCTTTGCCGCCTGCGCCGACAATCCCATCGTCTATGAGCTGCTGAAGTAGGCTGCTTAGGGCCGTTTCGGAATATTCAATCCGCGCTCCACGGCCGGCCGCTTGAGACCGCGCTCCAGCCAGGCCGCGACCTGCGTGAACTGGTCGAATTCGACGAGCTCGCGCGCACCGTAGAAGCCGATCAGATTGCGCACCCAGCCGAGCATCGAGATGTCGGCGATGCTGTATTCGTCGTCCATGAACCACTGCCGTCCGGCGAGATGCATCTCCATCACGCTGAGCAGGCGCTTCGACTCGGCAACGTAGCGCTGCAGCGGCCGCTTGTCCTCGTAATCCTTGCCGGCGAATTTGTGGAAGAACCCGACCTGGCCAAACATCGGTCCGATGCCGCCCATCTGGAAATGCACCCACTGGATCGCCTGATAGCGGCGCGCCGCGTCCGCTGGCAGCAGCTTGCCGGTCTTGTCGGCGAGATATTGCAGGATGGCGCCGGATTCGAACAATGGCAGCGGCTTGCCGCCTGGACCGTTGGGATCGAGGATCGCCGGGATCTTGCCGTTCGGGTTCAGCGACAGGAACTCCGGCGTCTTCTGGTCATCCTTGTTGAAGTCGACGAGATGGACCTCGTAAGGCAGCCCGATCTCCTCGAGCATGATCGAGACCTTCACGCCGTTCGGCGTCGGCAGCGAATAGAGCTGAAGGCGGTCCGGATGCTGGGTGGGCCAGCGTTTTGTGATGGGAAAGGCAGACAAGTCGGTCATGTCGACATTCTTTGCAGGGTTGTTGCTTTGCACGGTTGTTGTTGGATGGCTAATGTACGGAGCTCAGTGAAAGCCGCAAGGTCTGCAACCGGCCATGAACGATCAACAGACAGGCGCAACAACAGGCGCAACGCTCGGCCTCTCCGACGACGAACTCGCAACGCACCCGACCGTGTTCGCGGCTGATGCGCTCGCCGGTCAGGTGGTCGTGGTGTCCGGCGGCGCCGGCGGCATCGGCCGCGCCATCGCATGGCTGTTCGCGCGGCTCGGCGCACATGTCGTGATCGCCGGCCGCAATGCCGACAAGCTCGATGCGCTGGTCGATCATCTCGGCCATCGGGGGCTCAAGGCGTCCGCGCATGTCGCCGACATCAAGGATCCCGACGCGGTCAATGCGATGTTCGAGGCGCTGTGGACCGAGCACGGCCGTGTCGATCATCTCGTCAACAGCGCCGGCGGCCAGTTCCCGCAAGCTGCGATCGACGTCTCGATCAAGGGCTGGAATGCGGTCATCAACACCAACCTCAACGGTACCTGGTACATGATGCAGGCCGCGGCGCAGCGCTGGCGCGACCGCAAGCATCCCGGCAGCATCGTCAATATCGTCGTGGTCACGACGCACGGCCTCTACGGCATTGCGCACTCGATCGCGGCACGCTCCGGCGTGATCGGCCTGTCGCGCGCGCTCGCGGTCGAATGGGCGCCGCTGAACATCCGCATCAACTGCATCGCGCCCGGCGCGATCGAGACCGAGGGCTGGAACGTTTACAGCGAAGCGGCGCGCGCCGCCTACCCGCGCTCCAATCCGATGATGCGCCCGGGCACGCCATGGGACATTGCGGAGGCAACCATCTACCTCGCCGCGCCCTCCGGCAAGTTCGTCACCGGCGAGACGCTGACCGTCGACGGCGGCGGCCAGCATTGGGGCGAGACCTGGACGACCGGCAAGCCCGACTATTTCAGTGGCGGCGAATAACGCACGCATGCCGGTCGCCTGACGCGCTTCCGTCACTTGCCGTCGTCGAAGCTGACGATGACGGCGGCGTTCGCGATCAGAATCGGGTCGTTGCCGAGATCAGACGGAATCTCGAGCCCACCCGCGATCGCCTTCACGGTCTTGGTGCCATAGGGCAATTCCTTCGCGACCGCTGCGGTATCGATATCTTCGGGATTCGGCACGGCAATCGTGACGTCGACGAACATGTCGTTGGCGGTCTTGCCGAGCATGCGGAAGAAGCCGAGACTGGAATGACGGATGGCGTCCGAGACGGCCCGCTTGGCGGCCTTGGTGGCGTCGCGGCCGTGGACGTCGACGCCCATGCCCATTTCGGTGATACAGCGCACGCGTGTCATGAAGGTTCCTGCTGTCGTTGGCGTGAGAGACCGTCACTCCTTCGGCCCCTGCGCGCGCGGCGTCAAGCCGGGTCCCTCGCCTCGCTTACGCTGTTGTGATCGCCCCGCGCCAGCATCCACGCCGCGAGACCGGCAAGGATCGCCGCGGCCACCACCATGACGCAAGCCGCGCCCCAGCCCCATGCCGAGACCACGGCGCCGACCGCGATCGGACCGGTGACCTGGCCGAAATTGCTGCCCGTCATCAACAGGCCCATCATGACAGGCACCATCGCCGCCGATCGCGCCGCGGCGGGTGCGGTTGCCAGCAACGTCGCCGGGATCAGGCCGCCGATCGCGGAGAACAAAAGGCACAGCCAGAATGCGCCCCAGCCGCCGAGCACCGGCAGGAAGATTCCGAGCGCGGACGCGCCCATCACGAATGCCGCCACGGCAATCAGCAAATTGCGGCTGACGCCGCGCGCAAGCAGATGACCGGCGGCGAGATTGCCGACGACGTTGCCGGCCGCGGCCAACGCACTGAGCCCGCCGGCGCCTTGGCTGGACACGCCAAGCCGCTCGGTCAGCAGGATCGGCAGGAAGCTGAACAACGCAAAGAACATCAGGCTGTAGAGCGCAAACAGCACCATCAGAAGCGCCGGGGTGCGGCGCTGTGCCAGCGCGGTGGCTTCCCGCATCAGGCCGCTCCGCGCCGCGCCGGTCCGCGATGCCACTTCAGGCACGATGAGGCCGGCTAGGATGAACAGCACGGCAACAAAGGCGGCACTGGCCCACCAGATCGTGCGCCAGCCATCGAAGATCGGTCCGGCGACCAGGGCCAGCGCGATCCCGAACGGCATCACGCAGCTCCACACCGCCATGGTGACGTCACGTGCGCTGACATCGACGACGCGATCGAGCAATGCGGGGGCCGCGACCATCACCAGAAGGAAGCCGAGCCCTTCCAGCATGCGCGATGCCAATAGCACCGCGAGCTGTGGCGCGAGCGCGCCCGAGCCTGCCCCCAGCGTGATCGCCGCGAGCCCGCACAGCAGCACCCTGCGCGTGCCAACCGCGGCAATCACCACGCCCGCCGGAACGCTGCCGACAAGCCCGAGGACCGCAAAGATGCCGGCGATCGTTCCGACCGCGGCAAGGTCGATGCCGAGGCTCTGCTGCAGCATCGAGGCGGCAATCGGAACCTTGCCGACCTGCAGCGCCGCGCCGATCCCGCAACCGATCACGATGGCGACCGTGGCCCATCGCTTCGCCTCGCTCTGCTGCATCACGGCCGTCTCGATCGTCATGCGTCCACTCCGCCCCTGGCTCACGGCACAGAGATAGCGTTTCCCGACCATCGACAGGAGTGATAGTTTTGCATCCGATTGATCGATTTCATAGATCATGCTCGACAACCTGACGCTCGATCAGATCCGCACCTTTGTCGCCATCGCCGAGAGCGGCAGCTTTCGCGCCGCCGCGACCAAACTGG
Organism: Bradyrhizobium pachyrhizi; assembly: GCF_029714545.1. Classification (NCBI taxonomy): domain Bacteria; kingdom Pseudomonadati; phylum Pseudomonadota; class Alphaproteobacteria; order Hyphomicrobiales; family Nitrobacteraceae; genus Bradyrhizobium; species Bradyrhizobium pachyrhizi. Next base: position 4,212,547 of record NZ_CP121667.1, on the reverse strand, counting down.
CGCGGGTGCAATCCGCGGTCAGTCATGCCATCGCCAACCTCGAGGCCGAGCTCGGGCTCACGCTGTTCGACCGCTCCAGCCATCGCCCGGCGCTGACGGCCGAGGGCAAGGCACTGCTGGGCAACGCGCGCGACCTGCTGCTGCGTGTCGACGCGATGCGGGCGCGGGCACGCAGCCTGGGCGATGGCGTGGAATCGGAACTCTCGCTGGTGGTCGATACGCTGTTTCCGATCGCCGCCGTCGGCGCGGCGCTGACGGAAATGCGGGCGGCCTATCCGTCTGTCAGCGTGCGGCTCGCGGTCGAACCGATGGGCGGTCCGATCGCCGGCTTGACCGAACGGCGCAGCGCGCTCGCCGTCACGGTCGGCGAGGATTTTCGCGATCCCCGTCTTGCGCTCGATGCGATCTGTGCGGTGCAGATCGTCGCCGTCTCCTCCGCAAGCCATCCGCTCGCGCGCCGCGGCCGCAAGAGCGTGGCGGATCTCGCCGATCATCTCCAGATCGTGCTGTCGGATCCGACCCCGCTGTCGGAAGGCCGTAGCTTCGGCGTGCTCTCGCCGCAGATATGCAGGGTGAGCAATCAGGACACCAAGCACGCCATGATCCTGGCGGGGCTCGGCTGGGGCCGGCTGCCGCTCTGGCAGGTGGCGCGCGACCTGAAGGAGCGCCGCCTGGTGCGGGTCGAAACCGGCGCGCTCGGCCGCAACGCCGCGCTTGCAATGGAGGCCTATCTCGCCCACCGGCTCGATGAACCGCTGGGACCTGCGGCACGCGCGTTTGCCGATGCATTGACGCGGATCGCGGCGGGCACGCATGCGCCGAAGACCAGGGCGAAGACGGCGAAGAAACACTGAGCCGCGGCGATCGCTCGCCCGGCCCTGTGGCGGCCGTCCGCAAGCGCCTCAGTCCTCGATCTCACCGCTGCGGATCGCGAGCCGAATGGCCTGCGCTGTCGTGGCGACGCCGAGCCGAAGCCGCGCACGTCGCAAATGGTTCTCGACCGTGCGTTCCGACAGGCCGAGCGATGCCGCGATGTCGGCCTGGCGACGTCCCGCGGAGGTCCAGCGCAACACCTCGCGCTCCCGCGGCGACAGGCTCGACGCACCGTTCGGCTCGTGGGCTTCCATCAGCCCGCGGGCGGCGCGGAAGGCCGCCGCACCGATCATGGTCAGCGCCGCACGCGTCCGCGCCGACGCATCGATCCGCGTCCCGGCGAAGCTCATCGCGCCTTCAAGGCCGGTGCGCCCGAACACCGGAACCTGCAGCCCATGGAAACCGGGCCCGCGCGGCGTGCGCACCACGCGGTACTTCTCGCCGCGCGCCGACATCACCTTGGTCCAGAAAAACGCCTGGTCCACATCGAGGAAATTGCGCGTCACCGGACAATGCCGGACATAGGTCTCGGCATCGACGGTCACGCCTTTGCCGAACCAGTCGCCTTCGACCCAGTAGATCCGGTCAACCAGGTCCTCGCGTGCCGGCGACGCCGAGAACATCACGAACCGGTCGTAGCCGAGCGGCAGGCTCGCGGACCGCACCGCCGCCTGGATCGCGGGCAAGCTCTCGCTGCCCTCGATCGCAACCACGGCTTCGATGTAGCGGTCCATGCGGTACCATCGTGTCTTGCGGAAGGCCGATCGTGCGGCCCAGCGCGTTGAGGATTTTCCCTCAAGCGAGACCGGCCTGCAAGGCGCGCGACATTGAGCCGCCACCGGCGGCGCGGCGGGGTGCGCCGCGCCCGCAGCTTGAGCCGCCGACCGCTCAGCGCCCGCCGAGCGTATCGAGCAGCGCCTTTGCGGCAGCCTTGCCGACATTATTGGCGGCGAAGGGGCTGTCACCGGTGATCAGCTTGCGATCCTGATGGGTCTTGCCCGTGATGTCCTTGTTCAAGATCTCGACGCCGAACGCCTGCAACTGTTCGCCGAATGCCCAGGTCAGCGCGCCCGGCATGTAGCCGATATCGGGCGTGGTCCGATCGATGGCGTCGGGAAATGCGCAGATCTTGTAGCCCTTGAAGGGATAGTCGCCCTTGGCTTCGCCGACCGCGGACGCCAGCAACGCCGCCGGGCCATGGCAAAGCGAGATGATGTGCTTGTCGTTGTCGAGCGCCCATTTCAGGGCGGCCTTCACGTCGGTGCTTTCGGGCAAGCCGATCAGCGCACCATGGCCGCCGGGAATGAACACCGCGATATAGTCGGAATCCTTGCCGAGCTTTTTTTCGATCACGTCGGAGAGCTTCAGCGGCTGCTTCAGCCTGGGGAGATATTTCTGGTAGATGCTCTTGACCGCGTCGTCCTCCTTCGGAAACGCCCAGAGCTCGAATTTGACCGGATTACCCGACACGGTCGCAATATCGAATTCGAAGCCCGCCTTGTCGAGGTGATACATCGGCAACAAGGTCTCAACGGGATGGTTGCCGGTCGAGAACATCGTGCCGTTCTGCAACAGCAGATAGCGCTCGTCCGCGGCGATCATCAGAATTTTCCAGCGGCCGCCCCTGTAGGCGTTGGGGTAGTCCGCGCCGGAGAGATCCGACTTGGCCGAGGTGAATTGCCCAAGCGAGTAAGGCGACGGAAAGAAAGCGTTGTTCTCCGCCGGATCGGGTACGGGACGCTTGTCCTGGGATTGCTCGGACATCGAGATATCCTCTCTCATCGTGTTGCGATCCGGCAAAGGTAAGCACGAGATCCGCGATGAGGAATGAGGGATTTCCCTCAACCCACTCTGCCGGGCATCCCTACCCTTGCTTCTGCAACACCGTGATGTGCAGGCGGCGGCGGACCTCCATGCCCTGGCGACGATAGAGCGCGATCGCCGAGACATTGCTGGTGAAGACGTGCAGGAATGGAATTTCGCCGCGCGCCACGATCTGGCCGGCGACCGCCGACAGCAGCGCCTGCGCGTAGCCGCGGCCGCGATGCTCCGGATGCACGCAGACGGCGGTCATCTCGGTGTAGTTCCCCGGCTTCATCCGTTCGCCGGTCATCGCGACCAGTTCGCCATTGATACGGATGCCGAAAAAGCTGCCGAGCTCATGCGTCCGCGCACTGAACGGGCCGGGCTTTGTCAGTTCCGTCAACGCCATCATCTCCGGAACATCGGCAGCGCCGAGCGTGACGATCTCGACGCCGGGCGCAGAATGGTCCGCGGGCACGCCGATCATCTGCTCGCCGGTCTCGGCCAGCAGCACCTTGAACTGCGGCGGCACCGGGACAGGATCGGGCGTGAACAGCACCGCGACGTCAGGTCCCGACAGCAGCGCACCGAGCGCGGCAAAGCTCCGTGGCGACATGTCGACCATGTCGGCGAAGGGTGCGATCGCAAGCGGAAAGCGCCTTGCATCGGCGCCGCCTTCCGCCAACTCGCGTTGTCTCGTGGTCAGCGCGCTCCAGATCGGGCGATCGAGCGGATGAATGGGCGGGACTTCGGACATGCGGCGCTTCGCTCCTGATTTTCCTCGAACAGAGCAAGAAGCGCCGGCAAAATCCAGCATGGCATGGTGTGGTTGCGGCTCACAATCACGACAGCAGGTGAAAACCCCGCTACGCCACCTTCAGGCAGAGCTCGGTGCCACCCTTGAGCGGCAGCGTGATCGACACGAAGCCGTTGTCGGGATCGCGTACGAATTCCAGGAAATCCGCCTCGGCATTGTCGTTCATGACGTAGCCGCCGACGCGCAGCTGCGGCGCGACGATCTCGATCACCTGGCGCGCCAGCGTCGGGCCCTTGTCGCCCGGCCAGCCGTCGATCAGGATGAAGTCGACGGGACCACCGAGATCGCGCAACGTCTTGCGCGCATCGCCCTCGCGGATGTCGGCGTAATCGGCAAGGCCAGCGTCTGCGAGATTGCGCTTCGCCGCTGCGACCTTGGCCGGCACGATCTCCGATCCGATCACGGTGCCGCCGCCATTGTCGCGCATCGCAGCTGCGAAATAGAGCGTCGACATTCCGACCGAGGTCGCGAATTCGGCGACGCGCTTGGCGCGCAGGCCGCGGCACAACAGATAGATGAGTTCGCCCTGCTCCGGGTGGATCGAGAATCCCTGCTCGGCGTAGTCGTGCGGGTCGCGGCTGCCGCTCTGCATCGGATTGCCGCGCACGGGCGCCCGGCGGGTGGCCTGCAGACGCTCGATGACGGCGGTGACGCGGGCATCACGGATCGCGCTGTGCGGTTCGGCGTTGTACAAGAAAGGTCTCGTTTGCTGCGACGGCGTCATTGCTGCAGGATCTCAGCGGCCGCGCGGTCGAGGATCTTTGCGATCCGCCGCGCCTCCGCGGCATCGCAGCCGCGCTTCTGGCGCAGCGCGCTCTTCAGCGCGTGACGGGCGCGGTGTACCTCGTCGGACGCTTCGCCATCGAGATCGCTCACGCCGGCGAAGGCTTCGCGCACCTCCTCCATGCGGCGGCCGATCCGCGACAGCGCCTCGAGGATGGTATCCGCGGTCGTGCGGTTCTCGCCGAGATACGTTCTGCCCTGCTCGGTGATGCTGTAGAGCTTGCGCGCGGCGTCCTGGGTGACGCTGGCATGGCCGATTTCCTCGAGGAATGTCAGCGCCGGATAGATCACGCCCGGGCTCGGGCTGTAGAAGCCGTCCGACCGCTCCTCGATCCTCTTGATCAGCTCGTAGCCGTGAGCCGGCTGCTCGCCGAGCAGCGCCAGGATCACGAGTTGCAGGTCCTGCGACGAGAGCCGCCGCGATCCCGGAAAATCACCGCCGCCACCCCGCCCGAAGAAGCCATGGCCTCCGCGGCCAAAGCGGTGCCCGCCCCCGCCGTGCCGGCCCATGGCGAAGAACCCGAACCGGAAGCCGTCATCGTCCCGGTCGCGAAACATCGATCGTCTCATTTGTTCATTCCTTACTGAAAACATATCTTACGATATATCTACAGATGGAGTGAAGACAACCCACATTTTCGTGAAATTTCCGAAATGGGCGGCGACCAGTGCTGGCCAAGGATTGCCGGCCTCGGCCGGGGGGCTTGCCGACCTTCATGCGGCTGGCCTATGGCTTTGAACGCCTTCCAGCCCTGCTACTCATGCGCCCCAAGACCTTCGAAGCCCATTGTCTGCGCCTGCCCGCCGCCACCAAGGTGGTGCAATGGGAAGGCACGTCGGTGTTCAAGGTCGGCGGCAAGATGTTCGCGCTGGCCGGCGGCTACATCGAGAGCACCGGCGGCTTCATGTTCAAGGCCTCGAACATGGCCTATCAGCTGCTGATCGAGCAGGGCCTGGCGCGCCCGGCGCCGTATCTGGCGCGCGCCAAATGGGTGCAGTTGATGGCGAACGACTCCCTGCCCGATGCCGAGCTCAAGGCCTATCTCGACCAGGCGCATGCGCTCATCGTCGAAAAGTTGACGCGGAAGTCGCGCAAAGCGCTCGGGCTCGACTGATCGCCGGAGCCGCAACGCGGTTCAGCTGCCTAGCGGCTTGTCGGAATCGCCCGACAGCAATTTTGGAAACAGCTCCTTGAACGCGAACTTGTCGTCGCCCTTGGCGCGCTCGAAGCGCAGCACGACGTCGAAGCGGCTGCCCTCCCATTTGGTCGGCGGCGTGCCCTTGCTGACCGGGATCAGCGGAAGAATATCGGAGATGATTGCCTTGTGCTCCCAGCACAGCAGCACGACGCCCTTCAGCGCCAGCACCGCAGGCACCAGCCTCGGCTCATCGCCCTTGCCAAAGCTTTCGTTCGGGGTCAGGCCGCGCCGAGCGGCAAGCGCCGAGATCGTCTCGGCCGGACGGCTCGACGGCGGCTGATTGGCCGTGGTGCCCGGTGTCGCAGCATAGATTGCATCGGGCTTGGCATAGTCACCGCCGGCGAGATCGGTGCCGAACAACGCGGTCCACGCGCCCGCACGCTCCCACCCACGGAGCACGAGCGACTCGGTGTCGGAGACGCCATCCGCGGTGAAACCGGGTCCCGGCCAGGAATCGCCCGGCTTCTCGGCATGACGGATGATGAAGAGCGTGAGCGCGTCCATGGGCGGCCTCTCGGGAGAAGATGTGTGGCAGGATCCGGCGTCGGTGACGTCGATCCTATCCCCGATACAGCCTCCGGTTGATGAACCGCATCACAGTTTGCTAAAACTCGCGCGGTACTGCGCCGGCGACACGCCGAGCCGCTCGGTGAACACGATCCGCATCCGGTCGGCCGAACCGAAGCCGCAGTCGAACGCAACCGCCTTCAGCGGCCGGTCTGAGCCCTCGAGCAGCCGGCGTGCGGCGTCAACCCGCGCCCGCTCGACGAATTCATGCGGCGTGATTCCGGTCTCCTGCGCAAAGGCGCGGCCGAAATTGCGCACGCTCATGCCGACGGCTTCCGCCAGCGACTGCAGCGTGTGGCGCTCGCCGACATGCTGCATGACATGCGCCTGCGCGCGCGCAATCGGCGAATCCTCATCGACCGGCGCGGTGAGATAGGGACTGAATTGCGACTGCCCGCCCTGGCGCTGCGCCACCACGACCAGCCGCTTGGCCACCGCGACCGCAACCTGCGGCCCGTGCCGCTCGGCGACCAGCGCGAGCCCGAGATCGATCCCCGCGGTCACGCCGGCCGATGTCATCAGCTGTCCGTCGCGAATGTAGATGCGGTCGAAGATGACCTCGGCTGCCGGGAAGCGCGCCGCCAGAAGCTGCGCATTCTGCCAATGCGTCGTCACCTTGTGGCCGTCGAGCAGCCCGGCATGGCCGAGCGCGAAGGCGCCGGTGCAGATCGAACCATAGAGCTCGGCGCGCGCGGGCGCCCCACGCAGCCACTGTGTCAGTTCGGGATCCGGCGCGGCGTCGGGCAATGCCGGCCCGCCCGCCACCAGCAGGATATCGAACCTCTCCTGTGCCTCGGCGAAGCTGAGATCGGCCGATATCTTCATGCCGTTCGACGCGCGCAGCGGTTCGCAGCCGGCGCCGACCAGCACGGTCTCATAGCCATTCCCCGCGGGCACAAAGCCGTTCGTCTCTGCGAAAACGTCGACGGGGCCCGCGACATCGAGCGCCTGAACCCCTTCGTGAATCGCGATCGCGACTCTCTGAACCGCCATACCTTCTCCCTGCCCGCTGGCGCGAAACGACGTCTGGTTGGCCCGATCCGGCGGCGCGCGATCGTTGCGGGATCGGGCCCAACCGGGCGACAAACGCACCACGGATCGCGCCACCCGGCGATCCGCACACACCGCAGAGACGAGCGCCGGGCTCGCGTGTTCGCACGCCACGACATCGTCTTGCCACATCGAGGAGCGTCTTGAAATGACCGAGATCATCGCCGGCATCCGCGTACCCGACAGCGCGATGGCCCGCGCCGCCACCCAACTGGTGCGCGATACCGAGGACGACCTGCTCTACAATCACAGTCGCCGCGTGTTCTTCTGGGGCGCGCTGACCGGCAACCGCCGCAAGCTGAAATTCGATCCCGAGTTGCTCTATATCGGCGCCATGTTCCACGACATGGGCTTGACCGCAGCGCATGCGAGCCCCGATCTGCGCTTCGAGGTCGACGGCGCCAACGCCGCACGCGACTTCCTCAAGGGCTATGGCGTTCCGGAGCGCGACATCGAGGATGTCTGGACCTCAATCGCCCTGCACACCACGCCTGGCGTCCCCGAGCATATGCGTCCGACCATTGCGCTGGTCACCGCCGGCGTCGAGATGGACGTGCTCGGCATCGCCTACGACGATTTCCCGCACGAGCACCGCGACCATGTCTGCGCGCACCATCCGCGCGAGGCGAACTTCAAGGAGAACATCATCGATCATTTCGCCGCCGGCACCATCAAGAAGCCGCTGACGACCTTCGGCAACGTCAAGGCCGACGTGCTGGCGCTGAAGGACATGAACTACACCAGGATGAACTTCTGCTCGATCATCCTCGGCTCGAAATGGCCGACATGACGCGACGTCAATGGCGGTTGGCGGGACCGTGGTCGGGGCCGGGATCCCGACCGGCGGCCGCCAGCGAGAGCCGGCCCATGTAATGCGCCCAACCCTTGTCATGGCTCTCGCACTGCGCGGCGTTCGGAAGGCCGCTATGGGTCATGCGGAGCAGCGTGCCGTTGTCCTGCTCCATCAGGTCGATCTCGATCAGGCTCGATCCCGGCGGCACTTCCTCGCTGCCCTCCCAGCCGAAGCTGTAGGCGAGACGATGCACCGGCACAACCTCGCGGAACGCTCCGCGCGCGGCGCGGCTGCGATCGCTGCCGAGCCCCTTGAGGAAGTAGAGGCCCCCGGGATGCGTCTCGGTCGCGGCTTCGAGCCCCATCCAGCTCACGATCTTCTGCGGATCGGTCAGAAAGGCGAACACGGTTGCAGCCGGGGCTGCGATCTGGATCTCGCGTTGAACGATGAAGGCTTCAGTCATCGATCCATGCTCCATTGACAGTCGGCGCTCAGGGATAATTCGTGACAAGGGTGGTGCGTCAACCCCATGATGGTGTGATGCAATTGTCCTCGACGTTGAGCTGGCTGGTCGACGCCGCCGCCGAGACCGCGGGCGCCAACCGGTTGTTGGCAGACCTGGGTAGCCACCTTATCACGGATGGCCTGCCGCTTGCCGGCGGCGCTCTGACGCTCGAGGTTCCGCACCCCCTGATTGCAAGACGAACCTGGCTGTGGCGTGCCGACAATGGCGAGGTCATCGAAGCGCTCGGATTCGCACCGGAACAACCCTTTGCGATGCCCGATATGGTGGGATCCGGCGACGCCGGCTGGCGCTGGCTCGGAACTCTCGCGCCCGGCCCGATCCACGAGGGCACGATCGGAACGCGGCCGGATGGCCCGACCCTCGGCTGGATCGGGACACGCGCCTTCACACCTGCCGAGGCGGATCAATTGCGCGAGGCGGCGCGGTTCATGGCCGCGCCGCTCGCCGCGCTCGCGGCGCGCGCGACACTGACGGCGGCGCTGGAGGCCTATCTCGGCCGGCGCAGCGCGGCGCGCGTGCTGGCATCGCCATTGCGTCGCAATACCGGCGAAACCATCCGGGCGGCACTGCTGTTCGCCGACCTCCGCGGCTTCACCGCGCTGTCGGAAAGCCATCCGCCTGCCGAGGTGATCGCGGCGCTCGATGCCTGGTTCGACCGCATCGCCGGCGCCATCCACGCCTTCGGCGGCGAGGTGTTGAAATTCATCGGTGACGGCCTGCTTGCGATCTTTCCGGTCACGACCAGCGCGCGCAGCGCATCCGAGGCGGCATTGCGCGCGGTGTCGGCGGCGCGCGTCGGCATGGCGCATCTCGATGCAGAGCGACGCAAGCAGGGCTTGCCGCCGTTGCCATTCGGCGCGGCGCTGCATCTCGGCGAGGTGCACTGGGGCAATATCGGCGCCGCCGACCGCCTCGACTTCACCGCGATCGGTGCCGCGGTCAATCTGGTGAGCCGGCTCGAAGGGCTGTGCAAGCCGCTGGAGCAGACCGTGCTGGTTTCGGGCGCCCTCGCCGCCGAGACCGAGACGCCGCTGGTCGCGCTCGGCAGTCATGACTTGCGCGGCATCGCGCGGCCATGCGCGGTCTTCACTTTGCCGGAGAGCTGAGCCAGTCATCTGAACAGGCGCAGCCATGGCGCCAGATGAAATGCGCTCATCAGCGCGTACATCGGGACCATGCCCTGCAATGACAGCGGTCCCTGCATCGCGCCGCAGATCATGTCGGCCGGCGCCATCGCGGCAATCAGCGCCATCACGGCGAAGGTCGGCGCCGCCGCCAGCGACAGAAAGCGCGCCACGATGGGCCCACGTCCGCTGAGCCGCCTCCTCGCCCAATCTTCTCGTGTTTCGAAACCGGTCATCGTTCGATCTCTCTGGAGATGATCCATGTCGTCATGTGCTAGGTTAGGACCGGGCCTCGGAGGGTGAGAGTGACAAGTGTGTCGGGATTCGAATGGATTCGCTGATCATAGCTGCGGCGCGCGCGCTCGCGGCGGGTGATCCCCTCGGCGCACTGAAACGGGTAGCCCTGCGCGACGATGCGCCGGCGCTGGCGCTGCGCGGCATCGCGATGGCCCGGCTCGGCGATTTCGCCCGCGCCAAGGAGCTGTTGCGGCGTGCAGGACGCGCCTTCGGCCCGCGCGAAGCGGTCGCGCGGGCGCGCTGCGTGGTGGCGGAGGCCGAGATCGCGCTGGTGTCGCGCGACCTTTCCTTCCCCGGGAAGAGCCTCGCCGCGGCGCGCGCAACGCTCGCAGCACGAGGCGATGCACTCAACGCCGCCCATGCCGGCTATCTCGAAATCCGCCGCCTGCTGCTGATCGGGAGCCTCGATGCGGCCGAGCGCATGCTTGCTGGCCTCGACCCTGCGCCGTTCCCGCCGGCGCTGCGGGTCGGCCATGAATTGGTCGTCGCCGGAATCGCGATGCGGCGGTTGCGGACCAGGCCGGCACGCGAAGCGCTGGCCCGCGCAAGGGAAGCAGCACGCCGCGCCGGCATCGCCGAGCTCGCGGCCGAGGTCGAAAGCACTGCGCGCCTGCTGGCGACGCCCGCGGCGCGTCTGATTGCGCGCGGCAGCGAGCGGCCGCTGCTGCTCGAGGAGGTCGAGGCGCTGATGGCGTCGAAGGCGCTCGTCATCGATGCCTGCCGCTACGTCGTGCGCGATATCGGCACGACGGTCTCGCTGACCCGCCGGCCGGTGCTGTTCGCGCTCGCCCGCGCGCTGGGCGAAGCGTGGCCGCAGGACGTGTCGCGCGGCACGCTGATCGCGCGGGCGTTTCGCGGCAAGCACGCCGATGAATCACACCGGGCGCGGCTGCGGGTCGAGATCGGACGGCTGCGCCGGGCGCTGCGGCCGCTAGCCGATCTCAGCGCGACGCCGGACGGCTTTGTGCTCCAGCCGCATGGCCGGCGCGAGGTGACCGTGCTGGCGCTGCCGGTCGAGGAGGAGCATGCCGCGGTGCTGGCCTTTCTCGCCGACGGCGAGGCCTGGTCGAGCTCGGCGCTGTCGGTCGCGCTGGGGGCGAGCCAGCGCACCGTGCAGCGCGCGCTCGACGCGCTGGCCGCCACCGGCAAGGTGCAGTCGGTCGGCCGTGCCCGCGCCCGGCGCTGGATGACGCCGCCGGTGCCGGGATTCACGACGACCTTGTTACTCCCTGCCCCGCTGCCGAACGGCTAGCATCGGGGCGCAATCGGAAGCGTTTTCGAGCGAAGCGGATACCGGTTCGCGTGAAGAAAACGCGTCAAAACAGGATTCTGGAGCCTCGATTCTGATTCAATCAGAACCGAAGCTCCAGGCGACAGGAGCGCACATGAAAAAGGCCACGGCCGAGATCATCCGGGAATACGGCCCCTTCGACGGCGTCGAGAACGTCGGCGGCGTCAGCTTCGACGGCGAGCAGGTCTGGTTCGCGGCCGGCGACCGCCTGGTCGCCTTCGATCCCGACAGCGGCAACACCACCCGCACCCTCGATATCGCGGCTCATGCCGGCACCGCCTTCGACGGCAAGCACCTCTATCAGATCGCCGAGGACCGCATTCTGAAGATCGAGCCGAACAGCGGGCGCGTGATATCCACCATCCCCTCGCCCGGCGGCGGCCGCGACTCGGGCCTCGCCTGGGCGGAGGGCTCGCTGTGGGTCGGCCAGTATCGCGACCGCACCATCGTTCAGGTCGATCCGGAAACCGGCAAGGTTCTGCGCACCATCGAAAGCAACCGGTTCGTCACCGGCGTCTCCTGGGTCGATGGCGAACTCTGGCACGGCACCTGGGAAGGCGATGAAAGCGACGTGCGGCGCATCGACCCGCAGACCGGCGAGGTCATCGAACGGCTGGAGATGCCGCAGGGCGTGTTCGTGTCTGGCCTCGAGTCCGACGGCGCCGACCGCTTCTTCTGCGGCAGCGGCTCCGCCAACAACAAGGTGCGTGCCATCCGGCGGCCGAAGCGCAGCCGCGCGTGAAGCAGATCGCTTCACGCACGCACCGGCCTCATGCCGGCGCAGGCACCGCCGTGGGCCGCGCCGCCGGGATCGGGCGGAACGTCATCATGATCAGGAACGCGCCGATGCCGACCGCCCAGGAGCCGACATAGAGCCACGTGTAGCTCGCAAAGGTGTCGTAGATCAGGCCGCCGGCGAGCGGTCCGGTCGCCATGCCGAGGCTGCCGGCCATTGCGGTGCCGCCGATCACTGTGCCCATCATCCGCAGCGGGAAGTTCTCGCGGATCAGCACGGAATACAGCGGCATGGTGCCGGCATAGATGAAGCCGAAGATCGCGGCCACCGCGTAGAATGCAGCAAGCTCGCGCACGAAGACGTAGCCGAGCGCGCCGAACGCCTGCGCCAGCAATCCGAGCACCAGCACGCGCTTGGCACCAAAACGGTCGCCGAGCAGGCCGAAGGCGATGCGGCCGCCCATCCCGGCGAGCCCTTCGACGCTGTAGATCGTCACCGCGGCAACCATCGGAATGCCGCAGGTGACCGCGTAACTCACGGTATGGATGATCGGGCCCGAATGGGTAGCGCAGCAAAAGAAATTGGTCGCGATCAGAATAATGAATTGCGGCGAGCGCAGCGCCTGCGCCAGCGACATCGGCGGTTCGCCGTTCTCCGAGACCGCTTCAGCGTGGTCGCCCTGCAGCGCCGGCGGGCGGCGCACCAGGAATGAGACCGGGATCATGATCGCGCCGACCACGCCCGAGACGATCAGCATCGCGGTGCGCCAGTCGTGGTGGGAGATCAGCCACGCCGCGAGCGGCGACATCGTCATCGGCGCCATGCCCATGCCGGCCGACACCAGCGAGACGGCGAGGCTTCGATGGGTGTCGAACCAGCCGGTGACGCAGGCCATCATCGGGGCGAAGATCGCCGCCGTTGCCGCGCCGACCAGCGCGCCGAACACGAACTGAAAGGCCAGCAGCGATGGCGCCTGGCTGGCCAGCGCGAGGCTTGCCGCCAGCACGACCGATCCGGTCAGCACCACCGGGAGCGGCCCGAAGCGGTCCGACAGCGTGCCCCAGATCATGCTGGTGAAGGCCATCGCGAGGAAGCCGATCGTCATCGCGCTGGAGATGCCGGTCACCGACCAGCCGGTCTCGCGCGCCATGGGCTGGAGGAACACCGGCAGCGAAAACATGCCGCCGATCGCGACGCAGCCGAGCAGGCCGCCGGCCGCGACGATCACCCAGCGATAGGTCGAATTGCTCATTCCGGAACTCCCATACAGCTCGTTCTGGCTGGAAGACGAGCGGGACGACGCGAAACCGACAGCTGACGAGCGCGCCAGCTCACTTTTTTGCGAGCATCGCGGCCTCGAGCGCCGCTACCGACATATTCCTCCTGGTCAGCGGCCAGTTGGACTGCACTCCGGCTCCGGCGCGATCTCGCCGAGTGCTCGCACCTGCACGAGTTCCGAACCCTGCGTCTTGGCAATGAACATGTTCATCGCCACGTGATGATCCTGACCGAGCGTGACAGGGCCGGTCGGCGACGGAATGGCGAGGCCCGCCATCGCGTCGATGATCGCCTCCTTGTCGAGCTTGCCGGCCTTCTCGGCCGCCGCCTTGAGCGCGATCAGCGTGCTGTAATGCGTCATCACATAGTTCGACACCGCGACACCCGGCTCCGCGGCGGCGCGGGCCTTCGCCACGAACGCCTTGACGGCAGGATCCTCGCTCGCCGCGACCGCCGGCACCACCGTCACCATGTTCTGGCCCTTGCCGCGGAAGATGCCGAGATCGACCTCGGACAGTCCGAGGAATGCGACGGTGATGTCCTTCAACAGCCCGGCGTCGTCGGCCTGCCGGATGAAATCCATCCCGTCGCCCTTCAGCGCGAACAGCAGCACCTTTGCCTTGCTCGCCGCGATCTCCTTGATAAGCGGTGAGAAGTCGGTCTCGGTTCCCAGCGTGTATTTCGTCGCGACCACCTTGCCGCCGAGCTTCTCGATCAGGGGCTGCGCGATGCCGAACATCTGATGCGGCCAGACCCGGTCGGCGCCGAGCAGGAAGTAGGTGTTGCCGAAAGTCCGGGTCATGTAGGGCAGCAGCTGGCCGAGCTCCTGGTTCGGCACCGCGCCGAACGAAAACAGATAGCGGCTGCATTTGCCGCCCTCGTAATTGGTTGCATAGAGCAGCGGCGTCTTCGAGCTCTCGGCAATCGGCACCAGCGCATTCAGGTTTTGCGACGTGATCGGACCGACCACCGCCAGCACGCCCTGCTTCTCGATCAGCGAGCGCATCGCCTCGGCGGCCGAACCCGGCCGTGTCTTGTCGTCGACATAGATAACCTCGACCGGCCGGCCGAGAATGCCGCCGGCCGCGTTGATGTCCTTGGCGGCGAGATCGAGCCCGAGTTTCGCCTGCTGGCCGTAAAGCTCGACCCCGCCGGAAAACGGCAGCACCGCGCCGACTCGGACCGGTTCGCCGGGTTCAGCGGCGCGCGCCGGCTGCAGCACCGCGGCGCAGACTAGCAGCGCGAGCGTCGTGCAGACGGTCGAGCGTGATGCCATGTACGTCGTCCCTTCAAGCTTGATACAACCATGCTTGATCGAGCTTATCGGCGCGGCACTGAAGAATTCGTCAAGCGCGCCCCCATTTGCGTCACATTCGAAGCTATGCTCACTCGGCGCGTCGAGACATTTCCGCGCGCCTTCTTCCCCAAGATTTCAAGCCTATCGGGCAACCCGCGTTCGCGGAGTGCTCGTTCATGCGGTGTGACGATTGATGAAAGGACACCCTTTGCAAAACCGCTTCGTCCTGATCTCCGGCTGCTCCGGCGGCGGAAAATCGACGCTGCTGGCCGAACTGTGCAGACGCGGCTATCCCATCGTCGAAGAGCCCGGCCGCCGCATCGTTGCCGATGAGCTCGCGTCCGGCGGCAACGCCCTGCCCTGGGTCGATACGGCGGTCTTCCTGCGGCGCGCCATTGACGTCGCGCTGCAAGATATGGAGATGGCTAAGGCTCATTCCGGATGGGTGTTCTTCGACCGCGGCCTCGTCGACGCGGCGTCGGCGCTGGAGGCATTGACGGGTGAGCCGGTGCTGCACCCGATCTGCTCCGACCATCGCTACCACGGTCGCGTGTTCATGACGCCGCCGTGGCCCGAGATCTACGTCACCGATTCGGAGCGGCGGCACGGCTTCCAGACTGCAATGGCGGAGTATCAGCGGCTGATGGATGCACTGCCGACGCTCGGCTACGATGTCGTCGACCTGCCGAAGCTACCGCCATCCGCGCGGGCCGACTTCGTGCTCACGACGCTCGGCGACGGCGCCGCACCGGTGGCCTGATCAGGCCGTCACTCCGCGGCCTCGCGCTGCGGAACGCCCTGCTCGACGTCGAGCTGCAAGATGTCGTTGAAGCGATTGAACGCGCCGCACAGCGCGATCCGCCAGGTCAGCTCGACAATCTGCGGTTCCGAGAAGTGTTCCCGCAGGCGTGCGAAGATCTCGTCGCGGGTCTTGTTCCAGTTGTTGGTGACGGCGATCGCATATTCGACCACGAGCTTGTCGAGCGCATCGAGCTCGGGATGATCCTGATAGTCGAGCAGCCGCTCGGCGCCCGCCTCCGAGACCCCCTGGATCGCGAGCTTCGGCGCATGGTGCGAAACGCAATAGTCGCACTTGTTGAGCAGCGAGACCGTCACCAGCGCGAGCTCGAGATGCCGCTTCGAGACCACCGCCTCGTCGGCGAGATCGACCAGCAGCGACCACATGTGCTTGAAGATCGGCAGGCGCTGCGCCATGACGCCTGCCTGGTTCTCGAACGCGCCATAGGTGGTCATCTTGTCCCACAGCGGCTTGAGCTCGCTCGGCAGGTCGTTCCTGGTCTTGATTGACACGCGTGACATGGATTGCCTCGGATGGGAATTGAACCGAAGCAGCCTGCCCCGCTTCTCCGGCCGCCGCAAGCGGCAGGACGGCATGGCAGGCGTCACGCCGGCCGCAACCCGCGACGCAGTCCGGCAAGCGGAGCGACTGTCGGCTCAGAATGAAGTCCCGCCTCCGAACCGGAACTCCTGCACGATGTCGTATTTGCCCTTCGTGATCGGCACGGCGTAATCGAAGCGCAGCGGGCCGAACGGCGAGGCCCAGATCAGGCCGACACCGACCGAGGTTCGTACCACGTTCCCATCGTCGTATTGGAGGCCGCATTTGCAAGCAGACGTATTCACCTCGCCGGTTGCGGCCCACGACGTCGGGCCTTCGTAACCCCAGAGCGAGCCGGCGTCCGCATAGACAGCCCCCTTCAGCCCAACCTCGGAGGGCAGGAACCAAAACGGCATCTGCAGCTCCATCGACGCACCCCAATATTTGGTGCCGCCGAGCGCATCCCCGACCGCGCCGAGGCTCGCATAGGTGATGTCGCGCGGCCCGATGCCGTTGGTGGCAAAGCCGCGCACGAGATTCGGCCCCATCTGGAAATGGTCCAGCATGCGCAGATCGTTGTCGCCGACCTTGGTGAGCAGGCCACCCTGCAGGTGAATCAGTCCGATCAGGTCGGACACCAGCGGCGTATAGTATTTCGCGTCGACCGCGCTCTTCAGATACGTCACGTCGCCGCCGACGCCGGCAAAGTCCTGCTTGAAGTCGATCAGCAGGCCGTCGGTCGGGTTCTTGTTGTTGTCGACGGTGTTGTAGCTCAGCGTGTAGCCGATCTGCGAGGTCCAGGTCGCCCCTGCGGCCAGCTCCTTGCGCACCGGCAAGGTGGATTCTCCGTCGCCGTAGCAGCCATATCCATACAGCCCTGACGAGACCGAGTTCGTGGGATCGACGCCCCCGAGTACACTCTGGATGTAGGCAGGCGTCGGATTGAACGCGAGCGACGGGTTGGACGGATTGTTGTTGCAGTTCGCGTAGGCGCTATCGAGCGAGATTTCCTGCTGATAGAGCGAGTATCGCAACTGGAGGGTCAGGTCTTCGCGTAGCGCCAGGCCGAGCCGCGGCGAGAACCCGATCGTCTTCACGCCATAGGTCGTGTAGTCGGTCGGCAGTTGCTCCTTGTAATACGCATCGAGCCCGAGCGCGACGCGATAGTCGAGCAAATACGGCTCGACAAAGGACAGCGACAGGCCGCGCGAGTACTGGCCGTAGCTGACCGTCGCCTTGGCGAACAGGCCACGGCCGAGCAGATTTCGCTCCGAGACGCTGACCTCGGCAAGCGCGCCGTCCGTCGTGGAATAACCGCCCGACACGGAGAAATCGCCGGTCGACTTTTCCTCCAGGTTGACGATCAGAACGACGCGATCGCTCGTCGAGCCAGGCTCGGTGGTGATCTTGACGCTCTTGAAGTAGTCCAGATTCTTCAGCCGCCGCTCGGCGCGATCGACCAGCGCACGGTTATACGCATCGCCCTCGGAGAGATCGAACTCACGCCGGATCACGTAGTCTCGGGTGCGGCCGTTGCCGCGAATATCGATCCGCTCGATATAGGTGCGCGGCCCCTCCTCCACGCGAAACACGATCCCCACCGTGTGGGCCTCGAAATTCCGGGCGCCGTCCGGACGGACCACCGCGAAGGCGTAGCCGCGGCGCGACGCTTCGATCTGCATGTCCTCGACCGACTTCTCGACCGCCTCGACATTGTAGAGCGAGCCTTCGCTGACGCGCGACAATGAACGCAGCGTCGTCGGATCGAAGCCCGCAATGTTCGAGCGGAAACTGACCGTCGCAACGCGGTATTGCTGCCCCTCATCGATCTTGAACGTCACCTGAAAGCCCTTACGCTCCGGATCATACTCGGCGAGTGCAGCCACGACCTGGACGTCCGCGTAGCCGTGCTTCAGATAGAAGCGGCGGATCAGGTCACGATCGGCCTCGACCCGATCCGGGTCGTAGATGTCGGCGTTGCCGAGAAAGCTCAGGAAGTTCGTCTCATGGGTCTTGATCACGTCCTTCAGGCGCGCCGCCGAAAAACTGTTGTTGCCCATGAACTCGATGGTCTTGATGCCGGTCTTCGCTCCCTCGTCGACGGTGAAGACGAGATCGACGCGGTTGTTCGAGCGTTCGATGATTTCCGGCGTGACGTGCACGTCGTAGCGGCCTGAGCGCCGATAAATCTCGGCGATCCGCAGCGCATCCGACTGCACCATCGGCCGCGACAGGGTACCCCGCGGCTTGGACTGCATTTCGGCCGAGAGCTGCTCGTCCTTGATCTTCTTGTTGCCCTCGAACGCGACGCGGTCGATCACCGGATTCTCGATCACCGAAACGACGATCCTGCCGCCCGCCTGATTGATCTTGACGTCCTGGAACAATCCGGTCCCGACCAGCTCCTTGAGGCCATCGTCAATGGCAGCCTGATCGAGATGGCCGCCGGGCCCCGGCCTGAAATAGGAGCGGATGGTCTCCGCCTCGACCCGCCGGTTGCCTTCGACCGTAATCGCATCGACCGATTGGGCCGCCACCGGAGCCAACAACGGCCATGTCACCGGCGTCCCCGGGATCGAAAAGGCCGACAGCACGATTGCCGCGACAAAGCCCCGCCACGTCTTCATTCCACACCTCGCGAACAAGCCCCCCGTTGTGACGGGATGGTGATGGCTGCGGTGTGGCTGCAGGATTGCGGGATTATTTCCAGTGGTTTGGGACTGTGAGCGCGGTGCGACGCGGCCGGCATCGCCGATTGTTTCGGGCTGCGAGCGACGCTTACAGTTCAGAAACACTATGCTTACGAAAAGGCGCAATGCCGCCCACAAGCGACGCGTATGCTGGTCGATTGGTGGCTGAGCGCGTCGGAACGCGCGCCAATGACCTTATGATGAGGGCCCGTCGCGGATCATGCTTGCAAACACTCCGAAGATCCTGGTCGTCGAAGACGATCTGCAGACCAGAGACCTGATTGCCCGCTACCTGCGCGACCAATCCTGCCTGGTGGCCACCGCCTCGAACGGCAGGGAAATGGATCGTTACCTTGCCGGGCATTCGCTCGATCTCGTCGTCCTCGATCTGATGCTGCCCGGAGAGGATGGACTAACCCTGTGTCGCCGCCTGCGCGGCGACTCGACGATCCCGATCATCATGCTCACGGCAAAGGGCGAGGACCTCGACCGGATCCTCGGGCTCGAGATGGGCGCGGATGATTATCTCGCCAAGCCGTTCAATCCGCGCGAGTTGCTGGCACGGATCAACGCCGTGCTGCGCCGGCAGGCCCAGGCCGGCCTTGCCGGGCGCTCGGGCCAGAGCGCCGCGCGCCTGTGCTTCCAGGACTGGACCATCGATCTTCGCCTGCGCGAATTGCGCGATCCCGACGGCGCCCAGGTCCCGTTGACCAGCGCGGAGTTCGACCTGCTGCAGGTGTTCTGCGAGCGGCCGGGCAGGATCCTGACGCGGGATGGCCTCCTGACCATGACGCGCAGCCGGCCGGCCAGTCCGTTCGGGCGCAGCATCGACGTGCTGGTCAGCCGGCTTCGCCGCAAGCTCGATACGAGCGAAGGATCGTCGGTGATCCGGACGGTGCGCACCGGCGGCTACATCTTCACGCCGCATGTGGAGGACGCATGAGCTGGACACGCAGGATTGCCGCGCTTTTCAGCTTCCACCGGATCAGTGGCCAGATCGCCGCGCTAATCCTGCTGTCGCTGGTGCTCATCCATGCGCTGATCGGGCTCTATTTCATCAGCCAGAAGCCGAGATCGTTCGCGGACAGGCCAATCCATCAGTTCCAGCTGGTTGCCAAGCTTCTGGCCGAGGCCCCTGCGGCCGATCGCGCAACGTTGTTGCGGGCGGCCGATCGAGCCTTTCCTCGGCTGCACCTCACATTGCGCGACGCAGGTCCGGACTCGTCCGACGGTGCTTCGTCAGAGCGGCCCGGCGTCGACGATATCGACGAGTTTTCCTCGAAGACCGCGCCGGCGGCGGTTCGGTTGCCGGACGGAGCGCTGTTCGAAGCGACGATCGGCCCGATGAAAATGCCGCCGTTCTTCGGCGGGTTCTGGGTGAGCACGTTCCTGTTCCTGTTTGTGAGCGTCACGCTGCTCGGCGTGTGGGCCGGCCGCGCGCTCAGCGCGCCGCTCTCCGCCTTTGCCCGCGCCGCCGAGAATTTCAGCATCAGCCAGGCGGCCGCGCCGCTGCCGGAGACTGGCCCGGAGGAAATCCGCGCCGCAGCGGTCGCGCTCAATCGCATGCGCGAACGCATCACCACGTTGATGAATGACCGCACGCGCATGCTCGCCGCCATCAGTCACGACCTGCGCACGCCGATCACCCGGCTGCGGCTGAGGTCCGAATATATCGAAAGCGATGCCCAGCGCGCAGAGACCCTGCACGACCTCGACCAGATGCAGGCGATGCTGGAATCCGTGCTGTCATTCCTGAGCGGCGGCAGCGCGGCGAAGCCGACGCTGGTGAACGTCGCCGCCCTGCTGCAGACGATCTGCGAGCAGTTCTCCGATTGCGGCCACGTCGTGCGCTACCAGGGCCCGGCCAGGGCTTCGCTCCTGATCCGCCCGAGCGAGATCAGCCGCACCGTGACCAACCTGGTGGAGAATGCCCTGAGGTTCGGTAGCGAAGTCGACATCCGGCTGGGTGCGTCAGCCGATCAGGTCACCATCGATGTCTCGGACGACGGTCCGGGGATTCCGGAGCACCGCCGGGCCGAAATGCTGAAGCCGTTCGTCCGGGGCGACGAGGCCCGCACCATGGACGAGACAAGCGGCTTCGGACTTGGCCTTTCGATCGCGCAGGCCATGGTGTGCGGGCATGGCGGCGAGCTGTCCCTGCACGACAACGCGCCGCACGGCCTTCTTGTCCGCATCAAATTGCCAGGGCCCGTGCACCTCGGATCGGATCGAAGCGGGACGAGCGCGTCGCGACCCGTAGTTCCTGAACTCGTTGGCTAGAGCAAATTCAGGATCGGGTTTGGCCCGCAGGATCAGCCCTTCTTCGGATCGGCGCGTGTGTTGCGCAGCAGATTGTCGCGCAGCCTCGCGACGGTCTTCTGCACGACGGGAAATTCGTCTCCGAGCCCGGTGGCTTCGACCAGGGACACATTGATGTCCTTGTCGAGCAGGCGTCGGCCGGCCGGCGTCAGGCTCACGCGAACCTGCCGCTCATCGGCGGGATCGCGGGTACGGCTGATATAGCCGCTCTGCTCGAGCTTCTTGAGGATCGGCGTCAGCGTGTTGGATTCCAGGAACAGCTTCTCGCCGAGCGCGCTGACGGTCTGCTCATCCTCTTCCGACAGCGCCACCATGGCGATGTATTGGGTGTAGGTCAGGCCGACCGCATCCAGGATCGGCTTGTAGGCGCGGCCGAAGGCCAGATTGGCCGAATAGACCGCAAAGCACAGAAAATTCGAGAGTTTTCGGCCCTTGGTCTCGGCCTTGGAGGTGCGGGTCACGGGCGTCTCCGGAGTTTGTGATGTCTCGGTCAATATAAATCGTATCCGATTAAATCGGAAGTGCTTGACACGATCAAGCCCGAGGCCTATTTCGACGCGTACACGATTAGATCGGATACGATCTATATTCATCCGAAAGGAGTTCGCCATGACTGCCAATGCAAAGGTTCTCGTCACCGGAAAGACCCACGTCACCGCCGGCCCGAATGGCGCCGCCCGCTCGCGCGACGGCTTCCTCGACGTCAAGCTGCCGCAGCCGCACCCTGCCGCGGAAAACCTGTTCGCGGCCGCCTGGTCGGCCTGCTACATCGGCGCGATCCAGCTCGCCGCCGGTCAGCGCAAGGTCAAGCTCGCGAGCGAGCCCGAGGTCGACGCCGAGATCGATCTGAACCAGGCCGGCAGCGCCTTCTTCCTGAGCGCCCGCCTCACCGTCCACGTCCCCGGCGTCGAGCGCGAGGTTGCGCAGCAGCTGATCGAAGCCGCGCACGGCATCTGCCCCTACTCCAAGGCGGTCCACGGCAACATCGATGTCACGACCACCCTCGTTTGAAACGAGCATACGACGATCTCCGACGCGGGCCGGCCGCTTGCGGGCTCGTGGTCGGACAAGGACGCAAGCAAATCCTGGAGTTCAAGATGACCAGCAAGCTGATGAAGGCAACGCGCCTGCTCGCAAGAACGGCCTTGTTCACCGCCAGCCTCCTGACCATACCGAGCGCACAGGCGCAGCAACCGGCCGGTTTCACGCGAACTGACCTGCAGCGCCACGACCTCAGCGTCGGCGGACGTGAAGCCGTGCAGGTGCGTGTCGACATCGCGCCGGACAAGGCATTCGGCCGCCATACGCATCCGGGCGAAGAAATCATCTACGTGCTCGCCGGCACGCTCGAATACGACGTCGACGGCAGGCCGCCGGCGAGGCTGAAGGCCGGCGACGTGCTGTTCATTCCCGCCGGCACGGTCCATGCGGCGAGGAATGTCGGCGACGTCACCGCCAGCGAGCTAGCGACCTACATCGTCGAGAAGGACAAGCCGCTGCTGACCCTCGTGAAGTGACCGGTACCGCCTGCCCGCCCCTCCCCTGGGCAGGCACGGCGACATCGTGTTCACTTCGTGCCGTGAGCCCCCTCGGCCTGCCGCACCGGCCGCGCGTTGAAGATCAGGAAGCTGAGCGCGGCCATGATCCACACCCCGATGCCGCCATAGAGCATCACCCAGCCGAAGCCGCTTGCGAGTGCCTGATGCACGACCGGGCCGGTCAGCTCCGGTGTCGATGCGACGTCGCCGGCAGCGATCCGCTCGGCGATGGTGCGAAGTTGCGCGCCTTCGAGCGCCGGCAGCACCGCCTTCAGATGCGCCAGCACGCCGCTCGCCAGGATGAAGCCCATCAGCGCGATGTTGATCGAAAGCGAAACCATCCGCGCGCTCATGTCGATGCCCGAGGCCATGCCGGCGCGGTCGCTCGAGACCGAGCCGGTCGTCGTGTTGGTGACCGGCGTGTTGGTGATGCCTAGACCGATGCCGGCGAGCAAGCAGCCCGGCAGCATCGTCGCCCAGTTCGCCTGCGCGGCGGCGCTGCCGAACTTCATCAGCATGAATCCGGCGCCGATGGTGAACAGCCCTACCGGGATGATCAGGCCCGGCTGATAGCGCAGCGACAGGCGTTCGGCGAACGGCGGCATCACCAGCGTCGGTAGCGTGTAGGCGAGCAAGGCAAGTCCCGCCGACACGCTGTCATAGCCCAGGCCGGCGTGGAACCAGATCGGCAGATAGATCATGAACGGCCAGTAGCTGAGGTTCATCGCCGCGGAGCCGACGATCGAACCGGAGAAAGCCGGGATCCGGAACACTGAAAAGTCGAACATCGGCCGCCGGCTGATTCTCTCGGCAATAATGAACGCTGCGAAGCTCACTGCTGAAACGCCCAGGATCGCAAGCCCCCTCGAGCTGACGAAGCCGAGATCCGGCCCCTGCGTGATGTAGAAGGCGAGACAGAACACCGCGAGCGACATCGTCACGATACCGGCGACGTCGAGGCTGCTCGCCTTCGGGTCCTTCGATTCATGCACGCCGCCGATCGAGAGCACGAACGCGACGGCCGCGAACAACACGTGGACGAGGAACACCCACTCCCAGCTCAGCACCGCGACAACCGCGCCGCCGATGATCGGCCCGAAGCCGAGACCGATGCCAAAGATGACGCCCCACCAGCCCCAGGCAACGGCGCGCACCCGGCCGCCCTGGAATTCGTGCGAGAGCACGGCGATCTGGCAGATCAGGAGCGCGCCGCCGCTGAGGCCCTGCAGGAACCGGGCGACAATCAGCATTTCGACGCTCGAGGCAACGCCGCAGATCAGCGAGGTGACGCCGAATGCCGCGATCGCGACCAGGAATATCCGCTTGCGGCCATAGCGGTCCGCCACCGTCCCGATCGCCATCAGCACCGTGGTGACCGCGATCGTGTAGGCGTTCATGATCCATTGCAGCGCCTTGAAGTCGGCATGCAGCACCCGCTCCAGCGTCGGCAGGATCGCGGGGATGCTGGAAATCTCCAATCCGAACATCAGGCAGGCAAGGCATACGGCGGACAGCACGACAGCGCCGCGGCGGCTCAGTTCAGTAGACATGATCAGGCCTTTTGTTGTGGCAAGCCAACGGAGTACCGCACGCTGTTGCCAGGGTGCTGGCAGCAGCGTCGATCGATCGACTCACGATGTATTGAGGCAGCAGCGGCAGGAATCGGGTGGCCACGGCGCTTCACAACGCAAAGCTAGTCATGGCTTGAGCATTGGTGAATTGGATGACTAGATATTTCAGAGACAACAAATCCGGATGACTGACATGACCACGCTCGACGTCGACGCCGTGAAGACATTCGTGACCATCGCCGATCTCAAGAGCTTTACCCGCGCCGCCGAAACGCTCGGCACCAAGCAGGGCGCGATCAGCGTCAAGTTGAAGCGGCTGGAAAGCCAGCTCGGCCACAGGCTGATCGAACGGACACCGCGCCTGGTGCGCCTGTCGGCACAGGGCGCAGCTTTCCTCGCCCCGGCGCAGGAATTGCTCGCCGCGCATGATCGCGCCGTCGCGGCGTTGTCGCCCGTGCGCCCGCGTCGCTTCTCGCTCGGCATTGCCACCCATGTCGGAGGCGCGGAGGTTCCGACCTTGCTGGCGCGGCTGCATGCGCACGACCCGGCGCTCACCATCGAAGTCCGGCTCGAGGATTCCCGCGACCTGCTCGACGCCTTCGATCGCGGCGAGATCGATGCCGCCATCATCCGCCGCGAGGACGACCGCCGCGACGGCGAGATGCTGGCGACGGATCGTTACGGCTGGTTCGCAACGCCGGACTTCGTCCATCGCGCGGGCGAGCCGCTGCGGCTCGCTGCCTCCTCGCCGTCCTGCGGCGTGCTCAACATCGCGACGCGCGCTCTGTCGGCGGCGGACATCCCGTGGACGGAAAGCTTCCTCGGCTGTGGGTCCTTTGCCGTCGCCGACGCAGTCGCCGCAGGCCTCGCTACTTCGGTATTCTCCCGCCGGCTCGCGCCGGCCGGGACGATCGAGGTCGGCCGGCGGCTCGGCCTGCCTGCCCTGCCGCCGTCCGAGATCATGCTGCTGTCGGCGCTGTCAGATGCGAAATCGCGCGCGGTACTGAAGACGATCGTTGGTGCCTTTCGCGAGCATCATCGGATGCCTGCGAATCGCGCGGCAGAGGACATCCAAACCGTCACGGAAGTTGTCGGCTCCTGAACGATCTGCGCGCCGGCCGGCTAGCGCCGCGCGCTGCCGGCGCGCTTTCCCTCGAACAGCGCACGCTCCGAGGCGAGCGCCCTGGCAAGAAAATCGAGCGTCGCGCGGATGCGCGCGGTGCGCTTGAGATCGTCATGGGTCAATAGCCACAGCGCCGAGCGCGGCTGCCCGAGTGCTTTCGGCGTCAGGCGGCGCAGCGTGGGCGCGACATCGCCGACATAGCAGGGCAGCAGGGCAAGCCCCAATCCCGCCGCCGCGGCATCGCGCAGCGCCGGAAGCGCATCGACCCGGCAGGTGATCCGCGCCGAACGCACGTTCTCGCGCATCCAGCCGGCGATGACGGTCCCCGCCAGCGCATCGTCGAGCCCGATCCAGTCGTGCGTCGACAGATCCTTGTCGACGCGGCGGGCGAGATAGGCGCGCGATCCGTAGACCGCGTGGGCAATATCGGCAATGCGCCGTCCAACCAGCAGTTCGGATGGTGCCGGCGTCGGCCGGATCGCAATCTCGGCCTCGCGGCGCGTCAGGTTCGCCATCGCATTCGAGATGATGATCTCCGGCTGGATCTCCGGATGCGCGGCGCGCATCGCCGGCAGATGCCGCATCAGTACCGCGCCGAGCGTGTCCGTCGTCGTGATCCGCACCGGCCCCGACGGCCTGAGGTCCTGCCCCGCCAGCTTGCGCTCGAGCGCGAGCACTTCGTCCTCGAGCCGGGTTGCCGACGCCGCCGCGATCTCGCCCGCCGGCGTCGGCGCGTAACCATCGCGGAAACGCTCGAACAGCCGCGTTCCGATCGCATCCTCGATCGTGCCGAGGCGGCGAAACACGGTGGAATGCGTGACGCCGAGCTGGCGCGCCGCCCCCGAGAGGCTGCCTTCCCGTGCGACCGCAAGGACCAGCCGAAGGTCGTTCCAGTCGAGGACACTGTGCATTTTTGCAAACTCACTTCGCAGCGCTGGATAATATCTTATCACAAACGGACAGGCCATCTTCCCGGACGTTCAACCGACGACACCCCTCGTGAGGGCGCCGGCGATTGCCGAGAGGAGCTGGCAGGTGACGAGCGAGACCACCGAGACGTTGCAATTGCACGCCGCGCGGCCGGCGACGGTCGACCCGCGGCGATGGCTGGCGCTGCCGGTGCTGCTCACCGGCGCCTTCCTGCCGATCCTCGATTTCAATGTCGTCAATCTCGCGCTGCCGGCCATTCGCGACAATCTCGGCGCCAGCCCGAGCGAGGTGCAGTTCGTGATCTCGGCCTATGCCGCGACCTACGCCGTGTTCCTGATCACCGGCGGCCGGCTCGGCGACCTCCTGGGGCGGCGGCAGATGTTCCTGACCGGCGTCGCCGGCTTCACGATCGCATCTGTGCTGTGCGGCATCGCGTGGTCACCGGCCATGCTGGTCGCCGGACGGATCCTGCAGGGCCTCACCGCCACCGTGATGGCCCCACAGGTGCTCGCCTCGATCCGCGTGCTGTTTCCGGCGGCCGAACAGGGCCGTGCGCTCGGCTTCTATGGCGCGACCTTCGGTCTTGCCAATATCTGCGGCCAGCTGCTGGGCGGCGTACTCGTCTCGGCTCATCCGTTCGGACTGGCCTGGCAGGCCATCTTCCTGATCAACGTGCCGATCGGCCTCGCCGCCTTCGTCGCCGGCCTGCTGTTCTTGACCGACTCGCACGCCGCGCATGCGCAGCGGCTTGACGTCGGGGGCGTCATTCTGCTGTCGCTCACGCTTGGCCTTCTGGTCTATCCGCTGATCGAGGGCCGGGAATCCGGCTGGCCTATCCGGATCGTCGCGATGCTGCTGGCATCTCCGCTGATGCTCGCCGCTTTCGTCCGCTACGAGGCGCGCCTCGAAGCCCGAGGCGGCGACCCGCTGGTCGCGCTGCATCTGCTGCGCAACAGCGATTTCGTGATCGGGCTGGTGATGGCGCTGGCCTTCTACATGCTGTCGTCTTTCTATTTGACCTTCGCGGTCTACCTGCAAAGTGGCCTGCACCAATCTCCGCTGGAAGCCGGCCTTGCCACCCTGCCCTTTGCCGCCGGCTTCTTCGTCAGCTCGCTGGTGTCGTCGCTGGTGATGCAATGGCTTGGCCCGCGCACGCTGACGCTGGGCTTTGCGCTTCAGGTTGTCGGCTTCGGTGTCGTGATGCTGTCGGTCGGCGGCGCGCTTCCGCAAAGCCTCGAATTCGGTCTGATCTGCGGCGGGCTTGGCTTCGGCACCGTGATGCCCTCGGTGATCAAGGCCGTGATCGGCAGCATCGATCCGCGCCATGCCGGGCTGGCATCGGGCATGATGATCTCGACCTTCCAGATCGGCGCCGCACTCGGCGTCGCGATGATCGGCGGCATCTTCTACAGCCTGCTCGGGCCGCATCCGCAGGCCGATGACTACGCGCACGCCTTCACGATCGCGCTCGGCTGCAACGTCGCGCTGCTGGCGCTCGGTGGCTGGCTGTCGCTGTGGCTGCCGCGCGAGCCGGCGGCGCGTTGAGATCGACACCGCCGACGGCTATTGCTTCGCGGCCGCGAGCGGCGGCGGAAACAGCAGCTTGAGCAGGATGGCGGCAAGCAGCGTCACCAGGGCGAGACCGGTGGAGAGATAGAGCGCGCTCGCATCGCCGAACCGGTCGATCATGATTGCATAGATCAGCGGCGCCGCCGCCGGCAGGATGAAACTCGGGACAATGAGCCGGCCGACCAGCGTGCCATAGCTGCGATGATCGAACAGGATGAGCGGCAGCGTCCCCCTGGTGATGGTCAGAATGCCGTTGCACGCGCCGTAGAGCAGCGCAAACGCGACCCCCATCTCCCGCGCTGATCCGCTGAACAGGCCGGCGATGAAGGAGAGCGGCATGATCAGGCAGGCCATCAGGTTGAGCACGAGCGGATCGAGCCGTCCGCCGAACAGGACTTCGCAGAGACGCGCGGCGGATTGCCCGATCCCCCGCAGCGTCGCGATCCAGACCGCAACAGTGACGGTGAGCCCGAGGCCGGTGAGCACCGCGATCATGTGCGCGGACATGCCGGCGTTCAGGAAGTTCGCGCCGGTCATGATCACGGCATAGAGCCCGCTCGCCGCCGCAAGCTGCCGTCGCCCCGCCGCGCGCGGTTGCCTCGATGCCACCGCAGCAGAGCCCGGCACGCCGGCAAATCGCTGGTTCGGAATCAGCAGATGCAGCGGGATCGTCAATAGCGCAATGCCGGCATAGGCCAGCACCGCGATGCGCCAGCCGAAATGGTCCGAGAGCGTATGGCCGAGCGGCCAGAACACGGTGGCGGCCAAGCCACCAAGCAAGGTGATCCCGGACATCGCACGGCGCGCCTCCGGCCCGCCGATCCGGGCCAGCGCCGCGAAGGCGGCATCGTACAGCGTCAACCGCATACCGAGGCCAAGAACGATCCAGGATGCGAAATAGCTGCCGATCTGGTGCGAGAGCGCGAGACCGGCGCAGCCGAGCGCGTTGATCACCGCGCCCGCGACCATGACCTGCCGGCCACCGCTTCTGTCCACCCACCTGCCCGCAAGGGGCGACGTCACCCCCATGACCAAGAGCGCCGCAGCAAATCCGCCGTAGACGATGTCGCGGCTCCAGCCCAGATCCGCGGCGATCTGCTCGCCGAACCCGCCGATCAGATAGTAGGTCGCGCCCCACGAGATCAGTTGAGCCAGCCCGAGGGCAATCACGACCCGGCGTGCGATCACCGGGCCGTTTCCTTGTCTGACGGAAGCGTGGAAGCGCCCGGCCCCAACGGCCGCTGCATCAGCACGGTGTCGACCCATTGCCCGAGCTTGAAGCCCACCGACCTCAGTGTCCCCACCGTCTCGAAGCCCATGCGACGGTGCAGCGCGATCGATCCGGCGTTGCCGCTGTTACCGATCACCGCGATCATTTGCCGCCAGCGTCCCGCCTCCGATCGTTCAATCAGCGCCCGCAGCAGCGCCGCGCCGACGCGGCGGCCATGCAGGGCTTCCGACACGTAGACCGAGTCTTCAATGGTGTTGCGATAGGCCGGCCGCGGCCGGTACGCCGTCGCGTAGGAGTAGCCGGCCACCCGTCCCTCGATATCGGCCACGAGATACGGCAGCCCCGCGGCCAGCACGGCGGCACGGCGCCTGAGCATCTCGTCGAGTGTCGGCGGCACTTCCTCGAAGGTCGCCAGTCCGTTGAGCACGTGGTGCGCGTAGATGCGCTGCACCTCCGCCATGTCGACCTCTGTGGCGTCGCGGATCACGGTGTCTTCGTTGTCTCTCATCCTTGCCTCGTCTTGCGGCATTATGCCCGTGCTTCGACAACGCGCCGGTGCATGCTGCAGGCACCACGGGCTCATCTCGACATCGCTGCGCGACAGTCCGACATCGGCCAGCAGGCGATCGTCGAGCTCGCGCAGCGCCTGCCTGCGGCGGATGCGCGAATGCGGCGAGACCGCAAGATAGCGCCCCAGCTCGACGATGACACCGCCAATGGACTTGAGGCCGGACAAAGCCCACTCCCGGTCTGCCGAAGCCGTCGCTTGCCGGACTATGCGCCCCGGCGTTATATAAGTGAAGCTTTGACAGCTTATGCGCGGCATAAGAGATACTTTGATGAAGAACCTCAACCTCGATTATCTCGAAAGCTTCGCCGTCGTGATCGACTGCGGCAGCTTCTCGGCGGCGGCCGAGCGGCTGCAACTCACGCAGCCCGCGGTGAGCCTGCAGGTGCGCCAGCTCGAGCGCAGCCTCAATGCGACCTTGATCGAGCGGGTCGGACGCAAGGCCAGACCGACCGCCGCCGGCGTCGCGCTGCTCTCGCACGCGCATCAGATCAATGCGGCGGTGGCATCGGCGGTCGACGCCGTTGCACAGCAGACGACCGGAACGGCAGGCCGCGTGCGGCTCGGCACCGGTGCGACCGCCTGCATCTTCCTGCTGCCGCCGATCCTGAAGGAACTGCGCGCCGCGCTGCCCTCGCTGGAGATCACGGTCACGACTGGCAACACCGCGGAGATCGCCCGGGCGGTCGAGGACAACACCATCGACATCGCGCTTGTCACGCTGCCGGCGTCGGGGCGCAGCTTCGAGATCACGCCGGTCGTGAACGACGAGTTCGTGCTGATCGCGCCCCGCGACATGCAACTGCCGGCGCGGATCACGCCGGAGGTGCTGGCGACCAGGTCGGTGCTGCTGTTCGAGCCGGGCGGCAACACCAGACGCACCGCGGACGAGTGGCTGGCCCGCGGCGGCGTGTCGTTGAAGCCGTTGATGTCGCTCGGCAGCGTCGAGGCGATCAAGGAGATGGTGCGCGCCGGGCTGGGCTGCGCGGTGCTGCCCGGCATGGCCGTTCCCGCCAGGACCAAGCAACGCGACCTGATCGTCCGGTCGTTGTCACCAAAGCTCTACCGCCGGCTCGCGGTGGTGATCCGCCGCGACAAGCGCCTCGATCGCGGGCTGCGGCAGACCTTGTCGGCGCTGAAGGCGCTCTCGGCCAGGGACAATGGCCGCTAGAGCGTCGAGCGAGGTGGACGCCGGTCCGCGTCAAGAAGGCAGGCAAGACAAGAAGCGAGAGCTTCGGTTCTGATCCAATCAAAACCGAAGCCCTTGAAAGCACGCCGCGCGTTCTCCCTGCTCTACCCCTTACGTCGCCTTGCGCTCCTGCTCCGCGATCTTGCGGAACGCGGCCTCGCCGGCATCGGTCACCGCCGCCCATTTTGCGTTCGGCGTGGCCTCGGCCTCGTAATTGTCGTGCCAGTTCCACCATTTGTAGGTCGGCCCCTGCGGGTAACCCTTCGGCGAGTCCTCCCAGAGTTCCTGGCGGCCGAGCGGCGTGATGTCGAGATAGCTCCACACCGTACCCATCGCCTCGTCGCCGCGGCTGTTGACGAAATAAGTGCGGAAGATCCGCTCGCCGTCGCGGATGAACACGTTGTGGCCGTGCCACTCGGCAACGCCGAAGTCGGTGTCAAAACTGTCGGTGATCGTGTACCACGGCATGTCCCACTCCATCCGCGCCTTCAGCCGCGCGATGTCCGCCTGCGGTGCGCGCGAGGCGTAAGCGAGCGTGGTGTCGCGCTGGTTCAGATGGGAGAGATGACTGACCTGATCGGCGCCGAGCGAACAGCCGCGGCAGCCATGATCCGGCCAGCCGAACACGCCGGGCTCGAAGAAGGCGCGGTAGATGATCAGCTGCCGGCGGCCCTCGAACAGGTCGAGCAGGCTCGCCTTGCCGTTCGGTCCTTCGAAGACATACGGCTTCTCGACCGCCATCCAGGGCATTCGCCGCCGCTCCGCCGCAAGCGCGTCGCGTGCCCGCACCTGGGCCTTTTCCTTCACCAGCATCTCGAGGCGCGCCGCCTCCCACGCCTCCCGTGACACCACCGGCGGCGTCTGCATCGCCGTCAGGCCGCCGCGATCGCTTTCAGCTGATTTATTCATGATGGTCTCTCCATCTCCGATTTGGACGAACTCCGGGATCCCAGCGCGGTTCCATCGCCGCCCGCCGTTCGCCGTTGGTCATGCCCCAATCTGGCGCCGCGGCAGCAGTGAGTGGGAGTGACAAGTGTGTCGGGATTTTCACGCATGCGATCCAATAAGTATTTGCGATATGCTTGCACTTTGCAATTATATGTGCGAGCCTCTCATTCCATGAAACAGACCGCGCCTGCGTCCGATGACGGGCTGAAGCTCAGTGCCTGGCTGCCCTACCGCCTGTTCCTGGTCGCGGCGCAGGTCGCCCGACCGCTCGAGCGCTTCTACGGCGAGACGTTCGGATTGAGCCAGGCCGGCTGGCGCATCCTCGCCGTCATCGCCGAGCGCGACGCGGCCAACGCCTCCGAGATCGGCCGCGCCTGCGCGCTCGATCCGTTCGCGGTCAGCCGCGGCATCGGCCAGCTCACAGAGCTCGGCTTCGCGGTGCGACGCTCCGGCAAGTCCGACCGGCGCTTTGCCGCCGTTAGCATCACCCGCAGCGGCCGGGCCGCGTTCAACCGGATCGCTGCACTCGGCAGCGCGATCGAGACGCGGCTGCTGGCGCGGCTCTCGGAGAGCGAACGCGTCACGCTCGATTCCGCCCTCACCCGGCTTGAGGGGGAAAGCGCGCGGATCGATGCCGGCGGCTGGCGCGCACTGCGCGACGACGCCGGCACGCCATGACAGTCCTGCTGTTCGCGCTGACCGCGCTGCTCTGGGGCGGCGGCGCGCTGGCAACGGCGATGCAGGCCGGCGTAACGCCCGCGCCGTGGTCGGTCGCGCTGCGCATGGTGCTCGCGGGCGTCATCCTGCTCGGCTACGGACGGCTGCGCGGCGTGCCGCTCGCGATCCCGCGAAAGGACCGGCCGGCGGTCGTGTTGCAGGGCCTGCTGTTCTTCGCCATTGCCTTCATCGCCTTCTATGAGGCGACCGCACGGATGCCGAGCGGGCTTGCGGCACTCGTCTTGTCGACATCGTCGCTGTTCGCGGCCGTGCTCGCGCGCGCCGCACTCGGCGTTCCGATCTCCTCCGGCTTCGTATCGGGCGCGCTGTGCGGCATCCTTGGACTGGCGATCATCTTCCTGCCCGGCGCCGCCGCGCACGGCGCCGCGCCGCTTGCGGGATTCGTCTGGGCGCTCACCGCGGCCATCGCAACCGGCGCCGGGACAACGGTCGGTGCACGCAACCAGCGCGCCGGACTGCCCGTCGTCTCCGTGCTCGGCTGGGGCGCGTTCGTCGGCGCGACGGCGAGCGCGCTGTGGGCCGTCGCGACGGGCACGCCGTTTGCGGCCGACATCTCGCCCTCCTACGTGGCGAGCTTCCTCTATCTCGCGATCGCCGCGTCCTGCATCACCTTCATGCTCTATTTCGAGCTGGTGCGCCGGCTCGGTCCCGGCCGCGCGGCCTATACGCTCGCATTGGTGCCGCTCGTCGCGCTCGTGCTGTCCGCCCTGTTCGAGCACCTTGCGCTGGGCTGGCCTGTGCTCGCCGGCGCCGCCGCGATCCTTGCCGGCAACGTGCTGGTCCTGGCGCGCGCCTAACCGGCTCGTCGGCGCACAGCAAGATACATGCGGCAAGTGTCCTCCCGCCGCCGGTCGCCGGCTGGTCAACCGCATGTTTCCCGATCGCATTAATCGGACGTTGTCCGGCTCGCATATAAAGAAGCAACCCGGGACGACGAGGCGGCTTCGCAGGGTTACCCGATCGTGAACTCCATCCGCAAAATCCGCAATACCGAGTACTTCGCAATCCAGGTCGACGGCCAGGATGACTGGATCATGCGTCCTGCCCTCGGCCAGCGGCCCGCGCGGAATGCCGGGCTGCTGCCGGACGCAATCGCGTGGTTCTTCAACACCGACGCGGGATTCGCCTTCTATGATTTGGCGCATCGCCGGCTCGTCGATCGGCTGCAAACGCCCTGGGCGCGCGGCCACGACGGAAAGGACGCGCGCGACGACTATCTGAGTTACGGATTTCTCCAGAGCAAGGATGGCCGGTTCGTCTATCTCGTGCTTTATCACGCCGCGAACGCGACTGACCTGCATGTCATCGACCTCGAGCGCAGGGCGATCGTCCGCTCGGTTCTGGACATGCCGAGCGGCAACTCGCTGTGCCCGCCGGTTCTGGACCAGGCTGGCCGGATTCTGGTTTCGGCGTTCCGGCATGACAATGGAATTATCGCGCTGCTGCTGCGCATTGATCCGCAGACCGGCGCTTACAATGTGTCGAGCTGCGAGGGATCGCGTGCCAGGTCGTTCCTGATCCGCTCGAGCCCGTGCGGCCGCTATTGGTTGCGCGCCGACAATTCCCGCCTTCCCATGATTACCGAGGAGAGCTCGCTCGTCTCCCGGTTGCTGGGTAGAGACACCACGGCGCAGCGGGAGTATTTCAGCTTTGCCGTCGAGATCTGGCAGGCGTTTCCGCTGCGGCGGCTGCACTCCGTCGCGCCGATGTGGATGCAGGCGGAAGGGTTGCCCGACACGACCCAGCTCGATCTCGACAGGCGGAAGCAGGGGTTGCCGCCTCGGCGAGGCGAGATCTACCGCAAGGTCTCGCAGCTGCTCGATCGGGAGAGCTCGCTGA
The DNA here is from genome assembly GCF_029714545.1 of Bradyrhizobium pachyrhizi. Taxonomy (NCBI): domain Bacteria; kingdom Pseudomonadati; phylum Pseudomonadota; class Alphaproteobacteria; order Hyphomicrobiales; family Nitrobacteraceae; genus Bradyrhizobium; species Bradyrhizobium pachyrhizi. The sequence goes on along the minus strand of NZ_CP121667.1, from coordinate 4,178,521 downwards.
CGACCAACCGGATCAACGCGACATCGCACCCCGATCTGTGGCCGGATCCGAACAGCCACTACGCCAACGTCAGCAGCAATCTGCGCGACTTCGAGCTTTCCGAGCGGGACGTGATTGGCTGGCAACCCGACAGCCTGGCCTTCTGGCTGAAGCGGAATGACTTCGTCGCCTGCGTCGGCGTGGACGGGAAGGTCTCGCCCAAGATTATGCTGGAGCGGTTCGGGATGGACGACCGTCCCTGGTTGGCGCGCGCCCGCGGCTGGTCGAAGGCGACGCCCCTGCCGGACCGGCGTCTCGATATGCGGTTCGCAGAGGGGATGGTGACGGTCTCCGGCGCGCCAGGCGATCCGGTACACCGCGTCCGGTCGGTGCCCGTAACCGAAGATCATTTCAGGCCCGCGCCACCCGAGCCGCAAGACGAGGACAAGGATGCCGCGCTCGCCCAGAAGGCCGAGACGCTCGCCAAGCGGTTCAGCACCTACGCCGTCGATCTCGCCTCGATGAGCGAGCCCGATTGTATCGCGGCCATCGATGCGCTCACGGCGCAAATCAGCCCCGATATCAATGAGCGCCCTCACGACAACCACCTGCAGGCAGTGTTCCGTTTCGATGGCAAGCGGCTCAACGAGAAGAAGTTCTTCTCGCATGTTGCGAAGCACTGCCCCCGCGCCGCGCCTGCGATCCGAAGGCTGATCGACGCGGTATGCACGCACATCGGACCGCATGCCAGCGCCTGGTACGATCCTTACGGAGACGAGATTCCGACCGCGCTGTTCGGCTACGCCGCATGGTGCCTCGCGCGCGTGGACAAAACCAGCAACGATGTCCTGCTGCGCTACTACGGGCTGGTCGATACCGATCACGAGAGCTTCTTTTTCGAGAAGATCGCTCCGTTGATGCTGGAGAACGCGGGCAGTGCTAGCGCTCGCCTGGAGCTCGCGGAAGGGTTCTATTTCGGCGATCTCGGCAATGCCATCGATCACTCGGCGCTCTGGCGAATGGCTAAGATGGCCGAGCACGCGGCGAGCCTGATGACGGCGAAGCAGTATGCGGCGCGTTTGCTGGCGCGTGCAGCCGCGACGTCCGCCGCCCGATCAAAGTCGGAGTTCGGGTATTATTGTTTCGACAACCTCGCGCGGTTCCTGACGGATCCTTCGCAATGGGAAACAGAGCTGCTGCAAGAACTCCGGCAAGCGGCGAGCGATCTCGCGCCCCAGTAGCGCCGCGGCGGATGAAAATATCGTGCCGGCATGTCACATTCGCCGTTCCTCGTTCGTCATGATGTCGTCAACCAACCCAGGGAAACCGACCATGACTGTCAGACTTGATCCGCTCGCCGCCGCCCCCAAGATCATGAAGATCTGGTTCGACGCGTCGGTCGCGATCTCCTCCAGCCTCGAGCCGAAGCTCGCCGAGCTCGTGAAGATCCGCGCCTCGGAGATCAACGGCTGCGCCAATTGCATCAATTTGCACACGACATTCGCCCGCGATGAGGGTGAGACCGAGCAGCGCATCTACCTGCTGTCGGCCTGGCGCGAAGCGCCCTGCTACACTGATCGCGAGCGCACCGCGCTCGGCTGGACCGAAGCCCTGACGCGGATCTGTGAGCAGCATACCCATGTCGCGGCCTACGAGACGCTGAAGGCGCATTTCACGCCGGAGGAGCAGGTCAAGGTGACCTTGCTGATCAACGTCATCAACGGCTGGAACCGGATCGCGGTCGGCTTTGGCGGCTTCGTCGATCCGCACGTGCTCAAGGCCAGGATGGCTGCGGCGTGACCGCGGAAATGGCACGAGACGACGCAGCGGCTGACTTCGCGCCGCTGCGTTTCAGGCTGATGCGCGTCGCTGTCGCATGGCCTCTGCACTAGGCGACAAGGCTCCATTCGGTCCGGATCGCCGGCCGATTGACGTGGCGACGATATCTGACTAAAGTCAGATATATGCTCGACCCCGTTTCCCGCGTCCGTCGCTTCAACCGTGCCGTGACTTCCGCCGTCGGCGCGCTCGACACCTCGTTCCTCGGGCGCGGCCGGCCGCTCGGCGCGGCGCGCGTGCTGAATGCGATCGGGCACGGCCGCGCCGATGTCGGCGAGATCAGGGATTATCTCGGGCTCGATTCCGGCCTGATGAGCCGCCTGCTGCGCAGCCTTGAGGACGAGGAACTGATCGAGACCACGGCGCATGGCGACGACGCCCGCCGCCGCATCGCGCGGCTGACGGCGGCGGGTAAGCGCGAGTTCAACGCCTATGAGGCGATCTCCAACCGGCAGGCAAAGGACTTTCTCTCCCACCACAGCCAACGCGAGGCGCTGCTGGCGGCGATGGACCTGATCGCCTCGGCGCTCGGCCGCGATGGCACCACCCTCGATGAGATGGATCCGCGCGGCGACGAGGCGCGCTATTGCCTCGGTGAATATTACGCCGAGCTGGCGCGGCGCTTCGAGAAAGGCTTTGACGTCAGGTTGTCGCGCGACCCTGAGGCCAAGGACATGGTGCGGCCGCGCGGCAGCTTCATCGTGGCGATGTCGGACGGCCTGCCGATCGGGTGCGTCGGGCTGAAGGGCGGCAGCAGCGGGTTCGCCGAGATCAAGCGGCTCTGGGTCGCACCTGGCGCGCGCGGTCTCGGCCTCGGCCGCCGCCTGATGGACGCGGGCGAGAAGGCCGCGCGCGAGCTCGGCATCGCGGTGTTGCGGCTCGACACCAACAGCGCGCTGCCGGAAGCCGGCCAGCTCTACCGCCGGACGGGCTGGACCGAGATCCCGCGCTTCAACGACGACCCCTACCCCGATCTGTTCTTCGAAAAGCATCTCTGAACGGCGCGCCGCGCGCGGCGCCCGCATCAGCTTGTCCGGCGCGATGCCCTGGCCTAAGACACGGGCATGACCATTCGCCCCATCGTGCGCTATCCCGATCCGCGGCTTGCACTGCCGGCCGAGCCGGTGACCATGTTCGACGAGGCGCTGCGCGAACTGGCGCAGGACCTGCTCGAGACCATGCGCGCGGCGCCCGGCATCGGCATCACCGCGCCGCATATCGGTGTATCCCTGCGCGTTGTGGTGCTCGAGCTCGATGCCAGCGAGGGGGCGCGGACCTATGTCAATCCGGAGATCATCCGGACCTCGCCCGAGATGATCCTGCACCAGGAGGGCAGCGTCTCGATGCCCGGGGTCAATGACGAGGTCGAGCGTCACGCCCGCGTCCGCATCCGCTATCAGGATCTCGACGGCAACATGCAGACCGAAGAGTCCGACGGCCTGCGCGCGGTGTGCCATCAGCACGAGATCGATCAGCTCGACGGCGAATTCTGGATCAGGCGGCTATCCCGCCTGAAGCGGGAGCGCCCGATCAAGCGGTTCGAGAAGCTGTCGCGCGCGTAGTCGGACGTCACCCTCCCGCCATCAAATCCTTGGCCAGCGCCATGTAAGCCGGCAGCGTCACAGGGTCGTTGGCCGCGTTGCCGGCAGCCGGGTGCGAGGCGTAGCGCGCGATCACCATCTCGGCCTTCGGATCGATATAGAGGCCCTGGCCATAAACGCCGCGCGCCATGAAGGCGCCGTGCGCATTGTGCGTCACCCACCATTGATTGCGGTAGGACGCTCCTGGCAGTGTGGTGTAGCCGGCCGGCTTGAATTTTCCGGGATCGCCGCCGCGCGCGATGTCTTCGACCACATCGGACGGTACGATCTGGCGACCGTTGAAGCGGCCGTGGTTGCGCATCGTCTCGCCGAAGCGGGCAAGATCGCGCAGCGTCGTCGACAGTCCGCCGCCGCCGCTTTCGGTACCGATGCGGTCGACGTGATAATGCGCATCCTCCTCGGCGCCCATCGGCGCCCAGATCCGCTCGGAAAGCAGGTCCGACAGCGTCATGCCGCTGGCACGGCGGCAGATCCAGGCCAGCACGTCGGTGTTGACGGTCTTGTAGGCGAACGCCTTGCCGTGCTCGCCCTGCTTTTGCTGCGCGCAGAGGAAATCAAAGATATTGGTCGCGCCCTCATAGCCCGGCTCGATCGGCGCCATGCCGTTGGCGCGCCGCAACCCCCACACGTCGGAATTCTTGTCGGTATAGACCTCGGTGTATTTGAGGCCGGTGGTCATATCCATCGCCTCGTGCACGCGGGCATCGCCGAACGCGCTTGCCTTCAGCTCCGGTACGTAATCGGTGATCGGCGCCTGCGGATCGATCTTGCCCTCGGCGATCAGGATGCCGGCAAGCGTGCCGGTGAATGATTTGGTCACCGACATCGCGATGTGCGGCTTGTGCGGCCTCAAGGCGCCGAAATAGCGCTCGTAGATCAGCTTGCCCCGGCGTAGCACGGCGATGCCGTCGGCATAGGTTTCCTCGAGCATGCGCGCGAAGGTCATCGGGCGGCCGTCCATCGTCACCGATGCCGACGCGCCAATATCATGCTCTTCGCGCGGCAGCACCGACGCCGACCCTGCCCCGCGCCAGACATTCACGGTCGGCACCAGCTGGCGGATGTTGCTCCAGGCCCAGCGCAATTCGGGGAAGCTGCGGAACGAGCCGTTCTGGAAGGTGATGGTCCTGTCCTGCGGCGGCGGAAAGCCCTGCATCCAGCCAAGCGTTTGCGGATCGGATTCGGCGGCGGTGAGATTTTGCGGTTGATTGGCGGCGGCTGCGACGGACATCAGGGCTGGCTCCAGAGCTGCGAATGCGAATTTCGTATCACGCGACAGCACCAGGCACATCCCGCGTTTGCGCCGGGGTGACCGTCGCGGCGAGCGGATGCCGCAACGCGAATGGCCGCGTGCCGCACACGCCAGCTCGATCGGACACCTGACTATCGAGCCCGGGCCAAATCATTCCGGCAGACGGATTACCCCGCCGCCGCGCGCTCGATCGCGGCGATGTCGATATTCTTCATCGTCATCATCGCCTCCATGGCGCGCTTGCCGGCGGCGCGATCGGCGCTGTTGACGAGTTCGAGCAGCCGCCGCGGCGTGATCTGCCAGGCAAAGCCCCAGCGATCCCGGCACCAGCCGCACGGCAATTCCTTGCCGCCATTGCCGGTGACCGCATTCCAGTAGCGATCGGTCTCCTCCTGGCTGTCGGTGAGCACCATGAAACTGACCGCCTCGTTCGGCACGTAGTTGGAGCCTCCGTTCAGCCCCACGAAGCGCCGGCCGAGCACGGTGAACTCGACCGTCAGCTCCTCGCCCTGCCCGATGCCCGGTATCGGAGATTGATGGCCCGCGCCGACATGGCTGTCGGGAAACGTCGCGGCATAAAACTCCGCCGCTTCGCGCGCCCGGCCCTGATCGAACCAAAGGCATGTGACGAGATCGGTCATGGCAGTCTCCTTCCAGGGATCATCGAGCAGGATGAGAGAGGGCATAATCCGTGATTATGGTCCTGGTTCGACGCGGCGCAGGCTTTCGTCCCACAACGTGTTTCGCCATCGCGGATCACGTTTCGCAACTTCGGCCCACGCGCATGATCAGGAGCGGCACGATGACGATCGCTCCCGCCATCAGCATCACTCCGGATACATCCGAGAGAGTCAGCATCCGGGCACCAAGAATGGCTCCGACGCCAACCGCCGAATTGATGACGGCCGAGTGGATAGCAGCCGCGGACATTGCCATGGAACCGGCCGCACGCAAGATCCAGGTCTGGAGGCCCGCGAACAGCGCCGCGACGGCGGCGCCCCAGACAACGAGCAAGGTAACGACCGTGCCGGTCCCCAGTTGCGGGCCAAACCATCCAAGCCCGACAAGCGCGCCCGCGAGGGCAAGCAGTCCCCACGTGATGACGGATGTCATGAAGCGATCGATCAGAACGCCGGTCAGGATGTTGCCGACAAATCCTGCTCCGCCAAAACCGAACAGCATCACACCGATCATGAAAGGCGGCACATCCGCGATCTCGCCGAGGAAGGGTTCGATGAACGTGTAGGCTGCGAAATTCGCTGCCGCCATGAACGCCGTTACGGAATAGATTTTCCGCAGGTCCTGTCGGCAAATCACCGCTGCCAGCGCTTGCCATCCCGCCGGCGATCCGGCCCGGAGCCGCGGAAGAACCCCGACCATCAGGACGGACGTGCACAATCCGACCCCGCCGATCACGCCGAATGCCGCGCGCCATCCGTTGTTCTGTCCGATGAGGTTGACGAGTGGCACGCCGACGACGGTTGCCATCGAGATTCCGCCGAACACGATCGCTGTCGCAACACCCATGCGATGAGACGGCGCAATCTGCGTTGCGATCGCGGCCGCCATCGCCCAGAAGAAGCCGTGAACGACAGCACCGACCGCCCGCGCCAGTAACAACCCCGTGAAACCGCCGGAGAGCATTGCCGCAAGGTTGGTCGCGGACAGCACCAGCATCAGAACAACGAGCAGCGGCTTGCGGGGAAAGCCCTGAAGCAGAACGGCGGACAACAGGCCGCTCGCAGCGCCGATCCAGGCATAGAGCGTGACCGTGAGCCCGACCGCGGCCTGGTCTTGACCAAGGTCGAGGGCGATCTGGGACAACAGCCCGACCGGCGCGAACTCGGTCGTGACCATCGTGAACGAAGCAACGCCGAGCACGATGACGGCGAACCAGACGCGGAGCCCGGGACTGGAAGTGTCAGTCGTCATGCAGGTGACCGGTGTGGAGGGGCGCCCTGATGTCCCTGATGACGCGCCGATAGTCCTGACGCCGCGTTTCATCCATGAACGCAGCCTTGAGGCTGTTGTCGGCGAGGGTCAATTGCTCCTCGGCAGTCAGGCCCAACGCCGCTGCCGCGCGGACGAAATTCTCGTTGACGTGACCTCCGAAATACGCGGGGTCGTCGGAGTTGACCGTGACGCAGAGGCCGGCGTGGAGCAGCCGGCGCAGATTGTGATGTTGGAGATCGGGGAAGATCTGCAGCGCCACATTCGACAGCGGGCATACCGTGAGCGGCGTCCCCTCGTCGGCAAGGCGCCGCATCAGTGCCGGATCGGCCTCGCATTGGACGCCGTGATCGATGCGGTCGACGCGCAGCCTGTCGATCGCTTCGGTTACGTAATCGGGTGGCCCTTCCTCACCGGCATGCGCAGTCGTCTTCCAGCCAAGCGCGCGGGCGCGGGCGAAGACCTCGTCGAAGGGTCCGGGCGGGTAGCCTTTTTCCGGCCCACCAAGTCCGAGCGCCACCACGCCGTCGCGCCAGCGGCGTGCCGCCTCGATGGCGGCGAAGGCCTCTTCAACAGGCTTATGCCGGCGAACGCACAGGATCACGCCTCCAGTGATATCGCGTTGCAACCGCGCGTCTGCATAAGCGGCGCTGATGCCGTCCATGACCGCATCGAACGGCACGCCACGCTCGGTATGGTCGGCAGGGGTGACGTAGATTTCCGCATGAACGACATTGTCTTCCCGCGCACGGGTCAGGTACGCGCGCGTCAACTCATAGAAGTCGCGCTCCGTCCGAAGCACGGTCAGGCCGGCCCAGTAGATCTCCAAAAATGACTGGAGATCGGAGAATCGATACGCCGAGAGGATATCGTTCATCGAGCGGTACGGGATCGCCACATCATTCCGGCGGGCAAAATCGAGCAGCATGCCCGGCTCCAGTGTTCCCTCGACATGCACGTGAAGCTCGGCCTTCGGAACGGCCTTGATGTCAAATAACGGAACGGAATTCATTGAACGCGATCTCTGGCCTCGGGCGTGTTCCGCTTCAGAGCTTTTTCCCGCGCATCCAACCGGATGCGCGTGCCAAAGCTCGTCTGCCGTACGAGCCTGACCTAGCAGCCTTTGTCGAAAGGTCGCCACGCATAAAATATGCGAGCGTTATCCGGCTGAGGCAGCCTCCCCGTGCATCAGGCAATGGTGGTGACCAGCCGTGCGGGGGCACCGTCGGCGAGCATGATGCGCTCCCACAGCATGCGTCCCGGAAGGATCACGAGGTCCGCATCGGAGTTCGGACCCGTATTGACCTCGAGCGAGCTGAGCTGCCCGTCATACCAGCCGAGATCATTGAGGGCGGTATCAGCCGCGAGGATTTCCGGAGAGGCATAGACACGTAGCGATTTGCCCAGGAATTCGGACAAGCCGGTTCGCCATTCGGCCTGCCTGGGCGCCGATGCGGCAAGCAGCCGATGCGTCAGGTCGCACACCAGATGGACCTTGCGCGTCGAGGATTCGACAAGGCGCTTCAGGGCGGCATCCTGGGCCGGCTCGAACGGACCCATGAGCAATCGGCGCGCCGAGATCCACTGGGTTTCAGACAGATCGAGAATACCGCGCTCCCAGCGCGACACGGTCGCCTGATCCACACCCATCAATTCAGCGAGGTGGCTTTGCTTCATCTGACGAAGCAATCGCATTCTTCGCAACCCGCGGCCTTGATCACCCATCAACATTCACCCGACTTTGTTCTGCAACTCGTGGCGCGCAGTCAGCGAAGATATACCCCGCGGACACCGCTACCAGGAACGGCCGCGGCGTAAAATCCGCAACCGCGCGCGCCTGGTGCTGGTCGAACCACAGGCATGTCACGAGCCCGGTCAAGGCAGTCCGTCTTTTTTCGCATAAGGTGGTTGGCGAAACCGCACACCGCCATCACGATCACAATGTCTGTCCGGTCCGGCCGCGCGATGCGGTGGCCACAACCGTTCCGCAAACACGCTGATCATCCCTGCGAAAGCAGGGACCCATTACGGCGCGGCCGGGGTTGGGAACAGGACTCGTCGTTCTGGCATCGCTCGACAATGACCATCGGTGGTTATGGGTCCCTGCTTTCGCAGGGACGACACTGAGTGTGTTGCGCGAGCCGTGAATCAAGCTTCCGCATTCTCGCGACATGAAGTGCCCGAGCCTTGCCTTAGTTTCCCGCCCTCCTCTCACAGAGGGCGGAGGGAAAGCCGGGTGCCGATCGCACCCATGGGCCCCGAGCAATGGGTAGAATGCTCGGGGGCACCGAAGCGGAATATTTTCTTATCGCGGGCTTGACGCGTTTTGCTGAGTTGCCCGTCGGGGTGATTTGTCGCAGGCGACGCAAAGGGATTTGAGTTGCGCCGGGGCAACTCGACCGCGTGCCCCGCATGCGCGAGCATGTAGCTTGCTGTCAAAAGAATCCCGAATCGGCTGTCGGGGCGCGCGCCGCCCGCTCGTCCTCGGGACGCAAGGACATGGAGAGAAACGATGACGCCCACCATCACCGCCTTCGAACGGTCGCCCGATGGCGGCAAGGGACTGGCCCGCGACACGCGCGTTCGCTGGGCGCTGGAAGAAGCGGGCCAGCCTTACGAGGTTCGCCTTGTTTCGTTCCAGGCGATGAAGGAGCCTGCGCATCTGGCGCTGCATCCCTTCGGCCAGATTCCGACCTATGAGGAAGGTGATCTCGCGCTGTTCGAGACAGGCTCGATCGTGCTCCATATCGCCGAGCGTCATGCGGGCCTGCTGCCCGGCGATGCCAATGCCCGCGCCCGCGCAATCACCTGGATGTTTGCCGCGGTCAACACGATGGAACCGCCGATCCTCGAACTCATGACCACCAGGATTCTGGAGAGCGACAAGCCCTGGACCAAAGAGCGCCTGCCGTTGGTTATGGATCGCATCCGCGACCGGCTGCAGCAACTCTCCGCCCGCCTCGGCAAGGCCGACTGGCTCGACGGCGCGTTCAGCGCGGGCGACCTGATGATGGTGTCGGTGCTGCTCAGGCTGAGAGCATCGGGCATTCTCGACGAATATCCGAGCCTGTCCGCCTATGTCGCCCGCGGCGAAGCCCGGCCGGCTTACCGCCGGGCTTTCGCCGCGCAGCTGGCGGTCAACACGGGTAAGCGACCGACCGGCTGACGTCGGCGACATCAGAGACAGGCTCTCGCGCAGATGGCAAGGCCGCCGGACACGCTGCGCCCGTCCGGGCCAGGTTTGCTAGTCGAATGGATCGTGTTCTGGCAGCGGTTCGGTCAGTTCGAATCCTGGATGAAGCTGCGAGATAATCTCTATTGCGGTGCGGCCGGGTGCGATCCCCGCGGGGTGCACGCCCGACGCATCGAAATACTGGTTGCTCAGCAGCGCGACACCGCATTGCAATTCCGGCACGACGATCACGATCGCTTCGAATCCGCCCCTGCTCGTCGCGCCGTTCTTTGTGAAAACGGTATGGCCCTGCGTGTCCGTGGTGATCTGCCAGGCGAGGCCCATGGTGACGCTGGTCTTCTCCCCGCAAAGGGGGAATGTCCCCTGGTTCTGCTGCGTGAGCGCGATCTGCGAGCCGAGCGGCCCCTTCGGCGCCGCGATCTGCGCGGCAAGAAATTTGAGCATATCGTCGCCGGTGGTTTTCAGATCAAAGGCTGTGCCGCCGGTCGGCGTGTTGCGGTCGAAAACGATCTGGTATGGCGGCTCAGAACTCTTGCTCCAATGCCCGATACATCCCTGCGCGATCTTCCATGATGAATTGACGACGGCGCCCGTTTGCTTCATGCCGAGCGGACCGGTGACGTATTCGGCCAAAATTTCGTTGTAGTTATGGCCCTTGTCTTTCGCAAACATCTGCGTGACCGCAAAGCCCAGGGTCACGAAGCCGATGTTGGAATACTGCCAGCAGCCCTGCGGCGGCGTATCATATTGATTCCACCAGTTGATGAGTTGATTGGAGGGCGGCTCGTCCGCAAACAGCTGCTCGCTGTAGCCAGTCAAGCCGTCCCCCGGCTGCTCCGGCATGCCGGAGGTATGGGTGGCGAATTGCACGAGCTGGATGGCGTCCAGCACGGGCGTTCCCACTGCGTTCGCGCTGAAGAGGTTCAGGTAAGGGCCGATGGTATCGTCAAGAGAAGGCCCACCCGCCTTGACCGCCACCGCCAGCAATGTGCTGGTGAACACCTTGGTCACCGATCCGATCTCGAACACCGTGTCGGTCGTGACACTGAATGGCGCGGGCGAAGAGCCGGCCACGCCTGACAGTCCCTTGGGGTAGACGTAGCCCTTGGTGCCGAACGACTTTTCGTCATAGACCGCGATGCAGCAGCCAGGGGCGTTGCTGATGTCGAGATATTTTTTTGCCGCCTGCTGAACGATCTGTGCCGGACTTGTCGTCGCATCGATCATCTGGTCGCTCATTTCGCCCTCCTGCCGGTGAAGATGCACCATGTTGACCTTTGGTTGCATCATCTCATATAACGCCGTCCAGCGCGAGTGAAATCACCGTGACTATTTATTTCAAGTTCGCTCGGTGGAAACAGCGTCGTCAGACGCCGCTTGCGCCGACTTCCCGGCAGTCGCGAAGACTCTAGCGGGAGTCGGGGCCAGGTTAGCCGAACGCGTAACCCGCCGCCTCGCGCCCGGCTTCAAGATGCGGCGGATCAAGCTTCGCCGGTCCAGCTGCGCGCTCGGCTGGATTATGCTTGCTGCCAGAGCATCGGAAATGACATGGTCGAATTCACGCTGCCGATGCAGGCAGAGCGCAGGACTTCTTCGTGAGCACCAATCAAGCGATCAAACTTGCGGTGATCGGACGCGGCCTGATCGGATCGGCGGCTGCGCGGCATCTGAGCAAGATGGGCCATGATGTTGCGCTGATCGGGCCCGGTGAGCCGGCGGATTTTTCGCGCCATGGCGGCGTGTTCGGCAGCCACTATGACGAGGGCCGCATCACGCGGAGTTACGATCCGGGGCCGTTCTGGCGGCAAGCGAACCGCGCCGCGATTTCTCGCTACGGCGAGATTTCAGCGGAGAGCGGCGTGGAGTTCTATCGGGAAGCCGGTGCGCTTCACGTCGGCCGCAGCGAAACCACTGATGTTGCTTCGATCGGCAGGATCTGTGCCGAAGACGGGATCCAGTGTGAAGCCTATCATGATGCGGGGCTCGCGGAGCGCTTTCCGTTTCTGAAATCGACGGCGGGAATGCAGGGATATTTCGAGCCTCGCAATGCCGGATACATCAGCCCGCGCCGCCTGGTCCGCGCGCAGACGATCGCGGCGGAGCGTGCCGGCGCCCGGATCATCGACGAGGTAGCGCTGGGGATGTCGGAAAGCGGCTCCGGCGTGACGATCCGGACGCGATCGGGCAGCGTCGAGGCCGAGCGTGTTCTGGTTGCGGCCGGCGGGCATACCCAATCGCTGCTCGGCCGCTCGCTGGGCTTTACGGTCTATGGGCGGACCGCGGCCCTGTTCCGGCTTGGTGCGGCGGAGGTTCAACGCCTGGCCGGAATGCCGTCGATGCGTTGTCTCGGGCCCAAGGGAGACAATCCCTACATCCTGCCGCCGATCCCCTATCCGGACGGCCAGACCTGGCTGAAGCTCGGCGGCGATCCGGTCGATCTTCCGCTCGACAGCGAGGCCGATATCAAGGACTGGTTCCGCTCGGGCGGATCGATTGAAGTCGCCGATCGGCTTCAAGGACAGATCCTTGACCGCATTCGCGACCTCGCTTTCGAGGAACGCCGCGTCGTGCCCTGCATGACCACTTTCGGCGACAGCGGCCTGCCCTGCATCGGACCGCTTTCAGAGCGCGTCACGGTCGCCTTCTGCTGCTACGGCAAGAGCGCAAAATGTTCGGACGAACTGGGCCGGCTCGGCGGCATGGCGCTGCTCGGCGAGGTCAGAGCCGAGCTCGCGCCGTGACGGAGTTTTAGCGGACGTAACGCACCCTCACGATCATCGCGCGAAGATGTGATGGATTACGCCTCGTTCATCCAATCTGTCGGTGATGGTCTGCATCGCGCGACACAACGTCGAGGATCGCATTGCTCACGCAGCGTTGAGCCGGCGTGAGTGATGATTGCATTTAAGTCCGCCGTTACCGTGCACAAATATCTGACGAGGCCAGACTCCTTGGCCCCATAAACAAAACGGAGAAACTCCATGACGAACGTCAAACTCCTGTCGGCTGCTTTGATCGCGGTTGCCATGATCGCGTCGCCGGCAATGGCGCGTGAAACCCACGCGATGTCCCGCCACGTCGCGGAGGCGAGCGCTGCCGCGCCGACCGAGCCCGTCTACGTTGACGGTCGCGCCTGCATCCCGGCGCCGCGCGTCGGTTCATTCGCCACCGCGCCCTGGACCGGCAACAATGTCCCCTGCGAGCCGGGTCCGTATTGATCGCTCCGCGCGCATCGATCGGTCGGGCTGCCCCCTAGCCGCTTGACCGGCGCGATGTGCCATTGCGACATCCGCGAAACAGTGAGTAGCCCGCATGAGCGCAGCGATATGCGGGACACCACGCGGCACACGGATAGAAATGCCCCGGATATCGCTTCGCTCGTCCGGGCTACGCTTGCCACCGTCAGCAGCGCAAGGGATTGAGCGCGATTTTCGCTTGGTCCAAGCGCAGCTCGCCTCCGATCGGATTGCGGCAAGCGCCATCGGCTAGCTGCCCGCGCGTCAGTCGCGCGATATCGACAGCCCGGCGAGAAGCGGCGAGTACGCGGTGAGCCTGCGGGATACGAACTCGGTGAAGAGCCGCACGCGCTTCGTCTTGCGCGTCTCCCCCTGTGTGAGAAGCCAGAGCGTCCCGTACATGTGCAGGTCGGTGCCCGGCACCCTCACCAGCAGGGGGTCGGCATCTCCGACGAAGCACGGCAGCGTCGTCATCCCGAGCCCCTGCCGCACCGCGACGATCTGTGCCGCGGCATCTGTGGCCCTGAACGGAACCTCGGCGGCGCGAACCTCGCCCTCGTGGGCCCAGTCCGGGATTCCGTGAATGCTTATGACGATCCACCTGACGGGATCAGGCGCGCCCGCACGCCACGCGGCCAGTCGATCGCGGGATATGTAGATGCCGCCGAACAGCTCCGGTCCCTTCAGGCCGTGAAGATTGAGCGGCAGGGTTTTGCGGTCGTAGACGACGCGGATCGCGACGTCGGCCTCCCGGTTGGTCAGATTTGCCAGCTCGCCGGACGACAAGATTTCCATTTCGATGTCCGGATGCAGACGCGCGAAATCGGCGAAGTCCGGCATAAGCAGGTGTGTCGCGAGGGGCGGTGCCAGCGTCACCCGCAGAAGCCCGCGCACGCTCTGGTCGCGGCCAAAGACGCGCGTCTCCAGCTGGTGCGACGACGCTTCCATCTGGTCCGCGAGCTCGAGGACCTCTTCCCCCGCAGCCGTCAGGCGGTAACCCGAAGGCAGCTTCTCGAACATCTGCGCTCCGAGCCGTTCCTCCAGCTGGCCGACGCGTCGCAGCACGGTCGAGTGGTTCACCCCGAGGCGCTCGGCGGCAGCCCGCACCGAGCCTCCGCGCGCGACGGCAAGAAAGTAGCGAACGTCATCCCAGTCGATCATGGTGCAATCCAGCACCGCTGGGGTGCGCCTTCCAAAGCCCGTCTCCAGTACAACGAACAGCATCTCGTATGTGGGTAGCACGGGCGATCATCATAGCCCAAGCCGAATAGCCACGCCGACAAGCGCGGCCCAATTCCGAACGGCGGACACCGATCGTCGCGGCCGGCGTCAGTCGTCCAGCCGGATCGATTTCGCACCACCGATGTGCGCGCTTCCGCACTCAACGCCTGACGCCGGCGGAGCTACGTCGAGGTTCTCGAGGGCCATCTCGCAAATGGGACCCGAGACGCTGTCCGACACGACGAAAGGAGAAGTCATGGGAAAGCTTGAGGGTAAGGTTGCAGTCATCACGGGTGGATCGAGCGGTATGGCGCTGGCGAGCGCCAGGCGGTTCGTTGAAGAAGGCGCCTATGTTTTCATCACGGGCCGAAGGCAGGAGGCGCTCGACCAGGCCGTCAGGCTGATCGGCCGGAACGTAACCGGCGTGCGCGGCGACGCGGCCAATCTCGACGACCTCGACCGTCTGTTCGACACGGTCAAGCGGGAAAAGGGCAAGATCGACGTCCAGTACGCGAGCGCCGGCATCGGCGAAGCCATCCCACTGGGCGAGATTACCGAGCAGCACTTCGATGCGACCTTCGGCCTGAATACGCGCGGCACGCTGTTTACGGTTCAGAAGGCGTTGCCGCTGTTCAGCGATGGCGGATCGATCTTCATGACCGGGTCGGTCGCGTCCGTAAAAGGTTTTCCCGGTTACGGCGTATATGCGGCGAGCAAGGCGGCGTTGCGCTCATTCGCGCGCACCTGGCTCAACGAACTGAAGGGCAGGAATATCCGGGTGAACGTGCTGAGCCCGGGGCCGATCGCCACACCGATGCAGGACCAGGTTCTCACCGAGGAGGCGAAGCGGATGTTCGAATCCCTGATCCCGCGGGGAAAGATGGGTCGTCCTGAGGAAATTGCGGCGGCCGCGCTGTTTCTTGCGTCAGACGATTCGAGCTTCGTGAATGGAGTGGATTTGTCTGTCGACGGCGGTTTTTCGGCCATCTGAAATCGAATCAACACCAACACGGATCGGAGAAACATTATGAGCTACGCGATTGTAGGATTCGGTAAGATAGGTCAGGCCCTCGCCCACGCCTTCGCCCGTAAAAACATCGACGTGACCGTCGCCAGCCGCCGACCGCCCGAGGCGTTGGCGCCGCAGGCTCGGGCGATTGGACCCACGGTCGTCGCCAAGTCGTTGCGGGAAGCACTCGAGGCCGACACAATCATCCTGGCGGTCCCGTTCGGGGAGCATCGCGAGGTTGCGAAGGCCCTGCCGAGCTGGAAAGGCAAGACGGTCATCGACGCGATGAACGCGTTTCCAGTCCCTGAAGAGCTGGACGGCCTCCCGTCCTCCGCCTTCGTCGCGAAGGCGTTCACCGGCGCCAAGCTCGTCAAAGGGTTCAATCACCTGATTGCGGCCACCCTGGCTGCCGATCCGATCGTCGAGGGCGGGCACCGGGTCGTCTTGCTGTCTGGTGACGACGAGGACGCGACCGCTCCTGTGGCGGCCTTGGCGAAGCAACTCGGGTTCGCGCCCGTCAAGCTGGGAAAGCTCAACGAGGGTGGCGCGCTGGTGCACGCACGCGGCCGCAGTTGGGGCCCGCTCATCTTCCAGGATTTGTTCAAGAAGGAGCAGTGATCGGACCCTCGGCAGCCGGGTAGCCCGCATGAGCAGAGCGACATGCGGGATGCGATGGAAGAAAGATACCCGGATGTCGCTGCGCTCGTCCGGGCTACGCTTGCCATCCTGGCGATCCGCCCTCGCGTAAGACTCACGAGGGCGGTGGTCGCAAACGACGATCTCAATCAAGTGCCTTGATCGGCTCGGACATCGTTATCCGGTTCTTCACGCTAGGACGCTCCTGCATCGCTGCGTACCATGCCGAAAGAGCCTCGCACTCCACCGGCACCGGCACGTTCACGAGTCCCGCGAAGATCAAGCCGCCGATGAGGGTGATATCGGCCATCGTGAATGCGTCGCCGGCAACGAACGGCTGTCGTTTCAGAATGCCGTCAAAGTAGTGCATCCCCCTGAGGGCCTTGTCGCGCTGACGGAATCCCCATTCCGGGTTCTGATAGATCTCGACATGAGGCCCGAGACCCGGCGTGGCGTGGTGGAAATAGACACTGATGGCATCGAGCACTTCCAGTTCGGCGCGCTTGCTCATCATGTGGATCACACCCTTTTCGCGCGGCGTCCTGCCGGTCAGCGTCGGCGCGCCATCGAGCGCGTCAAGGTACTCGGTAATGGCCGTGCACTCGCCAATGAAGGTCCCGTCGTCGAGTTCGAGCACCGGCAGCGTGCCGGAGTAGTTCTTGGCGAGGAATTCGGGCTGCTTGTGCTCGCCCTTGTAGAGATCGACCAATACGAACTCCACGTGCGACCGCAGGTTCTTCTCGGCCAGGGCGATGCGAACGCGGGCCGGATATGGGCCGGTTGGCCAATCGTAAATCTTCATCAGGACTCCTGTGTCTACCTGTCACTTGGTAGGTTCAAACTAGCCTTCAAATCGGACCGGTCAACGCCTATCTGTCACTTGGTAGATAACGAAGCAGTGAGGCGACGAAGTGAGTTCAAGCTCTCGGGAGGCCATCCTGGCGGCGGCAAAGCGGACCGCGCAGGCCCGCGGCTATGGCGGCTTGAATTTCCGTGATCTGGCGGACGAAGTCGGGATCAAGGCCGCCAGCATCTATCACCATTTTCCGAGCAAGGCCGATCTCGGCGTGGCCGTCGCGCGGCGCTACTGGGAGGACACCGCCGCCCAACTCGAGGCGATGCTGGCAGAAGCGGCCGATCCTGTCCGATGCCTGCGTCGATATCCCGATGTGTTTCGCAAGGCGCTCGAGAACAACAATCGCATGTGCCTCTGCAGCTTCATGTCGGCGGAAGTCGACGACCTGCCGGACGCAGTGAAGAAGGAAGTCCAGACCTTTGCCGACGTCAACGTGGCGTGGCTGAGCAAGCTGTTGGTGGCCGCGGGTCTGGTCAGTTCGAGAAAGAGCGAACAGCGCGCCCGCGCCATCTTCGCCGCCGTCGCCGGCGCGCAGCTCGTCGCCAGAAGCCGCTCCGATATTTCGCTCTACGACTCCTTGATCGACAGCTATCGCGCCGCCGGCCTGCTGCCTGCGTAGCTCATCCATGGTTCGATGATCGATGTGGTGCATCACGCCTCCCCGGCCGATCCGCCCTGCCCGCTTCAGCCGGCGCGCGGGCATGAAACCGCATTCTCGCGACTGAACCGTCCGAGCTTTGCTCTTGGTTTCACCCTCGTTGAGAATAGAGGGCGCAGGGAAAGCCGGGCGCCGATCGCACCCATGGGCCCCGAGCAATGGGTAGAAAGCTCGGGGGTAGGACCACAGGTGTAACCGGAAACAACCCGGCTTTCCCTGCGCGATGGTTGTGCGGCTTACTTCGTGCTCTCCCCGGCGAGACCAGGCTTTTTTGTCACCGTCTTCGCCACGCGCACCGCGCAATGTGAAGAGACACCTGCCACTAGGGCGTCAGGACCACACGACTTCGCCGTCCGCCTCACGCGCACTCGTCAGTCGCGCATTCAGCGTCCACCGCATCTCGACCCGCGTTCGTGACGATCGCGATCCGCCCCTCGTGTCGGGTGAGACGCGCATATTGAACATCTGAGTTGGGTCAAACGCCAAGCGGAATATTTTCTTATTCGCAGATTGACAGGTTTTGGTGAGTTGCCAGTCGGGGTGATTTGTCGCAGGTGGTGAAGCGGGATTTGATTTGTGTTGAAGGCAAATCCAACCGACACGCCGGAAGTGGCCATCAAAAATCCTCGTCGGCGCTCTGAGTATCGGCCTCCAATAGATCGTATATGCCCATGTTGGTGGCCAAAAGACCGCCATCTTCCAGATGGTCAAGTTCAACGAAACCGGCTCGCTCAAAGATCAGCCAAATGTTTCTCTCTGCCCGCGATAGCCAGAGCTGAATCGCGAGAAGCCTCCGCCTCATCGTTCGACAGCCGTCCTCATCCAGATCACCAGGCCATGCGCCGTCATGAAACAAGCGATGGACAAAGTAATCTCGTTTGTCCTTTATCCATTTGAGATAGGCTATATCTGCGCCTTGCACCCCATGCCGCTCAAGGATCTTAATCAACGATCCGAGCGTAGAGCCTTGCAGCAAAGAGCGCTTGGACAAAGACCGCTCCCAGTGGTCCTTGTCCGACCCAAGGGCCTTTTCCAGCCTAACTCGATCACACGTATGCATCGCTGAGATCAACATATCCTCGAACTTGCCCACCGCGAGGTGAGCGCCCGCGATTTCCTGGCAGTACAGAAATCGAGCAATATCGAGGGGAGACATCCCTTCGATGATCTCGCAAAATTCGGGTTTCGTTAAGTTAGGCTTGAACATATTGGCTGCACAATCAATGATTGTAGCGAAGACGATTCCCGATTCTTATCTATTGCAAAGCAATGCCAGGAAATCCGACGAATCGACTTGAGCGTGGCGAGGTTGCGATCATCAAGGCAATGATGGCAGCTGCCCCGCGAAAAACAGATCAGGACATTTTAGCGTATTTTACGCGACCTACTCGCTCGATCAATCATGGGAGGATTAAAGATATTCGCGACGGCAAGACCCATGGCACTGTAGCGCCAGCCACGACAGAGGAACTGGCCGCATTCCTTGAGGCATGGCCTAACGTTGACGGCAGCGGTCTTCACATAGTTGGTGATGAACTATTGATCAAGGCCCGCGAAGCGATGCTTCATGCAGTGCAAGGTTTCAATAACCCCCGCTCCTACTTTAAGTCTGAAGTCTTCATCGTCACAGCGGTGATCGCTTGGACATACTTGATGCACGCACATTTCAGGCGTCTTGGAGTCGACTATCGGTATCGCGATCGGAGAACCGGTGAAATTCTAAGGACACGTCACGGGGCCGAGAAGCATTGGGAACTGGAAATGTGCCTTGACGACACCAACTGTCCGCTCGACGCTGCCACAAAGGCGAACCTCAGATTCCTCATCGGCATCCGCCATGAGATCGAGCATCAGATGACGCGTCGAATCGACGACTATATCAGCGCCAAATTGCAAGCTTGCTGCCTGAACTTCAACACTGCACTCCAATCAATGTTCGGCGCGGAATACGGCCTCGACCGTGAACTCGGAATAGCCTTGCAATTTGCCGGCATTGCCAAGAACCAGCGCGACCTGTTGCTCAAGGATACCGACTTGCCTACCCATTTGATCGCAGCGCATACCGCCTACGAAGACAATCTGTCGGACGAAGTCATTAGAGATCCAAAGTACGCCTATCGCGTTGCTTACATAGAACGTTCGGTCAATTCAAAGGGAAAGGCGGACCAAGTTATCGAGTTCATTCGACCAAACACCGCGGAAGGTCAGGAGATCGCACGCGTACTGATCAAGGAGGCGGAGCGCAAGAAGTACAAGCCCAAAGACATTATCGACATTGTGCGTCGCGAAGGGCATCGAGGATTCAATCAGCATGCCCATCAACTCCTGTGGAAGAGCGCCGATGCAAAGAATCCTGTTCACCAATTTGGCGTCGAGCTACGGCCTGGCGATTGGTGGTGGTACGAAAAATGGCTTGGGTACGTTCGATCGAAACTCGCATCCAGCGCATTGGGCAGGTCGGCAACATAGTCCGCATGAGCAGGGCAACATGCGGGACGAGATGTGAGGCGCTCACGGAAAAGTCTGGATACCACTCTGCCCATGCGGGCGGTGCTTGCAGTCCACTCTCGGGAACTAATGTCGAATTTTGATGACGCGAACATTTGGCATTGTCTCAGCGATGACCTCCAGAATCCCTTCAGAATGCGGCTCGAGGATCAATGCAATGTCACGTTGGCGGAATCCATAGGCATCTATTGCCCAAGCGAGACTTCCGAGATCGCTGTAAGAGAGTGAGCCCCACCTCGGCCGAAGGAAAATCGTACCGCACTCCGGACGCGTCTCGATGAATTCCATTGCAGCCCTAACGGAGGACATCGCGCCGAAGAAGTCGGTTGTGCAGGGATTCGTTGATAGCATTTCGTCGATTGCACTGGTCGAGGCGATCGTGATCACGTTGCGCGCCTCTTGCCGAGCATAAGAGACCACCAAGTTGGGCAGTCGCTTCTGCATTTGCTTGAGAGATGTAGTGCCGCCTCGAGGACTGCCAGATGCGAGCAGGTTTTCTAGCGAGAATGGTGCGCCGTCGTCAGATAGGACGACAGTGTGTGCGGCAATTGTCAGTTGGAAGCTATTCGCTCGGCCATGTGTCATTGCGTTGCGGCCAATCTCGATCACAAAGTCACGCACCGCCAATGCCGTTTGCGCCCCCCAGACACCGCTGAGATCACTGACTTGAATGGCCTCTGTGATCTCGCGTGTCAGTTCTGGCACGTAGATCGCGATGGCGACCTTCGCCAGAGCTTCGCCGGACATATCGTCGCTACTAAGTTCGCGCCCCAGTTCGTGTCGCAATCTCGCACGATGCTCTGCGAGCCGCCGCCAGTCACTCAACAATTGCGGCGTGTAGCTACATTCATCGGTGTCGATGAGTTTGCCATGCCGATAACACATCCAGATGCCGTTTTCGATCGAACGCAGTTCGTCGATACTTTTGCTACGGCCTGTTCGACGTGCAGCCGGACCGTCCGCTGCCGCATAGATGTGACAGGCCATTCCTGTCTTTGCGATACTAGTCGCCGACTCTGCACTTGGACCGATCGTCGACGCATTGCAATCTGGAAATGAGCAGCGGTGCCCTACCCGCTCGGCCAGCGCCTTGATCACGGTCGCTGGAAAGTCTGCTTCCCTCGCCACTATTCGCCAACCCTAGGATTCGTGCGAAATGAGTGTCTCGTTTCGGCCTAAGGCCTCGGCTATTTTGCCCCCTACTCCCACTCAATCGTCCCCGGCGGCTTGCTGGTCACGTCGTACACCACGCGGTTCACGCCCTTCACCTCGTTGATGATGCGCGTCGCGGTCTCCCCTAAGAACTTCATGTCGAACTGGTAGAAGTCGGCGGTCATGCCGTCGGTCGAGGTGACGGCGCGGAGGCCCACGACGTATTCGTAGGTGCGGCCGTCACCCATGACGCCGACGGTCTTCACCGGCAGCAGCACCGCAAAAGCCTGCCAGATCGCATCATAGAGGCCGTGCTTGCGGATCTGGTCGATATAGACCGCATCCGCGTTGCGCAGGATGTCGAGCTTTTCCCGGGTGATGTCGCCGGGGCAGCGGATCGCAAGGCCCGGGCCCGGGAACGGGTGGCGGCCGACGAACACTTCGGGCAGGCCGAGCTCGCGGCCGAGCACGCGCACCTCGTCCTTGAACAATTCGCGCAGCGGCTCGACCAGCTTCATGTTCATGCGGGCCGGGAGGCCGCCGACATTGTGGTGCGACTTGATGGTCACCGACGGGCCGCCGGTGAAGGAGACGCTCTCGATCACGTCGGGATAGAGCGTGCCCTGCGCCAGGAACTGCGCGCCGCCGATCTTCTTGGCTTCCGCCTCGAACACGTCGATGAACAGACGCCCGATGGTCTTGCGCTTCACCTCGGGATCGGTGACGCCTTCGAGCTCACCCAGAAACTGCTTCGACGCGTCCACGTGGACCAGCGGGATGTTGTAGTGGTTGCGGAACAGGTCGACGACGGTCTTGGCCTCGTCGAGCCGCAGCAGGCCATGATCGACGAACACGCAGGTGAGCTGGTCGCCGATCGCCTCGTGGATCAGGACCGCCGCGACGGCGGAATCGACGCCGCCGGACAGGCCGCAGATCACCTTGCCCTTGCCGACCTGGGCGCGGATCTTCTCGATCGCCTCCTCGCGGAACGCGCGCATGGTCCAGTCGCCGGTCAGCCCCGCGACCTTGCGCACGAAGTTGCGCAAGAGCTTGGCGCCATCGGGCGTGTGCACCACCTCGGGATGGAACATCAGGCCGTAATATTTGCGCGTCTCGTCCTGGATGATCGCGAACGGCGCATTCGGCGAGGTGCCGGCGACGGAGAAGCCGGGCGGCATCCTGGTGATGCGGTCGCCATGGCTCATCCACACCTGGTGCTTTTCGCCGTGGCCCCAGATGCCCTCGAACAGCTGACTGTCGGTCTTCACCTCGACATCGGCGCGGCCGAACTCGCGGTGGTGCCCGCCCTCGACCTCGCCGCCGAGTTGGGCCGCGAGCGTCATCTGGCCGTAGCAGATGCCGAGCACGGGAACGCCCGACTCGAAGATCAGCTGCGGCGCGCGCGGTGAACCGGTTTCATGCACCGATTCCGGACCGCCGGAGAGGATCACCGCCTTCGGCTTCATCTCCTTGAAGGCGGCCTCCGCCTTCTGGAACGGCACGATCTCGGAATAGACGCCCATCTCGCGGACGCGGCGGGCGATCAGTTGCGTCACCTGGCTGCCGAAATCGACAATCAGAATCTTGTCATGCGCCGAGGCCACGGAGGGCGTCGACGGTTCGCGGGCTGTGTGCTGGGCTGTCATGGCAAGCAGATACGCGACGGCGCCCGCCCCCGCAACCGCGCTCGAAGGGGCGCCCACATTCTTCTTTGGGCATGGACAAATCCATATAGGTCAGTATTATTGACCTAATTTGGCCATGAGCCGCATGGAGGAAACCAATGCCGGATTTTCACGAGCCATCCCGCCTCACCGCGCTCGGCCGCGACTGGGTCGCCGCCTGGAATGCGCGCGATCTCGAGCGCGTGCTGGCGATGTATGCCGAGGATGCCGAGATGACCTCGGACCGGATCCCACCGCTCGGCTTCGGCGCGTCAGGCACGGTGCGCGGCAAGGCCAGCTTGCGGGCCTATTGGAGCGCGGCGCTGGCGAAATTGCCCGAGCTGCATTTCGAGCTGATCGACCTCTATGTCTCGCCCGACAGCGTCGTCGTGTTCTACCAGAACGAACGCGGCAAGAAGATCTGCGAGTATCTGCGGCTGGATGACGAGGGGAAGATCCGGCAGGGCTCGGCGAACCATCTGGTGCATTAAGCTGCTGCGCCACTCCTGCTCTCTCCCGTCACCCCCGCGCAAAGGCTTCGCCTTTGTCGCTGGAGGTAGCCGCTTCTTCAGCGGCCCTCGAAGGGCGACAGCCCGGCTCCATCCCCGTCCTTCGAGGCCCGTCGAGCGTTCTTGCGCACCGCTCGACGCGCACCTCCAGCGACAACGGCTTCGCCGTTGCGCGGGGATGACGCCGGCATTTGGAGATGCAGACGCGTAGAGCCACAGAACGTCAGGATCCAGCCCATGAAAATCCCGCCCCTGCCCTTCACCGTCACCGACTGGAGCAACGTCGAGCCTTCAGTGCATCCCGGCGAGACCGGACAGGCGTTGTGGCGCACGCTCAACATCGGCGAGCTGCGGGTCCGGATGGTGGAATATTCGCCGGGCTACCTCGCCGATCACTGGTGCGATCGCGGCCATGTGCTCTACGTCGTCGCGGGCGAGCTCGACACCGAGCTGCGCGACGGCCGCAGGTTCACGCTGAAGCCGGGCATGAGCTACCAGGTCTCCGACTTCGGCGACGCCGCGCACCGTTCGTCGACCAAGACGGGGGCGACGCTGTTTATTGTGGATTGAAGAGCAACCCCGTTGTCTCCCGTCACCCTGAGGAGCGCGTAGCGCGTCTCGAAGGGCGACAGCCCGGCTCCATCCCCATCCTTCGAGGCTCGCCGCGCGTTGCTGGCGCACCGCCCGGCGCGCACCTCAGGATGACGACAGTGTTTGCGGAGACCGGCAACGAAGTAGCCGCTAACACGCACTCACCGCCGCCGCGCCACCTTCCTCACCTTCGTGTCCGCCCAGCCCAGCGGCTTGCCGCTCCTCGACGGCAGCACGAGTTGCCCGACCGCCTGCCCGGCCTGGTCGAGCAGCACTGAATGCGGCTCGCCGCGGGCGTAAAGATGCGCCTCGCCCCATTGCCGCAAGGAGACCACGATCGGGAACAGGTCGTGGCCCCGCCTGGTCAGCACATATTCCTGATAGGCGCTGCCGTCGGAGGCCGCGACCTGCTCGAGCACGCCGAGCTCGATCAGCGTGCGCAGCCGCGTCGTCAGCATGCCCTTGGCGATGCCGAGATTCTTCTGGAAGTCGCCGAACCGGCGCAGGCCGTCGAACGCGTCGCGCACGATCAGGAGCGACCACCAGTCGCCGATCGCATCCAGCGCGCGCGCCACCGGGCATTCCGCTTTGGCGAATCCGGTCCGCTTCATCGCGGCCAACCTTTCTCGATCACGATTCCGAACTGGTTCTAAAATAGGACTAGACAGTGCTTCACGCAACTGGTCTCATGATGAGACCAGATTGCGAGTTGCAGCGGAGGCAAGATGACGAACCAGATCATGGCTGAGGTCCGGCCGGCCGAGGACCATCACAAGACAAACGACAAGCCCGGCGACACCACGGCTCGCGCTCTGTCGCCCGCCGTCGTGCTGCTGTTCGCCGTCGCCTGCGGGCTGAGCGTCGCCAACATCTATTTCGCGCAGCCGCTGCTGGATACCATGGCGCTGGATCTCGCCATCGCGCCGGCGGTGATCGGCGGCGTCGTGACGCTGACCCAGGTCGGCTACGCCTTCGGCCTGATGCTGATCGTGCCGCTCGGCGACCTCTGGGACCGCCGCAGGCTGATCGTCGGCCAGACCGTGCTGTCGGCGATCGCGCTCACCATCGTCGGCACCGCGCCGAACGCCCCGGTGCTGCTTGTCGGCATGGTGCTGGTCGGGCTGCTCGCCGTCGTGATCCAGGTGCTGGTCGCCTACGCCGCGACGCTGGCAGCGCCGGCCGACCGCGGCCGCACCATCGGCACCGTCACCAGCGGCGTGGTTTCGGGCATCCTGCTGGCACGTTTTGCCGCCGGCGCGCTGGCCGATCTCGGCGGCTGGCGCGTCGTCTATCTCACCTCGGCCGCGCTGACGCTGGTGCTGGCGGCGCTGTTGGCGCGCGCGCTGCCACGGCATGCGCCGCAGCCGATGGCCGGATCGTCCTACGCCAAGCTGTTGCGTTCGACGGTCGCGCTGTTTGTCGAGGAGCACGTCTTGCGCGAGCGCGCGGTGTTCGCGCTCTTGATCTTCGCAAGCTTCAGCGTGTTCTGGAGCTCGGTCGTGCTGCCGCTCGCGGCACCTCCGCTCTCGCTGTCGCACACCACCATCGGGATGCTCGGCATCGCCGGTCTCGCCGGCGCGCTGGCGGCGCGCAATTCCGGCCGGCTCGCCGATCGCGGCTGGGGGCAGCGCACCACCGGCTTGTCGCTGCTGCTGATGCTCGCCGGCTGGGTGCCGATCGCCTGCCTCAACACCTCGCTATGGCTGGTGCTAGCCGGCGTGCTGATGATCGACTTCGCGGTGCAGGCGATCCATGTCACCAACCAGAGCCTGATCGTCGCCGCGCGCCCCGACGCGGCGAGCCGGCTGGTCGGTGGCTACATGGTGTTCTATTCGATCGGAACAGGTTTTGGCGCGATCACCTCGACGATGGCCTATGCGGCCGCCGGCTGGCCCGGCGTCTGCGTCCTGGGTGCCGCGATCAGCGCCTGCGCGTTGCTGTACTGGGTCATCGTGGCGAGCAGGACGCCGACGGCAGTTGGTGCGGCGTATGATTGCGGGCACTCATGATGTGGATTTCGTCATTCCGGGGCAATGCGTAAGCATTGAACCCGGAACCTCGAGATTCCGGGTTCGTCCTACGGACGCCCCGGAATGACGATCGCTGTTACGCCTTCTTCAACACCGAGACGAAGAACCCATCCGTGCCGGTCCGTCGCGGCGTCATCAGCAGGCCCTCGGCCGACTGCAGCGCAGCCTCGGCAAAGGCCTCGGCCTTGTCCCACAGCACCGATGCGGTCTGCTCCGGCGGCTGCACGGAAAACTCCGGATGCCGCGCGATGAAGGCCCTGACCTGCTCGCCGTTCTCTTCGGAGAGCACCGAGCAGGTGATGTAGGCGATCCGTCCGCCGCCCTTCACCAGCGGCGCGGCGCGCTCCAGCACCTCGGCCTGATCCTTCAGCCGCACCTCGAGCGCGCCGGGGCGCATGCGCCATTTGGCGTCGGGATTGCGGCGCCAGGTGCCGGTGCCGGTGCAGGGCGCGTCGATCAGCACGAGGTCTGCGGACGCCTTGATGTCGGACAGCACCTCCTCCTCGCCGCGCGGCGTGCGCACATCGCAATTGTGCACGCCGGCGCGCGACAGCCGCTCATGGATCGGCGCAAGCTGGCGCTTGTCGCTGTCGGTCGCGATCAGCCGGCCCTTGCCCTGCATCATCGCCGCCACCGCCAGCGTCTTGCCGCCGGCGCCGGCGCAGAGGTCGATTACCTGCTCGCCGGGCTTGGCCGCCGAGAACAGCGCGGCGAGCTGCGAGCCCTCGTCCTGGACCTCGACGGCACCCTTGATGAAATCCTCCTCGGCATGGATGCCCGGATTGCGCGCGTCGGCGCCGAGCTCGATGCGCAGGCCGAGCGGCGACCACGGCGTTTCCTTGGCACCGAGATGCGACAGCCGCGGCAGCACCTTCTCGCGCTTGCCGCGCAGCGTGTTGACGCGCAGATCGAGCGGCGCGCGGCTCGCCATCGCGGTCGCTTCCGCCGCGCGGTCGTCGCCGAACACCCTTGCCAGATGCGGGTCGAGCCAGTCCGGATAATCGCCCGCGACATGCGCCGGCGCATCCCTGAGCGAGCGCGAGGCCAATGCGGCCTCCTCGGTCGCGGTCAGCGGATCCGGCGCGAACCGGCCGCCGTCGCACAGCGCCTGGATCGTGGCGATGTCCATGCCGCGTTCGAGCTTGAGCATGCCGAGCACGCGCGACCGCGCGCTGGCGTCATCCATCAAATAGGCGGCGGAGGATTGCCGGCGCAGCACGTCCCAGATCAGACCGGAGATCGCGGCGCGATCGCCGGAGCCGGCATAACGGTGCGCGGTACCCCATTCCTTCAGCGCTTTCGCCGCGGGAATGCGCTGTGCGTCGATGGTGGCGATCAGCTCGATCGCGGCGGAAAGCCGGGCAGCGGGGGTCATTGATCTCTTTCGGTTGGGCGCATCAGATCAGCAGCAGCAGTCTGAGCGCGAAATACAGCCACATGGCTGCCAGCACCAGCGCGCCGGCGAACCAGACGAGCGAGCGCGGCCGCACGTCGTTGGAGGTGACGAACACGCCGGCATGGGCAAACCGCGTCACCACGAACACCCAGGACATCAGCACGATGAACAGATCGGCACGGCGCAGCGGCAGCGCAATAGCGATCAGGACATAGAACAGGATCGGCAGCTCGAACTGGTTGGCGAAGCAGTTGCCGAACTTGGTGGCCTGGGCCGGCCAGTTCGGCTCGCGCAGCGCGATGTCGGCGATCTTGGTCTCGCCGCTCGTCAGCGCCCTCGTGCGCCTCGTCGCCATGGCGAACAACAGCGCGAAGGTGAGCCCGATCTGGATGAAGACCGGTAGCAGAACCATTTGAACCGACATCAAAATCTCCCTCAGCCGCGGGCGCCCGCCGCCCTCTTAGCCGCCACTCGCGCCCAACACAATGAAGCGTGCGCGGTAACCCGTTGAACCGTGATCCGAGCCCGGGTGACCAACTCCCAGGACCAATGGCGGTTTCAGCCCCTCACGGTTGACGCGATGCGCACCATCTCCCCGATCCTCGACGACGCGGCCCGGGCAGCGGCGTGCTCGGCATGGTGACGGCAAGGCTCGTTGCGTCGGTGCGGCAACTGGCGATCCAGCGACCGTGCCAAGGCGCAAAACCAAACAAAACATCAAACAAGGCATCAAACAGAGCATCGAATAAGACGGCGAAATCGTCATTGTTCCGACTTCGCGCCGACCTATGCTCCGGCCGAAAGGAGCGATGCATGCCCCAATTTCGCCTGACACAGATCTCCGACACCCATCTCGCGCGCCGCTTCAAGCCGCTGATCGATAACTTTCATCGCGTCAGCGAGCACATCGACGCGACGCGTCCCGATCTCGTGCTCAACTCCGGCGACGTCTCGTTCGACGGCCCGACCAGCCGCGACGACCTCGCCTTCGCCAAGGAGCTGCACAACGCGCTGCCGGTCGATTGTCTCTATCTGCCGGGCAATCACGACATCGGCGACAATCCGACCGCGGTCGGCGCGCCACCGACGCAACTGCCGACCGAGGAGACGCGCGGCGCCTTCACCTCGGTGCTCGGCGAGGACCGCTGGCATTTCGACGCTGCCGGCTGGTGCTTCATCGGGCTGAATTCGCTGATCATGAACACCGGCCTCGACAGCGAGGCCGAGCAGTTCGACTGGCTCGCAGGCGCGCTCGACAAGGCCGTCGGCAGGCCGGTCGCGCTGTTCCTGCACAAGCCGCTCTATCTCGACCTGCCCTACGATGCCGAGCGCGCCGAGACCGCGATCCGCTTCGTCCCGCAGCCGGCGCGGCGCCGCCTGATCGAGATGCTCGGCAAGGTCGATTGGCGCCTGGTCGGCAGCGGCCATGTGCACCAGCGCCGCGACTACACGTTCGAGCATGTCAGACACGTCTGGGCGCCCTCGGCCGGCTTCGTCATCTCCGACGCGCGGCAGGAGGTGATCGGCATCAAGGAAACCGGTCTCGTCGAATACCGATTCCAGCCCGACAGTTTCGAGGTCCGCCACGTCAGGGCGAAGGGCCAGGTCGATGTCGACCTGGACATGCTGCTCGGCAAGGAGCCGGCCTGAGCCGCGTCAGCTCCGCGCCGCGTCGTGCAGGTCCTGCTTGATCACGGTAAGCAGCGCGTGCAGCGAATCCTTGTCGGGCTGTGGTGCCGCCGGCGCGGGCCGTGCGCGAGATACGTGCGGAATGAAGCGGACCGGCGTCGTGTCCGGCCGCTCCTCGACGAATTTTCCGTGCAAGACGTCGTCGCGGCGGCCCATGACGAACATGGTCGCCCAATAGCCGACGGCGAGGAGAATGACCCCGAAAACAATAGCTTCAAAAATCATGGCTACACCTGAAATATAGCTACATTGAATCAATTGCTGCGGGTCTCCGTCAAGCAAATGGGGGCCAAAAGGCCCCCAAATCCCCCGCCATTGTGGCGCTTTTGACACTTTGTTGCGCGGAATGGGAGCTTCCGGGGCTTCTAACTCAGGCCTTGTCCGGCCCGACCCGGACCAGCTGCTTGCCGAAATTGGCGCCCTTGAGCAGGCCCATGAAGGCCTCCGGCGCGCTGTCCAGGCCCTCGGTCACGAACTCCTTGTACTTGACCTTGCCCTCGCGCACCCACTGCGACATGTCGCGGAGGAAGTCGCCGTGCATGGCGGCGAAGTCGCTGACGATGAAGCCGCGGAAGGTCAGCCGCTTGGTCAGGATCGCGAACATGATCGACGAAGCCCATTTCGGTGCTCGCGCTTCGCGATCGTTATAGTGCGCGATCAGGCCGCACACCGGCACGCGCGCAAAAGCGTTGAGCTGCGGATAGACCGCCTCGAACACGGCGCCGCCGACATTCTCGAAGTAGACGTCGATGCCCTTCGGGCAGACTTCCTTCAATTTCGCCGCCAGATCCGGATCGCGATGATCGAGGCAGGCATCGAAGCCGAGCTCCCTGGTGACATAGTCGCACTTGTCCTTGCCGCCGGCGATGCCGACCGCACGCGCGCCCTTGATCTTCGCGATCTGGCCGACCGCCGATCCGACCGCGCCGGAGGCGCCGGCAACCACCACCGTCTCGCCCGGTTGCGGCTTGCCGATCTCGAGCAGGCCGGTATAGGCGGTCATGCCGGGCATGCCGAGCACGCCGACGGCGGTCGAGATCGGCGCGATCTTGGGATCGATCTTGGCAAGCCCCTTGCCGTCGGACAGCGCATGGGTCTGCCAGCCCGCGCGCGACAGCACGATGTCACCCTTGGCAAAGCCCGGATTGTTGGACGCGATCACCTCGCTCACCGTGCCGCCTTCCATCACGCCATCGACCGGCACCGGCGCGGCGTAGGACGGGCCGTCGTTCATGCGGCCGCGCATATAGGGATCGAGCGACAGCCAGATGGTGCGGAGCAGCACCTCGCCCGCACCCGGTGCCGGCGGCGTGTAGTCCTCGAGCCTGAAATTGGCCGACGTGGGCTCGCCGTGCGGGCGCGAAGCCAGAACGATGCGCTTTCCTTGGGACATGCGGATTTTCCTCTTGGATGATTGGTTCGTGGCGCACACGTAGTCACGCAATCCATCTCCCCGCAAGGGAGATGGATTTGCTGTTTTCCCGTTGCGTTGTTTGAAATGTTGTTTGAAATGACAGCCGTCATGCCAGGCACATTGGCGCCAACGCGATACTGTCATGTCGGGGGCGGTTCGCAGGGCACCCTGGTGGCGGCAAGTTTGTCATGGCGCGCCACCGGCAAACGAAGCGGCCATCGTCAAGTCGCCTGATCCGACCTCCCCATCCGGCACGGCGAAGCCAACGCGGTTAGACGGCCCTCCATGGGTCGCAACGAGGGCGGCCGCGTAGCTGATCGGCAATCGGTTTCCGGTCGCCCTCGAAACCTGAGTGGTGCAGGACTTCGGTCCGCTTCTCGGGACCACCCGACGGACGTGAGCTCTCCGAAGCATTGGGGTTACCTCTTGAGAGCCGACCAGCGTCTTCGCGCCGCAATGTCCGTCTGGTGGCGGCCGGATCACCTTCGGCGAATTGGCAGTCGGTAGACCTATCTCTGCCGCGCGCGGCCGCGGCAAAAACGCGACCTATCAATCTGGCACTTGTCGGACTTTCGATTCGCTGTAATCTCGGACCATGCGGCACTCGCATGTCTGTTACCCAAAAATGGGGCAGGCATCACCATAACAGGAGCGAACCAACGCTTCGGTTTTTGGATCGAGACCGACATGGCCGGCGACGGATCGTATGATACGTTTCCCAAATTGCTGCTGCGAAACACGGCACAATTTGGCGCGCGGCCAGCGTTCCGGCATAAGGACCTTGGCATCTGGCAGAGCTGGACCTGGGCTGAGGTTGCCGAGATCATTCGTAGCTATGCTGCCGGCTTGCATCGCCTTGGCTTGCGGCCGGGCGAGACAATCGCGGTCGTCGGCTCCAATCGGCCGAAGCTTTACTGGACCATGATGGCAGCGCAGACGCTGCGCGCAATCCCCGTTCCGGTCTATTCCGATGCAGTGGCTGATGAGCTCGCTTTTGTTCTCGCTCACGCCGAGGCGACGCTGGTCGCCGCGCAGGATCAGGAGCAGGTCGACAAGGTTCTGTCGGTGTCCGACCGACTGCCGCAACTCAACAGGATTATCTACGACGAACCGCGCGGAATCGACGGCTACGACCACGGCCGACTGATCGCAATCGGCGATATCATCAATGACGGCCGCACCGCGCTTGCAGCCGACCCGGCGCTTGGCGAACGGATCGATGAATCCATTCGGGCCGGCAACGGTTCGGACATCGCGATCATCCTCTACACCTCGGGAACGACCGGCGCGCCCAAGGGCGTCATGCTGTCGGCGCGAGGCTGCATCGATGCTGCAACCGACACCACGCGGTTCGACAAGTTGACCGACAAGGACGTGGTACTGGCATATCTGCCGCTGGCTTGGGCGGGCGATCATTACGTCAGCTATGCGCAAGGCCTCGTGGCTGGATTCTGCATGGCGTGCCCCGAGAGCAGCAACACAATCGAACAGGATCGGCATGAGATAGGGCCAACCTTCTACCTGGCCCCGCCACGCGGTTACGAGGCCATGCTGACGCGGCTGATGGTCCGGATGGAGGACGCAGCGCCGATCAAGCGGCGATTGTTCAGCTACTTTCTGGACGTCGCGCGGTGGTATGGCGAGCAAGTCTTGACGGGACGTCCGGTGCCGCTGTCAGGCCGATTGCTCTATGCGCTGGGACGCTGGCTGGTCTACGAGCCTCTCAAGAACGTTCTGGGCCTGTCTCAGGTGCGCGTCGCATACACCGGAGGTGAAGCGATCGGTCCGGATCTGTTTGCGTTCTACCGCGCCATCGGACTGAACCTGAA
Organism: Bradyrhizobium pachyrhizi; assembly: GCF_029714545.1. NCBI lineage: Bacteria > Pseudomonadati > Pseudomonadota > Alphaproteobacteria > Hyphomicrobiales > Nitrobacteraceae > Bradyrhizobium > Bradyrhizobium pachyrhizi. The sequence continues at coordinate 4,146,309 of NZ_CP121667.1, read as the reverse complement.
ACAGCTCTACGGCCAGACCGAAGCGTTCCTCTATGTAACGTGTCAGCCCGATGGCGAGATCTACCCGGATACGGTTGGTCCGCCGGCGCCCAACGTCGCCATCCGCATCGCGGAATCGGGCGAAGTGCAGTTTCGCTCGCCCGGCATGTTCCTCGGATATTTCAAGGATCAGGCAAAGACCGCGGAAGCGATGACGTCCGATGGATACGTCAGGACCGGCGACGCGGGCTTTTTCGACGAGAAGACCGGGCATCTGAAGATCATCGATCGTGCGAAGGACGTCGGTCGATTGGCTGACGGCACGATGTTTGCTCCCAAGTACCTTGAGAACAAGCTGAAGTTCTATCCCAATATCAAGGAAGCGATCACGTTCGGTGACTCCAGAGAGTTCGTATGCGCCATGCTCAACATCGACCCGGTCGCGGTCGCGAATTGGGCGGAACGCAACAACGTCGCCTACGGGTCCTATCAGGAGCTTGCCGGCCATCCGCTGGTCTACGAGATGGTCGCCAAAGACGTCGCCGCGGTGAACCGCTCCCTGGCCGGGGAAACGGTGCTTGCCGGCGCCCAGATTCGCCGCTTCCTCATTCTGCACAAGGAGCTCGACGCGGATGACGGCGAGCTGACCCGCACGCAGAAAGTGCGCCGCCGCTTCATTGCCGAACGCTATGCGTCGTTGGTCACGGCACTCTACAACGGAGCGCATGACGCCGACATTTCCACGGAAGTCACGTTTGAGGATGGCCGGAAGGGCACGATCGCGGCACGAGTCGAGATTCGCGACATGCAAATCATCGGTCCGGCAGAATCGCTGGGAAGAGCAGCATGAGAGCGCCAAACGCCAACGAAATCCTGCTGCAGGTCGAGGGCGTGGCACTGGCCTTCGGCGGCGTCAAGGCGTTGCGGGACGTCTCGTTCAACGTCAAAAAAGGCGAAATTCGCGCCATCATCGGCCCCAACGGCGCCGGCAAAACCTCAATGCTGAACGTCGTCAACGGGTTCTATCATCCCAACCATGGCGCCATCACCTTCAAGGGAAGCACCCGGTCCAAAATGCAGCCGTTCGAGGCGGCGCGCGGCGGCATCGCGCGCACCTTTCAGAATGTCGCCCTGTTCAAGGGCATGAGCGCGCTCGACAACATCATGGCAGGCCGCACCTTGAAGGTACGCCGGGGGCTGTTGTGGCAACTGCTGCGTTATGGCCCTGCCCTCGCAGAGGAGATCGAGCATCGGCGCAAGGTCGAGGAGATCATCGACTTCCTGGAGATCGAGACAATCCGCAAGGTACCGGTCGGGCGTCTGCCATACGGCTTGCAGAAGCGTGTCGAACTCGGTCGCGCTCTGGCGATGGAGCCCGACCTTCTGCTCCTGGACGAGCCGATGGCAGGCATGAACCTGGAGGAGAAGGAGGACATGTCGCGGTTCATCATTGATGTGAACAACCATTACGGCACGACCATTGCCCTGATCGAGCACGACATGGCCGTGGTCATGGATCTGTCGGACCGCGTGGCGGTGCTTGATCACGGCGTGAAGATCGCCGACGGCACGCCTGATGAAGTGAAGAGAAGTCAAGCCGTCATCGACGCATATCTTGGCGTCGCGCATTGAGGTGCGTCCATGATCGCACTGGGTCAGTTTCTCGAGGTCCTGATCGGCGGATTGATGTCCGGCGTGCTCTATTCGCTGGTCGCACTCGGCTTCGTGCTGATCTTCAAGGCATCCGGCGTATTCAACTATGCGCAGGGAGCCATGGTGTTGCTCGCGGGATTGGCGCTGGTTCGCGCCCTCGACCTCCTGGTCGCCAACGGCCTTCCGCTTTGGGTCGCGGTCATCCTCGCTATCGGCTTTGCCGCCGTGATCATGGCGGCAACCGCTTGGCTGATCGAGCGATTCGTGATCGGACCTCTCGTCAATCAGGACGGCTTGACGCTGTTCATGTCGACGATCGGCGTGACATTCGTCATCGAGGGCGCCGCGGAGATGATCTTCGGATCGGATGTCTACCCGTTGCGGCTGTTCCCGACCGACGCCTGGTTCTTGTTTGAAGGCCTGTTCCCGGGCGGGATTCTGGTCAACAAGCTGGATGTCTGGGGCGCATTGATCGCGGGCGTCCTGGTCGCCGGCCTCGCGGTCTTCTTTCAGCGCACCAAGACCGGTCGCGCGCTCAGAGCCGTGGCCGACGACCATTTGGCCGCGCACTCGATCGGGATTCCAATCAGTTGGATTTGGTTCGTGGTCTGGCTCGTTGCTGGCCTCGTTGCACTCGTCGCGGCGACCGTGTGGGGGACCAAGCTTGGCGTGCAGTTCTCCATCACGTTTCTCGCGCTGAAGGCTTTGCCAGTCCTGATCATCGGCGGCCTCACCTCCATTCCCGGAGCCATCGTCGGCGGGCTCATTGTCGGGGCCGGTGAGAAGCTCGCAGAGGTATATCTCGGGCCATCCATCGGCGGCGGCATCGAATATTGGTTTGCCTACGTGCTGGCGCTGGCGGTGCTTCTCCTGCGGCCGCAGGGCCTGTTCGGCGAGCGGATCATCGAACGCGTCTGAGGCAAGGAGGTCGTTGTGCTCTATCGCGAAGCCGGCCAGTTCAAGGCGACCTATGCGGAGGATATGGCGATCTTCCCGATCCGGCAGGATCGTATTGCCCTCGCTGTCTTGCTCGGAATTGCTTTCATTGGCGTGCCGCTGCTGGCCACCTTCCGGATCTGGCCGTTCGGCACCGACTATCTGTTGTGGGCCATCCTGCTGCCCTTCCTCATCCTGGCGCTTGCCGCCATCGGGACAAACATTCTCGTCGGCTATTGCGGCCAGATCTCGCTCGGCAGCGGCGCGTTCATGGCCATCGGCGCCTATTCCGCCTACAAGCTGGCGACCGGCGTTCATATCCCGCTTGCCTGGCTTGGCTTTGCGATCGCGATCCCACCGTTGCCCGTGTTGGCATCCATTCTGCTCGGCGGGTTCATGGCCGCGGGTGCCGGAATCCTGTTCGGCATTCCCAGTCTGCGGATCAAGGGTCTCTACTTGGCAGTCGCAACGCTCGCCGCGCAGTTCTTCTTCGATTGGGCGTTCCTGCGGCTCCCGTGGTTCACCAACTACGCCCCGTCGGGATCAGTGAATGCGCCGGAACTGGATTTCTTCGGCATGGTCGTTCGCACACCGGTCGAGCGTTACCTGCTTTGCCTGGCCGTCGCGACCGTCATGGCGGTGTTGGCGAAAAATCTCGTGCGCGGCAATCTCGGCAGGCAGTGGATGGCGATCCGCGACATGGATATTGCCGCCGAGCTGATCGGCATCAGGCCGCTCTATGCAAAACTAACGGCTTTCGCGGTCTCTTCGTTCATCATCGGCGTGGCGGGTGCGCTCTGGGCGTTCGTCTACCTCGGTTCATGGGAGCCGCTCGCGTTCTCGATCGACCGCTCGCTTGAGCTTCTGTTCATGGTCATCATCGGCGGGCTCGGCTCGATCATGGGTTCGTTCATCGGAGCAGCGTTCATCCTCATCGTGCCGATCATGCTGAATGTGATTCCGACCAAGCTCGGCCTGCCACTGTCGACGCAAACGATCACTCACCTCCAGTTCATCATCTTCGGATCCCTGATCTGCTATCTGCTCATCAAGGAACCCCATGGCTTCGCCCGGCTGATATCGATCGGCAAGGAGAAGCTCAGACTTTGGCCGTTTCCCTATTGAGGCAGCGATCGTGCCTTGATCGCAATCGAGTGACGGCCGCCGACAACGGAGAGGAAGGAAGTACCGCAAGGAGGATATCAATATGGCAAGTATTGCACGCAGGTTACTGATACTCGCGACAGCCTTGGGCGGCGCGGCACTTAGCGCACCGGCCGCAGCGCAAAACGAACAGTTCATCCCAATTCTGTCCTACCGGACCGGACCGTACGCTGTGAACGGCGCGCCCTACGCAAACGGCGTCGTAGACTATTACAACCTGATCAATGAACGTGACGGCGGCATCAACGGCGTCAAGATTCTGATCGAGGAATGCGAGACGGGCTACGCGACCGACAAGGGAGTGGAGTGTTACGAGCGTCTCAAGAGCAAAGGACCAACCGGCGCGGCCTTCATCAATCCGCTGTCGACCGGGATCACCTTCGCACTCACCGAAAAGACCGCGGCTGACAAGATCCCGATCATCACGATGGGGTATGGCCGTGCCGATTCCAAGAACGGCGCGGTGTTCGCATACAATTTTCCGTTGCTCGGCACGTATTGGTCCGCGGCCGACATCGCGATCCAGCACGTCGCCAAGGAACTCGGCGGCTTCGACAAGCTGAAAGGCAAAAAGATTTCGCTGCTGTACCATGACAGCCCCTATGGCAAAGAGCCAATTCCAATGCTGCAGGTGCTGGCGCAGAAGTACGGCTTTGAGTTCACGCCGATTCCCGTCACGCATCCCGGCGTCGAGCAGAAGTCGCAATGGCTGGCGATCCGCCAGCATCGGCCCGACTATGTCCTGGTCTGGGGCTGGGGCGTCATGAACAGCACGGCAATCAAGGAAGCCGCCGCCGTCGCCTATCCGCGCGACAGGATGATCGGTGTTTGGTGGTCGGGCGCGGAGCCGGATGTGACGCCGGCGGGCGATCAGGCCAGCGGTTACAAATCGTTGATGCTTCAGCATGGCGCAGGAAAATTCCCCGCGCACGCCGACATAGAGAAGTACGTCTACGCCAAGGGAAAGGGTTCGACAGAACCTGGCAAGATCGGCGAAGTCCTCTACAACCGCGGCATCACGAATGCCATGCTCGGCGTAGAGGCGATCCGCAAGGCGCAAGAAAAATTCGGCAAGCAACCGCTGACGGGCGAGCAGGTCCGTTGGGGGCTTGAGAACCTCATCCTCACCGATGCACGAATCAAGGAGCTCGGCTTCGAGGGGATGTTGAAGCCGGTCAGCATTTCCTGCTCCGACCACGAAGGCGCGCGCTACGGGCGCGTCCAGCAATGGGATGGCAAGGGTTGGAAAGTGATCTCCGACTGGTACACGGCTGACGAATCGCTGATCGAACCGCTCGTCGCCGATGTGTCCGCGAAGTATGCCGCGGAGAAGAAGATCAAGCCGCGCGACTGCGCGAAGGAAACCTGACCCCGTGCGAGTGATCCGGGAGGCAGGGTTGCCTGCTCCCGGATCCCAGCCCCTGCTCCGTTTGGAGGTCTGCGCATGTCAACCGCCAAGGTCGTCACCGCCGCGACGGAAGCGGCAGCGCTGATCCTATCGGTCAACAATATCGAGGTTGTCTACGATCACGTCATTCTCGTGTTGAAGGGCGTCTCGCTGGAGGTCCCGCGAGGCGGCATTGTTGCGCTTCTCGGCGCCAACGGCGCCGGCAAGACGACAACGCTGAAGGCGGTCTCCAATCTGCTGCACGCAGAGCGCGGCGAGGTCACCAAGGGCTCGATCCTGTTCAACGGCGTCGAGGTGAAGTCCCTGTCGCCAAACGACGTGGTGCGACGCGGCTGCATCCAGGTGATGGAGGGGCGGCGTGCCTTCCCTCATCTCACGGTCGAGGAGAACATCCTGACCGGCGCCTTTACGCGGACGGACGGCAAGCTCGCGATCGCGCAGGACCTTGAACGTGTCTACGCTTATTTCCCCCGCCTCAAAGAGCGACGCAATTCCACCGCCGGCTATACGTCGGGCGGCGAACAGCAGATGTGCGTGATTGGCCGCGCGCTGATGTCGCGCCCGAAGATGATCCTGCTCGACGAACCATCGATGGGCCTCGCGCCGCAGATCGTCGAAGAGATCTTCGAGATCGTGAAGGATCTCAACACCAAGGAAGGTGTGTCGTTTCTTCTCGCCGAGCAGAACACCAATATGGCGCTCAGATATGCGAGCCACGGCTACATCCTCGAAAACGGCCGTGTGGTGATGGACGGCGAGGCGCACGCGCTCGCCGCAAATGAGGACGTCAAGGAGTTCTATCTTGGCGTCGCCGGAGAGAAGCGAAAATCATACCGCGATGTGAAGCACTACAAGCGGCGCAAGCGCTGGCTCGCCTAGAGCATGATCCGGAAAAGTGCGAAGCGGTTTTCCGGAAAGATCATGCTTAAACAACGAGCTAGAGCGCGATGACGATTCAACATGATCTCATCGCGCTTTAGCAGATGATGGCATCCCGGAATCCCGAGACCCCGGGTTCGGTCGTTCGGACCGCCCCGGAATGACGGTGCTTGGGCTTACACCCCGCCCGGATAGTTCGGGGCTTCGCGCGTGATAGTGACGTCGTGGACGTGGCTCTCGCGCAGACCGGCGCCGGTGATGCGGACGAATTCGGCCTTGTCGTGGAAATCCCTGATGTCCTTGGCGCCGACATAGCCCATCGCAGCGCGCAGGCCGCCGGCGAGTTGGTGCATCACATTGCCGACCGGACCCTTGTAGGGCACCTGGCCCTCGATGCCTTCAGGGACGAGCTTCAGCGTGTCCTTGATGTCCTGCTGGAAGTAGCGGTCGGCCGAGCCGCGCGCCATCGCGCCGACCGAGCCCATGCCGCGATAGGCCTTGTAGGAGCGGCCCTGCCACAGGAAGACTTCACCCGGGGTCTCGTCGGTGCCGGCGAGCAGCGAGCCGACCATGGCGATGTCGGCGCCGGCGGCGAGCGCCTTGGCGAGGTCGCCGGAATATTTGATGCCGCCGTCGGCGATCACGGGCACGTCGGCCTTCTTCGCCGCCGCCACCGCATCCATGATCGCGGTGAGCTGCGGCACGCCGACGCCGGCGACGATGCGCGTGGTGCAGATCGAGCCCGGGCCGATGCCGACCTTGATGCAGTCCGCGCCGGCATCGATCAGTGCCTGCGCGCCGCCCTCGGTCGCGACGTTGCCGGCCACCACCTGCACCGCGTTGGAGAGCCGCTTGATGCGGTTGACGGCGTTGAGCACGTGGCGCGAATGGCCGTGCGCGGTGTCGACCACGACGACGTCGACGCCGGCATCGATCAGCCGCTCGGTGCGTTCATAGCCGGTCTCGCCGACCGTGGTGGCGGCGGCGACGCGCAGGCGGCCATGCTCGTCCTTGCAGGCGAGCGGATGAGCGACCGCCTTCTCGATGTCCTTGACGGTGATCAGGCCGACGCAGCGATATTGATCGTCGACGACGAGCAGCTTCTCGATGCGATGCTTGTGCAGCATCCGCTTCGCCTCGTCCTGGCCGACGCCCTCGCGCACCGTGACGAGGTTCTCGTGCGTCATCAGCTCCGAGACCTTTTGCCGGGGATCGCTGGCGAAGCGCACGTCGCGGTTGGTCAGGATGCCGACCAGCTTGCCCGGCACGTTCTTGGCGGCACCGGTGACGACCGGAATGCCCGAGATGCCGTTCTCCTTCATCAGGGTCAGCGCATCGGCCAGCGTGGCGTCGGGGCCGATGGTCAGCGGATTGACCACCATGCCGGACTCGAACTTCTTGACCTGCCGCACCTGCGCGGCCTGGCCCTCCGGATCGAAGTTGCGGTGGATGACGCCGAGACCGCCGGCCTGCGCCATCGCGATCGCCATGCGCGCCTCGGTGACGGTGTCCATCGCGGACGCCATGATCGGGATATTGAGCGAGATCGCGCGGGTGACGCGCGAGCGAATATCGACTTCCGAGGGAAGCACGTCGGACAAGCCGGGCTTCAGCAGCACATCGTCGAACGTGAAGGCTTCGCGGATAGCCGGAAATCCCGTGGCCATTGCCAACTCCTTTATCTGCGGCCCAGCCGCGATGGTCTTACGGATGAACGCCGCCTGCGGCGACGCTCGCTGCGTCACCGTCGAATCGGCGCCCATCGGTGGGGTTGACGCTGGTCGATAGCATGGCGGCATGACGAATCAAAGTGTTTGCCAGCCATGCACAGGCCTTTTTAGGGGGCCGGTTCAGGGCGCCCGGTAACCCGGCGGCGGCCCATGGCGGCGGATCGCCTCGACCATTTCGCGATGGCGCCGGTCCTCGCGCTTCATGTGGACCGCGATCACGGCATGGGCCGACGGCACCAGCAGCAACACGTGGAAAAACAGCCCGAAAACCGCGCAAAACACGATCAGGACCAGATTGAAGATGGCCGAAAACGGCTGTCCGTTCAGGAGCAGCCCGATCGGCGGCAAGAGAGCGGCGAGGACGTAGATCACGGCACACCTTCCAGAGCGTTTTCGAGCGAAGTGGATACCGGTTCGCGTGAAGAAAACGCGTCAAAACATCAATCCAAGGCCTCCGCTCCGATCCTATCGGAACGGAAAGGCTCTGACACGGGCGGATGCATACCAGCGTCACGCTGGATTTAGGGCGTTTGGTCGGTTCCGCAATAGCGTGGCCGAGGGCAGGATGATATGGCCCCCTCGCCCGCCTTTTTCAGCACAGCTGTCCTGTTTTGATGAACAAGCAACGCCTGATCCCGCTCATCGTGGCCACCGCCCTGTTCATGGAAAACATGGACTCCACGGTGATCGCGACCTCGCTGCCCGCGATCGCCGCCGATATCGGCACCAGCCCGCTGACGCTGAAACTGGCGATCACCTCCTACCTGCTGTCGCTCGCGGTGTTCATCCCGGCGAGCGGCTGGACCGCGGACCGCTTCGGCGCCCGCATCGTGTTTGCCGGCGCCGTCGGCGTATTCATGCTGGGCTCGATCGGCTGCGCACTGTCGTCCTCGGTGACCGATTTCGTGTTCGCCCGCATCCTGCAGGGCCTCGGCGGGGCGATGATGACCCCGGTCGGGCGGCTGGTGCTGCTGCGCTCGGTCGACAAGAGCGCGCTGGTCAACGCGATGGCCTGGGTGACGGTCCCGGCGCTGATCGGCCCGGTGATCGGGCCGCCGCTCGGCGGCTTCATCACCACCTATTTCTCCTGGCACTGGATCTTCCTGATCAACATCCCGATTGGCCTGCTCGGCATCTTCCTGGCGCTGAAATACATCGACCCGATCAAGAGCGAGGATCCCGAGCGCTTCGATCTCATGGGACTGGTGCTGGCCGGGATCGGCCTCGCCGGCATCGCATTCGGGCTGTCGGTGGCCGGGCTCAATCTGCTGCCGTGGTCGATCGTCGCCGCGCTGGTCTCCGTCGGCACGGTCTCGATGACGCTTTACGTCATCCACGCGCGGCGGACCGGTTCGCCGGTGCTCGATTTCGGCTTGCTGCGGCTGCCGACCATGCGCGCGTCGATCATCGGCGGCTTCATGTTCCGGCTCGGCATCGGCGCGCTGCCGTTCCTGCTGCCGCTGCTGATGCAGGTCGGCTTCGGCCTGTCGCCGTTCCAGTCCGGTCTCGTCACCTTTGCGTCGGCGGTCGGCGCCATGGGCATGAAGACGCTGGCGGCGCGCATCATCCGCGCCTTCGGCTTCCGCAACATGATGACCGTCAACGCGGTGGTCAGTTCGGCCTTCCTCGCCGCCTGCGCCCTGTTCACGATCTCGACGCCGCTGATGCTGATCTTCACCATCCTGGTGGTCGGCGGCTTCTTCCGCTCGCTGCAATTCACCGCGATCAACACTGTGGCCTATGCCGAGGTCGAGGCGCCGCAGATGAGCCGGGCCACGACCCTCGTCAGCGTCAACCAGCAGCTCGCGGTGTCCGCGGGCGTCGCGGTCGGCGCGTTCTCGGTCGAAACCACGCTGGCGCTGCATCACCAGACCGAGCTCTCCGCCGACGTGTTCGCGCCCGCCTTCATCGTGGTCTCGCTGATCTCGGCGGCCTCGGCCTGGTTCTTCTGGCAGATGCCGGCCGAGGCCGGCAACGAGATCGCCGGCCGCAAGGCGATCGACATCTCGAGCCGCAAGGGCGCCGAGAAGCGCGCCGCCACTGACGCCGTCAAGGCAGCGACCGAGGACACCCAGAACGCGCGCGATCAGCGCCTCGGCTAGTCGATCGAACGAGCCGTCTCCGAGGCACGGACACTGCAAACCGCCGTCTGGTCACGGCCGGGCCCTTAGGGGTGGCCGGTCATTCCGCCTTGCTGCCCTCGATCCGGGCGTTCGATAAGTTCGTATGTGGGAACGTGGGTCGCTTCCAGCCACGATTCCAGCGCAGCTCCGCAGACCGTGCAGATCGCATCACCCGTATGCGGCACCAAGAACTTCTCTTCGGTGCGTCTGTACTCGGCGCCGCAATTGCATTGAACAATGGTCGCCATGTCAGAAGTATGCGCCCGCGGTTTCCAATTTTCCAGTCCGGCGCGAAACGGCCCCGGTGCGCGAAACTGACGCTGCACCAAGGCCGCCAACCCGTGGGGGGTTTTCTCCCGGTGGGCTTGGGGGGCATTGGCCGGGAGCAAAGGAATCGACTCCGGCCACGCACCGAGGTTCCAAGCAGTCGCGCCGAAATGTCGTGCTGCGCGCCTTCCGATCAGGATGACATCCGACCACGCACCCTCCTGAGGCAAGCGGTCGGGATGTCCAGCCGCACCGGCTGCGCCACCGCCGCGATCGGTGGCTGAACGCCCCGCGGTGGCACGATACGACGGCCGTTTCGTCCCGGAAAAAAATCTCCGCGAGAGTCAGAAAGCGAACGGAAGCTGCACCGCCGATCCTGCATAGTCCTGCTCAAGCGGGCACGCGGTGACCCGGCATCAGCAAAAAAACAGGTGGAAGGGAGCGCGCCAGCTACGCTTCCTCAGCGTCCGTGCACCGCGAGGCGCGGGTTTTCCTTGATTTGGTTTCGCTTGAAAGGATCAGAGCCAGTGAGTGACGTCCAGACGAATGAAGTGAGCGACAATCCGAAAGCCGGCGGCTTTGGCCTGCCCCTGTTCGCGCTGCCCCAGGCCTTTCAGGGTATCGCCGAACAAAATGCGAGGCGTGCCCGGGAACAGTTCGAGAAGGTCAAGGAAGCCTCGGAGGAAATCTCCGTCTTGCTCAAGGAGGCATATGCGGTCAACGCCAAGGGCGCCGCGGATTACGCAGCCAAGGTGATCGAGATCTCGCATGCCAACGCCAGTTCGGCCCTCGCGTTCATATCCGAACTCGCCGGCACCAGGTCGCTGTCGGAAGTCATCCAGCTTTCGGCCGATCACGGCCGCAAGAATTTCGAAATCACGACCGCGCAGAATAAGGAGCTCTGGGAGATCGCGAAGAAGGTCGCGACCGAGACCTCCGAGCCGATCAAGAAGAGCTTTGCAAAGACCCTGAAAACACCTTCCTGAGGAGCCGCCCCCCCCCCGCTCCCAGGCCGGCTGGACCAAACGTCTCCGATCAGAAGGGGCGCGGTCCAGCCGACGGTGCGCGGGAGCCGCAATTTCTCACATTGGAGGAGGACCAAGGTGGGCGTCATCATGATCAAATGCCCGCGGACGGGACGTGCGATCAATACCGGCATGAAATCCGACCGCGAGACGTTCCGGTGCAGCACCGTGTTCTTTTCGCGCAGCAATTGCACGAGCTGTCGGACCAATCACGAATGGTTCGCCAGGGACGCGTGGGTCGACGAACCCGAGCTGGAATTGCGCAAGGCGTCCTGACCTCTGCGCTTGCCTAACCCTAATTCAATGGCTTCGTGATCGCTCAGCGCCCGCGCCGCGCGTATGTGCATGAACCTTGTCGCCATTGGTCCACGGTCCGGCGTGCGAACGCCGAGGTCCATGTGGTGGCGCGCCGTGACCGGACGACCTGATCCCTTCCGCGGATACGATGCGGTCGATCCTGCCGCGCATGATCTCGTAGCATTCACAGGCCGCGGTTTCGAGCCGCGGCCTGTCGACCTCGATCGAGCTCCGCCGGTTGGAGCGGATTGCGCCCGAGGCGCGAAGCTTGTGCACGACGTGGGTCACGGTCGTTCGTCGCACGCCCAGCAATTCCGACAGCGTCTCCTGCGTCAACGGCAACGTGTCGTCACCGATCTGATCGTGAACCTGCAACAGCCACCGGGCCAGGCGGGCCTCCACGGAATGGAGCGCATTGCACGCCGCGATATGCTGGAACTGGACCAGCAACGACCGCATATGGAGCTGTACCGCACTGGCAAGCGCGTGACTGTGCGCGAGCGCGGCGTGAAATCGTGCCGGCGAAATCTGCCACGTCGTGCCCGCGACGCGAACCACCGCGGTCATCGGCGAGCGTATCGACCTGAGTGTCGACAGGATGCCGGCGGCGCCCTCGTTGCCGATCATTGTCGTCGCAACGGCCTGTCCGTTCGGCATGTCCATGACGAACGCGATCAATGCCGTGCAGGGAAAATAGATCTGTTCGACGAGGTCGCCCGACCGCACCAGCACGGCGTCGCGTTCGAGCGATACCTTGCGGAGATGAGGCGCAAGCAAATCAAGGTCGGCGGGCGGCAGGGCCGCCAGAAGGCGATTGCCTATGCTCGACCTGCGTTCCATCACGGAAGAGCTCCGCAAGACGGAGGCGCGGCTCGCTGCACAAACCTGCCGTGGCGCCAGGCCGGAATACGCAACGAACTGACCGCGCCGGGAAGATAGAATACGCCGCAACGGGAAGAGTTCCAATGGTTCAGGTCGCCCGCGACCGCGCTCGCGTAGCGGGGCGGCGCTCCGGCCGCACCCTATGAGAAATCATGGATTGCCTTCGAGGGGGCTTCGGCGGATGCGTCGCCGCTACTCCCCGCGCGATAACGGCTGTTGCTGCCCGCGAAATCCTGTCGCCAGGACATAGCGCTCCGACGAATCCTGCCGGCTGGCGGCCGGCTTGACGTGGCGGACGGTCGCGAAATCGCGCTTCAGCTGCGCCACCAGCTCGGCGTCGGCGCCGCTCTGGAACACTTTTGCCAGGAACGTGCCGCCGGGATTGAGCACTTCGCCGGCGAAATGCGCGGCGGTCTCGACCAGGCCGATGATACGCAGCTGATCGGTCTTGCGATGGCCGGTGGTGTTGGCGGCCATGTCGGACATCACGATGTCGGCGCGGCCGCCCATCATCACGATCAGTTTTTCCGGCGCGTCGTGGTCGAGGAAGTCGAACTGCGCGAAGGTGACGCCTGGAATCTCGCCCATCTCCAGCAGATCGATCGCGACCACCTTGCCCTTGCCGTCGACGGCGCCGGTCCGCTTGGCCGCGATCTGGCTCCAGCCGCCGGGCGCCGCGCCAAGGTCGACCACGGTCATGCCCGGCTTGAGCAGACGGTATTTGTCGTCGATCTCGAGCAGCTTGAAAGCTGCGCGGGAGCGGTAGCCCATCGCCTTGGCCTTGGCGACATAGGGATCGTTGAGCTGGCGCTCGAGCCAGAGTTTTGACGACAGTTTGCGCTTGCCGCCGCTCTTGACCGTGACGTGCAGCCGTCCGGTGGTGTCTTTCGCCATGATGGTTCTTGCGTCTCGGTGTGTGTGCTTCTCCCTCGCCCCGCTCTTGCGGGGAGAGGGTTGGGGTGAGGGGCTGCTTCCGCATACTGAATGTGTGGAAGCGGCCCCTCACCCGGATCTTACGCTTCGCGTAAGATCCGACCTCTCCCCGCAAGAGCGGGGCGAGGTAGCTCAGGCTCTAGCACGCCCGCAGCGCGCCGTCCTCGCGCATCATCTCGACCAGCATGCCCTCGCGCAGGCCGCGATCAGCGACGCGGAGCCGCGGCATCGGGAACGCGTTGCGGATCGCATCGAGGATCGCGCAGCCGGCGAGCACCAAATCGGCGCGCTCGACGCTGATGCAGTTGTTGTTGACGCGCGCCTCATAGCTCATGCCGAGCAGCTTCTGGATCGTCGCGGTGACGTCGCAATCGTTCATCCAGATGCCGTCGATGCGGCGGCGGTCGTAGCGCGACAGATTGAGGAACACGCCGGCGAGCGTGGTCACGGTGCCCGAGGTGCCGAGCATGTGCATGTCGCGCAGATCCTTGCCGTGCTCGGCCGCGAACGGCGCGACGTGCCGCGCGACCTCATCGATCATTCGCGCATACATATCCCTGGTGACGTTCTTGCCGCCGAAATGTTCGGCCAGCGTGACGACGCCGAGCGGGATCGACATCCACGCCTTGATGCGTGGCGCCGCGTCGAGCGCGTTGGGGTCGCGCTCGATCCGCACCAGCTCGGTCGAGCCGCCGCCGATATCGAACAGGATGGCGCCCCGCCCCTTCGGATCAAGCAGCGGCGAGCAGCCGATCACGGCGAGCGTCGCCTCGGTCTCACGATCGATCACCTCGAGCTTGATGCCGGTCTCGGCCGCCACCCGCGCGCGGAAACTCTCGGCGTTGCCGGCGGCGCGGCAGGCCTCGGTGGCGATCAGGCGGAGCCGGCGCGCCTTGCGATAGCGGATCTTGTCGCTGCAGATGGCCAGTGCGGCAATCGCACGCTCGATCGCGGCCTCGCTGATCGAGCCGGTGGCGGCGATGCCCTCGCCGAGCCTGATGATCCGCGAGAAGGAATCGACCACGCGGAACCCGTCGCCGGTGGGACAGGCGATCAACAGGCGGCAATTGTTGGTGCCAAGGTCCAGCGCGGCGTAGACGCCACTTTCCGCCGCTGCCGCAACCAACCCTGGCGGGGCTTCGCTGGCCCGGGGGCCGTCGCAAAGCCGCACATGGTCGTTCATCAAAACTGTCTTTCCGCGGGACCAAAAGGCCCGCCGAATAATTATCGTTCACGGAAACTTTAGCAGCGTCAAAGCCCTACGCAAACTCCGTTCACATTGGGTCCATGCCCAATCGGGCGTTGTCGTTAAGGGGGGTGTGCGTTATCTCCTCAGCGCCCCCAAACTCCAGCAAATCCGGGCATTTCAGGTCATTTTCGATGCAAGATCACACGCCGCCTGCCTCCCTCGAAAACGCTATCGCACTGCAAAAATACGGTGTCGGACAGCCTGTTCGACGAAAGGAGGACGACACCCTGGTGCGTGGCAAGGGCAAATACACCGACGATTTCTCGCTGCCCGGCCAGGCCACTTGCTGGATGGTTCGCTCCTCGCATGCTCACGGAATCATCAAGGGGATCGATACGGCGGCCGCCAGGGCGATGCCGGGCGTGCTCGGGGTCTGGACCGGCGCCGACCTTGCCGCCGCCGGCTACAACCCCTTCACCTGCGGCCTGCCGCTGAAGAACCGCGACGGCTCCCCGCTCAAGCAGACCAACCGCCCCGCGCTGGTGACCGACAAGGTGCGCTTCGTCGGCGATCCCGTCGCCTTCGTGGTCGCGGAGACCGCGGCGCAGGCGCGCGATGCCGCTGAGGCTGTCGAGGTGGATATCGAGCCGCTGCCCGCGGTGACCGATGCGGCCGAGGCTGCCAAGCCCGGCGCGCCGCAGCTCTATGACGACATCCCCGATAACGTCGCGCTCGACTATCACTATGGCGACACCGCCAAGATCGAGGCGGCGTTCGCCGGCGCTGCGCACGTCACCAAGCTCGACATCGTCAACACCCGCGTCGCCGTGGTCTCGATGGAGCCGCGCGTCGCGCTCGCGCATTACGACAAGAAAACCGAACGCTTCACGCTGCAGGTGCCGACCCAGGGTGTGTCCGGCAACAAGGCGATTTTGGCGCGCCTGCTCAACGTGCCCGCCGACAAGGTCCGCATCCTCACCGGCAATGTCGGCGGCTCGTTCGGGATGAAGAACCTCAACTATCCCGAATATAACTGCATCGCGCACGCGGCGCGCGAGCTGGGCCGCCCGGTGAAGTGGCTGGACGAGCGCTCGACCAGCTTCCTCTCCGACAGCCAGGGCCGCGCGCAGCTGATCCACGCCGAGCTCGCCCTCGATGCCGACGGCAAGTTCCTCGCGGTGCGGCTGTCCGGCTACGGCAATCTCGGCGCCTACATCACCGGGGTCGCGCCGGGCCCGCTGTCGCTCAACACCGGCAAGAACCTCGCCAGCGTCTATCGCACGCCGCTGCTCGGCGTCGACATCAAGACGATCCTGACCAACACCACGCTGATGGGCGCCTATCGCGGCGCCGGCCGGCCCGAGGCCAACTACTACATGGAGCGGCTGATCGATGCCGCCGCCGACGAGATGGGCATCAACCGCTTCACGCTGCGCAAGCGCAATTTCATCAAGCCGTCGCAGCTGCCCTTCCCGGCGGCGTCCGGCGTCACCTATGACAGCGGCGATTTCGCCGGCGTGTTCCAGAAGGCGCTGGAGATCTCCGACTACGACAACTTCGCCAAGCGCAAGAAGGAAAGCAAAAAGAGCGGCAAGCTGCGCGGCATCGCCGTCGGCTCCTATCTCGAGGTCACCGCGCCGCCGTCTGGCGAGCTCGGCAAGATCAGCTTCGAGCCCGACGGATCGGTGAAGCTCACCACCGGCACGCTGGATTACGGCCAGGGCCACGCCACGCCGTTCGCGCAGGTGCTGTCTGACCAGCTTGGGGTGCCCTTCGAGAAGATCACCCTCGAACAGGGCGACAGCGATCTGGTGCGGTTCGGCAACGGCACCGGCGGCTCGCGCTCGATCACCGCGACTGGACAGGCGATCGTCGAGGCCTCGGCGCTCGTCGTCGAGAAGGGCAAGAAGGCCGCCGCGCATATGCTGGAGGCCTCCGAGGCCGACATCGAATTCGGCGCCGGCCGCTTCACCATCGCCGGCACCGACCGCTCGATCGGCATCATGGAGCTCGCCGAGCGGATGCGCGCCGGCAAGATGCCGGAAGGCACGCCGGAGACCCTCGACGTCGATCACGCTACCAAGGAGACGGCGTCGACCTTCCCGAACGGCTGCCACGTCGCCGAGGTCGAGATTGACCCCGACACCGGTGTGACGCGGATCGTGCGCTACTCCGCGGTCAACGATTTCGGCGTCGTGGTCAATCCGATGATCGTCGCGGGCCAGCTGCATGGCGGCGTCGCGCAGGGCATCGGCCAGGCGCTGATGGAGGAGATCAGCTACGACGCCTCCGGCCAGCCGATCACCGGCTCGTTCATGGACTACGCGCTGCCGCGTGCCGGCGACGTGCCGGCGATGCTGGTCGGCGATCATCCTTCGCCGGCGAAATCCAACCCGCTCGGCACCAAGGGCTGCGGCGAAGCCGGCTGCGCCGGCAGCCTCGTCTGCATCGTCAACGCCGTGGTCGACGCGCTGTCGGAATACGGCATCAAGCACATCAACATGCCGCTGACGCCCGAACGCGTCTGGCGCGCGATCCAGGACGCCAAGGCGAGCGCGGCGTAAGGCGCCGTTTCGCCTCACCCACCGCTGTCATCACCCGCCACCGGGTCGGCGCGATGCGCCGCCCGATGACAGGCTCCAGCAGGTGATCCAGTATTCCAGAGGCAGCAGTTGTTGAGCCGAGAAGCCGCGGCGTACTGGATACCCCGCATGCGCGGGGTATGACACCTGTTGGTGCGGGGCGGTCTTGCCCCTTCCCTACGTCGTCGCCCGCTCGGGTCCAATCACGCCAACGTCTTCAGCGCGCGGTCCAGAAATTCCACCCGGTCCTGTCCCCAAAAAATCTCGCCGGACGGCAGCACGTAGCTCGGCGCGCCGAACACGCCGGCCTTCAGCGCGTCCTGCGTGTACTGCTCGTAGAGCCGGTCGAGCTCGACATCCGACGGAGCGCCCGCGCGCAGGGCGGCCACGTCGAGGCCGGCGCGTTGCGCGGCGGCCGACATGACGTCGGCGTCGGCGAGTGCCTCCTCGCGTTCCCAGATCGCGCGGCCGAACTCCAGCGACAGGCGGTGCGCATCCTTCCCCTGCAGGGCGGCAGCAATGACGAGGCGCACCGCCGCAAGGTCATCGCTGGGAAAATACCTAGGCTCGACGTTGAGCGGAATGCCCCTCACCTCGCGCCAGCGCCTCAGCTCCACCAGCCGATACGCCTGCCGTTGCGGCGAGCGTTTCGGCAGCGGCAGGCCGCCGGTCTGCTCGAAGATCGGACCGAACTTGCAGGGCTTGACGTTGACGCTTGCGCCATGGCGCCGCGCGATCTCAGCAAACGGCGCGCTGCCCATGAAGGTCCAGGGCGAGTTCAGCGACAGATAATAGTCGATGGTGATGGACATCTACGCCGCCGTCTGTTCGCGCGGTTGAACAATCGCGATGTGCCAGCAATGCGCGAGCGGCACGCCATTGCCGAGCACCAGCGCATCGAGCTCGACGAAGCGGTGGCCTTTCTTGTCGTAATTGCCGGTCACCTTGGCGCGCGCGGTCAGCTCGTCGCCGATCTTGCCCGCCGACAGCAGCTGCATGCGGGTGCCGACATGGATCCAGGGCCCGAGGATCGCATTGTCGACCAGCACCTTGTTCATCACCCGCGGCAGCAGGCCGGGATGGCCGAGACCCTCGCGCAGGTAGATCGGGTCGGTCTCGCGGATATCGGCGAGATACTCCTTCGCGGCATCGCCCGACCAGTCGCGCGGGATGGTGCCGAGCCACTTGCCCTCCTCATAGGACGACGCACTGACCGGCTTGCGCTCGGCGACCGCGGCAACCTGCTTGTAGTCGTCGAGCACGAATTTCGGCGCGGACACCGGCAGCGAGGCGGTGCCGGTGGCGCAGAGTTCGCCGCGGCTGTGGAGCTCGATCGTCAGCCCATTGCCGGTCTCCTGGCCGGTCAATTCCGCGATCTCGCCGTCATAGACCGGTTTCACGAAGCGCGCCTCGATCAGGCCGCGCGCGAGGAAATCGCGGCCCCATTTCTCGACCGGCAGGTGCATCATGTAGGCCATCACATCGACGCCGGGCACCAGCCCACCGGAAAAGCCGAACTTGCGGGCCACCGTGTCGTCGTGGATCTTGTTCTCCGACAGTTTCGAGGTGTTGTACGCCGAGACACGGTAGGTCAGCGAAGCCGTCTTCGAATCCATGGGGTTTTCCCTTATTTCCGTTGTTTTTCTCAGGCAATCGTAGTCGAACCGGGCAGCGTGACAAGCCTCTCGTTTTGCTCGCTATTTTCCGCCTGATGGAGTACACGCAGGCCGCGTCTGCCAACCCTGGAATCGATGACTGAAACCCCTGCTCCCACCCGCATCTATGTCGACGCCGACGCCTGCCCGGTGAAGGACGAGATCTATCGCGTCGCGATCCGGCTCGGCGTGCCCGTCAGCGTGGTCGCGGGCTCTTTCATCCGCGTGCCGCAGGATCCGCTGATCGAGCGCATCTCCGCAGGTTCCGGCATGGATGCTGCCGACGACTGGATCGCCGAACGCGCGCATGAAGGCGACGTGGTGGTCACAGCGGACATTCCGCTGGCGAGCCGCTGCGTCAAGGCCGGCGCCGATGTGATCGCGCCGAACGGCAAGCTGTTCACCGAACAGTCGATCGGCATGACGCTCGCGGTGCGCAATCTGATGACCGATCTGCGCTCGTCGGGCGAGATCACCGGCGGGCCGAAATCATATTCGCCGCGCGACCGCTCGACCTTCCTGTCGACACTCGACCAGACCATCCGCCGGATCCAGCGCCGCCGCGCCGAGCAGGCGCAGGCGAGCCAGCAGGGTTAGCGCGATGGCTCCGCCGCCTCTGATCCAGCTCAAGGACATCAGCCTCACCTTCGGCGGCACGCCCCTGCTGACGGGCGTCGAGCTGTCGGTCTCCGCCGGCGAGCGCGTCTGCCTGATCGGCCGCAACGGTTCCGGCAAATCGACGTTACTGCGGATCGCGGCCGGCCTGGTCGAGCCCGACGCCGGCAGCCGTTTCGTGCAGCCCGGCGCCACCATCCGCTATCTGCCGCAGGAGCCCGATTTCGGCCAGCACAAGACGACGCTCGCCTATGTCGAGGCCGGCCTCGGCCCCGGCGACGACCATTACCAGGCGCGCTATCTGCTCGAACAGCTCGGCCTCAGCGGCGAGGAAGATCCCGCGCATGTCTCCGGCGGCGAGGCACGCCGCGCGGCGCTGGCCCGCGTGCTGGCGCCCTCGCCCGATATCCTGCTGCTGGACGAGCCGACCAACCATCTCGACCTGCCGACCATCGAATGGCTCGAGGGCGAATTGGAAAGCCGGCGCTGCGCGCTGGTGCTGATCAGCCACGACCGCCGCTTCCTCACCAATCTGTCGCGCACCACGGCCTGGCTCGATCGCGGCCAGATCCGGCAGATCGAGCGCGGCTTCGGCGCCTTCGAGGCGTGGCGCGACGAGGTGCTGGCCGAGGAAGAGCGCGAGCAGCACAAGCTCGACCGCAAGATCGTCAACGAGGAGCACTGGCTGCGCTACGGCGTCTCCGGCCGCCGCAAGCGCAACGTCAAGCGGCTCGGCAATCTGCATGCGCTGCGCGACCAGCGCCGCGATTATCGCGGCGCCACCGGCAATGCCACGCTCGCCGCCGCCGAGGCCGAGAAATCCGGCCGCCTGGTGATCGAGGCCAAGAACATCGCGAAGGCGTTCGGCGAGCGCAAGATCGTCGACGGCTTCTCGACCCGGATCCAGCGCGGCGACCGGCTCGGTATCGTCGGCCCGAACGGCGCCGGCAAGACCACGCTGGTGCACCTGCTGATCGGCAACGATCCGCCCGACTCCGGTTCGGTGCGGCTCGGGGCCAATATCGAGATGGCAACCCTCGACCAGCACCGCGAGAGCCTCGACCCGAAGCTGACGCTGGCCGAGGCGCTGACCGGCGGCCGCGGCGATCACGTCATGGTCGGCGACAAGTCGAAGCACGTCATCGGCTACATGAAGGATTTCCTCTTCGCGCAGGAGCAGCGCGGCACGCCGCTCGAAGCGCTCTCCGGCGGCGAGCGCGGCCGCCTGATGCTGGCGCGCGCGCTGGCCAAGCCGTCCAACCTTTTGATCCTGGACGAGCCGACCAACGACCTCGACCTCGAAACCCTCGATGTGCTCGAGGACATGCTCGGCGATTACGAAGGCACAGTGATCCTGATCAGCCACGACCGCGACTTCCTCGACCGCGTGGTGACGTCGGTGATCGTGCCCGAAGGCCAGGGACGCTGGATCGAATATGCCGGCGGCTATTCCGACATGCTGGCGCAGCGCGGTGCCGACGTGAAGCGCGAGACGGTGAAGGCGGATGCCGCGACAGAAGAGAAGAAGGAAGCCAGAGCCGCGGCGCCCGAAGCAGCACCGAGGCGCCGGCTGAGCTTCAACGAGAAGCACGCGCTGGAAACCTTGCCGAAGACGATCGACAAGCTGCACAACGAGATCGCCAAGCAGCAGAAGCTGCTCGACGATCCCGATCTCTATACGAAGGATCGCAAGACATTCGACGCCGCCTCGGCGGCGATCGCAAAGGCGCAGCAGGAGCTCGCCGCCGCCGAGGACCGCTGGCTCGAACTCGAGGTGCTGCGCGAAGAGATCGAACAAGCGTAATGTAGGATGGGTGGAGCCAACGGGACCGCGCAAAGCGCGGCCCGATGATAAACTCCGCAAAACCCATCCTGTGTCCGCGCAGAAGAAAGTCGATGGGTTTTGCGTCGCTCTACCCATCCTACGAGGTCGGAGAAGAAGGATAAATCATGACCACGCCCCTCGCCGCCAAGATCGCCAAGGAATACGGCACGCCCTGCGCCGTGATCGACATGGACCGGGTCGAGCGCAACATCGCGCGCATCCAGAAGGCCTGCGACGAGGCCGGCGTCGCCAACCGCCCGCATATCAAGACGCACAAGAACCCGATGCTGGCGCAGCTGCAGATCAAGGCCGGCGCCAAAGGCATCACTTGCCAGAAGCTCGGCGAGGCCGAGATCATGGCGGACGCCGGCATCGACAACATCCTGATCAGTTACAATCTGCTCGGCGACGAGAAGATGGCGCGGCTCGGCGCGCTGCAAAGCAAGGCCAACGTCACCGTCGCCGCCGACAATTCCGTCGTCGTGGGCGACCTGCCGAAGGCCGCAGCCGCCTCCGGCCGCCCGCTCTCGGTCGTGGTCGAATGCGACACCGGCCGCAAGCGCGCCGGCGTCGAGACCCCGGCCGAGGCGATCGCGCTGGCGCGGGAGATCGCAGCCTCCAAGGGCCTCAGCTTCGCGGGTTTCATGCTGTACCCGACCGAGACCGGCTGGGCCGATGCGCAGAAATTCTACGACGAGGCGCTGGCCGGCGTTCGCGCCCACGGCCTCGACGCGACCATCGTCTCCACCGGCGGCACGCCGAACCTGAAGAACCTCGGCAAGCTGAAGGGCGGCACCGAGCATCGCTTCGGCACCTACATCTACAACGACCGCATGCAGGTCGCGGCCGGCGTCGCGACCTGGGACGATTGCGCGCTGCATATCTATTCCACCGTCGTCAGCCGCGCCGGCCCGGAGCGCGGCATCCTCGATGCCGGCTCCAAGACGCTGACCTCGGACACCGGCGGCCTTGAAGGCCACGGCCTGATCCTCGAACATCCCGAGGCCAGGATCGCGCGCTTCGCCGAGGAACACGGCTTCCTTGATCTGTCTCGCAGCAACACGCGGCCCAATGTCGGCGACGTGGTGCGGATCGTGCCCAATCACGTCTGCGTCGTCGTCAACATGATGGACGAGGTCGTGATGGTGCGCGGTGACGAGATCATCGGTGCGTTGCCAGTGACGGCGCGCGGGAAGTTGCGCTAGCCGCATCCTACGCATCTACCCGTGCATCAGCGCCTGCAACTCGCGATCCAGCGCTGCGCGAAACACCTTGATCGGCCGCGCCAGGCGGCCGGCCGGCGGGCGATGCACGATCCAGGCGCGGACCGCGGGATTGAAATCCGCGATCTTCACGGCCTTGAGCCGGCTACGGATCGGGCTTCGTTTCAGCGCCACCGGCGTCACGAGGCCGATGCCGAGCCCTCGCGCCACCAGCGACAGCCGCAACTCGCTATCGAGCGCCTCAACCGCGATGTTGAACGGCAGATGCGCCGCATCGAAATGGCGCTTCAGCGTCTGGCGGAAGCCGCAGCCGTCCTGGTTGATCACCCATCCGATCCGCGACAGCCATTCGAGATCGACTGACTTCGGCGTCTTCATGTCGCGCGCGACGACGAACACCACCGGCTGCGCGCCGAGATCGTCGGCCACGAGATCGTCGGGCGGCGCGGTGCCGTCAGGCAAACAGATTGCCGCGGCATCGAGCTCGTTGCGGCTGACCCGCTCCATGTGGTTGGGCGACCAGCCCGAGACGACGCGCACCGCCAGCGCGGGAAATTCGCCGCGCACCGCGTCGAGCGGTCCGGTGAGCCCCGCCTCCGACAAAAACGGCGTCAGGCCGAGCCTGAACTCGCCGCGCACCACGCCGTCATTGGCGACGCCTGACTTGAGGTCATCGAGCATGCGCAGCAGCCGGCGGCCCTGCTCATAGGCCTCGATTCCCGCCGCCGTCGGCTTCAGCGGCTTGGAGAGCCGGTCGAGCAGCTGCGCGCCGAGCATCTCCTCGAGATTCTGGATCCGCCGCGTCACGCCGGGCTGGGTCAGGTTCAGCCGCGCCGAGGCCGCGACGATCGATCCGGTCTCCACCACGGCGACGAACGCCACGAGGTCATGCGTGTTCATAACAATCTCGCATATTCTTCATCATCTTATTTGAATTGTAGCATATTAGGCCGATCCCCTAAAGGGGGCCTCGCCACTCCATCGCGAGGCCCCATGACCATCTCCGAAGCCACCAAACTCTCCCCGGCGCGCACCGTCGCCGTGCGTCCGCTGATCTGGATCGGCGCCATCACGACCGGCACCGTCGTTACCAATCTCTTTGCGCCGCAGATCCTCGTCGGCCTGATGGGCCGCTCGCTCGGCATGACCGAGCTGGAGGCCGGCCTGATCTCGACGCTGACCCTGCTCGGCTATGCGCTCGGGCTGCTGCTGCTGGTGCCGCTGGTCGACCTCGTCGAGAACAAGCGGCTGATCCTGCGGACGCTGGCCTGCGCCATCGTCGCGGCGATCGGCACCGCGATGGCGCCGACGCCGCTGATCCTGCTGGCCGCCACCTTCATCCTCGGCGCCTCCTGCGCCGCGATCCAGATGGTGGTGCCGCTGGTGGCGTCGATGGTGCCGCCGGAGCGCCGGGGACAGGCGATCGGCGATGTGATGAGCGGCCTGATGATCGGCATCCTGCTGTCGCGACCAATGGCGAGCCTGATCGCGGACAGCTGGAACTGGCGCGGCTACTATGTCACCTCGGCCGTGCTGATGACGGTGCTCGCCGGCGCACTGGCGCGCACGCTGCCGACGCTACAGCCTGCGGCGAAGGTCAGCTACGGCGCGCTGCTGCGATCGTTCCCAAAACTGCTGCGCGAGGAGCCGGTGCTGCGCGTCCGGTCCTGGACCGCTGCGCTGGTGATGGCCTCGTTCACTGCGTTCTGGGCCGCCGTGGCGCTGCGGCTGCCGGATGCGCCGTTCAAGCTCGACGCCAGGGGGATCGCGCTGTTCGCGCTGATCGGCGTTGCCGGCGCTATCGCGACACCGCTGGCCGGCCGCTGGGGCGACCGTGGCCTGGCGCGGCCGATGCTGATCGGCTCGCACATTCTGATCATTGCATCGCTGGCGCTGTGCGCGTGGGCCGGGGTGCTGGAGTCGCGGATCGCTGCACTCGTCGTGCTGAGCCTCGGCACCATCCTGCTCGATCTCGGCATCACCACCGACCAGACGCTCGGCCGCCGCGCCGTCAACCTGCTGCGGCCCGAGGCGCGCGGCCGGATCAACGGCCTGTTCGTGGCGCTGTTCTTCATCGGCGGCGCCGTCGGCGCGGCTGCGGCCTCCGCGGCGTGGAGCTTTGGTGGCTGGACCGCGGTGTGCGCGGTGGCTGCAGCGTTCGGTGTGCTTGGGTTGATCACCGACCTCGCGACGAAGACGGGATCAGAATGAGTGGCACGGCGTGGGATGGGTTTCGCTTCGCTCTACCCATCCTACAGAGCTACGATTTCTGCGCGAACCATCGCAACGCCCCCTTCCCGCCGGCGACGCCCGTTGCAAACGACGCCTGCAACAGATAGCCGCCGGTCGGCGCTTCCCAATCGAGCATCTCGCCGGCCGCGAAGACGCCGGGCAGCCGCCGCAGCATGAAATGCGCGTCGAGCTCGTCGAATCTGATCCCGCCGGCGCTCGAGATCGCGCGGGCAATCGGCGCCACGCCGGTGATCCGGATCGGCACCGCATTGATCAGTTCGGCCAATTCGGTCGGCGGCAGCGCGGCCAGCGAACGGCCGGCGGCGACCGCCGCCTCCTGCAACAAACCGATGCCGACCGGCGAAAGCTGCGCGACCTTGCGCAGGAAATTGGAGACGGTCTGCTTGCCCTTCGGCGCCGAGAGGCGCGCGACCAGTTCGTCACGCGCGGCGTCGGGCCGCAGTGCCACCGTTAGGGTCGCCGTGCCCTTGGCGAGCACCGCCTCGCGCAATTCCGCCGACAGCGCATAGATGGCACCGCCTTCGATGCCGGCGCGGGTGACGATCGCCTCGCCGCGCACCGTATGCGAGCCGATCGTGAGCGCGACTCCCTTGAGCGGCCGGCCTTCGAACCGGTCGCGGAAGATATTTGACCAGGCAACCGTGAAGCCGGAATTGGCTGGCTTGATCGGCGCCACCGCAACGCCCTTCGCGGTGAGGATCTCCGCCCAGGCGCCATCGGAGCCGAGCCGCGGCCAGCTCGCGCCGCCGAGTGCCAGCACGATTGCATCGGCATTGACTGTGCGCTGGCCGTCCGGCGTCTCGAACAGCAGTCCGCCGCGCGCGTCCCATCCAACCCAGCGATGCCGGAATGCGAACGCAACGCCCGCGGAATCGAGCCGCCGTAGCCAGGCGCGCAGCAGGGGCGATGCCTTGAACGCCTCGGGGAATACGCGGCCGCTGGTGCCGACGAATGTCGGCTGCCCCAGCGCATCGCTCCAGGTGCGTAAGGCATCGGGCGGAAATGCCTCGACCGCAGCCTTCAGATGCGGCATCGCATCGCGATAGCGCGCAAGGAAATCCGGCAGCGGCTCGGAGTGGGTGAGATTGAGCCCGCCACGGCCGGCCATCAGGAACTTGCGGCCGGCCGACGGCATCCCATCGTAGACGGTGACCTGTGCGCCACCTTGCGCGAGCACCTCCGCCGCCATCAGGCCGGCAGGTCCGGCTCCGATGACGGCGACGGTCATGCTCAGAGCTTGATCCCGGCCCGCGCGGCGGCCTGGGCGACATACTTCTGCGTCTGCTCGAACGCGCCCTGCAGCGCCTTCGCGGTCGACATGTCGCTGATCGCATTGAAGTGCGCGGCGACGCCGTCCGGCGTCCATTCGGACTGCGGCAGGTTGACGCCTTCGGTCTCCAGCACGCGGATCACCGCAAACGAGCCGGCGCCGGCGCCCATGATGGTGCGGGTCGGTGCGTCCTCCGAGAGCAGGAATTCGACCGCCGGCGTGATCGCTTCCGGCTTCATTAGTTGAAGCGCCTGCGGCGGCAGCAGTTCCTCGGTCATGCGGGTCGCAGCCGTCGGCGAGATGGTGTTGACCTTGATGTTGTTCTTGCGACCCTCTTCGGCGAGCACGTTCATCAGGCCGACCATGCCGGCCTTCGCCGCGCCGTAGTTGGCCTGGCCGAAATTGCCGAACAGACCGGACGACGAGGTCGTCAGCACGATGCGGCCGTAGTTGCGCTCGCGCATGCCGGCCCACACCGCCTTGCAGCAGTAGAAGGTGCCGGTGAGATGCACGTCGAGCACCTTGGCCCAGTCGGCGACCTCGAGCTTGGTGAACGACTTGTCGCGCAGGATGCCCGCATTGGCGCAGAGCAGATCGACGCTGCCCCACTCCTTGGTGGCTCGCTCGACCATCGCGGTGACCTGCTCGAAGTTCGAGACGTCGGCGCCGTCGGCCATCGCGGTTCCGCCGGCTTTCCGGATCTCTTCGACCACGGTCTCGGCCGGCGACAACGAGCCGCCGGTGCCGTCGCGCGCGCCGCCGAAATCGTTGACCACGACCTTGGCGCCGCGGCTCGCCAGCCCAAGCGCATGCGCCCGCCCAAGACCATTGCCCGCGCCGGTGACGATAGCGACGCGTCCGTCAAACCTGATTGCCATGCTGTTGATTCCTGTTCTTTCCTTCTCCACTTGTGGGAGAAGGTGGCGCGCGCAAGCGCGCCGGATGAGGGGTTCTCTCTCCACGGATGAGCACGCGGAGAGAGACCCCTCACCCGGCTTCATCTCGCTCCGCTCGATTTCGTCACCCTCTCCCACAAGGGGAGAGGGTGCACGCCTGAGCGGCATGAAAAGGTTGGGGACTTTTGAGCAGCGATGGATGGCCGGGTCAAGTGTTGCGCTGACCGGCCACAGGGTCAGTTAGACTTCAGGGGCCATCGACCCGCAGGGTTTCAAGGCTTTGAACCGGTGCCCATCGTTCAAGGTCTTGTCCTTCAAGCTCCTGATCAGGTGCCCGTTCCAGCACTCATGATGCTCCTGGGCGTAACTGATCGAGCCGATCACAATCAATGCGATGACAACAAGTCCGGCGACGATGTTCTGCACCATGGCTGCCACTCCCGGGACCGCACCGCCTAAAGGCGGCATGATGGACACCGGGGATCAAAGCCGTCAATGCGCTTCTTGGACCATGCGGGTTCGCTCCACCTCTGCTGCTTGCGGAAAAGGTGGAGCTACTCAACCATCTCCTGGAGCCTTTTCCGTTCCGAATGAATCGGAACGGGGCTCTAGATTCCTGTTCGCTCTAGCTGAAATAGATCAGGCCTAGCCAGTCGGCGACCAGCGCGGGCTTGTCCTCGCCTTCGATCTCGACCGTGACGTTGGTGCGCGACAACAACTCCTTCGGCTTGCGCAGCGTGGCTTCGGCCAGCACGAAGCGGCCGCGGACGCGTTTGCCCGAGCGCACCGGCGAGATGAAGCGCAGCTTGTCGAAGCCGTAATTGACGCCCATCGCGGTGCCCTCGAGCACCGGCATCACCTCGTAGGACATGATCGACATCAGCGACATCGTCAGGAAGCCATGGGCGATCGTGGTGCCGAAGGCGGTCTCCGCCTTGGCGCGCGCGGGATCGACATGGATGAACTGGTGATCCTCGATCACGTCGGCATAGGTGTCGATGCGGCCCTGGTCGAGCAGGTGCCACGAGGACACGCCGATCTCCTTTCCGACCATGCCCTGGTAGGTTTCCAGCGACACCGGCGGCTTCTTCCAGACTTCGTTCATTGGCTGACCTCCTAACCGGAGGTCCGCACCTTTTGCAGCTCCGGAAATTCTTCCTCGCGGAACTCGGCTCCGCGCAACGCATCTGTGCGATTATCGTCATGTTCGAGCCGGCGCAACTGCACCCGGCGGATTTTTCCGGAGATCGTCTTCGGCAGCTCTGTTACCAGCTCGATCTTGCGGATGCGCTTGAATGGCGCCAGCCTTGTGTGCAGGTGCTGGAAGATCGACAGGGCCGTCTCCGGCGTGCGCTCGACACCGGACACCAGCAGCACATAGGCCTTGGGGACCGCGAGCCGGATCGGGTCCGGGCTCGGCACCACGGCCGCTTCCGCCACCGCGTCGTGCTCGAGCAGCACGCTCTCCAATTCAAACGGCGAGATGCGGTAGTCAGAGGATTTGAACACGTCGTCGGTGCGGCCGACGAAGGTGAGATAGCCCTCGTCATCGGTAAACACGACGTCGCCGCTGCGATAGATCTCGCCGTCGGTGCCGATCAGCTTGCCGTCGTCGCCCTGATAGCCCTGCATCAGGCCCGCCGGCCGGTCTGCGCCGAGCAGCAAGGTCACCTCGCCTTCCTTCGCGGCGTGGCCGTCATTGTCGGTCACCTGGACGCGATAGCCCGGCAGCGGCCGGCCCATCGAGCCGACCTTCACCTTCTGTCCCGGCGAATTGCCCGCCAGCGCCGTGGTCTCGGTCTGGCCGTAGCCGTCGCGGATGGTCAGCCCCCAGGCCGATTTGACCTGGTCGATGATCTCAGGATTGAGCGGTTCGCCGGCGCCGCACACCTCGCGCAGCGAGACCTTGAAGCTTGCGAGCTCTTCCTGGATGAACAACCGCCACACCGTCGGCGGCGCGCACAGGGTGGTCACGCCGCAGCGGCCGATGGTCGAGAGCAGTCCCTTCGCCTCGAAGCGTGGCTGGTTCGCGATAAAGATCGTCGCGCCGGCGTTCCACGGCGCGAAGAAGCAGCTCCAGGCATGCTTGGCAAAGCCGGGCGACGAGATATTGAGATGGATGTCGCCGGGCTGCAGGCCGATCCAGTACATCGTCGAGAGATGGCCGACCGGGTAGCTGCGCTGGCTGTGCCGCACCAGCTTCGGCTTTGCCGTGGTGCCCGAGGTGAAATAGAGCAGCATCGGGTCGTCGGCCTTGGTTGGGCCATCGGGCGTGAACGCCTCGGGCGCCTTCGCCGCATCCTCGAACGGCAGCCAGCCGTCCTGCGGCTGCGTCGCGCCGACCACGATGCGGGCGAGCTTGTCGCTGCCGAGGCCCGCGAACTTCGCGACCTGATCCTGCGTGGCGACCACCGCCCTTGCCTTGCCGCGGTCGAGCCGGTCGCGCAATTCATCCGCGGTCAAGAGCGTGGTGGCGGGGATCACGACCACGCCGAGCTTCATCGCCGCCAGCATGGTCTCCCACAGCGGCACGACATTGCCGAGCAGCAGCAACAGATGATCGCCGCGCTTCAGCCCCTGCGCGCGCAGGAAATTTGCAACCTGGTTTGAGCGGCGCGACAGTTCGGCGAAGGAAAGCCTGGTCTCGTTGCTGCTTGCGGCATCGACAATCCACAGCGCCGGCCGGTCGCGGCTGTCGGCATTGTGCGCCAGTTCGGCATCGAACCAGTCGAGCGCCCAGTTGAACGGCACCGGATCGGGCCAGCGAAATCCCTTCACCGCGGCGTCGTAGTCGATGCGGTGCTTGAGCAGAAAGGCGCGAGCGTCCTGAAATGTGGTCATCTTCTTCCGAGCCCGTTGATTGGCAACCAGCGTTACCGTCAAGCGTAGCCCGGATAGAGCGAAGCGCAATCCGGGGGCGGTCGCGCCGGTCGATAAGCAGTCCCGGATTTCGCTGCGCTCCATCCGGGCTACGAGCGGCCCGCTACTTTCCAGCGAGGCTCCGAACGTGCTGGATAATTCCGGAAAAGTCGACCCCGCCGTGGCCCGACGCGTCAAAGGTCTTATAGATCTCCTGCGCGTGCTTGCCGAGCGGCGTGACCGCGCCGGCCGCATTGGCGGCGTCCTGCGCCAGGGTCAGGTCCTTGACCATCAGGTTCGAAGCAAAGCCCGGCTTGTAGTCGTTGTTAGCCGGCGAGGTCGGCACCGGGCCGGGAACCGGGCAATAGGTCGTCAGCGACCAGCACTGCCCCGACGAGGTCGATGCGACGTCGAACAGCGCCTGGTGCGACAGGCCGAGCTTTTCGGCGAGCACGAAAGCCTCGCCGACCGCGATCATGGAAATACCGAGGATCATGTTGTTGCAGATCTTGGCTGCCTGCCCCGCACCGCCGGCGCCGCAATGCACGATCTTCTTGCCCATGTTCGCCAACATCGGCTGGGCCGCCGCGAATGCCTTCGGCTCGCCGCCGCACATGAAGGTCAGCGTCGCGCCCTTGGCGCCGCCGGTGCCGCCGGAGACCGGCGCATCGACCGAGGCCATGCCGTGCTTGGCGGCCAGCGCATGCGCCTGCTTGGCGCTTTCGACGTCGATCGTCGAGCAGTCGATGATCAGCGTGCCCTTGGCCATCGCGGGCAGCACCTCGCTCCAGACGCCGAGCACATGCTTGCCGGCCGGCAGCATGGTGATGACGACATCGGCCCCCTTCACCGCGCCGGCGCCGCTCTCGGCGATCGCTGCGCCGTCGCTCTTGGCCTGATCGCGGGACGCTGCGACCAGATCGAACGCGGTCACCTTGTGGCCGGCCTTGACCAGATTGGCCGCCATCGGCCCGCCCATATTGCCGAGCCCGATGAATGCGACGTTTGCCATGGGAAGTCCTCCGCTTGCGACGTTTCTATTTGCTGTCGGGAAATTTCAATTCGTCGGCGCCGATCTCGGCAAAGTAAGGCGCGAGCATCTCCGGCGTCACCTGTTCGATCCCGGCCGGCGACCATGTCGGATTGCGATCCTTGTCGATCACGGCGGCGCGCACGCCCTCGCGGAAATCGTCGCTGGCGAACACCTCGAGCGCGGCGCGATATTCGCGCTTCAGGCACTCTTCCAGCGTCGCGGTCGCGCGCGCCAGCCGCAGCAGTTTCAGCGTCACCACCATGCCGCGCGGCGACTTCTCACCGAGCGTCTTCAGCGCAGCCTGCGCCAGGTCGGAGCCGTCGGCCGTCAGCGCGGCGACGACGTCTTCCATCCGGCCGTGTGCGAACCAGCCGTCGATTTTGGCCTGCATCGCGGCGACAGGGCCAGCCGTCTCGCTAGTCGCGAAGCCTCCGATCAGCCGATCAATCTCGGCCGAACTCGTACCCGGCGCAACCTTGGTCAGCGCCTCGCGCAGCGCCGGCAGCTTTGCGCTCGGCACCACGGCGTCGGCAAATTTGGCGTAGATCGCATCGGGACCGTTCATCGTGGTGCCGGTGAGCCCGAAATAGGTGCCGATCTCACCCGGCGAGCGCGACAGTAGATAGGTGCCGCCGACATCGGGGAAGAAGCCGAGGCCGACCTCGGGCATCGCGAGCTTGGTCCGCTCCGTCACCACGCGGTGGCGGCTATGCGCCGACAGCCCGACGCCGCCGCCCATCACGATGCCGTCCATGAAGGCGACATAGGGCTTTGGGAATTTCTTGATCCGCGCGTTGAGGATGTATTCGTCGCGCCACAGGATCTTGCCGAGATCGCCCTTGACCTTCGAGCTTTCCCAGAGCGCGCGGATGTCGCCGCCGGCGCACAGGCCGCGCTCGCCGGCGCCTTCCAGCACGATCACTGCGACATCCCGATCGGCTTCAAACGCATCGAGCGCCCTGTCGATGTCGTGGAACATCTCCAGCGTCACGGCATTGATCGCCTTCGGCCGGTTGAGCCGGATGATGCCGGCAGAACCTTCCTTGCGCGCGATCAGATCGCCTTCGGCTGCTGCCGCATCATTCATCGCGCGCCCTCGATCAACTTGCGCGACACGATCAGCCGCATGATTTCATTGGTGCCTTCGAGGATCTGGTGCACGCGCAGATCGCGCACGATCTTCTCGACACCGTATTCGCTGAGATAGCCGTAGCCGCCGTGCAGCTGCAGCGCCTGGTTGGCGACCTCGAAGCCGACATCGGTGCCGAACCGCTTGGCCATCGCACAGAGCATGGAAGCGTCCGGATCCTTGCGGTCGAGCGCGGCGGCCGCGCGCCACAGGAAGGTGCGTGCGGCTTCCAGCTCGGTCGCCATGTCGGCGATCTTGAACTGCAGCGCCTGGAATTCGTCGAGCCGCTTGCCGAACGCCTTGCGGTCCTTCATGTAGGCCAGCGCCTTGTCGAGCGCCGCCTGCGCGCCGCCGAGCGAGCACGCCGCAATGTTGAGACGGCCGCCGTCGAGCCCGGCCATCGCGATCTTGAAGCCGATGCCCTCCTCGCCGAGCCGGTTCTCGACCGGCACGCGCGCGTTCTCGAACATCACAGCGCGGGTCGGCTGCGCATTCCAGCCCATCTTGCGCTCATTGTTGCCGAACGACACGCCCGGCGTCTTGCCGTCGATGACCAGGGTCGAGACGCCGCCCGGACCCTCGCCGCCGGTGCGCACCATCGCCACCAGCAGGTCGGTGCTGCCGGCGCCAGAGATGAACTGCTTCTGGCCATTGAGCACGTAGTGATCGCCGTCGCGCACCGCGCGGGTGCGCAACGCGGCCGCGTCGGAGCCGGCACCCGGCTCGGTCAGGCAGTAGCTCGCGATCAGCTCCATGGTGCAGAGCTTCGGCAGCCATGTGTGGCGCTGGGTGTCGTTGCCGTAGGCATCGATCATCCAGGACGCCATGTTGTGGATCGAGATGAAGGCCGACGTGGTCGGGCACCCCGTCGCCAGAGCCTCGAAGATCAGCGCCGCGTCGAACCGCGTCATCGCCGAGCCGCCGACATCATCCTTGATATAGATGCCGCCGATGCCGAGGCCCGCCGCCTCGCGCATCACGTCGACCGGAAAGTGCTTTGTCTCGTCCCATTCGAGCGCGTGCGGCGCGATTTTCTCCGCCGCAAACGCCCGCGCCATGTCGCGAACCGCGATCTGGTCCTCGTTGAGAGCGAACTGCATGCTTCGCCTCTCGGGACGAGTTTACTTCATCGTCGGAATCGAGAACTCCGCGCCTTCCTTGACGCCGGACGGCCAGCGCGAGGTCACCGTCTTGGTCTTGGTGTAGAAGCGGATCGAGTCCGGACCGTGCTGGTTGAGGTCGCCGAAGCCGGACTTCTTCCAGCCGCCGAAGGTGTAGTAGGCGATCGGCACCGGGATCGGCACGTTGATGCCGACCATGCCGACATTGACCTTGGCGGCGAAGTCGCGCGCGGCGTCGCCGTCGCGGGTGAAGATCGCAACACCGTTGCCGTAGTCATGGTCGGACGGCAGCGCCAGCGCCTCGTGATAGTCGTGGGCGCGCACCACCGATAGCACCGGGCCGAAGATCTCTTCCTTGTAGATCCGCATGTCCTTGGTGACGTTGTCGAACAGCGAACCGCCGAGATAGAAGCCCTTCTCGTAGCCCTGCATCTTGAAGCCGCGGCCGTCGACCGCGAGCGTCGCGCCTTCCTTGATGCCGATGTCGATGTAGCTCTTGACCTTCTCGACCGCCTCGCGGGTCACCAGCGGGCCGTAATCGGCCGACGGATCGACCGAGGTGCCGATCTTGAGCGACTCGACGCGCGGGATCAGCTTCTCCATCAGGCGGTCGGCGGTGGTCTTGCCGACCGGCACCGCGACCGAGACGGCCATGCAGCGCTCGCCGGCGGAGCCGTAGCCGGCGCCGATCAGCGCATCGACCGTCTGGTCCATGTCGGCATCCGGCATCACGATGGCGTGGTTCTTGGCGCCGCCGAAGCATTGGCAGCGCTTGCCGGTCTGCGCGGCGCGCTCGTAGATGTATTGCGCGATCGGGGTCGAGCCGACGAAGCCGATCGCCTTGATATCGGGATCGTCGAGGATGGCGTCGACCGCCTCCTTGTCGCCGTTGACGACGTTGAGGATGCCGGCCGGCAGGCCCGCCTCGATCATCAATTCGGCGAGCTTCATCGGCACGCCGGGATCGCGTTCAGACGGCTTGAGGATGAAGGCGTTGCCGCAGGCGATCGCCGGCGCGAACTTCCACATCGGGATCATCGCCGGGAAGTTGAACGGCGTGATGCCGGCGACCACGCCGAGCGGCTGGCGCATCGAATAGATGTCGATGCCGGGGCCGGCGCCCTCGGTGTACTCGCCCTTCATCAGATGCGGGATGCCACAGGCGAACTCGGCGACCTCGAGGCCGCGCTGGATGTCGCCCTTGGCGTCGGGAACGGTCTTGCCGTGCTCGCGCGCCAGCAGCTCGGCAAGCTTGTCGTAGTCGCGCTGCACCAGCTCGAGGAACCGCATCATGACACGGGCGCGGCGCTGCGGGTTGGTGGCGGCCCATTCCGGCTGGGCGGCCTTGGCGTTCTCGACCGCGGCGCGGAGCTCGGCCTTGGAGGCCAGCGCCACCTTGGCCTGGACCTCGCCGGTCATCGGCTCGAAGACGTCAGCCGTACGGCCCGACGTGCCCTTGACCTCCTTGCCACCGATGAAATGTCCGATTGAGCGCATGGAAAAACCTCCCTGAAGCACCTGAATCGCCGCTCCTCGCGGCGGGATCGCTTTACAAACCCTATTGACCCTGCATTTTATGGGATTCAAGTCCGATAAATTGCACCATAGATGTGCGGAAATGCTGGATCAAGGCGGCGGCACAATCGACTGGGACGACTTCCGTTTCGTGCTCGCCATCGTGCGCGGCGGGTCGGTTTCGGCTGCCGCCAAGCAGCTCGGCGTCGATCATGCCACAGTGATCCGCCGTGTCGACCGGCTGGAGCGCCACCTCTCCGCAAAACTGTTTGATCGGCGCAAGACCGGCTATCTGCTGACCGAGGCCGGCCAGCGCGTCGCCGACAGCGCGGAGGCGATGGAATCCACCATCGTCGCCAACCAG
The DNA here is from genome assembly GCF_029714545.1 of Bradyrhizobium pachyrhizi. NCBI lineage: Bacteria > Pseudomonadati > Pseudomonadota > Alphaproteobacteria > Hyphomicrobiales > Nitrobacteraceae > Bradyrhizobium > Bradyrhizobium pachyrhizi. Next base: position 4,111,504 of record NZ_CP121667.1, on the reverse strand, counting down.
GAGGCGGTCGGCGGCTCGCGCGCCCATCTCACCGGCACGGTGCGGATCGGCGCGCCCGACGGCTTCGGCAGCCATTTCCTGGCCTCGCGGCTGGTCAAGTTCACCGAGCGGTATCCCGATCTCGATCTGCAGCTCGTCGCCACCGCGCGGCTGTTCTCGCTCTCCAAGCGCGAGGCCGACATCGCGATCAGCCTGACCATGCCGAAGGAAGGCCGCATCGTCGGCCGCAAGCTCCTGGACTACACGCTCGGGCTTTATGCCGCACCCGCCTATCTCGCCCAGGCGCCGGCAATTGCCGCACGCGCCGACCTGCCGCGGCATCGCTTCGTCGGCTACATCGAGGAGCTCTTGTTCACGCCGGAGCTGGACTACCTGCCGCAGGTCTCGCCAAAGATCTCGGCGAAATTCCGCAGCGCCAATCTGATCGCGCAGCTCAACGCCACCATCGCCGGCTTCGGCATCGCCGTGCTGCCCCACTTCATGGCGACAGCCCACCCCGAGTTGCAGCCGGTACTGCCGGACGAGGTGCGGATCTCGCGCACCTTCTGGCTCCTGATGCACGCCGACAGCAAGGATCTCGCCCGCATCCGCGCGGTGGCGGACTACATCTACGAGACGGTGGAAGCCGAGCGCGCGCTGTTCAGCGGGGTGTAGCGCTCACCGACGACGTCAGACGGATCGGATGCCGCGCGGGTCGGCATCCCGGTTGGAGGCGACGTAATCGACCTCGCCACGCGAGATCCCGATGTCCATGAGCTCCCGGTCACTCAGGCTGCCGAGATCGGTGCGCAGCCGCTCCCATTTGCGCCATTCCTGAATTGCATCCCAAAAGCCCTTGAAGGCGCTCACGATCCGCGGCGTCGATGTGGTCGCCTGGGCTGAACGCGCTGGACTGTAGATCGTGCTCATTGCTGCACCTCCGGGATACGTCCTTTCCACCCGGACAAGATGCCGCGGCATGCGCTTGCGCGCTTAACAGTCGGCTTACAATTTCCTCATCGGCGGCTTATTCTTGGCATACCAAGCGGTGCCAAGGCGCCTCACGATCATTCCGAGGCACACCCAAGGGATTCGCGGCTTGCGCTATCTCTTCGAGGAGTACGCACTCGACACGGACCGGCGCGAGTTGCATCGCGGAACGGACATGGTTTGCGTCGCGCCGCAGGTATTCGACCTGCTCGACTTTCTGATCCGCAACAGGGATCGCGTCGTCAGCAAAGACGACGTCATCCACGCCATCTGGAATGGGCGCAGTGTGTCCGATGCAGCCTTGACCACTCGGTTAAACGCTGCGCGGAGCGCAATCGGCGACTCCGGTGAGCAGCAGCGCCTCATCAAGACACTGCCACGCAAAGGTTTCCGGTTCATCGGTGCGGTCCGGGAAGAGCGGACGACGGCAAGCGCGGCAAGGGGCGCCGAGCCGATAGAACCGCGGCAGCCTCCCCTCAAGCTCCCCGACAAGCCCTCGATTGCCGTGCTGCCCTTCCAGAACCTTAGCGCCGACCCGGAGCAGGAGTATTTCGCCGACGGCGTCGTAGAAGACATCACGATGGCCCTGTCGCGGTTTCATTGGCTGTTTGTGATCGCGCGCAATTCGAGCTTCACCTACAAGGGCCGGCCCGTCGACATCAAGCAGGTCGGCCGCGAACTCGCGGTGCGCTATGTGCTCGAAGGGAGCGTGCGCAAGGCCGGAAACCGCATTCGTATCGCCGGTCAGCTTATCGATGCTGAAACCGGCGCGCATCTCTGGGCCGACCGCCTTGACGGCGCGCTCGAAGATATCTTCGATCTACAGGACCAGGTGACGTCTACCGTGGTAGGCGCAATCGCACCCATGCTGCAGCGCGAGGAAATCAAGCGAGCCACGCGCAAGCCAACCGAAAATCTGGACGCATATGACTATTACCTGCGTGGCTTGGCGACCGCCCGTCGGTGGACGAAGGATGCAAACAGCGAAGCGCTCCAGCTCTTCTACAAGGCGATCCAGCTCGATTCCGGTCTGGCGTGCGCCTATGGCATGGCCGGATGGTGCTACATCCAGCGCAGAGCGCGACGCTGGATGATCGATCGTGCGCAGGAAACTGCCGAAGCTACGCGGCTCGGATGGAAGGCCGTGCATCTGGGAGCAGATGACCCGGCAGCGATGTGCATGGGAGCATATGTACTCGCCTTCATAGCGCACAAATTCGATGATGCCATTGCGTTCGTGGATCGCGGACTGACGATCAATCCGAACCTGGCAATGGCTTGGAATCTCGGTGCTTGGGTCAGAGCCTTCAGAGGCGAGCCCGACCTCGTGCTTGACTACGCCGCGCGTGCCATGCGCCTGAGCCCGCTCGATCCGTCGATGTACGCCAACCACGGAGCCGTATCGTATGCGCATTTTCTCTCGGGCCACTACGATATGGCATCGTCATGGGCCGAAAAGACATTGCGCGACAATCCGGATTTCCTGCTGGCCATCTGCATGTTCGCCGCCAGCAATGCGCTCACTGGACGCCTCGAGCCGGCTCAAAAGGCCATCGCACGTCTACGCGAACGCGCTCCCAATTTGCGCATCTCCAATCTGGAAGAGTTGGCGCCATTTCGTCGAGCGGAGGATCTTGCGCGCTTTATCAAAGGCCTCCGCGAAGCAGGGCTTCCGGACTGATCGCCGGTTCGCAGCCTACGAGACCGTGGAAGCTGAGCGCGCTGTTCAGCAGGCAATAATTTCGCCGTCGTCCCGGCCCTCGCCGGGACGACGTTGGAGAAGCATATCGTCTAATTTACCTTCGCCTTCTTCGCCGGCGCCTTGGCCGCGGCGGCACGTCCCAGCACCGCCTCGCGGCCCGCCGACAGGATCTCGTCGGACATTTCGCCGCTTCCGGCGATGCGCGACATCACGATGGTGCCCATCATGGTCGCCAGCGTCGCCGTCGCCTGCTTGCGGGCGGCCTTGCGCGGCACGTCCAGGATCTGGTCGGCCATCATGTCGATCATCTGGTCGAGCTTGAGGGCAAACGCCTTGCGGGTCTTCGGGCTCTCGCGGGCGATCTCGGCGCCGAGCGCCGGGATCGCGCAGCCCTGGCCGGGATCGTCGCGGTGCACCGCCGAAAGATAGCCGTCGATGATGGTCGAAAGCCGCTTCTCCGGCGGCGTGTCCGCGGCGACCTTGCGCCAGCGCTCGATGGCGCGGTCCATCGCGTAGCTGAAGGCCTCGATCACCAGCGCCTCGCGCGAGTCGAAATGCGCGTAGAAGCCGCCATGGGTCAGGCCGGCGTCCTTCATCAGGTCGGCGACGCCGATGCCGTGGGCGCCCCGCTCGCGCAGCCGCGTCGCGGCCTTCTTGACGATCCGCGCGTGGGTCTCCTGCTTGTGTTCTTTCGAATAGCGCATGCCGCTCTCATGGAATGTTTCTAATCATATAATAGCAGATTTGCGGCCGGAATGCTGCAGTTATTTCGCCTTGTCGGGCACTTTGGGTTCCCCGCCGAGCATCGAAAACGTCGCGGTCGCGTGCACCGCAAGATTGCCCCTGCCGTCGCGGACGAAGCCCTCGGCGTAGCTGGTCTGGCGGCCGAGCTTGATCACCTTGCCTTCGGCGCTGATGGTGCCCGACCGTGCCGACAGCGGCCGCAGATAGGTCAGCTTGAGGTCGAGCGTCACCGAGGTCTGCCCCGCCGGCAGCATGGTCGAGATCGCGCAGCCCATCGCGGTATCGAGCAGCGCCGCGGCGGTCGCGCCGTGCAGCAGGCCGATGGTGTTTTCCAGGCTCTCATGCGGCTCGAGTTCCATCACGATGCGGCCCTCGTCGACCACCGCCATGCGGAAGCCGATCAGTTTCGCCATCGGCGGCGGCGGCAACCGGCCGTCGCGGATCGCGCGCATCGCCTCGATCCCGGACATCGGCAGCGCCGCCTTCGCCACGGGTCCCGGCGCCTGCCATTCCACCACGCGGGCGCGCCGCAAATCGGGCGAATGAAGATCGATGCTTTCGGCGGCAGTCATGACGGCTCCATTTATATGATAATTATAATTCTATAGATCCGTGTCCCTCGGCGCAACCGCCGCACCCGGTCCCTTGACAGAGCCATGCTTTGTCCGGGACATGGCCCAAGTCATTCCGAGGCGACGCAAGCGTCGAACCCGGAATCTCGAGATTCCGGGTCTGGTGCTTGCGCACCATCCCGGAATGACTTGTCGATCCAATCCTGCGCCGGGACTTTTTCCATGGACATGCTCAATCCCCACTGCGGCATCGCCCGCGACGACAGAGGCGTCGTCCGCCTGACCATCTGCAACGCCGGCAAGCTGAACATCGTGAGTTCCGCCGTCACCAACGGCGTGCGCGAGGGCTTTGAGCATCTGGCCGCCGATCCGAGCATCCGCGCGGTGATCCTGACCGGCGAAAGCGAGCGCAGCATGATCGGCGGCGCCGACATCAAGGAAATGGCGAGGCTCGACCAGCCATCCGCCGAAGCATTCATCAGCCGGCTGCGCGACCTCTGCGAGGCCGTGCGCAAATTCCCGGCGCCGGTGATCGCCCGCCTGCCCGGCTGGTGCCTCGGCGGCGGCCTCGAGGTCGCGGCGGCCTGCGACGTCCGCGTCGCCGCGCATGACGCGATGTTCGGCATGCCCGAGGTGCGCGTCGGCATCCCCTCGGTGATCCACGCCGCGCTGCTGCCGCGCCTGATCGGCTGGGGCCGCGCCCGCTGGCTGATGATGACCGCGGAGAACATCGACGCTCAAACCGCGGTCGCCTGGGGCCTGGTCGACACCGTGGCAAAACCCGGCGGCCTCGACCAAGCCGTCGAGCACACCGTCAAGGCGCTGCTGGAATGCGGCCCCGAGGCGCTACGGATCCAGAAGGATCTGCTGCGGCAATGGGAAGAGCTGCCGCTGACCGAGTCGGTGAACCTCAGCGTCGGCGTGTTCGGAAAGTCGTTCCAGACCGGCGAGCCGCAGCGGCTGCTGCAGGGGTTTTTGGACCGGAAGCGGTAGCCGCCAGCGCTCAGCTGGAGACAGGGATCTCGATCAACACCAGCGTGCCGCGGCCCGGTTCGCTCTCCAGCGCGATCCGGCCGCTGAGCGACGACACGACGGTGTTAAAGGCGATGTGCAGGCCGAGGCCGATATTGCCCCGCTCCCGCCCGGTGGTGAAGAACGGATCGAACACGCGGGCTTGCAAATCCTCGCGGATGCCGACGCCTTGGTCGGCGCAGGCGATCCGCGCCAGCGCCTGATCCGGCTGCGTCACCGTCATGGTGAAGCGTCCGCCGCGGCCGTCGGGATAAGCGTGCGCCGCGGCGTTGAACGCCAGGTTGCTGATCACCTGCGCCAGCGCGCCGGGATAGCTGCTCAGAACGATGCCTTGCGGGCAGTCGAGTTCGACGATCAATCCCTGCCGGGACAGCAGCGGCCCGAGCTTCGCGATCAGCTCGGACAGCCATCCGCCGAGCTCGAATGTATGGCGCTCCTCGTCGGCGTGGTGGATGGCGACCTGCTTGAAGCTGTGCACCATCTCGGATGCCCGATGCAGGTTTTCCGAGGTCAGTCGAAGGCCGTTCTCGATCCGTGCAATGCCCCTTGTCAGGTCGGAGCGCCGGACGGCTGCGCCCTTCAGCGCCTCGCCCATCGCGCGAAGGTCCGCCTCCATGGTCGTTGATGTGGTCAGCGCCAGGCCAAGCGGCGTGCTGACCTCATGTGCGACACCGGCGACGAGCTGCCCGAGCGAGGCCAGCTTCTCGGCCTGCACGAGCTGCGATTGCGTCGCGTGCAAATCGCGCAACGAGGCTTCCGAGCGCTCCTTTTCACGTTTCAGCGCCTGCGCCGTCCGGAACTGCTGGCGCGCGCGGAACTCGCGGGCGGCGACGGCGTAAAGCGACAACGCATAGGCATTGATGACGAGGGAATGATTGATGAAGCGCAAGCCCGGCGGCAACGCCGGCCCGAGTGATTCAGCGATGCATAGCGCAATCCATGTCGTGAGACAGAACACGGCCAGCGGCCCGATCCGGAGCGGCAGCATGGTCGAGACGAACAGGATCACCATCATCACGCCGGGTGCCGCATAGGTGAATCCCGAGGGCAGCACGAGGTAGACGCTCGGCAGCACGCAGCCTGGAACGACGCAATAGACGAGGAAGATCGTCTCGGCCCACGGCTTCATCGCGGGCACCGAGAGCAAGGCGGTGAGCGGCAGCAAGACCAGCACGGCGACCCCGCCGCGGATCGCCAGCGTGGTCGCCACGACGTCGGGATAGAGCACCCAATCCCAGAACGCATATCCGGCATAGGTAAAGGCGCCGAGCAGCATCGCGACCTGTGTCCAGCCGATATTGCCCCGCACGTACTGGTCTACAAATCGGCGCTCCTCGACGATGTCGTCGAATCGCAGTCCAAGGCGGGTCAAAAGACGGAGCATTACAATATCAAACGAAAAAGGCCTGGCACTGGAACTGGGCACTGCAAATGGGAGCGTCGAAAATGATCTACGACAGCTTGCCCGCGCTGTCGCGTCCTTTTGGCGCATCGGCGACCGCGGCGCGGCATCGCGCCGCGCCCCTCACCGGGCGTTGGCCGGGGCGTGGGTCGGCCAGAGGTCGGCGCGCCAGTGCAGCGCGATCGCCAGCATGGCGATGAAGCCGGCGGCGGCGAGCAGCGTGCCGGTCGCGGTGTAGCCGATCAGGTCGATCAGGCTGCCGGCAGCGAGCAGCCCGAGCGGCAGGCCGTAGATCACCATCATGCGCACGCCCATGACGCGACCGCGCAGATGCGCGCTGGCGTTGCGCATCAGCATCACGGCGGCCGAGATCATCGACATGCTCTGCGCGATGCCGGCGAGCAGCAGGCAGGCCATCGCGACCGGCATGGTCCGGAGCTCGACGAACACCAGGAGCATGGCGTACCAGGCGAGCGTCGCGCCGATCAGAAGCCGCGCGATGCGTACCCCGCCGGCCATGCTGAGCGTGATCGAGCCGATCAGCGAGCCCACCGCAAAGCTTGCCGAGAGATAGCCGAGCCCGGTCTGGTCGGTAAGGAAGATGTCGCGCGCGACATAGGGCAACAGGCCGTTGGTCAGTGGAAACGCGGTGAGGTTGGCCAGGAACGCGACGCAGAGCGCGGCGCGCATGCCCGGGCCGCTCCAGGCATAGACGATGCCCTCCTTGAGGTCGCGCAGCAGCTTTGAACCCGGCGCGTCGCCGGCCGCGAGATCGGTCGTGCCATGCGACTTGGGGCGGCTCATGCAGAGCATCAGGATGGCGGCGACGAAATAGAAGCCGGCGATCCCGACGTAGACATAGCCGATGCCGAGCGCCGCGAACAATCCGGCCCCGGTCAGGGCTCCTGCGATGCGCGCCGAGTCCTGCGTGGTGCGCGCCAGGCTGATGGCGCCCACCAGCTGCTCCGGCGGCATGATGTCGGCGAGCAGCGCGCCGCGCACGCCGAGATCCGACGGGCGGATCACGCCCATGATCGCGACGATAATCATGACGTTGAGCGGGGCGAGATGCCCGGTCAGCGCCAGCGTCATGATGGTGCCGGCGAGCGCCGTATAGGCAAAGCGCATCACGGCGAGGAGATCGCGGTGCCCCATGCGGTCGCCGATCATGCCGACGACCGGCGCGACCAGCGTGCCGACATATTGCAGCGACGCCAGCACGGTCAACAGCAGCACCGAGCCGGTCTCGACCATGATGTACCAGCCGAGCACCAGCGTCTCGACCTCGAACGCCCACGAGGTGAGCAGATCGGACGGCCATTGAAAGCGATAGCTGCGGATGCGAAATGGCGCGAGCGCGGAGGTCCGCGTGGTCCCGCTCAAGACGCGATGACGCGTGTCACGGCGTGTCCTGCCCTTTTTCCTTGTTCTTCTGGGTCTTGGTTCTTGATCGTGCTTGCGGCGCTTTGAATCTGTCTTGAGTCGCTTGGGAAAATGCCCTGTTCCGGCAGCGTAGCGCCGAGGCGATTGCTGTCAATCGAAGCCGCCGCATGCGGCCATGCACGATGGTATCCGCGGCGACGGGATAGCGCAGCCTCGCGAAGCGCAGGCCTACACCGGCGGCACGGCGCGCCGCAGCATGAAATGGGTGGGTATGAAAGCGAGCAGCGGCAGGCCGATCATCAGGCCGGCCAGCCACACCAGCGGCGGCACGAAGCCTTGCGCCGCCCTGTCGCTGGTGCCGAAGACGTAGTTGATGTTGACCGGAGTCATGCCCGGGTCCGGCCGCGGTCCCGGCATCACAAAGTAGCAGATCAGCAGCAGCGCCCATGCCAGCACGCTCCAGGCGATCAGCGCGCGCTGGTCATAGCCGAGCCGCCAGACCAGGAACAGCAGCAGGAACGGCAGCCAGCCGTGGAAGCCCGACAGGAACCGCAGGAACAGCGACAGGTTCTGGTCGAACATGTAGTCGGTCATTCCGGTGAGCGAGTAGCCGGCGACATGGGCGAGAAAGTCGATCACCCAAAATGTTTGCGGCACAAGGAGTCCGACGGCGCACATCGAAATCAACAGCGCGCTCTCGGTCCAGATCCCGATCAAGGTGAGGATCAGGCAGACGTCGCAGAAATACAGAAAGTTGGTCGGCCCGTAACAGTAGGTGTACACCGGCACCAGGACGGCCATGAAGGCGCTGAAGCCGATCTTGACGGAGAGCGGAATGCGGGCGGACGGCTGCTCGACGGCGATCACGGACATTGCGGTGGGACTTTCCATTGCACAATCCGCCAGCCTTAGCGCCGGATCGGTAAACAGACCCGTATTTCGCAACCTTGAATTGATCAGCGTTCGGAATTCGGTTAACGCCAACTCAGCGGTGCCGGTACAGTTTTAGCTGCCCGCGCGCGCGATGATCGTGCTAGCATGCCTGTTCCGAAGCCGCGGAGGACGACATGAACGCCTTCGAAGTTTTCGCGATCTACCTGGCGCCCTTTGTGATCATCGCGATCGCAATCCGGCTGCTGATGCGGCGTTATGCCGTCGACCTGCCGGACGTGCAGAAACAAGCGGGCTTCGCGCCGAAGCGACGATTTCTGCTCGGCGCCTGGCGGTCGGATTAGATCAAATCGCAGACAAGCTCGGATGCGCCGCCGCCCGGCGAAATTCTCAATCACTGATTTGCCCGACGACGCAAGCGAAGACCAAACCAGTGTATGGTTTGTCCGTCTCACCCGATCGAGGGCGCTTCGCGGTCGATGCAAAGCTCGGGCGATTCATGCCGAGAATGCGACGTGTGACTCACAAGAGGCGCCCAACACTCGGTGTCGTCCTTGCGAAAGCAGGGACCCGTAACCACCGATGCTGATTGTTGCGCGATGTTGGAACGACGAGTCGCTTCAACAACCATCCGCCGCGGAGTATGGGTCCCTGCTTTCGCAGGGACGACGCCTGGGAAGCAACCGTGGACTCTCATTCTCCCCGGTGTCATCACCCGCTCATGCGGGCATCCAGTACGCCGCGGCCTCTCGGCTCAAGCATTGCGGCTTCTGGAATACTGGATCACCCGCATGCGCGGGTGACGACATCGCGTGGTGAACACTTTGAATCGAGAACCATCTTCCTCGTCGTCCTGGCGAAGGCCAGGACCCATTACCCCGAATGCGAATTGCCTCGCAATACTGGGGCCGCGGCCTTTCCCACAACAAAAGTCGGTGGTTATGTATCCAAGCTTTCGCCAGGCCGACATTGGTGATGGCGGTGATCCCATCCCCAACTCATGCGAACACGACATTTTGTCATGAGAGCCGCAGTTGCAATTTTTGCATTGCATCATATGATGACAATAATTCAATCAAATCCCCGGCATTGAAGGGACTCCTGCCATGGCAACCAGCACCGATCCCGTCGTCATCCTCTCCGCCGCCCGCACCCCGCTCGGCCGCTTCATGGGCGAGCTCGCGCCGCTGCCGGCGCACAGGCTCGGCTCGCATGTGATCGGCGCGGCGCTGGAGCGCGCAAGACTCGCGCCCGAGCGCATCGACGAGGTGTTCATGGGCAACGTGCTGCCCGCCGGCCAGGGCCAGGCCCCTGCCCGCCAGGCCGCCCGCGGCGCCAGACTGCCGGACGCCACCGGCGCCACCACCGTCAACAAGGTCTGCGGCTCCGGCATGAAGGCGACCATGCTCGCCCACGACATCATCAAGGCCGGCTCGGCCGAGATCGTGCTGTCCGGCGGCATGGAGAGCATGAGCAATGCGCCGTATCTGTTGCAGAAGGCGCGCGGCGGTTATCGCGCCGGCCACGACCGCATCATCGATCACATGATGATGGATGGGCTCGAGGACGCCTATGAGACCGGCCGCTCGATGGGCGATTTCGGCGAGGCGACCGCGGAGGCCTATCAGTTCACCCGCGCCGACCAGGACGCGTTCGCGATGGAGACGCTGAGCCGTGCCCGCAAGGCGGTCGAGGGCGGCGCCTTCAAGGCCGAGATCGCGCCGATCACGCTCGCCGAGAAGGCCGGCCCGCGCATCGTTGCCAATGACGAGCACCCGCTGAAGGTCGATCCGGCAAAAATCCCCGGCCTGAAGCCGGCATTCCGGGCGGGCGGCACCATCACACCGGCCGCCTCATCCGCCAATGCCGACGGCGCCGCAGCGCTGATCCTCAGCCGGCGCTCGCTCGCCGATCGCGATGGATTGCCTGTTCTGGTCGAGATCAAGGGCCACGCCACCCACAGCCAGGAGCCGCAGTGGTTCACGACAGCGCCGATCCCGGCGATCAGAAAACTGCTCGACAAGGTCGGCTGGAGCGTCGGCGATGTCGACCTGTTCGAGATCAACGAGGCGTTTGCGGTGGTCGCGATGGCGGCGCAGCGCGACCTCGGCATTCCCAGGGACAGGCTGAACATCAACGGCGGCGCCTGCGCGCTCGGCCATCCGATCGGCGCCACCGGCGCGCGGCTGATCGTGACGCTGCTGCACGCGCTGGAGGCGCAGAACCTGAAGCGCGGCGTTGCCGCGCTGTGCATCGGCGGCGGCGAAGCCACCGCGATCGCCGTCGAGCGGGTCGCGCACTGATCCGGTATGCCGTCATTGCGAGCGACGCGAAGCAATCCATCTCTCCTCGCGAACCGAACGATGGATTGCTTCGTCGCTTCGCTCCTCGCAGTGACGGTTAGTTATGAAAGGCGTCCATGAGGCAATACGACGGCCTGGCGTCCGAGTCCTAAAACGAGGGAACTATGGCATTTTAGCCATGGCTCCCTCGTGCCATATTGCGCATCACGCAAAGCTTTCACCGCAATCGATCCGGAACACAATGATCTCGAACTGGCTTGCTTCCACCCTCGCCCGCCGCAACATCCACTACGGCTGGGTGATGGTGGCCGTGACTTTCCTTGCCGCGCTGATCTCCGCCGGCACCGTCGGCGCGCCCGGCGTGTTCATCGTGCCCCTGCAGAAGGAGTTCGGCTGGTCCACCGCCGAGATTTCCTCGGCGCTGTCGATCCGCTTCATCCTGTTCGGGCTGATGGCGCCGTTCGCCGCCGCGCTGATGAACCGCTACGGCCTGCGCAACGTGACGCTGGCGGCGCAGCTGATCGTGGTCTGCGGTCTATTGGCCTCGCTCGCCATGACCCAGGTCTGGCAGCTCATCCTGCTGTGGGGTGTCGTGATCGGGATCGGCACCGGGATGACCGCGCTGGTGCTCGGCGCGACGATCGCGGCGCGCTGGTTCGTGGCGCGGCGCGGCCTCGTGGTCGGCATCCTCACAGCAAGCGTCGCGACGGGACAGCTCGCCTTCCTGCCGCTGCTTGCGACACTGACCGAGCGCTACGGCTGGCGTGTCGCGCTTGGGCTGGTCTGCGTCATGCTCGGCGTCGCCGCCTTTGCCGTGCTGATGGTGATGCGCGACCGGCCGAACGACGTCGGGCTGCGTCCGTTCGGCGACGAGGGCACCGCGCCGCTTCCCGCGCCGCCGCCGGCCAATGTGCCGATCGTGGCCGCCGCGCTCGGCACGCTGCGCGACTCCGCGAAGTCCTCGGTGTTCTGGATCCTGTTCGCGACCTTCTTCGTCTGCGGCGCCTCGACCAACGGCCTGGTCCAGGTTCATTTGATCCCGATGTGCCTGGACTACGGCATCCCGCAGGTGCAGGCTGCAAGCCTGCTCGCCGCGATGGGGATCTTTGATTTCTTCGGCACCATCGTCTCGGGCTGGCTGTCGGACCGCTACGACAACCGCTATCTGCTGTTCTGGTATTACGGCCTGCGCGGGCTGTCGCTGCTGTTCCTGCCGTTCTCCGACTTCACGTTCTACGGGCTGTCGCTGTTCGCGATGTTCTATGGCCTCGACTGGATCGCGACGGTACCGCCGACGGTGCGCCTCACCGCGCAGCGCTTCGGTGCCGAGCGCGCCAATCTGGTGTTCGGATGGATCTTCGCCGGGCACCAGCTCGGCGCAGGCGCCGCCGCGTTCGGCGCCGGACTGTCGCGCACGATCTATCAGAGCTACCTGCCGGCGTTCTTCATTGCCGGTGCGCTGTGCATCTTTGCCGCGCTGATCGCGCTGGCGATCGCGCGGCCGCAGCCGAAATCGGTGGCGGAGCCGAAGCCGGTCGCGGCCTGAGGCCGCTGCCTGCGCGACGTGCGCCGGTCAGTACGACAGGATGGTGCGCATCCCGAACACCACGCTGTCCTTGATCCGATGCGTTTGCGTCGGATCATTGGGATCGACGGCGCCGCCGCCGGGATGGGCGATGTATTGAAACATCGGCTGCATGGTGAAATTCGGGTTCACCACGTGCTGGTAGGTGATCTCGAGGATCGCTTCGTAGTCGCGGATCGGATACGGCGTGCCCGTGATGATCTGGGTGTCGCGGTCGAGCGCACGCGCGGCGTCCGAAATCCTGGCATAGATCGCGGCGATGCCGAACCGATCGTCCGGATAGGTCTCGCTGAAACCGGTGAACAGGAAGCCGCCGTCGACATAGGTGCTGATCAGGTTGCGGTCCGACGGGCTGACCGAGGCGCGCATGAAGAACGCAACGCCCTTGTCAGCGTCCGGCCTGGCGCGCGCAAGCAGCTGCTCATAGACCATGAAGATGCCGTTGTCCCGCCGCAGCCATCGCGTGTCGCCGGAGCTGTCGGGATCGGCGAGCGAGAGCCCGTCGGCCGAGAAGCGCTGGTCGGCGAACGAGCCCATGTGATACCAGGCGCCGCCGGTGATGGTCGCCGGCAGCCTGCTCTCGCCGATCTCGAACTTGTATTTGAGCTGGCCGATCCACCATGGCGGATCGTTGACCCGGAAATTGAGCCCGTGGGCGTTCAATATCTGCGGGTCGTCCATGCCCTGCGGCGGCGAAGCCGAACCGTCGAACAAGGCCAGATAGGCGGTGATGCGGTCGGACAGATTGGCCTTGATCCGGATGCCGGGCACGGCAAGTGGCGGCGACGGTCCGCCGGCCGGCAGAATGGTGCCGACAATGCCGGGCCAGCCGAGCGCCGAATTGATGAAGATGTCGTCGTACTGGCTGTCGATGAACTCGACGTCCGAGCCCTGCTGGCCGACGCGCACCGAGAGTTTGCCGCCGAGCAGCTTCTGCTCGATCCAGAATTCATAGAGCCGCGTCGCCGGCAGCGACTCGACGCCGGACACCAGGAACAGGTTGCCGACATAGCTCCGCGACAGCCCGTCGCCGTGGATCTGGTATATGTTGGCGTGGAAGGTCGCACCGGTCCAGCCCATCACCTTCTCGAGGTCGATGGTGGTGCCGAGATCGAGACGGCCGGTATAGGCCGCGCCGTTGCTGACACCGCCGGAGACGTTGGAAAACCCCTCACCGATATAGGTCAGGCTGAACTGGTAGCCGGCCTCCTCGAGTGCAGCCCGCGTATCAGCAATCCGCTCGGCGATCGGCTTGTCTTCGGCATTCGCCGGCGCGCCGAGCGCAAGGGCCGCGGCCACCAACATCGCGCGGGAAAGAACTCTGCACATCGGGAATGCCGCGGTGCGCTCGCACTATTTGACGATGCCGAGCCGCCGCATCAGCAGATAAGCCAGCAGCGCCGACCCAATCAGAAGGCCGGCCGCGACCAGGAACCCGCTGTCGACGTCGGTCAACGGCAATCCCTTGGTGTTCATGCCGAAGATGCCGGTGACGAGCGTCGGCGGCAGCAGCATCATGGTGACGACGGACAAGGCGTGGAGATGCTTGTTGCTCTCCTCCTCGAGCTTGAAGCGCAGCTCCTCCTCGAGCAGGCGGCTGCGCTCGTGCAGTTCGACGATGTCGTGGTCGAGACCGTCGAGCCGCTGCGCGAGCTTGCCGGCCTGCAGCCGCAGCGCCGGGCTGAGATTGTCGGTGTTCTTCTGCTCGAGCCGGTGAAACAGCACGCGCAGGCCGGCGAGCTGGCGATGCAGGCGCACACAGGTGCGGCGCATCCGGCTCAGATTCTTGCGCAGCTCCGATCCGGTATCCTCGGCGAGCACCCGCTCCTCGATCGCATCGATATCGGTGCCGATCTTGTCCGTCATGCGGTCCATGGTGTCGGCGATCTCGTTGACGATCTTTTCCAATAGCGCCGCGACGCTGCCGACGCGATGGCCGCCCTCGAGCACGCGGCGCGTCGCATCGGCGGAGCACAGCGCCTGATGGCGGCCGCTGACCAGGAGGCGTTCGGTCATCGCAAAGCGGAGAAAGCCGGTCTCCCGGGTCGCGGCGTCAATATCCCGCACCAGATCGGAAAACACGCCGTAGACGCAATTGTCGACGACGTGGATCTGCTGGAAATTGTCATTCGACAGCAGCAGGTCCCGCGCGAGCTGCGGGATGTGCATGTTGGCAAGCCATGCCCGGGTGCGGACGTCGGTCAGGTTGAAGTGCAGCCACAGCCTTCCGTCATGGCTCGGCTCGATCGGCGCATCGATCGGAAGCGCCTCGGCACGGCCGTCGTGATGCAGGCGGAACGCCCAGACCAGACCGGGGACCGCCTCACGGGTCAGCAGCGACCCTGCCGGAGCGGGAGGTGGATCAGCCAGCATGGCCCGCCCCCAAGGCAATCGGTAACGCAACCGCGCGAAATGACATGTTCAAGACCTCGCCCACGCGCAACGCTGAGCAAGCGCGTCCCCTCGACGCAACATAGGAGGACGCGCCTGTTACAGTTTTATGTCAGCGACCGCCCTACTCGGCCGCAAGACCGGTCGGCGCCGCCGCTTCCGCGGCCTCCTTGTTGTAGTCGTGCACGACGCGGCCGAACGGCAGCGTCAGGTCGGCGAGGAAGTGATGCGCGCCGACGACACGCTTGACCGGGAAATCGGCGACCGGTGCATTGACGTGCGGCACCAGGTGGAGCCGGCCGGGTCCGATCCAGGAGCCCTTGACGACGATGTCGGTCAGGTTGATCGCGACCAGCTGGCAGACCTCGAGATGGCCGTCGACGCCGGGGATCATCTTCAGATTAACTTGCGTCTTCGACAGCGTAGCGCGGGTGACGTCGCCATTGCCCGCCATGCTCTCGTGCTTGTAGCCCATCGTGCCCATCGCGACGAGCTGGCCGGCATATTCCAGCGTGCCGGTCAGCGTGTCCTTGACGATCTCGAGCTTCGGATGGGCGTACTTCTTCGGAAAGCCCCAGATCTCGCGGCCGGCCGCGATCGGCGGATCATCGTCGAGATACATCTGGCAGACGAAGTTGACCTCTTCGCCATGCAGGCGCGCGGGGATCACGAGGCCGGACTCGGTGTAGCTGCCGAAGCCGGAGCTGTCGGGCATCTTGATCCATTCGTAATGCACGATCGCCTGCTCGATCGGCTCCAGTGGCTCGGGCAGGCCGGCGCGGATCAACTCCGGATCGGTCTCATAGGTGATGACGAGGAATTCGCGATCGATGAAGCGATACGGACCGGCGGGATAGCTCGGGCCGGCGGCCGGCATCGACGGAAGCTTGAGCAGATCTTCCCTGCGCATCGCAAATAACCTCGTGTTTGAAAAGTTTGCGCGAAAGCTAGCGGCCGAGATTGACAGCGATGTGAGGAATTTCCGTCAGGTACATGACCGCGGTTGCGCTTGCGTGACTCGCGTTTCGTTGATGAGGCCAATGCTAACCATGCAGGCGGGCATGCCGGATGCGCCGAGCGCGGGCGTTGCATTTGTCATCACGGCGTCATCGGCGCGCTGAATTCTCGCCGCAAATTCTGGAGTGTCTGATATGGACGCGCGAACGCCGCATTTCGACGATATCGATCACGCGACACCGGGCTGGCGTCCGGAAGGCTGCGATCGCGTGGCTCTGGTCCTGCAGGGCGGCGGCGCGCTCGGTGCCTATCAGGCTGGCGTCTATCAGGCGCTCCATGAATCCAACATCGAGCCCGATTGGGTGTGCGGCGTCTCGATCGGCGCAATCAACTCGGCTATCATCGCCGGCAATCCGCCCGAAAAGCGGCTCGAGCGGCTGCACACGTTCTGGGATCGCATCACCAGCCGCAAGATCTGGCACTACACGCCGGACGGCGACGTCTTCCGCAAGGCCCGCAACCTCACCAGCTCATGGCTGACGACGACGCTCGGACAACCCGGCTTCTTCACCCCGCATCAGAGCAATCCGTGGTTCAGCCCGGCCGGCGCGCGCACCGCCACCAGCTACTACGACACCACGCCGCTGCGCGAGTCGTTGCTTGAGTTGGTCGATTTCGACCGCATCAATTCCAAGAAGATACGCTTCGCGGTCGGCGCAGTGAACGTGCTCTCCGGCAACTTCATCTATTTCGACAATGCCCATGACGAGATCATCCCCGAGCACATCATGGCGAGCGGCGCGCTGCCCCCGGCGCTGCCGATGGTGAAGGTCGGTACCGATCATTTCTGGGACGGCGGCATCGTGTCCAACACGCCGCTGCAGCATCTGCTCGACCAGGAAGACAACATGAATTCGCTGGTGTTCCAGGTCGACCTATTCTCGGCGCGCGGCGCGCTGCCGCGCGACATCCAGGACGTGATGGCCCGGCACAAGGACATCATGTATTCGTCGCGCACCCGCTACAACACCGACGTCTATCGCAAGACCTACAATCTGCGCACCGCCCTGCACAACGCGCTGGGAAAAATCCCCGACGGTCAGCTCTCGGACGAGGAGCGCCAGCTCAAGAAGGCAAACGCCCGGCTGCCGGGCATCACGCTGTTGCAGCTGATCTATCAGCAGAAGGCCTATGAGGGCGACGCCAAGGACCACGAATTCTCCGGCACCTCGATGCGCGAGCATTGGGTGAGCGGGCACGAGGACACCAAGCGCTCGCTGAAGCGGCGCGAATGGATCAAGATGCCCGAGAACGGCATGGGCATCGTGATCCACGACGTGCATCGGGAGAGTGAATAAGACATGTCGTTCCGGGGCATGCGAAGCATGAACCCGGAACCTCGAGATTCCGGGTTCGGTCCTGCGGACCGCCCCGGAATGACGGCGTGAAAGCCTTACGGCCGCGTCGACATGTTGCTCGGCGGCCCGGCCTTGCGGATCGGTTCGGCGAGACGCGCGAACTCGCAGAGCACCGAACGCGTCTTGCGCGGATCGATCACCTCCTCGACCCAGAACTTCTCGGCCGAGCGGAACGGCGAGCGCAGCTTGTTGAGGCGATCCTCGATCTCGCGCAGCTTGGCCGCGGGATCGGCGGCCGCATCGATCTCGGCGCGATAGGCCGCCTCGATGCCACCCTCCAGCGGTAGCGAGCCCCAATATGCCGACGGCCACGCGTAACGCATCGAGAAGCGGTTGGCCGGCTGATGCACCACGCCGGCGACGCCGAAGGCGTTGCGGATGATGATGGTGCACCACGGCACCGTGCTCTGGTTGACCGCCGCCATCGCCCGCACGCCATGGCGGATGGTCGCTGTCTTCTCCGCCTCGAGCCCGATCATGAAGCCCGGGCAATCCATCAGGTAGACCACCGGCAGATGGAAGGTCTCGGCGAAGTCGACCCAGCGCACCACCTTCTGGCAGGCGTCCGCGGTCCACGAGCCGCCATAGTGGAACGGATCACTGGCGAGCAGCAGCACCGCCCTGCCCTCGATCCGCGCCAATCCGGTGATGATCGGGCGGCCGAAATTGGTGCCGACCTCGAAGAACGAGCCCTTGTCGACGACGGCATCGATGATCGGCCGCATCTTGTAGACCTGCCGGCGGTTGCGCGGCACGGCCTTGAGCAGCGATTCCTCGGCACGCTCCGGATCGTCGGTGCAGGGAATGGTCGGCGGCAGGTCGTAGACCGACGGCGGCAGATAGGACAGGAAGCGCCGCGCGTAGTCGAACGCCTCCTCTTCGGTCTCGACGGCCTGATCGATCGCGCCGGCGCGGGTCTGGATGTCGGCGCCGCCGAGCTCCTGCTTGGTCAGATCCTGCCCCAGGCGCTTCACCACCGGCGGGCCGGCGACGAACATCGCGGAGCTCTTGGTCATGACAGAGTAATGCGTGGCGGCGAGCCGCGCGGCACCGAGGCCCGCGACCGAGCCGAGCCCGAGACCGACCACCGGCACGCGGGCCAAATTGGCGGTCGTGTACCAGTACCAGCGCGTGCCGCCGACGCCGCCGGGCAGATTGGCCGCGCCCCTGGTCTCGATCGTCTTCACCGAGCCGCCGCCGCCGGAGCCCTCGATCACGCGAACGATCGGCAGGCGGAAGTCGTGCGCCATCTCCTCCGCCATGAGCGGCTTGGCGGAAATCGATGCATCCGCCGAGCCGCCGCGCACGGTGAAGTCGTCTCCGACCACGACCACGGTGCGGCCGTCGACCCTGGCGCGGCCGAACACGCAGTTCGCCGGCGTCAGGCGCTTGAGTTCGTTGCTCTCGTCATATTCGGCGATGCCGGAGATGGCACCGACCTCGTGAAAGCTGTTCTGGTCGACGAGCTTGTCGATGCGCTCACGAACCGTGAGCCGGCCCTGGTCGCGTTGCCGCTTGACCTTGTCAACGCCTCCCATCTCCCGCGCGAACGCTTCGCGGCGGGCGAGGTCGTCGAGTTCCGGCTTCCAGTTCATTCACTGCTCCCGTCTTGATGATTTTGTTGTTGTTATGGGCGGTCACCGGAAGCGACTTGCGTTCGATCCGATTGCTGAAGATGTCGCCGTCGGCGCCTTCGAGCAGGCTGCCGAGTGCGGCCGCGAGCTCGACCATTTGCGGCGCCACCTCGCGATGCAGCCGCGCCTCGTCATACATCGCCGAGAGCAGGCCGATCGTGGTGACCACATAGGTCTGGTACTGCGGCGACCACAGCGGCACCGCGACGCCGTTGATGTGCGGGCTCCACAGGCCGCAGGCGACGACGTAGCCGTGCTCCTGCAAATGCCGGCGGTTGGCCTCGATGCGCGGCGTCAGCATCTTGGCGCTGTCGGGCAACTCGCCTTCCATCTCCGCGATCAGCGCGTCGCCGACCGCGGGATCGAGCGCGGCCGTGTAGGCGTGGCCGGCCGCGGTGGTCGCCATCGAGATCCGGCTGCCGGTGGCCTCATGCAGGCCGAGCGCGTTCGCCGCGCGGGCGAACTCCAGATAGACCAGGTGAAAGCGGTCGGGGATGACGAAGCCCACCGTGCCGGGCAACTGATCGGCGACATCCTGCAGGCGCAGCCGGATCAGATTGCGCAGCTGCAGCCCCTTCATCATCGTGGTGCTCATCGCGACCGCGCTCGGGCCGATGCGATATTTCTGGTCGCGCGGCAGATAGACGAGCTGTCCCATCCGCGTCAGCGTGTGCGTCAGCCGCGACACCGTCGAACGCGGCAAACCGCAGCGGTTCGAGATCTCGAGATTGCCGAGCCGGGCCTCGTGTCCCTCGAAGCACCGCAACACGTCGAAGGCGCGCGACACCACCTGGATGACATCGCCATCGCCTGTCTCGCTGGCGAGCATTCCCTGCCTGCTAAGCCGTTCCGAGCGCCTTCCCATTTGCTTGGCTCCATTCCGTCCTGCGGAATAAAATTCCACTTGCAGAAGAAGCTACCTCAGGCAATCTGCCGCCACAACAAAAAGCCGTTCGCCGGATGAAATTTCCGCAAGACGGTATCGGAGAGTGGAATGCCAGATATCAAGGTTGTGACCGAAGTTGCCGGGCGCGTTTGCGCGCTTCCTGTCGAGACCGGCAGCAGCATCGGCGATGGCGACGAGATTGCGTTCGTCGAAGCGATGAAGATGGAAATACCGGTCACGTCGACTGCAGCAGGCAAAATCAAGTCGATTCTGGTCAAGATCGACGATGTCATCGCCGAAGGCCAGGCGGTCGCGATCGTCGAGACCTGAGATCCCGTCCTTCCAGTCCAGCCGCGACAATCTGTCCGGTGATGCAGCTGCCGAAATCGCCGGCTTGCGCCGGAGGTAGCGTTGCCATCGCCGGATCACGATGCAATCATCCCGCCCGGAAAAGTTTCGCACAGCGAAACAAAGGGAGGAATTATGATCCATCGGCTGATGGCGCTCGCGCCTGCCGCACTTGCCGGCATTTCGATCTTCGCTGCCCTGCCCGCCTCGGCCGAGGACATCAAGCTGCCGCCGACCATGGCGGTGACCGCCTACGACACCGGCACCGCCGGCTTCAACATCGCGGTCGGCGTCGGCAAGATGATGAAGGACAAATACGGCACCGACGTCCGCGTGCTGCCGGCCGGCAATGACGTCGCGCGGCTCGCGCCCCTGCGCGCCAAGCGCGCGGTCTCCTCGGCGATGGGATCGGGTACCTATTTCGCACAGGAAGGCGTGTTCGAGTTCGGCGCCAAGGAGTGGGGCCCGCAGCCGCTGCAGCTCATGCTGTCGTCGGTCGACTGCAATTGCGGCGCGCTCGGCGTGGCGGCCGATGCCGGCGTCAAGGAAATGAAAGACCTTCGCGGCAAGCGCGTCGGCTTCGTGGTCGGCTCGCCGGCGCTGAACCAGAACTCGCTCGCGATGCTCGCGTTCGGCGGCCTCACCCAGAAGGATGTCAAGATCGTCGAGTTCGCAAGCTACGGCGCGATGTGGAAAGGCCTGATCAACAACGACACCGATGCCGCCTTCGGCACCACGATCACCGGCCCCGCCAAGGAAGCCGAGACCTCGCCGCGCGGCCTGATGTGGCCGCCGCTGCCCGCCGACGACAAGGAAGGCTGGTCACGGGTGAAAAAGGTCGGCTCGTTCTTCTTCCCACAAACCGCAACCTGCGGCGCCGGCATCTCGCCGGACAAGCCGATTCAGCTCGGCAATTACCCCTACCCGATCTTCGTCGCCTATGCTGCGCAGCCGGTCGACCAGATCTATGCGATCACCAAGGCGATGATCGTCAACTACGACGCCTACAAGGATTCGGCGCCCGGCGCCGCCGGGCTCGGCGCCGACCGGCAGACCAAGAACTGGGTCGTTCCCGTGCATCCCGGCGCGGTGAAGGCGCTCAAGGAAACCGGCCACTGGAGCGACGAGCAGGAGGCGCACAACAACGCTCTTTACAAGCGCCAGGAGGTGCTGGCCGCCGCCTGGACGGATTACGGCAAGTCGAACCCACCGTCGGACGACAAGGCCTTCCTCGATGGCTGGATGAAGGCACGCGCTGCGGCGCTTGCGAAAGCCAATATGCCCAATGGCTTTGAGTGAGACCCGCCAACGCGCGATGAGATCGGGTTAGTCGTCATCGCGCTTCCGCCCGTTTGAGCATGGCGCTTCGGAAAACCGCTTCGCACTTTTCCGGATCATGCTCTAGGTTATGGGCAAAACGGACAACATTGGGGGATGCGTAATGCCCGAGAACGCCGCGGCTGCGCCTGCGAAAAGAATCGAATTTGAAGATCCGCATGCCGGTCTCGACAATCTGCAGGAGGCCGAGGTCACGCGCGTGCGCACCCTGCGCGGGGTGTGGCGCTGGGCGCTGGTGGTCGCAACCGCCGCAACCATCCTGCTCTGCATCAACCAGCAATTCTCGCTGCGCTTCTTCATCGATTATACCCAGCTCAACACCGAATATTTCTATCTCTTGATCGCGTTGATGCTGCCCTTCACGTTCCTGATCTTCCCCGGGACGGAGCGCGCGCCGCTGAACCGCATTCCCTGGTATGATCTCGCGCTTGCCGTCGCGACCTTCGCCGCCTCGATCTGGCTGATGCTCAACGTGCGCAAGGCGGCGCAATATGGCTGGGAGTCCGACGGCGCTCCCAGGAACGTCATCATTGCCGGCCTCGTGATGTGGGTGATGCTGATGGAGGCGCTGCGCCGGACCGGCGGCTGGAGCCTCCTGCTCAGCGTGCTGCCCTTCACCGTCTATCCGCTGTTCGCCGAGGCCAGCTGGCTCGGGCCGTTCAGGGGCTCGCAGCTCACGCTCGACCAGACCACCGCCTATCACGTGCTGTCCGGCGAGAGCCTGCTCGGCATTCCGATCCAGGCCTTCGCCGACACCGTGATCGGCTTCCTGGTGTTTGGCACCGCGCTGATGATGACCGGCGCCGGAAAATTCTTCATCAACCTCGCCTTCGCGCTGTGCGGCACGTTCCGCGGCGGCGCCGCCAAGGTCTGCATCTTCGCGTCCGGCCTGCTCGGCATGATGTCGGGCTCGATCGTCTCCAACGTGCTGACCGCCGGCACCATGACGATCCCGGTCATGAAGAAGAGCGGCTTCCGCGCCTCCTATGCCGGCGCGATCGAGGCCTGCGCCTCCACCGGCGCCGTGCTGGCGCCGCCGGTGATGGGCGCCACCGCGTTCGTGATCGCGCAGTTCCTCAATATCAGCTACGCGGAGGTCGCGGTGGCCGCGATCGTCCCTGCGGCGCTCTACTATGTCGGCCTGTTCATGCAGGTCGATTCCTACGCCGCACGCCACGGGCTGAAGGGCATTCCGCGCGCCGAGCTGCCGCGCGTGATGGATACGATCAAGGACGGCTGGTACTACGTCTTCGTGATCGCGCTCCTGATCGTGATGCTGCTGTATTTCAAGCGCGAAAGCCACGCGCCGTTCTACGCCACCGCGCTGCTGCTGGTGCTGAACCAGATCTTCTCCAAGGAGAGCCGCTGGACGCTCGGGACGATCGGAAAATTCCTCGAGGTCAATGGCCGTACCTTCGTCGAGCTGGTCGGCATCCTCGCCGGTTGCGGTCTCCTGATCGGGGCGTTCTCGATGACCGGCGTGGTCTCGAGCCTCGCCAACGATCTGTTGACGCTTGCGGGCGACAACGCGTTCCTGCTGCTCGTGATGTGCGCCTTCACCAGCCTGATCCTCGGCCTCGGGTTGACCACCACCGCCTGCTACATCTTCCTCGCCATCCTGGTCGCGCCCGCGCTGGAGAAGCTCGGGCTGAACCGGATGGCGGTGCACATGTTCATCTTCTATTGGGGCATGCTGTCGTCGATCACGCCGCCGGTGGCGATCGCCTCCTTCGCCGCCGCCGGTATCGCCGGCTCGCCCGCGATGAAGACCGGTTGGGAATCGATGTGGGTCGGCAGCATCATCTATTTCATCCCGTTCTTCTTCGTGCTGAACCCGGCATTGGTGATGCAGGGCCCGAGCCCCTATCTCGCCGGCCTCGGCCTGATGGCGCTTGCGGCGTGCGGCACCCTGTTCATCTGCGGCGGCATCCAGGGCTATCAGGCCTTCGTCGGCGACCTCCGCGGCGCCGGTGCCCTGGAATGGCCGCTCCGGGTGCTGCTGGTGATCGGCGGCTTCGTGCTCGCGACGCCTGGCGGCGGCATCAACCCGCTGTCGCAGCTGCAGGTATCGCTGCTGGGGGTCGCGATCCTCGCCCCGACGGTGCTGATCGCGTTGCTGCTGGTCCGCCGTCAGGCGCTGGTTCCGAACCAGTTGCGCGCGCCCTGATTGCGATGCACAACAGGAGGCGATGAAACGATCGCCTCCTCCCGTCACCGCCACCACCACGGCCTGGTCCAGCTCGAAGCCGCCGCTGCTGCGGTTTCTGCACACTTGTCACGCAGACTTCCTGCCGGAGGCCACCGGCGCGGTGGCCGACTACATCCCCGAGCTCGGCAAGGCCGACCCTACCCATTTCGGCATCAGCCTGGCGACGCTCGACGGCCACGTCTACGAGGTCGGCGACACCAGGGTGCCGTTCACCATCCAGTCGATGTCGAAGCCGTTCGTGTTCGCGCTGGCGCTGGACACGCTGGGCGCCGAACGAGTGGAAAGCGTGATCGGCGTCGAGCCATCCGGCGACCCCTTCAACTCGATCCGGCTCAATGCCGAGAACCATCCGTTCAATGCGATGGTCAATGCCGGCGCGATCGCCTGCTCCGGTCTGCTCCACGCCGACAAGGGCGACGGCGCGTTCGAGTTTATCCGCCAGGCACTCGGCCGCTTCGCCGGGCGTGAGCTCGATGTCGACGAGGCGGTCTACGCCTCCGAGAGCGCCACCGGCGACCGCAACCGGGCGATCGGTTATCTCCTGCGCACCAACAGCGTGATCACCGAGAATGTGCCTGCGGTGCTCGACGTCTATTTCCGGCAATGCTCTATCCTGGTCACCGCGCGCGACACCGCCGTGATGGCGGCGACGCTCGCCAATCGCGGCATCAATCCGCTGACCGAGGAGCAAGTCGTGACGCCCTACGCGATCGCGCGCACGCTGTCGGTGATGACCTCGTCGGGCATGTACGACTATGCCGGCGAATGGATCTACCGCGTCGGCATTCCCGCCAAGAGCGGGGTCGGCGGCGGCATTCTGGCGGCACTGCCGGCGCGGCTCGGGCTCGGCAGCTATTCGCCGAAGCTCGACAAGCACGGCAACAGCGTGCGCGGCATCAAGGTGTGCGAGACGTTGTCGGCGCATTACGACCTGCATATGCTGAACCGCAGCGACGACGCGCGCCACAGCATCATCGCCGACTACAATATCGGCAAGAACCCGTCGCGGCGGGTGCGCCGGCCGCAGGAGCAGGAGATCCTGGCAAGGCACTTCCAGGAAGTTCGCGTGATCGAGCTGGTCGGCACCCTGTCGCTCTCCAATGTCGACTATGTCTCGCGCCGCCTCGCCGGCAGCCCGCGGCCGGAATTCGTGATCTTCGACCTGCGCCGCGTCACCGCGACGACCCGCGCCGGCGCAAGGCTGGTGGCCGAGGCCTTCCAGGAGCTCGCCGAGCTCGGCGTCACCGTGATCCTGTCCGGCATCAAGCGCACCTCGCGCGAATGGGCCACGATCAGCGAGTGGACCAGGCGGCTCGGCAATATCAGGGATTTCTATCTGCTCGACACCGCGATCGAGTGGGCCGAGGACCAGATCGTCTACCGCTATGGCGGCTCGATCGACTTCCTCGAGACCACGGAGCTTGCCGAGCAGCCGCTGCTCGCCGGATTGAGCGAAGCCGAGATCGCCGATCTCACCGCGCTCTGCACGGTCCGGACCTACCAGCAGAATGAAAAGGTCATCGCCGCGGGCGGTGAGGCCACCTCGCTGTTCTTCCTGCGCAGCGGCGTGGTCCACGTCACCCTGCCGGACGGCATCCGGCTCGCGACGCTGACTGCCGGCATGGCTTTCGGCGAGATGGCGCTCCTGGAGCCGACACGCTCCGCGGACGTGCTCGCTGACATGTCGGCGACCGCCTATGAGGTCGCGATCAGGGATTTCGAACGCTTCCGCGAGCAGCACCCGCGCGCCGGCGAGCGGATCATGCGCAACCTCGCGCAGATCCTCGCCGATCGGCTGATCGTGGCGAATGCTAAGGTCGATCTGCTGACGTCGGGCTAATTCTTCACCCTCTCCCCGCCCTTCGCGGGGAGAGGGTTGGGTGAGGGGCTGCATCCGCAAAATAACTTCGAGTCAGACTCGCGGAGATTCCCCCTCACCCGGACCGCATTCCGCTTCGCTGCATGCGCTCCGGCCTCTCCCCGCAGGCGGGGCGAGGCGAAGGACTCCGCGACGCGATCCGCTCAGCTCACCACTTCCGTCACCGGCTGCATGTCGATTTCGAACGTCTCGAGGAATTTCGACGTCATGATGTAGAAGCCGACCGAGAGCTGCAGCTCGATCAGCGCGGCCGGCGTCAGCTTCGCCGCGATCGTCTTGAAGGTCGCGTCGGTCGGCTTCTTCAGCTTGACGATCTCGTCGGTGAAGGCGAGCGCCGCGCGCTGCACCTCGTTGAAGCAGGTCGCGGACTGCCAATCCTCGAGCGCGGCGTTCTGCTCGTCGGTGACGCCGACATTCTTGCCGATCCGCTTGTGCGCGACGATCTCGTAGGGCGCCTCGCAGAGAATGCCGGTGCGCGTGATTGCCAGCTCGCGCACGACGGGATCGAGCTCGCCCTTGTGGCGGATCGCGCCGCCGAGCCGGCAATACTGCTCAAAGTAGCTTGGCGAATGCGCCATCATGCGAAAGATGTTGGCGTTGCGGTTCTTGTCGAGGATCTCGCGGGTCCGCGGGTTTGCCTTCGCGGGATCGGAGTAGTCGATACGGGCCATTTCCTAACCTTGATCTTGCTGTCGTTTCTGTCGGGTTCCGAAACACTAGAGCCTTTTCCGTTCCGATGAAATCGGAACGGGGCTCTAGATCCTTGTTTTGACGCGTTTTCTTCACGCGAACCGGTATCCACTTCGCTCAAAAACGCTCCGTACGGGCCGCTGTCGCAGGAGCAACACGCGCGAGTCAAATTGCCGCCGCATTCCCAGACAACGCTGTCACAGTCGATATTCGCTGAGTGGGGACTCGTCAAAAGCGAATACTCGACGCGGGGTGTTCCGAGTAAAAAATCCGGCCGTCTTGCGCGCAGTTTGCGCAACGATGAGTCACGCCCAAGTCTAGGGGAAACGCATGAAGGAAGCCACCAAGAGGGCGGCCTCGGAAGCGCTTGCGCAAATGCTGGCGGTGACGGCGATGCTCGTCATCGCCAGCGTCATCTTTTATTGGCACTAGTATCCGCAAACTATGAGGGGCAAGAGCGAACCTGTTCAGCCTGGTCTCGCGTTCTGACTGGATCGTTCAGCCCCTCATTTCGTCTTTGAGAAATACGGAACCAACCTCCCCGCGAATTGCGTGAAGCGCGCCGCGACCTTGTCACCGATGGCGAGGTCGTTGTCGCCATGGGCCATCATGCGAAAGCCCTCGTCGGCATCGACAAGCACGATATTGTACGGCACATGCGCCCGCGTCTCCGGCGTCGCCGCGCGGCAGACCAGCGAGGTCGCATATACTGTCCCTGCCCCGCTCGCGCGACGCTCGGCAAGATCCGGCGAACCGCATGCAGCGCAAAAGCTGCGGCGGAAATATTGCCGCGCGCCGCAGCCGTTGCAGGTCTGGTAGACGATGGCTTCAGTGCCCTTGGTCCAGTCCACGATCCGTCCGCTCATCGCACGCGCTCCAGGAACATGCTGACATGTGACGACAGCACCCCGCCATCGCCGTGCAGCAGCGCCACCGAGGCGTCGCGCACCTGACGATTTTCGGCGCGCCCGGTCATCTGCAGATGGGTCTCGACCAGATGCGCCATCGCGCCGCCGACGCCGCAATGGCCGTAGCTGAGCAGGCCGCCATGGGTGTTGAGCGGCATCTCGCCATCCTGATTGAAATAGCCGGCACGCACCCGCGCCGCCGCCTCACCGCGCCCGGCAAGGCCGAGATCCTCCAGCAGCATCGCGAGCGTGATCGTGAAGCTGTCGTAGACCGCGGCGTAGCGCACGTCCGAGATCGCGACGCCCGCCGCCTGCTTCGCTTTCGCGATCGAAATCTCGGCGCCGAGTTCGCTCAGCGCAGGCGCGGCGGTGACATGCTGATGGGTGTGCGCCTGGGCGCAGCCGCGGACACGGACCCGCCGCTCGCCGGCCGGCTCGCGGCTGATCACGCAGGCCGCGCCGCCGTCCGACACCGGGCAGCAGTCGAGCAATTTGAGCGGCATCGCCACGGGCTTGGAGGCCATCACGTCGGCAACCGTGATCGGCTCGTGGAATTGCGCGCCGGGATGCGTCAGCGCGTGCTTGCGCATCAGCACCGCGAACTCGGCAAGGTCTTCCTGCGTGAGGCCGTATTCATGCATGTAGCGCGTCGCGACCAGGCCGTAATAGGCCGGGATCGTCGGCCCCAGCGTCACCTCGTAATCGGGATGCCCGACCTGGGCCAGCGCCTGGATCGAGGCGTCGCGGCTCTGCCCGGTCAGCCGGTTCTCGCCGCCGACCACCAGCACATGTTTTGCAACACCGGCGTCGACCAGGTGATGCGCCAGCATGGTCATCGCAAGCCCGGTGGCGCCGCCGACCTGCACGGCGTGCGCGTAAGACGGGCGAATGCCGAAGTGCTCGGCGAATACCGTGGCCAGCATGATATGCGGCGAGACCGTGGAGTAGCCGCAGAGGATGCCGTCGATGTCGGAGCGCTTCAGCCCGGCATCCGAGATCGCAAGCCCGGCCGCCTTGCTCATCAGGTCGAGCGAGGACAGGCCCTCATGCTTGCCGTAGGACGTGAGGCCGACGCCGGTGACGAAGCTCATCGTGTCTCTACCTTCTCCATCGTCATTCCGGGATGGTCCGAAGGACCAGACCCGGAATCTCGAGATTCCGGGCTCGATGCTTCGCATCGCCCCGGAATGACGCCGTGGGAGCTTCCTATCATCAATACGACTTCGGAAGGCCGAGCACCTTCTCGCCGATGAAGCTGAGGATCAGCTGCGGACTGATCGGCGCGATGCGCGGGATCAGCGATTCCCGCAAGTAACGCTCGACGTGATACTCCTTGGCGTAGCCGAAGCCACCATGGGTCATCACCGCCTGCTCGCAGGCGCGGAAGCCGGCTTCCGCCGCGAGATATTTTGCGGAGTTGGCCGCGGGGCCGCAGGGCAGGTTCTGGTCATACTGCCAGCCGGCGCGCAGCACCATCAGCCAGGCAGCCTCCAGTTCCATCCAGCACTTCGCCAGAGGATGCTGAATCGCCTGGTTCATGCCGATCGGCCGATTGAACACGATGCGGCCCTTGGCGTATTCCGACGCCCGCTTCAGCGCGATCTGGCCGAGGCCGACGGCTTCGGCCGCGATCAGGATACGTTCCGGATTCATGCCGTGCAGGATGTATTCGAAGCCGCGGCCTTCCTCGCCGATGCGGTCTTCGACCGGGATCTCGAAATTCTCGAAGAACAGCTCGTTGGAATCGACCGGCTTGCGGCCCATCTTCTCGATCTCGTGCACGGTGACGCGCTTGCGGTCGAAATCGGTGTAGAACAGGCTGAGGCCATGGGTCGGGCTGCGCACTTCCTCCAGCGGCGTGGTGCGCGCGAGCAGCAGGATCTTGTTGGCGACCTGCGCGGTCGAGATCCACACCTTCTGGCCGTTGACGATGTATTTGTCGCCCTGCCGCACCGCGCGGGTCTTGAGCTGCGTGGTGTTGAGGCCGGTGTTGGGCTCGGTCACCGCGAAGCAGGACTTGTCGCGACCGTCGATGATCGGCGGCAACATGCGCTGGCACTGCTCCCTGGTGCCGAACACCACCACCGGATTGAGCCCGAACACGTTCATATGCACCGCGGACGCGCCGGACATGCCGGCGCCGGATTCGGAGATGGTGCGCATCATGATCGCGGCATCGGTGATGCCGAGCCCGGAGCCGCCATACTCCTCGGGGATGCAGATGCCGAGCCAGCCCGCATCGGCCAGCGCGCGGTGGAAGTCGGCCGGATAGCCGCCCTCCTTGTCCTTCTTCAGCCAGTAGGCCTCGTCGAAGCGCGAGCAGATCTTGGCGACGGCATCGCGGATCGATTCCTGGTTGGCGGAGAGTGCGAAATCCATCTGTCGTGCTCCTATGCCTGCACCGCTTTGGCCGCGCCGTCGCGCACCATCGCCGCGATCTCCTCGGTGGAGAAACCTGCCTCCTGCAAAATCTCCGCGCTGTGCTCGCCGAGCCGCGGCGCCAGCCGGCTCGGCTCGACCTTGGTCTCCGACCACCGCGCCGACGGCGTCATGCTGCGGATCCGGCCCTCGGTCGGGTGATCGACCACGGGGAAGACGCCGGTCGCGACCATATGAGGGTCCTCCAGCAGGCTTTCGAGATCGTGCATCGGCATCACCGGCACGTCGGCCTTTTCGAGGATCTCGTTCCACTCGGCCGTCGTCTTGGTCTGCAGGATGCGCGCGAGCTCGGCGTAGACGACATCGATATTGGTGGCGCGGCCGGCGAAGGTCGCGAATTTCGGATCGCTGCGCAGATCGTCGCGGCCGGTCGCCTTGAAGAAATTTTCCCACTGCTTGTCGTTGTAGACGATCACGCAGATATAGCCGTCGAGCGTCTTGTAAGGCCGCCGGTCCGGCGACAGATGCCGCGCATAGCCGCCCTTGTCGAGTGGCGGGTC
The DNA here is from genome assembly GCF_029714545.1 of Bradyrhizobium pachyrhizi. NCBI lineage: Bacteria > Pseudomonadati > Pseudomonadota > Alphaproteobacteria > Hyphomicrobiales > Nitrobacteraceae > Bradyrhizobium > Bradyrhizobium pachyrhizi. The sequence goes on along the minus strand of NZ_CP121667.1, from coordinate 4,081,324 downwards.
GTAGGTCAGGCCGCCCATGTGATCGCCCATGACGAAGCCGGCCATGGTCTCGAACATAGGAATGTCGACGCGCTGGCCCTGCCCGGTACGGTCGCGATGCACGAGGCTCGCACAGATCGCGCCGACCGCGGTGAGGCCGACGATGCGATCGACCAGCGCATTCGGTACGTAGCGCGGCACGCCGTCCGAGGTTTGCGCCATCAGCGCCGGCAGCGCGGTCGCGCCCTGGATCAGATCGTCATAGGCGGGCTTGGCGGCATAAGGTCCCTCCTGGCCGAAGCCGAACACGCCGGCGTAGATCAGCCGAGGGTTGACCTTGGAAACGACGTCATAGCCGAGCTGCAGCCGCGCCATCGCCTGCGGCCGCACATTGTAGACCAGCACGTCGGCCTTCGCGATCAGCCGCAGCACCGCCTCGCGCCCCGCCGGCTTCTTCAGATCGAGGCAGACCGAGCGCTTGCTGCGGTTGGTGTTGAGGAACACCGGTCCCATGCCGGGATGCCGCGTCGGACCGATCTGCCGCGTCACGTCGCCATCGGGCGATTCCACCTTGATGACGTCGGCGCCGTAATCGCCCAGCATCTGCGTGGCGTAGGGTCCCATCAGCACGGTCGTCATGTCGACGACCTTGATACCCTGCAGTGGTCCCATCGTCCTGTTCGCTCCCGGATGTCGTGGTTATGGAGCTAGTAACGGGAGCTTTTCAAAGAGATCAAGCTGCGCCGGGCGTATGGGCGTATGCATGGCTGCGGCCGGGCCGCTTCCGTGCGGCGGAACGCAAGGTGGGCAAAACGAAGTGGATTCACCGCCGCCCTTATGCCGGCTACTGCCCCGTCATCACCTCGCGCGCCTTCAGGAGCTTTTCCAGTTCCGCATTCTGCTGCTCGAGCCGCTCGGCGATGCGCTCCTCGACTTCGGCGCCGGCTGCGCCTGCGGCCTGCTCGATCAGCTGCCTGATATTGTCCCGGAGGATCGCGATGCGATCGTTCACTTCCGACAGCGACAGAGACGTCTCGATTCCCATGGTCCGTTCTCCCGGTGACAAGCACAGGCAGCTTAGCGCGGCGGGAGGCGGCGGCCTATCCCTTAACCGCTTTAGCGACCCCAATCCCTACTGTGCATGGGGTTGTTTTCGATGTTTTCGATTCAACCCAGCCTCGCCGCGATTTAGCCCATGCCTTTGGCCAGCATCTCCCGCAGCGCGGTCTTCAGCACTTTGCCATAATTGTTCTTCGGCAGTGCACCGAGATAGACATAGCGCTTGGGCCGCTTGAAGCGGGCGATCGAGGCAAGGCAATGCGCGTCGAGCTTGCCGTCGTCGGCGGCGGCGCCGTCCGCGAGCACGACGCAGGCGACAACGATCTCGCCCCACTCCGGATCCGGCACGCCGATGGCCGAGACCTCGCGGACATCGGGATGGGTCAGCAGGGCTTCCTCGACCTCGCGCGGATAGATGTTGGTGCCGCCGGAGATGATTACGTCCTTGGAGCGGTCCGACAGCGTGAGGAAGCCGTCGGCATCGAGCCGGCCGACATCGCCGGTGCGCAGCCAGCCGTCCTTCAATGTCTCGGCGTTGGCCTTCGGATTGTTCCAGTAGCCGAGCATCACGGTCGCGCCCTTGACCTCGATCTCGCCGGTCTCCCCGGCAGGCAGCGGGTTGCCGTCCTTGTCGGTGATGCGCACGGTGACGACGCTCTGCGCCAGCCCGACCGAAGCCAGCCGTTCGAGATAGCGCGGATGATCGCTTCGGGCGTGCCAGCCGCGCGACAGCGCCGTGATGGTCATCGGCGACTCGCCCTGGCCGTAGATCTGCACGAAGCGCTGGCCCATCGTCGCCATCGCATCGGTGATGTCGGCCGTGTACATCGGACCGCCGCCATAGACGATGGTGCGCAGCCCCTCGCCGTTCTCGCCGCGCTTCTTCGCGGCGTCGACCAGGCGGCGCACCATCGTCGGGGCCGCGAACATCACGACATTGTCGAGCTGGCGGCCGAGGTTGAGCACCTCATCCGGATCGAAGCCGCCGGACTCCGGCACGACGTGGCGACCGCCCATCCGGACGTGCGGGAAATTGTAGAGGCCGGCGCCATGCGAGATCGGCGCGGCATAGAGCGAGGCATCCTGCGGCGTCGCCGGATCGACGTCGGCGAGATAGCACAGCGACATCGCGACCAGATTGCCGTGGCTGAGCATCACGCCCTTGGGACGGCCGGTGGTGCCCGATGTGTAGAACAGCCAGGCGAGATCGTTGTCTTCGCGCGGAAGCGGCGCAGGTGGGCCCTTGCCGCTTCGCATCGTCTTGTAAGCGTTGCTGTCGACCGACAGCGTGGTCATGCCGGCGGGGCAGTCGTCCTTCGCCTCGTTCAACGCACCGATCGTATCATCGGAGACGAAAGCGAGCTTGGCACCGCCATTGCCGCAGATCCACGCCGCCTCGCGGCCGTGCAGCTTGGCGTTGATCGGGATCGCGGCGGCGCCGATCCACCAGATGCCGTAGAGGCATTCGAGATATTGCGTGCAGTTCGACGCAAACAGCGCGATGCGGTCGCCCGCGGCAATGCCGTGATCACGCGCCAGCGCCGCCCCGATCGAGGCGGCGCGGCGGGCAAAGGTGGCGTAGTCGGCGTCGAGATCGAAACCGGTCAGCAGCGCCGGCGCGTCGGGACGCGCCCGTGCCGTCGCCGCCAGCCATTCGGCAATGTTCAAGCTACTTCGCCGGCTCGAGGATCGAGACGTAGTTGGCGACTGCGGCGCCGCCCATGTTGAAGATGCCGCCGATCTGCGGGTTCTTGAGCTGCATGCCCTCGGGCGCCTGCCCCGTGAGCTGCATCGCGCTCATCACATGCATGGAGACGCCGGTGGCGCCGATCGGGTGACCCTTGGCCTTGAGGCCGCCGGACGGATTGACCGGCAGCTTGCCGTCCTTCTGGGTCCAGCCTTCCATGATCGCGCGCGCGCCCTGTCCCTTCGGCGTCAGGCCCATCGCTTCATATTCGATCAGTTCGGCGACGGTGAAGCAGTCATGGGTCTCGACGAAGGACAGATCGGAGAGCTGCAAGCCGGCCTTCTGCAGCGCACGCTGCCAGGCGGTGGTGCAGCCTTCGAACTGCAGGATGTCGCGCTTGGACATCGGCAGGAAATCCTGCGCATGCGCGGTGGCGCGGATGTTCACCGCCTTGCCCATGGTCTTGGCGGTCTCGGCGTCGGTCAGCACCAGCGCGGCGGCGCCGTCCGAGACCAGCGAGCAGTCGGTACGCTTCAAGGGACCGGCGACGAACGGGTTCTTGTCGCTCTCGGCGCGGCAGAACTCGAAGCCGAAATCCTTGCGCATCTGCGCATAGGGATTGGCGACGCCGTTCTTGTGGTTCTTGGCGGCGATCATCGCCAGCGCATCCGACTGGTCGCCGTATTTCTGGAAATAGGCCTGCGCAATCTTGCCGAATACGCCGGCGAAGCCGCCGACCGTGTCGCCGTCCTCGGGCAGATACGACGCCTTGAGCAGGTTCTTGCCGATCTCCGGGCCCGGCGTCCTCGTCATCTGCTCGACGCCGACCACCAGCACGATCTTCGCAGCGCCCGCCTCGATGGCGCGGATGCCCTGATGCACGGCGGCCGATCCGGTGGCGCAGGCATTCTCGACCCGGGTGGTCGGCTTGAAGCGCAGCGCCGGATTGGCCTGCAGCACCAGCGAGGCCGTAAAATCCTGGGGCGAGAAGCCGGCGTTGAAATGGCCGAGCATGATCTCGTCGACATCGGACGCGGCGATGCCGGCGTCAGCCAGCGCCTCGTTGGCGACCTTGACCACGAGACCCTCGACGGTCTCCGCGTCGAATTTTCCGAATGGCGTGTGCGCCCAACCCACGATGCTGGCGGTCATGGCTGTATCTCCCTGTTCCTGTTCGGAGGGTTATGTAGCGTATCTTCAGGCGGCTTTCAGCGTTTTCATCGCCGTCGCGCACATGGCGGTTATGCCGGCCCAATTGCCGGCGCGGATATCGGCCGCCGGGCACAGCCAGGAACCGCCGACCGCCAGCACATTGGGCTCGGCGAGCCAGGTCGCCGCATTGGCCTCACTGACCCCGCCGGTCGGGCACACCCTGACCTGCGGAAATGGCCCGGCCAGAGCCCGCAGTGCCTTGATACCGCCCGCCTGCTCGGCCGGGAAGAATTTGACGATGTCGAAGCCGTGGGCCAGCGCCTGCATCAGCTCGGAGGCGGTCGCGATCCCCGGCGCGAACGGCAACCGGCTGGAGGCAGCCGCCGCCAACAGCTCCGGCGTCGCACCCGGGCTGATGCCGAATTTGGCGCCCAGCGCCTCGGCGCGCGCCAGGTCATCACCATTGAGGATCGTGCCGATCCCGACGATCGCCTCCGGCACACCGGCGATGATGGCCTTGGCCGCGTCGACCGCGACCGCCGTCCGCAGTGTCACCTCGAGCGTCTGCACGCCTCCGGCGACCAGCGCCTTCGCAAGCGGCACCGCGTCCTCGAGCCGCTCGATGGTCAGCACCGGGATCACGGTGGCCTGGCGGATCAGCTCAGCGATCTGGTCCTGCTTCGATGTCGTTGTCATTGCGAGGCCTTGCGGGATGGTGGGAGACGAAGCGCCTTTTTCGGCGGCATGGCGTAGCGCGGAATGATCGCGCCGGGATAGCACACCACGACACCGGCCAGCCGATGGCCGGCGCGCGCCGCCTCCTCGGGCTCGGCGCCGCCGAGCCGGGCGGCGAGATAGGCGGCGGCAAAGCTGTCGCCAGCCGCGGTGGTATCGACCACTGGCTTGGTGAGCTGCTCCGCCTTCACCTCGCGCGTTCCGCCGGCCGAGCGCACGATGCAGGCCGGCTCGGCGAGCTTCAGCACCACCTCGGGGCTCGAGATACCCGCAAGCAGCGCCGTGTTGCTCTCGCCGGGATAAAGCGGCGCCAGATCCTCGGTCGAGGCAAGCACGATATCGGCCGTCTCGAACGCGCTGCTGAAGGCCTTGCGCGCGATGTTCAGGTCCGGCCAGCCGCGGGCGCGGAAATTGGTGTCGAACGCGAACCGCGTCCCCAGCAGCCGCGCACGCTTCAGCGCCGCCAGCAATCGCTCTTGCCCATCCTCGCGCAGGATCGAGAGCGTGATCGCCGAGAGATAGACGAGGTCATAGGTCGCAAGCGAGTTCAGGATGTCTTCCGTTTCGGGCAGATCCATCAGGTCGCGGGCGGCGGCGCTGTCACGCCAGTGGAAGAAGCGCCGCTCGCCCTTGTCGTCGGTCTGGATCAGATAGAGGCCGGGCAGCTTGCCCGCCGATCGCACGACATGCTTGGTCCCGATGCCTTCGCTCGTCCAGCCCGCGATCATCTCATCGCTCAGGGCATCATCGCCGAGCGCCGTGAAGTAATCGACGTGGATGCCGAGCCGGGACAGATAGACCGCGGTGTTGAGCGTGTCGCCGCCATAGGAGCGCGAATACAGCCCGCCGAGCTGGCCGCCAGGGGCCTGGCGCAGCTCGATCATGCATTCGCCGATGCTGGCAACTCTGGTCATCTCGAGCGCCGCGCTAAAGCGCGATGAAGCTTGGTTGAATCATCATCGCGCCTTAGCCCCTTGTCTGAGCATGATCTCCGCGCAAACGCGTTCCGCGTTTGTCGCGAGGGAAAACCGCTTCGCATTTTTCCGGATCATGCTTTAGCCCGCACTCAGGCGGCGAACTTGCCGCCGAGTTCGTCCTCGATATGGATCCGGATGATATCGTCGAACGTCTTCTCGGCCGTGGTGAATCCAAGCTTCAGCGCGCGGTCGGTGGCGAAATCGCGCGGCCAGCCCGAAACGATGCTGATGATGGTCGGATCAGGCACCCGCTTGATCCGCGCGGTGACGTTCTTGCCGGCGACGCGCTCCAGCGACGCGATCTGCTCGCCGACGGTGACGGACATCCCGGGCATGCTGAGATTGCGCCGCGGCCCCATCGCATCGAGATCCATCGTGCCGGCGTGGACCAGAAAGCCGACCGCCGATTTCGGCGAGGCATGCCAGTGCCGGACGTCCTCGGAGACCGGCAACACCGCCTCCTCTCCCGCCAGCGGCTCGCGGATGATGTTGGAGAAGAAGCCGGACGCCGCCTTGTTCGGCTTGCCCGGACGCACGCAGATTGTCGGCAGGCGGATCGAGATCCCGTCGAGCAGGCCCTTGCGGGTGTAATCGTTGATCAGGAGCTCGCAGATCGACTTCTGGGTACCGTAGCTCGTCAGCGGCGTGTGGAAGAACTCGTCGCCGATCTTCTCGGGGAACGGCGCGCCGAACACCGCGATCGAGGACGTGAACACCAGCCGCGGCTTGTAGCCGCCGCCGACGGCACGGATGGCGTCGATCAGATAGCGGGTGCCGTCGAGGTTGATCCGGTAGCCCTTGTCGAACTCGGCCTCAGCCTCGCCCGAGACGATCGCGGCGAGATGGAAGATCACCTCGGGACGTTCGGCGATCAGGGGCGCCGCGGCCCCGGCATCGGCGAAATCGGATGCGACCACATTGACGGGGATCGAGGCGTTCGCAGGCTTGGCCGGCGCGACCACGTCCTGCAGCGTCATCCGGGTGATCTCCTGCTTGCCGAGGCGGCCCTCGCGCAAGAGACGCTCGGTCAGCTTGCGGCCGACCATGCCGGCGGCGCCCAGAATCAGAATGTGCACGACCCTGCTCCTTTTCTTGTCTTGTTCGAATTCAGCTGCGGGCCTTGCGCGCTCATTCCTTCACGGCACCCGTCATCGCCGAGACATAATGCTCTACGAAGAACGCGTAAAGAATAACCAGCGGCAGCGAGCCGCATAGCGCCCCTGCCATCAGGGACCCCCAGCGATAGATGTCACCGTCAACGAATTCGTTGACGATGGCGACCGGCACGGTCTTGTTCGGGGTCGACTGCAGGAACGTCAGCGCATAGATGAATTCGTTCCAGCACAGGGTGAAGCAGAAGATGAAGGCCGAGATCAGGCCGGGGACGGCGAGCGGCAGCACGATCTTGATCAGGATCTGCCAGCGGCTGGCGCCGTCGATCAGTGCGCATTCCTCGAGCTCGAACGGAATGGTCTTGAAATAGCCCATCAACAGCCAGGTCGAGAACGGAATCAGGATCGTCGGATAGGTCAGGATCAGCGCCAGGGGCGAGTCGAACAGGCCGTACTGGAACACGACGGTCGCGAGCGGAATGAACAGGATCGACGGCGGCACCAGATAGGCCAGGAAGATCAGGCCGCCGACGACGTTGGCGCCCTTGTAGCGCAGCCGCACGATCGCATAGGCCGCGAGCACGCTCGCGATGATCGACAGCACGGTGGCGCCCACCGCCACATACATCGTGTTCCAGAGCCAATGCGGATAGTAGCTCTCGAACAGCAGCTTGTGGATATGCTTGAAGGTCGGATTCCAGGTCCAGAACGGATTGTACTTGTCGAGATCGAGCAGTTGCTCGTCCGGCTTGATCGCCGTCAGCCCCATCCAATAGAACGGGAACAGCAGGATGATCACGATGATCGACAACGGGATGTAGAGCGTCACGATCCGCCGCGGCACCGACTGCAGGTAGCTCATGCCCTCGCTGTTGTCGACGCGCGACGGCGTCGACAGGATGCTCTTGAGGTCGACCTTGGAGGCGGGAAGATCAGTCATTGCTCTCTCCCTGCTGCCACTTCCTGCGTTGCAGGCCGAACCATGACACCATGATCGCGGCGAGCAGGAACGGGATCATCGCGCTCGAGATCGCGGCGCCCTCGCCCAGCTGCCCCGCGATGATCGCGCGCTGATACGACAGCGTCGCCATCAAATGAGTGGCGTTGACCGGGCCGCCGCGGGTCATCGCCCAGATCAGCTGGAAGTCGGTGAAGGTGAACAGCACCGAGAACGTCATCACGACGGCGATGATCGGCGTCAGCAAGGGATAGGTGATGTAACGGAACATCTGCCAGCGTGAAGCGCCATCCAGGGTCGCCGCCTCATACAGCGAAGGCTGCACGGTTTGCAGGCCCGCCAGCAGCGTGATCGCGACGAACGGCACGCCGCGCCAGATATTGGCGAAGATCACGCAGATCCGGGCCCAAGTGGTATCGCCGAGGAAATTGATGTTCTGGGTGATCAGGCCAAGGTGCTTCAGCGACCAGGAGATGATCGAGAACTGGGAATCGAAGATCCACCAGAACGCCAGCGCCGACAGCACGGTCGGCACGATGAAGGGGATCAGCACCGCGGCGCGCAACAGCGCCTTGAACGGCATGCGCTCGTTGAGCAGCAGCGCCAGATAGAGCCCGACCGCGAACTTCACGGCGCTCGCGATGAAGGTGTAGAGCAGCGTGTTGAAGACCGACAGCCAGAAGATGGCGTCGTCCCACAGCCATTCATAGTTCTCGGTGCCGATGAAATGACCGACGCGGCCGATGCGGGTGTCGGTGAAGGACAGCCAGATGCCGAGCCCCAGCGGATAGGCCAGGAAGAAGATCAGGAACGCCATCGCCGGCAACATGAACCAGAAGCCGAGCCAGTTCTTGTTGTGGCGGAGCTGATCCCAGGCGGTCGCTTCGCGGATTTCGGTTTTCGCACGTCGCGGCGCAAGGGCGATGTCAGCCATAGGCGATGTCCCGATTGCTCAACGGATTGAGCATGACTACGCAATATTCCAATGATGGCATTCCAATGATGACGCGGGCGGCGGCGCTCCGCCGCCCGCGGCCATCACATCAGCGATAGATACGCTTCAGCTGCCGTTCGGCTTCCGCCATCGCGGCCTTGCCGTCCTTGGCACCGGTGCAGTAGTTCGCGAACATGTCGACCACGATGAAGTCGGCGATCGCGGTCGCGGCCTTCTCGCCGGGCGTGCCGATGCCGGAGGCCGGCAGCGCGCGCTTCGAGGCCTGGCCGAACACCGCGTTCTTCGGATCGGCGGTCCACACCGGAGCCGAGTCGTAGGCGTTCAGCGTATGGGTCAGATAGCCCCGCGCGCCGGTCAGCCACTTGTCGTAATTCTCCTTCTCCAGCATGAAGGCGACGAAAGCCTTTGCCGCGTTCGGATACTTCGTAAAGTTGAACGCGAGGATCGGAACCGCGAGCTGCAGCTCGGTCGGCTTGCCGATCGGCCCGACCGGCCACAGCGCGTGGTCGATATCGTCCGCGAGCTCCTTCTTGCTCGGGTCGTCCTTGGCGGCGATGTAGATCGAGATGCCGTTCGAGGTCAGGAACAATTCGCCAGACAGGAACGCCTTGTTGTTGGAGGAGTCGTTCCAGGACGCGACACCCGGAATGAAGGTCTCCGACAGCGCCTTGGCATATTCCAGCGCCTTCATCGTCTCCGGCGAGTTGATGATGACCTTGTCGTCTTTGTCGACGGTCCAGCCATTGAAGCCCCACAGGATGTTGTGCACCCAGGCATTGGCGTCGCCGGTGGCATGGCCAAGCGCGAATCCGGCCGGCGTGTTGTTCTTCTTCAGCGCCTTGCACAGTTCGAGATAGGCCGGGAAGTCGGACGGCACCTGCTTGAAGCCGGCCTTTTCAACCGCCGACTTGCGGTAGGTCAAATAGCCGCCGACGGTCGCGACAGGAATGCCGAGCCAGTCATTGCCCTTCTTGCAGGTTGTGGCGGCAGCCTCGGTCCACCCGCCGTACTTCTTGCCGAGATAATCGGCAACGTCGTTCATCGGGAGGACCTTGGTCGGAAACAGCTGCGGCAGCGTGTGCAGGCCCCAGGCCAGATCGAGGCCCGAACCGGTGTTGGCGGCGACGGAGGCTTTCGGCTGCACGTCCTCGAAGGATTCCGAGAACACATTCATCTCGGTGCCGGTCGCCGACTTGAAGGCTGCGACCATCGCGTTGAACGCATCGTCTTCCGACGGCACGAAGCGCTTCCAGCGCATCACGGTGAGCTTGGCGCCGGGCTCCGCCTTCCAGGGCGCGCTCTGCGCCCAGGCCTTGGCGAAGTCAAACAGCGCCGGCCCGGTGAGCATGCCGGTTGCAGCCAGCGCCGTGCCGCCCTGAAGTAGCGAGCGGCGAGTAAAATCGTGCATCGTCCTTCTCCCTATGATTGTGTTTTTGTTGTTTTTGATCTGGCCTGTTGGTCGGCCATTAAGATCGATCGGTCCGTCAGTTGTTCAGTCGTTTCCCCGTCGAATCGTCGAACAGATGGACCAGCGACGGATCCGGCTTGAGCCGAACCTTGTCGCCCGGGTTGAACAGATGGCGCTCGCGGAACACGGCGACGACCTGCTCGCCGCCGAGCTTGGCGAACACCTGGGTCTCCGAGCCGGTCGGCTCGACCACCACGATCTCGGCCTCGGCGCCGTCATCGGCGATGGTGAAGTGCTCGGGCCGCACGCCGTAGACCGCGGGTTGGCCGTCGGAATTGGCCGGCGCCGATTTCAGCGGCAGCCTGACGCCGTTCGGTCCCTCGAAATAGGCGGCGCCGTTCACCTTCACATTGCCCTTGAGGAAATTCATCGCCGGCGAACCGATGAAACCAGCCACGAACTGGTTCGCCGGCGTGTCATAGAGCTCGAGCGGCGAGCCCATCTGCTCGACGATGCCGTCATGCATCACCACGATCTTGTCGGCCATGGTCATGGCCTCGATCTGGTCGTGGGTGACGTAGACGGTCGTGGTCTTCAGCCGCTGGTGCAGCTCCTTGATCTCGGTGCGCATCGCAACACGCAGCTTGGCGTCGAGGTTCGACAGCGGCTCGTCGAACAGGAACACCTGGGGATCGCGCACGATGGCGCGGCCCATCGCGACGCGCTGGCGCTGGCCACCCGAAAGCTGGCGAGGATAGCGCTCGAGCAGCGGCGTCAGTGCGAGGATTTCCGCAGCGCGCTTGACGCCGGTCGAGATCTCTTCGGGCTTGGCGCCGCGCAGCTTGAGCGAGAAGCCCATGTTGTCGGCAACCGTCATGTGCGGGTAGAGCGCGTAGTTCTGGAACACCATCGCAATGTCGCGCTCTTTGGGCTGGACATTGTTGACGACGCGGTCACCGATCGAGATCGTGCCGGAGGTGATATTCTCGAGCCCCGCCAGCATGCGCAGCAGGGTCGACTTGCCGCAGCCGGAGGGGCCGACCAGAACGACGAACTCGCCGTCCTCGATCGGGATCGACACGCCGTGCAGAACCTCAAAATTGCCGAATGATTTCCGCACGTCGCGAATCTGGACCGACGACATCCACTTCCCTCCCTCAAGTTCCCGACGACGTACGACGAGTGCCGCCACCGCTCTGTTTTGTGTTCCGGCCGCGCTGGGTACGCGGCGCTGTTGGACTGGCGTTATTGTCCGCAGTTTATCCGGTTTTGGCAATCGTTCGATTAGCAATCGCTTGGTAGCGCTGTCAATATCAGTTTGTCTGCGACGAACGTCGTGATATGAGCGGCAAATGGCCCGAAAGCGCATCACGCCAGGCAAGATCCGGCTCGCCGAAGTCGCGAAGCTCGCCGGTGTCAGCCCGATTACGGCCTCACGGTTCTTCAGGAATCCGGAAGCACTTTCGGCCGGTAAGCGCGCGCGGGTCGAAAGTGCGGCAAAAGAACTCGGTTACGTGCCCAATCTCGCGGCACGCGCGCTTGCGTCGCAGCGCACCGAGGTGATCGGTGTCCTGATCCCGTCGCTGACCAACAACGTGTTCTCCGACGTGCTGCGCGGCATCTATGACGCGCTCGACGGCAGTCGCTACAGCATTCAGCTCGCCAACACCCGCTACAGCATCCTGCAGGAAGAGCGCCTGCTGCGTCTGTTTCTGGCACAGAAGCCCGCCGGGCTGATCATTACCGGCATCAACCAGACCGCCGATTCCCGCCGCATCATGGAGACGGTCGATTGTCCGATCGTCCAGATCATGGAGGTCGGTCCCTCCCCGATCGACATGATGATCGGATTCTCGCATTTTGACGCCGCAAAAGCGGCCATCGCCCACCTGCTCGCGCAGGGCTACCGGCGGATCGGATTCCTCGGCGCGCGGATGGATCCGCGGGTGCAGCGCCGGCTCGACGGTTATCGCTCCGCGATGACCGACACTGGGCTGTTCGATCCACAGCTTATTGTGACGACGGCGATCCCGACCTCGGTCACGCTCGGCGGGACGCTGTTTGCCGACCTGCTCGCCAAGGCGCCCGACATCGATGCGGTGTTCTGCGTCAATGACGACCTTGCGCTCGGCGCGCTGTTCGAATGCAAGCGCCGGCACATGGCGGTGCCGGAGCAGATAGCGATCGTCGGCTTCAATGACCTCGAATTCATGGCGTCGAGCGAGCCGACCTTGAGCAGCGTGCGCACCAATCGCTACGAAATGGGCAGAAACGCTGCCGTGATGGTTATCGAGACGCTGGAAGGGCGCCGGCCCGCCGAACCCGTCGTCGATCTCGGCTTCAGTGTCATGGAACGGCAAAGCTCGGCGCGACGCAATTGACGTCGCCCGGCAGCTGCCCGTCATAAGGGACGCGAAAAATGATAAAATGATAGCGCAACCAAGACCCTTCAACTAAGGTCCAATCCATCACACGAAACACCTGTGCGTGATCGGTCGGGTTTGTAATGCACGACGATTTGCGCAAGGTAGAAACGACGTTGAACCAGAGCCCTTGAATGGGCCCACCAGTTTGCATTGCGGGAGAAACCAATGACAAAATCCCCCACCAACGGGCACGACGCCGCAGGCGCGACCAGCAAGGGCAAGGGCCGCAGGCTCCGCTCCCAGGAATGGTTCGACAACCCGCACAATCCGGGCATGACAGCGCTCTATCTCGAGCGCTATCTCAACTACGGCCTGACGCGAGAGGAATTGCAGTCCGGCAAGCCGATCATCGGCATCGCGCAGACCGGCAACGACCTGTCGCCCTGCAATCGGCATCACCTCGAGCTCGCGCACCGCGTCCGCGAGGGCATCCGCGCCGCCGGCGGCATCGCCATGGAGTTTCCCACCCATCCGATCCAGGAGACCGGCAAGCGCCCGACCGCGGCGCTCGACCGCAACCTCGCCTATCTCGGCCTGGTCGAGGTGTTGTTCGGCTATCCGCTCGACGGCGTGGTGCTGACCACCGGCTGCGACAAGACCACGCCGGCCTGCATGATGGCGGCGGCGACCGTCAACCTGCCGGCGATCGTGCTGTCGGGCGGCCCGATGCTGAACGGCTGGCACGAAGGCCAGCGCACCGGCTCCGGCACCGTGGTGTGGAAGGCGCGCGAACGGCTCGCCGCCGGCGAGATCGACTATGAGCAATTCATCGAGATCGTGGCCTCCTCGGCCCCCTCGGTCGGCCATTGCAACACGATGGGCACCGCCTCCACCATGAACTCGCTCGCGGAAGCGCTCGGCTTCTCGCTGCCGGGCTGCGCGGCGATCCCGGCGCCGTATCGCGAGCGCGGCCAGATCGCCTACGAGACAGGAAAGCGCATCGTCGACATGGTCTGGGAGGATTTGAAGCCGTCGGACTTCCTGACGCGCGAGGCGTTCGAGAACTGCATCGTGGTCAACTCCGCGATCGGCGGCTCGACCAATGCGCCGATCCATATCAATGCCCTGGCGCGCCATGTCGGCGTCGAGCTGTCGATCGACGACTGGCAGAAATACGGCCATGACGTCCCACTGCTGGTGAACATGCAGCCGGCCGGCTTCTATCTTGGCGAAGAATATCACCGCGCCGGCGGCGTGCCCTCGGTGGTGCGCGAGCTGATCAAGCACAAGCGCATCCACGAGGGCGCCCTCACCGTCAACGGCCGCACCATGGGCGAAAATTGCAAGGAAGCACCTGCGCCCGACGGCGACGTGATCTGGGGCTACGACAAGCCGCTGGTGAAGGACGCCGGCTTCATCGTGCTGCGCGGCAATCTGTTCGACTCCGCGATCATGAAGACCAGCGTGATCTCGAAGGAATTCCGCGATCGGTACCTGTCCAATCAGAAGGACCTCAATGCCTTCGAGGGCCGCGCCATCGTGTTCGAGGGGCCGGAGGATTATCACAACCGGATCGAGGATCCCGCGCTCGACATCGATGAGCACTGCATCCTGTTCGTCCGCGGCACCGGCCCGATCGGCTATCCCGGCGGCGCCGAGGTGGTGAACATGCAGCCGCCCGCGGCGCTGATCAAACGCGGCATCCTGTCCCTGCCCTGCATCGGCGACGGAAGGCAGTCCGGCACCTCGGGCTCGCCCTCGATCCTCAACGCCTCGCCCGAGGCCGCGGCCGATGGCGGGCTCGCGATCCTGAGGACCGGCGACAAGGTGCGCATCGACCTCAACAAGGGCAGCGCCAACATCATGATCTCGGAGGATGAGCTGCGCACCCGCCGCGCCGAGCTGAAGGCCAAGGGCGGCTTCCCGCATCCGGCCAACCAGACGCCGTGGCAGGAGCTCTACCGCAAGACCGTCGGCCAGCATGCGACCGGCGCCTGCCTCGAGCTCGCGACGCGCTACCACGACATCGCCGGCAAGGTCGGCGTGGCGCGCGATAATCACTAGGACGCAAACCGTCATTGCCGGGCGCGACCCGGCAAGCCATCGTTCTCCGAAAAGATGGATGCGCGGGTCAAGCCCGCGCATGACACTGCAAATCGCCAAAGAAGGAAGAAACGCATGTCAGACCGCCTGAAGGGCAAACGCGCATTCGTAACCGCAGCGGCCGTCGGCATCGGCCGTGCCTGCGCGCTGGCCTTTACCCGCGAGGGTGCGACCGTGTTCGCGACCGATATCGACGAAGGCAAACTTGCGCTGCTCAAGCAGGAAGGCGTCGCCGAGGTTGCGAAGCTCGACGTGCGCGACACCGCAGCCGTCGAGGCAATGGCAAAACGCGCCGGCAAGACCGACATCCTGCTCAATGCCGCGGGCTTCGTGCATCACGGCACCGCCCTGGAGTGCTCGGACGACGACTGGGACTTCTCCTTCGACCTCAACGTCAAGTCGATGCACCGCACCACGCGCGCTTTCCTGCCCGGCATGCTGGCGCAGGGCGGCGGCGCCATCGTCAACATCGCCTCCGCCGCCGGCGCGGTGAAGGCGGCGCCGAACCGCTACGTCTATAGCGCCACCAAGGCCGCGGTCGCGGCACTGACGCGCTCGGTCGCGGCCGACTTCATCGCCAGGGGCATCCGCTGCAACTGCATCTGCCCCGGCACCATCGAGACGCCTTCGATGCTTGAGCGTGCGGCAGCTGCCGGGCCGCAGGGACGCGAGATGTTCGTTGCGCGCCAGCCGATGGGCCGGCTCGGCACCGCCGAGGAAATCGCCGCGCTCGCCGTCTATCTTGCCAGCGACGAAAGCTCGTTCACGACAGGCGTCGCCCACGTCATCGACGGCGGCTGGACGCTTTAATCGGGAGGCAGCAATGAACAAGATCGATCTCAACGGGCGCTGTGCCGTCGTCACCGGCGGCGCGCAGGGATTTGGCCGCGCCATCACCGAGCGCTTTGTCGCGTCGGGCGCCAAGGTCGCGATCTGGGATTTCGACCAGCCGCTGGCCGAGAAGACCGCACGGGCGATCGGCGAGAACGTGATCGCGATCAAGACCGACGTCACCAATCCCGACGCGGTCGACGCCGCGCGCGATCAAACGCTGCGGGCGTTCGGCAAGATCGACATTCTCGTCAACAACGCCGGTATCACTGGAGCCAACAGGCCGGTATGGGAAACCGATCTCGACGACTGGCGCAGGGTAATGCGCATCAATCTCGAGGGTCCCTTCATCTGCTGCAAGGCGATCGTGCCGACCATGATCGGCCAGAAATACGGCCGCATCGTCAACATTGCCTCGATCGCCGGCAAGGAAGGCAATCCGAACGCCGCGCATTATTCGTCGTCCAAGGCGGGCCTGATCGCGCTCACCAAATCGCTCGGCAAGGAGCTCGCGCAGCACGACGTCCTGGTCAATGCGGTGACGCCGGCTGCGGCGAAGACCGCGATCTTCGACCAGATGACGCAAGCGCACATCGACTTCATGCTGTCGAAGATCCCGAAGGCCCGCTTCGTGCAGGTCGAGGAGCTCGCCTCGATGGTGGCATGGCTGGCGTCGGAGGATTGCGCCTTCTCCACCGGCGCGGTGTTCGACATCTCCGGCGGCCGCGCGACCTATTAACTCGCCGCTCGCCTCGCCGGCTGCCGCAGCGCCGCGACGAGATGATCGGCCAGGAGTGACGCCGCGTGCGACAGGTTTTGCGCACGATGCAGCCGTATCTCGGCCCGCGGCAGCCGCGGCATGCCGTCGCGCGCGGTCAGCCGACGCAGCGTCGGCGGAAACGTCCCCGACTTGACCACGGTCACGGCGAGGCCCTGCGCCGCGATCGCCTCGACCGCGGACAGGCTGTGGCTGACAAAGGCGAGCCGCCACGGCCGGTTCGCCTGGTCCAGCGCCTGCATCGCCCAGCTCCGGAACAGGCAGCCCTGCGGATAGAGCGCGACCGGCAGCGGATCGAGCTCCTCGACGCGATGCACGGCGCTCGCGGCCCACACCGCCTGCTCGGTGCGCAGCAACTCGGCCTCGCCGCGTCCCTCAGGGTGCATCGCGATCACGAGGTCATAGGCTTCGCCGAGCCGATCGGTCATTGTCGACGTCAGCCCCGTCTCCATCTCGACATGGATCAGCGGATAGCCGGCGATGAAGTCCTTGAGCAGCGGCGGGACGATCATCGTCCCATAGTCGTCCATCACACCGAGGCGAACCCGCCCATCCGTGCCGTGCGCGCGCACCCGGCCGACCGCCTCCGCGTTGAGGCTCAGGATGCGGCGGGCATAGCCGAGCAATCCCTCGCCTGCCGCACTCAGGTCGACACTTGACGTGCTGCGGTGAAACAGTTCGGCCTGCAGCCGCTCTTCCAGCCGCTTCACCTGCATGCTGACGGCGGATTGGGTCCGGTTCAACGCCGAGGCCGCGCGGGTGAAGGAGCGATGCTCCGCCACCGCGACAAAGGCCTGCAGAAGATCCGGGTCCATGATGGGCGCACTCATAACGATCTTTGATTTAATCGATCAAATCTATTCCATTCCCTGATTATGTCCCCATCCCTAGATTGCGCAAGCAAAACCGAGGGGCGAAGGGAATGGGCGAGATCTGGGGGGTGTTGGCGGCGGTGGCATCGAGCGCGCTCGGCGGCACTTCGATCGGAGCGACGCGGTTTCTGGTCGGCGCCATCGACCCGCTGGCGATCGGCGCGTTCCGCTTCGGCATCGGCGTCCTGCTGCTGCTGCCGCCGGCACTGCTGCAACGCCGGAGCTGGCCGACGCGGCACGACTGGCTCGGCGTTACCGGCCTCGGCCTGCTGTTCTTTGCGGCATTTCCGGTCCTGTTCAACGCCTCATTGATCTTCACCACCGCCGCGCGCGGCGCGCTCGCGCTGTCGACACTGCCGCTGCTGACCATGCTGGTCGGCGCGGCGCTGGGCGCCGAAGCGCTCACCGCACGCAAAACCGCAGGCGTCCTGATCACCATCCTCGGCGTCTCGATGGCGCTGCTCTCCGGCCTCGCCACAGCGCCACCCGGCGCCTGGCGCGGCGACCTCTTGATGGTCGCAGCCGCGCTGTGCATGGCGCTCTACAGCATCTGGTCAAAACCCTATATCCGCCGCTCCGGCCCGATCCCCTTCACCACGCTCGCGATGGCGGCCGGGTCTGTTGTCCTCATAACAGCGTCGCTGCTGCGCGGCAGTTTTGCGCCGGTTGCCGATTTCGGCGCGCCGCAATGGTTCGGCGCGATCTATCTCGGCGCCTTCGGCGCCGCGCTCACCTTCTATCTCTGGGCCCTCGCGCTGGAGCGGACGACGCCGACCCGGGTGGCGATCTCGGTCACCGTCAATCCGATCGCGGCATCGCTGGTCGGCGCAGCCCTGCTCGGCGAACCGCTGAGCTGGAATCTGGTGGCCGGCATCGTCACCGTTTTTGTCGGCATCTGGATCGCGACCACCCAGCCGCCGCTGGCGCACGCGGTCGCCCCCGACATGCGCTGACCTGCGGCGACGCTCGCCAGCAAGGCCTTCAGCGAATCCGTGCTAGCCTGAGGTCCGGTCCCAGCGAACCCGAGGCGGCACGCCATTGAACATCTCCCTCTATGACATCTCCGTCTGGGTATTGCCGGTGGTCATTGCGATCACGTTTCACGAAGCCGCGCACGGCTTCGTCGCGCATCGGCTTGGCGATGACACCGCCTGGCAGCTCGGCCGCGTCAGCTTCAACCCGCTGAAGCACATCGATCCGTTCGGCACGCTGATCCTGCCTGCGGTGCTGCTGTTCGCGCATTCGCCGTTCCTATTCGGCTACGCCAAGCCGGTGCCGGTGAACTTCCGCAAGCTCAATCATCCCAAGCTCGACATGGTGTGGGTGGCGCTGGCCGGCCCGGCCACCAACATCATCCTGGCGATCGCCGCGGCGCTGGCATTCCACGCGCTGCCACTGGTGCCCGCCGATGCCGCAAAATGGACCGCGGACAACCTGAAAAACGCCTTCCTGATCAACATCGTGCTCGCGATCTTCAACATGATGCCGATCCCGCCGCTGGACGGCGGCCGGGTCGCAGTCGGGCTGTTGCCGCGGCCGCTGGCGATCCCGCTCGCCCGGCTGGAGCCCTACGGCATGCTGATCCTGATCGGGCTGTTGATCCTGCTGCCGGTGATCGGCCAGCAAATCGGCCTAAATCTTGATGTTATTTCAACGATACTGCGAACTCTGACCGGCTATGTAATCAACGCCCTTCTCCTCATTACCGGAAACACATAGCCTTGATCTGCGCACGACCCGACCGAAAAGCCGGTAGCCATTTTTCCGGGTCGCGCGTTGAGGACAGGAACGCTTCGAGGCCATGGTGATCAAAGCTGCCGATATGCTGATTGCACGACGCGCCGACACCCGCGCGCGGGCCGACTTTGCGACCTGGAAGATGATGGCCAAGCTGAACGGCGCCTCCGCCCTACCGCCTGAAGCGCAGAATTTCCTGGCCATTTACAACAAGCTGCTGGGACAGATGAGCGAAGCCGACGCCTGCGAAGCAACCATCCAGGAGATGTACCGCACCTATTATGTCGAGATGGGCGGCGCCGGCAAAGCGCCGGAGGTTCCGGCGCGCTCGCGCGAGCCTGTCGCCGACAATGGCAACGTCACGACGTTCCGCCGCCTGCCCGCCAAGAAGGCGAGCACCTCCGACCCGAACGCCAAGCGTTCGATGCCGGTGGCACTGATCTTCGCCTGCCTCGTCGTGGTCTACGTCGCGATCCGGTACTACTGGAAATAGCGCCGTCCGCGCTTCACCCTATCCGCGTTTGATGATCGACCTCCGCACGCCGCGGCATCCCGTCGCGCGTCACCGGCCGCGCAACCGCCGTGGCGTGGAATATCGCGCGCGAGCGATCACGCCAGCGCCCTAGGCGATGCGCCCGATGCCGGGCATAATGCGGAACTCAAAAAGCAAAATCATACTGGAGGGAAGATGAAGCGTTCCATTGCAGCCTCGGTCACGACGGCCCTGGTCATGACCACGAGTCTTGCGTTCTGCGGCGGTGCGTCGGCGCAGACGATGGACAAGGTCGCCAAGGTCGGCGCGCTCGGCGATCAGTCCGGCCTCTATCAGGATATCGGTGGTCCCGGCTCGACGGTGGCGGCGCAGATGGCGATCGAGGATTCCGGGCTGCTGGCGAAGGGCTGGAAGATCGATCTGATCTCGGCCGATCATCAGAACAAGCCCGATGTCGCGGTCAACATCGGCAAGCAGTGGATCGATGTCGAGAAGGTCGACGTGTTCGTCGATCTCGCAGCCTCCAATGTCGGGCTCGCGATTGCCAACCTTTCGAAGGAAAAGAATGTCGTCAACCTGAACTCGGGCTCCGCCTCGTCCGACCTCACGGGCGCGCAGTGTTCGCCGAACACGGTGCACTGGGTCTATGACACCTACATGCTCGCCAACGGCACCGGCAAGGCGCTGGTGAAGTCCGGCGGCGACACCTGGTTCTTCCTCACCGCGGACTATGCGTTCGGCCAAGCGCTCGAGCGCGACACCTCGGCGGTGGTCACCGCGAATGGCGGCAAGGTGCTCGGCAGCGTCAAGCATCCGCTCAACAATGCCGACTTCTCGTCCTTCCTGCTGCAGGCGCAAAGCTCGAAGGCCAAGATCGTCGGGCTCGCCAATGCGGGCGGCGACACCACCAACGCGATCAAGCAGGCCGCGGAATTCGGCATCGTCTCGGGCGGCCAGCGGCTTGCCGGCATGCTGCTGTTCATCACCGACATCAACGCGCTCGGCCTCAACGTCGCGCAGGGGCTGAACTTCACCGAGACATTCTACTGGGACATGAACGACCAGACCCGCGCCTTTTCCAAGCGCTTCATGGAGCGCTTCAAGAAGAACCCGCCGACCATGGTGCAGGCCGGCGTCTATTCGTCGCTGATCCACTATTTCAAGGCGCTGGAAGCGCTCGGCGGCAATCCGCATGATGGCCGCGCCGTGGTCGCCAAGATGAAGGAGCTACCGACGGACGATCCCCTATTCGGCAAGGGCTCGATCCGCGTCGACGGCCGCAAGATCCACCCGGCCTATCTGTTCGAGGTGAAGAAGCCGTCCGAGTCGAAATATCCGTGGGACTATTACAAGCTGGTCGCCAGCATCCCCGCGGACGAAGCCTGGCTGCCGCTCGAGAAGAGCGTCTGCCCGCTGGTGAAGAAGAGCTGAGGCAACGTCATTCCGGGCCGCGTGAAACGACGACCCCGGAATTGAGCAGCGGCACATTCAATGGATAAATGGATTCCGGGTTCGCGACTTGTCGCGCCCCGGAATGACGCCAGGGTCTGATCGCAGCCGGCCGCGGCTCGCTACTTCTTCGGCTTGTTGTAGTTGACGTCGAGGCTGAAGGAGAACTGATCGTCGGTCAGGTCGGCCGGCGGCGCCGGGACCGGATCGGACCGGTGGACCATCGAGATCGCCGCGTCGTCAAAGGCGGCATCTCCGGACGATTCCAGCACGGCAACCGACAACACCTTGCCGAGGCGATTCAGCACAAGTGCGACCTTCACCTTGGCTGCCTTGGCCTTGCCGTTCTCGGGGAATTTCTTGTGCAGGTCGAGATAGGCGCTGATCTTCTTGCCCCATTTGGCGGTCAGCAGCAGCTTGTCCTTGCCGATGCCGGGATTGGGCGCCTTGGTGGTCTCCGACTGACGGGCGTCCTCCAGCTTGGTGGGCGCGGCCAACTCCGAGGCTTGCTGCGCTTCCTGCGCATTGGTCTCGACCTTGGCGACCTTGGCCTCCTCCTCCTTCTGCTTCTTGGCCGTATCCTCCGTCACGATGCGATCGGGGTCGTCGGACTCCACAGGCTTTTCCTGAGGCAGGTCGGTGTCCTTCACCTCGGCCTTCTGCTGCGCCATTTCCTGCACGGCCTGCTGCTCGTCAGCCGGCGCGCCGGGCGGTGCAGCATCGTCGGGCACATCCGCCGAGGCAAGCTCGACGGCATATTCCGCGCCAGCGGCGCCGAGGCCCTCATCGCCGTCGTCGCCGCGCAAATTGGTCAGCGCCAGCGCGGCACCGCCCAGATGCAGCCCGACCGCCGTCACGGCAGCGATCACCCAGAGCCGCTTCGAGGTCCGCAGGTCGAGATCGGGGTTGGTGGACATCGCGTTCGCCGTCAGGGTTTGGCAGAATCAGCCGGCGCGGCCGCGGGCGCTCCTGGAACGCCCTCGAGCGCGACCAGCTTCACGTGCGTGTAGCCGCCGGCACGCAGCAGCTCCATCACGCCCATCAGTTCGCCATAGGGTACCATCCGATCGGCCCGCACGAACACGTATTTGTCCCGGCTCATGTCGGGCACGGCATCCAGCGAATTGACCAGGTCGACGCGCTTCACCGCGTTCTCCCCGATCGCCAGCGTGAGATCCGGCTTGATGCTGACATAGGTCGGCTTGTCCGGCTTCTTCTGCGGCGTCGCGCTGGAGGTCGGCAGATCGATCGGAAGATCGACGGTCGAGAGCGGTGCCGCCACCATGAAGATGATCAGCAGCACCAGCATGACGTCGATGAACGGCGTGACGTTGATCTCGTGGGATTCCGCGAAATCGTCGTCGCCATCGTTCTCGGAGATCGAGACTGCCATCGCCTACTCCGCCGCCGCGGCGCGCGCATGCGCGTTGCGCGGAACGTCGCCATGGGTGCGATCGAGGTCGCGCGACAACAGCCGTCCCGCGGCGCCCGAGGCGCGGTTGACCAGCTCGAGATAGACCTTCGTGACGCGCGAGAAGTGGTTGTAGATGATGACCGCGGGGATCGCCGCGACGAGGCCGATCGCGGTGGCGAGCAGCGCTTCCGCGATGCCCGGCGCGACCACCGCAAGGTTCGTGGTCTGCGATTTCGAAATGCCGATGAAGCTGTTCATGATGCCCCAGACCGTGCCGAACAGGCCGACGAAGGGCGACGTCGCGCCGATGGTCGCGAGCAGGCCCATGCCGAGGCGGATCTTGCGGGCTTCGGCGCGCACGATCTCGGCGAAGCTCGACGCCGCGCGCTCCTTGATGCCGCTGTCGCTCGAGATGCCCGCCGACAGGCGCCCCTCCCGCATCGCAGCGGCGATGAACGACGACAGCACGCTGCCCTTGGCGCCGAGCGCGAACTGCGCTTCGGCCAGCGAGCGCGATTCAGCGATCTTGGCCAGTGCGCCGCGCAGCTTGCGCTGCGCTACCGTCAGCTCGACCATCTTGGCGATGAACACCGTCCAGGTGACGAGCGAGGCGAAAGCGAGACCGAGCATCACGGCCTTCACGATGATGTCGGCGTTCAAGAACATATTCCACGGCGACAATTCGTGCAGGCCGGTCGAGGTCGACTTCAGCGACTTGCTGTCGCCGCTCGCGGGCGCAGCCAGGGACGCCTCGTTCGCCGTCGGTGCCGGAGCGGCCGCGGCAGGGGCCGGCGCGGCCTGGGCCTGCGGTGCCGCTTGTGCCGGCTGGGCGGCCATCGGCGCGGTTTGGGCAGTCGGCGCAGGCTGGGCTGCCGCCGGCTGGGCCGCGGGTGCGGGCTGAGGCCGGGTCACGGGTGCGGGCTGCGCTACAGGCGCCGTTTGCTGCTGCGCCGAAGACGGCGCGGCCAGCATCAGCATCGCCAGCGAGGCGATCATGGCAGACGCAGCGGGGAACTTGAATGTCATCATCAGTTACACTTCGGCCCAGTGACGGATCAGGTTGTGATAAATCCCGGTCAATTTGACCGTTTCGGGGTCATCGCGCCCCAGCCGCTCCACCAGAGCCTGGATCGCGGTATCGAGATCAAAGATCAGGCTGCGCGCGTGTGCATCCCGTACCATGCTCTGCAGCCAGAAAAAAGACGCTACCCGGGTCCCCCGCGTGACCGGCGTGACCAGATGCAAACTGGAAGCAGGATAAACCACGAGATCGCCCGCCGGCAGCTTGATTTCATGGGATCCGTAGAGGTCTTCGATGACGAGCTCGCCGCCGTCGTAGTCCTCCGGCTCCGATAAAAACAGCGTGACCGAGAGGTCGGTGCGGATCCTCATGCCCGTCAGCCTGTCGCCGCGCACCGCATTGTCGACGTGCAGGCCGAAATGGTGCCCGTCGCTGGCGGCATAGCGATTGAACAAGGGTGGAAAGATTCTAAGCGGGATCGCCGCCGAGATGAAGCGCGGGCTCGCCGACAGCGCCGACAGGATGCGGTTGCCGAGCTGCCGCGCGACCTCGCTGTCGGGCGGCAGCTGCTCGTTGCGCTTGACCATCGCGGACGCGGCGCCGGCGGTCGAGCGACCGTCCTCCCATTCGGCTTGCGCCATGATGCGGCGGAAGTCCGCCACATCAGCCTTGCTCAATACGTTGGAAACACAGACCAGCATCTGTCGCCGCGAAGCCTCCGTCAGTAACGCGCAGAAACAACCAGATACGCGGCGCGCCCCGGCGCTTCGAGCACGAACGGCGCCGCGCTCTGGTACAGCGCGTCGTAGTAGCGCTTGTCGAAGATGTTGTTGACGAACAGCTTCATCGTCCAGTGCTTGTCGATCTTTGCTTCGGCAAAGGCGTCGAAGCGCCAGTAGCTCGGGATCGAGGTGCCCTGGTTGGCCGCGAGCAGCGTGCCGCCATAGACCTTCGAGCGATACACCGCCTGCCCGCCAAGCTCCCACATGTCGGTGAGCTGGTACTTGGTCAGCATGCTGAACGACTGATGCGCAACGTTGGCGAGCGGCAGTCCGACATTGCTGGAATACAGGATGGTGTTGGCCGGCGGCGCGAGCGACCTCGTCACTGCCGACTGCATCAGCACGAGACCGCCGAACACGCTCCATTTGTCGGTGATCTTGCCGCCGACGCCGAGATCGATGCCGCGGATGCGGTAGGCCGCGCCCGCGGTGATGCAGGAGATATTGCCGGTCGTCCCGGTCGGATAGGAGCAGCCGAGCGCCGCGGCCGCGGCCGCGTTGTTCACGTTCTGCGATTCACGCGCATTTTCCTTCTCGGTCTGGAACAGCGCCGCCGTCACCAGCAGATGACGATCGAACAATTCCCACTTGGTGCCGACTTCGATCGCCTTGTTCTTTTCCGGCCCGAAGATCTGGGTATTGCCGCCGTTCAGCACCGGAGACAGGCCGCCATACGCCGTGCTGGTGCCGTCGAACTCGGCGCCGACAGGGTTCGACGAGGTCGCATAGGCCGCATAGACGCTGCCGTTCGGCAACGGCTTCAACGTGAGGCCGAGATTGAAGTTCGGCATCCCGAAGTCGGCCGACTGACTGCCGAATGTGGTCCTGTTGCCCGACGTCAGATATCCCGACGTGTTGATCTTGTAGTCGTCGTAGCGGATGCCACCATTGAGGATCACGAAGTCATTGTAGTTCGCGGTATCCATGATGTAGCCGCTGGTGGTGTCGATCCCGATCTTGGTCGGCATCCCGGACAGCCCCGACGGAATCGGGAATGGAATGTTGGTGTATTGCGGATTGAACACGCTGACGCCGGAGAGCGACCCGCTTCCCGTGAAAGCCGATGTGCCGGTCGTTATTTCCGAGCTCAGCCCAAGATATCTGTCGATCGAGGACCGCTCGTTGTCGTATTCGACGCCGGCCGTCGTCGTGTGCTTGAAGCCGAGCCCGTCGACCGACTTGTAGGTCGCCTCCGTCTGGTTGGCGAACACGTCGGTGACCTGGTAGCGGCTTTGTGGATTGGCGCTCAGCGTATACGCCGTGAAGGGAGCGCCGGCGGCAAGCGTCGGCGCTTCCGGCAGCGTGCCGATGTAGTTCTGGGTCGAGCGCGATTCCCGGATCTTGTTGCTGACCACGAGGTCCGGCGTGATCTGCACCTCGGCGTTGATGGTGCCGATGTCCTGCCCGGTCCTGAAGAAGTCGCGGTTGACGAAACCATACCAATTGTTGCGGTTGACGCCAAAATCCGGGAACGGGCCGCCGGCCGTGCTCGCGGTGCTCGGCCGATAATACGGCACGCCGAAATCCGGGAGTCCGGTCAGCTCGGTGTGGATGTAGTTGCCGGTGATCTTCACCGCATCGACCGGCTTCCATGTTCCGGCGACGAACGCGCCGTTGCGGTCGTCGGTGACATAGCTGCGGCCGGCGACGCCGGCATCCTGGAACAGTCCGCCGGCGCGGATCGCCAGCGTCGGGCTGATCACCTGGTTGACGTCGAGCGTTACGCGCTTGGTGCGATCGGTGCCGAACGTGGTGTCCATGTTGTAGAAGCTGTTCTGCGTCGTCGCCTGTTTGGTGACGATGTTGATCGCGCCGCCGGTGGTGCCGCGGCCTGCAAAGGACGAGCCGGGGCCACGCAGGATCTCGACCTGCTCGGTGAAGAAATTCTCGCGGACGCTGACGCCGGAGTCGCGCACGCCGTCGATGAAGATGTCGTTGCGCGCATCGAAGCCGCGGATGAAGAAGCGGTCGCCGAAGGCATTGCCGCCCTCGCCCGTGCCGAGCGTGACGCCGGCCGTCGACAGGATCGCCGACTTCAGCGAGGTGGCGTTCTTGTCCTCGAGCACGTCCTTGGTCAGCACCGTGACCGATTTCGGCGTGTTCAGGATCGGCTCGGGATATTTCCCGGAGGCCTGCAAACGGTCGCCCTTGTACGGCGCGGCAGGATCCGCATAGGGATCGCGGTCAGCGGGAAGACCGCCGGCGTTGGGAAACGGCACCGGCGCCTGTTGAGCCTGCTGGTTGTTGCGGCGCGCGGCGCGGCGCAGCGCATTGCGGGCGCGGACCTGGTCCGCCGTGGGCTTTGACGTCACGGGCCGCGGGCGAGCGACCGGGGCATCGACATTCACCGGCGGCAGGTTGGATTGCTGCGCTTCGGCCCCCGAAAACGACGCCACCGCGATCAGGCTCGCGACTGCGGAGACCTTCGTGGCGGAATAACCGGTATCATCAGCCGAACCGATCGCTGCATCGAAGCGCAGCGATCTCGGCGCCTTCACATTGCTCATGTCTTGCTTGCCCCAGAAAAGTCAGCCCGTCGCGAAATGAAGCTGCGACGAACTGTCTCTTTCGGTTATCGAGCGTGACTTTTTTTATCAATGCGCCGAGCGCAACAGTTGGCTTGAATCGCCCCAATTCAAAGCGATTCTAATCTGCGGTTTGAAATCGTTCTAAACTGTAGTTTTTAAGCGTTCTAATAATCGTTCTAAATCGGTGCCGCCCGTCATTGACCGCCGCTTGCAAGCATGCGTCCCCGATCACTCGGCGCTTGGTGGCTTCATCAGCGAAAACAGCTCGTCGATCGTCCGCTGCGCGACCTGCCGCACGCGGTCGCTGTTCTCGAGGCCGGCGATGTTGACCCCGTTGACGACCGCTTTGATCTCATCGCGGAAGTCGGTGAGAAAGCGCAGCGGGTCCCGCTGCTCGTTGGCGACGCGCGCGATCAATCCGGTGACCAGGATCTGGCATGCCATCATGCGCCCGTTCAACTCATCCATCGCAGCCCTCGTCCTCTCGCATCGTCGCTGCGCGATATGAACGACATCCCGCGACGATTCAACCGGCTCGCGCACGCTGCAACGGGTGAATGGATGGAGCGAAGGAATCTGCGCACGATGAGATGCGCTACTTCGCGGCGATGCGCTCCGCCTCCTCGTCGAGCGCCTTGATGCGATCCTTGACCTCGCGAAGCGTGGAGAGGCCGCTTTCGACATGCTTGTCCGAGACGTCGCGCAACACGTCGCCGGCGATCGCGTCGCGCAGACTGTCGAGGTCGTCGACGAGACGGCGCCCGCTCCTGGTCAGGAACAGGCGATTGGCACGGCGATCCCTGGGATCGGGACGCCGTTCGAGCAGATCATGCTCGACGAGGCGGTCGAGCAGCCGCACCAGCGAGATCGGCTGCAATTCGAGGACGTCGGCGAGATCGACCTGGGACAGCCCCTCCTGCTCGCGCAGGCGGAAGAGCACGATCCATTGCGCGCGCGTGGTGCCTCGCGCCTTGGCGCGATGATCGATATAATTGCGCAGCAGCCGGGAACTCTCGACGAACTGCGCGATAAACTGGCGTTTGAGATCGAGCGACATAGGGGTCCTCGGTGCGTTTCCCAGACGAAATGTTTCTGCTCGTTTCTGACCTAAACCTTTCCAAATGTTTAGGATTCTCAAGCCTTGGTGTGTTTACACATTAAGTGCACGCATATTATATCCGCAAGCTCTGTGAACCGTTTCGATCACCCTTTATTGTTACGTCGAACCCAAGAGTCCGCATGTCAAAGTCACGCACCATCGGTTGGGTTTTGGTGATCGCTGCGGTCGGCGCCGCCGGTTATTTCGGCTGGCAGAAACACACGAGCAACCAGCAGGCGATCGAAGCCGCGCAGAAGCGCTCAGCCCAACGCCCGGCCGTTCCGGTCAAGATCTCACCGGTCGAGAAAGCCGACTTCCCGGTCTATCTCACCGGCCTCGGCACCGTGCAGGCGTTCAACACGGTCCAGGTCCGCACCCGGGTCGACGGCCAGATCACCAGGATCGCATTCAAGGAAGGCCAGTTCGTCAAGGCCGGGGACACGCTGGTCGAGATCGACCCGCGGCCCTATCAGGCGACGCTCGACCAGGCCAAGGCCAAGAAGGCGCAGGACGAAGCCAATCTCGCCAACGCCAATCTCGACCTGCAGCGTTACACCAAGCTCGGCGAGTTCGCGACGCGCCAGCAGCTCGACACCCAGCGCTCCACGGTGGCGCAGCTGACCGCCCAGATCTCGGCTGACGAGGCCGCCATCTTCAACGCCCAGACCCAGGTGGACTACACCACCGTCAAATCCCCGATCGACGGCATTGTCGGCCTCCGACTGGTCGACATCGGCAACATCGTCAACGCCTCGGCCCAGACCGGCATTGTCACGATCACCCAGATCGAACCGATCACTGTGATCTTCACCGCGCCGGAAGACCAGCTACCCGATATCAAGGCGGCGCTGGCCGTGGCGCCGCCCAAGACCATTGCCCTGACCACCGACGGCAAGCGGGTGCTATCCACGGGAACCCTGGCGCTGATCAACAATCAGGTCGACACCACCAGCGGGACTGTCCGGCTGAAGGCGGTGTTTGATAACAAGGACCACGCGCTGTGGCCGGGCCAGTCGGTCTCGACCCGCCTTCTGGTCAGAACCTTGAAGGATGCCACCGTCGTCCCCGATGACGCGGTGCAGCATGGCACCGATGGCCTCTACGCGTATTCAGTCAATCAGGAGAACAAGGCCGAGCTTCGCAAGATCAAGGTCAGCCAGTCGATCGACGGCAAGTCGGTGATCGACGAGGGCCTGTCGCCCGGACAGCAGGTGATCACCGCGGGCCAGTACAAGGTCTCGCCGGGAACCCAGGTGACAACGGCGGTGGCGAGCTCGGATCCGTCCCAGTCGAAGGTTGCGCAGGAATGAGCGTCGGCGCCGGAATTTCCGCACCATTCATTCGTTTCCCCATCGGCACCTCGCTGCTGATGGCGGGCATCCTGTTCGTCGGTCTCGTCGCCTATCCCCTGCTGCCGGTCGCGCCGCTGCCGCAGGTCGACTTCCCCACCATCCAGATCACCGCGACCTTGCCCGGCGCCAGCCCGGAAACGATGGCGACCTCGGTCGCCCAGCCGCTGGAACGCCAGTTCGCGCAAATCCCCGGCATCGCGCAGATGACCTCGACGAGCTATCTCGGCACGGCGGCGGTCACCATCCAGTTCGACCTCAACCGCAGCATCGACGGCGCCGCCAATGACGTGCAGGCCGCCATCAACGCGGCAAGCGGCCAGCTGCCGAAAACCCTTCCCTCGCCGCCGACCTACCGCAAGGTCAACCCGGCGGACTCGCCGATCATGCTGCTGTCGGCGACATCGGACACGCTGCCGCTGACGACGGTCAGCGATGCCGTCGACGCCCAGCTGGCGCAGCAGATCAGCCAGATCTCGGGCGTTGCGCAGGTCATCATCGGCGGCCAGCAGAAGCCGTCGGTTCGCGTCCAGATCGACCCGGCCAAGCTCGTCGCCAAGGGCCTGTCGCTGGAGGACGTCCGCGCCGCGATCAACATCGCCACTGTCGACAGCCCGAAGGGCAATATCGACGGCGCCACCCGCGCCTATACCATCTACGCCAACGACCAGCTGCTGACGGCGAGCCCGTGGAACGACGTCATCATCGCCTACCGCAATGGCGGGCCGCTGCGGATCCGTGACATCGGCCAGGCCGTCACCGGGCCCGAGGACGCCAAGCAGGCCGCCTGGGCCAACGGCAAGCGCGGCGTATTCCTCGTCATCTTCAAGCAGCCCGGCGCCAACGTCATCGACACCGTCGACAAGATCAAGGCGACGCTGCCCCGGCTGGTCGCCGCGATCCCGCCGGCGATCAAGATCGACGTCATCAGCGACCGCACCACTACGATCCGCGCCGCGGTCGAGGACGTCCAGTTCACCCTGCTGTTGACCATCTTCCTGGTCGTGATGGTGATCTTCGTCTTCCTGCGCAGTTTCTGGGCGACCGTGATCCCGACAGTCACGGTGCCGTTGGCGCTGCTCGGCGCCTGCGCGCTGATGTGGGTGTTCGGCTACACGCTCGACAATCTGTCGCTGATGGCGCTGACCATCGCGGTCGGCTTCGTGGTCGACGACGCCATCGTGATGCTGGAGAACATCAGCCGCTACATCGAAGAGGGCGAGAAGCCGATGGCTGCCGCCTTCAAGGGCTCGCAGGAAATCGGCTTCACCATCGTTTCGATCAGCATCTCGCTGGTCGCGGTGCTGATTCCGCTGCTCCTGATGGGCGGTATCATCGGCCGCCTGTTCCGCGAATTCGCGGTCGTGCTGGCGATGACCATCTTCGTCTCGATGTTCGTGTCGCTGACGCTGACCCCGATGATGGCCTCGCGCTTCCTGCGCGCCCACAATGACGAGAAGCACGGCCGCTTCTACCAGCTCAGCGAGCGCGGCTTCGACGCCATGCTGCGCGGCTATCAGAGCGTGCTCGACCTCGCCTTGCGCTGGAAGTTCACGACGCTGATGATCTTCTTCGGGACGCTGGCGCTGTCGGTCTACCTGTTCGTCATCATCCCGAAGGGCTTCTTCCCGCAGCAGGATGTCGGCCTGATCACCGCGACCTCGGAAGCCAACCAGGACATCTCCTTCGCCGACATGAAGCGGAAGCAGGAGGAACTCGGCAAGATCGTGCAGCAGGATCCCGCGGTGGCGACGGTGGCAATGGCGATCGGCGGCAGCGGCCGCGCCGGCAATAACGGCGCGATGTACATCACGCTGAAGCCGCTGAAGGATCGCGACGCCAACGCGCAGCAGGTCATCGCCCGGCTGCGGCCGAAGCTGGAGAAGGTCGAGGGTGCCCGGCTGTTCATGCAGGCGGCGCAGGACGTCCGCCTCGGCGGCCGCCCGACCCGCACCCAGTTCGAATTCACGCTGCAGGATGCCAACCTCGCCGAATTGAACGAATGGGCGCCGAAAATTCTCGGCAAGATGCAGACGCTGCCGCAGCTGCGCGACGTCGCCACCGACCAGCAGACCAACGGCACCACGCTCGAATTGAAGATCAACCGCGACACCGCCTCGCGCTACGGCATCCAGCCGCAGCTGATCGACGACACGCTCTATGATGCGTTCGGCCAGCGCCAGGTGACGCAGTACTTCACCCAGCTCAACAGCTACCACGTGATCCTCGAGGTATTGCCGGAGCTGCAGGGCGCGATCGACACACTGAACAAGATCTACATCAAGTCACCGCTGACCGGCGAACAGGTGCCGATCTCGACCTTCGCGACCTGGACCAGCGTGCCGGTACGGCCGCTCTCGATCAGCCACCAGGGCCAGTTCCCGGCGATCACGATCTCGTTCAACCTGGCGCAGGGCGTTGCGCTCGGCCAGGCGACGGAAGCGGTGCAGAAGGCGATGGTCGACCTCGGCGCACCGCCGACACTGAGCTCGAGCTTCCAGGGCACCGCGCAGGCGTTCCAGCAATCGCTGTCGACCGTGCCGCTGTTGATCCTCGCGGCGCTCGTGGTCGTCTACCTGATCCTCGGCATCCTCTACGAGAGCTACATCCACCCGATCACGATTCTGTCGACGCTGCCGTCGGCCGGCGTCGGCGCGCTCGCGATCCTGATGGCGGCCGGCTTCGACTTCTCGCTGATCGCGCTGATCGGCATCATCCTTCTGATCGGCATCGTGAAGAAGAACGGCATCATGATGGTCGATTTCGCGATCGCGGCCGAGCGCGACCAGCACATGGAGCCTGTGGCGGCGATCCGCCAGGCCGCCCTGCTCCGCTTCCGCCCGATCATGATGACCACGATGGCCGCCTTGCTCGGCGGCGTGCCGCTGATGTTAGGGACCGGCACCGGCTCGGAAATCCGCCAGCCGCTCGGCTACGCCATGGTCGGCGGCCTGATCGTTAGCCAGGCGCTGACGCTGTTCACGACGCCGGTCGTCTATCTCTATCTCGACAGGCTCTCGAATGCGTTTGCGAACTGGGGCCGCTCGCCGCGCGCCGACCACGACGCTGACGACGGCGAGCATGGATCGGTCAAGGAGGCCGCCGAGTGACTTGACTTTGCCGGCATCCCGGCACATCCGAAAGATGTTCATTTCGGAGCCGGTATCGTGAAGATTGTCGCAAAGTCGCTCTTCGTCCTGTTCACCGTGTTCGGCATGGCCCACTCCGGCCACGCTCAGACGGCCAAGAGCAAGAACGCGCCCGCTCCGGCAGCTGCTCCCGCCGCTCCCCAGAGCGATGCAACAGCCCCCAACAATTCCGGCTGGATCGCACGCTGCACCAGTGCGAGCCGCGACGCTCCGCTCGAATGCGCGATGGAACAGACCGCGGTGCTCACCAAGACCGGCCAGCTCATCGTGCTGGTCAATATCCGCGTTCCCGGCGACACCCGCACTCCGGTTGCGCTGATCCAGCTTCCACTGGGATTGAACCTGCCTGTCGGCGCCAAGCTGCAGGTCGACGACGGCAAGGCCGTCGACGTGCCGATCCAAACTTGCGAGGCGCGCGGCTGCTACATCAATACGCCGATCGCCGCCGATGTCCTGACCCAGCTGAAATCGGGCAAGCAGCTCAAGGTGTCGTTCCAGAATCTCGGCAAGGAAACCATCTCGATCCCGATGCCGCTCGCCGACTTTGCGACGGTCTACGACAAGATCAAGTAACGCCGCGCAGCGTAGCCGTTCGCTATCGCTCCCGCTTGTAGAGGAACGCGTTGTCCGGCTGCGGCATGCCGATGGTCTTGTAGAACCCGATCGAGTCAGGCGCCGACAACAGCAGGCACATCGATTCAGGTCCGGCGAGGCGCCGCGTCTCCGCGATCAGGCGCTTGCCGATGCCATGTCCCTGGTACCCGCGATCGACTGCAAGGTCGGACAGATAGCAGCAATAGGCGAAATCGGTCAGCGCGCGCGACACGCCGACCAGCTTGCCCGCCTTCCGCGCCGTCACGATCAGATTCGCATTGGCGATCATGCGCTCCATCCGGTCGGTATCCGCCAGCGGGCGCCGCTCGCCGAGGCCCGACTGCCGCAGCACCTCGATGAACTCGTCGACGCCGATCGACGCTTCACGGGCATAGAGAATTTCGTCCATCAGTTTAAACCTCTGTCGTAACGAGCCGGACCACACGCGCGAGACCATGGTGGATTACGCCGGGCTAATCCACCCTCGATACCGTGATGTGCGCACTGCGTGACGGCCGCTCCTGCACCGGGAGCTGGCCGCGGCCGGCAATCTCAATGGGATTTCAGAGGAAGGTCGCGCCACCGAGACAGATTGGCTGGGGAACCTGGATTCGAACCAAGACAAACAGAGTCAGAGTCTGTTGTGCTACCGTTACACCATTCCCCAAGATTCGCCCGTGGTATCAACAGCTTAGCTGGATGACTGGACATCTC
The DNA here is from genome assembly GCF_029714545.1 of Bradyrhizobium pachyrhizi. Taxonomy (NCBI): domain Bacteria; kingdom Pseudomonadati; phylum Pseudomonadota; class Alphaproteobacteria; order Hyphomicrobiales; family Nitrobacteraceae; genus Bradyrhizobium; species Bradyrhizobium pachyrhizi. Next base: position 4,048,023 of record NZ_CP121667.1, on the reverse strand, counting down.
GGTGCAGCGGGTTCGCCTGCCAAATCAGCGCCCGCGCGAGTGCGACCTTCTACCCGCTTGGTCCCACGCTTGGCAAGCATTGTTGGCGGGGAATGGGCGTAAAATCACCGCCAGTGTGGGACCAGCCATTGGTGGCAGCTTTCCCCCCAGGTCGTGGCTTGAAAGGTTTCACTGAAGGAATTCAAGAACCACGAAAGGATCGGCGGCGAGGAATGCTCCGACGCCGAACCCGACGAAGCCAAGCGCGACCGCGCCGATCCAGCCGTGATGCGCCCAGCCATAGCTCGCACCGATCAACGTTCCGAGCCCGATCATGGAAACCGCCCACACGAGGTGAGCGACGAGCTTGAGTACCTTGATCATTGGCAATCCAAGACGGAACGCACGTCATCAGGAACAGATGATCTCGCCCGCGCAATCCGCGGGCCTCTGCAAATAGGTCGATCTCGCAAGCGGCGTGTTCAACCAGAGCGCCCTGACAAAGCGCCGCACCGCCGTTTGGCACGGCGGCGCAAGAGACCGAACGACCACAGTCAGAGGGGGTCCAGCCGGCCGACCTCAGTACAGCCCGCCTGTCCCTGAGCGCATCACGGCCCGATCGGCGTCCGGCGAAATGCCCTGCTGGGTGCCGTCGATCACGTCGGTGCCGGCGACCATGCCGGGATCATTGAACGGCGGCGCCTGGCCCGGCTTGAAGGCTTCGAGCACCACGCCCCTGTTCTGGCCAGGCGTGGCACGCAGGCCGGTCTTGGCATCGACGAGGACCAGCCGGATGCCGACCGGCTGCTTGAACGGGGTGGCGGGCTTGTCGGCCAGCGCGAGCTTCAGGAAGTCGCGCGCGATCGGTGCCGCGGTATGGCCGGCCTGCGCGTTGCGGCCGAGCGAGCGCGGCTTGTCGTAGCCGACATAGAGACCGACCACGAGGTCGGGCGAGAAGCCGACGAACCAGAGGTCCTTGGCCTCATTCGAGGTGCCGGTCTTGCCGGCGAGCGGCTTGCCGACGTCCTTCAGCGCGGTGCCGGTACCGGCCTGAATCACGCCCTCCATCAGCGAGGTGATCTGGTAGGCGGACATCGCGTCGAGCACCCGCTCGCGGCGGTCGACGAGTTGCGGCTCCGGCTGGTTCTTCCAGCCCTCCGGCGCGTCGCAGCCGCGGCATTCGCGCTGATCGTGCTTGAAGATGGTGTGGCCGTAGCGGTCCTGGATGCGGTCGATCAAGGTCGGCTTCACGCGGACGCCGCCATTGGCGATCATCGAATAGGCCGTGGCCATTCGCATCACCGTGGTCTCGCCGGCGCCGAGTGCATAGGCGAGATAGTTCGGCAACTCGTCATAGACGCCGAAGCGCTTTGCATACTCGCCGATCAGCGGCATGCCGATTTCCTGCGCCAGGCGCACGGTCACGGTGTTGAGCGACAGCCGCAGCGCGTTGCGCAGCGTCACCTGGCCCTGATACTTGCCGGTGGAGAAGTTTTCGGGCCGCCAGATGTTGCCCTGCCCCTGGTCGATCTCGATCGGGGCGTCGATCATCATGGTCGATCCGGTGTAGCCATTGTCGAGCGCCGACGAATAGACGATCGGCTTGAAGGTCGAACCGGGCTGTCGGTAGGCCTGCGTCGCGCGGTTGAACTGGCTCTGGTCGAACGAGAAACCGCCGACCATCGCCAGCACGCGGCCGGTATGCGGATCCATCGCCACCATCGCGCCCGACAATTCGGGGACCTGGCGCAGCCGGTACTGGCCTTCGACGCGCTGGCCGTCCTTGCTGAAGAGCGGGTCGGCGTAGATCACGTCGCCGGGCTGCAGCACCTGCGCCACCGATGTCGGCGTCTTGCCCTTGTACGGGCCGGAGAGCGCCCTCGCCCATCTGACGCCCTCAAGCGTGATGATGCCGGTATCGCGCTGCTTGCTGATGGCGCCGCCGAGCTCGCGGCCCGGCTGGAAGCCGATCCGTGCCGACTGATCGTTGCTCTCCAGCACCACCGCCATCCGCCACGGCGAGATGTCGGAGAGCGACTTGATCTCGGCGAGCGGCACGCCCCAGTCACTGGTCAGGTCGAGCTTTTGGATCGCACCGCGATAGCCCTGCTGCTCGTCATAGTTGACGAGCCCAGCCACCATGGCCTTGCGCGCCATCACCTGGACCTTGGGGTCGAGCGTGGTACGCACCGACAGGCCGCCTTCATAGAGCTTCTTCTCGCCATAGCGCTCGAAGATGTCGCGGCGGACTTCTTCCGAGAAATATTCGCCGGCGAAGGTGTGCGCGCCATTGCTGCGGTTGGTGACGGTCAGCGGCTCCTTGCGCGCCTTGTCGGCGTCGGCGGCGGTGATCCAGCCGTTCTCTTGCAGTCGGTCGATCACGTAGTTGCGCCGCTCGACGGCGCGCGCGCGGTTGCGCACTGGATGCAGGCTGGCCGGCATTTTCGGCAGCGCCGCCAGATAGGCAGCTTCCGCGACCGTCAGTTCATTGACGGACTTGTCGAAATACACCAGCGAGGCCGCCGCGATGCCGTAGGCGCCAAGGCCGAGATAGATTTCGTTGAGATAGAGCTCGAGGATCTTGTCCTTGGAGTAAGCCCGCTCGATCCGCATCGCCAGCAAGGCTTCCTTGATCTTGCGGGTGAACGACACCTCGTTGGTCAAAAGGAAGTTCTTGGCGACCTGCTGGGTGATCGTCGAGGCGCCCTGCGGCCGCCGGTTGGAACCGAAGTTCTGGATGTAGGCGACGCCGGCGCGCGCCATGCCGGTGTAATCGACGCCGCCATGCTCGTAGAAATTCTTGTCCTCGGCGGCGAGGAACGCGTTGATCACGAGCTTCGGCACCGCCTGGATCGGCAGATAGAGCCTGCGCTCCTTGGCGTATTCACCGAGCAGCGAGCCGTCGGCCGCGTGCACGCGGGTCATCACCGGCGGCTCGTAGTTCTGGAGCTGCGAATAGTCAGGCAGGTCCTTGGAGAAATGCCAGAACAGCCCTGCGACCGCGGCCAGACCAGCCAGGAACAGGATGGTGCCTGCGGTGAACAGGAACCCGAAGAACCGCAACAGAAATTTCATCGACCAGATTTCCGTGGCGAATACGTCGCTCGTTCTGAGCGCGCTGCGTGCCACTTAGGCCGCCCGGTATATCGGTCGCTCCATGGACCTGCAATTCAACACCGGAAATTAAAGCAAGCCAGGCGTCAAACTTATGCCATAGAGCCCGGCTCGCGCCCGCAGCCAAATCGGCAGACCTCGCCGACTGGTGGTGCCCGCGGAGGCTGCATCGATCTTCGCTGCAGCGCTGCGCGATTCGCACGCCGCGCCTGATAGCGCTGCGGTCTCGATACGCTTGCGCGGAGAGCACGTTGCGAAAGAAAAGCGCGGGCCGGACGGATCGATTCCCCATGCGGCCGACGATTTGGGTGCTGCGACATCAGAAACCGGTGGACAGCGCCGGCGCGCCAGTCACATTAAGGATTTGTTAACTATAACTACCGCAAGTTGTTGGCATACACCGACTCGCGACGGGCTGATTTTGATGGCACTGCGCGGATTTAGACGGCCTTTTACGGCCGACCCGAATGTCCTTGGATTTCCAAAACCACCCACATCGGCCATGGGCACAGAAGCCTTGGACCTCGTCTATCAGGCGGCGGATTTGTTCCGCAGCATCGAGGACCGGGCCCGCGCCGGCGAAGCGCGCGCCGAGGCCGCCGAACAGGCGCAGCTCGAAATCATCGCCGCCACCGAGCGCAAATTGAGGGATGCGTCGCGGGCGCTCGAGGAAGCTCGACGGCGCATCGAGTCCCAACAGGAACAACTCGATGCGGCAGAATTCCGCGCTCAGGCCGCCGAAGCCGAGGCGCGCGAAGCCAAGCAATCGCTGGCCCTGGTCGAAGACGCGATCCGCCGGCGCCTGCTGCTGACCAGCGGGCAGAACGACGGCAGGTCGACCGCCGTCGCCTGACCGCAGCGCGGATCAATTGGAGCGGTAGCCCGCATGAGCGGAGCGACATGCGGGGGCTCAACAAGACCCAGATATTGCTTCGCTCATCCGGGCTAGGGATTGTCGCTGGGCGTCGCCATCAATAACCCGCGGCGAGCCCCGAATTGCGTCGCGGATCGTTCGCGCCATAGAAGCGATTGTTGCCGACCGGCTTGCCGCCCAGCGACGGCGCGCCGATGATGATCACCGCGAGGTGGTTGGCCGGATGCGGCGGGCCGAATTTGTGGCCCATGCCCTCCAGAATCTTCCGCGTGTCCGGCGACAGCGTGTAGTCCTCGAGGTTGGTCGCCTCGGGAAGCCACTGCTGGTGGAAGCGCGGCATGTCCACGGCCTCCTGCGCGTTCATGCCGTAGTCGATCGCGTTGATCATCGTCAGCAGCACGGCGGTGATGATGCGGCTGCCGCCCGGGGTGCCCATCACGATGACCGGCTTGCCGTCCTTGGAGACGATGGTCGGGCTCATCGAGGACAGCGGACGCTTGCCGGGGACGATCGCGTTGGCCTCCCCCTGCACCAGCCCATACAGGTTCGGCACGCCGACCTTGGCGGTGAAGTCGTCCATCTCGTCGTTGAGCAGCACGCCGGTCTTGGCCGCCGTCACCTTGGCACCGAACCAGTCGTTCAGCGTGTAGGTGACCGACACCGCATTGCCGTCCTTGTCGGCAATCGAATAGTGCGTGGTGTTGCTGCCCTCATGCGGCGGAACGCCGGGCTTGATGTCCCTGGACATACCGGCCTTGGCCGGGTCGATCGCGGCACGGATCTTCGCGGCGTAGGTCTTGTCGAGCAGGCGCTCGAGCGGATTCTTCACGAAATCCGGATCGCCGAGATAGCTGTTGCGATCGACGTAAGCGTGGCGCATCGCCTCGATCTGGTAGTGCACCGCCTGCGCCGAATGGTAGCCGAGCTCCTTCAGCGGATAGCCCTCGAGGATGTTGAGCATCTCGCAGATCACCACACCGCCCGAACTAGGCGGCGGCGCCGAGACCACGTGGTAACCGCGATAGTCGCATTCGACCGGGGCCAGCTCGCGAACCCTGTAGTTGTCCAGATCCACCTGCGTCAGCAGGCCCTTGCCGCCCTGGCTCGCGGCGACGATCGCCGCACCGACCCAGCCCTTGTAGAAGCCATCCGTGCCGCGCTTGCTGATCTCGCGCAGCGTCTCGGCGAGTTCATGTTGCACCAGCCGCTCGCCGACCTGGAACGGTTTTCCATTGTTGAGAAAGATCGCGGCCGAGGGCGGATCGTCCTGAAAGTCCTTGGTCGAGGTCTGCAGCATGCTGACGTCGCCCTGGTCGAGCACGAAACCATCCTCCGCCAGTTGCAGCGCCGGCGCGATGACGTCAGCGCGCTTCATCGTGCCGTATTTCTCGCGCGCATATTCCATCCCGGCCACCGATCCCGGTACGCCGACAGCGAGATGCCCCTTGGTCGACAGCCCCGGGATGACGTTGCCTTCCTTGTCGAGATACATGTCGGCAGTGGCGCCCTTCGGCGCGGTCTCCCGGAAATCCAGGAAGGTCTTGCGGCCGTCGGCGAACTGGATGGTCATGAACCCGCCGCCACCGAGATTGCCGGCGGCGGGATAGGCCACCGCGAGCGCGTACCCTACGGCGACCGCCGCATCGACCGCATTGCCGCCCCGCTTCAATACCTCGACGCCGACCTGGGTCGCGAGATGCTGCGCGGAAACCACCATGCCGTTCTCGGCGGCGGCCGGCGCGACCGAGGCTGCGCGACCGGGAACAGCCGACACGATGCCGATCGAGACGAGCGCGGCGACCATCCATCGCGCGCGGGCCATTGGATTTTGCATGGAAGTCTCCCCGGAGAATACCGGCTTGTCGCGGCTTGCGGTGCTATCTCAACGCGTACATCTAGCAGGCCGCACGCGCGCGCACTATAGGCCCGCGCGGTCCCCGCCACTTGCCCGCAGCCGGCTGTGCCGTCTGCCGTAGGTCGCATAGATCACAAGCCCGATCGCCAGCCATACCGCGAGCCTGATCCAGGTGTCGAGCGGCAGGCCGAACATCAGGAACAGCGAGGTTGCAGCGGCAGCCGGGGCCACCAGCCAGATCGCCGGCGCCTTGAACGGACGCGGCAATTCCGGATCGCGCACGCGCAGCACCAGCGTGCCGATCGAGACCACCGTGAATGCGAACAGCGTGCCGATCGAGACCAGTTCGCCGACCAGCCCGATCGGCAACAGCCCGCCGAGAAGAGCGGCCACGGTGCCGGCGAAGATGGTCGAGACATAGGGGGTCTGAAAGCGCGGATGGATCTTAGCGGCAAAGCCCGGCAGCAATCCGTCATGCGCCATGGCGCGAAAGATCCGCGGTTGCGCCAGCAGCATGATGAGGATCACCGATGTCAATCCGAACAGAATGCCGAGCTTGATGAACGGACCGAGCCAGCCGATGCCGATCGCATCGATGCCGACGGCGATCGGATCGGGCACGCTGAGCCGGTCATAGGGCACGATGCCGGTCAGCACGAATCCGACCGCGACATAGAGCGCGGCGCAGATCACGAGCGAACCGAGAATGCCGATCGGCATGTCGCGCTCCGGCGTCTTCGCTTCCTGCGCCGCGGTCGAGATCGCGTCGAAGCCGATATAGGCGAAGAACACCACCGCCGCACCGCGGACCACGCCGGACCAGCCGAACACGCCTGGACCGGCATTCGGCGGGATCAGCGCGCCCTCCGGGTTGCTCGCCGTCACCCAGTTCGCCAGCGTCACCGAGGAAGCCGCGGTGGCGAGAAACAGCGCGATCACGACGAGCTTGACCACGACGACGAAGCTGGTAAGGCGCGCGGACTCGCGAATGCCGACCACCAGCAACGTGGTCACGAACGCGATGACCGCCATCGCCGGGATGTTGATGACCGCACCGGTCGACGACCATGCGCCGGTGTTGACGTCGTAGGCGAGCGGCGCCGAGGTGAATTGCGGCGGCAGGTTGATGCCGAAATCGCGCATCAGACTGACGAAATAGCCGGACCACCCGACCGAGACCGCGATCGCGCCGACCGCGTATTCGAGGATCAGGTCCCAGCCGATGATCCAGGCGATCAGTTCGCCGAGCGTGGCATAGGCATAGGTGTAGGCGCTGCCGCAGATCGGCACCGTCGACGACATCTCGGCGTAGCACAGGCCGGCGAAGGCGCAGGCCACCGCACCAAGCATGAAGGAGAGCGTGACCGCGGGACCGGCATTGGCAGCGGCCGCATGGCCCGTCAGCACAAAGATGCCGGCGCCGATGATGCCGCCGATGCCGAGCGTGACCAGTTGCAACGCCGACAGCGAGCGCCGGAAGATCGGCGTCTCCGCGTCGCCATCGGCCCGCGCCGCCTCCCGCAACAGGTCCGAGGTCGACTTTCGGTCCCAGAAACCGGCCAGAGCGTCTGTCACGCCGGGTGTCCTCCGCCGCTCGGGTCCGGCGGGACCCGACACGATCGGCGGACTATAACGCGCCTAACGTCCAGTCGTTCGAGCGCCGGGCGAATGCCGGCGCCCTTATCCACCGTCAAGCGTGGTGCGGCGCCCTATCGGCAGGGATGGCGGCGGCCATCACGGCCAAGGAAGGTGCCGGACGCTGGATCGAATGAATGGTAACGCGCGCAAGAGGAAGATGGCTCCGCCGCAGGCATGGCGCCGTAGGCGTTCGCCGGATTGCCGCCGCGCTGCGCGGCCGCCTGGGCCTCACCCCATGGCGTCAGGGCGCCGCCGTTGATCGCGCTGCGTCCGGGATTTTGCGCGTCGAAATATGCCGGCTCCGACATCTGGGCCGCGACCGGCGCGAACGTCATTCCCACGAGCAGCATGGCGGCTGCGACTGCCCATGACCTGGTCATGCGGCCTCTCCTATCGATCAATTAACGTGTGCCGGATGACGGCCGAGCCGTCCCAAACGGAGATAGGGACGGCAATCCTCCGGGCACAGGGGCCATGACGTCACGATGCTGCGAGCCACCCGGCCGTGCCTGCCGCTCAGTGGTTGTGCACGTCGGGCCGCGGGTCGGAGACGAAGCCGTCGCGGTTCGGCATCTTGATGGCGGCAAGCGACTTGGCGTCGAGCACCGCATTGGCCGGCACGATGCCGTTCAGACTGAGGATGTAGGCGGACACCGCGTAGACGTCCTCATTGCTCAGGGACTGCGGCGCGTTCTGAGGCATCGCGCGGCGGATGTAGTCGAACAGCGTCGGGGCATAGGGCCAATAGCTGCCGACGGTGCGGATCGGTTTCGGGCTCGCCAGCGTGCCCTGTCCGCCGACCAGGCGGTCGCCGATGCCGCCCTGCCCGCTGTCGCCGTGGCACGCCGCGCATTGCTCGCTGAACACCGTGCGGCCGCGCTCGACGCTGCCGTTGCCCGGCGGCAGGTTGGAGCCGTCACGGCCGATATCGATGTTCCAGCCGGCGATCTCGGCAGGCGTCGCCTCACGCCCGATGCCAAAGCGATCCTCGGCATGCCCGGCAGTGGCGAGCATCGCGACCGCACTCACAAGGAACGCCGCCTTGAGCTTACGCCTGGCCATTGGTCACCTCACCATTCGCATCGATGCGCCAGGGCCAGATCGCGTTGTTGTGGTAGAACGAGTTGAGACCGCGCACCTTGACCAATTCCGCCAGCGTCGGCTGCACGTATCCGGTCTCGTCGATGGCGCGGCTCTGGATCACGGCGGGTTTGCCGTCCCAATGCCAGGGCAAGCGGAAGCGCGTGAGCGCGCGCGTCAACACCGGCTCCTGCAATTCGGCCTGCTGCCAGCTCTTGCCCTCGTCGAGCGAGACCTCGACGCTCTTGATCTTGCCGTGACCGCTCCAGGCGATCCCGGTAATCTCGTGAAAACCCTGCGTCGTCAGCTTCTGCCCGCCGGACGGCCGTGTGATGATCGACTTGGCTTCCATATAGAAGGTGAATTCGCGCGACGTACCGTCGGGCATCGGGTCGGTGTATTTCGAGGTCTCCTCGCGCGAATAGGCCGGCTCGGCGACGACCTTGAGCCGGCGCAGCCACTTCACGTTCATGTTGCCCTCGAAGCCGGGCAGCAACAGGCGCAGCGGATAGCCCTGCTGCGGGCGCAGCCGCTCGCCATTCTGGCTGTAGACCAGCATGGCATCGTCGAGGCATTTCTCGATCGGGATCGAGCGCGTCAACGCAGCCGCGTCGGCGCCTTCGGCCACGATCCATTTGGCACCCGCCTGCAGGCCCGCTTCGTCCAGCACCGTCTTCAGCGGCACGCCGGTCCATTCCGCACAGCTCAGGAGGCCGACGAGGTCGGAGGCCGTCTTGCCGTAGGGCTTGGTGTAGACCGGATTGCCGGAGCACTCGAGGAAGTGGATGCGCGACTGCGACGGAAAGCGGCGGATGTCCTCCATCGTGAACACCAGCGGGCGATCGACCATGCCATGCAGCACCAGCCGGTGCTCGGCCGGGTCGATGGTTGGCACGCCGCCATGGTGGCGTTCGTAGAACAAACCGTTCGGCGTGATGATGCCGTCGAGCTCCTGCAACGGCGTGCGGCCCGAAGCGGAGATGTATTGCGGTAGCGTCTTCGAGATGTTCTTGACGACAGCCTTCTCGTGAACCGATGGCGTGCCATAGGGCTGGCTTCCCATCGGGTCGCCGGGCGCTTTCATCCATTCCGGCACATTCGGTGGAAGATTATTTCCCTGCTCGGCAAGCGCGGTAGAACCGGCAACTCCCGATATCGCGGAGCCTCCGGCCAGTGCTGCACCGGCCTGAAGGAATCGCCTGCGAGACGCCTCTCTCACGCGCTTGTCCGTCGTGTGTTCGCTCATCGACGTTTTCCTCTGACGTTACCAGAGCATGATCCGGAAAAGTGCGAAACGGTCTTCCGAAAAGATCATGCCAGGACAACAATCCAAAGCGCGATGACAATTCATCGGGCTTTGGTGCAGCCTAACATCAAAGGGCTGAGGGGAGGCAATGCTCCGGCGCGCATAGCCGCATCGACGGCGCGTGATGGCCGTTGTTCGACAGTCTTTGCTTGCGTTCACATCCGTACGCCGGGCAATTGACTGGCTTGCTTCACCCACGCGGTGAACTGGGCTTCGTCGAGCTCGTCGTTCTCGTGAATGTCGAGATAGCGCGTGTGCTGCTGCTTTGACTCGCCCGGCGGCACCGGAAGCAGCGACGCACCGCGAAAGAACGCCACCTTGACGTAGCGCGTGAAGACATGGATGCCGAGGAACCAGCCGTCCCCTTCCATGCCGTAGAGCGGCGAGTTCCACTTCACCGCCTTGTGCACGCCGGGGACGGCACGCACGATGAGCGCGTCAAGCTTGCGTCCGACGTCGCGCTTCCACCCCGGCATCGCGGCGATATAGACTTGCACCGGAGCGTCACCATATCCCTTGGCGATCTGCGGATTGCCGCCCGCGAGCAGACGCGGCTTTGCAGAGCCACGCTTCGCGGCGCTCTCTTTCGCACCCTTCGCCGACGTCTTTCGCGTCTTGCCAGCCATAGTGCCCGCTCTCACCGGTTCACGTCTCGCGCGGCGCAGCGCCCGCCGTCGCGAAACCGGATCATATCGGTTGCGCGTCGGTGTTGTCGTCAGCGAGCGCGCGTGTTCGCGGCGGCGTATCGACGCGCTCGGGTGGCCTTCGTGTGGCGGTCTGGCATCTAGTCGATCAGCGGCGGGGTGCCGTGGGTGTGGAACGACTCGATCGTCTTCAATCCCCACGCCTGTCCCTTCTTGCGCTCCTCCTCGGTCCACACGATCGGCTTCCAGTCCGGCGCGAGGATCAGGCGTGCGCCGGCGTTGGCGACCTCGACGCGGTTGCCGCCGGGTTCATAGACATAGAGGAAGAAGGTCTGCTGGATCGCGTGCTTGTGCGGCCCGGTCTCGATATGCACCCCGTGCTCGAGAAAAATATCCGCGGCTCGCAGGATCTCCTCGCGGCTGTCGAGCGCGTAGGTGACATGGTGAAACCGGCCGGGCTTGCCGTAATGGTCGCGCGTATAGGCGAAGTCGTAACTCTTGTTCGACATCGTCATCCACATCGCGGCTTCCGTGCCGTCGTTGAGCACGATCTGCTCGGTGGTGCGACAGCCGAGGTAGTTTTCGAAGAACAGACGGTTGGCCTTGATGTCAACCGCGAGGCAATTGAGATGGTCGAGCCGGCGGACATTGACGCCGCGCGCCGGAAAGCGCTGCGCCTGGTTCTTCAGCGCGGGCTTCAGCTCGGACGGCGCCTCGTACCACTCGGTCTCGTAATAGAGCTCGATGACATGGCCGTCCGGGTCGCGGCAACGGAATGCCGGCCCCTGCCCCATGTCACCGTCGATCCAGCCGATATCGAAGCCCGAGCCCATCAGCGCGGCGACGCGGCGTTCGAGCGCCTGCGGGCTGCGCGCCCGCAGCGCCATGTGCTCCATCCCTGAAGTCTTCGACGCCGTCAGCTTCAGCGAATAGCGCTCGTAATCGTCCCAGCCGCGCAGATAGACCGACTCGCCCTTGCGGCCGCTGACGGTCATGCCCATGACGTCGACGAAGAATTTCAGGCTCTCGTCCGGCTTCGGCGTCAAAAGCTCCATGTGCCCGAGATGCGCGAGATCGAAGATCGGTTCCGGCTGCATGGACGGTCTCCCTCCGCGACGCGCCGGATCGACGACTTGCGGCTGGACAGGTGAGCGGCGCGTTGATTTGTACTAGTGTACAAATGATTAGGTCCCGTCAACAAATTACTGGCGACGGCAATTGCGCTCGCACGGCATTCCGTGGACGGAATCACCTCGTGAAAGCGGTCGAGTCAGGAGACCGAGACGGCCTTCTCGCGATCCGACGACAGGAGCTTGCGGATTTCAGCCGATGACACCGGCCGGCTGAACAGATAGCCCTGCATCTCGGTGCAGCCGAGGATGCGCAGCAGGTTGCGCTGCTGCTCGGTCTCGACGCCCTCCGCGGTCGTGGTCATGTCGCTGGCAGCGGCGATGTTGACGACGGCCTGGACGATCGTGGACGACGCACCGGTCCCGGCGAGATCCTTGATGAAGGCGCGATCGATCTTGATCTTGTCGAAGGGGAAGCGCTGCAGATAGCTCAGCGAGGAATAGCCGGTGCCGAAATCGTCGAGCGCGATACGTACGCCCAGTTCGCGCAGCTGATGCAGGATATCGAGCGCAGCCTCGTCGTCGCGGATCAGCACCGCCTCGGTGATCTCGAGCTCGAGCCGCGAAGGTGCAAGCCCTGTCGCGGCGAGCGCGGCGGCGACGTTGAGCGCCAGCGTCTGGCTCTTGAACTGGATCGGAGATACGTTGACCGCGACATGAACATGCTCCGGCCAGTTCATCGCCTCGCGGCACGCGGTATTGAGCACCCAGTGACCGAGATCGTTGATCAGGCCGGTGTCCTCGGCGATCGGGATGAAATCCGCCGGCGAGATGGTGCCGCGTTCGGGATGACGCCAGCGCACCAGCGCCTCGCAGCAACTGACCTGGCCCTCCTCGAGATGGAGCAGCGGCTGATAGTGCAGCTCGAAGCTGCCGTCGGCGATCGCCTGGCGCAGTTCGAGCTCGAGGCTGCGCCGCGCCTTGGCGCGCGCGTCCATGCCGGCCTCGAAGAACCGGTAGGTGCGGCGGCCGTCGCTCTTGGCTCCGTAGAGCGCGAGGTCGGCATTGCGCAGCAAGTGATCGATGTCGAGGCCGTCGGCGGGCGCAACGGCAATGCCGATGCTGGCATCGGTGGTGATCAGATGCCCGCTGCAGTCGATCGGCCGGCGGATCGACTGATAGATCGCAGCGAGGAGCTGCATGGTCTCGGTCTGATCGCGGACGGCGGTCTGGATCACGGCAAACTCGTCGCCGCCGAGCCGCGCTGCGACGTCGGTGTCCCCAACGCAGCCGCGCAGGCGGTCGGCGATCGCCCTGAGCAATTCGTCGCCGATCTGATGGCCGAGCGCGTCGTTGACGGCCTTGAACTCGTCGATGTCGATATACATGACCGCGAGCTGCTGATCCGGCCGGAGCGCCTTCAGCGCCCGCTCCAGGCGTTCGCGGAACAGCACGCGGTTCGGCAGGTCGGTCAGCGCATCATAATGCGCCATGTGGGCGATCTTGTTCTCGGTGCGCGTACGCTCGGTGACATCCTCGATGGTCGCCACCCAGCCGCCTTCCGGCAGCGGCTTGTTGACGATCTCGATCGCGCGCCCGCCCGGCGCCTGCGTCAGCTGACGTGTGGCGCGGCCAAGCTTCACGTTGCCGATGATGGCGTCGCAGAAGTCGTCGACATCGCCGTCGAACGAGCCCGTCTCCTGTCTATGCGCAATCAGCCGGCGCATCGTGCAGCCGGGCTTGGCGACGTCGGGCGAAAGCCCGAACATCTCGATGTAGGGACGGTTGCAGATGATGATGCGCGCCGACGCATCGTAGAGCACGAGGCCCTGCGGAATGTTGTTCACGGCAGTCACGAGATTGTGGCGTTCGGTGGCGAGCCGCTCGTCGGAGATTTCGTGCCGCTTGAGCAACAGGAAGACGATCACGGCCATGATCGCGAATGCCGCCATCAGCAGGCCTTCGCGCTCACTCCATTGCGCGGTCGCACTTCCGAGCAGGCTGCCGACCAACAGGCCGGCACAGAACGCCAGCCCCTTGGTCGAGCCGGCATCGGCATTTCCTGACGATGAATTGCGGTGTTCGATGCGCACGCTGATCTCTCCCAGGGCGCGGCATCGTTACGCAGCACAAATGGAAAGGTCGTTACAACTCGCAGTTAGCAATCGGTTACGCGATACCGGGCGACAACGTATGACAATTCGCCCCCAATGCCCCGTAAACCGACGGAGCCGCCGATGCACTCCGCGGAGATGGTGAATCCAGCCTTAACAGAAAAACCGGGAAACAAACGCGGCTGTGCCGGAAAGCGACGATTTCGCCGCCGATGCGCGCGACAGCGCGTAATCTCGCGGTACGATAGAAACAAATCGTCACCGGGAAGGTGTAGATTTAGCCGATGCGGAACCCCGGCGATTTAACGGTTTTTCCAATCCCGGGCGGGCATATTGGTCCGGACATTTAGATTTTGAGAACGAGCCAGGCTGGAACTGTGACACCCTTCGGACGTGTGATCTCTGTGCGCGGCTCGCAGGCCCGGGTTGGGCTGCTGGCGGGCGGCCAGATGCAACTTTCAGAAATGCGAGCGACCGTCGGCCGGTTCGTCAGTATCCGCTGCGCAAGTTCGGTCATCGTCGCCATGATCACCGAAGTGACGTGCGAGAACCTGCCGGCGTCCGACGAATTCATGGCGACCGCCTCGGTCGACCTGCTGGGCGAGATCCTGGGTGGCGACCGCCCGAAATTCCAGCGCGGCGTCACCCACTATCCGACCATCGGCGACAGCACCGATCTGATCACGAACCAGGAGCTGCGCACGGTCTATGCGCCGAGCGGCTCGGACCAGATCAACGTCGGCACGTTGCAGCAGGATCGTTCTGTCATCGCCTATGTCGACGTCGAGGAGATGCTGTCCAAGCACTTCGCGGTGCTCGGCTCGACCGGCGTCGGCAAGTCGACCGGCGTGTCGCTGCTGCTCAACGAGATCCTGAAGTCGCGGCCCAACCTGCGCATCTTCCTGCTCGACGTGCACAATGAATATGGCCGCTGCTTCGGCGAGCGCGCGCAGGTGCTCAACCCGCGGAACCTGAAGCTACCGTTCTGGCTGTTCAACTTCGAAGAGATCGTGGACGTGCTGTTCGGCGGCCGGCCCGGCGTGCCCGAGGAGCTCGACATCCTCGCCGAAGTGATCCCGATGGCGAAGGGCATCTACACCCAGTACCAGAACTCCGATCGGGTCGGTCTCGGGCTGAAGCGCATCGACCCCAAGCAGGTCGGCTACACCGTCGATACGCCGGTGCCCTATCGCCTCGTCGACCTGATCTCGCTGATCGACGAGCGCATGGGCAAGCTGGAGAACCGCTCCTCGCGCATCATCTATCACAAGCTGATCTCGCGCATCGACGCGGTGCGCAACGATCCGCGCTACGCCTTCATGTTCGACAATGCCAATGTCGGCGGCGATACCATGGCCGAGGTGATCAGCCATCTGTTCCGCCTGCCCGCCAACGGCAAGCCGATGACGATCATGCAACTCGCTGGCTTCCCCGCCGAAGTCGTCGATTCCGTGGTGTCGGTGCTGTGCCGCATGGCGTTCGATTTCGGGCTGTGGAGCGACGGCGTCTCGCCGATGCTGTTCGTCTGCGAGGAAGCGCACCGCTACGCCTCCGCCGACCGCAATATCGGCTTCGGGCCGACCCGCAAGGCGGTGTCGCGCATTGCCAAGGAAGGCCGCAAATACGGCGTCTATCTCGGCCTGATTACCCAGCGTCCAGCCGAGCTCGACGCGACCATCATCTCCCAGTGCAACACGCTGTTCACGATGCGCCTTGCCAACGACCGCGACCAGGCGCTGCTGCGCTCCGCGGTCTCGGACGCCGCCGCCAACCTGCTGTCCTTCGTGCCCTCGCTTGGCACCCGCGAGGTGCTGGCGTTCGGCGAAGGCGTGGCGCTGCCGACCCGGCTGCGCTTCAAGGAGGTGCCGCCCCACCAGCTGCCGCGCGGCGAGGCCACCATCGCCACGGTACCGTCGGTCACCGCCGGCCATGACATGCATTTCGTCAGTGCCGTGCTAGAGCGCTGGCGCGGTGCCACTTCGCATCGCGACAGCCCGAGCGGCGACGCAAACTTCAGCTCTCCGGCGCCGGCGCGCACCATGGCGCCGGCCGAGGCGCCGATGCTGCAGCCCTCGCTCGGCCTCGATCCGGACCGCTTCTCGCTTCTGAAGAAGCCGCTGCGTTAGCCGAATTCCGCCAAGGCGCCGATGCGCCTTGCGCCCAAGGCGTCATCCACTATGGTCTCGCGTGACGCCGCATCCAGGCGGCACGCCGGAACCATCTCATGACGCAGCCGACCGTAAAACGCTTCCCGACGCCCGCTCTCGACGAGCTCCCCGAGGATATCCGCACCCGCATCCTGGCGGTGCAGGAGAAATCCGGCTTCGTGCCGAACGTATTCCTCACCTTGGCCTATCGCCCCGACGAGTTTCGCGCCTTCTTCGCCTATCACGACGCGCTGATGGAAAAGGACTCCGGCCTCTCGAAGGCCGAGCGCGAGATGATCGTGGTGGCGACCAGCGCCGCCAACCAGTGCCAGTATTGCGTGATCGCCCACGGCGCGATCCTGCGCATCCGCGCCAAGAATCCCGAGATCGCCGACCAGATCGCGGTCAACTACCGCAAGGCCGACATCACGCCGCGGCAGCGCGCGATGCTCGACTTCGCCATGAAGGTGAGCCGCGCCGCCGAGGAAGTCTCGGAGGCGGACTTTGCCGCGCTTGCCGCCCACGGCTTCAGCGACGACGACGTCTGGGACATCGCCGCGGTTGCGGCGTTCTTCGCGCTGTCGAACCGGCTCGCCAACGTCACCGGCATGCGGCCGAACGGCGAGTTCTACATGCTCGGCCGCCAGCCGAAATAGAGGACGCCTTGGCGGACTGGAGCGAGATCATCCTGCGTCTCGGCGCGGCCACCCTTGCCGGCTGCGCGATCGGGCTCGACCGCGACCTGCGCGGCAAGCCGATCGGCCTGAAGACGCTTGGCCTGGTCAGCCTCTCGACGGCCATGGTCGTGCTGCTGGCATTGCAGGCCGTCGAGCCCGGCAAGTTCACCGACGCGGTGAGCCGCGTGATCCAGGGCGTGCTGACCGGCATCGGATTCCTCGGCGCCGGCGTGATCGTGCGGCAGGGCGACCGCTTCCAGGTTCGCGGCCTGACCAGCGCCGCATGCGCTTTCTTCGCCGCTTGCGTTGGCATCGTCTGCGGCGCCGGACATTGGCCGATCGTCGTCACCGCCGTCGTGCTGGCGTTCCTGCTGTTGACCTTCGGCAAGCGGACCGAACGGTGGCTGCACCACGCGCTCGGCGGCAGGGAGGATCAGCACGGGCCGGCGGTGGCGGCAGATCAGTCGTCAGATGCCGGCCCGCACCAGCCGGGCAAATAGACCGCGTCCTTGCTGCGGCCGAGCGCCAGTCCCTTCTCCAGCGCCTTGGCGAAATTGTTCTCCACCGTCTTGCGCGGGATGTGGCGGCGCAGAAAATCGGCCCACAGGAATTCACTGAACGGCGTCGTGTCCTTGGCAAAGCCGCCCGCCCGGCGCATCTCACCGGCGAGGCTGCGGAACGGATCGTCCCTGAGATCCTTGATCGATTTCGGAATGTCCTTGAAGTGGCGGCGCTCGCCCTTGGAATCGTAGGGATAGACCCAGCGCTTGTTGTCCATCACGCCCCAGAACACGTCACGCTCGACCATCGTGAGATCGCCGATCACCGTGACCAGGATGTCCTTGACGCCCTCCTCGTGCAGCGCACGCGCCATGTGATGGTGATCGACCACGTAGTAGCGATCGTCGGGACCATGGACGACCGGGATCATGTGCTTGCCCAGCAGTTCGGCGCGCTTCTTGTCCGACTTGTGCTCGCGCCAGCGCTTCCGCTTCTCCGTCACCTCCTGCATGCCGACCGTCATCTGGGTCGGCCGCAGCGACAGGATCGGGACCGGTTTGACGTAAGGCTCGCGCGTGTGGGCCATGATTTATGCTCCTTTTTGACCGGCACTCCGGAACGGGTTCCACTATGTCATGAGCCCGCAGGCGGGTGAAAGAGTCCGGTGCGCCGGCATGGCTTCACGAAGCGGTGGGGGGCCGATGGCCAAGATGGTCCGGCCTCGGCTGTCGATGCTCCCGGGCTGTCAATGCCCGGGCGCGCAGCCTCAACCTCCGTGACCGCGTTGCGGCGCAAACTGTGCATGCGCGAAGGTCGAACGAGTGTGTCGACATCGGCTGGGTCGTCGCAATGCCGAGCATCCCGCGCTCCGCAGCAGTCGCCTCGACGGCAAGCCAGTTCCTGGAGGTGATCGAAGCATGAATACCACCTCTGCGCGCACCAAGATTTTAGGTGTGAAGTGCAGCGAACATGCTAAACATAACTGGCGACGCGACCGGACTGACAACAGTGAAGACGCAGCGGCCAATCTCCTCGGATGCCGAGCACGTGGTGCTCAAATTCCGGCCGCGTACCTCGGCGCAGCCGCCCGGCAAGCGCGAGGAGCCGCTCCGATCGACGCGCCCGGCTTCCGTTGCCAACGACCTCTCTCGCTATGAGAAGCCGCGCGAGGAGCCGGACGATTTCCGCCAGCGCATGCTCGCCAACATCGCCGCCTTCGCCTTCACGGTGGCGCTCACCGCGATCGGCATCTGGCTTGCCATGAGCATCGCCGATTTGCGCAAGACCCAGGATTGCGTGCTGATGGGCCGCCGGGATTGCGCGAAGATTACGGTGATGCCGCGCAGCTAGGCTGGCCGGAACCCTGCCCAAAAACCGTCCTTGCGAGGCCGGCCAAGCTCCATTGAACTAACGGCCCTGCTCCGATATACGGGCACACGACTCCGGCACCAGCAATCGGGCATTCCGGGGCAACGCGCCCGCCTCCTCTGAGCCGACCCGGAATTACCTTCAATATATCAAAGGCTTAATGATGTCCTCCACATTCGAGCAGATCGCCAACATTATCGCGGAGACCTGCGACATCCCGCGCGACACGATCAAGCCGGAGAGCCACGCGATCGACGATCTGGGGATCGACAGCCTCGACTTCCTCGACATCGCCTTTGCCATCGACAAGGCCTTCGGGATCAAGATGCCGCTCGAAAAGTGGACCCAGGAGGTCAACGACGGCAAGGCCACGACCGAGCAGTATTTCGTGTTGAAGAATCTCGCCGACCGCATCGACGAGCTGGTTGCAGCCAAGAACGCGGGCACGGGCTCGGGCTCGTAATCGCCCATCATGCAGCTCGAGATCTTTCAGCTGATTGATCGGATCGTCGACCTCAACCTCGACGCAAGGACCATTGTCGTCGAGGCGGATGTTCCGCCCGACAGCCATTCGGTGTTCGCGGGGCACTTCCCGGGCTACCCGATCATGCCCGGCGTGCTGCTGACCGAAGCAATGGCCCAGAGCTCGGGCTGGCTGATCCTCGGTCTGACCAAGTTCGAGCGTATGCCCTTCCTCGCCATGATCAAGGAAGCCAAGATGCGCGGCTTCGTCAGCCCCGGTTCGCTCCTGACCATCGAGGCCAAGATCGAGCACGAAGGTTCAGGCTTCGCCGTGACCTCGGCGAAGGTTCGCGTCGGCAAGGAGCTCAAGTGCAATGCCGAGCTGACCTTCCGTCACATCCCCTTCCCCAGCCCCGACTTGCGCGTGCACATGGATGCGATGGCCACCAAGATCGGGTTTCCGCAGCAGGCAATGAGTTGAGTAATGGCTGAGAAGGAAGTCTGGATCACCGGCGTAGGCCTGCTCTCCTCGCTTGGCGAGGGGCTGGATGCGCATTGGGAGGCGCTCGGCGCCCGGCGCGTCAATGCCGACGAGAAGCGTCTCGCGCCATACGTGATCCATCCGATCGCCCCCGTCAGCTTCGACGCCCAGATCCCGAAGAAGGGCGATCAGCGTCAGATGGAAGCCTGGCAGCGGATCGGTACCTATGCCGCCGGGCTGGCGCTCGATTCCGCCGGCGTCAAAGGCAATCAGGAAATCCTGTCGCGGATGGACATGATCATCGCAGCCGGTGGCGGCGAGCGTGACCTCAATGTCGACCTGGCGATCATGAACGCCGACGCGCAGGGCAAGCTGCCGCCCGCCCTCCTCAACGAGAAGCTGATGAACGAGCTGCGCCCGACGCTGTTCCTGGCGCAGCTCTCCAACCTGCTTGCCGGCAACATCGCGATCGTTCACGGCGTGTGCGGGACCTCGCGCACCTTCATGGGCGAGGAAGCCTCAAGCATCGACGCGGCACGGATCGCGGTCGCGCGCATCGGGGCCGGCCAGAGTGACATCGCCTTGGTCGGCGCTGCTCATAACGGCGATCGCGGCGACCTCTTGATGCTCTATGCATTCGGCGATCTCGCCCTCAAGGACCAGCATAGCTCGGTCTGGGCCCGCAGGAACAATCCGGGCTTTGCCATCGGCTCGGCCGGCGCCTTCCTCGTGATGGAATCGCGCGAACATGCCGAGGCCCGCGGCGCAAAGCCGTACGCTAAGCTGACCAAGGTGGTCGCCGACCTTGCCCGACGCAAGGAGCCGGGCGCCGTGACGAAATCGCTGGAAGCGTTGTGGCCGCAGCTCGGCGTTAGCGGCGACAACGGTATCCTGATCACGGGCGCGACCGGCGCCGAGCCTGCGACTGCCGAAGAGCGCGCATTCCTCAGCCAGCATGCCGGCTTTGCCGTCCGCGCCACCGGAACGACCTTTGGCCACACGATGGAGGCGCAGTTCCCACTCGGGCTCGCGCTGGCCGCGCTGTCGATCTCGCGCGGCGCCCTCTATCCGGCCAACGACCCGACCGGGCTGGAGGTTGAAAAGACCGAAGCGCCAACCCAGATTGTCGTGTTGGGGGTCGGCCACTGGCAGGGCGAAGGCATGGCACTGGTCGAGGCCGTCAGTTAGAGCATGATCCGGAAAATTGATTCCGAACATCATGCTCGAACAAACAACTAGAGTGCGATGAAGCTCATCGCGCTTTAAGTCCGGCGCAAGCACCGACGGGGAAACCATGACAGCACCACGCGATAAATTCGGCCGACCGATCGTTGTCGTGACCGGCATGGGAATCGTGACGTCGCTCGGCGGCGGTAAGACCGACAATTGGAAGCGCCTCACCGCGGGTGAGTCCGGCATCAAGACCGTGACACGCTTCCCGCTCGACAGTCTGAAGACGACGATGGCCGGCGCCGTCGATTTCGTTACCGTCGACCCGTTCTCGTCGACCAGCCTGTCGCAGCGTCTGGCCGAGATCGCGACCGAAGAAGCGCTCGAGCAAGCCGGCATCGGCAGCAAGGGCGACTTTCCCGGCCCGCTGTTTCTGGCAGTCGCCCCGATCGAGACCGAGTGGCCGCAGCGGCTCGAAGTCGCGCGCGAGGTTCCGACCAAGGACTTTGGAATCATCGAATACCTGGCGACCTGCAGCGGCGGGAAGTTCGCGCACTTTCACCGGCGCTTCACCTTCGGCTCCGTCGCGCTCAATCTCGCCGAGACCTTCGGCACCAAAGGGTCGCCGATTTCGCTGTCGACGGCTTGCGCGTCCGGCGCGACCGCGATCCAGCTCGGCGTCGAGGCGATCCGCCGCGGCGAAACCGATGCAACGCTGTGTATCGCGACCGACGGCTCGGTCAATCCCGAAGCCATGGTGCGCTTCTCGCTACTGTCGGCTCTCTCCACCCAGAACGACCCGCCGCAAGCCGCCTCGAAACCGTTCTCGAAGAACCGCGACGGCTTCGTGATGGCCGAGGGCGCCGGTGCGCTGGTGCTCGAGAGCTACGACGCCGCGATGGCGCGCGGCGCGCGTATCCTCGGCGTCGTTGCCGGCTGCGGCGAGCTCACCGATTCCTTCCACCGCACCCGCTCGAGCCCGGACGGCAAGCCGGCGATCGGCTGCGTGCGCAAGACGCTCGCCGATGCTGGAATGGAGCCCGAGCAAATTGATCACATCAACGCGCACGGGACCTCGACGCCGGAAAACGACAAGATGGAGTATCTTGCGACGTCGGCCGTGTTTGGCGAACACACCAAAAACATTCCGGTGTCGTCGAACAAGTCGATGGTCGGCCACACCATCTCGGCCGCCGGCGCAGTCGAGGCGATCTTCTCGCTGCTCACGCTCGAGCATCAGCGGATTCCGCCGACGATCAACTACGAGGTGCCCGACCCCGCGATCCCGTTCGACGTGGTCGGCAACAAGGCGCGCGATGCCAAGGTGACCGCCGTGATGTCGAACTCGTTCGGGTTCGGCGGGCAGAACGCCTCACTGATCCTGACGCGCGAGCCGGCCTAGCGCCCTCGCATCATCAGATGAAACGTCTGCTCCTTCGCACCAGGGCGCACCTGCGTGACGCCGCGAAGCCCGTGACCGACGCGGCGATCGGCGGGCTGACGATCGGCCTGCTGCGTACGACGCGCTATTTCGATCCCGAGAAGACCGCAAGATTCTTCGGCCGCGCCGCGCATTTCATCGGCCGCCGGCTGCGCGAGGATCGCATCGGCCGTGAGAACCTCAAGGCCGCTTTCCCGGAAAAGTCACCCGAGGAGATCGAGGAGATCCTGACGGGCGTCTGGCACAACCTCGGACGCATCGGCGCTGAATTCGCGCACATCGACCGCATCTGGGACCACGATCCCCAGAATCCCGACAAGCCGGGTCGCGTCGAATTCTCGGCGCGCAGCAAGCAGCTGTTCGATCAGTTGCGTGACGACGGCAAGCCGGCTCTGTTCTTCGCCGCACATCTCGGCAACTGGGAGCTCTCTCCAATTGCCGCCGCAGCGCATGGGCTCGACGCCACCATCCTGTTTCGCCGGCCGAACATCGAAGCCGCCGACCGCGCCATCGAACGCATCCGCGCGGTCAACCTGGGCACCCTGGTGCCGGCCGGCCGTGACGCACCGCTCAAGCTGGCGCAGGCGCTGAAGAACGGCCAGCACGTCGCGATGCTGGTCGATCAGTATTTGACCAACGGCGTTCCCGTCACCTTCTTCGGCCGCAAGACCACGGCGAATCCGCTGCTGGCGCGCCTGCGCCGGCAGATCGATTGCCCCATCCACGGCACGCGGATCATCCGCCTGCCCGACGGCCGCTTCCGCGGCGAGGTCACCGAGGAAGTCAAGCCGGTGTTCGACGCATCCGGCCAGATCGATATTCAGGGCACCATGCAGGCGATCACCGATGTCGTCGAGGGCTGGGTCCGTGAGTATCCCGATCAATGGCTCTGGCTGCACCGGCGCTGGCGGTAGGCTCATCCGACTTGTCATTCCGGGGCGATGCGAAGCATCGAACCCTCAGGTGCGCATTTGCGCACCGAGAATCTCGAGATTCCCCGATGCGCAATTGCGCATCTGAGGTCTGGTGCTGACGCACCATCCCGGAATGACGCCCCGCGTCACTTCCCGGTCTTCACCCTCGTCCACAGGCGATTGATGATCCGCTGCGTCGCGGGATCGCGCGCCGTGATCACGAACAGCTTCTTCTGCATCGCCTCGTCGGGATAGATGTTCTTGTCATCGAATATCTTCGGATCGATCAGCTTCTGGCTCGCCAGATTGCCGTTGGCATAGGACAGGAAGTTCGAGTTCTTCGCCGCGATCTCGGGACGGTAGAGGTAGTTGATCAGCTCATAGGCCTCGGCAACGTTCTTCGCATCCGCGGGGATCGCGAGATTGTCGAAGAACATCTGCGCGCCCTCCTTGGGGATCGTGTAACCGATCTCGACGCCGGTGTTGGCTTCCGCCGCCCGGCTGCGCGCCTGCATGATGTCGCCCGACCATCCGACCACGAAGCAGATTTCGCCGGAGGCCAGCGCGCTGAGATATTCGGACGAGTGGAATTTACGCACATAGGGCCGGATCTTGATGACGAGATCGGCGGCCTTCTCGAGGTCGGCCTGCTTGGTCGAGTTCGGATCGAGGCCGAGATAGCTCAGCGCCGCCGGCAGGATGTCGTCGGCGGAATCCAGCATGTGGATGCCGCAGTCCTTGAATTTGGCGAGGTTCTCCGGCTTGAACACCATGTCCCAGCTGTCGATCTTCGCATCGGGACCGAGAGTCTTCTGCGCAATCTTGACGTTGTAGCCGATGCCGGTGGTGCCCCACATGTAGTTGGCGCCGTAATTGTTGCCGGGATCGTAGGTAGCTAGTTGGCTCGTCACCACGGGCCACGCGTTGGCGAGGTTCGGCAGCTTCGACTTGTCGAGCTTGAGGAACACCTTCGCGGTGATCTGGCGCTGCAGGAAGTAGCCGGTCGGCACCACGACGTCGTAACCCGACTTGCCAGCGAGCAGCCGCGTCTCCAGCGTCTCGTTGGCGTCGAACGTATCGTACACGACCTTGATGCCGGTTTCCTTGGTGAAGTCCTCGAGGACTCCCGGCGCCATGTAGTTCGACCAGTTGTAGAAGTTGACCGTGCGCTCCTCGGCGTCGGCGGAGGCCGAGAGCAGCAGGACCGTCGCGACCGCGCCGACGAAGCTGACGAGACGACGGTTCTGCTCTCGCATTCTGGCCTACCTCTTGCGGCGGTGAACGGCGTCCGACAACCGCTCCAGCGCGGCGTCGAGCGTCGAGTCTTTCTTGGCGAAACAAAAACGCACGACCGACGTCACCGCATCCTGCTCGTAGAACGCCGACACCGGGATCGCCGCGACCTTGTAGTCCTGCACGATCCGCCAGCAGAACTCCGCGTCGGTCTCATTGAGACCGAGCGGCGACAGGTCCACGGTGAGGAAGTAGGTCCCCTGCGACTTCAGCACCGGAAAGCCGATGCTCTCCAACCCCCTGGTCAGGCGGTCGCGGCTCCGCGCCATGTCCTTGCGCATGTCGAGGAAATAATCGTCGGGCTTGCCGAGGCCATATGCCACCGCCGCCTGCAGATTGGGCGCCGTCGTGAAGGTGAGGAACTGGTGCACCTTCGCCGCGACGCGCAGCAGCTGCGGCGCGGCGCAGACGAAGCCGATCTTCCATCCGGTCAGCGAGAAGATCTTGCCGGCGCTGCCGACCTTGATGGTGCGGTCGCGCATGCCCGGGATCGTGATCAGAGGGATGTGCTCACGGCCGTCGAACACCACGTGTTCCCAGACCTCGTCGCAGATCGCGACCACGTCGAATTCCTGGCAGAACCGCGCCAGCAGTTCGAGGTCCTCGCGCGGATAGACCACCGCCGCCGGATTGAGCGGATTGTTGAACAGCACCGCCTTGGTCTTGTGATTGAAGACGCTGCGCAGCATCTCCTCGCTCAGCCGCCACTCCGGCGGTTCGAGCCGCAGCAGCCGCGGAATGCCGCCGGCCTGGCGGATGATCGGCAGATAGGAATCATAGACCGGCTGGAAGCACACCACCTCGTCACCGGGTTCGACCACGGAGAGGATCGAGGAGGTCAACGCCTCGGTGCCGCCGGAGGTGACCATCACCTCGGTCATCGGATCGAGCTTGAGCCCGTGCCAGTGGCCGTAATGCGATGCGATCGCCTGACGGAGCTCCGGGATGCCCATCATCGACGGATATTGATTATAGCCGTTGATCGAGGCGTCCGCGGCGGCGCGGCGGATGTCCTCCGGACCGGGATCGTCGGGAAAGCCCTGGCCGAGATTGATGGCGTTGTTGTCGCGCGCGGCCTGCGACATCGCCTCGAAGATGGTGACAGGAAGGTCCGCGAAGACCTTGTTCATGGAGGTCATGTCGAGGATCAGCCGCCGGTCTTGGTCGGCAGTCCCGCCGCCTTCCAGCCGATGATGCCGCCCGCCAGATGCTTGTCATAGGGCAGGCCCGCGGCCTGCGCGGCCAGCGAGGCCGTCACCGAGCGCTTGCCGGAGCGGCAGGCAAACACCACCTGCTTGCCCTGCGGATCGGGAATCGCCGCCGGATCGAACGTCGACAGCGGCACCACGACGCCATCGGGATAGGCCTCGACGGCGACCTCGTTCGGCTCACGGACGTCGACGAGGAGATAGCGGCCTTCCGCTATGCCCTTCGACACCTCGTCCGGAAACAAATCTTCCACCTTGTGCTCCGCCACGGAAATATCCTCCCGACATGATCTTTGGCGAGCGTCGCCCGGCTCGCCGTTCCGGGCCGCAAAGTCGCCTCTTGCGCGGAGAAAATCAAGCGTCCGAAACGGGTTAGATGCCACGCGGAAAAGCTGGATCGTGGCCCCTAGATCGTAACCTGTGTCCCGACCTCGACCACCCGCCCGGTCGGGATCTGGAAATAGTCGGTGGCATCGTTCGACGAGCGGCTCAGCGCGATGAACAGATGGTCCTGCCAACTCGGCATGCCCGAATGCGCCGCCGGCTTCAGCGCACGGCGGGAGAGGAAGAACGAGGTCGACATGATGTCGAACTGCCAGCCGAGCTTGCGGGCGATCGCCAGCGTCTTCGGCACGTTCGGCTGCTCCATGAAACCGAACTTCAGCGTCACCTTGGAGAAGGTCTCGCTCAGCTGCTCCATCCGCACTCGCTCGGACGGATCGATCCGCGGCGTCGGCGCGGTCTCGATGGTCAGGATGACGTTCTTTTCGTGCAGCACCTTGTAGTGCTTGAGGCTGTGCATCAGCGCGGTCGGCGCGCTGACGGGATCGCTGGTCAGGAACACCGCGGTGCCGGAGACCCGTTGCGGAGGCCGCTTCTCCAGCATCGCGACGAGATCGGCGAGCGGGAATTCCAGCTTGCGCGACTTCTCGAAAAGCAGCCGGCTGCCGCGCCGCCAAGTGTACATCACCACTATCATGGCGCCGCCAAGCGCGAGCGGCACCCAGCCGCCCTCGAACACCTTGAGCAGGTTGGCGGCGAGGAAGGTGATGTCGAGGAACAGGAATGGCGCAACCAGCGCCGCGGCGGCGATCGGCGACCAGCGCCAGACCTTCCAGATCACGACAAAGCCCATCATCGCCGTCACCACCATGGTGCCGGTCACCGAAATGCCGTAGGCCGAGGCCAGCGCGCTCGACGAGCGGAACATCAGCACCAGCACGATGACCGCGATGAACAGGAAGCGGTTGATGCGCGGCATGTAGATCTGCCCGGAATGCGCTTCCGAGGTGTGGCGGATCTCGAACCGCGGCAGCAGGCCGAGCTGGATCGCCTGCCGCGTCAGCGAATACGCACCGGTGATGACGGCCTGGCTCGCGATCACGGTCGCCATGGTCGCAAGCGCGACCATCGGGATCAGGGCCCAGTCCGGGAACATCAGGAAGAACGGGTTCTCGATGCCTTTGGGATTGCCGATCAAGAGCGCGCCCTGCCCCAGATAGTTCAGCGCCAGCGACGGCAGCACGATGAACAGCCACGCGGTCTGGATCGGGCGTTTGCCGAAATGGCCGAGGTCGGCATAGAGCGCCTCGGCGCCGGTCACCGCGAGGAAGACCGCACCGAGCGTGATGAACCCGATCACGCCGTGATGCAGCATGAACGACACCGCAAGGATCGGATTGAGCGCGTACAGCACTTCGGGATGCCGCACGATCTGCGGCAGCGCCGCGACCGCGATCAGGGCGAACCACACGCACATCACCGGACCGAAGAAGGCCGCGACGCGCGCGGTGCCGCGCGACTGCACCGCGAACAGGACGACAAGAATCACCACCGTGAGCGGCACGACATAGGGATCGAATGTCGAGGTGACGAGCTTGATGCCCTCGATTGCCGACAGCACCGAGAGCGCCGGCGTGATGACAGCGTCGCCATAGAACAGCGCGCCGCTGATGATGCCGAGCAGCACGATCGCGGCGCCGCCCTTGGTCGCCGCGCGCTGCGCCAGCGCCATCAGCGCCAGCGTGCCGCCCTCGCCATTGTTGTCCGCGCGCAGCAGGATCACGACGTATTTCAGCGTGACGACAACGATCAAAGCCCAGAGGATCAGCGATAGCACGCCGAGCACCGCATGCGCCGTCACCGCGCCCTCGCCGCCGGCGGCCGCAACGACGGCCTCGCGCAAGGCGTAAAGCGGGCTGGTGCCGATGTCGCCATAGACGACACCGATGCTGCCGAGCATCAGGGCCTTGAAGGTGGCGGTTGAATGCGCCTCACCATTGCCGTTTGCCGCCGGCGTTTCCGCCGCGGTGATCGCACTCTCGGATGACATGGGGAAGCTGTGCCTCTGTCTTCTGCCGCACCGCACAATGCCGGGTCGCAGCGCTATACTCCCGGCAGGAATGCATAGGTTAGCCCGGATTCAGGCCTCCGCCATGCATATCACGCATGGATCACGGTCGA
The DNA here is from genome assembly GCF_029714545.1 of Bradyrhizobium pachyrhizi. Taxonomy (NCBI): domain Bacteria; kingdom Pseudomonadati; phylum Pseudomonadota; class Alphaproteobacteria; order Hyphomicrobiales; family Nitrobacteraceae; genus Bradyrhizobium; species Bradyrhizobium pachyrhizi. Next base: position 4,020,224 of record NZ_CP121667.1, on the reverse strand, counting down.
TCAACGTCAGAATCCTGCGCCGGATCAGATAGTTACCTGGGTACCCACTTCAACCACCCGGCCGGTCGGGATCTGGAAATAGTCGGTGGCATCATTGGCGGACCGGCTCATCGCGATGAACAGGTGGTCCTGCCATTGCGGCATCCCGGACTGGGCCGACGGCTTCAGCGAGCGGCGCGACACGAAGAACGAGGTCGACATGATGTCGAACTGCCAGCCGAGCTTGCGCGCGACCGCCAGCGCCTTCGGCACGTTCGGCGATTCCATGTAGCCGAAGCGCAGCCGGACCGCGGTGAACTTGTCGCTCACCTTCTCCATGTTGACGCGCTCGGATAGATCGACGCGCGGCGTCGGTGCGGTCTCGATGGTCAGGATCACGTTGTGCTCGTGCAGCACCTTGTTGTGCTTGAGATTGTGCAGCAGCGCGGTCGGCACGAAGCTCGGATCGCTGGTCAGGAACACCGCAGTGCCCTTGACGATATGCGGCGGCCGCTTCTCCAGACTGTGGATCAGGTCGCGCAGCGGCACCTCGATGCGCCGGGTCTTGGCGACCAGGATGGCGGCGCCGCGGCGCCAGGTCCAGATCATCGTCGCCATCACGACGCCGAACAGCAGCGGCACCCACGCGCCCTCGAACAGCTTCAGGAGATTGGCGCTGAAGAAGGTCATATCAACGATCACGAACGGCAGGATCAAGGCTGCCGCCGACGCCACGCGCCAGTTCCACAGCTTCCAGATCACGATGAAGCCCATGATGCCGTCGGCGACCATGGTGGTGGAGACGGCGATGCCGTAGGCCGAAGCCAGCCCGCTCGAGGTGCGGAACAGCAGCACCAGCAGCAGCACGCCGATCAGCAGCAGCCGGTTGACGCGTGGCAGATAAATCTGGCCGGCATGGGTCTCCGAGGTGTAGCGGACCTCGAAGCGCGGCAAGAGCCCGAGTTGCACCGCCTGGCTGATCAGCGAATAGGCGCCGGTGATGACCGCCTGGCTCGCGATCACCGTCGCGGCGGTGGCGAGCCCGACCAGCGGCAGCAGCAGCACGTCGGGCACCATGCGGTAGAACGAGTTCTCGATCGCGCCAGGGTCGGACAGCACCAGCGCGCCCTGCCCGAAATAGTTCAGCAGCAGCGAGGGCAGCACGAAGAACAGCCAGCCGGACTGGATCGGCTTGCGGCCGAAATGCCCGAGATCGGCATACAGTGCCTCGCCGCCGGTCACCGCGAGGAACACCGCGCCCAGCGTCACCAGGCCGATGGTGCCGTGGGTCAGCATGAACTGGAGCGCGTAATAGGGATTGATCGCCGCCAGCACCGACGGGTCGTCCATGATGTGGACGAGCCCCATCACCGCCAGCGAGGCGAACCACACCACCATCACCGGACCGAAGGCGGAAGCGACGCGCGCGGTGCCAGAACTCTGCACCGAGAACAGCACGACCAGGATCAGGATCGTCAGCGGCACCACATAGTGCTCGAGATGCGGGGTGGCGAGCTTGAGGCCTTCGACCGCCGACAGCACCGAGATCGCAGGCGTGATCATGGAATCGCCGATGAACATCGAGGCGCCGACCACGCCGAGCGCGAGCAGCGGCCAGTTGCGCCGACCGATCGCGCGCTGGCCGAGCGCCATCAGCGAGAGCGTGCCGCCCTCGCCATTGTTGTCGGCGCGCAGCAGCAGCAGCACGTATTTCGCGGTGACGACGGTGAACAGTGCCCACAGGATCAGGCTGAGCACGCCCAGCACCATGATGCGGGTGACCGGCTGGCCGTGCGCGGCGCCGCCGACCGCTTCGCGGAATGCGTAGAGCGGCGAAGTTCCGATGTCGCCGAACACCACCCCGATGCTGCCGAGTGTCAGGGCCCAGAAGCTGGAGGTGGGTTGTCCTTCCTGAGCTTCGGTAGATGAGACGCTGACAGCCATGGCGAGGTTGGAACGCCCGATCGGTTGATTTGATCCGCGCGGCTATCGACGCTTCCGCTCCGCGTGTCAACCGCGCACCGGTGGCAGTCGACGGTAGTATGGTAACCCGGAGCTACGGCTTCAGATCCGGCGGCAGTGGCGGATTTTCCCGCATCAACGTGATGGTCACGCGACGGTTGGCCGGCAGCGTCGGGTCGTCGGGAAACAGCGGCTGGCCGTCGGCCTTGCCGGAAACCGCGAAAATATGCGACGGCGGCAGCCCTTCCCGCTCCAGGATCTGCCGCACCGCGTTGGCGCGGTCCGCGGACAGGTCGAAGCCGTCGTAATCACTGCGCGCCGGCACGAAGCCTGCGGCTGTATGCCCCACGATCGCAACCCGCAGCGGCGTCGCCTTCAGTGGCGCGGCCAGCTTCTGGATCAGCCGGCGGGTGCGGTCGTACGGCTCCCTGGAGCCGTCCGCGAACATCGAGCGGCCGTCCTGGTCGACGATCTCGAGGTTGAGTCCCTCCTTGGTCTCCTCGAACATGATGTTCTTGGAGATCTCGGTCAGCTCCGGCATGTCCTGCAGCGCCTGGCGAAGCGAGGCCGAGGCGAGCGCGAATTCGCGGTCGATCTTCAGCCGCGCGCCGTTGATCTGGCTGCGCTCCTTCTCGTCCGGCGTCGGATTGGCCGAGGAGTCCTCCGGCGAGATATGCTCGACGTTCTTCAGCTTCGGCCGGGTCGGCAGGCCGTCGGATTCGACGATGCCGGAATAGCGCACATTGGTCTGCACGCCGAAGGCATCGCGCATCGAGCCGGCAACGATCTTCAGCTTGTTGTTGTCCATGGTGGAGAACGCGACGAGCATCACGAAGAAGCTCATCATCAGGCCCATCAGGTCGGCGAAGGTCACGAACCAGCCGTGACCTCCGGTATGGGCGTCGCCGCGCTTTTTCTTGGCCATTGTAGCGTTTTCCGAAAGAGCGGTCCGGTCAGGCCGGAACCGGCTCGCCTTCCTCCTGGCGATGCTTCTCCGGCAGATAGGCCAGCAGCATCTCGCGTACCAGCGCGGGGCTCTTGGAGTCGCGGATCATCAGAATGCCGTCGATGATCAGCGTGCGGTTGGTCTCCTCGTCGAGCAGCTTGCCGTGCAGCTTGTCGGCGATCGGCAGGCAGAACAAATTGGCGACCAGCGCGCCGTACAGCGTCGCGAGCAGTGCGGTCGCCATGAACGGGCCGAGCTTGGAGGGGTCGGTCATGTTGGCAAACATCTGCACCATGCCGATCAGCGTGCCGATCATGCCGAACGCCGGTGCGCAGTCGCCGATCGCGCGATAGATCTTGCTGCCCTCGTCGAGGTGCATCAGGAAGTTGTCGCGGTCGCGTTCCATGTTGTCGCGGATGAATTCGAGGTCGTAACCGTCGGCGACGTAACGGATGCCCTTGGCGAGGAACGGCTCGTCGGTCTCGACCTTTTCCAGACCGACCGGCCCCTGCTTGCGGGCGATCTCGGCGATGCGGGCGAGCTCGTCGACCAGATCGCGGGCCGACAACCGGCTCATGGTGAAGGCGAATTTGGCGCCGAGCGGCAGGCCATGCAGCATCACGCCGAGCGGAAAACGGATCATCGTCGCAGCGATCGAGCCGCCGAAGATGATGATCATGGCATGTTCGGAGATGAACATGTGCAGGTCGCCGCCCATGAACATCATCACCGCGATGACGATGATGCCAGCCAACAGCCCGGCGCCAGTCATGATATCCATAGGAGACTCCAACGCGTACGCAACCTGCCCGTCCTTGGACGGCGCGCAGCCCAGTGCGGGCCGCGTGGAAAACCCTAACGTTAACGCCATTAAGGACGGGTTACCGAATTTGGTAGGGATAACAACGGGTAAACGCCGGCCTTTTCGCGATGTCGTTGAAGATGCTGGCTTTCCGCATGCGATGCCATCGCTGCATGCGTAAAAGGTCTCCCCGTACAACAACGGACATGACATAGGTTTGGCCAGAGGAAACGAACAAGCGAGCAGGACAGGATGAAGGCGGTCGTCGTCGAGCAATACGCACCCATCGATCAGATCGGGCTGAGGGAGATCGCCACCCCCGAACCCGGCCCCGGACAGATCCGCGTCCGGGTCCACGCCGCGAGCATCGGCTTCGTGGATGGGCTGAAGGTCGAGGGCCGCTACCAGACCAAGGATGCCCTCCCCTTTACGCCGGGCGCGGAATTCGCCGGCGTGGTCGATGCGGTCGCAGGCGGCGTTGCCGGCATCGCGCCGGGCATGCGGGTGATGGGCGCGGCGCGCTCGGGCGCGCTGGCCGAGCACATCGTGGTGCCGCCCGACGCCGTCGAGATCATGCCCGACGGACTGTCGATGGAGGCCGCCGCGGCTTTTCGCACCAATTACCTCACCGCGCTCTATGCACTCGGCGAGCGCGGTTCGCTCAAGGCCGGCGAGCAGTTGCTGGTGCTCGGCGCCGCCGGCGGCACCGGGATCGCCGCCATTCAAGTCGGCAAGCTGCTCGGCGCGCGCGTCGTCGCCGCGGCCTCGACGGAGGAGAAGCGCAACTTCGCCGCAAGCTTCGGTGCCGACGCGGTCGTCGACTACACGAAGCCCGACTGGCGCGACGCGCTGAAGGACGCGACCGCCGGCCATGGCCCCGACGTGATCTTCGATCCGGTCGGTGGCGAGGTCTCGCTGCAGGCGTTCCGCTCGATCGCCTGGAACGGCCGCCATGTCGTGGTTGGTTTCGCGGCCGGCAACATTCCCGCATTGCCGTTCAATCTGCCGCTCCTGAAAGGCGGCCTCCTGATCGGCGTCGATGCCGCCCAGATCGCGCGGCGGGAGCCCGAGGCGCAGGCGCGCGTGATGACGCAAATGTCGGCTTGGCTAAACGAAGGCCGGCTGACGCCTGTGGTCGGCAAGGTATTCGCATTCGAGGACTTTGGCGCGGCCTTCACCACCATGCAAACCCGTGCGGCGCTCGGCAAGATGGTGGTGCGGATCGGTTAGAGGAAGCGGCAACACCCTCACGTCTGCCTCACCCACCACCGTCGTCCCGGCCCCCGTGCGCAAGTGCGCACTAGGCGAAAACGACGGCGAGCGTGTTGCGCGGTCTGTGAGTCAAACAACCGCATGACGAGCGGCAAGCTGCGGGAGGGCGCCGGCCTCCTGGAGAAGCCGGTCTCGCAAGCCAAGCTTGCCTTGAGGGTCGGAGAGATACGCGACCGTCGCCAAGGTTCGCAAAAATTATCACAGGTTATTGTTGCGCGGTTCTGTGCCGCCTTAGCGTTGCGGAATACGGCATTCGGGGACGAAAAATGCAGGACATGCTGACGCATCTCGAAAAGCTTCGACGCGACGCGGCGGAATGTGCGTTGATCCGCGACCTGGCAACTGACATGCGCAAGCGCGAGCTGTTCAGCAAGCTCGCCGAACATCTCACGGCCCTTGCCGCCGAGGTGGAGGAAACCATCAACGCCGCACGCAAGGAGGACCAAGTCATCTAGCGAGGCCTACGTCGAGCGTTCGAATGTATCGACACTTGTCGTGACGGCTCGCCACCAGTTCACGGGCTTCAGGGCCGCCGCTTCGCCCTCGCGGGTCGCGACCAGCGCCTTGTCCGACACGACAAACCACGCCGCTTCCATTTTTTGATCGCGAAGCAAGCCGGTATAGGAAACCACGCGATCGCCCGCCGCCGACGAACCGACTGACGAAAATCCGATGCAATTGCCTTGGTGGACGCCGAAGATCACAACCGTCTGGCCGTAGAAGCCGCTATCGGCCAGCGCGGTTCGAAACGTCTCCTCGATGCGGCCATTCGCTTCACTGGTGATCTCGACGATCGAACCGTATTGGATTTTCCACCTACCGACCCCCGTCATCTCGTGTTCCCGACGCCGCGCGCTCCGGCCACGAATGCGCGGGACAACTTGCCCAGGAGATCGACGTTCCTGACAGCGCAAAGGTCCCGGGAGGATATGGCAATTTGCCGGATGGAACCAACGTCGCAACGGCGCATTGTCATTTCACCCATCGGTTGACAGGTAATATGCCGCCAGTATCGGTAGACATGCCGATGCTGTAGCATTGCTGGTTCGCCGAGGAGCCTATTCGCCGCAATGTGTTGTATTTCAGGATTCTTTGTCTTGGCACTTTTTGCACATCGAGCATCGAGCACCACGTCGCGATCGCGCGGGCGGATTACCACCAAAGAGGCGCGATGAAGACCGACAAGGCTATCTGGTACGTCTCGTTCGCCATGCGAAATCCTGACGCCGGACATCACCGCTTCGCGCGCCAGACCCGTACCTTCACGACCGAGCAGGATGCCAAGGCGTTTGCGCGCACCCTGCTCGTTCAGACGCAGGACGTCAGCGCCGGAACGATCAATCCGCACATACCGAGACGCGTGATCGCGCCGGCCGCGATCACGGCCTGGGCCGGCGACAGCTGAGACTTCGCCTCCGTTGCTCCCTACAGGAAGCGTGAGGGCGCGAACGGGGCGAGCGGGATCTCCGGCGCCTTGCCGCTCAGGAGTTGCGCGACCAGCCGGCCGGTGCGGGCCGATCCGACCAGGCCGACATGGCCGTGGCCGAAGGCGTAGATCACGTCGCGCGTGGCACGGGCATAGCCGATGCAGGGGCGCCCGTCCGGCATGCTCGGCCGATGGCCGAACCAGGTCTTGATCCGCGATGGCGGAATATCCCTCGGCAGCTTCGGGAACATGCTGAAGAGATGCTCGCGCAGGATTTCGGCGCGCTTCCAGTTCGGCGCGGCATCGAGCCCCGCGATCTCCACCGTACCGGCGGCGCGCAGGCCCTTGTCGGTCCAGTTGACGACCATCTTGGCGTCCGAGGCCATCATCGAATTGCGCGGGCCGGATTCCGGATTCTCGATCATGACGTGATAGCCGCGCTCGGTCTCCAGCGGCAGCGGATCGCCGATCGAGGCGGTCAGTTGCCTGGAGCGCGCGCCCGCGGCGACGACGGCGGCGTCGCAGGCGATCTCGCCGCTCTCGGTGACCACGGCGACCAGCCTGTCGCCGGCAAGCCTGAGGCCCGTGGCCTTGGCGGCGACGCGCTCGGCGCCAATCGCGATCGCGTGCGCGGCAAGCGCCGCGACATAGGCGCCTGGATCGCAGCAGCGGCCCGCCTCCTCCACCACGACGCCGAATTTGTAGCGCGGGTGCAGGTCGGGCTCGCGCTGGCGCATCTCGTCTTCATCGAGCTCCAGCCATTCGATGCCGACGCGCTTGCGGATGCGCCAACCGAGATCGCGGTCGAACGGCGCGCGCGAGGGAAACACATGCATCACCCCGCGCCGCTCGATCAATTCGCCCACGCCTGCTTCCTCGGCGAGCTGCAGGTGCAGCAGCGGCGCATCCTTCAGGAGATCGCGCATCGCCCGCGCGGTGGCCTCGACCTGCGCCTCGGTCCGGCTCGACAGCAGATACTTGATCAGCCACGGCAAGGCCTTCGGCAGATACGACCAGCGGATCGCCAGCGGCCCGAGCGGATCCATCAGATAACCCGGCACCTTCTTCCAGGTGCCCGGCTCGGCCGGCGGGATCACCGAATGCGACGACAGCCAGCCGGCATTGCCGTAGCTCGCCGCCTGGGTGCCGCCGGGCTCGCCCGGATCGATCAAGGTGACGCTGTGGCCCGCGCGCAGCGCCTCGATGGCGCTGATCACGCCGACCGCGCCGGCCCCGATGATCGCGACGTGACGGAACTCTTGTTGGGGCATGATCTCCTCGGAAAACCGCTTCGCACGTTTCCGGATCATGCCCTAGCGCGTTGCCTGCGGCACAAAGTCCTTACCGACCGACAGCGCGCGCTGATCGACCAGGCAGTGCAGGATCGCCGGCTTGCCGGAGGCCAGCGCGCGCTCGAACGCGGGCGCGAAGTCTTCGGTGCGCTCGACACGCTCGCCATGGCCACCGAACGCCTTGGCATAAAGCGCGAAGTCCGGATTCTTGAGCTGGGTGCCGACGACGCGTCCGGGATAGTCGCGCTCCTGATGCATGCGGATGGTGCCGTATTGCGCGTTGTCGATGACGACGACGATCAGCGGCGCGTCGTACTGCACGGCGGTGGCGAACTCCTGCCCGTTCATCAGGAAGCAGCCGTCGCCGGCAAACGCCACGACGACCCGGTCCGGATGATGCCGCTTGGCCATCACAGCCGCCGGCACGCCGTAACCCATCGAGCCCGAGGTCGGCGCGAGCTGCGCGGCGAAAGCATGGAAGCGATGGTGGCGGTGAATCCAGCCGGCATAATTGCCGGCGCCGTTGCAGACGATGGTATCCTTCGGCAGGCGATCGCGCAGCCAGGTCACGACCTCGCCATACTGGAAGCTGCCCGGCAGCTCGCGCGGCTTGTCGGTCCAGGCGAGATAGTCCGCATGCGCCTTGGCCGCCTCGCCCTTCCAGGCGGGTGCGGCCGCGGGCTTCATGGTCTCGACCGCGGCGGCAAAGGCCGCAGGCGTCGCCTGGATCGCCAGCGCCGGCTGGTAGACACGGCCGAGCTCCTCGGCGCCGGGATGGACATGGATCAGTTTCTGGCTCGGCACCGGAATGTCGAGCAGCGTGTAGGATGAGGACGGCATCTCCGACATGCGGCCGCCGATCAGCAGGATGACGTCGGCGCCGGTGATGCGATCCCTGAGCTTCGGGCTCGGGCCGATGCCGAGATCGCCGGCATAATGCGAGTGGTCGGCATCGAACAGCGAGGCGCGGCGGAACGAGGTCGTAACCGGCAGGTCGAAGCGCTCGGCGAAGCGCGCGATGCCCTTGGCGGCCTCCGCGGTCCAGGCCGAGCCGCCGAGCACCACGATCGGCGCCGTGGCGGATGCCAGCATGGTGCCAAGACGCTCGAGATCCGACGGCGCCGGCCAACTCGCCGCAGGCTCGACCTTCGGCGCGTCCGCGACCGCGGCGGTTTCGGTCAGCATGTTCTCCGGCAGCGAGATCACCACCGGACCGGGCCGGCCCTGCAGCGCGACGCGGAAGGCGCGCGCGACCAGTTCCGGAATGCGATCCGGACGATCGATCTCGACCGCCCATTTCGCCATGGTGCCGAACACCGCCTTGTAGTCGAGTTCCTGGAACGCCTCGCGCTCGCGCATGCCGGTGTCGACCTGGCCGACGAACAGGATCATCGGGGTGGAGTCCTGCATCGCGATGTGCACGCCATGGGCTGCATTGGTCGAGCCCGGACCGCGGGTGACAAAGCAGATGCCCGGACGTCCCGTGAGCTTGCCATAGGCCTCCGCCATCATCGCGGCTCCGCCCTCGGCGCGGCAGATCACGACGTCGATCGGGCTGTCGTGCAAGGCGTCGAGCGCCGCCAGATAGCTCTCGCCCGGCACGCAGGTGACGCGCTCCACCCCTTGCGCGACCAGCTGGTCGATCAGGATCTGGCCTCCGGTGCGGGCATTGCTTTTGGTCATGAGGGCTCCTGCAGGTACTGGCGCGCGTTTGGGCTTCGCGCGGATCGTGGTCCCACGGGGTATGATAGACGGAAATGGGGTGCAAGGCCGAAGCTGCGTCTCGCGGGCGCAGCGGCGCCAAGCCATGCGGTAGGCAATGGGCAACGCTGTTTCGTCATCGATTTCCGCAGAGCGGACGTTCGTCGGCACGATTGAAGCCGCCAGCCGGCAAGCGGCGCAGGTCACCGTCGGCCGGCCCGGCGCGATCTCGCCGCGCTCAAGCGGGATCGATGTCGCCACGCCGGTCTGTGACCCCCATCGGGTCTCACGCGGCATGATCAACCTACGCGCGCTTCTTTCATGAACACTCGCATAGACGATGCGGCAGCCCCTGTCATCACGAGGCGCCGACCGACGCAACAGAGCGCAAAAGAATGCTCGCACGCCACATCGCCAAGACCGACAGCGCGTGGCCGCCGACACGATTGAAATCAGAGGCCCTCCGCCGCGCGCGATGCCGTGGCACCACCTGCATAAACCACCACGTCATGTGCACGCTAACAATCATTAGGAGCGCACGCTTCTGCTTCCGTAAGATTACGGTGCAGCGATCGGCCGCTTCGCATCTTCGCCGCGGGATCGCGCGGATTTCACGGCAAATCGCGGTGTTGCGCGACGTTTTCGGCTGCGCTCATCGCGAGCTCGACCTTGCGCGAGCGCACGCGGCGCATTGCACGCCTTCTTGGTGGAACTCGAATCGCCTACCGTTCCACGCAGTCAGAAATTGTAAATCGTGTAGCGCACCTGCGTGGGGCCGGCGGTGGAAGGCATTCCGTCGCCGATCAGGTGCACCGTTTCAATTCACCAAGATCATTATCAAGGCTGGAGGCAATGCATGTTGGGGATGAAGAGCGTCGCAAGCGTGGTCGGCTCGGACAGTTCGTATCGGTTGTTCGATGACATGCCGATCAGTGTCATGCTCTGCGAGCTGGACGATTTCAAAATCACCTACATCAACGAGTCGACGCGGCAGAACCTGAAGAAGATCGAGCATGTGCTGCCGGTGAAGGTCGACGCGCTGATCGGGCAATCGATCGACATCTTTCACAGGAACCCGCAGCATCAGCGCCGGCTGCTGTCCGACCCGAAGAACCTGCCGCACAAGGCGCGCATCACCATCGGCGGCGAGACGCTCGATCTCACCGTGACGGCGATGACCAGTTCGCGCGGCCGCTACACCGGGCCGATGCTGACCTGGGAGCTCGCGACCGAGAAGGCGCGGCTTGAAACGCAGACCGAACGGCTGTTGCAGATGCTCGACAACATGCCGATCAACATCATGATGTGCGACACCGATTTCAACATCACTTACATCAACCAGACCAGCCTGAAGACGCTCGACACCGTGAAGCATCTGCTTCCGGTGGCGCCGGACAAGATCCTCGGCAACTCGTTCGACATCTTCCACAAGAACCCGGCGCACCAGCGCCGCATCGTCGGCGATCCCAAGAGCCTGCCGCATGCGGCCAAGATCAAGCTCGGGCCGGAAACGCTCGACCTGCGGGTCTCCGGGCTGACCGACAAGCGGGGCAACTACACCGGCGCGATGCTGAGCTGGTCGGTGGTGACAGGCAATGTGAAACTGGCCGACGATTTCGAGAAGGACGTGAAGGGCCTTGCCGGGATGCTGGCGTCGGCCTCGACGCAAATGCAGGGCACGGCGCGATCACTGACGACGACCGCCGAATTCGTCAATCAGCGCTCGGCGAGCGCGGCGTCCGCGTCCGAGGAGCTGTCGTCCTCGGTCAACGAGATCAGCCGCCAGGTAGCCGAGGCGAGCCGCATCGCCCGCATGGCGGTCGACGAGGCCGAGAAGTCCGACAAGCTGGTCGCGGGTCTCGTGACCATGGCGCAGAAGATCGGCGACGTCGTCGCCCTGATCAGCCAGATCGCCGGCCAGACCAACCTGCTTGCGCTCAACGCAACCATCGAGTCCGCGCGGGCCGGCGAGGCCGGACGCGGCTTCGCCGTCGTCGCCTCCGAGGTGAAGGCGCTGGCCAACCAGACCGCCAAGGCCACGGAAGACATTTCGGCGCAGATCAACGAGATGCAGGCTGCGACCGGCAACACCGCTACCGCGCTGAAGGCGATCTCGCAGGTTATCGTCCAGATCAGCGAGATCTCGACCGTGATCGCCAGCGCCGTCGAGGAGCAGGCCGCGGCCACCAAGGAGGTCACGGCAAACATCAACGGCACGACCAAGGCGATCGACGATGCCAGCAAGGCCGCCGAGAACGTGCTGGCGGCCTCCGGAGAGCTCGCCAGCAACGCCTCCGAGCTGGAAGTTCAGGTCGACAAGTTCCTCAAGAACGTGCGCGCGATGTAGCGGCGCGCGAGGGACATGAGCGCGCACCCGCCTCTCCGTGTCATTCCGGGGCGATGCGCGAGCATCGAACCCGGAATCTCGAGCCGCAGCTTCGAGATTCCGGGTTCACGCTTCGCGTGCCCCGGAATGACGCCAAGGACGCGCCCGCCTAGAGCGAACGCGCGATCAGGAGCTTCATGATCTCGTTGGTGCCGCCATAGATCTTCTGGATGCGGGAATCGATGAACATGCGCGAAATCGGATATTCCTGCATGTAGCCGTAGCCGCCATGCAGCTGCAGGCATTCGTCGGCGGTCTCGACCTGCTTCTGCGAGCACCACCATTTCGCCATCGACGCTGTCACGGTGTCGAGGTCGCCGGCGACCAGGCGCTCGACGCACCAGTCGACGAACACGCGGGCGATCATCGCCTCGGTCTTGCGCTCGGCGAGCTTGAAGGCGGTGTTCTGGAATTCGAGCAGCGGTTTGCCGAACGCGGTGCGTTCCTTGGTGTACTCGGCGGTGATCCTGACCGCGCGCTCCATCGAGGCCACCGCGCCGATCGCGAGCGACAGCCGCTCCTGCGGCAATTGCTGCATCAGCTGCGCGAAGCCGTTGCCCTCCTCGGCTCCGAGCAGGTTCTCCGGCGGCACCGTGACGTTGTCGAAGAAGAGCTCCGACGTGTCAGACGCGTGCAGCCCGATCTTGTCGAGGTTGCGCCCGCGGCGGTAGCCCTCGGCGCCCGCGGTCTCCACCACGATCAGCGAGATGCCCTTGGCGCCCGGAGCTCCGGTGCGCGCGACCACGATCACGAGATCGGCGGCCTGGCCGTTGGTGATGAAAGTCTTCTGGCCGTTGATGACGTAGGAATTGCCCTGCTTCTTCGCCGTGGTCTTGACGGCCTGCAGATCGGAGCCGGTGCCGGGCTCGGTCATCGCGATGGCACCGACCATCTCGCCCGACGCCATCTTCGGCAGCCAGCGCTTCTTCTGCTCCTCCGAGCCATAGTTGACGATGTAATGCGCCACGATCGCGCTGTGCACGGAGACGCCGGTGGTCAGCTCCGGCACCGTGCTCTCGAGGTCATCGAGCACGGCGGCGTCATAGGCAAAGGTGGCCCCTAAGCCGCCATAGGCCTCGGGCACGCTCGGCAGCAACGCGCCCATCTCGCCGAGCGCGCGCCAGGCAGAGCGGTCGACCAGCTTCTGCTCGCGCCATTTTTCAGCGTGCGGCGCCAGGTCCTTGGCGAGGAATTTGCGGAACTGGTCACGGAAGGTGTCCAGTTCCTCGGTCATCCAGGACGATCGGTAATGCATGATATCCTCGCTACGCATTCTTTCTTGACGCGTTTTCGCGTTTTCTTGACGCGAACCGGTACCCACTTCGCTTGAAAACGCTCTCGTCAGATCAAGAGACCGCCGCCGGCGACGATCACCTGACCGCTGATGTAGTTCGATTCCGGAGCGCAGAACAGATAGACCGCGTCAGCCGCCTCCTCCGGCGTGCCGCCGCGGCCGAGCGGGATCATGCGTCCCATCGCCTCCAGCATCTGCGGCTGGACGCCGACCTTGATGTCGCGGCCGGCGACGTCGATGGTTTTCTGCTGGGTCTCGATCGGCTGGGTCAGGCGGGTGTTGATCAGACCGAACGCCACGCAATTGACGTTGACCTTGTAGCGGCCCCACTCCTTGCACATCGTGCGCGTCAGCCCGATCAGCGAGGCTTTGGCGGACGAATAGCTCGCCTGCCCGGCATTGCCGTAGAGGCCCGCGATCGAGGAGATGTTGACGACCTTGCGGAACACCTCGCGGCCCGCCTCGGCCTCCCTTTTCGCCATCACCCGGATCGGCTCCGACGCCGCGCGCATGATGCGGAACGGCGCGACCAGATGGACGTCGAGCATCGCCTGGAACTGCTCGTCGGTCATCTTCTGGATCGTCGAGTCCCAGGTGTAGCCGGCATTGTTGACGATGATGTCGAGACCGCCGAACTGCTCGATCGCGGCGCCGACGAAGCGATCGGCAAAGCCGGCTTCGGTCACGCTGCCATTGACCGCGATCGCCTCGCCGCCCACGGCCTTGATCTCGGCAACGACTGCATCGCCCGGCTCGGCATCGAGGTCGTTGACCACGACGCGCGCGCCCTCGCTGGCGAGCTTCAACGCAATCGCGCGCCCGATGCCGCGCCCAGAGCCTGAGACGAGCGCGACTTTGCCTTGCAGTTTCGACATGGTTCCTCCCTTGGACGAGATGATCTTGTTTTCTTCACCTCTCCCACATGCGGGAGAGGGAGCACGAGTCCCTGCTTGGCGAGACCCTCTCGCTAAAGCGCGATAACGGCTTCCCCGGCGAGCTTGATCTCGCCGTTCTGATCCCTGGTGGTCAGCGCGAGCTTTGCGCGCTTCTCACCGCCCTGCTCGATCAGCTCGGTCACCGCGCCCTCGCAGGTCAGCTTCGCGCCGAGCTGGGTGATTGCGGCAAAGCGGGTCGAGAACGAGCGGATGCGCGACGGCGCCACCGCGTCGGTCAGCGCCTGGCCGAGATAGCCCATCACCAGCATGCCGTGCGCGAACACGTCGGGGAAGCCGGCCGCCTTCGCGAAGTCGATGTCGACATGGATCGGATTGTGATCGCCCGAGGCGCCGCAATACAGCGCGAGGCGATGGCGGGTGATCGGCGGAAACTCCTTGTGGACGATGATGTCGCCGACCGATGGAACGCGGGCGCTCATGACGGCCTCGCATTGCGCACCACGACGGTGCGCGAGACATCGGCGACATGGACGCCGGTCTGGTTGGTGACCGGGGTGTCGACGACGATCAGCGTCATCGCCCCGCCCTTCTTGTCGGTCACGCCAGTGACGCGCGGGCGGAAGGTCAGGGTGTCGCCGACCATGACGGGCGCGTGATAGTCGAAGCGCTGCTCGCCGTGCAGCACGCGTGCCAAGTCAATGCCGAGCGCGGTCAGGAACTCGAACGGGTCAGGTGCATCCATCATCTCGAGGCAGAACAGATAGGTCGGCGGCACTGGCGCTGCCGTGAAGCCGGCCGCCTGCGCGGTTGCCTCGTCGCGATAGATCGCGTTCGTCTCGCCGAGCGTATCGAGGAAGAAGCGCAGCCGCCCCGGCTCGACGCGCGCGGTCACGGGCGTAAATGTACGCCCGACAGCCGATTGATCGACCATGACGACCTCAGGCGCGTTCGTAGAGCGTCACGACGCAGGCGCCGCCGAGGCCGAGATTGTGCTGCAAGCCGATCCGCGCGCCCTCCACCTGCGTCGCCGCGGCGGTGCCGCGCAGCTGCCGCGTCAGCTCATAGCACTGCGCAAGCCCGGTGGCGCCGAGCGGATGGCCCTTCGACAGCAGCCCGCCGGACGGGTTGGTGACGATCCTGCCGCCATAGGAGTTGTCGCCGTCGTCGATGAATTTCGTGGCCTCGCCCTCGGCGCACAGGCCGAGCCCCTCATAGGTGATCAGCTCGTTGTGCGCGAAGCAGTCGTGCAGCTCGACGACGTCAAGGTCATCAGGCCCGATGCCGGCGGCCTCGTAGACCTTTTTGGCGGCATCGCGCGCCATGTCGTAGCCGACCACCTGCATCATGTCGGAGGCACCGAAGGTCGACGGCGTATCCGTGGTCATCGCCTGCGCCGCGATGCGGACCTGCTTGTTGAGGCCGTGCTGGTCGGCGAATTTCTCCGAGACCAGGATCGCGGCGGCGCCGCCGCAGGTCGGCGGGCACGCCATCAGACGCGTCATCACGCCGGGCCAGATCACCTGGTCGTTCATCACGTCGTCGGCGCTGACCTCTTTGCGGAACAGCGCCAGCGGATTGTTCTTGGCGTGGCGGCTCGCCTTGGCGCGCACTTTTGCAAAGGCGGTGAGCGGCGTGCCGTATTTCTTCATGTGGCTGAGGCCGGCGCCGCCGAAATAGCGCAGCGCCAGCGGCACGCCGGGCGCGTCGACCAGCTTGTCGGCTGCGGCGTCGAAATCGTCGAACGCACTGGGACGGTCGGTGAACACGGCCCCGAGCGCGCCGGGCTTCATCTGCTCGAAGCCGAGCGCCATCACGCAATCGGCCGCGCCTGACTCGATCGCCTGCCGCGCCAGGAACAGCGCGGTCGAGCCGGTCGAGCAGTTGTTGTTGACGTTAACAATCGGGATGCCGGTCATGCCGACCGGATAGAGCGCGCGCTGTCCACAGGTCGAGTCGCCATAGACATAGCCGACATAGGCCTGCTGCACACGACCGTAATCGAGGCCGGCGTCAGCGAGCGCCAGCTTCGCCGCCTCGGCGCCCATCACGTGATACGGCGCATTGGCGCCGGGCTTGACGAACGGGATCATGCCGACCCCGGCAACATAGGTGCGTGACGTCATCGCGTGTCCTCCCGGAAATTACCCACTGGACTATTCATTACCCATGGGTAATATACGGGCGATCTTCCGGAGTCAATGCGACAACAGCCGACGCGATGGACGCCCACTCCCCCTCTTCCAGCAACGAGTCGCCCTGGCTGCCGTTCGAGAGCCGGCGCCGCGCCCGCGACGAGAAGCGCGAGGCGGTGCTGCGCACGGCCGTCGCCCTATTCCTCGAACAGGGCTATCACCGCGCCACGCTGAACGACGTCGCCAAGCGGCTCAACATCACCAAGCCGGCGCTCTACAACTACTTCCGCGGCAAAGACGAGATCCTGTACGAGTGCTGGTCGATCGGCAATGAGCTGGTCGCTGAATGCATTGCCGAAACGTCAACAGGCGGCGGTTCAGGGCTCGACAAGCTGCGCAAGCTCACCGTCCGCTATGCCGAGCTGATGACCGCGGACTACGGCAAGAGCTTGGTCCGCTTCGACATCCGCGATCTCAGCGAGGACAACCGCAAGATCGTGCAGACCGCGAAGCGGCGGATCGACCGCGCCTTCCGCGACTATATCGCACAGGGCGTCGCGGACGGTTCGGTGAAACCCTGCGACCCGAAGCTCGCGGCTTTCGCGATCGCCGGCTCGCTGAACTGGATCGGACACTGGTTCCAGCCGGGCGGCGAGCTGAGCGGACGTGCCGTCGCCGAGGAATTCGCGATCCGTCTCACCGAAGGCATCGCCAAAGCAACAACGCAAATGACACCAACGCGCAAAACAACGGCGCACGAGAAGGCGGACAAACCGCCTCGCAAGGGAAACGCATCAAGGGAGGAGACGAGTGAACATCACACACGGACTGCGGCGCGCGCTGCAGGTCAATCCAAACGGGCTCGCAGTCGTCTGCGGTGAGCGGCGGCGCAACTGGCGCGAGGTCGGCGACCGCGTCGCCCGCCTCGCCGCCGCGATCCGCGGCCTCGGCGCCCAGGACGGCGACCGCGTCGCGATCCTGTCGTTGAACTCCGACCGCTATCTCGAGCTCTACCTCGCCGTCGGCTGGGCCGGCGCCGTGATCGTGCCGCTCAACATCCGCTGGTCTCCGATCGAGAACGAGGACGCACTGCGCGACTGCCGCGCAACGATCCTGTTCGTCGACAAGGCGTTTGCGCCGGTCGTCACGGCGCTGGCAGGCGCCATCCCCAGCCTGCAGCTGGTCTATGCCGACGAGGGCGACACGCCCGCCGGCATGGAGAATTACGAGACGCTCATCGCGCGCAGCGCGCCTGTTCCGGATGCGATGCGCAGCCGCGACGACCTTGCCGGCATCTTCTACACCGGCGGCACCACCGGCCGCTCCAAGGGCGTGATGCTGAGCCACGGTAATCTGATGGCTAACGCGCTCAACGCGCTCGGCGAAGGCCTGTGGCCGAGCAGCACGGTCTACCTGCACGCGGCGCCGATGTTCCACCTCGCCAATGGCGCGGCGATGTATTCGGTGCTGCTGTCCGGCGGCTCCAACGTCGTGATCCAGGGCTTCACGCCTGACGGCGTCGCGGCCGCCGTGCAGAAGGAGCGCATCACCGACGTGCTGCTGGTGCCGACCATGATCCAGATGTTCGTCGATCACCCGACGCTCGGCAATTACGACCTGTCGTCGTTGAAGCGGATCTCCTACGGCGCCTCCGTGATCAGCGACGCCGTGCTGATGCGCGCCATCAAGGCGCTGCCTCATGTCGAGTTCACGCAAGCCTACGGCATGACCGAGCTGTCGCCGATCGCAACCCTGCTGCACTGGAAGGAACATATCGGCGACGGCCGCGCCAAGGGACGGCATCGCGGCGCCGGCCGGGCGACGCTCGGCGCCGAGGTCAAGATCGTCGATACCGAGGACAAGGTTGTGCCGACGGGCACCGTCGGCGAGATCGCGGTGCGCGGCGACATGGTGATGATGGGCTATTGGGAGCGGCCGGAGGAGACCGCGCGCGCCGTGATCGACGGCTGGATGCACACCGGCGACGGCGGCTACATGGACGAAGACGGCTTCGTCTACGTCGTCGACCGCGTCAAGGACATGATCATCTCCGGCGGCGAGAACGTCTATTCGGCCGAGGTCGAGAACGCGCTCGCCCAGCACGCGGCGGTGGCGCAATGCGCCGTGATCGGGATCCCGAGCGAACGCTGGGGCGAGCAGGTTCACGCCGTCGTGGTGATGAAGAGCGGCGCCAGCGCCACGCCGGAAGAGCTGATGGAGCACTGCAAGGTGCTGATCGCCGGCTACAAATGCCCGCGCAGCGTCGACATCACCGCGACGCCGCTGCCGCTCTCCGGCGCCGGCAAGATTTTAAAGCGCGAGCTGCGCAAGCCGTATTGGGAGAACCGCGAACGGCGCGTGAGCTGAGGGACGGCTCTCAACGTCACCCCCGTCGTTCCGGGGCGATGCGAAGCATCGAA
This sequence comes from Bradyrhizobium pachyrhizi, assembly GCF_029714545.1. Lineage (NCBI taxonomy): Bacteria > Pseudomonadati > Pseudomonadota > Alphaproteobacteria > Hyphomicrobiales > Nitrobacteraceae > Bradyrhizobium > Bradyrhizobium pachyrhizi. The sequence continues at coordinate 4,001,716 of NZ_CP121667.1, read as the reverse complement.
CCCGGAATCTCGAGATTCCGGGTCTGGCGCTAACGCGCCATCCCGGAATGACGACGTCTCATGACGCCATTCGACCGCGAGCGTTGACATCGGAGCGCACGGCCGATTGGATCGGTTCGAGATTCAATCCAGCGAGTTCCGATGTCCGCACCCGATACCAATGCCGACGGCAAGCCCCGCCGCCTGATGCACCGCCGCTCCGTCGAATGTCTCGGCTATCTCCGCGACGACGGATTGTGGGAAGTCGAGGCGCGGCTGGTCGACACCAAACCCTATGCCCGACAGGACAAGCATCGCGGCCTGCAGCAGCCCGACGATCCCGTGCACGACATCCGCCTGCGGCTCGCGGTCGACGACAGCTTTACGATCCGCGAGACCGGCACCACGATGGCCTCGACGCCCTACCCGTCCTGCCTCGACGTCGAGGGCATCCTGCAGCGCTTGGTCGGCGAACGCATCGGCAAGGGCTGGCGCGAACTGGTCCGTCGCAAGATCGGCAGGCTCGAGACCTGCACCCATCTCGCCGAGCTCCTGGGTCCCGCGGTGACGACGCTGTTCCAGACAGCTACCTCGGGCAAGGACCCGCAGGGCCGCGGCGCGCTCGACCATCAGCGCGACGTCACCGAGCCGCCGTTCTTCGTCGGCGGCTGCTATTCATGGCGGCTGGATGGACCGGTCGTGGCCGAGACATTCCCGCAGTTCGCGCAGAAGCCTGTCGAGGCGAAGCCGGGTTCGTGAGTGGTGCTCCGCCGCTGACCAAGACGCGTGTATGGCGCGCCGCTGCTGGAGCTCAAATGTAGCTCCTCGTCGCAGCTTTATCCCATTCACGTAGATGATCGAACGTGGCATTAGCTCTCCGGCACGCCGGCCATGCGCATTCCCTCATAAAAACGCTTACGCTTGGCGAGCCATACCGGATTGTCGGACAGGAAGACGACATTGACGTCGTATCGACGAATGCTGAAGTTGGGATCAAGTGCCAGTCCGGCTTTGGCACTGGATTGTGCTTCCTCGAGGTCTCCCATCATGGCCAACGCGCCAGCCAAGTGAAAGTGAGCGAGCGCAAAATTGGGATTAGCCTCAATGCTCCGGCGAAGCCAGTCCAGCGCCTCGAGGTCTGCATTGGTGCAGGACATCAACTTGGCCATTCCGACAACCATGATCCAGAGAAAGGCACGCGTATCGCGAGGGGACAGTCGTAACGCCTCTTGAATATGCCCCTCGACTTCCTCGCCACGCCCCAGCGCATGCTTCCCGAGGCCAATAAACCCATGCGCATCGGCCAAATTCCGATCGAGCGCCAGCGCCTGGCGACATTCAGCGATACCCTTTGCAGCGCGGTGTGTCCGAATTTGAACCGCGCCGAGCAACATGTGGGCTCTGGGGTGATTGGGCGCACGCAACAACACGCCATTCAGCGCCTTCTCCGCAGCCCTGAAATATGCCGGTCCGTCATCGGCCATGGAGGAAGAACCGATCGCAAAATCGACCTGAGCCGCGGCAACCGCTGCTTCAATATTGTCGGGATCAAGCGCGAGGGCGCGCATGAAGAAATCCCTTGCTCGCGCCATAACCGCAGGCGCTATTCCTTTGTTCAGGACAGCCCTGCCCTGAAAATAGAGATCCATCGCGTCCGGCTGGGGCAACCGTTCTGCCCGTCGCGCTTCGGCCTTGATAAGCTCGGCGTTCAACGTATTGGCGAGCCGGGATACGATCTCATCCTGCATGTCCAGCAAGTCGGCAGCGGGCTTGTCGAAGCGCTCGGCCCACACGTGGGCTCCAGTTTCCGTGTCAGTCAACTGAACGTTCAGGCGAAAGCGGTTGCCGCCGCGTTGCACCGACCCTTCCAGCGCGTAACGGACATTCAATTCGCGACCGATCTCCCTCACGTCCACCGCCTTGCCCTTGAACGTGAACGCGGTGCCCGGCCGATGACGAACGCGCCGGCGATCCGCGACAGGTCGGTGGTCAAACTGTGAGTCACGCCATCGACGAAATATTCCTGCTCCAAATCTCCGCCAATATTTGTGAACGGTAGAACAACAATGGACAGGTGTGGGATCGAAGATGAACCCGCTGGCTTTCCAGCGTGGTCCGGCATCGACGAAGTCGTGACGCTGGCGGAGGCGGGGCGGTCGGCCTGCTCGCCATCCACGACCAGCATGTAGCCGCGGCGAGGCAAGGTTCTCAGGGCCAATCGGCCCGCCCCTCCCAAGGCCTGCCTGATGTCGCCGATGGCCTGGACAAGAGAGTCTTCCGTGACCTCGCAGTCCGACCAGACCTCATCCAATATCTCGTCCTTATGCACCAGGTGCCCGACGCGTTGCGCGAGGAGCCGCAGCACCGCCCAGGCTTGAGGACGCAACGGCACGATGTCGCCGCGCCCGTCGAGCAGCAATTCGCGAGCCAGATCCAAGGTCCGGTCACCGATCACAATCGAAGGCTGCGATGACTTAAGCAAGAACGCCTCGTTGGGCCATTTCGGAAAATATCGGCAGAATATCGGCGAGGTTTCGGGACCTGGCAGCAATTGTACAGCATCATCTTGCGGCGCGGGATAGCAAAACCGTCCCGAGCAGCGATCCACCAAAAGCGGTCAGCGCCAAGCAGGCCTCCATGATCAGTTCTGTCATCCATACTGCGCTAAGTATTTCAGGTTTCAACCCTTCCCCGGTTGCGGGGACGGACTGGCGATGCGGCCCCGGCGTCACCGACACCGAGATCAGGATCGGCCAATCAATGCCGCACAGCGCGCCGCTTTCGAGCCTGAGCAGGTTTGCCCGGGAGTGCTGGACCGGCACCAACGAGCAACATGAGAGGGAATGATCGATGTCCTCTATCCACGCATCCGCAAGATTGCTGCACCTTATTCAGTCGCAGCGCGTGACCGCGGTCATCTATGTCGCCGCGAAGCTGGGGATCGCTGAGCTCCTGCGCGATAGATCGCGGCCCCTTGGCGAACTCGTCGAGGCGACCGGCGCGAACAAGCAGGCGCTCCGCCGCCTGCTGACCGCGCTTTCGACCATAGGCATTTGCACGGTCGCTGAAGAGCAATACGCATTGACCGAACTGGGGGCTTGCCTTGACGGGGCCGCAACCCAGTCCCTCAAAAACTGGACGATCTTTGAAGGCCAGTTTCTGACCGAATCGTGGACCGGGCTGCTGGACTCGATCATGACCGGCAAGACCGCCGCGCAACTGCTTGGCCACGAAAACAGCTTTGATCTGATGGCGTGCGATCCGGAGATGGTCAGCATATTTAATGCGGCTATGATGGAGGGGACCCGTCTGGCGGTTCCGGATATCCTGGGGGCCTACGACTTCGGTGCGTTCGCTCATCTCATGGATGTCGGCGGCGGCTCCGGCGAACTCGTTGGCGCCATAGCCGAGCAACATCCGCACATCCGAGGGACCATTTTCGACCTTCCCCGCTGCGCCGAATCCGCGACTGGCCACCTGAGGCGCAGCGGGCTCAGTGACCGCGTCGAATTCATGGCCGGCGATTTCTTTCAGACGATTCCATCGATCGCGGATGCCATCGTGATGAAGCACATCATTCACGATTGGAGCGATGAGCGCAGCATGGTCATCCTCGCAAACTGCCGAAGGGCGCTCCCCGGAGGTGGCGTGCTCCTGCTTATCGAACGGATCATGCCGGAATTCCCGAGCGTAAGCGATGCGCACAGGGAACAGACGCTGACCGATCTGCTCATGCTTCGCGGGCCTGGCGGTCTCGAAAGAACGGAAAAGCAGTACGCTTGGCTGTTTCGCGAATCCGGCTTTACTCACACCGCGACCTATCCGGCCGGACGTCTCAGCCTCATCGAGGCAACGGTCACCTGAGCTTTCGAGGTCAGACCATTACTCCCGCGCAATGGAGCAGCGACTGGTTCGAAGGACATCATAGGCAAAAGCATATTTTGGAAGGAACAAGAATGCATCTGCCTGCTGCAAACAAGTCATCGTCGCCCATATTGGAGAACCCGGCGTATAAGGCCGTGTTCGCCAAGGTCGACTGGCGCCTTATACCTTTGCTACTGATCGCCAGCATGGTCGCCTTTCTCGACCGCATCAATATCGGCTTTGCACAGCTTCAGATGAAGCAGACACTGCCATTTGATGATGCAGTCTACGGGCTCGGCGCGGGCATCTTCTTCGTCGGATATTTCCTGTTTGAGGTGCCCAGCAATCTTCTTCTGGAAAGGATCGGCGCGCGCAAGACCCTGTTGCGGATCATGGTGCTCTGGGGATTGGCGGCGACCGCCATGATGTTCGTATCGACGCCGCTCCAGTTCTATGCGGCGAGGTTCTTTCTTGGTGTCTTTGAAGCCGGCTTCTCCCCGGGCGTGCTGCTGTACTTGTCGTATTGGTACCCGTCGGTGAGGCGCGGGCAGGTCATCGCGATCCTTGCGTCGGCGCCCCCCATTATGATGTTCATCGCTGGTCCGCTGTGTGGTTCGATCCTGAAGTATTTCGACGGCGTCAGCGGTCTTTACGGCTGGCAATGGCTGTTTCTGATCCAGGGGCTGCCCGCGCCAATCCTCGGCGTCCTCGTGTATTACCTGCTCAAGGACAAGCCGTTCCAGGCCGCGTGGCTCTCGAAGGGGGAGAAGGCGCTGCTGGACGATGCTTTACAGCATGACGAAGAGAACATCGTCAAGGCGACCTCGGGGACGTTCCGGCAGCTGCTGCGAGACCCGAAGGTCTACCTGTTGTCGCTGGCCTGTTTTTGTCTGCTGGGCGCCAACTACACGATGGTATTCTGGATGCCGACCCTGATCCATAGCTGGGGAGTAAAGGATCCGCTACTGGTCGGCGTCTATCACGCAGTAGCCAACGCTGCGGGTATCGTCTGCATGATACTGATCGGTCGTCACTCGGACAAGCGGCATGAGCGCCGCTGGCACTATGCGACCTGCGTCACGATTGCCGCCGGCGGCTTGTCCTTTCTCATGTTGCTCCACGGCACTTTTGTTGGTTCGATCCTGGCTCTCTCCTTCGCCGTCATCGGGTTTGTGTCAGCGCCGCCGCTCTTCTATGCATTGACCAGTGAGTACCTCTCAGCAGGCGCGGCGGCCGGCGGCCTTGCCCTCGTCACCAGCCTCGGAAACCTCGGTCCGGCGGTAAGCCCGTCGATCACCGGGTTCATCGTGCGGAACACCGGCGACAACATCTATGGCATGTACTTCGTCATGGCGCTGTACTTACTCTCCGGTGCACTCCTGCTGCTGAGCATGCGGCCCGCAACGAATGAGTTGCTCCTGTCGAGGAGTTGACCCATCCTGCCAAGATCAAGCCGCCGCAGCGGAATGCTCGACCACAGCCTGCGGCGGGTTGCGGAAGCCGATGGCGATGCGGTTGTAGGTGTTCATCAGGCCGATCGCGATGGTCAGGTCGACGAGTTGCTTCTCGCTGAAGGTGGCGCGCGCCGCTTCATACGCGTCGTCCGGGATCGCGGTCTCCGCCACGCGGGTGACGGTTTCGGCCCAGGCTAGCGCGGCGCGCTCCTCGTCGTCGAACAGCGCCTCGGCCTCGCGCCAGACCTGCAGCACCGCAAGCTTCTCGACCTTGACGCCCATCTTCAGCAGGCTGCGGGTATGCGAGTCAAGGCAATAGGCGCAGCCGTTGATCTGCGATATCCGCAGATAGACCAGTTCGACGAGCTGCGCGGAGAGCCCGCTTTGCGTGATGTAGCCATAGACGCCACCGAGCGCCTTGATGCCCGCGGGCGCGACCTTGTTGTAATCGATCCGCATGCTCATTGCTTGTGTCCTTCCTTGTCGAACACGGTCAGCGCCTTGTCGTTGCTGTCGACGACGAACACCGCAAGCAGCTTCGCCGGTTCGGTCGCGCTGGCGTTGCGCCCGAGCACGTGATGCGCGCCGGGCGGCTCGAAGAAGCTGTCGCCGGCCCGATAGACATGCGCGGCCTCGCCTTCCAGCTGGCTCTCGATCGCGCCCTGGAGCACGTAGACATAGAGAAACGCCGACTTGGCGTGATGATGCGGCGCCGACGGCTCGGCCGGCGGGAAATTGACCTCGACCGCGATCAGCGACTTGCCGGGAATGTTCGTGATCATATGCTCGAACTTCGGCGTCACCGATTGCGCCATCGCGGGGGTCGCAAGCGCGGCGCAGGCCAGCAGCGTCGTCATCAAGGTCTTCATCTCGTGCCTCCATCGCTACCGGATAGATGCGGGCACAGAGGCCTGAAAAGAAGCACCAAGAATGAACCGAATTGGTGTACCACGAGCCATGCCAAATCCGCTTCCCATCGCGCTCGACCGCTCGGCCAGGACGCCGCTCTCCGAGCAGATCCGCAAGGCGATTGCGGTGGCGATCGACAACGGCGTGCTGGTGCCGGGCGCCCGGCTGCCATCGTGGCTCGACCTCGCCGCGCAGCTCGGCGTTGCGCGCGGCACGGTGCGCGCGGCCTATGACAAGCTATCGGACGCCCAGCATATCGTGTCGTCGAAGGCCAACGGCACCACCGTCGCGAGGCGGCCGCGAACAGCCGCCAAGCCCGATGCGCCGGTCGCTCCCGGCTCGGTCGTGGAGATGTTTCGTGATCTGAGCGGTCAGGGACACTTCCGGATGGGCGTCCCCGCGCAGGATTGCCTCCCCGCCAAGCTGCTGGCGCGAATCCGCGCGCGCGCCGTCCGGGCGGAATTGAGCGCGGTGACGCGCACCATCGATCCGCGCGGCGAGCTCGAATTGAGACGCGAGATCGCGGCGCACCTCGCGATCGCGCGCGGGCTCGAATGCTCGCCCGCGCAAATCGTCATCACCTCGGGATTCGGCGGCGGGCTCGGCCTCGCGCTGCGCGTGCTCGGCCTCGAAGGCCGCCGCGTGTGGATGGAAGACCCGGGATTTCCATTGACGCGAAAGGGCCTCGAGCTCGGCCGGCTGGAGGTCGTCCCGATCCCTGTCGATGCCAACGGCATCGATGTCGACCACGGCCTCAAACACGCCCCCGACGCGGCACTCGCGATCGTGACGCCGGGCCAGCAGGCGCCGCTCGGCCCGCCGCTGTCGCCGCAACGTCGCACGCAGCTGCTCGACTGGGCCGCCCAGACCGGAGCCTTCATCATCGAGGACGACTATCTCGGCGAGTTCCAGCTCGACGGCCGCGCCGCGCCGGCGCTTGCCTCGCTCGACGGCGCCGGCCGGGTGATCCATCTCGGCTCCTTCAGCAAGACCATCTCGCCGACGCTTCGCCTCGGCTTCCTGGTTGCGCCGGAGCCATTGGCGGCGCAGTTCGCCGATGTCGCGACATGCCTGGCCCCCGCTCCCGGACCGGCGGTGCAGCTGTCCACCGCGGAGTTCATGCGCGACGGCCACTACATTCGCCATCTCAGGCGAACCAAGCGGGCCTATTGCGACAACCGCGATGCGCTGACGACGGCGCTACGGAGCTGGAGCAACGACGTGCGGGTTGCCGGCCTCGCCGTCATGCTGACGCTGCCGGACAAGACCGCCGACGTCGAGATCGTCAGGGCACTGCTCGCGCACGGGCTGGCGCCCGCCCCGCTCTCGCCCTGGTATGTCTCACCGAAGCGCGCGCAGCCGGGTCTATTGCTCGGCATAGCAACGGTGCCGGATCGCGGCGTTCCGGCCGCCTGCAAGCGCCTGTTCGAGGTGATCCGCGCCCAAGGTCGCATCCAAGGGGGGCCGGCGCCGCGCCGGATCAGGAAGCCCGCAGCCCGGTGAGCGTCAGGCTCAACGCCTTGAGCCGCTTGCGCGCCTCGGAATCATAGGCCTGGGCATGGGCGCGGGCCTCCCGCTTGCCGTCGAAGAACAGCCCGCTCCGGCCTGCCACATCGTCGTCCTGGACCAGACGCAGGATGGCATCACCGCCCTGCTCGACGGTCGAGATCGGCGTCGCGCCGCTGGCGCGCACCATCGTGGTGTTCATGTAGGTCGCAGGGTGCAGCGAGTTGACGGTCACGCCGGAACCTTCCAGCTCGGCGGCCAGGTCGATGGTGAACATGATCTGCGACAGCTTGCTCTGCGCATAGGCGCGCGCACCGCTGTAGTTCTTCGTGATCATCACGTCGCCGAAATCGATCGGGTGCTGGCCGAGCGACGCGACATTGACGATGCGCGCCGGCGTGCTCGCCTTGAGCCGCGGCAGCAACAGATGCGCGAGCAGGAAGCCGGCGAGATAGTTGACCGCGAAGCGCAGCTCGTGGCCGTCCTTGCTGGTCTGCCGCGCCGGCCCCTCGTTTTGCGAACCGATGCCGGCGTTGCTGACGAACACATCGAGGCGCTCCTGGTCGTCGAGCACCAGCTGGGCGAACTCGCGGACTTCGGCGAGCGAGGACAGATCGGCCTGGTAGAACATCGGCTCGCGGCCGCTGAGGCGCTTGATCTCGTCGGCGAGCGTCTGCGCCCGCTTGGTATCGCGGCCGTGGATCAGGATCCGGGCGCCGGCCGCCGCCAGCTTCATCGCGACGTAGCGGCCGACGCCGTCGGTGGAACCGGTGATCAGCACCGTCTTGCCTGCCATATTCATCGAAATTGCCTTTCGATCGTTCGCCCAGCGCTGTCAGCAAAGATAAAGGCGCCGCGCGGAATTTGCCATGGCATGCCACCGCGCCGGCGGCGCCAAAACGGCGTCCAAAGTCGCCCCGGACACGGGCCCTCTCCGGGAACCGCATGCGTACATCTTGTCGCGCGGCCGGCGGTCGCGCGGCGCCGCGTCGCGCGTCAAGGAGATCGTGTTCTGATATCCTCGACGTGAACGACAAGTCAGGATCGGTAAAGGACCGGAATGTCCTCGATCATTCCAGACACGATGCTGCGAAAGACTCCCTCGCTGGAGCCGTTCGGCATGCTCCTGTTGTTCGGCGCGCTCACCGCGCTGCCGATCGTCCTGACGCTCCGTCTGGTTGAGCCCGCACTCGTGCTGCCCGTGCTCAGCCTGTTGTTGTTCGTCCAGGCAGCCATTACCGCGATTGCGGCGCGCGTGATCCACGTGCGCACAAGCGTGGCGAACCTCACGCTGTGGGATTTTGCCGGCGCGTTCACCTTCATGGGGTGCGCAGCGGCGATCCTCGGCGAGCCGGATCAGGCGGCGCTGTTCTTCGAGGAAGAAGCGGCAATGCGTCCGGTGTCACGACCGTAATCCCAGGCCGGGCCCCTCTGGCAGCCACAAGCTGCGATGTCGGACTGGAACTCAGTTGGAGTGGCCCTGCTTCGACCCGTGACGCGGATAGGCGTCGCGGTGGATTTGCCGTCCGCATGACGGCAAGAGCCGGTTTCGTCGAAAGGGTCCGCTCCCCGACCTCAAGGGGAACATGACCCATGTCCGAACTATTTTCGCCCGAGTTGTTTTCACTCGACGCCCTCAGCGCATTGCTGCAAGTCGTCGTCATCGACCTCGTGCTGGCCGGCGACAACGCCGTCGTGATCGGCCTTGCCGCGGCCGGCCTGCCGGAGAAGCAGCGCGGCAAGGCGATCCTGATCGGCATCGGTGCCGCGACACTGCTGCGCATCATGTTCGCCCTGGTCACTACGCAGCTGATGCAGATCGTCGGCCTGCTGCTGGCCGGCGGCATCCTGCTGTTGTGGGTGTGCTGGAAGATGTGGCGCGAGCTGCGCGCCGACGCGCACGAGACCACTGCCGAACATGCCGATGGCGCAAAGGGCCAGCGCAAGACGCTGTGGCAGGCCACCACGCAGATCATCGTTGCCGACGTCTCGATGTCGCTCGACAACGTGCTGGCGGTCGCGGGCGCGGCGCGCGAGCAGCCGATCGTGCTGGTGTTCGGCCTCGCGCTCTCGATCGCGATGATGGGCGCGGCGGCCTCCTTCATCGCGCGGCTGCTGCAGAACCACCGCTGGATCGCCTATGTCGGCCTCGCCGTGATCCTCTACGTCGCCATCGACATGACGGTTCGCGGAGCGAACGAGATCGCGAAGGTGGCTCCGGTCTGACACCGAAAGCAAAACGGCGGGCCGTTCGGCCCGCCGTTCTGCAAGTCGACAACGCGTGCTGCCTCAGTGGATTTCCGCCGAACGCTTCAGCGCGTCCTTGAGCTTCTCGAGCGAGAACTCCTTGCTGCGCGCGATGTCCAGGATCGGGGTCTCGCGGCGGCCGCAGAGTTCGGCGGCCTCGGGCAGCTTCGCCGCGACCTCATAGGGGATCACGATCGCGCCGTGGCTGTCGGCGTGGATCAGGTCGTCGGAACGCACCGTCATGCCGGCGACGCGGACCTCGCCGCCAAAGCTCTCCGCATGCACCCAGGCGTGCGACGGGCCGATCGAGCCGGCCAGCGCCTGGAAGCCCGGCGCCCATTGCGGGATGTCGCGGATCGAGCCGTCGGTGATGACGCCGAGGCAGCCGAGCGCCTTGTGCACGTTGCTCTGCACCTCGCCCCAGAATGCGCCGTAGCCGACGTCGGGACCGTCGATGTCCTGGATGACAGAGATGCGCGGGCCAAAGCCGGTGCCGACATATTCGTAATATTCGATGCGGCGCTTCGACTGCTCCTCGGCCGAGAGACCGGATTTCAGCACCGAGCGGATCGTCGTGGTGCGGGCGTAGCCGACCATCGGCGGCAGCGTCGGGAACGGGCAGACCAGCGGCTTCACGGTGTAGCCGATCAGACGGCGCTCCGGCGCGACGATCTCCATCGCGTTGCAAATCGTCGGCGTGTCGTAGCGCGCCAACGCTTCAAGGACGGAAGCAGGAAGCGGGGCGGAAGCGGATGTCGTCACGGCGTTTCTCTCCTGATTTTTGGCGTCAGATCATGATGCGTTTCCAGGGAAACGCATCATGATCTCATTTCTTTGTTTGAGCATGATCTTTTCGGAAAACCGGTCTCCACTTTTCCGGATCATGCTCGAGCGGGCCGTCTCAGCCTATAGCCGAGATCGCACGCGAACCCAACCGAGGCACGCTCATGGCTGATATTTGCTGGAATGAAGCAACATCACCGTCACCCCCGCGCAACGGCAAAGCCGTTGTCGCTGGAGGAGGCCGCGCAGCGGCCGTCTCGAAGGGTCGACGGCCTCGCTGGTGGCCGTCCACCCTACGAGGCTCGCTGCGCTCGCGCCTCCAGCGACAAAGGCGAAGCCTTTGCGCGGGGTGACGGGTTACGCTGAGGCATCAGTGCAGATGCGTCGGACGATCGTCGTGGTCACTCTCCGCGACCGGCGCCGTATAGGGAGCAGCGGCCTGCGCCGCCATCGGCGCGCCCGCAGCTTGCGTCTGCGCGGCAAGCTGGCGCTCCTGGTCGCGATAGGACTTCCAGCCCCAGGGCAGGCTGATCAGGTAGAGCACCGAGCCCGCCGACAGGATGTGCCAGGGATAGCCGATCAGCAGTGCGACGAAGAACACCACCGATACGAACACCGGCAGCACCATTTCCGGCGGCACGCGCATCTTCACGGTCTTGCCGGAGAACACCGGCAGCCGCGACACCATCAGGAAGGCGATCAAGAGCGTATAGAACGCCGTCAGCGTCGCCGGCGGCATCGGTACGCCGAGGAAGGCGAGATAGATCGGCAGCAGCACGGTGATCGCACCGGCCGGCGCCGGCACGCCGGTGAAATAGTTGGCGGCGAAGGCCGGCTTGTTCGGATCGTCGATCGAGGCATTAAAACGCGCAAGCCGCAGGCCGCCGGAGATCGCGAACACCATCGCGGCGATCCAGCCGCCATTGTTCAATTCATGCAGCTGCCAGAAATACAGGATCAGGCCCGGCGCCACGCCGAAATTGACGAAGTCGGCCAAGCTGTCGAGCTCGGCGCCGAATTTCGACTGGCCCTTGATCATGCGGGCAACGCGGCCGTCGATGCCGTCGAGGATCGCGGCGAAGACGATGGCGGCGACCGCAAGCTCCATCCGCCCTTCCGTCGACAGCCGGATCGCGGTCAGCCCGGCGCAGATCGCCAGCAGCGTGATCATATTCGGCACCAGCATCCGCACCGGGATCGGGCGGAACCGGCGGCGGCGATACTCGGTGGAATTCGGATCGAATGGCGTCATGGCCTGATGAATATAGCAAGCGCGGCCCGCGTCCGCCATTGCGGCGGGAACCGGCTGATGGGGCTGGCGAAACAGAGTTAATCGGCGCGGTAAGTCCGGCCCGGATCGGCATTGCGGAAATCCGCCAGAATCGTCTCGCCGGCGACCGCAGTCTGCCCCTCGGAGACCAGCGCCTTGGTGCCCTCGGGCAGATAGACGTCGAGCCGCGAGCCGAAGCGGATCAGGCCGAAGCGCTCGCCGGCGCCGATCGACTGGCCTTCCTTGACGAAGCAGACGATGCGCCGCGCCACGAGGCCGGCGATCTGGACCACGCCGATGCGCCCGTTGGAGGTCGAGATCACGAGCGAATTGCGCTCATTGTCCTCACTCGCCTTGTCGAGCTCGGCATTGATGAACGCGCCGGGCCGGTAGGCGATGCGGTCGATGCGGCCGACCACCGGGCTGCGGTTCACATGGCAGTTGAACACGCTCATGAACACCGAGACCCGCGGCAGCGGCTTGTCGCCGAGCCCGAGCTCGGCCGGCGGCAGCGCCTGCACCACCATCGAGACGCGGCCGTCGGCCGGCGATACCACGATGCCGTCGCGCAGCGGCGTCACGCGGACCGGATCGCGGAAGAACAGCGCGCACCAGACGGTCAGCAGCGTCCCGATCCAGCCCAGCGGGGTCCAGATCCAGAACAGGATCAGGCTCGCCAGAGCGAAGCCGCCAATGAAGGGATAGCCCTCCGGGTGGATCGGCGGGATCTGCGCGCGGATGGAATTGGCGATCGACATCAGAGCTCGCTTGCGTTTCCCCGCCCCATTTGGCGGGAGAGGCCCTAAATCGACTATTCCGCGGCGGTCGGCAAGGGTTTCTCACCCGCATCAGGGGTGGAATCCTCCGACGATTCGGTGACCGCCGGCGGCAGCCGATTCGGCGCGGTGCCGTCGTCATCGACCTGGGCGAGCCGTTCGCGGGCCTCCTCGGCCTCGCGTTGCCGGTTCCACATGCTGGCATAGAGGCCGTCGGCGGCCAAAAGCCGCGCGTGGGTGCCGCGCTCGGCGATCCGGCCCTGGTCCAGCACGATGATCTCGTCGGCGCCGACGATGGTCGACAGCCGATGCGCAATCACCAGCGAAGTGCGATTGCGCGAGACCCGCTCCAGCGCGCCCTGGATCTCGTGCTCGGTGTGGCTGTCGAGCGCGGAGGTCGCCTCGTCCAGCACCAGGATCGGCGGCGCCTTCAGCACCGTGCGCGCGATCGCAACGCGCTGCTTCTCGCCGCCGGAGAGTTTCAGGCCGCGCTCGCCGACCTGCGTCTCATAGCCCTGCGGCGACATCCGGATGAAGCCGTCGATCTGCGCAAGGCGCGCCGCCTCCTCCACCTCGTCGTCGCCGGCGTCCCAGCGGCCATAGCGGATGTTGTAGCGGATGGTGTCGTTGAACAGCACGGTGTCCTGCGGCACCATGCCGATCGCCGAGCGCAGCGAGGCTTGCGTCACGGTCTTGATGTCCTGGCCGTCGATCAGGATGCGGCCGCTCGAGACGTCGTAGAGGCGGAACAGCAGCCGCGAGATCGTCGACTTGCCGGCGCCGGAGGGACCGACGATCGCGACCGTCTTGCCGGCCGGCACCTCGAAGCTCAGGCCCTTGAGGATCGGCCGGTCCGTCTCGTAGGCGAAGCGGACATCCTCGAACCGCACGCTGCCGGACGACACCGCGAGCGGCTTGGCCCCCGGAATGTCCTTCACCTCGGGATCGCGCGCCAGCACGTCGAACATCTTCTCGATGTCGATGATCGCCTGCTTGATCTCGCGATAGACCATGCCCATGAAGTTCAGCGGCTGGTAGAGCTGGATCATCATCGAGTTGATCAGCACGAAATCGCCGACGGTGTGGGTGCCGTTGCGGATGCCGAACGCGCACATCAGCATGGTCGCGGTCAGCCCCGCGGTGAAGATGATCGCCTGCCCGGTGTTGAGCACGGCAAGCGAGGTATAGGTCTTCACGCTGGCCTGCTCGTAGCGCTCCATCGAGCGGTCGTAGCGCCGCGCCTCGCGCTCCTCGGCGCCGAAATATTTCACCGTCTCGTAATTGAGCAGCGAGTCGATCGCCTTGGTGTTCGCCTCGGTGTCGGAATCGTTCATCCTGCGACGGATCTCGATCCGCCACTCGGTTGCGATATAGGTGAAGTACATGAACACGACGACCGTGAGCAACACCGCGAGCACGTAGCGCCAGTCGAACTGCCAGAGCAGCACCGCTGCCAGCAGCGCGACCTCGACGATGGTCGGGATCAGCTGCAGGATCACCATCCGCACGATGGTCTCGATGCCGGAGCGGCCGCGCTCCAGCACGCGGGTCAGGCCGCCGGTCTTGCGCTCGAGATGGAAGCGCAGCGACAGCTCATGCATGTGCACGAAGGTGATGTAGGCGAGCCGCCGCACCGCATGCATGGCGACGCGCGCGAAGATGCCGTCGCGCCACTGCGTCAGCACCGCCATGATGATGCGCACCGCGCCGTAGCTGATCGTCATCAGCACCGGCGAGGCGATCAGCCAGACCACCCAGTTCGAGGCCGCAACCGGCGCCGAGCCGGTGCCGTTCAGCGCATCGATCGCCCATTTGAAGGTGAACGGCACCGACAGCGTCGCGAGCTTGGCGAACAGCAGCAGCACCACCGACCAGATCACGCGCGTCTTCAAATCGGCGCGATCGCCGGGCCAGATATAGGGCCAGAGATGAACGAGGGTGCCAAGCAGCGTCCCCTTCTCGGCGGCCGGCGGCGTGGCCGTGGGCTGTGCGGCGCCGGTCACATGCTGTTGCGGCGGCACCATCAGGCGCCCGCCCGCGCGTTCACGGCGCGGCGGTCCGCTGCCACATCTTTTCCACGGTTTGCCATTGTGCCCGTCATATAGATCGTTTGAACGCGGCGTACAGGCTTATGACGAAAATTGTTCGCGATTCGCGGGAATTTACGGGATTTTTTGGCTCTCAATCCCCATATGGGAGTCTTGACCCTGTTTACGCTGCGGTGCCACAAGGATCATATGAACCAAATCAAGACTGTCTGTGTTTATTGTGGCTCCGGCCCCGGTAACAATCCCCGTTTCGTTGAAGCTGCCGTCGCGCTCGGCAAAAGCTTTGCCGAAAACAACGTTCGCCTGGTCTATGGCGGCGGCTCGATCGGCCTGATGGGCGCGGTCGCGAAATCCACGCTCGACCACGGCGGCTCCGTCACCGGCATCATTCCCGAATTCCTGCGCGCGCGCGAGAACGCGCTGACCTCGGTTCAGGAGATGATCGTCACGCCCGACATGCATGAGCGCAAGCGCCTGATGTTCGAGCGCTCGGATGCGTTCGTCGCGCTGCCCGGCGGCATCGGCACGCTGGAGGAGTTGGTCGAGCAATTGACCTGGCAGCAGCTCGGCCGTCACCACAAGCCGATCCTGCTCGCCAACATCGACAATTTCTGGGAGCCCCTGCTCTCGCTTTTGAACCACATGCGCATGACCGAGTTCATCCGCCCGACGCTGCCGATCAACGTCCTGATGGCCGACCGCGTTGACGAGATCCTGCCGCGGCTGCGTTCGGCGGTGGCACGCACGCCCGAGGCCGCAAAGGAACTCGCGCCCGAAGTGGCGCGGCGGCTCTGATTGTTCGGGCGCGCTAACCCTATTCCGTCATGCTGAGGAGCGCGGAACGCGCGTCTCGAAGCATGTACAGCCCGGCTGGTGGCCGTTCGCCCTTCGAGGCGCGCTCCGCGAGCGCCTCAGGACGACGGGGTTAGGTAGCCGCCCCCCAACCTCACTCGCTCGGAAACGTCACGGCCTCGATGCGGTTGCCGTCGGGATCGAGGACGAAGGCCGCATAGTAGCGCACGCGGTCGTGCGGGCGCAGGCCCGGAGGGCCATCGGAGAGGCCGCCGGACGCCAGCGCGGCGGCGTGGAAGGCATCGACCTCGGCGGTGGTCTTCGCGCGCAGGCAGATATGGGTGCCGCTCTCATGCGGCACCTGCGCCATCGCGGCGCGCAGATTGATCCAGAATTCGGGATAGGCCTTGCCGAAGCCGATCGTCGCGGGCCGCGTGACGAGGCGGCTCAGGCCAAGCGCGGCCAGCGTTGGTTCATAGAACCGCGCGGCACGTTCGAGATCGCGGATGCCGACGGAGACGTGGTCGATCATGTCTGTCCTCCTCTATCCGTCATTCCGGGGCGGTGCGCAGCACCGAACCCGGAATCTCGAGATTCCGGGTCTAGTCCTACGGACCATCCCGGAATGACAGCCTAAGCCTCACGCCTGCGCGCCTGACCTCACCAGCTTGTAGAACACCGAATCCATCAGCGCCTGGAATGAGGCGTCGATGATGTTGGGCGAGACGCCGACCGTGGTCCAGCTCTCGCCGGTCTCGTCCTCGCTCTCGATCAAGACGCGCGTGACCGCCTCGGTGCCGCCATTGAGGATACGCACGCGGTAGTCGATCAGCTTCAGGCCATCGATATATTTCTGGTACTTGCCGAGATCCTTGCGCAGCGCGACGTCGAGCGCGTTGACCGGGCCGTTGCCTTCGGCGGCCGAGATCAGCCGCTCGCCGTCGACATCGACCTTCACCACTGCGAGCGCCACGGTGACCCGCTGGCCGTTGGCGTTGTAGCGCTGCTCGACATTGACGTCGAACTGCTCGACCTTGAAATATTCCGGTACCTTGCCCAGCGTGCGCCGTGCCAGCAGATCGAACGACGCGTTGGCGGATTCATAGGCAAAGCCGGCCGCCTCGCGCTCCTTCAATTCCTCGACCAGGCGCGTCAGGCGCGGATCGCTCTTGTCGTAGGCGATGCCGGCGCGGTCGAGCTCGGCCATCACGTTGGAACGGCCGGCCTGATCGGACACCAGCACCTTGCGGTGATTGCCAACGGAATCCGGCAGCACGTGCTCATAGGTCTGCGGGTCCTTCATGACAGCGGAGGCATGGATGCCGGTCTTGGTGACGAACGCGCTTTCGCCGACATAGGCCGCATGGCGGTTGGGCGCGCGGTTCAGCATGTCGTCGAGCGTGCGCGACACCTTCACCAGCGTTGCCAGCTTCTCCGTGGTGACGCCGATCTCGAACTTGTCGGCAAACTCCTGCTTCAGCTTCAAGGTCGGGATCAGCGAGCAGAGGTTGGCGTTGCCACAGCGCTCGCCGAGGCCGTTGAGCGTGCCCTGGATCTGCCGCGCGCCGGCCCGCACCGCGGCGAGCGAATTGGCGACCGCCTGCTCGGTGTCGTTATGGGCGTGGATGCCGAGATGGGCGCCGGGCACGTGCTTGACGACATCGCCGACGATGGTCTCGATCTCATGCGGCATGGTGCCGCCATTGGTGTCGCACAGCACCACCCAGCGGGCGCCGGACTGATAGGCCGCCTTGGCGCAGGCGAGCGCGTAGTCGCGGTTCTCCTTGTAGCCGTCGAAGAAATGCTCGCAGTCGACCATCACCTCGCGGCCGAGCGCTTTCGCGGCCGCGACGCTGTCGCGGATCGAGGCGAGGTTCTCCTCATTCGTGGTCTCGAGCGCGACGCGGACCTGGTAGGCGGAGGATTTTGCGACGAAGCAGATCGCGTCCGCCTTGGCCTCGAGGATGCCGGCAAGCCCGGGATCGTTCGACGCCGAGCGGCCCGGCCGCCGCGTCATGCCGAACGCGGTGAAGCGTGCGTGGTCGAACGCCGGCTTCTTGCTGAAGAACTCGGTGTCGGTCGGATTGGCGCCGGGATAGCCGCCCTCGACATAGTCGATGCCGAGCGCGTCGAGCATGCCTGATATCACCTGCTTGTCCTGCAGGGTGAAGTCTACGCCGTTGGTCTGCGCGCCGTCGCGCAGCGTGGTGTCGAACAGATAGAGGCGCTCGCGGCTCACGCGTGGCCTCCCGGGGTCGCGACACCATCGAGCTGCTTCTGCATCGTGGTGTTGGCGAGCCACTCGTCGTTGATAGTGACAGAGTTGCGCTGCTGGGCGACGTAGCCGCGCTTACGGAAGAATTCCAGCGCAGTGTCGCTGGCATCGACCTTCAGGGTCTTGGTGCCGCGGGCGCTCGCGATTTTCTCCAGCGCATCGCACAGCGCGCTGCCGACGCCCTGCCCGACCGCGCTCGGATGCACATAGAGCATGTCGATGAGATCGGCGCCCTTCAGCGAGGCGAAACCGACCGGGGCGCCCTGCAAGGTCGCGATCAGCGTGAGCTGGCCGGCGAGCTTCTTGCCGAACGCCTGCTCGTCGTCGGCGGCCATCGCCCAGGCTTCCTGCTGCGCCTCGCTGTAATCGTCGCCGGTCAGGTCCATGATCGAGGCCGCGAAGATCGCCGCCAGCAGCGGCGCGTCGTCGGGCAGATACGGGCGCAAGGCGGGCGCGGAGCGGCTCATCGCGCGATCTCCCAGGTGGTGATCGGCTTTCCTCCGGCATCCTTGCCATCCTTGATCGCCACGCCCATCGCGGCGAGCTGATCGCGGATCCGATCGGATTCCTTGAAGTCCTTGCGCGCCCGCGCCGCGGTTCGCTCGGCGATCAGCGCCTCGACGGCTGTGGCATCGACGCCGCTCGCATGCTGCTTGCGGGCCGCCCACGCCGCCGCGCTCTCCGACAGGAAGCCAAGCAGCCGGAGCGAGCCGGCAAACTCCTTGCGGCTCTGTTCGCTGCTCGACGCAGCACTGCGCAGGCCGTGCAGCACCGCCATCGCCTGCGCCGTGTTGAGGTCGTCGTAGAGCGCCTCGACCATCGCCGGCGACGGCGCGCCAGGCTCGGCGTCGGCCGCGACCGCGTACCAGTCGTCGAGTGTCTTCGCGGCCTCCTCGGTGGCCTTGGCGGTCCAGTCGAGCGGCGAACGATAGTGCGTCTTCAGCATGGCAAGCCGCAGCACCTCGCCGGGCCAATCGGCCAGGAGATCGCGGATCGTGAAGAAGTTGCCGAGCGACTTCGACATCTTCTCGCTTTCGATCTGCAGGAAGCCGTTGTGCATCCAGACATTGGCCATGCGGTCGGAGTGGAACGCGCAGCAAGTCTGCGCGAGCTCGTTCTCATGGTGCGGGAACACCAGGTCGATGCCGCCGCCATGGATGTCGAACTTCTCGCCGAGATGCTTCCAGGCCATTGCCGAGCACTCGATGTGCCAGCCGGGGCGGCCCTCGACCTTGATGCCTGCGGGCGATGGCCATGACGGCTCGCCCGGCTTCGACGGCTTCCACAGTACGAAGTCGGTGTTGTCGCGCTTGTAGGGCGCGACGTCGACCCGGGCGCCGGCGATCATCTCGTCGAGCGAACGCTTCGACAGCGCGCCGTAACGCCGCAGCGCCGAATTGGCCGCGTTCATCGCCTGCGGCGAGAACAGCACGTGATCCTCGGCGACATAGGCAAAGCCGCCGGCGACCAGCTTCTCGATGATGGCGCGCATCTCCGGGATGTGCTCGGTGGCGCGCGGCTGCACGGTCGGCGGCAAGCAGCCGAGCGCGGTGACGTCGTCCTGATACTGCTGATAGGTCAGCTCGGTGACCTTGCGGATCGCCTCGTTCAGCGGCACGCCGGGATAATCCCGCGCCGCGCGGACGTTGATCTTGTCGTCGACGTCGGTGACGTTGCGGACATAGGTCACGTGACCGGCGCCATAGCGATGGCGCAGCACGCGAAACAGCACGTCGAAAACGATGGCGGCGCGGCCGTTGCCGATGTGGGCGAAGTCGTAGACCGTCGGTCCGCAGGCATACATGCGGACGTTGTCTGCATCGAGCGGCACAAACGGCCGCTTCTCCCGGGTCAGCGTATCGTAGAGGCGCAAATCCATGGAAACCGTTCCCTTGCGGCCGGGCGGTCCAATACTCTCATGTGTTGAGAAAAGACGGCCTCAGCCAGCGAATCGCTAGCTCATAATCTCGCGGCAAATGCTGCAGATGGCGAGGTGGCCGTTCATGGTTCCACCATGTCTCACGGCCCCATTATTGCGTCAAGGGGCTGTTTTCGGGCGGGTTTGCCAGCCGCCCCACACCGAAATCACGTCAACGCCCTCATGGTTAATCATTATTAAGGATTTGGGCGTATCCGGTCGCTGGCGGATTCCCCGCCATTTTCACTGGTGCACCATGCGGCCCATTTCAGCATTGATTGCCTGCACGCTCGTCCTTGCTCCGTCTTTCCTTGTCTCCTCAGTCGCGTTGGCCGACAGCCGCGTCTTCATCGTCGCCAACCAGGCCGACGGCTACGGCATCGACCAGTGCCTCGCCCGCGGCGATCGTTGCGGTGCCTCCGCCGCCCGCGCCTATTGCCGGTCACGTGATTTTGCGCAGGCCACCAACTACCGCCGCGTCGATCCCGACGAGATCACCGGCGCGGTTCCGCACGCCGCGAATGAAAAATGCAACGGCAACGGCTGCGGCGAATTCGTCGCCATTACCTGCCAGCGCTGAGCCAAGCCGCTGGTCGGGCGGGATTATTGCCACACCGGCGCCCCGGAAACGACGTGACGCTGCCCCGAGAAACGGCTATTGCAGCGGCCTTGCCCGCGCGCTTTGGCGTTGATCGCCGCGCGGCGTCGTTTTAATGGCCGGATATGCCCAATAGTTCTCGCTTCTCCCGCTGGTTTCTGACTTGCGTCGTGCTGGCCGGCATGTCCCTGCCCGCCACGCATGCCCTGGCGCAAGTGCCGCCCGGCCCGCCCGGTCCGGCTCCGCAAGGCGCGCCACAGCCCAATCCGCAGGCCAATCCGATGTGCGGCCGGCTCGAAGGCCAGCTGGCGGCGATCGACCGCGGCGGCGGCTCCGGCGACCCGGCCAAGGACGAGCAGATCCGCCGCTATCAGGATGCGGCAACCCGCCAGCAGGGCGAGCTCGATCGCGTGACGGCGCAGGCCCGGCGCATGGGCTGCGATAGCTCCGGGTTCTTCTCGCTCTTCAATAACAATTCGGCGCAGTGCGGCCCGGTCAACACCCAGATCCAGCAGATGCGCGCCAATCTCGACCAGATCACCGCCAATCTCGAGCGGCTGCGCTCCGGCGGGCTCGGCGGCGCCGACCGTGAGAACCAGCGCCGCTCGGTCTTGACCGCGCTGGCGCAGAACAATTGCGGCCCGCAATATGCCGCAGCCGCGCGTGGCCCCGGCAACTTTCTCGAGAACCTGTTCGGCGGCGGTAGTGGCGGCAATCCCAACAATCCGCTGCCGCCGCCCGATGCGCAGTATGGCGCACAGTCCGGCACCTTCCGCACCGTCTGCGTCCGCACCTGCGACGGCGCCTATTTCCCGATCTCGTTCGCGACGGTGCAGGCGCGCTTCGGCGCCGACGAGCAGATTTGCAAGGCGCAGTGCCCTGCCGCGGATGCCAGCCTGTTCACCTACCGAAACCCCGGCGAGGACATCAACCAGGCGGTCTCGATCAGCGGTGTGTCCTACTCGTCGCTGCCGAACGCCTTCAAGTACCGCACCGAGTTCAATCCGTCCTGCTCCTGCAAGCCGGCCGGCCAAAGCTGGGCCGAGGCGCTGAAGGCGGTCGACGACAAGGCGTCCGCCGAGCAGCAGGGCGACATCATCGTCACCGAGGAGAGCGCGCGGAAGATGCAGCAGCGGGCCCAGACCAAGGCCGCCGCCGGCAAGAAGGGCGCGCCCGCCGCCGCAGCTCAACAGCAGCCCGCAGCCGCTGACGCCACGGCACCGGCGGCCGCGCCGGCGAGCGACGGCCAGATCCGCACCGTCGGCCCGACCTTCATCCCGAAGCGGTAAGAAGAGCTCAGCCCTCGAACGCTTCCGCCGACGCGCGCGAGGTGCGCGCCACCAGCGTCTCGTCGGGCGCCGGCAGCGCCTTGCCGAAATCGCGGAAACGGTTGGTAATGGGATAGCGGCGGTCGCGGCCGAAATTCTTCCGTGTCACCTTCACCCCCGGCGCCGCCTGCCGCCGCTTGTATTCGGCGATGTTGAGCAGGCGATCGACCCGGGCCACCACATCGCGGTCGAAGCCGGCTTCGATGATGGTCGCCAGCGGCTCCTCGCGCTCCACCAGCCGTTCGAGGATCGCGTCCAGCACGTCGTAGGGCGGCAGCGAATCCTGGTCGGTCTGGTTCTCGCGCAGCTCCGCGGTCGGCGGCCGGATGATGATGTTGACCGGGATCACCTCGCCTGACGGCCCGAGCGCGCCGTCCGGCTTCCAGCCATTGCGCAGGCTCGACAGGCGGAACACCTCGGTCTTGTAGATGTCCTTGATCGGATTGAAGCCGCCATTCATGTCGCCATACAGCGTAGCGTAGCCGACCGACATCTCCGACTTGTTGCCGGTGGTCACCACCATCGCGCCGGTCTTGTTGGAGATCGCCATCAACAGCGTGCCGCGGGCGCGCGCCTGCAAATTCTCCTCGGTGATGTCGCGCTCCAGCCCTTTGAACACCGGCGCCAGAATCGTCTCGAAGCCGTTCATGGCATCGGCGATCGGCAGGATCTCGTAGCGGATGCCGAGCGCGGCGGCGAGCTTGGCGGCATCGTCGAGCGACACCTGCGCGGTGTAGCGGAACGGCAGCATCACGCCGCGCACCTTGTCGGCGCCGAGCGCATCGACCGCGATCGCCGCGCACAGCGCCGAGTCGATGCCGCCGGAGACGCCGAGCAGCACGCCGGGAAAACCGTTCTTGCGGACATAGTCGCGCAGACCGAGCACGCAGGCCGCGTAATCGGCCTTGTCGCCCTCGAGCTGCGCCGTGCTCGGCCCGTTGCAGCGCCAGCCGTCGGCGGTCTTGCGCCAGGTCAGCGTCGTGATGTTCTCCTCGAACGCCGGAAGCTGCGCCGCGACGGAGAGATCGGCATTCAGCGCGAACGAGGCGCCGTCGAAGATCAGCTCGTCCTGGCCGCCGACCTCGTTGAGATAGACCAGCGGCAGTCCGCTCTCGGTGACGCGCGCCACCACGATCGACAGCCTGAGGTCGGCCTTGTCGCGGGCATAGGGCGAGCCGTTCGGCACCACGAGAATCTCGGCGCCGGTCTCGGCGAGACATTCGACGACGTTCTCGTACTCTTCGGACTCTTCGAGCCAGATGTCCTCGCAGATCGGCACGCCGATGCGCACGCCGCGCACCGTCACCGGGCCCGGCGCCGGGCCGCGCGCGAACAGCCGCTTCTCGTCGAACACGCCGTAATTCGGCAGATTGGCCTTGAAGCGCAGCGCGGCGATGCGGCCGCCGTCGAGCAGCGCGCAGGCATTGTAGAGCTTGCCGTCCTCGACCCAGGGCGTGCCGATCAGCATCGCCGGGCCGCCATCCCTGGTCTCGCGCGCCAGTTCCTCGATCGCGGCGCGGCAGGCCGACTGGAACGCCGGCTTGAGCACCAGATCCTCCGGCGGGTAGCCGGCGATGAACAGTTCCGACAGCACCACGAGGTCGGCGCCGTCAGCCTTGGCCGTCTCGCGCGCGGCGCGTGCCTTCGCGGCGTTGCCGGTGACGTCACCGACCGTCGGATTGAGTTGCGCCAGGGTGATCTTGATCTGTTGTTCGCTCATACGCCCTAAGTTGTCCTGCACAACAGCAAACTTCAATCACCTTCCGGTCATGGTGCGATTGCAGAAATCGCGCCATGGCCATCGATGGTGTCTTTTGAGCATGATCCGATCGGAAAACCGGTTCCCACTTTCCGGATCATGCTCGGGAATCAGAACGCGCCCATGCGTTCGGCGAGGGCGAACAGCCAGAACAGCCCGGCCATGACAAGCGCGACGCCGACCGCGGCCGAGCCCATGTCCTTGACCCGCCCGATCTGCGGATCGTGATCCATGGTCAGGCGATCGGCGAGCTTCTCGATCGCGGTGTTGAGCAGCTCGATGACGAGCACCAGCACCACGGTGGCGACCAATTCGACCCGGCGCATCACGGTGGCGCCGACCAGCCAGGCCAGCGGCAGCGACAGCGCCAGCGCCACCACCTCCTCGCGAATCGCCTGCTCCGAGCGAATGGCGAATGCCAGCCCGTTGCGCGAGTTGATGGTGGCTCGCCAGAACCTCAGCAAGTCACTGCCCCCAAGTCACTGCCTGCGCCAAGTCACCTGCCCCAAATCACAAGCCCGCGGCGGCCGGCATCGGTTTGACCTTGCCGGCGCGCTCCTGCTTCAGGAGCTCGGCGATCAGGAAGGCCATGTCGATCGACTGTTCGGCGTTGAGGCGAGGATCGCAGACCGTGTGATAGCGGTCGTTGAGGTCTTCATCGGTGATGGCGCGCGCGCCGCCGATGCATTCGGTGACGTCCTGTCCGGTCATCTCCAGGTGCACGCCGCCGGCATGGGTGCCTTCGGCAGCGTGGATCTGGAAGAACGACCGCACCTCCGACAGCACGCGGTCGAACGGCCGCGTCTTGTAGCCCGAGGTCGAGGTGATGGTGTTGCCATGCATCGGATCGCACGACCACACCACCTTGCGCCCTTCCCGCTGCACGGCGCGGATCAAGCCGGGCAGATGGTCGCCGACCTTGTCGGCGCCGAACCGGTTGATCAGGGTCAGGCGCCCCGGCTCATCGTCGGAGTTGAGGATATCGATCAGCTTCAACAGCTCGTCCGGCTTCAGCGACGGGCCGCATTTCAGGCCGATCGGATTCTTGATGCCGCGGAAATATTCGACATGGCCGTGATCGAGCTGGCGGGTACGGTCGCCGATCCAGATCATGTGGCCGGAGGTCGCGTACCAGTCGCCGGTGGTGGAATCGACCCGCGTCATCGCCTGCTCGTAGCCGAGCAGCAGCGCCTCGTGGCTGGTGTAGAAATCGGTGGCGCGCAGCTCGGGATGGCTCTCGAGGTCGAGGCCGCAGGCGCGCATGAAGTTCAGCGCATCCGAGATGCGGTCCGCCAGCTCCTTGTAACGGCGTGACTGCGGCGAATCCTTCAGGAAGCCGAGCATCCACTGATGCACGCTGCCGAGATTGGCGAAGCCGCCGGTGGCGAACGCGCGCAGCAGGTTCAGCGTCGCGGCGGATTGGCGATAAGCCATCAGCTGGCGCTGCGGATCGGGAATGCGCGCTTCCGGGGTGAAAGCGATGTCGTTGACGATGTCGCCGCGATAGCTCGGCAGCTCGACGTCGCCCTGCTTCTCGGTCGGCGACGAGCGCGGCTTGGCGAACTGGCCGGCGATGCGGCCGACCTTCACCACCGGCAGCGCGCCGGCATAGGTCAGCACGACCGCCATCTGCAACAGGACGCGGAAGAAGTCGCGGATGTTGTTGGCGCCGTGCTCGGCAAAGCTCTCGGCGCAGTCGCCGCCCTGCAGCAGGAAAGCCTCGCCGGCGGCGACCCGCCCCAGCGCCTTCTTCAGGCTGCGCGCCTCGCCCGCGAACACCAGCGGCGGAAAGGTCGCCAGCTGGGCCTCGACATCGGCCAATGCCTTGGCATCGGGATAATCGGGCACCTGCAGCACCTTCTTGGCGCGCCAGCTATCGGGTGTCCACCGCTCGGACATGAGGTCAACTCCTGAGCAAAAACCGCAACCTAATCACGGCATGAGGAAAGCCCGGCTTATACACAGGGCCCTGCTTTCCCGCTAGAAGGATTCCTGCAATCTGGTCAAGCCCTTGCAGGGAAATCCGAATTCGCATTTGGTAGAGCATAGCATGAATGCCGGGGAAATCGCCGTGGCCTCCGCCGCGCTGGACGACGTTTTTTAGCGACGACATCGTCGTGCCGGCCGCGGACGGCTATCCGCTCGCCGCGACGCTGTTCCTGCCGCGCGGCACGCGGCGCCACGCCGTTCTGATCAATTCGGCGACCGCCGTGCCCCGCAAGGTCTATCGTGGTTTCGCCGGCTACCTCGCCCGCCGCGGCGCGGCGGTGCTGACCTACGACTACCGCGGCACCGGCGATAGCCGGCCGATGGCGGCGACCGGCCTCAACAAGCCGAAATCGCTGGCCGGCTTCAAGGCCACGATGGCGGATTGGGCCGCGCTCGATGCCACTACGGCGGTGAGCTGGATGCGCGAGCGCTACCGCAACCTCCCCTTCGCCTATGTCGGCCACTCCTTCGGCGGCCAGGCACTCGGCCTGCTCGCCAACAATGCCGAGATCCCGCGCGCGCTCCTGATCGCCTCGCAGGCTGCCTATTGGAAGCTGATGGCCTCGCCCGAGCGCTACCGCGTCGTCGCCTTCCTGAACGGCGTCGGCCTGCCGCTGGCGCGCACGCTCGGCTACCTGCCCGCCTGGGCCGGCCTCGGCATGGACCTGCCGAGGGGCGTGTTCGAGCAATGGCGGAGCGGGTGATGCGGGAGCGTTATCTGCTCGATGATGCCACGCTGACGGCGCGCGAAAATTTTCCGAAGTTCAAGGGCAAGCTCCGCGCGCTCGCCATAACTGACGACACCTGGGCGACGCGGCCGGCGGTCGAATTGCTGTGCTCCGCCTTCACGTCGATCACGCCCGAGATCATCTCGATCCGTCCCGCCGACGCCGGCGCAAAAGCGATCGGCCATCTCGGCTTCTTCCGCAGCGAACACCGCAACGCGCTGTGGCGCGGCGCCGCGGAGTGGATCGAGGCGGAGCGGTAAGCCCGCGAACGTTCACCGCCATCATCCTGGCTTCCGCCAGGACGACGATGAGGATGGTTCTCGCGTGATGCGATGCACCTGATGCGCAGCTCATCTTGAACCGAGAAGCCGCGGCGTAGTGGATCGTCCGCATGCGCGGCCGATGACACCAAAGAGAATGAGAGCTTGCTCGCAGGGACGACACCGCATGTATTGCGCTGCCGGTGAGCCATACATTCGCATTCTCGCGACATGAATCGCCCGAGCTTTGCTCTTCAACTCGGATTCGTGGTCAAGATGATGGGTATCGCTTCGCTCCGCCCATCCTGCCAGTCTCACACCACCTTCCGCGGCGCAGCCGTCGCAGCGTCACCGGTGTTCGGTGTCCCCGTCGGCTCGATCAGCAGCAGATGCACCTCCTCCCGCGCGACGGGTCGGTGCTCGACGCCCTTCGGCACGACGTACATCTGGCCCGGAGTTAGCGTCACGGTGCGGTCGCGCAGCTCGATGTCGAGGATGCCTTTCAGCACGAGGAAGAAGTCGTCGGTGTCGTCGTGCTTGTGCCAGACGAACTCGCCCTGCACCTTCACGACCATGACGTCGCAGGCGTTGAATTGCGCCACGGTGCGTGGTGACCAGTGATCGCTGAATGTCGACAGTTTCTGCGAAAGATCGATCGCGCCGCTCATGATGCCTCCGGGTCCGGGCCAGCCCGCCGGACTCGTTAGCTCAGCCGCGCGACGCACTCAATGCACGCCCCTTAGCCTCTCCGGATATGTACTCGGCCCGTTGCGCCCGTTGATGTCGCAAGGCGCTTCGCCGTTGGTGGCCCGCCGCGCCAGCAATTCCTTTTCGGCCTGATACCAGAGCTGATCCATCTTGCCCGGCGGCTCGCCGGCGTCCTTCCACAATTCGTAGGCGCGGGTCCGGATCTCCTGCTCGGTTGGGCCTCTCATGCGCGGCTCCCTCAATTTGAGACATCAAACTGTTTGAGAGTGGAACGGACAGCATAGCGCAAGGTTCCAAGGCGCGCGAGACGCGCCACGCGCCGATGACGCGTGGCCTGTGCACAGCGCCGCCGCCCGGGCCATTCGCCGGAAACCGGGTTCGATTTGAGCGCGCGCGAAGCGCGGCCCTGAGGAAAAGTCCCGGGTGGATGTGCATGTCAACAAGGGTGCCCCAATTCCCGGGCACGAAGCGCGGCCGTCGGCGCCGGTCTTGCGGAGGCGTGCTACCCCTTCTGAGGTATGAAACCTTTGCCCGCTTCCGCAGACAAACACTCATCAGGATTTTGCCACGAACCTTCCTGGGGCTAGAGACAGCGCCGTCCGCATGTATTTTAAGCGGGCGGCGTTGGGCTATCAGGCAAGGCTCATTCCCCGCCCGCGATCGCCAGGAGAGCACCAGGACGGGCAGCGCCGGCCCCGCGGGTTAGGCCTACTCCGCCGCCTGGCGAACGTGGCGCGCGGTCGGGGTGCGCATCGTCACCAATTCTTCGGAAGCGGTTGGATGCAGCGCGATGGTGGCGTCGAAATCGGCTTTGGTCGCCTTCATCTTGACGGCGATCGCGACGGCCTGGGTGATTTCGGCGGCGCCATCGCCGACGATGTGGCAGCCGAGCACGCGGTCGCTCGCGCCGTCGACCACGAGCTTCATCAGCACGCGAGTGTCACGGCCGGACATCGTCGCTTTGATCGGGCGGAAATCAGTCTTGTAGATGTCGACGTGGCTGAACTGCGCCCGCGCCTCCTCTTCCGTCAGTCCGACGGTGCCGACCTCCGGCTGCGAGAACACCGCGGTCGGGATCGTCGCGTGGTCGACCTGGACCGGGCGCTTGCCGAATACGGTGTCGGCGAAGGCATGGCCTTCGCGGATCGCCACCGGGGTTAGATTGGTGCGGTGGGTGACGTCGCCGATCGCGTAGATGTTGTCGACCGAGGTCTTCGACCAGCCGTCGACCTGGATGCCGCCATTGGCGGGATTGATGGCGACGCCGGCGGTCTCGAGCCCGAGATTGGCGACATTGGGATGCCGGCCGATCGCGAACATCACCTGGTCGGAGGCGATGCTCGAGCCGCTCGACAGATGCGTGGTGAAGTCATGGCCGTGCTTGTCGACCTTCGCCACCGTGCAGCCGGTGATGATGGTGATGCCGCGCTTCTCCATCTCGGCGCGGACATGCTTGCGCACGTCCTCGTCGAAGCCGCGCAGGATGTTGTCGCCGCGATAGATCACCGTGACGTCGGAGCCGAAGCCGGCGAAGATGCCGGCGAATTCCAGCGCGATGTAGCCGCCGCCCTGGATCACGATCCGCTTCGGCAGCTCCTTGAGGTGAAACGCCTCGTTGGAGGAGATCACGTGCTCGATGCCGGGCACGATCGGCCCGTGATTGGGCGCGCCGCCGGTGGCGATCAGGATGTACTTCGCCGTCACCTTCTCGCCGGTGGCGAGTCTGATGGTGTGGGTATCCTCCAGCACCGCGCGGGTCTTCACGATCCGTGCGCCCGACTTCCCGACATTGGTGGTGTAGGCGCCCTCGAGCCGGGCGATCTCCTTGTCCTTGTTGGCGACCAGCGTCGCCCAGTCGAACGAGACCTGCCCGATGCTCCAGCCGAAGCCGGCCGCGTCCTCGATCTCGTCGTGGACGTGGCTGCCGATCACGAACAGCTTCTTCGGCACGCAGCCGCGGATCACGCAGGTGCCGCCCATCCGGTACTCTTCGGCGACCATGACCTTCGCGCCGTAACCCGCGGCGATGCGGGCGGCACGAACGCCACCCGAACCACCACCGATGACAAACAGGTCGACGTCAAACTCGGCCATAGCAGTACCTCTTCCTTCCTTCTCCCTCGCCCCGCTCTTGCGGGGTCGAGACGAGCGAAGCTCGCTCTTAGAGGGTTGAGGTGAGGGGCATCTCCACGAGCCAGCTAGTGGAGAGTCCCCCTCACCCGGCGCTCCGCCGTAGCCGAAGCTTCGCTTCGGCGTCGCTTCAGTAACGGCCGCCGGCGGCGGCCTGTGCCTCTCCCCGCAAGCGGGGCGAGGTGACAACGTGTTCAGATATCCTTGCCGCGCTTCTTCATCTCGGCCTTGAACTGGGCGTTGACGATCACGCCAAACTGCTGCGCCCACTCCTGCATATATCTCAGCGAATCGTTGATTGCCTTGGGCTCGGAGGTCAAAAGCTTCTGACCGAGCGGCGTCTTGTAGAAGATCACGAGATCCTTCAGCTCCTGCTCGGTGAACTCGGCGGCGTAGAGCTGCGCCATGCCCTCGCCGATTTCCTTCTCGCTGCCAGCCAGATTCTTGGCGATGACCAGCGCGACCTCGTTGAGATCCTTCTGGTAGTTCAGGTACTGCTGCAGCAGGCCGGTCTTGGTCTTCTCGATGATGCCCGGAACGGCGCCGGCATACATCACCGAGACGTTCTTCATCGTCAGGATTTCCTTGGCGTATCCGATCGCCGCGGGGGTCGACTGCTTGACGTCCTTGGGCATGGGGGGCAGCTGCGGCTGCTGCGCCATCGCCGGTGCGAGCGCCAGTCCAGCCGCCAGGGCCGCAGCCGACAAAAGTCCCGAAAAACGATTCATTCCAAGTCTCCTTGCTTGCGGCCTCATGGCCGTTCAACAACCCGAATTCCCTGCGCGCCGGCCAGCACGGCGACGCTGCCAAGCCCGATGAACAGGCCGTGTTCGACCACGCCCGGTATAGCGCTGAGCAAACCGGCAAGACGCGGCGGATCGGCGATCCGGCCGAGATGGGCATCGATGATCCAGTGGCCGCCATCGGTGACAAAAACGTGACCGTCCTTGCCTTTCCGGATCAGCATTTCGCCGGACACGCCGGCCTCGGCGAACGCCCGCGCCATCGCGGCCTGCGTTGCGGCGAGCCCGAACGGGATCACCTCGACCGGCAGCGGAAAGCGGCCGAGCACGTCGACCCATTTGCTGTCGTCGGCGATCACGATCATGCGATCACTGGCGGCCGCGACGATCTTCTCGCGCAGCAGCGCACCGCCGCCGCCCTTGATCAGGTTGAGCGCCGGGTCGATCTCGTCGGCGCCGTCGATGGTGAGGTCGAGATGGTCGATCTCGTCCAGCGTGGTCAGCGGAACGCCGCAGCGGATCGCATCGGCGCGGGTCGCTTCCGAGGTCGGCACGCCGATCACTTTCATGCCCGCACGGACCTTCTCGCCGAGCAGCTCGACGAAATGCTTCGCGGTCGATCCGGTGCCGAGCCCGAGCTTCATGCCGTCGCGCACCTCTTCGAGCGCGCGCGCCGCCGCCTGGCGTTTCAGTGCGTCCATGTCCACGTGCCGATAGCCCCTCGGTTGGTCCGTTACGGGCCGCCATCGGGTGGCCCGGCGGGCGCATATCTAGCGTCGTTTTGCAGGCAGGAATAGCGGCAAGCGGACCAGTCTTTAGGCCGAAACGGCGTCCATCGCGGCCAAAATCGCCGAAAAGCGCTGTTCGACCTCGGACCGCATCCCGGGGTGGGTGAAAATGTAGAACTGGTCGTCACGGATCGCGGCCAGCACGCGGTCCGCGACCGCCGCCGGATCGAGCCCAGCATCGAGCTGCCGCGCGATCTCGGCGACCATGGCGGAGGCTGCGCTGCCAGGCTCCAGCGGGCGGGTCGGACCGTAGCGAATCGGGGCGATTGCGCCCGCTCTGACCGATGCGGGTGCGCACATAGCTCGGGCACACCACGCTGACCCCGATGCCGTCAGGCGCGAGTTGCCAGGCAAGTCCCTCCGACATGCTGACCACCGCGAACTTGCTCGCCCCA
Source organism: Bradyrhizobium pachyrhizi (assembly GCF_029714545.1). NCBI lineage: Bacteria > Pseudomonadati > Pseudomonadota > Alphaproteobacteria > Hyphomicrobiales > Nitrobacteraceae > Bradyrhizobium > Bradyrhizobium pachyrhizi. Next base: position 3,970,469 of record NZ_CP121667.1, on the reverse strand, counting down.
TAGGGACTGAAGCCTAGCCCGCCGTTCATACCGGCCATCGACGCCGTGTTGACGATGTGACCGCCCTCGCCGTGGCCGCGGATATGCGGCAGGAAGCTCTTGATGCCGTACACGACGCCCATCAGGTTGACGTCGATCACCCAGCGCCAGCTCTCGATCGAGATCTGCTCGATGCCGCCGCCGGCCGCGACGCCGGCATTGTTGCAGACGACATGGACCTTGCCGAAGGCGCGGAACGACGCCTCCGCCGCGCGGTCGACGCTTAGGGGATCGGCAACGTCGCAGACCACGCCGTGAACATCCGCGCCGCCGGCGCGCAGCGCATCGACGGCCTTGTCCAGCGGACCGGTTTCAATGTCGGCGAGCATCACCTTCATGCCCTCGCGGGCGAAGGCGGTAGCCATCGCAAGTCCGATTCCGCTGGCCGCGCCGGTGACAAAAGCGGATTTTCCGGCAAGTTCCCGCATCTCAGCCGCCCCTATTTCATGACCTGCCCACATCTACTCTTGCATCGCAGCGCCTGGCCCGATAGCCAAAAGCATCATGTCCGCCTCCTCTCCCCCCATCGTCGTATTCGATCTCGACGGCACGCTGGTCGACACCGCGCCTGATCTGATCGGCGCCCTGAACCATGTGCTCGACCGCGAGGGCCTGCGGCCGGTGCCGCTGGCGGCCGCGCGCAACATGATCGGCGCCGGCGCGCGCAAGCTGCTCGAACGCGGGCTTGAGGTGGAAGGACGCGCGGTCAGCGTCGGTGACCTTGACCGCTTGACCGCGGATTTCGTCGACTATTATGCCGAACATATCGCCGATGGCTCGCGCCCGTTCGACGGGCTCGAGGCCGCGCTAGACCGGCTCGAGGCAAAGGGCCATCGCTTTGCGGTGTGCACCAACAAGCTGGAATGGCTGTCGAAGCTGCTGCTCGACCGGCTCGGCCTGACCAAGCGCTTCGCCGCGATCTGCGGCGCCGATACGTTCGGCATCGCAAAACCCGATCCGACGTTCCTGCGCGAGACGGTGGCCCGCGCCGGCGGCCGGCTGCCCGGCGCCATCATGGTCGGCGATGCCGGCCCCGATGTCGGGGTGGCAAGGCGCGCCCAGGTCCCGGTGATCGGCGTCGATTTTGGCTATACCGACGTCCCGATGACCGAGCTAAAGCCGGACCGGCTGATCAGCCATATGCGCGATCTGCCGGACGCGGTCGCCAGCCTGAACGCGGCATAGACCTTCCGCAACACACTGATATCGCTTGACAATATTCAGCCATGCGATTCCGCCATTAACCATCCTTTAACGAGCAGGGCCCCTGCTGTTGCGCCTCTGTTCCGACGCACCTATGGTCCGCTCCGGGGATTGTGGCTGATTGCCGCAGTAGAGTGTGGATCATGCGTCGTATCATCGTGATTGCGGCCGCCGGGCTGAGCCTGGCTGGCTGCTCCTCCTTCTCATTGGATTCGTTCAAGTCGGCGCCGCCGCCGATGCCGGTACAGCTGGATTCGAACCCGCCCGGCGCCGACGCCGTGACCTCGCTCGGACCGGGCTGCAAGACGCCCTGCACCGTGTCGATCCCGGCGCCGGAGACCAACTTCTCGGTCACCTTCAACATGCCGAAGTTCCAGCCGGCGACCGTTCCGGTCACCGTGACCCGCGTTCCCGGCGACTTCACCACGCCGGCCACCACGACGCTGGATCCGAGTCCGGTGTTCGCCGAGTTGCAACCGGCCGGCCCGCCGCCGCGCGCGGCGAAGAAGCCGATACGGAAGAGGAAGCCGAAGCCGGCTGCCGCAGCGGCTCCCGCCGCCGCCGCTCCGGACTCCGCGTTCCCCGCCCCGAGCGCGGCTGCGCCGGCGCCGGCCGCGGCTCCGTCGCGCTAGCGAAGGCGGCTGCACCGGATTTGCATTGCACAAGAGCCCGGCCCAAAGCCGGGGTTTTTGTATTTGGTGGAGGCACATCCGCGATTGCGATCATGCATCGCGTGATATGCTTCGCCTATCGCTTTGCATGTTGCGGATCATCCATACGATCATCCCTTGGGACGCATTGTGACAACGCGCCAACATGCATAGATTGCGGATGCCGGAGCCGATCACGGCGCGGCAGGCAGGAAACAGATTGCAAGGCCCGAACTGAATGAACGGATCCACGCAAGCGCATTCCGACACGCTGTTTCGTCCGATGACCGATCCGTTCGGCCGGACCATCCGCTATTTGCGCGTCTCCGTCACCGACCGCTGCGACCTGCGCTGCTTCTACTGCATGTCGGAGGACATGACCTTCCTGCCGAAGGCCGATCTGTTGACGCTCGAAGAGCTCGACCGGCTCTGCTCGGCCTTCGTCGCCAAGGGCGTGCGCAAGATCCGCCTCACCGGCGGCGAGCCGCTGGTCCGCCGCAACGTGATGGGCCTGGTGCGCTCGCTGTCGCGCCATCTGACCACGGGCGCACTCGACGAATTGACGCTGACCACCAATGGTTCGCAGCTGGCGCGCTTCGCCCAGGAGCTGGCCGATTGCGGCGTGCGCCGCGTCAACGTCTCGCTCGACACCCTCGACCCCGTAAAATTCCGGGCCATCACCCGCTGGGGCGACATCGACAAGGTGCTGTCAGGCATCGAGGCGGCGCGCTCGGCGGGACTCGCGGTCAAGATCAACGCGGTCGCGCTGAAGAACATGAACGAGGACGAGATTCCGGCGCTGATGGAATGGGCGCACGGCAAGGGCATGGGCCTCACCCTGATCGAGGTGATGCCGATGGGCGACATCGGCGAAGGCCGGATCGATCAGTACGTACCGCTGTCCTTGATGCGCGCGCGGCTCGAGAAGCACTACACGCTGACCGATCTGTCCGACGACACCGGCGGCCCCGCCCGCTACGTCCGGGTCGCCGAAACCGGCGGCAAGCTCGGCTTCATCACGCCGATGACCCATAATTTCTGCGAATCCTGCAACCGGGTGCGGATCACCTGCACCGGCACGCTGCACACCTGCCTCGGCCACGAGGACGCCTCCGACCTGCGCCGGCCGCTGCGTGCCTCCGCCGACAATGACCTGCTGGCGGCGGCCATCGACCGGGCCATCGGACTGAAGCCGAAGGGGCACGATTTCATCATCGACCGCCGCCACAACCGTCCGAGCGTCAGCCGCCACATGAGCGTGACCGGCGGCTAGTCTTCAAGCTTCTCCCGACGCGCGGCCTGTCCCCCGATTACCAAGGCGGGACAACAGTTTGCCGCGGCGTCAATTTGTCCATTTTCCGATTGACGGCGTTCCACGGCGCTGATTTGGTGAATCAGCTTTCACGCTAGTCTGGCCAGCATAGGCCGCTGCCCTCCGTCGGCTGCTGCCGACGATCCCCGGCAGCCAAGAACGGCTGAAGCGGATTTCGGGGGAGGACGAACGTTTTGCAACTGCTCCTGAAAGTGAGCCGTGGCTCCGTGCGCATGCGCGCGGCGGCCAGATGATGCTTGAAGAGATATTCGGCGCGCGGATGGCGCGGCCGTGGAGATCGTGATGCGCCCATTGTTGGCATTAAGTCAGGCCATCGACCAACTCAACGAGAAGATCGGCTACATCTGCAACCTGCTGGTCCTGATCTCGTGCCTGGTCAGCGCCGGCAACGCCATGATCCGCTACGCGTTCAGCTACTCGTCGAACGGCTGGCTCGAGGCGCAGTGGTACATGTTCGCGATCCTCGTGATGTTCGGTGCCTCCTACACCTTCAAGCGCAACGAGCATGTCCGCGTCGAGATCATGTATCTGATGCTGTCCGAACGCGGCCAGCTCTGGCTCGACCTGATCGGAACGCTGTTCTTCCTGATCCCGGCCTGCCTCCTGCTCGCCTATCTGTCCTGGCCGTTCTTCTACCAGGCCTATGCGGTCGGCGAGATGAGCGGCAACGCCGGCGGCCTTCTGCGCTGGCCGATCAAGTTCGTTATCCCGTCCGGCTTCGTGATGCTTGCGCTGCAAGGCGTCTCAGAGGTGATCAAGCGGATCGCCGCGCTGCAGGGCTACGTGACCATCGACGCGAAGTATGAGAGGCCGACTCAATGATCACGCTGGAGATGATGCCGCCACTGATGTTCGGCGGCCTGATCGTAGCGATGCTGATCGGTTATCCGGTGGCGTTCACGCTCGCCGCGGTCGGCCTGTCGTTCGGGTTCCTCTCGATCTATCTCGGCTTCTTCGACCTCAACTTCCTGCAGGCGATCCCGGGCCGCATCTTTGGCAGCGTGCTGTCCAACGAGCTGCTGCTGGCGATCCCGTTCTTCACCTTCATGGGCGCGATATTGGAGAGATGCGGGCTCGCCGAGGACATGCTGGATTCGATGGGCCAGCTGTTCGGCCCGATCCGCGGCGGCCTCGGCTATTCCGTGATCATCGTCGGCTTCATCCTCGGCGCCATCACCGGCACGGTGGCGGCGCAGGTGATCGCGATGGCGCTGATCTCGATGCCGGTGATGATCCGCTACGGCTACAACATCCGCTACATCACGGGCGTGCTCGCCGCCTCCGGCACCATCACGCAACTTGTCCCTCCCTCTCTCGTCCTGATCGTGCTCGCCGACCAGCTCGGCAAGTCGGTCGGCGACATGTATCTCGGCGCCTGGGGCCCATCGGTGTTCCAGATCCTGCTGTTCGCCGGCTACACCTTCGTGCTCGGCATCTTCAAGCCGAGCCATGTGCCGGCGGTGCCGATCGAGGCGCGCACGCTGACCGGCTGGGCGCTGTGGAAGAAGTGCCTGCTCGGCATCATCCCCTCGGCGGTGCTGATCTTCGTCGTGCTCGGCACCATGATGATGGGCCTTGCGACCCCGACGGAAGCCGGCGCCATGGGCGCGGTCGGCGCCATTGTGCTCGCCGCCATCCACCACAAGGATTTCAGCGCCACCGGCAACAAGGTGCTGATCGTCGGCGTGATCGCCGGCGGCATCGGCACCATCATCGCTATGCTGTACAGCGAGAACTTGATCTTCAAGCTCGCCTTCGCGATCACCTACGCCGCGGTGGTCTGGATCTGCCTCGAGGCCGTCAGGATCCCGGACCTGCGCGACCTGATCAAGCAGGGCTACGAGACCACCATGCGGATCACCTGCATGGTCACCTTCATCCTGATCGGCTCGACCTGCTTCTCGGTGGTGTTCCTCGGCGTATCCGGCGGCACCTGGCTGGAGCACCACCTGACCTCGCTGCCCGGCGGCGTCTGGGGCTTCCTGATCTTCATCAACCTGTTCATCTTCTTCCTGGCGTTTTTCCTCGACTTCTTCGAGATCGCCTTCATCATCCTGCCGATGATCGCGCCGATCGCACAGAAGGTGCTGGCGCCAGTGGTCGGCCCCGACGCGGCGCTGATCTGGTTCGGCGTGATGCTCTGCGTCAACATGCAGACCTCGTTCCTGCATCCGCCGTTCGGCTTCGCGCTGTTCTATCTGCGCGGCGTGGCGCCGAAGGAAGTCAAGAGCTCCGACATCTACTGGGGCGCAATGCCCTGGATCGGCCTGCAGGCGATCATGGTGGCGCTGGTGATCGCGTTCCCGGTCGTCGTCACCGGACTGCTCGACAAGCCGCTCGATGTCGACCTCAACAAGGTCAAGATCGAGGTGCCGCAGATCGACCTGCCGCCGCTGGACTTCGGCCAGCCGAAGCAGTAGCCGGCATCAGCGCATTCGGCGCGCCTAGAGCATTTCGGTTCTGATTGAATCAGAACCGAAGCTCTGGATTCTTGTCTTGACGCGCCTTCTTCACGCGGACCGGTGTCCACTTCGCCCGAAAACGCTCTTGCGGGCGCGAGGCACGCCGCTGTTGACCGCACCGGCGAGGCCTGTGAAGACGGGGATACGGATCGTCCTCCAACTCACAGATCGCCGCCATGCCCCAACTGCGTCCCGCCCGCTCGCTTATTCGCCCGCTGATACTGTCGTTTGGTCTGGCGCTCGCCGCGCCCGCAGCGCATGCCGCCGACCTTCGCGCGCTGGCGCAACAGGAACAGCAGCCACTGCTCGACACCCTGCGCGACCTTGTGCAGATCGAATCCGGCAGCAAGGACATCGAGGGTCTGAACCAGCTCGCCGAGCGGATCGCCGGCCAGCTCAAGCAGCTCGGCGGCACGGTCGATATCCTGCAGACCACCGATATCTACCGCCTCGACGACACGCCCGAGAAGATCGGTCCCGCCGTGCAGGCCGTCTTCAAGGGCACCGGCAGCGCGAAGATCATGCTGATCGCGCACATGGATACGGTGTATCTCAAGAGCATGCTGAAGGACCAACCCTTCCGTATCGATGGCGACAAGGCCTACGGGCTCGGCATTGCCGACGACAAGCAGGGCGTCGCCACCATCCTCCACGCCGTGGCATTGCTGCAGAAGCTGAACTACAAAAATTACGGCACGCTCACCGTGCTCATCAATGGCGACGAGGAGATCTCTTCGCCCGGCTGGCGCGGCACCATCACCCGCCTCCCCGCGGAACAGGATGCCGTGTTCTCGTTCGAGGGCGGCGGCACCGACGGCACGCTGCGCCTCGCCACCAGCGGCATCGGCTCGGCCTACCTCACGGTGCACGGCAAGTCGTCGCATGCCGGCGCCAGGCCCGAAGGCGGCGTGAATGCGCTCTATGAGCTGTCGCACCAGGTGCTGCAGATGAAGGACCTGTCCAAGCCGGAGCAGGGTCTGAAGCTGAACTGGACAGTGTCCAAGTCCGGCACCAACCGCAACGTGATCCCCGCCGAAGCCACCGCCCAGGCCGATGCGCGCGCGCTCAAGGTGGCGGATTTCGACGAGCTCGAGAAGGCCTTGCAGAACAAGATCAAGAATCGCCTGCTGCCGGACTCCAGGGTGGACGTGAAGTTCGAGGTGCGCCGCCCGCCGCTCGAGACCACCGACGCCTCGCGCCGCGTCGCCGGCCACGGCAAGACGATCTACCAGGAGCTGGGCCTGTCGCTGAACGTCGCCGAGAGGGCCACAGGCGGCGGCACCGACGCGGCGTTTGCCGCCCTCAAGACCAATGGCGCCGTGGTCGAAGGCATGGGCCTGTCGGGCTTCGGCGCGCACTCCAACGATGCCGAATACGTGCAGATCAACAGCATCGTACCGCGCCTGGTGCTGACCACGCGCATGATCATGGACCTGTCCGACGGCAAGGTGAAGTAGACCGGCAAGGCCGCGGCACGTTCGCGGGCCGGCTCAGGACGCCGCCGGCTCCGCCTTGGCGAGGCGGAAGCGCAGCGTGAACTGGGCGCCGCCGGACGGCAGGTTCTCCACTCTTACCGTCGCATCGTGATCGTCGACGACGCCGCGCACGATCGAGAGCCCGAGCCCCGCGCCGTCGGTGCGCTGGCGATCGCTGCGCCAGAAGCGCTGGAAGATCAGGCCCTGCTCGGCGGGCGCAATCCCCGGCCCGCAGTCGCGCACCTGCACCGAACCGTTGTCGTGCACCTCGACATCGACCGAAGTCCTCTCGGCGGTGTACTTGATGGCGTTCTCCGCCAGATTGAAGATCGCCCGCTGCAGCATCTCCGCATTGCCCCTGACCTGCACCGGATTGTCGGTGCCGCGCAACGCGATGTCTTTCTGCTGCGCCAGCGCGTAGGGCGCGATCGAGCCGACCACCTCGGCGCACACCGCGCGCAAATCCGCGGTCTCGCCGGGATCCAGCACCAGCGTGTCGAGCTCGGCGATCTCGAGCAGCTGGCTGACGATGCGGCTCATGCTCTCGATGTCGACATGCAGCTCCCTGGTCCCCTTGGCCGCATCGAGCGTTTCGATCCGGGTCCTGAGGATCGCAAGCGGCGTGCGCAGCTGATGCGCGGCATCGGCCGTGAACTGGCGCTGCACGTGAAAGCCTTCCTCAAGGCGATCGAACGCCTGGTTGACGGCCGTCACCAGCGGCAGGATCTCGCTCGGAATTCCCTCCGTCGGAAGGCGGATATCGGTCCTTGCCGGTCCGATGCTCCTAGCCTCCTCCGAGGCCCGCAACAGCGGTGTCACCGCGCGGCGGAAGATCAGGATGTCGGTGGCAAGCAGGATCAGAAGGATCGGGATGGTGATCCAGCCAACCCGCCGGAAGAAGTTGGAGACGATGTCGTCGATGATGACGTCGCGATGCGACAGGTCCTCGGCGACCAGGATGCGCAACGTCTGGCCGCCGAGCAGCTTGGTGACGCTGGCACCGGAAATCCGGTTGGCGGACACCGGCAGTCGCGGCGCCTCGCGATGTGACGAGAACAGCAGATGACCGTCGGCATCGTAGATGTCGTAGCGGTATCGGCCGTAGGCGTCGGAATAGAGTCCCTTCAGGCTGTCCGGCAGGTTGAGCTGCACCTTGCCTGCGGCATCGACCGAGAGGTTCTGGCCGAGATCGGCGGCTTGGTCGCGCATCGCTTCGCGATGCAGCTGATTTATCTCCGAATTCAACAGCCATAGCAGCAGCAGCGGCAGGAAGATCGCCGCGACCGCGACCGCCACGATGTGCAGGAACACGATCCGCGACGTCAGCGACTTGAAGCGGAACACGCCTACTTCTCCTCCGCCATCAGATAACCGACGCCCCGAATGGTATGGATGATGACCCTGGCGCGGTGCTCGGCGAGCAGCTTGCGCAGCCGCGACACGTAAACCTCGACGGCGTTCGAGGCGACCTCGCCGGACAGGCCGAAGATGTGGTCCTCGACATTCTTCTTCGGCACCACCCGCCCCTGCCGCCGCAGCAGGATCTCAAGCACGGATGTTTCGCGCGCCGAGAACACGTGCGGAGCGCCGTCGACGAACACCTGCTTGCTCTCGGTGTCGTAGACCAGATTGGCGAGCTTCAGCGAGGAGCCGAGCAGCTGGCCGGGCCGGCGCAGGATGGCTTCGAGCCGCGCCACCAGCTCTTCCAGCGCGAACGGCTTCGCCAGATAGTCGTCCGCGCCGCTGCGCAGGCCGCTGACCCGATCCTGCAGGCCGCCCCGCGCGGTCAGCACCAGGACCGGCAGCGGATCGGTCTTGCGGCGAAGCTCCGACAGCACCGACAAGCCATCGCCGTCGGGCAGACCGAGATCGAGGATCATGGCGGCATAACTGACGCTGCGCAGCGCATCGCGCGCCTCGGCAACGCTGTTGACGACATCGGACTCGTATCCCGCCGCCATCAGCCCGCTGGCGAGCAGCCGCGAGAGCTCGACATTGTCCTCGACGATCAGAAGGCGCATCGCAGCAATCCAGTCCTCATTCGATCGATCTTCCGCTTGCTGTCGTCAAAACAAGACGCATGCGAAGGTGACGTCTCGATGGCGACACAAGCGCATGTTGCTCCAGCTAGTGTTACTGCCCTGAAAACAGATACCGCCAACCCGCTGAATCAAAATCTACGCCAGGCGCCTTTGATTGCGCCCGTGTAAGGCTGACGTCAGCTAGCCATGATAACATAACGGATTGCACGTTCGCGCCCGGAGATCGAGAACTGGCAGCTGCCGCCACGGCCAGCGACCGGCGGTCATGCGTCTTCGCAAGCCGCGTCGCGCCGCTGCCGTGATCGCGGCATGGAAAAGCCCCGGCGCTTTCGCTCCGAGGCCGATTTCCTGTCCAACTTACAGCAATCACGCCTGCGAATGGCGCGCCATGAAATTGTCGTAGCCGACCTCGGCGACCTGGAACCATTGATAGCCGTTGTTGGAGAACGAGGTCAGCGAGTCATAGACCTTCTTGAAGTTTGCATTGGTCGCCGAAACCTCGGCATGCAGCTCCTTGGCGGCCTTGAAGGAAGCTTCCATCACCGCAGGCGGGAACGGACGCAGCTTGGTGCCGACCGCGAGCAGCTTCTTCAGTGCGATCGGATTGGCCTGGTCGTAGCGCGCCATCATCCAGTTGTTGGCGAGATGGCCGGCCTGCTCGAGCACGAACTGATAATGCTTCGGCAGCGCGTTCCACTTGTCGAGATTGATCATCGCCACCAGCATGGGGCCGCCTTCCCACCAGCCGGGGAAGTAGTAGTTCGGCGCGACCTTGTAGAAGCCGAGCTTCTCGTCGTCGTAGGGACCAACCCACTCGGCCGCATCGATGGTGCCTTTCTCCAGCGCCGGATAGATGTCGCCGCCGGCGAGCTGCTGCGGCACCGCGCCGAGCTTCTGCATCACCTTGCCGGCAAAGCCGCCGATGCGGAATTTGAGGCCCTTGAGATCGTCGACGCTGTTGATCTCCTTGCGAAACCAGCCACCCATCTGGCAGCCGGTGTTGCCGGCGAGCAGCGAGGTGACGTTGTAGCTCTTGTAGAACTCGTTGAGCAGGTCCTTGCCGCCGCCCAGCATGAACCAGGCCTGGTTGAGGCGCATGTTGGGCCCGAACGGCACCGCGGAGCCGAAGGTGAAGGTCGGGTCCTTGCCGAAATAATAATAGGGCGCGGTGTGCCCCATCTCGACGGTGCCGTTCTGCACGGCGTCGAGCACCTGCAGGCCCGGTACGATCTCGCCGGCGGCAAAGGTCTGGATCTGGAATTTGTTGTCGGTGGCTTCACCGACCGCCTTCGCCATCAGCTCGGCGCCGCCGTGCAGCGTGTCGAGCGACTTCGGCCAGCTCGTCGTCAAGCGCCACTTGAGTTCCGGCATCGACTGCGCGATCGCGGGAGCTGCGACCGTGGCGGCGCCGGCGACGCCCAGACCCGTGACCTTGATGAAATCTCTTCGCTTCATTTGAATCCTGCCCTGTTCGATTGTGTTGTCCGAGCGTCGACTGCTTTCGATCGTCGCGCCGCTTTTCTTTTTGCCGTCATGACCGGTGACCGATCACACGCCGCCTTCGTGCCGAGGCTTCGGATGCGAGCATGGAACATCCCCTTCACGAATGCCAGACGCAAAAAACCCGGCCTCCTTGCGGAGGCCGGGCAATGCGTTCGCGTCGCGCGAACGCTCGTCCAAAAGGCTAGACGCCGATCAGCCGCGGGTGCGCGAGCGGATCATGAAGCTGTCGAAGGTGTATTCGGCGACCTGCCACCACAGATACTGGTCCGAGCGGTAGGCCTGCATGGCCTCGATCGACTTCTTGAAGTCGGCATTCTTGGCCGAGATTTCACCCCAAAGCTCGTTGGTCGCCTTGAGGCAGGCCTCGAGCACCTCGTTGGTGAACGGACGCAGCTGCGTGCCGCCGGCAACCAGCCGCTTCAGCGCCGAGGGATTCTGCATGTCGTAGCGCGCGGCCATCCAGCTGTTGGCGTTGGCGGCGCCGTTGGCCAGGATCGCCTGATAGTTCTTCGGCAGCGCGTTCCACTTCTCCAGGTTGACGAAGGAGTGCACGGTGGGACCGCCTTCCCAGAAGCCCGGATAGTAGTAGTACTTCGCGACCTTCTGGAAGCCGAGCTTCTCGTCGTCATAGGGACCGACCCATTCGGCCGCGTCGATGGTGCCCTTTTCGAGCGCCGGATAGATGTCGCCGCCGGCGAGCTGCTGCGGCACCACGCCGACCTTCTGCAGCACCTGGCCGGCAATGCCGCCGATGCGCATCTTCAGGCCCGACATGTCGGCGACGGTCTTGATCTCCTTGCGGAACCAGCCGCCCATCTGGGTGCCGGTGTTACCGGTCGGGAAACCGATCACGCCGAACTTCTTGAAGAACTCGTTGCCGAGCTCCTGGCCACCGCCCTGATACCACCAGGAGTTCTGCATGCGGGCATTGAGACCGAACGGCACCGACGCGTAGATCGCGAAGGTCGGGTCCTTGCCGACATAGTAGTAGGCGACGGTGTGCGACATCTCGACCGTGCCGTTGGAGGTCGCGTCCAGCGCCTGCAGGCCGGGGACGATTTCACCCGCCGCGAACACCTGGATCTGGAACTTGTTGTCGGTCATCTCCGCGACGTACTTCGACAGCTCGACGGCACCGCCATAGATGGTGTCCAGCGACTTCGGGAAGCTCGAGGTCAGGCGCCACTTGATTTCAGGCGAGGACTGCGCGATCGCCGGCGCGGCAACCGCCGTCGCGGCAGCACCGGCCGCAGAAACTTTCAAAAAATCACGACGCTTCATCGTAAGACTTCTCCTTCAGGGGCGTTTCCCAGTGACCGCAAGCAGCTCTCCGGCAGGCGCGTGAAGGCTTGCCGAGGCGCTCTGGTCGGCCCTTTAACACGGAAGGTGGCTTCACGGAAACGCGACAATGGCATGACCGCGCCAATTAAACGAAAGTCTGATGAGGCTGGAAATCAGCCGGAAAATGCGCCTTCAGGCAGCGACGATGACGCCTGGCAGGTGGCCGCGGAGCTGCCGCCGACCGCGCGGTAAATCGCCGCGTGCGGGCCGTCCGGCCCGCTCTCAACCGCCGGGGGTTACCGGAGCAATCAGCGCCGCGTCGTCTCTCTCGCCTTCTTGGCTTGATCAGCCAAATACCGCCCGCGCCGGATCCAGCTTTGCGCAGTTGTCTTGCTGACGCCATACGTCTTGGCGATCACCTCGGCAGCCTCGCCGATCGAGTCGGATTTCTTGGCCATGTTGAACGCAAGCCGGGAGGCCTCTGCGCGCTTCTCCCGCGTCAGATGTTTGCGGTGCTGTTTGTTTGCTTCGCGTGATGCTGCCATGTCGATGGTCGCCTCACGGCCCCTTCCCGCAGTTTGGCTTCACCCGCGGCCGCCTTCCGCTGATCGAAGGATGGTACGATTCGGCCACTCCTGCATAAACATACAGGCCGGAACCGATTCAGCAATCGTCCAAAGGCACCAACGGCACGGGCCTGTGAAGAAAGCCGCCGCGCTCCCGACGCTTCGCGGCCAATCGGCCCAGCGGGACAGCAGCGCAGGCTCAGGCTGCCGCGATGACGCCTTGCAGCTGCTCGCGGACCTTGCCGCCGATCGCGCGGTAGATCGCCGCGTGCGGGCCGTCCGGTTCGCTCTCGACCACGGGGTTGCCGGCATCGGAGGCGGTGCGGATCGCGATGTGCAGGGGGATCTCGCCGAGGAACGGCACCCCCAGCTTCTCGGCCTCGTGGCGGGCGCCGCCATGGCCGAAGATATCCGAGCGGGTGCCGCAATGCGGGCACTGGAAATAGCTCATGTTCTCGACGATGCCGAGCACCGGCACGTTGACCTTCTTGAACATCGCAAGCCCACGCCGGGCGTCGATCAGCGAAAGGTCCTGCGGGGTCGAGATGATGACGGCGCCCTTGAGCGGGACGTTCTGCGCCAGCGTGAGCTGGGCATCGCCGGTGCCGGGCGGCATGTCGACCACGAGCACGTCAAGCGTGCCCCAGGCGACGTCGCGCAGCATCTGGGTGATCGCCGACATCACCATCGGCCCGCGCCAGATCATCGCGGTGTCCTCCTCGACCAGGAAGCCGATCGACATGATCGACAGGCCGAAGCGCTGCAGCGGGACCATCTTCTTGTCGTCATTGAGCTGCGGCTTCTCGCGGATGCCGGTCAGCCGCGGCACCGACGGGCCGTAGATGTCGGCGTCAAGCAGCCCGACGCGCAGGCCGAGGTCGCGCAGGCCGAGCGCGAGGTTGAGCGCCGTGGTCGACTTGCCGACGCCGCCCTTGCCGGAGGCGACGGCGATGACGGCGGAGATGCCGGGGATCTCGGCCTGCCGGGCCATCGGCGATTGCCCGCCGGGCGGATGTGGATGGCGATGGGCGGACGCCGGCGGGACGCCGCCGGCCGGCCGCGGCGCCGGTGCCGCCCCGCCCGCCTTACGCTCGGCGGTCAACGCGATCATCGCGACGCTGACGCCGGGAATGGCGCGCACGGCGTTCTCGGCCTGCGCGCGCACGCTCTCCCAGGCGCGGGCCTCCGCGGCATCGACATTGATCGAGAAGAACACCTTGCCGTCGGTGACCGTGATCGCCGACAGCACATTGGCGTTGGTCAAGGCCGTGCCGCGTGGCGACATCACCTTGGCAAGGCAATCGAGAACCTGTTGCTGCGTCACGCTCACCGCGCATCTCCTGGAAAGTTCAAGAGACCGACCCATAGAGCGTTGCAGCGCAAAAGGCTACCTCGCTCCGACGTCGTCCCGCCGCTCGGCCGGCGCGGCCGAGCCACCTTCCTTGGCGGCCTCGTAGTTCAGCTCGATCATGACCCCGTTCGGGTCGTTGACGAAGATCTGCCAGAGATCGCCGCCGGGAACCTGGCGCGAGTCGAATTCCATCCCCTTGGACTGAAGCCGCTGCCGCATCCCATCGAAGCCCTGGCTGGCAAAGGCGACGTGATGGACGACGCCCGAGTCGGGCTTTTGTGCCTCGTCGGTCGCCGAAATATCGACCAGATGCACGACCGCCTTGCCTTCGCTGTACATCCACGCACCGGGGAACGCGAAGTTCGGCCGCGCGCCCTTTTCCAGGCCCAGAATGTCCTCATAGAACCGCACCGTGGCGGAGAGATTCCGAGTCCGGATATTGAAATGATCGAGCACACCGACGCTCATGCCCATGCGATACACTCCCTTTTTTGTGAAGTTCGTTGGTAGGCCAATCCTAGCACAAAACCGCCTTCTGCCATCCCACCAAGGCCGTTGCCCTCCGCTGCACAGGGGGTATGGTGCGGCTCCTTCCATGGACGGAATGCCCTGCCCGCCGCGAATTTGCCGGCGAGCGAAGGGCGATCACCACGGCAAATCACAAGGTAACAGATATGGCTAAAGTCGCTTTTCTCGGTCTCGGCGTGATGGGTTTCCCGATGGCGGGACACCTCGTGAAAAAAGGCGGCCATGAGGTCACCGTGTACAACCGGACCGCGGCGAAGGCGAAGGAATGGGCCGACAAGTTCGGCGGCAAGACCGCGCCGACCCCGAAAGCCGCCGCCGAAGGCCAGGATTTCGTGATGTGCTGCGTCGGCAACGACAACGACCTGCGTTCGGTCACGATCGGCTCCGACGGCGCCTTCGCCGGGATCAGGAAGGGCGCGACCTTCGTCGATCACACCACCGCCTCCGCCGAGGTCGCCCGCGAGCTCGATGCCGCCGCCACCAAGGCCGGCTTCAAATTCGTCGACGCGCCGGTGTCGGGCGGCCAGGCCGGCGCCGAGAACGGCGTGCTGACGGTGATGTGCGGCGGCAGCGAGGACGCCTATGCGGGCGCGGAGCCGATCATCACCGGCGCCTACGCGCGGATGTGCAAATTGCTCGGACCGGCGGGCGCCGGCCAGCTCACCAAGATGGTCAACCAGATCTGCATCGCAGGTCTGGTTCAGGGCCTGTCCGAGGGCATCCACTTTGCCAAGAAGAGCGGCCTCGACGTCGCCGCCGTGATCGAGACCATCTCCAAGGGCGCGGCGCAGTCCTGGCAGATGGAGAACCGCTACAAGACCATGAACGAGGGCAAGTACGATTTCGGCTTCGCGGTCGAGTGGATGCGCAAGGACCTCTCGATTGCGCTGGCGGAGGCCCGCCGCAACGGCGCCACCCTGCCCGCCACCGCGCTGGTCGACCAGTTCTATGCCGAGGTCGAGAAGATGGGCGGCAAGCGCTGGGACACGTCGAGCCTGCTGGCCCGTCTGCAGCGGTAACACTTTCCACCATCTCGTCATGCCCGGGCTTGTCCCGGGCATCCACGGGTTTGGATCCAACGAGAAGCAAGACGTAAATGGCCGGGACAAGCCCGGCCATGAGAGCATGGAATTGTCAGACCCGGCGTGCGCATGTGCACCCGCCCTCGCACAACAGCGGGACCCCCGCGCAAAAGTTAATTTAACTTCCCGTTTACGCTTTTCCTTAGCTCTTTAAGGCAACGCTTAATGATTTAGCGTCACAGATAGACAATGCAAAAGGCCCGCGCGGTTCGCTGGCAGGATTTGTGTTGTTTATGAGTAATCCCGCAGAAAAGCCTGAAGTTGTAGCGCTTCCGGCAGGACCTCAGGTGACGGTGCCGGTGAACAGCCGGCGCGTCGCCGCGCAGCGGGTGCGCGAGGCGCGGGATCGGTTAACGTCAACCAGTGGAACCCGCCCGGCGTTCGACGCCGAACTGCTCCGCCAATACGCCCAGACCCGCATGTCGGCGTCCTACGTCGTGATGCTGCTCGTGGTGGCAACCGGTGTGCTGTTTGGCCTCTGGATGAAGCCGATCGTCGCCGGCGCCTGGACGGTCGGCATCCTCTGCGTCCATCTCGCCATCATCCGCAGCTGTTCCCGCTTCCTCGCCGAACCGATCTCCGTCGCGGTCACCCGCAAATGGCGGACACGCTTCGTGCTGCTCGACCTGCTCTACGGCCTGTGCTGGACCGCGATCCTGATACACCCCGCCGGGCGCGACCTCGCCTCCAACACGCTGATGATGTTTTTGATGCTGCTGGTGATCGCGGTCTCCAGCATGCTGGCCGCGAGCCTGCCGATCGCAGCACTTGCGGCGACCGTTCCGGTGACGGTCGGGATCGCGCTCGACCTCGTGCTCAACGGCGCGTTCGACAATTACGTGCTGGCACTGCTCGCACTTGCAGCCGAAGGCTATTTTGCCCTGCTCGCGCACCGCCTGCATTCGACCACGCTGGCGACGCTGGAGGCCCGCGCCGAAAAGGATGCGCTGATCGGCGAGCTGGAACAGGCCAAGGCGATCTCCGACGAGGCACGGCACCGCGCCGAGTCCGCCAACGTCGCCAAGTCGCGCTTCCTCGCCCAGATGAGCCACGAGCTGCGCACGCCGCTCAACGCGATCCTCGGCTTCTCCGAGGTGATGAAGAGCGAGATTTTTGGCGCGCATACCGTGCCAGTCTACAAGGAATATTCCGCCGACATCCATAATTCCGGCGTGCACCTGCTCAATCTCATCAACGAGATCCTCGACCTGTCACGCATCGAGGCCGGCCGCTACGAGCTGAACGAAGAGGCCGTGGCGCTGGTGCATGTCGTCGCCGACTGCCACCATCTCCTGAAGCTGCGCGCCTCCAGCCGCGGCATCACCATCCACGAGGTGTTCGAGCACGGCATGCCCAGGATCTGGGGCGACGAGCGCGCCATCCGCCAGGTCGTGCTCAACCTGCTCTCCAACTCGATCAAGTTCACGCCGCAGGGCGGCGAAATCTGGTTGAAGGTCGGCTGGACCGCGTCGGGCGGGCAATATCTGAGCGTCAAGGATACTGGAAGCGGCATCGCCGAGGACGAGATCCCGGTCGTGCTGGCCTCCTTCGGCCAGGGCTCCAACTCGATCAAGTCGGCGGAACAGGGCGCGGGCCTTGGCCTGCCAATCGCGAAAAGCCTGATCGACATGCATGGTGGCACCTTCACGCTGAAGTCGAAGCTGCGCATCGGTACCGAGGTGATCGTCACCTTGCCGCCGGAACGGGTGATGAGCGCGCTGGCGCCGATGACTGAAGAAGCGCCGCCGATGCAGCCGCCGGAGCCCGTCGAGCCCGCGATGGGCGCCGACCGGAAACGCGTGCGCCGCAAGTCGATCATGAGTGCCGGCACCGGATTGTAGAGCATGTCGCGGAAGATCGTGACGCGGTTATCGCTAGAGCCCTTTCCGTTCCGATGGATTCGGAACGGGGCTCTAGATTTTGGTTCTGACGCGTTTTCTTCACGCGAACCGGTATCCACTTCGCTCGAAAACGCTTCGGCAATAAACCCAAGGCGTTCGCGCCAGGACCATGCTCGCGACAAAAAGCCGTGGCGTGATGCAGCATCCCACACCAGCCGGCTTGCACTGGCCGCCGAAACCGTTCAACACTTGAACAATGAGCTCAGAGACGCCGTGTATCGCAGTCTGCATGATGGACCCCAGGACGAAGCTCTGCTTCGGCTGTGGCCGCACGCTCCCGGAGATCGCGCGCTGGCACAAGATGGACCGCGCGGAGCGGCTGTCGGTGATGGCGACGCTGCCGGCGCGCATGGCCGAGGCTGGGCTCGAGCGCATGGAGCCGCGTCCGAAGCGCGCGTGATCGGCGCTGCGGCGGGAGTTGCGCCGTGACCCGTATCCTCCTCGTCATCGTGCTGCTGATGGCAACCGCCGGCGCCGTTGTTGCCTATGGCGACCCCGAGCAGATCGCCCGCGCCAGGGAGAATCTGACCCAGATCTTCGGCCGCAGCATCACCGCCTCAGCCTCGACCTCCAGCTCCGCCCCCGCGGTGCAGATCGCGCGCGGCCAGGGCGGCGAGTTCGCGTTCCGCGCTAAGATCAACGGCGTCAGCGCCCCAATGGTGATCGACACCGGCGCGACTTCGGTCGTGCTGACCTGGGAAACCGCGAAAGCGATCGGGCTGCCGATCGATATGCTCGAATACAATGTCGACCTCGAGACTGCCGGCGGTCACACCAAGGCGGCGCGGCTGACGCTCGACCGGCTCGCGGTCGGCAAGCTGGTCGAGAAATCGGTGCCGGCGCTGGTGGTGCAGCGCGGGCAGATGAAGACCAACCTGCTCGGCATGAGCTTCCTCGACCGGCTCGAGAGCTGGGGCGTTCGCGCCGACACACTGAGCCTGACCGGCTACCCCGACGTCACCGGCAGCATCAGCACCTCGAGCCGCCACCGGCGCGCGCGCACGGCCGTCGACTAGCGCGACGGCGCCTACCCCACCGCTACCGATCGTCGTCGTGGATCGACGACGGGTGCCGGCACAGCGGCGTGACCTCGATCTCCATGAACGGAAACAGCGGCAGGCTGGACAGGATGTCGTGCAATTCCTGCGCGCCGGACACGTCGAAGATGCTGACATTGGCGTAGCGCCCCGCCACCCGCCACAGATGGCGCCAGGCCCCCGTACGCTGCAGTTCCATGGCGCGGACGCGTTCCGCAGCCTTCAGCGCGTCGACCTTCTCGACCGGGAGATCGTGCGGAATCCGCACATCCATTTCGACGTGGAACAGCATGACAAGTGAACCCTTCTACGACAAGATGGAACGGCGTAGAGCCGCCACGCAACTGTGGCGGCTCCATTGATCCGTCTAACAGATCGTCAGCCCTGCACCAAACCGCGGCTGACGAGGTTGATGTCGTCGGGGTTGACGAGGTCCTTCGCCGTCCAACCGGAGACGTCGTAGTCGCTCATGCAGTTGCGCACGAAATCCTGCATGGCGCCGAGGTCGCCGGTGGCGCTCGCGGCCATCAGCGTCTCGACGCGCAGATTCTCGTAATTGCCCGCATAGTTGCGCTCGTAGAGTTCATGCCGGCCGCCGAACTCGGAGCCGACCGCGTCCCAGAGCAGCTTCAGCAGCTTGATCCGGTCAATCGCGGCATAGCCGTTGGAGCCGCGCACAAAGCGGTCGAGATAGGGCCGGATCGCCTCGCTCTCCAGGTCGGCCGAACTCGACGGCAGATAGATCAGGCCGCTCGCGACATGACGTTCGATCAATTCCTTGATCCGCGGATAGGCCATCGGCGCGAACACGCGATAGGCCAGCCCGTAGTTCAGGTTCGGCAGGTTGTAGCCATCGGTTCCCTGCCAGGCGATCGGCGACTTCACCATCGCGTCGGCAATGCCGTGGAACAGATTGCGCCAGGCGATCACCTCGCCCACCGCCGTCTGCACGCCGCGGAAGTCCTTTGACCCGGTCGCCTCGACCGCCATCGAGAACAGGCCGGCGATGAAGTCGAGCTTGACGGCAAGCCGCGTCACGCCGTGCAGCGTAAACCGCGGGATGAAGCCCGAGGCCGGGAAGAACTGGTTGATCTTGTCGACGTCGCCATAGATGAAGACGTTCTCCCAAGGCACCAGCACCTTGTCGAACACGAGGATCGAGTCGTTCTCATCGAAGCGGCTGGACAGCGGATAGTCGAACGGCGAGCCGGTCGCCGCCGCCGTGAATTCGTAGGACGAGCGGGCAATCAGCTTGATGCCCTTGGCATCCATCGGCGCCGTGAAGATCAGCGCAAACGACTTGTCCTTGATCGGAATGCCGTAGTGGGCGATGAAATTGTAGTGCGTCAGCGCCGAGCCGGTCGCCACCACCTTCGCGCCCGACACGATCAGGCCGGCGTCGGTCTCCTTCTCGACATGCATGAAGACGTCGCGCACCTCCTCGATGGCGCGGTCGCGATCGATCGGTGGATTGACGATGGCATGATTCCAGAAGTCCAGACGCTCCTGGGTCCGGGCGTACCACTTTTTCGCATTGCCGGCGTAATCGCCATAGAAGCTTGAATTCGCCCCCAGCGTGCCGAGGAACGACGCCTTGTAGTCCGGCGAGCGGCCCATCCAGCCGAACGCAACCTTCTGCAATTCGGCGATCGCATCGCGGCCCTTGACGAGGTCGTCGGCCGTTTTCGAGCCGAGGAAGAACGGATGGGTCAGCTGTCCCGAGCCGGTGTCGGTCAGGACGCCGATCTGATCCTTCTTCTCATGGAAGCGGTCGTACCAGCGCGCCACCATCCGCGCCGAATTGCGAAAGGCGGGATGCTGGGTGACGTTCTTGACGCGCTCGCCGTAGATGTAGATTTCCCGGCCGTCCTGGATGCTGTCCAGGAATTCCGCACCGGTATAGACGCTGGTGGTTGACGCTGGCACGTCGGCCCGCA
Organism: Bradyrhizobium pachyrhizi; assembly: GCF_029714545.1. Lineage (NCBI taxonomy): Bacteria > Pseudomonadati > Pseudomonadota > Alphaproteobacteria > Hyphomicrobiales > Nitrobacteraceae > Bradyrhizobium > Bradyrhizobium pachyrhizi. The sequence goes on along the minus strand of NZ_CP121667.1, from coordinate 3,950,079 downwards.
GGGCAGCTGCTGTAGTCATGGGTTTCTCCTCCGCTGGTGTCGTTGGACCGGCCGCGCTTCCCGCACCGGCCCTAAGACCATCTCGTCACGCTCTTGGACGGCGTGACATCGGAGGAAACGCTACGCGCTGACCCGGAGCGGGCGAAAGGTATCACACCATACCGCGCAGACCGGCCCGGCTCGGGCTATGACTCGATGGCACGGACCGGACGGCAAGGATCGTTCGGCCGGCGCAACGCCGCAGCTGATGCAGCACGGCAAGGGAGCGAACCATGGGCAAGGGTTTTGACAGCAGCGCTGTCGCTTTCCATCGCGATGGGGAATTGGCCCTCGACGCCTGTGTCGTGACCATCGGCGCATTTGACGGCGTCCACCGCGGCCATCAGGAACTGCTGCGGCAGACCATCGCGGCAGCGCGGCGCCGCGGCATTGCAGCCGTGGTCTACACCTTTGATCCGCCGCCCAAAGTGTATTTCGGCCAGGCCGAGCCGCTGATCTCGCTTCGCGAAAAGCTGGAGCGCATCGCAACATTCGCGCCTGACCACGTCGTCGTCGCCGATTTCAACCAGATCTACGTCCGGCGCACCGCGCTCGATTTCCTCGCCGAATTGCAGCTTCTGCGACCACGCGAAGTCATCGTCGGCGAGGATTTCCGCTTCGGGTCCTGCAAGGGCGGCACCGCGCTGCTGCTGCGGCAGCACTTCAACACGCGCATCCTGCCGCCGGTGCGCTGTGGCGATGGCGAGATCGTCTCCAGCAGCCGGATTCGCGCCTTGCGACGATCCGGCCTTGCCGCCGCCGCGGCGACGCTGGAAAACTGGCGAGATATCGTGACCGCGCCACCGGCCAACCGATCCGGTTTGGCCCAACTCGAGGTCGCAAGCCAATGACCGCCATCGATCCGCGAGAGTTGCGCAATGCCTGTGGCCAGTTCGGCACCGGCGTCACCATCATCACGACGCATTGCGAGGGCCGTGATCACGGCATGACGGCCAACGCCTTCATGTCGGTCTCGCTCGATCCGCCGCTGGTCGCAATCTCGATCGCGAAGAGCGCGAAGATGCTCTGCAACATCCAGAACACCGGCCGCTTTGCGGTCAGCATTCTCGCCGAGGGCATGGAGGATTTCGCCTGGCATTTCGCCGGCAAGCCAAGGCTCGATCTCTGCAACGTCTTCGAACGCCGCAACGACCTGCCTGTGATCGCCAACGCGGCGGCATACTTCGTGACCGATCTCGCCGATGAGATCGTCGCCGGAGACCACACGATCTTCCTCGGCCAGGTCCGCGAGATGTCGCTGGAGCCCAGCAAGAAGCCGCTGCTGTTCTTCCGCGGCCGCTTCGGCGGCCTTGCCGATCCGCACCCTGCGCCCGCAACGCTGGAGAATGCCGCTTACGAATTTGTCTGGTGAGACCAGCAACCGATATTCCCGAAAACGGGGATGCAAGTTTGAGCAAACTGCAAGAAAAGGAGGAACGACCATGCTGAACGTCAACAAGGACACCATCACCGACCACGTGATCGCCGCGCTCTCGAAGGACATTCCGGATCGCAACCGTCAGATCATGACAAGCCTGATCCGCCACATGCACGACTTCTGCAAGGAGGTCGACCTGACTTTCGCCGAGTGGTTCGCCGCATGCGAATTCCTGCGCCGCGCGGGCGACATCTCGGACGAGAAGCGCAACGAGTTCATCCTGATCGCCGACATCCTCGGCGTCGAGGTGCTGGTCGACATGCTCGATCACCGGGTCACCGACGGCGAGAGCGAATCCACCGTGCTCGGACCGTTCTACCGGGAAAACCCGCCGGTGCTACCCAAGGGCGCCTCCATCATCAAGAAGACGTTCGACAACGCGCAGACCGTCAAGGTCTCAGGGCGCATCAGCGACACCGCGGGGCGGCCGATCGAGGGCGTCACGATCGACGTCTGGGAAGACGCGCCGAACGGCCTCTACGACCTGCAGGATCCGGAACAGCCGGCCTACAATCTGCGCGGACGCTTCACGACCGACGCCAACGGCGAATATGCCTTCGTGGCGCTCCGCCCCGAGCCCTACCCGATCCCCTATGACGGCGCCGGCGGCGAGCTGTTGAAATATATGGGCCACCATCCCTGGCGTCCGGGCCACATCCATTTCATGCTTGCGAAGGACGGATATCAATCGCTGATCTCGCAGATCTACGATTCCGAGACCAAGTATCTCGACAACGACTCGGTGTTCGCCGTGAAGCAGAGCCTGATCGGCAAGTTCGCCAAGGCCCCCGCCGGCGCCGACACCGATCTGGTTCTCAACTTCGACTTCAAGCTCAAGAAAGCGGCCGTCGAACGGCTCGTCGCGGCCGAGTAGTACCCGTTACGTCCTGCCAGGCCCATCAGCCTGGCAGGGCCCATTCTGAACTGACCTGCGAGGACATATGAGTCGTGCCGTGATCGAAATCGCCGAACCCGTGGAGCGAGTGCAGGCTCACGCAAAGGACACTGCGATCCGCAGTATCCGCGCCACCATCGTAGAGGCGCCGACCCGCCGCCGGCACAAGCTCTCGAACACCGAGGTCACCCATCAGGGCTACGTGCTGGTGCGCGTGCTGCTCGACAACGGCGTGACGGGCATCGGCGAAGCCTCGACGCTCGGCGGGCCGCGCTGGGCCGAGGAGAGCGTGGAGTCGATCAAGGCCGCGGTCACGAATTATCTGGCGCCGGCGCTGCTCGGACAGCCTGCCCTCGCCTTCGAAGCCAATGCCTTGCACATGAGCAAGGCCGCCACCCGCAATTTCGCCGCCAAGGGCGCCATCGAGTCCGCCCTGCTCGACGCCGCCGGCAAGACGCTCAGCCTGCCCGCCAGCGCGCTGCTCGGCGGCGCGGTGCGCGAACGCATGGAGGTGATCTGGGCGCTGGCGTCGGGCGACAGCGGCCAGGAGGTCGAGGAAGCCAGGGAGAAGCTGCGGCGCCGCGAACACCGCCAGTTCAAGATCAAGTTCGGCTTCAACCGGCCGCAGGTCGATCTGAAACGGCTGCAAGCGCTGCGCGCCGGGCTCGGCGACGAGGTGCGCCTGATCGTCGATGTCAACCAGGGCTGGACCGAGGCCGAATGCATCCGCTTCATGCCGGCGCTGGAGGAGCTGGATGTGGCCCTGATCGAACAACCGGTGTCGGCGCTGCAACTGGAAGCGATGGCGCGTGTCGCGGCCCGCACCTCGATTCCGCTGCTGGTGGACGAAGCGGCTTTCACCAAGGAGGAAATCGCGCGCGCGGGCGCGATGGGCTGCGGCAGCGTCTACTCGCTGAAGCTCGTGAAGAGCGGGGGCCTGTTCGAGATGAAGCGCGCCGCTGCGGTCGCGGCCGCCCACGGGCTCGAACTCTATGGCGGCTGCCTGCTGGAGAGCAGCATCGGCGCGGCGGCGCATCTCGCCGCCTTCGCCACCCTGCCGAGGCTCGAATGGGGCACCGAGCATTTCGGTCCGCGAATCCTCGTGGAGGATCTGGTCGTCAACCCGATCAGGTTCGACGAGTTCGAGATCTGCGCTCCTGATGGCCCCGGTCTCGGCGTAGAGGTCGACGAGGACAAGATCCGCGCCTTCGCCCGGAAGGACTAGCCGGATGGCGTCGTTCCCGCGGACAATTGACAATCCACGGACCCACGCCCAGTCTTCGCGTCGGAACCATCGTCTCGATCGTGCGCACATGACCACGCGATATCGAACCCGGCAGGATTTTTCCGCAGCTTCCCCGGAAGCGCGCGAGCAGACGTTCGGCTAGCCGTGACCGATCGCGACGATGTCATGGATCTCAGGCGATTGGTCTATTTCGTCGCCGTCGCCGAGGAATTGCATTTCGGCCGCGCCGCATCGCGGCTTGCGATCGCGCAGCCGCCGCTCAGCCGGCAGATTGCGCAACTCGAGAGCGATCTCGGCGTCATGCTGATCGACCGGAGCCGCAGCCAGATCCGGCTGACCCAGGCTGGCAGCGTTCTGTTGGAACGTGCGCGCGACGTGCTGGAGCGGCTCGACCGGACGCACCGCGAGATCAAGCGGATCGGCGAAGGCTTTTCCGGGCACCTGCGCGTCGCCTTCGTCGGCTCGGCGACCTATGGCGTGCTGCCGAGCGTGATCCAGGCGTTTCGTTCGGCCTATCCTGACGTCGAGCTCGCGCTGTCGGCGATGAACAACGCCGAGCAGAAGCGCGCGGTGATCCAGCGCGAGATCGATATCGCCATCGCCCGCCCCTCGCTCGACGACGAGGAGCTGAAGTCGGAGCCGCTGCTGCAGGAGCCGCTGATCCTCGCGCTCTCCGACACTTCGCCCTTGCTCGATCAAAGGGTCCCGCGGCTGGCGGCGCTGAAGGCCGAGACGTTCGTCCTCTACCCGCGCAAGCCGCGCCCGAGCTTCGCCGACCACATCCTCAACATCTGCCTCGAAGAAGGCTTCATTCCGAAATCGCAGGTGCTGGCCCAAGACTACCAGACCGCGATCAGCCTGGTGTCGGTCGGCGTCGGCATCGCGCTGGTGCCGAAATCGGTCTCGGAGGCGGAGCGGCCCGGCGTCGCCTACCGCGCCTATGAAGGACACAATCCAGGCACTGCCCTGTCGCTGAACTACCGGCGCGACAACCGGATGTCGCATCTGTTCAATTTCCTGAAGGTCGCACAGGACGTCACGCGGCGTCAGCGCAAGCCGTAACGAGCGCCCTCAGGCCGCGACCGCCGCCGGCGCGCGATCGTCAACGCGTGCGATCGCCTCGCGCAGCACGTCGATGTCAGCCCCCGGCCGAACGCCGTTCTCCGCGAGGTGCCTGCGGAACGCACGCGCACCGGGGACGCCATGGAAGGCACCGACGAAATGCCGCGTGATCGAATGCAGCCGCGTGCCCTCGGCAAGCTGCCGCTCGATATAGGGCAGCATCGCCGCGAACACGTCCTTCATCGTCGCGTGCGGCGCAGTCTCGCCGAACAGCTCGGAATCGACGGTGAGCAGCCGCCACGGCTCCTGATAGGCCGCCCGCCCCAGCATCACGCCATCGACGTGCGCCAGATGCTGCTCTGCCTCCGCAAGGCTGGTGATGCCGCCGTTGATGATGATGGGCACATCCGGCAACGCCGCCTTGAGGCGATAGACCCGACCGTAGTCGAGCGGCGGGATGTCGCGGTTCTCTTTCGGCGACAGTCCGTTGAGCCAGGCCTTGCGCGCGTGCACGACGAGCACGTCCGCGCCCGCCGCAACCACCCCGCGGGCCAGCGTATCGAGCGCGACTTCCGGATCCTGGTCGTCGATGCCGATCCGGCATTTCACCGTGACGGGAATCCGCACCGCGCGCTTCATCGCCGCAACGCCTTCGGCGACCAGCGCGGGCTCGGCCATCAGGCAGGCACCGAAGCGGCCATCCTTCACCCGATCGGAGGGACAGCCGACATTGAGGTTGATCTCGTCGTAACCGAACTGCTCGCCGATCTCTGCAGCGGTCGCCAGATCGCGCGGATTGGAACCGCCGAGCTGCAGCGCCACCGGATGCTCGCTGGCGTCGAAGCCGAGCAGCCGCGCCCGGTCGCCATGGATGATGGCGCCGGTCGTCAGCATCTCAGTATAAAGCCGCGCACGCCGCGACATCAGCCGATGGAAGACCCGGCAATGCCGGTCGGTCCAGTCCATCATGGGTGCCACAGAAAAGCGATAGTCTTGCGATTCCAATGATTTACCTTAAGTTCTCAATGGGATGTAACAAGAACGAGTACCCGCCAAACTTGCCGAATTTGCACACGTTTGTACCCGTTTTGACCTCTCGACGCACACGTATCGCACACCGTTTGGGAAAAGCACACGACCATGGCCACCTTTACTCAGTTGCCGTCGGGAAACTGGCGGGTCCAAGTTCGCCGCAACAACCGTTATGTGGCAGAGACCTTTCGCCGCCGCAAGGACGGCGAGGAATGGGCGCTCGACGTGGAGCGCAATATTGATCGTAGCGGGTCACCCAAACCGCGCGCTGCCGTAAAAGCGAAGACCTTCGGCGACATCATTGATCTGCACATTTAAGGCATGCGCGACGTCGGCCGCCCACCACGCCGATCCAAAGCGGCGGTACTGAAGGCGCTCAAGGAGGAGCTCGGATGCACCAAGATACCTCTCGGCTGGACCGTTGAATATGGCCGCAAGCGAGCGAAGGAAGGCGCCAGGCCGGCGACCCTCGCAATCGATATGGCTTTCATCAGGACACTCGCGACGCACGCCGCGGCCGTCCACGGAATTGAGGTTTCTGCCGAGGAGGTTCGCCCTCGCGCGCTTCGCGTTGAAGCATTTGGGTCTCGTCGGAAAAATCAGACGAGCGAGACCGGCGGCCAACGCAGGATGAGCTCGACGAGCTCATTGAATACTTCGAGACGAATCCACGACAGGTCATTCCCATGGGCCGCATCGTTCGCTACTCCGATCAGCGTCGCCAACGCCACGCCCTTGAGCAGTTGCCAGGTATGGAAGTCCACCTCATCCTCGAGCCCGGCATAGCCTTGCAACATCCGTGGCCGGAAGGTTCTCGATCACGATCGAATTGCCGTTCGGCAAGATCAGTCGCGTCCAGACGACCAGTGCCCGCTTCTGCCCAAACGCGCGAGCGGATCGGCGACAACCTCATGCACAATTCCGATTTCGTGCGCGCGCAGTCCCGTCACTGTCAGGCCACAGAGGATCATCTCGAGCGCCTTGGCCTCTCCAACGATCCTGGGCAAACGCTGTGTACCGCCACCACCCGGAAAGATGCCGATGCGCGTTTCCGGAAGTCCGATCGCCGCGACACTGCTCCCGGCGATGCGCAGGTCGCAGGCCAGCGAAAGCTCGAAGCCTCCTCCCATGCACAGGCCGTTGATAGCCGCAATGACCGGCTTGTCGACCGCTGCAATCGCATCTGTCAGCGCGTGGAAACCAGGTGGTCGAGGACCAGGCGACGGCGGGGCGCGAGGCGCTCCGCGCTCAATCGCATCTGCAGCCTCAGAGAGTTCCCCAACGTCGTAGTGACGGATGAAGATGCCGGGTAGGCCCCCTGTAATGACAATGACCCGCACCGATGGGGCCATCCCTGCAGCGGCGACCGCATCGAACATCTCGGCCGCCCCGGCGGCCGTCATGGTGCCGAATGGGGCGTTAGCGAAGGTGATGACACGGACCGCGTCGCGATCCTGGGTGGAAACAAGAGGCATGGCCTACCCTCACCGCAACCGCTCGCCGAAGAATCACGCGTTGGCGGTGCCCGCCTCAGAATGCGCCCGGGTCCCACACCGATCAATCCTGCGCGCGCTAATATTGCCATTGCAGCCGAGCGCTTCATTCCTAAAATCCCGCCTCCCCGGCATGCGTTTCGGACGGGCCTGTACAGCGGAGTAGACGTTATGCCCAAACCGGAAAGCTTCCCAATCGAGAAGATCTACGTTCCCGTGAAAAGAAGGAAGGCAATCAAACCCCAAGTCGTCGAGGAGATCGCTGGAAGCATTCTGGAAATCGGACAACAAACCCCCATCCTCGTCCGGCCCGACGAAGACCGCTTCGTTCTGGTCGAGGGACTACATCGGCTCGAAGCTTGCAAGGCGCTTGGAGAGACGACGATTGTGGGAATCATGGTCTCTGCGGAGGATGCTCAGCAACGGACGCTCTTGTCCGAGGGACCCGAAGCAGATGCAGAACGCGACAAGATGGCGCGGTTGAAAAAGCTGCGTCTCGAGAAGGAAGCTGCAGAAAGTTCGATTACTGCTTTGAACAAGACGGATAAGGAGCGAGCCCGCGCGGCAAGGGGCGCGGGCGAGAACTCGAGAACATCGCCAAGCCGGGCCTCAGGACCGACGCCGAAAAAGACGTTGTCGGAGTGGATCGCGCAGCAAAAGCGCGACGGCGGCCGTTATTGATCGACCGCTTTCGATTCTGCATCCGCCGTCAGCGGAATCTTCATGACGATTGCCGTGGCCTGGACTAGGAAGTATTCACCTCCTCAGCGAAGACTCATGAGATCAATCGCAGCAAGGGCATAGATCTTCGCGCAATCGACAACGTCCTGCTCGTTGGCATAGTCGTCAACGCCAGCTGACAACGTCGGCTGTGGTCCGAAACATGCGGCCGGGACACCCTTGTTCCGCCAGTGACGGGCATCGCTGCCTGGAAGCCGCACGACCAGCTGAGGTGTCTTTCCTCGCACATTGGCAATCACATGAATCAGGCTCTTTGCATACGGGCTATCGGCCGCCTCCCAATTCGCATCCCACTCCTTCGGATACGATAGACGGATTCCCGGAACGGTGCTGGCGATCTTCTGCAGGCGGTGCTTGACGCTTGCAGCAGTGATGCCCGGTGGAAGTCTGAAATCAAACCGGGCAAGTGCGGACGGTGAGACCAGGCTACGCACTTCGCCAGCCTGGATTACGCCGGCGTTGGCCGACAAGCGAAGCCCCAGATTTCCCTCTCCGCCGGTCACGCCTTTGAGTTCCTCGGGCAAGGTCGCGAAGACGTCGTTGAAGGTATCGACCTGCGCCATGAAGTTGGCGAGCTTGCCGACGGCGCTTTCGCCGCGCAGCGCGCGGGACGAATGCCCTCCCGGTCCGGTTGCCTCAACATCCACCCAGAGAAGGCCTTTCTCCGCGACAGCGAAATCCATAAAACCGGGACCTTCTGCGCTGATCATAAAGTCGCCGGCAAGATCCGGCCGAACCGCAAGGAGATGCTCGGTGCCGCGTCCGCCGAACATGACCTCGTCGCAAACGGCCGTGAAGCTCAAGCTCCCCGGAAGCTGATCACGATGCCGCGCAAGCACGGTCGTCGCGAGGGCCATCGCGGCGAGACCGCCCTTCAGGTTGCCCATGCCAAGGCCGTAAAGACGACCGTCCTTGCGCGTTAACTCGAGACGCGGCACGCTCCACGCTGACTCGTCGCCCGGCTGCATCGTGTCCATGTGGGCGTTGAAGACCACATGCTTTCCTTCCGCCGAGCCGCTCAGCGTCAGGTGAACGTTCGCGGCGTCGTCGACAACAGCGATCCGCTCGCTTGCCAAGCCCCTCCCCCGGAGAAACGCCTGCAATTCGTCCGCTACTTCCGTCGTCCGCCCCGGCGGATTCATGCTCGGAGCCGCGACCAACCGACGGCACAGATCGACGAGAGCCTCGCGATCTTCGTCGATCTCACGCAAAATAAGCTCGTTCCAGCCAGACGACGTCATTGCACTAATTCCTTCCTGGTCGACCAGCCAGCCACGACGCGCTCGGGCGCCTTCCCGACGATTCGCTCGTAGACGGCGGGATCGGTTGCACCTTCCGTGCCGATGACCAGCACCACGCTCTCTTCCGTCAGCTTGATGGCATGTCGGGCGTCGGCATCGCCCGCCGCCAGAAGTGCTGCAGCCAAACCCGCGACGGCGGACTCACCGGCGACGATCGGATGATCGCCGTACCGACCGTCCGCAAGCAGGCGCATCGTTTCCGCCGCGGATGCGTCGGTGATCGAGAAGAAGCCGTCGGCGCCCGCATCGAGGATCGACCAGGCCAGAAGGGAGACCTCGCCGCAGGCAAGACCCGCCATGATCGTGTCCAGCGAGCCGTGGTCGGCAGTCGGCCGCCCCGCCGCCGCGCTAAGGTAGAGGCATCGTGCCGTCTCGGGCTCGGCCACGTAGAACAAGGGCGACTTCTCGTCGAAACGCTCCCAAAGATAGGAGCAGACGGCTGCAGCGAGGCCGCCAACGCCGCCCTGCACGAAGACGTGGGTCGGAAAAGCACCGCGCGGCATTTGCTCGACGGCTTCCTCCACCATCACTCCGTACCCTTGCATGACGTAGCGGGGAATGTCGGTATATCCCTCGTAAGACGTATCGGAGATCACCTGCCAGCCGTTTCGCGCTGCCGTGTCTGCAGCCTCGCGAACGGCGTCGTCATAATTTCCGTCGACCACGCGTACTTCAGCGCCGTAGGCGGCGATCGCATCGCGGCGGCCCTGGCTCACCGTGGCGTGCACGAAGATCACGCACCGGCACCCGAAAGTGCGGGCGCCCCATGCCACGGACCGGCCGTGATTTCCGTCCGTCGCACAGGTCACCGTCATGCCGGTCGTGACGTCTTTCAGCGATCCGGACCCAAGCTCTTTCGTGCTCGGGCGCTCGCCGGTGAGCGCCTCTACTTCGCGCTGCAGGAAGGAGGCCACCGCGTAGGCTCCGCCCAAGGCCTTGAAGCTGCCGAGGTCAAAGCGAGCGCCCTCATCCTTATAGAGGATCGTGCGAACGCCCGCGGCGCTCGCCAGCCCGTCCAGACGCCGCAACTCGGTGGGACGATAGCCGGGCCAGGTGGTGATCTCCTTCCGCGCCTGATCGAGGGCTGCGAGGCTGAGGATATCGCCGCGCCCGTTGTCGCCGTACTTTTCCTGACGAACGGAGTTCGGGTTGGGTTGGAGGGAGAAGTTTTCGCTGAGGATTTTGAACATTTGGTCTCTCAATAACCTAGTGCGACGCCGTCACGACGGGAATCTGCCCCGCCTCTTAGGAGCCCACGTTTCCGGTCGATCCAGATCGCCTGGGCAGTTCCAAGTGGATTGGGCGCCGGCGTCGGGCGGTGCCCGAGAGCGCGGAGACCTTCGACAACATGCGCCGGAACGGTTCCTTCGACGTCCAGCACGTCACCGCGAGCAAAGATGCGCGGTTGGTCGATGGCTTCCTGCACGGACATCTTGTAGTCGAGCAGGTTCGACAGGATCTGGATCTGCCCAATCGGCTGAAAGTGACCACCAGTCACGCCGAAGGAAAGCACGCACTCGCCGTCGCGGGTGAGCATGGCCGGCAGGATGGTATGCATCGGACGCCTGCCGCCCGCGAGCGTATTCGGATGGTCGGGTTCGAGCACAAAGCCGAAGCCGCGATTGTGCAAGAGAACCCCGCACTCGGGGGCGACGATGCCGCTGCCGAAATCGTCGAAGATGGAGTTGATGAACGAGACCGCGGTACGATCCTTGTCGACGACGGACAGAAACACCGTGTCCTTGTGTTCTGGCATCGCGACCGGAACGACGTCGACCAGCCGCGAGTTCTGCGATATCCGGCCGCTGAGGATGTCGGCACGGGCCGAGCTCTTCATACGCTCGACAGGTACTGGTGCGGCATCGGGATCGCCGACGAAGGCGTCCCGCTCCGCATAGCCGATGCGGGCAATTTCGGACAGCAGATGATAGCGTTCGACCGATACCGGGGCGAAGTCTGCGACAATATATCGGTCGAGCAGGTTTGCCATGGCAAGGACAGCGACGCCCGAGCCGTTAGGCGGGCATTCCCATAATTCGTAGCCACGATAGGATGTCGATATCGGCGTCTCGTATCGGGGCCTGAACGCGGCAAAATCTTCGAGCGTGTGAAAACCACCCAGCGAACGAAGCGTCTTCACGATGCTTTCTGCGATCCACCCTTCGTAGAATACGTCCGCTCCCTTTGCGGCGACCTCCTTGAGGGCGCAAGCGAGCGCCGGCTGCATGTGCAGCTGGCCGGGCTTCGGCGCTTCCCCGGCGGGAAGAAAGACCGAGGTCGTCGCGGCGAGACGCGACAGCTTCGGCACCTGCCTGCTCCAGTCCCGGGACAGTCGCTCGGTGACCGGATAACCGTTTTCCGCAGCCGCGATGGCCGGTGCAAGAAGACGCGCCAAATCGAACGTTCCGTGGTCCTCCGTGAGCCGCGCCCAGGAGCGTACAGCGCCCGGAACAGTAACCGTGTGGACGCTTTCGGGATCGAGCGTTCTGATTCCGGCTTTCGCGAGACTGCCGATGCTTACCGCAGCCGGTGCAGCTCCGGACCCGTTAAGGGCGATGACCGGCTGCCCTTCCCGTTTCAACAAGACGAAGCAATCCCCGCCGACACCTGTTTGGGTCGGCTCGACGACGGCAAGCATCGCTCCCGCCGCTACGGCTGCATCTACGGCGTTGCCGCCATCGCGTAGCACATCGATCGCGGCCAATGTGGCGAGCGGGTGCGTAGTAGCGGCCATGCCGTTCCCGCCGAAGGCTTCCGACCGCCCCGGTGACTCGAAGTTTCTCATGCCTTACCCCTTCCGGAATTGACGGGGCCTAAAAGGAAGCGAGGCCAGCATTACGCAGATCTGTAATGAGCATGGAGGACGGCGCGTGCGTGATGCACAAGGGCGGCTTTGCGTTCGCGGTCGCAAGCTGCGGGGTGAGGCCGCAGGCCCAGAACAGCGGGATCTCGTGCGGAAGCACCTCTCCCGAACCTACCTCCCTGTACCTCTTCGACAGGTCCACTCCGATCAAGCCGGGATCGCCGATATGAACGGGAGCACCATGAACGTTCGGAAAGCGCGACGTTATCTGGATGGCACGAATAGCCTCCCTGGCCGCGAACGGTCGCATCGTGACCACCAGCTTCGCACGGAAGTCACCGGCAGGCATCGTATCTACCGTCGTCTCATAGACGCCAGCCACTTCGCCACGCTCGAGATACCTGAGCGCAATTCCCGCTTCCACCAAGGCGTACTCGAACGAAAAGGAGCAACCCAAAGCGAAGGTCACCAGGTCATTCTGCCAGAGCCGGGATATGTCGGTCACTTCTTCCGCGAGTTGTCCATCGCGAAAGACGTGGTACCGCGGCACATCGGTGCGGATGTCAATATCCTCCCCCAGGGTGGGAAGACAGGGATCGCCGACATCCGACCGGGCAATCAGGGGGCATGGCTGCGGATTGCGTTGGCAGTACAGAAGGAAATCTTCCGCATGGCTTCGAGGAAGAATGCAGATGTTCGCCTGCACGCGATCCGGTGCGAAGCCGGCCGTGTAGCCGACATAAGCACCGGAGCGCACCGCCTTACGGACCGAGGTGACGTCGCGCGTATCGAAATCAGGAGCCCGACTGTTCATGGCACCGCCTTGGTCGCAGGCGCCTCGACGGGCGCGTAATCCGACATCGGTCGAGCCATTGTATTGGTCGCGAGTTCGAGCGAACGTCCGCCAGTTTCACGTCCAAGCAACGCCATGGTAACGGCCTGCACGAAAAGTAGCCCGCCGATCGTGGACAGCACCGCAGCGACGCCCCAGTTGTTGAAGAGATAGACAACGCCGAAGGGAACCACAGCCGTCGTAAGCCTCGCTATTCCAACACAGACGGCGTTGCAGCGCATACGAACCGACGTCGGGAAGAGCTCAGGCAAATAGACCGCCTGGATCGTCGCGAGAAGAAAGTAGATCAACGCGAAGGTGGCGAAGCCGATGCCCACGGCAGCGACCTGTGAAGTGGCTTGGCCGAACAGCACTGTCATGACGGCCGCACCGATAGAGCCGCCGATGATCGCGACGCGTCGACCCAAACGATCGACCCAAAGCCGGGCGACGAATGCTCCCGTTGGCGCGCCGAGGGACATGAGCGCGGACTGGCCGAGGGTCTGATTGATCGGGATGCCCTGCTTGAGAAGGAAAGTCGGGATCCACGAGACGAGGCCATACAGGGCTGCGAACATGATGACCTGTAAAACCGTTCCGAGGACCAGAGGCCGAATGAACGCCTTTTGCCAAATTGACCCGGGTGCAACTGCAGGCCGCCACTCCGGAGCGTCTAGTTCGCCGTGCTCTCTGCGAGCCTCATGCTCGATAGCAGAAACGACCTGGTCCGCTTCGCTGAACCGCCCCTTGACCTCCAGCCAGCGCGGAGACTCGGGAAGCGCCTTTCGAAGCCATAAGATGACCAGTGCTCCAACGCCGGGGACAGCGAACATAACGCGCCAACCGAATACCGGGATGAGCGCCCAGCTCAGCAGGGTCGACACCAGTAGCCCCATGCTGGAAATCATCGAGAGCGTGGAAACCCAGCGCCCCCGCTGCTGCGGCGGCACGAACTCGGCAAGCGTCCCATAGCCCAGGACGATCTCGGCACCGAGGCCAACGCCGCAAAGGAACCGCAGAAAAACGACCCATTCCATGTTGGGCGCCGCCGCACCGGCGAGCGAGGCCAGACCAAAGATCGCCAAATTCCACTGGAAGGTCACCCGGCGACCGAGCAAATCCGCGACGACGCCGGCCCCGACCGTTCCCAGAAACATGCCCAGGAATGTCGCGGACACGAAGTACGCATTCAGGTCGAGACTGGAGAAGCCGGTTGAGAGAAACACGCCCAGCACTGCGCCGGCTATGTAGATATCGAGGTTGTCAAAGAACATGCCGCCACCCACAAGGGCGACGATACGCTTGTGAACCTTCGAGATCGGAAGGCGGTCGAGGCGTGCCGATACCGAGCTGGCTTGCTGCATTTTCTCCCCTTCTGGATTTTGTGGTTGTTTTACTTATCGCCTTGCGACGCAGTCGATTTCGATCAGAGCGTCCCTTACGAGATCGGTGACGCCGACGCAGGTCCTCGTCGGTCGATGATCCGGGTGAAAAAACCGGGAGTAGACCTCGTTCATCTCGTCGTAATCGCGTTTGAAGTTGGTGAGAAACGCGCGGACGCTGACCACGTTTTCGATCTTCAGGCCGAGGCTCCCCAGCACCCGTTCCATGTTCTTGAGGGTCTGCTCCGTCTGCGACGCGATACCTTCAGGAAGTGGCGAGCCGGGGTCATCGAGGTTTCTCGCAAATTGACCCGTCAAAAACACAAATCCATCGGCCTCGACCGCGTGGCTGCTCGGCGACATCGACGGGGGTAACCCCGGCACCGTGTGGCGCGTAATCGTGCTCATCATCACCTCGTTCGGAATCTCTCAGGCCCGGATCCGGCGCAAATGCCGTCCGCATCGACCACTGTCATGGAGGTGACAGTATTGCGCTCTGTCGAGAAAAGGCCTCTAAGTTGGGCCGGATCCCGTGATTTTGTTGCGCGCCATGGCACCGACACAAGAACTTCGCTTGAATGACCTTGATCCTCAGGATCTTGCGATCCTGGAGATTCTTCAGCGAAACAACACAACTCCACAGCGGACGATCGGAGAAATGGTCAACCTGTCCGCGGCTGCGGTGCAGCGACGGATCAGCCGTCTGGAAAAGCACGGCGTCATCCAGGGTAACGTCGCCATCCTGAACCCCGCGTCAGTTGGTCAACCAATTACCGTTCTGGTGGAGGTCCAGATCGAGAATGAGCGGCTTGACCTGCTGGAGGCGTCGAAGGGGAGTTTCGCCTCGGCCCCGGAAGTGCAGCAATGCTACTACGTGACGGGAGAAACAGACTTCGTGCTCGTCGTAACAGTGGGGTCCATGCAGGAATACGAACAGTTGACCAAGCGCCTGTTCTTCGAAAACCACAATATCAAGCACTTCAAAACCCTGGTCGTGATGGACCGGGTGAAGGCGTCGATGGCCTTGATCCTGCCGAAGTAAGGATCGCGAAATCTTGCCGCTATCATCCAACTCTGCGGCACAGGCAACGCATTGGCCTTCGTGCGCCGCAGCTTCCAGCCGGCAGCGGGCGAGCGCTGCGGCGACCACCTCGTCGCGGCGTACATAGCGAAGGTCAACGGGATGAAAAGTGAATTTCTGAAGCTTACAGCGAGCGACAGCAATTGAGCGGGAAGTCGCACACCGCGCACAAACCCTTCGGCGCAAGCTCTGCACATGCGATCGCAAATCCATATCCTCCAGAAAAGGGAGGATCTGCTCTCGTTCATACTTCCTCTTTGATCTTCGAGTGCACATGCCGTGCACTCGCAGCCCTATAACCTATTGAAACTCTGAACTCTCACTCCAGTCCATTGTTGAGCCTTCCGGAGCCATCTCATGCCAATTACGCCAAGGCAAACCGTCTAAGCCGCGGTTTGTCTGAAGGGTTTCTTGCCAGCCCGCAATCTCATTAGGCGCCCGATCGACTGTCCGACGCGTCAGCGTCTCGCTGTAGCCACCAGTGCAGCAAGGAGAACACTGGATCGGCCTCCAGGTGATGTTCGAACACCCCTTTAACCTCGGTTCCGATGACCACGGTCTGCCGGGGATCGCCCAGCAGATTACCCACCATGCGTACGCCACCGGCGTGTGGCAGCTCAACGAGCAGCGCGAGATATGGGGCGCACTGCTTTAGCGCCGGGTGGGATGGATGCCACACGCGTTCCCAACTGTAGATGCGGCCAGTCGGCTCGACGTCAGTCCACGTGAGATCAAAGGAATGACAATTGTGGCAAATCCATTCGGGCCCGAACTGCCAGGTGCAGCAGCGATCGCAGCGTTGCACCAGTAGGCGATTTTCACGCAAGCCCATCCAATAGGGTGTCGAGAGGCCGTCCGGCTCGCCCACTGGAATGGGCAACCCGACAGGGAGATAGTGCGTAGGTCCACTCATAACGTTGCCTCCGAACCCAGGATGAGGTTACTGGCCGGCGTCACCATCGGGCCGCCGATCACCAACGCAACATCATTTCGTCGAGCCTGGCTCGTCGACGCGCCACGCACCTGACGAACAGCTTCCAGCACCAGCTCAAAGCCGTGCATGTAGCATTCGGCAAGGTTGCCGCCACTGGTGTTGAGCGGGAGCCTCCCGGATGGAGCGATCAAATTGTCGAAAGTCAGGAAGTCGTTGGCCTTCTCGGGCCTGAAGAAGCCATGCTCCGCCAGCGCCATCACGACACCGCCGGTGAAGTTCTCGTACGCCTGGACCACGCCGACATCTGACGGCCCTACCCCGGCCGTGCGGTACAGATCGGGGGCAACTGTGTCGAAGCTCGCGGTAGCGTAGAGCGGCGCGTTGTGCGCCGTCGCGGCTGCACGATGGCCCGAGCCGAAGGCCGCACCGAGTACGTAGGCCGGCTTGGACGCGAAGTCCTTGGCGCGCTCTACCGATACCAGCAGCAAGGCCGCCGCTCCGTCATTCTCCATGCAGCAATCGTAGAGATGGAATGGCTCCACGATCCAGCGCGAGGCATCGTATTTCTCCGCGTGCAGCGGCCTGCCATGCATCACGGCACGCGGGTTGGCCTGGGCATGATGATAGGAGGCGAGAGCAATCGAGCGTAGCGCCTCCTGCCGCACGCCATGCTCGTGCATGTAGCGCTGCACTCGCATGGCAAAGCGCTGCGGGGGCGCCAGCACACCATAGGGCATCAGATAGGACCGTTCGCCGGAAACGGTGTGAATCCCGGCTGCCTGTCCGAAACGGCCATATTGGCCCTGCGCCAATGAACGGAACACCACGACACAATCGGCAAGGCCTGCGACGATCGAGGCGGCCGCGTTGGCGACCGCCGCGCAGCAACCGCCACCGCCTCCGCCCCATTGCATGGTGGCGGAGCGCAATCGATGCGTGCCCAGCGCTGCAGCCAGCCGTGACGCCTCGCTGCGATCGTCGCTGTAGGAAGAGAAACCATCGATCTCGCGGGGATCGAGCCCGGCATCCTCGCAAGCCGCCAGGATCGCCTTCAGCGCGAGCTTGAATTCCGGATCGGGAGAAGCGCCATAACGATAATATTCGGTTTCACCGATCCCGATCACGGCCACGCGGCCCCGCAGCGTGCGCTCGTCTTGCGCGCGCCCGGTCACGGCTTGGCATCCCGTTGCGAAGCCTGGCTGCCGAAGGCTCCGCCCTTGGCGAGCCGCGCGACCTCCGCCTCATCATAGCCGAGCAACTCGCGCAGCACGTTTCCGGTGTGCTGCCCAACGGCCGGTGCTGCAACGGGATCGACGATCGGCGTCCGCGAATAGCGGATCGGCAGGTTCACGTTCGGCACCCAGCCCACCGCCTCGTGCGGGATCCGGGTAACGATGCTGCGCTCCCTCGCCTCCGGCGAACGGATCGCCTCGCCGACGGTCCGCAGCTGGCCGCAGGGCACGCCGGCCGCACGCATCCGCGACTGCCAGTGCGACCAGGGCTGCCGGGCAAAGGCATCACCGAGGATCGCGAACAACTCCTCGCGCCTGCGGATTCGGTCAGGGCCGGTTGCATAAATCTCGGCCGCCGCGAGATCCTCGCGCTCAAGGACCTGCGCCATCAGGCGTTGGAAGATCTTGTCATTGCCGCAGTTGATATAGAACGAGCAATCGCTCGCCAGGAACACGCCCGACGGACACGTGTCCGGGCTGGTGTTGCCGCTTCGCTTCGGATCGGTGCCATTGAAGAGCGACTGCGTGGTCGCGTAGCCGGTCATCAGGACGGCATTGTCGAACAACGACACCTCGATGGCCTGGCCTTGCCCGCTGCGCTCGCGCGCCAACAACGCGCCAAGGATTGCATTGCTCGCCATCATCGCGGTGCTGATGTCCATCACCGGCGACAAGGCCCGCACCCCTTCCCGGTCGGCGTAGCCGTTCATCGACACGAAGCCGCTCTCGACCTGCGCGATCGGATCGAAGCCGAGCCGGTCCGCAAACGCCCCGTCGCGGCCATAGGCCGACACCGAGCAATAGATGATCTCGGGCTTGATCTTGCGGCAGCTCTCATAGTCGAGCCCGAGCCGGGCCATCACGCTCGCCGAAAAGTTTTCGACGAGGACGTCCGCCGTCGCGATCAGCTCACGCGCAACCTTCAGGCCCTCCGGGGACTTCAGATCGAGAGCAACGCTGCGCTTGTTGCGGTTGGTCCAGAGGAACGGCGCACCGTGCTTGAGATCGGGATGCAC
This sequence comes from Bradyrhizobium pachyrhizi, assembly GCF_029714545.1. Lineage (NCBI taxonomy): Bacteria > Pseudomonadati > Pseudomonadota > Alphaproteobacteria > Hyphomicrobiales > Nitrobacteraceae > Bradyrhizobium > Bradyrhizobium pachyrhizi. Next base: position 3,931,552 of record NZ_CP121667.1, on the reverse strand, counting down.
CGGGGGATAGCGGCGCAGATCGTCGCCGCGGCCCGGCGCCTCGATCTTGATCACCTCGGCGCCCATGTCGGCCAGGATCATGGTCGCAAACGGTCCCGCGATGAAATGCGAGAAATCGATCACCCGAATCCCCTCGAGCGCCTTTGGCGCGCCGGGAGGACGAGGCGTGTGCTCGGGGAAATCGGCTTCGAGCTGGTCCAGCATCGGGAGATCCGTTGGTTTGAGAAATGTTGATCCGAGGACCGCGGCTGTCGTCAGTTACTCTTCGGTGGCTCGACGAGCGGGCATCCACCCTGGTCGAGCGGCCGGAAGGCTTCTGGCCCGGACAACACGCCGACCTGCTCCAGCAGATCCCACTTGCTCTTCGACGCAGTCGGGCTCTTCACCTTCAGGATATACATGTTGTGAATGGCGCGGCCGTCGGCGCGCACCACGACCGGCCCGAACAAGGCGTCGTCGATCGGCGTCTCCTTCAACTTCTGGATCACGGCCGGCGCGTCATTGGTTCCTGCCGCCAACGCCGCATTGAGATAGGCCAGCACGGACGAATAGACGCCGGCATGGAAGGCCGTCGGCGATTGCCCATGCTGCCGCTCGCTGAATCTGGCCGACCATGCGCGGCTGGCATCGTTGAGGTCCCAGTAGAACGGCTGGGTGATGATCAGCCCCTCGCCGACCGCGAGGCCGCTCGACTCGACATCGTTGGTGGTGGTCAGCAGCGCCGCGAAGGTACGCCCACTCTGCTTTAGTCCGAACTCGGCGGACTGCTTGATCAGGCTGACGGTGTCGCCGCCGGCGGTCGCGAACGCGATCAGATCGGCGCCCGAGCCTTCTGCCTGTAGAATGAACGACGCGTAGTCCGCATTATTGATCGGCACGTTGACCGATCCGAGAACGGTGCCGCCGCCGGCGCCGATCACCGCCGTCCCATCGCGCACCATCGACTTGCCGAGCGCATTGTCGGTGGCGATGAAGTACCATTTCTTGCCACCGTGACGCACGAGATAGGCGCCGATGGTGTGCGAGGCCGCCCAGGTGTCGAAGGTCCATTGAATCGTATTGGGTGAGCAGTATTTTCCGGTCAGGTCGGAAGACGCCGCACTCGACGCGATCAGCGCCGCCTTGGTGCCGCGCACGACCTCGTTGACGGCGAGCCCGACGGCCGAGTTCGGCACATCAGCGACTGCATCGACCTTCTCCTGATCGATCCAGCGGCGCGCGATTGCGGCGCCGACATCGGCCTTGTTCTGGTGATCGGCCGAGACGATCTCGACCTTGAAATCCGGATGAAGCCGCATGAAGTCCTCGGTCGCCATTTTGGCCGCCGTCACCGAACCTCCGCCGGCATTGTCCGAATAAGGGCCGGACGCGTCGTTGAGCACACCGATCTTGAGGGAGCGCGCAGCGTCCGCCGACGCGGGCGCACTGGCGCAAGCGGCCAGGAGGGCTATTCCGACAATACGCGAAAGATACTTCATTGTTTCCACCCGTCGTATGTTGTTGTCTTAGAGATCGAGCACGAGCGTGCGGGACTTGGCGCCCGAGCAGCAGATCATGACGCTCTTGTTCGCCGCCTGCTCTTCCTCGCTCAGAAACTGGTCGCGATGATCGGGTATGCCCTCGAGCACGCGCGTCTCGCAGGTGCCACAGACCCCCTCGGTGCAGGCGTAGTTCGCGGCTATCCCGGCATCCAGCAGCGCATCGAGGATGGTCTTCCCGGCCTCGACCGCGATGGTGCGGTTGCTTCGTGTCAGCTTGACGTCGAAGCCGCCCTCGGTGGCCGGGGCTTCCCGTGCCTTGAAATATTCGACATGCACGCGATCGGCCAGACGATCGGCCGTCGCCGCCTCGAACGCCTCGAGCATGGGCAGCGGACCGCAACAATAAAGATGCGCGTGAGCCGGCGCGTTCCTGACGATCGCCGGCAGATCGAAAACCCGTCCCGATCGCTCGTCGTCGAAATCGACATGGACCCTCGATCGATACGTGCCGAGTTCGTCGAGAAATGCGGCAGCGGCGCGCGTCCTTGCGGCGTAGAACAGGTCCCATCGGCATCCGAGCGCTTCCAGGCGCCGGATCATTGACAGCAGCGGCGTGATGCCGATACCGCCAGCGATCAGGACCGAATGCTCAGCCTCATCCTGAAGTGCGAAGTTGTTGCGCGGCCCGGAGATCGCGATGATGTCCCCGACCCTGACAGCGTCGTGAATGAAGCTGGAGCCGCCGCGGCTCCCGGCATCCTTGTTGACCGCGATGACGTAGCGATGCCGCTCGCACTGATCGTTCACCAGCGAGTAGCTGCGGATCATGCCGTTCGGCAGATGCAGGTCGATATGGCTGCCGGCTGTGAACGGGGCCAGCTCGCTGCCCGTCCGCGCGATCAGCTCGTAGGAGTGGATCCGCTCGGCCTCGTAGCCAATGCGCTTGACCAGAACCTTCTGGTTGGATGCGCTCACAGCTCGTACCCGAAATCGGCACCGAGCTTCGCCCGCATGAACGGTGCGCCGGCATCGACCCAGGAATCCTCCGGCGGCAGCCGCAGCGACACCGCCCGCACCATGAACACGTCGGGGTCCAACACACCCTTCGGCTTGATCGCGTGATCGCGATAGGCGCCGAGCGCCTCCAGGATGAAGCGCCGCGTCATCGCGATGCCGGTATCGCTCGAACAGAGCGTCTCCCTGGTGCGATCGAAAATCGGCGAGACGCCGCTCTGGCACGCACCGTCCTGCACCCAGAGCCCCGGCAGGCCCGAGAACCAGGTGGTCCGCTGAGCCTCGTAGTCGAACTGGAATCCGTTCTGCGGGTTGTATCTGGTCCAGTAGCCGGCATACGGCACCGTCACCGGGTGCTGCACGAGAACGTGGCGGCTGGCGTGGCCACTCTCGCGGCCCTTGTGTCCTTCTGCAAAGACCTGCCGCGTCTTCTCCAGCAGCGGCTCCGACGGATGATAGGAGAACATGATACAGAGCGTGTTCTCGTCATCGATGGGCACCCAGGCATGCCCGCTCAGATCCGGGAACGGAGACAGCGGGGGCACCAGCGTATAGAACGGCAGAAGGAACTGGTTGACCCGCCAATACAACGTGTTGGCATCGTAATTCCGCCGCGCGGCGATGCTCATGCCGAAATCCTGCTTGATGCATTCGAAGGTCGGGCGCAGGTCGCGCTTCTGAATCCAGGCGCTCGTCGTGCCCTGCGCATCCAGCCGTCCATGAAGCAGCGGCGCGTGCGCCGAATCGATCTCGCCCTCGACCGCCTGCAGCCAATTGCACTCCTGGACGCGAACCGAGATGTGCACCTGCTCGGCCGGCACGAGATTCCATTCGAGGTTCGGCAACGGCGGAAGCTCGGCCTGGTCCGGACCCATATAGGTCCAGATCATCCCGTTGCGCTCCTTGCAGGGATAGGCCTTGATCCGCACCCGCTCCTTGAGGCGGCTGCGCACCGGCTCTGCCGGCATGTCAGTCACGGCACCGGTGACGTCGAATTTCCAGCCGTGATAGACGCAGCGCAGCCCGCAATCCTCGTTTCTTGCGAAGATCAGCGGTGCGCCGCGATGCGGGCAGGCCTGGTCGACCAGTCCGACGCGGCCCTCGGTGTCGCGGAAGGCGACCAGATCCTCGCCCAGCAGCCGGATGCGCTTCGGTTGCCCGTCCTTGCTGAGATCCGCCGACGGCAGAAATGGAATCCAGTAAAGGCGAAAGAGGTCGCCGAGCGGCGTGCCCTTGCCGACCCTCACCAGGCGTTCATTGTCTTCGCGCGAGAGCATGGGTTTGCCTCCTTCAATTGCGTGTGGCCGGGCCCGTCGCGCCGCCGAGAAGCGTGGCGACACGGTCAGACAGTCCAAGATCCTGAGCGGTCCAAAGCGGATCGGATGCGGTGAGCGGCTTGCGTGGGATCGGAGGCTGCTTGCCCTCCTCCACCAGGCGGACGATCAATTCGATGCGGCGCCGCTCGAGCTCGCGCAGAGCCTCCTCGACGACGGAGGCTTCCGCCGTGCACCCCGGCAGCTCCCGATAGGCAAGTCGAACCCGCCACTGCCCCGGCTCGGTTTCGACCGCCTCGGCCTCAAGCAGATAGGGGATCGACAGCAGCTCACGCAGGTCCAAGTTCAACCTCCCTGAACGATGTCTACGCATCGCGTTTGATACGTATACGTACTACATAGCCGGAGGGCTGGCAAGAGCCGAGGGCGCGATCCATCGCGCGCGGAACAGACTTGGACCGCGGTTTGCCACAGGGTTGAGGACGTCAGGCCAAGCTGCTAACGGCTAAGGCGAATTCGAAACATCGCAGCTGGGATTCAACGACGGCATGGCAGCCGACAAGGGTATGAAGACGAACTTGGCCACAGACATCGCGCGCGACTGGCAACTCGAAGGCGGCGTCGGATTTCTGCTGCGGCTGCTGGAGGCCCGCTACGACGGCCTCTACCAAAGCATGACGCGCCAGAGCGATATCACGCCGCGGCAGTTCGGCGTGCTGATGGCGCTGTATCAGTTGGGGCCCCTCACCCCCTCCGTGCTGGCGGAGCGGATCAGTTGCGACCGCAACACGCTGAGCGAAATGCTCAAGCGCATGGTCGCGCGCCGGCTGGTCTCAAAGAAGGATAATCCGGACGACCGCCGCTCGCTCCAGGTGCAGATCACCGCCAAGGGAGAGGAAGCGCTTCTGGCCGTCATTCCGGCCGCCGCTGAGCTGCAAAACATCATGCTGGCTCCGCTGCGCAAGGAAGACCGCGCGCATTTCCTGAAATGTCTACTTGCGATCGCGAAGGCTCCGCCGCCAGACGCTCCGGCCGATACCTGAGGTGCCGACGCGCGGCCCTCCTAGGCCGGCGCCTTTCCAAATGTGCCGGCGGCAGCAAGTGCAGCGATTGCGTCGGGCGACAATTCCAGGATCCGCGACAACACATCATCCCGCTGCGCGCCGATCCCGGGAACGCGGCTTCCTATCGGCGTATCGGCCCCGGACATCTGCCATGGCGCATTGACGCCGACGAAGTCGCCGGCGCCATCCGAGACCGTCCCGAACACACCGCGCTGGCGCAAATGGTCATCGGTCAGCGCCGCGCCCGGCGTCCGGTAATCGGCGCAAGGAACGCCGGCGCGATCCAGCGCCGCGATGCATTCAGCGACAGTGTGGCGCTCCGTCCATTTCTCGATCACCTGCATCATGGCGGTCCAATTGGCGCCGCGCGCCGGAATGGTCGAAAAGCGGGGGTCGTTCACCAGCTCTTCCTGCCCAGTCACCTCGCACAGCGCCGCGAAATTACGCGGCGTGACCGGGGCGATCAGGATATCGCCGTCGCGCGTGCGGACCGGCCCATAGGTCGGGCGCGGCGCACGGATCGGGAATTGCGCTTCCTGAAGTTCATAGACCAGCAGATTCAGCATGCAGTCCATCAAGGCTACATCGACGCGCTGTCCTTTCCCGGTGCGCGTACGCTGGACCATCGCGGTCTGGATCGCGGAATAGCCGAAGATACCGCCGAGGATATCGGCCACAAAAATAGCGCCCGGCGCGGGACGCTCCCGGTCGCCGGCATAGCGCATCAGGGAGTGATCGAATCCACTCTCGGCATGCACGATCATCGCATAAGCCGCGCGCTCGGCGGCTGGGCCTGACTGGCCATAACCCGAGATCGAGCAATAGATGAGGCGCGGGTTGATCTCGCGAAGCGTCTCGTAGCCAAGGCCGAGGCGGTCCATCACGCCAGGGCGGAAATTCTCGACGAGAATGTCCGCCTCCGCGACCATGCGATGTACGAGCCTGATGGCGTCGGCATTCTTCAGGTCCAGCGCCAGGCTACGCTTTCCGGCATTGAGCTGGCCGAAATAGGTGCTGTGGCCTTCGCGCAGCGGCGTTCGCAACCGCATATCGTCGCCTTCCGGAGGCTCGATCTTGATGACCTCGGCGCCGACGTCGGCGAGCAGCCGCGCGCAATAGGGCCCCGCCACCATGATCGAGAAATCGAGCACGCGCACGCCGGCGAGCGGCGCCCTGTCGCCATCCTTCTGCATCCGATCTCTCCTATCTCGGCATCCCGAGCGCGCGTTGCGCGATCAGACTGCGCTGAATCTCATTTGTCCCGATGCTGATGACCCACATCAGCGAATGCCGCAGGTTTTGCTCGAAGCGGCCGTTGTCGATCGCGCCCGGCATCTGCTCGGACAGCGCGGCGCGCATGCCAAGGATGTCGAGCGCAGCCTCGCCAAAGCGCTCCATCAGTTCACCGGAAAACACCTTGCTGATCGCGCCATATTCCGGCGGCGTCATGCCGTCGGCGGCAAGTTCGGCGCAATGCATCATCAAGAGCCGGCCGATCTCGATCTCTGACGCCAGGGTCGCCATCCTGTCGCGGATCATTGGATCATCAGCGAGAGACCGATCACCTTGCTTCGCCATTACATGCAAACGCAGCTGCTCGAAGGCGTGCGCGACCTTCAGGACGATCCCGCCACCGACCAGCCCGCGCTCGAAGGCCAGCGCGCCGGTCAACACTTTCCAACCGCCATTGACCCCGCCAACCAGGTTCTCGGAGGGGATGCGGACATTATCGTAGAAGATGTTGGCAAACGTGCCATCATACATGGTAGCAGACGGACGGACCGTGATGCCCGGCGAATCCATCGGCACGATGAACATGCTGATGCCCGCGTGCGGCGGCTTCGTGTCCTTGTCGGTCCGCGCGGCGAGGAACATGTATTTGCCCCACCAGGTGGTGGTCCAGATCTTCTGGCCGTTGATCACCCAGTGATCGCCGTCCCTGGCCGCACTGGTGCGCAGCGCCGCAAGGTCCGACCCTGCCTGCGGCTCGCTGTAGCCCATACCGTGCATCGCTTCGCCACGCAGGATTTCCGGAAGGTATTTCTGCTGCTGCGCTGCCGTGCCAAACATCATCAGCGCATTGGCCTGGATCGCCGCGCCGATTCGCGGCGCCTCGCCCCGCTCCATCGTCTCCATGAAGGCGATCTGCTCCAGCGGCGATCGCGCCTGGCCGCCGAATTGCTTTGGCCATCCAAGGCCGATCCATCCGGTCTCACCGATGTCGCGGGCGAAGCCGGCATCGAACTCACGCTTGGCGAACGGCCTTACGTCGAACGCTTGCTTCGTATCTCCAGTCCAGTTTTGCTCGAGCCAGAACCGGATCTGATCACGAAACGCATTCCCAGCCGACCCGAGGTCATATTGCGGCAGCCCGACGCCGCCCGCATCCAGCAGCCGCGCTGCCAGCCCGCTCTTGGCATCCGAGGCGCCGCCGAGCGCAACCGTATCGAGATGCACGCGCTTGAAGTGGATTGGCGCCTCGTGCTCTTCGGCATAGCCGATGGCACCGAACGTATGCTGGATCTCCAGCGACACCTGCCGCAGCGCATGACCGGAGAACGCCGATGCGCAATCGGCGAAGTAGCGCCAGCCGCCCTCGCCGCCATCATGCAGTCTGGCGGCATGATCGAGGATCAACCTGACGCCTTCTAGCGCGATCAGGCAGTCGGCCAGCTTGTGCTGGATGGCCTGGAACCTGCCGATCGGCTGCCCGAACTGATGCCGCTCCTTGGCGTAATCCACGGCGAGCTCAAAGGCACGCCGCGCCGCGCCGTGAGCGCGCGCGGTCAACATCGCTCTGCCCTTGATGCGGAGATGGTCGAGATCGACCGTACCTGCGGGAATGCGCGTGAGCGGCGCTTCGTTCAGCCGGACCTCATAGAGCCCCCACGCTCCCATCGCGCGAGTTGCGACGCACTCGACACCGGGACCACCAAGATTGATCAGCGCAAGTTGGGCCTGGTCTAGAACGACCAGAAGATGCGTCGCGCCTCCGGCAGCCTCGACAAAACGAAGCGTGCCCTTTGCCTTGAGGTCCGCGACCTCAACCGCTCCTGTGCCGGCGTCCGGATCCAGCGCGCCGAATGAGAAGGCAACGGTCGCCTTCGCGGACTGCAGCCGATCCAGCAGATCCACTGCGACATCGACCTGCGATCCGGAGATCGCAAGATTGGCGAGCGCCGCAGACCACATCGGCGCCGGACAGCCGGCCCGGCCGAGTTCCGCCATGACGATGAGGATTTCGGCGAGCCCGCCTTCGCCGCTCTCCGCACCAAGCGCGGCGACGCCCAGCCCAACGAGCTTGCGCCAGATCGCCGACACCTCTTCCGGCGAGGACGGCGCCGCTAAACCGAGTGGACGCCAATGCTCGTCCAGGAAACCGCGCAAGGAATCGCGCAGCACTCCTGCGACATCGTCATTCGACGCTTCGATCGCCGCCATGGTGAAGCCCCGCGCTATGCCTGGCCGAACCTGGGCTTCCGCTTCTCCTTGAACGACATAGTCGCTTCCTTGTGGTCGGCAGTCTCGAACGTCACCTGCTCCAGCGCCATCGACGCCTCCAGCAGCATGTTGACCCGCTCCTTGACGATCTGGTTGATCGACAGCTTGGTCCAGCGAATGGCCCAGGTCGGACCGTTCGCGAGCTCGACCGCGATCGCGCGGGCCTTGGCCAACACCTCCGCGCGCGGCGCGACATGATTGACCAGCCCGATCCGCTCCGCCTCATTTCCCTTCAGGAGTGTGCCGCGGATCAGGAATTCCTTGGCCTTGTTGATGCCGATCAGCAGCGGCCAGATCACGGTGCCGCCATCGCCCGCGACCAGGCCGACGCGCGAGACATGGGTGTCGCCGATCCGCGCGTCTTCCGCCATCACCGTGATGTCGCAAAGCAGCGCATGGGTAGCCGCAAGGCCGATGGCGTCGCCATTGATCGCCGCGATGATGGGCTTGTCGAGCTCGAGCTGGCGGGTGACTCCGCGGCGGCTAATCATGGGATCATGTACCTCGCCCTCTTCGAGCACATCGCCGCCAGGCCGCTCGGACATCGCCTTGACGTCGCCACCAACGCTGAAGAAGTCGCCGGCGCCGGTCAGCACCACAGCATTAACGGCATGATCGTCGGCGAGGTCGTCCCAGATCGTGCGCAACTCCCGGATCAGCTTCTGATTGATGGCATTGCGCGCCTGCGGGCGGTTCAAGGTCACGGTCGCGACCTTGTCCGCGACCTCGACCGTCAGGCATTCATACTTGGCGTAATTGGACACGTTTGCCTCCATTGTTTCGCTGTTTGAGTTATTGATTATTGGCAACTCAGGCGCGCGCGCTAGCGGCGCATCCCGGGCTGCACATCCGCCAATGCGACGTGAAGCGACATGGCGCCCGGATCCTGCTCGAGCATGCGTTGCACGGATTCCAGATGCGATCGCAGCAATCGGCTTGCCAGATCGACGTTCCGTTCGCTGAGCGCCGCCAGGAATTGCCGCCGCTTTTCCGCCAGCCGCGCCATCGCGACCCCGCTCGAGGCGACCTTGGCGTAGACGAAGCGCATGTGGATCTCGGTCACCGAGTCCACGATCATCGCAATCACTTTGTTGCCGGTCGAGGCCGCCAGCAGCTTGTAGAACTCGCGCGAACATTCGACCCGGTCGAGCAGCCGGCCCTCCTTCGTCGCAAGCTCCGTCCGCTCGATATTGGCTTCCAATGCATCGAGATCGGCCCGGCGGGCATTGGCACAAGCCAGCTGCACCACGAGGTCGAGGACGTGGACCCGCGCCTCCGACAATTCCCGCACCGAAATCGTGCCGAGGCTCAGCATGTCGCGCATGACCTCGTTCATGCGGCGGGTGTCGCCCTGCTGGATGAAGGCTCCGCCCTTGACGCCCTTCTGCAGCCGGAGCACGCCGGCCATTTCGAGGCTGCGCAGCGCTTCCCGCAGCACGTTGCGACTGACCCCGAGCTGTTGCGCAAGTTCGCGCTCGGCCGGCAGCTTGTCGCCGGGCTTCAGCACGCCGAGCGCCAGTTGCTCGCGAATGCGCTCGCAGATCTCCTCGAACGTCCGCCTGGTGTGAATTGGCTTGAATGTCGGCGCGGCCGGGGAGCCGACCGCACGATGATCGGAGACCCGCTCCCGGCGGCTCGGCGAGGCGGCACGGGAGCGCTGCGGCGCGCGGGGGCTTGACTTGGTGCTCATGCGGTGAACTATTAAATGGATCACCCATTCAATGGAAGCCCCTTTTTTGGGCTTTCCGCAAAGAAAACAAACCGGGAGTTCGTATGAGTTTTTCCGAGGAGCAGGTCGCGTTCCGTGACAACGTGCGCAGGATGGTCGCGAGGCACGTGGCGCCGATCGCCGCCGAGATCGACGAAACCGACCGCTTCCCGCTCGAGCTGGTCAAGCTGTTCGGCGAAATGGGGCTGATGCAACTCTGGGTGCCGGAACGCTATGGCGGCCCGAACGGCAACCTGACCATGGCCTGCATCGCGCGCGAGGAGATCTCGAAGGTCTCGCCCGCCTGCGCGTCGATCGCGGCACTCAACACCATGTTCATCATGCCGCTAATGCATTTCGGCTCGGAGGAGCAGCGCAAGAAATATCTGCCGATCATCGCCGAGGGCGGCGTGGTCACGGCGATCGCAATCTCGGAGCCGCAGGCCGGCTCAGATGTCGCCGCGCTGAATACCCGCGCCCGCAAGGACGGAGAAAGCTATGTGCTGAATGGCCGCAAGCAGTGGTGCAGCTATGGAGTCGCCGCCGACTACATCGTGGTCATGGCGCGAACCAGTGACGGCGCCGGTGCGGACGGCATCAGCGCCTTCATCGTCGAGCCGAAGAAAATGCCGGGCATCACGTTCGGGCGCCACGAGCGCAAGATGGGCTTTCGCGGCGCGCCCAACACGCCGATCTTCTTCGACAATGTCCGGGTCCCCGCCGAAAACCTTGTCGGTGAGGAAGGCAAGGGTTTTCGCGCGTCGATGCGCGCGCTCGACCTCAACCGGCCGACCATCGGCGCGCAATCCGTTGGCCTTGCCCAAGGCGCACTGGATGCCTGCGTCGCTTACGCCAAGGAGCGCAAGCAATTCAAAAAGCCGATCGCCGAGTTCCAGGGCGTGCAGTTCATGCTCGCCGACATGGCCATGCAGATCGAGGCGGCCCGCGCACTGGTCTACGAATGTGCCCGCGCCGGCGATGCCGGCGACTGGAAGCGGCTCAACGTGCTTGCCAGCATGGCCAAATGCGTCGGCAGCGACATGGCGATGAAGGTGACGACCGACGCGGTCCAGATCTTCGGCGGCTATGGCTACACGATGGACTATCCGGTCGAACGCATGATGCGCGATGCCAAGCTGACCCAGATTTTCGAAGGCACCAACCAGATCCAGCGCGTGGTGATCGCCCGCGAGCTGCTGCGATAGTGCAGATCGATTTCAAGAAGATACATTACCGGGAGGAACGACCTTGAACCATATCATGAACCAGGCGCTGATAGCCGGCGTGCTGTCAGCACTTCTGGCGGTACCTGCCTATGCTCAGAAAGCCTACGGTCCCGGTGCCAGCGATACCGAGATCAAGCTCGGCCAATCGACGCCGCTGAGTGGCCCCGCATCCGCGTTCGGCGCGGGCGCCGGGCGGGCGGTGGTCGGCTACTTTGAGATGCTGAACGCCAAAGGCGGCATCAACGGCCGCAAGATCAACTTCACGCAGCTCGACAATGCCTACAGCGCGCCGAAAGCGGTCGAACAATCACGCAAGCTGATCGAGGACGTCGGCATATTGGCCGAGGTCGGCACGATCGGTACCGCGCCCAACGTCGCGATCCAGAAGTACCTGAACGCCAAGCAGGTGCCGCAACTCTTCATCACCGCCGGCGGACGCCGCTTCAACGATCCCAAGGCATTTCCCTGGACTATCCCGCTCTATCCCGACTTCGAAACCGAAGGCCGCGTCGTCGCCAAGTACATCCTGACGGCAAAGCCGGACGCCAGGATCGGCGTCCTCTATCAGAATGACGACTATGGCAAGGACTACCTCAAGGGTCTCCGCGCCGGCCTCGGTCCGAAGGCCGAGTTGATCGTTGCCCAGGCTTCCTACGAGCTCGCCGATCCGACGATCGACTCGCAGATCGTCCAGCTGAAGGCCGCCGGTGTCGACACCCTGATCGAGCAGTCGTCGTCGAAGGCAGCCGCGCAATCGATCCGCAAGGTTTACGAGCTCGGCTGGAAGCCGCTGCACGTGATCGGCGGCTCGACCGCATCGGTCGAAACTATCCTGAAGCCCGCAGGCCTCGAAGCATCGAAAAGGCTGGTCACAACGCAATTCCTCAAGCAACCGGGCGACCCAGCCTGGGCCAATGATGAGGAAGTCAAGGCCTACAAGGAGTTCTTGAAGGCGTATGCACCTTCAGCCAATCCGGACGATTATTCTGTGCTCGTTGCCTATATGAACGTGCACGCCGTGGAGCTGGCTCTGCGCAAATGCGGCGACGACCTGACCCGCGAGAACCTCATGAAGCAGGCGACCTCGCTCAATGGCGAGCGATTGCCGATGATGCTCCCAGGCGTCGCGATCAGCACCCGGCCCGGAGACTACACGCCCTTCAGAACTCTGCGGATTGCGACATTTGACGGAGAAAGCTGGTCCTTGACCGGCGCCCCTCTATCGGCCGACTAGACCACACTGTCGGCGAGAGACACCAAGCCTCTCGCTAGGTCAGGACAACAGCCGCGCCCGGTTAGAGCTGCCCGAGCAGCCATGTTCCATCGCCGGAAGGCACTGGTGGTGGTGATGGGCCAGCGAGTCTGCACAGAGCGTTATCTCTGGAACCTCAGCGGCGGCGCCAATGCGTCACCGGGCCGGACGTCAGGGTCGGGCCCAAAACCCTGTCGGAGTGAGGCACGCAGCAAAAAGTGTGATGGCCATTGATCGCCGGCTCCAGATCCCACTTGAAAAGAGCATAAGCCCTTTTCCAGGTGGGAAATCAGGCGCGGGACTAGGTGGCGACGGGAACCCCGTAGAACTTAGCTGGGTTAGACACCAGTATCTTGTGCTGCTGCTGAACATCGGCGGTATACTTGGCGAGCCCATCGAGGATCTCGCCGACGTCCGGGACAGTGGCAGCGTCGTAGAGACCGACATGGGGCCAGTCACTTCCCCACACCATCCGATCGGGCGCGGCATCGATCAACGCTTCGGCAAACGGAACGACGTCGCGGAACGGATACGATTGCGCCGAAAGTCTGAAGCCGCCGGACAGCTTCACGTAGCAGCTTGAGTTTCGGACAATGCGGAGCACCGCCTGGAATTCGGGGCTGTTAAGGCCGTTTGCCGCGGCGCACCACCCCATGTGATCGATGATGAAGGGTGCCCGCAGTCGAAGCAGTCGATCGCCGATTTCGGGATAAGTCTCGCCGCGGGTCGCGACCTGAACGTGCCAGCCAACTTCCGCGCAGCGGTCCGCCAGGACTTCGAGATTCTGCAGGCCGACACCGCCACCGACGATATCGAGAATGCGGATACCGCGCACGCCGGCATCCTTGAGCTCGGCGATCTCATTGTCGGAGATATCGGGGTCGATCACGGCGACCCCACACAGCCTGTCGGGGTATTCGCGCAATGCCTTGACGAGCAGCCGGTTATCGGTTCCGTGCACCGACACCTGCACGACGACACCATACTGCATGCCGACCCTGTCGAGCATCGCGACGAAATCGGCAGGCGATGCCGGCGGTGGATTGAAGTGTCTGCCTGATACGAAAGGATAGTCGACTGCGGGACCGATAACGTGGGCATGCGTCTCCCACGCGCCAGCCGGAACCTTGATCCTCTCCGGAGTTGAAGCCAGTCGCGGAGGGAGACAGTCCTTAATGACACCGTCGAAATGAAGCATCGTCACTGCACCTTTGAATCGAGAATGAAATCGACGGCCGCGCTCTTTGCGACGGCCTTCACTTCATCCAGAAACGCATCGTTGAGTGGAATGCCGGTCTTCAGCCGCTCCGCTCTGCGCGCGAATTCCGGCTCACCGGCGACGATCACTGGGCTGCCCGGATCGACGGCAGGCGTCGCGCGAAGATGATCTAGGATGTCGCTGACGTCGTCTTCGAATGACCCGCCGGCACGGAAGAAATCCGGATCCAGCGCAAGGAAGAAATGACCGATATTGTCGGGCGTGCCCGGCTTCGTATCCCGGCTGCGAAACGGCGAGAACGAGCCACCCGCCAGCGTGCTGCCGAGCAACTGCGCCATGACGGCAAGACCGTAGCCCTTATGGGTGCCGGTTTCGCGGGTGCCGCCCATCGGCATCAATCCGCCGACGTCGCTCTCCATGCAGGTCCGGAAGCCTTCCGTGGGGTCGGTGACCGGCTTTCCGGAGCCGTCGACCACCCAGCCGACCGGAAGCGGCGTCTGATGATATGAGTAGACCTTGACCTTGTTGGCGGCGACCGCGGAGGTCGACATGTCTAGAAGAAACGGATCCCCCCTGCTCGCCGGCGCCGCGAATGCAATCGGGTTGGTGCCGAGCACGGGCGTCGTGCCGCCGGTCGGGAGCACTGCAACGGTACGAGCCGACGACGTGACAAGTGCAATGACACCCTGGCGCGCCGCCATCTCGGCAAAGAGCCCGGTCGCTCCAAAGTGATGCGAATTGACGACCGAGACGGCACCGATGCCAATCGCCTTGCACTTGGTGACCGCGAGGTTCATCGCCTCGACCGCGACGGGATGGCCGAGGCCCGCATCGCCGTCCATGAGAGCCGTGGCGGCATTCTCCTTCACGATCCGCGGCTGCGGCGTCATGTTGAGTCCGCCGGCGCGCCGCATCTTGTCATAGAGAGGGAGCATGGACGCGCCGTGAGATTCGATGCCGCGCAGATCGGTTTCGACCAATAGATCCGCGATCACGTTGACCTTGTCCGGCGTCATCCCCCATGCGGACAACACAAGTTCGATCTGCCTCTTCAAAAGCGCGGGCGTGACGTAGACCAGCCGCTCCTTCGCATCCATCTCCTTCGAATCCATCGGCGAATATCCTTCAGCTCTTGTTCTTGTCTGTGCTGGCTCGTTCGGCGGCCAGAAGCCATTGCAGGGCCGCTGGAGCATCCGGCCCCGGCATCGCCCCACCCTGCCGGACCAGGTCCGTTGTGTGGCGATAGCGATCGATGGTCGCGCGGGTGGTCAGGCTCCTGAGCCCGAGCGACTTCAACTGCGTTTCCGCCAGCTCCATCTCCACCAGCCGCCGGCCGGCGTGGGGAGGATGCGTCCTCAGATACATGTCGATGTGGTCGCGCAATGGACGCTGATCGAAATCGCCGAGCAGTTCGATCAGGTCCTGACGCAAGCCGAGTGCCTCCGCGGCCAGCATCGACTCCACGACCAGCGCATCGAGGCCTTTGGCAAACAGGCTCCGGAGCAGCTTCAGGCTCGATGCATCGCCAACCGCGGAGCCGTCGCGGGCCGATACGGAAAAGCCGAGCGCATTCATCGCCTCCGCGAAGTCCGTTGCCTTCTCCCCTGACGCCAGCAGGGGCGTCCGGATGCCGTGCAGGCTGACGGCGCCCATGATCGCCACATCGACGAACCGCGCACGGTTCGCACCGAGCGTTTCGGCGGCCGCAATCACCTGTGGCGGATCGGCGGCGGTCAGGTCGGCAAGGATCGCCTGCTCCCGTAGTACCGGTGCGATTGTTTTGACCACGTCGCGCAGCCCATCGCCGGTGATCGTCAGCAGCACGACGTCGGCCGTGCTCGCCGCGCGCGCGACATCCTCGTCGACGTCGATGCCGAGCTTCTTCGCCGAGGCCGTCGCGCGCGGCGATGCACGCGAGGCAACCTTCAGCTCGACACCGCGATCGAGCAATGCGCTCGCAAAGCTGGTGCCGACCTCACCGAGACCGACGAGTGCAATCGAGGGTGTGCCGGTCATCGTGACGCTTTGACGAGCGGGCATTCGCTTTCATTCAGCGGCCGGAACGCCTGGTCGCCGGGGATCGTATCGATAGTCCGGAAGTAATCCCATGGCTCCTTCGATTCCTTTGGCGACTTGACCTGGAAGATCTGCACCGGATGCGTCATACGCCCATCGGCGCGGACCACGCCATCGCCAAGCAGCGGGTCCTTGACCGGGACCGATTTCAGATATTCGACCACCTTGCGGCCATCGGTGCCGCCGACTTTCTCGACGGCGCCGAGATAGGCCAGCACCGAGGAGTAAACGCCGCCCTGAAGCGCATCGGGGTGAATCCCCTTGTTGCGCTTGGCGAGCTCGGTCGCGAAGGCTCGCGTCGTCTCGTCCTTGGTCCAGTTCATGCTGCCAGCGGCGAGCAGACCCTGCGTAGCGTCAAGGCCCGCCGCGTGTACGACGGCAAGATTGAACTGCGGCGCGACAATCTTGTACTTGTCCGACGTGATCCCAAACTCGCGTGCCTGCTTGATCGCGTTCGAGAGATCGGCTCCGCCGCTGGCCAGCACGATGACGTCCGCACCGGACGACTGCGCCGTAAGAAGATAGGAGCTGAAGTCCGACGTGTTGAGCGGATGACGCACGGAGCCCAGCACGGTACCACCAGCTGCCTTGACGAACTTCGTGACGTTCTCCTCAAGGCTGTGCCCGAACGCATAGTCGACCGTGACGAAGAACCACTTCTTTCCGCCCTGATGCATCACACTCTTGACCAGCGCATTGGCGTTTCCATAGGAGTCCCAGGTCCAGTGGATCGTGTTGGGCGAGCACTTGGAGCCGGTCAGGTCGGTCGCGCCGACGCCAGACGGAACCATCACCCGGTCGAATTCCTTCGTGATCTCGACGGCGCCGAGTGCGACGGCCGAGTTGGCGAAGTCGAACACCGCATCGACGTCGTCGACCTGATACCAGCGACGCAGGATACCAAGGCCGACGTCGGCCTTGTTCTGGTGATCGGCAAACACGAGCTCGACCGGACGGCCGTTGACCTTGCCGCCAAACTTCTCGATCGCCATCTTGGCTGCCTCGACCGATCCATTTCCGGTCAGATCGGAGAACACCCCGGTCATGTCGGTCAGGACACCGATCTTCACCGTCCCCGATTTGTCTCCGGCCCAGGCACCGGTCGCCAGACAGCAAGCCAGTACACCAAGTACCCTCGCAAGCCCTTTCATTTCAAGTTCCTCCCGTTTTCATTATTGGTGAGATCGGTGACCCGATCATCGATGTATTGGAGTTCGCGACGCAGAATCTTCTCTGTCTGGGTGCGCGGTATCGCGAGAACTCGCTCGACGAACCGAGGCAGCATGTATGTCGGCACCTGATCGGCAAGCCGCCCGCGCACGTCGCGCAGATCGAAATCGCAGTCCGTCACGACTACCGCCTTGACCTCTTCGCCCATGATCGGATCCGCAACGCCTACGATCGCGCAATCCCGGACCCCGGGCAGCTTCAGCAGACGGCCCTCGAGCTCCTGCGGCGAGATCATCTCTCCACCACGCCGAATGAGCTCTTTCGTGCGTCCATGAAAATATAGATATCCGTCGGAATCGAAGCTGCCGACATCGCCGGTGTGAAACCAGAAGTTCCGGCTCGCCTTCGCTAACTCGTCCGGCTTGTTGTAGTAACCGAGCAGGATTCGGTTCGGTTCGAGCGGCCGAACCACTATCTCGCCGCGCTCGCCGGTCGGGAGCGGGTTGTCATCCGGGTCGACGATCTGGACCTGCATGTCCGGCCGCACCCGGCCGTTGGCGCCGAGCTTGTGGTCCCCAGCCGTACTTCCGGATACCCAACCTCCGACCTCGGTCATGCCGTAGAGTTCGTGCACCTTGAAACCGAAGCGGTCCTCGATGGTGCGCGCGAGTTCGGCTGTCGTACCGCCTCCGATCGTAAAGCGCATCATGTGGTCGCGCATCGGTACGGAATAGCGTGCCGCCAGGATCGCGAGTACCGTGCCGACGAACGTGCAACCGGTCGCCTGCACGGCCTTCGCGTCCTCGAAGAACGAAGTCGCCGAAAACCGCCGCCGCAGGCCAAGCGATGCGCCCACCGTCAACGCCGACATAACCGCATAGGTCTGTGGATTCGTGTGATATAGCGGCAGATAGACGAAGATGCGGTCCTCCGCGGTCAGTTCGAGGATGCGGGCCGACTGCACTCCGGTCGCCGCGTAACCGCCATGCGCACATATCACGCCCTTCGGACGCCCGGTCGTTCCCGACGTATACAGGATCGTGCAGGCATCATGCGGCGCGATGTCGGCGACCTCGCTCTCGGGAAGAGCGGCAAGCTCCAGAAGAAACTTTTCGTCGTCGATCGCGACAACGGGAAGCTCGGCCCGGCCGTCACGAAGATCACCGCGCCTCGAGACCAGCCAATCCTCATCGGCCATGATCAGCCTGGAATCGGATTGCGCCACCAGATAGTCGATGCTGTCGCCCTTCAACTGGTCGTTCAGGCACACGGCAACGGCACCGGCCGCATTGATACCGAACCACGCGACCAGGAACGCGGCGGAGTTCCCCGAGATAAGAGCAACATGGTCGCCCTTTCCGATGCTGCGCCCTTGCAGCAGTCGCGCGCATCTGAGCGATAGCGAATGGATTTCCGCAAACGAATACGATCGCTCCGCAGTGACCACAAACGGCTTTTGTGGCGTGACTGATGCCCAGTGTGACAGGCGTTCCAGGATCATAGCTCGGCCGCGTAGTTGACGACACGCTTGGCCAAGGCGTTCTTTAGCACTTCGGAGGAGCCGCCGCCTATCTCATAGGTCTTGGCATCGCGCATGAAGCGACCGAACGGCGCGTTCACCATCGTGCCGTAGGCGCCGCAGATCTGGACGCAGCGCGCCGCGACCTCGGTTGCTACCTCCGAAGCGAACAGCTTCGCGGCACTGGCCCGACGGATGACGTCGTCATGGTTGTCCAGCGCCCGCGCCGCCTCGTAAACCAACAGGCGCGCGGCATCGATCTTCGCCAGCATGTCTGCGAAGTACCATTGGATACCCTGAAAATTGACAACCTTCTGGTCGAACGCGGTGCGATCGCGCGCGAACACAAGGGCTGCGTCAAACGCGGCCCTTGCAATACCGACCGAAATGCCCGCGGCAAGTGTGCGCGAATAGTCGAGCGTCGTCACCGCCTGCCGGACGCCTTTGCCCTCCTGCCCGACCAGGTGATCCAGCGGAAGCCGCACGTCCTGCAGCCGAACGTTGACATGCGGGCCGTTGCGCAGGCCGAAGGTCGCGGAGTTCTCGCCGATATAGGTCGAAACGCCGGCGGACTCGCGGGGAACGACAAAGACGGAGACGCCGACATCGGTCTGCGCCAGGATCACAAAAAGCTCGGCGCGCGAGCCGGACGTAATGAACGACTTCTCGCCGTTCAGAACCCAGCCATCCCCTTCCCTGCGGGCCTTGGTCTCGAGCTTGCGGATATCGCTGCCATGCGAAGCTTCAGTGAGAGCGTAAGAGGCGATCAGCCCCCGCGCGAATTGCGGCAAATATTGCTGCTTAAGGCTCTCCGAGCCGAACGTGTTTAGCATCGTCTGCGCCTGGAAGATCGTGATCAGACAGATCGCGACGGCGGCGCTTCCGTAGCCGATCTCCTCGCAGGCGGCTACGCTATGGGCATAGCCCAGCTCGCGGCCGCCGAATTTCTTTGGCAGCGAGATCGCGTTGCAGCCAAGCTTTGCAAGATCGCGAACGATCTCGGCTGGGTACAGGTCCTTGGCGTCGATCTCATTGGCCAGCGGCACGATGCGCTGCTTCACGAACCGCCGCACCTCGTCCACGAACCCGGCCTCGACCGCCGGCCGCCACACGGTGTTCGGCAAGCCTTCCATCGCGTTTCCTTCGCATTTGTTTTCGCCGAGAGAACAACGCAGATTGTCTTGATCGTCAATAAGATATTTAATATCATCTATATGATTAAACGGAGGAAACATGCCACGATCACGATCCGGCAAGTCCTTAGGAATCAGTGTGAAGTCGTCACTGCGCACGTTGCAGATTCTGGAGTACATCGATTCCAGACAGCGGGCCGTGACCATCGCGGAACTGTCGGCAAGTCTCGCATTTCCCCAGTCGAGCACGTCGACGATCGTACAGAGCATGATCAATGCCGGTTATCTCGTCGTTGATCATGATAGTCGGGGAATCCTTCCCAGCAGCCGGGTGGCGGCGTTGGGCAACTGGGTCGAGCCGAGCGTCTCGCGCGCGGACGTTAGATCGCTGATGGTCGCGGTTGGTGAACGCACCAGCCAGACGATCCTGCTCGGCGTCCCGTCCGATCTGTGTGTGCGCTACATCGACGTGATTCCCGGTCGCCACGCGATGCGCCTCGACATCCCGGTGGGATCGCGGCTGCCACTGATGGAAGCCGGCATGGGGCGACTGCTGCTCTCGGAGATGCCGGACCAGACGGTCGAGGAGCTTTGGCAACAGACGAAACGACGCGTCAAGGACGAAGGAGCACAAGGCATCCGCCCCTCCGACGTTTCCAATCTATGGAATGCGAATCCATTCGTCTCGCCGCTTCCCGAAATTATGGAAGAGCTGAAGCAAATCCGACGGACCGGGTTTGCGATTTCGCTGGGGCGGATCTCGCTCGGCGCCGGTATTGTCTGCGTTGCGATGCCGCGCGGACCGCTCGAGCAACCTATCGGACTTGGAATCGGCGGTCTGTCCGAACTGATTTCACGCGACGCCCAGCAAATATTGTCTGTAGTGCGCGACGCGGCCAGCGAATTGGGGATCGCCTTGAAAATGCGCAGCGGGACGACGCGGACATCTGAACGAGAGAAGACCAGGCGTCTGCGAAAATAGCAGGATCAGTCGTCGTACAATGCCAACACGAAGAACCAAAATCTCCGCAGACAGTCAAATCACGGAAGCCACGAGCTATGGCCCTCCCGCAGCGGGCTCGGTCAAGTCGGCGGGACGCGTGCTTCGGATTCTTGAGTTCTTCGACGAAATTCAGCGCGACGCGCGGGTTGCCGAAGTGGCCGAACGCCTTGCGTTTCCGCAATCATCGACCTCCATCCTCCTCAACTGCCTGGTCGAGCTGGGTTACATGGACTATTTGCCGGAGAGCCGCAGCTTCCTGCCCTCACCGCGTGTCACCCTGCTCGGGACCTGGCTGGACAAGGGCCCGGTCAGAAACGGCAGCCTGATCAGGATGCTTGAAGAGCTGTCCCACAAGACCGGCGACACCGTGATCATCGCCGCGCGCAGCGGCATCTTCGCGCAGTATATCCACGTGCTGCAGGCGAGGTCCGCGATGCGCTTCCACGTTCCGCCGGGATCCCGGCGGCTGGTGGTCTGGTCGGCCACCGGCTTTTCGCTGCTGACTCCATGTAGCGACAGAGAGATCCGCGGCCTCTGCACGCGCACGAACGCGGAAGCAGCGCTCGGGATTCCGCGTATCGACATCAATCAGGTGGTCGAGAATGTCGGTCGCACGCGGCGTGATGGCTACTTCTTCTCGGCAGGACTGGTGACGCCGGGCGCAGGGTCGATTGCCATTCCCCTGCCCGAAGGCATCGACGGATGGAACAGAGCGCTCGCTGTTGCAGTGTCAGGTCCTCTGCAGGACATGACACGACGTCGAGCCGAGATCGTCGCACTGCTCAATGATGTCGTGCAGCGCTATCTCCGGCCAGCTCCGTCAGCCTAGGCGGCGCCGACAGCTTCCTGCCGGTCGACCAGCAGCGGCCAGAAGCCTTCTCCGCCGCGCGCACAGATTACCCGGCCAATTTTTTCCTGCCACCACGGTTCGGCGCCCCATTCGTCGCGCCATGACCACAACCGACGAGTGGCATAATGCAGCGGTTGCTCCTGCGTAAATCCCATGGCGCCGTGCACCTGATGGCATATGGCGGCAACCTGTCCGGCGGCCTCGCCGCAACGGGACTTTGCGATCGCCACGGCAAACGCATTGTCGCCGAGCAGCGGTGCCTCGGAGAGCGCGTCGCCGGCCGCCGACGCTGCCGCGAAATGCCCGGCAGCAATCGCCAACATGTGCTGAACGGCCTGGAACTTGCTGATCGGACGGCCAAACTGGACACGTTCATTGGCATAGGCCAAAGCATAGTCCATGCAGCGCTCCATCCCTCCGATCATTTGTTGCACCCGAATGGCCGCGCCGAATGGCATCAAACCCTCTGCGGCGAGGCAGGAGGATGCCGGCGACACGTCGTTCGATGAAAGGTGCAAGCCGTCGAAGTCGATGTCCTCGCGTGGCTCGCAAGCGACGTTCCGTCCCGCCTTGGTCGAGTTGATCTTTGCGGTGGGCACGCGGCAGAGGAACGCCTTTCCGGATGCGTCGCGAGCGAATACCAGCGCGTGCAACGCCTGCTTGCCCCATGGAACGTGGCGCGCGGTGCCATGGAGTGTCGCGCCCCTGGCGCCCGCTACGAGCGTGATGCGATCCAGCGGATTGACCGGCGCAAGCGTCATGGCTCCTTTGATGACCTCCCCGCCGGCATCCGTCCACAGGGCGTTGGCCATGATGGTTTCCGCGAGCGGCAGCGGCACCGAATGAAATGCGGACCTACGGATCAGGCTCGCAGCCACGCTCGAAGCAAGTCCGACGCCGCCCTTCGCATCCGGCACGAGGGCGAGTGGCAAGCCAGCATCGTCCAGAGCGCCCCACAGCGACCCCGGCCAATGACCTGCATCGGCCTCCAGCAGGATCTGCTTGTCGATGTGTTGCTGAAACAGGCGGTCTGCCTGCTCAAGTACGATAGCTGACATGTCTTCCATGACGCGCTCCTTCTCACCGCAATCCGAGACTGCGGGCAATCATCCCGCGCAGGATTTCCGGCGTTCCCCCCCGAATGGTGAAGGACGGGGCGTGTAGCAGCACGTGCGCCAATCCTTGCGAGTATTCGTCCTCATCGTCGAGACTCGCCTCCATCGGCAGGAGCTTCCGCACGATCTCCGGGACCTCTCGTTCGAATGCCGTGCCGACGTCCTTGACAAGCGCGGCTTCCGTGACCGGGGTCCCGCCCTGCTCCAGAAGCCCGGCGATCGAGGACGACATTCGCCGTAGCGTAGCGAAGTGAACCGCCAGCCGACCGATCTCGACGGCCTGGCGTTCATTCGGTTCGTGTCCCACCTTGTTGATTAGTTCGACGAGCAGGCGGATATCGGACATGAAGCGGTCCGGACCGGCCCGTTCGAACGCCAACTCGCCGGTGACATGCGTCCAGCCTTCACCCGGCTTACCGATCATCATGTCGTCCGGAACGAAGCAGTCCTTGAAGAAAACCTCGTTGAACTC
The DNA here is from genome assembly GCF_029714545.1 of Bradyrhizobium pachyrhizi. Classification (NCBI taxonomy): domain Bacteria; kingdom Pseudomonadati; phylum Pseudomonadota; class Alphaproteobacteria; order Hyphomicrobiales; family Nitrobacteraceae; genus Bradyrhizobium; species Bradyrhizobium pachyrhizi. The sequence goes on along the minus strand of NZ_CP121667.1, from coordinate 3,908,475 downwards.
GTGTCCGCCCGACAGGTTCATGATCGGCCTGATCTCGATACCCTTCGACGTCGTATCCACGATGAACTGGGACAAGCCGGCATGGCGATCCTGGCCGGGTGGCCCGGTGCGGGCCAGCACAATCAGGTAGTGGACGCGGTGTGCGTTCGATGTCCAGATCTTGGCGCCGTTGATTACCCAGCCGTCTTCCACCCGATCTGCCCTGGTTCGAGCGGCCGCGAGGTCCGAGCCGGAGTCGGGCTCGCTCATGCCGATGCCGAAATAGCACTCGCCCGACGCGATTCTGGGCAGGATCAACTCCTTCGCACGTTCGCTGCCATGCTTGAGGATCTGAGGACCCGACTGCCGATCGGCGATCCAGTGCGCTCCGCCTGGTGCCCCGGCCGCCAGCATCTCCTCGGTGACGACGAAACGCTCGAGGTTGGAATACTCGCCGCCGCCATATTGCCTCGGCCAGGTCATGCCGATGAAGCCCGCCTTCGCGGCGCGCCGGCTGAATTCCGGATCGAATGTCGACCACGACGTCCGGTGTGCGGCATAGCGTCGATTGGCCCGCTCATCCTCAAGGAACACGCGAACCTTGCGCCGCATCGCATCGGCTTCCGGCGGAAGCGTCAGGGATTCGAACCGAAATGCGCGCAATTGAACCTCCTTCAGATTATCTCGCTTAGCGCAACGCGCCCGGCGCCTCACTTGCTCCTGACGCTGTTGGCAGACGCCTGCGCAGCGTCCATTCCGATCTCTGCCAGGATCTCGGCCGTATGCTCGCCCAAGCGAGGCGCATGCCGGCGAAGGCGGAACGGTGCTAAGCTAAAGGACACCGGTGCCCGGATCGATTTGTACGCGCCTTCCGACGGATGTTCGGCGCGCGCGAACATTCCGACCGCCTTCATGTGCTTGTCATCGGGCAAGTCGGCGAGGCCGAGCACAGGCATGCAGGGAATGCTGACATCATCGCAGAACGCGACCCATGCGGCGGTGGAGCGCCTGGGAGCCTCTTGTTCGATGATCTCGTACAGCGTCTCCAGATGAGACGCCCGCTCGACCAGCGGGAAGAAACGGACGTCCGACTTCAGCTCGGGACGCCCGATAAAATCGAAGAAATCGCGCCAGTTCCGATCCGAATAGGGAAGGATGCACATGTAGCCGTCGCCGGTCCGAAACGGCTTCCGCCGCGGGCTGACGACACGGCTATAGCCGGGACTTCCAAGCGAGGGCTCGAAGGCAAAGCCGAGCAGATGCTCGATATAGGCGAATTCCGCCGTGGTCTCGAACATCGGCACCTCGATGGCCTGGCCGCCGCCGCCGCGCTCACGCTGGAACAAGGCCGCCATCACCGAATAGGCGACTGCCTGCCCCGATAGCTTGTCGCACAGCACGGTCGGCATGAATGCCGGCTCGCCTCGCGCGGCAAGGTGCAGCGCGGCAAGTCCGGAGCCCGCCTGGATGATGTCGTCATAAGCGGCCTTGTCGCGATAAGGTCCCTTCTCGCTGAAACCGTAAGCGCCGCAATAAATGATATCCGGCTTGATCGCACGAACCGCCTGATAGCCAAGTCCGAGCTTATCGATCGCTCTGGGACGGAGCGAGTGCACGAAGACATCGGCCGTCGCAATCAGTTTGTGCAGTGCAGCCATTCCCGATGGCTGCTTCAAGTCAAGCACGACGCTACGCTTGTTGCGGTTGAGATGGAGAAAGCCGCCGGCCATGCCCTCGCTGCGATTGGGACGGTAGGTGCGAAAGGAATCGCCTTCCTCGCTCTCGATCTTGATCACGTCCGCACCGAGATCGGCCATGATGTGGGTCGCAAACGGCCCCATGATCACATTGGTCAGGTCGATGACGCGGATTCCGCCCAACGGGCCATCTGCAGGGGTCGTGTCCATCCCGAAACTCTCTCGTTCAGTTGGCCGCGTCTACCGGCACGCCACGCGGGATGTCCAACTTCTACGTGATCGCAGAACGATCAATACGCTTCGGCGTGATCCAGGCATTTATCACATATGCGATTGATTATGACCGTTCGTTCACTTGCTGGCCGGGCCGCGATCAAACATAGTTTTGCTCAACGACAATAAACGACCGGGAGCGAACGATGATGCCGACGAGCCGCCGCGGATTTGCGCATGCAATTGTAGGGGCCATTGCACTGGCGGGCCTTGCAAAGACCGCCCCGGCCTCCGCTGCCGAGAAATGGGATCTCTACATCTACAATCCCGTGGCGACGGTTGCAGCGGCCAAGGGCATGAACGCCATCATCGAGCAGATCGAGAAGGATACCGCCGGCGAGCTGACGATCCGGCTGCACCTCGGCGGATCGCTTCCGATCAACACCACGACCATCACCCAGGCGGTCAGCGACGACGTCGTGCAGATGGGCGACGACGGATACTTTCTCGGCAACGTGCCGATTGGCGGCGTCCTGCGATTGCCGCTGCTGATCCGCTCGCTTGATGAATACAAGAAAGCCGCCGACATCATGGCGCCGTACCTGGAAAAGGCCTTCGAGAAAAAAGGCGTGCTGGTGCTCGGGCAGTACCTTTATCCTTACCAGGTCGCATTCTCGAGCAAGAAGCTGACCTCGCTCGCAGACATCAAAGGGCAGAAGATCCGCGTGACCTCGCCCGAGCAGGGCGAATTCATCAAGCGGCTCGGCGGCGTGCCGGTCACGCTTGGCGCGCCGGAAGTCCCCTCGGCGCTGGATCGCAGCATCGTCGACGGCGTGCTCACCGCCAATACCGGCGGCGGAAACACCTGGAAGGACCTGCTGAAATTCAACTATCGGCTGGGCATCAACTACTTCAATTCCGTCATCATCGTGAACAAGGATCGCTTCAACAAGCTGTCACCGGAGATCCAGGCCAAGGTCCGCAAGGCGATCACAGACAACATGCCGCTGATCACCAAGGCCATGGCGGACGAGGAAGACGGTCTCAGCAAGAAGTTTGCCGAGGGCGGGATGACCGTCACGCCGGAACAGCCCGGCGATATTGACGCCGGCACCAAGGTGATCTCGGCATTCTGGGATGAATGGGCAAAGTCGAAGGGCCCGGATGCCGCGGCCGCGCTCAAGCAGGTTCGTGCGGCTCTCGGCCGGTAATCAATCATGGCCGGCGGCATCGAGATCAAGGACGTGGCGCCTGACGGCGCCGTCCACTTCATCGACAACGTGTCATCGGGCCCGGGCCCGGTCGAGAATGCGTCCGAGGCGCTCTGCGCCCTGTTTCTGGTTGCCATGATCATCCTGATCGGAGCGGAAGCGATCGCGCGCAACGTATTTTCGACATCGCTTCAGATAACCGATGAGATCGGCGGCTATCTTCTAGTCGCGACCACCTTCCTCAGCATGTCGGTTGCCGAAGCGCATGGCGCGTTTCACCGGGTTGAGCTGATCCAGGCCCGGCTTGGACAGTCCGCACGGATCGTTTCGCAGATCATCTTTGACCTGATGTCGCTGATCGCCGCCGCTTTCGTCACCTGGCAACTGGGGCGCCTCGTGATGAACTCCTGGCGCTCCGAGGACGTGGCTCCCACGCCGCTGCAAACGCCGCTGTGGTTGCCGCAGACCACGATGGCGCTCGGCATGCTGCTCCTGTGCTTCGCCCTGGTCCGCACCATTCTCGTCAAAATCCGGCACCTTCAAGGGAGCATGCAGCGATGACTCCCGGCGTCGAACTGATCCTTGTCCTTGCGATTTTCGTCGGCCTGCTTTGCGTTGGCATGACGATCCCGTTCGCAATCACCGTACCTTCCGTCATTTATCTGCTGCTGCACGCCGGTTTGGCCGGGCTGAAAGGCATCGGCCTCGTCAGCTGGGGCAGCATGAACAGCTTTACGCTGAGCGCCATCCCGCTGTTCATCCTGATGGCCGAGATCCTGCAGGAGAGCCGGTTGAGCCTGCGGGTCTATCACGGGCTGTCGAAGCTGGTCTCGTGGATTCCTGGGGGCTTGCTGCAAACCAACATCGCGGGATGTGCGATCTTTGCCGCCATCAGCGGCTCAAGTGTCGTCACGGCTGCATCGATCGGACGCGTCGCGCTGCCGGAACTTCGGAAGCGCAAATACAGCCCCCGCTTATCCGCCGGCTCTCTGGCCGCAGGGGGCACGCTCGGCATCCTGATCCCGCCGAGTATTGCCATGATCGTCTATGGCACCTTCACGGAGACCTCGGTCGCCAAGCTGTTCATGGCCGGCGTCATGCCGGGCCTGTTGCTGACCGCGATGTTCATGACTTACATTGCCCTGCACGCCTGGTTCAAGCCGGGGATCGCACCCGCTGAAACCGGCGCCCGATCGGTCCGCGAACTGCTGTCGGCCTTGCTCGACGTCATTCCGTTCATGGTGCTGATCGGCGGCACGATCGGGAGCATCTATTCCGGCTTGGTCACGCCGACTGAAGCCGCTGCCGTCGGCTGTGTGCTGGCGATGATCATCGCGATGTTCTGGGGTGACTTCAGCGTCGCAATTCTCTGGCGCGCATTACAGACCACCGTGCGCGTGTGCGGCAACATCCTGTTCATCGTCTATGCCGCCTTCCTGTTCTCTTACGCCATCAGCTATGCCGGCGTCGGCGAGCAGATCACCCAGTTCCTGGTCGATCTGAAGCTCTCGAAGCTCGAATTCTTCTTCGCTCTGTTCGTGCTCTATACGGTGCTGGGCTGCCTGGTCGAAAGTCTCGGCATGATCGTGGTGACGGTGCCCCTTCTCTATCCCGTTCTGGTCCAATACGGCATCGACCCGATCTGGTTCGGCGTCATCCTCGTGCTCTTCATCGAGATGGGCCAGATCTCGCCTCCCATCGGCATCAACCTTTTCGTGATCCAGAGCATCTGGACCGGCAAGCTGAGCGACGTCGTCACGGGCACGATTCCGTTCCATTTGATCATGTTCGTGCTGCTCGGTCTGCTGGTGATCTTCCCTGAAATCGCGATGTGGCTGCCCTCGCAGGCCGCTGTTGTCCCTTGACGAGATGAATAGATGTACGCAGCACCGGAAGTAATCCAGACCGAAGTCTTCGCCTGCCTACCGGACAAGTTTCGTCGCAAGGACCCTGACAACGCCTGGGCAGTCGTGAACCGCCGGGGACTTCCGACTGATTCCTTCATCGAGGGACCGTCTTTCGATCGCAACGGCAATCTCTATATCGTCGACATTCCTTATGGCCGGGTCTTCCGCATTTCCCCGGCCGGCGAGTTCACGCTGGTCGCAGAATATGACGGCGAGCCGAACGGCTTGAAGATCGCACGCGATGGTCGGATATTCATCACGGACTATCGCCACGGGCTCATGATGCTCGAGCCGGATAGCGGCAAAGTCACCAACGTGCTGGACCGGCGCTGGTCGGAGCGCTTCAAGGGTGTCAACGACCTGGTGTTTTCCAGCAATGGCGACATCTATTTTACGGACCAGGGGCAGACCGGCACGCACGACCCGACCGGTCGCGTCTATCGTCTGCGCGTCGACGGAACGCTCGACTTGATCGTCGGCAACGTGCCGAGCCCGAATGGGTTGGTGCTCAATGGCAGCGAACACATCTTGTATGTCGCCGCAACGCGCGGCAATGCGATCTGGCGGATACCGCTGATGCCGGACGGCACGGCATCGAAGGTCGGCATATTCCTCCAGTTGTCCGGAAGCCTGGGCGGCCCCGACGGCCTGGCGATGGACGAGCAAGACAATCTTGCCATCGCTCACGCCGGCCTCGGCACCGCTTGGATATTCAGTCGCCTGGGCGAGCCACTCTATCGAATCCGCTCCTGCAAGGGCCTCGCCACGACCAATGTGGCCTATGGTGGTCCCGACAACAAGAACCTCTACATCACGGAGTCGGAAACCGGCTCCATTCTGGTCGCGCGCCTGCCCGTTGCGGGACGGCTGATGGCCTCGCATCGTTAGCCGCTCAATGAGGAAGGCAGCGTATTGAGGCCACCCTCGCGCTTTGGCGTCCCATCACCGACTTTGATGCACAGATATCATCGAGTGGCGGACGGCGCCTGTGTCAATCCGTTGTCGATTGAAAACCCCTGGCGGCACGTCCTCCGATAGATGCGGACCAGCCAGTTGCTTGCTCAGGGGCATTCGATCCGTTGCCATGGCCATCGACAGCGTAGTTCGTCGGGCTGCCGCTGAAATCGAACACGGCGGTGAAGCGCAGGATGCTCAACGGCACGGTCGGATCGGCGCCGTATTCACTCGTCTTGGCGATCGTTCGGGATCGGCACGGGCATTGCGGATGAGCAGCAGTCGATCCCCCCAATAATGCAGCCAGGCTGCCCCTGAACTTCCAATCGCTCATGATGAATGGCGGCGATCTCGACCCCGCTCATCGACCTGCCCTGCTCGATCAACTGCGCGAGGTCAGACCATATTTCGACTTCCGAGCCGGATAGGAGATCGAGCCGAATCCACGCCACTTTCCATGACACCGAAACGAGCTTTGAGGCCGCTGCCTGTATTGGCCGACTATAGATTTTTGTTGATCTCCTGATGCACACATCGTGCACACGACGCCCTCTAATCGATTGAAACACGTGAACTCTCACTCCAATCCATCACCACCCAGCTCGGGCAAGCTCCGCCAAACAGCTCAAATTGGAGGAGGTTCAGGGAGAGCCGGTTTCCGCCGATGGCAAGCTGATGATGCGCGGCGCGCCGACCTCCCGGGGCAGTGGCGCGCCGAGCACAAGCGACAGCTGATGCGAGGCGTCGGTAAGCCGGGCCGCCAACGCCCCGAGATCGGCGCGACGTATGCGTTCGACGGGGCCGCTGACCGTCATGGCCCCCACCAGTGCTCTGTCGTGGCCGAAGACAGCGGTGGAGAGAGAGGCCGTCACGGCGTCGTAAATTCCGGAGCTGACGAAAATTTGCACGCCGTCATCTACCCGGTCCGCCCAACGGGCCATCCTCAGCACTTGTCCTGTCGAGGTCAAATCAAGCGGCGCGAGATTTGTGAGCCGCGCGACGTCGCGTACTAGTTGCGGCGAATCCACCCGAAACAGGCAGAGCCGGCTGTCGCGTTCGCGCACGTGAAACGCGCTGCTCTCCAACGTCTGCTGGCTTAGCCGCTGAAGCACCGGCAGCACATGCTGTTCGAGATTGAAATTGGCCCGATAGGTGGTGCCGAGCTGAAAAGTCTTCGCACCAAGTGCGTAGCGGCCGTCGCTGAGGCGGACGACGTAGCCGGCTTCGTCCAATGATACCAGCGAACGCATCACCGTTGGTTTCGCCAAACCCGTGAACTTGGCGATGTCGGCCAGGCTGCGCGAGCCGGCTCCGGCGAAGGTATCCAGGATCGCCAGTGCGCGTTGCACGGCGGCGACCCCCTGTGTCTTCGGCATCGAAATCCCCTGTTCCGCCGATTCTGGGTTGACCTCGGCGCATCGCCATTACACTATGCGTAACGGCGTTCCATTTTCAATGGGGTTCGGTATGGCCGTAGGGTTCAGGATCCATTCCCGCAAGCGCGCTGTCGCGGACGAATGGATCAAGCGGGCTCGCGCCCTTCCGGTCGCCAATATTAGTGATGTGATGTCACGCATGGCCTCGGGCGGCGCGACGCTGCGGCCGATGCATGCGGCCGGTGGCATGGCTGGTCCCGCTCTGACCGTGAAGACCCGCCCCGGCGACAATTTGATGGTTCACAAGGCGCTCGACATGGCAGTTGCCGGCGACGTCATCGTGGTCGATGCGGCTGGCGACCTCAGCAACGCAATCTTCGGAGAGATGATGCTCGCGCAGGCGGCCCGGCGCGGCGTCGCCGGCATCGTCATCCATGGCGCGATCCGCGATGCGGCTGCGATCCGGGCGAACCCGCTGCCCGTATTCGCAGCGGGTGTCACCCATCGCGGTCCGTACAAGGACGGTCCGGGCGAGATCAACGGGCCGATCGCGATCGGCGGCATGGTCATACAACCCGGCGATTTGGTGTTGGGCGACGACGACGGCGTCCTCGCGGTCGCCGTCGACGATTGCCGCGCGGTGATCGAGGCCGCCGAAGCCAAGAGGGCTGCCGAGACCAAGCAAATGGCGGCGATCGAAGCCGGTACGCTCGATCGTAGCTGGGTCGACGCCTCGCTCCGCCGTCTCGGCTGCGAGATGCCAGAGGTCTAACGATGGCCGGGCGTACGATCTCCGAGAAGATACTCGCTCGAAAATCCGGGCAGGATGCGCAGGCCGGGGACCTCGTGGTCTGCGAGGTCGATTGCGCGCTCGGTACCGACGGTTCAGTCCCCATGGCGCTCGATTATTTCAAGGCGATGGGCGGGAAGAACGTGCACGATTCTGCGCGATTGGTCTTTGCGCTCGACCATTACGTGCCGCCCGCGAGCCCGCAAACGATCGAACTGCATCGCGTGATGCGAGACTTCGCCAAACGCTTCGGCGTCACACTGCATGAGGCCGGCGAAGGAATCGGCCACCAGCTCATCGTCGAGACCGGCCGCGCGCTGCCGGGCAGCCTAGTCGTTGGAGCCGACAGCCACGCCGTGACATACGGGGCGCTGAATTGTTTTGCGACCGGGATCGGTTCGTCCGACCTTGCCGCAATCATGCTGTGCGGCCGGATGTGGTTGCGCGTCCCGGACTCGATCCGCGTCGTTCTGACCGGAGAACTGCCGAGCGGCGTCTATGCGAAGGATATCGCGCTGGCGATCGTGGGCCGACTCGGCGCCGACGGTGCGGCCTATCAGGCGCTCGAATTCGCGGGGCCCGGCCTCGCCACGCTCACGCTGGAGGACCGCCTCGTCCTGAGTAATCTTGCGGTCGAGATGGGAGCGAAGACCGGCATCTTCCCGGCCGATGAAGAGACCGTCGCGTATCTGGAAGGTCGCACCGGCCAAGCCTTCGAACCGATCGCACCGGATCCGGATGCCCGCTACAGCCGGACCGTGGAGATCGCGCTCGACGCACTCCCGCCGCAGATCGCATTGCCGCATCTGGTGGATCAGGTCGTACCACTCGAGGATGCGGCCGGCACGCCGGTGCAGATGGTCTATCTCGGCACCTGCACGGGCGGCAGGCTACGCGATTTCCATCAGGCCCGTGCCGTGCTCGAGGCGGGTGGAGGCGTCGCGCCCGGCGTCCAGCTCGTGGTCACGCCGGCATCGCGCGAGGTCCGCGACGCCATGGCGGCCGACGGCACGCTCGACGCCCTGGTCGGCTTCGGCGCGACGGTGGTCGAGCCGGGTTGCGGCTCCTGCTGCGGGACCTGCGGGGTGATCCCGGCAGACGGAGTTTCAGTGATCTCGACGGCCAACCGCAACTTCAAGGGCCGCATGGGTAACGCCAAGGCATCAATCTACCTCGCCTCCCCGGCTGCCTGCGCAGCCACGGCAACACGCGGCGCGGTGACTGATCCCCGCGAGGTGTCGCGATGACAGCTCTACGGGGACGCGCGCGACTGGTTGGCGACGACGTCAACACTGACTCGATCATCAGCTCGACCCGCAAGCGAGAGAGCCTCGATCCCGCTGTTCTGAAGCAATTCCTGTTCGAGCATGTCGACCCTGCCTTCGCAGCCTCTGTACAGCCCGGAGACATCCTGGTGGCGGGCAAGAATTTCGGTTGCGGTTCGGCCATGGAGGTCGCCGTCACGACAGTGCTCGGCGCCGGCATTCCGGCGGTGCTGGCTCGAGGATTCTCGCGGACCTACTACCGCAACGCCATCAACAACGGCCTGCTGCCGCTCGTCTGCGATACCGCCGGGATTAGTGAGGGCGACATCCTGATCTACGACGGCACCGGCGCGATCCGCAACGAACGTAGTGGCGAGACGCTCAGCCCGGATCCTCTGCCACCGATCATGCTGGCGATCCTGCGCGCGGGTGGCCTCGTTCCCTACATGCGTCAGAACGGTGACTTCAAGCTATGACGGCCACAGAGACTTCCTCCGCCATCGCCTCGACAGGTTACCGTCTTCGGCTTCCCGGTCCAACCGAGGTGCCCGAGCGGGTGCGGCAGGCGATGGCCCGGACAATGGTCAACCATCGCGGTCCCGAATGCCGGGCCGCGATCGGCGAGGCGGAGAAGATGATCCGTCCGATCCTGGGGACGACAAACCATGTCCTGTTCTTTGCGAGTTCCGGAACAGGCGTCATGGAGGCCGCGCTCGTCAACGTGGCGGGGCCCGGTAGCCGGATCCTTGTGATCGAGCATGGTCAGTTCGGCGAGCGTTTCACCGCCATCGCCAAGGCCATGAACATCACGGTCGACACGGTCGCGATCGAATGGGGCCAGGCGATCGATATCGCCGCGGTGGAGGCACGGTTGCGCGAGCACACCTATTGCGCCGTCGTCGCCGTGCACAATGAGAGCTCAACCGGGATCGTGGCCGATCTCGCCGCGCTCGGCGCGCTCGTGCGCGACCGGCCCACGCTGCTGATCGCAGATTCTGTCAGCGGTCTTGGCGGCATCGAGATGCGGCAGGACGAATGGGGCGTCGATATCGTGGTCTCAGCCTCGCAAAAGGCCTTGATGTGCCCGCCCGGCCTCGCACTTGCCAGCGTGAGCGCCAAGGCATGGCGCGTGATCGGGCAGGACAAGCAGCGATCGACCTTCTATTGGGATTTCCGTCGCGCGCTGAAATCCGCAGAGCAAAACGAGACCGCATTCACGGCGCCGGTGAGCCTCATCTACGGTCTGCGAGAGGCCTTGACGATGATGCATGAGGAAGGCTTCGCCAATGTGCTCGAGCGCCACAAGAAGCTCTCAGCCGCGCTGCGCGCCGGCGGCGCGGCGCTCGGACTAGCAGATTTTTGCCGCGATGAGCCGCGCTCGAGCACGGTCGTGGTCTTCAAGGTCCCAGACGGGCTCGAAGGCGGAGCCATCGTCCGGCAGCTCTACCAGGATCACCGCACGGTGATCGCAGGCGCCCGCAACCGTCTCTCTGGCCGTGTCATCCGGTTTGGCACGATGGGGGCTTTGAGCACGGCGACGATTCTGACCGACCTTCTGCATCTTGAAGACTCACTCACGAAGCTCGGCTTGCCGATTGAACCAGGCGCCGGGCTCAAGGCGGCCACCGTGTACCTCGCTGCCACCACATGAGCGACGACTGAACCGATAAAGGCGAACCATGATGAGATGTCCTGCCTCCGTCCTCGCCCGAGTCGTGGCGCTCGCGGTATCGCTGTTCGCGGCCGGGCTGGCCGCGGCCCAGCAGAGCGTCGTGCTCTATTCGGCCAACGACGACACCGTGAACAAGCTTGTCGCCGAAGGCTTCGCCAAGGCGACCGGGATCAAAGTCGACGTGGTCTCGACCGGATCGGGTGTCCTTGTACGCCGTGTCGCCTCCGAGTCCGCCAATCCGCAGGGTGACGTGATCTGGGGTGTCAATGCGACGCTGCTGCGGCTGGCGAGTCCACATCTTCAGGCTTACCCGGCCACGGGCCGCGAAGCCGTGCCGGCCCAATTCCGCGATCCAAACGACCTTTGGCTGGGCACCAACATCCAGGTCGTTGTAATCGGGCAGAATACCAAGGCGATCGACAAGGCCAGCGGGCCCAAATCCTGGGCCGACCTCCTCGATCCGAAATGGAAGGGCAAGCTCGCTTTTACCGACCCGGCCAATTCGGGATTCTCATATGCGGCCGCGACCACACTTCTGTCGCTGTGGGGTGCGGATGACGCGGCGTGGACGAGGATGGACGGGCTGCTCGCCAATGCGAAGGTGCTCAACCGCTCGACCCAGGTGTTCGACGGGATCGGTAGCGGCGAATATCCACTTGGCATCACCCTCGAATACGCCGGCTTCCTGTGGGCCCATAATGGCGCGCCAGTGAGCGTCACCTATCCGGCCGAGGGCACATATGCGGGCGTCGAGGGCGCGGCCGTCCTGAAAGGCGGACCGAACCCCGAGCCCGCCAAGCGGCTGGTCGACTACCTGGCCAGCAAAGAAGTTCAGGAGATGTTGCTTAAGGCGACCTTCCGGCGACCTGCCCGTCAAGATATCGAGCTCGAGGCAGTCGCACCCGGGATGCTGCCGTTCCGGGCGATCAAGGTGCTGCCTTATGACGATGCCAAATGGGAAGCAGCCCGGCGCGACACCCTCGCGCGGCTGAAGACCACGATCCAGAACACGCGCTGATCCCATGACCAGGATCCGGATTGAAGGCCTGACCCGCACCTTCGGCGCGGTGCGGGCCGTCGACAACATTTCGCTCGACATCAGGCACGGCGAGCTGTTCACGCTGCTCGGGCCTTCGGGCTGCGGGAAGACGACGCTGCTGCGCATGATCGCCGGCTTCGTCGATGTCGAATCCGGATCCATTTCCTTCGACGACCGGCGCATCGATGCCCTGCCCGCGCATCGCCGCGACAGCGGCATGGTGTTTCAGAACTACGCGATCTTCCCGAACCACACCGTCGCCGAAAACGTGGCCTACGGGCTGAAGGCCAGGAAGGTCCCGGCTGCCGAGATTGCATCGCGTGTCGACAAAGCGCTCGAGCGGGTGCGCCTAGCAGGTTACGGTCCACGCTCGCCACACCAGCTTTCCGGTGGCCAGCTGCAACGCGTGGCGATCGCCCGCGCGCTCGTGATCGAACCTGCTGTGCTCCTGTTCGATGAGCCTCTTTCCAATCTCGACGCGCAACTGCGCACCGAAATGAGAATCGAGGTCCGACAGCTCCAGCAGGCGCTCGGCCTCACTGCGATCTACGTGACGCACGATCAGGAGGAGGCGCTCGCCATCTCGGACCGCATCGCCGTCTTGCGTCGCGGCAAGATCGAGCAAGTGGACACGCCCGAACGCATCTATCGGATGCCGCAGACTGCGTTCGTCGCCGAGTTCCTCGGTTCGACCAATATGGTGCCGGGCATCGCCGGCGCTTTCGACGGCCGCAACACCCCTGTCGCGGCGGCCGGAACGGAGTTCTCAGTCAGAGGCGAGGTTGCATCACCGGGCGCACCGGTGTTGCTGTCGCTCAGGCCGGAGGCCCTGCGGCTGGGAAACAGTTCCGACGGCCCGCTCGTTCAGGCACGTCTGGCGCTACGCGAATTTCTGGGCCCGATGCAGCGTCTCCACGCAACGTTGCCAGACGGCACCCAGCTTCGGATCACAGCGCTCGGCGGCCAGGTACTTGATGTCTTGCCCGGCGCTCCGCTCACCCTTGCCTACGATCCTGCCCAGATCACGGCGTATCCGGCGCCATGAAACGCTTTGCCACCATCGTGGCGCTGGCGGCGCTGGTTCTGCTCGCGGTCTTTCTGCTCTACCCACTGGCGCTCGTTCTGGATGCGAGCATACGGATCGACGGCACGGGCGGGCTGACGCTCGGGAACTATGCGGCGATTGTGAAGAGCCGCTACTACCTTGGCAGCATCGGCAATAGTCTGCTTTGCGCCACGCTCGCGACGGCCTTCACATGCGCGATCGGAATTCCGCTCGCCTTCTGTCTTGCCCGGATCGACATACCGGGCCGCGCACTGCTGCTGACGCTTGCCTCCCTCCCGCTGGTCCTGCCCTCCTTCGTCAGCGCCTACGCGCTCGTGCTGCTGTTCGGCCATGCCGGCGTCATCACTAGCGCCTTGCGCGGAATCGGCATCCCGATCGGCTCGATCTATGGCCTACCCGGCATCGTCATCGTGTTCACGTTGACGCTCTATCCCTACGTCGTCATGCCCGTGCTGGCCGGCTTCCAGGCCGTCGATGCCTCGATGGAGGAGGCAGCCCGCAATCTCGGCGGTTCACGGTCCTATGTGATCCGCACCGTGCTGCTGCCGATCGTGATGCCGGCGATACTTGCCGGGGGAATTTTGGTGTTCATTGAGGCGCTGGAGAATTTCGGCGTGCCAGCGGTGCTGGCTGAGGACCGCCCGTTCCTGGCCGTCGACATCTTCAAGCTGTTCGCCGGCGAATCTGACGCCAATCCGGCTGCTGCGGGTGCGCTCAGCGTGCTCCTGATTGCCTGCACGGCGCTCGCGCTTCTCGTTCAACGGCACTATCTCGCCAAGCGCCGCTTCTCAACCAATGCCCGCAGTGCGACCGCGAAGCTGCCGATGACACCGGGACTGCGGCTGGTGGCTACGGTCGTGAGTTGGGGCATTGTGATTTTCTCGCTGCTGCCTTTCGCAGCCGTGTTGATGATCTCTCTCCTGCGCTTCCGTGGCCCCGTGCTGACCTGGGAGTTCGGATTGGGCAATTACGCGACCTTGTTGTCGGGCTCCTATCGGCCGCTGCTCAACACGCTGACGCTCGCCAGCATCGCGGCCATCGCCACTATGCTGATCGGCGCTCCGATCGGCTACGTGGTGGCCCGGCACCGCACGCGCCTGTCTGGGTTGCTCGATTTCGTCGGCATGGTGCCGTTTGCGGTTTCCGGCACGATCCTGGCGATCGGGCTCATTATCGCGTTCAACAGCGGGCCGTTGATCTTGACCGGCGGCTGGCTGATCCTAGTCATCGCCTATGTCGTCCGCAAATTGCCCTTCGCGATCCGGTCGTCCTCGGCAATTGTGCATCAGCTCGATCCCTCGCTCGAGGAAGCCTCAATCAATCTTGGGGTCTCGCCGAGCAAAACCTTCGCGACCCTGACGGTGCCGTTGATGGCGAGCGGCCTTGTCGGCGGCCTCGTGCTGGTCTGGATCACCGCAGCATCCGAGTTGAGCGCAACTATCGTGCTCTATGCGAGCGGCTGGGTCACCACGACCGTCGTGATGTACCATGCCATCGAGGGCACCGGCGCGGGACTCGCGGCCGCCGCAGCCGCGGTGCTTATCCTGGTCACCGCAATCCCGTTGCTCCTGATCAACCGACGCATAAGCAAACACGAAACGACCGTGATCTGACGGCAGGTGAGGACGGCATGAACGACGCAACCCAAGCGCTCCCGAATTTCCGCAGCGACAACGTCGCACCGGTCAGCCCTGAGATACTGCGAGCGATCGAGGCGGCCAATCGTGGGCCAGCCGCCGCTTATGGCGACGACGATTATTCGAAATTGCTGAATCAGCGCTTCTCGACGCTGTTCGAGACCGAGGTTGCGGTGTTCCCAGTCTCGACCGGCACGGCCGCCAATGCTTTGTCGCTCGCAACCTGCGTGCGGCCCTATGGCGCGATCTATTGCCACAAGGAGGCACATATCGACACGGCGGAAGGCGGCGCGACCGAAGCCTTCACAGGTGGCGCGAAGCTCCTCACGCTGCCCGGCCGGCATTTTCGGATCGAGCCGCCAATCCTGCGCGAGGCGGTTACCGGGGCGGCTTGGGGAGTCCGCAATCGCGCGCAGCCCGATGCGGTGTCGATCACTCAGGCCAGCGAATATGGGACGGTCTACCCTCTCGCCGAGATCGCCGCGATCGGCGAAATCGCCCGTGACAAGAATCTGTCGCTGCACATGGATGGCGCCCGGTTCGCCAACGGCTTGGCGCGGCTCGGCTGTAGCCCGGCCGATATGACCTGGCGAGCGGGCGTCGACATCCTGTCGTTTGGAGCAACCAAGAACGGGGCGATGTCAGCGGATGCGATCGTGGTCTTCGACCACAACCTTGTTGAACCCCTGTCCTATCGGCTTCGCCGCGCCGGACAGACCGCGTCGAAGATGCGTTATGCGTCCGCGCAGCTGCTCGCTTATGTCGAGGATCGCCTTTTTCTACGACTCGCGGCAAAGGCCAATTCCGTGGCTGCCTACCTTGGAGCAGGTCTTGCTGCACTGCCTGACGTTCGGCTCGTTGCTCCAGTGGAAGCCAATTTGATCTTCGCAAAGCTGCCCGCACTAGCCATCGACCGGCTCACGGCAAACGGGTTGCAATTCGCGCGACGAGGCGACGAGGTGATCCGGTTCGTCGCCCGCTTTGACAGCACCGAGCAGGAGGCCGATGAGGTCATCGCCCTCGTCCGTCGCGCGGTCACGGGACCAACATCGGTTGGCTTGTGACACCTGCGCGCGCCCTGTTGATGAACATAGAAGAGCAGTGTGGCGGACAAAGCGTAGCCCATGCGAACAGGGAGCGACCCAAACCCCGCACCAACTCTTATCGTCGACTGTAGTTGGTTCAGCTTCTCCCGACCGGCCGAATGCCGTGAGGAACACTAGCGTCCTCGCCACAATGCGCGAGCCAGAGGCTCGAGCACTCTCGAGCCATCACCGCTTTTCAGCCGTCACACATCAATTCAAGGAAGCCCCTCAAGACTTGACGACAATAGATTTTTCTTGATCTCTCGGTGCACACGTCATGCACACGCGGTCTGCTCACCTTTTGAAAAACTTGAACTCACGCTCCATCCATCATGAGCTGGTTTGCGCAAGCTGCAGCCAAATTGCGGCAGGTCGCCCCGAACTGCAGAAAATTACGGGGCGGGCGCCGGTTACCGTCACGGCTTCGCCGACCTACACACACAGTTCGTGTTCTGTCCGGCTTAACGCAATCTGCAACAACGGCTATCAATCGCTGGCTTTGCTCAGCTCGTCGTCGCTGCACTTCGCTCGAAGGGTTTGTTCTCTGCGATGAACCTGGCCGCCAGCACGAGAGCGCCCATCGAGAACTCCTTGCCATGCGCGGCGATCATCCGCTCGGAAAGCTCGGCCAGCTCCTTGAAATACTGATCTTTGCTTTCGGCTTCGTTTAGCGATCGAGTAGACGTCATGGTATCCCTCCTAATGATCGCGGAAGACTTTCGCCTTTGGTGCGAGCCCGCTATTTGAAGATGTGGGAGGGGAACGTGACGATCGCCGCCTCCCCGTTGTCCGTGCCGAATGCGAGATGCTGGCCATCGGCCGACCACCGAAGTGCGTGGATAGCGCCCCGGCCGGGTGGCTTGACGAGCAGTTCGTCGGATTCGCCGATCTTGGCGACAACCACCATGCCGTCCGCGTATCCTGCTGCAATCAGCTGACCCTCGGGGTGTATATCCACTGCCTTCACGAGTACGGGTCGGGCACGGCCTGTCGCAAGGCTGGCCGGCCGTTCGCTGTCGTCGCTGAGGCTCGCAATATCCCATGCGATCATCCGATAAGCTCCGCTCGTGACGAGAACGCGGGAATCCGCACTCCACGACAGAGATGCAGTACTCCCGGGATAGCTGGACATCCGGACGATCCGGGCATCGGCAAGACGGACCAAGACGACACCTGTCCCCACGACCGAAGCGGCTAACCAGGATCCGTCCGGGCTCCACGCCAAATGAGAGATCGGGCCGAGTTCGAATGAAGCCGCCGGCCCTGGTCGTGCCCCGAAGGCACGAACGAGCAGACAATTATCGGCCCCGACCGCAAAGCGCCGACTATCCCTTGATACGGCCAGTGCCGATGCATGCCCGCCCGCTCGCTCCTGGAGCCAACTGACATCGCCATTTGGATTGTAAAATATGACCGATCCGCCGGAGGCGGCCAGAAAGCCGCCAGCCTGAACCGGGGCGACGAGATCAATTGGGGACCCATGGTCCGCGATCAGATGCGTGACGCCGGATGCCGACACGCGAAGCAACCGGCTGTGATCACTTGCGACAAAGCCCGACGTCCCGATCAAGGCGAGGTGAAGCGGAGCATCGCTGATAACGACCTTCGTCAATGGGGGCACCGGTTTCCGCCGCGGCGAGATTGTGGCCCGGCCCCCGTCCAGCGCGACACGACAGCGATCTTGCGGCGGCTCAATATCGGTCAACGGAGCGATCGCCAGAGCGCCATCGGCGAGCGCAAACGCAACTCCGTCTTCCGCGAAGGCCAAACTGGTGACGGGCGCCCCTACCGTCCAGCGTCGCCCAAGCAAATCATAAAGCGTTGCAGTGTCTGCTTCCATCGTATCCATCGAACATCTCACCTGCCGGCGGCAATCCGCCTGTCAAGATCTTCAAGACGTCGTTCCAGTGCGGCGCATTGAGCGTCGCATACTGCCATTCCGGCAGTTGCGTTTTTCAGGCGCGCCCGCGCTTCCTCCAGCGCCTCGGCGAGCGCATGCGAGACGCCCGTCGCGGCGATCTCGCGCTCAATCTCCTGAATCTCGAACTCCGCCCCACCGCCGAGCTGAAGGTTCAGAAGGTTGCGTGATTGAGCGGCCGACATCTCCTGAACGACGACCAATCGTTCCTTCAGCACTTCGACCAGGGTTGGAGAATCATCACTCATCGGCCTGCCTCGATCTGAGCTAGGATCCGCTGCAGGCCTCCGACACCAGATACAAAATGTTGCTGCGCGTCATTGATGTGAGATTGCAGGGAGTCCCACAGATCGACCCTCAGCAACCGCGCCGGATCGCCGGCCATCGTCTCGATGGCCTGAAGGCCGAACTGATGCCGCAAGCCGATCCCCTTCAAGACGAATTCCGAAAGCTCGCGTGCATGCGTTTCGATGAACGGACGCAAGAGCGGATGCGCACCGTAACTGACGCCGCGCTTTGAGAGTTCGACCTCGATGAGCACGATGAAATGCCGAACCAGCAGATCCTGGCTTTCGCCGAGCAGCTGCACCACGAAAATGACGTCGCGGTCCGCGCGCGCAACAATCTGCGATGCGAGCGCCGCCGCGGTCGCCGGCCCCTCCCCGCCGTTCTGTTCATCCCAGACAGCCGCCATGCGTCACCCCGCCCTCAGGTTCGGGAACGGTATTGGTGCAATTTGCGATATAGCGTAGCGCGCGAAAGCCCGAGCTTCTCGGCAGCGGCGGCAATGTTACCGCCAGCATTCGCGACCGCCCTCTCGATGGTGCGGCGTTCCACCTCGTCGAAACGCGCAATCTCGTCGCCTTCCGATCCCGTCGAGCTATGCCCCGCCTGCACGGACACCGAGGAGGGCTGAACCGACGCCATTTCCACGAAATCCTCTGGCAAGTCCCGGGGAGCGACGATGCCGGTGATCGTCATCAGCACGAGATTCTCGACCAGATTGCGCAGTTCGCGAACGTTCCCGGGCCAGCTATAGCGACGCAGCAACTCCATCGTCGCTGCCTCGAAGTGTAGCGGTTGGGTACTATAGGTCTCTGCAAACTGCCTGTTGAAATGATCGATCAGAATCTCGACATCGCCCAGGCGCTCACGGAGCGGCGGTATGGTGAACTTGACGACACCGATCCGGAAGTACAGGTCCTTGCGAAAACGCCCTTCCGCCACCTCCTGCTTCAGATTCCGATTGGTCGACGCCACGAGCCGGACGTCTACAGGTCGTGCCTTACTGTCACCAAGCCTGTACACCGCGCGCTCCTCCAGCACACGAAGCAAGTAAGGCTGCAGCTCCATCGGCATTTCACCGATCTCGTCAAGGCTAAGCACCCCGCCATTGGCAAACTCAAACCGTCCAGGCCTCCCCTCGCGCGTAGCGCCGGTATAGGCGCCCGGCGCATGTCCGAATAATTCGCCGCCGAGGAGTTCCTTGGAGACCGCACCGCAATTGAAGGCAATGAACGGCTCCTTGCCGGTATTCTGGCTGGCGGCGTGAACCAGACGGGCGAACAGTTCCTTGCCGACGCCGGTCTCACCCTCGAGCAGGATTGCCGTTCGTCCAAGCGCTGCCCGCTCAATCTTCTCGATCGTTTGCAGTAATGCGTCACTGCAGCCAACAATCGCTTCCCTGGCCGAAACAAGTGCGGCGCGGGCTGCTGGCGACATCTGGGATCGGGCAAGACTGGCGCGTGGCTTCGCTGCGAGCACGAGCATCGCGCCCTTTACGACGCCGTCGACCACGAGCGGCTCGATCCGCTGCTCGCGCAGTTCCTCGGGCAGCCCCTTGGCAAGGTCTTTCGCGAGAAAGCCTTTGTCGTTTGGCAGAAGCTGCCTCCCGATGCTCAAGTCTTGCGATTGCGCAATCCGGTGCCAGCGAACTGACGCCATGTCGTTATGGTGAACGACCCGGCCGAACCGGTCGAGAATAACGACCCCGTCAGCACTGTTCATCCCCGGCATTCGGGAAATGCTCGCCTCAAGCAGCCGCATTCTCTCGATGCGGATCTTTTCCGAGAGCGCCAGTTCGATGTGATGGGCCGCGACCACCGCCAGGGCCACATTGTGCCGGTGAAAGATTGCTTGAGGTCCGGAAAAGTCGACGATGCCGATGATGCTGCCGTCTATCGGACTGCGAATGGGGCTACCGACGCAGGTCCACGCCTTGATGCCCTCCGAGAAATGCTCGGCCGCATGGACATGAACCGGCTTTCCAGTGACCAGCGCTGTGCCGATGCCATTGGTGCCGGTGACCGCTTCGCCCCAGGCCGCGCCTGCTTCCAGGCGAATATCGTGCCCCGCATCAATGGTCCGCCGATCGCCCCCGACCTCCAGCACGACGCCGTTCCCGTCGGTGATGACCACCATCGTCGCCGCGTCACCAAGCACCTCGGCAATACGGCGGAAGGTCTCGGCGCTCGAACCAAGCAGATCATCATTCTTCAAACGAAGTTCATAGAGATCGTCCGGCGAGGCTAGGAGATGACTGCCCTTGCCACGAGCATCAACCCCGGACTTGACGCTGCGCTGCCATGAATCCTCGATGACGCTTCGCACCGGAGCGTTCTCGCGCCTCAGGTCCCCGAAGGTCAGGAAGTTTTCCCATGCCTTGTTGGTTTCGCCCTCATCGTATGGCCGCCCCTGCTCCGCGTCCGAAGCTTTGTAGCCTTCCAGGGAAAACGGCGGCTTGGCCATGAGCGTTTCCGTCAGCATTGGAGCACCATACGTCCGTTGGCAAACAGCAACCCGATCGGCAAACACAAACTGAGCCGGAGCCCACCGGGATCGCTTTCCCTGCAGGCTCAGCTCACGCAGATCATTCGACGCTTCTGGAGATCGCGTCCAGGCCGAGACGACCTGAGATGACCTGTTCCAGGTGAGCTTCCGACGTCTCGTCGGGCACACTCACTCCCTCAAGGTCGGCCAGGACCCTGTACAATTCGTCGTCCAGCGGCTCGAAGATCCCGTTCTCGCGCGTCGCCAGAGCGAAGTATCGCGATTGGCCGTTGCCGCGCAGTTCGCCGACAAAATCGAGCTGCCGTCCCGATGCGAGATCGGCGATCACGACGCGACCGTTATGGCTGATCCGCACATAGGGCTCGGCCTCCTTTGGACGAGCCGGCGGCGTGGACCAGAGCTTGCCCGACGGCTGCGGTTGCGGAGGAGGCGTAGGATTGCGCAGCTGCTGCCAACGCCCGAGCGTCAGATGATTGGCAAGCGCGTTGATCGTCGTGCGGTTCTTCTGAAGGAAGTCCTTGGCCGCCAGTTCTTCACGGTGCGGACCGTCGCGCTTGGAGATAATATAGACCATGTCCCTTTTCCTCCCGCCCGGCTGATCGGATGAGCCTGGAGGCTTGTTACACTGCCTCCTTCGGCTCATGCCGGGACTTTCAAGATTGTAACCCGTTCCGGATCGTTGTCACGGTGCAATCAATCATTCGATCGCGAACGTCACGCCGTTGCCACCATCTGGCGCGTCACCCCCGCCTTGAAGACGTAACCGGACAGTGCGGCCCCCAGGCACGGCGCCACAAAATAGAGCCACACCTGTGACAGCGCATCGGAGCCCGCAAACAATGCAGGCCCAAACGAGCGCGCCGGATTGACCGACGATCCCGACACAGCAATGCCGGCGAGATGGATCGCGACCAGCGTCAGACCGATCACCAACCCGGCATAGGCAGACGCCGCTCCGTTTTGCGTCGCACCAAGGATCACCGTCAGAAATAGGAACGTTGCCGACGCTTCGAACACGAACGCGGATAGAACACCGTACTGGCCCCAGCCATTCTGGCCAAAGCCGTTCGCCGCGACGTCGTAGCCTCCGACCTTGCCTTCGGCGATGAGGTACAGCACGGCCGCAGCCGCGATTCCCCCGACGAACTGCGCGACGATATAGCCCGAGAAATCCCGCGGCGACATCCGCCCGGCGACGAGCATCCCGAGGCTGACCGCCGGATTGAGATGAGCACCGGAGATATGTCCGATAGAATAGGCCATTGCGACCACGGTCAGGCCGAATGCGAACGCGACGCCCAGCAAGCCGACCTCGGCCCGCATAAAGATTACGGTCGCACAGCCAAAGAACACCAGCGCGAACGTACCGATAAATTCCGCAACATACTTCTGCATAACTCCCCCTTCCTGGTGATGGATTCGATATCGAGGTTTCTGTCCCTCTGGTCGCGGCCCGCGTCGTCTCCTGAGACGACGCGGTGAAACGCGGACCGCGCACACAGTCTCATGCGCGTCCAAGTTTCTCAGCCCCACCGCCCAGTGCGGGCCCCTGTGTCGGGTCGATATACTCCGGCACGTCGGCAATCAGCGTGTTGGTGGTCAGCACGAGGGTCGCGACGGAAGCTGCGTTTCGAAGCGCCGTATAGGTCACCCGGACGGGGTCGACGATGCCGGCCGACACCATGTCAATGAATACGCCGTTGGCGGCATCGAACCCGACGCCCGACCGGGAGCTCTGCAGATCGGCCACGACCTTCTCCGCATCATGGCCGGCATTCCGTGCAATGAAAGCGGCCGGACGAGACAGGGTTTCTCGCACTAGCTTGATTCCCTCACCCAAGTCGCCATTGATGTTGCCGAGCGTACGCGTCACCACCGGCGCACACTGCGCCAACGCCGTGCCGCCACCGGGCACGATGCCCTCCTCGGCCGCGGCCCGCGCCGCACTGAGCGCATCGTCAATCAACTGGATCGTCCGCTTCTGCTCCACCGGAGTGACGCCGCCTGCGAGGATCACGGCAGTCCCGCCCGACAGCTTCGCCAACCGCTCCTTGAGCTTGTCCTGTTCGATGTTAGGCGGAGCCAGATCGTGCTGCTTGGCCACCTGCAGGCGCCGCGCCGCGATCGCCGCATCGTCGCCGCCGCCCCGAATGATCACCGTTTCCCGCGCACTGGCCCGCACCTGCCGTGCGGTGCCGAGATCGGCCAGGCTGGCCTCTTCCAGTCTGCCGCCAAGCTCGCGCGCAATGACCCGGCCACCGGTGATGATGGCGAGATCGTCCATCATTGCCTTGCGCCAATGACCATAATCAGGCGGATTGACCACCAGGATCTTGCCGCGATTGTCATCGCCGAGCAGTGTGACGACCACTTCCGGCGCAATCTCCTCGGCGACGATAACAAGCGGCCGCCCGGTCGAGGCGACCGTCGCGCGCACCGCCGCCAGCTCGGCCGGCGTTTTGATCTTCAGGTCGGTCAGGAGGATGTAGGGCTGATCGAGCACCACCTCCATCTTTTCGACATCCGTCACCATGTGGTGGGAGATGTAACCGCGATCGAACGACATGCCTTCGACGACTTCGAGCGTCGTGCTCGTCGTCAGCCCGTAGTCGGAACTGATGATGCCATCCTTGCCGACGCGCTGGACCGCCTCCGCAATCAGACCGCCCAGATGGGCGTCGGTTGACGCGATCGTCGCCACCGCCTCCAGCGTCTTGCGATCCGATACGGCAATTGCGGAGCTCTTCAAAGCCTCAACAACGACCTCAACAGCCCGGTCGATCCCTTTGCAGAGATCGACCGCCTTGGCGCCCCGCTCTAGTGCTGCAACTCCTCCCTGGATGAGGCCATTTGCAAGCACCATGGCGGTGGTCGTGCCGTCGCCGGCGACCTCATTGGTATGCATCGAGACCTCGCGCACCACCTGCGCACCCATGTTCTCGAAGCGATCAGGCAGTTCGATTTCAGAGGCGATGGTGACGCCATCGCGCGAGACGATGGGCGTGCCGATCGGCCTGTCGACCATCGCGTTCATGCCCTTCGGACCGAGGGTCGATTCGACCGCTGCTGCAAGCTTCTGGACCCCGCGCGCAAGAGCACGGCGGGCTTCGATATGATGTAGCAATACTTTCGGCATTGGCTTCACTCCCAAGCGGACGGATCTTGTTGTCTGGTTGGGCGGACTTGCTGACCGCTCCGGTTCTTGGCGCTTGCGGGCAGCGCGTTAAACGCGCCCCCACGCTTTAAGCTTCTCAAAGGTCACGGGCTGCCTGATGGAGCAGCACAGCGGCTGCTACAGCCGCCGCACGGTGACGGCGTCGGTCCGGGATTGTCGTCGACGAGTTCGCGACGACGGACGGCTAGCAGGCCTCTGCACAATGAGCTGTTGAATTCCATATTGATGCGCACTCCCCGCAACCGCTGCAGATAGGATGCCAGTTCGTGCCGTTTGATGGGGGCCCCCTCGTAGGTGACAAAGGTGCGATCCTCCGGGAGGCAGGCCAGGCCTGTTTCGATCAGAAGCTCGCGGTAGCGGGGCTTCTGTCGCGCGACGTCCGGCGAAGCAAACTCGACCTCGTCAAAGCTACACAGACTCATCCGGCAGATCGCCGGATCTTCATAACCTATCCCCCGCAAGGCCAGGATCATGACCTCCTGGCGCCGCTCGAACGCCTTGCGGCGGAACTTATCCCGCAATTCGTCAAGCGAGCCTCCAGGTGCGAACTCCTTGAGCGCATCGGCAAACGACATCCCTTCGCGGACGCCGCGGTTGATCTGCTCCGCGACCATGTGGTCCCGAAGCTGTGGCCGCGCCTTGCGAACCCACGGCAGCGACGACACCGCCCGACGCATGTCGTCGGCCATGAGGAACGCGAAGTTCGCCGAACACCAGAAGGTCGGCAACCGAAAGACGATGTCGACATCGCCATCGTCATCGACGGTAACATGCTCGACGAATCCAAGCTCGGTCACAGACTCGTCGAGCTCGGGGTCTGTCACCAACGCGAGGCGCTGCCACACCTCGCTGGTTCTTCGGTCACACTCGTGGAGCAGTGCGTTCATGTGATGTCATCCCGCCGCGGTCGCGTAGGCACCCTTCGCAAGCTTTGCCTTCTGTGCCTCGACATCCACGCCATAAAGCCGCGCGGCGTTGAGACCGAGGATCTTCTTCTTTGCCTGCGGCGTCAGATCGACACCGTGCTCCCGCTTCAGATCCTCGGGCAGCTCGAAGTTCCAGAACTTCTCGACCAGCCATCGAGGCGTCCAGATGGCGTAGTCGCTGCCGAAGAGAATCTTGTCCTCGCCGACCCAGAACAGCAATTCGCTGATCACTTCCGCGAAATACCGTGGACGTCCGTGAATGAACGGCAGCGCGACCGCAAGGCCGCCATAGACGTTGGTCTCCTGGACGGCGATCCAGCAGAAGTCGTCGAGCCTGGGCAGCCCGCAATGCTCGATGATGAAATTCAGGCCCTGAAAATCGGTCGCCGCGTGATCGACGTCGTGAACATCGAATGCATCCTTGTCCAGCGGGATGATGGTCGGCCCCTTGTGGACGTGGATGTTCGTGATGCCGAGCTTCTGGCACAGTTCGAAGCAACGATAGGCGTTCGGATCGGTGAGCTTCCAGCCCCGCGACTCGCCCTTCCACTCGGCGGTGTAGAGCTTGACGCCCTTGATGCCGAACGTATCCTTCATGTAGTGGATGTATTCCAGCGCCCGCTCACCGTCGCGCGGATCAAAGGCGCCGTTGACGATGAAGCGGTCCTTGTACTTCTTCGCCATCTCGGCGTTGCGGTCGATGGTGTTGAAGCCGTTCTTGTAGAATTCCGTGAGGTAGGTCGACTGCACGATGGCCATGTCGTCCGGACCGTCGACGAACAGATCGCGGTACATCTGCTCTGCGCTGTATTTCTCGAATTGCTCCTTGGGCCAGAGCTTGTCCTTTGGACTGAGCGAGCTGTGGTAGGCGTAGAAGCAATCAATGAACTGCTTGCCGTGAATGTTGAGCTGGTTCGCCGGACTGCCGTCCCAGAAGTGGGTATGACCGTCGATGACGAAGACTTCCTCGCCCGTGGGAGTTATGAACATGATGATCTCCGAGAATTTGATAAGCGCTGTTCGATCAATCCACGCATCGTAGCTGCGCAAATACTTTGGAAACGGCGGGACCACACCGTTGAGGATGCGGCCCCAGTGAGGGAGCTTCACTCGATGTATTCGAAGACCTCGTCCATGTTTCCGAACAGCGTCACCGTATTGTCGTCGATGCGCACCATCCGGCCGTAGTGGGTCGAGGTATTCACTTCGAATATCTCGGCCGTCATCTCCTTTCCGAGGATGTCGCTGATCTCATCCATCTTGAAGATCAGCTTTCCCTCGCCGTCGATGCGGATCAGGGCCGGCTGGTAGGTCACGGTCACGTTCGGCTTTTTGCCCATGAATTCAGCGATGGCGCGCGCTTCGACGCTGTCGTTCATGGTGACGCCGCACTGATGGGATATCGTCTGTTCAAAACGGAGATCTCCCATCTTCTGGAAGATGTTCTGGTTGGTCGCACTTCTTGAAGCAATGGACATTGCAATTCACTCCTTGGGAAGGACGAGACCCAGCTCGCCGAGAATCTTCTTGATGCGTTCGACCGACTGCGCGCGGACGTCGGCGTACTGCACCGGCTTCGAATGTGGCTGCGACCAGATCGGCTGCAGTCCGGCGGCCGCCTTGCCGGCCAGCGCCACGTGCTTGTTAACCCAGCCCTGGAACAGCTTCTTGTTGTGTGCGGCGTGCTGATTGTCGCTCACCAGCAGATGCATCAGGTCGATCGTGTTGGCGAGATTGCGCTCATAGTCGGCCTCGGCCGCCGAAATGACCGCCGGCGTGATGAAGTCGCCGTTCGGCGAGCCGGCCTGCATCAGGAATCCGCTGCGGAACAGCTCACCGACCAGCGGCTCAAACACGATGTTGGTGGCGAAGTACTGCTCGAGATAGTCAGCCGACCCCATGATCGATTCGATCGCTTCCCGGGTGCCCTGCCAGCCCTTGTCCTCCAGCCACGCCCGCTTGCCAGCCGTGTCGTCGAAGCCCGGAATGTCCATTCCGATCTCGGCGAGATAGAGCGTGATGTCCTGGGCCAGCCGAAGCTTATAGGACGAGTTCGTCAGGGTCGCGTTGTTGATCATCTGGGTGTAGCCGTAGCGCTGAGCTTGCATCAGCGATGTGCCGAGCCCGAACTCGGCGTGCTTCCACGCACCGAGGTGGCTTTGCAGGATCTTGACCCAGGCCTTGTCGAAGCCCTTCGGCGCACCGGACTTGCGGCCGTTGGCGATCACCGATTGCACCATCGTCTCGATCTTGGACTGGCGCTGGTAGTGGGTGCGCTCCCACTCCTGATCGGGCGCACGGAAGGCATGCCAGTTCGAGCTCAACGCGGCCGTGTTGTCCTTGGTGTAGGCCCCCTTCCCGTTGGGGAAGGAGATGATCCAGTCCTGCAGCAAATAGCGTTCCGGATCGGGCTGAACGTCTACGGTCACGTCCTCATAGTGCGTCGCCCGCTTGCTGCGGGGCTCGAAATACCGGTACTTGCGGCTGTCCGAATCCGGAAACACCGCAGCGCCTGCTGCACCGGATTTCGCTGGAACACTTTGAACGGCAGTCATGGTCGTCTTCCTCCTCCCTTGGTGGGCTCTGTAAAAGGCACGGTCGCTATTCGAAAACCTCAGTTGTTGGCTGGTGTGAACTTGTCGAAGAAGATGCGATCCGACTCGACGTCGTTCAGCTGCAGCACGGGCACCAGCGCCTCGATCATCGGCGACGGTCCACACGCATAGACGTCGACGTCTTCGCCATATCTCGCGTTGCGAAGGTGCGCTCCGACGGCTTCGTGCACGAAGCCCTTTGCTCCACTCCAGGCCGCATCATCGGCCGCATGGGAGAGCACCGGGATGAACTTGAACTCCGGATGCCTGGCGGCGAGTTCTGCGAAGCGATCGAGGTAAAAAAGATCGTTGCGCGTCCGTGCGCCATAGAAAAAGTGCACCGGACGAGCCTCGCCAGACTCGATGTGATCGTGCAGGATCGACCACAACGGCGACATTCCCGATCCGCCGCCGACCAGGACTATGGCTCCGGCTCTGTTTTCTCGCCGGAAACAGGTCCCGTAGGGTCCGCGGATTCCGACCGCGGTTCCGGCGGAGAGGTCTCCGTCGAGCCGGGAAGAGAAGCGTCCGTTCGGGTATTTTTTGATGATGAATGTGAGCTTTTCGCCCTCGATCGGCGAATTTGCCATGGAAAACGAGCGCGTAATCGTCTCTGCCCCCGGGAGCGTGATGTCGACATATTGACCCGCCCAGAACTTCAGAGGTTGCTCGAGCGATATCTCGAGGAGCCGGATGTCATGGGTCAGCGCGGAGACGCTCGTGACTGTGCCCGTGAAGTCCCTCACCGGGATCGATTTCGACAGCACCTCCTCGTCGTAGTTGAGGAGCTCCACCTCGAGATCCGAATAGGCCAAGGTCCGGCACAGCAGGATGTAGTCCTGGCCTCGCTCCATCTCGTTGAGGGCGAACGTCGAATATTTCTTGAGCTCTACTTCGCCTCCGGTAAGGACGCATTTGCACGCCGAGCACTGTCCCTCCTTGCAACCATGCGGCAGTGCGATGCCCTGGCGAAAGGCGGCGTCAAGAACGGTCTCGTTCTCCTCGACCTCGAATTCTATGCCTACCGGTTGCAGGCGAACGACATTAGCGGGCGTGCCCATAGGGCCTCCTCAAACCAAGACTTGCGTATCTTCCGGAGAGTGATCGGAAGGAGCCGGCCGGAGCCGGCCCCTTCCGTCTCGGTTAGTTGCAGGGATTGATGGTGAATCCCTTGCGATACTCGGCGAGATGCTTTTCCCGGTCGGCCGGGCTCATTTCCCGCAGCGTGAGCAGCGGGCTCTTGAGGATGTGGCCGCGGACGTCGTCGAGCGTCCACATTTCCTTCTCCTCGAAGCGCAGGTGCGGCTGGGCGACCAGAGTCTTGCCGTCGGTGCGCACGAAGCCGAGATCCTTGATGGCGTCGGCGATATCGACATTGTGGTAGACGCTTTCCCATTCGCGACGGCCGCTGAACCGTCCCATCGCGGGGGTCGGACGCCCCTGATACTCGCCGGCGAAGGCTTCGACGGCCGTCCAGCGATCGAGCTCATGGGCGAACGTGTAGAGCTTGCCGTCGATCTCGCCCGTGACCATGTCCTCGCGGATCAGGCAGGGCACCAGGCACGACCAGCAACGATGCGGATAGACGTAACCGACATCGCTGTTGAACAGGATGTTGGTCTGGCCGCGATGCGACAGCTTCTCATACCACTTCCAGAAGTCGCCGAACTGCGCATACCAGCCCGGATACTTGTGCTCGAACCACTCGAAGTCCTTGTCGGTCTGCGCCTCGATGCGCCAGAAGTTGGCCGACCAGCCGACCGCGAAGAACTGCGCGACCTTGTGGACATAGTGCTTCTCGGTCAGACGCTTCCAGGCAGTCTGAACGTCGTCATGATGGATCTTGATGCCATACTTCTCGAGCGGCAGCATGTAGGTGCGATAATAGTCCTCGAAGATCCAGCGGTGCCACATCTCGGCATAGGACTCCTTGGTCTTGTCGCGGTTCGTGGTGCCGTACTCGATGAAGGTGCCGATCGCTGCGTCGACGATGGCGTGGTTCTGCCAGAAGGCATAGCGCATGTCGCGCTCGAGCAGCAGATGGTTCTCCGGCTCCTTCAGCATCGACATCAGCATCGAGTGGCCGTTACCGATGTGCCGGCTCTCATCCGACTGCACCGACAGGAAGACCGTCGGCAGCGCGTAGTCACCGTTGCGGGCCGCTTCCGACGGCATGGCGACGAACAACGTGTTGGTGAACGCGGTCTCGGCGACCACGGTCAGGTACACGTTCGCAGAGGTGATCGCATCGCCGGTGATGAAGCCCTCACCGAACTGCCTGCCGATCGTGGTGGCGTAGCATTTGCCGAACGCCTCCTCAGTAATGTCGAAGCCGGCCGGATCGATGTAATTCTCCATGTACCACTTCTTGAGATTCATCTGGATCGTCGAGTGACGGAACTCGTCGACCATCTGCATCGTGAAGCCGGTGCGAAGATCTTCACCTGGAGCGAGGCGGCCGACCATAGCCATGGACCTGGCGGCGGAAATTTCCGGGAACGGGATTATCGCCAGGAACAGCTTCATCCACTCGACCCAACGCGGCTCGACGTTGCGGAACATGTCGCCGCGCAGCGCAGCATCGAGCGCACCGTAGACGCGGTTGTCCTTCTCCTCCTGCATCGGGAAATAGGAGCGGAGGACCTGCTTCATCGGATCCTTCGGCGCCTTCGCGATCTTGTAGTCCGTGGGAAAGGTCATCGCTTCCTGGACGTAGGAAGGATTCCACCCGAGATCTGCAATCTTCTTTGCAGCATCACCGACGGATATGCCGCGCTGGGCGGTGATCTTGTTGAGTGTTAAAGTTCCAGACATCTCGTCTTTCCTCCTGATCGGGTCAGAAACCACATCGATATTCCGCCTGCCTGGACCTTCGCGGACCGGGCAGTGCTTACCCGTGCGTTACGGGCCACCTCGCGGCCGCTTGCATGGCCGGACGTTTGATATCGGCAAGGGTCTCGGGAACGACTGTGGTGCACCGCAACGATGATCAGGCGCGATCTTCCGAACTACGGTCCTGCGATCGCTATACTTCATCCCACACATGATGCGCCCTCAGCCAAGCGTCCCCTTCCCTCGTTCTTGTCGCGGCTCACCCCAGACGGAGCAGTCGGCGTTGTTGTGATCAGGAGCTTTGCAATGGGCGTGCCAGCGCATCCGAGGCGCTCGCCAACTCTCTTTCCGAGGTATCGACGCGTGTATGGCGTGGGCGGACGCGTTACACGGGCCCGGCCTGCTGCCGGAGGCGATGCAGATTGCGACGGAAATTGCAGAATGAGAATTCCGACAGCGCAAAGGGATTGGTGCAGCAATGTTTGCGTTGCAAAGATGGAAACGGGCTTGGATGCCGATAACGCTTCGTTGGGATCAGTAACGACCGCACGTTAGGTCCAGCGATGTTTCGGGACCTCGAACCTGGGCGGCTCTTCTAGCCGATGCACTGCGCGGGAACACTTGCCCATACGCATGCGCCAATCAGCAGGAGGTCTCCGCAACGGCCGAGCACTTTACCTGCTCCGCCCTGGAGATCCAGCGATCGCAATAGAGCGCGTAACAGTCATGACCGCAGAACGACAGCCCGGTGCTGAATTCTTTGAGATAGTGGGCGCCGATTGGCTCACAGCAAAGCATACAGAGGATTCTCGGGCGCAGCGCCATGCCGTTCACCAGAATGAACCTCATATAGCGCCGCTCAATGCGAAGAAATGATGTCACTCTCGCCCCCAATTCAGCCGACCCGGAACGACGAAGCGTCTTGCGGGCGGCTCCCAGCACTGCCTTTAAACGGTCAACTCATGCTTCGCGGCTCCCTGCCGCATAGTTCGTGCAACGGCCGTGCCAGACCGTCCGGAACCTCCGACAACAGCTTCTTGAACGCCGTGATCACCGGCGATCCCTGATGACCGCGCCCCGTCAACTTGAGAGCGTCCACGACGCAAATTGCGACAAAGATGCAAATTGAGACTCGCCGTGAACTGCAGGTGGCATTCTCACCTCAGTTTGCGATGCAGCATGAAAAGTCGGTTTGGATGCCTAGAGCCGATTTGGTCGATTGGCTGCTTCCGGCCGGACTAAAAAACTCGCTTCCGATGAGCTTTCAAAGCCACCTCCAGCGCGCCCAAACGAACGAGAATTTGTAGCCGTGTCAGGAGACGGGCCGGTGAAATCCACCACGAGCAAATGCTCGCGGTGGACGAGACCCGGGTTCACGGAATTAAAACTGCGCGTCCATGAATCTTGCCGGCATTGAGATCGTGCAAGGCCTTGTTTGCATCGGCGAGACGATACTCGGCGGTTGCCAGTTCAACCAGACCGCGGTCTGCGAGCGCCATTAACTCCGTCAGCTCGGCCCATGTGCCGACGAGATTGCCGATGATGTTCTTCTCGGTGATCACCATGTCGACAGTCGGGATGCGGATGTCCTCGCCGTAACCAACAACGTAGTAACTTCCCATCGAACGGGTCATCGCCAGCCCCTTCGATGTCGTGCCCTTCTCACCGACGAAATCGATTACTGCCTCCGCGCCGTTTCCGGCGGTCAGAGCCAGAACGGCAGCCACTTCTTCGCCGTCGGCTTTCACCAGATGGTCGGCACCTGACTTTTCGGCCAGCTTCAGCGACGCTTCGGACTTGTCGACGACGATAATATCGGCGGCGCACATTGCTTTGAGGCACTGGATTGCGATGTGACCCAATCCACCTGCACCGATAACGACGCAAGATTCGCCGGGCAAAAGGTGACGCGTAGCCTTCTTGACGGCGCGATAGGCCGTGAGCCCCGCGTCCGCATAAGGCGCCACCTCCTTGGGGGCGAGCGTCCGTGGCAGCGGCACGATATTCCGCTCCGAGGTGCAGAGGAATTCTGCATAGCCACCGTTGCAATCCAGACCAGGAAACGTGCCGGGACCATGCATGTCGAAGCCGCGACGACAGGCGAGACACGTTCCTCCAGTGATCTTCGGATGAATAATGACGGGATCTCCTTTCTTCAGTCCCTCGACCTCCTTGCCGACCTCCTCGACCCAACCTGCATTTTCGTGTCCCATGATGATGGGGAGGAGTTTGTCGCCGGACGGATCCATGTGCGGCTTCCAGACTCCTTCGATGATATGGATATCGGTCCTGCATACGCCCGCGCCGCCGATTCGGACGATAACGTCAGTCGATTTCGTCAGCTTGGGATCAGGTACGTTTTCTTCGATGACCCAGCGGTCGTTGGACAGCCTCTCGTCATACGCTCTCAATACTTGGGCTTTCATGTTCTCCTCCGTCTGCCCAGCGAACCTTGTGCTCGCCGTTGCGGAGGCGCCTCAGCATTTTTCGTGCCAGCACAATTGCTCTTGCAGCGCGACGCAGGATGCGGGGAGCCCGTCGGGAAACTTGCCCCGATCAAGACGGTGCCCGTCGCGCCAATTGGATGACCCAGCGCGATCGAACCTCCATTGACGTTGATCTTGTTTCGATCGATCCGCAGGTCGCGGATGTACTTCTCCACGGCGACGGCGAACGCCTCGTTGACCTCGAACAGGTCAATATCATCGCGCGTCAGTCCGGCCCTGGCGAGCACCTTGCGGGTTGCGGGAAGAATATCCGCGGCCGGCGCGACAATCTGCACAGTCGGAAGCGCTTCGTCGCGCACCATGCTCGCGCTGCCTGTAGTGAGATTTTTCTTGATCTCCGCGTGCACACGTCGTGCACACGTGGCCATCTAACCAACTGAAAACCTTGAACTCTCGCTCCAGTCCATCATCGGGGCAACGGAAAATTTCCATGTCATCTCAATTGCGTAGCCGCAACATCGGTTCAATGCAACATGATGTTTCGGAGCGCTGCCCGGCGGAAACAGGCCCGGCCCAACCAAAATATCGAAAACAACCCCATGCAAAGCAGCTTCGCCCTTGCAAGGAGCCCAGCGCAGAGGCGGTCAGGATTGTATCGGCTACCCGGGAAGTCGACAGATATCCGGATGCAGCAGCGGCGCCTCCTTGATCCAGATTTTCGCGCCCTGCGGGCCCACGGTCGCTTTCAGGTCGACGCCGCTGGGTAGCCGACCCCAGCCCTGCGGCTGCAGCGTCTCGCCCCCGATCGTTAGTCCCCCCGATAGAACAAAGAACTCGAGCCCGCGCGCGTTCGCAAGGCTGATGACTTCACCCGGCCGCCAGTCTTCAAGGCGGACCTCTTCGTGGCCGTCGTCAAACAGCACGCTGACGCTGCTTGCACCGGGGCGCGGCGCAACGTGTTGGCCCTCACCTGGCTGACGCACGACCTGGGTCCGGTCCTCGTCCCGGAACTGCCAGAGCCGCACGAAGATGGTGCAGCCGTCCTTCGAGGCGGGAACATGTGACGTCCCTGGAGGGTTGCGGAAGTAGCTGCCCGCGGGGTAGTCGCCATGCTCATCCTGAAAGGTACCTTCAAGGACGACAATCTCTTCTCCACCCCCATGCGTATGATGCGGGAACGCGCTACCGGGAGTATAACGCACGATCGAGGTCGCGCGCGCGACTTCGCCGCCAATGCGGAACAGCATGCGCCGATCCACGCCGGCCGACGGACTGGCCACCCAGTCCAGCTTCGAGGCGTGAACGATAACGGGCTTCGACAGATCATCGTTGATGCGCATCGTTACTCTCCCTCAGGCGGCGCCATCCGAAACCCACCGCTTCGCCATTTCGGATCTCTTGACCAGTGCAGGTCCCAAACCAGGACACGTTCAGATCCCCGCGAGCGGAACGCCACTCGCCACATTCTGCGGTCGTCGTGACGCGATCAGCCGCCGCGCCTCGTCGGCTCGACCACTGCGTAGCAAGGCGCAGGTCACGGAATATTCCAGCAGGTCGCGCTGGGCGCGGCTGCCTCCAACCCTTTCATGAGTTGCCAGGACGGGCCTTAGCTCATCGACGACCCGTGTCCAGTCGCCCTTGGCCAAACCATCGAAGCCGCGCGCGATGGGCACCACCATGTCCGCGGCGGGTCCCTTCGGGTTCTCGATGATCCTCGCCAAGGCCTCCGCATCGCCAGCCATTGCAAAGGCAAGCGCGCTGTGCATGTCGGCAAAGATGATCCCCGAATTGGGAAACCACTTCGCCGCATACTGGCTGATCTCGCTCCAGAGTTCCGGATATCGCGGCTCGCCCGCCATCTCGGCGCGCGCAAGGAACGAGGCGCAATCCGTGAGGACATTGATTTGCGGCCCCCACGAACCGCCCGGATGCAGCGCCTCACGATAGATCTTCCAGGCTTGATCCCGCCTGCCGGTCTCCAGCGACCACAGGGCAAGATGCCAACTGATATGGCAATGCAGTTGCCCCTCGCGTGGGTAGGCGGCGTTCCATTGCTCGAGATAAACCAGCCCCTCCTCGCGCTGTCCCTGCTCATAGAACAGATGGGCCTTGATATGCGCAGCGTGAGCGTTGCGGGGACAACCACGAAGTGCGGTCTCGATATTCCTGAAACCACTGTCGAGCCTGTGCAGCTCGATTTCGGCAAACGCGAGCACGGTTCGAAACCACCAGTCATCGCCATAATGGGTTGCAAGCGGCTCCAGCATCGCCAGTTGCTCAACCTCGCGGCCGGACTTGCCCGAGAAGCCGATCAAGCCGAAGACACCGGTGGCCGGTGCCAGCACCATGGCATCGCGCGGCCAGTGCTTCATATGTTCGGCGATCGCCGAAACCGCCGCAGCGCCTTGACCACTCAGGATCTTGGCAAAGATCGCAATATGACCTTGCTCACGCGAAGTCGTAGCCGGCGCTAGCGCGATCGCGCGTTCGAGCGGCGCTTTGACTTCGTTGCCGCGACCGAGCAGTTGCAGGGTTCGCGCAAGCGCGATGTACGCCAGAGCGAAACCTTCGTCGGCGGCGATCGCGTCGCGGAATGCCTGGTCAATTCCCGATCCGGCCGCGAGCAGCTTGTCGACGCCGGCGACATATGCGTCGCGGGCGGCGGCAGAGCTTGTGCTCAAGGGGTTACCGTACCGGTCTTCAAGAACGCGCACCCGATTTCCCATCGAACTCTCGGTCATTTTGATGACACTCCCTCCATGGAAACCTGCTTGGCCTTGGCTTGCCGCCGGCGGCGCTCATCACCCAGCTTGAGCAGCCGCTCTCGATCCGCTGGATTTACTCTTCCATACCGGGGCCGCCAAAGGGAACCCTCCTCATTCCACGCAAATGGCGCTTTCACGGTCGTTCGCGGCGCCGTCGCCGTGTCAAAAAGGGCGAGCGCCTGGCGCATGATTTCGCGCTGCATGTCCGGTCGCCAGGGATGCCCGCAAGGATTGCCCAGCGGGAAATCCGTGAAATAGAACCGTGGCACGCCGCAGTGCTCCACGACATCCTGCGCCGAGCCGACAATGACCGTCGGAATGCCGTTCGCTTCCAGATGCCGGGCCACCAAGCTTACGGTCTGATGACACACGGGGCAAAGGGGGCAAAGGATCGCAGCATCAGCCCCGTCTTTTCGAACCCGTGCCAGGATTTCAGGTGCATCCTCCGCGTTCGTTTTCCGTTGGCTGTATTCTGTCGGCACGCCGTGAAAGTGCCGGGTCAGTCCGACGAGGGCACCTTCGCCGACCAATCCGAAAGCGGCTTCTACCGGCAAGAAGCTGCCCGGATCATTGGTGTGGGTCGACTCCTTGTCCCACGCAACATTGTCGGTAAACAGCTTCCCGGGCGGCGGCGAAACCACACCCGACCATACCCGTTTGACGCCGTCAAAATCCGGCGGACTGGCCGTGGTAATCAGTGCGATACGCAGGTCCGATGATGGTTTGGCAGGTTTGGTGAAAGGGACATCATCAAAGGTCGCCCAGACATAGTCGTTGTCGTAACCAAGGGCACGGTAATATTGGCGCGTTCGCTCCATATATTGAACTGGAGTTTCCGCTACGCTCATGTGGATTCTCCTCGAGACGCTAGCTTGGTCGTGCGGCCGGGCCGGTATGAAAAGCCGATGAGTGCCAGCAACGCGCCGAGCAGTGGTGCGCACGACAGCATCAGGACGGTCGACCAGCCGAAGGACGACAGCAGCCCGCCCGAAAGGAAGGAGCCGACGGTCATCGTGCCGAAGACCACGAAATCATTGAGCGACTGAACGCGCGCCTTTTCCTCGGGACGATGGCACTCCAGGATCATCGCGGAGGCGCCGATGAAGCTGAAGTTCCAGCCGATCCCGAGCAGGCTCAGCGTCGCCCAGAAATGCACGACATCGATCCCGAGCAGGCCCACCGACGAAGAGGCCGCAATCAATACCAGCCCGACCGCGACGATCGCGGATGCGCCGAAGCGCGTGATCAGGCGGCCGGTCCAGAAACTCGGGGCGTACATCGCGATGACGTGCCACTGCAGACCGAGATTGGCCGATTCCTGAGGCAGCCCGCAGAGCTTCATCGCCAGCGGAGCTGCGGTCATGAGGAAATTCATGAGCAGGTAGGAGACGACCCCGCAGATCACGGCCAGGATAAAGCGCGGCTGCCGGGCAATGACAGCGAGCGGCCTTCCGGCGTTGAGATGCATTGCAGTCCGCGGAGGAAGCTCAACGCCCGCCAGAATGACCGCGGAGAGCGCGGCAACGACCGCCTGGCCGACAAACGTCGCAGCAAAGAGGTACGGCGCCCACAGATTCATGGTGTGCGTCACAAGCTGTGGACCGATCACACCGGCGAACACACCGCCAGCCATCACGGCCGAGAGCGCGCGCGGACGCCGTTCAGGCGCTGCGCAATCGGCCGCCGCAAAGCGGAACGAGAGCACCACGGCCGCATAGACGCCGCCAAAGAAGGTCCCTGCGCAGAATAGCGGGAATGACGCGTTGAGTACGGCAAGGAGCGCAATCAAGCCCGCGAGGACGCCGCTGCCTGCACCGAGCAGGAATGTCGCGCGCCGGCCATAGCGCTGCGCGACAGCGCCCGCCGGCAGCGTGCACATGGCCATGCCGACGACAAAAACCGAGACCGGCAGCGTCGCAAGTGCCTTGGTGGGCGCCAGCATGTCGCCGACCACGGCCCCGGTTGCGTAGACGACCGTGGAATTGGCGCCTGCGAGGGCCTGGGCGACAGCCAGCCTTGCGACATTGCTGCGCTCTCGGCGAATGGCGGTCGGCGCCTCATGGCTGGGAACGGGAAAATTGAAGTTCACGCTGCGGCTTGCTCCGCCGTTAGATGTCCGTCGACGGGACGTCGCCGATCGGACCGGTGGCCGGTCCAGGGCCGTGGATCACCGCGTCGGAGTTAAGGAGAAATCGCTGGACTTTTCCTTCTACAGATTGCCAATTTATGTAGATGAAACGTCACATTTCGCCAGGGAACGCCGGCTGGAAGACGGTCGATGCCCCGCAGGGCCTCGGATCACCGAAGCCTTTGATCGTTCGGGTGCAGTCTCTTCCCGCGAGGAGCTACTTCGCCGAACACAGTCACAGCTGGAATCAGCTGGTCTACGCGATCTCAGGCGCGCTCACCGTGAAGGCGGATGGACGGCGCGTCGTCATTTCTCCGGAACAGGCCGTCTGGCTGCCGGCCGGTACGAAGCATTCGGTCGGCTCGCTGATGGGAGCGGAATTCCGGAGCCTCTGGGTCGCCAATGCTGCCAGCCAAGGCATGACTTCGGGCACGACCGTCATCCATGTGTCCCCGCTCCTGCGGACGCTCATCGTGGAAGCCGCGTCGCTGAAAAGCGAGGATCGTCGCTACGCCGCTCGCGTTATCGCGCTCATCCTCGATCAGTTGCGGCGGGCGACGCCGATCTCGGCAGCGTTACCTTGGCCGACCCACCCAGGCCTGCTGGCGCTCTGTGAAACCCTCTACGCCGATCCAGCGGATACGCGCCACGCCGAGAGATGGGGGCGTGAGATCGGCATGTCGCCGCGAACCTTGACGCGGCACTTCGAGCGCGAAGTCGGCATGAGCTTGCGCGCATGGCGTCAGCGTCTCCGCCTGCTCAAGGCTATCGAATTGTTGGGCAGCGACCTGCCGATCACGGAGATCGCGTTGCGGCTGGGTTACTCATCGGCCTCCGCATTCATATTCATGTTTCGCTCTGAAATGCGCGTTAGCCCCCTGCAACATCGACGCAGTCTGGGCCATGCTGCCAGCAGAGGGGCACCATCAAGGCGTCGATCCGGACCTCAATATCCGACCCGCCGAGCGCGCTGACCCTTCAGCCGTAAGGACTCGTTGGAAAACCGTGGTTCATCGGAAGAAAGCGGAAATGAGCGGCGGGGAGCGACTCGAACTCGACGCTCATTTTTGTCCGCAGTTTGCACACGGACAACGCTGTCCGCAACGCTTCATCTTGTGTAAACTCTCACGGCATCCCGATCGATTTGGGAGAACGACAATGAAAGTCTTCTTGCTCGCCTGCGTGACCGCCGTCGTCGTGTCGGCAATCGGGGCCCTGGCGCTGAACCGGGTGCAAGAACCGGTCGCACAGGCCTTTGCAACGACGGGCGTACGGCTGTAGCAATTTCGCGTTCAACGGCTGCGCGTCCCGCCTACTCCGCCGCGGTGACGGAGGGCTGGGGTCGCGCATCGCGCGCATTCTCTTCTTCAAGCCAGAGGTTGTGGTGCTCCCTGGCCCAATTGACATCGACGGTGCCGCTTCCCATCGCCTCGAACGCGCCTTCCATGCCGATCGTGCCGATATAGATGTGCGCCAGCATCACCGCCGTGAAGAGCATCGCCACGATGGAGTGGACGATCTGCGCGAGCTGCATCCCTTCGATGCCTGACAGGTAGAAGGGGAACATCAGCGCATATCCCGTCGCTGCCACCAGACCTCCGCCGATGACCACGATCCAGTAGATCGCCTTCTGGCCGGCGTTGAAACGATAGGCCGGCGGATGATCGTGCCCGACGATCCCGCCGCCGCGCTTGATCCAATCGACATCCACCTTGTTCGGGATATTGCCCGCGATCCACATCAGGAAAATCAGCACGACGCCGATGGTGAACGGGAAGCTGAGATAGTTATGAACATATTTCGCCCATTGCGACCATTCGGAAAACGCCTCGTGGCCGATCAACGGCAGCAGCAATGGACGTCCAAAAGTGACGTTCAACCCCGAGATCGCCAGAATGATGAAGCAAGTCGCCGTCATCCAGTGCACGAAGCGCTCGAATGCGGAAAAGCGCACGATGGTCCGGCCGGAACGACCGCTCTGCAGCCGCACCATCCCGCGGCTGAGATAGAAGATGACCAGCGCCGCGAGCATGCCAAGTATGGCGATGCCCCCGATCCAGCGCAGCGTCACGTTCCGGAACTCGCGCCATTCACGGCCGGCCGGCTGTTCGAGAACGCCCGAGCGCTGGTCGGGAATGCTGACGCGTCCCTGCACCCGGTTCAGTTCCTGCAGGAGCTGTTGCTCCTTGACCGCGCTTGCAGTCGGGTTGACCTGCTGGGCTACGGACGGGGAAGCCGCGGAGACGAGCAGCAGGAGTCCAGCCACGCCAAGGACGAGCCGAACAAATCGTGCAAAACACGCCATAAGGTCCTCCCGATATCGACGCGACCCGCGCCAGGTCGTCGTCAGGACTCGATCGTCTCGCGATAGGCGGTCTTCCAGCCCCATGCGCCTGAGCCGTAGCCGCGCTTCAGCACGCGCTCTTTATAGATCTGGGCAATTATCTCGCCGTCGCCGGCGAGCAGCGACTTGGTCGAGCACATCTCCGCGCACAGTGGCAGCTTGCCTTCGGCAAGCCGGTTCGCGCCGTATTTCTCGTACTCTTCCTTGCTGCCATCGGCCTCGGGGCCGCCAGCACAATAGGTGCATTTGTCCATTTTCCCGCGCGAGCCGAAATTTCCGACCTTCGGATATTGCGGCGCGCCGAACGGACAGGCGTAGAAGCAGTAGCCGCAGCCGATGCAGAGATCCTTGGAGTGCAGAACCACGCCGTCGGCGGTGGTATAGAAACAATTCACCGGGCACACCGCCGCACAGGGCGCGTCCGTGCAGTGCATGCAGGCCATCGAGACCGAGCGTTCGCCCGGCTTGCCGTCGGCGATGGTGACGACCCGGCGGCGGTTGATGCCCCAGGGCACCTCGTGCTCGTTCTTGCAAGCCGTGACGCAGGCGTTGCACTCGATGCAACGGTCGGCGTCGCAGAGAAATTTCATACGTGCCATCGTCGTTGCTCCCTTATGCCGCCGCGATCTGGCAGAGAGTGACCTTGGGCTCCTGCATGCCCGTCGCGGGATCGTATCCGTAGGTGGTGATCGTGTTCGCGCTTTCGCCGAGCACGATCGGATCGGTGCCCTTCGGGTAGTTGCCGCGAAGATCCTTGCCCGCAAGCCAGCCGCCGAAATGGAAGGGCATCCATGCAACGCCCTTGCCGACCCGCTCGGTGACGAGCGCCTTCATCCTTGCCCTGGAATTGTTCTCGGCGCCGGTGACCCAGACCCAGCCACCGTCCTTGACACCGCGATCGGCGGCATCGGCAGGATTGATCTCGATGAACATGTCCTGCTGCAACTCGGCAAGCCACGGGTTCGTGCGCGTCTCCTCGCCGCCGCCCTCATATTCGACCAGACGGCCCGACGAGAGGATCAGCGGAAACTGCTTTGCAATGCCCTTCTCCACTGCGGCCTTCTGCACCGAGAATCCGATATTGGGCATCCGGAACTGCTTGGCGTCGGGCAGTGTCGGGTATTTGGCGACGAGATCGACGCGTGGCGTATAGATCGGCTCGCGGTGGACCGGGATCGGATCCGGCAAGCCGAAGGCATTCATGCGCGCCTTGCCGTTGCCGTAAGGTACGCAGCCGTGCGCCAGCGCGACGCGCTGAACGCCGCCCGACAGATCGAGCGACCACGACACCGTGTCCGGATTGGCCGGATTGATCTTGTTGATCACGGCCATTTCCGCTTCGGTGAGCTCGCTGTCCCAGCCGAGCTTCTTCAGGCTCGCCAGCGTGAATTCCGGATAGCCGTCCTGGATTCCCGACCCCAATGAATAGGAGCCGTCCGCGAGCAGGCTTACCTTCCGCGTCGTGCCGTCCGGCAGCTTCTCCTCGCGCTCGACGCCGAACCGCGGCCGGAACGTGCCGCCGCCGTCCATCACGTGCAGATTGGTGTTGTAGAGCAGCGGCGTGCCGGGGTGCTTGACCTCGGGTGATCCCCAGCACGGCCAAGGCAGGCCGTAATAGTCGCCGCCAACCTCGGGATCGTCCTTCGGCGCCCGCATCGTCAGCATGTCGAACTTCGCCTGGTTCTTCATGTGCGCCTTGAGGCGCTCGGGCGATTGTCCGCAATAGCCGGTCGACCAGCTGCCGCGGTTCATCTCGCGCAGCACGTCCTCGGCCTCGGGCAGGTTGTTCTCGACTTTGATCTTCTTGAACATCTGATCGGCGAAGCCGAGCTTCTTCGCCATCAGATAGATGATTTCGAGATCGTCCTTCGACTCGAAGATCGGCTTCACGATCTGCTCGCCCCATTGCAGCGATCGGTTGGAAGCGACGCGCGAGCCCTTGCACTCGAACTGGGTGGCGACCGGGAGAATGTAGACGCCTTCCGTGCGTCCCGCCTCGACCGCGAGCGAGGCCCAGGTCGTCGGATGCGGATCGGCGATGACGAGCAGCTCGAGCGCCTTCAGGCCGTTGAGGGATTCAGGGATACGGGTGATGCTGTTGGAGGCGTGGCCCTGCACGAACACCGCCTTCACGTTGTCCTTCTGGGCAACCTGCTCCTTCGGCAACGTCACCGCTTCGAACCAGCGGGTCAGCGGAATGCCGGGGGTTTCCATGATTTGCTTGGAATCGAACCGCGACTTCAGGAAGTCATAGTCGACCTCCCAGACCCGCGACCAGTGCTTCCAGGCGCCTTCGGCGAGGCCGTAGTAGAACGGCAGCGTGACGATATCGAGCCCGACATCGGTCGCGCCCTGTACGTTGTCGTGGCCTCGGAAGATGTTGGCGCCGGCGCCGGCCTTGCCGACATTGCCGGTCATCAGCAGGGCGATGCAGCTCGCCCGCACATTGGCGGTGCCGACGGTCTTCTGCGTCTGGCCCATGGCCCAGATCAGCGTTGCCGGCTTCTCGGTAGCGAACATCTTGGCGACGCGCTTGAGCTGCTCGCCGGGAATGCCGGTGACGCGCTCGACTTCCTCAGGAGGCCATTTCTCGACCTCCTTCTTGAGGTCGTCGAAACCGTAGACGCGCTGCCGGATGAACTCCTTGTCCTCCCAGCCGTTCTGCAGGATGTGCCACATCATGCCGTAGAGCACCGGGATGTCGGTGCCCGGCCGCATCCGCACATATTCGGTCGCGTGTGCGGCCGTGCGCGTCAGGCGCGGGTCGATCACGATGAAGTTGGCCTTTTGCAGCTCCTTGCCCTCGAGCAGATGCTGCAGCGAGACCGGATGCGCCTCGGCCGGATTGCCACCCAGGATGACCTGCGTCTTCGCATTGCGGATGTCGTTGTAGCTGTTGGTCATCGCGCCGTAGCCCCAGGTGTTGGCGACGCCGGTGACGGTGGTTGAATGGCAGATGCGGGCCTGGTGATCGGTATTGTTGGTGCCCCAGAACGCGCCGAGCTTGCGGAACAGGTAGGCGCCTTCATTGGTCATCTTGGCCGAGCCGAGCCAATAGACGGAATCGGGACCCGACTTCTCACGGACAGCCTGAATCCTGTCGCCGATCTCATTGATTGCGGTGTCCCAGGAGACGCGGGTCCACTGCCCGCCCACCAGCTTCATCGGATAGCGCAGCCGCCGCTCGCTGTGCACGAGCTCACGCACGGAGGCGCCCTTGGCGCAATGCGAGCCGCGATTGATCGGCGAATCCCAGCTCGGCTCCTGGCCGATCCATACCTCGTTCAAGACCTCGGCCGTCACCGTGCACCCAACCGAGCAATGCGTGCAGATGCTCTTGCGGACGGTCGCACCCGCCGTGAGCGGACCGGCCGCCGCGGCTTCCGCCTTGCGCACGCTGCCGAGCGGCAAGGTGCCGAACGCGGCAAGCGCGCCGCCGGCAAGACCGGATTTGCGCAGGAAGCTGCGGCGGTCGAGGCCACCGGCCTGATCTGCAGGGGAGCTGGCGGCGGAACCCTGGCGCGGGGAACGCTGGTTTGTTCGCTTGATCAGCACGGTCAACCTCCCTTGGCCGGATAACGATTGACGCGGTAGAAGGCCTTGACGTGATCGGTTTCCTTGTAGCGCGCCTTGCGCTTCTCATCGTTCGTTTCGCTGTCAGCCTGCGCAGAGCCGACCAGCGGCGTTGCGAGGGTCGCGCCGGCGCCCACCGTGCCGACGCCGACCTTGCGCAGGAAATCGCGGCGCCCGACTGTAGTCCTGTCTTCACTCATCGCATCTCTCCTGGACCCGCGGATGCGGGTCAGTTCGCGAACGTGAATGCTTCTGTCTCGATCTCGATAAAGGCGCGACCAAGCGCACCGACCGCACGATAGAAGACGGCGCTCTCCGCGCGCTCGATGTCGACGAACAGCCGCCCCATCCACGGCGCGACGTGTTTGCCGAAGAAGGCGCGCTGCGTGTCGAACGGCGCCGGGAAACGCCCTCCCGCGAAGCCTGCCATGATCTCGCACAGGATCGCCGCGTGATCTTCCGGCTCGGAATTGTTCGCGATGCGCTCGATCCCGGACGCAGCGAGGTCGGCGCGCAGACGCGACAGCGGCCGCTCGTTGAGAAAGCCGGTGAGATAATAGGAGGCGTAGGGCAAGAGTTCGCCGCGGCCGAGACCTGTGAACAGATCGAAATATTCGCGTTCGACCTTCGCCGCGACTGCATTGGCGGCGGATTCGACCAGCGCGGCATGCGCGCGCCCAAGCGGCGTCGCATCGGCGGTCAATGCAGCCAGTTGATCGAGCAGTTTCTTCGATGGTGCGGCGGACAACAGTGTCGCGAGCAGCAGATATTCCTGCGCACGCGCGACATCGACAGAATCGATCGGCGCTTCGGAGAGGAGCGGCTCGCCGTACAGATCAGGCCGCAAATTATCGCGCGATATGCCTGTGGCGGCTTCGACAGCGATCACCCGTTGCGCGGGCACCTTGCTCCAGTTCGAAACAGAGGGCTGGCTGATCCCGATTTTGCGCGCAAGCTCTGCAACGCCGCCGGCGGCGTCAATGGCTCGCTCAAGGCCAGCATCGCGCACGTGGACCTCCATCCAAGTCCCGGGTGCTGATTTTGCTTTTCTTACAAAGCGCTAGCGAAGCCTAGTCCCGGCCCAACGGGGGGTCAATCAGCTCGCATAGTCTGAAGCTATGGCCTTTCGTCGCGGTCCCTAGCGAGGCAGCGCACTGCCATGCGTGCGGCGCTCAACCGACACCTGCTCGCCGTCGGAGCTTTCGGCGAGCGTTCGTTGCGTTGCAGCAGGATCAGGTGCAGATCCCGTGGTCGCGGCTTCTTCGGTGGCGATGCCCGGCAACTCGACCTCGCGCAATTCCTGCGACGAATCCGCGACTTCAACCGAACGCGCAGGCGGCGCCTCGGCCGGCTTGCCGAGGCCGCCGACGATCCTGTCGA
Organism: Bradyrhizobium pachyrhizi; assembly: GCF_029714545.1. Taxonomy (NCBI): domain Bacteria; kingdom Pseudomonadati; phylum Pseudomonadota; class Alphaproteobacteria; order Hyphomicrobiales; family Nitrobacteraceae; genus Bradyrhizobium; species Bradyrhizobium pachyrhizi. The sequence goes on along the minus strand of NZ_CP121667.1, from coordinate 3,863,712 downwards.
TGAGCGCGGTGAGCTCAGCCTCGGAGCAATCCAGCGGGCCAAAGCCCGGCATCGCGGCCGGATCGTTGAAGTCCCAGGCGTTCTCGGCAAGCCCGACAAAGTCGCGAATGACGGGATCGGCGCTCCAGGCGCGACGAAGCGCCGCACGCGTCAGCTCCTGCGGAATTCCCTTGCGCAGGAACGCCGTGATGTCGGTCGCCGACGTAATCGAGTCAAGCGAAGGCAGGCTCGAAAGGTCGAATTCCGCGTCATCATCGTTCACGGCAGGCGGCGGCATCGACTGCATGTCGTCGCACATTGCCGGGTCCGGTTGCGTGGCGTTCGCCTTTGCCTCCTGCTTGCGGCGGGACCAGCGCGCCAGGAACTTGTCCTCACTCATTCGTGTCCGCCTTCATGCTGCCGGCGCGCGAGCGCCTCCGGATCGGCCTGCCGTCGCTTGCGCTTGAAGAACTCCCGTTCGACGTGGTGCTCGGCAATGAAGCTTTCAATCTGCTCACGCAGCATCTCCGGCATGGGAACGGCCTCGACCAGGTTCGCACCGGCCTCCGTGAACGCCTCGCCCTCCGAAGGATCGGCGGTCGCGGCAGCCACCGAATAGGGCCAGGCGCCTTCCGCCGGCGACAAGACGGTCCAGATGGACGGACTGCCCGAGGCGAGATTGTCGCGATAGCGCGCCGTCTCGGAACCATAGAGATCGACCGTGGCGCTGCCGGCATAAAACAGCGTCGTCCCATTCTCCTCGCGAAGCACCGTCCAGGGTTTGGTGTCCGGCTCGTCAGGCAGCACGGCAACCGCGCGCCAGACGAAGTCGATCCACGGCGAGTCCGCCTGGTGCCGCTCGACCACAACGCCGACGGGGACGCGCACAAGCGGCAGCGCAGCCGGGCTCATGTCGCCATCTCCAGATGTTTGACCGGCAGCCCCGTCAGCAAATTCTGCGGCTTCATCCGGAGCTTCTGATCGGCGTTCATCGACAGAATGAGATAGACCGGCTCGCCCCGCGTCTCGTCTGCGGCCGCGCTCGTTTCCGCAAACGTCAGGCGGAACAAGGAGAGCACACGTCCGGCGCTGCGGTCGTCGAGCTGCTCGCCATGCCAGAGACGGTCGCCGAGCCTGGTCGCGTCGGCGTCGAGCCCGACATACCAGGTGAGACGTGCATCACGCAGCTCGCGCAGCGGCTCAATGCTGACGTCGATCCCGAGCAGATGGGAGATCCAGCGCGCCATCGCCTGCGCCAGCGCTGCCGGCCCGCGGCCGCCTGCGGTGAGGTCGAATGCCATGTCGAACTGATCGCTCCGGCGCCAGTAGTCGCCGGCATTGTCCTCGCGCAAGACGTCGAGCTCGGCATCGGTCACCGCCCCCAGCATCGACATCAGGGAGAGCACCGGGGTCGGAGTCTGTCCACCGACGACCTCTTCATCGCCGAGCAGCAGGGCCTGCTCCTGCGGCAGGATGCGCTGCGGGCGGAAGAACAACTCGGCTGCGCGCAGCACGAACGGATCATCGCAGCCATCGAGCGCATTGCGCAGGATCACGTGTACAAGCTGATTGACGAACAGCGGCGGCAAATCGTTCGTCCCGGACCGGACGGTTGCAAGATAGGCCTGCTCCAGCGTCGGATGCCGCACGAGGAGATCGCGGAAGGCAAGCACGAGCCGCCAGTTCTCCCGGGCATCCGCATCGACAATCGCATCGATTTCTTCCGCGCCGACCGGCCTGCGGGGACCCGCGAGCAGCGCGCGGTGCAGCCGCCGCTCGACCGGGCATGCTTCGTCCGGCGGAATCAGCTCCGGACGAGCAAAATAGGCCTTCAGGAACTCGTCGGTGACGCAAAGCCCGCCGCTCTCGTCGCGATCGAGCAGATGGTGGCCACACGCGATCCAGAAATCATTCATCGGTGCCGCGGCTCCCCGCTCATATCGGCAGGCTTGAGATCACCGTCAGGCTCGACATCGTCTTCGACTTCCATGAACGAAAACGCCTTGCTGTGTCCCTGACCCTGGCGCAGTTGCAGCCTGCGGAACGACTCCCGGACTTCGCCGTCGCTCACCGAACGGTGAACGGCAATGAGCGAGCTGACCGGATGGTTGCAGAGCGACTGCACGAAGGCGACCTCCTCTTCCGCCGCCGCCCGCGCGGTCGCCAGATCCGGCGCACCGAAGCGATCGACGAGCTGCCTGGCGAGGCGGTCGATCAGCGCGCTGCAATCGTTCTCGGTGGCAGGCACAATCTGCGCCAGCGTCGACCAGCCCCAGGACTGCACCCCGAGGAAGCCACTGCGGAACGCGACGCGAGCCTTGCCGGTCAGCTTCGTCGGATCCTGATCGCAGAAGCGGAAGGCACCGGAGACGGCCCATTCGCCAGGCTCGGCCGCCACATCGAATACGAAGGTGTCGGAGGGATCGAGCGCGATGCTGCGGAGCAGTTTCACAGCCGCGGCCCTCCGAGCTTCGGATCGAACCAGGACGGCGTTCCGAGCGCCTTGACAAGTACGCTGCGTTCAATCCTGTCGGCACCAATGCGGCGCGTGAGGAGATCGCCGCCGTCATCGATCCGCAGCACGGTTCGCCGCTCGTGGGGAACCCGGCTGAGATAATCGCGCGCGAGGCCGCCAAAGCCGTCGGTCTGCCAGCTATCGATCGCCCGCATCAGGTGCCGGGCAAAGCTCTCGGTCACCTGCACGGCTCCCGCTTCGCCAAACCCCTCCTCATCCAGCGCGGACGCGAGCGGATGGACGCCCGGTCCCTGATCGGCCATTGCGACCGTCCTGATCATGGCGCCGAACACCAGCCAGGCAGGCGGCTCGTCCTCGTGCGCGGACCTCGGCCATCCCATCCGTCCGCCGCCGACCAGCCCACCGTCGATCACGATGGTGTCGGGCCAGCCGATCGCGACCGTCTTGTGCGGCGGCGCATAGGCGCGCAGAGCGTCGGTGAGCGCGACCATGCCCGCATAGAAGGCGCGCCGCGCGGTGGCCAAGGGCTCGCCCGGCTCGAGCACCACGGCGAATTCGGCAAGATCGAACCGGCCGACGCACACCAGCGTGCCGGCACCGCCTTTAGGTGCAATGCGGCAAGCGTGAGCAAAGGCGTCTCCGCTCTCACGCAACCGGACGAGCGTGAATGGCGGCGGCAGATGGATCGCTTCCGCCACGGAGACCCGGCTGGTTCGGGTCGACCGCAAGGTCCTCCACTTTCCTTTTCTTCCCGATAGTGAATATCTATACGAGGTGAAGGAATGGCGCGAGTCCGTAAGACGGCGCCGCACCCGCGGAGGGATCGACCTGGAGCAGCCAGCGAAGACCGTCCTGATCTGCTCGTGTGAAGACACGATGCGCCCTGACGTGGCCGCGATCCAGCGTGGATGTCCCAACTGCGAGATCAGGAGCCATCGTCATCTCTGCGGGGCGGAGCTCGAACATTTCCGCAACGCCGCGAAAGCCGACGGCCCGCTGACCGTCGCCTGCACACAGCAGGCCGGCCAGTTCACCAATGAGATGGGCGAACGAGCTGGCCCGATCAGCTTCGTCAACATCCGCGAGACGGCAGGCTGGTCGCGCGACGGCGCGAAGGCGGGCCCGAAGATGGCGGCACTGCTTGCGGCGGCGGCGGTTCCCGCGCCGGACTATCCGCTGGTCACATTGTCGAGCGATGGCATCATCCTGATCTATGGGCGCGACGAGGCCGCGATCGAGGCCGGCCGGCTGCTGGCGGACCATCTCGACGTCACGGTCATGCTCAGGAAGCCGGCGGACGTCGTGCCGCCTGCCGCGGCCGTGTTCCCGATCGTGAAGGGCACGATCCGCAATGCATGGGGCCATTTTGGCGGCTTCGAGCTCACGATCGACGACTACGCCCAGCCGCGCCCATCCTCGCGCGCCCGGTTCGTGTTCGACGGCCCGCGCAACGGCGCGATCTCGCGCTGCGATCTCGTGCTCGACGTCTCCGGCGAGCCGCCTCTGTTTCCCGCACACGATCTGCGGGACGGCTATCTCCGCGCGGATCCGAGAGATCCTGCGGCCGTGCTGCGTGCGGTGCTTGCGGCCCGCGATCTCGTCGGAAGCTTCGACAAGCCGAGATATGTCGACTTCACGCCCAGTCTGTGCGCGCATTCCCGCTCGAAGCTGACCGGATGTCATCGTTGCCTCGATTTGTGCCCGACCGGCGCGATCACGCCGGACGGCGACCATGTCGCAGTCAACGCGGAGGTGTGCGCAGGCTGCGGGCAATGCGCGGCCGCCTGCCCCACGGGAGCGGCATCCTACGCGCTGCCACCCGCCGATACCCAGTTGCAGATCCTCCGCGCCATGTTGCGCGCCTATCGCGAGGCCGGCGGAACGCATCCGGTCCTGCTGCTGCATGACAGCCAGCACGGCACGCCGCTGATCGATGCGCTCGCCCGCCATGGCGACGGATTGCCGGCCAATGTGCTTCCGCTCGCCGTCAACGAGCTGACGCAGATCGGCCTGGAAGCCATCATCGGGGCCTTCGCCTATGGCGCAGCTGCCGTGCGGCTCCTGCTGCGCGCCAAGCCACGACACGACGTGACCGGTTCGTTGCAGACGATCCGGATGGCCGAGACCATTCTCGCCGGACTCGGATTTGACGGCCGCCGCGTGAGCACGATCGAAACCGACGATCCCGACACTCTGGCCGAGCAACTGACGGGGATTGGCCCCCTAGCCGGTCTCGATAATCCCGCGACTTTCCTGACGGTCGGCAAGCGCGGCGATCTGCTTCGCTTCGGCTTGAGCGAACTGCATCGCCTCGCCCCCAAGCCGGTTGACGTGATCGCCTTGCCCGAGGGGGCACCGATCGGTGCGATCACCGTCGACATCGGCGGATGCACGCTGTGCCTGTCCTGCGTTTCGGCCTGCCCAACCGGCGCGCTCCGCGCCGATCCGGACCGCCCCGTCCTCAAATTCGTGGAAGACGCCTGCGTGCAGTGCGGCTTGTGTCAGAGCACCTGTCCTGAAAAAGTCATCAGGCTCACCCCGCAGATCGATTTCCGGGCAAGACGCGCGCCGGCGCGGGTGATCAAGGAAGAAGAACCGGCCCTGTGTGTTCGCTGTGGCACGCCGTTCGGCGTCAAGAGCACGATCGATCGGATCGCGACCAAACTCGAGGGACGGCATTGGATGTACCCTGCCGGGGACCGCCGGACCGAGGCCTTGCGGATGTGCGCCGATTGCCGGGTCATTGTCATGAGCGAACAACAGTTCGATCCGATCCAGGACGTGCCGGAACGCGCGCCACCACGGACGACGGATGACTACCTGCGTCAACGCGAGAACAAGGACTAGCCGCATGCCTCGATTCATGAAGGTTCTGTCGACGAGCCTTGTCACCACCGTCCTTGGCGGCACAGCCGTCGAGGCCGCCACGCTTACCAAAGCCGAAAAGGTTGCACTCAAGCAGGCGGTCGTCGCCTGCAGGGCCGAGGCGAAGGGCAAGAAGATCAAGTGGCTGTCCCGCCGCAAATACGTCAACCAGTGCGTCGTGGCGGCGCTCAAGGAACATCCCAGCATTAATATCGCTCACATGCTCAAGGAGAACCCGGAGCTGACGAAGATCCCAGTGGAGCAATGGCCGGGATATTAGAGCCTCATATCGCGGCGTGACGCCTTGAGGACGCCGCGAGGCGGCTAGCGCCAACGCGGGCTATCTCGACGTCGCCCGCGCCAGGAAGTCCGTGAGCGCGCGGCGATCTTCGGCCGAGCCGATCTGCTGCTCCGGCATCTTCGTGCCGGGCGTATAGGCGTTCGGCCCGATCTCGAACAATTTTGAGACGGTCTCCGGCGTCCAGACGATGTCCATCGTCTTGAGTGCGTCGGAGAAGCGATAGCCCGGCAGCGAGGCGATCTTCCGACCGAACAGTCCGGCAAGCGTCGGACCGGCACGCTGCACCTCCGTCTCCGACAATGTGTGGCAGGCGACGCAGGCCCTGAAGACTTCGGCGCCGTGGTCGCCGGCAAAGCCGGCGAGCGGGTCCCCCGGCGTGCCCACCACGTTCGATCCGGCCGCCGCGCCGGTCAGTGCATTCCAGCGCCTGATCTTGCCGTCGGCGCCGCCGGTCAGGAGCGTCACGCCATCGGGCAGGAATGCCACCGACCAAGCCGGCCCGCCCAGCCCGGCGAGCGTGCGTAGCACGCTGCGCGCCTTGCGATCGACGATCGCCACCGTGCCGTCAATGGCCGCCGCGGCGATCAAGGCGCCGTCATGCGAGACCGCCAGGGCGACGATCGGCGTGGCACCGGCCATGACCTCGCCGCTTGCCTTGCCGTCGGCGGACATCATGCGCAGCTTTCCGTCCGCTGCGCCGGTGACGATTTCGCCGTCAGGCGAGATGGCCACGGCATTCAGCGGCAACGGCACCGTGACGACCTCGGCGCTGCCGTCCGGCAGGCGCCAGATCCGCACCGTCAGATCGTAGCCCACGCTCACCAGCGATTGTCCGTCGGGGGCAAAGGCCACGCCATTCACGTTTTGCGAGTGTCCTTGCAGCACGCGCGAGCTCCCGTCGGACAACGACGAGAGCCGCACGGTATGGTCCCACGAGGCGGATGCGAGCCTCGATGCATCGGGCGAAACGGCGAGCCCGACGATGGGTCCCGTATGGTCTGCGAAGACCCGGTCCGGCTGCGGCCGGCCCGACGTCCAGATCGCAATCCGGCCGTCCGCACCCGCCGTTGCCATTCTTCCATCGCCGAGGAAGGCGACCGCATTCACCGCACCCGAATGGAAGCGAAGCACCTGCTCCGCAGACTCGGTTGCCAGCGACCATCGGATCGCCGCAGTGTCGAAGCTGCCCGACAGAACCGTCCTGCCGTCGCCTGAAACGGCGATCGCGCGGACAGGTCCGCCGTGTCCGGCCAATTGCGCTTGCGCGGGTTGCAGCGCAAGAAGCAACGATGCCGTCACAAGGAACGTAGCGAGGCGCAAAATCAAATCCATGGCCGTCGGAGACACTCGCAGCGAAGCCCTGGGCCATTCTGCCCGTTTTTGCTGCCCGGCCAAAGTGCGCCCCTGGCGTCCATCGGCCCCGCCGGCGATCGTTCTGGAAATCTGGCGTGTCCGTGGGCGACGGGCTTGGTCCCTGGCAACAACGTGCCCATTTCACCAGTAATCAACAAGGGAGCTCGTATTCGGTTCGGGGGTGCGACAAGCGGCGCCTTGAAGGGCGGCCCATGCGGTCCCAGTCTTGGTAAAGGCGCCTCACAATCGAGGGCGAACATGCAAATACATCCGAAAGCATATCTGCAGTTCATCTCGCGCTTTTGGCACTTTCGCGTATTACCGCCGCGAGATCGCAATCCCGCCACCCGGGACGCGTCGCCACTGCTGATCTACATCGTCGCCGTCTTAGCGCTCCTTCTGGCAATCCTGATAGTCGATCGCCACCGTGCGCCGTTTCAATTCCCGGGACATGTCGGCGATCCCGCGGGGATCAACCCGATCTTCATGAGCTTTTGAAACACAGCCCGCGAGGGGACGGTCGTGCACGCGGACAAATCGTCCGACGCGTCGGGCCGTTCAACGCCAGACGATTTCCGGCCCGCTCGCCCCGAACCGCAATGCGTTCGGATGCGACGGCACCATTTCTCTCTATTGCTGAGTTCCCCTCGGAAACACCAGCGATCGATCGTCGAAATCTTCGACCGGCAGTTTGTCTTGTTCTTGCACAGCGGGCATCCCCGCCGCTGACGTGTGGCTGACGGACGATGGATGCGATCTCGGGACATTCGTCGCAGCCAGAAAAAGCGCGAGGGCGGTAAGGCCGGCGATCATCAGGAGCTTCACGCGAACCTCCGTTGGTTCTGAGAAATTCCTGACTAGTGCAGGACTCGACGTCCCCCTGTGAGATCGCTCACAACTCTCCTTTTGTTGATCATCGCTGGAGCCGATGCCCTCCGGCTCCAGCTCTCCCCAACGCGCCTATGGCAAATCCTTCGGGCGCGGCCACAAGCCGCCTTCGGACCAGGATTCAGATTCATCGGGCGACAACGGATCTGCGCCACCGCCGGTTCGTGCGGGATCGACATTGAGCCATCGGCGCAATTCGAGCTTGCCGATCTGGTTGCGATGAACCTCGTCGGGGCCGTCGGCCAGTCGCAACAAGCGAGTCGTCGCGAGTGCTGCCGAAAGGAAATGGTCGTTGTTGGTGCCGCCTCCCCCGAACGCCTGGATCGCCCAGTCAACAATGGTCTGCGCCATGTTCGGCGCAACGACCTTGATCATCGCGATTTCCTGCCGCGCTGCCTTGTTGCCAACCGTGTCCATCATGTAGGCAGCTCTGAGCGTCAGCAGCCGCGCCTGGTCGATCTTCATGCGCGCTTCGGCCACGCGCTCGAGCGTCACGGTTTGCTCGGCGAGAGGCTTGCCGAAGGCGACGCGTTTCAGCGCGCGCCGGCACATGCGCTCGAGCACGCGCTCGGAGAGGCCGATCAATCGCATGCAATGATGAACGCGTCCGGGTCCCAGCCGCCCCTGCGCGATCTCGAACCCACGCCCCTCACCGAGCAGCATGTTGGCGGCCGGCACGCGTACATTGGTGAATATCACCTCGGATGCACGATCCGGTACGCCGTAGAAGCCGAGCACGGGCAGCGAACGGACGACATGAACGCCGGGCGTCTCCTTCGGCACGAGGATCATCGACTGACGCTTGTGGCGATCCGGATTCTGCGGATCCGTCTGCCCCATGAAGATGATGATCTTGCATCGCGGATCGGTGGCGCCGGTGGTGTACCATTTGCGACCGTTGATCACGTAATCGTCGCCATCACGGACGATCGAGCTGGCCACATTGGTCGCGTCAGACGAGGCAACGTCGGGCTCCGTCATCGCAAAGGAAGAACGGATCTCGCCGGCCAGCAAGGGCTTCAGCCAGCTTTCCTTCTGCGCCTCCGTACCGTAGCGCAGGATGGTCTCCATGTTGCCCGTGTCAGGAGCACTGCAATTGAAGACCTCGGGAGCAAGATGCGAACGCCCCATGATCTCGCATAGCGGGGCATATTCGAGATTGGTCAGCCCGTCCTCGTGAGCGGGCAGAAACAGGTTCCACAGGTCGGCCTGTTGTGCGCGCGGCTTCAGTTCCTCGACAACCGGGTGCACAGCCCAGGGTCCGAGCCGCTCGGCCTCCTGATAGTATCGGCGCTCATTCGGGTAGATGTGCTCCATCATGAAGCGCTGGAGACCCGCGGCCAGTTGCTGGCTGCGCTCGCTTTGGGTGATATCCACGTAGATTCTCCTTACCGGCCGCGCAGGCCGTCCCTGAGCGTGTTTCGGGTGATTTTTCCGGATTCCGTCTTCGGCAGATCGTCCAGCACGCGAATGTCGACCGGGCACTTGTAGGCCGCCAGTCGCTCGCGGCAAAAGCGCGAGAGCGCGGCAACGTCGATCACGATGCCGGGTTGAGCGGAGACGAAGGCGACCACCGTCTCGCCACGATAGGGATCGGCGGCGCCGACGACGGCTGCTTCGCGCACGCCCGGAAAGCCATAGATCACGTCTTCGACTTCGCGCGGCCAGACCTTGAAGCCGGACGCGGAGATCATGTCCTTCTTGCGATCCACGAGGTAGAACCAGCCGCTCTCGTCAAAGAAGCCGACGTCGCCGCTATGCAGCCAGCCGTTGGTCAGCACCTCGTCGGTTTCCGCCGGCTTCCTCCAGTAGCCGGCCATCACACCTGAGCCACGCACAACCACCTCGCCATGCACGCCGGGTCCCAGCGGGCGGCGCTCGTCGTCGACGACGATCGCATCGGCGCCCGAAGTCGGCCTGCCGATCGACAGCGCGCCTGAGTCAGGATCGACCGGAATCCGACCTTCGTTGGGCGCAAGATGGCTTGCAGAGGTCAGTTCGGTCATTCCATAGGAACTGCGGATCGCCCGTCCAAACCGACTCGCAAAGGCATCGATGACCGAGGGCGCGATCGGCGCGCCGCCGGAATAGATATGTACGAAGCTTTCGAAATGCCGGCTCGTCGCGTCAGCCTGGTTCATCAGCGCGATGTACGCGGTGATGGCACCGACGATGAATGTCGGCCGCCATTCAAGGAAGGCATCGAGCGCGACCTGGGACTGGAAGCGATAGGTCAGCACCATCGCCGCACGCGCGGCAAACGCCGCGACCATCTGGATTTCAAAGCCGGTGATGTGGAACAGCGGCGCGACCCCAAAGATGCGCGACGTGCCGTTCAATTCGAAATGATCGCAACAGATCAACGCGGTCGCCACCAGATTGCGATGCGTGAGCATGGCGCCCTTTGGAACGCCCGTGGTTCCAGAGGTATACAAGAGAAGGGCGATGTCGTCGGAAGTCAGAACTGATGCCGGTGGTGCGGGTGCATTTTCGGCGAAAACCGTCGCCAGCGCCTGGGCCGGCGGAGCTGCGCCCGGCACCGGCAGCACCCGGACGTCGTTTCGAGTCTGGAATTCCCGAGCGCCGGTCCAGAACACCAGCCCGGAATCGACCGAACCGGCGGCCGGAAAAACGTTCTCCCATTGATCGTCGTGGCAGATCACCGCCTTCGGTTCGCAATCCCCGAACAGCTTGCGAAGCTCCGGCGTGCGGTACATCGGGTTGAGGCTGACGACTATGGCCCCGACCTTCCAGGCCGCCACGCTGACGATGACGAACTGCGGCACATTCTGAAGAATGACGGCCACCCGATCGCCGCGCCCGACTCCTTTTTGCGCGAAGCGGGCGGCGAGCCGGTCGCTCAGCCGATCGATATCGGCATAGGTCTGCGTCGCATCGAAATAGAACACCGCCGGCGCCTCGTGCGGCGCGGCACGAAACAGATCGAGCGCCGTCCGCTGTCCAGGATCGGGCGGAGCGACCGACGATTCGCCGAGCCGCGCGCGCAGCCGGCCCGCGGCTTCCTCGTAAGCGCGCGCCCGCGACACAGAATCCAGGCCGACCGTCATCGCCGCTTGCCACCAGTGTCGTAACGATGGCAGCCCCGTCCGGTCCGGCGGCCGCTATGGTCCGCCGCCGCCACCTGGCGCAGCAGGAACCGTGGCAAAAGACGTTCGCCGCCACTACTCATTGGCACTTTTTCCTCGATAGACCGAGCCGAGACGCGCATGCGGAAGCGCGGCACGGCTTGCAAGGGGCGGTTGGGCCGCCCCACTCTCTTTTGCTTGAATAACAACGCGCGTGCGCCGGATGTGGAGGCGCACCAACACCTGTGCAGCTTCGACATCGCGCGCCCGGATCGCGTCCATGATCAGGACATGCTGCGGATCGGAGAACGGAAACCCGTCCTTGGCGTAGGTCTCGCTCACAAACTGCCGCCGGAAATGCTGCGTGCTGTTCCAGAAGCGTTCGACCATCGCGAGCAGTTGCGGCATCCGCGCCCGCGAATAGGTCCGCAGATGGAACTCCCGATCGAGCTGGATATATTCCTCGAGCGTCGTGACCTGCTCAAGTTCGCGCACAATGCGGTCAAGCGTCTCGATATCCTCGTCGGTCAGATTTGGAACGCTTTCGCCGATGGCGAGCGGCTCGACCGCTTCACGGATCTTGTAGATCTCGATCGATTCTTCCGAATTGACGTCCGCAATCCAGGCGCCACGGTTCGGCGCCATCACGACGAGCCCCTCGTTCTCGAGCTGCTTCAGCGCCTCGCGCACGGGAATGCGGCTTGCTCCAAAATGAGCCGCAAGGAGCTCCTGCCGAATCCGCGTGCCCGGCCGCATCTCGCCGCTCAGCACCGCGCTGCGAATCTCGCTTGCGATCCTCTCGCTCATCAGGCGACCGGACTCCGGATCGTCTTCGTTGCCGTCCCGCGTCATGTCCTTCCAATGGGGAGGCCGCTGATAAGGACTCATGAAAGGCCCTCCTTCAATGAATGGCCGCGTACATGATCTTGTCCTCGGTCGCATCAGCCCGAGCCATTTCCTCGACGATACGTCCGCCACGAGCGACCAGGATCCGATCCGAGATAGCCAGAATCTCCGGCAGATAGGAAGAAATAACGACAACCGCCTTGTTCTCGCGCGCCAGCCTGCGAATCGCCTCGTGAATTTGTGGAATGGCGCTCACATCGACACCGCGCGTCGGTTCGTCGAAGATGACCACCGTAGGCTCCTGGGACAGAGACTTTCCCACCACGACTTTCTGCTGGTTGCCGCCGGAATATTCGACAATTTTCAGCGTCCGCTTCAATGCAGAGATCGAGAGCGCCGAGATCCATTGATCGGCGATCCGTTTCATCTCGCGCGTGGAGTAAAGGAACCGCTTGACGCGCGGCGACGACAGATAGCCAAGATAGATATTCTGATCCACCGTCATCGTCTCGAAGAAGCCGTCGACCTTGCGGTCCTCGGTGATATAGGCGATTCCGTCGCGCACCGCCTGCCGCGGCACCCGGTAGCGGACCGGCTTGTCCCGCAGATAGATCATCCCGCCGCGCAGGAAGTTGCGCTTGCGCGCGCCGCTGACGATCTGCGCGATCTCGGAGCGCCCTGCCCCGACCAGCCCGAAGATCCCGACGACTTCTCCGTTGAACACCGAGAACGACATGTTCTTGACGATGCTGCCCATCGTCACGTTCTCGACCGAAAGCACCTTCTTACCGCGGGAGGCATGCGGCTTCGGCGCATCCGGATCAGCCCCGTGGGTCGCGTACTGCGCTGCCGTTTCCTCACGGCCAACCATCATCCGCACGAGTGCGTCCCGCGTGACGTCCTTCGCCGGTACGGTGGCGACCAGCTTGCCATCGCGCAGCACGGTGATGCGATCGGCGATGTTCAATGCCTCTTCCAGTGCATGCGAGATGAAGATGATCCCGGCGCCCTTCTCCTTCAGGGTGTTGAGAAGATGGAACAGATGCTGAGTCTCTTCAGGGGTCAGCGATGCGGTCGGCTCATCGAAGATGAAGACCTGGGCGTTGTGGCGAACCGCACGCACGATTTCGACCATCTGCCGCTTGGCGGTTCCGAGATTCTCCACCAGCACCAGCGGGTCGACGTTGAAGTTCATCGATTGCAGCGACTGGGTCGCCGCAATGTTGATCTTGCTGTAGACCGTGACCCATTTCTCCATACCGAGTTCAAGGTTCTGCGCCACCGTCATCGAGGGGACCAGGCTGGATTCCTGGTAGACCATCGCGACCCCACCCTCGAGCGCTTCCTTTGGCGACGCGAACGAAACCTTGCGTCCCTGGATCAAGTAGTCGCCGGAAGTCAGCACGATCGCACCGGCGATCGCCTTGCAGAGCGTCGATTTCCCCGCGCCGTTCTCCCCCAGCAGCGCGTGGATTTCGCCCGGCCGCAGATCGAAATTGACACCGTCGATCGCGTGCAGACCGCCATAGACCTTGCTGCCGTTGACGATCTGAAGCAGCGGCGTCCCTGCCTGTTGTTCCGCCGGCATGGCGTTCATCCTTCCTGCATGCCGCGACCAGGCGGCAGTTCGACGAGGCAATCGCGTCCCTTGGACACCGCCAGCACACGCGAGCCGATCGGGCGGACGGCGGTTATTCCATGAACCAGACCATCGACCCGGCTGTGCAGCGTCTCGGTCGCCGTGCCCTTGGCGTCGAGCCGGGCGACAAGGCCATAGGAACGCGGCGGGGCCCACGGCTTCTGGATACCAAGTTTCTTGATGCGGCCGATCTGGGTCGGTTCGCGCGGATTGAGGCGGCCATCCAGCGCCGGCCCGATCCAAAGCTCAGGTGGCACCGTCCGCATCATCTCTTCGCAGAATGCCCGCTCGCGCAGGACGAATTCGGTCAATTGCGTGCGCAGCGCAAGGAAGGCCATCCAGACCTCACCGTTCGCGCCTCGGGCAAGACGCGCCGGATAGCCGGTATGATTCTTGACGATCACGCGCTTGTCGTCACCCGCACGTGAAAAGGCGGTCAGGCGGTGGGCCCAGGATTCGGCGACCCAGACCTCCTTGCCGTCACCGGATACGACCAAGCCGAGCGGCCATGCGAGCTTGTCCGCACGCACGCTCGCACTGCCGAGCGAGGAATTGCAGGCGATGAGCCGGCCCGACGGGGCACGGTTCTGCATCAGGTCGGTCAGCCAATGCTCTGCCCGATTGTTTCGCGAGCCGTCGGTCATGTAGATCGCCCCGTCCGGCGCGACCGTCACCGACAACGGGCAGGCAATCTTCTCACCACCGACGCTTTCGAGCTTGCCGGCGATCTCGCCAGTTGGCGAAAGCGCCACCAACCCCACGCCAGAGACGCAGGCGAGCAGCCGGCCGTCCGGCGTGTAGGCAAGCCCGCCGACCGGGCCGTCGAGCGTCGCGAACGCCGTGCGCGTGTTGAAGTCGTCTCCCGTGCAACGCAGGACGCGGTTGCCGGTCGAGACGTAGAGCGCACCGTCCTGCCCGAGCGCGATGTCGTCCGGTCGCTCGATCTCGTCGCCGAGCCGGCGGGCCTGATCGAGCCGCTGGTTCGGCGAGAAGGCGCCGTCGAGCACCGGAATGCCGTGAATTTCCCGGTTCGGGGACAGCACGCGATCGATGATATCGCCAAGCAGAGACATGGCTCAGGCCCCTCCCCAATAGGACTTGTGCGCTTCCCAGGTCGGGTCGGCGTCCTGCAGGCGGATGCGGCCGATGCGGTTGTTCTCCAAGCCCCCGATATAGAGATAGCCCTTGTGTTCACGGACCGACGTGATGGTCGGATGCGAAAGCCCGCCTGGATCCCAGAGCGATTCCGTCACCGCGCCGTTGTCGTCGAACTTGACCACGCAGCCGTAGTTGATGCCCGGACACAGCCACTCGTCCGGCGGGATCTGCTTGACCATGCGGGTGCGGAAAACAGGGTTGCGCATCGCAAGGTCGTAGACCGGCGTGCGCAGGCCGACAAAGGCGAGCCAGTACTTGCCGTCGGAGGCGCGGTTGATGTTGTCGCAATAGCCCGGAAGGTTGTCGATCAGGATTTCGCTGGTGCCCGCCTTCGGGCCGGCGATCCAGAAGCGGTTGATCTGGCATAGCCAGGTGCTCGCCCACAGCACCGACTGACCGTCATGCGAAATGCAGATGCCGTTCGGGAACGTCAGGTTCTTGAGGACCGTCCTGGTGGTGCCGGTCTTCGGATCGTGGCAGATCAGCCGGCCGTTGCCGCGCCCCTCGAAGCCGTCGAGCGCCCAGTCGGTCAGTTCATAGCGGGTCGAGGCCTCGCTGAAATAGATCTTGCCGTCCGGCGCGACGTCGAGATCGTCAGCGAGGTAGAGCCGCGAGTCGTCCTTGAGGCGCGTACGCGTGCGCGTGGTGCGGTCGGTGACCTTGAAGACCGAGCGATCGGGCTTCACGCCGTAAACGCCCATGCCCGCGATGCACACAAGGAGGTTCTGATCCCGATCGAACGCCAACCCGAGCGGCCGGCCGCCGATGCGTGCGAACTCCTCGCGCACGGTATAGTCAGGCGCGAGAAAGCGGATGATCGAGCCGTTGCGGTTGACGGTGTAGAGGTTGTCCTTGCGGTCAAGGATGATGTCTTCCGGGCCCTCGATCATGTTGAGCGCGATCGCTTCCGCGTTCTTCAGGCGATCGTTCTCCGCGAACGGCGTGCCGCTGCCCCGCTCGACCGACGGCGGCGGCTCGAAATCAACCCAGCTTGGGGTGACATAGACCTTTTGCAGCACCTTGCCCTTGTTCTTGACCCACTTCACGTTGAATCCGACCGCAAGCAGCAGGATGATGCCGATGATGGCGGTCGTCAGGTTGCCGGAGATGCCGAGCCGGACCATGCCGCTGGTGAGCATGAAGATGATCGCCGCGCCCATGACGGCGCGCGCGATGGTGCCGCGGCCGCCGGCCAGGCTGATGCCGCCGAGAACCACCGCGGCCAGCGCGTTGATCTCCCAGCCGACGCCGGTGTCGGTGCCCGAGCTGCTCTGCCGCGCGGCATAGAGGATTCCCGCGAGCGCCGCGATCGCGCCCGACATCACATAGGCCGAGAACAGCACGCGCTTGACGTTGACGCCGGCGTGGCGGGCCGCCTTGCGGCTCGACCCGACCGCCATGATGTGGACGCCGGGCTTGATGCGGGTGAGGAAGAAGTGGGTTCCGACCGCAAGCAGGATCAGCACCAGCATATTGAAGGGAATGCCGAGAACCCTCCCCGATCCCATGAAGTCCCAGGTACTGGACCCGCTGTCGATGCTCGCGAGCTCGTTCGTGAACGCGACCGTCACCTTGTTGTAGGCGGCGCGGACAATGATGAGGACGACGAGCGTCGTCAGGAACGGCCGGGTCTTGCCGTAGGCAATCAGGCCGCCGTTGATCGCGCCCATCGCCGCGCCGAACAGGACGACAAGGACGATGGTCACCGGCAGCGGCAGCCCGAGGATGAGATACAGATAGAGCGCGAGGAAGTTCGACATCGCGAACACCGCGCCGACCGACAGGTCGATGCCGCCCGACAGCACGGAGAAGGCCATCGCGACCGCGACCATCCCCTGCTCCGCGAAATTCCGCATCAGTTCCTGCAGGCTGCCCGCCGTCAGGTAGCGCGGGATCATGATGGCGAAGGCCAGGAAAACCGCGATCGTCAGCGTGAATGGAATGATCGGCTCCATCCAGCGCTTCTCAAGCAGTTCGCCCAGGAACAACTGGGGCGAGTGGCGGTGCCAGGCTCGTTGCAGGCTCTTCATCAACAGACTCCGGCGGGCTCGGCGCGGAGCGGCCGAACGGCGGGACGACGCAGGGGATTGGGATCGACAGCTCCGGCTTGCCCGCGCCGCGGTGGGCGCGGGCGCCGAAACGACTTACTTCGCGCCCTTCGGGATGCTGAAGCAGTACATGCGATCATCCTTCGACTTCACCCAGGCGGGGGTCGTGTAATAGGCGATGTTCTTCGCGCCCGGCTTGTCGCCGCTCTGCAACAGCGCAATCACCGCGTCGGCGATGGTCTGGCCCTGCACGTCGGCGCGATACGACAGGTTCGCGGAGAACGCGCCTTGCTCGAGCAGATCGCAATCCGCAGGCTGGCCGTCGCTGGCGACGAACACCTTCACCTTGTCACCCATGTTGGCGGCCTTGATCGCCTGCGCCGCGCCCGCGGTTTGCGGTCCCCAGACGCTGAGGATCCCGCACAGCTTGGGATGCTGCTGCAACACGGTGGTCGTGATATCGCCGGCCTTGTTGGCGTCCCAGCTTGTCGGCTGCGACGACACGACCTTGATCGACGGGTCGGTCTTGAACACCTCCATCGCGCCATTCTTCATGTCGAGCGAATAGGCCGCGGTCGCCTCGCCTTCAAGGATCGCAACCTCGCCGGAGCCCTTGCCGCCGCCACACTGATTGATGACCTCGCGCGCGATCTTGGTGCCGAGATCCTTGGCATCGACGCCGACATAGGCATCGGTCAGGGTATTCGACGCCATGTTGACCTGCACGACATAGATGCCGGCGTCCATCGCACGCTTGAGCTCCTTGGCGAGCAGCGTGACGTTCGGATTTTGCACCACGATCACGTCGGGCTTGTCGTTGATGTAGTCGCTGACGGTCTGAAGCTGGATGTCGGACTTCATGTTGGCGTCGCGGGTGACGAGCTTGATGCCGTAATCGTCGAAACGATCCTTCATCACGCGCGTCCATTCGGATTCCAGAACGCCCATCCAGACCGGCGACCAGGCCACGGTCTTGCCCTTGAGCGACTTGTCGAACTTCTCGCGCAGCTGGTCGCGCGGTCCGGCCGCCTGCGATGGGGCCGCCACCAGTGCGGCGGTTGCCACCATCGCGGCCAGTCCGATGCCGGCGAACGCCCTTCTGTGCACAGCTTTCGTCATGTCAATTCCTCCCCTGTTATGTCGGCCGACTGTTGCGGCCCGTTGGTTGATACAGAGCTTTAATCGCCCTGCTTCGACGTCTCCTCGTCGCGCGGATGCAGCCGGGAATCGAGCAGGATCGCGATCAGCAGCACGACTCCCTTGACGATGTTCTGGGTCTGCACGTCCATGTCCATGATGGTCATGCCGTTCAGCAGCACGCCGATCAGCAATGTTCCGGCGATGACGCTCATCACGTTGCCGCGGCCGCCGACGAGGCTGACGCCGCCGAGCACCACAACCATGATGACGTCGAAAATGATCGTCGATTCCGCGACCTGGAGATGCATCAGCGCCGTCTGCGCGACCATCACGACACCGCCGACATACCCGATCGCGGCGCATAGCGCGTACTCGATCATGGTCAGCGGGCGGGTCGGCAGACCGGTCTGACGCGCGGCGTCGGGATTGTCGCCATGGGCATAGACGAAGCGCCCGATCACGGTGCGCGACAGGAAAAGATGCACCACGACCGCGGTGGCCGCGAAGATCAGGATCGAGATCGGAACGCCGCCCCAGATGTTCCCGCCGAGCCGCAGGAATTCGTCATGCCCCTTGGAAAGATAGACGACATAGTGCTGCACCGCTGTGGTGCGCACGATCCCCAGCACCGCCAGGCTCGACGCCAGCGTCGTCAACAGCGGCGGCATCTCGATCACCGAGATCAGAAACCCGTTCAGGATGCCGATGGCGAACGCCATCACGAAGCCGATCAGCAGCGCGATCGGCGTCGCGTAGCCCGAGTTCATCAGGATGATCGCGATCGCGTTCGAAGCGGCAAAGGAGGCGACTTGCGACAGATCGAGTCCACGTCCGATCACGACGACCGCCATGCCGAGCGCGAGAATGCCGAGTATCGAAATGTTGCGCGCCAGCGCGAACACATTGCCCAGCGTCAGGAAGCCCTTCAGGAAGATCGAAAAAATGACGATCAGGACCGCGCACATCACCAGCACGGCCGTCGTCTGCGTCAATTTCGCCCCGCGCGCGCCCGAACTGCCGGTCACCGGGTCCTCCCAGGATTGATTTTATTGTGGGTGGAAATTGAACAGAATGTATCCAGAAGTCAATCTCCGTATCCAATATTTGGACAGCAACCAGTTCGACCCAAGGATGCGCTTACACCTGAACATCAATTAACTATTTGCAAATACTTAGATATACGCACAATCGGCTGCGCCCAATCGAAGCGCACTTTCCTCAGTTTGATCAGCTTCTTGAAGCCGACGCGTCGATATTGGATACATTTAGGCCTGAGTGCTTGCCGCCTGAGGTCGACTGGGCCTCACAGCGCCATCAGCCGTGGCGAGGGACGAACCGACGACGTAGCGGCGGTCGCTTCCTGGCCAAGGCCTAAAGATCGTGGCGAAAGAGAATGCCGCGACCGCGCGTTGACGCCGTCTTCCCATCGAAGCCGCGCCAGGTGGAAACCCGAGTGACCTGACGGCCGGTTTAAATTCAGTCTCGGCGCGCCCATATGCGTGACAGGTTCGCAAACACTGACGGCACCAGATTGTCCGAGCAATTGTCGATGTTCGATGGGCCCGCCGCAGGACCGGCGGGTCTGCACTACGCGCCGGATTTCATGTCCAAAGCGACCGAGGGCGAACTCATCAGCCACATCCGGGCACTTCCGCTTGCCCCCTTCCAGTTCGGACAGTTCGAAGGCAAGCGCCGCGTGGCTTCGTTCGGTTTCCGGTACGACTATGGGTCGCGCCGACTGGAATGTGCCGAACCGATCCCCTCCTGGTTAAGCGGCATCGTCGCTGCGATCCAATCCTTCGGCGGCGCGTCGACCGAGATCGGGCAGATCCTGTGCACCGAGTATGATCGCGGCGTCGGTATCGGCTGGCACCGCGACAAGCCGCATTTCGACAGGATTGTCGGACTGTCCCTGGGATCCGCATGCAAGTTCCGCTTCCGACGCCGGACGGAAAGCGGATGGGAGCGGTTCACGCTCGATGCGGCGCCCCGATCGCTCTATCTGATGACCGGTGATGCACGGCAGATATGGGAGCACAGCATTCCGCCGGTCGAGGCCCCCAGATATTCGATCACCTTTCGAACCATGGCGCGGGGCGCCAAAGCGTCGCGATGACCTTGGATTGCCGGTTCAACCGCGTATCGCCGCATCAACCCCGATCGAGCGCTACTTCGATCCGACCGGAAGACGCAATCATGAACGGAAGGTGCGACCAACGCCGCGCGAATGGTTGATGGGACGGGGCGGACGAGCTTGGGAAGTTCGTCCGCCGAGAGATCGCGCGCCCCCGGATGTCGATCGCGGGGAACGCATCGGGCGTCTCACGCCGCTTTCGCAGCAGCCTTGTCGGCCGGTGCCGTTTCCATCGCGCGCATATAGAGATCGAGCAGCGATTCGCGCTCGTCGCGCTCATCCTGATCCTGCTTTCGCAGTTTGACGATCTCCTTGAGGATCTTCACGTCGAAACCCTCACCCTTGGCTTCCGAAAACACTTCCTTCTTTTGCTCGTTCAGTTCCTGCAGTTCAGCATCCAGATTCTCGATCCGCTCGATGAAGGAACGAATTTTTCCGCCGGGAATGGTGATGTCAGACATGGTGCCTCTTTGTTGAATGAGGCGGTGAAAATGAAAGCAAAGTGATAACCAATGTCTTAAGCTTCATCGATCCTGTAGCGCATCTACCCCGCGACTTGCCGCGGTATTTCAGATCGCGATCCAGCTGATCACGGCCGCGGCCGACGTCCAGAGCGTCCATCCAAGGCCAAGCAGGGACATCACCGCGGCCGCCATTGCTACGGCCAACAGCAGACCATCTTGCTGCAGGTAAGCGATCGCGATCAGGACGACCACAATCCCGGGAATGACGTTGACCAGAGGCAGGGGCCAGCCCGCCAACAGACCCAACAGGAACACGACCAGCCCAACAAGCCGGTCAGTCACGTCATGGCGCGCGTTCCAGCGCGGCCGGCTGATGTTCTCGATCGCGCGCAGCAGCGGACCCGCCCTGACGGTGAAGCGCTTGAATCGCTTGAAGTCGAACGGCCGCTTCGACAGGAAGCGGGGAAAAGATGGAGCACTGTGCCCCAACATCATCTCGACCGCCGGAAACAGGAGGGCCAGCGTCGCAATTGTGGCCACGCCGGGGACGATCACAAGCAGCCCCAGCAACAGCAGGAGCAGCCCGAACGAGCGCCTGTCCAGATGGCTGAGGAGCCATTCGAGGTCGATGGGGCCGTCAGGTGCTTGCGCGACGAGTTCTTCGAGGAGTTGGGAAGTACGGGTAGGCGCTGAGGGGGGAACGGGCAAATGAAGCATTACCCGGTAACATGGTCGAACTCCGTATCGATTGCAACGAATGCCAGAGGCGCCTAGGAAGCATTGATGGACAACGATTCCGACCAGGCGTGGCACGGCCATGCGCCGAACAGCCCCCTGCCCGCCGGTCGCCGCCGCTGGCCGTGGTTTCTTCTGATCGTCGTCGTCGCCCTTGTCGGCGCCGGCAGCGTCTACGCTTGGCCCGAAGTCGCGGCATTGGTCCCCGCCATAAGCCACGAATCGTCCGGCGGAGCGATGACGACGAGCGACAAGGAGGCGTTGCCAACTCTCCTCGCGGCCCAACAGAAGCTCGAGGAAGACCTCGCCGCACTCGATCGGTCGGTAGCCGACGGCCAGGCGCAGTTGAAGGCCAATACCGACCAGTTGGCGGTCCTGACCTCGAAGGTCGAAGAGTTGCAGCATCTGCCCTCGCCGGCAGCGCCGCCGCCACCTGTTACGGCCGAGGTGCCGCGTGCCCCGATAGCGCCAACTACCCCGCAGCCGAGAAAACCGCCGCCTCGGGCCGCCAAGCCTTCGGGTCCCATTTCGATTGGCGGCGCACCGCTCAATGTCGCGCCCGGCGGCATGGCCCGTTGAGCTCAGAAATGCCCCAAACCGTATTCCGATATTTGGCTTGGGGTTTGATCCTGGGCCTCTTCATCGTCACCGATACAACGCTGGCATTTCGTCCCCACACGTTGATATCGCCAAACGCCGATCGCTTTGCGGCGCTCTTCATTGTCGGAGCCGTCTTTTCGCTCGCCTATCCGAAGCATGTCCTGCCAATCCTGCTGGCACTGCTTGCCGTCATTGTCGGCTTCGAACTCATTCAAAAGCTGCTCGCCGGCAGGCATGGCTACATAAAAGACATATTCGTCAAAGGCGCCGGCTGCTGCGCAGGCGTTGTCGCCGCCACTGCCCTGAGACGCGCGCTTTCAGCAATGTCCAAGCCGACAGGTACCTCCTGACGTCCTGCGCCGCCCTCCTATGGAGCTCAGGCAGCGGCAACCTCGTGGCCTGCCATGACCTCCAGCGCTCTCAGAATAGCGGAATGGTCCCAGCTCTTGCCGCCGAGGGCGGTACAGGCGTTGAACAGCTGCTGGGCGGCGGCAGTGCCTGGCAGCGACAAGCCGAGCGCGCGCGCGCCTTCCAGCGCGAGGTTGAGATCCTTCTGATGCAGCTCAATGCGGAAGCCCGGATCAAAATTGCGCTTCAGCATGCGATCGCCATGCACTTCAAGGATCCGGGACGACGCAAAGCCACCCATCAACGCCTGGCGCACCAGCGCGGGGTCGGCCCCCGCCTTGGAGGCGAACAGCAACGCCTCGCTCACCGCCTCTATGGTCAGCGCCACGATGATCTGGTTCGCAACCTTGGTGGTCTGGCCGTCGCCATTGCCGCCGACATGCGTGACATTCTTCCCCATCGTTTCAAACAGGGGCTTCATCGCATTGAACGCGCGCTCCCGCCCGCCAACCATGATGGTCAGGCTGGCCGCCTTTGCGCCAACTTCGCCGCCGGAGACCGGCGCGTCGAGATAGTCGGCCCCGAGCGCATCGATCCAGCGTGCAAACTCCTTCGTCGCCAGCGGAGAGATCGAGCTCATATCCGTCACGATCATGCCTTTGGAGATGCCCTCCGCGACGCCGCCTTGACCGAACAGCACGGCTTCGACATGCGGAGTGTCCGGTACCATGATGATCACGGCGTCCGCTTCCTGCGCGACCTGCCTGGCAGACTCGCAAGCGATGCCGCCGGCCGCGATCAACTCGGGCGCAACAGGTACGACGTCGTGCAGGAACAGACGATAGCCGGCAGCCAGGAGGTGGCCGGCCATCGGACGTCCCATAGTGCCAAGTCCGATGAATCCGATGTCTTTCATTGTCGCTGCTCCCTGTCAGCCGGGTGAAGGCGTTTTTCCGGCGAGCGACTCTCGGCTCGCGTGAAGAAAACGCGTCAAATAAAATTCCAGAGCTCCGTCCCGATTCAATCGGAACGGAAAACTCTCTAGGTCACGAAAGTCTGTGCGGCGTGCCAGCCGAGGCTTTCGAGCGTGGTCGTCCGCGGCTTGTATTCGCACCCGATCCAGCCTCGATACCCGATGCTGTCGAGATGCTTGAACAGATAGGAGTAGTTGATTTCGCCGGTTCCCGGTTCATAACGGCCCGGATTGTCGGCGAGCTGGACATGCGCGATCCGGGCGAGATGCCTCTGCAGGGTCCGCGCGATATCACCTTCCATAATCTGCATGTGATAGATGTCGTACTGGATGAACAGATTGGATGAGCCAACCTCGGAAATCAGCTGCACAGCCTGTTCCGTACGGCTCAGGAAGAAGCCGGGAATATCGAGCGTATTGATCGGTTCGACCAGGAGCTTGATGCCGTGCTGGGCGAGCGCGTCGGCAGCGAAGCGCAGGTTTGACACGAGGACTTCCTGCAGGTCTGCCCTATCCGTATCGGCTGGCGCGATGCCGACCAGGCAGTTCAGCTGCCGGCAATCCAGCGCCTTTGCATAGTCGATTGCGCGCACCACGCCGTCGCGAAATTCATCGACCCGATTGCGCAGAATCGCAATGCCACGCTCGCCGGCGGCCCAGTTGCCGGCCGGAAGATTATGCAGCACCTGGGTCAGCCCGCAGCGCGCCAATTCCTCGCGCAACGCGCCCTTTTCGAAGTCATAAGGGAAAAGATACTCGACTGCGTTGAAGCCGGCGGCCTTGGCGGCCGCGAACCGATCGAGGAACGGCAGCTCGTTGAAGAGCATGGTGAGGTTGGCGGCAAATTGAGGCACGGGTCGTATCTCCGCTTGAAGTGCTGAAAGATGTCGTCAAGCCGGCAACAATGTGCCGGATCGTGATGCGCTCGGCACGTCATCGAGCGGAAGATCGAGCACCTCCTCGAACTCGACGATGTTGTCGATCTCCGTTCCCATGGCGATATTGGTCACGCGCTCGAGAATGAACTCCACCACCACCGGCACGCGATGCTTCGCCATCAGCTCGCGTGCTGTCGCGAAAGCCGCCTGCGCGTCGTTCGGATCGGTGACCCGGATCGCCTTGCAGCCCAGTCCTTCCGCGACGGTCACGTGGTCGACGCCGTAAACGCCGATCTCGGGCGCGTTGATGTTCTCGAACGAGAGCTGGACGTGATAGTCCATGTCGAAGCCGCGCTGCGCCTGCCGGATCAGCCCGAGATATGAATTGTTCACGACGACGTGGATGTACGGCAGATTGAACTGCGCCCCTACAGCAAGTTCCTCGATCAGGAACTGGAAGTCGTAGTCACCCGACAGCGCGACGATTTCGCGGTCGGGATCGGCGGCGCGCACACCGAGCGCGGCCGGCAGCGTCCAGCCGAGAGGGCCGGCTTGGCCAGCGTTGATCCAGTTGCGCGGATTGTAGACGTTGAGGAACTGCGCGCCCGCGATCTGCGACAATCCGATCACGGTCACGTAGCAGGTGTCGCGGCCAAAGGCCATGTTCATTTCCTCGTAGACGCGCTGGGGCTTGATCGGGATGCTATCGAAGTGGCTCTTGCGCAGCATCGAACGCTTGCGGTCGCGACAGGCGGCGGGCCAGGCTTGCCGATCGCGCAGCCTCCCGGACCTCCGCCACTCCCTGGCGACGCTCACGAACATTTCCAGCGCAGCCTTGGCGTCCGAGACGATACCGAGGTCCGGATTGAAGACCCGTCCGATCTGCGTCGGCTCGATGTCGACATGGACGAATTTGCGGCCCTTCGTGTAGGTCTCGATCGAGCCGGTATGCCGGTTGGCCCAGCGATTTCCGATGCCGAGCACGAAATCGGATTCGAGCATCGTGGCGTTGGCGTAGCGATGGCTGGTCTGCAAGCCGACCATGCCTGCCATCAGCGCATGATCGTCAGGAATAGCGCCCCACGCCATCAGCGTCGGAACCACCGGAACGTTGACCGCTTCGGCGAAGGCGACCAGCAGCTCGGATGCATCGGCGTTGATCACGCCGCCGCCGGCCACAATCAGCGGCCGCTCCGCGGCGTTCAGCATCTCGAGCGCCTTCTCGATCTGCTTGCGCGTCGCCGTCGGCTTGTAGACCGGCAGCGGTGAATAGGTCTCGTCATCGAACTCGATCTCGGCCAGTTGCACATCGAGCGGAAGATCGATCAGCACCGGTCCCGGCCGTCCCGACCGCATGACATGGAAAGCCTGGCTGAACACGCGCGGCACCAGCGCCGGCTCGCGCACGGTGACGGCCCATTTCGTCACCGGCTTTGCGATCGCCTCGATGTCGACGGCCTGGAAGTCCTCCTTGTAGAGCCGCGCCCGCGGCGCCTGGCCGGTGATGCAGAGGATCGGAATCGAATCCGCGATCGCCGAATAGAGGCCGGTGATCATGTCGGTGCCGGCGGGACCCGATGTGCCGATGCAGACGCCGATATTGCCCGCCTTCGCCCTGGTATAGCCTTCCGCCATATGCGAGGCGCCTTCGACGTGCCGTGCCAGGATATGACTGATCGAGCCGTTGCGCTTCAGTGCGGAGTAAAGCGGATTGATCGCCGCGCCGGGAACGCCGAATGCGCACGTGATCCCTTCGCGTTGGAGAATGCGCACTGCTGCATCGACTGCTCGCATCTTCATGTGATGATCCCGCTTCGCTATGAGTTGGCCTGAGCAGGATCATCAGGCCCGCGAGCATCGATCTCAACGCAATCGATTGGAATTTCCGCGCTGTGGCAACGCTCGCGATTTCTTGCGCGTCTTCAAACGATTAGCGTCAGCGTAGAAATGGAAATTGTTGCGGACGGAATTGCAGCCAGCCTTACGCCTGCGCTTGCTGCGTGCGGTTTCCACGAAGTTCGGCCGTGAGTTCGGCTGCGATCCGGTGCACGATCGTACCGATCTCGGGCAAGCGTTCGTTCGTCAGCCTGTCCGCCATGCCGGATACCGAGATTGCGGCATATGGCTCGTTGCAATCGTTGAAGACGACGGCGGCCACGCAACGCAGGCCGAGGCGCGCCTCTTCATCATCCACCGCATAACCCAGACGCCGCACGTTCTCCAATTCCTTGAACAGCTCGCCGGGCCGCACGATCGATTTTTCCGTCAGCCGCGGCATGCCCTGACGACGAATGATCGCATTGACGTCGGCGTCGGAATAGGTAGCCAGCACCGCCTTCCCCACTCCGGAGGCGATCATTGCGACGCGCCCGCCGACCTTGGTCAGCGAGCGCATGATCTCCCGGCTTTCAATGCGGGACACGACGATGATGGATTCGTCATCGACCACCGCAAGATTGGCCGTTTCCCGGGTCTGGTCGCGCAGCTTGCGCAGATAAGGCAGCGCCTGCGCAGCAAAATTCCGACGGCGCACAAAGGTCGAGCCGACCACGAAGCTTTGCGCGCCGATGTGCCACTTGGATTCGTCGCGGTCGAACTGAACGAACCTGCGGTTCTCGAGCGTGGTCAGCAGCCGATGTACGGTCGAGGGCGACAGGCCGGTGCGGATCGCCAGATCGGTCAGCCGATAGCCTTCATCATCCTCTGCAAGTGTCTCCAGGATTTGCATGGCGCGATCAACGGACTGAACGCCGCCGTCGCGCGCGTCCGGCTCGGGCTGCGCGCGAAGATCGGGATCGGACGGCTTGCGTCGGATCGGCTCTCTTTTCATCACGACCTGCCCCTAACCGGTTGCGGTTCAGAACGAAATTGCTCGTCGAGAACGAGCGCCATAATTGGCATATGGCATACCAAAATGCCCTGAAGT
Source organism: Bradyrhizobium pachyrhizi (assembly GCF_029714545.1). NCBI lineage: Bacteria > Pseudomonadati > Pseudomonadota > Alphaproteobacteria > Hyphomicrobiales > Nitrobacteraceae > Bradyrhizobium > Bradyrhizobium pachyrhizi. The sequence goes on along the minus strand of NZ_CP121667.1, from coordinate 3,836,875 downwards.
CAAGGGCCAGCACTCGCGAATAGGTCAGTATTTTTGCCATTATTCTTAGCAAATGGCTCGATTCTTTTGTTTGACATCTGGGATAATGTATACCACGATCATTTCACAGCGACCCAGTCAAGCAACCGGGAGGACGATGCCATGTACGTCGGGGACATCCTTCGCGCCAACAATGCGCACGTGGTGACGATCGGCTCGAACGAAACCGTGAGCATTGCAGCGAACCTGATGTACGCGAGCAATGTCGGCGCCCTCGTGGTCAGGAACGCCTCGCGCAGCAAGGACGCCGCCGTGATCGGAATGTTCAGCGAGCGCGACGTCGTTGCTGTGATCGCCGAGCGCGGCACCAATGGTCTTGCGATGAAAGTCGCGCAGTTCATCTCGCCGCGGCCGCTGCTGTCCTGCAATTCGCAAGATGCGCTCACGGATGTCGAGCGCCTCATGGCCCGTCATGGGATCCGCTATGTCCCCGTCATCGACAACGGCCGGCTCGTCGGCGTCGTGAGCATGCGGGACATCACCCTTGCTTACGAGGAAGCCGCCTGCGCGGCCTGACAGGCTTACCCAAGGCCATTGCTACTCGGTTCGAGCCGCTGCGGCTCCTGCTGTGTCCCCACTTTGCTTGCGAGGATCTGATGAGAATCTGCATCTACGGCGCCGGTGCGATCGGCGGCTATCTCGGTGTCGAATTTATGCGCGCTGGTGCCGATGTCAGCCTGGTCGCGCGGGGTGCGCATCTCGCCGCAATGCGGCAGAACGGCCTGAAGCTCCTGATCGGCGACGAGGAGCGTGTCGTGCATCCTCGCTGTACCGATAACCCCGCCGAACTCGGCGAGCAGGATTACGTCATCATCTGCCTCAAGGCGCATTCGATCACCGGGGTCATCGAGCCGATGCGGCCGCTGCTCGGCGATCGGACCCGCATCGTCACCGCCGTTAACGGCATTCCCTATTGGTATTTCCACAAGCACGGCGGACGGCACGAAGGATCGACGCTCGAGAGCATCGATCCTGGCGGTCGGCAGTGGAACGAGCTGGGCCCCGAACGCGCAATCGGCTGCGTGGTGTACCCCGCCACCGAAATCGAGGCGCCCGGCGTGATCCGCCATGTCTACGGAAACAACTTTCCGCTGGGCGAGCCCTCCGGCGAGATCACATCCGACGTCCAGAAACTTTCCGAGCTGTTCGTGGCCGCGGGCATGAAAGCGCCGGTCCTCGACCGCATTCGCGACGAGATTTGGCTCAAGCTGTGGGGCAACGTCTGTTTCAACCCGATCAGCGCCCTCACCCACGCGACCCTCGACGTGATCTGCAGCAATCCCGGCACGCGCGCGCTGTCACGGGCGATCATGCTGGAGGCCCAGGCGATCGCGGAAAGCCTCGGCGTCAAGTTCCGCGTCGATGTCGAACGCCGCATCGAAGGTGCGCGCAAGGTTGGCGCACACAAGACCTCGATGCTGCAGGATCTCGAGCGCGGACGTCCGGTCGAGATCGATCCGTTGATCACCGTGGTGCAGGAGATGGGCCGGATGACTGATATCGCGACGCCCGCCCTCGATGCGGTGCTGGCGCTGGTCGCGCAGCGCACCAGGCTGGCCGGCCTCTATGACGGGGCGGCCGGCGCCGCAGCAGCAGAAACGCTGGCGGTGGCGTGATCCCGATGGCCAATGTTACGCGCTGGGTCCGCTTCCGCCACCATGCCGAAATCGGCTTCGGGCAACTCACCCCGTCCGGCATCTCCGTGCACGACGGGGACATGTTCGGCGACCCGCGACCGACTGGACAAACGCTGGCGCTGGATAACGTCGAGCTGCTGGCCCCCACGCAACCGAGCAAGGTCATCGCGCTTTGGAACAATTTTCACGCGCTTGCGGAGAAGCTGAAATCACCTGAGCCCGCCGAACCGCTGTACCTGTTGAAGGCGCCGACCAGCGTCACCGCGCCTGGTGCCGTCATCAGGCGTCCCTTGGGCTATGATGGCAAGACGACCTACGAAGGTGAACTCGGCATCGTCATCGGCAAAAGCTGCACGGCGGTCGCCCCCGAACACGCCGACGCCTTCATCTTCGGTTACACCTGCACCAACGACGTCACCGCCGCGGACATCCTCAATCGCGACCCGACCTTCCCGCAATGGGCGCGGGCCAAGGGCTTCGATGGATATGGCCCCTTCGGCCCCGTGATTGCGTCAGGCCTCGACCCCGCACGCCTTATGGTGCGCACCATCCTGAACGGCGTCGAGCGCCAGAACTACCCGATCGCGGACATGATCTTCAGCGCACAGACGCTGGTCAGCAAGATCTCGCACGACATGACGCTGTTGCCGGGCGACCTGATCTGCTGCGGAACGTCGATTGGCGTCGGGGTCATGAAGGAGCCCGTCAACACGGTCACCGTCGCGATCGACGGAATCGGCGAGTTGACCAACGAATTCCGTCAGTAGGCTGCGGCGGGACGATAACCCGACGCAGCCGGCCCAAACGACGATTATCTGCTTTAGGAGCGTACATGATCTCCACGAATCCGGCATCAGCGCCCGGCGGCTTCCGCTGGCTGCAACTGGCGATCGGAATTGTCTGCATGGCGATGATCGCCAATCTGCAATATGGCTGGACGCTGTTCGTTGATCCGATCGACGCGAAGTTTCACTGGGGTCGTCCAGCCATCCAGCTCGCCTTCACGATTTTCGTGATGACGGAGACATGGCTTGTGCCGGTGGAGGCCTGGTTCGTGGACAAATACGGCCCCCGCATTGTCATCATGTTCGGCGGCCTGATGATCGGGTTGGCCTGGGTCTTGAACTCATACGCCTCCTCTCTCGTCACACTTTATGCGGCAGCTGTCGTCGCGGGCATTGGCGCCGGCGCCGTCTACGGCACTTGCGTCGGCAATGCGTTGAAATGGTTTCCGGACCGGCGCGGCCTGGCCGCAGGAGCAACCGCCGCCGGGTTTGGCGCCGGTGCGGCCCTCACCGTCGTACCGATTGCCAACATGATTGCCGCCGGCGGCTACCAGAGCACCTTCCTGACCTTCGGGATCGGACAAGGCCTCATCGTCATCCTGCTGGCCTGGTTCGTCCGGCCACCGCATGGCGTCGAAGCACCCAGGAAAAAGCGTCTCAATCTGCCTCAGAGTGCGATCGACTACACTCCGCCCCAGGTGTTGCGCACCCCGATCTTCTGGGTCATGTACCTGGTGTTCGTCATGGTGGCTTCGGGCGGGTTGATGACCGCCGCGCAAATCGGTCCGATCGCCCATGACTTCAAGATCGCGGACACGCCGGTCACCCTGGCGGGCTTCCAGATGGCGGCGCTGACCTTTGCCATCTCGCTCGATCGCGTCTTCGATGGTTTCGGCCGTCCGCTCTTTGGCTGGGTGTCCGATAACATCGGCCGCGAGCACACGATGTTCATCGCGTTCGCGACTGCGGCGCTGATGTTGCTGACGCTGTCCACCTACGGTCACATTCCGGTTGTCTTCGTGCTGGCCACGGCGATCTATTTTGGCGTCTTCGGCGAAATCTACAGCCTGTTTCCGGCGACGTCGGGCGACACATTCGGCGCCAAATACGCAACCACCAATAACGGCATGCTCTACACGGCGAAGGGCACGGCGGCGCTGCTCGTGCCGCTCGCGAGCATCATCTCTTCCCAGCTCGGCTGGCAGGCCGTGTTCATCGTCGCGGTCGCGCTCAATGCCACCGCTGCCCTCACCGCGTTGTTTCTGATCAAGCCTATGCGGCGCGCGTTCATTCTCGGCAGTGAAGCGACGGCAAGCGCCGCAATCGCTCGCGCAAAGGTCTTTCCCGGTGAAGGCGGTCGACTGGAGGCACCCGTGTCTTACAACCGTCTCGAGAAGGCGCCATAACAAGAGACCCATCGGCCGGAGCGCAAGCGATTGAGCGACGAATGGACGGATGTGCGGGCTCGGACCGCCCTGCGGCGAATCTTCGGCGCCGCCATCGCGAGCGCCGATCCAAGGATCACGATTGCCGACGCCCTGCCGGCAAAGCCGAAGGGCAGATGCATCGTTGTCGGCGCGGGTAAGGCGTCGGCGGCAATGGCGGCGGGCCTCGAGGCGGCATGGCCTGACGTCGAGCTTTCAGGTGTCGTCGTCACGCGCCACGGCCATTCGGTTCCAGCCGGCCGTATCGAAGTGCTCGAAGCGTCTCACCCCGTGCCGGATGACACGAGCAAGGCCGCGGCCCTTCGCATGCTGCACGCCGTCGAGGGGCTTTCAGCAGACGATCTCGTCATCGCCCTGATGTCCGGCGGTGGCTCGGCGCTGATGACCCTTCCGGCATCTCCGATGACTCTCGCCGACAAACAGGCGGTCAACCGGGCACTCCTTGCAAGCGGCGCGACGATTGCCGAGATGAACGTCGTCCGCAAACATTTGTCCGCGATCAAGGGCGGTCGGCTGGCGCTGGCCGCCCGCCCGGCCCGCGTCACGACCCTCGTGATTTCAGACATTCCCGGCGACGATCCCGCGGCGATTGCCTCCGGTCCCTCGCTGCCGGACAGCAGCACAAAAGCCGATGCGTTGGAGATCGTTGGCCGGTTTGCCATCGACTTGCCGGAAGCGGCGCGGCTTGTGCTTGAACAAGCTGACGAGACACCCAAGCCCGGCGAGATCGATGCTGATGTCCGCATCCTTGCCGCTCCATTCCATGCGCTTGACGCTGCGGCCAACGCCGCCCGGGACGAAGGCCTGACGCCGATCATTCTTGGAGACGCGATCGAGGGCGAGGCACGGGAACTCGGAACCGTGATGGCCGGCATCGCCCGGTCGGTCGCGTGGCATGCACAGCCAGGCCCTGCCCCCGCGGTGCTGCTGTCGGGAGGCGAGACGACGGTTACGATCGGACGCGGCCCGGCGGGCCGCGGCGGCCGCAACACCGAGTTTTTGCTTGGTCTTGTCATAGCCCTATCAGGTACGTGCGATATCTGGGCCATTGCGGGCGACAGCGATGGAATTGATGGAACGGAAGATGCGGCTGGCGCTTTGATCGGTCCGGATACGCTGCGGCGGGCCGCCGCGAATCTGCTTGACGCACGGGCGCACCTGGCTGCCCATGACAGCTACACGTTCTTCGACCGCCTTGGAGACCTCGTGCGCACCGGGCCGACGCTTACGAACGTCAATGATATCCGTGCCGTGCTGATCGCAGCCGGCCAGCCACCGACGAGGTGATCCATGCGTCGTCATCGACGAGCCAAGATCGTTGCAACCGTTGGTCCAGCGAGCAGTTCCCCCGAGATGCTCGAGGCGCTGCTGCTGGCGGGCGTCGATACGTTCCGCCTGAACTTCAGTCACGGAACGCAGAGCGATCACGCACGCATTCACGCGGCGATCCGAAAGCTGGAACAGGACGTCGGCCGGCCGATCGGCATCTTGATGGACCTCCAGGGTCCGAAGATCCGCGTCGGCACCTTGCGCGATGGAAAGATCGCCGCAGTGGCCGGGGAGACCATTCGATTCGTCTTGTCCGGATCGGAAGGCGACCGAACCGCAATTCCGCTCCCGCATCGGGAGATCTTTGCCGCCGTTGCCCCCGGCCATGACCTTCTGATCGACGACGGCAGGGTCCGCGTTCGCGTTACCGGGCTCGGTGACGATTTCATCGAAGCCAAGGTGATCGTCGGTGGCACGATCTCGAATCACAAGGGCGTCAACCTGCCCGGGACGGTCCTCGATCTTTCACCGCTTACCGCGAAGGATCGCCTCGATCTGGAGTTCGGCCTGAAACTTGGCGTGGATTGGGTTGCCCTGTCGTTCGTGCAGAAGCCCTCGGATATCATCGAGGCCAGAGGCCTCATTGGGGACCGCGCCGGTCTGATGGCCAAGATCGAGAAGCCGGCAGCGCTCGAACGGATCGACGATATCATCCAGCTGTGCGACGCCATCATGGTTGCGCGGGGAGATCTCGGCGTCGAAATCCCGCATGAGGACGTGCCGGGGCGCCAGAAGGAGTTGGTGCGGGCCTGCCGTCTCGCGGTGAAGCCCGTGATCGTCGCCACGCAAATGCTCGACTCGATGGTCGCCGCCCCTACGCCGACACGTGCGGAAGTCTCCGACGTTGCGACCGCCATCTATGATGGCGCAGACGCAGTGATGCTGTCGGCGGAGTCCGCGACAGGCCGATATCCGCGCGAGGCGGTCGAGATGATGGACCGCATCATCCGCAGCACCGAACAACACAAGATGTACCGCTCGATCGTCGAGGCGACCCAGCCCGGCGAAGAGCAAACGCCACCGCATGCCGTGGCAACGGCGGCCGCCGATCTCGCCTCCGTCGTTCACGCCGCAGCCATTGTGGCCTATACGTCGAGCGGTACCACGGCGGCACGCGTCGCGCGCAAGCGGCCGAGCCGCCCGATCCTCGCCATCACCCCAAGCCGCGAAGTGTCCCGCCGCCTGTGCCTGCTTTGGGGCGCTCACAGCGTGCTTTCCGACGACGTTCAGAGCTATGAGGAGATGGTCGAGCGCGCAACTACATTCGCGCATGCAGAGCAGTTTGCATCAAGCCGCGATCTGCTGGTTGTGGTCGCCGGCATTCCCTTTGGACAAGCGGGAACAACCAACAATCTACGGGTCGTATCGCTGCCCTGAGAGAACCGTCGGCCCGGGCGATTGCATCATTGGCGCACCGTGGGGCAAGATGAACGCAACGGTCGCGCGCATCCCGATCGCCTAGGTCAACATCGAGATGATCGACTGAAGCTGATCGGATGCCGACGTCACGAGCCCGTCGAACGATGTCTGGCCGTGAGCCGCGGCTCGCAGGATGCATTCCGCAACAGCGGCCTTGAGACCGAACACGGATTGATCCGCCGGCACGCTTGCCATGACCGCATCCAACGCATCGCGCATCGTCTGGATCAGTTCGGCGCTGTACTTCATGGCTATCCTCCGCAGGCTCAAAATAGGCCGGCCGTACGGGGTCGCCACTCACAAGCGCGCGATTCCAAATTGCCTTTTCGTAATGCAGTGACAGCCGTGTGAACTGGTGAGCTAGAGATCTCTCTCGGCAAGCTTGCGAAACGCGTCGGGCACCGAATGAACCGCCTCCAGCGCCGCCGAACCATATCCGATCGCCTCCCAGCCAAAGCGATCGCGGATCCTGTCGATCGCACGGTCCGCCGCCCAGCGGGCCATCCCTGTCGGACTTCCAGGCCGAAGCGCTTCGTCCTCCAGTCCGAGTGGAAGCTCCAATGCAAGATCCCAATGCTCCTCGAGATGCGACACCGAGATCGCCAGCAGCGAGATGATCTTCTCGCCGGGATGGTCGGCAAGAGCCGCGCGCACCAGATTCTCGGCGAGCCGGGCCAGGACGATGGTCGTGCACACCGGCGCATCGAGCGTCATCGAGCGCGTCACCGACTTCAGGTCGGCGAAGCGGACGCGCACCGTCACGGTTCGTCCAGGCCATGACTTCGCCCGAAGCCGCGTGGCGACGCGGTCGGCGAGATGAAGCAGCGTAGGCCGGATGACTTGCTCGATCGCAGGCTTTCGGCCAAGTGCAGATTGTGCTCCTGCCGATCGCGCGCGCCGGTGTGGCTTGAGCTGTCGCGGATCGCGATTCCAGGCCGGCGCGGCGAGTTTCTCGCCCGCTGCCGGACCGAGCAAGTGCGTCAGCGACCGTTCCGACAATTTGGCGAGCTGACCGATCGTCGCGACGCCGATCGCGTCCAGCCGGGTCCTGGTGACCGGCCCTACCCCCCACATCAACTCAACCGGCAGTTCGTGAAGGAAGCTCAGCTCGGCGTCGGGATCAACGACGACAAGTCCGTCGGGCTTTGCGACCTGCGAGGCGATCTTCGCCAGATGCTTGGTGCGGGCGACGCCGACCGAGATCGGAAGGCCGAGCTCGGTGCGCACGCGCCACCGGATCGACGCGGCTATTTCGGCAGGCGTTCCGAAGAGGTGAGTGCAGCCGGCAACGTCCGCGAACGCCTCGTCGATCGAAATTCGCTCGACCAGCGGCGTGAAGTCGCCGATCACCTTGATGGCCGCGTCACCCAGCCGCTGGTAATCGCTGAAATGGCCGCCGACGAAAACAAGTTGCGGGCACAGTTGGCGCGCTTCCCGTCCCGACATGCCGCCATGCACTCCGAAGGCCTTGGCCTCATAGGACGCCGCAAGCACAACCCCGCCTCCGACGGCGATCGGCTTGCCGCGCAGCGACGGCTCGAGCAGTTGCTCGACCGATGCGTAGAATGCATCGAGGTCCGCATGAAGGATGGTGGCTGCGGCTGCCATCTCGACCCGTTCATCCCTGACCTGACCGAAGCCGCCCGTCCCCGGACGTGGAAATTGCCGATAGAACAAAATAGGAACACTATGAAGTCGAGTCAATCCAGCACGTCATTGTGGCCGACGGCGCCGCGAACGACGCCAGGTGGTCAACGCGCGTTGCCACGCTGCGCGCTTGCCGCGCGAGGGGGTCTGCCGGCGCTTGCTTCAGCCGGCTTCGCCCGATCGCCCCCCGATCTCGGTCCGCGGGAGATCGAGTGGAGAGTTGCTGCGAGGCATCAATGCGAGGCACGTCGGCGGAGGGTTCGAGATACCGCACCGGCTCACTCATCAGCCGGCTGACTTTGCCGCGCAGGGCTTTTTCGGGTAGATATTTTGCAATGACCGACCAATCCCATCAGGTGGACTTCCAAGCTGCGGCCCACCTTTACAAATGGCCTTCTCTCAACAACTCCAGGCGAGAGGATCGCGCGCCCTATGTGGTCGTCGACGGAACGCTCGACCAATGCATTCGGGATTTCATGGGCAAGCCCGAGAAGACGCGACATCTTTACGAGATCCGGACCAAGTCGCAGCCTCCCCTCGTCCCCGACGTGCTGTCACCCGAGCATGTGATCGAGCTCTCCAGGCTTCGCGAGTTTCTCTGAGGCGCGCAGCGAACGCGATCCCGACGCGCGTCGTTTGCGGGCCGACTTATCCATCTGTCGTAGGTCTGGTGCCGGATTGTTTGCCCCTTGGCGAGCCGGTACACTTGCTTGACTCCCTGACCGACCGACGTCCGCGCCGACATGATTGATCCGCTTTGACCCCGCTGAGGCTCGCACGTCGCCTGCATGGGAGCGGAACGGCGGCACGGCCAGTTGAGGAGCATCGCGAGGCGCCGCATGAAGTTCAATCTGGCGATCTTGAGTGTGCTGGCCGCAAGGCCCGGGCAACGGATCGCGATCGACGAGGTCAGCCGCGAGGTCAAGCGCATGATCGCGGCCGGCGATGAAACCACGCGGTCGAAGCGGCCGTCCGAGCTTGGCGACGCCGACGTCTTCCAATCGGGATGGGCATCGATCAACGACGCGGGCCTGCAGATCACCGATTCGGGGCTGGCGCTGTGGCGCTCGCTTGAAGCCGCCCGCATCGAACAAAGCCTCGATCAGCAGGAATCGGAACGATTGGACGCCGCTGCAGCCGACACGCGCCATTACGTTGCGGATACTGCGGTCGACCGCCTCGACGACGTCGATCTCGAGCTCCCCGGCATGACGCGCGAGGACCGCGACGACCGCCAGCCATCCGGCGCGGGTCATTCGGCTGCTGCTCCCGACATCCCCCCGACGGACTCTCCGATCGTCCCTGCGCCTGCCTTCGGCTCCTTTCAAGAGGCGAACCGCATGGTGGCTTCGCGGCTGTCCGGTCTGGTCAGCTTCCTCGGCACGATCAAGCCGAAATTTGCCGCCGCGCGGCGACGGCGATCCGCGGAGGATGTCCCGGATCGAGGTGCCGATCGTCGAGGCGGATTGACGGGGCTGGCGGTGGCGTGCCTCAGCCTGATCTCGGTCGTCGCTTGCGTTGCCGCCGCGATTGCACTTGGTCAGCTCTCTTCGCTGAAGTCGGACATCGCCGCGTTGCGACGGGAGATCGCGCCGCTGAGGGAACGCCTCACCAGACTCGAACTGGTCGAAGTCGCAAAACGCGATGCCGCCCAGCAGGAAGATGCGCGAGACAAGGCCGAGGCGGAAAAGAAGCTGCCTGACGGCGCAGGCGAACAGGCCGCGCTCAGCCTCTCGCGTGAAGAGATTCAGTTGATAAGGGAGTACATCAAGGCAGCGCCTTCGGCCGGCGCAGCCGTCGCGCCGATCAACGTCGGCGATCCCATCACCGGCGGAATGATTCCGCTGCCTTCATCGCTGACGGAGAAGCTGCCGCGTCTTGTCGGCGCGAGATTTGCAACCCGTAACGGCGCCATCATCATCAGCACGCGAAACAGCCGCCGCATCGATGCCGTGCTGATGCCGAACTAGCAAAACGCGCCAAGCGGCCCGCGCCTGGCTCTGCCGAACCGACCGGTTGAGCGGCGTGATCAGGGCTGATTGTTCGGCGGCCGCTCGATGAACTTCCGGCTGCCGTTGAGAAGCTCGAGGTTGTTGGCGATGACAGGGTTGCCCGGATCGAGCGAATACGCCTTCTCGAACTTCCGCCGCGCGCCGCTCAGATTGCCGCGCAGCATCAGGGAATAGCCCTGATCGTTGAGGATCTGGACGGTCTCGCCGCCAAGCCGGATCGCCTGCGCATAGGCCTGATCGGCGAGATCGAAGCGGCGCAACTTGTCATAGCTCGCCGCGAGGCCGACCCAGGCCGTCACGTCCTTCGGCGCCTTCTCGACCGCATCCTTGAAATAGCGCTGCGAGATTCCGTAATTGCCGCGATTGTACTGCTCGAGTCCCATCCGCACCGGTTCGTCGGACGGATAGTATTTGACGTCGGTCGGCTCCTGCACGGGGTCGCCGCCCGGCGGATCCACGGGGGCGACGATGGCCGCCTCCCGCGTCGTGTAGTCACAGGCCCCAAGGCCGGTCGCCAAGCCGCAACAGATCAACGCCGGGGCGAGGCGATGCAATCCTCGCCCCGTTGCCCAAGTCCAGCGCATCCCCCGCACCATTCGAAGATCCATCGCAAAACTACCTACGAAAACAGACGGCACGACCGAAATACTGAGGTCTGCCGAAACCTAACGTCGCACTTCCCTTCCGAATCCCTGCCCCGGCACCTGGCCGACGCCAAAAGGACATTACCTGCCGCCTCCTCCGACCCCGACGGCCACCGATCCTCCGGTCCCGGCTCCCAATCCGGTCGTGTTGACGTTCTGAATTGTGGTGACGGGCGGCGCCTGGCCCATCGCCTTGGTCGGATCGCCCATGTCGGGGAGCTGATCGAGCGGGCGTTGCTGAGTGCCATAGCGCTGCACGGCACCGTTTGTACGCCGCGCGTCATACGCGAGCCGGCGATCGCCGACATAGGCCGGCCACGGGTGGATCGTGTGGGTGACGGCGTTGACCTCCTTGGCGTTGCCGGCGCTCATCGTGATGGTGTCGGAGCGCTGCACGTAGCGGTCCATCTCGTCGTGCCCGTAGAGGCCGTAGCAGCCGCCGAGCAGGAAAGGTGCGAGCAGAGCGAGGTATCTGACGGTCATCTCTCGCCTCCCTAGTTCAAGGTCTTCACGACCGGCTGGTTCGCACCGACGGCCGGTGGCGGAGCCGGTACAACGGCGTTCGGCGCGATGATGTGACCATAGGGCCCCTTCACATCGCCGCCGGAATTGACGTAGTCGTCGTAACGCTTGCGCACTTCCATCTGGCCATTGAGGAAGAAGTCGACGTCATTGGCCGGCAAGCGCGAATCGAGCGGCGATGCCAGTTGCTGGCCGGGCGCCGCCGGCGCGACCAGGCGCGGCGTCACGATGATGACGAGGTCGGTTTCCTGCTGCTGGTACGACTTGCTGCTGAACAAGGTCCCGAGAATCGGCACTGAGCCGATCCAGGGCAGTTGCGAGACGTCCTGCCGGTTGCGCGTCTGCAGCAGGCCGGCGATGGCAAAGCTCTGGCCGTCGCGCAATTCGACCGTGGTGCGCGCATCGCGGCGGGTCAACGCCGGGATCGTCGTTCCGGAGATGCTCACCGCGTTGGTGAAATCGAGCTCGCTGACCGAGGGCTCAACGCGGAGATTGATCACTCCGCGCGAAAGCACGGTTGGCACGAACGCCAGTTCGACGCCGAACTTCTTGTAGTCGATGGTCACGGTCGGCAGTGCGCCCGGGACCGGCGACGAGGCGACGGGCACCGGGATCTCGCCACCCGCCAGGAATCGCGCAGCATCGCCCGACAGCGTGGTCAAGTTCGGCTCCGCCAGCCGGCGGGCCAGCCCTTTCGTTTCCAGCGCGGTAATCAGAAGGTCCACCGAACCGCCGCTGCTGGTTCGAAGAATGCTCGTCAACAAGCTTCCGAACGGAGGCGCGGCTACGCCGCCAGCGGAGCCAATAAGCGTTCCGACCGTTCCGAGCAGTGGAAGACTACCAGTGGGGGGAGCGCCGACATTACCGTTGACACCGCCAATGGGTGCTCGCCCTACGGCCCCCGGCACTGCCCCACCAAGGCCCGTGTTCGCAACATTGGTGCCGTTGGCGTTTGCTGCATATAGATTCACACCGAGGTCGCGTCCCGCCTCGCGGCTGACCTCGAGGAAGCGCACCTCGAGCATGACCTGCTGCGGCGCTGCAACGCTCATGGCATTGACGACGATGGCGTCCTTGGGAACGCTGCCCTGGGCAATTGTCATCGCCCGCTCCGCGGAAACCGCATCGGTAGCCATTCCGCTCAGCACAACCTGCCCTTCGGAGGCGGACACGCGAATGCCGCGCGTGCCGGTGCCGGCCTGGATATTCTGCTGCAAATTGCCGATATCGAGCGTCACCTCGACATCGAGAATGCCGATCTGCTTCATCGAGCTGTCGAACAGGATGACGTTGGTGGTGCCGGTCTTCCTGCCCTGGACGTAGATCAGGTGATCGCTCAGCGACTTAACGTCGGCGATATCGGGGGAGCCCGCGACGATCGACGAGAACGCCGTATCGACCCTGAAGGTGCGCGACTTGTTGACGGTCACCCTGACGCGCTGGACGTCGCTCATCTCGCTGACGAACACGCCGCTGGATGACGGCGCCCGCCGGTCGGCGGCGGCAGCAGGATCGGTGAAATGAAACAGGGCGATCGCTGCGCCAAACGCCATCGCGCTCAGGGCAACCAGCCCAAGTCCCGCATCAACCGAAACGCGACTTCCCATCATGCCAATCCCCTTCGCCGCGTCGCCGCGACGACCCCCCGTAAATCTACGACCTCGGCGTCCCGATCACTCCCGTTCGTCCACCACGCCGTAGAGTTTACAGTCTGTCCGACTACAAATAGTTACTCGCAAAATTCCCGTTTCCCCGCGCACCGAGCACTCACCCGGGTCGCAAGGCCGCTAATGGCGGCTGGTCAATCATCCCCCGCCACGCGCCTCGATTGCAAGGAAAGAGGTCCGCCCGGCCGCGGCAACGCCGGAGAAAACTGCCCGATGTTGCCAGCGCGCACCACTTCCGTAGCCCGCCCGGGCTATTGCCCGGCCCGCCCATCGGGCCGAGCCGCCTGGCGGCCGACCAGGCCGGCGCCTTCGATCAGCCTCACCGAATCGGGCTCTGCTCAGAACGGAATCGTGGTGGACGCGCTCGGCGCGTTCAACGACGTGCCCCAGATCGGCATGATCATGGCGAAGCCCGACTGGGATGCCGTCACCGTCAGCGCCGAGGCGCCCGCCGTCGTGGTCACCGTCGGCGTGAGACTGGCGCCATACAGGAAGGGAGCAACGGCCTGCTTCTGCGCAGGCGTCAGATAGTCACCGGTACAGCCGGATGGTGAATTGGACGCCAGCACGGCGGGGGTGTAGCAGGTGATCATGTTCGCCCGGGCCCCGGCATCCGCAAGCAGGCGCAGCGACTGCATCGTGATCGCGTAGCGTCCGAAATCAAAGACGGCGAAGATCAGGGTGAACAAGGGCACGGCGATGAGGCAGAACTCGAGAGCCGCGACCCCGCGCTGGTCGAGCCCTTTCATCACTGCACCAAACGCACGGTTTGAACGTTGGGCTTTGCTGCCCCATCCGACGTACACTTGCTGTTGTCCAGCGTCGTATTGCCCTGGAAAGTCACCGCGTAGGCTATGACCTGGTAACAACCAGTGGCCGGGGCACTCGACGAGCTGTTGCCTCCGTATGTCACGGGGGCATTTGGAATATAGACCGTGCCATTGAAATAGCTTGTGGAGGTGCCACTGATGTTGACGCCTTGCTTCGAATAGGCCTCACCATCATAGAGCAGGAGATCTTTCATCAGGGCCAACACCGATGCTGACAAGACCGATGGCCCCGTAGGCGACTTCATTGCCGTAAGCTGGATCGTGGGATTCCCCGTAAATTTGAGCGATGTACCACTTCCGAAAAATATCAAGGTAGCCGTTCCCGTTATGGTCGGATTGCCGTTGATGGTGATGTTCCCCGAAAAATAGTACGTGCCGTTTAATACAGTGGTGGGGCTGAACGACGGATTGGTATTGTAACAGCTGCATGTCTCATAGGGCTGCGGTGCGGCGTTGTTGATGTTGTTTGCGAAATTTGACGTCTTCAACGCAGACAGCGCCGTGTTGACTGCACTCAGCGGATCCGGGATTGGTTGCTGATAGGTTTGCACGCCCGTGCATTGACTTCCGCCCGTCTGGGAGCAGCCGCCGACCGTGTAGCTCGGCGCATCCACCGAAATACCCGAATTGCCGATGAAGCCGATCGCGTTCGACGCGCTGCTGTCCGACGAAATACCGCACGTTGCCGACGAGACCGTAGCGCTACCCTGAAAGGTGACGGGGTCCTTCAACGCCAGCACGCATGGAGGTTTCGCCAGGCTATCGAGCTTGGCGACCGCCGTCGCGGCAATCGTGACCGTCGACAAGCCGAGCACCTGAGCCAAATATCCCGGCTGCTGCTGGCTGATGGTGGCCTGAACGTACGTCCCCGCCACCCCGTTCCACGACGTCAGCGAGGCGACCTGGACGGTCCGCGTGACGCCGCTGGTCGCCACACATCTGGAGCCGGGATAGGCGGTGTCGCCGGAATTGCAGAACGTATTCTGAGCCGCCGCCTGCTTGCCGCGGTAATCATACGTCTGGGTGTTGTTGCAGGTCGTACCCGGCTGCGGAGCGGCGTCGCACGCCAATCGCAAAGCACCCGCATAGGCCGCCGCATCAGCCGCACCCTGGGCGCGCTGCTGGGTGACGTACCACGAGCCGGCTTCACCGCCGAGCGCCATCATTCCGATCAACGGGATCAACGCAATCACGGTTGCGAACGCGGCCGAGCCGCGACGACAATGAAGCATGTTGCGCATGGACCACCTCATTGAAACCGTTCCGAATAGGTCAGCGTGAACGAACAAGGATTGCTATTGCCGCTGGTGCAAATCGCCGATCTCAACACCATCGGCGCCAACGTGATCGTCGTCGAATACACGTAGTACTTCGGCTGGGACGGATCAGAGTTTGTCGAATCGCAGACCGCATTGCTCTCGCCGCAGATGAGCTGGATGCTGGGGATCGGATAACGGGAATCGGCCTTGGCGAGCGCGGCCGCCGCCCAACTGGAGGCGTTCGTGACGTCGCCCGGCGGGGAATACTGGATGGATTGTCCAAACCCGCGCAGCGCCGCAAGCGCCTGGATATATTGAAAGCCCGCTAGCGCGAGGTCGGCAAGCGGCAGCAGAATAACCAGGAACAGGAAAGCGAAAACGAACAGCATCTCGAACGCGACGGCGCCGCGTTGATCCCGGATCAGAGAACGCTTGCCGCTCACACGGCTTATCCAGCTTCGCATGGTCGCTCACCAGACATAGGGAATCAATCTCCAGCGCGACGCCTCGTAGCTGGAATATTCAGGAAGCGTGCGCCGAAGCACGTCCTCCTCGTAATGAATTCGCCAGACCTGGATGCAGATGTGCAGAATCAGCAGGCCTACCGTCATCCAGCTCAGATGCTGCAGCACGACACCAAGGAACACGATCTCTTCCGACAGATAGAGCGGATGCTTGATCCACCGGTACGGCCCGGTTTGCACCACCGAACGCGCCTGCGGCACCAGGCTGAACGATCGTCCGAGATGACGAATGGTGATGAGAATCATGATCATGCCGGTCAGCACGCAAACCGCGGACAGCAAATTCGGCAATGCGCCCTCGGTCTTCTCGAAAAACGTGATCGTCCATGGCCAGTATGTGCCGACGAACGCCGCAACCCTCGGCAGCAGGCCTTCGGCCTGCGCCTTTGCGGGGCCCCGGATCAGGATCAGCAGCGCCAGCATCAGGTAGAACATCGCGACAAGAAAGTTCGACACGAGCGACGGCCACGGCTCGCCGGCCGAAGTCCCGAGCTTGTGCATGACGACAAGCCCTAGCAGAAAGAACCATGCGCTGCCCAAGAATCGGGTTACCCGATCGTAAGCCAGATTTGACGGAAGGGTCATTGCACTTGCACTCATGGCTTACTTACCGATCTCAGCGAATGTACGGATCAAATGAAGGAACGGGCTTCCGCCCAGAATGACGAACATCGCCGGGAGCAGAAACAGCACCATCGGAACGGTCAGCTTGGCGCCCAGTTTGTGCGCCCGCTCTTCGAGCTTGGTGATGCGTTCCCGGCGCAGGTCGACCGCGATGCTGCGCAGCGCCTGACTGAGCGGCGTGCCATATTGCAGGCTCTGGCTGACCATGGTGCCGAAACGACGGAGGCCCTCCGACGTGGACGCGAGCTTCTCGAAGGCGTCGGCACGGTTCGGCAGGATCCGGAGATCATCGAGAAGACCGCGCAGCACGTGGGTGATAGCGGGATTGGTCTCCCGCATCTCCTCCGCCACACGCTCAATCGCGCTCTCCAGGCCCATGCCGGCTTCGCTGCACACCACAAGCAGATCGATGGTGTCCGGCGTGCCGAGCCGGATCGCGGCATCGAAACGTCGCTTCAGGACCAACAGGATGAGGCGCGGGCTCATGATTCCGATGACCACACCGAACAGTGTGAAGACCATCACGTCGCTGAACGGCCTGCCGAGAATTTGCGACACAGAGAACGCTGCGATCGGAAACGCAAATGTGCTGACCATCTTGAAGCCGATCCAGATCGGCATCATCCGATAATGATTGAAGCCAACGGACTGGAGAATCATCCGCAACTGGTCGAGATTCTCCTGGCCGTAGAAGCTCCTGTAGCGCGTACCGATCGATGAGAGCCAGCCGATCAGGTCTTGCGAGGAGCTCGATCGGTCAGGAATGCCCAGCACGGCGTTCGAGACGCGGGTGTTCAGCGCGCGAAGATGTATCTCGCGAATGATCAGCAGGACGGTCGCCGCCGCTAGTGCGACGGCAAGGGTGGCAAAGCCGAGAACAGCCGTCATAGGGTGGTCTCCCTTCTGACCATCCAACGGATCACGAAATGCCCGATCAGGACCGAGCACGCCGCATAAGCGAGAAGCACGTTTCCTTGTGGATCGAAGAACAGCAGATCGACCGACTGCGGATTGATCAGGTAAAGCAGCCCGCCGATCACGAGTGGCGCGAGGGTGAGCGCACGCGATGAAAAGATGACCTCTCCCGCCAAGGCCTTCGCGCGGGCCGCCAGCGCAACCCGCTGACTCACGGTCTCGCCCAACGTCTGCAGTGTTTCCGCCAAGCTGCCGCCGGTCTTCAATTGTACCGCGAGGGTTACCGCAAACATCGCATACTCCGACACCTGCGTTCGCTGGTAGATGGCTTCCACAGCTTCCTCGGGCGATCGGCCAAAATTCAGTTCGCTGCAGACGATGGCAAATTGCCCGGACGTCGGTTGCGGCATCTCGCGGGCGATGGTGCGAAATGCTTCGTGGACGGGCAATCCGGACCGGACCGTGCTCGTCACCAGCTGGACCGCATCGGGAAGCTGCTGGAAGAGTTGATTTGCAAAGCGCCGTTGCTGCCAGCCGAACAGACCGCGCACGACCATGATGGCGACGCCGGCAGCCGCAATGGCCCCATAGGAGCCAGGGAACCTCAGGAATCCATTGACGTAGATGATTCCCAGCCCTGCCATGGCCCCTGCAAGCAGCACATAGACCGGTCGCACGACGTGCACCATATCAGGGTGGTAATTGGCGAAGCGCTGGAGCGCACGCCAGCGCGACGTCTTGGCCGCGCGACGGATGGACACCAAGGCTGCGGCTTCAGCCGTCGGCAGCGCAATCTCGAGCTGGCGCTCCATTCGCCTGTGTCGTGCGTCGAGCCAGAGGGTGTTTGCCCCGGCACACAACAGAAGCACCAGAACGATGATCAAGGGCGTCGACATCAGATGTGCCTCATCGCTTCTGCCCAGGCCCGATCGAGCCCGTAATAGACGAGGCGGCTCTTGAACTTCGGAACCGCATTGGTAGAGCGGTAGGTGCCGGATATCCGCCCCTGGACATCCTCGTCCTTGTACTCGAACAATGCGATGTCGTTGGTGGTGATCACCTCGCCCTCGAGGCCGATCACCTCGCTGATCTGCACGATACGGCGCTGGCCGTCACGCATGCGCTCGACTTGAACAATCAAATCCAGGGCGGCGACGATCTGGGAGCGGATCGCGCGAGACGGCAGATTGACCTGCCCCATCTGCACCATGTTCTCCACGCGCGTCAGAGCATCGCGTGTGCTGTTGGCATGCACGGTGGAGATCGATCCATCATGGCCGGTGTTCATCGCCTGCAGCATGTCGAACGCCTCGGCGCCGCGCACCTCACCGACGACGATGCGGTCCGGACGCATACGAAGCGCGTTCCACAGCAGGTCGCGCTGCGTCACCTGGCCGGTGCCCTCGAGACTGGGAGGACGGGTCTCCAGGCTGATCACGTGCGGCTGCTGCAGTTGCAGCTCCGCCGCGTCCTCGATCGTGACGATGCGCTCGCTATGGTCGATGAACTGACTCAAGGCGTTCAGCAGCGTCGTCTTGCCGGAACCGGTGCCTCCTGAGACCAGGACGTTAAGCCGGCAGCGGGAGGCGATCTCCAGCAGCTGTCCAAGCGCGGCGGTCATCGAGCCGTTTTCGATCATCCCGGCGATGTTCAGACGCCGGTTCGGGAATTTTCGGATCGAGATGCAGGGACTATGAATAGCCAGCGGCGGCAGGATGATGTTGACACGGCTGCCGTCCGGCAGACGGCAGTCGACCATCGGGCTGGATTCATCCACCCGCCGGCCGACCTGCGAGGCGATCTTCTGTGCGACCGAGGCGATATGGTCATTGTCGCGAAACCGGACCGCGACCCGCTCCAGCTTGCCGGCCCGCTCGACATAGACGTTGCTCGGCCCGTTGATCATGATGTCGTTGATCGTCTCGTCGAGCAGAAGCGGACGCAGCGGCCCGTAGCCGGTCATGTCGTCGGCGATCTCCTCCGCCAGGAAGAGCTGCTCGCGGCCCGACAGCTCCAGCCGCTCCTGGTTGGCGATGCCGTGGATGATTTCCTCGATCTGCCGCCGCAGGACGTCGCGGGGAACGGTCGCGGCCACCGACGGCTCGATCTGCTCAATGACGCGTTCGCGCAGGGATGCCGACATCACCGGATGGTGCGTCGCAGGTTCTTCATGCTTCGGCGCCGATGCAAACAGGCTGGACGCCGGTGACGCCACGCTCGGTTCCGCCGGCGGCAAGGGTGGCGGCGCCGGCCGCGCGCTTGGTGCCGCTGCCGGGGCGTCCGGCACCGCTGCGGGCATCCGCACCGGCATTTCGTCTGCGCGCCTGCCGAACTTTTTCATAGCCCGAGCCACCTCTTCCACCCGGCCCTTTTCTTGGTACCGACGCCGGTGATTTCCCGTACGATCGGGGCAAGGTGGCGCCGTAGACCGGATACGTGCTTCAGAGCCGGAACGCCGAGGTTGACCGCCTGGGTCATTCCCTTGCCGAGATCCGGGATCACCATGTCCGGCTCAGCGCCAAGCGCCTTGACGATCGTCGCCCTCGGCAGACCGCCGGCGCGGTCGGCACGATTGAGCAGGGTAAACACCCGATCCTTGCCCGCGATGTTGGTGACGGCGTTGCGCAGCGCGTGGGCATTGCGCAGGCCGGTTACTTCGGCCTCCAACAGCACCAGCACATGACGGGACATCTGAATGACCGGATATATCGATGCCGGGAACGGCACCGGCACATCGACAACGACGTAGTTGAACCGCTGACGGAGCAGGCCCAGCACGTGCCGCACGCCGGCTTCGGTGATGTCGAGCTTGGCATCGAGCTCCTCGTCGCCGGAAATCAGGCAGACCCGATCGTTCACCTCGATCGCGGCCCGCTCAAGAAACAGCGTGTCGGCCCGCATCGGGTTTTCAAGGGCGATGCGGAGGCCGGGTCCGGGACGAACGCCCAGCATCACCGCGGTCTCGCCGCCCTGCAGATGCAGGTCGAGCAACGCGACCTTGGCCTTGGTGGTTTCGGCGAGTTGTAGCGCGAGGTTGATCGCGACGCTGGTCGCTCCGGCGCCGCCCTGCGCGCCACAGATCGACACCACGTGCCCGCCGCGGTCATTCTGGGCCGGCGCGACGTCGCCGATCAGCCTGGGACGCAGCTGGTCGAGCACCATATCCCTGGTGATCGGCGTCGGCAGGTATTCAGTAAGGCCGATCTCCATCAGCTCGCGGTAGAAGGTGATCTCCCTGTTGTCGCCGATCAGGGCCACCTTCACATCGGGCGGACAGACACTGGCGAGGCGTTCCAGTTCGGTGAAGGGATCATCGATGCCGCTGATGTCGGTCACCAGCGCGTACAGATCGGTGTCGGTCTCGAGCATGCGCGTCGCATGACGGATAGTGCCGCGCCGGATCACCAGATTGCTGCCGTCGAGACCCTTGCGGAGGGCTGCCGCGCTCAGCTCGTCGTTGACGAAGCAGACGATGCGGTTGCGCGCGACAAGAGACGTCGTCTCTTCGGGTTGTTCCACCACTGCCATGTTCGCACTCATCAACGTTTCTCCGGTCCCTTGCCGACGTCACTCGCTGCCGCTGTGGTCTGACGATCGAGCTCGGACGGCACGTCGCAGCCCGCGCGGGCGTCGTCGTCAAAATCCTGTCTCCTGACCGAGTATTGCTTCACCTCGCTACCGGTATAGATCGCGACCGTCGTGCTCTGGCCGGCAACTGCACTCTGGCGCGCCAGCTCCGGCGATACGTCGCAGCTGGACGTTACGCTTGTGTCGGCCTTGTCCCACTGCTCGGCCGCAGCGCGGATGACGAGCGACAGCGTTCCGAGCTGCTTTGCGACGGCCACCTTCTTGACCTGATCCGGCTTGAGCTCCAAGGACACGGTCTGCGCCGTCTTGCCCGGGACGGCATTGGTGATCGGACGCCCGCCTTGCGCAATCTCCTGGTCGATCGCGATCACGCGCACATTGGACAGAACGGTTTCGCTGACGGCACGCTTCACCGGCGCGGCCTTCTCGAACACCTGGGTCAGCACCACGTCGACATTGTCGCCCGGCCTGATCAGACCGGACACACCGGTCTCCTCGTCGACCTTGATGCTGATGGCGCGGCTGTCCGGCGCCAGGACGCTGGCAAGGAAGCCGCGATCCTTCGGACGCAGGATGTCGTCCAGTGTAATCGCGCTGCCGGCGTCGACGAACTTGCGAACCAGCGAACCGGGCAACCCGGCCTTGGAGTCAGGCGTTTCGAGGATCGCCCCCGCGGGGACACGATTCGGTGCCGTCTGGCGCACCGCGAAATCTTCGTCCCGCGCCAGCGTTCCCTTCGAAAGCGGGCGTGTCGCGACAAAGTAGCCGACCGTTGCGGCCGCAGGCACAGGCGCAGGCTTCTCTTCGACTGCCTGCGCAACAACCGGATCTGCGGGTCGGTTCATGCTGTAGGCGATCATTCCAAGCGCCGTAGCCGCAAGCAGCAGCACCATGATGATCGAGACACGGAGAGCGGACGACATGTCAAATTCCTTTGCTCAAAATGGCCCAGATACCGCCGCATGCGATGGCAACCCCGTAGGGAAGCGGTGCATGTCGCAAATGACGCCAGCGCTCGACCGCGTAGACCCGGCGCATCAGCGATGATCCGGCGGGCGCCAGCTTCGGTTGGGGCAGACGGCGCATCATCAGATGCACCGCGGCCAGAACGCCGCCGGCCAGTGCAGTTGCCGTCAACAGTTCAATCACGCCGGTCAGCGGCAGACCGATCGCCAGGGCAACCAGCAACTTGACGTCGCCCCCGCCGATCGCTCCGCGCAGATAGATCACGAAGAGCACCAGGAACAGGATTGCGGCAACGATCAGCGATTGGCCGATCTGCATCGGACTGGCCAATTGGCCGACGATCCCAAGGAACGCCAGCGCCAGACAAATTTCGTTTCGGATCAACCGTGTCGCGATATCGATCGTTGCGACATACAACAACAATGCAATTTCCAGACACAAGGTCGCGGACACAATCCAATTCATAAAATATACGCCTCGGAGAAGGCGGGGAGCACAAAATAATGCCCCCCTCCGAAGAGCCGCCCTCTAAACTTAAGCGGCGGGGGTAACCGCGCTGGTCACCGCACTACCGATCGAGGTGAGCGAGGCGTTCAGAACGGAGCCGATGCCGGTGCTGGTGCTGGTGCCAAACGCAGCAGCGACAGCGGCGACGATGCAAGCGGCGACGATAACGTACTCGAACGATACAACGCCGTCCTTGTCCTTTCGCAGACGCTTCAACTCTTCGGTGATCTTGATATAAAACTGCAACATTGGAACGCCTCCTTTCCAGGCTGCCCGCGTCGCAATCCGGTTGAGAGCTGTTGACAAAAAAAATCTGTCAACAGCGCACGATTCATCCGAATTACGCAGCTGGAGTAACTGCAGAGGTGACCTTGGTAGCAATCGCGGTGATCGAGGCGTTCAGAACGGAGCCGATGCCCGTGCCGGTGGTCGTCCCGAATGCAGCAGCGACAGCGGCGACGATGCAAGCGGCGACGATCACGTATTCGAACGACACAACGCCGGCGGCATCCGCACGCAGGCGCTTGAAGGCTTCGGTGGTCTGGATGTAGAGCTTCAACATAGGAAAATATCCCTTTTACGATGAAATTTACGCGATACGTTGGCGGGTGCAAAATCCGGGTGCCAACTAGCATTTTCTTATAATGCGTCGCGAGAAAACTGTCGATTGGTAATCGTTTATTAACCCTACTGGCGTAACCGCGCACACCTTCTCCTCGGCAAGGCGCCTCGACGACGACGCACGAAACCCCTTAAATTGTAGGACTTTCGACATTTCACACCATTTCAACTTCGCTGCTCCGTGCGAATACGGTGACAGCGTCGGAGTGACGCTGTCGCGACAACGACCTCGGAGGTGACGGTGTCACAATCCGGTTCCATTCCCCCCGATGGCCGTTTGCAGTATTGCTCGTTTCAGTAGCAGGTCCCGGAATCACCTCCGAGCCGGCCGCAACTCTCCCCGTTGGATTGTCGCCACTGCGTGACCGCCAGCGGCGGCGGCTTGCTCCCGTCCGCCGGCGCGGCCGATAGCCTGCTGCGCTCCTCTTCGAGCAGCTGCGAATGCAGTTTCTGGATCTGGATGTTGCGCTCGAGCAGCGACATCGTTCTTGTCTGAACCTGCTCGGCCAGCGCCTTGCGCAGGGCGTTCTCCCGGTCGAGCAGTTCGGGAAACGGCAGCAGCGGACGCACGAGGTCGGTCGCCTTGATCACGCAGGACGCCCGCGCCACGGCTTGCGCGATCTGATCCGGAAACGCACTTCGGCATTCCGCGAGCGCGCCGCTCAGGTTGACCGTTACCGCCGTCGGTGTCGGTACCGGTGTAGCCTCCGGTATCGTTGTCGCCGCTGGTGTCGGCTCTGTGGCCGCTGTCGCCGTCTCCGTTATTGGGTCCGGTGCCGGTACCGCCTCCTTCTCGACGGCCTGGCGAGCGGCCCCGCAACAGGACAGCAGGATGCAGAACGAGAGAACGACCAGGCATCTCGCGCGCCTTGGCCAATACTCCCTGGCGCCCGCCTCGACCGGGCGCCCGATTGCGATATCGATCACGGCAGGCCCCATCGTGAGGTCCCCACCCTGCCTCCTGCTGATCCGAACATCACATCGAGCAATGGGTCGATCGCGACGGTTCGTTAGCGATGCGTACGAGAGACTGGTTGAGTCGGCGCGACAGACGCGCCGCCGCGCGTCCACACCCGTCCGCTAGAATAAACCATCTGCGTAATGTGAAGACGCAAGGCTGTCCTTCCTCCGGCGAAATTGGTATCGACCAAAACCTGCATCTGCAAAAAAGTGGTATCTCGAAATATCGCGCCGACACGAAATGATGCCGCTACACTAGATTGATTTTAGATGTAGTTTTGTCGGTGATGCAACTGTCGGCTTGAGAGTAGCGGCGCGGCGCACCATTGCTTGGCGCCTACCGCGGCATTCGTCCGACGCCATCTATTCTGATACTGTGGAGATCAGGATCGGCGTCGCGCGCACGCGCTCGGACCGCCTATGCCACCGAATCGCCATGGCAGCCAGTTTTTCTGCGCTGGCGAATGCGCCGCTGGCGCGAAGGGCCGCATCCTTGTTCAACGACAACCGTGTTGTTTGCGTGGCTGGTCAGCCGCGCTTCGACCTATGTTATCAACAGGCGCACGATTCGCATGGGACCCGCGTTGGCGAAAATTTCCGCTTTTTCGCGGCCTAGCCCTTGCTCTAGGATCAGTCATTTCAATTCGGGCGCTTACCCACGATGCGCCCGTGGAATTTCAGAACCACAGCATACAGTGACTGATCCGGGCGTCATGGGGATTTGAGATGGCCGATCGCATTGCACTTTTCATCGATGGCGCGAATCTTCACACCACGGTCAAGAACCTCGGTTTTGAAATCGACTTCCGGCGACTGCTCTCGGAGTTCGGCAAGCATGGACAGATCGTCCGCGCCTACTTCTACACGGTCGTGAGAGACGACGACGAGTTCAGCAGCCTTCGGCCGCTGGTGGATTGGCTCGATTACAACGGATATGCGGTCAGGAGAAAGTTAGCCAAAACGCACGATGACGGCGAAGGGCGGCGGCGAATGAAGCGCAGCATCGGCATCGAGCTCGCGGTCGACGCATTGGAAATCGCGCACCGCATCGACCACGCGTACCTGTTCTCCGGCGATGGTGATTTGCGCGCCGTTGTCGAAGCCGTCAGGCGGGCCGGTGTCCGCGTGACGGTCGTTTCCAGCATCCGAACCAAGCCTCCCATGATCGCCGATGAGCTTCGCAGGCAAGCTGACGTCTTCCTCGAACTCGAAAGCCTCAGGGCATCGATCGAACGTCCAGCGCACCCGATCGCGCCCGAGTGAAATCGCGGGCGCCTCTTCCGGCGGGGAAGCAAAGCAGCTCTGCTTGTCCGTAAATCACCGAGTTGCGCGAGTCGGGCGCTGACATCACTATTCCCCAAACAACGAAACAGAGGGTAACGCCCATGTGGAGGTCGGTCGGCTGCCTGTTGCTGTTCTTGGCGGCGACGAGCGCTGCGATCGCCGAACCTTCCCGGTTCACCTGCGACACGCCGCGAGGCAAACGGGTCGAGCTCGGCCCGTCAGGCAAAGGCGGTGACGCCCAGTGGATCGATGACGATCTCGATACGGTCCGGCCCGCCGTCGTGATCGATGGCGACACCTTCACGGTCACCTGGGGGACATCTGTCGCGGCAGAAGGCAAGGGAGGAGCCAAGCTCACGACCTACGTCTTTGCGGCCGCCCGCCGTACCGCCGCGTCGATCTTTGCGACCCGCACGGACGACACCACGGCCGAGATCTTCCGGTTCTATTTTGGCGACAGGTCGCTCTACAAACTAACGAGCCGACTGGGAGGCCCCTCCGCGGACACCAAGGCCGCGCCCTTCGTTGCAACCTACCTGGCGACCTGTCGCCAGGAGTAGCCGGCTGCCGCCAACCTTAAGACGGGCTTAACTGATCTTTCATGTTCCGGTCCCCGGTGTTGCGGCTCGGCACCAGTTCGCGCGACCACAGATCACCATATAAATCACTGAATTTTAATAAAAATGTTTAGATTTCCGCGCACCGAGACTGATGGCTCTGCCCCCACTTAGGGCGCCTGTGTGGCTGAAATGTCATAGGTCGTGGAACTGTCCTTTGTTACCCTTCGGCGGATTCTACGTAATATTTTTGTGAGTAGGGGCGGGAATAATGAGATCGGCATACACGGTTATCGCGTGCCTCTGCCTGGCGGCAACGCCAGCATGTGCCGAGGTTTTTTCTATTAATGATGCTTTACGCCAGGCCATGCAGACCAACCCGGGTATCGGCGAGGCTTCGGCGAACCGGCGGGCGACGGAAAGCGAGCTGCGGCAAACCCAAAGCACACTGCTGCCGCAGGTGCGCATTGACGCCAGCTACGGCCCGGAAAAATTCGATCAATCGCCGGGCTTCATCACCCCGAACATTCAGGCAGCGCCGACCGTGGGGTCAGGCCCATGGCGCAATGGCAGCCAGGAATCAGTCGTGGTGCGCCAGCTGCTGTGGGACGGTTTTTCGTCGATCTATGACGTCTGGCGCCAGACCGCGCGGGTCAATGCCGCTGCCTCCCGCGTCAAGGAGAGAACCGAGCTGCTGGCCCTCGACGCCGCCGAAGGCTACATCGACGTCACGCGCTACATGCGGCTGGTCAGCCTTGCCCAGCAAAACGTCGCGAATCACGAGAAGATATTTTCGAACGTGAACTCCCGCTTCTCGGGCGGCCGGGCCGGCGAAGGCGATCTGGAGCAAGCCCGCGAGCGCGTCGAGGCCGCCCGTGCGGCACTTGCCGAATTCCAGCGCAGCCTGGATGACGCCAGGGCGAAGTACCGCAAGACGGTTGGCCTCGAGCCGATCAACGTTCGCTTCCCCGCCCCTCTCGCGGGATTGCCGCACAGCCGCGACGAAGCGCTGGCGACCACGCTCCGGTTCAATTCGACGATCGCGGCGGCACAGTCCGACGCCGACGCCGCCAAGCACGCGTTCAAGGCCACGGACGGCACGTTCGGTCCGAAATTCTATCTCGAGGGACGGGCAACCCATTACGACAACTCCTACCCTTACGTGGCGGCCCCGGGAACTCCCGCCATCACGCATGAGGACTACAGTGGGAAGGTTGTCATGTCGTGGGACATCTTCCGCGGCGGCCAGGACGCGTGGAATCGGTCAGAGAAGGCCGAGCGCTACACCGAAGCCACCATGCGCCACGCTCGCCTGCAACGCGACGCCTATGAGTCGATCGACAAGGCGTGGAATGCCCGTACGATTACGGCCACGCGCATCGGTGCTCTGACCCGTGAGCTAGAAGCAGCCAGGAAGACCATCACGGCCTACCAGAAGGAATACGAACTCGGTCAGCGCTCCCTGATCGATCTCTTGAACGCGCAGAACCAGTTCTTCAACACGTCGGTCTCGCTCACCTCAGCCCGCGGCGTCGTGGTCTTCGCCGACTACCAGCTGCTGGCCGCGATGGGGACCCTGATCGAGTACCTGAAGGCTCCGCCGCCGGTCGATGCTGCGCCGACGGACATGCTTTCGATTGGCCTGCCCCGCTACTCGTTCCCGACCCTTCGCGTGAACCTCCCGCAAACCGGGTCCGAGCCGCTGCGCGTCGCCGTTCCGGCGCCTGTCGCCCGTCCTGCCAAGACCTATGCGGCAGCCCAACCGAAGGACGTTGGCTTTGCGGATCGCTTCACCGGCGCGACGACGACCGCAGCGGTGCCCGGTTCAACGGAATGGATGCAGCAGCAAAAGACCGCTGCGGACGGCCCGAACGTCATTTACGCGGATCCGTCGGTCACGGCGAACGCGAGCTCCTATGCGTCGACCAAGCCCCATTGGCTGCTGTCGGCCTTTCCGAGTTCCGCTCGCTAGCGACCGCCAACAAGCTCAGGACAGGACTGCCGGAAGGGCCCCAAGTCGGGGCCCTTTCGATTCCTTATTAATCGTTAAGATAAGTTTCGCTGAATTTGTTCGCTATTTGTTGTAGTCTGCCCGAAATCTAATGCGATTGCTGCATTTCCATTTTGCTTGTCGAGGTTTCAGTTGTTGTTTCGCACCCCCAGCGCGGCGGCCGACGCCGTCCGCCCCTCGCCGGATGACTCAACCTCAAAGCCTGCCGCGACAAACAGGCCACGTGCGCTGGGCGACGATCCCCTCACCGCGTCGTTGACTTATCTCGCCGCCCATCACGGCCGCGCCGTGAGCCGCGAAGCTCTCCTCGGCGGACTTCCGATCACGGACGGACGCTTGTCCGTTTCGCTCTATGACCGCGCGGCCAGACGCGCCGGTCTGGAGACCGAGGCCGTCAAGCGCGACATTTCAGACATTCCCGCGCTGGTCCTGCCCGCCGTCCTCGTCATGAAGAACGGCTCTGCGCTGATCCTTCTGGGTGTGGACCCGGCGAACAAGTCGACCAAGGTCGTTGAGCCGGAGACGCCGAACAGCCCGCGCGTCGCCGACATCGCCTCGCTCGCCACGGACTATACCGGCTATGCGTTCCTGGTGAGAAGCGCGCCGCAGGCCGATGCGCGCGCCGTCGCCGCAGGCGACATCCCCAAGAGCCACTGGTTCTGGTCGGTGGTGAAGACGCATTGGCGCAGCTACGGGCACATCGCGGTCGCGGCCTTTCTGACCAACATCCTCGCGCTGGCGACACCGCTGTTCACGATGAGCGTCTATGACCGCGTCATCCCCAACGGAGCGATCCCCTCCCTGATTGCGCTCTCGATCGGCATGGGGCTCGGCATCGTGTTCGATTTCATCTTCCGCATGGTCCGCAGCCGCATGATCGACGTGACCGGCAAGACGATCGACGTTGTGCTGGCCGCAAACATCTTCGAGCACGTGATGTCGGTGAAGATGGCGCAGCGGCCGACTTCGGTTGGCATCCTGGCCAATCAGCTCCGCGACTTCGACTCGGTGCGCGAGTTCTTCACCTCCGGAAGCGTGGTTTCGGCGACCGACCTGCTGTTCGCCATTCTCTTCGTTGGGGTGCTGTTCCTCATCGCCGGACCGCTGGCCTGGATCCCGCTGATCATGCTGCCGCTGGTCATGCTGATCGGCTTCCTGCTGCAGCGCCCGCTCGATCGCGCCATCAAGCGGCTGCAGGCCGAATCCGCCGCACGGCACGGCGTGCTGGTCGAGTCGCTGTCCGGCCTCGAAACCGTCCGTGCGACCGGCGCCGAGGCCCGCATGCAGACCTTGTGGGAACGCTCGGTTGCCGCGACCGCCCGATCCGGCGAGGACGTTCACTTCTGGTCGTCGATGTCGCTGACGAGCGCGAGCACGGCCCAGCAGATCACGAGCCTGCTCCTCGTTATCGTCGGCATTTTCCTGATCCTCGACGGCAAGCTGAGCGTCGGCGCGCTGGTCGCCGCAAACATGCTCGCCGGCCGCGTTCTGGCGCCGATCGCCGGGATCGCCTCGGTGATCACCAAGGGAACGCAGACGATCACGGCCCTCAAGGCGATCGACCGCATCATGTCGATCGAGCGGGAACGCTCGCCGACCCGGTCCTATGTCGCAAGGCGAATCGAAGACGGCAAGGTCGCCTTCGAGAACGTGTCGTTCGCCTACCCCAACGCGCCCGGTAACGCGCTCGAAAAAGTCAGCTTCAAGATCGAGGGCGGAGAGAGGGTCGGCATCATCGGCAGGGTCGGCTCTGGCAAGACGACGGTCGGCAGGTTGCTGCTCGGATTTTACGAGCCGAAGGAAGGCCGCATCCTGGTCGATGGCGTCGACTCGCGCCAATACGATCCCTCCGACCTGCGCGCCGGCATCGGCTTTGCGATGCAGGATACCGACCTGTTCTTCGGCAAGCTGCGCGACAACATCGCCCTTGGCAAACCGGAAGCGACCGACGAGGAAGTACTGCTTGCCGCGCGGCTTTCGGGCGTCGAAAGCTTCATCGCCGGCCACCCGATGGGCTATGACATGCCCATCTCGGAAGGCGGCCGCAGCCTGTCGGGCGGCCAGAAGCAGGCCATCGGACTTGCGCGCGTTCTGATCCGCAAGCCTCGCGTGCTCTTTCTCGACGAGCCGACGGCGCACTTCGATATTCGCAGCGAACAGGAGTTCCTTGAGCGGCTCAAGGGCCTCAATGATGATCGCATGACCATCATCATTTCGACCCACCGCCTGTCATTGCTGAACATGGTCGATCGCTTGCTGCTGTTCGACAATGGCCGCCTGGTTGCCGACGGCCCGCGCGACAAGGTGCTCGCTTTGCTCCAGGGCCGGCCGGCGTCCGCGGCCCCGTCGCCGGAGAATACAATTCAGCCGAAATCCGCATAACGAGCAAATACATTATGGCGTCTTCCGATTTCACATTTGCAAATGATATCCGGTCCGCGGCGCTGCTGCGCACGCCGCGCACCTCCCGCATGCTGTTGTGGACGTCGTGCGCGCTGCTTGCGACGTTCTTGATCTGGGCTCATTTTGCCGTACTGGACGAGGTCAAGCGCGGCAGCGGCCGCGTCGTGCCGTCGCGGCAGATGCAGGTGGTTCAATCGCTCGAAGGCGGGATCGTCGGCGACATCCTGATCCGGGAAGGCGACATCGTTCAGCAGGGCCAGTCCCTGATGCGGATCGATGATACGAAATTCGCTTCAGAGTTCGGCGAAATCCGCGAGCGCCGCGCGGCTATGGCGGCGCGGGTGGCGCGCCTCGACGCCGAGGCGCGCGGCCGAGCCGAGATCACCTTTCCGGACGATCTCGACAAGATGGTTCCCGCCGCCGTCGCGACCGAGACCAGCGTGTTCAGGATGCGGGGGCAGAAGGTCGCGCAGGACATCGACGTCCTCAACCAGCAGGTCACTCGCCTCTCCGGCTCCCTCAAGCTCCTCGAGCGCGAGCAGACCCTGACGCGCAGGCTGTATGAGCAGAAGGTCGTGCCCGAGATCGAGATGCTGCGACTTGATCGGCAGGCAACCGAGATGAAGGGACAGCTGGCCGAAGCGCAGTCGAAGATCGCAAACATCACCGCGTCGTTCCGTTCACAGGCCGACGAGGACCTGGCCAAATCGCGTGCCGACCTCGCCGTGCTCGACGAGAATATCAAGTCCGCCCAGGACCGGGTGCGCCGCACGGATCTGAAGGCGCCGGTCCACGGCATCGTCAACAAACTGAACATCAGTACCATCGGTGCTGTCGTACAGCCGGGCGCCAACCTGATGGACATCGTGCCGCTGGACGACACGCTGTTGGTGGAAGGCCGGATTCGTCCGCAGGACATCGCGTTTATCCGTCCCGACCAGGACGCGGTTGTGAAGATCAGCGCCTATGATTCCTCGGTCTACGGATCGCTGAAGGGCAAGGTCGAACGCATCAGCGCCGACACCATCGTCGACGACAAGGCGGAAAAGACCGAACGCCAGGAGACCTTCTACCGGGTCATGGTGCGTACCGATAAGAACCACCTCGGCACCGAGCAGCATCCGCTGCCGATCATTCCGGGCATGGTGACCACGGTCGAGGTCCTGACCGGCGAGAAATCCGTGCTGGACTACATCGTGAAGCCCGCCCGCCTGCTGCGTGACGAGGCCCTGCGCGAACGCTGATCGGGACCACGGATTCCGTGGTTAACCGATCGTAACCTCGGTTCGTTCAATTTCGAACGAACCGGCAAACCCCGGATTGACCGCCTTTTCGACATTCGAGGTGGCACTTCCCTCCACTTAACTCCGCTTAAGCGGCCAAAGCGCCAGTCTGCGTCCCGATAACAGCGGGGACGCAGATCGACGCACAGACGTTGACGGTCCCCACATTGGGGACGTCATATGAAGTCGCTGAAGTTTGCTTCGTCGGCGGTCATGGCCGCGGCTGCACTGACAATAGGTCTTTGCGCCACGCCTGCCGCGTTTGCCGCGGACGAGCTCTCGCTCGGAAAACCCGCCGGCGAGCTCGCGCCCGCCGCGGACGCCGCGTCGAACCGCCCGCCTGCCACCTTCTTCACCATCGCCGACGTCCTGGCCAAGCTCGACCGGCAACGCGGCCGGGGTCCGAACGCCATTCGCACCGCCTCGCTCACGCCGCCAAATACCGCGACCGACGCGGTGCCCGCGGCAAAGCCGCTTCCGCCTGTCGGCGCCGAGCCGTTTGGCCTGTTCACCTTCCGCGCACCGGAAAACGGCCTGTGGCGCAAATGGCGCGGCCTCGAATCCGATCTCGCAAGAGAGCAGAGCGTTCTCGAGCAATGCCGGGAGAGCGCCGCCGGCTGCCCGTCGCAAGCCGCGCAATTCCTTCGCCTGATCGGCGCGGTCAAGTCCAAATCCGGACGCGACCGGCTGGATGAGGTCAACCGTGGCGTCAACCAGGCGATCCGCTATGTCAGCGACTTCGCCCAGCACGGCGAGGCCGACCGCTGGACTGCACCGCTCGCCACCTTCGCGACCGGCAAGGGCGACTGCGAGGACTATGCGATCGCAAAATACATCGCGCTCAGCGAAGCCGGCTTCCCGCGCGAGGATCTGCGCCTGGTGCTGGGCCGCGATCGCGCCATCCGCCAGGATCATGCCGTGCTGGCGGCGCGCCTGGACGGCCATTGGCTGATCCTGGACAGCCGCCGCTCCGAACTGATTGATGACGGCGAGCTCGGCAACTTCACACCGATGTTCGCGATCAACGACCGCGGCGTGCAGCTGTTTGCAGCCCCCTATGCCAAGCGCCTCCCGCTCGGCGACGAGCTCGACGCGGCGCCGGCGGCCGCCAATGCCGCGGAGACGGAATGGACGGGGGTGCAGTCGCTTGATGCAGCGAGCCCCCTCACCGGCTTCCTGCCCGTGCTGATGTGATTGCCAGCGAGTAGACGACAATTCAATCAAGAAAAATCCGCGGAGTAGTCTCCGCGGATTTCTGATTTTGCTGCGAGCCTGGCCTAGAAAATATGAACGTTCGTGGCCGCCGGCACGCCAGTGCTCAGATGTGCGAGATCCACCTTGTCGGAGCCGGTGCCATTCGCCGAGTACCAGAGCTCATGCGTCGTATTGTTGAAGAAGAACTTGTTCGTGCTTCCACTTTCGCTCCAGGCGCTGGCGTTGTTCTCGGTCCCGCCGGTGACTGCCGATGACGTGAACTGACCAGCCGTAAGGGCGTTTGAAACGCCCGTCGGCAGGCTCAGACCGGCCACGTCGAGAAGGAGTGTATCACCGCTGTTGAAATCGCTGATGATTTCGTGGGCGCTGAGATTGAGAACAAACTTGTCGTCCCCACCATTGCCAGTGAGCGTCTCGTTGGTTGGTCCGGCGACAATGACATCATTGCCGGCCGTGCCCAGAAGGGTCGTGGTGCCATTGATGTTGATATTGATGGTGCTCGACGCCGTGTCGCCGTCACCGTCAATCGTCGACACGTTGAAGCTCAGGTCCTCGGAGACGTTCGTGGTCGACGAAACTCCGACGCCAACCAAGTCGACCTTGCCGCTGCCTGTCACGTCCGTGAACTGGACAGTGTAGAGCTGCAGGCCGGCCGGCGCTGTGGGCGTCGACCATTCGGTGGCGACCGTGGTGTGGGTGGAAGGATCGAAATCACCGGATACCGATGTGATGGAGGCGGCGTGCACTCCGTCCCAATAAGTGACGACGTAATGGATTTCGTCTCCGCCCTTGTAGTTGGAGAACGTGTAGTTCGCGACCGATTCGTTTGCCGGCGGATGGAACGCCGCGTTGCCGACCGGACTGGCGATTGCGCCGCTCGTGAAATCGAACAGCAGCTTTTCATTGGGGTCGAAGTTATTGTTGTCAACGCCCCAACCGTTGGTTGATCCGTTCACACCGCCTTGGCTGCCGCCGGAGGTCGTTCCCGAAACAACCGCCAGTTGATCGGTGTTCGAAGAAAGAATCTGCTCTTCCGAAGGTCCCGATCCAAAGGCGGATGAACTGCCGACATTCTGGATCGTTGTCTCCGTGAACGGCTGAAGCAATGTGAATAGGTAGTGACCGGTTGTGTCATCCAGATTCAGCGTGAAGATATTATTCGCTGCCGATGGGGCCGCACCGATATAGGCCGTCAAATTCTGTCCAAGTGCGTCGATGGAATAGTGCACGGCCTGGCCATTGAACGTCAGGCCGGCCGGCGCCGTGTTTCCAGTCAAGGTGAAGTCATATGCGCCAAAACCATCGGCGCCGGAGAACACGGGTAGGTTACCAAGCACGGACATCCCCGCGTAATCGGCAATGATTCCATGCTCGATCGTGCCGAAACTCGGGCCGTCGTCGAGGAAGCTGATATGGGTGCTGATGTCGGCGGTGGCCGTCACATGATCGCCATCGGCGTCCGTCAACGTCACCGTCGCGCCGATCTTGCCGGCCGTCATCGTCAGCAGATCGTTCGGACTGGCGGTGCTGTTGTGGTGGAGCGAGAGATAGTCCGCCACATAGAGTTGACCGGTGATCGGATCGATGGCGATCGCGAACGCCGTTTGGCCCGTCAGGCTGGGGTTGGCGGCATCGTTGCCCACAGTACCGATGATCCGGCCGCTGGCATCCAGCGACAGCGCGATCCCTGTGCCATCCGTCAACGTCAGGCCTGACGCAGCGCTGAGGACGCTCAACGCATAGGTCGTAGACCCCGCGCCGTCAGAGCCGAAGCTGCCTCCGGCCACCGTCAGGATGCTGCTCGCGCCCGTCGAGGCAAAGCTGAGCGCACCGTTGTCAAGTGACGCTGCCGACACATCGGTGTCGACGCCCTTGTTCGCGACCGTGCTGAACAGCGCGGCGACAGTGCTGGCGGCACCGTTGAACGTGATCGCAGTCGAGCCGAGCACGTCGCTCGCGCCGCCGGTGGTCTGCAGGCCGGGGGTCTCGTCCACGCCGATCGTAGCTGCGCTGACCGTCGCTGTCGGCGCCGTCGGGCCGCTGTCCTGGATTGTGAACACGCCGGTGCCGAGGTCGAGCGGCGTCGACACGCTGTCACCGTCGGCATCGACGATGGTCTGCACCACCTGCAGCAGGTTGGCGCTCGAGAGCGTCAGCGTCGCTGCATCGTCCGAATTGTTCGGATCGGAGTGCCAGACGTTGTTGACCTGGGTGAAGGTCACGATCCCGGTTGCGGGATCAATGGTGATCGTGAAGTAGGTCGTCGCGCCAACCGAACCGGTGATGGTGTTGCCGGACTGGTTCAGCAGAATCTGCGCACCCTGTCCGATACCATCGCCGTCGCCGGCAGTCTTGTCGGTCGCATCGAGCGCATAGAGGCCGGAGGCCACGTTCGAGCCCGTCAGCTTCAGCGTGTAGGTCGTCGAACCAGCACCGTCGCTGCCATAGCTACCGCCGGTGAAGTTGTCGGAGAAGTTCGCCGTCACGGAAACAAGCCCGTTCGGCGCCGTGCCGCCCGCGGTGTCGGTGCCAACAGGACGCGTCTCGTCCAACACGAGCGTGTCGGTCGGGCCGGTCACCGTGCCGGCGGTCGGACCGCTGTCCTGGATCGTGAACACGCCGGTGCCGAGGTTCAGCGGCGTCGTCACGCTGTCGCCGTCCGCATCGGTGATGGTCTGCACCACCTGCAACAGATTGGCAGCCGACAGCGTCAGCGTCGCCGCATCGTCCGGGTTGGTCGGATCGGAGTGCCAGATATTGTTAAGCTGGGTGAAGCTCACGATGCCGGTCGACGGATCGATCGTGATCGTGAAGTAGTTGGTGCCGCCGACCGAGCCGGTGATGGTGTTGCCGACCTGGTTCAGCAGAATCTGCGCGCCCTGTCCGATACCATCGCCGTCGCCGGCGGTCTTGTCGGTCGGATCGAGCGCATAGAGGCCGGAGGCCACGTTCGCACCGGTGAGCTTCAACGTGTACGTCGTGCTGCCAGCACCGTCGCTGCCGTAGCTGCCGCCGGTGAAGTTGTTGGAGAAGTCCGCCGTCACGGTGTCGAGCCCGGTCGGCGCCGTGCCGCCGGCGGTGTCGCTGCCAATAGGACGCGTCTCGTCCAGAACGAGGGTGTCGGTCGGACCGGTCACGGTACCTGCCGTCGGGCCGCTGTCCTGGATCGTGAACACGCCGGTGCCGAGATTGACCGGCGTCGTCACGCTATCACCATCGGCGTCCGTGATAGTCTGCACCACCTGCAGCAACTCAGGGCGCGTCAGCGTCAGCGTCGCCGCATCGTCCGGGTTGTTCGGATCGGAGTGCCAGATGTTGTTGACCTGGGTGAACGTCACGATCCCGGTCGTCTCATTGATCGTGATCGTGAAGTAGGTCGTGCCGTTCGCCGAGCCGGTGATGGTGTCACCGACCTGGTTGAGCACGATCTGCGTTCCCTGTCCGATGCCGTCGCCGTCGCCGGCGGTCTTGTCGGTCGGATCGAGCGCATAGAGGCCGGAGGCCACGTTCAAGCCCGTCAGCTTCAGCGTGTAGGTCGTCGACCCAGCACCATCGCTGCCGTAGCTGCCGGCGGTGAAGTTGTTGGAGAAGTCCGCCGTCACGGTGTCGAGCCCGGTCGGCGCCGTGCCGCCGGCAGTATCCGTTCCTGTGGGACGGGTCTCGTCCAGCACCAAGGTGTCGGTCGGGCCGGTCACCGCGCCCGCCGTCGGACCGCTGTCCTGGATCGTGAACACGCCGGTGCCGACGTTGATCGGCGTCGCAACGCTGTCGCCATCCGCATCGGTGATGGTCTGCACCACCTGCAGCAGGTTGGCCGCCGAGAGCGTCAGCGTCGCGGCATCGTCCGGATTGGTTGGGTCGGAGTGCCAGATGTTGTTGACCTGGGTGAACGTCACGATCCCGGTCGTCTCATTGATCGTGATCGTGAAGTAGGTCGTGCCGTTCGCCGAGCCGGTAATCGTGTCGCCGACCTGGTTGAGCACGATCTGCGCACCCTGCCCGAAATGGGTCGGGTCGGCGTCGGTCGGATCCAGCGCATAGAGGCCGGAGGCCACGTTCAAGCCCGTCAGCTTCAGCGTGTAGGTCGTCGACCCAGCACCATCGCTGCCGTAGCTGCCGGCGGTGAAGTTGTTGGAGAAGTCCGCCGTCACGGTGTCGAGCCCGGTCGGCGCCGTGCCGCCGGCAGTATCCGTTCCTGTGGGACGGGTCTCGTCCAGCACCAAGGTGTCGGTCGGGCCGGTCACCGTGCCCGCCGTCGGACCGCTGTCCTGGATCGTGAACACGCCGGTGCCGACGTTGATCGGCGTCGCAACGCTGTCGCCATCCGCATCGGTGATGGTCTGCACCACCTGAAGCAGGTTCGCGGCCGACAGGGTCAGCGTCGCGGCATCGTCCGGATTGGTCGGATCGGCGTGCCAGATGTTGTTGACCTGGGTGAACGTCACGATCCCGGTCGTCTCATTGATCGTGATCGTGAAGTAGGTGGTCCCGCCGACCGAACCGGTGATGGTGTCACCGGATTGGTTCAGCACGATCTGCGCACCCTGCCCGAAATGGGTCGGGTCGGTGTCGGTCGGATCCAGCGCATAGAGGCCGGAGGCCACATTCACGCCGGTCAGCTTCAGCGTGTAGGCCGTGTTGCCCGCACCATCGCTGCCATAATTGCCGCCGGTGAAGTTGTTGGAGAAGTCCGCCGTCACGGTGTCGAGCCCGGTCGGCGCTGTGCCGCCTGCGGTGTCGCTGCCAACGGGACGGGTCTCATCCAGCACGAGGCTGTCAGTCGGACCGGTCACCGTGCCGGCGGTCGGGCCGCTGTCCTGGATCGTGAACACACCGGTGCCGACGTCGAGCGGCGTCGTCACGCTGTCGCCGTCCGCGTCGGTGATGGTCTGCACCACCTGCAGCAGATTGGCAGCCGACAGCGTCAGCGTCGCAGAATCGTCCGGATTGGTGGGATCGGAATGCCAGATGTTGTTGAGCTGGGTAAAGGTGACGATACCGGTCGTGGGATCGATCGTGATCGTGAAGTAATTGGTGCCGCCAACCGAGCCGGTGATCGTGTTGCCGACCTGGTTCAGCAGAATCTGCGCGCCCTGCCCGATGCCATCGCCGTCGGCAGTGGTCGTGTCGGTCGCATCGAGCGCAAAGAGGCCGGACGCCACGTTGGCGCCGGTGAGCTTCAGCGTGTAGGTCGTGTTGCCCGGACCGTCGCTGCCGTAGCTGCCGGCTGAGAAGTTGTTCGAGAAGTCTGCCGTCACGGTGTCGAGGCCGCTCGGCGCCGAGCCGCCCGCTGTATCCGTGCCGACGGGACGGGTCTCGTCCAGAACCAACGTATCCGCCGCCGCGATCACCGTGCCCGCGGTCGGACCGCTATCCTGGATTGCGAACACACCGGAGCCGAGGTTGAGCGACGTCGTCACGCTGTCGCCGTCGGCATCGGTGATGGTCTGCACCAATTGCAGGATTTCCGGACGCGACAGCGTCAGCGTCGCGGCGTCATCCGGGTTGGTCGGATCGGAGTGCCAGATGTTGTTGAGCTGGGTGAAGGTCACGATACCGGTCGAGGGATCGATCGCGATCGTGAAATAATCGGTACCGCCGACCGAGCCGGTGATCGTGTTGCCGACCTGGTTCAGCAGAATCTGCGCACCCTGCCCAATGCCATCGCCATCGCCGGTGGTCGTGTCGGTCGCATCAAGGGCGTACAGGCCGGACGCCACGTTGGCGCCGGTGAGCTTCAGCGTGTAGGCCGAATTGCCCGGGCCATCGCTGCCATAGCTGCCGCCGGCGAAGCCGTTCGAGAAATCCGCCGTGACGCTGGCAAGGCCGGTCGGCGCCGTGCCGCCCGCGGTGTCGGTGCCGACAGGCCGCGTCTCGTCGAGCACGAGCGTGTCCGTTGCGCCGGACAGCGCGCTCGCCGTCGGGCCGCTGTCCTGGATGGTGAACACACCAGTGCCGAGATCGAGCGGCGTCGACACGTGGTCGCCGTCCGCATCGGTGATGGTCTGCACCACCTGCAGCAGGTTGGCCGCGGAGAGCGTCAGCGTCGCTGCATCGTCCGGATTGGTCGGATCGGAATGCCAGATGTTGTTGAGCTGGGTGAACGTGACAATGCCGGTCGTCTCGTCGATCGTGATCGTGAAGTAGTTGGTGCCGCCGGCCGAGCCGGTGATGGTGTCACCGACCTGGTTCAGCAGAATCTGCGCACCCTGCCCGAAATGGGTCGGGTCGGTGTCGGTCGGATCCAGCGCATAGAGCCCGGAGGCGACGTTGGCGCCGGTCAGCTTCAGCGTGTAGGCCGTGTTGCCCGCGCCGTCGCTGCCATAATTGCCGCCGGTGAAGTTGTTGGAGAAGTCCGCCGTCACGGTATCGAGGCCGGTCGGCGAGGTGCCGCCCGCGGTGTCGGTGCCGACAGGCCGCGTCTCGTCCAGCACAAGGGTGTCGGTCGGGCCGGCCACCGTGCCCGCCGTCGGGCCGCTATCCTGGATCGTGAACACGCCGGTGCCGACATCGAGCGGCGTCGACACGCTGTCGCCGTCCGCATCGGTGATGGTCTGCACCACCTGCAGCAGGTTCGCGCCCGACAGGGTCAGCGTCGCGGCATCGTCTGGATTGGTCGGATCGGCGTGCCAGATGTTGTTGACCTGGGTGAACGTCACGACCCCCGTCGTTTCATTGATCGTGATCGTGAAGTAGGTGGTCCCGCCGACCGAACCGGTGATGGTGTCACCGGATTGGTTCAGCACGATTTGCGCACCTTGGCCGAAGTGGGTCGGGTCGGTGTCGCTCGGATCGAGCGCATAGAGGCCGGAGGCCACGTTCACGCCGGTCAGCTTCAGCGTGTAGGCCGTGTTGCCTGCGCCGTCGCTGCCGTAGCTGCCGGCCGAGAAGTTGTTGGAGAAGTCCGCCGTGACGGTGTCGAGGCCGGTCGGCGCGACGCCGCCCGTAGTGTCGGTGCCGACAGGACGGGTCTCGTCCAGCACTAACGTATCCGCCGCCGCGATCACCGCGCCGGCGGTCGGGCCGCTGTCCTGGATCGTGAACACGCCGGTGCCGACATCGAGCGGCGTCGTCACGCTGTCGCCGTCCGCGTCCGTGATGGTCTGCACCACCTGCAGCAGATTGGCGCCAGACAGCGTCAGCGTCGCCGCATCGTCCGGATTGGTTGGGTCGGAGTGCCAGATATTGTTGAGCTGGGTGAATGTCACGATCCCGGTCGAGGGATCGATCGTGATCGTGAAGTAATTGGTGCCGCCGGCCGAGCCGGTGATGGTGTTGCCGACCAGGTTCAGCAGAATCTGCGCGCCCTGCCCGATGCCGTCGCCGTCGCCGGTGGTCGTATCGGTCGCATCAAGTGCGTACAGACCGGACGCCACATTCGCGCCGGCGAGGTTCAGCGTGTAGGTCGTGTGGCCCGGGCCGTCGCTGCCATAGCCGCCGGGCGTGAAGTTGTTGGAGAAGTCTGCCGTCACGGAATCAAGGCCGGTCGGCGCCGTGCCGCCCGCGGTGTCCGTGCCAACCGGACGGGTCTCGTCCAGCACCAGGGTGTCGGTCGGGCCGGTCACCGTGCCGGCGGTCGGGCCGCTGTCCTGGATCGTGAACACACGGGTGCCGACATCGAGCGGCGTCGACACGCTGTCGCCATCCGCGTCGGTGATGGTCTGCACCACCTGCAGCAGGCTGGGGCTCGACAGCGTCAGCGTTGCCGGATCGTCCGGATTCTTCGGGTCAGAATGCCAGATGTTGTTCGACTGCGTGAAGGTGACGATCCCGGTCGACGGATCAATCGTGATGGTGAAATACGTCGTCCCGCCGGCCGAGCCGGTGATGGTGTTGCCGGACTGGTTGAGGACGATCTGCGCGCCCTGTCCGATGCCGTCGCCGTCAGCAGTGGTCGTGTCGGTCGGATCCAGCGCGTAGAGACCCGAGGCCACGTTCGAGCCGGTGAGCTTCAGCGTGTAGGCGGTATGGCCGGGTCCGTCGCTGCCGTAGCTGCCCGACGTGAAGTCGTGGGAGAAGTCCGCCGTCACGCTGGCAAGCCCGCTCGGCGCAAAGCCGGCCGGCGTGTCGCTGCCAACCGGCCGCGACTCGTCCAGCACCAGCGTCTCCGCCGGCCCTTCCTTCTCGATCACCGTGCCGGCCGTCGGACCGCTGTCCTGAATTGTGAACACGCCGCCACCGAGGCTGATCGGCGTTGTCACGCTGTCGCCGTCCACGTCAGTGATGGTCTGCACCACCTGCAGCAGGCTGGCGCTGGAGAGGGTCAGCGTCGCGGCATCATCCGGGTTGGTCGGATCGGCATGCCAGATGTTGTTGACCTGGGTGAAGGTCACGATCCCGGTCGTCTCGTTGATCGTGATCGTGAAGTAGGTCGTGCCGTTGGCCGAACCGGTGATGGTGTCACCGGACTGGTTCAGCACGATCTGCGCGCCCTGCCCGAAATGGGCCGGGTTGGTGTCGGTCGGATCCAGCGCATAGAGGCCCGAGGCCACGTTCGTGCCGGTGAGATGCAGCGTGTAGGCAGTGCTGCCGGCACCGTCGGCGCCATAGCTGCCGCCGGTGAAATTGTTGGAGAAGTCCGCCGTCACGCTGGCGAGGCCGGTCGGCGTCGTGCCGCCTGCGGTGTCGCTGCCGACAGGACGCGTTTCGTCCAGCACCAGCGTGTCGGTCGCGCCGGTCACCGTGCCGGCCACCGGACCATCGTCAAGGATCGTCAGATGCGAGCCGACATCGACGCTCGCACTTGCCGACTGATTGTTGTTGTCGGTCACGGTGGCGGTCAGCGTGATCAGACCCGATGCCAGCGTGATCCCTTCATTGAAGTTGCCCGGTGTTGCCTCATGAACCGCGCGCAGATCGGTCAGCGTCACATGACCCGCGGTGTCGACCGAGACCGTGAGGACCAGATCGCCACTGATCGCCGTGCGCCCTTCCACGACGCCGGCCGCGTTGACCGTCAGCAGGACGTGCTGACCGGTCGCCGAATCGATCAGACCGGAATCTTCGTTCGGTGTCGTGACCGACAGCGCATAGGTCAGCGACTGCTGGCCGCCCGGCACCGTGACGTTGAACGACACCTGCACAGACGCGACCGTTGCCCCTGCGGGTCCGAGCCCCGAACCGGCGACACCATGGTTGGTGGCCGCGGTCAGGAAGCTCTCGTCGACGATCAGCGCCGACAGGGGATTGCCGGAAATGATCGGAGGCGGAGCACTGTTCAGCACGAAGCCGGTCGGGGGCACAGGGGTCACGAGGTTCGGCAACTCTTCCTGCGGCGCCAACACGTTGGTCGGCACAGGAGCTAACGGATCAATCGCGAACGGGCGGAAATCCGCGCCGCTCGCCTGCGCGTTGCCGTTCGAGTTGCCGCCATTGTCGGCCGCCGGCAACACGGAGGCGTCCGTGGTGATCGGAAACAGACTGGCGAATTCCTGGACCGAGACCTCGCGCCCCGGCGCCATCTCGATGGTGACATTCTTCAGCCCATCCGCACGGGAGTCGAAGAACGGCTCAACCGTGACGGTCGACTGGTTGTCGAACAGGATGATCAGCTTTTCGCCGACGTGAACCAGCGTGATCTTTTCATTGGCGATCGACGAAAAGTCGACCTTCACCTTCTGGTCGTATCCAAGATTGACGACCACCGCCTGATCGGTCAGCGGCTTGGTCAACTTGTAAATTCGTACGGGAGCCGAATTGGTGGAATTGCCGGTGCCGGTTGCCTGAGCGACCTGAAACGAACCCTGCATTATCAACTCCGCAAAATGCGATTAGAGGAAAAGTTGTAGAAAAATTTAGTTTTAGGCTATTGTTAACCCTCCCCGCGGTCAAGAAATGTATTTGGTTAATCAATGCTTTCCGTGGAAGTGTGGTAAAGATCGGACAGGTCGAAGCTGAAAGAACAACGGCTTAGCCGGATTAACTTGGCCAAAGGCAGTATTTCCCCGGCCCCGTTCGTCCTTCCCGGCGATTTGGAGCAGCAGTCGATGCGGGTGATTCTTCAGGCGTGTGCCGCTGTCTTGATTTGGGGCTGCTTCGGCGCGGCGGCCGCGCAAGCCCCTGCACAACCTGTCCCCCGGGAGACCACGGTGGAGCGCCAGGTTCGCGCCCTGGCCAACCGAGACACCCAGATTGGTCTCTATCTCAACGTGTTACCTGATTGCACGTCGGGGCCGCTGCCGACCATCCGCCTGGTCACTGCGCCGGCTGCCGGAAAGGTTGTGGTGAAGTCGGCGAAGGCGAAGGCCACCAATTACAAGGCCTGCCTGGCGCTCGAAGTGCCGGCCTATGTCGCCTTCTACAAGGCGCCTCCGGAATTTCTCGGCGATGACGCCCTGACCATCGAGGTCAAGTATCAAGGCGGTCGAACCGAAATTCAGAAGATCACCGTCAAGGTGAGTGCACCAGGCGGGCAGCAGAAGATCTGATGGTGTTGCGGGCGATCTGAGGCCCGCGCGCCGACCAATCGCCTTACAGCGGCTCGCCCTCGGCTTCGTCCTGCTGCAACGACACCTCGCCCGATGCGGAGGCCGGCTGGCTGAGCGAAGCTCGATCCTCGTGGCAATCGCTGATTCGGCGGGCAACCACCCGGTCGGTCCGCGGCGCCTGACCAACATTGGTCTTGTTGACCTCGGTATAGGCCTCGTCGCTGAGAACCGTGATGACGGTGCTGACCGGCCCGAGATAGTCGCAGCGGTTGGAGAAGACGTATTTGTTGTTGATCTTTTCCGGCCGCGAAGAGTGGCAATTTCCAACGGACGGAGATGAGAAGGTCGCCTTCATCGCCTGCGTCGGATCGACACAGCGCGTCATTTCGCGCTCGAGCAGCGTTTGCCGGACGTTCGAGGACGTGGCGATTTCCAGCGTCCGCACGAAGCGCCACATTCCTTTTCGGAAGGTCGGCCCGCTGAATCCCTCCTCCGCCATGGCGCTCGGGGAGGCGAGCACGAACACGGAAAGCGCGGTCACGACGCCAAGCGCGGACGCGAAGATCTTCGACGGGGCGAAGCCCTCACGCGATGTCATTTATTGAATCCCTAATCGGCCGATTGACGCGGATCGCGTGACTTCGCTTGAAGCACGTCCAACCTCACATCATTCAGGAGCATTTCGTGTTAAGACCCCGTAAATGCTTGGTCTTTGCTCGAAGCTCTCTCGAGCTCTTGCGCCAAACACGGTGAATGCCTGGTTGCTTCCAGGCCGGGGCAGCTTCGGCGCGAAAGGAAGCGCAGCGTCCGCGCCGTCGGGGACGAATGGACGCCTCGTCCGCCGCCACCCGCCGTCGATTGCCAACTAATGCTGCAAAGCCGCCGCAGCGGACTTGTCAGCCTTGGCCTCAGACTTGGCCTCAATCCTGGCCGCGCTACCGTCGTCGCAGTCGCCGATCCTTGTCGCGACGACCGTGTCGGTCCGGGGATGCTCTCCGGTGCTGATCTCGTTCAGCTCGGTATAGGCCTCGTCGCTGCGCACGGTGATGACGGTGCTGACCGTCCCCATGTAATCGCAGCGGTGTCCGAAGGTGTATTGATTACCGACCTTCTCCGGCTTGTCCGAGACGCAGCTTCCGATCGATCCCGAGGCAAAGGTCGCCTTCATGGCGTGGGTCGGGTCGACGCAGCGCGTCGTCTCCGCGTTGACCACCCGATACTTGAAGTTTTTGTTGGCGGTCCTGACCACATCGAGCGTTCGCACGAAGCGCCACAGACCTTTGCGGAAGCTCGGGCCAGAAAAGGCTTGATCGCCCTGAGCCGGCGCTGCCGCCGCTGCCCGGCCGTTCGCCGGTTGAGGAGCCTGAGTCTGCGCATGAGCTGCCAACGCAGGCAATGAGACAATCATCAGGGCCAGTAGCGAACGTGCAATGCCACCACGGAAGTCCATTCCCACCCCCGATGTCCG
Source organism: Bradyrhizobium pachyrhizi (assembly GCF_029714545.1). Taxonomy (NCBI): domain Bacteria; kingdom Pseudomonadati; phylum Pseudomonadota; class Alphaproteobacteria; order Hyphomicrobiales; family Nitrobacteraceae; genus Bradyrhizobium; species Bradyrhizobium pachyrhizi. The sequence goes on along the minus strand of NZ_CP121667.1, from coordinate 3,792,287 downwards.
TCCGAATGCGTTCGTGATGCGATCCGGTCAGCTCATTGAAGCAATCTCCGGAACACGACTCAATACATCACACCACTTGCAGGCCAATTGTGGCCGGTAAAGGTGCATTAACGCTACCGGGCAGCTTGCAGCCGAATTCAGACCCACTGCAGCAAACTTGCAACACCTGACACGCCATTCGCGATGGCGCCGGCGGATCTCCCCCACCGCAATGGGCAGAGAGGTTTGACCTCAGAGTTTTTTTTTGCTCATTTAGCGCGAGATATTTTCTTCAATTACTTAGCCTATCGCTGGACGAGGGGGCACTGATGCGTATTCGGTTTGGCTACACGGTCGCGGGCATTTTGGCGTTGGGTGCAATGTCGTTCGGCAACTCCGGGCCGGCGGGGGCGGCGGACCTTGGCCTGGTCACAAAAGCACCGGTCGGCACCTGCACCGAGATCGTCTTCACCTGCGAGAACGGCCATCAATATCCGCTGTGCCCCCGCGCCGTGTCGGTCGAGGGCGAAGTGGTCACGGCCTCCCTGCTCACCGGCCGTGGCGGCATCCATGTGCGGCACGTTCCGATGGGCGTCGGCTATCGCTATGCGGGCCGCGGCGTCTGGCTGGACGGCTTCCGGGAAAACGCGCTGCTCAACTTCGGCAAGCGCCACCAGGTGGCGTGCACCATCGCGCATTCATGAGCGCGCGCTCTGCGTCGCTCCAATGGGCGTGACGCAGAGCACCTCAAGCAGCCGAACTCTCCTCACCCCTTGGTGCGGAGCACGACGCGCGACGAGCGCGAGAACATATACGCCTTCGGATTGACGTAGACCGGGCAGTAGTCCTGCCACTGGTACAGCTGCCAATTCCATTTCCAGCAGCCCGATGCGATCTGGGGCTCTTGCACGTAGTCCAGCCGGTACGGCGGATCGCCAAACGGATAGTAGTCGCCGCATCGCGCCGCCGTCGAAGACAGAACGACGATTGAAGCGGCCGCGGCAATGATCACAGAAAATGACTTGTTCATAACGCCCCTCGATCGAATGACGTGACCGCGCGAGAGTGCCAAATCCGCCGGTCGTTATCAAGGTGGGGGCCGCCTGCCCCCAACGCCAACCGGCCGTCTACACCGCGCGATTCTGCGTCGGCGCGCGGCCGCCGCCATCGGCGACCAGCACTGCACCCGTCACGAAGGACGCCTCGTCGGAGGCCAGGAACAGGCAGCACGCGGCGATCTCGGCGGGCTCGGCCATCCGTCCCAGGGCAATGCGTCGTTCGACGCCGCGAATCTCGGCATCGACGGTGGTGCCGTTTTGGCCCGCGAGCAGCTGCATTTCTTGGGCGCTCATCGGCGTGCGCACCCAGCCCGGTGCCACCGCATTGGAGCGGATGCCGTCGGCGCCGTGCGCGTAGGCCAGCGAGCGCGTATAGGCGACGACGGCCGCCTTGCTGGCGGCGTAGCTTGCGCTGTCCGGGCTGGCATTGAATGCCGCAACCGAGGCGACGTTCACGATCGCGCCGCCGCGCTGCCGGAGCAGCGGCAGGGACGCGCGACAGACACGCATCGTCCCCGTGAGGTTGACGTCAAGCGTTTTGGCCCACACCTCGTCGGAGACGCTGGCCGGCTGATCCGGCACGATCAGGCCGGCGGCGTTGACCACGATGTCGAGCCACGCTCCGCAGGCGGTGACGGCCTTTGCGATGTCGTCCGGCCGGGTGACGTCACCATGGATTGCCTGCCCGCCGCACTTCACTGCTGCGGCCTGCAGCTCGGCGTCGCCGAGGCCGAACAGCACGACGCGCGCGCCGCTCAACGCCAGCAGCGCCGCCGTCGCCCGACCGATCCCCGTGGCCGCGCCGGTCACCAGCGCCGTCTTTCCGTCGAGCCGCGGCATCAGGGCATGATCCGGAAAAGTGGAAACCGGTTTTCCGAGAAGATCATGCTCATCTAGACTCCCCACTGCCGTTCGACGGCAAATCCGGTCTCCGGCAGCGTCGAGCCGCCGTCGACGACGATGGTCTGCCCGGTGACATATTTGGCCTCGGCGGAGGCGAGATAGAGCATCGCGCAGGCGATGTCGTCTGCGCTGCCCATTTGCCCCATCGGGATAAAACGCTCGAGCTTCGCCTTGTTCTCCGGCGCGCTCATGGTGCCGCGGCCTGGCTTTTCGATGAAGCCGGCCTCGACGCCGTTGACCGTGATGCCGTCGCGCGCGAGCTCGAAGGCGGCGCCGCGGATGAATGCGTTGACGCCGGCTTTCGCCGCCGAGTAATGCGCGCCGCCGCCCATCGCGACGCGCGCTGAGACCGAGGATGTCACGAGGATGCGCCCGAACCTGACGGCACGCATGTGCGGAATTGCGGCCTGCGCGAGCCAGATGCTGGCGTTGAGGTTCAGCGCCAGCGTATCCTCGAGCTTCGCTTCATCGAGCTCCTCAAGCGATGACCACGGGCAACCGCCGGCATTGTGCACGACGATATCGAGCCGGCCGTATTTGGCGGCGACACTGTCAATCATCGCCCGCAAGCTGCCGCGATCGAGCCGGTCGAACGGAAAGCAATGCGCCGCCCGTCCATCGGCCACGAGTTCGCGCGCCAATGCCTCGGCCACATCAAGAGTCCGGTTGGCGATCACCACGGTCGCGCCCGCCTGGGCGAACCTTCTCACGATGGCGGCGCCGATCCCCCTGCCCCCGCCGGTGACGATCGCGATGCGGCCGCCAAGATTGAACGGAGGCGCCTGCATCAGATCGCTCCCGCGCCGCGCAGCAAGTCGATGAACTGCGCCAACACCCCCGTGTGCGTGTCGACGTCGCGCGCGGACGTCGCCGGACACATCAGCAGCATGGTGTGGAACGGGGTCACCAGAAGGCCCTCGTTGATGTAGAACGCATGCAGCAAGGTCTCGAGATCGGGTTGCCGGCCAGCAATGACGTCGGCGCCGCTGCGTGGCGGCTGCGGCATGAACATGATCTCAGCGCGCGCGCCGATCTGCGTGACGTGCCAGGGCAGACCGGCCGCCGCGATCAGGCGGCGCGCTTCCTGCGCGAGCCAGGTCGCGGTTCCGATCATCCGCTCGTAGTTCGCAGAGGTCAGCACCTTCTCCAGCACCGCGCGCATGGTCGCGACCGTCAGCGCGTTGCCGGCAAGTGTTCCGCCGAATCCGAGATGCGCCGACTGCCGTTCCCGCGGATTGACGTGGGGGACGATCTTCCAGAGCCGCTCCGCGATCTCCTGGCTGAGCCCGAACACGCCGGCGGGGATGCCGCCCGCGATCGCCTTGCCCGCAACGAAAATGTCGGGCTCGAGCCCATGGCTCTTCATGTAGCCGCCCGGTCCGCAGGACAGCGTGTGGGTCTCGTCGATGATGAGGACGGTGCCGGCGCGGCGGGTCAGCTCTCGCAACGCCTGGTGAAAACCAGGATCGACCGGGATCATGCCGAAATTCGTCATCAGCGGCTCGGTCAGCACGCAGGCGACGTCGCCATGCGCAAGCGCCGCCTCGAGGCCCGCGACATCGTTGAACTCGACGACCCTGCTCACCGCATCATGATCGATGCCGTTCGGATGGATCATGTTGCGCAGGCCGACCCGGCCGTCGCGGATCTCGACATGCGCCTCCTCGACGCCGCCATGGTAGCAGCCGGAGAACACCAGCACCTTGCGCCGGCCGGTGATCATGCGCGAGATGCGGATCGCGGCACGGTTGGCGTCGGTCGCCGACGTCGTCAGCGTCCAGTATTTCGGGCCGAAGCGTCGCGACAGTTCGGCGCCGACCCAGATACTGTCTTCCGTCGGCAGCATCATGGTCGCGCCACGCTTGAGCTGAGCGAGCGCCGCCTCAGTGACCGCCTCGGGCGCGTGGCCGCACATGCCGCCGGTGTCGCCAAGGCAGAAATCGATGTAGTCGCGTCCGTCGATGTCCCTGATATGCGCGCCCTGCGCCTCCTCGGCATAAACCGGGAAGCCGCCGGCCCAGCGCCGCATCCAGTGCGACGGGCCGCCGTAAAGGTAGTGCTCCGTTCCCTCCTGCCAGGCCGCGGCTGAGCGCGGATGCAGCGCGCGAAAGCGCTCCTGCTCGGCATCGAGCAATCGGTTCAGAACGCCGGCGCGTTCGGCAGCCAAAGATGTCATAGCGCGATCCAGGCGGTCTTGAGGTCGGTATAGGCGTCGAGCGCGTGCAGCGACTTGTCGCGTCCGAAGCCTGATTGCTTGAAGCCGCCGAGCGGCACCGTGATGTCGGCGCCGCCATAGGCGTTGACGTGCACGACGCCGGCCTTGATGGCGCGCACCATGCGATGCGCCGTCGACAGACTTGCGGTCCACACCGCCGACGCAAGTCCATAGGGGGTCGCATTGGCGAGCGCTGTGGCATCTTCCTCGCCCTCGAACCGCGTCACTGCCAGCACCGGGCCGAACACTTCCTCGCGCCAGACCTGCATCGACGGCGTCACGTCGGTGAGGATCGTAGGCGCCATGAAGTTGCCGCCGCTCTCGACGCGGATCTGCTCGCCGCCGATCAGCCGCTTCGCGCCCTGCGCTTCCGCATGGGCAACGGCATCCAGGTTCTTGCGCAACTGCGGCTTGCTCGCGATGGCGCCGATATCCGAGGTCAGTTCGAGGGGATCACCGACGCGGAGCTTGGCGGTTGCGTCGCGCAGTTCGGCCATGAAGCGATCATAGATCGCGGACTGCACCAAGAGCCGCGATCCGGCCACGCAGACCTGGCCGGAGTTTCGGAAGATGCCGTTCGCCGAGACCTTGGCCGCATGCTTGATATCGGGCGCATCGGCGAACACGATGTTGGGCGACTTGCCGCCAAGCTCGAGATGGACGCGCTTCAGGTTCGATCGCGCCGAGCATTCCAGGAGACGCCGGCCCACCGCGCCCGAGCCAGTGAAAGCGAGCACATCGACATCCATGTGCAGCGCAAGCGCCTCGCCGGCGGATGCGCCGCGGCCGGTGACGACGTTGAGCACGTCGTCGGGCAACCCCGCCTCGGTCGCGAGCTCGGCAAGTCGCAACAGCGTCAGCGACGCCAGCTCCGGCGGCTTGACCACGACCGAGTTTCCGGCGGCAAGCGCCGGGCCGATCTTCCACGCTCCGATCATCAGCGGGAAATTCCACGGCACGATCACGCCGACGACACCAAGCGGCTCGCGATGCACGAGCCCGAGCACATCACCTGAGGTCGGGGCGATCTCGCCATAGACCTTGTCGATCGCCTCGGCGTAGTAACGGATGGTGCCGGCGACCGAGAGCGGCTCGGCCTTATAGGCCATGCTAATCTCGGTGCCATTGTCGCGCACGCCGAGCACCGCAATCTCGAGCGCGTGCCGCTCGATGAGATCGGCGAACCGCAGCAACACCTTCTTGCGCTGCGCCGGCGCCGCGCGTGACCAGCTGCCCTGCTCGAAGGCCTGCCGCGCGTGTCTCACTGCGGCGTCGACATCGGCCACGTCGCCGTCAGCGATGCTGGTTAATACCTGGCCGTCGATCGGCGACACGACATCAAGCCGCGCCTCGCTGATCGCCGGCGCCGGCCGGCCGCCGATGAAGAGCTGCTGGGCCGGAATGACGGCCGCGCGTAGTCGATCGATCTGGGCTTGCTGCATGCGAGATAATTGTGACAATGACAAAAGCGGCTTCCGAGCGAGACCGCTGGCACGGCGCAATCCTCGCCAAATCAAGGCCTTGGCAGCAATCAACCGATAGGTGGATGTCACGGCAAGGCGCGTCCCCATAGCGTGATCGCACGATGGCCGAGCGCTCCGCCTGCGTTATGCAAACCGGTTGTCACCATCCCTTACGCCTGCCGGTGAGCCCAAGGTCATGCCTGAGATGACGCAGCCCCGCATTCTCCTGATCGGAACGGGAGACACCAAGGCCGACGAACTGCTGTTCATGAGCGAGTGCATCGCGCGCGCCGGTGGCCGAACCATCATGATGGACATCAGCGTGCTCGGCGATCCGCCGTACCGGCCCGCACATGACAAGCACGCGGTGGCGGCGGCCGCACAAACCACGATCGAGGCGATCGCATCGAGCGGCGACGAGAATTCCGCGATGTCACTGATGGCGGTTGGCGCCGCCAATCTGGCGCGCGCGCTCGCGGAGCGCGATGCCATCGACGGCGCGATCGCGATCGGCGGCACGATGGGCACCGACCTTGCGCTCGACGTCGCGCAGGCGCTGCCGCTCGGCCTGCCGAAGCTGATCGTCTCGACCGTCGCCTTCTCGCATCTGATCCCGCCCGAGCGCGTCGCCGCCGATCTGATGATGATCCTGTGGGCCGGCGGTCTCTACGGCCTCAACGGCACCTGCACCGCCGTGCTGTCGCAAGCCTGCGGCGCGATCGTCGGCGCCGCCAGAAGCGCAATCAGGCCGCGCAAGGACCGGCCGGTCGTTGCGATCACCTCGCTCGGCAAGAGCTGCCTGCACTACATGGTCGAGCTCAAGCCGCAGCTCGAACGGCGCGGCTACGAGGTCGTCGTCTTCCACACCACCGGCATGGGCGGCCGCGCGATGGAATCGATCGCCGCGCAAGGTGGCTTCGCCGCGGTGCTGGACCTCAGCTTGCAGGAGGTCGCCAACCAGCTCACCGGCTCGGTGGTCAATTCCGGCGCTGACAGGCTTGAGAACGCAGGAAGAGCCGGCATTCCACAGATCGTCGCGCCCGGGGCGATCGACATGGTGGATTTCCCGGCATGGCTTGGGGTTCCGAACGAGCTGTCGGATCGCCCGTTCCACGCGCATAACCGGCTGCTTGCGTCGGCAACGTCGGGATCCACTGATCGCCAACGGATCGCACGCGCGATCGCCGAGAAACTGTCCCAGGCCAACGCTCCCGTTGCCTTCGTGCTGCCCACCGGCGGCATCCAGCAATGGGATCGCGAAGGCGAAACCTTGCACGATCCTGACGCCCTCGCCGCCTTCGTCGAAGCCATGCGGTCGGCGATCAGGGCGCCGGTCGAGCTGCACGAGATCAAGGATCACATCAACAGCGCCGCATTCAACGAAACAGTGCTCGGCATCTTCGACCGATGGGTCGCTGCCGGCATTGTCCCTCGCGGCCGCACCACGGTTGCCGCATGAGGAGGCCGCGTGCCCAGGCGCTGGTGCTCGACTTCGGCGGGGTGATCTCGAAGACATTGTTCGAGACCCACGACCTGACCGAGCGCACGCTCGGACTCGCCCCATGCACACTGAAATGGCTCGGACCGTTCGCGCCCGACAGCGATCCGCTCTGGACTTCCATGCAGCGTGGCGAAATTTCTGAGCGCGACTACTGGCTGACCCGCAGCCGCGAGGTCGGGCGCCTGGTCGGCGAGGACTGGCGCGACATGGAGACCTTCGTGAAACGCGCGCGTGGCGCCGATCCCGACACCGTGATCCGCCCCGAGGCAGCGCGCGCGATCACCCTCGCCGCCGATGCCGGGTTCCGCCTCGCCATCCTGTCGAACGAGCTCGACCTGTTCTACGGCGCCGATTTCCGCAGCCGTCTCTCCATCCTCAAGCGCTTCGACACCATCGTCGATGCCACGCATACCGGGATCCTGAAGCCCGACCCCCGCGCCTATCAAAGCGTGCTGGACGAACTGGCGCTGGAGGCAGACAATTGCGTCTTCGTCGACGACCAGCGCCGCAACATCGCAGGCGCCGCCGCGTGCAACATGCGCACGGTGCTGTTCGATGTGCGCAATCCTGCCGCGTCCTACGGCGAGGCGCTGCGGCATTTCGGGCTGCGATTCGACTAAAGCGTTTTCGAGCGAAGCGGGTACCGGTTCGAAAACGCGTCAAAACCAGAATCTGGAGCCCCGTTCCGATTCCATCGAAACGGAACAGGCTCCAGCCGGACAGAGGGCGACCATGCGCGACAGAAACTTCCTGGTTGAGAACAACGCCAAGCCGATCTGGCACCCGATGGCCCATCCTGCCGAGATGCGAGCGCAGCCGCCGCGGATCGTGATGAAGGGCGAAGGCGTCGAAGTCACCGATATCGACGGCAAGACCGTAATCGATGCGGTCGGCGGATTGTGGAATGTCAATCTCGGCTACAGCTGCGATCCGATCAAGCAGGCGATCGCGGACCAGCTCAGCGCGCTGCCGTACTATTCGGGCTTTCGCGGTACCTCATCCGGCCCCTCGATCGAGCTCGCCTACGAGCTCACCGAATGGTTCAAGCCGGAAGGCATGGTGCGCGCTTTCTTCACCTCGGGCGGCTCGGACTCGGTCGAGACCGCGCTGCGGCTCGCGCGGCAATACTGGAAGATCAAGGGCCAGGCCGACCGCACCAAGTTCCTGGCGCTGAAGAAGGGCTATCACGGCACCCATTTCGGTGGCGCCTCCGTCAACGGCAACGCCAATTTCCGCCGCAACTACGAGCCGATGCTGCCCGGCGTGTTCCATATCCCCGCGCCGTCGACCTACCGCAATCCCTTCAACGAGACCGATGCAGCAAAACTCGCGCAGCTATGCGCAGCGGCGATGGAGGAGGAGATCGCATTCCAGGGCGCCGACACCATCGCGGCCTTCATCATGGAGCCGGTGTTAGGGGCCGGCGGCGTGATCGTGCCGCCGGACAGCTTCATGAAGCTGGCGCGCGAGATCTGCGACGGTCACGGCATCCTGATGATCGCGGACGAGGTCGTCACCGGTTTCGGGCGCACCGGCGCATGGTCGGGTTCGCGGCTCTGGGGCGTAAAGCCCGACATGATGACGATGGCCAAGGCGATCACCTCGGGCTATTTCCCGCTCGGCGCGACGCTGATCGGCGAGCAGGTCACGGAAGCCTTCGAGGCCGACACGACCGCGTTCGGCTCGATCGGCCATGGCTACACCTATTCCGGCCATCCGGTCGGCTGCGCCGCGGGCCTTGCGGCGCTCGCCGAGACTCGCCGCCTCAAGCTCGACGAGAATGCCGCCGCGCGCGGCGAGGACCTTGCGCGGGCGCTTGCGGCGCTCAAGGCAAAGCATGCGCTGGTCGGCGACGTCAGAGGCAAGGGTTTGATGGCCGCACTCGAGCTGGTCGCTGATCGCGACAGCAAGAAGGCCGCCGACAAGAAGACGATGGCGAAGGTTGCCGATGCCGCCTACGAGGCCGGCGTGATGCTGCGCGTCTCCGGCAACAACCTGATCCTGTCCCCGCCCCTGATCCTGACGTCGGCCGACGTGAGGCGGATCGCCGAAGGGATCGACGCCGGGCTCTCAGCGGCTACCTGACAGCGCGCCGACGCAAGCCATGGCGCGCTCGAACAGCGCACCATCCGCCTTGTCGCGGTCGAGGCACTCGGCCAGCGATACGGCTGACATCCGCTGGTCGGCGCAGAAGATGCGCATGAAGTCGGCCGCGAGCGCGACCTTGCGCGGCGCGGACTGTCGTTCCCAATCGTTGCTGCTCAGATAGAGCAAGGACGTATCGTCAACGCTGCTCTCGGCCGTCGCGCCGGCAACAGCCGGCTCTGCCGCCAATAGCGCCAGCAGCGCGCCGGCCACCGCTCCGATGCAATGCACGCGGCCGCTCATTTCGTCTCCCTGGCATTCACCATCGGCGGCACGTCGAGCGCGGGATTGCGATCGAAGAAGTTGAACGGACGCAGCCGGAAGCCATGCCACAGGCCCGGCATGACCGGCCAATCCTCAGCGCGCGGCACGTGGCGGAAGCCGACTGTGTACCACAGCACGAGGTCGCGGTCCTCGATGGGCCGCTTCGCCGCCGTCCATTTCGGCAGGCCGTCGACCTCGGGGTTTCCGTTCGGATACATGCCCGCGGCGTAGCGCTCGTCCTTGGCGTAGGCCGAGGTCCACAGCGTGTAGGCGCTGAAACCGGCGCGCAGCTGGATCGGATCGTCCTTGGCGAGCAGCGAGACGTCGGAGTGACCGGGCATCAGCTGATAGCTCGTGCGATAGCCGCGGCCGTTGGTCTTGCCTGTGCTCTCGATCCTGAACTGCGCCGCGTTCAGCGGCATGGTGATCGGACCTTCGGTCGCAACCGGCCTGGTGTCGACCTGCCAGAGGCTCTTGCGCTGGCCCTGCTCCAGCCGGCGGACATTGAAGCGATCCTCGACCAGCCGGTTCGAGGTGCCGTCGACGTCCATGTCGATCCGGAACGTCATGTAGTGATCGTGATTGACCGCGAGCAGCCGTTCCTCGACCAGCGTCCCAAAGGCGGTGTCCTGCGTAGCCGTCGGGTCGCTCAGTGTCTTGCTCGCGACGCCCTTGGTCGCATCGATGCCGTAGGCGCCGAGCCGCACATCGATATTGCCGGCACGGTCGAACACGTAGTCCACCAGATAGTCGTAATTGCCGACCACCGGCGCCATCCGCACCACCAGCTCGTTGTTCGGCCGCACCTCGGCGGTGTTGTTGATCAGCTCGCTGTGGCGCCAGATTGGATCGCCGGTCGGGCGCTCGAAGATGCAGACCGCGCCTTTGGAAACGACCGGCGCACCCTTGGTATCCGAGATCGTCAGGTCGAGATAATGCGCGCCTTCGGGACAATCCACGCCGCGCTGCAATTCGCTGGAAAGCACGCCAAAGCCGTACTCGCCGATGTCCATATAGGCGCGGAACGACCAGGTCGGCGCCGGGTCCATGTAGGGCACGAACATCTCGCTCGCCGATATCTGATAGGCGATGTCGCGGAGCGTGCCGTGGTCATCGTAGCGAATCAGCGACAGCACGGCGCCGACGCGCGGCTCGAGACGGACATGGAATGACCAGTTGTCCCAGCGGACCTGGCCGCCCTCCACCTTCACGTTGCTGCCTTCAGGCGCTGCGATTTCGATCGGCTTCGGTGGCTTGCGATATGTTCCGGAGTCGGCATAGGCGTGCGAGGGCGTCTGCGGCGGTGGCGGCACCACGCCGAGATCGGTCACCGACAGCACCGTTTTGCTCTTGAGATCGACCTGGGCGAACAGGTTCTCGATCGGCTTGCCCCAGAGATTGTTGGCGGCGCCCGCGGTGTCGACACAGGGAACGTTGAGCAGGCGGCGGCCTTTCAACGCCGGATCGGTCACTGGACCCACGGTCAGCGGCAGGCACAGCACGTTGCGGAAATCGGTGATGCCGCGCTTGGCCATCGCGGCGATCCAGCGCGGGTCCTGCTTCGGCAGATCGCCGGCGGAGATCAGCTCGTCGATGGTCAGCGCAGCCTCATGATCCCTGACTTCCTGCCAGCCGAGCAGGCTGCGCGCGGCGAGATCGACAATGGCCTCGTAGAGATGCCCGCCGATCAGCAGCGTCGCGCTGGCCCGGCGCGTGAAGGGCTGTCCGGGCTTCCACGCCCGCACCTCGTCCTTGGGATCCTCCTCGACCGACATCGAGACGACTCGCGCCGAATCGTCGAGCTTGCCGGCGCTGCGCAGGCTATCGGAGACCGAGCGGATTTCGTCGGTGGTGAGCCCGTCCATCGGGTGCGTTGCGGCCGCCTGCGGCCACATCCGGCGCTCGGCCTGCGCCGGCAGCGGCGCCGCCAATGTCGCGACCATCAGACCGGCTACTACGCCATGCCGGGATATCAGAGCCATTCCGCCCTCCACTCAAAGCCAGAACTGTCAGAATACAAGCAACGGTGGCGACGTGAAGGCCCGCTTCATCCGGTAACCTGTTCCGACGCCGTCGGCAGGATCGCGGCCGCGGCCGGGCGTGGTGCGGCGCGGTGTACATCGAGCAGCCGCACGCCGATGCGATCGCGCAAGGCCGGCCAGAGGCCGCGCGGCGCCACGATCATCACCACGACGGCGATGATGCCGAGCCCCACCAGATACCAGCCGCCGGACAGGCCGAGCGGTCCGGTCATCAGCTCGCGCAGGCCGAAGAAGATGATGACGCCGAGGATCGGGCCTTCCAGCGTTCCGATACCACCGATGATCACGATGAACATCATGTAGACGGACCAGTTGACGTCGAAGGCCGCCAACGGCGCGATGAACAGATTGCCCATGAAGCTGAGCGCGCCGGCAAGCCCGCATCCCGCCGCCGAGAGCACGAAGGCGACAAAACGATTATGCCGGACGTCGACGCCGACGCTCATCGCGGCAAGGTCATTGTCGCGCACGCTCATCAGCCCGAGCCCGAAGCTCGAGGTCATCATCCTGTACAGCGCCGCGATGGTCACCAGCGTCAGGCCGCCGGCGAGCCAGAACATCGTCGGCTCGAACCAGTCGAAATCGATCAGCTTGCTGGTCGCGAGCGGCACGCCCGACGTGCCGCCGACGGCCTGCGACTTCATCGTGAACGCGCCGATGATCTCGGCGAACACCCACATCGCGATCGAGAAGTAGGCGTCGCGCAAACGAAACAGCGGAAAGGCGATGATCGCCGCAACGGCGCCCGCCACCAGCGGCGCGACCGGCAGCACCCAGATCGGCGTGACCTCGAGCCAGCCCGAGGTCAGGAACAGCGCATAGGCGCCGAAAGCGATGAAGACCTGGTGGCCGAGTGACACAAGCCCGGCATAGCCCGCCAGCAGGTTCCACATCTGCGCCATCGTCAGCAAGAGCAGGCACTCGGTCGCGAGCCGCAGAAAACCCTCGTTCAGCACCAAGGGCGCGCCGGCAATTGCCGCGACGAGCAAGATGGCAGAGGCCACAAGAATGGGCCGTGTCGGCATCGGAATCACACCCTGCTCGACACGAGACCCGACGGGCGGATCAGCAGCATGATGAAGAACAGGAGGTGCGCATAGAGCAGCCCGGCATTCGGATCGATTTTCAGCCCGATCAATTGCGCCATGCCGAGCGCGATGCCGCCGAGCAGCGCGCCCCAGAACGAGCCGAGCCCGCCGAGCACCACGACCTCGAACGCGATCAAGAGCCGCTCGGCACCCGAGAACGGCGTGAAGCTCGAGCGCACCGCGAGCAGCACGCCACCGATCGCGCCGAGCGCGAGCGACAGGCCCATGACGTAATTATAGACCCGGTCGGGCTTGACCCCGGACAGCCGGACGATGTCCCGGCGGTCGGCCGTGGCGCGCACGATCCGGCCGAACTCGGTATGGCGCAGCACGAGCTGCAGCGCCATGAACAGCAATGCGGCGAGCACCAGGGTGAGCAGCGGCATGATGCCGATGTTCAGCCCGGCGACCTCGAGGCTGGCACGCGACAGCTCGCCGACCTGGAGGCTGCGCACGTCGGCGCCGAACACCTCGACCATCACGTTGCGCAGGATCACCGACACGCCGAAGGTCAGCAGCAGCGGCGAGAGCGGATCGGGCGACGTCACGACGCGGTTGACGATGGCAGCCTGATAGAGCCATCCGACCGCAAAGGACAGCGCGATCACCGGGATCAGCATCAACAGCGGCGACACCTGCGGAAACAGGTTGGCCAGCAGCACGGCGCAGAACGCGCTCAGCACCATGAACTCGCCATGCGCGATGTTGACGACGCGCATCACACCGAACACCAGCGCGAGCCCGATGCCGAGCAGCCCATAGAGCCCGCCAAGCAGGGCCCCGTTGATCAATGTCTCAACGCAGATCATGTCGTTGCCAATCCTGGCTAGTTACCGAAATAGGCGTGCGTCAGCTGCTCCGGCTGCAAGCCTTGCGCCGGGCCGGTCAGCGACACCCGCCCCTTCAACAGGCAATAGATCCGCTCCGAGGTCGCGAGCGCGCGCTTGACGTCCTGCTCGACCAGCACGACGGCGGTGCCCTCGCGGCGGATGTCGGCAAAGGAGCGGTAAATTTGCTCGACCACGACGGGGGCGAGCCCGAGCGAGATCTCGTCGCACAACAGGAGCCGCGGGTTCGACATCAGCGCGCGGCCGATCGCCGCCATCTGCTGCTGGCCGCCGGAGAGCTGGCCTGGAAACATCCGCCGCCGCTCCTCGAGGATCGGAAACAGGTCGAATACCCGCCGCAGGGTCCAGCTGCCTTTGCGCCGGTTGACGCTGCCCATCAAGAGGTTCTCCTCGATCGTCAGCGAGTCGAACAGCAGGCGGCCCTCGGGCACCATGATGAGGCCGAGCCGCGACACCTCTTCGGCCGGCATCTGCGAGATATCGATGCCGTCGAACTGCACCGTGCCGCGACGCTCCTCGTTGAGACCGACCAGCGCCTTCAGGAACGTCGACTTGCCGGCGCCATTGGCGCCCACCAGCGCCACCGCCTCGCCGTCCGCGACGGTGAAGTTCATGTCGAACACGGCTTGCAGATCGCCGTAGAATATCTGCAGGCCGTTCACATCAAGCAATGCCATCGGCCTTCAATCCCATGTAGATCTCGCGCACCACCGCGCTGTCCATGACCTCGGCCGGCGGTCCCTCCAGCACCTTGCGGCCGAAGTCGAGCACCAGAATGCGATCCGACACCGCGCGCAGCGCGTGCGGGATGTGCTCGATCCAGATCGTGGCATGGTCGGCCTTCACCGACTGGATGATGGCAACGAGGCGCTCGACCTCGGGCTCGGTCAGCCCGGCGGCGATCTCGTCGAGCAGGATCAGCTTCGGCTTCGAGGCCAGCGCCTTGGCGAATTCCAGCCGCTTGCGGTCGATCAGCGGCAAGGCGCCGGCGAGCCTGTCCGCCTTGGCGTCGAGCCCGGTGCGCTGCAACACCTCCATGGTCCAGCTCGATGCCGCCTCGCCGGTGAAGCCCGCGCCATAGGATGCCGCGACCAGCGCGTTCTCGTAGACCGACAGATGCGGGAACGGCTGCGGGATCTGGAACGCCCGCCCGAGCCCCATCCGCGCCCGGCGATGCGGCGGCAGGGCTGATATCTCCCTGTCGTCGAGCATGATCGAGCCGCCGTCGGCCGTGAGCAGGCCGACGATCAGGTTCAGCAACGAACTCTTGCCGGCGCCGTTCGGGCCGATCACGCCGAGGCACTCGCCGCGCGCCAGCTCGAAGCTGACATTGTCGGCGACCACGATCTCGCCGAAGCGCTTGGCCAGCCCGCTGACGCGCAGAAGCGGTGCCATCTCAGGCCAGCTTGGAGAGCAGCTGGAGATCGGCTTGCTTCGGGATGAACGGCGCCGTTCCGTTGTGCACGATCAGGAGCTCGTATTTCGACTTGCCGCCCTTGGCCTTGCGCCATTGCCCGCCGGACAGCGAGGTCACCGCGACGTTCTTGATCGGGCTGTCCTTGAACTTGACCCGGCCGACCACGGTCTCCATGTCGAGACCGGCGATCGCATCGCGCAATGAGTTCTTGTCCTTGGGATCGCTGTTCTGCAACGCCGCGAGCCCGACCTCCCACAGCGCATGGGCGTAGCCGATCGGCTGCGTCCACTGCTTGCCGGTGGTCTTTTCCCACTCCGCGGCGAGTTCGGCGGCGCTCTGCCCGGTCAGCGAGGACTTGAATGGATAAGCCGGCGTCCACCACACCTCGGTCGACATGCCGTCGCCGCGATCGCCGAGCGCATTCACCGCGGCCGGGAACAGGAAGGCCGCCGCCACCGTGCAGATCTGCGGCTTGAAACCGGCCTGCGCCGCCTGATTCCACAGCGTCACCCAGTGATTGCTGAAGGTGAAGCCGGAGACGATGTCGACGCCGTTGTTCTTGAACAGCGCGATCTGGTTGGTGAAGTCGTCGGTCGCGATCTGGAATTTGCCGGCCGAGAATTCCTGATAGCCGGCCGCCGAGATGCCTGCCGGCAGGCCGAGCTTCGGATCGGAGAATGCCTGGCCCGGCGGGTTATCGATGTAGAGCGTGCCGACCTTCTTGTTGGTCTCGACCGACTGCCACATGCCCAAGAAATTCTTCGCGACGTCGTCGGCGCCCCAGAAGAAGTGGTAGCTGTAGGGAAAACCCTTGTCCGGCGTCGACTTGCGCGGGAACATCCAGCCCTGCCACGGCACCATGGTCGAGATGGTAGGAATGCCGCGGGCGTCGGCGAGCTCCTGCACCGGCGGCTGGGCGTCGCCGTCCTCGATCAGGATCAGGTCGCACTTTTCACGCAGCACCAGCTCGCTCGCGATCACCGACGATCGATTCGGATCGGATTGATTGTCCTTGAACACCAGCTCGACCTGATAGGTCTTGCCGCCGATCTTCAGACCATCCTTCAGCCGCGCCTTGATGCGCTCATGGATCCAGGGATCGGGCTCGGCGAACTGCGCGCGGACGCCGGAGAGGCAGCCGACCCAGCCGATCTTGATGGTGTTGCCGGCGGCCCGCGCGACATTGACCAGCGGCACGTTCATCGCCGATGCGAGACCGGCGGCACCGGCCACTTTCAGCAGAGTACGCCGGTCGAGCCGGCCTGACGCCGTATTGTTCTTTGTCTCAGTCATGTCCCTCTCCCTCCACAACCAATGAAGATGCCTGACCGCGGCTCACGCAGCCGATCGCTGGATCGCCGCACGGCTCACCGCGGCGAATTTGCACAAGGTGTTTTCGATGATCCGGCGCGGGATGCCGCGCACGATGAAGACGAGCCGCGAGCGCCGGTCCGCCGACGGCCAACCGGCAAGCGTGATCGGCGGATGGAGCACGTGCTGCACGCCGTGCACCACCATGGGCGCATCGGGCTGCTCGGCGACGTGCACGATCGCCTTCAAGCGCAGCAGGTCCTCGCCTCTGAGCGCCGCGACATAGTCGAGCCAGCGCGCGAACGCCTCGTGCTGGATCGGCTCGTCGATGACGAGGCTGTAGGATGACACGCCGGCATCGTGCGCGTGATGGCTGTGGTGGCCGCACGCCTCGCCTTCGCAGTGATGATCCCGGTGATGGTGTGGCGCGTTGGCCGCCTCCGATGCCAGATCGAACCAGCGCACAACATCGGCGGAGCGCGCCGCCGGATCGAACAGCCCGGCATCGAGGACTTTCGCCGGATCGACGATCCCGTTCCGCACGTGTGAGCGCGTTGCGACCGGATTGATCGCCGCAAGCTGCGCATCAAGCCGCACCAGTGCATCACCGGCGGCAAGGTCGGTCTTGGTCACCAGCAGCCGGTCGGCGACCGCGATCTGCCTGACGGCCTCGCCATACGCCGCGAGGGTGTGCGCACCATTAACCGCATCGACGGTCGCCACCACGCCGTCGATCCGGTAGCGGCCGGCGACATCGGGCGCCGTCATCAGCGTGTGCAGCACGGGCACGGGATCGGCGAGCCCGGTGGTCTCGACCAGCACCCGGTGGAACGGCGGGATCGTGCCGTCAGCACGTCGCGACGCAAGGTCAGCCAACGTCTCGATCAGATCCTCGCGCACCGAGCAGCAGATGCAGCCATTGTCGAGCAGCGCCAGGCGGTCCTCGCTGCTCTCGACCAGCAGATGATCCAGCGCCACCTCGCCGAACTCGTTGATGATGGCGACGACGCCATTGAGCTCGGGCTGGCGCAGCAAATGATTCAGCACCGTGGTCTTGCCGCTGCCAAGGAAGCCGGTCAGCACCGTGACCGGGATCTGATCCGCCGTTGCCATCACGCGCCCCGCTCGTAGACCTTGCAGCCCTCGAAGAAGGTCATCTCGACCCGCGTATCGGCCAGTTGATCCGGCGGGATGTCGAAGATCATCTGGTCGAGCACGATCAAATCGGCGGATTTGCCCACCTCGATCGAGCCGATCGACTGGCCGAGGCCGGCCGCGCGCGCGGCATCGATGGTGTAGATGTCGATCACGGTTTTGAGGTCGAGCGCCTGCTCCGCCCACAGCGACTTGCCGGGAAAATCCCCGGTCGGATTCTGCCGCGTCACCATGCCCTCGATGCCCTGCCAGGGATCGGGGATCGGGATCACCGGCCAGTCCGAGCCGCCGGCCATCAGTGCGCCGGCCTCTTTCAGATCCCTGTTGGGCCAGAAGCGCTGCGCGCGCTCCTCGCCCATCGCGGCCTTGTGCGCCTCGAGGAAGATGGTCGGATACCAGATGATCGGCGACAGATCGGCGGCGACACCAAGCTCTGCGAAGCGCTTGATATCGTCGGGTGCGATATAGCTCGCATGCGCGATCTGATGGATCAGATGGGTCGGGCCGTTGAAGCTGCGCACGACATCGATGGCGTCGAGCGCCTGCGTCACCGCGGCATCGCCCGCGCAATGGATCTTCGCGGCAAGGCCGAGCTTCTCGCAGCGCCCGAGCCAGCGGATCAGGTCCGGCACGGTCAGCATGGTCGCGCCGCGGAAGCAGCAGCCGCGCACGGGATCGGTTACATAGGGCTCGTGGAAGGCCGCGGTCTTGGCGCCCGGCACGCCGTCGAGGAACACCTTCACATAGTCGGGCTTCACATGGGCGCCGCGGTAATCCTCGCGCAACGCAAACAGCTCCTCGCCGGCCTTGCCGAACATGAAGCCCGGCTCGACCACCGGCATCGAGCAGACCGCCCAAGCGGTGAGCTCGCCGCGGTCGTCGAGCCCCTTCAGCGCCGCCATGATCGGCTGCATGCTGGCGGCGTCGATGAAGGCGGTGACGCCATAGGCATTCAGCACCGAGATCGAGCGCGCCACCGCCGCGCGGTCCATCTCGGCCGTGTAGTGACCGGAGGCCGCGAGCGCCCGCTCGACCAGGCCGGAGGCAGCCTCGATCATGATTCCGGTGAGCGTTCCGGACTTGAGGTCGCGGCCGATCTCGCCGTCGGTCGGATCAGCCGTGTCGGCCGCAACGCCGGCCAGCCGCAGCGCCGCCGAGCTCGCCCAGCGATTGTGATAGGTGTCGTCGCGCAATACGACGGGATGACCGAGGCAGGCTGCGTCCAGCAGCGCGCAGGACTCTGCGGTGTTCATCTCGTTCAACAGATTGTTGCCGAACTGCCCGCCGACGATCCAGGCGCCCGGCGCAGCCGCTGACGCGGCCTTGTGCAGGGTCTCGGCGATCCTTGGAATGCTGTCGGCGTTGGAGAAGCGCAGCTCGTAGAGATCGGCCTGTCCGCCCATCATGATGTGATTGTGGATGTCGACGATCCCCGGCATCGCCATGCGTCCGCCGAGATCGACGGTCGCCGTCCCCTCGCCGATGAGCGCCGCGACGTCGCGTTCCTCGCCGACAGCGATGAACCGGCCGGCCTTGACGGCCGCGCATGTCGCCCAGGGCTGCCCGCGGTTCGACGTGTAGATTCGGCCGTTGCGGAAGACCGTGTCGGCGAATGTCCTGTTCATACAGATCAAACTTCTCGATTGGGAAAGCCTGGAGCGATCAGCCTCTCACCGTGCGGTGCACAAGGCTGAACCGCGCACGACGCCGGCATGATGGCCAAACGTTCGGCATGTCGGCATTTGGAACAATCCACCGTCCGGTGGATGCTCCGCCGCCTGCGGCGATACGGGCGGCGGCACGGCATAGAGCGACATCACTTTTTTCGAATTGAGCAGCAGGCTCCGCTTCACCTCTCCCGCTTGCGGGGGAAGTCGGCGCGCGCAGCGCGGCGGGTGGGGACTCTCTCCGCAATGTGACTCGCGGAGAGAGCCCCCACCCCGGCCCTCCCCGCAAGCGGGAGAGCGAGGGGCGGCACCGCCCTCGCGGTCGCTCTTCGACGCAATCCCGTATCACTTCAGAAGCCCAGCGCGAGGCCGTCCTTGCGGTGGTCGGAGGCCCCGAACAGAACGCCCCTCGCATGGTCGATGCGGATCGCCTGGCAGCCGCCTATCGGCTCTTCCGAAAACCGCGCATCGTGGCCGCGGGCGCGAAGGTCGTCACGGACTTCAGATGATATCGTCGTCTCCAGCGACAGCGCGCCGTCGAAGGCAAAGGAGCGCGGCGCCTCGGCCGCGGCCTGGATGTCCATCTTCATGTCGAAGATGTTCGACAGCAGATTGGCGTGGCCCGCGGCCTGGTAGTGCCCGCCCATCACGCCGAACGACATCACGGTCTTGCCGTCCTTGCGCAGCAGGCCCGGAATGATCGTATGCATCGGCCGCTTGCGCGGCCCGAGCGAATTGGGATGTCCTGGTTTGGCGCGAAAGCTCCAGCCGCGGTTGTGCAGTAGGATGCCCGATTTCGGCGCGTAGATGCCGCTGCCGAACGGATAGAACAGCGAGTTGATCAGCGAGACGGCGTTGAGATCGCGATCGACCACCGTGACATAGACGGTGTCGCGATGCTCGATATCGTCCCAGGTCACGGGCGCGGACGCGCGGCCCATGTCGATCTTGTCGCGGATTCTCCCTATATAGTCCTCGGCAAGGAATGCGGCCGGATCGACCTTGCTGGTGGCGGGATCGCAAAAGAAGGCATCGCGCGCGCGGTAGGCCGCTTTGGTGGCTTCGGCCAGCAGATGGATGCGATCGGCCTCTCCGAGCTTGCCGACATCGAAGCCGGCAAGCGTCCGCAGGATCATCAGCGCGGGCAGGCCCTGCCCGTTCGGCGGACACTCGATCACGTCGTGGTCGTGGTAGAGCGCCGAGATCGGGCGCACATAGTCGGAGGTCTGGGCGGCGAAATCGTCGCTGCTGTGGGCGCCGCCCAGGGCGCGCAAGATGGCCACCATCTCGTCGGCGGCCTCGCCCGCGTAGAAAGCGTCGCGCCCGCGCTGCGCGATCCGACGAAGGGTGCGGCCGAGCGCGGGTTGCGTACGGATGTCGCCGACCTCAGGCGCCTTGCCACCAGGCAGGAACTGC
Organism: Bradyrhizobium pachyrhizi; assembly: GCF_029714545.1. Classification (NCBI taxonomy): domain Bacteria; kingdom Pseudomonadati; phylum Pseudomonadota; class Alphaproteobacteria; order Hyphomicrobiales; family Nitrobacteraceae; genus Bradyrhizobium; species Bradyrhizobium pachyrhizi. The sequence goes on along the minus strand of NZ_CP121667.1, from coordinate 3,771,815 downwards.
GCCGCCGCATTGCCGTCGATCTCGATCCGAGCCCGGAAGCGGCGCCAGTCCTCCGCGACGCGCGGCGTCACGCAAAAGCCCCACTCGGCAGCCGCGATCGCCGGCCGGAAGATCTCCTCCAGCGACCTGCTGCCGTGATCGGCGATCAGCCGGCACCACGCATCGACCGCGCCGGGCACGGTGACGGCCTCGGGCGCGGTCGGCGGAATGTCGCGCGCGCTACTTGCGGCAAATTTCTCGGCATCGGTTGCAGCCGGCGTGCGGCCCGAGCCGTTCAGCGCAATCGGCTCGCCGGCGTCAGGTGAATACAGCGCGAAGCAGTCGCCGCCGATCCCGGTCATCTGCGGCTCGACCACGCCCTGCACAGCGACCGCCGCCACCGCGGCATCGACGGCGTTGCCGCCGGCCTTCAGCATCTCGACCGCGGCCAGCGTCGCCTGCGGGTGCGAGGTCGCGGCCATGCCACGCTCCGCAACCGCCACCGAACGGCCGATGGCCATGAAATCGCGCATGTCGTTTCCTTCAATGCTGTGAGCGGCCGCCGCTCGCCAACATTGTCGAAAACGACACCGGTCCTCGCGGAGGACTCTCGTTTGGCCACCGGGCAGGCAGCAATCCACCTAACGGTGGATCGGTAACCACGGACGAGGGTTGTCCCGCCCGACGCTTCTCGGACGCGGCGGATTGATCCGGCGGGCAACCCGGCAAAACCTGTCAAACCTGCACGTGAGGAATTCTTTCGGCCTATCTGAATAGTTGCGTGCTCGGCGGCAATTCTGTGGTGGGTAACTGGTTGCCAAGCCCGGAGCGCGATGGCACGCTGCCATGATCAATTTAGCTCATGTCGATTGCCAATGCCGATGTCATCTCTCAAAGAGTTTCATGGCGCCAGGCGAAGTCGGTTCGGTTGCGGGGCTGGTTGGTTACGCATTGCCTCGTCGCTGGTCTCACTGTCATGCTGCGCCGTCGTTCACGACGTGCGTGCGGCGTCGCCCAACGAGGAGTCGAGCCGACAGGTGACGGCATCCGAACCGTCGGCTCAATCCGATGCCAACGGGAGTGTATTGCCAGATTCGGACCGAGCGTCGCCCGACGCTCTGCCGACGACGCCCAGCGAGAAGCAAGCTGAGCAGGTATCCACGGCCAACATTCTCGACCCGCTCAAGGTCGCCCCGGACAATATTGATACAGTTCTGGTCCTGGATGAATGCTTTGTTGCAGAGGCATGCATCGACCGGTTCCTTGGCGCGCTCTACACGCGAGCGCCGAAGACCGACTGGATCGTCGTGTACGAAAAAAAGGACGTGATCATCAAACGGAAGCGCAAACTGATCACCGTCACGCGCAGCATCCCGAAGCGGGTCGAAAATGACTTCGGATGGAAGGACCCCAAAGCCGCGGATAAAGCCGGGATGCCTCTGATGGATTACGTGATCGGAGGGATGGATCGAGCCTTCAAGCAAAAGCTGTTCTATATGCTCCATGCAGCGGAGCAGGCCGGACTGGCACCCGGGATCACGAGCGGATTCCGCGATGACTACCGCCAATCGATTGCAAGCGGGCTGAAGGCCGCAAATGACAAGTCTTATCACGGCGGCAGCTCGCGTGGTGGCTATGGTCACGGGCTCGCTGCAGACGTCGTCAGCATGAATGGCGGGAGCAAGGAGGAGCGTGCAACCGAGACCAAGCGATTATGGAAATGGATCGACGAGCACGAAAAGCAGTTCGGAGTTGGACGTCCCTACTTGAATGGAGACCCAGCGCATCTCGCACCGGTCGATGGTCGGGAATATGCTGCTCATCGCACGGTATCAAGGCACACAAAGCTGGCCGGCAAGCGACATACCCGAATTGCAGCATCTTCCAGGCGTGGCGTAACGACGCGCGCAAAGTCAAAGGCAGCGTCGAGGGCCACGACGACGAGACTCAGCTCGCGCCTCTGATCGGCCTGCCCCTCCTGCGCTTCGTGCGCTCCGGCGCGCCCCAGCTCAGGGGGTGAGCCGGGGCTGGACCGCGGCTTCGGAGGCCGTAGCGGCCAGTCTCCACCCATGACGTTATGCCTCTCTTCGGACTCTCATCTACCAGGAACCGCGATTGCTGCGCCGCGCTACTACTTCTGCGCTGTGGAGCCTGCTTGCCGCTGAATCTGTTACTCGGGGCTAGTCCAGAATGGCAATTGCCGCGTGCGCTTGTCGATTTATGATGTCCCTAGTCGTGCGGATTGGCCGACATTTGCCCACACCCGACCATGCACCTCGCGCGATCAGGGATCGCCGCTTCGGCCCACGGAGCGACGGTCCCGCCCAATTCCGGATGCGACAAAATTAACCCGATGGGCAACTCAGCAAATCCTGTCCAATCCTTCGCGCGAAAGATATTTCGCTTTATCCGAAGCGAAGCTCGATCACCCTATGCGCGGGTGATGACACCGAAGAAGGGTACGCAATAGCGGTGCGCCGTCTCGCGCCAGAACCTTCCTCACCGTCGTCCCTGCGAAAGCAGGGATCCATAACTACAGGCAGTCATTATTGAGCGATGCCCGAACGACGAGTCCCGTTTACAACATCCGCCGCGGCGTATGGGTCCCTGCTTTCGCAGGGACGACGTGCTGGAAGAGCCGCGGACTCTAATCGACAGCCCGCGCCTCAATGCGGCCGCGACATCATCGCCACGACGGCGGAGCGGGTCTCGACGCCGAGCTTTTCGAAGATATGGATCAGATGCGTCTTCACCGTCGCGAGCCCGATATTCAGGCACTCGCCGATCTCGCGGTTGGTTCGGCCGCAGCACAACAGCTCGACGACTTCCATCTCGCGCGAGGTCAGGCCAAAGCGCGCCGGCTCGTCGGCATTCGACGACAGGCGGCTGGTGAGGTTGAACTCGAGATAGTCGTGGATCTTCTCCGCAATGTGCATGCTGCCGTCGGGGATCGCCCAGCCCGGCGCCCACAGCACGCTCATCCCGGCGACGATGCGGTCGTTGCGGCGGAAGAAGAACTCGATCATGTCGGCGACGCCGCATTGGCCGGCGAAGGCGCGGTAGGTCGCCGCCTCCTGGGTCGCGCATTGGTCGAGCGCTGTGCTCAGCCGCGCAATCGGCCGGTTGCTCGCGGAGCGCGGATGCAACGGATCGAGTCGGTTCATGCCGGCAAGATACTGGTCGTGGAAACTCGGCGGCACGTTGCTAGAGAGCACGAAGCGGTTGAGGGTCAAATTGCCGTCGACCTCGTAGAACGCGGTCGCCGACCCCTCGAGAATGCCGCGCGCGAATTGAACGGCCTGCGTGGTTGCCGGATCCGGTCGGCCCAGAAGCGCGATCATGACCTACCTCCCGATGTTTCCCGATGGCGAACGTCTGCGCGTCGCGTAGCCGTCACGCTGGGGCACGCGCAAGCCATAGTCAAGCAAATTGCGGGCCAAACGCACGAAGCGCACATCCGGGGAAACGGTTACGCCGAAGTAACCCAACGGCCCCCTCCACCATCCGGTTGATTGCGAGCGACGCGAGCCATGCGGAACTTTCGCACATCATCCGATGTCATTGCTGGATCAAAAATGAATTCGCGTCGCATCATGGCCGCCTTCCCGTCGGCGGCCGACGAACAGGTCACGCTCGCCAACTGGCGCCAACATCCCTTCAACGAGTGGGCATTCCGCAATGTCGGCGAATTGCTGCCCACCGCGAACATCGCGCGCGCCGCAGCGCCGGCGCCGCTGTCCTTTGCGCCGCGCTATCTCGACGACGTCAGTTTCTTCAACCCGCGCAGCGAGACAGTCGGCGTCGGCGAGGCGCTGCGCGCCAGCCACACCGACGGCATCGTGGTGTCGCATCGGGGACAAGTCGCGTTCGAATGGTATGCCCATGGCCTCACGCCCGATACCCCGCACCTGATCTTCTCCGTCAGCAAGTCGGTCGCCGGAACGCTCGGCGGCATCCTTGCCGATCACGGCAAGCTCGAGCCCGACGCGCCGGTGACGCGCTACATCCCAGAGATGGAAGGATCGGTCTATGGCGGCAGCTGCACGGTGCGGCATCTGCTCGACATGAGCGTCGGCATCCGCTTCGACGAGGATTATATGGCGCGCGACGGCGACGTCATGAACTACCGGCGCTCAACCGGCTGGGAGCTGCCCGATCCGGCGATTCCGCCGAGCAATCTGCGCGACTATCTGCGCACGCTGCGGCCGAACGGCGCACCGCATGGAGAGACCTTCCACTACGTCTCGACCAACACCGATGTGCTCGGCTGGGTCTATGAGCGCGCCTGCGGCCTGTCCTACGCAAAGATCCTCTCGCACTATCTGTGGCAGCCGATGGGCGCCGAGCACGACGCCTACATCACCGTCGATTCACGCGGCGCAGGCCGCGTCGCCGGCGGCATCTGCGCGACACTGCGCGATCTCGCCCGCTTCGGCGAGATGATGCGCAATCACGGCATCAGCAACGGACGACAGGTCGTCCCCGGCTGGTGGATCGACGACATCAGGCAGAACGGCAATGCCGAGGCCTGGTCGCGCGGCGACCTGACGAAAGTGTTTCCAAACGGCAATTACCGCAACAAGTGGTACACGCTCGATCGACGCGAAACGCCGTTTGCCGCGGTCGGCATCCATGGCCAGTGGATCTACATCGATCCGACCAACGAGACCGTGATCGCGCGCGTCTCCTCGCAGCCGCTGCCGATGGATCTGGATCTCGATCACATGTGGATGCGCGGCTATCGCGCGATCGCGGCCAGGCTTGCCGGCAAGGCCTGACCGGTTGCGACAGGGGGACATCATGGGACCATCGATCAACCGCCGCCGTCTGTTGCAGATCGGTGCGGGAGCAAGCCTCGGCATTGCGATGCCGCGCATCGCGCGGGCCAGTTCGAAGACGATCACGGCCGTCATGCACGCGCCGCTGCGCGCCACCGACCCGATCATGACGACGGCGTGGACCGCGCGCAACCACGGCTACATGATCTACGACACGCTGTTCTCGACCAATTCGAAATTCGAGATCAAGCCGCAGATGGTCGAGGCCTGGGAGGTCTCCTCCGACGGCCTGACCTACACCTTCCGCCTGCGGCCCGGCCTCAAATTCCATGACGGCAGCGCGGTGACATCGGCCGACGTGATCCCCTCGCTGCAGCGCTGGGCGAGGCGCGACACGATGGGCCAGAAACTGTTCGAATTCGTCGCCGAGCTGAAGGCGATCGACGAGCGCACCTTCCGCATGGTGCTGAAGGAGCCGTGCGGCTTCGTGCTGGCGGCGCTCGGCAAGCCGACCGCCAATGTGCCCTTCATCGTGCCGGCGCGGATCGCCGCGACGCCCGCGGACCAGGCCATATCAGATCACCTCGGCTCCGGACCATTCCGCTTCGTGACGGCGGAATTCCAGCCCGGCGTCAAGGCCGCTTATGAGAAGAACCCGGACTACGTTTCCCGCGACGAGCCGTCCGACGGCACCGGCGGCGGCAAGGTGGTCAAGATCGGCCGCTACGAATGGATCAGCGTGCCGGATTTCCAGATCGCGACCAACGCGCTGATGAACGACGAGATCGACTATTTCGAGGTGCCGCCGCACGACCACCATCCGATGCTCGCGCGCGCCTCCAATGTCGAGCTGACCGATTACAACACGTTGGGCTTCTCCGGCATGTGCCGGATGAACTGGCTGGTGCCGCCGTTCGACCGGCCGGAGATCCGCCAGGCCGTGCTGCACGCGGTGAACCAGAAGGACTGGCTCGACACCCAGATCGGCAATCCCGATTACTACAAGATCACGCCGGCGATCTTCGTCGCCGGAACGCCGTTCGAAAGCGCGGTCGGATGGTCGACCAAGGCGGACACCGCGAAAGCCAGGGAGCTGCTCAAGCAGGGCGGCTACAAGGGCGAGCCGATCACGATCCTGCACGCGACCGACGCCCCGATCATCACCGCTCTCGGCACGGTCACCGCGGAGGCGCTGCGTTCGATCGGCATGAACGTCAACCTGCTCGCGATGGATTGGGGTTCGGTGGTGGCGCGGCGCGCCAAGCAGTCGATGCCGGCCGAGGGCGGCTGGTCGCTCTACCATTCGACCTGGGCCAGCGCCGACCTCGTCAATCCGATCGGTAACGCCTGCGTCAACGGCAAGGGCAAGAACGGCGGCTTCTTCGGCTGGGTCGAGGACACCGAGCTCGAGCGGCTGCGCGACAGCTTTGCCCGCACCGCGGCGCCGCCGGACCAGAAGGCGCTGGCCGACAAGATCCAGGCACGCGCCTACGAGGTGGTCACCCACGTCCCGACCGGGCAGTACAATCAACCGGCCGCGACGCGCAAGGCGCTGAAGGACATCGTCCGCGCACCGGTGCCGCTGTTCTGGAATGTCGACAAGACGGGTTGAGGGCCCCTATTCGATCGGCGGCCGCCGCGTATGCCAGTCCGTTACCGACTGGAACGCGGCGCCGGCGCGGACCAGCACGTCTTCGGACAGATGCGGGCCGACCAATTGCATGCTGAGCGGCATCTGGTCCGAGGCCATGCCCATCGGCAGCGTGATGGTCGGGCTGCCCGAGAAATCGAACACCGCCGTGAAGCGCAGAATGCTCAGGAGGACGTTGGGGTCGGCGCCGTATTCGCTCATCTTGGTGAGCGTCGGGATCGGCACCGGCATCGTCGGGATCAGCAGCAGGTCGATATCTTCGAACATCGCGGCGAGGCTGCCGCTGAACTTCAGCCGTTCATGATGGATGGCCGCAATATCGACGCCGCTCGTCGCCCGGCCCTGCTCGATCAGCTGCGCGAGGTCGGGTCCGTATTCCGACTTCCGCGACGGGTAGGTGTCCAGATGCGCCTCAGCCGTCTCGACCGAGCACATCGCAATCCACTGGCTGACCAACTTCTGGTAGGGCGGGAAATGCACCTCGCGGATGTCGGCGCCGAGATCGGCGAGCTTGCGCTCGGCTTGCACCAACGCGGCGACGACCTGCCGATCGATGCCCTCCTGGGTGTACCTGCGGTCAACACCGATCCTGAGGCCCCTGATGCCATCGCCCGCTCCAGCCAGATAGCTCGGCACCGGAGCCCGCAAGGCGGTCGGGTCGTTGATATCAGCGCCCGCGATGACGCCGAGCATCGCCGCGGAATCCGCAGCGCTCCGGCACATCGGCCCGACGTGATCGAGCGAGTCCGCCAGCGGGAAGACGCCGTGCCGGCTAACCCGCCCCCAGGTCGGCTTGATCCCGGTCAACCCGCAGGTCGCCGACGGAAAGCGGATCGAGCCGCCGGTGTCGCTGCCGATCGAGCCGTAGCAGAGCCCCGCCGAGGTCGCGACGCCCGATCCGGTCGACGAGGAGCCAACCCAGTAGTTCACATTCCACGGGTTGAGCGGGGCCTGAACGGCCGGATGGTGGCTGGTATAGGCTCCCTCCGTCATCTTCAGCTTGCCGAGCGTCACCGCGCCGGCGACTTCGAGCCGGTCCACGATCGTGGCATTGAAGGACGGTACGAATTTGGCGTGGATCGTGGTGCCGCCCGCGGTCGGTGCAAACGAGGTGTAGCAGAGGTCCTTCAGCCCGATCGGAACGCCATGCAGCGGGCCCCGCCAGACGCCCTTGGCGATCTCCGCATCGTACTGCTTGGCCTGGGCCATCGCTCGCTCCGCAAGGACCAGCGCATAGCCGTGAAACTGTCCGTCCAGCTTCGCAATCCGGCCCAGCATGGCCTCGGCGATCTCCGAGGGCTTCACCTCCTTGCGGCGAATGAGCTCCGAGATCTCGGTGATGGATTTGTAGTGCAATGAATCCGCTGACATCTGACGCCCTGCTGTTGTCGGAATATGCCTGTCCGGACCGCCGCCGCGGGCGGCGATCTCGCGACGTTGCTGACGGCGCGCCCCGCCTAGAACTGGACGCCGCGCGTCAACGCGCCGTCCACCACGAGGTTGGTCCCGGTGATGAAACTCGCCGCCTTGCTCGCCAGGAACACGGCAGCGTTCGCCATCTCCTGCGGCGTGCCCATGCGGCCGGTCGGGTTGAGCGCCAGTGCGGTCTTGTACAGTTCGGGATTGCCGTCCTTGATCATGTTCCAGACGCCGCCCTCGAAATAGGTGTTGCCCGGCGACACCGAATTGGCCCGGATGCCCTTGGCCGCGAGCTGGTAGGCGAGGCCCTGCGTGTAGTGGATGATCGCCGCCTTGAACGTCCCGTAGGGACCGCTGGCAAAGTCGACCTCGCGTCCCGACACGCTCGAGATGGTGACGATCGCGGCGGCGCCGCTCTTCTCCAGATATGGCATCGCCGCGTTGACGAGGCGCACCGTCCCCATCATGTCGGTGGAGAATTCCTTCTCCCAGCTCTCCTCGTCCTGCCCGATCGACAGTGCGCTGACATTGGCGACTACGACATCGATGCCGCCGAGCTTGGACGCCATGTCGGCGACCCAGGCCTTCAGGGCCGGCCCGTTCGAGACGTCGACGGCACTACCGAACGCCGCAACGCCCTTGGCCTTGAGCGCTGTGACCGCAGCGTCGACGTCGCCCTGGTTGCGCGCACAGATGCCGACATTGGCGCCCTCGGCGGCGAACGTGTCGGCGATCGCCCTGCCGATGCCCTTGGTGCTGCCGGTAACGAGAACCTTTGCTCCCTTGAGTCCGAGATCCATGTCCATTCCCTCCATTATTATCAATTATGCAACACACTGATCTTCACCGCATCGCGCGGTCGATCACAGTAACAGCTGTGCGCGAACGTTGTCCGCGTTGACCTCCTCACCGGCCAGCGATCGCGTGATCTTGCCCTTCTCCATGATGTAGCAGCGCTGCGCGATCTCCAGGATGGTGTCGAGGTTCTGCTCGACGAACACGATCGTGGTCCCGAGCTCCGCCCGGAACGATTTCAGCGCCTCGCAAATATGCTGCACGATCGACGGCTGGATGCCCTCGGACGGCTCGTCGAGGATCATCAGCGCCGGATTGCCGATCAGCGCGCGGCCGATCGCAAGCTGCTGCTGTTCGCCGCCGGACATGGTGCCCGCGATCTGGCGCCGGCGCTCCTTCAGGCGCGGAAAATACTCGTAGACCAACTCGGGCAGCTTCTTGCCTTCGGGCCCGCCGATCAACTCGCCGACCTGCAAATTCTCCTCGACGCTCATTTGCGGAAAGACGTCGCGGCCCTGCGGGATGTAACCGAAGCCGGCGCGCGCTCGCGCATCGGCCTCGAGCTGCGTGACATCCTGATCCATGAAGCTGATGGTGCCGCGCCAGGTCTGCAGCAGTCCGATCAGGCACCGCATCAGGGTCGACTTGCCGACGCCGTTGCGGCCGATCACGCCGACAATCTCGCCGCGCGAGACCGACATGCTGACGCCCTGCAGGATCGGCGTCGCGCCGTAACCCGCCCAAAGCCCCGACACCTCCAGAATGCGATCAGTGGGCATGGGTCTTACCCAGATAGATTTCCGCGACCTTCTCGTCTTCCAAAATCGCCTCCAAGCTGCCGCGCGCGAAGATCTTGCCAAGATGCAGAACGGTAACGCGCTGGGCGACCTGACGCACGAACGCCATGTCGTGCTCGACGACCAGGACGGTCATGCCCTTGGCATTGAACGACTTGATCAGCTCGCCGGTCTTGAAAGTCTCTTCCGGCGACATGCCGGCGGTCGGCTCGTCCAGCAGCAGCAGCTGCGGCTGCAGCGCCAGCGCCATCCCGATCTCCAGCCATTGCTGCTGGCCGTGCGACAGCGCACCGGCGAGCTTGCCGCTATCGTCAGCCAGATTGAGCAACGCGAGCAGCCGCTCCTCTTCAGCACGGCATTCCGAGCCCGAAATGCGTTCCTGCAGCGCGATCTGGATGTTCTGCCGCACCGGCAGCTCCTTGAACACGCTCGGCGCCTGCATCTTGATGCTCATGCCGCGCTGCACCCGCGCGTAGGGCCGCTCGGCGGTGATATCGATCGAGTCGAAGAAGATGCTGCCCGTGGTCGGCGGATAGAGCCCGACGATCAATTTGAACAGCGTGCTCTTCCCGGCCCCGTTGGGCCCGATCAGGCAGTGCACCTCGCCGGCATTGACCGTCAGGTCGACGTCGGAGACGGCGGTCAATCCACCGAAACGTTTGGAGACACCTTTCACATCGACCAGCGCCATAATTCAGGTCTCATCCGATTGCAGGCGGGCGGTATCGGCCAGCGCGGGGGCTTCGTCGCGGCGCCGACGCCTGGTCCACCAATTGACGACCAGCTTGCCGATGCCGAGCACGAAGCCCTGCGGCGCCAGCATCACGGTGGCGAGCAGCAGCACGCCCATCAGCACCAACGCCGCCTGCTGGCTGTAGACCGTGATGGTCTGAAAGCCGAACAGCAGCAGGAACGATCCGACCAAGGTCGCAGTCAGATCGTTGCGTCCGGAGAACGCAACCCACACGATCGGCATCGCCGCCGCCGGCAGGCCGATGCTGGATGGCGTGATGAACTGCCCCCACGACGTGTACAACGCGCCGCTCAACCCTGCGAGGCCGCTGCCGATCACGAAGGTCAAAAGCTGATACTTGCGGACGTCATAGCCGAGCATCTCGGCGCGCTGCGGATTTTCCCGCGTCGCCACGATCACGTTGCCGATGCTCGAGTTCACCAGCATACGCAGCGCGATGTAGACGATGACGATCAGCGCGATCATGACGTAATAGAGCGCCGAGCCCTCGATGTCGAAGTTGCCGACCGTGAGCGGGTCCATCCCCTTCATGCCGTTGAAGCCGTTCAGCCGGGCCGGACCGATATGCCATTCGGGTCCCGCGGTCTGCCCGAGGAAGAAGGCAAGCACCAGCGTTGCCGACAGCGTCACGATGCCGAAGAAAATCCCGCTGATGCCGCCCCAGATCATGAAGTAGCCGAGGATCCCGGCCGCGATCATCGCGATGACCACGGAGAGAGCCAGCGCGGCGATCGTGGTCGTTCCCCCTCCCATATTGATGGCGAGCACGCCATAGCCGTAGCCGGCGATGCCGAAGAAGAAGGTCTGGCCGAACGACAGCATGCCGCCGTATCCCCACATCAGGCTGAGACCGAGCGCCATGAATATCCAGATCAGGAAGTAGGCGAAATTGCCGACATCATAGGAATCGGCGAACAGCGGATAGATCAGCGCGCCCGCCAACACGGCGAGGAAACAGGACCAGAAGATCTTCCCGCGTCCGAGCGTCTGCGGGCCCTCGAGCAGCTTCAACATCAGAAATTCCCGTCTAGCGCCCACGACGAACCAGCACGCTGGATAGTCCCTCGGGCAGCACACGTATGATCAGGATGACAGCAAACAGCATGCCGATCTGGCCGATGATCTGCCCGTAGCTGGCATTCAATGCCATTCGGATCATCGCCAGGAACACCGCGGCCGGCGCAGTTCCAAGCAGGACATTGGCGCCGCCGATCACCACGGTGACGAAGCTCTCGACCACAAAGGTCGCGCCCATGGTCGGGATCAGCGTCATGGTCGGCGCGTAGAGCGCGCCGCAGAGCCCCGCGAGGGCGGTGCCGATGCCGAAGCTGATGGAATAGATCCGCCCGGTGCGCGCGCCGAGCGCCTTGGCCATCGCCGCGTTCTGCATCGTGGCACGCGCGATCACGCCAAAGCGCGTCTTCATGAAGATGATGTAGAGGCCCGCCAGGACCGCTACCGCACAGGCAAACAGCACCAGCCGGTAGGTCGAGAACGTGTAGCCCCCGATCGCGAAGCTTCCTTCCGGCGTACCGATACCGCGCACCGCGGACCCGACGATCAGCAGCATCGACTGCGTCACGATCAGACTGAGGCCCCAGGTCGCGAGCAGCGAGTCGAGCGGTCGCTTGTAGAAGCGCCGCACGACGAGGTACTCGACGATCATGCCGATGATCCCCGCGGTCAGCGCGGCTAGGATCTGCGCGATCGGAAGCGGCACGCCGAGATTCACGAGCCCCACGGTGACGTAGGCGCCGCACATGATGAACTCGCCATGCGCCATGTTGATGACGCCCATCATGCCGAACACGATGGCCAGGCCCGCCGCCGACAGGATCAGGAACGCGAAGACATCGGCGAACTGATAAAATACCGAGAAGAGTTCAGCCGACATTCCGGTCTCCCTGATCGCGGCGCCGCATCATTGCGGCGCCGGCTCGCCTCAAAGCCGCGATGCAAACACGAGCAAGATTCGTGCCCGTGCGCATCACGATTTGCTGGGAAGATGACTCGGCGTGTACTGGTCCTTGTCGTTCTTCTTGGTGAGGTCGCACCCGATCTCGCCAAGCCAGTAAGGCTGGATCGTGCCGTAGTCCTTCTCCACCGTCACCTCATGCTTGGGCCCGACCGAGATCAGGCGCATGCGGTGCGACGTATGCTGGCTCTTCGGGTCGATGCAGACCTTGCCCTCGGGAGCCTCGATGCAGGCATCACCCGTTGCGATCACCTTGCGCATGTCCTCGAGCTTGGTCGACTTGGCCTTCTCGACCAGCGCCTTGTACATGTAGAGCGCGTTGTAGGCGTTGTAGCCCATGTCGTTGATGTAAAGCTCATCGGGGAATTTTGCGTGCCAGCGCTTCTTGAAGTCGTTGGCTTCGGGGGTATCGATCTCCTCGAACCAGTTCGCGGTCGCATGCATGTTGTTGAGCGCCGGTGGCTTGAACCGCTTGTGCTCGAAGCCGAGCATGATCTTGATCGAAGAGCCCATCGGCAGGTTGAGGTTGGCCGCGGCCGCCTGCTCGAAGAACGAGTCCTGCGCCGCGCCGACATTGATCGTCAGCAGCCAGTCCGGCTTCGCCTTCTGGATGTTTTGGATCGTCTGCGCGAATTGCGACACACCGAGCGGGATGAATTCCTCGCCCACGACCTCGCCGCCGAGGTCCTTCATGATCTTGCGGTTCCACTCCGCGGAGATCTGGCCGAAATTGTAGTCGGCTGCGATGACATAGACCTTCTTGCCGAATTTCTGGACCATCCAGGGGATCAGGGTCGAGAACTGCTGCTCCGGCACCGCGCCCATGCTGATCATGCTGGCGTCGCAGACACCACCTTCATACTGGTTCGTATAGAAGTACGGCGTGGTGGTGCGATCGACGATCGGGCGCAATGCCTCGCGCGATGCAGAGGTGATGCCGCCGATCAGCACGTCGACCTTGTCGCGATTGAGCAGCCGGCGGCCGAACTCCTGATAGCGGGCATTGTCACCTTGGGGATCAAGGTGAATCAACTCGATCTGCCGGCCGAGAATGCCGCCGCTCTTGTTGATCTCCTCGACCGCCAGCTGCGAGCCGTGCAGCTTCGGCATGCCCATGAAGGCGAGGTCGCCGGAGACGTCCTCCAGCAAGCCGACCTTCAGCGGCGGCTCCGCCGCCTGGGCGGCACCTATTGCCGCGGTCCCGAGCATTGCACCAAGCAAAGCCATTCCGACTATACGCCCCGAATACATCGTGATGTCCTCTGTCGTTGAAGGATGTTTGAAGTCACGCCTTGAGGTAATTCTTCAGGATCGACGCTCCCATCGTGTATTTGGGATCGACCATGTTGCCGAGCCGCATGCGGCCGGCCTGGCTGAGCAGCATGTAGGCGTCGATTTCGTCGAAGCCGTAATCGGCACTCATCCAGCGCACGAGCTCGCGATAGGCGATACGCGCAGCGTCCTCGAGCGGGCGTGCGCTGCCGATCGTCATGATGAAGTCGCGCGTCTCGAGCCGCGGCCAGGCGAAGCTCCAGTTCTTGATCAGATCGATCTGCAGCGTCACCGTCGCGCGCTGCTCGAGCGCGACGCCCGAGAGCTCGCCGTCGCCCTGCGTGGCGTGGCAGTCGCCGACATAGAGCAGCCCGCCTTCGGCATGCACCGGCAGATAGATAATCGCGCCGGGTGCAACGTCGGGCAGGTCCATGTTGCCGCCGTGATAATCGGGCTGCAGCGAGGAAATCGCCTCGATCTCAGGCGATACGCCGATCGTGCCGATGAACGGCTCATAGGGCAGCGTGATCTTGTCGTTCCAGCGCACGCCGTTGCGGTCGACATGCAGCTTCCTGACGCGTTCCGGCAGCGGCGGATTGAGCAGCGCCGTGGATGCGGTCCCGACCAGGCCGCCGAATTCCGGAATGATGCAGGTCGTTCCGGCCGGCTGCGCGCCGCGGGTTTCGACGTCGCGGATATAGACGGCGAGGCAATCGCCCTTCCTGGCGCCCTTGACCGCGATCGGCCCGCATTGCGGATTCAGGTAGGGGAAGTTCAGTTTCGCCGTGGGACTGTCGCTTTCGCTGGTGAGCACGCCGCCGAAGGCGTCTTCGGTTTCGACAACGACCACCCCGCCCGGGTCGATCGACATGGTCGGCTTGGCATAGGGCCCATAGACGTAATGGAAGCCGCCCTGCTGCTCGATCGTCAGGCTATGGGTCGTACCGGTCGCGCCCTTGGCAAGGGCGCGCTTGGCCATGATGGAACTCTTCAACCAATCTTCGGTCATGCGGTCGGCTCCTCAATTCAGATCGCGGGATGGCGCTTGTGCCAGTCGGTGACGCGCTGGAAGGCATCGCCTGCGCGAACGAGGCTTGCTTCGTCGAAGTGACGGCCGACGAACTGGAAGGCGACAGGCCCGCCGTTCGGCGCGAAGCCGCCGGGAAGCGTCACGGTCGGGCTGCCGGTCATGTCGAACGGACAGGTGAAGCGCAGCAGCCCGGTAATCAGCGACGGGTCCTCACCCAGCGCCGCCATCTTGGCCAATGTCGGCGCAGCGAACGCCTGGGCCGGGACGGCGATCAGATCGACCGTCTCGAACAACAGCCGCACCGCGCCGCGGAATGCTTCGCGCCGCAGCACGATCTTCTGATAGTTCATGCCGGATTGCGCCCGGCCGAGATCGAGCAGGCCGGCGAGCGCCGGACCATATTCGTCCTTGCGTGCGGGATAGGTCTCTTCGTGCGCGACCGCCACTTCGATGCCGCACAGCGGGAACCAATCCTCGATCACGGCCTTCGGATCAGGGAAGGTGATGTCCTTGATCTTCGCACCCAGATCGGCGGCAACGCGCAGCCCTTCGCTGAGCACCTTGCCGGCAGCCTCGTCGGTTCCCTCGCTGGTCCAGCGTCGATCGACCCCGATCGTCACGCCGCGCAGATCGCCGGACAGGCCGGCGAGATAGTTCGGCACGGGCAGCGGCACGGAGGTGGTGTCCTTGGGATCCTGGCCCGCAATCACGGTGAGGATCGCGCCGCAATCGGCCGCGCTGCGCGCCATCGGCCCGATGTGATCGAGCGTTGCCGCGAGTTCGAACGCGCCATAACGGCTCACCCGTCCCCAAGTCGGCTTCAGCCCGGTGATGCCGTTGGCGGCCGAGGGAAAGCGGATCGAGCCGCCCGTATCGGTGCCAAGCGAACCGAAGCAAAGCCCCGCGGCGGTGGCGACGCCGGAACCGCTCGACGATGCGCCCGACCACAAATCCGCATTCCACGGATTCTTCGGCGGATCGATCTTCGGATGATGGTCGGCATAAGCGCCCTCGGTCTGCTGCAGTTTGCCGAGGATGACAGCGCCGGCATCCTTCAACCGCGCGACGACCGTGGCATCCTCGCTCGGCCGGAAGTCCCGATGAATGGTCATGCCGTGCGCGGCCGGCGCGCCCTTGGCCCAACACAAATCCTTGACGGCGATCGGCACGCCGTGGAGCGGTCCCTTGATCCTGCCGGACGCGATGTCCTTCTCGGCTGCAGCCGCTTCGGCCAGCGCCGCCTCGCCCATCACATAGGCGTAGCTCTTGAGCTTGCCGTCGAGCTGCTCGATCCGCCCGAGCATCGCCTTGGTCACCTCGACCGGCGAGAGCTTTTTGGCCTGGATTTGCTGCCCGATCTCAATGAGCCCGAGATAGTGAAGATCCGTCGTCGGCATCGTTTCTCATCCCCGCACTTGACATGACGCAAGCGCAGGCACTGCCCATCACCGCGCATGCGCCTCCGGCTTGGCGGCACGGACGTGTCGCCAATTTGTTTAGCGGCAAAAGCAAAAAGCCACCCGCCCCTCCGAAACGAAGGTGACGAATGGCCCAAATGCCGCGGCTATGAACTATCGCATGGGTCCGGAGTCGAACGGAGCACTCTGCGCGGCGATCGGGACGTCATCGGCCAAATCGACGCACGCAAGGTTCGACAGGAAACCCTGTAGGAGAAAATTCTAAGGAGGTGTGCAGCGCGTTGTCAACGAGGCTGGCTGCACAAATTTCGCGAGGTGCATGCGCAGCAAATCGGCATGACCTCTTGCACCGACCTCTGCGAAGATGATTTCCTTGATGCGTTGCGCCGCCGAAAGTACTCAATGACCAAGCCCTCCATTCCAGTTGGCATCATCTGCTCGCAGCACGGGCCCTATCAGGCCATGGGACGCGAGATCCTGAAGAGCGCCATGATGGCGGTCGACGAAATCAACAATCAGGACGAATTCGACTTCGCGATATCTGCGCATGTCCGCGATCCCCGCGGAATCATTTCGGAGTACCACACGGTCTGCGACGACCTCATTCGCAACGTCGGCGTTGAGCACATCATCGGCTGCTACACCTCAGCCTCGCGCAAGCAAGTGCTGCCGATCGTCGAGCGTACCGACCGCCTGCTCTGGTATCCGGCGCGCTACGAGGGGTTCGAATGCTCCGACAACGTCATCTATGTCGGCGCCTCACCCAATCACAACGTGCTGCCACTGGTGCGTTACGTGCTCGATAACCTGTCGCGCGAGATCTTCTGTGTCGGCTCCAACTACGTCTGGACCTGGGAAACCAATCGCGTCACCCGCGAGCTGGTGACGGCGGCCAAAGGACGCATTCTCGCCGAACGCCTGCTCGAACTCGGTGAGAGCGCGGTCACGCACATCGTGGACGAGATCGTGCGGCGCCGGCCGCCGGTCGTCTTCAACACCTTGGTCGGCAGTTCGAGTTATGACTTCATCCGCGCCTTTCATGCGGCGACTGCCGCGGCCGGCCTCGACATCCCGATGCTGAGCTGCAGCCTGTGCGAGCCCGAGCTCAAGATCGCGGGTCCCGCATCGGCCGGATGCATCACCTCGTCGGCCTATTTCGAAAGCATTCGCCTGCCCGAGAACCGGGCCTTCGTGGCGCGCTGGAAGGCGCGCTACGGCGAGCACAGCAGCCCGTCCGTCGACGGGCAATCCGCCTATGTCGCGGTCTATCTGCTGGCCCGCGCGCTGCAGCGTGCCGGCACATCCGATATCGGCGAGGTGCGGCGCGCCGCGGCCGGCCATCGCTACAATTCGCCGCAAGGTCCGGTCTGGATCGACGGCAGCAACAACCACTGCGTCCTGACGCCGCGGCTGGCCGTCTCGAACGCCGAAGGACAGTTTGACATCTTCTGGGAAGCTGAAGCGCCGGTTAGACCGGATCCTTATCTGACGCAGCTCGACATCGCCGCCAGCCCGGCAAGGGATGGAACGTTGCCGAATGCGCCGCATTTGCGGGTCGTGAAATGAGCAAACCGTCGTCATTTTCGCTGCGCGGGCGCAAGGCGCTCGTCGCCATCAAGGATGAGCGCGATGCCTCGATCGTCAGGCGCCAGTTCGAGCGCCTCGGAATCGAGATCGTCACATGGGAGCCCGGCGCCACTATCGACTGCCGCCCAGACGTGACGCTGATCGATGACGAGTTCCTGCCGCTCACCTCGCCGGCGCAACGGACGTCGCTTGGACGAAGTCCGGTCATCGCCCTGCTTGGCACCGAGACGCCGAGCCGTCTGAAGCTGGTGCTCGACCTCGATCCTGCATCATTTCTGGTGAAGCCGCTGCGCTCAGCCGGCATCTATGCCGCGCTCGTCCTGGCCTTCGAGCGAAGCGAGCGCACCAGCGAGCTGAAGCAACAGGTGCTCAAGCTGGAGCAGCGGCTGCGATCCCGCCGCGTCGTGCTTGCCGCGGTCCTTCAGGTCATGCACACCCATGCACTGGCCGAGCCGTCTGCGTTTGCGCTGATCCGCCGCGCCGCCATGGAGCAGCGCAAGACGATCGAGGAACTCTCGGCGGAGATCACCGCAAAGGGCTCCCTGCCCCGGGCAACCGGATAGCTCCTGCGACTATTTCTTCAGTTCCGCGTAGAGCTGCATCACCCGTTGCGGCAACACCTCGATACGCGGCACGCGGAGCGCATAGCGCTCGCCGAAAATCCGATCGAGCTGGGGAAACCTGTGCTCACCGATTCCGAAGGCAAAGATGTCGGTGCCACGCCGCCGCAGCTGCTGGGCGGCCCGGCGCGCGTCCTCGACGAGATATTGCGCATCCGGCACGTCGACGTCGGACGGCTCGCCGTCGGTCAGAACCAGCAGCACCTTCCGGAACGCCCGTCGTTCCGCGAGGTAGCCCCCGGCATGGCGCAATGCTGCACCCAGCCGGGTGGAATGGCTGCTGCCTAGGCCCGCGAGGCGCGCGCGAACCACGGCGTCCATCGGCTCCGCAAAGCCCTTGATGCGCAGGTAGCGCACGCGCTCGCGGCCGTCGGAGCTGAAGCCGTGCACCGCGATCGAATCGTTGGCGGCCTCGACCGCCGCCGCCATGAGCGCGGCCGCCTTGCGTTCGACGTCGAGGACCGTCCGGCCGCGGCGGTCACGGTCGGCGGTCGATTGCGACAGGTCCAGCAGCAGCAGGATGGCGAGATCGCGCGGTCCCGGCGCATCGCGCTGGTAGACCCTGGGCTCGCTGATGTTGCCGGTGCGCCGCTCGATCGTCAGGGCGATCGCCGCGTCAATGTCGAGGGCGTCGCCGTCGCGCTGGCCCTTGTGTCTGATGCGGCGGCCGATCGACGCGTCGCGGGTCAACTCCGTGATCCAGCGCATCGCCTCGGCGTCCGTCGAGGAATCGAAGGGCTGCGCGGAAACGGCGGCATCGGCTTCCAGAATCGTGGTCCAATCCGGCCGCTCGGTACGCGCCGCATAGTCCCATTCCGGATAGGTCGCGACCGGAAACCCGTCCAGCAGCGTGACCGCGGCGGCCTTCGCGCGCAGCGTCTCATCCGGCTTGGCGTCATCGTCGGCCGATTGGCCACCCGCATCGTCGCGCCGCTCGATCCGTACGGAATCGACGGCAAGCTCGATCGTCTCGGCCGGACTGTCCGGCTGGTCGCCGAAATCCCACAGCGCCAGATTATCGTCGCGATAGGCGGGTTCGGCGACATAGCTCTTGGCGTTGAACTGCAGCCGCATCTGCCCGATGTCGTTGCCGAGCAAGCCACCGATCTCGCGGCTGATGGCGGGATCGGTCCAGCAGCCGGCGGCGGCGGCAAACAGCTGACGTCCCTTGGTCACCCAGGCATCCGGATCCTGATAATCGGGATCGACCAGCGCCCGCGCCAGCCGCATCATCAGTCCGGCTGCGGTTGCCTGGCCGGCTGGCGTCGCGCTGTGAAATGGCAGCCACAGCCGGCGCAGCCCGGGCATCTCGCGAAGCGCCAGCGTCTCGACCCGGGCATCCTCGATCAGCGAGACCAGCGCGATCTGCAGCGCCTTCAGTCGCCCCACCGGAAAGCGGGCGGTGGAGTGCACCAGATGCGCGCCGGCATGCGCGACCGCCGCGAGATAGACGGCCTCCGCTGCCTCGCCTTCGAAGCCGGGAAAAGTCTGCGGAAGACCGATGAGGCCGGCGGCAAGTGAGGTCCGCCGCGGCACCGGCGTCGGTGCAACGGCAAGCTTGCGGAAACGCGGCTTCCTGTTCCACAACGCAATCGTGGTTGCAGCGAGGCGCTTCTCCAGTCGCGCGAAATCATCCCCGCTCCGGCCGGCCGCGAACAGCTGCGCCGAAAGCTGATCGTCGAGCGCGAAATAGGCGCGGCGGCGCGATGCGCGACCGCCACTGGCGCGCAAGCCCGCGGAGACCCACGCCGCAAACTCCTCGCCGCCGGCATGCGCCAGAAACTGCCCCAGCCGGCCGATCGCGAGGCCCGCCGACTCCGGACCGCTAGCTGCGAGTTGGTCGAGCGCGGCAAGAACCGCGGCGAGTTCTCCTGCACCTGCAAGCCGCGGCAGCACCTTGGACAATTCGCTCAGCAGCGCATGGGCGACGCGGCTTCCGGCGCTGCAGCCGATGTCTCTGACCGCACGGCCGATCGCGATCAGATCATCGGGCGATCGCTGCGCCGGCCATTGCTCCGATAGATGCAGAAAGCCCTGCACCACGGCTTGACCGAGATTGGCCTCGAACAGGGCGTGCACGGCCTCGTCCCAGACCGCCAGATCATCGAACCAACCAGTTCGCTGCAGGGCAGCCCGCGCCGCCTGCACCGCCGCAGCTACATCGTCATGGCCGCGCAAGAGGGCCGCAAGCCGACGTCCGGACCGGAAGCTATCGAGCGAACTGATTTGCGCGACCGCCACCTGCTATCTTCCACTTACCCACAGGCCGAGATCACGTCGCGCAACGTGTTCCTGGTGTCCGCATCATCGGTCAGGGGAACGACGATCGTCGTCTCGCAGGCCTTTTCGAGGCTGATGCCGCATCCGATCAGGCGGCCGGCATTGACCAGCATCCGGGTCGAGGCGCCTTCGTCGAGCCCCTGACCCTTCAGGTTGCGGCTGTGCTGGGCGATCTTCACCAGGAGATCAGCGAGGTTCGGCTCGATACCGGCTTCGCGCGACACCACCTCGGTCTCGGCTGGCCGGTCCGGATAGCCGAAATCCAGCGCCGCGAAGCGCTGCTTGGTGGATTCCTTGAGGTCCTTGATCGCGCTCTGGTAGCCCGGATTGTAGGAGATCACGAGCTGGAAGTCGGAATGGGCGTGGATCAATTCACCACGCTTTTCCAGCGGCAGCACACGACGATCGTCGGTCAAGGGATGGATCACGACCGTCGTGTCCTGGCGCGCCTCGACGATTTCGTCGAGGTAACAGATCGCGCCAAGACGCACTGCGGTCGTGAGCGGCCCGTCGCTCCACACCGTGCCCTCCGCATCGAGCAGCCAGCGCCCCACCAGATCCGCCGCCGTCATGTCCTCGTGGCAGGCGACCGTGATCAGCGGGCGGCCGAGCCGCCACGCCATATATTCGATGAAGCGGGTCTTGCCGCAGCCGGTGGGGCCTTTCAGCATCACCGGCATGCGGTTGGCATAGGCTGCACCGAACAGTTCGACCTCATCCTTGAGCGGCCGATAATACGGTTCTTCCCGGATGCGGTACTGGTCAAGCAGCAAAGCGGGATTGGACAAGCTCACGCCTCCCATGATCGCGCAGGCAGCCGTTCGCAACCGGTCGATATCACGATGCGAGCAGCTCCTTGAGCTTGCTGTCGATGAAGTCGACATCGACCGGATTGGTCCCCGGCCCGCCGGCAAAGTGGCCCCAGATCGACGGTACCGCCACGAACTTGGCGTTCGGCATGTTCTCGACCTCGAACTTGCTGTCCTCCGGCGGGAAATAGAGATCGGTCTGACCCGGCATGACATAGGCCTTGGCCTTGATCGCCCGCAGCGCGGCCTTGAAGTCGCCGTTATAGATTTCGTTGTCGCTGATGTCGCCGTGCTGCCAGGTCCACAGCATGGTTAGCAGGTTGTTGGGATCCTTCGGCAGGAAGAAGCCTTCCCAGAACGCCACCAGGAAATCCTCCAGCGACGAATAGCCCAGCGTCTTGATGTCGAGTTGCTCGCGATAGAAGGCCTGCGAAAAGCCCCAGCCGGCATAGACACGCGCGGCAGCACGCAGGCCGCGGGCCGGCTTGTCGGTGTACCAGCCTTCCTTCCACGCAGCATCCGCCGTGAGTGCCGCCTTGACGCCTTCGAGGAACACGAAGTTGTGGCGCGAGCATTTGGCCGAGCCGCAGAACGGCGCCAAGAGGTCCATCATGTCCGGATAGAGCGCGCCCCAATGGAACGTCTGCAACGCGCCCATCGACCAGCCGACGACGAGACGGATGTGCTTGATGCCGAATTTCTCGGTCACCAGCCGGTGCTGGGCGCGCACATTGTCATAGGCGGTCACCTGCGGGAAACGCGGTCCATTATACGGTTCCGGCGTGTTGCTCGGCGACGACGACAGCCCATTGCCGAGCATGTTCGGAATGATGATGAAGTACTTTGCCGGATCGAGCGCCCTGCCCGGTCCGATCAGCCATTCATTGTCGTAGTGCTGGCCGGAGTACCAGGTCGGATAGACGATGACGTTGTCCTTGGCCGCGTTGAGCTGGCCATAGGTGTTGTACGCGAGCTTGCAATCGCGAATGGTCGCGCCGCGCTGCAAGGTCAAATTGCCGAGATCATGGATCTGATAGTCGACGCACATTGATATACCCTTCTTGCTTGATCGAGCTGATCGCTTACGCCGGACGCGCCACCTCTTCCGTGGAAGACTCCACCCGTGCAATCGCCCCGTACACGATGCCTGCGACCACCGCGGCGGAGATCGCAGTGGACAGTCCCGGCATCAGGTTTTCAACCGCAAAGGCACACAGCGATCCGATGCCCCAGGCGATGAACGGCTTCGCACGCCAGTCGACGTCCGCGCGCGCCTCGGCCCGCAGCAGGTACTGATCGACCAGGATGATCGCGCCGATCGGCGGCACCAGGATGCCGAGCAGCGACAGCCACTGGATGAAGAACGCCCAGACATTGCCTGCAGCAACCAGGATGCCAAGAGCGCCGAGCACCACCGCCATTAGCCGCATATTGGTCCCGAGGATGCGCGACCAGCCGGTGGCTGCGTTGTACAGGCAATGCGAGCAGACCGAGCCGAGATTGGCATAGAGGAAGATGAACGCGAGGATGCTCAGCCAGGTGAGCTGCTTGCCGTTCATGTAGCCGAACATGTTGTCGACACCGAACGGGTTGGCGTTCGGCACGGCGAGCGCCGCCGTCATCACGCCGCCGACCAGCATTGCCACCAGATTGGCGAACGGAAACGCGCTGAACGTGGCGAACAGCGAGGACCGCGTGCTCGGCGCCCAGCGATTGAAGTCCGCCGTCACCGTGCCTGCGTCGATGAACAGCGCGAGCACCACCGTAAGCCCGACGCCCATCGACATGCTGGCGACGCCATTATTGCCGGTATAGCCGAAGATCGCCGCCGACGTCGTGGTCGAGGCGGCATCGGCCGCGACCCAGAGGCCGAGCACGACAAACATCGGCACTGACGCCAGCCCGATCCAGTGCAATCCCTTCACGCCGACGAAGGTAATCCCGATATAGAGCACGCCCGCGACGATGGTCATCGCCACATAGTTGAGGCCGTAAGTCGAGGAGATCAATGCGCCGGTGATGCCGGTCTGCACCGCATACCAGCCGAGCAGCAGCGTCGACAGCAGGCCCGACGCCAGCACATAGCCCTTCTTTCCGAACACGATGCTGGCGATCAACGCGAAGTTCATGCCTCGCCTCGTGCCGATCAGGCCGAGCGCGCCGACATAGGCGAACATGATCAGATTGCCGATGATCATCGCCACCAGCGCATTCTTGAATCCCATACCCAGCACCAGCAGCGATCCGGTCATCGCGCCGGTGATGATCATCGGAAAGCCCAGCCATACCATCGTGACCGAGAAGGCGCTGCGCCGGGCGCTCATCGGCACCGGCTCGTGCTCGAATTCATGGCCGAGAAGATCGTCGATCTGCCCTTCGGTCTGCTGAACCAGCCCGCTATTCGATTGGCCGCTCATGATGTCCCCCTGTTTCCTTCGCGAGGAAGTGTCCGCCGTTGCATCGAACCACGCCGGCGCGAAACATCGCGCCGGCGCCGATCATCGATGTCACTCAACGATGTGCGACTTTCTGGTTCGGAATGCCCTCGATCGGGCATTCGTCGGTTCCGACGGTCGGACGGGTCATGGCCTCGACCATTTCCCGTGTCCCCTCGGGGTCGGTGATCCAGTTCTTGTAGAAGGTGTAGGGGCAGACCGCGTGGCCGCGATCGCCGTCACCGGAGTTGATCAGGCCGGTATAGCCGCGGTGCATCAGCTTGAAGAGATGATTCTGCGACTGCATGTTGCGGCGGGCGTCGCGGATCAGCGACACCGAAAGCTGCGCGTACTGGATGCCGTTCTCCTCGGTACCGCACTCGCCGAGCGTCCTTCCGTCGAAGCCGATGAGCGCGGAATGGCCGAAGTAGGAATAGACGCCGTCGAAGCCGGAGGCGTTGGCAACCGCGACGTAGCAGTTGTTGGCCCAGGCCATCGACTTCGAGATCTGGATCTGCTGCTCCTTGGCCGGATACATGTAGCCCTGACAGCGAACGATCAGTTCGGCGCCGCGCATCGCGCAGTCACGCCAGATCTCCGGATAGTTGCCGTCGTCGCAGATGATCAGGCTGATCTTCAGCCCCTTGGGCCCGTCCGAGACGTAGGTGCAATCGCCGGGATACCAGCCCTCGATCGGCACCCACGGCATGATCTTGCGGTACTTCTGGACGATCTCGCCCTTGTCGTTCATCAGGATCAGCGTGTTGTACGGCGCCTTGTTGGGATGCTCCTCGTGGCGCTCGCCGGTCAGCGAGAACACACCCCAGACCTTGGCCTTGCGGCAGGCGTCGGCGAAGATGCGGGTCTCCTCGCCCGGCACCGACGACGCGGTCTCGTACATCTCCTTGGAGTCGTACATGATGCCGTGGGTCGAGTATTCCGGGAAGATCACGAGGTCCATGCCCGGCAGGCCAAGCTTCATGCCCTCGACCATCTTGGCGATGTTGCGCGCGTTATCCAGCACCTCGGCCTTGGTGTGCAGGCGCGGCATCTTGTAATTCACCACGGCAACGCCGACCGTGTCCTTGCTGCTCGATATGTCTCCATGCAACATGTCTCGACTCCCTTTCCTGAACGATAAGTCCCGCTACACGGCCATGTGCAGCTGGATGAGATCATCGGTGAGCTCACCGATCGCGCCCTTGGCGACGACGCGTCCCTTTTCGAGCAGCGCGAAGCGGTGAGACGCGCGCCGCGCGAACGCGACATTCTGTTCGACCAGCACGACCGTGATGCCGCGCTCGCGATTGAGACTGACGATCACGTCCTCGATCTGCTCGACGATGTTTGGCTGGATGCCCTCGGTCGGCTCGTCCAGCAGGATGACCTTGGGCTTGGCCAGCAGCGCACGCGCGATCGCAAGCTGCTGCTGCTGGCCGCCGGAGAGATTGCCGCCATAGCGATTGAGAAAATCCTTGAGGACCGGAAACAGCTCGAGCACCCATTCCTCGATGCCGTTGGCCGATTTCGCCGCGAAGGTTCCGAGCGTCAGGTTCTCCCGCACGGTGAAGCGCGGCAGAATCCCGCGGCCCTGTGGTACGTAGGCAATACCGGCCTTGGCGCGCTGATAGGTCCGCAGCGGCGAGATGTCGGCGCCGTCGAGCGACAGCCGTCCGGTGCACCGGTCCATCAGGCCGAGGATGCTGCGCATCAGCGTGGTCTTGCCGACGCCGTTGCGGCCGAGCACCGAGAGGAATTCGCCATTGCCAACCATCAGGTTGATGCCCTGCAGGGCGCGGCTGTTGCCGTAGAAGGCGTCGACGTCGGTCAGCTCAAGCATGGCTGATGCCTCCCGATCCGAGATAGGCGCGGCGCACTTCCGGATGCGCTTCCACTTCCGCCGCGGTGCCCTCGGCCAGCATCTGGCCCATATGCATCACGGAGATGATGTCGCCGATCGCCTTGACGAAGCCCATGTCGTGCTCGACCACGATCAGCGTGTGCTTGCCCTTCAGCCGTGCGAACAGTTCGGCGGTCTTGCGGGTTTCCTGCGCCGTCATGCCCGCGGTGGGCTCGTCCATCAGGATCAGCTCGGCGTCTTGGGCGACCAGCATGCCGATCTCCAGCCACTGGGTCTGACCGTGCGACAGATAGGCGGCCGGCCGGTCGAGCTGCTCGGTGAGCCCGACCAGCTCGGCCAGACGCTCGACATGCTTGCGTCCTGAATTGCCGATACTCCAGCGCAAATTGCCAAGCACGGAGGTGCGACGCGCTCGCGCCACTTCAAGGTTCTCGCTGACCGTGAGCTCGCGGAACACGCTCGGCACCTGGAATTTGCGGCCGACGCCGGCGCGGGCGATTTCGTATTCCTCGAGGTCCTGCAGCGCGGTGCCATCGAAGCTCACTGTGCCGGCGCTCGGCTTGACCTTGCCGCAGATGATGTCCAGCGCCGTGGTCTTGCCAGCCCCGTTCGGCCCGATCAAGCAGCGCAGCTCGCCCTTGCGCACGCTCATATTGAGACTGTTGAGCGCCTTGAAGCCGTTGAAGCTGACCGAGACATCGCGTAGATCGAGATGGGAGCTCATGTGCTGCCCTCCGTCTGGCCGACGCCTTGCGCCACGCCGCCCGCGGCAGCGTGCCGCCGCAGCGCGATCCAGCGCAGCACGACCTGCGCAAGGCCGGCGAGCCCCTTCGGCAGGAACAGCACCACGAGCACGAACAGCGCGCCCATCACCAGCGTCCAGGTCTCCAGGAATGCTGCGGACTCCGACAGCGCGCCCTGCATGCCCGCCACCAGCACCGCGCCAAGGAACGCACCGACCAGGCTCTGCCGGCCGCCGACCGCGCACCACACCACCACCGAAAGCGAGAGCTGCACGCCGAGGAAGGTCGGCGAGGCAAACTCCATCACCACCGTGTAGAGCATGCCGGCAAGGCCCGCGATCGCCGCCGACAGCGCGAACACGAAGATCTGGTAAAGCGCGACGTCGTAGCCGAAGTAGCGCACCCGGCTCTCATGGTCGCGGATCGCCTGTACAATCAGGCCGGCCTTGGTTCTTGTGAAGGCAAAGGCGACAAGCAGGCTGAGCAGGACACAACTGGCCACAAGATAGTAGGTTGCGCGGCCATAAGCATCGAACGCGACGCCGAAGATCTCGAGCTGGGCGAGATCGGTGATGCCGTTGAAGCCGCCGGTGTAGCTCTGCTGGTCGATGATCACGAGATTGATCACCACCATGGTGGCGAGCGTGATGATCGAGACATAGACGCCGGTGACGCGCCCCCGGAACATGAACCAGCCGAGCGCCGCCGCAACCAGCGCCGGCACGATCAGGCCCGCGGCGATCGCGAAGGTCAGCGACCGGAAGGGCTCCCAGAACCACGGCAAATGCTGGACATTGTTCCAGACCATGAAGTCCGGCAGTCCACTCGCTCCCGTATGCACCGGCACGGTCTTGAGCTTGAGCGCCATTGCCATGGCGTAGGAGCCGAGCCCGAAGCTCATCGCCTGGCCGAGGTTCAGGATGCCGCCGAATCCCCAGGACAGCCCGAGCGACACCGTGAGAATCCCCAGCACCAGATAACGCGCGACCTTGTTGAGCAGGAAGTCGTTGTTGAGCAGCACCGGCAGCGCGAACACCACGGCGCAGACGATCAGCAGAGGCGCAAGCTGCGCGATCAGGCGCTGCAATCCGCTGGAGTTGGGAACATGCGACGGCATAGATGAGCGATCTGTCTCAGGCCCGCACGCGTGCGGTGAAAAGCCCCTCGGGGCGGAAACGGATGAGCACGACGATGGCGAGCAGCACGATCGCCTTGGCCACCGTGTCGTTCTGCAGGAAGGCAATGCCGCCGGAGAGCTCGCCGAGGATGAAGGCGCTCGCCACGGTGCCGGCGAGGCTCTGCACGCCGCCGAGCACCACCACCATGAAGGCATCGACCACATAGCCGGTGCCCATATCGGGCGACACGCTCTTCAGCGGCGACACCAGCGCGCCGGCCAGGCCCGCCAGTCCGGCGCCATAGGCGAAAGTCAGCGCATAGACCCGTTTGGCGTTGATGCCGAACGAGGCAGCGACGGAACGGTCCTGGATGATCGCGCGTAGCTTCATTCCGACCGTGGTGCGATTCATCAGCAACCAGGTCGCCACGAACAGTGCGATCGACACCACGAACAGGAACACCCGATAGGACGATACCGAGATGCCAAACACGTCCATGCTGTCGGACAGCGCCGGCGGCAGTTGCACGTAGCGCAGTTCGCTGCCAACCATCAGCCGCACCGCCTGCTGCAGCATGATGCCGACGCCCCAGGTCGCAAGGATCGTATCCAGCGGCCGGTTGTTGAGCAGGCTCAGGACATAGCGCTCGATGACCCAGCCGAACACGGCGACCACGAAGAAGATCGGCACCAGGCTCGCGAGCAGGCCGAGCCCGAGATAGGTATGGAACACCCAGGCCGTGTAAGCGCCCAGCATCACGAACTCGCCATGGGCGAGATTGATGATGCCCATCGAGCCGTAGATGATCGACAGGCCTAGCGCGACCAGCAGCAGGATCGATCCGATGCTGAGGCCGGTGACGATTTGTTCGATGAATTGGTCCACGTCGGGATCCGCTTTCGATGTTCGCGTTGTGCGCCCTGCCCCTCGCGCCCGTTCGAGCGACAGGCAGCATTCGTTTCGGGACGCTGGCCGCCGGCGCCGCACGCCGACGGCCTTCGTCAGCCCCCGTCGTCAGCTCTTCTCGACCAGGCCCTTCTCGGTGCATGACTGTCCGGGATAGGCCGCGTAAGGCACCGGCTTCAGCCACTCCTTGGCCTCGACCAGAATCTCGAACTGTCCGTTCGACTTCGCCTGCGCGATCTTGGGCCACAACCAGGTGTGCAGGTTCTCCGGCTCGATCCGGACCTTGCCCTGCGGTGCAATCACTTCCTGGCCCTTGACCGCGTCGCGTATGTTCGGGGGCGTGAGATCGCTGGTCGCGAGCTTCTCGACCGCCTGCTTGAACAGGTAGGTCTGGAAGTAGCAGGCCTCCGACACGAAATGCGTCACCTTGTCGGCGCCCCAACGCTTCTTGTAGGCCTCGACGAACTTCTCGTTCTCCGGCGACTTGTGCACCATGAAGTAAGGCGCCGAGGTGAAGTGACCGGCGGCCGCCTCGCCGCCCATCGCAGCGACTTCGTTCTCGGAGGTCGTGAGACTCGCCATCGGCATCTTCTCGGGATCGAGGCCGGCCGCCTTGTACTGACGATGCAGCGCGACCACGGAATCGCCGACCACGGTGGAAAAGATCACGTTCGGCTGCGTCGAGCGGATCTTGTTGATGACGGAAGAGAATTCGGAATGGCCGAGCGGCACATATTCTTCCGCCACGACCTCGCCGCCGAGTTTCTCAAGCAGCTTCTTGCAGTAGTTATTCTCTTCCTTCGGATAGATGTAGTTGGAGCCGATCAGGTAGAACTTCTTGCCGAACTTCTTGACCAGCCAGGGCACGAACTCGTCCTGCTGCTGGTTCGGCACCGCGCCGGTGTAGATGACGTTCTTCGAGCACTCGCGGCCTTCATAGAGCGTCGGATACCAATAGAGATTGTTCTGCCGCTCGAACACCGGGAGCACCGCCTTGCGGCTCGCCGAGGTGTAGGAGCCGAACACGCTGACGCATTTGTCGCCGACGACGAGCTTGCGAGCCTTCTCCGAGAACGTCGCCGGATCGGACGCGGGGTCCTCGACGATCGGCACGATCTTGCTGCCCTTGATGCCGCCTGCGGCGTTGATCTCCTCGATGGCGAGCAGAGTCGCCTTGTTGAGCGATTCCTCGATGATTGCGGTCGTTCCCGTCAGGGAGAACAGCACGCCGACCTTGATCTCGCCGCCGGCGGCAAAAGCGAGGTCGGCGTTCTTGATCCAGATGTGCGGCAGTCCGGCGCCGGCGAACGCGCCAAGCGCCGCGGTATTCCTCAGCAAAGTCCGCCGTGAAATGCTCATCCCTCGCTCCCTTCAGGACTGAAAAAACAAAAAGCCCTCCCGATGCGCGCTTACGCGAGCATTGGGAGGGCTTTGTTGCCGGTTGTGTCGAAGGCGGCGCTGTCGCCGCCGGCCCCGCTATTGGGGCTTACTGTTGATGATCGTAGCCAAGCAGTTCGAACGAGTCAACAATCGCCGCGGCGACTGCACTTGCCGACACGCGACGATCCATCGCCTGTCGTCTGATGAAGCCATAGGCTTCGGTTTCCGGCATCTGCCGCGTCGCCATCAGGATCGCCTTGGCGCGCTCCACCGTGCGCATCGAGCGCAGATTGTCATCGAGCTTCTCGATCTTGCTGCGAAGCCGCCGTTCATAACCAAATTGACTACGCGCCAGCACGAGGCTCGACAACACGGCATTTTGCGTGAACGGCCGCGGCAGCACGGCGTTCGGCGTCGCATGACATAGCGCATCGGCGTGAACGGTTTCCGTCGCCGGCAGGATCACAACCAGCGCCGAGCGCGCGTCGCCGGGAATCCACGGCAGGCGCCGCGCCAGGTCAGGAGAATATTCGCAGTACACCACGTCGGCATCGGCCGGCACGCTCTCGGGCATCGGCCAGACCTGCCGCACCCGCATCCGGAACCGCTGCAACTCGCGCAGCAACATGCCGACCTGATCGTCGACCGGCGCGACCACCACCGCCGACAAATCGGCAAGTTCCTGAACCATGGTCTTGCGTCCGCCGACGTCTCGGCTCAGCGACGGCTTACGCGACATTTCGTTCATTGGACGCTTCCTGTTTGCGTTGCACGACCATATCCGATCAGGAACGGATCCGCATGCACCGGCTCCTTCGACTGGCTGACGACATCGAACTGTCCCTGGCGGTTGGCGCGCCCGATGCGGGTCCAGAGGTCGGTATGACCCGACATCGGGTTGACGGTGACTGCACCTTGCGGTGCATCAAAGCTGGTGCCGAACACCATCGAGCGGAGCACTTCGGTGTCGAGTGAATTGACCTGCTCGAGCGCCTTGGCGAACAGATGCAGCTGGAAGTACGACGCCTCGGCGCACATATTGGTCGAGATATCGGCGCCGAACCGCTTCTTGAAGCGCTGCACAAACGCATTGTTGGCGCTGCCCTCGACGCCCTGGAAGTACGATGCCGCCGTGACGTGTCCCTCGCCGACGTCGAAGCCCATGGCGGCGATTTCCGCTTCCGTCGTGGTCAAGCTGGCGATCGGCACCTGCTTTGGATCGAGCCCGACATTGGCATAAGCCTGATAGAGGAACACCGTGCCCTCCCCGACGACGGTCGAGAAGATCACGTCGGGCCTGACACGCTTGATATCCTGGATGATCGGCACAAAATCCTGCCAGCGCGCATAGACATTGACATAGCGCTCGCCAACGACCGAGCCGCCATTGCTCTTGAGCAGCTCCCGCATCACCCGGTTGGACTCGCGCGGATAGATGTAGTCCGACCCCACGAAATAGAACCGCGTTCCGAACGTATCCATCAAATAGCGGCACAGCGCGAGGCTGTTCTGGTTCGGCGAGGCGCCGGTGTAGATGACGTTGGGCGACGCCTCGAACCCTTCGTAAAGCGTCGGATACCAGAGCAGACCGTTCAGCCGCTCGACCACCGGCAGCACCGCCTTGCGGCTCGACGAGGTGTAGCAGCCGAAGATCGTGCTGACCTGATCCTCGATCATCAGCCGCTTGGCGTAATGGCCATAGGCGGCCGAGTCCGATCCGGGGTCATAGGCAACGGGAACCAGCTCGCGGCCGCACACGCCGCCCGCTTCATTCACCTCTTCGATCGCGAGTTGCGTGCCCTGATACTGGGTCTCCTCGATGACCGACATGAAGCCGGTTCGCGAGAACAGCACTCCTATCCGCCACGGAGCGGATGTCGTTTGGGTAAGGTTCGACATGATCAGGCCCTCGACAGAATTGGAGGGACGAGAGGGATTATTGTTCTTGTTGCTCTCGAACAGCATTGCCGGCTGCGGAAGATTGCATGCCATCTGCCGCGAGACAAGGACCCTGGCCGCTCATCCTGTCAGCGAAGCTGACGCGAAAGCAGGCAGACTTGTGTCACCCGCGACGGATCACAGGCGCAGCGCTCCACGGACCACCTATCTCCGGTAGCTGCACCGCCGATTTCCCGTATCAAGGCATGTCCGGCCGGTCACCGCGCGTCCATCAACCGGAAGGTTGAGAGAGCTGCGACGAGATTGCTCGTTAACCTGCATCCCGATCGGGAGATGCCGCTGAACCACGAACAACTCCCGATCAGGGGGATCCCATCAGCGCAGGCTGGGCAGATCGAGCCCGTTCGCGCGTGCGCATTCGATCGCCGTGTCATAGCCGGCGTCGGCGTGGCGCATGACGCCTGTCGCCGGGTCGTTCCATAGCACACGCTCGAGCCGGCGCGCCGCCTCCGGCGTGCCGTCAGCGACGATCACCATGCCGGCGTGCTGCGAATAGCCGATGCCGACGCCGCCGCCGTGATGCAGCGACACCCAGGTGGCGCCGCTCGCGCAGTTGAGCAGTGCATTGAGTAGCGGCCAGTCGGACACCGCGTCGGAGCCGTCGCGCATCGCCTCGGTCTCGCGGTTCGGACTCGCCACCGAGCCGCTGTCGAGATGATCGCGGCCGATCACGATCGGCGCCTTGAGCTCGCCGCGCGCCACCATCTCGTTGAAGGCAAGGCCAAGCCGATGGCGGTCGCCGAGCCCGACCCAGCAAATCCGTGCCGGCAGTCCCTGAAACTTGATGCGCGCCTTGGCCATGTCGAGCCAGTTGTGCAGGTGGCTGTCGTTGGGCATCAGCTCCTTGACCTTGGCATCGGTCTTGAAGATGTCCTCGGGATCGCCCGACAGCGCGGCCCAGCGGAACGGTCCGACGCCGCGGCAGAACAGCGGGCGGATATAGGCCGGAACGAATCCCGGAAAATCGAACGCCTGCTTCAGGCCCATGTCCTTGGCCATCTGACGGATGTTGTTGCCGTAATCGAGCGTCGGGATTCCCTGCGCGTGGAAATCCAGCATGGCCTGGACGTGATCGACCATCGAGGTCTTGGCCGCCGTCTCAACAGCCTTCGGGTCGGCCGCGCGTTTGGCTTCCCAATCGGCGAGTGTCCATCCCTTCGGCAAATAGCCGTTGATCGGATCATGTGCGCTGGTCTGGTCGGTGACGATGTCCGGGCGCACGCCGCGGCGCACCAGCTCCGGAAAGATCTCGGCCGCGTTGCCGAGCAGGCCGACCGACACCGGCTTCTGGCTTTTGACCGCTTCAGCAATGATCGCCAGCGCGTCATCGAGCGTCGTCGCCTGGCGGTCAAGATAGCCCGTGCGCAGCCGCATCTCGATGCGGCTCGGCTGACATTCGACCGCGAGCATCGAGGCGCCGGCCATCGTCGCGGCCAGCGGCTGCGCACCGCCCATGCCGCCGAGACCCGCCGTCAGGATCCATTTGCCGCCGAGACTGCCGCCATAATGCCGGCGGCCGACCTCGACGAACGTCTCATAAGTCCCCTGCACGATGCCCTGGCTGCCGATATAGATCCAGGAGCCTGCCGTCATCTGGCCGAACATCATCAGGCCCTGCCGGTCGAGCTCGTTGAAATGATCGAGCGTTGCCCAATGCGGCACCAGGTTGGAGTTCGCGATCAGCACGCGCGGCGCGTCGGCATGGGTGCGGAAAATGCCGACCGGCTTGCCGGACTGCACCAGCAGCGTCTGGTCACCCTCGAGCTTGCGCAAGGACGCGGCAATCCGGTCAAAGCTCTCCCAGTCGCGCGCCGCACGGCCGATGCCGCCATAGACCACGAGCTCGCTCGGGCGCTCGGCGACATCAGGGTCCAGATTGTTCATCAGCATGCGCAGCGGTGCTTCGGTCAGCCAGCTCTTGGCACTGATGTCGGTGCCGCGGGGAGCACGGATGATGCGTTCATTATCCAGTCGGCGGTTCATGACGGATGCCCCTGTCGGCTAAGCAAGTTTTGGAAACGGGTCGGATGAGAGAACCGCGATCGCTGCGGCAGGCAGCGCGTCGGCTTCGACCAGCGATGCGGCCCGCGCAAGATCGTCGGCCATGTAGCGGTCGGCGGCGAGTGCCGGAACATGCGCGCGCAGCGCGGCGATGACCGCGGCGAGCGGCGCGCTGGTCGCATGCGGTGCGCGCAGCGTGATGCCCTGCGCCGCGACCAAAAGCTCGATGCCGAGGATGGCCGCGAGATTGTCGGCCATGTCCGACAACCTGCGCGCGGCATGCGCGGCCATCGAGACGTGGTCTTCCTGATTGGCGCTGGTCGGCGTGGAATCGATCGAGCACGGCATCGCGCGCTGCTTGTTCTCGGCATAGAGCGCCGCGGCCGTCACCTCGGCGATCATGAAGCCGGAATTGATGCCGGGCTCCGGCGTCAGGAACGGCGGCAACCCGAAGTTCAGCGCCGGGTCGACAAGGGTCGCGATCCGGCGCTCGCTGGTCGCACCGATCTCCGAGAGCGCCAGTGCGATCTGATCGGCAGCGAACGCCACCGGCTCGGCGTGGAAATTGCCGCCCGAGACGATCTCGCCGGTCTCGACCAGGACCAGCGGATTGTCGGTCACGGCATTGGCCTCGACGGTCAGTCCGCGCGCGGCTTGCGCGAGCAGGTCGAGCACGGCGCCCGCGACCTGCGGCTGGCAGCGCAAGCAATAAGGATCCTGCACGCGCTCGTCACCTTCGAGATGCGATTGTCTGATGTCGCTGCCGTCGAGCAGCGCGGTCAGGGCCGCGGCCGCAGCGATCTGCCCATCATAGCCGCGCAAGGATTGGATCTCGGGACGAAACGGCACCGTTGAGGCCATCGCCGCATCGACCGACAGCGCACCGGTCACCAGCGCGGCGCACGCCAGGCGATGCGCACGCAGCAGGCCGGAGATGGCGTAGGCGGTGGAAAACTGCGTGCCGTTGATCAGCGCGAGCCCCTCCTTGGGGCCGAGCGTCAGCGGCGCGAGGCCGGCAGCGGCAAGCGCTTCGCGCCCCGGCACAAGCCTGCCATCAAGGATTGCCTGCCCCTCCCCGATCATGACCGCGGTCATGTGGGCGAGCGGCGCCAGGTCGCCGGAGGCACCGACCGAGCCCTGCTGCGGCACCAGCGGATAGACACCGCGCGCCAGCATGCCCTGCAACTGCTCGATCACCTCGCGGCGCACGCCGGACGCGCCGCGACCGAGCGAAATCACTTTCAACGCCATCATCAAACGCACGATCGGCTCGGGCGTGTTCGAACCGACTCCGCAGCAATGCGACAGGATGAGGTTGCGCTGAAGCAGTGCAGTCTGGTCGGGCGCGATGCGCGTCGATGCCAGCTTCCCGAAACCAGTATTGATGCCGTAGACGGGAACGTCGATCTGCGCCGCCTTCGCCACGATTTGCGCGGCAGCCTCGACGCGCGGCCAGCACGATGGATCGAGCACGACGGGCGCGCCCGCGATCACGCGCGCCAGGACGTCGAGGCCGACGGTTCCGGGCGTCACGACGACAGGCGCATCCCGATCGCTCATTGTCCCCTCCACACCCGGCTGTGCAGCGGGTTGAAGCCGATGCGGTAAACCAGTTCGGCCGGACGCTCGATGTCCCAGATCGCCAGATCGCACCACTTGCCGGCCTCTAACGTACCGGTCTCGGCAAGCATGCCGAGCGCGCGGGCCCCTTCCCGAGTCACCCCTATGAGGCATTCGGCGACCGTCATCCGGAACAGCGTTGCACCCATGTTCATCGCCAGCAGCAGCGAGGTGAGCGGCGAGCTGCCCGGATTGCAATCGGTCGCAAGCGCCATGTTCACACCGTGGCTACGAAACAGCTCGACCGACGGCTTGTGCGTCTCACGAATGAAATAAAACGCGCCGGGCAGCAGGACCGCCACGGTGCCGGCCTTCGCCATCGCCACGGCGCCAGCTTCGTCGGTGTGTTCGAGATGATCGGCTGAGAGCGCCGAGAATTTTGCGGCCAGCGCCGCGCCGCCGAGATTGGACAGCTGATCCGCATGCAGCTTGACGGGCAGTCCGAGCGCACGCGCCGCCTCGAAGACTCGCGCCGTCTGCTCTCCGGAAAACGCTATCCCCTCCATGAAGCCGTCGACGGCGTCGGCAAGGCCGGCCTTGGCCACGGCCGGCAGCATCTCGTTGCAAACCAGATCGATGTAACCGTCGTTGTCGCCATTGGCCTCTGGCGGCAGCGCGTGCGCACCGAGAAACGACGTGCGGATCGCAACCTGCCGCAGGCGGGTGAGGCTGCGTGCCGCCGCCAGCTGCCGTATCTCGGTCTCGGCATTGAGGCCATAGCCGGACTTGATCTCGACGGTGGTTGCACCCTCGCCGATCAGCGCATCGAGCCGCGGCAGCGCACCGGCGACGAGCTCCGCCTCGGTCGCCTTGCGCGTCGCCGCGACGGTCGAGACGATGCCGCCGCCGGCGCGCGCGATCTCCTCATAGCTCGCGCCTTTCAGGCGCAGCTCGAACTCGTGCGCGCGATTGCCGCCGAAGACGAGATGGGTGTGGCAATCGACCAGTCCGGGCGTGATCCAGCGGCCGCCGCAATCGGTCCGTTCAACAGCGTCCGCATCCACGGGAAAATCCGACTGCATGCCGGCATAGACGATGCGGCCGTCGCGCGCCGCGATCAGGCCCCGCTCGATCTCGCCGAGATCAGTGCGGTCGCTGCGCATCGTGGCGAGCCGGGCGTTGTGCCAGATACGGTCGAAGCGCTCTGCCATGCGATCGTCCCCTCGATGTGGGATGCTTGACTTATATGTCTAGACATATAATCGTGTCCGGGTTCTGTCCAGCCGGCGTGGAAAAATGACACGACTGCATTTCGCATTCGCGCTGCTGCCTTCGGGCTGGGCCAATGACGTGCAGGTCGTCGTTGTCGATGGCGCGATCGCTTCGGTGACGGCGGGCGTTGCGCCTAGCGCCGGCGACGAACGTCACCAAATGGCGGTTCCAGGATTGGCGAGCCTGCACAGCCACGCATTTCAGCGCGGCATGGCCGGTCTTGCCGAACTGCGCGGCGACACGACCGATACGTTCTGGACCTGGCGCGAGACGATGTATCGCTTCGCGCTGACCATGACGCCGGACGACGTCGCCGCCGTCGCCACCCTGCTCTATGTCGAGATGCTCGAGAGGGGTTTTACCCGTGTCGGCGAGTTTCACTATCTGCATCACGATCGGGACGGCGCGCCTTACGCCAATCTCGCCGAGATGGCCGTGCGCATTGCTGAGGCCGCCAGCGCCTCCGGCATCGGGCTCACGCTGCTGCCGAGCTTCTATGCCCACAGCACGTTCGGCGGCGCCGCACCACATGCCGGGCAGCGCCGCTTCATCTGCCCGGTCGATCAGTTCGCCGCGCTGATGGCCGCCTCGCGCGAGGCAATCCGAGATCTACCCGGCGCCAACATCGGCATCGCTCCGCATAGCCTGCGCGCCGTGGCGCCGGATGAGCTGGCGGCGATCATCCCGCTGGCCGGGGCGGATCCGATCCACATCCACGCCGCCGAACAGGTGCGCGAGGTCGAGGATTGCTCCGCCTGGTCGGGGCGGCGGCCGGTGCAATGGCTGCTCGACCATGCGCCCGTCGATCAGCGCTGGTGCCTGATTCACGCGACTCACATGACGGAGCAGGAAGTCACAGCGCTCGCCCGCAGCGGCGCGGTTGCCGGCCTTTGCCCCGTCACCGAAGCAAGCCTCGGCGATGGCATCTTTTCGGCGCGCGAATTCCTCGCCGCGGGCGGCCGGTTCGGCATCGGAACCGATTCCAATGTGCTGGTCGGCGTCGCCGACGAGCTGCGCCAGCTCGAATACGGTCAGCGGCTGAAACACCGCGAGCGCAATGTGCTCTCGGGGCGTCCGGGCACATCCACCGGCCGTGCCCTGTTCGACCAGGCGCTGGCTGGCGGCGCGCAAGCTCTGGCACAGACCAAGGCCGGGCTCGCGCCCGGCGCACGCGCCGACATCGTCAGCCTCGACACCGCGCATCCGTCCCTCGCGGGACGGTCGGGCGATGCGGTTCTCGATGGCTGGCTGTTTGCAACCGGCAGCGACGCGATCGACTGCGTCTGGGCCGGCGGCGACAAGGTGGTCGCAGGCGGCCGGCACCGGCTGCGCGACAAGGCGCGCGAGCAGTTCAATGCCAGCGTGCGGAGGCTCGTCGCGTGAGTCTCGCCTCCGACCAGCCCAAGCCGAATGCAGCCGGCAAGCCGACACTCTACAAGCGGATCCGGCTCGACATCGAGACGCGGATCCTGACCGGCGAATGGCCGCCCGGGCATCGCATCCCCTTCGAACACCAGCTGATGGCGCGCTATCGCTGCTCGCGCATGACGGTGAACAAGGCGCTGTCGGAACTTGCGCAGGCCGATTTGATCGAGCGGCGGCGCCGTGCCGGCACCTTCGTGCGCCGTCCGCAGCATCTGTCGGCGGTGCTCAAGATCGCCGACATCCGCGCCGAGATCACCGCGCTCGGCCGCAGCTACGGCTATCAGCTGATCGAATGCCGGCGCCGCACCGCGACATCGGCCGATCGCGCCCGGCTCGGCGTCAGCACGGCCGGCAAGGTGGTCGCGATCGCCTGCCGGCACAGCGCCGACAACGTGCCGTTCGCCGTCGAGGACAGGCTGATCGATCTCTCCACGGTCCCGGAGGCTGCCGACGCGGACTTCGCCCGCGAACCGCCGGGATCATGGCTGCTGCATCACGTGCCGTGGACCGAAGCCGAGCATACCATCAGCGCCGTCGTCGCCGACGACCGCACGGCAAAGGCGCTCGACATCGCGGTCGGCGCGCCCTGCCTCGTGATCGACCGCTACACCTGGCGCAGCGCGCGCACGGTGACGGCGGTGCGGCTGCATTATCCAGGCGAGACGCACCGCCTGGTGGCTCGCTTCAAGGGAGGCTGAGGACGCCTTGCGCGGCATATTTCATGCAATGCATCATGGGCCATCGTCCGCCGACATGCTTCATGCGGCACCGCCGCGACTGCCGTGAAGACATCAACTGGGTTCAATCCATCGTTCAAGGGGTCGACAATCATGCGTTCCTTCAAGCTATTGCCCGCAATCGCAGTGTTGCTCGCGTCCACCGCCGCGTTCGCGGATGACGTCAAGGTCGGCGTCGGCATCTCCGGATGGACCGGCTTCGCGCCGCTGACGCTCGCCAAGGAGGCCGGCATCTTCAAGAAGAACGGCCTCGACGTGACCCTGAAGAAGATCCCGCAGAAGGACCGCCATCTCGCGATTGCGTCGGGCGACATCCAGTGTGCGGCGACGACGGTCGAGACCTGGATCTCCTGGAACGCCAATGGCGTCGCGACCAAGCAGATCTTCCAGCTCGACAAGAGCTATGGCGCCGACGGCATGGCCGTGCGCAACGACATCGCCGCGATCAAGGACCTGAAGGGCAAGACCGTCGCGGCTTCGGCGCCGGGTACCTCGCCCTATTTCGCGCTGGCGTGGATGCTGAAGAAGAACGGCCTCACGGTGAAAGACGTCACCGTGGTGAATCTGGAGCCCGCAGCCGCGGCGCAGGCCTTCGTCTCCGGCCAGAACGATGCCGCGATGACGTACGAGCCTTATCTGTCAACGGTGCGCGCCGCTCCCGACAAGGGCAAGATCATCGCGACCACACTCGACTACCCGATCGTGATGGATACCTTCGGCTGCACGCCGAAATTCCTGACCGACAATCCGAAAGCGGCACAGGCGCTTGCCAACAGCTATTTCGAGGCGCTCGACATGATCGCCAAGGACCAGGCCAAGTCCTATGAGATCATGGGCGCTGACGTGAAGCAGAGCGGCGAGCAGTTCGGCAACTCGGCAAAGTATCTGCGCTGGCAGGACAAGGCCGCCAACCAGAAATTCTTCGCCGGCGACTTCCTCACCTTCAACAAGGACGCTGCCGAGCTGCTGCTCGAGGTCGGCATCATCAAGGCCGCGCCGAAGGTCGAGGACATCTACGACGCCAGCTTCATCAAGTAACGCAGCAACCATTTCGGCCGGTCCCGCCTCGCTACACAGCGGGCGGGACCGCCGCATAAGATACGCCCGGATCATTTTGATGCGTCCTCTCGAGCCCACGACATCGAAGCAGCGCGTGACCTATGGCCTCGCCTTCTTCGTGCTGTTCGTCGCCCTCTGGTCCTGGGCGACATTCGGCGGCCACGTGTCCAAGACCTTCCTCGCCAACCCGCTGACCATGGTACAGGAGGGCTATGAGTTGCTCGCCAAGCAGGGCTTTCTGTTCGACATCGGGATGACGATCTGGCGCGTGATCGGCGGGTTTGTGCTTGCTGCGGTCA
This sequence comes from Bradyrhizobium pachyrhizi, assembly GCF_029714545.1. Taxonomy (NCBI): domain Bacteria; kingdom Pseudomonadati; phylum Pseudomonadota; class Alphaproteobacteria; order Hyphomicrobiales; family Nitrobacteraceae; genus Bradyrhizobium; species Bradyrhizobium pachyrhizi. Next base: position 3,731,896 of record NZ_CP121667.1, on the reverse strand, counting down.
TCGCGGTGCCGCTCGGCGTTTTGATGGGAGCCTACAAGCCGATCGAGGCCTTTCTCGAGCCGTTTGTGTCCTTTGCGCGCTATCTGCCGGCATCCGCCTTCATCCCGCTGCTGATCCTGTGGGCGGGCATCGGCGAGTTGCAGAAGCTGCTCGTGATCTTCATCGGCGCGGTGTTTCAGATCATCCTGATGGTCGCCGTCACCGTCGGTGCCACAAGGCGCGACCTGGTGGAGGCCGCCTACACGCTCGGCGCCCGCGACCGCGGCATAATCCGCCGCGTGCTGCTGCCCTCCGCCGCGCCCGAGATCGCTGAAATCCTCAGGCTGGTGCTGGGCTGGGCCTGGACCTACGTTATCGTCGCCGAATTGATCGGCTCATCCTCGGGCATCGGGCACATGATCACCGACAGCCAGGCGCTGCTCAACACTGGCCAGATCATCTTCGGCATCATCGTGATCGGGCTGATCGGCCTGATCTCCGATTTCCTGTTTAAGGCCTTCAATGCCTGGCTGTTCCCGTGGAAGCTCGCATGACCGCGCTCAGGATCGATCAGGTCTCGCGAACCTTCCCCGCCCGCGCCGGCAACGCGCCGACGAGAGCGCTCGAGCCGACCACGCTCGACGTCGGCGACAACGACTTCGTCACCATCCTCGGCCCCTCCGGATGTGGAAAGTCTACTTTGCTCCGGATCGTCGCCGGGCTCGACCGGCCGACCGGCGGACGGGTCACGCTCGACGGGCGCGAGGTCACCGGCCCCGGCGCCGATCGCGGCATGGTGTTTCAGTCCTACACATTGTTTCCGTGGCTGACGGTGCGGGAGAATATCGCCTTCGGCCTGCGCGAGCGCGGCGTTGCGCAAGCCGAGCGCCATGACATCGCCGACGCCTTCATTCGCCGGGTCGGGCTCTCGGGTTTCGAAAATCACTGGCCCAAGCAGCTGTCGGGCGGCATGCAGCAGCGCACCGCGATCGCCCGCGCGCTGGCCAACGATCCGAAGATCCTGCTGCTCGACGAGCCGTTCGGCGCGCTGGACAACCAGACGCGCGCGCTGATGCAGGAGATGCTGCTGGGGATCTGGGAGCGCGACCAGAAGACGGTGCTGTTCGTCACCCACGACATCGAGGAGGCGATCTTCCTCGGCAGCCGCGTCATCGTCATGAGCGCGCGCCCCGGCCGCATCAAGGCCGAGATCGCGGTCGACCTGCCGCATCCCCGGTCCTACAAGATCAAGACCACACCCGAATTCGTTGCCCTGAAGGAGCGGCTGGTCGAGGAAATCCGCACCGAGGCGCTGAAAGTCGCCGAGCAGGCCTGAGAGCCTGTTTCGAAATGCGATCAATGACATCGAGATTTCTTAACTAGCTCCGTCATGCCCGGCCTTGTGCCGGGCATCCACGTCTTTGCTCCGATCGGCCAAGAAAGACGTGGATGGCCGGGACAAGCCCGGCCATGACGAAGCAGCGCCAGTTTGAGGAGAGCAGACGGTCAACCACGCCGTCAGTGGCTGATCATCCAGGGCCGCGCGGTCGGAAAGCCCTTGGCGCCGTTCTTCGTCTTGGTCATCAGTCGCGCCGGCTTCTTCTTTCCGGTGGAGCAGCAGCCGCAGCCTGGCCCATGCGCGGCCTTGTACTGATCGAGCGTCTTCGGCGCGTGCCGGCTCTGCTCGTTGGTAGCGTGCGCCTTGCGCTTGTCCGAGGGCATGCAGAAGAACGCCGGCGCAGTCAGGATCACACGCGGCGACGTCGCCTCGCATTGCGGGCAATCCTGCGGCAGGTCGCATTCCGCCATCGGCCGCATGTCGGTGAAGGAACCGCAGTCGTTGCAGAGATATTCGTAGATTGGCATTTCCTTAATCCTCGCGCAGTCGTGCGTGACATCCGGCGATGGATGCGGGGCGGCAGATACGCAGCCGTCCGCACCCTTCGCGCAGGGATCACCTAAAGGATTACTTGTCCGGCGAGATCGGCATCTGCACGTCGCCCTCGATATGCTTGATCGGTCCCGCCGACGACGGCATGACGTCGAAGTCGAAGATCTCCGTCGGCAGCCACAACGTGGCGCAAGCATTCGGCACGTCGACGACGCCGGAGATGTGACCTTGGCACGGCGCGGTGCCGAGGATCGAATAGGCTTGGGCGCCGGAGTAGCCGAACTTCTTCAGATACTCGATCGCGTTCAGGCAGGCCTGGCGATAGGCGATGTGGACGTCGAGATAGTGCTGCTTGCCGGCCTCGTCGACCGAGATGCCCTCGAAGATCAGATAGTCCTTGTAATTCGGCGTGATCGGCGACGGCTTGAACACGGGGTTCTTGATGCCGTATTTCGAGACGCCGTCCTTGATGACGTCGACCTTGATGTGCAGCCAGCCGGCCATCTCGATCGCGCCGCAGAAGGTGATCTCGCCGTCGCCCTGGCTGAAGTGCAGATCGCCCATCGAGAGCCCGCCGCCCGGCACATAGACCGGGAAGTAGATCTTCGAGCCGCGCGACAGATCCTTGATGTCGCAATTGCCGCCATGCTCGCGCGGCGGCACGGTGCGGGCGCCCTCGAGGCCGATCTTGGCCTTGACGTCACCCCTGGCCTGGCCGGCATGCGCGGTCGGCGCGAACGGCGGATTGGCGAGGCCCGGCACCCGGGTCGGGTTGGTCGCGATCAGCTCGGCCTCGCGCTTGTTCCAGGCCGCCAGCATCTTGGCATCGGGCAGACAGCCGATGAGGCCGGGATGGATCAGGCCGGCGAAGTTGACGCCGGGGACGTGACGCGACGAGGTGTAGAGGCCCTTGATGTCCCAGATCGACTTCTGCGCCAGCGGGAAATGGTCGGTGAGAAAGCCGCCGCCATTCTGCTTGGAGAAGAAGCCGTTGAAGCCCCACAGGCTCTCCTTCAACGGACCGACGTCGAGCAGGTCGACGACGAGGAGATCGCCGGGCTCGGCGCCCTTGACACCGATCGGGCCGGACAGGAAGTGCACGATCGAGAGGTCGATGTCGCGCACGTCGTCGGCGGAATCGTTGTTCTTGATGAAGCCGCCGGTCCAGTCGACGGTCTCGATGATGAAGTCGTCGCCGGGGCTGACCCACTCGACGATCGGAACCTCCGGATGCCAGCGGTTATGGATCTTGTCGTTTTCATAGGCCGACTTGCTGAGATCGACCTTGATCAGTGTATCTGGCATCGCGATGCTCCCCTTGGGTTACCGATAGTTAGACGGACAGGTACTTAGAAATCTGCGCGGCATCGACGCTGGCGCGTGGATCGTCGCGAACGATCTCGCCGTTCTCGATGACGAGCACGCGGTCGGCGATGTCGAGCGCGAAGCTCAGGACCTGCTCGGAGACGACGATCGACAGTCCCCGCTCATCGCGGATCCGCTTCAGGGTGCGCGCCATGTCCTTGATGATCGACGGCTGGATGCCTTCGGTCGGCTCGTCGAGCAGCAGCACCTTGGGCTTGGTCGCCAGCGCGCGGGCGATCGCGAGCTGCTGCTGTTGACCGCCCGAGAGATTGCCGCCGCGGCGCTCCTTCATCTCGAGCAGCACCGGAAACAGTTCGTAGATATCGCCCGGCACCTCGGAGCCGCCTGACACCACGAGCCCGGTCTCGATGTTCTCCTTGACGGTCATGGTGGAGAAGATCATGCGGCCCTGCGGCACGTAGGCGAGCCCCTTCGCCACCCGCTCGTAGCTCTTCAACGCGCCGAGCTCGGTGCCGTCCATGGTCACCTTGCCGCTCTTGGCCGGCAGGATGCCCATCAGCGACTTCATCAACGTGGTCTTGCCCATGCCGTTGCGGCCCATGATCGCGACGATCTCGTTTGGCGCGACCGAGACATTGAGGCCGTGCAGCACCTCGCTCTGGCCATAGGCGACGTGAAGATCTGAGATTGCCAACATGAGATCGCCTCCTATTGCGAGATGTGCGTTGAAGTGTCCGGCAGAGCCGCACACTCCACCTCTCCCCACCGGGGAGAGGTCGGCGCGCAGCGCCGGGTGAGGGCCTTCAGGTCCCACGGGAGCGCGATACCCCTCACCCGAATTGCTGCGCAATTCGACCTCTCCCTACGGGAGAGGTGGACCGAGTTCGCGGCTAGACCTGTGACATTCGTCATCATCCGTCAGTGCCCCAAATACACTTCGATGACTTTCGGATCGTTCTTGACGTGCTCCATCGTTCCCTCAGACAGGATTTGTCCCTGGTGCAGCACCGTGACCTTGTGCGCGATGTCCTCGACGAACTTCATGTCGTGCTCGATCACCAGGACCGAACGGTCCTTGATGATGCGGTTGAGCAGCTCGGCGGTCTTGGCGCGCTCGGACACGCTCATGCCGGCGACCGGCTCGTCGAGCATCAGGAGGTCCGGGTCCTGGATCAGCAGCATGCCGATCTCGAGCCACTGCTTCTGGCCATGGCTCAGCTGGTCGGCATAGGTGTTGAGCTTGTCCTTCAGGAAGATCATCTCGGCGACCTCCTCGACCCGCTGCCTGACGGTGTCGTCGCGCTGGAAGGTCAGCGAGCCGAACACGGTGCGGCCGCGCGGGAAGGAAATCTCAAGGTTCTCGAACACGGTGAGATCCTCGAACACCGACGGCGTCTGGAACTTGCGCCCCACCCCGGCCTGCACGATCTCGTTCTCGCGCAACCTCGTCAGCTCCTGGCCGCGGAACTGGATCGAGCCGGACGTGGCCCTGGTCTTGCCGCAGATCAGGTCGAGCACCGTGGTCTTGCCGGCGCCGTTTGGGCCGATGATGACGCGGATCTCGTTCTCCTCGACATAGAAGGAGAGATCGTTCACCGCCTTGAAGCCGTCGAAGGACACAGTGAGACCGGAGACCGCAAGCAGGAAGTCCTTGGGCTGATGGCCGACAAGCATGATGATCCCTCCTCACTCGGCCGGTGCGCCGTCGGCGATCAGGCCGGCCGCCGATTTCGATTTGCGTGATGCCAGCAGGCCATCAATGCGCGGCTGGACGTGGTCCGCCCAGATGCCGGAGAGCCCGTTCGGGAAGGCGAGCACGACGGCGATGAACAGCGCGCCGAGGCCGAACAGCCAGAGCTGCGGGAAGGACTCCGAGAGGCTGGTCTTGGCGAAATTGACCAGCAGTGCGCCCCAGACTGCGCCGAAGATCGACATCCGGCCGCCGACCGCTGTGTAGATCACCATCTCGATCGACGGCACGATGCCGACGAAGGACGGCGACATGAAGCCGACCTCGAGCGTGAACATGGCGCCGCCGATCGCAGCGAACACCGCCGCGGCGCAGAACGCGAAGATCTTGAAGTTGGCGACGCTGTAACCGGAGAAGCGCACGCGATCCTCCTGCTCCCGCATTGCCACCAGGATGCGCCCGAGTTTTGTCAGGCGGATGAACTGCGCGGCGCAGATGCAGCCGAACAACAATGCCACCTCCACGAAATACAGGATGTACTTGGCGTGATCGGTGCGGATGTCCCAGCCGTGCAGCGTGCGTAAGTCGGTAATGCCGTTGATGCCGCCGGTGTAGCCTTGCTGCCCGACAATCAGAATAGTGAGGATCGCGGCGATCGCTTGCGTGATGATGGCAAAGTACACGCCGCCGACCCGACGCTTGAACATCGCGGCACCGATGATCAGCGCGAAGACCGCGGGAACCAGCAAAATCGCCAGCAGCGTGACCGGGAAGCTGTGGAACGGCTTCCAGAGGAAAGGCAGCGAGGTGAGCTGGTTCCAATCCATGAAATCGGGAATGCCCGGCGTCGACTGGATCTTGGTGTTCGCGACCGAGGACGCCTCGAGCTTCAGGTACATCGCCATGCAGTAGCCGCCGAGACCGAAGAACACGCCCTGCCCCAGGCTCAGGATGCCGCCATAGCCCCAGCACAGCACGAGGCCGATCCCGACGAAGGCGTAGGTCAGATATTTGGCAACGAGGTTGAGGCGGAAGATATCCAGCGACAGCGGCAGGACGAGAAACAACAGCACCGCGAGCGCAAGGAAGCCGAGCAGTTCGGAGCGATTGAAAAAGCGCGAGTTGATGATCATGACCAGCCTGCTTGTTCTTATTTGCGGACCTTGAGCGCGAAGAGCCCCTGCGGACGCACCATCAGGATCGCGACGATCGTCAGCAGCGTGATCACCTTGGCCATCGATCCCGACAGGAAGAATTCCAGCGTCGATTGGGTCTGCGAGATCGAGAAGGCGGAGGCGATGGTGCCGAACAGCGAGGCGGCGCCGCCGAACACGACCACCAGGAAGGTGTCGACGATGTAAAGCTGGCCGGCGGTCGGCCCGGTCGAGCCGATCATGGTGAAGGCCGAGCCGGCGATGCCGGCGATGCCGCAGCCGAGGCCGAAGGTGTAACGATCGACCTTCTCGGTATTGATGCCGACGGCGCCCGCCATCACGCGGTTCTGCACCACAGCGCGTACCTGCTTGCCCCAGCTTGACCAGAACAGCACATAGGCGACCGCGATCGTGATCAGGATGGTCAGCGCCATCACGAACATGCCGTTGATCGGGATCTGGATCGAGTCGGTCGCCTGCCAGGAGCCCATCATCCATTCCGGCAGTTCGACGCCGACCTCGCGCGCGCCGAAGATCGAACGATAGGCCTGCTGCAGGATCAGGCTAAGGCCCCAGGTCGCCAGCAGCGTGTCGAGCGGGCGTTTGTAGAGATGGCGTATCAGCGCCCACTCGACCAGCATGCCGAGCGCGCCCGAAGCAATGAACGCGAGGATCATTGCGATGAAGAAGTAACCGGGGAACAGCCAGGGCGCGACGTGCTGCACGGCGTTCGACGTCATCCAGGTGACGTACGCCCCTAGGATCATGAACTCGCCATGGGCCATGTTGATGACGCCCATCTGGCCGAAGATGATGGCAAGTCCCAGCGCCATCAGCACATAGACGGAGAACAGGATGAGCCCGGCAAATCCCTGCATCGCAAGGATGGCGCCGAGATCGCTGATCGAATAGTCGCCGAACATCTGGTCCTCCGTCATTCCAAGGGGCACGCGCCGCCGGTCAAGCGACGCTCGTTCCGTGGCGTGGGCGCTGACGTCCAGGCCACGATGCGTTGTGGAGCTTCGTAGCCCGAGCGGGCGGTCGCGATACCCGGGACGGTCCCGCATATCGCTCCGCTCATGCGGGCTACTGGCTCACTGGTAGCCCTTGGGGAACGGATCCGGCTCGACGAGATCGGCGGTCTCGTAGATCAGCTCATACTGGCCATCGGCCTTGGCGCGTCCGACGCGGGTCTTCGACCAGAGATGATGGTTCTCGTGGATCCGGACGTAACCTTCCGGCGCGCCCTTGAACTCGACGCCAGGGGAAGCCGCCGCGATTTTGTCGATGTCGAAGCTCTGCGCCTTCTCCACCGTCAACTTCCACAGCCACGGACCGAGATAGGCAGCCTGGGTGACGTCGCCGATCACCGTCTTCTCGCCCCACATCTTCTTGAAGGCGGGCACGAAGGCCTTGTTGTTCGGATTGTCGAGCGACTGGAAGTACTTCATGCAAGCATAGGCGCCGGCGATGTTCTCGCCGCCGATACCGTCGATCTCGTCTTCGGTCACCGAGATCGTCAGCAGCGTCTGCTTGGACAGGTCGATGCCGGCCGCCTTGAGCTGCTTGTAGAATGCGACGTTCGAGCCACCGACGATGATCGCGTAGATCACGTCCGGCTTGGTCAGCTTGATCTTGTTGATGACCGAGTTGAACTGGGTCGAGCCGAGCGGGAAGTATTCCTCGCCGACCACCTTGCAGCCCTGCAGATGGTTCTCGATGTGCTTGCGCGCGATCTTGTTCGAGGTGCGCGGCCAGATGTAGTCCGAGCCAAGCAGGTAGAAGCTCTTGGCGCCCTTGGTCTTGTTGACCCAGTCGAGGCCGGCGATGATCTGCTGGGTCGCCTCCTGCCCGGTGTAGATCACGTTCTTGGACTGCTCGAGGCCTTCATAGAAGGTCGGGTAGTACAGCATGCCGTTGTACTGCTCGAACACCGGCAGCACCGCCTTGCGGGAGGCCGAGGTCCAGCAGCCCATCACGGCCGCGCATTTGTCGTTGACCAGCAGCTTCTTGGCCTTTTCGGCGAAGGTCGGCCAGTCGCTGGCGCCGTCTTCCTGGATGAACTTGATCTTGCGGCCGAGCACGCCGCCGGCGGCATTGATCTGCTCGATCGCGAGCTTCTCGGCTTCGACCGACCCGGTCTCGGAGATCGCCATCGTGCCGGTGACAGAATGCAGGATGCCGACCGTGACTTCGCTATCGGTGACTGCAAGCCCCGTGGTGTTGACCGCAGAGGTTGCAGGGACGTCGGCAAATGCCGGACGGCCCAGCATCGAGACGGCCGGCAAAGCGGCCATTCCCATCAAGAGCTTGCGCCGGAGCGGAGACTTCAGGCCTGGTTTTGTTTCGTCTGACATGAGCACCCCATCTGGTTCGAGAACGCTTATTGATCAGGCGAGGATTGCTCACTTTTGTGCAGCGCGCTGATACGTGAGATCGCGTATACTGCACCGCAAAATAGCGACGTAGGTTTTGGTACGGGATTTGCCCGCGATCAGCGCATCGTGGACCAGGAGTTCAAACGAGTGGCAGGGCGGCAGCGGATAGACCGCGTCAGGCGCCAGTACAATCAATGGGTCGCCAACCAGACGCTGGAAGACTACGCGCTGCGCTTCACCGCCAAGAGCGCGCGGCGCTGGTCCGCCGCCCGCGTCGCCAACACCGCGCTCGGCGCGATCTCCTTCCTCGCGCTGGAGGCGATCGGCGGCACTATCACGCTGAACTACGGTGCGATGAATGCCTCCGCCGCGATCCTGGTCGTCAGCGTCATCATCTTCCTCTGCGGGCTGCCGATCGCCTACCATGCCGCGAAGAGCGGCATCGACATCGACCTGCTGACCCGCGGCGCCGGCTTCGGCTATATCGGCTCGACCATCACCTCGCTGATCTACGCCTCCTTCACCTTCATCTTCTTCGCGATCGAGGCGGTGATCCTGGCCAGCGCGCTCGACATGTGCTTCGGCATCCCGCGGCCGATCGGCTATTTGATCAGCGCAGTCGTGATCATTCCGCTGGTGATCTACGGCATCACGCTGATCAGCCGCTTCCAGCTCTGGACCCAGCCGCTGTGGATCGTCCTCCACATCATGCCGTTCGCGGCGATCGCCTGGGCCAATCCGCATTCCTTCACCGAGTGGCGCAAATTCGCCGGCGATCATGGCGATCCCGCAGGGAATCTCGACCTGCTGCTGTTCGGCACCGCGGCCTCCGTCGTGTTTGCGCTGGTGGCGCAGATCGGCGAGCAGGTCGACTTCCTGCGCTTTCTGCCGCGTGACCGCCGCACCTCGCGCAAGGCCTGGTGGATCGCGCTGCTGAGCGCCGGTCCCGGCTGGATCGTGCTCGGCGCGCTCAAGCTGCTGGCCGGCTCGTTCCTGGCCTTCTTCGCGCTGAGCCACGGCGTCTCGGCCGAGCACGCGGCCGAGCCGGCCAACATGTATCTCGAGGCGTTCCGTTACGTGCTGTCGCAGCCGGATCTGGCAATGGCGCTGACGGGGACATTCGTGATCCTGTCGCAGGTCAAGATCAACGTCACCAATGCCTATGCCGGCTCGATCGCCTGGTCGAATTTCTTCTCCCGCCTCACCCACTCGCATCCCGGCCGCGTGGTGTGGCTGGTGTTCAATGTCGTCGTCGCGCTGCTGCTGATGGAGATCGGCGTCTACAAGGCGCTGGAGCAGACGCTCGCGCTCTACTCGAACGTCGCGATCGCCTGGGTCGGCGCGCTGGTAGCCGATCTCGTCGTCAACAAGCCGCTCGGCCTGCGGCCGCAGCACATCGAGTTCAAGCGCGCCCATCTCTGCGATATCAATCCGGTCGGCGTCGGCGCGATGACGATCGCCACCGTGGTCTCGATCAGCGCGTTCTACGGCCTGTTCGGCCCGACCGCGAAGGCGCTGTCGGCCTTCGTCGCGCTTGCGGTCGCGTTCGTCACGGCTCCCCTGATCGCCTGGGCCACCGATGGCAAGTACTACATCGCCCGCAAGCCGAAGCGGAGCTGGCAGAACATTGAATCGATCCAGTGCTGCATCTGCGAGCATGCATTCGAGCCCGAGGACATGGCTTCCTGCCCCGCCTATGCCGGCCCGATCTGCTCGCTGTGCTGCTCGCTCGACGCACGCTGCCATGACCTCTGCAAGCCGCATGGCCGGATCGGCGCACAGGTCTCGGACGCGCTGGGCAAGGTGATGCCGCAGCCGATCTACGCCCGCATCAACTCGCAGCTTGGGCATTATCTCGGCGTGTTCGCCGTCTCGGCCGGCCTCGTGGCGCTGGTGCTCGGCCTGATCTACCTGCAGACCACCGCGGCCGTGCATGCCAACGAATTGCTGGCCGACGTGCTCTGGAAGGTGTTCTTTGCGCTGACCCTCATCATCGGCGTCGTCGCTTGGCTGTTCGTGCTGGCACAACAGAGCCGGCGCGCCGCGGAAGCGGAAACACGCCGGCAGACCACGCTGCTGATCCAGGAGATCGACGCCCACAAGCGGACCGACGCCGAACTGCAGCGCGCCAAAGAAGTTGCCGAGTCAGCCAATCTCGCCAAGAGCCGGTACGTCGTGGGCCTCAGCCACGAGCTTCGCTCGCCGCTGAATGCGATCTCCGGCTACGCGCAATTGCTGGAGCAGGACCACAGCCTGCAGGTGCGGCCGCGCGAGCAAGTGCGCGTGGTCCGCCGCAGCGCCGATCATCTGTCGGGGCTGATCGACGGCATCCTCGATATCTCCAAGATCGAGGCCGGCCGGCTCTACCTGTCGCGCGATGAAGTGCGTTTGAATGACTTCCTCGAGCAGCTGGTCGGCATGTTCCGCCTGCAAGCCGCAGCAAAAGGCATCGACTTCGTGTTCAAACGGCCGGCCGTGCTGCCCGTCGTGGTCTATGCCGACGAGAAGCGGCTGCGGCAGATCCTGATCAACCTGCTGTCGAATGCGATCAAGTTCACGCAATCCGGCCAGGTGCAGTTCGTGGTGCATTACCGCAGCCCGGTCGCAGAGTTCGAGGTGATCGATACCGGGCCCGGCATCCAGCCCGACGATCTCGAGCGGATCTTCGCCCCGTTCGAGCGCGGCGCGCTTGGCGTCACCCAACCACAGACCGGCACCGGGCTCGGGCTCACCATCAGCCGCCTGCTCGCGGGTGTGATGGGCGGCGACATCAAGGTGTTGAGCACGGTCGGCACCGGCAGCACGTTCCGCGTCAAGCTGCTGCTGTCGGAGGTCACCAATCCGCGGCGCGATGCGCCGGTCGATGCTCCCGTGTACGGCTATCACGGTCCGCGCAAGACGATCCTGATCACCGACGACGACCCGACCCACCGCGACCTGTTGCGCGAGATCCTGACGCCGCTCGGCTTCATCCTGCTCAGCGCGCCGGATGGGCCGGGCTGTCTTGCCCTCGCGCAGCATTGCCGGCCGGACCTGTTCCTGCTCGACATCTCGATGGCAGGCATGGACGGCTGGACCGTCGCCGAAACCCTGCGCTCCGAAGGCCATCACCAGGCGCGGATCCTGATGATCTCGGCCAGCGCGCTGGAGGCCCATGGCGCGCCGCTGGCGCAACCATTCCATGACGGCTACCTGATGAAGCCGATCGACATCCCGCGGCTGCTCGAGACCATCCGCCAGTTGCTCAAGATCGAGTGGCAGTATGAGGCCGAGCCGGCCCCGCCTCCACAGTGGAAGCCCGAGAGTGGTTCGCGGCCGCCGGTGAAATATGTCGAAGAGCTGATCAGCCTCGGCCAGCTCGGCTACGTCAGGGCGATCCAGCTCAAGCTCGACGAGATCGGCAATGAGTGTCCCGAACATGCCGACTTCGTCGGCCAGATGCGCACGCTGATCGACCGGTTCGATCTCGATCAATATATGGCGACGTTGAAGATATTGCACAGTTATGACCATTGAACAAAAGAAGCGCGACGTTGCGCTCGTCGTCGACGACTCGCCCGAGACGTTGCGCCTGCTGACCGATGCACTCGACGGCGCCGGCATGACCGTGATGGTGGCGCTCGACGGCGCCTCGGCGATGCGCATCGTCGACCAGATCACGCCCGATATCGTGCTGCTGGATGCCGTGATGCCCGGCATGGACGGTTTCGAGACCTGCCGGCGACTGAAGCGCGATGCCGGGCTCGACGGCGTGCCGATCATCTTCATGACGGGTCTTGCCGAAACCGAGCATATCGTGCGCGGGCTGGAGGCCGGCGGCGTCGACTATGTGACGAAGCCGATCGTGGTCGAGGAGATGCTGGCGCGCATCCGGGTCCATCTCGCCAATGCGCGGATGACGCAAAGCGCCCGCGCCGCGCTCGACGTCTCCGGCCGCTATCTGCTCGCGGTGAACAGCGCCGGCGCGCTGCTGTGGGCGACGCCGCAGGCACAGCGACTGCTGTCGGACACGCTCGCCGACGCCGCCGACAATTTCGCGCTGCCGGATCCGATGCCGCAATGGCTCGAGCAGGCGCAGAAAGGCGCTGCGGGAAAGAAGACTGCGACCGTGGCACCTTTCCCCGGCAACGAGCAGCTGCGGCTGCAATATATGGGCAAGCTCGGCCCGAACGAATTCCTGCTGCGTCTCGCCAAGGACACCAGCGGCGATATGCCGGCCGAGTTCTCCAGCGAGCTCGGCCTGACCACGCGTGAAGGCGAAGTGCTGTCCTGGCTCTCCAAGGGCAAGACCAACCGCGACATCGCGCAGATCCTCGGCCTCAGCCCGCGCACCGTCGACAAGCACCTTGAGCAGATCTACGCCAAGCTCGGCGTCGAGAACCGCACCGCCGCCGCCGCGATCGCGGTCAACGCCAGGCACCGCAAGTCCTAGCCTGCTGCCTCCACTCCCCGGGGACGCGTCCTGACATGGCCAATCGCCCCAGACCGTGACAGGATGGGCTGACACGTTCATTCCGGCGGAGAATAGGCATGGATCGTCTGGCGGCGATGGAGACATTCGTGCGGGTGGTCGAGACCGGCTCGTTCTCCGGCGCAGCGCGGCAGCTTCGCGTGGGCCAGCCGGCGGTCTCGAAATCGGTCGCGCAGCTCGAGGAGTTTCTCGGGGTCAAGCTGCTGATTCGCTCGACCCATGGCCTCACGCCGACGGAAGCGGGGCTTGGCTATCTCGAGCGTGCCCGGCGCGCGCTGGAAGAGGCTGCGGAAGCCGAACTGGCGGCGCGTGGCGCCGGGGCCGGCCTCAAGGGCCGATTGCGGGTCTGTGCGGCCGTCACCTTCGCACGAATCCATCTCATTCCGATGCTGCCGAGGTTTCTCGCGCAGCATCCCGAGCTGGACCTCGAGGTCGTGCTCGATGACCGTCAGATCGACCTCGTCCAGGAGGGCATCGATGTCGCGCTGCGGATGGGTAAGATGACGGATTCGACGCTGACGGTGCGCCGTATCGCGCGATGCCAGCGCTTCGTGCTGGGCACGCCTGCCTATTTCGACCGCGCCGGCACGCCGTCGACACCGAGCGAATTGAGCCGGCACCAAGCCGTCGTCTATCTTCGCGAGGGCAGCGTGTGGTCGTTTCAACGTGACAGTACCGAACTGGCCGTCACCGTGCGGAGCCGGTTGCGGGTGACCGCAGCCGAAGGCGTCCGTGCTGCGGTGCTCGCCGATGCCGGGCTCACGATCGCATCGGAATGGATGTTCACCCCGGAGCTCAAATCGGGCGCCGTGCGCGCGGTCCTGCCGGAATGGAACCTCCCAGCCCTCGATCTCTGGGCCGTGCTTCCGACCGGACGTGCAGCGACCGCCAAGGCACGCGCATTCGTGAGCTTCTTCGAGCGCAGCTTCAATGCATGACGTCATCGGCCGATTGAAACGGTCGATGCTTATTCCCGACAGGAATAAGCGCTAGTCCGACGGCAGCGCTACCCGGCGTGGCCACCTCCTTTAGCTTGCAGCGTGTGAGTTCAACAAACCGGACGGCGCCGCCGTCCACCACGCAGAGACCGAGGAGAACCGTCATGTCGCTGCAAGCCAGGCTCAACGCTTTCAAGGCCGATTTCGAAGCCGGAAAGCCGCCCTACAACGTTCCGCGACCAGTCATCGATATCATGCACCGCGCCACCGCGGAGCTGATCGCATCCGGTGCCGCCCAGCGCGCCAGGAAGGCGGGCGATGTCGCCCCCGCCTTCTCGCTCCGCGATCCCGAGGGCAACATCGTCAACTCGACCGATCTGTTGAAGCGCGGCCCGCTGGTGCTCAGCTTCTACCGCGGCGTCTGGTGCCCGTATTGCAACATGGAGTTGCAGGCGCTCGAGGCGGCCAAGCCGGAATTCGACAGATACGGCGCCGCGCTGGTGGCGATCTCGCCGCAGACCGCGCCGAACAGCCGCAAGTCGGTGCGCCAGAACAAGCTCTCCTTCCCGATCCTGTCCGACGTGAACGGTCAGGTCGGCGAGGCCTTCGGACTGCGCTTCCACCTGCCCGACTATCTGGTCGAGCTCTACAAGCAGCTGAAGAACGATCTGCCGACGTTCAACGACGATCCGAGCTGGACGCTGCCGATGCCGGCCCGCTACGTCATCGGACGAGACGGCGTGATCCTCTACTCCGAAGTCAACCCCGACTATACCCGCCGACCCGAGCCCGAGGACATGATCGCTGTCCTCCAGCAGGCGATCGTGAAAGCATGACAGCGCGCAGACTGGCCGGTGGCGAGTGACCATCGGGCGCTTTCCTCTCGCAGGCTAGGTATGTGCGGCCGGCGTACTCCCCTCCGGATCGGCCGGCGCGCCGGCGCCGGCCAACACATCCTCCCCGAAGTGCTGCGTCTTTCGCCACTGCGCCGGCGTCACGCCCATGTGGCTCTTGAAGGCGCGCTGAAAGGCGGCTTCCGATTGATACCCGACCATCTCCGCCACCGCGCCGGTCGAAAGCGGCGATCCCTTCAACTCGTTCGCCGCAAGCGTCATCCTGATATCGGTGAGCAGATCGCTGGCCGATCGCCCGAGCTTGTCCTGGAACTGCCGCGCCAGCGTGGCGCGCGACATGTTGCAAAGCCGTGCGAGCTCCGGCAGCGACCACGCTCGCGCGGGCTCCTTGAACATGGCGGCCACGGCCGGCGCGAGCCTGGGATCACCGACCAGGGCGAGAAGTCCCCGTGACGTTGCATCGGTCTCGCTCGCAAGCCGCAGCACAAGCGCGAACATTGCCGTGGACAATGCATTCAGCATGGCGCGGCCGCCCAGATGATCGTCGGCCGTTTCGCTGCGCATCAGCGACACGAGCCCGGCGAGCTGCGCAGCCGTCCCCTTTCCCGCACGCGCGCCGGCATGCACGACAAGACGCGGCGGAAGATAGCCGCGCAACAGACGGTCGTGGAGCGGTGTAATCGCGAAGTGCCCGCACAACAGGTCAAGCCGTTCGTCCGATCCGAGGTTTTCGCTGATCGTGAAATTCTCCGCCGCCCGGTTGCGCGCCGGCAGCGGTGTCGCCCCGCTTCCATCGTGCATTACGTGTCGCGGGTTGCCGGGAAGCAGCAGAATGTCGCCGGCCTTCAGCAGCAACGGCCGTCCGCCCGCGGCGGCGTCCAGGATCGCCGAGCCGGCGAGCACCGCATGATAGGGGATCTCGTTGGTTAAACCCGGGCCCTGCTCGATACGCCAGGGGACGCTGTAGCTGCAGCGAAGATCGAGCCGCCCGCGCACCGGCATCATCTCGAACAGCCGGCTCAGCCAATCCATAGCCAAATCCCCCTGAAGGAGTGCATGAGACGATTGAGCATATAAACGAGCAATATGAACATTCAATGTCTCAAATCTCGATCCTATTCTCACTCCGCAATCGTTCACCACCCGCAACAAGGAGTGCCACCATGTCGCGTCTCTCAACCCCCAATCTCGAAACCGATACCGGCCCGTCCGGCCAGATCTACGCCCAGATCAAGAAGGCGATCGGCGGCGTCCCGAACACCTACGCGGCGATTGCCGCCCACGGTCCGGCCGCGCTCAAGTCGATCCTCGCGGCCGTCGCCGTGCTGACTGGCGGCAGCCTGCCCCGGCGCGACCTGGAGGTCGTCAAGCTCGTGATCAGCGCTGCCGGCGGCTGCGATTATTGTGTCGCCGCGCACTCGCATCTCGCCAAACTAGCTGGCGTGAGTGCTGATGTGCTCAAGCAGATCCGCGACGGCGCGCCGACCGGT
Source organism: Bradyrhizobium pachyrhizi (assembly GCF_029714545.1). Classification (NCBI taxonomy): domain Bacteria; kingdom Pseudomonadati; phylum Pseudomonadota; class Alphaproteobacteria; order Hyphomicrobiales; family Nitrobacteraceae; genus Bradyrhizobium; species Bradyrhizobium pachyrhizi. Next base: position 3,715,725 of record NZ_CP121667.1, on the reverse strand, counting down.
GACGCCAGGCGCGATGCGCTCGTGCATTTCGTGCGCAACCTCGCGCAGTCGAGCGGCACCGTCAGCGACGAGGATTTCGCCGCGATCAAGTCCGCCGGATACAGCGACGCGCAGCTGGTCGAGATCAGCCTGGCGTTTGCGACCACGGTCTTCACCAACGTCTTCAACCGCATCAACGACACCGACATCGATTTCCCGGCGGTCGCCTGAAGCGACCGGGCGATGTCACGCAAAAGGATCACGACCATGACCACGCTTGCCGACACCACACAAAATCCGCTTGTCCGCGCGCTCGACAGGTCCGGCCTGCTGGCGGAGGATCTCGACTATCACGTCGTCCGGGCCGCGATGGTGATCATGTTCCTGTTCTTCGGTTACCAGAAGTGGTTTCCGTACGAATTCGAACGGCTGGTCCCGTTTATCAGCAACGGGCCGCTGATCTGGTGGCTGTATCCAGCGTTCGGCCACGCCGGCGCCAGCTACTTCCTCGGCGCCTCGGAATGGACATTCGGTTCGCTGCTGCTCGCGGGCTTCTGGGACAAGCGGCTCGGCGTGCTCGGCGCCCTCGGCTCGACCGGGACCTTCATCGCGACGGTCACCATCATTCCGTTCATGCCCGATGGCTGGGACGTCGCCGCCGGTGGCTTTCCCGCGATGACCGGCAACGTGCCGTTCCTGATGAAGGACGTCGTTCTGCTCGCCGTCTCGCTCTACCTGCTGCGACAGGACGTGGTCCGTCTGATCAGGCAATAGCTGATCGCGATTGATCGCCGGTGGGCCTCGGGCGTGCCGGCGATCGCGCGTGGTATTGAGCAGACGCAGCATCTCTCTCGAACACAACGACATCGCAGTCACTATTGTTGCACCGGTCCGGCGGCCCTTGCTCTTGAAGGCCGAGCCATAACTCATTGCCGAACTTGCATAATGCGTTGAAAATCGGCCACGCGCTCCGCGCGATCGGCTGCGCTGTCGCCCGCTTGACGACCCACCGCCGCTTCCATGCACGAATGATCCATAGCTCTCCGGCCATGAACATAGTTCCGCCGCGCGGTCTGCGCTAAAAAGGAGCGCCGGTGTTGTTCTGGGGTGAGTTGATGAAGAAGGACGACGTCACATGCCCGCGTTGCGGGGCTGGATTCCGACGCCTTGAGCTGGCATCCAGGTCAGGAAGTGAGGGCGAGTATCGCTGCCCGGTTTGCGAGACGACGCTCGAGCAGTTCGATGGCGACAAGCTCGTCGCTTACCGCCTGACCATTCAACCCTCGATTCGCGGGTTGAAGACCTAGCGGCCCCGCTGCATGGAATGCCGGAGCAAAATCTGGATCACGATCTCCGCTTCAGGACATAGCTGTCCATGATCCAGCCATGCCGCTCACGCGCCTCGCGTCGCGCGGCGACGATGCGGGGGCCGACCTCTGCCAGTTCTCCCGCCATGACGATCTGATCGGGCATGCCGAGATAGGCGCCCCACCAGATTTGCAGCCCGGCAGGATCCAGCGTCTGGAAGGCGGCGCCGCCGTCGAGCATCACGACCACGGTGTCGACGCCGGGCGGCCAGCCGCCCTCGCGCAGCCGCCGGCCGGTCGTCACGAGGAATGGCTCGCCGATCTCATTGAGCGGCAGCGCATGCGCCGCGCACAGCGCCTGGATCGACGTGATGCCCGGGATTACCTCGATCGATGGCAACGGATCGAGCCGGCGCGCAATCCGCAGGCTCGAATCGTAGAGCGAGGGATCGCCCCAGATCAGCAGGGCGACGCGTCCCTCCCCGCCGAGATGGCGCGCGATTTCCTGCGACCACGTCGCGGCGATCGCATCGTGCCAATCGTCCACACCCTTGCGATAGTCCTCCTCACCGGCGTCACGCACCGGCAGGTCGAACTCGGCAATGCGTGTGCGGTCGTTGGTCAACGCTTCTGTGCAGATGGTGCGACGCAACTCGGCGAGATCCGACTTCGCCGTCCCCTTGCGCGGGATCAGGATCAGGTCGGCGGCATTGATCGCGGCGGTCGCGGCGAAAGTGAGCTGCCGGGGATCACCACAACCGATGCCGATCAGAGACAGCGTCAACATGGCCGCGTCACCCTCGCTCCGGCGCCAGCGCACCGAACAGGATAACGGCAGCCGCCGTGGCCGCGCCGGCCTGCATGAGCCGGTCGGCCAGCGCTGTGATCGTGGTGCGAAGCAGCCGCTCGTCGGCGTGGCCGAGCGATTCCGCCAGCAGTGCGGGCGTGTCGGGCGCGAGGCCATGAGCGATCAGCCTTGCGGCCAATGCCGGGAAGGTCCGCCGCCCCATATAGACGACGGTGGTCGCTTCCGGATCGGCCAGCGCCGCCCAGTTCAGGTCCGCGGGCAATTCGCCCGTCACATCGGCGCCGGTGACGAACTGGACTCGGCGCGAGGTCAGCCGGCGCGTCAGCGGAATGCCGGCCTGCGCGGCGGCAACCGAGGCCGAGGTCACACCGGGAATGATTTCGTAGCCGATGCCGGCCGCGCGCAGCGCTTCGATCTCCTCCTCGAGCCGACCAAAAATGCCGGCGTCGCCGGATTTCAGCCGCACCACCCGCACGCCGGCGGCAGCATAATCGACCAGCAGCCGGCTGACATGGTGCTGCTTCGCCGACAGGCGGCCGGCGCGCTTGCCGACCGCGACGAGATTGGCGCCGGAGCGCGCGAGATCGAGGATCGCGCCCGAGGCAAGATCGTCATAGAGCACCACATCGGCCTCGCGCAGCCGCGCCGCTCCCTTCATGGTCAGGAGCTCGGGATCGCCGGGACCGGCCGAGACGAAGGACACGAATCCGCTCACCGGTCCTCCGCAATCAGATGGAAGAATGTACCCGTCGCACAGCCGCGCCGCGATCCGGTCTCCGCAACGATCGTACCGGTCGCATCACGCACCACCGCGAGCGGCGTGTCGGGCTGCGCGATGATCGTCGAATAGTGAAACTCGTGGCCGCGCAGGCGTGCGCCTGGGCCGTGGCCGGGCATCGGTGCGGCAAGCTCGGCGAGCCGGTAGCCCAGATGCATGCGGCGCTTGGCATAGCTCGTCTCAAGGCCGAGCAAGCCCGCCATCTCGTGACGCACGCCGTCGGCATCGGTCAACGCGGCGCCCAGCACCATGTAGCCTCCGCATTCGCCATGCACCGGCCGCGTCTCGGCGAAGGCGCGGAGCTGCCCGAGAAATCGCCTGTTGGCCGCAAGCCGGCCGGCATGCAGTTCGGGATAGCCGCCGGGCAGCCAGCACACATCGGCATCCGCGTCGGGGCCTTCGTCGGCAAGCGGCGAGAACGTCACGATCTCTGCGCCGGCCGCGCGCCAGGCTTCCAGCATGTGAGGATAGACAAAGGAGAACGCAGCGTCGCGCGCCAGCGCGATGCGCTGGCCGGGCGGCGTGATGACCAGGCTGGGCACGGCGGATTGCGGCGACCAGACCTCGGCCGATTTCAGCACGGCGTCGAGATCGATATGCTCGACGACAAAGCGCGCGGCTTCGTCAATCAGACCATCGATCTGAGCCTGCTCTTCGGCCTGCACCAGTCCGAGATGACGCTTCGGCAAGGCGATCTCGGCGTGGCGGGGCAGCGATCCCAACACCGGGATGCCCGCGCCTGCCATCGCACTCCGCACCAGGGCGTCATGCCGTGCGCTCGCGACGCGATTGAGGACGACGCCTGCAAGCCGTACGCCGGCGCGGAAATCACGCAATCCCGCCGCCACCGCCGCCGCCGTCTGCGCCTGACCGGAGGGATCGATTACCAGCAACACCGGCCACCCCATCATCTCGGCGATGTCGGCGGTGGCGCCGGTCCCCGAGACGCCACGCGCCGCGACGCCGTCAAACAGTCCCATCGAGCCTTCCGTCAGCACGAGATCGGCATCCGCGCCGCGGCCTGCCAAATGCGCGATGGCTTCGCGCGCCATCGCCCAGCTATCGATGTTGACCGACGCGCGTCCGGTGGCGACCGCGTGAAAGGCGGGATCGATGTAATCAGGCCCGCTCTTGAGGCATTGCACCCTCACGCCGCGATTGCGATAAGCGCGCGCCAACGCCAGGGTCAGCGTCGTCTTGCCGACACCGGATGCCGGCGCAGAGATGACGAGCCCCGCGGTCATTGCGATGATTCCGGCGACGCTTCCGGAAAACGCGGCACCGCCCCGACCGGGCGGTAGCGGCGGTCGTAGTCGGCTGCATAGAGACGGCTCTCGGCGAATTCGTCCGCCCCGAGCGTCTTGCCGACCAGAATGAGCGCAGTGCGTTCGAGCTCGGGGCCGACGGCGGTATCGAGCGTCGCGAGCGTGGCGCGCACGATGCGCTGATCCGGCCAGCTCGCGCGCCAGACGATCGCAACCGGGCAATCCGCGCCGTAGTGCGGCGTGAGTTCGGCGATGACCCTGTCGAGCAGATGGATCGAAAGATGGATCGCCATCACCGCGCCGGTCGCGGCAAAGGCTGCGAGTGTCTCGCCATCAGGCATCGCGCTCGCCCGGCCCGGCGTTCGCGTCAGCACCACCGATTGCGCAAGGCCCGGCAGCGTCAGCTCGGCCTCCAGCGCCGCCGCGGCCGCCGAGAAGGCCGGCACCCCGGGCGTGACAGAATACGGAATCTGCAACGCGCGCAGCCGACGCAGTTGCTCGCCCATCGCCGACCAGACCGAGAGATCGCCCGAATGCAGCCGCGCGACATCCTTGCCCTCCGCATGCGCGGCAGCGATCTCGGCAATGATTTGGTCGAGCGACAGCGCCGCGGTGTTGACGATGCGCGCATCCGGCGGACAATGCGCCAGAACACCTGACGGCACCAGCGATCCGGCATAGAGACAAACCGGGCACGAGGCGATGAGATCGCGCCCGCGCAGGGTCAGCAAATCGGCAGCGCCAGGTCCTGCGCCGATGAAATGTACCGTCATTCGCCGTCTCCTTCCGCAATCGCCGCGATGGCCATGCGATCCTGTGACGCGGTCCTGGCCGAGATCAGGCGCGCACCGCGCCCTGCTGCAGCGATCGCCGCAGCTTCGGCGACCGAGCCCGTTCCGAATCTTGCCTTGATGAACTCGGATTGCGTTGCAGTCTTGATCTCGGCCAACGTCTCCGCGGGAATGCCCCGGATCGGTATTCCCAGTTGCTGCGCCAGCGCTTTCAACGCCGCCGCATCCGCCTTGTCACTCACCGTCGCAACGGCTGCAAGGCCGTCGGAACCGCCGGCCGCGTCGAGCGCGTCGCGCAAGGACGCGACACTGGTATTGCGCCTGAATCCGAGACCAGCGACCTTCATCGGAGCGCGCTCCATTGCACGATCGGCCGCGCAGCCTTCCAGGCGCGATAGCGACCCAATGGCTCCGCCTGCGCGATCTCGAGGCGCATCAACTCGCCGCCATGACGCTGGTGCAGATGGGAGAGCAGCGCCTCGGTCTCCAGGGTCACCGCATGCGCGACCAGCCGCGTGCCCGGCGCAATCCGCGACCAGATCGCATCGAACATCGCGGCGTCGAGGCCGCCACCGATGAACACGGCATCAGGCGCCGCGAGGTCCGATAAAGCGCCGGGCGCCTCGCCTTCGATGATGGTGATCCGATGCGCCAGGCCGAAGCTCGCGGCATTGCGCCGGATGTTGGCGGCGCGTTCGCGGCGGGCTTCGACGGCGATCGCCGTCCCACCACAGAGCGCCCATTCGATCGAGATCGAGCCCGAGCCCGCGCCGACATCCCACAGCCGCTCACCGGGCCGCGGCGCAAGCGCCGACAGCGCAAGCGCGCGGACCGGTCGCTTTGTCAGTTGCCCGTCATGCACAAAGAGCGCATCGGCAAGTCCCGAGCTGCGTGCGATTCCCTGCTCTCCCCGCGCCTCCAGCGCGACTGCGATCAGGCTCTCGCTTGAATCACCCGCATACGAGTCGGCGCGATGCTGCGTGACGGACTCACGCGGTCCGCCAAGCGCCGCAAGCGTCCATATTGCCGACGCCCCCCAACCACGCTCCGTCAGCCAGCGCGCGAGATCGGACGCCGCCTTGCCGTCGCGCAGCAGGCAGATGATCCGCGCATCGCGCACGAGATGCGGCAACAGCCGTTCGAACGGTGCGGCATGAAGACCGAGACAGACAGCATTCTCGATACGCCAGCCCAAACGAGCCGCCGCCAGTGAGAACGTCGACGGCGCGGAGTGCGCGACCCACTCACCGGCCTGCAGCTTCTCGACAAGGCTTCCGCCGACGCCATGCCAGAACGGATCGCCCGACGCGAGCACCACCGTCGGACGGCCGCGACAGCTCAGCACGATGTCCGCATCGAACGGCACCGGCCAGCCACGGCCGCGGTCGGCGATGCCGGCGAGCGCGAGGTGCCGTTCGCCGCCGAAAACTGTTTCGGCGTCACGGAGTGCCTTTCGGCTTGCATCGGAGAGGCCGGCAAGGCCATCTTCGCCGATGCCGATGATGGTCAACCACGGATTACCCATGATGCGCGCCCTGATCCTTGGCGGAACGGCCGATGCCAATCTGCTCGCCGCTGCGATCGCAAGCGCGGGGATCGACGCGGTCTATTCTTATGGCGGCCGCACCCGTGCGCCGGCCGACCAGCCATTGCCGGTCCGCAGCGGTGGTTTCGGCGGCGTCAGCGGTCTTGCCGACTATCTGCAACGCGAAGCAATCACGCATGTGGTCGATGCGACGCATCCCTTCGCGGCCGAGATGAGCCGCAACGCCATCGCCGCCTGCGCACAAAGCGCAACGCCGTTGCTCGCGCTCGAACGCGCGCCCTGGGACAAGACATCCGGCGATCGCTGGATCGAAGTCACGGACGTCATCTCCGCGGCCGCGGCCTTGCCGGACAGCCCCGCCCGCGTATTCCTCGCGATCGGCCGCCAGCACATCGCGCCCTTCGGCGCACGGCCGCAGCATGCCTATACGTTGCGTTTTGTCGACCCGCCCGACGAAACGCCGTCGTTGCCCAACGCGGACGTCATTGTGTCGCGCGGACCTTTCACGCTCAAGGGGGAGCTCGCGATGATGCGCGCGCGTCACATCGAATGGATCGTCGCCCGCAATTCCGGTGGAACCGGCGCGCGCGCCAAGATCGACGCCGCCCGCGCGCTCGGCCTTCCCGTCATCATGATCACGCGGCCGCTGCTGCCCGACAGACCACGGGTGGAAAGCGTGAGCGAGGTGATGCAATGGCTCGGTCATCGGACCCACCTCGGCGCATAGACCCAGCGGCCGACCCGTCGTGTCGCCGAATTGCCGACGATCACCAGCGTCCGCATGTCGGCCATCTCTGGCCGCGCGTCGCGCAGTTCGACCGTCTCGATCCGCTGCCCGGGCGTGCTGACGGAGCGCGCAAAAATCATGATGCGCTCGTCGCAGCCCGCCTCGCGCAAGATCTCGAGCGCGCGACCAAAACCGTCCGGCCGGCTGGCCGAGCGCGGATTGTACATCGCGATCGCGAAATCCGCTTCGGCCGCAAGCCGTAGGCGCTTCTCGATCAGCGCCCATGGCTTGAGATTGTCGGAGAGGTTGATCGCGCAGAAATCATGACCGAGCGGCGCGCCGGCGCTTGCGGCTGCCGCCAGCATCGCCGTCACGCCAGGCAGAACGCGGATCGGCAGGTCGTGCCACTGCGGCGCGTCCTCCAGCGCTTCGAACACGGCCGATGCCATCGCAAACACGCCGGGATCGCCCGAGGACACCACGACGACGTGGCCCCCTTCCGACGCGAGCCGCAACGCGTCAGCGGCGCGCTGCAACTCCACACGATTATCCGAGGGATGCAGCGTGAGCCCGGCGCGCGGCGGCACGCGCGTCACATAGGGCGCATAGCCGACGATGTCGGTCGCAGCCGCGAGCGCAGCAGCGACCTCCGGCGTGATCAGCGCCTCATTGCCCGGTCCAAGCCCCGCGATGGTCAGCGTGCCGGTCATTGCGCGGCCTCCCTGCGCCGTCCTTGCCCATGCACCAGCACGATCGCAAAATACGGACACTCGGCCTTGCCGATATCCGCAAGCCGTGCGACGCGCTGATCCGGCATGGTGCCGCGTTCGACGAGCCACGCATCATCGAGGCGCCCCGCGGACGCCAGCGCGCGGCGAATCTTCGGAAGATTGCGACCAGTCTTCATCACAACCAGCGCGTCGGAGCTGCGCATCCGCTCGGCGAGCTCCGGCTCCGGCAGCGTCCCCATCAGAACGGTCGTCACATCGTCGGCCAGCGCAATCGGCTGCCCCACCGAATTCCAGCAGCCGACCATGCCGGGAATGCCAGCGATCACCTCGATCTCGACACGACCCTGCAGCCGCGCATGCAGATGCATGAACGAGCCATAGAAATAGGGATCGCCCTCGCAGAGCACGACGATGTCGATCGCGCGCGCAATTCGCGCCAGGCGCTCCGCCCATTCGTCATAGAAGTCGGCAAGCAACCGCGCGTAGTCCGGACTGTCGAACGCGATTTCCGTGGTGACCGGATATTCCATCGGATATTCGCTGACGTCAGCGGCGAGCAAGCCCTCGACAATGCGGCGCGCCTGCCCCGGCTGGCCCTTTTTGCGAAAGTAAGCGACATGCTTCGCGGCACGCACCATGCGGTCGGCGCGCACGCTCATCAGGTCCGGATCGCCTGGGCCGAGGCCGCAGCAGATGATACGTCCCATCGCTATTCGCTCCGGCTCGCCAGCGCATTGACGGCGGCAACCGTGATCGCCGAACCACCGAGCCGTCCCTCGACCGTCAGCGCCGGCACGGGGGGCTCAGCCATCAATGCCGCCTTGGATTCCGCCGCGCCGACAAAGCCGACCGGACAGCCGATGATCGCCGCCGGCCTTGGGCAATCGGTATCCTCCAGCATGTTGAGCAGATGGAACAGCGCCGTCGGCGCGTTGCCGATCGCGACGATGGCGCCGCCCAGATGCGGCCGCCACAGCTCGAGCGCCGCCGCGGAAAGTGTGTTGCGCATCGATTGCGCGAGTGCAGGCACCTTGACATCACCGAGCGTGCAGATGACGGCATTACCCGCCGGCAGCCGCGCGCGCGTAATTCCTTCCGACACCATGCGCGCGTCGCAGAGGACTGGCGCGCCCTCCTGCAAGGCCGCCCGTGCGCTCGCGGCCATGCCCGATGTGAAGCGCACATGCGCTTCCAGGCCCACCATGCCGGCGGCATGGATCATGCGCACGACCACCGGCTCTTCGTCTGGCGTGAAGCGGGCAAGGTCGGCCTCGGAGCGGATGGTGGCAAAGGACTGGCGATAGATCGCTGCGCCATCGGTCTCGTAGACGTGCGGCATCAATGGCCTCCCGTCAGCACGGAGGGATTTGCGACGAGGTACGAACTGGTCAACCCTCGGAGGACCGGCGCATCCCGCGTCGTGCCGCGGCGGATCAGATCAAAGCCGTCAATCGTCGCAACGAGGGTGACATCCAAAGGACCGGAATGGGCGCAGCCCTTGGCGCAGCCGGAGACGTGGAGCCGCGCATCGGGTGGGACATGCCGCGCGAGCGCCGATGCCAGCATACGCGTGTCCGCATGCGCATCGCCGCAGCGCGGTGCGCCGCTGCAGGCGACCACGCGCAGCCTCGGATCGCCGGCATCAGTCACGAAGTCCGCCCCACGGGGCATCTCGCGCATCCCCTCCACCAGCATCATCCGCCACGGCGTCATGCGGAGGGCCCGCGCGCCCGCAGCGAGATCGCGGAGCGTCTGGTGCGGCATCTGCCCGAAGGCGACGCCAACCATCGCGCCGATTGGATGGATGCCCGGCACAGGACTCGATGATTGGCCGGCTGGTTCGGCATCACCGCGAAGCGACTCCGGCAGGCTCGCGCCGCCGGCAAGATGAGCCGCCATCCGTCGCCGCTCACCCCTGGCCCCGCCGGAGGTGACGAACCATTCGGCCAACGCCACCGCGACCTGAACAGCCTCGCTCCGCGTGACGGAGAGGCCGACTTGCGCGCCATCGGCCCGCACCAGCAGTCCGCGGTTGCGATCGCGCTCGATCCTGATATCGGCGGACGCATCCGCCAACATCCGCGCATTGCCATCATCGATTGCGAAGCCGAACTTGGTTGGAAGATCAAGCGAGGCACCGGCAAGCCCCTGCTCAAGCTCGGTCGCAAGCGAGCGCGTCTCGTCGGCGGCAGTCCAGAACGGCGTCACCAGAATGTTGCGCTGCGCCTCGGTATTCGAGTCTGTGTCCAGCAACCCGAGCTCAGCGAGCCCATCGACCAGGCGCGGATAAGCTTCATCGCGGACGCCGCGGATCTGGAGATTGGCGCGGCTGGTCAGGTCGATCAGGCCGTTGCCGTATCGCGCCGCCAGCTCGGCGATTCCCGCTGCCTGCGCCACGTCCAGCCGTCCGCCGCGCGGGCGAATGCGCACCACGAGGCCATCGCCTGATAGCATCGGCCGCAGCGCGCCTGGACACCAGCCCTTGACTGCAACCGCGCTCATGAGGCCTCCTGCAGGGCAGCCGCGATCGAATTGCGCCGTGTCTGCCAGAGCGAGGCTTCATGCAATCTCATGAAGCAGGTTTCGATCGAAGCCAGCGCCGCCGGATTCTCGCGCGCCATGAAGCCGCGAACTTCGTCATTGCCGAGCGTCGCATCGTAGTAGAGATCGAACAGATGCGGCGGCACCGCGCCGGCGAGATGGGCGAACGCCGCCATGTGCTCCAGCGTCGCCGATATCTCGGCGGCACCACGAAAGCCATGGCGCATCATGCCCGCGATCCAGGCAGGGTTGGCGGCACGCACCCGCACCACCCGCGAGATTTCCTCGGTCAACGCCCGGGCATGCGGCTGATCCGGCCGCGTCACATCGAGGTGATAGAGCGATGGGGCTTTCGTGCCAAGGCGCCGGGCAGCCGCCGCGATGCCCGCCTCGTGCGCGGCATAGTCCGCCGCCAGCAGCAGATCGGTCTCCGGCAAATCCTGAGTGTGAACAAAACTGTCCGCAGCCGCGAGCCGCGCCTCGATGCCGGCGCGATCGGGCCGCATCTCGCCGTCGGATGCGAGAGCCCACGACGATGCCGACAGCCAGGCTTCGCCGGCCGCCTCGCGCGCCTCCTCGGTGAAGACATCTGACAGCGACGCAATGCCAACGCCATAATGTCCGGGGCGAGGACCGAACACGCGCGCGATGCGCTGCCGGTAAGGATTCTCGTCCGCCTCGTCGCTGCGTTCGGACAACGCCTCCGCCGCGGCTTCGAACAACTGGGCCAGCCCTGAGAAGACGTCGCGGAACAGCCCCGACACCCGCAGCGTGACGTCGATGCGCGGCCGGCCGAGTTCCGCCGGCGCGATGATGTCGTAGCCCGACACCCGCCCCGAGCCGTGATCCCAGCGCGGCGCGATGCCCGCGAGGTGCAAGGCCATCGCAAAATCCTCGCCGGCGGTGCGCATCGTCGAGGAGCCCCAGAGGTCGACCATGAGTCCCTTCGGCCAGTCGCCGTGATCCTGCAAATGACGGCGCAACAGCTCCTCGGCGAGTTTCACGCCTTGGGCATGCGCCGACGGCGTCGGCACCGCGCGCGGATCGACCGCAAACAGGTTGCGTCCAGTCGGCAGCACGTCGCGGCTTCCGCGATAGGGCGAGCCCGACGGCCCCGGCGCCACGCGCCGACCCGCGAGCGCATCGCACAGCGCCGCCCTCTCCGCCTCGCCGCAAGCGCCCCGTCCGAACACATGCAAGCCGTCGCCGAACTGGCTTTCCTTGAGGTCGCAGACGAAACGATCGATCTGCGGAATGGCCTCGGCCGCCGAGACCGACGCGGCGAGACCGAGATCGTCTTCCAGCCCTGCGATGCGTGCTTCGTCGCGGATCGCGGCGATCAGGCGCTGCCGCCGCGGCGGATCGAGACCATCGGCGGTCGAATACTCATCGAGCAAGCGCTCGAGATTGCGCAGGCCTTCCGGCACTGCGGCCTTCGCGAGCGGCGGCGGCAGGTGACCGATCGTCACGGCACCGATCCGGCGCTTGGCCTGCGCCGCCTCGCCGGGATCGTTGACAATGAAGGGATAGACAACCGGCAGATCGCCGATCAGCGCCTCCGGCCAGCATGCGGACGACAGCGCAACCGACTTGCCAGGCAGCCATTCCAGCGTTCCATGCGCACCGATGTGGACGACGGCATCGATGGCCTGCTGCCTGAGCCACAGATAGAACGCGACATAGGCATGGCGCGGCGTGCGCGCCAGATCGTGATAGTCGGCGTCGCGCTGCCCCACCTCGCCGCGCTCCGGCTGAACGGCAATGACCGATTTGCCGCAGCAGATCGCCGCGAAATGAAATGCGCCGTCACGGCAACCGGGATCGTCCTCCGGCGCGCCCCATGCGCGGCCGAGATCATCCTCCAGTTGCCGCGGAAGGCCGGAAAGCGCCGCACGGTAGTCGGCGACGTTCCACGTCAAAGTCCTGCGCAAAAGAATGTCGCCCAGCGACTCAACCGGCTCAAGGTCAAATCCCGCAGCCGCGAGATCGGTCAGCAATGCCTCGACCGAGGCAAGCGCATCGAGGCCGACGGCATGCGCGATCTGATGCGGCCGGCCGGGATAGTTCGAGAGCACCAGCGCGAGCCGCTTATCCTGTGCGTGCTTGCCGGCAAGCCGATGCCAGGCGGCCACGCGTGCGGCAATTGCAGCGACGCGCTCGGCATCCGGTCGATGCGCAAGATGCGCGAATTGCAGCTCAGGATCGCGCTCACCAGGCGATTTGAAGCTCACGACCCCTGTGAACAGGCGGCCATCGACCTCCGGCAGCACCACATGCATCGCGAGATCGCCGGGCGAAAGCCCGCGAAGCGACAAGGCCCAATCCTCGCGCCGCGCGGTCGACAAAGCGACCTGGAACACCGGGCATGATGCGGCGTCGAACGGCGTCGTACCGTCGTCACCGGCCGCGGAGAACGCGGTCGCATTGACGATGGCCGCTGGAGCGCATTGCGCGAACTGAGCGCGCAGCCAGTCGGCCACGCCCGCCGCCTTCAGCGAGGTGACGAAGACACCGTGGGCATCAAAGCCCTTCTCGCGCAATGCATCGATCAATGCATCGACCGGCGCCGTATCGCCGGCCGCGAGGTAGGAACGATAAAACGTCACCAGCACGCGCGGCCGGCCATCCGGTGCCGGCAACGCCGCGACGGCACCGCGCCGGGGATCGTAGACGCCGATCTCGGGAAGATCGATCTCGCCGACCACCGGCCCGGCATAGAGTCCGGACGCCAGCGCCAGTTGCGCGATCACGGCCTGCGCGGCAACGGGGCCGCCCTTGTCGCACAGCACCTTCAGACGGCGCAACGTCGAGACCGGCAAGGTCGAGAATTCATCCAGCCGCTGATCGTCGCGGCCATCGGCCGGCAGCACGACCAGGGCGATGCCGCGCTCCTTCGCCAGCCGATGCACCGCGGCCAACCCGTATGACCAATAGGGCTCGCCGCCGATCAGCCGCACCAGAATGCCGCGCGCGTGCGACAGCGTCCGCTCGATGTAGGTATCGACCGACAGCGCATGGCGCAACTCCGCGAGATTGGCGAGCCGCAGCGACGGCAACGCAGCGCGGCCGCGCCGCCAGCCGGCCGCGAAGGCAGCAAGATCGCTGTCGGAAAACGACAACACCACGAGATCGGCCGGATCCTGGCCGAGGTCCCTTGGCGTCGCGGTCTCCTCAAGGCCGCGGCTCTCGCGGAAGACGACGTGCATCAGACACCAAGCCGTGCCCTGATCGCGGCTTCATCGATGTCGGCATGTTCGCCGATCACGACGAGCTTCGACTGCCGCGCCCGGGCGCCCCAGGGCATGTCGAACTGATGCCGCACCCGCTCGCCGACCGATTGCACCAGCAGCCGCATCGGCTTGCCCTCGACCGCGATGTAGCCCTTGGCGCGCAGCACATTCTGCTCGCGCGCCAGCCCCTTGATCGAGGCGACCAGCGCGTCGACATCCGAAACTTCCGGAAGATCGATCACGACGGAATTGAAATCGTCGTGCTCGTGTTCCTCTTCGCCATCGTGATGCGACGGCCGCGCCGCGAGGTCGTTTTCCGCCGCCGCCTCGAGCCCGAGGATCACGCGTGCGTCGATCGTGCCGTCGACGACGGGCAACATCGGCACCTCGCGCGGCATCTCGGCCGCGATCACCTCTTTCGCCGCCTTGATCCCTTCCGCCCCGGCGAGATCGGCCTTGGTCAGCAGCACGATATCGGCACATGCGATCTGATCCTCGAACACTTCCGACAGCGGCGTCTCGTGGTCGAGATTGTCGTCCGCCGCACGCTGCGCATCCACCGCGGCCGGATCAGGCGCAAACCGGCCGGCGGCGACGGCCTCGGCGTCGGCGAGCGCGATCACGCCGTCGACCGTGATCCGCGAACGAATCTCCGGCCAGTCGAACGCTTTCAGCAGCGGCTTCGGCAGGGCGAGCCCCGAGGTCTCGATCACGATGTGATCGGGCTTCACGTTCCGCGCCAGCAACTGCTCCATCGCCGGGATGAAATCATCGGCGACGGTGCAGCAGATGCAGCCATTGGCGAGCTCGACGATATTCTCGGCCGGACAATTGGCGTCGGCGCACGACTTCAGGATGTCGCCGTCGACGCCTTCGCTGCCGAATTCGTTGACCAGCACCGCGAGCTTCTTGCCGTTAGCATTGCGGATCAGATGCTGGATCAGCGTCGTCTTGCCGGAGCCGAGAAAGCCGGTCACGACCGTGACCGGAATTTTGGCGAGCGTGTTCATTCTGCGGCCTCCGGCACGACGGGAAGAGGTGGAATGCGGGCGAGCGATTGCTTGCGGAAGATTTCCGGACGGCTGCGCCACGGCACGATGCCGTCGGGCGCCGCCGCATACGCGGAGGCACCGGCGATCACATCCGCGGCATTATCGGCGGACAGTCGGCCGTAGACATAGGACCAGCGCCCCGGCGCGCTGAGCGCGACTGAGCACCCTTGGCTGCAGGCCGACAGGCATGCGACGGGAACCAGATTGACGTCATCGGGCACGCCGGCCTCGACAAGCGCGGCATGCAGGCGTGCACCGGGCGCGAGCTCACCTTCCGCCGGCGTCTGGCCGGCGCGGCAGGTGATGCAGACATGAAGTGTAACGCTCATCGCCCTTCCTGGATTGACAGCGGGAAGCGATGAGGCACACGAACCGATTTTGGACAGGTTCGTTCCCCGTCGCGGAACACCCCGTCCGCCGGTTTCACAACATGCTGCGTTGGCAGGTCTCCCGGCTTGCGGAGCAGGTTTTACCCTTCGATGCCCACCTTCCCGACTCCATGGAATCAGTGGCTTGGGCATCTCTCCGGTCACGGTTGCGGGGGCGGCTGCGCTTCGGGCCCGATTTAGCGGAGCCCTATCGCATTCCCTCTTCGCCTGTCGTAGGACAGGAACCAACGCGGGACCACCATTCGTCCAAGCCTCGCACTTGTCAAGCCGAAGGAACGTGATGATTTCAGATGGAAACGACGCTGAAGACGGCACCGTCGGCACCGATCTTTCGCTGGACACGCGCCACGCGGACAAGATGGCGAAAAAAAAGGCCGCCCGCGACCGCATCATGGCGACCAAGAGCGGTGAAAAGGGCCTGATCATCGTTCATACCGGCGCCGGCAAAGGAAAATCGTCCTCCGCGTTCGGCATGATCGTGCGCTGTGTGGCGCACGGCTTTCCCTGCGCCGTGGTGCAGTTCATCAAGGGCGCCTGGGATACCGGCGAACGCCGCCTGCTCACCGGGCATTTCGGCGATCTCTGTCAATTTCACGCCATGGGCGAAGGCTTTACCTGGGAGACGCAGGATCGCGCCCGCGACATCGCGGCAGCGCAAGCCGGCTGGGAAAAGGCCAAGCAGCTGATCGCAGACCCGAGCCTGCGCATGGTCGTGCTCGACGAGATCAACATCGCGCTACGCTACGAGTACCTCGCGATATCAGATGTCGTCGACTTTCTGACCACGTCGAAGCCGCCGATGACCCATGTCGTGCTCACCGGGCGCAATGCCAAGGATGAATTGATCGAGATTGCCGACCTCGTCACCGAGATGACGCTGGTGAAGCATCCGTTCCGCTCAGGCATCAAGGCCCAGCCGGGCGTCGAGTTCTGACGGACATCACGATGGCGCGCGCATTGATGATCCAGGGAGCCGGCTCGGACGTGGGCAAATCGCTCATCGTCGCCGGCCTCGCGCGCGCCGCGCGACGACGCGGCCTGCGCGTGCTGCCGTTCAAGCCGCAGAACATGTCGAACAACGCCGCCGTGACCGTCGACGGCGGCGAGATCGGCCGCGCGCAGGCCTTGCAGGCCCTCGCCGCGGGCGTCGAGCCGCACACCGACATGAACCCGGTGCTGCTCAAGCCCGAAACCGATGTCGGCGCCCAGATCATCGTGCACGGCAAACGGATCGCCACCGCACGCGCGCGCGAATATGCCGCCATGAAACCATCGCTGATGGCCGCGGTGCTGGGGAGTTTTGCGCGCCTGAAGCAGCGCGCCGATCTGGTGCTGGTCGAGGGCGCCGGCAGCCCCGCCGAGGTCAACTTACGCAAGTCCGATATCGCCAATATGGGGTTTGCACGCCGGGCCGACGTGCCCGTGGTGCTGGTCGGCGACATCGACCGCGGCGGCGTGATCGCGCAGCTGGTCGGCATCAAGGCGGTGATCGATCCTGATGATGCCGCGATGATCCAGGGCTTTGTCATCAACAAATTCCGCGGCGATCCGACATTGTTCGACGACGGCTACCGCCTGATCGAAGAGCGCACCGCCTGGCGCGGGTTTGGCGTGCTGCCCTGGTTCGTCCGCGCCGGCGAACTTCCGGCTGAAGATGCGCTCGGGCTCGGCGAGTCGCGCAAGCCGGGCCAGTGCAAGATCGCGTTCCTTGCGCTGCCGCGGATCGCCAATTTCGACGACCTCGATCCGCTGAAGCTCGAGCCCGGCGTCGATCTCATGATGGTGCGTCCGGGCGAAGCCGTCCCGGGTGATGCGAAGCTCGTCATCCTGCCCGGCTCGAAATCGACCCGCGGCGATCTCGCCTTCCTGCGCGCGCAGGGCTGGGACATCGATCTCCTCGCTCATCGTCGCCGCGGCGGCCATGTCCTCGGCCTGTGCGGCGGCTACCAGATGCTCGGACAGAGCGTCGCCGACCCCGATGGGATCGAGGGTCCCGCCGGTGAAACGCGCGGCCTTGGGCTGCTCGATGTCACGACCACCATGACCGAACAGAAGACACTGACGCGCGTCAGCGCAGTGCATGAAGCGACCAGCCAGCCGATCAGCGCCTACGAGATCCATATCGGCCGCACCGACGGCCCGGATCGCGTGCGTCCTTTTGCATCGCTTGATGGCGCGCCGGAAGGCGCCATTTCGAGTGACGGGCGCGTTCACGGCAGCTATCTGCACGGACTGTTCGCCTCGGACGAATTTCGCAAGGCCTTCCTCGCGCAACTCGACATCGCGGCGGCTGATCAGCCCTACGGCGCCAGGGTCGAGAGCGCGCTCGACGCGCTTGCCGGGCACATCGAGACCCATCTCGATGTCGAAGGCCTGCTCGCGCTGGCGCGTTAAAGCGAGATAATTCCTGGGTCGAACAGCGACGGCGCTGTACCCCTCTCCCCGTTCTTCACGGGGAGAGGGTCGGGGTCAGGGGCCGTCTCCGTATATCCGGTGATAGCTGCGTTCGCGGAGACTCCCTCTCACCCGGAACGCATCTGGCGATGCGTTCCGACCTCTCCCCGCACGCGGGGCGAGGCGACGCTGAGATCGTCGCTAGACCGAAGACAGCACGGCGGAAAGGCGAGACCATTCGGCCTCGCTGCCCGGCAAGCCGAGCCGCAGCCATCCCGGCTTTTGCTGGAAGACCCGCGACCAAATCTGCGCACGCGCAAGTATCTCCTGCGCGGCCAACGCATCGTCGGTCTGGTACAGCCGGAACAGCAACGTGCCGCCGACCAGCGTCCAGCCCTGCGATCGCGCCATTGCGTCGAGCCTGACGCAGTCGTCTACCAGCCGCGCGGCCGTGGCCTTGGCCCAGTCGTGATCGAGCAACGCGCGCCGTCCGATCGCAATCGCGGCGCCCGAAACCGGCCATGGGCCCGCCATCGCGGCAAGCGCGGCGATGTCCGCCTCGCTGCCGATCGCAAAGCCGAGCCGCAAGCCGGCAAGTCCGTAGAACTTTCCGAAGGAGCGCAGGATCAGGAGCCCCGCGCGTCCTGCTTCCGGTGCAAGGGACAGGTCAGGAACGGCATCCGCAAAGCTCTCGTCGATGACGAGCCGGCCAACGCGCGGCAGCAGTGCCAGCAACTCGCGCCGGTCATGGCGTCGTCCGTCGGGATTGTTCGGGTTGACGACGACGGCAATGTCCGCACCCGCGAGCGCGGCGAGATCGGACACCTCGGCGACGTCCCAGCCGGCGGCCGACAACACCGCGGCATACTCATTGTAGGTCGGCGCCAGAATCCGCGCCCGCCCCAGGGGCGCCAGATGCGGCAGCAACTGAATGGCGGCCTGCGCACCGCCCATCGCCACGATCGACGCGTCGGTCGCATAGGCCTGCCGCGCGGCGTCGTGCAGCGATTCAAGATCGGATCGCGACGGCAACGCGCTCCAGTTGCGCGGCTCGACATCGACCAGGGGATACGGCACCCGATTGATCCCGGTCGACAGGTCGATCCAGTCGTCCGCAGCGCCGCCGAAGCGCTGCCGGGCGACATCAAGATTCCCGCCGTGCTCACGCATACGCCGTTCCTTCACGCCAGCGCCAGGACTAGCAACGCCCCGGCCAACAGAATCATGGCGTAACGATAGAGTTTCAGCCCGGTGAGGACGTCAGCGGCAGCCGGATCGCGCGCCCCCTCGTTCAGCCAGGGCTCATCGGCGATGTGACCGTGATAGATGCGAGGACCGCTGAGCCGCACGCCGAGCGCGCCGGCCATCGCGGCTTCCGGCCACCCGGCATTCGGCGAGCGATGCCGCTGCGCATCGCGCAACACGCATGACCACGCCTGCGAACGGTTCGGCGCGAGCAGCACGAACAGAACACCCGTCAACCGTGCCGGAACGAGATTGGCGAGATCGTCGATCCGGGCGGCCGCCCAACCAAAGGCTTCGTGCCGTTCGGTACGATGACCGATCATGGAGTCCAGCGTGTTGATCGCCTTGTAGCCAAGGATTCCCGGCAGGCCGAACAGCGCGCCCCAGAACACCGGCGCCACGATGCCGTCGGATGCATTCTCGGCGAGGCTCTCGATGGTGGCGCGCGCGATGCCGGCGTCATCGAGCATTGCCGGATCACGCCCGACAATCTGCGCAACCGCCGAACGTGCGGCCGCAATGTCGCCGGATACAAGAGGATTGGCCACCGCGGCGACGTGGTCATGCAGCGAGCGCACGGCAACCAGCGGCCACGTCAGCACACCGACAAGGACAACGCGCACCCATCCGGATGCGAGCACAGACTGAACGGCCCAACCGAGCCCAATCACCAGCGCGATCACCGAAACGGCGGCCGCGACGCCAGCCACGCGACGAAACGCCGGCGGATCGGAGGCGCGGTTCCAGGCGCTATCGACGAGATGGATCAGCCGGCCGAGCCAGGTCACGGGATGGCCGATGCGGGCAAACAGCCACGCCGGCCAGCCGATCAAGGCATCCATCGCCATCGCCACCGCCATCGCTCCCGCAAAACCCACTTGACCCTCTCCTCGCCGCGGTCCCCTGATGCGCAAGACATCGGCCGAGCGCAAGCCCTCCGTGACGGATTTCGGCTTTGTCTTTCTCCGCGATTGGTGGTTAGAGCGTTTCCGAGCGAAGTGCGTACTGGTCGCACAGGAGATGATATGGCCGTCATTCTGATCACGGGGGGAGCCCGGTCCGGCAAAAGCCGGCGCGCCGAACTTCGTGCGCGCAGCTTTCCGGGACAGCCGATCTATATCGCGACCGCCGAGGCGCTCGACGCAGAAATGGATGAGCGGATCGCCAGACATCGCGCGCGGCGCGGCAGCGACTGGATCGAGCGCGAGGTGCCGCTCGATCTGGTTGAAGCGGTGTCCGGGACCGATGGCGCTGGTGCGAGGCTGGTCGATTGCCTGACGCTCTGGCTATCCAATCTGCTGCATGCCGGGCGCGACTGGTCGCAGGAAGTGACTCGGCTGGCGGATGCGCTGTCGCGCCAGCGCGGCCCGGTCGTGCTGGTCACCAACGAGGTCGGTCTCGGCATCGTGCCGGACAATGCATTGGCGCGGGCTTTCCGCGACGCCGCAGGAATCATGAACCAGACTATCGCCGGCATCGCGGACGAGGTTGAGTTCGTCGTTGCGGGCCTGCCGATGAAGCTTAAATGAAGTCCGAGATCGATCCTGCCAAAGGCCCCGCAATGGTCTCATTCGACGATACGTTTCGCCGGCAACTGCACGAACTGTTCGTGTGGCGGCGCGACGTGCGGCGGTTCCGAACCGATCCGCTGCCGGATGGCACCATCGAGCGGCTGATCGAGATCGCCTGCCTGTCGCCTTCGGTCGGCCTGAGCCAGCCCTGGCGGTTTGTCATTGTCGACGACGAGGCACGACGCCGCGCTGTCATCGACGACTTCAAGGCCTGCAACGCCGATGCGCTGCGGTCCTATTCGGGCGAGCGCGCCGCCAAATATGCCGCGTTGAAACTATCAGGCCTCGAGGAGGCGCCGGGCCATCTCGCCGTGTTTGCCGAGAAGACCGACCGGATCGGCGCCGGTCTCGGCCGCGTGACGATGCCGGAGACGTCGGAATATTCCGTGGTGGCCGCGATCTGCTCGATGTGGCTTGCCGCGCGCGCCGAAGGCATCGGCATCGGCTGGGTGTCGATCCTCAATCCAGACCGCATTCATGGCGTTCTGGAAATCCCGGACTCCTGGAAATTCATCGGCTATCTCTGCATCGGTTACCCACAGACCGAGTGCGACCGTCCGGAGCTCGAACAGGCCAAGTGGGAATCGCGGCGAGGTCCGGATGAATTCACCATCCGACGCTGACCGCCTCCCTGCCAGCGACGGCACCCCAAGCTGTGACGCGCACTGGCGCGCCGACATCGCCTCGCTGGTCTTTCCCGTGCCGGAGCACCGCGCCATCTGCGCCGTGCATCGGGGCGCGTTTCGCACGCTGCTTGGCACCGATCCGACGGTGGACGCATGTCTCGTCCATTTCAGGCGGTTTGAACCAACCTTCAAGGCAGCCGCGCGCGCCAAGATCGAGCGCAAGCGCATTCCCCTTGGAACAAATTTGCATCTTACCAGTCGCGACATCACCCGAAAGCTGCTAGAAGCCGATCAAATCGAATGTGGAGAACGACCATGAGCCAGTCCCGGACCGCGCAAACCCAGGTTACTCAAGCTCAGGTCACGCATCTGCCAATCGCTACCCGACAGGTTGGACGGCTTGCACAGTCGTTGATGGCCATGACGTTCGGCCTGTTCATTGTCGGCGTGGTCGGCTTCTCGCACATCGACGTGATCCACAACGCCGCGCATGACGTGCGCCATTCCAACGCCTTTCCCTGCCACTGATCTCGTTGGCATGAGCACGTTTCGCTCGATCGTCTTCTCGTCGGTCATTGCCGGGTTCATCGTCGGCCTGGTCGTCACGGCGGTCCAGCAATTCGGCACCGTTCCCCTGATCCTCAGGGCCGAGGTCTACGAGAAGGCGGCCACGCACAAGCACGAAGCCGCCGCGCCACCGCAGGCGATCCTCGTCCATGATCATGCCGATCATGATCATGGCGCGGAGGCCTGGGAGCCGCGCGATGGATTGGAACGCAACGTCTATACCGCGGGGGCAAACATCCTGACCGCGATCGGTTTTGCGCTTCTGCTCTGCGGCTTCGTCGCGGTTCGCAGCGGCGCGACCGGCGAGCAGATGTCGTGGCATGAAGGCTTGATGTGGGGCCTCGCGGGTTTTGCCGTCTTCACCATTGCTCCGGGCCTCGGACTGCCGCCTGAATTACCGGGCGTTCCCACCGCTCCATTGCTCTCGCGCCAGATCTGGTGGGTGACGGCGGTGCTGGCGACCGCAGCCGGCCTCGGGCTGATCGTGTTCCGGCGCTCGGTGCCGGCCGCCATCGCCGGCGTGGTCCTGATCATGCTGCCGCATCTGATCGGCGCGCCCGAGCTGGAGCATGTCGAGACCAACGTGCCCTCGTCGCTGTCGCACCAGTTCGTGGTCGCCGTCACGCTGACCAGTCTGGTGTTCTGGTCCCTGCTGGGCAGCCTGACGAGCGCCGCATTCGCCTATTTCGACCGGCAAGGCCCATCGCAAGGCTCATCCGCTCGCGGGTGACAGCCGCTGCCTGAAAAACGCCAGGATCTCATCGCGGGCCGCGATGGTCGGCTGGCCGGCCTCGTCGATCAGATGCACGGTCACGACGCTGTGCGGTGTCGTGACGAAATTCCGGAAGAACGGCGGCACATCGCGGTTCGCCGCGCTGTCGGGAAGCACCCGCCCGATGAATCGATCGCCGAGCGCCTCGCGATAGGCCGCAAAGCGCTGCGCCATGCAGAACTTGTCACCCTCAAAGCGATAGGCCAGCACGGTCAGGTCTTCGCGCTCCAACCGCTCGCGCACCGCTTTGACTTGCTCCGGCGCGATCTCGATGCCCGCCGGATCGTTCAATGGCAATGACGGCTGCGAAAGCACCGGCGCCAGCATCGACGGCTCCAGCATCATGGTGAGCGCGAAATTGCCGGTAAAGCACATCCCGATGGCCCCGACACCGGGACCGCCGCATTCGCCATGGGCAAATCGGGCCAGCGCGCGCAGCCATTGCGTCACGGGACTGGACTGGTTTGCGGCCATCGCACGAAACTCCGCGCTGACGCAGGCGCGCTGAAACACTGCGGCACCCTGCTCTGCGCTCGCAATAGCGCCGTCGTGGCCGAACAGCGACGGCATATAGACGGTGAATCCGGCATCGCGAACCCAGCGGGCGAAGCGCGCCACATGCGGGCTGATGCCCGGCATCTCCGCCATCACGATCACCGCAGGACCGCCGCCGCCAACATGGACGGTCTTACCGGCACCATCGA
The DNA here is from genome assembly GCF_029714545.1 of Bradyrhizobium pachyrhizi. NCBI lineage: Bacteria > Pseudomonadati > Pseudomonadota > Alphaproteobacteria > Hyphomicrobiales > Nitrobacteraceae > Bradyrhizobium > Bradyrhizobium pachyrhizi. The sequence continues at coordinate 3,692,702 of NZ_CP121667.1, read as the reverse complement.
GGGTGATCTGGCGGCGCTCGAAATCCTCGAGCGGATCGTCCTGGGTCATCGGCCGGTTCGGCATCGGCGGTCCTCCTGATCGGGATCGGCAGCGTCTCGGTGTCAGAGTTGCGATTTTCCGACCCGGCAGCTAGTGTCAAAAATGACATTGATCGCGGATTTTATGACATGACCAGGGTTGCGGTTGTCGAGATCGACGGCTGCCTCGCGTCGGCGGCCGCCATCACCCACGACGTGCTGGCCACGGCCAACCGGATCAGTACGACGAAGCGCACGCGCTTCGAGGTGACGACGCTGCGTTATGGGCCGAGGCGGCGCGCCGGCCGATTGCGCGGCGCCGACCTCGTCATCGTGCCCGGGCTCGGCTCGGCATCAGCCGATGCACTGGAGCGGAAGCTGGCGACACCGGCATGTCGGCACGCCCGCGACATGCTGGTCACGGCGTTCGAGAGCGGCGCGATGCTCGCCGCGTCCTGCGCCAGCAGCTTCCTGCTGGCGGAGACCGGCCTGCTCGACGGCAAGCGGGCGACCACGACATGGTGGTTCGCGCCGCTGTTTCGGCAACGCTATCCGAAAGTCGAGCTGATGACGGAGCGCATGGTTGTGGCCGACTGGCCGATCGCAACCGCCGGCGCGGCGATGGCGCAGATGGACCTGATGCTCGCGGTGATCGCGCGTTTCGGCAGCCCGGCGCTGGCCAAGGGCTGCGCCAATTACCTGCTGCTTGGCGAGCGGCATTCGCAGGCGCCGTTCATGGCGATCAATTATCTTGCCAGCCAGGACCCCAAGGTCGCCAGGGCAGAGAAATGGGTGCGCAGCAACATCGCGCGCGACTTCACGATCGGGGACGTTGCCGCTGCCGTCGCGCTGGCGCCACGGACATTTGCCAGGCGGCTCGAGTCGATCTGCGGCGTGTCGCCCATTCAATTCGTGCAACGCATCAGGATCGAGACGGCGCGGTCGTTGCTCGAGACCACGCGCCTGTCGGTCGAAGAGATCGCGGGCAAGGTTGGATATGCCGAGCCCTCGACCCTCCGCCGGCTGATCCGGCGCGAAACGCGGCATTCGCCACGGCATTTCCGCTCAGGCGGTTGATCCGCAACGACGCCGCATCCGCGATGAAATCATCACGCCAAGAGCCACGCGAAGGCGCGGCGCAAGAATGCCGGCGCATCCTTTTCGACCGGCGTTCCATGGGCCATCAGTACCTTTTCGGCGGGCCACGCCAAAATCCTTTGCAAGGCCGCACGCGCGGCGCGGCGGCCGGTGAAGGCAACGCGGAACTTGCGCGGCACCGACGGCTCCGGCCCGACCATCAGGTCGAGTTTTGCGATCGTCGCCCGCCAGCCGGAGACCAGTTCGGCAGCGATTTGCTGCAGCAAGTCGGTGAACAGCACAGTGCCGCTTTCGACATGGAAGAACACCACCTCCGTGGTGATCAGGTTGCCACGCATCACCACCTGATCGATCTGTCCGGCCCAGTCGAGGCTCGGCGCATCCGCGAGATCGGCATCGAAGCCGAGGTCACGGCGCCGCTTGCGCAGGCCAGGTGGGGCGTGGAGCACAGCGGCCGGATAGGCCTGCTTCCACTCGGCGAGGAACAGATGGTGCAGCGAGTTGGGCGCCACGATGTGCCGGACCTGACCGAGCGCCTCCACGCCGGCCCGCAATTCCTCCGTCAACCGGACCGGCGACCAGATGAAAAGGCCGCCGTCCGCCAGCCTGACGACGGCCATGCGGGTCGGATAGTGAAACCCGGCGACCGCGAGGTTCGGCCCCCCGGCAATCCAGATGTCGTGGCCGAACTGCTGCAATACCACCATTCGCGATGAACCCTGACCGTCGAGCGCCGCATGCTGCCGCCAGCGTTGCGGGTTCATTTACCATGCCCGGCATGACAGGCCGCGGACAAGGGCAATGTCGATCATCGGTTCCGATTGCGCCGCGGCCAATTGCAACGATCGGGTTTACGCAACCTTAGACGATTTGATCCAAACGTTGTGCGTGCACGACGCGATTGGGATGAAGCGGCCGATGTCGCAAAAGTCGGACCTCGAGGGACACAGGCTGGCCTTCGCTGATGACGCCGCGCGTCACTTCGCGGCGGATGACGCGGATCGTGGCGCTGCGATGCCGCGCGCGACCATCAGCCGAACCTCGAATGCGTCCGCAAGTCAGCCGCAGGCGGCACTCGCGCATTCGCCGCGGTACGGCGCGGGCGCGCTGGTCTCCGCGTTGCGTGAGGCCGACTGGCTCACGGCTGATCGTGTCACCGCCTTCACCCGCGTATTTCTCGTCCTGTTCATCGGCTGCATCGCGATCATCCCATGGGCTGCGCCGACGATGGATGTCGGCCATGATTTCGCGGCGTTCTGGACCGCGGCAAAGCTCGCGCTCGAAGGCCGCGCCGGCGACGCCTATGGCGACGCAGGCCGCGCCGCTGTAGCCGCTGTGCTCGGTCAGAACACCTACGCACCGTTCTTCTACCCGCCGACGTCGCTGTTGTTCTGGATGCCCTTCGCACTGGTTCCCTTTGCAACGGCGGCCGTCATCTGGATCTTCGCGACCGGCGCCGCCTATGCAGCCGCGGTGAGAGCCATGCTCGAGCGCGGCTCCGTCGTTCCCGCGCTCGCCTTTCCCGCCGTGTGGGTGTGCGCGCTGTTCGGACAGAATTCGCTGTTCTCGGCGGCCCTGCTCGGCGGATCGGCCGTCACGCTGGACCGCTACCCGGTGATCGCCGGGGCGTTGCTCGGGTGCTTCAGCTACAAGCCGCAGATCGCCCTGCTCGCGCCGCTGGTGCTGATCCTGGCGCGGCGCTGGCGCGCGCTCGCTGCAGCGGCCGCAACGACGCTCGCGCTTGTGCTGGCGGCCACCGCCTTCTTCGGCATCGACCCGTGGATCAAGTTCGTTGCCGTTCTGCCGGAGGCAAGCGCCTGGAGCCTCGGCGGCGGACCCGGTTTCGAGAAGTTCGCCAGTCCCTACGCCGCGGTCAGGCTGGCCGGCGGATCCAGCAGCACGGCCTGGCTCGTCCAGGTGATCGCGGCCGCAATCGCGATCGCCGTCATGATCCTGGTGCTGCGAAAACGTCCCGGCGGCGCCGCCGAGATCGCGCTGATGGTGGCGATGACCGGCCTGTGCGTGCCGTCGCTCGGCAACTATGAGGTCGTGATCCTGGCGATCCCGGGCGCGTGGCTGATCGCGCAGGCGCTTGCGCAGGGCTGGCTGCCCTATGAACGCATCGCCCTCGCGGCGCTTTATTTGACGCCCTTCGCCATGGTGCCTGCGGGCGCCAACGGCCTGCAACTGGCACCGATCGCCGCTGCGGCAGTTGCCATCCTTGTCGTGCGCCGCATCAGGCATCTGCCACTGCTGGATGCTGCGGCCGAAATCGCCAATCACTGATTTGCCCGACGGCGCAAGTCCCCGCGGCAAAAATATGGCCGCTGACAGCGCAACACATTCAATGTCGTCCCTGCGAACGCAGGGACCCATAACCACAAAAGCCGGTTGTCACGGCGACGCTGGGACGACGAGTCCTTCCACAACACCTGCCGCGGCGTATGGATCCCTGCTTTCGCAGGGACGACACCGAACAAGCCGTTTGACAGTTGAATCCGAAAACCAATGTGGCTCATAACCGCCGCAACGCGACGAACCCGCGTCCGCTGCTATCCAGCCGGCGTCAGGATCGCCTCTCGCGCCGCGCGCCAGCTCGCCTCGTCGGGTGCGCACAGCAAGCCGCCGGTCAGATTGACCGGCCGGTAGGGTGATCCGTCGAAATGCGCGCTGTAGCCGCCGGCCTCGCGATGCAACAGCCAGCCCGCGGCATGATCCCACGGCATCAGCTTGTTGTAGAACAGCAGATGGCAATGTCCGGACGCCGCCATGCGATACTCATGCGCGGCGCATCTGAGCCAGGCGCTGCCGCCGAGCCTGGAAAGATTGCCGGCGACAATCGTGCGCAGCGGCTCGGGCAGGAAGTTGACGCCGACGATCGCATCCATCTGCTTGACCGGCACGGCGGGAGCCACTTTCAGGTCATGCCGCCGGCCGTCCGGCATCGCGAGCCACGCGCCCTCGCCGCGCAGCGCGAATGCGGTGTCGTTGCTGACCGGATCATGGATCGCACCGAATACGATCTCGCCGCGCATGGTGGCGGCCACCATGGTGCCGAACAGCGGCAGGCTCGAGGTGAAGTTCCGCGTGCCGTCGATCGGATCGATGATGAAGGCAAGCTCCGCGGTTCCGAGCTGATCGAGCGCGGCCGGATCACGCGCGGCGCCCTCCTCGCCGATCACAACTGCATTCGGAAACGCCCGCAGCAGCGCCGCCGATATCGCCTGCTCGGCAAGCTCATCGGCTTCGGTGACGACGTCGAATGCCGATGTCTTGGTGCGGACCTCGATCTCCCGCACGCGGCGGAACCGCGGCATGATCTCGCTGCGGGCGACTTCGGCAAGGATGGCTCCGATGTTCAGCGCGTCGGCATGGGACAGTTTCACGCGGCATTCTCCTGCGTTGCTCCGGCACCCTATCGTGGAATTGTGAGTGCGTGGCGGTCAGCGGCGCTGGTTGTAGACGTCGATGCAGACGGCGCCAAGCAGCACGAGGCCCTTGATCACCTGCTGATAATCGATGCCGATACCGAGGATCGACATGCCGTTGTTCATGACGCCCATGATCATGGCACCGACCACCGCGCCGCCGACCCGGCCGACGCCGCCATAGGCCGACGCACCGCCAATGAAGCAGGCGGCGATCACATCGAGCTCGAAGCCGAGGCCGGCCTTCGGCGTCGCGGTGTTGAGCCGGGCTGCGAACACCAGCCCTGCAAGCGCGGCCAGCGCGCCCATGTTGACGAAGGTGAAGAAGGTGAGCCGTTCGGTCTTGACGCCCGACAGTTTCGCCGCCTTGGCATTGCCGCCCACCGCGTAGATCTGCCGCCCGATCACCGTCCGCCGCGTGACGAAGCCATAGAGCGCGATCAAGACGGTCATGATGACGAGCACATTGGGCAGGCCGCGATGCGAAGCGATCAGATAGGTGAAGTAGAGCACCGCGCCCGCCAGCGCGATGCTCTTGACGATGAAAAACGCGTAGGGCTCGACGGCGATGCCGTGCGCCTGCTCGCGCGCCCGGCTCCTGGCGGTCGCCAGCACCAGCACAAACGCCAGGACGATGCCGATCGCGAGCGACGTCGGATAGAGCGTGCCTGCACTCGGGAACAGCTCGGGGATGAAGCCCGACGACAGCTTCTGGAAGGTCGGCGGGAACGGCCCGACCGACTGGCCCTGCAGGACCGCGAGCGCGAGGCCCTTGAACACCAGCATGCCCGCCAGCGTCACGATGAAGGACGGAATGCCGAAATAGGCCACCCAGTAGCCCTGCGCCGCACCGATCGCGGCGCCGACCAGGAGGCAGGCGACGAAGGCAATCGGGTAGCTGACATGGTAGTGCACCATCAGCACCGCCGCGACCGCGCCGACGAAGCCCGCGACCGAGCCGACCGAAAGATCGATATGCCCAGTGACGATCACCAGCAGCATGCCGAGCGCCATGATGACGATGTAGCTGTTCTGCAGCACGAGATTGGTGAGGTTGAGCGGCTGCAACAGCGTGCCGTCGGTCACGATCTCGAAGAACAGCATGATCGCGAGCAGCGACAGCAGCATGCCGTAGTTGCGCAGATTGTTCTTGATGAAGCCGGAATGCTTGGGGGCCTCGGGAAGTGATACCGTCTTGTCGGTCATGGTGCCCCTCCTCCGGCGCGTGCCGCCCTCTCGTCGGCGCCGCGTCCGGACATTCTGACATTGCGCATGATGGCGCGCATGATCTTCTCCTGCGTCGCATCGTGCGCAGCGAACTCGCCGACGAAGGCGCCGTCATTCATCACGCAGATCCGGTCGCAGATGCCGAGCAGTTCGGGCATCTCCGAGGAGATCACCACGACGCCCCTGCCGGCCTCGGCCAGCTCGTTGATGATGGAGTAGATCTCGTATTTCGCGCCGACGTCGATCCCGCGTGTCGGCTCGTCCAGCAGCAGCACCCTCGGATCGGTCATCAGCCATTTCGACAGCACGACCTTCTGCTGGTTGCCGCCCGAGAGGTCGCCGGTCGCCTGATAGACGTCGGAGCAGCGGATCCGCATCCGGGTGCGGTAGTCGCTCGCGGCTTTCAGCTCGGCGACGTCGTCGATCACGCCGCGCTCCGACACCTGGCGCAGGCTCGCCACCGTCACGTTCTTGCGGACGTCGGCGGCAAGGATCAGCCCGAGCTGCTTGCGGTCTTCGGTGACATAGGCAATGCCGGCATCGATCGCGGCCGGCACGCTGGACAGATCGGCCTCGCGTCCATCGAGGCGGACCTTGCCGGAGACGTTGGTACCCCAGGCGCGGCCGAACAGGCTCATGGCGAACTCGGTGCGGCCGGCGCCCATCAGGCCGGCGATGCCGACCACCTCGCCGCGCCGCAGCGTGAAGTCGACATTCTTGATCACCTGCCGCTCGGTATGCAGCGGGTGATACACCGACCAGTTCTCCACCGTCATCACGGGTTCGCCGATCTCCGCCTTTCGCTCGGGAAAACGATGCGCCAGATCGCGGTCGACCATGCTGCGAATGATGCGGTCCTCCTCGATCCGCTCGGTGCGGCAGTCGATGCTGTCGACGGTGCGGCCGTCGCGCAGCACCGTGATGCGGTCGGCGACGCGTGCAACCTCGTTCAGCTTGTGCGAGATCAGGATCGAGGCGATGCCCTGCTCGCGGAAGGCCAGGAGACGCTCGAGCAAGGCGGCGCTGTCGGCTTCGTTGAGACTTGCGGTCGGCTCGTCGAGGATCAGGAGACGCACCCGCTTGGACAACGCCTTGGCGATTTCCACGAGCTGCTGCTTGCCGACGCCGAGGTCGGTGATCAACGTATCCGGCGGCTCCCGCAAGCCGACCTGCGCCAACAGCTCGGCGGTCCGCCGATGCACCGCGTTGCGGTCGATGACGCCGAACCGCGACGGCGGATGCGACAGAAAGATGTTCTCGGCAATCGACATCAGCGGGATCAGCGCCAGCTCCTGATGGATGATGATGATCCCGAGCGCCTCGCTGTCGTTGATGTCGCGGAAGCGCCGCTCCTCGCCGTCGAACACGATCGACCCATCGTAGCTGCCGGCCGGATAGACCCCACTCAGCACCTTCATCAAGGTCGACTTGCCGGCGCCGTTTTCGCCGACCAGCGCATGGATCTGCCCGGCCTCGACAGTGAAGCTGACGTCGCGCAACGCCTGCACGCCCGCAAAGCTCTTGCTGACGCCGCGCATCTCAAGCATTGCCGTCATCGGATCAGGTCCCGCAACGTCGGTCGTCCCCGGCGCGGTCCGCCGCCGCTTGCCGGCGATCCGCCCTAGAGCCTATTCCGTTCCGATTAAATCGGAACGGGGCTCCAGATTCTAGTTTTGATGCGTTTTCCTCACGCCGGTACCCACTTCGCCCGAAAACGCTCTAGTCGAATTGCGAGCGCTTGTAATAGCCGCTGTCAATCAGGACTTTCTCCCAATTGGTCTTATCCACCACGACCGGCTTGAGAAGATAGGACGGAACCACCTTGACCCCGTTGTTGTAGGTCTTGGTGTCGTTGACGCTGACCTCCTTCTTGCTCAGCACGGCGTCGACCATGTCGGCCGTGACCTTGGCGAGGTCGCGGGTGTCCTTGAAGATGGTCGAATATTGCTCGCCGCGCAGCATCGCCTTGATCGAGGGGACTTCGGCGTCCTGTCCGCTGATATACGGCATCGGCTGGTCCTTGCTGCCATAGCCGACGCTCTTCAGCGAGGAGATGATGCCGATCGACAGGCCGTCATAGGGCGACAGCACCGCGTCGACGCGCTTCTTGCCGTAGAACGCGCTGAGCAGGTTGTCCATCCGCGCCTGCGCGGTTGCTCCGTCCCAGCGCAGCGTCGCGACCTTGTTCATGCCCGTCTGGCCGCTGCCGACCACGAGCTTTCCGCTGTCAATATAGGGCTTCAACACCGACATCGCGCCGTCGTAGAAGAAATACGCGTTGTTGTCGTCGGGCGAGCCGCCGAACAGCTCGATGTTGAAGGGCCCCTTGCCCTCCTTGAGCCCGAGCGCGTTCTCGATCGACTGGGCCTGCAGCACGCCGACCTGGAAATTGTCGAAGGTCGCGTAATAGTCGACATTGGGGGTGTCGCGGATCAGGCGGTCATAGGCGATCACCGTGATGCCCTGGGCCTTGGCCTGCTTCAGGACATCGGACAAGGTGGTGCCGTCGATGGCGGCGATGACCAGCACCTTGGCGCCCTTGGTCACCATGTTCTCGACCTGGGAGAGTTGGTTCGGAATGTCGTCTTCGGCATATTGCAGATCGGTGCCGTAGCCGCGCTCCTTCAGCACCTTGACCATGTTGTTGCCGTCGTCGATCCAGCGTGCCGAGGATTTGGTCGGCATCGCGATGCCGATGGTCGGCTTGCTCTGGGCGAGCGCGTCGCGATCGGACACCGTCGCGGCAAGACCGGCCAGCGCAAGCGCGAACAAGGTGGTCTTCAATTTGAACATGCTTCACTCCCCTGCTTTTTTGAGTTGGGATTCCAGTTGCCGTGGACAGCGTCAATCGACGGCTATCGTTCGTGGGCCGGCCGCGGATTCTACGGCGGCGCCGGATCGGCGCCGGGACCGTCACGAACTGAAATTGCGGAATGTCGATCGAACTCGTCAACAGCGCCAATGCTCACTCCGCATGGTCGGCCATGTCGATCCCGCAATGCCGGGTTCAGCCGCGAGTCATGTCGTGGGGCGAACGAGGCGCAGGAATGACGTGGAGGGTCATGAGGCGCCGGTCTCCCGGAATCGTTGGCGAGCGCCAGCGTCCGACGGGACGTCTGGCGGTGCGCCGCCGTATTCTGCATCCTTTGGTTGATATTGCCCCTACCATATGGACGCAGGCACCGACTGGCCATTTATTTAACTATCCGAAGAAATTAATCGGAGATGTGGAGGGTCGCGGGAGTAATATCTGGAATCACTGGCAAGTCTCAAAGCCTCCAGGTGGCACGGCACTGCTTCTGACAACCTTTGGCGTGATTGTGCCTTCACCCTGCCGTGGATGCAAGCGCCATTTATTTCACCATCCGAAGAAATTTGTCTGAGCTGCCCGGCCGGCGGCAGCGACCTTCAGGCGTCGATGTCGGAGAGATCGTCAACAACCAGCAGAGCCTCGGCAAAATCGTCGTCGCTGAAATAGGTGCTGCGGGTGATGACGACGGGGATGCCGGCGCGCGCCGCGGCGGCGAGGCCGTTGCCGGAATCCTCGATTGCGACGCAATCTCCCGGCCCGAGCCCGAGCCGGATCAGGACCTCGGTGTAGACGTCCGGCGCCGGCTTCTTCCGCGGCACGTCGTCTCCGGCAACGATCGCCTCGAACTGATTGGCCCAGTCCGGCCCGAGCGAAACCGAAAGCAGGGCATCGATATTGCCGTGCGAGGTGGTCGTTGCGATCGCCAGGCGCTGGCCGCGGCCGCGCGCGCCGGCGAGCCAGGCCCTGACGCCCGGCCGCAACGGGCAGCCGCCGGCGGCAACCAGCGCGGCGTAGCGCGCGGTCTTGATCCTGTGCAGGTCAGCGATCTCGGCGAATGTCAGCATTGGGACCGCGTTGCGCTGGTCGAAGGCACGGATGCGCTCCTTGCCTCCGGCCACCCGAAGCAGCCGCGCATAAGTGACCTGGTCCCAGAACCAATCGAGGCCGGCTTCGGCAAAGGCTTCATTGAAGGCGCGGCGGTGCACCTCCTCGGTTTCGGCGAGCGTGCCGTCGACATCGAAGATCAAGGCGCGGGCGCTCGCGATGATGTCGCGCATCCCGGCGGTCCGGATCACGGCGAGCGCCTCGTTCATCGTCCCTCGCCCGGCGCACCGGCGCCTTTGACGAACACCCGGCTAGCGAGCACGTCGCCGGCCTCGATCGACATCACATCGTCGGCCGTGAGCGTGCGGTCGAGCTTCGCCACGATCCGGTTGGCCTGGCGCAGCCGGATGCGATCGAGCGCATTGCGGATCGAGCGTGCATTGGAGAACAGCGGCTGTTCCTTGCGCACGGCAATGTAACGGATGAAGGCCTCGCGCGCTTCCGGAGAGAACCGATAATTCTGCTGCTGCAACATCAGCTCGGCGATCCAGAGCAACTCGCCGTCCGAATAGTCCGGGAAGTCGATGTGATGCGCGATCCGGGAGCGGAAGCCCGGATTGCTCTGGAAGAATTTCTCCATGCGGTCGCCATAGCCGGCCAGGATCACCACCAGATCCTCGCGCTGCTGCTCCATCACCTGCAGCAGGATCTCGATCGCCTCCTGCCCGTAGTCGCGCTCGTTTTCGGGGCGATAGAGGTAATAGGCCTCGTCGATAAACAGCACGCCGCCCATCGCCTTCTTCAATATCTCTTTCGTCTTCGGCGCGGTGTGGCCGATATATTGGCCGACGAGGTCGTCGCGCGTGACGCTGATGACGTGGCCGCGGCGCACGAAGCCGAGCTTGTGCAGAATGCCGGCCATCCGCAGCGCGACCGTGGTCTTGCCGGTGCCGGGGTTGCCGGTGAACGACATGTGCAGGGTCGGAAACGTCGTTGCCAACGCCATCTTCTGCCTGATGCGTTCGACCAGCAGCAGCGAGGCGATCTCGCGGATGCGGGTCTTCACCGGCTTCAGGCCGATCAATTCGGAATCGAGCTGGTCGAGCACGTCGCCGATACCGAGGTCGGCGAATTCATGCCGGAGGTCGATGGTCTCGAGCGGGGTCTCGCGGATTTGTTCGCTGATCTGTTCTTGCGCTTGCGTCATTGTCCTCTCGCCTGGAAAAGCTCCGTCGCCGCGGCGGCGACGACGGAGAAGTGCATCCGGACCAGACGGTCGAGGGAGCAATCCGCCTGGTTTGCAAGCCGGACGCGGTTACTGATCTGCGTAGCGTTCGCCCTCGGGGCGGCCCGCTGCGTAGGAATGGGTCGCGTAACGCAGGTTGCGTCCGGCAGCCTCCGAGCGGTCGAGCCGGAAGCCCGGCTCCTCGCGCGGCCGGTTGACGATGAAGGAGATGCGTACGGACTCCCAGCCCGGGCTGGAATCGAAGCCGGAGACCCGGATATAGCGGTCGCCATAGACCCGCCGGCAGTCGGCGAGTTCCTTCATGATGCCGGCCGCGTCGCGCAGGTCGAACATCGGCAGGCCCCACATATCCCAATAGGTGTTGCGGGGGTGCGGATCGTCGGTGAACTCGATGTTCACCGCCCAACCCTTGTCGAGGCAGTATTGCACCTGCGCGGCGATCTGCTCGTCGGTGAGATCGGGCAGGAACGAGAAGCAGCCTTGGGTAACGCGCATGAGTATCTCCTCTCAGACCGCCATGCTCGGCGTGGGAACGAAATCGGGAGCGTCGGTCGACTCGTAGTTGAAGGTGACGTCCTTCCAGACGTCGAGCGCCTCGCGCAGCGGCGTGCAGGTCTGCGCCGCCTTGGCCAGGATCTCCGGCCCCTCATGGACGTAGTCGCGCCCCTCGTTGCGGGCGAGGATCATGGCTTCCAGCGCGACGCGGTTGGCGGTGGCGCCGGCCTGGATGCCGCGGGGATGTCCGATGGTGCCGCCGCCGAACTGCAGCACGACGTCCTCGCCGAGCAGATCGAGCAGCTGGTGCATCTGGCCGGCATGAATGCCGCCGGAGGCCACCGGCATCAGCTTGTTGAGGCTGGCCCAGTTCTGATCGAAGAACACGCCGTGCTCCAGATGCAACGGATTGAAGTCCTCGCGGCAGATGTCGTAATAGCCGCGGGTGGTGTTCGGATCGCCCTCGAGCTTGCCGACCACCGTGCCGGCATGGATGTGATCGACGCCGGCGAGCCGCATCCATTTCGCGATCACGCGGAACGAGACGCCGTGGCTGCGCTGCCGCGTGTAGGTCGAGTGGCCGGCGCGATGCAGATGCAGGATCATGTTGTTCCTGCGTGCCCACTTCGCCATCGACTGGATCGCGGTGTAGCCGATCACAAGGTCGATCATGACGATGTTGGAGCCGAGCTCATGAGCGAACTCGGCGCGCTCGTACATGTCCTCCATGGTCGCCGCGGTGACGTTGAGATAGGTCCCCTTGATCTCGCCGGTCGCGGCCTGCGCGCGGTTGACCGCCTCCATGCAGTAGAGGAAGCGCTCGCGCCAGTGCATGAAGGGTTGCGAGTTGATGTTCTCGTCGTCCTTGGTGAAGTCGAGCCCACCTTTCAAGGCTTCATAAACAACGCGGCCGTAGTTGCGGCCGGACAGGCCGAGCTTCGGCTTCACGGTGGCGCCGAGCAATGGACGGCCGAACTTGTCGAGCCGCTCGCGCTCCACCACGATCCCGGTCGCCGGGCCCTGGAACGTCTTCACATAGGCGGTCGGCAGCCGCATGTCCTCGAGCCGCAGCGCCTTCAGCGGCTTGAAGCCGAACACATTGCCGATGATCGAGGCCGTCAGGTTCGAGATCGAGCCCGGCTCGAACAGGTCGAGGTCATAGGCGATATAGGCGAAGTAGCTGCCCGGCGAATTCGGCACCGGATCGACGCGGTAGCACTTCGCCCGATATTTCTCCGCGGCCGTCAGGCGGTCGGTCCACACCACGGTCCAGGTCGCGGTCGAGGATTCGCCCGCCACCGCCGCGCAGGCTTCGGTCGGATCGACGCCGTCTTGCGGCGTGACGCGGAACAAGGCAATAACGTCGGTGTCCTTGGGCTCGTAGTTCGGCTCCCAATAGCCCATACGCTTGTATTCCATCACGCCGGACTTGTAGCGATCCTTGCCGCGCACGGTGATCGACTGCTGCATATTCATCGAAATCTCCTGTGGTTCGTCGCCATTTGCTCAGGCGGCCTGGGTCATCTTTCCAATTTGCGGATCGAGCGCGCCGGCGCGATAGCGGCGGGCCATCTCCGGCAGTGCAACCACCTTGATCCTGGCGGCATTGCCGGCCGTGCCGAATTGCTCGAAGCGGTCACGGCAGAGTTCGCGCAGCGCATCCATCGCCGGCTTCAGGAATTTGCGCGGATCGAACTCGCTCTTCGACTGGACGGCGACCTTGCGGAAGGCCGCCGCCATCGCCAGGCGGCAATCGGTGTCGATATTGACCTTGCGCACCCCGTGCTTGATGCCGCGGACGATCTCCTCGACCGGGACGCCCCAGGTCTGCGGCATCTCGCCGCCGAACTGGTTGAACATGTCCTGCAGCGGCTGCGGCACCGAGGACGAGCCGTGCATCACCAGATGCGTGTTCGGCAGGCGGCTGTGGATCTCCTCGACCACGCGCATCGCCAGGATCTCGCCGTCGGGCCGCCGCGTGAACTTGTAGGCGCCGTGCGAGGTGCCCATCGCGATCGCGAGCGCATCGACCTTGGTGGCGCGGACGAAATCGACCGCCTGGTCGGGATCGGTGAGCAGTTGGTCATGGCTCAGCTTGCCTTCGACGCCGTGACCGTCCTCCTGCTCGCCGCCGCCATGCTCGAGCGAGCCGAGCACGCCGAGTTCGCCTTCGACCGACGCGCCGACCCAGTGGGCCATGTCGACGACCCGGCGGGTGATATCGACATTGTAGTCATAGTCGGCCGCGGTCTTGGCGTCGGCCCTGAGCGAGCCGTCCATCATGACGGAGGTGAAGCCGTAGCGGATCGCGGTGGCGCAGGTCGACTCTTCATTGCCGTGATCGAGATGCAGGCAGAGCGGAATCTGCGGATGCATCTCCTCGAGCGCGTCGATCATCTTCGCCAGCATGATGTCGTTGGCATAGGACCGCGCGCCGCGCGAGGCCTGGATGATGACAGGTGCATCGCAGGAAGCCGCCGCCTCCATGATGGCGAGGCCCTGCTCCATATTGTTAATGTTGAAGGCCGGAACGCCGTAGCCGCGTTCGGCGGCGTGGTCCAGCAACTGCCTCAGGGTTATCCGCGCCATGGTGGCGTCCTCCTTTCAATTCGCTCGTTGAATGAGCTGTTTTGCTGCAGCAGCGATTGCCGCGGGCGTGATGCCGAATTCGCGGTAGAGCACGTCGGCCGGCGCGGAGGCGCCGAAGCCGGCCATGCCGACGAACGCACCGTCGTCGCCGAGCCAGCGCGCCCAGTCGCCCTCGACCGCAGCCTCCACGCCGAGGCGCGGAGCGCCGCCCAGCACCTGGGCGCGATAGTCGCTCGGCTGCTGGCGGAACAGGTCGAAGCACGGGGCCGAGACGACCGCGGCCTGTACCCCGTCTTCCGCCAGCAGCTTTGCGGCTTCGAGCGCGATCGCCACCTCCGAACCCGTTGCAATCAGGGTGACGTCACGCGCGAAGGCCGGCTCGACGAGAACGTAGGCGCCGAGCGCGACCTGGTTGTCCTTGCTGCCGTCGCGAACCGTCGGCAGCGCCTGCCGCGACAGGCAGAGGATCGACGGCGAGGTCTCTGCCTTCAGCGCACAGTCCCACGCTTCCGCTGTCTCGACCGCGTCGGCCGGGCGGAACACCAGGACGTTCGGGATTGCCCGCAGCGCGGCCAGATGCTCGACCGGCTGATGGGTCGGTCCGTCCTCGCCGAGCCCGATGGAATCGTGGGTCATCACATGGATGACGCGGATCCCCATCAGCGCCGCAAGGCGGATCGCCGGCCGGCTGTAATCGGCAAAGCTGAGAAAGGTGCCGCCATAGGGAATGAACCCGCCGTGCAGCGCGATGCCGTTCATCGCCGCGGCCATGCCGTGTTCGCGAATGCCGTAGTGGATGTAGCTGCCGTCGAGCGTTTCCGGCCGCACCGAAACCTGCGACTTCGCCAGCGTCAGGTTGGAGTGCGTCAGATCCGCCGAGCCACCCAGCAGGTTGGGCAAGGCCTCCGCGATCACGTCGATGACCTGCTGCGAGGCTTGGCGGGTGGCAAGCTTCGGCCGCTCGGTCGCGAACCGCGCCAAGAGCTTTGCCATCGCCTCGGCATAGGCGCAGGGCAATTTCCGGTTCAGCGCATCATGGAACGGAGACCGCTCGGCCTTGTCGCCCTTGCAGGCGCTGCGCGAACGCTCGATCCAGGCCCGCCGCGCGTCGCGGCCGCGGCCGCCGAGGTCGCGCCACTCCGCCAGCACCGCATCGGGAATTTCGAAGGCCGGATACGGCCAGCGCAGCGCGGCGCGTGTCTTCGCCACCTCATCGGCACCGAGCGGCGCGCCATGCACCTTCTCGCTGCCCTGCCGGTTCGGCGCACCGAACCCGATCACCGTGCGGCAGGCGATCAGCGACGGACGATCGCTCGATCGTGCCTGCCTGACCGCCGCGGTGATCGCCTGCGGATCGTGGCCGTCGATGCGGTTGACGTTCCAGCCGCTGGCCTTGAACCGCGCCGTCTGGTCGTCCGAGCAGGACAGCAAGGTGGCGCCGTCGATCGAGATATGGTTGTCGTCGAACAGCACGATCAGGCGGTTCAGCCGCAAATGGCCGGCGAGCGAGATCGCCTCATGGCTGATGCCTTCCATCAGGCAGCCATCGCCGGCGATCACATAGGTGTAGTGGTCGACCAGGTCGTCGCCGAAGCGGGCGTTCATCAGCCGCTCGGCGAGCGCCATGCCGACCGCGGTCGCAATCCCCTGCCCGAGCGGCCCGGTCGTGGTCTCGACTCCAGGGGTGTGGCCGTACTCGGGATGGCCCGGGGTTTTCGATCCCCACTGCCGGAACGCCTTGAGTTGGTCGAGCGTCATGCTCTCGTAGCCTGTGAGATAAAGTAGCGCGTAGAGCAGCATCGAGCCGTGACCGGCCGACAGCACGAAGCGGTCGCGGTCGGGCCAGGCTGGATCGGCCGGATCGAACTTCAGGAAGTCCGTGAACAGCACGGTCGCGACGTCGGCCATGCCCATCGGCATGCCGGGGTGGCCGGATTTCGCCTGCTCCACCGCGTCGACGGCGAGGAAGCGGATGGCGTTGGCCATCTCGTCGTGGCTGATTTCGGGGCGGCTGGCAACGGACGCAAGTGCGGTCATATCGTTCGCCTCTTTCGTTCGATCAATTGCAGGATCAGCGGGGTCAGGATGAGCTGCATCGCGAGGTCGAGCTTGGCGCCGTGCACCACGATCGAATTGGCGCGCGACATGAAGCTGTTCGGGATCATCGAGAGCAGATAGGGGAAGTCGATGCCGCGCGGGTTCTTCAAGCGGATCACGACCATCGATTCGTCCGGCGTCGGGATCCAGCGCGCGATGAACGGGTTCGACGTGTCGACGGTCGGCACGCGCTGGAAGTTGATGTCGGTCTCGGTGAATTGCGGACAGATGTAATTCACGTAGTCCGGCATGCGGCGCAGGATGGTGTCGGTCACCGCCTCGGTGGAGTAGCCGCGATGGCTGCGATCGCGGTGCAGCTTCTGGATCCATTCGAGGTTGATGACCGGCACGACGCCGATCTTGAGGTCGGCATGCTGCGCGACATTCACCTTGTCGGTGACCACGGCGCCATGCAGGCCCTCGTAGAACAAGAGGTCGGAATTTTCCGGCAGCGCCTCCCATGCGGTGAAGGTGCCGGGCTTGGCGCCGTAGAGCCGCGCTTCCTCCTCGTCGTGCACATAGTGCCGCGTCGTTCCGGTGCCGGTCTCGGCATAGTCGCTGAACAGCTTCTCCAGCTCCTCGAACAAATTGGTCTCGGGGCTGAAATGGCTGAAGTGCTTGTTGCCGCGCTCGGCTCTTTCCGCCATCAGGCTGCGCATCTCGGCGCGGTCGTAGCGGTGGAACGCGTCGCCCTCGATATAGGCGGCGACCACGTTCTCGCGGCGGAAGATGTTCTCGAACGTCTTCTTCACCGAGGTGGTGCCGGCCCCGGAGGAGCCGGTGATCGAGATGATGGGATGCCGGCGTGACATGCGGTCCTCCTCAGCGGAACAGGCCGCGCCGCGCGAACAGCGGGGCATCGCTGCTCTCGAACAACGGCTCGACGGTCAGGTGGATCGCATCGACGTCGCGCACGGCGCGCGCAGATCCCATGATCAGCGGCACGCGCTGATGCGGCGTGCGTGCCGACAGTTCGAGAATGCGCGACCGGCCGTTCGACGCGGCGCCGCCCGCCCATTCCATGATGAGTGCGATGGGATGCGCCTCGTACAGCAGACGCAACCGGCCTTCGCGATAGCCCTGGCGCGCATCCGCCGGATACAGGAACACGCCGCCGCGCATCAGGATGCGGTAGGCTTCAGCGACCAGCGAGCCGATCCAGCGCATGTTGAAGTCCTGCCCGCGCTCGCCGTTCACTCCGGCGAGGCAATCGTCGATGTAGCTGCGCACCGGGCCGCTCCAGTGTCGCCGGTTCGAGGCATTGATGGCGAATTCCGACGCATCCCGCGGCACGCGCAGATCGCGCGCGGTCAGGACGAATTCGCCACTTCGCGGGTCCAGAGTGAAGCAGTCGACGCGCTGGTCTAGCGCCAGCACCAGCACGGTCTGCGGACCGTAGATGAAGCAGCCGGCGGCGCATTGCGCCGTGCCGGGCTCGAAGAAGGTCGAGATGACGTCGTTTCCCTTCGGCCGGATCGAGAAGATCGTGCCGATCGAGATGTTGTTTTCGAGATTGGCGGATCCATCGAGCGGATCGATCGCGACGCAGAGCGGCGCGTCGGGATCGAGCGTCTCGGGCAGCTCGACCTCCTCCGACAGCACCGCGGCGACCGGCGCGGTGCGCAGCGCGTTCCGCATCAGATCGTCGGCGACGATGTCGATCGTCTTCTGGCGATCGCCGTCGGGATTGACGCCGCCGCTCTCGCCGCCGATTCCGGCGAGCGGCCCGGCGGCAATGATGTGCGAGAGCTCGATCGCCGCACGCGCAAGGGCTTCGATCACCACAACGGTCGCGGCACGCAACGGGTTGTGTTGCGTCGGCCACTCCAGATGGGCATGCAATGCAGGACGAATCTCCACCGGCCTCTCCCTATGATCGCGCCCTCTGTCCCGAGGCTTCGAGAGGCGACCTCAGGGGAGTCGCCTTCGCCCTATCAACGCGCGAATTGCCCAATTAGGGAAATTTTATTATCTTTGGTCCGGGCAAAGTATTTCTTATGGAGTTTGTCATGGCCGGCAACTTCTCGCGGGATCTCACCATCCGCCAGCTGCGCGCACTGTCGACCTTGCACGAGGCCGGTTCGATCACGTCGGCCGCCAACCGGTTGAACCTGACGCAGCCCGCGGTGACGTTGCAGCTCCGCAATCTGCAGGCGCTCGCCGGGTTGCCGCTGATCCAGCGCACCGGCGACGGCATGGCGCTGACGGATGCCGGCGCGCATGTGCTGACGCTGGTCGAGCGGATCGAGGCGGCGCTGAAGGATTGCGAGCAGTCGCTCGACATGATCGCCGGCCGCAGCGGCGGCCGCGTCGCGATGGGCGCGGTCTCCACCGCGAAATACTTCGTGCCGTTCGCGATCGCGGCGTTCTCGCGCCGCTTTCCCAAGATCGAGGTCACGCTCAGGATCGGCAACCGCGAGGAGATTCGCGACGCGCTGCGCGGCTATGATCTCGACATCGCGGTGATGGGCCGGCCGCCGGCCGATGTCGAGGTCGAGATGAAGCCGCTCGGCCGGCATCCGCACTTCATCGTCGCCGCGCCCGATCATCGGCTGGCGCGGCGGCGGCACGTCGCCCCGTCGGAACTCGCCAACGAAACCTTCATTACTCGCGAGCAAGGATCGGGCACGCGGATGCTGATGCAGCAATATTTCGAGCGGGTCGGGCTGGAGCCGAAACTCGGCATGGCGATGGACAGCAACGAGACCATCAAGCAGGCGGTGATGGCGGGGCTCGGCATCGCCTTCATCTCCCAGCACACGGTGTTCCATGAGCTGGAGGATGGCCGGCTGGTGGTGCTCAAGGTGAAGGGCCTGCCGATCGTCCGGCAGTGGCACGCGATCAGGCGCGCCGACAAGATCCTGCTGCCGCCCGCGCAAGCCATGCTGGATTTCCTCGGCAAGGAGGGCTGGCGCTATCTGCCGAATTCAAACTAGCGCGCCGGAGCCGCCGCGACGCGAAAAATCGAGCTGGTACCGTATGTTAACCATTGAAGTTCCGGCAAGCGCATGTCACATCTTGAGTGCGGTCAGTGGCGGACCGTATCCCTGCGAGGGAGGATGAACTGCAGAACCAGTCCCCGCCGATGCCTGACTTCAAGGCGTTATTCGAGGCGGCGCCCGGCCTCTATCTGGTGCTGACCCAGCCCGACTTCCGCATCGTGGCAGCAAGCGACGCCTATCTGCGCGCCACCAAGACCGAGCGCGCCGCGATCCTCGGGCGCGGGCTGTTCGAGGTGTTCCCTGACAATCCGGACGACCCGGCCGCCGACGGCGTGCGGAACCTGCGCGCCTCGCTCGAGCGCGTGGTCCAGTTCCGCCGTCCCGACACCATGACGGTGCAGAAATACGATATCCGCAAGCCCGAGTCGGAGGGCGGCGGCTTCGAGGAACGCTACTGGAGCCCGCGCAATACGCCGGTGTTGGGGCCGAACGGGCAGTTCACCTACATCATCCATCGTGTCGAAGACGTCACCAGCTTCATCCAGTTGAAGCAGCGCGGTGCCGAGCAGGACGAGCTGACCGACCGGTTGCGCGAGCGCACCGAGCAGATGGAAGCGGAAATCTTCATGCGCGCCCGCGAAGTCGAGGCCGCCCGCGAACAGCTCGAGGCCGAGCAGAAGCTGCGCCAGGTGCAGAAGATGGAGGCCGTCGGGCACCTTACCGGCGGCATCGCCCACGACTTCAATAATATCCTGACCGTCATCACCGGCCTGATCGACATCCTCGCCGAAGCCGTCGAGCACGATGCCGCGCTATCGTCGGTCACCAAGATGATCAGCGACGCGGCGTTTCGCGGCGCCGAAGTGACCAAGCACCTGCTGGCCTTCTCGCGGCAGCAGCCGCTGCAGCCGCGTGAAGCCAACCTCAACACGCTGGTGCAGGACACCGCGCGGCTGCTGCGCCCCTCGCTCGGCGAGCAGATCGAGATCGATACCGCGCTCGAGCCCGATGCCTGGTCGGCCTTCATCGATCCGAACCACATGGCGACCGCGCTGCTCAATCTCGCGGTCAATGCCCGCGACGCGATGCCCGATGGCGGCAAGCTGATGCTGGAGACCAGCAACGTCATCCTCGACGAGGTTTATGCCGTCGCCAACCCCGATGTGCGGGCGGGTGAATATGTGATGGTCGCGGTCAGCGACACCGGCGGTGGTATCCCGGCGGGAATCCGCGACAAGGTGTTCGAGCCGTTCTTCACGACCAAGGACACCGGCAAGGGCACCGGCCTCGGGCTCAGCATGGTGTACGGCTTCATCAAGCAGTCCAACGGACACCTCAAGATCTATTCCGAGGAGGGCCACGGCACCTCGATCAAGCTCTATCTGCCGCGCAGCAGTGGCGACATGATCGACGTCGAGCCGCCTCCTCCGGTCGACACGCGCGGCGGCAATGAATCCATCCTGGTCGTCGAGGACGATCCGCTGGTGCGCAATTACGTCAGCGCCCAGCTCGAGCAGCTTGGCTATCGCACCATGGTCACCGCCAACGGCCCGGAAGCACTGGCCGCGGTCGACAAGGGGTTCGTCTGCGACGTGCTGTTCACCGACGTCATCATGTCCGGCGGCATGAACGGCCGGCAGGTCGCCGATGCCGTGATCGCCAAACTGCCCTCGGTGCGCGTGCTCTTCACCTCCGGCTACACCGAGGACGCGATCATCCACCACGGCCGTCTCGACCCGGATGTGACGCTGCTGCCGAAGCCCTACCGCAAATCCGATCTCGCGCGGATGATCCGGCAGGTGCTGGCCCAGCCGCCGGCGGCGGCAATGGGCAAGTGACGCGGGGCGTCACGCGTCTCCGCTTTGCTTCTTGATCTGGTCGGCCGGCACGGCGCATCCCGACAGGAACAGTGCCGCACAGGCCCTGGCGCGGGCCTCGATCTGCGCCCGCGACGGCGGCGGCCTGTGGCCGTACATCACGTCGCGTTGCGGCTGGAACACGAGCATGCCGAGCAGCATGCCCGCAGCAGCTTCCGCGTCGTCCACCGCGATCCGTCCCCGCCGCTGCTGCACGCTTAGCCACGCAGCCAGCGCGCCAAGGGTCCGCTGCATCGCCTTCTCGTAGAACATCTCGGCGATGTCGGGGAATTTGTCGCTGTCGGCCAGGATGATGCGCTGGAGCGCGATGACCTCGGCATCGAGTATCAGCTCACCACAGGTCGAGAGTGCGGCCTCCAGGGCCGCCGCGATATCGCGGCCGTCGCAGGCGCCGAGATTTACGGCGGATATGAACCGGTCCATCCGGTCCGTCACCGTGCCCTCGAACAGCGCCAGCTTGGTCGGGATCAGCCGGTAAAGCGTCTTGGTGGAGACGCCGGCGCGGCAGGCCACGTCGGCGATGTTGGCCGCGGCGAAGCCGCGCTCGGAGAACTCGCGCCGCGCGGCGTCATAGATCAGCGCGCGCGTCTCGTCGTCGGAACGCAGCTGCGGCCGCCCGCGGCCGCGCCGCGGCGGTACGTCTTGCTCAGTCTGATCCTTGTCATTCCGGTTCATCCGCGAGCCATGCTTTTAAATGATGCCTGTCATTCTATTGACACTCCCAATATGGGCTTTATTTTGGAAAACATCAAGTTTCCTAATTAATCTCGCGGACGTCGGCCGGAATTGGCAAGACTTTCCAAAAGGATAGACGGATCAGGAGCACCGCCATGAGCCAGCATGAGACGTCATTCAGGGCCGAGAGCCAGGTTCCGGCCGAGACCGCCAAGCAATTGATCGCCAACCCGGAAGCCGCCAAACCGCCCGCCGCCAAGGGCAGGCTTCGCCGCCTGCTGCTGGCCGGCGCGGCGCTCGCCATGCTCGCGGGCGGAGCCTGGTACGGTTGGGACTACTGGACCGTCGGCCGCTTCCAGGTCTCGACCGACGACGCCTATGTGAAGGCCGATAACACGACGATCGCACCAAAAGTCTCCGGCTATCTCAGCGCGGTGCTGGTGGGCGACAATGAGCATGTGCGCGCCGGCCAGATGCTGGCGCGGATCGACGATCGCGATTTCAGGGTCGCGCTGGATCAGGCCAAGGCTGACGTCGCGGCAGCCGAAGCCGCGATCGCCAGCAAGCATGCGCAGCTCGATGTGCAGCAGTCGGTGATCGAAGCGGCACGCGCGACCCTCGCCGTGGACACCGCGACGCAGACCTTCGCCGAGCAGGAGAACAAGCGCTACACCGACCTCGCCGGCACCGGCTTCGGCAGCGTGCAGAACGCGCAGCAGGCGCAGTCGCGCTACGCCAGCGCACAGGCCGCCGTCGCGCGCGATACCGCAAACCTCGCCTCCGCGCTCCGCCAGGTCGAGTTGCTCAAGGCCGACATTGCCCAGGCGGTCGCGGCGCAGGCGCGCGCAACCGCGCTCCAGCATCAGGCCGAGCTGAACCTCGGCTACACCACCATATCAGCCCCGATCGACGGCGTGGTCGGCAACCGCACGCTGCGCACCGGCCAGTTCGTCCAGGCCGGCACGCAGCTGATGTCGCTGGTGCCCGCCACCGGCGCCTATGTGATCGCGAACTACAAGGAGACGCAGCTCACCAATGTCCGCAAGGGTCAGCCGGTCGAGATCGCGGTCGACATGTTCCCGGGACAGGTGGTGCGCGGCCATGTCGACAGTCTCGCGCCCGCCAGCGGCCAGGAGTTCGCGCTGCTGCCGCCAGACAATGCGACCGGCAACTTCACCAAGGTGGTGCAGCGCATCCCGGTGAAGATCGCGCTCGATGCGACCGCGGTCGAATTGCGGCCCGGCATGTCGGTCATCCCGACCATCGCAACCTTGTCGCAACCCGGCGAGGCGCCGCGCTCCAGCGCCTCTCCCAAGCTCGCTGTCGCCGCATTCAAATAGGTGATGTCATGTCCGACCTCGCGCTCTCCTCCCCGGCTGCTGCGCCCCGCGCGGCAGCCGCAGCGGCAGATCCCAACCGCGCCAGCATGGCGGTCTGGATTTCCATCGTCGCCGCCATGATCGGCGCCTTCATGGCGATCCTCAACATCCAGATCACCAACGCCTCGCTGCTCAACATCGAGGGCGGCATCGGAACCGGCGTCGACAACGGCTCCTGGATCTCGACCTCCTATCTGATCGGCGAGATCGTGGTGATCCCGCTGACCGACTATCTCAGCCGGGTGTTTTCCTTCCGCAAGATCATCATTGGCTTCGCCACCCTGTTCGCGATCTTCTCGGTCGCCTGTGCCTTCACCCACGACCTGCCGTCGATGATCGCGATGCGTGGCCTGCAGGGCTTCTTTGGCGGCGTGCTGATCCCGATGGCCTTCACGCTTGTTTTCACCAAGCTGCCGAAGGCCCAGCAGCCGGTCGGCCTTGCCATGTTCGCGCTCGCCGTGACCTTCGCCCCCGCGATCGGACCGACAATCGGCGGCTACCTCACCGAGAATTACGGCTGGCAGACCATCTTCTTCGTCAACGTGATCCCGACCGCGGTGATGGTCATCACGCTCTATTTCACGCTGGAACGTCAGCCGATGCAGCTGCATCTGCTCCGTGAGGGCGACTGGCTCGGCATCGTCACGATGGCGATCGGCCTATCGTCGCTGCAGGCCGTGCTCGAGGAAGGCAACAAGAACGACTGGTTCGGCTCGCCCTTCATCGTCAAGCTCGCGGTGATCGCCGCCGTCAGCCTCACTCTGTTCGTCTGGATCGAGCTCGTCGTCGAAAAGCCGCTGATCCGGCTGCGCCTCCTGACCCAGCGCAGCTTCGGCTTCGGCACCATCTCGGCGGTTTTCGTCGGCTTCGCGCTGTTCGGCTCGGTGTACCTGCTGCCGGCCTATCTCGGCCAGGTGCAGCGCTACAACGCCGAGCAGATCGGCCAGGTGCTGGCCTGGACCGGCCTGCCGCAGCTGATCCTGATCCCGCTGGTGCCGAAGCTGATGCAGCGTTTCGATCCGCGCTTCATCGCCTTCACCGGCATGATCCTGTTCGCGGTCTCGTCCTTCATGAACATCGCGATGTCGCTCGATTACTCTGGCGACCAGTTCTTCGTCCCGAACATCGTCCGTGCGGTCGGCCAGGCGATCATGCTGGCGCCACTGTCCGCCGTCAGCCTCGGCAGCGTCGCGCCGCAGGATGCCGCGGCGGCCTCCGGCATCTCCAACATGATGCGCAACCTCGGCGGCGCGATCGGCACGGCGCTGCTCGCCACCATCGTCACCAAACGCGAGCAATTCCACTCCAACATCATCGGCCAGTCGGTCGACCTCGGCCGCGAGGAGGTGCGCACCCGGATCGCCGAGGTCACCAACTACTTCCTCAGCCACGGCATCTCCGATCCGGCGACCGCGCATCACCAGGCGATCGTGGCGCTCGGCAATATCGTGAAGCGCCAGGCTCTGGTGCTTGGTTTCAGCGACACCTTTGCCGTGATCGGCATCGTGCTGGTATTCGCCGCGATCGCGATCCTCCTGACCGGCAAGCCGAAGAACGCCGCCGGCGGCGGCGCGGCGCATTGATCGCTTGGTGATCTCTTGTTGATCTCTTGAGCGACGGCCAAAGGCCGTCGTCCCCGCTCAGCTTGCTTCGCGTAGCTTGAAGCGCTGGATCTTCCCGGTCTGGGTCTTCGGCAGCGCCTCGACGAAGGCGATCGCGCGCGGATATTTGTACGGCGCGATCGTCGCCTTGACGTGATCCTGAAGCAGCTTGACCTCGACCTCGTCGCAGCGCGCGCCCTGCTTCAGCACGATGAACGCCGAGACGATCTGCCCCCGCTCCTCGTCGGGTGCGCCGATCACGGCGCACTCCGCCACATCGGGATGGCCGAGCAGCGCGGCCTCGACCTCGGGACCGGCGATGTTGTAGCCCGCCGAGATGATCATGTCGTCGGCCCGCGCCACGAACGACAGCCGGCCGTTCTCGTCGCGGACGAAGGCATCGCCGGTGATGTTCCATCCGTCGCGGACATATTTGGTCTGCCGGGAGTCGGCGAGATAGCGGCAGCCGGTCGGACCACGCACCGCCAGCTTGCCGACCTGGCCCGCCGGCAGCTCGTTCATGTCCTCGTCGACGATCTTGGCCTCGTATCCCGAGACAGGCGTGCCCGTGGAGCCGCCGACGGCGCTGCCGGTGCGGTTGGTGATGAAGATGTGCAGCAGCTCGGTGCTGCCGATGCCGTCGAGGATCGGCTTGCCGGTCTTCCTGGTCCAGCTCTCGAACACCGGCGCGGGCAGCGTCTCGCCGGCCGAGACGGCGAGCCGCAGCGACGACAGATCGGCGCCCTTGTCCATCGCGGCCATCATCGCGCGATAGGCGGTGGGCGCGGTAAAGCAGATCGTCGCCTTGTAGGTTTCGATGATCCGGATCATCTCGCTCGGCGCCGCATTCTCCAGCAGCGTCGCGGTGGCGCCGAAGCGCAGCGGGAAGATCGCGAGCCCCCCGAGGCCGAACGTAAACGCAAGCGGCGGCGAGCCGACGAACACGTCGTCGGGTGTGACCTTGAGCACTTCCTTCGCATAGCCGTCGGCAACGATCAGGAGATCGCGGTGAAAGTGCATGGTCGCCTTGGGCTCGCCCGTCGTGCCCGACGTGAAGCCCAGTAGCGCAACGTCGTCGCGGCCGGTCTTCACCGCATCGAACTTGACCGGCTTGTTCAGCGCGATCCGGTCGAGCTCGGCGTCGTGGTTCTGCGTGCCGTCGAAATTGACGACCTGCTTGAGGAATTTGCTGGTCTTGGCGCAGGCCACCAGTTCATCCGCGATGCGGCTGTCGGTCAGCGCCAGCGAGATCTCGGCCTTGTCGACGATCTTGGCCAATTCGCCGGCGCGCAGCATCGGCATGGTGTTGACGACGACGGCACCGGCCTTGGTCGCCGCGAGCCAGGCCGCGACCAGCGCCGGGTTGTTGCCCGAGCGGATCAGCACGCGATTGCCGGGCTTGACGCCGTAATTCTCCACCAGCGCGTGCGCCAGGCGGTTCGACCAATCGGTCAGTTCCTTGTAGGTGCGCTGGCGGCCGTTGCCGATCAGCGCGATGCGATCGCCCATCCCCTGCGCGACGATGCGGTCGGTCAGCTCGACCGCGGCGTTGAGATAGTCGGGATATTTGAATTCGGGCCGGTCGAGCACGAGCTGCGGCCATTGCTCTGATGGCGGCAGGTTGCGCCGTGCGAAATCGTCGACATGCCCGGATGGGCCGAGCCCGGGAAATTCACCTGACATTCGATCGCCCCTCGCTTTCCATCCAGAAAGGCCAAGACCAATATCGAGAAGACCAACATATCGAGGACGCCCGGCAGCGTTCCAACCGCCAATCATTTTATACTTAAAATAATTCGGCGCAAGGGTGGAAATCGCGGGGCAATCGCCGGCCGATCCTTCACAACCTCAGATTTGCGTAAGCTGCTTCAACCGCGCGACCATCGCCGAGCCCGGGTCGGCGAGCGGCGCGATCGCGGTGAAATGATTGGCGTCGGGCACAACGCCGAACCGCGTTGCAACGCCCGCTTTGCCCCAGACATCGACGACGGTCCGGCTCTGCCGGTGATATTCCGCGCTCTCGGCGCCGCCGACGACGGCATCGAGCGTTGCGCCGGCAGGCGGCGCCCAGAACAGCGGGCTCGACGCCCGTGCTGCGGCGCGGTCGAGGCCAAGCGCCTTGTTGATGGAGGTGCCGACCAATGGCTCAAGCTCGAACAGGCCGGAGATCGCGTAAGCAGCCCTGACCAGGTCCTTCGGCAGCGACGCATCATAGGCCGGCCAATCGGTCGCGAGCATGCATGCGGCAAGATGTCCGCCTGCGGAGTGTCCCGACACGACCAGCGGCCGCCCGAGCCTGGCCAGTTCGCGGCACGCCGCGCGCATCTCGCCGATGATGTCGCCGACCGTGACATTGGGGCAAAGATCGTAGCTCGGCACCGCGACGCTGATGCCGTGGCCGTTGAGCCCTCGCGCGCAGTGGCTCGATGACGAGCCGTCGAGCACCTGCCAGTAGCCGCCATGGATGAAGACCACGAGCGGCCCGTCACGATCGCCTTCGAACAGGTCGATGACGTTGCGGCTGCCCGGACCATAGGTCAGCCGCCGCGGCGGATGCTGCTCGCGATAGGCCGCGGAGTCCCTCGCCCAGCCGGCCATAAGCGCCGGATTTTCCGGCACCCGCGCCCGGTTGTTGTATTCGACCTCGTAATCGACCTCAGTCACGGCTTAAGCGCTCCTCGCCTTGGCGGAGCGCTGCGCCGAGCCCTTGGCCTTGGCGAGCAGCCGCATCAGTTCGCGGATATCCTTCGGCGAGAGATCGCCGAAGATATCGGCGATCCACTTCTCGTGCTCGGCGGCCATCTTGCGGAATTCGGCGCGGCCGAGTTTTGTGAGCCGGATGAACTGCACGCGGCGGTCCGTCTCCGAGGTGCGGCGATCGAGATGGCCTGATTCAACCAGGCGCTCGACCAGCCCGGTGACGTTGCCGTTCGATACCATCATCCGCTTCGACAGGTCCGACAGCGTCATGCCGTCGGACACCTTGTCGAGCTGGGCCATCAGGTCGAAGCGCGGCAGCGTGACGTCGAACTTCTCGCGCAGCCGGCTGCGCACCTCGCCTTCGATCAGCGTGGTGCAGGTCAAGAGGCGCAGCCACAGCCGCAGCTCGGTGCCGTGATCGTCGGGCAGTTCGACGGCTTTGGTTTCGGAATCGAGGATCATGCGGCGATCGTGCCTCCGCGGCGGGTTCCGGTCGGACCAATTGTTTTGAGCTTCAAGCAATTCGCGGCGTCCCGCAAGGACAATTGCGAATCGTGCCTGATCCGTCTGGGCAATCCTGCAATTTCTTTATACTTCAAGCAATTGGCGCGGCGCTTGCATGGGCAGCGCCTGCATGATGCGCGACGATCGCCCTGACGCGATGCCACATCGCTTGCAGCGGTTGCGCGCGTCAGACTAAGCTGAGGCCAATTGGGCCGAAGCCGAAACATCAAAGCAGTGGTCGGGGGAGAGACATGAAACAATTGACGAAGCTCGCGGGATTGGCGGCGCTGCTGGGTGTCGCCGTCACCCCGGCGACCGCGCAGGAGAAGATCAAGATCGGCGTGCTGGTCACAACGTCGGGCCCGGCCGCGGCGCTCGGCCAGCAGGTCCGCGACGGCTTTGCGCTCGCGATCAAGGACCTCGGCGGCAAGATGGCCGGCCGCGATGTCGAGATCGTCAACGCCGATGACGAACTGAAGCCCGACGGCGCGGTGGTCAAGGTGCGCGGCCTGCTCGAGCGCGACAAGGTCGATTTCGTGGTCGGCCCGATCTTCTCCAACATCCTGCAGGCGATCCACCGCCCGGTCACCGACAGCAAGACCTTCCTGATCAGCCCGAATGCCGGCCCCTCCAGCTACGCCGGCAAGGAGTGCAACCCGTTCTTCTATGTCACGTCGTACCAGAACGACCAGGTGCACGAGATCCTCGGCAAGGTGGCGCAGGACCGCGGCTACAAGCGCGTTTACCTCCTGGTGCCGAATTATCAGGCCGGCCGCGATTCCGTCGCCGGCTTCAAGCTCGACTACATGGGCGAGATAACAGAGGAATCCTACACGCCGCTGAACACGCTGGATTTCCAGCCTGAACTCTCCAAGATCGCCGCGCAGAAGCCGGACGCGCTGTTCACCTTCATGCCGGGCGGCATGGGCGTCAATCTCGTGAAGCAGTACAAGCAGGCTGGCGCCACCGTGCCGGTGCTCTCCGCCTTCACCGTCGATGAATCCACCCTGCCCGCGCAGCAGGACGCAGCGGTCGGCATGTTCGGCGGGGCGAACTGGGCCCCGAACCTCGACAATCCCCAAAGCAAGAAGTTCGTCGCCGCCTATGAGGCGACCTACAACGGCGTGCCCGGCACCTACGCCATGCAGGCCTATGATGCGGCGCTGTTGATCGACAGCGCGGTCAAGGCCGTGAAGGGCGACCTCTCCAATAAGGACGCGGTCGCGGCCGCGTTGAAGAAGGCCGACTTCACCTCGCTGCGCGGTGACTTCAAGTTCAGCAACAACGGCTATCCGATCCAGGATTTCTACCTCACCAAGGTCGCGAAGCGCCCGGACGGCAAATTCCAGACCGAGATCGTCGAGAAGGTGTTCTCGAATTATGGCGATCGCTACGCCAAGGACTGCGCCGCCAAGTAAGGCACTCAAAGCGTTTTCGAGCGAAGTGGGTACCGGTTCGCGTGAAGAAAACGCGTCAAATGGAGATCAAGAGACATGACGATGAAAGACGAGATCGCCGGCATCACCCGCGCCAATGAAGGCATCCAGGGCATATCCTGGAGCATCCTCGGCCAGACCTACGTCCCGAAGAGCCGCACCGAGCATTCATTCTCCTGGCACGCCACCTTCCCGCCGGGCACCTTCGTTCCTCCGCATATCCACCCCGACCAGGACGAGTACCTCTACATCCTCGAGGGCAAGCTCGACTTCATGCTCGACGGCGCCGACGAATCCGCAACTCCTGGCGATCTGGTGCGCCTGCCGATGGGCAAGCCGCACGGCATCTTCAACAAGTCGCAGCAGCCGGCCAAGACGCTGTTCTGGGTGTCGCCGACGCGGAGGCTCTACGACCTGTTCTGGGCGATCCACAACATGAAGGAGCAGAACCCGGATGACGTGGTGCGGCTCGCCGCCGAGCACAACATCCACTTCCTGCCGCCGCCGGCGTAGTTTACTCCGTCACTGCGAGGAGCGAAGCGACGAAACAATGCATTCCACCGCACATGCGAGCGATGGATTGCTTCGCTTCGCTCGCAATGACGTGGATATGACTACCTTGCCTCCTACTGCCGCGCCACCACGCGCGCGGCAAAGCCGGCCTTGGCGGCATAGCCGCGCACGATCGCCTCGCGGGCTTCATAGTTGAGAATGGTGTCGACGTCGGTAAAGCCCTGCGGCGCGAGCTGCTCTACTGCGTCGATCACGCCTTCTGGCCCGCCGCGGCGGTTGGAGGCGACGATGTCGGCGGTCATCGGCAGCCGCTGCCGCTCATAGGCCGCCAGCGCCTGCCGCGGATGCTCCGATCGCGCCAGCATGTCGGCCAGGCAGCGCGCATCGAGAATGGCCTGCGATGCGCCGTTCGAGCCGACCGGATACATCGGATGCGCGGCGTCGCCGAGCAGCGTGACGCGGCCGCTCGACCAATACGGCAAGGGATCGCGGTCGCAGCACGGATACTCCCAGAATTCCGGCGTCGCGTTGATCAGTCCGGTGAAGTCGACCTGCGGGATCGTGAAGCTCGTGACATAGGGCATCATCTCGTCGCGCCGGCCGAGATTGGACCAGCCCTCGCGGCGCGGCGGCGGCGAGGTGCCGTCGCCGATCCGCACCAGCACCGCCCAGTTGGTGAGGCGGCTTGCCGGGCTCGAGCCCGGCGCGATCGGATAGATTACGGCCTTGGCGTTCAGCCCGCCGGCGATGATCATCGAGCGCCCGGTCAGGAACGCCGGCCAGTCGGTCGCGCCGCGCCACAGCATCAGGCCGTTCCAGCACGGCCCGCCCTCGTCCGGAAACAGCGTCTGCCGCACTTTTGAGTGGATGCCGTCGGCGCCGATCAGGATGTCGCCGCGCGCCGTATGCACATGGGCGCCGCTGCGGTCGAAGAAATAGGCCGAGACGCCGCCCTCATCCTGGGTGAAGGAGCCGAGCCGGCAGCCGGTGTGGATCGCATCCGCGCCGAGCCGATCGACCACGGCCTGATGGACTACGCTTTGCAGGCGGCCGCGATGGATCGAGAATTGCGGCACGTCGTGGCCGGCATCGAGCCCACGCTTCTCGTGCCAGACCTGCTGGCCATGTCGCGTCAGATAGAACAGCTCATAGGTGCGGATCGCCACCTCGTCGAGCTTGTCGAGCAAGCCAAGCCCCGCCAGCTCGCGGATCGCATGCGGCAATGTGTTGATGCCGACGCCGAGCTCGCGGATCGTCTCGGACTGCTCGTACAGCTCGCAACTGATACCGCGCGAGCGCAGCATCAGCGCAGTGGTGAGGCCTCCGATTCCGCCTCCGACGATAATCGCCTTCATCGTCCTCACCTCCACTCACAACAGGACGCTTTTACGCTTTGGCCTAGGGTCGCATGCCCGCTCGCCCGGCCGCAAGCAGGTTTGTCGTCTGGGACTTGGGCGCGCCCGCGATGATTGGGCTTAGGCTTAACATTACTTCAGCGAACTCCAATTTATCCCCGTCACCCTGAGGAGCGCGGAACGCGCGTCTCGAAGGGTCGACGGGCCACCAGCGGGGCCGTTCATCCTTCGAGGCTCGCCCAGCGGCGCAAGTGCGCCGCAAGGCTCGCACCTCAGGATGACGAAACTGGTAGGAGCGCATTCCCGTCACTCCGGCACCACCGCAATCGCCTGGATTTCCACCTTGGCGCGATCCTCGATCAGGCCGGCAACCTGGATCGCGGTCATCGCCGGAAAGCGCCGGCCAATAATGTCGCGATAGACCGTGCCGATCTCCTTCAGCCGCGCCGAATATTCCTTGCGGTCGAGCAAGTACCAGGTCATCGACACGATGTGCTCGGGCCCGGCCCCGCCGGCGGCGGCGACCGCGACGATGTTGCGCAAGGTCTGGCCGATCTGCGCGACGAGATCGTCGGTCTCGAACACGCATTGTCCGTTCCAGCCGATCTGGCCCGCGATGAAGAGCTGTTTGCCGCGCGCGGCCATGCCGTTGGCGTAGCCGATCGGCTTGGCCCATCCTTCCGGTTGCAGGATCTCGATCATCTCAATTGCCCTCGAAGGCCGGTTTCTGCTTGGCGGCGAACGCCTCGAAGGCGCGGCGGAAATCGCCGGTGACCATGCAGATCGCCTGCGCCTGCGCTTCCGACTCGATCATCTCGTCGACGCCCATCGCCCATTCCTGGTTGAACATCGTCTTGGTCACGCCATGCGCGAACCACGGCCCATCCGCGAGCGAGCGCGCCAGGTCTTGCGCGGCACCGGCGAGCTCCGCCGGCGGCACCAGGCGGTTGTGGAAGCCCCACGCAAAACCTTCCTCGGCCCTCATCGCACGCCCGGTGTAGAGCAGGTCGGCCGCATGGCCCTGCCCGATCACGCGCGGCAGCAACCCGCACGCGCCCATGTCGGCGCCGGCAAGGCCGACGCGGGTGAACAGGAACGCGGTCTTGGCCTGCGGCGTCGCCAGCCGCAGGTCGGATGCCAGCGCCAGCATCGCGCCGGCCCCGGCGCAGATGCCGTCGATCGCGGCGACGATGATCTGCGGGCATTTGCGCATCGCGCGCACCACCTCGCCGGTCATCCGCGTGAAGGCGAGCAGGTCCGGCATCGCCATCCGCGTCAATGGCTCGATGATCTCGAACACATCGCCGCCGGAGCAGAAATTGCCCTCGGCGCCGGTCAGCACGATGGCGCGGACATCGGAGGCATATTTGAGGTTGGTGAAGAGATCGCGCAGCTCCTCATAGGACTCGAACGTCAGCGGGTTCTTCTTGTCCGGCCGGTTCAGCGTGATGGTCGCGACACGGCCGCTCGCATCGACCTGCCAGCGGAAGTGCTTTGCGGGATAATCCTTGAACGGCCGGAGCTTTGCTTTCATCTCGGACATGACGTGTTCCTTCACCCGGTAAGGACTTCGCCGCCGGCGACCGCGACGGCTTGTCCGTTGATTGACGATGCGCCCTCGGCGGCAAGCCAGAGGATGGCGTCGGCGACCTCCTCCGGCGTCACCAGCCGCTGCATCGGATTGACCTTGGCAAGCGCGGCGCGCGCCTCCTGCGCGCTGCGGCCGGTCTTGGCGACGATGTTCGCGGCGGCATCCGCCACCAGCGGCGTATCGGTGTAGCCGGGGCAGACCGCATTCACGGTGACGCCGCGCCGTGCATATTCCAGCGCCAGCGAGCGCGTCAGGCCGATGACGCCGTGCTTGGCCGCGACATAGGCGGAGACGTAGGCATAGCCGGTGAGGCCCGCGGTCGAGGCGACGTTGATCACCCGCCCGCGGCCGCGTTGCGCCATGCCGGGCAACACGGCATGCGTCACCAGGAACACGCTGGAGAGGTTGCTCGCCAGCATGTCGGTCCACAGCGCCGCGCCAGTCTTGTCGAACGGCGCGCTCGCGGCCTTGCCGGCATTGTTGACGAGAATATCGATCGGCCCCGCCTCAGCCTCGATCTGCGCGACACCCTTGCTCACCGCGGCTTGATCAGTCACGTCAATCGAAACGGCGGCGCCTGTCTGCTTGTCGAGCGATGCCGCGGTCGCCTTCAGCGCGTCGATCCGCCGTCCGGCAATGCTGACGCGCACGCCGGCTTTTGCCAGCGCGATTGCCGTCGCGGCGCCGATGCCGGAACCGGCACCGGTCACCAGCGCATGTGCGTTGGACCAGAACCTCATCATGCCTTCACTCCCGCGGCCGCGCGTTCGAGATTGGCCTCGTATTGCGACTTGCCCGACAGATACTGCTTCGGCCAGGCAATCTGCTTGACGCCGATCTTCGCGGCCTCATGCAGCGTCCAAGCGGCGTCGGCGAGATGCGGCCGCGCGATGGCGCAGAGATCGGCGCGGCCGGCGGCGATGATCGAGTTGGCGTGATCGGCCTCCGAGATCGCGCCGACCGCGATGGTGGCGATGCCGACCTCGTTGCGGATCTTGTCGGCGAATGGGGTCTGGTAAAGCCGGCCATAGACCGGATGGTCGTCGGCCCAGACCTGCCCCGAGGAGCAGTCGATCAGGTCGGCTCCCACCTCCTTGAACAGCTTGGCGAAGGCCAGTGCATCCTCGGGCGTGTTGCCGCCCTCGGCCCAGTCGTGACACGACAGACGGACTGACATCGGCTTGTCCTCCGGCCACACCGCGCGGACGGCGCGGAACACCTCCAGCGGATAACGCGCGCGGTTCTCGATCGATCCGCCATAGTCGTCGGTGCGGCGGTTGGTCAGCGGCGACAGGAAGCTCGACAGCAGATAGCCGTGCGCGCAGTGCAGCTCCAGGATATCGAAGCCGGCGGCCGCAGCGCGCCGTGCCGCCGCGACGAACTGGTCGCGCACCTCGTCCATCTCGGCGCGGCTCATCGGCTCCGGGATCTGGCCGTCGGGCAGATAAGGCACCGACGAAGCCGACACCAGCGGCCAGTTGTGGTCCGGCAGCGCTTCGTCCATGCCTTCCCAGGCGACGCGCGTTGAGCCCTTGCGGCCGGCATGGCCGAGCTGGATGCCGATCCTGGCTTGCGAATTCTGGTGCACGAAGTCGACGATGCGCTTGTAGGCCGCCGCCTGCGCGTCGTTCCAGAGACCGCAGCAGCCGGGCGTGATCCGCGCCTCCGGCGAGACGCAGGTCATCTCAGTAAAGAGAAGGCCGGCGCCGCCGAGCGCGCGGGAGCCGAAATGCACCAAATGGAAGTCGGTCGGCACGCCCTCCTCCGCCGAATACATCGCCATCGGCGAGACGATGATCCGGTTGTGAAGCGACAGGCCGCGGATGTGGAACGGCGTCAGCATCGGCGGCGTGACGCGGTCGTTGGTCGCGGCCACGCCGCTGCGCTCCGCGAACCAGCGCTCATACCCCTCGAGCCAGGTCTTGTCGCGCAGCCGCAGGTTCTCGTGGCTGATGCGCTGCGAGCGAGTCAGCAGCGAATACATAAACTGCTCCGGCTCCAGCGTGTCGGCATAGCGCGAGCCGACCACCTCGAACCATTCCATCGCGTTGCGCGCGGCGTTCTGGATCCGCGCCACGTCGACCCGGCGCAGCTCCTCGTAGGCCTTGAGCACCGCGGGAATGCTGTCCCGCGTCGCGCCGTGGATCTTGAACTGGTTGGTGAGCTCGATCGCATCCTCCAGCGCGAGCTTGGTTCCCGAGCCGATCGCGAAATGCGCGGTGTGGGCGGCATCGCCCATCAGCACGACATGGCTGTTGCCGTTGAACGCGGTCCATTTGTCACAGATCAGCCTGGGGAATGACAGCCAGGCCGAGCCGCGCAGATGCCGCGCGTTGGAGACCAGATGATGCCCCTCGAGGATTTCCGCGAACACATTCTCGCAGAACGCGATCGAGTCGCCCTGCTCCATCTTGTCGAGACCGTGGGCGAGATAGGCCTCCTCGGTGGTCTCGACGATGAAGGTCGCCGCGCCCTCCTCGAACTTGTAGATGTGCGCCTGGAACCAGCCGTGCTCGGTCTTGCGGAAGTCGAAGGTGAAGGCGTCGAACGGCCTGACGGTGCCGAGCCAGATATAGCGGTTCGGCCGCATCAGCATGTCGGGCTGAAACGTCTCGGCATATTTGACGCGCACCTTCGAATTGACGCCGTCGCACGCCACGATGAGGTCGGCGTCGGGAAATTCGAGATCGGAATTCACCTCGCGCTCGAAGATCAATTCGACACCAAGCTCCTCGGCCCGCGCCTGCAGGATGTTGAGCAGCCGCTTGCGGCCGATGCCGACGAAGCCGTGACCGGTGGTGCGCATGCGCCGGCCCTTGATCAGGACCTCGATGTCATCCCAATGGTTGAAGGCCTGCTCGATCGTGTCAGCGGTGACCGGATCCCATTTGCGCATGTTGTCCATGGTCGCATCTGAAAACACCACGCCGAAGCCGAAGGTGTCGTAAGGCCGGTTGCGCTCGACCACCGAAATGACGTTCGCGGGATCCAGCATCTTCATCAGGATGCCGAAATAAAGCCCGGCCGGCCCGCCTCCAATGCAAACGATACGCATGGCGTTCTCCCGTTGGCTTCGGCGGATCGGGGTTGCGGACGAGGCACATTCCCCCTGGAGCCGACAAGGGATAATATTTTATACTTAAAATAATTGTCAAGGGAGTTGGCGCTGCACCCCACGCTGTCGTCCCGGCGCAGGCCGGGACCCATACGCCGCAGCAGATGTTGTCGACGGGACTCGTCGTTCCAGCAACGTACAACAATGACAATCTGTGGTTATGGGTCCCGGCCTGCGCCGGGACGACACCGAACTTGTTGCTGCTGATTTGCCCGTCGAAGGCGTGGCAAGGTGGCGGATCGCGTTGCGCTGATCCGCCCTACGCCGAGGACGTACCCACTGCGCCCTCAATGCACCGCGGCGTACAGGATCTTGTCCTGCGTCGCATCCGCCGCATCGAACTCGGCGACGATGCGGCCGGTGCGGGCGACCAGGATGCGGTCGGAGACCGCGAGGATCTCCGGCAGGTAGGAGGAGATCACCACCACCGCCTTGCCCTCGTCGGCGAGACGGCGGATTTCGCCGTGGATGTGCGGGATGGTGCCGACGTCGACGCCGCGCGTCGGCTCGTCGAAGATGATGATCGAGGGGTCCTGCACCAGCGTCTTGGCCAGCACCACCTTCTGCTGGTTGCCGCCGGAGAGCTCGATGATCCTGGCCTTGCGCTGCAATGCGCTGATCTTGAGCCGATCGACCCAGTAGCTGGCGAGCTTGCTGCGCCGCGCGCGCGACAGCAGGAAGCTCCAGCCTTTTCCGGTGGCGAGGCTGCCGATATAGACGTTGTCGTCGACCACCATGGTCTCGAAGAAGCCGTTGGCCTTGCGGTCCTCGGTGATGTAGGCGATGCCGTCATTGATCGCCTGCCGCGGCACGCGGTAGCGGATCGGCTTTCCGCGCAGCCGGATGGTGCCGCCATTGACCAAATTGCGCTTCAGCGCGCCGTAGATGATCTTGGCGATCTCGGTGCGGCCGGAGCCAATCAGGCCGGCGATGCCGACCACCTCGCCGGCATAGACCGAGAACGACATGTTCTTGACCGCCATGCCCATGGTGACGTTCTCGACCGTCAGCACCTTCTCGCGGCGCTGATGGGTTTTCGCCTTGCCGCCATAGACCGCCTGCGCCACCTCGCGCCCGACCATGTGCTGCACCAGCGCGTCGCGGGTGAGCTGTTTGGCCGGCGCCGTGATCACCAGCTTGCCGTCGCGCAGCACGGTGATGCGGTCGGCGATTTGCAGCGACTCCTCCAGCGCATGCGAGATGTAGATGATCGAGACGCCGCGGGCGCGCAGGTCACGCACCAGATGGAAGAAATGGACGATCTCCTCCGGCGTCAGCGACGCGGTCGGCTCGTCGAAGATGATGATGCGCGCCTTGTTGTAGATCGCGCGCGCGATCTCCACCATCTGCTTCTTGGCGGTGCCGAGCAGCGCCACTGGCGTTGCCGAATCGACGTGGAAGTTGAGCGACTGCAACAGCTGCTGGGCCTGGATGTTCAGGGTGCGGAACCGGGTCAGCAGCTTCTCGTTGCCGAGCTCGATATTCTGCGCGGCGGTCATGGTCGGCACCAGGCTGGTCTCCTGATAGACCATGCAGATGCCGGCATTGAGCGCGTCGCGCGGCTGCTCGAAACCGGTCGGCTTGCCGTCGAGCAGATAGTCGCCGGAGGTGAGCTGGATCGCGCCCGCGATCGCCTTGCACAGCGTCGATTTGCCGGCGCCGTTCTCGCCGACCAGCGCATGCACCTCGCCGGGATAGAGGTCGAAATTGACGCCCTCGATGGCGTGGACGCCGCCATAGATTTTCGAGCCGTTGGTGATCCGCAGCACCGGCTCGCGGGCTGCGGAGGTCTCTGCCGTCTTGGCGCCGGGGGCCGCCTGCATCACACCGTCATTCATCGCAGCTCTCCCGTAGTGCGCAGCAGGCGTCCGGCGCCGCGCGCCGCGATCACGACGCCCGATGGCGTGGCGCAGGCGGCGGTGATGCCGTGGAAGCGGCCGCCGGCGCGGCTGTGCAGGCTGTCGGTCGCATCGCCCTCGGCGTCGAGATGCACCAGCAGACCGTAGGAGCGCGGCGGCGCCCACGGCTTCTGGATGCCGAGCGCCTTGACGCTGCCGATCTGCATCGGCTCAAGGCAATCGCTGCCGCCGGCGAGCGCCGGCGCGACCCAGTAATCCGGCGGCATCGTCGCCATCATCTCCTCGCGGAAATCGTCTTCCTTGAGTACGAACTCGATCAGATGGGTGCGGCGGGCAAAGATGCCGAGCAGCATGCCGCCGTGGCCGTCCGGATGCAGCCGCGCCGGATAGCCCGGCATGTTGGCGGCGACGGTCTCGCGCGGACCAAGCCCGTTGCCGCCGAGCGCGAACCGGCTGAGGCGATGCGCCCAGCTCTCGGTGAGCCACAGGCTGTTGCCGTCGGCCGAAACACTCACGCCATAGGGATAGGGCAGATCGCGCAGCAGCACCTGCGGATTGTCGAGGCCGGCGCCGCAGCCGATAAGCCGGCCATTGGCGCGCTTCTCCATCAGGTCGTGCCGCCATTCGCCCGGGCGCCGGCTGGTGCTGCCTTCGACGGCATAGATGCGGCCATCGGGCGCCGCCGTCACCGACAACAGCCCCGTGAGCGCGCCACCGCCGGCAGCCTCCAGCCAGCGCGGATCGGGCTTCGCCGGATCGATCGCCGCAAGGCCCCTGCTCGCGACGCAGACCAGCAGGCGGCCGTCCGGATGCAGCGCGAGCCCGCCGGCATCATCCTCGAACTCGGCGACGACTGTACGTGTCGACAAGTCATTGCCGCCGAGCTTGAGGACCTGGCGTCCTGCGGAAACATAGACCGCGCCGTCGCCGGCGGCGATCACGTCGTCGACGCCGGGCAGCGGCTCGCCGATCGGGGTGGCGGTGTCGAGCCGGTCGTTCGGGCTCAGCGCGCCGTCGAGCGGCGGGATCGCGTTCTGGCCGCCGTCGCGGTCGATGACGCTGCGGACGTCGCGCAGCAGATGATCGAAAAATCCCATTACGTCGTCACCCTGCTCTTTGCGCCCCAATAGGCATCGTAGCCGGTCCAGCTGTCGTCGACGCCGTCGAGCTTGATGCGGCCGATCCGGTTGTTCTCGAGCCCGCCGAGATAGAGATAGCCCTGGTGCTCGCGCATCGAGGTCAACGTCGAATGCGAGATGCCGGTCGGGTCCCACCAGGATTCCAGCGCCTCGCCCTGCTCGTTGAATTTCAGCACGCAGCCATGGTTGAGCGCCGGCGCCAGCCACTCGTCGGTCGGCACCTGCTTCACCATGCGCAGGCGGAAGCCGGGTTTTCGCGCGGCAAGGTCGAATGTCGGCGTGCGGATGCCGACCAGCGCCAGCCAGTAGGTGCCGTCGGAGGCGCGGTTGATGTTGTCGGGATTACCCGGCAGCTCGTCCATCAGCACCTCGGTCTTGCCCTTGTTCGGCCCGCCGATCCAGTGCCGGAACACCTTGCACAGCGAGGTCGACGCGATCAGGATCGATTTGCCGTCATGCGAGACGCAGATCCCGTTCGGGAAATAGAAGTGGTTGATCACCGTGCGCGTGGTCCTGGTCGCGGGGTCGTAGCAGACCACGCGGCCGTTCGGCCTGCCCTCGAGGATGTCGAGGGTGTTGGTGGTCATCTCGTAGCGCGTGGTGCAGTCGCTGAAATAGATCTTGCCGTCGGGCGCGATGTCGAGGTCGTCGGCCATGCGCAGGCGGGAATCGTCGTTCAGCTTGTACCAGGTGCGGTTGGTCTCGTCGGTGACCTTGAAGATGCGGCCGTCGGGCGCGACGCCGTAGACGCCCATGCCGGCGACCGCGACGATCAAGTTCTCGTCGCGATCGAACTGCATGCCGAGCGGCCGGCCGCCGATATGGGCGAACACTTCGCGGGTCTCGAAGTTCGGCCCGGAGAAACGGATCACATTGCCGTCGCGGGTCGAGCCGTAGAGCCGGCCCTGGCGATCGAGGATGACGTCCTCGGGCCCCTCGACCTGATCGACGCCGATCGCCTGCGCATTGATCAGCCGGTCGTTCTGCGCGTAGGGCGAGGTCGCGCCGGGCTGCACCGCCGGCGCCGAGGCGAGCGGCACGAAGGCCGGATTGACATAGATCTTCTGGATCGCCTTGCCGCGGTTCTTCGACCATTTGACGTCGATGCCGACGGCGGCGAGCAGGATCATGCCCGTCACCGCCGAGGTGACGTAGCCCGGGATGCCCATCCGCACGAGGCCGTTGATCAAAAGGAAGATGATCAGCGCGCCGATCATCGCCCGCCACACCGTGCCCTTGCCGCCGG
This sequence comes from Bradyrhizobium pachyrhizi, assembly GCF_029714545.1. Classification (NCBI taxonomy): domain Bacteria; kingdom Pseudomonadati; phylum Pseudomonadota; class Alphaproteobacteria; order Hyphomicrobiales; family Nitrobacteraceae; genus Bradyrhizobium; species Bradyrhizobium pachyrhizi. The sequence goes on along the minus strand of NZ_CP121667.1, from coordinate 3,652,716 downwards.
CCAGCGACACGCCGCCGAGCACGACGGCGGTGAGCGCCTGGAATTCCCACCCCACACCGGTGGTGGAATCCGTCGAGGCTTGCCGCGCGGCGTAGAAAATGCCGCTCGCCGCGCACAGCGTTCCCGACAGCACATAGGTCATGAACAGCATCACGCGGACGCGGATGCCGGCGTGGCGCGCCGCCTTGCGGCTGGCGCCGATCGCGGTGAGATGCCAGCCATAGCGCGAGCGCGACAGGAAGATGTGGCAGATCAACAGCACCACGAACAGCGTCGCCGCATTGACGGGAATGCCGAGCACGCTGCCGCCGCCGATGAAATCCCAGGCGTCGCTCTCGACCGAGTTGGTGGCGAACACCTGGGCGTAGCTGGTGTTGAGCAGGTTGACCGAGGCGCGCAGGATGATCAGCGTCACCAGCGTGGTCAGGAACGGCCGCGTCTTCAGGAAGCCGATCAGGAAGCCGTTGATGCTGCCGAGCAGCGCGCCGACCAGAAGCGTCGCCGGCACCGCGAGGCCGACCGGCCATTCGCGCACCAAAAGGAAGTACAGCGCCGCGAAATTGCACAGCGCGAAGATCGCGCCGACCGACAGGTCGATGCCGCCGGTGACGAGGCAGAAGCCCATCGCGAGCGCGACGAAGCCGAATTCGGCGAACAGCCGCAGCAGCGACACCGAGTTCTGCACCGAGGCGTAGTCGGGAATGGTGAGCGCGAAATAGGCCCACAGCCCGACCATCACGGTGAAGGGAACCACCGGCTCGAACCACTGTTTCAGCAACAGCTCCGACAGCAGGAGCCGGGGTGAGAACCGCCGCACCGACGCGGCAAAGGAATCAACGGCCATCGACATCGCCAAAACACCCCTTTGATTGAGCACGATCTTGCGGAACACCCGCTTCCACTTTTCCGGATCATGCTCGTGATCGAGCGTGATCTTGCGAAGAGCCGGCCTGCACGTCCCGGATCATGCTCATGGTCATGACGCGATCGGCCATCGCATCGCGACCTCGTCCCTTGATGAACACGCTCTCCTTGAACGCTGCGCGTCGGTCGGAGAAAAACCGGCTCCACCATGCCGGAGCGTGCTCTTTGATACAGCCGGCGCGGGAATGCCCCCCGCGCCGGCTGTCCGCGCCTTGTTAATTTTTCTTGGGTAGCGCGAAGCAGTTGGCGCCCGAGGCGTTCGACTTATCGAGCCAGATCGGACGCGTGTAATAGACGAGATTGCGGCTGCCCGGCTTCTCGCCTGATACCAGCAGGGTTTCGGCGGCGAACATCAGGTCGTGGCCCTGCTCGGTCGCCTTGTAGCTCAGGAACTTGTAGAAATTGCCCGAATTGACCTGATCGCAATCCAGCTGCGAGCCTTCACCCGAGGCGAACACCTTCACATCGTCGATCTTGCCGGCATTGCGGATCGCCTGCGCGGCGCCCGATTCCATGATGCCCCAGAACCCGATCGAGGCGCAGAGGTCGGGATGCTGCTGGATCACCGTCGCGGTGACGTTGAGCGCGGTGTTGGCGTCCCAGTTCGCGGCCTGGTTCGAGACCACCTTGATGTTCGGATCCTTGTTCAAGACCTCCATGATGCCGCCGACCTGATCGACACTGGCGGCCGCGGTCAGTTCGCCCTGCACAATCTGGACCTTGCCCGACTTGCCGGAGCCGGTGCCGCAAGCCTTGACGGCTTCGTTCGCCAGCATCCTGCCGATCTCGCGCCAGTCGGCGCCGACAAAGGCGCCGGACTTGTAGTTCGAGGACATGTTGATCTGGATCACATGCGTGCCCTGGCTTTCGGCGCGCTTCAGATCCTTCATCAACAGCGTGACGCTCGGATTCTGCACGATCAGCACGTCGGGCTTCTGATCGACCAGCGCGGTCAAGGCCTGCTGCATCGCCGACGGATTGTTGTTGGGATCGCGCACGACATATTTCATGCCGCGCCACTCGGCCTCTTCCTGCACCACCCGGCCCCATTCGTCGGACAGCGGCACGCCGAGCGCGATCGGCAGATAGGCGATCGTCTTGCCCTGCAGCGCCTTGTCGTAGACGGCACGCAGCTCGCGGGCGGTCTTGGTGCCTTCCTCCTGCGCCGATGCCGCAAACGGCATCGCGGCCAGCGTCACGCCAGCCAGCAGGATCGTCCAGAATTTTGTCGTCGTCTTCATCGTCTCCCTCCACAAAGCAATTTCTTTTGATTGATTCATTTGGCGCGGCGGCCGGCTCAGTCGCCCTGTTTCAGTCGCCTTGCCGCGCGGTCTCCTCGTCGCGGGGATGCAGCCAGTTGTCGAGCACGATGGCGGCCAGCAGCACCACGCCCTTGATGATGTTCTGCACCTCGCTGTTGACGTCCATGATGGTGAAGGCGTTGAGCAGCGTGCCGATCAGGATGCAGCCGACCACGACGCTGAACACGCTGCCGCGGCCGCCGATCAGGCTGATGCCGCCGATCACGACGACGAGCACGACATCGAAGATCATGGTGCCCTGGGTGATCGCCATCTGCATGCTGCCCGTGGTGCCGACCCAGACCAGGCCCGCAATCCAGGCGAGCAGCGCAACCAGCACGTGCTCGAGCACGATCAGCGGCCGCAGCGCGACGCCGGTCAGCCGCGCGGCCTCCGGATTGTCGCCCTGCGAATAGATGAAGCGGCCGATCGAGGTGCGCGACAGGAACAAATGCATCGCGATTGCACAGGCCGCGAACACCAGGATCGGAACCGGGATGCCAAACAGCCGCCCGGCGCCGAGATACATCAAGCCCGGCGCATCCTTCGGCGCATAGACCACCCAGGCCGGCGCGATCCAGAAGGCGAGGCCATAGATCACGAAGCCGGCAGCCAGCGTCACGAACAGCGCCGGCGCCTCGACGAAGGCGACCATCACGCCGTTGACGACGCCGATCAACACCGCGACCGCCAGCGCCAGCAGCACTGCCGTGAAAACAGGCATGCCGTTCTGCATGTAGATCAGCGCGATCGCCCAGGAACCCGCCATGATCGCGACCTCGGAGAGGTCGATGCCGCGGCTGATCACGATCAGTCCCATGCCGAGGCCGAGCACGCCGAGGATAGAAATACTCCGCAACAAATTCAGGAGATTGGAGACGGTGGCGAAGCCGTTCAGCGTCAGGCCGAACACAATCAGGAGCGCGATGGTGATCAGGAGCACGATCTGCTCCTGGCTCGGCTTTGCAAACATTGCGCCCAGGCGAGATGATGCCGCAGGGACAGCAACGCCGCGCGATGGCGATTGCACGCTCATCGTTTCCTCCAGGTATTATTTTGCTTGAGACTTTAAGAGTGCCGATTAGTATTCGTCAAATGCATTCGACGGATACGGATTGATCATTTCCATGCATGTACGCGACGTCGATCTGAACCTGTTCGTCGTGTTCGACGCGATCTATTCCGAGGGCGGCGTCAGCCGCGCCTGCTTCCGCCTCAATTTGACCCAGCCCGCGGTCAGCCACGCGCTGAGCCGGCTGCGCGCGATGTTCAACGATCCGCTGTTCGTGCGCCGCAACCACGTGATGACGCCGACCCCGCTGGCGCGGCAGATCATCACCACGGTGCGCCAGGCGCTCAACGGCCTCGAGACGACGCTGACCCACACCCACCGGTTCGATCCGGCGCAGACGCCGAAGCGGTTCGTGATCGGGCTGCGCAACAATCTGGAGGCGCCGATGCTGAGCGCGCTGATCAACCGCATCAGCACGGTGGCGCCGCTGGTCGAGATCGCCACCGTGCGCAGCGAGCGCAACAATCTTGAGCGCGAGCTTGCCGCCGGCACCCTCGACGTCGCGATCGATACGCTGTTGCCGCTGTCGGCGGAGGTGCGGCGCGAGCAGATCCTGACCGAGCATATCGCGGTGTTCGCGCGGCGCGGCCACCCCGAGCTCGGCACCCGGCTCGACAAGAAGGCTTATTTGCGCATGGAGCATGTCTGCGTGACGTCGCGGCGCAGCGGCCTGTCGTTCGAGGATTTTCAGCTCCAGCGCCTCGGCCTGACCCGCACTGTTCGTCTGACCTGTCAGAATTTCGCAACCGCCTGCCACGTCGTGAGCCGCAGCAACATGCTGCTGACCGCCTCGGAGAGCGCCGCCTCCGTGCTGGAAGATCCCGGGCTGCTGCAGTGCTTCCCCTGCCCGTTCCCGATCAGTCCGCACGTCAATTATCTCTACTGGCACGCCACCGCCGAGGACGACACCACCAATCAATGGCTGCGCGAGCAGTTGCGCGGCGCCGCGGCGCTGCTGGCCGGCAGCCAGTTCGGCCGCAGGAACGGGCGCGCGAAGATGCGACCCCGCGTGGGATATCCGGCGCCGGCCAGCCTCGCCGCCGAATAGCCGCGTCAGCCCACCACGCGGATCGGGTCCGAGCCGTCCCAAGTCGCGGCCACGGTCCTGATCTTCTCGAAGAACCGCCCCTTCGATCCCGAGACGTCTGAGATCTCGATCACGGTGCCGGCATGGCCGGCGGTGTCGAAATAGGCGAAGCGTCCCTTGGGGCCGCCGATCTGGCCTTCATGACCGACCGTGAAGCCTGCCGCGACGGCGCGGTCGTAGAGCGACTGGTAGTCCGTGCTCCAGTACGACATGTGCTGCAGGCCCTCGCCGTGGCGCGCCAGAAAATCCAGATACATCGACGGCGCGTCGTTGCGCTGTTGGATCAGCTCGATCTGCAGATCGCCGGAATTGGCCAGCGCGATCGACATCTCGACGGCGGAGTCCACGCCGCGATAGCGGAACCAATCGACCTTGACCGAGGGGATCAGGAAGAATGGCCCGACCCGCAGTGTCTCGGTCCAGAACTTCAGCGCCGCGTCGATGTCGCGAACGACGTAACCGTTCTGACAGACCTTGCCGAACAATGCACTCATGCGCCCTCCCCGCCGCTCACAAACCGCTGAGCCCGCTGTCGACCGCGAGCGTCTGCGCGGTGACATAGACGCTTTCATCCGACATGAAGAACAGCACGGCATAGGCGATCTCCCAGGCCGTCGCCTGACGGCCGAACGGGATATGCCCCTTGCCGCGCGACGGACGGCCCGCGCCGGCCTCGCGGCCGTTCGGAGTGTCGACCAGCCCGGGATAGACCAGATTGGCGCGGATGCCGCGCCGCGCGCCCGCATGTGCGATGTTCCGCATCAGGCCGCCGAGCGCGGCCTTGGAGGAATCATAGACCGCCATCTGCGATCCCGCCTTCAGCGCCGCGATCGAGGAGATGAACACGATCGAGCCGCCGTCTTCGAATTTCGGCAAGGCCGCGCGGCAGCACAGCATCGGGCCGCGCACATTGACGTCGTAGATTTTGTTCCATTCCTCCGCGCTGACATTGTCGAGCCCGGTCTTGCCGAAGGTGCCGATGTTCAGCACCATGCCGTCGAGCCCGCCCATCGTGCGATGAGCTTCATCAATCATCCTGATGACGTCGGCCTCCTTGGTGACATCGGCGGCGATCGCGAAGGCGCGGCCGCCATCAGCAGCGATGCGCGCAACCGTGTCCTCGGCCGAGGCGCGGTTGAGGTCGGCGACCGCGACATGCGCGCCCTCGCGTGCGAACAGCAGGCTCATGGCGCGGCCGTTGCCGATCGGATCGGTCGCGGCATCGAACACGCGCTGGCCGCCGCCGACCACGAGGATGCGGCGGCCGTTGAGGCGTTCCCTGCCCGGCGCGGCGCCCGAGGATTCCGCGCTCAGCGGACGGACATAGCGCTCCGGCTTCGTGTCTTGCTTGGCCTCTTGCGAAATCTCCGACATCCCATCAGCCCCGCTTCTTGCCACCCTCATAGACCGCCATGCCGGCGGCCGGATCGAGATCGGTCTCGGTCGCCTCCGTCAGCCGCGCCATCATCATGTAGAAGCCGAGCGCGACGATCGCCTCGACGATCTCCTGATCGCTGAAATGCTCGCGCACCGCGGCAAAGGCCGCATCGCCGACGCGGACCTTCTCGACCACCTCGCGGCCGAAGCGAAGCAGCGCGCGCTCGGCTGCGTTGAGTGCAGCATCGTCGTAATCGCCGCGCTCGACGGCATCGATCTGCGCCTGGGTGACGCCGACGCCGAGCGCAATCGGCACGTGCTGGCGCCATTCATAGGCGCCGCCCTCGAGCTGCGCGGCCTGCAGGATCAGGAGCTCGCGATTGACCGCGGAGAGCTTCTGTTTGTGCAGGATCGAATTGCCGAGCCGCATCAGCGGAATCGCATTGGCCTCGGCATGGGCCAGCATGCGGAAGATGTTGAGCTTGACCGGCATGCGGTCGAACGCGGCGCGGATATCGCCGCCCGTCGTGTCCGGATCAATCAGGGGCAGCCTTGCCACGCGTGTCTCTCCCTTTTTTGCTTGTTCGTTATTCTTGCCGTCGGCGCGACCAGCTAATGCACCGGGCCGGCCGAGATCAAGCCGACCCGCTCGACATTGCCCGAATTGCGGGGTTCAGCCATGCGGTTCCGCGCTTGAATCCGCATCCACGGGCAGGCATAAGGAGCGCCAACTCCCTTAAAAAATCGCCTTGGCCCAAGGATTTGAGAAGGATTTACGATGCCCGCCTATCGCTCCCGCACCACCACCCACGGCCGCAACATGGCGGGTGCACGCGGCCTCTGGCGCGCCACCGGCATGAAGAACGAGGATTTCGGCAAGCCGATCATCGCGGTGGTCAACTCCTTCACCCAGTTCGTGCCCGGCCACGTCCATCTGCAGAATCTCGGCCAGCTCGTGGCCCGCGAGATCGAGAAGGCCGGCGGCGTCGCCAAGGAGTTCAACACCATTGCGGTCGATGACGGCATCGCGATGGGCCATGACGGCATGCTGTACAGCCTGCCCTCGCGCGAGCTGATCGCCGACAGCGTCGAATACATGGTCAACGCGCATTGCGCCGACGCGATGGTCTGCATCTCCAACTGCGACAAGATCACGCCCGGCATGCTGATGGCGACGCTGCGGCTCAACATCCCGACCGTGTTCGTCTCGGGCGGACCGATGGAGTCCGGCAAGATCGTGCTCAAGGGCAAGAAGCGCGCGGTCGATCTGATCGACGCGATGGTCGCGGCCGCCGACTCCAACGTGTCGGACGAGGAGGTCGAGGTGATCGAGCGTTCGGCCTGCCCGACCTGCGGCTCCTGCTCCGGCATGTTCACCGCGAACTCGATGAACTGCCTGACCGAGGCGCTCGGCCTCGCGCTGCCCGGCAACGGCTCGGTGCTGGCGACCCACGCCGATCGCAAGAGCCTGTTCGTCGAAGCCGGCCACCTGATCGTCGACCTCGCCCGCCGCTACTACGAGCAGGACGACGCCAAGGTGCTGCCGCGCAACATCGCGAACTTCAAGTCGTTCGAGAACGCGATGACGCTCGATATCGCGATGGGCGGCTCGACCAATACCGTGCTGCATCTGCTCGCCGCCGCGCGCGAGGGCGAAGTGCCGTTCACGATGACCGATATCGACCGCCTGTCGCGCAAGGTGCCGGTGCTCTGCAAGGTCGCGCCCTCGGTGCAGGACGTCCACATGGAGGACGTGCATCACGCCGGCGGCATCATGGCGATCCTGGGCGAGCTCGACCGCGCCAAGCTGCTCACGACCGACGGGCCGACCGTGCATGCCGCAACGCTGGACGATGCGCTGAACCGCTGGGACGTGGTGCGGACCACGAGCGACAAGGTACGCAACTTCTATTGCGCCGCGCCGGGGGGCGTGCCGACCCAGGAAGCCTTCAGCCAGGACCGCCGCTTCGACGAGGTCGATCTCGACCGCGCCAAGGGCTGCATCCGCGACGCCGCGCACGCCTATTCCAGGGACGGCGGCCTCGCCGTGCTGTTCGGCAACCTTGCCGAGGACGGCTGCATCGTGAAGACCGCCGGCGTCGACGAGAGCATTCTGAAGTTCTCCGGCCCGGCCCGCATCTTCGAGAGCCAGGACGCATCGGTCGAAGCCATCCTTGGCAACAAGGTGAAGGCCGGCGACGTGGTGCTGATCCGCTATGAGGGTCCGCGCGGCGGCCCCGGCATGCAGGAGATGCTGTACCCGACCAGCTATCTGAAGTCGAAAGGCCTCGGAAAGGCCTGCGCGCTGATCACCGACGGCCGCTTCTCCGGTGGATCGTCGGGCCTGTCGATCGGCCACGTCTCGCCGGAAGCCGCCGAAGGCGGCCTGATCGGCCTCGTCGAGGAAGGCGATATCATCGAGTTCGATATCCCGAACCGCAAGGTCAACCTCGCGGTCGACGATGCCGAGTTGAAGCGCCGTCGCGCAGCGATGGAAGCCAAGGGCAATGCGGCCTGGAAGCCGGCGGCGCCGCGCAGGCGCGCCGTCTCGACCGCGCTGAAGGCCTATGCGGCGTTCGCCAGCAGCGCGGCCAAGGGTGCGGTTCGCATTCTGCCGGAGTGATCGGCAACCGTTCGGCCACAGCCGCTTCACCTCTCCCACGGGAGAGGTGAACTTCCGATGCCGATTCGGCTCGGCTTACCCGCGGTGGTGACGAGGCGCCGACGTCAGCTCACGTGCAAGTCGGCCGCCTCGATCCGGATGCGGTCGGCATGCAGTGACCAGTCGCACAGCGATTGTTCCTGGCAAAACTTGACCTTGGCCATCTCGGTGGCCTGGCCCTCGCTCGAGGCGTCGATCTCAAGCGCACCCTGGCAAACCTCGCGCTCGCGGCCATTGCCGCCGAGCACGTCTTTCATGAAATGAACGACGAAGCGTGACATGGAACCCTCCCTGCTGCACCGGCAGAGCCCGGGGGTACCACGCTAGCACTAACACGAAAGGGTGGTGAGTTAATTCGGCTGGTACGTGTGCGACTGTTCGCAGCGGGGAAGACTACGCGCCGGCCTGCGGCAGGCTGGCGGCAGCGATCGCGACGATCTGTGCAAGACGGCGGCCGATTTTGGCGGGCGCGTTGCGGAGCAATGACTGGACCTGTCGCATGAAAATCTTCCTTCCGTGCCCGGAATGGTCGGGCACACACGGAAAATGGCGATTTCGGGCTAAGCCGTCGATATCTCAGGGAAAATAACAACGGACGTGTTGCGAGGCGGTCGTTCGGCAGTGGGTTTATTGCCTCGATCGAGGCTGCAACGAAGGAGATTTTCTCCGGTGTTTTTGCCCGCGCAACAACGCTCGCACGGCTGGCCGCTTGCGTGAGGGACGCACCCGCGGAACAGTTCCCTCAGCCCCGCGGTATATCTCTCCCGCAAGGCCGGCGCCTGCACGATTTCTGAATATTGGAAATGTACCCCTGAGTTGCCCGACGCGTCAAGTTGCCTGCTCGAACGCCGGCAGCCGCCAGCTCCTTTGCATGGGGTTGTTTTCGATATTTTTGGCCGCGCGCAGCCGCGGCCCCCGCAAGGGCAGGCCTGACCCTACCCCGGCATGAACCCGAACGCCTTCTCGAACCGTCTTGCGTAGACCGGCCAGACCTCGGGATTGATGATGCGCGGCGGGCGCTTGCCGTCGAGGGCGTCGAGGATCTGCTCGGCCGCGATCCGGCCCATGTTGATGCGCGCCTCGCGGGTGACGCCGGCGGTGTGCGGGCTCGCCAGCACATTGTCGAACTGCAGCAGCGGATGATCCGGCGGCGGCGGCTCCTTGTCCCAGACGTCTAGCCCGGCGCCGGCGATGCGTTTGTCACGCAGCGCTTCCTCCAGCGCCTTCTCGTCGTGGATGAAGCCGCGCGCGGTGGTGACGAAATAGGCGTGCGGCTGCATCAGCGCGAACTGGCGCGCGCCGATCATGCCGCGGCTGTTCTTGTCCAGCGGACACGAGATCGAAACAAAGTCCGCGCGGCGCAGGAGATCGTCGAGCTCGACCTTCTCCCCGCCCCGTTTCGCCATCTCATCCGCCGTGAGATAGGGATCGTAGGCGATCACCTTCATGTGCAGGAGGCCCTTGCATAGCTCGGCGATGCGGCGGCCGACATTGCCGAGACCGACGATGCCGACGGTCTTCTCCTTGAGCTCGTTGCCGATCAGATCGTTGCGGTTGACGTTGGCCTCGCGCCGCAGCCTGCGGTCGGACTGGATGATCCGCTTCGACAGCGTCAGCATCATGCCGAGCGCGTGTTCGGCGACCGAATTGGCGTTGCCGCCGGACTGGTTGACGACAAGCACGCCCGCCGCGGTGCAGGCATCGACATCGACGGGATCGAAGCCGGCGCCATTCGACGACACGATCAGAAGATTCGGCGCGCGCTTCAACAACTCGGCATGGGCATGGAAATGCGGCGCCAGCTCATCGCGGGCCGCACCGATCTGATAGGCATGCGCGTCGGCGAGGACGGGCGCGAACGTCGCCTCCGGCGTCTCGTTCTCCAGACGATCGAGCCGGACGTCCGGCCGCTTCTTCAGGATATCGACGTAGATCTCATGGGCGAGGTATTTGACGTAGAACACGCGCTTGTTGTTGACGGTCATGTCTTCGAGCAGCTTTCAGTTTGGGAAGCCATAGAGTCGTGCGGGATTGCCGACGAGGATGCGGTGCCGGGCCGCCGCATCCGGCGTCCATTCCTGGAACAGCGTCAGCAGATGGCCGGCGTCGGGCATTTCGCCCTCGACCCGCGGATGCGGCCAGTCGCCGCCCCACACCAGCCGTTCAGGATTGGCTGCGACCAGTGCCTCGTGGAACGGCCGCGCATCCGGATAATCGGGCGCCCGCTGGCTCAGGCGATGCGCGCCCGACAGTTTGGCCCAGCACCAGCCTTCGTCCACCGCACGCAAAAGGCTCTGAAAGCCCGCGGTGTTGATGCCGGCGGCAGCATCGGTGCGGCCCATGTGATCGACCACGACCGGCAACCCAAGCGCCTTCAGCGTCGGGATAGTGTCAGGCAAATCCTTCACGTCGATCCAGAGTTGCAGATGCCAGCCGAGCTCGGCCATCACGCCCGCGTGCGTCTCGGCAACGCTCAAGGGAATGCCGCCGCGATAGTGCAGCTGTCCGCCGCGGAAGAAATGGTTGAAGCGCAGGCCGCGGACGCCGAGCACACGCCATTGCCGCAGCGTGCCTGCCGCCACATCGGCATCGGCCACCGCGACGCCGCGCAGCCGCGCGGGCTCGCGCTGCAACGCGTCCAGCATCGCCGAATTGTCGTGGCCGTGCGCGCTACCCTGCACCAGCACGCCGCGGGCAAAACCGAGCACGTCGAGCATGCCGAGATAGGTCGCGAGCGGCGCGTCCGGCGGCGTGTAGCTGCGATCGCCGGCATAGGGGAAGCGATCGGCCGGACCAAATACATGCGCATGCGTATCGCAGGCCTTCGGCGGTAGCTTGTCTCTGGGCGGCGTCACCGGACGCGGCGGCAGGCAGGCGGGAATCTCTGACGCAGCCATGTTCTATTCCGCCTTCATGCCGGCGGCCTTGATGATCGGCCCCCATTTGTCGTAGTCGGCCTTGATCTTGGCGGCGAACTTGTCCGGCGTGGAGCCGATCGGGATCGCACCGAGCTTGCCGAGACGCTCCTTCACGGCATCGGTGTTCACCGCCGCGACGAAATCATGCGAGATCTTGGCGACGAGGTCGGCCGGCATGTTGCCGGGTCCGAGCAGCCCCCACCACACCTCGGTGTCGTAGCCCGGCACGGTCTCCGACATGCTGGGCACGTCAGGCAGGAACGGCGCACGCGAGCCCGTCGTCACCGCGAGCGCGCGAACCGTGCCGGCCTGCAGCTGCCCGACCGATTCCGGTCCGTTGTTGAACGACAGCGGAATTTGCCCGCCGAGCAGATCGTTGATCGCGGGCGCACCGCCCTTGTAGGGAATCGCGTCGAGATCAATCCTGGCGAGGCTCTTGAGCAGCTCGCCGGCCAGATGGGTCGAGGTGCCGTTGCCGGCATGGGCGAAGGACAGGCTGCCGGGCTTTGCCTTCGCCGCGGCGATGACGTCGGCGACCGATTTGAACGGCGAATCCGCGCGCACCAGCAGCACGTTCGGCGACGACGCCAAGAGCGAGATCGGCGAGAAATCCCTGAACGTGTCGTAGGGCAGCTTTGGATAAAGGAACGGATTGGTGGCGTGGCCGCTCGCCACCATGATCAGATTGTAACCATCGGGCGCGGAGGTCGCGATCGCCTGCGAGGCGATCACCCCGCCGGCGCCCGGCCGGTTCTCGACCACGATCGATTGCGTCCAGTTCTTCGACACCGCTTCGGCGAGCGTCCGCGTCAGCACATCGACGCCGCCGCCGGGCGGATATGGAACGAGAATGTGAACCGCCTTGGCCGGGAACGGCTGCGCGGACGCAAGGCCGGCCACAACCATGGCCGCCGCTGCAATGGCGGTCCGCCAGACCCATCCGGCCATCGACGCCTCCCGTCCCTAGACCGTCCCTTTTTCGTTACGCCTGTATCGCACGTTGGCTCGGCGCCGCGATGGCCGAATTCCGCAGATCGCGTTGCGGCCGCGACATGTTGACAATCGCAGGCACCGCGTCAAGTTTCGTGCGGCAAGCGGCCATCAGCGTCGCGCGAGCAGGGAGAACAGGATGGCGGCCGCGGAACAAGCCTCGTCCAAAGATAAAGGCCAGTCGGCGACCAGCTGGCACGGCATCGTGCTGCAGACGCTGAAGCGGAACGAGATCAAGCTCGTGCCCTATGTGCCCGATCGGGTGCTGACCACGCTGATCAAGGATCTGCACGCCGATCCCTATTTCAACACGTTTCCGACCGCGCGCGAGGAAGAAGCGGTGGGCATCGTCTCCGGTGCCTGGATGGCGGGAATGCGCGGCGCGGTGCTGATGCAAACCTCGGGCTTTGCCACGCTGGCCAATGTGCTGGCCTCGCTTGCGGTGCCCTACCAGATCCCGCTGATCATGTTCGTCTCCGAGCGCGGCACGCTCGGCGAGTTCAACTACGGTCAGGCGCTGGTCTGCCGCACCATGCGCCCGGTGCTGGATTCGCTGGCGATGGAACATCACACCATCACCCGGCTCGACGAGCTCGAATTCATCGCCGACCGCTCGATCAAGCAGGCCGTCACCACCCAGGCGCCGGTGGCGCTGATCCTCTCGCCGCTGTTGACCGGCGGCAAGACCTTCGACAAGTGAGATCAGCCATGACCAGCACCCACACGCGCAACACCAAGGTGATGAACCGCTTCGAGCTCACCCAGCGCCTCGTCGCCGGCCTGAAGGACGAAGCCGTGATCGGCGGCATCGGCAACACCAATTTCGACCTGTGGGCCGCCGGCCATCGCCCGCAGAATTTTTACATGCTGGGCAGCATGGGCCTCGCCTTCCCGATCGCGCTCGGCGTCGCGCTGGCGCAGCCGAACCGCCGCGTGTTCGCGCTCGAAGGCGACGGCTCGCTGTTGATGCAGCTCGGCTGCCTCTCGACCATCGCGACGCTGGCGCCGAAGAATCTCACCATGGTGGTGATGGACAACGGCATCTATCAGATCACGGGCGCGCAGCCGACGCCGGCCGCCGGCCATACCGACCTCGTCGCGATCGCTCTCGCCAGCGGGATCGCGAACAGCTCCTGGGCCGCCGACGAGGACGATTTCGAGCGGCTGATCGAACAGTCGAAACAGGCCCCCGGCCCGACCCTGATCGGCGTGCGCATCGACGACAAGCCCGGCACCGGGACGACGCGGCGCGATCCCGTGCAGATCCGCGAGCGGTTCATGAACGGGATGGGGGTACGGCAGCTGCTCTAGATAAGAAGGCGCCTGCAACCTACGCATCCGTCACCGCGAGATGCTCGCGACAAAATTGCAGAGCAATTTTGCGCTGAAGCGGCGAAGCAATCCATCATTCCACACATGCGGAGAGATGGATTGCTTCGCTGCGCTCGCAAATGACGGCTGTGGCCGCTCAATTCAACCTCAACTCGGTGATGTGCCGCGGATCCGGCGCGAGCTCGCCGCGTTCGACGCGCTTGACGATGTCGGTCAGCGCGGCATTGGCGTTACACGCGATGCCAAGCTTCCCGCCTTCGCGGACCACGAGGCCGTTGAGGAATTCGATCTCGGTGCGGCGGCCCTTTTGCATGTCCTGGCCCATCGAGGGACGCTGTGCGGATGAAGTGCGCTTGGCATCCTTGAAGCGCTGCTCGTCGCAAACGCGCGCTGCGGCCTCATCCCCCTCGCCGGCGCGGGCGATGGTCTCCGGCGGCAGGTGCAGGATCTCTTCCAGCTGATAGCCCTGCGCCTGGCCGACGCGGATCGCCTCGCTGCCGAGCCGCGTCGAGAAGCGGCGCAGCGGCTCGCTTTGCAGCACCTCGCCACCCGCCAGACCAGTACAGGCCGAGAGCCCGTTGCCCATCACGTTGGCGACGAGCTTGGACCAGCGCTCGCCCCAGAAATTGGAGGTGACCTTGGCGCTGTCGGAATAACCGACCAGGCGGCAGACTTCCTCCGCCCGCGCCGTGATGCGGCCGTGCACCTCGCCGGCGCGAAACACGGTGTGCGCTGCGCCGCCCTTGCCGGCTCCGCGGTGGATATGGCCCGGCTCCGGCAGATTGACGGTGATGCTGCTCGCGATGCAGCCGAGCGTCTTGCCCCAGCCGACGATGCCGGCGATGGTTTCCTCGTTCATGCAGTTCTGCAGCGACACCACATAACCGTCCGCCGCCAGATATTGCCGGATCAGCATGGTGGCCCAGGCGGTGTCGTAGGACTTCATGCAGACGAAGGCGATATCGACCGGTTTTTCCTTTGCCAATTGCTGCGCGTCGGTGACATCGAGTGCGCGCACCGGCACCGAGAATTCCGCGACGTCCATCGCATGCGTGACGCGCAGGCCGTGCTTGCGCATGTGCTCGACATGCGCGGGCCAGGGGTCGATGAAGGTGACGTCCTCCCCCGCCTGCACCATATGCGCACCGGCGTAGCCGCCGACAGCACCCGCGCCGACGATCGCGATCTTCCGACCCATGCTTCCATCCCCTGCTCTTGATTGAGACGAACGCTGGCTGCGTCCATCCGTTGCGGACCAGTCTAGGGGATCGCGGCGTCAGGCCAACCGGTCCTTTCATGAAAAAAGCTGGGCGGTGCCATGCCGGTAATCATGGGACCCGCGAAAATCCCCGCGGACGATGGGCCCGCGAGGATGTTCGTAGTCAGAAGTCTCGACGCGATCAGTCGATGATCTTGACGATCCGGCGGGTGCGCGGCTCCACGATCACGCGGCGATCATTGACGACCGCGTAGCGATACTCGGTGTAGCGCGGCACCGGACGCAGCACGACGGTGTCGGGCAGCGGCTCGCCGACCACGACGCGTTCACGCACCACCACCGACGGCTCGTTGCGCGGGATCGAGGTGATTACCGCATTCGGGATCTCGAGGCCGGCGCCGACCGCGGCACCCACCGTGCCGCCGACGATCTCGCCGACAGGCCCCGCGATTTCGCCGCCGGCCCGCGCACCGTTCGCGGCGCCCGCCGCAGTCGTGGACTGCGCGAAGGCCGAACCGGATGCGAGCAGCGTCGCAGCAGCGACAAGGGACACAGCAAAACGCTTGTTCATGATTCTCCTCCTCCGAATTGATCGATGCCCCCTCAACATCGCAAGCGACGAGAACGTTCCGGTTCCAACGCTGCAACTCGCGCAACTCCAGTTCCGCGCGCAATTCGCTTGATTCCGGCACGAACGAAAATGCCGCTCCGGACAATGTCCGAAGCAGCATTCATCCTGGGTTCAGATTCAGAAATCGCGCAGAACAGACCGCGCGGCGCGCCGTTCATTCCGGCAGCCTTTGATCGGCTCGCCGTCTTGGAGCTCGCCGTCTTGGCGCCGGTGCAGCCGCTGGCTTGATGCGGATTCGCATCGTCCCGCCCTTGGACTCGATCTCGAACGCGTTGGTCCTGCGCACCAGCTCGCCGAGGGTGCGGAAGCCGTAGGTCCTCTGATCGAAATCCGACGCGAAATTGGCCAGCTGCCGTCCGACCTCGCCAAGCGTGACCCAGCCGTCCTCGCTCGCCATCTGGCTGATGACCTTCTTGATGATCGGCGTGGCGGCCTCGGGCGGCTGCAACGGCTGGGCCCGCACGGCGGCATCCTGATTGCTCGGCGCGCCGCCGCGCAGATTCTCGGTGTAGACGAACCGGCGGCAGGCCTGCCGAAAACTCTCCGGCGTCTTCTGCTCGCCGAACCCGAACACGTCGATGCCGTGCTCGCGGATGCGGGCGGCAAGCCGGGTGAAATCGCTGTCCGACGACACCAGGCAGAAGCCGTCGAACCGGCCGCTGTGCAGCAGGTCCATGGCGTCGATCACCAAGGTGATGTCGGATGCATTCTTCCCGGTCGTATAGGCGAATTGCTGTTGTGGAATAATGGCGTGCTTCGACAGGATGTCGGCCCAGCCCTTGGACCTGGGATTGGAGAAGTCGCCGTAGATGCGGCGCACACTGGCCTCGCCGATCTTGGCGATCTCCTCGAACAGCCCATCGGCGATCTTTGCAGATGCGTTGTCGGCGTCGATCAGGACGGCCAGACGAGGCGAACGGAGTTCGGAAGGCATGGCATTTCTCGGCTGGGACAGGACGAATGGACAATTCCGCAGACAGCCGCGGAACCGGCGCGGCCGTCGTATCGGAGCACATCGCGCGTCCCAAGCATAGGCGGCATCGCCAAGACGTCGCGGCGATGCCAGCCTTGAGGCGGCGAGGTCAGATCACCTCGCCCAAGTCGATCGCCCGCCTGGCGAACTCGATGGCCTTCTCGGCGGTGATCGCGTCCGCTGTGGTCGTCGCCTCGTCGCGCACCGACGGCGGCGAAGCGATCCGGATCTTCTTGCCGTTCGAACGGCGGATAGTCGCGCGCCAGCGATCGACATCGCGCCGGTAGGCGTCGATCACAAAATCCCGATAGGTGACGCCGCTCATCAGCGGCTGAATCGATGCCGCTTCGACAGTGAGCGGCCGGCTTGCGATGTCGCGCACCATCTCGACAATTGTCTCGACGGCATGCTCACGCGCAACGCCGGTCGCGTCCCTGAGCAGATAGCTCACCGCCGCGCCGATCTGCGCCCTCGCGCGATCGTCGCTCGCAAAATCCAGATCGGCCTGAACTGACATATGGGGAAAACGCCTCCGCCCGACGCAACATCGGATACCTCCAGGCATCCGGCACCTTGCAACCACGTGACGTTTAGTCGGCTCCCCATTAAAGCCGGATTATCCGTTAGCCCCCGATTTCTCGGATGCCGTTAACCGGCTCTTGATGCCGCTTCGCAGGATGCCCGACGCGGCAAGATGGTCGGCCGGATCACGGAAGGTCCGGGCTACGCGCCGATGTGTCCGCGGGCCCGTCCGGTGCCGCAGCCCCGCCCGCGCCGTCAATTCGTGCGTGATCAGCAATTGACATATCACTGCTATCCGTGTGACATTTTATTAAAAGGGGCCGACAAGAGCCCATCAATCTCTACTTGGGGAGGCAGCAATGACCATTTCCGACGTCACCGCGGCAGCCGGAAGCCGGGCTCCGGCCGTTGCGCGAACCGCGCAGGCGCAGCAGGTCGCCGATATCGCGGCGCGGCTCGAACGCCTGCCGCTGACCTCCTATCAGCGCTGGATCTTCGGAATCATCGCGACCGCGTGGTTTTTCGACAGCATGGACCTGGCCGCGCTCACCTTCGTGCTCGGCTCGATCCGCCAGACCTTCGGCCTGTCGACAGCGGAAGCCGGGCTGCTGTCCAGCATGAGCTTCCTCGGCATGTTCGCGGGCGCCGCCTCCGCCGGCCTGCTCGCCGACCGCTTCGGCCGTGCCCGCGTCTTCCAGGTCAGCATGATCTTCTGGGGACTGGGCAGCCTGTGCTGCGGTCTGTCCACCACGGCGACCGCGCTCGGCGCATCCCGCCTGCTGCTCGGCTTCGGAATGGGCATGGAGTTTCCGGTCGCGCAGTCGATGGTCTCGGAGATCATGCCGGCGCGCAACCGCGGCCGCTACATCGCGTTCCTCGAAGGATTCTGGCCGCTCGGCTTCATCGCGTCGGGCCTGCTGACCTACTTCGTGCTGCAGGTCGCCGACTGGCGCTGGGTTTTCATCCTGCAGGCGATCCCGGCCGTGTTCGTGCTGGTCGTGCGCCGCTACGTCCCGGAATCGCCGCGCTGGCTCGCCTCGCACGGCTATTCCGAGCGGGCCGAAGCGACCGTGCGCAATATCGAAAGCAGGGTCCGCGACCGTCTCGGCGGCAAGGACCTGCCGCCGGTGCTGCGCCAGGCGGCTGCCCCCGTCTCCGAAGTGACGGGCCTGAGAACGCTGTTTTCGGGCATCTACGCCAAGCGGACCACGATGTTGTGGACCCTGTGGTTCTTCGCCCTGCTCGGCTTCTACGGCCTGACCACGTGGCTCGGCGCGCTGCTGCAGGCCAAGGGCTTCCCGATCACCAAATCGGTGTTCTACACCATCCTGATCTCGCTCGCGGGGATCCCCGGCTTCCTGGTCTCGGCGTGGCTCGTCGAATCCTGGGGCCGCAAGGCGACGCTGGTGATGAACCTGCTCTGTGGCGCGATCGCCTGCCATTTCTACGGCTCGGCGGCGGACCAGACCCAGCTCATCATTGCCGGCCTCTGCATGCAGTTCTTCCTGTTCGGCATGTGGTCGGCGCTCTACGCCTATACGCCTGAACTGTACCCGACCCATGTCCGTGCGACCGGAACGGGCTTTGCTTCCGCGGTCGGCCGAATCGGTTCGCTGATCGGCCCCTATGTGATCGGCGTGATCCTGCCGGCGGCCGGACAAGGCGGCGTGTTTGCGCTCGGCGCCGGCGCATTCGTGGTGGCGGCGCTTGCGGTGCTGTTGCTCGGCGAGGAAACCCGCGGCCGGACGCTGGAAAGCATTTCGCACTGATGGGCGCGCGGCGCGCCGTCCGATTCGACGCGGCGCCGATCGACCGGCCTTGTCATTGCCATCGAGCGTGTGAGATATCTGCTGTACAGCAGCACTCACGATCCTGATGGTAAATTCGAGCAAACGATCCAGCACGGTGCGCGCGCGCACAGCAGGGAGCCGCCGGCCGGCACGGCAATCCTCCGCCGCCGGCGACAAGCCGCGCGGTTCCGCGCCGGCCCCTCTTCCGCAAAGCGACGTCACGCTCACCGATCGCGCCTATGCCGAGCTGGAAGAGCTGATCGTGACGCTGCAACTGCCGCCGGGCACCGCGCTCTCCGAGCTCGTGCTCGCCAAGCGGCTCAACATCGGCCGAACCCCGATCCGCGAAGCCTTGCAGCGCCTGTCGCGCGACGGCCTCGTCAACATCCTGGCCCGCCGCGGTGTGCTGGTGTCCGAGATCGACCTCAGGGCCCAGCTGCGCCTGCTGGAAGTGCGGCGCGAGCTGGAACGGCTGATGGCGCGCGGCGCCGCCGAGCGCGCCACCAGCGAGCAGCGCACGCAGTTCTCCGAGATCGCCGCCGGCATGCGGCGCGCGGCGGAGAAATCCGACGACCTGCTGTTCATGCGGCTGGATCACCAGTTCAACACACTGATCTCTGCGGCGTCGCGCAACGAGTTCGCCTCCCGCGCCATGGGCCTGATGCATGGCCTGTCGCGCCGGTTCTGGTACCAGCATTACAAGGAAGCGGCCGATCTGCCGCTGGCGGCGCGGCTGCATGCCGACGTCGCCGAAGCCGTCGCCGAGCGCCGCGTCGACGCCGCGGGCGCGGCGTCCGACAGCCTGATCGACTACATCGAGAGTTTTGCACGTTCGACGCTGTGAGAGCGATCAGAACTCAACGACCGTGCGGATCGACCGTCCGCGCCGCAGCGCCTCGAAACCGTCATTGATGCCGTCGAGGCTGCAACGGCCGGTGATCAGTTCGTCGAGCTTGAGCCGGCCGTCGAGATAGGCCTGCGCCAGCAAGGGAAAGTCGCGCCGGGGCCGCGCGCCGCCATAGCTCGAGCGGCGAAATCGCTTCTCGCCCATCAACGCGCCCCAGCGAAAACTCACGTCCTGCGTGACGTCGATCTTGCCGAGCCAGATCACCTCACCGCCCGGCCGCACCGCCTCCGCGGTCTGCCGGAACGCGTTGGGATGGCCCGCCGCCTCGAGGATGACGTCGGCTCCCCGGCCGCACGTCGTCTGCTTTGCGAACTGGACCGGATCCTCGCGGGCCGCGTTGACGACGTGCGTGGCGCCGAGCTGCCGCGCGAGGCCAAGCTTTGCATCGTCGAGGTCGACCGCGATAACAGCACCGGCGCCGGCAAGCCGGGCGCCCTGCACCGCTGCCAGCCCGACCGCGCCGCAGCCGGTGACCATCACGGTATCGCCGTGACCGATGGCGGCGACGTTCAGCGCGGCGCCGACGCCGGTCATGACGCCGCAGCCGATCAGGCACGCGCGGTCGAACGGGATGTCGTTCGGCACGACGATCGCCTGCTGCGCCGGCAGCACGACATATTCCGAGAACGCGCCGAGGAACATCAGGTGCGCCAGGTTGCGGTCGTCCGCGAGCCGCGCCTTCGACGCGCCGTCGAAATGTACGCCTTCCGCGCCCCGCGCGAGATAGGTCTCACACAGGATCGGCTGCGCGCGGTCGCAGTGAAAGCAGTGCCCGCAATGCGGATTCCAGGACAGGATGACGTGATCGCCGACGCTGATGTCGCGCACCGCACTGCCGATTTCCTCGACCACGCCTGCCGCCTCGTGCCCGAGGATCATCGGCAACGGATAGCGCAACGATCCGTCGATGACTTCGAGATCGGTGTGACAGAGCCCCGCGGCACGCACCTTCACCACGACGTCGGTCGGCATGGGCGGCGCAAGCGATACGCGCTCGACGGAAAGCGGCGTTCCGCCCTGATGCAGCACCGCCGCGCGACAGGTCAGGGTCATCTCAAGAATTCTCTGCCGGGGGCATCAGCACGGGCTCAGGCCGTCTGTCCGGAGCGCAGCGCCGCGACCGCCTCGTCGAGATCGGCCGAGGAGAGCTCCCATTCATTGTCGAAATTGGCGACGACGCGCCGCATGAAGCTCTCGTGCAACGCTTTCGCAACAGCGGCATCGTGCAGATGGTCATAGAGCAGCGCGAAGGCCAGTTGTGCCGGCTCCGGCCCCTCGTAGCTCCATTCAAAACCGTGTTCGGTGAGACGAAGCTGGTCGTAATGCGGTGACAGCGGCTTGCCATCGACCAGCACCGAAATGCCGTCGATGGTGCGGTCCCCGGTATAGCTCGCCATCGGATCCTCCCTGTGCTGCAGCATCATATCAGGAGCTCGGTCAGGATCCTGGCGGACGCATCTTGAGGTCCTTCTTGACAACCTCGGGGAAGATCCACATCGCGACGGTTGCGAACACGCCGAGGAAGGCGACCGCATAGCTCGGTCCCTGCTGTCCCAGATAGACCATGAAAAAATACCCGCAGGCTGCCGTGGCGAGGCACGCCAGCGACAGCATGAGCTTGATGTGGCTTGGCATCGAGACCTCCCTTCAGGTCATCCAGTTGTGAAACGACGGTGCCGCCACGCGGACCAGCAGCGCAAGGGCTACGATCATGGCGCAACAGGACAGCCGCAATCCCGCGCGTCCGTCACGCCACCATTCCGGCAGCGCCTGAAACAACCCGGGCAAGAACAAGAACAGCACGCCGCCGACGACGACGATTGTGGTCCAGCGCAATTCGGCCAGCGCGAATGCCAGCGTGCCGGCGAACAGCATCACCCAAACTATGGTCGTCATCGTCACCGGCAGAACGGCGCGCCCGCGCAGCGGGTACATCCCGGCCAGCTGCAGGAAGCCGATGCAGCACACGCTCCACAGCAGGCCGAACCAGGCGAGGCCGGCGAGATTGGGTTCAAGCTGCGGCATGCGGCACCGATTGCTCCTTCGCCACGACCCGCGGCGTCCGTGCCGTCCGGCGCATGTCGGTCTTCACATAGCGCGTGCTGTAGCCGTTGAAGATGTGGCCGAGCAGGCCGCGATTGAGATCGGAGGTGCCGAACACATAGTCCATCACCGGGAAGGTCAGGTTCATGTTCCGCTCCATCATGATCGACTGGTTGTGATGGGCGGTATGATGCCGGCGGATGGTGTTGACGAAGGGCATGTTGCGCACGAAGGCATTTTCCTCGACGTGACAGCAGAAGTGCATGAACTCGTAGATCAGGTACATCGAGGTCGTCGTGGTGATCAGCAGCCAGCCGGTGTTGGCCGAGATCACAAGGCCCGCGATGATCGCCGGCGGGATCGACATCAGGGTGAACACCACGAGCGCATAGGGCGGGAAGAAGGTGACGCGCCAGTCGTGATGATCGGCGAAGCGCATCTCCTCCTCGGTGAAGAACTGATGGTGCATCAGCGTGTGGCGGCTGTAGATCGCGCGCAGCAGGGGCACATTCGAGGGCCGGTGCATGACGAAGCGGTGCACCGCCCATTCGAAGAAGTTTGCGATCAGGAAGACCATGGGAATGGTGAGGTATTCCCACCATTTCACGTCATGCACATTGGCCAGATAGACGTACAGCGCCGTGAAGCCGATCGTGTAGATCAGCACGACATGCAGCCAGCCATTGTACCAGCCCACCACGCGCTCGCGGTAGGTCGCGCGATATTTGCGCTGGCGGTCGGTCATCCCTGTTGCAGCCAACTCCATCGCGGGTCCCTCCGTCATTCTTCATCTGACATATCAGTACCACATCAGATACGGAAGGCAAGCTTCGTCAGCCGCGCGCGGGTCCGGAAAAGGAGATGCTGCGCGGAACCCGCTCAGGACCGATCAGGGAAAGCCTGGGTGGTCTCGAGAACGGCCAATAACGAAAAACCGCCCCGGGCGGTGTCCGGGGCGGCCTGTAGTATTCGACAGATTCAGAAGATCAGAGCAGGCCCGCGCCGCGGGCCCACTTGTACTTGGCACCGAGCACCTCGACCGGGAGTTCGGTCGAATAGGCGTAGGCCGGGATGCCGTGCTGGTAGAGATATTCGGCGGCTTCCTCGACCTCGACGTCGCCGGCAAGCGAGGCGACGATCGGCTTGACGAAGCCCTTGGCCTCCATCTCCTTCTTCACCTCGACCATGTTGCGCGCGAACACCATCGGCGGCGTCACGATGGTGTGCCAGTAGCCGAGGATCAGCGCGTGGATGCGCTCATCCGACAGGCCAAGCTTGACGGTGTTGACATAGGTGATCGGCGGCTCGCCGCCGGTGATATCCACAGGATTTCCAGCCGCGCCGAACGGCGGGATGAACTTGCGGAACGCCGCATCGAGATCCGGCGGCATCTGCATCAGCGACAGGCCGTTGTCGACCACGGAGTCGGAGAGCAGCACGCCGGAGCCGCCGGCGCCAGTGATGATCAGCACATTCTCGCCCTTCGGCGTCGGCAGCACCGGCACGCCGCGGGCGAATTCGAGCAGCTGCCGCAGGCTGCGGGCGCGGATCACGCCGGACTGCTTGAACACGTCCTCGTAGATCTTGTCGTTGCCGGCGAGCGCGCCGGTGTGCGACGAGGCCGCCTTCGCACCGGCCGAGGTGCGGCCGGCCTTGAGCACGACCACCGGCTTCTTCTTGGAGACGCGCTTGGCGGCCTCCGCGAAGGCGCGGCCGTCCTTCAGATCCTCGCAGTGCTGCGCGATCAGGTTGGTGTTGGGGTCCTGCTCGAAGAAGGCGAGCAGATCGTCCTCGTCGATGTCGGACTTGTTGCCGAGGCCGACGATCGCCGACACGCCCATCTTGGCCGAGCGCGAGAAGCCGATGATCGCCATGCCGATGCCGCCCGACTGCGACGACAGCGCGGCGTGGCCCTTGACGTCATAGGCAGTGCAGAACGTGGCGCAGAGATTGGCCGGGGTATAGTAGAAGCCGTAGATGTTCGGCCCCATCAGGCGGATATTGTACTTCTTGCCGACCTCGACGATCTCGGCCTGCAATTCCGGCGCGCCGGCCTCGGCAAAGCCCGAGGGAATCAGCACCGCGCCGGGGATTTTCTTCTCGCCGCATTCGGCGAGCGCGCCGGCGACGAATTTCGCCGGGATCGCGAACACCGCCGTGTCGATCACGCCGGGCACGTCCTTGACACTCTTGTAGGCCTTGTAGCCGAGGATTTCGTCGGCCTTGGGGTGGATCGGATAGATCTCGCCCTTGTAGCCGCCGTTGATGAGGTTCTTCATCACGGAGTTGCCGATCTTGCCATCCTCGGCGGAGGCGCCGATCACCGCAACGCCCTTCGGCTGCATGATTCGGTTCATCGCGGCGACGATCTCTTCGGTCGGACGCGGCGCCGGGCGCGGCTTGTAGTTGAAGTCGACGACGATGCGGACGTCGGCGGCGATCGCGTTCTTGCTGGTGGCGAACACCGGGTTGAGGTCGAGCTCGACGATCTCGGGGAAATCGCTGACCAGCTGCGACACCTTGACGATGACGTCGGCGAGCGCCTCGCGATTGACCGCCTCGCCGCCGCGCACACCCTTCAGCATCTCATGCGCCTGGATGCCGTCGAGCATCGACAGCGCATCGTCCTTGGTCGCGGGCGCGAGGCGGAAGGTGATGTCCTTGAGGATTTCGACCAGCACGCCGCCGAGACCGAAGGCGACCAGCTTGCCGAACGAGCCGTCGGTGATCGAACCGACGATCACCTCGGTGCCGCCGCCCAGCATCTGCTGGACCTGGATGCCCTCGATCTTGGCGTCGGCCTTGTACTTCCTGGCGTTGGCGAGAATCGTCTCGTAGCTCTTCTCGGCCTCGGCGGCGCTCTTGACGCCGACCACCACGCCGCCGGCCTCGGTCTTGTGGAGGATGTCGGGCGAGACGATCTTCATCACGACCGGGAAGCCCATGTCGGAGGCGATGCGGGCGGCCTCGGCCGCCGACTTGGCGACGCCCTCTTTCGGCACCGGAATGCCGTAGGCGTCGCACACCACCTTGCCTTCGGGCGCGGTGAGGGTCGTGCGCTTGTCGGCCTTGACCGCATCGAGAATTTTGCGGACCGCATCCTTCGAATTTGACATTGGCTTCCTCCTGGGACAGATTTCGTGGCATTTGGTATGCCAAAAACGCAATTGTCAAGGTCGGTCGAGGTCCAAAAAGATCGAAAAATATAGGCAGCTTGACATTCTGGTATTTGGCATGCCAAAAATCTAAGGTAATTTCTTCTGCTAAGAAGACGTCTCCAAGAGGAGGAGACGAGTCGTGCCAGAACCGAAACAGACCAAGGCGTCGCCCACCATGGCTGACACAGATATCGCCATCGTCCGGATCGCGCCGGAGACGAGCTTCAAGAACAAGGCCTATGAAGCCTTGAAGGAAGCGATCCTGAAGATGGACATCTACGCGACGCCGGAGCCGGTGATGCTCGACGAGCGCGCACTGTCCGAGCGCCTCGGCGTCAGCCGCACGCCGATCCGCGAAGCGATCGCGATGCTCGAGCAGGACGGATTCGTGAAGACCGTGCCGCGCCGCGGCATCGTCGTGGTCCGCCGCACCAAGGCGGAGATCGTCGACATGATCCGCGCCTGGGCGGCGCTGGAGAGCATGGCGGCGCGCCTGATCACGACCACCGCGCGCAAGAAGGACATTTCGGCGCTGCGCGACTTCTTCAAGGACTTCAGCGACGATCGCCTGCCGCAGGATCACGTCGAGGAATATTCCAAGGCCAACATCGCCTTCCACCAGGCGCTGATCTCGCTGTCGGAATCGCCTGTTCTGGTCGACCTCACCAATGACCTGCTGCTGCATGTGCGCGGCTATCGCCAGCTCACGATCGGCCGCAAGGACCGCACCGCGACCTCGCTGCCCGAGCATCTCGGGATCATCGAGGCGCTGGAAGCGCGCGACACCGAGCTTGCCGAGAAGCGCGCACGCGACCACACGCTTGGGCTTGCCGCCTATGTCGAGGCGCACGGCCAGGAACTTTTCACTTAACCACTCAAGTTCACACGCTTCAGACGACAATCAGATCGTCCGAACAAGAACGACCAGGGAGACGATGCCGATGCTGAATACCGCTACGAAGTCCGAGGCACCGGGCACCGAGCAAGAACTGACCGATGGCTTCCATCTCGTCATCGATGCGCTCAAGCTCAACGGCATCGACACCATCTATGGTGTGCCGGGTATCCCGATCACGGACCTGGGCCGCATGGCCCAGGCGGCGGGCATTCGCGTGCTCTCGTTCCGCCACGAGCAGAATGCCGGCTATGCGGCTTCGATCGCCGGCTTCCTGACCAAGCGGCCCGGCGTCTGCCTCACGGTGTCGGCGCCCGGCTTCCTCAACGGCCTCACCGCGCTCGCCCACGCCACCACCAATTGCTTCCCGATGATCCTGGTCTCGGGCTCGTCCGAGCGCGAGATCGTCGACCTGCAGCAGGGCGACTATGAAGAGATGGACCAGCTCGCGATCGCCAAGCCGCTGTGCAAGGCCGCGTTCCGCGTGCTGCACGCCCAGGACATCGGCATCGGCCTCGCGCGCGCGATCCGCGCCGCGGTGTCGGGCCGTCCGGGCGGCGTCTATCTCGACCTGCCCGCAAAGCTGTTCTCGCAGGTGATGAACGCCGACGCCGGTCAGAAGTCGCTGGTCAAGGTGATCGACGCCGCGCCCGAGCAGATCCCCTCCCCGTCTTCGGTCAAGCGCGCGCTGGACGTCCTGAAGAGCGCAAAGCGCCCGCTCATCATCCTCGGCAAGGGCGCGGCCTACGCGCAGGCCGACGAGGCGATCAAGAATTTCGTCGAGAAGAGCGGTGTGCCGTTCCTGCCGATGAGCATGGCCAAGGGCCTGCTGCCCGATCTGCATCCGCAATGCGCGGGTGCGGCGCGCTCGACGGTGCTGAAGGAAGCCGACGTCGTGATGCTGATCGGCGCCCGCCTCAACTGGCTGCTCTCGCATGGCAAGGGCAAGACCTGGGGTGAAGCCCCGAAGAAGTTCATCCAGGTCGATATCGAGCCGAAGGAAATGGATTCCAACGTCGAGATCGTCGCCCCCGTGGTCGGCGATATCGGCTCCTGCGTGTCGGCTTTCCTCGACGCCATGGGCGCGAACTGGACCGCGGCGCCGTCCGACTGGCTCTCGACCATCAGCAAGAAGCGCGACGACAACGTCGCCAAGATGGCGCCGAAGCTGATGAGCAACGCTTCGCCGATGGACTATCACGGTGCGCTCGGCGCGCTGCGCGCGATCATCGCGGAACGTCCGGACACCATCTTCGTCAACGAGGGTGCCAACACGCTCGACCTCGCCCGCGGCGTCGTCGACATGCACAAGCCGCGCAAGCGGCTCGACGTCGGCACCTGGGGCGTGATGGGCATCGGCATGGGCTATTCGATCGCCGCTGCGGTCGAGACCGGCCTGCCCGTGCTCGCGGTCGAGGGCGACAGCGCATTCGGGTTTTCGGGCATGGAGGTCGAGACCATCTGCCGCTACAGGTTGCCGATCTGCGTCGTGATCTTCAACAATGACGGCATCTATCGCGGCACCGACGTCAACGGCGCCGGCGACGATCCGGCGACCACCGTGTTCGTCAAGGGCTCGCGCTACGACAAGATGATGGAAGCCTTCGGCGGCGTCGGGGTCAACGCCACCTCGCCGGACGAGTTGAAGCGCGCGGTCAATGCGGCGCTGGATTCCGGCAAGCCGACGCTGATCAACGCGGTGATCGATCCGGCGGCGGGCTCGGAGAGCGGCCGCATCGGCAACCTCAATCCGCAGAGCGTTCTGCAGAAGAAGAAGTAACAGGTCCCCCTAACCCATCACTCCCTGCGGGTGCAGGGGCATATAAGTACGGAGCAAACATTATGACCAAGGCGCTGAAGGGCGTTCGCATTCTCGATTTCACCCACGTCCAGTCGGGTCCGACCTGCACGCAATTGCTGGCCTGGTTCGGCGCCGACGTGATCAAGGTCGAGCGTCCCGGCGTCGGCGACATCACGCGCGGCCAGCTGCAGGACATCCCGAACGTGGACAGCCTGTATTTCACCATGCTGAATCACAATAAGCGCTCGATCACGCTCGACACCAAGAACCCGAAGGGCAAGGAAGTGTTGACCGCGCTGATCAAGCAGTGCGACGTGCTGGTCGAAAACTTCGGCCCCGGCGTGCTCGATCGCATGGGCTTCCCCTGGGAGAAGATCCAGGCCATCAACCCGAAGATGATCGTCGCCTCGATCAAGGGCTTCGGCCCGGGCCCGTATGAAGACTGCAAGGTCTACGAGAACGTCGCGCAGTGCACCGGCGGCGCCGCC
Organism: Bradyrhizobium pachyrhizi; assembly: GCF_029714545.1. NCBI lineage: Bacteria > Pseudomonadati > Pseudomonadota > Alphaproteobacteria > Hyphomicrobiales > Nitrobacteraceae > Bradyrhizobium > Bradyrhizobium pachyrhizi. The sequence continues at coordinate 3,624,626 of NZ_CP121667.1, read as the reverse complement.
TCGACCACCGGCTTCCGCGACGGCCTGCCGCTGGTCACCGGCGCGCAGATCGGCGACAGCGGCACCGGGTTGCATCTCGCGCTCGGCATCGTCACCGCGCTCTACCAGCGCACCCACTCCGGCAAGGGCCAGCGCGTCACCGCCGCGATGCAGGACGGCGTGCTCAACCTCGCCCGCGTCAAGCTGCGCGACCAGCAGCGCCTCGCCCACGGTCCGCTGAAGGAATACAGCCAGTTCGGCGAAGGCATTCCGTTCGGCGATGCCGTGCCGCGCGCCGGCAACGATTCCGGCGGCGGCCAGCCCGGCCGCATCCTGAAGTGCAAGGGCTGGGAAACCGACCCGAACGCCTACATCTACTTCATCACCCAGGCCCCGGTCTGGGAGAAGATCTGCGACGTGATCGGCGAGCCGACCTGGAAGACCGATCCGAACTACGCCAAGCCGCCGGCCCGCCTGCCGCGCCTCAACGAGATCTTCGCCCGCATCGAGCAGTGGACGATGACCAAGACCAAGTTCGAGGCGATGGAGATCCTCAACAAGGACGACATCCCCTGCGGTCCGATCCTGTCGATGAAGGAGATCGCGGAAGACCAGTCGCTGCGCGCGACCGGCACCGTGGTCGAGGTCGACCACCCGACCCGTGGCAAGTACGTCTCGGTCGGCAACCCGATCAAGCTGTCGGATTCGCCGAGCGACGTTCAGCGCTCGCCGCTGCTCGGCGAGCACACCGACGAAATCCTGCGCGAGGTGCTCGGCTTCAGCGATCACCAGGTCGCCGAGATCCACGACTCCGGCGCCCTCGACCCGCCGCGCAAGCAGGCGGCCGAGTAAGGGCTGCACTCAACCAAGACACGAATGGCCGCGGGCAACCGCGGCCATTTTTGTTTGGAGCAGACCTTGAGTCGTCCTGTCCGGGTTTGCTACGTGGCGCTCATAGCCAGATTGGGACGGCACTGCCGTCCCGGCAGGTCCTCAGAACCTCAATTCTTTGCCGGTCCCGCTGTCGTGAGCTTCTCCATCACATCGCCAACGGTGAAGCTCGCCGCTTTGGCACGCGGTGGAAATTCTTTGAAGCTCTCGACGTACCTGGCGACGATCGCTTGCGCGGGCACTAGCAGGAACGCCCGGTGGGCGTGCCAGTCGCCATACAGCATGCTTGTCGGGCCCCGCTCGAAGGGGTCGGCGCGCAGATTGTACAACATGGGCGCACGCAGCTTTGTGAACTGACCCTGCCAGACGCCGAGAGGAGCTTGTGGACTTACTTCGGTGTGTTGCTCCATGAACGTCGCCTTCCAGTGCCCCACCCGCAGAGCCATCAGATCGCCATCGTCGCTCCAATAGAGGAACTCCTTGCGCGGCGATTCCTTGGCGTCGCCCTTCAGGAAGGGAAGCAGATTGAATCCGTCGAGGTGAACCTTGAATTGCTTGCCGTTGAGAGCCGTCCCCTTCTTCGTCCGTTCGACGAGATCGGTATCGCCGTTGGCGGCCGCGAAGGTCGGAATGAAATCCTCGTGGGCGCAGAGATCATTGACGATCGTTCCAGGCTTGATGACGCCGGGCCACTTGATCAGGCAAGGGACGCGGAAGCCGCCTTCCCAGTTGGTGGCTTTCTCGCCTCTGAATGGCGTTGTGCCGCCGTCGGGCCACGTGAAGACTTCAGCCCCGTTGTCCGTTGTATAGACCACGATGGTGTTGTCGGCGACACCGAGATCGTCCACGAGCTTCAACAACTCGCCGACCATGCCGTCATGCTCCACCATGCCATCGGGATAGACGCCGAGTCCCGTCTTGCCCTGCGACGCTGCCTTCAGGTGCGTGAAGATGTGCATTCGCGTTGAATTGAAATAGCAAAACCACGGTTTGTTGGCCCGATGTTGTCGGTTAATGAAATCCTTGGCAGCCGCGAGGAATTCCTCGTCGATCGTTTCCATGCGTTTGGAATTTAACGGGCCGGTGTTTTCGATCTTGCCGTCGGCCGTTGACTTCAACACACCCCGTGGACCGAATTTCTTGCGGAACTCGGGATCTTTTGGATAGTCCGGGTTCTCCGGCTCCTCTTCGGCGTTGAGGTGATAGAGGTTGCCGAAGAACTCGTCGAAGCCGTGCGCGGTCGGCAGATGTTCGTCGCGGTCACCAAGATGGTTCTTGCCGAATTGCCCGGTGGCGTAACCATACGTCTTGAGCACATCGGCGACGCTCGGATCGAGTGGCCCAAGTCCGAGTTCGGCACCAGGCAGTCCTACCTTGGTAAGGCCGGTCCGGATCGGCGTCTGGCCGGTGATGAAGGCGGCGCGTCCCGCAGTGCAACTCTGCTGCCCGTACCAATCTGTGAAGGTCGCTCCCTCCCGACCAATGCGATCGATATTTGGCGTGCGATAGCCCATGACACCCATATTGTAGGCGCTCACATTGAACCAACCGATGTCGTCCCCCATGATGAAGAGAATGTTGGGCTTTCTTGCAGCTCCGGAGGCCGGGCTGGCGGGCGACGCCTGCTGGGCTTGGCCGAGTGCTTCCGACGTGAGCGCGGCCGCCGCGACCAATGTTGACGTCCCCAACAGCAAACGTCGGCGATCAAGGTCGCCTACGGATACGGCTTTCGGCGACGGTTTGTCCTCAGTGCTCATTATCTTGCTCCGATTTCACACGCGAGTTGCGGGAAGGCAGTGAGACCAGCTTAGGGCAACGAGCAAAAGTACGGATGTGCAGTTCGTGCCGTACAACCCGGGCGGACGTCGCGCCTCAACTCAACGGCGAACATCATGCGATTTGGCAGCGATATCAGCGTCCGATCCTGGATCAGTGGCGACATCGTCAGCGCGAGCCGCTATCGGCCGCGAGCGACCTGACATGTCAGCCCGCTGACCCTTCCAGCCCCAGCTTCCACAGCGGCGGCAGGTCGGCGAAGGGCGGCGTGGTGTGTGCGATGACGATCGCGGCGCGGTGGCCGTCGGGATCGATCTTGCTGTTGATCGCCTCGACGTGCGCCTACACCGCGTCGAACCCGACGCCGAGGATGCCCGCGATCCCCTCGTTCGACTTGCCTTGTCCGAGGTCAAGTCGATGCGGAGAGAGGCGACTTGCGCGGTCCGCTGGCGCTCGGTCCGGTGACCCGGCAAGCAGGTGTCTCATCTAACGATTGATGACCCTGGTCCCAGTATAAGGACCACCTAGACCAAGGCTCGACCCGTTGTTCAGGGTGCTGGAGGGCGGCGGGCTGGCATTAAAATACTGCGGGCCGGTCGCCGGATGAGCTCTTGCTCCGCCGGTCGTTGGTGCTCCCCGAACCGCAAGGTTGCCGGAGGGGGCTACTCCATAACGATAATGACTGCCGACACCTTGTGCAGAGGCATCGGTAGTTACGGCAAAAACGCCCAGCATCAGGGCACCTGTAACGGCGACAGCTTTCGCGAACATGAGAAGCTCCCCTTCTGATCGGAGAAACAAGCACGTGAGTTCCGACGTTTCAACGTCGTTGATGGCCAACGGGAAACCGCCGCCATTTTTTGCTTGCGTCGGCTGGTCGTGTGCTTCTCTCCCGACACGGGCGTTGATCGAGGCCCGGCAAGAGCCGGTGCTCATTGCCAGCCTGCAACGCCGCGCATGTCGGGCAAGTGATGTGCAATGCCCTTGTGGCAATCGATGCAGGTCTTCTCGCCGGAAAACAGGAAGCGCTGGTGCGCCACCGACGCGCGCGGCGACTGTTTGGTGATATCCATCGATTCCGCGCTGTGACAGTTGCGGCACTCGAGTGAATCGTTGGCCTTGAAACGCGCCCACTCATGCAGCGCGAGTTCGAGCCGCTTGTCGACAAACTTGTCGCGGGTGTCGATGACGCCGAACAGGTGGCCCCACACCTCCTTGGAGGCCTGCATCTTGCGCGCAATCTTGTCGGTCCAGTTGTGCGGAACGTGACAATCCGGGCAGGTGGCGCGGACGCCGGAGCGATTGGTGAAATGGATGGTCGACTTCAGCTCTGTAAACAGATTTTCGCGCATCTCATGGCAGCCGGTGCAGAATTTTTCGGTGTTGGTCAGCTCGAGTGCGGTATTGAAGCCGCCCCAGAAAACAACGCCAGCGGCGAAGCCCGCGATCACCAATACGCCGAGCCCGAACACCGTGCTCGGCCGCACCAGCACGTCCCACAGTTCGCGCGCGAAGGCCCATGCGCGTCGGAAGAGCCCCTCCTTTGGGGTTTGCGGGTCGGCCGCCTTCATCGACGGCCGCCCGGAGCCGCGCGGCTCAACATGGTGTCGATGTCGACGAAGTCGTTGCTGACGGGCGGATTGCTCACGCTTTGCGGTACGTGACATTCAGTGCAGAAAAAACGGCGCGGCGAGATCGACGCAAGGAACTGGCCGTCGCGATCCATGAAATGAGTAATCGAGACCATCGGCGCCTGCGACTCGCCGGTGCGCGCACGCGCGTGACAGGACAGGCATTTGTTGCTGTTCAGATCGATCTGGTAGCCGTCGATCGAATGCGGAATTACCGGCGGTTGCTCGGGATAGTTTCTGACCTCACGCTCGGACGTGTTGCGCGTCGGCATCATCGGCGGAGCCGGGCCTTCACTATCGAGCGGCGTCGGCCCGCGCAGCCCGGAATTGAGCGATTGCGCCGCCAATGTGCCGGTGCCGGCCCCTATCGCCAGGACGAGCAGAACGACGCGCAGATTCCTGATCATGACGGCAGCACCTTCTCGATGCGCACGGCGCATTTCTTGAAGTCGGTCTGCAGCGAAAGCGGATCAGTGGCGTCGAGCGTCACCTTGTTGATCAGCTTCGACTCGTCGAACCACGGAACGAACACCAAACCTCGCGGCGGTCGGTCGCGGCCGCGGGTCTCCAGCCGCGCCCGGATAAACCCGCGGCGAGAGATGACCTTGACCTCGTCGCCGCGTCGCAGCTTGGCCTCCTGCGCATCATCCGGATGCATGAAGCAGACCGCCTCGGGAAACGCGCGATAGAGTTCGGGCACGCGGCGGGTCATGGTGCCGGAGTGCCAATGCTCCAGCACCCGGCCGGTGGAGAGCCACAAGGGGTATTCGCTATCGGGCGATTCCGCCGGCGGTTCGTAGGGAAGCGCAAAGATGCGCGCCTTGCCATCGGCAAAACCGTAGAACTGCACGCCTCTGCCCTGCCCGACATACGGATCCGAGCCCTCGCGGAAGCGCCACTTCGTCTCCTTGCCGTTCACGACCGGCCAGCGCAGCCCGCGCTCGCCGTGATAGGCATCGAACGGCGCGAGATCGTGGCCGTGGCCGCGGCCGAAGCTGGCGTACTCCTCAAATAGCCCTTTCTGGACATAGAAGCCGAGCGCCTTGGATTCGTCGTTGGCGTAGCCCGACGCGATGTCGGAGACCGGAAACTTGTCGACCTGGCCGTTGCGATACAGCACGTCGAACAGCGTCTTGCCACGATACTCCGGCTTCTTCGCCAGCAACTCTTCCGGCCAGACCTCCTCGATCTTGAAACGCTTGGAAAATTCCATCAATTGCCAAAGGTCAGAACGCGACTCGCCCGGCGCGGTGACGAGTTGGTGCCAGAACTGGGTGCGCCGCTCGGCATTGCCGTAGGCGCCTTCCTTTTCCACCCACATCGCGGTCGGCAAGATGAGGTCGGCGCCAAGCGCGGTGACGGTCGGATAGACTTCCGAAACGACAATGAAATTGTCGGGGTTGCGGAAACCGGGATAGGTTTCCTCGTTGATGTTGGGACCGGCCTGCAAATTGTTGTTGACCTGCACCCAGTAGGCGTTGAGCAGACCGTCCTTCAGCATCCGGCTTTGCAACACCGCGTGATAGCCCGGCTTGTCCGGAATCGTGCCTTCCGGCAGCTTCCAGATCTCCTCCGCCTTGTCGCGATGCGCCTTGTTGGTGACGACCATGTCTGCCGGGAGGCGGTGCGAGAAGGTCCCCACCTCGCGTGCGGTGCCGCAGGCCGAGGGCTGGCCGGTCAGCGAAAACGGGCTGTTGCCGGGCTCCGCGATCTTCCCGGTCAGAAGGTGAAGATTGTAGACCAGATTGTTGCACCAGACGCCGCGGGTGTGCTGGTTGAAACCCATGGTCCAGAAGCTGACGACCTTGGTCTTCGGGTCGGCGTAGAGCTCGGCCAGCGCCTCCAGGCGATTGAGCGGAACGCCCGACATCTTCGCCGCCTTTTCCAGCGTGTAGTCGGCGAGGAATTTGACGTAGTCGTCGTAGCTCATATCGGTGGCGTCGTTTGCCTTGGCCGCGCCCGTCGCCTTCTTCTGCAGCGGATGATCGGGCCTCAGGCCGTAACCGATGTCGGTCTGGCCGCGCTTGAACACGGTATGCGCCGTGACGAAATCCCTGTTCACACGCCCAGTCTTGATGATGTGATTGGCGATCGCATTGAGGATGTAGAGATCGGAGTGCGGCGTGAACACGATCCCGATGTCCGCGAGGTCGAATGAGCGATGTTCGAAGGTCGAGAGCACGGCGACCCGCACATGCGCCGCCGATAGCCGGCGGTCGGTCACCCGCGTCCACAGGATCGGGTGCATCTCCGCCATGTTGGAGCCCCACAGTACGAAGGCGTCGGTGGCCTCGATGTCGTCGTAGCAGCCGGCCGGCTCGTCGATGCCGAAGGTGCGCATCATGCCGACCACCGCGGAGGCCATGCAGTGGCGCGCGTTAGGATCGATGTTGTTGGAGCGGAAGCCGGCCTTGAACAGCTTTGACGCCGCATAGCCCTCCCAGATCGTCCATTGGCCGGAGCCGAACATGCCGATGCCGCTCGGCCCGCGCTGCTTGAGCGCCGCCTTGAACTTCTCGGCCATGATGTCGAACGCCTCGTCCCACGAGACCGGGGTGAAGTCTCCGTTCTTGTCGTACTTGCCGTTGGTCTTGCGCAGCATCGGCTGCGTCAGGCGATCGTGGCCGTACATGATCTTGGAGAGGAAGTAGCCCTTCACGCAGTTGAGGCCGCGATTGACCTCGGCCTTGATATCGCCATGGGTAGCAACGACGCGATTGTCCTTGGTTGCCACCATGACGCTGCAACCGGTGCCGCAGAAGCGGCAGGGAGCCTTGTTCCAGTCGAGTTCGCTGGCATCGCGTTCGGTGACGAGGTTTGCCGCGACCGACGCAACCGGCATTCCACCGGCCGCTGCGGCGATCGCGGCGGCCTCCAGCTTCAGCATCTGGCGGCGGTCGAGCTTGGTTTCGGTCATGGCTGGCCTCCCGGCACTTCAGCAGACGTCGATGGCGTGAAACACCAGCGAGGCGGAATGGACGTGCGGTAACAGAGCGATCGTGTTCAACGTCGCGCCGAGCGCACCGGCATCGGGTGCATCGACCACCACGACGAGCTTGCCTCTGGGGTCGCGGCCGAAAATCTCGCAGCCGGAAACGGCGAGGATATCGGCTTCGACCGCATCAAGGCGCTCGGGCCGGGCCTGCACCAGGATGCTGGCGATCTCGCCCCCGGGTGGCGCCACGACGCGCTCCGCTGTCAAAGCGCGGCCGGTAATCAGCATACGGCGATTGATCGCGGTCTTGCGCACAACGATGTCTCTCCCTGTCAATGCGGCGGGGGCGGACCGGGAGGGCCGGCCACCATTTGGTAGATCCAGACCGCGAGGCCGTATGACCCGACCGTCGCGACCGCGAGCCCCGGCATCAGGATGGCGGTCAGGAACAGGAAGGCGAAGATTTCCATTCGCGTTCGGCGACGCCGTACATCTGCGTCGCCGTCTGCGACCGCCATGATCGTGTCTCTCACTTGGGACGTTGGGGGGACGGCATCCGGGCCGCTGCCTTGGACGTCAATCTAGAGGGCGGCGCGGCGCCCGACGTTGATTCAGATCAACAAACTGCACAATGGCCTCGCGCAGCGGACATATCCGGGCCGGCAGCACGATGATGCTCCGCAATCGATGGCGCGTCGGCCCGCTCACCGCCCTCGGCACCGCCGCCCGCGCTCAACCTTCGAGGCCGAGCTTCCACAGCGGCGGTAGGTCGGCGAAGGGCGGCGTGGTGTGGGCGATGACGATCGCGGCGCACCAACCGCTCGATCGTCTTCCCCGGCTTCTTCGATACGGCACGCGCCCGCTACGACGCGACCACGGGCAGGTGTTCGCCGAGATCGGCTACGGGCTATCGCTCCCATCGCGCACGAGCCGTTCGCCGGCCCCGCCTGGGCACCGACAGTTTTGCCGAGACCGGCGGAATCGGCGCCGCCGCGTTGGTCGGCGCCGGCAGCAACCAGGATGTCGGCTACTCCTCGCTCGGCGCCCGCATCGCCACCAGCTTCGCCCTCACCAGCGGCATGCTGTTAACGCCGCGTGCCTCGGTGGCTTGAGAGTACGCCTTCGGCGGCGCTCGCGTTCCAGAGCCCGGGAACCGGATTCACCGTGGCTGGCGTGCCGCTGGCGCGGAACGCAGCGCTGATCGTGGGCGGGCTCGACCTGCGGGTTACGCCGCAAGCCAGCATCGGCATCGCCTATGTCGGCCAGCTCGCCGATCGGGTCCAGGATCACTCGGTAAAGGCCAGTTTTAGCTGGAAATTCTGACCCGGCGGCCCCGCCGGCCTGCGCCCTCCCCACTCCGATCCGGGATGCCAATCAGCCGATTTTGCTGCATTGCACAGTCGCGTATGCTGCTATGCAAACAAATCCGTTGTATCTGGCATCTGGTATACATAGTTTGGCTGCAGATGATGAGCCGGCCCATTGCTGGCCTCCAATGAAAGGGGACACCAATGTCCAAGACCACTGTACTGACGCTCGCGCCCTCCTCCACCCTGTTCGGCCGCCTGCTGGCCTCGATCGACCGCCTGCTGATGAAGAGCGCGGAGATCTCGAATCGGAACGGCGACCTGCCGCGCTTCGGCCTCTAAGCCGAGGGATTTCCGGCGCTCTCCGCCGGATGCAGCTTTCGTCGCAAGATGCGACCTGACATTGAACCTTCGACCAATGGCCCCGATTTTCGGGGCCATTTCCTTGCGCGCTGAACTAGTCTCCCGGGGTGCCCGGGCTGAGTCCTGTGCGGCATAAGCGCGCGCTGCCCCTGCGACAGCTTGAACCTTGGCATATCGGATACCAAGATGGCTGTCGCGCGCTCATAAGCAACGACAAGGGGCGCACTGGGAGGATCTATGTCGGACATGGTTCAGGCAACTGCGGCCCCTGCGGCCGCGCGTGTCAGCGACACCTATCGCTGGACGCAACTCGCGATCGGCGTCGCCGCGATGGTGATGATCGCAAACTATCAATACGGGTGGACGTTCTTCGTCCCCGACATCCAGAAGAAATTCGGATGGGATCGCGCATCGATCCAATGGGCCTTCACGCTGTTCGTGCTGTTCGAGACCTGGCTGGTGCCGGTCGAAGGCTGGTTCGTCGACAAATACGGTCCGCGCATCGTCGTGCTGGTCGGCGGCATCCTCTGCGCACTCGGTTGGGCGATCAACGCGCAGGCGACGACACTGAACGGCTACTATCTTGGCATGATCATCGCCGGCATCGGCGCCGGCGGCGTCTACGGCACCTGCGTCGGCAATGCGCTGAAATGGTTTCCGGACAAGCGCGGACTTGCCGCGGGCATCACCGCTGCCGGCTTCGGCGCAGGCTCGGCACTCACGGTCGCGCCGATCCAGGCGATGATCAAGGACTCCGGCTTCCAGACCACCTTCCTGTATTTCGGTCTCGGCCAGGGCATCATCATCGTGCTGCTCTCCTTCTTCCTGCTGGCGCCGAAGGCCGGACAGGTGCCGGCCGTCGTGGCGAACGCCAACATCATCCAGACCCGGCGCAACTATCAGCCGACCGAAGTGCTGCGGCAGCCGATCTTCTGGCTGATGTACTTCATGTTCGTGATCGTCGGCGCGGGCGGCCTGATGGTGACGGCGAACCTGAAGCCGATCGCGGTCGACTGGAAGGTCGACAGCGTGCCGGTCACGCTGATGGCGGTGACGATGACGGCGGTGACCTTCGCGGCAACCATCGACCGCGTCCTCAACGGCCTGACGCGTCCGTTCTTCGGCTGGATCTCCGACATGATCGGCCGCGAGAACACGATGTTCATCGCCTTCGGCATGGAAGGGATCGGCATCTGGATGCTCTACCTCTGGGGACACGACCCGGTTTGGTTCGTGCTGCTCTCGGGCTTCGTGTTCTTTGCCTGGGGCGAGATCTACTCGCTGTTCCCCTCGACCTGCACTGATACGTTCGGCGCCAAGTTCGCCACCACGAATGCGGGCCTGCTCTACACCGCGAAAGGCACCGCGGCGCTCTTGGTGCCGATCGCCAACTACATGCAGCAATCATCGGGCAACTGGGACAAGGTGTTCATCATCGCGGCAGGCGCCAACATCCTCGCCTCGTTGCTCGCGATCGCCCTCCTCAAGCCCTGGCGAAAAGTCGTGGTCGCGAAATCGGCTACGGCTTAGGCAACCGCCCTCCACTACAGCCTGCGAAGCGCCCGGCCAAAAGCCGGGCGCTTTCATTTTGCCGGCCGCGAGACGCCGTCGGGACCGGCGCGTCGGATGTCAGATTTGCTGCATTGCAACAGAATGAAGGGCTTGCTTTCTGGAATATAGTATACCAACTTCCGCCGAGCGCTTGCGACGATACGCCACAATAATTGCGACACTCGGTCACAAGACCAGCGCGCTCGGGAGGACTTGATGGTTTCCAGCAATACTGCCGTTACACAAGCTCAACCTTCGTCCAGCGGCTTCCGCTGGCTGCAGCTCGTCATGGGCATCGTCTGCATGGCGATGATCGCGAACCTGCAATATGGCTGGACGCTGTTCGTCGACCCGATCGACGGCGCGCACCACTGGGGCCGCGCGGCAATCCAGTTCGCCTTCACGATCTTCGTGGTGACCGAGACCTGGCTGGTGCCGGTCGAGGCCTGGTTCGTCGACAAATACGGCCCGCGGCTGGTCATCATGTTCGGCGGCATCATGATCGCGCTCGCCTGGGTGTTGAACTCCTATGCCGACTCGCTCGCCTTGCTCTACACCGCCGCGGTGTTCGGCGGCATCGGCGCCGGCGCGGTGTACGGCACCTGCGTCGGCAACGCGCTGAAGTGGTTTCCCGATCGCCGCGGCCTCGCCGCCGGCGCAACCGCGGCCGGCTTCGGCGCCGGAGCCGCGCTCACGGTGGTGCCGATTGCAAAGATGATCGCCGCGAGCGGCTATCAGACTGCGTTCTTCGATTTCGGCATCGGACAGGGATTGATTGTCTTCCTGCTCGCCTTCTTCATCCAGCCGCCCGCGGTCTCGATCCCGCCGAAGAAGAAGCAGCTCAATCTGCCGCAGACCAAGGTCGACTTCACGCCGCCGCAGGTGCTGCGCAGCCCGATCTTCTGGGTGATGTATCTGGTGTTCGTGATGGTTGCCGCCGGCGGCCTGATGGCGGCGGCGCAGATCGCACCGATCGCGCACGACTACAAGATCGCGAACACGCCGGTCACGCTCGCCGGCTTCCAGATGGCCGCGCTGACCTTCGCGATCTCGCTCGACCGCATCTTCGACGGTTTCGGACGGCCGTTCTTCGGCTGGGTCTCCGACAACATCGGCCGCGAGCACACCATGTTCATCGCGTTCGGTACCGGCGCGCTGATGCTGCTCACGCTATCCACCTGGGGTCACAACCCGGTGGTGTTCGTGCTGGCGACCGCGGTCTATTTTGGCGTGTTCGGCGAGATCTACTCGCTGTTCCCGGCGACCTGCGGCGACACCTTCGGCTCGAAGTTCGCGACCACCAACAACGGCATGCTCTACACCGCGAAGGGCACCGCAGCGCTCCTGGTGCCTGCCGCAAGCATCGTTGCCGCCAGCTATGGCTGGCAGGCGGTGTTCGTGATCGCGGTCGCGCTCAACGCCACCGCAGCGCTGATGGCGCTGTTCGTGATCAAGCCGATGCGCCGCGCCTTCATCAACGGCAACGAGGCCGCCGCCGCGGAAGAGACCGCGACGAGCGCCAAAACGGCTTGAATCAGGACGGCCTGAACTCTCAATTTTCCTGCTGAACGGACAGAGGCGCATTTCGGTGCGCCTCTTTTCTTTTTGCCAAAGACAGGGATGCAAGATACCACCGCGCCTGGTGCGGCGGATCGCCTGCGCCGCCCACGGTCGCTCACAATCGTCGAAAATGTCAGTAAACCTGCCTATTTAAGCTGTTTCCTGATGGTAGATTCCGTGACAGTCGCGTTGACAATTGGCATTTTGTATACCAGACTCCAGTCAACGATAACCAAGGAGGTTGCCATGCAAGTCGGAGATATCCTGCGCAAGAAGACCCCCCGCGTCGCCACGGTGCGCATGAACGAGACCGTCGCGATTGCCGCGCAACTGATGCGCGCCAGCAATATCAGCGCGCTCGTGGTCAAGGATGTCGTTCGTACCGAGGGCAACACCGCCGTCGGCATGTTCACCGAGCGCGACGTGGTCCGCGCGATCGCCGAGCACGGTGCGGCCGGCGCGAGCATGAAGGTGTCGCAATTCGTCTCAGTGCAGCAGCTGGTCTCCTGCACATCGAGCGACACGCTCGAGCACATTCGTCATCTCATGACCAAGCACCACATTCGCCACGTGCCCGTCATCGACAACTACAGCCTGATCGGCGTCGTCAGCATGCGCGATATCGCCGCCGCGTTCGACGAGGAGACCGCCGCGTCGAAGAAAGACGCCGTGCCGGCGTAACAAACGCCTGCTTTGCCTTGCTCTGAGCCGGGCGCTGCGTGTTCGATCACGAGCGCCTGAACAGATGACGAAAGATTTCTGTCCCGCCCTCGCCTGACCGCCGCGGCCCGTCATTTCCGCATGGGCGCGCCGCAGGTCGCCGGTAGACAATTGCCGGACAGGACTGCATCCTTCCGCCCGACATCCATAACAACACCGTGCGCCGCCGTCCGCGCCGCGGAAAATCCTGATGGAAACGAGGGCAGAATGATCAAGACACGTTTCACCGAAATGTTCGGCGTCGACCACCCGATCGTGCAGGGCGGCATGCAATGGGTCGGGCGCGCCGAGCTGGTTGCCGCCGTCGCCAATGCCGGCGCGCTCGGCATGATCACCGCGCTGACGCAGCCGACGCCGGACGATCTGCGCAAGGAAATCGCGCGCTGCCGCGAGCTGACCGACAAGCCGTTCGGCGTCAACCTGACCATCCTGCCCGCGATCAAGCCGCCGCCCTACGCCGAATATCGCCAGGCCATCATCGAGAGCGGCATCAAGATCGTCGAGACCGCCGGCAACAAGCCGCAGGAGCATGTCGACGAGTTCAAGAAGCACGGCATCAAGGTGCTGCACAAGTGCACCAGCGTTCGCCACGCGCTGTCCGCCGAGCGGATGGGCGCCGACGCGATCTCGATCGACGGCTTTGAATGCGCCGGCCATCCCGGCGAGGACGACACACCCGGCCTGATCCTGATCCCCGCCGCCGCCGACAAGGTGAAGATCCCGATGATCGCCTCCGGCGGCTTCGGCGATGCGCGCGGCCTGGTCGCAGCGCTGGCGCTGGGCGCCGAAGGCATCAACATGGGCACGCGCTTCATGTGCACCAAGGAGAGCCCGATCCATCAGCTCGTGAAGGAACGCATCGTCGCCAATGACGAGCGCGAGACCGAGCTGATCTTCCGCACCATGCGCAACACCTCGCGCGTCGCCAAGAACGCGATCTCGACCAAGGTCGTGCAGATGGAGAAGGAAGGCGCCAAGTTCGAGGATGTGCGCGAGCTGGTCGCCGGCGCGCGCGGCAAGATGGTCTACGCGTCAGGCGATGCCGACGAAGGCATCTGGTCGGCCGGCCAGGTGCAGGGCCTGATCCACGACATTCCGTCCTGCGCCGAGCTGGTGTCGCGCATCGTCCACGAAGCGGAAGCGATCATCCGCGAGCGGCTGGAGCGCATGACAGCTGGTGCCAAGCGTCAGGCCGCTGAATAAGCGTTTTATCGCGCGGCTCTATCTCCTCATCCTGAGGAGCTTGCGAAGCAAGCGTCTCGAAGGATGAGGCCACAGTCGGGCCTCATGGTTCGAGACGCGCGAAGGCGCGCTCCTCACCATGAGGATTCAGACCGAAGGGAATGCCCCCATGAAAGCCTATGTCTACGGCCCTAACGGCCCTGAAATTACCGACGTCGCCAAGCCCGTGCCGAAGGGCACCCAGGTGCTGGTCAAGGTTCATGCCTGCGGGCTGAACCGCGCCGATCTCGGCATGACCAAGGGCCATGTCCACGGCGCGGCCGGCGGCGTCGGCACCGTGCTCGGCATGGAATGGGCCGGCGAGGTCGCCGAGCTCGGCCCCGATGCCAAGGGCGTCAAGATCGGCGACAAGATCATGGGCTCCGGCGGCGCGGCATTCGCCGAATACACGCTGGCCGATCACGGCCGGCTGTTCCGCGCGCCCTCCAACATGAATTTCGACGAGGCCGCAACCCTGCCCGTCGCGCTCGCCACCATGCACAACGCCGTCGTCACCAATGGCGCGCTGCAGCCGGGCCAGACCGTGTTGATCCAGGGCGCAAGCTCCGGCGTCGGCCTGATGGCGATGCAGATCGCCAAGCTGAAGGGCGCCAAGCTCGTGGTGGGCTCATCGACCGACGCGATGCGCCGCGGCCGGCTGAAGGAGTTCGGCGCCGATCTCGCGGTGGACTCGAAGGATCCCGGCTGGGTCGATCAGGTGCTGCAGGCGACCTCAGGCGAAGGCGTCGACCTGATCGTCGACCAAATCTCCGGACCGGTCGCCAACCAGAACCTCAAGGCGACCAAGGTCAAGGGCCGCATCGTCAATGTCGGCCGGCTCGGCGGCACCCACGGCGACTTCAACTTCGACCTGCATGCGGCGCGCCGCATCCAGTATATCGGCGTCACCTTCCGCACCCGCTCGATCGAGGAGATCCGCGCGATCTTCGACGAGGTGCGCAAGGACATCTGGCCCGCGGTCGAGGCACGCAAGCTGCAGCTGCCGATCGACCAGGTCTACAAATTCGCCGATATCGGCAAGGCGTTCGAACACATGGAAGCCAACAAGCACCTCGGCAAGATCGTGGTGACGCTGTAGCAGCAGACTTCGGCAAGCGTCATCGTCATTGCGAGCGAACGGCGGACGAGCGAAGCGCAAGTGTGCCTTCTCATCCGCGCTTGCCACGTGCTCTGCCCTGGCTCTTTTCGCGTACGGTGTTCAGCCGACCGGTCCGGGAATCCAATAGTCCCCCGCAAGCGGGCTGACCTTGACGCCACTGATGACTCCGAGCTCCAGGCTTGGATCGAAATAGCGCATCGTCCGCTCGTTGAGGTCGATGATGCGGCCGGGCCTTAGTGGCCCCACGTCATTTATCTTGACGATGACCTTCTTGCCTACCGCCTCGACGAGGGCATATTTCGGCCGCGCGCCAAATTGGACCCCACCAAACTTCCGGCGCAGACTCGTCTTGATGGCAGCCGCCCAGACCGAGAGATCATAGCGCTCGCCGGAGGCTGTGCTTGGACCGCCCTCCTCCCTGCCGGGCTTGAACGGATTGTACATGGATGCCGCGCCAACGATTGCATCCCCACACGCGGCGTTGACGACGGCACTTGAGTGAACCGCAGCGTTTTCACTTCGCGCAGCGGTGCCAGAAATGGCGAGCGCAACCAGGGCGCCGCAGATTGCGGCGCTCGAGCCGAACAGCATCATAACTCCTTGATTGATTTTCTTCGATCGTCCGGTTCCCGATGCCGCGCAAAACATCGCCGAGCGAACGCGATGGCGTTAACTCGTGCCAATTCTTTGCGGATTCGTGCCAGTTCCGGCGGCGGAACCATTATGAGAACCTGGGCGGCCCTCATACCGTGTTTTCAGTTTCTCGCTCGACTAAAACAGAGATTGCGTCAGCAAAATGACTGAATGGAGCTGTCTTCGACAGCGCGTGAAGAGTGTCGGCGTCATCTTCCGCACCCGCTCGATCGAGCAGATCCGCGAGATCTTCGGCGAAGGTGGGCATAGCGAAGCGGCGCGAAGCAAGTGCTCCGCGCCGCTTGGCCGTATGATTATCGTATGATTATCGCGACGTTCCCCCTCGCCCCGTCGTGGCGGATTGAGCCGTCTGGTTCGGCGTCACTATATTGAACCAGAAGTCGAACGTGTCGAGATACGACACGAGATCGCGCAGCTTGGTCTGGTCTCCGCTCACCTTCACCGCGCCGGACGAAACGGCATCATCAAACCTGGTCTGCTGCAGGATGATGCTGTTCAGCGTATCGCGCGACAACGCGACCGTCGCATCGGCATTGTTGGACTTCATGTTCGCCGTGTGGTTCAGCACTCCGTTCTTCAGCTCGACGAAGTAGTTGCCGTCCTTGCCGAACTCGAAGTTGAGCTTCGCATGCGCGTTGCCGGCCTTCTCGGCGTTGAGGCGAACTCCGAGATAGTCGAAGAACAAATCCGCGGACATCGCGCGCACCGTATCGGGGCTCGCGGTGTTCGGCGTCGGCAGCTTCGCGACACCGTTGCGCAGTTCCTGGGCGCCGGTCAGGTAAAAGTTGCGCCACGGCCCGGACTCGGCTTGATAGCCGAGTTGCTCGAGCGCGTCGGCTTCGAGATTCTTGGCGGCCTGATTGTCGGGATCGGCGAACACGACGTGGTGGACGGCTTGAGCCACCCAGCGATATTCACCCTTGTCGTAGGAAGCCTTGGCCTTCTTCAGAACCTCGTCGCTGCCGCCCATGAACTCGACGTACTTCTTGCTCGCCTCGACCGGCGGCAGTTCGTGCAGGGTCGCCGGGTTGCCGTCGAACCAGCCAAGATAAAGAACATAGGTGGCGGCCACGTCGTGATAGATCGAGCCGTAGTAACCGCGGTTTGCCCAGACATTGGCGAGGCTGTCAGGCATTTTGAATCCGTCGGCGATCTCGCGCATCGTCATGCCGTGGTTGACCATGCGCAAGGTCTGGTCGTTGATGAAGCGGTAAAGGTCGCGCTGGCTCTCCAGAAGCGAGACCACCTTGTCATTGCCCCATGTCGGCCAGTGGTGCTGCGCAAACACCACATCGACCTTGTCGCCCCACATCACCAGCGCCTGGTTGAGGTACTTCGACCAGGGAAGCGGCTCGCGAATTTTGGCGCCGCGAAGCGAATACGTATTGTGCAGCGTGTGGGTCGCGTCCTCGGCGGATTCCATCGCCTTCTTTTCCTCGATGAACCACATCATCTCCGAAGGCGCTTCCGAACCGGGCGCCATGAGGAACTCGTACGTCAAGCCGTCGATCTTCTCTTTCTGTCCGGTTTCCTTGATGATGTTGGTCGGCGCGATGAGCGTCACCGTGCCTGCCGAGGTCGTGGTGCCGAGACCCGCGCCGACCTGACCTTTCGGATCCGCCTTGAGCAGGTTGCCGTACATGTAGCTGGCGCGCCGGCTCATCGCGGTGCCGGCCATGACGTTCTCGGCGACCGCGGCCTCCAGGAATCCATCCGGCGCATAGATCTTGACCTTGCCGGACTGGACGTCGTCCTCGCTGGTGACGCCCCGCACACCACCATAGTGGTCGACGTGGCTGTGGGTGTAGATCACGGCCTTGACGGGTTTGTTTCCGCGCTTCGAGCGGTACAGGTCGAGCGCCACCTTTGCCGTCTCTGCCGACACGAGGGGATCAACGATTGTAATGCCCTCGCTGCCCTCGATGATCGTCATGTTCGACAGGTCCTGGTTGCGAACCTGATAGATGCCGTCGGTCACCTCGAACAAGCCGGAGATGTTGATCAGCCGGGATTGTCGCCACAGGCTTGGGTTGACCGTATCGGGGGCGGTCGCGTCGCTGATGAAGCCGTATTGCTGCGGGTTCCAGATGGCGTTACCCGCGCTTCCCTTGATTGCCTCGGAAGGCAGCGCGGCCATGAAGCCTTTGTTCGCCGCGTCGAAATCAGAGGTGTCGCTAAACGGCAGCTGTTTCAGCAAGACCGAATTGGCCTGCTTGGTCGCATCGGCCGCGCCCTTGCGCAAATCTTGAGTCTGTGCCGCGGCCGTACCGATCAACCCCGCGCTGACAACCCCGAGGATTGACGCCTTCGCGAAAACGCTCCTCATGTGGCCTCTCCCTTTACATTGGATACTGGTCCACTCCCTGAGCACCGAGAGCATCGTTGCCAAACATCTCCCGGGGGAATCGTTCCTCCCGTAGTTGCTGCGTCGAAACCTGTCCGGCAGCATCTGTCCGAATGGCTGTGCGCTCTCCGGCACAAACTGCATACCAACACGGCAGGCCGAGCCGCCAGAAAACCTCTGGCGCGAATTCACGCGCATGAGCAGGCGTGCGCGCCACGACCGACGGGTTTGACGGTGAGGCGCGGCGCACCGGTCATGTCGCAAGAGCGCTGTTTTGCCGCACAGTGATCGCGTCCTGGCGATGGCGAACTGTTCGCATTTTACGCGAATGGAAGACCACCCGAAGGCGGTTCCCTGTTGCGGAAGCGGAGCCATCGGCCACGGCCGAATTCCGTCCCTGCGAGCGCTACGGCTGGTCCGCCTACACACCCGGTCTGACCTGTGTGATGGCAACGCCGGAGATCGCGAGCAGTCCGCCGACAACCAGTTTCGGGGTCACGCTGTCGCCAAGGAACAGCACGCTCGAGATCAAGGCGAACACCGGAAGCAGCAGACCGAAGGGGGCGACACGGCCCATCGAGCAGCGCCCGATCAGCCAGAACCACAGGCCGAACCCGACAATGCCGCCGATGAAGACGGTGTAGGCGAGCGCCAGCCAGCCACGTTGATCCGCAGTGCCGAGGCTCGCCAGCTGTCCATATTCCAGCAGCAGCGACATCAACATCACCTGCGGCACCGTGAGCAGCGATGACCATCCCATCAGCATCAGGGGATCGAAGGGGCCGTAGCGTTTCGTCAGGACGGTGGACACCGCGAATGCGAAGGCTGCCCCGACCACAAGCAGCAGCGGAAGCACGTTTGCCGACAGCTCTGGCCCGGCTGCCAGCACCACCACGCCGACGAACGCCAGCACCACGCCGGCGGATGTGATGAGCGACGGCCGCTCCGCGAGCAGCGGCCAGGCGAGCAGCACGGTGAACGGCGGGGCGAGTTGATAGGCGACGGCCGACATGCTTCCCGAGCCGAGCCCGAGGCCGACATAGAACAGCCCGAAGTTCAGTCCGCCGAGGAAAACCGAAATAGCTGCGACAGGGCCGAGTTGTTGGCGTGTCGGCCTTCTGACGAACGGAACAAGCAGCAGCGCGATGGCCAGGAAGCGCAGTCCGAGGAAGAACAGCGGCGGAAACTCGGTGACGCCCACCTTGATGACCACGAACTGATAACCCCAGAGCAAGGGAACGGCCACCGCGCAGATGATCTGGATGGCAGACATGGCATCTTTCCTTTCAAGACCGATCGGTCCATATATCGGCACGCTGATCCCGCGGACGTAAAGTGGACATCAAGGGTCATTCCAACAGTTGCTTATTTGATGAAGCGAGCGAGGAGCGCGTCAGCGGTGGCTTGCGACGTGGTACGCGCCGGAGCCGTCTTGGCGACCACGCGCAGCCCCCAAAGGAAACAGATCAGAATTCGGGCGGCACTCGAAGGCTCGACGCCATCGGCCAATCTGCCCACGGTCTCCGCACGGGAAAATGCGTCCGCCACCCTTGCCTCCATGGTTTTGAAGAAGCTCGCGAAGCGACGACCAACCTCGGCATCCTGGCCAGCCAGCTCCATCGCCGTCGCCACCAACAGGCAGCCGCGCCGGCCATTGGCACCGCACGCGCGTTCAACGTAGCCGGCAAGGTAGGCTCGCAGGCCGTCGACCGGATCTCTGCGGGGATCGAGTTCGTCATCCATCCGCGTCACGGCATCGGCGATGTAGCGATCGAGCGCGCGCAGGAACAGCGAGTGCTTGTCGCCGAACGCGGCGTAAAGACTGCCGCGCGACAGCTTCGTCGCACGCAGCAGGTCCGGCAGCGCCGTGGCGTGATAGCCGCGCGACCAGAACACATTCATCGCGCGTTCGATGGCGGCGTCCACGTCGAAGCTTCGCGGGCGCCCGCGGGGCGACTGCATGGCGGTCTGGTGTCTCATGGCAGATATATAGACCAATCGATCTTTAAATGGCAAGTACCGCTTCGGGTCACTTCTGATCGAGTGCAGTCGGCGGGCAGTCCGCGGGACGCGGCTGAATGACCTGTCCGCGATAGCTCGAAGAGCGAAGACGGAAGCGATAGCCATTGATAGCGCCGCGCGGAGAGATGACGAGTCTCAAAGGCCTCGACGGCATTGGCTGACCAAGAACATGCCGGCCCGAATGCGACCGAGGGCTGACGAACGGTCATAGCTGCTCAGTGGGCTTCCTACGGCGCGCGTGCAATAGGCGGCGTCCAGGTGCGGTCCAGGACTTCGCTCTTTGGCGCATAGAGGCGCAGCATCAACGTGAAGGGTGCTTTGGCGACCGGCAACCAGTTCGCTTCCTTATCTGTACCGGGCGACGTGGATTGGACGTAAAGGTCGAGCGACCCGTCCGCGTTGGAGACAAGATTGCTACGATCGCCAATGGCCTGACGGTTTAGCGAATTAGGAATGAAATAGCCCTCACCATCATAAGCCGTCAGTGACCAGAAGCCTTCGACCGGAGGGAACTTGCCCTTTTCGAAATGCAGGACGTAGTTCGAATTGCCGTCGAGCGGCCGACCATCGGCGTCGGTAGTGGTGGACGGATAGACGGCATCTTGCGGCAAGTTCATGCCAAGACCATAGGATGCGACGGAGGCGCGGTATGGGTAGTCGACGCCGAAGTCTGCGCTGCGTATGTTGTACGCCCACCCCTTGCTGCCCATGCCAGCCGCCTGTTTGCCAAGCTTGGCGACGGACGCCTTACCGTCGGACGTTGCTCGCTCGAAAGCTTGTTTGATTGCGGGCGCCGATGCGCTCAGGTTGAAATTTTGACCGACCTTAAAACCAACCCGCTCCAAACGATGGATCATTGGATAATCCAGAGGGTTCGGCGGATTGTCCTTTAGGATTTCGGCAAAGCGGCCGAAAAACGTGGCAGCGTCCATCTTCTCGACTTGCTCCGGTGACGGCGTTTTCATGTCGATCTTTGGATCCACTTTGCCTTTGGGTGGAATGTAATTTCCTTTTCCCCACGCGGAGAGTGGCGTCAGTTTATAACTCAGTTGTATCTTATGAACATTGTCGTAGTCCGACGGACCGTTGGTCTGCGTACGTCCCGCAATGGCAACATAACGGGTCGGGCTGCGGATTATCTCTAGACCGCGCGGGGCGCTGCCCTGCCAGCGAGGGCCAACGACGAGAAAATTGCGCGCTGTGTTGCGACCGGTCGTGCGCGTTCCCGGAGCAGCGAACACATCGGTCCACAAGCTCAGCATCGGCAACATGAAATAACGATCCGTCGCAGGGACCGAAAGGACGATTGGCTCGCGACCAAGGTCAAGGCTGGCGACGGAATATAACGTATCGACGTTCGGCCGCACGACTGCTTTGAAGTCCGCCGCCGGGAAGGCCTTGGCGTGACCAAATTGATTGAATGGAGCTTGCGCCGGAATGCCGGTTGGCTCGGCATAGTTCGCCGCCTGTATCGTCGTCACATACTCGAGTACAAGTGGATACGCGTAGACATACGCATCGCGTGCGATCTCGTAGGCTTGATCATTAGAGACAGCCTGTGCGCCTGCCGGTGTGGTCAGCACCAAGCTGCACAGGGAGGAGAGAGACGCACAAGCGAATTGGACGACGGCGGCTGCTGCTTTCATACTTTGCTCCCTCGACCGGACTTTTGCGGAACACAATAACCAACTACTCAAAGCGCGTCTTATGCAGATTGCGCCAGTCCGCAACCCGCAGATGTATTCCATTCTGGGTCACCAAAGGCTGGCATCCCCGGCGCTTCAACGCGCATCGGTCGTCCAGAGAGAGCTGATTGCAACTCCGCCCCATGGCAACACCTCCTCAAGGAAGTGTTGCACTTCGTTTGTGAACTCTGGGGACCCGTTACCCGAATGCAAGTCATGACGCGATGCAGTTGCTACAGCTCATATCAACAACGCAACCCCTGTGGTTATGGGTCCTGGCTTTCGCCAGGACGACGATGTGATTAACACAAAGCTGCAATTGCAACTGAGTGGCGATTACACGTGGCGAACGACACTTGATGTTCACCGTTGGCCTGCTAAACCGCCGCTCATGAGTTCTTCGAACACCAGCGCACCCTCCACCAAGACATCGGTCGCAGCGATCTCGATCCTCGCCAGCGGCAGCATGGCGGTGGCGAAGTTCGTCGTCGGTATCGCGATCGGATCGCTGGCGCTGATCTCCGAGGCGCTGCACTCGTCGATCGACCTGGTCGCCACCATCATCACCTGGGCGGTGGTGCGGGTGTCGGACCAGCCGGCCGACGCCGAGCATCATTACGGCCACGGCAAGTTCGAGAGCGTCTCGGCGCTCGGCATCATCGCTTTGCTCTATGTGCTGGCCGGCGGCATCCTGGTGCAGGCCTATAGCCATCTGCGCGAAGGGACGCCGCCGCCGTCGATCTCGGCCATTCCCTTTGTCGTTCTGGTCATCGATATCGGCGTCAATCTGTGGCGGGCCCGCGCGCTGCACCGCGCCGCGCGCGACACCAAGAGCCAGGCGCTGGCCGCCGACGCCCTGCATTTCGCCTCCGACGTGATGGGCTCGACCGCCGTCATTGTCGGCCTGGTGCTGGCCGGCTTCGGCTTCTGGTGGGGCGATGCCGCGGCGGCGATCGCGGTCGCGGTGATGATCGCCCTGCTCGGCCTGCGCATGGCGCGGGAGACGGTCGAGACCCTGCTCGACCGCGCGCCCGAAGGCGCGCTGGAAAAGGCCACCGCCGTCATCAAGGCCGTACCGGGGGTGGTCGATGTCGACCGGTTGCGCGTCCGCATGGTCGGCGCGACGCATTTCATCGACGCCATCGCCAAGGTGCCGCGCACCTACCCGATCGACCGCGTCGAGGACATCAAGCGCAGGGCACAGGCGGCGGTGACCAAGACGTTCGGCGACGCCGACCTCACCTTCACCGCGGTGCCGGTGGCGCGCGACAATGAGAGCGTGCGCGAGCGCATCATGGTGATCGCGCGCAATTCCGGCCTCGCCATCCACCACGTCACGGTGCACGACATCGGCGGCAAGCTGATCGTCGGCATCGACCTCGAGGTCGACGGCGACATGGCGCTCGACGCGGCGCACGACATCGCCCACGAGCTCGAGCGCGCGATCCGCGAGGATTTCGGCGAGGACGTCGAGGTCGACACCCATATCGAGCCGCTCGAGCCGGAACTGCCGTGGGGAACCGACGCCGCGCCCGACCGCGTCGAAGTCATCAAGGCGGCGCTGACCGGCTTTGCCGATGGCGGTGCGATCCATGACATCCACAATGTGCGGGTCCGCAACACCGACGCCGGCGAGGTCGTCAACTTCCATTGCCGCGCGCGGCCTTCGATGAGTGTGATCAAGGTGCACGAAAGCGTCGACGAGATCGAACGCAAACTGCGTCGTGCGTTCCCCACCGTGAAGCGTGTGATCAGTCACGCAGAGCCGACGCGCGCGTAATTCTACGGAGCCGTTCCTGTTTCGGACTCACTTTGCGCCGCATGATTCTCTCCGGGACAAGAATTTTTTCGCATTAACGAATCGTTGACTCTCGACAGTCCCGGAAATCTGGATTCAAATGATCATGATTCGGATGCATCGTGGGGAGCATCCGAACCGGGTAAAAAATCAGCTTAGAGCGGGGGTCTCAGGCATGGCGCGCGCGCATGCAGCGAACGCGTGCGTCCAATCCGATTCGATCAAGGGATTGGCGCAGTCGATCGCGAAACCGGCCTATCACAGGCTCCTGACGGCCGAGCCTGCACTGCGCCGCGCTGTCCCTACCCTCATCATCGCCTTCCTCATCACGATCTGCCTCGGCGCCTTCGTCCAGGTGATCGACCAGAACCGGCAGAAGCGCGGCGCGATGAAGCGCGACCTCGCCGCGCTGTCCGACATCCTAGCCGAACGTCTCGATCGCCTGACCTCGGTGCGGCGCGACCGGCTCGCCAATATCGAGCGGATGCAGGAACTGCTGCCGGACCTGATCCCGTCCTGGGGCATCGCCTATGGCCGCCACGTCATCATCACCAGCGCCGATCACCGTGTGCTGGCGCGCGTGCCGGTCGATGGCGCCGGCGAGAACGACCGCATCCTCGACATCGTCTCCACCGCGCAGCTGCTGGTCGCGCCCGGCCAGCAGGGCACGGTCAGCGACATGACGCTGCCCGGCGGCACGGGCGCGCTGGCGATCTCGCAGCTCGTCAAGTCGCTGCCCGGCCAGGTCGTCGTCATCCAGGAGATGAACGAGCCGATCTGGGGATCGGACGCGGCGCTCTCGGTGACGCTGTCGGCGACCACGAGCTTCGTGGTGCTGATCCTCGGCTTCGCCTTCCACTGGCAATCGACCCGCGCCCGCGAGGGCGACCTGATCAACGACGCCGTGCGCGGCCGGATCGACACCGCGCTCAACCGCGGCCGCTGCGGATTGTGGGACTGGGACCTGTCGCGCGGCAGGATCTTCTGGTCGCAGTCGATGTTCACGCTGCTCGGCCTCGACACCCGCAACGACCTCCTCACCTTCGGCGAGGTCAATGCGCTGGTGAATTCGGACGACATCAACCTGTTCGACATCGCCGACCAGCTGATCGCGGGCAAGATCGATCACATCGACCAGAGCTTCCGCATGCGCCATGTCGGCGGCCACTGGATCTGGCTGCGGGTGCGCTGCGAGCTCAGCCACGCCGCGGCCGACGGCGGCCTGCATCTGATCGGCATCGCGGTCGACATCACTGAGCAGAAGAGCCTCGCCGAGAAGTCGGTGGAAGCCGATCTCAGGCTGCGCGACGCGATCGAGACCATTCCGGAGGCCTTCGTGCTCTGGGATGCCGACGATCGTCTCGTGCTCTGCAACTCGCACTTCCAGCGGCTGCACAAGCTGCCCGATTCCGCCGTCAGCCCCGGTACCTCCTACGAGACCGTGATCGAGGTCGGCAGCATGCCGGAAGTGCGCACCCGCCTGCACGAGAGCGGCGTGCCGGCGCCCGGCGCCCGCACCTTCGAGGCCCAGCTCGACGACGGCAGCTGGTTGCACATCAGCGAGCGCCGCACCAAGGACGGCGGCTACGTCTCGGTCGGCACCGACATCACCCGCATCAAGGCGCACGAGCAGAAGCTGGTCGACAACGACCTGCGCCTGCGCGCCACCGTGATCGACCTGCAGCGCTCGCAATCCGAACTGGAGCGGCAGGCCGTCGAGCTTGCCGACCTCGCCGAAAAATATTCGCAGGAGAAGACCCGCGCCGAGGACGCCAACGCCGCCAAGTCGAAGTTCCTCGCCAACATGAGCCATGAGCTGCGCACCCCGCTCAATGCCATCATCGGCTTCTCCGAGATCATGGGCAGCGGCCTGTTCGGCACGCTCGGCTCGGACAAATATGCGGAATACTGCCACGACATCCTGACGTCGGGGAAATACCTGCTCGAGGTCATCAACGACATTCTCGACATGTCGAAGATCGAGGCCGGCCGCATGAAGTTCGACATGGAGCCGCTCGATCTCTCCGGCATCCTCGCGGAGTCGCTGCGCGTGGTCTCCGGCCGCGCCGAGCACAAGGGATTGTCGCTGGAGTCGGATATCGAAAGCACGATCTCGGTCGTCGCCGACCGCCGCGCGGTCAAGCAGATCATCGTCAACCTGCTCTCCAATGCGGTGAAGTTCACGCCCGACCACGGTCGTGTGCTGGTGCGCGGTCAGATGCTGGATGACTCGATCGTGCTGTTGATCGCCGACAGCGGCATCGGCATCGCGCCGGAATCGCTGCGGCGGCTCGGCAAGCCGTTCGAGCAGGTCGAGAGCCAGCTCACCAAGAGCTACCAGGGCTCAGGCCTCGGACTTGCGATCGCGCGCTCGCTCACCAACCTGCACAGCGGCTCGATGCGGCTGCGCTCCAAGCTCGGCGTCGGCACCGTCGTGCGCGTCACGCTCCCGCGCGATCCGCGGTCCCTGCAGACGAAGCTGCCGGAAGCGGCCTGAGCCTCCCACACTACTTCGCAAGCACCCCTTCCAGCAGCGCGGAATCACCGAGCACGGCCAGCGTCTCGCGAGGCGTGAGATGCCGGACTGCCTGGTCGAAGCTGTCGCTTGCCTCGATCCGTGCACGCGCCACCGCGAGGTGAAGATCGATCTCGCCCGGACCGCCGCGCCGCGCCGGCGGCAGCGACGAGAGATGGCGATGCAGCAGCCCGGAATCCTGCCGCAACGTCGCGAGCGCGGGGGCCGATGCGAGTGCCGGCGACGATGCCAGCTCATTGGCGCGGACCAGCACGCGTGGCGGCTTCGCTTCCTCCGGCGTCACGAACAGCGCGCGCATCGCCGGCCTGGCGGTCCAGGCCCCGATCGGGATCGCAAACAGCAGGCCGACGATCACCGGCGACATCCACAGCAGCAGCGGCAGCGACACCGCCCAGGCGCTTATCGCCATCGCAACACCGCAGGCGGTGGGAACGCCGTACTTCCGATAGAGCTCCCGCCGCTCGACCGCGCCGTCATCGCGCCGCTGCGTCTGCCAGCCGGCATCCCGGCCGAGCAGGATCTCGACGACGGCAATCGACTGGAACACCATCATGACCGGTGCGATCATCGCCGAGATCAGCACCTCGGCGATCACGCCCGTCAGCGCCCGGAAACCGCCGCCGAATTGCCGGCGCACGTCCGACCGTGTCAGCAACAGGAGGAAGCCGAGCAGCTTCGGCACGATCAGCAGCGCCATGGTGAGGCCAAACACCCAGGCGGCGAGCACCGGGTCCTGCGCCGGCCAGTTCGGGAACAGCGAAAAGCCCTTCGGAAAATATTCGGGCCGAATGAAGCGCGCCTGCAACGAGATCAGGATTCCGAGCAGCAGGAACGACAGCCAGAGCGGCGCGGTGATGTAGGAGCCGATCCCGGTCATGAAATGCAGCCGCGAGATCCAGTGCAGCCGGCGCGTCCTCAGCACGGCGAGATGCTGCAGATTGCCCTGGCACCAGCGGCGGTCGCGCGCGGCAAAATCCAAGAGCGACGGCGGGACCTCCTCGAAACTGCCGCCGAGCATCGGGGCCATGTAGATGCCCCAGCCGGCGCGCCGCATCAGCGCCGCCTCGACGAAGTCGTGGCTCAGGATATGTCCGCCGAACGGCTTGCGTCCGGAGAGTTCGGGCAGCCCCGCCTGCTGCGCAAATGCCTCGATCCTGATGATGGCGTTGTGCCCCCAATAATTGCCCTCGGAGCCGTGCCACCACGCAACGCCGGCGGCGACCATCGGTCCGTAGAGCCGGCCGGCAAACTGCTGCAGGCGGCTGAACAGGCTGCGCGCGTTGACGATGACCGGCAGCGTCTGCAGCAGCGCCGCCTGCGGATTGGTCTCCATGGCGTGCGCCATCCGCACCATGGTGTCGCCCGACATCAGGCTGTCGGCGTCGAGCACGATCATGAACCGATAGGCGCCGCCGAACCGCGTGATCCACTCGCCGACATTTCCGGACTTTCGCGCCGTATTGTCGGCGCGATGCCGGTAGAACAGCCGTTGCGCGCCGCAGGCCTCGCACAGTTCGAGGAACGCCCGTTCCTCGGCGATCCAGATATCCGGATCGCGGGTGTCGCTGAGCACGAACCAGTCGAAGCTGTCGCCCTGCCCGGTCGCCTCGACGGACTCGTAGATGGCGCGCAGGCGCGCCATCAATTGATGCGGATTCTCGTTGTAGGTCGGGAGCAGGACCGCGGTCCGGCTCGCGAGCTGCGGCAAGGGACCATCGTCGCGGATCGGCAAGGCATTGCCGTTGCGCCGAAGCAGAACGAAGAAGCCGGCGAGCGCCGAAGCGAACGAAAACGCGATCCAGGCGAGCAGCGCGACGAACAGCACCAGCACCATGCCCTCCATGATCGTCACGCCGCCGACCTGGACCACCATGTACATCTCGTAGGCGCCGGCACCGGTCAGCGCTACGGTCAACATCAGGACGAACGCGCGGCGCATCAACATGCCCGCACCGACCGACACCGGCGTGCTCACCGCATGCGGCGGCCGGCCGAGATCGGCCGCCGACATCGCAAGCGGGCTCTCTTGTGGCAGGAAGCCTTCGGCCGCCGCGGCGACGTCGGACTGAGGCGACGTGACTATGGCGCCCATCGATAGACCCAGATCTCGGAGAGCGGCTTGTCATCCTGCGCCAGATGCGCACGCAGCTCGATCGGGTCCTTCTTGACGGCGCATTGGAAGCTGAGCCGCCATCCGCCGGTATTCGGATTTGGCTGCGTGACGACATTCGTGATCTCGGACTTCTCGGCCGTCACGACGCCCTTGACGCTGCCGGGATCGATCCCCTTCAGATTGTCCCCGAACAGGTCGAGCACGAACAGCTTGCTGTTCTCGCCATGCGCGCCGATGCCGCTGCGCGTGAAGCGCGCGAGCGAGTGCGGCTTCGGCGCATCCGGCCCCCAATGCAGGCGATAGGTGAAATTGGTCTCGCTCTTGGCCTTGGGCGGCGCCTTCGGCCGCCAGAATGCGGCGATGTTGTCGTGGATCTCTTCCTTGGTCGGGATCTCGATCAGAATGACCGCGCCCTCGCCCCAGTCGCCGATCGGCTCGACCCACAGGCTCGGACGCTTCTCGAAGCGCGATTCGATGTCCTGATAGGCGAAGAAATTCTTCTCACGCTGCATCAGCCCGAAGCCATGCGGATTGACGTCCTGGAACGTGCTGATCTGGAGGTCGCGCGGATTGCTCAGCGGGCGCCACAGGCTCTCGCCCTTGCCGTTGTAGATCGCAAGCCCGTCCGAATCGTGCACCGACGGCCGGAAGTCGTCGACCTCGTTGCGATCGTTGGGCCCGAAGAAGAACATGCTCGTCATCGGCGCAAGGCCGGCATGCTCGAGATCGGCGCGCGGATAGAGCGATGCCTCGACATCGAACACCGTGGTCGCTCCGGGTCTGATCGTGAAGCGATAGCTTGCCGCGCAGCTCTTGCTGTCGAGCAAGGCGTGAATGACCAGCGAGGTCGCGTTGGGCACCGGGCGCTCGAGCCAGAACGCCTTGAAGAACGGAAACTCCTCGCCCTTGGCCTCGCCGGTATCGATCGACAGGCCGCGCGCCGACAGGCCATAGGTCTCCTCCTTGGCGACCGCGCGGAAATAGCTCGCGCCGAGGAAGACGCAGACCTCGTCATAGTAGTTCGGCTTGTTGATCGGCGCGTGGATGCGAAATCCGGCAAAGCCGAGGTCGGTCTCGGTGAAGTCAGGCACGGTCTCGCCGAACGAGAACATGTCCTTGCTATACTTGACTTCGCTGATCTTGCCGTCGGCGACCTCGAAGATCTTGACCTTGTTCTTGTAGAAGAAACCGCGGTGGAAGAACTGCGCTTCGAACGGCAGCTTCGAACCGCGCCACAGCGCGCGCTCGGGCGTGAAGCGGATCGACCGGTACTGGTCGTAGTTGAGGTCCGTCAGGCCGTTCGGCAACTTCTCGTCCGGCGCCTCGAACGACTTGCTGGCGAGATTGCGCGCAAGCTCCCTGACCATGCCTGGGTTGAAGGGTGCGTCCGTCGCGCTCCCTGCGGCGGCGGCTTGGCGCTGTGGCAAGAACATGAGTGTCGGCAACACGGCCGATCCGTGGAGTAACTGGCGACGATTCAAAGCAGCTCCTGCTCGCTGACCGGGACGCCGCAATGCAACCGCCGAGCCGGCGCTGAGTTCCATCTTTGCTGCGAGCAAGCGAAGATTGTCCGCCGGCTGAACACCAGGACTTGCTTCAACGCAAGCACACAACGCGTGGTCGGTTGCTGCTGTGCCGGAACCGTGGCGGAAAGGCTACGAAAGAATGCCGAGAGCTACGCGCTCTCGAGCGTCGGCGCGACCTCGCGTGCGACCTGCACCAAGGCTGCGATCAACGGCGTCATCGGATCGCGCTGCGGGATCACGAGGCCGATGCTGTAGTCCACGACCGGATCGACGATCGGAATGCTGCGCACCGCATCCGCAAGGCCGAGCGTCTCGGCGAGCTTGGCCGGCATCACGCTGGCCCAGCGGCCGGTCTTCACATGGGTGTAGAGCACGAGCAGTGAGTTCGACGTCAGCGTTGGCGTCGCCTCAGCGCCGACCGAGGTCAACGCGCGATCGATGATGCGGCGGTTCTGCATGTCGGGCGTGAGCAGACAGAGCGGCACGGTGCCAACTTCCTTCCACGTCACCTGCTTGCGGTCGCCGAACATCGCATCCGGCGCCGTCAGCAAGCGATAGCTCTCATTGTAGAGCGGGATGGTGCGGACCTTGCCGATCGGCTCGTTCTCGATATAGGTCAGCCCGGCATCGACCTCGAGATTCTCGAGCAGGCCGAGCACGTCGGCCGACGTGCACGACTGGATGCGGAACCGCACGTCGGGATGGCGCGCCCGGAACGGTGTGGTGAGCGAGGCCACCATGCCGAGCGCGGTCGGGATCGCCGCGATCCGGATCTCGCCCGACAGCTTGTCCTTGAGGCTGTTGATCTCCTGCTTCATCGCGCGCGCATCGCCGACGATGCGCCGCGCCCAGTCCAGCGTCCGCTCCCCTTCCGGCGTAAAGCCCTGGAAGCGGGATCCGCGCTGCACCAGCATGACGCCGAGGATCTCCTCGAGCTGCTTGAGGCTGGTCGACATCGTCGGCTGGGTGACGCCGCAGGCCTCCGCAGCCCGGCCGAAATGCCGTTCCTTGGCCAGCGCCAGCAGAAGTTCCAGCTTGTCGATCAAGGTTCAAACCCCCTCGGAAAACGGTGCCCCAAGCGGCAGCCCAACACGTCCATAGGTAGCACGATCGGGGTGCGATCCCGAAATCCAAAGCGCCGCGGAAGTGCGTGATTCCAGAACATTATTACGAAACCGCATCGATCCATTCGACGACGCTATTAATCGCGTTTCGCAATCGCCGCATGAGACAGCTTTATTGATGTTTCGAAGGATTCCAACTCTCATGTGCGAAGCAAAAAACTGATCGTGAGAAGCGCTGATGACGGTGGGATACGAACCTTGGGACAAGGCGCGCGGCGCTGAAATCATCGCCGAGCATGCCGGGCTTGAAGGCGCCACGCTGGTGATCCTGCACGCGCTGCAGGAGGCCTTCGGCTACGTGCCGGAGCCGGCGATCCCGATGGTGGCGGAGGCGCTCAACCTGTCGCGCGCCGAGGTGCACGGCGTCTTCACCTTCTACCATGATTTCCGGAAGCAACCTGCCGGACGCCACGTCCTCAAGCTGTGCCGCGCCGAGGCCTGCCAGGCCGCCGGCGGCGATGCGCTCGCGGCGCGCGCGGAAGCCAAGCTCGGCGTTGCCCTCGGCAACACCACGGCGGATGACCGCGTGACGCTGGAGCCGATCTACTGCCTCGGGCTGTGCGCCACCGCGCCCTCGGCGATGCTGGATGGCCGCGTGGTCGGCCGGCTCGATGAAGCGCGCATCGACGCGCTGGTCGCGGAGGCACAGCGATGACGATGCGGATCTTCATTCCCCGCGACGCCGGCGCGGTTGCCGTCGGCGCCGACGACGTCGCCCTCGCCTTCGAGCAGGCCGCGGCAGCGCGCGGCATGCCGGTTGAGATCGTCAGGACCGGTTCGCGCGGCCTCTACTGGCTGGAGCCGATGGTCGAACTGGCGACCGCCCAGGGCCGCGTCGGATTCGGCCCGGCGACGCCGGCGGACGTTCCATCCCTGCTCGACGCGATGGCCGGCACTGGTCAGCACGCGCTGCGGCTTGGTGTCACGGACGAGATTCCCTGGCTGAAGCGCCAGACCCGGCTGACCTTCGCCCGCTGCGGCGTGATCGATCCGCGCTCGGTCGACGACTACCGCGCCCATGGCGGCTACAAGGGCCTGGAGCGGGCGCTGACGCTGACCTCCGACCAGATCCTCGCCGACGTCACGACGTCCGGTCTGCGCGGCCGCGGCGGCGCCGGCTTCCCCACCGGCATCAAGTGGAAGACCGTGGCGCAGGCCAGCGCCGACCGCAAATACATCGTCTGCAACGCCGACGAAGGCGACAGCGGTACCTTCGCCGACCGCATGATCATGGAAGGCGACCCCTTCGTCGTGATCGAGGGCATGACGATCGCAGGTATCACGGTAGGCGCCACCAAGGGCTACATCTACATCCGCTCGGAATATCCGCACGCGGTCGACGCGATGAACGCGGCGATCGTGGCCGCCCGCCGCGCCGGTTTGCTCGGCAAGCGCATCGGCGGCTCCGCCCATGAGTTCGATCTCGAGGTGCGGGTCGGCGCCGGCGCCTATGTCTGCGGCGAAGAGACCTCGCTGCTGGAAAGCCTCGAGGGCCGCCGCGGCATCGTGCGGGCCAAGCCGCCGCTGCCGGCGCATAAGGGCCTGTTCGGCCGCCCGAGCGTGATCAACAACGTGCTGTCGTTCGCGGCGATTCCCTTCATCCTCGACAACGGCGCCAGGGCCTACGCCGATTTCGGCATGGGCCGCTCGCGCGGCACGATGCCGATCCAGCTCGCCGGCAACATCAGATATGGCGGGCTGTTCGAGACCGCCTTCGGCGTCACCCTCGGCGAACTCGTCGACGAGATCGGCGGCGGCACCTTCACCGGGCGCGAGGTGCGCGCGGTCCAGGTCGGCGGCCCGCTCGGGGCCTACTTCCCCCGCGCGCTGTTCGACACGCCGTTCGACTATGAAGCGTTCGCCGCGCGCGACGGCCTGATCGGCCATGGCGGGATCGTGGTGTTCGACGACAGCGTCGACATGGCGAAGCAGGCCCGCTTTGCGATGGAATTCTGCGCGGTCGAATCCTGCGGCAAGTGCACGCCGTGCCGGATCGGCTCGACCCGCGGCGTCGAGACCATCAACAAGATCATCAATGGCGAGCGCGTGGCGGAAAACCTCGCGGTTGTCGAAGACCTCTGCAACACCATGAAATTCGGCTCGCTGTGCGCACTCGGCGGCTTCACGCCCTACCCCGTGATGAGCGCATTGAAACACTTCCGGGAAGATTTTGGCGGAGATCTAGGTCCCGCACCGGCCCGGCTGCAGGCCGCGGAATAGCAAGGAAATCACGATGTCGCTGATCCAGGAAACCGATTTCGGCACGCCCAAATCCAAATCCGAGACGATGGTCACGCTGACCATCGACGGCAATCAGATCACGGTGCCCGAGGGCACCTCGATCATGCGCGCGGCGATGGAAGCCGGCACCCAGATTCCGAAGCTCTGCGCGACCGACATGGTGGACGCCTTCGGCTCCTGCCGGCTCTGCCTCGTCGAGATCGAGGGCCGCGCCGGCACGCCGGCCTCCTGCACCACGCCGGTGATGCCCGGCCTCGTCGTGCACACCCAGAGCGGGCGGCTGAAGCAGCTGCGCAAGGGCGTGATGGAGCTCTACATCTCCGACCACCCGCTGGACTGCCTGACCTGCGCCGCGAACGGCGACTGCGAATTGCAGGACATGGCGGGTGCGGTCGGCCTGCGCGACGTGCGCTACGGTTATGAAGGCGAGAACCACGTCTTCGCCAAATCGCACGGCTGCGAAAACGACAACTGGATGCCGAAGGACGAGTCGAATCCGTACTTCACCTACGACCCCTCGAAGTGCATCGTCTGCTCGCGCTGCGTCCGCGCCTGCGAGGAAGTGCAAGGCACCTTCGCGCTGACGATCTCCGGCCGCGGCTTCGACAGCCGCGTCTCGCCCGGCATGAACGAGAGCTTCCTCGGCTCCGAATGCGTATCCTGCGGCGCCTGCGTGCAGGCCTGCCCCACCGCGACGCTGACCGAGAAATCCGTGATCGAGATCGGCCAGCCCGAGCATTCGGTCGTCACCACCTGCGCCTATTGCGGCGTCGGCTGCGCCTTCAAGGCCGAGATGCGCGGCGAGGAAGTGGTGCGCATGGTGCCCTGGAAGGACGGCAAGGCCAATCGCGGCCATTCCTGCGTCAAGGGCCGCTTCGCCTGGGGTTACACCACCCACAAGGAGCGTATCCTGAAGCCGATGATCCGCGAACGGATCGAGGACCCCTGGCAGGAAGTGTCGTGGGACGAGGCGCTGAATTTCGCCGCCGCGAAGTTCAAGGGCATCCAGCAGAAATACGGCCGCGACGCGGTCGGCGGCATCACCTCGTCACGCTGCACCAATGAAGAAACCTATCTGGTGCAGAAGCTGATCCGCGCCGGCTTCGGCAACAACAATGTCGACACCTGCGCCCGCGTCTGCCATTCGCCGACCGGCTACGGCCTGTCGCAAACCTTCGGGACTTCGGCCGGCACGCAGGATTTCGATTCGGTGGAGGACACCGACGTCGTGCTGATCATCGGCGCCAATCCGGCTTCCGCCCATCCGGTGTTCGCTTCGCGGCTGAAGAAGCGGCTGCGCCAGGGCGCCAGGTTGATCGTGATCGATCCGCGCCGCACCGAGATGGTGGAGTCGCCGCATGTGAAGGCGCTGCATCTGCCGCTGATGCCCGGCACCAACGTCGCCGTGCTCACCGCGCTCGCCCATGTCATCGTGACCGAAGGGCTCGTCGATGAGACCTTCGTGCGCGAGCGCTGCGACTGGAGCGAGTTCCAGGACTGGGCGGCTTTCGTCGCCGATCCCAAGCACAGCCCGGAAGCCACCGCGATCATGACCGGCGTCGATCCGAAGGTGCTGCGCGAGGCGGCCCGGGTCTATGCCACCGGCGGCAACGGCGCGATCTATTACGGGCTCGGCGTCACCGAGCACAGCCAGGGCTCGACCACGGTGATCGCGATCGCCAACCTCGCGATGGCGACCGGCAATATCGGCCGGCCCGGCGTCGGCGTGAACCCGCTGCGCGGCCAGAACAACGTGCAGGGCTCCTGCGACATGGGCTCGTTCCCGCACGAGCTGCCGGGCTACCGCCACATCGCCGGCGATGCGGTGCGCGAGCAGTTCGAGGCGATGTGGAACGTCAAGCTCAACAACGAGCCGGGCCTGCGCATCCCGAACATGTTCGACGCCGCGATCGAAGGCAGCTTCATGGGGCTCTACGTGCAGGGCGAGGACATCCTGCAGTCCGACCCCAACACCAAGCATGTGGTGGCGGCGCTGTCGGCGATGGAATGCGTCATCGTCCACGATCTCTTCCTGAACGAGACCGCGAACTACGCCCACGTCTTC
This sequence comes from Bradyrhizobium pachyrhizi, assembly GCF_029714545.1. Lineage (NCBI taxonomy): Bacteria > Pseudomonadati > Pseudomonadota > Alphaproteobacteria > Hyphomicrobiales > Nitrobacteraceae > Bradyrhizobium > Bradyrhizobium pachyrhizi. Next base: position 3,589,464 of record NZ_CP121667.1, on the reverse strand, counting down.
CTGCCCGGCTCGACCTTCCTCGAGAAGGACGGCACTTTCACCAATGCCGAACGCCGCATCCAGCGCGTCCGCAAGGTGATGACGCCGCTCAACGGCTATGCCGACTGGGAAGTGACGATCATGCTCGGCAAGGCGATGGGCTTTGAGATGAACTACGCCCATCCATCCGAGATCATGGACGAGATCGCCGCGCTGACGCCGACCTTCGCGGGCGTCTCCTATGCCAGGCTCGACGAGCTCGGCTCGGTGCAGTGGCCCTGCAACGAAAAGGCGCCGGAAGGCACCCCGGTGATGCATATCGGCGGCTTCGTGCGCGGCAAGGGCAAGTTCATCCTCACCGAATATATCGCGACCGACGAACGCACCGGCCCGCGCTATCCGCTGCTGCTCACCACCGGCCGCATCCTCAGCCAGTACAATGTCGGCGCGCAGACTCGCCGCACCGAGAACGTGGTGTGGCACGCCGAGGACCGGCTGGAGATCCATCCGCATGACGCCGAGCAGCGCGGCGTGCGCGATGGCGACTGGGTGCGGCTGGCAAGCCGCGCCGGCGAGACCACGTTGCGCGCCGAGATCACCGACCGCGTGGCACCGGGCGTGGTCTACACCACGTTCCACCACCCTGACACCCAGGCCAACGTCATCACGACCGATTTCTCCGACTGGGCCACCAACTGTCCGGAGTACAAGGTCACCGCGGTGCAGATCTCGCCGTCGAACGGTCCGTCCGACTGGCAGAAGGCCTATGACGAGCAGGCACGCCACTCCCGCCGCATCGCGCCGGTGGTGGAAGCTGCGGAGTAACGATGCGCGAGCCCGTCCACCAATCGAGGCGGAAAGTCTGGCGTGACGGCGTCTTCAGCGACGGCGCGCGCCTGATCCCGGAAGAGACGCCGCTCGCGCTGACCTATAATGGCGGCACCTACGCCGTGATGATGGGCTCGCCCGAGGACCTCGGCGACTTCGCCGTTGGATTCAGCCTGAGCGAAGGCATCGTGCAAGCGGCCGACGAGATCGAGACCCTCGACATCGTCGAGCTCGATGACGGCATCGAGCTTCGGATGTGGCTCAGGCCTGACAGGGCCGAGCGGATCGCCGAGCGGCGGCGCAACATCGCCGGACCGACCGGCTGCGGCCTGTGCGGCCTCGATTCCATCAGCGAGGCGGTCCGGCCGGCCGCGGTGGTGCGCGCCGGCCGCGTATTCTCGCCGCGCGAGATCATGGCGGCGATGGCGGCGGTCGCGCCGCTGCAGGAGATCAACCACCAGACCCGCGCCGTGCACGCCGCGGCATTCTGGACGGGCGCGCGCGGCATCGTGGCGCTGCGCGAGGATGTCGGTCGCCACAATGCGCTCGACAAGCTCGCCGGCGCGCTGGCCCGCGACAAGGTCAATGCCAGCGAAGGCATGGTGCTGCTCACCAGCCGCGTTTCGGTCGAAATGGTGCAGAAGACCGCCGCGATCGGCGCGCCGCTGATCGCCGCGGTGTCGGCGCCGACCGCGCTTGCGGTACGGATGGCGGATGCCGCCGGCATCACGCTCGCCGCGATCGCTCGCGCCGATGGATTTGAAATCTTTACGCATCCGGAACGCGTCACAGGCGCGGTGGCCGGCAAGGAGTCCGCTTATGTCGTCGTCGCCTGACAAACTGGTCTATATGGCGAACCAGATCGGAAAGTTCTTCCAGAGCCAGGGGCGCGACCGCGCCGTGCAGGGCATTTCCGAGCACATCTGGAAGTTCTGGGATCCGCGGATGCGCAAGCAGATCTTCGCCCATCTCGACGCCGGCGGCACCGGCCTCGATCCCGACGTCCGCGATGCCCTGCAGAAGCTGAAGCAGCAGGCGTAGGGCGCTTTTGCAGGCTCAGCTCTCGCACCGTCACGCCCGCACAATGGCTTTGCCATTGTCGCTGGAGGAGGCCGCAAAGCGGCCGTCTCGAAGGGTCGGCGGCCCGACTGTGGCCGTGCATCCTTCGAGGCTCGCAAGAGCTCGCACCTCAGCGATGACGGGTCGAGCATCGCAGTCGGATCAGCCCCCGCCCACGATCGCGTTGAAGACGCGGCGCACCTCGCTCTGGGTCTCGCGCAGGCGGGCTTCCAGTGCGGAGAAATCCGGCGTGTCCCCGGCCCGCGCCATCACGCGCAGCAGGTCTTCGCCCGCGGTCTCCGGATTGAACTTGCCGGTGACGCAGAGCCGCAGGATCTGCGTCAGGTCATGATAGAGCCGCGCCGCCGAGCGCAGGATCTCGGCCTCGGACTGGCCGAGCAGGCCGAGCCTGGCGGCGTTGTCGAGCACCTGCAGCGTGGAGACGCTGAGGATTTCCGGCTTCCCCGCGGCATGCGCGAGCTGGAGATACTGCGCGATGAAATCGATGTCGACGAGCCCGCCGGCGGCGAGCTTGAGATCCCAGACGTCGTCCTCGCCCTTCTCCAGCGCGATCGCGCGCCGCATGTCGGCGACGTCGGCCGCGGCCGATGCCGCATCGCGCGGCCGGGTCAGCACGCTGCGGATGATCGTCTCGATCTTCTCGCGGAACCCAGGCGACGACGAGATCACGCGGGCGCGCGTCAGCGCCATGTGCTCCCAGGTCCAGGCCTCGCGCTCCTGATAGTCGGAGAATGAATCGATTCGCGAGGCGACCGGGCCGGCGCGCCCCGACGGGCGCAGCCGCATGTCGACCTCATAGAGCACGCCGTAATTGGTCCGGGTCGTGAAGGCGCTGATCAGGCGCTGGGTGAAGCGGGCAAAATACTGCGCGCCATGCAGCGAGCGCTCGCCGTCGGAATCCGGCGCCTCGCCGTCGAAATCGTACAGCAGGATCAAATCGAGGTCGGAGGACGCCGTCATCTCGCGACTGCCGAGCCGGCCCATCGCGATGATCGCGGTCTCCTGCCCCTTGATCCGGCCATATTGCGCGGCGAACTGGTCGGTGACGAGGCCGTGCACGGTGTGGACGATCCCCTCGGCCACATCGGCAAAGGCGGTGCTGGCGTGCTGCGCCGATACCGTGCCGGACAGGATCCGGGTGCCGATCAAAAACAGGCTCTCCTGGCCGAACAATCTCAGACGATCGAGGAAATCCTCGTAGGACGAGGCATCCTGCAGCGTGGCGGCGAGCCGCTCCGACAGTTCCTTCTTGTCCGGCATGGCGCCGAAGAAGCGCGGGTCGACCAGGCCGTCCATGATCTGCGGCTGCCGCGCCAGCATGTCGCCGAGCCGCGGAGCCGCGCCGAGGATCAGCGCCACCAGCGCGACGAAATCGCGGTTCTGGCTGAGCAGCGAGATCAGCCGCCCGCCCCGCTGCAGCGCGCCGAGGAAACGGTCGAACGCCGCCACCGCATCGTCCGGCTCCTCGGCATTCGCGAGGCCGTCGATCAGGCCGGGAATGAATTCGAGGAACGCGGCGCGCGTCGCCTCGACGCGTAGCGCGCGATAGTCGCCCTCGATCCATTGCTGCACGGTGCCGGCAACCGCAATGGGCTTCTTGAAGCCGAGATTGGCGAGATGCTCGATCAGGCGGGCGTCCTCGGGCCCGGCGCCGTAGTCGATGTCCGGCAGCTTCGCGGTGCCGGTCGGATCGTCGCCCTCGAACAGCTTGCCGTAGTGGTTCTGCACGATCTTGAGCTGGCCGAGCAGGTCCCTGGCGAAGGCCTCGCGATTTTCGTAGCCGAAGAAATGCGCAAAACGCTCGACGTCCTCGGGCAGCGAATGGGTCTGCTCGTCGGCGATCATCTGCAGCCGGTGCTCGACCCGGCGCAGGAATTCATAGGCCGTCGTCAGTTCGTCGCGCGCCTCATAGGTGATCCAGTTGCTGTTGGCGAGCACATTGAGCGCCTCCAGCGTCGGCCGCACCCGCAACTCCGGATGGCGGCCGCCGGCGATCAGCTGCTGGGTCTGGGCGAAGAACTCGATCTCGCGGATGCCGCCGCGGCCGACCTTGACGTTATGGCCCTCGACCGAGATCTCGCTCTGGCCGCGATAGGTCTGCATCTGCCGCTTCATGTCGTGGACATCGGCAAGCGCGGCAAAATCCAGATGCTTGCGCCAGACGAACGGCGCGAGCTCGCCGATCAGCGCCTCGCCGGCCTTCGGATCGCCGGCACAGGGCCGCGCCTTGATCATCGCGGCGCGCTCCCAGGTGCGTCCCTCGCGCTCGTAATAATGCAACGCTGCGTCGGTCGAGATCGCGACCTGGGTCGAGGCCGGGTCCGGACGCAGCCTGAGATCGACCCGGAACACATAGCCGTCGCCCGAGCGCTGCTGCAGCATCCGCGCCATCGCCTGGGTGACGCGCACGAAGAACGGCTGCGGCTCGATGTCCTCGGCGAGCGAGGTGGCCGCGCGATCGAAGAACACGATCAGGTCGATGTCGCTGGAATAGTTCAGCTCGCCGGCCCCCATCTTGCCCATCGCGAGCACGATCAGGCCCGAACCCGCTTCGGGGTGATCGGGATCGGCGGCGGTCATCCGGCCGCGAGCTACTTCCTGCCGGAACAAATATCGCAGCGCCGATTGCACCGAATTCACCGCGATGTCGGTCAGCGCCGCCGTCACCCGCATCACCGGCCAGACGCCGCCGATGTCGCACAGCGCGATCATCAGCGCGGCCTCCGCCTTCATGCGGCGAAGCAGAACCATCACGTCGGCCTCGCTGCCGGCGGCGAACACATCGCGCGACGTCGTCTCGATCAGGTTGGCCAGATGCTGTTCCGGGTCGCATGACAGGATCCGGATCAGGCGCGCGGCGTCGGCACGCGCGAGCTCGAACAGGTAGGGCGAGAACTCGGCGATGCCGCGCAGGATGTCCCGTGCGAACGGATGTTCGAGCAATGCATTGAGCGCGCCCGATTGCGCCGGCTCGAGCTCGGCGAACCAGTCGGTCAGGCGCTGATCGGCGGATACGGGCGCGGCGACACGCGGTCCGTCCGCGAACCGCGCGGCCAGACGATGTCGATCCGCGTTTCCCGGCGCGGCGGCATTCATGCCGCCTTCTGTGGCACATCCTGCGTTTGAGCCGCAAGCCTGTCACTGCCGCCCGCCCGCGCGGGCAGCACCAGGGTGGCGATCAGCCCCGGATGGGCATCGCCGAGCCTGAGCTCGCCGCCATGAAGCGTGGCGACCGCCGAGGCCAGGCTGAGGCCGAGACCGGAACCGGGTAAGGTCCGGCTCGCCTCGAGCCGGACGAAGCGCTCGACAGCGTGCTTGCGGTCGGCCTCGGGAATGCCCGGACCGTGGTCGGTGACGCTGAGCAGGACCTGGTCGCCCTCGCGCCGCGCCTCGATCAGGATCTCCCGGGCATCCGCATTGAGCGGCTGCACGCTCACGTCGGGCTTGCCGTATTTGATGGCATTCTCGACCAGGTTGGCGACCGCCTGGCTGATCAATTCGCGGTTGCCGTGAATCGGCGCCGGCACGGTCTTCACCTGCAGCGTCATGCCGTCGTCCTCGGCCAGCGGCTCGTATAGTTCATGGATGCCGTTGGCGACGTCGGCACCGTCGAAATCGTCCATGTTGCCGCGCGCCTGGCCGGACTCGGCACGCGCGATCATCAACAGGGCGTTGAAGGTGCGGATCAGCCCGTCGGATTCCTCGATGGTGCGTTCCAGCGCCGCCCGATAGTCGGCCTCGCAGCCCGACCGCGCCAGCGCCTCCTCGGCGCGGTTGCGCAGCCGCGTCAGCGGCGTCTTGAGGTCATGGGCGATGTTGTCGGAGACCTCCTTCAGCCCCGTCATCAGCGCCTCGATGCGCTCCAGCATGGCGTTGAGATTTTCCGCCAGGCGATCGAGCTCGTCGCCGCTGCGGCCGACCGGCAGCCGGCCGGACAGATCGCCCGCCATGATGCGCTTGGTGGTGCCGGTCATGGCGTCGATCCGGTGCAGCACGCGGCGGGCGACGAAGATGCCGCCGCCGATGCCGAGCACGACGACGACGAGGATCGACCATTGCGCGGCCTTGGCGACGATGCCGAACAGCCGCCGCCGCTCCTCAAGGTCGCGCCCGACCAGCAGGCGGAAACCGTTGTCCATCTGGGTGACCCGCACCAGCGCGCGGTGATCGGTCTTGTCCTGGTCGTCGAGCCGGCGATAGGCGGTCTCGGTCCAGCCCTGCGTGCTCATCACGCCCGGGGCCAGCGCGCCGACATTGCCGGCGAGCATCTGCCCGTTCGGCGCCGTCACTAGATAGAGGTTGGCGCCCGGCCGCAGCGCACGATTGCCCATGGTGCTCAGCAGGCCGCGCAGGCCGCGGCGGTTGTAGATGTCGGTGATCTCGCTGATCTCGACATTGACCGTCGTCGTGATCTGCTCGGTGATCAGCCGCCGCGTGTTCCAGGCGAAGTAAGCCAGCAGCGAGGCGGCGAACAGCGCGAACAGGAACAGGTAGACCAGCGTCAGCCGAAACGCCGTGGTCCGGATCAGTTTACCGAATGCCGTCACGGATCATATACCCCGCACCGCGGATGGTATGCAGCAGCGGCCGCTCAAAACCCTTGTCGATCTTGGAGCGCAGCCGCGAGATGTGGACGTCGATGACGTTGGTCTGCGGATCGAAATGATAATCCCAGACATTCTCGAGCAGCATGGTGCGCGTCACCACCTGCCCGGCATGCTTCATGAGATATTCGAGCAGGCGGAACTCGCGCGGCTGCAAGGTCAGCTCGTCCTTGCCGCGGGCGACGCGGTGCGACAGCCGATCGAGCTCGAGGTCGCCGACCCGGTAGGTCGTCTCCTCGGCCGGGCCGACATTGCGCCGGGAGAGCACCTCGACGCGCGCGAGCAGCTCGGCGAAGGAATAGGGTTTCGGCAGGTAGTCGTCGCCGCCGGCACGCAGGCCCTTGATGCGGTCATCGACCTGGCCGAGCGCCGAGAGGATCAGCACCGGCGTCCGGTTGCCCTTGTCGCGCAGGCTGCCGATCAGCGACAGGCCGTCACGCTTCGGCAGCATGCGATCCACAACCAGCACGTCGTAGTCGCCGGACTCGGCCATCGACAGCCCTTCCTCGCCATCGGAGGCGAGATCGGCGATATAGCCGACTTCGCGGAATGCCTTGACCAGATAGTCGGCTGACTCACGGTCGTCTTCGATGATCAGGATGCGCATTTGCGGAGCGATTGCGGTCACGGAAATTGGCCCTCTGTCAGCATGACGCGGCCGGCCTGCACATGCAAGACGACCGCGCATATTCTCGATTGCTTGAAAAAAGTGGGCGGTGAAGCTGGGGGACCTCACCGCCCTGAGACCTTCCGACAGAGGGGGGCATATTCCATCGAAAGGCAACGTAGGGAGCGAGCAAGGGGCCCGCCCCCCGGAAGGCGCCGTCGGCGGGGGCGACTGATGCCGGCGACGCCTTCCAACTCATAGATAGTTATCCCTTCGCCAGCGGCACTGCCACAAAGCGCGACGAACCGCCGCTCTTCACGCGCATGAGAACGCTGTTCTTGCTGTCATTGCGCGCCGCGGTGATCGCATCCCGCACTTCACCGGCGGTGCCGACGGACTTGCCGGCGACCTCGAGGATCACGTCGCCTTCCTTGAAGCCCCGCTCAGCGGCAGCACTCTTGGGATCGACTTCGGTCACGACCACGCCTTCCTTGCCGGCGCCGGCCACGCTGTTGGCGGGCGCCACGGTGAGGCCGAGCTTCGGCACGTCGGTGCCGCGGGACGAATTGCCCTTGTCGCTCTTGTCGGTGTCAGCCTTGGCTTCCAGGTTGTTCGGCAGCTGGCCGAGCGTGAGGTTGACGGTCTTGTCCTGTCCCTTGTGCAGCACGTTCAGCTTCACGGCATTGCCGGGCGCGAGGCCACCGATGGTGCGGGCGAGCTCGCGCGCATCCTTCACCGGCTCGCCGTTGACGGCGGTGATGACGTCACCGGACTCGATGCCTGCCTTGGCCGCGGGGCCGTTGGCCTGCGGTTCGGCAACCAGCGCGCCTTCGGCCTTCTTCATGCCGAGGCTGTCGGCGATGTCGGAGGTCACCGGCTGGATCTGGACGCCGATCCAGCCACGGCTGACCGCGCCCTTGTCCTTCAGCTGGGCGACGACGCTCTTGACGGTCTGGGCCGGGATCGAGAACGCGATGCCGACGCTGCCGCCGGACGGCGAGTAGATCGCCGTGTTGACGCCCATCACCTCACCGGACACGTCGAACGCCGGGCCACCCGAATTGCCCTTGTTCACGGGCGCATCGATCTGGATGAAATCGTCATACGGACCGTTACCGATGTCGCGGCCGGAGGCCGAGACGATGCCCGCGGTCACGGTGCCGCCGAGGCCGAACGGATTGCCGACCGCCAGCACCCAGTCGCCGATGCGCGGCTTGGAGTCGGACAGCTTGGCAAACTGGAAGTTGGAGCCGCCCTCGACCTTGATCAGCGCGAGGTCGGTGCGCGGATCGGTGCCGATCACCTTGGCGGAATAGGTCTTGCCGTCGTCGGTGGTGACTTCGACCTTGTCGGCGCCGTCAACGACGTGATTGTTGGTCACGGCAAAGCCGTCAGCCGAGATGAAGAAGCCGGAGCCCTGGCCCGTCACCACGCCACCGCCACGCGGTCCACCGCGCAGGCCCGGGGGCAAGCCATCCGGACCGCCGAAGCGGCGGAAGAAGCGCTCCATCGGCGAACCCGGCTGGAACGGCGAATCGTCATTGCCGCTGTCGTCCTTCGCGACCTTCTCGCGAATGTTGACCTTGACCGAGATCACCGACGGCTTCACGCGCTCGACGATGTCGGCAAATCCGACCGGCTGCTGAACCTTCTTGACCTCGTTATTGACCTGCGCATGCGCGGGCGTCGTGAACAGGTCGGCGGGGTTGTGCGAGGGGCTGAAGCCATAGGTGGCGGCACCGAGGCCGGCCACGACCGACGCCATCAGCGCGAGTTTGCGGGCAGAGAACAGCGAGCGCTTCGGCGCCTTGTAGGACGGAAGGGTCGAGAGGTCGGGACGGTCGGTCATGTCTTGAAATCTCCAGGGCCAGAATCATTGGTGCCGGGGCAAGCACCTGATGGGTCTGAACATGGGGTCATCAGCCTTACGGCGCGCTGGCTGCGGAATTAAACTTTTGTAATTGAGGCGGCCACCGCTGCGGCAGAATAGCGCAGGTAAATAAAGGACTTAAAAGGGAACTAAAGCGACTTGTCCGGCGCGGATTCCGCCGCCAGCAGGCGTTCCAGGCGCGCACGCTCGTCGGACGTCAGTCCGGGGGCGGAATCGCCCCCGCCGGCAGCCGGATTTGCCTTGCGCCGGCCGAGCCGCCAGAGCGCAAAGCCGCCCAGCAGCAGCGCCAGCGGCGGGGTCAGCCACAGCAGCAGCGTGTGCTCGTTGAGACGCGGCTTCAGCAGCACGAATTCGCCGTAGCGGGCCACCAGGAAATCGATCACCTGGACGTCGCTGTCGCCGGCCGAGATGCGTTCACGCACCAAAAGACGGAGATCGCGCGCCAGCGGCGCCTCCGAATCGTCGATCGACTGGTTCTGGCAAACCATGCAGCGCAGCTCCTTGGAGAGCTCGCGCGCCCTCGCCTCCTTCGCCGGATCCGCCATGACCTCGTCGGGCAGCACCGCCCGGGCGGGCATCGCACCGAGCATCAGGGTCGCCGCAAGCACGGCGGCTGCAAGCGCGCGCGACCGCATCACTCGGCCGCCTGCAATGCGCGTGCTGCTTTGGCCGGTTTCGGGGCGCCGACCCGCAAGCGGCGGTCGGACAGCGACAGCATGCCGCCGAACGCCATCAGCACCGGTCCCCACCAGATCATCAGCACCAGCGGCTTGTGATAGATGCGCACCGCGATCGCGCCGTCGGCCGAGGTATCGCCGAGCGAGATGTAGAGCTGGCTTGCGCCGCGCGTCATCAGCGCGGCCTCGGTCGTCGAGGCGCCGCGCGTTGTGAAGTTGCGCTTCGACGGCGTCATCACGCTGACCTTCTCGCCGTCACGCGTCACGGTGAATTGCGCGACCATCTCGCGGAAGTTCGGCCCCTGCCGCGGGTTCAGGCCGTCGAGCCGCAGCTGGTAGCCGGCGACGCGGGCGACGTCGTCGGGCTTCATCGCGCCGATATATTCGCTGTTCCAGGTGGTCTCGCAGACGATCCCGATCAGCGCGACGCCGAGACCGGCATGCGCGAACGCCGTGCCCCAGGTCGCGCGTGGCAACCCGCGCGCGCGGCGCAGCGAGAGCGACAACGGAATCCGGAACAGCGCGATGCGCTCGGCGAGATCGCACAGCGCGCCCATGATCACGAACACCGCCAGCCCGATCGCAAGCGGCGCCAAGGTCGCGCCGCCATAGGTCCACGCCAACACCAGCGCCATCGCAACCAGCGCGACGATGCCGGCCACCATCAGCCGCTGCGCCGCGCCGAGCAGGTCGCCGCGCTTCCAGGCCAGCAGCGGCCCGAACGGCACCGCGAGCAGCAGCGGCACGAACAGCGGCGCGAAGGTGAAATTGAAGAACGGCGCGCCGACCGAGATCTTCTCACCGGTCAGCACCTCGAGCGCCAGCGGATACAGCGTGCCGATGAACACGGTCGCGCAGGCGGTGGTGAGCAGCAAATTGTTGAGCACCAGCGCCCCCTCGCGCGAGATCGGCGCGAACAGCCCGCCCTGCTTCAGCGCCGGCGCGCGCCAGGCGTACAGCGACAGGCTGCCGCCGATGAAGACGAACAGGATCAGCAGGATGAACACGCCGCGCGTCGGATCGGTGGCGAAGGCATGGACCGAGGTCAGCACGCCGGAGCGCACCAGGAAGGTGCCGAGCAGCGACAGCGAGAAGGTCAGGATCGACAACAGGACGGTCCAGACCTTCAGCGCGTTGCGCTTCTCCATCACCAGCGCCGAATGCAACAGCGCGGTGCCGGCAAGCCACGGCATCAGCGAGGCGTTCTCGACCGGATCCCAGAACCACCAGCCGCCCCAGCCGAGCTCGTAATAGGCCCAGTAGGAGCCCATCGCGATGCCGAGCGTCAGGAATATCCACGCCATCAGCGTCCACGGCCGCACCCAGCGCGCCCAGGCGGCGTCGATCCGTCCCTCGAGCAGCGCCGCCACCGCGAACGAGAACGAGATCGAGAAGCCGACATAGCCGAGATAGAGCATCGGCGGATGCACCGCGAGGCCGATATCCTGCAGCACCGGATTGAGGTCGCGGCCCTCGAGCGGCGGATTGGCGATGCGCAGGAACGGGTTCGAGGTGATCAGGATGAACAAGTAGAACGCGCTGGCGACCCAGGCCTGCACCGCCAGCACATGCGCACGCAGCGACAGCGGCAGATTGTTGCCGAAGGCCGCGACGAGGCCGCCGAACAGCGCCAGGATCGACACCCACAGCAGCATCGATCCTTCATGGTTTCCCCACACGCCGGTGATCTTGTAGAGCAGCGGCTTCAGCGAATGCGAATTCTCGTAGACATTGGCGACCGAGAAATCCGAGGTGACGTGCAGCGTGACCAGCGCTGCGAACGACGCCGCGACGAACAGCAACTGGGCGAGCGCGGTCGAGCGCGCGACGTTCATCAGCGCCGCATCGCGCCAGCGCGCGCCGACGATCGGCACGATGGACTGGATCAGCGCCAGGGCGAGCGCGAGCACCAGGGCGTAATGTCCGCTTTCGGCAATCACCGCATGGCTCCCTGTGTCGGCGCCGCGGAGGCGCTCGGCTTCGCACCGTAGTCGTCCTTCCAGTGGCCCTGCTTCTTCAAGGCGTCGGCGACGTCCTTCGGCATGTAGGTCTCGTCATGTTTGGCGAGCACGGTGTCGGCGCGGAACACGCCGCTCGCGTCGAGCGCGCCTTCGGCGACCACGCCCTGCCCCTCGCGGAACAGATCCGGCAGGATGCCCTTGTAGGCGACCGGCAGCGTCGCGCCGCCGTCGCCGACGGTGAAGGTCACGGCGAGATTGTCGCCGCGCTTCAGCGAGCCCTGCTCCACCAGGCCGCCGAGGCGGAAACGCTTGCCCGGACCAAGGTGCTTTTCGGCGACCATCGACGGCGTCGAGAAGAACACGATGGAATCGCGCAGCGCGTTCAGCACCAGGCCCGCGGCGATCGCGAGCACGACAAGCGCGCAGCCGATCAGTGTCAAACGCCGTTGCTTCCTGGTCATGTTCCATCCTTGCGCATGACATCCTCCGAAAACCGCTGCGCACTTTTCGGCGTCATGCGTTATCCATCCAGCCCGAGATTCTTCAGCCCCTCATTGAGCTGACGCAACCGGTCCGCATCGTTGGCGACCGCCTGACGGGCATCCGCGAGCGCGCTCATCGCCTTGTCGCGCTCGCCCATCACGAGATAGGCGCGGACCAGCCGCAGCCAACCCTCGACGTCGTCGCCATTGGCCTTCAGCCGCGTCGCCAGCCGATCGACCATGCCTTTGATCATGGTGCCGCGATCGGCCTCGCTCATGTCCCTGGCCGCGGCCACCGCACTGTCCGGCAACGCCGGTGCGCTGACGCCGCCGGGCGAGCTGCCGCCGACCCTCACGAGCGCGGCCTGCACCAGCGGCCGCCACGGCGCGTCCGCCGGCGCCTTCGCCAGCATCTTCTGCCACAGCGACGCGGCATCGGCCTTGCGGCCGTCCTGCTCGGCGGCGAGGCCGAGGAAATAGTTCGCCTTGGCATCGTCGCCATTCAGCGCGACCGCGCGCTCGAATTCCGCCTTGGCGTCCGCGGTGACGACGCCGCCGGCAGTCCCCATCAGCGCCTCGCCGAGATCGGCGCGGCGATCGGCGCTGTCGCCGGCATAGGTGATGGCGTTGCGATAGGCGCGGACGGCGTCATCGTAGCGGCCGAGGCGCGACAGCACCGGCGCCAGCACCGTCCAGCCGCGGCCGTCGGTCGGGTTCTTTTCCAGATGCGCCTCGACCTGGGCGACCAGATTGGCGAGCGGCTGGTTGGCGTCGGCCACCCGACCGCGCTCGGCGAGCGGGAAGTCACCAAGGCGCGGCGAGCCGAGCGCGAGATAGAAGCTCGAGGCAATCACAGGCAATCCGACCAGGCCGACGATCGCGGCAGTGCGCCGCAGATTGAGGCTGCCTTGCACCGGGGCCTCACGTCCGCCCTGGTCGGCGGCGGCCAGCAGCCGGCGGCTGATCTCGACCCGCGCGGCATCGGCCTCGGCCGCACCGATGATGCCGGCGGCCATGTCGCGGTCGATTTCGGCGAGCTGGTCGCGGTAGACCACGACCTCGCTGCCACCGGTATCCGCGCGCCCGCGGCGGCTGAGCGGCCACAGCACGGCAAAGATCGCCGCGACCGTCATCAGCGCGAACACAAACCACAGCGTCATCAAGCGGTTCCCGGATGGAACGGCGGCTTCCGGCAAGCCGCCTTAGAATCGCTTTACACTACCGGCGGCGAGCCCGGCAATTGACAATTACTGGATCGGCGGAAGGTCGAAATCAGGCGGTTTTCGGTGCCCTTCCGACGGGATCGCAACGGTGTCTCCTGGCGAAGGCGCGCGCTGCCAAAATATCGAAAACAACCCCATGCAAAGTAGCGGGGCGGTCGCCGGCGCTCGATTGATGGTTGACACGTCGGGCAAATCAGTGCCACACTTCCATTATTCCGAAATAACGCAAATGCCCATCGTCCCGCCTTGGCGGGTCGGCTTGCCGTCGAACATGCTCGCGAATTGCGCGATCTCGCTACCCCGCGCGGGAAGATTTGCGCTCACCGGTCACGGCGTTTTCGGCCGCCCGGTTCATCAACGAGGCGTAGTCGTGGCCGAACAGCACCTCGCAGAAGCGGATCGCGGCCTTGACCTGCTGCTGGCGGAAGGCCCGGACCCGCGCGTCGCCGCCGCGCAGCGACTGCACCAGCCCCTCGGTCGACTGCTCGACATAATGTTGCAGGTCGGAGAAGGTCCGCAGGGTCACCTCGTTGATGGCGAGCTCGCTGGCATAGGTGCGGCACACCGCGACGAAATCGATCAGCGCGGCGGCGTCCTCGACTTCGGACTGGTCGATCTTGGCGCCGGCCATGATGTCCTTGTCGGCGCGCTGGCGCAGGATGCGGCGGACCCGGCCGGGCACGCTGTCGATCTCCGATTGCAGCGCATTGGAGGTATCGGCGCGGACCGAGGTGAGCTGGCGGCCCCAGGTGGAATCGTTGCGCAGATCGAGCTCGGTGCGCAGGCCGCGGACGCCGTCATGCAGGGTCTTGAGCTGCTCGCCGACATAATCGAAATGCCCGCGCCTGATGTCGGTGCGCAGGCAGGCCGCGACGAACGACAGGTCGTGCAGCGCGATGGTGACGGCGATACCGTACGGCGTCGCCGCAACCCGCAGTTCGTCGTCGGAGGCCGCCATCTTGATGGCGAGGCGGACGATCTGCCAGGGCGCGGCGAGCCGCTGCGCAATCAATGACAGCGCAAACGGCAGCATTTGCGGCGTCTGCAGCGACGGCAGCTTGAGCGCTTCCGTGGCGGAGGCGATCTGGGAATCGGCGAACACGCGGATCTGGCTCGGCAGCCGGCTGCCCAGGGTTTCCAGCGCCTCGCGGGCCTGCAGGACGAGGCCGATCGGCAGCAGGTCCTCGACCACGTTTGGCGGACCGACCCGCGACAGCGCGCGTTGGCGATCGTCCTGACTTGGCCCCGCGATCTTGAGGATGGCGTCCGCGGCCGCAAGCTGGAACTTGCGCGCGGCAGTTTCCATCGGACCGCTCTCCGTGGCCGCGGCGAGCGCCGCCTCGAACGCGCGAGCCGCCTCGGGCGCGCCCTCGCGGGCCAGCCATTGCCAGATCGGCAGCAGCGAGGCGCGCCGGAGCTGGCCCGGCCGGGTCGGGAAATTGGTCTCGGCGAGGAATGGCTCGAGCGGCCGGAACAGGAGCCGCGCCGGATCATCGCTGCGCGGCTGGATCTGCTCGTCCTCCTCGGCCCCGCGCACGATCTTGCGCAGCTGTTCGAGGACCAGATTGGCGACCGCGACGTCGTCGCCACGTTCGACGGCGCGCTCCAGCTCGCGCATCAGCAGCGCCTGCGATTGCGGCGGAAGCTGTGCGAGATAATCCCTCAGCCGCTCGGTCGATTTCTGGCTCATGCGCCCGGTCGTGAAAGCTTGGTACCCGGCAAAAGCCGCAGCCCGTCCGCCCGCAATGATAGCGGCGGGCCCGTTAAGAAGCCGTTTAGGAATAATAGCGGCGCCGAAGCGAGAACAGGGACGCCCGCCTTCAGGGGCGAAGCAGACACGCGGACCGGACGTCAGCGATATCGCCTTGTCCCAAGGCGGACCTCGTCGAACGTTCCTCGCAGGTCGCATGGGCTCGCCTGGCGCTCCCTGCGCGTCGAAATTTGGTTACGTGGTTCAGACTTCCACTTTTGCGACCGGAAATGGGCGGTTGATCCGAGATTCCACGGGAACCCGCAGCCCCTTCGAGATGTAAGCATTGGTTCGATAGTGACCCGCCAGCAATATCAGCTGCAGGATCGCTTCATCGGTGATGACGGGGCGCATGTCGTCCCAAAGTGCATCGCCGATCGTGGCCGTGTCATGCAGTTCATCAGCAAGGCGGATGAGGATGCGGTCACCGGATTCCCAACAGGTGTCATCGGCAGTGCCGTGGACCGATGCGCGCAGTTGCGCTTCGGTCAAGCCTGCATTGTCGGCAAAATAGTGAACGCGCAGGGTCCACTCAAAGGCATTCTGACATCGCCCTGTCACGCGCAGAAGAAACACCTCGCGCTGGCGCAGAATGATGTGGCTTGGATCAAGGTAGGCGACGGACCCGAGACGATACGATCAGGTTCTTCCGCTTGTGGTCCCACGCGGAAGTCACCCTCACGTCCGATTTCGGGCTGCAAGCAGACGCGCTTGGGAAGCCCGGTTGATCCGCGCGGTTCAAATGCCGAACGAGTGCCTCATCTGCCTCAGCATCGCCATGACGGCGTCGGTGTACCTGCCATTGGTGAAGTACTGATCGACTTGCGATGCGCTAGACAGCGCGATGATTGCAATTGCGAAGCCTTTGAGCATGGCCTCTCCTTCGGAAAAGAAGGGTCCAAGAGAATTTCGGAATTCGCTGCCGCTGATCGCGACCTACCTGCAATGGTGGGATAATGGCAGGAATTGGTGGTCGATCGATAAACGAGGTCCAAAAAAATTGATGGGCCTATAAATTCTAGCACTGTGAACCGGGTCGGCGACGATGGCGTAGGTACTTTAGCGCCTGCCTCGGAAAGCGGGTACGCGGGACTGTCCCCCTTGAGGATATTTAACCCGGGTGTTTTTCAGGTTTGGTTCTTCTGCCCATGCATTGCTTACTGTGAGGGGGCGGAGGATCGCTTCTGCTCTCGTATGGTCGATGCGGCGCGCACACCTGAGGGCGTCTCGCCGAAGTGCCGGCGGAACGTGCGATTGAAATAAGAAACGTCACCAAAGCCGGCTGCATACGCGATATCTATGATGGCCAAATGCAGATGGTGTGGGTCAGTCAACATCGCGAAGGCACGCTGAAGCCGGCATCCTGCAAGGTGCTCGGTGAACGACTTTCCGGTCCCCTCGTCGAGCAATTTTTGCACGTATCGCCGCGACATGCCGATCGCTCCAGCGACCTTGTTCAAATCGAAATTGGGATCGCTGGAGCGTCGCGCGACCTCCGCCAGGATCGCCTGCAGCTTTGCTGCCTTCACACCGCGCTCCCTAACGATGTCTGCTGCTTGGTTGGTCGGCCCGAGCGTCGCAGCTACAAGATCGAGGAGATGGACGCTGACGGTGGCGGCCAGTTGTGATGACGGAGGTTCTTTAAAGGATGCGAGCGACCGAAGGTAGCGGTTGACGAGGCTCAGCGCCGGTCCGGAACGCACTGGCCGACCTGATAGATCTTCCGGGTTGGCAACCAGAGACCTAAGGGCGGCAGCCTGCACGGTTACGAATTTGACGCTCCCCCCACGCGGCCCAAATACTCGCAGCGTCCTTCCCCGATCGACCAAACAAGCGGAGCCGACGTCATAGGCATGCTCTTGGCCAGCATTTGCAAATTGGACCGGTCCGGCCTCGACGAGGTTCAGTCCGAATTGTTCACGGCTATCCTTGAGGTGGTGTTTGTGACGAATAAACTCCACCGGCGTCGTGACAAGGCGACAAACGCCAACCGCACCGAGCGACAAGTAGGTGACTTCGATACGTGGGCGGCCACCGCTGTGGTCTATCACGTCCAACGCGAGGTTCAGCCGCGCAAACTCCTCACGAAACGTCGAGAACCGCGTGCGCTCCGGAAGCATCTCGGTCGACCACCGCAAAAGGTGAGATGACGTTGGCATCTCGACCTCCCGTCTTGGGGCAGCCCCTCGATAAATCATTACAAAGGGCACGTCAGTTAAGCAATCGTAAACGATATGGTCCGTTGTCGGCGCTTGACCGACACGACTAAGCGCACCTCTTTTGTCCGCTTCTGACGCTAAAGCGCGATGAGATTAGGTTGAATCGTCATCGCGCCTTAGCTCTTTGTTTGAGCATGATCTTTTCGGAAAACCGCTTCGCACTTTTCCGGATCATGCTTTAGTGTTGTGTCTTTTGATGTGTGATTCACTCAGCGTCATTCCGGGGCTCGCGAAGCGAGAACCCGGAATCTCGATCCACAACCTCCGGATTCCGGGTTCGCGACTTCGTCGCGCCCCGGAATGACAGACTATCAGAGATACAATACTACACCGCCGGCAGCATCAGCACGGCCCGCAGGCCGCCGATCGGCGCGTTGTTCAGGGCGAGATTGCCGCCATAGAGGCCGGCGAGGTCGGTCACGATCGACAGGCCGAGCCCCGAGCCGGGTTTCGACTCGTCGAGCCGCTGGCCGCGCCGCGACACCTGGGCACGCTCGGCTTCCGACAGGCCGCGCCCGTCGTCGTCGACCACAATGCGCAGCCTCGGCCCGGCGCCCGAGGCCTCGGGCGAGACCACGGTGACCTCGACGGACACCTGCGAAGCCGCCCATTTGCAGGCGTTGTCGACGAGATTGCCGACCATTTCCTCCAGATCCTGCCGCTCGCCGCGAAACCGTGCCGCCGGATCGGCCTTCGCCTCAATCGAGAGGTCGCGATCGCGATGGATCTTCTCCATGGTCCGGCGCAGCGCCTCGATCACAGGTGCGACGTCGGTGATGGTGCTGACGATGGTGGCACGGGCGGCGATCCGCGCGCGCTCGAGATGGTGCGCGACCTGGTCCCGCATCAAATCGGCCTGCTCCAGCACCTTGCTGGCGAAGGGATCGGCGGCATGGGCGGCCGCCTCGTTCACGATCACCGACAGCGGCGTCTTGATCGCATGGGCGAGATTGCCGACATGGGTGCGCGAGCGCTCGACGATCTCCCGGTTGGCATCGATCAGCGCATTGGTCTCGCGCGCCAGCGGCGCGATCTCGACCGGAAACCGGCCTTCCAGCCGCTCGGCGCGGCCGGAGCGGATATCGGCAATCGCATCCGAGATCCGCTTGAGCGGCGCGAGGCCGTAGCGCACCTGGAAGACCGTGGTCAGCAGCAGCACGACGCCGAGCGCGGCGAAGGTGCCGCCGAGATAATAGTCGAAGCTGCGCGTCTCATCGAAGATCTCGGTGGCATCGCCGGCGACGCTGACCAGGAACTTGCCGTCGGCGCCGAGATCGACCGGCCGCTCCACCACGCGCAGGCTCTGGCCTTCGGGCCCGTCGACATAGCCGAGGCGGACCCCGGCGGCGGTCAGCTCGGCGCCGTGCTCCTCGAGCTTGGGCAGCTTCTTGTCCCACAGCGAGCGCGAGGCGCGGGTCTCGCCCTTTTCGGTATCGGTCCGGGTGATCTGCCAGTACCAGCCCGACAACGGCAGGTCGAACAGCGGCTCGCCGAGCGACTGGAACTGGCGGTCCGCCGGCTCGTCCGGCGTCGCCACTTCGGCGATCAGGGTGCGCAGATAGAGATTGAGCCGCCGGTCGAAGGCGCGCTCGGTCGCGTCGCGATAGACCGACGACAGGATGACGCCCGTGATCGCCAGGATCACCACCACCCAGGCGGTCGCCGAGACGAACAGGCGTGTCGCAAGCGAGCTGCCGCCCATCAGGGCACGAGCTCGAACATCGCGTCAGCGGGCCGCGACAAGGCGAGTTCAGACATGGCGAATCCAGTCCTCCTGGCGCGGATCATGCCAATGCCCGCATCGCGATCAAGCACCTTAAGAGCATGATCCGATTGAATAGGACATGCTCTTATCCTGTTGTTTGGTCCGCGCTTTCTTCACGCGAACGAACCGGCGTCCACTTCGCTCGAAAATGGTTTAGGTCGGCGGCGACAGCATGTAGCCGAGGCCGCGAACGGTCTGGATGATATCGACATCCAGCTTCTTGCGAATGCGCCCGACGAACACCTCGATCGTGTTGGAGTCGCGGTCGAAGTCCTGGTCGTAGAGATGCTCGACCAGTTCGGTGCGCGAGACCACCCGCCCGGTGTGGTGCATCAGATAGTCGAGCAGATTGTACTCGTGCGAGGTCAGCTTGATCGGATTGCCGTTGACGGTGACCCGCTTGGTGCGGGTATTGAGCGCCACCGGCCCGCAGTTCAGTTCGACCTGGGCATGCCCGGTCGCGCGGCGCAGCAGCGCGCGGATCCGCGCCAGCACCTCCTCGAGGTGGAAGGGCTTGGCGACATAGTCGTCGGCGCCGGCGTCGAAGCCCTGAACCTTGTCGCTCCAGCGATCTCGTGCGGTGAGGATCAGCACCGGCATCACCCGCTTGTTCCGCCGCCAGGCCTCAAGCACCGAGATACCGTCCATTTTCGGCAGCCCGATATCCAGCACGACCGCGTCATAGGGCTCGCTGTCGCCAAGGAAATGCCCCTCCTCGCCGTCGAACGCGCGATCGACCACATAGCCGGCGTCCGTCAGGGCGGTGGTGAGCTGGCGGTTCAGATCCGGGTCATCCTCAACGACGAGCAGACGCACTTTGGCCTCCGAGAGTGAGCATTACGACATTCCGGCACCAAATGAGGCTTCCGGCCGTGAACGGCTTATGAATGGACCCGCAAGGCGCCGCTTATTTTTCGTCAGGTGCACCATCCCGGGAACCCGCGCAAGCACCCCTGGTTCCCTCCATGAGATGCGCGCGAAGTGAGATTGGGTTTCAGTCTAAGGTATTTAAATACCCAAAACTTGAAACCAATTGTTGCTGGCAACCTTCAAGCGGACAGAGCACGGGCAACATGTCGGGTCATTTGCAGTCGACCGGCAAGTTAACCTTCGACGACCATTTCCATGTCGCTGACACCGGCGATGCGCTAATTCAACCCCGGCGCGCCCAGCGCACATGGACCGGGAAGAACGCGTTGCTTGTTTCAAAGATACGGAGGTTCGGCGTGATTGCAGGCTGGCTTGCGCTTGCGTTGATCGCCTTCGTGACACTGTCCCCGATCCAGGACCGTCCCTCGCTATTCCATCCGCAGATCGAGCATTTCGCTGCTTTCGCCGTGATGGCGCTGGCCTTCGTGCTGGGCTACCCGCGGCGCACTGCGCTGATCGTGCTCCTTGTCATCTTCAGCGCGTTCACGCTCGAAGCAATGCAATTCCTGACACCGGACCGTCACGGCCGCCTGATCGACGCGATCGTCAAGGTGGCGGGAGGTCTCGTCGGCATCGGCGTCGGTCGCTTCATGCTGCTCGCGCTGCGCTACCAGCTCGGCCGGCTGAGGTCGGACGTGGAACAGTCCGCGAACTGAGCGGCCGGCGCATTGCGCTCAATCGCGCTTCGGCGCTTCCGCCGACTTCGTGTCGTCTTGCGCCATGCATTGCTGAAAGAAATGCAGCCGATCGCCATTCATCGGCACGGCCCCCGGTCGCTTGTAGGGGTAGACCATGTAGGCCGCGCGCAGGCAGCGCTTTGCGGTCTCGGCGGCCGGTGCGGCGACGGCGGCACGCGATGCCAGCAGGAGCGCCAGCACGACACTGAACCGGACGGACACCCCGCTCACGGTTTCTCGCATTCCGAGTAGAACACGCCGTTCGCAGCCGCCAGCCGCTGCAGGCAATGCCGCTTGTCGGTGACCGCGCCCTCGACCGTGAAATCGTAGGCCTGCGCCTTCAGGATCAACGCGTAACGTCCCGGCGGCAGCGGCGCGTCGTCGCGCGGCAGGACCTCGAACATCTGCGGATCGTCCTTGAGCGGCGCCGCGCGGAACGGGATCGAGATGTTGCGGATCACCCAGGTATCGTCGCCCGGCGAGACCACCGGCTTGCCGGTCGCGTCGAACGTGGTCTGCTGGCTCACATGCGCGATCAGACGCACATCGATCGGGTCGGAGGCGCCGCCGGCACCCTCGCGCCGGAACACGAAGAAGCGGAGATGTCCGTCCGGCAGCGTGGTCTCGCTCGGCCTGGTGATCGCCGCCGAGATCGCCACCCGCGGATCCGGCGCACGCCCCTGGATCAGCTGCAGCTCGTAGAGCTTGCCGCCGCTCTCGGCGTAGACGCCGTACGCGGTCGGCAATGGCCGTCTCGGCGCCGGCGGCTCGGCCGCAGCGACCGGCGCCGGGACGGCCGCGACCACCGCCGGCCTTTGGGTTTCAGGCGGCGCCGATGCCAGCGTGCCGGCAATCATTGCGCGGGCCGCGGCCAACGACACGCCGCGTTGCTGCAGCAGGACAACGGCCGCGATCAGCCCGAAGAACGCCAGCATGACAACGTAACGAAGTGGCGCCGACGACGACCATCGCGGACCGCGCGCCACCGCAGGCTCGACGCGATCGAGGGTCGTGACAAATGCCGCCTCGGCATCGATCCGCGGCGGTGCCTCGATCCGCCGCGCGGCGCCCGCCGCCTCGAGGAATGCGGGCAGCGCCCGTGCCGGCGGCACCGCGAATTTCTCGATCACATTGCTCTTGGTGTGCGCTTCGACGCCTTCGATCGCCACTTCCAGCGCCTGCATCAGACGCTGCTTTTCCGTCGGATCCTCGTGCGCGAGCTGCTGCAGCTTCTGCCGCGCGAGCTCGTAGACCGCGCTGCGCAGCTGCTGCGGGTCGGCGCTCACGGAATCGATGGTTCGCGCCAGCACCAGCGCGAACTCCACCTCGGGGTGCGCAGGACCGATGTCCCTGACCGTTCTCTGGGCCGGCGTCGGCGTCATAAATGTTAGTCTGGCTTGCCCGTAATGTTACAACATTCTATGTGGATTTTACTGTTAACACAAACCACCAGACCGGCAGATGACGCCACGGTTTGACCGTCCCGATCCGAGCAGCAGCAGGATTCTTTGACCCGTTCTCTGCACATCATGGACCAGTGGTTGTTCGCGCCCAAGCGGGACCGCCGATCCTGGCCGGACGTTCTGCTCCTCGCGGGATGGGTCGCGCTGGTCGGCTTCCAGATCGGCCGTCACGTGATGTGGCGCGACGAGGTCCGCGCGCTCACCATTGCCCTGAACGGCGACGATCCGGTCGCCATGCTGAGAGGGTTGCATGGCGAGGGCCACCCTGCCCTTTGGTACCTTCTGCTGCGCGGCGCGCATGCCGTGTTCGATCGGGTCGAGGTGCTGCCCGCCGTCGCCTTCGTGGTCGGGGTCATCACGGTCGCACTGCTGATCTTCCGGTCACCATTCCCACGACCGTTGGTCCTGCTGCTGATCACGGGCCATGGGCTGTTATTTGAGTATGTCGTGATGGCCAGGAACTACGGCATCTCGGCCCTGTTCCTGTTCGCGATCGCGGCCTGCTATCGGGCCCACCGCGACCGTGGTTTGCTGCTCGGTGCGCTGCTATTCCTGCTCGCCAACACCAACGTCGTCGGCGCGATCATGGCCGGCGCATTCCTGCTGTTCTGGCTGCTCGACCTGCTCGAGACCGATGGCTGGCGCTGGTCGCCGCCTCTCACCAATTTCGCGATCAATGCCATCATCGCGACGTCAGGCGTCGTGATCTGCGCCGTGACGATGCTGCCGACCTATAATGACGCCGCGGCCCGGGACTGGTCGCACGAGTCACCGCTGGCGGCGGCAATCCTGTCCCTGGTGAACCCCGGCGCGACGTCGCTGGGCGCGCTGTTTGCCAATCTGCTGCCGGGGGTCGCGGGATCGGTGCTGCTGTTCGGCGCGACGCTCGGGCTCTTGCCGCGGCGACCGGCCTTCCTCGCCGCCATCGCCGCCGTGTTGCTGACGTCGTTGTTCTTCGCCGTCGCCGCCAACGGTGCCTACCGACATGCCGCGGTCTGGCTCAGCTTCCTGATCGCGCTTTACTGGATCGGCTGGAGCCGGGTCACCGCGCCAACCGGCTCTCGGGCGTGGCTCGACCGGCGCTTGCCGGCGATCGGACGCGTGTCGCTCCTGCTGGTGCTCGCGATCCAGACCGCCGCCGGCATCAACGATTTGCGCAACGCGGTGACCGGCATGGTTGCGAGCCGCAGCGCCGATCTCGGCCGCCTGATCGCCTCGCGCGCCGATCTCACCAATGCACTGATCCTCGGCGAGCCGGAATGGCTGGTCGAGGCGCTGCCCTACTACGTCAAGAACCGGACTTATCTGGCGCGCGACCACAAATTCGGCAGCGTCGTGATCTTCTCGCGCAAGGGCAAGATGGACAGCGATCTCGGCGAGACCCTGCGCCTTGCCCGCGAGCTTCGCGACACGACCAGCGCGCCCGTCATCATCCTGCTGGCCTACCGGCTCGACGAGATCACGCCCGACCGGATCTACGACGAAGGCAAGGATTGGCGGACGTTCCGTGCCTCAGCGGCGCAGATCCGCGATTTCCGCGAAGCGACCACGATGCTCCGCCGCTTCGGCCCCGCCAAGACCGACGAGAGTTTCGACGTCTACCTCCTCAACTAGGCGATCGATCAACGACGACAGAAAAAGGACCGCGCGATGGCGCTGATGGACAGCAAGGTCGAAGCCGGCAAGCCGCCGGCCGCAAGCATCCGGCAGTATCTCGCCATCCTGCGGCTCGATCACAGCACCAAGCACATCTTCATCGTTCCCGGGATTGTCCTCGCCTGGCTGTTGCGCGGCCCGAGAGGCGAGCATATCGCAAGCGCGATCGTCCTCGGCCTCGTGGCCGCGATCTGCATCGCGTCGGCCAATTATGTGATCAATGAATGGTTCGACCGCGACTTCGACCGGCATCACCCGACCAAATCGCAACGCTCCGCGGTGCAGAGCGCGATGGACGGCAAGATCATCGGGCTAGAGTGGCTGCTGCTGGTCGCGCTAGGCCTCGTCTGCGCATCTGCGAGCAGCCGCCTGATGCTGTTCGCAACCGGCATCTTCGCCCTGCAGGGCGTCGTCTACAATGTCCCGCCGCTCCGCAGCAAGGACAAGGCCTATTTCGACGTCATCTCGGAATCCGTCAACAATCCGCTGCGGCTGTTGATCGGCTGGGCGATGATCGACCCGACCTCGTTGCCGCCGGGCTCGGTGATCCTGTGCTACTGGTTTGGCGGCGCGTTCCTGATGGCGGCCAAGCGGCTGTCCGAATATCGCGAGATTGCCGCGTCCCACGGCAGGGAGCTGCTGGCGCGCTACCGCGCGAGCTTCGCGCACTATACCGAAGTGTCGCTGACGGCCTCGTGCCTCAGCTATTCGCTGTTCTCGGTGTTCTTCCTCTCGGTGTTCCTGGTGAAGTACCGCATCGAGTATGTCCTCGCGATGCCGCTGGTGGTGATGCTGTTCACCACCTACTTCTCGATGTCGACGTCGCCGGGTTCGTCGGCGCAGAAACCCGAGAAGCTCTATGGCGAGCGCGGCCTGATGCTGCTCGTGCTGGCGCTGGTTGCCGTCTTCCTGGTAGCAAGCCTTGTCGACATGCCGTTCCTCGCGCGATTGGCCGAACAGCACTACATCACATTGAATTGAGCCTCTCGCGGCTTGATCGATATTTGAGCATGATCTCCGCGCAAACGCGTTCCGCGTTTGTCGCGAGGGAAAACCGCTTCGCACTTTTCCGGATCATGCTCTACCGCCGGCGCGGATGCGCCTTCTGATGCCAGGCCCAGGCCGAGCGAATGATGTAGCCGAGATCGGACCGGCTGGCCTTGAAGCCGAGGCCGCGCTCCGACCTGGAGGGATCGGCCACCAGGATCGGCGGATCGCCGGCCCGGCGCTCGCGCACGACGCTCGGCACCGCTTCACCGGTCTCGGCGCGGATCGCATCGAGCACCTGGCGCACCGAATAGCCGGTGCCGGTGCCGAGATTGAACACGCCGCCGGCGTCACCCCTCAGCAGCAGCTCGAGCGCCGCGATATGGGCGCTCGCGAGATCGTCGACATGAATGTAGTCGCGCACCGCGGTGCCATCAGGCGTGTCATAATCTTCGCCGAAGATCGCAAAGTCCGGCACGTGCCCCAGCAGCGCCATCAGCGCGCGCGGAATCAAATGCGTCTCGGGATCGCGAAGTTCGCCGATGGTGACGGAGGCGTCGGCGCCGCAGGCATTGAAATAGCGCAGGCAGACCGAGTTGAACCGATAGGCCGCGCGATAGTCGGCCAGGATCTGCTCGATCATGAATTTGGAGCGGCCGTAGGGATTGACGGTCGGACCTGCGGCACTCTCGGGAATTGGATCGCGGCCGGCGTTGCCATAGACCGCGCCGGTGCTGGAAAAAACCAGGCGGTCGCAGCCCGCCTCACGCATGCCGCGCAGCAGGTCGAGCGTGCCGGCAACGTTATTGCTGAAGTACTTCTGCGGATCCGCCACGGACTCGCCGACCGCACTGAACGCAGCGAAATGCATCACCGCAAGCGCTTTGTGCTCGCCGATAGTGGCGGCGATCTTGTCGTGGTCGGCGACGTCGCCGATCACGAGCGGCCCCCATCGCACGAAATCACGGTGACCGGTGGACAAATTGTCGTAGACGACCGGCAGAAACCCGGCCTCGGCAACCGCCTTGGCGCAATGGGATCCGATATATCCCGCGCCGCCCGTGATGAGGATCGAACCCCTGCTCGCCATTTGAAACTGTCGTCCTCGCGCGACAAATCCTGCGTCTCAACTGACGCAACGGCCGCATGGGTACGACATTCCGTCCGAGGCGGCAAAATGACGATAGGAATAGCGTTAAGACCGAACGGATTTGCAGCCGAAGCGACGGTTAGCGCGACCCGAGCGGCACGTTGGTCCGTTGCCCGACCGGCGGCCCGTGCCGCGACGGTCTCCCGTAAGGGTAAGCCGGTGTTGCCGGCGGGACCGGCCGGGTCGCCTGCGGCCGCGATGTCGGAACACCACCGCCCGGTCCATCGATCGAATAGCGCGTTGCGCCCTGCGTGGTCTGTCCGGTGCCCTGTGCAAGCGCCGGGGCGGTGGCGACGACCAGCGCCGCTGTTGTGACAAGGCCGGCCAGCTTCATGTCGATGCCTCGATAGGTTGGACCGGGATCAACCGTCGATGCCTCCAATCGTTCCGGTAATGTCGTCGCAGCGCGCTGACGATCGTCGCTGATGCGAAAAATGGCGCGGCGAAATGTCTCGCCGCGCCACGTTCGATCGATGGGGCTCGTTCAGAAATTCAGGCGCCGGCCTGCACAACGCCGGCCCAGTGGTCGGGGTTCGCCGGGGTCTGCATCCTGACCCAACGATAACGCGCCTGCGACCAGCTGCGGATCTGCGCATTCAGATTGTCGAGCACGATGTCTCCACCCTTGGCGCGGACCACCAGCACGAGATGATGCTCGCCGGAGGAGGTCACGACCTCGCTCAGCAGAAGGTCGCGCATCGGCCAGCCGCGCGCCAGCAGTTCGTGGCGCTTGCTGACCGCGTAGTCGTTGCAATCGCCGCGCGCCGGATTGATCAACCATTCCTCGCCGGCAAGGCCGCGCTCGTTGCGCTGCGGCGCGATGCTGCGATTGACCGACGCGTTGACCTCGATCAGGTCGGCGATGCGCTGCTTGGTCAGCCGTGTGGCGCCGCCGCGGAACACCAGCCGGGCGCGTGGCTTCGGCTTGCACTCGTCGGCATAGCGCAGGCAGAACATGGTGTAGGCCATCGGCGCCAGCGTCGGCTCGCTGAAGCGGATCTTCTCGATCACGCCGCGCAGCGGCAGCGGGAAGCCGACCATTCCAGCCTGGGTGTTCTGTGCGCTTGTCCCGAGCGCAAGGACGGCCAGAACCAGGGCCATCACTCTCTTGACGTTGTACATTCTTCACTCCCCACAGTGACGGGAAGCATGTACGGGAAATGTCTTGAGCTTGGGCTCAAGCGCGCGGCGGCATTTGCTTCAAATGCGAGGGTGCGCGTACGCAGTTTGTTAACCAGGGCAGGTTCCCGCACCGACCCGCTTTAGGCTGTCCAATGATAACGCGCGCGAAGATCTACAGATCGCAGCGTTGTTGTGCTTTTTGGCGGTTTCCGCGGATGCCGTCATCAGACGCCGTCATCAAATCAAGGGGCTGGTTGCGGCGTGGAACTGCTTGCTTCCATGCCGGCGTGGTTAGCCTGACGTGAAGCGGCCGGCGCGCTCTGTTAAATCGTCACCCGTTGCCTGGGTGCGATCCCGCACCAGCTCATGACGAGATCGGCAAGCATCTTGATCTCGAGATCCGCGGGGGTGCCGCCGGCGAAATCGGCGACCGATTGCCCCAAGGCGACGGCGCGAACATAGGCCGAGCGACTGCCGATCATCGGCCCGATCTCCTCGTCGAGCGTATCCAGCTCCTCGATCAGCTGCTGGCCTTCGAGCGTGCGCTGGTCGACGCGGTTCGGCACGATCATGGCACGGAGCGCCGTTCGCCGCGTGGCACGCACTTCCCGCACAATGTCGAGCGTCCGCGCGGTGGCCTCGATGTCAAGGCCGGACGGCGTGCACGGCATCAGCACGATATTGGCGACCGCGAGCACCGCGCCCAGCACCCGATCGTTCGGCGCGGAGTCCACCACGATGATCTGATGCGGAATCTGACGCATCAGCTTGGCCCATTCGGCCACGGGGCGGGTTTCCGGATCAAGCTGGTAGACGGGGAACGACAGATTGCCGGGCTCGGCCCAGTGACACGCGGACGCCTGCGAGTCGGCGTCGACCAGTCCCACCACGCCCGTGCGCCGATCCAGTTCTGCGGCGAGCAAAACCGCAAGGGTCGTCTTTCCGACCCCGCCCTTGCGCTGGGCAACCGAGATGACAAGCGGCATCGCAAACTCCTGGCGTTATCCCCCGTACGTACG
The DNA here is from genome assembly GCF_029714545.1 of Bradyrhizobium pachyrhizi. Taxonomy (NCBI): domain Bacteria; kingdom Pseudomonadati; phylum Pseudomonadota; class Alphaproteobacteria; order Hyphomicrobiales; family Nitrobacteraceae; genus Bradyrhizobium; species Bradyrhizobium pachyrhizi. The sequence goes on along the minus strand of NZ_CP121667.1, from coordinate 3,561,394 downwards.
CGGGAGGACACCTTCATCAACGAGCGTCAGCATCCGCGGCAGACAGACCCGCTTTGCGTCGTAATTGTCCCGCACGAAGCTGCGCGCCTTCATCCGCATCTTCTTGAAGGCCTTGGGCCGTGACAGCACCGAGACTACCTGATCCGACAGCGCATCAATATCAAAAAACGGCACCAGCAGGCCGTTGCCGTCCGAGACGATATCGCGAAGCGGGGCGGTGTCGGATGCCACCACCGCACATCCCGCGCTCATCGCCTCCAGCAGCGACCAGGACAGCACGAAGGGATAGGTCAGATAGACGTGCACCGAGGAGATCTGCAGCAGCTCGAGATACGGTTTCCGAGGAATCCGGCCGAGGAAATGCACCCGGCGCAGGTCGATGTCCGACTTGATCTCGTCGAGGAACATCGACTTCCAGCTCGAACCCTTGGGTGGGTTCGCGCCGTAGGATGTCCCGCTGCCGCCGACGATCACAACCTGCGCATTCGGCCGCGCGGCGAGGATCCTCGGCAGGGACCGCATGAAGATATGGAATCCGCGCACCGGCTCGAGGTTGCGCGAGACGTAGGTGATCACTTCGTCGTCCGCCGACAGCGTCGCACCGTTCGGAAGCTGAAACCGCGCGACCGGGTTGGGCTTCACCTCGTCGGTGTCGACGCCCTCGTGGATCACCTCGATCTTGCTCTGAAACTCGGCGGGAAAGGTCGACCTCTGCCATGGCGTCGGCGAGACGCCCGTGTCGCATTCCGTGAGCGCCAGCAGCGTGGTCGCATTCTTCAGATGGAGCGCGACATTGCCATCAAGGCCGGTCATGGGAAATTCGGGATCGAAGCCGACGTCCCTGCCCTCGGCACCGTAGTAGAATTCGCAATAGAGGATGATCCGCGCGCGCGGAAACATCGTGCGCAGCGGCAGCGTCTCGCCCCAACCGGGATGCGCGAAGATCAGGTCGGGCACGAAGCCCTGCCCCGACAGCGACGACAGCGCGTACAGAACCTCTTCGGCACGCCGCGATTCGACATCGAAGCGCCGGGCAAACGGATGGACGACCGCGGAATCCGTCTTGGTCGTCGAATATTTGAGCAGCCGGATATCCGGCGTCGTGCTTGCGGTCGATGAACCGACCGCAACGACCCTGTTGCCGGGCTGCTCTGCGAGCGCACGCGCAATGTGGCGGTACTGGGCCGGAAAGTTATTGTGGACGAACAGGACGTTCATTGGCGGGCGAGCGCGCCCCCCGGCCGCGCGGTCTTCGATTGGGGTCAGGGTCTGCATCATCACCGGCGGTATGTCATCGATTGGCGAGCAAAACTATCTTACCGGATTAACATTAAGCCCCCTTCTATCACACAGATTTTTGGGGCACACTGCGGGAGACTTATCAATCCATTCCGTTAGGCTCGCAGGCGACAATGAACGAACAGATTCAGCAGAAAACCATTGATCTGGCACGGGGTCTCTTCCTGGTTCGATACAATGGCGCAGATGATAAGGTGTCACCTCCGGTGGTGCGCGTATACGCGGATCGCGCCAGTCTTAACAATTGTAATATCATTACCGGACCTGACGTGGTCAATGGAACCCTGTTCGCGCCCGAGACCGCGCTGGTCGTGTCGGTCGCCCGACCGAGCCGCCTGATCGTCGAGGTCACGGCAGGGCGCGTCGGCGGGTCGACCGCCGCCAATATCAAGATCGAGCCGCTGACCCAGGGACAGCCGGCTGAGCAGCCGGCCGGCCAGCCATTCGACATGTTCGAGCCGGAGGCTGGACCCGGCAAGTTGAGCGACCTCAAGCTGCTCGCGCATGTCGCGGGTCTGGGCGACGTGACCGTCGGCTCGAATGTCTGGATTGCCGGACCGTCCGCGCCGGCCCGGATCGAGGGAATTTCCCTCGAATGGCCCAACAAGCCGCACGATCTCCACCTGCAATACGCCGTCAAGTTCGCCAGGCCGCAGCGGGGCGACAACCAGTTCGTTCCTCTCGGAACCTTTGCCGGAACCCGGGGACGCGCATTGGCCATCACGGGGTTCTCGCTGGAGGCCTCGGGTCCCGGCGCGGATCGCTACGCCATCGCGGCTGAAACCATCTTCCTGGGAGCTCCGACCCTGCGGGTCACCGGGAACCGTATTGTGGTGTCGGGTCCTTCCGGACGGGAACCGCTGGTGGGCCTCAAGCTCAATCTCGAGGAGCGCCGGGTGCAGGCAGCCCCTCTCGCGCCCCAGCAGCCGAGGCGGGTCGAACCCGCCACTCCGATGCCGCACCAGGACGGACCCCGCCTCGAGGGACGGGTGCGCGTGTTCCGGAGCCGGCAGGGCGCCGTCAAGACGGCAGGCTGACCATGCGGGCAGATAAGGGCGCCACTTGACCGCCGACGCGCGCAGGGTCGCCTTTACGTCCAAAACGCTCCACCACGTCGATCTCGAGCGGGCCGCTGTCGGGGCGCTCGAGGCGCGTGATTTCCGCCTGGCGTTCGCGCTCGCCGACCGCCGCTGCCGGATCCTGCCGCATCCGGGCGCCCGCGCCCATCTGCTGCGCGCGGAAGCGCTGTTTCATCTCGACCTCAGGGATGCGGCCATCGCCGGCGTCGCGAGGGCGCTCGAGCTCGAGCCGGACGATCTGGTCGCTGCCCGGCGAATGATGGCTTGGGGCGACGACCTTCAGCAGATCGAGGCGGCGCGAAGCGTCACGCGGCGTGACGACGATCCGGATTCGGTCAGGGCCGCCCTGCTGTTGCTCGAACAGAGCGGCCAGGACAGCTGCGCCCGCATCGACTTTCTGGACGAAGAGGTGAAGGGATGGGTGACGTGGCGCGGGCCGGGCGACCCGCACCTTTCGCTGGCGCAGGCGGATCAATCCAGCACGATCCAGCTTCCCGCCGATCCACGCCACAGATTCGCGCGTGACGGGCGACAGGCTGCGAGCTTCCGTCTGATCCGGCCCGCGTCCGCGACCTCGCAGCGCCTGCAGATCACGCAGGCGGACCGGGTGATCGCAAGTGTTCAACTCCCGGCCAACCGCGTTCCGGATCACCGGGCCGCACCACGCCGGCCGGCGCGCCTTCGAAACGGCGAACCTTCTCCGCTCACCATCATCATCCCGGTATATGGGGATCTCGCCGCAACGCGAGCCTGCATCGACAGCGCGTTGAATGCGCTCGCCTGCACGCCGGGCTCGACCATCGTCGTCGTGGACGATGCGTCGCCCGAGCCCGACATCAAGCGCTTGCTCAGCGAGCTCGCCGCCGAGTTCCGCATCCGGCTCCTGACCAACGAGCACAATCTCGGCTTTGTCGGTGCGGTCAACCGCGCGCTCGGCGAGACCGGCGCCGGCGACGTCGTGCTGCTGAACTCGGACACGATCGTGCCGAAATACGCGCTGCAACGCCTGCGCAGCGCGGTGCAATCGACGCCGAGGGTGGGCACGGCGACCCCGCTGTCGAACAACGGCGAATACACCAGTTTTCCAATCCCGAACCGGTCAAATCCCCTGCCCGCGGCCGGCGAAATCGAATTGCTGGACGAACTTGCAGGCAGAGCCAATTCCGGGATTGCGATCGACATCCCCAACGGCATCGGGTTCTGCCTCTACATTACCCGCGAATGCCTCGACGCCGTGCGCGAGCTCTCCGATGACTTCTATCGCGGCTATCTCGAAGACGTCGACTTCTGCCTACGCGCAGCGGAGGCCGGCTTCCGCAACGTGTGTATTCCTTCGGTTTTCGTCGGGCACGAGGGCTCGCGCTCGTTTCTGGGCGAGAAGCGTTCGCTCGTGATGCGAAATCTTCGCGTTCTCGAACACCGTTACCGGCGCTATGCGACGGACTGCGCCGCATTCCTGCTTGCCGATCCACTCCGCGATTGCCGCGCAGCACTTGAGCTCAAGCTGCTCGCGAGCCAGCAGGTCGCCGCCGGCCCATCTGTCATCCTCTGCGGCTCGTCCGCCGGCCGCGCAATTGCCATCAGGCGCTGCCGGCAGCTGGCTGCAGAGGGCCAGCACGGCCTGGTCGTGCAGATCCGCTCCGAGGGACAACGCCAGCTGGCTGCGATGTTTGATCCGGATGGCGGAACGCCGCAGTCGATCGCACTCGACGTTGCGACGCCTGAGGATCGCGAAGCTCTTCTGAGGTTTCTCGCCGATCTCGGAATCCGGTCGCTCGAGATTGCGGAGCCGAACCGCATTCCCGGCGCATATCTGGCGCAGCTCACGCAACACTTTGCCTACGACCTCCTGATCACCGACACCGCGCTTGCAATGCGCACGGCGGTCGGATCGGGCGTTCATCCGGCTTGGACAAGCCTGGTCGCCGAAGCGCGGCGCGTGACTGCGATCGATGACGACGGCGCAGCCTTTTCGGAAGCCGTTCTCGGCCTGCAAGTCGTGAGGCTGAGCGACCCGCCCGTACCGCCGGCGCTGTATCCCGAGGTGAGCGGCCCCGCGCGTCTCGGCCTGCTGGTCCTGCACACCAGCGCCGCGGAATTTCGCTTCATACGAGCGTTGAGCGATCAACTGGCCGACGCCGACGAAGACATCGAGATCGTCGTGCTGGGGAGTACGCTCGACGATCTCAAGCTGATGCAGCGCACGAATGTCATCGTCACCGGCGATATTGCCGTCGACGACGTCGCCACGCTCATCGAAGGTCACGGCATCACGAAATTGGTTCTCGACATCGGCGAACCAGCATTTGGTCATCCATTGGTGGAAGCGCTACTGGCAACCGGGCTGCCGATCGCCGCGACGGAATGGAGCCCGACGCCTCCGGGGCATGGCCGCCGCACGGACCTGAAGCTGCAGCCAGGCTTTGATGCCGATGCAACGATTGCTGCCGTACGCGACTGGGCGGTCGAGGACGTCCTGCTACAACCCGATCGGAGGAGCGGTCGACACCGGCGGCAGGTTGGCACGCGGCTTCCATGATCGCGGCGGCCATGCGAGCGAGGAGAACGGCGTCGAATCCAGCCCCAGCAGCGGGCTGTAATAGGGATCGTCGAGCAGCACCTCTCCCCATTTCGCGCGCAGGATCGACAACTCGCGCCTGAAGCGTGCCCTGCGATCCGGCGCGGAATCGCGACCGCGGCTTGCCGACTCTAGATGAACGAGTTTCGCGTCCGGCGTGAACACGATCCGCTTTCCGAGCTGGCGCAGCTTCAGGCACAAATCGATATCGTTGAAGCTGATCGGAAAGCGGATCTCGTCCATGCCGCCGACGGCCACGAAATCGCGCTTGCGCATCAAGAGGCACGCGCCCGTCACCGCCGAGCATTCGTGCGCCACCTGAAGCAGATCGCCATAGCCGGGATCACCATCCATCCGGTCGTTGAAGGCGTGCGCGGCCGAGAAATTGGCCCCCAGCACCACTCCACCGTGCTGCACGACGCTGCTCGGCCAGAGCAGCTTTGCACCGACGGCTCCGACATCGGGAGCGGCGAGCCGCCACAGCATCTCCGCCAGCCAGCTGTCGTCGAGCGCCTCGACGTCATTGTTGAGAAAGCAGATGTTCTCGGTATCGACGCAAGCGACGGCGGCGTTGTTGATGAATGCGAAGTTGAAGGGCCCCTCGACCGAGATGACGTCGATTTCCTGCGAGAGGCTCTCCAGATAGTCCAGCGTTTCCGGCTCGGTCGAGCTGTTGTCGACGACGAGGATCCGGGCGTTCGTCTCATTTGCCGCTGGCATGACGGTCTCGATGCATCGCTTGAGCAGCTCGGCGCGATTTCTGGTCGGGATGATGATGGTGGTGCGCTCGTTCCAATCGACAGCGCGCTTGACCTGAACGGCCGGAAGAAGACCTGCTTTTCGCGGCTCGACATTGGCCTCGATGCCGGCCCTGGCAAAATACGCCTTGCTTGCGGCGACCAGTTCGGCGGTGGCGGCCGATGCATCGATCCGCGGCAATGCCGCAACCGATCCCGGAAGATGATAGGTTCGATCCGGCTCCGCGCAGCAGAGGAAGATGTCGTAGAGCGACGTCGCCGATCGCAGCGCTTCCAGGGCACGTTCCCGGCGCACCGCAAAACAATACGCCCCATAGCCCTGCTCGAGCGCGCGTTCGAGATCGAATGCCGAAAACGCCAGCGGCCAGACAGCGCCGGCGCCCGCAGCAACCTCGACGTCGCCATAGACGAGGTCGCAGCCGGGTTCGGACGCGAATAGATCGGCGAAGCGCTGCAAGGCGTCGTCCGCGAGGATCGTTCCGCTCAGACAAAACACAAAGAACGCGCTGCCGGCGGCATCGCCCTCGACAAACTCGCGCGCTGCTTTTGTATCGAATTGACTGAACGCCCGCGCCGGCAGGGACACCGCCGACCAGGCGGAGTGCCGTTGCGCTTCGAGGCTTTCGATGCTCTCGTCCACCCTGACATCGCCGATCAGGACCACTGCCGCCTCGGATGCAACATCAGACTGTTCGGATTGCGTCGTCGGCGAGAAGCGCTCTTTCCAGCCGCGATAGGCGTGAAACGGCAGCGAGGCCGGCAGCACCCGGTCGAACAGCTCTCCTCGAAGCCGCTCGCTCTCCCAGCGCCCGAGATCCGCGAGCGTCTGCTCCAATCCGCGATCGAATGCGACGAAGGAAATCGGCTCCGAGATCAGGCTCCGTCCCGAAGTCGTCCGCGCGGATAGTCCGCGCATGCGACCGTCCGCAAAATGCTCGGGCAGATGAAAATCGATCCGGCGGCCGACGCCGAACTCGCCGCCCCGCGCAACGTTGGTCCACCCGGTCGGCTTCACGGTCATCACCGGACGTTGCGCGATCAGGATTTCGATGTCCTCGTCGATGTCCTGAGCAAGCCAGCCTTCGAAGCGCAGACCTCCGACCCACTCGATATCGCCGATCCGGTGCCATCGCGCTTCCGGCGCAGCGACATCGCAGCGAATCGGAGCACCGACGGGAGTGCCGATATTTGCCAGCCTTGCCTCAATGATCCCGGCGTTCGCGCTGACCTGATCCTGCACGTTGAAAGTAAAGCCAAATCGAGCATCACCGATCCCGGCGTCGGCAAGCTCTGTTACGAACTCGTCACACAATGATGACATGTATGGCTCGCCGTCGACGAGCAGGTCGACGGTGTAGCGTCGGCCGAGATCGGCGCGATCATAGACAAACCCGGAAAACGTCGTGCGATCGGATCTGGAGAACTGCGTTTGCAACGACGCGTATTCAGCTCCCGAGGGCTTCTGCTTGCCAATCGTCTTCATGCTCATGTCCACCCTCAAACGGCAGCTCGATTGTCGGTCGATTTCAAGTTGAGAATGTGTCCATGGTGCGCCCGAGGTGACTAGCGGGCGCTCAGCTGCACCGAGGCGATCACCGTTTGCACAAAAAGCCGCCGACCTCCAACACAAACTATACGCTATAAAACTTGGCGTTATCGGCGCCAATTGTGCTAGTGCTAACTCCTCCTCTCCACACTGATCGACGAGCGGATTCATGAAGATTGCAATGGTTGGAACGGGATATGTAGGTCTCGTATCCGGAGCGTGTTTTGCCGATTTCGGCCACCAGGTCGTTTGCGTCGACAAAGACGCCGGCAAGATCGAAGCCCTGAAGCGCGGCAAGATCCCGATCTACGAAACTGACCTCGATAAGCTCGTCGAGACCAACGCCGCGGCCGGACGGCTGACCTTCACGACGGAGCTTGCGGGCGCCGTCGCGGACGCCGATGCCGTGTTCATCGCGGTCGGAACGCCCTCGCGGCGCGGCGACGGCCATGCGGACCTGAGCTACGTCTATGCTGCCGCCAAGGAAATCGGCGCGGCGCTCAAGAAGTTCACCGTGGTGGTGACGAAATCGACCGTGCCCGTGGGCACCGGCGACGAGGTTGAACGCCTGATCCGCGAAACCAATCCCGACGCCGACTTCGCCGTTGCGTCGAACCCCGAATTCCTCCGCGAAGGCGCCGCGATCCAGGATTTTCGCCACCCCGACCGCATCGTCGTCGGCACCGAGGACGATCGCGCCAAGAGGGTGATGGGCGAAGTCTATCGTCCGCTCTATCTGAACCAGGCGCCGATCCTCTATACCGCGCGACGCACGGCTGAATTGATCAAATACGCCGCGAATGCCTTCCTTGCCACCAAGATCACCTTCATCAACGAGATCGCCGATCTCTCCGAAAGAGTCGGGGCGAACGTGCAGGAGGTGGCGCGCGGCATCGGGCTCGACAACCGGATCGGAACCAAGTTCCTGCATGCCGGCGCCGGCTATGGCGGCTCCTGCTTCCCGAAGGACACCCGTGCGCTGTTCAAGACCGCGCTCGACCACGACGTCCAGCTGAAAATCGTCGAGGCCACGCTGACCGCGAACGACAACCGCAAGCGCGCGATGGCGCGCAAGGTCGCCAACGTGCTCGGCGGCGAGCTGCGCGGCAAGACCATCGGCGTGCTCGGCCTGACCTTCAAGCCCGATACGGACGACATGCGCGAGGCCCCTTCGATCCCGCTGATCAACGGCCTGATCGACTTCGGCGCCAAGGTTCGTGCCTACGATCCCATCGGCATGGAGCAGGCGCGCAAGGAATTGCCTGAAATCGAGTACTGCAAGGATGCCTATGAATGCGCGCGCCAGGCCGATGCGCTTGTCATCGTGACCGAGTGGCGCCAGTTCCGCGCGCTCGATCTCAAGCGCATCAAGCAGGAGATGAAGCATCCGGTCGTCGTCGACCTGCGCAACATCTACCGTCCGGACGAGATGGCCGCACACGGCTTCACCTACGACAGTATCGGTCGGCCGCGTTGAGCGCTCGCGCCCGGCGGCGATAGCCGCCGGCCGGTTCAATCCTGGAGCCTTGGTTCTGATCAAATCAGGACCAAGGCTCTCTTCTTGTCTGACGCGTTTTCTGCACGCGCACCGGCATCCGCTTCCGAAGGCGCCTTAAGCGTGGGCGGGCGCGCCAAGCTGGACAAATGCATCCAGTTCGCGCGCCAGCGCTTCCTGCCAGGTCGGCATCGCCACGCCGAACTGCGCCTTCAGCCGCGACAGATCCAGCCGCGAATTACCCGGACGCACCGCCTTGGTCGGAAAGTCGGCGGCTGCGATCGGAGCGATGTTCTCGACCGCCAGCGTGACGCCGCGAGATCTCAGCCCGCCGACAATGGCGGTTGCGAAGCCGTGCCAGCTGGTTTCGCCGGCGCAGACGAGATTGACGACACCGCCCCTGCGCACGAGCTGATCGTGCAACGTGGTGAGGTTCGGCAGGACGATGCCGGCGACCGCTCCGGCGATCGCTGATGCCGTGGTCGGCGCACCGATCTGATCGGCCACGATCCGCAGCTCCTTACGCTCGCCGGCGAGCCGCGCGATGGTGCGCAGGAAATTCGTGCCCTTTGCGGCATAAACCCATGAGGTGCGCGCGATCAGATGCGCCCCGCCCGCCGCCTGGATCGCGACATCGCCGGCAAGCTTGCTGGCGCCGTAGACCGACAGCGGTTCGGTCGGGCTGTCCTCGCGCCACGGCCTGTCGCCCGAACCATTGAAGACGTAGTCCGTGGAGAAATGCACCAGCGGCACGCGGTTCGCCGCAGCCCATTTGGCGATCGCTTCAGGTCCCTTCGCGTTGACCAGGAACGCCAGCTCGCGTTCGTCCTCGGCGCGATCGACGGCGGTATAGGCCGCCGGATTGATGATGAGATCGGGCTTCAGACTCTCAAGTTGGCTCGTCAGCATCTCCGGCTTCGACAGATCGAACTCCGCGGTGGGTGGCGCGATGATCGTGCCGTGGCTTTCCAGCAAAGGCTTGAGCGCACTGCCAACCTGGCCGCGTGTTCCCGTCAACAAGATCCGCATCAGATTTGTCCATAGGTCGGAAGGTTGCTGGCGTCGGCGAGGAGCGGCGCGTCCGCATCCTTGGCCGACAGCTGTGGCTTGTCGACGCCCCATTTGATCCCGATCGCGGGATCATTCCACCGGATCGAGAGCTCGTCCTTGGGGCTGTAGAAATCATCGCATTTGTAGAAGAAGTCGGCGGTCTCCGAGAGCACCACGAAGCCGTGGGCGAAGCCGCGCGGCACCCATAATTGTCGGCGGTTCTCCTCGCTCAATTCGACCGCGACATGCTTGCCGAAATTCGGACTGCCGACGCGCACGTCGACGGCAACGTCCAGCACCTTGCCGCGCAGCACGGAGACGAGCTTGCCCTGGGTGACCGGGTTTTGCAGATGCAGCCCGCGCAGCACGCCATAGGCCGAGCGGGACATGTTGTCCTGCACGAACGGACGCGTGATGCCGTGCTCGACATAACGCGGAGACTGGTAGGTCTCGAGGAAGAAGCCGCGCTGGTCGCCGAACAGCTTCGGCTCGACGATCAGGACTTCAGGAAGCTCGGTCTTGATGACGTTCATCTAACATTTGTTCCAGTTTGACGCGCTTGAAATGTTAATTTCCCTCTCATAACAAACTTGTGCAGCGCACGCTATATGTTATGTTCTGATAGTCAAATTGTGAGGGACCATGAAAGGCATTATCCTTGCCGGTGGCACCGGCTCGCGCCTCTATCCGGTGACGACAGTCGTCTCCAAGCAACTGCTGCCCGTGTTCGACAAGCCGATGATCTACTATCCGCTGTCGACGCTGATGCTGGGCGGAATCCGCGATATCCTGATCATTTCCACGCCGCAGGACAAGCCGCTGTTCCAGCGCTTGCTCGGCGATGGCAGCGAGATGGGTGTTCGGTTCGCCTATGCGACGCAGGAGACCCCGCGGGGCCTTGCCGACGCCTTCATCGTCGGACGCGACTTCATCGGTGATGACTCTGTTGCCCTTGTGTTAGGGGATAACATTTTCTACGGCCACGGCCTGCCGAGCATGCTGTCGTCCGCCTCGATCCGCAAGAAAGGCGCCACCGTGTTCGGCTACGTCGTGAACGCGCCTGAACAGTACGGCGTGATCGAGCTGGACGGCACCGGCCGGGCATTGTCGATCGAAGAGAAGCCGAAGCGGCCGAAATCCAACGTCGCGGTCACCGGCCTCTACTTCTATGACAATGATGTGGTCGACATCGCGGCGGGCATCAGGCCATCGCCGCGCGGCGAGATCGAGATCACCGACGTCAACAAGGCCTATCTCGAACGCGGCGACCTCTATGTCGAGGTGCTCGGCCGCGGCTTTGCCTGGCTCGACACCGGCACCCATTCCTCGCTGGTCGAAGCCAGCCATTTCGTCCAGATCCTGGAGCAGCGTCAGGGCCTGCGCATCGCCTGCCCCGAGGAGATCGCGCTGCGCCAGGGCTACATCTCGCTCGAAGCCTTCGCGAGGGTCGCACAGAAGACCGCCAAGAGCAGCTACGGCGAGTACCTGCTGTCGGTCTACCGCTCATTCCACGGCGAGCCGCGCGCGGCGGAGGTATTCAAACATGCGGTTTAAGGGATCGACGATCTTCGTCACCGGCGGCGCCGGCTTCATCGGCTCCGCCGTGGTCCGCCACCTGCTGCGAGACACCCACGCCCGCGTCGTCAATATCGACAAGCTGACCTATGCGGCAAACCTGGCCTCGCTGCCCCGCGCCGCCGAAAGCCTGAACTACACTTTCGAGAAGGCATGCATCTGCGAGGCGCAGAACCTGCGTCGGCTGTTCGAGAAATATCAGCCCGATGCGGTGATGAACCTTGCCGCGGAAAGCCATGTCGACCGCTCGATCGACGGCCCCGGCGAATTCATCCAGACCAACATCGTCGGCACCTTCACGATCCTGCAGGAGACGCTGCGTCACTGGCGTTCGCTCTCGCCCGAGAAGCGCGACCGCTTCCGCTTCCTGCATATCTCGACCGACGAGGTGTTCGGGTCGCTCGGCGACGAAGGGCTGTTCACCGAGACCACGGCGTATGCGCCGAACTCGCCCTATTCGGCCAGCAAGGCGTCGTCCGATCATTTGGTGCGGGCCTGGCGCGAGACCTACGAGCTGCCGACCCTGGTGACCAACTGCTCCAACAATTACGGCCCCTATCACTTCCCGGAAAAGCTGATCCCGCACATGATCATCAAGGGGCTCGCCGGCGAGCCGCTGCCGGTCTATGGCGACGGCAAGAACATTCGCGACTGGCTGTTCGTCGAGGATCACGCCAAGGCGCTGACGCTGGTGCTGGAGCGCGGCGAGATCGGCGAGACCTACAATGTCGGCGGCCGCAACGAGCGCACCAACCTGCACGTGGTCGAGAGCATCTGCGACCTGCTCGACGAGGTCGTGCCGGCCGCGGCAGGCCCGCGCCGCCAGCTGATCAATTTCGTCGCAGACCGCCCCGGCCACGACCGCCGCTACGCCATCGACGCCACCAAGCTCGAGACCGAGCTCGGCTGGCGCGCCGAGGAGAATTTCGAGACCGGCATCGCCAAGACCGTGCGCTGGTATGTCGACGAGCAACCCTGGTGGCGCGCCATCCTGGAGGGCGGCTACAAGGTGGAGCGCGTCGGCCTGAACCAGTAGCCGCCGATCACCGCGGATCATCAGCAACGGTGACAGCGCCGATCATCGTGGGACTTGCGGAATATCCCTCGGCCGGAAGATGTCCGGCCGATCGGGTGCAGGGATGCAGGCCTCGGCGATCATGACTTGGCGTTGATGAGTTGGCGTGGATGAACTGCAACGCGGCCTGAAGATGCAAGGACGCGCTGGCATCAGACACGTCCAACGCCCCCGGTGAGGAGAAATTGTCCCAGGGGCTGCAACATGGAGGAGACCTCAATTGCTACCAAGAATGTCGCGGGAAGAAGCGGAACTGTTCTTGTCGTTTGTGAGAAATAGCCGCGATTACGTCGAATTCGGAACCGGCGGAAGTACGGTCATCGCATCAAAGCATGTCACGAACTCGATACTGTCCATCGATTCCTCACAGGACTGGCTGGATCAGGTCGATCGTGCTTGCGCCTCGGCTCGTACGAAACCTCATTTGACGTTCATCGACATCGGACGGACCGGCGATTGGGGTTTCCCGGTTGACCCGTCAACAAAGCCGCGTTGGCCGGACTATCACTCGACCATCTGGAAAAAGCCGCAAAGCGCCGATGCTGACCTGTATCTCGTCGACGGTCGTTTCAGGGTCGCATGCTTCGCCCAGATCGTCCTGCACTGCAGCCCGACTGCAATCATCGGCATGCACGACTTCAGCTCTCGCCCGGCCTATCACTGCGTAAGAGAGATCGCTCGCGAGATTGCGACCGCCGGCGACATGTCGTTCTTCATGCCGCTTGCGAAAAGAGAGGCTGCCGAAGCGATACTGCAATCGTTCAGCGGAGAGCCGTCCTAACCGGCGAGCTCTCCCGACAGACGTCGAAGGCGACGTTGCATCATGGCTTGCCGCCTGAGCGTTCAAGGCGGCAATGCCCCGACAAAGCAGCCGGATCCAACCTCAGGAAGGCAGCGTTTGCGCGCATAGCGCGTCGAAGGATGCAGCGAACTCGGCAAAGACGCGCTCCTCGGCGGGCGACGCAAACTCAACTTTGCCGGACTGGTCAATTCGCATCGACCCCGTTCCCAAGGGAGCCGTCTCGGGACCGCGGTCTTCCCGAAGAGAGAGCATCCGCTTGATCTCGGTCACGTACAGCTTCTCGTTCTCTGTCGCTCGCGATATATCCCGTTCCAACACTTTCTCGACGGAGTCCCCGCGTTGCATGAATCCGCGGGCAATCAGCTTGTTCAGATTGGCGCGGATCCTCTGCGCGGGCGACAAGGTCGCCATATGCAGCAGGAAAAATCCGAACAACGGCGCGGGCGCCTTCTTTCCCTTGGCGATCTGGCAGTTGTGATTCACCTCTCCCGAGAAAGGCGCGGCAGCCGAGCGGATCAAAGGCTTGCCCCAGGTGAGGCCATTGCGGAGCGTGCCCAAATCGGTGCCGCACAACATCCGATCGCGATAGGAAGGCGCGTTGTACAGCCAGGTCGATGGGATAAACGCACCACCTTCATTGTCGTTCAGGTGACGCAATATCGAAGCGTCGCTCGTGAAGCGCTCGCCGTCATAGAACGCCAGAAACTCGTCCGTATCCAGGAAGCAATGGAAATCGGAAGAAGCCGACAGGCTGGCGTACAGCTCCTCGAAGTTTTTGGGATTGTGCAGATTGTTGTGAAATCCGCCGAAGCTCGCGATCAGCAAGTCCGGCCCCAGCTCTTCGTAAACCGACAAGACCTTGCTGTCGGCAGATCCATTGTCGAAAATGATCAGGTTCGCGTCGCCCACGATCTTCCTGTGATGGTCCACCCAATCCGCAAGGAAAAACGGATCATCCTTGGTCTTGAGGACGATCTTGAGCGCTCCACGGCTGCTCCGGATGCGATCGCAAATCGCCGTAGATTCATTTTCCCATGCAACCAGCTGCATCAAACACGGTCCCTGTGCGTTGCAATCAACATCGACTGGTTTTAGCCAATCTAAGCTCATCGCGCAGAAAAAGTTTGGCCCATCATTAGCCGCACTGTCAGTTGATCATTAGGGCGTTTTTGAAGAGAATCAACAGGATGTTTGGGAAAACAACGGCGAGCGCTCGAAGATGCTGACACGACGATTGTTCCTGGCCCTGGGCTCAGCTGGAGCCCTTAGCTATACGGTTACGCGCGCCCTCGCCGCCAAGCAGGTAGCTGCGCGCACCGACCGGCCTCTGGTGGGCGCGCTGCGGTGGGACGCCTGGTATGCTCCCGGATCAACGCCAACCAAGGCGGTTGAAACATCGCTCTCTCCCCAGCAGTACCATTGGCGAGTTCCATTCTTTGCGAAGGAAACCACCGGAAAGAGCCGCAGTGAGGTTGCCTTTCCGGAGATCACGCAACAAACGATCGACAAGGAAATCAAGCAGGCCGTTTTCGCGGGCATCGACTACTGGGCCTTTGTCGCCTACGGCTCCGCCGATCCGATGTCGAGGGCTCTGAAAGTCTTCAGGGAAAGCCCGATCAAGAACGAGATCTCGTACTGCATCTTTACCGAGTTCCCTCGATGGGGCTCCCACGACAAGGTAAGCCCGCTGATTGACGAACACGTCAAGCTCATGGGCGACAGCAACTACCTGAAAGTAGCGGGCGGAAGGCCGCTGTATTTTCTCGGCTTCATACATGTTGCCGACGTTGAGAAGCGATGGGGCGGGATCGAGAACCTTCGAGCCCAGATCGAGCAATTCAGAGCGCGGGTAAAGGCGGCGGGACACGGAGATCCGTACCTGGTGCTCACCGGCGACAAGAAACTGCTCAATGAACAGGGCGCCTTTCTAACTGCCGATGCGGTCAGCTCCTATGCCGGCGTTTACGGCAGCGTCCGTGGTTCGTATGCCGACCTCACGCGCGGCGCAGAGCGCGACTGGAATGAACTAGCCAAAAGCCGCCTTCCCGTCATCCCCACCGTGATGACCGGCTGGGACCGCCGTCCACGCATCGAACGCCCAGTGCCCTGGGAAGCCAAGCAGCGCCCGGGCGTGGGAATGGAAAACTTCTTCATTGCGCCGACCGGGCTGGAGCTGTCGGATCATCTCCGTCGCTCGATCGAATGGAGAGCTGCCCAGCCGGGTGAGATGAAGTCCCCTGCGATCCTGATTTATGCCTGGAACGAAAACGACGAAGGCGGATGGCTTGTCCCCACCTTGCCCTGTAAGACCGAGCGCCTGGAGGCCTTGCGCAAGGTCCTGAAAGACGCCCAATCCACGCAAAGGCCAAACCTTTGCTAGCTCCGATGTTGTGCGGCTGACGCCGTGAGCTTGTTCAGCCGTGATCTGGCGTCAGCCGCGTTGTGCTAGCGCCATTCAGCCGGGACCGTCCATTGGTTCAGCTCCACGGTCCTGTGCTCGGCAAGATAAGGCGCGTAGAGCTGCCGCATCCAGAAGCGGAAGTTCGGGTAATTCCTGATCAGCTTGTAGAAGGCGTCCCCCATGTTCAGCGGACTGAGACAGGTCCCGTTCTGTGGCTTGGACGTCATCGCGCGCAACGAATAACTTTGCATGCAAGCCCGCGTTTCGCTTTCGGCCACCGAACTTAGTCCGCGGAAGCTGTTGGTCGCATGCAATCGATACATGTACTGATCGGATTCCACGTATTTCGGCTCGACGATCGTGATCGCTCGCAGCGCGAATTCCCAATCGTGACAATATTTGAGGTCCGCGAACCACCCAGCCTGCCGCAATAGTTCGGCGCTCAACACAAAATTTCCCGTCGAGGCAGCGATCTGCGACTCCAGGAAGGACCACGACAGTGGGCGATCGGAGCTTACCGCTTGACTCGTTGCGTATCTGAGACGCGCCGGAAACTGAAAGCTCTTGATGGACTTCCCGTTCTCGTCGATGGGTTCGATCGCGGAGAAGCCGAAGAACAGCTTTTCAGCGCCATGGCGGCCGACAAATGTCTCGACCCGCTCCTTCGAAAAGGCGTCGTCCGAATTGAGCAGGAAGAGCATCTCGCCCGTTGCAAGGGACAGCGCGCGATTCCAGGTAAAGTGCGCTCCCATGTTGGTGGGATTCTTGAGCAATTTGCATGATGCAAAGCGCTTTGCGAACGACTTCCTCTTCAGAAGCCTTTCGGCCAGCTGGAAGCTGTTGTCCGGCGAATTGTCGTCGACGATGATCAGCTCGAGTTTGGGATAGGTCTGGTCGAAGACCGTCTCGAGACAATGCTCGAGATAGGCCTCGTGCTTGTAACAAGCAATCACCACGCTGGCTAACATAGGACTCTCAACTCAATGCCGAACGACCAGGGAATGGCTTGATCCAACCAGCAGGTTTTCTCCTTCGCCAACCTCAAGCATCGAAAGCCTGTACTCTCCGTCCGGCAGTCCCTTGAGCATGAAGCTGACCTCGAAGCCGAAGCAGCACTCGCGAGCGGTCGCCTTCATATACTCCGTGACGTCCATTCGCTCGTGCCAATCGATGACGAGGCAGTACCCGCTCTTGCCGGCGTTCGTCTCTCCTTCCGGAGACAACACCAGAAACGAAATGCGGTTTCTCAGGGGCTCGAAGCCATCCTTGGCAAAAACCCACCCTCGGACCAGCACTCTGTAGCGCGGGTCCACCACCACGCGCTCCTCCGTTTGCGAATTGATGTTCTCGATCACGAACATCGAGCCATCCGGACTTGCGATGGCTCCCTCGATTTCGACCGGCAAGCCCTCGCGAATGCTCTGGAATCCGGTGAGCGCGACTTCATTGCGCTGCAGATTGGCGAGTACTTCGACATGAACTGCAGCACTCTTGATCGTCTGCTCGAGCTCCGACCTGCTCAAGCAGTCCAGCAGGGCAGAGTTCGCGCGCAGTTCTGCCGAGATCGACTCGCCGGCAGACACCCGTCTGACGACGTCGAGATAGGCACGGCCGAAACGCGAGTCCGGCTCCAAATGGGCTCCCTCGGCCCACTCGTTCCACGAGTTGATGAACACGATCGGCTGTTCGAAAGAACTCCGGCGCGCCCGCTCGGTCGCCTCACGAAGCCAGACTTCGAATGCCTCAGGGCTTGATCTGACGAACACATGTCCACGCGAGCCCTTGCGCGGCGTGTTGTCCCAGCGCGGCATCACGGTTGGAAAGAACGGAAACTCATAGACCTTGCCAAGCGTCGAGCGCATGGCTTCGAGATAGTCGTAGAGCTTGCCGGAGAAATCCGGCGGCGTCTCGACCTCCGCCCGGCTCAGCTCCCGCGCATTGACGGTATGAGGCGGGAATTCCACGGCGGCATCGCAATGGAATTCTCGTGGATCGAACTCGCCGAAAGTCATCGCATTGCAAATCAGCAGCTCGCCGATGCCTAGTTGCCTTGCACGCACACGCCAGGTCTGGAACAGGCGCTCCTTGTCCGGGATCAGCGAGGGACGGTAGACGAGAAGGATCTTGCGACCGTCGACCGTGATGTAGCGATCATCCAGCAGGATATCGGCCATATCGTCGATGAAGCGGACATCATCCTCGAGGGAGTGGTTCTGACCGAGCAGGAGTTCGGTATCAGAACCATCCCATCGGCGTGACCAGTTTTCGTTGGCCCAGCAGATGCAGAACGGAATGTTCGGCTCTCCGTCCTCCAGCAAAAGCCGCAGCGGTCGCTCCAGCAATCTTCGCCCTTGAAACCAGTAGGCGTAATAGCAAAAGCCGTGGACGCCGTAACGGCGAGCCAGGTCTGCCTGTTGCTGGCGAGTCTCGACCAATCTCATGTCATAGAAGCCGAGATCCGCGGGCAACCACGGAGACTGGTGCGTGGGAAACTGCGGACGCATCTGGGAGACGTTGGTCCATTCGGTGAAGCCAGGACCCCACCAACGGTCGTTCTCCGCGAATGAATGGAATTGCGGCAGGTAGAAGCAAACGTAGCGCACCTCCTTCACGGAGGCGGCGCCTGCCATGGCGGCAACAAATTTCTTGTCGTTGTTCGGAAACAACAGATCGTCGTAATCGTCGGTGGAGAAGCCGAGCGCGACGACCACCTCGTTCGACTCGAGTTTCTCGAACAGCGGTATTTCGTAATATTCGCCGTCGTTGAGGCTGATGCGCAGGTAGATCTGCACAGGCTTGCCTTCCAGCAGCGTATTTTTCAGGGCGCGAGCCAGACGACGGCGCATGCCTGGCGTGGACAGGTTGACGCGAAATCCGGGACGCCCGATCACTGTGTGCGGACCGACGCTGGCCGGCACCGATCGGCCCGTCCGTCCCTCTTCGACACAGTGGGAAGCAACAAAGAGCGATATCGCAACGGTCGATGCAGGCGACTGCGCATCCACGATCCAGCCAGAGATCACTCGCCCGGACTGCTCCAGGATCGCACCACGCAGTCTCGGTCCCGACTGGAGATCGCTGACATCGGGATCCAGGAATACGCTCTGCGATTGATCGTCCTGCTGAACCGGACTGGCAACGGGCAACATATCCTTCGTATCCCTGACGCTCCGTTCCACCATCTTGTTCATCGCTTCTCAATCTCCTACCAACGTCTAACGCTGGTTCCAGTTTCTTTATCAGCCGTGCGGAAGATCGATATCCCGAGATCGCGTTGGCGTTCGAGCCTGCCCCGGATCGTGACCTGATGCTTATCAGTCAACTTCACACAACCACAATGAGTATTTGTTGGCGACGGCCACATTAACGCAATCTCTCTGTCGTCGATATGAAAGCCATCGTTAGTTCTGCCCAGATTGTCACGCGAAGCTGCCTGCTTCGCCGCCTTCGCGCCTAAAAACAAAGCCGCGGCTCAGCATCTGCAACCGCGTGCGAAGCCCGCCTCCAACAATCTCAGCCAACGCTCTCGCCCATTGCCTGCAGACGACGTCGCGCGCCTTCGTTGTTCTGCTGTGCCGCTTGTCGATACCAGTGCAACGCCTGATCGCGATCCTGCGCGACGCCGTCGCCGGCGCGCAGTGCATCGCCAATCGCGAGTTGGGCTTCGACCATGCCCTGCTTCGCCGCGGCCTCGAACCATTCGGCCGCCTTCGTCGGATCGGCATCGCGCCCCTGTCCCCGGCCGAGCATCACGGCAAGGTTGTATTGCGCCGTCGTGTGCCCCTGGCGCGCTGCCGCCTCGTACCACGTGACGCCCTTGGCCAGGTCCTGCTCGACGCCCTGCCCGGTGCAATACATCACCGCAAGCTTGAACTGCGCCGCGGCATTGCCGCCGTCCGCAGCCTTGACGATCCAGCCGGCGGCGGCCTGCGGATCCTTGAGGCCGCTCTTGGGATCGGAATACAGCAGCGCCAAAGTGTGCTGGGCTTCGACGTGACCGGCGCCTGCCGCACGTTTGAACCATTGGGCTGCGGCCGGAACATCGACGGCGCCGCCGGATCTTCCCATGTGGAGCCCGCCCAGCTGAAATGCCGCGGCCGGATGGCCGGCCTCGGCAGCGTCGGTCAGCAGCGCACGTGCCTGCGCAAGACGCTCCGCGGACGGTTCATCCTGGATAAGAAACATCGCATAGGCCATCTTCGCATCGGCATCGCCGCCGTCGGCCGCCTTGCTAAGCCACTCCGCCGCGCGCGCTTGATCGCGCGGCACGCCGTTGCCTGCCGAGTAGAGCCGACCGAGCTGCACGCCTGCGGCGCTAATGCCTCCCTCGGACGCGCGCTCGAACCACTTGATCGCAGCCGCGACATCGCGCGCCACGCCCCTGCCATTGAGATAGAACACCGCAATGTTGTGAGCCGCCGTGGCATGGCCGCCCTCCGCCGCACGCTCGAACCATTTCGCAGCCTGGCGGATACTGGGCGGAACGCCGGTGCCGGTGGCATAGAAGCGTCCGGTCAAGAACTGCGCCTGCGTATCGCCGCGCTCGGCCGCCTTCTCGTACCAATACGCCGCCTCGCGCAGATCCGGCTCGGCGGCAGTCCCGAGCGCATAGAACTCGGCGAGCGCCTGGACCGCCGGCAGGTAGTCCTTCCGCGCCGCCTTGCGCAATGCGGTCTCGGCCCTGTCGAGATCCTTGACAGCCCCTTTGCCGCTCAACCGCAGCAGTGCAATGTTGTAGAGCGCGATCGTATCGTCATGGGCAGCGGCGCTCTGGAACAGCCGTGCGGCCTCTTCGACATTTTCGGGAAGCCCGGTACCCTTGAGGCACATGAAAGCCAGCGCAACCTGTGCGCGAACATGGCCCTGCTCGGCGGCCTTGTGATACCAGATCGCGGCCTGTGCGAAATCGACGGGAACGCCGCGGCCCTGATAATACACGTCGCCGAGCGCGAATTCGCCGGACGCCGCTTTCTGCTCGGCCGCGGCCTGATACCAGCGCAGGGCAGCAGCGTGATCCCGCGCGCACCCTTGCCCGTTGGCGTACATGTTGCCGAGAATCGATTGCGCCTCCGCCTTGCCGGCTTCCGCCGCCACCGACATCCAGAGGAATGCGGCATCGACGTCCTTGGCCACGCCGATCCCGTTCGGGAAAACCAGATCGTGGAGGTTGATCGCCTTGTCGCCGAGACGGGCCGCAGTGGATTGCCGCCACATCTCGGGCCTGTTCGGTCCGAGCGTGGCCTTGACCCCGTTGAGATAGATCAGGCCAAGCTGGAATTGCGCATCCAGATGTCCGTTCAGCGCGGCGCGTTCATACCACGCGACCGCGTCCGGAATGCTACCGATGACGCCCTCGTTCCTCGCATAGAGCAGCCCGATCCGGTAATCCGCCTCCGGGTTGCCCGCCCGCGAGGCAAGCCGCCAAGAGCGCAGGGCTTCAAGGTATCGCCCGTTCTCGTAAGCCTCCAGTCCCCGTTCAAACTGCTTTGAGTCTGAACGGGAGGAGTCGGGGCGGAACAACTCGAGCAGGGATCTCGCAGACTCCATCATGGCTCGCGCATCGCTTCCGTCATGCCGCGCAGCATGTCGCTGAGCAGATACATCGCCACCGAACGGGTGCCGACATTGACGTCACCCTGCAGCGTCATGCCGGGGATGAGGCGGAAATTCTTCGGAACATTGGTGAAGTTGGTCTGGTCGACCGAGCATCGCGCCTTGTAGTAGGCGTCGACGGGCTTTCCGTCGTCGTCAGTGGTGAAGGCGCCTTCGCTGATCCAGCGTATCTTGCCCTGCGCCGTGCCGTGCTCCGCCGCGTTGAAGGCATCGACCTTCAACGTGCAGGGGTCATTCGGCCGGATAAAGCCGACGTCGCGGGACAACACCTGGATCTCCGCCTCGAGCCGCGTCTTGAGCGGCATCAGCGTGATGAAGGGATCACCCGGCTTCAGCACGGATCCGACCGAGAGCTTGGCGAGGGTGAGGACGACCGAGGGCTCGGCAGCCGTCCACCGGACCAGGTCCTGATGCTTGATGGCCTTGTCGTAGGATGCCCGGGACGTATCCAAATTGTTGCGCGTCGTGACCAGATCCTGGCTCAGCTGCGCGTTCCATTGCTCGATGAAGGCCTTGCGATCGGCCCTCAGCGAGTCGAGCTGGTGTTGCGCCTCCAGCAGCGTGTTGTGTGTGTTGTCGATCTGACGCAGTAACTCCAGGCGCGTATCCTGCGACAGATACAGGTTCAGTTTGGAGCCGCTGCCGCTTTCGGCAAGGGTCGAGCGCATGTCCTCGATCTTGCCGGCGATCTCGGCGCGTTGACCATATCGCTCGTCGTCCTTCTTCGCCTTCAGGATCGTCGCCTCGGTCTGGCTGATCTTGGAATCGTAGCTGGTCACCTGCGCGCCGTACTGGGCGATGCGCTGGTCGTAGAGCGCCTTCTGCAAGGCGTTGTACCGGGCGGCATCGGCATCCTTGGCGTCGCCATACGACAGCGGCTTTCCGGACAATTCGGCCTCGTCACGGGCAACCTGCGCCTCAAGGCTCGCGATCTGCAGCTTGTACTGGGTGACATCGGCCGCGGTGAAGGTCGAGTCGAGGGTCGCAAGCAATTGTCCCGCGTCGACCTGCTCGCCTTCCCGAACATCGATCGTCTTGATGATCGAAGGGTCCAGGGCCTGCAGCACGTTGATCTGATCGACCGGAACGATCTTGCCCCGGACGCTGGTGATCACACGATCGAGGCGCGTCAGGCACATGATCGCCACGATGGATACCAGCAGCGCCGACAGCACGAACAGCGTCGCGCGGGCCATCATCGGCTCGGGCGCCTCGCGGATGGCGTCGGTTTCGGACTGGAACTGGCGAACGGTCGCGAGCGAAGCTTGGTTAGGAGACAAGGGTCGGACTCCTGAAGTTAGGCTTGTCGTTGCGGCCCGTCGGAACAAGATGCGTGTTCTGCTGGTACCAGAGCGAGCTGTAGATGTCGTTTCGCTCCAGAAGTTCCTCGTGGCGACCGATATCGTTGACCACGCCGCGATTGAGCACGAGGATCGCGTCGGCCTTCGTCAGCGACGACAGGCGATGCGAGATGATGATCAGCGTGCGGCCATGCGCGATCCGCGAAATGTTCGCATTCACGATCGTCTCGCTCTCGGCATCGAGCGCGCTGGTCGCTTCGTCCAGGATCAGGATAGGCGGATTGACGATCAGCGCGCGCGCGATCGCGAGGCGCTGGCGCTGCCCGCCGGAGAGGTTGGTGGAGCCCTCGTAGACGTAGGTCTCGTAGCCCCGCGGCAGCTTGTCGATGAATTCCTCGGCGCCGGCCAATCGCGCCGCCCTGACGACGTCGTCGAAGGTCGCGTCCGGCTTTGCCGCAGCAATATTCTCGCGGATCGTGCCGCTGAACAGGAAGTTCTCCTGCAGCACGACGCCGACGTTGCGCCGCAGATGGTCGACATCGTATTCGCGAACATCGATACCGTCGACCTTGATCAACCCGCCATAGTCGGAGTGCAGGCGCTGCAACAGCCGCGTGATCGTGGTCTTGCCCGAGCCGCTCTTGCCCATCACGCCGAGCGTCGTGCCGAGCGGAATCTCGAAGGAGATATTGTTCAGCGCCGGCGACACCGCGCCCTTGTACTTGAACGTGACGCCGGAGAACTCGATCAGACCCTTCAGCGGAACCCGCACGCCATGGCCGGAGCGTCCCTCCTCCGGCGCCTGATTCACCAGATTGCCGACGATGGTGACCGCGGTGCGCGCCTCGTCATACTGGTTGATGAGCTGGGCCATCTTCATCAGCGGGCCGGCAACACGCTGCGACAGCATCAGAAAGGCAAACAGCGCCCCGACATAGACCGGATCGCCGCTCGATACGGCGAGGTAGACGCCGAGTGCATAGGGAGCGCTGACCGCCAACCGTTCCAGCGGACGGACCAGCGTCTGGATCGCGTTTCCGGTCATACCTTCGGCAAGACGCGCCTTGGCGGCGCGCGCAACGAGCACATCCCACATGTGTCGCTGGCGCGTGTCGAGCGCCAGCGATTTGATGGTCCTCATGCCGTTCAGGCTCTGGATCAGAAACGCCCCCTGCGCGCCTTCGGCGGCAAGAACCGCCGAGGAGCTCCTCCGGTACACGGGCAGCATCAGGATGAGCCAGACCACGATCATTGCGGCAAAGCCCAAGACCATCAGCGTCATGATCGGGCTGAAGAAGAACATGACGGGCAGGAAGAAGATCAGCGTCGTCGAATCGAGGACCGTCCCGAACAACTGCCCGGTCAGGAAGCCGCGGATCCGGAACACTTCGCGGATGTCCCGGGAAATCAGGCCGACGGGATTCTGCTCGAAATAATCGATCGGCAGATTGAGCACCTTTTCGAACACGTAGGTCGACAATTTGACGTCGAGGCGTGCCGTCAAGCTCTGCACAAGATATTGCCGCAGGAACGAGAACGCCGTCTCGAACAGGATGATCACCAGCATCGCAACGCACAGCACGTAGAACGTATTGTACGCCTTGTAGAAAATGACCTTGTCGGACAGCAGCCTCCAGAACATGATCGGTGCCAGCCCCATGAAGCCCAGGACCAGCGCCGCGATCGCGACGTCGCGCATGATGCGCCGTTCGCGGAACACCAGGGCGACGACAAAACCGAAGCTGAACGGCTGCGTCTCGTCCGAAATCTCATAGTCGCGCTTGGCCATGACGACGTCGCCCGACCAGATGTCCTCAAAGCGCGGTTGATCGATGACGAGCAGCGCGTCCTCGCTCGCATTCGGATCCTGCAGGACCACCCGGGAGCTGTTCTCGTCGCCTTCGAGGCGCAGCAGCACCATGTGGCTGCCGTCGCGCAGCCGAACAATGGCCGGCAGCGCCCTCTTGAGATGGCTCAGGCCCTTCCAGTCCAGCGTGACGGCCTTTGCCGTCATGCCCGAGGAATTCGCGCACTTCAAAAGCTCGGCCAGCGTGACTTCCTGATCGCCCAGGAGGTTGTCGTGGATCAGCTGGGACGGGGTCAGATGCAAACCATGCTGTCTTGCCACGATGACGAGACAAGCGAGGCCCGAAGGTGGCAGCGCCTCCACCGAAGGTGCGCCGACGAGCGAGAGGTGTTTGGTCATGGATGCCTCGAAGTTTCGACTGCGCAAGGTTCGGTCCCCAGCGAGATATAACTTATCACTGTTAGTTCGCTAACGCAGCATTTTCAGCGCGTCACCCGAAAAAGATATGTTTCACGGCAGACCGCGAAGCCAGTTTCGAGCACGTTCTCGTGCGACTTAACCAGGGAACCTTATAACATTGTTTAACATCGACAAGTCACGAGTCGGCGGTCACCGTCTCCTGGAAGTCGAATCCGCAGGCCTCCAGCTGTGGCCTGATCCGCTCATCCCTGGCCTCCGGCATGAGCGCCAATGCGCAGATCTCAAAATTCCCGCTCCGAACGGACACCGTCGGGAAGCCGGCGCTGAGCAACAGGTTCCCCATCCGCTCGGTCGAAAAGCCGGTCTTGTGCGCCATGTAGTGGCGCCCTTGCTCGATCGCGCCGGAATGCCCGTAGATCATGTCCAACGGACGGATCGGACCTGCCGGCGAGACGTAAGCGATCGCGCCGAGGCCGCGCGTCAACATGTGCTGGGCGACCGCCTCGAGGTCAGGAGACATGATCAGTGCGAATCCGTCCGGCTTGAGGACTTGGCGGAACTGGACGAATGTGGGGTGAACCTCATGGGCATAGAGATGCTCCATGACATGGGAACACCAGATCGCGTCGAACGAGGCCGCCGGGAACAATCGGGCAAGATCGGTAATCGACCCGACGACGTCGGGGTTCACGCCGCCGTCGACGTCTAATCGAATCTCGTCCCATTCATGCGATGTCAGGAGCGGCTGGATGCGCTTGGTAACCGTCGATCCAGCGCCGGCATTCAGCATTTTTTTCTTGGCCAATTCGAGAGCTCCGCGGGTTCGTTAAGCGGCTGAGTTCTGCAGCGATCGTTCGTCTTGACCAAAGGTGCCAGGGCCGCAGATAGCCATCGGCCACAACTCCGTTGCGTCAAGCGAGCGGCACGGCTTTACAAAAGCTACGTGGTCCGAATGTGACGGACTAACTTCTAACATCCATTGGCGGAAATGCCCGGGGCGGAACTTGTGATCGATTTGATACATCTGACGCGGATCGGTCGACAAGGTTCCAATCGGGATGTGCGCATGCGCTTCTCCTGACGCGACCCGTCGAACTCATCGCAGGTGCTCATGATCATCAACCGCAGCGTATTCGATCATTCAATCAACCATTCCTGACGGGTCATGCCGACGATCAAAGAAAAAGCGCCGCCTCAACCTCTGTTGGGGCGGCGCTTTCGCTTAGTGCAGACCTAGGATCTTACAGCTTGGTCGAGTTACCATCGTTGAAGATCAGGTATTCGATGTTGCTGATCTGGGTCACCTGACCATTGCTGAAGGTGATGTCCATAGAACCGTTCGATCCAGAGCTGATGTCGCTCACGTCGGTCGAAGCGTGATCCAGGAAGGTCAGGGAGTCCTTGTTGCCGCCACCGCCATCGATGGTGTCGCTGCTGGTGGCGTTGTTCAGGTAGAAGTAGTCCTGACCGGAGCCGCCAACCATCGAGGCCGTACCGGTGTCGGAGCCGACGAACGAGTCCTTGCCGTCGCCGCCGATCAGGGTCTGCGTGCCGGAGCCGGCAACCAGCGTATCGTTGCCGGAACCGCCATGGAGCGTGTCGTTGCCGGCACCGCCATAGAGCGAGTCGTTGCCGGCACCGCCATCGAGCGAGGTCGCGTGCGACGCATCGCTGCCCGAGTAGAGCACGTCCTTGCCGTTGCCGCCGGACTCAGCAGCAGTCTGGGCACCGCCGACAAGGAGATCGTTGCCGTTGCCGCCATGCAGCGTGTCGATACCGGAACCGCCATACAGCGAGTCGTTGCCGGCGCCGCCGTCCAGGCTGTCGTTGCCCGCACCAGCGTACAGCGCATCGTTGCCCTTGCCGCCATCCAGCGTGCTGGAATTGCCGGCGGTGCTGCCGGACGCCAGCACATCGTTGCCGTTGCCGCCGCTCAGCTGCGACGAGCTGCCGCCGTAAAGCGTGTCGTTGCCGGAGCCACCGTTCAGCGTGTCGGCACCGGAGCCGAACAGCAGATCGTTGCCCTTGCCGCCATCCAGCGTGCTGTGGCCGGAGACGTTGTCGACCAGCACGTCGTTGCCGGAGCCTGCATCGATCGAGTCGTGACCGGCACCGCCGAAGATGGTGTCGTTGCCGGAGCCGGTGAGAACCGTCGTGTCGCCGGTGTTGTTGATGAACACCTGATCGTTGCCGTGGCCGGTCGCGACCAGCACCGGGGTGCTGCCGTTCACCGTCAGCGTGACGTCCTGGTTGGTGTCCTCAATGATCGCCTTCAGGTTGGCGTCGGTGTTAACAGTGTTAACGGGGTTGGTTTCGATCAGAACATTGGCGTTCGGATCCGGGTTGGTGATCCCAGCCCCCTCCTGCACCGGAATCGTCGCGCCGTTGTCCGGGCTGGTGTATCCGATCCCCGCGTTGATCAGATAGTCAAGAATCTGTTGCTGGGTCGAATGATCGATCGTGGAGTTGATCGCCGCTTTGAGGTCGGTCTGGTCTAGATTGTAAGTCGCCATCGATGTAGCCCCTGCTTGGGATACGAGGATTCAAGCCGCTCGCCCACACTTAAGCTGTTGATTCACAACTGGTTTGTTGCGATGCAACCCAAATGTGGACCCAGGTTACGAACTTGTTAAGTCCATTGTTAAGTCCGCTAGGCCGGAGTGTCAATCAGCAATGCGCTGTTAACACCTGGTTCCCTGAGATTTATGTGAGACTTAGCACTAGTTCGAATGCACTATAACATTCAGCGCAGGTCAATCGCCAATGTTAGCCGCGACGCAAAAAAGGGTAGCGATTATACGGGGTTTCACGGGGGCCCGGGATACCGCGGGAGCGTGGAATTTCACTGATGCCGTGAGCGCTTCGACGCGATTTTCCGATCTGAAAAAAATATTTCTGCATCGCATGAGACGTTTTGCAAAAAAGCGTCAAACTTCGCTGCCGGCGCCCCACCGACCAGTGTTATAACGCCGCCTGGCGGCAGTTTGCGGGCTCGATCAAGCGAGATCATGGAATCACCCGCAGAATCAGCGCCGTCCGACCGCGGGATCAAAACCTGGCGCGATGCCGATCAGACACCCTGATGTAACAAATTAACACCAGATTTGCCGCAATATGTTAGCGACGCCGCCTTGGAACCGGCGGGACGATGCCCGATCGCGCGCAGAGCTCCGACCTGCGGCGATCATCCACCGGCGGCGCGCGCGTAGATAGCCTCGAGCAGCCGGCAGTTCTCGTCCGGCGCGTAGCGCTCGAGATAGGCGGCTCGTGCGGCCCGTCCCCATGCGGCGGTCAGTTCGGCGGCGCCGAGAACCTCACTGATCCGCTTTCGGAGCGCGGCCGCGTCGCCCGGCGGCACCAGCGCGCCGGTCTTGCCGTCGCTCACCACCTCGGCAAGTCCGCCGATCTCGGAGGCGACGACAGGCGTGCCGCGCGCGAAGGCCTCGACCACGACCATCGGAAATCCTTCGTACCATAGCGACGGTACCACCAATGCCCTCGCATTCGCCATTTCCCGCAGCACCTCATCGCGCGAGAGCCCGCCCAGGAAGGTGACATGATCGGGCGCCCGAGCCTCCAACGCAGCACGCTCCGGTCCCTCACCCACGACGCGCAAGGGCACACCGGTCCCCGCAACGGCCTCGAGCAGCACGCCGACGCCTTTCTCGCGGCTCAGCCGTCCAACATAGAGCAGCCCGCTGCGCGGCGCCGCCGGATCGGGCGCCCCCGGATCGGCCATGAAGTTCGGCTTCACGTCGATCCGGTCCGCGTCGAAGCCGGCCTGCGTGAACAGGGTTTTGGCAAACTGCGTCAGCGCGATCAGGCGCAGGCCAGGACGCGTCCAGGTGCCACGGCGCTGATGCCGCGCGATCATGTAGGCCGAGGCGATCGAGCCCGGAAGCGATCCGCGGTAGCAGCGGTGCACGACGCCCCAGAGATGTCCGCGGTCCAGACACTTGTGGCAAATGCGGCCATCGCGCAGCAGCATGCCGCCGGTGCAGATGCTGCGATAATTGTGCAGCGTCACCACCGCGGGTACGCATTTTTGCCGACAGAGATCGAATATCGCGGGCGACAGCAGCGGGAAGAAATTGTGGACGTGGACGACGTCAGGGCGAAAGCGATCGATCGCCTCAGCCACAACCCGCTTTCCCTCCGGATTATCGGCGATCGACAACGTGGTCGTGATGCGCGCGGCGAGCGAATTGATCGCCGCGTTGCTGACCGTGAGCGTTTCAACGCTGTGTCCAGCGGCGCGCAGCAGGTCGACTTCCGCTTCAAACACGACGTCCTCGCCGCCGCGTCCCTGATACCTGTTGTGAGCGACCAGGATCTTCATGATCCGGCCGGGTCTGAAAACCAGCGCAGCTCGGTCACCAGGCTTTGGCCGCCCGCGAGCGTACCGGAGCCGATCAAGGTCGTCGCCGGCACTTTGAGATCGAAGGACGGCGAATACCAGCCGGCCGGCATGGCCTCGTCGCCCCGATACGCAATCCAGCTGAGGGCCGCCGGCAGATCGAGCTCGCCGCGCCCGCCCGGCCATGCGAGCTGCGCCCTGTGCCCTTCGAGCCTGCATTCGACGTCGGGACCGAGATGCCAGCTGAGGCTCGCCGGCACCGCAAGCTCTTCATCAGCAAGCACGACATCGGTGACGACGAGCCGCGCCATCCGGCGCTGCAATTGCGCCGAGCGGCGATGCACGACACCTGCTTCGTCGCGATATCCCGAATGCTCCGCGACCCAGCTCGCATCCGCATCGCGATCGTCCAGGCCGCTTGCTGCGACAAGCCGGCTCTGCGCATGCCGTGTCCAGAGAAACGGCCCGCCCGACACCGACTGGTCGCGCGCGAACAGGCAGAGCGTGTTGTGCGCCAGCGTGGAGCGGAAGTAGGCCCGCCATCGCGGGTCGCCATGGTAGCAATAGGTGCCGGGGTCGGCGAAGATCTCGACACCGCCGATCCTGCATTCGAGCGACAGCGCGTCCGCATGGGCGTGGGCGGCAATGCGGCCGAAGCCATGGGGGCCGTGGTCACAACGGCACCACACCGCGCGCTCAGAATCGATCAGAAAGGTCTGTCCCGCCCCCTCAAGCAAATGCGGGCGGCGCTTGGGCCGCCCGGCGATCGCACGGGCCCCGATGCCGTCGGTGAGCACAAAGCTACGCAGATCGGGCTCCGGCGATTTGGGCCACCATGGCAGAGCGCCGAACAAGCGCGCGCCGCTGCTAAGCAAGCCGAGCCAGCGATTGCCGGCGTGATCGTCGAGCAGCAGGCCGATGCCGTCGTCGCCATCGCCCTGCCGCGACGGATGACCGCGATCGTCCAGCATCGCGGCAATGACGTCGCTCATGCGGCACATCGTAGTCCAGACCGCATCGCCAAGCGGATGTCCGGACGACTCGCCCTGCACTGCCGCCGCCAGCAGCAGTTCGAGAACAAAGCCATGATAGTCGGTCGCGAGCTCGCTGTTGCTGCCGCAGGCAAGCGTCTGCGCAACGGCTTCGTGTGCCAGCGTGGCGGCCGATTGCTCGCGCCATCGCGCACTGTCCTGGAAGAACGGAAACACGCAAGCCGCCACGAACTGCCCGGCAGCCTCCGCGATGAGGTGGTTGTTGGCCGAGGAGCCACGGCTTGGGAACTGCGACAGCCAGTATTGGTGTGCATAGAGCTGCGTCAGGAACAGATCGTTGTCCTCGAACAGCGCAGCAGCACCAGGCCAGGTCTGCAGCAGCTGGCGCACCCAGGCCCACGAGATCAGCCGCACGCCAAGCTCGATGCCGCTGATCCAGTGCGGGCCGCGCGGGAACGGATTTTCGCGCCACCAGCTCATCAGATGCTCGGCCGCGCGCCTGGCATAGCGCTCGTCGGAGGTCAGGTAGTACGCGGCCGCGAGCACCGTGAGATGGTGGTGACGCGAAGGCTCCCAGATGTATTTGATGTTTCCGACCGCGGTTTCGTCACGATAGGGAACCGCGAATGCGTGCACACCGGCCGGCGCCCGCTTGCCGCTTTTGATATCGACGAACCAGTCAGGCCGTTCGCCGAGCGCCCCGTGATCCCTGGCGAAAATCCGCCAGTGCCCGGCGAGAATCCGGTCGGCGCTGTGGATCACCCGTTCGGCGGCCTGTCCCGGGGCGTGGGCTGGCAAAGGCAGCGGCTTCAGGCGCGGCTGCCGCGGGCCGGCAGCGAGCCTGGCGCCTGCACGCCGTGCGATGTCGGGCGGAGTGATCCGCCAGAGCAAATGCAGCACCTGGTCGTTCACCCGTCCCGCAAGCTCCGACGGCTCCATGCGCCGCAGCCTGCGCAGATACCAGGCCGGATTCATCTCACGCCGTCGAGGCGCGAGCGACGCCCTGCTCTGCTGTGTCGGCCGTCAGATCGATCGGCATCCCGGCGGCCGCGCTTTCCTGGACGGCAAGCGTTGCGCGCGTGATCGCCAGCAGCGAATCGAGCGCGATCGGCATCGCAGCTCCCGATGCGACCGCCGCGATGAAGGCATCCAGCATCGGCCGCTGGCCCTTGTCGAGCCGCGCTGTCTTCGCCGTGTGCTGTCCGGCGTGCCAGACCTCGAAGCGCGAGAAATTGTCGAAGGCGGCAAAACCCGTGCTTGCCGATATCTCGAGCGCTTCCTTCGGCACCCGCGGATCGCCGCCGGTGAGATAGCTGAGGCTTGCGACCGAACCGTCGGCAAAATCGAAGGTGGCGACGAGATTGTCGACGTCCTTGCCTGCCGTGCTCGCGGAGACACGCACCGGCTCGGCGCCGACCCACCAGCACAACACGTCGATGAAATGGCCGCCCTCGCCGACGAAGCGGCTGCCTTCGCTCTCGGCCTGCAGATACCAAGACGATTTCTCCAGCGGCCCGGCGATGACGCGATATTGCAGGGTCTGCGGTCCTGCCGGCGCGAACGCCGCGCGCATGCCCTGCAGCAGCGACGAAAAGCGGCGGTTGAAGCCGACCATCAGCCGGTTGTTGCCGGTTTCCCGGATCACCTGCTCCAATCGATCGAGCGAGTTTGTATCGATCGCCAAGGGCTTTTCGACAAACACGGCCTTGCCGGCGCGCAGCGCCTGCGTCGCGAGGTCGGCATGGGAGGCATGGCGCGTTGCGATCAGCACGGCGTCGATGTCGTCGGCGCCAAGCACCGAGGCCGCGTCCGTCGAGGCACGCGCGAAGCCGAATTTGCGGACCGCCGTGGCGCCGCTGAGGCCAGTATTGGTGGCGACCTCGACAAGATCGACGCGCGGGCTGCTCGCAAGCTGCGGCAACAGCATGCTGGAGGCATAGTTGCCGGCGCCGATGACGCCGAGCCGCACCCGGCCGCTGCGCAGGGCAACCGCCGGACGATAGATCATCTGCATCGCGCGGAGAGCGGCGTGCGGATAGGCGAACACCATGCCGAGACCGACCTCGCCGCGGCTCATGCGCTCGAACGCCGACGTCGCCTGCTCCAGCGGCACCGTTTCGGAAATCAGCGAGGAAAAATCGAGCCGCCCGTCGGCGAGCAGCGCGACGATCGCTTCCATATTGCGCTTCTCGGTCCAGCGCACATGACCGATCGGATAGTCGATGCCGCCCTCCTCATAGAGCGGATCGTAGCGGCCGGGGCCGTAGGAGCGCGAGAAGCGCACATCGAGCTCCTTGTCGTAGAATTCGTTCCACGGCAGGTTCAGCGTGCATTTGCCGATATCGACAATGCGCCCGCGGTCGCGCAGCAGCGCCGCCGAACGCGATGCGAGATCGGGATCGTCGCTGCTCGCGGTGATGAACACGCAATCGACGCCGTTGCCTGCGGTCAGCTGGTCGATCCGGGCGCGGAATTCCGCCGCGGCATCATCCGATGCGACGGCGCAGACCGCGGCGCCCGCAGCCTCCGCCTGGCGGCATCGCGCCTCCAGCCGGTCGAGCCCGGCGACCACGACACCGGCGCTGCGCAGCAGCCGCACCATGATCTGGCCGATCAGGCCAAGCCCGATCACGCAGGCGGTCTCGCCGAAACGGATCTCCGACTGGCGCATCGCCTGCAGGGCGATCGAGGCGATCGTGGTGAATGCGGCCTGGTCTAGCGCAGCGCTGTCCGGCAGCGGCACGCAGAGGTTCACCGGTACCCAATTATATTCGGCGTGGGTTGCATATTGATTGCCGCCGCAGCAGACGCGCTGTCCGACCGAGAAGCCGCCGACGCCCTCGCCCACTTCCACGACGGTGCCTGACAGCGAGTAGCCGAGCGGCGTGTAGGAATCGAGGCGGTTCATCACCTTCTGATAGGTCGCAGCCAACCCCTGCTGACGGACCGAGCGCATCACCTTGGCAACCTGGTCAGGTCGCGCGCGCGCCTTGCCGAGCAGCGACAGGCGGCCTTCGGTGAACTTCATCATCTCGGTGCCGGTCGACACCGCCGAGAACGCCGTGCGCACCAAAACCCCGCCGGGACGGCAGCGCGGCGCCGGCACATCGATCAGCTTGAGCTCGCCGCTCTTATAGTTTTGCGCGATCTGCTTCACAGTCGGTCAATCGCCTCAAGTTAACAGCGCTCCTTGTATCGCGCCCAACGCCCGCAATGAAGCTAAGAACATCGTCATAATTATCTTATTGCCGGAGACTTAACATTGTTATCATTCCAGCAATAGGACCGGTTTTGGCGAGATCTCGACTTCGCCGTTGGCGACAGGCCCTTCGCCGCCGTCGAGGCCCTCGTAAAGGCTAAAACGCGGGTCGGCCCGATAAACGGACCGGCCTTTGGTGGTCCAGAGGATCAAGCCGTTACGGCCATCCGGCATGCGAAGCTCGACGCGCCAGGTCGTCGGCGACGTCCTGCCTGCTGCCACGACGCTTGCACCGACCAGCCAGGACTGGATCGTGCGGTAGGCAATTCCGCTCGGCAGCAGCCCGCGCGCCGGGTCCCATAATTTTCCAAAGTCGCTGCCGCCTCCGGCAAACTCGTACCAATAGAACCGGTCGACGCCGCTGATCCATTTCAGGATGTAGGCGCGTGCGAGACACCCGTCCGGATTGTCCTCATAGGACGACCAGCCGGCCTCGGTGTCCCAGATCGGCCTCGCGGACAGGTCGTGCGCGGCAAGGATTTTCTTGAAGCGCGCAATGATTCCAATCACCGCCTCGGGCTCGCTCGTATAGCCGTGAAAGGCGAACACATCGGCATATTGTCCGCCGCCTTGCGCCATGAAGGCCTGTTGCCAGCGATATCCGTCCGGCGTGCCGTTGGACGGCGGTGTCAGCACGGTCAGGGTGGGATCGCTGGCTTTGATGATCTCGTAGGCCCGCTTCTGCAGCTGGACCATGGTCGCGATGTTGCCCGAGTAATATTTGGGATCCTCGGGCTCGTTCCAGATTTCCCAGTATTTGATGCGGCCGGCGGCGCGCGCCACGGCCGCGCGCACCCAGTCATCCCATGACGCCAGGTCGGCCGGCGGTGAGCTTGCGCCGGGCGTGAACGCCGGCGGCGCATCCTTCACCGACGCGGCCCAGCGCGGCGTATAGGCGAGATTGAGAACGATCTCGACGTGCTCGCGCTCCGCCGCGGCAAGGATGGCGTCGAAGCGCGCCCAATTGTAGATGCCGGGCGCCGGATTGATCTGCGCCCAGTAGATCGCACCCCACAGCCGAACGCCGTCGAATTTGAGCTCGGGCCAGGGCTGCGACTTTGGCGGTGACTGCCCGATCGCGTTGATCGTCATGCCGAAAAGCGTCGGAGGGATCACCGCGTTCACGCGGCTCGCAGTCAGCGCATTGTTTGACGTCGAACTATTCCACTGCAGCGGCCATTTGTAGGCCAGCGGCAGCAGCGCGCTCAAAACCAGCGCAATCAATGCCCTTTGGCCCAAATCCCTCACTCTGCCTGCCATGTCCCTGTCTCGTCGCCGTCACATCGGTGCCGGGATTGCATAGTGGAAGCCGCGCATGTTAATGCCGATGTTAGTCGGATTGTGATGTTGTTAGGTCAATGGTATAGATCATCTCAGATGTCGAGAGCTGAACCATCACCGCGGCGGATCCTGATCATCGTCGAGAACCTTCCGGTTCCTTTCGATCGCAGGGTGTGGTGCGAAGCAACGTCGCTGCGCAAGGCGGGCTATGAAGTTTCCGTGATCTGCCCGAAGGGGCGCGGCCATGACGAATCCTACGAATGCCTCGAGGGCATTCACATTTATCGCCATCCGATGCCGGTGGAAGCGCGTGGGATCGCCGCCTACCTGATCGAATATCCGGTCGCGCTGTTCTGGGAGACGCTGCTCGCGATCAAGGTGGCGTGGAAGCACGGCTTCGACGTGATCCAGGGCTGCAATCCGCCCGACCTGATCTTCCTGATCGGCCTGTTGTTCAAGCTCGGCGGCAAGCGCTTCGTGTTCGATCATCACGACGTCAATCCCGAGCTCTACGAAGCAAAATTCGGCCGCAGGGACTTCTTCTGGCAGCTGCTGCGGCTGGTCGAATATCTCACCTTCAAGACGGCGAGCATCTCGGTCGCGACCAACGAATCCTACCGCGAGATCGCGATCACGCGCGGCGGCATGCCGGCCAACCGGGTTTTCGTGGTGCGATCCGGCCCCAATCTCGACCGGGTGCGCTCGCGGCCGGCCGATCCGGCCTGGCGCCGTGGCCGGCGCTACAGCGTCGGCTATGTCGGCGTGATCGGCCAGTCGGAAGGCATTGATCTCTTGCTGCAGTCGATCGGCCACATCGTGCACGATCTCGGCCGCACCGACATCCAGTTCAACATCGCCGGCACCGGGCCGGAGTGGAATGCGGTGGTCAAGCTCTGCGAGGAGATGCAGCTCTCCGACTACGTGAACTTCACCGGCGCCATCGCGGATGAGGCGCTGTTCACGATGCTCTCGACCGCTGACGTCTGCGTCAATCCGGACCGCGTCACGCCGATGAACGACATCTCCACCATGAACAAGATCATGGAGTACATGGCGCTCGGACGGCCGATCGTTCAGTTCGACGTTCGCGAAGGCCGCCGCTCGGCGCTCGACGCCTCGCTCTATGCTGCGAAGAACGACCCGAAGGATTTCGCCAGCAAGATCATCGCGTTGATCGACGATCCGTCATTGCGGCAGACGATGGGGGCATTTGGCCGCAACCGCGTCGAGCGGGCGCTGTCGTGGACGCATGAGGAGCCGAAGCTGCTCGCGGCCTATGAGGCGTTGTTCGCCGGGAAGGTCCCCGCGCAAAGCCGTGCACCGCGCGCGCATGCCCCCGCCGAGCGGCCGACCTCGCAACCTTCCAGCGCGAACGCAGCCGCCGGGCGGGCATCGTCTTGAACGCGCAGCCGCCTCACTCACGTCAAACGCGATGCGGCCGCGGCCACGCGCACGTCCTGGATTGTTGAAGGTCGAAGCATGAACGTCAGCATTTTCGGCCTCGGCTATGTCGGAACGGTTTGCGCCGCCTGCTTCACCGAGCTCGGCCACCAGATCATCGGCGTCGACAAGAGCGTTGCGAAGGTCGACCTGATCCGCGGAGGTAGATCGCCGGTCGTCGAGCCGGGCATCTCGGACAAGGTGGCGCGCGCGGTGGCAACCGGTCAGCTGACCGCGACCACCGATGCCACCGAAGCGATCGTCAACAGCGACATATCGATGGTCTGCGTCGGCACGCCCTCGTCCGGCAACGGCAACCTCGACCTGACCGCGATCCGACAGGTCGCAATCGAGATCGGCCGCGGACTGCGCGCCAAGAACGCGCCGCACACCGTGACGATCCGCTCCACCGTGCTGCCTGGCACCACCCGCGGCACCGTCGGCCCCCTGATCGAGGAAGCCTCCGGCAACAGGATCGGACGCGATTTCGACCTTGCCTTCAATCCCGAGTTCCTGCGCGAGGGCAGCGCCATTGCGGATTTCAACGCGCCGTCCAAGACCGTGGTTGGCGCTTTCAACCAGGAAACCGCCGACCGCGTCATGGCGCTCTACAAGGATCTGCCCGGCGCCAAGATCACGCCGCCGGTCGAGACCGCGGAACTGGTAAAATATGTCGACAACAGCTGGCATGCGCTCAAGGTCAGCTTTGCCAACGAGATCGGCACCATCGCGAAGACGCTCGGCATCGACGGCCGCGACGTCATGAACATCTTCATGCAGGACACGAGGCTCAACATCTCGCCGGCCTATTTGCGGCCGGGCTTTGCGTTCGGCGGCTCGTGCCTGCCCAAGGACGTCAAGGCGCTGAAACACCTTGCGCACAGCCGCGGACTGTCGACGCCGGTGCTTGAGAGCATCCTGCCGAGCAATGACATGATCATGTCGCGCGGCGCCGACTGGATCCTGTCGCATGAGGGCCGCCGCATTGCATTTCTCGGCATCAGCTTCAAGGCCGGCACCGACGACGTCCGCGACAGTCCCTTCGTGAGGCTGGTGAAGAGCCTGCGCGGTCAGCGGCGCGACATCCGGATCTACGACCCCAATGTGCAGCTGTCGCAACTGATCGGCGCCAACCGGGATTTCCTGATGCGCAATCCGGAGCTGGTCGGCCTGTTGAACGACGACGTGACGGCAACCATCGAATGGGCCGACATTATCGTGCTGACGACGGCCGATCCGCGCTTCGTTGCGGCGCTGACGGCGACCCGTCCCGACCAGGTCGTGCTCGAACTGTCGGAGATCGGATTGCCCGAACAGGTGCGCGCCAAAGTGAGCGGCTTCCACTGGTAGGGAATATCATGGCCACCATGGGCCAGACCCGCGAGCGACCCGAAATCCGCTTTCACGACGAGATTTCGTCGGGGTGGGAGATGCTGCATCAGAGCCGCACCTTCAAGGCACGGACGGCCGCGATGTTCGGCCTGCTCGGGAACGCGGACCTCAACGGACAGCGCTGGCTCGACGCCGGTTGCGGCACCGGAACGCTGTCCCGCCTGCTCGCCGCACGCGGCTGCGACGTCACCGGCGTCGACGCATCATCGGAGATGATTGCGGCGGCTCGCGGCCACAGCGCCGACGGCACGCTCGCCGGGCGGCTCACATTCCAGCAGATCCCGACCATCGCAAGCCTGCCGTTTCCCGATCGATCCTTCGACGGCGCGCTGTGCGCGAGCGTGCTGGAATATGTTCCCGACGTGGCGCAGTGCCTCGCCGAGATGCATCGCGTGCTCATGCCCGGGGGGCGGTTGCTGCTCTCGATCCCCAACCGCGGATCGCTGCTGCGACGGAGCTACAAGCTCGCGCATGCGGCCTCTTCACGCGTGTCGGCGCGGCCGCTGTTTCGCTATCTCGCATTCTCCAGATTCGACACCTCGCCGGCGGCCATGCAGGGTCTGCTCCGACAACATGGCCTCACGATGCTGGGGAGCAGCTTTGCCGGCTCCCCGCTGCCGCCGGCACTCGATCGCCAGCCCGCAGTGGGCACGCTGATCAACATCCTGGCCCGGCGCGACGACTGACGTGCAGGCGGATAGCTGTCTCACGCCTTGATCGCCATCAGCGATTTGGTCATGCCGAGATAGCGTTCGCGATAGATCTTCGCGTCCGGAAACGTTTCGGTCATCTCGCGCCAGTCGAACAGATGCCAGTCGGGCGCGGTGCGCTTGAACCAGAAGCGATTGAACCGCTCGATCAGCGCGATCTGCAGCCGCCTCGGCAGCAGGACGATGATGCCCGGCAGCCAGGTATGGCTTTCGATCGGAAAGTACCGGTACGGCGTCTGCACGTAGAAGGACTTTGCGACCCGCGAGATCTCGCCCGCAAAACGGTTCTGATGCTCGCGCGCGATGCTCTGAAACGCCGCTCCGTCCTCGATCGTGACGACATCCTGCTTCGGCCCGGTGACATGCTCGATCACCGACGAGCAGAAGCAGAAGTCGAACGCCTGATCGTCGAACGGCAAGCGCTCGGTCTCCCGCAGCAGGACCGTCTTGAAGCCGAAGCGCTCGCGCGCGGCCTTGAGATCGTCGGTCGAGATGTCGCAGACCGTGATGTCGGTATGGCGCGGCAGGATCGCGCGAATGTGCCGGCCGGTGCCGCCGCCAAGATCGAGGATTTTCGCATCGAGCGGCAGGTTCACGGTGCGGACGAGGAATTCGCCGCGCCGCTGGCGCGCTGCATTGGAAAATCGGGCTTGAATCGCACCCAGCAAGGTCACTCTCCTGCTACCGGTCGGTTCGCTCTAGCACGGCATGCGCGATCCCTCACGCTACGATGCATCGATTTTCCTGTCGCGCTCACTTGATGGCCTCGAAGAAGATCGACTCGTCCGGCCGGTTGTCGAGCCGGTCGATGTCGGGACAGACGCCCTCGCGATAGGCACGGGTGTGGGTTTGCGAACAGCCGGCGTCGCGGAACAGCGCGGCGAGCGAGGCGCGGGTAAAGCCCCAGTGATGCGCGAAGGCGGCCTCCTTGCGGCGATCGATCTCGAATACGCCCTTGAGGAAAGCCTGCGGCGCCGCCGGATCGTAGAGCGCGACGATCCGGTCCATGTCGGGGACGACGATGCGACATACCCCGCCAGGCGCCAGCACCCGCGCGATCTCGCGCGCCAGCCGCTCGATCTCGTCGGGAAACAGGTGCTCGAAGACGTGCGCGCTGAACACCGCCGAGAGGCTGCCGTCCGTGAACGGCAGCGGCCTGGTCAGGTTCATGTGGCGGAGCCCGGCAAACTTGCCCTGGCGATGCTCGGCATAGCGGGCATCGCTGAGGAGGCCAGCGAGATGCAGCGCTTTCGCCGCGAACGGAATCCGCGCGATCCACAGGTGCATCGTGATGTCGGTATTGATCCAGCCCGCGATGCCGCAATTGAAGGCGCCGATGTGCAGCTTTTCGAGCGAGCCGCCGCGCGCGTCGTCGGTCATGTCCGCTCCCGCGCCGAATTGGTCAGCACAACCGTGATCACCGACGCCGCGCTGGAGGCCACCATCGCCGCGACCGCGCCCATCACCTGCCAGGCCTCGGCCGCGAACGGCAGGACGCAGCACAGCGCGACGAGGCCGGCAATCCGGCTCAGCATGAATCGCTGCGGCTTGCCGGTCGCAAACAGCGGCAGCGCGAGGCCCAGCCACACCGCGTCGAGCGCCATCGCAGCTCCCATCAAGGCGAGGCTGCCGGTGCCGATCTCATAGCTCTGTCCGTGAATGACAAGCGCGAGAATGCGCTGGCCGAACAGCACGACCACCGCGCCATAGGCGGCGGCGATCGAACCGAGCAGCAGGGCATTTTCGCGCGCGGCCGCGGCGACTGCGCTGCGCCGGCCGGCGCGCAGTTCGGCCGCGATTTCCGGCAGACGAACCGAGAACATCGTCGCGCAGAACTGGCTGAGGGGTGCGAACACCAAGAGCAGGATCCGCAGCGACGCGCTCGCGTCCAGCCCGATCAGAAAGCCGCACACCGGGATCAGCCCGATGCTGCCGATCCAGTAGGTGAGCGAGGTCGCGACGAACCAGCGCCCGTTCCGAAACAGCCGCCGCAGCGAGCCGCGGAAGATTCTGGCTTGCGGCCAGGCCAGCTCGCTGGTGTGGGCCAGCAGCAAGCTGCCGGCGAACGCGGCCGAGATCGCGATACACGCCATCGCCGCAGCGGGGCCGGTGAGCTTGAGTGCGATCATCAGCCCGGCCGAGACGACCAGCGCCACGCAATAGGTCAGCGAGGACGCCAGCGCGCGCGGCAGTCTGCCGTCGAGATAGCAGATCCGGCGGAGCATGCTCTGCAGGCGAACCGCCGGGATCGCAAGCCCGGTTGCGATCACGAGCCCGCCGGCCTCCCCGCCGACGGCTGCGATCACAAGGCCCGCACTCACCAGCAGCAGGCCGAGCGCACCCGAGACGAGCAGCGACGACAGATAGAGGCCGAGCCGCAGCTGCGGCCATAGCGATTTCGGGATGCGGTGCGCAGTCGCCGGCAAGCCGTCGTCGAACAGGCCGCGCAGAAACACCGCCTCGATCAGGATCGAGAGCGACCAGGCGACGCTGAACCTGCCGAAGGAATTGATATCGAGCACATTGGCGAGCACGATCGTCAGCACGAAGGCTGAGCCGCTCAGCAGCGCCTGATCGATCAGGCCGAGCGCGACATTGCCCCCGGCACGCCGCAGCCGGCGGAGCAATCCGCTCACGGCACCGGCGACCCGGGTCTGAGCCGCCACCCGGTCCAGCCTGTCGGTCAACGCACTCACGCCTCACTCACCCGCAATCTGTTGAAAGTCCGCCGCGGCGCCATTTGCAGCCTGGCCTCCGGGCCGAAATAGCACCAGAACACCAGCACGCAGCCGAAATAGTTGTGCAGCAGCTGGCTGGAGTCATTGGCCGACGCGATCACGACGAACAGCAGCATCGCGAATGGTGCCAGCCAGTACATCCCTGTCCGCTCGAACGCAAAGACGATCGTGTTCCACAACGCGCGCGCCAGCAGCAGCATATAGAGCGCACCGCCGAGCAGGCCGAACTGGAGAAAGGCGTCGAGATAGGAGTTCTCGAACGAGCCGAACTCGGTGTTCCACGGAGCCATGCTCGTCAACTCGTTCACCGGCGAGTTCGGCAGTTCGTTGAAGAATCCCGAAAACCCATAGCCGAGCCAGGGGTGCTGCCAGAAGAAGTGCGGCCAGACCGACCAGAGGAACGAGCGGCCGGTCAGGTTTCCGCTGCGGCCGACCAGCCCATACAACTCGTCGCTCGGCAGGGCGAACACGACGAGCGCAACAAGAGCAAGGCCAAGCCAGTAGATCGAGGCAGCCCCCCTGTGCCCGAGCACCACGAGCACGAGCCCGAAGGTCACGGCAAGCGCCGTCAACATGCTGATCAGCGGACCTGCGGCGCCGGCCGCGGCGAGCGCAAACAGATGACATCCCATCAGCAGCAGCGTCCAGCCGAACTGGCGCCGCGGTCCTGCCAGCATGCGCACGAAGCAGATCAGCACCATGAGACCGAAGAAAGCGCCCGCGAGGTTCTTGTGGCCGAACACGCCGGCATAGGCCTGGGTTCCGAGCACCGTCGGCCGGTGCAGCGGGTCGTAATCCCATTGCGAGCCGATCACCGGAAACAGCAGGACGTGAACGATCAGCACCACGATCCCGATCCGGAACAGCGTATCGACGAGGCGATCGACCGGGCAGCTGATCACGACCCATGCCGAGAACATCGTGGTCAGGACATACATCGCGAACTTGATCGACGAGCCGGCGGGGTCGGCGCTCAGCGCCAGTGATACCAGAGCGAAGGCGATGAACGTCAGATAGAGATGCGACTGCAGCATCAGCAGGCCGAAGCGATTCCGATCGATCGCAATGTGCAGCATCAAGAGGATGTAGAGCAGCAGCCATGCGCCGCGGAACAGCGTGGATTCCCCGGCCCTTTCCGCGAACGAGATGCCCTCGATGAAATTGAACAGGAAATAGATGCAGCCGAGCACCATGACCAGATAGGCGTGCAGAAAGAGATCGGTTCGCAGCCACCATCTGCCGATCATTGCACGGCCTCCTGCCGGGCCGGTGCCCTCAAGAGATGATCGACCGCGGCCGTGAAGCGCGCCGCGGCGTCGGCAAGCGCGTCGCGTCGCACGCTCTGCCGGGCCTGTCGCGACATCGCCTCCCAGCGCGCGGGATGTTCGAGCAAGCCGCGCGCCGCCTCCACCCAAATCTGTTCATCGAGCGCGCAAACATAGCCGTTATCCTGGTCACGGACCAACTCGCCGCCTGCCCCGACATGGGGCGACACCAGGCAGGGAACACCGCACTGCAGGGCCTCGTTGCACACCAGGCCCCACGGTTCCAGCAATGAGGGCAGCAGCAGCAGCCGCGACTGCAGAAAAGCGTCCGATATCGCCTGCCACGGCAGGTAGCTGTCATGGCAGACGTCGATGCCGGCACCGCCGAGCCGCGCCAGCATGCGCCGTTCGGCGGCGCCGGACCCGACCACACGCACCTTCAGCCCTGGCAGGATCCCACCAAGCGCAATCGCGACGTTCTCGAAGAAGATGGCGTTCTTGGCGTCGTCATTGAGGCGGGCGCACCAGAGCAGATGAAATGGACGGTCGTCCAATGCCGGCACGACCGCCGGCGGATCCCATGCCGGCACCAACGGCACCACGAACAGATCGTCGGCGCGCACGCCTTCGCCGCGGAAATACGCCCTGCCCTTGTCGCTGCAACACACCACCGCGCCGCACTGGCGCAGCAGCCAGGGCCGCGCCAGACGGTGATAGGCGGTGTTGGGCATGGTCTCGCGCCAGCCGTCGATCGTCAGCGCGAGCGCCTTGCCGTTGGCGCGCGCCCATGCCGCGCCGGCCAACATCGAGGGGTAGAGACCGTTGACGAACAGCAGGTCGGGCGCGAGCGCATTCAAGGCGCGCCCGATCCCGATATTGACATGGGTGTGACGCGACCGCGACAGCGGGATCGATACACCCGGCACCGTGCGCGTGACGTAGCGCGGCGTGAACGAGCCGGCCCACGAGCGATCGGCCTCCTGCGGTGTACAGGACAGCACGGCAAGATCCAGCCCTCGGCTGGCCAGCTCGTTGTAGAGACGGTTGGTGTACGGTGTGATCATGTTGTTGAAGACGACCACGCGCGGCGCCATGGTTTACCGATCCCGCGGCAGCGCCTGCGCCTCGTCGCGCCGGCAGAGCGCCCCGCAATGATAGGTCGCAAGCCGGGTCGCGAACGCCGGGCCGACCGACAACAGCGACTTCCGCACAATGCTTTTGGCGAGCCCCCTCACCCGCGACGAATGGAACGCGTGAACCGGCAGGCTGTGGTCATAGGTGCCGAAGCCCGTGACATGGAGCCCCGCCGTCTCCAGCACCAGGCGGAACGTGTCGGGCGTGTAGAAATTGATATGGCCGATGTCGAGCGTCGATTGCAACGCCCGGCGATTGGTCCGCGCATGCAGCTCGCACGGCACCTCGACATAGACGAAGGTCCGCGCGACCCGGGCGAGCTCGTGCAGGAATGCGCGCGGTTCGGGCACGTGCTCCAGGACGTGGCTGGCATAGACGAGGTCGAACGATCCGTCGGCGAACGGGATCGTCGCGCCGTCATAGCTGGACCAGCGAAACGGGGCTGAAGCGGCGCCGCCGATCTCCAGGTTGGTCGCGGGATCGATCACGTCGATGCCGGTGAAGTCACGGCCGATGCCGATCGCCGACAGCCGCGCCAGCACGGCGCCGGTGCCGCAGCCGACCTCGAGCACATTGCCGACCTTCGCGACGGCTGCGCCGAGCAAGCCGGCGATATGATCGGCCTTGTCGACCGCGCAGACGCGGCGCCAGTCGCGTTCCTGCGCCGAATAGAGGCCCTCGTAGTGCGCGTTGTGCTGTCCGACGCTGAATTCCATCGTCATGGCCTAGCACTCGCCTCCGGCGGCATTCGGGCAGGCTCGTCGAGGCGGTCGTTCGATTTGTGCTGCCAAATGCGCCGTTCCGCCGGCGAGCGGCTGTCGAGATCGTATCCAATGTCGGCCATGGTGCGGGTCAGGATATCGACGTTCCGTTGCGGGACAGCTGCGAGGCCGGCCAGCAGCTTGTCACGGTGCGCCCAGCCCGGTCCCTTCAGGAGATCGATTGCCTCGGTGTACAGTTCGGTCTTCACGAGACGCGCGAACTCGGCGACCACGTCGGACGAAA
This sequence comes from Bradyrhizobium pachyrhizi, assembly GCF_029714545.1. Lineage (NCBI taxonomy): Bacteria > Pseudomonadati > Pseudomonadota > Alphaproteobacteria > Hyphomicrobiales > Nitrobacteraceae > Bradyrhizobium > Bradyrhizobium pachyrhizi. Next base: position 3,517,022 of record NZ_CP121667.1, on the reverse strand, counting down.
GGTCAGACGGCAGCGCGTCGAACATTGCGAGCGCCATCGCGCTGCGCTTGACCACGATCCAGCCCTCATTGGGTCCGAGCCGGTACGACATCCGCAGCAGTTCGAAATTGGCGTCGCTCAAGCCCTGCCGTATATTACGAAGCCAGAACAGCACGAGCCAAAGATAGGGATCGGCCGGCGCGCAGCCGAGCGATTTGCGGACCGCTTCGTCAAGCTCGCCCATCCGGGCGTCGACCTGCGCGCCGGATGCGAGCGCGTTCTCGGCGAGCCGCAGCCGGATCACCGCCACGCTGCGATCGATGGCCGGCATGCAATCCTTCTCCGCCACGGCGCGCGACAGCAGCGGACCGAGGTCGTCGAGCTCGGCGTCGCTGACCGGTACGTTGCGAAGGATCAGGTCCTTTGCGCCGTCGAGCCGGGTCTGGTCGACAAGGGCCGGCAAGGTGGTCGCGCCCCAGGCGACGGACGAGCACGCGACCGCGGCCAGCACGCCGCGCGCAAGCCAGGCGGCTGCGCGCCCGGGCATCCCGCCGTGCGTCTCACTCGGTGTAGCCATATCGCCCATAATGCGAGTTGTAGTAGTAGTTCTTGCCGCCGTAGCCGCCATAGCGGCTCATCGCGGCAATATCGGCCTTGTTGAGCACGACGCCGAGCAGGTTCTCGTTGACCGCTCGCGCACTGCGCAACGCGCGCTCGACCACCTGCACCTGGGTCTTGCCCCATTCAACGATGAAGACGAAGGAATCGACGAAGTGGGCGGTGATGCGGACATCGACCACCGGCGTGAGCGGCGGGAAATCGACGATCACGTAGTCATAATGGCTGCGGGCCCCGTCGATGAAATCCCTCATCTGGTCGGAGGCCAGTACGTCGTGCGAATGGGCGATGCGCGATCGCGTGGCGCCAGGCAGGAAGGCGAGGCCCGTCTCAGGATCGCGCCATAGCGTGTCCTGCAATGTCGCATTGTTCGACAGCACGTCGAGGATGCCGCGCTCGGCAGTCGCGGCGACCTTGCGGCTGAGCGAGGGATTGCGCAGATCGCAATCGATCAGGAGCACGCGGGCCCCGCTCTGGGCAACCAGTTGCGCAAATACGAAGGCCAGCGTCGACTTGCCCTCGTTGGGCAGCGCCGAGGTCAGGCCGAGGATCTTTGACGGCTTGGTGACGTTGAGGTCGGCATTGACCTTGATCGAGCGGATCGCTTCCGAGAACCGTGAGAATGGCGAATCGATCGCCGCCCACAGCACCGGCTCGTCGCCGCGCCGGATCGTGCGCGGACCGATCGGCAGATTGGGACGACCGGCGACCGGCGCCTTGATCTGGCCCGGCGAGACGCGGGGAACGATGGCGACGCAGTCGGCCTCGAGGATCGTCTCGACCATTTCAGCGGTGCGGAACACCCGGTCATAGAGGTCGCGCAACACGCCGAGCCCGAGCCCGGCGATCAGGCCGCCGAGCGCCGAGAGCGCGAGCACGACCAAGGTTTGCGGATGGCTCTTGCTGAGCGGACGCGAGGCACGGGTGATCACCCGCGCCTCGCTGACCGGGAACGACTGCTGCTGCACGTTTTCCATGTAGCGCTGCAGGAAATTGTCGTAGAGCGAGCGATAGGTCTGCGCCGAGCTCTCGAGCTCGCGCAGCGTGACCTGCGCCTGGTTGGTCGACTGCGACTGCGACACCGAGTCATTCACGGCGCGCTCGATCTCGTTTTGGCGCTGCAGGGCGATCGCATAGTCGCTCTTGTAGCTTTCGGCGAGCCGCTTCAGCTCGTCCACAATCGACGACTGGATCTCGCGCATCTGGTTGCGCAGGTTGACGGCGGCCAAGTGATTGTAGCCGTAGCGCGACGACCAGTCGGCCTCGCGGTTGGCCAGCTCGAGATATTGCGAGCGCAGCTTGGTGATGACCTGATTGTTCAGGGTATCGGCCACCGTCGCATCGGGGACGCCCCCCTTCACCACCGCCTCGATGCGGTCGAGCTTGGCCTTGGCGTCGGTGACCTGCGACTTCACGTGGAGCAGCTGGGTGTTGAGCTCGCCGAGCTGCTGCTCGTTGAGCAGCTTGCCGCTGGAGGTGACGATGTTGTTGGTCTTCTTGTAGTCGAGCACCGCGCGCTCGGCGTTGGATGCCTGCGTGCGCAGCTCCTGGATGCGGTCCTGCAGCCAGACGCTGGCGCGACGCGTCGCCTGATACTTGGAATCGAGCTGGTCGACGATGTAGGCGTCGGCGACGGCGTTGGCGATCTGCGCCGCGCGCTCGGGATCGAGCGAGCGGAAGCTGACCTCGATCACATAGGTCATGCCGCGGCGGCGGACATCGAGCTGCTTCTGGAACGTGCGGACCGCGCGCCGGGTCCGGTCGAACTCGGTGGGCGGCGCACCGCCGGCGAGCAGGCCGGACACGAAATCGAGCACGGCTCCTACCGCGCCGGCCCGCGAGCCGACGAATTCCGGATCCTCGTTGAGCTTGAGGTCGCGGATCACCGCGAGCGCCACATTCTCCGACTTCAGGATTTCGACCTGGCTCTCGACCGCGGCGGAATCGACCGGGGCCTCGCTCACCGGCGATTGCTGCTGGAAGGCCTGGAATTTGCGCGTGTCGATGATCATCGTGGCAAGCGCCGTATAGCTCGGCGCCGCCGTCATCAGATAGCAGATGCCGCCGAACAGGCAGAGCGCGGCGGTCCCGAGGATGACCCAGTATTGCCGGAGCAGATAGGTGACGAAGGCGTCGAAGGTTTCCGCCAGCGACGGCAGTTCGGCCGGACGATTTCTCAGATCGACAGACGGCGAAATCTGGTTGCGCTGAAGCATTTCGTCCTATCGCCGCGCCGGCAGGATGGATCCTGCCCTCGCGCCCTCCAATGATCCTGGGAAGCGTCCCGCCGCCGACACCGAAGCGCGTTGCTGCAGAAAGTTCTCCATTGGCGATCGGACGTCCGCTCAGGGGGTGACTGTCGAAATGAGGGTGGTGCCGGTGCCCGTGGCCGTACCGGTCGTCGTGCTGCCAGAACTGCTGACCGACGAGGTGAAGCTGAAGATGCCGGTGTTCACGCTGTTGCCGTCGATGGCCTCGAGCGTGCCGCCGCCGGCGCCGCTGGCGACCAGCGCGCTGGTCTGGCCGCCGGATGCACCGGCGCTGCCCGCGCCGCCGGCGCCGGTTGCGGCGGTGCCGCTGTCACCCGACGCAGCGGCAAACGCCATCACGGTGTCGAGATCCTTGGTGTCGGCAATCGCCTGCTGGATGCGCGTCGCGTAGGGCTGGTTGCTGCGGACCACGATGCGCGCGGCCTGGGCGAGGCCGGCGGCGATCGCCGTCTTCTGGTCCTTGCTTGCCTTGGCGAGCAGCGCAATCAACGGATCGAGCGATGTCGGATCGTTGAGGGCGAAGTCGCGCGCCCGCGAGGTCAATTCTACGCCCGCATTCGGATATTGGGTCAGCAGTTGCTCCGGGCTGGCCTTGAAATTGGCGACCGCCTGGGACAGTTGGATCAGCCCGCCAGGAGTTTCCGCCAGCGCCGCGCCACCGGGCATCGCGAGCGCCAACATCACCACCAACATCGTCAGGCGCGGAGCGGAAAAGCCGCCGGATCGCTCAAATGTGAACACAGCCATCTCCCTAACGAATACTAACAGTTCGTTAGCATAGTCACAGTTATCGCGCCAATTAAATAGCCTCGCCAGCCGCGGCCGGGCGTTGGCGCGCGAAATCAGCGTTAACCGGCCGCCCGACCGTCACACGGGCGTCACGGTCGGAGCCGCCGCCGCCCCTGCCCGAGCGGAAGGATTGCGACAGGCCCGCCCCGAGCAAGGCCGCGATTACAACGGCATATCCGGTGATCTGGAGCGAGAAATCGATCAACGAATGAAGCGCGCCGGCGGCCGACGCGCAGAGCGCCGCGAGCGGCACGATCACGTCGCGGCGACGTGTCCGCACGCCATGCGCGAGCACGCCGAACGCTGCGAGCAGCGCGATCATGGCGGCACCGGCCATTAACATTCCGCCGTCGGACGCCAGTTCGAGCCAGCTGTTATGCGCCCGGTTCCAGGTCCCGCGCAGCGAGATGTCGTCGGTGCGATAGGCCGGATAGACCCATTCGAAGGTCCCGAAACCGTCGCCGAGCCACGGGTGATCCCAGATCATCCGCAACGTTGCGCGATAGGTCGAGAACCGTCCCTCGTCCGACAGGCCCATCGTGCTGAAGCGCGCGCCGACACCGCCGCCGAGAAGCTGCATCAGTGCCAGCGCGACCAGGCTGCCGACGCCGAGCGCCACGATCATGCCGTAGCGGTGCGGCACGCGGTTGCGAAAGAAGATCGCGGCAACTGCGACCGCAGCGAGCAGCGAGATCCCGACGCCGCCGCGCGAGCCGGTCAGAAACATCGCCAGCAGGCAAGTGAGCCAGCCGAACGCATGGCCGGCGAGCCGGCGCCGCGCCGGCATATCGAGGCGCGCGATCAGCCGTGACAGGCCGGCACGGCGCGGCGGCCAATGCCGCTCGATCAGTTCGCAGCCGAACAACAGCCAGATCAGCGCGCAGCAACCGTAATAGATGCCGGCCGTGTTGCGATTGACGAAGGGAGATGTCAGCCACGCCAGGTGCGCCTGCTTCTCGTGCAGCAGGTAGATCCGGGTGGGATCGATCGCGAAAGTGATGATGCCGCAGATCGCATAGACCAGGCCCGCCGCGGCCACCGCCCGCAACAACCCGCGCGCCAGTCTACGGTTGGCACCGAGCACGACTCCGATGGCGAAGCTCAGCAGGCAAACGATCCCGACGCCGATCGAATAGAACGGCTGACCGCGCGCGATCGACACGGCCGGCGGCAGCTCGGCAGGCAGCAATTTGCCGGCCTGCGCCCACAACGCGTTCGGCGCCACACCCGACCAGGGCCGGACGGCCGACTGTTCGTGCAGCACCAGCATGGCAAGCGCCGTCAACAGCACGGTCACGGCGAGGATCGCGAGCTGACTGCCGCGCAGGCGCATCGGCAACACCCCGAGCAGTGCAATCCCGAGCAGGATCGACCAGATCGCGGGCGCAACTGTACCGACCGAGCCGAGTGGCAGCGGCGCCAAAGCGACGACGGCGCAGAACAGCCACGATGACCAGCGCACCGGCCACGGCATCGCCTCGCTTGAGCCGGAAGCTAATCGCAAACGTGTCATGAAGCCGGCCGTGCCGGCTCACGCCCCAGTATCAGGGCGCAAGCTTGATCGAATTACGAAGTAAGGTTGCGTTGTAGGCGGCCACGATCGGATCGTTCGCCGTTGCGGTCACGAGGCGGATCTGCTGCATCACCTTGGCGTCCTCGACGGATGCCGCGTTCGACGCATAGAGCACGTCCTTGTTGCGCAACTGGAAACGCGTAGCCAGGAAATAACCGGCCGGATCGCGGAAATTGATGTTGTAGACGACCGGGATGATCGGCCCTGAATATTTGCTGACGTCGACGCCAAGCTTGGCGGCCACTTCCGGCAATTCGCCGCGATAGACGAACACCGAGGCCGGATCGGCCGAGGAGTCGTTCAGGCCGCCCGCCTTGGCGACGGCTTCGGCGAGCGAGATGCGCCAGGCCTCGAAATTGAACTGGCCCTGCGCGCCCGAGGCGCCGAAGGCGACGAAGGTCTGCGGCTCGCGGTAGACATAAATGGTGTCACCGGGATGAGCGTAGATGTTGCTCTTGGGCTCGTAGACCAGCTGGCCGAACGGCACCGTGGTGCGCTTGCCGTCGCGCTCGAGCATGACCCATGTGTCAAAACCCTGCCCTTTCGGGCCGCCGGCGCGCGTGATGGCGTCGAGCACGTGCTCACCCGCGGCGTTGGCGGGGAAGCGATTCGGCGAATTGACCTCGCCGAGCACGGAGATCAGCGAGGTGCGCTGCTCGATCAGGGCGACCACGGCCTGCGGCTCGATCGCGCGGTTCTTCAGCGCATCGACGATCGAGCGCTGCACTTCGGTCGGCGTGCGGTTCTTGGCGCGGATCGCGCCGGCATAGGGCACCGAGATGTTGCCGTCGGTATCGACGTTCTGGTTCGGCAACGTGATGTAGTTGCCGGGACGCACGCCGGCCTCGACCGGAATGAACAGACCGCCGGCGGCGGCCTCGAAGATCGTGACGCTGACGACGTCGCCGATGCCGAAGCGGATGTCCTTCGGCGGCGGGCCCTGGATGCCGCCGGCGAGCTGCGGCGCGAATGATGCCAGCACATTCTCGATCTGCGGTGTGATCCTGACCATCGCATAGGGCAGGCTTTCAGGATCGCGCTGCCCGGCCACGACATCGGAGCTCGTCGGACCGTTGGTCGGCATGTAATGGCAACCGCTGACACAACAGGCGGCCGCAAGCAATAACATTACCCGAATGAAATTCGCACGCGACATTTAAATACTCCGGCCGTGCCGTAACACGCCGACTATCACAATCACAAGGTTACGCGATATATTGCGATGCAATTGATAAATAATGTTAACGAGGTGAGGCAATTCGGCGACACCGGCGCACCGCGGTGAGACAATGCCCCGCGCGCCGTCACTCCGGCTTTGCTTTCGTCCAATCTCCCCGTTATCTGTGAATGAGATGGTTTGAGTTAACCAATTGAGGGTTCGATGGCCCGCAGGAAGCTACCCGCGATCGCGTTGGGAATGGTCGCCTTGCCGCTGATAGACGCCCTCGGCGGCTCCGCCGTTTCTGCCGCAGAACTAAGCGTTTCCCCAGCGCCGCGCACCGTGCAACGGGTCAGCGGCAATTGTCAGCGGCTGCAATATTGTCGTGGCGACGTCTGCCAGTGGAAGCGGGTCTGCTGGCACGGCTGTCCCGATCGCTACTCTTGCGCGCCGCTCTACGGCGCCTATGGACCGTATGGCGGCCGCGATTATTGGGCTGCCTATAGTTACGGCGATCTGCGCCCGTTCTGAATGTTAATCGACTAACAAAACCACAGGCCATTCGAGCGCCGGCCGGCACCGCGCCGGCGGCTCTGCGACGTGCGGGTTAACCCCGGCTTAGGCCCGGCCCGATATCTTGGGGGCGCAGGGTTTGGTTATGTTATTTGTTTTCCTTGGCAATTTGATCGGCGGCACCGTTCTCGGGCTGCGCCAGCACTGTCTGGTGCTGGCGCCGGTGGCGCTCGCGGAACTCGCGCTTCTGGCCGCCATCGGAGTCGCGCGCCTGTCGTGGTCGGAAACCGCGCTGCTCATGATCGCTGCGATCGTAGCGCTGCAAGTCGGATATCTGGCAAGCACCTTCGCGCCGCTGTTCTGGTCTCGCACCTCGACGCCACGTCTCGCCCTGCGCCGTTCGCAATAGCAGGGCATAACACTGCCCCCTTTTGGCGTGCCCGATTTCCGTTGACGTCGCGGCAGGCCCGGGGCATCCCGCTGCCTTGCGTCTCATCCTCTGCAGGACCTCCCCCTCTCGTGTGGAACGTCACGGCCTTCATCTGCATCTTGATCGGGACGTCGCTTCCGCTCGATCTCATCGACGCATCGCTCGCGAAGGGTCTCGTCGGCGCGGCGACGTCGCTCGGGCTGCTCGCAAGCCTCGTGGCGATCCGTCCAGGCGAGCTGTCGTTCCTGAAGTCGGTCGTCGGCCCCGCTGTTGCGGCGGCGCTTCTGCCGGTGCTCTGGATCGTCCTGCAGATGCTTCCCCTGGCGGCCCTGGCGCATCCGGTGTGGAAGTTCGCCGGCGAAACGCTGGGAGCACAGCTCAGCGGCAGTATCACGATCGACACCGGCGCAAGCCTCGGCGCGCTGCTGATCTGGCTGTCACTCATGTCGGTCATGATCACCGCCGCCGCGATCGCGATCGACGCCCGCCGCGCCGATATGGTGGCCCGCACCATTGCAGCAACGGCGGCCGTCGCAGCCCTGATCCTGCTGCTATCAAGCGATCCGGTCAAAATCTGGCCTGGCGCTGCGCGCGATGAGACGGCAAACGGATTCCTGGTCGTCGTTCTCGTTGGCGTTCCGCTCAGTGTTGCGCGCGCGCTCGACGTCGGTGGACACGCCGATGGCCGCACCGCGGCCCAATTGACACGGCTGCGCTGGCTGCTCGCCGCCGGCGCGCTGCTCTGCGCCGCCAGCGCCTGCTGGGTTGGGCGGCGCGGCGCCGCGATCGCGATCGCCGCGGGCATCGCCCTCGTCCTGATGACCTTCGCCGCGCGGAAACTTCATCTGCACCGCTGGAGCAGCGCTGCTGCTGCGACAGCGATCGCGCTGATCGCCCTGGCGACGGCGATCGGCAACCGTCATCCCGACGTACCGCTTGCGGTCGCCTTTGTTCATGCACCGTCCGAGTTCGTGCAATCGACCCACAATCTGCTCGCCGACCTGCCCGCGCTCGGCAGCGGCGCCGGCACCACGGCAACACTGGCGTCGACCTATATGGACTGGCAGGGCGCCACCACGCGCCCCGTGGTTGCGACGAGCGCGGCGGCGTTGATCGCCCAGTTCGGTTCCGCCATGTTCTGGACTTTAGTCGCGGCTATCATCGTCGGCATCACAGCGTTCACGGCCGGTGCGCGCAATCGCGGCCGCGACTGGTCCTACCCTGCATCGGCAGCAGCCGTCCTGCTGACGCTGCTGCTAGCCAGCTTCACCTTGCCGGAATTGCCGGCGCTGCCCGGAGTGATCGTGTTGGGAGCCGTGATCGGAACAGGACTGGCACAGCGGATCAGCCGTTCACAGTTGCAGGCGGGCTAGACGCCAGATGCGCAGCTTCCTCCAGCGTCTTGTCGGCCAGACCGGCGATCTCGAACATGAGGGCGACGAGACCTGCATCTACGCCGTCGGCGATATCCACGGTCATGCCGACCTGCTGCACGAGATCTGCGCCCGCATCGATGCCGACATCCGTCGGTTCCGGCCGGCGCGACCGATCCAGGTGTTCCTCGGCGACTATATCGATCGCGGACCGGATTCGCGCGATGTCATCGCCATGCTCGATCAACGCCGCCGCAGCTGCAGCATGGTCTGCCTGCTCGGCAATCACGAGGCCTGCCTGCTGGAGTTTCTCGTCAATCCCGACATGCTCGCGCAATGGCGGCAGTTCGGCGGCTTGCAAACGCTGATGTCCTACGGACTGACGCCCTCGCCCAATCCCGACGCTTCCGAACGCAGGGCGCTCGCCCGGCAATTGATCCGCCAGATGCCGCCCGCCCACCTCGCCTTCCTGCGCTCGCTGCCGCTCTGTTATGTGCACAAACGCTACTTCTTCGTCCATGCCGGCGTCAGGCCTGGTGTCGCACTCAACCAACAGCGCAAGGAGGATTTGCTCTGGATCCGCGACGACTTCCTGATCTCGGAAGATGATTTCGGCAAGGTCGTGGTCCACGGCCATACGCCGGTGCATGAGGCCGAGCTGCTGCGCAACCGCATCAATGTCGACACCGGCGCCTATGCGACCGGCCGCCTGACCTGCGTCAAGCTCGAGGGAGCCCGACGAACCCTGCTGATGACCGGCAACCGGGCCGTGCGCCATGGCTAATGCGATGGCGAACACGATGACTGACGCGATCGGCCGGAATGCGAGGCGCCTCTCGCCGGCCTTCGTGCCGGCGGCCGCTGCGATCGGCGCGGCGACGCTGGCCTTGTCGGTCTGGTGGCTTGCCGCCGATGCATTGCGCGGCAGACCGGCGATCGCCGCAGAGGTCGGCATGGTCCGAGGCGAGCTGTGGCTGCGCGACGGCTGGAGCCAATTGCAGACGTCACCGGAGGCGGCCGAGGCCGCGTTCACGCGCGCGCTTCGCCTGTCGCCGATGGACGCCGGCGCCTGGTTCGGCCTCGCCTCGGCAACCGGACGGTTCGACTGGCTGAACCCGACCGCGTCGAAGGCGCTCAAGATGTCCTACTATACCGGCTTCAACCGCAGCGACCTGATCGCGCCGCGCCTGATCCTTCTGGCGCAGGTCGACACCACGCGCGATGTCGAATTGGTCGACCTGCTGCAGCGGCAGATCCGCCTGATCCTCACGCGGGCGCCGGAGCTGAAGGGCGCGATCGGGCAGGCCTATCGCGTGGCTGGCGACGCCAACCGGCGCATCATCGAGGCGGAGTTCAAGGACGCCAACCAGAGCATTCCGCAGTAAGGCGCGCGCGCCTGGCGCCCAGGTGCCCAGCCGTCAGATACCCTTGTGGCGCAACACCGCGCCGACGGTGCGCAGCAGGATGCGCAGGTCGAGCACGAAGCTCCAGCTCTTGATGTAGATGAGGTCGTGCGCCACGCGCAGCTGCATGTCCTCGATCGCCGGGGTTGCGCCGCGCAGCCCCTGCACCTGCGCGAGACCGGTGATGCCGGGCTTGACGTGCTGGCGCTCTGCATAGCTCGCGATCAGCTTCGAATATTTGTCGTCATGCGCCAGCGCGTGCGGCCGCGGCCCGACCAGCGACATGTCGCCGCGCAATACGTTCACCAGCTGCGGCAACTCGTCGATGCTGCGGCGACGCAGCGTCGCGCCGATTCCGGTCAGCCGCGGATCGTTCGGGCGGGCCTGCGTGATGACATCGCCATCCTCGAGCACGTGCATCGAGCGGAATTTGAGAATGGTGAATTGCTTGCCGTCGAAGCCGTTACGGCGCTGCCGGAACAGGATCGGCCCCCTGGAGTCGAGCTTGATCGCAACCGCCGTTCCAATCAGCAGCGGTGCGAACAGCACCAGGAGGCCGCTGGACGCCACGATGTCGAACAGCCGCTTGCCGGCGCGCTCGAGCGAAGAAAGCGGCGCGCGCTGCATTTCCAGCGTCGGGATCGGGCCGGTCGCCACCATCCGCAGCGCCAGGAACCGCTCCGCGGTCCGGTCCGGCAGCAGCCGCACCGGCAGCGGCGATGCCCGCAGCTGATCGCACACGAACTGGATGCGCGGCTCCTGCTGCCAGGGCATGGCCAGGACGATCTCGTCGGCGCCGCACTCGCGGGCTGCACGAATGGCTGACGCGACGGCGGCCCGGTCGTCGGCGTCGTCGGACGGTCCGGGGAGCTGAACCCGTCGCACCTCGCTGAGGCCGAAATCGCGCAGCAGGCTCGCTTGCCGCACCCGGGACAATTCGTCCGCCATCCCGACCACGACCGCGCGCCGCGTGGCCAGCATGCCGCGGTCGATCGCGCGTTGCAGCGGCGCCTGCAGCAGCATCCGTCCGCCGACCAGCCCGAGGCCGCCGATCAGGCCAAATGACAGCACCGATCCGCGCGAAACGCCGGAACCCACCTTCAAGAGGAAGATGATCAGGGTCATCAGCAGAACGACCAGCAGCCATCCGCCGAGCAGGCTGCTCCAGCGCCGGTCGAGACCGGCCAGCACCTGCGCATTGTTGAGGCCCTGCGACTTCGCCACGAACATGTGAAGGATGGCGGCGAGGACCCCGATCCCTAGAAAACCCTCGAAGCTGTTGCTATAAACCGTGTGGTAGTAAAAGAGGTGATAGGCCGCGCCGCCAACGATGCTGGACAGCACGACGATTATCATCTCGAACGCGACGGCAAACGCCTCGAGGGAGGCGAAAGCGAACGAGAAGGCGCCGAAGTTAACCGGTACCTTCGCCAATCGAGCGTCCGAAAGGTCGGTCATCGGGAATTAACATTCGTGTTAACAATTCATATGTGTATTATCAGGCAGGTCGTGAGCTCGCAAGACCTGCTGCTAATATCGGATAGAGAGCGCGCATGAGTTCATCGGCTGGCGAAACCGAGGCCGCGCTGGTGGCCCTCCTCCATCTCATCCGCCTGATGGGCGCCGAGCTCGTCGCGGGCCAGCACCGCGACGACGTCGAGGTGCTGGTCAAGGCGATCGAGACAAAGCTGCGCGCGGCCCGCTTCCCGGCCGACATGCCGAATGAGGACATCGTCAGGGGTCTGGACCTTGCACAGGCCAGACTGCGTCCGATCTTCGAAGAGCTGCGCGCAAGGTCGGAGAAGGCACATCTGAGCGACCAGCTGCTGCTGGCTCCCAGGCCTTCACGCATCCACTAACGGATAGCTTACGTCAGCTTTGGGCTTCACCACGGCGGGGCAAGCCGCTCCCGCCGCCGGACCTGAGCGCAAGCTTTTCCTCGATCTTCATTTTCTCGAGCAGCAAGTCGGTCACGATCCGGCGCAGCCGTTCATTTTCCAGCCGTAATTCATCAATACGGTTATGGACAGGGGGGATCCCATCTCGATCATCGGTGCGAGCGGCGAATTCGGTAACAGTACCATTCGCCTGATGGCCACGTGCGGCCTCCTGCTTGCGCCAGCGATGAAATGTCATCACGCTAACGCCCAGCACCTTGCACGCTTGAGCCTGGGACTGCCCCCGCGCCATGAGCTCCTCGGCCTGTTTGACCTTGGAACTGATCTCCTCAGTAGAATGACGCCTCATTGGTCATCTCATTGCCCCCTAGATTAGCAATCATCGCATGGCCTATAAGCTATGTAAATGCAACAGGAAATTCAAATTGAGGGTTTCCCGGGGGCCTTTCGGGAGCCTCGAACTTGCCGGTCGGCAGCAACACATAGTGCGAAGAAACGCCGAAGCTGCAAGGTATTGACTGGAATATACGGGGAATATTCCTCCGCTGAAAGGGCCCGATAAAAAAAGTTATACGACTTTCTGTGTATGAGAGTTTGATCGGGATAACTGGCGCACTGTTTGCATTCTCAAACGGGAAGCAAATGAGAATATTCAATCGGTCTCTCGACAGATTGTGAGTGCGCCATGCCTCGCCGCGATAATCGCCCCATCGGTCAAGCGCAACTTTCACAAATTTCTAACAAATTAATCCCGCGACTTTCGCGTCCGGCCGCTTGCGGGCGTACACGCCCAGCAGTAGTTACTAGGACGTTAGGCGTCATGAGGGTTTCAACATATTTGAGGATTATTTTAACGAGACCTAACGCTCATATCTCGATCCACGAATTATCAATTAAGCGCTTTCCCACCCGAGGCCATCAGGCGGAACCACGTCCGCCCGATAATCCGCGAACCATTCTGTGCTGACGCTTGTCGGAGCCAGTCTCTGATCAACTTTTTTGCGAGGATCGACACCATGGCGCGTCTCAAGGTCTTCGAGGGGAACCAACCCGCGTCAAGCGAGGCGGCCGACATCCTGGAACGCCTCGTCGCAGAGAATTGCGAGCTCCGGCATACCGCGGTCGAACTGGTCTTGCAGAATTGGATCCTGCGCGAGCGTCTGTCCGATGTCGGGGCACGCAAGTCCGTGCCGCTGGAGCACTGACCGCCCCCACCCTCACGACCGTCCGCAGCAACGTCCGCCAGCTCGCCTAAACGAGCATTGGGCCAGCGCATCATTCAATTTAAAATTGAAATGTCCGCAACTGCAGACGCGCCAGCATGCTCGCCGGCTTGGCGAGGATGTGGCCGCATATTCTGCCGATGAGAAAGAGGCTGACGGACTTCAGCTGTGAACCCGGCGCAGCGCGACGCGCGGGGTATTCTGCTCACGAGACATGCCGAACGAACGCGACGAGCCCGGGCGTTCCTGGATTTCACGTAACTCAGCGATATCAAGCATCAGCGCAACGACTTCGTTGCGCAGCGATTGATTGGTCGCGAGCAACGCCTCTTCGATCGGCTGATGCAAATGTTGAACTTTGTGCTGCTTCATGGCGCGCCCTCGCTCTGCGGTTAAGGGTATGAGCGATGTGATTGAAGTTTCGATGACAGGGTTATTCCGCGCACATGGAAGGCGGTTAATGGGGCAGGTTTGCGACCAACATGGCTCCGAGTTAAATTTTCTCAATCAGGTTCCACAACCTGATCGCGAAGCGCTCGATCGGCGGCCTTTGATGTGTCGTACGGATGAGTTGGCAGCGGCAGCGATAAGGCGCGCGGCTGGACAACGCGGCTCGATGTGGGTCAGAAGCTCTACCAAGCGCATGATATTGCTTGGTGATCGTTGATGGCTGCCGTGTCGTGCAACCGAACGCGCATTGTCCGGCTATCACAATGTCGCCGTGTTACAGCGATCGCGCTTCAAGGGACGCGCTCAGGTGCACACAAGATATTCCACCAAAGCTGCTCCGTAGACGCAAAATCTGCTGCTGCTACGTCCATCAAGGATCGCAGAGTGTTTCGACCGGTTGCGAATATTGAAGCGACTGACGGGTCCTGAAGCGCTCGAGCAATCCAGCGAAATGAATTCAACGCTGGACATCGGATCAAGCGCGATTTCGCCTCCGCCGGACCCAGCCGCGCTAACGCTATTCTAATTAAAATGAGCGGGACCGAAGCGTCCGGCTTGAACAGAGGGAGCGAACGCCTTTCGCGCGCCTGTCGCTGCATTCGCACGCGCTTGCACAGTCCCCACGAACAGCAGCGACAGCGAAGATTCGCCATAAGCATTGCTAATTCGCCACGCGTCGCGATCGCGCGCTATTTCGATTTAGGAGGCGTATCGTCGTCCATCCTGCCACCATTGGCGACGCACTTGTTGAAATAGTCCCGCTGGGCTTTGGCACCGCCCCGCGCGCTCCCGGAAGCGGGATTGCCGGGCTGTAGCGGCGGAAATGCCTTCGCCACCAAGGCATCGCAGGCGCGCGCCACCTGCACGTCGATCGCATGCGCCGGAGCCATTGCGCTGGAGATCATGATCACGGCTAAGGCGATCGCAAAACCCGAGATAACTCGCATTGCCACACTCCGTTCCAAACTGAATCAGTTTTTTTCTCGAGCCCGGATTCGCAAGGAGCGCACTAGAGCATGATCCGGAAAAGTGCGAAGCGGTTTTCCGTCGCGACAAACGCCGATCGCGTTTGCGCGAAGATCAGCTCTGACCGCGAGCTGGAACGCGACGACGATTCTCGCGGCGCTTAGTTCCGATCGACGTCGTGATAGGCCCGATACCAGGCGACAAACCTGGCAATGCCATCCTCGATCCGCGTCTGCGGGCGGAAGCCGATTTCACGCTCCAGGTCGGAGACGTCGGCCGACGTCTCCAGTACATCTCCCGGTTGCATCGGCAGCAACTGCTTTTCGGCCTGCCGCCCCAAGCCCTGCTCGAGCAGCGCCACCACATGCATCAGTTCTTCCGGCCTGCTGTTGCCGATATTGTAGACCCGCCACGGCGCCCGGCTCGAACCCGGATCGGGATGCGCTCCCGACCAGTTGACATCGCTCTCCGGCGCGCGGCCGATCAACCGCACCATCGCCTCGACCACGTCGTCGACATAGGTGAAGTCGCGCCGCATGTTGCCGTTGTTGAACAGCTGGATCGGCTTGCCCGTGGTGATCGCGTCGGCGAACGCATAGAGCGCCATGTCCGGCCGATACCACGTCCCATACACGGTGAAAAACCGCAGCCCGGTCGCCGGTACGCGATAGAGATGGCTATAGGAATGGGCGATCAGCTCGTTGGCCTTCTTGGTCGCGGCGTACAGGCTGACGGGATGGTCGACATTGTCGTGGACCGAAAACGGCAGCTTGGTGTTGGCGCCATAGACCGACGATGAGGACGCAAACAACAGGTGCTTGCACGCGGTGTGCCGGCAGCCCTCGAGGACGTTGAGGAAGCCCTCCAGATTGGAATCCGCATAGGCGTGCGGGTTCTGCAGGGAATAACGCACGCCGGCCTGCGCGGCGAGATGTACCACGATCTCGAAGCGATAACGCTCGAACAGCGCCTTCATGCCGGCTCGGTCGGCGAGGTCGAGCTCCACGAAGGTGAAGCCACGGTGCTGCTTGAGCAGATCGAGGCGCGCGCGCTTGAGCGCCGGGTCGTAATAGTCGTTCAGATTGTCGATGCCGATGACCGGCTGCCCTGCCCGCAGCAGATGCTCCACCAGATGGAAGCCGATGAAGCCGGCGCAGCCCGTGACCAGTAGATTGCCTGCGATCACCACGTCTTGCCTGTGCCTTTCGCCTTGCGCCGGACCATTCGAATAAGCCGTTACACGCGGCAGCCGCGGCTGCCTTCGCTCTGCGCGCCGCTAGGCGTCAGTTGCTGGCGGCCGGAGGCTTGTAGTCCGGAAAGCGGCTCAGGACGGCGGCCTTCATGAACTTGAAGTGCGCGATCTCGGTCGCCAATTCCTTCAGCCGGCGCTGGCCGTTGGAGATCTCGGCGTCAAACAGGTCCTGATGATAGTTGTCAAGCGCCTCGCGTTCCAGATATTCGTCGGTGCCGTTGCCGAGGGTCACCGCGGCGCGGGCCAGAACATCATCGACACGGCGGCCAAGACCGGATTGCTCGCTTTCGGCCGCCTGCAACGCGGCCTCGATCGCGGCCATGATCGATCCGATCCGGGCGCGATCGGTCTCGGCATCGCGCTCGGCCGAGCGTGCCTTGAAACCTTCCTCGCCGCGCCGCGATTTGATCAGGTCATGCGCGCGAGACCGCAAAAACAGCTGAAACATCTGTCAGTATCCGGTTCGGGCCCATTCAGGCAGCTCAGGTCGAAAATCGCCCGGTCTTAGTTAAAAAAGGGTGAATTGCCCTCGTGCCCGGCCCTCAGGTCGGCTTTCCACTTGATCCAGGCCTTGTCGTGCTTGTCATAGAGTTCGAGCCACCGTCCCTCACCGGCTGACGGCACCAAGCCCGTTCCCCTACCGTCCCCGTCCGCCAATACCGGCAGCGAGGAGTCCAGGTCCTCGAACTCCGACGTCTCCTCAAGCGTCAGTCCGACCAGCACGCGCCGGCCACTGACATCGACGACATACCGCCTTGGCGAATGCCCCCTGAGATCACTCATGACGTGAAAGTTCCCTTGCGATCCGCGGGGCCGGCGACGAGATCAGGCGCACGCTGGCACGCAACCAACCCGCCTGCCGCAACGGACACAGATATGATGACCGATTGCATGTTGCCAGCCAACCCCAACTCGCCGCACACCGTCGCGCTACCTCGATCGAACTACTCCGCTAGAACGCGCGACGCATGTGGCCAAACGCGCTGACCGGTTCCCGCCTCGACGATTTCGCGGCTGATGGCGCCACATACGGTGCATAGATCCGATATTGCGCGCGGCGCTTGTGCGACCTCCACGAGCGCGCAGCGAAACCGGAGAAGAAGCCTGCGACGAACACCGCCGCGAGAATGAGAGCAGGAGAAACCATCACAACCGTCCACGTTCGCCCCGATGTTATTAACATTCGAAGTTGTGACGACATCATGATTGGACGCGCCGAAAGATTGTTCAGCCGCTGGAATTTTTGTGCAATCGAACGACGCAACAATAATCAGGCGTCGACAATAATTGTTCTCGCGAGAGAACGTCTCAAGAGAACCACCAGAGCATGAATTTCAGGAACATCGAGCTGAGAAGATAAATCCACCCCGCCATAGCCAGCACCGTCAGTCCGACGAAGGCACCTGAAACGCTTTTCTCCTTGAGGCGCGCCAGCAATGAGTTTTTTTCTTCTTGCGAATAGAACATCTCAGGCTCAAGACGTATCTGATTCAAATCAGCTAGCAGTCAATTTCGATGATCTCGTGACGCGATGCCACAGCCATTCGCCTTGCGCACCACAGATCATCGCTGCAAAACGCCGCCAAGCCGCACGCCATCGCTCAGTGGAAATTCCGTTCGACACGATCAGGAATTCGACGTTGGCGATCGCGGCGGCCCGCGCGCCGGAGGCCGGCGCGATCGACCGAATGGATTCTTCCCGGCAGCAATCTGCCCGCTTCGCCCCGCCTCTCAGCTTAACAAACAAGTCCTCGCACGCGACCAACCAACGATAATCGCCTCACACGCGGAAAAAGGCGAACCAGACGATGCCGAGGATCAGGACGGCCAGCCCTGTCGAGGCCGTGAGCAGCGCGAGAACCGAAGGTCCAGGCTCGGCCTGGCGCGCCTCGGTCGGGGTTTCGACGATTTGGCCGTGTCGTTCCGTTGCCATGGCAACCTCTTTGCTTAAGTGCCTGTAATTCCGGCGTTTGCCGTGCCCCTTCGACAGCCAACGCGTGATCGGGAGCGATGTTCCGAGCGCGTTGACGGCTGGGCCGACGGCAGTCCCGCCCGCCGCGTCAAACGGGCGCAGCTCGAGGACACGGTTAACGCCGTTGCGAGATTCACCGGGCCGTGTTGTTTCAAACTGGGGTTCCCGGTGTTATCCTTGACCGGTCTGTCGGTTGCGTAATCGGAGTTTCCCTGGAGTTTCCCCCATGGCCCCTCGCGCCAATTGGAAGGGCTTTTTGCGCCTTTCGCTCGTGACTTGCCCGGTTGCCCTGTACCCGGCGACATCGGATACCGAAAAGGTCTCCTTCAACCAGATCAACCGCAAGACCGGCCACCGGATCAAATACGCCAAGGTCGACGCCGAGACCGGCGAGGAAGTCTCCAGCGAAGACATCATGAAGGGCTACAAGGTCGATACCGACACCTATGTCGAGGTCACCAAGGAAGAGCTCGACGACATCGCGCTGGATTCGACCCGCACCATCGAGATCGACGAATTCGTGCCGCGCAGCGAGATCGACAGCCGCTATCTGATCCGCCCCTACTATCTCGTTCCCGACGGCAAGGTCGGCCACGACGCCTTTGCGGTGATCCGTGAGACCATCCGCAGCCTGAACAAGGTCGCGATCGGCCGCGTGGTGCTGACCAACCGCGAACACATCATCGCGCTCGAGCCGCTCGACAACGGGCTGATGGGCACGCTGTTGCGCTACCCGTATGAGGTGCGCAGCGAGAAGGAGTATTTCGACGACATCCAGGACGTGAAGATCACCAAGGACATGCTCGATCTCGCCAAGCACATCGTCGAGCAGAAGTCCGCCGACTTCGATCCGGAGGAGTTCGAGGACCGCTACGAGCAGGCGCTGATCGACCTGATCAACCAGAAGCGCAACGGCATCAAGGTCGCCAAGCCCGCGGCGAAGACCAGCGGCAACGTCATCAACCTGATGGACGCGCTGAAGAAGAGCCTCGCCAACGAGAAGCAGGCCGCGCCCGCCAAGGCCGAGGCAAAGGCCGCGAAGGGCAAGAAGCCGAAGAAGCGCATCGAGGGCCAGCGCGAAATGCTGCTGCCGATCTCGGGCAGCGGCAAGCGCGAGCCCAAGGAGGCCGCCAAGCCCGAGCCGAAGAGGGCCGAGAAGACAACGCGCGCCCAGGGCACCGCGGCGCGGAAGAAGGCAGGCTAGCGCAGCGACCGCGACCGCAAGATGAGCCCGGTCCGCAGCGCCTGAGATGTCCTGGTCGAGATGCCCTGGTCGACGCCGTTTGACGAACCGATCGCGCTGCATCGCGGCGGCACACTGGTGACGCTGCAGCACGCTGCCGACTACATCATGAAGCTATCGGAAGACACTCAGCAGGAGACGCGCTGGCAGATCGCGGTCGAGCATCTGATCAATGCGGCGGAACAAGGTGCCGGCTGGTTGATGTTCGCGCGCATCGCGATGCTGCGCGCGTTGAATGGGGACGACTGAATCTGGAAAATGCCGAACTGCCGGCAGCGTTTACTTGAATGCCGAACTGACGGCATTGAATTGACCGCTTACACTGGTGCCGATGCCCCTGACGCCGGCGACGATCACGATGCTGATGCCACCGGCGATGATGGCGTATTCAATGGCCGTAGCCCCGACCTCATCACGCAGAAACCTTGCCATCAACGCGCGCATGAAAAGCTCCTGTCCGACGCTCGCGGCTTTTTCTCCCGCGCCGTAGTAATATGCCTGCCAAACTAGGCCGCATTGGTTGACGGCCCATTGAGGGAAAGGATGAACGATCGCTTAAAGGTTGCAGGGAATTTCCATGCTAGTTCTGCCTGCATCAGGGTGCCGCCGGGCGAGACACCGGGCCGGGACCGGAGCGCTTTCCGGCGAAGTGGACACCGGCTCGCGCGAAGAAAACGCGTCAAAACAAGAATCTAGAGCTCCGTTCTGATCCTGTCTGACCGGGAACAGCTCCAGTCGTAAACGCATATCAGAACTACCTGATACGGCCCCGGCCGCGCTTTACCGGTGCCGCGGAATCCTGTTCCTTTATCGGACAGGCGACAACGAGGCCGGAACGAACCGGCCGCATGCAAAGGGAGTGACCGTCATGAAGCTCGGCACCGCGATCGCGGAAATCATGAAGCGTGAGGGCATCGAGATCCTCACGGGCTACCCGGTCAACCACCTGATCGAATACGCCGCCAATGCCGACATCCGCCCGGTGATGGTGCGCCAGGAGCGCATCGGCGTGCACATGGCGGACGCGATTTCCCGCGTCACCTCGGGCGAGAAGATCGGCGCCTTCTGCATGCAGCATGGCCCGGGCGCCGAGAACGCGATGGGCGGCGTCGCGCAGTGCTATGGCGAATCCGTACCCGTCCTGGTGCTGCCGATGGGCTATGCCCGGCGGCTGGCGAATATCGACCCGAACTTCAATTCCAGCCAGGCGATGAAGGCGTTTTCAAAATCGTCGGAGCCGATCAACATCGCAGCCGAGGTCGGCAACATCTTTCGGCGGGCGTTTACAAAATTGAAGAACGGCCGCGGCGGGCCGGTCATCGTCGAAATCCCCGCCGACATGTGGAACGAGGAGGTGCCGGAGCCCTTGAACTACACGCCGGTGCTGCGCACCCGCACCGGCGCCGACCCCGTCCATGTGAAGGAAGCGGCCGCCCTGCTCGTTGGCGCCAAGCGTCCGGTGATCTATGCCGGCCAGGGCGTGCACTATGCAAAGGCCTGGCCGCAGCTGAAGCGCCTCGCCGAACGGCTCGCGATCCCGGTCACCACCAGCCTTGGCGGCAAGTCGTCCTTCCCCGAGACGCATCCGCTCTCGCTCGGCTCCGGCGGCCTCGCCGTGCCGCGCGCGGTGCCGAAATTTCTTTCCGAAGCCGACGTGATCTTCGGCATCGGCTGCTCCTTCACCGAGACGTCGTTCGGCATCGCGATGCCGAAGGGCAAGACCATCATCCATTCGACGCTCGATCCGAACCACATCAACAAGGATGTCGAGGCCAAGGTCGGCCTGGTCGGCGACGCCGGCCTGGTGCTCGACGCGCTGCTGGAGGAGATCGGCAAGACCGTGACCTCGGACCGCAACGCAAGCGCGGTCGCCGAGGAGATCGCCGCTTCCCACAAGGAGTGGCTCGCCAAGTGGATGCCGAAGCTGACGCACAACGACGCGCCGCTCAACCCCTACCGCGTGCTGTGGGACTTGCAGCACACCGTCGACATCCACAACACCATCATCACCCACGACGCCGGCAGCCCGCGCGACCAGCTCTCGCCGTTCTGGAAGTCGGTCGAGCCGCTGTCCTATATCGGCTGGGGCAAGACCACGCAGCTCGGCTATGGTCTCGGCCTCGCGATGGGTGCCAAGCTCGCCAAGCCGGACAAGCTCTGCATCAATGTCTGGGGCGACGCCGCGATCGGCTTTACGGGGATGGACTTCGAGACCGCGGTGCGCGAGCGGATTCCGATCATGTCGATCCTGCTCAACAATTTCTCGATGGCGATCGAACTGAAGGTGATGCCGATCTCGACCGAGAAATACCGCTCGACCGACATCTCCGGCGATTACGCCGCGATGGCCAGGGCCTTCGGCGGCTACGGCGAACGAGTGACCAAGCCCGAGGACATCATCCCCGCGATCAAGCGCGGCATCCAGAAGACCAAGGAAGGCGTGCCGGTGCTGCTGGAATTCATCACCAGCAAGGAGACCGAGGTGTCGCGGCCGGGGACGTGACGGCACCTCACACGCCCGCTCTGCCACTTGATTTGACCGCGCCAGCGCAGGCAAGCTCCCTCCGGTGCAACTTCGGAGGGAGAGATGGCGCGCATCCTGGTGCTGGGGGCCGGCTTTGCCGGGCTATGGGCCGCGCTCGGCGCAGCCCGCAAGCGCGACGAAATCGGTGCGCGGGCAGTGGACACCGAAATCCTGGTCGTCGATCGCAACGCCTATCACAACATCCGGGTGCGCAACTACGAGGTCGATCTCGGCGATGTCGCGCTGCCGCTCAAGGACCTGCTCGATCCGGTCGACGTCAGGCATAGGGTGGCCGAAGTCGCGGCGATCGATCCGGCGACGCGCGCGGTCACGATCAAGACCGGCGCGGGCGCGGAGGTTCTGAGCTACGACCGGCTGGTGCTGACCACCGGCAGCGAGTTGGTCCGCCCCGCCATCTCGGGCCTTGCCGCCCACGGCTTCGATGTCGACACGTATGAAGCAGCGATGCGGCTCGACGCGCATCTGGCGGTGCTCGGCAAACAACCGCCGTCAGAGGCGCGCGCGAGCGTCGCGATCATCGGTGCAGGGTTCACCGGGATCGAGGTCGCGGCCGAGATGCCGGCCAAGCTGGCGCACGCCGGCATTACCGGCGATCATCGGGTCATCCTGATCGATCCCAATCCCGTGGTCGGCGCGACCTTCGGCGCGCATGGCCGCCCGGTCATCAACGAGGCGCTGGCCACGCTCGGCGTCGAGATGCGGCTGAATGTCCGGGTCCGTGCCGTCGGCGCCGACAGCATCACGCTCGATAGCGGCGAGATCATTCCGACCAAAACCGTGGTCTGGTGCGCCGGCATGCGCGCCAGCCCCCTCGCCGCCTCGCTGCCGGCGAGGCGCGACGCGCTCGGCCGGATCAAAGTCGACCACACCATGCACGTCGAAGGCCTTGCGGACGTCTTCGCCGCCGGCGACGTCGCCGCCTGCCTGATCGACGGCGAGCACCCGACCGTGATGTCGTGTCAGTTCGCGCGGCCGATGGGCCGCTTCGCCGGCCACAATGTGGTCGCGGACCTGTTTGGCGAGAAGCTGCTGCCGCTCAATATCGACTGGTATGTGACGGTGCTCGATCTCGGCGCCTGGGGCGCGCTCTACACCACCGGCTGGGATCGCGAGGTGCACACCACAGGTGCCGCCGCAAAGCTCACGAAGCAGACCATCAACCAGCAGCGCATCTATCCGCCGCGCAACGGCGACCGCGCCGCGCTGCTCGCGGCGGCCGCACCGACGATCCAGACGGCGCCGCCGACGAAGTCATAAGAGAAGCCACGCCGTCATTGCGAGGAGCTCGCGACAAAATTGCAAAGCAATTTTGCGCTGAAGCGACGAAGCAATCCATCCATCCCGAGTGGTATGATGGATTGCTTCGCGGAGCCTGTCATCCGGCGGCGCTTCGCGCCTACCGGGTGGCTCGCAATGACGGCGAGTACGTCTGCTACTGCGACAGCTTCACGAAGTTCGGAAACTTCATCTGGCCCTCGGCGATCGCCTTCGGCCAGACCGTGATCTGCTTGCCGCCCTGCCACTGGAACACGAGGCCGGTCACCGCGCCCGGACCGGACTTGATGCCGTGGGTGAACTCGTCGTTCTTGCCGTAGAACTGGATCTTGCCGATCGTGCCCTCGAAGTCGGTCTTCTCGAGCTCGGTCACCATCTTGTCCGGATCGGTCGAGCCGGCGCGCTGGATCGCCTCGGCGATGATGTAGACCTCGTCATAGGCGGTGTAGCCGGTATAGGCCGGCGGCGTGCCGAACTTGGCCTTGAACGCCGCCGCGAACGGCTTGGTCTTCGGCGTGACGGCAACATCGGGCGTTGCCACCGCGAGCGAGGGCACGCCCTCGGCCGCGCCATTGGTGTCGCCCCAGAAGGTCGGGCTCAGCGCCTGCGCGCTGATGCCGAACATCGGGATCGGTACCTGCTGGTTCTTCCACTGCACGGTCGGCTGCACGCCGACATGGGAGATGCCGGTGACGATCACGTCGGGCTTGGCGGCTTCCATCTTGTTGAAGATCGGCGTGAAGTCGGTGGTGTCGGGCGAGAAGCGAATGTGCTCGACCACCTTCAGGCCTGCTTTCGGCAGGCAGGCCTCGTAGCCGACATCGAGCGGCTTGGTCCAGGCCGCGTCCTCGCTCATGATCGCGACCGACTTGAACTTGAGCTGGTCGACCAACAGCTCCTTGGCCGCGTCGCAGACCAGCTGCGCCTGCGCGGCCGAGGTCAGGTAGCCGTGGAAGGTGTACTTGTTCTTCTCATAGTCGTTGTGGATCGCCTTGGTGATCTCGTTCGAAGCGGCGCCGGGCGTGATCAGCGGCATCTTCAGCCGCGCAGCCCACGGCTCGAGCGCCAGCACGACCTCGCTGATATAGCTCGCGATCACGGCCGAAACCTTGTCCTCGCTCACCGCGCGCTGGAAGGCGCGCACTGAATCGGCCGACGAGCTCTTGTTGTCGTAGGTGACGATCTCGATCTTGCGGCCCATTACGCCGCCCTTGGCGTTGATCTCGTCGGCTGCAATCTGCGCGCCGCCCGGCGTCGCCGCACCCGCGATCGACTGCACTTCGGCAATGATGCCGATCTTGATCGGGTCCTTGGACTGCGCATAGGCCGGCGCCGCGAGGCAGAGCGCGAGCGCCGAGGCCAACAGGCTGACGCGGGTCGCGGTTGAATATGCTGTCATCATGATCTCCCTTGCTTTGCTTTCTTGTTGTTAATGATCGAACGTCACAGAAAGTCCTTGCCGGCCTCCGCGGCGAACCGGCCCGGATCGCCTTCCCAGACGATCCGCGCGTGCTCCAGCACATAGACGCGGTCGGCATGCGGGAGCGCAAACGTCACGTTCTGCTCGCCGAGCAGCACCGTGATCTTGGTGGTCTGGCGCAGCTTCTCCAGCGCCTTCGACAGCAGCTCGAGGATAACCGGCGCAAGCCCCAGCGTCGGCTCGTCCAGGATCAGGATCTGCGGCTGCATCATCAGCGCGCGGCCGATCGCCAGCATCTGCTGCTCGCCGCCGGACAGCGTCTGCGCCATCTGGCCCTGGCGCTCCTTCAGGATCGGGAACAGCTCGAACAGCCAGGCGAGCTGCTTGGCCCTCGCCGCGTCGTCGAGATGCTGGCCGCCGAGGTCGAGATTCTCCCGCACCGTCATCTCGCCGAACAATTCGCGCGATTCCGGACATTGCACGAGGCCGGAGCGGGCGATCTTCGCCGGTCCCGTGCCGCGCAGTGGCTGCCCGCCGCGCAGGATCTCGCCGGTATACGGCAGGAAACCCGAGATGGTGTTGAACAGTGTGGTCTTGCCGGCACCGTTGAGGCCGACGACGGAGACGAACTCGCCCTCATGGACGTGGATCGAGACGTTCTCCAGCGCCTGCGCCTTGCCGTAATGCACGCTGACATTCTCGACCTGCAGCAGCGGCACCTTGTCCTTGAACGAGGTCTCGGGCCGCGCATGGGTCTCGATCGCGCCGCCGAGATAGACCCGCCGCACGGTCTCGTTCTTCATCACGTCCTCGGCGCGGCCGGTCGTGATCTCCTCGCCGAGATACATCGCGAGCACGCGGTCGACCAGCGCCGCGACGCTCTTGACGTTGTGGTCGACCAGCATCACCGCGCGGCCCTCGTCGCGGAAGCTGCGGATCAATGCGGAGAAGGTGCCGACCTCGGCGCTGGTGAGACCGGCGAAGGGCTCGTCGACCAGCACGACCTTGGGGTCGCGCGCGATCGCCTTCGCCAACTCCAGCCGGCGCAGGTCGGCGAACGGCAGCGTCGGCGGACGGCGGTCCATCACTGCCCCCAACCCGACGCGCTCGGCGATCCACTTGGCGCGCTCGGTCAGCGCCTTGTCGGGAAACAGCATGAACAGGCTGTCGGGCAACAGCGCGACCATGATGTTCTCCAGCACGGTCTGCCGATTCAGCGGCCGCGAGTGCTGGAACACCATGCCAAAACCCTTGCGCGCGATCTTGTGCGCAGGCAGCCCGGCGACGTTCTCGCCTTCGAACAGCACCTCGCCCGCGGTCGGGCGCTCGATGCCCATCACGCTCTTCATCGCGGTCGACTTGCCCGAGCCGTTCGGCCCGATCAGGCCGAGGATCTCGCCGGGATGCAGATCGAACGACAGGTTCTTCACCGCGGTCAACCCGCCGAATCGCTTGGTGAGCCCGCGGACGGTGAGCGTTGCTGTGGTCACAGTCTGATCCATTTAAGAGCGCGCCTCGCGTGACAGGGCCGCTCCGAGGAAACCGCCGGGGAAGAACAGGACGACGAGCAGCGCCACCGCCGAGACGATGAAGGTCGCAAGCTCGCCGGTCGGGCGCAGGAATTCGCCGGCGACGATCAGGAAGATCGCGCCCAGCGCGGCCCCCAGCACCGTGCGCCGGCCGCCGAGCACGGCGGAAACGATCACGTTCACGCCGACCGCGACGTCGACCACTGTGCCGACCGAGGCGGTGCCGAAGTAGAACACGAGCAGCGCGCCCGACAATCCCGAGAAGAAGGCGCTGACGATGAAGGCTGCGAGCTTGTGCTTGACGATGTTAAAGCCGAGCGCGCCGGCCTGCACTGGGTCCTGCCCGCTGGCCTGCAGCACGAGACCGACAGGCGATTGCGACAGGCCATAGAGGATGGCCGCGCTCACGGTCATGAAGCCGAGCGCGATCCAGTAATTGGCACCGGCATTGATGGTGATGACGTCGGGGATGGTGAGCCCGATCTCGCCGCCGGTGAGATCGGCGAACACCACGACGAAGTTCTGCAGCATCAAGACCGCCACCAGCGTGGTCAGGCCGAAATACGGCCCCCTCACCCGCAGCGCCGGCAGCGCCAGCACGAAGCCTGCGACGACCGAGGCCAGCGCGCCGAGCAGGATGCAGAGATAGACCGACCAGCCGAACTGATTGTTGAGGATCCCGGCGGTGTAGGCGCCGGTGCCGATCAGGAAGGTCGGGCCGAAATTGACCTCGCCGGCGAAGCCGAACAAGAGGTCCCAGGCCATCGCGAACACGCCGAAATAGAACGCGACGGTCAGCAGCCCGAGGATGTAGCCCGAGACGTAGAACGGCAGCGTCGCGGCGATCACCACGCAGACCAGCGAAATGAAGAACAGGCGCGAGGAAAAGAAGCTGGCCATCTCAGCGCCTCCCGAGCAGGCCTTGAGGCCGGATATACATCACGAGCACCAGAAGCAGCAGCGCCGGAATGGTGCGATAGGCCGGCGAGATCATGTAGGCCGTGATGGTCTCGAGATAGCCGACGACGAAGGCTGCGATCAGCGAGCCCGACACGCTGCCGAGGCCGCCGAGCACGACGATCGAGAACGCGCTCGCGGTCAGCGGCCCGACGCTGTAGGAGCTGACGCCGAGGAACATGCCGAGCAGCACGCCGGCGATGCCGGCGAGAATCCCGTAGATGCCCCACACCACGATGTAGATCTGGGTGAGCTCGAGCCCGAGCAGCGTGACGCCGCGCGGGTTCATCGAGGCCGCCAGCACCGCCTTGCCGGTCCTGGTGCGGTTCACCAGCAGCCACAGCAGGCCGATCACGAGGCAGCAGACCAGCGCGGTGAAGATATTGTTGCGCGGCGTGCGGTTGCCGAAAATATCGACGACGCCCTCGACGATCGGCAACACCGTCTTGGCGTTGTTGGTGAAGAAATAGGCGATCAGCTCCTGGATCATGATGCCCCACAGCAACGTGCCGGTGAGGACGAAGATTTCCTTCTCCTCGTTGGGGATCCGCCTCGAATTCTGGATCGGCTTGACGACCGCGAAATAGGTCGCGAACGACACGATCAGCGCGACGCCGACACCGAACAGCGCGCCGGTGTAGATGTCGAGGTGCAGCACGCTGGCCGCGGCCCAGGCCGCGACCGCTGCGGCCACCATGATGGCACCGTGGGAGAGGTTGAGGACGCCGGAGACACCGAAGATCAGGGTGAAACCGGTGGCGCCGAGCGCATAGAGCGCGCTGATGGCAAAGCCATCGATCAGGATTTGTAGGGCAAGCATCTCAGATTGGCCGCGGCAGCAAGGCTGCCTGTTGTGGAGGACGCGGAACTGAATAGGGATGCTCCCGGGAACAGCCCGGGAGCATTGCCATCAGCTAGTTGGTGGTGAGCTTGATGAAGCTCGGGAACTTGAGGTCGCTCTTGGCGACCTCCTTCGGCCAGACCGCGACCTGCTTGCCGCCCTGCCACTGCAGCATCAGTCCGGTGATCAGGCCCTTGCCGTACTTGATCGAATGGGTGAACGGATCGTCCTTGCCGTAGAACTGGACACGTCCGATGGTGCCTTCCCAGTCGGTCTTCTCCAGCGCATCGACCATCTTGTCGGCCTCGACCGAGCCGGCGCGCTTCACCGCATCCGCGATGTAGTAGACCTCGTCATAGGCGGTGTAGCCCGCATAGGACGGATAGTTGCCGTAGCGCTTCTTGAAGCCCTCCGCGAACGGCACCGACTTCGGCGTCACCGCGACGTTCGGGCCGGACACGCCCTGATACAGCACGCCTTCCGCCGCGTCGTTGGTGTCCTTGCCGAAGGTCTCGTTGGTCGCCTGCGAGGAAATGCCGAACATCGGGATCGGCACCTGCTGGTTCTTCCACTGCACCGTCGGCTGCACGCCGACATGCGAGATGCCGGTGATGATCACGTCAGGCTTGGAGCCTTCGACCTTGTTGAAGATCGGCGTGAAGTCGGTGGTGTCGGGCGAGAAACGGATATGGTCGACGACCTTGAGCCCGATTTTCGGCAGGCACTCCTCGTAGCCGACATCGAGCGGCTTGGTCCACGCGGCATCCTCGCTCATGATGACCGCGGTCTTCATGTGCTTCTGATCGACGAGGAGCTCCTTGGCGGCGTCGCAGACCGACAACGCCAGCGCAGCCGAGGTCAGGTAGCCGTGGAAGGTGTACTTGTTCTTCTCGTAATCGGCGTGGACGCTCTTGCTGATCTCGTTGGAGGCGGCGCCGGGCGTGACGAACGGTGTCTTCAGGCGCGAAGCCCAGGGCTCGAGCGCCAGCACCACTTCGCTGATATAGCTCGAAATGACGACATTGACCTTGTCCTCGTTGACGGCGCGCTGGAACGCACGCACCGAATCCGCCGAGGACGAGTGGTTGTCGTAGCTGACGATCTCGATCTTGCGGCCGTCGATGCCGCCCTTGCCGTTGATCTCGTCGGCGGCCAGCTGCGCCGCCTGCGGGATCGATGCACCGGCAATCGCCTGCGCTTCGGCGATCACGCCGATCTTGAGGGTGTCGGCAGCCAGCGCTCCGCTGGGCGCCGCAGCCAACAGGCCCAACACGGCCGCTCCTGCAAGTTTCTGCATCGCATGCACGGGGAGTCGCGATGTTCTTGTCACCCTGTTTCTCTCCTCTTGTTCTTCGGCTGCTTCGAGCTCTTGGGGCGCGACTATAGCCGCGACAAAATGCGCAGCAAGTGAAACTGCGTGCAGATCGCCATGCATGGACGGCGACTAAAGTAGTGGGTCGGCGCGGTGCGGCTGAATAAATTTGAGGCAGAGGGGGAATAAAAGGTCGTGGGGCGCCGATCTCTCAGATCGTCGTTCCCCGCTGCGCAAATTACGCAGGGTGAGCGAAGCGGAGAGAGCTGAACGAAAAGCAAGGCTCGGGCAATTCATCGCGAGAACGCGGATTGTTGCCCGCTGGCCGTGCGACAAGCTCAGTGTCGTCCCTGCGAAAGCAGGGACCCACAACCACGGTTGCTGATTGTTACGCGATTTGGAACGACGAGTGCCATTCACAACATCCGCCGCGGCGTATGGGTCCCGGCTTTCGCCGGGACGACATTGGTGAATGAGGCGAGCGCCCCTACTCCGCCATCTCCGCCGGCGGGTGGGCGGCGGGACCGGCGAGCGGGCGCTCTTCCATCGTGATCATGCAGATCGAGGCGGTGGTCAGCAGCACGGCGGCGGCGCCGAACACGTAGCGGAACGCATGGATCATGTCGGCCATCGGGATCGCGCTGACGGTGCTGGCGGAGCCGGCATGATGCTCGCCGGCGAGCGAGATGTCGGTCCCGAGCGTCATCAGCAGGATGGTGGTGAAGGCGGCGACCGTGAAGGAGGCCATCATCGCGCGGAAGAAGTTCATCGCGCCGGTCACGGTGCCGACCTGCGGCCGCGCCACCGCGTTCTGCAACGACACCACGCTGATCGGGAATGTGGTGCCGAGCCCGAGCGCGAACACGCTCATCAACAGCAACAATCCCCACAGCGGCAGCGTCGTCACCGCCATGCCGACGGCGCAGATCGCCGCCACCGAGGTGCCGACGATCGCGACGCGCTTGTAGTGCTTGGCCTTCGCCATGGTCCGGCCGGCGATCGCCGCACCGAAGGTCGAGATCGCCGCGAGCGGGATCAGCGCGAGGCCGGCCTCGCTGGCGGTGAGGTGATAGACCACCTCGTAATAGAGCGGCAGGTGGACGGTGAGGCCGACCATGGCGCCGAGCGCACAGCCGCCCGCCCCCATCGCAAACGGCACCACCGAGCCGCCGAGCAGCGACAGCGGCAGGAACGGCTCGTCGGCGCGGCGCGCGTGCCAGACGAAGGCGCCGGCGAGCGCGATCGAGGCGCCCACCATCGCGGTGATGGTCGGCGACAGCCAGGACAGACGGGTACCGCCCCAGGTCAGCACCAGCATCAACACCACGGCCGAGGCCATCAGCAGGATGCCGCCGAGCCAGTCGACCTTGCGCTTGCGGTGGAACACCGGGATCTTGCCCATCTTCGGCAGCAGCAGCGCCAGCGCCGCCGCCGCGAGCGGCAAATTGATCCAGAAAATCATCGACCAGTGCAGATGCTCGGCGAACACGCCGCCGACCACCGGGCCGAGGATGCCGCCGGCCATCCAGACGCTGGAGAAATATGCCTGATAGCGGCCGCGCTCGCGCGGGCTCACCACGTCGGAGATCACGGTCTGGACCACCGGCATGATGCCGCCGCCGCCGAGCCCCTGCAGGCCGCGGGCAACGATCAGCATGGTCATGCTGGGCGCGATCGCGCACAGCACCGAGCCGACCACGAACAGGCTGAGCGAGGTGATGATCATGACCCGGCGGCCATAGATGTCGCTCAGCGTGCCGAACACCGGCGCCACCGCGGTGGAGGCCAAGAGATAGGCCGTGATCACCCAGGACAGGTTGGTGACGTCGTGAAACTGGCGCCCGATCGTCGGCAGCGCGGTCGCGACGATGGTCTGGTCGAGCGCGGCCAGGAACATCGTCAGCATCAGGCTGATGACGATGGTGCGGACTTCGTCCGGATTGAGCGGGGCCGGCGGCGCCAGCGGCGGCGCTTCGCTGAGTTCGATCACCTCGCTCGGAAGGCGGGACAGCTCTTCGGCAATGTCGTCGGGCAATGTCGCTTGGTCGGCAGGAATCCGGCTCTGCCGTTCATACTTGTTCATTTGAGGCGTAATGCTGCTGCGGGCGCGTCCCGCGATGGAATCATTCTCTGCTTCGCAACTTATGCAGCAATTGAATGCTGAGGCAGGCACCCCAGCGCATGGGTGCATCCCGCCGCGATGTTCTCGCGGTGACGTGATCGCGGACGCGGCGACGACGTCACGCTTTGGTCGTCTTGCCCAGCATTTTTGGCCGCTTCTTCAATTGTGCCCGTTTCGGCAGCAACGCCGGCCATCGCACGATATGATCCTCGAGATCGGCGTCGTTGACGTCGAGCTCGGTGCCTTCCACCCGCCCGCGCACCGAGACCCCGGCTTCATGGACGGTGTTGGGATCGCCCGAGATCAGCGGGTGCCACCAATAAAGGTCCCGCCCCTCGGCCACCAGCCGGTAGCCGCAGCTCGGCGGCAGCCAGTTCAACGTCCGGACGTTTTCGGGCGTCAGGCGGACGCAATCCGGAACCTGGTCGGAACGGTTCGGGTAGTCCTTGCAGGTGCAAAGGCCGGCATCGAGCAGCTTGCAGGAGATATGGGTGAAATAGATCTTGCCGGTGTCCTCGTCCTCGAGCTTCTCCAGGCAGCACCGTGCGCAGCCGTCACACAGGCTCTCCCATTCGGCGTTGGACATCTCTTCCAACGTCTTGGTTTTCCAGAAGAATCCCTCCTGGTCCGACGGGCGCTTGGGCGGTGCGGTCATGATATCCCTGGAATGGCGGTGCAACTCTTCTTGGGATGCCGGCAACGCTTGCGCAAGGGGGTGGTATTGCGGAGTCGAAAAAGCCGGTGGGCAGCGTTAGGGCTCCCATTAAATTCACAAGCCGCGCCATTGGTTTATGGCAGCCGCTCGGATAGAACAACGAACGAGTCCCCATCGACGCAAAAGCGCCTTGGGATTGCCGCAACATCGAAGCAAGACGCTGCCCTGTGCCCGGTTTGGGCGCCCGCAGCGCTGTCGAACTGATCAAGGGTCCGGTCCTTTCAGATCATGCCGTCGCATTGGAAACAGAGGGTCCGGAACTTCTTCCTGGACCTCGATGCGCGTATCGACTCGACGCTGTTCTCGTCGGGCAAGGGCCTGCGCGAGCTCTATGAGCGCTATTCCACCTTCATGGACCGCTTCTATGTTGGCCGCTGGAAGCGCTGGGTGTTCATCGAGCCGCTGTCGGAGGCCGCGACCCTCGGGCTCGGCGGCATGATCCTGATGCTGACGCTCGCGATCCCCGCCTTCCGCGAGACCGCCGACGAGGATTGGTTGAAGAAGTCCGACCTCGCCGTGACCTTCCTCGACCGTTACGGCAACCCGATCGGCAGCCGCGGCATCAAGCATAATGACTCGATCCCGCTGGAAGATTTTCCGGACAATCTGATCAAGGCGACGCTCGCGACCGAGGACCGCCGCTTCTACGACCATTTCGGCATCGACGTGCCGGGCCTCGCCCGCGCGCTGGTCACCAACGCGCAGGCCGGCGGCGTCCGCCAGGGCGGTTCGTCGATCACCCAGCAGCTCGCCAAGAACCTGTTCCTGAACAACGAGCGCACCATCGAGCGCAAGGTGAAGGAAGCCTTCCTCGCGATCTGGCTGGAGACGCGGCTCACCAAGAACGAGATCCTGAAGCTCTATCTCGACCGCGCCTATATGGGCGGCGGCACCTTCGGCGTCGACGGCGCGGCGCACTTCTACTTCAACAAGTCGGTGCGCGACGTGAACCTCGCGGAGGCCGCGATGCTCGCCGGCCTGTTCAAGGCGCCGACCAAATACGCCCCGCACATCAACCTGCCCGCGGCCCGCGCCCGCGCCAATGTCGTGCTCGACAACCTCGTCGATGCCGGCTTCATGACCGAGGGCCAGGTGTTCGGCGCCCGTCGCAATCCCGCGGTCGCGGTCGACCGGCGCGACGAGAACTCGCCGAACTACTATCTCGACTACGCCTTCGACGAGATGCGCAAGCTGGTCGACACCTTCCCGAAATCCTACACCGAGCGCGTCTTCGTGGTCCGCACCGCGATCGACATGAACGTGCAGAAGGCAGCCGAGGAAGCGATCGAGAACCAGCTGCGCCAGTTCGGGCGCGACTATCACGCGACGCAGGCCGCGACCGTGGTGTCCGATCTCGACGGCGGCATCCGCGCCATGGTCGGCGGCCGCGACTATGGTGCAAGCCAGTTCAACCGCGCCACCGATGCCTATCGCCAGCCGGGCTCGTCGTTCAAACCCTATGTCTACACCACGGCGCTGCTGAACGGCTTCACGCCGAACTCGAAGATCGTGGACGGCCCGGTCTGCATCGGCAACTGGTGCCCGCAGAACTATGGCCACTCCTATTCGGGTCAGGTCACGCTGACGCAGGCGATCACCCGCTCGATCAACGTGGTGCCGGTCAAGCTCTCGATCATGATGGGCGGCAAGGAAGGACCGAAGGCGGGCCGCGCCAAGATCGTCGAGGTCGCGCGCCGCTTCGGCCTCAAGGCGCCGCTGCCCGATACGCCGTCGCTGCCGATCGGCTCCGACGAAGTCACGGTGCTGGAGCATGCCGTCGCCTATGCGACCTTCCCGAACCGCGGCAAGGCGGTGACGCCGCATTCCGTGCTCGAGGTGCGCACCGGCGCCGGCGACCTGGTCTGGCGCTGGGACCGCGACGGTCCGAAGCCGCGGCAGGCGATTCCGCCGAACATCGCCGCCGACATGGCCGGCATGATGAGCCACGTGGTCAGCGAAGGCACCGCGCGCCGCGCGGCGCTCGACGGCATTCCGACCGCGGGCAAGACCGGCACCACCAACGCCTATCGCGACGCCTGGTTCGTCGGCTACACAGGTAACTTCACCTGCGCGGTCTGGTACGGCAATGACGACTATTCGCCGACCAACCGCATGACCGGCGGCTCGTTGCCGGCGCAAACCTGGCACGACATCATGGTCGCGGCGCATCAGGGCGTGGAGGTCAAGGAGCTCGTCGGCGTCGGCATGGGCCAGAAGCTGCCGCCGCAGCCGGCGCAGGCCAATGCCCAGGCCAACGCGGCGCCGCGCGTATTGGAAACCAAGCCGGGCCCGCCGCCGGTCTTGACCAAGCGCGGCGCGGATATCCTGGTGCGGGTCGAGAAGCTGCTCGATGACGCCGCCAGGACCGCCGGCAAGACCACGCTGAACGAGCCCTCGAAGACCGGCAAGGCCGAGTCCTCGAGCGCGCTGGCGTTCCCCGAAAACTACGTTGCCGCGGCCGGGCCGGACGGCGCGACACCGGCAGCGCCACGCAAGAACTGACGTGCGGCTCCTCCTCACCACCTTGCTGGCACTCGTCATCGCCACGGCCGTCGGCCTCGGCCTGACCTACGCGACGGCGACGCGCGGCACCGATCTCGGCACGCTGAAGATCGGCGCCTGGACCGCGCGGCCGAAGAGCGGCACCTCCGACGTCGATCCCTATTCGCGCGCCACCATCGCGCGCAGCGGCGAGCTGCCGATCGGCACCGGTGACGGCATCGCGTTCTCGGCGACATCAGACGACAAGAACAAGCCGCTCGACGGCCGCTGCGACATCGTGGTCAGCGGCGTGACGCCGGCGGCGCGGTTCTGGACGCTGACGCTTTTCGACCGCAAGGGGCACCTGGTCGCCAACACGTTGCAGCGCTACGGCTTCACCAGCCAGGAGATCATGCGCGCCTCCGACGGCACGTTCGAGATCCACATCGCCTCGCGCTCGCGCGCCGGCAACTGGCTGCCGACCGGCGGCATCGAGCGCTACGCGCTGATGCTGCGCCTCTACGACACACCGGTCGGGGTCGCGACCCGCACCCAGCGCGACGCGCCGATGCCCTCGATCACGACGACGGGCTGCCCATGATTCGCGTGCTGCTCACCATCCTCGCAGGCGTGCTGCTCGGCGGCGTGGTGCATCTCGTCAGCGTGCTGGCGCTGCCGCGCATCGCCTCGCAGGACGCCTATTCGCGGCTGACGCCGATGACCAAGCTCAACGAGGTGACGCAGCTGCCGCTGGCCGACCCGAGCCATTCGCCGATGCCGCTGATGGATCCGGCCTTCGCGGTCGCGATCTGCCGCTACGATCTCTCGACCGGTCCACTCAAGCTCACCGTGCCGGTCAGCCAGGCCTATACGTCGGTGTCGTTCTATACCCGCAACGAGGTCGCCTATTACGCAATCAACGACCGCTCCGCCGGCAAGAAGGTGATCGAACTCGACCTGATGACGGAGGCGCAGCACAACGAGCTGCCGGAAGACGAGGAAATCACCGCCGCCGACCGGCTGATCATCGACTCGCCGACCTCAACCGGCCTGATCCTGCTGAAGGCGCTGGCGCCGGAGCCCGGCCTGATGCCGCAGGCGCAGGCCTCGCTCGCCGCCTCCTCCTGCAAGGTGCAGACCGAGCCGGTCGCGGCCAAGCAGGAGGCGCCGCCGCCGCTGCCTGTGCCGGCCTCGCCGCCCGCCGCCCGCAAGCGCTAGTTGGTTGCGAGCGCGTGCCGGCCGCAGCGGCAGGTCTCGTAGTCGACGGGATCGTGGCTGTTGACGATCATCACATCGGCGCCATGCGCCGCCTTCAATTGCCGCAGCCGCTCCTGGTTCTGGATGCGCGTCGCGCGATCCATGTCCGCCCGGCGCTGGAACATGCCGAGCACCAGCGGGATCCGCGGCCTGGCATCGAGCTGCGCGTGGTGGAAATAAGCGTCGCCGGCGTGCAGCAGCCACCTGTCCTTGTCGCGCACCGCGATCCCGCAATGGCCGAGTGTGTGGCCCGGCAACGGGATCATCAGGATGTCAGGCTCGCGGTCGCCGAGCGCGCGCACGCCCTTGAAGCCGAACCAGTCCTCGCCGTCGGCACCATAGAACGTCCAGTCCGGCCCGTGCTGCCACTGCGCCGTGATGTAGCGCCCTATCGGCGGCGCGACCTGATGCGTCACTGCCATGTCGTACTCCTTGCGATGGACGTGCACCTTGGCCATCGGAAAGTCCGGTACGCCGCCGGCGTGATCGCGATCGAGATGCGTCAGCAGCACATGGCGCACATCGTCTGGCGAGAAGCCGAGCGCCTTGACCTGCCGCACCGCCGTTTCGGCCGGATCGAGCCGCGGCGTCGTCTGCCGCACCCATTTGCGTCCGAGCCGCGGCGGGTCGCCGATGTCGTCGAGCCCGATGCCGGTGTCGACCAGCACGAGGCCATCATTGCTCTCGACCAGCAGGCAATGACAGACCATCCGCGCGCGCTGGAAGATGCTGCCGCTGCCGTTCACGAGCCGCTTTCCGATCGGGCACATCGTGCCGGTGTTGAGATGGTGGATGCGCATGACAGGTCCTCCGCTGTAACGGGCGCAGACTTGCCACTCGCGTTTCCATAGGTAAAATATTGTCTTTCTATCCATGTGATAGGATACACCTATGGATATCCGCGAACTCCGCTACTTCGCCGCGGTCTACCGCGAGCGCAATCTGACCGCCGCAGCAAAGCGCTGCTTCATCTCGCAGCCGTCGATTTCGGCGGCGATCACCAATCTCGAGGCCGAGCTCGGCACCACGCTGTTCATCCGGCACAAGAAAGGCATGGCCCCGACCGCCTCAGCCGCGCAGTTTCACGGCATCGCCCGCAGGATCATCGACGAGGCGGACGCGGCGCGAAATCTCTTCCGCAAGCCGGCGACGCGGCAGGCGCTGACGCTCGGCCTGTTGCGGACGCTCGATCAGGCCCGGACCATCGCACTGCTGAAGCCGCTGACCGCTAACACCGATCTTGCGCTCCGGCTGGTCGGCGCCAGCGAGAAGGCCGACGCGCGGATCGTCGCCAAGACCATGGTCGGCGCCGGCGAGCACTTCATCCCGCTGTGGAGCGAGCGCTATGTCGCGGCACTGCCGCCCTCGCATCCCCTGACGCTGAAGGAGACGCTACGGACCACCGACTTCGCAGGCGTTCCGATGATTGATCGCTGCCATTGCGAGCAGCAGGAATTCTTCAAGCGAGCCTCTCCGCCGCGCAAGCCGGTGGCGATCGCGGAATCCGAGGAATGGGCGATGGCGCTGGTCGCAGCCGGGGTCGGCGTCGCGATCGTCCCCGAGGGCGTGGCACGCGGCAATCCTGATGTCGCGATGCGCGCGATCGATATCGACGTGACGCGCCAGGTCGGCCTCGCCTACCCCTCGGCCCACCCGCCTTCCGATGCGCTGAAGGAATTCATTGCGAGCCTGCCGCGGCAAGCCAACAGTCGCCGGGCCAAATCGACAGCGAAGAAGGCGAAGCGCGCCTAGCGTCCCGAATCCGAAGTTCGCATCATTTGCCGCACCTTCGGAGCGAACTTCGGATTCGATAAGGACACTAAAGCGCGATGAGATTAGGTTGAATCGTCATCGCGCCTTAGCTCTTTGTTTGAGCATGATCTTTTCGGAAAACCGCTTCGCACTTTTCCGGATCATGCTTTAGCAAACTTATGATTCTAGTGTGCTTTATGAATGCGAAGTTCGTGAAAGTGGCTGCCGCGAAATCGCAGGAACTTCGCATTCAGCACACTAGCCCTTCGTCACCACGGCCTGGCCCGTGACCGGCGCGGAGATGAGCGGCGCATTGGCCGTGAGCCGGGCGAGTTCGTTGATCTGGCGTTCGGCATCGGCAGCCATGCCGTCGGGCGCCTGGATCACCAGCCGCTCCAGCGCCCAGCGATAGGACGAGATCCGCCGCTCCAGCGCTTGCTGGACCCATTGCACGATCAGCGTGTTCTCTTCCATCCGCGCCACCGCGTCAGCCCGCTCGCGCGGCGACACGTCGGCGATCATGTGGAGGCTGGCATTGCGCTTGCGATCGAGCTCGATCACCTGGATCGCGGTGGCGAAGAACGGCTCGAAGCGGGTGATGTCGTCGCGCACCTCGTCGATCAGCAGCGAATAGCGCGAGGCGAACGAGCGATGCGGCTCGTCGATCAGATTGCGGCCATAGGCGGTGCGATCGAACACGACCCTCTGCCGCCACGGCGAAGGCAGCGGCTGGTAGTCGCCGAATACGCTTTTCCACGCCGGACGCGACAGCGGCGGCTCGATGAACTGATAGGCGAGGTCGCGCAGCTGACGTTCGTGTTCGGTGAGCTGGAATTGCGAGGCGCTCTTGCCGATGCTGCCGGTCGCCTCGGCACCGATCCAGCGATGCATGTCGTCATTGCGGAAATCGGCGCGGGTGCGGCCGAAATCGCCGCCGCTGCAGCCGGCGAGCGCCGAGCCCGCCAGCAGCAGGATCAGCGCCGGGAGTGACCGCCGCGCGACGGTCCGCTGCACAAGCTCCGGCATTGCCCGATGTCCGCGATCAGGAGCGGCGTCGGCGACGGCGGCCCTGCGCAGTGCCCTGCTCCGGTCCGCGACCACCGCCGGTCTCCTCCGTCGTTCGCTCGATCCGGACGACGGGAAGGATCAGTACGGTCCCCGTGCCTTCGCCGGCAGCACCGGCCATGCTCGGCCGCCGTGCAGCCGCATCCGCCGGAAACTCAACGATGGTGCCCATGTTCCGTTCTCTCTGGCCCCGCACGGACATGATTTGCCCCGCGCACGCCGAGTTAAGAACGCGCATGGTTAATGACATCTTAAGCCGCCGGCACGGACGGTTACGGATATGGCGCTGTGCCTTAATAGACACGCGCAAATTCGAGCATTCACCTTCACGGCTTGTTTTCCTTAACTGCCTCTTAAAACAGCCTGCGTAGGCTCGCTGCCACAAGGTTTTCAAACCGAAGTTCACTGGCAAGTCGCGTACGCCCGAGATGAGCGCAGCTCCGCTATTTCCTGGTTTCGATGGGCTGATGACGCTCTCCCGTCGCGAGGGCGTCGACATCCGCCCGACGCTGCTGCGCGTCCTGACCGACCTCTATGTGCAGGCGAGCGCCCACTCCGCCGATGAAGAGCGCCAGTTCGTCGAGCTGACGACGCGCCTGATCGACGAAGTCGACGACGCGACGCGTGCCGCCGTCCGCGCGCGGCTTGCGATCTATCCGGCCACGCCCGCACGGATCATGGACAAGCTCGGGCTGCGCCGCGTCGGTCCCGACCAGCCGATGCCGGCGGCCGCGGCAATTCCCGCGCCGGCACCGTCCGCGCTGCCGGCCAAGATCCCGACCGAAGCCGAGCTGCGGATGGCAGCGAGCCTTGCCATGCGGCCGAACGATGCCGCCGAAATCTCCGACATGTTCTTTGCCGCGAGCACGAAGGAGCGCGCGCAGATCCTGCACAATCTGCAGGAGACGCCGCTGAAGGCCGCGGCGCGAATTCCGGCGGCGCGCGCCGCGCGCGCGATCCATATCCTGGAGATGGCAGCGTTTGCCGAGGACCTCGATAACTTCACGCTCGAACTCGGCGAGGCGCTGATCCTGCCGTCGCGGATCGCCGCGGACGTCGTCAACGATCCCGGCGGCGAGCCGCTCGCCTGCGCGATGCGGGCGCTCGACGTGTCGAGCGCCGCGTTCCAGCGGATCCTGATGTTCCTCAATCCGGAAGCCGGCTCCTCGGTCAACTATGTCTATCGGCTGTCGCGGCTCTACGATCGCCTGAGCGAGCGCTCGGCGCTGGTGATGCTGGCGGCGTGGCGCGGCTCGACCATGGCGGTGGCCCGCGCCAAGTATCGCTCGTCGCTCTATGACGATGAGCGCCATCGCGTGCGCGCGGCATCCTCGCAGACGCGCCCCGCGTTGCAGCCCGGCAGCGCGCCCGCCATTCGCAATCAGAAGTCCGGAAGCTAGTTTTTCGCCAGATCGAGGAAGTGCCGCCCGGCGCGGTCTTCCGTTTCGACGATCCAGGCGTCGGGATCGAAGCGGAGCTCCTTGGTCAAGCGCTCCTCGACAGACGGCTCGGATACCGCCTGTGGTGCGGTCGGCACGAACAGCCGCTCGACCGGACGGCTGTCGTCATAGACCGTCTGCGGCGCGGGCGCATAGAGCATCGCGTTGCCGTCCATCAGCGCCACCTTGACGAATACGGCACCGGCTTCCTCGGCGCCCTTCTTGCGGACTGCGCCGAACACGCCCTCGGTCTGGCAGCGGCGCAGATACGCCGCGACCCAAATGCTGGTTTTCAATCGCATGCGCCGACCTATAGGCCAGCGGCGCGATCACGTCCAATTGTCACAGATGTCGTCACGCCGCGGCGGGTTGACCGAACCAATCGTCACCCATATCCTTGCATCCGCGGTGCAAGCCGCGCCCGGGTCCACGGGAAGGGTTGAACCCACTTGCACCAATTGAGCGGCCAACCAAGCCTTTGTGCAGCCGGTTTTGTGGACCATCGGCGATGATGCACGGAGGTTTCCATGGACCGATCGCCCGCGCGATTGAATCTCGAACATCTGAAGAAGCAGGCCAAGGAGCTCATCCGCCTTTATCGGCGGCAGGCGCCGGAGGCCTACGCGCGTTTCCGGCATGCGCTTCCGGCGGCGGCCGGACGCAGCGACGCTCAAATCGCCGCGCTTGATCTGCGGCTGCACGATGCGCAGTCCTGCGTGGCGCGCGATCTCGGCTTCGCCTCCTGGCCGGACCTGCGGCGCTATGTCGACGCACAATTGCCGCCCGGTAAAAGCAAGGCCGATCGCGTGCGGCGATGGCTGCAGCTGGTCTATGCCGCGGACGTCGCCGGCACCACTGACCGCGCCAATCCGCGCGTTGCGGCGCGGATGCTCACCGAGGATTCCAGTCTTGTCGCCGACGATCCCTATCTCGCCTGCGCCATCGGCGACGCAAAAATCGTTCGGCGTACCGCAATGAGTGATCCGAC
This sequence comes from Bradyrhizobium pachyrhizi, assembly GCF_029714545.1. Taxonomy (NCBI): domain Bacteria; kingdom Pseudomonadati; phylum Pseudomonadota; class Alphaproteobacteria; order Hyphomicrobiales; family Nitrobacteraceae; genus Bradyrhizobium; species Bradyrhizobium pachyrhizi. The sequence continues at coordinate 3,476,213 of NZ_CP121667.1, read as the reverse complement.
ATGGGTCAACCGTCCCGGCGGTCCCCTCAAACTGCCGCCGCTGGTCGCAGTGACGCATTCCAGCCTGTTGCAGATCGCGGAATTTCAGGCGCGGCTGCATCGTTGCACGCGGCTGCTGCTGCAGGCCGGCGCCGATCCCGACCAGCGCATCAGCAGCCGCTGGCCGCCCGGAACGCTCGACGCGCCCGATGACAGCAATCCGCTGTCGGCATTGTATGGCGCCGCCGGCCGCAACCACGATCTCGAGCTGACAAGACTGTTGCTCGAGGCGGGCGCCAATCCGAACGACAATGAATCGCTCTACCACTCGCTCGAAGGCTCGGTAACGACAGGGCTGCTGCTCGAGCATGGCGCGCGGATCGCCGGCACCAACGCCATGTACAAGGTGCTCGATGACGAGAACGTGGCGGCGCTCGAACTGCTGCTGCGGCACGGCGGCGATCCGAACGAACCCGCCCGCAACGCGCCGCTGACCGATTGCGGCTCGCCGCTGATGTGGGCGATCCGCCGCCGGCGGTCGCGGACGTGCGTCGCGACACTGCTCGACGCCGGCGCAGACCCGCACATCGCGACACCAGGCGGGCTCAGCGCTTACAGATACGCACTGCAATTCGGACTGACCGAGGTCGCCGAGCTGCTGCGCGAGCGGACCGGCGATGAGACGCTTGCCGATGATGAGCGGTTCGTCGCGGCATGCAGCAGCGGGGACGAGAGCGAGGCGCGGCGAATCCAGGCCGGTCGGCCCGATCTTCCAGGTTCACTTTCACCGCAGCAATTGCGGTTGCTCCCGGAGCTCGCCGCGGCAGGCGGCGATGATGCGGTGCGGCTGATGGTCGAGCTCGGCTGGCCGATCACGGTGCGCGGCGGCGATTGGGATGCGTCGGCGCTCAATCATGCGGTGTTCCGCGGCAACGCCTCGCTGACCCGCTTCCTGCTCGAGCACGGCGCAGAATGGACCGAGCAGCACGGCTTCGGCGATAACGCGGCCGGAAGCCTGTCGTGGGCCTCCTGCAACGAGCCGGTCAACGACGGCGACTGGATGGGCTGCGCGCAGGCCCTGCTCGATCACGGCATGCCGCGCGCTATTCCGGATCGCGACGATCCGGAATGGGTGCTGGTGGCCGGCCGCAGGAAGCTGTTCTCCGACGAGGTCAGGGACGTTCTGCTGGGCGACGCGTCCTGACCCGTCAGGGCCGAGCTTGTCCCGGCCATCCTGGCTTCAACAAGCCTCGAAGACGTGGATGCCCGGGACAAGCCCGGGCATGACGACTACGCATTCAATGCCTTCGCAGAGAGGCTACTCGATCGAATGGCCGATCATCGTGCTGAGCTCGCGCACCAGGCGATCGGACATCTGTCCGGTCACCGGCAGCTTGCGGGCGCGCTCGAACTTCGCGATCGCGTGCTGGGTGTCGGCGCCGATCGTGCCGGTCGGCTTGAGCTGGCCGTAGCCATACTCGGTCAGCGTACGCTGGACCGCGGCGATACGTTTGCCGGCCGGGCTCAAATGCGCGGTCGGGATCGGTGCCGGCGGACGAACGACGCTGGACGGTGCGGCGGCCGGGGACGGTGCGGCGGCCGACGGCGCGGCGGTCGATTTCAGCACCAGATTGGCCATCGGATCGACCGGCTTGGCCTCGGCCTTGGGTTCTGCCGGCTTGGCTTCGACGGACCTCGTCTCGACCGGCTTGGTCTCCACCGGCTTCACGTCGACGGGCTTGCTCGGCTCCATGGCGGCCGGCTCGGCCGATCGGGCAGCGGCCTCGGCCGGACGCGGGCGCGGCATCGGGCTGGTGGCCGCGGCAACCGGGGCCGGCGGCGGCAGCGTCACCACCGAACCGCCGAACATCGGCGACGGATGACGGCCGGCCTGCAGGAACAGCGCATTGATCAGGATCGCAACGATGGCAGACGTCGCCAGCACGCCGGCAACCAGATCCTTCGGACTGTGCAGCAGCAGGCGCAGGACGAGGCCACGTTCCTCCTCGGCCGCGATGGCCACTGCCTTGGCGCCGCGGCGACGGCGCGGCGTTTCATCGTCATCCAAAGTCTGTCTAGGCACTCTTCTTCACCTGATGGGTTTGCTCTTGTAGTCCGGAACGCAGCGCGGGCTTCAGGGTCGAGACATTGCTGGACGGCTCGACGGCGGCGGGCGGGGTGAACGCCAGCGGCAGCGCCACCGACACCGTGGTGCCCTCGCCCACCTTGCTCTCCACATTCATCTCGCCGTGGTGCAGGCCAACCAGCCCCTTCACGATGGACAGACCAAGGCCGGTGCCTTCGTGGCGGCGCTGATAGGTCTTGCCGGCCTGGAAGAACGGATCGCCGATCCGCTTGAGATCATCGGCGGCGATGCCGACGCCGGTGTCCGAGACACGCAGCACCAGCCGCGATCCCTCGACGCCGGCCGACACGGTGACCTTGCCGCCGCGCTCGGTGAACTTGATGGCGTTGGAGACCAGATTGAGCACGATCTGCTTGAACGCACGCGGATCGCCGTTCACGATCGGCAGATCGTCCGGCACGCGGGTGACGAGGTCGACGCCGCTCTCGCGCGCCTTCAACGCCACCAGATTGCAGCAATTGAGCAGCGCCGGCCGCGGCGCAAACGGCTCCGGCGAAATCTCGAAATTGCCGGACTCCATCTTCGACATGTCGAGGATGCCGTTGACGACCGACAACAGATGCTGGCCGGAATCGTTGATCAGCTGCGCGTATTCCTTGCGGCGGGCCACGTCGAGGCCGAGCACGTCTTCCTGCGCGATCATCTCGGAAAAGCCGATGATGGCGTTGAGCGGGGTGCGCAGTTCGTGGCTCATGGTGGCCAGGAAGCGCGTCTTCGACGCATCGGCCTGCTCGGCCACGTTGCGCGCCTGTTCGAGCGCGTGCTCCTGCACCTTGCGATCGGTCACGTCGCGGATCACGGCGACGACCTCGGCATCGGCGGCGGCCTGATCGAGCGGGCGGCAGCGCATCTCGGCCCAGATGAATTCGGCGACGACATCGCCCCGCGCACCGTCACGGCGCACGCGGAACTCGACGCTGCGCGAGTCACCGCGCGCGGCGTCCGACAGCGCCGTGAGATAGGCCGGGCGATCGGCGACATGAACGCGATCGAACAGGCCGTGGCCAAGCAGCCGCGATGCCGGCACGCCGAGCATGTTCTCGGCCGCGGGCGAAATGAAGCGCACGGCGCCGTTGCGGCTGTGCCGCGACAGCACGTCGCTCATGTTATGCGCGAGCAGGCGGTAGCGCTCCTCCTCGACATAAAGCAGCGCCACGCTGGTGCGCGCCAGCGACTCCGCGCCGAAGGCGAGCCCGGCCGCGTAGAAGATCGCCGACACGACGCCGAAACCGACCAGCGTGCTGTTCGAGGCAACCGCGGGATCGACGACCGGCAGCACATGATAATGGCCGAGCGCGCTCAGCAGCGCCGCGCAGATCATCGCCAGCGCGAACGCAAACGCCACCACGCGCCGCGAGGCCGACAGCGCCGCCTCGATCGGAACGACGACGAGCCACACGGCGGCGAACGAGGCGATGCCGCCGGTCGTCGCCGCGATCATCATCACGAGACCGGCGAGCGCCAGCGACGACAGCACGTGCGCGCCTTCATAGCGGCCGGTGCGCGACAGGAACCACGACAGCAGGATCGGCGCGATCAGCCAGGCGAATGCCGCGACCTCGATCGCCGTCGGCGCACCGCGCATCGCAAGAAAGGCAGGGAACGAGGCAAGCGCCGCCAGGCTGCCGAGCAGCCGCGGCGCCATGAAGGCACGATGGCGCGCACGCGTAAGCGCATCATATTGCGCCGACGGATGCAGCAGCGCATCCAGGCAATCGCGGATCAGACTCAAACTACTCACAGCACTCGCGCTTCGGCTCAATCGTCAACACAGACGCGCCGGAACGCCTCCTTCGTGATTGCAGGTCAACGTGTCAGAGCGAACTTAAGCGAACGCTAAGGCTGGGCGGCCTGCCGCCAAACACCGTGCATTGGAGTGGGTTTGACCCGCTATTCACCGGCCATTTGTCGGGGATGGTGAACGGCTGGTTTCCGGATGCGGCGATCTATGGTTTCGAAATGGTGGACGCGGCGGATCTCGCGCATCCGGCGCGCGTCGGCCGCCATCAATCGAAAATTTACGGCGAATCAATTCAGGCGAATTTTCCGCGATTTTCCGGCGAATTTACTTCAATGCAGATACTTCCGATTTATCGACCGATGCTAACCCTCAAGGCCAATAGCGGCATCGACCGCGCAAGAAGCAAGACAAGACAGACGACCGGGATCGCGCCATGTTCTTCCTGCTGCGTTTGGCATTCTGGCTCGGGCTTGTGCTCGTGCTGCTGCCGAGAGACAAAACACCCGAGGCGGACAAGACGCCGCAGATCAGCGCGTCGGATGCGGTGTCGGCCGCGACCGCGACGATCAACGACATGGGTCAGTTCTGCAAGCGCCAGCCGTCCGCCTGCGAGGTCGGCGGCCAGGCCGCGACCGCGATCGGCCAGCGCGCGACCGACGGGGCGCGCAAGCTCTACCAGATCATCACCGACAAGAAGCCACCCGACCACACCGGCTCGATCGGCAAGGACGATACCGATTCAGCCACCGCGACCCGCGACACGCTGACCGCAGAGGATCAGTCGATCGAATTCCGCCTGCCGCCGACGCCGTGAGCGGAAACCAAAGCGCTGTCGAGCGAGGCAGGCACCGGTTCGCGTGAAGAAAACGCGTCAAAACAGCCGGGAACCGGTTCCATTTTCATCGCTTTCGCGGCCCGCCTTCCTATATAAGCCGTCAAGGACAGGACGCGGGCCACGATGACGACGATCGACGAAATCAGGGACAATTTTTCGCTGCTGGACGAGTGGGACGACCGTTACCGCTATGTCATCGAGCTCGGCCGCACGCTCGAGCCATTGTCGGAGGCGGAGCACTCGGCCGAGAACAAGGTGCAGGGCTGCGTCAGCCAGGTCTGGCTGTCGAAGCGGATCGAGCGCGATGCTAACGGCGAACCGCGCCTGATCTACATCGGCGATAGCGACGCCCACATCGTGCGCGGCCTGGTCGCGATCGTGCTGACGCTGTTTTCAGGGCAAACGCCCAAGGAAATCCTCGGCACCGACGCGCTCGCGCTGTTCGACGAATTCGGCTTCCGCGACCATCTGACGCCGCAGCGCTCCAACGGCCTGCGCTCGATGGTCGATCGCATCCGCAACGATGCGCGCGAGGCGCTGGCGTCCGCCGTGTAGATCTTTACTTCCGCTTCCGCGCCTGCTGACCGAGGCCCATCTTCTTGGCGAGCTGCGAGCGCGCCACCGCATAGTTCGGCGCCACCATCGGATAGTCGGCCGGCAGGCCCCATTTGTCGCGATACTGCTCCGGGGTCATGTTGTACTGGGTGCGCAGATGGCGCTTCAGCGACTTGAAGCGCTTGCCGTCCTCGAGGCACACCAGATATTCGGGCGTGATCGACTTCTTCATCGACACCGCGGGCTTGGCCGGCTCGCTCGGCGTGTCGCTGCGTCCGCTCGACACCCGCAGCAAGGCGGAGTGGACCTGGCTGATCAGGTTCGGAATGTCCGAGGCCGGCGTCGGATTGTTGCTGAGATAGGCCGAAACGATGTTGGCGGTCAGCTCGACCGGCGTTTTGCCTGACGTATCGGACATGGCTCAATCTTCCCCGTGCTATCGACAGCCCGGTGCCCACCGGACAGTATCCATGCGCAGCAATACATTAATGGAATCGCGTACTACTTTGCGAATATGCACGAATTGCAGCAAATCTGACAACAGCGGCCGCGTTTCCGGCTTCGGGCCGGCCGGTCGCAAGTATTGGCGCGGATCTTACGGCCGCTGCTCCAGATGCGACCTGAGCTCGTCGATCGAGGCAAATCGCATCATGCCCTCGGGCATCTGCGCCTCGATCGATCCATCCGAATAGAGCGAATAGGCCATGCCGTCGACGACGCCGGATTTGAGCACGGTTACCGGCGGCTGCTCCTGGGGCGGCGGCGGATGGCCCGATGACGGCGAGGCGGCGGCGGCCGACTGGGCCTCGCCGACAGTCGATGGCGTCCGGGGGCCGCGCCGCGGAGCGACGTCGACCGACCGCGGCCGGTCGGCCTTCGGCCAGGCATCGTCGAAGGTTGCCGGCGCCGGTTCGCCCGAACCGCCCGGATTCGGGCGTAGTTCCGGCGACAACAGATCCGGCGTGAGCGGCTCGGCGGCACGCCCCTGGTTCCGCTCACGCTCCTTGCGCGAGGAGGAGAACAGCAGATTGCGCCGCTTGGGCGGCGCAGCACTATCTGCGGGCGCGGCGGCCGGTGCAGGCGGCGGCACCTCGCCTGATGCGCCGCGCGAGGCGATCTCGTCGTGCCAGGGCGGCGGCGCCGCGGGAGCGGATGGCGGGAACGCTGGAGCCAGCGGCGGAGGCGCCGAGACCTTCGGCTCAGGCGGCGGGAACACCGGATCGTCGGGAGTGCCGCGCGGGGAAGTTGCAGATGGCGAGCCGGACCGCAGACCCACGGCAACGACGGCATCAAGCCGGTCGCCCATGGCCTGGAGTTCGCGAAGGATGGCGGCAAGGGCCAGAACAATCACGCCGGTACATGCGCCGGTCACGCCTGTTGCGATCAACGTGCCGCCGACGCTGAATTCCTTGTAGGGAATTCCGAGGCCGACCGCCGCCAAGCCCGCCACGACCAGGCCCGCGCCGACGACCAACAGACCAACCTTCATCGAACTAACCCCCGGGAGACCCGACCGAAAATCGGCGCGGGCCACCAACGCCACGATACCGTCATATTGCCCACACCGCCAACCGCCAATTGTAGACAGAGTTCCCTAAAATCCGGCTTAGCCAAGCCGCGATGCGTTGCTTCACCGCGGTCGCAGCGGCCGTCAGCCAGCCAGCTCCCGTAGATTTACTGGCTACGAATTGCTGCCAATTTATTGCAACGCATCTGGGAAATTACGCCACAATTACCAATTACTCGGAAACGGAACTGCGCTATGGATGCCGGGGAATGAGGCCCTAAAGCGCCAATCTGGGCCACAGGCACGCCGGTATCACTAGCTATGTCATCGATTACGACGTCTGCCCTCGAGGCGCCTGCGCGGCGCTCGGTGGAGAAGACCTGCGACGATCTCGCTGTCCTCGTCCTCGGCGTGGTCGCCGTGGTCGCCGGCTTGACGTTCCGCGACTACGGTCTGGGCTGGGACGATTACACCCACGCTGAATATGCCGACCTCCTGCTGCGCATGTACGAGTCCGGGTTCAAGGACACCGGCGCGCTGTCGTTTGCCAATCTGTATATGTACGGCGGCGGCTTCGACATGGCCGCGGCCCTGCTGCACAAGATCATTCCGCTCGAACTGTTCGAGACGCGCCGCCTGCTCGGCGCGATCGTCGGCGTTATCGGCCTTGCCGTAACCTGGCGCCTGGCGCGCCGTGTCGGCGGCCCGCTGGCGGGATTGGCGACGCTGCTGCTGCTGGCGCTGTGCCCGACCTTCTACGGCCACATGTTCATGAATCCGAAGGATGCGCCGTTCGCCGTGGCGATGGTGGTCCTGATCATGGGCCTGGTCCGCCTGATCGAGGAATATCCGGCGCCCTCGCCGCGCACCATCCTGATCGTCGGCCTGGGGGCCGGCCTGTCGATCGGCTGCCGCGTGCTTGGCGGGCTCGCATTGATCTACGCCGTGGTCGGCTTCGTCCCGCTCCTGATCGAGGAATTCCGCAAGCAGGGCCCGCGCGAGGCGACCCATCGCTTTGCCCATGTCGTCTATGTGCTGCTGCCGGGACTTGTGCTGGGCTATCTCGTGATGGGCCTGATCTGGCCGTGGTCGATCATGGAGCCCGGACACCCGCTCGAAGCGGTGACCTATTTCTCGCACTTCTTCGAGAAACCGTGGAAGGAGATGTTCGACGGCGCGCTGGTGTCGGTGCCGGACATGCCGTGGTCCTATCTGCCCACCTTGTTCGCGCTGCAGCTTCCCGAAGTGCTGCTGGTGCTGCTGGCCGCCGCCGTCGTCATCACCTTGATGTCGCTGTCGCGCTACGACGTCACCGCAAAGCGCAAGTCGATCATGCTGATGCTGACGCTGGCGGCGACGCTGCCGCTGGTGATCGCGATGGTGAAGCGGCCGGCGCTCTATAACGGCATCCGTCACTTCATCTTCGTGATTCCGCCGATGACGGTGCTGGCTGGCGTCGCATTCGCGCGCGGCATGGACTGGCTCGGCGAGAACCGCCGCGCCTGGCAGCCCGCGGCGCTCGCCATGTTCGCGTTCGGCCTCTTGCTGCCGCTCAGCGAAATGATCCGCCTGCATCCGTATCAGTACACGCACTTCAACCACATCGCCGGCACGGTGCGCACCGCGGACAACTTCTTCATGCTGGACTATTGGGGGCTGGCACTGAAGCAGGCATCCGACGGGCTGCGCGAGCAGCTGGCGGAGCGGCAGGAAGTGCCGCCGCAGAACCGCAAGTGGAAGGTCGCGGTGTGCGGACCGCAGCGCCCCGCGCAGGTCGCGCTCGGCCCCGATTTCACGATCGGCTGGGACAGCAATGCCGCCGACTTCGCGATGACGCTCGGCGAATTCTACTGCAAGGGCCTGGCCGCGCCGGTCATGGTCGAGATCAAGCGCGACGACGTCGTGTTCGCCCGCGTCTACGACATCCGCGGCCGCAGCATCTCGAGCCTGCTGGCGATCCCGGCGCCGTAACGCATCACGCTGCCCACTGACGATTGCCGTTCCGATCGTGGGCCGCATGCCGACATGACTGTCACGCCGTTACCCTGTCTTGCTGCGGTCCGGCGGCGGCGCTACGCTTGGACCAAGCAATAACGCCATCAATGGAGCAATCGGCCATGTCGCCAGCGGAAGCGCGCCTGAAGGAAGTGCCGTCGGATATGAGTGCGGCGGAATGGGAGCAGCGGATCAATCTTGCTGCCTGCTACCGGCTGGTCGCGCTCTATGGCTGGGACGATCTGGTCGATACCCACATCTCCGCCCGCGTGCCCGGGCCCGAGCATCACTTCCTGATCAACCCCTACGGGCTGATGTTCGACGAGATCACCGCGTCGAGCCTCGTCAAGGTCGACCTCGACGGCAACCAGCTCTCGAAGAGCGACTACAGCATCAACCCGGCCGGCTTCACCATCCATTCGGCGATCCACGAGGTGCGCGAGGACGCCGGCTGCGTGCTCCATCTGCACACCGTCGACGGCACCGCGGTGTCGAGCGGCCCCGACGGGCTGCTGCCGCTGAACCAGACCGCACAGCTCGTCACCCACGACCTCGCCTACCACGACTATGAAGGCATCGCGCTCGATCATGACGAGCGCCCGCGCCTGCAGCGCGATCTCGGCAGCAAGAACCACATGCTGCTGCGCAATCACGGCACCCTGACGGTCGGCCGCTCGGTCGCCTCCGCGTTCGAGCGGATGTACCATCTGGAGCGCGCCTGCTCGATGCAGGTGGCAACCCGCGCGCTCGGACCGATCGCCTATCCGGTCGACCAGCATGCGATCGACAAGAACACCGAGCTGCTCTCCAACCCGGATCGCGCCGAGCTGCGCTCGACCCAGCTGGTCTGGCCGCCGCTGCTGCGCAAGCTCGACCGGGTCAATCCCGGCTACCGTGATTGAAATTTCATAATCTTCGGGTAGGCTAACGGCCAACACCCTCTGCACGATCGGAATCAAAACGCCGCCCAATTCCGGGCGGCGTTTTTACGTGAATTGCCCTTGCGCTATTTGGCGTCGGCGAACGCCGCCAGGATCCGTGCCCAGGAGCGGATGCCCTTGTGGTAACTCTTGAGGTCGTACTTCTCGTTCGGCGAATGGATGTTGTCGTCGTCGAGCCCGAAGCCGATCAGCACGCTGTCGAGGCCGAGCGTGTGCTTGAAATCGGCGACAATCGGGATCGAGGCGCCGGAGCCGATCAGCAGCGCCTCCTTGCCCCATTCGTCGGTCAGCGCGCGGCGCGCGGCTGCCAGCGGCTTCATGTTCCAGTCGAGCGCGATCGCCGGGGCGCTGGAATGGTCGGTGAACTCGGCCTTGCAGTCGGCCGGCAGGCGCGCCTTCACATAGTCGCGGAACGCCTTTCGGATCTTCTCGGGATCCTGTCCCTCGACCAGGCGGAACGAGACCTTCGCCGACGCCTCGGCCGCGATCACCGTCTTGGAGCCCTCGCCGGTATAGCCGCCGACGATGCCGTTGATGTCGCAGGTCGGGCGCGAGGAGACCTGCTCGATCAGGAGCCGGTCCTTTTCGCCGGCGGGCACCGAGAGGCCGATCGGCTTGAGGAAGCTCTCCGGCGTCAGATTGAGCTGCTTCCACTGGGCCAGAATGTCCGGCGGCAAATCCATCACGCCGTCATAGAAACCCGGGATGGTGATGTGACCGTTCTCGTCATGCAGGCCGCCGAGAATCCGCGTCAGCACACGGATCGGGTTCTGCGCGCCGCCGCCGAACACGCCGGAATGCAGGTCGCGATTGGCGGCCTTGATCTTGACCTCGTCATAGACCAGGCCGCGCAAGGAGGTGGTGATCGCCGGCGTATTCGGGTCCCACATGCCGGTGTCGCAGACCAGCGCGAAGTCGGCCTTGAGATCGTCCTTGTTCGCCTCGAGGAACGGCACGAAATTCTTCGAACCGATCTCCTCTTCACCCTCGATGACGATGGTGATGTCGACCGGCAGCGATCCCGTCACCGTCTTCCAGGCACGGCACGCCTCGACGAAGGTCATCAACTGTCCCTTGTCGTCCTCGGCGCCGCGCGCGACGATGATCTTGCGCCCGTCGGCATGGTCGGTCACGACAGGTTCGAACGGCGGACGGTGCCAGAGATTCAAGGGATCGACCGGCTGCACGTCGTAGTGGCCGTAGAACAGCACGTGCGGGCGTCCGTCGCTCGAGCCGTTCAGCTTGCCGACCACGGCCGGATGGCCGGCAGTCGGCCGCACTTCGGTCTTGAAGCCGAGGGTTGCGATGTCCTTGGCGATATGATCGGCAGCCGCCTTGCAGTCATCAGCGAAGGCCGGATCGGCCGAGATCGATTTGATCCGCAGCAGCGTGAACAGCCGCTCGAGGCTGTTGTCGAAATCGGCGTCGATGCGATCGAGGACGGGCTGCAGCTTGGCGTTGGACATCGCGGATATCCTTTTTGTTGGACGTTGCGCCAGGTTGTAGCGCGCCGGCCGCGGGAGGCAAAGCCGGTCTCCGGTTTCGGTCGACCGGCGCGATGCTATCGGCGCAGCAATCCACCGAGTGCGCCGCGCACCAGCGCCCGGCCGATCGAACCGCCAACCGAACCACCGAGCGATTTGCCGAGATCGGCGGCCACGCCGCCGATCACCTTGTCGGTCACCGAGCGCGTGACACTGCGCGCGATCACCTGCCCGGTCGACATGCGGCCGCGCTTGACGTTGGTGCCGAAGATCGTGGACGCGATCGAACCGATCTGGCCGAAGATGCCGCCCCCCTCGCCGCCAGCGCTGCCGCCGGCCGGCGCCGCCGTTCCGGCGAGCCGCTTCTGGATGATCTCGTAGGCGGATTCGGCATCGACCGCGGTGTCGTATTTGCCCTTCACCGGGCTCGCATCCATGATCGCCTTGCGCTCCTCCGGCGTGATCGGCCCGATCCGCGCCGACGGCGGGCGCACCATGACGCGCTCGACCATCGACGGCGTGCCGCCGCCCTCGAGGAACGACACCAGCGCCTCGCCCTTGCCGAGCTCCATGATCACCCGCGCGGTGTCGAGCTTCGGATTGGGCCGGAAGGTCTGTGCGGCCGCGGCAACCGCCTTCTGGTCGCGCGGCGTGAAGGCGCGCAGCGCGTGCTGCACGCGGTTGCCGAGCTGCGCCAGCACCTTGTCCGGCACGTCGATCGGATTCTGCGTGACGAAATAGACGCCGACGCCCTTGGAGCGGATCAGCCGCACCACCTGCTCGATCTTGTCCATCAGCGCCTTCGGCGCGTCGGTGAACAAGAGATGCGCCTCGTCGAAGAAGAACACCAGCTTCGGCTTCGGCAGGTCGCCGGCCTCCGGCAATTCCTCGAACAATTCCGAAAGCATCCAGAGCAGGAAGGTGGCGTAAAGCCGCGGGCTCTGCATCAGCTTGTCGGCGACCAGGATATTGACCATGCCGCGGCCGTCGCGGTCGGTGCGCATGAAATCCTTCAGCGTCAGCGCCGGCTCGCCGAAGAACTTGGCGCCGCCCTGATTCTCGAGCACCAGGAGCTGACGCTGGATCGTTCCGACGGTCGCCTTGGACACATTGCCGTAGCCTTGCGCGGCCTTACGGATCGGCGCCAGCGGATCCTCCTCGTCGTCGGCGGCCTTCTTGCTGCCGTCCGGGGCGATCGCATCCAGCAGCGCCCGCAGGTCCTTCATGTCGATCAGCGTGAGACCGTTCTCGTCGGCGACGCGGAAGGCAACATTGAGCACGCCTTCCTGCACGTCGTTCAGATCGAGCATCCGCGAGAGCAGCAGCGGTCCCATCTCGGTGACGGTGGCGCGCACCGGCTGGCCCTGCTCGCCGAACACGTCCCAGAATACGGTCGAGAACTGATCCGGCTGAAAGGTCAGACCCATCTCCTTGGCACGCTTCAGGATAAAGTCCTTGGCCTCGCCGACTTCGGAGATACCGGAAAGATCGCCCTTGATGTCGGCTGCGAAAACCGGAACGCCGGCGCGCGCAAATCCTTCAGCCATGACCTGTAGCGTGACGGTCTTGCCGGTTCCGGTCGCACCGGTCACAAGGCCGTGGCGGTTGGCCAGCGCAAGCGTCAGCCAGGCCGTTTCCTCGCCCTTGCCGATAAAGATTTTCTCATCGGTGTCGGCCAACTTGTTGTCGGACGTCGCCATCGCTTCGCCTCTTAACGCGATTTTAAATCAGCTCGATCCATTCGAACCGATGACATCATATTGCATCTTGCAGGTCGATTGAAACCATCGGCGCGCACTGATGTATATTGTCGCTGCACCAGTTCCTCATACTTTATTCCCGGCCAAGTGACGAAAGGCATTGCGCATTGCGACAAGATGGTGTGAATCCGCCGCTCACTCTTGCAGAGGTGCAACACTCCCGACGCGATTGAAAAAGAAAACGAACTGAAATGCGCGGATCGCTTGTATTTCGTGACACAGGCGCTCAAGATAAATCTTCAAGAATGATCCGGCAAAAACCGGTTGAGGCGGGGCAATATGGACGAATTGGTTGGGCAGCTGGCCGCGAAGGCCGGCATCGACGGTGCTGTCGCTGAAAAAACCATCGGCATCGTTCTGGGTTTCCTCCGTAACGAGGGACCTTCCGACAAAGTTCAGGCTCTGATCGACCAAATCCCCGGCGCCGAAGCGGCAATCGCCGCCTCCAACAACAGCGGTGGTCTATCGCGGTTGATGGGTGGCGGTCTGATGGCTGTCGGCACCCGGCTGATGGCGCTTGGATTGAGCATGAGTGAGATTCAGAACGTCGCGCGTGAACTTTTCAGGTTCGGCCGCGACAAAATCGGAGCGGATCAAATGGGCGAGATCATCTCGGGGACGCCGGGCCTCAGCCAGTTTGCCTGAAGCATTCTCCCAAACGCCATTGCACGTGCGCTCCCTTCTACCTGCATACGAGTATCATGACATACCCCCTCTCCGAGATCGAAGGCCTGTCCGCCTATTGCGCCACCAAACTGAAATCGCAGGGTATCCGCACGACCGACGCACTGCTTGAAGCCGCCCGCACCGTCAAGGGACGCAAGGCGCTCGCCACCAAGACCGGGATCAGCGAACAACAATTGCTCGAATGGGCCAACATCTCCGACTACATGCGGATTCCCGGCATGGGCAAGGCGAAGGTCGGCCTGGTCCGCGCCGCCGGCGTCACCACCGTGCGCGAGCTCGCGCACCGCAACCCGTCGCGGCTCGCGCAGAGCATGAAGGACGCCAATGTGCGTCGTAAGCTCGTCCGCGTGATGCCGTCGGAGAAGTCGGTCGAGCTGCTGATCGAAGAGGCACGCAAGCTGCCTCCCAAGATCACCTATTAGCCTGTCTTAACGGCATTCGGCCGCCGGCCGCGTCACACGTCATCGCCACACCTTGACTTGCCGCTGCGGTCAGCGCAAAGCCACCGCATGATGGCGAGCAAGCCGATAGCATCGACGGTGACCGGCCCGGCCGTATCGGCGGTGCTGCCGGCGCTGTTGTCGCGGCCTTATCCGGCCGTGATGGGCATCCTGAACGTGACGCCGGACTCGTTCTCCGACGGCGGCCAGTTCGCCGCACCCGAAGAGGCGCTGGCGCAGGCCCGCAAGCTGGTCGCCGAAGGCGCCGATATCATCGACATCGGCGCGGAATCCACCCGTCCCTACGGCTCGCAGCCGGTCACCGCCGAGGCCGAGATGGCGCGGCTGAAGCCGGTGCTGGCCGACGTGATCGCGCTTGGCGTGCCGGTCTCGATCGACAGCATGAAATCGGAGGTCGTGGCCTGGGCGCTCGACCACGGCGCGGCGATCGCCAATGACGTCTGGGGCCTGCAGCGCGATGCCGGCATGGCGCCGCTCGTCGCCGCACGCGGCGTGCCCGTGATCATCATGCACAATCGCGAGCAGGCCGATCCGGCGATCGACATCATGCAGGACATCGCCGCGTTCTTCACCCGCTCGCTCGCGATCGCCGCGAGCGTCGGCATTTCGCCCGACCGGATCGTGCTCGATCCCGGCATCGGCTTCGGCAAGACCCCGGAGCAGAGCATGACCGCGCTGGCGCGGCTCTCCGAGCTCGACGCGTTCCGACTGCCGCTGCTGGTCGGCGCCTCGCGCAAGCGCTTCATCAGCACGGTCGTGCCGTCGGAGCCGCAACAGCGGATCGGCGGCTCGATCGCGGCGCATCTGATCGCCGCGCAGAATGGCGCCCGCATCATCCGCGCGCATGACGTCGCCGAAACCGTTCAGGCGCTGCGCGTGGCCGCAACAATCGAGGGACAGCAATGACCGATACGATCTTCATCACCGGGATCGTCATCCATGCCCGTCATGGCGTGATGGAACATGAGACCGAAGTCGGGCAGCGTTTCGTCATCGATCTCGAGCTCTATACCGACCTCTCGGAATCCTCGCGCACCGACCGCCTCTCCGATACGGTCTCCTATTCCAACGTGGTGGCGACCGCCACATCGGCATTCAAGAACACCAACTACAAGCTGCTGGAGCGCGCCGCCGGCGCGGTGGCCGAGGACATCCTGGCGAGCTTCCCGCGGATCCGGGCGGTCAAGGTCACGGTGCACAAGCCGCACGCGCCGATCGCCGCGATCTTCGACGATGTCGGCGTGGTGCTGACCCGCTCGCGCCATCAACCGCCCCAGGGTTGAACGCAGATGGCTGACGTCCTGATCGCCCTCGGCGGCAATGTCGGCGACGTCCGCACGACGTTTCGCAAGGCGATCGCCAATATCTGCGGCATGACCCAGGCCGCGCTTATCGCGCGCTCGTCGGATTATTCGACGCCGCCCTGGGGCGAGCAGCAGCAGGACAGCTTCATCAACGCCTGCATCGAGATCGAGACCAGTCTCGATCCGCACGCGCTGCTGTTCACGCTGCACAAGATCGAAGCCAAATTCGGCCGCGACCGCGCCAATGAGCAGCGCTGGGGGCCGCGCACCCTCGATCTCGACCTGATCGCCTATGACGACGTCACACTGAACAAGCCGGAACTGACGCTGCCGCATCCGCGCCTGTTCGAACGCGCTTTCGTGCTGGTGCCGCTCGCCGAGATCGTTCCCGACCGCGTCATCGCCGGGCGCCGCGTCGCCGATGCGCTCGCCAAGGTCTCTACCGACGGTATTTTCCGTCTAGCGGACCTCGATTAAAGCCAAACCATCGCAAACAACCGTTTGGCTTGGCCGCCCGCCCGTGGCAATTTCCGGCCAAATCAAGGGGCCCCGCGCGGGCCGGTGAAGGACGATTTGGGCGGATGACGACCTCGACTGACGATTTGGCTCTGGCTTCGGATTTTCGACCTGCGACCTATGACGACTGGCGCAAGCTGGTCGACGGCGTGCTGAAGGGCGCCCCGTTCGAGAAGCTGGTCGGCAAGACCTATGACGGCCTGAAGATCGATCCGATCTACCGCCGCGCCACCAACACAAACCCGCTTGCCGGCCGCGCCGCCGCTGCGCCCTGGCAGATCCTGCAGCGGGTCGATCATCCCGATGCCGCACAGGCTAATGCGCAAGCGCTGCAGGATCTCGAGAACGGCGCGACCGGCCTCGAATTCGAGTTCGCCGGCGGTCCCGGTGCGCGCGGCTTCGGTCTTGCCGACGCCAGCAAGAAGACGCTGGCGCGCGCCTGCGGCGGCATCCATCTCGATGCCGGCATCATGATCGCGCTCAATCCGGTGATCGGCCGCGAGAACGCCGGCGAGACCTTTGCCGACATGGTCGAGGCCCGCAAGCTCGACCCGGCCAAGCTCGATCTGCATTTCAATTACCAGGCGCTCAGCACCATGGCCGTGCGCGGCGCCGCGGCCATCGCCTGGCCCAACTACGAAAAGTCGTTCGGCCAGGTCGTCAATGGCCTGATCAGGCGCGGCTTCAAGGGGCCGTTCGTGCTGGCCGACGGCCGGCCGGTCCATGACGCCGGCGGTTCCGAGGTGCAGGAACTCGCGTTCACGCTCGCGCTGGGCCTCGCCTATCTGCGCATGCTGGAAGGCGCCGGCATCGATCTCGATGCGGCGCGCGCGGGCATCTCGTTCCGCCTCAGCGCCGATGCCGACCAGTTCCTGACCATGGCGAAATTCCGCGCGCTGCGGCTGCTCTGGGCACGGGTCGAGCAGGCCTGTGGGCTTGCGCCGAAGCCGATCTTCGTCAACGCGCAAACCGCCTGGCGGATGCTGACCCAGCGCGATCCCAATGTGAACATGCTGCGCGCGACGATCGCGACCTTTGCGGCCGGGCTCGGCGGCGCCAATGCGATCACGGTGCTGCCGCACACGCTGGCGCTCGGCCTGCCCGACGACTTCGCCCGGCGCGTGGCGCGCAACACGCAACTCGTGCTGCTCGATGAATCCAACCTGGCAAAGGTGTCCGATCCCGCGGCCGGCGCCGGCGGCATCGAGACTCTGACCTCGCAACTCTGCGAGGCGGCGTGGACGCTGTTCCAGGAGATCGAGAAGGCCGGCGGCATCTTCGCCGCGCTCGAGCAGGGGCTGCTGCAAAACAAGGTCGCCGCGACGCGATTGCTGCGCGAGACCAATGTGGCGAAGCGCCGCGACGTGCTGACCGGCGCCAGCGAATTTCCGGATCTGCGCGAGGCCGCCCCCGCGGTGCTGGATGTGAAACCATCAGCGCCGGCGTCCCTCGCCGGCACCAAGGTGAAGTTCGACGCCCTCGCGCCGATGCGGCTTGCCGAACCGTTCGAGGCGCTGCGCGACAAGTCGGATGCCGCGCTGAAGGCGCATGGCGCACGGCCGAAGATATTCCTGGCCAATCTCGGCACCCCCGCGGACTTCACGGCCCGCGCGACCTTCGCCAAGAGTTTCTTCGAAACCGGCGGGATCGAGGCTATCGACAGCGAGGGTTTTGCCGACGCCGCGGCGCTGGCCGCGGCCTACAAGGCCTCGGGCGCAACGATGGCATGCATTTGTTCCTCGGATAAGGTCTATGCCGCCAGCGCCGTTGAGGCCGCCAGGGCCCTTCAAGGCGCCGGTGCAAGGCATATCTATCTGGCAGGGCGGCCCGCCGACCAGGAAGCGGCGCTGCGGGCGGCCGGCATCGGCGAGTCCGTCTTCGCCGGCGGTGATGCGCTGGCGACATTGCGCGACGCCTATCGGCAGATGGAGCAGACATGAGCGCAGAGGCACCATCGACACCCGTTCTGACCGGCGGCTGCCAGTGCGGCGCCGTCCGATTTGCCGTCTCGGCGGCACCGACCCGGATCAGCATCTGCCACTGCCGGATGTGCCAGAAAGCGTCCGGGGCGCCATTTGCCTCTTTCGCCGACATCGATCGCAACGACTTCAAATGGACCCGCGGCAAGCCCGCCGCGTTCAGGTCCTCCTCGATCGCCGAGCGCGACTTCTGCGCCGCCTGCGGAACGCCCCTGAGCTTCCGCCGCATCGACGGGCCGCGGATCGAGATCATGACCGGCGCCTTCGACCGGCCCGACCGGGTGATACCGACGCAACAATTCGGAACCGAGTCCCGCCACGGCTGGGTGGTCGGCATTGCCAACCTGCCGAGCCAGACCACGATGCAGAATTACGGACCGGACAAGATGGCGACGATCGTCAGCCATCAGCATCCGGACCATGATTGAGTTAGAAGCTACAGCGATTGATCGAACGCAATCGCCAGTTTGAGGAAGCCCAGGAATGACCCGCATTCCCAATTTCGCCGATGTCGCCTTCCAGCCCGTGGCCAGTACGGCCCCGGTTGCGAGCGCCGAGCCGTGGCTGACGCCCGAGGGCATCCCGGTGAAATCCGTCTACGGTGAAGCCGATCTCGAAGGCATCGACTTCCTCGAGACCTGGCCGGGGATCGCGCCCTATCTGCGCGGCCCCTACCCGACCATGTATGTCAACCAGCCCTGGACCATCCGGCAATATGCTGGCTTCTCCACGGCGGAGGATTCCAACGCGTTCTATCGCCGCAACCTCGCGGCCGGACAGAAGGGCCTGTCGGTCGCCTTCGACCTCGCCACCCACCGCGGCTATGACTCGGATCATCCGCGCGTCTCCGGCGACGTCGGCATGGCCGGCGTCGCGATCGATTCCATCTACGACATGCGCACGCTGTTCGCCGGCATCCCGCTCGACCAGATGAGCGTGTCGATGACCATGAACGGCGCGGTGCTGCCGATCCTCGCGCTGTTCGTCGCGGCTGCCGAGGAACAGGGCGTGCCGCCGGAGAAACTGTCGGGCACCATTCAGAACGACATTCTGAAAGAGTTCATGGTGCGCAACACCTACATCTATCCGCCTGGCCCCTCGATGCGGATCATCTCGGACATCTTCGCCTACACCTCGCAGCGGATGCCGAAATACAATTCCATTTCCATTTCCGGCTACCACATGCAGGAAGCCGGCGCGACGCAGGACCTCGAGCTCGCCTATACCTTGGCCGACGGCGTCGAATATCTGCGCGCCGGGCTGGCCGCGGGCCTCGACGTCGACCGCTTTGCGCCGCGGCTGTCGTTCTTCTGGGCAATCGGCATGAACTTCTTCATGGAAGTCGCCAAGATGCGCGCCGCGCGGCTGTTGTGGGCCAAGCTGCTCAAGCAGTTCAATCCGAAGGATCCGCGCTCGCTGTCGCTGCGCACCCATTGCCAGACCTCGGGCTGGTCGCTGACCGCGCAGGACGTCTTCAACAACGTGATGCGCACCACGATCGAGGCGATGGCGGCAACCCAAGGCCACACCCAGTCGCTGCACACCAACGCGCTCGACGAGGCCCTGGCGCTGCCGACCGACTTCTCCGCGCGCATCGCCCGCAACACCCAGCTGTTCCTGCAGCAGGAGAGCGGCACCAACCGCATCATCGATCCCTGGGGCGGCTCCTATTATGTCGAGCGGCTGACCCGCGATCTCGCACAGAAGGCCTGGGGGCACATCCAGGAGGTCGAGGCGCTCGGCGGCATGGCCAAGGCGATCGAGGCCGGCGTGCCGAAGCTCAGGATCGAGGAAGCTTCCGCCAAGACGCAGGCGCGGATCGATGCCGGCCGGCAGGCGGTGATCGGCGTCAACAAGTTCAAGCCCGAGAGCGAGAAGCCGATCGACGTGCTCAAGGTGGAGAACTCCACCGTGCGGCGGCTGCAGATCGACAAGCTGGCGCGGCTCAAGAAGGAGCGCAACCAGAAGGACGTCGATGCGGCGCTCGCCGCGCTCACCCGCTCGGCGGGCGAAGGCAACGGCAATTTGCTGGCGCTGGCGATCGACGCCGCTCGCGCCAAAGCCACCGTCGGCGAGATTTCGGACGCCATGGAAAAGGTGTTCGGCCGCCACCGCGCCGAGATCAAGTCCATCACCGGCGTCTACAAGCGAGAGGCAGCGGCGATGTCCAACAAGGTCGAAAAAGTGCAGGCCCTGATCGATGCGTTCGAGGAGGCCGAAGGCCGCCGCCCGCGCATCCTGGTGGCGAAAATCGGCCAGGACGGCCATGACCGCGGCCAGAAGGTGATCGCATCGGCGTTCGCCGATGTCGGCTTCGACGTCGATATCGGGCCGTTGTTCGCGACCGCCGACGAAGCCGCCCGTCAGGCAGTCGAGAACGACGTCCACATTCTCGGCGTCTCCTCGCTTGCCGCGGCGCATCTCACCGCGGTGCCGGAATTGAAGGCCGCGCTGAAGAAGCACGGCCGCGACGACATCATGATCATCATCGGCGGCGTGGTGCCGCCGCAGGATTACGACGCGCTGTATGCGGCCGGCGCCGAGGCGATCTTCCCGCCGGGCACTGTGATCTCGGATGCCGCCGAGGAGCTGATCCACAAGCTCAACGCCCGGCTCGGCCATAGCGCTGCAGCGGAGTAGCGCTGCCGTATCCCCTCTCCTTTCAGGAGCTTTCCATGCGCGCCGCTCGCTCGATGACGCCTGTCCGCATCGTGGGTCTTGCCGGCGTGCTCGCTTGCCTCTGCCTTCCCGCGCGCGCCGCCGATCCCAAGGCCGATCCGAAGCCCGACGCCGCGATCAAGAACGCAAGCATCGAGGCCAGCGTCTATCTCGACGACAAGATCAAGGGAGATAGTGCGCTGGCGGCCGATTGTCTCGCCGAAGGCCGGAAGTGGATCGAGAAGAATGCGGCGGAGGCGGCTTCCGCGCGGAAGGATGAGCCCAAGCTCTTCAAGGATCGCGGCGGCTACTCGTTCGAACGCAAATACTCCGAGCGCTCCGTCGTCGACGGCCGCTATGTGAGCGTGCTGCGCGATGACTACATGGACACCCACGGCGCGCATCCGAACTCCGACGTCAACACCATCCTGTGGAATACGACGGCGAAGAAGCGCATCAGCATCCGCCCCTTCTTCACCGAGACCGCAGACAACGGCCCGACCCTGACGGCGATGCGCAAGGCCGTCGTCAGCGCGCTGAACGCCGAGAAGAAGCGGCGCGGCGCCGGCGAGACCGCGACCGCCGAGTGGTACAAGGAGCTGAAGCCCACCCTGCTCAAGATCGGCGCCGTGACGCTGGCGCCGTCGACCGTATCAGGCAAGAGCTCCGGCCTCACCTTCCACTACCCGCCCTACACCGTCGGCCCCTATGCCGAAGGCCAATACGTCATCTTCGTGCCGTGGGAGACGCTGAAGCCGTATCTGACGGCGGAAGGCACGAAAATCTTCGCCGGCGCGCGGCCGGAGGGCGACGCAGACGATCGAGACTAGAACATGATGAAGTCAGGTTGAACCGGTCTCGAGGCAAGGCGCGGCACCTGCCATATGCCCCAGGGCGAGCGTGCGTCTGCGCGATTTCGGAATATTGGAAAAATATCCGTGAGTTGCCCGACGTGTCAAGTAGCCGGGTCGAACGCCGGCCACCGCCGGCTACTTTGCATGGGGTTGTTTTCGATATTTTGGCAACGCGCCTCCCCCCTCCCGCAAGTGACCCGCAAGCGCGAGAGAGAGTGCACCACCGCCTTTGCGGCCATTCAACCTCATCACCTCATGTCCGAGGCGTCATCAACAAGCCGCGCCGGTGCCGATCCGCGTTCCCCTCGCCTGCCATGGCCAGCCGTTGTAAACCAACACCATGACCTCACCGAAGCCTGCCGCTCCCGACATCAGCGCCCTCGCCAAGGACCTCCGTGACGGCCACCGCGCCGCGCTGGCACGGGCGATCACGCTGGTCGAGAGCCGGCGCAGCGATCACCAGGCGGCGGCGCGCGAGTTGGTGCAGGCGCTCTTGCCCGACACCGGGAAGGCGGTACGGGTCGGCATCACCGGTTCGCCCGGCGTCGGCAAGTCGACCACCATCGATGCGCTCGGCATGTTCCTGATCGAGCGCGGCCACAAGGTCGCGGTGCTGGCGGTCGATCCGTCCTCGGCGCGCACCGGCGGCTCGATCCTCGGCGACAAGACCCGGATGGCGCGGCTCGCCGTCTCCGACCAGGCCTTCATCCGTCCCTCGCCCTCCTCGGGCACGCTCGGCGGCGTCGCGGCGAAGACCCGCGAGGCGATGCTGTTGTGCGAGGCCGCCGGCTTCGACGTCGTGCTGGTCGAGACCGTCGGCATCGGCCAGTCCGAGACCGCGGTCTGCGACATGACCGACTTCTTCCTGGCCTTGATGCTGCCGGGCGCCGGTGACGAGCTGCAGGGCATCAAGAAAGGCCTTGTCGAACTCGCCGACATGATCGCGATCAACAAGGCCGACGGCGACAACCTCAAGCGCGCCAACCTCGCCGCCGCCGACTATCGCAGCGCGCTGCACATCCTCGCGCCGCGCTCCGAGCACTGGCATCCGCCGGTGGAGACCTATTCCGCCCTGACCGGCGCCGGACTCGACCGGCTCTGGCAGAAGATCCTCGACCACCGTACCGCGATGAACGCCTCGGGCGAGTTCGCCGGCCGCCGCCGGGAGCAGCAGGTGAAGTGGATGTGGTCGATGCTGGAGAGCCGGATGATGGCGCGACTGCGCTCTGATGCCGCGATCCGCGCCAAGGTGAAGAAGATGGAGGCCGAGGTCGCCGGCGGCCGCATCTCGCCCGCGGTCGCGGCCGAACAGATCGCGGAGATGCTGCGTTGAGCGGCAGGCTGCGCATCCTCGTCACCGGCTTCGGGCCGTTTCCGGGTGCGCCGTTCAACCCGACCATGCCGTTGGTGAAGCGGCTGACCGCCCTGCGCCGCCCGGCCTTCGACGACGTCGCGCTGTCGAGCCACATCTTCGACGTCACCTACGCGGCCGTCGACCGCGAATTGCCGGAGCTGATCGCAAAACACCGCCCGCAGGCGCTCTTGATGTTCGGGCTCGCCGGCCGCACCGGCTATCTGCGGATCGAAAGCCGCGCCCGCAACGCGGTGACCACGCGCTTCCCCGACGCCGGCCGCCAGCATGCACGCAAGGGATCGATCGAGGGCGACGCCGATGCACGCATGTTCGGGCCGCATACTGACAAATTACTGCGCGCCGCGCTGGCGACCGGGATCGACGCGCGAGCCTCGCGCGATGCCGGCAGCTATCTCTGCAACTATCTGAGCTGGCGCGCGATCGAGGCCGTGAACGGCGACAATGACTTGTGCCTCGCGCAATTCGTCCACGTTCCGCCGCTCGCCCATGACGGCACGGCTGCACCCGGCAAATCATCGATCACGCTGGAAGCGCTCGTCGATGCCGGCGAGGCCATGCTGATGGAGCTGGTGAAACTGACCCGGCAGGCCTCGCGCGCGTGAGCGTGCGGATCGGGCGGTGCAAGTGCACGCCCCTAGTTGGCATCCTCCAACTCACGCGTACGCAAGCTGCGCATCATTTCAATGAATTCAGGCTCCGCAGGATCGATCTTGCGGAATCTGTAGGGTTCGAACCCAATCATCGGAGGAGGTAGCGCGACGCCTGCCAGCCCGACAGTCAGACTCCCCGTCCAGGTCGTCCCGATGAAATTGACGCGGTAGATGCGCCCCTTGTGCAGCAAATGATGGATCGCCACTACCGGCCCAATGGCTCCTTTCTTCGGGCCATTGTCGATGCAGACAACCAGGTCTCCCACGTCAAACACCGGTCTCTCCTCTCAAGCCAGCGGGCGAGCAATAGTCCAGACGCGTCAACCGTAGACCCCCAGCAAATACTAAAATTGGATCGAATGACGAGGTCTGCAGCGGCCATTCAGTGTCGTCCCGGCCATCGCCCGGACGACGCCTGGGAAGGAACCGTGGGCCCGCATTCTCCCCGGTTTCAGGCCAGCGAATGCGGGGCATCCAGTACGCCGCGGCTTCTCGGCCCAAACACCGGCGTCTCTGGAATGCTGGATCACCCGCATGCGCGCGTGATGACACCGGGGAACGCCTGTTTGACGGCGTGAATCGGTTGCACCCGCGATTAACCCTACCGCCAACAATCGGCCCGCTGCGTCGGCGTGTTCACCATGCCGCGCCGCCTTTCGCGCTACCACTCGACCCGCGAACGTCACCGCTCGCGAATGTTGCGAGGGCCTTGCCCATGGACGTCAACCGCCGCCATCTGATCGGAGCAACCGCCGCCGGCGCGGCCGGCGCGCTTGCGATGTCGCCTGACGCTGCGCGCGCCGCCGCGCCATCGACCGGCTCGCTCGGCCGCGACGTCACGCAATA
The DNA here is from genome assembly GCF_029714545.1 of Bradyrhizobium pachyrhizi. Lineage (NCBI taxonomy): Bacteria > Pseudomonadati > Pseudomonadota > Alphaproteobacteria > Hyphomicrobiales > Nitrobacteraceae > Bradyrhizobium > Bradyrhizobium pachyrhizi. The sequence goes on along the minus strand of NZ_CP121667.1, from coordinate 3,451,940 downwards.
TGGCGTGCGCCCCGGCAGCCCCGACGACCAGACCCGCAATCTGCAGCGTGCGATCGACGACGCCGCGCGGGCGCAGGTGCCGCTCGCGTTCCCGCCCGGCGTCTACCGCACCGGCCTGTTGCGGCTTGCGCCCGGCAGCCAGCTGATCGGCGTGCGCGGCGCCAGCCGGCTGGTGTTCGACGGCGGCGCCTCGCTGCTGGAAGGCGAAGGCGCCGGCGGCATCGTCCTGATGGGCCTGACCTTCGACGGCGGCAACGTGCCGCTGCCGAACCGGCGCGGCCTCGTGCACTGCCTGTCCGGCCGCGACATCCGCATCACCGATTGCCGGTTCACCGGCAGCGGCGGCAACGGCATCTGGTTCGAGCAGATGTCGGGCGACGTCAGCAACAACGTCTTCACCGAGATCGCGACCACGGCGCTGGTGTCGTTCGACGCGCTCGGCCTGATGGTGTCGCGCAACACCATCCAGGGCACCAACGACAACGGCATCGAGATCCTGCGCACCGCGATCGGCGACGACGGCTCGATCGTCGCCGACAACCGCATCGAGGACATCAAGGCCGGCCCCGGCGGCTCCGGGCAGTACGGCAACGCCATCAACGCCTTCCGCGCCGGCAACGTGATCGTGCGCGGCAACCGCATCAAGAACTGCGACTTCTCGGCGGTGCGCGGCAATTCGGCTTCCAACATCCACATCACCGACAACAGCGTCAGCAATGTCCGCGAGGTCGCGCTATATTCGGAGTTCTCCTTCGAGGCCGCGGTCATCGCCAACAACACCGTCGACGGCGCCGCGATCGGCGTCTCCGTGTGCAATTTCAACGAGGGCGGCCGCATCGCGGTGGTCCAGGGCAACATCATCCGCAACCTGCTGCCGAAGCGCCCTGCAGGCACCGACCCGAACGACGGCGCCGGCATCGGCATCTATGTCGAGGCCGACAGCTCCGTGACCGGCAATGTGATTGAGAATGCGCCGACCTTCGGCATCGTCGCCGGCTGGGGCAAATATCTGCGCGACGTCGCCATCACGGGCAACGTCGTCCGCAACGCCCCCATCGGCATCGGCGTCTCGGTGGTGCCGGGCGCAGGCTCCGCGCTGATCAACAACAACATGATCTCGGAAACCCCGCGCGGCGCGGTGGTTGGGCTCGACCATGCCCGCCCGATCACGCCGGATCTGTCGGCAGGCGGCGCCCAGCAATATGCGCAGCTCGTGGTCGGCGCGAACGCGGTGCGGCGCTAGATCCGGAAAATGCGAAGCGGCTTTTCCTCGCGACAAGCGCGGAGATCATGCTCAAAAAAAGCGCTAAAGCGACCGCCTACAGCGCGTTGCGCAGCAGCGGGTAGCGTCGCTGGATGGTGTCGAGATCGAGCACCGGCGGGGGCATCGCCGGAGGGGGCATCTCCAGCGGCGGCGCGTCGGCAACGGTGGGCGGCTCCTCGAGGACCTCGGCGACGGTCTCCAGCGCGGCAGCGACCGCGGTCATCGCAGCCTCCGCCAGGACTGCCGCCTCAGACCGGCGCTCCGACATCGGCGAGATGTCAGGCGGCGGCAGTTTCGAACTGCCGCGGCCGAGCCAGGACAGGTCGATCGGCGAATTGTCGAGCGAGGCTTCGCGGGTCAGCAATTCGCGCCAGATGTCGACCGCGGCGCGGGCTTCCCTGATGTTCTCGAGAAAGGCCTGCTCGCTGTGATAGCGCCGCCAGCGCCCGGTATCGAACAGTTCGGTAAGGTGCTCCAGCCTTTGCTCGGCGAGGTTGCACCAGCGTGCAACGATCTCCTGGCCTCTGGCCACGTCGGTCCGATGTGTCATTCAAGTTGCCCGCAGGAAAAGAAACGGACGCAGACGCAACCGAACCGAACCGAACCGAACCGAATCAACTGGACGTGACGCCGATATTCTGTGGAAAAGGTAAATAAAGTCTAACTAAATTCTTAATCGCGAACGGGCGATCGAAGAAGTCCGCTCTACTACGGAGTTTCTCGCTCGAACTGCCTCAAGTCATCGACTTGCCGTGGTGGCGATGCGCACCGCTCCTGGGGCGGAATGATCCACAGCAAACCGCCGCCGCCGTTGCGCGCATGCCCATCCCATCCCTCCGCGATCGGTCGGCGCCATCGTGCCGCGCACCGTCGAGTCCGTCATGCAAGGGTGCCCCCAAAATGAAAGACCCGTCCGGGGGGACAACCGGACGGGTCAAAGCCATATGGGCGCTTGGGGTGGATGGGCGCTCGCGCCTGATATAGCCGGGGAGGGTTAAACCGCTCCCACACACATAAGTCGTGAGAGGAAGGCGGACGTTCAAATCGCCGGCGATTTTTTTAACCTTCTCGCGTCGCGGTTCCATCGCACCGTTGCAGGCGTTCGGCGTCGAAAATCACTGCGCAGCACGGCGATTTGCAGTGGAATCCTCCGATGCGATCGATGGCGCGGGTTCAGTCGACGTGCGGCTCACGGAAGTGTTATTGCCGTCGGCCTGCCGTGCAGGCTGCGACGGTTTGTCCGCGGCAGAGCCAACGGGAGCACTGGTCGCCGCCATCACCGCGGCAAGCGCATCCGCTTCCCCTGCACCGAACAGATCGTCACGTCCAGGTGTCCCGAGATCGCGCGCCGTGCTGGTCAGGACTCGTCGCACCTCGGCGGGCTTCAATGCCGGATTGCGTTCCAGCACCAAGGCCGCGATGCCGCTGACGAACGCAGCCGAAAACGAGGTGCCCGACATCAGCTGGTACTTGCCGCCAGGCACCGGCACGAGAAGGTCGGCGCCCGGGGCCGCCAACGCGATATGGCTGCCGCGGTTCGAGGCCGCCATCAGCCGTTCGCCGGCATCGGTGCCACTGACCGCGATCACGTCGGGATGGGCGGCCGGATACAACGGCGGCGATGTCGCGCCGGCATTACCGGCCGCGGCGACCAGCACGACGTCCCGTGCCACAGCGGCGGCCACCGCACGCTCGACAAGTGCGTCCTTCGGTCCGGCGAAGCTCATGTTCACGATCTGCGCGCCATGCGCCACCGCGTAGTCGAGACTCCTGAGGATCACATAGGACGTGCTCCCGGCGCCGCCCGCGACCGCACCGAAGGCGCGGATCGCCAGGATCCGCACTTCCGGCGCGCTCCCCGTGAGCCTGACACGCGCCGCAATCGCGCCGGCAATGGCGGTGCCGTGGGCGTTTGGAGCATCCTTGCTGCCGAGCGCATCGAAGGCATCGGCGACCGTGTTCGCCAGCTCCGGATGAGCGACATCGACGCCGGAATCGATCACGGCAATGGTGACATTCATCCCGCGCGCCAGCTTGTGGGCCGCGGGCAGATGCAGCTGTGTCGGGGCATATTGCGCCGGATCGCTGCCGCCCGACGCCGCCTCCTGGTCCTGCAACGCGTAACGGTAGTTGGGCTGTACGGAGCGGACGCCGGCATCGCTTGCGAGTTCGCGGCTCGCCATTTCGGCCGAACGATTGCCCGGGATGCGGAACCGGCCGATCGTCGCACCCAGCAGCGCGACATTCTGCGAGGCGATCCGCCTCAACCCATGACGGCGCGCGAGTGCATCTGCCTCCGCCGCCGTCAATGCACCGTCGATTTCGGCCACGAGCTCATTCGGCACGGTTCGCAAGCTCGACGCGTCCTGCGCACGCAAACTGCCGCCGCCGCCGGCCCTGCCCTTCCGCGCTGCGGCCTTCCCGCCGCCGTTGCCGGCAACCGGCCGGTCGGTACATTGGCCGCGATCGCCGTCATCGCAATTGGCGGAGAGACGGGGCGCGGGGCGCACTGGGGGCGGCATGCGCGGTCGCGGCCCATCGTCGGTCCACGACGTGGCCGGGCCGCGGTCCACCGATAGCGGCGGCATGCGGCCAACTGGGTTGCCGAACCCGCCGGCGGGATTGCCACCAAGCCTTCCGATGCCGGGATTGGCCCGCAACCCGGGCGAGACCTGTGGCGCGCCACCGGTCGGCGATCGCATGAAATTCTGGGCGGAGGCGGAGCCGGCAACACAGACCAGCAACAATGCTGCGGCTGCGGCGATCGCGTGGTTCGTCGATCTGGTCCGGCCATTGGCGGCCATGGTGACCTCAACTCGGCGTAGAATCGTCAGCCACCGATTACGGCGTTTCCACCGCGAGGCTGACGATCTTCTCCTTCTGCAAACGCGCAATCAGCGCAGCGACGCTGCTCTTGTCCATTGCGCGGAACTGCAGCCGGAACATCCCGCCCTTCCCGTCGAGGATCGAGGCCTGGTAATTCTCGAGCAGCGACGTGATGTCGGCGACCCTGGCATCGGGTGTGAAGCGCACCAGCAGCCGGGTCGGCGTCGCCGCCACGCTGGCGCCGAGGTCGCGGGTGATCGGCGCACTGGGCGCGACCGGCGCACTGCGCTCGGCGACATCGAGCGACGCCGTCTGGAACAAGGCCGGCTGGCTGCGCATCAGCACCGCGCCGATCACGCCCGCCTGCAACAACACCACGACCGCACCGAGGCCGGACGACCACGCCAGCGTCCGCGGCGACAATTTCGAAAAGAACTCCGAGACGGAGGCCGACATGCGCGAGCCCATCGACGGCTTGTGCTCCGGCTCGGCATCGATCGCGGCGAACAGCTTCTGCATCGCGCGCGCCGAGGGCGCACCGAGGCTCTCGTTGAGGCCGATGGTCTCGGTATATTCCTCGCGAATGACGGCATATTGCCGGGCGAGCTCCGGATCGCTCGCGAGCGCGTCCTCGACGCGGCGCGTGTCACGCGCGTTCAGCGTGCCGGCCGCGTGCCAGGGCAGCAGCATCTCGATATCGTCAGGCTCTTGCACCTTTGTTCTCGCAGCCATCATGGCCAACCTCGCTCGACACCGGCTGCCTTCAGCAACTCGGCAAGTTTCTTGCGCGCATAGAACAGGCGCGTCTTCACGGTATTCTCCGGAATCCCCACGATCTCAGCGACATCTTCCACGGATTTCTCGTGATAGTAGACAAGATCGACAATTTCCCGATGTTCCGCCGATAGTCCCGTCAAGCACCTACGCAGCGTGTCACCGGTGTCCTTCTTCTGCACTACCGTTTCCGGATCGTCGGACGTGTCCTCGATCGCGTTCGCGGCCTCATCGTCCAGTTCGGCGTCCTTCCTTCGCCGCAGCGAAGACAACGCCTTGAACCGGGTAATTGCCAGAAGCCAGGTCGAAACGGCGGATCGTCCCTCAAACTTGCCCGCCTGACGCCACACGTCCAGGAAGACCTCGCTGATGAGGTCTTCCGCCACCTGTTCGTCCCGCACGAGCCGAAGCCCGAAGCGGTACACCCTGACATGGTGCCGCCCGTACAGCACCTGCATGGCAATCCGGTCGCCTTGAGCGATCCGAGCGATCAGAACGTCGTCTGAAGCCGCCTGTGTCGCGCTCAATGGCCGTCTCGCAAAGTTGGTCTGAAGGGGGCGGTGCGTGGTTCGACGCGAGAGCCAAGATTCTTTACATTACGGCAATGTCCGTACTGCATGTGTGATCTATGCCACAGTCGGCGCTTCCAATGAGGAAAAATCAACCGAGACTCGATAAACGGTATCATAATAGTGAGAACTCTCGCGGACAGGTACCATCCGGCGCGACCATACCAAGGCTTTATCGGCAAGCCAGCACCGTCACGAAGTCCGCCACAGCGCACGCTTGCCGCACATCGCTCCCGCCTCGCCTCCGCGAACGGATTCCCCTTACGAAACAAGGGCGATGACCGGGTTACACCGGGGTAGATTCGGTTCCAAAAGATACCAAACCTAAAGGCTTTCCCACGTAGATTTTCGCCGGATTTCACCAATGGCGGGACCATGGGCAGCGCTGCGTCGTCACTTCCCAGCCCGATCGCGGGCGCATCGGAAAGCGGCCGTCCCAGGCTGACGGCCGAGCGCCTGGCGCGCCGGGCCAAGCAGCGCCGCCAGATCCAGTCGATGATTGCGGCCTGCTTCGTGCTCGACGCCGTCGTGCTGCTGATCTACGCGCATGGCGGCACCACGTCCGTTTGGGTGGCGGCGGGCTACGCGCTGACGGGCCTGTCTTTGGTCGCCGTCTATGTGGTGCTCTCCGAGCGCGGCTTTCACGAGCGCTTCCGCGACCACTATCTGGTCGCGCCGCAATCGGCGATCAACATGGTGAACCTGCTGGTGTTCACCTACATCGCGCCGGAAGTCGGCGTGCTGTTCCTCTGCAACCTGTTCGTGGTGTTCGGCTTCGGCGCGCTGCGCACCTCGGCGCGGCAAACCGCGATCGTCTGGACCGTCATGGTGCTGGGCCTCGCCGCGCTGTTCCTCGCCACCGACAAGGCGATCGGGATGCCGACCGCGACCCGGATCGATCGCCTCGCCACCATGCTGGTGTTCGCGCTGACGATCGGGCGCTGCATGTGCCTCGGCATCTTCTCCAGTTCGATGCAGCAATCGCTGTATCAGAGCGGACTGAAGCTGAAGGAGGCCTATCGGCGCATCGAGGAGCTCGCGGAGCTCGATGAACTGACCGGCACCTCCAATCGCCGCAGCATCATGCGCACGCTCGAAGAGGAGATCGCGCGCTGCGCGCGCAACGGCAGCTCCTGCGCGGTTGCGCTGATCGACCTCGACCATTTCAAGCGCATCAACGACGTCTACGGCCATCCGATCGGCGACGAGGCGCTGCGCACCTTCGCCATCGGCATGTTCGCCAACCTCCGCAGCGTCGATCGCTTCGGCCGCTACGGCGGCGAGGAATTCTTGCTGGTGCTGCCCGACCTGTCGCAGGATCAGGCGATGCGCGCGCTCGAGCGGTTGCGCGCGATCATCGCCGATCTCGACTGGAGCGCATTCTCGCCCGGCATGCGGGTGACGATCTCCGCAGGCGTCACGACGCTCAAGCCGCGCGAAAACTCCGATACGTTGCTCGCCCGCGCCGATGGCGCGCTTTACGCAGCCAAGGCCAGGGGACGCAACCGCATCGCCAGCGCCTGAGATCCTCCATTTCCTCTTCGGCGCCGGAGAAGCCGTCGCCACTGCTCCAGGACAGAGTCATGAGCTTGAAGCCCGAGACCGCCCCCGAAAGTCTGCTCGACGAGCTGCAGACGACGCTCGCGCACGGCACCGTCGCACGCCGCGTCGAGACGCTGCGCCGCGTGACCGACCTCTTCATCAACGGCTCGGTGAACTATTCCAACGAGCAGATCGTGCTGTTCGACGACGTTTTCCAATGCCTGCTCGAGCACATCGAAAACTCGGCCAAGGCGTTGCTCGCCGACCGCCTCGCTCCGATCGACACTGCACCGCCGCAGACCATCCGCACCCTTGCCTTCGACGACCTGATCGAGGTCGCGGGCCCCGTGCTGACTCTGTCGCCGCGGCTCGACGACGACACCCTGATCGAAACGGCGCGCAGCAAGAGCCAGGCGCATCTGCTCGCGATCTCGAACCGCAAGACGCTGAGCGGCGCCGTCACCGACGTGCTGGTGCTGCGCGGCAATGACGAGGTGATCCAGAGCGCGGTCAACAATCCCGGCGCGGAGTTCACCGAGCGCGGCTTCACCCGCCTGGTCAGCCGCGCCGAGGGCGATGACAACCTGTCGACCTGCGTCGGCCTGCGCCCGAACATTCCGCGGCATCTCTATCTCAAGCTGGTCGCCAAGGCCTCGGACGCGGTCAGGCAGCGGCTCGAGGCTGCCAATCCGCAGCAGGCCAAGGAGATTCCGATCGCGGTGAAGGAAGCGACGCGACGCGCGCGCTCGGCGCCAGCCGCCGTGACGCCGGACACCACGATCGCACATGCCTTGGTCAAGTCGCTCTACCAGGACGGCCGGCTCGACGAATTCCAGCTCGCAGCCTTCGCCGAGGCCGGCAAGTTCGACGAGACCAACGCCTCGCTCGCCGCGCTCGCCAACGTCTCGGTCAGCGTCGCCGAGAACATGATGATCGAAACCCGCGCCGAAGGCGTCATGATCCTGGCCAAGGTCTCGGGACTGTCATGGTCGACAGTGCGGGCGATTATCAACCTGCGCGACGACATCTCGGGCGGCGAGCCGACCGATTTGCAGGCCTGCAAGGACACCTATGAGCGGCTGCGGCCGTCCACCGCGCAGCAGGTGCTGCGCTTCCATCGCATGCAGCAGTCCGCGCCCGCGGCCTGATTTCCCGCAGCCCGGATGCAACGAAGCGCAATCCGGGGACCTGTATCCGCGGATGGAGCTGTCCGGATTTCGCTCCGCAGCATCCGGGCTACGAAGCTCTCTTCCCCTTCCCCCTGAAAGGGGGAAGGTCGGGATGGGGGTCAGCCGCAGGCGACGCTACTCTTGGAGAGAGCCGATCCCCACCCCGCTTTGCTCTGATGAGCAAAGCAACCGCCCCTTTTCAAGGGGAGGTTGGGTCGCAGCCGGATTTCGCGGAGCTGTTATCGGGCGCGCGTTCGCGCGACCCGTTGGCTCCAGCCCGACTACGATTGCTCAATATCGTAGCGCCCGGTTTCCCATCAGCGCGCCGACGCTCGCGACGATCGCGGTCGCCAGCGTGTACCAGGTGGCGACGAACAGCGGCGAGTCATCCGTGCAGTGCGACGCGTAGACGGTCGCCGCCAGCCCCGCCGAGAGCAGGCCGGCTATCGCGCCGGCGACAGCCGGCCGCGCCGGCGCGCCCTGCCGCAGCCCGTACAGCGCGCCGACCAGCAGCGGCAGCGACATCGCGGGGATCGCGGTCATGCAGGCCATCGAATTTTTGCCGATCAGCCGCGTCATCATCGGCGTACGCTGCGGCATCATCATCTCGCCGCTGATGGCGGCGACGAGGATGCCGGCAGGAATCAGCAGCCACCAGCCGAAGCCGCGCAGCGAGGCCTCCGGGCGCGACAGATGCAGGCTGACCGCGATCGCCGAGGCGGCGAGCGCCAGCGTCACGGCGAATTTCAGGTCGAAGAACGGATTGTGCATCGCGCTCATCACGTCGGGCCGCACGCCGAGTTCGGCGAAGAAGATCAGGAGCGAGACCGGCGCCGCCGCCAGCAGTGCCAGCATCAGCGCAAGACCGATCGGACGCGCGCGATAGGCATTGTCGGCGGCAAGGGTTCGAATGAGTTGATCGGTATCCATGCTCATCGATCCCGTAATTTCGCAGTGAGGCTCGCAAGCCCGCGATGCAGCGCGACCCGCACCGCGCCCTCGGTCATCGAGAATTTCGCCGCGGTGTCCTTGATCGAGGCGCTGTCGACCGCGATCGATTGCAGCACCTCGCGCTGCCGCGCGGGCAAAGCCTGCAATTGGGCGCTCACCTCGCTCGGCGAGGCCGTCGGTTCCGGCGTTTCCCCGGGCAGCGTCTCGGCGAAATCATCGATGTTGACGAAGATCCGCTTGCCGCGGCGGCGCAGCGCGTCGATCAGCTTGTTGCGCGCGATCGCGAACAGCCAGGGCGCGAACGCCGCGCTGGTGTCCCAGGTCTGTCGCTTCAAATGTACCGCCAACAAGATGTCCTGCACGATGTCCTCGGACTGATCGACCGGTTGTCCCGCGCGCGCCAGGCCGCGGCGCGCTGCGGCACGGAGTACCGGCGTGATGGCCTTGAGCAGGCGATGATACGCAGCATCATCGCCTGAAATGGCCGACCGCATCAGGCCGGTCCATTCATCCTCACGTTCGCGCACGCAGGCTCCTGAATTGCAATTCGGCCGATCTTTCAGTTCGTTACGCGGCACGCCAAACGATCACGAATTCGTGATCTCTATCCTCCGGCAAGACCGCGCCGAGGATCGGCCTCAAAGAATCGCTCCGGCGGGTTTCCAGACGTCACGGCTCATAACACCGATCGGTCCGACAAGCATCGGTGCTGCTGCCGTCGATGGGCCGCTGGGAAGAAATTGCCCAGCTTTTGCCCCCGGATGCCCGAAGATTCCCTTTTTCTGCCCCGGTGTGGACACGCAGCGGGGTCTCTTTTCGCCCTTGGGCGGGCGACATGGGGAGATCATCAAAATGAAGATCAAAGCCGGCGGGCGCTTGGCATTGATGGTTGCGACAGGACTGACAGGCCTTTTCGTAGGTCTCGCCGGTCCGCTGGCGGCGCATGCGGCCGGTTCGGACGCATCGGCATCGAAATCCGACAGCGCAACGACCGAGAAGTCCGCGCAACAGAGCTCCCGGCATGGCCGGCGCCATGCGCGTCGCCAGTCCTCCAAGACGGCCGACAAGTCCGAGAGCAAGAAGGCCACCAATAACGACGCCGGCAGGGTCACCTCGGCAGGCATTCCCGCCACCGTCGCCAACGCCAATGCGGAGCTGACCTCCGGCGACGACAATGCGGCGGCGACGCCGGTGAAAGCCAATGTGTTGATTGCCGCGGCCGACAAGCCGGCAGACCAGTCCGACGGTAATGTGGTCGCATCCGACCAGCTCAACGAGGTCGACCGCGCCCTGCAGCAGGAGCAGCCGGCGGAACAGCCGCAGCCGGCCCAGCCGCAGACCGCTCAACAGGAGACACCGCCCGGGCCGCCGCCGACGGTTGCCGTGGCTGCACCCAAGCCGGCCCCGGTTCTGGCGAGCAGCGACAGCGCGAGCTGGGACCAGACCTCGCTGATCGGGAAGATCTTCATCGGCTTCGGTGCCCTGCTCACGGTGGCCTCCGCCGCGCGCATGTTCATGGCCTAGCGGAGGCGCCTGCGGTGCGGCGCGGGGGCGCCGCACCGCAGCCCAAAGCCTCGCTTCAGCCACTTGAAGCGCATCCCGTCAGCGGGCACATTGCCCGGCAAATCAGGCACGGGGTTTGCGTCCATGGCTATGTTCGAATTCATCATTGTTGAAAGCAAGGGACCGGTCGGCGTCATCACGCTGAACCGGCCGAAAATGCTGAATGCGCTCTCGTTCGGCGTATTCCGCGAGATCGCAGCGGCGGTCGACGATCTCGAGGCCGACGACAAGATCGGCTGTATCCTGATCACCGGCAGCGAGAAGGCGTTCGCGGCCGGCGCCGACATCAAGGAGATGCAGCCGAAGGGCTTCATCGACATGTTCAACAGCGACTTCACCGCCATCGGCGGCGACCGCGTCGCCCGTTGCCGCAAGCCGACCATTGCCGCGGTCGCGGGCTATGCGCTCGGCGGCGGCTGCGAGCTCGCGATGATGTGCGACATCATCATCGCCGCCGACACCGCCAAGTTCGGCCAGCCGGAAATCACCCTCGGCACCATTCCCGGCATCGGTGGCACGCAGCGCCTGACCCGCGCGATCGGCAAGTCGAAGGCGATGGACCTCTGCCTGACCGGGCGGATGATGGATGCGGCGGAAGCCGAGCGCTCGGGCCTCGTGTCGCGGATCGTGCCGGCCGACAAGCTGCTCGAGGAGGCGCTCGCGGCAGCCGAGAAGATCGCCTCGATGTCGCGCCCGGCCGCCGCGATGGCCAAGGAAGCCATCAACCGCGCATTCGAGACGCCGCTCGCGGAAGGCATGAATGTCGAGCGCAACCTGTTCCACTCGACCTTCGCGCTCGAGGATCGCTCCGAGGGCATGGCGGCGTTCATCGAGAAGCGCAAGCCGGTCAACAAGAATCGCTAACCCTTTCGGCTCCGTTGCAAGGCCGCGGTGACGAGCGCGCGATAGGCGCGCTCGGCGAAATGCGCCGGCTTGTCGAGACCGAGCCGCGCCAGGCATTCGCGGTCGGCGGCATCGGGCGGATGCCGCATGCCCTGCCACAGCAGGCCGGCGAGTTGCAGCGGCGTGTGCTGCGCCTGCCGCAAGATCTGCAAAGCCGGAATCAGCCGCTGCTCGACATCGGTGAAGTCGCTGCCGAACGGGAATGACGGCAGCAGCCCGGCGTCGCGCGCGGGCCTCAGCGCAGCACTGATGCGCTCGGGATAATTTTCGCGATGCGCCGCAGGAATCTCGTAGCTGCGCGGCAGCTTGCCGGCATCCTTGGCCTGCCGCATCAATTCACCCTGGAAGCGGGAGTCCGAGACCTGCAGCATCGCGGCGATCACGTCGGCATCGGATTTCCCCCTGACGTCGGCGACGCCATATTCAGTGACAAAGACATCGCGCAAATGCCGCGGGATGGTCTCATGTCCATAGGACCAGCGGATGTTCGACTGCGCTTGCTTGCCGGACTGACGGGTCGCCTCCAGCGCCAGCACAGAACGTGCGCCCTCGAGCGCGAATGCCTGCGCCACAAAATTATACTGGCCGCCGACCCCGCTCACGACCTGGCCGTTCTCGAGACCGTCCGAGATCGCAGCGCCGAGCAGCGTCGCCATCATCGCATTGTTGACGAAGCGCGCATCGACCCGGGCGCGACGCTTGCCGTCCTCGTCGCCGAAGATCTCGTTGGTGAAGGAAACCGGCATCATCTGGATTCGCACCAGCCGCTCCGGTGCCATCTCACGCAGCGCCCGGTAGAATGATGGCGGGCCCAGGAAGAATGCGCCGTGCAGGATCACGCCGCCGACCTCGCGCTTGAGGATGCCGGCGTCGATCAACCCGAGGAACGCCTCGAACAGCATCTCGCTGACGCCGTAGAGACCCTTTTCGAACGACCCGGTCTCGGCCGCGGCGAGTTGCCCGGTACCGGGCGCAAGGCGCCGCATGATGCCGTGGAATTGGGCGTTGTCGCGATGGCGGACCACGAGCCCCTGCGCCAGCGCGTCGCCGACCTGCCCGATGCCGATCTGCAACGTGCCGCCGTCGCGGACCAGACCAGCGGCGTGCAAGCCGATCGCATATTTGGTGTCGCTGATCGGCTCGGACGGCGGCGCGAACAGCGAGAAATCGGTCTCGGGACTGTCGAGCACCGCGGCGAATTGATCCGCCGGCAGGTCGCCGGCGCCAGGCATGAACGGCAGCTCGGAATTGACCTGGCCGATCAGCTTGAACGACGCCCGCCCCTGCGCACGGGCGCGCAGCACGTCGAGCGTGGTGTCGGTGTTGCAGCTCAGGCTGTAGCGCGGCACGCCGTCAACCATGCGCTTGGCAACGAGCTGAGGCACGACATTCAGTCCGCGCGCCAACAAATATGACGCCGCATGGGTGTAGTTGGCGGAAATGTAGTGCTGTTGCGCGAATGGCTGGTGCAACCACTGCCCCGCGAGGAAGAAGAACTCGATCACCTTGATGTTGGGCGGAAGTGCGCCATGATGCAGCGCATCCGCGTAGGCTAGATCCGGATAGCCGCCGAACAGGCGGTCGATCACAGGTCCGATGAAACGCCGTTCGAGCAGGCTCTTCGGCTTCGGCTTTTCCAGCGTCAACGCGGAGAACAGCGTCAGGTTGATGGAGCGGTCGGCCACCGCCCGCGCATACAGCGCGTTGACGATGTGGTTGGCCTTGCCGAGGCCGAGCGGCAGCCCGACCACCAGTTCGGTTCCGACGTCACGAATGATGTGCTCCGCGATCGCCTCGGGGTCGGAGAAGAATATCGGCATCAGCAATGGACCCGGACGAGACGGTGGATAACCGGCATCGTTGAATCGACGGCCGGCGGTTCAAACTTATACTTCATATGACCGATACGTGCGCCTGTGACGAACCGGCAACAGACAGAACTGAAATGATGTGCAGATGTCGCGCGGCGGTTTGTCTGTGGCGGCACCGCCCCGTAAACAGGTAGATGTGTCGGCGGCGTCGGCGGGGGCGCACTGCCGGAGTTTTGGTTTGCGGGATCACATGGTTGAGCGTGCCGCGAGGGTCGGCGACGTAGCGAGGCGCGTGCTTTTGTCGGGCATCGGCCTTGGCGTGCTGGCATGTGCGCTGCTGACGGAGACCGCGGCCCGCGCCGAGAGCCTGCCGGAAGCCTTGGTCAAGGCGTATCAGACCAATCCGCAACTCAACGCCGAGCGGGCGCGCCAGCGTGCGACCGACGAGAACGTGCCGCAGGCGCTGGCCGGCTACCGTCCCCAGATCATTGCCGGCCTGTCGGTCGGCCTGCAGGCGGTGCGCGATCTGCTGCCCGGCAATGTGATCCAGACCGCAACGCTGAAGCCGTGGCAGATCGGCGTCACGGTGACGCAGACCCTGTTCAACGGCTTCAAGACCGCCAACAGCGTCCGCGTCGCCGAGTTGCAGGTGCAGTCCGGCCGCGAGGCGTTGCGCAATGTCGGCCAGGGTGTGCTGCTCGACGCCGTCACCGCCTACACCAATGTGCTGGCCAACCAGACCCTGGTCGAGGCGCAGCGCGCCAACGTCGCCTTCCTGAAGGAGACCCGGGCAATCACCGAACGGCGCCTCAATGCCGGCGACGTGACGCCGACCGATACCGCCCAGGCCGAGGCGCGGCTCAACCGCGGCCTTGCCGACCTCAACGCCGCCGAGGTCAATTACGCGATCAGCCAGGCCACCTATGCGCAGGTGGTCGGCAACGCGCCATCCCAGTTGCGCCCGGCCGAGACCATCGACCGACTGTTGCCGCGCAGCCGCGAGGATGCGATCGCGCTCTCGCTCCGCGAGCATCCCGCCGTCACCGCGGCAGGCTTCGACGTCGACGTCGCCTCGACCTCGATTCGCGTCGCCGAGAGCAGCCTGATGCCGAACGTCTCCGTGCAGGGCAGCGTCAGCCGCAGCCGCGACACCGACACCACGCTCGGCAGCTTCGGCACCGATCAGGCCTCGGTGATCGGTCAGGTGACGCAGCCGATCTATGACGGCGGCACCGCCGCATCGCAGACCCGGCAGGCCAAGGAGGTCGCGGCGCAGAGCCGGCTGGTGCTGGATCAGGTCCGCAATCAGGCCAAGACCGCCGTGGTCAGCGCGTGGGTCGCCAATGAGGGCGCCAAGATCGCGGTGTCGGCCTCCGAGTCCGAGATGAAGGCTGCGGAGGTTGCGCTGGCCGGCGTGCAGAAAGAAGCCGCGGGCGGCCAGCGCACCACGGTAGACGTGCTCAACGCGCAGCAGGATCTGATCACCGCACGAGCACGGCTGATCGGTGCGCAGCGCGACCGCGTGATCGCCTCCTACACGCTGCTCAGCGCGACCGGGCGCCTCGACGTCAAGACGCTGAACCTGAAGACGCCGGACTACCTGCCCGAGGTGCACTACCATCAGGTGCGCGACGCCTGGCACGGCCTGCGCACGCCGTCGGGACAATAGGCATTGCGGAACCGTTCGCACCGCGAACGGGCCCTTCCCGCCCGCTCTCTCCGCCGATAACCTCCGCCCCCGCCGGCAACCCATAATGCCGACGCGCGTATGACGCGCATAACAGCCGAGCACACAGGGAGACGTCCAATGCTGACGCGACGCGATATGATGCTGGCTTCCATCGCAGCGGGAGTGACCATGACCAGCGGCAACGCATTTTCCAAGGCAGCGCAACCATCAACCGCGGTGAATTTCGACGTGCCTGCAGGGGCGTGCGACTGCCACACCCACATCCATGGCGACCCCGAGAAATTCCCGTTCTTCGCCGGCCGCGTCTACACGCCCGAACCGGCCTCGCCGGAGGAGATGAGCGCGCTGCACAAGGCGCTCCATGTCGAGCGCGTGGTGATCGTGACGCCGAGCGTCTATGGCACCGACAATTCGTCGACCCTGTTCGGCATCACGGCCCGCGGGCCGACCGCGCGCGGCGTCGCCGTGATCGACGACAAGACCAGCGAGAGCGATCTCGATGCCATGAACAAGGCCGGCTTCCGCGGTATCCGCCTCAACCTCGCGACCGGCGGTGTCAACGATCCCAATGTCGGCCGGCAGCGCTTCTCGGCCGCGATCGAGCGGATGAAGGCGCGCGGCTGGCATGTGCAGCTGTTCACCAGCCTCGCGATGATCTCCGCGATCAAGGACCTCGTCGCCACAGCGCCGGTGCCGGTCGTGTTCGACCATTTCGGCGGCGCCGAAGCCGCGCTCGGCACCGGCCAGCCGGGATTTGCCGACCTGCTCGCGCTCGTCAAGTCCGGCAAGGCCTATGTCAAGATTTCCGGCGCCTACCGCGCCTCCAAGCTTGCGCCCGATTATGCCGACGCCACGCCGCTGGCGCAGGCGCTGATCGCAGCCAATGCCGAGCGCATTGTCTGGGGCACCGACTGGCCGCATCCGGATTCGGTGACGCCGCAAGGCAGGAAGGTCACCGACGTGACGCCGCTGTTTCAGATCGACGACGGCCGCCTCCTCAACCAGCTTCCGGTCTGGGCGCCGGACGCCGCGGTCCGCAAGGCGATCCTGGTCGACAACCCGGCGCGGCTCTACGGCTTCACCTGAGGCTGTCCTTCGGCCGGCGCGAGAAGTAGGAGATCAAGACCGGCAGCGTGATCAGGATCACCAGCGGCGCCAGCATCATGCCGGTGACGACGACGATGGCGAGCGGCTTCTGCACCTGCGAGCCGATGCCCTCCGACACCGCCGCCGGCAACAGGCCGACGCCCGCCACCACGCAGGTCATCAGCACCGGACGCAGCTGCAACTCGCCGGTGCGGATCACCGCGCGCATCCGGTCGTAGCCTTCATCGATCAGCTGGTTGAACTGCGACAGGATGATGATGCCGTCCATCACCGCGATGCCGAACAGCGCGATGAAACCGATAGCCGCCGACACGCTGAACGGAATCCCCGAGATCAGAAGCCCGAGCACGCCGCCGAAGATCGCCATCGGGATCACACTCATCGCGAGCATGGTGTCGACCATCGAGCCGAAATTGAAGAACAGCAGCACCGCGATCAGCGCGAGGCTGATCGGCACCACGATCGAGAGCCGCCTGATCGCATCCTGCAGATTGCCGAACTCGCCGACCCACTCGACACGCGATCCAGGCGGTAGCTGCACCTGCTCGTCGATCTTCTGCTGCGCCTCCCGGATCGCGCTGCCGAGGTCGCGCTCGCGCACCGAGAACTTGATCGGCAAATAGCGCTCCTGCTGCTCGCGGTAGATATAGGCCGCGCCGGAGATCAGGTTGATCGAGGCCACTTCGGAGAGCGGGATCTGCGTGATACCGCCGTTGGCGTTCGCCACCCCGATCCGCAAGTTCTGGATCGCTTCCGCGCTCTTGCGATATTCCGGCGCAAGGCGGACGATAATCGGGAAGTGCCGGTCGCTGCCCGGCTCATAGAGGTCGCCGGCGCTGTCGCCGCCGACGGCAACGCGGATCGTGGCGTTGATATCGCCCGGTGACAGGCCATAGCGCGCGGCACGCGCGCGATCGACGTCGATCTGGATGGTCGGCTGGCCGAGCGAGGTGAACACCGCAAGGTCGGTGACGCCCTGCACCGTCGACAGCACCGACTTGATCTTGTTGGCGGTGTCGGTCAGCGCCTGCAGATCATTGCCGTAGAGCTTGATCGAGTTCTCGCCCTTCACGCCGGACACCGCTTCCGACACGTTGTCCTGCAGATATTGCGAGAAATTGAATTCGACGCCCGGGAATTTCTCCTGCAACTGCGCCAGCAATTGCGCGGTCAGCACGTCCTTGTCGTGAGTATTTGGCCATTCGCTGGCCGGCTTCAGCGGCGCGAAGAATTCGGCGTTGAACAGGCCGGCCGCATCGGTGCCGTCGTCGGGACGGCCGTGCTGCGACACCACCGACACCACCTCGGGGCGGCTGCGGATCAGCTTCCGCATCTCGTTGACATAGGCATTGCCCTCCTGCAGCGAGATCGTCGGCGGCAGCGTGGCGCGGATCCACAGATTGCCCTCTTCCAGCTTGGGCAGGAATTCGAGGCCGAGGAAGCGCGCGAAGATGATGGTCATGACCACGAGGCCGGCCGCGCCGGCCATCACCAGCTTGCGGTTGGCGATCGCCCAGTTCAGCACCGGCAGATAGATCGCGTCGAGCTTCTTGACGATCCAGGTCTCGGTCTCGTGGATATGCGCCGGCAGGATGATCGCGCTGAACGCCGGAGTGACCGTGAACGTCGCCAGCAGCCCGCCGGCCAGCGCGTAAGCATAGGTGCGCGCCATCGGACCGAAGATGTTGCCCTCGACGCCGGACAGCGTGAACAGCGGCAGGAACGCCGCGATGATGATCGCCGCGGCAAAGAAGATCGAGCGCGACACGTCGGCGGCTGCCGACAGGATCGCGTGGCTCTTCATCCCCATCACCGTGTCCTCGGAGATGTGGCTTCGCTCGTCTTCCGACAGCGCGGTGGTTTGCGACAGCCGGCGGAAGATCGCCTCCACCATGATCACGGTGGCATCGACGATCAGGCCGAAATCGATCGCACCGACCGACAGCAGATTGGCGGATTCGCCGCGCAGCACCAGAATGATCACGGCAAAGAACAGCGCGAACGGGATCGTCGCGCCGACGATCAGCGCGCTGCGGAGGTCGCCGAGGAAGATCCACTGCAACAGCACGATCAGGAGGATGCCGACCACCATGTTGTGCAGCACGGTGTGGGTGGTGAGCTCGATCAGGTCCTTGCGGTCGTAGATCCGCTCGATCTTCACGCCGGGCGGCAGGATCGAGGAATGGTTGATGTCGTGGACCAGCTGCTCGACGCGGGAAATCGTCGGCGAGCTCTGCTCGCCGCGGCGCATCAGGACGATGCCCTGCACGATGTCGTCGTCATTGTCGAGGCCGGCGATGCCGAGCCGCGGCTTCTCGCCGATCGTGACATGGGCGATGTCGCGCACCAGCACCGGATTGCCGCCGGACTGCGAGACCATGGTGTTGGCGAGGTCGTCGATCGAGCGGATCAGGCCGACGCCGCGCACCACCGCCGATTGCGAGCCGATGTTCACGGTGTTGCCGCCGACATTGATGTTGGCGTTGGAAACCGCCTGCAGCACCTGCGGCAGCGTCAGGCCGTTGGCGACCAGCTTGTTGAAGTCGACCTGAATCTCATAGGTCTTGGTCTTGCCGCCCCAGCCGGTAACGTCGATCACGCCGGGCACGGCGCGAAAGCGGCGCTGCAGCACCCAGTCCTGCAGCGTCTTGAGGTCGAGCACGCTGTAGTTCGGCGGTCCCTTCAGGCGGTAGCGGAAGATTTCGCCGATCGGACTCAGCGGCGAGATGCCGGGCAGCACGTTGCCCGGCAGCGGCGCGAGCTGCGACAGGCGGTTGAGCACCTGTTGCAGCGCCTCGTCATAGGTGTAGTCGAAGGAGAACTGCAGCTTGACGTCGGAAAGGCCGTACAGCGAGATGGTACGGATGGTCTTGAGGTTCTTGATGCCGGCGACCTGGGTCTCGATCGGGATCGTGATGTAGCGTTCGATCTCCTCGGCCGAGAGGCCCGGGCTCTGCGTCACGATATCGACCATCGGCGGGGTCGGATCGGGATAGGCCTCGATGTTGAGCTGCCTGAACGCGAGCAGGCCGCCGATCAAGACGGCCACGAACATGGCCACCATCAAGTAGCGGCGATTGACGGCAAGGGCGACGAGGCGATCCATTCAGATCGGCGCTTTCAACTGGAAGGGAGTTTTCTTATTGAGCGTGATCTCCGCGCAAACGCGTTGCGCGTTTGTCGCGAGGGAAAACCGCTTCCCGCTTTTCCGGATCATGCGCTTAGGTGCCTGATGCGGCGCGGTCGATGAAGAGGCTTCCCTTCGTCACGATCTGCTCGCCCGGCTTGAGGTTGCCGGCCACCTCGACGAGGTCGCCATTGATGAGGCCGGGCTTGATCTGACGCAGCTCGATGGTCTTGTCGTCGGCCCTCGCGACCCAGAGCCGAACCTGGTCGCCCTCGTAGATCAGCGCCTGCTTCGGCACGCCGACCGCCGGGTGATCGCCCTTCGAATACAGCGTCACATTGGCGAACATCTCGGGCTTCAGCCGCTTGTCGGCGTTGTCGATGGTGGCGCGAACCAGGAGCCGGCGCGAGGTCGCGTCGATCGCCGCGGCGACATAGTTGACCCGGGCGTTCAGCGTCTTCCCCGGCAGCGCCATCACGCTGAAGGTGAGGTCCTGGCCGACCGCGACATTGTCTGCGTCGGATTCGCGGACGAAGGCGATCAGCCAGACCGTCGACAGATCGCCGATCACGTAGACCGGGTCGCTGGCGCCGGTCGAGACATACTGGCCGGGACCGGCCTTGCGCTGCACCACGGTGCCGCCGATCGGCGCGAACACCGTCGTCTCCGGATTGAGGCGGCCCTTCTGCCGCAGCGTCGTGATGTCGTCGTCGCCGAAGCCGAGAATGTGCAGCTTGTTCTGCGCCGCTTCCAAAAGCGTCTGCGCCGAGCGCGCATCGTTCTGCGCTTGCACCAGCGCCGCCTGCGCCTGCTGATAATCCTTCAGCGGGATCGCCTTGCCCTCGGACAGATCCTTGGCGCGCTTCTCCTGGATCTGCGCCAGGTCGAGCGCCGACTGCGCCTTGTTGAGGCCGGTCATCGCCGCGATGTAATCGTTCTGCGCCTGCACGGTGTCGGCCGCCTCGATCACGAACAGCGGCTGGCCCTTCACCACGGCATCGCCCGGCCGCACCATGAGGCGCGTGACGCGTCCGGTATAGGGCGAGTAGACCGGGGTGGAGCGGTCCTCATCGATGCCGATCTTGCCCTCGGTCACCAGCTCGGAGCGGAAGGTGTGCTCGCTCACGGTCTGGAAGGTCAGGCTGGCCCACTCGGCCGCCGACGGCGCATAGCGCGCGCCGCCCTTGCGGGACTGGCTGGAGACTTCCGAAGATGTCTGCTTTTCCGAGCCGAAACGCGTGTAGCCATAGGCACCCGCGCAGGCAACCGCCAGCAGCGCCGCGGCCACGACCAGGCGCGGGCGGCTAAAGCTCTGCATTCTCTTGGTAAACTCTTTCACCATGCGGTCCGCGGGGTCGATCGTTGCAGCATCCGGCGGGACGGCCCCAGCGGTGCGCTAATAGTGCTGAATTGGCGTCTCAAACAACCTAAAAATCGCCCTTCGGCGACGCCTGTCGTTAAAGTTTGCATAGCCTGAACGGCAGCTGAATGTCTCATCCGGGAAACTCCGGGGCAGGAAACTCCGGAGGGTGGCTGCCGAGCGGCATGGCCGGACGGGACCAATGGGCCGGGGTCCTGGACAGCACGGCGGCATGCCGGACCGAGCTGAGCGTGCCAAAGCCGGACGGCAGCCGTTCGATGAAGGGCTGCACCGCATCCGCCTCCAGGTCCTCGGTCGCAAGGCCTCCTTCGAGGCGGCCGAGATTCCACAGCCAGCGCCCGGTCTGTGCCAGCGATACCCGGACGTGCCAGCTGCCGCCTTCGCGGGCCTGGCGGGCCTTCGCCATCATGGCACCGAACGCCATGAAATATCCGGTGGCGTGGTCGAGCATCTGGGCCGGCAATTCCTTCGGCCCATCCGTGCCGACCGCCTGTCCTTCGGCGTGATTGAAGCCGGTCGTGGTCTGCACCAGCGAGTCGAAGCCGCGGCCCCCGGCCCACGGTCCGGCATGGCCATAGGCCGACAGCGTCACATAGACGATCCCGGGATTGATCCGCGCCGCTTCCTCCGGCGAGAAGCCGAGCCGCGCGATCGCCTGCGGACGATAACCCTGCGAGAGAATATCGGCCTGCGCCACCAGACCCTGCATCACGCCCCGCCCCTCTTCGCTCCGCAGCTCGAGGAAGCTCGTGAGCTTGCCGCGGCCGGTGTCGATGGTGAGCCAGGGGATCGTCGGCAGATCGGGACCGGAGATCAGGAGTACGTCGGCGCCATGCGCCGCGAGCGTGCGGCCGGCGACGGGACCGGCGATCACGCGCGACAGGTCGAGCACACGGACTCCGGCCAGCGGCCGGTTGCCCGCGGGCCACGGCTTCGGCGCGGCCTCGCCGATCTTCTCGATCGAGATCAGCGGCAGCTTTGCCAGTTCTTTGGCATGCGGCGTCGCCGACCACTCGTCGTGCGAGCGCATCAAGGCGACGACGCCGCCGGCGGCGTAGGCCGCGGTCTCGAACGCCTCGCCGTCCCATTGCAGCAGCGCGGCCTGGACCTCGTCACGCTCGGCGTTGCAGCCGAGCACCTTGCAGACGGCGTCGCGGTGATGCGGGAAATTGGTGTGCAGGCGGACGAAGCGGTTGTCTCTGACACGATAGACGCCGGCGATCTTGTCCCAGGCCGGCGGCGGCGGCTTGTCGTCGACGCGCAGATAGCGCTCGCTGCGGCATTCAACGACGGCATGGCGGATGTCGACCGCGACGTCCTGCTGCTCGCCGCTGCGGGCCTTCCAGATCTCGGCCGCGGCAAGGCCGGCTGCTGCGATCGGTGCCTGCGCTGCCGCCGCGACCCGAAACGACGACGGCAGCTGCGGCTCGCTGCCGGTCAATGTGACCGCATCGAGCGCGGCCGGCGCGCCGCCGGCGCCGGTCCAGACATCGGAAAGGATTTCACGAATGTCCTGCATGCGCATATCCGTTTGCGATTATTCTATGCCCGAGCATGATGACAAAAAGGCGGTGCCCGATCCCAACCGTCATTTCCGGTCCTGCTTCTATCCAGCTCTGCCTGACCCACACAGGAGTTGCAATGGCTGCCATCGATCCTCTCACCGCCGGCGCTGTCTTCCTCGCGACCGCAGCGACTGACGCAGTCTATGTCATGTTCACCTCGGCGGTCGTGGCGCGTAAGCGCGTGCCGGCGGCGACCTGGAGCAGCGTCTGGTATGTGCTGTCCTCCTATGCGGTGATCAGCTACACCGAAAACTGGCTCTACGTCGCCTTCGCCGCCCTCGGCTCGTGGGTCGGCGCCTACGCATCGATCACCTTCCTGCACCGCCCGCCGGGCGGACCGCCGGTCGGCGCCGCGGTGGAGTAGCATGCAGCGGCTGAGGAAGTCATCCGTCGTCGATGCGACATGGGCCTGTCCGACAGGGACCGGTTGTAAGCTACGTGTCAGCATTGGCGTGTAGGCTTACACGCTCGCATTCGCGCGACATAAGTCGATGAACCGATTGGATGGACACTGGCGCGTTCGCGCCGCAGGGACTCAGGGTGGCCCATACGCCGCAGCGAATGTTGTAGGCGGGACTCGCCGTCGCAAGAGTGCATAACAATTTGCTTCGGTGGTTATGGGTCCCTGCTTTCGCAGGGACGACGATGAGGATGGTTCGCGATTCAAGTTGCCACACCACGCGGCGTCATCACCCGCGCATGCGGGTGAACCAGTATTCCAGAGACGGCCGTTATTGAGCCAAGAGGCCGCGGCGTACTGGATCGCTCGCATGCGCCCCCCCGGGGAGAATGAGAGTCCACGGTTGCTTCCCCAGCGTCGTCCCGGTGAAAGCCGGGAGGTGGATTCACATTCGAAGTGCAACACTTGAGCAAAAGCCTCGGCAGGCGTGCGGTAGTCAAGGCATTTGCGCGGGGTGTTGTTGTAGGCGGCGATGAACTGGCGGAATCTGGCGGTCGAGAGGGTTACGAGATCGGTCTTGCGGGGAATAAAGCGGCGCATCCTGCCGATGGCGTTCTCGATGCCGCCCTTCTGCCAGGGGGCGTGGGGATCGCAGAAGAAGGTCTCGATCGAGAGGCGGTGCAGCGCCAGGTGACCGGCGAACTCGGTGCCGTTGTCGAAGGTCACGGTCTGGCGCAGCTCTTGTGGCAGGGTCGCGAAGAAGCCCACGAGATGGCGGGCGACACCGCGCGCGACCTTGCTGGCAAGGCGGATGCCGAGCAGCAGACGCGAGGTGCGCTCGTGCACGGTCAGCACGGCCTGACCGTATTTCGAGAACATCATCAGGTCGGCCTCCCAGTGTCCGGGCACGCTGCGGTCGGCCACTTCGATCGGCCGATTTGCCAAGGAAACACGGCCTTCGATGAAGCTTGCGGGGCTGCCGCCCCTCTTGCCGCGGCGGCCGCGCTTGCTCTTGGCGCGCGGCAGATAGCGCCGCCAGTTGAAATCCGTGGTGCGCCTGAGTTGGGCATAGATGAAGCGGTAGATGGTCTCGTGCGAGATCACCTTGCGCCCGGACTCGCGGGCCAGCCGGCCGGCGACCTGCTCGGGCGACCAGCCCCGGCGAAGGCGTTGCAACACCGCGCGGCGCAGGCCGGGCTCCCGTTCGAGGCGTCCGCCCGTCCAGCGCCGCGCTCGCATCTGGTGCTGGGCATAGTTTGGCTTGTAGCCGACCTGGCTCCCCCGATTGCGCCTTAATTCCCGAGAGACCGTTGATGGCGAGCGATCCAGAGCTGCCGCGATTTGCCGGACCGAGCTGCCATTGGCCGATAGGCAGGCAATCTCGCATCGGTCGTCCAGAGAGAGCTGCTTGTAACTCCGCCCCATGGCAACACCTCCTCAAGGAAGTGTTGCACTTCGTTTGTGAACTCAGGGGACCCATACGCCGCGGAGGATGTTGTGGATGGCACTCGTCCTTGCAGCACCGCGTAACCATTTGCAGCGGTGGCTATGGGTCCTGGCTTTCGCCAGGACGACGTTGGGGATGGAGCTGGTTCAACAGCTGCCGTCATTGCACGACAGCTAATGAAAATCCCGGGACGGTGGCAGGATGCGGACGTTGCGCGGGTGGCGGATCTTTTGCGGCGAGTTGTCGCCGTGATCGCGGCGGTCGTCGTTGAGCGGCTCGATCAGCGCGGGGCCCGCCGGTACCGGATGCTTGCGGCTCAAGGATTCGTTGGCGAGGCCGATCAGATCGTGGGAGCGATCGGTCATGCGCTGCGCCACCAGATGCGTCACGCCCTCCGGGCTGCTCTGGATATAGCCCTCGACCAGGATCAGGCGCGCGCCCATCACCTCTTTCCGGTACTGCTCCATCACCTTCGGCCACACCACGATGTTGGCGATGCCGGTTTCGTCCTCCAGCGTCATGAACACGACGCCCTTGGCGCTGCCCGGCCGCTGCCGCACCAGCACGACGCCGGCACAGCGGACGCGGCGGCGGTCGTTGCTCTGGTTGATGGTATGGCAGGCGACGACGCGCTCCTTCGTGAAGATGTCGCGCAAAAACTCCATCGGATGGCCCTTCAGCGACAGGCGGATGGTCTGATAGTCCGCAACCACCTGCTCCGGACGCGGCATCTCCGGCAGTGGCTTGGCGCCCTCATCCGGCTGCTCGCGCGCGGTGGCGGCCTCGAACAGCGGCAGCGGCACGTCGTCGGGCAGCCGCCGCACCACCCACAGCGCCTCGCGGCGGTCGAGCCCGAGCGAGCGGAACGCATCGGCGTCGGCGAGCAGGATCAACGCGCGCTTGGGCAGGCCGGTATCGCGGGCGAAGTCTTCCAGCGAGGTGAACGGCCGGCGGTTGCGCGCGGCAACGATGCGGTCGGCCCAGTCTTCTTTTCCAACGCTGCCATTCCGGGGCGATGCGATAGCATCGAACCCGGAATCTCGAGATTCCGGGTTCACGCTTCGCGTGCCCCGGAATGACAGTTGAAGCTTCCTCAACCGCTCCTCGTCCTCATCCAGCCAGTGAAATCCATCGATCTGGCGGAAGCCGAGCCGCACCGCGCAGTATTTCCCATCGCGCTCCTCCAGTGTGTTCTGCGCAAAGCTATGGGAGACATCGACCTCGCGCACCGTGACGCCGTTCTTGCGGGCGTCGCCGACGATCTGCGCCGGGGCATAGAAGCCCATCGGCTGCGAGTTGAGCAGGCCGCAGCAGAATGCATCGGGATGATGGTGCTTCAGCCATGAGGAAATGTAGACGAGCTGCGCAAAACTCGCGGCGTGGCTTTCCGGGAAGCCGTAGGAGCCGAAACCCTTGATCTGGTCGAAGCAGCTGCGGGCGAAGTCGGGCGAATAGCCGCGCGTCACCATGTTGCCGACCAGCTTCTCCTCGTAGCTGCCGATGGTGCCGAGGTTGCGGAAGGTCGCCATCGAGCGGCGCAGGCCGTTGGCTTCCTCCGACGTGAAATGGGCCGCCTCGATCGCGATCCGCATCGCCTGCTCCTGGAACAGCGGCACGCCGAGCGTCTTGTGCAGCACGTTGTAGAGCTCGTCCTTGTCGCCCTGGTCGGGCGCCGGCGATGGATAGCTGACCTTTTCCTGGCCGTTCCGCCGGCGCAGATAAGGATGCACCATGTCGCCCTGGATCGGCCCCGGGCGCACGATCGCGACCTCGATGACGAGATCGTAGAAGGTGCGCGGCTTTAGGCGCGGCAGCATGTTCATTTGCGCCCGGCTCTCGACCTGGAACACGCCGAGCGATTCGCCGCGGCACAGCATGTCGTAGACTTCTTCTTCGTCCTGCGGGACCGAGGCGAGCTCCCAGTGCTCGTCCTTGTGGTCGGCGATCAGGTCGAAGCATTTGCGGATGCAGGTCAGCATGCCGAGCGCCAGCACATCGACCTTCATCATATGGAGCGCGTCGACGTCGTCCTTGTCCCATTCGATGAAGGTGCGGTCGTCCATCGCGGCGTTGCCGATCGGCACATAGGTGTCGAGCCGGTCCTGGGTCAGCACATAGCCGCCGACATGCTGCGAGAGATGGCGCGGAAACTCGATCAGCTCGGTGGCGAGCTCGACCGCGAGGTTGATCATCGCATTTTTGGGATCGAGCCCGGCCTGGCGCACCTGCATGTCGTTGAGGCCCTTGCCCCAGCTGCCCCACACGGTGTCGGCGAGCGCCGCGGTGACGTCCTCGGTCAGCCCGAGCGCCTTGCCGACATCGCGGATCGCGCTGCGCGGGCGATAATGGATCACGGTGGCGATGATCGCGGCGCGGTGGCGGCCGTAGCGGCGGTAGACATATTGCATCACCTCCTCGCGCCGCGAATGCTCGAAATCGACGTCGATGTCGGGCGGCTCCAGCCGCTCCTTGGAGATGAAGCGCTCGAACAACAGATCGACCTTGGTCGGATCGACCGAGGTGACGCCGAGCACGAAGCAGACCGCGGAATTGGCTGCCGAGCCGCGTCCCTGGCACAGGATGTTCTGGCTGCGTGCATAGTGCACGATGTCGTGCACGGTGAGGAAGTAATGCGCGTATTTCAGCTCGGCGATCAGCGCGAGCTCCTTGTTCAGGGTGGTACGAAGCTTTTCGTCGATCTCGCCGCCGAAATATTTGTCGACACCGGCCCAGGTCAGATCTTCCAGATGCTGCTGCGCGGTCTTGCCCGGCGGTACCGGCTCGTCGGGATACTGATATTTGAGCTGGTCGAGCGAGAAAGAGATGCGCGCAGCAAAACGCATGGTTTCCGCGATCGCGTCCGGCAGATCGCGGAACAGCCTGATCATTTCATGCGCCGGCTTGAGATGCCGCTCGGCATTGGCCTCGAGCCTGCGGCCGACCGCCTCGATCGTGGTCTTTTCGCGGATGCAGGTCAGCACGTCCTGCAGCGGGCGGCGCGCCGGATGGTGATAGAGCACCTCATTGGTGGCGAGCAGCGGCACGCCGGCGTCAGTGGAGAGGCCATGCAGCCGCGCGAGGCGGCGCCTGTCGTCACCGCGATAGAGCAGACTTGCGGCAAGCCAGACGCCGTCGGCGGCGCTTGCCTTCAGTTGCGCAAGGATATCGAGCGCATCGGCAGCCTCGAACCGATGCGGCAGCGCCAGCACCAAAAGCTGACCTTCGGCGAAGTCGATGAGATCGGACAGGATCAGCCGGCAGTCGCCCTTCTCGATGCGCTTGATGTCGTCGCCGCGCTTGCCACGGGTCAGCAATTGACACAGCCGGCCATAGGCGGCGCGATCGTGCGGATAGACCAGGATGTCGGGCGTGCCGTCGATGAAGACGATGCGGGCGCCGATCAAGAGCTTTGGCGGATGGGCGACCTTCTCGCTGTCGAGTTCCTTCCAGGCGCGCACCACGCCGGCCAGCGTGTTGTGATCGGCGAGCCCGATCACGGGAATCCCGAGTTCGCTCGCCTGATGCACATAGGCGCGCGGATCGGAACCGCCGCGCAGGAAGGAGAAATTGCTGGTGATGCCGATCTCGGCATACTCGGGTGGAGGTGTGCTCATGCGAACAGCCCGTGCACATACCAGTTGGCCGGAACGGGCTTGCCATCCTCGTCCCGCAGCTCGCTCTCGTAGAGGCCGTCGCGAAAGATCCAGAAGCGCTGGCCTTCGGCGTCCTCGACGCGGAAATAATCGCGCGTCAGCGACGCGCCGTCCTGCTTCCACCATTCCATCGCGATGCGCTCGGGGCCCTCGACCCGCACCACGTCATGCTGCGCGCGCCGCCAGGTGAATTGATGCGGCGGACCGTCGGGCACGGTCGCGAACGGCACCTTGATCGGTTCGGGCCGCTCGAACAGCCTGAGCGGACGCAGCGGCGGTTCGCCGGCGACGCGCTCCGGCCAGGCGGCGGCGCCCGCCGCGGCCAGATGATGCTGCGCCGGCAGCGCCAGCGCCGATCGCTCGGGGACGTGGCTTTCGAGCGGCAGATGCACGACGACGCGTTTTCCCCCGATGCGGGCGGCGATGCGGTCGATCAGCGCCGAGAGCTCGTCATTGTCGTGTATGGTGGCGTCGAGATCGCGCTGCTGCTGTACCACGATCTCGGTACGTCCTGCGGCGAGGCGAATGAGATCGAAGCCGAAGCCGGGATCGAGCGGATCGTTCAGCGCATCGAGCCGCTCGCGGAACAGGCGATCGATCATCTCGGGCCGCGTCACCGGACGCCCGGTCTCGACCATGATCGCGCGCACCGCGCCGTCGGTGCGGAAGAAGCTCGCTTCCAGCTGCCGCGCACCCTTGCCCTGCTTGTCCATCGCCGCAACCAGCATCTTGGCGAGGCTTGAGAGCGTCAGCGCAATCACGGTGTCGGTCGCGACCGGCTCGGGGAAACGCTTCTCGACGATGTAATCGGGCAGCGGCTTGCGCGGGCTGATCGGAGCATCGCCCTGCCCGAGCGCGTGGCCAAGCAGGGTGGTGAAAGCCGCACCGAACCGCGCCGAGATTTCATGCGGCGCGCGCGAGGCGACATCGCCGATGGTCTTCAAGCCGGCGCGGCGCAGGCCGGTGGTGACAGCGGCATCGGCACCGAGCGCCGACACCGGCAGCGGACCGACCGCCGCTGCTTCCTCGCGATCGGCGACGATCTTGCCCGAGGCGGTGCGCGTCAGCGTACGCGCCGCGATCGAGGTGCCGGCAATCGCCGCGCTGACGGCAAAGCCGCGCCGACTCAGCGCCCCCGTCACGATCTGCAGCAGCGCGCGCTCACCGCCGAACAGATGCGCGCAGCCGGTGATGTCGAGAAACAGACCGTAGGGCGCGTCGAGCGCCACCAGCGGCGTGAAGCGGTCGCACCAGTCGGCGATGTCGTTCAGCGTCTTCAGATCGGCGGCGGGATCGGCATCATAGACCGTGAGCTCCGGACAGATCGCCCGCGCATTGGCGAGCGGCAGCCCGATCGACAGCCCGGCGCGCACCGCGGCCTCGTCGACGGCATGCAGCAGGATCGCATTGTGGTCTTTTGCGACGACGACGCTGGGGAGTTCTGCTTTCTTCGCCTCTCCCGCTTGCGGGAGAGGGAGCCCTGCCACCTCCTGTGCATCAGCTTGCGAGGCGATGTCCTGCGCGAGCTTGCGCTTGATGCGGTCGATGGGGAGGCGTGGCAGCCACAGGCTGAGGATACGCCGACGGTTCACTGAATTGGCACTCATCACATTTCCATTCCATGATCCATCGCCCGACCGGGCCATGACGATTGCGCACGAGTTCGGCCTCGAAGCGCGGTGTGCCCCACACGCTCGCGGCATTGCCCGGCGGCGAATGCGCCGCGCGCACGATCCAGCGCGTCTCCGCGGTCGAGGGGATCGGGGTTGCCGCGATCCGCAACACCAGCGCGGTGACGCCGGAGGCTTGCGCGGCCAGGGTCAATTTGCGGCTGGCGACGAGATCGAGCTGGCGCGCCTGGCCCCAGACCTCGAGCACGACCGCGCCGAGCGCATCGCAGGCGAGCGCGTCAGCCGCGGTGCGCAAACCGCTGTCGACATCGGCGGCGCGCACCGTGACCAAGAGGCGCGGATCGAGGCCGAGCTCGGCAAGCCCGCGCATCGACAGCGCGCCGTTTTCGCGATCGGAAAAATCCTGCCGCACCCAGACCAGCGGCTTGCGTGCCGACAGCCGTCCGGCGAGCCCCGCGATGAAGCCGGTCGCCGCGCCGCCTTGATGGCCGGCCGCGAACACCTCGTGCAATGCGGCCGGCGCAAGCCCGCCGCGCAGCATCGCATCCGCGCTCGTATGGCCGAGCGCGACGCGGTTCGGCATCGCCGCATCCGATGGCGCCTCGATGCGCGCGATGCTGCCGCGCAGAGACGCAAGCGTACCCATGCGTGCGCCGTTCATATGCGCCGCTCCTTCAACTTGAAAATTTGAGGTCGTCACTGCCTGAACAGAGAACCAGGGACTGGCTCAATTGTTCATGGTATGTTCTAATATAAAGCTAACAGGGCCCGCGGAGTCAATCGGATTGGTGAGCTCATCGATTCATGAGTGGAATCAATGGGATTCAGCAGCCGCCGAACCGGACGGGCCCTGATCTTCCGAAGTGTCAGGCACGCAGGCCCCGAAAATGGCGGCGTGACGGAAACGGAGCAATCGCATGCGCATCATCGTGCTCGACAACGACACCGATTTCGAGGGCTGGCGCAAGGCCGCGCGGCGATTGGCGCTGAACGATGTGAAGCCCGCGGAGATCACATGGACCGTACGTAGCGACGACGAATTGTCGTCGGCATCCTGCATGAATGAATTGCCGGATACGCCGCAGGCGCGGTTCAATGTGTCGGCCAAATTCGTCGAGCTCGCAAAGGCCGCGATCCTGCATCGCAGTGACGAACGCTTTGCCCTGCTCTATCGCCTGCTGTGGCGGCTGCGCAGCCATCACGATCTGCTCAGTGCGACCGATGATCCCGATGTCGCCGAGGTCCACGCGATGGCGCGCGCGGTCTATGTCGATATCGACAGGATGCATGCGCATCTGCGCTTCCGCGAGATCGGCCGCGAGCGGACGGCGCATTACGTCGCCTGGTTCGAGCCGGAGCATCGCATCGTCGAGCTTGCCGCGCCGTTCTTCGCCGGCCGCTTCGCCGACATGCCGTGGTCGATCCTGACCCCCGACGTCTGCGCACATTGGGACGGCCACGCGATCTCGATCACGCCGGGCGTCGCCAAATCCGAAGTGCCGACCGAGGACCGGCTCGAGGAGGCGTGGCGGCGTCACGACAACGGCCGCTTCAATCCCGCACGGCTGAAAGTGATGGAGATGCCGCAGGCCTATTGGAGGAACCTGCCCGAGGACTCGATCATTAAGCCTCTGATCGAAGACGCAATGCGCATGACCAGCGGCCCCTTCATCGCACGCAAGGCGGCCGAGCCGCAGAAGCGGCAGGATACGCCGATGCCCCGCAAGCAAGTTCAAGGCAAGCAAGTTCAAGACAGGCAAGCTCACGACACGATCGCGGCCTTGCGCGAGGAGGCCGCCGATTGCCGCGCCTGCCCGCTGTGGAAAGACGCAACCCAGACCGTGTTCGGCGAGGGACCGCAGAGCGCAACGCTGATGCTGGTCGGCGAGCAGCCGGGCGACAAGGAAGATCTCGCAGGCCACCCCTTCGTGGGACCGGCCGGCCAGATGCTCGATCACGCGCTGCAGGAGGCCGGCATCGATCGCCGCAAGGTCTATGTCACCAACGCGGTGAAGCACTTCAAATTCGTGCCGCGCGGCAAGATCCGGCTGCACCAGAAGCCGAGCACACCGGAGATCCGCGCCTGCCGCCAGTGGTACGAGCGCGAGCTCGCCACCATCAAGCCGGACCTCGTGATGGCGCTCGGTGCCACCGCGGCGCAGAGCGTGCTCGGCAAGATCACGCCGATCAACAAGAACCGCGGCCATCTGATCGACCACGACGGAACCAAGGTGCTCATCACCGTGCACCCGTCCTATCTGTTGCGGCTGCCGGATGAAAAAGCCAAGGCGCTGGAATATCAGCGCTTTGTCGACGATCTGAAAATCGCCGCACACCAGTTGCGCAGATCGGCCGATGCGGCCTGAGTTCCGCAAAACCAACGGAACCGAGGAACCACATCGCAACGAGAAATTGTTCTAAACGCGGACAAATACCTACAACCTTGAATTGATCCGTGGTAAGGTAGCGTGTTCCGCAGGTATCGGGCGTCATGTTCACGCCATGACGTACCCTGAGGCGGGCGCGCTGCACGGTTTGCTAGCCCCGATCGTGCGGCGCGCCACCTCATCTCTCAATCCCCCTCCCTCATTCGCAACCTTCCCGCTCGCAGGCGCCTGCCGAATTCTCCGGCGGCCACGCCGGCCCGATCGGATGCCGGTGTGATTGTCGTCCGCACAATGTCTCGTCCTGCGAAACGCAGGCCACAGCTTTCCGTCGCGATCGGCGGTCCCTTGTTGCTGAAGATTGCCACGAGGCCGCCAAGCCACGTGCGCGCTCAATGCGTTGCACAAAACTTCGGCTCGATGTCCACCGCCACGGGAGACCGGCGCGTCTCGCGGGGCGGATTTCAATTGCTTGTCATATGCATCGATCAAAATCGGGGGCATTGGGACAGGAGTTTACCATGAGCGATATGGCGTTACCCGGCTCGATCGAGCCCGCCCTGAAGAAGGGTCCGGACCTCGACAAGGGCTTTCATCCTCTCACCGGGATTATCTATTTGGGCGTGGTTGCGGCCGCGCTGCTGTTCGTTGCCTACAGCATCTATGCCGATGTCGACGCCACCGGCACGCGCATCACCTCGTTCCTGCCGTATATCCTGCTGTTCGTCGCGCTGCTGATCGCGCTCGGCTTCGAATTCGTCAACGGCTTCCATGACACCGCGAACGCGGTCGCCACCGTGATCTACACCCGCTCGCTGCCGGCGCATGTCGCCGTGGTGTGGTCGGGCATGTTCAACCTGATCGGCGTGCTGCTCTCCAGCGGCGCCGTCGCGTTCGGCATCGTCTCGCTGCTTCCGGTCGAGCTGATCTTGCAGGTCGGCAGCAGTGCCGGCTTTGCCATGGTGTTCGCGCTCTTGATCGCCGCCATCATCTGGAATCTCGGCACCTGGTGGCTCGGCCTGCCGGCCTCGAGCTCGCACACCCTGATCGGTTCGATCATGGGCGTCGGCATCACCAACGCGCTGCTGCGCGGCCGTGACGGCACCTCGGGCGTCGACTGGTCGCAGGCGACCAACATCGCGAAGGCATTGCTGCTGTCGCCGCTGTTCGGCTTCGCGCTCGCCGCCGGCCTGCTCTATCTCCTCAAGATCGCGCTGCAGCGCGCGACGCCGGCGCTGTTCGGCGAACCGGTCGGCGACCAGCCGCCGCCGTGGTGGATCCGCGGCATCCTGATCCTGACCTGCACGCTGGTCAGCTTCTTCCACGGCTCCAACGACGGTCAGAAGGGCATGGGCCTGATCATGCTGATCCTGATCGGCACCGTGCCGACCGCCTATGCGCTGAACCGCGCAATGCCCTCGAGCCAGATCGAGCTGTTCACGGCGCACTCGACCGCGGCCAGCAAGGTCATCGAAGGCAAGGCCGCCGGTTACAACGTGATCGGCAACCCGCGCCCGGCTGTGACCAACTATGTCGCGCAGCACCAGATCAACGAAGGCACCTTTCCGTCGCTTGCGGTGCTGGTGCGCGACATCGGCCAGCAGGTTGCCCAGTATGGATCGCTGGCCAAGTTCCCGGCTGACGCGGTCGGCAATACCCGCAACGACATGTACCTGGCGTCCGAGGCGATCCGCTTCCTGATGAAGGACAAGGAAGCCGAGCTGACCGCTGCCGACATCGCCACACTGAACCAGTACAAGGGCTCGCTCGATGCCGCGACGAAGTTCATCCCGAGTTGGGTGAAGTTCGCCGTCGCCATCGCGCTCGGCCTCGGCACCATGGTCGGCTGGAAGCGTATCGTCGTCACCGTCGGCGAGAAGATCGGCAAGACCCACCTGACCTACGCGCAGGGCGCCTGCGCCGAGATCACGGCGGCCGCGACGATCGCGGCGGCCGACGGCTACGGCCTGCCGGTCTCGACCACGCATGTGCTGTCGTCAGGCATCGCCGGCACCATGGCCGCCAACGGCTCCGGCCTGCAATGGGCCACGATCCGCAACATCGCGATGGCCTGGGTGCTGACGCTGCCGGCCGCGATGATCATCTCGGGCGTTCTCTACTACGTGTTCTACCACCTGTTCTGACGCCCCACGCTTTCGGCGTAGCAACGCGCCGGACAAAGGTCCGCACTCCGGTGCGGGCCTTTTGCTTTGGACCTGCAGCCCGGCTCGTCGCTCAGGCGGCGCAAGCCTTCGCAACCTCGGCCAGCAGGCCGCGCGCCCATTTGTGCAAGCCGGATTTGGCCGTCTTGGCGCCCCAGTACATGTCGATCGAGATCGGCACGCGGAACGGCAGCGCAGCGACATGGAGGCCGCCGCGCATCGCCCGCGCCAGATGATGCGGGATGGTCGCAACGAGCCTGGTGCCTGTGATGATGCGCTCCAGACTGTCGTGGTTGGGAAGGCTGACCACCGCCTCGATCTCGATCTTCCTCGCCCTCAGCGCCGCGAGATAAAGCGGCTGCCACTCACCGCTGTGGGTGATGAAGACATGCTCGGCCCTGGCATAGGCCGATAGCGCGATCCTGCCCCGCGCGAGCGGATTGGCCGGATCCATCACGCAGACATAGTGGTCGGTGAGGATATGGCGCCGGAAGAAGCCTTCGCCGACGATCCCGACCGGACCGAGCACGATGTCGCACTGGTTCTGCTTGAGATGGACGTCGCCATGGCCCGCGGCATCGAGCAGGACGAGACGGACCTGCGGCGCGCCGGCGCGCAGCCGCGTGCCGAACTGCGGGATCAGGGTCTGGCGTTCGTGATAGTTGCAGGAGATCGTCACGCTGCCCTGCGCCGTCGCCGGATCGAACTCCGCCGGTGAGGCAAGCCCGTCGATCTCGCCGATCATGTCCCGCGCCCAGGCAACCAGCGCCGCGCAGCGCTCGGTCGCCGTCACGCCATTGCCGCTGCGAACGAACAGCGGGTCATGCAGCGCGCCGCGCAGCCGCTCGACCGCATAGCTGATGGTGGACTGGTTGACGTCGAGCCGCTTGGCCGCGGCGGAGAACGACTGCAGGTCATAGACCAGCACAAGGGTCCGCAGAGTCCCGATGTCGATCGGATCGATCGAGGAATTGGCCGCCACGCTGTACCTCCCGCATTGCTGGCGGCCCAGCCTAGCACAAGGTCATGGAATATTTCGATGGAGTAAATCAATTCCATCGAATTGAGCGATCGTGCACCCGGGACTAGCCTTGGCGAAAAAGCGCTCCCGGGAGGACCAATGACCAGCGCCGTGCCTGTCGTCACCGATATCGCGTATCAGGATCTGCTCGACGACCCGTATCCGATCTTCCGCCGCCTGCGCGAGATCGCGCCGGCGGTCTTCGTCGCGCCTGCGAAGCTGACACTGGTGACGCGCTTCGACGATATCATGCGGATCGAGCGCGATCCTGTGACCTACTCGGCCGACAATCCGGCCTCGCTGGTCAACAAGGTGATGGGGCCGACCTTCATGCGCAAGGACGGCGCCGAGCATGCGATCGGCCGCAGGGCGATCGAGCCCTCGTTCCGCCCTGCCACGATCAAGGAGCACTGGGCGCCGCAGTTCACCACGATCGCGGCGACGCTGATCGACGACCTCTCGGCGAACGATGAGGCCGATCTGTTCTCTGCCCTTGCCGCGCCGATGGCCTCGTTCAGCCTGATGGCGATGATCGGCTTTCGCAAGATGCCGTGGCAGACCCTCGCCGAGTGGTCGCAGGCGCTGATCGACGGCGCCGGAAACTATACCGCCGATGCCGAGATCGAGCGTAAGGCGATGCAGGCGAGCGCCGAGGTCGATGCCGCGATCGACGCGGTGCTCGACGATCACCGCAGCCAGCCGAATCCTTCGATCCTGTCCTCGATGGTCAATGCCGATCCGCCGATGCCGATCGAGGGCATCCGCGCCAACATCAAGGTGATCATCGGCGGCGGCCTGAACGAGCCGCGCGACGCGATCCTGACGCTTGTGCTCGGCCTCCTGGAAAACCCGGCGCAGAAGGACGGCGTGCTGGCGCAGCCCGAGCTGTGGCCGGCCGCGCTCGAGGAAGCGGTGCGCTGGATCTCGCCGATCGGCATGTATCCGCGCCGCGTCACCCGCGACGTCGATCTCTCCGGCACCACGCTGCCGCAAGACCTTCAGATCGGCCTCTGCGTAGGCGCCGCGAACCGCGACGGCAGCCGCTTCGCCGAACCCGATCGCTTCGACGTGACGCGGCCCAAGCAATCGCATCTGGCATTCGGCGCCGGACCGCATTTCTGCGCCGGCACCTGGGTGTCGCGGCTCACCGTCGGCAGGATCGTGGCGCCGATGCTGTTCGCGCGCCTGCGCAATCTGCGCCTCCGCGCGGAGGCGCCACCGGTCGTGCGCGGCTGGGTGTTCCGCGGTCCGGTGACGCTGCCGGTCAGATGGGATGCGTGAACCTCACGCCGCCAGCGCGTTCTCCACGATCTTCACGAAATACGAGGTGCCGTAGACGATCGCCTCGTCGTTGAAATTGTAGGCGGGGTGATGCAGGCCGGCGCTGTCGCCATTGCCGCAGAAGATGAAGGCGCCGGGTCGCGCTTCCAGCATGTAGGAAAAATCCTCGGCGCCCATCAGCGGCGGCATCTCGTGCACGTTGGACGCGCCCGCGACCTCACGCGCGATGCGGCTCGCAAATTCGGTCTGCGCCTCATGGTTGACGGTGACGGGGTAGCCGCGTTCATAGGTCAGATCGATCTTGGCGCCGGTCATCTTCGCAACGCCGTCGACCACCTCGCGCACGCGCTTCTCGATGAGGTCGCGCACCTCGCGGGTCAGCGTGCGCACAGTGCCGCGCAGCTCCGCGGTCTGCGGGATCACGTTGCGGGCGTTGCCGGCGTGGAATTCGCACATCGAGATCACGGCGGAGTCGAGCGGATCGACGGTACGCGCGACGATCTGCTGCAAGGCGGTGACGAGCTGCGCGCCAACCAGCACGGAATCGATGCATTTGTGCGGCCGCGCCGCGTGACCGCCGAGCCCTTCGATCTTGATATCGATCGCATCGGTCGCGGCCATGATCGGGCCGGTGCGGATCGCAAACGAGCCGATCGGAATCCCCGGACCGTTGTGCATGCCGTAGACCTGCTCGATGCCGAAGCGATCCATCAGGCCGTCCTTGATCATCGCGGCCGCGCCGGCCCCGCCCTCCTCGGCCGGCTGGAAGATCACGACCGCGTCGCCGGCGAAATTGCGCGTCTCGGCGAGATAGCGCGCCGCCCCCAGCAGCATCGCGGTGTGGCCGTCATGGCCGCAGGCGTGCATCTTGCCCGGCGTCTTCGAGGCGTAGGGCAAATTGGTCTGTTCGTGAATCGGCAACGCATCCATGTCGGCACGCAGGCCGATCACCTTGACGTCGCCCTTGGCCGGCCCCTTCTTGCCCTTGATGACCCCGACCACGCCGGTCTTGCCGAGCCCGGTCGCGACCTCGTCGCAACCGAACTCGCGCAACCGGTCGGCGACGAATGATGCAGTGCGGTGCACATCGTAGAGCAACTCGGGGTTTTCATGGATGTCGCGGCGCCAGGCCTGGATATCGGGTTGCAGATCGGCGACGCGGTTCACGATGGGCATGAGAATTCTGGCCTCAGAGGTTGGACGTAAGTCATCTCTAGCATGCAAGAGCCGGTCCACCCAAACGGATGTGGCATGCTCCGGATTGGGTCCGGCGGCACGGCAAATGCAGAGCCGGCCGACCGGAAATCGTCGAAGGCGCGCCGAGCCGTGTGCCTGGGCTTGCCCGCATAAAGCTTCCGGCTTGCCGCGGCGCAGCCGGGCATTCATGATCTTGCGATGGAACAGGACCGCACAGCCGCTCGGCAGGACTGATTCTTGACCCTTCCCAGTGCTACGCCTTCACGACACTCCCCCTGTTCGGCGGCGAATACACGGTCGACAATATATGGATGTGCTCCTGTCGAGACTCGCTCGCCCTTGCAGCAAAGATCTACTCGGAGACCAAAGACTTGCCGGACGGGTCTACCGTCAGAATCGTTGTCACCGACTGACCCGACGCAAACGAACGCATCCGACCAAAGCCTAATAGTGCGAGAAATATCCGGCGCGGATACTACCCCAGGTTTTCCGCACCGAAATCCTCTCGCCTTCCAAAAGGGAGCGGCTGCATGACGCCGGATCAGGCGGTGTTGTTTTCCACCATCATCCTGCTGGTGCCGATGGGATACTTCCTGCTGGCGGCGCCGGCGTTCCTGCTTGTAAAGCTCGACGTCCCACCCGTCACCCGGCTGCTGCGCGGCATGTTCAACGCCTATTTCCTGGTGCTCACTGTCTCGGGCGTGATCGGGATACTGGCCTTTGCCACGGCCGGCCGGTACGCCGTTGCGCTCGGCATCGCCTTGATCGCGGGGTTCGCGGTGCTGGCGCGGCAATGGTTTCTGCGGCGGCTCGATGCCGAGGCAGACGCGCGAGACGCCGGCGATCCGACCGCGGTGCGGCGGCTGCGCCAGCTGCATTGGGGCGGCATGCTGTGCAACGCGGTGCAGGTGTTCGCTCTGGTCGGCAGCATCCCCTACATGGCGCCGCTGCCCTGATCGCGGTTTGCTCGCTCGTCCGGCTGCGGTTCCCGGCTGTCCGCTATGCGTCACGTTTCCGATGCGGATCGTACTTCGACAGGACGTCCTTGAGGTAGTCCCGGCTTTTCCATTCCGGTGCGGGCGGCTCGTACCCGGGCCGAGGCACATACAGATTCGCCGGTACGTCCGCTGAGGCGCCCATCAGGTCCGGAACGTAGCGCGGGCAATTTGGAAAGATCTCGCATTTGACGCGCACGACGACCTTCGCGCCATGATGCCCGGCAAGCGCCTCCGCGCTATCGTGGATCGTTGCCTTGCCTCGGATGCGCGTGCGAAACGTCTTGCCGTCGAGCCGTACAAACAGCAACCCGATGTTCGGGTTGCGGTGAATATTGCCGAGCGTGCGATACATGTTGTTGCCGTCGTATTCAGGGAATTCAAGCGTATCGGGCCCGGTGATCTTCACGAAGCCGGGATCGCCGGACCGCATCGAGCAATCGACGTTGTCCTGATAGCTGGTCGCGATGAAAAAGAATCGTGTCTCCTCGATGAGCTTGCGGTCCTGTTCCCAGAATTCGAAATGCAGGCGATGCTTCTCGAGGCCGTCGGCGACACGACGACCGTCGAAGCGGTCCTGCAACTCACGCATTCCGTCGTGATAGAAAGGGGCGCGGACTGGGTCGGCCACAGGAATCCTCCGGCAAGTTGAGCAATCGACGTTGACGTAGCCGGGATTTTCCTTGGCAGTTCACCCGGCCAGCAAGGCGAAAGACTATTCATTCGGCATGGGCGTGGAAAGCCATCCAGGTCCGGAGCGGGTGAAAAGGCGTCGATGACGGCCGTTCCCTACCCTGATGTCAGCATCTGGCTGCGGATCTCCTGCGCGGTGCGGCGCAGCGGCAGCAGGAATTTCTTGCGCGCGCCGGCTTCGCTCACCGTCCCCGAGATCGTGTTGACGCTGAGCGCGGCGACCACCGCGCCCGCGGGATCGCGCAAAGGCACCGCGATGCCGCAGATCGCCGGATCGAGCTCACCATCGATCCAGGCATAGCCGTCGCTCTCCACCCGCGCGAGCAACTCGCCAAGACGCTCCGGATCGGTGACCGTGCGCGGCGTGACCTGCCTGAAGCCCCCGGTCGCGAGATAAGCCTCGCGGGTGCCAGGCGGCAGCGCCGCGAGCATGACGCGGCCGAGCGAAACCAGATGCGCGGGCAGCCGGCTGCCGACGCCGAGATTGGCGGAAAGAATCCGCCGCGCCGGCAGGCGCAGCGCATAGACGATCTCATCCTCGTCGAGCACCGCCATCGCACAGGACTCGCCGATCTCGTTGCGCAGGTTTTCCAGCGCACGCTGCGCATGACCCCAGTATGGCAGCGCGTTGAGATAAGACAGCCCGAGCCCGAGCGCGCGCGGCCGCAGGCTGAAATAGCGTCCGTCGGAGGCGCAATATTTCAGCGCGATCAGGGTCGCGAGGATACGCCGCGCGGTGGCGCGGTTGAGGCCGGCAGTATCGGCAGCCTCCGCCAGCGTGTGCCGCCCCGGCGGCTTGCCGAGTGCCTCGATGATCGAGAAGCCGCGCGCAATCGCGCGCACGAAGCCGTCACTCTCTTTGCTCATGGCGGGCGCCTAGCTGGTTCCGTCATCGCGCTCACGACATCGCAGCCCGCATGGCTGCCTGCACATGACGCGACCCT
This sequence comes from Bradyrhizobium pachyrhizi, assembly GCF_029714545.1. Lineage (NCBI taxonomy): Bacteria > Pseudomonadati > Pseudomonadota > Alphaproteobacteria > Hyphomicrobiales > Nitrobacteraceae > Bradyrhizobium > Bradyrhizobium pachyrhizi. Next base: position 3,411,890 of record NZ_CP121667.1, on the reverse strand, counting down.
GCGCGCTTGTCAGGGGCTCCCGACCGCGCTAGCGTTAATTCATACAGCGAATGAATTGTTCGCCTGGCGAACCAAATAGCAGGAGGATGCACGATGGCGCAAGCGGAAAGTTCTGCGGCCACCCCGTTCGAAACCGATTTCTGGAAAGACGCGAAGCTGCGCAAGGTGTGGGACGACATCGTGCCTGGCGAGCCGCGCAAGACGCTGCCCTACAAGCTCACGCAGGAAGCGATCGCGCTGTACTGCCGCGCGGTCGGCGAGACCAATCCGCTCTATCTGGACGAAGCAGCCGCGAAGGCCGGGCCCTATGGCGGGCTGATCGCGCCGCCCGCGATCCATATCCTCTTGATGTTCGCCTGCACGCCGGCCGACGACTGGATGCGCTCGCCGGGCACCGTCAATGCCGGACAGTCGTGGAGCTACAACATCCCGGCCCGCCCCGGCGACACCATCACCCTGCAGGCTCGCGCGCTCGACAAGTTCATTAAGCGCGAGCGGCTGTTCGTGGTGCACGACAACGTCTTCTTCAACCAGCATGGCGACGTGATCTGCTCGGGTCGCGGCCAGACCATCCGTCCGATGTAAGGAGGATCACCATGACCACGGCGAATTTCGAATCTCTCAAGGCCGGCGACACCATCGACGGCCCGGCATTCGCGGTTTCGCGCGAATCGATCCGCCTGTTCTGCGATGCATCGCTCGACTACAACCCGCTGCATCTCGACGACAACTACATGAAGGGCGATTTCGGCAAGACCAATTTCGGCGGCATCATCATGCACGGCATGAACAATTTCGGCCTGATCTCGCGCATGCTGACCGACTGGGCGCTTCCGGCCGGCGCGATCCATCGCAGGCTCGAGACGCGCTGGCTGAAGCCGGTGAAGCCCGGCGACACCATCCGCCCGGCCGGCACCGTCAAAGCCAAGCAGATATCGGCCAAATCGCGCTGGGTATTGGTCGACGTCGCCGTACAGAACCAGCGCGGCGAGACGGTCGCAGCCGGCGAAGCGATGCTGGAGTTTCCGCCGAACGCGAAGGCGGGCTAGCGGGACGCAACTCGGGGGCTCCCACTTCGCCTCTCCTCCGTGCGGGGAGAGGCCGGAACGCACCGTCAGATGCGCTCCGGGTGAGGGGGAGCCTCCGCGGACACAGCTATCGCCGCATTATGCGGAGGCAGCCCCTCACCCCAGCCCTCTCCCCGTAAGGACGGGGCGAGGGAGCGTAGCGCCGTCGCGGCGCGACCCCACTCAACAATCAAAAGAATTATTCGGAGGTTTCGATGCAGGATGCGGCCCATTCGCGGCTCTATGGACGGATCGCCTGGCGCCTGATCCCGTTCCTGCTGGCGTGCTACACGGTTGCGATCATCGATCGCTTCAACATCGGCTTTGCCAAGCTGCAATTCCTGCACGACCTGCAGATCGACGACGCCGTGTTCGGGCTTGCCGCCGGCATCTTCTCGGTCGGCTATGTCGCGCTCGAAGTGCCGAGCAATCTCCTGCTGGTCAAGGTCGGCGTCCGCAAGACGCTGCTGCGGATCATGGTGCTGTGGGGCGCAGTCACCGTGCTGCTCGCGCTGGTGCAGAACCAGTATCACCTCTATCTGCTGCGCTTCCTGCTCGGCGCCGCCGAGGGCGGGTTCTTCCCCGGCATCCTGTATTATCTGACGCTGTGGTTCCCGGATCGCGTGCGCGGCCGCATGACGAGCCTGTTCGTGATGGCGGTGCCGCTCGGCGGCGTCATTGCAGGACCGTTGTCGGGCCTGATCATGGACCACATGCAGGGCGTCCATGGCCTGCATGGCTGGCAGTGGCTGTTCATCCTCGAAGGCGGGCCGGCCGTGCTGCTCGGCATCGCCGCCTATTTCTACCTCGCCGACGGACCGCAGGTCGCGAGCTGGCTGAACGCCGACGAGCGACGGCAGGTCGCAAGCGACCTCGCCCGCGACCGCGCCGCCGTTCCCGGCACCACGCGGAGCTTCGCGGCGGCGCTGCGCGAGCCGCGCGTCTATCTGCTCTCCTTCATCTACTTCGCGTTCTTCTGCTCGCTCAACACCATCCTGTTGTGGACCCCGACGCTGCTGAAACGCGTCGGCGTGGCGACCACCACCGAGATCGGCTGGCTGAGCGGCGCGATCTCGGTTGCGTCCGCGATCGGCATGGTGGCGATCGGCTACAGTTCCGACCGCACACAGGAACGGCGCTGGCACGTGGTCTGCTGCGGCCTCGTTGCGGCGACCTGCTTCATCGCCTTGCAGGCCGCGCAAGACAGCGTGCTCCTGACCGTGACGCTGCTTGCCGTCGCCTCGATCGGCATCTTCGCGATCCTGTCGCTGTTCTGGACGATTCCGAACGCGATGCTGGAGGGCAGCGCCGCGGCCGGCGGCATCGCGCTGATCTCAGCGATCGGCTCGTTCGGCGGCGCGGTCTGCCCTGCCCTGATCGGCTGGATGAATGTCGCGACCGGGAGCATCTACGCACCGCTCGCCCTCGGCGGCGCCCTGCTCGGCATCGGCATGCTGACGCTGATCGTCTGCGTTCCCCGCGCGAGACATGAGGTCACACTGGCCGAACCGAGCCGCCCCTGAGCATCCAGCGCACGCCCGGCGCGCTCCGCCGGGCTTGTGTCGGCCCGCTGCGTCTGGAAAGAACCCGGTCCTGACCCTGTCAGAACCGAGGTCTATTTTCTTGTATTGACGCGTTTTCTTCACGCGAACCGGGCTCCACTTCGCTCGAAAACGCTATAGAAGGGGCCCAACAAAAGACGCTTGCCGGGAACGAGGACATGCCGCGAAGGCTCGAGGGTGATTTCGACTACATTATCGTCGGCGCAGGCACGGCGGGCTGCATCATGGCCAACCGCCTGTCGGCCGATCCGAAGAAGCGCGTGCTGCTGCTGGAAGCCGGCGGCAAGGACAACTGGATCTGGTTTCATATCCCGGTCGGCTATCTCTTCGCGATCGGCAATCCGCGCTCGGACTGGATGTTCAAGACCGAGGCCGAGCCCGGCCTCAACGGCCGCGCGCTCGCCTACCCGCGCGGCAAGGTGATCGGCGGCTCCTCCGCCATCAACGCCATGATCTCGATGCGCGGCCAGGCCGCTGATTACGACCACTGGCGGCAGCTCGGCCTCACCGGCTGGAGCTACAGCGACGTGCTGCCGGCGTTCAAGCGGCTGGAGGATCATTTCCTCGGTGAAAGCGAGCATCATGGTGTCGGCGGCGGCTGGCGCATCGAGGCGCCGCGGCTGTCGTGGCAGATCCTCGATGCGGTCGGCGATGCCGCCGAGGAGATGGGCATCAAGCGCATCCCGGATTTCAACACCGGCGACAACGAGGGCACCAGCTACTTCCACGTCAACCAGAAGCGCGGCCGGCGCTGGTCGTCGGCGCGCGGCTTCCTCAAACCGGTGCTGAACCGCAGCAATCTCAGGCTCGAAACCGACGTGCTGGTCGACCGCCTGGTCATCGAGAGCGGCCGCGCCGCCGGCGTGCTGTTCCGCCAGGGCAATGAGACCGTGGAGGCGCACGCCAGGGGTGAGGTGATCCTCTGCGCCGGTTCGATCGGAACCACGCAGGTGCTGCAGCGCTCCGGCATCGGTCCGTCCGAATGGCTGTCGCCGCTCGGCATCGACATCGTGCTCGACGTGCAGGGCATCGGCCATAACCTGCAGGATCATCTGCAGCAGCGCGCGATCTACAAGGTCTCCGGCGTGCGTACGCTGAACGAAACCTATTACAATCTGGTTCGCCGCGGCCTGATGGGCCTCGACTACGCATTTCGCCGCCGCGGGCCGCTGACCATGGCGCCGTCGCAGCTCGGCATCTTCACGCGCTCGGACGCGACGCGCTCGCGCGCCAACATCCAGTTCCACGTGCAGCCGCTGTCACTCGACAAGTTCGGTGATCCGCTGCACCGCTTCCCCGCGATCACGGTGAGCGCCTGCAATCTGCAGCCGAGCTCGCGCGGCACCGTGCGCATCAAATCGTCCGCACCCGACGACAAGCCGTCGATCGCGCCGAATTATCTGTCGACCGACGACGACCGCCAGGTCGCGGCCGACGCCATCCGCACCACGCGCAGACTGATGAAGCAGAAGGCGCTGGAGAAATATCATCCCGAGGAATTCCTGCCCGGCCCCTCGGTCGGCGACGACGATGCCTCGCTCGCCAAGGCTGCCGGCGACATCGGCACCACGATCTTCCATCCCGTCGGCACCGCGAAGATGGGAACGGCCAACGATCCGATGGCCGTGGTCGATGAGCGGCTCCGCTTCTACGGCCTGCACGGCCTGCGCATCGCGGATGCCTCCGTGATGCCGACCATCACATCGGGCAATACTAACACGCCGACGGCGATGATCGCCGAAAAGGCCGCGGCGATGATCCTGCAGGATGCGCGATAGCAGAACATGACCGAGCCGCAGCGTCTCTTTGTTGGCGATGACGGCGCGAACATCGCAGTGTCGCGATGGGGCGAGCCTGCGTCGGACAAGCCGCCGGCACTGCTGCAGCACGGCACAGGCTTTGTCGCGGAGGTGTGGACCGAGGTCGCAGAGGCGCTAGCGGCCGATTACACCGTCTATGCGCTCGACCGCCGCGGCCACGGCCTGAGCCACAAGCCGCCGGCCGATCGCTATCACTTCCGGGATTTTGCCGAAGACGTCCGCATGGTGGTGGAGCGCCTCGACCTCCATGACATCTACGGTATCGGTCACAGTGCCGGCGCAACCGACCTGCTGCTCGCAGCCAGACTGATGCCCGGTCGCTTCGCGCGCCTGCATGTCACGGAGCCGACCGCGATGGATCCGCGCGCGCCGCGCGCCGGCGGTCTCAGCGAGATCGCGAACGGCTCGGTGCAGGGCGCGCTGCGCCGCCGGGCCGAGTTCGACAACGCCGACGACCTGTTCCGGCGGCTGCGCGCCGCGCCGACCTTCGCAACATGGACCGAACCATCGTTGCGGGCCTATGTCCATCATGGCTTCGCAAAGCTCGACGACGGCCGCGTGCGCTTGCACTGCACGCCCGAAATCGAATCCGCGATGCTGCTGCCGATCTTCCAGGCCATGGAGCAGATCTATACCGGCGATGGCCGCGGCAATCCGTTCCCGTGGTTCTCCGACATCGCCTGCCCGGTCTGCATCGCGACCGCCGAACAGTCATGGCCGATCTACAAGGAGATGGCAGGCCGCGCCGCGGCGCTGATCCCGCATGCGAGCCGCTGGACGTTCGACGGCGTCGGACATTGCGTCGCGCAGGAAGCGCCGGAGCTGATGGTGGCAGCGCTCAGGGCTTTTGCAACACGAACCGGCTAGATCAACGGCTGCGCCTGGAGCTCGATTTCACCGGACGTGGACATTCTCCGGTCCGCTGTGTTGCGCGCGGCGCCTTGGCTTGCGATCGCGCTTCCTGAACCAGCCAGTCCCTGAACTTCTGTGTCGCGGGATCGACGCTGGTGGCCGCGCCATAGCAGAAATAGCATTCACCCGGAAAGTTCAGCTCCGGGAACGGACTTGCCAGATCATGGCTCGCGATCGCCTCTCGCAGGACGTTCTGCGGCGCTACCACCGATCCAAGTCCATCCTTGACTGCCTGTATTGCCACAAACAGGTGATCGAAGCGGTGACCGCCGGCCACGAACGCATCGGTGATGCCCACGTGCTTCAACCATGCCGCCCATTCCTGGGGCCGGGTCATCGACTCGATCAGATGATGGCTTTTGACGTCGGCGGCCTTTGCGAGCGGCTTCCGCGCCAGCAGTTTCGGCGACGTCAATACCGCCAGGTCCTCGCGAAACAGCAGGGCGCGCTCGCTGAGACGCGAGGAAGTCACCGCCGCCTCCCCGCGCGTCACGACAAGGTCATGGGCCGAGAAATTCGGCGGCTGCCCCGTCATCCTGGTTGATACCCACACATCTGTGCGGGGGTTTTGGGCGCGATAGCGATTGACGCGCGGCAGTAGCCAGTACATCGCAAAGGTCGCCGGCGCCTCGATCGTGACCGTGCGGCGCTCGCGCTGGCGCTGCACATAGGCGCAGGCACCGGCAATATCCTCCAGCGCACGCCCCACCTCGCGCGACAGCACAAGGCCGAAGGGTGTGAGAACCAGCCGTCGGCCCTCCAGCGTGAACAGTGCCTGTCCCAGCCAGCGTTCGAGCAACTTGACCTGCTTGCTGACCGCGCTGTGGGTGACGCCGAGCGCGTCCGCAGCGGCGCCGACCCCGCCGGTCTCCGCGACGACGGCGAACGTCCGGAGCGACACCAGTGGAAGATCGCGCAGCTTCATGGGAATGGAAGTTACACGAACCGGTAAATTATTCAATTTTTATTCCGACCGCCGCTTCCTAGGATCGCTCCGAAGCCGCTTATCGGCCCTGGCCGGACAAGGAGCCATCATGATCGAAGTCAACGGGCGGACCTACAGCAAGCCCACACGCCCCACCGTCGTTATCTGCCTCGACGGATGCGACCCGCGCTATCTCAATTTCCCCAACGCGAGGGAGGTGTTCCCCAATATTTCGCGGATGATGCGAAGCGGGTTCGCGGCCCTCGCCGACGCCGCGATGCCGACCTTCACCAATCCGAACAACGTCTCGATCGTGACCGGCGCGCCGCCGGCGGTTCATGGCATCTCCGGAAACTATTATCTCGATCGCGAGACCGGCAAGGAAATCATGATCGTCGATGCAACGCCGATGCGGGCGACGACCATCCTCGCCGAGATGTCGCGCGCCGGCGTTCGCGTCGCTGCGGTGACCGCCAAGGACAAGCTGCGCAAGATGCTCGGCCACCGGATGGAAGGCGGAATTTGCTTCTCGTCGGAGAAAGCCGGAAGCGCGACCATGGCGGAGAACGGCATTGCGGATGTCGAAGCCCTGGTCGGGCGGCCGACGCCCGACATGTACAGCCCCGACCTGTCGCTGTTCGTCCTTGACGCCGGCATCAAGCTTCTTGAGCAAGATCGCGCCGAGCTGCTCTATCTCTCGCTGTCCGATCTGGTTCAGCACGCGCACGGTCCGGGCGAGGCGGCAGCGGATTTCTTTCACCGCGCCGTCGACCAGAAGGTGGGCCGCATCGCCGAGCTTGGCGCCGTGGTCGGGCTGATTGCCGATCACGGGATGAACGACAAGGCGAACACGGACGGAACCCCGCGCGTGATCTTCCTCGAGGACGAGCTGAACCGGCGCTTCGGCCCACGTGCGGCGCGGGTGATCTGTCCGATCACCGATCCGTTCGTGAAGCATCATGGCGCGCTTGGCTCCTTCGTTCGCGTCTACCTGCGTAAGGGGCTCGACCTCGCCGAGGTCATGGAGGCGTCGGCGGCCATTCCGGGAATTGCGCTCGTGCTCGACGGGCCGAGCGCCGCGAGCCGCTACCAAATGCCGCTCGACCGCGAAGGGGATTTCGTCACGATCGGCGACACCCACACGACAATCGGCTCGACGCGGGCGGAGCACGATCTCAGCGGACTCGACGGCCACCGCCTCCGGTCGCATGGCGGACTGAGCGAGCAGATCGTGCCGTTCATCCTGTCGCACCAGCTGAACGATGCCTATCGCAAGCTCGCGAAGACCAGGCGCATGCGCAACTTCGACATCTTCGAGTTTGCGCTGAACGGCGCGCAATAAATCAAAACAAAAGCACAGGAGGACACGCCATGCTCGATACTGGGCAGGCCTTTGCACGGGCGCTCGCAACCGAAACGGCTGCGGCGCAGATGTATCGGCGCTACAAATGGACGGCGCTGCTCGGCGTCTCCTTTTGCTACCTCTTCTACTACCTCGGACGCCAAACCTTTGGCTTTGCCATCCCTGGCATTCAGAGGGAGCTCGGACTATCCAAGGAGATGCTCGGGTGGGTCAGCGCATCGATGCTGTGGGCCTACGCGCTCGGCCAGTCGATCAACGGCAATCTCGGCGACAAATGGGGTGGCCGCGTCATGATGCTCGCCGGCGCGGTCCTCTCGTTCGCGGCGAATTGGGCGACGAGCCTGTCAGGCGGCTTCGTCGCCCTGCTGCTGGCGTGGGGCCTCAACGGATATTTCCAGGCGATGGGATTCGCGCCGGGCAGCCGGCTGCTCTCGAACTGGTGGGGACACCGGCATCGCGGCTTCGTCTATTCATTCTATGTCGGCATGTCCGGATTTTCGTCGGTCCTCGCCTATTTCGTGCCGATCATCATTCTCGGCACGCTCGGGCTCGACTGGCGGTGGATCTTCCGGCTGTCGGTGTTCCTGATGTTGTTCGGCGCCGTCGTCATGTTCCTCGTGGTGCGCGAGCGGCCCGAGGATCTCGGCCTCAAAGGGCCCGCCGACGAGAAGTCGCCCGATGAGGCGGACGGCGACAGCGAGGTCGACACCAAGACCAGCGGCGCGCGCTATCGCGCGGTGCTCTCGAACTGGCGGCTCTATGCAACGGGCCTGTCGATCGGATTTCAGAACGCCGCGCGATACGCCCTGCTGGTCTGGGTCCCCGTCCACTTCCTCGGGCCAAACTGGAAATCGGCTGCGACGGTCATCGATCCGGTCTGGATTACCGTCGCACTGCCGGTCGGGATGGCGCTTGGCGCGTCGACCAACAGCTGGATTTCGGATGTTCTGTTTAGATCACGGCGTTATCTCGCGATCATCTCCTACATGGTGATGGCCGCGATCATCGCGCTCGCGATGGAGCTCGTGCCACACGGCAGCCTGGTCGGGATCGCGGGCCTGTTCCTGTGCGGCTTCTTCGTGTTCGGCCCGGCGTCGTCGTTCTGGGCGCTATGTCCCGACATCTTCGGCCGTCGCCTGGCCGGAACCGCAACCGGCGTCCTCAATTTCATTTCGTACGCCTGCGCCGGGATTGGCGAGCCGTTGATCGGGCGATTCATGGATCACACCGGCAATACGGCGATCATCTTTCCGACCGTCGCATGCCTGTGCGCAGCGAGCGCCGTCTCGGCGCTGCTCATCAGGCGATAGGGGCTGAACGCCCGCCAAAAGAAAATCGCCGTCCCATTGCGGGGACGGCGCAGGCTGCTCACGCAGTGCCAAAACGGCTAGTGCTGCCGTAGTTCTCGGCGTGATGCCGGCTCGCCTCGGTGTGGTGGTACTGGGCATGGGGCCGTTCATCTATGTCGCGGGTCGATTCCATGTTGCGGCACGCATAGTCGCATCCGTCGGAAGCGGCAACGCCCTCATCGGCTTCCGCGCGCGCGTTAAGGCGTGAATGTATCAATTGCATCTAGCCGTAGTGATCGAGCTCGCTCAGGGCAATTCGGACCTCTCGCGCGAAATCGACCAACGACACGATGAAAGCCACAACGGAGACAATGAAGAGGATGGCGACGCCCCGCTCGTGTTGGATGTGAAGGAACGCACTCACAAAGCCGACGACGATGACAATGCTGATCGAGATGCTTCCCATGATAGACCAGAAGATCGCACGATTGATCATGGTGGCACGCCGAGCAAGACGCGGCAGGTCTGCCTTGAGCCGGCATCTCTCCTGATCCTGATCCGAAATTTGGTTCAGGTAAATCGATCTGTCGATGATCCGGTTCAGGCGGGAAATCAGCACCGCGATAAAGGCCGCCAATGCGCCGAGCAGAAATGCGGGCGCCGCCGCTTGAGAAATCACCTGAGAGAGCTGACCGACCGACGGCGTATCCGGTAACATCGACTCCACTTTCGGGTTAGCGCGGCTGAAATCAATCGGCCGAGCATTGGCAACCTGGGCCCTGCGGCCTGACAATCACGACGCCCGCGTATCGAACCGGCGTCGGCGAAAATTGCCGGGCGGCGTCCGAACGGCGGGCATCGGCAGCCACCGGCACGGTTGCGGCCCATAGTGGCGTGATCTCGGCACAATCGAAGGCGCCAGCAGCGCTGCTATTTTGTCGCGACCCGTCGGGTCGGCGTCACGGTGCTGGTCGGCGCCATCGGAGAGATCGAGAACGTCAACCAGGTGTTCCAGCCGGCCGGGCGATTCTCTGCTGCAAATTCTCCATACCCTTTGAGATTCAGATAACCCTGCATGTCACCTACGGGAAACAGGAAGCCGATCTGCGGACCAACGCCAAGCACTCGGGACCGGAAGCCTCCCAGGACAGGGTGCTGGCCGAAATCGTCGGTGATCTGCTGATAGGCATATCCAACCAGGCCAACGAAAACCTGCTTCGACAGGAACTGGGAGGCGCCCCAATCCAGATGGAAGTCGACCCCGTTCTGGTACTGGGTATCCGGATTCTTGAAATTGTAGGTGAAGCCCGCGACCGCGGAAAATTCGTGGCCCGCCTGCTGGTTGAAGTAGGTGTAGCCGCCGCCGGCATCGATGGCCGCGTGACCGATGCCGAGATTGGCAAGGCTGCTCGGGCTGTATGCTCCGACCGGGATGTCTCCTGTTACATAGCTCATGAAATTGTGCACCCCGGCGTTCCACTTCAGCGTCGCCTGCGGGTAGAGGTCGCCAACTGATGTGATCGAATCGCCGAAGCTGCCGGTGCGGGTTGTCGCCAGCGGACCGACGGCCGCCGTCAGCGTCCCCGCAAGATCCGCGCTCGACCGTCCGAACAGCCCGGTCACGCCGATGGCAAGTTGGCCACCCAGCACCGGCGTTGCGAACGTATAAGTGGGATTGAGAAGGATGAGATCCGCCTGCGCGTTGAGATGCAGATTTAGATCGACGTTTGCCGCGGCGGGGATTCTGCCGACCTGGATTTCCCTGGCGGCCGCGGCATTGCCGAATGCACTTACGCTGGTGTGATAGTAGACCTCCGCCATCGACCAGCCGGGGACCTGCGGGGTCGCAGCGAGGCTGCCGAAGCGGCCGGGAAGCCAATATGAGACGCCGGCCTCGTCGGCACGCGCGGCGCCGGACAGGAATCCGGAAACCGCCAAAGCCACGCCGATGGCCGGGCCGATGCGGCGACGATCTAACTTCGCTTCGCATATGCGGTCCTTCATCTGTTCGCCCTCCATTTCACACCCACAGCAACAGCCCTGACTGGATATCTCGCTCTATGGGCAACCGGCCAGATCGTCCCATTGTGTGGCTTTGGGACCACGCTCCGCAATATGCGAGCCGCTATACATCTATCGTACCGTCTCATAGATATGCCGTGTACGAGCTGACCCAAACCAGGATCGACATGATCAGGCCGATGACGCCGGCGTTCTCTGCAAATACGGTTGCCGTTCCGGGCATTCCGAGCCTGAGCTGACTTAGGTCGATGTCTTTCGGCACGGAAATGACGGCCGGATAGGCCTTGGCGCCGCTGATCGAGCCGACCTTCGCCAGCGTTCCGGAAACTGCTATCTCGCCTTGTCCGACGCCCTGCGGGATGCCCAAGATCGTCGCCTGGTGGATGCGGCCGGGATCGTTGTCGAACACAAGCTTGACCGTCGCGCCGGGCTTGATGGTCTGGAATCCGTTCGGGGAGAACATGCCGACGATGGTGATGTCATCGCTGATGATGAACGACATCACCGCCTTGTGTTGACCTGCTCGGTCGCCGACCGACAGCGCCATGACCGTGACGTAGCCATCGCCGGGCGCGCGGATGGTCGTCTGCTCGAGCTCCCATTTGGCATGGTCGAGTTGAGCCTGGATTTGTGCGACGGTGGTGTTGACGCCGCCGATCTCGGCATCCATGGCGAGCCTAGCGCTTTGCTGCGCCGCCTTTGCCGCTAAAAGTTGCGCGCTCACGGTTTCCTGCTGGACCTGGGTGTCCTGCAGCCGAAACTCGCTTTGCGCGCCTTCTCCGGTCATCTGCGTGTAATCGGTGAGCCGCTTGTTGTGATAGGCGAGTTGCTTGGTCAGCCCGTCGACGTTGGCGCTCGCCTGCTCGTAACCGGCCTTGAGCTCCAGCACCTGCTGCCTGGCCCCGGCCAGCGACGCCTCGAGTTGGTCGACCTTGAACCGGAACGGCGCCGGATCGATGCGGAACAACGTGGTCCCGACCTTCACTGGTACGTTGGGCTTAACCGGGATCGCAATGACCTGACCGGAGACGTTGGGCGCGACTTCGACGACCCGCGAGATCACGACGAAGCTTCCCGACGGGGTCAAATAGTTGAACATGGCCAGGAATGTCGCGAGGATGAATGCGCCGACGAGCACGGCGGCGGTGCCGGAAGCCCAGCCCCATTTGACCAGCTTCAGCCTGGAGAAGATGAGCCACACCAGGACGAGGTAAAGGGTCAGGATGATAAGCATGAAAGAACCGTCAGAACCCTAAAGTTCTTGCCGGCGGTCTGCCCGATCCGGGAACAGACCGCCGGCCCGGGCCGATATTCTCAAGCCCCGACCTTCTTGACGGCAGGAACCGTCCAGGTGCCGTTGATGATCGACGGGTCGGTTTCCTGCGGCCAGTACATGCGCAGCATGAGGATGAAATCCCCCTCCGGCGCAGGGAGCCAGTTGGATTCCTTGTCTTTGCCGGGCGAGTCCTTCTGAATGTAGAGATCGGTCGAGCCGTCCGGATTCTCCTTCAGGTTTTCCCGCGCACTGATCGAATATCGGTTGAGCGGATTGTTCACGAAGAAGTAGCTGCTGTCGTACATCGTGAGCGACCAGAATCCCTCGGCCGGAGGCAGGTGGCCTTTGGGAAACCGCATGACGTACTTGTTCGCGCCATTGTACTTGCGGTCGTCCGCATCCTTTTGCGAGGTCGGGTAGACCGCATCCTGCGGACGATTGGCGCCAAGCCCGATCGCGGTCACCAGGGCCCGCATCAGGTAGTCGGTGCCGTAGATGCCGGTTTTCGTCGTGAACGCAAAGCCGTTCTCGTCCCTGACGGCCTTGTTGACCTTGAACTGAAGCATGATCCTGTCGAACGACACCTCCGGGACGCGCTTCAGGAAATCCGCCTTCAGCTTGCTCTCGTCGAAGTCCTGTCCGGGAACGATGCCGATGCGGGCAAATTTGGCGAGCTGGGGCGCGTCCGCCGCGGATGGCGGGTTGGTTTTCATCAGCTCGCACAGCAGCTTGAAATACGACGCCGCGTCCATGCGATTGACCTGTTCGCGGACGGCCGTCTTCATGTCGATCGACGGATCGACCTTTCCCGGAGGCGGCGTGTACGGCTTGCCGTAAGCACTGAGCGGAACGAGCTTGCACTCGTCCTGCAGCTTGTGGACGGCGGCGTAGTCCTCCGGCGTTCCGGTGCAATAGATGCGGCCGAGCAGCCACACGATGTTGGTGGGCGATTTGTACTCCTTCACGCCGTCCGGCAGCGTGCCCTTCCAGCCGGGCCCGGTGATGGCATAGGTTTGTGCGCCGGTGCCGGTGGTGCGCTTGCCCGGCACCTGGAACACCGTCGTCCAGCCATCCAGCATGGGCATCAGGAAATAGCGCCCTTTCATGTCCGGGATGCTGAGGACCCACGGTTCCTTCCCGACGTCGAAGAACGACGTCGTGTAGAGCGTGTCCGCATTGGGTGCGGTGACATCGCGGAACGACGCGTCCGGATACTGGCGCAGCTTGATGATATGGCCCATCGGCCCTCGCGTGCCCACGGGCTCCGCGACGTTGGTGATGATCCTCCGCGTCATCTCCATCGTCACCAACGGATAGCCGAATATGTAGGCGTCGCTCGCGAGCCAGAAGTCTTCAAGGCCCTGGCCGACACCCAGGAAAGCCCCCTCCTCGGCAACGGCCGGTCGACCGATCGCCGCTCCGGTGAGCAGACCCATTCCGCCAAGCGCAAGATTGCGACGAGTGATGTCCATGGTTCTCTCCTTGTGTCAAAATCGAATGGTCTTCAAACGATCGTCGGGCCGCCCCGAGGTCGGCCTGCCGTAAAGGTGTCCGAGCTCACAATTACGGCTGCATCCTGATCCCTAGCGCCGCTCTCATATCCTTGAAGACTACTGCGATCGCCTCGATGATGAGCTGGTCGGGATGAGCCTTGCAGTGCTGGATCACCTCGTGCTCGGCCTCACGGGACTTTTTGATATCGAGGTAATGCTTGCGCGCGAGGCCGTTGTACCAGCCGCTGTACCAGGCAGTGAGAAGATCGGCGTCTCCTTGCCACGTTCCGGCGAGCTGTGCGCATGTCAGCTTCTGAACATCCAGATAGCCTTCGGCATTGGCGTAAGCGCTGAGGTCGGTCTGCGCATGTGCTGATTGAATGCCGGCGATGATCAGCGATGCTGCAATCATAGCGGTTCGTCCCACGATCCTCTCCTGTGAGCTCGTATGTTCGGCTTTAAATCGGGCCGACCTTGCATGGTCGGCCCGGAGGCTGCGACGTGGCCGGTCGCGTTGCTCAGTAGCAAGGCGGATACGGATAGAACCCGCACCGCGGGGCGTAATAGGGATAAGCAGCCGCGGCGCCAAGGGCGGCTGCACCTGCGACTGCAGCGCCGCGATAATAAGCCCCTCGCCACGCGGTTCGACGGGCAACGCCGGCAAAGGACAGCGGCGTGAATGGGCGACCGATGATGTCGATGAAGATCGACGCCGGTCCATCAGCTCCCGCAAGGTCACCTTCGAGCAGATCGACATCGAAAGTCAGCTTGTCGCCGTCGAGCTTGGGCGATTTCAGGACGACGACGGCGTCGGCTACCGACGATCCGTCTTTCCTGAACCCGGACACGGTGGCGTTTGGAGGATCTTTCGCGAAATTGTCGGTGCCATTACCCCAATCCTCGACAATTCGCGATGTGAGATCGTGACCGGCTGCCCTCACGGGCCGATCGGCGAACACGATCGCATTCGGTGAAACCCCCGTCAGCACGAGCTTGCCGTCCTTCAAGCTCGCACCGCGCGAATTGAGGACGAACAGCGATGGCACGACCTCCGGCTTTGCCTGACCTATCGACTTCTCAAGCGGTACATGTGGTTTGGTCTCGGGTGCAGATTGGGAAAGCACCTTATGGGGAGCGGCAATCAATCCGGCGACGCAGAATACCAGCAGAGCTGAGCGAAGGGTCATGGTTGTTATCTCCTTTGGCGCCCTTGGGGAGCGCCGCAACTATTTCGGCAATCAGCTTCGCTACGCATTTCGCGCCAATTCAGATCGCGCGTCTTGCCATTTCGCGCCAATGATACAACTTCTCATCGCCCGGCGGCGTGAGATCTCTTGCGATGGTTCGCCCCGCTCGGCCGATCGGCAAGTTGCTGCTGCCTGTAGGTGATGGGTTGGATTTTCATCAAACGCACGAAAGTGCGGCTGAAGCTGCTGGCATTACTGTATCCCACGAATTTTGCGATTTCCGACAGGCGCTTGCTTGAGTCCCCGAGCAGGCGGCAGGCGATGTCCAGGCGAACTTCGGCGAGCATTTCGCTGTGGCTGGTGCCCAGGCGACCAAGGTGCCGCTGCAACGTGCGCGAGCTGATCTTGAGGGCCTGAGCGGTGCTATCCAGAGTTGCGTCACCGTGTCGCAGCGACGCGACAATGGCCGCGCGGACCGCCTGGGCTGAAGGCAATCGGACAGCTCTCATCGGTTGGTTTGAGGCGTGAGGCCCGTGCTCCTGCAAGAGAAACGACGCATCAGGATAGAGCAGCTTCGGGGATCAATCTGGCCATCAGCCGCCAAAATTATCGTCAAGCGAAATTCGCGAATGCGTGTCGCGTCGGCTGCTCGATAAAGACAACGCAAGAGGAGTTCCGGTCTGCTAAGCTGCAATCGCGGCAAAACTTCTTGGGCAGGTAGTAATGACCGTCATTCCATTGATCCGTTGTCAATTCTTGATCCCATTCGCTGAGCTTCATTCCGAAACTGGCGGGCCTACGGCGGCACTCCTCGCCAAATTTCAACTTCCGACGTCTTTTGAAGAGAAAGCGGACCATTATGTACCTTTGCTGCCTGCTGTTCGGTTCGCGACGGCCGCTCAGCAAAAGCAGGGCCTGTCGGAAATCGCCTTTCGCGCAGCCCAGCGAACCTCGTTTGAACATTTGAGCGAAGCCATGCGCGCGCGCGTGCGCCATGCGCCGACCCTGTTGGTTGCCTTGCAGCAAACCTGCCGGTGGGCACCGTGCGAGGATACGATCCTCCAACTATGGCTCGAGCCAAGCGGCGAGAACTTGAAGATTTGCAGTAAGCTCATTGGAACGGAGGGAATTTCCCATCTTGAGATATCCCAGTGGCTTCAGAACATATTCGTGCTGCACATCGTCCGTCAGTTCGCCGGGGCAAGCTGGTCTCCGAGAGTGATTGCATTTGAAGCGTCCTATACGCCGAGCCCTGAGGTCCAGTCGCATTGGCCGAACACGCGGTTCCTGTCGGGTCAGAAGGCCTCATGGATCGAGGTGCCGGTAAAACTCCTCAGTCTTGCAAATCCCTCAAATGACTTTCGGCCGGCGCCGTCCGATCACGAGCCGCAGTCATTCGGCAAGGACGTCGTCAGCGCATTGAGGCTGAGCTTGCCCTCCTACCTTGACCAAGGAGGTCTCACGATAACGCAGGCGGCCGAGATGATGGGAGTGAGCACCAGGAGTTTGCAACGGAGGCTTTCGCTCGCCGGGCTGACATATTCGGGTCTGGTTGAGCAGGCTCGCTTCAACAATGCGGCCAAGCTTTTGGGCGCCACTGAAATCAAGATCATCGACGTGGCACTCTCATCGGGCTATGCCGACCCGGCTCATTTTACGCGTGCCTTCCGCCGGATCTCCGGCTGCACCCCGCGGGAGTTTCGGGTGAGATCGAGGAACGGACAAGCTGCGATCGATCAGCGCGCCTCCCTGCCCAATGACAATCGCGCCTAGGAAGGTTTTCGCCTTGAACGCGCCGCTACGTAACAGCGCAGGGCGCTCGGCCTTCAGATTGATCCTGAGGGCGGCGTCATGCGCGGTCCTTATCGTCCCGGTTGCCAAGGCCCTTGCCGCAAATGATGACGGCGTTGCCAATGCTTCGGTGCCGAACATCTACCTCGACCTCAGAACGATCTACGCACAGGTACCGGCGGGGTCGCTCGCGTTCGGCTTTGGACATCCGACGCTGTTCAATACTCAAACGCTTGCGGCATCGGGGAGCGCGGTCTTTCCGGCCGGCCTGCCAGCCGCGAAATCTCTCAACATGGATTTTCCGCTAACGGTCGATGTCACCGATAGCGTGTCGCTCTATGCCGGCGTCTCCGGCAGTTCGACGAACTTCGGGAGTACCGGCTTTTCGTCCTTTCAGGTCACAAGCTGGAATATCGGCTTCCAGGCGGACCTTTATCAGCAGAACGGCGGGACCTTTCCTACCGTGACGCTGCAATCAACCATCACACAGTCGATTCCCAATGGCCCGCTGGGCACAACCTCCTTCAACAACATTCTCGAATTCGACTATGCGCTCGATTCCGATGAAACCCGAGGCTTCCTCGGCGGTGTCCAATACACCCGAACCGACGCCGGCAGTGCGCTGGGGAGGATCAATCCGAACACGATTGCTTATGTCGGCGGCTACTATCAATGGCCGAACGATTGGAAATTTACCGGCCGCGTGGGCGTGCAATCCTTCGAGGGCGCGCAACTTATGAACGTCGCCTCGATTCAGCCTTTCGCGCAACCGATCGTGCGGTTCGATCTCGACCGCATGGACGATAATGACAACCGATTGTTTGGCCTCACAGCCGAAATCATGTGGGTGCCGAAACCCGCCTATCAACTGACGTTCAGAACGCCTCTGTATGCCGTCAAGAACTAGCCGGCGTCCCGGCGCACGAGCAAGCAAGCACCGAGACCATCCGACGAGGGTGCAAACGACCCGCCCCCCGGCCGCGCTCCGACGACGGGTATATCTGCCCCGTGTCGCCTTGGCTGTGTCCTCTGCGGCCATCACCGGGTCGGCCATCGGCCCGTCGGGATGCGGCACCAATCGGTGCAGTGACACGGCCAAACGGTCATGGCGTCAGCCGTCACCTCGAAAGCCGAAGCGCGCCGATGGCAACCGATCGTCAGGCTATCATTGATCGTCGAACAGCTTCGCCGAGGAGACCGGCGCGCGTTCCGGCTGGATCGTCAGCCGATAGGCGATCAGGTTGGTGCCATCGAATGCCTCGAGCAAGTAGTCGCAAACGGGACAGTGATACTCACCTTTGGCGCCAGGTTCTGACCATAGCTCCAACCGCCGGAAACCTGCGCCACAGCACGCGCACGTTACATCCGCTTTCCGCACGTTGATCCTCTTGGCTGCGTTCTGCAGGACGTAAAAACACCAGGTGAACTCGGCAAGGAAACGATGGCTGTCGCCTGACTGAGGCGAAAGCAAATGCCATGGAACTCACGTTCGCATTCCAGGCAAGATGCTTCGGCAGCAGTACAGATTGTGCCTGGGGTTGATGACAGCTGCCTGACCCTTTTCGAACGCGCGCCCTGCTGCATTCCGTTGATCTACGTCAATCTCGCGAGACGAAATTGTCGCAGTGTCGCCGTTCGCAATATTGTCCGATAGGGAGGACACGCCATGCTTCGTTGTATCCTCGCCGCTCTGGCGGCTCTGGTTCTCGTCGCTGTCTGCCTGATTCCTGATGACGCCTATGCCCGTCGCGGAGGAGGCGGCGGCTTCCGCGGCGGCGGAGGCGGCTTTCACGGCGGCGGGATGCGTGGCGGTGGCATGCATGTAGGCGGCGGACGAGTTCACGGTGGAGGATATCGCGTTGCAGGGCGTCCGGGCTATCCCGGTCGACCGATTGCAGGGCGCCCTGGCCGCCCGGTCGCCGGCTATCCCGGCTACGGCAGAGGCTACTATCGGCCGGGCTGGGGTTATGGTGCTGCTGCCGTCGGCGCTGCAGCCGCAGCCGGCGCGTATGGCGCCTATGGCTACTACGGCAACCAAGGCTGCTACTACAATGAATACGGGCAAATGGTCTGCCCGCAGTATTGATCCGGCTGAGCCGCAATGGATGGACATGCGGTTGCACCGCACCGGCTCGCTGTCGAGTTCCGGTCAGGCATCGGCATGTCCATGTTGAATGGATCGACCGCAAAGGGACGCCACGATCGCCATCGTGGCGGTCCCTTGAATTTCGCTTTTCCAGGGAGATGGCTCGATGGAGTACGACGCCTTCACCGACGCGAGCCTTAAGATGATGTACGAGGCTGTTCGCGGCGCGCTCGAAGCCGACGATGAGTTCGAGGCAAACGGTGAAGATCCAAAATTCCGGGTCCGGTCGACGGCCGAATGGAAGCGGCATGCCAGCAATCTTGAGGCCGAGATTCTGAAACGGGGGCTCCAGATCGACATTATCGACTGGACGCGCGGTCAGAGCGAGCTACCGCTGTAAAGCCATCAGGGGTCCGCGTGAACGCGACGAGGAACACGCGCCCTCGTCCGGATCGGTGCCGGCAACGCTCGCCGCTGGTCAAACCGGGCCGTGCGATCCCGGTGGCACCATGTACAGGGTCATGGCGAAAATCGCATAGATGAGCACGAGCAAGGCACCGATAAACCATGCCGACCGTCCGCTGTTGGTGATGAAGCAGGAAGTCACGGAGGCGATCATGACCATCGTCACGGCCCCCGGCCAAAACTGCAAATCCATCGGCTTCGGACCGACGACGTAGCTCAGAAGCACCAGCGCCGGCGCGACGAACAAGGCGATTTGAGACGCGCTGCCGAGCGCGATGCTGACGCTCATATCGAGACGGTTCTTGCGCGCCGCAGAAAACGCGACCGCCATTTCTGCCGCGGCGCCGACCAGCGCGACGATGATGAAACCGACGAACGCCGGGCTCAATCCGAGCGTCTCGCCCGCTTTCTGCACCGAGCTCACGAATATTTCGCTGACCAGTGCAACCAGCACCGTGACGACGAGAAGGGTACCTAACGCAAGTCCGATCGGCCAGCCGGCGCCGCCGGTTTCGCCATGCTCCTCGCTTGCGAACAGCTCCTTGTGTGTCTTGAGCGAGAACAGCAAGCCGAGCCCATAGGCGCATATCAGCAGCACAGCGAGGCCCGTACTGAGAGCCAGCGCCATGGCCTCGCCGCGCGCCGGATCGAGGTCGGCAACAGCCGAGGGCGCAAGCAGCGCAATCGTGGCCATCAGCAGCAGCGCTGCGTACATCCTCCCGCCGGCCCGATTATACTCCTGAACGTGATGGCGGAGCCCGCCGAGCAGGAATGATGCGCCGAGCATAAAGAGTGAATTGGTGACGATGGCACCGGCGATCGATGCCTTGACCAGCATGTACTCTCCGGCATGCAGCGCGGCGATCGCGATGATCAGCTCGGTCAGATTGCCCAGGGTTGCGTTGAGCAGGCCTCCGACTGCGTCGCCGGTCTTCTCTGCGACGCTTTCCGTCGCGTGGCTGAGAAGGGCGGCCAACGGCACGATGGCAAGGACAGCGAGCACAAACAGGGCGGTGTGGGCGGACGGAGCTGCCGCCTCGACCGCCAGCACGATCGGCACGAAGACCAGCATCCAGAGCAGTGGGTTATGTCGAATTTCCTTGAGCAGATGGTGCATGGTACTACCGCCCGGTCGAAACGAGGTCGACGGCAGTTTCTGAACACCGCGGTCCGCTGAACCTTGATCTAGCTCAATCCGGCGCCACCGTCGCGCCGGTCACGGGTTGAGCCGACAAGCCGATCCGGAGCCTCACGGAATTTCCCGAACGGTCAGAAGCGCGTCCATATTTTCCGGCTCCCTCTCCCGTTTGACCTAGATCAACCCGTGGCCGACATGATTGTGGTTGCTCTCGCGGACATCCTTGATGACCAGCTCAGGAGCTCACAATGACGAGGAACGCAGCTGTCGCAGCGATTGCATTCTTGGTGACGACCTCGTCTCTCGCTTTTGCAGCAGAGACATCCACGACAGTCGGAGCCGCGCAACCCAGTGCAGCCGATCTGAAGAGCCTGACGGACATGCGTGTCGGCATCGTCAAGGCTGCCCTGCAGCTGACACCCGATCAGGAGAAATACTGGCCGGCCATCGAGGATGCCATCCGTGCGCGAGCGAAAAACCGGCAGGCTCGGTTGGAGCGAATTGCCGAACTCCAGGACAACGGACCGATGGAGGCCCTTGGCGGAAGCAATCCGATCGAGATGATGCAACGCAGAGCCGACCGGCTGATTCAGCGCGGGACCGATCTCAAGAAGCTCTCCGATGCCTGGGAGCCGCTCTACAAGACATTGAGCGATGATCAGAAGCGAAGGATGGCATTCGTGTCGTTCGCCATCATGCGCGGCGTACGAAACGCGATCGAGCAGCGTGGCGGTCCGGACGACGAGGACGAATAAGGCCAACCCGACGCAAGCGAACAGCCCGCGCTGGTTTGTGCGTGAAATGGACGCCCGACCAACGCGAGCGTCACGCGCACCTGCCAAAAAGAAAACGCCGTATTGCAACCGTCCATCTATGTTGCGGGCGATTCCATGTCGTGGCGCGCATAGTCGCTTCGCCGGAAAGCACCGCGTTCATCAACCCGGTCATTCCGGCGGCGGAAAGCGGTCGAAGGTCGGCAGCTCATGCGCATCCACCATCCAGCGCAGCCGCTCCGCGACCTGGATATGCATCGTGGCCGGCACCGCATCGGGATCGTCATAGGTGCCGCTCTGGATGTCGATGAACCCGGGCAGCATGTTGCTATTGGTATAGAAAAGTCCGCTGCCGCATTTCGCGCAGAAGTGCCGCCGGCCGTGCTCCGAGGATCGGTAGATCCTGGGCTGCCCCTTGGTCACCTTGACCATGTCCTCGGCAACCATGACCCAGCCGACCATCGGCGCGCCGGCGTGGCGCCGGCAATCGGTGCAGTGACACAAGGCATGCACGACCGGTTCGCCGGTCACCTCGTAACGGATCTCGCCGCAGTGACAGCCGCCGGTGATGTCAGCCATGTTTTCCTCCGCTCGATCAGTGGGTTGTCGGGCGGGTCGATAACGTCGCAAGCACCAACGCTTCAATTGCGCATCTTGCCCTTGCGTCGAGCTGTCGCGCGGTCCCCTGCGCCCGCCGATCATGGCGGGCCGGCGTCGCACCTCACGAAATCGTCATCCCTGCCATCGGCCCCGCCCAGGCCTCGGGAATAAAGCCCCACCCCCGCCGATCACCTCCCCGGAAACCCAATCCCTGGGCCCACGGGAGACTGCCATGAGCGGACACGATCACGACCATCGCGATGAGGAAAAAGGCGTCAGCCGACGCAAGGTGCTCGAATGCATGACCTGGGCCGGCACCGGCGTGCTGTGGACCGTCACCGGCGGCGTGCCGCATTCGCTCGGCATCGTCGGCTCGGCCGCGGCTGCGGAAGCTGCACCCGGCATGACCTTCATGCAGATCAGCGACAGCCATGTCGGCTTCGACAAGCCGGCGAACCCGAACGCCATCGGCACGCTGGAAGAGGCCATCAACAAGGTCCGGGCGATGCAGGTCAAGCCATCCTTCATGATCCACACCGGCGACATCACCCATCTGTCGAAGGCGTCCGAATTCGATGACGCCGATCGCATCATCTCGCAGGCCAAGCTCGACGTGCACTACGTGCCGGGCGAGCACGATTTCATAGACGAGGAGGTCAAGCTCTACAAGGAGCGCTACGGCCGCGGCACCAAGGGTCCGGGCTACTATTCCTTCGATGCCGGCGGCGTGCATTTCATCGGCCTCGTCAACGTCGTCGACCTCAAGGGCGGCGGCCTCGGCAATCTCGGCAACGAGCAGCTCGAATGGCTGGAGAACGACCTCAAGGGCCGCTCGAAGTCGACGCCGATCGTGCTGTTCGCCCACATCCCGCTGTGGACAGTCTATCCGCAATGGGGCTGGGGCACCGAGGACGGCGCCCGTGCGCTGGAATACGTCAAGGGCTTCGGCTCGGTCACCGTGCTCAACGGCCACATCCACCAGGTGATGCAGAAGGTCGAGGGCAACGTCACCTTCCACACCGCGCGTTCGACCGCCTTCCCGCAGCCGGCGCCGGGCTCCGCCCCCTCGCCCGGCCCGATGAAGGTGGAGGATGCCAAGCTGCGCAGCATGCTCGGCGTCGCCAGCATCAACTTCAAGCAGAACAGCCAGCCGCTGGCGATCATCGACACGCCGCTGCAAGGCTGAGGGACAAGACCGATGAGTTCGATCAATCGACGCGACTTCGGGATCGCCGTGGTCGCGACCATGCTGCTGCCGGTCACGGCGGCCCGCGCCGAGGATACCGCGGTTCACATCGACAACTTCTCGTTCACCCCGCCCCAGCTTGAGGTGAAGGTCGGCACCACAGTGACCTGGACCAACCGCGACGACATCCCGCACACCGTGGTGTGTGCGGGCAAATTCCGCTCCAAGACCATGGATACCGACGGCACCTTCTCGTTCACCTTCACGGAGCCCGGCGAGTACAAGTATTTCTGCTCGCTGCATCCGCACATGACAGGCAGTGTCAAGGTTGGGTAACGTGACAACCCATACAATCACAACCATGCCCGGCCGGTGGCCCTCCGCTCCCGGCCGGGCACGAGCCGTCTCTCGACATGCCGGGCAGGACACGATGGTTGTCAACGCGTCGCAAGACGATCCCGAAAAGGCGCGACGCTTCCGCGAGGCCGCGCTGCCGTATCTTGACGATGCCTATACGCTGGCCCGCTATCTGCTGCGCGATGCCGCCGACGCCGAGGATGCGGTGCAGGAATGCTATCTGCGCGCCTACAAGCATTTCGACAGCTACCGCGGACCTGCGATGAAGCCGTGGCTGTTCGCGATCCTGCGCAATGTCTGCCGGGCCGAATATGCAAGGCGCAAGACCGCCCCGACCGCGGTCGAGGAGTTGCCCGAAGGCGGCGAGCAGACCCCGCTGTGGAATGAAGCCCCGGAGACCCCGGAAAAGCAGCTGCTGCGCCGCTTCGACGGCGAGACCGTGCGCAAGCTGGTCGCGGCGCTTGCCGAGCCGTTCCGCGAGACCTTCGTGCTCAGGGAAATCCAGAATCTTTCATACCGCGAGATCGCCGATGTCGCCGCCGTGCCAGTCGGCACCGTAATGTCCCGCCTCGCGCGCGCCCGCGCCATGCTGCGATCGGCCTGGCTTGCGGAACAGGAGCAAGCGAAATGACCTGCGAGGAAGCCGAAGTGCTGATCCACGCGCTGATCGACGGCGAACTCGACGCCGGCCATGCGCGCGAAGTTGAGGCCCATGTCGAGGGGTGCGCACATTGCGCCGCGCTCATGAAGGAGTATCAGGAGATCCGCCAGGCGATCGCCGAGAGCGATTTGCGCTACAAGGCGCCGCTCGAGCTGCGCCGCAAGATCGAGAAGTCACTGCCGCAACCACAAGCGCAGGCGGCGCCGACCCGGCGCTCGGTGCTGCGCGGCTTTGCGCTGGGCTCCGCGGTGTCGGCGATGGCAGCGACCGGCCTTGTCGCGATCGTGCTGCGCAACGATGACGAGCAGCGCATCGAGAACGAGGTGGTGTCGGCGCATCTCCGTTCGCTGCAGGCCGGCCACCTCACCGACGTGATCTCGACGGATCAGCACACGGTCAAGCCCTGGTTCAACGGCAAGCTCGACGTCTCGCCGCCGGTGATCGATCTCACCGCGCAGGGCTTCACGCTGATCGGTGGCCGGCTCGACTACGTCAACGCCCGCGAGATCGGCGCCGTGGTCTACAAGCGGCGCCAGCACGTCATCAACCTGTTCGTGGCGCAGACCGCGAACACCGAACGCAAGACGGCGAAGATCTCGACACTGCAGGGCTTCAATATCCGCCGCTGGAGCGACCGCGGCCTGAATTACTGGGCAGTCAGCGATCTCGGCGCCGACGAACTGAGCGAGTTCGGCGACAAGTTCGAGGGCGCGATGCGCGCGAACAAGGAGGGGTGAGTCTTGTAGCCCGGATGGAGCGCAGCGTAATCCGGGGACGGTCTTACCCGCTTTGAGAACCCCGGATTTCGCTGCGCTCCATCCGGGCTACATCGTGAGGCCTACGCCGACTTGCGCACCGCGTTGTCGACCAGCGTCTTGCCGAGCGACCAGATCGCGCCGGGCACCTTGTGGCTGCCGGCGATCACGTCGTCGAACGACTTCTCGATCCAGGTGCAGTCCGCTTCGGTGATCATGAGCGGCGGCAGTAGCTTGATGGTGTGGAGGCCGTGGCCGGCGACCTGGGTCAGGATCTTGTGATCCTTGAACAGCGGCACCGTGATCAGCTGGCAGAACAGGCCCTTGTTGGCGGTCTCCAGCAGATTCCACGACGCCTTGAGCCGCAGCGATTTCGGCGGACCGAACTCGACGCCGATCATCAGGCCCTTGCCGCGCACTTCCTTCATCAGTTCATAGCCGGGCACCATCCGCGTCAGTGCGAGACGGAGCTCGGCGCCGCGCTTGGCGGCGTTCTCGACGAGCTTCTCGGCCTTGATGACGTCGAGCGTGGCGATACCGGCGGCCATCGCCAGATCATTCTTGGCGAAGGTCGAGCCGTGCACGACCGCGCGGTCCATCTGGTTGAAGATCTTGTCGAAGATGTTCTTGCGCGTCAGCAGCGCGCCGATCGGCACGTGACCGCCGGACAGCGCCTTCGCCAGCAGCACCATGTCGGGCTCGATGCCCCAATGCTCGATCGCGAGGAATTTCCCGGTGCGGCCGATGCCGGTCTGGATCTCGTCGGCGATGAACAGCGTGCCGTATTTACGGCACAGCGCCAGCGCGCCGGGCAGGAACTCGTCGGTGGGCATGTTGACGCCCTTGCCCTGGATCGGCTCGACGATGAACGCGCCGACCTGGCGCGACGACAGCGCCTTCTCCAGCGCCTCGAGATCGTTGAACGGAATCGGGGTGCAGCCCGGCAGCAGCGGCTCGAATCCGCCGCGGAAATTCGAATCGTCCGTCAGCGACAGCGCACCGTAGGACAGGCCGTGGAACGAATGCCCGCAATAGACGATACCGGGGCGGCCGGTCGCGCCGCGCGCGAACTTGATCGCGGCTTCGACGGTTTCGGCGCCGGAATTGGCGAAAAACACCTTGTCCAGATATGGAACATGTTCCAGAAGCCGTTCCGCGAGCACGCCGGCGAGCGTCGAGACATCGAGCTGCACGAGATTGGGCAGATCGGCGTCGAGCACGCTCTTCAGCGCCTGGCGCAGGGCCGGATGATTGCGGCCAATCGCAAAAACGCCAAATCCGCTCAATAGATCAAGGTAACGAGCCCCCTGACGATCGAAGAGGTATTGGCCTTGCCCCTTCTGGAAGCCGACGTCGTAGCCGATGGTCTTGAGAACGCGAACGAGCTGCTCGTTGAGGTGACGCGTGTGCATGGCACCGCGCTGCCCCTCGCGCTCCACAAAAATCTCGGAAACGTCTAAATTGGAACTTACCATTCGTCACATACGTCGGTTGATGGCCATCTCGTCAACTTAAAACGCTCGCTAGCGGCGTTTTGCCCCCCGCTCGGATCGTCCAGTTAAGCACAGGTTTGGACCATGTTGCACTGCCCAAGAACTTTCGCGCGTACAATAGCCTTTTCAGGTTTATTTTTGGCCACCGTATTATCACCGGCACTTGCAGCGGACCCGACCGGCGACTGGAAGGTCGCTGACGGTGTCGCCACCATCCGCGTCGCCCAGTGTAATGGCAACATGTGGGGTGCGGTGTCTTGGGAAAAAACCCCGGGCGGCAAGGATAAGAACAATCCTGATCCTGCGAAGCAGAGCAGGCCGACGCTCGGCATGCCGATCCTGATCGACATGAAGAAGAAGGCCGGCGCCGATGCGTGGGAAGGTCAGGTCTACAACGCCAAGGACGGCCAGCTCTACAGCTCGACCATCAAGCCCGTCGGCACCGATCAGCTCGAGATCCAGGGCTGCGTGCTCGGCTTCCTGTGCGGCGGCGAGACCTGGACCCGCGTCGGTCCGCCGATCCCGGTGAGCGCCGCCGGCAATCCGGCGACGAAGGGCACCCAGCCCAAGTCGACAGCACCGCAGAAAACCACCGGTGCCGTGGCGCCGGCCACCAAGCCGGCTCAAAAGCAGGTTCCGGGCAACGCCAATGCGCAGGCCGACGCCGTGGGCGATATCTGCCTGCTCCCGGACATCGCGCGACCGACGCATTAGCGGAAGTCGGCGGGGAACACCGTCCGCTGACATCGCGGCTCGGCGGCGCATGCCGCCAAGCCGGTTCGAAAGCGAATCGCCAGCGCGTCAGGTGACGTCGTTGGCGATATCCTCCTCCTTGACCTCGCGCGGCTTGCCCATCAGCGCCGGCTGGAACAGCAACACCGCCGCGAGCGTGGTGACGAGCGAGAGCGCCAGCAGCTTGCCCATGCTGGCGGTGCCGGGATGGCTCGACAGCCACAGGCTGCCGAACGCGGTCGCCGTGGTCAGCGCGCTGAAAAAGATCGCGCGTGTCAGGCTCGACTGCAACAGATTCGTCCTGCCCTGCCGCCACGCCGTGACATAGTAGATCTTAAACGCCACGCCGACGCCGAGCAGCAGCGGCAGCGCGACGATATTGGCGAAGTTGAGCGGCAGCCCGATCAAGACGCAGATCTCCAGCGTGACGATGCCAGCGACCAGCAGCGGCACCAGCGTCATCAGCACGTCGACGACGCGGCGCAGCGTGAGCCACAGCAGCAGGCCGATCGTGACCAGCGCCAGGATGCCGGCGTGGATGAACGCCTTCACGATGACGTCGCCCGACTTCAGGATCGAGACCGGCCCGCCGATCGCGGTCGGCTCGGCGGCGAGCACGGCGTCGGCAAAGCGGCGCAGATTGTCGTTGTCGTTCGGATCGCCCTTCGGCTCCACCTCGACACGCATCAGGCCGTCCTTGGTCTTCCAGCTGTTGACGAGTTCCGGCGGCAGATTCTGCAGCGTGACGGTCTGGGCCTGCAGCGTATTGCGGAGCTGATCGAACACGATCTTCATCGGCGCGACGAAGACGTCCTGCGCCTTGTCGCGGGTCGCCTGGTTCGAATCGGCAAGCTTCTGCAGGGCGTCGGCGAGCCGGCGCGCGGCCACCGCGCCCGGCCCCTTGCCGTCGCCCGCGGTTTTGCGCAGGCTGTCGACCGAACTCTTCAGCGACTCGACATTCTCCTGATCCGACGGGGCCGGATCGACCGAATCCGGGTTGAGCGCGGGGCCGAGCGTCTTGGCCGCCTGCGCGATCAGCTTCAGCTTGGCCGGCTGGTCGTCGGGCACGAAGCTGTCGAGCGACATCACGCGCGACACTTCCGGCAGCTTCTCGAGCTTGGCCTCGATCTTCTTGGCGTCGGCTTCCGAGCGCGTCATCACGTTGATGGCGTTGGCGCCGGTGTTCGGATCCTTCCTCAGGTCGAGGAAGGTCGCGATCGATTCCACTTTGGAATTGCGCAGATTGATCGGGTTGAAGTCGAACTTCATGTAATGGAGCAGCGGCAGGCCCGCGACCGTGACCAGCAGCGTGCCGACGATGATCGGAACGCGATGCTTCTCCAGGAACAGATCGAGCGGCGCCAGGAAGGCGTAGCCGACCGGCTCCTTCTCGCCGGGCGGGTTGAGCAGATCGAGCAGCGCCGGCAGCACCGTGATGCTGGTGACGAACGCCACCAGCATGCCGGCGCCGGCGATTTTGCCGAGCTCCGAGATGCCCTTGTAGTCGGTCGGCAGGAAGCAGAGGAACCCGGCGGCGGTCGCCATCGCGGCGAGCGACAGCGGCACCGCGGAGCGGCGCGCCGCGTTTTCCAGCGCCAGCGTCAGATTGTCGTTCTTGAACCGCTCGGAGCGGTAGCGAACGCTGAACTGGATACCGAAGTCGACCCCGAGGCCGATGAACAGCACGGCGAAGGCGATCGAGAGCAGGTTCAGCGAGCCGACCATCATCAGGCCGACCGCCGTGGTGATGGCAAGCCCGATGAACAGGTTCACGAACACGGCGAAGATGATCTTGCCGGAATGCAGCGCCATCCAGAGGATGACCAGCACGATCACAACGGTGCCGATGCCGTTGGTGATCGCGCCGTCCTGCACGGTGGCGTATTCCTCGTTGGCGATCGGCACCGGTCCGGTCAGGCGAACGCGCGCGTGATATTCGGTCGGGAATTTCAGATCGGCCGCGGCCTGGCGGATCGCATCGGTCGCGGCCTTGCCCGGCTCCAGCGCCGAATAGTCGATGATCGGCTTGATCTCGATGAAGGCACGCTTGTCCGAATCGGTCAGCGGCTTGTCGCTGGTGAGCTCGCGCCACGAGAAGGTCGCGTTGCCCTTGGCGAGGACGGTCTCGACCGTCTCGGAGATCAGGTTGAAGGGCGGCGCGGCATTGTCGAGCTTGACCTGCCCGCGCTTGACGCCGGCAAGGCCTGTCTCGAGCGCGCCGGTCAGGCCGCGTATCGAGGGATCGCCGGCCATGATCTCGATCAACGGTGCGGCCGATTCGAGCTGGCCCGCGACCTTGCCGACTTCTTCGGTCGGCAGGAACAAGAGGCCGTTCTTCTCGAAGAATTCGCCGGAGCCGAGCGCGGTGATCGCCTCGAAGTTCTTCTTGTCGGCCTGCAGCTTCGCGGTGAGTGCCTTCGCGGCCGAGCTGGTCAGCTCCGGCGTCGCAGCCTCGACCACCGCCAGGATCAACCGCTCGCGATCAAACGCTTCCTCGAACTGGTTGTCGCGCTTGCGCCAATCGAGATCCGGCGAGATCAGCTTGTTGATGTCGGTGTTGATCGAGAAGTTGCGGGCCGTGTAGAAGCCGGCGCCGATCGACAACAGGACAGAGATGATCACGACCGGAAGGGCAAAACGCGTACAGGTTCTAACAACGGAGACGACAATATTTGTCAGCACTTCGTTTCTTTCTAATCTCGGGGAAGCATGGCCGAAAACGCCCGCTCTGTAGCGGAGTTCCCGGGACCGATCTAATGTTGTTTTGGTTGTCTTCCTCGACGGGACGGCGAGGAGGTTCCAAACCACAGGAACGGCCACGAATGGCCGGTATAAACCGCATCAGTGGGCGATAAAGTGACGAACAAGTGAGGGAGACGGACGGTCGCAGGCGTCGAAACCCACACCATATTACCTCTACTGCCCCTCGTCCGTGACCACGCCCCCATCGAACCGCTACCTTTTTGCCACAAATCGCTGTATTTCCATGCGCTTGGGGCGCAGATCCCGTCCAGGAACTGTGATGGCTCGGACATTGCAACTGACGTTGCGACGTCCGACCTGTGGAGTGCGTTGCCGAAAAGGCCGCAGGGCATTGAACGAGATTGGTGTAATTTGCGTAACGGACGTCCGATGGAAGTGTTTCTTGCTCAGCCGCGCGGCTTTTGCGCGGGCGTTGTGCGCGCGATCGAGATCGTCGAACGCGCGCTCGAGAAGTATGGGCCCCCGGTCTATGTCCGCCACGAGATCGTGCATAACAAACACGTCGTCGAGAGCCTGAAGAAGAAGGGCGCGATCTTCGTCGAAGACCTCTCGGAAGTGCCGGCCAAGGCGGTGACCGTCTTCAGTGCCCATGGCGTTGCCAGGAGCGTCGAGGAGGAGGCGGAAGCCCGCGACCTGCCGGTGCTCAATGCCACCTGCCCGCTCGTCACCAAGGTCCACAACCAAGGCAAGCGCTATATCTCGAAGGGCCGCACCCTGATCCTGATCGGGCACGCCGGCCATCCCGAGGTCGAGGGAACCATGGGCCAGGTTCCGGGGCCGGTTCTGCTGGTCCAGAGCGTCCAGGATGTGGCGGAACTGAGGCTGCCGAGCGATGCGCCGGTCGCCTACATCACCCAGACCACCCTGTCCGTGGACGACACCAGGGACATTATCGCGGCTCTTCAGTCAAAATTTACAGATATTCAAGGCCCGGATATCAGGGATATCTGCTATGCGACACAGAACCGCCAATCTGCGGTAAGGGACCTGAGCAAACTGGTTGACGTCATTTTGGTGGTGGGGGCCGCCAACAGTTCCAACTCGAACAGACTTCGTGAAATCGGCACCGAGGTCGGCGTCGCGAGTTACCTCATTGCCGATGGGAGCGAACTCAATCCGGATTGGCTCAAGGATGCGAAGGCCGTCGGCATTACCGCGGGCGCTTCTGCGCCCGAAGTTTTGGTCGACGATGTGATCGAGGCTCTGCGGCGGATCGGACCGGTATCGGTCTCGGTCGTTCCGGGCCGAGAAGAGAATATCGAATTCCGGCTGCCAGCCGAACTGACCGCGGGCTGATCTGAACCCACATCCCTTTGATAAGTGCAGAAAGAAATCGTCTAATGGCTATACCGTTCTTCAAGGAAATGCGTATCGGCGGTTATCTGATCAAGCAGAAACTGCTTGGCCGCAAACGCTATCCGCTCGTGCTGATGCTGGAACCCTTGTTTCGTTGCAACCTCGCCTGCGTCGGCTGCGGCAAGATCGACTATCCCGATGCGATCCTCAATCGCCGCATGACGGCGCAGGAATGCTGGGATGCCGCCGATGAGTGCGGCGCGCCGATGGTGGCGATCCCCGGCGGCGAGCCGCTGATCCACAAGGAGATCGGCGAGATCGTGCGCGGCCTCGTGGCGCGTAAGAAGTTCGTCTCGCTGTGCACCAATGCGCTGCTGCTCGAGAAGAAGCTCGACCTGTTCGAGCCGTCGCCCTATTTGTTCTTCTCGGTGCATCTCGACGGCCTGAAGGATCATCACGACAAGGCGGTGTCGCAGAAGGGCGTGTTCGATCGCGCCGTCTCGGCGATCAAGGCGGCGAAGGCGCGCGGCTTCACGGTCAACGTCAATGCCACCATCTTCGACGGTCACCCGGCCGAGGAGATCGCCAAGTTCCTCGATTTCACCACCGAGCTCGGCGTCGGCGTCTCGATGTCGCCGGGCTACGCCTATGAGCGTGCGCCCGACCAGGAGCACTTCCTCAACCGCACCAAGACCAAGAAGCTGTTCCGCGACGTCTTTGCGCTCGGCAAGGGCAAGAAGTGGAATTTCATGCATTCCGGCCTATTCCTCGACTTCCTCGCCGGCAACCAGGAATACGAGTGCACGCCCTGGGGCATGCCGGCGCGCAACATCTTCGGCTGGCAGAAGCCCTGCTATCTGCTCGGTGAAGGCTACGCCAAGACCTTCAAGGAGCTGATGGACACCACCGACTGGGACACCTACGGCACCGGCAAGTACGAGAAGTGCGCCGACTGTATGGCCCATTGCGGCTACGAGCCGACCGCGGCGACCGCTGCGATCAACAATCCGCTCAAGGCGATGTGGGTCGCGCTGCGTGGCATCAGGACATCAGGCCCGATGGCGCCCGAGATCGACATGTCGAAGCAGCGTCCGGCGCAGTACATCTTCGCCGAGCAGGTGCAGAAGAAGCTCTCGGAGATCCGCCGCGACGAGGCAGCGGCCGCCGCCGCCAAGCAGCAAGCGAAGGCCTCGACCGCCGCCTGAAGCTCGATGTGAGCGAAAGCAGAAACATGAAAGCCCCGGTTCAGCGAACCGGGGCTTTTTTCCTGGATCAGGATGCCGCCTGCTTTTCCAATCTCGTGCGCAGAAGCAATTTCTCGATCTCGGCGGCGCGCGGTGCGCTGAGTGTGCCACGCTCGATCCCGAGCGGGACATTGCGCAGGGCGAGCTCGCGATACAGCGCGCCGGAGGGAGGAAAGCGCTCATCCAGCGCCCGGAGGTGCTTGAGGATCGTTCCGACGTCGCCGCGCGCCACGCAGCCGCCCATGCCGTTGGCGAGGCCACCGTCGAGAACAGCCGCGACAGTCCCGCGCAGCAGCGGCATCATCGCGCGCAACGCGTCGGCCTCGCTGGCGCCGAAGCTCTTCCAGAGCTCGACGCCTTCCTTGAGCAGCGCGATCAGGAACGGACCGACGTAATATGCCGACGCATGATAGAGCGCCCGCGCACCGGCCGGCAGCGCCAGCGGTTCACACCCGATGCGGGTCGCAAGCAATTCCAGGTCGCGCCTGAAGTCGCCCTCTGCCTCGATGCCGACGGTGCATCCGCGCAACCCCTCGAGCGCGACGTCGGGATTGGCGAACATCTGCATTGGATGAAATCCGCCGGTCGCGGCGCCTGCGGATTTGGCCTGAGCGAGCGCGGCCAGTTCAGTCGCGCCGCTGCAATGAACCACGCGGTGACGCGGCTCCCAGCACAAGTCGTGGCAGACCGGCAGGATCGCGTCATCGCTCACGGTGAGGAAAACCATGTCGCAGCTGTCGACGACCTGCTGCGCGTCCGTCATCGGCCTTGCCGACGGGATGCGGGATCCGAGCCGCTGCGCGGCATCGGCACCGCGGTTGTAGAACGCCGCGACATTCAGCCCCGCGCGGGCGAACGCCGGCGCGAGCGTTTGCGCCACGCGGCCGGCGCCGATGAAGCCGATCCGCAACGCCGCGAACGCCGTGCTCATTGCGCGTAGCTTCCGTCGATGCGGTCGAGCCTGCGCCGCAGCGCCGGCCATTCCAGCAGACCGTACCCGGCCTGCAGATTTTGCGCCGCTTCATTCAGCACCGGATTGGTGTCGCGCTCATTGTCCAGTGTGATCTCGGTGCCGGCAAAGCAGGTCACCGTGTTGCCGATCGCCATCTCGGTCGGCACATGCAGCGGCTGGCCGCAGCCGAGCGCGTCGACCTGGATCCGGCAGGCCTGCTCCAGCCAGTAGATCGCATTGAACGCCTGCGGAATTGTGTTGCCGCAAACCAGCAGGCCATGATTGCGCAACACCAGCACGTTGTTGCGGCCGAGATCCGCGACGACCCGGTCGCATTCGTCCCGATCGATCGCCGGCCCCTCGAAATCGTGATAGCCGATCCGACCGTGAAACCGCATCGCCGTCTGCGACAGCGGCAGCAGCCCCTCGGCAAGCGTGCTGACGGCGGTGCCTGCCCTGGTGTGGGTATGCAGGACGCACTTCACGTCAGGTCGCGCGCGATGGATCGGGGCGTGCAGATAGAAGCCGGCCACGTTGACGTTGTAGCCATGGTCGGGCTGCAGCAGGGCGCGGCCCTCGATGTCGATCTTGACAAGGCTCGACGCGGTGATTTCCTCGTACAGCATGCCATAGGGATTGATCAGATACTGATCGTGATGGCCCGGGACCTGTGCACTGATGTGGTTGTAGATCAGGTCGGTCATTCCGTAGAGCGCCACCAAGCGGTAGCACGCCGCAAGATCGACGCGGGTTGCCCACTCCTGTTCTCCCACGACGGCCCGGATATCGTTGACGGCACAAACTTCGATCTGACGCATAACTTGGCCCCTCAGTGACGGATGACGGAGGCGCGCTCGACGATACGGCTGAGGTCTTCCGACGATGGAAGCCCGCCGAATACCTGTATCCCGTCCGCGCCAAGCCTGGATCTCACGAACAGATCGGCGGCAGCGGCGTCGCCATGCCTCAGCATCTCGGCGGCCTGCAGCGCATGTGCCATGCGGGTGACGAGCGCTCTCGCGTGCCCGTCGTCCGGATATCGTGCACGCAAGCGATCGGCGAGATCGTCCGTGCTTCGGTCATAGACCGGATTGAGGCCCCTGCTCGCACGCAACTCGTCAACGAATGCGTCCCGGCAATTCGCATCGCGTTGCATGGCGCGCAAAACGTCCATGCACATCATGTTCGAGGTGCCTTCCCAGATCGAGTTCAATGGCGCCTCGCGATAGAGCCGGGCCATCGGATTCTCCATGATGAAGCCGTTGCCGCCATGCACCTGCAGGCATTCATAGGTGAAGGCCGGCGCGCGCTGGCAGTTCCAGAACTTCATCACAGGTGTCGCGACCCGCGCCAGCAATCGCTCGTGTTCGCTTGTCTGCAGGCCGTCGGTTGCACGCGCGACCCGAAACGCGCCGAGCATCGCCGCCTCGCTCTCGAGCGCGAGCTCGGCGAGCACGTTGCGCTGCATCGGAAGCTCGGACATCGGCTTGCCGAACGCGGTTCGGGTTTGCGCGTGGTTGAGGGCGAGGCTCAGCGCCTGGCGCATCAACCCGGCGGAGCCGACCGCGAAATCGAGCCGCGTCAGATGGGCATGCGAAAGGATTTCCGAGATGCCACGGCCCTCTTCGCCAACCAGGATCGACCACGTATCGTGGTACTCGATCTCGCTCGATGCGTTTGAGCGGTTGCCGCACTTGTCCTTCAGGCGCTGTATGTAGATACGGTTGGCGCTGCCGTCCGGCAGCAGGCGCGGCACGAACAGGCAACTGACGCCGGACTGGGTGCGCGCCAGCGTGTAGAATCCGTCGGCCACCGGCACCGAGAAGAACCATTTGTGGCCGGTGATCGCATAGATCTCGCCATGCGCGCCGCGCTCGACGAAGCGTGCGGTGGTCTGGGTCTCACGCAGATCGGAGCCGCCCTGCTTTTCGGTCATGGCGTAACCGATGACCGCGGCGCGCTTGGCCTCGATCGGAAGCCGCCGCGGATCGTAGTCCGCCGCCAGCGTTCGCTCCCGCCACAGGTTGAATTGCGGCTTGCCTGAGAACCCGGCGATCGCGGCGTACGCCATCCCGGTGGGGCAGCCGACGCCGTTCTCGATCTGATTCCAGAGATAGCTCAGAGCCGCACGCGCCAGATGGCCGTGTGGTTCGCGCGTCGACCAGGCGAGGCTGTGCACCTCGCTCCGGAACGCCAGCGCCATCAATTGATGCCAGGCCGGATGAAATTCGACCCAATCATTGCGGTTGCCATACCGGTCATGGGTCAGGAGCTTCGGTTCGTGCTCGTTGGCCAGCCGTGCCGCCTCCTGCACGGATTCGCTGCCGGCATGGGCGCCGAGCGCTGAGAGCTTGTCTTTTGCCCACGGCGCGATCGTTGCGATCAGGCCACTCAACGCGCGGTCGTCATCGAACGCATTGAAGCCGAGCGCCGGCCGCGCCTGATTGCGCACGTCATGGGTCGCAAACCGAGCGGCTTTCGCTTCGGCGACGGCAACCGGCTGGACGCGCGCGTTCATGCGGAGACTCGCGATACAGGGGTGAGTTCAGGCGTCGCGTGGCGAAACAGCATGCGCGCGGAAAGGCCCGCGATCGATTGTGCGATCGCCTTCGCCGCGTCGGAATCAGGAGCCGCTTCGGGCGCAAGGGGACCAACCAGCGCCTCCATGAAGGCGCCGGTCACGCAGGATGCCGCGACGTTCGCGTCGATCTCGACGAACTCGCCGCCGGCGATGCCGCGCCGGACCAGCCTTGCGATCTGATCGGCAAGGGCCGCCCGGTATTTCAGGCGCGCCGCGTCGATCTCGGGTTCACAGGGCTCGGCGATCAACGCGTAGGCCAGGCGGCGGCCGCGCATCGCCCGGACCGAGAAGGTGTAGATCGCATCCACCAGACATTGGGACGCCGAGCCTTCCGCCTCGACGATCGCGGCGACCACGGCCACCTCGCGCTCGGACACCAGGGCGAGCACCTCCGCATACAGGTCCGCCTTGGAGTCGAAGTAGCGATACACGCTGCCGGTGGCCACACCGGCCCGTGAGGCGATCAGGGCGATCTGGGCGTCCTTCCAGCCACTCAGCGCCACGGCCTCCCTGGCGGCATCGAGAATGCGCGCCTTGGTCTCGACGAGCTGATTAAGGCGAACCGTCGCGATTGCCATAGTGAACCTTAATTCATGAATATAGGATCATGATTCATCTTCGGACGAATAGGCGTAGCTGTCAAGTATCGACCAGGCGCCCTGCGGCCGTAGGGCCGTTCCCGGGGCGCCGGCGCGCTGCTGGCGTAGAGGCTGGAGGCGCGACCCACGGACGCGAGGAACAGCGATACGGGGGTCTCACCGCACAGCCGACGCGCAAGTCCCCGCTGACCGCGCGGAACCGGAACAGCGTGGCATCAGACGAAACCTTCAGGCACCAAAGCAAAAGGCCCGATCGCGATGCGACCGGGCCTTTGTTTTGAGCTTGATACGCCGAGAAACCCATTCCCGGGCCGGCGGAGGATCAGGCCGCCTTCGCCGTGATCAGAACGTCTTCCACCGGCATCAGCACGTCGTTGCCGAGCAGGAAGCCGCGGCAGCTGCGCAGCGAGCGCAGCGCGCGGTTGAAGTCGATTCCGGTCGACACCAGCGCGCGCAGCGTCCGTGGATTGCGCGCGATGCCGCGCAGCACCTTGCGCAGGTCGATGTCGCCGTTCGGCTTCACCGCGGATTTCGCAAGTTCCGGTAGCGCCCGGTGCGCGGGATCGCTGATTACGCGTAGCGCGGCAAACGGAATGCCGGCCTTGGCAGCATAGGCCGCCGCGATATGGCTCTCCATGTCGACTGCGGCTGCGCCCGTCATCGAGCGCAGAGCGGCCTTGCAGGCCTTCGCCGCGATCACCTCTTCCACGCCGGCTAGACTGCCGCGGACGATCCTGCGGCGCTTCAGCGCGGCGCTGGCGATCATCTCTTCGTTCAGCGCGGATGCGGCCAGGAAGCGGGTATCGCCCGACATCACCTCAGTCGCGACCACGACGTCGCCCGACTTGAGCGACGGATCGAGTCCACCGGCCACGCCGAACGAAATCACGCCACGGAAGGTGGTCGGATCCAGCGTCGCCAGCAATTCACGCAGCTGCTGCGGATCGCTCGAACTGCAGATTACGATCATGCCGGGGCCTGCCGCGATGCGGGCCTCCTGCATCAATCCAGTCACAATCAATACCGGCCGAGGATCAATTCTACTGCCCACGGTCTCGGCGGCCCCCGCCTCAACAATCACATCCCGACCCCTACCACCCTGCTATTGGTGCTTCTCAAATTTCGATACCGCGCCAGCGCCCAGAGCGGAAAGAACTTCGAGTAGCCATGATATCGCAAGTAAAATACCCGCGGAAACCCCGTAGCTGTGTATCGCTGCTCGTCCCACAGCCCTTTTTCCGTCTGTGTTGCCTTTAGGTACTCCACCCCCCGCGCAACAGCGGGATTTTCGACCTCTCCGGCCGCCATCAATCCAAGCAAAGCCCATGCCGTTTGCGAAGAGGTCGACGGCGCAACTTCATAACCCTTGTAATCCAGCCGGTAACTGACGGCGTCCTCGCCCCAGCCGCCGTCCTGATTCTGGACTGACGCCAGCCAGTCGACCGCCTTCCGAATCATCGGGTCGTTGCGATCGACCCCTGCGACATTTAGCGCCGAGAGCACCGACCAGGTGCCGTAGATGTAGTTCAGACCCCAGCGGCCGTACCAGGGGCCCTCGGCAAGCTGGGTACGGCGCAGATAGGCGACGCCGTCGGCCATCGTCTTGCTGCTTTCGACGGTCTCACCGAGCTGGCCCAGCATCGAGATGCAGCGCGCGGTGACATCCTCGGTCGGCGGATCCAGCAATGCGCCGTGATCGGAGAACGGGATGTTGTTGAGGTAATATTCGAGGTTGTTGACGTCGAACGCGGCCCAGCCACCGTCGCGGCTCTGCAACCCCTCGATCCACTCGCGGCCGCGCGCGATGGCCTCGTCATATTCCCTGGTTCCGGTATGACGCCGCACGCGATCCATCGCCATCACGACCACCGCGGTGTCGTCGAGATCGGGATAGTGGTCGTTGTTGTACTGGAACGCCCAGCCGCCCGGGCGGACGTTCGGCGCCTTGACCGCCCAATCCCCCTTGAGCTCCAGCACCTGGCGCGGCTTCAGCCAGTCGAGGCCCTGCCTGGCCTTGGCAAGGGTAGCGTCGCCGCCCGCTTCCTGCAGCGCATGACAGGCCAGCGCGGTGTCCCACACCGGCGAGACGCAGGGCTGGCAATAAGCCTCGTGTTCACCGATCACGAGCAGCTTGTCGATGCCGCGGCGGGTGATGGCGCGCGGCGGGAAATTCTCGTCCTTGCCGAGCGCCTCGTACATCATGACGATGTTGGCCATCGGCGGATAAATCGCGCCCATGCCGTCTTCGCCGTTCAGCCGCTCTTCGGTGAAGGCGAGCGCGGCATCGATCGCGCGTTGGCGCAGGCTCTTCGGAAACATCGGCTCGATCACCCGCAGCACGGCGTCGAGCGAGCGGAACAGATAGAACCAGCTCGCGCTCTGATGCGGCGCCTTCGGCGCCATGCGGACTGATTTCGGATCCTCCAGGAACAGCTCGTCGATGCCGACGCCCTTCGGATTCTTCGCACGCGGCTTCAGCGCGGCAAGCACCATCAGCGGCACCATGGTGGTGCGTGCCCAGTAGGAGATCTTGTTGATGTGGAACGGCGACCACATCGGCAGCAGCATGATCTCGATCGGCAGCACCGGCGTCGCGCGCCAGGTCACGACGCCATAGAGCGCAAGCAGGAAGCGCGTGAACACGTTGCTGCCCGAAGCACCGCCGCGCGAACGGATCGCCTCGCGCGCCCGCACCATGTGCGGCGCGTCGACGGAATCGCCGATCATCTTCAGCGCGAAGTAGGACTTCACGCTGGCGCTCATATCGAACGGGCCGTCATGCACCAGCGGCCAGCCGCCATGCGCGCCCTGGACGCGACGCAGATAGTTACCGAGCTTGGCCTCCAGCCCGGCATCGATCGGCTCGGCCAGATAGTGGCGCAGCAGGATGTACTCGGCCGGAATGGTGCTGTCGGCCTCGAGCTCGAACACCCAATGTCCGTCGGACTGGCGATAGCCGAGCAGCGCTTCGGTTGCCTTGGAGATGCTCATCTCCAGCGCGACCGGGTCGACTGCAACGCTGTGATCTCTCGCAAGCATTTCGCTCGATATCCTCTTCATCGCGGGCAGGCTGATCGAAAGCCGCGGCCGCTCCAGAGCTGATCCGATTGCACCGGATCAGCTCTTGTCCTTTTGTTCAGTCGCGTTTGCTTCACGCGAACCGGTAGCCACTTCGCTCGAAAACGCGCCAACAGGTCGAATCTAACGTCTGGCCAGAACCAGATCTGCGGCGCGATCACCGGATCGCACCGATCCCTCGATGGTTGCCGGCAACCCGGTAGCAGTCCAGTCTCCGGCAAGGAACAGGTTTTTTTGCGCCGTCGCGGGCCCCGGACGCAGGGCATTCTGTTCCGGCGTCGCCTCAAATGTGGCACGGCGCTCGCGCACGATCTGCCAGGGCGGCAGGTCGCCGGAAACCCCCAAGGCCTCGCAGATGTCCTGCCAGATCGCCAGCGCGAGCTCCTCGCGCGGCATGTCGACCAGGCGGTCGCCGTTGCTGATCGTCACCGACAGCCGTTGCGGGAACGCGAACAGCCACTCCACGAGGCCGCCGACCACGCCGAGAATGGGCGCGGCGTCGCGCGGCGGATCAACGCGGAAATGCGCGTTCACGATGGCGCGGAATTTGGTCGGAGTTTTCAGGCCGGGCAGCAGCGCGGCCGCAGCGCGCGGCGGCACCGCAAGCACGACGGCGTCGTCGGCTCCCAGCGCGACCTTGTCGCCATTACCAAAATCAAGCTCAGTGATGCGGCCACCCGACATGCCGAGCGCACGCAATTCGTGACTGAACCGGACGCTGTGGCCGCCCTCCTGCAGCAGCTTCACGGCCGGCTCGATCAGAACCGAGCTCAAGCCGTCGCGCGCGATCAACGGACGGCAGGCCTGCCCGCCCGCAAGCAGCGTCTCGCGCACGATGGCGCCGGCGAGCCCGGCCGAGCCCTCCGGGGGATCGACATTCAGCGCAGCGAGCAGCAGCGGCTGCACCAGGCGGTCATACAGCGTGCCCTTGCAGGGAATGGTGTTGCCGACCAGCGCGCCGGTGCCGGCCCAGGCCAGCGGCGCTAAGGCAAGATAGTCGCGCAGGCTGGTGTCCGGGACGCGGCGCGTCTCGTCGAACACCCACAGCGGCAGGCGGGAATCGCCGAGGTCGAGCTGCCAGCGCCGGCCGCTGGCAAGATCGACGAACGGAAACTGCGCGCGCGCGGGCCCGACGAGGCCGGCCTCGGTGCCGATCGCGCGCGCATAGCTCAGCGCATGGCGGTTGCCCGACAGCAACAGATGGTTGCCATTGTCGATGGTGAGATTGGTGGCCGCGTCGAAATAGGAGCGGCAGCGGCCTCCGGCCTGCTGCGTCGCCTCATGGACAAACACCCTATAGCCGCCATTGGCGAGGCGCACGGCCGCGGAGAGGCCGGAAATGCCGGCACCGATGATATGAACGGTCTTTTGCATCAGATGATCGCGTAACGAAGAAGGATGCCGATCTTGGCGGCCTTGGACACACGTACCGGCGCGCGCGGGGCGGTGAAGCCGCGCGCGATCAGGAGATCAAGAATCGCGCGGTAGTATTTCGACATGATCCGCGGCGCGCGCACGGCGCGGCGCGAATTGCGCTTCATGATCTCGTCGGATTTCTGGAAATGCATCTTGGCTCGCTCGGCCAGCGGCGCGCACACTTTCGGCAGCGCGCGGTCGGCGGTGACGCGGGCCGGATCGTTATTGGTGATGCCGGCGTGCCAGAGCCATTCGCGCGGCAGATAGAGCCGGCCGAGGCCGGCATCCTCGTCGATGTCGCGCAGGATGTTGGTGAGCTGCAGCGCGCGGCCGAGGTGATAGGCGAGCTGGATGCCGTCGTCCTCGGGCAGGCCGAACACGCGCACCGACAGCCGACCGACCGCGCTCGCGACGCGATCGCAATACAAATCGAGCGTCGCGAGATCCGGCGCGCGGATGTCCTGCGGCACGTCCATCTCCATGCCGTCGACGATCGCGACAAAATCCTCGCGCTTCAGGCCGAAGGTCTTCACCGAGGCGACATAGTCCTTCAGCCGCTCCGGCGGATGCCCCGCATAGAGCGCGTCGATATCGTCGCGCCACTGCTGCAGCGCGGCCAGCCGCTGCGGCCGCGGGCCGTCGGAATCGGCAATGTCGTCGACCTGCCGGCAGAAGCTGTAGATCTGGAACATCGCCTCGCGCTGCGCGCGCGGCAGAATGCGCATCGCGGCGTAGAACGAGCTGCCCGACGCGGTGCTTCCGTAATTTGCGTTGGCCGCCGCCTCAACGCTCATGCGCCAGCCGCCGATTTGGAGACCGCACGCCGTCCGGTCGCACGCCGCGCCGTCTCGCCGGCGACGCCGCCAAGGCTCTGCAGCAGCAGTTCGAGCGGGCTCAGATGCACGCGCTCGCTGAGCGGATCGCGCACCTTCAGCATGTTGACGATCTTGTCGGCGAATGCCTGGATCACGGAGATTTCGAGCCCCAGCCTGAAATCCTTCACCTCGGCGGCGAGCGACTTGCTCTGGTCGAGCAGCGCCTCGGTGCGCACGGCGAGCGCCTGCAGGCATTTGAGCAGGGCCGGCTGCGACTTCGTCTCGCCGAGCATCTCGACGGTCGCGCCCGCGGCGGCCAGGGCATCGCGCGGCAAATAGACACGATTCAGGTTGCGGTAGTCCTTGCCGCAGTCCTGCAGATGGTTGTTGATCTGCAGCCCGGCGCAGAGCGCGTCCGATGCCGCCCAGGTAGAGGTATCCTCGCCGTGCACGTCGAGCATGAACCGCCCGACCGGCATCGCCGAGTACCGGCAATAATCGATCACGTCGTCCCAGTTCTCGTAACGCAGCTTGGTGACGTCGAGGCGGAACGCCACCAGCACGTCGAGCGCGTGCCGCGGCGGCATGCCGCGCTCGGCGAAGGCGCGGCGCAGATTGACCGCTTCCTTCTGGGTGTCGCCATTGCCAAGCAGTTCGGCCTCCATGAGGTCGAGGTAGCGCAGCTTCTCCGCAGGCTGCAGCGTGGCGTGATCGGCGATATCGTCGGCGGTGCGGACGAAATTATAGAAGGCCAGGATCAGGGCACGATGCCGCGGATGAATGATCCACGACGCGACCGGGAAATTCTCGTCGCGGTGGGTCTTTCCGGATCGCAGGTCGCTCGCGGTGGTCATGGGAAATTTGGGCTACACTGGTCATGGCACGACGCAGGCGCGAAAGGTCAGCGCATGCGGGGGATTTGCGAGCCCCATATAGGGGAATACGCCACCAAAACCAATGCTGTCCGTGACCGCCAGCATACGAAGCCCGTGGCCGGCACACCTGCCGAGCACGGGCCTTGCGGCGATCCATGGGGCCCGAACCGGCCTTACTGGCCGTGGGTCTTCAGCACCTGGTCGCAGGCGGCGCTGATCTTGCTGCGGTTCTGCTGCAGGCAGGCGAGAATGGTGAAATCGCCCTGATCGATCACGGCGCGGCAGTGACGCTGCACGTCGCGCGTGCAGGCCTTCTGCTCATCGGGTGTCCCGCGCGTCTGCTGGGCGAAGGCGCTGGACGAGAGCGGGATCGACAACAGGGCAAGAGCCAAGAGAAATTTACGCATCGTATTCCTTCATTTCCGACAGCAGAAAATCTGTTCCCGAAAAGCGCTTCGGCACGGCCGGGACGGATTTTGGGGATTGCAGACGCCACGTAACGCGGCAATGGATTGACGACAAGCACCGCTAAATGCGGCTAAATTTGCGGCGCTGTAAACCCCTACATAAGTAATTGATTCGCAATGGCGATTCGTGCCATCACTTTGTCGCGTTCGGCTATTGCGGATAGTACTTGCGCAAAGCTACATGCCGTCACGAAGCGACGGTTTCTGATTCTGTTCGATGACAAAACGGGCGCCGCGCGCCGTTTCTGTCGTTTGAACCTAACATTCTTCGGTGACACTAAACCTTCGATGCGGCGAGACGCTTTCTTGCGTAGGAAGCGTTGATTTTGATGGGAAAATTCACAATGAAACGGTTTGGTTCCAGCCTTTATGGTCAGGCTCTCAGGGCTGTGGGCGTCGGCGCCGCACTGATGCTCTCTGCCTCCGCCGTCCACGCCCAGGCCAGCGGGCCGTTTGCCGGTTTTGCCGGCTCGTGGACCGGAACGGGCACGGTGGCGCTGTCCAACGGCACGACTGAACGGATTCGTTGCAAGGCGGATTACAAGGTCGCACCGTCGGGCATGAGCCTGAAGCAGTCCCTGCATTGCGCCAGCGACAGCTACAAGTTCGACCTCTCCAGCGACGTCACCAGCCAAGGCGACCGGATCTCCGGCAACTGGAGCGAGGCGAGCCGCAACATCTTCGGCAATCTGCAGGGCACCGCGGGCGGCGGGCGGATCGACGTGTTCGTCGAGGCGTCCGGCTTTGCCGCGAACCTGAACCTGC
Source organism: Bradyrhizobium pachyrhizi (assembly GCF_029714545.1). Classification (NCBI taxonomy): domain Bacteria; kingdom Pseudomonadati; phylum Pseudomonadota; class Alphaproteobacteria; order Hyphomicrobiales; family Nitrobacteraceae; genus Bradyrhizobium; species Bradyrhizobium pachyrhizi. Next base: position 3,368,086 of record NZ_CP121667.1, on the reverse strand, counting down.
AGACCAACGGCTCCAAGCAGGTCGTTCAGATCGACTCCAAGGGTGAGATCCGCGGCGTCTCGATCACGATGACGAAGAGCTGACGCTCCCGGCCGTTTGCGCCCGCAAGACACAAGGGCCCGGTTCCGAACGCTTCGGAACCGGGCCCTTTTTGCTGCAGCTTTTTGCTTGTTCGCCGATCAGGCCTTTTCGATCGGCGCGGGCTGGCCGCCCCTGCCGCGGAGCTTTTGCGACAGGTTGATCAGGAACATCGAGGTCGGCCGCAGGATGAAAAGGTCCGCGACCAGGGCCGCCACCATCGAGAACGCGCTGAGCCAGCCGAACAGGCGCAGCGACGGCAGGTCGGAGAACACGGTGACGACGAGGCCGCAGGCCAGCACCACCGTGGTCAGGATCAGCGCAGGGCCGACCAGGACGGTGGCGCGCTCCACCGCAAGTTCCGGCGTGACACCCGGCTTGGTCTCGAGCCGCAGGCGATTGAGGAAGTGGATGGTGGCGCTGAGGCCGAGGCCGAACGATACCGTCAAAGCCACCACGCTGGCGAATTGCAGCCCCTCCCCGAGCAGCCACAGCACGGTGCCCGACAGCACCACCGGGAAGATGCCCGGCAGGATGCAGGAGAACATCACCACGATCGAGCGGAACGCGAGGCCGATGAAGATCGCGACCAGCGCGAACTCGACGGTGAGGCCGCGGTTCAGCTTCTCGATCATGCTGGCACTGTTGCGCGCCGCGATCGCCGACAGACCGGTGACCGCGATCTCATAGCCGGGATGCTCGGCCCGCACCTTGTCGAGCTCCTTGTCGAGCTTGTCGACCACCGGCAGGATCTGGCTGGAATCGAGGTCCGGCACGCGGCCCGAGACCACCACCGCATCCTGATCCTTGGAGATGAAACGCCGCACCAGATGCTCGGGGATCAGGTCGACATATTCCTTCAACGTCGCGACGTCGGACGAGCCGGCCTTCTCCGCAAGCCAGCGCCGCAGGGTTTCCAGCGACCAGACGTTGCCGACGCCCGCGGTCTTCTCGACCATCGCGTGGACGTCGGCGATCGTCTTCAGCGTATCGGGTGCGTAGAGCGAGGCGCCCTTGGGGAATTCGATCAGCACGTCGATCGGATTGGCGCCGGTCAGCTTGGCGTCGAGCCGGCTCGACGCCGCGACCGCCTGCCGCTTGTCCGGCACCTGATCGGCGAGCCGGTAGCGCGGCTCGAGATTGGCGTAGATGATGCCGAGGCCGCCGACCACGATCAGCGCCAGCAGGCTGAACAGCCCGGGACGGCCGACCATGCGCACCGCGATCCAGTAGCAGAAATTGCGCAGCGCCTGCACGCCGGCATCCGCGCTCTGGAACTTGACCGCAAAGATCTTTTCGTTGCGCACGAACAGCACGCCGAACACCGGCACCAGCGACAGCACCGCGATCAGCGCGATGATGGTCGCGGCTAGCCCGGCCTCGCCGAACTTGCGGATCAGATCGGAATCCGAAAACTGCAGCGCGATGAAGGAAATTCCGGCCGTGCCGTGCGTCAGCACGCAGGCGGGACCGACCACCAGCACCGCATTCTTGAACGCGGTGAACTTGTCCTGCCCGGCGATCAGCCGGTCGCGCGCTGCGAATGTCAGCTGCATCGAGTCGGAGAAGCTGATCACCATGATGAGCGGCGTCATCACGTTGAGGAACATGTTGAGATTGAAATTGGCCCAGCCGAGGCCGCCGAGCGCGAGCAGGATCGCGATCATCGGCGGGAACGCCGCCGCCACCATGAAGGATATCTTGCGGAAGAAGATGATGGCGATGATGCAGCCGGCGAGGATGCCAAGGATGTTGTAGGTCAGGCCGTCGCGCTCGACCGCATTGCGGATCTCGAGCTGCATGACCGGCACGCCGGACAATTGCGCATTGAGCCCGCTGCCGCCGAGATCGTCGGCCATGATCTTCCTGATGTCGCCGACCACCTTGCTGAGCTTGTTGCTGCCGACCACTTCGGGCTCGAGCGACAGCACGATCAGCGCGAGCGTGCCGTCCTCCGACAGCAGCTTGCCGCGGATGATCTCGTTGCTTTTCACGGTCTCGACGAACTTGTCGTAGGCCGCGCCCTCGGGAAGTTCATTCGGGAACAGCGCCGCCGGCAGCTTGCCGGGCTCCGGCGCCTGCCGCGCCGAGAACAGCGACACCAGGCCGCGCACGCCCTCGACGAGTTGCAGGTCGGTGACCATGTCGCGCAGCTTTTCGAGATTGTCGCGGGCGAGCAGCGTCTTGCCTTCGACCACGACGAGGACGTCGAACTCGGTCGCCGGGAAGCGCTTGGTCACCGCCTCATATTGCTTGTAGTCCTTGGAGTCGGAGCGGAACAGCTGCGAAAGCGAGTCGTCGATCTTGATCCGGTGCACCCCGAACACCGCGCCGATCAGCAACAGAACGAGGACAATGCAGGACAGGATCGGCGCCCGCATCGGGATCAGGCCGAGACGCTCGATCCCGAACGCGATGCTGAGGCCCGACCGCGGCTCTTCGATCTTCTCGACGTGGACCTGACTTTCGGAATTCTTTTCGAGCATGCCCTGTCCAGTTCTGAAAACGGCTCAATCTGTCTAGCTTGGGTCTAGGGGCGCGAATGAGGCGGGTGAGCGCAACTGATCGGCGCTAGTCCTTGAAAACACGCGAATATTGACCGGCGCCGGTTTTACCTGCCCGACCCTTTGCTCGCAAGCGCGAGGGGCGAGGCAAATCGACAGGGAACCGCCGATCCCCGCCATTAAGTATCTGATTTGTCACACCCTGGTAGCGCATTCCTCGACGATCCACCGCCGCTTTCATCTTTCAACGCGACCCCTGTGATCTGGCGTGCCAGGCCCTCGCGCACAAGCCACGAAATCCTGAATGCGGCCTCCGCATAGCTCAGCCCGGCACGGTGGATGTTGGAGATGCAGTTGCGGTCGGCATCGGTGAGGCCGATCCGCGGGGCGAAGGTGAGATAGGCGCCGAGGCTGTCGGGTGCGGACAGGCCCGGCCGTTCGCCGATCAGCATCACCAGCATGCGCGCGCCGATGATGGCGCCGATCTCGTCACCGAGCGCTACCCGCGCCCCGGACGCTGCGATCACCGCGCCGGCGTCGATCTTGTCGGCCGCCAAGCGCGGCACGAGATGCCGGATCAATTCGACGGCATGCACATTGACCGCCGTCGGCGACAGGCCGTCTCCGATCACGATGGCGCAGGGGCATGCGGTGATGGCGCAGGTCTCGAGCGACCGCCGCGACGCAGAATCCAGCATGCGCCCGAGATCGGGCCGCCGCAGATAGTCGCGCCGGCTGTGCGCCTGGCTCGACACCTCAAGCGGCGTGATGCCGAGGCCGGCAAGACCGGCCGCGATCCCTCTGACATCGAAGGCGGCGTGGACAGCGTCGCGGGCGCGGGCATGGTCGAGCGTGAACGACAGCAGCGCATCGGTCGGCAGGCTGGCCCCGGACCGGCCAAGGCCGACGCGCGCCGGCGTGAGCTCGCGCAGATCGGCAAGCGAAGGGGACAAGGGCGCCGGCGGTGTCGTCATGCTGCTATTCGGCGGGGACAGAAGCCTCGCGCAGCCGGATCGAGTAGTTCGAGGCGTTCTGCCGGCCGCTGGAGGCTGCACGCGCAAAGGTGATCAAATGATGCGCAACCAGCGTCGCCGAGATCAACCCCTCGATGTCGCCGCGCTTGAGCCGGCCGAGCGCAAACTTCCAGAACACGCGCTTGTAGTCGCCGAGCACGCCGACCTTCCAAAAGATGTTGCGGAGCATGATCAGTCCGCGCCGGATGTTGGCCCAGCTCTTCATCTCCGGGCTGACCGGCACCTTGATGCGATTGGCATAGGTGTAGTTGCATTGATGCAAATAGCGCGCGAACAGCCTCTTCGGCTCGTAGGCAACTTCCATGCATTTGCGCCACGAACTGACCACGTCCTCATAGGGCAGCAGGAACTCGACATTGGAGTCGCGGCCCTCGTCATCGATCAGCCGCCCGGCTTTTTCGAGCCGATCCCACAATGGCGTCTTCGGCAGCGCCTGCAGCAGGTTGATGGTGAGCAGCGGAATCCGCGACTCCTCGACGAAGGAGAGCAACGCGTCGCCGGTCTGGGGCTTGTCGGTATCGAGCCCCATGATGATGCCGGAGACGACCTCCATGCCGAACGAATTGATGGTGCGCACGCCCTCGAGGATCGGAACCATCATGTTCTGATCCTTGTGCATGGCCTTCAGCGCGTCGGGATCGGGCGTCTCGATGCCGACGAAGATCGTCACGAAGAAGGCCTCGCGCATCTTCTCCAGGATCTCGGGGCGCTTGGCGATGTTGAGCGTCGCCTCGCAAGCGAGGCGCGTGACATATCCGGTCCGCTTCTGCCACTCGATCAGGTGCGGCAACAGCTCGCTCGCCGCCTTGCGGTTACCGATGAAATTGTCGTCGACGAAATACACGGTGTCGGTGGCACCGCACGCGCGCAGCTTGTCGAGCTCGGCGATGATCTGCTGCGGCGACTTCAGCCGCGGATTGCGGCCATAGAGCCCGGGGATGTCGCAGAACTCGCACTGATAGGGGCAGCCCGAGGAGAACTGGATGCTGCCGAGAAAGTACTTCTTGGTTTCGGCGAGCTCATAGGCCGGCAGCGGGAAATCCGTCATCGGCAGCCGGTCGACGGTCGTCAGCACCACCTGCTTGTCGGGACGGCTGGTATCATCAGCCAGACGCTTGATCAGCTCATTGGTCGCATCGCCGAGCTCGCCGACGTGGAGGTAGTCGAATGAGGGATAGTAGTCCGGGCAAGCACTGACCGACGGGCCGCCGATCGCGACCACCAGGTCATGGTCATGCGCGCGATGGCAGATGTCGTTCATCTGCTGGCGCTGGATATGCATACCGCTGACGAACACGGCATCCGCCCACTCGAAATCCTCCGCCGTCGCCGGACGCAGGTTCTCGTCGATGAAACGCACCAGCCAGTTCTCGGGAAGGTATGCGGCGATCAGCAGCAGGCCCTGCGGCGGCATGAACGCCTTGACGCCGTCAGTGAGGGGGTAGGCGTGCTCGAAGGTCCCAAAGGACGACGTATAGCGCGGAAAGACGCAGAGGATACGCCGAATTGTCTTTATGCCCTCAGCTCTCATCAATCGACCCCGAAGCACCCGCAAATCTAACCATGGCGTGGAACGCTGGGCCAGAAATTCTTCAACATTGTGGCACTTACTAACGTCACATCGGCGAGATAGTTGCTCTGCAGAATTTCGCTATCCCCCTCAGGTCAGCAGCCTGACAGCGAGATCGGGCAACCGCCCCGCATCGGCAAGGAGGCGGAAGTCCTGCCCGGCAAGGCCGACGCGCGCGAGCCAGTCGTCGAATTCGGGGGCCCGCTTCAGGCCGAACAGGTCGCGGACATAGAGCGCATCGTGAAACGATGTCGACTGATAGTTCAGCATGACGTCATCCGCGCCCGGCACGCCCATGATGAAGTTCACGCCGGCCGCCGCAAGCAGCGTCAGGAGATTGTCCATATCGTCCTGGTCCGCCTCGGCGTGGTTGGTATAGCAGACGTCGATCCCGAGCGGCAGGCCGAGCAGCTTGCCGCAGAAGTGGTCCTCGAGCCCGGCGCGGATGATTTCCTTGCCGTCATAGAGGTACTCAGGACCGATGAAGCCGACCACGCTGTTGACGAGCAGCGGATCGAACGCGCGCGCCACCGCATAGGCCCGCGCCTCGCACGTCTGCTGATCGACCTGGTGATGGGCATTGGCCGACAGCGCCGAACCCTGCCCGGTCTCGAAATACATCACACTGTCACCGACCGTGCCGCGGCGCAGCGACAGCCCCGCTTCCCGGGCCTCCCGCAGCAGCGAGAGGTCGACGCCGAAACTGCGATTGGCCGCCTCGGTGCCGGCGATCGACTGGAACACGAGATCGACCGGCAGCCCCTGCCCGATCAGTCCGAGCGTGGTCGTGACATGGGTCAGCACGCATCCCTGCGTCGGAAGCTCGAGCCGCGTGATGATGTCGTCCAACAGCCGCAGCAGGGTGCCGATGACCTTCGGATCGTCGCTCGCCGGATTGATGCCGATGCAGGCATCGCCCGCTCCCAGCAGCAGCCCGTCGAGAATCGAGGCGGTGATGCCCTTGGGATCGTCGAAAGGATGGTTCGGCTGCAGCCGCGTACTCATTCGCCCGCGCAAACCGATGGTGTTGCGGAAGCGGGTCGTCACCTCGCATTTCTTCGCGACCAGGATCAGATCCTGGTTGCGCATCAGCTTCGACACCGCCGCAACCATCTCTGGCGTGATGCCGCGCGAGATCTTCTTGATCGCTTCCCCGCTAGCGGCATCCGACAGCAGCCAGTCGCGGAATCCGCCGACGGTGAGCGACGACACCGGCAGAAAGCCGGCAACGTCGTGGCTGTCGAGGATCAGGCGGGTGACTTCGTCATCCTCATAGGGGATGACAGGCTCATCGAGGAATTGCTTGAGCGGAACGTTGGCCAGCGCAAGCCGTGCGGCGATCATCTCCTCCGCGCTGTCGGCCGCGATGCCGGCCAGGCGGTCGCCTGAACGCGGCGGCGAGGCCTTGGCAAGCAGGATGCGCAGATCGTCGAATGCATAATTGGTGGCGTCGATGGTGTGACGATAGAGCATGGGAGGTTCGTCGCGGGCTGGGGCAGCACAACGTAGCACCTCTTTGCGAAAGGCGTGCCAGCGGTTTCGCCCCGCGTGCCGGCGCCGTTGGCGATGACGGCGGCGCATCATCGGCGCCGCCGCAAGCCGCGGGCACCCGGCAGACTCAAAGCTGCCGATAAGGCATTGGGATTATTTACAGATTTTAACGGTTGCGGCTGCACAAAACTCGCGCGTTAAGAAATTGTCCATGAAAATTTTGCATAAGCTTTAATCGGCCGAAGGTACTCCCCGGCCTCTTGGAGTGCCCCGCAATGCCCGCCCCCGTCACATACCCCATCTCCATGTCCCGGCCTCCAATGGCATCCCGATTCTCGCTTGCTGCCAGGCTGTACTCGACGTTTGCGCTGATTGCGGCGCTGACCGCGGCCATCACCTTCCTGTCCGAATACAATGCGCGGCGCAATGCCGAGCTGACCGAGGCCGTCGACCTCGCAAGCCGTGCCGCGCTCAATGTCGAGCGGGTCAATTCACTGGTCTATGCCGTGGTGATGGAATCCCGCGGCATCTACATGTCGACCGATCCGGCGGCCGTTAAGAAATACGGCGACGGCCTGCTGGCGTTCAACGAACGCATTCTCGGCGTGGTAAAAAACTGGGAAACCCTGGTGCAGGCCGACGACGCCGCCCAGTTCGCGGTGTTCAAGAAGCGCATCGAGCAGTTCATCGATTTCCGCAAGGAGCTGGTACGCCGCGGCATCGAGATCGGCGCCGCAGCCGGGCGGGAGTGGGGCGACAACGACGCCAATCGCGACGTGCGCACCGCGCTGAACAAGGATCTCGAGGCGCTCTCCAAGGTCTATGCCGAGCGCAGCAAGAAACTGGCGCGGGAGACCGACACCAACCGCACGATGGCGCTGGTGCTGACCGGCCTCGGCGCCGCGGCCTTGATTGTGGTGGTACTCGGCGTGCTGATCATCGCCCGCTCGGTGGCCCGGCCACTGTCGCAGATCACCACGACGATCAAGCGCGTCGCCGAGGGCACCGACCATGTCGAAGTACCGCATGTCGGGCGCGGCGACGAGATCGGTGCACTGGCACGCGCCATAAAGGTCTTCCAGGAGGCGATGGACCGCAATCGCAGCCTCAACGCGCAGGTCGTACAGGAGTCCGCGGCGCGCGACGCGCGCGGCCGGCATATCGAGACCTTCGTCGAAGCGTTCCGTGGCACGATCGGCGAGGTGCTCCGCGCGGTGCACGACAACGCCGCGACGATGCGTCAAACCGCGCAGACCATCGCAACCGTCGCGTCGGACGCCAGCGGCCGCGCGGTGGCGGCGGCAGGCGCCACCGAACAGGCCTCGAGCAACGTCTCCGCGGTGGCGGGCGCGGCCGAAGAACTCTCCGCCTCGGTCGAGGAGATCGGCCGCCAGGTCAAGCAGTCGTCCGGCGCAGTCGATCAGGCCGGTGCGCGCACCGATCGCTCGATCAACGAGATCGAGGGCCTTGCCGCCACCACCCAGCGCATCGACGGGGTGCTGAGCCTGATCCAGGCGATCGCCGAGCAGACCAACCTGCTCGCCCTCAACGCCACCATCGAAGCCGCCCGCGCCGGCGATGCCGGCCGTGGCTTCGCCGTCGTCGCGCACGAGGTCAAGGCGCTGGCCGGCCAGACCGCGAAGGCAACCGCCGAGATCAGCGAGAATGTGGGCCTGATCCAGGCCTCGACCCGCAACTCGGTAGCCGCTGTGCGCGAGATCGGTCAGGCGGTGCGCGAGATCAGCAACGTCACCGCGAACATCGCGAGCGCGATCGGCCAGCAGGATGCGGCGACGCGCGAAATCTCCGCCAATGCCCAGATGGCCGCCCAGGGCAACGAGACCCTGGTCACCAATGTCGGCTCGCTCCGCGATGACATGGACCAGACCAGCAAGGCGGCGGAATCGGTGCTCGCGGCCTCGAACGATCTGACCACAACCGCCGAGACGCTGTCGCGCGAGGTCGAGCAGTTCTTCCGCAACCTGCGCAGCGACGCGGCCGACGGCCTGCAGCGGACCGGAACCTGAGCGGCGATGTGGCGGGACCCTGCGACAGGGCCCCGGCAATCCGGATGGTTAAGACTCTCTCAACGCACGGACACAAATTGCCTCCGCTTCGGGTCGCATTTCTCAATTTGATGCCTCCATAGAAAAGCGTCGCTGCGCGAGGGCGCGGGGAAGTGGAAGCGAGCAATGAACGGGCTTTTGCCAAAGCCGAAGGCAGTGCCGACCAAACGGCTCCTTACACTCGGGATCGGCCTCGTTCTCTGCTTTTCGGCGATCTGCGCATCCATTCTCTGGGAGATGGCGGGCAAGGACTATCGGCATGCGAAGGAAGGCGCGACCAACCTCGTCGCCTCAATCGCCAGCGAGATCGACCGCAACATCGACCTCTACGACCTCTCGCTCCAGGCGGTCGCCGACGGCGTCAAGCTGCAGGAGCTCGGCAAGATCAGCCCGGAGCTTCGCCAGGTCGTGCTGTTCGACCGCGCCGCCACAGCCAAGGATCTCGGCTCGATCCTCGTGCTGAATGCGGCGGGGGACGTCACGCTCGATTCCAGGACGTTGACGCCACGGGTCGCAAATTTCGCCGATCGAGACTTCTTCCGGGCACATCAGACGCGAGCGGACAGCGGCCTGTTCATCAGTGCTCCGTGGATTACTCCTGATGGCGAATATCTGATCAGCCTCAGCCGCCGCATCAACAATGACGACCGCTCCTTTGCCGGCGTGGTCGCGGGCAGCATGCGGCTCAGCTATTTCCACAATCTGTTTCGCAAGCTGAACTTCGGCTTCGGCGACAGCATGGCGCTGTTCAACAGCGATGGCGTCATACTGATGCGCGCCCCGTTCGACATCAGCAAGATCGGCCAAAGCATCAAGGACTCTCTGGTCTTCAAGCAGTTTCCGGCACGGCAATCCGGCTCCTACATCACGAAATCGATCGTCGATCATGTCAGCCGGCTCTATGTTTTCCAGGCGGTCGGACATAATCGCCTGCTCATCGCCGAGGGTCTTGCGCTCGACGGCATCTATGCCGACTGGTGGCAGCAGCTCTGGCTGATCGGCAGCGTGGTGGCAGCGCTCTGCGGCTTCTCGATCGTCCTGATGTTCTACCTGGTGGCCGCTCTCAAACGGCGGGCCGCCGCGGAAGATCGGCTCGCGCACCTCGCGAGCACGGATGCACTGACTGGCCTCGCCAACCGTCGCCGCCTCGACGATACCCTTGACGTCGAATGGCGCCGTGGCATGCGCGCAAAGGCGCCGGTCTCGCTTTTGATGATCGACGTCGATCATTTCAAGATCTACAACGACACGTACGGGCATCAGGCCGGCGACGCCGTGCTCACCACCGTGGGACGGTGCATCGCAGGCAGCGCCAAGCGTGCAACTGATCTCGGCGCCCGCTATGGCGGCGAGGAGTTTTCGGTGTTGCTGCCGGGCATCGGCAAGGCGGGCGCCCTGGAAATTGCCGAACGGATTCGCGCCAAGCTGACGGCTGCGCGGGAATCCGAGCCTGAGTTGCCGACCGTCAGCATCGGATTGTCCTGCCTCGTCCCGGACCACGAGCGCACATCGCGCGATCTGCTCAAGGCCGCGGACCTTGCACTCTATCAAGCCAAGCGTGAAGGCCGCGACCGCGTCATCGTCAGCCCGATCGGGTGGGACAAATCGGGCAAGCGGCACGTCGCCTGATCGCGATTGCATTGGCGCGGTCGAGCGCGCCGCGCGCCCATCCCGTCTCACTCCACCGGCAACACGTCGACCGCAACGGCGAGCTTTTGCTTGCGCGCGCCGACGATGACGCCATCGACCGGCGAGACGTCGGCAAAGTCGCGGCCGATGGCGAGAATGATGTGGTCGCTTCCGACCATCAGATCGTTGGTCGGGTCGAACCCGACCCAGCCGAGCGCGCTCCCGCACCAGACCGAGACCCAGGCATGGGTGGCGTCCGCGCCCTGCAGCCGCGGCTGGCCCGGCGGCGGAATGGTGCGCAAATAGCCGCTGACATAGGCCGCGGGCAGGCCGAGGCCGCGCAGCCCTGCGATCATCACATGGGCAAAGTCCTGGCACACGCCATGGCGCTTCTCGAACACGTCGCGAAGCGGCGTCGAGATCACGGTCGCCTTGGGATCGTATTTGAAGTCGTTGCGGATGCGGCGCATCAGGTCGGCCGCCCCGGTGAGGAGGCGGCCACCGGGCAAAAAGCTCGCGGAAGCGTAGGCTGTCACGGGCCGTAGCAACGGCACCAGTGCGCTGGCAAAGACGTAGCCGACCGGCGAGGCCGCATCAAGGCTCAACGCTTCGAACGCATTGTCACGCACGTCTTCCCAGGGCGGACTGGCGGCGGCGCGCGCCGGCGGCTGCCGCGCCACAGAGACCCGCGAGCGGGCATCGATGCGCAGACTGCGATGCGCGGTCTCGATCAGGACGCTTTCAGTGAGCGTGCCGAAGAAGTCGCGCCTTGCGGTGCGTTCCGCGGGCCTCGGACGGATATCGACCGAATGCGAGATCAGCTGCTGCCCGTCCCCATTGACCGGCTCCAGCCGCAGCGAGCAGCGCGCGAAGCTGACCTGGGTCTCGTAGCTGTAGGTCGTGACGTGACGGATGTCGTAGATCACGCCAGCCCCGTGAGCTTCTCCGGCCGGCTGGCATTCGGTCCGTGCGGGAAATAATGCAGCCCGATCGCGTCGGCGAGGTTAAGCAGATCCTGCTCCAGCGCGAACAGCGTCTTGACGTCGAGGCTCGAGGCTTCAGCCGTTGTGAGCATTGCCTCCACCGCGACGGCAAGACGCTGCGGCCGCTCGATCAGGCCGTGCTCCTTCAGGCTCGGCAGCGCGGCAATATGCTCGTTCAGCGCCGCGACCTGGAATGCGACCGAGCGCGGATTGTAGGGGTCGAGCACCGCCAGATCGCGCACCGGTGCGAGCAGCGGCTGCACCAGATAGCGCGAGCGATAAGTGATCTGGCAGTCCACCAGCGTGAGCAGAACGTCGAGATCCTCATCACCGGCTTCGTCGTAGGCGAATTGACGGGCAAAGCGCGTGGTGTTGACGGCGCGCTCGGCGCGGCGGCCCATCTCGAGGAAACGCCAGCCGGCGGCGCGGTTCATGTTTTCCTGCGCGAGGCCGGCGAAGCTTGCGAGCTCCTGCAAGGTCAGTTCGGCGGCGCTGACAACGCCGTCATCGTCATGAACCTCGATGGCGAGCCGATCAGCCATCTCGGTGATGACCTGCCAGGCGTCCGGCGACAGCCGCTCGCGGAGCGAGATCGCGGTGCGCTGCGCGGATCGCACCAGCGACAGCGCCGAGCCGAATTTCTCCTCGCTCTGCAGCGCTTCGAGCGCGACCTTGGCGAGATTGGCGCGCGCGGTCTGCGAGGCCGCGCCCCAGGCGACCAGCATGCGCTGGATGCGCTCGGCCGAATGCATCGCCGGCGCCGAGCCGTTCGAATTCGCGCGCGCAGGATCGCGCAGCGGCGTGCACAGCGCGCGGATCAGCCGGATGGTAGCCTCGGCGCGCTCCAGATAGCGGCCGAGCCAGAACAGATTGTCGGCGGCGCGGCTCGGCAGCACGCCGGCGATGCGGCGGATGCGGACGGTGTCGACCGCCGGCAGCAGGGTCGAGGTCTCAACCGCCTTGTCGGAGACCACCCAGACGTCGGCGGACACCGCGCCATCGCCCATCGACACCGCGCGCGCATCGGCCCGATCGGCAATCCGGCAGAAGCCGCCGGGCAGCACAGTCCAGCCGCTCGGCGTCGCCGCCGCGAACACCCGCAACACGAACGGACGCGGCGCGATGCGGCCGTTCTCCCATACCGGCGTGGTCGACAGCCGCACGAGCTCCTGACCGACATAATCGATGCCGCGATGACTGATGGCATCCTTCAGGCGGTCGCGGTCCGCGGCCGACAATTCGCCCGGGAGCACCGGTCCGTTGCCGGGAAAATCCGCAACGCCGCGGCCATAGGCGCCTTCGATCGCGAACTCGTCGAGCCGCGATAGCACTTCTTCGCGGGCGGATTTCTGGCCGCACCACCAGGTCGCGATGTGCGGCATCATCAGGTCTTCAGAGAGCAGGCGCCGACACAGATTGGGCAGGAAGCCGAGCAGCGCCCTCGCCTCCATCACGCCGGAGCCAGGCATGTTGGCGACCACGACGCCGCCCTTGCGCAGAACCTCGACAAGCCCGGGCACGCCGAGATAGGAGGACGCGTCAAGCTCGAGCGGATCGAGCATGTTGGAATCGACCCGGCGCAGCAGCACGTCGAGCCGCTTCAGCCCGGCGACGGTGCGGATGTGGACGCGGTCGCCGGAGACCGCAAGATCGTCGCCCTCGACCAGCAGGAAACCGAGATAGCGCGCCAGCGTGGCGTGCTCGAAGTAGGTCTCGCTGAACGCGCCGGGCGTCAGCAGGCCGATCCGCGGCTCGTCGCGATCGGCGCTGGCGCGCAGCGAATCGCGGAACCCCTCGAAGAACGGCGCGACGCGCTCGACATTCATCGACTTGTAGAGATTGGAAAAGGCGCGTGACAGCACCAGGCGGTTTTCCAGCGCATAGCCCGCGCCCGACGGTGCCTGCGTGCGATCGCCGAGCACCCACCAGCGGCCGTCGGGCCCGCGGCCGATGTCGGCGGCATAGAGATGCAGATAGCGGCCCCCCGGCGGCTTGATGCCGCTGACCGCGCGCAGATACTCGCTGCTGCCGGCGATCGCAGCGGCAGGGATGGCTCCGTCGGCAACGAGGCGGCCTTCGCCGTAGAGATCGGCCAGCACCATCTCCAGAAGCTGCGCGCGCTGCGCGACACCGGCGGCGAGCTGGCGCCAGTCCGCCGCGTCGATGATCAGCGGCAGATGGCTGAGCGGCCAGATCCGGTCGGAAGTGTCGCCCGGCGCGCGATAGGTGACGCCAGCCTCATGCAGATGGCGATCGGCGGAGGCGAAGCGGCGCTCGATATCGGCCGGCGACAGCGCGGCAAAGGCGTCGAAGAAGCGGGCCCAGACCGGCCGCGGCGCGCCGTTGTCTGCAATATACTCGTCGGGAATGCCGGGCAGCCGGACATAGTCGCGGGTCCACTGCGCCATCCGGCGCTGACCGGGACGGGCCCTGCTCTCCTGACTGCTGCCTTGACTATTGCCTTGGCCACCCGATGCGGTCATTCCACTTCCCCTTGACACAATTAGTGCAGGAGCGGCGTCCGCAAGTCGAGGGTCAAGGGAAACTCAATTGTGCGTTCCTCCGGCGGCGTCTCGATCTTGCCGGGGGTATGGCCGTGCTCCTGGAAGCGCGCCAGCCGCCGCGCCTCGGCCTCGTAGGAATTGACCGGCTTGGTCTCGTAGTTGCGGCCGCCGGGATGGGCGACATGATAGACGCAGCCGCCGAGCGAGCGGCCGTTCCAGGTATCGATCAGGTCAAACGTCAGCGGCGCATGCACGGGAATGGTCGGATGCAGGCCGGAGGCCGGCTGCCAGGCCTTGAAACGAACACCGGCGACCGCCTCGCCGGCACGGCCGGTCTCGGTCATCGGCATCCGTCTGCCGTTGCAGGTGATGACATGGCGCCCCTCGACGAATCCGGTCGCCTTCACCTGCAGACGCTCGACCGACGAATCGACGTAGCGCACGGTGCCGCCCGAGGTGCCCTCCTCGCCCAGCACATGCCAGGGCTCGAGCGCCTGCCGCAGTTCGAGACCGACGCCGCCGTGATGAACGCGGCCGAAGGCGGGGAAGCGGAATTCGAGCTGTGCCTGGTACCATTCCGGCTCGACATCGTAGCCGGATTGCTTCAGCTCGGCGAGCACGCCCAAGAAATCCTCCCAGAGGAAATGCGGCAGCATGAAGCGGTCATGCAGCGCGGTGCCCCAGCGCACGAACCGGCCCTGCTGCGGCTCACGCCACAGCTTTGCGATCAGCGCGCGGATCAACAATTGCTGCGCCAGCGACATCCGCGGGTCGGGCGGCATTTCGAGCGCGCGGAATTCGACCAGGCCGAGCCGGCCGGTCGGGCCGTCGGGCGAATAGAGCTTGTCGATGCAGATCTCGGCGCGGTGGGTGTTGCCGGTGATGTCGACCAGGATATGCCGGAACAGGCGATCGACCAGCCACAGCGGCGCATCCATGCCCGGCGGCGGCACGTGCGAGAGCGCAATCTCCAGCTCATAGAGCCCGTCATGCCGCGCCTCGTCGATGCGCGGCGCCTGGCTGGTCGGGCCGATGAACATGCCGGAAAACAGATAGGACAGCGACGGATGACGCTGCCAGTACAGCACGAGGCTCTTCAACAGATCGGGCCGGCGCAGGAACGGTGAATCCTCCGGCCTGCTGCCGCCGACCACGATGTGGTTGCCGCCGCCGGTGCCGGTGTGGCGGCCGTCGATCAGGAAACGGTTGGCCCCTAACCGCGTCTTGGCGGAGTCCTCATAGAGGCCGAGCGTGATGTCGACGGCCTCGCGCCAGCTTTGCGCGGGCTGCACATTGATCTCGATCACGCCGGGATCCGGCGTCACCTTGATCACCTCGATGCGCGGATCGAAAGGCGGTCCGTAACCCTCGACGTGCACCTGCAGCTGCAGCTCCTCGGCGGCGGCTTCGATCGCTGCGATCAGATCGAGATAATCCTCGACCTTCTCGACCGGCGGCATGAAGGCGCACAGCACGCCGTCGCGAACCTCGATCGACATCGCGGTGCGCACCGGCAGCGGTTCGGGAATCTCCTTCAAGGCCTGCTGCAGCTCGTCAGAAAGCGCATCGCGCGGCGCCATCGGATCGCGTTCGACGACGTAGGGATAATCGTCCGGTGGCACATATTCGAGCGAGGCGATCGGAAGCCGCAAGCCCAGCGGCGAGTCGCCGGGCGACAGGAATAGATGGCTACGCCGGATCTTCCAGCGCTCGCTGCGCCAGCGTGCCGGCACACGATCGCCGAGCGGGCTCCAGCGCTGGATCGGCAGCACGTAACCTTTCGGCGTGGTCAGCCCCTCATCGAACACCCGCGCCATCCGGGCGCGCTCTTCCGGATCGGTCAGCTTGGAATTCGCCGGGCTGACATTGGCCGGCAGGCCGGCCTCACGCTGCAGCCAGAAGGCGGGGTCTTCATAAGCCGGCATGGCATAGTCGGCGCCGAGACCAAGCTTGGTTGCTGTTACTTCGACGAAACGCTGGGCCTCCGCGATCTCGGCCTTCCGCGAGTTCTCGATGCCGGCGATCAGCTCGGCATTCTTCCAGATCGGCTTGCCGTCCTTGCGCCAGTAGAGACCGAACGCCCAGCGCGGCAGGCTCTCGCCGGGATACCATTTGCCCTGGCCGTAATGCAGCAGGCCGCCCGGCGCGAACCGCGTGCGCAGCTTGCGGATCAATTCGTCGGCGAGCGCGCGCTTGGTCGGGCCGACCGCGGCGACATTCCACTCCGGCGATTCCAGATCGTCGACCGAAACGAAGGTCGGCTCGCCGCCCATGGTCAGGCGCACATCGTCTTTCCCCAGGTCGGCATCGACCTGCTCGCCGAGCCGGTCGAGCCGCGCCCAGGATTCATCGGAGAATGGTTTGGTGATGCGCGGCGCCTCGCCGATGCGCTTGACGCTCATCTCGAAGCCGAACTCGACATTGGCAACGCCCGCGGTGCCGGTCACCGGCGCGGCCGAGCGATAGTGCGGCGTGGCACAGACCGGGATGTGGCCCTCGCCCGTCAGCATGCCGGAGGTGACGTCGAAACCGATCCAGCCCGCGCCCGGCAGATAGACCTCGGCCCAGGCGTGCAGGTCGGTGAAATCGCTCTCGACCTCGCGCGGCCCCTCGAGCGGATCGATGTCCGGCCGCAGCTGAATGAGATATCCGGAGACGAAACGCGCGGCGAGCCCGAGGTGGCGCAGCGTCTGGATCAAGAGCCACGCCGAGTCGCGGCAGGAGCCGGAGCCCGCGGCAAGCGTCTCCTCCGGCGTCTGGATGCCGGCCTCCATGCGGATCACGTAGCTGATCTTCTTTTGCAGCTGCGCGTTCAGCTCGACCAGGAAGTTGACGGTGCTGTCAGCCTGGCGCGGAATCTCCTTCAGGTAAGCCGCGAGCAACGGCTCGGGCTCATCGGTCTCGAGATAGGGCGCGAGTTCGGTCTTGAGATCGCCGGGATACTCGAACGGAAAGCTGTTGGCAAAGGGCTCGACGAAGAAGTCGAACGGATTGACCACCGTCATGTCAGCGGTGAAATCGACCTCGACCTTGAGCTCGGTGGTCTTCTCCGGAAAGACGTAGCGCGCCAGCCAGTTGCCCTGCGGGTCCTGCTGCCAGTTCACGAAGTGATTGGCGGGCAAGACCTTGAGCGAGTAGCTTGTGATCGGCGTGCGCGTATGCGGCGCGGGCCGAAGCCGAATGGTCTGAGGCCCGAGATCGATCGGCCGGTCGTATTTGTAGTGCGTGACGTGATGCAGTGCGACTGATATCGACACGGACCGAGGGCTCCAGCAGCTTTTTTGAGCAGAACACTGCTGCCGGTCGACATCAAGCACTAACAACGGGCATGGGGTGCCCAAGGTAAGGGCGTGATCCGTAGCCCGGATGGAGCGAAGCGAAATCCGGGGTCTTCATCCGCAGGAAGAGTCCCGGATTGCGCGGAGCTCGTCATCGGGCGCGCATTCGCGCGACCCGTTGGCTTCATCCGGGCTACGCGATAGCTAGCGGCCGATCGCGCCGGATACCTGCGACGCGAGTTGCTCGGCGAGCATGTGATAGCCCTCGGGGGTCAAATGCACACCATCGGGCTGATGGGGGAGTCCACCCAGCATCCCGTTAGGGAGCATGATCACCGCGATGCCGCGGGCGCTGAGGCGACTTTGAATATCCGCTGTCCGGTCTGGGCTGCCCTTGCGTCGATCATTGCCGCCTGGCTGCAAAATAACCGCACGGGTCCCGTTCGGGACGGCGCGGTCCAGGCGTTGCAGCATCCCTTCCGTGGTATCGCCGTTGATGCCGGCGTTCACGACACGGACGTTCAATCCCTTCGCCCGCAAGATCGCTTCGAGCTGCGCGGGATAGGCCTGATTGCGCGCCACGCCCTTGCCGTAGGTATTGCTCGCGCCAAGCGCGACTATGGTTGCGGCGTCAGCCGAACCGACGCCGAGGCTCAAAGCGGCGAGAAATGCGATGCATCCGACAATTCCCAACCGACGCGCACGCATGCTTCCTCCGCCCCATCCGTAGCTCCGGATGGAGGGGCAGCGTAGTCCGGGAAGCTGCATTCGCCAACGTACTTCCTCGTCGTCCCTGCGAAAGCAGGGACCCATACCGCGTGATCCTATTGATGAAAGAAGGTGGCGGATGCCTTGCACACACTACGGCCGGTGGTTATGGGTCCCTGCTCCGTGCGCAATAGCGCACTCGGCAGGGACGACGGCGGAGTGAAGGGCTAGATCGTGGCTCTAAACTACATCGTCGCGCCGAGCACCCACGGCGCGAATTCGGCGCCGCCGAAGTCAAAGCTCTCGCTCTTGGTCGGCTGGCCCGAGGCGGTCTTGAGGATGAGGTCGAAGATGCGCTGGCCGCATTCCTGCACGCTCTCTTCGCCGTCGAGGATGGTGCCGCAATTGACGTCCATGTCGTCTTCCATCCGCTTGTACATCGGCGTGTTGGTGGCGAGCTTGATCGACGGCGCGGGCTTGCAGCCGAACACGCTGCCGCGGCCGGTGGTGAAGCAGACGAGGTTGGCGCCGCCCGCGACCTGCCCGGTCGCCGCGACCGGGTCGTAGCCGGGCGTGTCCATGAACACAAAGCCCTTCTTGGTGACGGGTTCGGCATAGTTGAGGACGTCGACGAGGTTGGTGCTGCCGGCCTTGGCCATCGCGCCGAGCGACTTCTCCAGGATGGTGGTGAGACCGCCGGCCTTGTTGCCGGGACTCGGATTGGCGTTCATCTCAGCGCCCTCACGCTGGGTGTACTCCTCCCACCAGCGCATCAGGCCGACCAGCTTCTCACCGACCTCGCGGCTGACGGCGCGGCGAGTCAACAGATGCTCGGCGCCATAGGTCTCGGGCGTCTCCGAGAGGATCACGGTGCCGCCGTGACGGACCAGCAAATCGCTCGCCGCGCCGAGCGCCGGATTGGCAGATACGCCGGAGTAACCATCCGAGCCGCCGCATTGCAGCGCCACGGTGAGCTCGCTCGCCGGCACCGCCTCGCGCTTGACCTTGTTGGCATCGGCGAGCGCCTCCTTCACGAAGGCAACGCCGGCTTCCACCGTCTTGCGGGTGCCGCCGACCTCCTGGATGTCCATCGCGCGCAGGCGGCCGGCGAGCTTCTGCTCCTGCATCAGGCCGCCGATCTGGTTCACCTCGCAGCCGAGGCCGAGCACGATGACGTTGGAGAAATTGACGTGCCGCGCATAGCCGCCGAGCGTGCGGCGGAGCAGCGCCAAGGGCTCGTCCTGGGTCATGCCGCAGCCGGTCTTGTGGGTCAGCGCGACGACGCCGTCGACATTCGGGTAATCGGCGAGCGGATTGTCGCCGGTGAACGGATTCTTCTTGAACATGTCGGCCACGATGCCGGCGACATGGGCGCTGCAATTCACCGAGGTGAGGATGCCGATATAGTTGCGGGTCGCGACGCGGCCGTCGGCGCGGCGGATGCCTTCGAAGGTCGCCGGCAGATCGAAGTTCGGCACCGGCTTGACGTCGACGCCGTAGGCATAATCCTTGGCGAAATCGCCCATGCCGCAGTTCTGGGTATGCACGTGCTGGCCGGGCGCGATCGCCTGGGTCGCGAAGCCGATGATCTGGCCGTAGCGCCGGATCGGCTCGCCTTGCGCGATCGGCTTGATCGCGACCTTGTGGCCCGCGGGGATCCGATCGACGGTGGTGACGCCATCGGCGACCTCCAGCCCCGGCGGCAGGCTCGCGCGCGCGATCAGGACGCTGTCGTCGGCGTGCAGGCGGATCACTTGTGCCGTGGCCATGGGAGTTCTCCTTGGTGTCTTCTTCACTCCTCCCCGTCCTTTACGGGGAGAGGTCGGATCACGTCAGCGATCCGGGTGAGGGGCGAGGCACGATGTCACTTACAACGATGGTGCTCGCCGGATAGAGGCCCCTCACCCCAACCCTCTCCCCGCATCCGCCTTCGCCCGAAGGCGGGCTTCGGCGACAAGAGAGCGGGGCGAGGGAACAGAGCTAACATCGCGGACGGAGCTTACGCCTTGCCGCCGGACTTCTCGCGGGTCGCGTTGACCTGCATCTTGGCGTAGACCTGCATCAGGCCGACTTCGTTCGACAGCGTCACGAGCTTGAAGCCCATGTTGATTGCGCGCACCGCGCCCTCGGCGCCCGAGCAGTGGATGCCTGGATTGAGGCCGCGCTTGCCGCACTCCTTGATGATCTTCTCGTAGATCTTGAGGATCTCCGGCTCGTCGCGATCGAGCTTCGGCACCAGGCCGTAGGAGAAGCCGAGATCGGACGGGCCGATATACACGCCGTCGATGCCTTCGACATCGAGGATCGCTTCCATGTTCTCGACCGCGGTCTTGGTCTCCATCATCGGCAGCAGCACGATCTCGTCGTTGGCGGTCTGCTGATAGGTGCCGGCCGAGCCGTACATACCGGCGCGGATCGGGCCGTTGGAGCGCACGCCCTTCGGCGGATATTTTGCGTAGGAGACGAGGTTCTTGGCTTCCTGCGGCGTGTTGACCATCGGGCAGATCACTCCATAGGCGCCGCCGTCGAGCACCTTGCCGATGATGCCGGGCTCGTTCCAGGGCACGCGGACCATCGGCGTCACCGGATGGGCGTGCATCGACTGGAAGCACTGCACCATCGATTGATAATCCTGCACACCGTGCTGCATGTCGACGGTGACGCTGTCGAAGCCGCATTGCGCGATCACTTCGGCGGAGAATCCCGAGGGGATCGCGAGCCACGCGTTCACCACCGCCTTGCCCGATGCCCAGACTTGCTTGACCTTGTTTGCCATTGATCGCGTTTCCCTTTGCGGTTTATTGGGGGACGAGCTTTCAGCTGGTCGCCCGCTGGATAGAAACTTCGCTGACGCCGACTTCGCGCGCGGTATTCACTATCGCCGCCCAGGTGTCGTCAGGCAAGGGGATGCCGTTCCTGGTGCGATCGGCACGGGTTTTCCGCTCCGGATCGCCCGGAACCAATACGGAATCCGTGCCTGCGATCGGCTTGGTGGCGCGGATGAAATCGGTATAGCGGGTGATTTCGTCGTCGAAGAAATTGCTGGTGTCGATCACCTTCGGGTCGATGTAGAACGCCATCATGCCGTTGGCGAAGCGCCGGTCCGACGACGTCGCGCCGGTGCCGGTCAACGCGCCACCGAGCAGTTCGCAGATGAACGCGAGACCCGAGCCCTTGTGATCGCCGAAGGCGCGGATCGCGCCGGTTCCCTTGGTGTGGTCGCGCGGTCCGTCCGGCGTGTACGGACCATACAGCACGTGCGGATCCTCGCTCAGCGTGCCGTCGGCATCGACGAGCGCGCCGGTCGGCAGCTTCTTGCCGCCGCGGCTTGCGACCAGGCACTTGCCCTCGGCGACAACCGAGGTCGCAAAATCGAGCACAATCGGATCCTGGCCCTGACGTGGAATGCCGACGCAATACGGCGCAGTGGACAGGCGCTTCTCGACGCCGCCGTAAGGCGCAACCAGCAGCGAGCCGGCCGCGGTCACGAAATGAATTGAAACAAGGCCTTCGGCGGCGGCCATCTCGGCCCAGTCGCCGACGCGGCCGAGATGACCGGAGTTGCGCAGCGCGACCGCGGCGAGCCCCGCCTTCTTGCACTTCTCGATGCCGAGCTTGACCGCAACCGGCGTGACGGTCTGGCCATAGCCGAACTTGCCGTCGACCACCGCGAGCGACGGCGTGTCGACCACCACCTCCGCAGTCTGGTTCGGCACGATCGAGCCCATCTTCTTCCACCTGACATAGACGGGCACGCGGATCACGCCGTGGCTGTCATGCCCGGTGAGGTTCGCTGTCGTCAGATAGGTCGCGATGCGCTTCGCCTCTTCCGGAGAGGACTCCGAATGGGAAAACACCTCGGACACGAAGTTGATGAGGTTATCGACCTTGATGGTGACCATGAAAAACCAGCTCGCTCAGTAAAGCACAGGACGTTGTCAGGCGTGGGTCTTGGCGTGGCCGCCGAGATAGGCCGCGGCGATGGCTTCATTGCCCCACAATTCGTCGGGCTTGCCGCCCAACACGATCCGCCCCGTTTCCAGGACGAAGCCGTGATCGGCGACCGACAGTCCCATGCGCGCATTTTGCTCGACGAGCAAGACCGTGGTGTCCTTCCTGATCTGCGAAATGATGCGGAACACCGCCTGCACGATGACAGGCGCCAGCCCGAGCGACGGTTCGTCGAGCAGCAACAGCCGCGGCTTGGCCATCAGGCCGCGCGCCACCGCGACCATCTGCAGCTGGCCGCCCGACAGCGTCCAACCGAGCGCGTTGGAAAAGGCGCGGATGTCCGGAAACAGGTCGAACATCGCGTCGGCCTCGCGCGAGATCTGCGACGCCGACACCTTCCGGTTCGACGCGCCGAGCATGATGTTCTCTTTCACGGTGAGGCCCGGAAACACGCGGCGGCCTTCCGGCACATGCGAAATGCCGAGCCGGACGATCGCTTCCGGCCCGAGGCCCGCGATCGAGTGGCCGTCGAACATAATGTCGCCGGAGGCGGGCTTGGCGAGGCCTGAGATCGCGCGCAACGTGGTCGACTTGCCGGCGCCGTTGGCGCCGAGCAGCGTGACCACCTGGCCCTGCTCCACGGCGATGGTGACGCCGCGCAGCGCCTCGATCTCGCCGTAGCGGACCACGAGATTGCGGATTTCGAGCAGCGGCATCATTCGCTCCCGAGATAGGCGGAGACGACGTCGGGATGGCGCAGCACCGCCATGGACTCGCCATCCGCGATGCGGCGTCCGAAGTTCAGCACCGTGATGTGCTGGGCGGCTTCCGAGACCAGCGTCATGTCGTGATCGATGATCAGGATCGTGAGGCCCTGGGCTGCGATGCGCTTGAGCAGCTCATGCAGCTCGAGCTTCTCGGTCGAGTTGAGGCCGGCCGCCGGCTCGTCGAGCAGCAGCAGCGTCGGGTTCGACGCCAGCGCCCGCGCGATCTCGATCAGGCGCTGGTGGCCGTAAGAGAAGCTCGAGATCAATTCGTTGGCGCGGTTGCCGAGCCCGACGAAGGTCAGCGCCTCCATCGCGCGCTCGGTCAGCGCGTCCTCGCCCTTCCCGATCATGGTGTTGCCGGGCCGTTCGGCGCCGATCTCGACATTCTCCAGCGCGGTCATCGAACGGAACAGGCGGATGTTCTGGAAGGTGCGTCCGAGGCCCGCCGCCGTGCGCTGATGCGGCGCCATATTGGTGATGTCGGTGCCGTCGAGCACGATCCTGCCCGCGGTCGCCTTGTAGAGACCGGACAGCACGTTCAGCGTCGTGGTCTTGCCGGAGCCGTTGGGCCCGATCAGCGCGTGCACGCCGCCGCGCTTCACCGCGATATCGACGCCGTCCACCGCCTTGAGGCCGCCGAAATGCTTCGAGAGCCCGGTCACTTCGAGCACGATGTCGCCGCCTGACGTCGCCGGCTTGAGCTGCAAGGCCGCCGCGGCCGGCGGCGCCTTGGTGTGCGCACGCCAGCGCGTGAATGCGTCCGACACAAAACCCCAGATACCGTCGGGCATGAAGCGGATGATCAGGATCACGAACAGGCCATAGATCGCCAGATAAAGTCCGGGCACGCTCTTGAGGAAGCGCAGCCATTCCGGGATCAGGATCAAGAGGCCCGTACCGATCACCGAGCCGATCGGCGAGGCCACGCCGCCGAGCAGCGACATGGTCAGGAACACGATCGATTCCGCGAACGAGAACTGATCCGGGCTGACATAGGCGAAGCCGCCGGCGAACAGACCGCCGGCCAGACCGCCGAGCAACGCGCAGAGCCCGAAGGCGTAGATCTTGGTGCGGAACACGTCGATGCCGTTGACGCCCGCCGCAAGCTCGTTGTCGCGCACCGCGCGCATGGCGCGGCCGAGCTTGGTGTCCGGCAGATGCCAGACCAGATAGCCGACGATCGCGAGCATCGCGACGCAGAAGGCCAGATAGCTCTGCGAGGACTGGAACAGCTCCGGCCGGCGAATATTGGCAACGCCGTCCGGCCCGTGGGTCACGCCGATGGCGTTGATCATCACCAGCGTCACGATCTGCTGGAACGAGATCGTCACCATCGCAAGGTAGTGCCCGCCCAATCTGAGCGTCGACATGCCGAGGAACGCGCCGGCGATCAGCGTGATCGCGCAGGCGCCAACCAGGCAGAGCCAGAAGTTCAGATGCAGATCCGCGGTCCCGAGCCCGACCGCATAGGCGCCGAAGCCGAAGAACGCGGCCTGCGCGAGGTTGATCTGGCCGCACAGGCCGAGCACGACCGACAGCCCGAACACCGCGATCGAGAAGGTCGTGGCCTGCAGCAGGATGTTGAGGATGTAACCGTCGAACTGCATGCCGGCGGCGAGCGCCACCAGCACCGCGGCGCCGATGAAGTACGGCAGATGGCGGATGATCAACGGCTTCGAGCGCACGGCCGGCGCGGGGATCATGTTGTCGGTGGCGCTCATGCTTTCTCCGCGACACGTTCGCCGAAGATGCCCTGCGGCCGGAACACCAGGAAAGCGATCAGCACCAGGAAGGCAAAGCCGTCCTTGTATGGCACCGAAATGTAGGCTGCACCGAACGTCTCGATGACGCCGAGCGCGAGGCCGCCGACGATGGCGCCGGCGACGTCACCGAAGCCGCCGATGATGGTCGCGGCAAACGCCTTCAGCGCAATCGTCGAGCCCATCTGGATCGAGACGAACAGCACCGGCGCGACCAGGATGCCGGCGAGACCGCCGAGCACGGCCGAATAGATGAAGGTGATCATGATCATGGTGGAAACGGAAATGCCGAGCAGCGAGGCCATTTCCTTGTCCTGCGAGGTCGCCTGCAGCTTCTTGCCGAGCAGCGTCTTCTCGAAGAACCAGAAATTGAACAGCACCAAGAGGATCGTGACGCCGATGATCAGAAGATACTGGCTGTCGAGATAGACCGGGCCGAGCTGAATGCCGGGCGTATCGAACCAGCCCTGCAGCACCTGCGGCTGCGGGCCATAGATCGCAAGCACCGAATTCGACAGCAGGATCGAGGCACCAATGGTGGCGATGATCACGGGCAGATAGGTGCGATTGCGCAGTGGATAGTAGACGCCGAGATTGAAGATGACGCCGAACAACGCCATGCCGGCGAGCGCGATCAGGAACGACAGCCAGTAAGGCCAGCCGAGATCGACCGAGAACACCACCATCAGATAGGCGGCCACCATCGAGAACTCGCCTTGCGCGAAGTTCACTACGTTGGTGGCACGGAAGATCAGCACGAAACCGAGCGCGACCAGCGCGTAGACCGCGCCAATGCCGATTCCGGTAAAGAGCAGTTGGAGGACGAGATCCATGACGAGCGCTCGATCTGAGAATTGTGTCGCGAACGAACGGCCTCTCCGAGGCGACCCGGAGAGGCCGAACCGCTATCAATCGTTGAAGTCGATATGCTTGTCGTAGACGATCTTGCCCTTGTCGTTCTTCACGACATTGTAGCCGTGCAGACCGTCGCCGTTCTTGTCGAAATTGTACTCGCCCTCGGCGCCGGCGAACTTCTGCGTCGCAAGGATGGCGTCGCGGATCTTGTTCGGATCGGTCGAGCCGGCCTTGTTGATCGCCGCCGACAGGATGGTGATCGCATCGTACGGCCAGGCGCTCTGGTTGTCGGGCGCGGTCTTGTAGGCATCGCGATAGGCCTTGCCGAACGCCTTCGCGGCATCGCTCGAATCCTCGGCGAAGTCGGCGACACCGTAGGTGTTGAACAGCGCGGGGCCGGCGAGCTTGGTCGAGGAGACCGCCACCACCGAGGGCGAGCCGACCCAGGGGATATTGACGCCGAGCTGGCGCAGCTGGCGGGCGAAGATGCCGAGATCGTTCTCGAAGGTGAAGTAGGTGCCGAGCACGTCAGCGCCGGACTGCTTCACGGCCAGCACGACCGGGGTGAAGTCCTGACTCTGGTTGGCATAGCCCTGGTCGAGCACCGGCGGCGCGCCGAGCTTGGTCAGCGCTTCCGAGAGTGCCTTGCCGCCCGCGGTGCCGAAGGCGTCGGTGGAATGCACGATCGCCCATTTCTTCTTGCCGAGCGTGTTGACGCCGAAGTCGGCGATCACGCGGCCGGAATAATTGTCGTTCGGACGGAAGCGGAACAGCCAGGGATTGCCGGAATGGGTGAGATCGGGATTGGTGCCGCCGATCATCACGGGCTTGCCGACCTTGATCACGTCGGGCGCCATCGCCTGCACCTGGGTCGAACGGATCGAGCCGAGGAATGCAACGATGTCGGATTGCGCGGCGAGCTTGGAGAATGCCAGCACGATGCCGGGATTGGTGGTCTGATCGTCCTCGATGACGAGCTCGACCTGCTTGCCGAGCACGCCGCCGGCCTTGTTGACCGCGGCCAGCGCCAGCTTGGCGCCGTTCTGGGCCCACAGCCCCTGCTCCGCGGCGGGTCCGGTTACCGGCACGCACATGCCGATCTTGATCGTCGCACCCTGCGCCCAAGCGCTGCGCATCAGCGCCGGTGCAGCGAGACCTGCCGCCAAACCGGCGGAAAACTCACGTCTCGTCAGTTTCATTCCATCCTCCCTGTGATGCGCCGAGCTTGCTGTCGGCTGCGTTGAGACGAGCGGACGCGTCGATCTGTCGGCCCATCCGCAGCCATCAAACGGCGCGACGAGCAAACGTGAGCGCCGCTGCAGTGCACAAGACGTACAACGGCGACCATCAATCTGGCGTTTGATCCAGCTAAACATGATTGCACATTGCACGCAATAGTCAAAAGTTCGCTGGCAGAGGTGCGTAAATGCCTGCTACGAGCGACCATGACGCGATCACGTGATAGTGTGGCCAGCGGGCAGCCATTCCATGTCGATTCCACGAGCGAAATCGCAAACCAGACGAAAACAGCCGGCTTACGCGCTGATCAAGAGCGCATTGGCAAAGCACATCCGGGCCGGCGACGTTCCACCCGGAACGGTTCTCTCCGAATCGGCGATCGCGACCTTGTTCGGCTCCAGCCGCTCTCCGGTGCGGCAGGCTTTCGAACAGCTCGAGCATATCGGCCTGGTGCGCCGGTTCGATGGTCGCGGCGTCATCGCCGGCAAGCGCAAGGCCGACCCTCGGCGCGTCCCGATCACACCGGAGATGTTCGGGCTGACCGACGGCCCCGTCGACGCCGTGCGCAGCGACGCCTGGGATACCCTCTACTACAAGCTCGAACGTGAGATCATTTACCGGTCGCTGTTCGGACGCTT
Organism: Bradyrhizobium pachyrhizi; assembly: GCF_029714545.1. Classification (NCBI taxonomy): domain Bacteria; kingdom Pseudomonadati; phylum Pseudomonadota; class Alphaproteobacteria; order Hyphomicrobiales; family Nitrobacteraceae; genus Bradyrhizobium; species Bradyrhizobium pachyrhizi. The sequence goes on along the minus strand of NZ_CP121667.1, from coordinate 3,341,031 downwards.
CCGCGTCAGCGAGCTCGCATTGGCGCGGCATTTCCGGGTGGGGCGCACGGTGGCGCGCAACCTGCTGCTGCGTGCGCAGGCGATCGGCATCCTCGAGAAGGGCGCCAAGGCGCACTGGTACGTGGTGCCGTTGGACGAGGACCGCCTCCGCGACATCTTCGAGGTGCGCGCAACGCTCGAGCCGCTGCTCCTCAAATCCGCGACGGCGACGATTCCTGCCGCCCTGCTCGACCGGATGGCGGAGCGGCTGCGCGAGGGGATCCAGCATCGCGACCGCGTCGGCGTCGGCGAACTCGATGAGATCGAAGGCGACCTCCATATCCGCTGCCTGGGCTACGGCGCCAATCGCGAGATGATCGAAGCGCTCAAGCGCACCCATTGTGCGTTCGTGATCGGCAAGCACATCCAGGTCGCCCTGACCGCGCCGCAGATCGATTCCTTCATGGACGAGCATCTGGTGATCATCGAGGCTTTGCGCGCGCGGGACGGCGACGCGGCGGCAGCCATCTTGCGCCGCCATATCGAATGGTCCCACTCGAAGGTTGCGGGCTGGATTGCCGAATTCCGCGCCATCAACGTGATTTCGCGCGTGCCCTACATGGCCTGAGGGCGAATGCCGCGCATGATCGCAGCTACTCGTCAGCCTCGACTTCGGCGTCATCGGACGAGCCCATTCCGGCCAGGCTCGCTTCGAGCGCGCCCAGCATCTCCTGCAATTCGGCAAGCTTGCGCGCCCCGAAGCGCCGGGTGATCTCGGCATAGATCACCTCCGACGTCGGCGCCACCGCCTCGATCAGCTTCAACCCTTTGGCGGAGATCGAGACCACCGCGCGCCGCGCGTCGTTCTCCGCCGCCTTGCGCTCGATCAACGCGCGGCCCTCGAGATCGCGAAGGATTCGCGATAGGCTCGGGCCGAGCAGAAACGCCATGCGCGCCAGTTCGGTGACCTCGATCTCGTCGACCGCGGTGAGCGCGCGCAGGATCCGCCATTGCTGCTCGGTCAGCCCGTGATTGCGCAGCGACGGACGGAATTGCCGCATCACCGCCTCGCGGGCGCGAAGCAGCGACATCGGCAGCGAGCGCGAAAACTCGCGCATCGGGGTCCGTCGCGCCGCCGCGTCGTCGCCCTGCCCGGGCTGAATGTCGTTCGAATTTTTGCGCGCCATTACCTAATCCTGCGCAACAAATTTTTGCGTCGCAGCATGCCCTGATTCAGTTTGCGGAAATTCATTTAACATGTTAATCATCTCCCGACATCCACTTTTGTGTAGCACGCATGGCCCTCTCCAAGGACGATATCCGCGGTGCCGCCGAACGGCTCGACGGCGCGGAAAAGACCCGCAAGCAAATCCGCCAGCTCTCGCTGGAATACCCCCGCATCACCCTCGAAGACGCCTACGCGATTCAGAAGGCCTGGGTCGAGATGAAGGTGGCGCAGGGCCGCGTCGTCAAGGGCCACAAGATCGGCCTGACCTCAAAGGCGATGCAGAGCGCGCTCAATATCGACGAGCCCGATTCCGGAATCCTGCTCGACGACATGTTCTTCGCCGATGGCGGCCTGGTGCCGACCGACCGCTTCATCGCCACCCGCGTCGAGGCCGAGCTCGCCTTCGTGATGAAGCATCGTCTGGCTGGGCCGAACTGCACGCTGTTCGATGTGCTCAACGCCACCGATTTCGTGGTACCGGCGCTGGAGATCCTGGATACCAGGGTCGAGCGCGTCGATCCCGAGACCAAGGCGACGCGCAAGATCTTCGACACCATCGCCGACAACGCCGCCAATGCCGGTATCGTGCTCGGCGGCCGGCCGATCCGCCCGCTGGACGCCGACCTGCGCTGGATCGGCGCGTTGTGCTTCCGAAATGGCCAGCTCGAGGAAACCGGTCTGGCCGCCGGCGTGTTGAATCATCCGGCGACCGCGGTGGCGTGGCTCGCCAACAAGATCGCGCCGAACGGGCTGGCGCTGGAAGCCGGCCAGGTCGTGCTGGCGGGCTCCTTCATCCGTCCGATCGAGACCCGCAAGGGCGACACCATCCAAGCCGACTACGGACCGTACGGTTCCGTGAGCTGCTACTTCGCCTGACGCCTTCAGCAGGAGCGCTGCATGCCGCATTTCACGCTTGAATACTCCGCCAATCTCGACGATGTCGTCGACATGGGCGCGACGGTCGAACTGGTCCGCAAGGCCGCGGTCGAGACCGGCATCTTCCCGCTCGGCGGCATCCGCGTCCGTGCCGTCAGATGCGAGCACTATGCGATCGCCGACGGCCGCAAGAATTACGGCTTCCTCGACATGGTGCTCCGGCTCGGCGAAGGCCGCGATCTCGCCACCCGCAAGAAGGCCGGCGAGCACATCTTCAAGGCGCTGTCGGCCCATCTCGATCCGGTCTTCGCCAACAGCAAATTCGCGTTGTCGTTCGACATGCAGATCAACGACAAGGACACCAGCTGGAAGCGCAACAACATCCACGATGCACTGAAGGTGGAGACGGTCAATGGATAAAGCCGCCGCGAAATCGTCAGCCGACGTATTCCAAGCCAACCGCGATCGCGCCGGCCCGCTGCTTGCAAGCTTGAAAGCCGAAGGCATCGGCCATATGATCGACGGCAAGATCGTGCCGGCGGCCTCCGGGCAGACCTTCGAGACGAAATCGCCGATCGACGGCACGGTGCTGGCGACCGTCGCGCGCGGCAATGCCGAGGATATCGACCGTGCCGCGACTGCCGCGTCCAAGGCCTTCAAGGCCTGGCGCGACATGCCGGCGGCGCAGCGCCGCAAGCTGCTGCATCGCGTCGCCAATGCGATCGAGGCGCGCGCCGACGACATCGCCGTGCTCGAATGCATCGACACCGGCCAGGCGCACCGCTTCATGGCCAAGGCCGCGATCCGCGCCGCGGAGAATTTCCGCTTCTTCGCCGACAAATGCGGCGAGGCCCGCGACGGCCTCAACACGCCTTCGGACGAGCACTGGAACATCTCGACCCGCGTGCCGATCGGCCCGGTCGGCGTGATCACGCCGTGGAATACGCCGTTCATGCTCTCGACCTGGAAGATCGCGCCGGCGCTCGCCGCCGGCTGCACCGTGGTGCATAAACCGGCGGAATGGTCGCCGGTCACCGCCGATCTGCTGGTCAAACTCGCAAAACAGGCCGGCATCCCCGACGGCGTGCTCAACACCGTGCATGGTTTCGGCGAGGAGGCCGGCAAGGCGCTGACCGAGCACCCCGCCATCAAGGCGATCGGCTTCGTCGGCGAAAGCGCGACGGGCTCGGCGATCATGGCGCAGGGCGCGCCGACCCTGAAGCGGGTGCATTTCGAGCTCGGCGGCAAGAACCCGGTGATCGTATTCGACGATGCCGACCTCGACCGCGCGCTCGATGCCGTCGTGTTCATGATCTACTCGCTCAATGGCGAGCGCTGCACGTCGTCGAGTCGGCTGCTGGTTCAGGAGAGCGTCGCCGGCAAGTTCATCGAGAAGCTGACCGCGCGCGTCAAGGCGCTCAAGGTCGGCCACCCCCTCGATCCCGTCACCGAGATCGGGCCGCTGATCCATGAGCGGCATCTCGCCAAGGTGTGCAGCTATTTCGACGTCGCAAAGAAGGACGGCGCGACGATCGCGGTCGGCGGCCAGCCGCATGACGGCCCCGGCGGCGGCCACTATGTGCAGCCGACGCTGGTCACCGGCGCGAACTCGGCAATGCGCGTCGCGCAGGAGGAGGTGTTCGGCCCGTTCCTGACCGTGATCCCGTTCAAGGACGAGCGAGAGGCGATCGAGATCGCCAATGGCGTGCAATACGGCCTGACCGGCTATGTCTGGACCGGCGACATGGGCCGCGCGCTGCGCGTGGCGGATGCGCTGGAAGCCGGCATGATCTGGCTCAACTCGGAAAACGTCCGCCATCTGCCGGCTCCGTTCGGCGGCATGAAGTCGTCAGGCATCGGCCGCGACGGCGGCGACTACTCGTTCGACTTCTACATGGAAACCAAGCACGTCTCGCTCGCGCGCGGGACGCACAAGATTCAGAAACTGGGAATTTGATTGCACGTCGTTCCGGGGTGGCGCGTAGCGGCGAACCCGGAACCTCGAGATTCCAGGTCTGGTCCTTCGGACCATCCCGGAATGACGGACACAAATTGAGGAAACACCGATGCCCGTTCCGACACACGTTTTCGATCCGCCGTTCAACATCATCCGCAGCAGCCATGCCGTGCTCGACGTCACGGATCTCGACAAGAGCGCCGCCTTCTACGAAAAGACAGTCGGCCTCCACATCGAGGACCGCGACGACAAGTCGGTGTATCTGCGCGCCAGCGAGGAGCACCAGCATCACTCGGTGGTGCTGCGCAAGGCAGCGAAGGCGGCCTGCAACCGGCTTGGCTTCAAGGTCGGCAATGACGGCGACCTCGACAAGGCCGCTGCCTTCTTCTCCGAGAACGGCATCGCCTACGCTTTCGTCGACCAGCCGTTTCAGGGCCGCACCCTGCAATTCACCGATCCGTTCGGCTTCCAGATCGAGCTTTACGCTACGATGGAGAAGCGCCCGCATCTGCTGCGGCGCTACGATCTCTACAAGGGCTGCCATCCGCAGCGACTCGACCATTTCAACGTGTTCGCCGCCGAGGTGCAGGACACCGTCGATTTCTACGCCCGGCTCGGCTTCCGCCTCACCGAATATGCCGAGGAGGACGGCGACAACGGCCGCATCGCAGCCGCCTGGATGCACCGCAAGGGCAACGTCCACGACTTCGCGATCACCAACGGCCGCGGCCCGCGCCTGCACCACATCGCCTATTGGGTACCGACCGCGATGAACATCGTGCATCTCTGCGACGTGATGGCCTCCTCCGGCTACCTCAAGAACATCGAGCGGGGCCCTGGCCGGCACGGCATCTCCAACGCCTTCTTCCTGTACATCCGCGATCCCGACGGCCACCGCATCGAGCTCTACACCAGCGACTATTTCACGGGCGATCACGACCATGAGCCGCTGCGCTGGTCGCTGCGCGATCCGCGCCGCCAGACGCTGTGGGGCGCGCCGGCGCCGCGCTCCTGGTTCGAGGAAGGCTCGACCTTCGCCGGCCAGGCGGTGCGCGAGCCGCGCTTCGTCGCCGACGTGCTGGTCGCGGACTGATACGAGATACTGCTCACCCGTCGTCCCTGCGAAAGCAGGGACCCATAACCACCGACCCACGTTGTTGCGAAGATCGTCGCCCCGCGTGCCATAATGTGAAGCCTGTGGTTATGGGTCCCGGCTCGCGCTTCGCTTGGCCGGGACGACACCAATGATTGGATTGCCGATGACTGCCCCTCGCCTCGCCACCTATTCCGTCAACGGCGCCACCAGCTATGGCGCGGTCACCGACACCGGCATCGTCGACCTCTCGTCGCGCTTCAAGGACTATCCGACCTTGCGCGATGCGATCGCCGCCGGCGCGCTGAGCAGGCTCGTGGAGGACGCCGCCAGGCGCGCGCCCGACCACGCGCTCGACGCAGTCGCGTGGAAGCCGCCGATTCCCACGCCGGAAAAAATCATCTGCATCGGCGTCAACTACCCGGACCGCAATGCCGAATACAGAGACGGCTCGGACGCGCCGAAATACCCGAGCATGTTCCTGCGGGTGCCACGTTCCTTCGTCGGCCACAACACGCCGGTGGTGCGGCCGCGCGTCTCGCCGCAGCTCGACTATGAGGGGGAGCTCGTGCTGGTGATCGGCAAGGCTGGCCGGCACATTGCGGAGAGCGTCGCGCTCGATCACATCGCCGCGATCACGCTCTGCAACGAAGGCACCATCCGCGACTGGGTGCGCCACGCCAAGTTCAACGTCACCCAGGGCAAGAACTTCGATTCCACCGGCAGCCTCGGCCCGTGGATCGTGCCCTACAGCGGTGAAGCGCAGATCGCCGATATCCGTCTGACCACGCGGGTGAACGGTGAGACCCGCCAGGACGACCGCACCTCGCGCTTGATCTTCGGCTTCCGCTACCTCATCAACTATATCTCGACCTTCACGACGCTGGTTCCCGGCGACATCATCGTCACGGGGACGCCGACCGGCGCAGGTGCGCGGTTCGATCCACCGCGCTATCTGAAGCCCGGCGATGTCGTCGAGATCGAGGCCGAAGGCGTCGGCATCCTGCGCAATGGCGTCGTCGACGAAGCCACCTAACCTCACAAGCAAAGTGGACAGTGCCATGACCTCAACATCCGGCGGCGAAGCGATCGTCAACGGCCTCGTCGCCCACGGCGTCGACACCGTGTTCGGCCTGCCCGGCGCGCAGATCTATGGCCTGTTCGATGCCTTCCACCAGGCCCAGCTCAAGGTGATCGGCGCCCGACATGAGCAGGCCTGCGGCTACATGGCGTTCGGCTATGCACGCTCCAGCGGCAAGCCCGGCGTGTTCAGCGTGGTGCCCGGCCCTGGCGTGCTCAACGCCTCGGCGGCGCTGCTCACCGCATTCGGCTGCAACGAGCCGGTGCTGTGCCTGACCGGTCAGGTGCCGACGCAGTTTCTGGGCAAGGGCCGCGGCCATCTGCACGAGATGCCGGACCAGCTCGCGACGCTGCGCACCTTCGTGAAATGGGCCGACCGGATCGAATATCCCGACAACGCGCCCGCACTGGTGTCACGCGCATTCCAGGAGATGCTGTCGGGCCGGCGCGGCCCGGCTTCGCTGGAGATGCCGTGGGACGTGTTCACCCAGCGCACCCAGGTCGCCCCCGTCAAGCCGTTCGATCCGTTGCCGGCGCCGCATCCCGATCCGGACCGTATCAAGGCCGCTGCCGACCTGATCGCCGGCAGCAAGGCGCCGATGATCTTCGTCGGCAGCGGCGCCATCGAGGCGCGCGAGGAGATCCTCGAATTGGCCGAGATGATCGACGCACCGGTCGTCGCATTCCGCAGCGGCCGCGGCATCGTCTCCAACGCGCATGAGCTCGGGCTCACCATGGCTTCGGCCTACAAGCTCTGGCCGAAGACCGATCTGATGATCGGCATCGGCACGCGCCTCGAGCTGCCGACGATGTCGCGCTGGCCCTACCAGCCCGCCGGACTGAAATGCGTGCGCATCGATATCGATCCGGTCGAGCTGCGGCGCTGGCCGGCCGATGCTGGCGTGATCGCGGACGCCAAGGCCGGCACCGCCGATCTCGCCGCCGCTGTGCGCAAGGTGGGCTACCGCAAGGCCTCCGGCCGCCGCGCCGCGATCCGCGAGGCGACGGCCGCGACCGAGCAGGAGATCCAGCGCATCCAGCCGCAGATGGCCTATCTGAAGATCCTGCGCGAGGTGCTGCCGGCGAGCGCCATCGTCACCGACGAGCTGTCGCAGGTCGGTTTCGCCTCCTGGTACGGTTTTCCAATCTACGAGCCGCGGACCTTCGTCACCTCGGGCTATCAGGGCGCGCTCGGCTCGGGTTTCCCGACCGCGCTCGGCGCCAAGGTCGCCAATCCGGACAAGCCGGTGGTCGCGATCACTGGCGACGGCGGCTTCATGTTCGGCGTGCAGGAGCTTGCCACCGCCGTGCAGTTCAAGATCGGCGTGGTGACGCTGGTGTTCAACAACAACGCATATGGCAATGTCCGCCGCGACCAACGCGAACGCTTCGACGGCCGCGTCGTCGCCTCCGACCTGGTAAATCCGGATTTCGTGAAGCTTGCAGAATCCTTCGGCGTCGGCGCCGCGCGCGTCACCTCGCCCGATCACTTCCGCCCCGTGCTGGAGAAGGCGCTGGCCGACGGCGGCCCTTACGTGATCTCGGTGGAAGTGCCGACGGATTCGGAAGTTAGCCCCTGGGCGTTCATCCATCCGGCGCGGAATAACTAAGCCAAACGCTCGTCATTCCGGGGCGATGCGCAGCATCGAACCTCAGATGCGCAATTGCGCATCGGGGAATCTCGAGATTCCGGGTTCGCTTCGCGCCCCGGAATGACGACGCTAAGCGCTCTTCATGCCGCGTTGCAGCCGTGACGCGGCGATCACGAGCAGGCCGGCGCCGGCGACCGACCAGCAGGCGACCGGCGCCCAGTGCACCAACGGCGCATAGTCCGGCATCTTCTGCAGGCCGCCCGCGACCGCCGCCATCCGCGCAAAGGTCGCAAGCGCGAGCGCCGAGAAGACGAGGCCGGTGACCTTGCCTTCCGCGCCGGTCTCCCCGATCGCAAGCGCCGCGGACACCGCGCTCATCAGCATGCAGCCCCAGGCGGCCCCCGCCATGAATTGCGCCACGATCAGGACGTTGAGACTGCCGGCGATCTCGGCGGCGATGAGCGCAAAGGCGCCAAGCAGCCCCGCCATGCCCATCGCGATCAGGCCGCCGCGATGCTTGACGACGATGCTTGCCGGAAACATCGCGATGTTGAAACCGATCCAGAATACCGGCATCAGCCATTGCAGCTCGTCCGCCTTGGCAAAGCGCAAATAGAACGGCGCGCTGTTGATGTTGAAGTGCAGCTGGTAGCCGAGCGACAGCAGCACCATCGATCCGATCAGGAACATCGGCACCGCGCCGAGCCGCTTCGCCGGGGGCGCCAGCCGCGCCGGCTGCGCCTCCGCCGCGATGCGGCGCTCGACGCCGGAGAAGGCGAGCGCCGTCAGCAGCAGCACGGCGCCTGACAGCACGAACGGCAGCCGTGCATCCTGGTTGCGCAGCACGACGCCAAGATAGGGCGAGACCGCGCCCGCGATGCCATAACCCAGCATCGCCAGCGCCGCGAGGAACGGGACCGAGGGTTGCGCGCGATACTTGCCGAGCAGCGTCAGCGGCGGCGCCCGCAAGGCCGACGACGTCACGGCCCAGATCACGATCAGCACGATCAGCCAGACCTTTGCACCCGGCCCGGTGCCGGCGACGTAAGGCAACGCGATGAAGGCGGCGCAGGAGATTGCGGCAAGGATACCGACAAACAAGCCGAGGCGGCCGACCAGGCTCGAGATCCTGTCGGCAGCCATGCCCATCGCCGTGTCGGTGACGGTAAAGATGCCCTGATCCATCATCAGGATCAGGATCACGGTCGACGGTGCGATGCCGACATCGGCGCACAGCTTCGGCAGATAGATCAGATAGGTGGTCCAGCCCAGCGTGAACACGAGCTGCAGCACGGCGAGATAGACGCCGGTGCGGTTGACGGCGCGGTCGGCCTTGGTGGTCATCCGCCAAGTCTAGACCACCCGGCGCTTCAGCGCACCTTGCGGAAGGTCAAATTGATGCGCTGGCGGCCGAGCACGCTGTGCTCGCCATCGGCGAGCGGTGCGACGCCGTGATAAAATAGCCGTGACGGGCCGCCCCACACCGCAACGTCGCCATGTTCGAGTCGATAGCGGCGCGGCGTGTCGCTGCGCTGCAGGCCGCCGAACAGGAAGATCGCCGGCAGCCCGAGCGAGATCGACACGATCGGTGGGCGGTAGTCGAGCTCGTCCTTGTCCTGGTGCAGCGACAGTTTTGCGCCGGGGACGTAGCGATTGATCAGGCAGGCCTCAGGCGCGAAGCCGTTGAAGCCGGCTTCGTCAGCGGCGCCGGCGGCGAGCCTGCGCAACACCTCCGGCATTTCAGGCCAGGGTTGTCCCGAGTCGGGATCGATCGCATCATAGCGATAGCCGCTGGGATCGGAGACCCAGCCGACGCTGCCGCAATTCGTCATCGCGACCGACATGCGGTGGCCGCCCGGCGTGATCAGATGCCGGAACGGCGCCTGCTTGACAATGGCGCGCAAGGCCGGGATCAGCTCGGCCTCGAACGGCCGGACAAAGCCGCGCAACAGCACCGCGCCATCCGCGATCGTCTCGCGCGACGGCCTTGCATCGCCAATTGTCTCGAACAGATCAGCGGCCACGCCTCTCTCGCGCTCACTTCGCGTCGTGGAAGATCACACCAACGGTGTGGCGATGGCCGGAGCGAATCCGGCTGACGCCGTGGCGCAGATTGACACGATACGGTCCGCGCGTCCCCTGCACCGGTCGATAATGGACGGCAAAGGCCACCGCATCGCCCTTGGTGAGCGGCACCACCTCGGGCCGAGACTGCATCCGCGGCCGCTGCTCGGTCAGCACGAACTCGCCGCCGGTGAAATCGCGCCCGGGCTGCGACAGCAGGATCGCAACCTGGATCGGGAACACGTGCTCGCCATAGAGATCCTGGTGCAGGCAGTTGTAGTCGCCCTCGCCATATTGCAGCAGCAGCGGCGTCGGCCGCGTCTGTCCGGCGTCATGGCAGCGCTTCAGGAACGCCGCATGCGACGGAGGATATCGGATATCGATCCCCATCGTCTCGTTCCAGCAATTGGCTGTCGCGGTCAGCCGCGCATAGAGCGCCGGCCGCAGCTCCGCGATTAAATCCGGCAGCGGATAGGAGAAATACTTGTACTCGCCGCGGCCGAAGCCGTGACGGCTCATCACGATCCGGCCACGGAACTGGCTGTCGTCGGGATACAGCGCGGCGATGGCATCACATTCCTCAGGCGTCAGCAGACTGTTGAGGACGGCGCATCCCTGCCCGTCGAGGTCGGTCGTGATCCGGTCCCAATCGAGCCCGTCGACGCGGGCCGGGATGCCGGTGGGTAGGCGGGTGATGGTTTTGGCTGTTGCTGTCATGGGACGGAATCTGGCCCCTGATTGCGGGAGTCGCCACCCGATTTCTGATCGAAAGTTGGAGAACGTCACCGCAATTACGGTGTCGTCCCGGCGAAAGCCGGGACCCATAACCACCGTCGCTAGTTGTTGAAATCGCTGGGGCCACAGCGTGCCAACCACAACGCCCCGTGGCTATGGGTCCCGGCTTTCGCCGGGACGACGCGTGGAGCGAGTGTTAGCTGACTTTTTCGGGCGCGACTTGCGACGAAATCAACCCCTCACCGGCAGCGTCACCACATCGTAGCCGTGGCTGATCTTCCGCTTCAGCACCGGGTCTTCCAACTCGAACTCGAACCGGCTGGCCGGGCGGATGCCGCCCTTGGCGGCGAAGGTGCCGCCGAACATGGCGCAGCCGTCCGGCAGCGCGCCCTGATCGAAGCCGCGCGCGACCAAGTCCTTCACCGGCAGCATGTGATCGAGCGTGCCTTCCTGGTAGAGCACGCGCTGGCCGCCGATCACCGCCCAGGAGCGCAGAACCAGCTGGTCCCAGTGGCCGATCACGTCCTCGAGCTCCCAGAGCTCCGATGCCATCGGCTTGTCGCACATCTGCTTCGACACCGTGACGCTGTAGCTCTCGACCTTGCGGTCGGTATGGTCGGAACCGCAGCCGACGAAGATGCGGCCCTGCCAGCCGATCAGCACGAACTCGACCTCGCCACTGGAATCCTCGCCGCAGACCTCGATGGCATCGGCGAAGGTAAGCCGGCGCGCCGAGCAGCGGTAGTAGATCGGCGTGGTCGCGGGCCGCGCGATGCCGAGCGCCTCGAGCTCGGCGATATGCTTGTCGCGCGCCACCGGATCGCGGCCTGTCCAGCCGGCGATCACGGCCTGCCTGATTTCCAGCGTCAGCGGAGTGGCGACGCCCTTGTCGTCGACATTGAAGGTGAGATCAAACACGGATCACGGTCTCCATTCCGGCAGCGAGCTCGAAAATGCGCCGATCCGAACCGCCCGACGCGGCGAGCATCAGGCCGACCGGCGCCTCGCCCTCGCGATGCGCGGGCAGCGAGATCGCGCAGCCGTCGAGCACATTGATCAGCGTGCAATTGCGCAGCGCGCGCAAATTCTCGGTGGCGAACGCCTTGTCGTCGGAGAGGCTGGCGATCGTCGGCGGCAGGTTCGCCGTGGTCGGCAGCACCATCGCATCATAGGGCGCGATCCGCTTCTCGGTGCGGGCGATGAAGGAGCGGCGCGCGTTGAGCAGATCGATATAGTCGGCGGCAGGAAAGCCCTCGCCGCGCTGGATGCGCACGGCGACGCGCGGATCGTAGACGTCGCCCTTGCTGGCCAGCAGGAAGCGATGCCAGGCATAGCTTTCGGCGGCGGCAAAGCCGCCCTTGGCGTTCATGACGCCGACATCGAGCAATTCGGGCACCTCGATCCGCTCGATCAAGGCGCCGGCGCGCGACAGCGAAGCGAGCGCGCGCTCGAAGGTTTTTGCGACGGCATCGTCGAGGTCGTCGAGCGCAACCGTGGTCGGCACCGCGAGCCGCATGCCCTTGACCGGGCGCGGCGTGACCGGCGTCACCGGCTGATCCGCCAGCACCGCGTCGAGCGCGGCGCAGCAGGCCACCGAATTGGCCAGCGGGCCGTAGCTGTCCAGCGTGAACGATAGCGGCACGCCGCCATCGAGCGGAATCCGGCGTTGCGTCGGCTTGTAGCCGACGATGCCGTTGAAGGCCGCGGGAATCCGGCAGGAGCCGCCGGTGTCGGTGCCGAGCGCGCCGAACGCCATGCCGTCGGCGATCGAGACCGCCGCCCCCGAGGACGAGCCGCCCGGCACGTGACCGACGCTCCGGGTCCAGGCGCTCTTCGGCGTGCCGTAATGCGGATTGATGCCGATGCCGGAATAGGCGAACTCGGTCATGTTGGTGCGGCCGATCGCGACGAAGCCGGCGCGCTTGAGCCGCGCTACCACCGGCGCATCGGCATCCGCCGGCGCCGAATCGTCCAGCGCCCGCGAGCCGGCGCGGGTCACCTGCCCCTTGATGTCGAACAGGTCCTTGATCGAGACCGGAATGCCGGCAAACGGCGACGGCGCCGCATTGGCCTTGCGCAGCCGGTCCATGGCGTCGGCGGCCTCCAGCGCAGCGTCGCGGTCGACATGGATGAAGGTGCGCTGGCCCTCGCCTGAGGGATCAGCGATCCTGGCGATGCACTGCTCGACGAGCTTGCGGGCAGAGGTCGCGCCGCTGGCGAGATCGGCGGCAAGGGAGGCGAGTGTCGGATTCTTGGGCATGGCTTTCACTTCACGGCTTGCACTTCATGGCTTGCAGTTAATTGTCGCGCGAACCGGGGCCGATTTCCAGCCCGCCGGCCCCTCACCTCGCATCACTTCAGCCCGAAATAGGCGCGGTGCAGCTCTTCATTGCCGCTCATCTCGGCAACCGTGCCGGAGAAGCGGATCCGCCCGCCTTCCAGCACGAATACGCGGGTGGCAATCTCAAGAAAACCGATATTTTGCTCAGCGATCAAGAGTGCCAGTCCGCGGCCCTGCAGGCTCGACAAGGCGCGCAGCACCTCCTTGACGAACAGCGGCGACAGCCCGGCCGAAGGCTCGTCCATCACCAGCAGCTTCGGCTCGGCCGACAGCGCCTTGGCGATGCCGAGCATCTTGCGCTGGCCGCCGGACAGGCTGGATGCGGGGTCGCGGCGCTTGTCGCGCAGCACCGGGAACAGGCCGTACAGTTCGTCGACCCGCGCCCCCGGATCGGCATGGCCCAGCGCCTGCGCGCCGACGCGGATGTTCTCCTCGATCGACAGGTCGGGAAACACCGCAAGCTCCGACATGTAGGTCATGCCGCGCTTCATGCGGTCCGACGAGCGCATCCTGGTGATGTCCTCACTGCCGAGCTTGATGTGGCCGCTGCGGGCTTCGATCAGGCCGACCAGCGACTTCAGGAACGTGGTCTTGCCCGCGCCGTTGGCGCCGAGCAGCAGCACGGTCTCGCCGGGGCGGACGTCGAGATCGACGCCCCACAGCACCTGCATGGTGCCGTAGCCGGCATCGACGCCCCTCGTGTCCAGAAGCGGCACCGCATCAGTGGGCATGCTCGCCTCCCAAAAATACCTCGATCACCTGCGGCTCGCGTACCGCGGTCGCCAGCGTGCCCTCGAAGAGCTCCCTGCCCGCATTGAGCACGATGACGCGGTCGGTGATCTGCTCGATGAAGCCCATCAGATGCTCGACCACGATGATCGCCATGCCGGTCGCGGCCAAGGCCTTGATGCGGCCAGCGATCCAGTCGAGCTCTGCCGGGTTGAGGCCGGCCGCGAGTTCGTCGAGCAGCAGCAGCCGCGGCCGCGTGGCGAGCGCACGGGTCAGATCGAGCATCTTCTGCTGTGCGCTGTTGAGATCGGCGGCCGGACGGTCGGCGACCTCCTTCAGCCTGAAATCCTCGAGCAGTTCGGCGATCGACGGCGCACCGGTCGCGCCGCCATAGGCCAGCGCCACCTGGATGTTCTCGCGCACCGTGAGCGACAGGAACGGCTTCGGCACCTGGAAGGTGCGGTTGATGCCGCGATGAACGAGCTTGTGCGAGGCGACGCCGCCGGCGGACGCGCCGTCGAACACGACCTCGCCGCCATCAGGCGCATAGAGACCGGAGATCACATTGATCGCCGTGGTCTTGCCGGAGCCGTTCGGGCCGACGAGGCCCAGGATCTCGCCCGGCACGACGTGAAAGCTGAGGCCATCGAGTGCGTGGAAGCCGCCGAAGCGCTTGACCAGCTTCGAGACCTCAAGGATCGGGGTTTTCTCAGGGGACATGCCACCCCCTGCGGGTTGCCAGCGACACCAGTCCTGCGGGCAGGAACAGCACCAGGCCCATGATCAGAAGGCCATAGATCAGTTGGAAATATTGCGGCGTGGTGAAGCCGATCAGATTGTAGATGCCGTAGAGGATCAGCACGCCGACGATCGGTCCGGTGATGGTGGCGACGCCGCCGAACAGCGCGAACACGATCGCGAAGATCGAGAATTCGCCGGAGAACACGTTGTCCGGATAGAACACCGAGACGTACCAGGCGTAGATGCCGCCGGCGAGGCCGGCCACCAGCGCCGAGGCGAGCCAGGCAATCACCCGCATCTTCACGATATTGACGCCGGCCATCGAGGCCGACACCGCGTCCTCGCGCACAGCCTGCAGCGCCAGCCCGAACGGCGAGTTCTTCAGATAGACCACTGCGCCGACGGTCAGCGCCATCACGACGACCGCGGCATAATACGCATGGCTCGGGTTGAACGTGCCGGTGAGCGACACGCCGTAGGGCCCCTTGGTGATGCCCTCCAGCGCCGGATTGGCGACGAAGTGCAGCACCGCGAGCGAGGCCGCGAGATTGGCGATCGCGAAATACGCACCCGACAGCCGCAGCAGCGGCGTCAATAGCAGGCCGAGCGCAACCGCCACGACGCCGCCGACCAGCACGGCGAGCGGCGCCGGTGTATGCAGATGCATCACCATGATGGCGAAGCCATAGGCGCCGGCGCCGAAGAAGCCGACATAGCCGAACGGCAGATAGCCGGTGAAGCCATAGATGATGTTCACGCCTTGCGCGAGGATCAGGAAGATCACGAAGTTGAACAGCAGCAGATGGTTTTGATAGACGCCGGGCAGCAGTGCGAACACCACCACCAGCGGCGCAAGGATGAACAGCAGGTGTTTCGAGGCGTTATGCAACGCGCACCCGCCTTCCGAGCAGACCGCTCGGACGCAACAACAGGATCACGATCAACAACACATAGGGCAGCAAGTCGGCCCAGGAACTGAGATAGGTCTGCACCAGCATGTAGCACAGGCCGTAGACGACACCGCCGAGCGCGGTGCCGAGTGGATTGCCGAGCGAACCCAGCACGACGATCGCAAACGACGTCACGGTCGCGTCGGCGCCGAACGCCGGCGTCACCGAGCCGAACATGAAGGGCGCGAACACGCCGGCGACCGCCGCGATGCCGAGCCCGATACCGAACGCCGCCGCCGAGACGCGATCGACATCGATGCCGGTCGCCAATGCCTCGTCGCGCCGTGACATCACCGCGCGGGTCAGGGTGCCGAGCCGGGTGTGGTAGAGGTAGAGGTAGACCAGCGCGATCGCGATCAGGCTGGTGATGGCCGCGATCACCCAGGGTGCGGGAAAGCCCTGGCCGAAGATCTGGATCGGCCCTGCGCCGCCCGCCTTGCCGCCGAACCACTTCACCTTGATGGTCGTGAACACGGTGCCGAGCAGCCGGCTCTGGATCGAACGCTCGCTGGTGCCGGCGAAGATCGTGGTGACGGCTTCGATCACCTGCGACAGGCCGAAGAACAGGATGATCGACAGCATTTCCGGATTGGCCGAGCCCTGCAGCCGCGGCACCAGCACCCAGTACAGCAGCACGCCCACCAGCACGAACACCACGAAGGCGAGCGGCACCGCGAACAGCGGGTCGATGCCGGCGAGGCCGACCACGCCGAGCGCAATGAAAGCGCCGAGCATCAGGATGTCGCCATGCGCAAGGTTGACGATGCGCATGACGCCGAACACGAGATTGAGACCGATACCGACCAGGCTGAAGTACAGCCCGAACAGCACGCCGGCAACGAGCGCATAGGTCATGCTACCGCTCGCCGCCGAAGGTTACGCCTGCCGCACTCACCTGCATCACGGCGCCGGATAGATCGGCTTGCCGGTGGCGGTCTCGTGCGGATAGATCGAGACGAACTTGATGTGGTCGTGCTCGTCGACCGTGAGCTGGCCGAGCGGCGTCAGTTCGCCGATCTGACCACCGGTCTCATCCAGCGCGAAGGTGCCGTCCAGCGTCTTGAGCTGGCCGCTGAGCGAGAACACCGCGCGGCGCAGCTCCATCTGGTCGAGGCTGGTCGCAACCGACAGCGTCTTCTCGATCACCAGCGCCGTGGTGTAGCCGGCCACCGCGTTGAAGCCGAACTCCATCTTGCCGTCGTTGTACTTCTTGGTCCAGGCGGCGCGGAAATCCTTCATGTTCATCCCGAAATTGACGGGATAGTCCAATTCGGACGGCGGCACATAGGTCCAGATGTGTTCGAGGCCCTTGGCGCCGACATTCTTCTCGAGCAACTCGGTCTCGAGGCCGGCATAGATCGCGAACAGCATCTTGAACTTGGTGCCGACGTCCTGGACGTTACGCAGGAAGGCGATGTCGTTCGGCGCATAGCCAAAATGGATCACCGCGTCCGGATTGGCGTTGCTGATGTTGTTGATGATGACGTTGTAGTTGGTGGTCTCGGTCGGAACGCCCTGGTCATAGACGATCTCGATCGGCGCGCCGGACTCCTTGACGAACTTGCGGAACGCGTTGGCCTGGGTGCCGGTGAACTCGTTGGTCGAATAGAGGATCGCGACCTTCTTGATGCCGAGGCCAGGGCCGTCATGGCTGATGAAGTCGGCGACCGGCTTCGGCCACACCGTCGACACCGGATCGGCCATCAGCGCGATGTAGGGATTGTCCTTGGAGAAGAAGCTCGCGCCGGTGCCGGTCTGGTCGAACAGGAACATCTTGTGATCGCGCGCGATCGCAACCGCGGGCGCCGTCAGCACCGATCCGGAATCGGCGACCAGGAGATCGACCTTATCCTGGGTGACGAGCTGATTATAAAGCGTCGAGGCGGTCGCGGTGTTGCTCTGGTCGTCATAGGAGACGAGCTTGATCGGGATCTT
Source organism: Bradyrhizobium pachyrhizi (assembly GCF_029714545.1). NCBI lineage: Bacteria > Pseudomonadati > Pseudomonadota > Alphaproteobacteria > Hyphomicrobiales > Nitrobacteraceae > Bradyrhizobium > Bradyrhizobium pachyrhizi. The sequence goes on along the minus strand of NZ_CP121667.1, from coordinate 3,323,731 downwards.
CTTGTCGAACGCCTTCACGAACACGCCGCCCTCGGCGTTCTTCTGTTCGACCCACAATTTTAGCGAGCTGTAGACCGGCATCGAAATCGAGGCGTAGCGCCCCGACGACGCATAGAGCGTGCCGATCTTGATCTCCGACGGTGCGTCGGCGGCCATCGCCTGCGTGGCAAATGCGAGGCTGGCAGCGAGTGCCGCGCCGATGATCCTCAGCATGATATGTTCCTCCCGGCTATCTTGAACGTGTCTTGGACGCATCTTGGACGCGGCCCTTCTACGCGCCGGATCGGAGCGACACAAGCATCGCGGCCTTAGCAATTGTGCGAGGGGCGGAATATGCGGCATGCGCGGGACACAGGCCGCTGCGCGGAGCATGGATGGACCGTTGACGGGCCTTGGTTCAATGTCGCATCAAGACTGTAACGATTTCGGGAGGAGACATCAGACATGGCCGAGCCCGCGCGCGCGAAACCAAAGCCGACACCGGAGACCCAGCATTTCTGGGATGGCACCAAGGCCGGCGAGCTGCGCCTGCAGCGCTGCGATGCCTGCGCCAATGTCTACTTTCCGCCGCGTCCGTTCTGCCCCTCCTGCGCCTCGCGCAAGGTCTCGATCTTCAAGGCCAGCGGCAAGGGCAAGCTCTACAGCTACGTCATCAACCACCGTCCGGCCGCGCCCGGCTTCACGCCGCCTTACGCGATCGCCGTGGTCGAGCTCGACGAGGGCCCGCGCATGATGAGCAACGTCATCGATTGTCCGCAGACGCCGGAAGCGCTCGAACTCGACATGCCGCTCGAGGTCGCCTTCGAGGCGCTCGACGACAAGATCACCCTTCCTTTGTTCCGTCCGGCAAAGGGGTAATGTGATGCGCAGGAACCAGGTTGCCGTCGTCGGCGCGGCCGAAACAACCGAACTCGGCGTCATCCCGAACATGTCGCAGATCCAGCTGCACGCGGACGCGGCGCTGAATGCGATCGCGGACGCCGGCCTGAAGCTGTCGGACATCGACGGGTTCGCCACCGCGGTCGAGACCCCGCAGCAGATGGCGCACTATCTCGGCATCACGCCGACCTGGGTCGACGGCACCTCGGTCGGCGGCTGCTCCTTCATGCTGCATGTCCGCCACGCCGCCGCCGCGATCGAGGCCGGCCTCTGCAAGACCGTGCTGATCACCCATGCCGAGAGCGGCAAGTCGATGATCGGCAAGCAGCCGCGCTTCACGCCGGCCGACAGCCTCAACGGGCAGTTCGAGGCACCGTTCGGCGTCTACGGGCCACCGAGCATGTTCCCGATTCCCGTGCTGCGCTTCATGAAGACGCACGGCATCACGCATGAGCAGCTTGCAATGGTCGCCGTCGTGCAGCGCGAATGGGCGGCGAAGAATCCGCGCGCGACCATGAAGGATCCGATCACCGTCGCCGACGTCCTGAACTCGCGGATGATCGCCTATCCGTTCCGGCTGCTGCAATGCTGCCTCGTCACCGACGGCGGCGGCGCGCTGATCCTCACCTCGGCCGACCGCGCCAAGGATTTCCCGAACAAGCCGGTCTACATATCAGGCACCGGCGAGAGCGTGGAGACGCCGATGGTCAGCCAGATGAAGACGTTCGACTCGTCGCGCGCCTTCAAGGTGGCGGGTCCCCTGGCCTTCAAGGAGGCCGGCATCACACACAAGGACGTCGATCATCTGATGATCTACGACGCCTTCGCGCATTTGCCGCTCTACGGCCTCGGCGACCTCGGCTTCATGCCGTACGAGGAGACCGGCAAGTTCATCGCCGACGGCAACACCCGCCCCGGCGGCAAGCTGCCGCTCAACACCAATGGCGGCGGCCTCAGCTACATGCACTCCGGCATGTACGGCATGTACGCGCTGCAGGAGAGCGTACGGCAGATGCGCGGCATCGCGCCGGCGCAGGTGCCGAACGCGAAGATCTCGGTCTGCCACGGCGTCGGCGGCATGTTCGCCGCAAGTGGCACGATCATCTTTACGAACGAGAAGTAACAACCTCCGTCATTCCGGGATGGTCCGAAGGACCAGACCCGGAATCTCGAGATTCCGGGTTCGCACTTCGTGCGCCCCGGAATGACGGTCCCAACCAGGAGAACCGACATGGCAAAATCACTGCAGGACAAAGTCATCATCGTCACCGGCGCGGGCCGCGGCATCGGCCGCGAGATCGCACTGCTCTGCGCGGCGGAAGGCGCCAAGGTCGTGGTCAACGATCCCGGCGGCGCCGCCGATGGCGCCGGCACGAGTGCCGCGCCCGCCGAGGAGGTGGTCGAGGAGATCAAGAAGCGCGGCGGCACTGCGGTTGCAAATTTCGAGTCGGTCGCGGAAGCCATCCCCGCCAGCAAGATCGTGAAGACCGCGACCGACCATTTCGGCCGGCTCGACGGCGTCGTCAACAATGCCGGCATCCTGCGCGACATGATCTTCCACAAGATGAGCGTGGAGGCGTTCGAGGCCGTCATCAAGGTGCACCTGATGGGCTCGTTCTATGTCAGCCACGCCGCGGCGCGCATCTACCGCGAGCAGGAATCCGGTTCGTTCGTGCACTTCACCTCGACCTCCGGCCTGATCGGCAATTACGGCCAGGCCAACTACGCCGCCGCCAAGCTCGGCATTGTCGGCCTGTCGAAATCGATTGCGCTCGACATGGGCCGCTTCAACGTGCGCTCGAACTGCGTGTCGCCGTTCGCCTGGACCCGCATGATCGGCACCATCCCGACCGAGACCGATGCCGAGAAGGCGCGCGTCGAGAAGATCAAGCAGATGGGGCCGGAGAAGATCGCTCCGGTCTGCGCCTATCTGCTCTCGGACGCGGCCAAGGACGTCACCGGACAGATCTTCGGCGTGCGCATGAACGAGATCTTCCTGTTCGGCCAGCATCGTCCGGTGCGCTCGGTTCATCGTGGCGAAGGCTGGACGCCCGAGACCATTGCCGAACACGGCATGCCGGCGCTGAAGGGATCGTTCGCCAAGCTCGACCGCTCGGCCGACGTCTTCACCTGGGATCCGATCTGAATTTGATCTGATCTTCCGATCCGATCTGACAGTTTTATGAAATCGTCGCCTCCGCGAAACAGCGGGGGCGACACACTCTTTGGTTGTTTCATCATGGCGTGCCCGCATTGTGCCAGAATTGCGGGGGTATGATCGTCCTCCCGATAACAAAAAAGCCTGGGAGGACTTTCGTGACAAATCCAAGCAACATTCAGAAACATGAGGGCGACGGTGCGAAGGCATTCGACCGTCGGACAATCTTGCGCGGCGCAACCGTGCTTGCTGCCACCGCGATGGCGACATCCGATGCCGCAGCGCGCGACTTCGGTTCCAACGCTGAGCCGCAGCGCTATCCCGATCCGGACATCGTCGTGATCGACGACAAGCGCTTCAAGGCCAAGGTCGGCAACACCGCGATCAAGCGGCTCTACACCGGCTGCCTGTGGGCGGAGGGTCCGGCCTGGAACGCGCAGGGCCAGTATCTGGTCTGGAGCGATATCCCGGCCAACCGGCAGTTGCGCTATCTCGATGATGACGGCCACATCTCCGAGCAATTCCACAAGCCGTCGAACGAGGCCAACGGCTCGACCTTCGATTTCGAGGGCCGCCAGATCACCGCCGAGCGCACACGCCTGGTGCGCTACGAGCACGACGGAACCGTCACGCCCTTGGCGGAGCAGGCCAATGGCAAGCAGCTCAACGGGCCGAACGACATGGTCGTGCATCCCAACGACAAGTCGATCTGGTTCACCGATCCCGGCTATGGCGCGATCTCGATCTATGAGGGCCAGCTGGCCAACACCGGATCGAAGCAGCCTTACCAGAAGGAAGCCGTCTATCGCATCGACGCTGCGACCGGCCAGATCACCAAGGTCGCCGACGAGCCGTTCAAGCCGAACGGCATCGCCTTCAGCCACGACTACAAGAAGGTTTATGTCTGCGACACCGGCACTACGCACTATCCGAATGCTAAGAACATCGTCTGGCAGTACGACCTCAACGGCGACAAGCTCTCCAACCCGCGCACGCTGATCGACATGACGCTGGACGGCAAGTCAGGCTTCCCGGACGGCCTGCGTGTCGACGTCGACGGCAATATCTGGGTCGGCGCCGGCTGGGTCGGACCGGGCTATGACGGCGTGCAGGTGTTCGCGCCCGACGGCCAGCGGATCGGCCAGATCCTGCTGCCGGAGACTTGCGCCAACCTCACCTTCGGCGGCAAGAAGCGCAACCGCCTGTTCATGACGGCAAGCCAGTCGCTCTACGCGGTTTATGTGGAGACGAAGGGCGCACATAACTGCTGATCTAACCGTCGTCCCGGCGAAGGCCGGGACCCATTACCACTACAGTTGGTTGTAAGAAAGCTGGGGCCCACATCGTTCACGACACTCCCGGTCGTGGTTATGGGTCCCGGCCTTCGCCGGGACGACAGCGTAGCTAGCCGCTATTCCTCAGCCCCGCCGAAATCCCGTTGATCGTAATCTGAATCCCGCGCAGCACCTGCTCGTCCGGATTCTGCGCGCGATACTCCTTCAACAGCTCGACCTGCACGTGATTGAGCGGATCCATGTAAGGGAAGCGGTTGCGGATGCCGCGCTCCAGCAGCGGGTTGCCCTGCAGCAGCCGGTCATGCCCCATGATGTCGAGCAGCGTCTCGATCGACAGGTGCCATTCGCGGCGGATCTGGCCGAAAATCTTCTCGCGCAACGCGACGTCAGGCACCAGTTCAGCATAGCGCGAGGCGATCGCGATCGAGCTCTTCGCCAGCACCATATCCATGTTGGAGAGCAGCGTGCGGAAGAACGGCCATTCCCGATAGAGTTCCTGCAGGAACGCCATGCCCTGCTCCGGATGCTCTGATATCCAGCTCTCGACCGCGCTGCCGAAACCATACCATCCCGGCAGCATCAGCCGGCATTGCGCCCAGGAGAACACCCACGGAATGGCGCGCAGGTCCTCGATCTCGCGGGTCTTCTTGCGCGAGGCCGGGCGGCTGCCGATGTTCAGCGTCGCGATCTCGTTGATGACGGTCGAGCCCCAGAAATAATCGGCGAAGCCTTCGGTCTCATAGACGAGGCCGCGATAGGCCTTGAAGGCGAGCGCGGAAATCTCCTCCATCGCCTTGAGATATTCGGGGCGCGGCGCGCTCTGCCGCGGCTGCAGCAGGCTGGTTTCCAGCGTTGCAGCCGCGAGTATCTCCAGATTGCTGCGGCCGACCTCGGCATTGGAATATTTCGACGAGATGATCTCGCCCTGCTCGGTGATGCGGATCTGGCCGTTCACGGCGCCGCCGGGCTGCGCGATGATCGCGTCATAGCTAGGGCCGCCGCCGCGGCCGACCGAACCGCCGCGGCCGTGGAACAAGCGCAAGCGCACGCCGTGACGCTCGAACACCTCGACCAGGCCGATCTCTGCCTTGTAGAGTTCCCAACCCGAGGTGACGAAGCCGCCATCCTTGTTACTGTCGGAATAGCCGAGCATCACCTCCTGCGCGCTGCCGAGACTGTCGACCAACTTACGATAGTCGTGCAGCACCAGCATGCGATCCATGATGCCGCTGGAGGCCTGCAGATCCTCGATGGTTTCGAACAGCGGCACGATGTTGATGGCGCTGCGGCCGGACGGATTGACGAGCCCGACCTCTTTCAGCAGCACCGCGACCTCGAGCATGTCGGACATGCCCTGGCACATCGAGATGATGTACTGGGAGATCACCTCGGGGCCGAATTTGGCATGCGCCTCGGCCGCGGCCCGGAACACGGCGAGCTCGCTCTGGGTCTCCTCGGAATATTTCACGAAGGGCGAGGCCAGCGGCCGCGCATTGCGCAGCTCGCCGAGCAGCAGGCTGACGCGGGCGTCCTCGCCGAGCGCCAGATAGGACATCCCCGGATTGACGGTGTCGAACAGTTCGGCGATGGTGCGCTCGTGCACCGCCGAGTTCTGGCGGATGTCGAGCCGCGCCAGATGGAAGCCGAAGCAATCCACCGCCCGCCGCAACAGCCGCAGCCGGCCGCGCGCGATCACGCTGGAATTGTTCGCGATCAGCGAGCGGTTGAGCACGTCGAGATCGGCCTGGAACTCCTTCACGGTCGCGTACGGCTCGGCCTTGCCGACCGGCGGCCGCGTGGTCTCGACCTCGAGCCGAGAGGCCGTCGCCGCAAGCCTCGCATAGATGCCCGAAACGGCTAGACGATACGGTTCGCCGCTGCGATGCGGTGAGGTGTCGGGCGAACGCTCGGCGAGGCTCCGCAACTCGTCCGAGACGTCAGCGAGATGCGCCGCCAGCGACAATTCGGCGCCAAGCGCATGCAGCTCCTCGAGGTAGAAGTTGAGCGCCTGGCTCGACTGCAGGCGCAGCGTGCCGCGCATCACCTCCGCGGTGACGAAGGGATTGCCGTCGCGATCGCCGCCGATCCAGCTTCCCATCCTGAGGAAGGATGCGAGTTCTCCGGCCTCGCCGCCCTCCTTGTTCAAGCGGTCCTCCAGCGCGCAATGCAGCCGCGGCACCTCCTGCAGAAAGGTGTAGTCGTAGAACGACAGGCCGTTGGCGACCTCGTCGAGGACGGTCAATTTGGTCCGGCGCAGCAGATTGGTCTGCCACAGCGTCACCACGGCACGGCGAAGCTGCTCGTCGCTGGCCTCGCTCTCGTCCGGCGTCATCTGCAACCGCTCGCGGCGGTCGAGCAGATCGGCGATCTCCATCTCGCGGTCCATCGTGCTCTTGCGGCGGACCTCGGTCGGATGCGCGGTCAATACCGGGCTGACCAGTGCACTCTTGAAGAAGCTGCGCAGATCGGCCGGGCTGATGCCGGCCTGACGGGCATGCACCAGCGTCTGTTCCAGCGTGCTCGGCCGCGGTGCCCCGCTCGGCCCGTGGCTGCGCATCTGGCGGATGTTGTTCTGGTCCTCGGCGATGTTGGCGAGGTGGGAGAAATAGCTGAAGGCGCGGACGATCTGCAGCGTCTCGGCAATCGACATGCCGTCGAGGATGCCCTCCAGCTCCCGCCGCGCCAGCTTGTCCTCGTCGCGATGGAACCGAACCGAGGTCTGGCGGATGCGCTCGACCAGATCGAACACATCGGCCCCTTCCTGGTCGCGCACGGTGTCGCCGAGAACGCGCCCCAGGAGGCGGATGTCGTTCCGGAGCCGCGCATCCTCCTCCTGCGCGGTCGCTTCCAGAAGGCTGGCCTCTGCGGCACGCTTTGCGCGGATTTCCGCCTCGGACGGCATGGTCTGGGGAGGCATTACCTGGGGAGACATGGCTTGGCTACTCCAGAGGCTGCCCGGCTCCTCCCGAGTGTGCGCTTTTTTTGCCGCAGCGCAAGATGAACTTGGTGGCGGTGCACACATCCACCGACGTCGTCCCGGCGTAGGCCGGGACGACGTCGAGTTTTGCGGCCTAGATTCTCCGCCCCGCCCGCTCCCAATAGGGATCGCGCAGCCGGCGCTTGAAGATCTTTCCGGAATCCTCGCGCGGCAGGTTGGTCTGGATCTCGATGTGCTTGGGCACCTTGTAATCGGCGAGCGCGGTCTTGAGCTGGGCGCGGACGGAAGCGATGTCGAGCACGACGCCTGGCTGCGGCTCGACCACCGCCATCAGCGCCTCGCCGAACTCGGCATCGGGAATGCCGAACACCGCGCAGTCGTGCACGCCGGGGACGGCATGCAGCACCGCTTCGATTTCGGCCGGATAGATGTTGACGCCACCCGAGATCACCATGTCGCGCTTGCGATCGCAGATGAAGACGTAGCCGTCGGCATCGATATAGCCGACATCACCCGAGGTGATGAATCCCTGCCGGTCGATCTCGGCGCGCTTCTCCGACTTGTTGTGATAGGTGAAATCGGGATTGCCCTTGATCCGAGAATAGATCTCGCCGATCTGTCCCTGCGGCACCTCCTTGCCGTCGTCGCCGATGAAGCGCAGCTCGGCGCCGGGCGAGATCTTTCCGACCGTGCCGGGCTTCCTCAGCGCGTCCTCGGAATTGGCGAAAGTCACCGCACCTGACTCGGTCGAGCCGTAGAACTCGTAGATCACCGGCCCCCACCATTCGATCATGGCGCGCTTGACGTCGGGCGGACACGGCGCGGCGGCATGGATGATGTGGCGCAACGACGACATGTCGTACTTCCGGCGCACCTCCTCGGGCAGCTTCATCAGGCGGATGAACATCGTCGGCACCATGAAGATGGTGTCGATCCGCTCGCGCGCGATCAGCTGCAGAAACTCCTCCGCATCGAAGCGCGACATCAGCACCAGCGCGCCGCCGAGCTTGCCCGAACGCAGCCCGAACGAATTCGGCGCGGAATGGTAGAGCGGTCCCGGCAGGATCGCACGTGCACCGGGCTTCAGGCCGTAGATCATCGCGCGCATTGCTTCCGCATTGGCGGTCTGCTCCGGCGTCGGCGCGAAGCGGCGCACGCCCTTCGGATGGCCCGTCGTGCCCGAGGTGTAGATCATGTTCTGCGGCTGCGGCACCACCGGGCCGTCATAGCGCGGGAATTGCGCGAGCCAGGCTTCGAAATCGATCGCGAAATCCGGTGTCGCCAGATGGTCGGGATTGATCTTGTAGTTGGCGAGGATTTCCGGCGGCGTCGGCACGCTGAGCACGATGACGCCGGGCGGGATCGCGCCGCGCAGCGGATGCAGCATGTCGGCATGACCGATCAGGACGCGCGTGCCGGAATCCGTCAGCACGTAGTTGATCTCCTCCGGCTTGAAGTGCCAGTTGATCGGCACGCCATAGGCGCCGAGCCGCATCGCGGCATAGGCAGCCTCGATGAAGGCGATGTCGTTGCGCATCAGCATGCAGACGCTGTCGCCCGGCTTGACGCCGAGCTCGTTGAGGCCGCTGGCAATACGCTCGGCGCGCTCGGCCACCGCAGCGTGATCGCGCCGGCGACCGCCGCTGACGATGCCGAGGAAGGGCTGGGACGTTTCCATTGTCGTTGTCCGATCTTTCGTCGGGTTAAATGTCATTCCGGGGCGCGCAGAGCGCGAACCCGGAATCTCGAGATTCTCCGGTCCGCAATTGCGCACCATAGTTCGATGCTGCGCATCGCGCCGGAATGACTGCGGTCGTTACCCCGCATCCGCAAACCTTGGCGCGCGCTTCTCCAGATTGGCGCGCACGGATTCGGTCTGGTTCGGGCTGCCGAGCAATTTCTGCTGCTCGACCGATTCCGCGAGCAGTGCGGCCGCCGGGTCGACCGACAGATTGTTCAGCATGCGCTTGGCGGCACGGATCGCATCGGGGCTCTTGCCGGCGATCTCGCGCGCGACCTCGAGCGCCGCAGCACGCGGGTCGTCGCAGACGCGGGTGGCAAGGCCGTAACCTTGAGCCTCCTGCGCCGAGAAGATACGGCCGGTATAGGTGAGCTCGCGCAGGATGTCGTCGCGCACGAGGCTCGCGAGGATCGGCGTGCCCGCCATGTCGGGCACAAGGCCCCATTTGATTTCCATGATCGACATCCGCGCATCGGTCGAGAGGAAGCGCATGTCGGCGCCGAGCGCGAGCTGCAAGCCACCGCCGAACGCGACGCCGTGAACCGCGGCAATCACCGGCACCGGAAGCTGGCGCCAGCCCCAGACCGCCTGCTGCGGGAAATTGGCCTTGCCGTGGGTGCGAATGGTGAGATCGCGCTTCTCGCCGCCCGGCACCCCGTTACCGCCGTCCTTCATGGCGGCGAACCGGCCCATGTCGAGCCCGGCGCAGAATGCCCGGCCCTCGCCGGACAGCACCACCACCCGAACGGCTTTTTCCCTGGAAAGTCGGTCGGTTGCGGCCACCAATGCCTCGAACATCGCAGCGTCGAGCGCGTTCATCTTGTCCGCCCGCACTAGGCGGACATCGGCGATACCGTCCGAAATCGATATCGAAACGCGATCTTCCATTGAAATCTCCTCCGCTGTTCCTTGTTGGCGCTTTACAGAAAGGCCGTTGTCCGCTTTTAGTCAATCGACCAATTAACTGACAACCCCCGTGGAGGAAACGATGTTCTCTGATCAGCTTCTTGCCGGGCGGCGCATACTGGTAACCGGTGGTGGCACCGGTCTGGGCAAGGCCATGGCCTCACGGTTCCTGCAGCTCGGGGCGGAGGTGCATATCTGCGGCCGCCGCAAGAGCGTCTGCGACGAAACCGCCACCGAGCTGATGGCCGAGCATGGCGGGCGCGTGGTCAGCCACGGCGTCGATATCCGCAACGCGATGGCAGTCGACGAGATGATCGAGGCGATCTGGACCACCAGCGGTCCGCTCACCGATCTCATCAACAACGCCGCCGGCAATTTCATCTCGCGTTCGGAAGAATTGTCGCCGCGCGGCTTCGATGCGGTCGCCAACATCGTGATGCACGGCACCTTCTACGTGACGCACGCGGTGGGCCGGCGCTGGATCGCCGGCAGCCACCGTGGCAACGTGGTGTCGATCACCGTGACCTGGGTGCGCAATGGCTCGCCCTACGTGGTGCCATCGGCGATGAGCAAGTCGGCAATCCACGCCATGACCATGTCGCTTGCGATCGAATGGGGCCGTCACGGCATCCGCCTCAACACCATCGCGCCCGGCGAGATTCCGACGGAAGGCATGAGCAAGCGCATCAAGCCAGGCGACGAGGCCGGTGCACGGACCAAGGCGATGAACCCGATGGGCCGCGTCGGCACCATGGAGGAGTTGCAGAACCTCGCGGTGTTCCTGATCTCCGGCGGCTGCGACTGGATCAACGGCGAGACCATCGCCATGGACGGCGCGCAGGCGCTCGCGATGGGCGGCAACTTCTATCAGCTCCGCGACTGGAGCGACGACGACTGGACCAAGGCGCGCGAGTCGATCAAGGCGCAGAACGAGAAGGATCGCGCGGCGCGGGGCTGAAGCAACAGCTCGCGCTTCAACCACTGTCGTCCTCCTGGCGAAAGCGAGGACCCATAACCACCGCTGTGCGCGATTGCGCACGCTGCGGCCCCAACGTCGTGCCCCAACCTCAACTGTCGTCCCTGCGAAAGCAGGGATCCATAACCACAGATGTGCGCATTTGCGTACGCTGTGGCCTCAGCGTCGTGCCACATGAGCATTCGTGGTTATGGGTCCCTGTGTCTTGGAAGTCTGTCAGGATGGGTTGGGCGGGAAGCCGTTGGGTCCTTGGCGCTTGACGCCGTGAGCCGGCTCGGCCTCCCGCCCGTTCCATTACCAACCTGAACAGTTGCACGAGGCTGCGCCAACAGACCTCGCATCACAGGGACAGGCACCGTGATCATACCCCCTCGTTATGTCGGAATCGACGTCTCCAAGAAGCATCTCGATATCTTTGATGAAGCTGACGGCGTGTCCAGGCGCATCGCCAACGCGGCACAGGCCATCACACAGCAGGTGGCGCGTTGGCGATGCGATGCGCTGGTCGTCTTCGAGGCCACGGGCGCCTATGATCTCGCGCTTCGCGAGGCCCTAAGCCAGGCCGGTGTCCGCTTCGCTCGGATCAATCCGGCTCGAGCTCGCGATTTTGCGCGGGCCAGCGGCCAACTTGCCAAAACCGATCCGATCGATGCACGGATGCTGGCGGCCTTTGGCCGGGTCATGCAGCCGGCAACCGAGCGGGCCGCCAATCCCGCCCGCAACGCTTTGGCAGGGCTTGCAAAACGGCGGGACCAACTGGTTCTCATGCGCGCGCAGGAGAAGAACCGGCGCAGCGAGGCCGACGACTGCGCCATGGCCGAACGGATCAGTCGGCTCGTTGAGGTTCTCGACGGCGAGATCGCCGAGATCGAGGCCGATATCAACGCATTGACCAAGGCCGAGCCGGAGATCGCGGACGATGCGCGGTTGATGCGCTCACTGCCGGGCGTGGGTCCCGTGGCTTGCATGCAGCTGATCGCGAAGATGCCGGAACTTGGACATGTTGGAGCGAAGCAGATCGCCGCGCTCGCGGGCCTTGCCCCCTTCAACGTCGACAGCGGCGCCTTCCGTGGAAAACGCAAGATCGCCGGCGGCCGAAAGCGCGTTCGTGACGCCCTCTATATGGCGGCTCTGAACGCGGTTCGTCGGGCCGATCCATTCAAGGCCTTCTACGCGCGGCTGCGACAGGTCGGCAAACCAGCCAAGCTCGCTCTCATTGCCGTTGCCAGGAAGCTCCTAACGGTCCTCAACGCCATGATGCGCGACAGAAAGCCCTACCTGCAGACCAAGCCGACATAACAGTTGCCGGCCTGCGCCGGGACGACCGTGTTGAAAGATCGCGCCCATACACCCCATATTGTTTTTCCCGCGCGATGCCGCCACACTCGGCGCAACCAAAACAAGACGTCACGGGGGAAAACATGTCCGACGCGCCGAAACTGACCAACCTTGCCGACATGGTGCGCGAGCGCGCCAAAAGCCGCGGCGCTGCGCTGGCCTATGAATTCGAGGGACGGCAAACCTCCTTCGCCGGGTTCGACATCAAGACCAACCGCGTCGCCAACGCGCTGATCGCGATGGGCGTCAAGAAGGGCGAGCGCATCGCCTATCTCGGCAAGAACAGCGACTTCTATTTCGAGCTGTTGATGGGCGCGATGAAGGCCGGTGTGGTGATGGCGCCGGTGAACTGGCGCCTCGCGGGCCCCGAGGTCGCCTTCATCGTCGATGACTGCAGGGCCCCCGTGCTGTTCGTCGGCCCCGAATTCATCACGCAGGCGCGCACCATCCGCGACAAGCTGCCGAGCGTCCGCACCATCATCACGACCGAGGGCGGCGCGCCGGAATGGCCCGACTTCGTCGCGTGGCGCGATGCGCAGGGCGGCGACGACCCGCAGGTTGCGATCGAGCCGAAGGACATCGCGATCCAGCTCTACACCTCCGGCACGACCGGCAAGCCGAAAGGCGCGATGCTGTCGCACGCCAATTTTCTCAATCTGGTGCAGAGCGGCAACGAGGCCGAGAAGCCGGAATGGAACCGCTGGACCACCGACGACGTCTCGCTGGTCGCGATGCCGATCTTCCACATCGGCGGCTCCGGCTGGGGCGTGATGGGGCTCTATCACGGCGCCCGCGGCGTGATCGCGCGCGAGTTCGACCCGACCAAGGTGCTCGACTTCTTCGAGCAGTCCGGCATCACAAAGCTGTTCATGGTGCCGGCGGCGATGCAGTTCGTGGTGCGGCAGCCGCGCGCGCGGCAGGTCGACTTCTCCCGCCTGAAATACATGCTCTATGGCGCCTCCCCGATTCCGGCGGCGTTGCTGAAGGAATGCATCGAGGTCTTCAAATGCGGCTTCGTGCAGATGTACGGCATGACCGAGACCACCGGCACCATCGTCGCGCTGCCGCCGGAGGATCACATCGAGGGGCTCGACCGCATGCGCTCGGCCGGCAAGGCGTTGCCCGGCATCGAGCTTGCGATCCTCGATCCTGACGGCAAGCCGCTGCCGCCGGGCGAAGTCGGCGAGATCGCCACCCGCTCCGGCTCCAACATGGCCGGCTACTGGAATCTGCCCGAAGCCACCGCGCGCACCATCGACAGCGACGGCTGGCTGCGCACCGGGGATGCCGGCTACATGGACAAGGACGGCTACCTCTACATCCATGACCGCATCAAGGACATGATCATCTCCGGCGGCGAAAACATCTATCCAGCCGAGGTCGAGAGCGCGCTGTGCGACCACCCCGACGTGGCGGAGGCCGCTGTGATCGGCATTCCCGACGACAAATGGGGCGAGGCGGTGAAGGCGGTGGTGGTGATGAAGCCGGGAAAAGCCGCGACCGCGGCCGACATCATCAACTTCACGCGCGAGCGGATCGCCGGCTACAAGACGCCGAAATCGGTCGACTTCATCCCGGCGCTGCCGCGCAACCCGTCGGGCAAGATCCTGCGGCGGAGCCTGCGTGAACCGTATTGGGCGGGCAAGGACCGGCAGGTGAATTAGCCTCCTCTGTCGTCCCGGCCTTCGCCGGGACGACGATGGAGAGAGTCATCACGTCTTCTTCATCTTCTCCCGCATCGTGCGCCACCGCTCCTGCGCCTCTTTTGGCCAGACCTCTTTCCGATCGTAATACTCGGGGAACACTTTCACGCCCGGCGGGAAGGTCACCCAAGGCTGCTTCGAAGATGTGAAGATGTGCGCATCCGGCGGGCACTGGCTCGGATCGTCCAGTGTGCCGACGCGGACGAAGCGCACCGCCGGTCCCGCGCCCGGATAATTGCTCCACACCGCGACCTTGCAGATGGGGCAGCGCGCGATCTTCTGCCCCTTGCCGCTCGCCGACGGCGTGTCAACGATCTCGGGCTCGGCCGCGATGTGCTCGACCCGCTCGGCCTCGTACATCGCATTCAGCGCGTGCACCGTGCCGGTATCGCGCTGGCACCAGGTGCAGTGGCAGGCGTGCACGATCAGCGGCCTGCCGGTCAGGCGGTAGCGGACGTTTCTGCAGGTGCATCCACCTTCGATGCTCATGCCGCCTCCTCTGCGTTAGTGCTTGCCGGCTCCCATGTAGCCGAACAGGAAGCCCGCTACCTTGCGCTTCTGGATTTCCTCGCTGCCTTCCGTGATGCGATAGCGACGGTGATGGCGGTAGATGTGCTCGAACGGCTTGTGGCGCGAATAGCCCATGCCGCCATGCACCTGCATCGCGCGGTCGGCGGCTTCGCAACACAGACGGTTTGCCCAGAAATTGCACATCGAGACCCGGTCGGACAGCGTGTGCTCGACCTGTGCCTGGGTCAGTTGATCCATCTCCCAGGCGGTCTTGCGGATTAATAGCCGCAACATCTCGGCCTGGGTCGCAAGCTCGACCAGCGGCCACTGGATCGCCTGGTTCTCGGCCAGCGCCTTGCCGAACGGCTTGCGCTCGCGGGCATATTTCACGCTCTCATTGATGCAGTAGACCGCAGCGCCGAGCGAGCTCGCCGCCTGGCGGATGCGGTTCTCATGCACGAAGCATTGCGCCAGCGACAGGCCGCGGCCGACCTCGCCGAACTGCGCATCCTCAGGCACGAACACATCGGTGAAGCTGACCCGCGGATGGTCGGTCGGCATGTTGAAGGTCCACATATACTCCTCGACCTTCACGCCTGCCGATTTCGCCGGCACCAGGAAGCAGGTGATGCCGCGCGCGTCGCCGTCATTGCCCGAGGTGCGGGCAAACAGCGCGCAATGGGTGGCGACATGCATGCCTGTCGTCCACATCTTTTCGCCGTTGATGATCCAGCCCTTGACGTTGTCGCGCGTGGCCTGAACCGCTTTGGTTTCCATATGGGTGGCGTCCGAGCCGTGCTCGGGCTCCGTCAGACCGAACGTGATGCGGTACTTGCCGGTGATCGAGCCGTCGATCATCGCCTTCTGCTCGTCGGTTCCGTAGCGGTCGAGCATGGTCACGATCGGCAGATTGCCGACGATCGAGTGCTCGTTCTGCAAATCGTTGTGCAAGCCGAGACCCTTTGAGGCAAAATGTTCACGGATGACGGCCATCCAGAGGTTGGAGCCGTCCTTGCCGCCATAACGCTTCGGGATCGCGAAACGCAGATGGCCGGCGGCGTCAGCCAGGTTCTTGGCCTTGCGCAGCAACAGCTCCCATTCATGGCGCGGCAGGCCGCCCTTGTCGAAATCGGTGCGCGCCCATTCACGGCGATGGTCGAAGAAGCGGATGTTGTCGTCAGCCTCTTCCAGCGGCTTGATCTCGCGTTCGATGAAGCGATCGAGCTCGGCGAGATAGGCTGTCAGGTCAGCCGGCAGATTGAAATCCAAGGCGGTCTCTCCCGGAAATATTGTTGAATCTGATTTTGCGTCTAGACGCTGTCGCGCATCCGCGTTCGGGTCGATTAAGGTGAGAAGCCTGTCGCCAAGTCAAGCAGGCGAGCGAGGCTTGCACGCGCGGTCGCCTTGCGTAATTGGATGGCACGGAACGACGCGCAGGCGCTAGGATATCAGCAATATTCTTCGCCGCAGAAAATCGACGGGAGCAAACATGGATCTGAAATTCTCCAAGGTGACGCGCAAGGGTCCCATCACCATCGTGACGCTGTCGCGGCCCGAGGTCTACAACGCGCTGCATATCGACGCGCATTTCGAGCTCAACAAGGTGTTCGACGACTTCTCCGCCGATCCCGAGCAGTGGGTCGCGATCGTCACCGGCGCCGGCGACAAGGCGTTCTGCGCCGGCAACGACCTGAAATGGCAGGCCGCCGGCGGCAAGCGCGGCTGGGACAAGGGCGGCTTCGCCCGCCTCACCACCCGCTTCGACTGCGACAAGCCGATCATCGCCGCCGTCAACGGCGTCGCGATGGGCGGCGGGTTCGAGATCGCATTGGCCTGCGACCTGATCATAGCTTCCCAGAATGCGACCTTCGCCCTGCCCGAGCCGCGCGTCGGCCTCGCTGCGCTGGCCGGCGGCCTGCACCGGCTGCCGCGCCAGATCGGGCTGAAGCGCGCCATGGGCATGATCCTGACCGCGCGCCACGTCAGCGCCAAGGAAGGCCTCGAGCTCGGCTTCGTCAACGAGGTGGTGCCGCAGGGCGAGGCGCTGGCAGCCGCCGAGCGCTGGGCCGAGACCATCACCAAGAACTCGCCGATGTCGATCCGCGCCTCCAAGCAGGCGATCCAGAAGGGCCTCGAAGTCTCGCTGGAGCAGGCACTGGCCGAGCAGCGCGACTATCCGGCGGTGAAGGCAATGGCCGCCTCACAGGATTACATCGAGGGCCCGAAGGCGTTTTCGGAGAAGCGGCCGCCGAAGTGGCTCGGGCGGTAATCGCTCTGTCCAGTCGTCGTCCCGGCGCAGGCCGGGACCCATACTCCGCGGCCAGTGTTGTGAACGGGATCGTCGTTCCGGCCGTGCGCAACACCCGATATTTGTGAGTCCCGGCCTTCGCCGGGACGACGTCGGATGTATCGCGACCTGTTGAGCGCCGCGATACCCATCAGCGTCATCCGCGCTTCTGATGGGTTTCGCTGCGCTCTACCCATCCTACTTGGTCTCCAGTTCCCGCTTGTAGGACGCGTAGTTCGGCTGGTCGACGGCGAGCTTATCCAGCGTGGTCTGCCAGAGATGCTCCGATAGCCCCGGCGTTTTCAGATCGACCTCGCCACCTGCGATCTTCTCCGACAGCACGCGGTTCAGCTCCATCAGCGTGCCGCCCGTGCCCAGCAATTGCTTCAGCCGCGCGGCCTCGGTCGCATCGCCGGCCTCGGCGAGCGCGAGCTGCCGCGTCACCAAATCGAGCGCGTTGATCCCGACGCGAAGCTTGAAGCCGTTGTGCCCCTTGATCGCGGGCGCGATCTCGCTGCGCAGGAAATCGGCGACGGCCTTGATCAGTTCGGTGGGTGTCGGTTCGTCCTGCATCTCAACGACCTCTCGGTGCGAGTAGCCTAAGCAGATCGATCTCGGTTTCCGACGCGCGCCGCCCGATCATCGCGCGCTCCATCGAGTGATCGGGGCCGCTTCGGAAGCGCTGCATCATGCCGCAGCACATCACACCCCAGCGCAGCGTGCCCATCACTTCCCAGAACATCACGCGGTCGGGGTCGGCCTTGCGGCCGGCTTCCTCATAGCCTGCGAACAAATCTTCGCGTGTGCCGAAACCGCCGACCGGCTTGTCGATCTCGCCGAAGCGCCACGAGTTGACGCAGATCCACCCCAGGTCCTCCATCGGGTCGCCGGTATGCGCGAGTTCCCAGTCGAGCACCGCGCGCACCCCGTCGGGACCGATGATCAGATTGCCGTGGCGGAAATCGCCATGCACCAGCGTCGTCTCGGACGACGGACCGGGATCGTGATCGCGCAGCCAGCGCAGCGCCAACTCGAACACCGGCCGCGGCCAGTTGAAGCTGTGATACTCGCGGGCGAGATCCTCGATCTCCCTGGTTGCGGTCAAGCTGCGCAGCTTCGGCAGTTTGGCCTGCGGCAGGCCATGGATGCCGGCGATGACGCGGCCGAGCTGGCGGGCGAGGATCGGCCGTGCACCGGCAAATTCCTCGTCGCGCAAAATTTTCCGCGCGATGGTCTCGCCCTCGACCCGCGCCATGATGAAGCCGCGGCCAAGGCCGTCCTCCGGCCTCAAGACATGCATCACCTTCGGCGATGGCAGGCCCGCGTCATGCGCGAGCTGCATCAGCGTCGCCTCGGCATCGAGGCCGGCGGCGCGGCCCGGCGCGGCACCGTAGCCCGGCGGCGCACGGCGCAGGATCGCGCCGATAGTGCCGTTCGGGTGCACGATATCGAACGTCCAGGTCTCCTGGCTGGCGCCGCCGGAGAGCTTTGCGGCACCGGTGACGCCGGTTGCGCCCGGATGAAACGAGGCGACGCAGCGGGTGAGTTCGGTCTCGATCATTTGCCCTTGAACTTCGCCGGCCGCTTCTCGAGGAATGCGGTGACACCTTCCTTGAAATCCTCGGCGCTACCGGCAAGGCGCTGCGACTCGAATTCCAGATTGAGCTGATCCTCGAGGGTATTTTCCGGGCTGTCCCAATAGAGCTTTCGGATCAGCGACAACGCCACCGTCGGGCCGTTGGCGAGATCGTGCGCGAGCTTCATGGTTTCTTCCATCAGCGCGGCGTCGTCATAGACGCGGTTGACGAGACCCCACTCCAGCGCCTTCTCGGCCGGCAGCCGCTCGCCGAGCAGTGACAGCTCGACCGAGCGCGCCTTGCCGATCAGCCGCGGCAACAGCCAGGTTGAGCCGCAATCCGGCACCAGGCCGATGCGGCGGAACGCCTGCAGGAAATAGGACGAGCGTGCGCACAGGATGAGGTCGCCCATCAGGGCGAAGCTCATGCCGGCGCCGGCGGCCGGCCCGTTCACCGCCGTCACGATCGGACAGTGCAGCTTACGCAATCGGCGCAGGAACGGATGGAACGCGGTCTCCAGCGCCGCGCCGGCATTGCTCTTGCCGGGCTTCTGCTGGTTGCGGCCCTGCAAATTGGCACCGGTGCAGAAGGCGCGACCTGCGCCCGTGATCACCAGGCAGCGCACCTCGTCGCGCTTGTCGTCGATCGCATCGAGCGCCTCGGCAAGCCCGCCCAGCATGTCGATCGAGACCGCGTTCATGACTTCCTGGTGGTCGAGCCTGAGGATCGCGACCGATCCATCGAAGTCGAGCGTGACGTGTTTGAACTGCATGGTTTCCTCTTCACGTTGTTTCGCCGGTTTGGTACCGCGGTAGGTCGATCCTTCGACCCATATTTGATTTTTGTGCCGGGCTTGTCCATGGTCGGCGGCAAGCCCATCCGTGAACGCGTGATTAGCGCGCACCAAACCAAATGGAAACCCCAATGAGTGGCATCTTCGATCTCACCGGCCGCGTCGCTGTCATCACCGGCGGCAATGGCGGCATCGGCCTCGGCATCGCGCAGGCGCTGAACGCCGCTGGTTGCAACGTCTCGATCTGGGGCCGCAACGCGGAAAAAAACGCCAACGCCGCGGCCTCGATGAAGGCCGGCCCCGGCAAGGTCGCGACGCAATTCTGCGACGTCAGCGATTCCGGCTCGGTCAAGACCGCGATGAAGGCAACGCTGGACACCTTCGGCCGCGTCGATGGCTGCTTCGCCAACGCCGGCATCGGCGGCGGCGGACGTAGAGCCTTCATCGACCGCACCGAGGAGGAATGGCGCAAGATGTTCGCGACCAATCTCGACGGCGTGTTTCACGTATTCCAGGCTGCGGCACGCCACATGACCGACCGCGCCGAGGCCGGTGACAAGTTCGGCCGGCTGGTCGCGACCTCGAGCCTCGCCTCGCTGTTCGGCACCGCGCGCAACGAGCACTATGCCGGCACCAAAGCGGCGCTGAACGCGCTGTGCCGCGCGCTCGGCGTCGAGCTCGCGCGCCACGGCGTCACCGCGAACGCGATCCTGCCCGGCTGGATCAAGAGCGACATGACCGCCGGCATCATGGCCAACGACAAGTTCGTCGCCAATGTGATGCCGCGCATCCCCCTGCGCCGCTTCGGCGAGCCGAGCGATTTCGGCGGCATCGCCGTCTACATCATGAGCAAGGCGTCGTCCTATCATACGGCGGATTGTTTTGTGATCGACGGCGGGTACACGGCGTTCTAGCCCAACCGTTTCCGCATCACCGGTGTCGTCCCGGCGAAGGCCGGGACCCATACGCCGCGGCGGGTGTTGTGAACGGGATTCGTCGTACCAGCATCGCACCACAAATGACGTCGGTGGTTATGGGTCCCAGCTTGCGCCGGGACGACATCGAGTTTTTTGCGCCAGTTCTGAATCATACATCCGTATCCTCGCGGCGCCGCTGAGTCCGAGTCTTGCGTTTACTTGCCCTCCTCTCACACAGGGCGCAGGAAAGCGCACCTGGGGGCGCGCATCTTGGCGCGAGCCCGGAACGACGAGTGGAGAGTGTAACCGCGCGACGCGGCGTCGCTTCCGTCGTGGCAAAACTGCTGCTAGCGTTTGAGCCGCAAGGGACGCAATGAGGCGGCTTCTCACAAGCAGGGAGGATATTTCAGATGTTTTCACACGTGATGGTTGGCACCAACGATCTGGACAAGGCCAAGGCGTTCTATGATGCGCTGCTCGGCACGCTCGATGTCCGGCCGGCCCGGGTTGACGGTCACCGCATCATGTACCTCACCAAGGCCGGCATTTTCATGGTGTCCAAGCCGATCAACGGCGAACCGGCGACGCACGCCAACGGCGGCACGATCGGCTTTGCCTGCTCTTCGCCGGAGCAGGTCCATGCCTGGCACGCCGCCGGCATCGCCAATGGCGGCAAGCCTTGCGAGGACCCGCCGGGCGTACGGGAAGGGTCTGGCGTGAAGCTCTATCTCGCCTATCTGCGCGACCTCGACGGCAACAAGATCTGCGCGATGCACCGGATGAGCTGACCGGCGCCCGCCGGAATCTTTTCACGCTGTACGCGGCGGCGTTCAAACAACGTTTGAAACGCCGTCGCGAAATTCCATGATGCGGTAGAGGTGATCGGAAAATCGGTACTCGCGCTTCGCGTCGCACGCGTCTATTGTCCGCCGCGAAACGCGCCTTCGCGAGGGAGAAAAGACAATGAAGCATGCCTATGTGCCGCGCACCACGAACTACACGCTCAATCCGGGCGACGAGCTCAATGACCTGCGCATGTCGGACAAGGTCCGCCCGCTCTATGACCATGTGAAGCAGTTCATCCGCGACACGGTCGACCCGATGTCGGTCGAGTTCTATCGCGCCGGCGAGAAGAAGACCAACCGCTGGAGCTTCACGGACGAGCAGCTCGCGATCCTGCAGAAGGCCAAGGACAAGGCCAAGGAAGTCGGCCTCTGGAACTTCTTCCTGCCCGACGCCGAAACCGGCGAAGGCCTCAACAACCTCGACTACGCCTATATCGCCGCCGAGCTCGGCAAGAGCCCGCTGGCCTCCGAGACGATGAACTGCTCGGCCCCCGACACCGGCAACATGGAGGTGCTGGAGCGCGTCGGCACCAAGGCGCAGAAGGAGAAGTGGCTGAAGCCGCTGCTCAACGGCGAGATCCGCTCGGCCTATGCGATGACCGAGCCGAACGTCGCCTCCTCCGACGCCAAGAACATCTCGACCACCGCGAAGCTCGTCGGCGACGAGTGGGTGATCAACGGCGAGAAGTATTACATTTCCGGCGCCGGCGATCCGCGTTGCAAGATCATGATCGTGATGGTGAAGACCAATCCCGACGCAGCGCCGAGCAAGCAGCAATCGCAGATCCTGGTACCGATCGACACCCCCGGCGTCGAGATCCTCGGGCCCATGCACGTGTTCGGCCATGACCATGCGCCGCGCGGCCACATGCATCTGCGCTTCAACAATTGCAAGGTGCCGAAGGAGAACATGCTGCTCGGCGAAGGCCGCGGCTTCGAGATCTCGCAGGTCCGCCTCGGACCGGGCCGCATCCATCACTGCATGCGCACCATCGGCAAGGCCGAGAAGGCGCTCGACATGATGGTGCAGCGTGGCCTCACCCGCGAAGCGTTCGGCAAGAAGATCGCCCATCTCGGCGGCAACATGCAGATCATCGCCCAGGCGCGTTGCGAGATCGAGGCGATGCGGCTGATGGTGCTGAAGGCGGCCAAGGCGATGGACGTGCTCGGCAACAAGGAAGCTCGCGTCTGGGTCTCGATGGTCAAGGCCATGGTGCCCGAACGCGCCTGCAAGGTGATCGACCAGGCGATCCAGATGCATGGCGCCACCGGCATCTCGCAGTGGTCGCCGCTCGGCGAAATGTACCAGGACGTCCGCCATCTCCGCTTCGCCGACGGTCCGGACGAGGTGCACTGGATGGTGGTCGGCCGCCACGAGCTAAGCATGCCGTAGTCGCTTCTTCTCCTTCTCCCCGCTCTTGCGGGGAGAAGGTCGGGATGAGGGGCTCCCCTGCACGGGGCGGTGAATGCTGAACTCGCGGAGAACCCTTCACCCGAATCGCATCTAACGATGCGATCCGACCTCTCCCCGCAGGCGCGGCGAGGTAAGGGAAGAGCGCTCCAAGGAATAAACAAGCAAGTCTGCAAGGCGGGTTCGCGCGAGCGTGTCCCGCCTTTTACTTTGCTGTCCGGTCGCGGCGGGTTACGCTCCCCTAACCCGCCCTCCGTTTTCGGACATCCCATGGAATACGCCCCAAGCGACCTCACCCAGCGCGAACGCTACAAGGTGCTGACCTCCTTCGTGCTGCCGCGGCCCATCGCCTGGGTGACGAGCACGAGCGCGGACGGCGTGGTCAATGCCGCACCGTTCTCGTTCTTCAACGTGTTCTGCGAGGATCCGCCGCTCTGCATGTTCGCGGTCAACCGCAGGCCCGACGGCCGCGAGAAGGACACCCTGGTCAACATCCAGCGTCTCGGCGAATTCGTGGTCAACCTGACCGACGAGCCGCTGGCGCGCGCGATGCATGAGACCTCGGGCGACTTCCCGCCCGAGATCGGCGAGCCCGACTATCTCGGCCTCAAGCTCGCGCCATCGACCAAGATTGCGGTGCCGCGGCTCGCCGACGCACCGTTCGCGATGGAATGCAAGACCTGGAAGCTGATCGACGTCAATGGCGACCGCGAGCTGATCATGGGCGAAGGCATTCACTTCCACATCCGCGACGAATTGTGGGACCGCGAGGCGATGCGCGTCCACATGGATCGCTACCACCCGATCGGCCGCATGTTCGCCGACCGCTACTGCCGCACCGACGACCGCGTGGTGTTTCCCGCGGCCGAGGGCGCGCAGAAGAAATCATGAGGACAAGACAATGAGCGAAATCTTCAGCGACAACGCGGCGCAGAGCCGGTTCGAGCTCGCCGTCGACGGCTCAACCGCCTTCGTGGCGTACCGCAAGACGCCGGACACGATCACGCTGGTTCATACCGAGGTCCCGCCGGAGCTCGGCGGCCGCGGCATCGGCTCCAAGCTCGCCCGCGCGACACTCGACGCCGTGCGTGCGCAGGGCATCAAGCTCGTCGTGAAATGCGAATTCATCCAGGGCTTCATGAAGAAGCATCCGGAGTATGACGATTTGCTGGGCTAAGGCGTAGGGCAGGTTAGCAAAGCGTGTCATCTCGTCATGGCCGGGCTTGTCCCGGCCATCGACGTCTTCGACCCAGTGGGCAAGACGTGGATGCCCGGCACAAGGCCGGGCATGACGAGTTTCACGGGCGGGCCGACGGTAGTCGGCGATGCTAAGACGCCACCGGCTCGCCGATCTTGTCCTGCGTCTTCGTTTCGAAATCGCTGGCGTCGTGGCGCTCATGGAGCTGGCTTGACGGCTCGCCCCAGGTGCGGTTGACCATGCGGCCGCGCTTCACCGCCGGCCGTGCTGCAATCGCGTCGGTCCAGCGCTGCACGTTCTTGTAGTCCTGCACCGAGAGGAATTCGCCGCCGCCATAAAGTAGGCCCTTGGCGAGGCTGCCGTACCACGGCCACACCGCCATGTCGGCGATGGTGTAGACATCGCCCGCGAGATATTCGTTGTCGGCGAGCCGGCGGTCGAGCACGTCGAGCTGGCGCTTCACCTCCATCGCAAAGCGGTCGATGGCGTATTCGATCTTGGTCGGCGCATAGGCGTAGAAATGCCCGAAGCCGCCGCCGAGATAGGGCGCCGCGCCCATCTGCCAGAACAGCCAGGAGAAGGTTTCGGCACGGGACTTGACGTCGGTCGGCAGGAACGCGCCGAATTTTTCAGCCAGATAAACCAGGATCGAGCCCGACTCGAATACCCTGATCGGCTCCTTTCCGCTGCGGTCCATCAGCGCCGGGATCTTCGAGTTCGGATTGACCGCGACGAAGCCGCTGCCGAACTGATTGCCGTCGATCTTGATCAACCAGGCGTCGTATTCCGCGCCCGTGTGCCCCGCCGCCAGCAGCTCTTCCAGCATTACGGTGACCTTCACGCCGTTCGGCGTCGCCAGCGAGTAGAGTTGCAGCGGATGGCGGCCGACCGGCAGTTCCTTGTCGTGGGTGGGACCGGCGACCGGCCGGTTGATGCTGGCAAAGCGCCCGCCGCTCTCCTTGTTCCAGGTCCAGACTTTGGGCGGCTCGTAGGCAGGAATGTCATTCACGTCGTTGGCTCCCGATTCATGTTCTTGCCAGGTGGCGCGGCGGCCGCCGTGCCCATCCCCATGTCCGCACTAGATGGTGGGCTCGCTCGGCTTTGCCCAGCCCACGCCATCGCATTTTCTACCTTGCGGAATGCGCTGCGAGCGATGCAGCCAAGCCGCGCGTGCACGCAAGATCGCCGGTGCCGAAACCCGCTTGGCTTCGCCGACCGTGATGCGCTAGCGTTGCAGGGGCTGACGCCAACAAGCACAAGAAGCAGCCGCCGGGAGAGAACCAGTCCATGAAATCACCGATCTGCGACATGCTGGGGATAGACTTCCCCCTGCTCGCCTTTAGCCATTGCCGCGACGTGGTGGCGGCGGTTAGCCGCGCCGGCGGCTTCGGCGTGCTCGGCGCGACCGCGCATTCGCCGGAGACGCTGGAGCAGGAGTTGAAGTGGATCGACGCGCATGTCGACGGCAAGCCCTATGGCATCGACGTGCTGATCCCGGAAAACATCTCGACCGCGGGCGAGAAGAACGTCACCTGGAAGAGCCTCGAGGCGCGCGTCTCGCAGGAGCATCGCGACTTCACCCGCAATCTCTTGAAGAAATACGACATCGAGCTGACCAGCCGCAACGTCGCCGACAACCAGCCGCAGCCGTTCGATGCCGAGACCGCGCTGCAACTGCTCGAGGTCTCGTTCCGGCATCCGATCCGGCTGATCGCGAATGCGCTCGGCGTGCCGCCGAAGGCGATGATCGAGATGGGCCGCAAGCATGGTGTGCCGGTGGCGGCATTGGTCGGCTCCAAGGAGCACGCGCTGCGCCAGGTCGCAGCGGGCGTCGATATCCTCGTCGCGCAGGGCACCGAGGCCGGCGGCCATTGCGGCGAGGTCTCGACCATGGTGCTGGTGCCGGAGGTGATCAAGGCGGTCAAAAGAATCCGCGACGTCCCGGTGCTCGCCGCCGGCGGCATCATGACCGGCAGCCAGATGGCGGCCTGCATGGCGATGGGTGCGGCCGGCGCCTGGACCGGTTCGGTGTGGCTGGCCACGGTGGAATCGGAGACCTCGGAGATCTTCCGCGAGAAGATGATCGCGGCCTCCTCGCGCGACGCGATCCGCTCCAAGGGCCGCACCGGCAAGCCGGCGCGGCAGCTCCGCTCGGTATGGACCGACGCCTGGGACCGCTCGCCGGAAAGCCCCGGCGCGCTGCCGATGCCGCTGCAAAGCATCATCAGCCGCGACGCCTTCAACGCCATCGACCGCGCCGCGGCCGGCGGTAACGAGAAGGCCCGCGATCTCGTCAGTTATTTCGTCGGCCAGGGCGTCGGCCTGGTCGACAGCGTCAAGTCGGCCGGCGCCGTGGTGCAGGAGTTCAAGGAAGAATTCGTCGAGGCCGTCGAGCACATGAATGCGCTGGTGGCGGAGTGACGATCCCTCCCCGTCATTGCGAGCGAAGCGAAGCAATCCGTCTCACCCCAGCGGAAGTATGGATTGCTTTGTCGCTTTGCTCCTCGCAATGACGCCAATAACAACCATCGAGTCCAAGACCGCAGAGTGAAACAACAAGAATGTCGAACAGCATCCCCGAAGACTGCATTCCCGTCATCGTCGGCGTCGGCGAAATCGTCGATCGTCGGAAGGACATCACCGCCGGCCTCGAGCCGCTCACGCTGCTGGAAGAGGCGCTGAAGCGCGCCGAAGCCGACAGCGGCGCCAGGCTACTGTCCGACGTGCAGTCGCTCGACGTCGTCAACTTCCTGAGCTGGCGCTATCGCGATCCCGAGAAGCAGCTGGCGCAGCGGCTCGGCATTGCGCCGGCGCATCTCTATTACGGTCCGGTCGGCGGCGAGAGCCCGATCCGCTATCTGCATGAGGCCGCGCAACGCATCGCGCGCGGCGAATGCAGCGTTGCCGCGGTCTGCGGCGCGGAGGCGCAGTCGACCGCGACCAAGGCGCAGCGCGCCGGCGTCGAGTTGCCGTGGACGCCGTTCGCGCACGACGTCGAGGAGCCGAAGCGCGGCGCCGCGTTCCAGAAGCCTATGGCCGTGAGCCTCGGCGTGTTCAGGCCGATCACGGTCTATCCGCTCTATGAGTCCGCAACATCGGCGCATTGGGGCCAGACGCCGCGCGACGCGCTGAAGGAGTCCGGCGAGCTGTGGTCGACCTACGCCCGCGTCGCCGCCGAAAATCCGAACTCGTGGCTGAAGAAGACGTTCACCGGCGACGAGATCACCACGGCCACGCCCGACAACCGGATGATTGCCTGGCCGTATACAAAGCTGATGGTGGCGAACCCGATGGTGAACATGGGCGGCGCGCTGATCCTGACCAGCCTCGCAAAAGCGCGCGCGGCCGGCGTGCCGGAGGACAAGCTGATCTATCCGCTCGGCGGCGCCTCGGCGGAAGAGCCGCGCGACTACCTGATCCGCGACCAGTTCGTCGAAAGCCACGCGCAGACCGCGGTGCTGAAGGCGGTGATGGATCTCGTCGGCGGCGACGGCAAGAAGTTCGACGCGATCGAGCTCTATAGCTGCTTCCCCTGCGTGCCGAAGATGGCGCGCCGGACGCTCGGCCTCGGGCCCGACGTGCAGCCGACCGTGACGGGTGGTCTGACGTTCTTCGGCGCGCCGCTCAACACCTACATGACGCACTCGGCCTGCGCGATGGTGCGCAAATTGAGAAGCGGCGGCACGCTCGGCCTGCTCTACGGCCAGGGCGGCTTCGTCACCAAGCATCATGGCCTCGTGCTGTCGCGCGCGGCGCCGAACGTCGCGCTCAAGCAGGACACCAGCGTTCAGGCGGAGGCCGACCGCAACAGGCGCAACGTGCCCGACTTCACCGCAGAGGCAGCGGGCAAAGGCAAGGTCGAGGCTTTCACCGTGATCTATCGCGGCAATGGCGAGGTCGAGCACGGCGTCACCATGCTGCGCACCGAGGACGGCCGCCGCACGCTCGGCCGCATCCCGGCAAGCGACACGGCGACGCTGGCCTATCTGCAGGACATGGACCGCACGCCGGTCGGCACCACGGGCAACATCGTCACCGCCGGCGATGGCATGCTGGAATGGCGGGTCGGGTAGGTCTCAAAGCTCGCTCTTAGCGCGTAGCCCGGATGGAGCGCAGCGCAATCCGGGGTGGCTCTGTCCGCGGATAGACCTGCCCCGGATTGCGCGGAGCCTGTCATCGGGCGCGCGTTCGCGCGACCCGTTGACTTCCTCCGGGCTACGAAAGACCGCAGGGATTTACCCCTTCACGTCCTGCTTTTCGGACGCCGTGGTCGGCTTGCCCTTGGCGCCGGCACCGGTGACGCGGACATGATCGCCGTCGGCGAGTCCGTCCGGCGGGGCTGTGATGATGCGGTCGTCGGGTGCGAGGCCGGTGGCGATCTCGATCTCCTTACCGAGGTCGCGGCCGATCTTCACGGTCTTGAACAGCACCTTGTCGTCAGGACCGACGGTTGCGACCCGCAGGCCGTTGCTGTTGAAGATCAGCGCGCTGGCGGGAATGCTGAGCGGCGTGGATTCACGCTGCAGATTGAGCTTCACGCTGGCATAGCTGCCCGGCATCAATTCGCCGGAGGAATTGTCGAGCCCGAGTTGCATCCGCGTCGTGCCGGAGGCGACATCGACCGCCTGCGAGGAGGCTTCGACCGTCGCCTGGAAGGTGCGGTTCGGGTAATCCGGCAGTGCCAGCGTGGCCTTGGCGCCGATCTTGATCGCCGGGACGTAGTTCTGCGGCACGTTGACATAGACGCGCAGCTTGGTGATGTCCGAGATCGTGAACATCGCCGGGCCCGAGTTGCCGCCGGCGTTGATCAGCGCGCCGACGTCGGTGTCGCGCGAGGTCACCACGCCGTCGAACGGCGCCGTGATCTTCTTGTATCCGGCGAGCGCTTCCAGCCGCTCGACATTGGCCTGGCCGGCCTTGACCGCACCGTTCTTGTTGGAAAGGTCTGCGGTACGCTCATCGATCTCCTGGGCTGAGACGAAGTTCGAGGCCACCAGCGTCTTGCGCCGGTTCAGCGTGGCTTCGGAAAGCTTGGCCGAGGCCTGGGCGCTGGCGAGATCGGCGCGCGCCTGCAGCAATTGCTGGTCGAGGTCGGGCGCCTCGATCTCGGCGATCACCTGGCCGGCCTTGACGCGGGCGCCGATGTCGGCGTCCCAGTTCTTCAGGTAGCCGGACACCCGGGCATAGATCGGCGCGCGGGAATAGGCCTCGAGCCGGCCCGGCAGGTCGATCGTGGGGCTCAGCGCCTTGGCATTGGGCAGCGCCACCGCGACGGTCGGAATGGCCTGGTCGTCGGTCCATTCCTTCAGCCGTGTGTCCTGTTCCTCACGGGCGCGGATCCCGGTGCCGACGATCAGGCCCGCCCCGACCAGGGCCACCACGCCGAAGATGCCCAATCTCCGGCGAGAAACCGGGTGGCGCTGTTCAGTGGGCGGCATGCGGAATCTCCGATGAGGCGGCGGCTTTGGCGCCTTGCTTCTTGTGTACCATACTGAATACCACGGGAACAAACATCAGGGTCGCGAAGGTGGCGAAGATCAGGCCGCCGATCACGGCCCGGCCCAAGGGCGCGTTCTGCTCGCCGCCCTCGCCGAGCCCCAGCGCCATCGGCGCCATGCCGATGATCATGGCGAGCGCGGTCATCAGCACCGGGCGGAACCGGACGAAGCCGGCTTCCAGGGCCGCCGCGACGGGATCGCCGAGTTCCTCATAGCGCTCACGGGCGAAGCTGATCACGAGCACGCTGTTGGCGGTCGCCACACCCATGCACATGATGGCGCCGGTGAGCGCCGGAACCGACAGCGTGGTCTCCGTCGTGAACAACATCCAGACGATGCCGGCGAGCGCGGCGGGCAGCGCCGTGATGATCACGAACGGGTCCGACCAGGACTGGAAGTTCACGACGATCAGGAAGTAGATCAGCACGACCGCGCCGAGCAGGCCGAACAAGAGGCCGGTGAAGGCCGAGTTCATGGTCTGCACCTGGCCGAGCAGCACCACGGACGAGCCCTTCGGCACCTCCTTGGCGGTGTCGGCGATCAGCTTGCGCACGTCGGTCGCGACGCCGCCGAGATCGCGGCCTTGCGTCGTGGCGTAGATCTGCACCAGCGACTGGATGTCATATTGCGACACCACCGCGCTCGAGGTCGCACGCTTAATGTCGGCGATGCCGCCGAGGATCGGCGCCTGGGTGTTGCCGGTCGCGGTGATCGGCAGGGTCTGCAGCGCGCTCAGCGAGTCGATCTGATACTGCGGCGTCTGCATCACGATCGAATACGACACGCCGTTATCGGGATTGAGATAATAGGTCGGCGCCACCTGCGAGGAGCCGGCGAGGTTGACCACCAGCGAGTTGGTGACGTCGCGCTCGGTCAGGCCGACATATTGCGCGCGGGTGCGGTCGACATCGATGTTGAAGGTCGGGTTGTTGGGCGACTGCTGGATCCGTGCATCGGCAATGCCGGGGATGCGCTTGATCCCGGCCAGCAGCTTGTTGGCATAGGCGAAGTTGGCCTCGAGATTGGCGCCGCGGATCTGCAGGTCGATCGGCGCCGGCGCGCCGAAATTCAGGATCTGGCTGACGATGTCGGCCGGCAGGAACGCGAAGCTGGTGCCCGGGAACAGCCGCGGCAATTGCTCACGCAACGTGCGGACATGCTGCTCGGTCGGCTTGTGGCCTTCCTTCAGGCGGATCTGGATGTCGCCGTCCTGCGGACCGATCACGCCGGTGTTGTTGTAGGTCATGTTGATACCGGAGATCGGCATGCCGATGTTGTCGGTCATGGTTTCGATCTCGCCGGGCACCAGCTTGCGGATCGCCTTCTGGATGTCGGCGAGCTGGTTGGCGGTCTCCTCGACGCGGGTGCCGACCTGGGTGCGGACATGCATCAGGATGTTGCCGGCATCGACCGACGGGAAGAAGTTACGGCCCAGAAACGGCACCAGCAGGAACGACGCGGCGACGACCGCGAGGAAGCAGCTCACGAACACCGTGCGATGACCGAGCG
Organism: Bradyrhizobium pachyrhizi; assembly: GCF_029714545.1. Taxonomy (NCBI): domain Bacteria; kingdom Pseudomonadati; phylum Pseudomonadota; class Alphaproteobacteria; order Hyphomicrobiales; family Nitrobacteraceae; genus Bradyrhizobium; species Bradyrhizobium pachyrhizi. The sequence continues at coordinate 3,293,252 of NZ_CP121667.1, read as the reverse complement.
CCATCGCGAGCAGGCCACGATAGCCGCCGCGGATGCGCTCGAACCGCGCCTCGAAGCCGCGCTGGAACCAGACCAGGGGATTGCGCGACTTCGGCGGCGCGCCCTCATGATGCACATGCGCCTGCAGCAAATAGTTTGCCATGGTCGGCACCAGGGTGCGCGACAGGATGAACGACCAGATCATCGCGAACATCACCGCTTCGGCCATCGGCACGAACAGGAAGCGCGCCACGCCGGTGAGGAAGAACATCGGCACGAACACGATGCAGATACAGAGCAGCGAGACGAAGGCCGGCGTCACGATCTGGTTGGCGCCGTCGAGGATCGACTGCTCGACCGGCTTGCCCTGCTCGAGGTGATAATTGATATTCTCGATCGTCACCGTGGCGTCGTCGACGAGGATGCCGACCGCGAGCGCGAGGCCGCCGAGCGTCATGATGTTCAGCGTCTCGCCGATCAGGGACAGCATGATGATCGCGCCCAGCACCGACAGCGGGATCGACACCGCGATGATGACGGTCGAGCGCCAGCTGCCGAGGAACAAGAGGATCATGATGCTGGTGAGCAGCGCGGCGATCACGCCCTCGAAGGCGACGCCGGTGATCGCGCCGCGGACGAACACCGACTGGTCGCCGATGAAGCCGATCTTCAGCGCGTCCGGCATCTGGTCCTTGACCTCGATCACCTTCTGCTTGATGCCGGAGATGATATCGAGCGTCGAGGTGGCGCCGGCTTTCAGCACCATCATCAAGACCGAGCGGTTGCCGTCGACATGGACGATGTTGGTCTGCGGCGGGTTGCCGTCGCGGACCGAAGCGACGTCACGCACATAGACCATCGCGCCGTTGACCTGCTTGATCGGCAGGTCGCCGAGCTCCTCGAGCCGCAGCGGCGAGTTGTTGAGGTTGATGGTGTATTCGAAATTGCCGATCTTCTGCGTGCCGACCGGCGTAATCAGGTTCTGTGCGGCGAGCGCATTGGCGACGTCCTGGCCCGACAGGCCGCGCGCCTGCAACGCGGTCGAATTGAGATCGATCTGGACCTGACGCTGCTTGCCGCCGAACGGATACGGGATCGCTGCGCCAGGCACCGTGACCAGCGGCGTGCGCAGCTGGTTGATGCCGATATCGGCGAGGTTCTGCTCGGTCAGTCCCTCGCCCGACAGCGCGACCTGGATGATCGGAACCGTCGAGGCGCTGTAGTTCAGGATCAGCGGCGGCGTCGCGCCCGGCGGCATCTGCTTGAGCAGGGTCTGCGAGATCGCGGTGACCTGCGCATTGGCGGTGCGGATGTCGACGTTGGGCTGGAAGAAGATCTTGATGATGCCGACGCCATTATAGGAATTGGCGACGATATGCTCGATGTCGTTGACGGTCGTGGTCAGCGCACGCTGGAACGGCGTGGTGATGCGGCCGGACATCTGGTCCGGCGGCAGGCCGGTGTACTGCCAGACCACGCCGATCACGGGGATGCGGATGTCCGGGAAGATGTCGGTCGGCGTGCGCAACGCCGCCAGCGGTCCGATAATCAACAGCAGGATCGCGAGCACGACGAAAGTATATGGCCGGCTCAGCGCGATACGGACCAGTGCGATCATAAAAGAAGCGTTCCCGAAATGAAGCCCGCCCAGGCAGAGGAATCGACATTGCAAAAGCCGTTCCGCAGCGGCCGATTTACCCGATGCCGGGCAAAACGCCAACCCGCGGAGCCGCGGCGGCTTTCACTTCCTCGGCATAGTGCGTGACGCTGCGCGCTCCGAGCCACCATGCCGGGCGCAGGGCCGCCGATCGCGCGCGGATCGTCGTCAAAAAGAGACGGCTCTGCTGCGAATGCGAGCCGGCCGAGGATGCTATTTCGGCCGACGCGAGGTTAACGCATCGCTGCCCTGCGAAAATGTAAAACGTGGTGGGCCGGGTCAGCCCACCACGTCGGCATCGATTAGGCGAAGGATGGCGGCCGCCCGAGCGGCGGCGCCGGATCAGGCGGCGCGGACGGCGTCGAGGAACTTGCTCACCTCGAGCTTGAGGCGGCTGCTGTCGCCCGAGAGCGATTGGGCCGCCGACAGCACCTGGCTCGACGCTGAGCCGGTCTCGTTGGCGCCATGCTGGACGTCGGTGATGTTGGCCGAGACCTGCTGGGTGCCCTGCGCCGCCTGCTGCACGTTGCGCGAGATTTCCTGCGTCGCCGCGCCCTGCTCTTCGACCGCGGCGGCAATGGTGGACGAGATTTCCGACAGCCGTTCGATGGTCGAGGAGATTTCCTTGATCGCGCCGACCGACTCCTGGGTCGCGGTCTGGATGCCGGCGATCTGCTGGCCGATCTCGCCGGTCGCCTTGGCGGTCTGCTCGGCCAGCGCCTTCACCTCGGACGCCACGACGGCGAAGCCGCGGCCGGCCTCGCCGGCGCGCGCCGCCTCGATGGTGGCGTTCAGCGCCAGCAGATTGGTCTGGCCGGCAATGGTGTTGATCAGCTCGACGACATCGCCGATCCGCGCGGCGGCCTTCGACAGCTCGCTGACGCGATCGTTGGTGGTGCGCGCCTGGCCGACGGCATCGCCGGCCATCCGTGCCGACTCCTGCACTTGGCGGCTGATCTCGGTCACCGACGACGACAGCTCCTCGGTCGCCGACGCCACCGACTGGACATTGGTCGAGGCTTCCTCGGACGCCGCGGCAACCGACGTGGTCAGTTCCTGCGAACGCCGGGCGGTCGACGACAGCGTGCCGGCGGAGGCTTCGAGCTGGGTCGAGGCGGATGACACGGTCTGCACGATCTCGCCGATCATCTGTTCGAAATTGCGGGTGATGGCGTCGACCCGGCGGCCGCGCTCGATCTTGGCTTCGGCGTCCGCAGCGGCGGCTTCATCGGCCGCCTTCTTGGCGACCAGGGCTTCCTTGAACACCTGCAGCGTATCGGCCATCGCGCCGATCTCGGTCTTCTCGCCCTGATGCGGGACGTTTGCGGTCAGGTCGCCGCGGCCCAGCGCCTGCATCGGGCTCACGATCGAGGCGATGCCGGCCGAGACGTCGCGGATCATCAGGAAGCTGACGCCGACGCCGACGATGATGGCGGCGCCAAGGATCATCGCAAGCAGCATGACGGCCGACGCGTAGCTGTTTGCCGCCTCCTGCGCCGCCTTGTCGGCGCCGGCATTGTTGAGCTCGATGTCCTTGCGCAGGATCTCGTCGGCCTCGAGGCCGATCTTGTTGACGGTCTTGGCGTTCAGCTCATGCGCATCATGCGGGGTCTTGCCGACATCCCGACGCGACAGCGCCATCACCTCCTCGGTGCCCTTCTTGTAACGGGTCCAGGCATCGACCCATTGACCGTAGAGCGCGCGCTCCGCGGGGGTCGCGATCAGCGGCTCGTAGATCGCGCGGACCTTGAGGTTAGCGTCGACCACCGAGGTCAGGGTCTTTTCCTGCGCGAGCTTGTCCTCCAGCGTCTCGGACAGCATGTGCTCGCGGACCACGTTGCGATAGGTGATGACGCCGGCGCGCAGATCGCCGAGCGCACGCACGCTCGGCAGCCAGCTCGTCGTGATGTCGACGGTGTTGGCGTTGATCGACCGTAAATTCACGACCGCCAGCATGCCCATGCCTGTCATCGCGACAAGCAGGAACGCAACCACGGCAATAATCTTGGCGCGGATCGAGAATTTGGCGAACATCGTGGGGTCTCTTGATATCGGGCTCGCGAAGCCCGATCGAATGGCTGGGGGCGTGGCGGGACGCCGCAGACATCAAAGCCAGCCCCCCTCCTTAAGTAGGGTTAATTTGGTTCCCCGTTGAACTACGGAGGCGCTCATCTACGGCGTGGCATGATGCGCGCCAGCCGCATCAAGGCATCAATGCCAGCGCATCCGAGAAAAACTCCGGCCCGCCGAAATTGCCTGATTTCAGTGCAAGCACCATCTCGCCTCTCCCGGCGCCGACCGCTCGCAGAACCGGCACGCCGGCGGCGATTTCCGCACCGACCAGGAATCCGGGAATGCGCAGGCGGTCGACCACGGCGCCCGAAGTTTCACCACCGGCGACCACCAGCCTGTGCACGCCCGACTGCACCAGACCATCCGCGATGTCGGCCATCGCCTGCTCGATGGCATGCCCGGCTGCGTCACGACCATGACGGGATTGCACAGCTGCCACCTGATCCGGGGTCGAGCTACTCGCAATCAGGATTGGCCCCGCCCCGAGCCGGTCTCTGGCCCAGGCGAGCGCACGCTGCGTTTCGTCCTTGCCGGCGACCACCCGCTCGGGATCGAGGTGCAGGACCGGCATCACCTTCTCGGCGTTGGCGATCTGGCGCAGGGTCGCCTGCGAGCAACTGCCGGCAAGGCACGCCGCCGGGCCGCCGACCGGCGTCGCCAGCATCGCATCCGCGGTGTCCGGTTTGGCTTTGCTCGCGGCGACCAGCGCCCGCGCCAGGCCAAGCCCGATCCCGGAAGCGCCGACCGAAAGACGGTGATCCAGCGCGACCTGCCCGATGGTCTCGAGGTCGCGGTCGAACACCGCATCGACGATGGCGGCGCCGATCCCGCCTTGCGTGAGCTCGGCGAGCTTTGCCCGGACGGCGTCCGCGCCACGGCTCAGCGTTGCAAGATCGACCAGGCCGACCTTGGTCGTGCTTTGCCGCGCCAGCACGCGAACCAGATTGGAATCATGCATCGGGTTGAGCGGGTGGTCCTTCAGCGGACTCTCATTCAGCGGCACCGAGCCGACGAACAGATTGCCCTGGTAGACGGTGCGGCCGGTCTCCGGGAATGCCGGCGTCACCAGCACGATGGCATCCCTGGAATCGGCGCGCAGCGCGTCCATCACGGGGCCGATATTGCCGGCATCGGTTGAATCGAAGGTCGAGCAGATCTTGAACAGGATATGTTTGGCGCCGCGGCCGCGCAGCCAGGCCTCTGCTGCGCGCGAACGCGTCACGGCGAGGCCGGCCTCGATCGAACGGCTCTTCAGCGACACCACGACGGCGTCGACCTCGGGCAGCGCGAGATCGTCCGCGGGCACGCCGATGGTCTGCACCGTGCGCAGGCCGGCGCGGGTCAGCGTGTTGGCGAGATCGGAGGCGCCGGTATAGTCGTCGGCGATGCAACCAAGAGACAGATGTCCCGCGAGCGTCACGGCTTCACTCCGGCATAGGGCTTGAACCAGGCGAGACCGTCGGTGGTCTTGCCGCGCGGATTGTATTCGCAGCCGACGAAGCCGCCATAGCCGAGCCGGTCGAGCTCGCCGAACAGGAACGGATAGTTCAGCTCCTCGCCGTCGGGCTCGTTGCGCGAGGGGATCGACGCGATCTGGACGTGGCCGATGATCGGCATCATTTCACGCAGCCGCATGGTGACGTCGCCATGGATGATCTGGCAGTGGTAGATGTCGAACTGCAGCTTCAGGTTCGCGATACCAAGCTCGTTGATCAGATCGCGCGCGAAGATGAAGTCGTTGAGGAAGTAGCCGGGCACGTTGCGCGGATTGATCGGCTCGATCACGACGTCGAGGCCGTGCGGCGCGAAGAACTCCGCGGCATGGGCGACCGATTTGCGAAACGCGGCGACGGCCCCGGCATCGCTGCGCTCGCCGATGCCCGCCATCAGATGCACCCGCTTGACGCCGGTCGCCTGCGTATAGGGCAGCGCGGTCTTCAGGCTCTGCTGCAGGTCGGCGAAACGGTCCGGCAGCGCGGCAAACCCCTTCTCGCCGGCGTTCCAGTCGCCCGGCGGCAGGTTGAACAGCGCCTGCGTCAGCCCATTGCCTTTCAGCCGCTTGCCCACCTCCTCGGCCGGATGGTCGTAGGGAAACAGGAACTCGACCGAGGTGAAGCCCGACTTCGCCGCCGCCTCGAAGCGGTCGAGGAAGGGGACCTCGTTGAACATCATGGTGAGGTTGGCGGCAAAACGGGGCATGTGATCCTCTTATTTATCGCCGGGGAGCTTGGTGCCGGTAACCTGCGCATACATCCGCGCCACCGACGCATCGTCGTCGCGGCCCATGCCGGCGGCCGCGGTCATCAGGAACATCTGCAAGGCCGCGGCCGAGACCGGCACCGGGAAGCGCGCATTGCGCGCCATGTCCTGGATGATGCCGAGGTCCTTGACGAAGATCTCCACCGCGCTGCGCGGCGCATAGTCACCGTCGAGGACATGCGGCATGCGGTTCTCGAACATCCAGGAATTGCCGGCGGAGGCGGTGATCACCTCATAGACCTTGCGGATGTCGAGGCCCTGCTTGGCGGCAAAGGCGATCGCCTCGGAGGCGGCCGCGATATGCACGCCGGCCAGCAGCTGGTTGATCATCTTGAACGCGGCGCCCTGCCCCGCGGCATCGCCAAGCTCGTAGAGTTTTGCCGCCATCGCATCCAGCGCCGGCCGCGCCTTCGCAAACGCCGCCGCGCCGCCGGAGGCGAGAATGGTCAATTCGCCCTGCGCCGCGCGCTGCGCCCCGCCGGAGATCGGGGCGTCGAGATAATGCCGGCCGGTCGCCTCGAGCTGTTTTGCGAGGCGCCGCGCGATATCGGGGTCCATGGTCGCCGAGGAGATGAAGACCGCGTCCTTGGCCAGGGTCTCGGCGACGCCGTCCTTGCCGAACAGGATCGCTTCAGTCTGCGCCGCATTGACGACGACGCTGACGACGATGTCGGCATCCCGGGCCGCCTCGGCCGGCGACTTGGCGCCCTTGCCGCCGTCGGCGACGAAGCGCGCCACCGCATCGGCCGTGACGTCGCAGCCGGTCACCTCGAAACCGGCCCGCCTGAGCGAGGTCGCCATGCCGTATCCCATCGAGCCCAGCCCGATGACGGCGACACGTGATGTTGCGGAACTGGACATTTGGCGATCCCTGAACATTTTTAGTTGTTTGAGCATGACCTTTTCGGAAAACCGGCTGTCACTTTGCGCCAGCGCGGCCTTCCGGGCCCCGTTCATGCTCGTTGCTGCTTGCCTATCACGGCTTGGCCGCGCTGCCAAAGCATGAGACAAAGCGGAAAATGGATAGCGCCAAAGATGGCGCCAAGAGCTAAACCGGAAGAGCGAAACCGGATGAGCGAAACAAAGCTTCGTGAGGACATCTGCCGCTTCGGCCGCTCGCTGTTCGAGCGCGGCCTGACGCCGGGCTCCTCGGGCAATATCAGCGTCCGGCTCGCGGACGGCGGCTGGCTGGTGACGCCGACCAACGCCTCGCTCGGCTTCCTCGATCCGGCGAAAATGTCACGGCTCGACGGCAACGGCCGGCTGGTCTCCGGCGATGCCCCGACCAAGGAAGTGCCGCTGCACACAGCGCTCTACCAGACGCGCGCCTCCGCCGGCGCCGTGGTGCACCTGCACTCGACCCATTCGGTCGCGCTGTCGATGCTGCCCGAGATCGACCCGCGCGCCGCGCTGCCGCCGATGACCGCCTATTACGTCATGAAGTGCGGCCAGACCGCGCTGGTGCCCTATTATCGTCCCGGCGATCCGGCCGTTGCCGACGCGATCCGGGGGCTGGCCGGGAAATATTCATCGGTGCTGCTCGCCAATCATGGGCCCGTCGTGTCGGGCGATACGCTGGAAGCGGCGGTGTTCGCGACCGAGGAGCTGGAAGAAACCGCAAAGCTCTATCTGCTGCTGCGCGGGCTGAACCCGCGCTATTTGTCGCCCGACCAGGTGGCTGATTTGACCAGGACGTTCGGGCTCGTGCTGCCGGATCACCCTCACTAGATCAAGCGGAGGATCGATATGCGAAGGACAGTCATGATGAGGTTCACGGGCTTGGCGTTAGCGGCACCGTTCGCCGTCGGCCTTGCGGCATCGGACGGACGGACCGAAGAGACCTTGCAAGGCATGCTGGCAACCCAGCTGCGCGCGCAAGGCTATGCCTGCGACAAGCCGCTCAAGGCCGAGCGGGACGACAAGCTCTCGAAGCCCGACAACGAGGCCTGGACGCTGACATGCAGCAACGCGACCTACCGCGTCAGCCGCGTACCCGACCTCGCCGCGAAAGTCGAAAAGGTCGAAGAGGGCAAAGAGAACAAGTAAACCGCATCGGCATTTCGCCACTAACTCAGCGTCATCCTGAGGTGCGAGCGGAGCGAGCCTCGAAGGATGGGCCACAAGCACCCGCGGCCCATCCTTCGAGGCGCGCACCTCAGGATGACGTCTGCGTGCGCGGAAGCGTCGCAGAAACTAAAGCCCCAGATACGCCTTGCGCACATCCGGATTGCCGCTGATCTCGGCGGCGGTGCCCTGCATCAGCACGCGGCCGGTCTGCAGGATGTAGGCGCGGTCGGCGATCTCAAGGCATTCGGCCATGCGCTGCTCGACGATCAGGACCGTCATGCCGGCGTCGCGGATGCGCTTCACGGCCTGGAAGATCTCGTCGACCAGTTTCGGCATGATGCCCTGCGACGGTTCGTCGAGCATCAGAAGCCGCGGCCGCGTCATCAGCGCGCGGCCGATCGCGAGCATCTGCTGCTCGCCGCCGGACAAGGTCTCGGCACGCTGGTCGAGCCGTTCGCCAAGTCGCGGGAACAACTTGAACACCAGATCGAGCGGCGCGTCGCGGTCGGACTGGCTGCGGTAGAGATAGCTACCGAGCCGCAGATTGTCGCGCACCGAGAGCCGCGGAAACAGCCGGCGGTTCTCCGGCACGTAAGCGATGCCGCTTGACGTGATGACGTGCTGCGGCTGGCCGTCGATCCGCTTGCCGTCGAAGGTGACGGTCCCAGCGCGCGGCCGCTCGGCGCCGGCGATCGATTTCAACAGCGTCGACTTGCCCGCACCGTTGGCGCCGGCGACGCAGACGATCTCGCCCTTGGTGACGTCGATCGACACCGAGGAGATCGCGACCAGGCCCTGATAGGCGGTGGTGACTTCACGCACCGACAGCATGACGATCCCCGAGATAGGCAGAAATGACTTCCGGATTGCGGACGACCTCGGTCGGCTTGCCCTCGACCAGCACCTTGCCGAGATTGAGCACGATGGCGCGGTCGACCAGCGGCATCACGATCTCCATCACGTGCTCGACCATCAGCACGGTGATGCCGGCGGCGCGGACCTTGCGCACCAGTTCGACGCCGGTCTGCGCCTCGACCGGCGTCAGTCCGGTAAGGACTTCGTCAAGCAGCAGCAGCTTCGGCTCGGTGGCGAGCGCGCGGGCCACCTCGAGCCGGCGCTTCTCTGACGGGACGAGGTCGGCTGCAAGCTTGTCGGCGCGCGCGGCAAGGCCGCAGAACTCCAGCACCTCATAGGCCTTCTGCCGCGCAATGCGCATCTTGGTGTTGCGGATCAGTGCGCCGACGATGACGTTGTCGATCACGGTCATGGTCTCAAAACTCTTGACGACCTGGAAGGTGCGCCCGACGCCGCGCTGGCAGCGTTCCGCGGCCGGCAGCCTTGTCACGTCCTCGCCGTCGAAGATGATCGAGCCCTGGGTCGGCGGCAGCACGCCCGCGATCAGGTTGAACAGCGTCGACTTGCCGGCGCCGTTGGGACCGATCAGGCCGACGATCTCGCCGCGCCCGACCGAAATCGAGACGTCGCTGTTGGCGACCAGGCCGCCGAAGCGCTGCCAGACACCGCGAGTTTCCAAGAGCGGGGTTTCCGGAAGCGCCGTCATCGTGCAGCTCCCTTGCGCAGGGAGAACACGCTGACCAGGCCGCGCGGCAGCGCCAGCGAGATCACGACGATCAGCGCGCCGTAGACGATGAGGTCGACGCCGCGCCCGGAGCCGCCGATGAACGAGCGCGTCAGCTCGGTGAGCGGGATCAGGATGACAGCGCCCAGTACCGGGCCCCACAAGGTGCCGATGCCGCCAAGCACCGCAGGCAGCGCCATCAGCAGCGAGAACTGGAAGCCCATCACGCTCTCAGGATCGATATAGGAGACGAACTGGGCGTAGAAGCTGCCGCCGACCGCAACGAGGAAGGCCGAGACCGCCGCCGCGCCCATCTTGGAATTGAACACGACCACGCCGAGGCTTTCGGCCGCATCGGGATTGTCCTTCACCGCGCGCCACCAATAGCCCCATTTGGAATCCTCCAGCCACCAGGTGACGAACCAGGCGATACAGGCCAGCGCCAGCGCGAAATAGAAGTAAGGCAGCTTCGAGCGGGTGAACTGGAATTTCAGCCAGCTGTCGCCGCGCACCGGGATGTCGATGCCGAGCGCGGCGCCGGCCCAATCCCAGTTCTGGATCAACAGCAGCGCGATCTCGGCGATCACGATGGTCGCGATCACGAAGTAATGCCCGCGCAGGCGGAAGCAGGGATAGCCGAGCGCCATCGCGATCAGTGCGGAGATCGCCCCGCCCGCCAGCATGCCGAACCACGGCAGCACGCCGAACTTGGTGAACAAGAGCGCGGTGGTATAGGCGCCGAGCCCGAAGTACAGCGCATGGCCGAGCGAGATCTGTCCGCAATAGCCGGACAGGATGTTCCAGCTCTGCGACAGCGCCGCATACATCAGCGTCAGCACCATGATGTTCTGGACGTAGACGTCCTTGACGAACAGCGGCACCAGCGCGGCGATCACCGCGAGGCAGGCCGCCACGATCAGGTCACGCCTGCGGCGTTGGGCGAACTGGGTGTCCATCACATCGATCCGAACAGGCCACGCGGGCGGATGAAGACGACCAGCAGGTAGACGGCATAGATGCCGACCGATTTCAGGGACGGCGGCAGGATCAGCGCGGTGGTCGCCTCCACCAGGCCGACGATGATGCCGCCGGCAAAGGCGCCGAACACGCTGCCGAAGCCGCCGAGCGCCACGGTGACGTAGGCGATCAGGGCGAACGACGCGCCGACGTCGGGATAGACGTAGAAAAAGATCGCCATGATGGCGCCGGCGAGGCCAACCAGCGCAGCACCAAGGCCCCAGCCGAGCGCGAACACCCGGTTCTTGTCGATGCCGACCAGCGCCACCGCGCCGGCGTCCTCGCGCGTCGCCTCGAGCGCGCGGCCGAAATCGGTGCGATTGATGAAGAAGTAGAGCGCGACGAAGGCCGCGATCGACAGCATCGCGCCGATCAGCTGCGGCTCCGGCAGATAGATGCCGGCGATCGACACCGTCTTGCCGCCGACCCAGGAGTTGGTGACGCTGCGGTAGTCGGGCGTGAAGAAGAACTGGGCAAGCCCCCGCATCACGATCGCCAGGCCGAAGGTCGAGAAGATCTGCACCATGCCGGCATTGGCTTTGGCGCGCATCGCGAAGCGAACGATCAACAGATAGACCACCGCGCCGAACACGAACAGCGCCGCGGCGACCAGCGGCGCCGACAGCAAGGGATCGATCGCGAAGAACGCGAACAGGAAGAAGGTCGCGTACATCGCGATCATCAGGAACTCGCCGTGCGCGAAATTCACGACGTCCATCAATCCGAAGATCAATGCGAGGCCTGCGGCGATCAGTCCGTAGAGCAGCCCCATCAACAGGCCGCTCGCCAAACTCTGGATAATGGTCTCGGCTGTCACCGCTGCGCCCCGGTCAACGCATCATTCAAGCGTCGTCCTGGCGAAGGCCAGGACCCATAACCACAAATGCATCGGAAGGAGAGATAACAACCAATCATCGCAAAACGCCTGCCTGGGTTACGCGACGAGTGCAAGCACTCGCGCGGGGGTCCCGGGTCGCGCTTCGCTGCCCGGGACGACGTAGGGAAACTGAGAGACCGATCAGCTGTTCATCGGCCAGATCGCCTCGGAGACGGCGGCCTGTTCCGGGAAGATCGTCACGAAGTTCTTCGCGGAGTACTGCAACAGCACCGGGTCGGCGAAATTGTTCTGACCCATCTCGTCGAACTTGACGCGCCGCCACGGCATGATGGTCTGATCGCCCGGCATGTCGGTGGCGACCAGCGCCTCGCGGATCTTCTCGCCGTCGGTCGACTTGGCGCGGTTGATGGCGTCCGCCATCACGATCAGGCCCATGAACTGGCGCGACGAATAGTCGTTGAAGTCCTTGCCGGACTTGGCGCGGTACATCTCGTTGATCAGACCGACCATCGGACGCTTCTGCGCCAGGTCGAGCGAGAAGCTGCCGCGCGAGATCACGCCCTCGAGCTTGTCGCCGACCGCGTCATAGGTCGCCTTCTCGGAGAAGCCGGCGTCCTGCGCCATGATGTTCTTCGGCTTGTAGCCGAGTTCGGCCATGGTCTTGACGAGGAGGATCGCGTCGGTGGTGTAGCTCGACGGCATCAGCACGTCGGCATTCGCCGCCTTGAGCTGCTGCACCTCGGCGGTCAGCGACGGCGAGTTGGCGCGGTACTTGATGTCGGCCACGATCTTGTAGCCGCGCTCGCCGGCGAGCTTGGTCTGCGCGTTCGCCGAATCGGTGCCGAAGATGGTGTCCTCGTGGAACAGCGCCAGCGTTTCGATCTTCTGGCCCTTCTTCTTCATCGCATCGAAGAAGTCGAACATCGCGGTCGAGAACATCTCGTCATGCGGCGAGGCGCGGAAATAGTATTTCAGGCCGCGGCGATGCAGGCTCGGCGAGGAATTGTCGGCCGAGAGGAACGGAACGCCGTAACGCTCGCAGATCTGGCTGACGGTGACGGCGACCGCGCTCTGATAGGTGCCGATCACGGCGCAGACCTTCTCCTGCGTGATCAGGCGCTCGGCTTCGGCGCGGCCCTTCTGCGGATCGGCCTGGTGGTCGGCGAACACGAGCTTGACCTTGGAGCCGCCGAGGCCGGACAGGCCCTCGCCCTTGGCGAGCGGCAGCGCGAAGTCATAGTTCTTGTTGATGATGTCGGCCGCGGTTTCGAACGCGCGCTGCGCGTCGACGCCGATCTGCGCGCTGGCGCCCGACAGCGGATAGATCACGCCGATTGCCACTTCACTGGTCTGTGCGCGCGCGGCCATCGGACCGAGCGCCGCGGCGGCAGTGGCACCCAGCAACACGTTACGCCGAGAGATCGTCATCGAAATTTCCCCTTGGTCAGCTTGTTATTATCGATGTGACGCTTGTAGCGCGCAGTAAAGCCTCAATGAATTGCACGAATTGCCTATTCAGAGCACAGCGAGCTGCTTGTTCCTGAGATCGGTCACCAGCATCAGGCCCGGCGAATGCGTGATCGCGAACGGCAGCTTCGCACTTGCGATCACCGATTGCGGCGTCACGCCACAGGCCCAGAACACCGGGATCTCGTCATCGGCCACCGGTACCGCATCGCCGTAATCCGGCTTGGCGATATCCTTGATGCCGATTGCATGCGGATGGCCGAGGTGGACCGGCGCGCCATGCACGGACGGGAAGCGCGAGGTGATCTGCACCGCGCGGATCGCATCCGCCGGCTTGAACGGGCGCATCGACACCACCATGGGTCCCGCGAACGGCCCCGACGGGCTGCACGCGATACTGGTGCGGTACATTGGCACACGCAGATTGCGTTCGATGTGACGGATCGGCAGGCCCTCATCCAGCAACGCCTCCTCGAACGAGTAGGAGCAGCCGAGCACGAAGGTGACGAGATCGTCGCGCCAGTATTTGGTGATGTCGGTCGGCTCGTCCGCCACCTCGCCGTCGCGCCAGACCCGGTAGCGCGGCACGTCGGTGCGGATGTCGAGGTCGAGGCCAAGCGAGGGAATGCGAGGATCGCCGACGTCGGACATGCCGATGATCGGGCATGGCTTCGGATTGAGCTGGCAGAAGCGGTGGAAGGCGCCGGCGAGTTTTTCCGGCAGGATCGCGAGATTGCCCTGGACGAAACCGTTGGCGAGACCGGCTGTGGTGGCCGAGGCCACGCCGTCACGGCAAGCGCGGCGCGCTTCGACGCTCGCCACCACTGGCTCCCCCTGAGATCGCTGCACTGCCGCAAAAACAGTCATGGGATTCTCCTGCCCATAATCTCGACAAGGACAAACCAACACCAAGCGTGATATAATGTCTAATCGTCCTTTCTAATCAAAATCGATAAATCAGATTTATCGATCGGGAAAATGCTTCCAATGACGGACTTCCGCTCGATCGAGACATTCCTTTGGGTCGTCAAGCTCGGCAGCTTCCGCGGCGCCGCCCAGCGGCTCAACACCACCCAGCCGGCGATCTCGCAGCGCATTGCCCAACTCGAGCGCGAAATGGGCGTCAAGCTGCTCAACCGCGACCACCGGGTGGCCTCACCGACTCCGAGTGGACGGCTGATGATGATCTATGCCGAGAAGCTGATCGGCCTGCGATCGGAGATGATGGCCGAGGTCGGCGACCGCTCGGCGATGCGCGGCGCGCTGCGGCTCGGTGTCGCGGAGACCATCGTGCACACCTGGCTGCCGCGCCTCGTCAAGAGCGTCAATGAGGTCTACCCGAACCTGTCGCTGGAGATCGAGGTCGACATCACACCCAATTTGACCGCGCGGCTGCTGGCGCAGGAGATCGAGCTTGCCTTCGTGCTCGGACCGGTCTCGGCGTCCGGCGCGCACAACCATGTGCTGTGCGACTACCCGATCGGTTTCCTGGCGAGCCCGGCCCTCGGCCTCGGCGACGGCCCGGTGGCGCGGCAGGACCTGGCGCGGTTTCCGATCATCACCTTTCCGCGCAAGACCCAGCCCTACGAGACCGTGCGCGCGCTGTTCAACGCCCCCGACCTGCCCCCGATCCGGCTGCACGCCTCGACCTCGCTCGCGACCGTGATCCACATGGCCAATGAAGGGCTTGGCATCGCGGTGATCCCGGCAGCGATCGTCGAGAACGAGCTTGCCGACGGGCGCTTGCTGCTGCTCGACACCGACCTCAAGCTGCCGCCCCTCACCTTCACCGCGAGCTGGCTCGCCTCGCCCGATGCGGTCGCCATCGAGCGTGTCGCCAATCTCGCCCGGCAGATCGCACAGGCGAGCGTGGCGGTTGACGGCGCGGGAGTGGCGCGTCATTGAACGATTGCCGGATAATCGAACGTCATTCCGGGATGGTCCGAAGGACCAGACCCGGAATCTCGAGATTCCGGGTTCGATGCTGACGCATCGCCCCGGAATGACGAAAATAAAAATGGACTGACGACATGAGCCGAGCCGCCACCAACCTGCAGATCGATTCCGCCCGCCTCTGGGGCACCATCCACGAAACCGCGCAGTTCGGTGCAACGCCCAAGGGCGGTGTGCGGCGGCTGACGCTGAGCGCCGAAGACAAGCAGGTGCGCGACTGGTTCCGCAAGGCGTGCGAGGAGGCCGGCCTCGAGGTGCAGGTCGACGCACTCGGCTCGATGTTCGGGTTGAGGAAAGGACGGGACATGTCGAAGCCGCCGATCGGCGTCGGCTCGCATCTCGACACCCAGCCGACCGGCGGCAAATATGACGGCGTGCTCGGCACGCTGGCGGCGCTCGAAATGGTGCGCACGCTCAACGATGCCGGGATCGAGACCGAGCTGCCGATCTGCATCTGCAACTGGACCAATGAGGAAGGCTCGCGCTTTGCGCCGGCGATGATGGCCTCGGCCGCCTATGTCGGCGACTTCACCACCGACGACATCCTGTCGCGCAAGGACGCCGAGGGCGTCACGGTGGCGCAGGCGCTGGACACGATTGGTTATCGCGGCGACGCCCCGGTCGGCCGCCAGAAGTTCACCAGCTTCGTCGAGCTGCATATCGAGCAGGGCCCGATCCTGGAGGCCGAGAGCAAGACCATCGGCGTGGTCGATTCCGGCCAGGGCGTGTTGTGGTACGACGGCAAGATCACCGGCTTCGAGAGCCACGCCGGCTCGACCCCGATGCCGCTGCGCCGCGATGCGCTGGCGACGCTGTCCGAGATCGTGCTGGCGATGGAAAGCATCGCGAAGAAGCACGGCCCGAAGGCAGTCGGTACCATCGGCGAGGCGGTGATCGCCACGCCCTCGCGCAACGTCATCCCCGGCGAGATCGCCTTCACCGTGGATTGCCGCAGCGCCGACGCTGGGATCATGGATGCGCTGGACCGCGACCTGCGTGCGGCCGTTGCCGAGATCGCAACGCGGCGCAAGGTCGAGGTTCAACTCGATCTCGTTTGGCGCAAGGCACCGACGCATTTCGATCCCAAGCTGGTCGACGCCGTCGAGAACGCGGCCAAGCAGCTCGGCTATTCGCACCGCCGCATCACCTCGGGCGCCGGCCACGACGCCTGCAACCTCAACACGGTGATGCCGGCAGCAATGGTGTTCGTGCCCTGCAAGGATGGCATCAGCCATAACGAGCTGGAAGACGCGACGCAGACCGATTGCGCCGCCGGCGCCAACGTCCTGATGCATACGGTGCTGGCGCTCGCCGGCGTCGCGTCCTGATCTTCGTTTCTCCTCATCGATGGAGGCTTTCGTGCGCGCAGTGTTTGTCGACGCCAATGAATCGCTTGCTGTCATCACGGAGCGCCTGGAAAAGCCCGGCGATCCCCGGATGCGGATCAACCGCAACCCGGACATCAAGTCCGAGGACTATCCGGCGGTGCTCGACGGCGCCGAGATCGCGGTGGTCGACCACACCGCGCTGCCGACCGATGTTGCGAGGAAGTGCGCCGGCCTGAAGCACGTCGTGTTCCTCGGCACCGGCGCGCGCAGCTACATGAACCCGGAAGAGCTTGCCGAGCTCGGCATCTCCGTGCACCTGATCAAGGGCTATGGCGACACCGCGGTCGCGGAATCGGCGATCGCGCTGATGTGGTCGTCGGCGCGCGTGATCGCGCAGATGGACCGCGAGATGCGCGCCGGCAACTGGCTGCGCGAGGACGGCATGCAACTCACCGGCAAGACGCTCGGCCTGGTCGGCTTCGGCGGCATCGCCGCCGAGGTCGCCCG
Source organism: Bradyrhizobium pachyrhizi (assembly GCF_029714545.1). Taxonomy (NCBI): domain Bacteria; kingdom Pseudomonadati; phylum Pseudomonadota; class Alphaproteobacteria; order Hyphomicrobiales; family Nitrobacteraceae; genus Bradyrhizobium; species Bradyrhizobium pachyrhizi. The sequence goes on along the minus strand of NZ_CP121667.1, from coordinate 3,276,528 downwards.
CATCGCGCTCGGCAGCGGCATGAAGGTGATCGCCTGGAACCGGTCGCCCAAGAGCCATCCGGGCGTCGAGTTCGTCGATCTCGACACCGTGCTGGCGAGCAGCGACGTGGTCTCGATCCATCTGCTGCTGAACGACGAGACCCGCGGCCTGATCACGCGCGACAAGATCGCGAAGATGAAAAAGGGCGTGGTGCTGATCAACACCGCGCGCGGCGCGATCGTCGACGAGCAGGCGATGATCGATGCGCTCAATTCGGGCCACATCCGCCACGCCGGCCTCGATGTCTACAACATCGAGCCGCTGCCGAAGGATCACCCGTTGACGAAGATCCCGAACGTGACGCTGTCGGCGCACTCCGCCTTCCGCACGCCCGAGGCGAGCGAGAATTTGATCCACGCGGCGTGGGAGCATTGCCGCAGGATCGTGAAGGAGTAATTTCACCGTCGTCCCGGCCAAGCCAACGGGTCGGCGCGAAGCGCCGCCCGATGACAGGCTCCGCGCGAGCCGAGACCCATAACTACTGCTCCACATTGTCGCAAACGCTGGGTCCACAGCGAGCCCTAACACAAGTCCCTGTGGTTATGGGTCCCTGCTTAGGGACGACAGTGGCCGTAGGGTGGCTAACTCGCCCTACGCAGATTGCGAAGCAATCAATGACGACGTCGTCCTGGACAAGCGAGCGTAGCGAGCGCGATCCAGGACCCATTGCCACCGGCCTGCGTCATCGCGCAGGGCGGTGGTCAGAACCAGCAACACAACAAGCACTCGGGGTAATGGGTCCTGGCTTTCGCCAGGACGACCCCGTGATTGACTGCGCAGCCTAATCCACCATCTCTGCGACCGCCTTGCCGCACGCCGTGGTGTCGGCATTGCCGCCGAGATCGCGCGTGCGCAGCGTGCGTTCGCCGAGCGTACGCTCGATCGCGCCGACGATGGCGCTGGCTGCCTGCTTCTCGCCCAGATGCTCCAGCATCATCGCACCTGACCAGATCATGCCGATCGGGTTGGCGATGCCCTGGCCCGCAATGTCGGGCGCCGAGCCGTGCACCGGCTCGAACACCGAGGGGAAATCGCCTTCCGGATTGATGTTGCCCGACGGCGCGATGCCGATGGTGCCGGTGCAGGCCGGGCCGAGGTCGGAGAGGATATCCCCGAACAGGTTGGAGCCGACCACGACGTCGAACCAGTCCGGATGCAGCACGAAGTTCGCGGTCAGGATGTCGATGTGGTACTTGTCCCACTTCACGCCGGGATATTTCTTGGCCATCGCCTCCACGCGCTCGTCCCAGTAGGGCATGGTGATGGAGATGCCGTTCGACTTGGTCGCCGAGGTCAGATGCTTCTTCGGCCGCGACTGCGCCAGATCGAACGCGAATTTCAGGATGCGGTCGACGCCGGTGCGGGTCATCACGGTCTGCTGGGTGACGAATTCGCGGTCGGTGTCCGGGAACATGCGGCCGCCGACGGAAGAGTATTCGCCCTCGGTGTTCTCGCGCACCACCCAGAAATCGATGTCGCCGGGCTTGCGGTTCGCCAGCGGCGACGGCACGCCGGGCATCAGCCGCACCGGGCGCAGATTGACGTACTGGTCGAACTCGCGGCGGAATTTTATGAGCGATCCCCACAACGAGATATGGTCGGGTATTTTCGCCGGCCAGCCGACCGCGCCGAAATAGATCGCATCATGCTTGCCGATCTGGTTCTTCCAGTCCGCCGGCATCATCTCGCCGTGCTTCTCGTAATAGTCGTAGGAGGCGAAGTCGAAATGGTCGAATTTCACGTCGACGCCATGCTTCTTGGCCGCCGCCTCGATGACGCGCAGGCCCTCCGGCATCACTTCCTTGCCGATGCCGTCGCCGGGAATGACCGCGATCCGATACTGCTTCTTTGCGCTGCTCATCGAGAACACCCTTGTGATTTGCCCGGCCGGCAATGCCGCCTATTCTGATGGCCCTGCAATGGACCAAACTTCGCGCGAGCGCAACGCTGCAGTGCAGTGTTGACCGCGGCGCGACCCTGCCCCACCAAATTCGCCGACACCCCACTCCTCATACCAAGCGAGACATCCCATGGATCTGCATCTGCGCGGCAAGCGTGTCCTGATCACCGGCGCCTCCAAGGGCATTGGCGCGGCCGCCGCCGAAGCCTTTGCCGAGGAAGGCGCCAACCTCCTGCTCGCCGCCCGCAACGGCGAGCAATTGAAGGCGCTGGCCGAACGGCTCCGTTCGGCGCATCAGATTGATGCGGCGGTCAGCGTCGTCGACTTGCGCAAATCGGAAGATCTGGCGCGATTGGCAAAAGAGGCCGCCGACATCGACATCCTCGTCAACAATGCCGGCGATATCCCGGGCGGCTCGATCGACAAGATCGACGAGGCGACCTGGCGGCATGCCTGGGAGCTCAAGGTGTTCGGCTATGTCAACCTGACGCGCGCGGTCTACGCGCAGATGAAGGCGCGCGGCGGCGGCGTGATCGTCAACGACATCGGCGCGGCCGGCGAGAAGTTCGACGCCAATTACATCTGCGGCAGCGCCGGCAATGCCGCGCTGATGGCGTTCACCCGCGCGCTCGGCGGCAAGAGCCTCGCCGACAATATCCGCGTCGTCGGCATCAATCCCGGCCCGGTCGGCACCGACCGCCACGTCACGCTGCTCAAGACCCGCGCCAAGAACCAGTTCGGCGACGAGAGCCGTTACAAGGAATTCCAGAAGGGTCTGCCGCTCGGCCGGCCCGCGCATGCACGCGAGATCGGCGACCTGATGGCGTTCCTGGCGTCCGATCGCGCCGGCTATACGTCGGGCGTGATCTACACGGTCGACGGCGGGCTCACGTCGGGGTGGGGCTGACGGCAGCTCTCCACGTCATTGCGAAGAGCGACAGCGACGAAGCAATCCATTGCTCTGCATATATGCGGACCGATGGATTACTTCGCTTCGCTCGCAATGACGTCAACTCGCCGTCCGCTCGAACAGCTGCCGGATCAGCGTCGTGATGCGGCCCTGTGGCGCCAGCATCTGGTTCATGATGGAGAAATGATCGGCGCCGGCGATCTCCTCATAGGTCACCGGCAAGCCATAACGGGCGCGATGGCCGGCGAAATCGGCGGTCTGCTTGCGCAGCAGCGGCAATTCGGCGCTGCCGACCACCAGCGACAGCGGCTTTGCCGTGCCGCCTTCCGCCATCATCGGCGAGTTGCGCCGCGACGCCGCTTCGTCGAGCTTGAGCTTTTCGTTGAGATAGGAATGCCTGATCGGCTCGAGGTCGTAGATTCCCGAGATCGCCATGCCGGCCCGGACATGGCCGTTCGACAGCGCCATCGATGTCAAATGTCCGCCGGCCGACCAGCCCGACACCACGATGCTCTCGGCAGCGGCCCCGAGCGCGGGCAACCGCCCGGCCAGAAAGTCGATGCCGGCATGGATCTCGGCGACGATGTCATCGAGCGTCGCATCCGGCGCCAGCGTATAGCCGATCAGCGCGACATTGATGCCGTGGGCCATCGGCCCCTCGGCGAAGATCGTGAACACTTCCTTGGCACGGGTCTGCCAATAGCCGCCGTGGATGAACAGCAGCGTCGGCGCGCCGTCGCGGACTTTCAGGAAGTCGATCCGGTTGCGCTCGCGCGGGCCGTATCTGAGGTCGAGATGGCCGGCGTGCTTTTGCCGCAGCGCCGCCGAGCGTTGCTCCCAGCCCGCAGCGATCTCGGCGCTGCCCTTGACGGCAACGCCATTGTTCAAGCCGAGGTCACGCTCCTGCTGGCTCATCGCGCGCCAGTCCAGCGCGGAAAACAACGCTGCCATCCCTGCCCCTTCGGTTCTCGTCGCATTGCCACGACGGCAGGAAATGTTCTACAGCACAAGCAAACAGAAGGCATAGGAGCAACGGCGCATGGCTGATCAGGGCTTGGTGAAGGAAACGGCGTGTGCCGTCGTCGAGAAGCTGAAGGCCGGCGACGTCACGCCGCTCGATCTGCTCGACGTGCTGGAGACGCGCATCGCCGAGGTGGACGGCAAGGTCAACGCGCTGCCGACGCTCTGCTTCGACCGCGCCCGCACCCACGCCAAGGCCCTGATGCAGAAACCGGTCAGCGAGCGCGGCCTGCTCGCAGGCCTTCCCGTTCCGATCAAGGACCTCACCGCCGTCGCCGGCGTGCTGACCACGCAGGGCTCGCCGATCTTCAAGGACAATGTCCCGGCGAAGTCGGACATCCTGGTCGAGCGCCTCGAAGAGAATGGCGGCGTGATCTATGCCAAGTCGAACACGCCGGAATTCGGTGCCGGCGCCAACACCTTCAACGAGGTGTTCGGCCCGACCCGCAATCCCTGGGACACATCGCGCTCGGCCGCCGGCTCCTCCGGCGGCGCCGCGGCGGCACTGGCGAGCGGCACCGCGTGGCTCGCGCACGGCTCCGACATGGGCGGCAGCCTGCGCAACCCGGCGAGCTTCTGCGGCATCGTCGGCCTCCGGCCGTCGATCGGCCGCGTCGCGCACACGCCGAAGTTCGGCGTCGACCGTACCCTCGGCGTGCAGGGACCGATGGCGCGCAATGTCGAGGACCTCGCGCTGCTGCTCGACGCGATGAGCGGCGAGCATGCCGCCGATCCGCTGTCGCTGCCCGCGCTATCGACGTCGTTCCTGTCGGCGGCGCGGTCAGGCAGCAAGCCGAAGCGCATCGCCTATTCGCCCGATCTTGGCATCACGCCGGTCGATCCCGAGGTCAGGGCTGTGACGCGCAAGGCGGCGGAACGGTTTGCGGAGGCCGGTGCGATCGTCGAGGAAGCGCATCCCGATTTGCGCGAAGCCCATGAATGCTTCCACGTGTTGCGCGCGTTCGATTTCGCGATCAGCAAGGCCGAATTGCTGCGCACCAAGCGCGATCTGCTGAAGCCCGAGGTGATCTGGAACATCGAGGAGGGGTTGAAGCTCACGGTCGAAAAGCTCGAGCGCGCCGAGGCGCACCGCGTCGCGATGACGGCGCGTGCGCTCGAATTCTTCGACAAGTACGACCTGCTGCTGGCGCCCGCGACCATCGTGGCGCCATTCCCGGTCGAGAACCGCTATGTCGCCGAGTGCGACGGCAAGAAGTTCGACAATTACGTCGAATGGCTCGGCATCGTCTACGCGATCACGCTGGCCTGCTGCCCGGCGCTGTCGCTGCCCTGCGGCTTCACCGCCTCGGGCCTGCCGGTCGGTCTGCAGATGGTCGCAAAGCCGCGTGCCGAGGCGCAGCTTCTGGCCGGCGCGAAAGTGCTGGAGGACATTCTGGGCGTGCGCGGCACCACGCCGATCGATCCGCGGCCGCCGAAGTAAGGCTTTTTCCTCATGGTGAGGAGGCGCGCAGCGCCGTCTCGAACCATGAGGCCCGGTCTGTGGCCTCAGCCTTCGAGACGCTTGCTCCGCAAGCTCCTCAGGATGAGGTGATGAAGCTGTTGATGCGGCCCTAAGACGCGAAGCCTACGCCTTCTCCTCCGTCGCCTTGAGCGCCACGGTGAGTGCCGCCTTGGTCTGCTCGACGATTTCGTCCAGCAACTCCTCGCGGCTGATCTGCGCGGACTCGCCGGTCAGCAGGCCCTGCTCGGCGAGCATCACGATGCCGTGCAGTCCGGCCCAGATCTTCAGCGCCTGCCGCTCGCGCAATAGCCCGACCGCCGGCGCCTCGAATGACTCGATCAGCAGTGCCAGCGTTTCCATCGCCGCGGTGTGCAGCTCGCTGCCCTTCGGCGCGCAGGCCATGGTGCGCGACGCGAACATCAACCGGTAGATGCCGTGGCGCTCGAGCCCGAAGGCGAGCGCGGCCTGGGCAAAGCGCGACAGCTTCGAGCCCTTGCTCGACTGCTCGATCGCCTCGCGCATGATCACGTTGAACTGCCGGAATGCTTCCGCGGTCACCGCCTCCAGCAGCGCCTCGCGGTCGGCGAAATGCCGGTACGGCGCCGGCTGCGAGACGCCGAGCTGCTTGGCCAGCGCCTTGATGCTGATCGCCTCGGGACCACCGAGCTCGACCTCGCGTAACGCGGCCTGGATCAGGGCTTCGCGGAGGTCGCCGTGGTGGTAGGTTTTGAACGGCTTACGAACGATTTGTCCCATTGCGGCAATGATCGCTGAATTTTCGCTTGACGCGCAAGCACGACGATAATGTAATATACTATAACTTGGTGATCCGGTTAAGAGGCCGGCGCCCAAGCAGGCTAGAACCTGCATAAACTGGAATGAGGAACCCGGCGCAACCCACAATGCGCCAGAGCCGAGGGAGGTGCTTGCATGTCCAAGCTCAGAATCCGCGTCGACCAGGACAAGTGCCAGGGTCACGCCCGCTGCAAATCACTGGCCCCCGAACTGTTCGAGCTCGACGAATACGGCAACGCCCATGAGGTCGGCGATGGCACCGTCCCGGCCGGGCTCGAGGACAAGGCCTGGCTCGCGCAGACCAATTGCCCGGAAATCGCGATCGAAGTCACCGAGGAATAGCTCCGGCCAAGGGATGGCTGCGCGCCGCCCGTTGAGCCGACCAGCGTTTGATCGAACGAGAAGGAAACGAGCTGATGTCCGATTCCCCGTCCGCAAGTTATCTGCCCGAACATCCCCCGGTCTCCGACTGGGTCCATGATTTCGACCATACCGATCCGGTCTGGACCGACGACCCGTTCCCGATCTGGGAGACGCTGCGCGCGGCTTCGCCCGTCGTGCACACCGAGCGCTTCCTCGGCTGCTACATGCCGACCACCTATCAGGCGGTGAAGGAGATCGCCTACGACACCGAGCACTTCTCCTCGCGCCGCGTCATCGTGCGCGACATCCGCCCCGAGATCACCGCCCGCGCACCGCCGATCACCTCCGATCCGCCGGAGCACAAGCCCGCCAAGCAGGTGCTGCTGCCGCCGTTCACGCCGGACGCGATGAAGCGGCTGGAGCCGCGGGTGCGCGCGATCTGCAACGAGCTGATCGACGAATTCATCGCCGATGGCCATTGCGACGCCGCCGCGCGCTACACCAAGCATATCCCGGTGCGCGCCATCGCCCACATGCTGGGGATTCCCGAGAAGGACGGCGATCTCTTCATCAAATGGATCCACCAGATCCTCGAGCTCGGCATCAAGAACGAAGACGAGCTCATGAACGGCGTACGCGAGATGACCGGCTACTTCGTGGCCCATCTCGAGCAGCGCAAGCTTGAGCCGGGCGACGATCTGATCTCGCAGCTGCTGCGGGCCAAGGGCCCCGGCGGCCAGCCGCTCACCGACGAGCACGTGCTCGGCTCGCTGCGGCTGCTTCTGATCGCCGGCATCGACACCACCTGGAGCGCGATCGGCTCCTCGCTCTGGCACCTCGCCAAGACGCCGGCCGATCGCGAGCGCCTGATCGCGGAGCCGGCACTGATCCCGACCGCGATCGAGGAATTCCTGCGCGCCTATTCGCCGGTGACGATGGCGCGCGAGGTGATGAAGGAGACCACGATCTCCGGCTGCCCGGTGAAGGCGGGCAACATGGTGCTGTTGTCCTTCCCCGCCGCCAATCGCGATCCCGCCATGTTCCCCGATGCGGACAAGGTGGTGATCGACCGCAAGGAGAACCGCCACGCCGCATTCGGCCTCGGCATCCACCGCTGCGTCGGTTCCAACCTCGCGCGCATGGAGATGCAGGTCGCGATCGAGGAATGGCTGAAGCGAATCCCGGATTTCCAGCTCGATCCGGCCGGCAAGGTCACCTGGTCGGAAGGCACGGTGCGCGGTCCGCGTCAACTCCCTGTCCTGTTCGGCAACAACGCCTGAGGAACCGGACAGCGGTTACATCACGTCACCCAATGAGGTAGCTTGCCCCGGAATCGAACCGACGAGTCCGGGAGCAATGCCATGTCCGAACAAACCGCTCAGCCCGCGAGCGATCATCTCGACATCGACGACGTCGAGCGGCGGGTGAAAGCGATTTTCATCGGCTCGGTCGGCAATCTCGTCGAGTGGTACGATTTCTACGCCTACACGGCGTTTGCGCTGTATTTCGCGCCGGCGTTCTTCCCGCACAGCGACCCGGTGGTGCAGCAGCTCAATGCCGCCGTGCTGTTTGCCGCGACCTTCCTGATGCGTCCGCTCGGCGGCTGGCTGTTCGGCTTCATCGCCGACCGCTATGGCCGGCGGCTGTCGTTGACGCTCTCGGTGGTCTGCATGTGCTTCGGCTCGCTGATCATCGCGGTGACGCCGACCTATGCCTCGATCGGCATCGCGGCCCCGGCGATCCTGGCGCTGGCCCGCGTGATCGAGGGCCTGAGCCTCGGCGGCGAATATGGCGCCAGCGCCACCTATCTCAGCGAGGTCGCCGATCCCAAGCACCGCGGCTTCTACTCCAGCTTTCAGTACGTCACGCTGATCGGCGGCCAGCTCACCGCGATCATCGTGCTGCTGTTGCTGCAAAAGGTGTTCCTGACGCCGGACGAGTTGAAGGCCTGGGGCTGGCGGATTCCGTTCGTGATCGGCGCCATGCTCGCGATCGTCGCAGCGGTGATGCGGCGCGGCCTGCATGAGACCGAGGCCTTCGAGGAGGCCAAGAAGGTTTCCAAGCCAACCGGCTCGATCGTCGGCCTGTTGAACTATCCGCGCGAATTGCTGCTGGTGGTCGGCCTCACCGCCGGCGGCACCGCGGCGTTCTACACCTTCACCACCTACATGCAGACTTTCGTGAAGCTGTCGGTCGGCCTCACCGAGGACCAGACCACCTTCGTGATCTTCGGCTCGCTGATCTTCGCGACCATCCTGCAACCGATCTATGGCGGGCTCTCCGATAAAATCGGCCGCAAGCCGCTGCTGATCTTCTTCGGCATCGCCGGCACGCTCGGCACGATCCCGATCCTGACCGCGCTGAAGGACACCAAGTCGCCGTTCATGGCCTTCCTTCTGATCTGCGGCGCCTGGATCTTCGTCGCCGGCTACACCTCGATCAACGCGATCGTGAAAGCCGAGCTGTTTCCGACCAATGTCCGCGCGCTCGGCGTCGGCCTGCCCTATGCCATCACGGTGTCGATCTTCGGCGGCACCGCGCCGGCGGTCGCGCTGTATTTCAAGAGCATCGGGCATGAGGATTGGTTCTACTACTATCTCAGCGGCATGATTTTCCTGTCGCTGCTGATCTACTCCACGATGCGCGATACCAAGCGCGACTCCGCGATGCATCGCCACGAATGACGGCGCAACCCGATGACCGACGATAACGGACCGCCCGACAGCAAGCTGACGCGCAGCAAGCAGCGCTGGGCGCGCGAGGGCAAATTTCTCACCGGCAAGGTCACGCGCCCGGAGGAGCAGCGTTTGCCGCCGGGCCAGCATCTGACGGCGGACTGGCCGGTGCTCGATCTCGGGCTGATGCCGAACATCTCCCAGGAGCGCTGGCGGCTCGACGTCTACGGCGCGGTCGAGCAGACCATCTACTGGACCTGGCAGCAGTTCATGGCGCAGCCGCAGACGCAATTCGTTTCCGACATCCACTGCGTCACGACCTGGTCGCGCTACGACAACCAGTGGGAGGGGCTCGCCACGAGCGACCTGCTCACCGCCTGCCAGCCGCGCGAGGACGCGCGCTTCGTCGCGCTGCATTCTTATGACGGCTATACGACGAACCTGCCGCTCGAGGACTTCGCCGCCGAGGACGCGCTGCTCGCCCATAGCTGGTCGGGCAAGCCGCTGGAGCAGGAGCATGGCGGCCCGGTGCGGCTCGTGGTGCCGCATCTCTATTTCTGGAAGAGCGCGAAGTGGCTGCAGCGCATCGAATTCCTCACCGAGGATGCGCCCGGCTTCTGGGAGGTCCGCGGCTATCACAATCACGGTGATCCCTGGGCCGAACAGCGCTATTCTGGCGACTGACACACCAACAAGATGATGGAGCCTTCCCGTGCCGCACGAACGCTTTCAATTCACCGGTGTTGGCGGCCATCAGCTTGCTGCCGCACTTGACACGCCCGAGGGGCCGATCAAGGCCTATGCGCTGTTCGCGCACTGCTTCACCTGCGGCAAGGACGTGCTGGCCGCAAAGCGCATCGCGGTCGCGCTCGCGGCCAAGGGCATCGCCACGCTGCGCTTCGACTTCACCGGCCTCGGCTCCAGCGAGGGCGAGTTCGCCAACTCGACCTTCTCGTCGAACGTCGCCGATCTCGTTCGCGCCGCCGACCATCTGCGCGAGACGCACAAGGCGCCCGCGATCCTGATCGGCCACAGCCTGGGCGGCGCCGCGATCCTCGCCGCCGCGGGTCAAATCCCCGAGGCCAAGGCGGTCGTGACCATCGCCGCGCCGTCCGATCCCGTCCATGTCACGCATTTCTTCAGGGACCGGATCGAGGACATCCGCACCCTGGGCGAAGGCGAAGTCTCGCTCGCCGGCCGCCCCTTCCGCATCAAGCGGGAATTCCTCGACGACGTCGCCGAGCAGAACTTGATGGCGCAGGTGAAGCAGTTGCACAAGGCGCTGCTGATCATGCATTCGCCGACCGACGACACCGTCGGCATCGACAACGCCACGCATATCTTCAGCGCCGCCAGGCACCCCAAGAGCTTCGTCTCGCTGGCCGGCGCCGATCATCTCTTGAGCGGCAAGCAGGATGCCGCCTACGTCGCCGACGTGATCGGCGCCTGGGCCGAACGCTACATCGATATCGCGCCGCAGCCGGCGGCAGATACCGGCACTGCGCCACGCAACGTCGTCGTGCAGGAGACCCGCGCCGGCAAGTTTCAGCAGATCGTCACGGCAGGTCCGCATCGCATGCTGGCCGACGAACCGATCGCCGTCGGCGGCCAGGATTCCGGCCCCGGGCCGTACGACTTCGTACTGGCCGGGTTAGGTGCCTGCACCTCGATGACGATGCGGATGTATGCCGACCGCAAGTCGCTGCCGCTCGATCGCGTCACCGTGACGCTGACGCACAGCAAGATCTACGCCAAGGATTGCGAGGAGTGCGAGACCCGCGAGGGCATGCTCGACCAGATCGACCGCGTCATCAGGATCGAGGGCGAACTCGATGCCGACCAGCGCAAGCGGCTGATGGAGATCGCCGACAAGTGCCCGGTGCACAAGACGCTGACGTCGGAGGTGCGGATCGTCACCAAGGCCGCGGAATAAGCCGCAACGCAGCGAGACGGTCCGAGCCGTAACAGCATGTCAGCGGCATCGGCCCTCGCGCCCGCGGGCCGTCGCAGGGGCGCGCTGAAAAATATCGAAAACAACCCCATGCAAAGGTGCCGGCGGCCGCCGGCGTTCGCCAAGGCAACTTGACACGTCGGGCAACTCAGGGATATTCTTCTACTATTCCGAAATCGTGCGAGCGCCACCCTACCCGCGCGCCGCGCGCTTGCCGTCCAGGCAACTCGCCATGATCCGCACCGCGGCGCCGATCTCGTTCTCGCGCCAAGCGGCGAAGCCGAGCAACAGGCCATGGTCGCGCGGCCGTTCCAGCGCGAGGCTCGACAGTGCGCGCACCTCGACGCCGGCGGCGACCAGGCGCGTCACGGCATCCCGGTCCGCAGGGCCATCCTTGAAGCGGGCAATCAGCTGCATGCCGCCCGGCGGCACCTCGGCCGTGAGTACCGCATCGAGATGCCGCGTCAGCGCTGTCGCAAGATGGTCCCGGCGTGACCGGTAGATGCGCCGCATCCGCCTGACATGGGCCAGGAAATGCCCGTCGGCCATGAAGCCGGCCAGCGCCTCCTGGACATGCACGGAGGCGATCAGCCCGAGATGGCGCTGCGCGATCTCCATCGTCCGTGCCAGCTGTGGCGGCACCACCAGATAGCCGATGCGGATATCGGCTGTCATCGCCTTGGCGAAGGTGCCGAGATAGAGCACGCGTCCCTCGCGATCGAGCCCCTGCAGCGCCGGCATCGGGCGGCTGTCATAGTGAAACTCGCCGTCGTAATCGTCCTCGACGATCCAGGTCTTGCCGGGCTCGGCTGAGGCCAACAGCTCGGTGCGGCGCGCGACCGGCATCACGCGCCCTGTCGGGTGCTGATGTGACGGCGTGGTGAAGATCAGCTTCGGCGCGCCCGCCGAGCGCGTCCGCATCATGCCCCATTGATCGAGCCTGACACCGACGACGTTTGCACCGGCCGCACGAAACGCCGCCGCGGCGCCGGGGTAGCCGGGATCCTCGGTCCACACCGCATCGCCGGCGGCGATGGTGGTCGCGGCGATCAGCGTCAGCGCCGCCTGCGCCGTCGGCAGCACCAGGATCTGATCGGCCTCGGCGCGCACGCCGCGGCTGACTTCAAGGTAGTCGCATAGGGCTTCGCGCAGGCTCGGCCGGTTGACCACGGTCTGCTCGTTGAAGCGGCGGCGCAATGCGCTGCGGCGCAGGCAGCGCGCCCAGATCTCGTGCGGAAACTCGCGCGCATCCGCAAGCCCGGGCCGCAGCGGCCGGAAATCGGCCTGGTAGGACAGCGGCCAATCCGTATCGGAGAGCTGCAAGGCCCAAGGCGACAGCAGCGGCTTGCGGGCGGCATCACGGCGTGGCGCAGGCAGAGCCTTGGCGAAGCGCGCCTCGATATCGTCGGTCACAACCGGCCGCCGCCGCGCCGCGACCCGCAGATACCCTTCGGCGGCGAGCTGCTCATAGGCATGCGTTACGGTGTTGCGCGCCACCTCGAGCTCGGCCGCAAGGCTGCGGCTCGACGGCAGCATGGCGCCGCTCCGGATCCGGCCGCTCGCCATCAGCACGCGCAGCTGCTGGGTCAACTGCGCGGCCAGCCCGGCGTCGTCCGATCGCTTCAGCGCGAGCAATTCGGCGAGGATCAATCTGGCTCCATTGTTCTCCAATATCTGGCTCTTTTGAGAGAGCCAGTATGATCCTATTCACAAGCGGTATCGCCTGCAAGGATTCTGCCGTGAACCAGTCACTCTCCCCCGCCAGGGCCGCCGCCCTGTTCATCGTCGTGGTGCTGGCCTGGGGCATCAACTGGTCGGTCACGAAATCGCTGGTCGAGGCGGTGCCCCCGCTGTGGACCGCCTCGATCCGCAGCTGGGTCGCCCTGATCGCCCTGCTGGTGATCCTGCGCGCCAGCGGCAATTTGATCATTCCGCGGATCGCCGATGTCCCGGTCGTGCTCAGCGTGGCGCTGCTGCACATGACGTTCTTCTCGACGCTGGTCGCCGCCGGCCTGCGTTATCTCCCGGCCAGCAAGGGCGTCGTGCTCGGCTACACCACGCCGCTCTGGGTCGCCCTTGCCGCGGCCGCCGCGCGCACCGAACGGCTCGGGATGCTCAAGCTTGTCGGCGTCGCGCTCGGACTCGCCGGGCTCTGCGTGATCCTCAACCCTGCGTCGCTGGACTGGAGCAATCTGCATGTCCTCGCCGGCGCCGGCATGATCATCATCGCCGCGATCTGCTGGGCCGCGAACATCATCTATATCCGCTCGCACCGCTGGATCGCGACGCCGCTGCAGCTCCTGCTGTGGCAGGTGCTGGTCGCGACTTTGGTGCTGACGACGTCGGCGCTGGTCACCGAAGGCGTGCCCGAGGTAAATTGGTCGCCACACCTCCTGCTGCTGTTTCTCTATTCCGGCTTCATCGGCACCGCGCTGGCCTATTGGGCGATGTCTGTTGTCAACAAGAGCCTGCCGGCGCTGACGACCTCGCTCGGAACCACGGCGACGCCGATCGTCGGCATCGTGACCGCGGCACTCTTGCTCGGCGAACCGATCGATCTCTCGCTGGCGATCGCCGCGGCGCTGATCGTCGGCGGGATCGCGCTGAGCTCGCTCGCGGACGCACCGTCGCGCAATTCAGTCAGGCCGTCGCAAGCGGCCTGACCCGCAGCGCGCCGCGTAGGCCGGCGCCGGTGCCGAGCATGATGCCGGCGATCGCGACGAGGGACGACAGTGACAGCGTCGACAGTCCCGTCAGCCCCTGCCCGACCGAGCAGCCGAACGCCATCACGCCGCCGGCGCCCATCAGCGCGGCGCCGCTCGCCGAGCGCAGCATATGCTGCGGCGACCGGTAGCCCTCGAGCTGGAAGCGCCCGGTGACGATGGCCGTGATCAGGCTGCCGGCGAACACGCCGAACACGGTGACGATGCCGAAATTCAGCGTCGAGCCGGTCGACAGCATCACATATTGCAGGGCGTCGGCGATCGGCGCGATAAAGGTCAGCGACGTCAACGGCACCGGATTGAAATCGTCGGCGCCGAGATAGCCGGTCGCGTACCAGCCCCCCGCCACCAACAGGCCCACGATCAGGCCGGCCGCGATCTGCCCGAATGATTTTCGGAACGGCGCATGGGCGAAGGCGAAGATGATCAAGACAGCTGACAGCACCGAGGCGGCGAGCATTCGCGCCTGCACCGCGCCGAGACCGGCACCCACCAGCAGTGACGGCACCGAATTGGCGGCGACTGTTGCCTGCGAGGCCTGCACCATTGCGATGCGCGCCGGCGCAATCAGGCCCTTCAGCGTTATCTCGGCGAAAATGCCGAGCACGATCACGACCACGAAGGAGCGCAGATTGCCGCGTCCGAGCAGCACCAGCGCCCGCGAGCCGCAGCCGTTCGAGAGCACCATGCCGTAACCGAACAGCAGCCCGCCGAGGAACATCACCGGCGCCGAGAAGGACGGCTGCAGATAGATCGACTTGCCGAGATCGACAACGCCTGCCGCCGCCAAAAGCTGCGAGGCCGCGATCGCGACGCCCATCGCAAGCGCATAGGTGCGCGCCAAGCGGCCGTCGCCCTCCGCCCACCAGCCGCGCAGGCCGCTCATCATGCAGAAGCCGCTGAGCAGCCCGACCGAGCCATAGATCAGGCCGATGATCAGGGCGGCGAGGATAACGATCGTGCCTGGGTCCATGCGGGTTCTCTCGGCTATCCCGTCATCACGGTCGCAAAATCACGCGATCGCGCGACGAGCCTGCCACGGCAACAAACGCCGCCTTGGCCTGTTCCAGCGGATAGATCGCGCTCGGCTTGATCGGGAATGGCTTCAGATGTCCGCCGGCAAAGCCCGGCGCGAGCTCGCGCAACACCTCGCCGGACGCAACCGACGACAGCGCAAGCGTGTCGATGCCGACATAGGTGTGCTGGCCGCGGTAGAATTCGAGGATGTTGAACTGCACGATGCGGTCGACCGCCGCGATCAGGATCTGGCGGCCGCGCAGCGCCAGCGACTTGTGCGCGGCCTGGAAATAGGGATCGCCGACCGTGTTGTAGACGATGTCGGCGCCCTTGCCGCCGGTCAGCTCGCGCACGCGAGCGGCGACATCGGTGGTGGAGGCGTCGATCACCTCGACCGGCGAATTGCTGTGCCCTTCATAAGGCTCGCTCTTGCGCACCACGCCGATCACGCGCGCGCCGCGCCAGCTCGCGATCTGCACCGCGGCTTGCCCGACCTTGCCGTTGACGCCCATCACCAGCACGTTCTCGCCCGCTGTCGGCAGGCCGGCGCGGCGCAGGCCCTCCATCGCGGTAACGAAGGGCACGCCGATCCCGGCGGCTTCGTCCCAGGAAATGCCGGCGGGCTTTTCCACCACGGCATCGCGCTCGACCGCTAGATGCGTGGCATGGGTGCCGTCGCGGCGGATGCCGAGGTCGCCGGACGAGCCGAACACCTCGCGCTTGATAAATTCAGCGGGACCATCGATCACGACGCCGGCGTAGTCGCGACCACTGGTGCGCGGGAAGACGGCATAGGGCATCAGCCCGGTCGCGGCTTTCACGTCGGACGGATTGACCGCCGCCGCCATCACCTCGATCAAGACGTCGTTGTCGCCGCGCGAAAGTGCATGGGTCTCGACCACCGGCGCCACCGCCGGCGCGTTCTCCGCCTTCGTCAGCAGGCGCACGCAGCGGGCGTCGACAGGAAGACGATTTGCTTGCGGGGCCGGCGGCATCAGCGTTCCAGTCTCGGTCAAGAGGCGCGCCGTAGAAGCGCGCGGATCATGGCGGCCAGGCGGCCTCGGGCCATGACTAATCGACTGACCAATCAATTCAAGGGGCTTGTTTGCGGCCGGCGGTGTCAGAGCTTCGGCGGCGGGGCCGTGCCCAGGATCGCCTCAATCGACAGGCCGAGCCCAAGCAGCCTGGTATCGCTACCGACCGGACCGTCGAGTTCGACCCCAACCGGCAGGCCATCGGGCGTCATGCCGGCATAGAGCGACAGCCCCGGAAGGCCGGCATTGCTGCCGGGATCGGTGTTGCGGATCATGGTGCCGAAGGTCGGCACCGGCGCGCTGCCATTGACCGACATTTCTCCGGACCCGCTCTTTTCGTCGATGACCGGTGCAGGCGCGATCGTGGTCGGAAACAGGATGGCGTCCAACCTGTTGTCCGCGATGTACGCGGCATAGATCGCCTGCAGCGCCGGCCGCTGCACCTTGATCGCATCATCATAGGCGGCACCGAAGGCGTCCGCCGTGATGGCGCCGAAAGCGCCGACGACGTCGGGACTGGCGACGCCGGCCGCGATGTCGGACAGCGTGATCCCCTCGATCCCGGAGGCGGCAAGCCAGGCCGGAATATCGGCGATCGGCTCATGCAGCGCGACCACGAAGGACACCTTGCCGTTCTGCTCGAACAGATCGGGCATATCGACATCGACCAGCACCGCGCCGGCGGCCGTGAGCCGGGCGCAGGCTGCGCGAGCGACGGCCTCGACATCGCGATCGAGGCCGTTCCAGAAACAGCCGGGAGTGCCGAGGCGCACGCCGCGTAGCGGGATGCTCGCTGCGAGCGGCGTGCCTGATATCACGGCATCGAGCAGCGCGACATCGGCGACCGTGCGTCCCATCGGACCGACGGTGTCGCGGGTATGGCTGATCGGAACCACCTGGTTGTCGTCGTGATAACGCCGCTCGGCGCCGCTATTGCCGACCGAAGGCCGAAGGCCGACGGTCCCGGTCAGCGCCGCGGGCACGCGGGTCGAGCCGCCGGTGTCCGATCCGAGGCCGCAGGTGGCGATGCGCGCGGCGATCGCGGCCGACGTTCCGCCGGACGACCCGCCCGGGATCCGGCCCGTGTCGTACGGATTCCGCACCGGCCCCGCGAACGGCGCGAGATTGGTGCTGGTGATGCCGAAGGCGAGCTCGTGCAAATTGGTCTTGCCGATCACGACAGCACCTGCGTCGAGCAGCTTTTGCAGCGACGGCGCGTTTCGCGCAGGCCGCGCGTGTTGCAGCGCCGGCGTGCCGCCCGATGTCGGCAGATCTGATGTGTTGATGTTGTCCTTCACGACGATGGGGAGACCGGCCAGCGCGCCGGTCCGCGTCCCGGCATCGACCTCGCGCGCCGCAGCAAGCGCGCCGTCACGGTTCAGCACGATGAAAGTGTTGAGGTGCTTGAGCCGCTCCGCACGATCGAGTGCGGCCTCGACGACGCTGACCGCCGTTACCTTGCCGGCGCGGATATCAGCCAAGATCTCCGCAGCGGTCGTTTCATTGGTGTCGGCCATACCCTGCGCCCTGTTGGATTGCAGGGATTAGGCTATTCTTTCGGCCGCTTGTCGTAAACACGTTTCGCCTTGCCGAGTGAACGCTCCAGCGTCTCGGGCGCAACGACGCGGACGCGGGTGGAGATGCCGATCGTGTTCTTGATGAAGGCGGAGACCTTCTCGGCGTGAACAACCAGCCCTTCGCCATCCCAGCTCTCGGGCCGGGCTTCGGCGAGCACCGTCATCTCGTCCATGCGGCCTTCGCGGGTCAGCTCAATGACAAAGTGACCGCCGCACCAGTCGGTCGCCAGCAGCGCTTCCTCGATCTGGGTCGGGAACACGTTGACGCCGCGCAGGATAATCATGTCGTCGGAGCGGCCGGTCACCTTCTCCATTCGCCGCATGCCGGGCCGCGCCGTGCCGGGCAACAGCCGCGTCAGGTCACGGGTGCGGTAGCGGATGATCGGGAAGGCTTCCTTGGTGAGCGAGGTGAACACCAGCTCGCCCTTCTCGCCGTCGGGCAGTACCTCGCCGGTCAGCGGATCGATCACCTCGGGGTAGAAGTGGTCCTCCCAGATATGCAGACCGTCTTTGGTCTCCACGCATTCCTGCGCGACGCCGGGGCCGATTACCTCCGACAAGCCATAGATGTCGGTGGCGTCCATGTCGAAGGCCTGCTCGATCTCGACGCGCATCGCGTTGGTCCAGGGTTCGGCGCCGAAGATGCCGAACTTCAGCGACGATTTGCGCGGATCGAGGCCCTGCCGCTTGAATTCGTCGAGGATCGCCAGCATGTAGCTCGGCGTCACCGTGATGATGTCGGGCCGGAAGTCGTTGATGATCTGCACCTGCCGCTCGGTCATGCCGCCGGAGATCGGGATCACCGTGCAGCCCAGCCGCTCGGCGCCGTAATGCGCGCCGAGGCCGCCGGTGAACAGGCCATAGCCATAGGCGTTGTGCATCAGCATGCCGGTCCGGCCGCCGGCGGCGCGGATCGAGCGCGCCATCACGTCCGCCCAGGTGTCGATGTCGGCCCTGGTGTAGCCGACCACGATCGGCTTGCCGGTCGTGCCTGAGGAGGCATGGACCCGCACCAGCTGCTCGCGCGGCACCGCGAACATGTTGAAGGGATAATTGTCGCGCAGATCGGTCTTCACCGTGAACGGAAATTTGGCGAGATCGGGCAGCTGCTTGAAATCGGACGGATGCACGCCCGCGGCATCGAACGCCTTCCTGTAGTGCGCGACGTTGTCATAGGCATGCTTGAGCGACCAGGCCAGCCGCCTGGTCTGCAGCGCCATGATCTCGTCGCGCGAAGCGCGCTCGGCCGCATCGAGCTCGGCGTGATAACCACTGTCCTTGACCTTGAGCTTTGCCGTTGCCATCGACGTTTTCCCCTGAGGCCTTTATGCCTTGATGTCCGTGTCGGGCAGCCAGCTGCCCGGTATCACGCGCGAATGTCCGCGGAATTCGGCGATCACGCTGTCGCCGGCAGTGACGCTCACGTCGTAGATTCCCGAGCGGCCGCTGCGCGAGATCTCGCGCGCGGTCGCCACCAGGCGGTCGCCGAGCTTGCCGGGCCGGATGAACGTGACGTTGCCCTGCGCCGCCACCGCGCGATCGTTGCGGCTGTTGCAGGCAAAGGCGAAGGCAGAATCGGCCAGCGTGAAGATGTAGCCGCCATGGCAGATGCGCTGGCCGTTGACCATGTGCGGCTGCACCGTCATCGCCATCACCGCCTGCCCCGGCTTGATCTCGACAAGCTCCATGCCGAGGCCCTTGCTGGCGTCGTCCTCCTTCCACATCGCGTCGGCGCAAGCGCGGGCCAAATCTTCCGGCGTCAAGTCCTCGGGCGATAGCGTGGCCTTCACGTTCACATCGAACTCCCTGTGCGTGGGCCCGTTGCGGAGGGCCTCTTGGTGTCAAGCGTCAGTGTTGGGCGCGACGCACGAGGCGTCAACGCTACTTCCGTCATTCCGGGATGGTCCGAAGGACCAGACCTCAGGTGCGCAATTGCGCACCGGGGAATCTCGAGATTCCACAATGCGCAATTGCACATTGGGGTTCGCTTCGCGCCCCGGAATGACGTCAATCCTAGACGTGGTCGTAGTCGACCACGACCTTCTCGGAGCACGGCTTGGCCTGGCAGGTGAGGATGAACCCCGCCTTCAGCTCCCACCGCTCCAGCGAATAGTTCAAGTCCATCGGCGCCTCGCCTTCGACCAGCTTGGCGCGGCAGGTCGAGCACATGCCGCCCTTGCAGGCGAACGGCAGGTCCATGCCGGCGCGCAGCGCGGCGTCGAGGATCGACTCGCCGTCGGCCACCGGGACCTCGCGGCGCTTGCCGTCGATGATCAGCCCGGCAATCGCCTTCGGCGGCGCGCCGGCGGGAACGACGACCTTCGGCCGCGGCTTGCCGCCGAATTCCGATACGAAGCGTTCGACATGGATGCGCTCGTCGGCGATGCCGATCTCGCGACAGGTCGCCTCGATGGTCTCGCTCATCGCGACCGGGCCGCAGACGAAGACGTGATCGACCGTCTCGGCCGGCACCAGCGAGCGCAGCAGCACCCGCACCTTCTCGCCGTCGAGCCGGCCGTGCAGGATCGGAATGTCCTGCTCCTCGCCAGAGATGACGTGGAACACCGAGAGCCGCTGCATGAAGCGGTCCTTCAGCTCCTCCAGCGCCTCGCGGAACATGACGCCTTCGGTCGAGCGGTTGCCGTAGAACAGGAAGAAGCGGCTGTCCGGCTCGCGCGCCAGCACGCCCTTGATGATCGAGAGGATCGGCGTGATGCCGCTGCCGGCGGCAAAGCCGACATAGGTCCGCGCCTCGCCGGGCGCGTGGGCGACGCCGAAACGCCCGGTCGGCGTCATCACGTCGAGTTCGTCGCCGGTCTTCAGCTCGTCGGCGGCCCAGTTCGAGAACGCGCCGCCGTCGACCTTCTTCACCGCGATGCGCAATTCGCCGTCGTCGGGACCGGAGCAGATCGAATAGGAACGGCGAACCTCCTCGCCGTCCATCGTGGTGCGCAGCGTCAGATACTGGCCCGGCGTGAAACGGTAGTCGCCTTGCAGATCGTCGGGGATCGCAAAGGTCATCGAAATCGCGTCCGACGCCTCGCGGCGAAGGTCGCTGACGGACAGGCGGTGGAATCGTGGTGTCGACATGGTCAATGACACTTGAAGTAGTCGAAGGGTTCACGGCAGCTCCTGCAACGCCACAGCGCCTTGCAGGAGGTCGAGCCGAACTCGGAGAGCAGCTCGGTATCAACGGAGCCGCATTGCGGGCACGCGACCGCCAGCTCGCCGAACAGCGCGCGGCGCGAGGAGCCCGGCAGCGGCGGCGCGATACCATACTCCTTCAGCTTGCGGCGGCCGTCCTCGCTCATCCAGTCGGTGGTCCAGGCCGGCGACAGCACGGTGCGGACCTTCGGCTTATGAATGCCTTCACGCTCCAGCGCGAGCTCGATCTCGAGCGCGATCATGTTCATCGCGGGACAGCCGGAGTAGGTCGGCGTGATCGCGACCTCGACATGCCCGTCGTGGACCGCGACATCGCGCAATACGCCGAGATCGGCGATGGTCAGCACCGGGATCTCGGGATCGACCACCTGCGCGGCCGCGCTCCAAGCGCGCCGGCGCAGATCGGCATCGCTGAGCGCAACGGTCACCATGTCGCCCCCGGAAAGGTTCGCTGCATCGATTGCAGCTCGCTGAGGAGATGGCCGAGGTGCTCGCTGTGGCTGCCGCTGCGGCCGCCCTGCTGCATCCAGTCGCTCTTCGGCAACGACAGCGTCGCCTCGTTGACGATGCCGGTGACCGTCTTCAGCCAGCGCGGTTGCAGCGCCGCGGGATCGATCGCAATGCCGGCGTCAATCAGGCCGCGCTCGCTGTCGTCGACCGCGAACATCTCGCCGGTATAGGCCCAGAGGTCGTCGATCGCGCCCTGCGCGCGGCGGTGGCTCTCCTCGGTGCCGTCGCCGAGCCGGACGATCCATTCCGACGAATGCCTGACATGATAGGCGCTCTCCTTCTCCGACTTCGCCGCGATCGCCGCGAGCGTCGCATCGGACGAGGCCATCATCGCGCGCCAGTAGAGATCGGCGAATGCCGCGTAGAAGAACTGCCGCACCATGGTGCGCGCAAAGTCGCCGTTCGGTTGTTCGAGCAGCAGCAGATTGCGGTACTGCCTGACGTCACGAAGGTAAGCGAACTTGTCTTCGTCGTTGCCCCGGCCTTCGACCTTGGCCGCGTAGGTGTAGAGCTCACGGGCCTGGCCGAGCAGGTCGAGGCCCATATTGGCGAGCGCCATGTCCTCTTCCATGGCGCGCGCATGGCCGCACCATTCGGACAGCCGATGGCCGAGGATCAGCGCATCGTCGGCGCGGCGCAGCGCGTAGAGCACCAGCGGGGTTTCGGAGACTTCGATGTTGGCGGTCGCCATGTTCTCATATCCTGCATCAACACACTCGAGCCTCATCCTGAGGAGCGCCGAAGGCGCGTCTCGAAGGATCGGTCGCTGTCACTGCACGGGCCTCATGGTTCGAGACGCGCTGCGCGCTCCTCACCATGAGGGGGAGCGAAATTCACATATGCCCGACTTCGTCGGGGACGTCGTAGAAGGTCGGGTGGCGGTAGATCTTGGATTCCGCCGGCTCGAACATCATGCCCTTCTCGGACGGATCGGACGCGGTGATCGCGTTCGAGGGCACCACCCAGATCGACAGCCCCTCGCCGCGGCGGGTGTAGATGTCGCGCGCGGCCTGCAGGGCGAGCGTCGAGTCGGCCGCATGCAGCGAGCCGACATGCTTGTGCGCGAGGCCATTGCGGCTGCGGATGAAGACTTCCCAGAGCGGAACGTTCGGCGTGGCCATGGCGGTGCTCCCTTATTCTGCGGCTTGCGCGAGCTGGCGGCTCCTGCGCTTCTCGGCATAGGCCATCGCGGCCTCGCGCACCCAGGCGCCCTCCTCATGCGCCTTGCGGCGCGCGGCGAGACGATCGCGGTTGCAGGGGCCGTTGCCTGATAGCACCTGCTTGAATTCGTCCCAGTCGATCGGGCTGTGCTCCCAATTGCCGTTTGCGTTCTGCTTCATGCCGGGATCGGGGATCGTCAGGCCCAGGAATTCGGCCTGCGGCACGGTGGCGTCGATGAATTTCTGGCGCAACTCGTCGTTGGAGAAGCGCTTGATCTTCCATTTGGTCGAGGTGTCGCTGTGCTGGCTGGCCTGGTCCGGCGGACCGAACATCATCAGCACCGGCCACCACCAGCGATCGAGCGCGTTCTGCGCCATCGCCTTCTGCTCCGCGGTGCCGCGGCACAGCGTCACCATGATCTCGAAGCCCTGGCGCTGGTGAAACGACTCTTCCTTGCAGACGCGGATCATCGCCCGCGCATAGGGGCCGTAGGAGCAACGGCACAGCGGGATCTGGTTCATGATCGCCGCGCCGTCGACCAGCCAGCCGATGGTACCGATGTCGGCCCAGGTCAGCGTCGGATAGTTGAAGATCGAGGAATACTTCGCCTTGCCCGAGAGCATCGCGTCGACCAGCTCTTCGCGCGAGGTGCCGAGCGTCTCGGCGGCGGCGTAGAGATAGAGGCCGTGGCCGCATTCGTCCTGCACCTTGGCGAGCAGCGCAGCCTTGCGACGCAGCGACGGCGCGCGGGTGATCCAGTTGCCCTCGGGGAGCATGCCCACGATTTCGGAATGCGCGTGCTGGGAAATCTGCCGCGTCAGCGTCTTGCGATAGGCGGCGGGCATCCAGTCGTTCGGCTCGATGCGCTCGTCGGCATCGATGCGGGCCTGGAACTGACTGGCACGGGCCACATCCTCGACGCCGCGATCGTCGCCGTCGGATGAGTTGAGCGCCTGCGTGTACATGGCCGACCTCCCGGTGTGTTGTTGGAAGGGAATATATAACACTAATTTTCAAATGCAAGAAGTTTTTGTAATATGTTCAGACGCCCTCGAAACGGCGCGCCACTGCCCCGTTGGGCTTCGGCAGCGGCCCGTCCTCGTTGGTTGCATGGTCGTCAAGCCATTGTTCCGACGGCGAAAGCAGCCCGCGATAGACCTCGCCGCAGAGTTTCCGCGCCGCCCTGCCCGGCCAATCCTTCGGCAGCAGCGGATACGGCAGCAGCGGATCGCGCAGCACGACGCGGCGGTAATGGTGGATCAAGAGAATGCGCGCGGTGAAGGCGTCGGCATCGCTCAGCTGCTCGCCGCGGATGATTGAGCCATGCAGCGGCTCGAACGTCTTCATGAACTTCAGATAGGCGTCCGCGGTGCGATCGAGCGGCCAGCTCTCGCTGAGCAGCCGGCGTCCGCTGTCATCTTCCGCGGAGACTTCGAGCCGGATCGCACGCGACGCCTCATCGGGGATCGGCACGCCCGACGGCGCCACCCACACGCCGGGCAGCGGGCTGCCGAAGCCGGCATTCTTCAACGCCTCGCGCGCGACATCGCGGTCCTCGGCATTGCCGATCAGCAGCAGCTCGAAGCGGCCGGTCCAGTCCGACGGCGGCGGATCGTAGATGTGCCGCGTCGCGGTGTCGAAGGTCTGCCGGCCCTTGGCGTTCAGCCGATAAAAACTGTTGCGGCCGACCTTGTTGCGCTCGAGCCAGCCGTCGGCGGCGAGCCGCGACATCGCAGTGCGCACCACATTGCCGTCGATGTCGAGCGACTTGAAGAATTCGAGCAGCGTGCCGAGCCACACCGAGCCGCCGCGCGGCACGATGGAATCGCCGAACACGGTGATGATGATCGAGCCGGTGCGTGACGGCTCGCGCTTCAGCTGGTCGACGATGCGGGCAAGCGGCTGTGGCATGCCCAACGCATAGCGCGTTTTGTCGATTCACGACAATGTAGCCGCTCTAGCTTCTCCCTCGCCCCGCTGTTGCGGGGAGAGGGTTGGGGTGAGGAGCCGCTTCCGCAAATGCGGTGACAGACGA
Organism: Bradyrhizobium pachyrhizi; assembly: GCF_029714545.1. Classification (NCBI taxonomy): domain Bacteria; kingdom Pseudomonadati; phylum Pseudomonadota; class Alphaproteobacteria; order Hyphomicrobiales; family Nitrobacteraceae; genus Bradyrhizobium; species Bradyrhizobium pachyrhizi. Next base: position 3,252,190 of record NZ_CP121667.1, on the reverse strand, counting down.
TACGTGGAGAGTCCCCTCACCCGGATTGCTTCGCAATCCGACCTCTCCCCGCAAGCGGGGCGAGGTGAAGAGAGACCTTCGCAAGACCTAGCGATTGGGATCCGGATAGACGATGCTGCGCCAGCCGCTGCGATCGAACGGCGCCCACTCGCCTTCCTTTTGCGCGAGGCGATCGGCGACCGCGTAGACCACGGCCGGGTGATGACCCATGCCGCAATGGCTGCTCTCGACCTCGATGCTGTCGGTCATCGACGAGGCCTGCTCGCGACAGCCCTGCCAGGCGCAGACGCCGTCGGTGCGGCTGAAGATCGCGGTGGTCGGCACCGGCGGCGCACTGGCGAGCGAGCCGCCGAAACGGGAATCCTCCTCATCGGCGCGGCGCCCGCTGGCCATCTCATAGACGCGCCAGGCGTTGGTCGACTTCGGGCCGGCGGCAAACGGGCTGCCGAGCGTCATCACCTGGCGCACGCGCTCCGGCATCATCTTGGCGAGCTGGCGCGCATAGAGGCCGCCGAGGCTCCAGCCAACCACCGAGACCTTGCGGCCGGTCGTCTCATTCATCTCCTGCAGCAGGTCGACCATCCCGTCCTGCACGCCGGCGCGGAGCCCGAGATTGCGGCCCTGGCGCCAGCCGCTGACGGCGTAGCCCTTGCTCCTGAGAAAGTCGCGCAGCGGCCGGGTCGACATGTCGGAGGCGATCAGTCCGGGCAGCACCAGCACCGGATGCCCATCGCCGCGCGGCGCGAGGCTGAGCAGCGGCAATGCACCAAGAAAGGCGCCGAGCTCATGAATGGCGCGGCCTTCCAGAAACATCAGCGTCCTGGACGGCGGGCGTAGCGTCTGCGCAGCAACGGACATTTCAGCTCCTCTTCCGGCAGGACCGCCGGCAATGGGACCAACGGGAATGGGTCAACGGAATTGACGCAAACCCGGCGGAATCGTTCCGCAACGCAACAATCTGTCCTGAAAAGCTAGGGAACCGGACACTTTCGTGCAAGCGGTCCAGGTCACACTTGCCACAACTAAAGTGACGTTCGTGCCCAATCGGTCACAGCAGCCGCAGCGTGTACTCAAGGGTGTAAAGCGCAAGGCCGGCGAGCCCGCCGATCAGCGCGCCGTTGAAGCGGATGTATTGCAGGTCCTTGCCGACATTGACCTCGATCAGCGAGATCAGCTGCTCCATGTCCCAGCTCTTCATCTGGTCGGCGATGAAGCTCGAGACGCCGCTCTTCTGCTCGGCGACGACGGTGCGCAGGATCGCCACCAGGCCCTGATTGATCTCGCCGCGCAGGTCGGCGTCGCCGTCGAGCGCGTCGCCGGCCTCGACCAGCATTCGCGCCAGCTGATGCTGCAGCACCTGCGACTCGCCCGAGGCGCTGCGCTCGATGAAGTCCTTGACGTTGGCCCAGATGGTGCGCCCGAGATTGGCAAGCTCGGGCCGCGCCATCAAATCGCGCTTGAGACCATCGATGCGATCGGCGAACGCCTTGTCGCTGCCGAGCCGGTCAACAAAGGACAGCAGCATGCGGTCGAACTCGCCGCGGAACGGATGCTGCGGGTCGTTGCGCACTTCCTCGAAGAATTTCGTGGCGGACGCGATGATCCGGTTCACCACGAACTTGTCGGCACGATAGAGCCTGAGCAGCGTCGGCATCTCGGCGCGGACCTTGTCGCGGATCACGGCCATGGTCTCCTGCTGCGTCAGCGTCTGGTGCAGCACGCGCAGGATGTCGTCGAGCAGGCCGCCATGCTTGCCCTCCTGCACGAAGCCGCGCAGCGCGCCGGCCGCAAGCGGCGCGAGGTCGATCGAGAGCACCTGCGTCGTGACGCGGCGGCTGATGAACTGCATCAACCCCGAGCTCTCGGTCGCCGCGAATGCCTCGGGCAGCATCCGCAGCACGAAGCGGGCGAGATCCTCGGAACGTTTGCGGTCGCGCAGCCAGTCGGCGATGAACGAACCGAAATCGATCTCGCGCAGCTTGGCCTCGACCGGCCCGGATTCCAGAAAATTGTTCTCGATGAACTCGCCGAGCTTCTCGGCGATGCGCGCCTGATTGCTCTGAATAATCGCGGTGTGCGGGATCGGCAGGCCGAGCGGCCGCTTGAACAAGGCGACGACGGCATACCAGTCGGCGAGGCCACCGATGGTTGCGGCCTCGGCAAACGCGGCGATGAAACCGAACACCGGATGCACCGGCAGCAGCGCCTTCGCTGCGATGAAGATGATGAAGGTTGCCGCCAGCACGCCGGTCGCCAGCCACTTGACGCGCCGCAGCTCGGCCGCGCGTTCGACGTCGACTGGCGTTGCAATGAGGGCGGCGGGAAGGGTCATGGGGTTTCGCAGGGGTGACGAACGAAGCATAGCATGGCCCCACCGCCGTCATTCCGGGGCGTGCGAAGCATGAACCCGGAATCTCGAGATTTCGGATCGCCGCTTCGCGTCGTCCGGAATGACGATGGATACTTGAGTTATGAAGGACACCGCCAAAAAAGAAGGCCCGCAAAATGGCGGGCCTTCGAAAAGGGCAGTTGGTCAGCGCGGCCGCGATCAGGCGGTCTTGCCGTAGACCTTGGCGAAGTTGTCCTGCGCGGTCTTCGCACCGTCGGTGACGAGCTTGCCGAGATACTCGGTGGTGGCCTTCGCCCGCGAGACGAACAGTTCGCCACGCGCACGGGCCAGCTCCGACTGGATCTGGGCGGCTTCGCTCAGCGACTTGGCGGACGCGAGCTTGTCGATACCTGCGAAGAACGCCTCGGCGTCCTGGTAGATCGCCTGCTGGATGTTGCGGCTGATCTTGGCGGCTTCGGTCACCGAACCGGCAACAGCGGACTCGATCACGTTGGTCACCTTCTCCGAGCCGGCATAGGCATCGGCAGCGCGGGTCTTGGCGGCCTCGGCCTGCTTCTTCACGAACTCACGGGCGGCTTCCGGAACTTCCAGGTTCTGAAGCTTGGTGAACGCCTCGGTGACGGGCGCGAAGGCTTCCTTGACGCTGTTCAGCACGGAATTGGTTTCGGTGGTCATTGGGGGTCTCTCCATCCTCAGGTTTGAGCTATGGGCTCACCCCGTCCGGTTTGGCCCGGGGCAACGGTGTTATGACACATCCCATGGTGCGTCGCAACATAAATGTTGCGGCGCGACATCACGAACCTGTGAACAACCCCCGGCGTCCATGACGTAGATCATGCGATGAAAAGGTGCCCGAACAATACCCCTGCCGCCACCTTCGAACCAGCCACATGGATCAGACGGATGTCGACGCTCACAACGCCGGAGAACCGCTTCCGCTATTGCGATCGCTTTCTAAACTGAAGCACGATCTCTGACCGCATTCTTGAGTCAAAGCTTTGACTGCCACTCGTCGGAGGAGGTAGGTAGCGCTTGTTTGGCGGTAGACGACGACGAAACGATTTCTCGAACTTTAGTTTGCAACTCTCGGCCACGAGCCGCACGATCTTAGAGTTGCGAATATACACTCCTCGAACTGTATTTTCGCCCACGACATATATCGCACGTCCGCCCGGAACTAGGACCCGCTCGACCTCCTTAACGGCAGCGTACATATCTTGAACGTAGGCAGCCACTAACGCGCGTTGACGTTTAGGTAGTGCCGCCAGACGAAGTTCCTCCAAGTAATGGCTGACCTCGCTATCATCGGAAAGGCCGACTTCGCTGCCAACACTTATGGAGCGAAGTGCTCTAATCTCTTCGATCGAGTAGCCCATCCAAACCAAGGTGAACTTTGAGCACCGCATGTAGTCGATGGCGTTCAGATATGGGGGCGACGTCAAGACTAGATCAATCGAGGCGCTGGGAAGGCGAGTTCTTCGAGCATCGCCCATGCGAACGTTAGTTTTAGGACTGCGCCGTTTGGCAACATTGGCAAGCACCTGATCTGCGGCTGCTGCGAACTTCTCGAATGGCAACACGGGTGCCTTCTGAAAAAATCGATGCGGCCGACTATGGACCAAATCCAATGCCCGCGACGCCCCCTGCTTTGCAATTATTAGACGAGAAAATGCGCACCAGAGCAGGTTTCGAACGGCCTCATGCTTCTCTCGCTTGATTGCTGAGGCAAGTCCCAACAACTGCCGACGAGCGCGGCAGTCAAACCAGTAGCGGATAAACTGCATTGTTTCGCGGTCGTTTGTCGGAAAAGATTTGCTTGCCGGAGTGTTGCCAGCCTTTTCTTTCGCCCTTTGCATGACACGGGTGACCGCAGCCTGTACTCGCTTCGCGCTAACGGGCTTTGTCCACACCGTCGCGATCAGACTGGCAAGCGGATCGATGTCAATTCCGACAGCGTGATGATGACGCGACTGCGCAAGCGCTACTACTGTCCCGGAGCCCATCATCGGGTCCAAGATCTTTAGCGGTCGCTTCGTCTTTCTAACGATAGAGCAGACGATTTCAGGAGCCATCCTAGCCGGAAAGGGATGAACTGGATGCCTTCCCAAGGCATCAATAAGCGTGCGGCTAGCGGGACGCGGCATATCTATCTCGTACTCGCGCCATTGTTTCTTCCAGGATGACGCCAACTCCGCGCGGCACTTTCCGATCAAGTTCGCCCCGATTTCCAGCGATTTGATATTGTGCGCGGGGAGGACGCGAGATCGATATCCAAGCATTGTCGCTCTGCGTGAAGTCCACCAAGGTGTGTAAATCAGCAAATGAAAGCGCGACGGCTCCATCACTCTCACAAACAAATACCAAGAATGAGCCGGGATACCTCGCTTCGAGGTCCAGCAGGTCCGCAGCTTGTTCAATTGTGAATGTGAAGCGCCAAGGAGACATCCTCTTTGACGAATGCTTCACGTAAATTCCTATCCTGCCGTTCATGACAAAGGCGGCAATTCTGCCTTCTCTCTCAAAGGGCCGAAAGGAAAGCGATAGGTCGCTTGCCACGACTAGTTGTCGCAGGACAGCGCCCTGATAAAATTCGTACTCGTCAAGCATTCTTTACATTCTTGATGAAGGTGATGTTGCCGGTGAACTTGTAGATAAGCCGTGCTCGCTTCTTCGAATTGAAAAACATCTTGAAGTGGTGAACGGCATCCGGATTGTTGCGTGTGACTTGACCGAACAGACCTTTGCTTCTTTCTATTTTGTCCCAGTCGGCATCCTTCATGCCTTCGACGGATGACGATGGATGCAGAGCCACCGATCCCGAGCCGAGCGGCAAGAAATGTTTGACGTACTCGAGAAGATAGTTCGGCAGTGAGTCGGCGCCGACGCGTTCTTGGAGATTTTGCAGGCCCGTCAGAGGATCGTTTGATTGCATTATAGTTTCGAGGTCAGTCGAATAATCGAATATTGGGAACGACATCTCGCCTCGGTCGAGCAGAACATTGGCTTTATCAATACTTGTCGAAGCGACCGCAGAGATGCGTTGGTCCGCAAGCCAGACCGGAGAGCCCTTCTTGGTTTTGATGGCTTCCAGCGCAAGGCGGTGAAAAACAAAGCACCGATGCCAGTCGAGATACAGTTGCTTCGGGATGGTGAGCTCGAAGTGGGGCAGGGTCTTTCTTCGAGACCCGAACATGCGTGCTCTCTGTATGTAGGTGTCTTGCTGAATTTTGTGCTTAGAGTCACGAGTGAAGAACATCGACAGCAGATTATCGAACGTAACGCCGCGTGAGACGATATTGCCACCAATTACAAAAGTGAAAATGGCGGCAGGCGAAGTGGCAGACTTAAAGTCTACGTTCTTGTCACGCTCGCTGTTCATTATGATCGTGGTGGTTTGATCGCTGTTCTTTGCGATGTAGGCAAGAATGCGCTCCGCTTGCATGTCACCATAAAGAGTGGCAGCGATTTTTCCGATTTGATGAGTGTAGTCTTCAAATTTCTTCGAATGCACATCAGACAGCGCATTCATCACATCATCAATCGGCTTCTTGTCTGACTTATGGTCGAGCTTTTTGCCGCTTGTGTGAATTAGCATCGAGTAATTGTCGTCGGCGCTATTATTGAGGTTTAGCGAAGCGACGCGGACAAGAAAGCGGAAGATTGCTTCTCTGAGGTATTTCGGACTGTCGTCGGTATCGGGCAGAGTCCGAAGAGAGAATTGCGCTTCACCCGCAAGCGGAAAGAATGAGTCCTGACCTGTGTAGGCATCGTGAGGTGGAAAGTTCACCCACTTTTCGTTGTCGTTGTCGAAGGTGTTATTTAGGTCCAAACGCGCGGGTGTCGCGGTTACACCGATATAAATTCCGTCATCGCCGATCAGCCGTTGTATCAAGTGGTTGATCTTTGTTACGTCGCCTTTGTTGATTAAGGCGTTGGGGGTGGCGAAGTCCGCTTCATCGTCAATGACGACCTTGTTCCTAATCTTTTCAGTCTTCAAGTTTAGCTTAGCAAGGTCGCTGGCGTTCTTCTTACAAAAGATGACGTGATATCCCGATTTCAGAGAGTAGTCCGGATCGATCACGTCAGAAAAGTTCTTCGCTGACGGCGAAAGATTAGATCGTTGAAACCGATCTAGATTTTGTTGCAAAAGCTGAACGCTGTCGTTCAGGAGATGGATGATTATTCGGTGGCCCTCGTCGAGCAGCTTGGCCGTGAGGCAGATCATCATTTCGGTCTTCCCGCTTTGCGGTTCACCGTAGATGACGAAGGAGCGAGTGCCGCTCTCCAGCGTGCCCATTGCACTTGAAACGGCCGCCTCAATACAAGAGCTTTGCTTCTTTGCGGCGAGAAGGCGGGACAGTTGTGTTTGATAGCGTTCTTTTTTGGCGGCGATCCGCCGCAACCTTTCAATGTCCAAAATAGCCCCCTGAGCCCAATCAATCTATGTTAGCAATGCGCCGCTGATTAAGCTATACCGTGTATCCCTCCTCGTGACGATTGAGAAGAAAGGCTAGGCCGACTTCCGTGCGCCCGTCAGTGTCCGTGGGGAAAGGACGAAATCTGACCATGCAGCCATTGTCTCGCGCCGCTTCTCCAGTTGTGGCGACCGCTGATAGGCCGCTCGGACCTTGCCGCGCGTCAGATGCGCAATGCTCATGTCGGCGAGATCCGCACCGTAGCTAGTCGCGTCGATCACCCAATCGGAGAACGAAAAGCGGAAGCCCTCGTCGCTCTGCAACGCTTCGAGCATGGCATTCTGGTTGATTACGCTGAACAGTGGCGCGTCGGCAGCGCCGCGCTTGCTGAGTAACGACACAGCGGCCGGCGAGAGCGGCACGTGATGGGTGCGTTTGCCGTTCATCAGGTCTTTCGAGATGACCATGTCACCAGGCCGTCAATCGCTTTGATCTCGCGCCATATTGCCGGGGTCTTGGTCTCCTTCCCCTTTTCCGTGCCCAAGATCCCGCAGATTGCCTGCGGAACCGGCAGTTAGAGGTATCTAGCCACCACCACCACCAACCGCGTCGGACACCCCGTACGCCTCCATTTGGGCCCGGACCTGCGCCACGTTGTGCCCCAGCACGACGATGTCGTGGGTCTTGCCCTCGACGTCGCGGACATGGTCGCGCAGCAGGGCCTCCGCCTTGAAGCCGAGGCTTTCGAACAGCGCGATCGCCGCCTGCTGGTCGACGGTCATCTGCACCGAGAACTTCTCCAGCCCGGCACCGAGCGCGATGGCGAAGGTCTCCTGCGACAATGCCCGGCCGACGCCCTGCCCGCGCACGTCGAGCGACACCACCATCCGGATCTCGCCGACATGCGGCGACCAGGAATGCGGATCGCGCACCAGGGTGCCGCAGCCGACCACCTTGCCGTCCTTGATCGCGAGCAAGCTGGTGATGTCGCCGCGCTCGATCTCGTTGATCCAGGCCGACAGCACCTTCGGCTGGCTGATGTTGCGCGGCAAGAACAAGAGATCATGCGTCGGCAGCTTTTGCGCGAAGGCCAGCACCGCGGCCTCGTGGTCCCGAATCATCAGGCGAAACTCGATGTCGCCCGCTTCGGTTTTGACGCGGCGCGGATAGGAACGTTGTTCGGTCATGTCGATCTCTCTCAAGTCGACCCTTCTTAGGTCGATCTTTTGCCCAGCCAGGAGTCCAGTTTCGGCCACAGCCGCTTGATTGCGTTGGCGCCGGCGACCAGCGAGACGTGACCGCCTTTGAGCATCACCTCCTCCTTGTCCTCGGAGCCGATCTTGGTGATGAGATGTTTTGCCGCATCATACGGCACGATGTGGTCGTGCTCGGCGACCGCGTGCAGGATCGGCACCTTGATGTCGGCAAGCCTCGCCTCGCGGCCGCCGACCGTCATGGTGTCGTTGTAGAGCTTGTTGTCCCACATCAGGTCCTTGGTGATGGCGCGGAAATATTCGCCCGCGAGCGGCAGCGTGTCGGTCGCCCAGCGATCGAACATCCGGTACGACTTGACGAACTCGTCGTTCCAGATGTTGTCCCAGAGTTGGATCTGGCCGACGACACGCGCGGCCGGCCGCAACATGTCGAACGATTGCAGGATCAGTTCGGGCGGCATGTTGCCGGTGCTGTCGATCAGCCGGTCGACGTCGAAATAGCGGCGGTCGGCGAAATTCGAGAACAGCTTCATCTCACGGAAATCGATCGGCGTGGTGAAGCAGATCAGGTTCTTCATCGGCCCGTCGTTGAAGATCGAGCCGTAGAGCAGCGACAGCACGCCGCCGAAGCAATAGCCGATCACCGAGACGTCCTTTTCGCCGGAATCCTGCTGCACGCGGCGGACCGATTCCGGAATGAAGTCGAGGACGTAATCCTCCATGCGCAGCGATTTTTCCTCCGGCTTCGGCGCGGTCCAGTCCAGCATGTAGACGTCGAAGCCGCGCTTGAGCAGAAACTCGATGAAGCTCTGCCCCGGCACCAGGTCGAGGATGTAGCCGCGGTTGGTGGTCGCCATCACGATCAGCACCGGCACGCGATAGACTTCGCTGGCCTGCGGCCGGTAGTGATAGAGGTTCATGGTACCGCGCGAATACAGCACGTCTTTCGGCGTCGAGCCGAGCGACGGGCCGGAGCTCGAGAAATACTCGACGCCCTTGATGCTGCGCTGGATCGCGCGCTGCACCTCGGACTGGACCCGCTCGGAGATCGAGGCGAAATCAAAGGGGGTGGGAGCATTCATTTGCTGCCTCCCTCCGCCGGCGGCTGCTTGGTGCGCGGTGGCCGCGGCGTTGCGCCGTGGCTGTCGTCCGGCGCCAGCGAATTGTGGTGCACCTGCTGCAGCAGCGTCTTGATCTCGTTGAGCTGGTTCTCCATCGACTGCAGGCGCTCGGCCATACCGACGAGTTGGGCGCGGCTCGGCAGGTTCATCGCCAGCAGATATTTCTCCATCAGCTCGCCGAGCTGCTTCTGTGCGCCGGCCGCGGCGCCGCCGGCCTGGTTCATCACCTTGGAAAATTCCGGCGAGCTCATGAGCTGGTTGCCGAAGGAGTTGAACCCCTTCTCCATCTCGCCAATCATCGTCTGCCAGATCACGGCAGGGTCGTTGCCCTTGTCGGCCATGCGGCGCTCCTCCACACCAATTTCGAGCGCTTGCCGCGCTTCCATTTGTTTCTGCCATACGACACTGTTGCTGCTGATCGGTCAACTGCGCGGCGCGACCAGCGACGCCGAGGCTCTTCTGCGCTGCGTCAATCCGTGGCATAGAGGTTCCTGACCGCGACACCAGCAGGGGACGCCCGTGACCACGCTCGCCCATCAGCCGCCGCAGATCATCCGCGCCAATGGCATCGACATCTGCTACGAGATTTTTGGCGATGCGAATGCCGAGCCGCTGCTCCTGATCATGGGCCTCGGCGCCCAGATGATCCATTGGGACGACGAGTTCTGCCGCCAGCTCGCCGCCCGCGGTTTTCACGTCATCCGATTCGACAACAGGGATATCGGCAAATCCTCCCGCCTGAGCGGCGGCAAGCGGCTGACCGCGCTCGAACTGCTCAAGCTCCGCTTCCTGAAGATCCCGGTCGCAGCACCCTACAAGCTGGCCGACATGGCGAGGGACACGATCGGGCTGATGGATGCGCTCGGCATCCGCACTGCGCATCTGGTCGGTGCCTCGATGGGCGGCATGATCGCGCAGGAGGTTGCGATCACCTTTCCCGAGCGCGTGCGCTCGCTGACCTCGATCATGTCGACCACGGGCAATCCAAAGATCCCGGGGCCGACCCGCGAGGCGACCGCGGTGCTGATGGCGCCGCCACCGAAGAGCAAGGAAGAGTATTTCGTCCGCTTCGGGCAGACCTGGAAGGTGTTGCGCAACGGCTCGTTTCCCGAGGACGAGGCGCTCGATCCCGAACGCGCGCGGCGCACCTATGAGCGCGGCCTCAATCCCGAGGGCGTCGGCCGCCAGCTCCGCGCCATCCTCGCCTCCGGCAGCCGCAAGGAGCGCCTGCGCGGCGTCAAGGCGCCGACGCTGGTGATCCACGGCACCATCGATCCGCTGGTGCATCCCGAAGGCGGCAAGGACACCGCGGTCTCGATCCCGGGCGCGAAGCTCGTGATGATCGAGGGCATGGGCCACGCCCTGCCGATTCCGATGTGGCCGCAGATCATCGACGCCATCGACAAGCACGCGCATGGCGCGGCGGCGAAGGCGGCGTAAGGCCTGAGCGTTTTCGAGCGAAGTGGATACCGGTTCGCGTGAAGAAAACGCCTCAAAGCCAGAATCGAGAGCCCGTCCCGATTCAATCGGAACGGGGCTCCGGTATCTTCCGGTAACCATGTGAGCCAGGAGTGCGTTCTTCCGGGCGCGGCATGGACGCTGTAGAGAGCGCTATCCAGCGTTCAGCCACCGGGAGCAACCAGATGAAGACCCCTCTCCGGCCACAGACAGCCGTCGCCGCTCTCCTCCTCGCGCTCGCGTCTTCATCGGCAATCGCGGCCGCCAACGAAGCGCACCAGGAGGCCAACCGCAAGGCGGTGCTCGCCTTCTACGAGAAGGGGCTGAACCAGAAGGACGCTGACGCGGCGCTCGCCTATGTCGGCAACCGCTATGTGCAGCACAATCCCGGCGCGGCCGACGGCCCGGAAGGCTTCCGCAAGTTCATCGGCTTCCTGCGCGAGAAGTTTCCGAACTCGCACAGCGAGATCAAGCGCTCATTCGTCGACGGCGACTACGTGATCCTGCACGTCCACGCCGTGCGCGAGCCCGGCACCCGCGGCAATGCGATCGTCGACATCTTCAAGCTCGAGGACGGCAAGATCGTCGAGCACTGGGACGTGGCGCAGCCCGTTCCGGAGAATCCCGCCAACAACAACACGATGTTCTGAGGCATCGTGATGGCTTGTGCTCGGCCACTGGCATGATCAGGCTGGCGAGCGCGCCGGGATGCCGGCTAGAGCATGATTCGGAAAAGTGTGAAGCGGTTTTCCGAAAAATCATGCTCAAACAAAGAGCTAAAGCGCGATGACGATTCAACCCAATCTCATCGCGCTTTAGTCCTTGACCGCGATCCAGATCACATGGCGGACACCGCGGCCTCGGCCGGTGGCGCGGACGGCAATTTCGTTGACCGCGAACCCGGCCCGGGACAAGGATTTCGGGAACCTGGCATTCGGACCGGACGACCAGACGGCGAGCACGCCGCCGCGCCGCAAAGCCGTGTGTGCGATCTTGAGCCCGGAGACATCATACAGCGCGTCATTGGCCTTGCGGGTGAGACCTTCAGGCCCGTTATCGACGTCGAGCAGGATGGCATCGAAGCTGAGCGGTTGGCGTTCGATCACGCTGGCAACATCCTCCTCCCGGATGCTCACGCGCGGATCGTTCAGGCTGTCGCCGAAGATCTCCGCCATCGGACCTCGCGCCCAGGCAACGACCGCCGGCACCAGTTCGGCCACCACGATTCTCGCCTCGGGCCCGAGCACGGCGAGCGCGGCCCGCAGCGTAAAGCCCATGCCGAGCCCGCCGATCAGAAAATGCGGCCGTGCGACCTTCTCGATCTTCTTCGCGGCAAGCGTCGCCAACGCCTCTTCCGAGCCCGACAAGCGGCTGTTCATCAGCTCGTTGGTGCCGAGCATGATCGAGAATTCGCGGCCTCGCCGCATCAGACGCAATTCACCTTCGGTACCGGGAATGCGCGCGGTGTCGATCTTTTCCCATGGAATCATGCGGCGGCTTGTATCATGGCCGGTGCTCCCAAATCACCCATGCGTAGCCCGGATGGAGCCAACGGGTCGCGCGAACGCGCGCCCGATGACAGGCTCCGCGAAATCCGGGAGCCGGTCGGTCCGCATCTGACGCTGTCCCGGATTACGCTTCGCTTCATCCGGGCTACGAAGGCACGGGCTAGCCACCTGCCCAGACGTCGAGCACGTAGCGGTTCCTGGTGCCCATTTCCTCGATCCAGCGCGCGGCGGCGTCAGTGTCGACACCGGTGCGCTCGCGATAGATCGACATCAGGGTCGCCTTGACGTCGGGCTCCATCCTGCCGCCGTCGCCGCAGACATAGACGATCGCACCCTGCTGGATCAGCTCCCACACACGGTCCTTCTGCGCGGCGACGAGGTGCTGCACATAGGTCTTCGGGCCATCGGCGCGCGAGAAGGCGGTGTGGAGTTCACTGATGCCGTCGGCTGCGAACGCCTTCAGTTCATCCGCATAGATGAAGTCCTGCTCGGGATGCCGGCAGCCGAAGAACAGCATCGCCAGCCCCAGCGTCGCGCCCTGCGCCTTGCGCGCGGCACGCTCCTGCAGGAAGCCCCGGAACGGTGCGAGCCCGGTCCCCGGCCCGATCATGATGATCGGCACGGCATTGTCATCGGGCAGGCGGAAGCCGGCCTTGGTCTCCTTGATGGTGGCGTGGACGGTATCGCCGGCGCGGCGGCGCGCCAGGTAGTTCGAGCAGACCCCCTTGTAGATGCCGCGCCCGGAACTTGCCGGCGCCTCCACCACGCCCACGGTGACACTGCAGCGCTGCGCCTCGCCGGCCGGAGACGACGAGATCGAATAATAGCGCGGCGCCAGCAGCGACAGCATTTCAAGATAGAGGTGGAACGGCAGCTCGCAGGCCGGATGTTCCTCGAGCAGGTCGAACACCGATTTGCGCTTGGCCAGCACCTCGGAGCGATAACGCACGGCCGACGCCTCGTCGTCGCCGACATAGGCCATCAGCTTCGGCTTGGTCACCGGGCAGCGGGTGTGCTCGGCCATGATCTGGATCTGCTTGCGGGTCGCGACCTGCTGCAGCTCGACGAACTCGGTGAGCAGCCGTCCGACCGACACGGCGTTGCCGACCGGCAATTGGGCGCGGCGGCCTTCCGAGACCTGCAGACGGATCTGGTCGGCCGGCAGGAAGCCGAAGCGGCGCGCAACGGAATCGACCAACGTCGGATCGTTGCGCGGCACCACGCTGAGATGATCGCCGACGCGGTATTTCAGACTGGCCGGCAGCTCGACCTCGATATGCCGGGTCGAACGCTCCGACGGATGAGCGCCTGCCTTGGTCTGCAGCTCGTTATTGGCGAGCACCTTCATCGGCACCGCGCCGCCTTGCGTCACGATGGTGTTGACCGCACCCTGCGCCACCGGCTCGATCGCGTAGAGCGGCTCGTCCTCGGCGGTGCGGGTGAAATTCCAGTCGATGCCGAATTCCTTGGTCGCGACCTTGGCCGCCTCCGGGAACCATTTCTGGAACTGGCCGTCGAGATCGCTGCGCGCGTCGCCCTCGCCGCGCGGATAGACGGCGCGCGCGCCATGCTTGGTGAGCTGCTCGTCAATGAAGCGCGGCACCGACTGGTAGGTCGCCGCCCAATCGCTGTTGCCGCAACCGAACACCGCGTAGCGGACGTTGGCGAAGGCATCCTTCGGCAGGTCGCTATCGAGCCATTTGACGAACTGCGTCGCGTTGTCGGGCGCCGCGCCATTATAGGAGGCGCAAATGATCAGCACGCCGCCCTCCTCCGGCAGCTTGCCGACATAATCGTCCAGCGGACCCAGCCGCGTCGCGAAGCCATTGATCTCGGACAGATCCGCCATGCGGGTTGCCAGTTCCTCGGCGGAGCCGAGATTGGAGCCGTAGAGCACCAGCATCGGCGTGTTGTGGCCGGGACGCGTGGTCGGCGCGCGCGGCGCCTTCGGCGCGGTCGCAACCGCGCCGGTGCTGCCGGCGAACGCGCCGCGGTCCTTGTCGTCGCGCGGCCGCACCTTGATCCTGAAGCCATCCGGCTTGACGGTCAGCGTCTCCTTCAGATGCATCTGGTAGCGATGCACGTCGATCAGCTTGAAGCGTTGCAGGATCATCCCGATCGCCAGCGCCGCCTCGTGCATGGCAAAGCCGCGGCCGATGCAGGCGCGCTGGCCGTTGCCGAACGGCTTCCAGGCATTGATCGGGCGCTTGGCCTCAGCCTCGCGGCTGAAATTCTCGGGATCGAACACGTCGGGGTTCGGACCCCAGACGCTGGGATCACGATGCAGCGCCATCACCAGGATGGTGATGAAGGTGTTCTTCTTCAGCTTGTACTTGCCGCCGATCGTCTCATCGTTCAGCGGCGCGATGCCGTAGGCCGGCGCCGGCGGCCACAGCCGCAGCGCCTCCTTCAGGCATTGGGTGATGTAGGTGAGCTGCGTCACCTGCTGATAGGTCGGCCGCGCGTTGACGTCGGGCCCGAGGACGCGATCGACCTCCTCATAGGCCTTCTTCAACACCTCCGGGTGCTTCAGCAGCGCATAGATCGTGCACGACAGCAGGCCGCTGGTGGTCTCGTGGCCGGCGATCAGGAAGGTGTTGATCTGGTAGCGGATGTTGACGTCGTCGAGCTGCTCGCCGGTGGCGCGGTCGACGCCGGTCATCATCGCCGCCAGCATGTCCTTCTTGTCGTCGGTCGCTGCGGTGTTGCCGCGCCGCTCGGCGATGATCTCGTCGACCATCTTGTTCATGAAGGCGACGTCGTCGGCCAGCGTCTTGCGCCGCTTCTGCATCCACAGACCCTCGAGCGGCAGGCCGCGGGTCATCATGATGGTTTCGAGCGAGCGCACCAGCGATTCCACGAACGGGTGGTAGTCGCGGCGGTAGAACGAGTTGAAGCGGTAGTCGAAGCCGCAGAGGCCGATGGTGTCGAGGGTGAGCGCCGTCATGTCGTGGACGACCTCGATCTCCTCGTCCGCGTTGAGGCGCTCCCATTTCTTGACCAGCTGCTCGGCAATATCGACCATGCTCGAGTGGTACGACTGCATGGCGCGGTTGCCGAACGGCTGCATCAGGATGTTGTGCGCCTTGCTCCAGTTCGGCTCCTTGGTGTCCGCGGTGAACAGGCCGTCGCCGCCGACCGCGCGCACCCGGCGCAGCGAGCCGCGCACGGCCTTGTCGAAGCGTTTTTCATCGGAGAGCTCGTCAACGAGATCGTGGCCGGACACGATGACGAGCGGCGCGCCCATCATGTCGAGCCAGAAGATCGGTCCCAGCTCCCTGGAGAGCTTGACGAGATGCTGCACCGGCGCGGTCGAGTCCAGCGACAGCATATTGCCGACCACCGGCTTCGTCGGCGGATGCGGAATCGGACTCAGTCTGTTGCCGGACGCCATCTTCGAAGTGCCCCCTCTAACCTCAGTCATTCCGGGATGGTCCGAAGGACCAGACCCGGAATCTCGAGATTCCACAATGCGCAATTGCGCATTGGGGTTCGATGCTGCGCATCGCCCCGGAATGACGACGTCGTCGTCAGCCAAATCGCTTTCTGCGCCATTCGATCAGCTTCGCGCTAACTTCGTCAGGCTTTTCCTGCTGCGTCCAATGGCCGCTGTCCTTGACCAGATACTTCTCGAGGTCCGGCACCAACCGCTCCATTCCGTCGGCGGCCGAGGGCGGCAGCACCGCGTCGTTCTCGGCCATGATCATCAGCGACGGCACCCGGACGTGATGGTCCAGTCCGGCCGAGCGCTCCCAGTTGCGGGTGAAATTGCGATACCAGTTGATGCCGCCGGTGAAGCCGGTCTTGGTGAAGGTGTCCACGAACACCTTCTTCTCGTCGGCCGACAAGATCGGCGTGCGCGGATCATGCTTGGCGTCGTAATTCGCGATCATCTGCGGAAACGCCAGGTTGAGCCGCGCCGAGGCGCCGACGCCGGCGATCGGCTGTTCGGGTGGCGCATCCGCCGGACGCGGCACCGGCTTGCGCATGAAGGCGTCGAAGGTCTGCTCGACGCGGCCGCCGAAGATGCGGTCGGGCTCGCGCGCCGGATCCTGGAACTGGACGATGTACATGTGATCGCCGAAGCGCTGGCGGAACAGCGCGATCGGATCCATCGGCGCGCGGTCCCAATGCGGCGTGTTGACGCCGACGACGCCGGCGACCCGCGCAGGATGCCTGAGCGGCATCTGCCAGACGACAAAGCCGCCCCAGTCGTGACCGACGAAGATCGCCTTGTCGATCTTGAGATGGTCGAGCAGGCCGACGAGATCGCCGGTCAGGTGCTCCATGTCGTAGGCCTCGACCGGCTCCGGCCGGTCGGTCGCGCCATAGCCGCGTTGATCCGGCACAATCACCCGGATGCCGGCCTCGCCCAGCGCCTTGATCTGGTGGCGCCAGGAGAACGCCAGTTCGGGCCAGCCGTGGCACAGCACCACCGGCGGCGTGTCGGTCTTGGGGCCTGCTTCATAAAACCCCATGCGGATGCCGTTCGTCTCGGCGAACTGCAGCGGTGGCATTTCAATCATCGACAGGCATCCTTATTCGGCTGCGCCCTTGATGTCCGCAGGCGGGGGAGCGAACGCCGCCTCGAGTACATCGAACTCGAGCGGCAGCATGTCGCACATCACCTGCACGTGGGGAATGATGTTGGCACCCACGATGAAGCCGAAATCGAGCTGATCGCGGTAGCTCTGCACGGTGATGTTGAGCGCCACGCCGTGGGTCGAGATCGAAACCGGGAAGATGTGCAGCAGCTCGGCGCCCGCCGCATACAACGTCTGCCGCGGCCCCGGCACGTTCGAGACCGTGATGTTGGTGGCCGGCGGCAGCACGTTGGAGAGGTCGGAGCGGCTGTAGAGCAGCGCCAGGATCTGCACCAGGATCGGCGCGCCCAGCAGCGAGATGTTGGTGACCTGCGGCACCAAGGCGCGCAGCGGATGCGACATCTCCTTGGACTTGGTCGACTGCGCGATGATGGTTTCCAGCCGCTTCCTGGGGTTTTCGATGTCGGTCGCGATCGAGCAGATCATGCCGAACACCTGGTTGTTGGATTCGGCATTGCCCTCCTCGCGCAGCGAGATCGGAACACCTGCCGTCAGCGACTTGTTCGGCAGCGCGCCCTGGCTGATCAGATAGCGCCGCACCACGCCGGAGGCGAGCGCCAGCACAACGTCGTTGAGCTTGCCGCCGGACGCCTTCGCGAGGGCCTTGGCACGCGACAGCGAGATCGAGGTGCCGGCAAAGCTGCGCTCCGACGAGATCGCCTTGTTGAGGATGGTCGGCGGCGAGGACATCGCCTGCAGGCTCTCGCGCGATCTCGGATCGGCGACCTTGGCGACGACGTCGGACAGGCTTTTGATGACCGTCGGCATGGAGCCGGCGAACTTCACCGCGCTCTCGATCTGGAACATGGCGTTGTCGAACAGGATCGAGCCGAGGTCGCTCTTGCCGGAACGCGGCAGCTCCAGGCTCTTCTGCGCGGCGGCGGCCGCCTCGAACGGCTGGGTCCAGAGTTGCTGATAGGCATCGATCAGATTGGCCGCGATGTCGCGCGGCTCCTGCGCGACCTTCTTCGCGCTCGGCGGCTCGATCTCGCGCGGCACCGGCGTCAGGTCGTAGATCATGCTGGTCAGCGCCGCACCGGCGCCACCGTCGATGCAGGCATGGTGCATCTTGGAATAGAGCCCGATCTCGTTGTCCTTCATGCCCTCGAAGACGTAGAACTCCCAGAGCGGGCGGGCGCGGTTCAACAGCTTGGCGTGCATCCAGCCGACGATACGCTCCAGCGTGGCGCGATCGCGCGGCGCCGGCAGGCTGGCGCGGAAGATGTGACGGTCGATGTCGAACTGGTCGTCCTCGACCCAGGAAGGATGATCGATGTCGAGCGGCGCCTTCTGCAGGCGTGCCTTGAGGATCGGTGCGATGTGCAGCCGCGAGGCGATCATCGCCTTGAACTCCTCGAAGAAGTCGCCCTTGTAGCCGTCGGGCAGCCGGAAGATCGCCATGCTGCCGACATGCATCGGCATTTCCGGCGTTTCCAGATAGAGAAACGATGCGTCCAGCGAGGACAGCTTCTTGGCGTCGCTCATGATCTCCTCCCGAGAGCCTACTTACGCGGGCGCCTTGGGCGGCGCTTCTCGTCGTTTGGTCAGGATAGTGCCTGTTCTGGCGGCCCGTAGGCAATGGCAAAGGGGCCCGAGCGGTCAAAATGCCGGAATTCCCCTTCCGGCTGGGCCAGCCGGTCCGCAATCGCCCACAGCGCCGCGGGATTGACGCCGAGGCCGATATGGCTGGCGAAATGCACCTCGATGTTCTCGGCGGTGGCCGACGGCCGCACGCGCGAGGTCCGCCAGTTCACGATGCCATCGGTGCGGGAATAGATCGAGGTCGTCGGCACCGGCATGTCGCCGGCGATCGCGGTGCGGATCTCCGGGATGTCGTCGACACCTTCGCCGGACAGCAGCTCATAGAGCCGCGTCGCATTGGTGGCGCGGATGTCGTCGGCGAACGGACTGCCCAGCGTGATGATGGAGCGCACCAGCTCCGGCATCTGCAACGCCAGGTCGCGCGCATAGACGCCGCCGAGGCTCCAGCCGATGATCGAGACCTTGCGCCCCGTCGCCTCATGGACCCGCTTCAGCAGATCGCGCAGCGCAGCCCGCCTGCTGGAAATCCCACCGAAATTGCGGCCCATGTTCCAGGCATAGGCGTCGTAGCCGAGCTCCTTCAGATAGCGCCGCATCGGCGCCATCGAAAGGTCGCTGGCGAGGAAGCCCGGCAGCGCCAGCACCGGATGACCATCGCCCTTCGGCGCCTGCATCAGGAGGGGCGACAGCAGCAGGCTCGAATTGAGTTCGAGCACGCCGCGCGCCTCCGCCAACATCAGGAACAGGCTCGGCGGGCGCAACCGGCGTTCGGTCCCATCAACGCTCCTGTCCATGTCAGTCACTATTTCTTCTTGCTCGAGCCGCCGAAGCCGGCCATCGCCACGAACATGTCCTGGAAGCGCTCGGCGAGCTTGGGATCGAAGGTGAACCAGCTCTGCATCAGCGATTCCGGCGAAATCTTCTCGATGTTCGACGTCATCTGCTGCTGCAGCTTGTCCATCACCGCGGCCTGCATCGGCGCCACATCCGGCAGGCCGAAGAATTGCCGCGCTTCGAGGGGCGTACAATCTATCTCGACGTTGACCTTCATATCCGCCTCCTCAAATGCGCCTTGGCCCGCCATAGTATCGCCGGGACGGGGCGAGTTGCGCAAGCGAGCCGTACCTGCCCCGGGGGGCAGTCGGCCTCAATCATCCGTTATGGTCAACCAAACCGTTTGGAGCGGTTGCTCCAATCCGCTTGGAGCCCCTGCTCCAAACCGTTTGGAGCCCTTGCTCCCAAACTGGTTGGAGCGGCCGGCATAAGCAGGGCGCGCCGGTGATCATTCCCGTGACCGACAAGCGGCACTCCGAAAGTCGAATGTCACGCGTTCGCGCCAACAGCCTACTCTCCAATCCGGTTCATTGCGCTGCACCCGCGCGGACGGGTTAACCCTTTGGCAAATCGCGCTTGCGCGGCCGGTAAACTCTGGCAACATGGATCAATAATACCAGCCGGACAAAGCAGCCGGCGGACAAAAACGGGGACGCGGGATTACATGTCGGTACGTTGGAGCTTGTTTGCGGCGACTATCGCCGCACTCGTCGCCTTTGCTTTGCCGGCATCGGCCCAGACGTTGAAGTATGCCAACCAGGGCGAGCTGAAGTCGCTGGATCCCTACACGCTGAAGGAAACCACGACGATCGCGCACCACGCCCACGTCTACGAAGGCCTCACCGCGCGCGACAAGGACCTCAAGATCATTCCCGCCCTGGCGGAAAGCTGGGAGACGCTGAGCCCGACCAAATGGCGCTTCCATCTGCGCAAGGGCGTGAAATTCCACAATGGCGATCCCTTCACCGCCGACGACGTGCTGTTCTCGGCCGAGCGCGTCCGCGCCAAGGGCTCCAACTTCCTCAGCAACGTCCCGGCCGACGCCAAGTTCAGCAAGGTCGACGACTACACCGTCGACGTAACGCTGGACTCGCCCAATCCCATCCTGATCTCGCAATGGGATAGCTGGTACATCATGGACAAGAAGTGGTGCGAGGAGAACAACTCGGTCGCACCGACGCCGGCCTCCGCAACCACGCCGAGTTACGCGGCGCTGCACGAGAACGGCACAGGCCCCTTCACGATCGAGAGCCACCAGCCCGGCGTGAAGACCGTGTTCAAGGCGTTTCCAGGCTATTGGCGCAAGCCCGAGCATAATCTCAAGGAGATCATCTTCACCCCGATCGGCTCCGACGCCACCCGCGTTGCCGCGCTGCTCTCCGGCGAAGTCGACGTCATCGAACCGGTTCCGCTCCAGGACATCCAGCGCGTCAATTCCAGCGGCGTCGCGACCGTCATGACCGCGCCGGAAATTCGCACCATCTTCATCGGCATGGATACGGCGCGCGACGAGCTGCTGTATTCCAACATCAAGGGCAAGAATCCGTTCAAGGACATCCGCGTCCGCGAAGCTTTCTACAAGACGATCGACGTCGATCTGATCAAGACCCGCGTCATGCGCGGCATGTCGACCCCCTCGACGCTGATGATCGCACCCGAGCTCTATCCGCTGTCGAAGGAATTCACCCGGCCGAAGCTCGATCCCGATGGTGCCAAGAAGCTGCTGGCCGACGCCGGCTATCCGAACGGCTTCGAAGTCACGATGGACTGCCCGAACGACCGCTATGTCAACGACGCCGCGATCTGCCAGGCGGTGGTCGGCATGCTGGCCCGCATCGGCGTCAAGGTGAACCTGCTGGCGCAGCCGAAGGCGCAGTATTTCGCCAAGGTGCTGAAGCCCGGCGGCTACCAGACCTCGTTCTTCATGCTGGGCTGGACGCCCGCGACGTCCGACTCGCACAACGTGCTGCACGACATCCTCGGCTGCCGCGACGATCCGAAGGATGCCACAAGGGGCGAGGCCAATCTCGGCGGCTATTGCAACAAGGAAGTCGACGCGCTCACCGACAAGGTGCTGATCGAGGGCGACACCGCCAAGCGCGACCAGTTGATCAAGCAGGCCTACGAGATCGTCATCAAGGATTACGGCTACATTCCGCTGCATCAGCAACCGCTGGTGTGGGGCGTGTCGAAAAAGGTCAAATTGACCCAGCGCGCGGACAACCAGGTGCTGCTCTACTGGGCGACCAAACAGGGTGAATAGTGGTTTTGGCGAATTGGGTCCCGGAAGCGCAGGCTTCCGGGACCTCGCGCTTTCCGGCCGCGCAAAGCCGCGCGCCGAATGTCAAAAGCAGTGAAAGGTAGAGATGCTGGCTTTCACTCTTCGCCGCTTCCTGCAGGCGATCGGCGTGATGCTCGCCGTGGGCGTGATTGCGTTCGCGATGTTCCGTTTCGCCGGCGACCCGGTGAACCAGATCGTCTCGATCGACACGTCGGCCGCGCAGCGCGCTGAAATCCGGCACTCGCTCGGCCTTGACGATCCGGTGCTGGTGCAGTTCGGCCGCTACTTCATCAATGCGCTGCAGTTCAAGTTCGGCGTGTCCTACCAGTTCCGCCTGCCGGTCTCCTCGCTGCTGGCGGAGCGGCTGCCGGCGACGCTGGAGCTTTCGATCTGCGCCACGCTGTTCGCGATGGTGACCGGCATCCTGATGGGGGTCTATTCGGCGCTGCGCCGCGACACCGTGCTCGCCAAATTATTCCAGGCGGTATCGCTGATCGGCATTTCGCTGCCGACCTTCCTGATCGGCATCCTGCTGATCTATCTGTTCGCGGTGACGCTGGGCTGGCTGCCCTCCTTCGGCCGCGGCGAGGTGGTGAAGCTCGGCTGGTGGACCACCGGACTGCTGACCGTCTCGGGCCTGAAGGCGCTGATCATGCCGGCGATCACGCTCGGGCTGTTCCAGATGACCCTGATCATGCGGCTGGTGCGCGCCGAAATGCTGGAAGTGTTGCGGACCGACTATATCCGCTTCGCCCGCGCCCGCGGGCTGACCACGCGCGCGATCCATTTCGGCCATGCGCTGAAGAACACCCTGGTTCCGGTCATCACGGTGGCCGGCCTGCAGTTTGGCTCGGTTATTGCTTTCTCGATCATCACCGAAACCGTGTTCCAATGGCCGGGCATGGGACTTCTGTTCGTGCAGGCCGTGCAGAATGTCGATATCCCGATCATGGCCGCGTATCTGTTGATGGTCTCGCTGATCTTCGTCACCATCAATCTCGTGGTCGACATCCTCTACACCGTGGTCGATCCGCGCTTGCGCTCGACCGTCGGCCGCGCGGCATGAGAGGCTGACCGATGTCCGATGCCGTCGTCCCCCATCCCTCCCAGGACCACCAGGCCCCTGCCGGCTGGTTCAGGCGCGCGCTCGACAGCGACGTCTTCTATTCGTTCCGTCGCTCCAGGCTGACGATGGTCGCCGCCGTGATCACGCTGCTGTTCTTTCTGCTCGCAATCTTCGCGTCGTGGCTCGCGGTGCAGAACCCGTTCGATCCGGCGCAGCTGCAGCTGATCAACTCGCGGATCGCGCCGCTGTGGACCGCCGACGGCCAAAGCCCGTTCCTGCTCGGCACCGACGAGCAGGGCCGCGATGTGCTCTCGGCGATCCTCTACGGCCTGCGCATCTCCCTTGCAGTCGGCCTGGCCGGCGTGGTCTTCGCCGGCGCGCTCGGCATCGCCCTCGGGCTGATCGCGGGCTATTTCGGCGGTGTGGTCGACACCGTGATCATGCGGATCGCCGACGTGCAGCTCACCTTCCCCGCGATCCTGATCGCACTGCTGGTCAACGGCGTCGCCAAATCGCTGCTCGGCAACCGGCTCGACGAGATGAGCACGCTCGGCGTCCTCATCATCGCGATCGGCCTCAGTTTCTGGGTGCAATATGCCCGCACCGTGCGCGGTTCGGTGATGGTCGAGAAGAACAAGGATTACGTGGCCGCGGCGCAGCTGATCGGCCTGCCGGCGCCGAAGATCATGCTGCGGCACGTGCTGCCGAACACGATGGGCCCGATCCTCGTCATTGCCACCATCAACCTCGCGCTCGCGATCATCACCGAGGCGACGTTGTCGTTCCTTGGCGCCGGCATGCCCGACACCATGCCCTCGCTCGGCACCCTGATCCGGATCGGCAACAACTATCTGTTCGCCGGCGAATGGTGGATCGTCGCCTTCCCCGGCATTGCGCTGGCCGGCCTGATCCTCTCCATCAACCTGCTCGGCGACTGGCTGCGCGACGCACTCAATCCGAAGCTCCGATGACCAAGCCTGTTCTTTCCGTGCGCAATCTCGTGGTGGAATTCGTCACCCGCCGTGCGACCTTGCGCGCCATCAACGGCGTGTCGTTCGACATCGCCAAGGGCGAGGTACTCGGCGTGGTCGGCGAGTCCGGCGCCGGCAAATCGGTCACCGGCCTTGCTGTGATCGGACTGATCGATCCGCCCGGCCGCATTTCCGGCGGCGAGATCGAACTCTCGGGCACGCGGATCGACCATCTTCCGCCGGAGGAGATCCGCCGCATCAGGGGCAAGCGGATCGGCATGATCTTCCAGGATCCGCTGACCAGCCTCAATCCGCTCTACCGGATCGGCGACCAGATCATCGAGACCATTCGCACCCACAGCAATCTGAGCGAGAGCGCCGCGCGCAGGCGCGCTATCGATCTGTTGGCCGAGGTCGGCATTCCCGCGCCGGAAAAGCGCATAGACGGCTACCCGCACGAATTCTCCGGCGGCATGCGCCAGCGCGTCGTGATCGCGCTTGCGATCTGCGCCGAGCCCGAACTGATCATCGCCGACGAGCCGACCACCGCGCTCGACGTCTCCGTGCAGGCGCAGATCATCGCGCTGATCAAGCGGCTCGGCCGCGACCACGGCACCGCCGTGATGCTGGTGACCCACGACATGGGCGTGATCGCCGAAACCTGTGACCGCGTTGCGGTGATGTATTCCGGCCGCATCGCCGAGATCGGCCCGGTGCAGGAGGTGGTGCGCAACCCGCTGCATCCCTATGCCAAGGGCCTGATGGGCGCGATCCCGACCCTCGCCGGCGAGGACAAGCGCCTGGTGCAGATCCCCGGCTCGATGCCGCGGCTGTCGGCGATTCCGCCGGGCTGCCCGTTCAATCCGCGCTGCGCGTTTGCCTTCGATCGCTGCCACGTCGAACGCCCCGAGCCGATCCGGCAGGGCACGCAATCCGTCGCCTGCCACCTGTTTGAGCCGGCGAAGGAGACGGCGGCATGAGCGGGACGTTGATCGAGGTCAGGAACCTGCGCCGCGTCTTCGACGTCTCCAAACCGTGGCTCAACCGCGTGATCGAGGGCGGCCATCTCGAATTCCTGAAAGCCGTCGACGGCGTCTCTTTCGACATCAAGCGCGGCGAGACCTTCGCGCTGGTCGGCGAATCCGGTTCCGGCAAGACCACGGTCGCGCGGATGGTGGTCGGCCTGCTGCCGCCGAGCTCGGGCGAGGTCGTCATCGACGGCGTCTCGATGACCGACCCGCGGCAGGGCCAGGCGCGCCGCCGCTTGCGCCGGCGCATCCAGATGGTTTTCCAGGATCCCTATGCGAGCCTCAATCCGCGCTACCGGGTCGCCGCCATCGTCGCCGAGCCGATCCGCGCCTTCGACCTGATCCAGGGCGAGCGCGACGTCAAGGCTCGAGTCGGCGAATTGCTCTCGCTGGTCGGCCTGCACCCCGACGACGGTCAAAAATTCCCGCATGAATTTTCCGGCGGCCAGCGCCAGCGCATCGCGATCGCCCGCGCGCTGGCATCGGAGGCCGAGTTCATCGTCTGCGACGAGCCGACCTCGGCGCTCGACGTCTCCGTGCAGGCGCAGATCCTCAACCTGATGCGCGATCTGCAGGACAAGTTCGGCCTCACCTATCTCTTCATCAGCCACAATCTCGCAGTGGTCCGCCACATGGCGAGCCGGATCGGCGTGATGTATCTCGGCCGCATCGTCGAGATCGCCGAGGGCAGAGAATTGTTTGAGAACCCGCGGATGCCCTACACGAAGATGCTGCTCGGCGCGGTTCCGGACCTTGCGATGTCCGGCCGCCAGCGCATCCCGGTGAAGGGCGAGATTCCGAATCCGATCGATCCGCCGTCAGGCTGCTCCTTCAACCCGCGCTGTCCCCTCGCCTTCGATCTCTGCCGCCAGAAGACACCGGAACTGATCGACGGCGTCGCCTGCCATGCCGTCAACAGTCCCGCCGCCGTTCCGGCATGATCACGCGGATGGGAGCGGCCATGTCCACCAAGCGGTTGGCATACCAGCCGGCCTGTGATCAAGTGCGCCCGCCAAAGAGGCCCAACAACAAACCGACGAACGGTCAATCGCCATGAGCAACATCAACCCCGATCCGTTCACAACCCGGCCCGAGATCGAAGGCACTTTCGGCGTCGTCACCTCGACGCACTGGATCGCCACCGCGGTCGGCATGGCAACGCTGGAGAAAGGCGGCAACGCCTTTGACGCCGGAGTGGCCACCGCCTTCACGCTACAGGTGGTCGAGCCGCATCTGAACGGCCCCGGCGGCGACGTTCCGATCATCGTGCACGACGTCAAGCGCGCCAAAAGCGAGGTGATCTGCGGCCAGGGCCCGGCGCCGGCGAAGGCAACCATCGCGCATTATCGCAGCGAGGGTCTCGAGATGGTGCCCGGCACCGGCCTGCTTGCGGCCTGCGTGCCCGGCACATTCGAATCCTGGATGCTGCTGCTGCGCGACTACGGCACCATGAAGCTGCGCGACGTGCTGGAGCCCGCGATCGCCTACGCACGCGACGGCTATCCGCTGGTCGAGCGTGCATCGGCCACCATCAAGACCGTCGAGCAACTGTTCCGGAAATACTGGACTACATCGGCCGACGTCTATCTGCCCAACGGCGAGGTGCCGAAGCCCGGCACCATCTTCACCAACAAGAAGCTCGCGGAAACTTACGCACGCATCCTCGATGAGGCAGAGAGCGCCGGCGGCGATCGCGTGGCGCAGATCGAGCGCGCGCGGCAGGCCTGGTCGAAGGGCTTCGTCGCCGAGGCGATCGATAAGTTCTGCCGCACCCAGGAGGTGATGGACGTCTCCGGCTCGCCGCACCGCGGCGTGCTGTCGGCCGACGACATGGCGCGTTGGCAGCCGACCATCGAGGCGCCGCTCACCTATGATTACGGTCGCTACACCGTGCAGAAGGCCGGGGTCTGGAGCCAGGGTCCGGTGATGCTGCAGCAACTCGCGCTGCTGAAGGGTTTCGAGCTCGACGGGCTCGATCCCGCAGGCCCCGACTTCATCCATCTGCAGATCGAAGCCGCCAAGCTTGCCTATGCCGATCGCGAGACGTTCTACGGCGACCCGAAATTCACCGACATCCCGATCGAGACGCTGCTGTCCGATGCCTATAACAACGAACGGCGCAAGCTGATCTCGAAAGACAAGGCTTCGCTCGACTTCCGCCCCGGCTCGCTCGAGGGCTTCGGCGGCGTCGTGAAGTTGCGACACGCCGAAGGGCATCGCGAGGCGGTCGGCGCCATGGGCGCGGGCGAGCCGACCGTCGGCCGGTTCGGCGAGGTGCGCGGCGATACCGTGCATTTCGACATCATCGACAAGGCCGGCAACATGATCTCGGCGACGCCGTCCGGCGGCTGGCTGCAGTCCTCGCCGGTGATTCCCGAGATCGGCTTCTGCCTCGGCAGCCGCGCCCAGATGTTCTGGCTCGAGGAGAACCACCCTGCCTCGCTCGCGCCGGGCAAGCGGCCGCGCACCACACTCTCGCCGACCATGGCGCTGTGCGACGGCGAGCCGTATCTCTCCTGGGGCTCGCCGGGCGGCGACCAGCAGGATCAGTGGATCACGCAGTTCTTCCTGCGCCATGTCCACGCCGGTCTCAATCTGCAGGAGGCGATCGACGCCCCGGCCTGGCACTCCGAGCATTTCCCGATCTCGTTCTGGCCTCGCACGTCGCGGCCCGGTGTGCTGGTGCTGGAAAACCGCGTGCCGAAATCGACCATCGACGAATTGAAACGCCGCGGCCATGTGGTTGAGATTGGTCCCGATTGGTCGGAAGGCCGCCTCACCGCGGCCTCGAAGGTCGGCGCCCGCCGCCGCGCCGCCGCCAATCCGCGCGGCATGCAGGGTTACGCCGCAGGCCGCTAACACAAGGTGATCGCCACAGCATGATGACGTCCGGTCGGATCGCGGAGCGAGCCCCAAACTCCACCTTGCCCCGCTTGCGGGGAGAGGTCGGATCGCATCGAAGATGCGATCCGGGTGAGGGGGAGTCTCCGCGAACTCGATTTGTACCATCTTCGCGGAACAAGCCCCTCACCCCAGCCCTCTCCCCGCGAAGAGCGGGGAGAGGGAGAAGAGACGCGAGATGACCTGGTCGATCATCGCCCGCGACAGCGCCACCGGCCAGCTTGGCATCGCCGTCGCGACGCGGTTCTTCGCGGTCGGCGCGCTGGTGCCGCACATCGCACCCGGGATCGGCGCGGTGGCGACGCAGGCGCTGGTCAATCCCTATTACGGCATCGACGGCCTCGCGCTGCTGCGCGGCGGCAACAGCCCGCATGAGGTGATCGCGGCGCTGATTGCGCCCGACAGCGGCCGCGAGAGCCGGCAGGTCCATGTCATGGACGCCAGGGGCCGCATCGCAGCGCATTCCGGCAAGGACTGCATCGACTGGTTCGGCCATATCGCCGGCGACGGGTTCTCGATCGCCGGCAACATGCTGGCCGGACCCGCGGTGCTCGACGAGACCGCGCGCGTTTATGCCGCGAACGAGAAGCTGCCGTTCGCGGAACGGCTGATCAAGGCGATGTTCGCCGGCGAAGCGGCCGGTGGCGACAAGCGCGGCAAGCAATCGGCGGCTCTTCTGATCCACGGCGCAGAGGAATGGCCGGCGCTCGATCTGCGCGTCGACGACCACACCGATCCCTTGCGCGAGCTGGAGCGGCTGGAAGCCGTCAGCCGAGAGCACTGGGTTCCGTTCCGGAGCTTCATGCCGACCCGCGACAACCCGGCCGGAACCAGCGATCGCGCCACGATCGACGCCGGCATCGCGGCGACAACCACGAGTCGCGAATGACGGCAGGCCCGCTGATCGAGATCGAGGGCCTGCGCGTCGCCTTCCAGGGCGACGACGGCCGCGTGACGCATGCCGTCGACAGCGTCGATCTTTCCGTCGCCAACGGCGCCACGCTCGGCCTGGTCGGCGAGTCCGGCTGCGGCAAGAGCGTGACCTCGCTTGCGATCATGGGGCTGTTGCCGAAGCAATCCGCCGCCGTCTCCGGCACGATCCGCTTCGACGGCTTCGACCTGCTCGACGTGCCTGATGCGACGCTGCGCGACCTGCGCGGCAATCGCCTCGCGATGATCTTCCAGGAGCCGATGACCTCGCTCAACCCGAGCTTCACCATCGGCGACCAGATCACCGAGACGATTCTGCGCCACCGCGGCGGCTCCCGGCGCGCGGCGCGCGAACGCAGCATCGAGCTGCTGCGCCGCGTGCATATTCCCTCGCCCGAGAAACGCGTCGACGAATTTCCGCACAAGCTTTCCGGCGGCATGCGCCAGCGCGTGATGATCGCGATGGCGCTGGCCTGCGATCCGCAGCTTCTGATCGCCGACGAGCCGACCACCGCGCTCGACGTCACCTTGCAGGCGCAGATCCTCGATCTGATGCGGGAGCTGAAGGCCGCGAGCGGCGCCGCGATCATCCTGATCACCCACGATCTCGGCGTCGTCGCCGAAGTCTGCGACGAGGTCGCGGTGATGTATGCCGGCGAGATCGTCGAGCGCGCGCCGGTCGACGAGCTGTTTGCCAATCCGCAGCATCCCTACACGGTCGGCCTGCTCGGCTCGATCCCGCGGCTCGACCGCCGCACCAGCCGTCTCGCCACCATCGAGGGCATGGTGCCGAACATGGCGAACCCGCCCGCCGGCTGCCGCTTTGCCGCGCGCTGCCCGTTCGTCGAGGATGCCTGCACCAAATCGCCGCCGCCGCTCGCGCTGCTGAGCCCGACCCACGCCTCGCGCTGCATCCGCGCGCCGCTGGAGCGGCTGGTGTCATGACTGCGCTGCTCGAGGTCGAAGGGCTGGTGAAGCATTTCGTCGCCGAACGCTCGCTGTTCGGCCGGCCGACCGCCCATGTGAAGGCGGTCGACGGCGTCAGCTTCACGGTCGAGGCCGGCAAGACGCTGGCGCTGGTCGGCGAATCCGGCTGCGGCAAATCCACCGTCAGCCGGCTGGTGCTGCGGCTGATCGAGCCGGATGCCGGACGTATCCGCTTCGAGGGCCGCGACCTTGGCACGCTCAATGCCGAGCAGCTCCGCGCATTCCGCCGCGACGCGCAGCTGATCTTCCAGGACCCCTACGCCTCGCTCAACCCGCGCATGACGGTGAGCCAGATCCTGACCGAGCCGCTGGCGCTGCACAATCTTGTGCCGCCGCCGGCTCGCCGCGAGCGCGTCGAGCAGCTGTTGCGCCTGGTCGGGCTCGAGCCGCGCTTCGCGCGGCGCTATCCGCATGAATTCTCCGGCGGCCAGCGCCAGCGCATCGCGATTGCCCGCGCGCTCGCGGTCGAGCCGAAGCTGATCATCTGCGACGAGCCGGTGTCGGCGCTCGACGTCTCGATCCGCTCGCAGATCCTGAATTTGCTGCGCGACCTGCAGGACGGCCTGAAGCTCGCCTATATCTTCGTCTCGCACGATCTGGCCGTCGTGAAGCACATCGCCGACCGCGTCGCCGTGATGAACCTCGGCACCATCGTCGAGACCGCCGATGCACAGGCGCTGTTCGCGGCCCCGCGCCATCCCTACAGCCGCGCGCTGTTGTCGGCGATCCCGGTGCCGAAGCCGCGTGCGAAGCGCAGCCGCATCGTGCTGGAGGGCGAGCTGCCGAGCGCGCTCAATCCGCCCTCCGGCTGCCGCTTCCATACCCGCTGTCCCTATGCGATCGCGCGCTGCCGCAGCGAGGTTCCGCTATTGCTGGCGGATGACACGGGCCACGCCACGGCCTGTCACCGCATCGCGGACCTGCCGCCCGCCGAGAGTATCGTCCCCTCTGACGGTGGCTTCTCGCCGTCGCTGGACAAATTGGTGGCGGCCTTCAGCGGAGCCGCGGAAGGGACCGGGCGCGGCGGGGTTGGTCATTTCGGGACGGTGCCGCAGGCATGAAAATGGGGAGCTGTGTGATGAGGATGTTTGGTTTGGCGGCAACCGTTGCCGCCCTGCTGCTATCGCTGGCGGCTGGCGCCCAGGCACAGACCACGCTGCGGATCGGTCTTGCCGAGGACCCCGACGTGCTCGACCCGACCATGGCACGCACCTATGTCGGTCGCATCGTGTTTGCCGCGCTGTGCGACAAGCTGTTCGACATCGACGAGAAGCTCAACATCGTGCCACAGCTCGCGCTGTCGCACGAGACCTCCGCCGACGGCAAGGAGGTCACGATCAAGCTCAGGCCTGGCGTCAAGTTCCAGGATGGCGAGCCGCTCGATGCGGAGGCAGCCAAAT
This sequence comes from Bradyrhizobium pachyrhizi, assembly GCF_029714545.1. Lineage (NCBI taxonomy): Bacteria > Pseudomonadati > Pseudomonadota > Alphaproteobacteria > Hyphomicrobiales > Nitrobacteraceae > Bradyrhizobium > Bradyrhizobium pachyrhizi. The sequence continues at coordinate 3,221,580 of NZ_CP121667.1, read as the reverse complement.
TCTCGCTGGAGCGGCATCTGACCTTCCCCGGCTCGTTCCGCAAGCCGGAGCTTGCCAGCATCGATCACATCGATGTCGTCGATCCCCTAACCATCAAGCTGGTGCTCAAGGCACCGTTCTCGCCCCTGATCGCGCAGCTCACCGACCGCGCCGGCATGATGGTGTCGCCGAAGGCCGCCAAGGCTGCCGGCGACAAGTTCGGCCTGCATCCGGTCTGCGCCGGTCCCTACAGATTCGTCGAGCGCGTGCAGCAGGACCGCATCGTGCTGGAGAAATTTGCCGACTACTGGAACAAGGACAATGTCTTCATCGACCGCATCGTCTATCTGCCGATCGTGGACGCCACGGTGCGGCTTGCCAATCTCAAATCCGGCGGGCTCGACCTGATCGAACGCGTGCTGGCGACCGACCTGAAGGACGTGCGAGCGGATTCGCGGCTGAAGGTCTCGAGCGCGATCGAGCTCGGCTATCAGGGCATCACGCTCAACATCGGCAAGGACAAGGCCAAGGGTGCCCTCAGCCAGTCCGCCAAGGTCCGGCAAGCGCTTGATCTGTCGATCGACCGCGAGGCGATCAACCAGGTCGTGTTCAACGGCGAGTTCAAGCCTGGAAACCAGTGGCTGAGCCCGGATCATCCTTACTACCAGAAGGACTTTCCGATCCGCCCGCGCGATGTCGCAAAGGCCAAGGCGCTGTTGAAGGAGGCCGGCGTGACGCCGCCGGTCAGCGTCGATTTCATGGTGCCGAAGGGCCCCGAGACCGAAGCCACCGCGCAGGTCATTCAATCGATGGCGGCGGAGGCCGGCTTCGACTTGAAAATCCGGGTCACCGAATTCGCGACCTCGCTGAAGCAGGCCGAGGCCGGGGAATACCAGGCCTATATGCTGGCGTGGAGCGGCCGCATCGATCCGGACGGCAACTCCTATGTCTTCCTGCACAAGGATGCGCCGCAGAACTACAGCGCCTGGGCCAGTCCCGAGGCCGACAAGGCGCTCGACGACGCCCGCCTCACCACCGACATGGCGCAGCGCAAGGCGATCTACGCCAAGCTGACCAAGCTGGAACAGGAGGACGAGCCGCTCCTCTACATCTACCATCGCCGCATCATCATCGCGCACGCCACCAAACTCGACGGCTACAAGCAGATGCCCGATGGGCTGGTGCGCGTGGTCGGGCTGAAGCTGAAATGATCACGCCGGTGTCCGGGACACGAGCATCGCCATGCTGAACTTCCTTGCCAAGCGGCTGGCTCAGATCGTCCCGACGCTGTTCTTCGTTTCGGTCTTGATCTTCTCGCTGCAGCATCTGCTGCCGGGTGATCCGGCGCTGGTGATGGCCGGCGAGGAACGCGATCCTGCGGTGATCGCGCAGATCCGCGCGCAGTACCATCTCGATCAGCCGATCCCTGTGCAATATGTCTACTGGATCAAGGGCGTGCTGTCGGGTGACTTCGGCGAGTCCTTGCGCAACAAGATGCCGGTGCTGGAGCTGATCGCGCAGAAGCTGCCGGTGACGCTGCAGCTTGCAGGCATGGCGATCGTGATAGCCTTCCTGATCGGCATTCCCGCCGGCATCGTCTCGGCGGTGAAGAAGGGCACGGCCTGGGACTACGGCGCCAATCTGTTCGCGCTGTGGGGCATCTCGACGCCGAACTTCTGGCTCGGCATCATGCTGATCTTCCTGTTCTCCATCGAACTCGGCTGGCTGCCGGCGTCCGGCTACGTGCCGCTGACCGAGAACTGGCGCGCCAGCATCGCCGCGTCAATCATGCCGGCCTTCGTGCTCGGCAATGCGATCGCGGCGATCCTGATGCGGCACACACGAAGCGCCATGCTGCAGGTGCTGGAGAGCGACTATGTCCGCACCGCGCGCGCCAAGGGCCTGTCCGAGCGGACGGTGATCCTCAAGCATGCGATGCGCAACGCGCTGACGCCGATCATCACGCTCGGCGCACTCGAGCTCGGCACGCTGCTGTCAGGCGCGGTCCTCACCGAGCAGATCTTCTCGATCCCGGGCTTCGGCAAGCTGATCGTCGATGCCGTGTTCAATCGCGACTATGCCGTCGTGCAGGGCGTGGTGCTGACCACGGCGACGATCTACATCACGCTCAACCTGATCGCCGACATAGCCTACATCCTCGTCAACCCGCGGCTGAGGGGCTGACCAGATGACGGACGCGACACTCACCACTGCCGCTTCGCTTGCCGTCGCCGAAACGCTGGAAAGCCCGGCGCGGCGCGCCTGGCGGCGGCTGATCCGGCGCAAGGGCGCCGTGCTCGGCCTCGCCGTGATCGCGATCTTCATCCTGCTCGCCGTGTTCGCGCCGCTGATCGTTCCCTATGATCCCATTGCGACGAGCTGGTCGCTGGTGCGCAAGGCGCCGTCGGCGCAGCACTGGTTCGGCACCGACGAGCTCGGCCGCGATGTGCTGGCCCGCGTCGTGTTCGGCGCCCGCGCCTCGCTGCTTGCCGGCGTCATCTCGGTCGGCATCGCGCTTGCGATCGGCGTACCGCTCGGCCTCGTCGCCGGCTATCGCGGCGGCTTCATCGACGCGCTGATCAGCCGCATCACCGATGCGATGCTGGCCTGCCCGTTCCTGATCCTGGCGATCGCGCTCGCGGCGTTCCTCGGCCCGAGCCTCGGCAACGCGATGATCGCGATCGGCGTCTCGGCGACCCCGATCTTCATCCGCCTGACCCGCGGCCAGGTGATGAGCGTCAAAGTCGAGGACTATGTCGAGGCGGCGCGCGCGATGGGCAATCCGCGCTGGCGGATCGCGCTGGTCCACATCCTGCCCAACATCCTGCCGGCACTTTTGGTGCAGGCGACGCTGTCGATCGCGGCCGCGATCATCGCCGAGGCCGCGCTGTCGTTCCTCGGCCTCGGCCAGCAGCCGCCGGCGCCGTCCTGGGGCAGCATGCTCAACGCCGCGCAACGCTTCCTGACAAGCGCGCCATGGATGGCGGTCTGGCCGGGGCTTGCGATCTTCCTGGTCGTGTTGTCGTTCAATCTGGTCGGCGACGGCCTGCGCGACGCGCTGGACCCGAAGGCGCGGTGACTGCAAACTGAGCGCGCCCATCCCTCTCCGTCATCCCCGCGCAAAGGCTTCGCCTTCGCGGGATGACGGGGAGAGTTGCGTGACACCAAGTTCGCGTCATTGCGAGCGAAGCGAAGCAATCCACCATCACCGAGCGTGCGGAGCTATGGATTGCTTCGTCGCTTCGCTTCTCGCAATGACGACGAAAGCTAAAGCGCGATGAGATTAGGTTGAATCGTCATCGCGCCTTAGCTCTTTGTTTGAGCATGATCTTTTCGGAAAACCGCTTCGCACTTTTCCGGATCATGCTTTAGATCACCACTTCCCTTAGCACCCTGCGGCAATCCATCTCGTATTCGAGATCGACCACCGGCGGGCGGCAGAAGTGCCAGGTCAGGCCGGAGCGGGTGGCGCCGCGGCGGACCAGCTCGTCGACGAGCACGGGATGGATGTCGTGCACGGTGTAGGCCTGCACCGCCGTCGTCCCCTGCCAGCCGAAGCTGAACTCCGCCAGACGGCGCTCCATCTCGCCGGCGGTGAAGCGGACCTTCTCCCGCCACGCGCCGGGACTGAGATCGCGATAGCAAACGATGCGGTCGGGATAGCTGGCGGTGCCGCCGCGTGCCTCCGCGCCGCCGGCGATCACGAAGGAGGGCGACGTCGTCGTGCTCGGCCGCGTGATCGAGAACGCATGGAACGACGGCTCGGCCGGCGGATCGATCTCGGGACAGACATTGCTGCGCGCCACCGGATTGATGGTGCCGTCGAACAGCCCCCATTCGGTGAGCGTCTTGACGTAGTGCTGGTTGAAGGCGCGGAAGCCGTCCTCGGTGAAGGCGGCCGGCGAACGCAACTCGCAGGCGCAGAACGCGGTCAGCGGCCGGCCGGCATCCTTGATGTAGGCCGCGATCCGCGCAAAACCTTCCGCGAGCGGCAGCAGGCGATCGAAGCGCACCCGCTCGATCTCAAAACCCGCGTTCGCCTGCGCGCCGCTTGAATATTGGAACACGGCCGGAATGAACCGGTAATTGCCCGCCGCAAACTCGCTCGCCATGCCTGTTTCCTCCGGATTTCCTGAGGCGAGTTACTTTCTGCCCGCCCTCGGCAAAGGCTATCACGGGACAAAGAAAAGGCGGCAGTGGCTTTCGCCAGCGCCGCCTTCCCTGCGAGCATGAGCTTGGAGGGCTCAGGTCGGTTTCAGCGCGCCGCCGCGACGGTCGAGCTCGTAGTCGGCGATCTGCTTGGCGCGATCGGAATGGGCCGCGGCCTGGTGGTCGGTCGCGATCACCGTGTAGACCATCGGCAGCACGAACAGCGTGAACAGCGTGCCGATCGTCATACCGGCCACGACCACGAGCCCGATCGAGAAGCGGCTGGCAGCGCCGGCGCCCGAGGCCGTGAGCAGCGGCAGCAGGCCGGTGACCATGGCCGCCGTCGTCATCAGGATCGGACGCAAGCGGATCCGGGCAGCCATCTCGATCGCCGCTCGGCGGTCCAGTCCCTCGTTGAGCTGCAGCTCGTTGGCGAACTCCACCATCAGGATGCCGTGCTTGGTGATCAGTCCGACCAGCGTCAGCAGGCCCACCTGGGTGTAGATGTTCATAGTGGCGACGCCGAAGAACAGCGGGATCAAGGCGCCGACGATTGCCATCGGCACCGAGATCATGATCACGAACGGGTCGCGCAGGCTCTCGAACTGCGCCGCCAGCACCAGGAAGATGATGATGATGGCGAACGCGAAGGTGACCAGCAGCTGATTGCCTTCGTGGACGTATTGCCGGGAGTCGGCCAGAAAGTCGTAGCTGAAGCCGGACGGCAGCTTCTTGGCTTCACCCTGCAGGAACTCCACCGCCTGGCCCATCGAGACGCCGGGCATCGGCACCGCCTGGAAGGTCGACGAGTTGAGCTGGTTGTAGTGGGTCAGCGCGTTCGGATCGACGCCGGTCTCGACCGAAACCACGGTCGACAGCCGCACCAGCTGCCCGGTCGCGGTGGGAACGTAGTAATCGTTGAATGCCTCGGGCGCGAGCCGGCTGGCGCGCGGCACCTGCGGGATCACCTGGTAGGAGCGTCCCTCCAGATTGAAGCGGTTGACATAGTTGCCGCCGAGCAACGTCGCCAGGGCGCCGCCGATCGACTGCATGGTGATGCCGAGGTCGCTCGCCTTGGAGCGATCGACCTTCACCCGGACCACCGGCTGGTTGAAGTCGAGGTCGCTGTCGGTGACGATGAACAGGCCGCTCTTGCGCGCCGCATCCTTCAGCTTGTTCATCTGGTCGAACACCTGCTGGAATCCGGCCGTCGACGAGATCACCATCTGCACCGGCAGACCGCCGGGGCCGCCGGGCAGCGGCGGCAGGCTGAACGCGAACGCGCTGATGCCCTCGATCTTGGACAGCTCCGCCTGAACCAGCGGCTGCAGCGCCTGCGCGCTGCGCTTGCGCTCATCCCACGGCTTGAGCAGCATGCCCGCGAAGCCGCCCTGCGGACCGGTGATGCCGTTCAGGATGAACCGCAGGTCGGTCTCGGGAAACTTCTGGAACTCCTTGTCCATCTTGTCGCCGTAGAAATCGATGTAGTCGATGTTGGCGTATTTCGGCGCCTTGGTCACCGCGAACACGATGCCCTGGTCCTCCTGCGGCGCCAGCTCCTTCTGGATGTGCATATAGAGGAAGCCGACCAGACCGAGGATGGTCACGGCGAACAGCGCCGTGATCGGGCGGTAGTCGAGCGAACGGTCGAGCTGACGGCCATAGGCGCGCGTCAACGCGCCGAACACGCGATTGACCAGCCTGGCGAACCGGCCCTCCTCCGCGCTCTTGAGGAACACCGAGCACATCATCGGCGACAGCGTCAGCGCGATCACGCCCGACACGATCACCGAGCCGGCCAGCGTGAAGGCGAATTCGCGGAACAGCGTGCCGGTCACGCCGCCAAGGAAGCCGATCGGCGCGTACACCGCCGCCAGCGTGATCGTCATCGAGATGACGGGACCGACAATCTCGCGGGCACCCTTCAGCGATGCCTGCACCGGTGGCAGGCCCTCCTCGAGATGTCGATGGATGTTCTCCACGACAACGATCGCGTCGTCGACCACGAGGCCGATCGCCAGCACCATCGCCAGCAGCGTCAGCAGGTTGAAGCTGAAGCCGGCAGCCAGCATCAGGATGCAGACGCCGATCAGCGACAGCGGGATGGTGACGACGGGAATGATCACCGACCGCAGCGAGGCCAGGAACAGGAAGATGACGACGACGACGATCAGGACCGCTTCGGTGAGCGTCTTCTCGACCTCGTCGATCGACGATTGAATGAACTTGGTGGAGTCGTAGGCCACCTTCATCTTCATCGACGGCGGCAGGTTGCGCTCGAGGTCGGGAAACAGCGCCCGTACGCCCTTCACCAGGGTCAGCGGGTTGCCCTGCGGCGTCGCCTTGATGCCGATGAAGATCGCATGCTCGCCGTTGAAGGCAACACTGGCGTCCGTCGACTGCGCGGCGAGCTCCACCGTCGCGATGTCCTCGATGCGCACAAAGCCGCCGTCCTTCGCCTTCACGATCATCCGTTTGAACTGATCGATGTTCTGAAGGTCGGTATTGGCCGAGACGTTGGAGACGATGAAGAAGCCCTTGGTCTGGCCGGCGGCCGCCTGGAAGTTGTTGGCGGCGATCGCGGCGGCGACGTCGTTGGGCGACACGCCGCGTCCGGCCATGCGGGTCGGATCGAGCCAGACGCGCATCGCGAAGGTCTGGCCGCCGAGGATGTCGGCCGACGCGACGCCGTCGACCGTCGAGAGCACCGGCTGCACGACGCGGGTCAGATAGTCGGAGATCGACGATCCGGTCAGCTCCTCGCTGGAGAAGCCCAGATACATCACGGCGATGGTGTCACCGGTCGCCTTGGTCACGACGGGGTCGAAGGCTTCCTTCGGGATCAGGTATTTGACCGAGTTGACCTTGGCGAGCACCTCGGTCAGCGCCTGGTTCGGATCGTGATTGAGCTTGACGTAGACCTGAATCGTCGAAGTGCCGAGCACCGAGTTCGACGTCATGTAGTCGACGCCTTCGGCCGACGCGACGGCCTGCTCGATCGGCGTGGTGATGAAGCCGTTGATCAGCTCGGGCGACGCACCGGGGTATGACGTGGTGATCGTCACGACGGTGTTCGAAAGATTCGGATATTGCCGGATTGGCAAAACCATCGCCGCGCGCAGGCCGATCAGCAGGATCAGCAGGCTGACGACGACCGACAGCACCGGGCGCTTGATGAAAATATCAGTGAAGGCCATCGCCAACTCGATTCGTGTTCTGCCGGCTTGCGGCAAGATGTGGCGGAGGGCCGATGGCCCTCCGAGTTCGATGAATGAAGATCAGTAGCGCGGCGGTTCGGCGGGAACCGGCGGCGGCGGATCGGTCGAGATCGCAACCGCCATGCCCGACTGCAGCTTGATCTGGCCGACGGCGACGACCTTGTCCCCCGCCTTCAGACCCTTGAGGATCTCGACGCGGCCCTCGACGCGGTTGCCCGTCTTCACGAAGGTGCGGTCCGCAGTCAGGGTGGTCTTGCCGTCGTCGCCCTTCTTCTCGGTGATCAGGAACACCGAGTCGCCATACAGCGTGTAGTCGACTGCGGTTTCCGGAATGGTCACGACCGGCGGCTTCCCGGGCAGCACGATCGTGGTGGTCGCGAACATGCCGGGCTTGAGGATGCTGTCCGGATTCTGGATCGTGGCCTGAACCCGGATGTTGCGGGTGTCGGTCGCGATCTGCGGCTCGATGGTCGTGATCTTGCCCTCGAAGGTGCGGCCCGGATAGGCGTCGACCGAGACGCGTACGGCCTGGCCGACCTTGATCTGCGAGCTCTGCTTCTCGGTGACGGTCAGGTTGGCGTACAGCACCGACAGATCGGTCAGCGACACGATCTGAGTGCCGGCCGTCAGATACTGGCCGACTTCGACCTGGCGCACGCCGAGATCGCCTTCGAACGGTGCGCGCACCAGCTTCTGCGAGATCAGCGCCTCGGTCTTGGCAATGCCCGCCTTGGCCTGGTCGTAAGCCGCCTGCGCGGTGTCGACGGTCGATTGCGGACCGAACTGGCGCGACGCGAGCTGCTTGGCGCGGTCGAGCTGCAGCTCGCCCACGGTCGCCTGCGCCTTGTAGTTGGCGAGGTCGCCCTGCTCCGGTGCGTCGAACAACTGCACCAGCGGCGTGCCGGCCTTCACGTGGCTGCCGGCGGTGAACAGTATCTCGGTGATGCGGCCCGGCACGTCGGTCGTGACGTTGACCTGGTGCACGGCGACGAGATCGCCGACGGCGGTCAGCAGGTTCGGAATCACCTCGGTCTTCGCCTCGACGGCCGACACGTTCGCCGGCGGCGGCTTATTGTTGGCAAAGAACTGCGCGATCATGTGGCTGCGGAAGGCGTTGAAGCCGACCAGCGCACCGACGAGCAGGGCCAGCAACAGGCCTACGATGATGAACCAGCGCACCATGCGGACGGGACGCTTGGCTTGCTTCTCCTTGATCGGTTGCCCCGAGATGTGGCTTTCGGTCTGAATATTCATGTCATGCACTTTCTGCAGTTACCGACGGTCCTGCGATCGGCGACGGCTGGCGGCCCAAATGAGTTGAAATTGCGGCTTCGGTAAGTCCGATGCCGCGAAGGATGAATTGGCAAAGCTGGCGCTCGGCCGCGGCGGCATCGCCGTAGGGGAGACACGGTGTCGCAGGCAGCTGGGTCAGCGCACCCATCAGCACGGTATGGTGCGCAAACCAGAACAGGTTGAGCGGCTCGTCGCCGATCTTCGTGGCCTCGCCGGAGGCAATCGCCCGCTCGAGCGAGGCGGCGAAGGTCGGACCGATCAGCTTGCCGACCTTGTCGTAGAGCAGGCGCGCAAACTCGCCGTCGTCGAGATGGCTCGTCACCATCAGCCGCATCCGCTGCGCCTCTTCCTGATCAGGCGCATCACGCAGCTGCATGAAGTGACCGACCATGCCTTGCACCAGCTCGACCAGCGTCGCAGTCGAGGGCTCCTGCCCGAGCAGATGCGCGAGATCGGGATCCGCCTCGCACTCCTCGGCAAGGATCTCGGCATAGAGCGCCGCCTTGGACGGGAAATGCTTGAACAGCAGCCCTTCCGAAATGGCAGCCGCGGCCGCCACGCTCTTTGTCGTGGTGCCGGCAAAGCCGTTGCGGGCGAAACACCGCTTTGCGGCGCTCAGGATCAACTGACGCCGCAAGTCACTCGTCATGCGTAAGGTAGACATTTGGGTCGTGAGTAATCACTCACTTTACCAAAAGTCAAGGTTCTATTGCACCGCGAAAGCCACTTTAAATAGGAGTGTGGCCGATCGACCCTCTGATCCGGTTCACGAGGTAGGTGCCGTCGCGGCTAGACAGCACGCGCTCCAGATTGGCCCCGTCGATCTTTGCGCTGGCGAACCGCGGCCCTGCCGTAACGTCTTGCAAAGACGAGGCAAAAGCCTCGACCTCAGCCATCGTGCTGATCGCCCGGCTATCACCGATTCCGCAGGCTTTGGCAACACCGACCAGGTCGGCAGGCCCGCCGGTGTGGCTGGCCTGGCCGCCGGTCTCGCCATAAGCCTCATTGTCCAGCACAATGATCGAGAGATTTTTGGGCTGCTGCAGGCCGACGGTAGCGAGGCTTCCCACCCCCATCAGCATCTCGCCGTCGCCGGTGATCACGACGACCGGCAGCGTCGGCTGGGCCAGCGCGAGGCCGAGCCCGATCATCACGGCGCCGCCCATGCCGCCCCAGAGATAGAAGTTGCGGTCGTGGTCGCCGGCGGCGGCGATGTCATAGGTCGAGGCGCCGAGGCCGCCGACGGCGAAGGCGCCCTTGCGATCTTTCAGCAGTTCGGAAACGACGGCACGGCGGTCGAGGAGATTGGCTTTGCTCATTTGGTGAAGACCTTTGCCCCGATCAGGCGCTGCGACAGCAGGACGGCGGTGGGCGTGCAGGCGTTATAGGCCTGCGCTGCGCCGGCCTCGACGACTTCGCGGACCTCTTCAGGGTGCGAGGCGCGCAGCACCTTGATCCCGGACAGTTCGAGAATCCCCTGCGTGTTCGAGCCCATCGGCACCTGCCAGGGATTGAACTCGCCCCATTCGCCGCGCATCGTCACCAGCGTAAGGAACGGCAGGCGGAAGATCTGCACCAGCGACAGCATGTTGATGCAATTGCCGACCCCGCTCGACTGCATCAGCAGCACGCCGCGCTGGCCGCCGGCCCAGGCGCCCGCGAGCAGCGCTACGCCCTCCTCTTCGGTGGTCAGCGCGATGCCGCGCATCGAGGACGACCCCAGCACCCGCTCGATCAGCTGCGAATGGCCGGCGTCCGGCACGTAGGGCACCTGACGCACCTCGAAGCGCTGCAATATCGAGAAGATCTCCTCGGGCCAGGAGGCCGCAGTGTCGGCACGGGCATGCATTGGCGTTTCCGGTCTTGTTGTTTGGTCGCGACTGTAGAGGGGCGCGCGCGCTTCATCAAAGCGCAAAACCGCATATGGCTCTGCGATTTGCTCGCACCACGCGGCGCCCGGCGCGCTGTTCCCGGCGCCTAGCAAATTGTGTTGCGCGGCCGCCGCCCGCGGCTTACGATAGTTGCAAATGAAACTAATTGGGCTGGATGCGCCATGAACGGACACGCGCGAGAACTGGCTGACGGCTTCGACCTAGAGAAGCTGACGCCGGAGTTCTACGCCGACCCCTACCCGACCTATCGCGCGCTGCGTGAGCACGTGCCGGTCAAGCGGCTGCCGAACGGCTGCTATTTTCTCACCCGCTACGACGACCTCATCGCCGCCTACAAGAACACCAAGGCGTTCTCCTCCGACAAGAAGAAGGAGTTCCTGCCGAAATACGGCAACTCGCTGCTCTACGAGCATCACACGACCAGCCTCGTCTTCAACGATCCGCCGGCGCATACCCGCGTGCGGCGGCTGATCATGGGCGCATTGTCGCCGCGGGCGATCGCCGGCATGGAGCCTGACCTGATCGCGCTGGTCGACGGCCTGCTCGACCGGATCGAGACCCGCGACCGGTTCGAGCTGATCGGCGACTTCGCCTCGGCAATTCCGGTCGAGGTGATCGGCAATCTGCTCGACGTGCCGCACGACGAACGCGAGCCGCTACGCGACTGGTCGCTGGCGATTTTGGGGGCGCTGGAGCCCGTGATCGGCAAGGAGACGTTCGACCGCGGCAACAATGCGGTGAAGGATTTCCTCGCCTATCTCGAAACGCTGGTTGAACGCCGCCGCGCCAAGCTCGGCAATCCCGAACGCGACGTGCTGACAAGGCTGATCCAGGGTGAGGATAATGGCGAGCGGCTGACCGCGAAGGAATTGCTGCACAACTGCATCTTCCTGCTCAACGCCGGCCATGAGACCACGACCAATCTGATCGGCAACGGGCTGGTGACGCTCACCCAAAATCCGGATCAGAAACAACGGCTGATCGCGCAGCCCGAGCTGATCAAGACCGCGGTCGAGGAGATGCTGCGCTACGAAAGCTCGAACCAGCTCGGCAACCGCATGATCGTGGAAGAGACCGAGCTCGGCGGCATCAAGCTGCCGGCGGGCACGCTGGTCACGCTGTGCATCGGCGCGGCCAACCGCGACCCCGCGCAATTCCCCAACCCCGAAGCTTTCGACGTCGCGCGCGCGCCGAACCGCCACCTCGCCTTCGGCACCGGCGCGCATCAATGCGCCGGCATGGCGCTGGCGCGCCTCGAAGGCGCCATCGCGATCTCGCGGTTCCTCAAACGCTTTCCGAACTACGCGCTCGACGGCGCGCCGGTTCGCGGCGGGCGGGTGCGCTTCCGCGGCTTCCTCAGCGTGCCCTGCAGCATCAGCGCATAAGACGACACATTTGGCCGGCGACAGACTTCCCTGTGGAGGAACTGATGCCCAAATCAACTGCAGGCGCGATTTGATGTAATCTCTCGGGCGCTGCAGCGGGAGTGACGCATGATGAATGCATCGGTCACTGATTTCCTCGCAACCGAAGCGCAGTTCGGCACCTACAATTATGAGCCGATCGGGGTCGTGCTGTCCCGCGGCGAAGGCGTCTGGGTCTGGGATACCGATGGCAACCGGTATCTCGACTGTCTCTCGGCCTACTCGGCGGTGAGCCAGGGCCACTGCCATCCCAAGATCCTCGCAGCCATGATCGAGCAGGCGCATCGGCTGACGCTGACCTCGCGTGCCTTCCACAACGACCAGCTCGCTCCCTTCTACCGCGAGCTCGCGGAACTGACCGGCTCGCACAAGGTGCTGCCGATGAACAGCGGCGCCGAAGCGGTGGAGAGCGCGATCAAGTCGGTGCGCAAATGGGCCTATGAGGTCAAGGGCGTGCCGGACGGGCAGGCCGAGATCATCGTCTGCGCCAATAATTTCCACGGACGCACGCTCGGGATCGTCGGCTTCTCGACCGACCCCGGCTCGCGCGACCATTTCGGCCCGTTCGCGCCGGGCTTCAAGATCATCCCGTTCGGCGATGCCGCCGCGCTTGAGCAGGCGATCACGCCGAACACCGCGGCCTTCCTGGTCGAGCCGATCCAGGGCGAGGCCGGCGTCATCATTCCTCCGCCAGGCTATTTCGTCCGCGTGCGCGAGCTGTGCACCGCGCACAATGTGATGCTCGTGTTCGACGAGATTCAGACCGGGCTCGGCCGCACCGGCAAGCTGCTCGCCGAGCAGCACGAAGGGATCGAAGCCGACGTGACGCTGCTCGGCAAGGCGCTGTCGGGCGGCTTCTATCCGGTGTCGGCGGTGCTTTCCAACAACGCCGTGCTCGGCACCTTGCGGCCCGGCCAGCACGGCTCGACCTTCGGCGGCAATCCGCTGGCCTGCGCGGTGGCGCGGGCGGCGCTGCGCGTGCTGATCGACGAGGGAATGATCGAGAACGCGGCGCAACAGGGCGCGCGCTTTCTCGCCGGCTTGCAGGACATCCGCGCCAACGTCATCCGCGAGGTGCGCGGGCGCGGGCTGATGCTGGCGATCGAGCTGCATCCGGAAGCCGGCGGTGCCCGCCGCTACTGTCTGGCGCTGCAGGCGCGCGGCATTCTCGCCAAGGACACCCATGAGCACACCATCCGGATCGCTCCGCCGCTGGTGATCACCGGCGATCAGGTCGACTGGGCGACGGAGCGGATCGCGGCGACCCTCACGCAGGACGTCTCCTGACGGTTCCCCGCGCCGGAAGACCGTAACGCCGGCCGTAGCCACAACGAACGAATCCGACGTCAGTGCGTTGAAGCACTGCGGGCGACTGTTGAAAGGAGAGCTACGCTCATGCTTTCCCGTCGCGCTTTGTTTGTTGTCTTTTCGATTGGCAGCTCGATGCTCGTGGCGAACGGCGGCGCGTCCGCCCAGCCACACGGAAAAGGTCCACCGGCGGCAAGGCCGGCTGCACCGGCCGCAATGGCGCGTCCCGCCGCGCCGATGGTACACGCCGCCCCTCCCGCGATGGCCAGGCCGCCCGCAATGGCGAGACCGCCTGCAATGGCTCGGCCACCCGCGATGGCACGGCCGGCAGCACCCGCGTTCCACGCCCCGCAGCGACCGGCGATGGCGCCGCGCCCGGCCCCGCATTTCGCCGCCCCGTCTGTGCGCCTGGCCCCCCATATCGCCGCGCCGCGTGTCGCAACGCCACGCCCCGAATTCCGTCGAGGAGCACCGCAGCGTCAAGCTCCGCATATCGCGGCGCCATCACGCCCGAGCCCAACTTCGCGCTTGAGCGAGCGGCCGTCGCCGACGGAGCGCGTTCAACAGCGCGCGCAGCAGCACCAGCAAATGATCCAGCAACGCCAGCAGGCGGCGCAGCAGCGGCAGCGTGACGCGCTCTCGCGCCAGACCACTGAGCGGCAGACCCGGATCGATCGCCTGCAGCAGCGCGTGCAGCAATTGCAGTCGCAAAAGGTCCAAGGCGCACGCGCGCAACGCGTCCATGACCGTGCCCTGCAGGCGCAGAACCGCCTGTTGCAGCGCGAGCAGCGTGCGCAGCAGGCCGACGTTACCCGCCGGCAGAGATTGGCGCCGGCAGCGACGGTTGGCGCTGCGGTCGCGACCACGGCCGCGACGCAGGCGGCTCAGCGCGAGCGATTTGCCGCGCGCTTCCGCGAGCAGGCAGGTGCGCAAGGCCAAGCAGGGCTTGCGGCGCGCCAAGGCGGCTGGGCGCCCCGGCATGCCTGGCGCCGCGGCAGCCACGCGGCCTTCGTGGCGTGGCTTGGGCCGGTGTTCTGGCCCTACGCCTATTCGGACATCTTTGACTACACGTTCTGGTCCTATGCCTACGAGCCCGGCTATTGGGCCTACGCCTATGACGACTTCGTCGACACCGTGTTCTGGGACACCAACAGTCCCTACTCCGCCTATGCCAGCATCAATCCTGGCGACTATCCGGCGACCACAGGCCGCGATCGGTCCCGTCAACGCACCGACACGAGCCCGCAGGCAATCAAGCAGCTCTGCGGCGAACCGGACAAGGGCGTCACGGCCTGGCCGCTTGCCGACATCGCGCGGGCGGTACGGCCGGACCAGCAGCAGCGCGCCCTGCTCGACGAATTGAAGACGTCAGCGGCAAAGGCCGCCGATATCTTCAAGGACTCCTGTTCGGACAGCTATGCCATGACGCCCACCGGCCGTTTGCGGTCGATGCAGAACCGCATCAGCGCGACGCTCGAGGCGATCAAGATCGTGCGGCCGGCGCTGGAGAATTTCTACAGCTCGCTCAGCGACGAGCAACAGGCCCGCTTCAATGCGCTTGGTCCGCACGTCGGGGAGCGTTCGCCGCAGCAGCAGGAGGCGACCGCGCAAACCGGCAATTGCGGCGATTCGAAATCCGACCTGGCCCACCTGCCGATCAACCGGATCGAGGCCTCGCTTCATCCGGCTGGCAAGCAGAAGGAAGCGCTCGATCGCCTGAGCGATGCGACCACAAAAGCCATAGCGGACCTGCAGGCGGCCTGCCCGAACGACGTGCCGCTGACGCCAGTCGGCCGGCTGGAGGCGATGCAGCACCGGCTCGAGGCCATGCAGAAGGCCGCGAAGCTGATCGAGCCTGCACTGGACGAGTTCTATGCGATGCTGAGCAGCGAGCAGAAAGCCCGCTTCAACACGCTGCAGCGGGTCGCGAGCCCCTGAGACGGCCGGCCGGCGCTCCGGATCGCCGGGCGCGCCACAGAATACCAGTCCCCCATCTTGCCTTTGCGGCCGGCGCGCAGCAATGTCCGGTACCGGCATCCCGAAGCAATGCCGAATGACGGGGCGGGAATGAAGCGCGGCTGGATGAGCACTGGCGAGCTACGCGAGCGCTGGGGAGATTCCTTGTTGACGGTGCTCACTGTCCTGCTCCTGGTCATGATTTTCGTGGTGGCGCCGTTGCAGGCGTTGGGCCTGTTCGAATTCCAGATTTTTGAGCTCCTGCTCGCGCTGGTCCTGGTCGGCGGCGTCTTCCTGATGTCGGGCAGCACGCTGGCGGTCGTCACGATGCTGGTCGCGCTCGTCATGATCGTCACGGGCGGGATCCTGAGACTACGCTCACCTTCAATTTTCGATCTCAACCTGTTCGCCGCATCCTGGCTGCTCGTCGGCCTCACCATGGCGGTGACGGTGGCGCGCGCGACGTTCGCGCCAGGCCGCGTCACCTATCACCGTGTGATCGGCGCGGTCCTGCTCTATCTCACGGTCGCCGTGATCTTCGCGGCGCTCTACACCTTTGTCGGCACGCTGAGGCCCGACGCATTTCCCGGCATGAAGGTGGAAGACAGCCCGACATTGGCGAGCCGCGTCCTCTATTTCAGCTTCGCCACGCTCACAACGACAGGTTATGGCGACGTCGCTCCGCTGCATCCGATCGCGCGGAGCCTGTGCAATCTCGAGGCGATCTTCGGCCAGCTCTATCCGGCAACGCTGCTGGCGCGCCTCGTCACGCTGGAGATCGAGCACCGCAACGAAGAGTCGTAATGAGGCACGAGGCGCGCATGCAGCACTGCGCCCACCTGCCGGCGTCCTAGACCACCGTCCGGTGCCGCTCGATGCAGGTACGCAGCACTTCGTCCAGCGGACGGCCCCACCAGTCATTCGAGAAAATCTCGATCTCCGAATAGCCGGCAAAGCCCTGCGCCTCGACGGCGGCGCGCACCGATCTGATGTCGATAACGCCGTCGCCCATCATGCCGCGGTCGTTGAGGATGTCCTTGGTCGGCACCAGCCAGTCGCAGACATGGAACGCGAGCAGGCGATCCTGGCCGGCGCGCGCGATCTGGCTCATCAGTTCCGGATCCCACCAGATGTGATAGACGTCGAGCGCGACACCGATCGCGCCGGTTCTGCCGGGATCGAGTGCGTCGCAGATATCGAGCGCGTGCTTCGTGGTGTTCACGCAGGCGCGGTCGGCGGCATAGGCCGGATGCAGCGGCTCGATCGCGAGCGGCAGCTTGGCCTGCTTCGCATAATCCAGCATTTCCGCGATGCCGTCATGCACCTGCGATCGTGCCAACGCGATATCCTTGGACGCCGCGCTGCCCGGCCGTGAATATTGCGGCAGGCCGCCCACCACCAGCACGATGCAGGAGGCGCCGAGTGCTGCCGCCTCGTCGACAGCACGGCGATTGTCGTCGCGCGCTTCGCTGCGATGCGCGCCATCTGCCGTGAACATGCCGCCGCGGCAATAGCCCGACAGATCGAGCCCGGCATCCTTGACCGCACGGACGGCGCGATCGAGGCCGACGGCTGCGACCTGGTCGCGCCAGGGATCGATGGCACGGATGCCATGGCGCGCGCAGGCCTCGACGATGGCGAGGAGATCGCCCTGCTTGCGGACGGTCGCTGTGTTCAGCGACAGCCAGCGGTGATCATTGGAAAAGTCGCGCATCAGGCGTCGATGCCGCGCGTGGTCAGGATCGTCGTCATCCGGCGCGTAGCTAGCTCCGGATTGGCGAGCAGACCGGCCTTGTCGGCGAGCCGAAACAGCTCGGCAAGATGCAAGGTCGAGCGCGCGCTCTCCTGCCCGCCGACCATGGTGAAGTGATCCTGGTGCCCGTTGAGATAGGCCATGAACACGATGCCGGTCTTGTAGAAGCGCGTCGGCGCCTTGAAGATGTGGCGCGACAGCGGCACCGTTGGTCCCAGCACATCGTGGAAGCCGGCCTCGTCGCCGGCGGCGAGCCGCGACAGCGCGTAGGAAGCCGCCGGTGCGATCGCATCGAAAATGCCGAGCAGCGCGTGGGAAAATCCCTGGTCGTCGCCGGCGATCAGTTCGGCATAGTTGAAGTCGTCGCCGGTGTACATCTTCACGCGGGCATCGAGCCGGCGCCGCATGTCGATCTCACGCTGCTTGTCGAGCAGCGAGACCTTGACGCCATCGACCTTGGCCGCATTGGCGTTGATGATGGCAACCGCCGTATCCATCGCCTTGTCGAGATCGGCCGTGCCCCAGTAGCCTGATAGCGCCGGATCGAACATGTCGCCGAGCCAATGGATGATCACGGGTTCACGAACCTGCGACAGCACACGGTCGTAGACCCCGGCGTAATCCTCCGCGCTCTTGCCGAGCTTTGCCAATGCGCGCGAGGCCATCAGGATGATGCGGCCGCCGGCCTGCTCCACCGCAGCGATCTGCTCCTCATAGGCACGGATCACATCGTCGATCGACCTGGCGTCCTCGACCGCGAGATGGTCGGTGCCGGCGCCGGAGAACACCAGCGCGCTGCCCCTGGCCTTTGCCGCCTTTACCGAGCGCTGGATCAGTTCGAGCGAGGTCGCCCAGTCCAGCCCCATGCCGCGCTGCGCGGTGTCCATGGCTTCGGCGACGCCGAGGCCGAGGTCCCAGACGTGCTCACGAAACGCGATCGTCCTGTCCCAGTCGATCGCCGCGGCCAGCCAGGGATCGACGTCGGCGCGCGGATCGGCCACCACATGCGCGGCCGAGAATGCCATGCGGTTCAGCGTACCCTCGAGCTTCGCCGGAAAGGTCCGCGACGCCGCCAGGCGATAGGTCTCCAGGCCGCCGCCAGCGGTCGGCAGCTTCAGCGACAGCGATGACATCGGTCGGACAGGCTTGTTCATGACAAAGTCCCTTCTCAGACTGATATCGGGGCGACGTCGATCCAGCGCCGCTCCTTCCAGCTCTTCAGCGCGCATTCGGCGAGCTGCACGCCCTTGGCGCCTTCGAGCAGGGTGTATTTGTAGGGCGCGTCCTCGCAGACATGGCGGATGAACATCTCCCACTGTTCCTTGAAGCCGTTATCGTAGACGACGTTTTCGGGCAGCTTCTGCCAGTCGGCATAGAAATCATGCATCCGCTTCTCGTCCGGATTCCACACTGGGCGCGGTGTTGCCTGACGCGCCTGGATCACGCAGTCGGTCAGGCCCGCCACCGCCGAGCCATGGGTGCCGTCGACCTGGAAGGTGACGAGGTCGTCGCGGTAGACGCGCGTCACCCAGCTCATGTTGATGTGCGCAATGACGCCGCCCTTCAGGCGGAAGGTGGCGTAGGCGGAATCGTCGGCGGTCGCCTGGTATTTCTTGCCCGTCTCGTCATAGCGCTCGGGGATGTCAGTCGTGCCGAGGCAGGTCACGCTCTCGACCTCGCCGAACAGATTGTCGAGCACGTAGCGCCAGTGGCAGACCATGTCGAGGATGATGCCGCCGCCGTCCTCGGCGCGGTAGTTCCACGACGGCCGCTGCGCTTCCTGCCAGCCGCCCTCGAACACCCAGTAGCCGAACTCGCCGCGCACCGAGAGCATGCGACCGAAGAAGCCGGAGTCGCGCAGGAAAGCGAGCTTCTTCAGCCCCGGCAGGAACAGCTTGTCCTGCACGGTGCCGTGCTTGACGCCCTTGGCATTGGCGAGCTTCACGACCGCAACGGCCTCCTCGAGATTGGTCGCGATCGGCTTCTCGCAATAGACATGCTTGCCGGCATTGATCGCCTTGGTCAGCAGCGAAGGCCGCGCCTGCGTGGTGGCGGCGTCGAAGAACACGGTGTCGCCCTTGTCCGCGAGCGCGCGATCGAGATCGGTGGTGTGGCGTTCGATGCTGTAGCGTTTTGCCAACGCGCCGACCTTCTCGGCGTCGCGGCCGACCAGGATCGGATCGGGCATGACGCGGTCGCCGTTCGCGAGCTGCACACCGCCCTGCTCGCGGATCGCGACGATCGAGCGGACCAGATGCTGGTTGAGCCCCATCCGGCCGGTGACGCCGTTCATGATCAGGCCGAGGCGTTTGGTCGTCATACTGCTTGCTCCTGCGAAACGCGTGATGTTGGCCGCTTGAGCGGCTGCATGGTCGACCAGTTCGGATGGATCGAACTGGCAAAGCCCGGCGCGGCGGCGATCGATCCGGTCAGCAGATCGCCGTCATGGATCGCGAGGCGGACCTTACCGCCCTCGCGCGTGTAGAGATCGGGATGCGCGGTGAGGAAGGCGTCGGCCTCGTCAGCCGGGGTGTCGGCAAAGCCATCGACATAATGATGCCCGTTGCGCTCGGCATGGGCGACGCCGATCAACGCCCCGAGCGCGAGGTCCTGCTGCACGCCGAGCCCGGCCTGGCAGGTCAGGTCCTCGCCGCTGACGAAATACCGGCCGCCATCCGCGCTCCACACCGCCGCACGGGTGGCGTTGATGATCGATTTGTAGACGCCCTTGCACGATTTCGAGGAGATGCCTCGATAGCCGAGCGCGCGCGCCTGCGGGAATGCATCATAGGAATCGTCGGCTTCGTCGATGATGAAGCCGTGCGCCGCCAGTTTCCCGAGCGGCGAGGCTCTTGTGATATCGCGCGGCATTGGCTGCTCGATATAGAGCAGGTTTGCCCTGATCGGCTGCAGCGCCGCGTCATGGTCGAGCCGGTCGACCAGCGCGTTCAGCGCGGCAAGGTCGGCATATTGCTCGTTGGCGTCGAGCGTGATCCTGGTTGCGTAAGGCAGCTTTGCAAGCTCGCTGCCGATCCGCGACAGCCGCGCCGCGTCATGCGCGGGATCGCCGTTCAGCTTGAGCTTGAAATAGCGCGCACCGGCGTTCTCGTTGCGGTCGGCGACGCCGCCCTCGCCTTCAACCTTGTCGTCCATTCCGACCGTGTGCCTGACGGCGACACGGTCAAGCCGCTTGCGCGTCGACAGGAACCGCGCGATGGCCGCATCCTCGAGATCCGCCGTCAGCCGCGCGTCGATGCCGGCGATATTGCCGGCCATGCCGTCGAAGAAGTTCGCGCCGGCGGCGCGCAGCAGCGCATCCAGGATCGCCTTGTCGATCTCGGCCGGGCCAAAGCCGGCGGCAAGCGGCGGAATGTCTTCGGCAGCGCAGGCTGCAACCTGCGGGCCGATACGTTCGGCATGGAGGCCGAATGCTGTGTCAAAGCCCTTCGCCAGGTAGAGCTCGCGTGCAATCGCAAGCGAGCGGCGAAGCCCGTCAAGCGACTGCGCTTCGGTCAGACGCGGCCGCTTGTCGAACCATTTCGGCGCCAGCATCTCGGCGCCGGCGCCGGTGGCGCGCCCCTTGCCTTCCACCTCGATCTCGACCTGCACGAACATCTGCGTCGACGCGGTGATCGTCACCGCGCCGAAGCGGAACGGCCGGGCGAACACCAGCGGCCGTTCGAAGAACGCGATATCGTTGACCTTGAGGCGAAGCGGCATTGAAGGCTCGGGTGTTAGTCCAGCGACCCCTGTGTGAAGAAATGCTTCCGGATCCGCTGCACCAGTTCGTTGAAGACAGGATCGGACATCGTCTCGAGCGAGCGCGGCCGCGGCATCGGCACGTCGTAGATCGCGGCGATCGCCCCGGGCCGCTCGGTCATCACCAGCACGCGGTCGGCGAGGAACACGGCTTCCGGGATCGAGTGCGTGATCAACAGGACCGTCTTGCCGGTCTCGCGCTGGATCCGCATCAATTCGACATTCATCCGCTCGCGCGTCATGGCGTCGAGCGCGCCGAACGGCTCGTCCATCAGCATGATCTTCGGATCGTGCACCAGCGCGCGGCAGATCGAGGCGCGCTGCTGCATGCCGCCGGAGAGCTGCCAGGGCAGCTTCTTCTCGAAACCCTCGAGGCCGACCAGTTTCAGCAGGTCCCTGGCACGGGCAAGATATTTGTCCCGCGGCAGCTGCTTCATGTCGATCGGCAGCATCACGTTGGAGAGGATGTTGCGCCACGGCAGCAGCAGCGCATTCTGGAACACGATACCGACATTGCCGTGCGGCCTGGTCACCGGCTCGCCGGCGATCAGCACTTCGCCCGTCGTCGGCGGCAGCAGGCCCGAGATCATCTTGAGCAGCGTGGACTTGCCGCAGCCGGAGGGCCCGACCACGACGAAGAACTCGCCGTCATTGATGGTGAAATCGAGCGGCCGCAGCGACGGCACATCACCGTCGCGCGACCGGTAGGTCTTCGAGACGCCCGACAGCGTGATGCCGGCCGCGCGGTCCGACACCAGCCGCAGATGCGCGGCGGGCTGGCTGACGGGGGTTGGTTTCGTCGCAGGATTCATCGCAGCCCCCTCCACCCGTCGTCCCGGCGAAGGCCGGGACCCATATGCCGCGGCCTTTCATTCGGGCACATGGGGAGAGACCTCTCGCAACAACTGGAGCCGGTGGTTATGGGTCCCGGCCTTCGCCGGGACGACAGTCGGCGGTGATGGCTCACGAATTGCCCTTTGGCAGATAGTCGTTGGTGTAGAATGCCTTCGGATTTGCCTTGGCCTTGGCGTCGAGGCCGCCATACTCGACCATCAAATTGACCGACTCGGTCATGTTCTGGTCGGTGACCTGGAACGGCCGCTTGGTCTTGGTCTCCGGCGTGCGATAGAGCGGGATCGTCAGTTCGAAGCCTTGCGTCAACGTGTCGATCTTGCCGCCCTTCGGGTTGGCGTCGAGGATCGACTGCGCAGCCGCCTTCGGGTCCTTCTCCGCGGCTTCCACCGCCTTTGTCGTCGCCGACATGAAGCGGCGGACTAGGTCCGCATTGGCCTTCACATAGTCGGAGTTCGCGATGATGCCCGACGACACCATGTTGATGCCGTAGTCGGCGAACTTGATCGGATAGACGTCCTTGCCGGTGGCGTCCTTGATCTTCATCGACTGGTCCATGACGTAGCCGAGCAGCAGGTCAGCCTGGCCGTTGATCACGGCGTTGAGCTTGGTCTGGCCGTCGCCGGCGACGGTGTTGAAATCGCTTTCCTTCAGGCCGGTCTTCTTCAGGAACAGCGGCCAGATCTGCGTCATCGAATCTGCCGGCGTGATCGCGACCGTCTTGCCCTTGATGTCCTCCGGCTTCCTGATGTTCTTCTCGGCAAGGCTCATCGCCGACATCGGGCTGGTCTGCAGCAGCACGCCGGTGGCGATCACGGGCGCGCCCTTCACCGCGGCGCGCATCATCGTCGGCACGTCGACATAGCCGAAATCGGCGGTCTTGGCGGCCACCGCCTGCGTGGTCGCGGCCGAGCCGCGGCCTTCCTGGATCTCGAGGTCGATACCTTCGGCGGCATAGATGCCCTTGGCCTTGCCGTAATAGAACGGCGCATGCTCGCCATAGACGTACCAGTTCAGCATCAGCACGACCTTGTCGGCCGCGGATGCAGGGGCCACCGCAAGCGCGGTCCAGGCCAGCGCGGCGCCTGCGACCGCAATCAAACGCTTCATGGTTGTTCTCCCTTTATTGTCCGCGGTCCTTGCTTGGACCGCTTGTCCGTTTGCTGCGCTAGGAAGCGAAGATGATGTCGTCGCGCTGGCTGACGTGCCAGGGGATCACCAGCCGCTCGATGCGGTCGACGATCCAGAACAGGATGACGCCGAGCAGCGCGAGGATCACCAGCGCGGCGAACATCGTCGGCAGGTCGAAGGTGCCGATCGAGCGCTGCATCACATAGCCGATGCCGGAGTTGGAGCCGACGAACTCGCCGACGACGGCGCCGACCACAGCGAGCGTCACCGAGACTTTCAGGCCGGAAAAGATCGCGGGCATCGCGTGCGGCAGGTTGACCGCGCGGAACACCTGGAAGCGGCTGCCCTGCATCGCGCGCGCCAGATCGACCATATCAGGGTCGACCGACTTGAAGCCCTGCACCGCCGAGACCACCACGGGGAAGAAGCCGAGCAGGAACGCGGAGATTACCTTGGGGATGATGCCGAAGCCGAACCACACCACGAACAGCGGTGCGATCGCGATCTTCGGCACGGACTGGGAGAACACCAGCAGCGGATAGACGTAGCTCTCGACCGTCTTCGAACCCGCGATCAGCATCGCAATGGGAATGCCGAACAGCGCCGAGAGCAGGAAGCCGCAAATCGTTGCATAGGTTGTCGGCCAGGACTGCCGCAACAGCTCCGGCCAGTCGCTCCACAGCACCGCGACGACGTCGCCGGGCGAGGGAATTTGGTAGGCGGGAATATGGAACAGGCGGATCGCGAGGTCCCAGGCCGCCACGATGACAACCAAAAACAGGAACGGACGTACCCACGCCGCATTCAGCACCTTCGACAGGCCCGAAGGGCTCTTTGCCTCCGCCACGTCACGCTCCCTTTGCAGTCTCTCTGTTCGTTCAGAAATTAACCCGTTGGATAAATACTGTCCAGCCCCAAGCGCGCGGCAAAATCGCGCCGAAATACGCGACTTTCGTCAGGCGAGAATTTTTGTCGGATGAGACTTCGTAGCCCGGATTGCGCTTCGCTCCATCCGGGCTACGGGCATCAGTGATGAGCGCGAACGTGCGCCTCACACCACGCGGTGCTCGGCCGCGCGCAGCACCGGCATCGCGCCGCCGAACGCCGCCGTGGATTTGCCGGTCAGCGCCGCCAGCACCAGCGCGGTCATGTGCTCGAGGCGCTCGTCGCGGGCGTCCTTCTTCAAGAGGTCGCGACCGAAGATCACGCTCAGCGTAGCGCTGTTGGAGAGATAGAAGAACGCCAGCCCGGCGATCGAGATGTAAAGCTGCACCGGATCGACCGCGACGCGGAAATCGCCACTCTCGACCCCGCGCGTCACCACGGTGCGGATCATCTCGACAAAGGGCGAGTGCATCGACTTGACCTTGGTCGAACGCTTCAGGTGTTTCGCCTTAGCGAGGTTTTCGGTGTTCAGCAGTGCCAGGAACTCGGGGTTACGCAGAAAATAGTTCCACGTGAAGTCGATCAGACGCCCGATCGCCTCGGGCGGATCGAGATGCTCGAGATCAAGGGTGCGCTCCTCGGCGCGGATCTTCTCATAGGCGCCTTCCAGCACCTCGAGATAAAGATCCTCCTTGTTGCCGACGTGGTAGTACAGCATGCGCTTGTTGGCGCCGGCATTGGCCGCGATGCGATCGACCCGCGCCCCGGCGAGGCCATGGGCGGCGAATTCCTGCTTGGCCGCCTCGAGAATCCGCAGCCGCATCCCCTGGGGGTCGCGCTGCCATCTCTGAATTCGCTTTGCCTTGGCCAAATCGATCGCCCGTGATGCTGAATTGATGAATGTAGCATGACGAACGACGTTTGAGAACGAATGTTGTCGTGACGGCCATGCGGGAATATTTCTCGCAACCACCCTCCTCGTCATTCCCCGGTGCGCAATTGCGCACCTGAAGGCGTGCGCAGCACGAACCCGAAATCAATCGGACAACGTGTTCCGTGGGTGAATGGATTCCGGGTTCTCGCTTCGCGAGCCCCGGAATGACGAGAAATTCAAAGCCTGCAGTTGCCTACGACACCCGCCGCCGGGACGACGCGCGGATAAAGCGCAGCCTAGTCTGGCTTTCCTTGCGAAGGCTGCACCAGAAGCGTCGGCACGCCGCAGGTGCCGTTGCGCACCGTCATCACGCGCGTGCCGGGCTTGCGGCCGGTACGAACCTCGGAGACGTCGACACCAGCGGCGATCAGCCGCGCACGCGTGGCGTCGATGTCGGCGACGCGCCAGCAGATGCCGCGCAGCCGGTCCGGCGCGTCCGTCTCCGATTTGCCCGGCCGGTGCGTGACCTCGACGACGAGGTCGCCGCAGCGGAAGAACATCAGCCGGCCCCACTCCGGATGCGACCGGTCGAGCGCCATGTCGAGCCCGAGCCGAGCACCATAGAGCGCTGCGGCGCGTTCCGGATCGGCGGTCGAAACCACCACGTGATCCATCGCGGTGATCGATGCGGTCGTGGTGCGGACCGACAGCGGCCGCTCCTGCTCGCGTTCCAGGAAGAACATGCGCACGCCGCGCGTCGCATCGGTCGCGGCCCGCGTACGCTTCCACGACAGCGTGGCGCCACTGATGTCGTCGCGGCTCTCGACCTCCGCGACGGGTTCGGGCTTTAGCGTCAAGCGGTCGAGCCTGCGGTGTGTCTTCGCGATATCGCTGGTGCGGAAGCACAGGCTCGCAAGCCCCTCGCCCTGGGTGGCGAGCGCGCTGCGGACGCGCTGGGCTGCATCGTCGTCGCCCTGCGGCGCCACCAATTCCAGCGTGGTGTTGTCGAGCGTGAACAGCGTGCGGTCCGCGCCGCCGCCGCTGTAGCGCCAGGAAGGCGACCGCGCGAACAGCGTCTCGTAGGCCGCGCTGGCAGCAGCGATGTCGCTGGTCAGGACGACGACGTGATCGAGACCGATAATCATGGCCGCAACCTCCCCGAATCTGCCGTCATTGTGTTTCTCCCTTAACCCAGCCCGGAACCACGGACTGCCGCCAGCCGTTATGCCGCATGCCAGAAGGGCCCGGCACAGCCATCATCTCTACCTGTAAACCAGGCAGGGTTGCGAATATTTTCAGCGATATCGGCCGATCAGCAATGCTAGTCTGGAACCGCCGGCCGGGACCACACCAAGCCACGACGGAACGCGAATGCAGGCTCTCTTCATCGGACAGACCTATATCGACGTCACCTTCATCACGGATCACATGCCCGTCGGCGACGAAAAGCACGTCGCCGACGCCTATGCGGTGTCGTTCGGCGGCAACGCCGTGACCGCAGCATTCTGCTGCGCCAAGCTCGGCGTCCCGCCGGACCTGATCGCCACCATGGCCAATGACTGGCTGGGACGGATGTTCTGGGACATGGCCGACAGGTACGGCATCTCGTTCCACCCCCGCAAGGTCAACTCCTCCTCGCTGTCCTTCATCATGCCGAACGACGGCAAGCGCGCCATCGTCCGCTGCCGCGACGACCAGCACATCCACCCCTTTCCGCTGCTGAACATCAAGGGCTGCCGTGCGCTGCACATCGACGGCCACCAGCCGGACGCCGCGATCCATTATGCGAAGCTGTGCCGCGAGGATGGCATCCTGACCTCGCTCGACGGCGGCGGCCTGCGCACCAACACCCACGAGCTGCTCGCATTCATCGACATTGCGATCGTCGCCGAACGCCTGTGCGAGCAGATGGACAAGACGCCGGAGCAGATGCTCGACTATCTCAAGGGCCGCGGCTGCAAGGTCGGCGGCGTCACCATGGGCGAGCGCGGCCTGCTCTGGTATGACGAGGCCGGCACAGTGCGCACGCTGCCGGCTTTCCCGATCCCGCGCGCGCGCGTGATCGACACCAACGGCGCCGGCGACGTCTTCCACGGCGCCTACATCTACTCCTACCTTTCAAACCCGAGCAAAGGCTGGCATGAGCATTTCAAGTTCGCGCGCGCAGCCTCGACCTTCAAGATCCAGAAGCTCGGCAACGAGGCAGGCCTGCCGACGCTGGCGGATATCGCGGCGGTCAAGCAGGAGTTTCGCGCCGAGGCCTGATAGAGGTGAATGGGGCTAGGCCATGGGGCGCGTCTTCGTCGCCGGCAGCATCAATATGGACGTGGTGGCGACCGCCGAGCGCCATCCGCGGATCGGCGAAACCGTCGCCGGCGAGGCCGTGCTCTATTTTCCCGGAGGCAAGGGCGCCAACCAGGCGGTGGCTTCGGCCAAGCTCGGCATACCGACCACGCTGATCGGCCGGCTCGGCACCGACGCGTTTGGCAAGGAGCTGAGAACGTTCCTCGTCGCACAAGGTGTCGATCTCGCCTTCGTCAAGGACACGGACGGCACGCATTCGGGCACGGCGATCATCACGCTTGCGAACGCCGACAACACGATCGTCGTTGTGCCAGGCGCCAATGGGCTGGTCGATGCCGATGATGTCGCGGCCCCCATCCTCGCGAGGGGTGACGTCGCGGTCAGCCAGTTCGAGATCCCGCTGCCGGCGATCGTGGCCTTCTTCCGGCGCGCCCGCGCTGCCGGCGCCACCACGATCCTCAATCCGGCACCGGCGAAAAAGGCCGACAAGGCTCTGCTCGATCTCGTCGACATCCTCGTTCTGAACGAAACCGAACTCGGCTACCTGACTGGCACGGAGCTGCGAGACGGCGACACGCCGGAGCGCTTCTCCGAGGCGGCCAGGACCTTAGGGCAAGGCAAAATCGTTTGCGTCACGCTCGGAAAGCGCGGCGTGCTGGCGCTGGTCGAGGACCAACCGCTGCTCGTGCCGGGACGCGAGGTCAAGGCCGTCGACACCACAGGCGCTGGCGATTGCTTCGTCGGCGCCCTCGCCTCACAGCTCGCCATTGGCAAGCCGCTCGGCGACGCACTGGCTTACGCCAACGCCGCCGCCTCGATTTGCGTGCAACGGATGGGGGCCGCGCCGTCGATGCCGACGGCGCAGGAGGTTAGCGCCGTTCTTTCCACGCGTCGTCCCGGCGAAGGCCGGGACCCATAACCACCGGCTACAGTTTGGGGCACCCGCGCAGTAACTGCGTTCGTCTCCGCCAATGATCGCCGCGAAGTATGGGTCCCGGTCTTCGCCGGGACAACGATTCGACTACGTCAGCGCACTCTTCAAATCGAAGCTCGCATCCGCCGCCTGCTCCGGCGTGATCGAGCCGCCGGCACCGAGCAGCCGGCGGCCGAACATGTGATCGCCGGCGCGATTGACCGACTCGATGCCGAGCAGTTTGTCGCCGCGATAGCAGAACGCCGAGAACGCGCCCTGCGCGCGATCGCCGCGCACCACGACGCGGTCGTAGCCGGTGGTGAGGCCGGCCATCTGCAGCTTGTCGGGGCCCTGGTCGCTCCAGAACCACGGCAGGCCGTCATAGACCTCGGTCTTGCCGGTCAACCGCGACGCCACGCAGCGCGCATGGTCGGTCGCATTCTGCACCGACTCCAGCCGCAGCGACCCGCCGAAGCGCTTGCTGGTGTAGAGCGCGCAATCGCCGATCGCGGAAACATTCGGATCGGCGGTCAACAGATACTCGTCGACGATGATGCCGGATGCCACCGGCAGCCCGGCCTCCGCGGCAAGCTCGACATTCGGCAGCACGCCGACGCCGACCACGACGAGATCGGCCGGGATGTGCGTGCCGTTGCTCAGGCTGACGCCGGTAACCTTGCCGCCATCGGCCTCGATCGCCGTGACCTGCACCCCGAGATGAATCCGGATGCCGGCCGCGCTGTGGCGGGATTGCGAGAACTCGGAAATCTCCGCGGTCACCGCCCGCGCCATCACGCGGGAGGCGAGCTCGACCACGTCGACCTCGAGGCCTTTGGCCCGGGCGGTGGCGGCAAATTCGAGCCCGATGAAGCCGGCGCCGATCACGACGACGCGCATGCCGGGCGCGATCAAATCGCGCAGCGCCTGGCTCTCATCCAGGATGCGCAGGTAGCGGACGGCGTCGAGCTTGGCGTTGGGGATATCCAGCAGCCGGTTCCGCGCACCGGTCGCGAACACCAGATGGCCATAGTCGAGCGACGTGCCGGAGGCGAGCGCCACTTTCCGCGCATTGCGGTCGATCGCTTGGGCGCGATCGGTGATCAGGTCGATCTTGTTGTCCTGGTAGAACTTGTCGGGCCGGAACATCAGGGTCTCGGGCCCGCCGGTCCCCTTCAGATAGCCCTTCGACAGCGGCGGCCGCTGATACGGCAAATGGCCTTCGTCATTGATCAAAGCGATGCGCTCGGCAAAGCCGGCCTGGCGCAGCGACGCCGCGAGCTGGAAGCCGGCATGTCCGGCGCCGACGATGATGACCGAGCCTGTCATCGGAACAACCCAAATACGCGCGAGCAGGAGTGACCCATGCCGTTTCCTCTTGTCGATGTTAGCTTGCTTGCCCCGTCCCCACAGCGCTCGTGTCTGCGTACCGAAGGCACATGCCATTTGGCCTCATGGCTCGCGCGGACGCAAGGGGGTCCCAGGCGATTCTGGCGCACCCGCGGCGCCGGACCGGATTGCCACGGCTCCCGCCAAGGCCTTAAATGTCCGGAACCAACAAGCCCAAGGTCTTCAATATGCCAGCACCCGCCCCCTCCGCCACTGACCCCGCTTTGCTCCGCATCGACGGCGCCATCGCGACCATTACGCTGAACCGGCCGGCCGCGTTCAACGCGATCGACATGACGATCGCCAAGAAGCTCGAGCAGCTCAGCGCCGAGGTCGAAGCCAACAAGGACGTTCGCGTGCTCGTCATCGAGGGCGAAGGCCGCGCCTTCTGCGCCGGCGGCGATCTGCAGACCATCGGTGCCGCCGCCGAAGCCAACAACATCGCCCCCGTGGTCGGCGAGATGCTGCACCACTATCACGCGTTCATCGAGACGGTCCGGCGGATGCCGAAGATCGTTCTCTCAAGCGTGCATGGTTCGGCGGCCGGCGCCGGCATGGGCCTCGCCTTCGTGACCGACCTGTGCATCGCCGCGGACGACGCCCGCTTCACGCCCGCCTATGCCAAGATCGGCGTGTCGCCCGATGGCGGCAGCACGGTCGGCATCGTCGGCACGGTCGGCACCCGACGCGCGCTGCAGATTTTCCTCGCCGAGGATGGGTTCACCGCGCAGCAGGCCTATGAATGGGGTCTCGTCGTCAAGACCGTCCCCGCGGCCGAGCTGAAGGCTGCGACGCGGCAGCTCGCCGAGCGCCTGGCAAAGAATCCGCCCGCCGCGATCGCGGCCACCAAGTCACTGGTGTATCAGGCGGCCACCACACCAACCAAGCAGCAGCTCGACGCCGAGGAACATAAGATCATCACGACCATGCATACCGACGATTTCCGCGTCGCCGTGAAGAAGTTCACCAGCAAGTCGAAGTAGAGGTTTGGCTAGTTCGGGCAGATGTACCCCGTGCCGCCGGGTGCCTTGAAGCAGCCGACCGATTCCGGGATCACCTGCTTGGGCAGCCACAGCACGACCTTCGGAAAATAGATCGTGAAGCAGATCGTGACCAGGAACACGACGTAGATCGGCAGCGCCGCCCGCAACGCTTTTGCGAAACTGATGCCGACGAATTTCGAGGCCATCAGCAGCACGAGCCCGTAAGGCGGCGTGATCAGGCCGAAGGCCAGCGTAGCGATCAACACCACGCCCATATGCACGCCGTTGATGTCGCCGGCCTGGGTCAGCGCGTTGACCAGCGGCATGAAGATGATGATGGTCGGCACCGGCTCGATGAAGTCGCCGACCACGGTGAACAGCAGCACCATCAAGAGCATGATGAGGTGCGGGTCGTTGCCGGCGATCGAGGTGATCCAGTCCGCGATGTAGATCGCGCCGCGCAGATAGGCCAGCATCCAGCCGAACGCGTTCGCCGCGCCGATCGTGATCAGCGGCAGCGAGAAGATCAGGCCGGCCAGACAGAAATCATACGGGATCTTCTTCAGGTGCCCACGGTTCAGCGCCGGGATCACCACGACGATGATGTAGGCGACCGCGACGACCCCGGCCTCGGTCGGCGTGAACCAGCCGGTCAGGATGCCGCCCAGCAAAATCACCGGGATCATCATCGGCAGCGCCGCGTCACCGGCGGCGAACGCCACCTGGCGCAGCGGCGCGCGCGGCTTGCGCAGGCCCGAGGGACCGAAGAAGTAGCAGTAGATCATCAGTCCGAAGCCGATCATCAGCCCGGGGACCACGCCGGCCATGAACAGCCCGGCGATCGAGACATTGCCGACCGCGCCATAGACCACCGCCGTGATGCTCGGAGGCACCAGCGCTGCGATCGTCGACGCCGAGGCGATGATCGCGGCGATGAAGGCCGGCTCATAGCCTTCCCGCCGCATCGGCCCGCCGAGCGCCCGGCTCATGACCGCAACGTCGGCGGTGGTCGAGCCCGACATCTCCGAGAAGAACATGCTGAAGACGACGACGACCTGCGACAGCCCGCCCCTGATGTGCCCCACCAGCGAAACCGACAGATTGGCGATGCGGACCACGACATTCGCCGAGCTCATGAGCTCGCCGACCAAGAGGAAGAACGGGATCGCAAGCAGCGCCTCGGAATCGACGCCGTCGAAGATCTTCTGGATGATCGCCGCCAGCGAGACGTCTGATAGCACTGCGCCGACGAACACGCCGGCCATCAGCGAGAACGGCACGGGCACGCCGAGATAACCGAAGAACAGGAAGCAGAACGACATCAGCGCAAGCACGACCGGTGCGCTCACGGCTGCACTCCCGTCGTCGCGCGGGTATCGATCGCAGGAATCGGAAGGTCGTCATCCGGTGGCTCCGGATGGTCGAAGCTATTGCGGATCCCGTTGATGAGCTGCTCGATCGTGAACAGGCCGATCAGGATGCCGGACAGCGGGATCACCGCATAGAGCGAGGCGATCGGCGTACCCGACGGCAGGCGGAAGCTACCGAAGCCTCGGAGGTAATTTTGATAGCCATACCAGACCAGGCAGAAAGCGACGCCCAGCACCACCAGACGGATGACGATCTCGACGAACAGCCGCGACCTGCCATGCATCGCTTCGGAGATCGCGGTGAGATAGAGATGGTCGTTGCGTCGTGTCGCGACCGCGGCCCCGATGAAGATCGCGTAGATGAACAGCGTCGAGGTCACCTCCTGCAGCCACAGCCAGGGATGACCGATGGTGCGGGTGACGATATCGGCGGTCACCGAGAGCGAGAAGCCGAAGCACAGCAGGCCGCACAGCATCATCAGGATCAGCTCGAGCCGGTCGAGCGCCCGCCATTTCAGATACCGCTGCCGTTGCAGCACCAGTGTGTCGGCGATGGCCATGGCTCGCGCTCCGCGTCAACCTCGGGCTCTAGTTGATCGCGCGGATCAAATTCTTGATCTTCTCCGCATGCGGGCCGAGATCCTTGGCGAGCTTGTCGAGATAGGGATCGGCGATCGCGGTAAAACTCTTCTTGTCCACATCCTCGACCACCTTGACGCCGAATGACTTCAGCTTTGCCGCTGCGGCCTTTTCCAGTTCGAACGCCTTGGCAGGCTCCTTCGTGCTCACCTCGGCGGCCGCCGTCGTCACCCAGTTCTTCTGCTCCGCTGAAAGGCTCTGCCACAGCTTGTCGCTGATGAACAACAGCGCATTGTTGGCCTCATGCTCGGTCATCGAGAGCACCGGCGCGACTTCGTAGTGCTTGTTGACGAGGTAAACGTTCACGCTGTTTTCCGCCGCCTCGACGACGCCGGTCTGCAGCGACGTGTACACGCTGCCGAACGGCATATGGACGGTTTGCGCGGCGTAAGCCGGGAAAATCGTATCCTCCGTGGCCGTCGCCTGAACACGAATTTTCACCCCCTTGAGATCGTTGACTTTATGGATTTCCTTCCTGGCGTAGATGCTCCTTACGCCTTGGCTGCCCGTCGCGATGACATGAAGGCCTTGCGACGTGTCGTCAATCATCGCCTTGATCGCGTCAATCACCTTCTGATCCGCAAGGGCCTTCACCACATGGTTGGCGTCGCGGAACAGGAAATGCAGCGACATCACACCGGCCTGCGGCGAGATAGTCGCGGTGTTCGCCGATGAGATGATCGCGAATTCGATGTCTCCGGATTTCACGAGCTGCAGCAGCTGCGGCTCCTGTCCGAGTTGGGCGCCCGGATATTGATCGACGATCATGGTCCCCTTGCTCAACTCCTTGAGCTTGGCGGAGAACATGTCGTAGGCCACGCTGTATCCGGTGTTGAGCTGCTGATCGTGCGCGAAGCGGTAGTGCTTGACTTCCTGCGCGCCAGCGCGCGGCGGCAGCAGCAACGCTGCCGCCGCCATCGCAATCCCGACGATCCTGGCTGAATGGCCCATCGCGACGTTCCCCCTGTTTTTAATTGAGGGGATCATCCCATCAGTCGCGCAGGATTGTCAATAAAACAGAGGTAATCAGGTCGTCGAGGCCCAAGCGGGCGCTTCGCAGTCGGAAATTATCGACAATTCGACTGCGATGCCAATCGAGACCGAACTACTTCCCCTTGGCGCGCATGAAGTCAAAGTCGCAGCCCTCATCGGCCTGCAGGATGGTGTCGTTGAAGAGATGCGCGTAGCCGCGCTTGGCCCAATCGGGCGTACCGGCCGGCGCGAGCGCGGCGCGGCGCTTCTGCAATTCGGCCTCGTCAACCAACAGATCAATGCTGCGCTTGGCGACATCGAGCCGGATCATGTCGCCGTTCCGCACCAGCCCGAGCGGACCGCCGACGGCGGATTCCGGCGTGATGTGCAACACGATAGTGCCGAACGCGGTGCCGCTCATCCGGGCATCGGAAATGCGGACCATGTCCTTCACGCCGGCGCGCGCGAGCTTCTTCGGGATCGGCAGGTAACCCGCCTCGGGCATGCCGGGCGCGCCCTTCGGGCCGGCATTGCGCAGCACCAGGACGTCGTCGGCGGTCACATCGAGCGCGGGATCGTCGACCCGCAGCGTCATGTCCTCGACCGATTCGAACACCACGGCGCGGCCGGTGTGCTGCAATAGTTTCGGGCTCGCCGCCGACTGCTTGATCACGGCACCGCGCGGCGCGAGATTGCCGTGCAGGATCGCCATCGCGCCTTCGGACTTGATCGGGTTCGCCTTGGAGCGGATCGCGTCCTGCCCCGGTACATCCTCGGCATTGGCGACGACCTCGCGCAAGGTCTGGCCGGTGATGGTTTTGACATCGAGGTCGATGAGGTCGCCGAGCTGCGCCATCAGCTTCGGCACGCCGCCGGCATGATGGAAATGCTCCATGTAGTGTTCGCCCGACGGCTTGAGGTCGACCAGCACCGGGACCTCGCGGCCGAGCTTGTCGAACGCCTCGAGGTCGATCCTGTGCGGCGAGCGGTTGGCGATCGCCGTGAGATGGATCAGCCCGTTGGTCGAGCCGCCGATCGCCTGCATGACGACCTGGGCGTTGCGGAACGAGGATGGCGTCAGGATCTCGCTCGGCTTCGGTCCCTTGGTCTTCGCCATCTCGGCGGCGACGCGGCCGCTGGCCTCGGCGGAGCGGAAGCGTTCGGCATGCGGCGCCGGGATCGTCGCGCTCATCGGCAGCGACAGGCCGAGCGCCTCGGTGATGCAGGCCATGGTGGAGGCAGTGCCCATCACCATGCAGGTGCCGACCGAAGGCGCGAGGCGGCCGTTCACGGCCTCGATCTCGTTGTCGTCGATCTCGCCGGCGCGATACTTGCCCCACAGCCTGCGGCAGTCCGTGCAGGCGCCGAGCACCTCGCCCTTGTGATGGCCGACCACCATGGGCCCGACCGGAATCACCACGGTCGGCAGATCGGCGCTGATCGCGGCCATGATCTGCGCCGGCAAGGTCTTGTCGCAGCCGCCGATTACGACCACCGCATCCATCGGCTGGGCGCGGATCATCTCCTCGGTATCCATCGCCATCAGGTTGCGCAGATACATCGAGGTCGGGTGCGCAAAGCTCTCGGCGATCGAAATGGTCGGGAACACGAACGGCATCGCGCCCGACAGCATCACGCCGCGCTTCACGGCCTCGATGATCTGAGGCACGTTGCCGTGGCAGGGATTATAGTCGCTGTAGGTGTTGGTGATGCCGACGATCGGCCGATTGAGCGCATCGTCCGAATAGCCCATCGCTTTGATGAACGCCTTGCGCAGGAACAGCGAGAAGCCGGCGTCACCATAGCTTGTCAGTCCCTTGCGAAGTCCGTCGGCCATTTTCTTCTCGTCCCGTGGTTGTTCGGCCGCACTTAAGGAGCGGCAGGAATTATTGTCAATATGAGATAATCTGGTCGCGGCTTGTGGCTGGTCTGCGGCAAAATCGCCCCCATTATTGACAATAACCGTGGCGCCATGCTGACCTCAGGCACCGATCCGAAGCCGAGAGCGCATGACAGCCGAGCCCACATTGCCCGAACTCCAGGCCCCCTCGCGCGAGGAGGAACAGGCGGAAGTGATCCGCCGGCTGGAGGAGGACATCATCTTCGGCCGCTTCGCGCCCGGTTTGCGGCTGGTCGAGGATACCCTGATGCAGCGCTACGGCGCGAGCCGGCATTTCGTCCGCCAGGCGCTGTTCCAGCTCGAGCGCCAGGGCATCGTGCTGCGCGAGAAGAATGTCGGCGCCACGGTGCGGTTCTATTCGGCCGAGGAAGTGCGGCAGATCTATGAGGTGCGCGAGATGTTGACGCGCCAGGCCGCGCTGATGATCGCCCTGCCCGCGCCGCAAAGCCTGATCGACCAGTTGAGCGAGCTGCAACGGCATTACTGCATCAAGGCCGAGGCGCAGGACATGCGCGGCATTCACGAGACCAACGATGCGTTCCACCTCGCGCTGTTCTCCGCCTGCGGCAATCCCTATCTGGTCCGCTCGCTGCAGGACTACATGAACCTGACGCTGCCGATGCGCGCCAAGAACCTCGCCGACAGCGAGGGCCTCGCATTGTCGCGCCGCCAGCACGAATTGATGATAGAGCTCTTGAAGGGCCGCGACAGCTGGGCGCTGGCGCAGCTTTGCGTCGATCACATGCAGTACAGCAAGGCGGATTATCTCGTCCGCATCTCCAACGACAAAAAGCCGCAATAGCGCGATACGCGGCCTCCTCGTGAAGGAGACGGCGATGCGCTATGTGGCTATATTCCTTGGATCGCTGGCCGTGCAGCTTGCGCTTGGCGGCGTCGGCGAGGCGGCCGATCCGCGCGCGACGCAGCTCACCTACGAGCCCTGGACTAAGACATGCCTGACGGAGGCGAGTTGCTTCGTCGGCGCCGCCGCGCGCGGTCAGTGCTCGCCATCGGGCGGCACGCTCAGCGTCTCGCCGCAGAGCAGCAAGCGCGCGATCGTGAGCGCCAATGTCGGAACGCGGACCATGCTGGAAGGCACGATCAGCCTCCGCATCGATCAGGACGAGCCGATCCAGATCGCCAGGCCGCATTGCTACACGCTCGGCTGCGGCGGCACGCTCGAGGCCGATGGCGAAATGATCGAGCGGCTGAAGCACGCGCAGACCATCGCCGTCGAAGCCAAGAACCTCACCGGGCAGACCATCAGCCTCGCCTTTCCCCTCACGCACTTCGCCGAGACCTTTGACGGGCCCGGCAGCCCGCCCAAGACATCCGGGCAAGGTTCGAAGGACGCGCAGCAGCACACCGAAGCCGTGAAGCAACTGCCGCAATGCGAGGATTGATCACTTCTTCCAGTCGATCACCCTCTCCTTGTCGCCGTCGAACTCCATGCTGCAGAACGCACCGCCCTGGTAGTAATCGCCGACCGGATCCGGCGACAGCTTGGCCTGCTCGGCCATCGCGTGCTCGCGGAAATCTTCAGCCCTTCCGGTCGGACGATAGCCGAGGTCGTAGGCGCGGTGATTGTCCCACCACGAGCGCTCATTGTAGGACGCGCCGTACAGCACCTCGAAATGGATGTCGGGATGCTCGAGCCCGATGCGGCAGAGCTGGACGAGGTCTTCCGGCTTGAGCCAGATCGAGAGCCTGCGGTGGTCGAGCGGCGCCTCGCCGAAATTGCCGATCCGGAGGCACGTGACCTTGATGCCGTGCTTGTCGGCATAGAGCGCGCCGACGCCTTCACCGAACACCTTGCTCACACCATAACGACTATCCGGCCTCGCGGTGACGTCGGTGCCGATGCGGTAATGACGCGGATAGAACCCGACCGCGTGATTGGATGAGGCGAAGATCACGCGCTTGACGCCCTTTTTGCGCGCCGCCTCGAACAGATTGTAGCAGCCGATGATGTTGGACTGCAGGATCGCGTCCCAGGGTCCTTCGACCGAATAGCCGCCGAAATGCAGAATGCCGTCGACGCCCTCGCAGATCGCCTCGACCTGCGCAAGGTCGGCGAGATCGGCCGCCTTGAACTTTTCGTTGCTGCCGAGATCGGAGGGCTGCTTGATATCGCTCAGCAGGAGATCCGGATAGATCGGCGGCAGCAGCTTGCGCAGGCTCGTTCCGATTCCCCCCGATGCGCCGGTCATCAATATGCGTGGCATGCCGTCCCTCTTCTTTCCTGATTGCTGCGATCGAATTGCGGTCGCAGGCCGACAATGATAGCAAACCAGGCGCTCAAGGAAACACCATCGAAACACAACAACGAGAACAGCAAATGTCCGATGTTCATTCCGCCGGCTGGCGTCCCGCGACCTGCTATCCCGATCCCGCGATCCGCGCGCTCGATCCGCGTTTCGAGAAATACTGGCTGAAACTCTCCGCCGTCGAGCGCATCGCGACCGGTCTGCGCTGGGCCGAAGGTCCGGTGTGGTTCGGCGACGGCCGCTATCTGTTGTGCAGCGACATCCCGAACCAGCGCATCCTCAAATGGGAGGAGGAGACCGGCGCGGTCAGCATCTTCCGCAAGCCGTCGAACTTCGCCAACGGCAACACCCGCGATCGCCAGGGCCGACTGATCACCTGCGAGCATGGCGGCCGCCGCGTGGTGCGCACCGAATATGACGGATCGATTACGGTGCTGATCGACTCCTTCGGCGGCAAGCGACTGAACTCGCCGAACGACGTCGTTGTGAAATCCGACGGCTCGATCTGGTTCACCGATC
This sequence comes from Bradyrhizobium pachyrhizi, assembly GCF_029714545.1. Taxonomy (NCBI): domain Bacteria; kingdom Pseudomonadati; phylum Pseudomonadota; class Alphaproteobacteria; order Hyphomicrobiales; family Nitrobacteraceae; genus Bradyrhizobium; species Bradyrhizobium pachyrhizi. The sequence goes on along the minus strand of NZ_CP121667.1, from coordinate 3,183,854 downwards.
CGATCTTCGGCCTGCTCGGCAACTACGAAGGCTACAAGGCCGATCCCGAGATCGAGCCCAACGTCTACCGGCTCGATCCCGCAACCCGCGAGGCCACCATCGTCGCCGAGGGCGTGCTGGGGCCGAACGGGCTGTGCTTCTCGCCGGACGAGAAGATCCTCTACGTCGTGGAATCCCGCGGCGAACCGAACCGCAAGATCCTCGCCTATGACGTCGCAGCCGACGGCAAGACGATCTCCAACAAGCGCGTCTTCATCGACGCCGGCCCGGGCACGCCCGACGGCATGCGCTGCGACATCGACGGCAATCTGTGGTGCGGCTGGGGCATGGGTGATCCCGAACTCGACGGCGTCGTCGTGTTCGCGCCCGACGGCGTCATGATCGGCCGCATCGCGCTGCAGGAGCGCTGCGCCAACCTCTGCTTCGGTGGCGTCAAGCGCAACCGCCTGTTCATGGCGGCGAGCCAGTCGATCTATGCGCTTTACGTCAACACCCAAGGCGCGCTCGGCGGGTAGTTTTCCTCGTCGTCCCGGCGAAAGCCGGGACCCATCACCACCGATGGATCTTGGCCTGGCACGCTGGGGCCGCATTCTTCGCAAAACGAAGGCCTGTGGTTATGGGTCCCGGCTTTCGCCGGGACGACGATAAAAACTTCTACCTTCCAAACGGCTGACGCCGGAGCGGTGATCCGCCCCGGCGCCGAAAGTCGCGTCTCTCGTGGCTCAGCTTACGCCGCGTTGTAGCCGGCGACCGCCTTGGCCTCGAGATATTCTTCCAGACCGTAGCGGCCCCACTCGCGGCCGTTGCCGGACTGCTTGTAGCCACCGAACGGCGCGGTGCGCTCGTTCGGCACGCCTTGCAGGTTGACGTTGCCGGCGCGGATCTGGCGGCCGACGCGGCGCGCGGTTTCCACGGTGTCGGCGGAGACGTAACCGGCGAGACCATACGGCGTGTCGTTGGCGATCTTCACCGCGTCGGCTTCGTCCTTGGCGCCGAGGATGGTCAGCACCGGTCCGAAGATTTCTTCGCGGGCGATCGTCATGTCGTTGGTGACGTCGGCGAAGATGGTCGGACGGACATAGAAGCCCTTGTTGACACCCTCGGGCAGGCCCGGACCGCCGGCGACCAGCGTTGCGCCCTCGTCGATGCCCTTCTGGATCAGCGCCTGGATCTTGTCCCACTGGCCGCGGTTAACCACCGGTCCGATCGTCGTGCCGTCGGCACGCGGATCGCCGGCCTTGGTCTTGTCGGCGACGCCCTTCGCGATCGCGGCCACTTCCTTCATCTTGGAGAGCGGAACGATCATGCGCGACGGCGCGTTGCAGGACTGGCCCGAGTTGTTGAACATGTGCATCACGCCGCCGGTCACCGCCTTGGTCAGGTCGGCGCCGTCGAGGATCACGTTCGGCGACTTGCCGCCGAGCTCCTGGCTGACGCGCTTCACGGTCGGCGCCGCACGCTTGGCGACGTCGACGCCGGCGCGGGTCGAACCGGTGAACGAGATCATGTCAATGTCCGGGTGCTCGCTCATCGCCACACCCACCTCCGGGCCGAGGCCGTTGAGCAGGTTGAACACGCCCTTCGGCACGCCGGCTTCATGGAGGATTTCCGCGAAGATCAGCGCCGAGGTCGGGGTGAACTCGGAAGGCTTCAGGATCATGGTGCAACCGGCGGCGAGCGCGGGCGCGACCTTGCAGGCGATCTGGTTGAGCGGCCAGTTCCAGGGGGTGATCATACCGACGACGCCGACCGGCTCGCGCACGATCACGGCGGTGCCCATGGTCTCCTCGAACTCGTACTTCTTCAGCACTTCGAGGGTGTTCATGAGGTGGCCAAGGCCGGCGCCGGCCTGCAGCTTCTCGGCCATCGGCAGCGGCGCGCCCATTTCGTCGGAGACGGCGGCGCCGATCTCCTTCATGCGGCCCTTGTAGACCTCGACGACCTTGGTGAGCAGCGCGATGCGCTCCTCGCGGCTGGTCTTGGAGTAGGTCTCGAAGGCGCGCTTGGCGGCGGCGACTGCCTTGTCGACATCGGCCTTGGAGCCGAGCGCAATCTCATACATCGCTTCTTCGGTCGCCGGATTGACGACCGGGGTAGACTTGCCTTTGACGACGGGATCGACCCAGGCGCCGTCGATGTAGAATTGCATGCGATTGACCATCGGAAACCTCTTGTACGGGGCGTATGGAATGGGGAACGAAAGCGTTCGGCAGGCATCCTTGCACGAAAGCCCGGCGAATTGAACCCGCCATATGCGGGACGCGGCTCGTGCGCGCGAACGGCATATAATGTCGCTATCGCGCAGGTGGCAAGGTTGGTCTCGTCGTCCCGGCGAAGGCCGGGGCCCAAAACCACCGCCGGCAATTGGTAAAGGGTGCTGTTAGAACGAGTCGCGTTTACTTGCTGCCAGTTGTGGTAATGGGTCCCGGCCCCGGTGCGCAATTGCGCACTAGGCCGGGACGACGATGTGGGGCTACACCGCCATCTTGCGATGCCGCACCGGGGCGCCAACCGAGACGCTTTCCGCCGCGTCGATGATGGCGTTGGCGTCGATGCCGTAGTGGCGGTAGAGGTCGCCGATCGTGCCGGTCTGGCCGAAATGCTCGACACCGAGCGCCTCGACGCGGTGGCCGCGCACGCTGCCGAGCCAGCCGAGCGTTGCCGGATGGCCGTCGATCACGGTCACAATGCCGCAGTCGCGGCCGAGCGGCGCCAGCATGCGCTCGATATGACTCAAATGCTGCGCGCCGCGGCGATCACGGCGCAAATTCCGCGCGGCGGACCAACCCGCATAGAGCCGGTCGGCGGAGGTTACCGCCAGCAGACCGACGTCGCGGTGGCTCTCGCCGATCAGGCCGACCGCCTCGATCGCCTCCGGCGCGACGGTGCCGGTATACGCAATGACGATGTCGCAGTTCGGACCCGGCTTGCGCATCCAGTAGGCGCCGTCGGTGATGTCGCGCTGCAGGTCCGGGGTCATGATCCGTTGCGGCTGCTCCAGCGTCCGGGTCGAGAGTCGCAAGTAAACCGAACCACCCTCGGTGCCCTCCCGCTGCATGTGGCAAAAGCCCCAGCCCATGATCACGGCAAGTTCATCGACGAAGGCCGGATCGAACGAGGCGAGCCCGTCCTGCCCGATGCCGATCAAGGGCGTCTTGATCGACTGATGCGCGCCGCCTTCCGGCGCCAGCGAGATGCCCGACGGCGTCGCCGCCACCATGAAGCGGGCATCCTGGTAGCAGGCGTAGTTCAGCGCATCGAGGCCGCGTTCGATGAAGGGATCGTACAGCGTGCCAACCGGCAAGAGCCGCGCGCCGTTGATCTGGTGCGACAGGCCGAGCGCCGACAGCATGATGAACAGATTCATCTCGGCGATGCCGAGTTCGAGGTGCTGTCCCTTCGGCGAATATTCCCAGGTGTAGGCGGACGGGATCTTCTCCTGCCGGAACAGGTCGTGGTTCTCCGCCTTCGCGAACAGGCCGCGGCGGTTGACCCAGGCGCCGAGATTGGTCGACACGGTGACATCGGGCGATGCGGTGACGATGCGCGAGGCAAGTTCGCTATCGCCGCGCGCCAGCTCGTGCAGCACGAGACCAAAACCCTGTTGCGTCGACATCTGCGCCGAGGCCTTGAAGGCCAGCCGTTCCGGCACATCGATTTCAGGCGCGGACAGGCGGCGGCGCCCCTCGCGGTTGAACGGCGCCTCGGCCAGGAAAGCCTCGAGCCTTGCAGGCTCCTGCGACAGGCCCTCGAACTTGTCCCACTCGTGGCCGGGGCGGATGTTCTGCGCGGCGCGCCACTTCTCCATCTGCGCCACCGTCATCAGGCCGGCGTGGTTGTCCTTGTGGCCCTGCATCGGCAGGCCGACACCCTTGATGGTATAAGCGATGAAACAGACCGGCCGATCATGGTCGATCGCCTCGAAGGCCTCGATCATGCTCGCCATGTCGTGGCCGCCGAGGTTCGACATCAGCGCCAGCAACTCGTCGTCGCTGCGGCGCTCGATCAGGGCCGACACCTCGCCCTGGTCGCCGATGTCGTCGCGCAGATGCTTGCGGAACGCGGCGCCGCCCTGGAAGCAGAGCGCGGCGTACATCTGGTTCGGGCAGTTGTCGATCCAGCGCCGTAGCGCCTCGCCGCCGGGCTCGGCAAACGCCTCGAGCATCAGCTTGCCGTACTTCACGATCACCACGTCCCAGCCGAAGTTGCGGAACATGGTCTCGAACTTAGCCCACAATCCCTCGCGCACCACGGCGTCGAGCGACTGCCTGTTGTAGTCGACCACCCACCAGGTGTTACGCAGCCCGTGCTTCCAGCCCTCGAGCAGCGCCTCGAAGATGTTGCCCTCGTCCATCTCGGCGTCGCCGACCAGCGCGATCATGCGGCCCTCCGGCCGGTCCTGCAGCCAGCCGTGCGCCTTGACGTAATCCTGCACCAGCGAGGCGAACAGCGTTTGCGCGACGCCGAGGCCGACCGAGCCGGTCGAGAAGTCGACGTCGTCGCTGTCCTTGGTGCGCGAGGGGTAGGACTGCGCGCCCTTGTAGCCGCGAAAATTCTCCAGCTTGTCGCGGGTCTGGTGGCCGAACAGATACTGGATGGCGTGGAACACCGGGCTCGCATGCGGCTTCACCGCGACGCGGTCCTGCGGGCGCAACACCGAGAAATAAAGCGCCGACATGATGTTGGCGAGCGAGGCCGACGAGGCCTGGTGGCCGCCGACCTTCAACCCGTCGGTAGAGGGCCGCACATGGTTGGCGTGATGGATGGTCCACGACGACAGCCACAGCACCTTGCGGGCCAGGGCGGACAGCATGTCGAGGCGTTCAGGCGCGATTCCCATGGCAATGCTCCGGGCGATATGCCGGAATGTTACTGCCGCAAGCGGCCGCGAAAATCTCAATTCCACGCGACAGCACAGGAAAAATTGGGATAAATTCCCACGATCTGACTTCAACTGACGAGTTCATCCCAATGCCCGCCCTCGATGCCATCGACCGCAAGATCCTGAGTCTGCTCCAGACCGACAGCCGCATGACCATGCAGGAACTCGCCGACAAGGTCGGGCTGTCGGTGTCGCCTTGCCACCGCCGGGTCAAGCTGCTCGAGGAGCGCGGCGTGATCTCTCGCTACATCGCAACCGTCGACCAGAAGTCGATCGGGCTGCACGTCTCCGTCTTCATCTCGATCAAGCTGGCGCGCCAGAAGGAGGAGGACCTCAACCGCTTCGCGCGCGCGATCTCGAAATGGGACGAGGTGCTCGAATGCTACCTGATGACCGGCAACCGCGACTATCTGCTGCGCGTCGTCGCCGCCGACCTTTCCTCCTATGAGGCATTCCTGAAGAACAAGCTGACCCGGCTCGACGGCATCGCCTCCATCGAGTCCAGCTTTGCGCTGAGCCAGGTGAAGTATTCGACGGCGTTGCCGGTGTGAGGGCGTTGGTTGGTCACTCGAATGACGCCGACCCCACAGTGTCGTCCCGGCGAAGGCCGGGACCCATACGCCGCAGCAGTTGTTGTGAGAGGGACTCGTCGTTGCAGCATCGCTTAACAATTTGCATTTGGGGTTATGGGTCCCTGCTTTCGCAGGGACGACATTGAGTGTGTTGCGCTGTCAGTGGCATACCTTCGCACTCTCGCGACATGAATCGTCCGAGCTTTGCATCTCGTTCCGTTTTGCAAAAGAGGCTTGCGCCGTCGGGCAACTCAGTGATTGGCGCTGGCGCCCTGCCCGGCTGGACGGCCTCGCCGCGACAATCAGGCTATGGCGCAATCCATATCCCAATCACGATGATGGCCAGTGAGACGGCAATGACCAGCATATCGGTGGTGAGCCAATCGGGCATTCCGTTTGATGGCTGCTCGCTCATGTCCGCGACTCCTTCTGTTCGCGTCGAGCCAATATGCTGGAGCGGACCGGCGCGAACGAGGATGAACTGGTTCACATAAAGCTAGGAAAAAGCTGCAAATTCCGCGTGTTTTAGCGCGCTCAAGTTGCGCCACACGGTCGATCTGCCGCGCAGGTTTCTGAACATGTTCGACAACGCCGCCGCTTCGGCACAGTCACCATCGTCGTCGTTCAACGCGCTGCGAGAGGCGGCTGAACGTCACCGGATTGTCGGCGCAACTCGGCGCCGACCTGCCGCCACGCGACAGGCCGCGCACGGCCGACGAAGTCGGTCGAGATAGTGGACTCGCCGTCCCGTCCTGATCCTCACAGCACCTTGCGCTCTGCGAGGTTCTTCATCAGCGCACCGACGCCGAAGGTCCAGGGCTCGCATTCGTCGCTATTGCGCATCCGGTTGACCAGCTTGCCGAGCTGCGGCGCGGCGATGGTCACGATGTCGTCACGCTTGTGGGTAAAACCCTCGCCCCTGGCATCGCGATCCTTGACTGGCGCGAACATCGTGCCAAGGAACAGCGCAAAGCCGTCGGGATACTGATGCACGCGGCCGATGGTCTGGGCGACCAGGTCGGTCGGATCGCGGCTGATCTTGCTGATCGAGGAATGGCCCTCGAGCACGAAGCCGTCTGCGCCAGTCACGGTCAGGCCGACATCCATCTTCCTGACATCGTCGAGCGAGAAGGTCTGGTCGAACAGCCGGAGCAGCGGACCGATCGCGCAGGACGCGTTGTTGTCCTTGGCCTTCGACAGCAAGAGCGCCGAACGCCCCTCGAAGTCGCGCAGATTGACGTCGTTGCCGAGCGCGGCGCCGACGATCTTGCCGGCGGCGGAGACAATCAGCACGACCTCCGGCTCCGGATTATTCCAGGTCGACTTCGGATGCAGCCCGGCATCCATGCCTGATCCGACCGAGGAAAGCGTCGGCGCCTTGGTGAACACTTCGGCGTCGGGACCGATGCCGACCTCGAGATACTGGCTCCAGGCATTCTGATCGATCAGCACCTGCTTCAGTTTCATCGCCTGCTCGGAGCCGGGCTTCAACTTGGAGAGATCGTCGCCGACCAGGCGCACCACCTCCTTGCGGATCGCGTCCGCCGAGGACGGATTGCCGCGCGCCCGCTCCTCGATCACGCGCTCCAGCATTGAGATCGCGAAGGTGACGCCGGCGGCCTTCAGCACCTGGAGATCGACCGGCGCCAGCAGATGTGGCCTGGCCTTGTCGCGGCCGTCGGGCGGGGTGTTGGCAAGGATCGCCTCGAAATCGCCGATCCGCGCGCCGCGCGTGGCGCGCAGCGCGGCCGCGGGATCGCTTTCCTCGCAGAGCGCGCTCACCGTCGGGAACCGCGCCGTGACGTCGAACACACCGTCTGCCCGCACCGCGACGACGGCCGGCCCGCCGGCCTGCGGCAGCCAGACCCGCCCGACCAGCGTGCCAGCGGTGCCGTCCTCCGGCAGGGCGTCTTTTGGCGTGAGCGATATCATCGGCATATCTCCCTTTTTGGCTTTGTCGGCTTGTTAGCACAGTCCGCCCGGCGGCGTGAAACAGCGGTCATGGCATTGTCATAGAGGGGTAACATCGCCCGTCAATGCTGCCGTCCGATCCATCTAACACACTGAAAGACGGACCTTCATGACGACCTCCGCCCTCACCGACGAAGCCTCCCGGGATGAAGCCTTGCGCGATGAAGCCTTGCGCGCCCGCATCCATCAAGAGATGGCCGACAGCCTCGACGAGGAACTCGAGCTCGAGCTCGACGACATGAGGCTCGACGAGCTCGACCATGACGGTGCCGTCGGCAGGCCGTCGATCGACCGCAAGTACTATTTCCGCGAATTGCTGCGGTTGCAGGGCGAACTGGTCAAGCTGCAGGATTGGGTGCAGCACGAGAAGAAGAAGGTCGTCGTGCTGTTCGAGGGCCGCGATTCCGCCGGCAAGGGCGGCGTGATCAAGCGGATCACCCAGCGGCTCAACCCGCGGGTCTGCCGGATCGCGGCGCTGCCGGCGCCGAACGAGCGCGAGCGCACGCAATGGTACTTCCAGCGCTATATCTCGCATCTGCCGGCCGGCGGCGAGATCGTGCTGTTCGACCGCAGCTGGTACAACCGCGCCGGCGTCGAGAAGGTGATGGGGTTCTGCAGCGACGAGCAGTATGAGGAATTCTTCAACTCGGTGCCGGAGTTCGAGCGCATGCTGATCCGCTCCGGCACCGTCCTCCTGAAATACTGGTTCTCGATCACCGACGAGGAACAGGCGTTCCGCTTCTCGATGCGGATCCAGGATCCGCTGAAGCAGTGGAAGCTGAGCCCGATGGACGTCGAGGCGCGGACCCGCTGGGAGCTCTACACCAAGGCCAAGGAAACGATGCTGGAACGCACCCACCTGCCCGACTCGCCATGGTGGATCGTCGACGCCGTCGACAAGAAGCGCGCCCGGCTCAACTGCATCTCGCATCTATTGAGCCAGATCCCCTATCAGGCGGTCACCCACCAGCCGGTGGTGCTGCCGCCGCGGGTGCGCAACCCGGACTATCACCGCGGCCCGATCCCGCAGGAGATGTACGTGCCGGGACGATATTGATTCTGGGCACGAGCACGCTCTGTCCTCCCCGCTTACGGGCAGGGCAATCGCATTTGGAATGAACCGATTCTTCCGCGCCGTCATGGCCGGGCTTGTCCCGGCCATCTACGTCTTTTCTTTGCGTGGAAACGAAGACGTGGATGCCTGGGACAAGCCCGGGCATGACGAGTTTGCGGGAACTCCGATTGCCTCAAACGGCCATATGCGATTGCCCTCCGCTTACGGGGGAGGATCACTAAATCGCGATTGTAGATTGTGAGGCAGCTCACTGGTCCTTTTGCACCCTCCCTTTAAACCAGAGGTTGCTCGCAATTCGCGGGCTAGAAGGAGGCGTACGCTATGTTGAAAGAACATCTTGAAAGCAAAAGCTCGGCGACCGACCAGCCTGAAAGCTATAAGGGTGTTGCGACACATGCTATCCAAACCCTTGACCTCAGTTGGAGCGCGCCTATTCGTTACGGCGATTGCAAGCTGTCCGGCTTCTTGAACGGCACCCTGAACAACGGCCCCACTCTCAGGCTTCGTTCTGACGGAACAGCAGAATTGCTGGCAAAATTTTTCTCGACCGACGACGGTGATGTTTGGGTTATCGATCGTCTCGTTCTTTTGGACATTCACGGGACGGTGCTTTTTCAATTTCCACACCTTTCAAGTCCAGAAACCCAGACAGACAACCAAGTGCTCGATTGGGTAGCCGAACTGAGCTTCCCCGCCGTTTTCTTTTCTTCGGTCACAGGGGCGAACATGACCTATCGTTGCTAACCCCTAAGGGCGCGGTTCGCGGATTATTCGACCTCCCCACAAGCGGGAGAGGTGAAGTCCGGCACGTAGGCGACCGCGCCCTTGCCTCGCCTACCAATGGTGCAGGCGCGCGCACTTGCTGGCACCGGATACCGACGCTAGGCTTCCCCCGATCTGGTGCAGGGAGGCCCGCTTGACTCAATCCGACGACATCAAAATCTCCGAAGATCGCCGCGACGCGCTGCGCTATGCGCTCGGGATCGGCAGCGGCGCGGCGCTCGCGGCCGCGATGGCAACGCCGGCCTCGGCGCAGACGCCAGCCGACAACACGCTGGATCGCATCCGGGCCAACAAGGTGCTGCGGATCGCGGTGCTGCCGGGCGAGCTGCCCTATTTCAACAAGGACCTCGCCTCGGGCACCTGGTCCGGCTTCTCGATCGAGATGGCCAACGATCTGGCCAAACTGCTCGACGTCAAGCTGGAATACGTCGAGTCGACCTACGGCAATTCAATCCTTGATCTGCAGGCCAACAAGATCGACCTCGGCTTCGCGCTCAACCCGACGCCGCAGCGCGCGCTGGTGGTCGATTTCACCAATCTGGTGTTCCCGCATCCGTTCGGCGCGATGCTGAAGAAGGGGCTGGAAGCCAAGACCTGGGCCGACATCAACAAGCCCGAGGTCAAGATCGCGGTCGACGTCGGCTCGGCCAACGAGGCGGTGGCGCGCCGCTTTGCGCCGAACGCCACCATCAAGTCGCTGAAGTCGCGCGACGAGGTGATGTTGGAAATGTCGTCGGGCCGCGTCGATTGCGTGGTCAACGCGCTGGTGCTCGGGCTGACCGCGATCGCCAAAAACCCGAACCTCGGCACCTACAAGATCCTGGCCTCGCCGTCGGTGACGATCGCGAGCGGCACGGCGGTGCGGCGCGAAGCCGACAAGCGCTGGCGCGATTTCCTCTCGGTGTGGATCGACTACAACCGCGGCATCGGCCAGATGCGCGAATGGTTCGTGAAGGGCCTCGGCCTCGCCGGCGTCAAGCCCGAGGATGTGCCGGTGGAGTTGAGTATTTGAGGCGATTGCCGAGACGGCAGTGATTTCCCTCTCCCGCTAGCGGGCGCTTGCGGGGAGGGCCGGGGTTGGGGGTGTCGCCACAAGCGACGCCCTATGTATGGAGAGAGCCCCCACCCGGATCGCATCTAACGATGCGATCCGACCTCCCCGCAAGCCGGAGAGGTCAAGCAACTCACACCTTGTCGTAGGTCAGCCCGCGCTCCAACCGCCTGGCCACCAGCGTCGACGGAAACAGGATCGCAAAATAGATCAGCGCCACGATGGTGTAGACCTCGAGCGGCCGGTAGGTGTCGGCGTTGATCAAGGTCGCGTTGTAGACGAGATCGGGTACCGCGATGATCGAGACCAGCGAGGTGTTCTTGAGCTGCGTGACCGACTGGTTGACATAGGGCGCCATCATCGGCTTCAGCGCTTGCGGCAGGATCACGAGCCGCATCAGGCGCCAGCCGCGGAAGCCGAGCGCCTTCGCGGCGTCCCACTGGCCGACCGGCACGCTCTCGATCGAGCCGCGCACGATCTCGGCATAGAACGCGCCGCCATAGAGCGAGAGCACGCTGACGGCGGCGACATGCGCCGGGATGTTGACGCCGATCACGACCGGAAACGCGTAGTAGAACCAGATGATCTGCACCAGCAGCGGTGTGCAGCGGAACAATTCGATATAGGCGATCAGGAGCCAGTCGATCACCGGAATGCGCCGCAGCCGCAGCATGCCGACGATCAGGCCGATCAAGGTCCCTAGAATAATGGTGCCGATGGTGTAGGCGATGGTCCAGCCGAGCCCGAGCCAGAACAGATGGCTGTACTTGGCAAGGATGCCGAAATCCCAGACGTAGTTCATCCTGCCCCTCGGTTGCCGCGCGCTTGATCGCCAAACATCGCAGGCGGCCTCGCACGAGTCACGCGATATACCGGTCTGGCGAAAATGCTCGCACCTCGAACGGCGGCGCATCGCCCGCGATCATCGCCGCAATTGCGGCGCCAGTTCCGGGGCCGGTGGTGAAGCCGATATGCTGGTTGCCGAAGGCGAGCCAGAGCCCGCGATGTCGCGGCGCCGCACCGATCATCGGCAGGCTGTCGGGCAGCGTCGGCCGCGCGCCGCGCCAGCGCTCGCCGACCGCATCGCCAAATTCGACCACGCTGCGCGCCATCGGCACCACCGCCTCGAGCTGCGAAAAATTCGAGGGCGCGTCGCGCGCGGTGAGCTCGACGCCGCTGGTGACGCGAACGCCCGATTCCATCGGCGTCATCAGAAAGCCGCCCTCCGCATCATGGATCGGCCGCAGCAATTTGCGTGCCGGGTTCGGCACGAAATGCTGGTGATAGCCGCGCTCGAAGGCCAGCGGCACGCGATAGCCGAGCGGCCGCAGCAGTTCGGCCGACCACGGCCCGAGCGCGACCACGACATGGCGCGCGGCGATCTCGCCGTCGGCGAGCTGCACGCGCCAGCCGTCGCCGTGCGGCTCGATCCGCCGGACCCCGGATTGCCTGATCGTGCCGCCGCCAGCGGCGAGCATCCGCGCGTAGGCCTTGACCACAGCTCCAGGTGAATCGACCGATGCCGTCTGCGTGTGCAGCAGGCCGACGCTATAGGCAGGGATGATGTTGGGCTCGAGCGCGGAGATCGCCTGGCGATCGAGCACCTCGCTCCTGATGCCGAACTCGGCGAGCGCTGCCTGCTCGGCCTGGGCGGCGGCGCGCCCGTCGCTGCGCCAGGCCTTGAGCCAACCGGTTTCGCGGATGCGATGGCCGGCGCCGGCCTGCACGATCCAGTCGCGATGCAGCTTCAGCGAGGTCCCGATCAAACCGTGCAGCGCGGCGGCGCGCGGCCTGGTCTGCGATGGCACAGCGGCTGCAAGGAAGCGCATCACCCAGCCGGCATTGGCGAGCGCCCACGCAATGTTCCAGCGCAGCGCCGGATGCGCGTTGGTCAGATATTTCGGCAAGTTCTTCAGCAGCGACGGCGTATTGAGCGGCAGGATCGAGCCTGACGAGATGATGCCGGCATTGCCGTAGGAGGTTTCGCTACCGGGCTCGCGGCGATCGACGACCATGACGGAGAGCCCGCGCTGCCGCGCGGCGAGGCCCGCCGAGACGCCGACCATGCCGGCGCCGAGCACGGCGACATCGACCTGCTCTGTTGGTTCGCCCTCGCTCATGGCGTCACATCAAGGTCAGGCCGCCATCGACCGGCAGCGTCGCGCCGGTGACGTGGCCCGCTTCCGGCGACAGCAGGAAGGCGACGACTGCCGCAACCTCGTCGGGCTCGGCCAGCCGCTGCATCGGATTGGCCTTCGCGACGCGCTCCCAGGTCGCGGTATCAAGCGCGCCGAACAGGCCGGGATCCTTGCGGGTGTAGCCCGGCATCACGGCGTTGGCGGTGGCGCCTGACGCGGCGAGCTCGATCGCGAGCGACTTCACCAGCACCTCGAGCGCGGCCTTCGCCGCAGCCGATCCCGGATAGGTGGCGCCGGGCACGAAGCGATGCGGCCCGAAGCTCGACACCGCGACGACGCGGCCTTGGGCGCTGCGCGTGAGGTCGGACAGCGCCGCCGCCGCGATTTCATGGAAGGCCGCAGCCATCACCGCGAAGGCGCGCTCCAGCGCCTCGCGCGGCAGGCTCGGGAACTCGCGCCGGTCGGCAAAGCCCGCGGCGTGCACGATGCTGTCGATCGGCCCGAACGCGGCCCGCGTTGCCGCGACCAGCGCGGTGCCGGCGCCGGCTTCGGCGAGATCGCCGGTGCTCACCTCGACCTTCGCGCCCCTGCTGCGGCATTCCTCCGCAACCGAATTCAGCCGCGCGAGGCCGGCGGCCTCGGTGCCCTGTCCGTGCAGCATCAGGGATTGATCGGGGCCGGCGAGCCGGCGCGCGACTGCGGCGCCGATGCCGGAGCCGCCTCCCGTGATGATCGAAATTCGCATGAGGTGCGTGCTGTCAGTGCGATGCGAGACAGCGAACTATAGGTTCGGCGTCACGAAATGCAAACCGCGCGCATCGCCGTGAGTTTAGCGCCGCGTTCAACGCCAAATCAGCGCCAGGGCTCGACCAGGATCTTGGTGTGCGCCTCGGGATTGGCGAGATCGGCAAACGCCCGCGCGACGCCGTCGATGCCGACGCGGCCGGTGACCAGCGAGGCGGCGTCGACCTGGCCTTCCGCGATCAGGCGCAGCGAATAGGCAAACTCCTCCGGTGTGTAGCCGAGCACATATTGGACGTTGAGCTCCTTGATGATACCAAGCATCGGCTCGGATTTGTCGGTCTCCATGCAGACGCCGACCACGACGACACGAGCGCTACGCGGGGCGCCCTCGAACACCTGCTGCAGCACGCCGGGCACGCCGACGCATTCGAAGATCAGCGCGGGCTTCAGCGGCGGCAGCAGCGCCTGCATCGGCGGACGCGCCGCCTTCTCCGCGTCGGTCATCTGGGCGTGCTCGGCCCAGCTCGCATAGGGCTGCGTCCTGGCGGGATCGACCACCACATCTGCGCCCATCTTCTCGGCGAGCTGCCGCCGCGCCGGCGAATAATCGGCCGCGACGATCGGTCCAAGCCCCCTGATCTTCAGCGCCGCAATCACCGCCAGCCCGACCGGTCCGCAGCCGATCACCAGCGGCACCTCGCCGCCCTGGATGTTGGCCATCGCCACCGCATGCACGCCGACTGCAAGCGGTTCGGTGAGCGCGGCGTGCTCGGCCGCAAGCCCGTTCGGCACTTCGAGCAGCAGCGGCTCGCTGAGCAGCATCTGCTCGGCATAGCCGCCGAGATAATCGTTGGAATAGCCGATGCCCTTCGGGCCCTCTGGCGTCAGCAGCGCCGGCAGCGAGCACACTTTCGTCCCGGGCTTCAGCTTGCGCGTGGTGTTCGGGCCGTAGTCGAGGACCTCGCAGCAGAACTCATGGCCGAACACGACGTCGCGCGACAGATCCATCGGCGTGCGGCCGGGCAGGAACTTGCTCAGCTCCACCATGCGGTGGGCATGCTTGCGTGCGTGCAGATCGGAACCGCAGATGCCGCAGGCGAGCGATTTGACCAGCACCTGGCCGGGACCTGGCTTCGGCTCGGGCATCCGGTCGACGACGATCTCGCCGTTCCTGAAGATCGCTGCGCGCATATTCCCTCCCGCGTGGGTTTTGTCCCACTCATTTTGATGCGTATTTCGTCCCGCGAAATGCTGTCGCGGATCAAGTCCGGGACAAGCTTTCGCCGCAGGAGGCTATAGCACGGAGGGTCACCACGTATAGCGCATAACGCCCTTGCCGGCGTAAGACTGTGTCACGTTGGAGAATTCGCCTTCGAAGGTTGCGGCCGCCGACCAGCCGTTACGCCACTTCAGCTCGGCAGAGGCCGTGGTCAGCGCCGAGTCGCTGGCCTGCGCCGCGCCGTTGACCACGAAGGCCGCGCCGGGCAGCGTCTGGAACACCGCACCAACGGCGCGGTCCGGATTGAAGTCATGCGCCCAGGCAACGCGACCGCGCAGCGTGAAGATGCCGCCATCAACCGCGAACGATTTGTCGGAGCGCAGGCCGAGTTCGCTCCTGACGTCGGTGACGCTCTTCGCGGCATAATTCAGCGCGAAGGCGCCGCCGCCGGAGACCACGCTCTCCGCATAGGACGGCAGCTCGAAGCTCGTGAACTGCGCCGCCGCGTAAGGCGTCAGCCCGATCCACGGCGTGGCAGTGCGATAGCCGCCCTCGAGCCGGCCAGACCAGGCATTGGCATTGAAGTTGGCGCGCAGGTGATCGACGCCGGCCGCAGTGACGATGCGATCGGTGGTGACGTCCTGCCAGCCATAGGCGAGCGCCGCGCTCAAGTACGCCGCGCCGACACTGTGGCGCACGAACGCGCCGGCCTGGAACAGATCCGAACGGCCCCAGCCGAGACCGTTGACGCTGAAGCTGGTGGCGCCGCCGGCGAGCGCAAAGCCGGCGATGGTGTTCGGCGAGAAGCGGTAGTCGGCGCCGACCGCGGTGCCATAGAGGCTGCTGCTGGTATTGTTCGAGCCCAGCATCGCATTGCCGCTGGTGGTCTGCGAGCCGCCATAGCCCGCCGCCCATACGCTCCAGCGCTGCTCGAAATCGACCAGCCGCGGCGGCGCCTTGGTGTAGATCGCGGCCAGCGCATCGCGCGGCTCACTCTGGCGCGCCGCATAGGCGAGCGGCGTGCTCTCCTCGGCGAACGGCGTCGCCCCCGCGCCGCCGCCAAACCCACCATCGCGCCCGGCAACAAATGGATCGGTCAGCAGACCGAGGAACAGGCCCATCGCGTTGAACGTCGCCTGCTGCGATCCGGTCGCGCCCTCGCCCGAGGCCTGCGTCAGGCCAGCCGGCGACAGTCCGGCGAACACCGCGTTGATACCGCCATTGGCGTTGAAGAAGTTCTGCAGCGTGGTGGCGACGTTCTGCTGATTGACGTTCAGCTTCGACTTCGCGCCGTAATCGAGCGTGAAGTTCAGATAGGCGTTGCTCGCATCATAGCCGAGCGTCGCGACGAGGTTTGACGGCAGCCCGGTTGAATCGACGCCGACGAACGTGCCGTTGCGGCCGGCGGCCGCCGACAGGATAGTGTATTGCTTGGCGATCGTACTGCCGGCGGCGACGCTGACGCCGACCGATCCGGCCAGCGTCGCACTGCCGCTCACCTTGGCCAAGGCGGACGCCGTCGAATTGAGCCCGACGAGGTACAGCGCACCGGACTGGAAGGCGAGGTTGCCCGCCACGTTCAGGGATGTGCCTGGTGTCGCGTTGCCGGGCATCAGGATGCCGCCGCTTGCAATCGTCGTGTTGCCGACGGTGCCGATGCCGGAGAGCGCGCCGCCGGCATTCACCGTGGTGAGGCTCGACGAGGCGATCGAGCCATCGACCTGAAGAATGCCGCCGTTGACCGTCGTGGTGCCGGTATAGCTGTTGACGCCGGACAGCGTCAGCGTGCCGCTGCCGGTCTTCTCGAAATTGGCCGGACCAATGCGGCCGCAACCGCAGGGATCGGAATCCGCGATCACGCCGCTGACGATAGTGGAAAGATTGTTACCTCCGACGACGAGCGTGTTGCCGCCGCCGATATAGTAGGTGCCGGAGCCCGCGATCGAGCCTGCTGTGATGCGGCCGTCGCCGTTCGGCCCAAGGCTGCCACCGAAGTCCACATAGCCAGTGCCTTGGGTGATGAACTGTGCAGCGCTGCCGGTCGAATTGCCGAGGAACATGACGCGGGCCCCACCCTCGGTCGTGACCGTGGCGTTGCCGGCCGTTGCGAAGACGTCGAAGACCAGCGTGCCGCCGGAGCGGTTGGTGATCGTCGCATTGCCCGCGGTCGGCGCCTCCGTCAGGCTGAGACCGGACGTGCCGAAATAGGTCAGGCCGCTGTTGTCGATCGTTGCGTTCGCCGCAGTGCTGTTCTGGTAGAAATTGGTAAAGCCGGTGGCCGTCGTTGTGATCGTCGAGGATGCGGCCGACGAGAACTCGAAGAACAAGGTCCCGCCGCCGTTGTCGCCATTGGTAATCTTGGCCTGACCCGCATTGGTGTACCCCAGGAACACTGTGCCGGCACCATCATGATTGTGGATCATGGCCTTGTCGGCCGTGCTGGCGTCCGAGCCGCCAGGAGGCCCAAGCGCATCGCCAAATACCAAGGTGCCGCCATTGCTATTGTCAAACTTGGCATTGCCGGCAGAACTGGTGTCGCGAAAGATCGTGAGCGCACCATTGGTGTTGCTCACCATGGCATTGCCCGCGGTGCTACTGTCGCGAAACTCCGTGATGCCGAAATTCTGGTTGACGATCGTCGCCGTCGACGCCGTGGTGGAATTATAGAACGTCGTGGTGGCGATCCCGTTGAACCCGTCGTTGACGATCTTGGTGATGCCCGCGGTGTTAGCATTGACGATGTCGAACTTGCCGTCGACCGCGACCTCGCCGACGATCGAGGCGATGTGGCTGGCGTCGCCGAGTTGCAACGTTGCGCAATCGCAGATCGTGGTGCCGCCGGTGTAGGTGTTGGTGCCGAGCAGCACGACGCGGCCGAGGCCGCCTGAATTATCCAGCACCGTCAGCTTGCCGGGGCCGTTGCCGTCGGTGAGATTGGCGTTGATCGTGAGCGTGACGCCATTGGCGTCGATCGCGCTGCCGATGGCCGACGTGTTGATCTTGAAGTTGTTGCTGAATGTCAGGTTGCTGAGGCCGTCGGCCTGAAACGAAGCATTGTCGAGCGTGACGGTGCCTGACCCGACCGAACTGTTGTTGCTGACGACGACGGTCGTATCGACCACCAGCGTGCCGCCGGAATAGGTGTTGGCGCCGGAGAGCTGCACGTTGGAAAACGCGGACGCCGACGAGTCGATCAGGCGCAGAACCCCGGCGCCGGCACCGTCGGCAATCACGCCCTGGAGATTGACCTGGGCGCCGTTCGCATCGACCGTGCCGCCGGCCGCATTGACCGCGATGTTGTTGGCGAAGGCAATGCTCGAGACCGTCGGCGACTGCATCTGGAACGTACCGCCATTGAGCGTGATGGTGCCGGTGCCGATCGAATCCGCATTCGTCACCTGCACGGTGCCGGCGGAGATCAGCGTGCCGCCGGAGTAGGCATTGGTGCCCGCGAGCACCAACGAGCTGTTGCCGAGCTGCTGCACCATCGCCGGTCCGCCAATGCCGTCGGTGAGATTGGCGTTGATCGTGATGGTCTGGCCGTTGTTGGCCTGGCTGATCAGGCCGCCGGTCGGCCCGGACAGGCTGAAGCCAACCGGGTTGCCATTGATCGTGTAGGACTGCGAATTGGCGGTGAAGGTCCAGGACCCCGGCAGCATCAAGCCAGGCCCGATCGTGACCGTCGCCGATCCCGATGAATCGAAGATGGCTGATTGGTTCGGGAGGATCGGCGGCGCGCCGGCCGACGTGGTCGACCAGTTGGTCGGGAGTTCGTAAACATCGGTGCTCGTCGAGCTGCCCGTGCCGCCCCAGGTGTAACTCTGCGCTCGTGCCGAACCGGTCGGCAACGCGATTGCGCTGGTCAGGGCGCAGAGTGCCAAGGCCATCGCAGCGCGAGACGACCGACCACCTGACAGGAAAAAGAACGAACCAAAATGCACGTACCCGACCCCCAAACGCTCTGCGGCGCTCTTGGGGCTAGGGTTAGCACGCAGCGAACCGTGAGGTTGCCGATCGTTTCCGAAATCCGGTGATTCAGCGACCCGAGATCAAAGATTTCGGCCCGACTGTTGTACCCGCGCAACGCTAGTTGAAGCCGGTTTCGCAACCGACGCACGATTTCGTCCGGACGCTCAGGCGTTCGGCGACGGCTCGCTGGCCACGGTCAGCAGCTGCGACCGTCGGACGCGCTCGCGATGCGCGGTGTAGAGGCCCGAGGCGACGATGAAGCCGGCGCCGAGAATGGTCCAACGGTCGGGCACTTCGCCGAAGATCAGGAAGCCGAGGATGCTGACCCACAGCAGCTGCGTGTAGGAGAACGGTGCCAGCACCGAGGCATCGCCATAGCGGAACGCCAACACCACGATCCACTGTCCGACGGTGGACGCAACGCCGATCAGGATGCCGAACATGATGTCGTGCCAGCTCGGCGTAACCCAGACGAACGGCACCAGCGCGCTGACGATGGCAACGCCGACGATCGACGAGTAGGTCATCACGGTGATCGGGCGCTCGCTGCCGCTCATCATGCGCGTCAGGATCAACGTGGCCGCCCAGGCCAGCGCCGAGACGATCGGGAAGATCGCTGCGGGATGGAAGGCGCTGGTGCCCGGGCGCAGGACGATGAACACGCCGGCAAGGCCGACCGCAGTCGCGATCCAGCGTCGCATGCCGACCCTCTCACCGAGGAAAGCGATCGACAGCGCAGTAACGAACAGCGGCGAGACGAAGCTGGTGGCGGAGGCTTCGGCGATCGGCAGGAAGCCGAGCCCAGTGATGAAGATCAGCGAGGAACCGAGCAGCGCGGCGCCGCGCAGCACGTGCAGGCCGGGACGGCTGCTGCGCAGCGCGAACAGCGGCGAGCCCGGCAGCATCGCCGGCGTCATGATCATCGCGAACACCAGGAAGCGGATCCAGGCGATCTCGATCGAGGGCAGCGTGGAGGAGAGATATTTTGCCGTGACGTCGGAGGTGCCCAGGAACACGGTCGACAGCAGGATCAGCGCGATGCCCTTGAACGGCCGGTCGGTACGGGCGGGCGCCTTGCTTGTCGCTGCGGGCGCGGTCTTTGCGGGCAATGAAAGGGGAACGCTGTCCAGCCTGGGCGGCCACGGCTGCGGGGGGCGGTGTCACGGCAATCTCGAAGGCAAAATAAAGGGAATCTGCTGTTCGTAGAGAACGCCAATTCCGCTGCGAGAACAATGCCCGAAAACGGGACTCCGATATGCGCCAGCGCGCGCGACCGCCCGCCGCAGGTCGCATGCCGCCGCAACTGCAACAGTTTGTTAAGAACTGTGTGGAGCGGAACGCCCTCAGAGCATCGGCAGCGAGCGTGGCTTCGGCCCGCGCGGGAACGCGGCATCGAGCGCAGCGAGTTCATCGCCGCTGAGCTTCAGAGTTCCCGCCGCCGCATTCTCCGACGCGTGTTCCGCGTTCGACGCCTTCGGAATCGCGAGCACCGACGGTAGCCGCGTCAGGAAGCTCAGCGCCACCTGGCGCGGCGTTGCCTTGCGCGCCTGCGCGATCGATTGCAGCACCGCGCCGGCCCTGCTCGACGACGAGGGAAAATCATTGTGACCGAACGGCGAGTAGGCGACGACGGCGACGCCGTGCCGCTCGCACCAGGGAATCACGGCGTGCTCGATGGCGCGCTCCTGCAGATGGTAGAGCACCTGGTTGCAGGCGATCTTGCCTTCACCCGCGACATCGAGCAGTTCATCGAGATCCTCGGTATCGAAATTACTTACGCCCCAGGACCGGATCTTGCCCGCGGCGATCAATTCGTCGAACGCCGCGACCGTTTCGGCGAGCGGAGTGGTTCCGCGCCAGTGCAGCAGATAGCAATCGAGGCGATCGGTCTTCAGCCGCTTCAGCGAGCGCTCGCAGGCGGTGATGGTGCCGCGCCGCGAGGCGTTGCTCGGCAGGACCTTCGAGACCAGGAACACCTCGTCGCGCCGGCCTGACATCGCATCCGCGATCACAAGCTCGGCGTCGCCATACATCTCGGCGGTGTCGATATGCGTCATGCCGGCATCGATGCCGCGCTTCAGCGCAGCGACGGCCGCCTTGCGGTCACCGCGATCGAGATACCAGGTGCCCTGCCCGATCACCGAGACCTGCGGGCCGCTGTCGCCGAATTTTTTCGTCTGCACGATCGCCTCGTTCCGCGTGTTCCCTTGTGGCTCCGCGCAAAGATAGAGGAAAGAGACGATCGTGTCTCCACGGTGTCGTCCCTGCGAACGCAGGGACCCATAACCACAAAAGTCAATTGTAGAGGCCGCTGCGGCCCCAGCGTGGTCCAACAACGCGGATTTGGGGTTATGGGTCCCGACCTTCGCCGGGACGACAGCTGTATTGTGTCGCGCGCTCACGCGTCTCTCGACGCGCATCAAACGTTGAGATTCATCCACACCGCCTTCGGCTCGGTAAAGTTGTCGAGCGCGGCGGTGCCGTGCTCGCGGCCGAGGCCGGAATCGCGCTCGCCGCCCCACGGCAATCGCACGTCGGTGTAGCCATAGGTGTTGATCCACACCGTGCCGGCGCGGGCCTTCTTGGCGAAGCGCTGCACGCGGCCCATATCCGCGCTCCAGACGCCGGCGGCGAGGCTGTAGGCGGTGCCGTTGGCGATGCGCAGCGCATCGGCCTCGTCCTTGAACCTGATCACGCTGACGATGGGGCCAAAGATCTCCTCCTGCGAGATGCGCATCTCGTGCGCGACATTGGCGAACACAGCGGGGCTGATGAAATAGCCCCGGTCACCGACCCGCGCACCGCCGGTGGCCAGCAGCGCGCCCTCATGCTTGCCGATTTCGACATAATCGAGGATCGAGCGCATCTGCTTCTCGGAGATGACAGGACCGAGCGCGGTGGCGCGATCTGCGGGATCGCCGATCCGCAGGCTTTCTGCGCGGGCGACCAGACGCTCGACCACCTCGTCATAGGCGTTCTCCTGCACCAGCACGCGCGAACCGGCCGAGCAGACCTGCCCGGCGTTGAAGAAGATGCCGGCAGCCGCGGCCTTGGCGGCGGCTTCGAGATTGGCATCGTCGAAGATCACATTGGCGGACTTGCCGCCGAGCTCGAGCGAGACGCGTTTGAAGTTGCCGGCGGCGCCCTTCATGATGCCGCGGCCGACACCGGGCGAGCCGGTGAAGGTCACCTTGTCGACATCGGGATGATTGACCAGCGCGTCGCCGACGACGCGGCCGGGCCCGGTCACGATGTTGAGCACACCCTTCGGCAAACCGGCCTCGAGCGCAAGCTCGCCGATCCTGAGCGCCGACAGCGAGGTCAGCTCGGCCGGCTTCATCACCACCGTGCAGCCGCAGGCGAGAGCCGGCGCGAGCTTCCACATGCCGATCATCAGCGGGAAATTCCACGGCACGATCGCGGCGACCACGCCGACCGGCTCGCGCATCGTATAGGTCAGCGCGTCGTCGCGCGCCGAGACCACATCGCCGCTGATCTTGTCGGCCCAGCCGGCGTAATAGGTCAGCGTGTCGATGGCGGCGGGAAAATCCTGGCGCAGCACACCCGCAATCGGCTTGCCGGCATCGAGGCTTTCGAGCGCGACAATCTCGTCGGCATGCTGCTTCAGCAGCTCGGCCCATCGGAGCAGGATGTGTCCGCGCTCGGCCGCGCGCATGGTGCGCCACGGCCCCTCGAAGGCGCGGCGGGCGGCCGCCACGGCACGGTCGACATCCGCCTCGTTGCCTTCGGCAATCGTCGCGATCACCTGCTCGGTGGCGGGATTGAGCGACTTGAAGGTATTTCCGGCCAGCGAACGGACGCGGGCGCCGTCGATCAGCAGCAATTCGTTCCTGATGGTCGGGGCGCGGCGGGCGTCACGCTCGTAGTCATATGCAACGGACATCATATTTCCTCCTGGAGTTGTCGCTCAACTTAGGAGGCTTTTATCAGCAGTAAATATGATATCTTGTGCCTATTGGCATGCCAGTATATGAAGTTAACTTCATAAGTGGTGACCACGATGCTGCAGATCGAGATCGAGACCGTCTGGCGCTTTCGGAAAGAAAACAGCCCGCAGACCGCGGTCGTGATGCTCGGCATCCTCAACGAGATCAGGAAGACCGGAAAGATCACCAGTGCCGCCAACGACGCGCAGCTGTCGTATCGCCATGTCTGGAACCTGATCGAGCAATGGACCGGGTTCTTCGGCGTGCCGCTGGTGGAGACGCAGCGCGGCAAGGGCTCGAAGCTGACGCCATTCGGCGAGAAGCTGGTGTGGGCCGGCGAGCGGATGCAGGCGCGGCTCGGGCTGCAGCTCGAAAACCTCGCGCAGGAGCTGGTCACCGAGATCAAGCCGTTTCTCGAGCAGCGACCGTCGGTGATCCGGGTCCATGCCAGCCATGGCTTTGCGGTGTCCAAGCTGCGCGAGTTCCTCGACCGCGCGGGCGGCGTTGGCGTCGATCTGCGCTATGTCAGCAACCAGAACTCGCTGGTCTCGCTGGCGCAGGGCGCCTGCGATCTCTCCGGCGTGCACCTGCCGCGCGGCGAATTGCGCGCGCAGGGCATCAAGGCCTGCCGCGAATGGCTCGATCCGCGCGAGGACCGCGTCATCAATTTCGTGACGCGCGAGATGGGCCTGATGGTCAAGCGCGGCAACCCGCTGAAGATCACGACGCTGAAGGACCTGGTCGAGCACAAGGCCCGTTTCGTCAACCGCGACCACGATTCCGGCACGCGGCTGCTGTTCGATCAATTGCTGGCGCTGCACAAGATCCCGGAAGGGCGGATCAACGGCGCCCAGCATATGGAATTCACCCATGCGGCGGTCGCCGCCTATGTCGCGAGCGGCATGGCGGATGCGAGCTTTGGCGTCGAGGCCGCGGCACGGCAGTTCGGGCTCGATTTCATCCGCCTGCTCACGGAAGATTATTTCTTCGTCTGCAAGCGCGCCTTTCTCGAGACCGAGCCGATGCAGCGGGTGCTCGACATCATGAAGAGCAGCGAGTTTCACAAGGCGGTGGGCGCCCTTCCCGGCTATGTCGCCTCCCATACCGGCGCCGTCAGCGGCGTGAAGGAGTTTCTCGAGAAACTGCATTCGGACCACTGACCGGCCACACGAGGATCGACAGCCAGGGAAAATATCTAGCCGAGCCCGCTGATGTCGGCGACCAGCACCGAGCCGGTCACCGATTCCGTGATGTAGAGGCGGTTGCGGTTGGCGCCGCCGATCGCGACATTGGTGCAGCTCGGCCCGGCGCAGGACTTGATCCGCGCGATGCACTCGCCGTTCGGCGCAAACACGAACACATGGCCGAGCGAGGCATGCGCGACGAACAGCCGACCGGCGGCGTCCATCGTCATGCCGTCGGGTCCGCTCGGGCCGAACAGCGAGCAGAAGCGGCCGACCTTGGAGACGCTGCCGTCCTTCATGAACGGTGCGCGCCAGACCGCATTGTCGCGCGTCATGGCGACGAACAGCACCGCCTCGTGCGGATCGAGCACCAGGCCGTTCGGGCTGATGCCGGTGTCGATCAGGCAGTCGAGCGCTCCGTTCACCCGCAGTCGATAGACGCGGCCGGTCGGATCGTGCAGCCCGGTCTGGCCCTGATCGGTGAAATAGATGTCGCCGTTCGAGGCGATGTGCAGGTCGTTGCAGCCGCGGAACGATTCCGAATTGCGCGAGCGCAGCAGGGGCGTGACCTCGCCCGACCTGGCATCGAGTTCCATCAGCCCGTGCCGATAGTCGGCGATCAGGATGCGGCCCATCGCATCGATCTTCAGCCCGTTCGGCCAGCCGTCATACTCGGCAACCTGCGACCATGACTTGTCAGGCGCGATCCTGAAGATGCGGCCGAACGGGATGTCGACGATGTAGAGATTGCCCTCGGCATCGAACGACGGTCCCTCGATGAAGCAGTCGGTCACCGCGCCCGGGCGGTTGGCGTCGGCCCATTCGCTCGCCACCCTGCGGCGGAATTCGGCCGGCACGGCGGAGAAGATTTCAGTCGCGATCAGTTTCGGCGGCGTTTCCAGAAACATCATTGTTGGCTCACCCGTTGGCGGAACGGGGCGGACCATAGATGCTTGCGCACGTCATTGCGAGCGCAGCGAAGCAATCCACCTATCCGCCTGAGCGATGGCCGGACGGAAGGGCTCTTGCAGCGACGTGGAAGGCTTCTGTCACCGCCTGCTATTCGACCGGCTGCACCGGGCCATAGGCTTCCGAGATCATGTAGCCGGACAGCGTGCCGTAGGCCGCGGTCCACGCGGCGGCGACGTCAGGCGTCCAGGCTTCGCCGAGCCCCTTCTCCAGCGTCCACAGCAACGCGCCGCCGACCACCGGATAATGCTCGGCCTTGGCGCCGTAGCCGACATGCCGCTTGGCCAGCGCACTCGCGGCCGGCAGGATCGTGTCGAGATTGCTCAGCCCATTCACGACGACGGCAAGCGTCGTCATCAATTTCTTGCGCTGCTCCTTCATGTCGACCGGAAACATCGCCTTCACGGCGGGCGCGACTTCGAACAAGCGGTCGTAGAAAATGACCGCGGCCTGCTCCGAGATCGGCGCGACCTTGCCAAAGCTGTCCTGAACCAGCTTGATTTGGGCCGGATTCATCTCAATTCTCCTCGGTCATGAAATGAGTTCTGAAACGATTTTTCAAAACGCGAGCATTGGTAACCGAAGCTGGCGCTTCGGTTCAAAGCGGAAGCGCTTGCCGGCGGCGTAGTCATCACGCCGCTTCGACGAAGCTGTGGCGCTCATAGAGGAATTCGAGCACGCGCTGCCGGCACTTCAGGTAGCCCTGGTTGGTCGCGAGCTCGAGCCGCTTGCGCGGCCGCGCCAACGGCACCTCGAGCACCTCGCCGATCCGCGCGCTCGGGCCGTTGGTCATCATCACGATGCGGTCGGACAGCAGCACCGCCTCGTCGACGTCGTGGGTGATCATCAGGATGGTGTTGCCGAGCTTCTGATGCAGCGCCATCACCGAATCCTGCAGGTGCGCCCGGGTCAGCGCGTCAAGCGCGCCGAACGGCTCGTCCAGCAGCAGCACCTTCGGCTCCATCGCGAGCGCACGCGCGATGCCGACGCGCTGCTTCATACCGCCCGAGATCTCGCTCGGCCGCTTGTCCTTGGCATGCGCCATTTGCACGAGGCTGAGATTGTGCATCACCCAGGCGTCGCGCTCGGCCTTGCTCTTGGTCCTTGCAAACACCTTGTCGACGCCGAGCTTGACGTTCTCGTAGACGGTCAGCCACGGCAGCAGGCTGTGATTCTGGAACACCACGGCCCGATCCGGCCCCGGCGAATTGACCTCGCGGTTCTCCAGCAGCACGCCGCCATTGGTGGCGCCGGTGAGGCCGGCGACGATGTTGAGCAGGGTCGACTTGCCGCAACCGGAGTGACCAATGATCGAGACGTATTCGCCCTTCTCGATGGTCAGATTGATGTCCTTCAGCACCTCCGTGGTGGCGCTACCGCGGGTGAAGGTCTTGTCGATGTGATCGAGCTTCAGATAGGCCTGCATGACGTCCTCCTCAGTTCGCCGCCGTGCCGCGGGTCACGATCTTGCCCAGCCCCGCGATCAGGCGGTCGAGCACGAAGCCGATGATGCCGACATAGAACAGCGCCAGGATGATTTCGCTGATGTGCGAGGAATTCCACGCATCCCAGATGAAGAAGCCGATGCCGACGCCGCCGATCAGCATTTCCGCGGCGACGATCGCGAGCCAGGATAGACCGATGCCGATGCGCAGGCCGGTGAACATGTAGGGCGCGGCCGCCGGGATCATGATCTTGGTGAAGAACTCCAGCGGATTGAGCTGCACGACGGCCGCGACGTTGCGGTAGTCCTGCGGGATGTTGCGGATGCCGACCGCGGTATTGATGATGATCGGCCACACCGAGGTGATGAAGATCACGAAGATCGCCGAGGGCTGGCCGTCGCGGAATGCGGCCAGCGACAGCGGCAGCCAGGCGAGCGGCGGGATGGTACGCAGCACCTGGAACAGCGGATCGAGCCCGCGCATCGCCCAGACCGATTGTCCGACCAGCGTGCCGAGCGCGATGCCCGCGATCGCCGCGAGCGAATAGCCGTAGGCGACGCGCTGCAGGCTGGCGGAGAGATGCCAGAACAGGCCCTTGTCGATGCCGCCATTGTCGAAGAACGGATCGAGGATCAGCTCCTTGGTGTCCTTGAACACTTTTGACGGCGGCGGCAGGCTGGAGCCGGCGCGCCGGCAGATCAGCTCCCACACCACCAGCAGCAGCGCGACCACGATCAGCGGCGGCACCACGCGCGCCGCGGTCTCCTTCGCCATCCTGGCGTAGGCCTCGGCGCGCGGCGCGCGCTTCGGCGTCATGGTCACGACCGGCGCCGCGGCAGTGGCCGGCGGGATCGCCACCGCCGACACTTCGGTCTTCATGGCAGGCATCGACATTGAACGAAAATCTCCGTGGTCAAAAAAGGAGAGCCGCGCTGCTCGCGCGGCTCGCTCAAATCAGACGTCAACACGCTTGATGGACAACGACTTCAGGTAGGCGGCGGGATCGGCGGGGTCGAACACCTTGCCGTCGAAGAAGGTCTCCTTGCCGCGCGAGGTCGAGGCCGGAATGTCCGACACGCCAAGTTCCTTGGCAGCCTCCTTCCAGAGATCCTCGCGGTTGACCTTGGCGATCAGCGCCTTGGTGTCGAAACCCGCCTCGTACTTGCCCCAGCGGATGTCTTCCGTGAGGAACCAGAGGTCGTGGCTCTGATAGGGATAGGAGGCGTTGTCGCTCCAGAACCGCATCTGCTGCGGCGAATTCTCGACCACGCGGCCGGTGCCGTAGTCGAACTTGCCCTTCATGCGGTCGGTGATGTCCTCGACCGGGCAGTTGATCCACTGCCGCTTGGCGCAGATCGCCGCGGTCTCCTCGCGGTTCTCCGCCTTCTCGCACCACTGCTGGGCTTCCATGACAGCCATCAGCAGCGCCTTCGCGGCCTTCGGATTCTTGTCGACCCAGGCGGCGCGCAGGCCGAACGATTTCTCCGGATGCTTGTCCCAGAGCTCGCCGGTCGTGATCGCGGTATAGCCGATGTCCTGATGGATCAGCTGCAGATTCCACGGCTCGCACACGCAGAAGCAGTCCATCGTGCCGACCTTCATGTTGGCCACCATCTGCGGCGGCGGCACCACGATGGTCTCGATGTCCTTGTCGGGATCGATGCCGCCGGCGGCGAGCCAGTAGCGGATCCACAGATCATGCGTGCCGCCGGGAAAGGTCATCGCGGCCTTCACCGCCTTGCCGGAAGCCTTCTTCTTCTCCAGCGCCGCCTTGAACGGCGCGGTGTCGATGCCGATCTTGAGATCGGCATATTCCTTGGCGACCGAGATGCACTGACCGTTCAAATTGAGCCGCGCCATGATGTACATCGGCGTCGGCTGATTGTTCTGCGTCACCTTGCCGGCCGAAATCAGATACGGCATCGGGGTCAGGATATGCGCGCCGTCGATGCCGTTGCCCTCGGAGCCGAGCACGAGATTGTCGCGCGTGGTGCCCCACGAGGCCTGCTTCTGCACCTCGACATCGGGCATGCCGTATTTGGCGAAGATGCCCTTCTCCTTGGCGACGAACAGCGGCGAGGCATCGGTTAGCGCAATGAAGCCAAGCTTGGCGCCCTTCACCTCGGGACCGGCGCCCTGCGCGAACGCGCCTGCGGGAAAGTTGAGCTTGGCCGCGGCGAGCAGCGCGGCGGCGCCGCTGGTTGCCTTCAGAAGCTGACGGCGGCTGAGGCCGCGGCTTGGCGGCTTGTCGGTGGGCTTGGTCATCGGTCGTCCTTTGCGTCGTTGCGTTGCGGTGTTGCGTCAGTGCGTCGAGCGCCGTCCTCCGGATGGCGACGCGCGCAGGGCGCAAAAAGGCGTGCACCGGGAAGGCCCCGGTCTGGCGGCGTCAGAAATCCGATGGGGTAGCCTCGAGGGACGGCTTCAATGGCGTCGGCTAATGATTATTCAAGCCTTGTGCCAATCTACCGCAGTGCAAAAATCGATTTCGCTGCAAAGCCTTGCGCAACATGTCGCAGCACGCGCGAGTTTTCCACGCGCTGCCAAAATTTGCGATTCGCCCAATCCTTGTGCGGCGCACAAGGATTGGGCAGAAGCGTTCAGAAACCGATCAGGCGTCTTCGGTGACCTTGGTGCCGAGCGGCGCGGGCGCCATTCCGCCGCCGGGCTTCACGTGGAATTCGTAGGTCATCAGGCTCCACGGCCCATCCGATCGCTGGCCATCGGGCATGACAGGATCGGTGCGGCGCTCGACCTTGGCGATCAATTCATCCTTCACGCCGAACACGACGTCGGAATCGATGTACTTGTCGCCTTCGACGAAGACATGCGTGATCAGCGGCTCGTAGCCCTTGGCGTTGACCAGGAAGTGCACATGCGCCGGCCGCATCGGATGACGGTTGGTCTGCGTGATCATCTGCCCGACCGGGCCGTCGGTCGGGATCGGATAGCTGCACGGCACGATAGTGCGGAAGAAGAAGCGGCCGTCGGCATCGGTGATGAAGCGCGCCCGCGACGACGGACCTTCGGTGGCATAGCTCGGCTTCTGCGAGTCGTAGAATCCGTCATCGTCCGCGTGCCAGATATCGACCGGCACATTGGCCAGCGGCTTGCCGTCAAGGTCGGTGACGCGGCTCTGCACGAACATGCGCTCGCCCGGCAGGCTTGCCGAGATGTCGGTGCCGTGCGGCGTCACCTTGTGCTCGCCGACATAGAATGGGCCGAGCACGGTGGTCTCGGTCGCGCCGTCGCGATCGCGATGGTTGACCGCATCGACCAGCATCGACACGCCGAGCACGTCGGACAGCAGGATGAACTCCTGGCGAATGTCGGTGCACTTCTGCCCGGTGCGAGTCAGGAAGCCGATCGCCTGGTCCCATTCCTCAAAGGTGAGATCGGTCCTGCGCACATAATCGTGCAGCGACTTCACCAATTCCTGCAGCAGGAACTTGGCCCGCGGATCGGGTGTCTGGTCGAAGCTGCGGATGACGGCGGCGGTGAGCTCGGTTTCGTTGAATTGGGTCATCTCGGCGTTTCCCTTGACGGATACCTTGGCAGATACCTTGGGCCCCTTCGGGGGCGCGATTGCAGGGGTGACGGTACACCACCAGCCCAAGGCCGGTAAGCGGCAGCGGATTGGTGCAGCAGACACTTTTCGGCTATCAAGGCTGCCTTGCAAGCCGGAGAAACGCCTGATGCTAGCCCCCACGCCTGCCTCGCCCGAATCCGCGGGAATGTCGACCACTGCCCTCAACCGCCTCGAAGCGCATCTGAAGAGCCGCTACATCGATGCCGGCCGTTTTCCCGGCACGCAGGCCCTGATCTATCGCCGCGGCAAGATCGTGCATTCCACGGTCCAGGGCTTTGCCGATCTCGAGCGCAAGGTGCCGGTCAAGGACGACACCATTTTCCGCATCTATTCGATGACCAAGCCGATCACGTCGGTCGCCTTCATGATGCTGGTCGAGGAAGGCAAGGTCGCGCTCGACGAGCCGGTCGCGAAATATATTCCGGAATGGAAGAACCTCGGCGTGTTCGTCGCCGGCACCGCGCCCGCCTTCCTGACCCGCCCACCGACGCGGCCGATGCAGATCGTCGACCTCTTGCGCCACACCTCGGGCCTCACTTACGGCTTCCAGCAGCGCTCCAATGTCGACGCGGCCTATCGCGAGAAGAAGATCGGCGAGGTCATCAAGGCCGGCACGCTCGACGGCATGATCGAGGATCTGGCGAAGATCCCGCTGGAATTTTCGCCGGGCGAAGCCTGGAACTACTCGGTCTCGACCGACGTGCTCGGCTATCTCGTCGGCAAGATCTCCGGCCAGCCGTTCGAGCAATTCCTGAAGGAGCGCATCTTCAAGTCGCTCGGCATGACCGACACGGATTTCTTCGTACCGGCCGACAAGGCGCATCGGTTTGCCGCCTGCTATTCCGCCGATCCGCAGGGCGGCTTCAACCCGCTCGCCGCCGAGCGCAAGGGCACGCTGACGCTGCAGGACGATCCGACCACCAGCTCGTTCCTGGCGCCGCCTTCGCTGATCTCGGGCGGCGGCGGACTGTGCTCGACCGCGGCCGACTACCTGACCTTCTGCCGTGCGCTGCTCAATGGCGGCGAGCTCGGCGGCGTTCGCCTGCTCGGCCCGAAGACGCTGAAGCTGATGACCTCGAATCATCTGCCCGGCGGGGTCGACCTGCCGGCGATGTCGCGCTCGATGTTCGCCGAAGCCGCCTATAACGGCATCGGCTTCGGCCTCGGCTTCGCCGTCACCATGCACCCGTCGCAGACGCTGATCGCCGGTAGCCCGGGCGAATTCAACTGGGGCGGCGCCGCGACGACGTCGTTCTTCATCGACCCGGCCGAGGAGCTGATCACCATCTTCATGACCCAGGTGCTGCCGTCGAGCGCCTATCCGCTGCGGCGCGAGCTGCGCACCATGGTCTACGCCGCGATCACCGAGAGCAATCTCTGACACGACGTCATTCCGCGGCGCACACCTCGTTTGCGCATGATCTCCGCGCGAACGCGCTCCGCGTTTGTCGCGAGGGATCATGCTCAAAGCGCCGCGGAACCTTTCTGATATAAAACTATTTCCTTTTGGCGAATTTTTCTCGCCTCCCCTAAGCTCGCAGCGAATGGGCACCGACCCGGGGACTTCGTGCCGAAACTGACATTGCCAGTCCGTCTCGCGCTTCTGGTCGCGGGAACGATGTTGCCGCTGATCATTTTCGCGGTCGGGATCGTCTTCCACAATTATCAGCGGGATCGCCAGGCGGCCACGCAGCGCGTGCTGGAGACGGCGCGCAGCATCCGCTTGCTGCTCGATGCGGAAATGCAGCGCATGACCGGCGGGCTGCAGGTGCTGGCCCTGACCAACTCGCTGCGCAACAGCGACTTCGACAACTTCCGCCGCGTCGCGGTCGGCTTCATCGACCAGTACGGCAAGGATGGCGTGGTACTGGTGGCGGACCGCGCCGGACGCCAGGTGTTCTCCTCGCTGACGCCGGACACCGCGAGCCTGCCGCCGCGCAACAATCTCGAGATCCTCGAGAAAGTGTTCGCGACGCGGCAGCCGCAATACTCCAACCTGTTCTTCGGCGCGGTGAAGCAGCGGCTGATCATCACCGTCGAGGTGCCGGTGATGCGCGACGGCGAGGTGCTTTACGACATCTCCTTCAGCCCGCCGATCGAGGTGTTCCAGGCCATCATCGAGAAGCAGCGCCTTAACCAGGACTGGACCATCTCGATCTTCGACAGCGACGGCGTCAACCTCGCGCGGGTGCCAAATCCGCAGGCGACCATCGGGCAGCGCGCCTCGCCATCGCTGTTTGCCGAGATGTTCCGCCGCGGCGAGGCGACGCTGCCGACCGTCTCGCTGGAGGGCGTGGCGCTGATCACCGGTTTCACCCGGTCGCGGGTCACCGGCTGGACCGTCGCCGCGGGGATCGCGGAGAACTCGCTGGTGGCGCCGCTGTGGCGCTCGCTGGCGATCACCAGCGTGATCGGCGGCGTCCTGCTGCTGGTCGGGCTCGGCTTTGCGGTGCGGATGGCAACCACGATCGCGCGCGGCGAGATGCTGCACGACCTGCTGATCGAAGAGCTCAACCACCGCGTCAAGAACACACTGGCGATCCTGCAATCGATCGCCACGCAGACCTTCCGCAGTGCAAGCCGCACCGAGCGCGACAAGTTCGAGGGGCGGCTCGGCGCGCTGGCCGAGGCGCACAATCTGCTCTCCACCGACAAATGGCAGGGCTCCGACTTCCAGGACGTCGTCAGCCGCGTGCTGCGGCCCTACCTCTTGAACACGTCCGCGCGGGTCAGGATGTTCGGCCCCCGCGTGCCGCTGTCGCCCCGGCTTGCCTTGGTGTTGTCGATGATCCTGCATGAGATGGCGACCAACGCCGCCAAATATGGCGCGCTGTCCAACGACACCGGCACGGTGACGCTGGACTGGGAAATCCTCAACGAGGGCCCCGGATCGAAGCTGCGGATGATCTGGACCGAAACCGGCGGCCCACAGGTCACCGCGCCGGTCCAGCGTGGCTTCGGCTCACGGCTGATCGAGCGTAGTGCCCGCGACCAGCTCGGCGGCGAGGCCACCGTGGATTTCCTGCCCCACGGCGTCGTCTACACCGTGACCAGCCCCCTCGAAATCGACGGCTGACCGGCTAGGCGCGGCCGATCCTGCGACATCTTGGCACGCAAGTTGCTATGATGGGCGGGTTCGGCCGGCCAGAAACAGGGGGAAGTCATGTCGACCATCGCAGCGGAAGCGACAGTGGCGCGCAAGCCGCTTTACACATCACTGTTCGTGCAGGTGCTTGTCGCGCTGCTGTTCGGCATCGTCATCGGCATGGCCGCGCCCGATTTCGCGATCGGGTTGAAGATATTCAGCGATGCCTTCCTGAAGCTGATCTCGATGATCGTGGCGCCGATCGTGTTCTGCGTCGTCGTGCACGGCATTGCGGGTGCCGGCGACCTCAAGAAGGTCGGCCGGGTCGGCGTCAAGGCGCTGGTCTATTTCGAGGCGATGACGACGGTTGCGCTCGTGGTCGGCCTGCTGCTCGCCTATCTGTTCGGCCCCGGCCACGGCATGAACATCGACACCTCGACGCTGGATGCCAAGGCGCTCGGCAACTATGCCAGCAACGCGCAGAAGCTGAAGGGCGAAGGCATCGGCAGCTTCCTGCTCAACATCATCCCGACCACCTCGTTCGACGCGCTGTCGCGCAACGACGTGCTGCAGGTCTTGTTCTTCGCCATCATCTTCGGCGTCAGCCTGGCACTGGTCGGCGGCGAGAAGGGCGAGAAGATCTCCTCCTTCATCGATGCGGTCTCGACCGTGCTGTTCCGCGCGATGGGCCTCATCGTGCGCTTCGCGCCGATCGGCGTGCTCGGCGCCGTCGCCTATACGGTCGGCAAATACGGCGTCGGTTCGCTGAAGCAGCTGCTGTCGCTGGTCGCGCTGTTCTACGTGTCGGTCGCGATCTTCGTGCTCGGCGTGCTCGGCGCCGTGATGGCGCTCGCCGGCATCAACATACTCAAATTCCTCGGCTACCTGCGCGAGGAGCTGATGATCGTGGTCGCCACTGCATCGTCCGACGCGGTGCTGCCGCAGGTGATGCGCAAGTTGGAGCGTTTCGGCGTCAAGGATTCGGTGGTCGGCCTCGTGATCCCGACCGGCTATTCCTTCAATCTCGACGCCTTCTCGATCTACCTGACGCTCGCGGTCGTGTTCATCGCGCAGGCGACCAACACGCCGCTGTCGTTCGGCGACCTGATGCTGGTGCTCGGCGTGTCGCTGATCACCTCGAAAGGTGCGCATGGCGTACCCGGCTCGGCGATCGTCATCCTGGCGGCGACGCTCAACGCCGTGCCGAGCATCCCGGCGATTGGCCTCGTGCTGGTGCTCTCCGTCGACTGGTTCATTGGCATGGCGCGCGCAGTCGGCAATTTGATCGGCAACTGCGTCGCCACCGTCGTGGTCGCGGCATGGGAAGGTGACCTCGACCGCGACAAGGCCCGTCGCGTGCTCGAAGGCGCCGAGGCGGTTGACGTGACTGCGGGCTGAGCCGTACGTCCCAAGCCGAGCAGTGTCCCGCGCGTGGCGCGGGGCGCTGACTTACTTGATCAGCCTCAAATACGGCGGCAGTTGCCGGGCCGTCGATTGTTCCAGCACGGGCTCATCCGAAGCGATCATGTCACAGAGGGCCTTCAGCTCGGAATCCGTTACCTTGTGGAGCTCCATCCGAAGCTCGAGGATGGCAAGGGACAACAGCCGCGCCGTCTCGGTGTTCGCCCGGTCGGTCAGGTACGCCTGACATTCCTCCAGCGTTGCGAGCAGCGCCAGCAACCGTTCTTCCGTGTTTGCGACCGGCATATCTTCAACTCCCGAAGCCGCGAGGTAGAGTCGAGGCGTTCCCCTCTTTCGCTTCATTGGCCCCTCCCGCCAGAGTTCGCCGGCTTGTCGTAGGCACACATTTGTTCCAGATGATCGAGAACTTTTGGGCAATTGTCCAGCAACATTCCGAAAGCCTGACTTGGACTTACGTCAAACTCTTGTAAATCGGATGATTCAGTCAAGCACCTGCCGGCCACTTCTCGACCTCAGGCTGCACTAGCTGGGGTTGCATCCGTGCAACGACGCCCGTACAATATAGTGGCCCGTAGAACTACGGGCGCTGTGCATTGACGCCTATTATGCATGTGCGCAAAATCTGTGTCGATCAAACTCGCGCTAGTTGTGGTTTGGTCAATATTTTGCCAAATGTAGAGGGCGGGGTGTCGACAGACACCTTGGCGCGGTCGACTTCAGGTAGTCGACCGAGTCGGTACTAGGGTGTTTCCTTGCGCTTTTGCGTTTGGATACCATCCCGCGATCTTCCTGGATTTCGTAGTTCAGACGAACTGGCGATCCACTCGAGCTTAACGCGGTACATCATGAACGTGTCCCTGACCCAACCGGGCCAGGGATTCTCGATTTGAAGGACGGGTCACAAGAATGAACAGATCAGCAGCAAAGAAGATGAAGCAGCGCAGTGCCGGCAAGCCGGACATTGAGTTGGGCAAGCGGATTCGCCTGCGCCGTGTCGAGCAAAAGATCTCGCAGGCCGAACTCGGCGACAAGCTTGGCGTCAGCTTCCAGCAGGTTCAAAAGTACGAGAAGGGCGTCAACCGTGTCGGCGCTGCCCGCCTTCAACAGATCGCGACCGCGCTGGATGTGCCGGTCACCTTCTTCTACGACGGCGACAACAAGGCTCGCGAAGTCGAGAGCCTGCTGTTCCTCGACAGCGCGTTCAGCCTCCGGTTGCTGCGCGCCTACAGCAAGATCAAGGATCAGACGGTGCAGCGTCAGCTGGTGTCGCTGATGGAATCGATCGCCGCCAACGAAGACTGAGCGCGGATCGGGTCGCGGCGCCGCGAACGCGATCCCACCACACCGCAACGGCCGGTCGCCGGCCGCTGCGGCCGCACACGCCGGTCGGGCCAGGAGGATGTAAAAGCGCTGCCATCGCCGATGGCAGCGCTTTTTCTTGAGGCTCGGCTGTCTTTCAAGATTTTGTGATCCAGGCGGACAGCTTCAGTCCTGGCCGGATGCGCGGTCATGAAGCGGCGACGAGCATCGCGTCATGATCTCATCGCTCCACCTGAGCATGATCTTCGCGCGCGTCGCCGCGCATGCGCGCCGCGCTTTTCCAGCTCGCGCTTCGACTGCCCATCTCGCGCAGCGCATGCGCGCGCAACGCGTCGCTATTCTGTCGCGCGGCCAATTGTCGCCTGCGCATCAGGCGACCTCAGAACTCCCGCATTTCCTCAGTTGAACCGGCGCCGCCAGAACCAAGTGCACGAGCCTGTCTTTTTTGTCGCAGCAACGAAGTGGCTCGCACGAACGTTTTCAGGCTTCAACCAAGGAGATCTCGATGAATATCAAGCTTGCCGTTATTGGACTCGCCGCGCTTGGAAGCGCAGCGTTGATGTCCGGCGCGGCATCCGCGATGCCCAACGGGCTTCCGCAAGCCGGTCACATCGCGGACGAAACGTCCAATGTCGACAAGGTGCGCCAGGTCTGCGATCGCTGGGGCCGCTGCTATTGGCGACCGGGCGCATACGGCTACTACGGACCGCGCCATCACGGATGGCATCATCGTCCGCAATTCCACCATCGCCCGCATCATTACGGGCACCGCCCTCATCACGGCGGACATCATGGTGGCCATCACGGCGGCGGACATCACGGCGGACACCATCGCTAATCATCAGCGAGGGGGCTTCGGCCCCTCACCCTTCCGCGGCTAAAGCATGATCGGGAAAAGTGCGAAGCGGTTTTCCGAAAAGATCATGCTCAAACAAAGAGCTAAGGCGCGATGACGATTCAACCTAATCTCATCGCGCTTTAGAGCGCTGCCAGCACCGCCTTCGCGACATCGGTCGTGCCGTTGCTGCCGCCGAACTCAAACGGCTTGATGCCGTCGGCGTAGACCTTGTCGACCGCGCGCTCGATCCGCTCGCCGGCTTCGGCGGCGCTTTCGAGTCCATGCTTGTCGGCGAGCCAGTCCAGCATCATCGCGGCCGACAGGATCATCGCGGTCGGATTGGCCTTGCCCTGCCCCATGATGTCGGGCGCCGTGCCATGACACGGCTGAAACACCGCGTAGCGGTCACCGATGTCGGCAGACGGCGCCATGCCCATGCCGCCGATCAGGCCGGCGGTGAGATCGGACAGGATGTCGCCGAACATGTTCTCGGTCACCATGACGTCGAAGTCCCACGGGCGCTTCACCAGCGCAGCCGCGGTCGCATCGATGTAGAGGTGGTCAGCTCTGACGTCGGGATGACGCTTCGCAGTCTCGTCGAAGATGTTCCGGAAGAATGCGAACGCCTTGAACACGTTCGCCTTGTCGACGCAGGTCAGCCCGCCATTGACCTTGCCGCGCGCCTTGCGGCGTTCGGCGAGCCGGAACGAGAACTCGAACAGCCGCTCGGAGGTGTGGCGCGTGATCACCATCGTCTCGCGCGCCTCGCTGTCGGTGACGACGCCCTTGCCCATCGAGGCGAACAGGCCCTCGGTGGATTCGCGGATCACGACGAGGTCGATGCCCTTTTGGTCGGCGCCGACGATCGTGCTCGATACACCGGGGATCAATCGCGCGGGCCGCACGCCGGCATAGAGATCGAAGATCATGCGCAACTCGATCTGCGGCGCGATCTCGGTGTTGTCGGGGTAGCGCACCGACGGCAGGCCGCAGGCTCCGAGCAGGATCGCGTCGGCCTCCTCGCATAGCCGGATCGTGCTCTCCGGCATCGACTTGCCGGTTTCCTTGTAATGGCCCGCGCCGGCCGGCGCCTCGGTGAAGCGGAATTTGAGACCGGCCGACGCCTCGATCTTGCGCAGCACGTCGAGCGCCGGCGCCATCACCTCGGGGCCGATGCCGTCGCCGCCGAGGACGGCGATGTGGAGTGCGTCGTTGGCGGACATGGGAATCTCCGGAACACAACAGTCATTCCGGGGCGATGCGGAGCATCGAACCCGGAATCTCGAGATCCCGGGTCTGGCTGCGCACCATCCCGGGATGACGGTGAGTTGATCTACGGCGTCAGCACCGCGCGGCCGACCAGCTGGCCCTTCTGCAGATTGGTCAGCGCCTCGTTCGCCTTTGCCAGCGGCATCGGCGTGACCGGGATCGCCGGAATCTTCTTGGTCCGCACGAGGTCGAGCAGCTCCTGGGTCTCGCGCAGATTGCCGACATAGCTGCCCTGGATGGTGACCGCCTTGATCGGGATCAGTGGCAGCGCCCAGGGCGCCCCGCCGCCGAACAGGCCGACGATCACAAGCTTGCCGCCCTTGGTCAGGCAGTCGAAGCCGAGCTGCGAGGTCTGGGCGTTGCCGACCAGATCGATCGCGGCACGGATCGGCTGGCCGGCCTTCTTGACGAGCTGTTCCAGCGCGTCGGGCGCCTTGCCGTCAACGGTCGCGAGCGCGCCGGCGGCTTCGGCCGCCTCGCGCTTCCTGGCGTCGATATCGACCACGATCGCGCCCTTGCCGCCCATCGCCTTCAACAGCGAGAGCGCCATCAGGCCGAGACCGCCGGCGCCGAAGATCACGATCGGCGTGTCGAGATCCTTCTCGACCTTCTTCAGCGCGCTGTAGGTCGTGACACCGGAGCAGGCATAGGGCGCGGCCGTGACGGGATCGAGCCCCTTGAGGTTGAGCAGATACTTCGGATGCGGCACCGTCATGTGGTCGGCGTAGCCGCCGTCGCAATAGACACCGAGCGCATTCGGCTTGATCGCGCACATGTTCTCGTCGCCGCCGAGGCAGGTCGGGCATTTGCCGCAGCCGAGCCAGGGATAGGCCAGCGCGACATCGCCGACCTTGAGGCCGCCCTTGTCGGCGTCCTTGACGTCGGGCCCGAAGGCCACGATCTCGCCGACCGTCTCATGGCCCATCGTGCGCGGCAGCGAGACGCCGCGATCCTTCAGCGACAGCGGCTTGCGGCCGTGGCCGAGATCGTAGCCGCCCTCCCAGATATGCAGGTCGCTGTGGCAGACGCCGGCGGCCTTGACCTTGATCAGCACCTGCGTGCCCGACGGCTGCGGCGTCGGCTGATCGACCTCCTTCAAGGGGGCGTTGAAATCGACGACCTGGAAACTCTTCATCGCTGTTCTCCCGTAGCTTGTTCTTGCGGCGGACCTTGCCACGCCTGCCCGTCCGGGACAAACGCTCATGATCCCATTTTCGAGCGAGCCGCCATGCAGCTCGCCTGAAGGCCAAGGCCTATTCAGACTAGCGGATGATGGCAAGCCGCGAACTGGCCGGGCGCAACCACGCGCAGTTCCGGCACTTCGCTGGCGCAGCGCGCGTCGGCCCGCGGGCAGCGGGTGCGGAAGCGGCAGCCGGAGGGCGGCGCGATCGGCGACGGCGGCTCACCGACCGGCACGCTCTGGGTCGGGCGGACATCCGGATCCGGCACCGGGATCGCCTCGATCAGCAGCGCGGTATAGGGATGCGCCGGCCGTGCAAACAACTGCTCCGACGGGCCGACCTCGCAGAGCCGGCCGAGATACATCACCGCGACGCGATCTGAGACGGCCTTCACCACGGCGAGGTCGTGGGCGATGAACAGCAGGGTCAGGCCGTAGCGCGCCTTCATCTCCTCCAGCAGATTGAGGATCTGGGCGCGGATCGAGACATCGAGCGCGGACACCGGTTCGTCGCAGATCACGAATTCCGGATTGAGCACCAGCGAGCGGGCGATGCAGATGCGCTGGCATTGTCCGCCGGAGAATTCATGCGGAAGGCGTCCGCTCACGAGCGCCGGATCGAGGCCGACCGCCGACAGCACGTCGCTGACCCGCCGTCGGCGTTCCTCGGGATCCTTGACGCCCGCGATCACCAGCGGCTCGGCGACGATGTCGCCGATCCGCCGCCGCGGATTGAGCGAGGCAATCGGGTCCTGGAAGATCAGCTGCACGCGCCGGCGCATCTTGCGCAGTGGCTCGCCCTTCAGCGTGGTCAGATCGTGCCCGTCGAACAGCACCTTGCCGGAGACGGCCTGGCGCAGTTGCAGCACCGCGCGGCCGAGGGTGGACTTGCCGCAGCCGGATTCGCCGACCAGCCCCAGCGTCTCGCCGCGCGCGATCTCGAGACTGACATCGGAGACGGCATGGATGGTCTTGCCCCCTACCGAATATTCGACGACGAGGTTTTCCACCTTCATCAGCGGATCGGGGGCTGCCTGCAGCATCATGCGCCGACCCCCGCGGTGATCGGATGGAAGCAGGCGTAGAGATGCTCCGGCGTTTCAGCCCGGCTGAGCTGCGGCTTCTCCGTGCCGCAGCGCTCCGCGGAGTAGCGGCAACGCGGCGAGAACGAGCAACCCTTGAGCGGCCGGGTCGGGTCGGGCGGCCGCCCCGAAATCGCCGGCAGCGGCGTATGCGGCGCGACGTCGAGCTTCGGCAGCGCGGCGAGCAGCGCCTCGGTGTAGGGCATCCGCATCTGCTTGAACAAGGCAGGCGTCGGCGCGCGTTCGACGACGCGCCCGGCATACATCACCGCGACCTCGTCGGTGCGGCCGGCGACCACGCCGAGGTCATGCGTGATGATGATCATCGCCATGTGACGGCGCTGCTGCTCGCGCGCCAAGAGATCGAGGATCTGCGCCTGGATCGTGACGTCGAGCGCGGTGGTCGGCTCGTCCGCGATCAGGAGCTGCGGCTCGCAGGACAGCGCCACCGCGATCGCGACGCGCTGGCGCATGCCGCCGGAGAGCTGGTGCGGATATTGCGCGAGGCGCTGCTCGGGCGCGGGAATGCCGACCGCCGCCAACAGTTCGATGCTACGCTGCCGGGCCTCGGCAAGATCGAGCTCGAGATGTTCCACAATGGTCTCGATCAGCTGGGTGCCGATGGTCAGCACGGGATTGAGCGAGGTCATCGGGTCCTGGAACACAACCGCGAGCGAGCGGCCGCGCAGCTTGCGCAATTTCTCGGCCGGGAGTTTCGTCAGATCCTGCCCGTCGAACATCACGCGGCCGGACAGTTTCGCCTTCTTGGGCAGCAGCTGCAGGATCGCGCGCGACAGCATGGTCTTGCCGCATCCGGACTCGCCGACGATGCCGAGCGTCCTGCCGGCGCCGACGGCGAGATCGACATGATCGACCGCCCGCAGATTGCCGCGCGGCGTCGGCAGGTCGACCACCGCACTCTCGACCGATAGCAGCGTCCGGCTCATAGCGCGCCCTGCCTGGGATCGGTCAGCGCACGCATCGTATCGCCGATCAGGTTGAACGAGAGCACGGTCAGGAACATCGCGATCGCCGGAATGAAGGCGAGCTGCGGCGCCACCTCGAGGCTTTCACGGCCCTCCCCGATCATGCTGCCCCAGCTCGAGATCGGCGGCGGCACGCCGAGGCCGAGGAAGGACAGCGAGCCCTCGACCACGATAGTGACGGCGACGCCGAGCAGAAAGAAGGCGAGCAGCGGCAGCATCACGTTGGGCAGCAGCTCGCGCAGCAGGATGCGCGCATGCGTGGCGCCGAGCGCCTGCGCCGCGATGACGAATTCGCGCCGCGCCAGCGACAAGGTCGCCGCCCGCGCCACCCGCATGAAGGCGGGAATGCCGAGCACGCCGAGGATGCAGGTCAGATTGAAGATCGACTGGCCGAGATAGGCGGTGACCGCAAGCGCCAGGATCAGCGGCGGGAACGCCAGCAGCACGTCCATGCTGCCGACCACGAAGGATTCGAAACGGCCGCGGAAATAGCCCGCGAGCATGCCGAGCGCGCCGCCGATGGTAACCCCGATCATCGGTGCGCAGAGGCCGACGATCAGCGAGATGCGCGCGCCATAGATCAGCCGCGACAGCTCGTCACGGCCGAGACCGTCGGTGCCGAGCCAATGCTCGGCGGAGGTGGGCGCCCGCCGCTCCAGCATGTCCATGTCGGTCGGGCTCGGAAGCGGCAGCAGGTCGGCAAAGATCGCGACCGCGAACACCAGCGTCATCCAGCCGATCGCGATCCAGAACAACATGCCGAGCCCGCGGCGGCGCCGGGCCGGCGTCGCACCGGCCTCTTCCTCGAGGCTGAGCTCAAGCGTGGCCATGGCGAATCCTCGGATCGAGAAGGGCGTATAGCATGTCGACGATGAAGTTCATGATCACGAAGCCGGCGGCAACCAGCAGCACCACGCCCTGCAGGATGATGAGATCGCGGGTGTAGATCGCGCCGACCAGAAGGCGGCCGATCCCCGGCAAGGCGAAAATCGACTCGACGATGACGGCGCCACCGATCAGGCGGCCGATATTGATGCCGGTGATGGTGACGAGCGTCAGCGACGACGGCTTCAGCGCGTGCACGAACAGAATGCGCGATGGCTTGAGGCCCTTCGCCTTGGCGAGCGCGATATAGTCCTCCTGCAGCGCCGCGATCATGTCGGAGCGCAGCACGCGCATGATGCCCGGCCATTCCGCAAGTCCGAGCGTCAGCGCCGGCAACACCATGAAGCGCAGATTGGCGACCGGGTCCTCGGTGAACGGCACGTAGCCGGTCGCCGGCAGCAGGCGCAGCTCGACCGCAAACAGATAGATCAGCAGGATCGCGGACAGGAAGGTCGGCACCGACAGCATGCCGAAGGCGGAGCCGGTCATGAAGCGGTCGAACGCGCTGCCGGCCTTGGCCGCGCAGGCGATTGCGAGCGGCACGCCGATCGCAAGCCCGATCAGCTCGGCCAGGATCATCAGCTCGAACGAGACCGGGATGCGTTCGCTGACGGCCTGCAACACGGTCTGCCCGGTGCGGAAGGATCGCCCGAAATCGCCCTGCAGGATATGCCACAGCCAGCCGAGATAGCGCAGCCAGATCGGCTGATCGAGCCCCATGTCGTGACGCAGCGCCGCGACATTCTCGGGCGTCGCCTGATCGCCCA
This sequence comes from Bradyrhizobium pachyrhizi, assembly GCF_029714545.1. Taxonomy (NCBI): domain Bacteria; kingdom Pseudomonadati; phylum Pseudomonadota; class Alphaproteobacteria; order Hyphomicrobiales; family Nitrobacteraceae; genus Bradyrhizobium; species Bradyrhizobium pachyrhizi. The sequence goes on along the minus strand of NZ_CP121667.1, from coordinate 3,141,485 downwards.
AGATCACATAGGCGAGATCGCCGGGCAACAGCGAGGCGATCACGAAGGTCAGCACCGAGACCGCGATCAGCACCGGTACCAGGTACAGGAGCCGGCGCGCGACGAAGAACAGCATGAAAGGCTATTCCTTCCAGGCGTAGGAGACGTCGAGCACCCCGTTGAACATCTTCGGCACGCCCTTCACCTTCGCGCTCGAGATGGCGTAATAGGTGTTCTGGAAAGTCCAGAACCAGAGCGCCTCCTTGTTGATCAGGCGGCTGATCGCGCAATAGTCGTCGGTGCGTTTGGCGGTATCGGCGGTGGTTCGCGCATGCTCCAGCAGGCGGTCGAGTTCCGGGTCGGAGAAGTTCGCCAGCGCCACCGGACTGCCGGTGTGGAAATTGGCGTACATCTGCGGATCGGGATCGGCGAGATCGACGATGCGCCACGGCGTGAGCTGGAACTGGCGCATGAAGGCGCGCGGCACGATCGTGGCCTGGTCGACCTGCTCGATCTCCATGTTGGCGCCGACCCGCTTCCAGAGCTGCTGCAGCACCTGGCCGATGGTACGGCCGCGCGGCGTCGCCGAGACGATCATCTTGAAATCAACCGGGTTGCCGTAGTCCTTGAGCAGCGCCTTGGCCTTCGCAGTGTCCTCCGGCAGCGCGCCGTCATCCTTGCACTTGACCCAGGAGCCGTCGCCATAGGGATTGGTGGCCGGCCGCGCCAGGCCGTTGGTGATCGCCTGCGAAATCTTCTTGCGATCGAGCGCCATCACCAGCGCCTGGCGCACGCGGACGTCGTCGAATGGCGCCGCCTTGGTGTTGAACGCGTAGACCTGCGCGCCGGAGCCGGCATAGGAGTGAACCGTCAGGCTCTTATCCTTCTGCGCCTTGACGATGTTGTCGGCGTCGTATTCGTCGTCCCAGACGACGTCGGCCTCGCCCGATTGCAGGGAGGCAAAACGCGACTGCGCGTCCGGCAGCGGCTTCAGGATGATGCGGTCGAGATAGGGCTTGCCCTTGTCCCAATAGTCCGGGTTCTTCTCCAGTACCATGCGATCGCCGGCAGTCCAGGATTTCAGGATGTAGGGGCCGGTGCCGACGGGATTGCGATTGTAGTCGTCGCCCTTGGTCTTCCAGGCCGTCGGCGACTGCATCACATTGTTGGAGCTCTGAATGGATTGCGTCGCCGGGAAGTTCACCGCCGGGTCGCTGAAATTATAGCGCACCGTGAGGTCATCGATGACGTCCACGCTCTTGATGCTGGTGATGTAGAACGCGCACCGGCACTTGTTGGCCGGATCCTTCTGACGGTCGAAATTCTCCTTCACGGCCTGTGCATTGAACGGCGTGCCGTCGTGGAATTTGACGCCCGGCCGCAGCTTGATGGTCCAGGTCTTGAAGTCCTCGGCATGCTCCCAGGACAGCGCGAGCTTCGGTGCCGGCTCGCCCTTCGCGTCGAGCGTCATCAGCGTGTCGAAGATTGCGGCCGCCGCCGTGTTGGCCGAGGTATCGTAAACGCCGACCTTGAGCGGATCGAAGCCCGGAATGTCCAGTTCCTGGCCGACGGTGAGCGTGCCGCCCTGCTTCTGCGCATGGGCCGGTGCAGCAAACGCCGCTGCACCTAATCCCGCCACAAGAAATATGCGCGCAACCGTGTACGCGCGCCCGACCAGCGTCATCAATGCTCCCTCCCAGGTGGGCGACGTCCGGTGTTCCGGATCGTCGTGTGTTGGGCGGCAGATTGTCCGGAATCGCCGCGCGCGACAAGACCGTAATACCGTAATACGGATGAAAAGCCGCAGGCCTAATGACGCGCCGTCTTTGCCGGTTGCGCTGCGAAGCCTGCGATCTGATCCTCGGAGAGCCCGATCTCCTTCAGATAGGACAGCGTGTGCTCGCCGAGCGTCGACATCCGCTTGCGCGCACCGACCGTGGCGCCGGACATGCGGAACGGCAGATTGAGCACCTTGAAGCTGCCGCCGCCGTCCGCAACCTCGGCCAGCGCGCCGCGATGGGCGATTTGTGGATCGGCGAGCGCCTCGCGCACAGTGCGATAGGCCGATGACGGCACGCCATACTCGTTGAGCGCGGCAAGGCAGGCCTGCGTGCTGACCGAGCGCGACCACGCCTCAACGCCCTCCATCAGGCCCGCCCAGTTCTCCCGCCGATCGGAATATTTGGCGAAGCGCGGATCGGATACCCAATCGGGACGGCCGATCACCTGCATCAGGTTCTGGAACGTCTTCTCGCTGGCGATCGCCACCATCACGTAGCCGTCGGTGGTTTCGATCGGACCGAACATCGGGCGCTGGGTTTGCTTCACCTCGAATTGCGACCACTGCAACTCGTTCAGGGTCAGGCTCAGCATCGATTCCAGCATCGAGACGTCGATGTGCTGGCCCTTGCCGCTGGCGGCGCGCTGATAGAGCGCCGCCGAGATCGCACCGAAGGCGTAGACGCCGGTCAGCACATCGGCGTGGTAGATGCCGCAATAGTCCGGCCGGCCGCGGCCCGGCTGGTAGGCGAGATGCGCCATCTCGTAGCCCGAGGCGGCATGGATCACCGGCGCATAGGCCGGCAATTCCGCCGACGGGCCGGTCTGACCGTAGCCGGATATCGAGCAGAAGATCAGCTTCGGATTGATGTCGCGGATAGAGGCGTAATCGAGCTTCAGCCGCCGCATCACGCCGGGACGGAAATTCTCCACCAGCACGTCGGCGGTGGCGATCAGCCGGCGCACCGCTTCGACGCCGGCCGGCGACTTCAGGTCGAGCACCAGGCTGTTCTTGCCGATATTGAGCTGGCCGAACGCCGTCGAGCAATTGTTGCGCACCGGCGGCCGCGTCCGCATCGTCTCGCCCTCGGCGGGCTCGATCTTGATCACCTCCGCGCCCATGTCGGCGAGCATCCGCGTGCAATGAGGTCCAGCGATCGTGGTCGAAAAATCGAGCACACGAAGGCCGTCGAAGCTCCGTGTCAAATTCCCCTCATCGTCAGCGGCTATGGTCGTCGGCAAGGCTTCCTCCACCTTCGTCATTGGTTGTTCGGCGTCGCGTGACCCTAAAGTGAGCCGCCCTGGCAGGAAAGCGTCTCGTCCAGACCGGGAGCGCGGGCCGTCTTGCATTTTACTCAAAGGCAGATTGGACCCGATCTTGCATAGCCATGTCACGGGCTGGAACGAGGGCGCTTGTTGAAGGTCTTATTCGTCACGACGGAGATGGACGATTTCGTCCGCGTGGGCGGGCTCGCCGCCGTTTCCGCTGCCCTTCCGCGGGCGCTCCGCCCCTGGAGCGACGTCCGGATCATGCTTCCCGGCTACCGGGATGTGGTCGAACAGTTCACGCATATTGAAATCGTTGGACAATGCCGAGCGCTCGCGGAGATGCCGGCCTGCACGCTCGGGCGCGCGTCGACCAGGGACGGACTTCCGGTCTACGTGCTGCTGTGCCCGCAACTCTACGAGAGGCCGGGCAATCCCTATGGCGATGAGTCCGGCCGCGACTGGCCCGACAACGACATCCGCTTCGGCCGCTTTGCCTCCGCCGCTGCCGAACTTGCAGCCGGGATGCTGGACAAGAATTGGGCAGCGGACCTCGTACACGCCAACGATTGGCAGGCCGCGCTCACACCGGCCTACCTCGCCTGGCGCAACGCGCGGATTCCGTCGATCCTGACCATCCACAATCTCGCCTATCAGGGCCTGTTTCCGAAGGACTCGCTGCGGCGGATCGGCGCACCGGAAAGCTCGTTCCACATCGACGGGCTGGAGTTTTACGACAAGCTCTCCTTTCTCAAGGGCGGCCTCGTCTACGCCTCGCATCTGACCACGGTCAGCGCGACCTATGCCAGGGAGATCACGACCGCGGAGCTCGGCTGCGGCCTGGAAGGCCTGCTCCGTGTGCGCTCGGACGCCGACCAGCTGACCGGCATCCTGAACGGCATTGACGAAAGCTGGGACCCGCGCCACTGCGCGCAGCTCGCACAGCCGTTCGGCGCCGGCGACTGGAAGGGCAAGCAGGCCAACGCCGACTATGTCCGCCGCCAGTTCGGCCTTGCGGTCTCGCGCGGGCCGATCTTTGGCCTCGTCGCCCGCCTCGTGCATCAGAAAGGCGTCGACCTCGTGCTGTCCGCCGCCGACGAGATCGTCAGGGACGGCGGACAGATCGTCGTCACCGGCAGCGGCGAGCCCGCCATCGAGGATGCGCTGGTGGCCGCGCATCGCCGCCGGCCCGATGCGATCGGCGTGATCATCGGCTTCAACGATGGGCAGGCGCGCCGAATCTTCGCCGGCAGCGATTTCACCCTGATGCCGTCGCGCTTTGAGCCCTGCGGCCTCAGCCAGATGTATGCGCAGCGCTTCGGCTCGCTGCCGATAGGCCACCAGACCGGCGGGCTTGCGGAAACCATTGCCGACGGCGAGACCGGCTTCCTGTTCGCGCAGCCGTCGGCGGAATCCTTCCTTGGCGGCGTCAGGCGCGCCTTCGACGCCTACCGCGCAAAGGACCGACTCAACGCCATGCGCTCCAGCGCGATGGCCAAGTCCTACAGCTGGGACCTGTCGGCCGCCTGCTATGGTGCGCTGTACAAAAGGCTGGTCATGCCGCGCATGATGGCGTAGGCGGCCCGCCTCGCGGGCTTGTGAAGCCCGGCGGCTGTGGGATCCCACCGGCCCAGTAACAATCGGGTCATTGCACCGAACCTTTCAGGCGATCACATCGCCCCACGACTGGACGACGACGCATGCGTGAAATTGCGAATGATGACTTTTGGCCAAACGCGATTGCGATGGAGGAACATCATGGACGTCAACGAAGAGCGCCTCAATTCATTCATGGGAAAGATGATCGGCGATGTCGGCGCGGCGATGAACGCCTCGCTGATGCTGCTGGGCGACAAGCTCGGGCTGTACAGGGCTCTCGCGCAGGGCGGGCCGATGAATGCCGCGGCCCTGGCCAAGGCGACGGGAACAGCCGAGCGCTACATCCAGGAGTGGCTGTCGGCGCAGGCGGCCTCCGGCTACATCGAGTACGACAAGGCAACCGGAAAATTCTCGATGCTGCCCGAGCAGGCGCTCGCGCTGGCCGACGAGGACAGCCCGGTCTTCCTCGGCGCCGTCGGAAGCCTGGTCGGCGCGACCTTTCTCGATGAGCCAAAAATTACCGACGCCTTCAAGACCGGCAAGGGCGTCGGCTGGAACAGGCGCAGCGAGTGCCTGTTCTGCGGCACCGCCCGCTTTTTCCGTACCAGCTACAAGCACTATCTGGTGCAGGAATGGCTGCCGGCGCTCGAGGGCGTCGTCGACAAGCTGAAGAAAGGCGCTGTCGTCGCCGACGTCGGCTGCGGGCACGGCGTCTCGACGCGATTGATGGCGGAGGCGTTTCCGAAATCGACCTTCTACGGCTTCGACTATCACGACGGATCGATCGAGGCGGCGCGGAAGTCCGCGCGGGAAGCGGGACTGTCGGACCGCGTTCATTTCGAAACGCATTCCGCCAAGACGTTCCCGGCCAAGGGCTATGACCTTGTGTGCTTCTTCGACTGCCTGCACGACATGGGCGATCCGGTCGGCGCCCTCAAGCACACCCGCTCCACCCTCGCCGACGACGGCACCTGCATGCTGATCGAGCCGTTCGCCAACGACCGGCTGGAGGATAACCTCAATCCGATCGGGCGCGTCTACTACGCCGCCTCGACGATGATCTGCACGCCGGCGTCGCTGGACCAGGAGGTCGGGCTCGCGCTCGGCGCGCAGGCCGGAGAGGCAAGGCTGCGCGAGGTGGCGCGCCAAGGCGGCTTCTCGCGGTTCCGCCGCGCCGCGGAAACGCCGTTCAACCTGATCCTGGAAGCTCGCCCGTAACGGCGCTACGCAATTGGACGGCGGTGCCACACCGCCGTCCAGCACTCACCGTCCGATCATATCCTTCGGCGGTTATGCCGCCGGCGCCCTACCAGTCCTGCGACTGCCAGTAGTACTGGCCGCCACGCCGGCGCGGATTGGCGGCTTGCGGATTGCCATAATACGGATTGCCGTACTGGGCCGGCGCTTGCGGATTGCCGTATTGGGGATAGCCGTATTGGGTGCCCGACTGGGGATTCCAGCTGCGCTGACTGAAGAAGCCGAAGCCGTCGTCCCCGCTCGCCACCATGTCGTCGTTCATCATAGGCCGGGTCGGCTTGCGCGTGATGAAACCGCCCTGGGGCTGGTTGCTCAGCACGGCGACGAACTCGGTGCGATAGTTGGTCTCGGCGCTCAATGGCTCGTCCGAGATGATGATCGAAGAGCGCGCAACGGCAGTCGGCGCGATGCGATCCAGCACATCCTGCGGGATGGTGACACGGTCGAGCGCATTCCTGGCGTTGTCGCCGTCGTCGATCGACACCTCGGTCCAGCGCAGACCGCCCGCGTCGTTGCGCGCCATCGCCGTGTAGATGTGCGTCCCGATCGGTTTGTCCGGATCGCGAATGGTGACGGGAACCTCGATGCTTGAGTCGAACACCTCGCCGCCGTCAGCCCACGGCTTGTGGGTGTTGCGCCGGACGTAAAGCTTCTGCGTCGCGCGGCTGATGTAGACGGACACCGGCTCCAGCGCGAGCTTCGCCTCGGTCGCCGCCTTCTGGGTATCCGCCTTCTTGGTTTCGGCCGCCTTGGCGGCGTCCTTGGCGGCGGCTGCCGCATCGAGCTTCGGCTTGGCGTCACCCTGCGCGGCCTCGAACTGCGTGGTCGCTTCCGCGGCCTTGGCCACCGCCTTTTGCTTCAGATCCTCGGCGCGCGCCTTGGCCTGGTCGGTCTTGGCCGCGGCGAGCGTCTTGTCGGCCAACGCAACCGCAGCGTCGGCACGGGTCTTGATCTGTTGCAATTTGCGCAGCGACGCCGGCGTGAACAGTGCGGCTTCCTTGGTCGCGGCCACCGAGGCCTTTTTCGCCTCGTCGGCCGCCTTTGCTGCATCCGCGGCCTCGCGGCTGAGCTTATCGGCGCGCGCCGGCGCAGCCGCGATGGCTTGCGCGTTCGGCACGAACAGCGCCGGATGGGTGAAATCGACCGGGGCCGCGTCGTTCGGCGCGATGATCACCCGCATCCCGATCCGGGTCTTGTCGAACAGCTTCTCGGCAAAATCGTAGGGCATCCGCACGCAGCCGTGCGAAGCCGCATATCCCGGCAGCGGCCCGCCATGCAGCGCGATGCCGTTCCAGGTGATGCGCTGCATGTTCGGCATCCAGGCATCGTCATACATGGTCGAGTGATGGTCCTTATCCTTTTCGACCAGCGCAAAGACGCCGGCCGGCGTCTCGCGTCCCTTGACGCCGCTCGACACCGGAGCACGGTAGATCCAGCCCTCGGCGTCGTAGAATGTCACCTTCTGGGCCTTGATCGACACGATTGCCATGATCGGCTCGCCAGCGGTGCGCGGCGCGGTCGCCTCGACGGCTGCCGCGGGACGCTGCTCTTTCGCCGCGACGCCACCGGTCAGTGACGCAAGTGTGACCATCGCCGCGAAAGTCACAAAGGCGGGTTGGCCCCAACGCCGCATCGCTCCGGTGGTTTGCGCCGTCGTCGTTCGATGTACCATGCCGCTCCTCGGTCGAAATGCCTGCCCGCGCTCCGTCAATCCCGTACCAGACCGCGATTTTGGATTGATTAATCGCCGCCACGGTCCAACGCGCGAACTCGCTCCTGGGGACCATCGGACTCGTTCCAGCAGCAAATCACTTATGTATTCACTCATATATGACGGCACATGCAGGAGGAAGGGTGCCGCGCAGCAAAACGCGCCCGTAGCCGCATCCCGGGTCTGGTCGGCGGCGGCCAATGGTGCCGCGGTTGCGCCCTGCCATCATGCCGTCCGCCGCGTCTCCGGCATCACCAGCCAGATCACGAACAGCCCGAACGCGGCGACGCCGGCGAGGCCCATGAAGGCCGTGCTGCTGCCGAGCTTGTCGCTGACATAGCCGGCCAGCACCGTGCTGAGCGACGCGCCAATGCCGACCGCGGTGCCGACAATGCCCTGCGCCAGGTTGAAATGGCCGCTGCCGAAGGCGATGTCGGCCACGATCAGCGGCACCATTACGCTGAAGATCGCCGCGGTGATGCCGTCGAAAATCTGCACGATGACCAGCAGATAGGGATCACGCACGGTTGCAAACAAAAGGCCGCGGACCGCCAGCGCGACGAATGCGATCAGGAGCAGCGGCCGCCGGCCCCGGATCTGGGCTATGCGGCCGACCGACGGCGAGGACAAAGCGACGATCGCCTGCGGCACAATGATGCAGGCCGCGATCAGGACCGGCGCCCATTGGCTCGACCGAGTCGTAACCACGCCCGCCATCAGCGGTAGCATCGCGGCATTGGCGAGCTGGAACAGCATCATGGCGCCGGCGAAGATCAAGAGCGGCCGCTGCCGCACCAGCGCGAACACGCTGGTGGCGCGCTTGTCGGGGACTTCCCGTTTCACCTCGCCATGGGCCTGGGCGATGTCGATCTCGCGCTCGCGGATGCGCGCCAGCGACAACAGCGTCGGGATCGCCAGGATGAAGGTCACGAGGAACACCGAGCGGCTCGACAGCAGATAGCCGCAGGCGCCCATCAGTGCCGCGGCCGAGCCGCTGCCGAGCGAGGCGAAGCGCGCGTTGCGGCCGAGTCGCTCGCCGATCGCAAGCGGCCCGACCAGGCCGAGGCTGATCGCGGCGATCGCCGGACCGAGCACGCAGCTCGCGAGCGCGTGCAGCGTCGCGGCGAGCGTCACCACGGGAAAGATCGGCCAGAGCGCATAGGCCAGCGCGCTGGCGCCGATCGCAGCCACCGCACAGCCCGCAACAACCCGCTCCGAGCGCGCCGCATCGACGATCGCTCCGCCGGGCATCTGGCCCAAGAGGCCGATGATGCCGCCGATCGAGAGCACGAAGCCGATCTCGACCTGGGTCCATTTCTGCGTCGTCAGATAGACCGCGACGAACGGGCCGAAGCCGGTCTGCACGTCGGCCAGGAAGAAGATGAACCAGTCGAGGCCGCGCTGGCTTTCCCGCGACGGCCCGCGCGGTTCCTCCGGTGTGGGCTGATCGGGGACAATTGACACAACGTTGGTGCTGCCGGCTGATCGCTCGCCACGACCGTCGCCAACCGTCTCTAAAGAAGAGTTCGGACGCGCGACCAGCTTTACCCCCCTAATGTTCGTAATCCCATGGATGCAGGCTTCCCGCTGCGCCCAGCACGATCAGCGGCGTATCTTCCTTGTACTCGGGCGCAGCGCTCACCTGCTGCTTGTTGAGGTCAAGCGTGATGCTGTCGCTCTTGCTGGAAACACCGGCGAAACGCAGCGCGTTCCAATCGACCACGATCTTGCGGCTGCCGACGCCGAGGAAGCCACCGAAATCGATCACTGCGGCGCGGACCTTGCCGTCGCGGTCGACAATGACGTCGACGATACGGCCCATGTTCTCATTGGCGGAACTACGAACGTCGCGCCCGAGAATGCCGTGCGCATCGCGCGCGCCGATCACGGTCACCGACGGCGGCGGCGACGGTTCCTTGGACGATTCCTTTGAGGGTTCCTTGGCTTGCTCCTTCGGCGCCGCAGTAGCTGCTGGCGGCGCTTGGGCTGCCGGCGGCGCAGGAGTTGCTGGCGGCGCTTGCGCAGCCAGCGGCGATGGTGCAGGCGCCGGTGCTTCGTCGTCGGCGGCACGGACACCAGCGCATGCCAGCAGCGCCGCGGCGACCAGCATCATCATAATCCTCGGACGCATGTTACTCTCCCCGCGATTTCCTCAGCGCGCGCATGCCGCGCGACGACGCTCAATGCGTCAGCACGATCGACACCTGGATCTGGCCGCGCGTGCGCAACACTTCGAGCGACACCTCGTCGCCATGGCGGCGCAGCCTCAGATCGACGCTGGAAGCGCCAAGCCTGAGGTCGCGCAGCACCACGTCGTTGAGGAATTCCGGCAGCCGCGGATCGCGCAAGCGAATCTCGCCGCGTGCGGTGTCGAACTCGAGGCCAAGCGCCGCCTCCAGCAGCGTGAACGGCGTCGCACTCGCCCAGGCCTGCGGTGCACAGGCCACGGGATAGAGCACCGGGCCGCGCCGGCGCTCGCGGCGGAAGCCGCAGAACAGCTCCGGCAGCCGCCGCAGTTCCATATAGCTGGCGGCGTCGAACAGGCCCTTGAACAGATGCGCGACCGAATGCTTGAGGCCGTAGCGGGCAAATCCGAGCGCGATCAGCGCATTGTCATGCGGCCAGATCGAGCCGTCGTGATAGGACATCGGGTTGTAGCGCACTTCGCCCGCGGCGACGGTGCGGATGCCCCAGCCCGAGAAAAACTTCTGGCTCATCAGGTCGGCGGCGACCCGTCGCGCGCGGTCTTCCCGCACCATGCCGGAAAACAATGTCTGGCCGGCATTCGACGTGCGCACCTTGCACGGCTGCTTGGCGCCGTCGAGCGCGACCGCATAGGTGCCGAGTTCCTCGCACCAGAATGCTTCCTCGAACCGCTCGCGCAGCCGCTCGGCCTCGGCTTCCAGCTTCGCGGCCTTGTCGGCAAAGCCGAGCTTGCGCGCGGCGCGCGCGGCAAGCTGCTTGCCGGCAAACACGTAGCCCTGCACTTCCGCCAGCGCGATGTTGCCCTCGGCGAGCGTTCCATCGGCGTGGAAGATGGCGTCGAACGAATCCTTCCAGCCTTGATTGCGCAGCCCCTCCTCGGTGGCGCGCTGATATTCGACGAAGCCGTCACGGTCGGGATCGCCCGGGCCGTCGATCCATTGCAAGCCGGCCTCGACCGCCGGCCACAGCTCACGCAGCGTGTCCAGATCGCCGGTGCGCTCCAGATAGAGCCCGGCGAGCAGCACGAACAGCGGAGTCGAATCGACGCTGCCGTAATAATGCGCGAACGGCACCTCACGAAGCGCGGCCATCTCGCCGCCGCGCATCTCGTGCAGGATCTTGCCCGGCGCGGCATCGGCCAGCGGATCGACCGTCTTGGCCTGGAACAGCGCGAGCCGCTTCAGCACGCCCTTGGCGATCCGCGGATCGACCCACAGCATCTGCAACGCGGTGATCAGTCCGTCGCGGCCGAACGTCGTCGAATACCAGGGAATGCCGGCATAGGGGTAACGGCCCTGCGGCGTCTCGGTCATCAGCATGTTGAGGTCGGCCATCGCCTGGCACAGCACCTCGTTGAAGATGTTGTTCGAGGTCTCGATGCTGGCTGCGCCGGCCGACGAGGTCCGCATCTCGCGGCGATGCGCCAGCAGGCCGCGGAAGAACGGCACCGGCTTCTGCATGATCGGCTTGTTGCAGGAGACCGCGACGAACAGCGACGTCACCCGTCCGGGCTCGAGATCGAAATGATAGGTCGCCGCGTTGACCGACAGCCGTGTCGGCCGCGGATCGAAATGCAGCGCCGTGATCCGCGATTGCTCGTCGAGCCCGACATATTCCAGCACGACGTCGGTCGGGCCGAGCAGCTTGCTCGAGCCGATGCCACGCCGCGGCCGGCGCTCGCCGCGCACCTCGAACAGATCGGCAAAGTCGTTGTCGAACAGCAGCGTGAGATCGAAGCTCGCGGCATGATCGCCGTGATTCTGCAGGCCGATGCGCTGATAGGCCGTGCCGCGCCACAGGAAGATCGAGCGCACGATGTGCAGCGTGTCCTTCGGCAGGGTCAGACGGTCGTCGCGATAGACGTCGGAATTGGTGAGGTCGACCGTCAGCGCCGAATTGTCGTCGCGCATGTTGGAGCCGAGCAGGAGCGGCTGCACGTCCTCCAGCACCATTTCCAGCCGCGCCAGGTAGCGGGTGTCGGCGTTGAACAGGCCGTCCGGCCCGCCGGCCGAGGCGCCGATGTCGCCATGGCTGTCAAGCACGATGAAGGTGTCGTCATGCTTGAGCGAGCGCCGCGGCCGCGCCGCGGGCCCGGTCATCGGAATGTAAAACGGCGATTCGGCGACGTGCTCCGTGATGCGAGCGGTGATGATCTGCGTAACGACGTCAGCTGCCATCTGAACCTCTGGCGACTTGCTTGGCCCGTATCCTGGTTCGAACGAACGCACCGGAACGCACAAACGCACTTGACGACGCGGGGTCAGGCCGCGCTGGTGGAAAGGCGGCCCATCTCACGCGCGACCAGATCGCGGTAGGGGCCCCTTCCCTTCACGAGGATGTCGGGCGGACCGTCCTCGACGATCCGGCCGCCCTGCAGCACAAGCACGCGGTCGAAGCTGCGCAGCGTCGCGAGGCGGTGCGCGATCGCCACCACGGTACGCCCGCGCATCAGCCGCGACAACGCCTCGCGGATCGCCTCCTCGGAGTCGGCATCGAGCGCCGCGGTGGCCTCATCGAGCAGCAGGATCGGCGCATCCTTCAGGAAGGCGCGCGCGATCGCGATGCGCTGGCGCTGGCCGCCGGAGACCTTGACGCCGCGATCGCCGACGATGGTGTTCATGCCCTCGGGCAAGCTCTCGATGAAGTCGCAGCGCGCCGCGATCGCCGCCCGCAGCACCTCGTCGTCGGTCGCGTCCGGGCGGCCGTAGCGGATGTTCTCCAGGATCGAACGGTGGAACAGCGAGATATCCTGCGGCACGACCGAAATTGCCGCGCGCAGGCTCTGCTGGGTGACGCGCGAGATGTCCTGGCCGTCAACCGTGATGTTGCCCTGCTCGACGTCGTAGAAGCGCTGCAGAAGGGTAAACAGTGTTGACTTGCCGCCGCCGGAGTGGCCGACCAAGCCGACCCGCTGGCCGGGCTGGATGCGCAGGCTGAAGCGCTCGAACACCTGCAGGCCGCCGGGATAGCGGAACGCGACGTTGTTGAAGGCGATCGCGGCGCCGCTCTTCACCAGCGCCTCGGCCTCCGGATGGTCCTTCAGCTCGTGCGGCTGCAGCAGCGTCGCCAGCGCCTCGGTCAGCCGCGCGACATGCTGGGTGACGTCGACCAGCGCGACCGCGAGATCACGGGTGGCGCTGAGGATCGAGATGCCGAGCGTGCAGACCAGCACGACGTCGCCGGTGGTCGCCGCGCCCTGCTGCCAGAGACTGAGCGCCCAGGCCAGCATTGCGATGGTCAGAATCACGGTCACGCCGGCGTGAATGAGACGAAGCTTCTCGAGGTAGCGCAGGGAACGGCCGCGCGCGACGAGTTCCCGATTGACGGTCGCATCGAAGCGTTCGTGCTCATAGCCGAGGCCGCAGAACGCGCGTACCAGCGGCAGGTTGTTGATGACGTCGACCATTTCGCCGTCCACGGCAGCCGCCCTGTTGGCGAAATCGTCATGCAGCGGCCGGCCGGCGGCGGCGATGCGGAACATGGCCACCACCATGGTTCCCGCGATCAGTATCAGCACTGCTGACATTGTCACGCTGACTGTTCCAACCAGGGTGATCGCCGCAAAGGTCGCGATGCAGGGCGGCAACACATTCCATACGAACATGTTCTCGACGGTGAACACGGCATTCGAGGTCGCCGTGATCCGGCTGGTCAGCATGCCCGGCAGCCGATCCGTGAAATAGCTCGGCGCGTGGCCGGTGAGATGGCGGAACATGTCCCGGCGAAGATCGCCGGTGACGCTGACAAAGGTGTAGCTCGCGGTCCAGCTCGCGATCCGCCACAGGAAGTTGTCGGCCGCGATCAATGACATGAGCAGAGCGAATGCCAGCCATACGCCGTTCGCAGCCGACGGCCCCGCCGACAACGCATCGACCAGATTCTTCACGCCGTATTGCGTGCCTACCGAACAGGCAACCGCCGCAACCACGGCTGACAAAATCACAACATGCGACGGCAGACGCCGGCGCAGATAGCGCAACACAAAGGGAAACGGACGATGCGCGTATCCTGACAGATGGTCCATGACGTCCTGCAAAGCTGTTGAAGGTGAACGAGAAAGTTTTAGTCGAAGCTCTCGCGCACGATGACGTGAAGGGCGGCGGTGGGATTCCTTGATGCAGCCATCACTGCGCAACAATTTTGCAACGCTGGCATAGGCAAAAACCTGTTGGAGCGTGATGGCATCAGCAAGACCACAGTGTGATGGAAGAAAGAAGCGACAGATCTCCCACATCTAAGGAACCTCGCACGTGCGAGAACGTTCCCGTCTTTGGCATGTCGGTGCCATCTGAGGGCTGAGGGTAGTTCATTCCACATTACAAACAGGAGACGGAGAGATGCGCATCGCGCAGGTTGCCCCGCTGACGGAGGCTGTTCCCCCCAAGCTCTACGGCGGCACCGAACGGGTCGTGCACTGGCTGACCGAAGAACTTGTAACACTTGGACATGACGTGACGTTGTTCGCCAGTGGCGATTCTCAAACCTCCGCGAAGCTCGATGCGACCTGGCCGAAGGCACTGCGGCTCGACGGCTCGGTCCGCGATCCCAATGCGCTCCACATGGTGATGCTGGAACGCGTGCGGCAGAAGGCCGACGATGAGGAGTTCGACTTCCTGCACTGCCATCTCGACTATTATCCGTGGTCGCTGTTCGCACGGCAGCCGACGCCGTTCGTCACCACATTGCACGGACGGCTCGACCTGCCGGAGCATCAGCCGGTCTTCAACACCTTCTCGAAGATTCCGGTGATCTCGATCTCCAACGCGCAGCGGCGGCCGGTGCCGCAGGCGCATTGGGTGCGCACAATTCATCACGGCCTGCCGGAGAATCTGCTGACGCCGCAACCGGCGAAGCCGTCCTACCTCGCGGTGCTCGGGCGCATCGCGCCGGAGAAAGGCGTCGATCGCGCGATCAAGATCGCAACCCGCTGCGGCATTCCGCTGAAGATCGCGGCCAAGGTCGATCGCGCCGACCAGGAATATTACGATGAGTTGATCAAGCCGCTGATCACCAGCAACCCGTTGGTCGAGTTCATCGGCGAGATCAGCGACCGCGAGAAGCCGGATTTTCTCAGCGGCGCGATCGGGCTCCTGGTTCCGATCGACTGGCCGGAGCCGTTCGGCCTCGTGATGATCGAAGCGATGGCCTGCGGCACGCCCGTCATCGCCTATAACCGCGGCTCGGTGCCGGAGATCATCGAGGATGGCCTGACCGGCTTCATCGTCGAGGACGAGATCAGTGCGATCTCCTCCGTCGGCCGCCTTGGAACGCTCAACCGCGACGCGATCCGCAAGCAGTTCGAGACCCGCTTCACCGCGCGGCGCATGGCGCTCGACTATCTCGCCGCCTTCCGCAGCCTGATGGAAGCCGAGCCGCGCTTCAAGCTGGTGGCCAGCGCGGAGTAGCAGTTGCAGCGGCCGATCGAATGATCCGGCGGGCCGGCCGGCACCATCCGTGCCGGTCCGTCGGGTCGTTCGATTGTCAATAATACCGTCGTGTGCGGCGGCAACTCTCACGCAGCAAAACAATCCGCTTGCGCGCGTCGCGCGATTGCTGCGACGCACCAGCGATGACAAGGATTCCCCATAAGTTCGGCTGATATCGCCTTTGCGAACGCCGAATTACGTGCTCTTATGCGCCGCGCTTGAGCAAAAATAATAAGCGAGCGGACGGAACAACCGTGCCGTGATCGCGCAGGGGGGAACGCCATGACAGGGGACCGCAAGCCGTCGGCCATTAATAATGCCGCATCGTCCAAAGCCTCACCAAAGAAGCTGAACCGCCGCAAATTCCTCGCCAAGACCGGCGGCGTGCTGGCGGCAGGCGCGTTCGGCGCCGTTCCGCTGCGCGGCTGGGCGGCCGACCCGATCAACATCGGCGCACTCTATCCGACCACCGGCAGCATGGCGCAGATCGGCGTCGGCTGCGTGGCTGCGGCCAAGCTCGCGGTCGACATGGTCAACGAGGCCGGCGGCATCAAGTCGCTCGGCGGCGCCAAGCTCAACCTCATCGTCTCGGACGTGCAGAGCGACACCACGGTGACGCGCACCGAGACCGACCGCCTGATCACGGGCAACAAGCTGTCGGCGATCCACGGCTGCTATGCCAGCGCGCTGACCTTGATCGCGAGCGAAGTCTGCGAACGGGCGAAGGTCCCGATCATCACCGGATCGAGCTCCGACCAGCTCAACAAGGGGCGCACCTACACCTTCACGCCGTTCGCGCGCGCCTCGCAGTTTGCCAAGGCGCAGCTGCAGATGGCCAAGCTGGTCAGCGAGCAGGCCAAGGTCGCCGTCATTTTCGAGAACACCGCGTTCGGCACCTCGACCTCGAACGGGCTGAAGGAGCTGGCGCCGGGCGAAGGCGTCGAGATCGTGATGTTCGAGCCCTACTCGGCCGGCTTCACCGACGCGAGCCCGCTGATCAACAAGGTCAAGGCCTCCGGCGCCAACACGCTGTTCTCACTGTCCTATCTCAATGACCTCATCCTGATCGTGCGCACCGTGAAGCAGGTCGGGCTCAACATCGCGATCAACGGCGGCTCCGGCGGCTTCGTGATGCCGGACTTCTACAAGAATGTCGGCAATGCCGCCGAGGGCCTGCAGGGCGTCGCGCACTGGAACCACGACGTCAGCGACGACGCGCAGAAGGTGAATGTCGAATTCAAGAAGCGCACCGGCGAGTTCGCGTTCGAATATGCCGGCGGCCTGGTCGCGCAGACCTTCATGCTGGCCGACGCGCTGGAGCGCGCCGCCTCCGCCGACCCCAAGAAGGTGCGCGAGGCGCTCTCGACGCTGGATGTCTCCTCGGGCTTTGCTGCGATGGCGCCGGGCGGCAAGGTGAAGTTCGGGCCGGACGGCAAGAACGTCTACG
Source organism: Bradyrhizobium pachyrhizi (assembly GCF_029714545.1). Taxonomy (NCBI): domain Bacteria; kingdom Pseudomonadati; phylum Pseudomonadota; class Alphaproteobacteria; order Hyphomicrobiales; family Nitrobacteraceae; genus Bradyrhizobium; species Bradyrhizobium pachyrhizi. The sequence continues at coordinate 3,124,816 of NZ_CP121667.1, read as the reverse complement.
GCCGCCCGGTCGGCGTGCAGTGGCAGAACACCGATCTCGTCAGCGTCTTCCCGAAGGAAGACGCCCGCGCCCCGCTGATGAAGACCTGAACCGCGGTCGCATCGCATGTGGGAGACACTGGCCCAGGCCGTGATCAACGGCCTGCTCATCGGCGGCATCTACGCGCTTGTCAGCATCGGCGTCACGCTGATCTTCGGCGTGGTCAAGATCGTCAACTTCGCCCAGGGCGAGTTCGTGATGATCGGGATGTATATCTCGTTCTTCCTCGCCACCCAGTTCGGCATCGATCCGCTGGTTTCGCTCGTGGTCTCGATGCCGGTACTGTTCCTCGCCGGCGTCCTGATCCAGCATTTCCTAATCCGCAGGGTGCTGGGGCCGAACGACATGCCGCAGATCTTCCTGACCTTCGCGCTGTCGCTGTTGCTGCTCAATCTCTCGCTGATGTTGTTCAGCGCCAACTACCGCACCGTCCACACGTCTTATTCGGATGCGGCGTGGCACATCGGCGGGCTGTACATACCGGTAGCGAAACTGATCGCCTTCGCGGTCGCAATGGCGCTGAGCGGGCTGCTGTGGGTGTTCCTGCACACCACCGATCTCGGCCGCGCCATGCGCGCCGCATCGCAGAACCGCGACGTCGCGATGCTGATGGGGATCAATCCGAACCGCGTGTTCGCGGTGGCGTTCGGCACCGCGCTGGCGCTCGCGGGCGCCGCCGGCTCGCTGCTGATGCCGTTCTATTCAGCCTATCCATTCGTCGGCCAGGTGTTCGTGCTGATGGCGTTCGTCGCCGTCGTGATGGGCACGCTCGGCAACGTGATGGGCGCGCTGATCGCAAGCCTGATGATGGGCGTCGCGGAATCGCTCGGCATCCAGTTCGTCGGCGCCGATTCCGGCCTGATCGTGGTGTTCGCGCTGCTGCTGCTGACGCTCGCGTTCAGGCCGAGCGGGCTCGGCGCCAGGAGGGGCCGGTGATGCAGACGTCCAGCAACATGAAATGGCTGTGGCTCGCGATCGGGGCCGTCGTCATGCTCGCCATGCCCCAGCTCGTCACCTCATCATTCGCGATCGACATCTTCATCCGCATCCTGCTGTTCTCCTTCATCGGCGTCGCCTGGAACCTGATGGGCGGTTACGCCAAGCAGCTGTCGCTCGGCCACGCCGCCTATTTCGGGCTCGGCGCCTACACCTCGACCATCATGCAGGTGAACTACGGCATCTCGCCCTGGATCGGGATGATCGCGGGCGGCGTGGTCGCGATGCTCGCAAGCCTGCCGATCGGCTGGCTCTGCTTCCGCCTGCGCGGCCCCTATTTCACCATCGCCACCATCGCGACCGCCCAGGTGCTGATGCTGATCTTCCTCAAGTTCCGCGACTTCGCCTGGGGCGCCGAAGGCACCACGATCCCGAACCTCGGCAGCGCGCCGCTGATGATGCAGTTCGAGGAGAAGTCGTCTTACTATTACGTCGTGCTCGGCCTGCTCGTGGTCGGGCTGTGGATCACCCACAGAATCGAGAAATCCTGGATCGGCTACTATCTCGTCGCGATCGGCGAGGATGAGGACGCGGCCGAGGCGATCGGCGTCAACGCGCCGAAGGTCAAGCGCGACATCTACATGATCAGCGCGTTCCTGACCGCGCTCGCCGGCACCTTCTACACGCAATACATCTACTTCATCGATCCTGCGACCGCGTTCAGCTTCAACGTCTCGATCGAGGCGGCGCTGGTGTCGATCGTCGGCGGCATCGGCACGCTGTGGGGTCCGGTGATCGGCACCGTGCTGCTGGAGACCACCTCTGCGCTGCTGCAGAGCTGGCTCGGCAGCTCGGTCGGCGGCATCCAGCTCACGGTCTACAGCCTGATCCTGATGGCTGTCATCCTGTGGCGGCCGACCGGACTGATCGGGTTCGCGACCGACATCTATCACCGCACCGCCCGGCGCAAGCCGGCGCGCGCCTGAGGTCGTCGCGATGGTAGAAGCACTGGTCATCAAGGGTCTCAGCAAGCGCTTCGGCGGCCTGCGCGCCGTGCAGGACGTCAGCTTCACGGTGCAGGAGAACGAGACGGTCGCGCTGATCGGGCCGAACGGCGCCGGCAAGACCACGAGCTTTCATTTGATCACGGGATTTCACCGGCCGGATTCCGGCTCGGTGCTCGCCTTCGGTCACGAGGTCGTGGGGCTCAAGCCGCACGATGTCTGCGCGCTGGGCCTTGCCCGCACCTTCCAGGTGGCAAAGCCGTTCGGCGCGATGACCGTGCTCGCCAATGTGATGACCGGCGCGTTCCTGCGCGACCGGCATATCGCGGCCGCGCGCAACAAGGCGCTCGAGGCGATCGAGTTCGTCGGCCTCTCCGCCAAGGAGCAGACCCCGGCCAAGGACCTCACCACCATCGACCAGCGCCGGCTGGAGATGGCCCGCGCGCTGGCAACGCAGCCCAAGATCCTGCTGCTCGACGAGGTGATGGCCGGACTCAACCCGGCCGAGATCGACCAGGCGGTGGCGCTGGTGAAGAAGCTCTCTGCCAGCGGCCTCACAATCGTGATCGTCGAGCATGTGATGCGCGCGATCATGGCGGTGGCCCGCCACATCGTGGTGCTCGACCACGGCCAGAAGATCGCCGAGGGCGCGCCGAAGGAGATCGTGGAGAATCCGGAAGTGATCCGCGCCTATCTTGGCTCCTATGTGCATCCGCCGGCGCAGGGAGACGCCCATGCTTGAGCTCTCCCGCGTCAGCGCCAGCTACGGCTCGGTCCCTGCCATCACCGATGTCAGCATCTCCATTGGCGAAGGCGAAGCCGTCGGCCTGTTAGGCGCCAACGGCGCCGGCAAGAGCACGACGCTGCGCGCCGTCTCCGGTCTCGTCAAACTGTTCGGCGGCAAGGTCACGTTCGACGGCGTCGACCTCGCCACGCTGCCGCCCTACCGGATTCCCGAGCTCGGCATCGCGCATGTCCCGGAAGGCCGCCAGGTGTTCCCGGAAATGACGGTACAGGAGAATCTCGAGATCGGCGCCTACACGCCGAAGGCCAAGGCGGATCGCGCGCGCACGATGGAGCTCGTCTACAGCGTCTTCCCGCGGCTCGCCGACCGCAGGAAACAGCTCGCCGGCACCATGAGCGGCGGCGAGCAGCAGATGGTCGCGGTCGGCCGCGGGCTGATGCTGAAGCCCCGCCTGCTGATGCTGGACGAGCCCTCGCTCGGCTTAGCTCCCGTGATGACCGACGTCACCTTCGAGAAGATCGGCGAGATCCACAAGATGGGCACCGCGATCCTCTTGGTCGAGCAGAATGTCAGCCGCGCGCTGTCGCTGGTGCAGCGCGCCTATGTGCTGGAAAGCGGCAAGGTGATCATGCAGGGCACGAGCGCCGAGCTCGCCAACAACAAGCAGGTACAGGCGGCGTATCTCGGGATTTGAGACCGCGCCCGAGGGCGACCCGTCCCGTCATTGCGAGCGAAGCGAAGCCATCCGCTTCGTCGTTCCGCTTCCTCGCAATGACGCAAACACACCTGGCCATCCCTTCATCCCGAGGTGCGAGCGCGCCTCGACGGACGCGCGGCCACCAGCCGGGCGGTCGACCCTTCGAGACGCGCGCAAGAGCTCGCTCCTCAGGGTGACGGGTGTCGTTCTGAGTATTTGTCCGTTACGTCACCGCCGTCCGCTTCGGCTCGACGATCTCGAACATCCGCGGGAATTCGTCCATCAGCGCCATCAACTCGCCGAGCCGCAGCGGCTCACCGGCTACCATGATCTTGCCGGCGCCGACGGCGTCCGGGAACGTGGTCAGCTTGGCGATGACCTCGTCCAGCACGCTGCGCGCCAGCGTGAAGCTTGCCTGCGCATCGGCCGCCTGCGCACCCCTAACGTAGGTCAGGGCTGAATTCTCGAGGTTGAGCACGAAGGTCTCGCCGGTATCGGTGAAGCTCCAGTTCAGCACGATGCGCTTGCCCTCGGCCTTGGGGCCGTTGAGGCGGATGCCGAGCACGTCCCAAAGCTGCTCGGTGCGCAGCGCGGCCAGCGTCTCGCGCGGCATCGGCGAGCGCGGCGGCGTCTTCGGCATGCCCTGCCGCAATTCCTGCGCGCCGAACAGATAGGCGTTGCGCCAGGTCGAGCTTTCCGCGGCATAGCCGAGCTGCTCGAACGTGTCGGCGAGGAGCGAACGCGCGGCCTGATTATCAGGCTCGGCGAACACGAGATGGCTGACGGCCTGCGCCACGAAGCGGAACTCGCCCTTGGCAAAATCCGCCGCGGCGCGTTTCAGGATCGCGTCGGCGCCGCCCATATACTCGACATACTTCCTGCCGGCCTCGACCGGGGGCAAGGAATCGAGATTGGCCGGATTGGCGTCGTACCAGCCGAGATATTTTTGGTAGATCGCCTTCACATTGTGTCTGATGTGGCCGTAATAGCCGCGGCCGTGCCAGGCGCCCTCCAGGCTCTGCGGCAGGCGGATCGTCTCGGCGATCTCGGCCGCGTTGAGCCCATGGTTCATCAGACGGATGGTCTGGTCGTGCGCGTATTTGTAGAGGTCGCGCTGCTCGCGGATCATGGTGTCGATCCGCGCCTGCCCCCACACCGGCCAGTGATGCTGGCCGCACATCGCCTCCGCCTTGCCGCCCCACATCTGCAGCGCCTCGCCGAGATATTTCGACCAGGCCAGCGCATCGCGCACATCGGCGCCGCGGAACGGCAGCAGATTGTGGAAATTGTGCGTGCAGTTCTCAGCGAGGTTCAGCAGCTTGTAGCGCGGGATGAAGAAATGCATCTCCGCCGGCGCCTCGCTGTTCGGCGCCATCTGGAATTCGAACTCGACGCCGTCGATCACGCGCTTGTCGCCGGTCGCGATGATCAAATCGGTCGGCCGCAGCAGCGCCACGCCGCCTGCCGCCATGGTCTTGCCGAGGCCGCAGTCGACATGGCCGCGCACGCCCTTGGCGAGGAACGGCCCGAACTGGTATTGCGCACGGCGCAACATCGCCGGCCCCGCGATGATGTTCTCGGACACCGCGTGCTCCATGAAGAAGTTCGGCGCGACGATCGGCACGCCCGCCGCCAGCATGGCGTCGTCGAGCACGCCGCGGGCGCCGCCCCAGTGGTCGGTGTGGGTGTGCGTGAAGATGACGGCGGCGACTGGCCGCTTGCCGCGATGCTGGAAGTACAGCTCCATCGCGGCGCGCGCGCCCTCGATCGAGGTCAGCGTGTCGACCACGATGACGCCCTTGTCGCCCTCGATCAGCGTCATGTTGGCGATGTCGAGGCCGCGCACCTGGTAGACACCCGGCACCACCTCGAACAGGCCGTGATGCATGTTGAGCCGCGACTGCCGCCACAGGCTCGGATCAACGGTCGCGGGCGCTTTCTCCTCGGACAGGAATCCGTAAGGCTCGAGACTCCAGACCACTCTGCCCTGGGCCGAGGTGACGCGTGCGTTCTCGATGGTGCCGAGAAAGCCGCGCGCGGCGTCGTCGAAATCCCTGGTGTCGGCGAACGGCAGCGCCTTCAGCGTCGCCTCGTGCTGCGCGATGACCGGCGCCGATGCCGCCTTCGGACCTTCGTGCGACGTTTCGCTTGCGGTTGTCTGGGCCATACTCAAGCACTCCCTCGATTGGCGGAATTCGGTTCCGATCGCGCTTCCCTCAGCGGAATTGCACGCCCTCGAACTGGCCGCTGCGGCGCCAGCCGTCGATATATTTGAAGTAGGCCAGCGCGCCCGAGGGATGGCCGACATTGAGCTTGGCCGCGGGACCGGGCTCACGGCCCTCATTGTTGTAGTAGCCGGGCGTGCAATCCGGCCCGCCGATCATCCGGCCGACGCCGGTCAGCAGCAGCTCGACCCAGCGATCCTCGGCTTCCCTGCTGACTTCAATTTCCTTGAAGCCGTTGTCCTGCGCGTGGCCGACCATCAGCGCGATGGTGCGCGCCGCTTCGGTCAGATTGTGCGGTACGTTGGAGATCAGATTGGCACCTTGCGTCGGCTGCACGAAGAATACGTTGGGGAAGCCGTGCACGTGGATGCCGTGCTTGGTGCGCATGCCCTCGGCCCAATGCTCCGATAGCTTGACGCCGCCGCGGCCGGTCAGATCGAAGCCGGCGCGACGCTTGTACTCGGTACCGACCTCAAAGCCGGACGCATAGATGATGCAGTCGAGCGCGTATTCCTTGCCGGCGACGACGATCCCGTTCTCGGTGATCTCCTCGACGCCCTTGCCGTCGGTATCGACCAGATGGGTGCCCGCCGTGTTGAACGCCTGCAGATAGGCGTCGTGGAAGCAAGGGCGCTTGCAGAGCTGGCCGTACCAGGCCTTGAGATTCCTGGCGGTGTCGACGTCGCGGACGATGGTGTCGACCCGGTTGCGGATTTCCTCCATCTTCTCGAAGTCGGAATCCTCAAACGCGGCCCGCATGTTCTCCACGCTGCGCTGTTCGCGCGGCAGCAGCATGATCTTGGCGCGAATCCGCTTCGACAGGTCGGTCCAGCCGTCCTGCACCAGATCTTCCTCGGCCGATCCGCCGGCCTGGTTGGCGGTGAAATTCTCCAGCCAGCGCTGCTGCCAGCCCGGCGTCGCGATCTCGGCAAACCAGTCGGGATCGATCGGCCCGTTGCCGCGCACATCGACCGAGGACGGCGTGCGCTGGTATACGTAGAGCTCCTTGCAGGCGCGCGCGAGGTGCGGAATGCATTGCACCGAGGTCGCGCCGGTGCCGATGATGCCGACGCGCTTGTCGGCCAGCTTCTCCATCGGTGGGCCTTTGGGATCGCCGCCGGTGTAGTCGTAATCCCAGCGGCTGGTGTGGAACGAGTGGCCCTTGAAGCGCTCGATGCCGGGAATGCCGGGCAGCTTCGGCACGTGCAGCGGGCCGGTGCCGATGCCGACATATTGCGCGGTGAACGCGTCGCCCCGCGTGGTGCGGATGATCCAGCGCGATCGCGCGGCGTCCCAATCGAGGCTCGTCACCTCGGTGTGGAACAGCGCGTTGTCGTAGAGATTGAATTGCCGGCCGATCCGCTGGCAGTGCGCGAGGATCTCGGGCGCATGCGCGTATTTCTCGGACGGCATGTGGCCGGTCTCTTCGAGCAGCGGCATGTAAACCATCGACGCCGTGTCGCATTGCGCGCCGGGATACCGGTTCCAGTACCAGGTGCCGCCGAAATCGCCGCCCTTCTCGACAATGCGGACGTCCTTGATCCCGGCCTCGGTCAGCCGCGCCGCGGTGGCGAGCCCGGCAAAGCCGCCGCCGATGAAGGCGAAGGTGACGTGATCGGTCTTCGGCGCGCGCTCTGTGACCGGCGTGTAGGGATCATCGAGATAATGCGCGAGCTGGCCCTTGATCTGGAGATACTGGTCGTTGCCGTCGGGACGCAGCCGCTTGTTGCGCTCCTCCTGATACTTCAGGCGCAGCCGCTCCTTCTCGATCGCGGCGGGCTTCGCGTCTCGGGCTTGCTCGGTCATCGTCATCGGAAGGCGCCTCGCTCCAGCGGTTCCTTGTCCTTATTCCCGGTAGATAAACCGATATCGACACGATTTGCAAATTCATTCCGATATATTGACAAATATGGCAGTCTGAGACCAATATTCCGTATGACAGCATCTTCCCATGCCGAGGCTCAGGCGGACCCGTCCTTTGCGACCACCCTGGCGCATGGCCTCGACGTGCTGGCGGCGTTTCGCCGTCATCCTGGCTCGTTGTCGAACGCCGAACTCGCGTTGCATACCGGCCTGTCGCGGCCGACGGTGTCGCGGCTGACCTACACGCTCGAGCAACTCGGCTATCTCAGGCGCGACAGCAAGGGCCGCTTCGTGCTCGGGCTGGGCGCGCTCGCCGCCGCCTATCCTGTGTTGTCCGCGCTGAAGGTGCGTCAGCTGGCACGTCCGCTGATGCGCGACTTCGCGACCTATGCCGGCGGCACGGTGTCGATCGCGATGCCGTTCGGGATCGACTTCATCTATGTCGAGACGTTGCGCACGACGGATACGGCGCCGCACGTGCCCGACGTCGGCTTTGTCAGCACGCTGGCGCCGACCGCGGTCGGGCGCGCACTGCTGTCGCTGTTCACCGAGGACGAGCTCGGCGCCTATGTCGCGCGCGTCAAGGCCGAGCGCCCCGACGAGTTCGACTACGTACAGAAGCGCACCTTGCCCGACATCGAATTGTGCCGCGAGCGCGGCTTTGCCGTCTCGCTCGGCGAATGGCGGCGCGAGATATTCGGCGTCGCCGCCCCGCTCTATCGCACGCCGACCGGAGAATGCCTGTCGGTCAATTGCGGCGTTCCCTCCTTCCGCTTCAGCGCCGAGCAGATCGAGCGCGAATGCGGCCCGCGCATCCTCGGACTCGCCCGCAGCATCCGCGCGCTGGTGGAGGAAGGTTAGGCGGCGAACCGGCGGCACGGGTCGCCTCACATCATTGCGAACCGACGACGGCCGCGGTCTCGCTAATCATGCGATGCCGGCCCGCTGTCGCGATAGGCCCACAGACATTCGCGCGGCAGCGCGACCTGCGCCTCGACGCCGACCTGATGGCGTGCGGCGGTGCCGAGCTCGATCGCTTCCAGCCGCTTGCCGAACAGCTCGATGCCGTAGGCGGTCTGGGTGCCCTGATATCTGCGGTCGAGCACCTTTGCCGAGAACGTGTTGGCGCCGTCGGGCCGGCCGATCGCGATGTTCTCGGGCCGCAGCGCGATCCGCACTTTCTCGTCGGGCTTGAGCGTCTGGCACAGCGCGACCTCCCCCTGCCGGCCGTCACCGAAATCGACCACGCCATAGCGGCCGTTGCATGTGACGAGCGTGCCCGCGAGCTCGTTGGTGGCTCCGGTGAAATTGGCGACGAACAGATCGGCCGGACGATTGTAGATCACGTCGGGCGTGTCCATCTGCAACAGCTTGCCGTCGCGCATCACCCCGATCCGGTCGCCGAGCACGACCGCCTCGGCCTGGTCATGGGTGACGTAGAGCGCGGTCATCCCGGTCTGCTTGAGGATGACGCGAAGATCGTCGCGCAGCCGCAGGCGCAATTTGGCATCGAGGTTCGACAGCGGCTCGTCGAGCAGCAACAGTTGCGGCCGGTACACCATGCTGCGCGCCAGCGCGACGCGCTGCATCTGGCCGCCCGACAACGCCACCACCGGCCGGTCGGCATAGTCGGACAGTCCGACCAGCGCCAGCGCCTCCTCGACCATGCGGGCGGCATCGGTGCGCCGGACCTTGCGGTGCTTCAGCGGATAGATCACGTTCTGCCGCACCGTCATATGCGGCCACACCGCGTAGGACTGGAACACCATGCCGAGATCGCGCGAACGCGGCGGCACGAGGATGCCGCTTGCCGGCGACGAGACCACCCGCCCGGAAATGCTGATCTCGCCGCCGGTCGGATGCTCGAGCCCCGCGACGCAGCGCAGCGTCGTGGTCTTGCCGCAGCCGGACGGCCCCAGCAGCACCACGATCTCGCCGGCCGGCACGCCAAAGCTGACGCCGTCGATGGCCGGGCGGCCGATCGAGAACTGCTTCCTGAGATCGGTGACTTCGAGCGTCGCCGTCATCGCTGCACCATCAGCCTATTGCCGGTAGCCAAACGTCTTGTCCCAGTCCGCGACCCACGCCGCATGCAGCTTCACATACTCGTCGAACTTCGGATACCAGAGCTTGACCACCTTTGGATCGAACCCCTCCGGATATGCCGGCGGCGTCTTTAACGACGTGAGATTGCCGAGCTCCTTGATCATGAAGGTCTGCCCTTCCTTCGACAAACACCAGTTCAGGAACAGCTTTGCAGCATTGGGATGAGCGGCCGTCTTCGGAATGCCGGTCGCGTAGGGATTGACCGGAGCACCTTCAGGCGGAAAGAAGATCTCGATCGGCGCGCCGTCCTTCTTCTTCTGGTAGATCACGTTGTAGAGCAGCGGCGCGATCGCGATCTCGCCGCGCACCAGCGCATCGGCCGTCGGCGCGCCGGAGGGATACAGCACCGGATGGGTCGCAGCCTGCCTGGCCCAGTAGTCTTCGCCGAGCACCTGGCGCTCGAACATGATCCGCGTCCAGGTGGTGCCGCCGGACTGCGCGAACACCTGCCCGATCAGCTTGTCATATTGCGGCTTGGTCAGGTCCATCCAGGATTTCGGCGGGTCCTTCACCAGCTCGGTGTTGTAGGCGATCGACCAGGCGATCGTCGCGCGCGGCCAGTATTTCGGCGAGATCAGCGCGTGCGGATCGTAATCGGCCGCGTTCGGCGGCGCGTAATCCTGGAACAGGTCTTCCAGCGGCTGCATCAGCGCGCGGTCGGAATGGTCGACGACGTCGGCGATCAGCTTGCCGGCCGCGGCCTCCGTCTTGACGCGGGTGATCAGCTGGCCGCCGGGCGCGCGAACCATCTCGACCTTGATCTCGGGGAAGCGCTTGTTGAAGGCCTTGATGACCTGCTGCTCGATCTCGGCGAAGTTCGCGGTGTAGTAAACGAGCTTGCCTTCGGACTTGGCCGCAGCGATCAACTCCGCCGAGCCGAACTCCTGCGCCTGTGCTGCAGGCGCCAATGCAAGCGTCGCCACGCTTGCCAAGGCCAGCGTAGTGAAAGTTCGTCTATCCATCGCAATCCTCCCCCTATTCGTTGTTATCCGGTCCGCGCCACGTTGCCCTGCGCTGATCCGCGCGACAGCCAGTTGGCGCCGCCGATCAGGACACCGAGCAGCACCGTCTGCACCAGGCTGAAGGCCGCGGTCTTGCCGATATTGCCGCCTTCGTAATAGTCGAGCAGCAGCACCGACATCACCATGGTGTTGCTGGTGTAGAGGAACAGCGACGAGCCGAGCTCGCGGATCGCCAGCACGAACAGCAGCGTCATCGACGCCAGCACGCCCGGCCGCGCCAGCGGCAAAACGATCGTCCTGATGGTGCCGAGCATGCCCTTGCCGCAGACCCAGGCCGCCTCCTCGAGCTCGCGGTGGATTTGCAGGAACGAGGTCGACAGCGCCTTCACGGTGTCCGGCATGAAGCGCGCAATGAAGGCCAGCGCGAGAATCCAGATCGTGCCGTAGAGCCCGCCCGGCACGCCGATCCAAGCCCAGAGATAGGCGACGCCGACCACCAGCCCGGGGATCGCGACCGGCAGGGTCGAGATCAGGTCGATGGCGCCGCGTCCGCTGACGCGGGTGCGATGGATGGTGTAGCCGATCGCAAAGGCGAGCGCGCCGCCGACAACAGCCGTGATGACGCCGACCTCGACCGCATTGTAGATCGACCGCATCGTCAACGGATTGTCGAAGATGCTCTCGAAATGCGTCAGCGAATATTGCCGCATGTCGAACAGGCTCGCGACGTCGCGGATGAACATAAACTTGCGGAACGCCGCGACGATCAGCGCCAGCGACGGCAGCACCACGACGATGAGGAGGTAGACGATCCCGATCGCGAAAGTGAGCCAGCGCCATGGGCCGAGATCGAGGCTGCGCGGCCGGAACGCCTTGCCCGCGACGGTGGTATAGCTGCGTCCGCTCAGCAATTTCTGCTGCAGATAGACCAGCAGCCCCGTGACCACCATCAGGATGATCGCGACCGCCGCTGCGGTGTTGTAGAGCGGCGGCGACCAGTTGGTGAGCTTGAAGATGTAGGTGGTGAGCACGTTCAGGTTGGTCGGCGCGCCGAGCACGGCCGGGATGCCGTAGATGCCGAGCATCACGATGAACGACAGCAGCATGCCCGAGACAATCGCCGGCATGATCAGCGGGAACGTCACCGTGAACAGGGTCGCGACCGGGCTCGCGCCGGAGATTTCCGCGGCCTCCTCCAGGCTCGGGTCCATGTTGCGCAGCGCCGACGAGGTGAACATGTAGACATAGGGCGCGTAGTAGATGCCGAACACGAACACCAGGCCCCACATCGAATAGAGATCGACGCGCAGGTCGGAGCCCATCCACTTGAACATCGTGTTGATCAAGCCGGTCTTCGGCGAGCCGAGAATGGCCCAGGCCACGCCCGCGACCAGCGGCGGTGCGAACAGCGGCAGGATGCTGGCCGCGGCGATGAAGCCCTTGAACGGCGTGTTGGTGCGCACCACGATCCAGGAGAACAGGAGCCCGATCGCGACCGCGATCACCGTGCCGCCGCCGCAGGCGATCAGCGTGTTGAGCAGCGCTTCGGCGACGTTCGGATTGGCCAGCACGGCGAGGAAATTGGCGATCGACAAATGGCTCAGGCTGAGACGGATACCGTCGACCACCGGATTGGTGTCGGTGAGCGCGCCGAGCAGCAGCATGAAGACGGGATAGATGACCAGGAAGGTCAGGATCGCCAGCAATGCCGCGACCCAGAGGCCGGTGAACGCGCGGCGGCGAGTTCCCTCGCTGGCGCTTCGCATGGCTTCGCTGCGCCGGTCGGCCTGTCCGTGCAATGCGCGTTCCCTCTTGCGGCCCGATCTGACGCCGGGCCTGCTTGTATACCAAGGGTAGTCGATCGGGACTGTGACGCAAGCTATCCGAAAGTCGCTTGCGTGCGATTGTGTGACACACCACGGGAACACGAATTCGGACTGATCGCGCTCGCACGCTGCATCCACCGCCGTCGTCCCGGCGAAGGCCGGGACCCATAGTCCGCGGCGGATGTCTTGAACGGGACTCGTCGTTCCAGCATTGCCCGACAAACAGCATCGGTGATTATGGGTCCGGCCTGCGCCGGGACGACGATGCGGGTGGGCGCAATTCGAGATGCCAAAACAGCCACTCGGTGTCATCACCGCGAAAGCGAAAGCGGGTGATCCAGCATTCCAGAGACGCCAGTGCTTGAGCCGATGGGCCGCGGCGTACTGGGATCGCCCGCTCGAACCGGACGATGACAGATGTGGATGGGAACGCAGCTGTGTCGCCACAGGCTGCCGGAACGCCGGCCCGGAACGATCCGGGCCGGCGTCGGCATCCTAGGCAAGGTAATTGCCTTCGAGTGCCGGCATGATGTCGAGCACTTCGAAATAGTGGTCCCAGAACCTCGTCTCGCGCAGGTGGTCGCAGAACCACGCCCAGGCCGAGAGGTCATCGGTCTCGCAGATCATGACGTCGGTCGCCCTGGTCGAGAAGGCCTCCGGCTCGAACCAGCGCACCTTCAGCTCCGGACGGCGCCGGAGCAAAGGAACGACCTCCTCGTGCAGGAAGGCGAGGCGCTGCTCGGTCTTCAGATCGAGCCAGTGCCGCGTGGTCTTGACCATGACGAAGATATGAAACCTGTGCGGATCGTCCTCGTGCTCGGGAAGCACGGGAGACGAGGTCGTTTGCAGTGTCACCATTGATCGGTTCTCCTTTCACGGCCATAATGTGAGTAATTGCTCATATTCCACAACTCGCGTTTTGGGAGATGCCCGCCATGCCGCCGAAGCGGCGCACAAAGGCCCGCAAACAGCCGCTTCAGCAGCGTTCGCGGGAAACCGTGGCGGTGATTCTGGAAGCGGCGGCTCGCGTTTTGGAAGCGCGCGGGCTCGAGGGATACAACACCAACGCGGTCGCCGAGCGCGGCGGGATCAGCGTCGGCTCGGTGTACCAGTACTTCCCGAACAAGGACGCCCTGACGCTGGCTTTGATCACGAGGTTCGAGGACGCGCTGCTGGCGAAAGTACGGGATGCGGTTGCGGCATCCGAGGGCAAGAGCCTGACGGCGTCGCTCAACCTGATCGTTCGGGCGCAGCTCGAGGCGCATGCCGAGCGGGCCGGGCTCAATCGCATTCTGGAGGCCGAGGAGGATCGCCTGCGCCCGGCGTCATCGGGCACGTCAGCGGCCGGCGAATTGAAGGAACTGGTCGCCGACCTGCTGGCGCGGCATCGTCGTGAGATCGCAAGGCCCGTCGACGATGACGCCGTCGAGGATCTGATCGTGATCAGCCGCGCCATGGTCGACCACGCGCTTCAAAACGACCTCTCGCAGGCTGCGGCCACCCGGCGGGTGCTGCGCGCCATCGAGGGATATCTGTTCGGTCCGCGGCCGGACTCTTGACGCTTCCGGCAAGGCCGCTTCGCATACGCATCATGCAATGCCGCGGCTGGGGAACGGGATGCCGGCGTAGTACATGGCGGTCCCGGAGACATTTTCAGGCATGCTCGAGAAGACCCCGACCACCGCGGCAGCGACGCCGATCACTGATGGACTGCCTTGGGAACGCCGCCGCTGGGCGGTGGCCGCGATCTTCACGGCGCTGGCGATGGCCTCGCTCGATACCGCGATCGCCAATATCGCGCTGCCGGCGATCGCGAGCGATCTGCATGTCAGCCCTGCGGAAGTGGTCTGGGTGGTCAACGTCTATCAGATCGCGCTGGTAGCGACGCTGCTGCCGCTCGGCGCGCTCGGTGAAATCGTCGGCCATCAGCGGATCTATCTCGGCGGCCTGCTGCTGTTCACATTGGCGTCACTCGGCTGCGCGCTGGCATGGTCGCTGCCGAGCCTCTTGGTCGCACGCACCTTGCAGGGGCTCGGCGCCAGCGGCCTGATGAGCGTCAACACCGCGCTGGTGCGCTTCGTCTATCCGAGCCGGATGCACGGCCGCGGCTTCGGCCACAATGCGCTCGTGGTCGCGACCGCCTTCACGCTGGGGCCGACCATCGCCTCCGGAATCCTCGCGCTCGGCCCATGGCCCTGGCTGTTCGCCGTCAACATTCCCTTTGGCGTCGTCGCGTTGCTGATCGGCACGAAGACGCTGCCGACGACGCCGCGCGCCACCCACGCCTTCGATTTCACCGGCGCGGCGCTGGCCTGCGCCTGCCTCGGCCTCTTCATCATCGGCATCGGCAGCGCCGCGCACAAGGCCGCGCCGGCGCTTGTCATCGCCGAGCTTGTCGGCGCACTGGTGATCGGCTGGATTCTGACCCGGCGGCATGCCGATCATCCGGCGCCGATGCTGCCGATCGACCTGTTCCGGCGGCCGATCTTCGCGCTGTCCGCCGCGACCGCCGTCTGCTCATTCGCTGTGCAGGGGCTCGCCTTCGTATCGCTGCCGTTCTACTTCGAGGACATATTGCACCGCTCGCAGGTCGAGACCGGCTTCTTCATGACGCCCTGGCCGCTGGTGGTCGCCTTCATGGCGCCGATCGGCGGCCGGCTGTCGGACCGCTATCCGGCCGGCATCCTCGGCGGCATCGGCATGCTGCTGCTGGGACTTGGTATGGTGCTGCTCGCGACCCTGCCGGCCGAGCCCAGCGTCGCCAACATCGTCTGGCGCACGATGATCTGCGGCATCGGCTTCGGCTTCTTCCAGACCCCGAACATGAAGGCGATCATGTCGAGCGCGCCGTCGCATCGCAGCGGCAGCGCCAGCGGCATCGTCGCGACCGCGCGGCTGACGGGGCAGACCACCGGCGCCGCCCTCGCCGCGCTCTGCTTCGCGCTGGCCGATCGTGAGGGCGCCACTGTGGCACTGGCGCTGGGTGCCGGATTTGCCGCGGTCGGCAGCGTCATGAGCTTCCTGCGTTTGGCGGTCGCTTCGCCGCAAAAGTCATGACAGGTATGCGGCGCGCACAGTCCGCGGCCAAACACCACAGCATCAACTTTCTTTCGCGCTGCGAGCGCATTTTCTTGATTTGAACCGTTCCAGTTTCAAGGCCAACATCGCCCCGCAGTCCGGTCGGAGGATCGGACCATTCAGGGGATCGCGATGGCAAACCTCAAGATTAACGGCAAGACAATCACTGTAGACGTCGAGGAAGACACGCCACTGTTGTGGGCTATCAGAGAGAACGTCGGACTGACGGGGACCAAATACGGTTGCGGCATCGCCCAATGCGGCGCCTGCACCGTGCATATCGACGGCGTCGCGATGCGCTCCTGCGGCGTTACGGTGAGCGAAGCGGCCGGCAAGGAAATCACCACGATCGAGGGTCTCGCGGCGAACGGCGTGATGCACAAGGTGCAGCTCGCCTGGATCGCCAGCGACGTGCCGCAATGCGGCTATTGCCAGAGCGGCATGATCATGGCCGTCGCGGCGCTCTTGAAGGACAATCCGAAGCCGACCGACGACGACATCAACGACGCCATCACCAATATCTGCCGCTGCGGCACCTTCCAGCAGGTGCGCGAGGCGATCCATGCTGCCGCGAACGCATAAGGACGCAGCGATGAACCAGCACGTCATGCCAAAGCTTAATCGCCGCGCCTTCGTGATCGGCACCGCAACCGCCGGCGCCGGCCTCGCGCTCGGCCTCGATCTGCCGTTCGGCGGCCCCGCCGTGGTGCGCGCGGCCGACGGCGCGCCCGAGGTCAACGCCTGGGTCGTGATCCGGCCCGACGACACCGTGGTGATCCGCATCGCCCGCTCCGAAATGGGCCAGGGCACGCTCACCGGCCTCGCCCAGCTCGTCGCCGAGGAGCTGGAATGCGACTGGTCGAAGGTCACGACCGAATATCCGACGCCGGGCCAGAGCGTCGCCCGCAAGCGCGCCTGGGGCGATTTCTCGACCGGCGGCAGCCGCGGCATCCGCACCTCGCAGGACTATGTCCGCAAGGGCGGCGCCACTGCGCGCTTGATGCTGATCCAGGCGGCAGCCAACGAGTGGAAGGTGCCGGCCTCGGAATGCAAGGCCGCCAACAGCGTCATCACCCACACACCCTCGGGCAAGACCACGACCTACGGCAAGGTCGCGGAAGCCGCGGCCAAGCTCGAGCCGCCGGCCGACGTCAAGCTGAAGGACCCGAAGGACTGGACCATCGCCGGCAAGGGCCTGAAGCGGCTCGACACCGTCGACAAGACCACCGGCAAGATGGTCTACGGCATCGACGTCAAGCTGCCGGGCATGCTCAACGCCGCGATCAAGGATTGCCCGGTGTTCGGCGGCAAGGTGAAGAGCTTTGACGAGGCCAAGGTCGCCGGCATGAAGGGCGTCAAGAAGGTGGTGCAGGTCGGCGACAGCGCGGTGGCCGTCGTCGCCGACACCTGGTGGCACGCCAAGACCGCGCTGGACGCGCTGCCGATCGTCTGGGACGAAGGCCCCAACGCCAAGGTATCCAGCGAGACGATCGCGACATGGCTCGCCGAAGGTCTCGACAATGCGCAGCCGGCCTACATCGGCAACCAGAATGGCGACGCCAAGGCGGCGATCGCCAGCGCTGCCAAGAAGGTCGAGGTGGTCTACAGCTATCCCTACCAGAACCACGCCACGATGGAGCCGATGAACGCCACCGTGCTCTACACGCCCGACAAATGCGAGGTGTGGTGCGGCACGCAGAATGGCGAGGCGGCGTTCGCGGCGGCGCTCGAGGCCTCCGGCCTGCCGGCGGAGAAGGTCGACGTGCACAAGCTGATGCTCGGCGGCGGCTTCGGCCGGCGCGGCATGACCGACTATGTGCGGCAGGCGGTGGCGATCGCCAGGCAGATGCCGGGCACGCCGATCAAGCTGCTGTGGTCGCGCGAAGAGGACATGCAGCACGGCAAGTATCACCCGATCACGCAATGCAAGCTGACCGGTGCGTTCGATGCCGACAACAACCTGGTCGCGCTGCACTACCGGCTGTCGGGTCAATCCATCCTGTTCTCGGTGCGCCCGGAAGCGCTGCAGAACGGCATGGACCCCGCCGCGTTCCAGGGCGTCGCGCAAGCCGGCGAGGCCGCGATCGGCTATTCGGTGCCGAACCTGCTGGTCGAGCATTCGATGCGCAACCCGCACGTCCCGCCGGGCTTCTGGCGCGGCGTCAACGTCAATCACAACGCGATCTACATGGAATGCTTCATGGACGAGCTGGCGCTGGCGGTCGGCCAGGACCCGCTCGAATTCCGCCGCAAGCTGATGGGCAAGCACCCCAAGCATCTCGCCGTGCTCAACGCCGTGGCCGAGAAGATCGGCTGGGGCACGCCGGCGCCGCAGGGCGTCTATCGCGGCATCGCGCAGGTGATGGGCTATGGCAGCTACGTTGCCGGCGCCGCCGAGATCTCGGTGACCGACGGCAGCAAGATCAAGGTGCATCGCATCGTCGCCTCCACCGACCCCGGCTATGTCGTCAACCCGGCGCAGGTCGAGCGGCAGATCGCGGGCTCCTTCGTCTACGGCCTCAGCGCGCTCTTCTACGGCGGCTGCACCGTGAGGGACGGCCGCATCGAGCAGACCAATTTCGACAGCTACAACTCGATGCGCATCAACGAGATGCCAAAGGTGGAATCGGTGATGGTGCCGAGCGGTGGATTCTGGGGCGGCGTCGGCGAGCCGACCATCGGCGTTGCGGCGCCGGCGGTGCTCAACGCCTATTTCGCCGCGACGGGAAAGCGCATCCGCAGCTTCCCGCTGCGCAACCAGAACATCAGCTTCGCCTGATCAAACCGGAAGCGGCGGCCCGACGGCCGCCGCTTCCCTTTACGGATTCTCGTGCATGGCCGTCACGCGTCATCAGACGCGCAGGGATGTGATCCGTGGCGCCGCTGCCGTCGCAGCGGCTGCCTTGGCGCGTCCGGCGTTGGCGCAGGCGGCGCCGCGCATCGCGGTGATCGGCGGCGGCTTCGGCGGCGCGGCCTGCGCGCGGGCGCTGCGGCGGCTCGACACAAAGCTTCAAGTCACGCTGATCGAGCCGAACAGGACTTTCACCGCCTGCCCGTTCAGCAACGAGGTGATCGCAGGTCTGCGCCAGCTCACCGCACAGCAATTCAGCTATGACAAGGTTGCGGCCGACGGCATCACGATTGCCGCACAGGCGGCGACGAAGGTCGACGCGCAGGCGCGCAGCATCACGCTCGCTGACGGCACGACGCTGTCCTATGACCGGCTGGTGCTGGCCTCCGGCATCGACATGCGATTCGACGCCCTCTCCGGCTACGACGAGGCAGCGGCCGAGAAGATGCCGCACGCCTGGAAGGCCGGCGAGCAAACCCTGCTGCTGCGCAGGCAGCTTGAAGCCATGGACGATGGCGGCCTCGTCGTGATCGCGGTGCCGGCTGCGCCGCTGCGCTGTCCGCCCGCGCCTTACGAGCGCGCCAGCCTGATCGCGCATTATCTGAAGGCGAACAAGCCGAAGTCGAAGATCCTGGTGCTCGACGCCAAGGACAATTACTCGCAGCAGAAGCTGTTCGAGAAAGCCTGGGCGGAGCTCTATCCCGGCATGATCGAACGGATCGCGCTGTCGCAAGGCGGACGGGTGACGTCGGTCGATCCGGCGACCAATGAGATCGTCACCGACTTCGGCAACTACACCGCCGCGGTCGCCAATGTGATCCCGCCGCAAAGGGCCGGCCGCATCGCTGATATCGCCGGAGCCGCCGACCACACCGGCTGGTGCCCGATCGATCCCGTCACCTTTGCTTCAAAGCTCGTGCCCAACATCCACGTCATCGGTGATGCCGCGATCGCCGGCGGCATCCCGAAATCCGCCTCCGCGGCGGCGGCGCAAGGCCGCGCCTGCGCGGCGGCGATCGTGAGCGCGCTGGCCGGCAAGGCGCCGGAGACGCCGCGGCTCGATGGAGCCTGTTACAACACGGTCGCGCCGGGCTACGCCTTCTCGTTGAAGGGCATCTATCAGCCCAAGGAAGATCAGTACGCCGAGGCGGAGGTGACCACGAGCCCGGTCGACGCGCCGCGCGAGGTGCGCCAGCAAGAAGCTCACCAAGCGCTCGACTGGTTCAAGAGGATCACGGGAGATGCCTTTGGCTAGGCTCGCCCTCACAATGCTTCTCGCCGCGGGACTGTTCGCGGCGTGCTGGCCCGCCGACGCCGAGGAGCTACGGCCCTACACCGTCGTGGGCGATGCGATTCCAGCCTCGCTGACGGGAACCAAGGGCGATGTCGCGCGCGGCCGCGCGCTGATCGTCGAGCGTTCCTCCACTTGCATCCTCTGTCACAGCGGCCCATTTCCCGAGCAGGCGTTCCAGGGCGACCTCGCGCCGAACCTCGCCGGCAGCGGCAGCCGCTGGTCGGAAGGACAATTGCGGCTCCGCCTGGTCGATGCGTCGCATCTCAATGCGGCGACGATCATGCCGTCCTACTATCGCGTCGACGGGCTCGTGCGTGTCGGCACCTCGTGGCGCGGCAAGCCGATCCTGTCGGCGGAGCAGATCGAGGATCTCGTGGCTTATCTTGTGACGCTGCGGAACTAGGAAACTGGAATGACGAATTCGGACCACACCACACGCCGGACGTTTCTGAGCCTGACTGGCGGCGCCGCGGCGCTGGTGATCGTGCGCCCCGTGGACGCGACGCCGGCGATGCTGTCGGCCGCGATCCGCAATGTCATCGGCGAGGCCGATGTGCACGCCGGCAAGGTCAAGCTCGACATTCCGCCGCTGGTCGAGAACGGCAACACGGTGCCGATGACGGTCAGCGTCAGCAGCCCTATGACGGCAGTCGAGTATGTGAAGAGCATCCACGTCTTCAACGAGAAGAATCCGCAGCCGAACATCGGCAACTTCTATCTCGGGCCGCGTGCCGGACGCGCGCAGGTGTCGACCCGCATCCGCCTCGCCGACAGCCAGAAGGTCACCGCCATCGCGCGGCTGTCCGACGATACGTTCTGGTCTGCCACTGCCGACGTCGTGGTGACGCTCGCCGCCTGCACCGAGGAGGCGATCTGATGCCGTCGGCCCTGATCAATGTCCCGGCCAAGGCCAAGCGCGGCAGCGTCATCGAGATCAAGACGCTGATGTCGCACATCATGGAGACCGGCTACCGCCACACCGCCTCAGGCAGCGTTGTGCCGCGCGACATCATCACGAACTTCACTTGCCGCTTCAACGGCGAGGAAGTGTTCCGCGCCGATCTTTATCCTGCGATCGCGGCCAATCCGTTCATCACCTTCTTCACCACGGTGACCGAGAGCGGCAAGTTCGAGTTCGAATGGATCGGCGACAAGGGATTTTCGGAGACCGCACAGGCTTCGATCACGGTCGAATGAAGATTGCCGTCTGCATCGCGCTGCTGACGGCGATGGCGGGCGCCGCGCTCGCGGACGAGATTCCGCTGGTCCAGCGCCGCTCGGGCTACAGTTTCATGAGCGCCGACACTAAGGCGATGCAGGACGAGGACACCGCCAATCCCGGCATGCTGTCCGTGCTCGACGGCGAGGCCTTGTGGACGCGCAAGGCCGGCGCCGCCAACAAGGCCTGCGCCGACTGCCACAACGACGCCCGCGTCAGCATGAAGGGCGTCGCCGCGCACTATCCGGCCTTCGACAAGGCGCTAGGCAAGCCGGTCGACCTCGAGGGACGGATCAACCTCTGCCGGACCAATCACCAGCAGGCCTCGCCCTTCGCCTATGAAAGCAGTGAGCTGCTGGCGCTGACCGCCTATGTCGCACGGCAATCGCGCGGCATGCCGATTACGGCCGGCGGCGATCCGGAGCTCGCGCCGTTCATCGAACAGGGCCACGCGCTGTTCATGCAACGGCAGGGCCAGCTCAATCTCGGCTGCACCAATTGCCACGATGATAACTGGGACAAGAAGCTCGCGGGCAGCGCGATCACGCAAGGCCAGCCGACCGGCTATCCGCTGTACCGGCTGGAATGGCAGGCGCTCGGATCGTTGCAGCGGCGGCTGCGCGCCTGCATCACCGGCATCCGCGCGCAGGCTTATGATTACGGCTCGCCCGAACTGGTCGAGCTCGAGCTCTATCTGATGACGCGAGCGCGCGGCATGCCGGTCGAGACGCCGGCGGTCAGGCCCTAGCGCCAACGCTCAGGGTGAGGAGCGCGAAAGCGCGTCTCGAACCATGAGGCCCCAGTCGGGCCTCGCCCTTCGAGACGCTTGCTGCCCAAGCTCCTCAGGGTGAGGAGATGGAGTTACTGCGTAGCGGTCAGCGCTCGGCGAACGCCTTCTCGACCACAAACTGCGCGGGCTCGCCGTGATTGCCCTCGACGAAGCCGCGGCCATTCAGCAGCGTGCGGGTGTCAGCGACTAGCGCCGGCGAGCCGCAGATCATGACGCGGTCATGCGCGGCATCGAGCGCCGGCAGGCCGATGTCGGTGAACAGCTTGCCTGATGTGATGAGGTCGGTGATGCGGCCGCGGTTATGGAACGGATCGCGCGTCACGGTCGGGTAGTAGATCAGCTGGTCGCGCACCAATTCGCCGATCAGTTCGTCCTGTGGCAGCCTCTCGGTGATCATCTCACCGTAGGCGAGCTCCTTGACGCGGCGGCAGCCGTGCAGCAGCACCACCTTCTCGAACCGGTCATAAGTCTCGGGATCCTTGATCACGCTGAGGAACGGCGCGAGGCCGGTGCCGGTGCCGACCAGATAGAGGTTGCGACCGTCCTCGAGGTTGTCGATGACCAGCGTGCCGGTCGCCTTGCGGCTGACGATGATCTCGTCGCCTTCCTTGAGGTGCTGGAGGTGCGAGGTCAGCGGGCCGTCCGGAACCTTGATCGAGAAGAACTCCAGCGTGTCCTCGTAGTTCGCGCTGGCGACGCTGTAGGCCCGCAGCAGCGGCTTCTCGCCGACCTTGAGCCCGATCATGGTGAACTCGCCGTTGCGGAAGCGGAACGACGGATTGCGCGTGGTCTTGAAGGAGAACAGCGTGTCGGTCCAGTGGTGAACGCTGAGGACGCTTTCCTGGTTGAAATTGCTCATCGTCAGTTTCCTTGACGCGCGGGCCGGATTGGCGGCAAAATCATTTGTATACGATCGTTCGTATACAAATGAATAATCCAGCTTGATCCGGCCGTCAAGCCACGGGCACAATGGCCGGCGAAGGCGTTGAACCAAAAGGAAAAACCATGGCGCACGATGCACCCCAGGCGACCGGTCCGAGCAAGCTGGTGATCCGCAATATCGGGCTGTTGCTGTCGGGGGCCCTGGAAAAGCCGATCCTGGATGCCGATACCATCGTCGCCGAGAACGGCAAGATCACTGCGATCGGCCGCCTCAAGGATGTCGACACCGAAGGCGCCACCACCATCGTCGATGCCAATGGCACGACGGTCGCGCCCGGCCTGATCGACAGCCACGTCCATCCCGTCGCCGGCGACTGGACGCCGCGGCAGAACCAGATCAACTGGATCGACAGCTATCTGCATGGCGGCGTCACCACCATGATCTCCGCCGGCGAGGTGCACACGCCCGGGCGGCCGCGCGACGTCGTCGGGTTGAAGGCGATGGCGATCTTCGCGCAACGCGCGTTCTGGACACTGCGTCCGGGCGGCGTGAAGGTGCATGCCGGCGCGCCCGTGATCGAATGCGAGATGGTGGAGGACGACTTCAAGGAGATGGCCGCGGCCGGCGTCAAGCTGCTCGGCGAGGTCGGGCTCGGCGGCGTCAAGGACGGACCGACCGCGCGCAAGATGGTCGGCTGGGCGCGCAAATACGGCATTCAGAGCACGATCCACACCGGCGGCCCGTCGATCCCGGGCTCTGGCCTGATCGACAAGGACGTGGTGCTGGAGGCCGACACCGACGTGGTCGGCCACATCAACGGCGGCCACACCGCCCTGCCCGACGACCAGATCCGCTGCATCTGCGAGGGCTGCAAGCGCGGGCTCGAGCTGGTGCATAACGGCAATGAGCGCTCGGCGCTGTTCACGCTGCGGACCGCGCGCGAGATGGGCGATCTGCATCGCGTCATCCTCGGCACCGACGCGCCGGCCGGCTCCGGCGTGCAGCCGCTCGGCATCCTGCGGATGGTTTCGCTATTGTCCTCGCTCGGCGAGCTCCCGGCCGAGCTGGCGTTCTGCCTGGCGACCGGCAACACCGCACGGATGCGCGAGCTCGATTGCGGTCTGATCGAAGTCGGCCGCTCGGCCGATTTCGTGCTGATGGACAAAGCGCAGCATTCGCCAGGCAAGAACATCCTGGAGAGCGTTCAGCTCGGCGATCTCCCGGGCATCGGCATGACCATCATCGACGGCATCGTCCGCACCCAGCGCAGCCGCAACACGCCGCCCGCGGGCAAGGTGCCGGAGGTGGTGGCGAAGTGAGGTGCACCAAAGCCGTTGCGCGCGGGTGACGGGGTGAACAGCGGTGCAACATATCCGGTGTCGCCCCGGCGAAGGCCGGGACGACACTGAGTGTTTGGTGCCGCTCGTGAGTCATACGTTCACTTGCTCTCAGGGCGATAACTGGATCGGTGCTTGCTCAACCCCTTGAGCAGGCTGCCAGATCGCGCGCCCAGCGCCGCGCGGCTTTGCCGCGCCGGCGCCGTCACCGAACCTTGTTTTCAGCGGTCACCGTTGAGGTGTAGTCTGCCCGCAAGCGAACCTTAGCCGGCAGCACTCGCAAGAGGCATTTTTCGATCCGGATTTAAGTTCTTGCTGCTGTATGCCGCCGTGCCGTGTCGATCCACATCACACAATCAGGAGGCAGCCGATGACGATGAGGCCAGATCCTACGTTCCACGCGTCGCCGAAGCTCGCGATGGAAGCGCCGGCCGAGAGCTCTGCCTACACCGTGCTGCTCAGTCCGGATTTTTCAAAGCCGGACGCACTCGCGGTGATCGACGTCAAGCCCGGCTCTCCGACCTACAGCAAGATCGTCCACACCGTGACGATGCCCAACAAGGGCGACGAGTTCCACCATTTCGGCTGGAACGCCTGCTCGTCGGCGCTGTCCCCGCTGGCCGGACACGCCTTCCTCGAGCGTCGCTATCTCATCATCCCCGGCATGCGATCCTCCCGGATCTATATCGTCGACACCAAGCCGGACCCGACGCAAGCGAAGATCCACAAGATCATCGAGCCCGAGGAAATCTTCAAGAAGACCGGCTACTCGCGACCGCATACCATCCACTGCGGGCCGGAAGGCATCTATGTCAGCACGCTCGGCGGGAGCGGCAAGGACGGCACCGACGGGCCGCCCGGCATCTTCATCATGGACTGCGAGACATTCGAGGTGCTCGGCCGGTGGGAGATCGATCGTGGCCCGCAGACCAAGCATTATGATTTCTGGTGGAACCTGCCGCGCGACTACATGGTGAGCAGCGAGTGGGCCCTGCCTCCGCAGTTCGAGAACGGCATCGTGCCGGAAGACCTGCTGTCGAACAAATACGGCCACCGGCTGCATTTCTGGGACCTGCGCGCCCGACGCAACGTCCAGACCATCGACCTCGGCGCCAATCATCAGATGGCGCTGGAGGTGCGTCCGGCGCACGATCCGGTTCGCGAACACGGCTTCGTTGGCGTCGTGGTCGATACCACGAACCTCGAGGGTTCGATCTGGACCTGGTGGCGCGAGGGCGGCAAGTTTCACATCGAGAAGACGGTGACGATCCCGCCCGAGCCTGCATCGAAAGACCAACTGCCGCCGCTGTTGCAGGGTTTCGGCGCCGTACCTCCGCTGGTGACCGATATCGACTTGTCGATGGATGACAAGTTTCTCTACGTCGCCTGCTGGGGCACCGGCGAGATGCGCCAATACGATGTCAGCGATCCGCGCAAGCCGAAGCTCGCCGGATCGGTCCGCATCGGCGGCATCGTTCGTCGCGCGCCTCACCCGAACGGACAGGCCTTTGCCGGCGGGCCGCAGATGGTCGAGATCAGCCGTGACGGCAAGCGGGTGTACTGGACCAATTCGCTCTATTCGACCTGGGACGACCAGTTCTATCCGCAAGGCATTCCCGGCGCCGAGGTGATGGCGAATGCAAGCCCGGGCGGTGGGCTCGAACTGGCGAAGGACTACTGGGTCAGCTTCCCCGACGGCTACCGGGCGCACCAGATCCGGCTCGATGGCGGCGACTGCTCCACCGACTCGTTCTGCTATCCGTCGGTCTAGAGCGTTTTCAAGCGAAGTAGGTACCGGTTCGCGTGAAGAATACGCGTCAAAACAAGAATCCAGAGCCCGTTCCGATTCGATCGGAACGGAAAAGGCCCTGACGTGGGCCCGGCCGACTGGACTCCGGCCTGGCTGTGGCTGGCGGTCATCGCGAGCGGCCTCTACCACGGGATCAACCCGGGCATGGGCTGGCCGCTCGCCGTTTCTGCGGGATTGATGCAGAGGAGTTCGCGCGCACTGGTGACCGCGCTTGGCCCGCTCGCGATCGGTCATTTGCTGGCGATGCTGCTGGTGATCCTTCCGTTCGCGCTGCTGATCACCCTCGTCGAATGGCAGCGCACGATCCGGATCGGCGCCAGCCTGCTCGTCATCCTGTTTGGCATCTATCGGCTGATCGACCGGCGCCATCCGCGGGCCCTGGCCCGAATACCGCCGACGCAACTTGTCCTGTGGTCATTCGCGGTGGCGATCGCCCATGGCGCGGCGCTGATGCTGGTGCCGATCTATCTGGGGCTGTGCCGCGAGGCTGAAGCCGACCAAGGCCATGCGGCTGCCAACAGCCTGATCGATACCAGCCTCACCATGGCCGTGCTGGTCTCGATCGTCCATGCCGGCGCGATGATCGCCGCCGGCGGATGCCTGGCATGGCTGGTCTACCGCTACCTCGGCCTGAAATTCGTATCCCGGAGCTGGTTCAACCTCGACACGGTTTGGGCGCTCAGCCTGGTGCTGGTGGGCGCCGTCGCGCTAGCGCTTGGCCTGGAATCGTAGGGTGGGTAGAGCGAAGCGAAACCCACCATCTCGATCCGCGGAACGAAAGCCGATGGGTTTCGCTGCGCTCTACCCCATCCGACAATCTGCCTGCGTAACGCTGATAGATTGCTTCACCGCAACTTGCCGAGCAGCGCGATCAGCGTCTCGCGCTCCTTGGCGTCGAGCGGCGCCAGCGTCTCCCTGGAGATCACCAGCGCATTGGGCGCGGCCTTGTCGGCCATCTGCTGGCCGGCGCGTGTCAGGCTCACCAGCAGGCGGCGGCCGTCGTCGGGATCGGGCGAGGTCTCGGTCAGGCCGCGCGCGGTCAGGCGATCGATCACGCCCTTGATGGTCGCAACGTCCATCGACGTCAGCCGTCCGAGCTGGTTCTGCGAGCAGGCGCCGACCTCCGACAGCTTCGACAGCGCCGCCCACTGCGTCGGCGTCAGATTGATGCCGATCTCTCGGGCGAAGATCACGGCGTGGCGCTGCGACACCTGGCGCAGGATGAAGCCGATCTGCTCGTCCAGCACGTATCCCGGCCTGGTCGCCTTCCCGTTTCGCTTCGGTGCCGCACTCCTCGCCATTGTCCACCCCGCCCTTACAGCGACAGATGCGCGTCACGGATATCCGGACGCGCATCGAGCTCCGCCATGGTGCCGCCGAAGCAGATCCGGCCGCGCTCGATGATATAGGTGCGATCCGAGATCAATCGTGCGAAATGCAGATTCTGCTCGGAGACGACGATGCTCACGCCCTCTTTCTTCATCGCCAGGATCGCATCGACCATCTGCTCGACGATCTTCGGCGACAGACCTTCGGAGGGCTCATCGAGCAGCACCAGCGACGGATTGCCCATCAGCGTGCGCGCGATCGTCAGCATCTGCTGCTCGCCGCCGCTCATGCGCCCGCCGGGCCGGCCGCGCATCTCGCCGAGATTGGGAAACAGCTTGAACAGTTTTTCGCGATCCCATTGCGGCGCGCCTGCCCGGTTCGGCTGCCGGCCGACCTCGAGATTCTCCTCGACCGTCAAATCCGTGAAGATGCGCCGCTCCTCCGGGACGTAGCCGAGCCCGCCGCGCACGATCGCATGCGTCGGCAGATCAGAGACGTCCCGGCCCTCGAACATCACGCGGCCGGAGCGGTTCTGGACCAAGCCGACGATGGAGCGGAACGTGGTCGATTTGCCGGCGCCGTTGCGCCCGAGCAAGGCGACCACTTCGCCCTCGCCGACCTCGAGCGCGATGTCGAACAGGATATGCGCCGGGCCGTAGAAGCTGTTGAGATCCTTCACCGTCAGCTTCATGCCGATGCTCCCTCGCGGTGCCGGGCGTCATAGACGAGACCCTCGCCGAGATAGATCGCGCGCACCTGGGCATTGCCGCGGACTTCTTCGGGCGAGCCTTCGGCGATCAGGCTGCCGCGGTTGAGTACCAGGATGCGGTCGGCATGCTCGAACACCACGTCCATGTCGTGCTCGGTGAACAGCACGCCGATCGATTGCTCGCGCGCGATCCGCGCCGTCAGCCGCATCAGCTCGACGCGCTCGCGCGGCGCCATGCCGGCGGTCGGTTCGTCCATCAAGAGCAGCTTCGGCTGGTTGGCGAGAGCGATCGCAAGCTCGAGCCGCTTGACGTCGCCATAGGCGAGCTCGCCGCAGGGCCGCTCCGCATAGGCGCCCATGCCGACCAGATCGAGCAGCCGCCCGGCCTCGTCTCGAGCGTGGCGGGCGGTCGAGGCCCACAGATTGAACAACTGCCCGCCATGCGAGACCAGCGCGACCTGCACGTTCTCGCGTACCGTCATGGTTGGGAACGTCGCCGCGATCTGAAAGGTGCGGCCGACGCCCATGCGCCAGATCACGCGCGGCTTCTTGCCGGTGGTCTCCGCGCCCAGCACGCGGATGCGGCCGCTGTCGGGAATGTTCTGGCCGTTGAGCATGTCGAAGCAGGTGCTTTTTCCCGCGCCGTTCGGCCCGATCAGCGCCAAAATCTCGCCCGCGCGCAGTTCGAAGGAGACGCCGCGCACGGCATGCACGCCGCCATAGGATTTGGTCAGCCCCTCGACCGACAGCAATGTGGGAACCATGCTCATTCGGCGCTCTCGATGCGGGAGGTCAGCAAGGGCGATACCGACGACGAGGATTTGCGCCGGCGATGCATCAAGGCTTCGAGCGTGCCGACGATGCCCTTGGGGAACGCGACCACGATCAGCACCACGAACGCGCCGAGCACGAGTTTTGACCAATCGGTCTGGCTGACCAGCCAGATGTTGAGCGCCTTGTAGACGATGGCGCCGACCACCGCGCCCGACACCGTCTCGACACCGCCGAGCAGCACCATGACCAGCGCATCGACCGACAGCGAGATGCCCATATTGTCGGGGAACACGCTGCCCTTGAGATAGGCGAATAGCGCGCCGGCAAGGCCGGCGACCGTGCCCGCGATCACGAAGGCGGTCCACTGGATGCGCTTGCCGTCGATGCCGATGGCTTCGCTGCGCAGCGGCGAATCGCGCGTGGCGCGCAGCGCGAAGCCGAAGGGTGAGAACACGATGATGCGGAGGATCACCACCGCAAGCGCGGCGATGCCGAGCGACAGCCAGTAGAAATGCGACGGGCTCGCCGCCCATTTTTCCGGCCAGACCCCGAGGATGCCGTTGTCGCCGCCGGTGACCGATACCCACTGGAACGCGATCGACCAGACGATCTGCGCGAAAGCCAAGGTCAGCATCGCGAAATAGACGCCGGCGAGCTGCACCGCGAAGAAGCCGAACACGGCCGCGCCGAGTAGCCCGAGCAGCGGGCCGAGCAGCAGGCAGGCGATCATCGGCAAACCGGCCATCTTGGCGAGCAGCGCCACGCCATAGGCACCGAGGCCGAAATAAGCCGCGTGGCCGAACGAGGCGAGCCCGCCGACCGACATCAGGAAGTGCAGGCTGACCGCGAAGATCACGAAGATCGCGATCTCCGAGCCGACCGTGAGCAAATAATTGCCGGCGACGAACGGCAGTGCGGCGGCGAGGACGAGGACGGCAATCGCGGCGAACCGCTCGTTCATCGTCAGCGGCCGCCACGGATTGACGGTCAGCCCCGGCGTGCGCCGTGCCGGCGCCTCCGGCTTGCCGAACAGCCCCCAGGGACGGACGATCAGCACCACCGCCATCACCAGGAACACCAGGATGATGGAGATCTTCGGGAAGATCAGGATGCCGAAGGCGTTGAGCTCCGACACCAGCACCGCCGCGACGAAGGCGCCGATGATGCTGCCGAGGCCGCCGATCACGACCACGACGAAGACCTCGACGATGATGCGCAGATCCATCGCGTGATTGACCGCGTCGCGCGGAATCTGCAGCGCGCCGCCGAGCGCGGCGAGGAAGACGCCGAGCGCGAACACGCTGGTGAACAGCCATTTCTGATTGACGCCGAGCGCCGCGACCATGTCGCGGTCCTGCGTCGCCGCACGCACCAGCACGCCCCAACGGGTGCGCTGGAACAACAGCCAGAGGACGCCGAGCACGACCGGCCCGAGCACGATCAGGAACAGATCATAGCTCGGAATATTCTGGCCGAAGAAATCGATCGCGCCCTTGAAGCCGGGCGCGCGGCGGCCGACCAGATCGTCCGGGCCCCAGATCAGAACCACGAGATCCTCGACCATCAGCGTCAGGCCGAAGGTGGCGAGCAACTGGAACAGCTCCGGCGAATGATAGATCCGGCGCAGCAGCACCATCTCGACCAGCACGCCGATGGCGGCCACGGCCAGCGCTGCGACGACGATGCCGCCCCAGAAGCCGAGCGCGCCGGAAAAGCGTTCGGTCAGCGTGAAGGCGACATAGGCGCCGAGCATGTAGAACGCGCCATGCGCGAAATTCACGATCCGCGTCACGCCGAAGATGATCGACAGACCCGAAGCGACCAGGAACAGCGACGCCGCGCTGGCAAGACCGGTCAGGAACTGGACGACGTAAAAGGCCATGGGCAATTCGCTTTAGCGTGAATTTGCGTCAAGGGCCTCATCCTTCGAGACGGCGCTCCGCGCCTCCTCAGGATGAGGTGCGAGACCCTCATGGTGAGGAGCGCGGCGACGCCGCGCGTCTCGAACCATGAGGCCCCCACGATGTTTGCAGCCTCAATCCTTCGGCCGCAGCTTCTCGATCTCGGCATCGCTGGGCAGATAGTCCGAGCCCTTGCGATAGGCGGTGTCGACCATGATGCCCTTGCCGTCCTTCAGCGCGGTCTTGCCGGTGAAGGCGCCCAGCGTCGACTGGTGATCGATCTTGCGGAAGGTGATCTCGCCGAACGGCGACGGCATCGAGATGCCTTCGGCCGCCGCGATCAGCTTCTCCGGATCGCTCGAACCTGCCTTGGCAAGGATCGCCGCCGCCGCCTTGATGGTCTGATAGCCGACGATCGAGCCGAGCCGCGGATAGTCGTTGTACTTGGCCTGATAGGCCTTCAGGAACGCGTCATGCTCCGGCGTCTTGATCGCGTACCAGGGATAGCCGGTGACGATCCAGCCCTCCGGCGTCTCGTCCTTCAGCGGATCGAGGTATTCCGGCTCGCCAGTCAGGAAGCTCACCACGGTGCGGCCCTTGAACAGGCCGCGGGTGTTGCCTTCGCGCACGAGCTTGACGAGGTCGGCGCCGAAGGTGACGTTGAGGATCGCTTCCGGGTTCGCCGCCGCAACCGCCTGCACCACCGGGCCGGCGTCGATCTTGCCCTGCGGCGGCCACTGCTCGTCGACCCACTGGATGTCGGGCCGCTTCGCCGACATCAGCTTCTTGAACACCGCGACCGCCGACTGGCCGTATTCATAGTTCGGCGCGATCGTCGCCCAGCGTTTTGCAGGCAGTTTTGCGGCTTCTTCCACCAGCATTGCCGCCTGCATGTAGTTCGACGGACGCAGGCGGAACGTGTAGCGGTTGCCTTTCGACCACGTGATCGCGTCGGTCAAAGGCTCAGCCGCAAGGAAAAACACCTTCTTCTGGTTGGCGAAGTCGGAAACGGCAAGGCCGATGTTGGAGAGGAACGTGCCGGTAAGCATCGCGACGTTCTCGCTCGACACCAGCTCGTTGGCCGCGGTCTGTGCGTCCGCCGGCTTGCCGCCGTCGTCCTTGGAAACGACAACGAGCTTCTTGCCGCCAATACCGCCGGCGGCATTGATCTCCTCCACCGCCAGTTGCCAGCCCTTGCGATAGGGCTCGGTGAATGCCGGCAGCAAGGAATAAGAGTTGATCTCGCCGATCTTGATTTCGCTCTGCGCCATGGCCTGCGTCGTCATGGCGCTCGTTGCCATGGTCGCGACCGCGATCGCCAATCCCGCCCCTACGAAATAACCACGCATCCCGTCCTCCAGTTTTTCTTCAAAGAGATTATCGCAATCCGTCTTCGCCCTTGATCTCGCCGACCGTCAGCCCGCCGACGCGCGGCAGCGGCCGGCCACTGTCGGTTACCGCGACCGCGACCATGATCTCGTTGGCCCGCGGCGCGTCGTTGATCTGCACCTCCATGCCGTCGAAATGGCTGCGCACGAAGGCCGCGTCCTTGTGCCCGAGCGGAATATCCAGCGTGGTGCCGGGCCCCGAGCGCTTCTTCGACGACGGGATCAGCGCCGCGCCCTTCGACAACACCTTGCGCACCGGCGCGCCCATCTTCGGATGCAGGATCGCCGCCGCATGCTCGAGCTCGCCATTCTCGCCGACGGCGGCGGCCTTGCCGTAGCTGTGCGCCTTGGTGCCGTCGATGCCGAGCGCGGCGACGGCCCGCTTCGAGAGCAGTTCGCCGAGTTCCTCGCCGATCGCGATCAGCGGCGACAGGTCCTCGACATAGCGGCCGGCAAAGGGGTTTTCGATCACGGCGATCGCGGCGGCACGCCTTGTCGGCGGTGCGATAGTCTTGCCCATCTCCAGATGGGTCTCCTCGACCACAGTGACGATCTTGCGAATAACGGCGCTCATCTTGCCTTGCTCCCGGTCATGCCCGCAGCAGGTGTTTTGTCGTTCTTCTCTGTAGCGCGTGCGACGCCGGCGCTCCGTTCCCAATTGCACCGACAAGCCGCGTTTCGCCCAGTAGACGCAATGCCGCGCCCTCGATCAATCCCGACATCAGGAGGTCGCGCGCCCGCGCCGCCCCCGCGCCGAGCGCCTGCTCGATCTCGTGTTCCGCTAGCTGCCCGACATCGCGGGTCACCAGCCGCGCGCCGAGATCGCTGTCGGGCTGCAGCTCGCTCGCCTGAACGCGCAGGATCGCGGGATGATTGGGCAGATCGACCGCATTGGCGATCACCGTCGCCGCGGCATCGGCCTGCGAGGCCGTCCGCGCCAGCACGGTGACGGCATCGGCGATGCCGAGCGAAAAGCTGCGGCCGTGGCGGCCGCTGGTCGCGATGCCGCGGACCGGCGTGTCGGCATCGACCGTCATGGTGCGCATCACGCCATGGCGGTCCGGCCGGTCCATCAGGCCGACCGTGAATTGTTCGCCGTCGCCGAGATGCAGGGCGATATCGCCGCCATTGTTGACATAGGCGCGGTCGAGCGGCGCGGCCTCAAGCATCGCGCCCAAAATTTCCTCGGCGACCGAGCCCGCAACCGCTGCCATCGGCGTGATGAAGCAATCGGCGGCAAACGGCGCCACCGCCGCATGCATGCGCTGTGCGACCACACCTTTCAGCGTGCACCCGCCCGGAGCGGCTGCGCTGCGCAGTTCGGCCAGTTCCGCGCAGAGTTCGTCGAGCAAGCCGGTGAAGCGCGCCGCCGCAGCCTGATAGGCGGTACGAATGTCAGCATCGCCGCCCTTGGCCTCGATAACCAGATCAATCGGACCGTCCTGCAAATGCAGCCGCTTGCCGTCAGGAAGAAGCGCGATTTGCGGGAGCCTGGAGCCTCTTCCGTTCCGATGGAATCGGAGCGGGGCTCCAGATTCTTGTTTTGACGCGTTTTCTTTGCGCGAACCGGTATCCACTTCGCTGGAAAACGCTCTGGTCATGCGCGCCGCCCGGGGAGATACGGCATCGGCCGGACTTCGGCACTGTCGCGCAGCGACGACAGCGGCCGGACATAGTCCATGTGGCCGCCGAGCGCCGCGTAGTCCGACAGCTTCATCGTGAACTCGATCGGCGCCACCAGCGCCGGGGTCGGCACATAGCCGAAGGCACCGGCCGGCATCTGCGTGACATCGACCATGAAGGTGATGCCGCCGCCGGGCCAGACATAGACCGGCGCGCCGCCGCTGGTCACCCGCGTCAGCGCGTCCTTCACCGAGCGCGTCAGCCGCACCGGATTATCGGTGACGCCGGCGCGCAGCGATCCGCCCGCGCCGCCCATGAACAGCACGGTGCACAGCGCCGGCTCGCAATTCTCCTGAATGCGCTCGACCGAAAATCTGAGGTCCGCCGGCATATCGGTCTCGACCGGCTTCAGCGCCTCGTCGAGCACATAATAAGAAGCATGCTCGCCGGTGGTCGAGACCATCAGCATGGTGAGCCCGGGCCGCGCCTCCTTCGCATTGAAGGGGCCGAGGATCGACAGCGGATCGGAGATGTTGGTGCCGCCCCATCCGGTGCCGGGATCGGCGACCTGGAAATAGCGGCCCGGCGTCGAGCGGCGGCCCTTCATCTTGATGCCGGTGTCGGCGATGTCGAGCAGCTTGCCGGCCTGGTGCTCGCTGAGCACGCCGGTGATGTGGTCGTCGACCACCACGACCTCGTCGACCTTGCCGTGCCATTGCTTGGCGAACATGCCGATCGTCGCCGAGCCGCAGCCGACCCGCATGCGCTCTTCTGCCACACCATTGACGATCGGCGGCCTGCCGGCCTGCACCACGACGGTGGCGCCGCCGTCGATCGTCAGCTCTACCGCCTTGCAGTTGGAGAGATCCATCAGCGTGTCGCAGGTGACGCGGCCCTCCTTCTTGGAGCCGCCGGTCAGATGATGCACCCCGCCGAGCGAGAGCATCTGCGAGCCATATTCGCTGGTCGTGACATGGCCGACCGCCTCGCCGTCCGCGCGCACGATCGCGGTTTCCGGGCCGAGATAGCGGTCGGTGTCGATCTTCACCTTGACGCCGCAATACGAGAAAATGCCTTCGGTCACTACGGTGACCATGTCGACGCCGTCGACTTCCGACGACACGATGAAGGGCGCGGGCTTGTAGTCCGGATAGGTGGTTCCGGCGCCGATCGCGGTGACGAACAGTTCGGGCTGGCGGACGATCTTGCCGTCCCAGTCGCCGCTCACCTGGAACGGAACCAGCTTGCCGCCGTGCGACACGGTGCGCTCCAGCACGACATGCGGATCGACGCGCACCAGCGTGCCGTCATGATTGGCATAGCGGTCGCAGGCGCCGGCCGCGCCCGGCTTGATGTAGCACATCACCGGACAGGCATCGCAGCGGATCTTGTCGCCGGCGGCGACGGTCATTGTGTCAGCCATCGTGACCAAGCCTGGACTTGTAGCGGCGGTCGATCATACTGCCCTTCCGCCTCCCATGCATATCGTTCGTATACGAATGATCCTGCGCGCGAGCCCGGGAGCTGTCAAGCGGCCTTTGCGATCAAACCCTGCCCTTCGCTTGCGCACCCTGTTCATAAAGCGGGCACGCGCTGCAGCGCGGCATGCCGCCGCTTGCACGTTTGTATACAAACGTTATCCTCGTCGGCGATCTGACGCTGACTTTGCAGCGCAAAACATCAGGGGAGAACCGGGGCAATGCGCCTGACCGTGAACGGCAGGAATCATGATGTCGACGCCGCTCCCGACACCGCATTGCTTTACGTGCTGCGCAACGACCTCGAATTGAACGGACCGAAATATGGCTGCGGGCTCGGCGAGTGCGGCGCTTGCGCGGTGCTGATCGACGGCGTCGCCGCGCGCGCCTGCGTGATTCCGATCGAAGGCTGCGCGGGGCGCAGCATCGTCACGCTCGAAGGCCTCGGCAGCCGCGAGCATCCCGATCCCGTGCAGGATGCCTTCATCCGCGAACAGGCCGCGCAGTGCGGCTATTGCCTCAACGGCATGATCATCACCACCAAGGCCTTGCTGGCGCGCAATCCAACTCCGTCCGAGCATGAGGTGCTGGAAGCGCTGCGCTACAATCTCTGCCGCTGCGGCGCGCATATCGAGATCGTACGCGCGGCGATGCGCGCGGCCGGTCACGCGCTCGAGGCGCGCGATTGATGGTCGACGCACGGGCTCCCGAGCAACGCCGGCGCGGCTCGCTGTCGGTCGTTCGCCCTACGGTGCTGGGCGCGGAAGGCGCGTTCGAGACCTTCATCACCATCACGGCCGACGGCACGGTGAATGCCTATAACGGCCATGTCGACCTCGGCACCGGCATCCGCACCGCGCTCGGACAGATCGTTGCCGAAGAGCTCGACGTCTCCTTTGCCCGCGTTGTCGTGATCCTCGGCGACACCGCGGTGGTGCCGAACCAGGGCGCGACGATCGCGAGCGAGACCATCCAGATCACCGCCGTTCCCCTGCGCAAGGCCGCCGCGCAAGCGCGGCATTTTTTGCTCACGCGCGCGGCCGAGCGGCTTGAGCTGCCGGCGAGTAATCTCACGATCGAGGACGGCCTGATCCGCGGCCACGACAACCGCAGCATCACCTATGGCGAGCTGATCGCGGACGAGACCATCCGGCTCGATCTTGCCGATGAGGTTCCGGTCAAGGCCGTGAGCGCCTATTCGGTCGTCGGCAAGTCGGTGCCGCGCGTCGACGTGCCGGCGAAGGCCACCGGCGAGCTCGTCTATGTCCATGATGTGCGCGTGCCCGGCATGCTGCACGGCCGCGTGGTCCGCCCGCCTTACGCCGGCGTCGATGCCGGTCCGTTCGTCGGCACCAGCCTGATCGCGGTCGATGAAGCGTCAGTGCGCGATATCCCCGGCCTCGTCGCCGTGGTGCGGATCGGCGATTTCGTCGGCGTCGTCGCCGAGCGCGAGGAGAATGCGATCAAGGCGGCCGCGCAGCTCACCGTGAACTGGAAGCCGGGACCGGCGCTGACCGATCTTGCCGACGTGGAGAAGGCGCTGCGCGCCAACCCCTTGACGCCGCGCCAGCTGATCGACAAGGGCGACGTCGACGCCGCGATCAAGGCGGCCGCCAAGCCGATGCAGCGGACTTATCTCTGGCCCTACCAGATGCACGGCTCGATCGGCCCGTCCTGCGCCGTTGCCGATTACAGCGAGGGCGCGATCCGGGTCTGGTCCGGCACCCAAAACCCGCACATCCTGCGCGGCGACCTCGCGCTGCTGATCCAGCGGCCGGAATCCGAGATCGACGTGATCCGGATGGAGGCGGCTGGCTGCTACGGCCGCAACTGCGCCGACGATGTCTCCGCCGATGCGCTGCTGCTGTCGCGCGCGGTCGGCCGTCCGGTGCGCGTCCAGCTCACCCGCGAGCAGGAACATGCCTGGGAGCCGAAAGGCACCGCGCAGCTGATGGATGTCAATGGCGGGCTCAACGCCGACGGCAGCGTCGCCGGTTATGATTTTGCCACGCGCTATCCCTCGAACGGCGCGCCGACACTGGCGCTGCTGCTCACCGGGCGGATCGCGCCTGAAGCGGCCGTGTTCGAGATGGGCGACCGCACCGCGATCCCGCCCTACGATTACGAGAACATGCGCGTGGTCGCCAACGACATGCCGCCGATCGTGCGCGCGTCATGGTTTCGCGGCGTCTCGGCGCTGCCGAACACCTTTGCGCATGAATCCTACATCGACGAGCTTGCGGCGGAGGCCGAGGTCGATCCGATCGAGTACCGGCTGCGCTATCTGAAGGACAAGCGCGCGATCGATCTCGTCAATGCCGTTGCCGAGCGCGCCGGCTGGACGCCGCGCCCGGTGTGGAAAGAGCCCGAGGCGGACGGCGATATCGTGCGCGGCCGCGGCTTTGCCTATGCGCTCTACGTGCACAGCAAGTTTCCCGGTTACGGCGCGGCATGGTCGGCGTGGATCGCCGATGTCGCCGTCAACAAGGCGACCGGCGATGTCAGCGTGACCCGCGTCGTCGCCGGCCAGGATTCCGGATTGATGATCAATCCGGAGGGCGTACGGCACCAGATCGAAGGCAACGTGATCCAGTCGACCAGCCGCGCGCTGATGGAGGAGGTGTCCTTCGAGCGCGGCGCGGTGACGGCGCGGGAATGGGGCGCCTATCCCATCATCAAGTTTCCTGAGCTGCCGAAGATCGATGTGTTGATGCTGCCGCGGCAGGATCAACCACCGCTCGGGGTCGGCGAGTCCGCCTCGGTGCCGAGCGCCGCTGCGATTGCCAACGCGATCTATGACGCGACCGGCGTGCGCTTCCGCGAATTGCCGTTCACGCCAGAGCGCATTTTGAAGGGATTGCGCGGCGAGCAACCGGTCGCGCCCGCCGCGCTCCCGCCGCCTGCGCAGACGGCCGACCGCAACAGATGGCAGAATCCCTTTGCAAAGCGTGGCGGGATCCTTGGCGGCATTGCAGCGATGTGTGCAGCCGCGATCGGCATCGGCGCGGCCGTGCTGCCGTGGCGCGCGATCGCGCCGATCGCCCGGCCCGACGCCTCGGTCTATTCCGCTGCGACGATCGCCCGTGGCAAGGAGCTTGCAGCGCTCGGTGCCTGCGCCGTCTGCCACACCTCGGAGCACGGTGTCCTGAATGCCGGCGGTCGGCCGCTGGAGACGCCGTTCGGCACCATCTTCACCACCAACATCACGCCCGATGTCGACACCGGCATCGGCGCCTGGTCCTATCCCGCGTTCGAGCGCGCGATGCGCGAGGGCATCCATCGCGACGGACACCACCTCTATCCGGCGTTTCCGTACACGCATTTCGCCAGGACCAGTGATGCCGACCTGCAGGCGCTCTATGCCTATCTGATGGCGCAACCGCCGGTGCGCGCCGCGACGCCGGCGAATACGCTTGCCTTCCCGTTCAATTTGCGGCCGCTGCTCGCCGGCTGGAATGCGCTGTTCCATCAGAGGCAGGCATTCCAGCCCGATCCATCGAAGTCAGCGATCTGGAATCGCGGCGCCTATCTGATCGAAGGGCTCGGCCATTGCAGCGCCTGCCACTCGCCGCGCAATGCGCTCGGCGCCGAGCGGCAAAGCGCCTATCTCGCCGGCGGCTTCGCGGAAGGCTGGGAGGCGCCGGCGCTGACGTCGCTGTCGAAGGCGCCGATCCCCTGGAGCGAGGACGAGCTCTACGCCTATTTGCGCACCGGCGAGTCGCGCCTGCACGGCGTCGCCGCGGGCCCGATGGCGCCGGTCGTGCAGGAGCTCGCCGCGCTGCCCGACCAGGACATCCGCGCGATGGCGGTCTACCTCGCCTCGTTCAACGAGACCACCGATCGGCCGGCCCACGATGGCATTGCCGCGAAGCTCGAAGCCGGCACCGTCGTCACCACCGCGGCCTCGGCGGGGGCGCGGATTTATCAAGGCGCCTGCGCGGTCTGCCATGAGGTCGGCGGCCCGCCGCTGTTCGGCAGCCGGCCGTCGCTGGCGCTGAACAGCAATCTGCACAGCGACGCGCCTGATAACCTGATCCAGGTGATCCTGCACGGCATCGCCAAGCCGGCCGTGACCGATCTGGGTTACATGCCGGCCTTCAAGGAC
Organism: Bradyrhizobium pachyrhizi; assembly: GCF_029714545.1. Lineage (NCBI taxonomy): Bacteria > Pseudomonadati > Pseudomonadota > Alphaproteobacteria > Hyphomicrobiales > Nitrobacteraceae > Bradyrhizobium > Bradyrhizobium pachyrhizi. The sequence continues at coordinate 3,085,844 of NZ_CP121667.1, read as the reverse complement.
AGCATGAGCGACGGCCAGGTCGCCGAGCTCGTCACCTTCCTCCGGCGGCAATTTGCGCCTGATAAGCCGGCCTGGGCCGATGTCACCGCCACCGTCGGCCGTATACGGCAGACCATAGCGCGCTGACCTGCCATGTTCCGCCCGATACCCACTGGGCGGGCGGCGCCCGGCAGGCTAAGGTTCCCGCATGACCGTGACAGATATCGCGACCCGGACCTACAACCACGGCTGGCGGCTCGACCCGATCGTGCGCAGCCTGCTGGACACCGATTTCTACAAGCTGTTGATGCAGCAGATGATCCGGGAATGCTATCCGGACACCCGCACGACCTTTTCGGTGATCAACCGCTCGACCCATATCCGGCTCGCCGAGGTCATCGACGAGGCCGAGCTGCGTGCCCAGCTCGACCACGCCCGCACCATCCGCTTCACCAAGAAGGAGCTGATTTGGCTCGCCGGTAACACGTTCTACGGCAAGACCCAGATGTTCTCGCCCGACTTCATCAACTGGCTCTCGACCTTCCGGCTGCCCGAATACGAGCTGCACAAGGTAGACGGCCAGTACGAGCTGCATTTCCACGGGCCGTGGACCCACACCACGATGTGGGAGATCCCGGCGCTCGCGATCCTCAACGAGCTGCGCTCGCGCGCGGCGACCAAGACCTACGGCCGCTTCGCGCTCGACGTGCTCTATGCGCGCGCCAAGGCCAAGCTGTGGGCCAAGGTCGAGCGGCTGCGCAAGCTGGACGGCTTGCGGTTGTCCGATTTCGGCACACGCCGCCGCCATGGCTTCCTCTGGCAGCGCTGGTGCGTCGAGGCGGTGAAGGAAGGTCTCGGCCCCTCCTTCACGGGAACGTCGAACGTGCTGCTCGCGATGGACAACGACCTCGAGGCGATCGGCACCAACGCGCATGAACTGCCGATGGTCGCCGCCGCGCTCGCCAATGACGACGAGGCGCTGCGCTGGGCGCCGTATCGGATCCTCGACCAATGGCGCCACACCTATGGCGGCAACCTGCTGATCGCGCTGCCCGACGCCTTCGGCACCAAGCCGTTCCTGCGCGATGCGCCGGACTGGGTCGCCGACTGGACCGGCTTTCGGCCCGACAGCGCGCCGCCGATCACGGCCGGCGAAGAGATCATCAAATGGTGGAAGCAGAAGGGCCGCGATCCCAAGGAGAAGCTGCTGGTGTTCTCCGACGCGATGGATGTCGGCTCGATCGAGGAGACGTTCCACCATTTCAAGGGACGCGTGCGCGTCAGCTTCGGCTGGGGCACCAACCTCACCAACGATTTCGTCGGCTGCGCGCCCGACGGCACCGCCGAACTCGACCCGATCTCGATCGTCTGCAAGGTGACGTCGGTCGACGGACGCCCGGCCGTGAAACTCTCCGACAATCCGGAGAAGGCGACCGGCATCCCGTCCGAGGTCGAGCGCTATTTGCGCGTGTTCGGCAATGTCGGCCGTGTTCGCACCGCAGTTCACGTCTAAACCGGCACAGATATCACTCCAATCGACTGACCCCAAGAGTTTCGCATGCCCGCACCCAAGCCGCCTGCCTTCGAAACCCTGAGCCTGCACGCCGGCCAGCGCCCCGATCCCGCGACCGGCGCGCGCGCGGTTCCGATCTATCAGACCACGTCCTACGTCTTCCAGGACGCCGATCATGCCGCGGCGCTGTTCAATCTGGAGCGCCCCGGCCACATCTACACCAGCATCTCGAACCCGACGACATCAGTGCTGGAGGAGCGGATCGCCGCGCTCGAATGCGGCGTCGGCGCGATCTGCACCGCCAGCGGCATGGCCGCGATGCATCTTGCGATCGCGACGCTGCTCAATGCCGGCGACCACATCGTCGCCTCCGCCTCGCTCTATGGCGGCACCATCAATTTGCTGGCGCACACGCTGCCGCGGTTCGGCATCACCACGACGTTCGTGAAGCCGCGTGCGCTCGACGAATTCCGTGCCGCGATCAAGCCGAACACCCGCCTCGTGATCGGCGAGACCATCGGCAATCCCGGCCTCGAGGTGCTCGATATCCCCGCAGTGGCTAGAATCGCGCATGATGCGAAGATTCCGCTCTTGATCGACAACACCTTCGCGACGCCCTATCTCAGCCAGCCGATCGAGCTCGGCGCCGACATCGCGATGAACTCGGCGACCAAGTGGATGGGCGGCCACGGCATCGCGATCGGCGGCGTCATCGTCGACGGCGGGCGGTTCGACTGGCGCGCCTCCGGCAAATTCCCGCAGCTCACCGAGCCCTATGCCGGTTATCACGGCATCGTCTTCGACGAGCAGTTCGGCAAGGCCGCCTTCATCATGCGCGCCCGCACCGAGGGCCTGCGCGATTTCGGCGCCTGCCTGTCGCCGACCAATGCGTTCCAGCTGCTGCAGGGCATCGAGACGCTCGGCGTCCGCATGGACCGTCACGTCAGCAACACCCATGCGGTGCTGGACGCCCTCGCCGCGAACAAGGCGGTCGACTGGGTGCTGCATCCGTCGCTTGAGACGCATCCGGACTACGCGCTGGCCAAGAAACTGCTGCCGCGCGGCGCCGGCTCGATCGTCAGCTTCGGCATCAAGGGCGGCCGCGCCGCCGGCAAGAAGTTCATCGAGTCCCTGAAGCTGATCAGCCATCTCGCCAATGTCGGCGACGCCAAGACGCTGGTGATCCATCCCGCCAGCACCACGCATCAGCAGATGGACGCCGAGCAGCTCAAGGCCGCCGGCATCGGCGAGGAGCTGGTGCGGCTGTCGGTCGGCATCGAAACCGCGCAGGACATCATCGACGATCTCGGCCAGGCGCTACGCGCCTCGCAAAGGACTTAGGGCCATGCAGCTTTCCGTGAACGGATCAGACACCTTCATCGCGACCGGCGGCAAACCGTTCGATCCGTCGCTGCCGGCGGTGGTGATGATCCACGGCGCCGGCTTCGATTCCTCGACCTGGGCGCTGCACAGTCGCTGGTTCGCCCATCACGGCTTTTCCGTGCTGGCGCCGGACCTGCCGGGCCATGGCCGCTCCGCCGGCAAGCCGCTGCCGACCATCGCGGAGATGGCTGACTGGATCGCCGCGTTGATCACGGCCGCCGGCGCATCGAAGGCGCGGCTGATCGGCCATTCGATGGGATCGCTGATCGCGATCGAGACCTCGGCGCGGCATCCCGACAAGGTCTCCGGCCTCGCGCTGATCGGTACCGCCGCGACCATGACGGTCGGCCCCGATCTCCTGAAGGCCGCCGAGGCCAATGACGTCGCCGCGATCGACATGGTCTCGATCTGGGGCCTCGGCTTCAAGGCCGAGCTCGGCGGCAGCCTCGCGCCGGGCCTGTGGATGCATCAGGGCGCGCAGCGGGTACTGCAGGAGGCGAAGCCGGGCGTGCTGTACAACGACCTCAACGCCTGCAACGCCTACCAGAACGCACTCACGGCTGCTGCCGCGGTCAAGGTGCCCGCGACCTTCGTCCTCGGCGAACGCGACATGATGACGCCGGCCAAGGCCGGCAAGACACTCGCTGCCGCGACGCCGAACGCCCGCACCGTCGTGCTGCCGGGTGCCGGCCACATGATGATGGTCGAGCAGCCCGACGAACTGCTGGCGGCGTTGCGGTAATATCCTCGCGCTCAACGCTCACCCCTCATCCTGAGGAGCGCGGAACGCGCGTCTCGAAGGATGAGGCCACAGTCGGGGCCTCATCCTTCGAGACGCCGCGGAGCCTGTCATCGGGCCGCGCTTTGCGCGGACCCGTTGGCGGCTCCTCACCATGAGGGTCTGATATCAAGGCGCACCCCTCAGCCGGCTCCGATGCTCTCGCATTCGAAGTGCCCTTTGCTGCCATCACCCCAAAATATCGAAAACAACCCCATGCAAAGGAGCAGGGCGGCCGCCGGCACCCGGACAAGCAACTTGACGTGTCGGGCAAATCAGCGATATCTTCTATTATTCCGAATTTCTGCGAGCGTCCCGCTGCCTGCGCAACAGTGTACGCGTCCGTCGCGATCGCGGCCGAAAATTCTCACCCACCATGCCACTGCAAGGCGACTTGGCGGATAAGCACGCGAACCGTATCAATGACCAATGGCGGGCCGCGTTCCGGTGAATCGACGCGGGTCCGGAGGACGTGGAGATGATCGACAATCACGAGCCAGGGCGTGTACTCATAAATCGAAGCGGCTCGGATCACACGCGTTGGGTGTCTGCTATGGCCCTGACAGGAGCGCGAAAGCGGACATTGTCGAAAGTCCGAGAGGGGCCATGAGCAGAACTGCAAGTAGCTGCCGTTACGCTCACCACGTGTAGCGCACGACGCCCTTGCCGGCGTAGGAGCGCGTGACGTTGGAGAACTCACCCTCGAAGGTCGCCGCCGCCGACCAGCCGTTCAGCCATTTCTTCTCGACCGCGGCGGTCACCAGTGCGGAGTCGGACGCCATCGCTGCGCCGTTCACGACAAAGCTGGCGCCCGGCAGCGTCTGGAATGTCGCGGCGATGCTCCGATCCGGATTGAAGCCGTGTGCCCAGGCGGCGCGGCCGCGCAAGGTGAGGATGCCGTCCGGCATGGCGAAGGATTTGTCGGCGCGCAGGCCGAGCTCGCTGCGCGTATCGGTGACGCTCTTCGAATTATAGGCCAGCGCAAAGGTGTTGCTGCCGACGATCGCCTGCTCGGAGTAGGTCGGCAGGTCGAAGGTGGTGAACTGCCCGGCCGCATATGGCGTGATGCCAAAACCCTGCGCGACGAAGCGATAGCCGCTCTCGACACGCCCCGACCAGGCATTGGCATTGAACTGCGCGCGCAACTGATCGACGCCGGCCACCGTGACGAAACGATCGGTGGTGATGTCCTGCCAGCCATAGGCAAGCGCGCCGGTGATATAGGCCGGCCCGACATTGTGCCGGATGAAGCCGCCGGCCTGGAACAGGTCGGAGCGGCCGCTGCCGAGATTGTTGACGCTGAAATTGGTGCCGCCGCCGGCCAGCGCGAACCCCGCGATGGTGTTCGGCGAGAAGCGGTAGTCGGCGCCGACGGCCACGCCATAGACGCTGCTCCGGGTATCGTTGGAGCCGACGACCGTATTGCCGTCGGTCCGCTGCGATCCGCCAAAACCGGCCGCCCACACGCTCCAGCGCTGCTCGAAGGAAGGCTGCAGCGGTGGCGCCTTGGTGTAGAGCGCAGCGTAAGCGTCGCGCTCGCTCCTGGCGCGGCCACTGCCCTTGGCGGCATAGGCCATGCTCTCGTCGGCATAGGCATTCGGACTTCCGCCCCCACTGATGGGATCGCCGCGCCCGGTGATGAAAGGATCGCTGATCACGCCCATGAACTGGTTCATGGCGTTGAACGTCGTCTGCTGCGCGCCGGTGCCGATCTCGCCGGACAGCTGCGTCAGGCCTGCCGGCGTTAATGCGCCAAACACCAGCGGAATGCCGCCGGTGGTATTGAAGAAATTGATCAGCGCGTTGCCGACGTTCCGCTGGTTGACGTTCAAGCCGCTGCCGAAGTCCGGCGGCGTTGGACCGTTCGGCGGCGTAAAATTGAGCGCAAGATCGAGATAGGCGTTGTTGCCGTCGTAGCTCAGGCTCGGGGTAAAGCCCGACGGAAGGTTGGTGTTCACCAGCGAACTGAATGTGCCGATCACGCCGCCGGTGGCATTGACGATCGTGTATTGTTTGGCGACGTAGGTGCCAGCCGCAAACGTCGCGCGCACGGTGGCGCCACCGAGCGTCGCCGTGCCTGCCACATTGGTGCGGTCGGCGCTCGCCGGCGAGACCTCGACCAGGTAGCTCGCAGCCGACGTGAACACCAGATTGCCCTGCACGGTCAGCGTGCCGATCGAGTTGCCGGGCGCCAGCGTGCCGCCATTGATCGTGGTATTGCCCACCGTGCCGCTGCCGCCGAGCGTAGCACCGGCGTTCACCGTCAGGGCCGAACTGGCGATCGAGCCGTCCACGATCAAGGTGCCGCCGTCGACGGCGGTCGCACCGGTATAGGTGTTGACGCCCGCGAGCGTCAGTGTGCCCGTCCCGGTCTTGGTGAGCGAGCCGCCGCTGCCGCCGCCGAAACCTCCATCCTGCAGAACGCCGGAGAATGTGGTCGCCAGGTTGTTGCCGCCCGCCTGCAGGTTCTTCGAGCCGAGGCTGATGGTGCCCGCACCCTCGATCGAGCCCGCCGTGATGCCGGCACTGGTGAGCAACGACAGATCGATGCTCCCGCCCGCGCCGTTGATGAGCCGCGCCGTGCCGCCCGTGCTCGTATTGACGAACCGAAGGCTGCCATTGTTGGTGATGGTGGCGTTGCCGGCCGTGCTGGTGTCGAAAAAGCGGAGGAAGGAGTTGCTGGTGATGGTGGCGTTGTCCGCCGTGCTTGTGTCGGAGAAGAGCACGACGAAGCTGCTGGTGATGGCGGCGCTGCCCGCCGTGCTGCTGTTGGAGAATGTCAGGCTGCCGTAGCTGGTGACGGTGGCCTTGCCGGCGCTGCTGGTGTTGAGGAAATTGACCATGGCGCCGGCGTTGTTGGTGATGGCGGCGTTGCCGGCAGTGCTGGTGCCGTTAAAATTGAGGCGGCCGTTATTGGTGATGCTGCCGCTACCTGCCGTGCTGGTGTTGAAGAACTGGGTGAGGTTATTGTTGGTGACGGTGGCGTTGTCGGCCGTGCTGGTGTCGCGGAATCCCAGGGTACCGCTGTTGGTGATGGTGGCGCCGCCGGCCGTACTGCTGTTCCTGAAATTCAGGAGGGAGCCGTTGGTGATGGTGGCGCTGCCCGCCGTGCTGCCGTTGCGGAATTCCACAATTCCCAGGGTGTTGGCGATCGTGGCGCTGCCCGCCGTGCTGGTGTCGGCGAAAAACAGGACGCCGCTGTTGGTGATGGTGTTGGCGATGGAGGCGCTGCCCGCCGTGCTGGTGTTGAAGAAACCAACGGTGCCCTGGTTGGTGATGGTGGCATTTCCGGCGCTGCCGGTGCTGGCGAAATTGACCGTTGCGCCGGTGTCGTTGATGATGGTGGCGCTGCCGGCCGAGCTGGCGCCGGCGAAACCGACGCTGCCGGTAACTGTGTTGGTGATGGCGGCGCTGCCGGCAGTGCTGGCGCCGTTGAAATTGAGGCTGCCGTTGTTGGTGATGCCGGCGCTGCCTGCCGTGCTGGTGTCGAAAAACTGCGTAAGGGCGTTGTTGGTGAGAGTGGCGTTGCCAACGGTGCTGGTGCCGTGGAAGTTGAGTACGCCCGCGCCGTTGTTGGTGATGACCGCGGTGCCGGCCGTGCTGCTGTCGTTGAACTCGATACCGAAGTTGTTGGTGATGGTGGCACTGCCGGCCGAGCTGTTGTTGAAGAAGGACAGGTTGGCGAGGGAGTTATTGATGGTGGCGGTGCCGGCCGTGCTGGTGCCGAAGAACTGGATGATGCTGTTGTTGGTGATGCCGGCGTTACCAGCAGTGCTGGTGCCGTTGAAGTTGAGGGTGCCACCGCCGTTGTTGATGATGGTGGCGTTGCCGGCGCTGCTCGAGCCGTTGAAGTTGAGAATGGTGTTGTTGGTGATGCTGGCGCTGCCGGCCGTGCTCGTGTTTGCAAACGAAAGGCCGCCGGCGTTGTTGGTGATCGTGGCGTTGCCGGCGGTGCTCGTATCGGCGAATCGAAAATTGTAGTTGTTGATGATGGTGGCGTTGCCAGCGCTGCTCGAGTTGAAGAAGTCGAGGTTGCTGTTGTTGGTGATGGTGGCGTTGCCGCCCGTGCTCGTGTTGAAGAATTGAAGTTGGGCGCCGCTGTTGATGTTGATGGCGGCGTTGCCGGCGGTGCTCGTATCGAGGAACCGAACGGTGCCGTTGTCGGTGATAGTGGCGTTGCCGGCGGTGCTCGTGCCGGAGAAAAGAAAGATGGCGTTGTTGGTGAAGCTCGGTGCAGATGCGGAATTGTTGACGATGCCGGTGCCGGTGACGGTCAACGTAGTACCATTCCCCTGAAGGATGAAACTGTAGGCCGGCACGCCTGCGCCGAACTGGATCGTGTTGATCGATGTACTGGCGCTGATGGTCACCGAGGTGGGGGCGCCATTGTTGGCGAAGGTCGCGCTGCCGTCAGGAACGGTCGGCGTGGAGCTCCAGTTGACGCCCGTGGTCCACTCACCCCCGGGGCCGTTCCAGGTGCCGTCGACGGCTTGCGCGGCGTCCGGGGCAAACATCGCGATGACGCCGAGGCACGTCGATGCGAGCAGCGCAGCGCGCAATGCACGCCTGCACGCCCGGCGCTCCGATCGCAGCATCCTGCCGTGGTCGGCCACCGGCAGATCCTGAGCTGACGCCCGCCCCCTGAAAACGACAACCCTTGAGGAGACCACGATGGAAATGAACGCGGACAATTGACGCTCAAGCATTCTCGCTTCCCCGAGCAAACTTTTGAAAAACCAGCCAACGCGGGAAATATAGGCAAGGCGACAGACTCGGGATGTAGCCGGGTTGCAACAGCAACCGATGACACCATTTGCTGAGCGACGCTTGCTCCCAGCGCGGACCGCGAAACGACCTGAACAAATCTCCAATTCCCCCAGCCAATCCGCGACTTGCAATCTTTGGCGCGACCGCACTGAGGTCTGCGGCCGGAGAGGTTGAGCCGCGGGAATGAGACACTGGATCAACAGAATGAGACGCCTTGCAAACCGAGAGCTCGCGCGGCACGCTGAGCACAGAAATCAAATGGAGAGTTCCTTGAAGCGGTCGGCGACTCGGATGCGTGGCAGGATGCCGTCTCAATTCCGCTTGGACCTGTCAGTCGCGCCGGGCAACGCGCGCGAATTCGATCTCTGGCGCGGCGGCATGTCTCCTCTATTCGCGCTGGACGCCGCGGATGCTGAGGCGCGCTCCTCCTTCGCGGTCCAAATGACCAGCTATCAGTTTGCGGACGTCGCCATCGTCTCCGGCCGTTCGTCGGCCGCCACGTTTGAACGGACGGCGCCGTTGATCGCGCGTAGCGGCGTCGACAACATCTCGCTCGTTGTCTACGCGGAAGGCGGATGTGCGTTCGACGCCGAGGGACGCGCCGCCGAGGTTCGCGCCGGAGACGTTTGTTTTCTCGACCTGTCGCGCCCCAGTTCCCTGCGCTCTCCCAACTACGAGAGCCTCACACTCATACTGCCGCGCGATGCGCTTCAACCGTACCTCGCCGACCTCGACGGCCTTCACGGACGGGTGCTGCAAAAGAAGAATCCGCTGAACGCGATGCTGGTCGGTCATCTTCAGACGTTGTTCGCGGAAGCCTCGGCGCTGAGTCTGGCGGATGGCCGCGCGGCGGTGAACGGAACCGCGGCGCTCATTGCCGCGTTCGCGGGACCGTCGGCCAACGGTCGGGACGTGATCGCGCGGTCCGAATCCGCCGCATCGATGGTTAGCTTCCGGCGATTTATCGAGGCGAACCTGCATGACCCGGAACTGGGACCGGAGTTCATATGCCGCAAGCTTGGCGTATCGCGCGCGAAACTTTATCGAACGTTCGAACCGATGGGCGGCGTTAGCTCTTATATCCAACAGCGTCGATTGGGGCGCGCGCATCAATTGATCACAGATCCGGCGCACGCCCACCAGCGCATCGGCGTCATCGCTGCTCGGTGCGGTTTCGGCAGCATCTCGGTGTTCAGCCGCGCTTTTCGCCAGGCCTTTGGCCTGCCTCCCACGGAAATGCGCGAAGCACTTGAACGCGCCGAATTTGCCGATGTCGTGTTTTCCGGCGAGGCCGGTTTCGGGACCATGAGCCGCTGGCTTCTCGGCCTCGACACAGGTGGGCGCTGAACCGCCCTCGCTTTCCGCTTCCAGCGGCGCGGTTGCCAGCCCGAAAAGTTCGGCGTCCGCTCCAGGGTCACAAGCGGTAAAGCTCAGGACGACCACAAGATTTCCGCTTCGCCCCCCAAGACCCGACATTTTGCGCGTTTATGGGCACACGCCCGGCCTGGTCGGTCCACACGGATCGTGCAGCCAAAAGCGCTTACGCGCACGGCCACGCAGGCGATCGGAAAGAATTTCCAAACGGCTGCTTGCGGCACGCGTCGGACGGCGAAGGCGCTGTTTGGCGGACGATGCCGCGACGCCGAACGCCCGCACCGTGGTGCTCGCTGGTGTCGGTTACATGATGATGGTCGAGCAGCCCGACGAACTGCTGGCGGCGCTGCGGTAATATCCTCGCGCTCAACGCTCACCCCTCATCTTGAGGAGCGCGTAGCGCGTCTCGAAGGATGAGGCCACAGTCGGGGCCTCGTGGTTCGAGACGCCGCGGAGCCTGTCATCGGACCGCGCTTTGCGCGGACCCGTTGGCGGCTCCTCACCATGAGGGTCTGATATCATTCGAAGTGCCCTCGGCCGCCACGGCTGCTGGGGACGTCGGAGACCTTCCTTGGAAGGTGAGCGCCCCCAAAATGTCGAAAACAACCCCATGCAAAGGAGCAGGGCGGCCGCCGACACTCGGACAAACCACTTGACGCGTCGGGCAAATCAGCGATATCTTCTATTATTCCGAAATCCCACGAACGCCCCGGCGCCACCGCAGCAGCGCACGCCTCCGTCGCGATTGCGGCCGAAAATTCTCACCCACCATGCCACTGCAAGGCCGATCGGATATCTGCCTCGAACGCGGTATCGGCGCGTACCCATTCCGCCTGTCCCGCCTTCAGGCCGCAAGCAGCAAACGCTTCGGCCTAGCGCTTCGTCTTGTGAAGCACCATCCTGCCCTTTGAAGCAATGCCACCCCACCTGGCAGACCAGCCGACTTCCGAGGTGGAGGGGCGTTCGGTGCGCGTCTGATCCCAGGCGCCCTGCAACGCAAACAGGGCGCCCTGGGGATCGGCACATCGAACGATCCAGCAACCATCGGGCAACTCGATCGGACCCTGGAGGACCCGGCCTCCGCCGGCATGAACGCGCTTGGCGGCCGCGCCGATGTCGTCGACATTGAAGTAGTAGAGCCAACAGGGCTGCGACACGCTCGGAAGCTTGGTGAGCATGCCGCCGATCGTCTGTCCGGCCACTGAAAACAATTCATACATATCTGCCGGATCGGCTCCAGCATGGGCCTTCTGCCAGCCAAGAAGCTCGTCGTAAAAAGCAAAGATCCTGTTCCGGTCTTCGGCCAGCAACTCGTGCCAGCCCACGCGCCCGGGCTCGTCCAATCCGCCGGGTTGCGGTTGGCCATATGTCAGTCCCGTGACCAGCGCAAACGTCGCTCCTTGCGGATCGGCGACCACTGAAATTCGGCCGATATTGCTGTCGGTCGGCGATACCAGGATGGCGCCGCCAAGACGGCGGATCTGCGCGGCCTTCGCATCCATGTCATCGACGGCGACATAGCCGACCCATCTCGGCGTTGCACCCAATCGCAGCCCCTCTTCGGGGAGCTCCATGAGACCAACCACCGGCGTGTCGCCTGCAGCAAGCACCGTATAGGCCAGCTCCGGCATCGACGCATCTTTCGTCGCCCAGCCGACGACCTTGCCATAGAAGGCAGCTGCCGCCCGCATGTCCGTCGTCAGGAGTTCATACCAGGCGAAGCGTCCGGGCTGATCGACCAAGCTAATTTCCCTGTTCAAGCGGGCCGGCAATTGCGCACTGCATCAAACCGCCCCCGCGCAATCCGCTCACGGGCGCAGATATTCGGCGCCTTCGATGAAATTGCAGCGATATTGTTCATGAAGGTGAATGCAACCCAGCCCCATTACATGCAACCCAGCCCCATGACATTTCGTGTACCCCCAAATCTTGCCTGCCTTGTTCGCTCGGGGTAGGATCACGGCTTACGGAGATCCTTCTTCCAACATTGGAGGATGCGGCCATGCAGCGGGCGAAGCAAGCTTCGAAAAAGAAGCGAATGACCAAAGCCGCCATGCCGGCGCTGGGAGTAGCCGGTCTAACCTTTTCGCTGGCGGGAAGTGCATCGGCTTCGGCCGTACCGACCGTGGACGTTCAACACAGGCCGAGCTTCGCGCCCGGCCAAGTGACCGCGCTCAGCGAGGAAGAACTCGCCGACGTCAACCTCGCCACCTTCCATCTCAATCTCATCGACCATGGAAGCGTCGCGGGCGGCGTGCTGCTCGCGCGGGGATGCGGTGGTTGTCATGGCTGCGGAGGCGCCAGAGGTTGCGGAGGCGCCAGAGGTTGCGGAGGCTGCAGAGGCTGCGGCGGCTGCAGAGCGTGCAGAGGCTGCCGCTGCGGCGTCGGTTGCGGTGGATGTGGCGGCTGCGGCGTTGGTTGGATCGGGGTAGGCGTGCCATTGGTGTCATGCGCAGGGTGCTGTGCATCGTGGGGCCGCTGCCGCTGGTGCTAGGACGCAGCGCTCCCTGACTAGGTATGGACACGTCGCGATTTCATCGGCCGGGCCCGCGAACGACCCGGCCATTTTCTTGCCTTCGTTGCAACGTTCGGCGCGCCTGGCTAGTCAGCTTGCCGATGGCGGGCGAGTGTGATCCAACTTATTTCGAAGAATGGTCGAGCTCGGCGCACAAGTTGGGCGGGGCGGCGGTTTGTCGTGCGCCGGCAACCGGCAGTGACGGGAACAGGATCGGCGTGCTGACCCGATGACAGTCAATCGCAAGAGCCGCGCCGCGAGGCAGACCCGCAAGGGCGTTTTGCGCTTCGCGCCGAACTTCACCGCCTATGTCATTCCTCCCAATGTGGTCTGTCTCTATTCCGAGAATCGCAAGTTCTTCCTGCACGGCGAACTGTATTGTGCGGTAGCCACGGCGATCGGAAAAAATGGAAAGGCTGCGCCAGAGATCGTTCGCCAGCTTTCAAAGAGTTTTCCCGCCGACAAGATCGAGGAAGCGATCAGGCGGCTGTTGGAGCGCCGATACGTCGTTGGTGGAGCATCGCATACATTCGCAGGCGCCGTTGATGGGTATTGGGCGAGCCTCGGCCTGCCTCCCGAGGTTGCGGAACAGAATCTCCGCGATTGTCCCGTGCGAGTGGAATCGATCGATGTCAAAGGCGCCAGGGAACTGAGCACGGCCTTGAGCAAGCTTGGCGTTCAGATCGCCAAGCGGTCGCCGAGGCTCATCATCACGCTGGTGAACGACTATCTCGATCGAGGGCTCGCCGAGCTGAACGGGGTGCGCGTCGCCGATGGGACGCCGTGGCTCCTGGTGCAGCCGTCCGGTGTGATTCCGCTGGTGGGACCTGTGTTCAAGCCGGGCGAGAGCGCCTGCTGGACCTGCCTGTTCGATCGCATGATACGCAATCGGGAGATCAAGGGATTTCTCGACCGCGGACCGGCGCAAGCGGTCGCCGTATCGCCCCTGGTCCACGACACCGTTGGACAGACCGCAGTTCACTTCGCTGCCGTGGAGATCACGAAGGCGATTGCCTCGGGTTTTCGCACCGACCTGCGCGATCACATTGCAAGCTTCGACCTGACTGGTGCCGTCATCGCCAAGCACTATGTCGCGAAACGCCCGCAATGTCCCACTTGCGGCAGCAAGAAGCTGCAGAGCGCGCGCCGGGCGGCAACCCCGATCGAGATTGCCGAGGGCAGAAAGCTCATAGCCACCAGCGGCGGATACCGCACCGTGACGTCGCGAACCACCGTCGCGCGGTTCCGCAAACACGTCAGTCCGCTGACCGGCGTCGTTTCGCGGCTCGAGCGGATCGAGGCCGATCTGCCGATGAATACGAATTTTTTCGCCTACCACAACTTCTCCGCGCCGGCCTGGAACGTTGACCAGCTCAGATCCGGACTGAGCGGCGGCAGCTTCGGCAAGGGCTCCACGGCCGAGCAGGGCGAGGCCAGCGCGCTGATGGAGGCGATCGAGCGCTATTCGGGCATTTTCCAGGGTGACGAGATCAGGACGAACCGCCGCTTTGCCGATTTCGCTCCCGGTGACGCTCTTCTTCCCAACGACGTCCAGCTTTTCAGCGACACGCAGTTTCAGAACAGACATGCCCCGCAGCCGGACGATTCACACCCGGTTCCCGAGCCGTTCGATCCCTCGACAAAAAACGAGTGGTCGCCGGTCTGGTCGTTACGCGACAAGCGCTTCAAATTTCTTCCGACCGGCCTGCTGTATTTTTTCTATGGCGGCTTCCACACGGATTCCAACGGATGTGCGGCCGGCAACACCCGTGAGGAAGCCATCGTTCAAGGCTTCCTCGAACTGGTCGAACGCGATGCCTACGCCATCTGGTGGTACAATCGGCTGCAGCGGGCCGAAGTCGACCTCACGCAATTCGACGATTCCTATGTGCGGGATCTGCAAACCCAGCTTGCCGATGCGGGGCGCAGGCTTTGGGTGCTCGACATCACCAGCGATCTCGGCATTCCCTCCTACGTGGCGATCACGCACTGGATGCAGAACGGACACGAAAATATCGAGTTCGGCTCCGGCTCGCATTTCGATCGCCGCATAGCCCTGCTGCGTTCCCTGACGGAGCTGACCCAATTCATGTCGATTGGCATGATGGGCGGCGGAAGCGGCGAGAAGCCGACGCTTGACGGCGTTACGCCGCTGCGACTTGACGATTATCCCTTCCTGATCCCCAGCGACAATCCGATCGTCCCGCCGGCACCGGGCCTCAAGGTTCACGACAATACGAGCGACCAGGTCAATGCCTGCATCGAGATTGCCACCGGTGCCGGACATGATTTCCTCGTGCTCGACCAGACGCGGCCCGACGTCGAAGTCCCCGTCGTCAGGGTGCTCGTTCCGGGCTTGCGGCATTTCTATCGCCGCTTCGCGCCCGGCCGGCTTTACGATGTTCCGGTGAAGCTTGGATTATTGGACCGCCCACGACCGGAAAGCGAACTCACTCCGTTCCTTCCACACACCTGAAGGTTGGCCTCCGTGCGCGTGCTCCGGAAAAAGCCGACCAGGAAGATCGCACCAGTCATCGCCGCCCGATTGAACGGTCGCTTTTCCCTTCATATGCAGGCGGACGGAAGCATCGCCGCTGCCCTCGGCCACTATACGGTCAATCTGGGACAATTCAGCACGGCGGCGATCGACCGTGCGGGACATCTCGCCTCCGGCCTGCCGCTCGCCTCCTTTGCCGGCAAAAGCGCCCTCGCGAGGCAGGTTCATGCCCTGGTGCAGCGACTGGCGCGGCACGGGCTTCTCGAATACCGCCTATCCTCTCCGCGCGAAGAGCAGGACCTCGTGGTCATCGAGCCGCAGGTCGCCGAATACTGGCCGCAACCTGCAAAGCTGGGGAACGGTGATACCATCGTGTTGTCGCGCTTCGCCTATCTGCGCCGGCGCGGCAACGAGATGGTGCTGGAATCGCCGCGCGCCGGGGCGCTGTTCCGGATTTGCGATCCCGCCATCGCTGCCACCCTCGCGGCCCTGTCGCAGCCCCAGAAGATCAGCAAGCTTCGCCGCCACGCGACCTCCTTGAACCTCGATCTGTTCGGATTGCTGCTCGACAGCCAGATGTTGATCAAGCTCAATGCGAAAGACGGCGACGGCCTTCGGGTGAATGAAGGCGACGGCAATCTCGTTCTCTGGGATTTCCACGATCTCGTGTTTCACACGCGGAGCACGGAGGGCCGGCATGCCGATCCAGTTGGCGGCGCGTTCACCCATGCGGGCGTCGTTCCACCGCTGCCTGCGATACGTCCGCGTTGGCCAGGCAAGAAGTTCGCCCTCCACAAGCTCTCTACGCCGGAGCCGATCTCGCCCTTCGCGAAGCTGTTGCGTGAACGCCATTCGATACGGGATTTCGACGACCAGCACCCCGTCACGATCGCCGAACTCGCACAGTTTCTCGACACCACCGCCCGCGTGCTATCGGAATGGAAGAACGGCGCGAATTTTGACGGCGGTCCTGAAGTCACCTACAGCGCGAGGCCTTATCCATCGGCGGGCAGCGCTTACGAGCTGGAATTGTACCTGGCGGTCTCGAACTGCGAGGGGCTTGCGCGCGGATTTTACCACTACGATGCGGGTGGTCACGCACTGGTCGCGATCGGCGCTTCCGCCCAGCAGCTCCAGGCGCTCTCGACGGCGGCCGAGTTTGCCATGGACGCGCCCGGCCCGCCGCAGGTCCTGATCACGATCGCTGCGCGTTTTGGGCGGGTATCCTGGAAATACAGCTCAATCGCATATTCGCTGATCCTGAAGGATGTCGGCACCATGATCCAGACATTCTATCTGGCGGCGACCGACATGGGCCTTGGCGGCTGCGCCATCGGCACGACCAACATCGATCTGTTTGCGAAAATCACCGAGCTCGAATTTCACGTCGAGAGCCCGGTCGGTCAATTTGCGCTCGGACGCGGAAAGGCACCGCTGGCCGCAAGCTAGAAGGCCAGCCGCGTTTTTTGGGCGTAACCTCAAGGCGCAGCTTGGCGGACGATGCCGCGCCCCGAACGCTCGCATTGTGGTGCTGCCGGGCGCCCCGCCACACGATGATGGTCGAACAGCCCGACGAGTTGCCCGCGGCGCTACGGTGGCAGCGTAGAGGGTGCCTCTTCCCTTCTCCCCTTGTGGGAGAAGGTGGCATAGGCGGCCAACGGCCGCTGTTTCTAAACAACGCCGACGCGCAGCGTCGGCTAGGGCGCCGGATGAGGGGTTCTCGCCACAGATGAGATCGCGGAGGCAGACCCCTCACCCCGCGTCGCTGCGCGAAGCGACCCTCTCCCACATCCGCCTTCGCCAAGGCTACGGCGGACATGAGGGGAGAGGGTATATCTCGTGCGTGGAACGCATCACTGCTTCGCCGGTTTGCGCTCGATCGGGTGGATGTCGATCGCGCGCAGGCGGCCGAGACGGAGCACGTCCATCGACAGCGTGCGGTCGATCCGGCTGTGATCGAGCGCGCGGATCAGGTCGTCGACGCCGTTGATCTCGATGCCGTCGAGCCTGATCACGACGTCGCCCGGCAACAGGCTCGCCCGCGCAGCCGGACTGTCCGGCTCGATCTGCATCAGCAATGCACCCATCTTGTTCTCGACGCCGGCGAGCACCGCATGTCGCCGCGGCACCGGCGCGGTCTGGCCGGCGACGCCGATATAGGCGCGGCGGACATAGCCGTGGCGGATGATCTCCGACAGCACGAACTGCGCAGTGTTAGAGGCGACCGCAAAGCAGATGCCCTGCGCGCCGTTGATGATCGCGGTGTTGATCCCGATCACCTCGCCCTTCGACGACACCAGCGGCCCGCCGGAATTGCCGGGGTTGAGCGCGGCATCGGTCTGGATCACGTCCTCGATGGTCCGCCCGCTGACGGAGCGGATCGAGCGGCCGAGCGCCGACACCACGCCGGCGGTGACCGTCGATTCGAAGCCAAGCGGATTGCCGATCGCGACCACGAGCTGGCCGCGCCGCAGCGTCTTGGAGTTGCCGAGCGAGGCATAGGGCAGATCGCGCGCGCCATCGGCCCGCAGCAAGGCGAGATCGGTGTCGGGATCGACGCCGAGCACATGGGCGTCGGTGACGAAGCCCTCGGTGTCGCGCAGGCGGATCTCCTTCGACGATCCGACCACATGGCTGTTGGTCAGCACGAACCCGTCGGGCGAGATCACGATGCCCGAGCCGAGCCCGCCGCGCTCGCGCGCATTGCGCACTTTCGGCCCGGTTTCGACCCGGACCACGGCGGGGCCGACGCGGTCGGTGACGTCGATCACGGCATTGGAATAGGCATCCAGCAAAGCCCGGTCATCGACCTGGGTTGCGACTTGGGCAGCGTCAGCCGTTCGCGGCGACGGCGTGTCACCGGCGGTATCTGAGGTAAAATCCAGCATGGCGAGAGTCCTTTGGTCTCCTCAGATGGTGACCGGCTCCCCGCGCCGCAAGTGGTTACGCCCGGCACCTGCCCAACCGGCCAGGATTGTGTCTCTGACGTGTGATTCACTGAGTGTCATTCCGGGGCTCGCGAAGCGAGAACCCGGAATCTCGATGCACGACCTCTCGATTCCGGGTTCGCGACTTCGTCGCGCCCCGGAATGACGGAATGGACTGCACAACACTACGGCGCCCGCCGCAGCGTCCCGCCGCGCGCCTTGACCGGATCGAGCAGCGACCAGTCGCCCTCCGGCAGCACATGGCCCTTGGGAAACGGCGCGCGCAGCTCAAGCCCGAGGGAGCGCAGCACGCGGTCGTCGCGGTAGTAGCATTGCAGCACCACGCGGACGAGCGTGGCCGCGGCAGCGCCGCCGCCGATACGAAACTCCTGCGCCACCGCATCGCGCCCGGCATCGTCGAGCTCGGCGAGCGGCTTGCCCGCGAGATCAGCCAGATGATCCAGCGCCTGCGCGACCAGCGCGGTGTCGCGGCCGAGCGTCGCCAGCATGTCGGCCTGGATCGCGGCATCGTCCGCCCCCGGCACCTTGTACTCGTCACTTTCGGGAACGATCATCGCGGCGACGGTGCGCAGATCGGCGCGCTGGGCTGCGGTCAGTTCTTTTGCATCGGGCATGTCGGTCTCTGGCGGTCTCAATCGAACAGATTGGCGAGGCGCTGCTTCATCTGGTCGGCGATGTAGAGCGCGAGGGCCTGGATGGTGGAGGTCGGGTTCACGCCACCCGAGGTGACGAAGATGCTGCCGTCGACGATGAAGAGGTTCTTCACATCATGCGAGCGACCCCATTCGTTGACCACCGAGCGCGCCGGATCGGTGCCCATCCGCGCGGTGCCGAGCAGATGCCAGCCGCCCCACGGGATCGGATCGTTGATGCAGATGTCGGTGGCGCCGGCGGCCTCGAGGATCTCCCGGCCGCGCGCCAGCCCGTGATCCATCATCTTCCGGCTGTTCGCGCTGATCGTGTAATCGATCTTCGGCGCGGGGATGCCGTGGCTGTCCTTCAACACGGGATCGAGCGTGACACGGTTGTGCTCCTCCGGCAGATCCTCGCAGATCGCCGACACCGCGAGACGATGGCCGTTGAGCTTGCGGAAGACACGGTGATGATCCTTGCCCCAGGGCAGGATGCCCTTCTGCTCGCTCGCGACCGCCTCGAACACCGGCCCGGCGCCGCGGCCGAACTGGATGCCGTAGCCGCGGACGAAGCCGCGCGACAGATCGGTGTCGTAGAACTCCTTGCTCCACAGGCAGGTCGGCGGCGCGCGGTTGCTGTCGGTCGGCTCCTTCACGAAGCCGTAGATCTGCGCGTAGGGGTGGAACATCAGGTTCTTGCCGACCAGGCCCGACGAATTGGCAAGGCCATTCGGGAATTTGCCCGACACCGAATTGAGCAGCAGCCGCGGCGTGCCGACACCGTTGCAGGCGATGATGACGACTTCGGCCGGCTGAAACCGCTCGACGCCGTCCTTGTCGTAATAGACGACGCCGGAGGCCATGCCGTGCTCGTTGGTCAGTATCTCGCGCACCCGGCAATGGGTCTTCAGCTCGACCCCGGCGCGGACCGCGTGCGGCCAGTAGGTGATGTCGGTCGAGGCCTTGGCACCCTGCGCGCAGGCCGGCGTGCAGTGGCCGAGATTGATGCAGCGCGCCCTGCCCTCGTAATCCATCGTCGCCACGGTCGTGTCCGACGGCCACCAGTGCCAGCCAAGCTTGTTCATGGCGTTGCCGATCAGCGGGCCCGATAGTCCGAGCGGCTGCTGCGGCATCGGCGGATGGCTCAGCGGCGACAGCGGATCGCCCGACAGGCCGGAGACACCCATCATCCGATCGTTCTCCTCGAAGAACGGGGTGAGCGCGTCGTAGTCGATCGGCCAGTCGTCGGCGACGCCGTCGAGCGTCTTCACCTTGAAGTCGGACGGATGCAGCCGCGGCCAGTGCGCGGTGTACATCACCGTCGAGCCGCCGACGGCGTTGAAGTTGACGACCTTGATCGGCGAATTGTCGTCGTTGATCGGATAGTCCTCGGGACGGCGGCGGACGTTCGGGCTGGACGACCACTCGCCGTAGAACTTCGCTTCCCAGTCGCGCCCGGTGCTCGGATATTCGGCAGGATTCATCCAGCCGCCCTGATCGAGGCAGAGGATATGCATCTTGGTATCGGCGAGGCTCCAGGCCACCGCGGCGCCGGACGCGCCGGCGCCGATGATCAGGACGTCAACGGGATCGTTCATTCGGATTCCTTGTTCTTATGATCCCGTCATTCCGGGGCGATGCGCAGCATCGAACCCGGAATCTCGAGATTCCGGGTCTGGTGCTACGCACCATCCCGGAATGACAAACCCACAACTTCAATTGACGATTCTCACCGGCAAGCTTCGTATACCGCGGATGAAATTGGAATAGAGCCTTTGCGGCGGGCCCATCATCTCAAAACGCAGATCGCGCGCCAGGACCTCCTCCCAGAGGATGCGCAGCTGCTGCTCGGCCAGGCGATCGCCGACGCAGCGGTGGACGCCGGCGCCGAAGGCGAGATGCTGGCGCGGCTTGGCGCGGTCGATGATGAATTCATCGGCACGCTCGATCTTGTCCTCGTCGCGGTTGCCGGAGATGTACCACATCACGACCTTGTCGCCCTTCTTGATCCGGCGGCCAGCAAGCTCGACGTCATTGCGTGCGGTGCGGCGCATGTGCAGCACCGGCGTGTGGTAGCGGATGGTTTCGGACACCAGGTTCGGAATCAGCTCGCGCCTCGCGCGGACCAGCTCCAATTGCTCCGGGTTCTCGCACAGCGCCATCAGCCCGGCCGACATCGAATTGCGCGTGGTGTCGTTGCCGCCGACGATCAACAGCCCGATCGTGCCGATGAACTCGCGCGGCTCCAGATTCCGCGTCGCTTCAGAATGCGCCAGCATCGAGATCAAATCGAAGGTCGGCGGCGCATCGACCCGCGCGTCCCACAGCTTGCGGAAATATTCTCCCATCTTGACCAGTTCGGCGGTGCGTTCGGCCTCCGAATGCACCACCGCGTCGGGGGATTCGACGTTGGCGATCGCGACATCCGACCACCAGGTCAGCTTGCCACGGTCCTCGGAGGGGAAATCGAACAGCGTCGCCAGCATC
Source organism: Bradyrhizobium pachyrhizi (assembly GCF_029714545.1). Lineage (NCBI taxonomy): Bacteria > Pseudomonadati > Pseudomonadota > Alphaproteobacteria > Hyphomicrobiales > Nitrobacteraceae > Bradyrhizobium > Bradyrhizobium pachyrhizi. The sequence continues at coordinate 3,064,971 of NZ_CP121667.1, read as the reverse complement.
ATGTTGGTGAGGTCGACCGAGACCCGCTCGGCCCAGTCGAAGGTCTCGTTGCGCGGCAGCGCATCGAGCACGGCTGCGGTGCGCTTGCGGATCAGGGCGTCGAAATTGGCGAGGTTCGACGGCGCCACGATCGGCGCCACCGTGCGGCGCTGCGCGGTGTGGCCGGGCGGGTCCATGCGGATGAAGCTCGGCCGCTCCTGCCCCTTCGGCTGGTCCGCGACCTGGATACCGCCAAGCTCGGAGGCCGACGAATAGTTCTGGTGATCCAGCTCGACCGCGAAGATGTCGTCGTAGCGCGTCACCGACCAGTAAGGACCGTAGGCCGACGCCTCGCAATAATGCACGGGATCGTCGCGGCGGAGCTGCGCGAACAGCGGCCGCCAGGTGTCGTCCTGATAAAGCCGGGGATTGCTGACGTCTATGGACATCGGCCTGCGCAGCGCCTCTCCCATCGCTTCACTCCCGCTGGTTCCGTCGCCGCTTGGCGGGCGATCGTAGTGTCGGGCCGACGATAGAGGGAATCCCGCGGCCGAGTAAAGCCGCGGGGCGGACAGTCCGCCGCGCGGAATGCGCGCGGGCCGACGCACCCGGCAAATCCCGATAGCTGCCCCGCTCCGCGATGTTTGTCGGCGGCAGGAAGACCGGTTAGCCTTGCCGGCAATCAATCCATCAGGGAGCAACGACAGGTGGCCGCATCGCGCCAGGACAACAGCCCCGAGACGGCTGCGCTGGACTACGACGTCATCATCATCGGCGCCGGCCTGTCCGGCATGTACCAGCTCTACCGGCTGCGCGAGCTTGGTCTTAGCGCGCGCGTGTTCGAAGCCGGCACCGGCGTCGGCGGCACCTGGTACTGGAACCGCTATCCCGGCGCACGCTTCGATTCCGAGAGCTATTCCTACGGCTACTCGTTCTCGAAGGAGTTGCTCGAGGAATGGGAATGGTCGGAGCATTTCGCCGGCCAGCCCGAGACCTTGCGCTACTGCAACTATGTTGCCGACAAGTTCGACCTGCGCCGCGACATCCAGTTCGAGAGCCGCGTCACGTCCGCGATCTACCAGGACGACACGCGAAGCTGGCGGATCACGCTGGAGAGCGGCGCGCAGCACTCCTGCCGCTTCCTGATCACCGCGATCGGCCCGTTGTCGACGCCGACCCTGCCGCGGATCGAGGGCCGCGACGATTTCAGGGGTCAATCGTTTCACACCGCGCGCTGGCCGAAGGAGAAGGTGGATTTCACCGGCAAGCGCGTCGCCGTGATCGGCACCGGCGCGACCGGCATCCAGACCATTCAGACCATCGCCGGCGAGGTCGGGCATCTCACCGTGTTCCAGCGCACCGCGAATTGGGCGGCGCCGTTGCACAACGGCAAGATCGACGCTGAGACGCAAGCCAGAATCAAGGCCGGCTATCCCGAGATCTTCGCGCGCTGCAAGGAGACCTTCGCCTGCTTCGTGCATACGCCCGATCCGCGCGGCGCGTTCGAGGTGAGCGAGGCGGAGCGCGAGGCGTTCTACGAGAAGCTCTATGGCGAGCGCGGCTTCGGCATCTGGCAAGGCAACTTCAAGGACATCCTGATCGACCGCAAGGCGAATGCCACCATCAGCGATTTCGTCGCGCGCAAGATCCGCGAGCGCGTGAAGAACCAGGCGGTCGCGGAGATGCTGATCCCGAAGAACCACGGCTTCGGCACGCGGCGTCTGCCGCTCGAGACCTTCTATTACGAGGTCTACAATCGCGACAATGTCGAGCTCGTCGACATCAAGGCGACGCCGATCGAGCGGATCACGCCCGAAGGCATCCGCACCAGCGACAGGGATTACGCCTTCGACATCATCATCTACGCCACCGGCTTCGATGCCATTACCGGCAGCTTCGACAAAATCGATTTCCGCGGCGCGCACGGTGCACGGCTGAAGGAGAAATGGACGCACGGCCCGGAAACCTATCTCGGGCTGATGGTCGACGGCTTCCCCAACATGATGATGCTGATGGGCCCGCACACCGCGCTTGGCAACATCCCGCGCAGCATCGAATACAGCGTGGACTGGGTCACCGGGCTGATCCGCTTCGCGCAGGAGAGAGACCTGACCTTCCTCGATGCCACGCCTGAGGGCACCGCCGACTGGACCGAGCATGTCAAGGCGCTCGGCGTCGGCCTGCTCTCCAACGAGGTCGATTCCTGGATGACCGGCATCAACCGCAACGTCGAGGGCAAGCAGACCCGCATCGTCGCCCGCTACAGCGGCAGCGCACCGGCGTATCGTGAGAGATGCGACGCGGTGGCGACGAACGGGTATGTTGAGTTGCGGTTGGGCTGACTGTGTCAGTGACGCGAGGCGCCTGCCCCATCCACCACTGTCGTCCTGGCGAAAGCCAGGAGGACCCATAACCACCGCATTCGATGATGAACGGGATCGCGGCCCCAGCGTCGCACGGTAATTGAGATTTAGGGTAATGGGTCCTGGCTTTCGCCAGGACGACATCAAGTTTACGGCTCGTGGATTGAAGCGCCCTACGCAGCCCTACCACGCATCGATACATGGTCGCTTGCGGTGGGTCCGCGGCTCGACCTTCGGCACCGAGCGCAGGCCGGCCATGATCCAGTGCCTTGTGTCGGCGGGATCGATCACCTCGTCGATCTCGAGCACCGAGGCGATCGAGACCGCCTTGCCGTTGGCGTAGAGCTCGGCGACCTTGGTCTGGAAATACTTCTCGCGCTCGACCGGGTCCTCGATCGCCTCCATCTCCTTGCGGAAGCCGAGGCGGACATAGCCTTCGAGACCCATGCCGCCGAACTCGCCGGTCGGCCACGCCACCGTGAAGAACGAGGCGTGGAAGCCGCCGCCGATCATCGATTGCGCCCCTAAGCCATAGCCCTTGCGCAGCACGATGCCGAACAGCGGCACCGTGATGCTCGCGCCGGTGACGAACATCCGCGCGACGTGGCGCACGATCGCGGTCTTCTCGGCCTCGGGGCCGACCATGAAGCCGGGCGTGTCGCAGAGCGAGACGATCGGGATGTCGAAGGCATCGCATAGCTGCATGAAGCGCGCGGCCTTGTCGCCGGCCGGCGCATCGATCGCGCCGCCGAGATGCTTCGGGTTGTTGGCGATCAGGCCGAACGGCTTGCCCTCGATGCGGATGAAGGCCGTGATCATGCCGACGCCGAAATCCCTGCGGATCTCCAGCACCGAGCCCTCGTCAGCAATCAGGTCGATCACGTTGCGGATATCGTAGACCCGCAGGCGATTTTCCGGAATCGCACGGCGCAGCAGCCGCTGGTCCGGCGCCTTCCAGTCCTGAACCGCGCCCTGGAAATAGGACAGATATTTCTGCGCCACCGTGGTCGCCTCGGCCTCGTCCTCGACCAGGATGTCGATCACGCCGTTGGGCGACTGGAACGAGACCGGGCCGACCTCGGCCGGATGGTAGACGCCGAGCCCGCCGCCCTCGATCATCGCCGGACCGCCCATGCCGATCGAGGCATTCCTGGTGGCGATGATCACATCGCAGACGCCGAGCATCGCGGCGTTGCCGGCGAAGCAATAGCCGGAAACCACGCCGACCACGGGCACCAGCCCGGAAAGTTTTGCGAACTGCACGAAGGACGGGCCGTCGAGGCCGGTCATGCCGAGCCGGTCGGTATCGCCGGGACGGCCGCCGCCGCCCTCGGCGTAGAACACCAGCGGCATGCGCCACTGCTCGGCGAGGCCGAGCATGCGGTCGATCTTCTTGTGGTTCATATGGCCCTGGGTGCCGGCGAGCACGGTATAGTCGTAGGAGATCACCATGCAGCGCGCGCCATCGGCGCCGAAATCCTTGGCGTTGACGGTGGCGACGCCTGATATCAGGCCGTCGGCCGGCGTGTTCTTGATGAGGTCCTCGACCTTGCGGCGGCGGCGCTGCGCCGCGATCGCCAGCGAGCCGTATTCGACGAACGAGCCTTCGTCGACCAGCTGCGCGATGTTCTCGCGCGCGGTGCGCTGGTTGGTCTTGCGGCGGCGCTCGACCGAGGCCGGGCGGTTCTCGTCCAGCGTGATCGCCTTGCGCGCGATCAGCTCGGCGAGATCAGACCGGATATGATCGAGATCGATCGCGGTCTCTTCCGCCGCGTGATGGCCGTCGACCTCGGCAGGCTCGAGGAACAGGATCGGCTCGCCATGCATCAGGGTGACGCCGATGCCGCCCGCGATCCTGGTCACCCGGCCGCCATGCGGCGCGGTGACGAGATGCTCCATCTTCATCGATTCCAGCACCGCGATCTGCTGGCCGGGACGGACCAGATCGCCCTCCGCGACCTCGATCGCCACGATGGTGCCCTGCAGCGGCGCGGGCACCGGGAGCGATCCCTCGGGGGCAGCTTCGGCGGTAACCGGCTTGGCAACAACGGCTTCGTTCACCTCGACGAGCGGAGGCGCAAGCTCCCTCGCCGCGCCGACCAGCGCCGCCACATGCGTATCGATGAAATTGGTGCTGATCTTGTTCCGCCCAAAGCTCTGATGCGCCAGGATGGCACCGAGGAACGGGATGTTGGTGGCGACGCCGCCGATCCGGAATTCGCGCAAGGCGCGCGATGCCTTGTGCACCACGTCGGTCCATTTTGAACTCGGCGAATGGACGATGACTTTTGCCAGCAACGAGTCGAACGCGGCAGAGGTCCGGTAGCCGGAATAGCCGAAGGTATCGACGCGAACGCCGGGACCGGACGGCAGGTCGAACACACTGAGCGTGCCGCCGGTCGGTTTCGTGATGCCCTTCTCGTCCATCACCTCCATGTTGACGCGGAGCTGCATCGCATAGCCGCGCGGCAGCGGCACGGCGGCCTGCGCCAGCCCAAGCGAGCCGAGCGTGGCGCCGGCGGCGACCGCGAGCTGCGCGCGCACGAGGTCGACGCCGAGCACTTCCTCGGTGACGGTGTGCTCGACCTGGAGCCGCGGATTGGCCTCGATGAAGGCGAACGCGCCCTCACCTTCGCCGGCTTCGTCGTCGACCAGGAATTCGAAGGTGCCGAGATTGTCGTAGCGCGCGGCGGTCGCGAGCTGCTTCGCCGCCTCGATGATGCGCGCGCGCATGCCATCGCTCAGCGACGGGCTCGGCGCCACCTCGATGAGCTTCTGGTTGCGGCGCTGGATGGTGCATTCGCGCTCCCAGAGATGGCTGATGACGCCGTGACGGTCGCCGATGATCTGTACCTCGATATGGCGGGCCTTTCGGATCAGCCGCTCGACATAGACAGCATCGCTGCCGAACGCCGCCTTGGCCTCCGACTGGCAGCGCGCATAGGCTTCGTCGAGCTTGGCGGCATCCTCGACCACGCGCATGCCGCGCCCGCCGCCGCCAGCGATCGCCTTGATCATCACGGCGGCGCCGGCGCCGAGCGCGGCGAAGAACGCCTTTGCCTCGTCCAGACTGGTCGCGCCCGAAGTGCCGGCAATGACCGGGACGCCGCATTTTTTTGCCAGCGCCTTTGCCTTGGCCTTGTCGCCGAACAGGTCGAGCGCCTCCGGCGACGGGCCGACGAAGGTGATCTTCTCCTCGGCGCAGCGCCGCGCGAGCTGCGTGTTCTCGCTGAGGAAGCCGTAGCCCGGATGCAGCGCGTCGCAGCCTGCGGCCTTGGCCGCCGCAACCACCGCCTCGATGGCGAGATAGGCCCGCGCGCCATGGCCGGGAATCTCGCGCGCCTCGTCGGCGGCGCGGACATGGAGCGAAGCCGCATCATCGGCGGGATAGATCGCAACCGTGGCAAGGCCGCTTTCGCCGGCGGCGCGGGCAATCCGGATCGCGATCTCACCGCGGTTGGCAATCAGCAATTTCTTGAAGGACATGATCGGTTCCGTAAGTTTGCTTACCTCGCCCCGCCTGCGGGGAGAGGTCGAAGCCGAAGCGAAGCGTAGGCTTCGGGTGAGGGGGACTCTCCGCAGGCTCGCTCGTGGAGACTCCCCCTCACCCGAAATTCGCGCTGCGCGCAAATTTCGACCTCTCCCCGCAAGCGGGGCGAGGTGAACACAGCGCGGCATCCCGTCAGCATTTGTACCCCTAGCGATCCTTCATGGTCGGATCGAGCACGACACGCAAGGACTCCCCGAGCGCATTGAACGCCAGGGAGACGACGAGAATGGCAAGGCCCGGCGCATACATCTGCTCCGGGGCGATTTCCATGTATTGATAGGCGCGCGCCAGCATGGCGCCCCAGCTCGGGTCCGGCGGCTGGATGCCGAGGCCGAGGAACGACAGGCTCGCTTCGGCCAGCAGCGCAGCGGCGAGCAAGAGCGTCACCTGCACGATGACCGGCTGCAGCGTGTTCGGCAGCACGTGGCGCCACAGCACATGCCAGGTCGGCGCGCCAAATCCCCTGGAGGCATCGACATAGAGCTCCTGCCGCACGATCAGCGTGCGGGCGCGGACGATGCGCGCCAGCGCCGGAAACATCGTGATGCCGACCGCGATCATGCCGTTGGTGAGCCCGATGCCGAGCGCGCCGGTGACGGCGATCGCCAGCACGATGGCGGGGAACGACAGGAAGGTGTCGATGATGCGGCTTATGATGTCGTCGATCCAGCCGCCGAAATAGCCGGCGATGAGGCCGACCGGCAGCCCGATCAGGACCGCGACGCCGACCGCAAGCAGGCTGGCATAGACGGTGGCCGGAGCGCCGTAGATCAAACGCGAGAAGATGTCGCGACCGAGATCGTCGGTGCCGAGCAGATGGGCCGGCCCCGGCGGCGCCAGCATGTTGTTGACGTCCTGCGCGGTCGGCGCATAGGGCGCGATCCAGGGCGCGCCGATTGCGACGACGACGAGCACCACGAGCACCAGAATCGACAGCGCGGCGCGGAGGTCGCCGGCGAGCCAGCGCACAAAGCGCCGCAGCCGCGTCGGCCGCGCCGGTGCCTTCAGGGGAGCGAGCGCCATGTCGGTCATTGCTCGATCCTCGGATCGACCGCGGCGCACAGCAAATCGGTGATCAGGTTCACCGCGATGACAACGACCACCATGGTGAAGACGACGCCCTGCACGATCGGGAAATCGCGCTGGATCGCGCCGCGCACGATCAGGCTGCCCAGACCGGGAATGGCGAACACCGCCTCGATCACCACGGTCGCCGCCAGCATGCGGTTGACTAAAAGGCTGATGATGGTGAGCAGATTGACGCCGACATTCTTCAGGCCGTGTTGCCAGAGGATGCGGGACATCGACAGCCCCTTGGCATGCAGGGTGCGGACATATTGCGACGACAGCACCTCCAGCAGCGCCCCGCGCAGCTGGCGCGCGACCTCGGCCATGCCGTAGGCCGCGATCGCGATGCCAGGCAGCAGCGCATGCCTGATCGCATCGACCGGCGAGGCGCTGAAGGATTTTGCGCCGGTCGCCGGCAGCCAGTTCAGCTTCAACGAGAATTCCGCCACCAGGATCATCGCGAGCCAGAAGCCGGGCACCGCGACGCCGAGCGACGCCAGCATGCTGATCAGTTTGTCGATCCAGCCGTTCGGCTTGATCGCGGCCATCACGCCCATCGGGATGCCCGTGACCAGCGCCAGCGCCAGCGCGATCACGACGATCAGCAGCGTGTTCGGAAACGCGCGCCCGATCGAGTCCGCGACCTTCTCGCCGGTTAATAGCGATTGCGAGAGATCGCCTTGCGCGACATTGCCTAGCCAGGCGCCATATTGCACCAGGAACGGGCGATCGAGACCGTAGATCTTTCTGATCTCGGTGATCCGTGCGTCGGTCGCGTTGTCGCCCGCCAGCGTCACGGCGATGTCGCCGGGCACCAGCTTGAGCAGCGCGAACACCATGAAGGTCGCGAGCAGGATCACGGGCAGCGCCTGCACGAGGCGGCTGCCGACGACCCTGACCGGTGACCGTCGCGCCATCGCCTAACTCCCGAGCCAGACGTCGTCGTATTTCGGCTTGCCGAGCAGGTTCGGCCGATAGCCCTGCACCTTCTTGTTCATGGCGACCAGCTCGAACTGGAACGCCAGCGGCGCGACGAAGGCGTTCTCCATCGCCAGCCGTTGCACGGTGGAGAACGCCTTGCGCCTGGTGTCGATGTCCTCCGAGGCGCGCGATTCCTTGATCGCGGCCTCGAGCTCGGCCGGCACCGGCGCGCGGCCGCCATTGTAATAGGCGTCCTTGGTGAACATCAGCGAATAGGTCAGGCTCGGGTCGGGCCGGCCGGTCCAGGCCGAGAGCAACCCGGCGCCCTTCTTCTCCGGACCGAAGAAGGCAGCAGAGGCCTCCGCGACCGGGGCGTTGACGAAGCGCGCGTTGATGCCGGCCTTGCGCAATTGCTCGATCAGGATCTCCTGACGCTGCACCGAATCCTGGTCCGGATAGCCGCCGAACTCGATCTGGGTGCCCTCCTTGAAGCCGGCCTCGGCGAGCAGCTTGCGTGCCTTGTCGGGATCGTAGGGATAGAGCTTTGCGACCTCGGCGTCATAGGCCCAATGCGCCTTCGGCAGGTTCATGTAGGCCGGCTCGGCGAGGCCGGCGAGCGCGGCCTTGACGAAGGATTCGCGGTCGATCGCGAAATTCAGCGCCTGGCGGACCTTGATATTGTCGAACGGCGGCTTCGCCCAGTTCAGGAAGATCTGGAACACGTACAGCGTCGGGCCATGCACCACCTTGACGCTGGAGGCGCGCTCGATGATCACCTTCTGCCGCGGCGGCAGCTGGTAGATCAGGTCGTTCTGACCAGCGGTGACCGAGCGGGCACCGGTGGTGAGCTCGGGAATGATCGAGATCTCGATGCCGTCGGGAAGCGGCCGTTCCGGCTTCCAGTATTTCTCGTTGCGCTTGACCACGATCTTCTCGCCGTCGGCCCAGCTGACGAACGAATAGGCGCCGGCGCCGACCGGCTTGCGCGTCACGACGCCGCCCTCGGCCGCCTTCAGCGCCGTCGGCGACACCACCATGCCGGCGCGGTCGGAGAGGATCCCGGGCAGCGCGGTATCGGGTGTCTTCAGCTTCAACGTCACCTGCTGCGGGCCAGTGACCTCGACCGCGGCGACCGAGAGCAGGTCGGCCTTGATGTTCGACTTCGCATCGCTGCGGTTGCGCTCGAGATTGAACTTGACGGCTTCCGCATCGAGCGGCGTGCCGTCATGGAAGGTGACGCCGGCGCGGATGTTGAGCACCAGCGTGGTGGGGTCGGTGAACTTCCAGCTTTCGGCAAGGCCGGGCTTCGGCTTCAGCGTGTCGAACTCCCACTCAGTCAGCGTGTCGTACATCGTGAACAGGAAGGCGTGGTCGGAGCCGGCGCCGCCGGTCGCGGGATCCAGGCTCGACGGATTGGCCGGCGCCGAAATGCGCAAGGTGCCGCCCTTCTTCGGCGCCCCTTCCGCGAAGGCGCGGCCGCCGAGCGTGGTGGTGGCGAGCGCGCCTGAGATCAGCGCCATGGCCTCGCGTCGTGTCGTCATCGTCATGGCGTCATCCTCCGGTGTTCGAAAAATTCGGGCGGTCGGCGAAATGGCAGGCCACCCAGTGATCGGGCTTCAGCTCGCGCCACTCCGGCACACGCTCGGTGCAGAGCGGTTGCGCATGCGGGCAGCGGGTGCGGAAGCGGCAACCCGAGGGCGGATCGATCGGGCTCGGCACCTCGCCCTGCAAGACGATGCGGCTCTCCTGCCGCATCGTGGATGGCAGCGGCCGCGGCTCGGCCGACAGCAGCGCGATCGTGTAGGGATGCAGCGGCCGCTCGGCGACCTCTTCGGTCGGACCGAGCTCGACGAACTGGCCGAGATACATCACCGCAACGCGCTCGCTGATGTGCGAGACAACGGCGAGATCATGGGTGATGAAGACGTAGGTCAGCCCGAGATCGCGCTGCAGATCGGCAAACAGATTGAGCACGTCGCCGCGGATCGACATGTCGAGCGCGGCCACCACCTCGTCGCAGACGATCAGTTTGGGTTTGAGCGTCAGCGCGCGCGCGATCACGACGCGCTGCTTCTGGCCGCCGGACAGCTGATGCGGGTAGCGCGCGCCGAATTCCTGCGGCAGGCCGACGCGCTCGAGCGCCTGCCGTGCCTGCCGTTCGCGCTCGGCACGGCTGCCGACACGTGCGAGCTCCAGCGGTTCCAGCACCGAGGCCAGAATGGTCATGCGCGGATTCAGCGCGGCGTTCGGGTCCTGGAAGATGATCTGATAGTCGCGGCGATGGTTTTGAAACTCCCGGCGCGGCAGCGCCAGCGGATCGATGCCGTCATGCAGGATGGCACCGGCGCTGGGATTGAGCAGGAACACCAGCGCGCGGCCGATCGTGGTCTTGCCCGATCCGGACTCCCCGATGATGCCAAAGGTCTCGCCGCGGCGGACGTCGAAATTGACGCCGTCGACCGCCTTCACGGTGGCGCGGCGGTCCGAGGTCTGGAAGCGGACCTGAAGGTCGCGCACCGAGACGATGGCGTCGCGGCGGGGCTCGGCACCGGCTGTGGTCATTGCGTCGCGACCTTCGCAGCAACCGGCGCCGAGGGCGGATGCAGCGCGCCCGGCAGATTGAGCTCGGCAAAGCGCCAGCAGCGCACTCTTCTGCCGCCGCCGGCGTCCTGCAGCTTCTGCTCGGCCTCGCAACCCTTCACCGCATGCGCGCAGCGGGCCCGGAAGCGGCAACCGTTCGGCATCTCCGCGATCGACGGCACCCGGCCCGGGATCGACGGCAGCCGGCCGTGGCGCGGGCTCAAATGCGGCAGCGAGCGCAACAGTCCCGACGTATAGGGATGCAGCGGCCGCACCAGCGCCTCGTCGACGGTGGCGTCCTCGATCACCTCGCCGGCATACATCGTGATCATCCGCGTGCAGGCCTCGGCGACGACGCCGAGATCGTGGGTGATCAGCATCAGCGCGGTCTTCGAGGTCTCGCTGATGTCGCGCAGCAGCTCGAGGATCTGCGCCTGCACGGTGACGTCGAGCGCGGTGGTCGGCTCGTCCGCGATCAAAAGCTGCGGCCCGCAGATCAAACTCGCCGCGATCATCACGCGCTGGCGCATGCCGCCGGAGAGCTGATGCGGATAGTCGTCGATCCGCCGCTCGGGCGAGGCGATGCCGACCCGGCGGAGCATCTCCAGCGTTTTGGCGCGTGCCTCCTCATGGGAAACGTCGGTATGGACGCGCAACGTCTCGGCGATCTGGTGGCCGACGGTGAAGACCGGGTCGAGCGCGCTCATCGGCTCCTGGAAGATCATCGCGACCCGCTTGCCCCGGATCGCGCGCATCTGTCGCGCGCTGCAGGAGGCGAGATCGACGCCGTCGAACAGGATCTTGCCGTCGAGGCCGGCAAAATTGCCCGGCAACAGCCGCAGGATCGACAGGCCGGTGATGGTCTTGCCGCAGCCGCTCTCGCCGACGATACCGACGCGCTCGCCGGGCGCGATGTCGAAGTCGATGCGGCGCGTCGCCTGCCAGACGCCTTGCGCGGTCTTGAAGCGGATGCCGAGCCCCCGCACGGACAGCAGCGGCCGCGCGCCGTCGCGCGCCCCCTCCACCCTGCGCTGTGCCGGCTGGCCTGCCTCCATCAGCCCGCCGCCCGCTTCTTTTCTTTCACCAGCTGCTCCTCCATCAGCATCTCGGTGCCGATGATGCCCTCGCGGGTGAGCTCATCGAGCTCGGCGTCGGAGAGCCCGAGCATGCCGCCGAGGATCTCGCGGTTATGCTCGCCGAGCGTCGGCGGCACCGAGCGGATCGCGAACGGCGCATCACTCTCGCGAAACGGCATCGACGGCTGCGGATGTCGTCCGATGAACGCGCGGTCGACCTGCTGGATGAAGCCGCGAGCGTGGAGCTGCGGATCCTCCAGGAGATCGATCGGCAGCCGCGCCACGCCGGAGGCGACACCTTCGGTCTGCAGCGCGGTCATCGCCGCATCGGCATCGCGCGCCGCGGTCCAGGCCGTGATCGCAGCCTCGATCTCGGCCTCGATGGCGCGGCGGCCCCCGGCCGTCTTGAGCGCCTCGTCCGCTGCCCAGTCCTCGCGGCCGAGCAGCCGCGCGAGCTTTGGCCACATCGCGTCGTCGGACACCGCGACGACGATCCAGTTGTCTTCGCCGGCGCAGCGAAAGCAGCCATGCGGCACGAAATCGGGATGGCGGTTGCCGTATTTGGTCGGCGGCCTGCCACTGGTCGAATGCGCCACGATCCAGGGCGCGGCGAACGGCATCATGCATTCGATCTGCGCCAGATCGATGAACTGCCCCTGCCCGGTCAGTTTGGCGTGGATCAGCGCGGTCAGCACCGCGGCGGCGCCGTTAAGCCCGCCCACGGCGTCGCCGAACGCGGTATGGCTCATGACCGGCGGACCATCGGGATCGCCGACCACGCTGGGCAGGCCGGAGCCCTGCTCCAGCGTCGAGCCGTAAGCGCGGCAATCGCGGTGCACGCTGCCGGCGCCGAACGCCGACATCGACATCATCACCAGCTTGGGATTGATCTCGCTCAGCACGTCGTAGCCGAGGCCGAGCTTGGGCAGCACCTCGACCGAATAATTGTCGACCACGAGGTCGGCATCGGCGAGCAGGCGCTTCGCCAATTCAAGCCCCTTCGGCCGGGTCAGATCGAGCGTGATGCCGCACTTGTTGCGGTTCATGATGCAGTAGCGCACCGACTTCTCGTACATCTGCTCCAGCACATAGGCCGGACGGCGGTCGACGCCGCGCCACCAGTCCGGATACTGGGTCGCCTCGATCTTGATGACGTCGGCGCCGAGATCGGCGAGCGTGCGGGTGCAGATCGGCCCGGCCCAGCCCATCGAAAAGTCGACGACGCGGATGCCCTCGAGCGGCAAGCGATCGGTTGCGGCGGGACTGGGCGTCGGCACGCGCGGCGCCGCCTCGCGCCTCGCCTGCTGCTCGCCGAGATCAGGCACCCGGCCGCCATGCAGCGGCGGCGTTGCGGTCAGACGCTGCATGGTGCCGGCGGAAAAGCCGGTCTCGTCGCCGACGGTGATCGGGACGATGGCGCCGCGGGCGCGCTTCTCCTCGTCGGCGATGAGATCGGAGATCTCCGGCACCGGCACGATCGGAATCTTGCGCCTGAGGCCTTCGGCAAACCACTCCTGCGCGGTGCGCTGCTTCAGCTTCGGCAATATCCTGCCTTCGATCTCCGCGACATGGCGCAGCCGGTCGACCCCCATGACCAGCGTCGGATCGTCGCGCAGCTCGTTGAGCCCGAGCATCTCGCAGAACGCGCGCCATTGCGCCGGGGTCACCGTGGTGACGCCGAGCCAGCCCTGCTTGGTCTCGTAGATGCCGACCGGAAAGGTCGGCCAGAACCGGTTGACGCCGATCCGCCGCATGATGTCGCCGCGCTGGAACGCCTCGAACATGATGTATTCGGTGACGGCGATAGAGGCCTCGAACAGGCTGAGATGGTTTTCCCGCCCGCGCCCGTCCTGCATACGGCCGAGCACCGACGAGGCGGCGGCGATGAAACCCCACAGCCCGCCCAGAATGCCGATCTGGAAATCCGGCGCGTGCATCGGCGGCCCCTGCTCCGGACCGACCAGCTTCACCAGTCCGGTCAGCGCGCGGATCGTGGAGTCCGTCGCCGCGAAATTGGCGTAGGGACCGCGATCGCCGAACCAGGCGAGGTCGAGATGGATCAGGCCAGGATTATCCCGCTTGATCGCGTCGAGATCGATCTCGGGACAATCCGCCGCGGCGATGCCGCGCCCGTCGAGCAAGATGTCGCAGCCGACAATCAGCTCCCGCAAGCGCGATGCCGCGCCCGCATCGCCCGTGTCGAGCACGACACTCGACTTGTTGAAGTTGAGAAACGCAAACCACGCGCTCCGGCCTTTGGGCGTCAGCGGCGCGGTGCGGCGAAGCGGATCGCCGTGCGGCGGCTCGACCTTCTGCACATCGGCGCCGAAATCGGCAAACAGCCGCGCGCAATAGCTCGTCGCCGCAGCACTTCCGATCTCGACAATCCGCAGATGCGACAACGCGCCCATCAGGCTTCCTCGCGACACATGACCAGCCGGTGACAGCGGCTGATTCAGTTTTTTTGTTGAATGAACTTGAAGCCGCGCGACGAGTGTGATGCAAGTGGAATTTTCTTCCGCTTGACGGAATTAGCGAGCGTATGACCGAAGTTGCTGCTCGGCGCGAAGCGAAGATTGTGCAGCTAATTGCAGGTGAGCTGCGCTTCGAACCAGTGTTGCACTGAGTTCGACAGTCGCGGCCATGCGCGCAAGACATGCGCGTATGAGGCAGCGCCCGCGCGGGTGATGCCGCGCAGTTCCTGCTCAATGGCGGGAAGATCAACACCGAGGCACCGGCCGGCCTTGGCGACGGTGCGACCATCGACCACAAGCTCTGACATCAGCGACGCATTGCCGCGTGCGAACAGCAGGTCGAGCGGATCGGCATCGAGAATCTGATCACGCTCGAGGCGGTCGAGATCGATGCTGACGAAATCGGCCGGCGCACCGACCGCGAGCTCGCCGGTGCCCGGCGCGCCGGTGGCGCGGCGGCCGTTGCGGATCGCGAGCGTGAAGAATTCCTGAGCAGTCCATGTACGCTTGAAGCCGAGACCACCGTGCATCATCTGCACCAGCCGCATCTCGCGCAGCACGTCGTCATCCTCATCGAGCGCGAGGCCATCGACGCCGACCGCGATTGCACAGCCGCAGCCGTGCGCGGCCGCGATCGGCGCCAGCCCGGAGCGCAGATGCAGATTGGAGGAGAAATTGGTGACAATGCGCGCACCCGACGCCGCGATCATCTCGAGCTCGTCAGGCCGAGCGTGGATGCAATGCGCAAGCGTCAACCGCTCCGAGAGGAAACCGATGTCGCAGAGATAGCGGACGATGCCGCCGGGGAAATACCGGTCGGCCCAGGCGCGCTGGTAGGTCGTCTCGAGCAGATGCATATGGATACGACGGCCGGTCCGCGCCGAATTTTCCGCGACGGCCTCCAGCAGCGGCTTCGAGCACCACTGCACGCCGGCCGGCCCGAGCTGGACGTCGACCTTCGGCCCGCCAATCGCCGCAGCGATCGCGTCGGTCAGCTCGATATAGGCCTGCGGCGACATCGGGGCGCGCACGAACAGCTGTTCGGTCGTCTTGCGGTCATCGGCCGGAAGACATGACAGCACCGCTTCGCTGTCGCCATAGACAATCGGGTTCTGGTCGCGCACGGCGATGGCAAAGGCGATGCGGATGCCGACATCGCCGGCGGCGCGCGCGATCGCCCTGGCTTCATCGAGCAACGGCATGGTGCCGCTCGGGCGGGTGTAGTGCACCATCATGGCGGCGCAGCCGGCCTGCGCTGCGCGGGCAAACGCCGAGGCCGCGGTGAGATACGGATCGACCGGCGTGCCGACCACCGTGCGCAGGATCCAGCTCTCCAGGGGCATGCCGACCGCGCCGAAGCTCGAGGCCTGCGGGCGGGCGTGGTCGTGGGCGTTGACGAAAGCGGGGAGGATGAGGGAACGCGGGCCTGTCGCCGGGCGCGCGGTTTCGGAAATATCGGCGATGATGCCGGCGTCGTGACGGAGCAGGACGTCATTGCGGATCTCGAGGTCAGAAGCGGAGAACAGACGGGTTGCCGTGACGTCCATCGACCTTCTCCGCTTGGTCGTCGTTGCGAGCTCAGCGAAGCAATCCCCCTCTCCGCTAGGGGAAAGCTGGATTGCTTCTTCGCTTCGCTCCTCGCAATGACGCGTAACCTCAATTCGCCGTATACACCAACTCCCGCTCCGCGCGCGGCGGCAGGAATTCCCGCGAAAACACCTCGGCGGGGGCCGGCGTGCGGGCGAGCTGGTAGCCTTCGACGATGAAGCCGATGGCGCGGGCCATGCGGTCGTCCTCGACGTCGCCGATGCCGATGTCCTTCATCTCCGGCGAGACGATCAGCTTCTCGAAGGAATATTGCAGGCGGCGCTTCTCGACATCGACATTGATCAGATTGTCGTAGTTCAGCGCCGCCTTCATGGCGGCGTTCTGGTCCTTGGCGACCGCGATCGCGCCCTTGTTGATGGCGCGCACGAGGCCGGCCACCGCCTTCGGGTTCGACGCGATCAGCTTGCGCGAGACCATCACGCCGTTGGAATAGAGGTCGAGCCCGTAATCGCCGAACGAGAACCATTTGAAGTCCTTGTCGGGGTCCTGGCGGTTCAGCACCAAATTGAAATAGCTTGTGATGTTGAACACCAGCGCGGCGTCGATGTCGCCCTTGATCAGCATCGGCTCCTGCAGGTTCGGCGCCATGTTGGAGACCTTGATCTTCTCGCCGTCGAGCCCGTTCTTGTGCACGAACACCGGCAACAACCGCGTGGTCGGCGTACCCTGCGCGCCGCCGAGCGTATGGCCCTCGAAATCCTTGATCGACTTGATGCCGCTCGAGTTCTTGGCGACGATCGCGAACGGCGGCTGGTTCCACATCATGTAGACCATGATCGGCGCATCCTGCGGCTTGGTCGCGGCGTTCTGGATGATCGCGTTGACGTCGCCGAAGCCGGCGTCATAGGCGCCCGACATGATGCGCGTCACGGTCGCGCCGGAGCCCTCGCCCTGGTCGATCACGACATTGAGGCCCTCTTCTTTGAAGTAGCCGTTGTCCTTGGCGTAGAAGAACGCGGCGTCCGAGCCTTGCGTCTTCCAGCCCAGCGTGAACTTGATGGTGGTGTCCTCGGCGCGCGCGGGACCGGCGACCAGGGCCAATCCCAACAGCGCGGCGCTTATCTTTCTCAGCATCGAGATCTCCTTAAGCTTCATTGCTTGACGGTTGACGAAGTGTCTCAAGTGGCGATGACATTGTCCTTGCGCGTCGCCCAGCCGGTGACCTGGCCCTCGATCAGCGAGAACAGGACGTAGAGCGCAACGCCGAGACCGGCGAGCACGAACAGCCCGGCGAACACTAGCGGCACGTTGAAATTGGAGGACGCCGTCATCATGACGTTGCCGATGCCGCGGTTCGACGCGACGGTTTCCGACAGCACCGCACCGACGAAGGCGTAGGAGACCGCGACCTTCAGCGAGGCGAAGAAGAACGGCATCGTGCGCGGCAGCCCGACATTCCACAGGATGTCGAACTTGCTGGCGCCGAGCGCCTTCAGCACGTCCTCGAGCTCGGGTTCGGTGGTGGCAAGACCGGTGGCGATGTTGACGACGATCGGGAAGAAGCAGATCGACAGCGAGGTCAACACCGCCGGCACGGTGCCGGAGCCGAACCACAGCACGAAGATCGGCACCACGGCGACCTTCGGGATCGACGAGAAGCCGACCAGCAGCGGATAACAGGTGTCGTAGGCGGTTTTTGACACCCCGATCACGGCACCGAGCGCCAAGCCGAGCGCCACGCCGAGCACGAAGCCGATCATGGTGGTGACCAGGGTCTGCACGATGTGCGGCCACAGGATCGGGAATTTCTCGAACAGCGTGACGAAGATCTGCGACGGCCGCGGCAACACGAGGTCCGACATCCCCGTCATCAGGCAGAACAATTCCCAGGCGACGAAGAACAGCACGATCAGCGCCGCGGACCAGGCCTTCTGCCTGATGTCTGACGTGGACATGGTCAGGCTCCCTCTCGCGCCGCGGTGCGCGCATCGACGATGAAGGCGCGGAGCTTCTGGTTGAGCGCGACGAAGTCGGGCTCGAAGGTCATCGCCACGGTACGCGGACGGGCGAAATCGACCCTGGAGTCGTCGAGGATGCGGCCGGGCCGCGCGCTCATCACGCAGATGCGGCTGGCGAGGAAGCCGGCCTCGCGCAGATCATGGGTGACCAGCAGCACGGTCGGCCTGTGGGTCATCCAGAGCTGCTGGAGGATTCCCCACAGCTCCTCGCGGGTGAACTGGTCGAGCGCGCCGAACGGCTCGTCGAGCAGCAGCATGCGCGGCTCGTGGATCAGCGCGCGGCACAGATTGGCGCGCTGGAGCATGCCGCCGGAGAGCTGCCACGGATAGCGGCCGCCGAATCCCTTCAGCCCGACCTGCTCGAGCAGCGCATTGGCCTTGTCGCGGAACTCGGTCTTGCGCAGCTTGCGGAATTGCGAGCGGAACGGCTCGACGATCTTCAGCGGCAGCATGACGTTCTTTTCGATCGTCATCCACGGCAGCATGGTCGGGTTCTGGAACGCCATACCGACGCGCATCGCGCGCGCCGCGACCTCGCGGCCGCCGACGATGACGACGCCGGTGGTCGGCCGCGCCAGGCCACTGACCAGCCGCAGGATGGTGGACTTGCCGCAGCCGGACGGGCCGACCAGCGCGACGAACTCGCCCTCGGCGATCCGCAGCGTGGTTGTCGACAGTGCCGGCACGGCGCGGGCGCCGCGGCCGAAGGTCACGGAGGCGTCCGACAGCTCGATCGCGGTCGGCGCGGATCCGGCGGCCATCGGCTCGCCGGCAAATTCGGAGTTTGGTTGCATGCGCATCACGGGCAAAGTGCATGCAAACTGGATGCCAGCGGCCGCCGCGTTGAAAATCAAGGGGATCGCGCATTCCGCGCCCAAATGGCCGGATTCCTTTTGGGCAATCCGTGGCTCAAACTGCATGCAATTCGAGCGCCCGATTGCTTTGGCGGTATGATAAAGAGGCGTTCGAAGCAGCTTCGAGAGGGATTCGCGGCAATGGCGGGGCGCGCCGACAGCGGCAAGACGGCTGAATCGTCAGACAAGGTCAGCGTGATCTGCCGCGCGCTGCGGCGCGCGATCATCGAGCAGGCGCTGGAGCCCGGCGCCAAGCTGCCCGAGGATTCCCTCGGCGAGCGCTTCGGCGTCAGCCGCACCATCGCACGGCATGCGCTCGGGCAATTGGCGGCGGAAGGCCTGGTCGAGCTGCGCCGCAACCGCATCGCCGTGGTGGCGACGCCGAGCTGGCAGGAGGCGCGCGATGCCTTCGACATCCGCATCGAGCTCGAGCGGCTGGTGGTGCGGCAGCTCGCGGGCAAGCTGACCAAGGCGCAGATCGCCGAGCTCACAGCCCATGTCGACGCCGAGGATCGGGCCCGCGACGGCAGCGACGCGGTGTCGATCCGGCTCGCCACCGAATTCCACATCCTGCTCGCCCAGATGACGAACAGTCCGATCCTGGTGCGCTATGTCAGCGAGGTCGCCTACCGCTGCTGCCTGACGCTGTCGCTCTACAGCCGGCCGCATTCATCGGAATGCGCGATCAACGAGCACCGCGCGATCATCGCCGCGCTGGCGAAAGGCGACGTCGACAAGGTGATGGGGCTGATGCACAGCCACCTGGATTCCGTGGCGACCCGCGCGCTGGTCGCGCCAAGCCCGCGGCGCGGGCGCGATCTGCTGGATATTCTGGCGCCCTATGCCGACGAGGCGAGCGGCGAAAAGATGGTGAAGCTGCCGAAGGCGGCGCGGCGCTGATGCTCTCACCTCGCCCCGCCTGCGGGGAGAGGTCGGATCGCAGATGCGATCCGGGTGATGGGGTACAGGTCTATCCGCGGCCGATACTCGCGGATGCAGCCCCTCACCCCGACCCTCTAAGAGCGAGCTTCGCTCGTCTCGACCCCGCAAGAGCGGGGCGAGGGAGAACTGGCACCGCTCCCTACGCCTCGATCCCCCGCTGCACCAAAATCCGCTCGGCGCTGTCGTTCCAGACGTCCATCTTGACGATCTGCCCGTCCCGCACCACGAAGCGGTCGACATAGCGGTTGCCTTCGAACGGCGTGCCGTCGGTCCATTCGCCGTAGAGCGTGCCGACGCTGTAGACGACGGTCTCGTCCGTGCCAGGGCAGACATCGAAGCGGTCCATCTTCTTCTTCACCCAGCGATAGCGCTTCGCATTGAAGCCGGTCGGCCCGCGCGGATGGTCGAATTCGCGCCCGCCGGTGAAGGTGATCACCGTGCCCGGCTTCATATGGGCCGCGGCCGCATCCGGATCCGGGATCATCGACGCCGTCAGATAAGCCTCGACGATCTCGGCGTCGGACATCGGGCGGGCATCGGCTTTGGCGGGTGCGGACATGGGGGGCCTCCGGAGATAATCAGGACTCTACAATCTGACCACCAAAGTGTATGCATATTTTTTAGACAATCGAACCATAGAACTGCACACAATCTGGTGCTGCTGGTTCCCTGCCCTTCCGCTAGGCTCAGACCATCCTGATGTTTCCTGACCGATGATCGCGACACCTGCCTTCGACCTGGTCTTCCGCAATGCCGTGACGCGCAGCTCTGCCGCCGCGGTCGATATCGGCATCGCCGGCGGCAGGATTGCCGCGATCGCGCCGCGCCTCGTGTGCGAGGCGGTCGACGTCGACCTCAACGGCCGGCTGGCGTTGCCCGGCTTCGTCGACACCCATATCCATCTCGACAAGGCCTGCCTGCTCGGCCGCTGCGGCCACGATCACGCCAGCCTCGGCGAGGCGATCCGCGCGGTGTCGGCGATGAAGCGCGACTTCACGGTCGAGGATGTCTATGCGCGTGGCGGCAGGGTGATCGAGCGCGCGATCACGGCGGGCACCACGCGGATGCGGACGCATGTCGAGATCGACCCGAGGATCGGGCTGCGCGGCTTCGAGGCAGTCAAGGCCTTGAAACGCGACTATGCCTGGGCGCTCGACCTCTCGCTTTGCGCCTTTCCGCAGGAGGGCCTGACCAACGATCCCGGGGCCGACGAGCTCTTGGTCGCAGCGCTGCACGACGGTGCCGAGGCGGTCGGCGGCTGCCCCTATGTCGACTGCGATCCGAACGCGCATATCGCGCGCATCTTCGACCTCGCGCAGGAGTTCGACGTCGATGTCGACCTGCATCTCGATTTCGACCTCGATCCCTCCTGGTGGCACATGGAGGAGGTCTGCCGGCAGACCGAGCGGCGCAACTATCACGGGCGCGTTGCGATCGGGCATGCGACCAAACTTTCCGCGCTGCCGCCCGAGCGGCTGAAGGCGGCGAGCGCGCGCCTCGCCGAGGCCGGCGTTGCGGTCACCGTGCTGCCGGCGACCGATCTCTATCTGATGGGACGCGACGCCACCCATAATGCGCCGCGCGGGCTGACCGCCGCGCACCGGCTCGTCGCCGATGGCGTGCTGTGCTCGGTCGCGACCAACAATGTGCAGAATCCCTTCACCCCGTTCGGCGATGCATCGCTGCTGCGCATGGCCAATCTCTACGCCAATGCGGCGCATGCCGGGATCGGCGAGTTCGACGCCTGCCTCGATCTCGTCACCGACCTGCCGGCGCGGCTGATGAACCTGAAGGACTACGGCATCACGGTCGGCAATCCCGCCGACATCGTCGTGCTCGACACCGACAGCGGAACCAACGCGATCGCCGAGCTGCCCGACGTGCTGATGGGCTTCAAGCGCGGCCGCAAGACGTTCGAACGGCAGCGGCCGACGCTGTTCCGGCCTGACACAGGATTCTCCCCGTCACCCTGAGGAGCCGCGAAGCGGCGTCTCGAAGGGTCACGGTTTGTGCATACGTTCCCTCCCCGTCATTGCGAGCGTAGCGAAGCAATCCATCGCACCACTCGGGGATTGGTTCGTCGCTTCAGCGCAAAATTGCTTTGCAATTTTGTCGCGAGCTCCTCGCAATGACGGGGCTGCATTGTCGCCTTGCCCTGGCGCGAATTGACGTCTTCGCCGATCCGTTGTTGGTACTTCCCAACAGCAACAAACAACCCGGGCAGGAAGCCATGAGCAAATCCACCACAATCAAAAGCGTCGAGACGCTCGCCTGCGATGCCGGCTGGCGGAATTATCACTTCGTCAAGGTGACGACCACGGACGGGCTGGTCGGATGGAGCGAATATGACGAGGGCTTCGGCGCGCCCGGCGTGACGGCGGCGATCGAGCGGCTGTCGGCGCGGGTGGTCGGCAAGAACGCGTTCGAGCACGAGCGGATCTATGTCGAGCTGTTCGCCGCGACGCGCCCCGCCGCCGGCGGTGTGGTGGCGCTGGCGCTCGGAGCGATCGAGAACGCGCTGCTCGACGTCAAGGCCAAGGCGCTCGGCGTGCCCTGCTACGACCTGCTCGGCGGCAAGATCCGCGACCGGGTGCGGGTGTACTGGTCGCATTGCGCGACCTGGCGCATCAATCATCCCGACTGGTACAAGCCGGCGATCACTGATCTCGACGGCGTCAAGGCGATCGGGGCCGAGGTGCGCGAGAAGAAATTCACGGCGATGAAGACCAACATCTTCGTCTACACCGACGGCAAGCCGCAAGGCTGGCGCCCCGGCTTCGGCTCGCCGTTCCAGCCCGAGATCAATATCGATCGCACCGTGCTGCGCAATCTCTGCATGCATCTGGAGGCGATCCGCGACGGCGCGGGGCCGGATGTCGATCTTCTGCTCGACCTCAACTTCAACGCCAAGACCGAGGGCTATCTCAAGATCCTGCGCGCCATCGAGAAGATGGACATGTTCTGGGTCGAGATCGACACCTTCAACCCGCAGGCGCTCGGCTATATCCGCCGCCAGAGCCCGCACCCGATCTCGTCCTGCGAGACGCTGCTCGGCCTGCGCGAATTCCTGCCCTATTTCACCGAGCAGGCGATGGATGTCGCGATCATCGATACGCCCTGGAACGGGGTCTGGCAGTCGATGAAGATCGCCGCCGCCGCCGAGCATTTCGAGGTCAACGTCGCGCCGCATAATTTCTACGGCCACCTCTGCACCATGATGAACGCGCATTTCTGCGCCGCGGTGCCGAACCTGCGGATCATGGAGACCGACATCGATCGGCTGGCCTGGGACCACGAGCTGTTCACCCACGTGCCTGAATTCGTCGACGGCCATCTCGTGATCCCGGATCGGCCGGGCTGGGGCACCGAGCCGAACGAGGAAGGCCTGCGCGCGCATCCGCCGAAGAACAAGGGCGGGCTGTTGAATTATGGATTGAAGAAGTAGGTCTCTCTACACCGTAGTCCCAACTATCGCGACCTCAATTATCCTCCCGCACGGCCGTGAACGCGCTGTCGATCACGTCGCCGATCGGCTGCCAGGCATTGCCGTCGAACTGCACCAGGCGCATCTGCTTGATCGGGCGGAAGTCTTTCGGGCCGGTATTGATCACGATCCCGGGCAGCGCGATCGGGCTCTGGTAGTCCTTCAGCGACGCCGCCTGCCGCATGATGTTCTCGCGCGACAGATCGTCGCCGCACTGGCGCAGCACCTGCATCAGCGTGTCCGCGGCGGCGTAGCCGAACACGGCGTAGATGTCGTCCTTGTCGCCGTCGGGATAATACTTGTCCATGAAGGCGAGCCACGCCTTGATCTGCGGATCGTCCTTCCAGGAGGCATCGCCGGCATCCTTGAGGAACGAGGTCGAGATCACGCCGAGCGAATTCTGCAGACCTGCTGGCCGCAAGGCGCTGGCGATCGAAGCCGACGCATTGTCGAGGATGAACACCGGATGCCAGTCTAGGTCCGCGGCGACGCGGATCGCGCGCGCCGCGATCGCCGGCGCGCCGTCGAACACCAGGATGTCGGCGCCGGAGTTCTTCAGGATTCCGATCTGGTTCTGGATCGCGGTCTCCGACGCGTCGAAGGCGAGATCGGCGACGATCATCCCGGCGGTGTCGCCGAGCCCCTCCTGCAATCCCTTGAATAGGTCGCGACCGAACTGATCGTTCTGCCAGAGCACCGCGATCTTGCGGGAGGGATAGGCCGCCTGGATGTAATTGGCGTAGATCCGCCCCTCGGCGCGGAAGGTCGGCTGCCAGCCCATGGTCCAGGGAAAGGTCACAGGATGCGCCCACGCCTCGTCGCCGGAAGCGACGAACAGCTGCGGGACCTTGTTCTCGTTGAGGTACTTCCGGACCGCGAGATTGCTCGGCGTGCCGAACGAGCCGAACATCAACAGCACGCCCTGCTTCTCGACGAGATCGCGGGTCTGCTCCATCGCGATCTTCGGATTGGAACTGTCATCGACCGAGACGAACCTGACCTTGCGGCCGTTGATGCCGCCATGCTCGTTGACCATGTCGAAATAGGCCGCCTCCGCCCGCCCGATGGTCGCGAACGCCGCGAGCGGCCCGGTATAGGGCATGACGTTGCCGATGCGGATCTCGTTGCCGGCCGCCGTCTGCGCCTGCTGCGCGCGCAACGGCGCCGCCGCAAGGACAGCTGCGAGGACGAGGGATATCGAAAGCGCAGTTTGTCTTTTTGTTTGCATCAACATCGCCACAAACGCCGGTAGCGGGCCGGCGCTCCTCCCGAGCGAGCGGAGTTTATCGCCCAAGCCAATGCCGGAAAAATGAAATGTTGATGGCGGAGGCCGGCCTCAGCGCAATGTTATGTCGAGCCAGCCCAGCGGGTTGACCGCGACGCGGTCGCCGCTGTCGACCAGGACGGTCGTGGTTTCGGCCTCAATGATCGCGGGACCGGCCAGCGAATGGCCCGGCCTGAGATCGTCGAGCGCGTAGACCGGCACCTCGCGCCAGGCACCGAACCAGGCCTGCCGCTTGCCGCGCGGCGCGCAAGGTGCATCCGAGCTGGCCTTTCCGGCATCAACGCTGCCGCGCGCCACCTTGCCGACCGCGGCGACGCGGGCGTTGACGAACACCACCTCCTGCCCGCGCGAGGCATAGGTGTAGAGCTCTTCGTGGCGGCGATGGAAGCGCTCCTCGATCTGCGCCACCAGGTCCGCGGCGCCGAGATCGAGGTCGCCGAGCGGCACGTCGATCTCGAACACCTGCTCGCCGTAGCGCATCTCGGCCGAACGCTCGATGGCGATGTCGCCCTTGAACCAGTCGCGCAGCCGCCCCGCGGCCTGCTGTTCTAACCCTTCGAACAGCGCCCGGACTTCGTCGGCGGAAATCCGGCCGGTGCCGTAATGAGTGCGGCTGACCTCGTAGCGCAGATCGCTGGTCAGCATGCCCCAGGCCGATAGGACGGAGGCGACCGTCGGCACGATGATACGCTTGATCTCAAGCTCGCGCGCGACCTCGGCGGCGTGCATGCCGGCGGCGCCGCCGAAGCTGAGCAGCGCGAATTTGCGGGGATCGACGCCGCGACGCAGCGTCATCAGGCGGATGCCGTCGGCCATTTTCAGATTGATCATCTTGTAGATGCCGGCGGCGGCCTCGATCCGCGACAGCTCGAGCGCTGCGGCGATACGATCGACCGCAGCCTCCGACGCTGCGCGATCGAGCGGGCGCGCGCCGCCCATGAAGGCGGCGGCATCGAGATAGCCGAGCACGACATTGGCATCGGTGACGGTAGCAGCCGTGCCGCCATTGCCGTAGCAGGCCGGGCCCGGCACCGAGCCCGCGCTCTCCGGCCCGACCCGCAGCGTGCGGCCGCCGTCGACGCTCGCGATCGAGCCGCCGCCGGCGGCGATGCTGGCGATGTCGAGGCTGCGCAGCGCGATGCGCTGGCCGGCGAGCATGCCGTCCGCCGACAGCGAGGCCTGGCCATCAGCGATCAGCGAAATATCGGTCGAGGTGCCACCCATGTCGAACGGCACGAGATCGGGAATCCCCAGAAGATCCGCGCAGCGGCGGCTGCCGGAGATGCCGCCGGCCGGTCCCGACAGCACGGTGCCCGCGGCGAGCCGCGAGGCCTCCTCCACCGGCGCCATGCCGCCATGCGACAGCACCACGAACAGCGAGCCTTTGAAACCCGCCTCATGCAGGCTGCGCTCCAGATTGGTGAGATAGCGCCGCACCGTCGGCGCGACATAGGCGTTCACGATCGTGGTCGAAACGCGCTCGTATTCCTTGATCTGCGGCAGCACGTCGCTCGAGCGCGACACGCTGACGTCGGGCAGCTCCTTCGCCAGCTGCTCGACGGCGGCAAGCTCATGTGCCGGGTTGAGATAGGCGTGCAGAAAGCAGACCGCGACGGAATTCGCACCCGAACGTTTCACCTCGGCGATGACGTCGCCGAGCGCGGCGGCATCGAGCGCAACCGCGGCGCTGCCGTCGGCCTTCAGCCGCTCGCGCACGCCAAAGCGACGCTCGCGCGGCACCAGCGGCTCGGGCGGCGGCGTGCGCAGATCGTAGCGGTCCGGCTTCAGCCCCTCGCGCATCTCGACGACATCGCGGTGTCCGTCGGTGGTCAAGAGCGCAACCTTCGCGCCCTTGCGCTCGAGCAGCGCATTGGTCGCGACCGTCGTGCCGTGCACCAGGCGATCGGTCGCGGCGAGCATCGCTGCGCGCGTCACGCCGAGGCGGCGCGCCAGCTCTTCCAGTCCCGCCATGACGCCGATCGACTGATCGGCCGGCGTGGACGGCGATTTCGCGAAAACGGTTCGCCCGGTTTGATCCGTCGCAACCAGGTCGGTGTAAGTGCCGCCGACGTCGACCCCAATCGTGTACATCGCTGCCTACACCGCTTTCGAAACCAAACCTTGCGCAAGATCGCGCGCCCGCGCTTCCGCCGAGCGCTTCTCTGGCGGCCCCCAGCCGCCGCCGCCGGAAGAGCGGATCTCGAGGCAATCGCCGGGGCACAGCTCGATGCCGACTTCCTTGGTCTTCAGCACGCGCGGCGCGCGGCCTTCCGAGAGCAGCCGGTAATGATGCGGCTCGCCGTCCTTGCCGCCGAGCATGCCGCAGGGACCATGGCGCGCGCCATCACCGGCGGTGTTGCCCTTGGCAGGCTTTTGCGTCTCCAGCACCATGTCGAGCGCGACGCCAAGGCCGCCGCGATGCTGGCCGTCGCCGCCGGAATCCGGCCGGAATTCGTGCTGGCGGAAATGTAGGGGAAAGCGCACTTCGGCAACCTCGATGCTGCCGAATTTCAGCCCGCCGACCGAGTGCCACTCGCCGATCGACGAATAGCCGTCGCCGCCGGGCGAGGCGCCGCCGCCGGGCCGGGCCTGGAACATGTGCCAGATGAAATTGCGTCCGGTGCGCGGATCCTCACCCTGGATCGCGATGCGGAAGCGGCGCCCCCAGCCGCCCATCACGCGATCCGGACAGGACGCCGACATCGCCTTGATGATGGCTTCGACGATCTCGTTGGAGGGATGGCTGGTGCACAAGGTGACGGGACGGCCGGGATCGGCCCAGACAATCGTGCCCTGCTTCGCCACCACCTTCAGCGGCCGCAGCGCGCCGGTGTTCTTGGGAATGTCGGCGTCGATCAGATAGGCGAAGGCCATCGCGACCGCTGCCTGCATGTTGGCGTGCGAGGAATTGACGAAGCTGGTCGACTGCGGATCGGAGCCGGTGAGATCGACCTCGATGTCGCTGCCCTTCTTGGTCACCTTGGCGGCGATCTTGATGTCGGTGCGGCCGTGGCCGTCATCGTCGAGCAGGGCTTCGCCGTAGAACACGCCGTCCTTCCAGGTCGACACCACGGCGCGGGTCTGCTGCTCGGTCGCGTCCAGAATCGCCTCGATCGCGGCTTCGACCGTGTCCGCGCCGAATTCGCTGAACAGTTTCGAGACGCGGCGTTCGCCGAGATGCGCGGCCCCGAGCATTGCCGCGAGGTCGCCGCGGAATTCCCTGGGATTGCGGATGTTGAGCGCCAGCAAGTCGAGCAGATCCTCGCGCGGCTTGCCGGCCTCGTAGAGCTTGATCGGCGGAATGCGAATGCCTTCCTGATAGATCTCGGTGGCGGCCGGATTGTAGGCGCCGTGGGTGGCGCCGCCGATGTCGCTCTGATGCGCGCGTACGATGGTCCAGAGCAGCCGCTTGCCGCCATCGAATACCGGCACGAATGCGGTCAGGTCAGGCAGATGGCTGCCGCCCTGATAGGGATCGTTGAGCAGGATGACGTCGCCGGGCGCGACATCCTTGAAGCGCTCCTCGACCGCCAGCGTCGCCCAGGGCAAGGCGCCGACATGAACTGGAATGTGGTCCGCCTGCGCGATCAGCCGCCCGTCGGTGTCGCAGATCGCCAGCGAAAAATCGCGGCTGGAATTGAGGATCTGCGAATAGGAAGTGCGAAGCATGGCTTCGCCCATCTCCTTCACGATCGACGACAGGCGGTGCTGGACGACGGAGCGGGTGATCGGATCGATCTTGGCGGACATCTTGGCCTTCTTGGCGCGAGCGACTTGCGCAGGGAGGATCGAGGAACCGGTCGACCGGAACCGGAATTCCCTCTTATAGCCAGTGGCTTGCCGATCGCAAATCGGCTGGCTCGGCCGAAACGGATCATTCCATCGATCAGCAAGTCGTGATTGACGAGAATCTTCGCCCCCGCGACGGAATAGAACTCACGCTGCTGCGTCCCACCCATGCAAGCCGGCCCCCGAGGCCGGACCGTTCGGCTTTCCCGACAACTCCCAGGGTGAACGCAAATGCCTCCTCGATTCCTCAAGTTCGGACTCGCCCCGCTCGGCGCGTCCGTCGCGCTCGCCCTCGCCGCCGCGGCGGCCGCATTCGCGCATGACGACCATCATCCGGCGCAGGGCGCGCAGACCGCAGAGGAGAGCGCCTTCCTCGCCGAAAACGATACCGCGATGACCAAGATGATGAATGACATGGCGGCCAAGCCGAGCGGCGATATCGATCGCGACTTCGTCGCGATGATGACGCCGCATCATCAGGGCGCGATCGACATGGCCGTGATCGAGCTCCGCTACGGCAAGAACGAGCAGCTGCGCCGGATCGCGCAGGAAATCATCGTCGAGCAGCGGCAGGAGATCGACGCCATGAAGCTCGCGATCGGAGACCCGGTTACGGCGTCCGTGCCGGCCCCGACGCAGCAGAGCCCGGCGCCCGCCGCTCACGATCATATGAACATGTCCCACGGAATGAAGAACTAGGAATTTCGAGCGATGAACCGTCAAATCCTCAAGAGCCTGCTGGCCACGACCGTGCTGGCGATGTCGAGCCCTGCTTTCGCCGGACAGGCGCCGGGCGCTGCGTCCTCGCCCGACATTCCGGTCAGCCATCACGATCGCGTCTACGCCGCCGAGCAGTTCTCCAACACGGTGTCGGTTACCGACCCGGCCGACAACAAGCTGCTCGGCGTGATCCGGCTCGGCGACCCGCAGCCGGGCAATTTCAGCCCGCTCTACAAGGGCCAGGTGCTGGTCCACGGCATGGGCTATTCGCCCGACCACCGCACCCTCGCGGTGGTCTCGATCGGTTCGAACTCGGTGAGCTTCATCGACACGGCAACCAACTCGGTCAAGCACGTCACCTATATCGGGCGGTCACCGCACGAGGCGTTCTTCACGCCCGACGGCAAGGAAGTATGGGTCACGGTGCGCGGCGAGAATTACATCTCGGTCATCGACGCGCAGAGCTTCAAGGAAACGACGCGCATCGAGGTCCCCGCGGGACCCGGCATGCAGATCTTCTCGCCCGACGGCAAGTACGGCTACATCTGTTCGTCGTTCAATCCGGAGACCGACGTGGTCTCGGTCGCAGACCATCAGATCGTCGCCAAGGTGAAGCAGGAAAGCCCGTTCTGCCCGAACATCGCGGCCTCGCCCGATGGCGACCAGGTCTGGTTCACGCTGAAGGATGTCGGCAGGACGCAGGTGTTCAACGCCAAGCCGCCGTTCAACCTGATCAAGACCATCGACACCGGCCCGATCACCAACCATGTCAATTTCGCGAAGACGCCTAAAGGCACGCTCGCCTATGTCACGATCGGCGGCACCAACGAGGTCAAGGTGTACCGAACCGACGACTTCTCGCAAGTCGCGACCATCCCCGTCGGCAATCTGCCGCACGGCGTCTGGCCGTCCGGCGACGGCACGCGGGTCTATGTCGGTCTCGAAAACGCCGACGCGCTGGCGGCGATCGACACCGCAACCAACAAGGTGATCGCCAACATCCCGATCGGCCAGGCGCCGCAGGCGATCGTCTATGTGCCGAACGCCGCGCCAAATCCGGATGACCGCCAGAACCTGCAAGCCCTCGGCGTCGCCGGCCAGGCGGCTCACCTCGCGCTCGCACCGAAAAAGGAAGCCAAGGGCGAGAAGCCGCCGACCAGCGTATCGCTGTTCGATCAAGGGCTGATCCAGGTGCTGCAGGCTTCCGTGACCGGGCTCGAGCCGAAGCAGCGCTACGTGCTGGGATTGGCCGAACACGCCGACGGTGGCGGCATGGTGGAGCCGCTGGCAGCCTTCATGACCAATCCGGCCGGCTCCGCCATCGTCAACGCGGCCGGTCCGATCCGGCAGATCGTGCAGAGCGCGGCCAAGACCGAGCGGCGTTACCTCGTCATCGCATCCGGCGAGCCGGCGAAACTCGGCGCGGTCGTGCAGGTACAAGCGCCATGAGCGACATGCTGCACCTGGTCGAGCCGCTGATACCAGCCTTGCGGCGTTATGCGCGGGCCCTGGTCCGCGATCACGCCGCGGCCGACGACCTGGTGCAGGACTGCCTGGAACGTGCCGTCATCCACTGGGAGCAGCGGCGGTCGGACAATCCGCGCCCGTGGCTGTTCGCGATCCTGCATAATCTCGCCATCAACCAATTTCGCCGCGCAACGGTGCGCGGCGTTCATGTCGCGATCGACGAAACCAACGAGGATGCATTCGGTCAGGAAGCGGCGCAGGAGCACAAGGTGATGTATCGCGACGTCATGGCGAAGCTCGCCAGGCTTCCGCATGACCAACGTGCGGTGCTGCTGCTCGTCGGCGTCGAGGATTTGTCCTACGCCGATGCCGCGAAGGTGCTCGGCGTGCCTGTTGGCACGGTGATGTCCCGCCTCGCGCGCGCCCGCGAGCGGCTGCACCACGAACTGGAGGAGACGCCGGGCGACCTGGATCATAATATCGTGCAATTGCGGAACAAGACATGAGCAACCGACCCATTACAGAAGACGATCTGCATGCCTATGTCGATCGCGCGCTCGAGCCGGAACGCGAGGCTGATGTCCGCGTCTATCTGGACAAGCATCCGGACGTGGCCAAGCGCATCGCCGCCTACTCCGATGAGCGTAACCTTTTGCGATCGGTGCTGCTGCCGATCGCCGAGGAGCCACTGCCGCCGCGGCTCAACCTCGCCAGGATGATCGAGAGCCCACGCCGCCGCCCCTCGTCGTTGCGCTGGGCCATCGCAGCGATGCTGATGCTCTCGCTCGGCGGCCTCGGCGGATGGGTGATCCGTGGCGCGACACAGGCACCGGTCGGCGGAATTGTGGCGCTCGCCGAGGAGGCCAGCGATTCCTACAGAGTGTACGCCTCCGATCGCACGCGGCCGGTCGAGCTGCGCGACAGCACCGAGCTTGTGCAATGGGTCTCCAACCGGTTGCATCAACCGGTGAAGCTGCCAGATCTCACCAAGTCGGGATATCGTTTGATGGGCGGACGGGTAGTGCCGACCGCACATGGTCCTGCGGCCATGTTCATGTACGACGACGATCGCGGCGAGCGGCTTGTGGTTCTCACCCGCCCGATGACGTCGGACAAGAACGCACCGATGGCGCCGCATTCGGGCAGTGACGTCGCGGGCTTCTCGTGGGCTGACGGCGGTACGGGCTACAGTCTCGTGGGACCCGGCCCATCCGAACAGCTGAAGCCGCTCGCCAACGAGATTCGCAAGCAGGCGCAGACGACGATCTGATCGGAACGGAACGCTAGGGCCTGGTGTAGATCAGGAACAGCACGGTCCCGATCGCCAGCGCGCCGGCGATGAACAGCAGCACCGCGGGCAGCCCGAACAGCGCCGCGACGCCCGCGGTGCTCGATTGCAGTAGCGCTGCGCCAAGGAAGAACGCGAGGTTGACCGAGGACAGCGCCTTGCCGGTGTTCTGCGCGGCGACAAGCTGGCGCGTCATGCCGTAAATCAGCGGCTGCGCCGAGGTCGCGAGCCCGATCAGGATCAACAGCACCAGGTCATATTGCGTCGGCATCACGGCAACGCCGAAGAGGTTCGAGACCGGGAAATGCGGCGCACCGGCCGCCATCAAGACGAGCAGCAGCGCGGCGATGGCGTGCGTCACCGCCACCATGGCGCGGCGGTGCCCGAACTTGCGATCGAAGGCGCCGATGCAGGCCGGGCCGACGATCATCGCCAGCGTGAACAGGCCGAGCACATTGCCGGCCTCGATCCGGCTCAGCCCCTTCTCGTCCATCAGCCACGGGCCACCCCACAAGCCGCGCAAGGTCAGCGACGCGCCGAGCGACACCAGCGACAGCGCGATCAGGCCGCGCAGCCCGCGCGACATGCCGAGCCGCAGCACCTCGGCCATCTGGTGCAGCGGCGAGGAATCATCCGCATGCGCCGCCGGCTGCCGCGGCACCAGCGCGAACACCGCGATCAGCACGACAATGCCGAAACCGGCCGAAACCCAGAAACCGGCGCGCCAGCCGAACTGATCGACCACGAACGCCAGCGGGCTTGCCGACAGCAGCATGCCGATATTGCCGATCGAGAGGATCAGGCCGGACCACAGGCCGAACTTCGCCGCCGACATCTGCTTCGCCGCGAGCGTCATCGGGCACATCAGCATGCCCGAAGTGGCTACGCCGAGCATCAATTGCCCGAGCACAAAGCTCGCGGGCCCCGTCGCCAGCGCAGAGACGAGCGTTCCGACCACGGTACCGGCGAGCAGGCTCAGCGACACCGGCCGCACGCCGAAGCGATCCATCGCGGCGCCGACCGGGATTTGCGAGGCGGCAAAGGAGAAATGATAGATCGAGGTGAGGCTCGCGAGCGCCTGCGGCGAGGTGCCGAAATCCGACGCCATCAGATCGAGGCTGATCGCCGGGATGGTCCGCAGCAGCGTCGACAGCATGTGGCCGGAGGCCAATGCCAGAAGTGCAAGCACCAGGGCGCGGAACCCGATCCCCGCCTCTTCCTTCGTCACCACGCCGTCCACGAATCGCCTCTTCCCCGAGCGGTTTGGCGACGGGCGTAACATTATTGGGCAGCGCGTGCCAACTTCGGCGGCAGCGCGATCTTGGCACCCCACATGCCGTCATGCCCGGGCTTGTCCCGGCCATCCACGTCTTGCTTCACGCAGGGCCGAAGACGTGGATGCCCGGGACGAGCCCGGGCATGACGAGTTCGCTGAGATTTCGTCGCCCTTACTGCTTATGGAACACCAGCGTGCGCAGCTCGATGCTCTCGCGCGGCGCGGCGTCCGCGGGCGTGGTGGGATCGACGAACGCGGTATGCGGCCCGAACCGCGTGCGGCCGTCGGTCGCCGAGTCGTAGCATTTCAGCAGGATCGCCTCGTCCGGCGTCATCTCGGGAATGTAGAACCAGCGATGGTTCGGATTGTACTTCACCGAATAGGTCTCGCCGCTGCGGTTGGGATAGATCAGGTCCGAAGCAATGAGATCCTTCGGCGCGACGGTGGTGCCGTCGGCCATCGCGAGCGGTGAATCCCGCAGGGGACCGCGGATCGGGCGCCACAGATTGATCACCTGGACGCGGCCCTTGACCAGCTGCTCGGCCTCGTCGGGCAGGTGCTCGAACACGCGGTTGCGGCCGGAGACGGCGGTCTGGTCGACGTGGACGCGGGTCGCGGGCTGGCGTGGTCCGCCGCCGCGGATGTCAGCCGCGCCCTCGACGCGCTTGCGCACGGTGTGATCGAAGATGAAGACGCGATCCGCCTTCAGCGTCGCCTTCAGGAAGGCTTCGACGGCGGGATAGTAGACGTTGCGGACTTCGTTGTCGTCGTAATAATCCTTCACGCTGGTCGGATGCTTGACCAGCGCAAAGCCCTCGCGATCGAGCGAGAAGCTGTCGGCGATCAAACGCCCGTCAAATATCGGAACATTGTGGGCTTCGGGCAGCGCGGTGGATTTGGGTTCGCCGGGCGGCGGATCGAAGGCGTAGGTCCGGGGCTTGCCCGGCGTCGGCGCGAGATAATTCAGTTCAGCGGTCACAAACGGCAGCGACTCGATGCGAGTTTGTTGAAGGCCCATGGTGATCTCCCGGACTCGATTGTTCGTCTGCTTGATCTTGGCAACGCCGGAGGAAGCGGCAAGGCCGCGGCGAAAATAGCAACGTTGCGGTTTTGGAATATGCCAAACGGGGAAAATCCTTGCCGCGCGGCAGCCCTCGGACGAATGGATGTTTTGAATCACGGGTTCGTTAGCGGTGCAATGGTGCGGAGTTGAATCGCTTCCGCGCAGACGGTCCACATCTCCCCGCTTGCAGGGCAGCCGCAGGTGCGCCGGCAAAATATCGAAAACAACCCCATGCAAAGGAGCTCGCGGCTGCCGGCCTTCGACAGGGTAGCTTGACACGCCGGGCAAATCAGGGATACATTTCCAATATTCCGAAATCGTGCAAGCACCCGTCGTCCTGGCGAAAGCCAGGACCCATTACCACTGAATTTGATAGTGAGCAGGATCGCGGCCCCGGCGTCGTGCAACAACTGCCATCCGGGGTAATGGGTCCTGGCTTTCGCCAGGACGACGTTGAATGTGTCGCTTGCAAATTGTCTACAGTCCCGCGCCCTTCCCGACGGCCGCACCAAACGAGCGGTCGACGATGTCGGCGGCGTTGATCTTCTGCCGGATCAGGCCCCAGCGGTCGTAGAGGTCGATGGTCTTCTGCTCGTCGGCGACCACGCTGTCGTCAATCGGCGCGATGCGGATCTTGGCCCGCGTCAGCCAGTTCAGCGGCACCGCGGGCGGGATGTTCATCAGCCTGCCCCAGGTGGCGGCGTAGCCCTCGACATTGTTCTGCGACCATGCGCGCGCGGCCGCCAACCGCCGCACGAAATCCTCGAGCTCGGCGCGCTTGCCCTTGATCGCATCGAGGGTTGCGACCTGGAAGCCGAGGCCGGGCGTGATGCCGTCGGCCGTGATGACGCGGCGCGACTTGAACAGCACCTCTTCCTGGCTGACATAAGGCTCCCAGGTCGACCAGGCGTCGACCGCGCCCTGCGTGTAGGCGACCTTCGCGTCCGACGGCGCGAGAAACACGATCTGCACGTCGCTCGCCTGCCAACCCCTGGATTCCAGCGCCGCCAGGATCAGCTGATGGCCGATCGAACCGCGGCCGGTTGCGATCTTCCTGCCGCGCAGATCGTCAAAGCTCTTGATCGCGGAGTTTTCCGGCACCACGACCGCGAGCCCGTCGCGCGACTGCCGCACCGCCGCGATCGCCTTGACCGGAATTTTGGCGGCCGCCGCGAAGGTGAACGGCGCGTCGCCGACCAGGCCGGTATCGATCGCGCCTGCCGCAAGCGCCTCCAGCAGCGGCGCGGCTGCGGCGAACTCCTTCCACTCGATCGTGTAGGGGACGTCCTTGAGCACACCGGCCGCTTCCATCACGGCCTGCGAATTGCCCTTCTGGTCGCCGACGCGCAGCGTGGTCTGCGCGAAGGCCGCGTCGATGGCGGCGAGCGCAAGCGCTGCCGCAACAATGAGACGGATCATTCGGCGGCAATTCCCCGCTGCTGGTCCCGCGCTTCGATCAGCTTGCGGGTCAGCGGAATCAGCGCCCGGCCATAGTCGATCGCATCGACCAAGGGATCGAAGCCGCGGATCAGGAAGTGACTGACGCCGAGATCGTAATAGTCGCCGAATACCTCGGCGACCTGCTCGGGTGTGCCGACCAGCGCGGTGGTGTTGCTGTTGGCGCCGGTCAGTTTGGCGATCTCGGTCCACAGCCGCTTGTCGATGCGCGTGCCCTGATCAGCGAGCGCCAGCAGCCGCTTGGCGCCGTCGGTCGCGTGGTTGGGACGACGATAGCCGGTCTGGTCCTGCAGCGCGGTGGCGCGCTCGAGGATATGTTCCGCCTTCTTCCACGCCTTCTCTTCAGTATCGGCGAGGATCGGCCGCACCGACAGGCTGAAGCGCGGAGTCGGCCTTCCGTGCCTGGCCGCGGCCGCGCGCACCCGCGCGGTGACGTCGCGCACCTGCGCGTAGGACTCGCCCCACAGCGCGAACGTATCGGCGTGCTTGCCCGCGACCTCGACCGCGGCGTCCGAGCCGCCGCCGACGAAGGTGTAGATGCCGCCCTTCTGCAACGGCTTCACCTGCGAGAAGCCGTTCTCGACGTTGTAATACTTGCCGCTGTAGTTGAACGGCTTCTCGCTGGTCCATTCCAGCCGCACCACGTCGAGGAATTCGCTGGTGCGCGCGTAGCGCTCGTCCTTGTCGTCGAGCGTGTTGCCGTCCTGGCGCAGCTCGATGGCGTTGCCGCCGGTAATGACGTGCAGCGAGACGCGGCCGCCGTAGAATTGATCCAGCGTCGCAAGCTGGCGCGCCAGCAGCGTCGGCGCGGTAAAGCCCGGGCGCTGCGCGATCATCACCTTGAGCTGCCTGGTGATGGTCAGGACATGCTGCGCGACCTGCAACGCATCCGGCGTGGTAGAGTGGAACGCCAGCAGCGCGCGGTCGAAACCGGCGAGCTCATGCGCCTTGGCCACCGTCTCGATATAGGGCGGATCGAGCACCGGGCCTGAGCGGACGATGGTCTCGGAAGCATTGTTGTTGGTGATGAAGCCGATGAATTCGACCGGCATGACGGGAACTCCGTTGTTGTTGGCTGTTGTTTTCAGACGCCCAGCGCGGAGCGTCCGGCGGAGACACGGGTGGCATCGTCTTGCGGGGTATGGACGCGGCCGCACAGCACGTCACGGTAATGCCGCTCCAGCGGATTGGTTCGCGACAGGCCGTGATTGCTGGTCAGCGACAAGGCATCCTCCACCACTGCCGCGGCGTTGTTGGTCACCGTCAGCTTGATGATGTTAGACTCGATCGCAGAAAGCGGGAAGCCGTTATCGAAATCGGCGGCGAAGCTGTCGATCAGGCGCGCATTGACCGCAAGCCGCGCCTCGATCGCGCCGACCACCTCCTGCATCCGTGGCAAGGTCGCGAGCGGCGCGCCGAGATTGGCGGGCACCCGCTGCTTCAGGAATGTGACCAGCCAGTCGCGGGCCGCGCGGGCGATGCCGTCATAGATCGCGGCGACGAAAATCGCGTGCACGGTCGCCTGGGTGACGTCAGGAACCTTCCAGTCGTCGGGCCCGCGGACGTCGATCTCGTAATCCAGCGGAAACACCACGTCGTCGAAGATCACGGTGTGGCTGCCGCTGGCGCGCAGGCCAAGGTGGTCCCAGGTCTCCTCGATCCGCGTTCCCGGCAACCCGGCGGGAACCAGAAACAAGCCGACACGGGTCTCCGGCTCATCGGTCTTTGCCCAGACCGAATACCATTTCAGGATCGGCGCACCGGTCGAATAGATCTTCTTGCCTGTCAACCGCCAGCCGGTCTCGGTGCGGCGCGCCGTTGTCGCCGGCAGGCCGCCGCGCGCGGGCGAGCCGAGCTCGGGCTCGACGCGCAAAGCGTTGATCAGCGCCACACCCTCGACGGCTTCCTTGGCGAGCTTGCGCGAAAGACGCGCCGGCCAGCGCGTGCTGCGCGCCATCACCAGATGCTGGATGTAGTGCATCGACAGCACCAGCGCGGTCGACGGATCGGCCTTGCCGATGATGCCGAGCACGCGCGTGGCGTCGCGGGCACCCGCTCCGCCGCCGCCGAGCGCTGCCGGCACCGTCAGCGCCAGCAGGCCTTCGCGCGACAGATCGGCGAAATTCTCGAAGGGAAAGCTGGCGTCGCGGTCGTGCGCCGGCGCGCGCGCAGCAAACACAGCGGCGAGCAGCAACGCGCGCGCGATGTACTCCGGCTCGTTCGCCGGCGGCAGCTCCCTCGCCGCTGATGTCACCATGTCGCCTCCAGTCCGAGCAGGCCGAGGATCTGCTTGCGCAGCTCCGCCAGATAGGGATCGCCGCGATGCCGCGGGTACGGCCGGGCGACGGCGATGTCAGCCTTGATCCGCGCCGGCCGATCGGACAGCACGATGACGCGGTTGGCCAGCACCAGCGCCTCCTCGACGTCATGGGTGACCAACAGCGTGGTGAAGCCCTTGCGCTGCCACAGCGCGACGAGCTCCGACTGCATGGCGATCCGCGTTAGCGAGTCGAGCTTGCCGAGCGGCTCGTCGAGCACCAGGATCTTCGGATCGTTGACAAGCGCGCGCGCCAGCGCCACGCGCTGCGCCATGCCGCCGGACAGCTGGTGCGGATAAGCGTTGCGGAACGAGGACAGGCCGACCAGCTCGATGACGTCATCGACGCGGTGGCGCTGCGCCTTCAGGATGCCCTGCGCTTCGAGGCCAAGCGCGACATTGTCCCACACCGTGCGCCACGGAAACAGCGTCGGATCCTGGAACACAACGACCCGCGACGGATGCGGGCCACTGATGCGCACTTCATCCTCGCGCAGCGTGCCCGCGCGCGGCTTCTCCAGTCCCGCGACCAGCCGCAGCAAGGTCGACTTGCCGCAGCCGGACGGGCCGAGCAGCGCGACGAACTCGCCCGGCGCGATCGCGAGATTGACATTATCGAGCACCGGAAGCGTGGCGCCATCGATATCGAAGGCGTGGCTGACGCCTTCGATATCGAGCTCGGCGCCGACCGCCGGATAGGTGATCGCCTCAGCTGCGGACTGCACTACCATTTGACGACGCCCTTCTGCCAGACCAGCAGGCGGTCGCGGGTGCGGAACAAGAGCGTGATCGCGCCGGAGCAGAGCAGCGACATCACGATCAGCGCCGCATACATGTTGGCATACGCCGCCCAGCCCTGCGCCCATTGCAGGTACCAGCCGAGCCCGGCCTTGACGCCGATCATCTCGGCGACGACCAGCACCGCAAAGGACGAGCCGAGCCCCATGAACAGGCCGACGAACACATGCGGCAGCGCGGCGGGGATCGCGACCCTCAGCACCAGGAATGACGGTTTTGCGCCGAGCGTGCGCGCGACGTCGTAATAGGCGCTGCTGACGCTCGCGACGCCCGACCAGGTCAGGACCGTCACCGGAAAGCCGGTGGCAAGCGCGATCAGGAAGGTCGAGGCGCTCCAGCTCGACGGAAAGGTGAAGAAGGCGATCGGCAACCAGGCAGTGGCCGGCAGCGGGCCGATGAAGCGCAGCACCGGATGCACCCAGTAGCCGATCTTCTGCGACCAGCCGATCGAGACACCGGTGATAAAGCCGACGGTCGCGCCGATGATGTAGCCGCCGAGCTGCAGCTTGATCGAGGCGAACACGCTGTCGAGCAGTTTCGGCAGATCGTCGGTATAGACCTCGAGGATCGACTGCGGCGGCGGGAAGAACGGCAGCGGCAGCCAGGCGAATTTCGCGGTGGCGACCTCCCACAACGTCACGAAGGCGCCGAACGCCACCAGCCACGGCGCGCGTTTGCGCAACGCCTGCCCGGCGCCGCCGAGATAATCCGCGCTGAATGTGCCGAACAGGATGAAGGCGGCGATGACGATCGCGCCGATGCCGAGCGATCCGGTCCGCGACCAGTCGCCGACATCGGGCCAATAGAGGCAGGAGAGGCCGAAGGCGAGCCAGACGAGGCTCGCCGCAAGGCCCACACCGTAACTGCCGGAGAGGTCCGCGAGCGTGATCGCCGCGCGCGGCGCGGCCGCGGCGGTCGCGTCAGACACTGAATACGTCGACATAGATCCGCTCCGCGAATTTGGCGGTGTCGGTGCTCTGCTTGAACACCTGCACCGTCTTGAGGTCGTCGGCGTAACCCTTCAGCTCGCGCTTGAGCACTTCGCCGGTCGGGTGATGGTGATGGGTGTGGTAGCGCGCCATTGCCTCGAGATCGGCGAGGCTCGCCGCCTTCGGCGCATAGGGCTGGAACGACTTCGCCGCCTTGTCCGGGTTCTGCGAGGTGAACATCGCGGCGTCGAGCAGCGCTTGCGTAATGGCGCGCGCGACCTGAGGCTCCTCGCGCACCAGGCTGCCGCGCAGGCCGACGATGCAGCAGCTCTTGTCGCGATACTCGCCGTCGAGGTTGGAGGCGACCTCCTTGTACTGCGCATCCTTCAGCCAGAGATATGCCAGCGGGTCCGACGACAGGAAGGCCTGCACCTCGCCCTTCTCGACCGCGACATTGAGGAGATTGCCGGGATAGGCACGCCAGTCGACGTCCTTGATCGGGTCGATGCCAAGCTTGGCGAGCTGGATCGAGAAGAAGTTCTTGTCGGGACCGGCGAGATCGCCGACCGCGACGATCTTGCCCCTGAGATCGGCGAGCTTGTCGACCCCGGAACTGGTGCGGGTCAGGACGCGCATGCAGCCGCCATGGGTGCCGGCGGCGATCTTGACGTCAAAGCCCTGCTCCAGCGGCTTCAGCCAGCGCAGCGCCATGCCGAGACCGGCGTCGCTCTTGCCGGTGGCGATCGCTTCCAGCAGCTGGTCGGTCGAGCCCGAATAGTTGACCAGCTCGACGTCGAGATTCTGCTTCTGGAAGAAGCCGTGGTCGATCGCGACCGGCAGCGGCGCAAGGCAGACCGCGCCGGCGTTCCAGGACAGCTTCAGCTTGCGCGGCGCGCCGGTCAGCGGCGGCGCATCGGACGCGGTCTTGCAGACCGGGAATTCGGAGAAGTCGATCGCCGGCGTGATCGCCCGTGGCGCGAAGGCCTGCGCGCTATACGCCCCGATCGGCGCGGCAAAGGCCGCGGCGGCGCCGGCACGCAGCAATGTGCGGCGATCCATCACCGTCTTCTTGTTATCTCTCGACATCATCACTCCTGCATTTCGGCAAGGCTCCGCCCCGCGCGCAAAACGTCTCCGTTTTGCGCGCCCCGTCGTTCGAAGCTCATGGTTTTAGAAAAAGCGGATTTCTCCGGCGCGATTGCACTCAAAGCAACCTGCAAATGATGCGGCGCGACAAGATCATCGTCAATGAAATGGAATTTCGAATGTTGTCGGCGCCGCAGCTGAACTCTCCACGATCGCATCACGCGGCGATGAAAGGATTTTCGCTGACATCGCGACGCAGAGATACGGTGTCATCACCGTGACTGCATCAAATTTGAGCGTTCTGCGGCCGCATGCGCGATGTCTTCTACGCGCGGCATGCCTGACGAGATCATCCTTGCCGCGCAGCCGCCGAATTCAGATTTCCGTTTCGTTGACGGCGAACGGCTTGCTCATAGACTTGGTCGAACGCTGCCGCGCGTTCCGCCGAGCAGCGAATGAATCAGGAAGAAAATTCAAATGCGCAAACTGACCCGCTCGGGCCCTGCCTATTCTCTCACCCGCCGCACGGCGGCCGCGCTGATTACGGCCGTGATCACGCTGTCGACGTCGGCCGCGGCACTCGCGGCCGACGCGATCGTGCTGCGCGTCGGCGACCAGAAGGGCGGCAACCGCTCGCTGCTGGAGATTTCCGGCCTCGCCAAGGATCTGCCCTACAAGATCGAATGGTCGGAATTCCCCGCCGCGGCCCCGATCCTGGAGGCGATCAATGCCGGCGCGCTCGACGTCGGCTACACCGGCGATCTGTCCTTCCTCACCGTCTATGCGTCGGGCGCGCCGATCAAGGCGATCGGCGGCACGCGCTCCGATGCGCGGACGCAGGCGATCCTGGTGCGCGGGGATTCGCCGATCAAGACCGCGGCCGATCTGAAGGGCAAGCGCCTTGCCGGCACGCGGGGCGGCTGGGGCCAATTCCTC
This sequence comes from Bradyrhizobium pachyrhizi, assembly GCF_029714545.1. Classification (NCBI taxonomy): domain Bacteria; kingdom Pseudomonadati; phylum Pseudomonadota; class Alphaproteobacteria; order Hyphomicrobiales; family Nitrobacteraceae; genus Bradyrhizobium; species Bradyrhizobium pachyrhizi. Next base: position 3,023,702 of record NZ_CP121667.1, on the reverse strand, counting down.
ATCAATGCGACGCTGGAAAAAGCCGGAAGCAGGATCGAGGACGCGACCTTCGCGCCGCTCGGCCCGGTCGACGCCAAGATCGCGCTGCTCGCGGGCTCGATCGACGCCTGGGCGGTGTGGGAGCCGTATATCTCCTACGCCACGCTGAAGGACAAGGCGCGCGTCGTCGCCGATGGCGAAGGGCTGACGCCGACCATCACCTTCATCGTCGCCTCCGACAACGCGATCGCAACCAAGCGCGCGGCGGTGCAGGACCTGGTGCAGCGGCTCAACAAGGCGCGGCTGTGGTCGCTCGACCATCTCGCCGAGTATGCCAGGAACACGGCCGAGCTCACAAAACTGCCGGAGGACGTGCTGCTCGCCGCCTACACCGCGCAGAAGACGAGCCCGATCGCGATCGACGAGGCCGTGGTCAAGGAAGTGCAGGCCGCCTCCGACCGCGCCACCCGCTACGGCATCCTCGGCAAGACGCTCGATGTCGGCAAGGCCGTCGACCGCAGCTTCACGGCGAGCGCGAGCCTGAACTGACGCGCGCCTGAACTGGCGCGCTCTTTCCTCACCTCCCCTTGAAAAGGGGAGGTCGGATTGCGCGCAAGCGTAATCCGGGTGGGGATCTGCCTCCACAAGCGCCGGCGCCGTGGAGAGCAACCCCCACCCCGCCCTCCCCCTTTCAGGGGGAGGGAGACGAGCGGCGGTGCCCACCTCACGGAGCATCAAGCCGCGCACGCACCACCATGGAGACATCCGATGTCCGGCCCGCTCCATCTCGCACTGATTGTCACAGCACACCTGCTCTGCATGACCTTGTTGGTCGCGCTGTCGGTTTGATAGCGTCCTCTCCGGGCCAGCCCCAGGGAGAACAACAATGAACCTATCAATGAAGGACCGCGTCGCCGTGGTCACCGGCGGCAGCAAGGGCATCGGGATCGCGGTGGCGCGGCGGTTTGCCGAATCCGGCTCCAGGGTCGCGATCCTCGCCCGCGGCGCGGCCGATCTCGCCGCGGCGCGCGAGGCGCTCGCCAGGGACGGCCTCGTGGTGCGCGACTACGTCTGCGACGTTTCGAAAGCCGCGGACATCAGCAAGGCGCATGACCAGATCGTTGCCGATCTCGGCAAGATCGACGTGCTCGTCAACAACGCCGGCACGGCACGCACCCTGGCTTTCGAGAGCATCAGCGACGAGGCTTGGCAGGAGGACCTCGACCTGAAGCTGTTCGCCGCGATCCGCTTCAGCCGGCTGGTGTGGCCGGGGATGAAGCAGCGCAAATGGGGCCGCATCATCAACGTGCTCAACACTTTTGCCAAGGCGCCGGCCGGCAATTCCGCACCGACCTCGGTGTCGCGCGCCGCCGGCATGGCGCTGACCAAGGTGATGGCCAATGAAGGCGGCGAGCACAACATCCTGGTGAATGCGCTCTTGGTCGGCCTGATCATGAGCGATCAATGGGTCAAGCGGCATGCTGCCCAGGCGCCGAACACGGATTTCGGGGAATTCGCCAAGGGCCTTGCCAAGGGCACCCCGCTCGGCCGCATCGGCACGGCGGAGGAGTTCGCCAACCTCGCCTGCTTCCTGGCCTCGGAGCAAGGCTCCTACATCACCGGCACCGCCATCAATGTCGATGGTGGCCGGTCGCCGGTGGTCTAGAGCCCCGGTCCCGTTTTCAACCCGGTCCGGAGCTCCAGATTCTGCTTTGGCGCGTTTTCTTCACGCGAACCGGTGTCCGCTACGCTCGAAAACGCTCAAGCGGGCAACCAACGGCAGGAAGCGACGGCTCAAAAGCAAAAGGCCCCCGTCACCGGAGGCCTTTTCGTCTTAAACCGCGTCCTTGGCGGCCTTGACCGGCCGTGCGCGGACGATCTTCCGGGCCGGCTTGGCCTTGAACATCATCTCTTCGCCGGTGAAGGGGTTGGTGCCCTTGCGCGCCTTGGTCGCAGGCTTCTTGACCACAACGAACTTCGCGAAGCCGGGGACGAGGAACACCCCGGCCTTCTTCAGCTCCTTGTGGCCGACATCGACGAGCGAGTCCAAAACGTTCTTGACGTCGCGCTTGGAGAGTTCGGTGGTGGTCGCGATCTTCTCGATCACTTGCGACTTCGACAGTTGGGTAGCCATGGTTGCTCCATTGATTCTGGAGTGGGCACGATATGGCGGAAAACGCCGAGAAAAACAGTGTTTTCTGCATTCACCACACGAATATCGCTGTGGACAGCCCCCGAATCAGGGATTTTTCCAGTGTTTTTTCAAGTCAAGGCGCTTCCGACCCCTAAAATTACAGGGTTTGCGCGGCTTCGGCGCTCCCGAAACAGTCCCTCGAGAGAATCACCAGACGCAACTCGCGCGGCCCAAACTGCGACAATGCGGCGCTCGATCCGGGTTGCGAAGCGCTGCCGCGCGCCACTTCAGGTTTCGGAAACGATCCTCCAAAAGGCCGAGGCATTAGAAAATGACTTGGGTTCCCATTCCAAGCTAACATCGCCAAATGACGGCCACGACCGATCGGCTGGCCGCCCGATGCAAGCCTTTATGCAAGTTCTGGAGACCCGCGTATGGATTTGAGCCGCCTCGAGATCAACCGCCGCACGGCCCTTCTGACCTCGGCCGCGATTGCGGCCAATGTCATCAATCCGATGCGCGCCTTCGCGCAGGAGGCCCCGCGCAAGGGCGGCGTGTTCAACGTCCATTACGGCGCCGAGCAGCGCCAGCTCAATCCGAGCATCCAGGCCTCGACCGGCGTCTACATCATCGGCGGCAAGATCCAGGAGAATCTGGTCGACCTCGACGCCAACGGCCAGCCGGTCGGCGTGCTCGCCGAGAGCTGGGAGGCGACCCCGGACGGCAAGACCGTCACCTTCAAGCTGCGCAAGGGCGTCACGTGGCACGACGGCAAGCCGTTCACCTCTGATGACGTCGCCTTCACCGCGATGAACATGTGGAAGAAGATCCTCAACTACGGATCGACGCTGCAGCTGTTCCTCACATCGGTCGATACGCCCGATCCGCAGACCGCGATCTTCCGCTATGAGCGGCCGATGCCGCTGAACCTGTTGCTCCGGGCCCTGCCCGACCTCGGCTACGTCTCCGCCAAGCATCTCTATGAGAGCGGCGACATCAGGCAGAACCCGACCAATCTGGCGCCGGTCGGCACCGGCCCGTTCAAATTCGTCAAATACGAGCGCGGGCAATACATCATCGCCGACCGCAACCCGGACTATTGGCGGCCGAACGCGCCCTATCTCGACCGCATCGTCTGGAAGGTGATCACCGACCGCGCCGCCGCGGCCGCCCAGATGGAGGCCGGCGAGCTGCACTACAGCCCATTCTCGGGCCTGACGATCTCGGACATGGCGCGGCTCGGCAAGGACAAGCGCTTCATCGTCCAGACCAAGGGCAATGAGGGCAACGCCCGCACCAACACCATCGAGTTCAACTTCCGCCGCAAGGAGCTGTCCGACATCCGGGTCCGCCGTGCCATCGCACACGCGATCAACGTGCCGTTCTTCATCGACAATTTTCTGGGCGATTTCGCCAAGCTCGGCACCGGCCCGATCCCGTCGACCTCAACCGACTTCTATCCCGGGCCGAACGCGCCGCAATACCCCTATGACAAGGCCAAGGCGATCGCGCTGCTCGACGAGGCCGGCTTCAAGGCCAGTGGCGGCAACCGCTTCTCGTTGAGGCTCTTGCCGGCGCCGTGGGGCGAGGACATCTCGCTGTGGTCGACCTTCATCCAGCAGTCGCTGGGCGAAGTCGGGATCCAGGTCGACATCGTGCGCAACGACGGCGGCGGCTTCCTCAAGCAGGTCTATGACGAGCACGCCTTCGATCTCGCGACCGGCTGGCACCAGTACCGCAACGACCCCGCGGTCTCGACCACGGTATGGTACCGCTCCGGCCAGCCCAAGGGCGCGCCGTGGACCAACCAATGGGGCTGGGAGGACAAGACCGTCGACAAGACCATCGACGATGCCGCCACCGAAGTCGATCCGGCCAAGCGCAAGGCGCTCTATGCCGATTTCGTCAAGGAGGTGAACACCGAGCTGCCGGTCTGGATGCCGATCGAGCAGATCTTCGTCACCGTGATCACGGCCAAGGCGCGCAACCACTCCAACACCCCGCGCTGGGGCTCGACGAGCTGGCACGATCTTTGGCTGAGCGCATGAGGCCGCTTCCGGCAACGGCGTACGCCCAACTTCTCCCTCTCCCCGCTCTTGCGGGGAGAGGGCTGGGGTGAGGGGCTCTCTCCGCCGGATCAGTCTATCGATAGACCTGTGCCCCTCACCCGGATCGCATCTGACGATGCGATCCGACCTCTAAGAGCGAGCTTCGCTCGTCTCGACCCCGCAAGCGGGGCGAGGTGACCGAGCGGCCGACGCTGGTTCAAGTCAATGACGGCGACCGGTGGCCACTTCCTTCGAAAACGCTATAGATAAGGCATGCGTATCCTGAGCCTTGCGGGGCGGCGGCTCGCCGCCTCGATCCCGACCCTGTTCCTGATCCTGATCGGCGTGTTCCTGCTGCTGCAGCTCGCGCCGGGCGACACCGTCGATGCGCTGATGGCGCAGATGGGCGGCGGCGACGCCGCGACCGCCGAGGCGCTGCGCAAATTCTACGGGCTGAACCTCTCGGTTCCGGCGCAACTCGGAAACTATCTGTGGCACCTGGTCCGGCTCGACCTCGGCTTCTCCTCGATCTACGGCAAGCCGGTGGCGACCGTGATCCTGGAACGGCTGCCGCCGACCATCCTGTTGATGACGGCGTCGCTGTCATTCGCGTTCTTCTTTGGCCTCGTGTTCGGCGTGATCGCCGCGCGCGGCGTCAACCGCTGGCCGGACACGATGATCTCGACCCTCGGCCTGATCTTCTACGCCACGCCCTCGTTCTGGTTCGGGCTGATGGCGATCGTGGTGTTCTCGGTCTATCTGCAGTGGCTGCCGCCGGGCGGCTTCGAGGACATCGGCACGGTGCAGATTGGAATCTGGCGCGTGCTGGATATCGCGGCCCATCTGGTGCTGCCGACGCTGACGCTCGGCCTGATCTTCCTCGCGATCTACCTGCGCATCATGCGCGCCTCGATGCTGGAGGTGCTGAACCTCGATTTTGTCCGCACCGCCCGCGCCAAGGGGCTGGACGAGACCCATGTCATCACCCGCCATGTGCTGCGCAACGCGCTGCTGCCGATGGTGACGCTGATCGGATTGCAGGCCGGCACCATGCTCGGCGGCTCGGTCGTGGTGGAGAGCGTGTTCTCCCTGCCCGGCCTCGGCCGCCTTGCCTATGAATCGGTGGTGCAGCGCGACCTCAACACCCTGCTCGGCATCGTCTTCGTGTCGGCGCTGCTGGTCATATCCGTGAACTTCGTCGTCGACCTGCTCTACGCGCGGCTCGATCCGCGCATCGCGGCGGAGGGCTGACGATGGATGCGGTGAAGCGCTACTTCCGCAGCCCGGCCGCGGTGATCGGCCTGATCCTGCTGCTGCTTGTGATCGCGATGGCAATCAGCGCGGGTGTCCTCTATCCGCGCGATCCGCTTGCCCTTGCCGGCCGGCCGCTGATCTGGCCGTTCTCCAACCCGCGCTTCCTGCTCGGCACCGACAATTCCGGCCGCGACATCGCCGCCCAGATCTTCTACGGCGCGCGGATCTCGCTGCTGATCGGCGGCGTCGCCACCGTGATCGCGATCCTGATCGGCATCCTGGTCGGCGCCTTCGCCGGCTATTACGGCGGCTGGGTCGACAATGTCTTGATGCGGATCACCGAGGCGTTCCAGACGCTGCCGAACTTCGTGCTGCTGCTGGTGCTGGTCGCGGTGTTCGGATCGACCCTGACCACGGTGACCATTGCAGTCGGCGTGGTGTCGTGGCCGGCGCCGGCACGGCTGACCCGCGCCGAGTTCCTGTCGCTGCGCAACCGCGAATTCGTCCAGGCCGGCAAGACGCTCGGCATGAAGGACGTCCAGCTCATTCTCGGCGAAATCCTGCCCAACGCGCTGCCGCCCGTGATCGTCTATGCCAGCGTGGTGATGGCGGTCGCGATCCTGCTGGAAAGCGCGCTCGCCTTCCTGAGGCTGTCCGATCCCAACGTCGCCTCCTGGGGCAATCTGATCGGGCTCGGCCGCGACGTGCTCCGGGTGCAGTGGTACGTCTCGGCGATCCCCGGCATTGCGATCCTCGTCACCGTGCTCGCGGTGTCGCTGGTCGGCCAGGGCCTCAACGATGCGCTCAATCCGAGGCTGAAGAGCCGATGAGCGAGACGGTCCTTTCGCTCGACGCCCTGACAGTGCGCCTGCCCAAAGGCGCCGACCGGCCGCATGCGCTGTCCGACGTCTCATTGTCGATCGCCTCCAACGAGATCCTCTGCGTGGTCGGCGAGTCCGGCTCCGGCAAGTCGATGATGGCGAACGCCATCATGCGGCTGCTGCCGAACGAGGTGACGATCGAACGGGGCCGGATGATGTTCGACGGCCGCGACCTCTGCGCCGCCGATAGCGCCGAAATGCGCGATGTGCGCGGCGCCGGGATTGCGATGATCTTCCAGGAACCGATGACCGCGCTCAACCCGCTGCGCACCATCGGTGACCAGATCGGTGAGATGTTTGCGATCCACACCGCTCTCTCGAAGGCCGAGATCAATGCGCGCGTGCTGGCGCTGCTCGAGGACGTCCGCATCCCCGACCCCAGGGCTGCCGCAAAAGCCTACCCGCACGAGCTGTCCGGCGGCCAGCGCCAGCGCGCCATGATCGCGATGGCGCTGGCGCTCGACCCCAAGCTCCTGATCGCCGACGAGCCGACCACCGCGCTCGATGTCACGACGCAGGCGCAGATCCTGAAGCTGATCCGCGATTTGCAGCAGCGCAAGAAGACCGCGGTGCTGTTCATCACCCATGATTTCGGCGTCGTCGCCGAAATCGCCGACCGCGTCGTGGTCATGCAGCACGGTGCGATCGTCGAGCAAGGCACGGCCGATGAGGTGCTGAACGATCCGCAGCACGCCTACACCAAGCAGCTGATTGCGGCCGTGCCGCCGCTGAAGGCACCGCCGCCGCGCATCCTTTCCGGCAAGGATATCCTGACCATCGACGGCGTCTCCAAGACCTACCGCACCGGCGGCTTCCTTGGCCGCGGCGCGCGGATCACGGAAGCCGTCAAGAACGTGTCGCTGCATCTCCCGCGCGGCGCGACGCTCGGCATCGTCGGCGAATCCGGTTCGGGCAAATCGACGCTCGCGCGCTGCATCGTGCGGCTGATCGATCCCGACACCGGGTCGATCGTGCTCGACGGCAAGGACTGGGCAAAGCTCGGCCGCGACGATATCAGGCGCGAGACCCGCCACATCCAGATGGTGTTCCAGGATCCGTTCGCCTCGCTTAATCCGCGCCGCAAGGCGGCCGAGCTGGTGGCGCAGGGACCGATCGTGCACGGCACCGATCGCGCCACCGCGATTGCGGAAGCGCGAAAGCTGTTCGGGCTGGTCGGGCTCGATCCGTCCGCCGGCGATCGCTACCCGCACGAATTCTCCGGCGGCCAGCGCCAGCGCATCGGGCTCGCCCGCGCGCTGGCGCTGAAGCCGGATGTGCTGGTCGCCGACGAGCCGGTCTCGGCACTCGACGTCTCGGTGCAGGCGCAGGTCTTGAAACTGCTCGCCGGGTTGCGGCAACAGCTCGGCCTCTCCATCATCTTCATCACCCATGATCTGCGGGTCGCCGCCCAGATCTGCGATCTCGTCGCCGTCATGAAGGATGGCGCCGTGGTCGAGCAAGGGCTGACCGCCGAGGTGTTCGGCAGGCCGCAGCATTCCTATACGCAGGCGCTGCTGTCGGCGATCCCCGGCGGCGCGTTCGCGCGCGAGCACGGCACCGCAACCGAATAGCCGGGCACGTGCGGCCCTACTCCGCCGCTTGTGGCTTGGGCTCCTCGCGCAGCCGGAAGCGCTTCAGCAATCCAGATACCGTGTCGCGGAAGCCGCCATATTCCAGCTCTGAATAGGGCAGCATCGCAGCACCGGACCAGCCCTGGCTGCGCATCTCGATCGCCTTGCGCTGCGCGCGCTGGCGGACCTCGTCCCACGCAAGGTTGTCAAAGAAGTCGGTATGGGACTCCGAGAACTTCCCGTCCCGGTCGATCGAGAAGCCGACGCAGGAAACGATCGGCAGGCAGTACATCCCCGTCACCGGGGTGTTGAGCGGCACCGGCATGAGCGGCATCACATGCGAGCCGCGCGCATCGCCGCCCACGAAGTGCGCCTTGGCGAAGGGCGAGATGATTTCTTCGGGCGCCGCGAAAATGCCCTGGTTCCTGACGACCGCGACCGGATCATCCTTGCCGGTGTACTTGCCTGCGATGGAGTGCAGGCGCTGCGCCGAAACGGCGACGGCGACCTCGCCATAGGTTTTCGAGACGATGCGATCAATGCCGAAGCGCTCGTTGTCGCGAAGCAGCGCCGCAATGTGGTAGCCGTCCGCGGGCGCATCGAGTTCGATCACGCTGTCGCCAGCCGTGTTGTCCATGTCGATGATGTGAAAACGGAAGCCCTTGATCATCGGGGGCAGCATCAGCCCGGCGCAATACATGGGATCGGCAAAAGCCAGATAGAGCGGCAGGTTGTAGGCGCCGGGGCCGCATTTGTCTGCGGCGAACACCATGAAGGACTCCGCGGGTCTCGCGCCCGAGAGGCTGTGGTCGAAGCTGAGTTCGGCGACGGCCGGGCCCGCGCCGCGGACGTTTCCGGAAGGGGCGTCGACGAGAAGATCCTGGCCGGCGCCGTAGAGCCCGGAGGTCTTCGCAACCGCAGTGGCCGCGAGAAACGTCTTCCAGGCGAATTGGTGGACTTCGGAGCTCCCTTCGCCCCGCGTGTGCGTCATGATGATCGCAATATCGTCGCCGGTATGGCGCACGAAACCGTCGATCAGGAGACCGTTATCGATCGCTTTCGCGACCTCCCCTTCGACTGCCGCCATCATGCGCGCAGATGGTTTCGTGTGGCCCCCAACGGAGCCAATGTCAGCCTTGATGACCGAAATGGTGAGTTTCATGAGCATCCCTCCGACCGCAGCGCAGCGCCTTCGCCTCGGCGCTCGCTGCGCCGGGGGCGACGGCGCGCTCATTTGCAAAAAAGAACGTCGTGTGGTGCGACAGGTTCCCTGAGCAAATTCCTTGCGGAACTATGGCCCCTCCGTCACCGCGTGTCGATACGGGCTATCGACGCATCTGGAATAGCCCGTCATGCCCGATGGGGTTACCACCCACCCTATGAAGCGCGGTTGAGAAAGATCGGCAGACCCCGCTTGTTGGAATAGAGAGGACGGTACCGCTCGGTGTTGTACGCGCTTGCGACGTCCAATTTGCGTGGCCCGAGCTTGGCGTCAGGGATCGGCACGAGGTCGTAGCGGCCCTCGACCAGCGCCGACATGAGGCCGGTTTTGCCTTCCAGGATCGCATCGTAAGCCATGTTGCCGAACGTCAGCGCCACAAGCTTGTCGATGAAGTCCGGATCGCCTGACCGCAGGTCGTAGGTGAGGTCAGAGACGATGGTCTCCTCGCCGGTGCGCCGCTTGATCTCGTCCGCGAACGCTTCGGCCACGCTCGCCTTCCTGCGGTGACCGTAGGCGTCAGGCTCGCCGAATTCCTGCACCTTGTAGCCCTCCCACTCGGCGCCCTCGCTGAGCACGATCAGCGCGTAGTTGCTTGGGTTGCCGTGCTTGTCATCGAGGAGAAGCTGGATCAGCTTGTCGAGATTGACCTTGTACTCCGGTATGGCGCATCGGATCGAGGTTGCGTATGCGGTATAGAGTGCCGTAAAGCCGGCATCGCGACCAAAGACGCGGAAAATGCCGATTCGCTCGTGCGAGCCGACGGTGGTGCGCTGGCGCTGGATGGCATCGCTGGCACGGGTGATCGCGGTCGAGAAGCCGATGCAGTATTCGGTGTTGCGAACGTCGTTGTCCATCGTCTTCGGTATGGCAATGATCTTGACGCCCCGCCTGTTGAGCTTGTCCGCGTAGCTGAGCGTATCGTCGCCGCCGATGGCGATCAGATGTTCGATACCGAGCCCCGCGAGGTTCGCGAGCACCTCGTTGGTGAGGTCCCACGTCGTGGTTGCGATGCCGCCCTTGGTGCTCTGGGAAACCGGAAAGTCGCGGCCCGCGAGATGATCGGGCAACTTCTTCATTTTGGAGGGATTGGTGCGGCTCGAGTGCAGCACGGTGCCGCCGCGCCGGTCGATCACGCGCGTGTTTTCGCGGTTCAGCGGAATGATGTAATGGGACTTACTCGACGGGTCGTCGAGGTTCAGGTGCGTGAGGGCCTCCCAGCCTCGGCGGAGACCGACAACCTCGATGTCGTCCTCGCTGCCGCGATAAGTCACGCTCTTGATCACCGCGTTAAGGCCGGGGACGTCACCGCCTCCCGTGAGAATGCCAATGCGCTTCCTCGCCATGCCCACCTCCCAGGGTTGCTATCTGGCAATAACGCCTGCGTCGCGTCGGGGTTTCCACAACGCTATCCGCCAACGGCGGAATCCTCGTGATCACGGCACCCGGCCGAACCTGCTTGGGCCCGCATTCTTCCAGCGACGTTCTCCGACCAGCCCCACCTCGGGCGGCTTGCCCCTCCATGCCCTTTATCTCGCGTGCGCGGCGCGACGTTGCTCCGCGTTCACCGCGAACGGCGCGAGGCGAGGAAATACTCCGCCCATCGCAGCAACTCGAAACGATCGCCCTTGACCAGCTCCTGTGCATCGCGGCGCCGGTAGAGCACCAGCATCCAGGGAGCGAGCTTGCGCAGCAAGCCATGCGCCATGTACTGCACCGGCTCGGAGAATGGCAGCGCCAGTTCGCTTTCCGGCACGCCCTGGACCGCGCGTGCCAATTCGCGGCCGAGCGGGATCGTCAGCGCGACGGCACGGCCGTTGCAGCCGGTCCAGCCATAGGCGTTGGGACCCAGCCGATGCATGCGCGGCAGGAAATCCGCGGTCATCCCGACATAGCCGTTCCAGACATAGTTGAAGGAGACCTCGCCGATCTGCGGCCACAGGCGCTGCAACCGCTCGGTCACCCGTGCCTTCAGCCGCCCGGTCTTGTCGCCCGGACCGAGCACAGCACCGCCGGTGACGAGGCGATTGCGGGCGTCGTAGCGCGCGAAATACAGCTCGCCATGGGTATCCGACATCGCCTGCCGGCCGGGGATGATGGTCTTGCGGACATTGTCCGACAGAGGCTGCGTCGCCATCTGCCAGGACAGCACCGGCATCACCTCGGTCGCGATTTCGGGCACCAGTGATTTCGCGAACTCGCCGCTATAGGCATTGGTGGCGACCACCAGCGAGCGGCCGGAGATTTCACCCTTCTCGGTCTTCACCACCCAGCGATCGCCGCGGCGCTCGAAACTGAGTGCAGGCGAACGCGCATAGATCCGCGCACCGAGGCCGACCACGGTCCGCGCAAGGCCCCGCGCCAGCGCCAGCGGATTGACGTGACCGCCCGTCCTGTTCCAGAAGCCGCCGTACCACGCATCCGAGCCGAGCATGTCCTTGGTCTGATCGCGCGACAGCAATTCGACCGGCGCGCCGAATTTCGACCATTGCTGCACCCGCCGCTCCGCGATCCTGATGCGGCCCGGCGAATGCACCGGCTGCACCCAGCCGGCCTGCTCCTGCTCGGCCGCGATGTTGTAGCGCCTGACGACGTCGAACAGATCAGCGGCACTGTCGCGCAGCATCGCGACGAAGCGCTCGCCGGCCGCACCGTGCCTCGCGATGATGTCATCCGGATCGGGGCGCGACAGCGTCGGGATCACCTGGCCATTGTTGCGCCCGGAGGCGCCCCAGCCCGGTTCGGCGGCCTCGACGATCGCGACGTCGACACTGGCCTCGCGCAGATGCAGCGCGGTCGATAGACCCGTGAAGCCGCCGCCGATGATCACGACATCAGCCTGCTGCGCGCCGGTCAGCTCGGGACAATCAGGGCCGGAGGGCGTCACTGCCGCCCAGAGCGAATTGGGCCAGCGCACGGCATTGCTGTTCATCATGATCCTTTCTTGCGGGCGCCCGGTCATTCTGGTTAGCTAATTCTACTCTCCTATTCCAGCCGGGAAGACAACAAGTGGCACTCAAGAACGTCATCGGAATCGATCACGCCGTGGTCATGGTGAAGGACCTCGACAAGGCCGCCGAGAACTACAAGCGGCTCGGCTTCACCGTGTCGCCGCGCGGCACCCATAGCGCGCATATGGGATCGGGCAATTACACCATCATGTTCGACCCCGACTACATGGAATTGCTCGGCGTGCTGACGCCGACCGAACACAATGCTCCGGCGCGCGCCTTCCTCGAGAAGCGCGGCGAAGGCATCGAACGCATCGCATTCACCGCGGTGGATTCCGCGCTAGGTGCCGAGGAGATCCGCGTGCGCGGCTATGCGCCAATCGGGCCGACCGATTTCGAACGCCCGGTGACCTTACCGAACGGCACGATCTCCGCGGCGAAATTCCGCACCTTCCAGTGGCCGACCGCCGAAGCGCCCGGCGGCGTCCGCATCTTCGCCTGCCAGCACAAGACCCGCGAAACGGTGTGGATTCCCGAATTGATGACGCACGCCAATGGGGCAAAACGCCTCAAGCAGGTGCTGATCGTCTCGCCCGATCCCGCAACCGATGCCGCGCATCTCTCCAAGATGATCGATATCGCCGTCAGGCACGATGCCGACGGTGCGGTTGCCGTGCCGTCCGGCGGCGACCGCGCCGACTTCGTGTTCCTGACCAGGGACCAGCTCGGCAAGCGCTATCCCGGCGTATCGCTCGACGGCCTGCCCGATCGCGGCGGCGCCGGCCTCGTGATCGCGGCCGATCTTGCCGCGACCGAAAAGGCGCTGGGCTCAGCCGGCGTGAAGAGCGGCAACAGCATCACCGTGCCGCCGGCTTCCGGCAACGGCACCCTGCTCGCTTTCGTCAAGGCATAGCTGCCATACCATGCGCGGCGCAGCGTTATGCAACGTCGCCGCGCATGTGGGACTAGGCACAGAAAGTTGAGGCGCTAGTATCTCTCCCAAACAAGAACCGTCCCAGGGGAGAGAAACATGTCGCATCACCTGATCTCGCGCCGGCAGATGCTGGCCGGCACCGCCGCGGCCGGCGCGGTTGGACTGACCGGATTTCCGGCCCGCGCCGACGTCAACTGGAAGAAATATTCCGGCACCACGCTCGAGGTGATCCTCGCCAAGGGGCCGCGCGGCGACAATCTGCAAAAATACATCAAGGAATTTACCGAGCTGACCGGCATCAAGGTCGAGTCGGAGCAGATCCCCGAGCAGCAGCAGCGCCAGAAATGCGTGATCGAGCTGTCCTCGGGCAAGCCGAGCTTCGACGTTGTGCACCTGAGCTATCACGTGCAGAAGCGGCAGTTCGAGAAGGCCGGCTGGCTCGCCGACATGTCGCCCTATCTCAAGGATCCGAGCATGACGCCGCCGGATCTCGTCGAGAGCGATTTCTCGGCGGCCGGGCTGCAATATGCCCGCAACGACAAGGGCCAGATGCTGTCGCTGCCGTGGTCGGTCGACTATTTCATCCTCTACTACAACAAGGAGCTGTTCCAGAAGAAGGGCGTCGAGGTCCCGAAGACGCTCGAGGAGATGGCAATCGCGGCCGAAAAGCTGACCGATCCGAAGGAAGGCATCTACGGCTTCGTCGGCCGCGGCCTGCGCAACGCCAACATGGCGATGTGGACCAACTTCTATCTGAACTATGGCGGCGAATTCCTCGATGCCAAGGGCAACATCCTGACCGACGGCCCCGAGGCGATCGAGGCCACCAAGCTCTATCAGCGGCTGCTGACGAAATGCGCGCCTCCCGGCGTCGCCGGCTTCAACTGGATGGAGTCGATGGCGTCCTTCACGCAGGGCAGGTCCGCGATGTGGATCGACGCCGACGGCTGGGCGCCGCCGCTGGAAGATCCCGCCGCCTCGCGCGTCGTCGGCAAGGTTGGCTACACGCTGGTGCCCGCCGGTCCCAAGGGCAAGTTCTCCTCGACCTATGGCGACGGCGTCGGTATCGCCGCGGCGAGCAAGAACAAGGAAGCCGCCTATCTGCTCTGCCAATGGGTGGTCTCGCGCGGACAGGGCGCGCGCCTGCTGCAGGCCGGCGGCGGCGTGCCGTTCCGCAACTCCATCGTCGACGATGCCGAAGTCGCCAAGGGCGTGAAGACCAAGGAATGGCTGCAGTCGGTGGTTGACTCCGCCAAGATTTCGAAGCTCGGCCTGCCCGTCATCATCCCGGTCGCCGAATTCCGCGACATCGTCGGCGCCGCGCTGACCGCGACGCTGTCGGGCGCCGACCCCGCCACCGAGCTGAAAAAAGCGCACGAGCAATTCCGCCCCATCCTGGAGCGTAGCGAAAAAGCGTGAGTGTGGTGACACAAGCTTCGCCGGCGGCGGCCGATAACGCCGCGCCGGCACGTGAATGGCGTCCGCCGTCCTACTGGCCGTTCGTGATCCCGGCGCTCGTCGTGGTGCTGGCGGTGATCATCTTTCCGTGGGTGTTCACGATCTGGATGAGCCTGCAGGAATGGAAGGTCGGTTCGCCGACCGTCTTCGTCGGGCTCGCCAACTATCTGCGGCTGCCGACCGATCCGCGCTTCGTCGAGGCGGTCGGGCACACGCTATCCTACACCGCGCTGTCGGTGCTGCTGCCACTGGTCTTCGGCACGCTGGCGGCGGTGGTGTTCCACCAGAAATTCGCGGCGCGCGGCTTCCTGCGCGGCATCTTCATCATGCCGATGATGGCCACTCCCGTGGCGATCGCGCTGGTGTGGACCATGATGTTCCACCCGCAGCTCGGCGTGCTCAACTATCTGCTGTCGCTGGTCGGGCTGCCGGCGCAGCTCTGGGTGTTCAACCCCGCGACGGTGATCCCCTCGCTGGTGCTGGTCGAGACCTGGCAATGGACGCCGCTGGTGATGCTGATCGTGCTCGGCGGCCTCGCCGCGATCCCGACCGAGCCTTACGAGAGTGCGCAGATCGACGGCGCCAATTTCTGGCAGGTGTTCCGCTTCATCACGCTGCCCCTGATCATGCCGTTCCTGTTCATCGCCGGCATGATCCGGATGATCGACGCGGTGAAAAGCTTCGACATCATCTTCGCGATCACGCAAGGAGGACCGGGCTCGGCCTCGGAGACCATCAACGTCTATCTCTACAGCGTCGCCTTCGTCTATTACGACCTCGGCTATGGCTCGGCGATCGCGGTGGTGTTCTTCCTCCTGATCGTGGCGCTGGCGGCGCTGCTGCTCTACTTGCGCAAGCGCCTGCTGTGGACCTCACAGCTCGGGAGCGAGGCATGAACCCGCGCTACATCCTCGGTCGGATCGGACTGTGGCTGTCGGTGTTCGTCATCGTCTCGCCGGCGATCCTGTTCTTCCTCTGGATGGCCTCCCTGTCGCTCAAGTTCGAGATCGACAACGCCTCCTATCCGCCGGTGTTCTTCCCGGAGCATATTGCCTGGAAGAACTATGCCGACGTATTCGCCTCCAACCGCTTCCTGACCTATTTCAGCAACAGCCTGATCGTGACCGGCTGCGCCACGGGACTTGCGATGCTGGTCGGCGTACCCGCCGGCTACGGCATCGCGCGGATGGCCGCGCATAAATCGGCGATCGTGATCCTGATCGCGCGCATCACGCCCGGCCTGTCGTATCTGATCCCGCTGTTCCTGCTGTTCCAATGGCTCGGCCTGCTCGGCACGCTGGTGCCGCAGATCATCATTCATCTGGTGGTCACGGTACCGATCGTGATCTGGATCATGATCGGCTATTTCGAGACCACGCCGCTGGAGTTGGAGGAAGCCGCGCTGATCGACGGCGCGACGCGCTGGCAGGTGTTCCGCCATGTCGCGCTGCCGATCGCGAGGCCCGGGCTCGCGGTCGCCTTCATCCTCGCGGTGATCTTCTCCTGGAACAACTTCGTGTTCGGCATCGTGCTGGCGGGGCGCGAGACCCGCACGCTGCCGGTCGCGGTCTACAACATGATCTCGTTCGATCAGCTGAGCTGGGGCCCGCTCGCCGCCGCCGCATTGATCGTGACCGCGCCGGTGCTGCTGCTCACCGTGATGGCGCAGCGGCAGATCGTCGCCGGGCTGACGGCGGGTGCGGTCAAAGGTGGCTAGTCCCCGAGCGCCTCCAGCACCGCGGCTGAATCAGCGACCCAACCAAAAATGCCGCCCTGGGCCTTGATCATCTTCAGGCCCATCTCGTGGAATTCCGGGAAATAGGACGCGCAGCCGTCTGAGATCACGACGCAGCGATAGCCGCGGTCATTGGCCTCGCGCACCGTGGTGTTGACGCAGACCTCGGTGGTGACGCCGCAGACCAGGAGATTCTCGATGCCGTATTTCTGCAGGATGTCACTGAGCTCGGTGGCGTAGAATGCGCCCTTGCCGGGCTTGTCGATCACGATCTCGCTGTCGAGGGGATAGAGCTCCGAAATGATGTCGTGGCCGGCCTCGCCGCGGATCAGGATCCGTCCCATCGGTCCGGGATCGCCGATCCGAAGCGACGGCGCACCGCGCTCGAGCTTCGCGGGCGGCGCGTCGGAGAGATCGGGCAGATGGCCCTCGCGGGTGTGGACCACGAGCAGCCCGGCGTCGCGCACCGCCGCGAGCACCGCGGCGATCGGCTTCACCGCGCGGGCGAGCTGGCTGACGTCATTGCCGAGCGTCTCGCCGAAGCCGCCGGGCTCCATGAAATCGCGCTGCATGTCGATGATGACGAGCGCGGTCCTGCTCCAGTCGAGCGTGATCGGCTCCGGCTCCGCCGCGATCGTACCGCTTGAATTCGCCATGACCCACGCCTTGAATGTGAGAAGACCCGCGCCTGGTTAAGCAAACCGCATGCCATGGCGCAACAATGGTGCTGGCATGATCGTTGCTAGCCTAAGGCAGGATCGAACGAAGCACCCAAGCGTCTCAAACAAGCGGGAGGACAGCATGAATGGACTTGGCGGTCTCAACAAATCACCCAACGGTGTGGTGATCGGGCTGGTGCAGCTACAGCTGGCCGTGGTTGCGACCAAGGCCGATCTGGCACGACAGACCGAGCGCATCGTCTGGATGGTCGGCAAGGCACGGCGCAATCTCGCCACCATGGATCTTGTCGTATTCCCGGAATACTCGTTGCACGGCCTCTCGATGGACACCAATCCGGAGATCATGTGCCGGCTCGACGGGCCTGAAGTCGCGGCCTTCAAGCAGGCCTGCATCGACAACAAGATCTGGGGCTGCTTCTCCATCATGGAGTTCAATCCGCACGGCAACCCCTACAATTCCGGCCTGATCATCGACGATCACGGCGATATCAAGCTGTACTACCGCAAATTCCATCCCTGGATTCCGGTCGAGCCGTGGGAGCCGGGCGATGTCGGCATTCCCGTGATCGACGGACCGAAGGGCGCGAAGCTCGCGCTGATCATCTGCCATGACGGCATGTTCCCGGAAATGGCCCGCGAATGCGCCTACAAGGGCGCGGAGCTCATGATCCGCACCGCAGGCTACACTGCGCCGATCCGCGACAGCTGGCGCTTCACCAACCAGGCCAACGCGTTCCAGAACCTGATGGTGACGGCCAATGTCTGCATGTGCGGCTCGGACGGGTCGTTCGACTCGATGGGCGAAGGCATGATCGTCAATTTCGACGGCAGCATCATCGCGCACGGGACCACGGGACGGGCCGACGAGATCATCACCGCCGAGGTGCGGCCCGACCTCGTGCGCGAGGCACGGATCAACTGGGGCGTCGAGAACAACATCTATCAGCTCTGGCACCGCGGCTATGTCGCGGTGAAGGGCGGTGCGATGGATTGCCCGTACACGTTCATGCAGGACATGGTGTCCGGCCGCTTCCGCCTTCCGTGGGAAGATCAGGTCAAGATCACCGACGGCACGTCCTGCGGCTTCCCGGCGCCGACACGGATGTTCGGCAAGACCGCGAAGGCCGCCGAGTAGCCGGCCCTTTGATGTGAGCATGATCTCTTCGGAAAACCGCTCCACACTTTTCCGGATCATGCTCTACTTGAAGAAATGCACGAGACCGATGCTCAAGGCCAGCAGCAACAACAGCGACAGCGTGACGGCGGCCGTCACCCGGCCGCCGACCGTCGAGAGCACCCGCACATCGACGCCGAGCCCGAGGGCTGCCATCGAGACGACGGTGAGGATCGCCGCCGCCTTGGTCACCGGCGCGATCGCGATGTCAGGCACGAGCTGGAACGAGCGCAGGGCGGCCAGCACCAGGAAGCCGATGATGAACCAGGGCACCAGCTTGAACGGGCTGATCGAGGCGGCCTTTGAGGCGCCGTCGCTGGCGGCGCCGGCCTTGCGCCGCCGCGCCACCAGCAGCGAGAGGCCGATCACGATCGGACCCAGCATCAACACCCGCACCAGCTTGACCAGGGTGCCGATCTGGGTCGAGACGATGCCCGCCGGCACGGTCGCCGCCAGCACCTGCGGCACGGCATAGACGGTGAGGCCGGCGAGGATGCCGTATTGCGTCGCCGTCAGCTTGAGCAGCGGAATCAAGAGCGGCAGGCCAAGCACCATCAGCACGCCGAGAATCGCGGTGAACGAGATCGACGAGGCGATGTCGTCGCCATCGGCCTCGATCACCGGCGCCACCGCCGCGATCGCCGAGTTGCCGCAGATCGAATTGCCGCAGGCGATCAGGATCGCGAGCTTGGTCTTGAGCCCGAGCATCCGGCTGAGGCCATAGCTCACCGCCAGCATGATCACGACGGTCACCGCGATGGCGCCGATCAGCAGTCCGCCCGACGCCACGATCGCGGCAAAGCTGATGGAGGCGCCGAGCAGCATCACCGCGACCTCGAGCAGCTGCTTGGCGCTGAAGGCAATGCCCGAGCGCCAGCGCGCCGACGGCTCCCAGGCGGTGCGCACCGCCATGCCAAGCAGGATCGCGACGACGAGGGCCTCGATATAGGGATGGTCGAAAACGCGCTCCTCGGCGGCCTGGACGCCGAGCGAGATGACGGTGACCGCCCCGCAGAGCAGAATCCCCGGAATGAGCTGGAATATGCGCCGCAGCGCCCCCTGCTTCTGCCCCTGGTCTTGTTCTTGTTCCGGCACAAAATCCTCTTTTCGGAGAAGATTTTATGCGCCAAGGCGCACCTCTTGGCTAATATATTTTCGGACTGCCCCGATAGAGAGAAGTTATGTCCCTCAACCTGCATCTGCTCCGCCTGTTCGCGGCCGTGGCGAGAACCGGAAGTTTCTCCCGTGCCGCCGACCTCCTGCACATCAGCCAGCCCGCGATCTCCAAGGGCGTGCGGGATTTCGAGCTGCAGGTCGGCTGCCGGCTGCTCGACCGCACGCCGAAGGGGGTGCGGCCGACCCGGGAGGGCGCGGCGCTGGCGCGGCATGCCGAGACCCTGTTCGCGGCCGAACGCGCCGCCGAGGACGAATTGCAGGCGCTGCGCAATCTCGGCAGCGGCTCGCTGCGGATCGGCGCCAGCACCACGATCGCGACCTACATGATCCCGGAATATCTCGGTGTGTTCCACCGCGCCTTTCCCGGCATTGATCTGCACGTCGTGAGCGCCAACACCAGCGATATCGCCACGCTGATGCTGGGGCACGAGATCGAGATCGCGCTGGTCGAGGGGCCGGTCGAGGACGAGAATTTGATCAGCGAAGCCTGGCGTACCGACGTGATGGCGCTGATCGCAGGTCCGGATCATCGCTTCGCGGCGGTCCAGGGGCCGATCGACATCCGGTCGCTGAACGACGAGATCCTGATCGTGCGGGAGCCCGGCTCAGGCACGCGCGAGGTGGTCGCGCAGGCGCTGGCCGCCCACCACGTCGAGCCGCAGCGGACGCTCGAGATCGGCAGCACCGAGGCGATCAAGCAGGCGGTGGCGGCCGGCGTCGGCGTCGCCATCGTGTCGATCGCAACGATCGACGATCAAGTGAAGCTCGGAAAACTGAAGGTGATCCCGATCAAGGGCATCCATATCGAGCGCACGCTCTGGCAGCTGAAATCGCCCGGCCGGCTGGACGTGCCGGCGGCGGTGGCGTTCGAGGGGATCATTCGGGAAGCACAAAGGGCCAGGACGGCCCCGCGCGGACCTGCGGCTAGAGCGCGGCGAACAGACCCTGCGCCCAGGCAACGGCATGCTCGAAGCTGAACACGCCGGGCTCGAAATAGACGGCCCGTGCCAGCACGATGCCGACCACCAGCACCCAGAACACGCTGGTGCCCGCGGTCTTCAGCCATTTCGACACGCCCTCGCTGGCGATCGAAGGATCGACCGCGGGGACCGGCTCGCCGAAGGGATCGAATGCGGATTGGCTCATCGTCGTAACCATCAGGAATACCCTGAGAATGTCGCGACGACGGGGGCGGAAGCAAGGGTAGTGGAATGCCTTTTGCGGCGGTTACTTGGAAGGACGTTTTCCGGCCCGAAAGCCGGGGAGCATTTCCTTCTCGGCCTCCCCTGTAGCCATCAACTATCGGTCACGCGCCGCGGCGCCACGCGCGGCAGCGTGATCCGCATGCGTGTCCCCATGCCCGGCGCACTGTCGAGATTGAGCTCTCCGCCCAGCCGGTTCGTGACGATGTTATGAACGATGTGGAGACCGAGCCCGATGCGGCCGATATCGCGGCGCGTGGTGAAGAATGGATCGAAGGCCTGCCGCAGCACGTCGTCGTCCATCCCGCAACCGTTGTCGGCGAACAGGATCTCGACCTGATCCGCGCCTGAGGCGCGCAGCCGGATCGTGATCATGCCGCCCTTGCCATCCGGAAACGCGTGCGCCACCGAATTGACGAACAGGTTGGTCAGCACCTGGCCGTAAGGGCCGGGATAGCTGTTCATGGCAAGACCGGGCGAGCAATCGACCTCAAGCGCGAGGTTGTTCTTCGGCAAGGCCGGACGCAGGCTCGAGAGAACCTGCTCGGTCGCCGCGCCGAGATCGAACTGGCTCCGGTCGAAATAGCTGCGATCGACGGCCACCTGCTTGAACGATTGCACCAGATCCGCCGCGCGCTTGAGGTTGCCGACCAGCAGCGACGAGGCGCTTTCGACGACCTCGATGAAATCGCTCAGGCTGGATCGCTTCAGCTTGCCGCGCGCGGCCTCGGCAGCGAAGTCGGCGCATTTCTGCTCCAGCACCGAGGCGACGGTGAGACTGGTGCCGACCGGACTGTTGATCTCGTGCGCGACGCCGGCCACCAGCCGGCCGAGCGCCGCGAGCTTTTCCGCCTCGATCAGCGACGCCTGGGTCTCCTGCAGATGGTGCAAGGCCTTCTCGGCTGCATCGCGCGCGGCGCGGATTTCGCGTTCGCTGCGCTTGCGATCGGTGATCTCTTCGGCCGCAACGTTGACGCCGACGATGCTCCCGTTCGGTTCGCGCTGCGGATGCCAATGCGTGATCCAGCATCGCTCGTCATTGTGGCCAGGGCGCTGGCCGTAGACCTCCACGTCGGTCACGGGCTCCCCGGTCTCCATGATCGACTGAACGATACCTTCGACGGCCGAAGCCAGTGCGGGCACGCAATCGTGCACCGTGCGCCCGAGGTGGCCTTCGACCGAAATGCCGCAAATCTCGGTGAGCCGCTGGTTGATCTGAAGGTAACGGCAATCGGGTGAGAGGTAGGCAAGACCGATCGGCGCCGTGTCATAGATCAGCTGCAGCGCCGGTTGCTTTGGGAACTGAACGTCCTGGACGACGGACGACCTCATGTCCACTACCCCCCGTTGCACCAAGTCTAGCGCTTCACGCCCGGCTCGCAAATAGGCCAGCTGGGCCGGAAACGGTGGTCTGATCTGTCCGGATTAGGCACGAGGGGGGCGGCAGCGGCCCCTGGACCGGTGCCTGCGGCGTGCTGACGCAACGTGGACAGCAAGCGCTCCTCGGCCAAGGCCTGCGAAGCGCGCAATTTTAGCTATTCACTAAACCGTGCGGACGAAAATTCTCGACGAAGCGCAGCAGCACCCGCGCGCCGGTGCCGGCATCGGCGAGCTCGACATGCTCGGCCGGATTGTGGCTGATCCCGCCGCGGCAGCGCACGAAGATCATGCCGATATCGGCGACATCGACCATCGCCATCCCGTCATGCCCCGCCCCGCTCGGCAGCTCGAACGCGGCATAGCCCTCGGCCGCGACTGCCTCGGCGATCTGGGACTTCAGCCATGGCGCGCAGGGCACGCTGCGGTTCTCGTGAGTGACGTCGATCTGCAAGGCGAGGTCGCGGCGTTTTGCGATCGCCTCGATCTGCCGCACGATGTCGGCGACGGCGCGCTTGCGATGCATGTCGTTCTGCGAGCGGATATCCATGGTGAAGGACACCTTGCCCGGGATCACATTGGTGGCGCCCGGCATCGCGTTGACATAGCCGACGGTGCCGACGAGGCCTTGTTCGTCGGACCTGCAAAACTGTTCGATCGCAACGATGCATTCGGCAGCGCCCGCCAGCGCATCGCGCCGCAGCTTCATCGGCACCGTGCCGGCATGGCCGGCGACGCCGGTGAGCCTAGCGGCCAGCCGGGTCGCGCCCGAAATCGCGGTGACGACGCCGACCGGCAGCGCCTTCTCTTCCAGCACGGGGCCCTGCTCGATGTGCAGCTCGACATAGCCGAGCAGTTCGCGGCGGGCGCGCGCCGCCTTGCCGATATGATCGGGATCGAGCCCGAACTGGATCAGCGCATCGCGCATCGACGTGCCGGCGCGGTCGCGCGTGTTGAGCACACTCTCGTCGAAGGTGCCGGCGACCGCGCGGCTGCCGAGCAGGGTCGAGGCGAAGCGCACACCCTCCTCGTCAGCAAAGCCCACGATCTCGATCGCAAACGGCAATCGCCTGCCGCGCCGGTTCAGATCGGCGACGCAGGCGATCGCGGTGATGACGCCGAGCGGGCCGTCCCATCTGCCGGCGTCGCGCACGGTGTCGTAATGCGAGCCGAGCATCAGCGCCGGCTGCCCCGGCCGCTCGCCCTCATAGCGGCCGCAGACATTGCCGATCGCATCGAGATGCGCGCTCATGCCGGCCTCGCGGATCCAGGACAGGATGAGATCGGCTGCCTTGCGATGCTCGTCGGTGAGGAAGATTCGCGCCAGATGCTCCGGCGTCTCGGAGATCGACGCGAGCTGATCGATCCGCGCCACGATCTCCTCGCCAAGGGAAGACGATTTCGATGACGGTTTTATCTCGCTCATGCTGTTTCCCATCAGTCCAACGCGGCCGGCGGAGCTCGCTTCACTCGTAGCAGGCCCGATCCGATTCACCAGCCGGCAATTGGCGCGTCGTGCCCAGGCCCCGACCGGGCGCGCACCGGCAGTCCAGCGGTTAGCGACTGCTTAACGGCATTGCATACAACAGCGATCGATCGCTTATAAAATAGGCAAATGGATCTCAATCAGCTTCCGACCTTTCCGGGGCCGATTATCATTCCAACGTACATTCAACCGCTTACGGAGGAATGACCGCCAAACATGCTCTGGCATGAAGCTTGCGACACTTCCCTCATGCTCCGCCGACAGGCGGTCGCGACAGGGATAGGCGGGCCGGACCCGCCGGAGGGAGCGAGCGATGGATTTTGGCAGGATTTCAAGAAGGCATTTATTGCAAGGGAGCGCCGCACTGGCGCTCGGCAGCACGCTCGGCATTCGTGGCGCGGCGGCAGCCGAAACCACGATCGGCTTCATCTATGTCGGGTCGCGCGACGACTACGGCTACAACCAGGCCCACGCCCAGGGTGCGGCGGCGGTGAAGAAGCTTCGTGGCGTCAAGGTCATCGAGGAAGAGAAGGTGCCGGAGACCGATGCGGTCGAGAAGACCATCGAGTCCATGATCAATCTCGACGGCGCCACGCTCATGTTCCCGACCTCGTTCGGCTACTACAACCCGCACGTCCTCAAGATGGCGGGCAAGTTTCCAAAACTGCGCTTCGAGCATTGCGGCGGCCTGTGGTCCGACAAGGACCCGAAGAACGCCGGCAGCTATTTCGGCTATATCGACGAGGCGCAATACATCTCCGGCATCGTCGCCGGCTATTCGACCAAGAGCGGCAAGCTCGGCTTCGTCGCCGCTAAGCCGATCCCGCAGGTGCTGCGCAACATCAATGCATTCACGCTCGGCGCGCGGCTCGCCAACCCAAAGGCGACCACGCAGGTGATCTTCACCGGCGACTGGTCGATGCCGGTCAAGGAAGCCGAGGCGACCAACAGCCTGATCGACCAGGGCGTCGACGTGCTGACCTGCCATGTCGACGGACCGAAGACGATGGTCGAGAACGCCGCGCGCCGCGGCGCTTTCGTATGCGGCTATCACGTCAACCAGTCGCCGCTGGCGCCGAAGGCCTATCTCACCGGCGCCGAGTGGAATTGGGAGGCGCTCTACCCGAAATTCGTCAAGATGATCACCGCGGGCGAAGCGATCCCGAACTTCTATCGCGGCGGCCTCAAGGAAGAGATCGTCAAGGTGTCGCCCTATGGCGAGATGGTGTCGGCGGAAGCACGCAAGCACGCCGACGACGTCAAGGCCAAGTTCATGTCCGGCGAGTTTACGATCTTCAAGGGCCCGCTGGTCGACAACAAGGGCAAGACGGTGATCGCGTCCGGCACCGATCGCGGCCAGCAGGATCCCGAACTCGAGAAGATGGACTATCTCGTCGAGGGCGTGATCGGAGCCACCGCGTGACGACCGAGACGGCGGAATCGGTGGAGGCGGCCGGCATCGCTCCGGCCGCCGATATCGGATTCCTCCAGCGCCACGGCACGCGCATCGAATACATCCTGATCCCGGGCGCGGCGCTGGTCGGCGCGCTCGCGGTGTTCGGCGGCTTTGTCGCGCTCTACGGCAAGAACCCGCTCGATCTGTATTTCTACATGTATTACGGCGCGTTCGGCACCGCCTTCTCCTGGCAGAACACGCTGACCCGCGCCGCACCGCTGATCCTGACCGCGCTGTGCACGGCGCTGCCGGCGCAGCTCGGCATGGTGATCATCGGCGGCGAAGGCGCGCTGCTGATCGGCGCGCTGTCGGCGACCGCGGCGGCGCTGGCGCTGCAAGGCGCGGCGCCGATCGTGGTGCAGATCGCGATGGTGATCGCGGGCATGATCGGCGGCGGCCTCTGGATCACGCTGTCGGGCGGCCTGCGGCAATATCGCGGGGTCAACGAGACGATCTCGAGCTTGCTGCTGGTCTATATCGCGCTTGCCGTCCTCAACCATCTGGTCGAGGGGCCGATGCGCGATCCAGCGAGCCTCAACAAGCCGTCGACGCGCGAGATCGGCGCCGCCAACATGATCGGCACCATTCCCGGCACCGACGTGCATTGGGGCCTGGCGTTCGGCCTCGTCGCCGCCGTTGCCGCGTACATCCTGATCTATCACACCACCTTCGGCTTCGCCGCGCGCGTCGCCGGCGGCAACATCCGCGCCGCGAAGATCGTGGGCCTCAGTGTCGGCAAGCTGATCCTGACCGTCTGCTTCCTCGCCGGCAGCTGCGCCGGGCTTGCCGGCATGATCGAGGTCGCGGCGGTGCAGGGCCGCACCAATGCCAATCTTGCGGCGGGCTACGGCTTCACCGGCATCCTCGTCGCGTTCCTGGCGCGGCAGAATCCGCTGGCGATCATTCCGGTGGCGATCCTGCTCGGCGGCATCTCGGCCTCCGGCGGCCTGTTGCAGCGGCGGCTCGGCCTGCCCGACGCTTCGGTGCTGGTGCTGCAAGGCATCATCTTCGTGTTCGTGCTGGCGAGCGACGCGCTCTACGGGCGCATCGGCTTCCTGAAGGGAAAGTCCTGACATGGCGGACGCATCGCTCGGGCTCTGGACCGTTCCGCTCGCCGTATTCGGCGGCGCAATCCGCGTCTCGACGCCGTTCCTGTTCGTCAGCCTCGGCGAATGCATCACCGAGAGAAGTGGCCGCATCAATCTCGGCCTCGAGGGCACGCTGGTGATGGGCGCGATGAGCGCCTATGGCATCTCCTACCTGTCGGGCTCGCCGTGGTTAGGGGTGCTCGCGGCCGGAATCACCGGTGCCCTGTTCGGCGCGCTGCATGCCGGCATCTGCTCGCTGCCGCGGGTCAACGACATCGCGGTCGGCATCGCGCTGATGCTGCTCGGCACCGGGCTCGCGTTCTTCCTCGGCAAGCCGCTGATCGAGCCCACGGCGGCCCGGCTGCCGGCGATCGATTTCGGCTGGTGGAGCGACGTGCCGCAGCTGCGCGCGGCACTGCGCATCAACGTGCTGTTCCTGATCGGCGTCGCGATCGCACCGCTGCTCTATTGGGCCTTCAGGACCACGCGCTGGGGCCTCTTGATCCGCACCGCCGGCGAAAGCGCGGATGCGGCGCGCGCGATGGGCCATTCGGTGCTCTTGATCCGGCTGCGCGCCACCATGGTCGGCGGCTTCCTCGCCGGCATCGGCGGCTCGTTCCTGTCGCTGTTCTATCCCGGCAGCTGGAACGAAGGCCTCTCCTCGGGACAGGGTATCACCGCCGTGGCGCTGGTGATCTTCGCGCGCTGGGACCCGATGCTCTGCCTGTGGGCCTCGCTCGCCTTCGGCGGCGCCGCCGCGCTCGGGCCCGCGCTGCAATCGGTCGGCATCACCTCCGGCTATCATTTGTTCAACGCCGCGCCCTACATCCTGACGCTCGCGATCATGATCATCACCTGCTCGCCGAAGCGCACGCTGACCGGCGCGCCCGCCGAATTGTCCATCACCCGATAGCATCTCGCGAGATCATTTCATGCCCGAGCGCTTCATCAAGTCCGAGCCCTATGCCTGGCCCTACAACGGCGACCTGCGGCCAGAGAATACCGCGCTCATCATCATCGACATGCAGACCGACTTCTGCGGGGTCGGCGGCTATGTCGACAAGATGGGCTACGACCTCTCGCTGACGCGCGCGCCGATCGAGCCGATCAGGAAGCTGCTCGCGGTGATGCGCGCGCAGGGCTTTCACATCATCCATACACGCGAGGGGCACCGGCCTGATCTGGCCGACCTGCCCGCCAACAAGCGCTGGCGCTCGCGCCAGATCGGCGCCGGCATCGGCGATCCCGGCCCCTGCGGCCGCATCCTGGTGCGCGGCGAGCCCGGTTGGGAGATCATCCCTGATCTTGCGCCGCTGCCGGGCGAGCCTGTTATCGACAAGCCCGGCAAGGGCTCGTTCTGCGCCACCGATCTCGAGCTGATGCTGCGGCTGCGCGGCATCGAGAACATCGTGCTGACCGGCATCACCACCGACGTCTGCGTCCATACCACGATGCGCGAGGCCAATGACCGCGGCTTCGAATGCGTGCTGGTCGAGGACTGCTGCGGCGCGACCGACCGGAGCAACCACGACCACGCGCTGAAGATGATCAAAATGCAGGGCGGCGTGTTCGGCGCGGTGACCAAATCCGCCGACCTGATCGGGGCGCTGTCGTGATCATCGGCGAGCCGCCCGCACCATCAGGCGCATTCGGCGTCGACGCCATCGCCATGACGATGCGGTTCGGCGATTTCACAGCGCTCGACAATGTCGAGCTCAAGGTGCGTCCAGGCTCGTTCCACGCCTTGCTTGGTGAGAACGGCGCGGGCAAGAGCACGCTCGTGAAATGCATCATGGGCTATTACCACGCCACCGAAGGCGACATCATTGTCGGCGGCCGCCAGCAGGCCATCGCCAATCCGAAGGACGCGCATGCGCTCGGGCTCGGCATGGTCTACCAGCACTTTACCTTGGTGCCGGCGATGACTGTGGCCGAAAATTTGGTGCTGGCGCGCGACGACGTTCCTGCCGTGGTCGACTGGCGCAAGGAGAAGAAGGAGCTGGAGGCCTTCCTGGCGCGGATGCCGTTCAAGGTGCCGCTCGACGCAAAAGTATCCGACATCTCCGCCGGCGAGCGGCAGAAATGCGAGATCCTCAAGCAGCTCTATCTGAAGCGCCGCTTCCTGATCCTGGACGAGCCGACTTCGGTGCTGACGCCGGGCGAGGCCGACGAGGTACTCGGCATGCTGCGCGGCATGGTGGTTGCGGGCGAGCTCACCATCCTGATGATCACGCACAAGTTCCGCGAGGTGATGGCCTTTGCCGACGAGGTGACCATCCTGCGCCGCGGCAAGCTCGCCGGCAGCGGCCGGGTCGCCGAGCTGACACCGGACGAGATGGCCCGGACCATGATCGGCGCCGAGCAGCTGACGGTGCAGCCGCCGCGCACCGGCGAGACCGGCGCACCGCGGCTCGAGCTCGACAGGCTCACCGCGCTTGACGATGCCGGCGCGATCGCCGTGCACGGGGTGTCGCTGACGGTGAAGAGCGGCGAAATCGTCGGCATCGCCGGCGTCTCCGGCAACGGCCAGCGCCAGCTCGTGGAGGTCCTGGCCGGCCAGCGCCAGGCCGAGAGCGGCACCATCCGCGTCCAGGGCGAGACCTATACGGCGAGCCGCGCTGAGATGCGGCGCCACAGGATGTCGCTGCTGCCGGAAGAGCCGCTGAAGAACGCCTGCGTCGGCGGCATGAGCGTCGCCGACAACATCGCATTTCGCGAGTTCGATCGTGCCCCGTTCGCGCGCGGCGGCTGGTGGCTGAACCGTGCGGCCTTCCGCAACGACGCCGAGCGCAAGATCAACCGCTACAAGATCAAGACCCGCACGCCGGAGACGCCGATCGCGGCACTGTCGGGCGGCAATGTGCAGCGCGCGGTGCTGGCGCGCGAGCTCTCCGGCGACGTCGAGGTGCTGATCGCCGCCAATCCCTGCTTCGGACTCGACTTCGCGGCCGTGGCGCAAATCCACGCCGAGATCATGGCCGCGCGCAACCGCGGCGCGGCGGTGCTGTTGGTCAGCGAGGACCTCGACGAGCTGCTGGAGCTGTCGGATCGGCTGGTCGTGATGTTCCACGGCGCGTTCGTGCATGAGGCCCGCGCCAGCGAGGCTGATCTCACCGAGATCGGCCGGCATATGGCCGGGCATTGAGGCTCTCCCTCACCCGGAACGCATCTGGCGATGCGTTCCGGTCTCTCCCCGCAGGCGGCAGGGCAATCGCATATGCAAAGCTTGGTGTCGTCCCGGCGTAGGCCGGGACCCATAGCCACAGAACCTTGTTGTTGAACAAGGCCGTGGCCCCAGCTCGCTTTTATCACCACGCCCTGTGGTTATGGGTCCCGGATCTGCGCTCCGCTTCGCTGCGCTTGTCCGGGACGACGAAGTTCTTTGCCATATGCGATTGCCCTGCCGCAGGCGAGGCGAAGCGGCCGCGGCTCGCTAACGACCGCGCTAGGCGATCTCGAACGCGTCCGCGGCGAGATGCTTGAGATTGGCGTGCCAATGCTCGGCGATCTGAAGCCGCGTCGGCACCCAGACGTGCTCGTGCTTCTGGATGTAGTCGAGAAAGCGCATCAGCGCGGCGGCGCGGCCAGGACGCCCGACGACGCGGCAATGCAGCCCGACCGACATCATCTTCGGTGAGGTCGCGCCTTCGGCATAGAGCACGTCAAAACTGTCTTTCAGGTAGGTGTAGAACTCCTCGCCGCCGCCGAAGCCCTGCGCGTTGATGAAGCGCATGTCGTTGGCATCGAGCGTATAGGGGATCACGAGATGCGGCTCGGTGCCGGCTGCCTTGATCCAGTACGGCAGATCGTCAGCATAGGAATCGCAGAGATAGCGCAGGCCGCCCGCCTCCATCAAAAGCCGCAGCGTGTTGATCGAGGAGCGGCCGGTGTACCAGCCGAGCGGCCGCGCGCCGGTCGCCTCGGCATGCACGGCAATGGCGCGAGCGATCTCCTCGCGCTCCTCGTCCTCCGACATGTCCTTGTGCTCGACCCAGCGCAGGCTGTGGCTTGCGATGTCCCAGCCCGCCTCCTGCATCGCGACAACGACGTCCGGATTGCGCCTCAGCGCCATCGCGACGCCGAACACCGTGGCCGGCAGCTTCCGCTCGGTGAATATCCGCCACAGCCGCCAGAAGCCGGCGCGCGCGCCATATTCGAACATCGTCTCGATATTGGCGTGCCGCTGGCCGACCCAGGGCTGTGCGCCGAGCACGTCGGACAGGAACGCTTCCGAGGCGCGATCACCATGCAGGATGTTGTTCTCCCCGCCCTCCTCGAAATTGACCACGAATTGCACGGCGATGCGCGCCGCGTCGGGCCATTTCGGATCGGGCGGATTGCGGCCGTAGCCGCGGAGATCGCGCGGATAGCGGGCCTCGGTCACATCAGATTTCCTCGAAGCGAATGTTCTGCGCGCCCTTCCACAACACGGTCTTGCCGAACGCGGTGAGGTTCTCCAGCCCCGAGGTCAGCGTAATGAAGTGATTGCCGGCGAGCTGGCCCATCTTGCTGGCGAAGTGCACGCCGCCATAGGCGAGCAGGATCTCGGTCTCGCTGATGCCGCCGGGATAGAGGATGATCTGGCCCGGCGCCGGGTAGCTGGTGTGGTTCTCGTAGGACACGCCGAAGTCGAGATCGCCGAGCGGCATCCAGACGCCCTCGCCGCTCCAGCGCACGTGGATCGCCTGGCTCTCGAACGGCATCGCCTTGCGGAACGCGGCGACCGTCTTCGGCGCGAGCTGCTCCTCGAAACGGGCGTCAAAGGTGAACTCGCCGGCGTGGACAATCAGTTTGCTCATCGATCTCTCGTGGGTGGGCCAAGAAGTGATGTCCCAACCATTGCCGCCGGCCCGGGCCTGACGCAAGGCCGATTCCGGCCCCGGAAGCCGGTTTTTCGCCGCGCTGCGGCCTCCAACGCAGATTTGAGCAGAGTTGCATTGCGCCGCGCCTTCCCGTTTGCGAGCCTGCGAGGGGACGTCGAACAGGGTGACTTTGATGACAACAAGCAGTCTGCACGGACATGTGGCACTGGTGACCGGCGGATCGCGCGGCATCGGCGCGGCGATCGTCAAGATGCTGGCGGATGCCGGCGCCGCCGTCGCCATCAATTATCGCGAGCGCTCGGCCGAGGCGGAGACGCTGGCAAAGGGCATCACCGCCGCCGGCGGCCGCGCCGTCGCGATCGCCGCCGACGTCTCGGAAGCTGCCGCCGTGGCCGCGCTGGTCGAGCGCGCCAAATCCGAGCTCGGCCCGGTCGACATCCTCGTCAACAATGCCGGCATCGCGATCGTCAGGGGTGTCGACGACCTCACCGAAGAGGATTTCGACCGCACCATCACGGTCAATCTCAAATCGGCGTTTCTCTGCACGCAGGCGGTGCTGCCGATGATGCGCACCCGCAAATGGGGCCGTATCGTCAATATCTCCTCCGGCGCGGCGCGCGGCGCCGGCTCGATCGGGCCGCACTACAATGCATCCAAGGCGGCGATGGAGGGGATGACCCGCGGCTATGCCGCACGCCTCGTCAAGGAAGGCATCACCGTCAACGCCGTCGCGCCGTCGCTGATCGAGACCGACATGATGAAGGGACAGAGCGAGCTCGTCAGCCGGATCCCGGTCGGCCGCTTCGGCACAGCGGAAGAGGTGGCGCAGGCCGTGATGCTGCTGGTCAACAATCCCTACATGACCGGACAGACCATCGCGATGAGCGGTGGCATGGCGTTCAATTAGGACGCGGGCTCATCAGCGCGCAGCCATAGCCTGATCGACGCGAGTTGAACGAAAGCAAGGTAGTTGGCGGCGAGCTTGTCCTAGTGCGTCGCAACCCGGCGGCAGTTCTTGATCTTGTTGAAGCAGCGCTCGACCAAGTTCCGGGCGCGGCAGAGATACAGGCTGAAGCGGATAGGCTCAGTTGCATCGTGGCGGGATGTTGGCCCATGCACCCTTCTCGACCGCAAGGCAACATGCCCGGCCAAGGAATGCTCTGGCCACGATGCGCCCGAAAGCGGACGCGTCATGCTCACTTTGAGTTTTGTCGTTCGTGACCCATTGCCGAACTGAAAGTCACTCTTTGTCCAACCCCGCCGCCCGCCCCGGGCGCGCGGCGCGGCGGTTCGAGACGGCCAAATCGCCGTCATCGGGCTCACCGCTCAGTCAGGGTTGGCCACATCCTGCGCAAAACACCGTCCTTGATCACATGGCGGTGGAAAAGCGCGGCCGCGGAATGAAGCAGTGCCACGACGACGATGATATTTGCGATCAATCCGTGCCAGGCATTGACGCTACGCATGAATTCGTCACCGCCGAATTTCGGAAAGTGCAGAATATTGAACAGTGGGAAACCGTGCGCAAACACATTGGCGATACCTAGTGCGACCATGATCACGAGCAGCAGATCGATCAGCCGGTGCATTGCCACTGCCGTCACATGGAGGACGCCGCGGTTAATCGGCGGCAATCTACGGCCGCGTGTGGCGCGCCAGAACATTCCGAAGATCACTACGCTCGCGAACGCAAAACCAAACAGGACATGCACGGACCAGATGTCGACCCGAAGCGGGCCCCGCTGCAGAAGGTTAGTTGTCCTACCGATTAGAAACTGGATCGCGACGAGAATTGCGGTCGCCCAGTGCAGCGTGATCGTCGTGCGGTCATAGACTTCCGGCTGGCTTCCAGATGTGTCGGTCACGTCGCGGCTCAATCCGCTTCCAATGAGGCGTATTTTTCCTCGAAAGCCCACACCTCCTGAAAACCAATCAACGAGCTGAACACGTTGAAGTCATAGAGCGGCTCCTGCACCGGCTTGTCTTCGGCCAGCGCACTATAGACGTTGTTCAGAGCATAAGCGGTAGCGAGCAGGCCCGCCGTCGGATAAATAGCCATCCGGTAGCCGATTTCCCTAAGTTTATCCTGACTGAGAATGGGGGTCCGACCCCCGTGTAGTTGGTTCGAGACCAGCGGCACGCCCAAAGCCATTCCGATCTTTCGCATCTCCGCTTCCGATTCCGGACTCTCGATGAAAATAATGTCGGCCCCGGCTTTAGCATAGGCTTCGCCGCGGCGGATCGCTTCTTCGAGACCAAGTTGCGTGCGAGCGTCCGTGCGCGCGATGATTAGGAAATCTTTCGACGAGCGGGCATCGTTCGAGATGGTCAACTTGTTGACCATCTCCTTGGCAGAGATCACGTGCCGGTTCGGCGTATGCCCGCATTTCTTAGGGCTCTGCTGATCTTCAAGCTGGATCGCTGCGGCTCCAGCCTTCTCGTAGCCGCGGACCGTATGATGAACATTCAGCAGACCACCGTAACCGGTATCGCCATCGGCGATCAGCGGCTTGCGCACGGTTTGGGCGATAACCTGCACGCGATCTAGCATCTGCGAATAGGTCGCTAGACCGGCATCAGGCAGTCCGAGGTAGGACGCCGCGACCCCATAGCCTGTCATGTAGAGCGCGTCGGCCTTGGTGCGATCGGCGAGCTTGGCGGAGACCAGATCGAAGACACCGGGACAGGTCACAAACGGCTTTTCCTCGATCAACTTTCTCAGGGTTTTGGACGTCATCGTGATCTCCTCAACTGATTTTGGATGATGAGGTGGGCTGCGATCGTCACGATTGCCGGAGGCGGCCAGCGCAGCAGTCCTCCTGCACGGAAGCATTCAACAGATCGCTCATGGCCTCTATTGCTATCCGTCAATAGCTATTTGATAGTAGCAATATGAAAATTCAACGCCGGAACCGCGACATCACGCAACTGCGAAAACAGTTGATGGACGCTTCCCGCCGGCTGCGTCGTGAAGCCACCGCGGACGATCGATCCTGGGCGCGGTTGCTCGTGCTGGGTGCGATCGACCGCCACGGCGAGTCGGCCACACCTTCGGTGCTCGCGGCTGACGAAGGCATGCGCTCTTCAAATCTTGCTGCAGCGCTGCGCTCCCTCGAAGCGCGCAAGCTGATCGTGCGGACGCCGGACACCAAGGACCGGCGCAAAGTCAGGCTCCGGCTTAGTTCAGCCGGGCAGCGATTTCTCGATGACAGCCGCGCCCGCGGCGAGCACTGGCTCACCGAAGCCATGGATGCATGCCTCACGGCCAGCGAGCGCTCGGACCTGATCAAAGCCGGGGCCTTGCTCGACCGCGTCACGGCTTATTCCAAAGCGGCAACGCGGCGCAGCCAAAAATCGTGAGATTCCGTAGGACTGATTTCAGTTTGAATGTCGCAATTGGCCCATAGCTGACGGTCTTTGGATGACCAACGGGAATGACGGCTCTCCGAAGTGAACCGGGAATCCATGGGTTCGGTCGCTATCGGCGGCTTTTGACCCCAAGCGGTCGCGGCATCATCGCGCCTGCGGTACGAATGAGTGAGCTGATCGAGGCATGAGAGATCGCGTCTCTGGGTTTGGCAAGTGTTCGTTTCATCGGCACGGAACGATTGATTTCGCCGAGTGGGAACACGTTGCCAAGAAGCCACAGCGATTGAAGGGAATAGAAATTGGAGCCGTCATTCTCGTGGCGGCGCCCGCGCTCACGGCTTATTGGTTAGGGATCAGATCGGGCAACATGAATCATTTCCAGCCCGGCAGTTTGTTTCAGACGCTGATTGATTAGAGCTGGAATTGGCACGAGCCCATTCCAGAAGCCATGGAGCTTCGCGAAATGAATTTCGATAATCAGACCAGATCTAGTTATTCGAACCACACACATTCAGCATCAGCGACCTCCGCCGATGAAACGAATAAGGGCCAGGACGGCGAGACACGCTTTGGATTTAGAGCAACGGACTTGATCGTATACCCTGCGCACGGCGTCGGCCAAATTGTAGCGATTGAGGAACAGACAATGGCGGGGGCTTGCCTCGAGTGCTTTGTCGTCTATTTCGCGAAGAGCAAGATGACGCTACGCGTTCCGACGAGGAAGGCGGCAAACGTCGGAATGCGCCAACTGTCCGATCCCGTTTCCATCGAGCACATGCGACGAATTCTGGGGCAGGCGCCGCACAAAGCGCGGGGTAATTGGTCCCGGCTTGCCCAAGAATACGAAAGCAAGATCAATTCGGGCAATATTATCGCTATCGCGGAGGTCATGCGCGATCTGTATCGGCCCGCGGTCAATGCCGAGCAGAGCTACAGCGAACGACAACTGTACGCTGCGGCAGTCGAACGCCTGTCAGGAGAAGTGGCGCTTGTTAGCGGCATTACTGAAGCAGAAGCCGTCAGGGAGCTTGAAAGCCTCATAATTGCTGAGGTCAGGCGGAGCGCATAGAGACCAGTCGGACATCCTCGGAACGTCTGCGTCCGGGTCCTGGCCGACGTTCCGGCGCCCCTGGCCAGATATGGTTTCCTAGGATGGCCGTTCGACGAAGGCGACGGCCTTATTGCTGTAGGTCCATATCGCGCCGTCGCGTTTGCTGATCCCGAGAAAGGCGGTCTTTGTACCGGCATATTTCATGTCCCGATTGCCCCCGTCGATGCCGTAGGCCCATGGGTCGAGGCACAGGAACTCGGTGATCTTGCCGTCGGCTCCCGATGTGCGGTGCCCGACGATGCCCACATAATGAGCGCCGCCGAGGGAGGCCCTCACCGGCACCTTGTTTTCGAGATTCTTGATTGTCCAATCCACCGCTTTGCTGGGATCGCGGCCCGCGCTCACCTGGTCGCGCGCCGTCGGTTCGGCCATTTTCCAGCCCATGTAGCGGACAAACACGATCTTGATGATCGAACCGCACCAATATTCATTGTTAACTGCCTTGAGGAAACCGCCATTGTTCTGGTTCCACGGCAGCTTGCTCTTCTTGTAGTTTTCCATCGACGCGTCAGCGGTCGCCGCCAGGGCGGGAAGGGTGTGCAGCTGTTCATCCACCAGCATTTCATAGACGCGATGGCGGTTGTCCAATTCGTCGCTGGCGTCCTGATTGCTGTAGAACTTGCGATAGGCGGTGGGTGCCTTGGCCACCGTCGTGACGGTGTGGAAATAGTGCCAGATTAGATCGGTTTTCCACGAGGAGTCGCGGACATGGGTGTCGGGCATGGAGAGGGTCCATATAAGGCATTCGGCTGCGGCGGCTTCGCGGACTTTTTCGCTTGCGGTTGGACCAGCCGCGCTGAATGGTTAGTCCCCGCTGGATTGATGACGGTTCAACGTGGACTTTGGTGGCGCCAGGACCGCCCTGCCGGATTTCGACGCTCCCTCCTGTGTTTTGCTTCGGCGGTTCCTATCGTTCGCTGCTCACTGGATACTTGTTCAGGTCTCGGGCGGAATTTTTGCCCAGATACTCGTGAGTGTCTTGGGCATTGTGCTTCTGGTGGGCATCGCCTGGTTGGCAACTTGGTACCGCAGCCTACCGACGCTCTTCGCGGTACCGGAGACCTCCGAGAGCGACAAGCTCGAGTTCGGACCCAAAGACCGCGCTAGTCTTTGAAGGGCATTAACTAGGGCTCTCGCGTCAGCTTCAGGTCGAGCGCGACCGTTTCGCCCGGTCTCAGCAAAATCCGGTGTGCACCTCACAGCGGACCGTTTGACGGTCGGGTGCATTGATCGCGATGGGCCGTCAGCAACAGTTCAGCCTTGCCTCATCCCGGGTAGCTCTCAAAACCGGGCTCGACGGGCCTCCGGCTACCAGGCTCCGGCCCAATTCGCGGGACCAACAACCCGGTGACGAAATACCCAAACCGGCATAGCATCCGCGCATTGGAGGCGATCATGTTCAACCCAACTCAAATTGTCATCCAAGCGTTTGTCGATCAACTTAAAGGTACATACGGCCAAATCTACGGAATCCTCGAGCCCGCCTATCCGGACATCATCGGTTTCGTTGGGCGCCTCGCGTTGGAGAATATTGCCAATAGCGATGCGGCCTACCACGACATGAACCACACCATCATGGTGACGTTGGTGGGACAGAACATTTTACTCGGGAAGCATACGAGCGAAGGCGGCGTCAGGCCGCGCGACTGGCTCCATTTCATGATTTCGCTCTTATGCCACGACATCGGCTATGTACGCGGGGTATGTCGAGGCGACCGGGACGGACTTTATGTTTGCAACGAAAACGGTGATCGCGTCCGGATATCTGCTGGAGCCACGGACGCATCCTTGACCCCCTATCATGTGACACGATCCAAGCTCTTCGTCCGCGAGCGTTTCGGCAAGGTGAGCTTGACCTCCATCGACACAAAAGAAATCGAGGCAAACATCGAGCACACGCGCTTTCCGGTACCGGGGGAAGAGGAGCATACCAGTACGGCAGATTATCCCGGCCTGCTTCGTGCCGCGGATTTGATCGGCCAATTGGCCGACATTGACTATTTGCGGAAGACGTCAGCCTTGTTTGCCGAATTTCAGGAGACTGGCGCAAGCGAGAAACTCGGATATCAGACTCCCGATGATCTACGTGCAGCGTACCCTGCTTTCTTCTGGAAGGCCGTCTGCCCCTATATCGGCGACGCACTTCGATATCTGCGGGTCACGCAGGAAGGTAAGCAATGGATCGCCAACCTTTACGCGCACGTGTTCTCGGAGGAGCACCGGGGAGCGATTACTCGAGCATAGCTACAGTGCATCAAGTGGATCCGGGATAGCATTCATGAAGCGTTCTCGTGCAACAAATAGTCCGTCACAATTCCAGCAAGAAATGACTGGCTACGCGGTCTTGACCGGCTCGCTCGATTGCCTTACGCGTCACGCCATGAACCGCTCGATCCTGATCGCCAATCTCTGGTGGCTCGCCGACTGACAGGCGGGCCGAACGCGTTCATGCATTTCGGGGCCGCCGCATTGGGCGGCCTTTTTCTTTCACCTCATCCAGCCCGCATGCGGTGTCCCCATTCAACCGAATGGAGATAAGCCGTGACCAAACCGATCATCCTCACCGGCGACCGCACCACCGGGCCGCTGCATCTCGGCCATTACGTCGGCTCGCTTCGAAGCCGCCTCGCGTTTCAGGACAGCCATGAGCAATACCTGCTGCTCGCCGACATGCAGGCGCTGACCGACAATGCGCACGACATCGGCAAGGTCCGCGGCAACGTCGTCGAGGTCGCGCTGGATTATCTCGCCGTCGGCATCGATCCCGAACGGACCTCGATCTGCCTGCAGTCGCAACTTCCGGCGCTTGCGGAATTGTCGATGCTCTATCTCAATCTCGTCACCGTCGCGCGGCTGGAGCGCAATCCCACCATCAAGGACGAGATCCGCGCCCGCGGATTCGGACGCGACATCCCGGCGGGCTTCCTGTGCTACCCGGTGGCGCAAGCCGCCGACATCACCGCGTTTCGGGCCACCGTCGTGCCGGTCGGCGAGGACCAGGCTCCCCTGATCGAGCAGACCAACGAGATCATCAGGCGCGTCAACGCACTCGCCGGCCGTGCGATCCTGCAGGAGGCCGTGGCCGTCATACCACGCGCGGGACGGCTGCCGGGCGTCGACGGGCGCGCCAAGATGAGCAAATCCGCCGGCAATGCGATTGCTCTCTCGGCCTCGCCCAAGGACATCTCGGCCGCGGTGCGTGCGATGTTCACCGATCCCGATCATCTGCGCGTCGGCGACCCCGGCAAGATCGAGGGCAATGTCGTCTTCCTCTATCTCGACGCGTTCGACGACGATCGCCACGCCGTCGAGGAATTGAAGGCGCGCTATCGGCGTGGCGGTCTCGGCGACGCAGCCGTCAAGCGGCGGCTCGAGGACATCCTGCAAGCCCTGATCGCACCGATCCGGACCCGGCGCGCCGAGCTGGCGGGCGATCGCGACCATGTCGCTGACGTGATCAGACGCGGAACCCTGAAAGCCCGGGAGATCACCGAGAGCACCAAGCGCGATGTGATGGCGGGACTCGGCTTGTTCCAGCTCTGAATGCGCTGTCATCAAACCATGGCAGGAACTGTGCTTGCCTGTAACAGTTGTCCGCTTGGCGAAAACCGGATTTGGAGCTTGTCGTGATCGATCCGAAAACGCTTCTCGAACGCGCCGCGCAATTGACCGATCAGGCCAAGGGCGAGGAAGAAGCCGGCATCCGCGAGCGGCTGCTACGCATGGCCGAGCATTACCGCGACCTGGCCGCGCACGAGGCCTGGGCGAACGAGAACCCGCCATCGGTCGGCGCGATCACCAGTGCACTCAGCCCCCGCGCACATTGACCTGTTCTTTCGTCGGCTCACGCGAATGCGATAGCCCAGTGACTGCTGCGCGCCCGGCGCGATGTGCAAGAGGCCGGGCTTGCCGGCGAACTCGCCATCGAATTCGACCGGGCTGGCGAAACCGTGCCACGGCTCGATGCAGAGGAACGCCGCGCCGCCGACCTTCGACCAGATGCCAAGTTCGCGAAAGCCGCGCCAGGACAGCTCGATCGCGGGTCCCTGCGCAGCAGCAAAGCGGACCCACGCGCTCGCAACCTGATCGAGGATCATGGCATCGTCGTCGAACAATTGCTCGGACAACGCCAGCACCCTGCCCCTGATCGGACTCGGCTCGGCTTGCTGCCGCATCAGCGCGCCCTCAAGCCGCCGGATCGGCGCCGGCTCATCCTTCGCGAAGGTCAGCGCGTAGGCTTCCTTCCGCCCCCCCGGAAGCAGCGGCCAGTTGAAGGCGGGATGACCGCCGAGCGAGGCCGGCAGCGTCTCGGTGCCGGTGTTGACGATGTCGAAGGCGACATCGAGATCGGCGCCATCAACGGTATAGGTGACCTCGAGCCTGAACGCGAAGGGATAGCGCGCACGCGTCTCCGTATCGTCGGTGAGCGCAAGCTTGCAGGATCGGTGCCCCTGCTCCACCCAGGCAAAGCGGCGATCCCGCGCAAAGCCGTGCTGCGTCATCGGATAGGTCGTGCCGTTGTGGCGCAGCGTATCGTTCTTCAATCGGCCGACGATCGGGAACAGGATGGGCGCATGACGCGGCCATTGCGGGCCGGCCTGCCACAACAGTTCGGTCCCGTCGGCATTTCTGAGCGACGACAATTCGGCGCCCTGCGCCGAAATGGTCGCGGCGATTCCATCGCCGCGCAGCGTGTGACTGTCGCTCATGCCTCGCCTCGCCGGGTTGCGCTATGCCCCGACAGGAGATGTTCGAAGCCGGCGAGGCCGTCAACCCCAAAGCAATGGGGCCGCCCTTGCGTGGCGGCCCACGCTTCGGGCCTAGCCGGTAATCTTAGAGAAATCGGGCTGGCGGCGCTCGGCAAAGGCGGCAAAGGCCTCGCGTGCTTCCGCACTCATCAGCCGCTCCTGGAAGATCTCGCCCTCACGCGCCATCTGCGCGCTGATCCTGGCGGGGTCGCGCATCAGTGCCTTGGTGTGCTGGAGCGAGCCGAACGGCCGCTTCACCAGCGCGTCCGCCGCCGCGCGGGCCTTGCCGCGCAGGTCCGCGAGCGGCACAACCGCGTTGGCGAGGCCGATCGAGACCGCCGTCTCCGCCTCGACCGGTTCGCCGAGCGCGAACATCGCATAGGCCCGCGCATAGCCGATGCGCTGCGGCAGCAGATAGGTCGAGGCCGCCTCCGGCACCAGCGCCAGATTGACGAACGGCGTGATCAGCCGCGCGGTCGGCGCGAGGTAGACGAGGTCGCAATGCAGCAGCATGGTGGTGCCGATGCCGACCGCATTGCCCTGCACGGCGGCAACCAGCGGCCGCGTCGCCTTGGCTAGCCCGGCGAGGAAGCGCGTCACGTGGCGCTCGCCCTGCACGCCGCGCGACACCGCCGCGAAATCGGCGAGATCGTTGCCTGCGGTAAAGCTGTCGCCGTCGCCCTGCAACAGCACGGCGCGGATCGCAGAATCGCCCTCCGCGCGCTCGAGCGCATCGGCCATCGCGCCATACATCGCGTTGGTGATCGCGTTCTTCTTGTCCGGGCGCGCCATCGTCACGGTGAGGACGCCACCGTCCAGCACTACGACCACTTCACTCATGCTTCACTCCTGTTGCTCGGTTCGTGTTTGACGCGCCTTCTTCACGCCAACCGGTAGCCACTTCGCTTGAAGACGCTCTAGCTGTCTTTGTCTTTCGGAAACTTGTCTTGCAGGCTGGTCAGCCAGCGCGACACCACCTCGATCTCCGCGTCCGAGAAGCCGTCCATCAGGCGGCTATTGATCGCCCTGGTCCGCGTTGCGGCGCGCTTGCCGAGTTCCTGCCCCGCCGCGGTCAGATGGAGCCGCTGGCTGCGCCCGTCCTCGCCATCGCGCCGGCGCTTCACGAGACCTGCACGTTCCATCCGGTCGGCGAGGCCGCTCATCGCCGACGGCACGATGTCGAGCGCCTGCGAGACGTCGCCGATCAGCGCGCCGTCATTGCGCCCGAGAAAGAACAGCACGCCGGCCTGGGCCGACGTCAGATCGTGGATGGCCGTCTCCTGCTCGATGGCGCGCTGCAACCGGCGATAGCCCACGGTCAGGAGAAAGATCAGCCGGTGTTCCGCTTTCATAACGCCGTTATATATTTCGTATGCGAAATATCAAGATATTTCGTGCACGAAATATCCGGCGCTGCGGCGAACTCCACCCTCCCTTTGCCGCGGCTTCGAAACCTTGATGTTCCCCGGAAAGTTTCAGCCGGTATATCGACCGAAACGAGCTCCCGCCGTCGGATTGATTGCGACATTTTGATCGCGTCGCCGCATCGCTGCGCTGCAGCCGGCAGAAAACGCTTGATCGACATCGACCAAACGGGAAATCTTTGCATCCGGGAGCTGCGTTGCGGCTCTAGCGGGGTCACGAGAGTGTCATGACGTTAGCGGCAAGTCCGGCCAGGGAGCGTGTTGTCCGCCCGAAGCGGCCACGCCATCTCAGCGAAGCCATGCGTTGTGAGACCGCGTTCCGCCTGATCCTGTCCGAATGCCTCGAGGAAGTCTCGACCAATCACGAGGCCATGAGCTCCGGCGATCCCGCCGCGCTGCACCAGACCCGTATCGCGCTGACGCGGCTGAAGGCGGCGATCGCCTTCTATGGGCCGATGGTGGCGGACGCCGAATGGACGCG
Organism: Bradyrhizobium pachyrhizi; assembly: GCF_029714545.1. Classification (NCBI taxonomy): domain Bacteria; kingdom Pseudomonadati; phylum Pseudomonadota; class Alphaproteobacteria; order Hyphomicrobiales; family Nitrobacteraceae; genus Bradyrhizobium; species Bradyrhizobium pachyrhizi. The sequence goes on along the minus strand of NZ_CP121667.1, from coordinate 2,981,943 downwards.
ACTGAAATCCGAGTTGAAATGGCTGAGCGCCCATCTCGGCGCCACGCGCGACCTCGACGTCGCGATCGAGAACAGCAAGGGCCTGCCTGAAGAAGGCATGCTCCAGACGGCGCGAACAGACGCGTTCGAGGCGCTCAAGGAGGCGTTGCAAAGCGATCGATACTGGCGATGGTTCGACGGCATGTGGGACTGGGTCGGCAGCGGCCCCTGGACCACGCGGCAGGACCCCCGCGCCGCGCAGCGGCGAGCCGTGCCGGTTGCGGTGTTTCACGCGCGGCGGCTGGCGCGATGGCATGGCAAGCTGTGCCAGAAGAGCCGCGGGCTGCAAGGCATGGGCAAGAACAAGCGCCACCGCGTCCGTCTCGCCAGCAAGCGGCTGCGTTACGCGATCGAGTTCTCGGAGGGCGGCTTGCCCCCCGACGAATACGCGTCATGGCGGATCATCCTGAAGCATCTGCGCAAGGGACAGCAATTGCTCGGCGAATTGAACGATGACGAGGTCCGTCGCGGGCTGCTCGAGAGCGCCGATGCACCCGCGCAACGCGCCCACGAGCGCAAGGCCAAGCACCAGCGCGTCCACGAGCGGAAGCGCAAGAGCCGGCTGCTGCGCCACGCCGCGGCGGTCTATCGAAAAATCTCCGACTGAGTGCGCATCAGCGAAGCCTCGTCGGCGCGCGGATACCGCTCGCGTTGAGGACCGCACATTGGAATGATGTATAAAACATCATTTGTTGTACTTGTAACATCATTACTTGGTGTGTATAAATGACATCCAAATCGACGCGACTCTCACATCGACGGCCATTAATCGATGATCACCGCGGCGCAGCTACGAGCGGCCAGAGCCTTGCTCGGCATCGACCAACGGCAGCTCGCCGAGCTGTCCGGACTTTCGGTGCCAACCATCCAGCGGATGGAGGCGAGCGAAGGTACCATTCGCGGCAACGTCGACTCGCTCGTGAAACTGATCGACGCGCTCGGCACAGCCGGCGTCGAGGTCATCAATGAGGGTGCCGTCAGCAACGGCGGCGGCCGCGGGGTGCGATTGAAGGCCGGATCAGGCTCACCGACGGTGCAGACATGATCCCGGCGGTCACTCAGCAGATCTGGTGTGTAGCCGCCCTGCTGGGAACGACCGCTCTCGCGATTGCAGCGAGCAGATCGCGCCAATCGACAGCCATCGTCTACGGCACGACCTTTTCGATTTCGCTGGTCGCCTTGGCCGGGGCCCTGCTCGCGCTCATCTCCCGTACCAGCGCGACAGAACTGGCTCTGCCGATCGGCTTGCCCTGGCTGGGATCGCATTTTCGCCTTGACGCGCTCGCCGCATTCTTTCTCGTCGTGGTCAATCTCGGCGGTGCGGCCGCAAGTCTTTATGGCCTCGGCTACGGCAGCCACGAATCCGCGCCGCAGCGCATCCTTCCCTTTTTCCCGGCGTTCCTGGCCGGCATGAATCTCGTCGTGCTCGCCGACGATGCGTTCACCTACCTCTTGTGCTGGGAATTCATGTCGCTCGCGTCGTGGGCGCTCGTCATGGCGCATCACCGTGACGCGGATAACGCCCGCGCAGGCTACGTCTATCTCGTGATGGCAAGCTTCGGAACGCTGGCTCTGTTGCTTGCCTTCGGCCTGCTGGCGGGAGCCGGCGGCAGCTACAGCTTTGCGGCCATCCGCGCTGCTCAGCACACCCCGTCCGAAGCCGCACTGGTGCTCGCGCTGATGCTGCTCGGCGCCGGGTCGAAAGCCGGCCTGATCCCGTTGCACGTGTGGCTGCCGCTGGCTCATCCCGCCGCGCCGAGCCATGTCTCGGCGCTGATGAGCGGCGTGATGACGAAGGTTGCGATCTACGGATTCATCCGGATCGTATTCGATCTGCTCGGGCCGCCAAGCTGGTCGGCGGGTGTCGCGGTTCTCATCCTCGGCGGCGCCACCGCCGTCATGGGGATCCTCTACGCGCTGATGGAGAAGGATCTCAAGCGCCTGCTCGCCTACAGCACGATCGAGAACATCGGCGTCATCTTCGCAAGCCTCGGCCTTGCGCTGGCATTTCAGGCGAACGGCCTCGGCCTCGCGGCGGCCCTCGCCTTCACGGCCGCATTGTTCCACGTTCTGAACCATTCGTTCTTCAAGAGCCTGCTGTTCTTCGGGGCCGGCGCGGTGCTGATGTCGACCGGCGAACGCGACATGGAGAAGCTCGGCGGCCTGATCCACCGCATGCCGCTCACGAGCTTCGTCTTTCTGGTCGGCTGCGTCGCGATCTCGGCGCTGCCGCCGTTCAACGGATTCGTGTCGGAGTGGCTGATGTTTCAGGCCGTCCTGCAGAGCCCCGATTTGCCGCAATGGCTGCTGAAGATCATGGTGCCCGCGGTCGGCGCCTTGCTGGCGCTGGCCGCCGCGCTCGCCGCTGCATGCTTCGTCAAGGCTTTCGGCGTCACGTTCCTCGGCCGCGCGCGGAGCCCGGCCGCAGAAGCCGCCCGCGAGGTCGATCGCTGGTCGCTCGCCGCGATGTTCAGCCTCGCCGCACTCTGCTTCCTCGCCGGCATTGTGCCGGGCCTGGTGATTGACGCGCTTTCGCCGGTTGCGCAGGCCGTGATCGGCCACCGGATGCCGGTTCAGCTGGACGACGCCTGGCTCTCGATCGTTCCGATTGCGGAGAGCCGCAGTTCCTACAACGGATTGCTCGTCTTTGCTTTCATCACCGCCGCGGCGTCGCTCGCGGTGTATTTTATCCATCGCTTTGCGTCGCGCGCGATCCGGCGCGGACCGGCCTGGGGTTGCGGCTTCTCTGACCCGACACCGGCAGCGCAGTATTCCGGCGTGAGCTTCGTGCAGCCGATCCGGCGCGTGTTCGGCACGCTGGTGTTCCAGGCCCGCGAGCATGTCGACATGCCCGCGCCGGGCGAGATGCGGGCGGCCCGCCTCAAGGTCGATATGCACGATCTGGTCTGGGAGCGGCTCTACACACCCGTGACTGAAATGGTGTGGTTTTTCGCCGACCGGCTGAACCAGCTCCAGTTCCTGACCATCCGCCGCTATCTCAGCCTGGTGTTCGCAACCCTCGTCACATTGCTGCTGGCGCTCGCGGTATGGTCGTGATCTCGGACATCCTCGTTCAGTTGGGCCAGATGGCGCTTGTGCTGCTGCTCGCGCCGCTGCTGACCGGTGTCGTGCGCAAGATCAAGGCCCGCCTGTTGCGGCGGAAGGGACCGTCGATCTTCCAGCCCTACCGCGATCTGCTGCGGCTGCTGCGCAAGGAGGTCGTGCTCGCCGAAAACGCGTCCTGGCTGTTCCGCGTCACGCCCTATGTGACGTTCGCGGCCATCTGGGTCGCGGCGGCGCTGGTCCCGACATTTGCGACCGGGCTGCAATTCAACTGGAGCGCCGACCTGATCGCGATCGTCGCCCTGCTCGGCAGCGCGCGGTTTTTCCTCGCGCTTGCCGGCATGGACGTCGGCACCAGCTTCGGCGGCATCGGCTCCAGCCGCGAGGTGATGATCGCCGCACTCGCCGAGCCGGCCATGCTGTTGATGGTGTTCTGCGTCGCGCTGATTGCCGGCTCGACCCAGTTATCGACGGTCGCAACCTTCATGGCGTCGTCCGAAGTCGGACTGCGCGTCTCGCTCGGCATGGCGATGATCGCCCTCATCATGGTGGCGCTCGCCGAAAACGCCCGCATCCCGGTCGACAACCCGGCGACGCATCTGGAGCTGACCATGGTGCACGAGGCGATGATCCTCGAATATTCCGGGCGTCACCTCGCCATGATCGAGTTCGGCGCCTTCCTCAAGCTGCTGCTCTACATCTCCCTGATCATCTGCGTGTTCTTCCCGTGGCAGATCACCACGGAAGGCGCGGGGCCGCTGTCCTATCTCGTCAGCGTTGCCGCCTACATCCTCAAGCTTGCGGTCGCGAGCTTTCTCCTTGCCGTGTTCGAGACCGCGACGGCCAAGATGCGGGTGTTCCGCGTCCCCGAATTCCTCGGCGCGGCGCTGATGCTCGGCCTGCTCGGCACGCTGCTTCGGTTCGTGTCACGGGGCTTCTGATGCACAACCTCGCCTTCGACATCGCCCATCTGCTCGCCGGCGGGCTCGTGCTGATCAGCTTCATGATGCTGTACCAGGACCGCCTGTATGCGCTGCTGAACATCTTCGCACTTCATGCCGTGGTGCTCGCAGCTTCCGTCGCCTGGCAGGCCTTCATCCAGAATGCGCCGCATCTCTACGTGACCGCGGCCATCGCACTGGTCTTCAAGGCGATCGTCATCCCGGTGGCGTTGCATCGGATCATCAAGCAGCTCGGCATTCATCGCGATATCGAGACCGCGGTGAGCATCGGTCCGACCATGCTTGCGGGCATGGGGCTCGTCGCCCTGTCCATGGTGCTGATGCTGCGCGTCACCGGCGCCGCCGATCCGCTGGCAAGGGAAGACCTCGCCTTCGCGCTGTCGGTGGTGCTGCTGGGATTGCTCGTCATGGTGACGCGGCGCAACGCCGTCAGCCAGGTGGTCGGCTTCATGTCGCTGGAAAACGGCCTGGTGCTGGCCGCGACCGGCGCCAAGGGCATGCCGCTCGTCGTCGAGATCAGCGTCGCCTTCTCGATCCTGATCGCGTTCATCGTGATCGGCGTGTTCCTGTTCCGCATTCGCGAGCGGTTCGACACCGTCGACGTCGGCGCGCTCGATGAATTCAGGGGGGAGCGCCGATGACTGCCGCGTCGGATGCCGTCACCTGGGTTCTGTTGATACCGATCACCGCCGCGGCGGTGCTGGCCGCGCTGCCCGGCTACCGGTTGACCGCGGGTCTCAACATCGTGGCCAGTCTCGGCACCTTGCTGGCGGCGCTTTCGCTGCTCGTGGTCGAGCGCCGGCAACCCGGCCAGTACCTGCTGATCGACGATCTCAACATCGTCTTCATCGTGCTCAACACCTTCGTGGGATTCACCACGAGCGTGTTCAGCGCGAGCTATATCGCCCATGAGCTCGAGACCGGACGGCTGACGCCGGGCTATCTGCGATTTTACCATGCCATGTATCAGGTGATGATGTTCGGCATGAACCTCGCATTCGTGTCGAACAATATCGGCCTGATCTGGGTCGCGGTCGAGATCGCGACGCTCACCACCGTGCTGATGGTCGGCATCTACCGGACCCATGCAGCGCTGGAAGCGGCCTGGAAGTATTTCATCCTCGGCAGCGTCGGCATCGCGCTGGCGCTGTTCGGCACGATCCTGGTGTACATGGCGGCCCTGCCGGTGGTCGGCGAGGGTCAGGACGCCATGGTGTGGACGGTGCTGATCAGCCGTGCGGCGACGTTCGACCCGGCATTGCTCAACGTCGCCTTCATCTTCCTGCTGCTCGGATACGGCACCAAGGTCGGCCTGGCGCCGCTGCACGCCTGGCTTCCGGATGCACATGCCGAGGGCCCGACCCCGATCTCCGCCGTGCTTTCCGGCCTGCTGCTCAACGTCGCGCTCTACGCGGTGCTCCGCTTCAAGATCCTACTCGCCGCCAATCCGGATGCGATATCGCCGGGCCCGCTGATGGTGACCATGGGGCTGACCTCGCTGCTGTTCGCCGCCTTCATGCTTTACCGGCGGCGCGACATCAAGCGGCTGTTCGCCTACTCGTCGATCGAGCATATGGGCATCATCGTGTTTGCGTTCGGCATGGGTGGCCCGCTCGCCAACTTTGCCGGCCTGCTGCACATGGTGATGCACAGCCTCACCAAGTCGGGAATCTTCTACGCGGTCGGCCACATTGCGCAGGTGAAGGGCACGCAGCGGATCGCCAACATTCGCGGCCTGACCGAGTCGCATCCGGCGCTCGGCTGGAGTCTCGTGATCGGCGTGGTCGCGATCGCCGGCCTGCCGCCGCTCGGTATCTTCATGAGCGAATTCCTCATCGTCAGCTCCACCTTCGCGCGCCAGCCGCTGCTCGCCATCCCGCTGGTGTTCGGCCTGCTGCTCGCCTTCGGCGCGCTGATCCTGCGCCTGACCAGCCTTGCGTTCGGCGAGCCGCGCGGCAATGCCGCGCCGGCGGATGCGTCCTATTTGCCGATGTTCGCGCATTTCGCGCTGGTGCTGACTGCGGGCATCTACCTTCCGGGACCGCTGGTCGTCTGGTTCCAGCACGTCGCCAACCTGCTGGGTTAGCGCGAGGGAGAACGGGATATGCCGAGGTTGATCGATCTGATCCGGGCGGGCCACAGGATCGAACGGCATCATCCATGGCCGCGCGCCGTGGTGGACGGCGATACCTGGCGCACCACAGCTCACGCATTTGCGGATGGCGGCCTGAGCCTGCTCGGGCTGTGGGGTGAGCCGTCGCGGGTGCACATGGCCATCCTCGACGACCTCACGTCCGATATCGGCGTGATCAGCCTGGATTGTCCCGATCGCCAATTCCCTTCGGTCGCGGCCCATCATCCGCCGGCGCTTCGATTGGAGCGCACCCTGCACGACCTCTTCGGATTGCAAGCGACAGACACACCGGATTCCCGTCCCTGGCTCGATCATGGCCGTTGGCAAACGCGCTTCCCGCTGGGCGAACGTCTCGATGCATCGGCGGACGCAGCGCCTTATCAATTCCTCCCGGCCGAGGGGGACAGCCTGCATCAGATCGCAGTCGGTCCGGTGCATGCCGGCATCATCGAGCCCGGGCATTTCCGCTTTACCGCGAGCGGAGAGACGGTGGTCCGCCTCGAGCAGCGGCTCGGCTACACCCACAAGGGCGTCGAAGGGCTGACGGCGGGGAGCACGATCGAGCAGGCCGCGCGGCTCGCCGGCCGGGTCTCCGGCGACAGCACGGTCGCCTATGGGCTTGCGTTCGCGCAGGCCGTCGAGGCCGCGCAGCGGATTGCCGTGCCGCCGCGCGCGCTGTTGCTGCGAGCGCTGATGGCCGAACTCGAGCGGCTGGCCAATCATCTCGGCGATATCGGCGCGATCTGCAACGATGCGTCATTTGCGCTGATGCAGGCGCATTGCGCCGTGCTGCGCGAATCCGTGCTGCGCGCCGCCGACGCTGCGTTCGGCCACCGCCTGATGCGCGACCTTGTCGTGCCCGGCGGCGTCGCGCGCGATATCGCCGGCGATGGAGCCGACGCGATCCGGGCCGCGCTCGACCAGATCCGCCGGCATTTCCCTGCGCTGGTCGAGCTCTATGACAACACCGCCTCGTTGCAGGACCGCACCGTCGGCACCGGCATCGTTGCTCCAACGCTCGCCCGGCAATTCGCTGCCGGGGGCTATGTCGGGCGCGCGAGCAGCCGCGACCATGACGCCCGACGCAAGCCCGGCTATCTCCCCTATGACGGCCTCCGTTTCGAAGTCCCCGTCCTTAGCGACGGCGACGTCAACGCCCGGGTCTGGATCCGGATCCGCGAGGTTGAGCAGAGTCTTGCGCTGGCGTACCAGATCCTCATCGGCCTCGAGGCCGGCCCGGTGCAAGTGCCGTTGCACAATGCGGCAGAGCCCTGCGAAGGCATGGCGCTCGTCGAAGGTTTCCGCGGCGACATCCTGGCCTGGCTGCGCCTGAACGGCGATCGGATCGAGCGATGCCATCTGCGCGATCCGTCGTGGTTTCAGTGGCCGCTGCTCGAGGCGGCCATCGAAGGCAACATCGTGGCGGACTTCCCGCTCTGCAATAAGTCGTTCAACTGTTCCTATTCCGGGCAGGATCTCTGAGGGTTTGAGGCGATGCGCAAACTTCTGTTCCAGAGCCTGTTTCGCCAGCCATTGACGGAACAGGCGCCGCGCCCGGACGACGCTGCGCTCGCGGAGCTCGCGGCCATGGTCGGCCGCACCGCACGACGACGCCTCGGCCGCAGCCTCTCGATCCGCGAGGTTGATGCAGGCTCCTGCAACGGATGCGAGCTGGAAATACACGCGTTAAGCAATCCGTATTACGACGTCGAACGGTTTGGAATCCGGTTCGTCGCCTCGCCCCGTCACGCCGACGTGCTGCTGGTCACGGGTCCGGTCACGAAGAACATGCGCGAGGCGCTGGAGCGCACCTACCGTGCGACGCCGGATCCCAAATGGGTCGTCGCTGCGGGCGATTGCGCCAGGGATGGCGGATGCTTCGCCGGCAGCTACGCCGTGGTTGGCGGGGTCTCCGCGGTTATTCCGGTCGATCTCCACATTCCGGGTTGCCCGCCTTCGCCGATCGCCATCCTGCGGGGCCTCGTGAGCTTGCTCGAGGCGGTTGACTCCGGGGTCGCGGCAAGGTGAAAGCGCGGAAAGAAGCGAGCACCTCCGCCCGCACCATGGACGAGGCGCGCTAGCCGCTGTCGCGCAGCACCAGCTCGAAGCCGAGATCGACGCGGCGCTCGCCGCCGCGCTCCAGCGTCAGCGTCGCCGCGGTGCGGCCGATCGCGTCGCCATGCACGCTGATCGTGCTCAGCGTCGGCGAGATCAACTGGCCCATTTCGAGATCGCCAAGCCCGATCACGGCGACCGGTTGCGCCGATGCAGGCCCGTCGCGCAGCAGCCCAGCCTTGCGCAGCCCGGACATGAAGCCGATCGCATGCGCATCGTTGGCGGCGAACACCGCGTCGACACCGGGCAGGCGTGCGTGCGCCGCCACGCTGCCGGAATCCTTGCGGTCCAGGATCAACCGGCGCGGCTCGGCAAGGCCGCTGGCCAGCGCCTCGTCCCTGAAGCCGAACCAGCGGCGCGTGCCGCGCGGATCGTCGCCGCCGATGAAGGCGAGCTGCCTGCGGCCCTGCGCGACCAGATGCTTCGCGACGGCGACACCGGCCTTGTAATTGTCGAAGCCCGCGACCGCGTCGATCGGGTTTGCCGGCAGATCCCAGGTCTCGACGATCGGAATGCGCGCATTGCGCAGCAGGCGGCTGCCCTCCTCGGTCGCCGGCGAGCCGACCATGATGATCGCCTCGGGCCGCCGCGACAACAGCGCCGCCAGCATGCGGTCCTCGCGTGCCGCGTCATAGCGCGACTGCGCCAGGATCACGGAGAAGCCGAGCGGCTCGAGCTTGTCGGACAGGCCCTGCACCGTGTCGGCGAAGATCGAGTTGGCGATGGTCGGCACCAGCACGCCGACCGAATTGGTCCGCGCGCTCGCCAGCGCGCCCGCCACCAGGTTCGGGACATAGCCGAGATCGCGCATCGCCCGCTCGACCCGCGCCCGGGTCTCCGGCGCGACCAGGTCGGGCATCCGCACCACCCGGCTCACCGTGATCGAGGAGACGCCGGCGCGCTTGGCCACCTCTGAAAGGGTGGGCGCGGCACCGGCCGGGCCGGTCCCGGGGGCGGTCAGTTCGGAGCTCATGGGCTGGAGCCTGCACGATTCCGGGTTGCCAAGCCATGATGTTAGCGCTAGCATCACCTTATGTTAGCGCTAACATGAAACAAAAATGGAGAAACGGCATGATTTCGGACGAACAGGCCCAGGCTTACAAGCGCGACGGGGTGATCGTGGTCCCCGAGGTGCTCAACCAGGAGACCTTAGGCAAGGTGCGCACGGTCCTCGCGGAGCTCGTGGCCGGCGCCGCCAGCGTGAGCGAGCACACCGACGTCTACGACCTCGAGCCGGGCCATTCGCCTGACAATCCGCGCGTCCGCCGCATCAAGGCGCCGCACAAGGTGCATCCGATCTTCGACGAGATCGTGCGCAGCCCCGCCGTGATCTCGATCCTCACCAAGCTGATCGGCCCCGGCCTTCGCCTGCACGGCTCCAAGCTCAACATGAAGTCAGCGCAATACGGCTCGCCGGTCGAGTGGCATCAGGACTGGGCATTCTATCCGCATACCAATGACGACATCCTCGCGATCGGCGTGCTGCTCGACGATTGCGACATCGAGAACGGCCCGATGCTGGTGACGCCGGGATCGCACACCGGCGCCACGATGTGGGATCATCACGGCGAGGACGGCCACTTCGCGGGCCTGATCGATCCGGACCAGATCCAGGACGACATCAAGCGCGCGGTGCCCTGCATGGGCAAGGCCGGCAGCATGTCGTTCCATCACGTGCGCGCGCTGCACGGCTCGGCGACCAACACGTCGAACCGGCCGCGCAACCTGCTGCTCTATGAAGTGGCCGCCAGCGACGCCTGGCCGCTGATGGGCGTCAAGGACTTCGACGAATTCAACAGCCGCCTGCTGGCGGGCCCTCCAGTGGTCGCGCCGCGGCTCACCGACGTGCCGGTGCGGATGCCACTGCCGCCGGCCAAGCGACAGGGATCGATCTACGAGACCCAGTCGGCATCGAAGAAATCCTACTTCACGCGCGCCGCTTAAGACCGACCACAATGCCCGCGGCCAGGCCGCGGGCATTGCCGCTTTCACGAGCACGATCCGCCGCGACAACTGCGGAGATCGTGCCCGATCAAAACGACCATAAAAACCAAAACAACGGGGAAACGAATGACCGAGATGGCAAGAGATGGCGCTCGCACATCGCGCCTGCGTGTGATCCTGGCCGCAAGCATCGGCTCCGCGCTCGAATGGTACGACTTCTTCCTCTACGGCACCGCAGCGGCGCTGGTGTTCGGCGAGCTGTTCTTTCCGAAGAGCGATCCGGTGGTCGGCACGCTGCTGTCGTTCCTGACTTTCGGCGTCGGCTTCGTGGTGCGGCCGTTCGGCGGCCTTTTGTTCGGCATCCTCGGCGATCGCTATGGCCGCAAGCCGGTGCTGGTCTCCACACTCCTGATGATCGGCATCGGCACCACCGCGATCGGCTTCCTGCCGACTTATGGGCAGATCGGGATCTGGGCGCCGATCCTCCTGGTCGCGATGCGCGTCATCCAGGGTCTCGGCGCCGGCGCCGAGTATGGCGGCGCGGTGATCTATCTGGTCGAGAACGCACCGCCGAAGCATCGCGGCTTCTGGGGCGGCTTCGCGCCGCTCGGCGTCTCCGTCGGCAACCTGCTTGCGGCCGCCGCCTTTGCGCTGGTCACCATGCTGCCGCGCGAGGATTTGATGAGCTGGGGCTGGCGCCTGCCTTTCCTGGCGAGCTTCCTGCTGATCGTCGTCGGCATCTTCGTCCGCATGCGCATCACCGAGACGCCGGTTTACACCGAGGCGGTGGTCGCGCGCGGCAAGGTCGAAAGCAATCCGGCGATGGAAGCGTTGCGCCGGCATCCGCGCAACTTCTTCGTCGTGCTCGGCGCCCGCATGGCCGAGAACGGGCTCGGCTATTTCTTCCCGGTGTTTGGGCTGAGCTACGTGATCACCACGCTCGGCGTGCCCAAGGCGGAGGCGCTCAGCGCGCTGATGCTGGCATTCACGGTCGAACTGTTTGCGATCCTCGGCTTCGCGGCATTGTCTGACCGGATCGGACGGCGGCCGGTCTACATGTTCGGCGCGCTGGCCGGCGTGGCGCTCGCCTTCCCGTTCTTCTGGATGGTCGGCACCAAGGAATGGATCATGATCGCGCTCGCCTTCATCCTGGCGCGCGCCGTGGTGACCGCGGCGATGTTCGGGCCGCAGGCGGCGTATTTCGCCGAGCTGTTCCCGCCACAACGCCGCTTCGCGGGCTTTGCCTTCGCCCGCGAGCTCGGCTCGCTGCTATCGGGCGGTCCGGCGCCGTTCGTCGCCACGGCACTGGTGGCAGCCTACGGCACCTGGTGGCCGGTCGCCTGCTACGCGATGTTCCTGTCCGCCTGCACCGTCGTTGCGATCTGGATCGGGCCCGAGACCTACCAGGAGAACATCGCCGCCGACGAAGGCGAACATGCCGAGCTGCCCACGGCGATCCCGGCGCGGGCCTGATCGGTGGCGCAGCAACTGCGTGTCCTGCAGTCGCTCTGGGCGATGGAGCGGCGGCTGGCGGATGAGGGCGAATGGCCGCTGCAAACCCAGCTCGCGATGATCCGCGATGCCGGGTTTGACGGTGCCGGCGTGCGCTTCATCGATCCTGTCTTTGCGCGCGAGGTGACGAGCTTCCTTCGCGCGCATGGCATGATCTGGCAGGCGCAATGCTACCCGAAGAGCGTCGACGACCTGAAACCGGTTCTCGAGCTGGTCGCCCGGCTCGGCGCCGATCATGTCAACCTGCAGCCGGACGCTCGGCCGCGCCGGCTCGCAGCTTGCATTCCGCTGCTCGAAGGCTGGCGGCGGCTTGCCACGGACGCCGGCGTCGCCGTGCACGTCGAAACCCATCGCGACCGCATGACGACCGACCTGTTCTTCATGCTCGACCTGCTCGACTGCTTTCCCGATCTGCGGCTCACCGCCGATCTCTCGCATTATCTGGTCGGCCGCGAATTCGCCTGGCCGGTCGACGACGTCAACCACGCGATGATCCATCGCATCCTCGACAATGCCTGGGGCATCCATGGCCGTATCGCGAGCCGCGAGCAGGTGCAGATCTCGCTCGGCTTTCCGCAACACCAAGGCTGGGTGTCGCTGTTCATGGGTTGGTGGGACTACGGTATCCGCTCGTGGCGGAAACGTGCCGGTCCCGACGCGACCCTGACCTTCCTGTGCGAGCTCGGTCCCCCGCCCTATGCCATCACCGGGCCCGACGGCAGGGAACTGTCCGACCGCTGGCAGGACGCGCTGGTCATGAAGGACATGATCCGCGCGCTGTGGGATCGTATCGCGAACGAGCCGCAAGGCCCGCTCCCGCATTGATTCAAACAAGCCGCGGCGGCATCCTGAACGCCACAATCCGGAACGCCGCGAGGACCCGTGCGCGACCGCTGGGCTTATCCGCTCCGATGCCTCGTCGCCGTCTCGGCGATGGCAACCTTCGCGTATACGAAGGCGGCCGCGGCAGAGCTCGCGCTGAATGTCGCGACCCTGCCGCGCGTCGCGACCATCGACCCGCGCTTTCAGTCCTACAACATCGAGATGGTCGAGGTGACCGGCGGACGGTTCTGGAAGCCCTACGCAACCGCCGTCACGCGTCGGCGTGCGGAAACGGAGCGGTTCGCAGCGCGCGCTCCGATCGACCTGCACGATGGCAGGCTGCGCAAGCTAGCCGCAGCCCTCTCCCCCGCCTATCTGCGCGTCAGCGGGACCTGGGCCAACAGCACGTTTTTTTCGGATTCCGAGACGCCACCGGCTGCACCGCCGGCCGGCTTCAACGGCGTGCTGACGCGACGGCAGTGGCGGGACGTGATCGAGTTCTCGCGCGCCGTCGACGCTCCCATCGTCACGTCCTTTGCGATCAGCGCGGGCGCGCGTGACGCTGCGGGGCAATGGAGTCCCGAGCAGGCCCGGCAACTCCTCGCTTTCACGCGATCTGCTGGCGGGCATATCGCCGCGGCCGAGTTCATGAATGAGCCCGATCTGCCGGCCATCGGCAGTGCCCCTGACGGCTACGATGCCGCGGCCTACGGCCGGGATTTTGGAGAGTTTCGCGCCTTCATGAAGGACACCGCGCCCGACGTGACGATCCTCGGCCCCGGCACGATCGGCGCCGGCGCTGAGGCCCAAGCGCTTTTCGCCGCATCAGCGGCAGGCATCGACGCGGTCTCCTACCATCACTATGGCGCGCTGTCGGCCCGATGCGGCGGCGATCGCAGGGCAAGGCAGGCATTGTCGGACGAATGGCTGGCGCGAACCGGCAACAGCCTCGCCCTCTACGAGACGCTGCGCGACCAGCTTGCACCGGGAAAGCCTATCTGGCTGACCGAGACGGCCGAGACCGCGTGCGGCGGTAATCGCCTGGCCGCAACCTTCGCCGACACGTTCCGTTACCTCGATCAACTCGGACGGCTGGCCAAGGCCGGCGTTCAGGTGGTGATGCACAACACGCTTGCCGCGAGCGACTATGGGCTGCTGGACGAACGAACTCATCTGCCGCGGCCGAATTATTGGGCTGCGCTGCTATGGCGGCGGTTGATGGGCACCACCGTGCTCGATGCCGGTATCGCGGAGCGTCACGGCTTCCACGTCTATGCGCATTGCGCGCGCGACATGCCCGATGGAGTGGCCCTGCTCGTCATCAACAATGATCGGCGGATGCGGCACAAGCTCACGCTGTCGGCCGCCTCGCAACGTTACACGCTCGCGAGCGAAAAGCCTGCCGACGGCAACGTCCAGCTCAATGGCGCGACGCTTTTGCTTGGAGCCTCTGATCGCATCCCCGCGCTGGACGGCAATGCGACAGTCGCCGGAACGATCGTCTTCACACCGGCAACCATCACGTTCCTGACCGTCACCGACGCCGGCAACGCCAATTGCCGGTAGCGGCCCGACGTCGCCTTACGCCGCGTCGCGGCTGGCGTCGGAGGATTCCGGCGGACGCGCCACCAGATGGCCGAGCATGATGGCGGTCATCAGCCGTTCCATCTCGAGCCGTGCGGTGACATGCGACATGGTCGGCCGGCTACCGAGTGCGAGCTGGCTGACGTCGTCGATCGCCGTCAGTCCGCGCGGGTAGAATTCGCGGAAGATCACGCGTTCGGCCAGGCCATCGACCAGGCGGAAATTCAGGGTCTTGGACAGTTCACTCAAGGCTTCGCCGACCAGGCGCTTGTTGCGTGAACCGAGCGTGGACAGACGATTGCGCAGCACCACCCACTCGAATGCCGGCTGATCGTGTGCGCTGCGCTGGCGCCGCGCTTCCTCCACCATCGTCGAATAGTGGCTGATGCCGGTCACCTTGAAGTCGTTCGGATCGACGGTGCCGAGCACGTCGAAATCGAGGAAGCTGTCGTTGAGCGGCGTGATCAACGTGTTCGCCAGCGAATGCGTGAATGTCGTGAGATAGGTGTCGTGGCCGGGACAGTCGATGACGACGAAATCGTGCGACCGGCCGAGCCGCTCGACGATCTCGGCAAGCGCGCCGCGCCCGAGCGTCTCGACCTCGCTGCTCCTGCCGCTCACCGTCTCGAAGCACATATGCGCGGGAACGCCGAGATCCAGCGAGGTTTCCCGCGCCCAAGCCCGCCGGTTCTCGACGTAGTGCGTCAGCGACTTCTGCTTGTTATCGAGATCGATGGTGGCGACGCGCTGACCCGCCTTGATCAGCGCGATGGCGACGTGCATGGCAATTGTCGACTTGCCCGAGCCGCCCTTGTTGTTTCCGACAACTATTACTCGTGCGTTTGTCATGGGAATCCATACCGGACGCTTGAGTGAAAGCAGGACGAAACAGAATTTAATGAATGACTCGAATCTCCCTGATTCGACGAATCTCGACAAGAGTCGCTGCTACATTGTCGTGATCGAAATCAAGAAGCTGCGACATCATTGTCACAGCTTCTTCGAGCACGTATCGTGAACGCAACTAGCGTCCCTGAAACACAGCCGGGCGACGCTCCACGAAGGACTTGATGCCCTCGGCCGCATCTGATGTGTTGAGCACGCGTTCGCGGATCTGCGGGATGATCGCAATTGCCGCCTGCTCGCCGGCTTCGATGAACTTGCGGCCCGCCTCTTTGGTTACCTGGATTCCAAGCGGCGCATTGCGCGCGATGATCTCCGCGAGCGCCATTGCACGCTCGACCTGCTGGCCCGCCGGCACGACTTCCTGCACGAGACCGATCCGATGCGCTTCGGCGGCGGTGAACTCGTCGCACAGCAACAGGTGATACATCGCATCGCCCCACCCGGCGCGGCTGATATAGCGGAAATGCGCACCCGCCAGCGGCGCGATGCCGCGCTTGGCTTCCATCTGGCAGAAGCGGCTGTCGTCCGCGGCGATCACGATATCGCCGGCCAGCATCATCTCGATGCCGACGGTGAACACGATACCCTGCACCGCCGTGACGATCGGCTTTCGGCAGCGCTTCGACAACCCGAACGGGTCGACGTTGCCCTCCGGCACCGGCTTGCGCGTCGCCGTCGGACCGAAGAATTTCGGCATGTCGAGACCCGCGGTGAAACTGCCGCCGGCGGCGCAGAGCACGCCGACCCAGAGGCCATCGTCATTGTCGAGCAGCGTCAGCGCGTCGGAAAGCTCAGCCATCATCTCCGGACTGAAGGCATTCTTCTTCGCGGGATTGTCGATGATGATCTTGAGGATGCGGTCGTGCCGCTCGTGGCGGACCCGCCCTTCGCTCGCGCTGCCGGACATCAGTTCCTCCCTGCTTTGTGACTGGATAATTTCTGGATGATGGTTGTCATCCAGATACATGATGGTCATAATCCAGAAAGAGAGTCAAACAGGGGACAGGCGAGATGGGCCATTCCCAGGCCGAAAAGGCCAGGAGCCGTGAGCGTATTCTGAACGAGGCTGCGACGCAGATCCGCGGCAAGGGCCTCGACGCGCTCAGCATCGGCGGCCTGATGCAGCAGGTGAAGCTGACCCATGGCGGTTTCTATGGGCACTTCGCCTCGCGTTCCGACCTGATCGCCGCGGCGCTGGAACAGGCGCTGGATGCAGGCGAAGCGTCGGCTCACGCGGCGCGCGATCCCGACAAGCCGATCAACATCAACACACTGGTGCGGAGCTATCTCAGCCGCGCCCATCGCGACTCGCCCGGGTCGGGCTGCGCGATCGGCGCGCTGATCTCGGATGTCGGCCGCGCCGACGCGCAGTGCCGCGCGGTGATGGAGCCGCACATCGAATCCTTCATCGCCAAGGTCGCCGAGACGTTCGGCGACGATGACGACGGCAACGCAATCCTCGCGGTGAGTGCGATGGTCGGGGCGCTGGCGATCTCGCGCGTCCTCACCGACCAGAAGCGGTCCGACGCCGTTCTGCGCACGGTGCGCGACAGCATCGTCGCGATGGCATCCGACGAATGATTTCGCCCGCGCCGCGGGCACCTTGATGGAGCAAGCCATGAACGACCGATCCGCCCTCGAGCCGACCGCCGTGCAGGGAAGCGTGCTGATTGCCGGCGTCGGCGCATCGAACGGCCTCGGCGCGGCGATTGCGCGTCGCTTTGCTGCCGGCGGCTATCCCGTCGCGATCGCCGGCCGCAACGCCGACAAGCTCGCCGCGACGGCGGCCGAGCTCGCCGCAGGCGGCGCAACGGTCGCGCATGTGATCGGCGACGCCTCCACGGCGGCCGATGTCGCGCGCTTCGTCGCGGCGGCCGAGAGGCTCGCACCGCTCGCGATGGCCGTGCACAATGCGGGCTCCAACCGGCCGGCGCCGTTCCTGAAGGTCAGCGAGCAGCGCTTCGAGGAACACTGGCGCGAACATGCGCTCGGCGGTTTCCAGCTGGCACAGGCCGCGATCCCCGCTTTGCTTGCGCGCGGCGGCGGCACGCTGGTGTTCACCGGCGCCAGCGGTTCGCTGCGCGGCAAGGCCAACTACTCACCGTTCGCCGCCGCAAAGGCCGCGCTCCGCGCGCTGGCGCAAAGCGTGGCGCGGGAATTCGGGCCGCAGGGCATCCATGTCGGTCATGTCGTGGTCGACGGCGGTATCGAGGGCGACCGCCTGCTGAGCATGCGTCCGCAATTGAAGGATGAGCGCGGACCGGATGGCATGCTCAACATCGCGGCCATTGCCGACGCCTATTGGGTGCTGCACCACCAGCATCGCAGCGCCTGGACGCTGGAGCTCGACCTGCGGCCGTGGGCGGAGCAGTTCTGAACGCGCTGCGCCGCCCTCCTCACCGCGAATATAGGTTGCGATCGGCCGGAATCTTGTCAGCTTATGCGGCAAGGTCCGTCGAGATCGCACCCTGTCCCGGGAGAAGGCCATGTCGCAGCCCACGCCGATCCTGCACCATTTCGATCAATCGCCGTTCTCCGAGAAGATCCGCATCATCTTCGGATTCAAGAAACTCGCCTGGAACTCGGTGCGGATCTCACGGATCATGCCGCGGCCCGACCTGATGCCGATGACCGGCGGCTATCGCCGCACGCCGACGATGCAGATCGGTGCCGACATCTATTGTGACACACAGATCATCATCCGCGAGCTGGAGCGGCGCTACCCGACGCCGACGCTGTTTCCGGCAGGCAATGCCGGCATGCCCTGGGCGCTCGGCATGTGGACCGACCGGCCGTTCTTCCAGAACACGGTCAACCTCGTGTTCGGCTTCATCGGCGACAAGGTCCCGCGGGATTTCATCGAGGATCGCGAGAAGTTGCGCGGCGGCAAGTTCGACGTCGCCGCCATGACCGCGGCGCTGCCGCAGATGCGCGACCAGTTCCGCGCCAATATCGACTGGATCGAGGCGCAACTCGGCGACGGCCGGCCGTGGCTGTTCGGCGAGTTCAGCCTCGCGGACGTCAGCGCCTACATGAACGTGTGGTACGCGCGGCAGAGTCTCGCCACGATGGACGAGATCATGACGTCCTTTCCGCGCGTTGCAGCATGGGAGGAGCGCATCCGCGCCATCGGCCACAGCACGCGCACCGAGATGTCGTCGGCCGACGCGCTCGAGATCGCGGCGAAGGCACGGCCGGAGTCACCTGTGTTCGGCGACCCCACGGACCCGAACGGTCGCAAGCCCGGCGACGTCGTTGCCGTGATGCCGGATGACTACGGCAAGATCCCGGTGCGTGGCGAGATCGTCTCGCTGTCGGCGCAACACATCGCGATCCGCCGGTCGGATGAGCGCGTCGGCGAGGTGGTGGTGCATTTCCCGCGCGCCGGTTTCCTGGTGGTCCCGGGCTGATTGCCGCAGGCTGCTCTTAATCGGGCCTGGAAACGCTGCGTTTCGCGGCGTGACCTTGCCGGCCCCCTGAACCGGCAATAGTTCCCATCTATCTCCAACCAAGGCTCCACAGCGCAGGCTTGCGGATAGATCCGCAGCAACCCGACCTTTCGGCCTGCGTGCGATGGGTGGCCCGTGGCGGATGCTCCGCCACGCCGACAACTGGACTGACCATGACGACCTCCGTCGAATTCGGGCTTGATACGTTTGGCGACGTCACCAACGACGCCGCCGGCACGCCGCTGCCCCATGCCCAGGTGATCCGCAACGTCGTCGACGAAGCGGTGCTGGCCGACGAGCTCGGGATCGATTTCATCGGGCTCGGCGAGCACCACCGCGCCGATTTTGCGATCTCTTCGCCCGAGACCGTGCTGGCGGCAATCGCCGCGCGCACCCAAAACATCCGCCTCGGCTCGGCGGTGACCGTGCTGAGCTCGGACGATCCGATCCGCGTCTTCCAGCGCTTCGCCACGGTCGACGCGGTCTCGAACGGCCGCGCCGAGGTGATCCTCGGCCGCGGCTCCTTCACCGAGTCGTTCCCGCTGTTTGGCTTCGACCTCAGGCAATACAACGAGCTGTTCGAGGAGAAGCTCGATCTGTTCACCGAACTGCTCAAGCAGCAGCCGGTGACCTGGCAGGGCAAGCTCCGGCCACCGCTCAAGAGCCAGTCGGTCTATCCGCCGGCCGAGCACGGCCGGCTGAAGACCTGGATCGGCGTCGGCGGCAGTCCCGAGTCGGTGGTCCGCGCGGCGCATTACGACCTGCCGCTGATGCTTGCCATCATCGGCGGCGATCCCAAGCGCTTTGCGCCCTATGTCGATCTGCACCAGCGCGCCTATCAGCAGTTCGGCCGCGAACCGAAGCCGATCGGCGTGCATTCGCCCGGCTATGTCGCCGAGACCGACGCACAGGCACGCGAGGAGCTGTGGCCGGACTACAAGGTCATGCGCGATCGAATCGGCAAGGAGCGCGGCTGGCCGCCGATGGGGCGCGACGAGTTCGTGGCCGAGGCCGAGCACGGCTCGCTCTATGTCGGCGCGCCGGAAACCGTTGCCCGCAAGATCGCGGCCACGGTGAAGACGCTCGGCGCGGCGCGCTTCCAGCTGAAATACTCGGCGGGCCCGCTGCCGCATGAGAAGCTGATGAAGAGCATCGAGCTCTATGGAAGCAAGGTTGTGCCGATGGTGCGCGACACGCTCGCCGCGTGAGGCGCCAGAACCGGCATCACAAAGCAAAACCCCCGGCGTTTTGGCGCCGGGGGCTCTGTTAGCTTGCAGTCAGATCAACCGGTGTTACCAGTTGCGCTGAGCGCGGAGCAGCAGCATGTAGGTGTTCTGGTCCTTCAGCTCGTAGACCGCTGCCGGCTTGCCGATCGTGGCGCTGCCGGGGAAGGCGACCGTACCAGCGAAGCTCTGGTCCAGACGGGTGTAGGTGAAGTCGGCCGAGAAGGTCAGGTTCTTCACCGGGGTCCACTGGGTCTGCGTGCCGAGCTGCGCGATGCTGTAGTCGGGGTTGCAGGACGTCAGAGCCGAACCAGCACCGAAGAAGTTGCTGAGCGAGCCACCCACGCCGTTGCCAGCCGGGCCGCAGAGGTAGCCCTTGGCGGTGCCGTTGTAGTTAACCTGGGCCCAAGCACCGTAGATGCTGGTGTTCCAGTTCGGGTTCCAGTTGTGCACGTAGGCACCACGGAAGCCGTAGGTCGTGATCAGCTGCTGCTGACCGCCCGTGACGAACACGCTGTCCGGAGCACTGCCGAAGCCGATGCTCTGGTAAGCACCAGGAACGTTCGTGCCGCCGAAGATGGTGTTCGCACCAGCGGAGCCGGCGAGATCCTGGATGTTATAGCGGGTCGCACCGTTGGTGTAGACACCCTGCAAGTTGATGGTGTCGCCAGGTCCGGTCGGGATGTTCTTGATCGACAAGGCCAACGAACCAGCCCAGCCCCACTTGTCGTCCGGATGACCGGTCAACTCGGTGCCGCCGTAGTAGGCCACGTGGTTGTTGTGCGCAGCGAACGATGCCTGGAACAGGCCCCAGGCCTGGTCGACGCGCAGCATCGCGACGAGATCCGGAGCAATCGTGCCGGCATAGTCGCTGACGCCGAAGGTGTTGGTGTTGCCGGGAACGCCGAAGGTGACGGGCGCACCGAGGTTGGCCACACCAGCCTGATAGTAGGCCGACTGATCCTGAGCCGACAGAGACAGCGACACGCCGTTGCCGAACTGCGCGGTGTAGGTGAACTGGTTCACACCGGTGATCGTACCGCCGCCGCCGACGAGACCGTCGTAGCTGTTACCCGGATAGTTGGCCCACGGAGCCGAGAACTGCGAGACCGCCTTACCGATGGTGAAGCCGGCGAACTGGATGAAGGCGTAGTAGACGCCGACCGTGCCGCCCGCGACCGCACCGGCGTTGGCGTTGTTCGGCGCCTGAACCGCGCCGATCGGCGAGTAAACGGTCGCACCGTTGCCCTGACCGGCATAGTTGTCCGACGTCCAGGAGAAGGTCGCATCGAAGAAGGTGCGGACCACGCCGTATTCGGTCGCGGTGCGCGTATCGATGTTCAGGTCTTCACGCGAACGCCAGGTGTAGCCGTTGGTGAAGCGGTTGTTCGCACCACCAGCGCCCGAGGTGTTGCCGGTGTGGTCCGAGTTGGTGTTCGCCAGAACGTCGACGCGCAGGTAGCCGCCCAGCTTGATGCAGGTGTCGGTGCCCGGGATGTAGTAGAATCCGGGACCATACAGGGAGCAAACCTTCACGTACTCGACCGCTTTGGCCTTGACGGGAAGATCGGCCGCCTGAGCTCCGCCGACCGCGACGAGAGCCGCCGCCGAGCCGAGGATAAGGCTCTTAACCATCTTCATGTTAAACCTCCAAGTTGCTCTATCTCAGGGAAGGTTCCGGATCCGCCGGGTAAAACACCCTCAGGTTGGTTCCCTTTGTCCCTTAAAATCCCCGCTTAGTCGCTTCGCGCCTTCGGACACACCCGCATGAACGCGAGGGACTTAAGCGAACCACCTAGAACGGGACGACCTCGGGATGCCCCCCTCCGTCGTAGTTCCATATGAGACAGAAGGCCCCCGATCACGCAACAAAAGACCGCTCGGTTTGGGGCGAGTTGCGGCTGTTTTCGGGCAAATGTTGCACAAATATCACGGGCTTTTGAATTGCGACATTTCCGCAAGCCATTGAAATGAAACACAAATATTTCAGTTACCGCTATCGGGCACAAGATTGGGCAACACCGCGCGGAACGGTGTGCAAAACGCGTAGTCCTACTGAGAAAGCGAAAGCCGAAGCCGGCTTCGGCGGCACTGATTCCGGTATCCCGGGCACGACATTTCGGCCCAAAACGCCGAGATTTGAACGACATAACCCGCCCCGAATACCGTCGACTCGCGTCTGGAAGGGGGCTTTCCGATGGCTCGGAGCAGGCCGAATGACGGCGGGCGCTTTGCCAGCATGTGCAGTAACGATGCTACATGTCACTGGGATGTCAGCGCGCAGAATCGGTCGATTTGTTCTCCGCAGCCGCAGCGCGCTGAAACATCTCTACTGTACGCGGTGCATCCGCAAGGCTCGTCTCCGACGGAGCCGCGTCGCGCTCACTCGTCCAAAATGTCCAGGAGATCCTCGATCCGCTCGAAAGGCGGCTCGTGTATGTTGTCCGAATAGAACACGCGATCGCCATCGCGCTCGAGCGAACGTGCTCTGGATTTGGGCAGCCTCCCGGGAAGGAACGTCGCCGCGACGGCCTCCGGGCCGACATCGAGCCTCACGATCCCTCGCCGCTTGCAATCGATCCTGAGCCTCGCCGCGGCGAAGAAGTCCCGACCGGCCGACGGCAGCCTGCCGAAGCGTCGCGAGGTCTCTTCCTCGAGATCTTCCAGATCGTCTTCGCTCCGGCACCTCGCGGCACGGCCATAGATTTCAAGCCGCACGGATTCCGATTGCACATAGCTCCTGGGCAGCAAATCCGCGAGCGGAAGGTTGAGATCGGGCACCCACAGATCGGCGGACCGGTCGTTGGTCTTCTCCGAGGCTTGCTTGAGAAGATGGCTGTATAGCACCGGACCGAAAACCTGCACGTGGCCGGATTGCCGTTCCGAAAGCAGATCCCCGGCGCCTCTGAGGTCGAGATCCCGCTCGCTGATCGCGAAACCGGCGCCCGGTCTGCTGAACTCCTCCAGAACGGCCAAACGCCTCCCGGATTGTTCCGAACTGGATTCGGTCAGCATGTATGCGAAGGCGCGTGTCCCGCCGCGTCCCACACGGCCTCTGAGCTGGTGGAGCTGCGCCAGACCGAACTTTTCCGGCCAGCACACCACGATGGTGTTCGCCCTGGGGATGTCGAGACCGCTTTCCACGATGTTGGTCGCCAGGAGGACGTCCGCCTCGCCTTCGACGAAACTCATCATTCGATCGTCGATTTCGTCGGCGGGCAGCTTGCCGTGCAGGCAGACGATGCGGAGCTCCGGGGCCATCGACTGCACGCGCGCCAGCATCGGATCCAGATCCTGGATGCGCGGACAGATCAGAAAGCTTTGCCCGTGACGTCGCTGCTCGCGCAGCAATGCGGCGGCAATGGCGGCGTCCGAGAGCGGAGCGATCCTGGTCGCGACCGGAAGCCGATGAACGGGCGGGGATGCGATCACGCTAAGCTCCCTGAATCCCGCAAGGCCCGCCGCAAGCGTGCGCGGAATCGGCGTGGCACTCATCCACAGCGTATGGACGCCCTTCGCCAGGCCTGAAAGCTTCGCCTTCTCCGCCGCCCCGAAGTGCTGTTCCTCGTCGATGATGACCAGACTCAACTTGGCGAACTTCACGTCCTTCGATGCGATCGCCTGCGTGCCGACCACGACCTTCACCTTGCCGCTTCGCAGGCCCTCCTTGGTCTCCTTCATCTCCGGAGACGACGTCGCCCGCGACAGGCTTCCCACTTCGATGCCAAGCGGGGCAAACCGTTTGCGGAAGGTTGCGACGTGCTGCCTTGCCAGAACGGTCGTCGGCACGACCACGGCAACCTGCTTGCCCGACAGCGCAACGGCCGCCGCCGCGCGCAATGCCACCTCGGTCTTGCCAAACCCGACGTCGCCGCAGACGACCCGATCCATCGGATGACCGGAGGCAAGGTCATCCAGCACGTCGCGAATTGCCTTCGCCTGGTCGACGGTCGTGAAATATGGAAAGCGCGCGACGAACCGCTCATATGCGGGACCGGGAGCGACCAGCTTGGGAGCGCGCCGGCGGCGCCGTTGCGCGATGTGTTTGGCAAGCGCCTTGGCGGCAGTCTGAATTTCCTGCTCCGCCTTGGTTCGGCGCGTCCACCACGTACTGCCATCGGCCCTGTCCAGTGCCAGCTTGCCGAGCTCCGCGGCATACGGCCAGATCAGCGCAAGATCGGCCGGCGGAACGAGGACGGCATCGTCCCCCGCGAATGCCAGCCTGATCATCTCGCGCGATGATCCCTTTCCCACATCGAAGGTCTGCAAGCCATCGAGCACGGCCAGCCCGCGCTGCAGATGCACGACGACCGCGTCGCGCTCCGGCACGTCGGGATGATCGAAAGCCGAACTCCAGGCTCTCGCCATAGGCTGCGGATGATGCGCCCTGCTGCCGAGCACGTCGGTCGCCGTCACGACGACGAGCGGCTTGCGCCCTGAGCCGATGAAGCCGGTGTCGAAGTCGGCCAGCAGCGCGCCTGCGCCGCCTCGCCCCTTCGCCGCCTCGTTCCAGTTTGCGAAGCGCTCCGCCTTGATCCCGCTCATTCGCTCCATCGCGCGCAGGTCATCCTCGACCGCCGCGACAAACAGCAGCCGCGATCCGGCGCGCTCGGTGTCGGCGACAAATGCGCGAAGCGCTTTCCGCGACGAGGCGACCTTCGAGAAGTCGGGCGTGGCGGTGAAAGCTGCCTTTCGGGGCAGCGAGCTCATCCGTCTGGTCAGCCGTTTCCAGTCAGCGGGCCCCAGATACTCGCGCTCCGCCTCCCTGCGGCCGGCCGCCTCCTTGATCGTGCTCAGCCAGCTATCAGCGTGGCCTGACACGCCCGCGTCCGCGATCCAGCGCGCACGCTCACAATAATCCGGCAGCGCCGCCCGCTGCACCCGCTTGCCTCCCAACGCGATCCGTTCGGACATGGGGTCGATGTGCAGTTCCTCCGCGTCGAACACGACGTCGTGCTCGTCCGGATCGACACCGGCGATTCTGCGGATCACGCCACCGGAATGCTCAATTCTGAACGGCCCCAGCGCGCCCGCGGGAAATACCTCGAACGTCATTCCGTGGAACAGAGCGCTGCCGGGATAATCCGCCTCTTCGTCGAGATCGTATCCCAGAGCTTCCAGACGATCCTTGAGTTCCTGCTCGGAGTAGCCCGCCCCCACCTTCAAGCTGATGCTGAGGCGCGCCGAACTGGCGGGCAACGGCAACCGCTCCATGATCGCCTCCGCCGTCGATACCAGGAAGACCGGCTTCTTGCTCCGGGCGAGGCGCCTCAACACCGAACTGCGCCGGCCGGCGATCTCTCGTGACGGCTCCAGCCCGTCAAAGGGCAAGGTATTCAGCCTCGGGAACACCAGCACCTCGAGCGAAGGATCGAGCGAATGCAGCACGCTGCCGAGGCGCTCGGCCCTGTTCTCGCTTTCCGCAAGGAAAACGATGCCGTCCCGCCCGGACTTCTTCCACTGCTCGAGAAGATGGAGCGCCAGCATGCCAAGCGGTGAGGAAGACGATATCCCGGAACGCGCCGATCCCTTGCTTTTCTTCTTCGCGCCAGCAGCAGCGCGGGCCTTCTTGGTATTCGCCACGTCAGATCCGTCGTTATGTCGTGATTACGATCGCCCGGTGACCTGCGTCTCCGGGCGACTCGGGGCTTGTCGTCCGCCGCCATGGAAACGAAAGCGGCACAGATTTCCAGCCAGCCGGCCCAATCCGCCCGAAATGGCGGCGGGGCTCGACCGGGAAGAACGATTTCCTTTATTGAAATCAATGGCTTGTTTGCTGGCTGGGGCGGGAGGGATCGAACCTCCGAATGGCGGAATCAAAATCAGTTTGATTATTCAACGATTTCAAGGCGCATTTGGAAAAAGTATCACGAACGCGCTCCAGTAAATTCAATAGCTTGGCAGTCGTTTCCAAATGAAGAAGCCCGTCCGCGTGCAGCACGGCCCCCGATGCGACCGCGCGGCAAGCTTAGGACGCGCAGACTGGCAAGTGAACTTCCGAAACAACCAATGAGTAGGTGAGATTGACGGCGCATAGCCAAATCGCACGGCCGTCGTACTAGGTGATGGAGCGTCGAGGGAAAGTCCGTGCTCCGCTACGAAGGATCCCAACGTTTGCACATCCCTCGGGACGGCAGATTGCAAGCTGTCGGTTGTTCGAGATCGCTAGCGCCTTTCAGCACCTCACCTTCCAGCTGCTTCATCAAACGAAGCGCCACATAAAGAAAGTTGCCCGTCCCGCACACCGGATCGAGCACCCAAACGCTAGACAAGCGTTTCAGAAAATCTCCAACTTCCTAATTGCGTTCGACTTTGATCCAGATCGCAGTGCTCTTTCGGCGGATGCTTGCGCCGGCAATCCAGCCCTCGGTCAACGGCTCCAAGGGACCCGCACAGATCGAGAAAGATGGCCACTTTGCTGAGAAGCTGACCAAAGAACAAGCTGAGATCGTAGCGAAGGAGCTGAGGAACCGAATTCGCGCGGCGGAGGTTGGGGCCGGCCGGCAGCATTCGCAATGCGTCAAGGCCGCCCTAAACGCACGGTGAAATGATCGTCCAGAAGAGACCGTTGTTCATCATCAAACTTTTAAGGACTCGTCCTCTTGGGACCATGGCTTAGCGGACAAAACTCTCTCCAACATCAATCCAACACCATCGTGCGTTGCAGAGGTTTGCACGGGGGTGAAATAACCCACGTTAATCCCCGTGATAATGCTGCCACTGTTTCCCGGCGGCGCGCCGCGGCGCTCCGGTTAGCGCTTGTCTCCTCATCGGATTCGGAGTGCGATCGAACTGACCACTCTCGTAACGAGGGACTGGTCATCGCGGCCTCAGCAATTGCCCTAGGACCTCCAAGGTTTGCTGAGGCCGCCTCGTTTGGATTCGCAAATCCAGCACTAGGTACGTATCGTGCTGGCATGCCCAAATTCGAGTTCCGCCTGCAGACCGTGGGAAAGGTGCCCGGCCAGCCCGGAGTGATTCCACGAGATCACGTACGACGGCTATCGCCTGCGCCTCGAGCCTGCTGTCCTAGTCAGTTCGCCCTTCGGACCGCAGGCGACCACGAACCGTCGATAAGATCCGAGCGCGGGCAAACGCCGCAGGTGTCAGGGCTACTTTGCGTCTTGTGCGCTACGAGATGGATGGTCCGCGCGGCGTAATTCGGGAAAATCCGCTGGAGAGAAAAGTCTGAGGCTGCGCGGACAAAGAAGCGGCCCCAGCGACCGTGGAAGCTGGGGCCAAGTTTGTAGCTGGGCGTCTAGGTGCCGGTAGCGGTGCGGCACCGAACAAGGCGACCAATGCCAGTGGATGCGCTTCGTTCCTATGGAAAAAAGGCCCTGACGCATCCGGCGCTGCACCGACTGACGCGCTGTCCTGAACGGCGCAAAGGCCGATTATCCGCTGTGCATTTTTTTTGCTTGGACGTTCTTGACACCGCCAAATCGCGTTCTAATTCCATCTCCGCGCACGTCATCCGTTAAGGGTGCCGGCGCCCTGGACGCCAAACGGGTCCAGGCAAACGGGCACCGGTCGTGTCCGGTGCTTCTCATACCCATCTTGCTCTCTGGAGGATTTGGCTATGCGCACATATGACTTCTCTCCCCTGTTCCGGTCGACAATTGGATTCGATCGCCTCTTCGACCTGGCCGAAACGGCCCAGCGAGCCACCGAAGACAACTACCCGCCCTACAATATCGAACGACTTTCGGATGACCGCTATCAGATCGCGCTCGCGGTCGCAGGCTTCGCGCCGGACGAGATCTCCGTGACGGCGGAGCAGAACGTCCTGACGATCGAGGGCAACAAAGTCGAAAAAGCGGACCGCGACTACCTCTATCAAGGTATCTCGACCCGCCGATTCCGACGGCAATTTAGCTTGGCCGACCATGTTCTGGTCAAGGATGCCGCGTTTGACAACGGTCTGCTCAAGATCGAGCTGGCGCGCGAAATTCCGGAAGCCATGAAGCCGCGGCGGATCGCAATCACGCAGCCGAGCCGGCCGCAACAGCTCGAGTCCGCTGCAGCCTGACAGCCGCGAAGCCGCGTCCGGATCTGCCGCACGCGGCTTCAATCATTCAATTCTCGTCTTGGAACGGAGGCAAACATGCGGCCGACGACCGCGAACGTCATTTCCTTGAACACATCTGACCGCAAAGAGGCGCGGTTTAATCATCCCCGAGATGTCCTGGCGGATCTGTCCCTGACCACGGAAGAAAAACGCGCTCTCTTGGCGTCATGGGCGTCTGATGCTGCCGCGATTCCGTGCCGCCCAGACTTTCGGGCACCTCGGGATTTACGGTCACCGGTGAAGCTCGAGGCTATTCTCGACGCCCTATGCCGTCTCGACAGCGATCCTCATCATCCGCCGGGAGGTAGACCCCGTCGTCTTCGCTCAACCGCGCGTCCGCTCGCCGCTTAGGAGGGTGACATGAACGACATCAACCTTCCGAAACACATAGTGGACAGGATCGAAGCCCGCTGGTGCGCCCGGCAGGTCTCGACGCGAGATCGTCGACCGCCAGCTCGAACTGCTTCGGGCGCATCGCAACAACATCCAGCGGTATCGATGGCTACTCAGCACACAGCTGAGCGACCTCGAGCGCAACTTTATCGAACGACGTCTGTCCGAGGAATCGTCGGCGATGGAAAATCTGGCGGCTGACATTCCCCTTCTCGTTCATGAACAACCACTCGGCACGGCCAGTCGATCGGAAGGTGCCTCACCATGAGCACGACGAAATTTCTGATACGTGGAAGCCAGAAGGTTATTAGTCACTATCAGTTTTTGTTGGACACGGCCCAATCGGAACAGGAGCGGAACACGTTCGCGAAACGGATCGAGGAAGAGAAGCGGAACCTGGAACGGCTGCAGGCTGATCTCGCTCGGCCAGCCCAAGCGGCCTGATCAGTACCGTTCAAGGCAACGTGGACGGTAAGGCTTAGACGGCATGAGGACGCCAATATCGGTGAAGGACCTGGAGCTGATCGCGCTGCGCGAGATTCGCAGTTTTCCCGGCGGTGAATATGTGTGCCATGTGGAAGTTATTCCATCGAGCGCGGATTGGAGGCTTCATGCGACGGTCAGGGACGGCGCCGATCTCAACCGAATCCAGCACGCCGCGGGAGCCACGACGTTTAGATTGAAGCAACGGTATCAACTAAGAACCGATTGGTGACGACTTCAACTGTGAGGGGCGACAAAGGCCGCCTCAATTCACTCTGAAGAAGTGGCCCCAGCATCCGGATCATGCTGGGGCCAAGCCAAATCGCCGAGCCGCGTGCCGTATCGGTCTTGCCCTTGGCCAGCACCAGCACCGTCGAATGGGCGCCGCGCATGGACCAAACACGCCGCTTCCCGGATTGGTCCGGGCGCTTGGGGATGCCCGCCCCTGCGGTCACGTGAGTAATAGAACATTGTGCTTGTTTCCACTACGGCGGGCGCCGTCGGCGGCGCTGCGACGGGCGGGGTCATCGGCGCGCTAACCCAGGCGGGCGTGCCCGAAGATGAAGCCTCGCGATACGACGAAGGCGTTCGTCGCGGCGGCACGCTCGTCTCCGCGCGCGTCAACGAGCAGGATCGCTTGCGAACCGAGGCTGCGCGCCGCCCTTTTGGGATCGGCTGCGACCGCAGCTCCCCTCAGCCCCTCCAGAGTGAGCTCGCCCGAACTCTCCGGCATTCGCCAGGTCCGGCTCGTCTGCAACGAGTACGGTCGCTGCTTCCGCAGCCATGGTCCCCGCTACGTCCAGCGCTATTACGGCGATGACGGCTATGTGGCGCGCCGGAGCTACGGTTCCTACGGCGGACCCGCCTACTATGATCGCGGCTATGGTTATTACGACAGCGGCCCCGGCGTCGGCTTCAGCTTTGGCACCCGCGGCCGGTAGCCGCTACACAGGGGCCGCTCCTTCGGAGCGGCCCCTCCTTTGCGGTAGCGGTGTGGCGGTCCGACCTCGACAAGAGATGACGTCTTGAGGAAGCAGCGCGAATTCTTCGTCGGCGTGAATCCTAACCACAGGGTCGGCATCCTGGGGAGCACTCGAGGTCTGCGCCACAGAGCGTCCGACTAAGTTACTAGGCGCGAGTGTCAGGAAAAACTGGAAACATCGGCCCGAGCGCGAGTTGGCTTCACAGTATTTTTCTTGCTGGAGCCGATACATGGTCGACGACGTGCCGCTCAGAAGCGTGGTGGATACGGTTTGGTGCCTCTATCGGGCAAAACATCGCGATGTCGACATTGCGGACAGCCGTCGTTGTCTGCTGGAGCGTCACCTTCAAGGGAGATGGGAAGCGAACGTGAGCGAAGCTGATGAACTCACTGGATTCGGCCTGGCTTATCTCGACCGTCTTCCCAAGGACGAATGTTGAGGCTGATGGAGGAGTTCGTCAGGTACGCGGTGATCGGCAGCGCAAGACCGGAGTGGACGCTGCTGGTCATTGCTGAACTCGCTTCAGCGGCCATCGTCTTACTCCTCGGAGCGATGCTTCCTATCTAACGGATCCATTGATGCGCATCGCTCAACTTGCTCCCCTCGCTGAAAGTGTGCCCCCGAAGCTCTACGGAGGCACCGAGCGCGTGGTGGCGTGGTTGGTTGACGAACTGGTCGGGCTCGGACACGACGTCACGCTGTTTGCAAGTGGAGATTCCAGGACGAAGGGCAAGTTGCATCCCGTATGGCCGCGCGCCCTGCGCCTAGGACGTAAGGGCGTCGATCCCAGTGCAGCCTGTGCCATGCTCCTGGAATCCGTTGCGCGACGCGCGAAGGACTTTGATGTGATCCACGCTCACATCGATTGGCTGCCGCTTCCGCTGCTTGGCCGGCTCTCCGTGCCCTTCCTGACCACAATGCATGGCAGGTTGGACCTCCCGGGCCTTCCGGACGTTGTGCGCCAATTTCCGGACGCGGGGTTCGTCTCGATCTCTGAACATCAGCGGCTGCCGCTTCCAGGGGCGAACTGGATAGCGACAATTCAGCACGGGCTGCCATCGCATCTCTTCAACCCGTCGAATGAGCAGGGATCCTATCTCGCGTTTCTCGGCCGCTTCACCGCGGAGAAAGGTCCCGAAGATGCAATCCGAATCGCACAGGCGGCTGGAAAGCCGCTGCGAATCGCGGCCAAGATTCCTCGCGGTGAGACCCGATACTTCAAGAAAACCATTGAGCCGCTGATCGATGGCCGAGCGGTTCACCTGGTGGGGGAAGTCGATGAGGCAAAAAAGCAACCTTTTCTGGCCAACGCGGCGGCCCTCCTGTTTCCGATTGATTGGCCCGAGCCGTTTGGTCTCGTCATGATCGAGGCCATGGCTTGCGGAACGCCCGTGATCGCCTACCGATCCGGCTCCGTGCCGGAAGTTGTAGAGGACGGTGTAACGGGCTTCATCGTCGAGAATGTAGACCAGGCGACAAGAGCGGTGGCCGAGCTCGGTCGGTTGGATCGGAAGAGGATACGCGCCCGGTTCGAGGCGCGCTTCTCCGCGAGCCGGATGGCGAGAGAGTACGAGCAAGCCTACCGCGGCCTAATCGCCACCTGAAGGGCCCCCCTTTCACCTGCCCTGAGTGCGGTTAAGTGGCCACTTCCACCGACGGCGCCGGGGGTCTCCGCGGCGCGCTTGCGATTTATCAGGTTCAGTAGCCTGGCAGCGGCGCGGGCGTCGCACAGCGCGCGATGGTGATCCTCGACCTCGATGCCGTAGATCGCGCAGAGCTTGCCGAGAGCATAAGATTTGTGTCCAGGATATCTGCGACGCATGCCAGCGCAAGTACAAAGCTTCGGAAAGCGGAAGCGCCGCTCCAGCCGTTCGTATTCGTACGATAGAAAACCATAATCAAAGTTCACGTTGTGGGCGACGAAGATGCCGTCGCCCATGAACGTCATGAAGCTGTCCGCGATGTCGGAGAACAAGGGCGCGTCTCGAACCATCTCGTTCGTGATGCCGGTCAGTTGCACAATCCTAGCCGGGATCGACCGCTGCGGGTTCACCAGTGAATGCCACTCGTCGACGACTTCATGATTCTGGACCTTCACTGCGCCTATTTCGGTGATGCGGTCGCCCGATGACCACGCGCCGGTAGTCTCGATGTCGACGATGACATAGTCCTGCTCCGGATCGAACCGGTAGTCCACGCGGCCGATTTCGGTCGGGATCCCGGCATGTGCGAGCTGGCGAAGACGCGTGAGCTGGTTGCGCCGTATGGCGTCGCCTTCGGCCTTTACCTCCACGAACGTGACCTTGCCGTCGCGGACGTGCATCAGGTCGGGAAACCCGTCCCGCATGCCACGAAAGTCGTCACACATCGTTCGGAGGATTTCGGCAAGGCCGGACGCGCTTGTGCCCTCGAACAAGACCCGCAGCGCCGCCATCTGGACGTGGTCCCAGGAGAAGATGCCATTGAGACGCCCCCATCTGGCGGCAACGGTGCGGAGAACGATCGGCAACCCACCGCCGGATCCGAGCGCCATGAGCTTAGCATCGATCTGCGTGGCAAACCGCTTGCGGAACGTGCGATCGCGCAGGCAGTGCGGGATCCAGTCGAACCCACTGGTCATCTGGCCGGACTCGAAAAGCTCGTCCCAAAAAAGAAGTCCAAACAGCGAAAGCCAGAGCGTGTTCTCGGCAAAGAACACTTGTCCGCCCTGACGCCGCAGCACTCCGGCCACGCCCGCCTCGGGATTTCCGCGATGCGTGTCGTCAACCGTGATCGTGCGTCCCGCCCGCAGAAGGTCGGTGCACAACCCGGTCCGTCGTCCCCCGAACTTGCGGGCGTAGAAGTCGCCGGCGAACAGATGCTCGTCGTCGCTCTCCGGATCGTCGATCATCTGCCGCAGCAGATCCTCCGTCGCAGACTTGTCGCCCCGCGCATGCAGGAGCCGGACGAGGCGCTCTCGGCATTCGGCGGAGCCGCCAAAGCGGTAGAGTCGCTCTGCGAGATCCTTGTCGCCCTGCCTTTCAAAGAACTGCCCAACCTGGCAGGCCGCACGGCCCGCAAGGTCCGTGGCATATTCGGTCGTCCGTTCCGGTCCCTCTAGGATGTCTACAGCAGCCTTCTCGCATATCTCGGCGGAGCGGATTTCGATGCGGTCCAGCACCTGACTGTAGTGGAAGCACGCATGCGCCTCTTTGGCATCGGCGAAGCGTGCGCTGAACGAAGTTTCCCGATTAGTCCGCAGCACACCGAGGTCGCGAAGCGCGAAGTTCTTCAGATTCTCGGCGGTCTTCCCAAAATACAAGTAAAGCAGGAACTCGATCGGTCGGGTATCGGCCAGCGCGACGAAGCTCTCGCCGCCGCAATGCTCGACCGCTACGGCAAAGGGAATCCGAGCGACGAAGAAGTCGACGAAGACCTGCTTCGACCATGACGCCCGGACCTCGGACCCGAAGCCGGCAGCGCGGGCCCCGTCAAGAAGCGCAACCTTCGTGAGGCACGCGACGAAAGCGGAATAGTCCTGGCTTGCCAGCGCGCGGACGTGGCCGCAGTCCATGAGCGCGTCGGTCGCGGCCTGGATGTCGGAGATCTCGGCGTATCTGAACAGCGCGCGATTAAAGATCGCGCCGCGTCGGTTGACCATACGGATCAGAAGGCATTGCGCGTCGTGCGATAGGCCATGGAAGCACGCGACAAATGCGCGATGCTCCTCAGTCAAGATTTCGCCGTAAGTCCTCTCTGCAAACTGCAGCATCTCGACGAAATGATCGCGATAGTAATACGTCGGTAGGACGGGAAGCGTCATCCGGGGACCTAATCTTCTGGCTCCGCATCGTCGCTATCGCGTGCAGGCACCGTTCCTTTTTTGTTCTAGGGCGCGAATTTGTCAAGCGGCCCGCGGTCTGGAAGCGTTCAACGGGTTCCACCAACGCGTGCACGCTTGAGGGCGGCCTCCAAGCGCGAGCTCTCCTTTTTCCAGCGCTCGTCGTCGACCCGAAGCTTATTTTCCAGCACGTCGATCTGAGCGCGGATCTGGGCTACGCGCCCCTCGTGTCGTTCGCGCGCTACATCCAACGTCAGCTGCGCTTTCTCCATCGCCAGTTGCCTGCGCTTGCGCAGTCGGTCGCGCGTGGCCTGCTCCTTTGCTCGCTGGCGATCTCGGTGCCGCTCCCCAAGCTCATAGGCCGCTGCAACCTTGCGTTCCGCCGCCGGATCGGACTGTCGCTTGGGTCAAGTAGCTTGGGGCCGCTTGCCGGCCTTCGCCTTCGCGGTCTTTTTGGACGCATTTTCCACTTCCATCTCGGTCGGGAGATCCGCACGCTCCCTGAAGGCGCCGCGCGATCCGACCGGGCGCTTCAGGACGAGGCCCGGCGCAGCCATCATCGCCGCGACGATGTCCGGATCGTCGGTCTCTTTGGCCGCTCCCTGATGGAAGAGGTTGCTGTCGGCTCCCCAAGCCACCAAGGCGGCTTTCATCGACCGTGCAGCGATCGCCTGGTCGAAGAATCCCAGCGAGGTCACGAAGGTTTTCAGCTTTCTGGCCATCTGCTTCAGCGTATCATGTCTGAGGCGCCGGACGGAAAATCCACTCACGCCACATCGCCAGAAGCGCCGCCATGATAACCGGCCCGACAAATCGTCCGATCAGGCCAAACGCGGCTAGGCCGCCGAAGATTCCGATAAAGGCCAGCAGGAACGGGAGCCTTGCAGCGCCGCCGACGCCGACGGCCCTGCCATGACTCGGCGCGAAACACGACCCTGGCGCTCTTGCGCGCGCCCGGGGCGAGCGGCAGCGGCTTCCGTATCTCAGCGCGAGCGGTCACAGCTTTGGATTTCTTCGCGCCTGCTTTCGTAGCATCTACCATGGGCGGCGCATCTAACGCGGACCTTTAGCGTGGCGCGGCGGACGGTCGGCAGAAGAAACGGGCGATGACACCGAGCGCTTGCGCCGGCGAATGCGGACCACGAGGACTTCGCCGGCAATGGACACGGGCCTACCGCCGCGCTTGCTGCGCCAAGCAGCCGCGTCGGCCTCCAGGCTGGGGGATCCGGCGGCCTCCCCGCCGCGGTCTTCGATGGTGGCGCGCATCTCGTCTCCCTTCCCCATTGCCCGCCGCATAAAACCGGCAGAAGTGCCCTATGTTCCAGCGTCCGGAACGTCCGGACGTCGTCGCAGTTAGCTCGGCAAGGAGACGTCCGCGCATGAGCCTGCGACGGTCGATCGAAGGTCTTGGACCCTACCCTTCGCTGCTGCTCTTGGCGCTTCCGATCGCGACGGTCGAGCCGCTGAAGCTTGCTGCCGTGGCGCTGGCGGGCAAGGGTCACTGGATCACCGGCACGGCGATGATTGCAGCCTGCTACGCCTTCAGCCTCCTGATCGTCGAGAGGCTGTTTGTCATCGTAAAGCCGAAGCTCTTGAGGATTTCCTGGTTCGCAAGGCTGTGGGAAGGATTCATCTCCGTCCGGGTCCGGGCCCGCTTGTGGCGGGTCCTCAAGCATTGTATCGGACTTCGCCCTGACCGAGGTTCTTCCGCGCCCTCCCCACGGCCTTGGCACACCGAGCCGTTCTCCGACCGACGGTATCCCCGGAGATGAGCCGCAAGTCGACACTGCCAAAGCGCCTACAGCCGATGCTGGCCAGTTTGACCGAGGCGCCCTTTGACGATCCCGGCTGGGTGTTCGAGGACAAGTATGACGGCTTCCGGATGGTCTCGGATATCCGCCGCGGCAAGGTCGCGCTTTACAGCCGCAACGGCAAGATCATCAGCCACTCCTACATCGAGGTCGCGAAAGCGCTCGAAGGCGTGAGGCGCGACGCGGTCATCGATGGAGAACTCGTCGCCATCGGCCACGACGGCGTCTCGCATTTCCAACTGCTGCAGAATGCGCTGCGCCACGAAGCCAAGCTGTTGTACTGCGCATTCGACCTTATGTTCGCGGACGGCGAAGACCTGCGCGAACTGCCATTGATCGAACGCAAGAAGCGGCTCAAGACCATCCTGCCACGCCACAAGCTGATCGCGTTCAGCAAACACCGGAAAGGCAGCGGAAAGAAGTTTTTCGCCGAAGCCGAGCGCAGACACCTCGAAGGCATCATGGCCAAGCGCGCCGACAGCCCTTATGTGTCCGGCAGCCGTACGGCAGACTGGCTGAAGGTAAAGACTGCGCAGCGGCAGGAGGTCGTGATCGCGGGCTTTACGGCGCCGCGCCGCACGCGGCCGTACTTCGGCGCGCTCGTTCTTGCGGTGCAGGAGGACGGAGCGTGGAGGTACATCGGACACGTCGGCACCGGCTTCAACCACCAGATGCTCGAGGAGCTCCATGGCAAGCTCGTGAAGCTGAAAGCCGCCAAATCGCCCTTTCCCGCCAAGGTGAAGAACGAGGCCGTCACGACTTGGGTCCGGCCGTCCTTGGTCGCCGAGGTGAAGTTCGCGGAGTGGACGAGCAAAGGCGAGCTCCGCCAGCCGGTCTATCTCGGGCTTCGCGCCGACAAGATGGCGAACGACGTCGTGCGCGAACGGCCGCGGGCAAGAAGATAGCTGCCGAAGGCCGCCGCGGTCCGCAGCGCGGAACCAAATGCGAATCCAACCTTCTCCTATCGAGGACTTTGATCGCTGCGCTATCCGGCAAGGACGCGAAGAACGTTGCGGAAGGCAAGGACCGTGAGATTCTGGACCGGACGGCCTTCGTCGCCGCCGCTATCGCGGAGGACGGCCTACGCTAGCGACGCGACGCCGGGCTACCGCCGCAAGCGCACCGACACGTCGTTCTCCTACTACGACAAGGACGGCATGCGCGTCACTGACAAGGCTGTTCCGCCGCATCAAGTCCATCGGCATCCCTCCAGCGTACGAATTCGTCTGGATCCGTTCCACTTCCAACGGCCACATACAGGCGACCGGTCTCGACGCGCGCCAAACGCAAGCAATACCGGTACCATCCGAAATGGCGCGAGCTCCGCGAGCAGAGCCCATACGAGCATGTTATGCAGTTTGCGAACACCCCGCGGGCCTTGCGCGCTCGCGTTGCGTCGGACATGAAACTGGACGGCCTCCCCCGCCAGAAGGTATTGGCGACAATCGTGAGCCTGCTCGAGAAGACGCGCATTTGTGTCGGCAACGCAGAATACGCGGAGAAGAACAAGTCCTGCGAGCTGACGACGATGCGGCGGAGGCACGTGAGGATCGGGCGAGGCGTACTAGGCTTCGACTTCATCGGCAAGTCCAGCAAAGCAATGGACGCTGCAGATAGAAGACAGGCGCACCTCGGCCATCGTGAAGCGCTGCGCCGGGATGCTTGATGCCGGCCATATCTCAGATGAAGGGCTTGCCCCCGGTCACCGCGACGGTCGTGCCCGACGTATAGCTGGACAGAGGATCGGCGAGCATCACGTAGGCTGTGGCGAGCTCCGCCGGCTGGCCAGCCCGCTTCAGCGGCACCTGCTTGCCAAAGTTCTTTACGGCGTCCTCTGGCATCGTAGAGGGAATGAGCGGGGTCCAAATCGGACCGGGCGCCACGGCATTCACCCGAATGCCCCTGTCCGCCAACATCTGGGCGAGGCCGCCGGTAAAGTTCTGGATCGCGCCCTTCGTCGTCGCGTAGGCAAGCAGGATCGGGTTCGGCATGTCGGAATTCACCGATGCCGTATTGATGATTGCGGCTCCGGGCTTCATGTGTGGGACCGCGGCCTTGGCGAGGTAAAACATCGCATGGATGTTCACCTCGAAGGTCATGCGCCATTCATCGTCGCTGATCTCGCCGATGTCAGCGAAGGTCGCCTGATGCGCGGCGTTGTTGACGAGAATGTCGACGCCGCCAAGTTCCCGAACGGCGCGGCTGACGACGGCGCGGCAATGATCGGCCGAGCGGAGGTCGCCCTCGACACGGATGGCTCTGCGCCCTTCCTTCTCGATCAGCGCCACAACCTCCTTCGCGTCGTCGCTCTCGTCGAGGTAGGCGATCAGGATATCTGCGCCCTCGCGGGCGAACGCGACGGCGACCGCGCGCCCGATGCCACTGTCGCCGCCGGTAATGATGGCACGCCTACCTTGAAGCCGTCCCGCGCCCTTGTAGCTGGTCTCACCGTGATCCGGACGCGGATCCATCTTCTTGGTCGAGCCCGGCATGGGCTGTCGCTGGCTTGGGAATGGCGGCTTGGGATAATCGGGCATAGTCCTCGCCTTCACTTCGTCTGGACGGCCTTAGCGCCTGCGGATGTCAGCGCGTCCGCGACGCGCTTCGGATCGTCGCCATGGAAGTTCGACGGACACTTCGATCGGGCCTTCGAGCTTCCCGCCCTGCTCCGCCTCGGCGCTGTCTTCACGACAACACCGGCCGGTCGATCGCCTGACGTGTTGTCGGCGTCGCCGGCTGTACGAACACGTAGGTCCTCTGGACGCCGCATTCCTGCACCACGTGCTCAACCGCGAGCTCCGCCGCGCGGCGGGTATCGAATTCGGCGATCGGAGTGCGTTCCATGCGTGTCTTTTTCCGGCGTACGATGGCAAACAACCAATCGGGCGCACCGCTGTTCCTACGGAGCTAGGCCCCCGTCGCAGTGAAGTTCCGCCAATAAGTCAGAGGGCCCGCTTCAAATATTCTGCTGTCCGGCTCCCGGAGGCAGCAACTCGATCCGGCGGTCCGCACGCCACGATGCGGCCTCCTCTGTTTCCGGCGCCAGGGCCGACGTCTACGATCCAGTCGCTCTCCGCTGCAACCGACATATCATGCTCGATCAGAACGACGGTGTTTCCCGCCTCGACGAGGCCTTGCAGCTGACTACCGAGCTTTGCGACGTCGGAGGGATGCAGTCCAGTTGTCGGCTCGTCGAGCACGTATAATGTACCGCCCCGATGAGCGCGTTGGAGCTCGGTGGCAAGTTTGACGCGTTGCGCCTCTCCTCCTGAAAGTTCGGTGGCCGACTGACCGAGCCTAATGTAACCAAGCCCAACCTCGCGCAGAACGCCCAGAGAGCGAGAAAGAACGTCATCGTCTCCAAAGAACTCAAAAGCCGCGTCGACGGTCATCGCCAGCACGTCGGCGATCGACTTGTGCCGTATCTTGATCTCGAGCGTCTTCGCGTTATAGCGAGCGCCCCTGCAGGTCGGACACGGAGCATAGACGCTCGGAAGGAACAGCAGCTCCACGCACACGTAGCCTTCGCCTTAGCAGGTTTCGCAACGGCCCTTGGCCACGTTAAAGGAAAATCTGCCCGCGTCGTAGCGCCTGGCACGCGCCTGCTTCGTCCCGGCGAAAAGCTTTCGCACGTGATCGAGCAAGCCGGTGTAGGTCGCCAAATTGGACCTCGGGGTCCGCCCGATCGGCTTCTGATCGACCACGACGAGCCGCTTGACGTGGTCCAACCCTTCCGTGATCTCCCCACTCAGCGTTCTCACCGTCTCCTGCAATTCAACTTCTTCCGGATCGGTCTCGCGGCGCTGACCCAGCGTCTCCGCGATCGCCTCGACGAGAAACTGGCTGATGAGAGTGGACTTGCCCGAGCCCGAGACGCCAGTCACGCAGGTAAGGACGCCGAGAGGAAGATCGGCATTGAGACAGTTCAGGTTATTCCGCGTCACGTTCCGCAGCTTCAGCCAGCCGCTCGGCCGACGGACTTTGCGTTGCGGTTTTGCGGCGTCTTCGAACAGATAGCGGCGTGTTTGGGAAGCCTCCACTTCTGCCAAACCGGCAAGGCACCCGCTGTAGAGGATTCGACCGCCCCGGTCTCCCGCAGCGGGTCCGACGTCGACGATCCAGTCGGCCTCGCGCACCACGTCCAATTCGTGCTCAACGACAAAAAGCGAGTTTCCCGATGCCTTCAGGCGTCCGAGCGCCCGCAGGAGCGCTTCGGTGTCCGCCGGATGCAAGCCCGCAGAGGGTTCGTCCAGCACGTAGACGACCCCGAACAGGTTCGATCGGACTTGCGTCGCGAGCCGCAAGCGCTGCAGTTCGCCCGGCGATAACGTCGGCGTGTTGCGCTCCAAGGTCAGATAGCCGAGGCCGAGATCAAGCAGAACTTCGAGACGCTCGACGAGATCCTCGACGATTCTCTGAACGACAAGCACCTTTTCTGAATGACCGTCGGTTTCGTCCCGTTTGCTTCCGTCGATGTATGGTTTGATGAGCTCGTCGAGCTTTCCCAACGGCAGGCGAGACATCTCGGCGATGTCCATTCCCGCGAATTTGACCGAAAGTGCTTCCGGCTTTAGCCGCTTCCCGTCGCAGACCGGGCAATCGTCGCTCGACAGAAACTCCGCTACAAGCCGCTTCATCATTGCGCTCTGCGTAGTGGCATATGTCTGGAGTACGTATCGGCGAGCGCCGGTGAAGGTGCCCATATAGCTTGGCTCCTCCTTGCGCTTCAGGGCTTTTCGCGTCTCGGCTGCGGTGTACCCCGCATACACAGGTACGGTCGGCTGCTCGTCCGTAAAGAGAATCCAGTCACGATCCTTCTTCGTAAGCTCGCGCCACGGCCTGTCGACGTCGTACCCCAAGGTGACAAGAATGTCCCGAAGGTTCTGGCCCTGCCAGGCGGAAGGCCAGGCCGCGATGGCGCGCTCGCGGATCGTCAGAGTCTCGTCGGGTACCAGACTTCGTTCGACGACCTGATGAACTCGCCCGATGCCGTGGCAGTTCGGACAGGCGCCTTCCGGCGTGTTAGGCGAGAAGGACTCCGCGTAAAGCAAGGGCTGCCCGCGCGGGTATCTTCCCGCCCGCGAATACAGCATGCGCAAGAGGTTGGACAGGGTAGTGACGCTTCCGACCGACGACCTGGTCGTCGGCGAACCGCGCTGCTGCTGAAGGGCTACCGCCGGCGGCAATCCCTCGATTGTGTCGACGTCGGGCACCTGCATCTGATGGAATAGGCGACGTGCGTAAGGTGAGACGGATTCGAGGTAACGGCGTTGAGCCTCTGCGTATAGCGTCCCGAACGCTAGAGAGGACTTGCCGGATCCCGACACCCCCGTGAAGACCACGAGCTTATTGCGCGGGATGTCGAGCGAAACGTTCCGGAGGTTATGCTCCCGCGCTCCGCGGACACGGACGAAAGCGTCGGCCGTCCCGGAAGTCAGTTCTTCACTTGTTTCGGCTTTCCCGTCCATAGGGAGGTAAAAGCCCGGCCGCATCGCGTGGTTCCCGAGGGACACCAACTGCACTGCACCTCTCCCTCAGCGTCATACCCACGTGACGGCGATGCCAACAGGAGAATTTACAAACCGAATGGCTCTCATTGTCCTTCCGGTCGGGGAACATCCCGGACCATTGCGGCCGGCCGGGTCGCCAGGGTGCGTCAAGGAACCATGAAGGAATACGCTTGTAGCGTCTGATAGTCCGGCAAAGTCGTCGACACGGAAAATGCGCGACGCGGCATGCACTCCGAGACCTCGCACGTTTGCATCTGAAACTACTAAAACCAGCTCGAAGCCGACGATGCGCGCTACTCGCGGGAAGGCCGATAAAGAAGGTGGCCAGTGATATTTTGCCATGGTCGCCTTCAACGAAATACAATCCTGTTCGTCATGGACAGGAAAGATTGACGACATCTCAGCGCCTCCAACTGAACAGAAAGCGCTGGCGACTGACGCTAGCAGCGCTTGCGGCAGTTAACGCAGCAGTGCCGCCTTTGGTCTACTATTCGGTCTGTTCAACCACAGCCGGCATCTTCGCGACTGACATCAACGATCGGGCGACCTGGTTGAGCAACTGGTCAGCGTTTTCCTCTTCCGCGAGTGATTTCGACAACAGGCTAACAATGGCGCTATGGCGAAGCTGCTGAGCAAGGTTGCGCGCGGTCGTGTAGCCAGCAATCTCGTAATGCTCGACGCGCTGGGCCGCGCCGATCAGAGCAAGGTCAGCCGCGGCATCTTCCTTTTTCTCACCCTCGTCCATGATTTCTTGACCTTCTTCGACAAGGCCTGTCATTCCCTTGCAAGGCTTGGCGCGGCCGGGCTTGCCGAGCAACTCAAAGCATTCGTTTATCCGCTCGATCTGCGTTTCGGTCTCGCCGAGATGCTGTTCGAACAGCTCGCGCAATTGATCGAAACGCGCCGCTTCCGCCATCTTGGGAAGCGCCTTCGTCAATTGCTTCTCGGCGTGCAAGATATCGCGGAGTTCGTCGACCAGCAGATCGCCAAGGCCGGCCTCGTCAACCGGCGATGAGCTTTCGGTGACGATAGCTGACGCGGGCCCGGGTTCGCCGGCCTGGATGGCTGGCGATTCCGTGAAAACCCATTCCCCGCCCTCGTTCCAGGCCCCGCGCGTATCGATCTCGCCGTGATCGCCCGTGCCCGTGGAGTCGTTGAAGAACTGATCGACAAGGCCGGGCGTAGGCGCGAGACGGCCGATGCTGAAGGCCGGCTTGCTCATGCTTTCGAGCGCGAGCGAAAAAGCCTTCATGTGGGTGATTTCGCGGGTCATCAGGAATTGCAGCGCATCCTTGGTGCCGGCGTCGTCGCAGAAGTTGATGAGACGTTCGTAAACGATCTTGGCCCGCGCCTCGGCGGCGATATTGCTGCGCAGATCAACGTCAAGTTCGCCGGTGATCTTCAGATAATCGGCGGTCCAGGCGTTACCTTGCGAGTTGAAGAGGTTCACCCCACCCCCACCCGCGATCGCGATCAGCGGATCGGCCTCCGCCGCCTGGCGGTCGAATTTTGCTGGCTTGAGATGCATGCGCGCCAGTGTACCGACGACCTCCAGATGGCTCAGCTCCTCGGTGCCGATATCCATCAGAAGGTCCTTGCGATCGGGGTCTTCGCAATTGAGGCCCTGTATCGAATATTGCATGGCGGCCGCGAGCTCGCCGTTGGCGCCACCAAATTGTTCAAGAAGCATATTGCCAAAGCGGGGGTCCGGCTCATCGACACGGACCGTGAACATAAGCTTCTTGACATGGTGATACATCGGAGGCCTCGGGCTGCAGGAAGATCTAATCCCGAACGGACAGGCGCTGTGGTTGTTCCTATCGCTGTCCAGTGACGAAAGTCCCACACCAAGAGACGTTGCAAAAGCATATCCTCTCGCTGCAGACCGGCCTCACGCCCTCGCTCGGCAGATTCTTTAGGCCTCCACGGGTCCAAGGCGGACACGGCCGGCGCATTGATGGGCTGCCCGTTTGGCGCAAAGATCGAGCCATGGCACGGGCAGTCCCAGCAACTCTCAAAACTGTTCCAGTGCAGATGACAGCCAATATGGGTGCAACTGGCCGAGTGAAGATGCAGCTCGCCACCCATGTCCTTGTAAGCAGCAATCTTTTCGAGACCTTGACGCAGGATGGCACCCTCGCCCCGCCCAAGCTCTTCGAGCGAAGCGATTTCGCCGGGCGCCACATACTCGGCGAGGTTCTGCAGAATCGTCATATTCTCGCGCAAGAAATTCCTGGCCGCCGCGAGCGATTTGCGATCGGCGTATAGACCGGCTTCCACGGATGATCTTCGCCCATAATGAGGGACGCGTTTAGCATCGCACCCATCCCTCCATGGGTCAGACCCTGGCCTGAATCGCCCATCGCGAGGTAGATGCGCCCGCTACCGGGCTCGCAGCCGATAAAGCCGGCATAATCGATCGTATCGAGAACTTGGCCCGACCAACGATGGTGATACGGCCAAGGGCCGGGATCAATTCGCGTGCCCAGCTTTCCAGCCGTGCAAAGCGCTGCTCGGCGTCATTGGCCTCGCCGCTCTTATGGTCTTCGCCGCCGACAAGAACACAGTCATGATCGCCGGCGCCCGTTTGC
This sequence comes from Bradyrhizobium pachyrhizi, assembly GCF_029714545.1. Taxonomy (NCBI): domain Bacteria; kingdom Pseudomonadati; phylum Pseudomonadota; class Alphaproteobacteria; order Hyphomicrobiales; family Nitrobacteraceae; genus Bradyrhizobium; species Bradyrhizobium pachyrhizi. The sequence goes on along the minus strand of NZ_CP121667.1, from coordinate 2,938,531 downwards.
AGCCGCACATAATGGTAAGGATCTTCCGTATCCCAATAAAGCGCGTCGGCAAGTTCACCCCGCGCGACGGCAAAAGCGAGCACGTAGGTACGGTAAGGAGCGACTTTGGTATGGAGTTGAAAGCGATCGGCGATAGATGCGTTGGTCGCGATCACGGCGTGTCCGGCAGTGATCTGTCCTTGGGCGGTTCGCAGCGTAATGCCGCCGTCCCGCTCCGCGACGTCTTCGACTGGACTATTGGCAAAGAAGCGCACGCCGCCGGCCTCGCAAACGGCGGCAAGACCCGCGAGATATTTGAGAGGATGGAATCTAGCCTGGCGCGGATACCGGAGCACAGGCCGGTGCTTGCAGCCTTTGAGCGGGACGCCAACCAGCCGATGGACGGGCGCGCCAACCTCGCGCACCGCGTCCAGTTCCTCATCGAAGATGTCGGCCGGCATGCCGTTGCCCTGGAACAGATAGCCGTCCAGGCGACGAAAGTCGTAAGCGATCTTCTCTCTTCTGGATCTGCTCGATGCGGTCGACGGCGGCGGCCTGACTTTCGTAGAAAAGCTTCGCGTTCTCAGCACCGCGCAGTTTTCTGAACTCGCTCATCAGATCGTCGCAAAGCGGCGCTAAGTGCACCGACGTGCGCGCTGTCATACCACTTGCGATACCTTTACGGTCAATGACAATGACAGATTGACCGCGCTTCATCAGTTCATAGGCCGTCGAGACCCCGGCAATACCGGAGCCGACGACGGCCACATCGCACTGCACCTCGCCCTTGAGCGTGGGCGCCCCGGGCCGGACCTCGGTCTCCATCCAGAGCGAGCTACTGACCATCCTGGACTCCATGCAAAGAGACAAAATACCGCCTACTTACGCGGGTTCCTGCAAGCGTGGGTAGCCCTTCGCCGCAGTGATCGCGCGGCCGGAAGCAGCGACAGCCAGGAACAAAGCTCTGCCGCCGCCGTTCCATCGCATTGAATTCGAGGAGGGACGCCATGGGAATATTCACGAAAGACATCAAGACGATGGATGACCTGCTGCTGCATAGTTTGCAGGACATTTGTTACGCGGAGCAGCAGATCACCAAGGCCTTGCCGAAAATGATCGACAAAGCGACCAACCGTGATCTGGCAACAGGACTCAAGAACCATCTCGAGGAGACCAATAAGCAAATCGAGCGTCTCGAGAAGGTCTTCGAGAAACTCGGCCAATCGCCAAGCGGCACGCAATGTCCGGCTATCGACGGTATCATCAAGGAAGCCGATGAGACCGCCGGCGAGATCGAGGACAAGACGGTGCTCGATGCGGCGATCGTCGCCAACGCTCAGGCCGTCGAACATTACGAGATCTGCCGCTACGGCACGCTGATCGCTTGGGCGGAACAGCTCGGCCGCGACGATATCGTGCGTTTTCTGACGACGAACCTCAACGAGGAGAAGGTGGCTAACACCAAGCTCAACACAGTTGCGCTGCGCAAGGGCGTCAACAAAAAGGCCTCGACCGTCGCCTGATCCGGCGGGCCTGACGGATCAATTTTCTGTCGGACCGCTTGCTCCTTTCGAGGCCCAATCGATCGACGGCACCATGACCAATCTAACCAAACTGCCGAGCTGGGCCGACGACGGCAATATCTTTGCCGTGGTCGAGACGCCGCGCGGCAGTACCTGCAAGCTCGATTTCGACCCCAAGCTTGGCGTTTTTTCCCTGGCAAAGCCGCTGATGGCGGGTCTGACCTATCCTTACGATTGGGGTTTTATTCCCTCGACCAAAGCCGAGGATGGAGACCCCCTGGATGTGCTGATCCTGCATGATGCGCAGACTTATCCGGGGGTCGTGCTGCGCTGCCGTCCCATCGGCATTCTCGAAGTCGAGCAGAAGAGAAAGCGCAAGACCGAGCGAAACGACCGCATTTTTGCAGTACCTGACCGGTCGCCGCTCGAGACGGATCTCAAGGACATCCGTAATCTCCCTTCCCGTGCGCGCGATGATCTTGAGCAGTTTTTTCGGGCGACGAACGCGCTGGAGAACAAGGACCTGAAATTTCTCGGCTGGCACGGGCCGAACCGGGCGACCAAAACCATCAAACGGCTCGCCCGTTAACCCACGGTCCTTACAGAGGGGGGCGGACTAGAACTTCAGGGTCGTTCGCAAGCCAAGCACCGTTGCATTGTGAAGAACCTTGCCGGGCATCGCGCTGGAAGGGCTGGTGGCACCTCCGCCAGGGTGGATGATGTATTGAAGACTGGGCTGCAACGTCCAGCCGTCCTTGATCTGATATTGATACGCGGCTGTAAAAAGCCCCTCGAAACTCCGCACCGGCCAGACAGGATCGACCAATGTGCGGTAATCCACATCGAGCGCCTGTGCGCGTTTCGACACATGCGCATAGCCGGCCGCGATCCCGAACTTGTCGTCGGGACGGTGATCGTCGAGCCCGATGAATTCGATGCCGGCGTCGGCGTAGCGATCGATCAGATTACGGTCTGCTGGTGCACCCGAGACGCGCGCAAAAATGCCGATGCCGCGATCATCGCTTTTCGGTACACGATAGATCTTCTGCTCAAACACCATCCAGCCGCCGATATCGCCGGACAGGAGAAAGGGTTCGCCGGTGCTGGTTGGGGAGGCAAGCGAGACACCATTGGATGCCAATCTCTGATCGGCGAAAGACCCAAAATGTCGCCAGCCGCCGAATTTGATTTGGCCGGCAAGATTTGGATCGCCCTTTTTGTTGTTCCACGCATACTGGATCTGACCGAGCAGGAGGGGTGGATCGTTGACGCGAAAGTTGAGGCCATATCGGTTGCGCTCTTGCGGATCACCGGGGCCAGGTCCAGCCTGGTCGCCATCGAAGATGCCGCCAAGAACAGACAACTGGTCGGTGAAGTTGACGAGAAGACGGGCTCCCATCGCGGCCAATGGCGGCGATGGACCGCCGCTCGGCAGATCCAGCGAGGTGATCGCTGGCCAACCCATCGAGGCGTTTGTCAACACGTCGGTGTATTTCGTGTTGAAGAACTCGCTGTCGGCCGCGAGTTGTCCGACTTTTAGCGAGACTTTCTTGTTGTCCCACCGCTTTTCGAAATAGGCCTCATAGAGACGGGTGGATGGCAACGCCTCGATGCCGCTGACCACGAAATAATTCTGCAAACTGCCGCGCGACAGGCCGCCGCCATGGATCTGGAACATGTTGGCATGGAATGTTAGTTGGTCGAGACCGGCGAGCTTTTGCAGGTCCAGATCAACGGCAAGGTTCAGGCGCCCTTCATAGACAGACCCCTGTTTCAATCCGCCGGATGGATTGCCCAACGTTTCGCCGATATAGGTGGCTGCAAACTTGACGCCGTACTTTTGCAAAGGATTAGGGAGAAGACCAAGCGTCTTTTCCTCCACGGTGCTTTCGCCCGTGTCGGGGTCGGACGGCTTATCCTCGTCGGTCTTCTTGTCCTCCTGGGTGGCCGCTGTCCCCGCCGCAAGCAACGTGGCGGCGAGAAGTAGTTCTCCAAGGCGCCTCCTGGTACGTCTCACAGTTTCGATCCTGAGCGGCGGGATGCAAGCGTATCGAGCCATGTGGTCGCCTTGAATTCAAGTCCACTGAGCTGCGGAGCGATATTGCCGTGAATCACCTAACCTAGGTTAAGACGAAACGAAAAGTTCCCGTCGGAATCGGGTGGGCGGTCATCGACCGACCAACGCAACGGAGCCACCTCGATCTTCAAGCTGAGGCGTCCTGGTCTAGAGATTGAGCAGCGCGGCACGGCTTTCATCGGAGCAGCTGCAGAGCCATTCCAGCATCACGCGATAGCCACGATCAACCGTAGCCAACGCGGTTGCCAACGCAAAGACGTCCGTCTCACCGCCGGCAACGATCAGCGTGTCTACCTGACGCTCATTCAGGAAGGAATGCAGCCTCCCATTCCCGCGCGCCAGATCGAAAAGCGAGCCCGGGTCACCCGCCATCGTGACAAAGACATCACACAAACGAGACGTCCAACCTCAGCCACATCCTCGCGTAAAGACCGTTGCGGTACAGCAGACAATTCCTGACAGCGCACGCGCGCGCATGCCGGTGCATTGGCCTCATATGTTCGCAATTTATTCCCGACGATCTTCGATTCGTGTGGCAGTGAAAGTTCACTGTGTCTCCCATTCGCACGCCAGGTTTGTCAGACACTTGCCTGCAAGCATGGCAACTGCTGGATTCGTAGGCTGTGAACACGTTGCCAAGAAGCCACGTCATCGAACGGAATGGACATTGGCGGCGTCATTATCGTGGCGGCGCTCGCGCTCCCAGCTTATTGGTGAGGAATAATTGGGGCGACTATCTTTGAGCCCCGCCAGTTTGTTTCTAATAAGTTCATTGATCAGCGCCAGAACTGGCGGCAAGCCAATTCGAGATGTTATTGGAGCTAGTTACGAAATGAATTTTGACAATCGATCCAGGACTAACCATTCAGTCCCCACGCATTCAGCTACGACTTCTGCCGATCCAGCGAATGAAGGCCAGTGCAGTGAAACGCGCTTTGGATTCAAAGCAACTGACTCGATCGTTTACCCTGCACACGGTGTCGGACAAATCGTTGCGCTCGAAGAGCAGACGGTGGCCGGCGTTCGTCTCGAGTTCTTTGTCATCTACTTCGCAAAGAGCAAGATGACGCTACGCGTTCCAACGAGCAAAGCGACAAACACCGGTATGCGTCACCTATCCGATCCGGGCTCCATCCAGCACATACGACGAATCCTGGGTCAACCACCTCATAAGGGACGGGGCAATTGGCCTCGACTTGCTCAACAGTACGAAATCAAGATCAATTCGGGTGATATTGTCGCCATTGCTGAAGTGATGCGCGACCTCCACCGACGCGCTAACAGCCCAGACCAGAGCTACGCCGAACGGCGACTCTACACGGCGGCGGTTGATCGCTTGTCCGAAGAAGTTGCTCTTGTAAGCGGCATGACCGAAGAAGAAGCCGGGAAAGAGCTGGAAAGCCTGATGACAGCCGAGGCCAGGCGCAGCGCCTAGTCGGGGCCTTCGGACAGTCGCGGCTTTGCTTCCATCGAAAACGGCCGCGCGCGGTCAGGCGCGAGGCCAAAATTTCCGCAATGTGCCGGGCCACTTTCGCGTGGCCCCGGCGCGAATCTCATTCGGCCGCTTGCGAGAAGATGCCTCCACCCTGGGAATCGCTGGATGCATCGACCAGATCTTGCGGCTTAACCGTCCTCAGCAAGGAACGCAGCCAGTCGGTCGCGGCTAACGACTGCTTGGCAGCTTCTGCCATGTCGACCTTCTTCCTGTCCGCCAAGCTGGCCGCTTCCTCGCTCACGCCTTCGCAGACTGCCTCCAGAATACGCGCCTTGGTGACGCGTCGGCCGCCAGTAGCCCATCATATCGACGGACACGGCCTCCGCGAGCCGATCCGGGGTAGCAAGTGCCAGAGCGAGCCGAGCGGAGGGGATCGCCCCCGGCGTGATACCAAATTCGAGCCGCCCGAACGAACCAAGGGATGAAGCGTCGCGGCGGGTTCGAGTCAGTGGAGCGTTACCGCCTTTCCCCACACCCGGAAAACCTGCGGTACCTTCTGCAATCAAATCGGCCGCTATGCCACGCGGGCCAAGTTAAGCTGACGCCGCGCGTGTGTGCCCTCGACAGTCAACATACCAGTGAGGAACCCTGCCACAATCAAACTGACCCACTGCCGCCGCCTGACATCGTCATGGGCCGCAAGAAGAAGAGCCGTTCCCTCGAGAGGAACTTAGATACGGCATGAGGTCTATTGAGGCGTTGTTGAAATCGATCCGGTGAGCCGGAACGGTCGCGCGCTCCCGTCATTAACGCGAGCAGGAAGCCGTCCAAAGAGTATTCGCGGCTGGAACGTCACTAAGCGTTGGCTGCCGACGCTGCCCCTGATCGACATTCGCGGCAACAACTTAGCACGCTTGCAGATAGCTATCGCGTGCTCGCCGAAAGCGCTCGCCTTCTAGAGCAATCTGGCAAGGTCGTGAACCGGATGGTCGAGCGGAAGGAGTAACGCTGCGCCCTGGCCGCCCTTTAACCTAGCTAAATGCAAGATTGGTCAGGGGGCCTACCGTAGACCATCGCCAAAGGCCTGACGGGTCACCGTCGGAATGACCAAGCCACCACTGATTATTCTCGACGTATCGAACCCCGCTGCGTTTTCGGGAACAGACAGCATCATCATTCTGGAATACACAGACGAGGATACCGCCATGAGGGCTGCCCGGAAGTTGCCGGCCTCGCAAAATAGGTATCAAATTCATCCGGGTCGCTGCGAGGCCAGCGCAATGCCGTGGACCGATGCCCTTGCAGATCCTGATGAGTTGCGGCGTTGTATGCGCGACGTTGTCGCCCTTTCGATGCTTCCGAAGGCGTGGCGAAACTATGATTTGCGGCGGATGTGCGACAGCATCGCCGGCGCGCTATTCACGATGCTCCGCGCTGACTTTGTCCTCATTATGCCGCAGAATCATGACACTCACCTCACGGAGCTGCTCCGCTGTGATCCTGACTTGGATCCTGCAAGTGTGGATCACGTACGGGCCGTGCTGAAGCGCGAAAGAGCGACATTTGGCGACGATCAGGGGTTTATCGTCGCCAACGGATCCAGCGGCCGCAGCCTGCAGGTCGCAACCGCACCAATCGGGCTAAGCGAGTATGCTGTGCTTGCTGCCGGCTCCTTTCGCGCCGCGTTTCCAACCAAAGCGGAACGATTGCTGCTCACTATCGGGGCTAATCAGGCGGCGATCGCGTTCCAGCACTGGTTGGGCGATGCCGACAAGAGACGATTCACCATGTTGGCGCAGCGATCGACTGACTTTATAGGCATTGCCTCATTGAGCGGTCATATTCAATACGTCAACCCGGCTGGCCTACAATCGGTGGGTCTTGCCACGCCCGACGATGCATTGCGACTTCGCGTACTCGACTTCGTATCACGCGAAAACCGGCAGGTCGTCCGGAAAACGATTTGGCCCTTGGTGCTGCGTACAGGTCAATGGAAAGGAGAACTCGATCTTGTGCACTTCGGGTCCGGACTTCCGATTCCTTTCCTTGTGGATTGCTTCAGGATCGACGATCCGCGAACCGGGCAACCGATGAACGTCGCAACCGTTAGCCGCGATCTAAGCTTGGAGACTCATGCCGAGGCAGAATCGCGCCACCTCAACGAAACTCTCGAACGACGCGTGGAGCAGCGAACAATCGAACTGGCCGCGGCACACAAAAAGCTCATGGCGGAACAATTCGAACGTGAGCAATCCGATCTCCGCTTCCGGACATTGCGCGACGAAATGTTTCGTATGGCGCGCTTCACGGCAGCTGGCCACATGGCTGCGTCGATTGCCCACGAAATCTCACAGCCGCTCACGGCAATCATCAACTCGATGAATGCGACAAAACGGCTTCTGAATCGCACGGACCGCGCCAGCCTCGCGATAGCGCAGGGCGTTGCGAGCGAAGCAGCTGCCGAGGCGCTCCGAGCAAGCGAAATCCTCCGGCGGCACCGCCAGTTCGTCAGACCAGAGGAGAAGGAACGACGAATCGAAGCATTGTCTTTGATGATTGAGGAAGCCAGCGAGCTCGCGTTGGGCAGTGCTGCTTCGCCCGGGGCAAATCTCAAGTTTGAACTAGACGCTAGAGCCACGCACGCATTTGTAAGTCGGGTCCAAATCCAACAGGTCCTAGTAAATCTCATTCGCAATGCGCTTGAAGCGATGGCAGATCAGGAACAGCGCGAAATTACTCTGGCGACAAGAGTAGTAGACGATAGGATGATCGAGGTCACAGTCGCTGACATCGGCCCTGGAATCAGCGAGGATATAGCCTGCCGGCTCTTCGAGCCGTTCGTTTCAAGCAAGCACAATGGGATGGGACTTGGCCTGCCAATTTCACGCTGGATTATCGAGACGCATGGCGGACAGTTGACGGCAGAGTCAAAGGCGGGCGGCGGCACCAGCTTCCGCTTCACCATTCCGTCCGAAGGTGTAGGCGATGCCAATTGAGCGAACCGTCTACGTTCTCGACGACGACGAAGCCGTGCTTCGTTCGCTGGAACGTCTATTGAGTTCCGCCAATTTCGAGCCGGTTACCTTCGAAAGAGCGGATCAGTTCTTGGCAGCCGCCATGGGGTTCAAACCGGCATGCGTGCTGCTTGACGTGCGTCTGCCAGACACGAACGGGCTGGAAGTCCAGGCACAATTGACCCGGATGCGGAGCGACCTGTCGGTCATTATCGTCACCGCCCAGGGCGACATCCAAACGGCAGTCCGGGCGATGAGGGCGGGTGCCAGCGATTTCCTAGAAAAGCCGTACAGCGATCATGCGTTGCTTGGGGCAATCGAGGCGACATTCACTAAGGAGTCCCAGATCACGGGCGATCTTGAGGGCGCCGACGCGGTCCGGCGGGTGGCAAGCCTCAGCCCACGCGAGCGGGACGTTCTTGACGGGCTGATGGCCGGTCGTCCCAACAAGTTGATTGCATACGAGCTCGGCCTCAGCGTCCGTACCGTTGAGGTACATCGCGCGCGCATGATGGATCGGCTTGAAGTACGCCAGCTCTCAGAAGCCATCCGGCTCGGCGTCGTGGCGAGGCTTAGGCCTGGCTGATCCGCAGTAACTCTGTCCAATGGCATTGTTCGACAGGAGGAAGCCGCGCCTCTTTGCTTCGTGCCGGAAATCATCGCTGTGCTAAGATCTTAGCCTCGCTAGCACGAACGTCTCGCTAAGTCGTAATGGCTTGCGGGATCTTGCCGATCTCAGCCGTCGTCAAACGTCTTGTAACAGGCCGTTGATGTAGCAGGCAGGCTAAACAGATGGGTGATGCATCGTTCGTCGAGGCGTCGAAGAGGGCGAGCGCGATCACTCGGAGCACCACCGCGACGTACTATCAAGGCAAATGAACGCGACACGTCGACCGCGCCACCCAAAATGTGGCGGGATCAGCGCGTAGAAACGCGGCGGATCGGTGATATTGCATCGAGGCTAATGGACAGACGACAATCTACTTTTTCTCCACGACGATTTTCCCCCTGATAATATAGAGGGTTCTTGTGCCGTTGGAAATTTCTGTCGCCGCGTGAACATCAGGTTGTTGCTGGCCAAGAGCTCGACTAAGCGCACCTGGCATGCGACGCACAGCGTAACTGCATGCTGCGCCGGCGTCGTCAAGCACTACACCCTTTTGATCTATTACCGCCTGCCCGTTCAGGTGTCGATGGAAGTAAAATCGGGTCATACCAAGGAATGAGGAGGGCTAGCTTTCGTTCCAATCAACAAGATTATTCTGGCTGTCATAAACCGCAAATCAGCCCTAAGTTCCGTCAGAGTTTCCGAAAGCCGCGCCCATCACGCTTCAACAATTCGGCGCCTCGCTGACCGGCCGCCTAAAATTCCAAATCTTTGTTTGCAGCTACCTCTTCCAGGCGTCAAGAAAAGGCTGCACCGCCCGCCAGCGGGCTACCAGCCACTTGCCTGGGATTTGGTCCTCCCGCTGCGCGGATCGCCTCGGCCCGGTTGACCGTCGTCATGGTGGAACCAAACGCGGCAACCTAGTTTGCCGAACCCGAGACGGGGGGAACCAACAGGAGATTCTCCCATGAGGATTAATTGGCTTTACACGACGGCGATGGCGTTGGTGATTGGCGCCGGTCCCGCCATTGCGCAATCGCCGGAAGGTTCGCAGAAGCGCGAGGAGAGCCCCCGCGCCCAGTCACCAGCGTCTCAGTCTAGGGAAATGGACCGTCCAGCCGCCCAGTCGAAGGAGATGGATCGCGACGGCGCGGCCGATCGCATCAAGGAGCGCGCGCAGTCCGAGCCGAAGGGTGGCACCAAGGATATGCAGCGCCGTGAGGTCCCATCGCCGGACGAGCGCAGTAAGGAGGCGCAGAAGTCGCAGGGCCGCGAGTCCAAGGAACCGACCCGGCAGAGCCAGGATCAGCCCAGCCGTGGCGAGCGCGCTCCCTCGAGCACAGCGCAGCAGAAGGAACTGCAGCAGGGCCGCGATGCCAAGCCGGCTGCCGATCAGAAGCAACAGGCTGAGGAAAAGCTGCGGGGCCGCGAGGGTCAGGCCAAGCAGGACCGCGCGCAGGACGCCACCAGGCCGGCCGATACGAAGCAGCAGCAGACCCAGCAGCAGATCGATCGCGATCGCAAGGAGCAACGCGATCAGGCGGCCCGGCCCTACACGTCCTCGCAGCAGAACGCGCGGCCGGCAGACAACACACAGACCCAGAAGACTGGCCAAGAGCCGGACCAATCGAACGGCCAGACTTCCTCGGCCGCACTCAACGACGATCAGCGCCGGCAAGTCGTCGATCAGTTGCGGCGCGACAGGACTGCCACCAGCCAAAAGCTCAATGTTCAGGTCAATGTCGGCACGCGGTTGCCGCGGGGCGTGCAGGCGCGCCGGTTGCCGCCCGATATCGTGCGGATTATGCCGCAATACCGGGACTATGAGTACACGGTGATCGACAACCGCGTTGCCATTATCGATCCGCGGCGGCGCGAGGTTGTCGATATTCTCGACGACGGGCCGGGTTACGGCAGGGCAGCCGCTTACAGCCGCGATCATGTCGTCATCAGCGATGACATGCGCAGACGGTTCAGAGAATTGGTGCGGAGCTCTTCGACGACGGTCGGCTCGACCTCGCCTTCGGCCGGCGGCGGAACCTCCGCGTCGAACTGTCTGTCGCTGCAGCCGGTGCCGGAAGAACTGGCGCGCAACCATCCGGAGCTCGCCAACTACCGCTATCTCGCCATCGGCGACGAGGTGGTGCTGGTTGACCCGCAGCAGCAGAAGATCGTCCAGGTGATCGACTGAGGCTGGCTGTTCTCCCTCTTCCCGTTCTTACGGGGAGAGGGTCGGGGTGAGGAGCTGCACGTTTCCGCGGCAACCCGGTTTGCAGACACCCTGGTGGTTAACCTCGCCGACCGGCTTCCTGATATGGACATAGACGAAAACGGCGATCGCTGATTCCTCTTGAGCTTGTGCCGGCCCCGGTGCGCATCCTTTCGCGTCGGATTGAATTCGCGGACTTGGTTGCGGTTCAATGCCGCATGACGCCGATCCGCGCCAGCATCACCGGGCCGCCGCTCTCCGCCACCAGGATCAGCGCTTCCATGGCGGCTTGCCCGTCCGGCAGGGTAAGTTTCGCCTCGGGCAGCTTGCCGACGTACTCGGTGGCATCTCTGAGGGTGATGAACGCGCACCAAAGAAAGAGGCCTGAAGCGAACCTAGATCAGCCAAGTGCTGATTGCAATTACCGGCCCAGCTCAGTGCCGACAGGGCAACCCAAAAGCGCGGAATTGCCTACAAGGATGGTGAGTGCCGCTCGCGTGGCTGTCCGCGTTCGAGAATCAATAGGGAGAGCATCTTTCCTCAAAGGAAGACGCGCATTTTTGTCGTTGCTCGACAAGAATCCCGATCGGCCTCGCATCTCAATTAGACTCACGTGAAAAGCTTTCATCCGGCACCACCTAAATGGGCGGAGCTGACGGCTCGCGAAAGTCCGCTATGCCCCCGTAGCGATCAAATTCCGCATCGCAGCGAATGATACGACGGGCCATCAACGACATCGGAAGCTCGCCCTATTCTAGTGCGGCGCTGATCGCGTTAACTAGTTCGTCTTCCGTGAACGGCTTCAAAATAATTCGCAAGTCGTTCAACTCATTCAGGACGGTGCGATCGCCATAGCCGGTGATAAGGATGACTGGCAAAGTTGGCCGCATCGCACGGATCGCTTTCGCAAGCTCGCCGCCGCTCATTTCCGGCATGGCGAGATCCGCGAGAACGAGATCAATTTCCTGATTACTTGCGAGCATGCGAAGCGCTTCGCCGCCGCTCTCGGCCGACACCGTTGCATATCCGAGAAGATCGAGCATCCTAACCATGGACTTCAGGACAGCCTTTTCGTCATCTGCGACCAGAACACGAAATCTCTTGGTGGTCTGCAGAGGCTTGCTCGCATCAACGGTGTCCGCATGGTGATCAGCATTGTCGACCCCCGCGCGCGGCAAGAAAACCTTCACCGCAGTGCCCTGACCGAGGCGAGTCTCAATACGCACGCCACCACCGGACTGTTTGGCAAAACCGAAGACTTGCGCCAATCCGAGGCCCGAGCCCTTTCCTGGTTCTTTCGTCGTGTAGAAAGGCTCGAACACATGCAGCAGGACATCATCTGGGATACCAGTGCCGGTATCATTGACGGCGAGAACCACGTAGTCTCCCGGCAACGGCTCTTCCGGCCGAAAGGACTCGCTTTCGATGACGGTGTTGAACGTCTCGATAGTGAGCGTGTCGCCCGGCTGCATCGCGTCCCTGGCGTTGATGGCGAGATTGAGAACGATCATCTCGATTTGGTTTGGATCGACCAGAGCGGGCCAGAGATCCGGAGCAAATATTGTTTTGAGTTGCACCGTCCCGCCCAAGGTGGCGCCGAGCAGATCGCCGATTCCGGCGATCTTTCTGTTTAGATCAACCTCGAGGGGTGCAAGTTGCTGTTTCCGCGAAAAGGCGAGGAGTTGCGCAACGAGCTTCCTGCCCCGGTCAGCAGCGGTCCGGATGAGTTCGATGCCTTCCCGATCGTCAGGGCGTTCCATTGTACGAGCGAGCAGACGCGCATTGGTCAGCACGACTGTGAGTAGGTTGTTGAAATCGTGCGCCACTCCTGACGTGATCTGCCCGATCGCATCGAGCCGCTGCAACTGCTGGACTTCGGTTTCGGCAAACTTACGTTTCTCCATTTGAGAGCGGAGCTGCCGGTTGGCCTCCTCCAGTTCGCGCCTCCGGTCTTCAATGCGGCGCTCGAGCCTTTCTTCAATACGTTTGCGCTCGGTGACCTCCAAGGCGATACCGAAAAACGCAACTGGCGTTTCGTTCTCGAAATTGGTCCGCCCGCGCGTCGCGATCCAGCGTTCCACGCCGTCCGTATTTCCGATGACCCGGTACTCGATATCGTAGACCCCATCGCCCCGCGGGTCGACGGACCGCTGGACCGCAGCCTCGACACGTGCAAGATCGTCTGGATGAACGCCGGCCCTCCACACCTCGTAATCGACAGGCGTGCCTGCAGCCAGGCCCCACATTGCCCGCAACGTGTCATCCCATTGCAACTCATTGGTTTGCGGATTCCAAGCATAGCAGCCGAGCCGCGCGAGATCGACGGCCGCCTTCAGCCGTGCTTCGCTCTCGCGCAGACGCGCTTCGGCATGCTTCTCCTCTGTGATCTCGCGTATGGCACCGATGAATCCGACCGGCTGTCGGCCTTCAAAGAAATTTTGGGCGTGGGTAGAGACCCAACGTTCTATGCCATCCTCGATTCCCTGCACACGGTACTCGGCCACGAAAACGCCATCGCTATCGGGGTCGAGTGAGGCCTCCCACGCCGCTGCGACCCGAACCTGGTCGTCACGGTGTATGGCCGCGACAGCCATCGGCGCGTCGACGGTGGTGTCAGCGGGTAATCCCCACATTGCCTTAAGGCGTGCATCCCAGTCGAGAGCGCCGGTCCTAGGGTCGCCAGAATAAGGCGATAAGCCGATCAGTTCGACTGCCGCCTTTAGCCGCGCTTCGCTGGCCAGCAGCAACGCTTCTGCTTGTTTACGCCGATCGATGTCTCGGAACGCAACAGAAACGCCCGTCGAGACTGGATAGATGTCGACCTCGAACCAATGCCCAATCAAAGGCGAGGTGCTCTCGAAATGCTGGGCCGTGCCAGTCTCGAGTGCGCGCCGCTGCGCCTCATATTCCAGCGCGCCGACAGCGTTCGGGAACGCTGAGAGAAACGGGACGCCTATCAAATCGTCGGGCTTCTTGTCCCAAATCTCGAGTGCCTTGCGGCTTGCGTAAAGAAAACGTTGATCCCGATCAAGCGCATAAAAGGCCTCGCCGATCCCTTCGAGTACCTCGCGCAGGCTGGCTTCGCTCTTGCGCAAGGCCCGTTCGGCCTGGTCTCGCGCCGCCTTTACCTTTATGGCGTTGGTGGTTTCGAAAGCAGTGGCGAGATTGGCGACGACCGCGCCCGTCTCGTCGCGGATGGGCGTAAAGTAAGACGTGAAAAACGCTTCCTCAGGACCGTCGTCGCGCAGAAGCGTCCAGGGATGGTCTTCCAGCGTAACGGTCTCGCCCGCGAAAACACGGCGGTGGATCGCCGCTTCAGCCGCCTCCCATACCTCGCCCCAGACTTCGCGCCCCGGTCGACCGAAGGCACGAGGATGCATCGTCCCCATGAACGCCCGATGGACCTCATTGTAGATTAGGATGCGCTCGGGACCCCAGATCAGATTCATCGCGAGTTGCGATGCCATCATGAGGTCAATGGTGGTCTTGAGGCTCTGGGGCCAACTGGCAATCGGCCCAAGCGAAGTCTTCTCCCAATCGAACGCGCGAACGCGCGCGCCCATCTCGCCGCCGTTGGATGGCCAAGCTGATCGTCCTAGGTGAAGGTCCTTGCCCACCTGGGCTTCTCGCGGGCGCTGGCGAAAAGGACATCATTGTCCTGACGTACGATCGCGCGCGCCCATCTCGCCACCGCTGGACGGCCAAGCTGATCGTCCTCGGTGAAGGTCCTTGCCCACTGGGCCTTCTCGCGGGCGCAGGCGAAACGGACGTTATTGTCCTCAAGTACGATAGATTGGCCCGGGCAATCAAGCGTCAAAAAGTTGGCTTGGTCCCCGCAATTATGGGTCCCTCGCGAGGAGGTCTCACGGGGAAGATACACGCGGTGGTGGACACCGACGGGCTACCGGTCCGTCTCGTGCTCACGCCCGGTGAGGCACATAATAATCGGCTGTGTGTTCGGTCCTCCTCGTACCTTGCTCCCCCCAGAACGTGTTCATAGCCGCGCAGCAATGGCCCGGCTCAAAAACGGACTTCTGTGATGACCGGGGTGAAGTCGACTTGGCGGCTCGCGGAAATCGCTTATCGTCGCACAGCCGGCCACCTCTCACGGCCGAACCAATTGTTTCATGCGCTCTTAGTTCCTAAAAGTGCATGGTTCACCGACCGTTCAGCTGGCTTGTGAACATAACAGGGCGGCCATGCCGAGCGGTCCCTGGAGGGAGGGATGTTGTTGCGGCGGGCTAGGAACCCGGGCGCCCTCCCCGGGTTCCGCCTCCGCGGGCCACCCCACGTCTACGCTCGCTTCTATCCCGGTGGGATACTTCAGCTTAATCGCCCGCACACATGGCTGTCCGGCTATGAGGCGCCGTCGATCAGCACGACGTCATTCCCTTTTAATGCAGCTTGCGCCTGGCCTGCGGCGCCTCGAACTGGGCTACCTCGGCGGTCTGCGCCGCCTTGCCATTGAAGGTCAGCACATTGCCTTCGCTCGAGATCACAACGCGGTCCCCGTCGGCGACCTCGCCGGCCAGGATCATCTCGGCCAGCGGATCCTGCACGCTGCGCTGGATCACCCGCTTCAGGGGGCGCGCTCCATAGGCGGGGTCCCAGCCTTTGTCGGCCAGCCAGTCGCGTGCGGAAGCATCGAGCGTCAGCGCGATCTTTCGATCCTCGAGCAGCTCTTGCAGCCGCGCGAACTGGATCTCGACGATCCGGCCCATCTCGCTCTTCTGCAGGCGGTGGAACAGGATGATCTCGTCGACGCGGTTGAGGAACTCAGGGCGGAAATGTGCCCGCACCATCCCCATCACCTGATCGCGAACGGCCGAGGTGTCCTCGCCTTCCGGCTGGTTCACCAAAAATTCCGAACCGAGGTTCGACGTCATGATGATCAGGGTGTTGCGAAAGTCGACGGTGCGGCCCTGCCCGTCGGTCAAGCGGCCGTCGTCGAGCACCTGCAGCAGCACGTTGAAGACGTCCGGGTGCGCCTTCTCGATCTCGTCGAACAGCACGACCTGGTAGGGTCGCCGCCGCACCGCTTCCGTGAGCGCGCCGCCCTCGTCATAACCCACATAGCCCGGAGGCGCCCCGATCAGACGGGAGACCGAGTGCTTCTCCATGTATTCGGACATGTCGAGGCGCACCATCGCGGTCTCGTCGTTGAAGAGATACTCCGCCAAGGCTTTCGTCAGCTCGGTCTTGCCGACGCCGGTGGGTCCTAAGAACATGAACGAGCCGGTCGGCCGGTTCGGATCCTGCAGGCCCGCGCGCGAACGCCGAACGGCAGTCGCCACCGCGTGCACCGCTTCGGCCTGGCCAACGACGCGCCTGGAAAGCGCCTCCTCCATCTTGAGGAGCTTGTCCTTTTCGCCTTCCAGCATCTTGTCGACGGGCACGCCGGTCCAGCGCGACACGACCTGCGCGATGTGGTTGGCGGTGACCGCCTCCTCCATCATTTCGCCGGGCGCCTCGTTATCCTCGATGGAGGCGAGTTTCTTCTCAAGCTCGGGAATCTTGCCATAGGCAAGTTCGCCCGCGCGCTGGAATTCGCCGCGGCGCTGCGCGTTGGCAAGTTCAATGCGCAAGGCATCGAGCTCGCTCTTCAGCTTCGCCGCATCGGAAAGCTTGTTCTTCTCCTTGCTCCAGCGCGCCGTCAGCGCCGCGGATTTCTCTTCGAGATCGGCAAGTTCCTTCTCCAGCGTCTGCAGCCGGGTCTTGGAACCCGGATCGCTTTCC
The DNA here is from genome assembly GCF_029714545.1 of Bradyrhizobium pachyrhizi. Taxonomy (NCBI): domain Bacteria; kingdom Pseudomonadati; phylum Pseudomonadota; class Alphaproteobacteria; order Hyphomicrobiales; family Nitrobacteraceae; genus Bradyrhizobium; species Bradyrhizobium pachyrhizi. The sequence goes on along the minus strand of NZ_CP121667.1, from coordinate 2,921,951 downwards.
TTCTTTAGCGCCTCCTGCTCGATCTTCAGCCGGATGATGTCGCGATCCAGCGAATCGAGCTCTTCCGGCTTCGAATCGACCTGCATCTTCAGCCGCGCCGCCGCCTCGTCCATCAGGTCGATGGCCTTGTCGGGCAGGAAGCGGTCGGTGATGTAGCGGTTCGACAGCGTGGTCGCGGCCACCAGCGCGGAGTCGGTGATGCGCACGCCGTGATGCTGCTCGTACTTGTCCTTCAGGCCGCGCAAGATCGAGATGGTGTCCTCGACTGTGGGCTCGTTGACATAGATCGGCTGGAAGCGCCGGGCGAGCGCGGCATCCTTTTCGACATGCTTCTGGTATTCGTCGAGCGTTGTGGCGCCGATGCAGTGCAGCTCGCCGCGCGCGAGCGCAGGCTTCAACAGGTTGGACGCGTCCATCGCGCCGTCGGCCTTGCCGGCGCCGATCAGCGTGTGCATCTCGTCGATAAACAGGATGATGCTGCCCTCCGCGGAGATGACCTCCTGCAGCACGGCTTTCAGCCGCTCCTCGAACTCGCCGCGATACTTTGCGCCGGCAATCAACGCGCCCATGTCGAGGGAGAGCAGCTTTTTGTCCTTCAGGCTTTCCGGCACGTCGCCATTGACGATGCGCAGCGCGAGGCCCTCGACGATAGCGGTCTTGCCGACGCCGGGCTCGCCGATCAGCACGGGATTGTTCTTGGTGCGGCGGGAGAGCACTTGAATCGTGCGACGGATCTCCTCGTCGCGGCCGATGACGGGATCGAGCTTGCCGTCGCGTGCGGCCTGGGTCAGGTCGCGGGCATATTTCTTCAGCGCGTCGTAGGCGTTTTCGGCCGTCGCGGAATCCGCGGTGCGGCCCTTGCGCAGGGACTCGATCGCCGCGTTAAGATTCTGCGTCGTGACGCCGCCCTGGCTCAAAATATTGCCGGCTTCGCTGTTCTTGTCCATCGCGAGGCCCAGTAGCAGCCGCTCGACGGTGACAAAGCTGTCGCCGGCCTTGTCGGCCGCCTTCTCGGAAGCATCGAAGGCGCGCGCCAGTTCCGGCGCGAGATAGACCTGTCCAGCCCCGCCGCCGGACACTTTTGGCAATTTATTCAGCGCGTCCTCGGTCGCTTTCAGGATGGCGCGGGAGTTGCCGCCCGCACGGTCAATCAGGCCGCTCGCAAGGCCCTCATTGTCATCCAGCAGCACTTTCAACACATGCAGTGTCGAGAACTGCTGGTGGCCCTCGCGCATGGCGAGCGATTGCGCCGACTGGATGAAGCCGCGCGAACGCTCGGTATATTTCTCGATATTCATCGGTTTGCTTCCTTCAGCGCGACGCTCAAGCCCGAAGGCACTCCCTAATATCATTATTGAGTTTCCGCCTGGCCGCGTTGATATCGGTCAACCGGCCGGTGGTCGTCGACCTCATTTGGCATAGCCGCGCGCCCCGCCGCAGCGGTGCCGCTCTCCGCCGGCTACCAGCCAGACTAGTATCTCTAGCTCGGCGCGCCGGTTGAATGAGGGAATTGCATCCGATTGTGTGGCAAGACGTTTACGCTCCACGTCCTGTTTTTCGATCGTCCAGGCCGAACCCACAGCGCGTTGACCTCCATAAAGCTTCCCGAAAGCTTTGGCTGTCACTCAGTCGTAGTAGCACAGCCTGCATACCGTGCTTGCGCGCGCACGATCCGCATCGCGATTGCTGCACCGAGCGGCCGACAAAGATATTGGCCGCTGAAAACCCTCAAGCAAGCTGACGTCAATCAAGGTGCTCGCGATGCGGGAGCCCCTAGATTTCGGTGAATGATGGATTGCGCTGTTGCAACCAGGGAGACCCGGTCGAACGCTGGTAGTCATTACCGAGCGGCGCAATGGTCGCACCTAGAACAGTCCGGACATGGACCCGTCCAAGGACCCCCAAGCGCTGGTCTCCCGTCTCGCGGTCGCGCTCGGCATCGGGCTATTGGTCGCCTCGAACGGGGCTGGCGTCGACGTTAAGCGAGCCCTGGGTGTCCATGGCGCGCCTCACACCTGACATCTTGAGCACGTCAGATGCGGCGGTGGCCATTCTTGGCGTCGTACCGTCAGCAAAATCGCTACCTGGTCGGAGCAGTTGCGCTGTGGTGGCCTTTGTCTTCGCTGCCTGAACGGCGGTTGATCGCCAAGGCCGAGGATTGCCGCTCGCTGGCACCGTCAAATCGAAGATGCTCGGTCATTGCAGATGACAATGCTATCGAAGAAGGAGAAATCGATGCGGATCGAGCCCGTCTTTATATTTGACCTTGATGGAACCCTGGTGGACAGCGTGTACCAACACGTCCTTGCCTGGAAGCACGCGCTTGACGCTGAAGGCATTGAGCTATCGGTGTGGCGCATCCATCGCAAGATCGGCATGAGCGGCGGCTTGTTCACCGACCAGCTTCTGCGCGAGACCGGGTTCGAGATTAGCGATGAGCGCGCGGAACGGCTGCGCGAGGGCCACGCCGCCGCGTACCGTCAGCAGGCCAGATACATCCGGCCTCTGCCGGGAGCGCGAGAATTGCTGTCGTGGTTATCGGAGGCCGGTATTCCGTGGACGATTGCGACCAGCGGCCGCATGGAAACCGCAGCCGTCAATCTGGCCGCGCTCAGCGTCGATCCAGACAGGATCCCGGTAGTGACGCGCGATCAGGTCAAATATGCCAAACCCGATCCGGACCTGTTTCTCGCGGCCGCCGCCCGACTGGAAGCACCTATCGAAACAGCAGTGGTTGTGGGAGATAGCGTCTGGGACATGCTGGCGGCAATACGATGCCGGGCCCTGGGTGTTGGTCTTTTGAGCGGTGGCTATGGGCAAGACGAGTTGAGGCAATCCGGTGCAATCCGCGTTTACGATGATCCGGCCGATCTGTTGAGGCATGTCGACGAGGTTGGCGGCCGTCGATGACGCCTGCACGCGCGGCACGGCCACGCTCAAGATACCTCACGCACCTTCCTGGCACAGCCGCGGAACCCCATTTTGCAGGCGCAATCAGCCGCGTTGAGAGGAAACTCTCGTTCGCACGGCAGCCTTTTTGTAACGACTTCTGGCTCGCTTGGTCCTTGTCGTCAGTGCATGAGCCGCGTGTGATCGTCTCAGATGTCTAACGACGTCACCTCCTCCGGCCTGCTCACGACAGCCGCCCTTGATGAGAGGGCCGCTCTTGTCACGAAGTGGCGATCGAGGCACGCACGAGACAACTGCGAGTTTCCCCTGATCACGGGCATACGGAGAATTTCGAAATTCTTAGCGTGTTCGGCCTGCAACGATATGACCCTGAGCCGGGGGTCGGCCTCCAAATATGCAAGCGGATTGACACCGTTGGGGTTGCGGTTTGTCAGCGCAGCAGCAGGACAGCCGCTTCATCCTGCCCCTGCCCCGAAGCTCGACCGTTGTGAGGCAAGCCATGTCTTGGTACCTGAAGCTCGGCTCCATCGCCGGAACAGCCGTCCGAATCCACATCACTTTCCTCCTCTTCCTCGCCTGGATTTTCGGCGCGAGTTACGTCTCGGGCGGGACCAATGCGGCCTGGAGCAGCCTTCTGTTCATGATGCTCCTGTTCATCTGCGTGCTGGCGCATGAGTTCGGCCACATCCTGATGGCGCGCGCCTTCGGCGTTCTGACACCCGATGTCATTTTGCTTCCAATCGGCGGCGTCGCGCGGCTGGAACGCATTCCGCAAACGCCGCTTGAGGAATTTCTCATCGCGATCGCGGGCCCACTGGTCAATGTCGTGATCGCGTTCGGTCTCGTCCTCCTCACGAGCGCTACACTGGACGGCGGCTCGCTCGCGGCGGTCGAAAGCGCCCAGGTCTCAATGGTCGACCGGCTCGCATCGGTGAATCTGTTCCTCGCGCTCTTCAACCTGGTCCCCGCCTTCCCGATGGATGGCGGACGCATCCTGCGCGCGCTCCTCTCAGCGCGGCTCGGCCTCGTTCGCGCCACCGAGATCGCTGCAATGATCGGTCAATGGGTCGCGTTCGCGCTCGGCTTTATCGGTCTGTTCGGAAGCCCGATGCTGATCTTCATCGCGATCTTCGTTTATCTGGCGGCCTCCTCGGAGGCCCATATGGTCGCCCTCCGCTCCTTGTCGCAAGGCGTGCCGGTCGACGCCGCGACGATGACGCAGTTCGCAATGCTCACGCCGGAATCGCGTCTCAACGAGGCGATCGAGCTCCTGCTGCACACGAGCCAGAGCGAATTCCCGATCGTCGATCATGCACAGCGGCCAGTCGGTATCCTGTCCCGCGCCGACCTGATCCGCGCTCTGAAAGAGCTCGGTCCCGAGGCTCGGCTAAAGGACGCGACATTGTCGCCTTTCCCGACCTGCAATCGTCGCTGCACGCTGGAAGACGCACTCAAACTCCTGCAGGAAAAAGGTGCGCCCGCCGTCGGCGTCCTTGATGGTGCGGACCGGCTGGTTGGACTTGTGAGTTCCGAAAGGCTAGGCGAAATGCTGATGATCGCGAGCGCCATGCCGCCTGGATACCGACTGAGCAGCGGCCACCGGCCCGCGGCAGCCTGAACGGACCGGTTATCGCCGACGTTGTCGGTTTCGATAACCCTCTGCGGCCGTCGATTTTGATCTTGCGAGGCTGCGGGCTCGCGACCTCGAATATATTCCTGATTGTCTCGTTCGAGCCGTGGGCGTTCGCAGCGCCGGGTGTGAATGACGAATCGCAATACCCAGTTGCCTCCTCAGCCAAGCAGTATTTCTCGCATTGAATTTCTCCATTGCATCGCTCTTGGGCGCCGAAATTGGTGTCGCCTACTCCCAGAGCCAAGTCAGGGCTTCCGATCCGAATTTGCCAATTTGCAGCACCACGGCCGCCCACAGGAATGCCGAAGCGAAATTGGCGACCTGAAAGGGCCAATAGGGCATGGCGAAGATGCCAGCGACAAGTGGAACGACCGCGCGCAACGGGCCGAAGAAACGACCGATGAAGACGCCGGACACGCCCCATTTCCTCACGAAGGACTCCCCCTTCGAAATGAGATGCGGATGCCGGGAGAAAGGCCACCTGTGGTAGATGGCCTTCCCCAGTTTCAAGCCGATCCAGTAGGATACCCAATCGCCGAGCCCAGCGCCCGTCGAGGCGGCGATCCAGATCGGCCAGAACTTGATCTCGCTCACGCTGACCAGCCCACCAATCGCGATCAACGCAGCCCAAGCCGGAACCAACACCGAGATGAATGCTAGCGACTCACCGAAAGCGAGCGCAAAAACAATCGGCGGCGCCCAGGCCTCGTTCTGACGCACGAAGTCGATGATTTGCTGTGCGTAAGATTCCATCGGCATTCGCATCAACCAAGCATCTACAGAAATGTGAGAAGACAGCAGTTACCTATACTGACCAATCGCTCCGCGTGCGGCCCGCCCTCGCTTTGTCCGACTTGGCTGAACTCGCTGACGAGTAGTCGGTAAACGGTCTTGACATCCCTGACGTCGGCAGCCTGCGAGAACTCCGCCTCTAGATGTCTTACGTCCAGGCTTCGCGCAGCGGCTTCGAAACGGTAGTTCAACCGATCCCTTGCCGCCTCTTCGCGGATCGAGTTCACCCAACGAGGTGTCTGTAATACCACCGACGCGCCAGCGCTGCCACTTCGTCCAGCGCAACGGGCTCCTCGAAGAAGCGTGTTGCGCCTGGCACGAGGGCGAATTGCTTTTCGCATTTCAGCTGCTTGAACGCTTCCCGGTTCGGCTTAACCGCCTCAAGGTCGTTTCCGCCTACTATGAGCAGCGTCGGTGCGCAGACGCGCACCAAGGCAGCACCGGCGAGATCGGGACGGCCTCCTCGCGACGTGATCGCACCAACTTGATCGGAACGTACCGCCGCCGCTTCCAATGCTGCCGCTATGCCGGTGTCAGTTCCGAAATAGCCGAGCCGTAGGCCCTTCGTATCCGGGTGTTGCGTGATCCAATCGGCTACACCAATCAGCCGTTCGGCGAGCAGCGCAATGTTGAGCCGCAACCTTTTCGTGCGGAGGTCTATTTCTTGCTCCTCGACCGTCAGCAAATCAACAAGGAGAGTCGCAAGATTGGACTCGTTGAGCAGACGCTCCACATAGCGATCCAGGTAGCGACTGCGAGGATTGTGAAAGCCACTGCTGCCTTGCGCGAAGAGAATAAGGCCGCTGGATTCTAGCGGCACCGTCAGCCTGCCGTAGAGCGATTCCGAGCCCGCTGGGATGGCTACCAACTGGTCTTCAATCGCTAGAGCAGCAGGATTGCGCATCGTTACTTTCCTTCCTGGAATGCGCTGCGGCGACCGCTATCTCTCCCGCCTATCCGCTGCGAACGAAAACGCCGCTTGCCTTGCCAATAGGCACTGATCGCGAGCAACACACCTTGGCTCGCAGCTTGGTTCGCAGCAAGCTTTTGAAAGAACTTTGCCCAACAAGGTCTCGCCCGACCATGACGTCCGTCAATGGAAGGATGATCGTGCCGCTTCTCGGCAGAGTATGATCACGAAGCACTGAGCCGGCACCCATTGCAGGAACAGCCAGAACGGCTTCGTGTGCAAGCAGGAGAACGCGAACTGATTGCGAAGCTCGCAAATCAGCCCTCTTGCAACGAGAATTCCATAGGCATCGCGCGGAAGATTCCGAAATGGCCTTCCCCGCGGCGATCGGAAACTCGACGGACGGATCAGCCTCCTCCTTGATATTTGTCATCAGTTTCGCATTCTCTCACACACCACCACCACCACCACCCGGCCCGGACCGGGCACGAAATTGATCTTTATCACGGCGCCCTGTTCGACATTGCAGTATCTTTGCACGTGGTGCGGAGTTCCCCTATGGTTGCGGCCATTCACGTTTTTCCCGACGACAATTTCGACGACTGGGTCGTTCGCGACGACAAGGGGTGCGAGCTCGGTCACTATCCGACCAGGGAAAACGCCGAATTTGCCGCGCAAGCAGTTGCGCGGGAATTGGGGACCAGGTTCGTCGTTCATCTCCCTGATGGAAGAACGAGTTGCACTAATTTTGCGAGGGGATGGCTCGCCAGATTGTTCGGTTCGGTCGGCCTAAGAAAATGGTAGCGCCTCTGTTGGAAGAGGCATCAATTACAATGCGACACGAAGGTCAATTTGCGCCGCCTTGAGCCACGAAATATTGACAACGATCATGGTGCACGACACGACGGCGCTCAATGTTCCCCGCGCGAGTTCGGATGAAGACGATATCTCTGTGCTCTGCACGCGGAGCAGCGTTTTGCCTTTGGCCTAGTCGTTACGACTAACCAGCGTTCCGCTCGCCGAGGAGGACACGATGTCGACAGGCGATATTATCTGGATGTTCTTCATATTCTCAGCGCTCCAACCGATGCTGCGGCAGCAGTTTCTCGAAGTCTTGCGGGTACGCAAGATTTCGCAGATCGAGCGCGAGCGACAGTCCCGGGTGATCCTGCTGGTGCACCGGCAGGAAACGATGCGGTTTCTCGGCTTTCCGCTTGCGCGCTACATCGACATCAACGATTCCGAGGACGTCATGCGCGCTATCCAGATGACGGACGCCGATGTGCCGATTGATCTCGTGCTTCATACTCCGGGCGGACTCGTCCTGGCCGCATTGCAGATCGCCAAAGCGGTACGGGAACACAAAGCGAAGGTCACCGTCTTTGTACCGCACCACGCCATGTCGGGCGGTACGCTGATCGCACTCGCCGCCGACGAAATCGTCATGAGCAAGCATTCCATGCTGGGCCCGATCGATCCGCAACTCGGGGACTCACCGGCCGCCTCGCTGATCAAGGTCTTGGCAGACAAGCCGATTGCAAAGGTCGACGACCGCACGCTGATCATGGCCGACGTCGGCCGCAAGGCGATCACGCAGGTCAAACAGGCCGCATGCGAGCTGCTGACCCGTCGACTATCCGCGGAGAAAGCCGGTGCCGTCGCGGACACCCTAACCTCCGGCACGTGGACCCACGACTATCCGATATGGGCCTCCGTCGCGACGTCGCTCGGCTTGCCCGTGAGCACCGAAATGCCGCACAACGTCCTCAAGCTGCTCAAGCTCTATCCGCAACCCGTCCGAATGCAAAGCGGCGGCGGGGTGGAGTACCTGCCGGTCGAGCGGCGCGGATCGGAAGGACCGAAGATGGATGCGTTCGGATGGCCGCGGGTTCCGTAGCGCATCCAAGTCGCACGATCAATTCGCCCTCATCAATTATCAAGTCACGAAACTCGTGTGAACTTGACGGCAGTCAACGTGCCCGGCTCTGTCACATGTATAAATACCTGATCACCAAGCGGCTCGAGTGTCGTGGTATCCCCGACCGCCTCGGTTGATCCCTCACTCTATTCAGGAGACGATCATGCACCAACTAATTCGCGGAGGCGCGATCGCCGTTGCGCTTCTTGGCAGCGTAAGCTTCGCCGCCGCCCAGCGCGCCTCTGGCGACGTTCACCCCGATTTGACGGCAAGTCAGCAACAGACTGTCAGCCAGGGACTCGCGTCTTCGCCATCACAGCCCGCGCCGTCCGGCGAGCAACCGCAGGTTGGCAATAAAGTTCCCGATTCCATGTCAGCGCAGTCGATGCCGGGCAACGTTACCGATAAGGTTCCCGAGACGAAGAACCTTCTCTTCGTCAAACTGCCGGACCGGATCGTGCTGATCGATCCCGACAACAAGCTCGTCACGCAGATCGTCATGGACAGCACCACGACGGATTCGAGCACCACGGGATCGAATACCAGCGGATCGACGACCAATACCTTGGACCGGCCTTCTCGGTAACGATCCGCAGCTAGATTGATCTCGTCGGATGATACCGGCGACGCGCGTGTATCGCATGGCGCGTCTCCGGGCAGCAACCGAAAGTGATTTGATTGTCAAATCCCGTTTCTCGTTGCCATCGCCAGCGACGGTCGTCTCGACGATCGTCGCTCTTGCTCCGTGGATGAATCGTGCTGCCGCGGGAAACTCGGGCTCACGCACTCAAGACGAACGAGCTTGCCCAAGGCTACCGTTCTGTAGCCCAAAGCTAAACCTTGACGTCAATAAGAGCGAGACGGTCGGAGGATCAAGGATTTCATTCGGCAAAGACGGTAACATCGATGCCATCGTCGCCGTCAACGATTTCGCCCGTCTCGTAGGCCAGCCTACGCTATTCCCCATTACCGTAAGTTCAACCTTTCCCTCCGTCGGAGGTAGTGCGCCCCAAAACTGCCGGCTTTCGTCAGCAGTTGATAGCGCTTCGTACTAACGTCAGGCCATCTCGTCCTCCGCCAGATCGCGACGACCTATCAGCCAATAGATAACGCCGAGCGCGACGATCGCCGCCGCCAGCGACAAGATGTGCAGCGCGTCCGTCTCTGTGAGATCGAGGATGATGACCTTCCGGCAGATAGCCAATAACGTGATCATCACGACCGAGCGTATCTGGACAACGGTATCACGGCGCTCAGCAACCACCAGAAGCGTTTTCTTGAACTCGAGTGCAATGATCACCGTCAGGATCATGCCGAATGCAGCCTGAAACGCCGAGTAGTCGGATGGATCGAATCCTCCAGCGAGAACCAGGCCAAACAAGATCTTCAAGGTCAGGGTCCACATGGCGGCGACGACGATGACGGCAATCAACGCCGTGAGGAACATGACGACGACGTACTCGAAGCGTTGATACAGCGACAGCAGCCCCAATCGTTCTCTCGCATCCCTCAACTCGTGCTTGATCGACATCAGGGCCTCCGACACGCCGCGTCTCACGCTTCTGGCGTCTCACGCTTCCACAATCCTTCCTGGCGGACTCTCTTTCCAGGCGCTCGGGGTGGACGTTGTATCAGTATTACCAGCGGGATCGCCAGCAAGGACACGAACATCATCAGCTTGAAATTGTCGATGAACGCGACAGCTTCTGCCTGTGCTGAAACGAGCTGGGCAAGTGCGGCCCGCCCCTGAACGGTTGCGAGACCGAAATGCTGGGCATGGTCGCGTATCACCTGCCGGTAGGGGGTGATGTGCTCGACCAGCTCGGCCTGGGCGGTGGCTGAATTGCGCACCAGCAGATAGCTCATCAGGGAAATGCCGATGCTCGCCCCGATATTTCGCATCAAATTGAAGAGCCCGGTTCCCTGCGTGCGCAACGTCGAGGGAAGGGTTCCGAACGCCACCGTGCCGAGCGGTACGAAGACGAATCCAAGGCCGAAACCCTGCAGTAAACCGGTGCGGACCAGGGTGCCCTGCGATACGTCGGGAGTAAAGCCGGTCATGAAATAGAGGGACAGCGCCGTCAGTCCGAAACCAGTCGCGATCAAGATGCGTCCGTCGATATGGCGGATGAGTTGCCCGACCAACAACATCGCGACCATGGTCCCGACACCACGTGGCGCTAGCACGAGGCCCGCCGTCAGCACTGGATAGTTCATGAGCTTTTCGAGATAGGGCGTCAGCATCGATAGCGTCGCTAGCAGCACGACACCGACGATGAAAATCAGGATGACCCCGACGACAAAATTCCGGTCGCGGAACAACGCAAGATCAATGAAAGGATCGGCCATCGACAGGGAGTGGACCGTAAAGAGATAGAAGCCGAGCACGAAAAGGGCGGCTTCCAACTGAATCTCGGGAGAGGAAAGCCAGTCGAGGCGCTCGCCCCGGTCCAGGAAAAGCTGCAATGCACCAATGCCCAGGCTGAGCGACGCAAATCCGAGCCAATCGAGCCGCCGCGCAAGGGGCCGATCGGTGCGCCGTCCGAGAAACAGCAAAATGCCAAGCGCGCACAGCAGGCCAACCGGCAAGTTGACATAAAACACCCAGCGCCAGCTATAGGAGTCGGTCAACCAGCCGCCGAGTGTCGGCCCGAGAATCGGGCCCAACATGACGCCGAGGCCGAATATCGCCGTCGCCTGTCCTTGCCGCTCCGGCGGATAAACGTCGAGCAGCACGGATTGCGAGAGCGGCACCAGCGGCGCGCCAAAGATACCCTGAAGCAGTCGAAAGACGACCATCTGTCCTAGCGATACGGCCGCCCCACAGAGCATCGAGGTCACAATGAAGCCGATCACCGCTGTCAGGAATAATGGCTTGCGGCCGAGCCTTGCTTCGAGCCAGCCAGTCGCCGGCGTAACGATCGCCGCTGCGACGATATAGGAAGTCAGGACCCAGTTGATTTGGTCGCTCGTTGCCGACAGGCTGCCCTGCATATATGGCAACGCGACATTGGCTATCGTGGTATCAAGCGCCTGCATCAGGGTCGCAAGCATCACGGTTACTGTGATCATTCCGCGGTTCATGATGCTGCTATCTGCGGCGCTGCTCGCCATGTCAGGCCCCGAAAATCGCGGTGAAGTCATGCCACAGCTCGCGGAGCGATCGCTGGTGGCCGGTGTCGATCGAGATCTTGACACTCATCCCCGCGCGCAGTGGCGGGTGGTTCGCGGGTTGATCGAAAGAAAGACGAACCGGAATGCGCTGCACGACTTTCACCCAGTTGCCTGTGGCATTTTGCGGCGGCAGTAGTGCGAAGACCGATCCACTCGCGGGTGCCAGCGACGTTACCTGCGCTGCAATCGGCGTGTCCGGGTAGGCGTCAACGATGACCCGCGCCGGATTTCCTTTCCTCACATAAGTGAGATCCGTCTCCTTGATATTGGCTTCGACATAGAGATCGCGCGTCGCTACCAGCGGAAACGCGGCTTGTCCGGCATTCAAAAAAACGCCTATCGCGATGCTCTCGACGTTGTGCGGAATGCCGTCGAAAGGTGCGACGATAGAGGTCAGTCGCAGGTTGCGCGCGGCGAGATCGACGGCCGCCTGCGCCTGTTTGACCGTGGATTGCTGGTCGACCGGCAAATCCAGGTTGCCGCCAATCTGGGCGAGCGCCGCCGCTGCCTCCCGCTCCAAGCTGGCCAGATTGGCCTTGGCCGCCTGAAAGTCGCGGATTGCGGCATCGAGCGTCGCCCGAGGCGAGGTGCCAGTGTTGTAGAGCTGCTGCTGGCGTTCATAATTGGCCTGCGTGTAGTCGACCGAGGCCCTTGCCTCATCGATCTGCTTCTGGCGTGCGCGGTAAGTCTCGATCAGCGTGTGCGCCTGGTCGCGTGCAATGCCGAGCTGCGCTTCGGCGTTGGCTAGCGCAAGCCGATATGTCTCCGTATCGATGTTGAAGAGCGGGTCGCCTTTCTTCACCGGCGCGTTCGACCTTGCCGCGATGCCGATGACCTGGCCCGAGATCTGCGCGCTGATCGACGCGCTCACCGCCTGAACATAAGCGTCTTCCTCGGACACGTAGCGGCCGGTCATCAGATAAAGCGCGAGCGCGCCGGCAACCAGCGCGACCGGACCAAGGGCCAACAGCGGTCGGCGCCAGCGGCTTCGCGATGGCGCCGGCTCGCCTTCTACGCCAGGCTTCTCCGTCGAACCCTGAAGTTCCCGATCCAGGTAAGGAGAACGCCTCGGGAGTGCGCGGGCCGCGGTGGGTTCGCCAACTTCCGTAAATGCTTCGAAGCCGCTATCTGGCATGGCGCGATACTCGCCGTCCCGGTTAGTGGCAATGTTGCGTCAATCGATCGTCGGCACCTTGATGGGTGTCAGCCTCTCGCGAAATACAAAATCCAGGCAGAAAATTGAGCCTCGACAATGCATGAGGCTGCTCGATTTGCGATTTGACTTTGGCGCCCCCGCGTCGCTTGCCCTGCGTGGGCGCTCCTCCCAAGGCTTGGACCGCCGGCGAAAGCCGCGCGGTCCGCTTTTTCCGCCCGATGAACGACGAGAGCAACGGGACCTCGTGACGGTCACCCCCAACCCTCACTCCCGAATGCCGATCCATTCACGCCATACGGTCAGGAGCGCCGCCATGATTACCGGGCCAAGAAAGAGGCCTACCAATCCAAACGACTGCATCCCGCCGAGAATTCCGACCAGCACCAGCAGGAAGGGCAGCTCAGCGCTGCCTCCGATAAGAGCCGGCTGAATGAAATTGTCGCCGATCAGAAGCACCGCCGCACCAAAGACAAACAGTCCGATAGGCGCCAACAAGCTTCCGTCTTGAACAACCAAGGTCAGAGAAGCCGCCGCAAGCGCAACCCAGGCGCCGAGCGGCACCATCGCCAACACAATTGTCATCACCGAAAATAGCAGCGGGCGCGGCACGCCCACCATGACGTAGGCGATACCGACGACAGCGCCCTTCACAATTGCCGCTGCGATCGTTCCGTTCACAGTGGCGCGAGTTGCGTCGGCGATCTTGCCGATCAGGCGAGTGCCGGGTTTGCCGAGCAGCCGCCGAGCGGTGACGACCGAACGGTTCGCAAACCATGTTCCGTCACGCAGCATCAAGGAAAGCGCGATCAACGTAATGGCGAAGAGAAAGAGTCGATGTAGCAGTGCGCCGCCGAGCGTTCCGGTCCAGCTCGTCAGACTTTCGATGTTTACACCGCGAAGCCATTCCGTGAGAGCCTCGGGTCTGCTGAGGTTGGCACGCCACCAGAGATCGAGGTATTTGCCGGCAATCGGCAGCTGCGCGAACCAAGCAGGGACAACAACGCCGCCCTCGCGCAGGCGATTGAGCACGTGCACAAGAGCGTCGCTCCCCTGGGCGACCTGACGCACGGTCAAGACAATGGGTACGAGAAGAACAAGGCCGATTATGCAAGTAAACAACAACGATGCTAGCAGTGATGAAGGACGGCCAGAAATCAGCTGCGCAAACCTAACATAGATCGGCCAGGTCGTGATGGCAATCACGCCTGCCCAAATCAATGCAACCAGGAAATCGCGCGCGACCCAAAGCGCGAGCAACACCACTGCGACTGCGATACCGGTCTGGGTGATCGCCCGCATGTGCGATTCGAATGGGGGTGGAGGTTCTTCCAGCGTGCGAAGTCTACTTCCGTCGTCGCTTCGCACGAAGTCATGGCGCTGCATTGGGGATCCATCGTGCTGGCACCGATCCGTCTGCTCGCAGGCTACATGGCTAGCCACTTCCCCACGTTGATGGACATCAACTTGCCGATGCCGATGCGCCGTTCGAGTGGGTGCCGCTTTCGCGGGCGCGGTTTTCAATTCACCCAGATCGAATTGACAGGCATCAGGTGGTTTCGCCGCGGAGCTGAGGTTATCTGTTCCAGTGTCTCGGCCGGCCTTGCTGTTGATGCCCTTGCTCAAATCGTTCGAACCCGAACTCATGAGGACGTCGCCAGGCACAGCTTGCTCCAATTTGTGCTACGCAGCACGACCATCCGTATCCTGCGCATCTCGCCATTTCCTCCTCATTGCGCCTGAATTTCGGGCGCGTTCTTCCACCCCGAACCCGCGATTGAAGGCCGTTAAGGTTGGTCCACGCGGCGGAACGACAGGGCGGCGCGGCGGGCTCACAGGCGGACCCTCGCATTTCCTTCCGAAATTGACCGACGTCAGCGTCGCTGCCGGCAATTTCCTCCATGCAGGCGGAAAGCCCACGCGAGATAGCCACTATGCTCGATCGTCCCCGCAATGCTTTGCTTTTTCGGCATCACACGATGCACGTCCCCCGCACCATGTTTGCGGCGGCCATCGACCGCTTCGGCGGACCGGAGGTGATCACTGGTCATGCTTTAGCGGTGCCGCCGCTGGACGCTGACGAAGTCATGATTGCCGTCGACACCGCCGGCGTTGGCGGGTGGGATGCCGACGTCCGGGAGGGGTTCTATGCGCCCCGCAAGCCGCATTTTCCATTGGTACTAGGCTACGACGGTTCCGGAATCGTCGTCTCTGTCGGCTCGCGGGTACGACGGTTGAAAGTCGGCGACGAGGTCTATTCCTACAATTGGGAGAACCCGAAAGGCGGCTTCTACGCCGAATACGTCGCCGTGCCTGCCGACAAGGTCGCGCCGATCCCAAAACGGCTTGACCTGCGACATGCTGGCGCGATCCCGATTACGGGATTGACGGCACTGCAGGGGATTGACGACGCACTGAAGCTGAAGAAGGGCGAGACCATCATCATTCACGGCGCTTCCGGCGGCGTCGGAACGCTTGCCGTGCAATTCGCAAGACTTCGCGGCGCCCGGGTATTCGCAACAGCATCAAGCCAGGAAGGCGTGGAACTCGTGCGGGAGATGGACGCGCATGTCGTCGTCGACGGCAAGCGCATCGACATCGATGACCAAGCGCGCCGCTTCGCGCCCGACGGCGTCGACGCCATCTTGGCGCTCGTGGGTGGAGATGCGCTGGAGAAATGCCTGAACGTGCTGCGGCCCGGCGGCCGGCTGGCGCACCCGAACGGCATCGAGCCGGCCCCGAAGAAGCGGCGCGGCACGGAATTGATCCGCTACGACGGCATTTCAGGCGTTCGCGAGTTCGAACGCCTCAACGCGGCGGCCCACGCAGCGAAACTCAAAGTTCCGATCGCGGAATGCTATTCCCTGGCCCACGCGCACAAAGCGCACGAACGTCTAGCCGAGGGTCATGTAGTCGGCAAAATTATCCTAGCGATACACGCTTCGTAGTGGCGAGACATGTATCTCGGCGCTCCGCGCCCAAGCTCGCCGACAGGGGGCAATTTCCACGTACCCGCGATTACATCTGCCACTAGATCAGAAATGGCCGATCGGAAATCGGCAGTTCGTTCATATTGTGCTCGACATCAGACGAATTTGGGGCGGGATAAAGCGTTTCCTTTTCCACCGGAACCTTGGGAGAGGAATGCCGTGGTCTCCAGTTCGAGAACGACCGAGAGAATTCCAACAATTTCGACTGAGCGGTCACCCGCGAAGATCGATACGGCCCAAAGGTGCACGGAAACATTTTTGACGCCCGTCAAGGCGCCCGTCATCCGGCACGCGCTAAGCATCACCAAAGGTCAATCAGATTGCGGGAGCATGTCATGACCAGCACGACGTTCACTGGCCCCTCGGACGCCAATACCGATGCTGCCACGGCGGCGCTCGCTCCAACCTGGTGGCTGTTCCTGGTGCGAGGCATTCTGGGCATCATCTTCGGATGTCTCGCATTGATCTTTCCCGGCCCGACAATGCTGTCGCTGGCGCTCCTGTTCTCCGCGTACATGCTGGTCGATGGCGTGGCCGGGATCGTCTCGGCGGTCCGCGCGATGCGCCGCAGGGGCCGCTGGGGATTTCTGATCTTCGAAGGGCTGGTCAATATCGCCGTGGGCATCGGAGCCCTCCTCTGGCCGGGCCTTACCGTGCTTGCCTTCGTGTTACTGGTCGCCTCATGGGCGATCGTCACCGGCGCGTTGATGACGGCTGCGGGTTCTCGCCTCAACCTGGAGCATGGCCGATGGTGGCTGGTCTTGGGTGGCATTCTGTCGCTGGCATATGGCGCGCTGCTTTTCTTCACGCCATTAATCGGAGCTCTCGTTCTAACTTGGTGGATGGGCGCGTACGCCATCGCCTTTGGCGTCGCCCTGATCATATTCTCGTTCCGACTTCGAGCGCGGCAGCAGCAGGCGACCAATCCTGCGGCCGTGGGCACGGTTGCCTAGCGGACCTGTGATGACGCCACGACGATCGAGCCATCAAAGGCACAAGAGCGGGGCCAAAGCCCAGCTCCCCCGCGAAATTGAGACGACCCCGGCTGAGGACGAATTCGTCCTGATGAGCCTAATCGAGACATTTCCGGCAAGCGATCCTCCCGCCTGGATACCTCTCACTCGCGTTGGCGTTCCTGAGCGACGGGCCAAATCCAAGTCTGCTCGAAAACGGCATTGGTGACCGGCACAATCTTTCCTGCAAGGTCGGGTAGCTAAGAACCATCAACCTTCGCTCTGCGGTCCCCGATCGCCGCTCTTGGGCGTCGCCGATCGAATTGGCGGAGGCAAACAGGACGCGCTCGTGGCGGAGACTGCGCCCGCAAGCCGGTTTCCGCATTGACAGTTTGTGAAGCGAACCGCTGCATATCGCGCGCCTCTCGGCCGCCAGCCAGATGGCCGCAGGGCTCACTCACGATTTGAACCAACCGCTCAAGGCAATCATCAACTCGGTCGATGCTGCAAAGCGATTACTGGATCGCGAAGATCGTACCGAGAAACCTGTTGCGAAAGTTGATGAGCATCATGGCTGGACGTGTGACACCTCCTAGGATTGCCGTTGATCGGTAGCGTAATTGACCCGCCGATCCCACAATCCGCATTGTACAGACCAGGAGCCAATCATGAGATCCGACCGTGAAATAGAACGCGACGTCCGCGAAGAGTTAAACTGGGATCCCGATCTCGATGCCGAGGACATCGCCATCTCAGTGAAGGATGGCGTGGTCACACTGGCTGGATTCACCAGAAGTTACAGTGACCGGCTGGAAGCCGAGCACGCGGCGAAGCGCGTCGCGGGCGTGCATGCCGTCGCGAATGACATCGAGGTCCGGCTACCGTCGATCGATCAAAGGCCGGATCCGGACATCGCGCGCGATGCGATTGACAGTCTGAAGGCTCAACTGCCCCTTTCGCACGAAAATATCAAGGTCGTCGTCAAAGACGGCTGGCTGACCCTCGAAGGCACAGTGGAATGGCAATACCAGAAAACCACCGCCGAAAATGCCGTGCGAAAGGTAAAAGGGGTCAAGGGCGTGACTAACGTCATCTCACTAAAGCCCAAGGTCGAGCCTACCGACATTCAGCGCAGGATCCAAGAGGCGTTCAAGCGGAATGCGGAGGTCGATGCCAATCGCATCGCCGTCGAAACCCACGGCAGCGAGGTCATCCTGAAAGGCACCGTTCGCTCGTGGATCGAACGCGAGGAAGCTGAGCGTGTCGCATGGTCGGCACCAGGCATCACCCGTGTCGAAGACCGGATTGTGGTCAGTCCATAACGGCCCCGGCCTGTTATCCGCCCGTTAGTTAACGTCTTTTCGAGGCACAAGGAGAGTGCCAAGGTCATTGGTTCCGTTTCGTGAGAGCGGCGCACCGACGCGACCGAATTTCAGACTGTTCGGCATCGACGGGCTGTTCAACGAGCTCGTGCAAGCAATAGCCTCAAACGACGGCACGAAGTCGCTCACCCATAACATCGAAATCACCGGACCGACGAGGCCGTTGAGGTAACCGCTGAGATGCCCCGGCCTTGAAGGCAAGGACGTCGAAATATCGATCGAGGATAATACCCTCACGATCAAGGCGAGAAAAAATGATCGAGGATAATCAAAAAGACAAGAACGTGCAGCACAGCGAGCGCATCTACGGCATGTTCATGTGTGTGTTACAGTTGCGTTCCGGCATTGATCCGTCCAGCGTCCAGGCAGCCATGTCCGGCGGCGTCCTCAAGGTCACAATACCCAAACCGGCCAAGTCCATGCCGAAGAAGATCGAGGTCGAGGACGCCTCGCAGGCGGAGGCCAAGAAAGCCGCCTGAGCCGGCAGCAGCGGGACGCGTGGTAGCACCTCCTCCTCGGCCAATGCGTCCCGCATACGATCGCCGACAGCCCATCGCGGCGCCTCACCCCTCATTCCCGCAGAGATTGCTGTCGCCACGAAGCAGCCACTCCTGGTCAAAAGCAATTCGGATCGATCTCGGAACCACCAACTCTTGCGTCGTCGTGACGAAGGGAAGTAAGGCCAGTTGATCGAAAATGTCGACGGCGCGCCCGCGCCCACACCACCATGGTTGCGTTCATCGACGATGGGGAAGTCCTGGTGGGGCACCGGCAGAGCATCATCAATCCGGAAAAACACGAACGCGGCAACGGAGGCGTCCGACCGAACTGTGGCGACACCTGACGGCGGCCTGACCGTGCTTCAATGGAATGCGTAGCGGAGGATGGCGGTCAGTGGAGCCCGATTCGGTAGTTCATGTTGCTTGGCGCCCATGACCCTAGCGCCGGTGGACAGCGCCCGCCGCGCGACTTCGTCGACGACGCTGTAGGTTTCGGCATCATCAGAAGCTGAATATGTCACGCTGCCATCGAAGTCGCTGACGAGACCCGGTACAACTGCATCAAGATCGACAACGAGCTGATCGATAGCACCTGCAGTCGCAGCATGCGCCGCATAGGAAACGTCAGTAGTTGCACGTCGGGGCTTGAGCTCGTCGTAGCGCGCGATCACAGCTCTCAGTTCGCGGGAATAGAGACGGTCGAGAATCGGAATCGCTGTATCTCCCAGTTCGGCATCCGTCTTCCGGCCTGGGTTTCCTTCGATCGTCTCGTCGGCCAGCCTTGAATACGTAGTGACGGACCGGAACATCGACGCGAGAGGCTCCTCCGCCGCAAGAGCCAGAGGTGGTGCATTGCGTCCCGAAAGCAGGCTGCGGGTGGCGTGCTCGACCTTCCTGACATACTGGTGCAGCAGGACCTTTTCGCCTTCGAGGTTCTGCAGTTTGCCGCGCGGGGCGCGTACGTGAAATGACGGCCGCTGGGTCGCTTCCTCCGCGTTCTTGGGCAGGCCACGAACCTGCAGCCGTTCTGGCGGAAAATTGGCGAAGGCGTGAATTAGCCGAACGCTCTCCTCCGCCAACGCAAGCACGAAGATATCGTGCGGCGACGTCATGGCGCGGATCAGCGGTGTTAGATGGAAGCGGTCCGCGACTTCGGCGAGCGGCTTTGGGGACTCCGGCAGGCGGAACGTCCGCATTGTCGCGGACGTGGTGAGCACCGCCAATCCAGTAGACAGGTAATGCCAGAACGAATCGACCGGGTCCGGCTTTCGACGCTGGAGCCTTCTGATCTTGTCTTCATCCTGGACATTGTGCTCTACGCCCGCGAGGTGATCGAACTGTCCCTCGAAGGCAACGATCTTGCTGTTGTCGGCGCCGCCTACCTTGAGCTGCGATAGCGCGTCCCTGGCCAAGTCCTTGAACACAGTACGGTTGAGCTGGGCGTTACTCCCCAAGGGAGATGTCGGCAGATACAGGGAAACGCAGGTCTCGCCCTTGATCTGCGCCAGCGCCCTGAACTCCTCCAACGTTGGAATATCGATATGCAACATTGACCCTCGCCCGGCAGAACCCTTCGCTCGCCTGTGGCATTGAGAGACCGACCTTGGCCGAAGCGCGGCACTCCGACATTGACGGCGATCAATCAGGGCGGCAATTCCAACGCCCACGCAAAGACGCCACAGGCTGCGAATCCGATCAGCGCGTACCCCCATTCCAAGAGCCCCCAGTCCCGCATCAGCCTGCGCAGCGGCGAAACCGGTTTTCCGATTCGAACAGCAAACAGCCAGACGTTCACTGGCATCATTACAAAATAGGTATACGGCCAGCTTGCCAGAATCGTAGTGCCCCCAATGATCCACCGAACGTCGCCACTCTGCCTGAACTGTACAAGCGCGATTGCGGCCGACAGCACGGCCACACCCGACAGCACCAGCGTGCCGCGCCGATTGCTCAGTTTCCATTCCTCGATCATCGCACGAGTATTGAGCCTGAGTCGCGCTGGCTGCTCAACGAGGCCGATGTAAACCGTAGCGCCGGAAAAGGCCGCGGCGACAGCAAATGCGTAAAGACCGAGCCGCATCGATCTCACTCCTGGCGCAGGCGGTTGTCGTACCCTTCAATGCGACATGAACACGGGCACCGTCATCGACTTCATCATATCGTGGGTCACGCCACCCAGAATGACTTCGCGCAGCCTCCCGTGACCGTACCCCCCCATCACGATCAGGGTCCCGGAATTATCTGCGACATAGGAAAGGATCGCATTGGTAACATCAGTGTCAGGGGTCACAACAGTCGCGATCTCGACCTTGACGTCATGATGCGCGAGGTGAGCCGCCATCTCAACACCGCGGACTTCCTTGTTCTCCGCGTTGGTCTTCCCGTTCAGCACGATCAAAAGATCCACAGCCGTCGCCTTCGCGAGCAGCGGCAACGCGTCGCTGAAGGCGCGTGCCGCCACGCGGCCGCCATCCCAACAGCACACCACGCGATCGAGCTTCAACCCGTCTTTCTGCACGTAAGGCACAACAATCAGCGGACGCCCTGACTGGAACAGCGCGGTTTCGATCATGTCATCGTTGTTCGCGCGAGACGGCTCGGATTGCATGAACACGCTCAGATCGAAGCGCCGAGCCAGGGCCGCAAAGATCGCGGGCGCCTCCGCCCCTATCGTCCTCAGCAAGCGGTGCTCTGTTGAAACAAGGCAACGCGCGGCCGCCGCATCGAAGCGTTCGATCGCGGCGAGCGCAGATCTTTCACTGCTCGCGACCATCTGGGCCAGGACATCAGGCGGAAGCTCCATCACGGGGTAGCCCGGAAACTCAGGGGAATATGCGAAGGCAACACCGGCAAGGTGGGTGCCAAACATCTCCGCAATCGAAATGGCAAACTCACCGGCCGGATCGCGGGTTACCTGATGCTCGAGATTGATGACAATGTCCTTGATCATCGAACCGTTCCAGCAAATATACGATGCGGCCCCTGAGCGCAGTCTCAAGACTCACGGCGCAACGGGCATTGATGACGATCAATCGGCGGGCCGCAGTTTTAACGGTGCAACGTAGCATCGGAACGATACTCACTCCGACAGATCAAGGAGAAACCTGACGTCACCCCTCGCCAGGGTTCCCTTGCCGGACCGCCTCCCGAACGTGAGAGTATCAGTAGCAATCCTCGATCCGGCGAACTCGCCACCTCCAACCGTCCCAGAAGCGTTCACGCCTAACGCGACAGTACGGCCCGAAATCGACGGGCTCATAGGCGTAGCTATAGTAGTATGGCTTCGGTGCGGCGAGTGCGGCGCCAATGAGTGCGCCCGCCGCCAGGCCGCCGACGACCGGAGCGACAGGAAATCCATGACGCCATCGAGCGTCCGCCGAGGTTGAGCTTGCCACCGAGCCGACGACAACGGTCGCACCAACCGCGAGCGCAATCATTGTTTTCCTCATCATGAGACCTCCGCTTCTTCACTTGTGACGAATCAACCGCCCGGTGTCCGAGATCCCGGACGCCAGCCCGCAGCGACGCTGACTCTAGCCGCCTGGAAAATGGTCCACATTGGCGTCTGTCAAGAATCGCTTGCCGCCTGTGTCGCTTCGCCCTGCAACGCTGTACAAAGACAATTGGGAAATTGATGGTCGTCAACGCGGCAGGCCGCGCGTCCACGTCGCCGCCGAGCGCGCACAGGCGACTGCTGCAAGTACAAGTGTCGCATGGGGCCGGCATACTGCCCGTTAGCTCCGACGCCGCGTCAACGGTTCGCGACCCAAAGAACGAGGCTGAACACCAAGCTGATAAGTATACAAGTCATCAGCGGGAAATAGAACGTCGTGTTTCCCCGCTCGATGACAATGTCGCCGGGCAGCCGCCCCAATCCGAGTTGGCTCAGATAGGGCCAAAGCAGGCCAACCGCCAGGATCAGCGCGCCTAGTAGGATCAGAACACGTGTCATCGCTATCAATCCGTGCGCCGCCTAATTGTCGCGGCGGTGACCGAACAATTGGAGCAGCATCATGAAGAGGTTGATGAAATCAAGGTAAAGTGCCAGCGCGCCAAGCACGGCCTTCTTGCCGGCGATTTCGCCGGTATCGGACTCAAGATACATCTCCTTGATGCGCTGTGTGTCGTAGGCAGTGAGGCCTACGAACACGATGACGCCGATGATCGAGATAGCGAACTGAAGCGCGCTCGATCCGATGAAGATATTGACGAGGGATGCGATCACGATACCGATCAGCCCCATCATGAGAAACGATCCAAAGCGGGAAAGATCGGCTCTGGTGGTATAGCCGTAGAGGCTCATCGCGCCGAAGGTCGCCGCCGTGATGAAAAACACACGCGCAATCGATTCCCCGGTGAATACCAGGAAGATGCCTCCCAGCGACAGCCCCATGACGGCGGCATAGAGCCAGAACAGCAGCATCGCCGTTCCTGCGGCCATACGCTGGATCCCGAAGCTCAAGAGCAGTACGAAGCCGAGGGGCGCCAGCATGACAAGCCAAATCAATGGCGTCGCCGCGATAGACTGGTAGAAACCGGAGGCCACGGCCAGGTAGGCCACGAGGCCGGTCAGCGCGAGGCCACCGGCCATATAGCCGTAGATGCGCTGCATATGGGCCCGCAAGGCGGCGTCGATCTCGGCGACCGATGGTGGAAAGCCCGCGTCCCGTGACTTGCGAGCATCAAAATCATAATAGCTCATGGCTTACTCCTGTGCGGTCGACTGATCGAGCAGCCTTGAACGTCAGTTGCCGATAGGCCTGCTAATTCGTATGCAAAGCGCGCTCGTTCCGTACCTGGTCAGCGCTATAGGGCACGGCGTTTGGATCGAACGCCTGCCAGCCCGACCTGCGGTATAGCTCGCAGCGTTCCTGAAGCCTTACCGCTGACCGGTTCATAATCGGCTCTATTCGCGGCATATCGGCCGGAGGCACCCGCGCGGCGACCAATGTTCCTCCGCGGCGAACGCCCTCGGCAAAGACGTGCGCATCTTCTTCGCTGATGCCGGCGTTGGTCAGCGCTCCCAGCAGGCCGCCGGTAGCGCCACCGATCGCCATGCTACCCAACATCGCTGCAAGCCATCCCACGCCCACCACGGCGCCGATGCCGGGAAGCGCCAGCATTGTAACGAGACTGGCAGCGGTCGCCGCCGTTGCGCCGATTGCGGCTCCAACGGCCGCACCCTCGAGCTTTCCGTCGCGGGCGGTGTCGCTGCTCGTAACCTGTTTCCGCAAAGGCACAACATTCGTGCTCTCGGTAGCTCGGTACCAGGTGTCGGAATTGTTCGAAATCACGCTAGTCTCCGAAGGCGGCAGACCCGCGATCGCAAGCGCGAAGATGACCCGGCGTGCGTCAGCATGTGAATCATAGAGGCGGCAGATAGTGATTGGCATGACACGCTCCCGTTGCGTGAAAGTGCCACGGATCGGCCACTTGCGGCAGGTAGCACCACTATTCTTGTCAATTGCGAAGAAACGTCACCTTGACGAGCGTCAACGGAACATGGCGGATTTCGTCGAGTTGTGCGCCTACCGTTGGTCTCGCTTGCGGCGCTGAGGAGTTGCGTTGGCCAGAGACGAGCGGTGCGCCCCTGCGGAACAATCGGGCTGCCTTTGCGCTCCACCTTCACGAGAAACGACCTCACCGCGCCTAACAGCGTGTTCCCGGGGTCCAGCGCTCACGCTGCAGCAAAGCAATCATCTGCCGGCGGCAATCTCGCAGGATCCGGCCGACACCGCCATTTGGACGGCTGCCTGCCAGTCTTGCCACGATGTCGGATCGACTGGCGTCCCGTCGGCCCACTTCAAGCTACCGAGCAAGAATGCGATCTGCTCGACCGGCCTACCATGGCGACGCCAAACGGCCTCGAGAAAGATCCGGATCGCGTCATAGCCTTCAATCACCGTAATAGTGTCGGTTGCTTTGAACGTGGCCATATTCAGTGACTCCGAGTTGCGCCCGTCATGCGGATTTTCTGCTGCGTAGCGCAACGGTCATAGCCCTCGGGACAAAATGCTTATCCTTCATCCGCCTCGTCACATTGACGGTTGTCAGCCGCTGAGCGCTGAAACATTTTTCTCCGATTAGCGGAACTTGATGCTCATCACGGCAATGACAAATCTGGACAACGAACTGGGGGGCGAAGCGCATCGGAGCTGCGCATGGCCGACGACCTATTGATCAAGACACTAATCGTGATCCTTGCCTCGGTCTGCGCCATCAGCCTGGTCGCGCGTCTGAGATTTGCGGCAGCCGGCGGTTACCTGCTGGCCGGCTTGGTAATCGGGCCACACGGTTTGCAACTCATCACCGCAAGCGATGAAGCAAGATTTCTGGCCGAGCTCGGCATCATTTTCCTAATGTTTATGGTTGGCCTCGAGTTTTCGCTCTCGGCAATGATTGCCGCACGCCGCGACGTTTTCGGCGCCGGCAGTCTGCAAGTCGGGTTCACCGTTTTTATCGTGACGGGATTTGCGACGCTTTCGGGTGTGAGCTTATCCGGCGCGGTGCTGCTCGGTGGTGCAGTTGCGATGTCATCGACCGCCATCACGCTCAAGCAATTGGTCGATCAGGGAGAGGTCAGCAGCCAACAAGGCCGCCTTGTGCTGGGAATCCTGCTCTTTCAGGATCTTGCTGTCCTTCCCTTTCTCGTCGTGCTGGGTGGGTGGCAACCAGGCGGTGGGCCGGAACCGTTGGGAGCACTGCGCCAGCTCGCAACAGCGACGATTGCACTCGGCGCCGCGGCTTTCGTCTGCAAACCGGTTTTTCGCACGTGGCTTACCTGGGTTGCCCGGACCAGCTCGGCGGATCTATTTCTGCTCACCGTTCTGTTGCTCGCGCTCGGTACGGCGTTCGTCGGACATGTCGCCGGTCTTTCCGGGCCGATCGGAGCATTCCTCGCCGGTATGGTGGTCAGCGAAAGCGACTTCCGTCATCAGGTAGAGGACGATATCCGACCCTTTCGTGACATCCTGTTGGGCCTATTCTTCGTCACCGTCGGCATGGAGGTGGATCCCTCAACCGTGGCTGTGGCGCCCATGACCGTCCTCGCGTGGATAGCCGTATGCCTGCCAGGAAAGGCCGTCGTCGTGATCCTGGTTGGTGCAATCATGCGCTGGCCAGCAACGGTCGCAGTGCGAGTTGCCCTTATTCTAGCACACGGCGGAGAAGCCGGTTTACTCCTACTCACACAGGCGGTGCGAGTGAATGCCCTGGAAGCGGGCGTTGGGCAGCCTGCTCTGTTGGCCCTAGCGGTCACCATGGCGCTCGGTCCAATGCTGATTCAAGCGAGCTACCGATTTGCAGAACTCGTTCGCGGAGCATCACATCGCCTCAAAGCACATGCCGAAGAGGCTGCCATCCGCCAGGAAAGCCGAGATCTCAGCGATCACGTGATCCTGTGTGGCTGTGGACGCGTGGGCCGTCCAGTGGCGCTCGTGCTGGAGGCAGCAAAGGCTCCGTACATTGCGATCGAGTCTGACTTAATGCGCTTTCGCAGGGCAAAACAGTCTGGACACAAGGTCGTCTTCGGCGACGCGGGCCGCAAACGGGTTATGGAAGCTGCCGGCGTCGCCCGAGCGCGCCTCGTCGTGGTAACCTTCGATCGACGTCATTTGATTGAACGCATTCTTCACTATGTGCGCCAGCAAAATCCAGCGGCATCCTCCGTCGTAAGTGCTGCCGATGATGAGGGAATCTCATCGCTGGCGCTGGCGGGCGCCAGCACCGTGTTTCCAGAGAACATCGCGGCCGGCCTCGCGCTGGCTGACCAAGTGCTCCTTGTTTGCGGTTTCTCCCAGGATGATGCCGCACGCATCATCACTGCAGTTCGAGCCGAACTCCATCCGGAACTGCGTGGGCACGTCGGCCGCTAAACCGCGAGATCCCATACATTGGAAACTAGACCAGCCACAGGTCCAGCCCGCAACGTTCGGCAACACTATAGCATAGCCCATGCTGACGCGCTGTTTACTCTCGCTGCGCTCGATTTCCCTAAGTGCAATTTGACGCACGCCTCCCAAAGAGCAACGATGCAATGACCCCGCTTGCCAAAAGGATCGCTACGGCACCGAGCGTAAGGAACATGCTGGTCGGTCCTTCAACGAGAACGTCTTTCAGCAGTAGCTTGATCCCGATCAGCACCAGGAGCAGCCCAAGCGAGGTTCTGAGATAGCGAAACCGATCGACGGCTCCGGACAGCGCGAAATAGAGCGAACGCAAGCCGAGCAGCGCCATGATATTGCTCGTGAACACCAGGAACGAATCGCGCGTGATGGAAAAAATCGCCGGAATGGAATCCAGAGCGAAGATCAGATCAGACGCTTCGATCATGATCAATGCCAGCGCAAGCGGCGTAAGGGCCAGCTGCCCTCTTCGCCTCACGACAAATCGTTCACCCGCGAATTTCGGGAAGACAGGAAAGAAACGCCTTATCCATATTATGATCGGATTCTTTTCAATATCCGGGGGGTGTCCGACCAGTCCCATCCTGACACCGCTGACAATCAAGAACGCGCCGAAAATGTAGAGAATCCAGTCGACACGCTCGATTAACGCGGTGCCGGCAAGAATCATCGCGGCGCGCATGATTACTGCACCCAAGATTCCCCAATATAGTACGCGATGCTGAGACGCGATCGGAATGCGGAAGTACGAAAAAATCAAGGCGATGAAAAAGAGATTGTCCAGGCCGAGCGATTTTTCGATCAGGAAGCCTGTAAGGAATAGAACCGCGGCCGCTCGTCCGTCTGGTTCACTCCCGGCAAGATCAAGCCCGCACCAATGATTCTCATAGAGAAAAAAGATCACGACATTGAAAGCGAGAGCGACGGTGATCCACCCCGCGCTCAACATCAGCGCCTCCTTGAAGGCTATCGTGCGAGCCTCGCGATGAAGTACACCGAGATCCAATGCCACCAAGAAGAATACGAAAACAATGAATGCCACCCACAGCCACATCAGGAACTCTCCAGATTCCGAAGACTCTTAAGTGGTGGTGCCGCGCCTCCATTTTTTGCATTTACCGGACCAATCCTAAGGGGTCCCGTGCGCTCCGCATTGACAGAGGCCAAGTCGCGAAGGAACTCTGTGAGGGATGAGGCTGCCAGTCCCTGCCATGCTAACGAATTGACCCACGCGGCAGATGCCGCTCCTCCGATCGGCAGCCGCGGCTGCATTCAGACACGCTGCCGGCCAGGTCGAGGCTTTGCTGGTTTTCTCTCCCTGATCTCCTTCATGCGGCGGCCGGTAAGAACAGAGCGATCGAAACGTGCGCTCTCGATGTCCCACGACGGATCAGCGTACTCGTCGCGACTTTTGACGAGCAACCAATAGCCTCTTCGGCCAGAATTCGCGGATCGATGTTTGGTTTGGATTAACGTGAAACCGCCGCGCAGTTTTTCTCCCTGCAGCACAATTTGAACTTTGCCGCGAGCCAGTTGCTCCTCTGGCGGCTGATTTTCCAGTGGCTCATACGTTCCCAAGTCCCAGACCATCACGATCCCTGCTCCGTACTGGCCGGGCGGGATCACGCCTTCGAACTTCGCATATTCGAGCGGATGGTCCTCCGTCCTTACGGCCAAGCGCTTGTCTGCAGGGTTCATTGAAGGGCCTTTTGGCACTGCCCAGGATGCCAAAACCCCATTTACGGCGAGCCGGAAATCATAGTGAAGTCGGCTGGCAGCGTGTTTTTGAACCACGAAGGCACGCGTGCGACCGCGTCGCCGCACTCGCCCGACCGGTTCGGGCGTTTCCGTAAAGGCTCTTTTGCCTCGATATGCTGCGAGCGACACCTGTTGTCCTTTAGACCGATTTAGAGTTCCGCCGGCGGTATTTGGCGATGTCGCCTCATTGCACATCAGCCCTCACGCACGACATCCTCCGGCCGCTTGTCATCCCGCAAGCCGAGAAATCGAGGGTGTCTTAACTTACCTCCTACCGTCCACTCGGTGAATCCGATCTGCGCGACGAGCTCCGGCTTCACCCAATGCACGCCGCGCCGCGGCAACCCATCCTCGGCAAAGGGGGAACTCGGCGTCTCCAGCCGAGCGAGCATTTTGCCAAGACGCCGCAGCAGATCGTCGGCGAACCCCGTCCCTACTTTCCCGGCATACACGAGCTTTCCTCCGCGGTAGTAACCCAGCAGCAACGCTCCGAATCCGCCGCGGCTACCTCGTGGATCGGTGTAACCGCCAATGACGAACTCCTGTTCTCGCTTGCACTTGAATTTGAGCCAATCGCGCGTTCGCTTGGACACGTACACACTGTCCGCGTCCTTTGCGATGATACCTTCCCCTCCCGTCCGACACGCCTGTCGGTAGTAATCCTGGCCTTCAGTCGTGCGATGTTCCGTGAACCGCAAGGCGTCATGGAAGTCAAAGGCCTGGCGAAGTACCTGCTTTCGGTGCCGGAGCGGAACCCGCCGGATGTCGTACCGGTCCAGGTAGAGCAGGTCGAACATATAGAACCATACCGGCACCTTGCGAACCAGTTCAGTCGGCGGACGCACCACCTGCATGCGAGCTTGCAGCTTTGCGAAGCTAGTGATCTGGCCGTCGAACGCGACAATCTCACCATCCGCAATAAAGGACGTGGCTTCCTGCTGATGCATCGCCTGAACCACCTCGGGATATTTTGCATTCAGTCGAATTCGATTCCGCGAAAAGAGAGCGAGATCGCGACCTCGGCGAAAGGCGAGGCAGCGCTCCCCATCCCATTTCGGCTCAAATATCCATCCCTGTCGCGAGAAGACTTCATTCGTAAGCGTCGCCAACATGGGCGCAACCCATTCTGGCTGCGCGCGCTTTCGAAGCCGGGCCCTGGCGTCAGTGGGTAGTCGGTCGAGCAGATCGCAGCCGAACATGGGCGCTCACCTACCAACCGGAACGCGAGCGAAAGCCCCAGCGTTAGTACCACTCTGACCTCGAAAGAAGTTGCTCGACACCATCGTTTTGCCTCACCAGAACGGCTTCAACCGTCTAAAGCGACGAATACGCTTTCTGATTTTCGGATGGCGTTCAGCCAGAGCCCGCTCATGCCAACCTAGCACGATCCCTCCCGCACGATTGATCGCGCGAACATCGCGGTTCGTTGCGTTACCAATCTGATCAACGAGATCGTGGGCGACGCGCACGTCATTTGTATAGCCGAGATCGTCCTGCAAAGACTTCAAGTATCCAACGAACGTTCGAATTCTGGCCCTGCTAAACAGGCTTCCCAGAAATTCGACGATGTAGTGCAAATGCTTCAGCGCGATACGCAGCCTGTGCCGCTGAGCTGCCGTAAACCCTTCGAACTTCTTGCTACGTTTGCAAGCCTTGCGGTGATGCCGATCGATCAGGTCGGGAGCGACATCGACGATAGGCGCTAAAAGAACGACCGCATGTTCTGATATTTCCTGATCACGCCACCCACGGGCCGCAAACCATCGCAACAGCCGCAACATCGACGTAGCGCATCTTTCGGACATGATCGCCTGTTTAACATGCTCAAGCGCCGCATCTCGCTGGCGCTCCGTGGCATCGATGAGATGTTCGAAGTCTGAGCTGGCAGGCAATGCATGGGTGACCGCGCCGACCAGGGAGGCGGCAAAACTGTCCAGATTGCGCACCGGTGCAAGGGAGTGAGCGAGCCATCTCAATTCCTCCGAGGCCCAGTGGTAATGCTTCTCCTGCAGGAGCCGCTTCAAGGCCAAAAGCGCGGAGCGAAGACGGCGAACGGCGACCCGCATCTGGTGGATGCCTTCCGGATCACCCGTGAGAACGGCCTGTTCGTTGCTAAGAACGTGGGTGAGGCAGTGTCGCCCGATGCGTTGTAGCGCGGCCTCGACGCTCATGACAGGATCGAGCGTGATAGGTCCCACATGGACTGCCTGCGGTATCAACCTATCGGCTCCAAGCAGTCGATAACCTCGCTCGGCCTTGCTGCAAGGCTCGATGCGGATTGGCTCAGTTTCGAGCAGTTGCAACGCTACATCGAAGATCACTCGCGGATCGCCCTCCTTGAGCTCAAGTTCGATTTCGCTGACCGGCGCGCCTGCACCGCGGGTGCAAGTGCGGATCTCTCCCTCGTCAATAGCCGCCTCGATCCGCGCGGATGGGTCCCGAGTAATTTCGATCGTTGTTCGCGTGACTATCGTCATGAAGACGGGACGCAACTCCTCATCGCGGACCAGGTCGCGCAGCCACCTTCCAGTCATCGGCGCATCGAGAATCGGCCATTTGCTCCGGATATGGTCCTCCCACTCGCCCCTCTCCAAAGTATCCAACCGAGCTGGATCTTCGACCTTGACGGTCTGGACGAACTCCGAGCCCTGCTTGCGTACCCGAAGCGATAACCGCTCGCGGTGGAGCGCAAGCGTAGGTATGTCGTAGTACGTACTGACTAGCGTCGACCGGGCCTCCGATTTTGCGGTCGGCATCGCCAGGAGCATGCGCTTCAGCTTTTCGAACTTCTCCGGCGGTGCGGCGCATTTCAGTTCGAACTCGGTTGAGATGGGACTTCTCCTTGCACGCAGCTAGGGATCATGCGCACTTTTGATCGGGGCGGCCAAGGGGCCGAAGAACCCGCGCTAAATTCTCACGCCCGGTTCCGTCAGTGCTGCCGCTGAAGATTTTTGCACAAAATTGTCGAGAACAGCAGCCGCCCCCGCAGCAATGATGCCGACGACAAAGCATGCGACGATGAACGCGCGCATTGTATTTCTCCTGTTTCCGGTTACATCGAACGCAAGATGACACTATCCCGTTCCGTTATCGCTCGCGCTCTTGTCTTACTTTCCGATGCGAGGACGTCTGTTGGTCACGTTGGCGCTTGACGAAAGGACGATCGACATGATGCTCGGCGATGAACTGGGCGACAATCTTCACGACGTCCGGCGGCATTGGCACGGCTTCCACATGGTTGGTTTCCGCGTTGGTGAACCCTTCTCCCTCGGCTGGATCGGCCGTTACGGCGAGGATTTCATACGGCCCTCGCTCCGAGGCAACTGGACGCAAGGCCGTCCATAACGCCGGTGTTCCCGACGCGAGGTTGTCGTGATAGTTGGCAGTCTCGGTTCGGTGCAGTTCGATCACGGCTTGACCTACAAAAAACAAGGTCGTGTCCTCTCGCGTGTCAACTGGTGTCCAAGGAGCGGCCGTTGGTGTTCCGGCAAGCACTGAAACCGGTCCCCACAGAAAGTCAGCCCAGACGCTTCTCGCCTTGCGCCGTTCAACCAAGACGCCGACCGGAATCACCGCAAGAGCTGTTGATCTCAATGAAACGCCTCCTTTCGGGCCGCCGGCAATTGCTCCTTATGCAGACTGACGATGAGCCAGATGCGGCGCGCCGGCTGGGATCGAAGCGCGCCGTCCAACGCTCATTCCGCCACAGTCGCCGAAGGCGGCCTCAACCGAACTTCATTTGCCAGTTGTTGAGCGATCCAATGATCGTGGTGTTCTTTAGCCCAGTTGAGATCGACCTCGCCGGTACCCATGGCCTCGAATGCACCCTCCATTCCGATCGTACCGATATAGATGTGGGCCAAGATCAGGGCGACGAGCAGAACGGCCACCACAGTATGAACGATCTGCGCGAGTTGCATCCCGGCGATGCTCACACCATAAAAAGGAAACATCATCAGGAACCCCGATACGGAGACCGCAGCGCCAGCCGCCACTGAAAGCCAATAGACAAGCTTCTCGCCAAAGTTAAAGCGTCCGGCCGGGGCATGTTTGTTCTTGATGAAACCCCCACCCTGCTTAATCCAGTCGAGGTCAATTTTTTGGAAAAGGTTGTCCCTGAAGAAGATCACGGCAATGAGGACGAGGCCGATCGCAAACGAGAAACCTGTGAAGTTGTGCACGTACTTTGCCGCCTGCGAGACGAGCGTGAACGCGTCCGGGCCGATCACCGGCAACAGCAACACTTTGCCGAAGGTAACGTTAAGGCCGGTCAAGGCAAGAACGACGAACGACACCGCCGTCAGCCAATGTGCAAATCTCTCATACGCCTTGAAGCGGAAGATCTTCTTTCCCGAGCGCCCCTCGGCAATCCGGATCGGTCCCACAATCAAGTACGCCAATCCGAGGATCGCGATGGTGCCGAGGATTATGACTGCGCTGGCCCGATGCAGCAGCACCTCATGGACATACTGCCACGTTCGTCCAGCCGGTTCGATCAAAACACCGGCCTTGGGGTCGGGAATATCTACCCGACCTTCGACACGGGGGGCCTGATTCAGAAGCGTCTGCTCATCGATGACGCTGGCTGTTGGGTTAGGGGCGCCATCCGGGCCGCGCTTTTGCGCTTGGGTCGGAACCGCCGCGGCAATCGAAAGGAGGGCGACTGCGACGACAAGAAGGCGAACACGCACGCGAAACGCCATGACGACCAGCCTCTCCGCATTTCCACCTAGCACTTCACTGCCCACTCCGCGTTGCGGTTCAAACTCGAACTGCCTCGCCATAAGCAGTCATCCAACCCCATGAGCCAGAACCGTAGCCCCGCTTGAATACTCGTTCCTTGTAGATCTGAGCAATGACTTCGCCGTCGCCGGCCAGCAAAGACTTGGTCGAGCACATCTCGGCACACATCGGTAACTTACCCTCCCCGAACCGGTTCGATCCGTATTTTGCGAATTCCTCGGCACTGCCCGGCGCTTCGGGTCCGCCGCCGCCGGCGCAGTAGGTGCATTTATCCATCTTGCCGCGCGAGCCGAAATTGCCGACCTGCGGATATTGCGGCGCGCCGAATGGGCACGCATAGAAGCAGTAGCCGCAGCCGATGCACAGATCCTTCGAATGAAGCACGACGCCGTCTTCGGTCGAATAGATGCAGCTGACCGGACAGACGGCCGCGCAGGGCGCATCGGTGCAATGCATGCAGGCCATCGACACCGAGCGCTCGCCGGGCTTGCCATCGTTGATCGTGACGACCCGCCGGCGGTTGATCCCCCAAGGCACCTCGTTCTCATTTTTGCATGCGGTGACGCAGGCGTTGCAGTCGATGCATCGATCCGCGTCACAAAGGAATTTCATGCGCACCATCGCTTTCTTCCTTTCATTCCCTCCGGATCTGGCCGTGGCTCGCCTTCGGCTCCTGCGTGACAGTCGCTGGATCTTAGCCGCATGTCGCACGTGCTCATGCTCTTGCCGACCACCGGGATATTTGACAGCCTTGGCGGTCGCCGGCTCCCCTACCACGGGCAACCGGCGGCAGTTCCCGTACCGCCAATCGCAAAGCGAAGCAGGTCGCGCTGGTCCACCTTCGTCGCAACATAAGTACGCTATCCATAGATTCGACCGCTAAAGCTGACTGGGTTTCGGCTTTCCGCCTTGAGTAACGCATTGGCGACGGGATTGAAAATGACGGACGTCAACTACGAAAGATCAAACAGATCCCGACGACGAGAGCCGTTGCATAGAATGTGGCGGCGACCTAGATGGCAGCGGCGACGATTAGCAAGGCGCGTCCTGCACTGATGGACATTTGACGTT
Source organism: Bradyrhizobium pachyrhizi (assembly GCF_029714545.1). NCBI lineage: Bacteria > Pseudomonadati > Pseudomonadota > Alphaproteobacteria > Hyphomicrobiales > Nitrobacteraceae > Bradyrhizobium > Bradyrhizobium pachyrhizi. Next base: position 2,888,160 of record NZ_CP121667.1, on the reverse strand, counting down.
TGTCAACGACATTTCCGTCGGGCAACACCATGATGCTAAGAACTCGATTGCGGTACGTGGATACGAACGCTCGCAAATTGCGATCCTTGATCGATTCTAGGTTCATCTCGATCCTGGCGTAGCAAATCGAGAGCTGGTGCCCGGCTATGATTCATTCTGTGATCGTGCGAATTGTCGATTTCTGCGCTCGCAATCGGTGGACGATCGTTATTGCCGGCGCGCTGCTGATGCTTGGAGCCTCGGCCTTTGATGCCGCCCAATTCTCGATCAATACTAACATAGAGGGTTTGATTTCCCAGGATCTGCCATGGCGTCAGCGCGAGCTGGAATTGTTTGAGGCTTTTCCGAGGAAAGGCATTCTGGTTGTCGTGAGAGCGACGACGCCTGAAAACGCCGAACGGGCGACTGGCACGCTGGCGCAGGCCCTCTCGAAAAACTCTGATCTGTTTCCCACCGTGGAATTACTCGACAGCGGGGATTTTTTCGAACGCAATGGATTATTGTTCGAGTCTCCGGCGGATGTCAAAAGGACCGCGGAGGGATTGACGAGAGCCAAGCCGCTCATAGCGGCGCTCGCAAGCGATCCGAGTCTGCGCGGCGTGATGACGGCGCTCTCGTTTGCGGCCGAGGGCATACGGGCAGGCCAAATCACGCTGGATCAGCTTGCGTGGCCTCTGTCATTGGCAAATCGAACACTCAACCAGGTTCTGTCCGGGAAACCGGCCACATTTTCCTGGCAGGAGCTGTTGGAAAATCAGCTGCCGCCGGCAAGGCGGCTGCGACACCTTATTGGAGTTCAACCCACGCTCGATTTTGCCGCGCTTCAGCCTGGTCACAAGGCGGAAGACGGAATACGGCAAGCAGCCTCGGATCTGGACCTGCAAAACAAATTCGGCGCGACGGTTGATCTAACCGGTGAGGTGCCGATGAATGATGATCAATTCTCGGTCATCAGATACAGTGCTGTGCGCGACACGCTGACGGCGGTGTTCGGCGTTCTGATCATTCTCTGGCTGGGTCTTCGTTCCTGGAAAATCATTGCTGCGGTCTTCTTCAGCCTGATTGCCGGGCTTGCGGCGACGGCCGCTCTCGGCCTCGTTCTGGTCACCTCTTTCAATTTGCTCTCGATCGCATTGTTCGTGCTGTTTGTCGGCCTCGGAGTAGATTTCGCCATCCAATTTAGCGTGCGCTATCGCGCCGAACGGCACGAGCACCCTGACTTGTACGACGCTCTGCGATCGGCTGCCCGCAAGGCGGGCGATCAGCTCTCATTGGCTACCGCGGCCACCGCCATCGGATTTTTCGCATTTCTGCCCACCAGCTATCGCGGCCTGTCGGAGTTAGGCCTGATCGCCGGTTGCGGCATGCTGGTCGCATTCGCCTGCAGCATCACATTGGTACCGGCGAGCCTGGCGCTGCTCAAACCTCCAGGCGAGCCCGCGCCGGTTGGCTTTCGAAGCCTCGCACCGCTCGACAATTTCCTTCAACGGCATCGCATTGCGGTAATCGTTGGCACGTTTCTCGTCGTTCTCGCCGGTATACCGCTGTTGCTCCATTTGGAGTTCAACTTCAATCCAGTCGATCTGCAAAATCCGAATTCTCCTTCCGTGGTGACCTATCGTGAATTGCAGAACGAGCCGGAAGCCAGCGGCAACGATGCTCAGGTATTGGCGCCGTCACTCGAAAGGGCGGATGAAGCGGCCAAACGTCTAGCTGCACTTTCCGAAGTCTCACGAACATTGACGCTGAGCAGTCTGATCCCAGCCGATCAAGACAAAAAAATTGCCGCGTTGAAGGCCGCCTGGAAACAGATTGGCCCAGCCCTCAATTCTCCGATGCGGCGGCCTGGCCCGAGCGATCGGGAGAATATTGCTGCGATTCAAAAGGCAGCCGAAGTTCTTGGCCTGGCCGCAGGAAGCGGAAACGACTCCGGCGCCGAGGCCGCACGGCATGTTTCGGATTTGCTGAGGCGCCTCGCGAGCGCAGATGCCGATATTCGGGCCAAGGCCGACGCCGCGGTCGTGCAGCCGCTCATTTACGATCTCGACCTTCTACGCAAGTCTCTTGTCCCGGAAGTGGTGACCATCAAGACGATGCCGCCGGATCTCCTACGCAATTGGCTAACGTCCGATGGTAGAGCCCGCGTTCAGGCACTGCCAGCGGGCGATCCGAACGATACCAACGTGCTGCGAAATTTCGCGACCGCAGTACTTCGTATCGAACCGTTGGCGGCGGGGGGTGCGATCAGCCTCTATGAAGCTGCGAGGACAGTCATGTCAGCTTTTGTCGAAGCAGGTGTTCTGGCAATCAGTTCGATCGCCATTCTGCTTCTTATAGCGCTGCGGCGCTTGACCGATATGCTGCTGACACTCATCCCCCTCCTCCTCGCCGGTGTCCTTACGCTCGAGGCTTGCGTGCTGATTGGCGTCTCGCTCAATTTCGCAAATATCATCGCACTTCCGCTGCTGCTCGGCGTCGGCGTCGCATTCAAGATCTACTACGTCATGGCGTGGCGCGCCGGAAGACTCGGTCTGCTACAATCGACGCTGACCAGGGCGGTACTATTCAGCGCCATGACCACCGCGATTGCGTTCGGGAGCATGTGGGCGTCGAGCTATCCCGGCATGTCGAGCATGGGCAAGCTGATGGCCTTGTCACTGCTGTGCACGATGTGGGCGGCGGTGTTCTTCCAGCCGGTTCTGATGGGGCCGCCGCGGCAAGTGAAGGTATATTCTGATCAGGACGCAAATTGGCGCCAAGCCGCGGAATAGGCGTCAGTGCCAGTGCCACCACAAGACTTCCGACGCAAAGTCGACGACGACGCGCTCGGAAAGACGCCGAAGTCCTTTCTGCGGTTCGAGTCCCATTCTGAAGTTCGTCGGCGCGGCGGGAGAAATGTGACGATTGGCACGGCATTACGGTCAATGGAGTTTTGACGGCCGTTCAAAGACAATTCCACTGGTGATCCCCATCATGGGATTATCCATCCTGAATGATGATGATATGTTAACCAGGACAACTCTCATGACAACGACACTGGCCATATTCGTGGCCGCCCTCCTGCATTCCTCGGTACCAAGTGATGCCCTACAAAGCCCCTTCTCAGGCTTGAGCGGGAGTTGGTCGGGCGGCGGCTTCATCAAACTGGCTAGCGGCCAACGTGAACGCCTACGCTGCCAGGCGACCTATTCCGTCACCGAAAGCGGTACACGACTGCAGCAACGTTTGCGCTGCGCAAGCGACAGCTACCGATTTGATGTCGATAGCAACATTGTTTCAGAAGGCGGGGCACTGCATGGAACCTGGACCGAAACCAGCCGCCACGCCTCCGGTGGTGTTTCCGGCCGCGCGAGTGGTGGCGAGATCGAGGCCAGAATTGACGGTGCCGGATTTTCAGCCCGTTTGACCCTGAATACGCGAGGTGACCGGCAATCCGTGGTGATTGAGTCGCCGGGTCACGATATCACTGAAGTCTCTGTCGCGCTCGCCAGAACAAGGTGAGGAGAACTCGATCTCCCCACTATCGGTAAAACGGCTTGCCGCCCACCCGCTGTGCAAGTCTGCCCAAAAACGTCACCGTCGGCCGCAGGATCAAGAGGTCTGCGCTCAACGCCGCGAGCATGGCAAACGCGCTCAACCAACCGAACAGGCGGAGCGACGGCAGACCGGAGAAGACGGTTACAATCAGGCCACACGCAAGCACGATGGACGTCAGAATTAAAGGCGGACCAACCAGGACGGTCGCCCGCTCAACGGCAACGGCCGGATCCTCGTACGGTCGTTCCTCGTGCCGTAGCCGATTCAAAAAGTGAATGGTAGCGCTCAGGCCCAATCCAAAAGATACCGTCAGCGCCACGACGCTCGCGAACTGCAGGCCTTCTCCCAGAATCCATAACACGAATCCAGAGAGCACGATCGGGAATATTCCGGGCAGGATGCTCGCCAGCATGACGACGAACGAGCGGAACGCGAGACCGATGAAGACGGCGACAAACAGAAACTCAAGCGTCAGACCTCTGTTCAACTTGTTGATCATGAGGGCGCTGTTCCGGGCGGCAATAGCCGACAGGCCCGTCACGGCTACTTTGTAGCTCGGATGTTTTGCGCGGACAGCATCCAGCGCTTTGTCGAGGCCTTCGATGACGGGCAGAAGCTGACTGGAATCGACGTCCGGAACGCGGCCGGAAACCAGAACGGCGTCCTGTTCCGCAGAAATGAAGCGACGCGTCAGATATTCGGGCAGGATATCGACATACTGCTTCAGCGTCGCCACGTCGGACTTGCCCATCTTCTCCGCAAGCCAGCGCCGCAGTGTCTCCAGCGACCATACATTGGCGATGCCAGGCTGCTTGTCGAGGGTCGCATGCACCTCCGCTATCACGGCAAGCGTTTCCGGATCATAAAGTGATTTGCCGTCAGGAACCTTGATCAGGATATCGATCGGATTGGCACCATTGAGCTTGGCATCGAGACGATGGCTCGCGGCAACGGCCTGTTCCCTGTCGGGCACCTGATCGGCCAATCGATAGCGAGGTTGAAGATTGGCGTAGACTAGCCCAAGGCCGCCGACAACCAGGACGCCGAGCAGGCTGTACAGCCCCGGCCGGCTCACCATCCGGGCAGCAACCCAGAAACAGAAACGCCGCAACACGTCTAAAGCGGAGTCCGCGCCTCTGACTTCCACAACAAACATCGCTTCGTTCCGGATCAGCAGAACACCGAGAAGCGGCACCAACATCAGAACCGCGAACATGGCAATTAGAGTTGCGACCAGGCCGGCCTCGCCGAACGTCCGGATCAGATCGGATTCTGAAAATTGCAACGCAATAAACGAAAGACCAGCGGTCACATGCGTCAGTACGCATGCCGGCCCGACCACAAGCATGGCGTTGCGAAATGCTTCAAACCTCCCCTCGCCCTGTAGCAGCCGGTCGCGGCCTGCGAACGTCAATTGCATGCTGTCCGAAAAGCTGATCACCATGATCAGCGGCGTCATGACGTTGAGAAACATGTTGAGGCGAAAATCAAGCCAGCCAAGAGCGCCGAGAGCCAGCACGATGGCGATCAAGGGTGGGCCGGCGGCGATGATCATGAATGACAACCGGCGGAAGAACAGGATCGCGATCAAAGCTCCAGCTGCGAATCCGAATGCATTATAGAGCAGCCGATCGCGCTCCACGGCATTGCGGATCTCGAGTTGCATGACCGGTACTCCGGACAGGCGAGCGGTAAGTCTGCTGCCGGCCAGGTCATTATCGATTGTTCTCTGAATTTCGCCGATGACCTCGCGCAAACGGCTGCTCGCAACGACATCCGGGTCCAGTGCGAGCACAATGAGGGTTAATTGTCCATCTTCGGACAGCAATTTACCGCGAATGATCTCGTTGTTCAGTACGCGCTGGACTAGCCGGTCATATTCGGCGCCGGCAGGGAGTTGATCCGGAAACAGCGGCGCGGGCAAGTCGGTGCCCTTTGGCGGCTCGCGCGCCGAAAACAACGAGATAATGCCTCTTGTGCCTTCGATCAGTTGCAGGTCGGTGACTAGATCCCGCAGCTTTTCGACCGAATCGCGCACAAGCAGATCTTTGCCCTCCACCACGATGAGGACGTCGAATTCGTTCGACGGGAAGCGCCGCGTCACTTCTTCGAACGTCCAGAACTCGGGTGTCTCGGACCGGAACAGCTGGCTAAGGGAGTCATCGACCTTGATACGCGCTATCCCGAATGCTCCCACTATCAACAGCACGACGGTGGCAAGCCAAACGAGCCATGGAAAACGTAGCGAGACCAGACCGATGCGCTCGAGACCGTATGCGATGCTCCGCGAGGCGCCTATTGGACGCGAGTTGGGCTCTGGCTCTGTATATCGCGACGTATCCATGTTCCGTGGCCTGCGCGATGAGCATCCACGCGGCCAGCCGGACTTTGCCGCGAGCTTTCGGGTACGTCTCAAGTCTACGACCGTGCCTGGGCCGCGACTATGACGGGCATCAATCCGTGCTGCCAAGCGATCGATTTCGATTTTGGTTCATACCTGCTCGCCTGTTCGGACTTTGGCTTGGGGCCCTCAGCGCTATCAAACCCCACTGCCGGAGGAGGACAGTCAACGATCCTGCGACGGAGTTCGTCGGGGGCGGCCTACCCGGTCGCAGTGGCTTAAGCGGCCACGACGAGGTAGCGCTTGAACCAATCGCGCGCTAAGCTCGCCACTTCATCCAGCGCTCCCGGTTCTTCAAACAAATGCGTTGCTTGCGTTACGATCGCCAATTGCTTTTCGCAGCGCAGCTGCGCGAGAGCAGCCCGATTTAACTCAAGGACTTGCTTGTCGTGTTCTCCAACGATCAATAGCGTTGGAGCCCGAACGCGCGTCAAGGCAGCACCGGCCAGATCCGGTCGGCCTCCGCGCGAAACAACTGCCCCTACTGGATCGGCGCGGATCGCTGCGGCCGCCAGCGCGGCTGCGGCCCCGGTGCTGGCGCCGAAATAGCCTATCGGAAAGTTCTTGGTATCGGGGAATTGGATGAGCCAGTCGGTTATATCGACGAGCCTTTCGGCCAACAGGTCGATGTCGAAGCGCAAGTGCGTCGTGCGCGCATCGACCACTTCCTCGTGCACCGTTAACAGGTCGATCAGCAAGGTTGCCAGTTTCGCCTCGTTGAGCACACGGGCCACATACCGGTTGCGGGGGCTGTGGCGGCTACTGCCGCTCCCGTGAGCGAAAAGCACCACCGCACGTGCGTCCTCCGGCATAGTCAGATTGCCGTTAAGCGTCACGGAACCAGCAGGGACGCTAATCAATTGCCCCTCAATCATTTGAGCTGCGGAACTGTTCATGGCATGCTTCCTTTTCGCTTGCTATGGCCCGACGTTCATACCGCGAACGGGAATGTTTCCGGAAGTTCGCCGGCTTCCCACGCCTCGGTGGTTTCGAGCGGCTTGACCGCACATGTCTCATCGAAATGCAGGACTGCATCAAATTGGTCCGGCAGCCGCGCCTGGAAATAGTGACTGTGCCGCTCGGTTTCGGGGCGGTAGATCACGCCGATCGCGCGCTCGAGCCGAGGCGCGCCCAATTGCCGCACCACCACATCGCTGTCGTCCATGATCAGAAGGAATCGGTCGTGCCCTGCAGCATGGAACAGCGCCTCGTAGCTGCCGCCGAGCGCCGGCCGGACGCGCTTGCGGTCGGCCGCGCCGCCCCAATCGGAAGCGGCCGTTACCGTGCCACGATGCGTAGTAAAGCCGATCAGAACCGCATCGTCGGCGTATTCATCGCGTGTGAGCTGGCCGACATTCAGTTCGCCGCGCCGGCCCATTTCCGTCGCGCGAGCGTCGCCGAGATGCGAATTGTGCTCCCAGACGGCGATTTTGGCGCGACCGGATTTTCGATCAAGGTAGCTGACCAGCGCCTCAAGCGTCTCAGCCATATGTCGGTCGCGCAAATTCCATGATGACACCGCCTCGAGGAACACCGAGCGGTAATAGGCCTCGGCGTTCTTCACCAGGCGAGCATTCTGTTCGGCATAGAAGAGATCATCATCCAAGGCGCCGCCACGGCGCGTACGATCGGCCGCCCGGCGCTGCAACTCGAGCAACTGGTTGACAACCTCCTCCTCGCACGATTTGGAAAGATTCAGGCGCGTCATCAGGCCGTAGGCCTGTGTATCCTCGCCGACATGATCGAAGCAGGCGTAACGTTCACGCGCCTGGATCGCCGCCCCGGGATCGACCTTCTCCAGATAACGGAGCACGGCTTTCATCGATGCGTGCAGGCTGTAGAGATCGAGCCCGTAGAAACCGACCTTTCCGACACCCGGAGGAAGTCCATCATTGTGTGCCCGAAGCCACTCAATGAACTCGACCACCACCGCGTTACGCCACATCCAGGTCGGGAAACGACGAAAATCGGCGAGCCCATCTACCGCATCGATATCGTCGCCAGCGCCGCGCACATAGCGATTGAGACGATAGGCGTCAGGCCAATCTGCCTCCACCGCGACCGCCGTGAACTTCTTTTCGATGATGAGTCGCTTCGTGATTTCGGCCCGCTCGCGATAGAACTCGTGGGTACCGTGGGACGCTTCACCAAGCAGAGCGAAGCGCGCTTCACCGATCCGCCCGATCAACGGATCATAGTCGCGCACGGATCCGACCAGGGGATACGCAGTCTCGCGCAAGTCATTGACGAGCACATCATCTGCTGCGCGAAAACGTGCGACTTCAGCGTTGGACTTGCTTTGGCTCGCCAACAGCTCGCGCACCTCATCGTCCGTAGTCTGTGAAAACTCCTGATACCAACGACCCACCGCCTGGAATGGCTCCGGCGTAATTGCGCAAATGACCTCGTCGGCCCTTTTCTTCATTTCCTCACAGGCGTCGCGCGATGCCGTCGGAACCGCGACGACAATGCGCGCAGGCCCCTGCTGTCGTAACCCTTCGATCGCGGCGTACATGGTGGCACCTGTCGCTAACCCGTCGTCAACCAGGATCACCGTGCGGCCGCGCACGTCGGGCTGCGGACGGCTGCCACGGTAAAGCCGCTCGCGCCGTGCCAGCTCCAGGCGCTCGCGTGCCGCAACCGCATCAATGATAGGCGTGGGAATGCCCAGGGCTTCGACGATCTTGTTGTTGAGCACGCGCACGCCACCTGTCGCGACCGCGCCCATCGCCAACTCCTCATGGCCGGGGACGCCGAGCTTGCGGACCACAAACACGTCCAGAGGTGCGTTGAGCGCGCGGGCTACCTCATAGGCGACGGGCACGCCGCCGCGCGGCAGCGCCAAAACGAGCACGTCCGGGCGACGGGAGTAGCCTCCAAGCTTCTCGGCGAGTCGTCTGCCCGCGTCTCGACGATCGAGAAACAGTCCTGGCATCATATCTCCTCCCTTGCCTGCGCAGCCGTTCGGCGCAGGCTTTTCGAATGAAGCTCGCCGCGCGGGCCGTCGGCTGCCAGTCGCTTCAAGGCAGAGGCCAGCGGCGGCGCAATGGAGACCGTTCGCAGTTCAGGCCAGTTCTCCTCGTGCACGTCCACCGAATCCGTCACCAATGTCCGCCACCACCGCGATGACGGCGAGTTCGATACCGTTCTTGATGTCCATCGGGTTCATGCCGGCGGCGACTGCCTTGGCGCCCTCGCGGACGATCGCCTGCCCGAGCAGCGTCGCCGTAGTCGTGCCGTCGCCGGCGAACTCGCTCGTCTTCAGCGCGACCTGCTTGAGCAGCTGGGCGCCGACGTTCTCGAACTTGTCGGCGAGCTCGATCTCGCGCGCGACCGTGACGCCGTCCTTGCTGATGCGGGGCGGCCCGAACGACTTGTCGAGCACGCCGTTGCGGCCCTTGGGCCCGAGCGTGACCTTCACCGCATCGGCCAGAATGTCGACGCCGCGCAGCAGCTTCTCGCGCGCCTCGCCGCTGAACCGGACTTCCTTGGCAGCCATTGGCTTACTCCTTGAAGACGAAATCGATGCCGTCGACACCTGCGCGCTACGCCGCCTTGGCGTGCGCGCGAGTCTTTCCTTCGATCACGCCGAGGATGTCGGCCTCCTTGAGGATGAGCCGGTCCTCACCGTCGATGATCACATCGGTGCCAGCCCATTTGCCGAACAGGACGCGATCGCCGACCTTGACGTCGAGCGGAACGATCCGGCCGTTCTCGTCGCGCGCGCCGGCTCCGACCGCCAGCACCTCGCCTTCGACTGGCTTCTCCTTCGCGGTATCGGGGATGACGATGCCGCCGGGCGTCTTCTCCTCGGCCTCGATGCGTCGCACCAGGACGCGATCGTGCAGCGGTCTGAATCCTTTCATGATCGAAGTCTCCTGGTCGCCGTCATTGGCGGTCAACATGCGCCGACGCGCACGCCCGGTCATTGACGGTCATCAAGCAACACGCAATCAAGGAACCGCTGCGAGGATGCCTGCAGAGCCTAGACGGCAACGTGCCGGTCGATCGTCGCCGCGAAGTCGGCGTTGCGTTCCAGTTCGTCGCGCAGGCTCACTCTCATGGACGGCGCCGTGAGCAGCTGCAGTCCCTGTCCCGGCACCGTCCCCGGACGGCTGCGAAAGATCAGCATCATGCCGCGCCTGCCGCTGTACATGGACTGTCACGACTTCCAGCTCATGCGTCGCCTCGGCGCCGAACATGACGCGATCTTCGCGCAACCGCGTGCCGGCGCGGATCGGGCCGGCGGTGAGCACTTCAATGCTTCTGATCGAGCGCGATGTCGGGCCAATCGGCGACGTTCGCAACGATCGCAAATGCCGTGGCGGGTGTTGCAGCGATGAGCTTCGCAACCTTGATCTGAATGGAACTGTCTCCTCGATCGGCTTCGGCGAAAAATGATTATGCGCATCGCGCCGCCGGTTCCATGACGACCGTCAAGGGCCAAAGGACCGATTCTTGGCCGCAATGATGGAATGGTCGCCGCTTCCATCGCCGCTTGCCGGCGATTCATTGACAACGCCGAAAGGCCGACTGCGTTTGTCGAACCTCGACCAAGCTAACTAGTCTGATGAAAGCGCTTCGGCAGAGCGCTGCGGCGACCGGAGTGGTTCTCGCAACCAACGTCGTCGGCACACCTCCACGGATCACCGGCGAACGCTCCCGAAGCGTTCAATCGCGACGAACCGACGAGTCAATGAAGCATAGGAGCCTCAATAGCGAGAAAATCGGATCTTTGAGTAATTGTGCGCGTTGAAGCGGCGCATAAGATGGGTGCGCGCAATGGCCACCGCAACGCAAAGGCAAGCAGACAAAAGCAAATTGCTCAAGGTGCAGCGGTCGCCTTCGCGGAACCGGACTTGGGCGGCGCGGCCGCGCCAAACCGGGCACACGCGGCGGCGGACAATTCTTCCAAATTCAGGTGGCGCCGGCACGCCAGTTCGTCGCGTTCCGGTATCATGATGTCGGCACGAAAGGGGGGTCGAGCGCATCGCCGGTCAACGACAGGATGGCACGTGGGAAACGGCGGGCGGCTCATCAGCAAAGCTATGGCACATGTCGAGCGCGCTCGGTACGCGGCGTCGAGCGCGATGGTCCCACACCGACTGCCTGCGGCATTGCTTGAAGACTGCATGGAGCAACTCAGTCGACGAACTTAAGGCTGAGGTGCATGGAGAAAACATCGGCCGACGGCCTGATCCAACTTTTTTTCCACAATTCTGGTATCCAGGAGCCATTGCAAACATGGGACGACGTAAGCAATCTCGGCAGAACAAGCTGGCCAGCGAGGTCAAGGCGGAAGAGCCGGTAACTTACAAAGTTGTCAATCCGGTCGCACGCGCAACTGCGACATCGCGGCAACCGACTGGGGTGCAGCCCGCAGGGGCGGAGCGCACATCCACCGAGGTCATGGGCGTTGTCATTTCAAAGCCCGACAAGGAGTTGTGGCCGGACGGCGGCGACGGGAGGCCAGTGACGAAGCTCGACCTCGCCCGATATTTTGAGGCGGTCGGCGAATGGCTGATTCCCCACATCAAGGGCCGACCCTGTTCGATCATCCGCGGTCCCGACGGCATCCACGGCGAACGTTTCTTCCAGCGTCATGCCATGCAGGGAACACCGAAATATCTCAAGCTCGCAAAAGTCTCCGGCGGCCGCAAACCATACTTGCAGATTGATCGCGTCGAAGGGCTTGCCATGGTCGCGCAGATCGGTGGCCTCGAACTGCATCCATGGAATTGCGCGCCATATGCCTATGACACGCCGGGCCGGCTCGTGTTCGACCTTGATCCGGCGCCCGACGTCGATTTCACCGAAGTGGTCACTGCGGCCAAGGAGATGCGACAGCGTTTGGCCGATGTCGGCATGGAAAGCTTTTGCAAGACCACTGGCGGCAAGGGTCTGCATGTGGTCGTGCCGCTGCTCTATCGTGCAAAAGACAAGCTGAGCTGGAAGGAAGCCAAAGGCTTCGCGCAAGGCATTTGCCAGTGGATGGCCAGGGATGCGCCCGACCAGTATCTGCTCTACATATCGAAGCGGCTGCGCAAGGGGAAGATCTTCCTCGACTATCTGCGCAACGATCGCACGTCGACGGCAGTCGCACCCCTATCGCCGCGGGCGCGTGACGGAGCCACCGTTTCGATGCCGCTGACCTGGGCGCAGGTGAAAAGTGATCTCGATCCGGAGCGCTACACCGTGCGCACTGCGCCAGCGTTGCTCGCCAGAGGCACGGCATGGCAGGGTTATGACGAGGCCGCGTCGTCGATCAAGTCGGCGATCAAGAAATTGGCCGGCAAATAGCAAGGTTGATGGCCTTGCGCGCGCCTGTCATCCTTCCCGAGTGCGGAGGATCTAGTCACGTGAATCTAAAGTTCACCACATAAAGTCTGGTGGGCTTTGTGGCAGAAGCGTTTGACGGAAGTCAAAATCTGGTCTGCAGATTTGGTCCATTTGAAAGGCTTCGGATTTTTGTTGTGCAGGTCGATGAAGGTACGGATGTCGGCCTCGAGCTGTTTGACGGAGGTGTGAACACCTCGCTGGATTTGCTTTCTGGTGAGTTCAGCGAACCACCGCTCGACCTGATTGATCCAGGACGCAGAAGTCGGCGTGAAGTGGACATGATAGTGCGGCCGGCGAGCGAGCCACGCTTTGATCTTGGGCGTCTTGTGGGTGGCATAGTTGTCCATGACGATATGGACAGCAAGCCCCTCAGGGATTTGAGCGTCGATCTCTTTGAGGAACTTCAAAAACTCGACTGCCCGATGGCGCTTGTAGCATTTGCCGATGACGAACCCCGAGGCAACATCGAGCGCTGCAAAAAGCGTGGTCGTGCCATGCCGCACGTAGCTGTGCGTGCGACGTTCCGGCACGCCAGGCATCATCGGCAAGACCGGCTGCTCGCGATCGAGGGCCTGAATCTGGCTTTTCTCATCGATGCTGAGGACAAGGGCTCGGTTCGGTGGGGATAGATAAAGGCCGACGATATCGCGTACCTTGTCGACGAACAGCGGATCGCTCGACAACTTGAATGTCTGGCTACGGTGCGGCTGCAAGCCGAACGCCGACCACATTCGGCGGATGGTGGTGTGGGAAAAGCCAGTTTCCGCAGCCATCGAGCGGATCGACCAGTGCGTCGCGTCGGCCGGCGTCGTACGCAATGTCCGCTCGATTACCTCAGCAACCTGATCGTCGTCGATGGTGCGAGGGCGGCCAGGGCGGGCTTCGTCAAGCAGGCCATCGCAGCGATCCTTCAAAAATCGACGGCGCCACTTGCCAACGGTGTGTTCATGGATGCCGAGTTCGGCAGCCACCGACTTGCTTGGCAAGCCATCCGCACATCGCAGGATCGCGCGGCATCGCTCAGATCGCGACCGCGCAACACGATGACGACGAACTTGCCTCTCTAGGTACGTGCGCTCCTGCGGACTGAGCACTAACGGCGCGATCGGCCGGCCTCTCACACCTGCATTCCCCACAAGCGCTCTCCTCTACAAAGATTCGAGCCATCAACTAATGTGATGAACTTGCGTTCCAGATGACTAGGGTAAGAACTCATTAGTTTTTCCGCTCCGACAATACGATACTGATTCTCTGGCAGCTTTTCACGGATTCGTTTTCGGCAGTATGGGCATCGCTGAGCTGACGGTCGAAGGATGAAGTCGACGATGGTGTGGCGTACCGCCGGTAAGCTTGGCTGCGGCGGCGGTCCGTTGATTCTTTTTTTCCGCCCCGCTTGACGAGGCTTGGGTGTTGCAGGGAGGCGTAGGCGATCATGGTCATCAGCGCGTGACGATGCAGGCCTTGCCAGGACCGCCCCTCGAAGTGATCAAGCCCGAGTTCTTCTTCCAACTGCTGATGCGCCTGCTCGCAAATCTATCGTGCCTTGATGGCGGCGGCTAATGTGCGCAGATCTGTCGCGGCGGGCAGATTGGCGATAGTATTTCTTTTCCCCTGACGTCCTGTGTTCGCCGGTCAGCCAAGCCTCCTCGGCGGGAAGATGTTGCTGGCCCTTATCCTTGATCCGCTGGGGAGATCCATCGGCGATCCGCACCCGAACCGCGGCAAACCGGGCTTTCAATCGGCCTTTTGTCCCCGTTCGCCAACTCACATTTTTCCACTTGGTGTCGGCCAGCATGTCTTCGGCCGGGCGCGACAGGATGTCCGGAATGGACCGCTTGGGGGACGCCCGCGCATTGCAACCGGCCAGATAAGCTTGACGCCGACCGGGTATACCTTGAGGTGACGCGGGATGCCAACGGCCCACGCCAGCCCGCGTGCCGTGAGTCCTTGTCGAAACGGCGCACTCAGGCCGTATCCCGCGTCCGCCAGCACACAACCGAAGCGTACGCGGGCTGCTATCGCGCGATCAATCTTCGCCAAAGCGATCTCTGGCTTGGACCGTGGCGATCGGTAGTTGACCGTACGCCGGCGCGCTTCAACCGTACCGCATCGCTGGTCCAGCTCTCGGGTAGTAAGAGACGCAATGCGATCATCACCGGCACTTCACCACGCGAGCGTCAGCGACACCAATGTTTGGCAATTCGCCCCTTTTTGCCAAGCCCGAGGCATATTGAGCCGCAACACCGGCTGAGTGTTCGCCCTTCTTCGGCACCACAGTGTCGTCGATAACCAGCACCGCATCACCGCCGCCGACAAGCCGGTCGGCGTCTTTGAGCAGCTCTGTCTCCACCGGTGTCGCATCCCAGACGTGCAATCGGCGATGAAATGGTGCAGCTGATCGTAATCGCCCGGCCGCCGTCGATCTTGTGAAGCTTGGCCGTTAAGCGTGGAATCCACAAGCCAACGAATTGCAATGTGTCAGTAGCTCGTGATCTGTCGCCTGTTTGTAGCTCGTGAAGTGTCGTGTTTTCGGTGCTCCGGAACAAAGGGGGCGCGATGGGCACGGCATCCATTCACGAGGGTGTACGACGGATGCGGTTTTCAGATTTGCTGGATCGGACGGAGGCGAAGGAACTGACGCAGGAGGCAGCATCGGAGGTTCTTGGGATCAGTGTTCGGACGTTTCAACGCTGGGCGGAGCGCCATGAGGCGGAGGGCGACGACGGGCTTGTCGACCGCCGGCTGGGGCGTCGTTCGCCACGGCGGGCGCCGGAGGAGGAACTGGAACGAATGCTTGCGCTGTACCGGGACAAGTACGCGGACTTCACGGTGAAGCACTTCCACGAGCAGATGCAAAAGCGGCATGATTATGTGCTGGGCTATACGGTGACGAAGCTGGCGCTGCACGCGGCGGGGCTGGTGCGGAAGGCTCCGAAGCGTTCGGCGCACCGCAAGAAGCGGCCACGGCGGCCGCTTCGGGGCATGCTGCTGCACCAGGACGGATCGCGCCACGTTTGGATCGAAGGTCTGCCCGCGAGGGACCTGATCGTCACGATGGACGATGCGACCAGCGAGGTCTACTCGATGGTCCTGGTCGAGGAAGAAGGAACGGCCTCGACCTTCCAGGCCTTGCGCGAAGTGATTGGCGAGCATGGCCTGTTCTGCGCGCTCTACACCGACCGCGGCAGCCATTATTTCCTTACCCCAAAAGCTGGCGAGAAGGTCTCGAAGACGCAACAAACCCAGGTGGGACGGGCTTTGTCGCATCTTGGGATCGAGCATATCGCAGCCTATTCGCCGCAGGCGCGCGGGCGTTCCGAGCGGGTGTTCGGCACCTTGCAGGATCGGCTGCCGAAGGAGCTGCGGCTTGCCGGGATCACGACGGTTGAGGGTGCCAACGCGTGGCTGAAGGCGCATTACATCCCCGGGCACAACGCCGCGTTTGCGATCAAGCCCGAACAGGAAGGCTCGGCATTCGTGGCCGACCGGCATGAGGCCTGGCGCGAGGCGCTGTGCGTGATCGAGGAGCGAACCGTCGCCAACGATAATACCGTTGCATGGAACGGTCGGCGGCTGCAGCTGCCGCAGAGCCGGCTCAGGCCTCACTTCGTCAAGGCTGTGGTGCGCCTCCATGAGTATCCCGATGGCACCGTCAGCGTGTTCCTCGGACCGCATCGGTTGGCGAGGTTTGCCCCTGACGGACAGCAGATCAGCCCCGACGCGCCTCAGCCTGGCAGTGTGCTCGGAGCCGTCAAGGACAAGCCCTGGCGGGCGCGCAAGCGCGCGTCCTTGACCGCTCCTGCGCGCGCCGCCGTCAAGATCGTGCGGGTCGGGGCGGAGAAACGGGCTTCAAGTCGAACAAAGAAACTGACAAAGTCCCCACCAACAATATCCCTGGCATGACCAAATCGGCCGAGCCGTCCGCGCCTTCCGGCCACGCCGATAATCAACAACGAAGGCGACAGATCACGAGCTACAAAAACACGACATCTTCACCCGCTACGGACACCAACGAATTGCAATGGGACGACAGTATCAGAGCAATGTGGGGTCTGCCTGCTGGCGCGCCGATCGACCAGGAGGTGTGGCGCCCCGGCGTACATCCGGATGATCTCGACCGCACGGGTTGTTCCAACATTAAATTACTGAGAGCGGCCACCGCCCGCATAAACGGGGGGGTAGCGGCTCATCGTCCGGTCTCGACCGGGCGCGCCCATGCGGCGACTGCTCGCACATTGCCGCGACAAGCGCTGTTGGAACAAGGGAGCTGGGCCAGCAATTATCACAACTTCGTCGCCTCGTTGACGGGTTGACGCCGGTCAAGGTCTATGGCCGGTGGGGGCGCCAGCCTGCCGCATTGAACGAACTTCGGTGGCGAGAGTTGGGAACGGAACATGTCACAGACAGTTGCCGGCATTCTGGTAAGTGCCCTCGAACAGATCGGCGTTCGGCACATCTTCGGATTGATCGGCGACTCGCTCAATCCGCTTGCCGATGTGGTCCGACGCAGCAAGATCGAGTGGGTCGGCGTCCGCCACGAGGAAGGCGCGGCGCAGGCCGCCGCCGGCCAGGCCAAGATCACCGGCACGCTCGCAGTGTGTGCCGGCACCACAGGACCTGGCAGCAATCATCTGGTTGCTGGTCTTTATGAAGCGGCCCGCGATCATGCGCCAGTGCTGGCCTTGTCTGGCGACATGCCGCGCAAGCTACATGGCACCGATTACATCCAGACCACTGAACCCGATCTTTTGTTTCGTGACGTGTCGCTCTACACCGAGACCATCTCGACCGCAGCGCAAGCACCGGCGGTCATCCATCAGGCGATAGCGGCCGCTTATGCCGGCCCGGGCGTCGCACATCTGACGCTTCCGCAGGACGTGATCGCAGCGAAAGCGCAAGGCACCGTTCCCAGCATCCCAACCTTGAAGCCCCGGTCGGAAGTCACCGCCAGCGAGGCAAGGATCGCCGAACTAGCCCGGCGGATTGAACAGGCGGGCAAGATAGTGATGATGTGCGGCGCCGGCTGCCGCGGCTCCGTTGACCTGTTGTGCGCTCTTTCGGATCGGCTCAAGGCTCCGCTGATCCATACAGTTAAGGGCAAAGACCTCCTGCCCTACGACGATCCCCGCTGGATGGGCGGTCTCGGCATGATCGGGACGCGGGCCGTCTACAATGCCGTGATGCGTTGCGACCTGCTCCTGATGATCGGCACTGATTATCCTTATTCCAACTTCCTTCCGACCAAGAGCACGGTGATTCAGATCGATGAACGACCACAGGTGCTAGGACGACGCGTTCTGACCGCGCTCGGCGTTGCCGGATCGGTCCGGCCGACGCTGAAGCAATTACTCGGCCGGGTTGCCCAGAAGACCGATACCGAATTCTGGGACGAGGTCGCCGACGAGCGCAGGAAATGGGACGCCATGCTCAACAAGCAAGCGGATATCAAGCGGAGCGACCATCAGATCCATCCACAGGCGGTTGCCCGCGCGGTTAGCGATCTCGCCCGTTCCGACGCGATATTCGTCCTGGATACCGGCCTAAACACGCTATGGTCCGCCAATTGGATCCGTCAGACCGGGACGCAGCGGATCATCGGATCCTTCAACAATGCGGCGGTGGGAACGGCCCTCGGCCAAGCCAATGGCATACAGGCGTTGGATCGCTCCCGTCAGGTGATCGCGCTGACCGGCGATGGCGGGTTCAATATGCTGATGGGCGAATTTCTGACAGCAGTGCATCACAACCTGCCGGTCAAGGTCATCATCTACAACAATTCGTCGCTCGGACTGATCACGCTGGAAGCCGAAAGCGTCGGACTGGTGCCATTTCGCGAAGCCATCGACTTTCCAAACCCGGATTTCGCAGCATTAGCCCGTGCGTGCGGTGGCCACGGATACATGGCCAAACGCCCGTGGGAATTGATGGCAGCGGTAGTCGAAGCTCTCTCGATCGATGGCCCGGCAATTGTTGACGCAACCGTCATTTCAAATGAAATGCCCAATTTACCGCACGTCGATTTGGAGATGATCGGGCATTTCGGGCTGGCCAAGATCAAGGAAGCCGTTCTCGCCGTAACCGGGGGATAGCGAGAGCAGGTCCGCCCGGACGTACCGAAACCCGCAGCCGGCGGCGACGCTTGGCCCTCCCCGCCCGAAAATTGACGATCGTCATGGTCCGTCCAGGAATCTGGGCGCAGTATCTACCGGGCATCGCGGAACGGTTACGAAGAGACGCAGATGTTCCCGATCAGGAATACTGTCCCGACCCGTTACCCGCCGGTGATCACGTGGGTGCTGATCGCCACCAACTGTATCGCGTTCCTGTTCGAGATCAGCCTTAGCCCCTACGAGCTTGAGCAGCTGCTGTATCAATTCGCGCTTGTCCCTGCGCGTTATTCCGGGATTCTTGCCTCCGACGGGATCGACCCGGCCATCGACGACGTCCTGCCGCTCTTCACTATGATGTTCCTGCACGGCGGGTGGCTGCACCTCATCCTGAACATGTGGACGCTATGGCTGTTCGGTCCGACGATCGAAGATCGGCTGGGTCATGGCCGTTATTTGGCATTCTATCTTGCCTGCGGCGTTGCGGCTTCTGTCGCGCATATCTTCTTCAACCCGGTCTCGATCGTACCGGCATTGGGCGCCTCGGGAGCGATCGCCGGTGTCCTCGGGAGCTACATGCGCCTGTTCCCCTTCGCCCGGGTGGTCGTGGTGATCCCGATCCTGTTCATCCCGCTGTTCTTCGAAGTCTATGCCTTCTTCTATGTCGGGTTCTGGTTCCTCATGCAGATCTTGCAGGGAATCCCGGGCTTGGCGGTAACGCCAATGCGCGCGGACGTCGCGTGGTGGGCCCATATCGGCGGGTTTGTGGCAGGCTTCGCACTTGTCTCTCTCATCGTCCAGTCCGAACGGCGTTACCGGGCCTACTATCGGGACGAAGGCGTGCTCGGCTTCGATCCTGAAGGGCGGATGTGAGGTGCTATTCGTGGAGGATTCCATGTCGATCGGTGATCTCTTCTGGATCTTCTTCATGTTCTCGGCGATCCAGCCGCTGTTGCGCCAGCGCATGCTCGAGGCGATGCGCGTGCGCAAGATCTCGCAGCTGGAGGCCCAGCGAAAATCGCGGGTGATCCTGCTGGTGCACCGGCAGGAAACCATGCGGCTACTGGGTTTCCCGATCGCGCGTTATATCGACATCAACGATTCGGAGGAGGTTCTGCGCGCCATTCAGATGACAGACGAAAATGTGCCCCTCGACCTCGTGCTGCACACGCCGGGAGGACTCGTGTTGGCAGCGCTGCAGATCGCCAGGGCGATCCGCGAGCACAAGGCGAAAGTCACGGTCTTCGTGCCGCACTACGCCATGTCCGGCGGTACGCTGATCGCGCTGGCGGCCGACGAGACCGTGATGAGCAGCCATGCCGTGCTCGGCCCGATCGATCCGCAGCTCGGACAGTCGCCGGCAGTCTCGCTGATTAAGGTTGTCGAGGAGAAGCCGCTAGCCAAGATTGAAGATCAAACGCTGATAATGGCCGACGTCGGCCGCAAGGCTATTGCGCAGGTCAAACAGTCGGCAAGCGAGCTGCTGGAGCGGCGGCTGCCCGCTGAACAAGCCGCCAAGCTGGCGGAACAGCTCGCATCCGGTGCCTGGACGCATGACTATCCGATCTGGGCGTCGACAGCGAAGCGGCTGGGCCTGCCCGTGAACACTGACATGCCTGACGGCGTTTTCGAGCTCCTGAAACTGTATCCGCAACCCGTCCGCATGCAAAACAGCGGCGGCGTGGAATATCTGCCGGTGCGGCGAAGTCTGCCGGCCGGAGGCGATTCTGTGGAGGCGGACTGACGTTCAGCGGGGCCGCCTCAGACCGTTGCCAAATTAGCATGGCATGCCGATGCGGTCATTGATGGGTCGTCTCGTCAACGCGCCCACCGACTATTCAGGCGCTTGCGTGAGCGGATGCGACCCCATCCAATACGAACTGAACCGAGAAAGCCGCGAGCAATATCCCGAGCAGCCGGGAAAACACGGCATTTCCAGTGTTGCCCAGTGTTTTCGCGATCGGCACGGCCAGAGCAAAGCAAATCATGCAGGTCAGGCACACGAGCAGAATGACCAGAATGAGCACAACCAGTCTCGACGTCGTGCCTGCGGCGTTGGACAACAATAGCGTGGTGGCAATTGCGCCTGGTCCGGCCATCAGCGGGATAGCCAACGGAAAGACGGCGATATCCGAAACCTGCTCGGCCATCGTCTTGTCGGTTTCGCGTGCCTCCCGGTGCGGCCGGTCACCGAAGACCATCTGGTAGGCAACAGCGAACAAAAGAAGTCCGCCCGCGATCTGAAAAGCTGGAATGCTGATCCCAAGCTGGCCCAACAGCCAGTTCCCGCATAATGCAAGACCTACAAGGATCCCCGCAGCGATCAGCGGAGACCGGACGACGATTCGCGCCCTGTCTCGGCTACTGAGTCCGCCTGCTGCCGCGAGAAACGCCGGCACCAATCCGACGGGGTCGACGACCAGTAACAGGGTCACAAAGGCCGACATAGCGAAGTCGATCACGGCGAATGCCCGCCGCGAGCGGCAGGCAGATCGTGGTACGGGATGTACGCAGCTCGACCTGAGCCGACGCAAAGTACAGTAATAAGCAATCCACCAGCAGTCCTCGCCACTCTATGCACTGCGCAGAAATCATGCGTATCCTTTTCGCCTTGAGGGCTCGGCCTGGCCGAGTCCGGGGCGCCGAGCACGCCGCGCTGACCAAGCAGTTCGCGCTGAATAACGTCCTCGGACCTCTCGGGTTCTTCGCCGTTGAGCGGCTGTACTCTAACCATGATCCTGTTCTTCCCTTCTTCTGCCGCTGCATGCAAAGAAATATGACTATTTCGGCGGCCTGAGCTCGCTTCTAAGCCAACCTACCGCATCACTCCTGAGCGGATCGATGGGGATTGAAAGTGTCGTGGACTGGCCGCACGTCGAGCAAGCAAAAGTGAGTTCTTGATGACCGCGCGCGCCTGGCGCGGCCCTGCCCGCGGCCATAGCGCGTCCACATTTCGGGCATGCGGGTTTCTTGATTGTCGCAAACCCTCTGAGCGTATCAGATGGAGCCAGGAACATTGGTTTCGCCGACGCGAGCCGCTCTCGTTTTTGTGTGTGCTGCGAGCAGACGCATGACTGAACCGCGCAGCCTACGCACTTATGCTATATCGGCCACACGCAGGATGCGCTATGTCGTATTTTTACGTAGGCATCAACTTACGATTGGTCCATCGCCGCTCGTAGAATAATTGGCCAGTGATGACTGGCTCACGCCGTCGATACACGACTGTCAATGCGGGGCGCGACGAGACATACGCACATATAAAATTATACGCTCACCGTCTCAGTGCTTCGCCAGGTTGTGAAATGCAGTTGGCTAGGCTTGCGATCAAGCTGCCAGAATTCGAGATCGGCAAATACTGGCACGACTGTGCCGATCCACCTGACCGACAGTCGGTGGCCGCGATCCTGGACAATGGTGGGAACGTGTCGCCAAGGAAGAAATAGTGTTGAAGCGCTCACCCTTTGAAGCGAGCAACGAATTTCGCGAAGGCCGCGAGCTGATCGGCAACCACCTTCCTGGTCGGGTCGTCCTTCAGTTCGAGCGTATGCGGATCAAATTTGGTCTGGGCTAGCCCGACGAATACTTCCGGTATCCCAAACACGAAGGCGCTGAGATAGGTAAGCGCCATTCGCAGATGATACTGCATTCGCGCCCCGCCCAGGGGACCGCCGCTGGCGGACTGAATGGCGACTGGCTTCTCCCTGAAGGGCTGATTTTCCAGGCGCGATACCCAATCCAGCGCGTTCTTCAGGCCTCCGGGAATAGTCCAGTTGTATTCGGGCGAGACGATGATTATGCCATCGGCTTTCCTGATGGCTTCAGCGAAGGTCGTCACTTCACCTGGAAAGCCGGCGGCCTGAACGTCCGCATTGTACAGGGGCATGCCGTCGTACGGCGGCGCCTCGGAAAGATGAAGATTCGAAGGCGCAAGCTTAGGCAACGCCCGCATCAGCGCGGTATTGTACGAGCCCTTGCGCAGGCTGCCACTGATCGTCACCACGTTGAGTACCATTGACTACTCCTTTTCCTTGCATGAGACGCTGAAAACACATCACCTCAAGCGGCAATATTTGTCTTTGACAATTGCCCGTTTTCGCCACCGCCAGCAGCAAAAAAATGGTATTCGAAGAACCACAACGGCTGGTTGACATTGCCCGCGGGCCGCTGTCCAGCAGGAACGTCTACGTCAGTCCGGCTCCGTTGCGGCTTGCGGAATCGGACGCATCGCCGGGCGCTGCGGCTCGGCGCGTTCCTTCGCAGGACACGTTCCCCGGGTGAGATTCAAGGCGCAACAGATCAAACCCACATGGCTGTAGGCTTGCGGAAAATTGCCCAGCATGCGGCCGGCGAACGGATCGTATTCCTCGGCGAACGGTCCCACGTCATTGCAACGCGATAGGAGGCGGTCGAACAGCTTGCGGGCCTTCAAATAGCGGCCCTGCAGAATGTAATTGTCGGCCAACCAAAAGCTGCATGCCAGAAACGCTCCTTCTCCCGGGGGCAGGCCGTCACCGGGATTTGCGCGTTCATACCGCAGAACAAACTCGTCCTGGACCAGCAGTCTCTTTTCAATGGCCTGCACGGTACTCCTCACGCGCGGATCCGTTGCAGGCAAAAAGCCAACCAGCGGCATCAGCAACAAGCCAGCGTCGAGCCGTTTTGAGCCGTAAGCCTGCACGAAACTTTCGAGATCGCGGTCGAAGCCGCGGTCGCACACGTCGGCGTGGATCTCGTCGGCGACCGCTCGCCAATGCCGAGATGCTTCGATTGATCCGCGGGTGGCGAATTCATTCGCGGCACGATCGAACGCAACCCAGGCCATGACCTTCGAATGGACGAAGTGCTGCCGCTCGCCGCGTACCTCCCAAATACCTTGATCCGGCTCGCGCCAAGCGCTGGCGAGATATTTCAGCATGATGGGCTGCAGGGCGCGGCCACGGTCGGTTAAACCTATACCGCCCTTCCCGGCGTGGAATATGGCGTCGGCGACCTCGCCGAGGACGTCCAGTTGGAGTTGCTGGTAGGCGGCGTTTCCGATGCGCACCGGCGACGATCTTTCATAACCGCCGAGCCACGGAATGGTCAGCTCCGGCAGCCAGCGTTCGCCTCCCACTCCGTACACGATCTGCACCTGCTCCGGACTACCGGCGATGGTGCGAAGGAGCCAGTCTCGCCATGCCCGCGCCTCGTCGTAGTACCCGAGGTGCATTAGGGCCAGCAGGGTGAACGTGGCGTCACGCAACCAGCAAAAGCGATAGTCCCAATTTCTGATTCCACCAATAAGCTCCGGCAGAGAGGTCGTGGGCGCGGCGATAATCCCGCCGGTCGGGGCGTAGGTCAGAGCCTTCAATGTAATGAGCGAACGTTTGACCGCTTCCGTCCAGCGACCGACTTCGGGACACCGATCACTCCATCCACGCCAGAATGCTTGCGTTCGTTTCAGCGCGTCGAAGGCATCAATCGCCGAAGGAGGATCTTGAAACGACGCCCCGTAGGAGAGGATGAACGGGATTGACTGGCCGGCCGTGACCGTAGGTTCACCAACTGTTTTTAGGTCCTCGCCGTGAAGCGCGGCTGTCGTACGCAGCACCAGACGCTCCGGACCGGCGATTGCGCTGATGCTGCCGTCATCAAGCCGGTTGACCCACGGCACCGTCGCCCCATAGTCGAATCGCACTACAAATTCGGAGTGAAACTCAACTCGCCCCTGTCGACCTACGAGGATGCGTACAAGCTCGGCCCGATTTCCCGGTGCCATGAAATCGATAAGCGTCGCAGTGCCACCCTTCGTTCTGAATTCCGTTTCGAGGACCAACGTGCCTGCGCGGTAGCGCCGCGACGTCTCGATCGGCTCATCCTTCGGCGCAATGAGCCACCGTCCATTTTCTGCGTCGCCAAGCAAAGCGGCAAAGCACGCAGCCGAATCAAATCTCGGCAAGCACAGCCAATCGATCGAGCCATTGTGCCCGACCATGGCTGCTGTCTTGCAGTCGCCGATCATCGCATAGTTTTCGATTTTGAGCGCCATACACAACTCTCGGCCTGGGCTCGCTGCCCACGCAACCGCTCTCAGATATTGATCCCTAAATTTTCTTCGTCGAAGCACAGCCTCGTTGAAACTGCCGGTGCTCACAACCCTTGATAAGCGATAAGTGAGCCGATTCCACAGTATCGCGGTCGACACTGAATCCAGGCCCACAATCTCTCGGCGGCTGTTTCCCCGAGCGCATCGCTGTCAGAGCTTCCGCCAGCTTCGGCCATCGCGCTTCAAAAGTTCAAACGCGCCCGGAGGGCCCTCACTGCCCGCAGGATAGAATTCCAACCCCTTGCTGCCCACTCGTTTCCAGGCGTCGAGGAGCGGCTGAACCGCGCGCCAGCCAGCCTCCACGCCGTCGGCGCGTTGGAACAGAATGTTGTCGCCAATCATGCAATCGTAAATCAAGGTCTCATATCCCGTCGCAGGCTCGGACTTGAAGTAGTCCTTATAGAGAAACTTCATTTGCACGCCGTCGATCCTGATCACTGGCCCCGGCACCTTGGTGTTGAACTGCAGCGTGATGCCTTCAGTCGGCTCGACGCCGATGACGAAATAGTTCTCAGCCAGTTGCTCGATGGGCGTGCATCGAAACATCGCAAACGGCGCCTCGCGGAATTTGATCGCCACTTCCGTGCGCTTCATGGCGAGCGCCTTTCCGGTGCGCAAATAGAAGGGGACCCCGGCCCAGCGCCAGTTGTCAATATTCAGTTTCATCGCAACGTAAGTCTCCGTAGCGCTGTCCGGCCGGACGTCCGGGGTATTTCGGTAATCAAGAATCTCCGTGTCGCCGATTTTCCCGGCAGTGTACTGGCCGCGCACGGAGTTTTTCAGCGCCTCCTCTTCGCTCTGACAGTGGATCGCCGACAGCACTCCGTCCTTTTCCGAACGCACGTTATGGGCATCGAAGTGTCTCGGCGGCTCCATAGCGACCAGCGATAACAGCTGAAACAGATGGTTCGGCACCATGTCGCGAAGCGCGCCGGTCGCGTCATAAAAGCTACCGCGATGGCCAACACCGAGCTGCTCATCCACGATGATCTGCACGTGATCGATGTGATGGCGGTTCCAGATCGGCTCGAACATTCCGTTGGCGAAGCGCAGCACCAGGATGTTCTGGACGGTCTCTTTGCCAAGGTAGTGATCGATTCGGTAGATCTGGTGTTCGCCGAGGATGCTCAACAATTCCGCATTCAGCACACGCGCCGATGCCAGATCGGTTCCAAACGGCTTTTCGATCACAACCCGCCGCCAGGCGTCGGGGTCCTCCTTCAACAAGCCGAGACGGCCGAGTTGGCGCACGATCGGCGCGAAGGCATCAGGCGGTGTCGCCAAATAAAACAGCCGATTGCCCCCGGTGCCGCGCGCGGCTTCCAACCGTTCAAGCTGCTCCTTAAGACGATCGTAAGAAGAGCCGTCGCCGGGATCGGCCACGACCGAGGTGATGCATTCGAGAAGACGATTCGCGACCGCGTCTTCCACGGGGCGGGTTGCGAACTGATGCAGACCCTTCATTAGGCTCTCGCGCAACGCTTCGTTCGATATGCCGCAGCGCGCGACGCCGACGACGCAGAATCTTTCCGGCAACAGTTCGGCTGCCGCAAGATTGTAAAGCGAAGGAATCACCAGCCGTTTGGTCAGGTCTCCTGTGACACCGAAGATGACAAGGGCGCAGGATTGCGGCTTCCGGCGGGCCTGGACGTTTCTCACGAACGCTTGACGAGCTATCGCGTCGCCCTCTGCGCCCCTGAGGACGGGAGCAGCACCAATTATCCGGCCGGACCTATGATGCCTGTTGAGCAGGTTCGATCTCAACGCGGTTATCCTGCTCGGCCGAGTAGACGGGGGCGGGCCCAGCGTGATCGCCGCTCTTCTTTCCCAGCCAGACAGCTGGCAATTGAAGCACCCGAGCATGCTGTCCTTCCGACAGGAGGTTCACAAGAATAATGGTGCCATCGGGAAACAGCAGGGCATCGTGGTGTTGCGCCGGCGTTTCCGGTTTGATCACGCAGAATTGGGCGACACGGAAGCCCGCGCTCTTGGTCAACAACCAGTTGCGATTGTATCTCACGTCCTGCTCGAATGCGAGCTCGGTGCCAGGCAGCAGACAAACGGCGACGGTGGGTTCGTCCTTGGTGGCAAAGCCGCGGGTCGATGTGCCGCGAAAGCTGGTCGACACCAAACTCTCTCCCACCTTTGCGGGGCGTGACGTAACGGCATGTAGGCTGTAGTCGCACATGGATTTTCTCCGCTGGGTTCCTTGACCCGAACGATGATGCCGCAAACCGCCGAGCTGACCCTTGACCGCCGTCAAGATACTCGTGGCTTGTTTGAAATCGCGAAACGGCCGGGTACGGTGGTTTTCATGATCGCATTCGAAAAGCTACTCAAAGCCGCGGCAGCAGCGCGATGTCCGAACGGGATCGTATCCAGTCCACCCCTGCCGACCTTGGCAATGGTCAACTTCGCAAGTCGTGGCCGTGATACATCTCGGCATCGCCGCTGCTCACTGCTGTGATGGGACTGCAAGTGCGTTTTCGGTTTCGCGCGAGTCTTGACCGGCGCGTTGTTCACTCTTGTCTCGCACTTGGCCGTTGGCAAGCGCAATGTGTAGCTCCGCCCCGACGACGGCACCCTCACCGATCGCAGCACCCACGCGCTTGACCGACCCAGATCGCACGTCGCCGGCGGCGAATACACCGTCTACGCTGGTCTCGAGTAGCAACGGACGGCCAGCGCCGCCCTTCGAGCGGATGGTGGAGGGAGTGTCCCATCCAGTCAGTACAAAATTCTTGCTGTCCAACGCGATGCCGGCGCCCTTAAGCCAAGCCGTTGCCGGCTCCGCGCCAATGAAGAGGAAGAGGTGGCGGATTGGCTTCTCGGTTTCCTCGCCGGTCGAGCTGTTGCGCCAGCGTACGCGCTCCAATTGCCCTTCCCGGCTGCCATAAAGCGCGACCACCTCAGTGTGAGTCAGCACCTCGATATTATCGAGATTCGCGATACGGTCGATCAGGTAACGCGACATGCTCTCCGTGATGCTTGGTCCACGAACCAGCATCCAGATTTTTTTTGCGAAGTTGCGCAGGAATACGGCGGCTTGGCCCGCTGAATTTCCGCCTCCGACCAGGACGATCTCCTCGCCCCGACACAGGCGTGCCTCGATCGGCGAAGCCCAATACCAAACGCCGCGTCCCTCGAAACTCGGCAGATTCGGCACGTTGAGGCGGCGGTAGCGGGCGCCGCTCGCAACCACAACCGTCGAGGCCCTCACACACCGCCGATCCTCCAGGTGCAGCGTGAACGGCGATTCCCTCGAATCGAGCCGCGAGATCCCCGCAGGGATCACCATCCGCGCGCCAAATTTCTGCGCCTGGACGTAGGCGCGGCCGGTGAGTGCTTGGCCGGATATGCCGGCGGGAAAACCGAGATAGTTCTCGATCCGCGCGCTGGCCCCGGCTTGCCCGCCGAAGGCACGGGCGTCGAAGACGACGACCGACAAGCCCTCTGATGCGGCATACACCGCCGTCGAAAGGCCCGCCGGGCCAGCGCCAACGACTGCGACATCATAGGTTCGGCTCTCGTCGTCGATCGGCACCATTCCAAGCGCGCGCGCCAGCTCTGCTTCGCTCGGATTTTTCAGGATTGTTCCTTTCGGACACACCGCAAGCGGCAGGTCGGCCGGATTTGGTGCATACTGCTGGACAAGCTTCGCCGCGTCGGGGTCCTTTGCTGGATCGAGCACTTGATGTGGATACGCATTGCGGGCGAGAAAGCCTTGCAGGCGCACAACGTCTGGGCTCGATTCGGGGCCGATTAGGACTGGACCACCGGCGCCTGCCTCCACCAGCGCAATGCGGCGGAGGATCAAAGCCTGCATGATCCGTTCGCCGAGTTCGGGCTCCCCAATCATCAACGCACGTAGATTCTCCGGCGGGATCAAGAGGGCTTGGACATCGTCGATGGCGTGAACGTCGACAAAAGCGGGCTGGCCTGACAATTGTCCCACTTCGGCGACGAATTCACCGGGTCCCTGCTCCACAATCGGCGCGCAATGGCCTAGCGGATCGCGCCTGACGACGCGCACCGAGCCCTTGATCAGCACACACATGCCCGGGGCGACTTCTCCGGTCACGAACAGCGCTTCGCCGGCACGGTAGTTCCGCACCGCGCCGAAGCGGCGAAGACGGTCGATTTCATGCGGCGCAAGCTTGGGAAACATCTGCTCGCGGCGGCTATCAATCGTCGGCATCTGCAATCTCGCTGTCGGGGCAAGGTGCGACGTGTCCTAATGCGCCATCAGCAGCGGGA
The DNA here is from genome assembly GCF_029714545.1 of Bradyrhizobium pachyrhizi. Lineage (NCBI taxonomy): Bacteria > Pseudomonadati > Pseudomonadota > Alphaproteobacteria > Hyphomicrobiales > Nitrobacteraceae > Bradyrhizobium > Bradyrhizobium pachyrhizi. Next base: position 2,859,431 of record NZ_CP121667.1, on the reverse strand, counting down.
TAGGCGCTTCGTGCAACAGGCTGTAGGTCACCCCGCCGAGCAGCCGCTCGCGCAGGCGCATGTGACCATATCCGCCCATAACGATAAGGTTCGCCTTCCGGCGCTCGGCCTCAGCCATCAATTGCGGCCCGACTTCGCTTGAGCGGCACTTGATGCGATGCAGACTGGCCTTGATTCCATGATGCCGAAGATGATTAACGGCATCGATCCCCATCACCGCCTCCTCCTCGGTAGGCTTTTCGCCAGTCGCAACGATGACCGACACACTTTCCGCCTTGTGAAGAAACGGCATCGCTTCGGCAAGCGCACGAGCCGCTTCCCGGCTCCCGTTCCAAGCGACCATAATGCGATCGAAGGCGATCCTCGGCCGCTCCGTCTCGGGAACGAGATAGACATTCCTGCCAGAGCCGAACAGCACGCCTTCGACGAGCTGTTCCGGATCCATCGCGCCATTGGGACGAAGTGCCACGAAGGTGTCGGCGGAGCGCGCCTCTCGCGCGGCAATTTTGGCTACGTCATCGGACAAGACATCGAGGCGCCGGACCTCGACCATCCGATCCAGCATTCGCAGCCGCTTGGCTAGTGCCTCCTCCACCGCATTGCCAGTTTGGCGCGCATGCTCGACGATTGTGGCGGTGACGTCGCCCTCAATCGGCCCCGGCAAAGGCAGAACGTTGAGATACAACCCGATGACCACGCGGGTCTCCAGCTGGCGGGTCATGTCGGCGACAGCTGCCAGACGAATTTCGTCGGAGGCGCCGCCGTCCAGCCACACCATTACATCCCTGATCATCGCTCTCTCCTCGCTCGCGACAGCCGTCGCGATGTTTGGCTACTCGGCCGTTCGCGCAGCTACAGCAGCAGATCGAAAATACGAAAACACTTCCGCCAGTGCTCGTTCGATGGATTCTACAACCCGGGGGCGATGACGTTGAACGTATGCGCGAGCGCGACACTCAGACCTCCCACGATGTCCGGTAGGCGAGCCTCGATCCTCTCCGTAAGCAAGATCAATCGGCGGGCGCGTGGCGACGCGGTCGAGGATCAGCCGCGGCTCGATCTCTTCGTCGAGTCTCACGAATTCATGGATGCATTCCTGCAATCCCCTGGTGACCGGCAGGTCGAATGGCTCCAGGATCACGCCGCCGTTCGCCTTGGCGACCGCCTGGGCCCGCGGCAGGAAATCATAAAGTTTTTGGTTGATAAAATCGCTGTAGCGCTTGATGTCCTGCTTGTCGACATCGACGCTGGCTACGATCCGAAAAAATCGCTCGAATCTCGCCATGCGCATAACATGGCTGGCGCGCGGCTGGTTCGATTGCACGGCGGCGATAATCATAGGCAGCGTCTCCTCGCCGCACGATACCGTGCGCAGGCCAGCCTCCCCCTTGACGGTCGTCAGTTTCGCGCGATCTTCTCGCACGGACACGAAATTGATCTTTGTCACGGAGCAATTCTTCGAAGTTGCGACATCTTTGTTGCGTGTGTGGACTTCAGCGCGGGTCACCATCCCGCGGGTCTCTTCATCCTCGAAAGGAGGGAAACATAGACGAAGCCACCATCGTTGCGGCAGCCCTCGCGTCAGGCAGACGGCGGACACCAACACGCTGTTCCTGCCGTACCGGCTGGGTCCTTTTCAGGCTGCCGCATCGAATGGTCATGGCGTCGTTGACGCGCTCGCGGGCGCGTCAACCGGCAACGTGCCCTCGCGGCCTGCTACTACAAGCAACTGTCGATGCAAGGCCAACCTGGCCCCCGGCATCCACGCCGCAAGCAGGAGGCACGGCGTGAGGTCACGAGAGCGGCGGACCAGGCTGACGGATTGATTATCAATCAGCTCTGGCACGCCGGGCGCATTTCGCGTCCGGCGCTGCAGCCCGACAAAATGCTTTCCGTCTACCGACGACCTAGCGACCTCCTTAAGTTAGCCGCGCCCAGTTCCAGCGCCCGCTGCTCCTCGACGGACATCTCGGGTTCGAAAATCCGAAGCACTCCCTCGCGCCCGACGACGCTTGGAAGTGAGAGAGTAACGCGAAATTTGCCGTTATAGCTGCCGATCGGAATCACCGCTCGTTCATCGCGAAGAACAATTTCCGCGATCCGCGCCGCAACGATACCAATGCCAAACTGGCTCGCATCGTTGCCTTCGATGATAGAGATATTCGCGTAACGAACGTCTGCCTCGATCTGCCTGCGTAAACTGTGAGGCACTCGGCCACGAAGTCCGACGAGTTCGCCGACCGGCACGCCGGCGATCCGGGCGGTTGACCAGAGGAATACCTGCGAGGTCCCATGTTCGCCGACCACCTGCGCCTCTACATGATTGGCATCGACGCCGAAATGCGCCGCCAGATGAACGCGGAAACGCAAGGAATCCAAAAACGTACCGGTACTTAGCACGCGATCATGGCATACGCTTGCGCGCGCAATATCGGCGAGCGGATCCGGCGGATCGGTCACGACCAATATCACCGCGCTAGGCGCGGCGTGCACAATGCGCGGAACGATCTCGCGGTAGATTTCAGCATTCTTGTCAAGCAACCGCAACCTGGGAATCGCTGCGGTCGGTGGCGCCCCCCGCCTTTTCATTGATGCCGGCGGCAATCATAACCAGCTGAGAATCGGCAAGCTCTTCATAGTCGCCATCGACAATGATGGTCTTTGGGCCGAGCGGCGCTCCGTAACGAAGATCGGTGGCGACCGCCCTCGCCCGCTTAGACGTTCGGTCCACGATCACAATTGTCCGGGCACTCCCCCGTACCACCATGGCAAGAGCACAGGAACACCCTACCCTACCTGCTCCAACGATTCCGACTTTCATGATGAACCTGCGTTCCAAAGACCGTCAACCGATGCCCCAACACCAGTAGTACATTGTTTGTCGATCGCGTGAGCGCCGGTTCGCAATGTTTGCTGGCGTTCCGGGACTTAACAATCGAGAACATCAAAATGTCTGAGCAGGCTTCATGCGGATACAATCTCCGCATGCTTTATAGGACAAAACCCGGACCGGCCGGCCTGGGCGGAAGCGGGCGGGCCGGGTAGTATCGCAAGAGCGATGCATATTTTCCCGAGCCGCATAGAAACTTCCTTCGCTGCTGGCATCACAAGGAATCATGAACTCCGCAACGGCTTCAAGCATTGACCATCGTCAATGAACAGGTCCTCTCACGAGCGCCTCGAAGTAATCGGCGCAGGCTTGATGCGTCTTCCGTCGACAGTGACGTCGATCGGCTCGGGCGCGGTCGGGTCGCAATCCTACACCTGTGATGAACAAGCATATATTCCCAGTTGCTCCTGCTCGCCGAATAATACGGGCGATTGATGGTTATCAAGGGAACTAGGAAGTAACTGTCATAGTTTTCGCTACGCATGTTGGGGCTCGGCTCCATCTTGTCGTCCGGCAGGCGCCTGATCGGGTTGGCGAGATTGGACGCATCGAGATGAGGCCTCTGCATCGATCACCATCGCCCTGACCGGCAGCTTGGACTCACTCAGTCATCAAGGTCGAGTGCGGTGCCGTTGCCCACGGCTGTCCGATCGGAGCGCCGGCGCGGTTCTGACCGCTCGCCTGCTCTCTGCAATGAAACGCGACTATGCCCAGGCGCAGCGTGGGAGGATAGCACCGGTGACACTGGGGCATCGCCTGATGCTCGAGACGATTCACTCGATTGGCAAAATCGAACGTAGGAGAATGGTTATGAAAGCGCTGGTATACCAAGGCCCCGGAAAGAAGGCGCTTGAGGATCGCCCAAAGCCGAAGATTGCCGCGCCAACGGACGCTATCGTCAAGATCGTCAGGACGACGATTTGCGGAACAGATTTGCATATCCTCAAAGGCGACGTGCCGACCTGTACACCAGGCCGTATCCTTGGCCACGAAGGTACCGGCGTCATCGAAGAAGTCGGCGCCGCCGTCACCGCCTTTCGGGCCGGCGACCGCGTGATCGTGTCCTGCATCTCGTCCTGCGCAAAATGCGACTATTGCCGCCGCGGAATGTACTCGCATTGTGTCAACGGGGGCTGGATCCTCGGCAACACGACTGACGGCACCCAGGCCGAGTATGTCCGCATTCCCTTTGCCGAAACCAGCCTATACCGCATCCCCGCCGGAGCGGATGAGGAAGCATCAGTAATGCTGAGCGATATCCTGCCCACCGGGTTCGAATGCGGCGTGCTCAACGGCAAGGTTCAACCCGGCGCGACCATCGCGATCGTCGGAGCCGGCCCGATCGGGCTTGCGGCGTTGCTGACGGCTCAATTCTACTCACCGTCGGAACTCATAATGATCGACTTTGACGACAACCGGCTCGAAATGTCGTCCCGCTTCGGTGCGACCACAACAATAAACAATAGGGACGGCAAGGCAGTCGAGAAAATCATGAAGATGACCGACGGTCGTGGCGTCGATACCGCGATCGAAGCCGTCGGCCTTCCCTCGAGCTTTGTCACTTGCGAGGACATCGTGGCGCCTGGTGGTGTCATCGCTAACATCGGCGTCCATGGCGTCAAGGGAGATCTGCATCTAGAACGCCTCTGGGACCGTAACGTCGCGATCACGACAAGACTCGTCGATACCGTCACAACGGCGATGCTGCTTAAGACTGTACAATCAAACAAGATCGATCCCAAGCGACTGATCACGCACCACTTCAAGCTCGACAATATCATGGACGCCTATGCGACGTTCGGCGAGGCGGCCAAGACGAACGCTCTCAAGGTCATCATCTCAGTAACCGAAGCTTGAAAGATAATCTAGGTCGACAGACTTGACGGCGGTGCGAGATAGATGGCGCGCAAAAGCTGAAAGGTTCGGCTCTCTGCCCGAACTGACTCGCCGCCGAGAGCTGAAGGCAGTTTGTTGGCAAGGTTCTCGAATGGATGAAATTGATGAAGAGAGCGATCAGATAAACGGCTTTCCGCCCGTCACCGCAACAGTTGTTCCTGAAGTGTAGCTGGACAGCGGGTCCGCCAGCATGACAAATAAACAAATAAGAAGGCTCGGTAACGGAGGAGGCCGAAGAACCTTAATGGTGCTGCCCAATACCGTATATCGAATTTTATCGCTCGTCTGGCTGGTCGTCGTTGTAGGGTGCGTAGGATATTTTTCGATAGCGGAGGCCACTCAGTTGGCGGCCTCTTCGCGAAATGGCCCCAGCGCGGTGGGGGGCGCCGAGGCCGAGTTGCCATGATTACCTTCCCGCCAGAACCAGCACTCGGCAGTTTAGTTCCTATTTCCCGGTCGTCCTTCGAGAGGACGAAATGACAGCTCGAGCAGGCACGCCGCGGGGGTGCTTTGCTCGGGCGCCGACAACCTGCTCCCGCTTTCTGATGATCGTAAGCCGACTGCTTACCGCAGCCTCCGTTCGTCCAAGCTTCCGGGCGATCTCCAACTGCGTTAGGGCTGTCTCTCGTATCATTTTTAGCAACTGTTGCTCGTCCTCTTCGGACCACGGCTTGGCGGGCATAACTCACTCCGGCATTAATCCAACGATAACAGCGCGGCTAGCAACGGTTTGAATCGGGTGGAAATAACCCACGTTAATCCAGTGGCGGTAATGTTGCCACTATTTCCCAGCGTCGCGACGCGGTCTGGTTTTCGAGCTGCCCGCTTAGCGGGTACCCGGCGGGAAAAAAGCTGCGCTCTATCCGGTCCACAGCTACGGCCCCCATGGGAATGAATCGCGAATGTGCCCCGGGTCTTTGGGGGGCAAGAGCCGGGGCACCTTCATTCGCGAATGCGCTGTGCCGGGGAGCGGCACGTTGCTAACCACGCTTCGAAGGTGCCGTTCCTAACGACTTCTTCATCGCCGACCTCAGCCGGCCCTCAACTCGCTTGCGGCTATTGCCGACCTTATTGACGGCCTTTGCCGGCGCCGCCATCCAGTTCAGCGAAAGCTTCGCGATCGACGGCCCCAAGATGTTCACCCATGCTTGCAAGCTCGGCTACAAGGGCGTGGTGTCGAAGGTAGCAAACAGTGTCTATCCGACCGGCGCCCGCAGCCGGGACTGGGTCAAGAAGACCTGCGCCCAGCGCTAGACGCTGACAATCGCGGGCTTTGCACTGGACGACAGTGGGACGGGATTTACGTGGCCGGCGCAAGGGTGACGAACTGACCCGCCACGGAATAGCAGCCTGATGCCCAGCTATAGGAACTCTTCTGACGATCGATGAAATCGATGCTGTGCTCGACAGCGCACGCTACGGGCTGTTCGGCGATAATCCAGCAGATGACCCGTAGGCATCGTGATCAGCGATGACGCTGCAGCTTCTATCTTCTGCAAAGAACACGCCATTGCCTGCGACTTCCTTCCACCAACCGCGGCCAATCCGAAATCGACGCATACTGACCACGCCAAAGCGCCACGCGCTCATATCACCTTAGAATGGCTGCTCGGAGAGCAGATTTTGATATCCCGGCACATGCCAGGTGTTATCCAGCACATCCCCACTCGGTGAGATTGCCTCCAAGCCAAGCATTAAAATGATCCCTGACCTTCGTTCCGGAGGATTCGGAAACAGGGAATTGATGCAGGCTGTTCCGTCCGCGTCCAACTCGTGGGAAGAGCCACGACGACTCTTCGCAGAAGCTCAGTACCGTCTATTCCACCGCTCCAAAAATTATCGCTCGCCTTGGCGGCAGTGTCCGGTGCGTAGGGAACCTTAGATACCAGCAGATCACATGTTCGGGCGATCGAATCGAAGAGATCGCTTGTAACAAAATCGACGCCTTCATCTCGGCGATGTCCTTGGTGGCGACCGCGAGCTGTGAGCCCAATGTCTGCATCCGTGTGCGAGCTCGCGTTCGGCAAGACCGAGATCCCCCAGCGCCGCTCGGGCGCCGTCGACGGCGACGCCGGCGGCCGCACGGCCGAGGATCAGTCCAACAAGATGGCCAAGACGGCCGACCGCAACAAGCAGTGCGCAAGAGCTATAACCCGGTCAATGTCGCCAGCGTTCGGCGCTTCGATCGGGCGCGCGCGATCGGCGCGACGAAGCTCGAGGCAGCCGACCAAGATCCAGCCGGCAAGGGGACGCTGACATCGCTTGCAATGCTGTTGAAATCCAGAAGCAAAAATACGTCGACAGTTCTAAGCGGACCGCCGATGGAGGTCGGCCACGATTTCCTCCCGAAAAGCGCGCCCAGGGTCAGGGCCGACCATCTTGCCGGGATTGCGCCGCTGCTTTCTGACACTCGCGCGGTGAAACCCCATAAGCCCCTTTAAAGCAGCGGCCAAAATGCGTCATGTCCGAAAACCCCCATCCCTGTGCAATTTCGGCTATGGTTCGATGGACTTGGTTGGGGTCTTCAAGAGCAAACCGGCAACGCGAGAGCCGTCGGGACAGAATGAGACGGTGAAGTGAGGAGTCCTGTTCGGCAAGAAGCGCATTGGCGTATCGGACGCTTATTCCAACGATATCGGCGACCTTCTGTCCGTCGAGGTCGGGATCGGTGAGCCTCGCTTCCACCACTGAACGAATCTGCCCCAGCAATAGCGCTTTTGGATTCGAGACGCGAACGGTAGCGCTCCCAATTGTTCTCGCAATGGATAGTCCGAGTAAGTCAAGCACGTGATTGCCGACCATTTCTTCTGTTATGGAAGCTGTCCTCCCAGCGAGCGACGGCAATTTTGCAGCGACCGAAAGCGCCAGATCATCGTCCGTCCGCTCGGCAGTCACGCGACGCCCGATCAACTCGCGGTTTGTACCGATCCGTGCGCGTAGCTCACGGCGCGGAACCTTGATGAGGAGAGTTTTCGAGTCTGGCGAAAACTTCGCATCATAAGGCAACAGCGGCTCAAGCAGCATCAAAGAACCGGCGTCCAGGTTAACCTCGCGCGCGTTCTGGACGATAAGGACCCTGCCCGACAATTGGTAACACAGGAACAACGTGTCGGGGCCGGTGCGCTCGACGTGGGCCAAGGTGTGAGAAACCTGCATCGGTGAGTTGCTGAATTCAACCAGGTCCAGGTTGCCGAACTTCGCGGCTTTGATCTCGGCTTGGAATGTCAGGCGATTTTCCGGCACAGAGTCATGACCCACGATCTTCTTGCAGGCCAGGCTGTGCCAATAATCAAATCGGTCGCGGGGATGAACCGAGGAGGTCGAGAAGATAGTGTCCACGTGTTTGCCGTTCGTTAACCGTAGATCAGCCGACGAATTGATCCATGGCCGCCGATTAAAATCACAGAGCATCTGCTAGAAACAAACGCAACTCGAGACCGCGTTGTTGCACGTCCACTCTAAGGAAACTTAGTAGCTTTTCGCCGGAATGCGCAATAACGCGGAGGCTGCAGATTTGACGACCCACGATGCATCACCGTCAGACGTCTCGGCAGACAGAAACACCGCCAGTGGAGTCCGGAAACGTTTCGTTCCCGCGAGCCAATGTCCTCCACAAAAAGGATAGGAACAAGCAAACGCTGGGGTTCCCGCCCTTAAATCTAGCGGAGCCGAAGCGCGTAGTTTTCTCCACCCCACTTTACGCCAGATGCAGGTCGATCGATGGTTTGTGTTCGACAAACTGCTTGGTGTTGAGCGCTTGGCACACCGGCGCACAACTTGAGGCAAGTCTCCCGGCTGATCTCACTGAGTTCTATCTTTTATTCACGTCCCGTCCAAAGCCGGTGTCAAGGCAATGTAGAAGAGTCAGCACACGCGGCAACGTGATCGAAGTCGCGTGTCTGCGGAAGCAACCGGCCTTCCTCCTGAACGTGGGGCTGGATTTATGAACCGCGAACGTAGCTTCCACGTCGATGAAATGTTGTCGGCATCCTGGGATCAGCGGCTTGCAGTAGATCTCGCCTCAGAGGTAGAACATTTCTCCTCCGACAGGCGCTGCACAATTCCGGAATTGCGGACATTTTTCGCCATCAAGTGCTATCGCGACCTGCTCGCTAGGCTGACGACAGCACGCGAGGGCAAAACGTCCTTTGATGCTCTTAGGTCAGTTGCCCGAGAAATGCGACAATATGCGTTGGAGCGTCCCGCCTTGTGGGCTGCCGGATCGAGAACGTCCACAAGCGATTGCGCTGAGTGGAGGGCAAGCCACGGAGAACTTTGCGACCTCATCAAATCTGTTCTCGCCGAATGTGGGGTGCATGGGCAACACGCAGAAGACGCCTTGGATATGCTTCGGAGCTTAGTGCGCGGCTTTGCCGTGCATCAGATCCTAGGCTCATTCTTGGACGTCTATTCATATGACGAGAGCTTCGAAAGGGTAGTCGAGATATACGTAGCTGGGGTGGGGTCAATCGGGGCTGCTGCTGCTAGGGCTCGCCGGCGATTAAGACGGCCTTGCGCCCCTCGTTCTCGACCAACGCCTTGACCTCCTGCGCATCTCGTGCTCGATTAGATAGGCGATAAGAACCACCTTCGCGCGCATAGGCGATTGCCATCGCTCGTCCAATGCCGCTGTCGCCGCCCGTGATGGCGGCCCGCATGCCTTTCAACTTACCTGTGCCACTGTAGCTGTGCTCGCCATGATCCGGACGCGGGTCCAGCTTGGCGGTCCAACCGGGTGCTGATTGGGGTAAGGCGGCTTCGGATAGTCAGACAACATAAATTATCTCCACTTTCGCGTGCGCAAGTCTCCTTTTGATCGCGTGGGCGCGCCTCTGATTTTCAAGACATCGAGAGCGCATTAGCTGTTCATTGGCGCTTTCCACTCTCACCTCTCGAAGTGTCCTGCCTCGTCGATAAAATGTCCGGGTGCGATTTGTCATAGTACGTACGCGCTAATGGGTCTGATTTGGTCTCCGGTCTCCCGCGCTCCGCTGGGCCAACAGCGCGGATTCCGCGTTTCCAATCCAAGGGCTTGTTCGATCAGCTTGAGCTAATCTCACGACGCTCCTCTCGGCCTCCATGATCGTGCTCGTCAGGGCGTGGGCGCCTCATCGCCCCAGGATATTCCGAACTTGTCCAGGCCCTCAGCCAGGAAATCGCCCAACAGCGGTTCGCCGAGCAGGTAGCGCACGGTCTCCCAACGCGGGTTGCGGTATTCGCTTCGGCGTTCGGCCGCCTGGCTACGCAGATCTTCCCACTCGTCGATCGTGCCATCGCCCCGTCCGAGCCACATCAACGCGACAAGGTCGATCTGTTCGTCCTCGTTCAATGCCCTGATGAAGCTCGCCAGCTCGGCAGCGACAGCGTCGCAACCATCGTCCTGCAAAACGTCGACTTCAGCATCATCAGTAGGATTCGATCCGGACTCTTCATCGGCCGGCAGGTCCTTGACATCAAACTCATGCGCTTTTTCGATCAGAAAGCTGACCTTTTCGCGTGAAACGGTTAGCTCGGACATCGCTTGCTCCTTAGTTGCGGGCGTTTCGATCAACGCGCTGGGCCACGAGATGATCCATGGCGCCATACCGCGGAAATGCGCCTGCCGGCCCTCCCGAGCGACACGTTCCGCCAATCATCTATTGCGACCGATTGACAGATTCGTGGAGTTGAATGCCTGAGTCGGAGCTGTCTTCGTCTTGCAGCACTGTCAGGGCCCCTCGATCGCTTTCGACGGCTGAACCGGGCTGTTGCTGCGGCATCCCTTCCAAAATTTCGCTTGTGCGAAGAGCCGCCTGAAACTATGGCGCCTGAGCATATGCTACTTCTGTTGGAGCGCGTCCGGGCTCTCATCGCGAGCAGACGCCCGACTGGATAATCGCGGCATAAAGCATGAGCATTCGTTTATTTCTTTGAATTGGTGTAAGATCAGCCCGCCCTTACCGCAGACGGCGCCGGCAGCATCAGAGGATCTCTGAGGACGACGATCTGACGCACGCCGTCCGCGTCGATAACCTCAAGGCTGGACAACTCCAGGCCTTCGCCTTCGATGTATATTTCTCTCGGTTTGCGGATCAGATGGTCGTGTCCTTCGAGCACGAGCGAGATTAGGTCGTCCTTTGGATCATAGGAAACCCCAAAGAACGGCAGCCAGTGCGCCTCGACCTGATCACCGAGCTTAAGCGACGTCACCTCGATCTCGGCATGTTTGCCGCCCAGTGCTTTTGAAATGAGATCGAAATAGACGCTCCACTGCGATTTTTCGAGCTTCTTTGCCATTGTTCGGAGTCTCCGAGTTAGATTCCGCCGGATTCCCCACGCCAGTAACTGGCAGCCCGTTTCTACGCGCTGACAACGATCAACTTTTCACAAATTTTGCCATGCTCACACAACGCATCCCGTCAAAGCCCGAGCTCAATCATTTTCAGAAGTGATCCTAATTATTCATCGCGCGATAGCAAAGTTCGGCGCCGTCTTCGGCGAAAGAGCGCTTTTTCCGCCGCATATACTTGACTGTTTCGTTGATCGTGACTACCAGCGTCGGCCGCACTGAACCTGACAGAAAGTGACCACCGCGCACCGAGCCACCCGCAGACCAACACGGCGTGAAGGTGAAGGCTGGCCTTGCCGCTATCGCTCTCCGCCACACCGCCGATCAGGCTAAGGACTTCGCAGCTCGTTGACAGCAGTGCGCTTGTAGCCTTTGGCCGCGAGTCGGAACCAGCGCGTTTGGGTCTAACGTCTGGCTGCGACTGCTCAGTTGATTGGCGCGAACGAAGTCGCTCCCGCTATGGCGGTGAATTCGTATCTTTCGCACCATTGTCATTGGTGCCTCCTGCGATTCCACGGCGAGGCGCAAGCGGCCCCGGCGAGACGAGGACGCCCCCGCTTCGGCCGCTATTGCACCACAACGGCCGACACACGGTGGCTAGGCTACGTTTCGCCTGACATGGCGGCCTTCCTTGACCTCCTCGATGATCTTCGCGCTGAACGCTTCGAGGTCACCGGGGTTCCGCGAGGTGATCACACCCTGGTCGACTACGACCTGGGAGTCCTCCCATTTCGCACCGGCATTGATGACGTCGGTCTTGATCGACTTGTAGGACGTCATCATCCGTCCCTTCGCGATCCCGGTCTCGATCAACAGCCACGGTGCGTGGCAGACCGCGGCGACGATCTTCTGGGCGTCGAAAATCTCCTTAATGAACTTGAGGGCTTTCGGTTCGACCCGGAGCAGGTCGGGATTGATCTGGCCGCCCGGTAGCACGATGGCGTCGTAGTCCGACGACGACACTTGATCGAGCGACTTGTCGACCTTCACCGGCCGACCCCAGTCCTTCATGTCCCACCCCTTGATTTCGCCAGTAGCCAACGAAATCACCTCGACGGTTGCACCCGCTTTCTTCAAACGGTCGCGAGGCACTTCAAGTTCGGATTGTTCGAAGCCATGGGTCGCCAGGATGGCGATCTTCTTGCCTTTCAGATCCATCAGGAAACTCCTTCAGACGAGCTCCTCTATCAATCCGCTTTTCGCCCTATCGTTCCTGCGGCTTCAAACGCGGAATTTTTTACCTGATTGCGGTACGAAGCGATCGACTGTCCTGGCAGTGGCTAGATCATCACTCTTTCGATGGCCGCGTAGATGCTGTCCCATCGTTGAGTCGAGCACAAAACCAACGGTCGCCGAAGCTTGGTTGCGCATGGGCATCTTTCCAGTGGGTCCCCAGTGGCGGCTTGTGGTCCACTCCCCTCAAGTACTCCTAGCCAACCCGGTTCAAACTTCCGAACGACAATGCTGATACTTGTCAATTGAGGATAGAAATAATTCACCTGTGTATCGGTGCAGCCTCGTTCCGCATTGAACGTTGACTGCGTCGCTTATAGACGGGCAAGCCGGGGGAGACCTAGAACTCTTTGCAAGGCCGTCACTGCGCAGTGCTTACGGTCAGGGCAAATGCTCCGAATTGACGCCTATCAAGGCGCCTCAGGCGGTCGCGCGCAAAATCTTAAAGCTTTGGGGGGCGTGACCGATCACTCGGGCGCGACCCGCATTTGGAATGTTAGCATTCAATCCGGAAGGTGTGATCATGAGCTTGACCGGCCTAGAAGTGTTTGACGAAACGCTTCACAAAACGAACACGTGGCTCAAAGAAATCGGCGAGATGCTAGGCTCTGATCGTCACGGGGCCTATCAGGCGTTGCGAGTGGTGCTGCATTGCCTCCGCGACCGCTTGACAACCGATGAGGCGGCTCATCTCAGCGAACAACTCCCGATGCTAATACGTGGCATCTACTACGAGGCATGGCGTCCGGCCCGGAAGCCGGAAAAGATTCGGTCGCGGGACGAATTCCTAGCCTGGATTGACACGCGCCTCCCCAACACAGCGCTCGTCAACCGCGAAGATGCTGTACGTGCCGTCTTCAAGACCCTTGAGAACCATGTCTCCGCAGGAGAAATCGGCCACGTAGTTCAGTCTCTGCCGAAGGAGATCCGCGCGCTTTGGCCAGTCACCTGGGCGTCGTCTGGCCCTGTCGCAAAGTAGACAGCCCAGTCAGAAACTCGTTGCAACTAGCTGACACACGATAGATTTGCGAATGGAGAGGTTGATGGGTCCACGTGCTTACTGGAAGGGCTATCTGCGTGTGTCGCTAGTATCGTGTCCGATCCAGCTGTTTCCGGCGATCTCTGACCGCGAGAAAGTCCGATTTCATCTGATCAACAAGAAGACCGGGCACCGGATCAAATACTGCAAGCTCGATGCCGAGACGGGTAAGCAGGTAGACCCGCAAGACATCGTCATGGGCTACGAAGCCGGCAGGGGCCAATATGTCGCCCTCACCGAGGATGAGCTCAAGGCGATCGAGATCGAAGGGACGCATACAATCGAGATCGACCAGTTCGTGCCACGAAGCGAGATTGACGATCTCTATTTGAGTCGTCCCTACTACATGACCCCGGCGGGAGAAATCGGCCGGCAGGCGTACGTGGTCATCAGAGAAGCAATCAGGAAAGAGGGTATGGTAGCGCTCGGCAGGGTGGTGCTCACGACGCGCGAACATGTGATGGCGGTTGAGCCGCGTGGCAAGGGCCTGTTGGGCGTGACGCTGCGATATCCCTATGAAATCCGGGACGAAAGGGATTATTTCGCTGATCTGCCAGAGGAGAGAGTACCGAAAGAAATGCTTGAGCTAGGGAGGAAAATACTCGCGATGAAGGCTGGTCACTTTCATCCCGAACAATTTGAAGATCACTACGAGCGGGCCCTGCGAGCGATAATTAAGAGGAAACAACGCGGCGAAAAGATCGATAAACTAAAGGAGCGGCCCTCGGCTGAGGTTATTGACCTGATGGATGCATTGCGCCAGAGCGCAGCAGGTGGCCGCAGCACGCCTTTAGCGCATCATCAGCGTGCCACTAGGAGATCCAGGCAAGTCGCGGCGAAACGGTCGTCGATGCGGGCCAGGAAGGCAAGCTAATTGGCGTCGCAACTATACCTGCGAGGGCACTTAGCATCGCCTCCGAAGACCAATCCTGCAGTCTATCGCTTCGGCGCATTTTTCCGCGTTACGCTCGCCCACGGAACTAGCGTCGGCGTCGACAAGCCGCGCGATGATAGCCACGCATTCATGCGTTCAGCTGTATCAACCTGGCTGAGTTTCCTGACCAATACATCCCTTCCGGAACCAGCAGGCAGCTTCGCGACCTCTTGTTGCAGCCGCTCCTTTGCTACCGCTAGCTGGTCTTCAAAACGGTGTGGCTTTGATCGATATCGCATGGCGGACGGGACCTTTACCGAGCACGACCGTCGGACGAGGGCCCGACGGTGCCCGCGAAAGACGGTGCGTTCCCTGTGATTTGTGTCTGCTTACGCAGGTCCGCCGCAAACTCACGAAGCTGTCGCGCGCGCCTGCCGTTGTAGATTCGCGCCTCATAATCCGTAGCCAGATCAGCAATCAAGGCCGATTCGGCCGCCTGGACATCTATCTCATCGATCTGCTTCTGCTCATCGATCCGCTTCTGAATGTCCTGCATGCAACGCCTCAACTCGCTTTGGCTTCAGTGACTGGCAACTACTAAGAGTCCAACGCAGTCGGCAATTCAGTACTTTTACGTAGCTGCCTGTCCGGTCGATCATCGGGAGGAATTAGAACTTCTCGATGATAATCTTTCCTCTGGTCGCGGCGCGCCGCGCTACGAACCAAACGCTGGAGGCGGAACGATCCTCCGGTTTACCTTGCCTTTTGCCAAAGCCAGCCGATGGTGGTTAGAAAACGATTGGTCGGTTTTGACAACCGTCAATGCCCATTGAAGTCTCCTGGACTAAATTGAACTCTCATGGACTAAGCAGGAAATCCGGAGTGGCAAGATGCTGATATTCGGTGAACCTCGCCAACTTGATGATGGACTGCCACGCAAGACCGAGGATGATATCCAGCAGGAGTTGCTTGGACCTCGTGGTGTTCCCGGCAAGCCATCGCCGGCAAAAATGACGCCGCAACGCGCGAAGAAGACGCCGACATATCTGGATCCACCGCACACGGCCTAGCGTTGGTGATTTGCGCTCCACCATTCAATTCCCGCACAAACCTTGACGATGGTCAACGCCAGGCCTGCCGTTCCTTGCGAGTACAATGGCCGACGCACGACGCCGGGTCCCGATCCAAGAGATATTACCATGAAGAGACATCTTTTTGCAGTCACCGTCACCCTTACACTTCTTGGCAGCGCAGGTTTTGCCGCTGCCCAGAAGGCCGATACCGCCCAGGCTGATCTGACGTCGAGTCCGCAACAGATAATTAGCCAGGGACTTGGGTGCTCGTCATCACAGTCCGCGCCCGGCGGCACGCGACCGCAGGACGGCACCAAGCGTCCGAACTCGATAAACGCGCAAGCGCTTCCTAACAACGTCACCGATCAGGTGCCGGAGGTCACAAGCCTTCTCTTTGTGAAGCTGCCCGACCGGATCGTGTTGATCAATCCCGATACGAAACTCGCGACCGAGATTGTAGGGGAGCCAAATACCAGCGGCTCGAGCTCCGAGAACATCGTCCGTCGTTCGAGCTGTGGCGCCGGCACCGTACCCCCATGCTCGTAACGCGCAAACGCCTCTACGGCACTCGACGGAAGCCTCGCCAAGAAGTGCTTCCTTCGCCGTGGCTTGCTGCGGTTGCCGTTGTCCTCTGCTGTTTGCCGGGGCAATACTCGGCGGCGCAACCAGTCGGGCTTGTTACGCTTGACGTCAACGAGGTCGCGAACGGTTATCCCGCCGAGACGCTGAAGTTGAAGATAATCGTCAATGACAAGAACGAGACGATCGGGAAGATCAACGATTTCATCTTCAGCAAGGATGAACGTATCTTCGCCGTGCTTTCCGTGGGCGACTTCATCGGCGCCGGACCCCGCTTGGTCGCCGTTCCCTTCAACAGTTTGAAGCTGGACGATTCACGCGGCTTCATCGTGCTTCCGGGAGCAAATCGCGCGGCATTGGAGAAACTGCCTGTTTACCTGTACAACGCGCAACCTCAGGCGTCCTCGTCCACGCGCTGATCGCGGTCGCGCACCAATCAGTAGACGATGCCCGGCGCTCCACGAGCACGCAGCGAAGTACCCGCCCACGGGTCACGAAGGTTGAACGAAAATTGAGCGTTGTCAATGCGGAGCCCCGTTCTATTCGTAGTCTTGCATGATCGGCAGTATCCTCCTGCCGCTGCCCCCTCCCCGGGGGCTCCTCCCCCGACTTGGACCGCCGGCGAAATCCGAGCGGTCCTTCTTCTTCGGCGTGCTAGCGACGTCTTGCGAGGTCATCATGATCAAGGACATCTTGCTTCGTTGGATGGGACAGCAGGAGACTTCGCGCGGCTGGCCGCTGTCAGCCGGATCGCCGCAACTTTCGAAAGTCATATCGCCGGGCTGCTATTCAACGTCTTGCCGGCGGCTATATCAGATGCAGGGTCCAGCGGACCGGCAAAACTGCCGCACGATGCAGGGAAGGCCGGCGACGCCGTCGAAGCCACGGCGCTACAGCGGCTGGAGCGGTTGCAGCAACCGACCTTCTTCCGGCGGTTCGATGTGGAAGGCGAACGCGACGTCGCCGATACCGCTTCGCTCGTGCCGCCGATGCCTTCGTGGCGCTTCGCCTGAACGGCCAACCAAACGAACCGCGGGGTCTGATCGAAGAACTCCTCTACGGTGCGGGACGCCATCTGCTTCTTATTCCGGAGGACGAGAAAACCATGGCGCCTCTCGATCACGTCGTGGTTGCCTGGAACGGAAGCCGGGAATCTGCGCGCTCTCTGTCCGAATCCCTCTCCTGTCTGCAGCGAGCGAGGAACGTTTGGCTTCTCGTGGTGGAATACGAGCGTCCGGCCCAGACCGATACGCCGAGGAGCAACGATGCCGCGCAGCATCTGCGGCATCACGGCATCGACGCGGTAAAGTATCGCGCGGTCGGAGAGGACGACGAAATTGCCGACATCGTGATCGAAGAATGCCGGCGACTGGACGCCGACCTTCTCGTGATGGCAGCTATGGCCACTCGCGCTTGCGTATTCTTGCCAGGCTGCACGACTTCACGACTCCTGCATCATTCACCGGTACCACTGGTCATCGCCCACTAGGACGATGCCGGATAGCTGCCGGTTGACGATCGTCAAGGTCACCTCTGGAGTTGCGTCATAGGCTCGACGGGCACGCGCGCGAGGATGACATGGCCGCAGTCGATCCAGGAACTCTTATGTGGGCCACTGCCTGCGAAATGATTGAGCGCGCCGAGCGCTTGCATCGTCAATTCTTCCAGCCGATCACCGCCATCGCTTCCGCAGCCCGTTGGGAGCCTCCAATTGATATCGTTGCGACCGATTCCGGGGCTCGAATAACGGTCGCTCTTCCCGGCGTCGACCGGGACGACTTGAATGTGGCGATCGACGATGATGGCGTTTCGGTCGTTGGCCTTCGCCGTCAGGGCACGATTCCGCGCGATGGCACCGCGGTCCGTCTCGAAATCCCCTACGGGACATTCGAGCGCCGGATTGCGTTTCCGACTAAGGGCCTACGGTTCGGTCAATCGGAATACCGCAACGGATGTCTCGTGCTGGCCTTCTTCAAGCAATCTATAGAAGGATCGATCGATGGTTGACGCATCCAAACGCGAATCCGGCACCACGACCGATCAAAACCAGGCTGGTGTGCCCGAGGATGCAATCATCATCTTACCGATTCGCAGTACACTGCTGTTCCCCGGTGTCGTGCTGCCTTTGACGATTGCCCGGCCGTCGTCCATCGCTGCCGCACAGGAAGCCGTCCGCAGCGGCCGCAAAATCGGTCTGCTGTTACAGAAGGACCCCACCGTTGAGGAGCCGGGGCCAGAGGATCTGCGGCACGTCGGTACGGTGGCCGAAATTCTGCGCTATGTCACTTCCGAGGCGACCCACTATGCGATCTGCCGCGGCATAAACAGATTCCGCGTCAAGGAATTTCTTTCCGGTTTTCCCTACATCGTAGCGCGCATCGAGGAAGTCGGCATATCAGAGGTGATGACCCCCGAGGTCGAGGCGCGCATGAATCTGCTCAAGATGCGCGCCCGGGAAGCGATCCAGTTGCTACCGAATCTGCCGCCGGAAATTTCAGCGGCGATTGAAGGTCTGGATTCGCCGTCCGTGCTCGCCGACTTTCTCGGCGGCATCATCGATATTCCTGTAGGCGAGAAGCAGGATCTGCTAGAAACCTTCGACGTAACCCAGCTTCTCGACAAGCTGCTCGGCCTGCTGGCGAAGCGAATTCAGGTCCTGCAGCTTTCAAAGGCGATTGGCGAACAGACGCAACAGACCCTTTCGTCGCAGCAGCGCGAACACATTCTTCGCGAACAGCTTCGCCAGATTCAGAAGGAACTAGGCGACGACGACGCCAAGTCCATTGAACTGAAGGAACTCAGTGACAAGATCGACAAGGCCGGGATGCCGAAGGAGGCCGAAGAGCAGGCCAGACGGGAATTGAAAAGGCTCGAGCGCATGCCGGAGGCCGCGGCAGACTATGGGTTGACGCGAAGCTACCTCGAATGGCTGACCGAGCTGCCTTGGTCGAAGCTGGATCCGGAACAGATCGACATTGTCGAAGCGCGGCGAATTCTCGATGACGATCACTATGGCCTTGAGAAGGTGAAGCGGCGAATTCTTGAACACCTTGCTGTGCGCAAGCTCAATCCGGAAGGCAAAAGCCCAATCCTCTGCTTTGTCGGCCCTCCCGGCGTCGGCAAGACCTCGCTCGGCCAAAGCATCGCCCGCGCCACGGGACGCAAGTTCGTGAGATTGAGCCTCGGCGGCGTCCATGACGAAAGCGAAATACGCGGACACCGCCGAACTTATCTCGGTGCGTTGCCGGGTAACGTCATCCAATCGATCCGGAAGGCAGGAACGCGCAACCCGGTACTGATGCTGGACGAGATGGACAAGCTGGGTGCGGGATTTCACGGCGACCCGGCGGCGGCGCTGCTCGAAGTGCTCGATCCCGAGCAGAACGCGGCGTTTCGCGACAACTACCTTGCGATTCCCTTTGATCTCTCCAAGGTCATGCTGATTGGCACCGCCAACGTTATCGACAATATCCCGGCCCCGGTGCGCGACCGCATGGAAATCATCGAGATGCCGGGTTACACTGAGGAGGAAAAGCTGGCGATCGCCAAACGCTATCTCCTCGCGCGTCAACTGAAATCCGCTGGTCTAACCAGCGAGCAATGTGAGATCTCGGACGACGTCATTACAGCCGTCATCCGCAACTACACGCGCGAAGCCGGCGTGCGCAACTTGGAACGCCATATCGGCGCCATTTGCCGGCACGCGGCTATGCGGATAGCCGAGGCGAGCGTCACACGCTTTATCGCCGCCCCGACGGACCTTCCTGCCATTCTTGGGCCGCGGCGTTTCGAGCAGGAGGTCGCGATGCGAACTAGCGTGCCCGGCGTCGCTACTGGCCTCGCCTGGACTCCCGCCGGCGGCGATATTCTCTTTGTCGAGGCGGCCAGCATTCCCGGCCGGGGCAAACTGATCCTCACCGGTCAGCTGGGTGCGGTGATGAAGGAAAGCGCGCAGGCGGCACTCTCCCTCGTCAAGTCGCGCGCCATTGAATTTGGCATCGATACGATCGCGCTGCAGAAGTCCGATGTCCACGTTCACGTCCCGGCGGGCGCCATTCCCAAAGATGGCCCAAGCGCGGGCGTGGCTATGTTTCTGGCACTGACTTCACTTCTGACCCGCCGCACGGTCCGGAGCGATACAGCGATGACCGGCGAGATTTCACTGCGCGGCCTGGTCCTCCCGATCGGTGGCGTGAAGGAGAAAGTGCTCGGCGCGCTGCAGGCCGGGATTACCACGATCATGCTCCCTGCCCGCAATCGAAGGGATATCGAGGAGGTCCCTGAAAATGCGCGCAACCGATTGCGCTTCATATGGCTTGAGCGGGTCGACGACGCGATTGATGCTGCGCTAAATCGCCCGCAGACGCTCGATCGCCGTTTCGAGGAAACACCACAAGTAGCGCCCGCGGAACGGCAGGCGGCGCGTTCCCGATAACCAGCATCTTCTGGAAGACACACTAGCCACGTCACCTATCTATGGCTTTGCCGGTGATGGATCATCGTGCGACAGCGGGTACCCAGTGCCGCGGACTTTTCGAAAAGACTACCCGAGCCAAGCCACTGACGGGCGTCAATGCATCCCTTGGGCGCATGGAATAGGAGAATTATGGTGCGGAGGCAGCGACACTTCAATTTGGTCGGAAACCAGGTTGCACTTGGGAGAATGTCATGGCGAGTAGCACAGTTAATTCCGGCTTCGGCACCGAGTCCATCTCGGCGAGCGAGAATTTGGCTCAGAATTGGTGGCTGTTCCTGCTGCGAGGCATTTTAGGAATCCTTTTCGGCGTTGTTGCGCTGATCTTTCCGGGCCCAACGATGCTCTCACTGGTACTCCTGTTCTCGGCTTACACACTTGTCGATGGCGTTGCCGGCATTATCTCGGCCGTAAGGGCGATCCAGCGCAAGGAGGAGCGGTGGGGATGGCTGATCTTCGAAGGCGCTGTCAATATAGCTGTAGCCATCCTTGCCTTTCTGTGGCCCGGCATGACTGTTCTGGCCTTCGTGTTGCTTGTTGCCGCCTGGTCAATCGTCTCGGGCGCGTTGATGACGGCCGCCGCTTTCCGGCTGAGCGTCAGCCACGGCAGGTGGTGGCTCGTTCTGGGCGGTTTGTTGTCCGTCGGCTATGGAGCGCTTCTGGTCGCCACGCCGCTCATCGGGGCGATCGTTCTGACATGGTGGATGGGGGCCTATGCCATCGCATTTGGCTTCGCGCTTGTCATCCTATCCTTCAAGCTGCGGCTCAGACAGAACCAACAGATCAACCGAACGGTTGCCCGAACGGCCGCTTAATAGAAACAGGCAACGGCACTAATGTAAGAATAGTGGATCGCCTCAGCGCGGTCGCGCGACCCAAGCCAAGTTCGGCCGAACAGACCCTTTTGATTCTAGACACGTCAACTTCATTTTTTGATTGCTTGTCCCTCAAGATGGTACCATGCCTACGAGGCATAGCTACAATGTGACTGTGATCGATCACGAGGCCTACGACCGTCGATTGACGGTCGCACCAGATACAGGCGAGACGATCGTTTCCTTACGACGTGTCGATGCCCACGGGACGAGCTGTCTATCTCGACGACCGTGAGCTAGTCCGCCCCTGCATGGAGCGACTTTTGCGCTCGGCGAAGTTCGACTCCGTCACCTTCGAGCATCCGGCCGCGTTCCTCACAGTTGCGAAACCGATCGAGGCGAGTTGCCTCTTGCTCGATATCCAGTTGCAAGGCATGACGAACTGGGGCCCAGCAACGCCTCAGACGCGATCTCCGGTAATCGTAATGACCGCTTCAGGCGATTGATTTCCTTGAGAAGCCATACAGCGAGCGTGCGCTGCTGAGTACGATCGAGATGACCATTGCGACAGGCAGGCAGTCCGATTACAACGACGAGGTTGCGGACGCAGCACGGCGCGCGGGCGGCAGGTGGCTGACGGCTTGATGGACGGTCACTCCAACAAGGCGCTCGTGTACAATCTCGGTCTCGGCGATGGTCGAAGTTCACCGCGCGTATGATGGACCGGCTTGGCATGCGCGAGCTCGCGCAAGCCCTTCTTTTGAGAAATCACTTCGACGCTCAACGTGCTTAAGAGATAGAGTTAGGCCCCGGCTCCCTGGTTCGCCAATATGGTCTTCCAGCGCAGCGCGGTTCAGGATTTTGACCGTACGCTTGCCCGCCAGCCTAATAGCACCCCGCTGCTGCAGATTGGTGAAGGAGCGACATACCGTCTCGACCGAAACCGCGAGGTAGTCAGCGATATCGTAGCGCGAGACGGGCAACACAACCTGTCCATCTTCGTCCGAGGAACGACGGTCGAGGGAAAGGAGAAAGGAACCGACCTTCTCGAGTGCGGTGACGCCGCCAACAATCATCAACTGGGCTTGGGACCTGCCTAACGCCCGGAAGGCTACGTCGCGGAGCTCGCGCGCAAACTTCGGATCACGCTCGGCCAGCTGTTCGATCCCCTCGCCGGGATAGCTGGCAAGCGCCGTCTCGTCCACAATCGCTTCGATGGCGACCTCGTCCCCGTCGCCTCTCACAAAGAAGAAGTCTCGGGGCAGCATCAGATCAAGGATTTGCCGCCGGCCGTCAGCTCGGAGCGCGCACCTGCGAACCGCCCCGGCAATGACGCAATACCATTGACCGGCGGAACTCACACTTCGTGGAATTTTCTGACCACGATTGCAAAGCACAATCTTGGCGAATGCATCTAGTTGCGTCAACGAATGGGCCTGCCTCGAAAGAATCCGCCGATAGTAGTCTGCCGCGTGCGCGCTTTTTTTCATGATTTCAACCCTTTTCGAAGGTCGTCGGCACTATCTGGCTCCATAAACAATCCAGGATGCCCCCGTTCCAAAGATTCGAGGGATTTGCGTACCGTAAAATTACGTAACGCCGGCCGGATCAGGGCGACGCACAGCTCCGCAGCCATGTTGAAGATTTGGACACCACACAATTGACGGCAATCAACGAAGCAAGTGGCTCATTCCTCTAAAACGGCATCGATTCAATTCGAGCCGCAAGTCACGTACCAGGAAGACGATGTCATTCACCCTGAGCCGCGGGTATCGCCGCGCCGAGCTTCATGCTGCATGTCAGCCCCGACCAAATGCTCACGTTGTCCGATCTCAGGGGCAAGCCTGTCATTCTGGCGTTCTACCCAGCTGACTGGAGTTCAATCTGCGCCGATCAGGTGACGCGATATAAGGAGTTGCTTTCGGACTTTCACAACACAGCGCGGAAATACTCGTAATTTCCGTCGACGGAGTTCGGTACCACGCGGCGGCCTTCGCTGTACCGGCATTTGCATTTTCCCCTGCTCGCTGACTTCGAGCCCAAGGGCGCAGTAACAAAGAGATACAGCCCCTATCGTGATAGCGACGGCGTTTGCGAGCGTTCACTATTCGTCCTGGGCCGCCAGCGAACGATCACGTGGAGCTATTGCTGACCGGTTGCGGTCAATCCCGGCGAAGATGGCATTCCCGCGGACCGCCCCATGCTGGGATAAGTCTCCTTGAGTATGGCGACCATCAGTGACCATTTTGCGCTTCGGCTTGTGCCGTCGTCGACCAACTGGAAGCGAATTTCGAAGGATAGATGCGATTTGTCTTCCGCCCTTTTCCGCTAACCGAAGTGCATCCCTATACCGAGCTCGCGGCCAAAAGCGCCGAATTTTCCGATGCGGCGGGCGTCTTCTGTAAAATGCATGTGTTTCGAAACCAAGTTATTCTGAGTGTTTCGACGATCATGCTAATTGCCGAGAAGCTCAGGCTTTCCGAGACAATGATGCGCCATGTTCTTGAAACGGGACAGTTCAGATACAAAGTACGGCGCGACTTCATGGGCGGTGTACGCAGTGGCGTAAACGGCACATCGACCCTTTTTCATCAATGGTGTCCGTCATGAAGGTCCGTTTGACTTCGCGTCCCTGACCTCGGCAATTCAAAGCCCCCGACAGCCATGCCTGACAAGCCAACAGGTCGGCGTTGGACGTGCCCGAGCGATTAGCGGTCCGCCACATTGATAACCGTCATCGCCGCTGCCGGGATTGAGGGTTTAATTCTGCAGTGATGATCAAGCCCAGGAGATACCCATGATTGCATTCAACAGACTTGGAGCCTCTCTTGACTCTGACAACCGCACTGCATCGCCGCACTCACCTAGTCACGCCTTGGCAGCGCACAGGACCGCTCCCGACTGGATGATTTGGTTTGCGCTCGCGTCGATCACGGCATTGACTACCACTCCGGCACTTCCGCAAGCCGGCGTAAGTCTCGTCAAGGTCGACTTCTCGGTTGTAGCCAATGGCTACCGCATGAGCAAGCTGCTCGGCAGCAACGTTATCAACGACAAGAACGAAAAGATCGGGACCCTCGATGATGTCATCGCGGACAAGAAGCAAGTGAACTTTGCTGTGCTGCAGGTCGGCGGGTTCCTCGGCGTCGGCGGCCGCCTGATAGTCGTGCCCTATGAGAGCCTCGCCATCGACGACAACGGACAAAAGATCACCTTGCCCGGCGCATCAAAGGAGGAACTAAAGAAGCTGACGGAATACCATTATAAATCGTCCTAGTCGGACAGGAGCGCGCGTCCGATGTCCGGACCTTCCGATGTCCTTGACCAGCTCCGCACACGAGAAGTGACGGGCGTCTTCCATTCCCGGAGAGCGCTCGACACCGCCGCCCAGGATTTGTTGTCCTCGGGATTTGACCGAGCCGACATCGACATCAGCGCCTCGCCCGATGAACAGCAACGGCGGCTAAACTATCAGGCTATTCCGGCCGCCGACCTTGCCGACATACCGGCAGCGGCGCGGAGGCCCTACGTAGGCGGAGACGATCGGCTTGGCCTCGAAGTCGTCACGGCCAGCGTGGTCGGCTGCGTTGTCGCCCTTGTCATCGCGCTCTATCTCATATCACGCGAAATAACGCCACCGAGCGTTATCCTCGTTTCTGTCCTCGGCGGGGTCGTCGCGGCCGCCGTTGCGATACGTCCGCTGCGACGGGTGATGCAGCGTGACCGGGTTCGCGGATTGGAACCTGCCGCCGAATGGGACGGGTTGCTGATCTGGGTACGGGTTCAGTCCCCGGAGAAGGAAGCATTGGCACAGGAAATTCTGCTTCGCCACGGCGGAGAGGCCGTTCACATCCACGAAATCGATATCGCCAAAACGACCGACGATCTCCCGTTTCACTCGCTGCGGCCCGATCCGTGGTTAGGGAACGAACCCTTGGGGCGGCCATAGTTCATCGTTCGTTGGAGCCAGCATTGCGAAGCACTCTCGGGAAACGGCTTCATCGACCGCACAAAACCTTGTGAGGAAGTTGATGGTCGTCATGGCCGCCTCCATTGGCCAGCATAGATTCGAACTCTATCGTCAAAAATGATGTGAGACAGTTTACCGAGTCTCGTGCAGACCAGGAGAACAACATGAAATCCGACAGCGAAATTGAGCGCGATGTTCGGGACGAACTGAAATGGGATCCCGATCTGGATGCCGACGATATTGCCGTGTCAGTCAAGGATGGTGTCGTCACGCTAGCGGGGTTCACCCACAGCTACACCGACAGGCTTGAGGCCGAGACAGCCGCGAAGCGGGTCGCCGGTGTTCTTGCCGTCGCAAACGACATCGAAGTGCGGCTACCAGCGATCGACCAACGTCCGGATCCCGACATCGCCCGAGACGCAGTTGCCGCGCTGAAGTCACAACTGCCAATTTCCCACGACCAGATAAAGGTCATCGTCAAGGATGGCTGGATCACGCTCGAAGGCACGGTGGAGTGGCGATACCAGAAGACCACCGCAGACGCGGCGGTCCGCAAGGTCAAGGGAGTGAAAGGCGTCACCAACGTCATTACACTGAAGCCCAAGGTCCAGCCCACCGACATCCAGCGCAAGATCCAGGATGCCTTCAAACGAAGCGCCGAGGTTGATGCGGAGCGCATCAGCGTGGACGTGAGGGGCAGCGAAGTGGTGCTGGAAGGCACCGTTCGCTCCTGGATCGAGCGCGAGGAAGCCGAACGTGTTGCATGGTCGGCGCCCGGCGTCACAAAGGTCGAAGACCGGATTGTCGTCCGGCCTTACTAGTCCTCCCCAAGCCAGCAGAACTTCACTCAAAGAAGGAGAATTGCAATGAGGTTAAAATCACTGGTCCCGTTTGGAGATGCGGGCGCATTGATGCGACCCGATTTCGGGCTATTCGGTCTGCATCGGGAGATCGATCGGCTTTTTAGCGAGTTCGCGCAAGGCATCGGCCCGAGCGGCAAAGCGAACATCGTGCCGAACATCGAAATTTCCGAAAGTGACAAGGCGATCGAAGTTACAGCCGAGATGCCCGGACTCGAGCGCAAGGACGTCGAGATATCGATCGAGGACGACGCTCTCACCATTCGTGGCGAGAAGAAGGTCGAAGAACAGCAGAAGGACAAGAACGTCCAGCACAGCGAGCGTAGCTACGGCGTGTTCTATCGCGTGCTGCAATTGCCTTCCGGTATCGACCCTTCGAGCGTTCAGGCAACCATGTCGAACGGTGTGCTGAAGATTACGATTCCGAAGCCTGCCAAACCGGAGCCGAAGAAGATCGAGGTCAAGGAAGCCGCCTAGCCCCGCGGCTGCGGGGCGCGCAAATCGTTCTCCTCCCGGCGCATTGCGCGTCCCGCTCAACCTGCTGATGCGAAATCACACCAACACATCTGGCGGTCGACGACCGCTCCGCAACCGAGCCAGCGCGACTACATCGAAAGGAGCCAGTCATGGCGAAAGCAATCGGCATCGATCTCGGGACCACCAATTCCTGCGTCGCCGTGATGGAAGGAAGCAAGGCCAGGGTCATTGAAAACGCCGAGGGCGGCCGCACGACGCCGTCGATGGTCGCTTTCACCGATGAAGGTGAGGTCCTTGTCGGGCAACCCGCCAAGCGGCAGAGCATCACCAATCCGGAGAACACCGTCTACGCCATCAAGCGGCTAATCGGGCGGCGCTATGACGACCCGATCACCGCGAAAGACAAGGGTATGGTTTCTTATCACATCGTGCCCGGCGACAACGGTGACGCATGGGTCGAAGTGAGGGGCAAGAGGTACAGCCCAAGCCAGATCAGCGCTTTCATTCTGACCAAGATGAAGGAAACTGCCGAAGCCCATCTAGGAGATAAGGTAACGCAGGCTGTAATAACCGTGCCGGCCTATTTCAACGATGCCCAGCGTCAAGCAACCAAGGACGCCGGACGGATTGCCGGCCTCGAGGTACTCCGTATCATCAACGAGCCGACCGCGGCCGCGCTGGCCTATGGCCTGGACAAGAAGGGCAGCGGAAAGATCGCCGTCTACGATCTCGGCGGCGGCACATTCGACGTTTCAATCCTTGAGGTTGGAGATGGCGTGTTTGAGGTGAAGGCTACCAACGGCGATACCTTCCTCGGTGGCGAAGATTTCGATAAGCGCATCATCGACTATCTGGCAGACGAATTTCGCAAGGAGAACGGCATCGATTTGCGCAGGGATCGCCTTGCACTACAGCGGCTCAAAGATGCCGCCGAGAAGGCCAAGATCGAGCTCTCGAGCGCCACCCAGACCGACGTCAACTTGCCCTTCATCACGGCCGACCAGAACGGGCCGAAACATCTCAATATCAAGCTCTCCCGGGCGAAGCTGGAGGCGCTGGTCGACGATCTGATCGAGCGCACCGTCGGACCCTGCAAGGCAGCGTTGAAGGATGCCGGGCTGCAGGCGTCCGACATCAACGAAGTGGTGCTGGTTGGCGGCCAGACCCGCATGCCGAAAGTGCAGGAAACCGTGCAGAACTTGTTTCAGCGTGAACCGCACAAGGGCGTCAACCCGGACGAAGTGGTGGCGATCGGCGCCGCAATTCAGGCCGGCGTGCTTCAGGGCGACGTCAAGGACGTGCTGCTGCTCGACGTGACGCCCCTGTCGCTGGGCATCGAGACGCTGGGCGGTGTTATGACCAAGCTGATCGACCGCAATACAACCATTCCGACCAGGAAGAGCCAGGTATTCTCAACTGCGGAAGACAACCAGACGGCGGTCACCATTCGCGTCTTTCAAGGCGAACGGGAAATGGCAGCCGACAATAAGCTGCTGGGGCAATTCGACCTCGTCGGGATTCCGCCGGCACCCCGCGGCGTGCCACAGATCGAAGTCACCTTTGATATCGATGCCAATGGCATTGTCAATGTCTCCGCCAAGGACAAGGCCAGCGGCAAGGAGCAAAGCATCCGGATCCAGGCCTCCGGTGGTCTTAGCGAGGCGGATATCCAGAAGATGGTCAGGGAAGCCGAAGCCCACGCCGAGGAGGACAAGCGCCGCAAGGAACTCGTCGAAGCACGCAACCAAGCCGATGCGGCGATCTACAGCACTGAAAAGGCCCTGAAGGAATCGGAATCCAAGATCCCTGCCAATCTCAAGAAGGAGGTCGAGCAGGCAGTCTCCGATGCAAAGCAGGCCCTCACTGCCGAAAACCCGCAATCGATTCGCCAAGCGACGGATCGTTTGCAACAGACCGCCGTCAGGATCGGCGAGGCACTGAACCGCGCCGCCTCGCAAGGCGCCGACGCACAGGCGTCGTCGAGCGGAAGCGGTTCTTCCGGTGAAGACGTCGTCGATGCCGAATTCGAGGAAGTCGACCCGCGCGATCGATGAGGATCGTGAAGCGCGAACTCGCACATGAAAACAGGCGAATGACATGGCAACAAACCCCGTGGACGAGGATCCTAATAAGGCGCAGGCGAATAGCCGCGAAACGCAGGTGAACAGCGTCGAGACCGGGAGCGGCGATCTCGAGGTCGAGAATGAACTTTTGAGGGAACGTTTGATGCGCGCGCTCGCCGAGACCGAGAATACCCGCCGGCAAGGCGAGCGGCGCACAGAGGAGGCACGGAGGTACGCTATCGCGAGCTTCGCCCGCGAACTGCTGCAGGTGGTCGACAATCTGCGGCGGGCGATCGGTGCCGGCAGTAACCGGGCTGACACTGGCCAGCAGGATCCATTGATCGAAGGCGTGACAGCAACTGACCGCATCCTGACGGAGGTCCTGAAGCGGTTCGGCGTGGAGGAGATGAAGGCGCTGGACGCACCGTTCGACCCCGAGAAACACGAAGCGGTGCTGGAGATCGATGCAGCCGGACAGCCGTCCCGCAATGTGGTTCAGGTTCTCGAGAATGGCTACACGCTGCACGACCGTTTACTGCGGCCGGCGCGCGTCGCGGTAGCCAAAGCCCGACAGCCATCTCCGCAGGCAACACGACAGTGAGGCGGGCTGCGCGCGGCCCAACCGCGTATAAAAGAACGGGAGCGGATATTGGCTGCAGACCCCTATACGACGCTGGGAGTAAAAAAGGATGCCACGCAAGCAGATATCCAGAAGGCCTATCGCCGTCTCGCGAAGAAATCGCATCCTGACCTCAATCCCGGCGACAAGGCCGCCGAGGAACAATTTAAGGAACTCTCCGCCGCCTATGATCTGTTGAACGATCCGGAGAAACGTGCACGCTTTGATCACGGCGAGATCGACAGTTCGGGCGCTGAGCGACCGAGGCGGCGGTACTATCGGGATTTCGCCGATCAGGACGGCTGGTCGACCTACACCAGCAATTCCGGTTTTGCCGATTTTGGCGACTTTTCCGGTAGCGAGGATATCCTCTCGGAGATTTTCGGTCGCGCGGGCCGCGGCAGCCGCAGACGGGGCCAAGATGTCCGCTATCATATCGACCTCGCCTTCCTCGATGCCGTCAACGGCGGCAAGCAATCGCTTGTGCTTCCCGATGGATCCAGGCTCGAGGTCAACATTCCTCCGGGTGTGCGGGACGGCCAGACACTGCGTCTGAAAGGCAAAGGCCGTCTGGCGGCCGGCGAAGGTCAACCCGGCGATGCCCTGATCGAGATCAGCGTTCAGCCGCACCCCTACTTCACCCGCAAAGGCGACGACATCTATCTGGATCTACCGATCTCGCTGAAGGAAGCGGTGCTGGGCGCAAAGATCAGCGTCCCTACGCCGAGTGGGACGGTTACGGTGACGGTGCCGAAATGGTCGAGCACCGGTCGCTTGCTCCGGCTCAAGGGGCGCGGCGTTCCGCGTCCTGACGGTGGCAAGGGCGACCAATACATTACACTGAAGCTGGTGCTGCCGCAAAAGCGGGATCCGGAACTCGAGAAATTCGTCGCCCGATGGCAGCCGGCCACGGAAAGCCCGCGGCAGTCTATGGGGGTTTGACATGCAAATGCAGGAATTCATCGACCGATCACATCTCGACCTCCCGACACTAAATGTGTGGATCGAAGCGGAATGGCTTATCCCCATCGCTGCCAAAAGAAGATTGGACTTTTCTGATGCCGAACTTGCGCGGGTGCGCTTGATCCAGGACCTCAAGGCCGATTTCGGCGTAAACGACGAAGGCATTTCGATAATCTTGCACCTGCTGGATCAGCTGCACGGGCTGCGTTGCCTAGTTCAGGATATCCACACCATGGAGACGCTGGATCGCAGGAAGCATGGCGGCTGAAGCCGCAGAAAACTGAACAGAGCCAATCCTGCGTTCAAAAAAAAGGAACGACTGATGTCAATTCCCAAGGGCCTCGGTTCGTGGCTGGTCATCATTCTATTGTTGTTGCTGCTGGCAGCCGCCGGTTTCGTTGCAAATGAGGGCTTGCGCCTCGGAGATGCCGAGGTACCCGCATCGGGTTACATTGCCATGGCACTCGGCGTGACCTTCTCGCTTGTCCTCGGCTTCGGACTCATGGCCCTGCTCTTTTACAGCAGCCGCAAGGGGTACGACGAACCTGCCGTGCTGATTAAGGACCCCAAGCCAGGAGCCGATTCAGCGTCACCCGCCTCGGATTCGAAGTAGCAAGCTTCGGATTCAGAGCAGCAATCTTGTGCCAGCGCGGGACGTCAATCAAGCCGGCCGATCGGCCTCTGCGCTTATGGCGAAGGAACGCAACGCCTACGCTATCGCCATTGACCGACCCAGCGCATAGCGCCGATAGGCCCTTTTTAGGAAAGCAGAAGAGCAAATTCTTTCGAGTTCAGACCTCCAATCGAAGCCCTTACCGTTAGATGCCGGGCACAATCGCTACGCAGATTAGCGAGATCGACAAAAGCAGTCTGCTCGTCTACGCAATTCGTCAGCGGCCATTGCCGGGCTCGTCGTAATCATCGAAAACGACATTGACGCGCACCCCTTGTCGCCGCACTTGCCTTAACGACAGGCTGACAATTTCCGCTTCCTGAGAATAGCACCATCTCGTCTAGTTGCTCCACCAACACCATCGCATCGACATGTGCACATTGCCTCTGACTTTCCGTCGTCTGCCAGCGTCCACATACTCCTTGGTTGACTTCGATACGATACTGAAGCCGTTATAAGCCAGCCAATCGACAAGCGGCCGAATACTGGAATGCTGCTCCTGATTCTGAGCTATTTGCTATGTAGTAGATGGCGCGCAAGACAGTCCCTCCGACTGCGGAATTTCTCGAGCACTTTTCGATAGTCGAGGTCAAAGCCGAGAGCTTTCGCACTGAGATGAAGGTTTTCCGCGTCGATAAAGAGCGCGATCTTCTCTACTCGGGTACGTGTTCCTCCGCCGCCGCATGTCATAGGACCCAACCGCTGTGTTCGCCTTGCGGTGCTAGAAGCCGAAACACGCCGTGAGCAATTGATCAGCTTTTGCGCCTAACTGGGCAACCGCTCGTCAGCGAAGGCGCTGCATCACCTACTCCCACGTGGCTTCTCGAAGCCATATGCAATTACCCAGGCGCCTTGGCGGCACGGTCCGCAACCAAGTTTGTGACCGCAACTTTGCGTGTTCGTCTGTTATTGCTAGGGCAAGATCGCATTGTTCCGGCAGGGACAATGGCAGCCCGGCTTGCAAACTTTCCCAACCTGTAGCTTCTTACCGGCTGATTCTTCTTATCGCCTCAGAATCCTGAAGCAAGGTCGACAGGAGCGCCGCCTCGAACATCTCGCTTCACAGACTATCAGCCTCGTCCTGAAGTCCTGCATTTCCGGCGATATCGGCGCCGGGCTGGCGATAAGCACAATGGAGTGCTACGCCCCGCTGGATGTTTGGCCTTCCGGCCACAAGCGGCATTGAAGTGTTGGAGGCGCGGCATCGCATCCGAGACCATTTGCGGCCATCGCCATGGCGGCCCAGGCAGTATTCAGGTTGCTGCTCGCGCCATGCGGGCGTACTCGAATTTCTGAGACACCACATAGCGAGCAAGCATAGCTGGAAGCCATTGAGGCCGCCTTCGTGAACGGAGGGACGACTGTTCATGCCGAAGGACCGCCGATGCCACGCGCCGCGTCAATATCCTTACGCGAAAGCAAAGCACTTCAGTCGCTGATCGACGACAGCTCCAATAAGATGACCGCTCATCAGCGGGCCTTAGCGTGCGCACGATCGAGGCTCAGCGCGCGCGTATAATGGTGCGGCTCGGCATGCGATCAAACTGCGGAAGCGCTTTGTCTCGGCATCAGGGCGCGGCTGGCCTAACGCAGTTCGTGGTCAGCGCTATAGCTCAGGTCGATAAGTTGGGTCGGAATTGCTAGCCGCCGAGCCGCACGGAATCATGTTCGTTCTTCTCCTTAAGACATTTCGATCGATAATCCTGACGGTGCGTTTTCCCGACAGCGTGATCGCGCCGCGCTGCTGCAGGCTAGTGAAGCAACGACAAACGGTTTCGACCGAAACTGACAGATACTCGGCGATGTCGTAACGGGTCAGGGGCAATACGACCTGCCCCTTATCATTCGACGAACGGCTCGCCAACGCAAGCAGGAATGAACCGACCTTTTCGACCGCCCTTACGCCGCCGATGATCAGCAATTGGTCCTGAATCCGCGACAGGGTCTGAAATGCGACACTGCGGAGCTCGCGGGCGAACTCCACATCGCGCTGCGCCAATTGCTCGACCCTTTGACTAGAGTAACTAGCCAACGCTGTTTCCTCGGCGATCGCCTCAACCGTTAGATCTTCGTTTCCATCGACGACGACGAAGAAATCTCCCGGCAACATCAAGTCGAGAATCTGCCGCCGCCCGTCTGAACGGATGGCGGATCGCCGAACCGCTCCCGAAATTACGAAGTACCAATGGGCCGCCGGCTCCGAATTGACTGGAACCTCCTGGCTCCTGGCAATCAGCATTATCTTGGCATGCTCATCGAGCTGTTTCATCGCATGGTTCTGCGCGGCTAACATTCGCCGATAGTAGTCTAGTGCGCGCGGTTTCGCCTTCATCGCTGCACCTTCCTGTTCTCGTTCTTCTTCATGCTGCCAATTCCCACCACACTAACCCTGTTATCGCCCTGATGATCCGACCTTTTTATAGATCTCCGTACCGTAAGAATACGTAATCGGCCGCCAAGGAGCTCCTTACGGACCGCAATAATTGATCGCAGTCACGACACGCTGACGCTGCGTGCGGTGTAAGAACGAAAGTTGGAAATCAAGCGTAGGCGGAAGAACAGTCATGGCCCCCTTGAAGGCGCAGATCAACCAAAGTGTAACGTCCGCGGACAGATGACGTCCGCCAGACCAGCAGCCGGGCTACTGGGGCAAGCTGACGCATTGCTGGAGAAGCATTTGATTGAAGATCTGACGCGCTGAAACGCCTTTCCGTTTCGCAAGCGCAGGACGCGACCAAGCCGCGGTCCAAAGAGGCGGTGGAGGAACTTTATCAGGTCGCCACAAGGAGCGATGAAAATGCTGAAGTGGTGAAGGCCGGTCGCAAGCTGGAGGTTTTGATATCGCGCTACCACGTTTATCCTCAGTGTTTGGCGCGTGCCTCCAGGATGGCAATCACTGCATCATCAAAGGCCTTGCTGTGTGCCACCGACATCGAGTGGCCTATCTTACAATTACGGTGGCCTAATTTGATCTGAACGAATGCCGAGTGCATGAATTTGGCGGTTCGTCATGAAAGACCATGGACCGGCACGGCCAGCCTCTTTCAGGACAACGAAGACGCGTCAACCGTCGATCTCATCCCGAATCGCCTTAAGACGTTAATACCGAGGACGGCTGCAAGACCTGCAAGGCACCGGTGAAGTCATAACGCTGAAGCAGGGCCGCATCAGTTGGCGGCCTCTTTCATTGCATCGTGCCCATGAGGGCAGGCGCAACGTGCGGCCGTACATCAGCGCCCCGGTTACCGCAGGCCGTGCAGACGAACCGCAGCTCGGTCTCCGATCGCCGGGCTTCGTCCGGCCATCGATCGGAGGCCATCTCGATTGAATGACTGCAGCGATAGTCTGGCGGATGACGCGTTCCAACCATTTTGTCTTAGTCATATCGTTGCTCTGACCCGTTTGGTTGACAATCGTCAGTGAGGGCGGTTCTCGAGGTGGCTAGGATTGCAATGAGGTTCTTCTCTATGCAGGAGCAGGCGATGGATGACGTGGTGACAGCGACACCAACGCAAGAAGCGAGCCGGAAGACGGATACCGCACCACTGTTCCTGCCGTACCGCCTTGGTCCATTCAATCTGTCCCATCGCGTGGTTATGGCCCCGCTGACGCGCTCGCGCGCTCGACAGCCCGGCAATGTGCCGGGCGCGTTGGCGGCCTGCTACTATGCGCAGCGCGCCTCGGCGGCGCTGATCGTCAGCGAAGCGACGCAGGTGTCGATGCAGGGTCAGGGCTATGCCTGGACACCCGGCATTCATAGCCGCGAGCAGGTCGAGGCGTGGCAACGTATTACCGACGCGGTGCATCAGGCGGCGGGCCTGATGTTTTGCCAGCTCTGGCACGTCGGCCGCATTTCACATCCTGCGCTACAGCCCGACAACATGCTGCCCGTCGCTCCCTCGGCCATCATCCCTGCTGGAAAGGCCTTCATCGAAAACGAGCGGGGGGAAGGCACGCTCGTTCCCTTTGTACGACCCCGCGCGCTTGACATCGAGGAGATGCCCTACGTGGTGGCGCAATATGTGCGTGCGGCAAGGAATGCAGTGGCGGCCGATTTCGACGGCGTGGAGATCCATGCAGCCAACGGCTATTTGCTCGACCAGTTTATCGAAAGCGGCACCAATCGGCGCGCCGACGCCTATGGCGGCGCGGTGGAGAGCCGCACCCGCCTGCTATTTGAAATCGTCGAGGCCCTGACGCCGGTCTGGGGACCGGATCGCATCGGCGTGCGCATATCCCCGTTGGGAAAATTGAACGACATACATGACGACAACCCACAAGCAACCTTTGGCTATGTGGCCGAACGCCTGAGCGAATACGGGTTGGCCTATCTGCATATGGTCAACCCCGCGCTCGAGCAGATGCAAAGCGGGAAAGAACCGGATCCAGCCGCTCTGGATATGGCGAAGCTGGTCCGGAACAGGTTCAGGGGAACCCTGATCGTGGCAGGCGGCTTCGATGCCGAGAGCGGAGCGCAGTGGCTTCGGGAGGGATGGGCCGATCTGATCGCGTACGGCCGGAAATTCCTCGCCAACCCCGACTTGCCAGACCGTCTGCGTCTGGGCGCGGCACTCAACGCCGATGATCCCAGCAGTTACTACGGCGGAGGTGAGAAGGGATACACCGACTACCCGTCGCTGGCCCAGGACCGCGGCGAACAGCCCAAGGCGTGCGTGGACCAGAGCTGGCGATAATCAAAGCTTGCATTGCAAGAGCGCAAATTGACGGCCGTCATGGTCTATCGAACCCCGCATACTCATGGTGATCGACGCAGCGAGTGCCGCCCGGCCGAGCGCGATGCGAGGACCATCCGCGATGACATTTCAATCCGTCAACCCCACCACCGGTGAGCCATTTGCGACATATGAGGAATGGTCGACCGAGAAGGCGCAAGACGTCGTCGGCACGGTTCACCAGGATTACCTCGCCTGGCGCCGCACCGGTTTCGAACACCGCGCTTCGCTGATGCGCAACGCAGCCGAGATCCTGAACAAGGAGGCGCGCGAATATGCAAAGTTGATGGCGGAGGAGATGGGAAAGCCCTTCCACGAGGGTGTTGCAGAGGCCGAGAAATGCGCCAAGACTTGCGAGTACTTTGCCGACAATGCGGAGAATTTCCTGACACGTCAGCCGGTATGGACGGAAGCATGCAGGACTTTCGTCGCGTTCAACCCGCTCGGGGTAGTGTTGGCGGTCATGCCCTGGAATTTTCCATTCTGGCAGGTCTTTCGTTTCGCAGCACCGAGCCTGATGGCGGGCAATGCCGCGTTGCTCAAGCATGCCTCGAACGTTCCGGGTTGTGCGCTTGCGATCGAACAGATCTTTCGCGACGCCGGCTTTCCCGAAAATCTGCTCCGCACATTGATGATCACAAGCAAGCAAGTCGAGGCCGTGATCGAGCATCCGCTCGTGCGCGGGGTGACCCTGACGGGCAGCGGCGCCGCCGGGCGCGCAGTCGCGAGCAAGGCTGGCGCCATGCTCAAGAAGACGGTGCTCGAGCTGGGCGGCAGCGACCCCTATCTGATCCTGGAAGATGCCGATACCGATTCCGCCGCCGCCATATGCGCCAGGGGCCGGCTGCTGAATTCGGGCCAGAGCTGCATCGCTGCCAAGCGATTCATCGTGGTCGAAAAGGCCAGGCCGGCTTTCGAGAAACGCTTTGTCGAGCTGATGAGCCAGACCAAGATGGGAGACCCATTCGAACATGGGACAGAGATAGGTCCGCTGGCGCGGCACGATTTGCGCGACTCCTTGCACCGGCAGGTCGTCGCAAGCGTCGGAAAGGGAGCGCGCCTCCTCCTCGGCGGCAAGGTGCCCAATCATCCGGGAGCCTACTATCCGCCGACAGTCCTCACCGACGTAGGGAAAGGCATGCCGGCCTATGAAGAGGAATTGTTCGGTCCGGTTGCGGCAATCATCCCGACCCGGAACGAGGCCGAGGCGATTGCGGTCGCGAACGACAGCCCATTCGGACTTGGCGGCGGCGTGATCACCCGCGATCTTGTGCGCGGAGAAAGGATTGCAGAGTTCGAGATTGAATCGGGAATGGTCTTCGTCAACGACAACGTTCGTTCCGATCCGAGAGTGCCTTTTGGAGGCATCAAGGAAAGCGGCTATGGGCGTGAATTGTCCTGCTACGGCATCAGGGAGTTCGTCAACATCAAGACTGTGATGGTGTACTCATGAGGCTGCAGGCGCGGCCGATGGCGCATGCTGGCGTAACCATTGGCGCAACGCCTCGGCACCCACAGCTCCAGTGCGTTGGGCGACGATATTGCCTTTATGGAATAGCATCAGCGTTGGAATGCTTCGAATGTTGTAACGGCCTGACAGATCGGCCTCGGCCTCTGTGTCAACCTTCAGAAAACGAAGTTCGGGTTCGAACTCGCCGGCGGCGCGCTCAAAAGCCGGTGCCATCCCCTTGCAGGGCCCACACCACTCCGCCCAGAAATCGACCACGACGGGAATATCGTTGCGCTGGATGTGGGTGGCAAAGGCGCGAGCGGAAACCGGCGTCGGATGCCCCGTAAACAGGAGTTGGTGGCAATGGCCGCATTTCGCCCGGCGCGCATCCTTCCCGGCCGGAATTCGGTTGATGCTTGTGCAATGCGGACAGACGATGTGGCGGATTTGTGTACTCATGTTAGGATGGCTCCCGAACTGGGCTCAATGCGTCGCCAGAGGTTGTTTGCGGTGCGGCGGCGGAAAGGTTTCATCGAGATCGGCGAGATCCTGTGGCGTCAAGCGAACGTCTAGGGCGCCACGATTCTCGCGAACATGTTCCGGCTTGCCCGACTGCGGTATCGCACATACGCCGTCCTGGCGTAGCACCCATGCCAGCGCCACTTGTGCCGGGGTCGCGCCGAGACGAGCGGCAATGGTCTTGAGTGTGACATGACGCAACACTCGGCCCTGCTCGATCGGCGAATAGGCCATAACGGGGACGCCGCTGCTCTGGCACCATGGCATGAGGTCGAACTCGATGCCCCGACGCTCGAGATTGTAGAGCACCTGATCGGCCGCGACGTTGGCACCATTGGGCAAGTCGACGAGTTCCTGCATGTCGCCGATATCGAAATTGCTGACGCCCCAGTTCCGAATCTTGCCTGCGCCCACCAAAGCCTCGAAAGCATCGACGGTTTCTTCCAGCGGAGTGAGTCCTCGCCAATGCAGCAGATAGAGATCGATCTCATGCACCCCAAGCCGGGCAAGACTTCGGTTGCAAGCCGCTATCGTGCCCTGTCGTGTGGCGTTCTGAGGCAGCACCTTGCTCACCAGAAAACTCTCGTCGCGCCGTCCCTTGATGGCCTCGCCGACAAGCCTTTCGGCGCCACCGTCGGCGTACATTTCGGCCGTGTCGATCAGATTCATGCCGAGATCGATGCCCAGACGTAGCGCTTTGATCTCGTTGGTCCGGTTCAGCGGATTCTCGGCCAGGTGCCAGGTCCCTTGGCCGAGCATTGGAATGTGTTCACCTGAAGGTAGTTCGATAGTACGGGTGGCCTCCGTCACGGTCATGATGTGACTCCTCTGTCCTTCACGGCAGACTAATTTTCACGCATAGGCCGGCGTGACGAATGGCGCAAAACTGAACATCGCCGCTGCCTGGATGGATAAACCAGATCACCGGCAGGAACGGGTTCAATATCGTGGACCCCGTCACTGGATGGGCCACATATGTCTCGTTTAGCGATGGCCGGCCGATCGTCGGGTCGAGCTTGACGCACGAACCATTGTTCGCTGTCAGGTCACGATAGTTGTAGCGCGCCGAACATACAAACATTTGATTTTCCTTCTTGTCGACTACATAGGCCGTAGCCGTCCGATAAGAGGTGTTGGATTTGACATCCGGCTCAGGGAGCAACTCGTAGCGTACGTTGCCTTGGGCGAACGCTGGCGATACGACAGCGATCGCGAAAACCGTGGCGATGCCTTGCATCATCTTTCGCATGGCCAATCCCGAATGAATAACCCACGCTAGCCCGCTCCTGGAGAGGAAGCGTTGACCGCTGTCAATTCAGGAATGGAACCCGGCATTGCTGGCCGATAGCTGGCAAGAACTGATCAGTCGGTGACTACCCCTCGCCGCGCCGTCGGCGTTCGTGGCGCGCATGATCGCACAGTGTCCGCTCGACAAGATACGCCTCTCATGGAGCTGTGAGATGAGGCGTTACCTGCAAAGGAACGTTGCCCAAGTTGCCTGTCCGGTACGTGGAGCGCTTTGCAGCGACGGGTACACTCGAACTAGTATACATCAATTGTCCGGGCGGCGATCCGCTCTATGGCCCCGCCTCTCCACACTTGCGAATAGCGAACTGCATTCGTCTCAGTGAGGGCTCGCATCTAGCGTGAAGAATAGGCGATCAGCAACCCTCATCACGTCGAGACCTGTTCCAACTCCGCATCGCGGCAGATCCACGCCGCCATCGAGCATTGGCCGCATGGTGACTTCGAGTGTGCGATTGCTCTGGCCAGTACCGCGGCGGAAATGTTGCCCGACGTCGACGAACCCCATTTCCGGGAGCTGCCAAACATCTCGCGCGTCAGTGAGATATCCAACTGGTTGATCCGCGGCGCATCTCGAGAGTGCCTGAAAAGCGGTCAAATCGACACGGTAGTTATTGAAGAGCTCGACACCGTCCTCGCGATCCATCGCGCCATCCTGAAGTTCGAAGCGGTCTTTTGGAAGGACAAGACCCCGCAGATGAAGAGCTTGCGCAATGCACGCGCACGCAATGCAGGTCAAATCCCAATCATTCTAAAATTGCTCGTTGTCAACGACAGCGTTGACTCATGACGTTACCATTCAGATCGCGCCCGAAGCTCCAACATCCCGACGCGAGACTGATGTGTTCGCAACGCGCTTGAAACGACCTATTGCCATTTCGGCTGCTTGTATCCTGGCGCTGGCATCGCCGATACTATCGGCGCACGCCCGCGACGACGGCCGCCACGTCAATTCGCCGCTAAAAGCCTGGTTCGACCAGCTCAGATCGGGCAAGGGACCCTGCTGCTCCGACGCCGACGGCACGGCGGTCAGCGATGTCGATTGGGAAACCCGCGACGGCCACTACCGCGTACGGCTCGACAACCAATGGATTGACGTTCCGGATGAGGCCGTCATCACCGAGCCGAACAGGGTGGGAAGAACCATGGTTTGGCCGATCCGCGACTACATGGGAACCACGGTCCGCTGCTTCATGCCGGGCAGCATGACTTGATTTGAAATGCCGAGGCACCTGATCTTAGCCCAGCGCCAGGGTGACTTCCTCCGCCAGTTCGTTGAGTCCATGGCTTCTGTAAAATCGGCTTCTGAAGAGCCCGCATCCTGCAATTTCTTTCATGATCCATCTCACCATTCTCGCTCATCAATATGAATGGTAAAGAGGGTGCAGTCGGCTCACCGTTTTGGCAAGATCGATGGTATTCTTTTCCGAGATGGGGATGTAAGCCGAAGGTGACGTAGACTTACTCGCGAGGCAGTCTGCGGGCACGCCGACTCCGGCCATCGTATAATACCAGGTGCCTCCGAGAACGGCGAGCCATGTGCCGGCGGCCGCAAAGTAAAGACAAAGCAGAGCAAAGATCGTATCTGAGCACACCGGTCGAGAAAGCAGCATCAGCAATATGGACCATTCGAGAGCGTCTGGTGGCCCAACTGGCGCGGGCTGCTTTTCTAGCTCTGCCGCTCGAGTGCGCCCTTGACAGCCGTCAATTTCCGGCCTGCGCCTCATGTGCTTTATTTTCGCAACCGACGGCAACATCCAACATCGCCAAGCGTTGGGCCCCACTGCCAACCGGTCAAATTGCAAGGAGAGACAGCATGAGAATTTTCGCGATAGGCCTTGCGGTCATTATGACGACTTTGGCCGCATGGCCCAGCTCAGCTCAGGTCTGGGAAGAAGAAGTCGTTCGTCCTCCACCTCGCGTGGTCGAACGCGACGTGATCGTGCGCGAGCCGGCGTGGCGTAGCTACGCCTGGGACGACTGCCGGATAGTAGTCGAGCGCCACCACCGGCCCGACGGCACATTGATCGTTCGCAAAGTCCGGCGCTGTTAGAACTCGCGGACGTGTTCCTGCGCTGGCAGGCGTCGGCGCGGCGAGGATCACGCCATGCCCGCTACGGCGGGCGGCCCGCGAAGAAACCGTCCATCTCAATACGACCGTAGCGGCGTTGGGGGGCCGCGGCGTCACGGATGTCGCAGGTTGGGGAGCTTGGGCTGCACCATGATATTGACCATCTCCTGTCGAGGCAGTGAGTTGCGCCCTTTGGCACTCCCGAACAGTCGACGTTGGATTCGGATTCATGCGAATTGCACAGATTGCCCCCATTGGCTGTTTTCCAATCGAATGGCCAGAGCCGTTCGGCCTTTTATGATCGAAGCAATGGCATGCGCGACGCCAGTAATTGCCTATCGATCCGGCTCGGTGCCAGAGATAGTGGAGGAAAACGTTACGGGCTTCGTGGTCGAGGGTGAGGAGGAAGCATTTCATGCAGTAGCCGCCTCTGCCAGATTGACCGCCGCAGGGTACGTGTACCTTTCGAGGAACGCTTCACACAAATCGTATGGCAAAGGAATACCTCGACAAGTACGAGTCCTTGATGCGCGTCCGAAGGCTCTCGAGGGCAATCTGAGCCCACCGCGCGTTACGCTTCCAAAGTAATTGTCGCCGAAGGAAACACGAGCGTATAAATTCGCATCAGTCAGCTAGGACGCGCCGTCGAAGCAGGTCATGAGAGGCCGGTCACAATGCTATCTGTTTGCTAAGGTTTCGTAGAAATGTCGCTTGCCTGCTGCAGGTCGCGTTAGCTCCTCGAGCATTGACGGCCGGAAAAGTCGCGTCAGATCGCCAGTCCTCGCGTGCGGGGACGCGCTGCGCGACCTTCGAATCGGCCAGCCCGGCCGGTGGTTTAGCGGCTTCAGTAGCGGTGAGCGACGCCTAGCGTGCCAATGGACGCTGATCCCTGACGTTCAATTGGCGTTCTTTACACGCCGCAACGCTCTTCACTTGACGCAAAGGTCGCTATGCGAGCTGGACGTCGAGTTCACCAAACGCGAGCATCCGCAGACCGTGCACGTGCGTTGACGGCCATCAATGCAGCCGACGCGATGGCAGCGTAGCGCTTAGCTGCATGCAATAGGGTGCAAGCCTCCGAAACCATCGATTGGTAATCTGGGGGCCGATGCTCTGATTTCGAATGCCA
This sequence comes from Bradyrhizobium pachyrhizi, assembly GCF_029714545.1. Classification (NCBI taxonomy): domain Bacteria; kingdom Pseudomonadati; phylum Pseudomonadota; class Alphaproteobacteria; order Hyphomicrobiales; family Nitrobacteraceae; genus Bradyrhizobium; species Bradyrhizobium pachyrhizi. The sequence goes on along the minus strand of NZ_CP121667.1, from coordinate 2,817,398 downwards.
ATCAAGGAGACAATCAATGGTGACTACAATACAGCGCGCACCCGCGACGGAGAGCGGAACTGCGTCTTCCCTGATCGCAAGCGATCGCGTCGAAGGCACTGCGGTCTATGATCCACAGGGCAAGCGCATCGGGAAGGTCGAGCGGCTAGTGATCGACAAGGCCGGCGGCCGCATCGCCTACGCGGTCCTGAGTTTTGGGGGATTCCTCGGTATCGGTGGGACCCACTATCCGATTCCCTGGCCGATGCTGAACTACGATGAAAAGCTCGGTGGATATCGCGTCGACATCACCGAGGAGCAACTCAAGAAAGCGCCGAAGGCCGAGCCAGTGGAAAGCTGGGAGCAAGCGAACCCGAACCGCCACGAGCGGGTCTATGGTTATTGGGAGCAACCCGCCCCGATGCAAGAGGGCCATACTTCTTTCATCATTAGCGACAGCGTGGAAGGAATGCCGGTCTATGACGTACACGGCAAGCGCATCGGGAAGGTAGAGCGCCTGATGATCGACAAGCTCACAGGCCAGATCGCCTACGCAATCCTGAGTTTCGGCGGCTTCCTCGGCATCGGAGAGGACCACTACCCTATTCCCTGGTCGATGTTGACCTGGAATGAAAAGCCCGATGGCTTCCAGGTGGACATCACCGAAGGGGAGCTTAAGAACGCGCCGAAGATCGAGCAAGGGGAACATTGGGAGCAAACAACTCGGGCCCGCAACCAGGACGTCTACGACTATTGGCAGGTCAGATATTATTGGATTGTTGCTGCTTCCGATGTCCCGTGAACACTATCGCGAGGCCTCTCATCGAAGCATCACACCTCGGCGCGCCGCCGAAATCGTCGATTCCTGCGCGCCGGACGCAGTAGCTTCGGTTGGCAAGCCCGCCCCGGGCGCGCGCTCGAACTGACGGCAGAGGGGATAGCTGAGCGGCTCGGTCGCTACGATCTCGCACTGGAAATTGTACATCATAGCGAGCAAAGTCGTGCACTTGGTAGCTGAGGTCCGCCACTAAACCTTGATCCGCCGCAGGGCCTGCCATGCGAACGCCCGTTTGGCGCACCACCATGTATCAGCCGGGCGATCGCTGATGTATCTGTATCGCTGCACTAGACTAACAGCCAACCTTCCAGGATCGCGGCGAGTTTCCGGCGCAACGTCAAATGTCCTGCCCGCACTCCGGTCAGGATTGGTGCCCTCGCGATCCAGCACAGACCACTGCGCTTGCGCGCGTACGCCCGCAGTCCGCATTGCCGACGCGACCCCCGCGACGTCTTGCCGCGAAACTCGAAATTGACCATCGGATATTGCGGCGCCGCGAGTGGGCGGGCATAGAAGCAGTAGCCGCAGCTGATGCACAAATCTTTCGAAGCAGCCTGAGGGCAATCGTCTGTCGGATTGATGCATGTTACACGGCCCCCCCCCACAGGGCCGGACCGTGCAATGCATGCATCGAAACCGAACTTACTTGGCTTGCCGTCATTCTCCAGGAGACGTCATTCTAGTTTTTGCGGATGGTGACGCAGGCATTGCAGCATCTACAAAGGAATTTCATGCACGCCATGGCTCTATCCTCTTACGCCGCCCTGATCTGACAAAGGGTGGCCTTCGGCTCATGCATGCCGGTCGATGGATCGTATCCGTAGGTCGTGAGCGTGTTCACGCTCTCGCCGAGTACGATCGGATCGGCACCTTTCGGATACTTGGGACGCAGATCGATGCCTTCGTACCAACCGGCAAAGTGGAAAGGCATCCAGGCAACTCCCTCGCCTACTCTTTCCGTCACAACGGCCTTCATGCGAGCCCTCGAATTACTCTCCGGCCCGGTTACCCAAACCCATCCGCCATCCTTGATTCCGCGGGCGCCTGCATCCACCGGATTGATTTCGACGAACATGTGCTGCTGCAGTTCTGCTAGCCATTTACTGGATCGCGTCTCTTCGCCGCCTCCTTCGTATTCTACAAGCCGTCCCGAACTCAGGATCAGGGGAAACTGCTTGGCAATGCCTTTGTCAACGGCAGCCTTCTGAATGCTGAAGCCGATATTGGGCACGCGGAATTGCCTGGCATCCGGCAGCGTCGGATAATCAGCCACGAGATCCGGACGGGGGGTGTAGATCGGTTCGCGATGGACCGGAATTGGATCAGGCAAATTCCAGGCGATCATGCGGGCCTTGCCGTTGCCGTGCGGCGAGCAACCGTGCTCGATCGCGACACGTTGAATGCCGCCGGAAAGATCCAGCGCCCATGACACCGCATCGGGATTGGCACGATTGACGCGTTGGATGACCTCCATTTCCTGCGGAGTCAGGTCCTTGTCCCAGCCCAGTTTCTTCAGCACGGCCAGCGTAAACTCGGGGTAGCCGTCCTTGATTTCGGAACCGACCGAATACGACCCATCGGCAAGCAAATTGTCGTGTTGCTCCTTTTCGACTTCCTGCCCGTTCTCCATCACCTTGCGCTTGACGATGCGTTCGACGCCGAACCGCGCGCGGAACGTGCCGCCGCCTTCGCTTACCGGAAGATTGGTATTGTAGAGAATCGGCGTGCCGGGATGTCTGTACTCGGGCGTCCCCCAACACGGCCACGGCAGGCCGTAATAGTCTCCACCCACTTCCGGATCATCCTTCGGCGCCCGCAGGGTGACCAGATCGAATTTGGCTTGGTTCCTCATGTGCGCCTTGAGCCTCTCCGGCGATTGTCCGCAATAGCCCGTCGACCAGCCGCCGCGATTGATCTCGCGCAGAATATCCTCCGCCGGCACCGCGCCGTTTTCTACCTTGATGTTCTTGAACATACGGTCGGCGAAACCCAGCTTGCGCGCGAGCAGATAGAACGTCTCGTAGTCGTTTTTCGATTCGAACGCTGGGTCCACGATCTTCTCACCCCACTGCAGCGAGCGGTTCGAGGCGGTTCGCGAACCATCCATCTCGAAGCTGGTGCAGGCCGGTAAAAGATAGATGCCGTTCTTGCGTTCCGAGAGCACCGACCACGCGGTCGGATACGGATCACACACAACCAGCAGTTCGAGCTTTTCTATCCCTCGCTTGGCTTCCGGCATCCGGGTGATCGTGTTGACGCCATGCCCCATGACGAACAGCGCCTGCACATTGTCGGGCTGTGTGACCTGATCCTTCGGCAATAAACTCGCGTCGAACCAGCGCGTGCTCGGAATTCCCGGACTTTCCATCAGCGTTTTGCTCGCGAAGCGCGAAGCGATCCAGTCGTAATCGATCTCCCATACCCTGCACCAATGCTGCCAGGCATCCTGGGTCAGGCCGTAGTAGAGTGGCAACGTCGTCACATCGAGGCCGAGATCGGTAGCGCCTTGCACATTGGTGTGGCCGCGAAAAATATTGGCGCCGCCTCCGGGACATCCGACGTTGCCTGTCGCCAGCAGCAGTATGCAGCTGGCACGGACGTTCGCTGTACCGGTCGAGAATTGCGTCTGCCCCATAGCCCAGATCAATGTTGCGGGCTTCTCTTTGGCGAACATTTCCGCGACATGGCTGACCTGTGCTTCAGGCAGACCTGTAATACGCTCGACTTCCCGGGGCGTCCACTTCGCGACTTGCTTGCGGATCTCGTCAATGCCGTACGACCGCTGGTGGATAAATTCCTTGTCCTCCCAGCCGTTCTGAAAGATGTGCCAAAGCATGCCGTAGATCGTCGCGATGTGGGTTCCGGGGCGAACACGAAGATACTCCGTCGCGTGCGCGGCCGTCCGCGTCATTCGTGGATCGATGACGATCATGTTGGCCCGGTTCAGCTCCTTGCCTTCAAGAATGTGTTGAAGCGAAACCGGGTGCGCCTCGGCTGGGTTGCCGCCCATAACCATGATGGTCTTGGCATTTCGAATATCATTGTAGCTATTGGTCATCGCGCCATAGCCCCAGGTATTGGCTACCCCGGTGACCGTCGTGGAATGGCAGATACGCGCCTGGTGGTCGGCATTGTTCGTGCCCCAGAAGGCCGCAAGCTTGCGGTTGAGGTAGGCGGCTTCATTTGTGAACTTGGCGGATCCAAGCCAGTACACCGAATCCGGTCCGGACTTCTCGCGAATTTCAATGAGCTTGTCCCCGATCTCGTCGATGGCCTGCTCCCATGACAGACGCGTCCATTGGCCATCGACAAGCTTCACGGGGTAGCGCAAGCGGCGCTCACTCAAGACGTCATCTCGAACCGCAGCGCCTTTGCAGCAATGCGATCCACGATTGATCGGGCTGCCATAGTCTGGCTCCTGCCCGGTCCACACGCCGTTCGTGACTGTTGCGATAACCGAACAACCGACGGAACAATGTGTGCAGATGTTCTTACGGGTGTTAACTGTGGCACCCGCGGGAGGCGGCGGGCCGGCTTCCGCCTGGCGAACGCAACCGAGCGGTAAGTCGCCAAGCACCGCCAGCGCACCGATGGTGACGCCCGAGCGGTTCAAGAAGGTACGGCGATCGATGCCCGTGCGTGGTTGACACGGCGCGACAGCTGCTTGCCCACGACTGCGACGTTCCGACTTCCTGAACAGCATGCGCGCCTCCTTATCGGGCGGGATAGCTGTTGACGCGATAGAAGTTTTGAACCTCGGCTGAGTTCGCCCGGTAACGGGGCTTCCGCTTACCGCTACCCGAGGGCTCAGCCACGATGGGCTCGATGGTCAACGTTCCAGCGGTCGCGGCGGTAGTGCTTACAATCGCCAGGCGAAGCAGATCACGCCGGTACACGGCTGCCTGGACACGTCCCTTCATACACAAGCCTTTCCAAGCGGTTCCAACGGGCGTTGGAGATCAAACTCAATTGCCACTATGCGCACAGCACGAGACGTGGGCATCATGACAAACATCATTTTCTAGACAGATTTTTTCCTCCTGCCCCGTCTACTGCGCGTCGATAGCACAGCTCTCTCCGCTGTGATTGCGAACAGTGAGAGTACCGAGGCCTCCTGCCCTGACCCCGTAGATGCAACAGCAAACCGCAAGGCCGGACCGGCGATGGGGCCATTCATCGGGGCTCTCCCTTCGTGCAGCCACGTCACGCGTTAGTACTTAGGAGAAGGATCAACGATGCTCTTGGTCGCACCGCCCGGCGCGGGTTGCATGTCTGGCGGTGTGCCCCCCTGTGGACTTGTCGGTGGAGCGCCGCCAGTGCCGGTCGATAGTGGGCCGGTCCAGCCCTGTGGCTGGGGTTGACCCTGATTGTCCGGCAAAACTGTGCGCCCGGTACTCCAAGGAGCATCTCCCGACTTTTTATCTTCACTCTGCGGCTGGGCTGCACCCATGGAGCTGCAAATGCCCAGGATGAACGCGGCAAGCGCGACGCAGGTACACGAACTTCGCATGCAGTCTCTCCCTCTTGTCGGACCAGCGGAGCGATGAACCTAAGCCTAGACGCATGATTTCGGTCAGCATCGGCTGGTCGTAATCGAGATTGGCAACCGCAATTCCACCCGAAGCGGCCGTAACAGCGACACAGCTCGAGGAAAGGGTCGGCGGACGACTCAACGACACCTCTGCTTGGCCTACATGATCGACATGGGACATGCGGCAGAAGTCCAACTTTGTTCAGATCAGCCTATTCAGCAGCGTCGAATCTTCTCAACACTCGGCCGTCTTTCGTTCCGGGAGTACGGAAGCGTGGCACAGTATGCCGCTGCAGTTGTCTTAGGGCCTTGACGGGGATCAGTTTTCATGAATGGGAGATGCTCAGCTGAGATCCCCATCAAATGATGATGCTTCAACAACAGACATTCCACGAAAGAGGCCGCGCACCAACTCGTCGCCTTTATCTTGGGGCCGATCACGAGAGTAATCCGGCTCGAAATCAGAGGGACCTGGTCTCTGGTAAAACCGAACAGGCGCTCGACCAGGACGACCTTCGAAAGTTCACCGACAATCAATGTGACGCGACAACAACCAAAAGCCTGTGCCAATCAGCGCTGGTTTGACCTTTGACGGCAAAATTGATGACCCTCAATGAACATCGAACCATGATGCCCGATGCTCCGCCACCAAGTGCCGAGCAGAGGAGTAAACCTGAGATGAGGATATTGATCGTACTAACCTCGCACGACCGACTTGGGGACACTGGGAAGAAGACTGGCCTCTGGTTCGACGAACTCGCTACGCCCTATTACATCTTCAAGGACGCCGGCATCGTTCTCACACTTGCATCTCCCGACGGAGGCCTGCCCCCGGTCGATCCAAGAAGCGAGTGGGCCGAAGCGGAGACCGAAGCGACTATTCGCTTTCAGCGCGACAGTCATGCACAAGCCGAGTTGACGAACACCCGGACGCTGTCGAGCGTTTCGGCCCGCGACCATGATGCCGCCTTCTATCCAGGCGGCCACGGGCCGTTATGGGATCTCGCCAATGATCCCCACTCAATCGCACTGATCGAAACCATGGCCCGCACGCGTCGTCCATTAGGGCTCGTCTGCCATGGGCCCGGCGCGTTGCGTTCTACCAGGGCATCCAATGGGCTGCCCCTTGTCGCCGGCAAATCCGTCACCGGATTTTCCAACCTCGAGGAGGCTGCAATTGAACTGACTGACGTCTTACCGTTCCTGGTCGAAGATATGTTGAGGAACAACGGCGGCAACTATTCCCGGAAAGAGAAATGGCAGCCCTATGCCATCTCCGATGGCGACCTGATCACGGGACAAAATCCAGCATCCTCGGAAGCTGTTGCCAACGCTCTACTCGATCGACTGGGGATCAAGGGCCAGACGCAAAAGTTGGTGACGTCGCGGCTCGGAGCGTTTGAATAGTACTGCGTCCTGCCCGAATGCGGCGCCGGTCAATTGGGAAAATCAAGCAGGCGCTCGTCGAGTGAGCAGCAGCGGTCAGCGACGGGACAGCGCCATCGCCAAAATGATACGGTTATGGCTGTGATCTTTGCGCTGCGCTCAAGTTCATTCTTGGGTTTGATATTCCAGGCAAAGGAGAACTCCCGTGAGCCCCGAAAGCCTTATGCCGTCCTGGTCATCGTCTGTTTTGCAATCGTGCTGATGCGGTGGGCACGCATCGGTACCAATGGACCTGCCAGCATGGACGCATAAAGAAAGTCGCCCCGAACATCCCGGACGCCGCGGCTGTGCTGGCTCTGCTAAGCGCTTGAAACCCTTTCTATGTTCACTTAACCTGTTGACCGGCGACTTTACCGACTTTTCGCTCCTGCCCCTCCGCCAGCAATGCCTTGCGGACCAGCTTGAACTCCTGCAGCGAAGCAGGGTCGATCTTGGGGAACTGCAAATCGAGCCTGTTGAGCGCGCTGACGACAGTGGAGCCGATCACCACTCGCGCGAACCATTTGTGATCGGCCGGTACCACATGCCACGGCGCCGCCTCGCTTGAGGTATGCCTGATAACCTCCTGATACGCCGCTTGGTATTTCTCCCACAGTGCGCGCTCGGCGATATCGGCCATCGAAAACTTCCAGTTCTTCGAAGGCTCATCCAGTCGCGCGAGAAAGCGCTGGCGCTGTTCTTCCTTCGATATGTTGAGGAAGAATTTCAGGATGATTGTGCCATTGCGCGCGAGGTAGCGCTCAAAGGAAGAGATGTCCTCAAACCGCTCGCGCCAGATATTCCTGGTAATCAGCCGGTCGGGAATCTTCTCCTTAGCGCGAATCTCCGGATGCACCCGCACCACCAGGCACTCTTCATAATAAGAACGGTTAAAGATGCCGATGCGGCCACGCCGCGGCAGCGCGATCACGCTGCGCCACATGAAATCATGATCGAGCTCAAGCGTTGACGGCTGCTTGAAGGAATGGACCTCGCAGCCCTGCGGGTTGATGCCCTTGAAGATGCTCTTGATGGCACTGTCTTTGCCGGCGGCGTCCATGCCTTGGAAGATCAGCAGCAACGACCAACTGTTCTGCGCGTAGAGCTTTTCCTGGAAATCACTCAACCGTTTGTGGTTGGCCTCGATAATCTCCTCGCCCTGGCCCTTGTCGAGACCTCCCCTCTCCCTGGTCTTCTGCGATTTGAGGTGAAACTCGCTCGATCCGTCGAAGCGGAACGGAGCTACAAAAGGCCTCAACTCGGCTGCGAAAGAATGCGAAGGCTTTTTGTTCATGGTGGTTGAGGTGTTGGTCGGGGGTGGCCCGCAGTATGAAATCCGGTGCAAAGGTATCGAAAGCGCGATTCGCTTCTTCCTGTTCAACGATCAGCATCGTCTCGTTGGCTGGAATCAATTTCAGCGTGCAACTCTGCGCCGCTTCGTTTGTGACATCGGCGACCGCATTACGTACTTTTACGGTGCGGGAATTCGCAGCATTTAGTTGAACGTTCTTGCGAGGCGATCGTTCATCTTTCCGGTCGGTTCCCTCGAAAAGCGTTACCCCCAGCCAAAGCAAGGGTGCGAGTATGAATATAAAAACTTATCCCGTGGCCTGCTATCGGCGGATACTCTCGGTACAACGGCGCGCAGTGAAGCGGCTGGATCGTTCGCCAAGATTAGGCCCGCCATCATGTTCAGGAAATTCCCAAATAATGGGCCGTGCGTCCGGACGGTTAGCGGCAGATCGTTGATCTAATGCTTCCGCAGGATTTCGCTGTCTCGGATATTCAGAACGAAGCGACGATTGAGGCCATCGCCGAGTCGCTTTGTCATCTCGCAGCCAAAGGAAGGCCAGAATGCCCAAGTTGAAGACCAAATCAGGCGCAAAGAAGCGCTTCAAGGTGACTGCCACCGGCAAAGTAATGGCAGCCCACGCTGGCAAGCGCCACGGCATGATCAAAAGAACCAAGAAGCAGATTCGGCAGCTTCGCGGCACCCGCGTGCTGTTCAAGACCGACGGCGACAACATCAAGAGATACTTCTTGCCGAACGTCTGAGCGCGACCCGTGATCACGCTCCCTCGCGCCCCCGCTCGACCCGGCATGTCGCTTTTCCTCTGCTGGTGGGGACAAAACGGACATTGAATAAGGGAAATGTGAGCAGTTGCGAATTTTACGCTCACGCGAAACGGGCCAAACTGTTCAGTGGTTCTCCTTAGCTAACCACCCCTTGGATCCGCCACCCACCGGCTTGCGATCCGTCAATGCGAATGGCCGGGCCGGGAGGGATATTGAGCCAGCTCAAGCGGAGTGGCGAACATGGATACGGAACAAATCATTCTAGGCCTGTTGCTGCTGCTGTTAGTCGGTGGCGTCGCTTATTACCTGTTGCAGCATGGATCGCAGTCCCTGCGGCCGGATCCGGCAACGCGGCGACAAGCCGACTTGCGACGGCAATCGGAAACCCAGCGGGATTTTCAGCGCGTCTTTTCAATGACGAGCGCGCAGGGGAAGGAGGGCCTGATCAAGCGCTGGATGGATCGGACCGGTTGCGACCGCACGGAAGCCATGCGCCTGGCAACGGAAGAGTGGCGCCGGGATAACCGCTGAAACCCAAGTCTATCTCCAAGTCAGTTAAGCGCTAGGTCCGGTTGCGCCTTTAGCCCTGACTTGCTTTACGGCCGTCAACCAGCCTTCCGACGGACCAACCGGCGCGCATTCTTTCGATCAGGCGGCCGACGACATCTGTCATGAGACCATTCATGACGCCGCCGGACGTTCTTCAGAAAATCAGCTGCACCGTATGCCTCGACCAGCGCATTTTCGCCCGCTGCTTGGATCGACTGTTTGCTGATGCCGCGCCTCGATGGCGTTTCGGGCGCGAGACCTCTATCTAACCATCTCCTGAACTCAGTGCGCTAGTGAGGATTGTCCACGGCCAAGTAGCGACGCATCGTTATATTTGTTAACCATCTGCCATGACATGCACTCATCGATGCGCCGGCCATGTCGAGTGATGTTACGGCAGGACCCGGTCAGAAAACGCGTCGCTTTGAGCTCGGCAGCGTCCAATTCTCCCGGCGCCCTGGCCGTCAGATAGAGTTCGATCAACGGCGTTGCGCCGAACCCTGCGAGCTCAAGGCGCATCATACGACGACATCGGCCGGTCCGCTCCTTGCGTGCGCACATGATGCAGGTAGCTCTGTTCGAGAGTCGCGGAGGTTCAACGCGCCGCGCCGTCCGACCTCCATGATTGATGAGATGGCTGGCACACTGGTTGCCACATTCGCTGTGCCCGAGCGCGAAGGAGCATCGCATGAACAGAAATGTACCCTTAAATTATCTTCCTGATCGCGATGGTCTGCGTTGCCATAGTTCTGATGATCTGGGCCATGAAAGAAACAAGCACCGGACGACGGGAGTTCCAAGCCTCTGACACGCCGCGAAGCACATATACGCAACCCAATGCGAGCCCCGTTCCAGCGGTTCCGGCGCCCAATAACGATACCCATGCCGACAGCGCCAGGGGCAGCAGCAGTCCCCAAAACAAAAGCCGGTAGCGTAGTTTATCAGGGGGGAATTGGCCTACTGAGCAACATCGTCCGTGCTATGCACCTTCAGGACCATGGCCCCTGTACGGCGGAAGCATTCCAGGGAAAGCCTCGCGGCGCGTGCTGTGCTGTCAGCCACTGATCGGTAGTGAAAGCCTCGATGGCCCAAGAGCCGTTGAACCGGCCGAGGCCGGAGTTCTTCTCGCCGCCAAACGGACAGGTCGGCAAATCGATGACAGGCTGATCATTGACATGGGCCATACCGACCTGCATTCGCTGGGCAAAGTGCATGCCCCGGTGCACGTCGCGCGTGAACACGGCGCCGCTTAATCCAAAGCTCGTTTCATTGGCTACAACCAACGCTTCTTCGGCATTGCCGACTCGGAGAATCGGCGCCACCGGCCCGAATATTTCCTCTGCTGCAAGTTCCATTTCGTTAGTAACGTTTATGAAGATATGCGGTGGCAACACCAATCCGTTCGGTTCGCCGCCGAGCACCTGCTTCGCGCCGTCTTCGCGCGCGCGGCCAATGCGTTCCATCAACTTGCGAAGCTGCGAGTTGTTGATGATCGGGCCGACCATGGTGTCACTGTCGCTGGGATCGCCGATTTTCAGCCTCGCGACCCGCGCGGCGAAGCGCTCGACGAACGTATGATAAACGGCCTCCTCGACGATGATGCGGTTAACTGCGATGCAGATCTGGCCCTGGTGCAGAAACTTGCCGAACACTGCGGCCTCGACGGCCTGATCCAGGTCGGCGTCCGCGAGCACAACGAAGGGAGCATTACCACCGAGCTCCAGATCGACACGCTTGATGATCGGCGCCTTCGCCGCAAGTTCCGCGATGTTGCGGCCGACTGGCGTCGAGCCGGTAAACGAAACCACCCGCGGAACGGGATGACTGACGAAAGCGTCGCCGATTTCGCTGCCCGCGCCGACCACGACGTTGAGGAGACCCGCCGGCAGGCCGGCTTCCTCGAAAATTTTCGCTAACAGTAATCCCCCTGTCACCGGTGTATCGCTCGCCGGCTTCACCACGACGGCATTTCCCACCGCCAGTGCCGGCGCGATGGTGCGGTTGCTCAGGTGCAGCGGCCAGTTCCACGGACTGATCGCGCCGACAACGCCGACCGGTTTGCGCCGCACCTGATTTTCCTTGCCCGGAATGTCGGACGGAATCATGCGGCTTTCGACGGCATGCGGCACCGAGGTGGCCCAAAGCATGACGGTATGAGTCACTTCCCACTCGAGGTTCGCCTTGAGCCGCGTGCTGCCGGATTCACTGATCAGCCAATCAACGATTTCGCCGCGGCGCGCTTCCATGATCTCTGCTGCCCGACGAAATACATGCGCTCGGGCGGGCGGTGCTGAGGCAGCCCACTCCACCTGAGCCTTGGCACCCCCTGCAAATGCCGCATCAAGATCGCTGCGATCGGCCTGCTTGATTTCGAGGAGGACATCGTCGGTATAAGGATTTGTGTCAACCAACCTGCTTTCTGACCGGCCGTGGCGACAGTCGCCAGCGATCGGAAGCAGCTCGAAGTGGTCATAAGGTTGCAGGTCTATCGTTTGAACTCGCGCGCCAGGCTGTTTTGTGGCTTCGGCTCGATCGGAATTCCGTTTGGCAGTACGCGCGGCCATGTCCTTCACCTTACCAGATTGGCTTTCGTGACCGACTATGACGATGCTCCACCTTGAGGGCCGTCAACGTCGGGAGCATCATGCGCCGTCAGTCAGTCTCGCTTAGGGCGGCATTGCCCACGCCTTTACAGCCCACCTGCAGCGCGGCATGGCATCAATAAAATCTCGGGATCGGGCCTCCGTGCGGCGTCGGCCGATCCGACAAGTCAAGCATGATTTCATCAACGTAACACCAGCCCCAGCCTTCGGGCGGATCATAGGCTTCAATGATCGGGTGATTGGTTGCATGAAAATGCTTCGTCGCGTGGCGATTGGGCGATTGATCACAGCAGCCGACATGACCGCAGGTTCGGCAGACGCGCAGATGCAGCCATGGATCGCCCAGTTGCAAGCATTCTTCGCACCCAAGGGCACTGGGAACGACGTCGTGAATTCCCGCCAAATGCCTGCAGCCTTGTGCCATTCCGTACTCAATGTCTGTTCTACTTCAATAATAGCATAGCGTGCGGGCCGCCTGGCCTGCCTTGATGGTCGTCAACTTTCCAGTGCTTCTGCCTATCGGGGCTGCATCCGCCATGCGTAGCACTCACCATCATCGGCTCGACAGATCGTGCTTGTGGGTTTCAATGAGAGAGCCCAATCGTTGGAACTGTCGACGCGCGACCCCGTTTCACTCACGATCAGTCATGGCCGCCAGCACCCCGCCAAAATCAGAGAAGGTCATCTACGCTGCCGTGTGGGCAATCTCCTGGTGGCTCTTACCAAGCTAACGGCAGCCCGGCTGACCGGCAGCTCTTCCATGTTCAGCGAAAGTACGCACTACTTTGTCGATACCGGCAACGAGGCACTGCTGCTCCATGGTTACTACCGGTCGCGCCGGACAACAGATCGTGCGTATCCGAAATGATTCCAATCCGGAACATCATGTCCCCGCGCCCTCAACCGCAATCGCCAAAAGACGATCGAGAAAGTCAGCTTGAGCGGACAGCATCTTGGTCCGCGCGAGCTCTATATCGAACCATTCGGCGCGGTCGACTTCGGGAAAGCTCTGCCGTCGACCGCTTCGGGGCGGCCATTCGATATCGAAGGTATTGCTGGTCAGCGTTACCGGGTCAAAGTGGCCCTCGCCGGCGAATGCGATGACGCGCTTCCCTCCTCGCTGTCGGACTTCCCCCAGCGCCTGGAGTGGACCAATCGAAGCGCTCGGGCCGAGTTCTTCGGCAAACTCGCGTCGAGCGACGTTCTCCGGAGCATCATTGGCATCGATTTCGCCCTTTGGAACGGACCAAGCGGCTTCTCTCTCGCGGGAATGGGCGCGATCATGGGGAATGGGATCCAAGTCTCGGGAGTATATGTTCGGCGCCACCGTCCGGCATCTGGCCGAGCGGGCGAAGGAAGCCAGACTGACGGCCGACACCGCGGCCTGCCAAGCCTGGAACGCCCGCATGCTCGCTTTCCAAGGCCCTGCTCAGCCCTCCCCAGCTCTCGGCGACGCGCTCAATGCCGGCTACCGCTATCTCGAGGTGAAGTGCCTCGGCTGTGAAACCCATCAGACCGTCGCGCTGGACATCGTCAGGCGGCCGAAATGGACGCCCATCCACGAGCTCGAACGCTACATGCGCTGCAAGCAGTGCTCTCGCTCGAACGGCTATCCGTTCAAGCGTAGGCATCTGGTGGCGTTGCGAACGAACAAGATCTCGGCCATGAACCCGTCCTCGACGTGGTGGCCGGGAGAGCGTTGACACATTGCGGCAGCGCCAGAAGAAAGTCCCGTGCCTCATTGGAACGCTATCAACAGGACAATTGTTGTCTGGGAACACCGGCGGAGGCCGCGGAAGTGGCGGACGAACTTGGATATTCGGGTCACCGGCTAGTGGTCGTCGAGCAACCCGGCGGCGGATTCTTGGTTGAGATCGCGCCTCTCGACCGCAGCGGCCAAACCATTAGAACCATGACCTATCAAAGTTCGCGAGAAGCGATTGCCGCAGCAAAGAGGACCATTGACGAGCACCCCGGAAACAGACGCGCCTCGTAGCGCTCTCTAGAGGATCCTCGGATCGGTCCCCCGCCGCTCTATCCGAACTGCTTATCGTGCGCCGAACCGTGATCAGCGGCGACAAGCTGGAGAGCGACTTCGTGGTGATCCAATCCAATGACGTCTTCCCAGTAGTCTCTTTGGACAAAAAGTACCTGTGCCCGCTGTGCGGTGAGGCTGCGGTGACCGTTTCTGCTCAGAGCGCCGCGTTTTCGTCTCGGGCGATATCTGACCTGGCTTGCTCCAATGGACACAGACTTATAATCACACCAGGGGGCAAGATCGTGGTTACCCGAAGCTCGAGAACGGACCAATGGTAGACCTCACTGCAGAAACGGCGCGACTGATGAAGGTCACTGAGGCGATCGTCGCTGAGCTGGATCGACAAGGTGTCGCCGAAGCGGTCGCCGACCTGGGCTTCGATCCCCTTGAGGTGGCCCGCGTCGTCATCCGCGCAGCAGACGTAGACCTGGTGCCCGTTTCGAAAGCCGCGGACCTGATGCACCTGACAGACACCCCAGCTGAGACCGCACGACTAATGAAGGTCGCAGAGGCGATCGTCCACGAAATGAACTGTCAGGCCGTGGCGGACACGCTCGAAGACCAAGATTTTGCCGTCATGGAGCTGGCCCGGGTGGTGACCCGCGCCGCGGATGGCGAGGTAGTGCCATTTCGTCGGCCGTATTTCTGATGGATTTGTTTCTCTGCCCCGGGACGCGGCGAAGGGGCGCGAGCGATAGTCCATTCGGGCCAGGCGCTCTTGGTGCATCTTATGCTATAAATGTCCGTCTTAGCCAAAGCTGAGTTGCCGACCGCTCAGGGGCACGCCATGGCTGAAATCTTATATCGTTCGAGCATCATCATCTTGGGCTTAAGCCCTATCGCAATCACTGCAATTGTAGTGTTTATGTGAAGCTGCCTCGATCAGCAGACTAAACAGACAAGCGATGAAATACATCGGCGACCGCCCCTACTCCGACCCCGAGAAGGCCGCCCGCAGGCTCATGGAGCACGCGCGAGCATTCGAGCCGATCCAGGATGGCCGGATCTATCGAGAAGATCAACTATCCAATGCTCTACCAGGACAAGGCGACGCCGGCCGAGTACTGGGCTGGGTTGGAGTATGCCAAGGACCAAGGCTGGCTCGAGTACCACGAGAGTGGGACGCCTGCCGATAACCGCCCGAGCGAGGACCTGTTCCTGACTAGCCAAAAATAGGCCGGATTTCTGATTAGAAACAATCCGCTCAGGCACGGTTTTATGGCTATGCGGCCGGCTAGCGAAGTTCATTTAGTCCGCGTGACGACCGATAACGGCGAGGTCCAAATCTGGCTCGCTGCGACCTCGCGCGAAGAAGCGGTTGATCGGGTGCTGGACGAAATCCCGGAAGGTGGGCTGTTAGTCTCATTCAGCGACAGCTTGCCGCCGAGCACATCCCGGCGCTCAACATGGAGCCCGGAGAAGTGCGCAGGCATTGGGTGTCCTGAAGAACCGGCCCCAGCGCTTGGGAGCACGCTGGGGCCATGGGCATCACACTGACCGAATGCGGCTTGGTCGAGCTGATGAATGCCGCATTCGTCAGATGAACAAGCTTCCGCCACGTTCGTTCCTAGCTAGCCATGGGAACACTGGGGCTAGTTCTCTTCCGCGCTTCGCCTCAGGCGCGCGCTGACTGCAGCCTCCGTTCGCCCGAGCTTGTAGGCAATCTCGCGCTGCGTCAGATTTGTGGTGCGGAGTAACTGCAATAGGCGCTGCTCGTCCTCTTGGGACCACGCTGGCACTGGAATCCCCCAAAATTGCTTGGTCAGGAAATGCCAGTATGGATTGCATGTTCCTCGATTCCCGTCTATCCGGTCCGGAAATCAGGGCCGTTACTTAACCCGATAAGTTTGCCCATGCGCCCGACAAGGAAAGGCCCCAGCGACTCGCGGAGGCCAGGGCCAGTGTCTGACTGGGCGTTCTCAGCGCCGGTAGCGATGCGGCGCCGAACACGGCGACCAATGCCACTGCATCCGCTTCGTTCCTAATCGAAAAGGCCCCAGCATCCGGATCATGCTGGGGCCAAGTCGGATTCGCCGAGCCGCTGCCCGCCGAGAAGCAGCGGTCGTCGTTATCAGGGCCGAAAGAATACGAAATGAAAATTACGTGCCCCGTTGCTAGGAGCCTCCCAAATGAGGCCCGGCTCCGGAAATTACGTCTGTGAATCTCGCTGGATTTTTTTCCCCGGCGGGCAAGGAACCATCGAGACGGCATAGCGTCTAATTGACGCTTCTGGTCAGCCAAGGTGCCCCCCCGACTGCCAGAAGAAAACCCGTATCGCTCGGGTTGGCGGCCCCCGGTTGGGGCCGCTTTTCAGCGAAGTTAAGACACTCAGGGCATCTGGGAAAACGTGGCAATTCCTAACACTGGTGTTAGTCTCGGGCTTCTCGGGTCACGTCCCGATTCATCATAGAATGACTAGGCCCCGGCACCGGCCTCTAGGCCCCCAGAGGTGCTGGGGCTTTTCTTAGGTGGGCGGCGGCGTCAATCGTCAGTTCTGCTGCCATTATTTCGATATTGCAGGTTCCTGGAACAGGCACAAACTGCATGTATGTATGGATCAGACCATCACTTAGACGCAGTAGAATACGGCTTCCTGGGCTTTGCCTGCGCGTCCTTTGTCGGGCTGCTCGTTAGCATGAGTTGGCTTCTGATGGGTTGAACGGCCTACGTTATGGACGACCAAAACTCAGCCTCAGCTTGTACCCCTGCTAAGGCCTCTTCTTGGGATTTGCCAACCGACCTCTCCTTCTTTGACCTGCGCGGCACCGCGAATTTCTGCTTAACCGACATACTAACATAAGTTAAAATGTGGCTTTTGCTGCATTAGGTAGCTTATGTCCGAAACGGACGTTCGTATCCGAGCGCTCGAGGATCAGATCGCAAAGCAGATCGAACTGGTCGCGCAACTGATTTGCGAGAACAAGAGCGCGGTCGAGGCAGAGCGAGAGCTTAACCGGCTCGAAAGAAAACTGGTCGAGGAAAGTATGCGATCGGACAAGGCTGGCTTGAGTATCGCGAGAGCGCGACGTTCATGAGGATGCTGCAGCCGGGCAAAGATCTGCTCGCCTGAGCAAGGTCCCCAGGCCTTCTCAATTGTGCCTATCGCCTCTGCCGTTCTGACACGATGTACCAATATCCCGTCCCGACCGCAGCAGCAGCGCTGAGCACTCCTACGATTGCGACGACGCCTTCCGCTAGCTCCATACGGGCCTCATCAAAATCCTGAAGGCTTAGAAGATAAAATCAACCACCAGCACTGCGCCGACGACGCTCAGGACTACGATGATCAGAATCCAATCACCTCGGCGTTCTTCCGTCATAGGGCCTTGCAAGGCGAGGCGCCGGATCGTCCACATCGGGGCCTCCAGCGCGGATTCGTAATCCCGCCCACGATACTTATCTTTCCAACATGCGCAAATCCGATCTCTGCCTGCCAACCGTTGGGAACGTGGTTCCGGCCGGGCCCGAGTGGTTCGACTATACTCGCCGTCGAAGTCGTCGCGGGAGTTTTGAATGACGAAGGACGCTTTCGACCAATGGTGGGAATGGGCCCGGAAGCCGCTGGAGAGCGAGCTGGCGATACCGGTCGAGATCTGGCGTCCGGTCTCGCGGCTCTCACCGGATGAGAGGCTTGACCGTCAGAAGGTCAATGAGGCTGTGGCAGCGCACAAGGAGCCCGACGCCGGTTAAGGCGCCGGGCAAGTCTCTGGGAGGAAACAGCCTGAAGGCTCAGGCCGAGCTACCGTCTGTCCAGACGATCAGACGGATTGGGCGGCGAGACAGCCACCATCCTTGAATTGCGATACCGATGGTCAGGGCAGAGAGAACGATCATGAAGGCCGCAAGCCAGCGGATCCAGAACTCCATCACATCCTGGCTTTGATGAAGTCCGCAAGGTGGTTCGCGGCGCGCGCCAGTGATGCGGATGCTTCCTTCAGCTCATCCTGAGCTTTCTTCAGCCGCTCTTCCTGTTGGGTGAAGTCTTTGTCCCCGCGGCCGTCGTCGGCGAAGATGCGTCGAAACTGGTTTATGATCTGGTTCATCGCTTTGCCCGTATCTCAGAGGTCAGGGCTTCCAACGCGGTACGCGTGCTGTGAATGGCTTCGGCGAGGCGGTCGGCTGCCAACACGCGCTCGTCATAGCTTTCCGTCAGCTGGTTTTCGAGCAATTGGATTCGGATAGGTCAGCAGCAATCTTGTTATCGACGTTCCCGGCCTTCAGCTTTTCCCGATATGCATCGATCAGGCCCTTGATGACGGGCCCCCCGATGAAGCCAATGATGGTTTCCCACATCGGTTAGGTCTTCCCGACCGACCGCAGCCGCGCCGCGATGGTGATGGCCGAGATCCCCATCATCACGTAGGCGAGATACAGCGGATTGTCCTTCAGCGCCTCCATGACCTGGGCCTTCAAGTCGGGGTCACCCAAGGCGGAGGCAATCGGATCGAGCCACTGAAACACGGTTCCGATGCCGGTCAGGAACAGGCCCCAGAGCACCGTGACCGACCGGCCCATGAGAGCCCAGACCTTGCCCCAGAACGTGTCGGCCTCGGCGTAGAAGGACTTCAGCGCGGGGATCGCATGGAGAACCGGCCGCAAGAACATAAAATACGCACACAGCACACCCGGCACGATCAAAATCAGCCAAAGCATCGTCATTTCCTTCCGAAGAGAGATTTGAAGAGGTCAACAAAAAAGGCCCCGATGGAGCCTTTGGCGGGAGACGAGACTGAGGGGGTTGCCGGCGGCGCCGGAGGCGGCTTTAGTGTCGGCGTAGTCGCGGCCCCGCAAACGATATCGTCGGATCGATCTGCATCATCGCAAGGATGAGGCCAGCACAGCCGAGCTGCCTATCCGTAACGTGCTCGATCGGGCCGTGATCAACGAGGATCTTGCCGCCAGGTCCCGTGGGCGGATCATAGATGTCAGTGCCGGCCCAAATGTATGGCGACGGTCGCCCTTTGTTGGCATAGCCCCGCCGATCTCCTTGCCGAACCGATTGATGAGCTGATCGCGCCCGAGATATCCGCGGAAGGCCTCCCACTCGACTTCATCCCAGGTCCGCGAGATCGAATGCACGAAATCGCCGCGCTGGTAGTATTCCAGCAGGACATTTTCCGACTTCAGGATCGTCTGCGGGCTCGCGTAAGCTTCCTTGGCCTGCTCCTCCAGGTCCCGCGCCGGATCGATCGCCGCGTCATCCAGCTGACCGGCCTCCCGGGTTACGGTGTCGAACACCGGAGAGTATTTCACCCGCGCGATACCGCGCGCATAGAGCAGGTAATCGTCTCGCACCTGAAGGAACTTTGACATGTAGTCGTTGGCCTCGAAGGTGAAGTTGATCGCGCGCTGCAACATCTCAGTTGCCTTGCTCGCAACCGGATCGCGATCCTTCCATCGCTGCTGCACGGCTCCTTTCGGCAGCTTCGACATGACGGCCGGCTTCATGGTCTCCATATTTGACCAGAGCATCTGATTGCCGCGCTTCCGAGCCGTCGCCGACGCCTCATAGCGGTACTTGTCGCGGATCTTGCGGCAACGATCCTCCCAGCGCTTCATCGCCGTCGTGTTCTGGGCGCGTTCGATCTCGGTCAGCCAGTGAGCGACGTCACTGTCTTTGCCGCTATCGTCCGGAGTATCATCAGCCAAGGTGTTCACTCACAGTGTTTCCCTCGCAAAACTGTCGTTCTGCCCGTCGCCTGCCCATTCATCGAACGTCATTTAACAGCGGTTTCGCAACCGGCGGCGCGGGCTGTTCAACCTGCTGCCAGCCCATCGCCAGATATCGGAAGGCATCCGCGCCATGGCTGGCCCAATTGTGCAGCGGCGTGCTCTTGAAAACCTTGCGGTCGTCGTCCCACTCTTTCGAGTACTGACGCAGAGCCTCACAGCCCGCCGTCGTCTTGGTCTCGTTGAACCAGCACCGCGGCAACGTTAGCCGGACCGCGTTGACACCATCATCCACGCGATGGTCGGGGCACAGCACCGGCCGGCGCTTCTTGCTGAACATCGTCTCGATGCGGGTACGACCAGAGCCGAGCTCCGGCGCCTTTGCATCGTGCGGGACAATGTCCTCACCGTGATAGCCGCGATCGTTCAGCAGATCGCAATAGTCAGGAATGAACGACGTCTGCCCCTGCAAGTAGTCGACCAGCCTGATCTGCCCAGCCACGATCTGCCAGCACCAGATCGCCATGTGATCGCCCTTGCCAAGGTCCCAAGCGGTATTCACCGGGACGCTCGGCTCGATCGGAACGATGCCGATCCGCTTCTCCTGGTCGGCGCGCAGCATCTCGCGGCCGTAGTAGGCGCCCAGGATCGCGCCTTCGAAGGAGCAATTGTACCCCTGCTCGATCAGGGCATCGCCTTCGTCGACGCCGTAGATCGAGTGATACTCGAGCCGCTGCTCCTCGATCGTCTGCTGGCTCACCGCGCCAGTGTCGGCGGCGCGCAGGATCTGAGCGAACCACTCCGGATTGCCCTTCGCCATGCCGTACATCGTCTTGACATGGTTCCGACCGCGAGGCGTCGTGATGAAGGTTGCCCAACCGTTGTTTTCAGCCAGGATCGGCGCCAAATAGGCCCACGCCGACGGGTTGCAGATCGCCCACTCCGAGAACGCTATGCCGGCCGGCGGAGCGCCGACCAGGCTGTCCGGATTATCCGATCCAACGACGCGCCAGATCGAACCGGACTGGAACTCAATCACCATCGACGAGTTGTCGATCCGGCGTCGCAAAGGCGCCGGAAACGCTTCGTCTATGCGTCGCTTCCCCGTGTGCGGGTTGATCGCCTCCCAGATCGCTTTCCGGGCCTGCTCGTATCGTGGCAGGCAATGCCAATAGTTGGCCACGCGCTCGTGAGCGGCAATGGCTGTCCGATGCAGGATCAGATCGTCCTTGCCGGCACGACGGTGCCACACGAGCAGAGAGCGCTTCACGCCTCGCTCCAAGGCGTACCACGCTGGCAGCTGATACGGCCTCGGCTCCCACTTATGCGGGAGCAGAAGTTCCGTCATCCGAGAACCTGCGGATCACCACCGTCAATGGCTGGTCCTTGTCACCGGCCAATTCCAGCTTGTCGCCGTAGATCTTCGGCAACGCCTTCGACAGCAGCCACCGGCGCGCATCGAACCGAAGCCGCGAGCGCTGAACATGCTCCCCGTTCAGCTTGTAGACCTTCTGATCACCCTCGCCCTGCTGCTCAATCCAGTCGTTCCGACCATCGTCAGCGAGCTCGAGCACCTCGTCGGCCATCGTGTGATAGCCGATCTCCCGAGCGAGGCGATACCGGTCCTGGAAGCCTTCACGGTTCTCTGCGACCCACGTCCGGACCGTCGACTCCGGCGGCATGCTAGTGTCCCGGCACACCGCGCGCAGCGTCTTCCCTTCCATGAGACGGGCGAGAATGACCGCGGCGATCTCAGCCGTGTAGACGCTCGGGCGTCCGGACCTTGCTTCCTGTTCTGACATCTCGGCTCGGCTTTTGATCGCCGTTCCCTGGCTACAAATGCAAAACCCGCCGCGGCGGTGCCGGGCGGGCGCATCTATTCACTCAAGCTGATTTGCACGCGAATATTGGCTATGCGGCTGCAAAAGTCAATCGGCTGGCGCCTCACGCTCTACAAGGGCTGCTGATTACCGGAAATACGTCATGCCGCCGACGACGATGGACAAGACAAAAACCAAAACAGCAGCCCCAATGATCCACGGCATGTCACGGCGTTCTCTGGGGGTCATGCAGCTTCCTTCTCCGGTCGCGATCGCGTCCTCATCGGGATTTTCAACCTTGGTCATTCAGGTCGCCTTCTCGGCCCAGCTTCACCGTTCCGGCGATGTGTACTTTCTCGACCGCCTTAGGCGGCTGTAGCCCAGGCGACGTCAGCCACTCGTGAATATGGGCTGCTGTTTCGGCCTGACGGGCTCGGCGCAGGTATAGCTCGCGTTGAGAGCACGGCGGGAGCTGCGCGGCAGCTTCCCTGAAGCGAATCGCCTCCTCGGCCAATCTCTCTTCGAATGTCTTGGTATGCTTGATCCGCTTGCGACGCTTGATGACCATAGCGCGCTCCTTTCCGTTGGAGGACGGCGGGAGCGCGGTGACAGCGTTCTCATCACCGATAAATACCGTGGGGCTGCGCGGTGATGAGGAACGAATACGACGGGCGAGCACGGGATTCAATGTCCCATGTTACTCCGTAAATAATTGTTTTTCTTGAGAAATACTCAAATAGTGCAGAACACTAATTCCGCGCCTAATGACAGTTTCGCCGTGAATTGTCACGCCGCGATCTCCCGCCATCGCTTCAACAACTCGCCGTGCCAGAGCATTGTCGCGCCCGGGTGGATCCTGAACGCTGCGAGGTCAACCGCCCGCTCCATCGTCGCGCCCGGCGCCTCATACCAGCCGCCTGCCCGCTTGATCGGCATCATGTCGCACTGGACAGCCCGGGAGATGTTGGTCGCGATCGCGCGGTTCGGCCCCCAAAGAGCGGCATGAACGGCCAGCGGTGCCGGGCTAGACGCCTGCAGCCGGCCGATCGTGGCGACCAGGTCGAGCGCATAGCCAACACGGCTCATTTCCGTCCTGTGAATCCCCACCTCGGACGTCACCACATACACCGCGGCGAACTCGCCTTGCCGCAACTGATCGCGGATCGGCTTGGCATAGTCGGCAAGGTCGATCATTGGCCGTTTCCCATTTTAATGAGACGGCGGATTATCTCGGCATGATCTGGGGAGCTCTGGCACGATGACATCACTACGCCTGTTGGTTTGAGTGGATGTTGCCAATGGACCGGCCTTTCGCAGATCTGCGCGGTCTCTTCGAGGGCTTCATTGCGAGCCTGTTGAAGGGCCGTATGCATTGTCTCAATGGCCGCCGCCGCAAGTTCAGACCAGATGCGGGCCAAAGGCTGATTGATCAGCTCCGCGCGCCGTTTCTCCATCGCCGCTGCGACCAGTCCTTGCATCTCGCTCATCGCCGCCCCTCGAAACGAGCAGCCTTGTGTTGCCCGTCATGCCAGCGCTTGCCGTCCTTCATCCACCCGACGCCGCCGATCCAGACCTTGCCATGCGGGTTAACGACCGGGTTAACCCCGGCTATGGCCCGCTCAGTCAGGAAATTCGGCAGATGGGCCCGCCCCGCCGGCTCTTCGATGGTCTCGACGCCGTGCTCGACGCCGCCGAAATGCTCCAGGATCAGTGCGACGGATTTATCGATCCGGTTGTGAATTGTCCGCTCGCTGCATCGCTCTCGCTCCGCCATGCGCCAGATCGGCTCATCGTTCGCCCATGCCACCAACCGCGGTACGCCGCCATGGTGATGCCCAAGCCATGCCAGCCAATCCGCAACGGTTTCGGCCTGCGCAATTTCTCGCGCCGTCGGCACGATCCGAACACGGGTTTCGTTGTAGCCGTGTGCCAGCGTCGCATCTTCGGTCGCTCGGCTCCAGACCTGCGAGACGTTGAGGAAACGCATCTCGCTATCGCCAAGGGCGTCGAGGACGACAATCGCATGCTTGATCGCGACCTTTCCTGAAGCGCAATCCGGGCGATGAGGTTGGTGTCATCGAGTCGGATGAGCAATTGGCTGCCGCTGTCGTTTACTCAGGCCTGATGCGGCGTGGCCTGGTTTTTGGTTCTCTGACGCCCGGGAAGGGCGGTTGCTTCCTTACGCCGGCTGGCGAGCTCCATTGCCGAGATCGGCACAGCGCAATGACGCGAACTGGTACCTCACCAGTCCTCGATCTGAGCCCGGCCACGTTAGATGGTCTTCGCGCAAAGGCCGGGCTTGTCGAAGTCGTCATGGACGATTGGGCGGATTTTCCCGGCGGCGTCCAGCTCGACGAACTGCAGAGCACGCTCATTCTCTCGCTCGCGAAGGATGTCATCCGCTTTCAGCGGACGGCGATGATCGAGAAACCCTTCACGGTCGACGGCTTCAGCGGTTGGATGCGCGACGAGATGGACGAAGCGAACCTGCCGCTCGATCGTCGGATATTCGACGGATATTCGACGTAAAACCCCGCGGCGAAAGCTATGTCGAAGACACTCACCGAGGCTCAGATCACGACGGCTAAGGCGCGCTCCCGGCTCGAGCTTGGTGTGCATTGGCGTCGCCTCGATGCCGAAGCGCATCTGGGCTATCGCAAAGGAAAACGGGGTGGCGTTTGGCTTGTCCGCTGGCGCAATCACCACGAAGGCGGCAATTACAAACAGGCGCCAATTGGCATCACCAATGACATCAATGACAGGCCCGCCGACGGAATTCTAACCTTCGAACAGGCCGTCAGAACGGCCCGGGAGGCGGTAGCTCGAGCCAGAACAGAAGCCGCGGCACAGGCGGCGGGCCCGGCTCCTACCGTGCGATCGGCCGTTGAAGCCTACGTCAAGGAACGAGATGCTCGAGAAAGACGCCGAACAGGTCGCGACGTCCAATCCGACGCCGGCACGAAGCTGCGGCGCTACCTTCTTGGTCAGGAAAAGCGCGGCAATCAGGAAGCTATGGACGCTGCTCCTCTCGCATCGGTGCATCTGCATGCCTTGAATGAAGACGACTTGATAGCTTGGCGTGACGGTTTACCGGTGGACTTAAAGGTCACTACCAAGCAGCGGTTCGTCAATGACCTCAAGGCCGCACTAAATGCCGCGTGGCCGCGGCTTTCCGCAGATCGGAAGAAACTAAACCCGGCGTTCCTCGCCATTGTGAAGGCCGGCTTCAAAGCCGAGCGGATCGATGATGATGATGACGTGTCGGTCGCTCGGGATAACCAGATTCTCACGGATGAGAAAGTTGGCGCGATCCTTCAAGCTGCGTGTGAAGTCGATCAGGAGCAAGGATTCGATGGCGATCTATATCGGATCATCGTATGTCTGGCCGCGACGGGCGCGCGGTATGCGCAGGTCAGGCGAATGCGCGTAGGCGACGCCCAGGTTTCTGCACGGCGTCTGATGCTGCCGGGCTCTTACAAGGGACGTGGCGGCAACAGCGGCTCAGAGCCGGTTCCAGTAGGTGACGATGTGGTTGAGGTGCTTTTGCCCGCAATCGCCAGGCGGCCAAGCGATGCACCTCTTTTCGAGCGATGGATCCACGCGTTCGCGATGTCCGATGCCTCTCCGATGCGACGCAATGGCAGCCGCTCCGCAGCGCCGGCGAACATCTTCTCGCGCTCTGCCACGGCCATGCCGGACCACATCGGCGTCGCGACCAGGCCGGGCGAAACCGCGTTGACCCGGACCGGCGCCATCTCGAGCGCAAGCCCGCGTGTCAACGCCTCGAGCGCAGCGTTCACGGCCCCCTGCAGCACGGTGTTGGCGGAGGGGCGTGCGCTCCGAAAGCCGGAAACGAAGCAGAGCGAGCCTCCGTCCCGGATCTTCGCCGCTCGGGCGACATGATAGGCGCCCCAGAACTTGCTCTCCATGGTGGCGCGTGCGTCCGTCAGGTCGGATTTTCGGAGCGGACCGCTGGTCGTCTGCGCTGCCGATACAACGACGTGATCCCATTCCCCTTCGCCGGCGAAGAAGGACTCAATAGAAGGATAATCGGCGGTATCTATCCGGGCCGCCTTGGCGGTCCGGGGAGGCCCGGCGAGCGCGGCGTCGAGCTTGGCCGCGGAGCGGGACGCCATGGTGACCGACGCGCCGGCCTCGCACGCCTGCTTCGCGACGCCAGTCCGATACCCGAACTGCCGCCCACGACCAGAAGGCGCTCTCCTCGAAGACGTCCGTACATGCCTGCTCCTGACATCGATGCGTTCACGCCCACGTCACGCAGCCGAGGTGAGTTGGCTTCGCGCGGTCTCTCCTCCTCCGCCTTCGTCGCGAAGGCGTTCGCCGGCGCCAAGTTCGTGAAAGGTTTCAATCACCTGATTGCGGCCACCCTGGCTGCCGATCCGATCGTCCAGGGCGGCCACCGGGTCGTCTTTCTGTCGAGCGACGACGAGGACGCGCCGCTCCCGTGGCGGCCTTGGCCAAACAACTCGGGTTCGCACCCGTCAAGCTGGGAAAGCTCAACGAGGGTGGCGCGCTGGTGCACGCACGCGACCGCACTTGGGGCCAGCTCATCTTCCAGGATCTGTTCAAGAAGGAGCAGTAATCGCCTCATCGCCACCGATCGCGGCTATAGCAAAGCCCGGCGTATGTAGACAGACATTCTTCTACCGGCTAACGCGACGTCCTAGTCCTTGAGGGTCGTGAACGCGTAGCAACCAGGGACCGGCAACCAGAACCAAAATTTGGTTCGATCATTTATCTCTTCTTGATCGGCGCTTCACTCGTGTTGCGAGGCCATCAAGGATCAGCTTCAGCCCTTCTTCGAAAGCGGCTTCGTGATCGATCCGCGGAACGCCGATCAAATCGTCCGCGGTTGCGCCGAGACTGGCTTCGGCCTGTTCCTCCAGCACGCTTCCGACGGTGAAGTGGCTGGACGCAAGCATCGCCATCTGAGCGTCTCGCTCAGGCAAACCGGACGCGATCAGAAAGGCCATCTTGTGCGCGATCCGATCGATGTCCGTGGCGCTGGGACGGCTACCCGCGTGGAGCTTTGCGCCGTCGCGCCGTCTCAGCAGCGTTCGCCGGAAGCTGCGCGTGTTGTCGAGAAACCAATCACACCAGTCGTCGGATGGCACTGGAAGCGGAGTGGTCGCGTGGGGCTGCATTGCAGTCTCGGCCATGGCGGCGAGCAGTTCCTCCTTCTTGCGAAAATGCCAATACAGCGACGGTTGTTCGACGCCGAGCCGCTTTGCGAGTTGTCTCGTGCTGATGCCCTCGAGGCCAACCTCATCAAGCAGATCTAGTGCTTCGGCAATTACGGCTTCACGATTCAGCTTAGTCATCTTGACAATCTATCAGCGATAGGGAAACTCGTAAACTAGCCTATCACTGATAGATTCGAGTTGCGGGCATGATGGTTGAAACTGGAAGTCGTTCTCTCAAAATTCTCATCTGCGGCGGTGGGATCGCAGGGCCGGCGTTGGCCTATTGGCTCGCCCGAAGCGGCCATCGAGTTGTGGTAGTGGAGCGTTTCCCAGCTCTCAGGGCCACAGGTGCGCAGGTGGACCTGCGCGGGAAAGGCATCGAGGCCGCGAAGCGCATGGGCCTGATCGGTGCCGTCCGGAACAACCTTGTCGATGAGGCCGGCGTCTCGTTCGTCGATTCCCAAGGCCGTGCCAAGGCGACGATGATGGCTAACCGATCTGGTCGAGGCGCCCAATCCCTGACGTCCGATTATGAGATCATGCGCGGCGATATGGTGCGCATTCTCCATGACGCGACCAAGGACGGCGTAGAATACGTCTTTGGCGAGACCGTAGTTGAGTTCGCCCAGGACGATGAGAAGGTCCTAGTTTTCTTCTCGGATGGCACTGCCGACAGGTTTGATCTGCTCGTCGGAGCAGATGGTCAGGGATCGCGTATTCGCAAGGGCATCCTGCCGCCCGATGCAGGGGATCCTTTCCTGCGAATGGGCATCCACATGGCCTATTGGTTCATCCCTCGCACACCGGCAGACGATGGCAACATCCGCAACACATACCTCGCTCCTGGCGGTCGGATGATCATGCGACGAAGCCATAACGCGACGGAAACGCAAGTCTACTTCGTACTCAGGGAGAGCTCTGAAGAGGCTTCAGCGATTCACAGAGCGCCGCTGGACCAGCAAAAGCAATTCTGGATAGAGCGGTTCCGGGACGCCGGCTGGCAGACCGATCGGTTCATCCAAGGCATGATGACGACGCCCAACTTCTACTCTCAGGAAGTGGTGCAGGTCCGCACAGACACCTGGTACAAAGGTAGTGTCGTTCTCGTCGGTGATGCCGCACATTGTGCATCCCCATTTAGCGGCATGGGCGTATCCGGCAGTCTGGTCGGAGCTTATGTCTTAGCGGGTGAGATCAATCGCAATTCGGGGAATCTCGCGCGAGCCTTTGCGCACTACGACAAAACGCTGCGGCCCTTCGTCAACGAAATACAGAACGTAAACCCATCGCTCCTGCGCCTGGGAATGCCCAAGACGAGTCTTGCGATAAACGTCTTTCTTTCCGTAACAGGCTTGGCCGCACTGCTCCGCATCCCGGACCTAGTCGCCAAGTTTTCGTCGGAAGACAGGGACGGCGGCTGGCTTTTACCCGAATATACGGAGCTGCATCCGATCCTTCGGACTGTGCAACCGGATTAGGTGAGAACTCGGGATGCAGGCCATTAATTCACTGCACTCTCTTTCCTGCGCAAGCCTGCGATCAATTGACGACAGAAGAAGTTCGGCAAGTACCGTTTCTCGCGATGAACTGTACGAACAGGTCTGGTCAAGGCCGGTGACCAGGGTCGCCGCCGACTATGGCGTAACCAGCACGGCCCTCAAGAAAACCTGCAAGCGCCACAAAATCCCTACACCCAAACGAGGATACTGGGCAACGCTTGAGCATCGTAAACCGGCTCCCAAGACAACTCTTCCCAAACTGAACGACACACGCCTCGAAGCGATGAAGAAGCGATCAGGCCGCAGCAAAACTCCCCGCCCACAGGGACGCCCGATCGGACGACTGCGAGGGCTGCGCGACAAGATCGTAACCGCAACACGCGAATTGTAGCGAACAGCAATGCGAGACTCCACCTTGGCATCGATTTCGCGCGTGCGGCGAGCGTCGATCCGATCGCGAGGCCGAGCTGTTGCCGGTGCCGTACGATCACGTGGTGTTCACGCCGCCGGCAGCGATCGCCGGCATCGCCCACCAGGAAGAGACCTTCCTCTACAAGGTCTCGGCCGAGACCATGCTGACCATGGCCGCCGATCCGAAGAACCTCGGCGCCAGAGCGCGCTCAGCTCCGTCAATCGTCGCAAATCGTCGTGCAACTTGTGGGCTTCGACACCGCGCCCCGCTCTCTCATCGGCCGCTTCACTGTCGCGCAACTCGTTGGACCAGCTCGATCCCAATCGGTCAGCTCGCCCGCGGCGCTCAAATTCCGATAGCGCCTGCCGCACCGCCTTCCGTTCTCTCAAGCGCGGATTCCTCCCCTACAGGCTTTCGGACGCCGGCCGCCGAGCAGGCGGCGACCTCGCTCAAGCGGCCGGGATCCGAAACCTTCACAGAAGCGGTATTGGACCGTCGCGTTGACAAAGGAGCGACATGACATTAAGCCGGCCCTTACAGCTTCTATCCAAGCTGCCGTAGGCGTTACCGTGATCCAACGCGCCTTTTCGAGAAGGTCCCAGCAGGGAGATCTCGAAGCAAAAGGCTTACGGTACGCTATCCTTCTGATACCATCGCGTTGGTCGACTATCTACGAACGACACGCGGGATTCCACGTGCCATTTGGGTCTCTCGCGATCGCCCAAAGCACGGAGCTACGCCGTAGCCTTTCCTTGAACAATAGATGGAAAGGTATAACCATGAAAATGAGCGGCAACACCATCCTTATAACTGGCAGCACCAGCGGCATCGGACGCAAACTCGCGGAAGCATTCCACGATCGGGGCAACCGGGTGATCGTGGCTGGGCGACGCCAAGGTCTGCTTGATGAAATCACAGTGGCGCGTCCCGGTATGGTTGGCATGTTTCTTGATCTCGATGCTCCACAGTCTTTGGCTCGCCTGGCAGATGACGTTGGTGCTCGCTTTCCCGATTTAAATGTACTGATTGCCAACGCAGGCATCTCGCGAGCGGAGGACATGGCTGCTGATGACTGGAATGCTGCGGACGCCGAGGCGATCGTCCAGACCAACATTCTGGGCGTGCTAAGGGTGACGGCGGCAATTCTGCCGATGCTTAAACAGCAGCGTGAGGCGGTCATCATGGCAACCAGTTCCGCCCTGGCTTTTCTGCCCCGTACGGATTTTCCAGCCTACTGCGCGAGCAAGGCGTTCCTGCACTCCTGGCTGACTTCGCTGCGACACCAACTCCGCAAGTTTCCTATCGAGGTGCTCGAATTGTCTCCTCCTTACGTGCAGACGGAACTGACCGGCGCTCAGCAGGCCACCGACCCGCGTGCTATGGCTCTCGAGGCGTACGTTACGGAAGTGATGCAGATGCTCGAACGGGGAAACCACACTCGAGGTGAACTGCTACTGGATCGCGACTATCCTAGACGCTGGGCTGAGCGTGACGGAAACTATGATGTGATGTTTGCTGCGATGAATCCGACTTAAGATCCGCGCCATGACGATCACCAGCTAAGTGTACGGCTGGCAATCGTTAGACTTCTGCACCTTCTGACTGCATTTGCGCGTGTGAGAGGTGCAGAAGCCTTTGGTCAAAACCACTCAGGGGCCTAACCGGACCAACCATCCCATCACCAATTGAACCGATGCAACCTAGCGGATATCGGTTGCGCCCTTGATGGTATTTGTCATCGCGCCCTACTTTTTGACCAGCGGGCAGAGCGTGTCCGAGAGTGGCTGGAACGTCTCATCCGCGGGCACCGCTTCCCGTGGCCTCCAGCCACTTCTCGGTCAAGCACCATCCGTCAATCGTCACGTTCCCATGCCGCTCGGCATACATTTCGCTGATCCGCGTTCCCCTCATTTACCACAACAAGGCTCCGGAATCGGCAACGTTGGCCGCGTTGGACCGCCTTCAGATATGCAGGGTCGATAGAGCCACGCCTGATTGGCAACCCGTCCGAGCCCGGCAAGCGGGGGCCGCGACCTACAATGAAGTGCCATTGCAGCCAATACTGCAGTGCCAAAGAAACGCAAGGGCCACAGGCTTTTCGGCGCCGCGTTGACCTGCATCTCCTGAGGCGTTTTACTGCAGGGATGAGCATCAGGAGCATCGATCTAAACCTGCTTCCGGTCTTGCGAGCGTTGCTCGAAACCCGGAGCGTTTCGGCGGCAGCCCGCACGCTAGGTTTGTCCCAACCGGCCGTCAGCAATGCTCTCACCCGGTTGAGGGGGCACTTCGGCGACCCCCTTTTTCACCGAACGCGTGGACAAATGGAACCGACGGCCCGCGCACTAGAAATCGGTTCGATCATCGCGGATGCATTAGCTCGTATCGAGTCCACGTTGGAACGCAAGTTTGACCCGTATACTCTTGTCCGAACCTTCAAACTCGGGCTCGTCAGCTACAGCGGATTTTATTTTTTGCCCGCTCTGATCGAGAAGCTGAGGTTCGAAGCTCCGCATGTCCAAGTCCTCCCGGAACATATGACGGAGGCATCCGCGTACGAAGCTCTTGAAGCGTTGGAGCTAGACTTTGCGATGGGCATCTTCTGGAGAAAGGCCCCGTCCCTCACCAGGTCAGTTCTGCTCGACACTTCCTTTAAGGTGATCATGAGACCGGGCCACCCTATCGCCGCTGGAGCAATCACGCCCGAGAAAGTGGCAGGCTATCCGCACATCCGCCTTCCCGTGCTAGACAATGTGGAAAGAATGCTTGACGCAAATGGACTCAAACGTCACTTCGCGGCGACTTCACCGAATCCGCTGGCTGTGCCCTTTTTAGTTTCTCAATCAGACATGCTCGCCATACTGCCCAGCCGATTGGCAATGGCCTTTGCGACGGTCTGCCCATTGCAGGAGGCATCGCTTCCCATCGAAATGCCCCGATGCGAGATTGAGCTGGTCGCACATCCGAAGCACGACACGGAAGCGGGATTCCAATGGTTTGCTGATTGTCTTCGGAACCTGACACTCGATCTCGATAGGACCATGCAGCCTGCAGACGACAAGACGGCCGCGATCTGACGCTCAAGCTCGGTGAGCTCCTTCTGGGGCTCAACATCCCCTCTGCCCGCCAGCCGCCATTCTCTCGATCTTTGGCACTCTGGTTCCTGAGGAATCCCGCCAGGTAGATTGACAGGACGCCGGCCCGTATTGCGGCTTGATCGTTGCAGAAGAAGCTTCCGTTCTCCGGAGCCAAATGACATCCCCTATCAAGCGAGATGTTTTCATTGCGTGTTCAATCGAAGCCTGGTCCGACACTGGTCCAGAAATTCTGCGACTCTTCGCGTTGTCGTGGTCATGCAACGTCCATGACCGGCAATTAAGTTTCATCTGCCGGCATAGCCACCTTGACTTTTTTTAATCGAGGAATTGGTATAGCAAATCGACATAGATCTCCGGTTGATCCACCTCGATGTTGTGTGCCGCGTCGTCAATGTAGACGATTTTCGCGCGGGGAATGTGCTTCTCAAGGATCAGCGGCGTCTCCGGTGGCACCACACCGTCCTTTCTGCCGTACAGGATCAGCGTGGGACAGGTGATCGCGTCCAAACGCGAAACGAGTGACGCGTCATATCTGACGGCGCCGCTGTAACGGGCCGCTCGTGCGCGATTGGCAGCGATCATCTCTGGTGTTTTCGTTTCAGGACGACGCTTCTCCGGGTGCGCAAAAGCTCGGCTTAGAAAGGTCGCAGGATCTCCTTCCAGTGCCTCGTCCGTTCTCGGATTCAACCCTGCCGGGCACTGTAAGATCAGTCGGCATACAAGATCTGGACGCTGAGCGGCCAACCAGCAGGCAATCCATCCCCCGAACGAGTGTCCTGCGACGTCGGCTGGCCCGCGGATAGTCGACGCGATGAACGTTGCGATGTGATTGGCCAGGTCCGCCATCCCGACAACCCTATCGAGGTCCTCCGTCCCGTCGAAGCCCGGCGCGATCGGAAGATAGATCCTCCGTGCCCGCGCCAGAGCTTCGACGGCAGATGTGATGCGCACGCCGCTTGCGCCATGCAGAAACAACAGCCGGGGTCCGGCTCCGCCTTCAAGGTACTCGGCGGCTCCGTGACCCAGGTCAACGCGCTTCCTTTGGAACTTCATGATGGTTTTCTCCACGCTCCGGATGCGGCGTGCCGATCGCCGTCTTCAGTTGGGAAGTACGGTGCGCAGGACCCGCAGCAGATTTCCCCCGCTGATCTTTTGAACATCCTCTTCAGAGTATCGCTCCTGGAGCGCAGCGATTAGCCTTGCCCGTCCGAGAACCTTCGGGCCGAGCTGATCCTCCATGCGATAGATGCGGTATTCCTCACCGAATGTGCGCTTGGATTTACCGGCGACGGAGTCGTAGCCCGGCAAGTAGGGCTGGATGCGCCGCGCATCCTTTTCGGATCGGTGCCAGTCATCCTGGGCGGTGAGACCGACGTGATTCGCTCCCACGAGCGATACGAGATGATCGATGTGCTTGAGAAAATTCTCCATGCTACCGGCCATTCTCGCGTCAGGACAGATCACTCCTCCCTTTTTTGCGGCAGCTTCGATCAACTCATCGGGCGCCGCCCGAAGGACCGCGTTGTTCTTCACACCAGCCCATTCGACCTTGGGGCCCACTTGCATCAGGCGTCGGGCCATCGAATGCGAGAAGATCGTCGGATGCTCCGACAATTCGACGGCATCCATCGCCGTCTTGTCACCGACATGAGACAGGTCGATGACGATGCCACGGCGGTTCATGGCGCGAACTGCGCGCTGGCCGACCTCGCTGAGCCCCGAGTCATTGGCGGAGGAGAAACCACAACCGTAATAACTGTTCTCCCGAAATGCGAGACCGCAGCATCGTAGTCCCATGTCGGCGAACGCCTCGAGGAAATTCATGGTATCGCTGAGTGGCTTGGGATTCTGCAAACCTAGAAGCACACCGACGCGCTTGTTGGCGAGGCCGTTCTCCAGATCACCTTTCGTCTCGAGGAGGTAAGCGCGATCATGGCCTTCGACGATGCGTTTCACGGTCTGCAGGTTCTCGATGCTCTCGAGCGTATCGTCCCACGTATCATTCGCCGTGCAGCCGACTGCACCAACGCCTAGTTCGAGGCACTCGTCCAGGAAGCCGGGCGAAAGATCCTCGAACCACGAAGCTCCGATGCCGTTTACGATTGCGTCTGCTTCAACTTTCGCGTCCATGGAGATTTCCTTTCATGCTGAGGGGTTTCGAGTGGACAGCGGCACATCAGCGCCGATCATCGGCTTGCTGATCAAGCTGGGAGAACCTGACTGGCGGCGGGCGAGCGCAAAGCAGGCGATCCCGGACACCAGAAGAGGAGCGGCCGCCAGAAAGAACAGTTCGCTGAGCCCAACGCCGTGGGCGGCGAGTTCACCTGCCGCGACCGTGCTTAAAATGGCTCCTAATCGTCCAGCGCCAAAGGCCCATCCAGCTCCGCTGGAGCGGATAAAAGTGGGATAGATCATCGCTGCTATGGCGGCGAAACCGTACGCCGTGCCGAGAATGCAGAACCCCGCGGCGAATTCGGCGGCAAGCAAGACCGCGGCACTCGCCCTGTCGGCGAAACCGATAGCGACAGTCGGCGGGATGGAGAGCAGCATGAAGAACGCCATCACCGCCGAACCACGAATGTCGAGCGAACGCCCCAGCACTATTCCACCAACGACTCCGCCGATCTGGAAAACCGTCTGGCCAAGCGAAGCGACTACGGGTGGCAGATTTGTCGTGCTGAGGAGAGCCGGCGTCCAATTCAGGAGAAAAAAGTATGTCATGAAGTTGCCGATGATCGCGGTCCAGAGCAGGAGCGTCGACGATGTAAGCCCACCGCGGAAGAGTTGACTGAGGCTCACACCCGCTGGTCCGGCTTCTTGCCCGATGAGCTGTGCAGCCGATACGCTACGCAGTGACTCGTGCGCCAGCATACGGAGCGTCCTCAATGCTTCGTCGTTTCGCGACCGAGCGACGAGGTAGGCTGGCGACTCGGGAAGCCAAATTGAGCAGGCAACTGCCACGATCAGCGGGAGGACTCCCCCGATCCAAAAGAGCGAGTGCCATCCATACGTGGCCATGAACAGCGATGAGACCACGCCCGGGAGAGCTCCGCCGAGCCCAATCCCCGAGTACATGACGGTGACCAGCATCGCTCGCTGTCTGGCAGGAGCAAACTCTGACGTGAGGGCTATCGCATTCGGAGCTGCACCGCCGAGGCCTACACCGGCCAACAGTCGCAGCACGAATAACTGATCCAGGCTGGTTGCGAATAGAACCAGGCCGGTGAACAGCGCGAACATACTGCATGCGCCGATAATCAACTTACGTCGCCCGAACCGGTCCCCCAACTGGCCGAAAAGCGCAGAGCCGATCATCATTCCTATGATCGACGCGCTCAGGACGGGTCCGAGCGCGGCAGCATTGTCGATACTCCAGGCCTTGGACAAACTCGGCAGGGCAAATGCCAGCACTGAAACGTCGTACCCTTCTAAGAGCACGACCACAAAGCAGATACCTATCACACGCAGGCTGAAGCTGTTCAGGCCTTGGTTATCTATGATGTGGGCAACGCTTATCCCGCGACAATGCGCTTCCTCCACGACGTCCTCCAATCCGGGCTTTTTGATTTTTCTTTTTTGATCTTTGCTTTCGGCGCCTCCGTGTTCGCGAAATGCCGCGCCGGAGTTCGGATTCATCTATCGGTCTGAAGGAAGAAGGCCCAATATTTATTTCGTAATTTAGTATTCACGGGAATGATAATGAAGCCGCGCGGGCGGGACCGGTCGGGCTATGCCATGCTTCTTTCGTTAGATGGCGGTAACCAGGCCGCTTACACCATTACTACACGACGTCGAGATGATCAGGCCGAGCCCACTTGAGCTGACGTTGGCATTCCGTGGACGGCTTGCGTTCGTGCGTCGGCGGTAGCTGCGCCCAGATGTTGCCGTGACGAAAGGCAGCTCCAAGCTTCGGAGGAAGTGCGTCGCAGTAGAAGGCACTCGCTCGGCCTATAGAGCAACCTTTCCGACTTCGAACGTGTAGCCTCCCCTCGGAAAGGTGGCGCAATATTCCGCTGTACTACCGACGCATTTTGAATCTGGCACATTCCTGGATCATTTTGTCGTTGTTTGCCCGGTGAGCGCCACGCATCCGAATTCCACGGTCGACCAACGCGTCTGGTCTACAATTGTCGCCACTTACGAGAGCTTGAATTGACCTATCAGCATGTCACTGAGGAGATCGGCCTGGCGGATGAGATACGCCCCGGAAGTCTGCTCGTCCGTTGTTCTCTCCGCGAAACTCGTGATCAGCAGCACGACGAAATTGACATTGAAATCGAGCTCGTCGGGCGTCTGGTCTTTCACCGCTTCCTTAATGAACCCTCCGATGAGTTCCACACCCTTCGAGATCAGAGCCTGGAACTCCTCCGTATCCTTCAGGTCGATCGAGGCGGCACGCAAGGCCCGCCGCAGGTCCGCTTCGGCCGCCTCGACTATGAAGAATTCGCGGATGAAGTCCCTTAGCCTCCTCGCGTGATCGCGACCCCGTTGACGTAGAATGGGCAACAGCTTGGCAAGCTGCTTCTCCCAGTTCAACTTGATGATGTGGAAGAGGAGCGCCTCCTTATTCGGGAAGTACTGATAGAACGAGGCAATGTTGACGCCCGCCTTCTCGACGACCTTGTTGGCCGTGAAACCCGCCCGCCCGTGATGCGTCAGAATGTAAGTAGCTGCCTCGACGATAGCGCCGACGGTCGCGATCGATCTCTGCTGCTTTGCACGTTTTTTCAGTAAGATATCGATCTTCCGTGTCATCCGAACGAACCTCATCGGGAATATGATTAGCAATGTAACTTTTCACTTATATACTTTAAGCCACCAATATCCAACAGGAACGGTGGAAGGAATACTCATGACATCTAGTCGCGAAGAGACCGCGGTGGTCATTATCGGAGCCGGGGTGGCCGGACTGACGCTTGCGACCTTCCTGCAGAAATCCGGTGTGCCTTGCGTCGTGCTGGAGCGGCGCCACCGCGCGTACATCGAACTGCGTCAGCGCGCCGGTGTCGTCGATGCCCGCGGGGTGCAGATGTTCGAACGCTGGGGGCTAGCTGATCGGCTGCTCGCCGGCCCGATCGCCCAGACGATCGATTATCGGGTAAACGGCCGCGGTCGCGTTTTCAAGATCATCGCGGACGACGGAAGCGCCGGTCGGTTCTGCACCCAGCAAATGCTCATCAGCAATCTCTTGCGGGAGTTCATCGATGCCATGAGCGGTAACATTCGGTTCAACGTCACCGACGCGGTGATCCGAAACGAAGAGAATCATCGTCCGCAGGTCACCTATTCCGATGCGAGCGGATCTCACGAGTTGGTCTGCGACTATATCGTCGGGTGCGATGGTGATCGCGGTATCAGCCGATCGTCGATCCCGCCTGGCACCTTGACCAAGTACAGCCATGAATTCGGCTATGCGTGGCTGGCCGCCCTCGTGGACGCGCCTGTCACCGGACATCCGATCATGGGCGTGAGTGATTACGGCTGTGTTGCACAGCTTCCTCGTGGCCCGCACAGGAGCCGCTATTACCTGCAGTGTGCACTAAGTGATGGTCCCGAAGACTGGCCAGATCAACGGCTCTGGGACGAGATCCGGCTACGGCTCTGCGATAAGACGATCGAAAACGCCACGGTTCACGACAAATTCTTCGTTCCGCTGCGTTGCGTTGTCTATTCGCCAATGCAGTACGGTAATCTGTTCCTTGCCGGGGATGCCGCGCACCTTGTTCCTCCAGCCAGTGCCAAAGGGATGAATCTCGCTTTAGGGGACGTGGACGTTCTGGCCGAGGCATTACTGCTCGCCGTACGCGATGACGACTTATCGGCGTTGAAGAACTATTCCGCCACGTGCCTGCCGCGTATCTGGAATTATCAGGATTTCAGTGTTTGGATGACCGACATGATGCATGATGCCGGGGATCCCACGCAGCAAGGTACGTTTCGTCAAATGACGGCACGCGCTCGTCTCGACAACTTGATCAACTCGTCGACGGCCGCTCGCCTGCACAGTGAATACCATCGAGGAACGAACTGAAGCTACGCCGGCGGGCCAGATGGCCCGCCGGCGGTTCCTATCGCGAACATCAGGCCCGATATCGCCACAGTGATAACCTTCTAGTGGAGCGGATTCTCAGGCGCGCAACTGGCCCCCCAAACCGCATTGGAGACGCGTCCAGGATCGGAAACGCTTTCGTTGTCGTCGGCTAACCGAGATGTGGATTGAGGTTATCACCAGGCTCAGCGCCGCGGGTACCCACACCGGACCCGTTCTTTGGGCACCGGTGATGCTGGCAGCCGCCTAAACCGAAATAGCTATCGTAACAGCAAGACCCTGTTCAAGGGCGCGCCGTTTCCCATCTTTCAACTTGGCGGAGTATGAATATGAGGGAGCTTGATAACACAACCAGCAAGCGGCGTACATTTGCGATCGATCTACAGCACCTTCGATTTGCCGTTGCCGCATCTGAGTGTGGAAGTCTTCGGCAAGCTGCCGAGCGGCTGGTGGTTCCTCATTCCGTGCTAAGTCGTTCAATTGCGCAGCTAGAACATCTGGTTGGGACGCCACTGTTTGAACGGTCGAGTGGCGGCGTGAAACCCACGCTAGCAGGCCGAGGCGCTTTGCGCATTGCAAGTCTGATCCTGGAACAGGTTGATTCGCTCGTCGAGACCGGACGCTCGATTGGTGGAGGAAAGGTTGGTCGTATTTCGCTAGGTCTTTGCACCTCTATCTCCGCAGGAAACCTGCGCGCCACGCTTCTCGAGTTTCGGAAGCGCTTCCCGCAAATCGAGCTGGCCGCGCTGGAACGCTCGCGTCTCCGCCTAATGAATGCCCTTCGTGATGGGACAGTCGACGTCGTTATCAGTCCTGGACGTTTGGCCTCGGCAGGCAGCAGGACACTTTCGCTCTGGAGCGAGCGAATACTAATCGCATTGCCGCAAAATCACGTCTTCGCAACCCGCGACGCGATATATTGGACGGATCTTCGGAGTGAGACGGTACTTTTGAGTCGGTATGATCCAGGCCGTGAACTCGAGGACCTCCTTGTCTCCAAGCTCTTATCACCTGAGGATCGGCCCAAGGTCGAGTGGCACGATGTAAGCTACGGGATTATTAAGAGCCTCGTGAGCATGAGCCTCGGAGTTAGCCTCGTCATGGAGTCTGACAGTGGCGCAAGTTTCGCCGGCCTCGTCTATCGTGAACTGCGAGACGGAGTGGGATCGAGTAGGATAGAGTTGTCGGCTCATTGGCGACCTGACAATGACAATCCGGCATTGAACAAGCTGCTGGATCTCCTAACCGAGCGCTACCCCTCTCCCTCGCCGCCCCTCGGTGAATGACTGGCGTGCCGCAATTTCGAAAAGGCCCTGTCAGTGGCCATAAATCGAGTGAGCATTGGAGCAATCAACTTTGCCGGATCTACAGATTGACCTGTCTGTTGTGCCAAAGCTTCAGCGTAGGCGACTAGATCTCGATGTACGGGCGCTGGTAGCTCGACAGTTACCTTCACTGGCTTTTCGTCTTGAAGGGCCACGATTTTTAGCTTTGCCATTGGGTTGTCATCCTCTGTATGGCTCAAGAACGAGATCGCGATCGACAATGACACGGACCGGGAAGCCTGGGCGTATCGTCAGCGTCGGCTGAATATTGAGGCTGCGCCGAACCACCTGCTGTCCAGTTTGGTTCAGCGAGTCGGAGGCGCCATGCCGCAACGCCTGGATGATGGCGCTGTCGTTGCTATTGGTGTCGGATCCTGCACCGAGTTCTGTCCCGACAGCCAAGAACGTCGACAGCGCAGCCGCCTTGAATAGCTCACCCCAGTGATTGTCGACCTGGTCTTCGAGGCCTGCATAGCCGGCGGTGTCAGCGCCAGGCTGCCGCTCGAGAACGATGGACCGTCCATTCGGCATGATCAGCCGGGTCCAAACGAGGAGGACGCGGGACTGGCCGAAAGTGACCTCGCTATCGTAAATGCCGATCAGACGCGCTCCCTGAGGCACAAGAAGAAAGCGGCCAGTCGGCGTGTCAAAGACATTCTCGGTGACCTGCGCGGTAATTTGGCCAGGCAGGTCGGATCGGATTCCGGTGATCAGCGCTCCTGGAATGACCGTCCCAGCCTGCACAATGTATGGTGAAGCAGGCTTGGTGACGCGGTCCGGGCTTACCGTGCGACGTTCCACAGAAGCGTTCACAAAAGCAAGTTTTCGGTCCTGCGCGTTTTGCGCAGATCCATCGTCGCCGGTGCTCGTTGCGTTCGGCGGCACGACGCGTTCGCTTCCAACCGCCGCAGCCGCGGGCGGACGCGTATCTCGTCCATTGGTCGAAGCGAACAGATGACTGGTGCGGGCTGCTTCGGTCTCTTGATCCCGGCGCTGCTGGTCCGGATCAGCGCCGATCGTCGGCAACTGGCCTTGAGCGGCAAGGATCGGTCGACCGAGGTCCCCGGGGAGCGGCGGACCGAGCTGCGGGATTGGCTGGCGCGGAACAGCAGCGTAGTCCTTCGGCAGCATCGTAATGCCGTCGGCAACATTGTGGTGATCGGTGCTGTAAAGCTCATCGGCCGCCTGGTTTCGAGGACGGTTGCTCTGTAATGACCACAAAACAGCGCCACTGATGACAAGCAAGGCAACCGCGCTGGCTCCGGCAAGGACCTTGCGCGACAACCGTGTCACGCGCGGATGCTCCGCTCTCAGGCGGAAGCTCCCGGGCCGGTCCTCTTGTGTCTGTGGCGGCACCGATTGCTCGTGATCGTTCCCACTCCCGCTGTTCATGACGACGGCCTCCCGTCCGTCCTGACAATCCTGACATTCTGCTGGTGCTCACCGCCGAGCCGGAGTTCGGCGGCTGCAAACAGCCGATCGACGATCAATACGTTGCCGTAGGTGCGATAGTTGACGACCTCGGTCTTGCCATCCGGGCCGATGACAAAGAGCGGTGGCATCTCGCCCTGCACAATGCCTTTAGGGAATTCGACATAGACCTTGCGGCCATCGTCATATGCGGCGAGCGGTCGCCAGGCCGGGCTGTCCCCTTCAATCGCGTAGCGGGAGATGCGCTGCGCCTGCTCCGGAAGAACGGGTCGCAAAGCGACTGAACGCGACTGTTCGCGCACGGTCTCCGGATAGTACCAAGCTACGGATGGCATGTACGGCCGCGCGCGGGAGCGGAGCTCGATCAGGTAGGTACGCCGGTCGGTGTTGACGACGAGGTTGGTCTCGATCGACGCGCGGGTTGGCTTTACCAAGATATGGACGCGTCGCGTGTCGCCGTTCCCACTCTCGGTATCGCCTACGACCCAGCGCACCGTGTCGCCGGCCGCGATGGGTCCTGATCCCGTCAACTGCTCTCCTTCCTCGAGCGCAATATCCGTAATTTGTCCGGGAGCGGCGTACACCTGGTAGAGCGCTCCCGGACTAAAGGCGTAGATTTGAGCCGCGTTGAAATATCCCCGCTTGCGCGGTTCGACCCGGGCCGCGCTGTTTGCTGTCTCAACGCGGCTCACGGGTTCAGGCTCTTCCTTCCCCCCTGACTTGCCGCCCAGAGCCGGCTTCCAGAGCGGTGGGACATGAAGCGGTCGCGGTCGGTCGTCGAGAGACACTGGAGGTGCCGGCAACGGAGGAACTTCAGCGTCGTAGCTGATCTCCGGGGGTATGTAAGTCGCGCATCCACCAAGCGCTGACGAACAAGACAGGAGAGCGAACAGAAATGCTCGCCTCGAGGTCACGAACCCAGACCAGGGCGAATTGAGCCTCCTGTTCTGAACGGGACGCTTCAAGTAAACGTCAGACGGCATCTCGGTCACTGACTCAACTCCTTCGACCAGTTGATGGCGTGGACGTAGACGCCAAGGGGATTCTTGCGCAGGCGTTCGGCATCGCGCGGCGGCTCGATCACGATCGTGAGAATGGCG
Organism: Bradyrhizobium pachyrhizi; assembly: GCF_029714545.1. Lineage (NCBI taxonomy): Bacteria > Pseudomonadati > Pseudomonadota > Alphaproteobacteria > Hyphomicrobiales > Nitrobacteraceae > Bradyrhizobium > Bradyrhizobium pachyrhizi. The sequence continues at coordinate 2,775,754 of NZ_CP121667.1, read as the reverse complement.
GTCCAACGCTCGGTCGAGCTCAGCGAACCGTTGTCGTAGGTGCGCTGGGTCCACGCGACTCGAAAGCTTTCCGACGACGCACGAATGACGCTCGAGACGTCGACGGAGATTTGCGCCTTCCCCAGCTTGGCAAAGGGGTCATTGTTGCGCGCGTAGTCATTGAGCGCGGCCGCGCCGCGATCAGTCGTAAAATCATAGGCCCTGAGCCAGTTCTGGCGCAGTACGATCCCGTCCGCCGGCAGGCCTCTCACATCTTCGATAAAGCGCGCCAGATGGTAGGCGATCTGCGCGTCAGTAGGCTGATAGTCGAAGTTGGCTGGCGCAACCCTTTGCGCCTGTCCCAGACGATCGACTTCGACCACCCAAGGCGTGATCGATCCTTGGCTCGAATGCCAAACAAGGCCCACGGCGAGGCCAGCGGACAGCGTCAAGCAGCCGAACGCCATCAGGCGCCAGTTCTTGGCTTGCAAGCGCGCCGAACCAATGCGTTCGTCCCAAACCTGCGCTGCCTTTTGATAAGGCGTAACCGGCTCGGGCATGCGCCCGTAGTGAACGGATGGTCGTTTGAACATCGATGATTGCCCCTGAGCTCAAGTGATCAGTTTCAAGTCGTGCGGTATCCGGATTTCTGATGCGGTCCGTGACGCGTGACGAACGTGCATTGGCCGCGTGTCAGCGCTCTCCTTCAGACAAATCGACAGAAGAGCCGCTGCCGCCGTGATCGCCTGAGCGAACCGCCTGTCCGGCTGCCGACGCACCGTGCCGAATGGTCTCGGCACGCTTCATGCGCCGCGCCCAATCGGGCTGCCCTTCGGCCGAAGTGCTCGCGGCCTGCTCGCCCGCTTGCCCCCCGCTGAGGGCAACCCCGGCGCGGCGCAACGGGCTCATGGCAGCCGAACCACCAGCCTCTGCGACGCCGGCAAGGCCGCCTCTTCGATAGGCGGCGGATGCGCCGCTCAAGACGGCACCGCCACCACGAGCGACGCCTGCCATCGCTCCGCCAGCGACACCAGCACCGCCGGCGGCGAGGCCTGCACCAGCCGCAACAATGCCGCCAGCGGCAAGGCCCGTTCCAATCGCGGCGCCGGCGCCGAGCTGCGGCCCGCCGGACACCAGGCCGTTTGCGATTCCTGGACCGAAGATACCCAGCCCGAGCAAGGAGAGCGCCGCGAGCACCAAGGTCATAGCGTCCTCAATGGTCGGCTGTGCGCTGCCAAAGCCAGTGGTGAATTGCGAGAACAGGGTAGATCCGATGCCGACAATGACGGCCAGGACCAAGACCTTGATCCCGGAGGATATGACGTTGCCCAGGACCCGCTCTGCCGCGAAGGCGGTCTTGCCAAACAAGCCGAAGGGAATGAGGACGAAGCCGGCCAGCGTCGTGAGCTTGAACTCGATCAGGGTGACGAAGAGCTGGATCGCCAGAATGAAGAAGGTGAGCAGCACCACGACCCACGCGAACAGGAGAACGACGATCTGAACGAAATTCTCGAAGAAGCTGATGTAGCCCATCAGGTTCGAGATTGAGTCGAGCAGCGGTCGACCGGCGTCGAGCCCGACTTGGGCGATCTTTCCCGGCCGCAGAAAATCAGATGCGGATAGGCTGGCGCCGGATGCTTTCAGCCCAAGACCGGCAAAGCTCTCGAAGACGATGCGCGCCAGGCTGTTCCAGTTGCCGATGAGGTAGGCAAAGCAGCCCACGAAAAGCGTCTTCTTGACGAGGCGCGCGATGATGTCCTCGTCCGGCCCCCAACTCCAGAACAACGCGGCGAGCGTGATGTCGATCGCCGCAAGGGTCGTTGCGAGATATCCGACATCGCTACCCAGTAGCCCGAAGCCGTTGTCGATATAACGGGTGAACGTTTCCAGGAACTGGTCGATGATTCCGGTGCCGGTCATGGCTTGCTCGCCTCAGGCGCCGCCAGATGATGATATCCTTGCGGGATCCGGCTCTGATCCTTTGGGGCTGGCGCCAAGCGTGCGACAGAATCACCGCGGCCAGTACCTGCGGCACCGTCAATCTTGACAAAGAAACGGCGGCGGTTTTCGGCCCAAACCTCCCTGCAACGCTGATAACGTGCCGCTTCCACAGCAGTTACGCTGCCGCAGCGTGCGAGGTCAGAGCTCGTTGCACCAGTCGTCTGCTCCGCCTTCGGCGACTGCGGAGAATCATCTCCACCGCGGAGCTGAATCGTGCAGGCCGTGATGACCAATACGCCGATCGTCGTAAGCAGCGACAACGCCTTGAACGCCCTTACATCGGTCATCAGTGGAACATCCGCACGTCTTGGGACTGATAGCCCTGTCCCGGTGTCAGAAACCGCCTAAGCTGTTCTCTTCCCTGGTCCTGGGCCGAGGCGCGCTGCGCCGCTTCAAGGCTCTGTGCCCTGCCCTGCGCCGCCACGGCAGCTGTCAGATCGGCGAGTTGTTGTGCCTGAAGCGCAAGGATCTGATTGCCGGCCTGGGTTGCCTGCAGGGCGCCACTGGCACCCTGGCTCGAGGTCACGAGCGCAGTCGTCTGGATTCGGTTGGTGTCGAGATTACCGACGACGCCGGCCTGGACACGGAGCGCATCCTGTAATGCGGCGACAGAATTCTGCCACCGCGACTGAGCGTTGGTGATCAGCGCCTGGCCGGTTTGGCTGCCCGTAACCGGCGCATAGCTGGTCGAGAACGCGCGATCGATCTGCTGGACGTCGTAGGCGATCCGCTGGGCCTGCGCCAGCAATTGCTGGGTGCGCTGGATCGATGATTGCAGTTGCTGCAGCGACGAATACGGCAAGTTTGCCAGGTTCTTTGCCTGATTGATCAGCATCTGCGCCTCGTTCTGCAACGAGGTGATCTGGTTGTTGATCTGCTGCAGCGTCCGCGCGGCGGTCAGAACATTCTGAACGTAGTTGCTGGGATCGAAGACGATCAGCGCCCGTGCGGGCATCGCGACGCCAAGTACGAGAGCGATGGTACAAGCAGTCACCAAGACGCCAAGACGCCTCATAGCGATTTCTCCAGATTGACGAGATTGGGGATCAGGTCCGTGGCCCAGGCGACGCCACGGTGCTGCAACCAAGCCGGCACGAAACCATCAGCTCCATGTTCGGCGAGGATCTGCGCGATGGCGGCCTGGTCCGTCTTGGAAGAGGCTGCGGTGAATGCGAGCGCGACCTCACCGAGGCCAAGTTCGAACATCCGGTTGCCGCGACGGGACTGGCAGTAGTAGTCGCGCTTCGGCGTGGCCCGGCTCAGGAGCTCGATCTGGCGGTCGTTGAGGCCAAAGCGTCGGTAAATGGCCGTGATCTGCGGCTCGATTGCCCGCTCATTTGGCAGCAACAAGCGCGTTGGGCAGCTTTCGATGATCGCCGGCGCGATTGCGGAGCCATCAATGTCCGAAAGCGACTGGGTGGCGAAGATGACGGAAGCGTTCTTCTTCCGAAGCGTCTTCAGCCATTCGCGGAGCTGGCCGGCGAAATCCTCATCATCGAGGGCGAGCCAGCCCTCATCGACGATGAGAAGGGTCGGCCGGCCGTCGAGGCGGTCCGCTATACGATGGAACAGGTAGGCCAGCACGGCCGGGGCGGCGCTCGTCCCGATCAGCCCTTCGGTCTCAAACGCCTGGACCGAGGCCTCGCCAAGGCGCTCGAATTCGGCATCGAGCAGTCGCCCCGAGGGGCCACCCAGGCAGTAGGGTTGCAGGGCGCGTTTCAGGGAATTCGATTGCAGCAGGACAGACAGGCCCGTCAGGGTGCGCTCCTGCATCGGCGCCGAGGCGAGCGACGTTAGCGCCGACCACAGATGAACCTTGACCTCCGGAGTGATTTCGATCCTCTCCCGTGCCAGGATCGCACCGATCCATTCCGTAGCCCATCCTCGCTCGGACGGATCGTTGATCCAGGCCAGTGGCTGCAACGCAACGGGTTGGCCGCCTCCGTCAGACAATGCGCCGCCGAGGTCATGCCAATCACCGCCCATGGCGAGCGCAGCCGCCCGGATCGAACCACCGAAATCGAACGCAAAGACTTGAGCATTCGGGTAGCGGCGGAATTGCAGCGCCATGAGAGCCAGCAACACCGACTTGCCAGCACCTGTCGGTCCCACAACGAGGGTATGGCCGACGTCGCCGACATGGAGGGAGAAACGGAATGGGGTCGAACCCTCGGTCTTGCCAAACAGCAGAGGCGGCCCCTTGAAATGCAAATCACTCGCCTCGCCCGCCCATACGGCCGACATCGGGATCATGTGGGCGAGGTTGAGCGTCGAAACCGGTGGCTGCCGCACGTTGGCGTAGACGTGCCCGGGCAGGCTGCCGAGCCAGGCTTCAACGGCGTTCACCGTCTCGATCATGCAGGTGAAATCACGGCCCTGAATGACCTTCTCGACCAGGCGCAGCTTTTCGTCGGCCGCATTGGGATCGCCGTCCCACACCGTGATGGTCACCGTGACAAAGGCTTGTCCGATTTGGTCAGAACCGATTTCCTGCAGCGCTGCGTCGGCGTCGATTGCCTTGTTGTGGGCGTCGGTATCAAGGAGCGTTGACGCCTCGTTGGTCATGACCTCCTTGAGAATGGCGCCGATGGATTTCCTCTTGGCGAACCATTGGCGGCGGATCTTGGTCAGCAGCTTGGTGGCATCGGTCTTGTCGAGCATGATCGCGCGAGTCGACCAACGATACGAGAATGCCAGGCGATTCAGGTCATCTAGAATTCCCGGCGTCGTCGCGCCCGGAAAGCCGACAATCGTCAGAACGCGCACGTTGGCTGACCCCAGCATCGGCTCGAGCCCACCTGTCAGTGGCTGGTCGGCCAACAGCGCATCGATGTACATCGGTATTTCGGGCACCCGAACGCGATGACGCTTGGTCGAGATGGTCGAGTGCAGATAGGTCAGCGTGTCCTGATCATCGAGCCAGCCGCATTCGGGCATGAACCCTTCAACTAGTTGCAGTACGCGGTTGGTTTGATCGACAAACCCGCGGAGCACCTCGCGCGCGTCGGCTCCAACAGTGCGATCGCGGCCTTCATAGAGCAGTCGCTCCGCCCTAGCGGCCCCCTCCTCCGGCGGCAGATAGAGGAACGTCAGATAATAACTGGACTCGTAGTGGGCGCCCGCCTCTTCGAACTGGGCTCTGCGCTCGGCGTCGACCAGTGCGGATGCGACATCCGGAAAGGTGTTCGGCGGGTAAGCACCCGCAAAATGGCGCTGAGCCTCAACGAAGACGGCCCAACCTGATCCCAGTCGGCGCAAGGCGTTGTTTAGACGCCCGGCGACGGCGACAAGCTCAGCCGGCACCGCGCTATCAAGGTCGGGGCCGCGGAATTTCGCCGTCCGTTGGAATGAGCCATCCTTGTTTAGGATGATGCCCTCGTCGACGAGGGCTGCCCATGGCAGGAAGTCGGCGAGACGCGCGTTGGAATGGCGGTATTCGGCAAGGTTCATCATGATGGGAGCTCAGGTGTTGAGATGGCCAGGAATGCGCAGATGTCGGCGCACGACGTCGACGAAAGCGGGATCACGCTTTGCGGCCCAGACGGCGGCCATATGGCCGATGAACCAGAGCACGAGACCGGCGATCCAGAGCCGCAGTCCAAGTCCAAGGGCCGCCGCAAGCGTGCCGTTGACGATCGCGACCGACCGCGGCGCGCCGCCCAACAGAATTGGTTCGGTGAGTGCGCGGTGAACGGGCACGACAAAACCTGCGACCGGTTCATCCATCAGATCACCACGCCGCCGCCGAAGGAGAAGAACGACAGGAAGAAGCTCGAGGCTGCAAACGCGATCGACAGACCGAACACGATCTGGATCAGCCTGCGGAAACCACCGGACGAATCGCCGAACGCGAGCGTCAGCCCGGTCACGACGATGATGATGACGGCTATGATCTTGGCGACCGGCCCCTCGACCGACTGCAGGATCTGATTGAGTGGCTGCTCCCACGGCATGTTCGAGCCAGCGGCCCATGCCGGCGCCGGCGCCAAAAGCACCATGCCGGACGCGGCTCGCGATGCGGCCTGCCGAAGAACGCGAAACTCCAAACGCATGTCAGTCTCCTGCTGATGAAAGATTGTAGTCGCCCGCGGCGCCAAGCCCTGACACGGTAGCGAGCTCGGCAAGGCGGCGATCTGCGCCGCGGCCCGTCAGAACGGCGACGAGGTTGATCGTCTCGGCGATCAGTGCGCGTGGAACTGTGATAACGGCTTCCTGGATGAGTTGCTCGAGCCGACGCAGCGCGCCGAGCGCAGTGCCCGCATGAATGGTTCCGATGCCACCGGGATGACCGGTGCCCCAGGCCTTGAGCAGGTCGAGCGCCTCGGCACCGCGAACCTCGCCAACCGGAATGCGGTCAGGACGAAGCCGTAGCGAGGAACGAACGAGATCCGACAGCGTCGCAACACCATCTTTGGTCCGCAAAGCGACAAGATTGGGCGCTGTGCACTGGAGCTCGCGTGTATCCTCGATCAGCACGACCCGATCGGAGGTCTTGGCAACCTCAGCCAGGAGCGCGTTCGTCAAGGTCGTCTTGCCACTCGACGTCCCACCGGCAACGAGGATGTTCTTGCGAGCACCGACCGCATCCTTCAGGGCTCTGGCCTGCTCCGAAGTCATGATCCCCCTGGCGGCGTAGTCGTCGAGCGTAAACACTGCGACCGCGGGTTTGCGGATGGCGAAAGCAGGAGCAGCAACGACTGGAGGCAGCAGACCTTCAAAGCGCTCGCCGGTCCCGGGCAGTTCCGCCGAAACCCGCGGAGCGCCCGCGTGCACTTCGGCGCCTACGTGATGTGCTACGAGGCGAACAATGCGCTCACCATCCGCCGCGGACAGTGTTTCGCCTGTGTCGATCAGGCCATTCGACAAGCGGTCGATCCACAGCCGCCCATCCGGGTTGAGCATTACCTCGACGATCGCCTCATCTGCGAGGTAGCTGGCGATCGCCGAGCCAAGCGCGCTGCGGAGCATTCGCGCACCGCGCGAGCTCGCCTCCGATTGAAAGGAATCGATTGCCACTGCCGTCCCCACCGAATGAGAACGCCCAAAAGGCGCCCTCTGATGGGGATGATTAGAAAAGCCACCGATCGACTTAACGCAACAACCGCCTTCGTTGAGCGTAGATCGGCGTAGAAAAGGAAAGGTCGAAGCCCGGATTTACTAACGCGCAGCCACAGCCTGATCGAATCGACCGGATCAAGGCCAATGCCGCCGAGCGGCGCGTTTGGGCTAAAGTCTATCCGCGATGCAATCGCACCGGGAAGCTCAGCCTTCGAGGCTCGTTTGAGATCGCGAATCACGCGACAGGTGCGACGACACATCCACTCACGCTGCTGGTCGTCCCGGGCGAGGGCAATCAAAAGCTGACGGCCACGGAGCTCGCGCGGATCCCCCTTTCAGAATCGGATCACACGTAGAGCCCCTCCTTGCATTTTGGACCTCGATAGGTTTTAAGCCCGGTGACTTCATGATCACCGGTGTGATCGAAGAGCGCACGACCGCCATTCGAACAGAATAACGTATCCAGCGTGACTCGTGTGCTTTCTCTCCAAAGGGACCTATCATGGCAAAGATGACCAAGAACCAGTTGATCGATGCAATTGCGGCGACGACGCAGCTCTCAAAGGGAGATGTGAGGGCCGTTATCGAGCAGATGACGACTGTGGGATATAAGGAGTTGAATGAATCCGGCGAGTTCGTCATCCCGGGTTTCGTCAAAATGTCAGTCGTGCACAAGCCAGCTACGGAGGCTCGCAGCGGCGTAAACCCTTTTACGAAGGAACCTATGGAGTTCGCGGCCAAACCTGCCAGCAAATCGGTCAAAGCGTCTCCGCTGAAGGTTGCAAAAGACGCGGTGTGATCAAACGGCGCTCGGCCGCGCCGACGAATTATCGAATAGCCGTACGAAGTCCGTTATTGGCACTCCGACATTCCGCTGCTTCGCGGCAATTCCTTCGCTCTTGGAGAGAGATTGTAGGCCGTCGTAGGGAAAGAAGAGACCGCGCGATAGCTTCCCTACCTAAATCATTTAGGTTTCGCTGCCCGGCTCCTGACGGAGGATATCCTCTGGGATCTCTCTCAAGAAACTTTGCCCCTTCTGCAAACGACGCCCAAGGGCTTCGACAAATCCTTCAAAGCGCTCCCTGCCCTTTATCTGCGCCGCCGCCTGCGCGTCGTTGGGCAACGGCGGCGTGATCGTCAGCCAGAAACGGATGAAGAGAGCCAAGCTCTCAGCCGTCAGACCGACGTCACGCTCCAAGCGCTGCATCTGACGCGATAGCCGATCGAGACGCCGGGCGAACGCTGCCTCTCGCCGGTCCGCCCCGTCCGGAGACAAAAACGAAGTAACGGCCGCTTCCACTATCGCAGACCGCGAAAGCTTCTTGCGATCGGCGAGGTCAGCAATCTGCTTCAGAAGCTCCGGCGGAAAATACACATTCATCCGGTCGCGCATATTGCCTCAGAGCTCCATCCCGTCATTCGGGTCCATGGCGACCTGTCGCGCGACGCCACGCATCTGCTGACGAATAAGCCGGGACTTGCGGATCGCGTCCTCATCGTCATCAAGGACAGCGGCAAACTCCTCGGCTGGCGTCGGCTCGGCTATCTCCTTGACGATCGCGACATGATCTGGAAGTTCGGGCTCGCGGCGGAGGCCGCTGTTCGCCGAGTCTTGCTCTCCCTGCCTCCCTCCGGTCGGAAGCGGCGCCGGCTTCAGCGTTTCGAGCTCTGACCATCCGTCCGTTCGCGACGATCGACCGGATGCCGCCGGATCGGGCGGCGGCAAGACCCGCTCGATAAATCGCCGATCCTCGTAGTAGCGGGCCTTCTTTGCCCGGATCGGCGGCGTGCCCGCCACCATGACGATCTCGTCCGTCGGCGGAAGCTGCATGACCTCGCCAGGGGTCAAAAGCGGCCTTGCCGTCTCCTGGCGCGAGACCATGAGGTGACCCAGCCAGGGGTTCAACCTGTGACCAGCGAAGTTCTTCATGGCCCTCATCTCGGTCGCCGTACCTAAGGCGTCGGATACCCTTTTGGCGGTCCGCTCGTCGTTGGTCGCGAAGCTGACGCGGACGTGGCAGTTGTCGAGAATGGCGTTGTTGGGCCCATAGGCCTTCTCGATCTGATTGAGCGATTGCGCGATCAAGAAACTCTTGAGGCCGTACCCCGCCATGAAGGCGAGCGCGGACTCGAAGAAATCAAGCCGACCGAGCGCCGGGAACTCGTCGAGCATCATCAGAACACGATGCCGGCGATCTAGCGCATGCAAATCCTCGGTCAAGCGCCGGCCGATCTGGTTCAGCACCAGGCGGATCAAGGGCTTGGTCCGTGAGATATCGGAGGGCGGCACCACGAGGTAGAGCGTCGTCGGGCTTTCATCGGCGATCAGGTCCGCGATCCGCCAGTCGCAGCAGCGGGTCACCCGGGCCACCACGGGATCGCGGTAGAGCCCGAGGAACGACATCGCGGTGGACAGGACACCGGAACGTTCATTCTCCGACTTGTTGAGAAGCTCGCGCGCGGTCGAGGCGACCACGGGATGAGCACCCTGCTCGCCGAGGTGAGGCGTGGTCATCATCGCCTTCAACGTGGCTTCGATCGGCCGCTTCGGGTCGGACAGGAAGGCGGCGACGCCAGCCAAGGTCTTGTCGATCTCGGCATAAAGGACATGGAGAATGGCGCCGACCAGGAGCGAATGACTGGTCTTCTCCCAATGGTTTCGCTTGTCGAGCGAGCCTTCCGGGTCGACCAGGACATCGGCGACGTTCTGGACGTCGCGAACCTCCCATTCACCGCGGCGCACCTCAAGGAGCGGATTATAGGCCGACGACTTTGGGTTGGTCGGGTCGAACAGCAGAACGCGGCCATGCCGCGTGCGGAAGCCTGCGGTCAGTTGCCAGTTCTCACCCTTGATGTCGTGCACGATGGCCGAGCCCGGCCAGGCCAGCAACGAGGGAACGACGAGGCCCACACCCTTGCCGGACCGGGTGGGCGCAAAACACAAGATGTGCTCCGGTCCGTCATGTCGGAGGTAGCCGCGATCGAACTTGCCCAGCACCACACCATCCGGGCCGAGAAGCCCGGCCGCTCGAACCTCGTCCGCACCGGCCCAGCGCGCCGAACCATAGGTGGCGACGTTCTTGGCTTCGCGCGCCCGCCAGACCGACATGCCGATCGCCGCCGCGATCGAAACGAAGGTCCCCGACGCCGCGATGAAAGCACCCTCGACAAAGACCCGCGGCGCATAGGCATCGTAGACGAACCACCACCAGAAGAAGACGGGCGGGTAATAGACCTTGAAGCCCGACAGTTCGAACCAGGGCCGTCCGAGTTCCGGCTGGTAGGCCAGCCGCCAGGCCGTCCACTCGGTTGCTCCCCAAATGGCGAGCAAAACGATCAGACCGACGATGATCAGCTGTCCCCAGAGGATTTTGGTTCCGGACATTTCGAACGCCCTTCCGCAGCTGAATTGGTGAGATGGCTAGAGGCCGAGGTCACGCTTGCGGCCAAATCCCCATTCGATACCGCCGCCGTCCTTCACGACGCCGGCAACGTGTTGGCCGAGCCTCTTTTCGAGTTCGCGCGACCAGGGCACGAGTTGGAAGCCGAGCCCGTCGTCGATCATGGCGAAACGTCCCGAGGCGAGCGTCAGGCGCTGGCGATACGTGCCCGCCACATGCTCACCGGAGGCGGCCTTCACATGAGACAGGCCGGTGCCGGCCGAGAGCCTTGCTGCCACCTCATCCAGTTCGCGCCGGCGCAACGTGTTCAGGAGGTCACGCTGCAGGATGATGCGCTGTCCCTGCCGCCGCGCCAGACCTTCCTGAACCAGATGCTCGGCACGGGCTTCCATCGCGTCGCGGGTCTCGCGGCCGAAGCCGCCCATCGCGAGTGGCATGGGGTCTCGTGCGACCAGCCTATGGTCGAGCCAGGTTGCCCCTCTTGCGGTGACTTGCTCACCAAGATCGAGATCGGAACGGATCGCGAGCACCACGGTCGGCCGCGGGTCGCCGGTTTGACCAAAGCGTCGCACTTCGACAATTCCACCAGTCCGTGGAGCATGTTCGAAGACCTCGATTCCGCGGAGGCGAACGTGGTGCGCGCGCCCGTCCGTTCCGTCGATCAGGGCATAGGCCTCGCCGGTCAGTTCGTCATGCAATCCACGATCGACCAACCGTCCGATGATCTGGGACGCCGGCGGCCCACCTTCGATGACGTAGTCGGCGACGCCGCGCGCTTCCCCACGCTCAGTGAAGGCGCGGTGCATGGTCTTGATGATGTCGCCGCGCATGCCGAGGTCACGCAAGCTACGTTCGGCCTCGAGTCCAACCATCCATTCCCCTGGCGCGGCAGATGCAGCAAGGCCCATGTTCCCCAGGTTCTGAAGGCGGCCGATCATCAGGCGCCGGATCTCGGGATCGGACCGGCCGGGGCCCTCGGGACGAAGATCGATATAGCCGGTTTCATCAGCTGCTAGCCGTATCTGCTGATCGAGCCGTGTCCATCGCTCTGCCGTGACTTCCCTCTCAAGGGAATTGCGGATCTCATGTTCGGGCCTTGGACCTAGTTCGATGGCGACCAGATCCTCGGCGCGTGCGCGCAGGCCTCGGCTGATGTAGTCGCGCGAGATCACGAGATCGGCCCCGTTCGCATCGACGCCCCGAACAAGAAGATGGACGTGGGGGTTGTCCGTGTTCCAGTGATCGATGGCCACCCAATCGAGCCGCGTGCCGAGATCGATCTCGATCTGCTTGGCGAGGTCGCGGGTGAAAGCCCTAAGGTTGGTCATGTCGCCGGCATCCTCGGGCGAGACGATGAACCGGAAATGGTGGCGGTCGTCCTTACAGCGCTCTGCGAAGGCAGCACCGTCAGCACAGTCACTGCTGCCATCGAACATCTCGGCTCGCTCGCCGCTTATCGTCACCCCGTCGCGCTTCAGATACGAAAGATGGGCCGTGAGTGATGCGGAGCGGAATGCTCGCCCATTGTGGCGAACCACACGCGCCTTCACCACGACGCGGCGTGTGGGGTTAAACAACCTGCCGCGACTAAAGGCGAGCCGGCCGCGGCCAAATGTCGAGCGTCCATAAGCTGCAGAACGCCTGCCAGCCGCAGCTTGACCCGAGATGTGTCCGGACATCTTCGCGGCACGTAGCACCTGATTGATGAAGCTCTTCGGCTTCGGCGCACGGGTGCCGCGGATGCGCCCGGGCCGAATGCGCAGATCGCTGTCGCGCACGGTCATGACCGAGCCTCGAAAACCACAACGGCGCCTACGGTGCCGAAAACATCCTTGAATACTCTGGCGAAAATCTTGAGCGCGGCACGCGCCCCGACCGACCGGCACGCCGGAACCCAAGCCATGTCAATGGCTTGCGGTTCGACCGGCGAGCCCCTTTTATCTCGCCGTCCTACCGTCGTGGTCTCCCGGTCGCCGGTTCCCGAAAGAGCCGCCGCGACTTGGCAGCCAACTCGCGAAGCCCCGACTGCTTCCGAGCGCTTGCGATAGCGATCGTTACCCGAAGGGCCGAGACACCCGGAGGGTGGCTCGGTGAGGAGCGAAGCGACGAATAGAGCGCGGGCCGAAGGCATCGCCCATACGCCATCAGCTTGCGGACCCGCACACTTGGTCATTGCGATGCTCCCGAATCCGATCGAGGGACGAACACGCCGATAGGCCGGGGGACCATGCGCGAAGCATCGGGCGCCGACATTGCGGTCGTGGCACCGCTCGACGGCATGAGCGCCAGCAACCGATCGCGCGTTTTCATTGGATCGGATCGCGTGAAGAATGGCGTCGCAACTGCTGATGACTGTCCGCTTGACGTCCACGTTGGCGGCAGTTCGATGGCAAGTAGATCTGCAAGCTTTGTGACGTACGCTCGCGTCTCGTCTGGCAGAGAGCCACCTGCGAGATGCTCTTCATAGCGAGATGGTCCCGCGTTGTACGCGGCAAACACGCCAGGCGAGCCATACCGGTCGAGCAGTTCACGTAGATAGGCCGTGCCGGCCAGAATGTTGTCGTGCGGGTCGTAGGGGTCGTTCCCGAGATGGTAACGCTCTCGAAGTTCCGCCCAGGTCGCCGGCATGATTTGCATCAGGCCCATTGCGCCTTTTGGCGATCTGGCGTGCACGTCACCAGCACTCTCGATGCTTAGAACTGACCGGATCCAGTTCGGCGCAATCGCAAAGCGTTGTGAGGCTTCATTGATGAAGCCGGCAAATGAGTGAGCGGTCTGACAGATTGCCGGCTGGGCGGCTGATCCGCTCTGGGCCAAGGCGGCACTGAACGCGGTCAGAAGAAGCATCAGGGGCACGACGGCACACACGCGCGTGCCCAACCGGCCCAAGCACGCGGCCCGGCTCGCGCCAGCTTGGCAGACATCGCTCGAGACGGAGGAATGGTCCCGCGATCGATCGAACAGAGGAATGGCGGGATAAGAGCGTGGAATACGCACGATCACTTCTCCCACGTCCACACCGGAATCGCACGGCCGATCACGGCCGAGGCCGGCAAGAATCCAAAATACCGGCCATCCAGCGAGTCGTCGGACTGCCAGTTCATGAGAAAGAGCTCGCCCTCGCCGACCGCGCGGCAGCCCTGCCAGTTCGGCAATGGCCGCCCGCGTCCGTCGCGATCCCTCGCCTCGCCCACGGCGATGTCGTCGACCGAAATCGTGAGGCCGGTTCTGCAAACGGTCTGCCCAGGAAGGGCAAGCACGCGCTTCAGCATGGGGACACCTACGGGCAAATAGCCGTTAAGGTCGAGGAAGGTCGCGAGCGGCTCCGGCGGCTGCACGGCGACCAATTCAGTGACTTGGAATTGGTCCGCCGGTCGGAGGCGGTAGAGACCGATCGGCACGCTCGCGGATGCGTTCCAGATGCAAAGCGGAAGCGGCTCCAGGACGATCGTCGCGACGAGCGCAGCGGCGGCCCCAAACGTCACGGTCAGCGTCTTCAGGCGGCCTGTCATCGCATCACCCTCTGACGGTGAAGCCAAGCCTGATGACGTGCCTTGGTGTAGGGACGCGGGTTTTCGTTGACAGACAGGCGGTTATGAACGTGATGCCAATGATCAGGCGCGACGTCGGCCGGATCGATGCCAAGCGCCTCGACGGCATCGGTCATCTGCAGCACGCGCTCGACCTTCGGCCAGCCGGACAGGCGCAGCAGAATCTCTCCGCCGGGTGTCACATAAGGGACGGTCGAGCAGCGCTGTCCCGGAGCGACAGCGCGCAAGATGTCGATACGCGAAATGATCGTGCCAAAGTCGTTGGAGGTCCAACGGACGAAGGCAAAGATGCTGCCGGGTGCAAATGACAGGACACGCCGGTGACGATCAAGCTTCCGTTCCTTGACAATACGCCCGAACCGAATGCGGTTTTCGATGCGCTTCTCGAGCCACAGCACTTCCACTTCGGTGAGATCGCTCATACCGCGGCTCCCTGAAGCTGGAGTTGGCAGCCGTGAGCAAGGAGTTCGACGAAGAGCGTGTGCGGCTTGCTGTGCCGAACAGGACTGGCGGCCTGCGACCGCCGATCGCCTCCAACCAGGTTTTCGGTCTGGTCCGTTAGAAGAAATCCGAAGGATTTCTGGTTAGCCGGGGTACTGACTTGTGACCCCTCACCGGCAGCCGCTTGGCGATGATGTCTCGTTGAAACGATTCGCGAGCGGAGGGCGTGGTGCGCTCCGGCGATCGGCTGCGGAGGCGAACGATGGACTTCTATGCAGGGCTCGACGTGTCGCTGGAAGCGACGAACGTTTGCGTGGTGGACGGCGACGGTAAGGTCCTCCGGGAGGTCAAACTCGAGACCGATCCGGAGGCGATCGAGCTGTTTTTGGCGGAATGGGGCATCCAGCTCAAACGCGTCGGGCTGGAAGCCTTCTCGTACAGCGCCTGGCTGTTCACCGCGCTCGCCGAAAAGGGCCTGCCCGTGATCTGCATCGAAACCCGCCATGCCAAGGCGGCGTTCAACGCGATGCTGAACAAGACCGACCGGAATGACGCGAAGGGCATCGCGCAGATGATGCGGACCGGCTGGTTCCGTGCCGTCCACGTCAAGTCGGAGAACGCGCAAACGCTCCGCGCACTGCTGGTCGGGCGCAAGGCGATGCTCGGCAAGGTGCTGGACATGGAGAACATGATCCGTGGCCTGTTGCGCCCGTTTGGCCTGAAAGTCGGCGAGATCTCGGTCGGCCGGTTTGACGCGCGGGTGCGCGAAATCATCGCCGGGAAGAAGGAACTGGAGGCCATCGTTACACCATTGCTTGACGCTAGAAGCGCGATGCGGCTGCAGCTGGCAAAGCTGCACCGCCTGGTTCTCGTGGCGGCCCGCAGCGACAACGCGGTGCGGCGGATGATGACGGTGCCCGGTGTCGGCGCGCTGGTGGCGCTGACGTTCCGCGCCACCGTCGATGACCCGACGCGATTCAAGAAGTCGACCAATGTCGGGGCTCATTTTGGCCTGACGCCGCGGCGCTACCAATCCGGGCAGACCGACCGGATCGGCAGCATCTCCAAATGCGGCGACGAGTTGACGCGGGCAATGCTGTACGAGGCCGCGATCGCGGTCCTGACGCGGATTCCGAAGAACTTTAAGCTGCGGCTCTGGGGCCTGCGGCTCGCCAGGAAGAAGGGTCTGAAGCGCGCGGCAACGGCCGTGGCGCGCGCTCTCGCCGTGCTGCTGCACAAGATCTGGATCGATGGCACGACGTTCCGGTTTGGCGCCGGCGGCAAGCGCGGCCGGGTCGCTGCGGCGGTTTAAGGGCCTCCGCGACCCGACCGCTTCCACGCGCGCCTTTTCCTTCCGCCACGGCGGAGCGGCGTCTCCCGAGGAGACGGGGTTTTGGGTGAGATCGCAACTTTCCTTGCCGGCGGCTTCATACACACCATTGAAGCCATCATGCACGGCGCTGGTTAGCCTGACCGCCCATTCTCCAGATTCCGGCATGTGGTGGCCGTCGTGCCAACCACGGACGTTAGCGAGTTCTCCTCGACGAGCGAGCTGCCGCAAAGGAAAGCATCGAGCGTAATGCGGTGACGATGATGCTGGTGGTCGCGTGGTGTTGCGCGCGATCGCGTTTGCGCGCGTGCATTGGAGGACAGAATCGCATTGCAGAAGATCATGGCGCGTGAGAGAGTGGATGTATGAGGCATCTTCGCTGCACGCGCGGCCGACTTGTTCACAACGCGCTGATTGACAACAAGAAGTTAGTGTCAGTACGTTAGTAAAGTTAGAGCGGCTGGAAAGCGCGGAGAAACAAGCTTTTAGGTCCGATTCCGGTCCCCGATAGCACGAGGATCGGGTCCTCGATAGCACGAGGGCTGCGGTCCCCGATAGCACGAGCTGATTCACAGGTTGTCCTCCGAATTTGGAATGAGACCGCGCCGACGCAGGCGTGCCGTTAAGGGAGCAACAGGCGTTGGCGTGAAGTTCAGCCGGTCGATGCCGTTCGGGTCGCGCGTGAGCACGAGCTGATAGCCGGGCAATGTCTGGCGCTGGACGATCTGGCGCACGTCGTAAGCAAAGTGCTTGAGCGGCGAGAGGATGCCGGACTTGGCATGGAGGTGCACAAGATCAAAACTCCAGCCGCCATCCTGGCGTCCACCGTGCTTTCGCACGAGCCGGTACAGCCACCGCTCAAGCCCGCCTGTGAGCTCGAAATAGGCACGATCGATCGTCAGCACGAGCGCGTCGTCGATGACGCCAGCATAGAACCAATCCGGCAGGATTAATTCGAGACCAAATGGACGTCCGTTTGCATCGGATGTCTCCTTCCACTCGTTGATCCAGGAGAAGCGATGCCGTCGCCGTTCTGCCGGCTGGCGGATCGATGTCAGCACAGTTGTTGACTGAAGTCTGTCGAGACCCGCCTTCAGCCGGTCGTAGTCACGCGCGCTGGTGCCGCGGCCGACGAACGTCAGAATTTCGTAAGGCGTTGCAGCCATAAGGCGCGAGGTCTTCAAGCCTGCGTCACGGGCTTCGACGATCTGGGACGCGGCCCAGATCAGAACATCTGCATCCCAGATGGTCGCCATGCCGTGCTCAGGCACGGCTTCGACACGAATTGCGATCGCGCCGGCACGGAAATCGATCGGCACGACACGTTTCGTCTTTGCGAGGGAAAAGAACGGATAGGCCATCAGATCCTGCGCATCGCGGGGCGCAAGATCACCGGGCAGCGCCCGAAAGAGCTCAAGCTGGTCGCGCTCGGAATAGTGCTTGCGCCGCATGGTCACTGCTCTCACAAGGCAATCAGCGGCGTTCCTGACCCGCATACGGGCGCAGCGCAGGATGCTTCTTGGCCGGCAGCACGGTCCCCTTCCCGGGATCGGCGGTCGACGTCTTGGCGCCCCGGTCCGCCCACGCTTTCAGGTCATCGATGGCGTAGACAACACGTCCGCCGATCTTCCGATACGTCGGTCCAGTACCGTACGTGCGGTGCTTCTCGAGCGTGCGACCGGACAGGCCAAGATAGCGCGCGGCCTCAGGTGTGCGCAGGAATCGCGGGGGAAGACCGGCCATCGGATCGGGCATTTGAGAACTCCAGGAGGACAGCGCACTACGCTTGGCTAGGCCGGCGTGTGTGCGGTCATCATGGAGGAGCAGGATCTCGGAGGGGGATGCTGAATGTTGGGGGTGCGATTTTCGGCACCCCTTGGGGACTGCGCTACTCGTCCTTGCGCCCGGGACGCAGGAGTTTGCGGTAACCACCGCGCATCAACGCAAGGCCGCCTTGCACCAAGCGGATTGTTCGATTGCGCAGATCATGCGTCTTCCAAGCGTGATCGGGCATGCGCTTTTTGCCGAACAGAGCTTCGGCGATAACGCGATAACTGCCGCCGGCGCTGCGAGCATCAAGCGCACGGATCGCGGCGCTCAAGCGTTCGCGGCGCTGTCTGGACAGTGTGTGAAATGCCGGGCCTGGCACGCGTCCATTCATCGCGCGCCACAGCCGTCGGGCTGCATACGCTCGTGCGCCGAAATCGCCATCAAACGGCAGTTCGGCTGCGTATGACGCGCCGAGCACCGGCGGTTCTTTGGACCAGACACGGTGATCCACCGCACCGATGCGCAGCACAGCGTGCCAGCCATCGGCGGCACGGCGCACCTGACCGGCTGTAAGGTCGAGCAATGGCAAAGACGCCGAACTGCGATCGGCAGCCGAGGCAACCGTCACTGGAACGACCGTCGCTAGAACCTCAGGCGCCCAAAAGATCGTCTGCTCGTCGAAGGACCTCTGCGGGTCATGGGCGAAAGCAGATGCCCCACCTCCTCCTGAATTCTGGTGTCACTTGGCCATCATGACTGTTGGCGATCGTCACCTCAAAGTCGCGTCGATAGTCCGCGTTGCGGCGAAGACATTCCCAGGCGATGTCGGTGATTTCGGCGTCTTGTAGGGTCTTGTAGGAATCCGGCGACCGCCAGTCGAATTCAGGCATTGCTTCCGTCCCATTGCACTCAGCTAACAACGATTGCGGCGCAATAGGTATGAACGAAACGGTTGTAGGAAGCCCCTAGTTTGGCACCACGTGGTGCACTGGAATGACCACCGAATAACGGAAGAAAATCGTTCTGCCTGCAAGTCGTCAGTCGGCGATTTTCTTCTATTTTGAGCCGGTACCGCGCAAAAGACGACCTTGTTCAGTCACCCATTTGGCGCGCGCAAGATGGCTCTGGTATGCGCTCCGCGCACGGTCTGGCTCTCGCTCCGGATCAAGACGCAGCACGATACGAGCGACTTCCATCCAGTCAGCCCCTTCGCTCTCAGCCTGCAGAAGGCGAACGTACGTGACGACATGCTGTTCGTCATAGGCTGTCAGCGCCGGCTCATTAGGCGCGACATCCGCGACGTCAGGATCTAGCGGTGGCTTCGACATCAGAGGCTACAATATGCGCGGGATTAAAAAGTAAATCGCGAAACGCAAGCCTGCCGGCTCGAACAGTTCCCTCCTGTAGCATATGGCATGCCACGTGCTCGGGCGAGCGTTCAAGAAGCCGCGTTCCCCACATTTTCAGCAATCGAAGCTCCGTCCGTAACATGCAACATCCAGCTCCGCGTATTATAACACGTAGCGCCAAAATACGCGATTGCTTCCTATCCTGCGGATGGATATTCGCAAGGTCTTTGGAGCGAACGCGCGTCGATTTCGACTGGCCCTTGGCTTGAGCCAAGAGGCCGTGGCGGAACGCATGGGCGTCGACCGGGCCTTCGTAAGCAGCATGGAGCGAGGGCTGCAAAACGCGACATTGCTAACAATCTGGCAGATTGCTCAAGCTTTAGGGGTCCGGCCTGCAGATCTGCTTGAGGAGAAGGTGTCCAAAGTTCGATCATGAACTTCCGCGAGCCGGGCCGGCGGCGCGGGAGCGCCCGACGTGGACACGCGTCACGGGAACAGGCGTCTAGAGGAACGCGCCGAGCGCGACCCATCAAACGAAATTTCTCTCAAATGGGCGCAACGACCTAAAAACAATCGGTCGGTATCATCGACCGAGGTAGGATTTGAGAAGCCCCGCCCGGCGGACCGGACGGGGCTTGGCGGAGCGTCTACTCGCCGTTCTTGCGGGGCCGCGACCAGAGCAGCGTGTAGCCCTCGCCGCCTTCGTCGTCGAACAGGTTCGCGTAGATCGGTGCGTTGAACGAGGGATCATCGAGCTTGAGCGAGAGGTAATCGCGGCCCTCTTCGGAGCGCTTCGACCAGGCTGCTCCAATCTCGGCCCGGCCCACGTAGATGCGGTGGCTGGGCGCGTTGTCGTTGGATCGGTTGGTCTCGGCGACGATACGGACGCCCTTGGCTTGCAGGCTCAGGGTGACGATCTCGCCCTGGAAATCGTTGCCAACCTTCTTGAATGAACCGATGTTAGCCATGTCACTTCTCCTGTTGTGTTTCGAGCCCGCGACCACCGCGGCCTCGATGGCGATCTAGAGGCCGAGGACGATCGGCGACGCACCCGCTTGCGGGCCGGAGCGCAGCGGAGGACGCCGTTGTTGCGACTTTCTTGCCTCGCGAGGAATGGGCGTAAGCCCAGGGGAAGAAAGTCGCATCAACGGCGTTGCGGCTCAGGCGATCGAGGCGAAGCCGGTCTTCGGCCAGATCAAGCCATCAAAGAGGCCACGTGGCTCCGCGTGCTGAACCGCAATCCTAAGGAGAAGACTTGGCGAATCTCGGTTGAGCTGCACAAGAGGTTGGTACAGTTCGGCGCAGAAAGAGAAACAATCTGCCGCAAAGGGCGGTATCGTCCCGGAAGCAATGATCGAGCGCGGCGCGCCGCTCCACCGCAGCAATGTGGATCAGGCGGAGATTGGGGGGCTTGGTCAAAGCGCTACGAGAAACAGCGGGGTTACCTCTCCCCCAATCTCGATGATCCCTCGTTCAACGTGGCGCCCTGTGCGACCTTGCTCGAGCATGATGGCGACGAAGCGTCATCGCTCATGCGTGGCTGCTGTGAGTCCCGGTCGAGGCATATTCTCCGCCACCCCGGCCGACTCCAACGGGCGGGTCTCCGCAAAAACGGTCAAGCGCGTCCATGCCGTGCCGCCGATGCAAACCGCACCCAGGCAACCGAAGGCCTCGCGCCAAGCCAGCGAAGGCACCCCGATCTGCGACAGGGCGAACATCACGTGATAGCCAGCGATAGCCGCAGGGACGGCGAATGCGGCTGCGATCGCGATGCGCAGGGTCCGGACCCGACTGACCGCGACGCCGACCTGACCGACAGCCAGCGTCAGTGCGCCGGAGGCCAATCCGATAAGCAGCGCGCCGACGACGCCCGCTCCGCCATGAAATGCCAACATCCCGATACTGAGTGCGACAAAAAACGGTAAGGCATACACGGCCAGCATGAAGATCAGCCAGCAGAACAAACCAATTCCGAGCACGTTGAGGACAAGCCCAAGGACAAGCATGGTGGTGGCTCCATGTGCATAGATGTACCAATCGCGCCTTCCACCACCACCGCGGCGCAGCTTTGGACCTACTGTCGAAACGAGGCGGAGTTGCGGCGTGCAACTCCGGCTTGACCGAGACGAGAAAGGCGGCGCTCATGCGCCGCCGAACTTCCAGACTGGAATGCTGAGCCGCTTCGCCTTGTCGGCGAGGTTGTCCTGGATTCCAGTGCCGGGGAAGTGCATGACGCCGATCGGCAGGAGCTCGAGCATGGCATCGTTGCGCTTGAAGGGTGCCGCCTTGGCGTGCTTGGTCCAGTCGGGCTTGAAGGCGATCTGCGGTACCTTGCGATTGATCGCCCATTTGGAGGCGACGAGTTCGGCGCCCTTGGGCGAGCCGCCATGCAGCAGGACCATGTCGGGATGCTTGGCATGAACCTTGTCGAGGCGATCCCAGATGAGATTGTGGTCATTGTAGTCGAGCCCACCAGTGAGCGCGATCTTCGGTCCCGGCGGCAACATGATTTCGGTCTCGGAACGGCGCTTGGCGGCGATGAAGTCGCGGGAGTCGATCATCGCCGCGGTCATCGTGTGGTGGTTGACCAGTGATCCCGACCGCGGGCGCCAGGGCGAACCGGTGTGGACCTCAAATCGCTCGATGGCCTGGTCGCGGAAGAGTTCCAGGCAGTTGCGGCGCTCGATCAACGTGATGCCTTCGGCCGTGAGGCGCTCGAGTTCGACCGATCGCACTTCGGAGCCGTTCTGCTCGCGCTGGCTCTTGTGCTGCGCCTGTTCGTTGTCGTCGAGTTGGCGTTCGATGCGGTCGACGGCACGATGGAACAGGTTGACTGTCGACCAGAGCAGATCGTCAAGGTCCGGCTCAAGCCGCGTGTCGTTCAGCGTCGCAACCAGGGCGTCGAAAATATCCACGACGGCACCGGCGATCATCTTGCCTTCGGGAAGGGGTCTTGGATCGGGCTGGTCGTCGAAGGGACGGTAGCCGAAGAGCTGTAGTTCGGTGAGAACTTGGTCGGTCGGGGAAGAGGCGTGCGGCGGTTCGGCGTCGTCATGGTAGGTCATGGGAAGAGGTCCTTTGCCGGATTGGCCGCGCCCTTCGCGGCCTTCGTGGCGATCACTCAGACGGCGGGCGGAACGGGCCAGAACCCGAAAGGGCCGAAGCGGCAGCGGAGGATGGCGGAGGCCGGCTATTTTGCTTCGCGATGCAAAGCGCGCTGGCTAGACATATGATGTGTGCTTCAATTTCCGGCGCGCGGCGGAAAATAGCCGGACGCAGCCATTGCCGGCCCGGGCCGCTTGCCGTCCGATCGCCCTCTAGAAGGCCGAGGTCGCGTCCTCTTCCGGTATTGGCCTCGCCCATGACCGACTGTCACGGTCGATCGAACCGTCGTGACCTATTCCGCGGGCACCGTCGACGAACGCAGGAAGCGGACGACATCCTCAGGTACGAGCTGAATCCGCAAGGCCGCTCGGAGACCGTCAAGACCGAAGACGTGCAGATCTTCGTTGAAATCGCCCAGTCGTGGCGACAACGCGATCGCTTCAATGCCGGCGTCTGCTGCGCGCTGGGTCAGAACAGCGAGCCCCGTATCACCGGCGGCGTCGGCATCGCGAGCGATATAGAGCCGACGCAAGCCAGACGGGAGCAACATGGCCGAGAGGTGATTGGCCGAAAGCGCAGCGGCCATCGGCATCGTCGGCAGCACGTAGCGCAGCGACAGCATGGTCTCGATGCCCTCGCCGGCGGCGAGCACGTCGTCCACCACGCCGAAGCGAACGGCATTGCCGAGAAGGTCGCCCATCGCGCGTCGTGGCGTATCGATCGGAGCCTTGCCCAGCCGAACGCGATCAAAGCCGTCCGGGTCGAGCCAGGTACGGTGTACGCCGGTGATCCTGCCATCGAGGTCAGTGACAGACGCGATCATCGCCGGCCAGGTCTCGGTCGGCAGGTGCTCGTCCGGCCGATAGTAGCAACGTGGATGGAACCGCAAGCTGCCACCATGGTGCACATGGGCTATTCCGCGTCCCTGCAAATAAGTCTCGACCACGGTCCCCTCGATCGAGCTGGATATTGCAAAGAGCCGACGAGCGGCCTCTTGCGATCCGGCCGGTGCTGCCGGACCGACGGGCTTTGAGACGAGCTCCCGTTCAGGGCGAGGTAGTTTCAAGAAGCGTCTTGCCTCCGCGGCCACCTCGCGGAAGTCGCGCAAGTCCAGGCTTTCGCGGATGATGTCGAGAAGATCGCCATGCTCGCCAGTCGCAGCGTCCGTCCATTTGCCGGCAGGCCCCTTCGGCGATTCCTGGAGCCGCACGAACATTGAGCGGCCGGGCGTGTTGTGGACGTCGCCAACCAGCCAGTACCGCCCCTCCCGCTTGCCATTGGAGAGATAGTGTCGGCACACCGCTTCGGCCTCGCGCGCGAGACGGCGTGCCAGGTCGGAGGCATCGCGCGGCATCAGGCGGCCTCACGCTCGCTGATGCGCGCGACCGGATACTGCGCGAGCACTTTCGCCAGGATCTCGACGCCGCTCGCGTCCGTCGGCACGAACATGCGCAGCTTCCAGGAGATGATCTCTCCGAAGAGGCCGTAAGCGCGCAGCCGATCGCGCATCGTGTCGTTGAAGCCAGACAGTTCGATGCGGTATGCGCCCATCACCCGCGCACGGCGAAGTTGGAGCCCCTCCGCGAGCTCGAGGACGGTCCGTCCTTCCATCAACACGGCCAAGGCAGCGTCGGGCGTCAGCGAAGGCGCGTCAGCCGCAAGGACGTTCGCAACCCAGGTCGCCGAGACCTTGCGGCCGATGACGCGCTCGCCCGTATCAGTCTGGAGCCGATAGACCCGCGTCGACTCGTTCGGCAGCCGCTTCCAGATGGGCAGCAGCAAGCCCGCCACGACGTGGATCGTGCTTTCCGTGAACTCGGGGACCTCGGCAAGCTCCGCCAGCCAAGCTGCAGCAAAACGCTTACGATCCGCCTCGGCCCAATGGCTTTCCGCCATCATTTTCAAGGGAACGCTATGCTGCTCCATCGGCCGGATCAGGCGGACGCGCCGCTCGATCTCTCCGTCATCAAGCATGAAGCTCGGAGCCGGAAGCTGGACTGCGGCACGGCCCGATCGATCATTGATCAAGAGGACGGCACGATCGTCGGAACGACGAGCAAGAGCATCATCTAGGCTCATAGGATGATTGCGCTGGCGCTGGGTAATCGTGAGCAGCCGGGTCTCCGCGCCACTGCCCGGATGCACATAGATCGTCTGCCGGTCAGTGACGATAAAGCTCTCGGCGCGGAGCGTTTCCAGCCCGATGTCGTAGGTGCCGGATGCAACTGCACCCTCGATCCGAGCAGTCAGCAACTGTTCGAAGGCTGTGAACAGGATATTCTGAAGCTCGATCGTGATCGCCAGCAACCGGTTCAGGAATGTCGTGATCGGCGGCAGGTCATCCCTGAATCCGTTGGTATCGGTCAGCTTCAGGCCGGTCGAATCCTCGAACTTCGCGAGCGAGCAGCCGTCGACCTTGCCGCGCGCAAGCAGCGTGTAGAGTTGACGCAACGCGTCGCGGCCATACTGGCTTTCGAGATTGTCCTCGGGCCGGAACACGCCCTGCCCTCCGGTCTGGCGTTGGCCGCGCGTGATGGCTCCGAACGTGTCGAGCCGGCGGGCGATGGTGCTCAAGAAGCGCTTTTCGGCCTTCACGTCGGTCGCAATGGGCCGAAACAGCGGCGGCTGCGCCTGGTTGGTCCGGTTGGTCCGGCCGAGCCCCTGGATCGCGGCGTCCGCCTTCCAGCCGGGCTCGAGCAAATAGTGGACCCGCAGGCGGCGATTCCGGGCCGACAATTCGGCGTGGTAACTCCTGCCCGTACCGCCCGCGTCGGAGAAAACGAGGATCCGCTTGACGTCGTCCATGAAGGCCGATGTCTCGGCGAGGTTGGCCGAACCGCCCCGGTTTTCGACGACCAGCCGCTCACCCTTGCGAACGATGCGGCGCGAGCGGCCGGTTACTTCGGCGACCAAGTCGGTACCGAAGCGCTGGACGACCTGGTCGAGCGCTCCAGGGACCGCAGGGAGCGAGGCAAGCTTCTCGATCAGTCGGTCGCGGCGGGCGACCGCCTCCCGGCTCTCGACCGGTTGGCCTTCACGATAAACAGGCCGCGAGCAGAGGTTGCCCTCCGAATCTGTGAAGGGTTCATAGAGCTGGACCGGGAAGGAATGCGCGAGATAATCGAGGACGTACTCGCGCGGTGTGATGTCGACCTGGACGTCGCCCCACTCCTCGGTCGGAATCCCGGCGAGCCGGCGCTCCATCAGCGCTTCACCGGTCGAGACGATCTGGACAACCGCGGCGTGGCCGGCGTCAAGATCGCGTTCGATCGAGCCGATCAAGGACGGCGTCTTCATCGAGGTCAGGAGATGACCGAAGAAGCGCTGCTTGGCGCTTTCGAAAGCGGATCGCGCGGCGGATTTGGCCTGGCCGTTCAGCGTGCAGGCCTCGCCGGTGATATTCGCGGCACGCATTGCCGCATCGAGATTGTTATGGATCACGCTGAACGCGCCGGCGTAGGCGTCGTAGATCCGAACCTGCTCGGAAGTGAGCTGGTGCTCAACGAGTTCGTACTCGACGCCCTCGTAGGAGAGTGAGCGAGCCGCGTAGAGACCGAGCGCCTTGAGGTCGCGGGCCAGCACTTCCATGGCCGCAACGCCGCCCTCCTCAATCGCCTCGACGAACTCGGCGCGCGTGGCAAACGGGAAATCGATACCTCCCCACAAACCCAGACGCTGGGCGTAGGCCAGATTGTGCACCGTGGTGGCGCCGGTCGCCGAGACATAGACGACGCGGGCATTCGGCAAGGCGTGCTGTAGCCTGAGGCCCGCACGCCCCTGCTGGGAGGCCGCCTGGTCGCCGCGCTCGCCCTTCTGGCCTGCCGCGTTCTGCATCGCGTGGCTCTCGTCGAAGACGATCACTCCGTCGAAGTCGGAGCCCAACCATTCGACGATCTGACGAACGCGCGAAAGCTTTTCACCGCGCTCGTCGGTTCGCAGCGTAGCGTAGGTGGTAAATAGGACGCCTTCCGAAAGCCGGATCGGCGTGCCCTGGCGGAAACGTGAGAGCGGCGTGACGAGCAACCGCTCCATGCCGAGCGCAGCCCAGTCGCGCTGTGCATCCTCGATCAGCTTGTCGGATTTACTGATCCAGACCGCGCGGCGGCGGCCCTTGAGCCAATTGTCGAGCAGGATGCCAGCAACTTGCCGCCCCTTGCCCGCTCCGGTCCCATCGCCCAAGAACCAGCCTCGACGGAAGCGGACAGCATCTTCTGCATCGTCGCGAGCGGCCGCCGCAACGTCGAACGTTGCATCGACCGTCCAGGAGCCCGCCAGGAATTCGGAATTCGCCTCGCCGGCGTAAATGACGCTCTCAAGCTGGGCGTCCGACAGGATGCCATCCGCCACGAGACTGGCTGGCAGATGCGGCCGATAGGATGGCCTTGGCGGCGCGACAGATGCCATGGCGGCCGACTGCACGAGCTTGGTCGGATGCGCGTGCGCGTCCGGAATACGGATCAACTGCAATCCGTATTCCTCATAAAGCGCATCAGTGAGCCCAGCGGCTTCCGGAGGCTTCCACTCGACCGTCCCGTAGGTGAGTTCGACGCCCTCTGGGGCGCGATCTGCCGAAGTTGACGACGGACGTGGTGCAAAGGCGCTGGCCGGTCGCAACGTCGCGTGGCGCCTGACGAGGTCGACCGCGACGGGCGTGGCAACGGGCGGCCTCGGGGGCACATGCTGGCTCACCCAGTCGAGCAAGGTGGCGACATCGCTCGCCATGCCTGGCGAAGTGGGAAAAACCTTCGGATCCGCGGTAGGGTTTTTATCGATCACAAGGAGCCTTGTGTCGATCTGCGTGCCGTGCTTCGCGTAGACGGCACCGTCAATGGCGGCAGAAAACACCACCCGCGCGCGTTCCTGGAGGCGAACGAAGGGATCGCGCCATGCCGGATTGTCCGGCCCGCAGCTTGCGCCGGTGATGGCGACCAGGCGCCCACCGTCGCAGAGACGCGCCAAGGCCGAAGCGATGTGCCGGAACGCCGCGTCCGCCATTCGTCGATCGACATTCGTCAGCGCCGAGAACGGCGGGTTCATCAAGACGACGCTAGGTACGAAATCGGCGTCGAGGTGATCATCGATCTGGGCGGCGTCGAACCGGGTGATCTCAACTCCGGCGAACAGATGATCGAGCAATGCAGCACGGGGTTCGGCCAACTCGTTCAATATCAGGCCGCCACCGGCGAGCTCGGCGAAGATGGCGAGCAAGCCTGTCCCCGCGGACGGCTCCAGAACGCGGTCGGCCGGTGTAATCGCGGCTGCGGTACAGGCGGCCAGCCCCAGCGGGATCGGCGTCGAGAATTGTTGAAGCGCCTGGCTGTCCTCGGAATGCCGCGTATGGGTCGGCAGACAGCTCGCGATTTTCGCGAGCATCGGCAGCATCGCGGCCATCGAACCGGCCTTGGTCCGCATGGCCGGACCGAACTTGCGAAGGAACAGAACGATTGCCGCCTCGCAGGCGTCATAGGCGGTCTTCCAATTCCAGGCGCCGGCCGCGTCCGAGGCGCCGAAGGCAGCCTCCATGGCGCCACGCAGGACCGCGGCATCGATGCGCCGGCCGCGTTCGAGATCGGTCAAGAGCTGTCGCGCAGCCCTGACCGTAGCGGTGGTGATAGTGGCAGCGGCACGCATCGAGAGCGGCGCAGCGGCAGCGCCGCCGGCGAGAGATTCGGTCATGGGGATTTCTTTCGGAGAGCAGGAACCGGTCGAATCGCCCGGCGCTCTCACGACCACGGCGATTCAAACCCTTCCCGGCCCCACTCTTCCTCTCAGCCGTTCCCAATAAAAATGGGACCGGTGCAGGGCACCGGTCCCCCAAGCAACTGAAGGACAGCCGGAGCCAGCCCTTATGCTGTCACTCAGCCGCGTCGAGCTGTTGCGGATGCTCGTCGCTGCCGTTCTCCGGATCCTCGTCGCCAGCGAGGAATTCTGGCAGGGGGCCCGCTTCACCTTCCGGCTCCACCGAAGACGGGCTGGAATCGGCGAGACGCAGCGGCTCCGGCAACCAGCCCGAGCCATCCAGGAGACGCTCGGCCTCCTTGGCCATGTCGGCCTTCTTCAGATGGTCGATCAGTTGCGCCGACGACTCGCCCTTGGCTTCCCGCACCGCGTCCAGAATGCGAGGCTTAGTGACTCGGCCGAGATAGTTGTCGACGGTCGGTCTCCAGCCAGCCTGCACCATGTCAAGTCCGGCAGCGCGCGCCAGCACGTTGGCCTGGTCGAGACGCGTGCGGACGCCGTGGGCTGAGACGCGATCCTGATTGTAACGATTGGCCGGCTCATAGACGGCGTTGACCGCAAAGGACGCGCAGTGGGCGAACAGCGATGCCTGTGCATCACCATCGAGAGCCGTCAGGGCATCCCAGAGATCGTTCTCGCCCTTCGGCAACCGTGCCTTCCAGCCCTCATGCCGCACCTCGACAGCCTTAGCCGAGACGCTTTCCCTTAAGCCAGGAGCTTGAGCGGGAAATGTTGGCGTGCGCAGCCCAATCTCAAGGCAGCTCCCGGACGAAGCAAACCGGTAAAAGACCGTCAGCACGAAGTTGTGCAGCACCGCCTGGAACGCGATCGCAGGATTTTCTGCCAGCGCATCCCGCAATGCCAGCGTACGATGCGCCGTCAGCTCGATGATGAGCCTATCAGGCAACGGCCTTGCCGGATCTTCATCATCTTCCTCCGGTTGGGTCGATGCGCCGGCGACCGAGATCGCTGCGCGCTGTACGGAAGCACTAGCTTCCTGCCCTTCGGTCGACGAGGTATCGGTGCCCCGCTCGACATCGAAATCGGCCGCGGGCGCCTCATCCTCCGGTCGGGCATAGCCTCGATCGACGGAAAGCCGCCCTTCGGAATCGATGCTGACGAAGACGCCGGCCCTGGAGATCTCGGCCGGTTTGAAGATGTCCGGTCGGTTCTCGAAAACCGCAAGCGCCTCCTCGAGTTCGCCAAACCGCACATCGACGTCATCGGGCAGCTCGTCGGCGTCTTCAAATTTTGCCTGAAGTGCATCGAATTCTGCCTGGAGAGCATCGAGGCTCGCCTGTTCCTCGGAGGTGAGATCAACCGGCACTCCCTCGAGCCTGCGGAGCCCGTGATCATGACCGTAGGGAAAGCTCGCACCGACTTCGATCCACTTCCAGCCTTCGGCCGCGATCGCTTCGGCCTCAGTGCGCAGCTTCTCGGCGACAAGACGCTCGAGCAAAGCGATGTCCTGGAGCCAACCGCCGCCATCCTCTTCGAAGAGATCGTGCAGCACGTTGCCACCGGCCGCCTCGTAGGCGGCGAGGCCGACAAACCGCACGCGTTTGTCGGACGCCTTCACCGTGCTCTCGGTCAGCACGCGCCTTATCTGATATGGTTCGTCGTAACCCGATTTGTTGGCATTCTCCCAGACCTGCTCCTGCCGGGCGTGATCATCGGTAATCGAGAATGCCATCAACTGTTCGAGCGACATGCCCTCGGCGGCGTAGACGTCGAGCAACTTTGGGGAGACGGTCGCGAGCCGAAGCCGCTGTTTGACCACATTGGCGGAAACGAAGAAGACTGCCGCGATGTCTTCCTCGGAACGGCCTTGTTCGCGCAACGTCTGGAATGCACGAAACTGATCGAGGGGATGAAGCGCGACGCGATGCACGTTTTCGGCGAGCGAGTCCTCCTCGGCGCTGATCTCCGTACCCATGTCACCGACGATGCAGGAACCGGCGCGGTCTTTGCAAGGCGCTTCTGCTTCACTAGGAGTTCGAGCGCGCGAAAACGGCGGCCTCCGGCGGGCACCTCGAACGTGCCAGTTTCCTGTCCGTCGGCATCAAGGACAGGCAGCACGTAGAGACTCTGCAAGAGCTTTCCGCGATGGGCGATGTCCTCGGCGAGATCCTCGATCGAGATGCCGGCCTTGATCCGCCGCACATTCTTCTGGCTCAATACGAGTTTATTGAAGGGAATGTCGCGCGACGGCGACAGCTTGATCTTCTGAACGGCGTTTGCCATGTCACTTCTCCGGAACGGGCGGCCGGGAGCCTCCCTCTCGACCTCCAACCCGTTCGCGAAGAGGCCTGCCCTCCTCTCGCTCTCTTTTTCAGCGGGCAATGGCGATGCTTGGCAGCTGGCGGGCCAACTCAATCGTGCCCTCGCATCCCGGACGAAGCCTGAAACGACTGGCACTGGGCGGCACAGGCCGCTATGTTTGGCTGCCATGAGCCACTACATTTTGGATGGACACGAGCCCAAGCGCACGGACCCGGCTTCGTGGCGGCAATGGTATGAGTCAGCCGACCGTATTGTCGCGAGGACCGAGATAGGTCCGGATATCGTCACCTCAACCGTGTTCGTGGGTCTCGATCTCGGATGCGAGCCAGATCGCCCCCTTGTTTTCGAAACAGAGGTCATGGAAGCCGGCGTAGCCTCCGTCGATGCCCGGCGGGTGCGTTACCCAACGTGGGTCGAAGCTGAACGAGGCCACGCAAAACTCGTAAGCGAGTATCGCGGCATCTAAGCGTGATCTTCTAAGCTGCACGGAACTGCGGGTTTGTCGACGGGCCACCGGCCAAAGGGCCGTCGCGGGATTGTCGGCCCGCGACGGAGTCGAATTCCAGTTCTTCCGGGAGGCAGCGCCCCTGGAATGTGTGAATCGGAAGAACGAAGACGCACCGAGCTGGGGGCCCAAAAGTCCCGGCCCGCGGAAGTCACGCCACCCGGTCGAGCAACTTCTTGGCCTTGGCCTCCATGTCCAGCCGAGCATCCTGATGAGGCTTGTCGCGCGCGACGGCGGTGATGCCCTGCACGAAATCAAAGATGCTTTCGGGCGGGCGGCCTTCCTCCGCCAACACCGCGTCGATCACCTTGGCTATCTCGGTCTTGGAGAAGCCGCGCCGGCGCAGAAACTCGGTGCGGTCCTCGTCGCTGCGTGCCACGATCCGCTCGCGGGCGGCTTTGATGCCATTGACGAAGGGCATGGGTGAGGAGTTCGCGAAGTTCAGCAGCGCCGGGGCCGCCTCGTGGGCGAAGCGGGAGGCTGCGTATTTGGAATGGCGGATGGTGATCTCCTCGAAATCCTCCACGCCCCACAGGTTGCGATTTTGGCAGACCGCCCGAAGATAGAAGCTTGCCATGCCGAGCGTCTTCGCCCCAACTTCCGAGTTCCAGCAATAGAAGCCGCGGAAATAGAGGTCGGGCGAGCCATCGCGGAGGCGACCAGCTTCGATCGGATTCAGGTCATCGACCAGGAAAAGGAAAACGTCCCGGTCCGATGCATAGAGAGTGGTCGTGTCCTTGGAGATGTCGACACGGGGATTATAGATGCCGGTTGACCAGTCGAGCACACCGGGCACTTTCCACCGCGTATCCCCCGTACCATTGCCGGCAATGCGCTGCACGGCCTCGACCAACTCGTGGTCGAATATTCGGCCATAATCGGGGCCAGTGACGGCGCGAAGCTCAACGCGGCCATCTTCGGTCTCGAGCGTTTTGATCTGCTCGACGCGATTGGAGGTCAGGCCATATTGCAGGTTGATGCCAGCGAGTGCCGCAGGGAGTTGTCGCAGGTAAGTGGCCGGAGCGCCAACCTGGCTTGCAAGCTGGCCGAAGCTCCAGTGGGTCGGCGCGACTGGCTTGTCCGCGCCGGGCAGCATCAGAGCCAAGCGCTCGGGGTCGGCACGGCTTGCTTCGACATGGATGAGCGCGCTTTCGACCACGCGCGTCCGGCTGCGATCCGTGCGATCACGCACCGTGCGGGCCAGCTCGTTGAGCGACAGATAACGCTCATCCGCAGGACGGGAAAACCATTCCGAGGACACCCGACCAACGCGCTCGCCGCGATTCACATCCACTCTGTAACCGCCACCGACGTTGCGGCGGGCATCAAGAACCTGCGTATTCATGGGAGCAATCTCCATGACGGGCGCCGGAAGAGTCTCCTCCGGCCCTCAACCCGTCACGGTCAACGCCGCTCCACTCTTCCTCTTATGCATCATTGATCGTGACGCCCATCAGGCGTGCGCGCACGCGCATCGCCGCAACGGAAAATGGCACCCGGAGAGCGTGAGCATAGCGACCCGAAGGGGCACGCGGGTCCGAGTGCAGCGACGAGACCGGTTAACAGCGGCACCCGGGAACGGGGCAGTGATAGCGATCGCCGAAGGCGAGCCCCTTTCCCGAGTGCCCCCGGCGAGGAGCTCCGAAGCTCTTGCGCGAGGGATCGAAGCCGGACGGCCGAGACGCAAAGCGGCTCGGTTCACGAGAGCCCGATGCGGCGAAGCCGCACGCGCGCGCAAGCGGAAGAACTCCGCTTAGGCTCGACCCGGTTGATCTAGATTTCCTCGCGCGCATGCGTCTGCGCGTCGTAGATCCTGATCTGAAGCATCGGAAAACGCTTCTTTAGTTCTTCGCCACCCGCCCTGGCGCCGTCCCTGGTTGTAAATTCGGCTTTGAACCGACCGTCGACTTCAAGTGCGTAACCAGCGGCCGGCAATTCACGGGTGGCTGCAACCATTTCATTCCCATCGTGCAGTGAGGTGATTGGGAATGATGGGTAGCGTGAGTCGCCCAAACCGCGCCAGAGCCACCTGCCCAAATGGGGTGATAGGCCAACACACATTGTGGATCGGCATCTCTCTGGAAATCGTATCAAGGATGGGCATTTGCGTCATCCGAGCAGGTGGCCGGCTTTCCACTTGCCCGAATGCATGCACGATAGAACCACGGCTCGACGTAGCTTCCCTTCCAGAGTCCCTGGCCGGTACGCTCAGCCTCGCGCTGAGCTTCGCGATATCGGCCCTTCGAGTATTGAGGCCAATCCAACGCAAGGCCGCTCCGCACAAGCCATTCAGCGAGATCCCTGCCTGCGACCGAGCAAGTTGCGACGGTGCGACCATACGGGTCGAGGCTGGCTGGAGCACAATTGACGGGACGGCGGGCAATGAAGGCGTCAAGATCGTTCGCGGCCTGCGCACCGCAACGATATTGTAAGCTGTCTTCGCCGCGACACAGCTGAGTGCTCTCAGGTGCATCGACACCCCAAAGCCGGATGCGCACTCCATGTATTTCCAACGTGTCGCCGTCGATAACGCTGGCCTGTCCGACAAAATCGTCCGCCAGCGCCACGCTCGACAGAATGGCGAGAATCAAAGCGACAGAAGTTCGACGCATTCCAATGACCTTGCGAATATATGAAATCTCGCGGATTGGATTGGCCAGTTCTCGAGTGTCTCAGCGCCGGCAGGTTCTCGCGTTAGATGGTAGGCTGGTCAGCCGGCGAAGAGGATGGGTTGTGTCCCAATGCACCGCTCGGGATGAGGCAAAGGCGCTGCAGCACCCTTTGCCAGACGAGACCTTGAAAGTCGTCATGCGCGACGCGGACAAAGAACACAAGATTGCTGCGTACCAGTTTGCACAGTACGGCGGAACACGTGGAAAAGCACCTGTCCCGGCGATTCGGAATCCCTGCTCTGTGTTAGCAGCCGGAACGAATCGA
The DNA here is from genome assembly GCF_029714545.1 of Bradyrhizobium pachyrhizi. NCBI lineage: Bacteria > Pseudomonadati > Pseudomonadota > Alphaproteobacteria > Hyphomicrobiales > Nitrobacteraceae > Bradyrhizobium > Bradyrhizobium pachyrhizi. The sequence continues at coordinate 2,742,305 of NZ_CP121667.1, read as the reverse complement.
GGGCCGCAAGGATTCGCCCCTCGCGCAGGAGCGATTTTGATGCTGATGACCAAGGAGAGGCGAACGGCGATACGCACGGTACGCGGGTGGGCGATAGCCGTGCTGCAGGAGGCAGGCGCGATCCGCGAATGTGAATACCACGGCTGGATGCAGGACCGGGCAGATCCGCACGCGCGGGACCGGGCGTTCGAAATCGCCCGACAGGATCCGCCGCCGGGCCTTTCGCCCGAGGCGGCTGCCGGCGCGGTGACCGAAGTCCTGGACTCGGTCGGCGATACCTGCCCCGAATGCCCGCCCGATCTCTAGGTAACGCGCGGGACAATCGACGCGAGCAAAACCTAACGATCGAGACGCTTTTCGACACGCTTCCGGCTGTTGCCGACCTTTTTGACAGCTTTCTTGACCGCTGACGCCGACCGCCCTGTCTTCTTGGACTCGTACCCCACTTCATACTTTTCCCCGCCAGCCACACGGGCCCGGTCCTGCTTGCGCCCACGCGCAGTCTTCTTCTTCGCTGCCGCCATCGGCTCCTCCTGTCGGACTTGATAGGAGACCAACGCAGCAAAGGATTCCCGGGTTCCGGAACGATTCGAACTGTGTCAGTTTGAATCAGCTGTTGCGTGGAGTGCTAAAGTGGCGTTTCAGCGTCGAAAACCGGCGACCATGGGCGCGAAGGCGCCAATGCCGGGCTTCATCGAACCGGCCTTGGCCACCTCAATCGAGAGGGTGCCGTCCGGAGAGCGCTGGATTCACGAAATCAAGTTCGACGGCTACCGGGTCCAGGTCCACTTGGCCAACGAGGCGGCCAAGATCTTTACCCGGCGTGGCCACGACTGGACGCACCGCTTCAAGAAGGCTGCCCACGACGCCTAGCGCATCAAGGCGAGCTCGGCCGTCATCGACGGCGAGATCGTCGTCCCCGCCGCCGACGGCACGACCGACTTCTCGGTGCTTCAGAACGAGCTCAAGGGCAAGTCGACGAGCATTGTGCTGGTGGCGTTCGATCTCCTCTATCTGAATGGCCGCGATCTTCGGAAGTTGCCGCTGATCCAAAGGAAAGCCGAGCTCAGGAAGATCGTCGGTGGCACCGAGGTCCAGTTCAGCGAAAGCTTCGAGATCGAGGGCCGCGAGATGTTCGCGCACGCCTGCAAACTCGGTCTGGAAGGCGTCGTCTCGAAGGTGCGAGATGCTCCCTATCCGAAGGGGCGTACAAGCGATTGGGTGAAGAAAACATGCGTCCAGCGCGAGACGTTGACCATCGCCGGCTTCGCACTCGACGAGGGAAAATGGGACGGCATCTACGTCGGCCGCCGCAAGGGCGACGATCTGGTCTATGCGGGCAAGGTCGACCACGGCTTTGACAAGTCTTCCGCCGCTGACCTCCAGAAGAGACTGAAGCCGCTGATCCGGAAGACGCAGCCGTACACAAAGTGGATCGCCCATAGGGGCATCTGGGTAGAGCCAAAGCTGCTCGCCGAGATCGAATATCGCGCGAAGTCGGCCGAGGGAAAGGTCCGGCACCCGTTCTTCCGGGGCCTGCGGGAGGACCTGTGATGGATGCATTCGATCGCTTCTGGCGGTGGGCCAACAAACCCTTGGAAAGCCAATTGACGATTCCGGCCGAGCTACATCGGGCCGTTATGGAGCTCGCTCCTGAGGATCGACGGGATCACGTCGCGGTGAAACAAGCCGCAGCACACGTTCTAGACCCGATCGATAAACGCGTGCAGGGGATCGCTGGGCCTTCACGCGTGGGCGCCGCCACAGAAACTAACCCCGCGCGCGCCGCAAGGCGGCTTGCAGTCGCTCCCTTTCCTTATCCCAGCGGGCTTCTTCGTTTTGTGATCTCTTCTCGAGAGCCTCAACCTCGGCCTGGATGGTCGCGGCCCGCTTTGCGTGTTCCTGCTCGGCCTTGTCGAAGGTAGCCTGCGCCTTGTCGACCGCTTGCTGTCGGCGTTCACGCTCCTTCTGCCTGGCGGCCTCTTCCTTCGCCCGTTCAGCATCGCGGCGTCTCTGTTCCCGTTCGTAGGCGAGAGCGGCCTTCCGCTCCGCAGCTTTGTCGACGGGGCGCGAGGAAGGCTTCTTCGCCTCTTGGCCTTTCGACTTGCGGGCAGTTTTCCTTGGTCTGCCGCCACCAAGATCGGTGGGCAGCTCGGCATGTTCGCTGAAAGGCCTCTCGGTCCCAACCGGGCGCCTGGGAACGACGCCGGGCTTTGCCATGGTCGCGGCGATGACGTCCGGATCGTGGCTCTCCTTCGCCGCGCCCTGATGAAAGAGATTGCTGTCGGCGCCCCAAGCCTCCAGAGCCGCCTTCATGGATGGTGCGGCAATCGCCTGATGGAAGAAGCCCAGCGAGGTCTGATAGGTCTTCAGTTTTCTGGCCATCGGTCTGATGCGCCCTCCGCGATCGATCGTGCTCGCGCCACGGCACCTACGGAACACGACGCGGGCTCGAAGCGTTCCCTAAAGCTTGAAGGACGTCCATCCATTTCGCAACGCGCTCTGAAGGATTGGCCCTCGAATGAGCCGGACGTCGACCCTGCCCAAGCGCTTGCAGCCGATGCTCGCTACGCTCACCGACGCGCCGTTCAACGACCCCGGCTGGGTTTTCGAAGACAAGTACGACGGCTTCCGGATGATTGCAGAAATCCGGCAGGGCAAGGTTGCGCTCTACAGCCGCAACGGCAAGATCATCAGCCGCAGCTATATCGTGGTCGCCAAAGCGCTGGAGGGCGTGAAGGGCGACGCCGTGATCGACGGCGAACTCGTCGCGATCGGAAAGGACGGCGTCTCGCATTTCCAGCTGCTTCAAAACGCGCTGCGCCATGAAGCGAAGCTCCTTTATTACGCTTTCGATCTCATGTTCGAGAATGCAGTGGACTTGCGCAGGCAGCCTCTCCTCGAGCGCAAGAAGCGGCTGAAGGCGATTCTGCCGCGGCACCGGCTGATCGCCTTCAGCCCTCACCGCAAAGGAGACGGCACGAAATTCTTCGTCGACGCCGAGCGGAAGGGCCTGGAAGGCATCATGGCGAAGCGCGCCGGCAGCGCGTATACGTCCGGAAGCCGGACGCCGGATTGGCTGAAGATCAAGACAGCCAAGCGGCAGGAAGTGGTGATCGCGGGCTTCACGGCGCCGAGGCGCACCAGGCCATTCTTCGGCGCCCTGGTCCTCGCCTTGCGGGAAGACGACGCATGGCGCTACATCGGACATGTTGGCACTGGCTTCAGCCACAAGGTCCTGGAAGACCTCCATGCCAAGCTCATGAAGCTCACGACCCCGAAATCACCTTTCCCTGCCAAAGTGAAGGACGAGGCCGCCACGACCTGGGTCAGGCCTTCGTTGGTTGCCGAGGTCAAGTTCGCGGAGTGGACGAGTAAGGGCGAACTGCGCCAGCCCGTCTACCTCGGGCTCAGGTCCGACAAGCGAGCGAAGGACGTCGTGCGTGAGCGAGAACGTCCGCGCTAGTGGCGCTCCCTTCGGCGTAACCGGGCAAACGGAACGACTAACGCATTCGCTTCTTCCGCTGTGAATTTCCTCCGCGATGGTACTCAGTAGTCGTCTCCAAGTTCGTGGATTTCCGGTCGCATGCCCTCAGGCGTGACATCGAGCGTCGCAAGCGTGATCGGCAGCTTGAATCGCCGCGGTCCCGCGCTGCCGGGATTCAGGTAGAGAACGCCACCGACCGTATCGATCTTTGGCACGTGGGAATGCCCGGAGACGATGACATCGATGCCGGGGCCAAGACCGGCCTGCAGCGTCTTCAGGTCGTGCAGAACGTAGATCGACTTTCCCGCCAGGCGCACGCGTTTCGTGTCGGGATATTGGTGGGCCCACTCGCCACTGTCCACGTTTCCACGGATGGCCGTGACAGGCGCGATCCGGCGAAGCGCGTCTACGATCTCGGGGCGCCCGATGTCGCCGGCGTGAATGATGTGATCGACGCCCGCCAGGCCTCGTTCCGCCTCGGGTCTAAACAAGCCGTGCGTGTCCGAAATGATTCCAATCCTGAACATCATTTCGCGGCGCTCTCAACGGCGATCGCCAAAAGACGATCGAGAAACTCTACCTGAGCGGACAGCATCTTCGTCCGCGCGAACTCGATATCGAACCATTCCGCGCGATCGACTTCGGGAAAGCTCTGTCTTCGACCGCTTCGGGGCGGCCATTCAATTTCGAAGGTATTGCTAGTCAGCGCAGCCGGGTCAAAATGGCCCTCGCCGGCGAATGCGATGACGCGCTTTCCTCCTCGCTGTTGGACCTCCCCCAGCAGCTGGATTGGACCAATCGAAGCACTCGGGCCGAGTTCTTCGGCAAACTCGCGCCGCGCGACCTGCTCCGGAGCATCCGCGGCATCGGTTTCGCCCTTCGGAATGGACCAGGCGCCATTATCCTTCTTGCGCCAGAACGGACCGCCGGGATGAACGAGCAGAACCTCGAGCCCGCGAGCGCCCTTGCGGTATGCGAGAATACCCGCGCTCAAGGTCGATCTCCTGGAAGTCTTTTTCAGCGCAGCCATATCGCTCCCTGCCGCGGACGATGAAGTAATGGCCGTCAGGCATCACTGGTTGCTTCAAGACGCGCTAGGCTGACTTGCGCTGCGGTTTTGCCGCCGGCTTCTTCGCCGCGGCCTCTTTCGCCGGCTTCTTGCCTGCGATCGGCATCAGCATTTCCTTCTGCCCGGCTGCCGCCTTGCGCGGCTTTTTACCTGGCTTCTTGGGGGCCTCTGTCGCGGCCGCCCCTTCTCTTCCAATGCTCTTGCGCAGCGCGTCCATCAGGTCGACGACGTTCTCGCCGCGGGGACGCGCCTTCGCGGTGATGGGTTTGCCGGCGCGCTTCTGGTTGATGAGATCGATGAGGGCGGTTTCGTACTGATCTTCGAACTTGTCCGGCTCGAAATGACCTGCCTTCTGATTGACGATGTGCTTGGCGAGATCAAGCATATCCTTCGTGACTTTGACGTCCTGGATATTGTCGAAATACTCGTCGGCGGAGCGGACTTCGTAGGGATAGCGCAGCAAGGTCCCCATCAGCCCCTTGTCCAGCGGCTCCAGCGCGATGATGTGCTCGCGATTGGTCAGCACCACGCGACCGATCGCGACCTTGTTCATTTCGCGGATGGTTTCGCGGATAACCGCGAAGGCGTCGTGCCCGACTTTGCCATCTGGAGTCAGGTAGTAAGGGCGGATCAGGTAGCGTGGGTCGATCTCGCTGCGGTCGACGAACTCGTCGATCTCGATCGTTCGCGTCGATTCCAGCGCGACATTCTCGAGCTCTTCCTTCGTCACCTCAATAAATGTGTCGGTGTCGACCTTGTAGCCCTTGACGATGTCTTCGTTATCGACCTCCTCACCGGTATCAGCGTCCACCTTGGCGTACTTGATGCGGTGGCCGGTCTTCCGGTTGAGCTGGTTGAACGAGACCTTTTCGGATTCCGACGTGGCCGGATAGAGCGCTACCGGACAGGTGACGAGGGAAAGACGCAGGAAGCCTTTCCAGTTAGCGCGAGGGGCCATCGCGGGGAACTCCATTACTGACGCCGGATTCAAGACGAACGGCCCGGCTTGGTTCCGACACCGCGCCCCTCCCAAAAGGATGATTTTTTCCACGATGAGGGTCCGAGCGGACTCGACATTTGTTCTTGTTATGTTCTAATTCGGAATGACCGATCGACCCGCGAGCTGGCGTATGCCGACCCCAAAACAGATGGAAAAGCTGGCCATAGAAGCCGCCCGTAGGCAGGGCCCCTCCCCCGCGGCTCCGGACGCGCCGCTCCCGGCGGAATATTGGGAATCGGTCCTGAAAGACCCTCGGGCCGACGAGAGTGGAGCCGAGAGGCGGCAGCGGCGTCTTTCCGAGATTCAACGCCACGTCCTGCGCATCTCATGCCGTCGGTGCGAGCGGAGCGTGGAAATCCAGAAGGCCGATGCAGTGCGATTGTATGGCGGCAACGCGCTTTGGAAGGACGTGGCGCAGCGATTGCTTGACAACACCTGCCAGCAGCGCACCGGCAGGCATGAAGAAGACGGGTGCTGGCCGGCGTTCGAGACGCCGTAACTTTTCCCGATTGCCGATCCGATCGATTAGCGCCTGGATATCCGGATGGCCCCGAAGTATCACCCCACGCCCCTGTCGGGCGGCGATCGCAAGGCTCTGGCGAAAGAGCTCGGCAAGGCACGGGCGATGGCCAACATGCTTGCTGTTCAATCGTCGGAGATGCGGGCCAAGGGCGAGGTCATGATCCAGCAAGCTGACAGGCTGCTTTGCGAAAGCTGGAACGAGCGCATGTGGAGCGACGGCGAACCGATCGACCCGTCACCCACGATCGACCAAGCCGTGAACGGAGGCTTTCCCTGGCTCGAGATCAGGTGCGCACGCTGCAAGACGCCGAGCGACGTCGACCTCGCGGCGATGAAACATCCGCCGACCACCTTCGTGCACGATCTCGCCAGCCGGCTGCGCTGCCGCAAATGCGCCAAGGCGGGCCGGCGTCCGTCCGCGACTCTGCTACAGTTGACATGGCAGCCTCGCCACCCTCGGACCGAAGCCTGACTGATGTGCAATCTCTATTCGATCATGACCAACCAAGCCGCCATCAGCGCGCTGTTCCGCGTCGTAAACCGATACGTCGGCAATCTGGCGCCGATGCCCGGCGTGTTTCCGGACTACAAAGCACCGATCGTGCGCAACGGGTCCGAAGGCCGCGAGCTCGCCACGGCGCGCTGGGGGATGCCATCGTCGTCGAAGGCGCTGATGGACGCCACCAAGAAGCGAGCTGAAAAGCTGCAGGCCAAGGGCAAGGCAGTGGATTTCAAGGAATTGCTCAGAATGGAGCCGGACGGTGGCACGACCAACATCCGCAACGTGAAGAGCAAACACTGGACCCGATGGCTAGGAGCCGAGAACCGTTGTTTGGTGCCATTCAACTCGTTTAGCGAGTTCAACAAAGCAGAAGGCGGCGACATCTGGTTCGCCCTCGACGAGTCGCGCCCCCTCGCCTGCTTCGCCGGCATCTGGACCAATTGGACCAGCGTCCGGAAGGTCAAGGAAGGTGAGACGACCAACGACCTCTACGCGTTTCTCACGACGGAGCCGAACGCAGAGGTCGGCGCCATCCACCCCAAAGCGATGCCGGTTATCCTGGCGATGCCTGACGAGGTCGATACCTGGATGACAGCCTCTCCAGACGAAGCCCTCAAGCTGCAGCGGCCCCTGCCGGACGGAATGCTCCGGGTCGTCGCCCGCGGCGTCAAGGAAGACCCGGCAGGGTCCACAGTGTGACCGACGAGACAGACTACCAAACGGCGCCACCGCCGCATTAGCGCAAGATCATCCATATCGATATGGATGCCTTTACGTATGCCGCATTACGACACGCAGGAGCCTGCAATCGTTGCTTATACCGTCATCACAATCCAAGCCCGATCAACTCCCTTATAGATTCAGGTCCCGCACGGCGACGAACGCCCTGTTCGTCTCGGCGGCACGGCGTTCCTTGGCCTCCAAAACCGCGATCAGCGAGACCTTGCGCGAGAGCACCTCATAAAGGTCCAGCCCGTCAGCGCATATGAGGTTCGTCTGCCGTCCACGCGAGAACGCCTCCAGCCCCTCCCCCGTGAATCCGGAATTGCTAACGAACAGGCCGCGCGACCACGACGCCTTTCCACCAACCTTGCCCGAAAAGGTCATCAGGTCTCCAAAGCCGATCTGAGGCCCGTGCCATTTCGCCTCAACCAGATAGGTCTGACCGTGCAGTTTGAAACTGCCGTCGATCTGTTCGCCGACGAGTCGGAAAGAGCCACGTGGCGCGAGCCCGAAACCGGCGAATAGCTCATTGAGAAAGCCCTCGAAGCGCAAGCCCCGTGCTTGCGGATCGAGCTTCGTGATCTCGATAAGCAACGTGGCGAGCTCCCGCGCCTTCTCAACGCTCAGCGTCGACGGCACCTGCGGCGCAGTTTCTGCCGCCTTCGGGGAATCGAAGCTGCTGAGGAAGCTCGGATCGAGCAGCTCCGGAATCTTGAATTGCACGCCGGGAAGAAGGCTGTTGAGGCGGTCGATCTCCTCTCGGCTCAGTGGATTGCCCTTCCCGCGCCGGTACGTCATCGCTTGGCGGACGATCGCCACGATCAGTTTCGTAAAACATGACCGGCGCTGTTCTAGCGTCGCGGTCAGGAGCTGCACGATCGCGGGTCGCTTGCTGCCAGGAGTCCACAGATCGCCGACGCCAGCCTGTGCGGCGGCAAGCGGAAAGGCGGTCCGGTTGTTGCCGCTCCCGGGAAGGAAATCGTAGAGGAGGTCCGCCAAATCTTCGACCGCCTGAGCTTCTCGAAATGACATCATTGACTACTCGCCTTCGGCATCCGCCATCCGCGCTTCAAGTTCATCCAGGAAAGGAGAGCGTCCCCAGTGCATCCTGCCACGGCCCGTATCGACGTAGCCGGAATAGAGCATATGGATCTCGTCCCGGGCGCGGGTGAGGCCGACGTAAAAGAGCCGCCGGCTCTCGCGGCGGGCCGCCGGCAACTCATTGCGCCAAGGCAAGCTCCCGAGATCGAGACCAACCATGATCACGACGTCGTATTCGCATCCCTTCGCGGAGTGCAGCGTTAGCAGGTTCAGATGTAACGGTGAGCCGTCGCGACCGCCAAGGCTCGCCAGGTCGAGATCGGCCAGCGCTCCGCCGACGGTGAGAGCCGCCGACATGCGATCCACTTGTTCGCGCTGATCAGCGAGACTGGGCTCAGCCGCCATTAGCGCATCGAGCATTTGTGCGCGCACGCCCGCCACGAAATCCCGAGCGAGTCCCTCCTCGACGCGAAGGGACCACAGAAGCTGCGTCAGACGCTGGGATTCATCTCGCGACTGGACTTCGGAGATCCGGGAGCGATGGAAGCCGAGCCAACGGTCGAGCAGGCCACGCATCTGTGGCCGGGCCTCGCGCCAGCCGCCGGCGCACCACGCCGCGCAATCCTCGATCCAGCTCGTAAGCGCGACTTTGCGGTAAGGTGCTGCAGTGTCGACACGAACGAAATCGATGCCCGCGGCAGCGACTGCATCCGCTACGACGTCGCCGGCCCGATAGTCCCGGTAGAGGATAGCGATGTCACCGAGCGCGCGTCCGGGCTTGGCCGCTAGAGCTGCCGGAATGATCTCCGCCACCGCGTGTGCGGCCTGTCCTTCAAGGCCATCGGCGCACTGAACGAATTCGATTACCGCCTGGCGGTCCGGATCGTTGGACCGGTAGCCGCGAACCTCGCCGAGCGCCATTTCGGATACGCTAACAATGCGCGACGCCGAACGATAGTTGAGCTGGAGCTGAACCCGTTCGACATCATCCCGCTCGGCCAGTTCCTGAAGCAGCGCTCCGTCGGCGCCGGTGAAGCCGTAGATCGACTGATCGGGGTCTCCCACCGCAAAGAGCCGGACGCCACCATCGAAGGCGACGCGCTTGACGATCCGATGCAAGGCGACGCCGAGATCCTGATACTCGTCGACCGCGAGCACCGGAAATTTCGCCTGAAGCAGCGGAAGCACCCAATCGTGCTCCGAAACAAGGCGTTGCCCGAAGATCACAAGATCATCGAAGTCGATCAGACCCAGCCGACGCAGTTCGGCCTCATATCCCTCTGCCCACGCCGCGAGTTCCTCCTCACTGGTCCAAGCGACGGACATCCTGTCGAGGACGGAGCGTCGATGCCGCCCAAGGTCCATGGGCTTGTTGGGATGGCCAACGCCGAACAGCCGATCGCCGATGCGCTTCATCGCCTGGTTGCTCTGCCGCTGAGTGGCGACGGCAAGCGGGAACGGCACCGGGAGATCCGCGAGCCGCCCATAGGGCATGAGGAGATGCCGCAAGCAGAAACCGTGCACCGTGCCGATGAAGAGATTGGGCGCTTCGCGCAGGCCCAGCCGCTCCAGTCGACGCGTTAGTTCGCGCGCGCATTCTTGGCTATAGGTGATGCAGGCCGCCCCTCGGGGCGCGCGCACGTCTTCTGCCATGATCCGGGCGAGCTTGAGCACCAGCGTCTTGGTCTTGCCACTGCCGGGCCCGGCGAGCACCACGCAGTTGCCTGTGGAGTCGTAAGCTGCCTGTTGCCCCGGATTGCCGACGAGATCGGCTGCTTGAGCAAGATACGCGGTGCTGACACTACGTAATGGCATCGCGGATGTGCTCCAGCGCCTGCCGGATGTAACCCGGGCAGTTGTCCTCGCTAACGCTCGGAGCGAGCGCCTGCGCGAAGCGTCCCTTGCCGACCCGTTCGATGAGCGCAATCAGCGCATCCTCATCGAGCGTGTCAGGATCGTCCACCCATCCTTGCAGTTCCTCCCGCGTGCCGTCGCCGATAGAAAGCTCCTCATCGATCACCTCCAGCATCGCCTCGGCGAGTCCCCCGGTGAACAGCTCCGGCTCCAGCGTGTTGCTGTTGACGAAGTAGCCGAACGGCTCGGCGCGGGCGATCACGTCATCTGCGTCCAGGCGCCGGTAGTTGACGCCCTCTTCCCGCAACTGCAACACGTTGATCAGCCGCCGACGAACACGTGGATGGCTCGTCCCGTTCGGATCCCGGTCCGTCAAGATGACGTGCGGGATGTTCAGGCCTTGAGGACCCAGCAGCTTGACGTAGGGCGTGAAATTCGTGCCACCGACCGAACAGACTGTGATACCCAGCATGTCGAGAGGAATATCGAGCGCCTCGGCGAAGGCCGGCACCAGAAACCGCTCGGCGTCGCCTTCGACAAGGATCACGCCCCTGGCAAAGAAGATCTCGCCGCGGGTCACGTCGATGTAACGTTGGAGGTCCGCCTCGTCGCGCTCGCTGAGGGGGGCCGTGGCCGTCGAAACCGCGATCGTCGCATTCGTCGCTGCGTCATGACGGAGCAGCACGATGGAACGGATCGGAGTCACGCTTGCGATATGCGGCGAGTGCGTCGTCAGGATGGTTGTGAGTGGCGGCGTTTCCTCCTCGTCATCACCGCCGCCGCCGAGGAAATAGCGGTAAACCAGACGCTGGACGTGGGGGTGAAGGTGCGCTTCCGGCTCTTCGACCACAAAGAAGGTGTGGTCGCGCTCGCCATCCGTCACAAGCCGATCGAGTTCGAGGCTCTTGAGCGCCAGGAAGATCAAATTGGCGGTCCCAAGGCTGGCATCGGAAATGCCGCGCGCACCATTGTCGATTAGCAGACGCAGGCTGCGCAGCAGCGCATCGACCCGCGTCGGCGCCAGGCCGAGTGTCAACGGCACTGCATGCTGATCGCCGGCGATCGCGATCAGCCGCTCGCTGATCCGTTCGGCGGTTGCGACCACCTCATCATGGCTCACCAGCTCGGCCTGCGCCTCGTTGACCTGCTCTTGAATTTCGGCCCGCGCGTCTTCATCGAGGGACGTCGCCAAGTCCTCGATCAACGGCCTTAGCGGCGAATTGCGCCAACTCGACAGATCCTTCTCGGCATCGCGCAGCGCGACCTGAACGTCGAGCGGAAGCATCCGCCGCAGCGACGGCCCAATGGACATCTCCGGATCGTCGCCGCCGAAGACGATGTACTCATAGTCGGCGAGGCTCTCCGGGTCCCGCCCGAGATTGGCCTTCGGCTGGAAACGGTAGCTTAGACGCGCAATCATTGGCGGTCCCGGATCGACCACGCAGTCATTGAGGTGCGCCATCAACCGCGGATCGCCCGTAAAATCGGTCAGCTCGACCGCAACCTCGATCGCTTCGCCGAGCTTGTCTTCTCCCAAGCCGTCCCAGAAATGCTCAAGCCCGAGCTGCCGATCACGTTCGGAAAGACCAGGGTCGAGGATCAGTTGCAGCGCGCGGACGAAGTTGCTCTTGCCGACTTTGTTCTCACCGACGACGACGATGCTTTCGCCCGTCTCGACGTCGATGTCCGAGAAGTTCGCGAAATTGCTAATTTTTACCCGCGAGATGCGCACCCGTTTCTCCCCCTGCTTTTCTTTTCTATTGCGCCCCGCGATTGGCACGCACTGCGATATCGGTGCAGCGCGCCATCAGCGCCTCGAAGGGTTCGGCATCTTCCAAGAGCAGCCCGTCGTCGACCATACGGCGATAGTCTTCCTCCAGCGCCTTGAAGGCATCGCCGCCGGGCACGAGCTGCAAACCGCCGTTAACGGCGGTCGCATAATCAATCGGGCTACGGTCGGCGGCCTTCTCCGCAAAGAACATCCTCTTGTGGCGCGCGACCGCATTCGCCAGCTCACGATCAGCGAAGGCCGCTTCCGTCAGACCGGCTTCATCCAGCCGCACAATGTCATGCCAGTGACGCGCGAAGCGATCGCCACGGAGCCGCTCCTGCAGGCAAAAAACGTGGATGGCCGTTGCCTTTTCCCAGAAGGTTCGCTCGGCGTGCATTACGCGGGGCCGAGCCGTTGGGAACACCACACCTTCGACTAAGCCCGATGCGTCGCAGGCGATGTCCCGCAGACTTGCCGGCTCGCCCGTAGATCGCGCGCCGAATTCGAGCATCACGCTCGGCGCGACGTAGCCGGAACCTGTGGCCGTCGCCTCGTAGTCGATGAACAGCTTCTCACCCTCGACGCGGATCGTGGCGATCAAGGCCTCCGCGGCCAACGCGCCCGCGATCACCGGCTGCGCTGTCCCCGCCACCCACTCCGGCAAGCGCTTGCGCACCTCGCTCGACCAGAGTTTTTCCTCGCTGCGTGTCTTTGGCAATGCTTCGCCGTTATCGCCTACCAGATCCGGTGCGATTACTCGGATGTCGTAGGTCAGGTCGACGTCCTCAGAAAACCGCCGGATGACTCTATAGGCTTTCGACAGTGATGTGCCGCCCTTGAACACCAGATGCTCGCCGAGCGCCGATCCATAGAGCGTGGCGAGAGCCCAGACCACCCACACATCTTTTTCGAGGAGATGCGCTGGTCGGCCGGATTGGTCGGCTGCTACGCTCAGCGCCTCGCGGCGATCGGCGACCGGTAGGTGGAGAAAGGCGTCAGCCATGCGCGGCCTTTCCCACGCTGCGCGCGAGCCAGGTCGGAAGCTGCGGCGCTGCCGCGACCAGTTCGCTGAAGGTGGCCGGCGAGAGCTTCCGCTTCAACGTCTTCAGTGCGGCTTCGGCCTTCTCCGGCCCAAGCCAGGCCAGCGCCCGCACTGCCTCGCCAGCCGGCTTATGAGCCAGAGCGAGTTGCCAGCGCGGCGCGTGACGAAGTTCGACGACCTGCTTGCCGAGATTCATCGTTCGGCTACGGCCGGAGGTCAGATAGACCGACCGAACCGGCACCTGCGTCGTCAGGCCAAGGGTGTTGGCCGCCGCCGCCCCGCTCGGAACGATGACTTCGCCGCGCTGGTTGGCGAGCGCCTCGACCGCCTGTTCGACAGAGGGAGCCCTCGTGCCGAACCGGCTCGTAATGGGACGGAGATAGACGCCGCGACCCGCCCGGATCAGTTGCCCCCGCTCGGTCAGACGCGACAAGGCCTGATCCACCGCGGCACGATTACCGAGGTGGAGCAAGCTCTTAGCCGCCACGGGCGTGCCTTCCGGCAACCCCTCGGCATGCGCGAGAATCTGTTCACTTAACCGTTGCATGACCATTCTCTTGTCAGAAATATGAACGATTTTCTGACAGTTTTCAAGGCGGGTAGATTTGTGGATATCCCGCTACGACGGCTATAATCCTGATGAGACATTTGATACACTAGGGTCTCGTTTGTTTCAATGAGCTTGATTCGTTGATCGATACACCCTCGTTCCCTCAGCGTGCCCAAGCGCTCTTTTCCGAGAAGCTCGGCTATGGCCGCCGCTGGAAGACGGCCGCCGCCGAGCAACTCGGCATCGGCCGCGCCACTCTTTACCGCTACCTCGAGGACCCCGCGGGCGTAGCGCCGGATGTTCTTGCCAAACTCACGGAGCTCGAGGGCCCCCAGGCGCCCGTCCACGGCGTTCGCGAGATGGTCACACTCATCGCCAGCGCCATTATCCAAATTCAGGCCAGTCTCGACGCCGAAGGATGGTTGAAGGCGCCCTATCCGCCATCTGTCCGGCGCGTGTTCGACTTAGGCGCTGCCCGCAACCTCTCCGATGGCGACGACGTCTGGCCTACGGATCTTCACGGGCTCATGCGCCGTGCCCAAGAGCCCCTCTTCCGGTGGCTTCCGGACGTCAGCTGGGATGTGGGCGGCGACTACCTCGCCGTGCGGCTGGTCGAGTCCGGCGAAGCTAGCACTGCGTGCCGAGCCTTGGCCCTGCCCGGAGGAGATCCCGAATCTGAGATCGAGGAGAACCTGGGCTACGAGATGCTCGTGGGCCTTTGCCGCGACCGGATCGATGGAGAGGAGCTCTATCGGACCTGGCGGAAGACCGTCATCGAGAACGTGGTCATGACGAGTTGGTCCGCAGCTATCCTCATGGATCCGCTTCTTGCCACCCTCGAACGATCGGACGAAATCGTCGAGGCCTTCTATGACAGGATCCCCGAAAGCTTCGCGATCAACGGCGAACTGCCGATTTGCACGGTCAGCAAGACGATCCTGCGACGTGACGGTCGCGCCTTCCACACCGAGTGCCGCCAGCCTGAAGCAATCCGCAAAGCCCGCGAAGGCGTGCACGCAACGCTCAAGTACCGCCCCGGCATGCTTTATTTGAAGCGCGCCTTCCGGACCTTCTGGGCTCTTCCGGGCTTGGCGGAGCTCGAACTCAAACGCGGGCTCGACTCCCTAGGGTGGACGACGAAACTGTGGCCGGCCCTGGATCGGGTCGACCTTGTGGCAATCGCCCCGGGCCGCACCCGACGGCTGGCCATCGATGTGAAGGACTATATCTCGCCGGCTCGTCTCGCCAGCCGCTTCAACGGCTTCAAGACCTTCGAGGCCGACCACCACTGCTACCTGGTCATCCCCGACTACATCATCGAGACGGATCCTCGCTTTGAGGCTCGATTTGAGGCTCTGCGCGCGGCCAACGGCCGTCCGGCCGTCGCGATCGCCACCGTATCCGATCTCCTCGAAGAGCTGACGCCATGAGGACGGACCGCGCCTTCTTGGAGGCTTACCGCAAGGCACTACGCAGCGCCGATCCCGCGGCCCGCAACCTCACCGCGCCGGACGACCGCACACTCGGGCTCACCGAGCTCTGCCTTCATTTCCTGGCGCGACACTTCCCCGACGAGGACGTATCAGCTCTTCCGTATCTGTTGCTTGGTTATGCGAAAGTTATGGCGGACGGCGCCGATCCCGCCTTCCTGCGTGATCTGACCAGCCTGCGACATCTGGCGGGCCGCTACATGTCGGCCTCGGCCTGGCTCGACGCCTGCCGTCGACATGGCATCACGCCCGAAACGATGCGCTGCTACGCCATCAACGGCCGCATCCCCACCCTACGGCGCAGCGCACCCGAGGGTGTGCTCGCCGTCCTGACCGATCATCTGGAAACCCCGGCGCCCTGGATCACCCGTATCCTGCAGCTGGCCAGCGCAGGCGACGCGCTGGTCCGCACCAACCGCGGTGAGACGCTGCTCGCGTACCAAATCCCCGCGGCCGATCCGGAGGCGGCAGCCGCGGCCGAGCATCCCCTCCCGCGCCGGCACCGCCATGCGCCAATCACATTGACCCTGGCGCAGCTGCGGGCCATCGCCGAAACGATCGACGCGCGGGAAGCTCAACCGGACTGGCCCTCGACTCTCCCGCCGCTTCGGCTGCGCGAGCGTCTCAACAAACTCCAACTCGAAGGCCTTAAGGAAGGCTTCTTCGACGGCGAAACCCTGATCTTGGACGGCGCCGTGCATGTCCTCGGCATGCTGTCCTCCGGCAAATCTACCCTGGTGTGGCTTGTCGTGCTGGCTCTGACCCTCGGCGGTGAGGGCAAGCGCATCGGCATACTCGTCACCGACACCATCCAAGGAGCGACGCTGGTCGCCCGCCTGCGGATGCACGGCGTCAACGCCACGGTGCTATCAAGCTTCTACAATCGCGACCGCCACCTGAACTCCATCCACTGGCAGCAGGGCTTGTCTTCCTCGGGATGGTCGGTATCGGCCGTCGGAGACGTCGCCGAAAACTTCAGCGTCGCCTGTCCGCTCGACGGCTTTCAGCGCGATCCGATCGTCGTGCGCGGAGCAGGCCGACGGCCCGCTTTCCCAACCTTCAAGGAGAAGCCCTGCCACAGGATCTATCAGCGCCGCCGCGACGCGGAGCTCGTCGAGGAAGAGGCGGTTGACGACGACGATGGCGTCGGCGCCGAGCGATCCTGTCCCTTATGGACTCAGTGCCCGGCTCAGGAGCAGCAGCGTAGCGCCGTCACCGCCCAAGTCATCGCCCTCACGCCCCAGGCCTTCGTCCACATGACGCCGGACAAATGGACATCGGCGCGGCATCTCACTCTGCCGGAACTGTTCCAGCACACGCTGGACTTGATGATCGTCGATGAGGTCGATTCCGTCCAAAAGACCCTCGACGACATCTTCGCGCCTCGCTCGCCCATCATGGGTGACGAGCGTGACGTCTATGCTCCGGCAATCGGCACCAAGTCATCCGAGGCGCTGCGCGAGCGCAGCGGCGTTCAGTTCCGTCGGCAGGTAAACGCTCGCTGGCAGGCCAACTTCCACACATTCTATCGCCTGATCGGAACCCTCTACGCTCTTCTTCAGAACGAGCAGGCCTATCTCGCTGACTTCTACCGCAACACGCCCTTCACCGCCGGCGGCATCCTCTATGAAATCTGGCGACGGCGGCAGGATGTGCAGGGCCTCACCCGTCCCGGTCGCAGCTTCGACGATCCGGATTTCGAGGAGGACTTCCTCGAGGTCATCAAGGTCGCCGGAGGCATCTCGCGCTTTTCGCAGGGGTCGGCCGTCAGCCGTGATGAGGCCGAGGAACAAGCCGACGACGCGCGACAAGCCTTCCGCAATCCCGCCTTCCAGTCCGCCAGCGATGCCCTTCAGGCCATCGCCCGCGATATGGTGGTCAGCGATTATTATGACGATCTGACTGAAAGGGTCCGCGATCTCCTGGACGGTCCGCTCGCGGCGTTCAACGCCACCGGCGACCCCGGCAACAAGGCGGCTATGAGCCCCCACGGCAATGCGCTCGCTCTGTTGCTGGCGATCGTCACCGACTTGGTCCTGTCCCACTATTACTGGCTGGTGAAGACTCAACCGGCCGTGGCCACCGACCTGGGGATCGACGACGCCCAGCTGCTGAGCCAGGCTGGCAATCTAATCCGCCACTACCGCACGCTGCTCCCGTCGAACCCGGCCGGCGCGGTGTTCGGGTTGCTGTATGACGAGCCCAGCGAGGATCGGCGCGACACGATGGGCGGCAAGTTGACCCTCATCAACCACCTCGGGGTGGGCCGCCACCTGCTCACCCATCTGCACGACCTGCTCGCCAGCGAAGGACAGGCCGGACCCCATGTGCTGATGCTCAGCGGCACGAGCTGGGCCGGTGGCGCCCAACGTCAGTTCAATCCCAAGACAGGGAAGCCCATGGACTGCGCGTCGCCGAGCTTCGACGTGCAAGTCCCCGCCCAAGGCGTGCTGCTACAGCCCCAGGCCGAGCTCGACGCGATCGGGCGCTCTGTCTTCGAGCTGGTGAGCGTGCGCAATGAGGAGGGAAAACAGGTTCGGATTTCAGGCTTGCGGGAAGCAGATCGTCGCAGGACTTTGGGCGGCGTAGCCGCGCGCCTGTCTGCCCGTCGCGATAGCCTCAACCTGATTGAGGAAAACTGGCTGCGCATGGCCCGTGAATGGGGCGACGACCATCTGCGCGGGCGACGCCGCGCCCTTCTGGTCACCAATTCCTACATGGATGCGGCCATCGTCGCCGACATGCTGCTCGAGAGCCTCGAGGCCCACGGCTTCGCCGACTGGCGGGTGTTCAGCCTGACACGGGATCAAGCCGATGACGCCGGCGCGCCAGACGATCATCGCCTGCGACGCGCAAGGCCGCTTCCCCGCCCCCTCATCGAACGCTTCGGCGAGGAGCCGGAGAAATCGATCCTGGTGGCGCCGATGCAAGTGGTCGCCCGCGGCCACAATATCCTCAACGGCGAAAGTCGTGCAGCGATCGCCTCGGTCTATTTCCTGCACCGACCCCATCCACGGCCCGATGATCTAGCTGCGGTGATCGGCCGACTGAACCGCTATGGCGTCGAGCGCTTCGACCGCGGAATGGGCACAGATCCCGACCAGCCTGACGAGCGCCTGTCCCAGCGCGCCCGCCGCATGCGCTACGCGGCCACCAATATCGTGCGCTACAGCCTCTATGCGCGCGGCGGCTACAGCGGCCTCTCGACCGAGTACAAGGCCCAGTTCGCGTGGGACATGCTAACCCCGCTTTGGCAGACCATCGGCCGTGGCATTCGCAACGGCTGTCCCGTGCACATCGGGTTCGTCGACCGGCAGTTCGCACCTCTCTCCTTCGACGGCGCCGCCGACACTCCCGACAGCAGCGTCCTAGTCCAAGCGTTGCGCCAGCTCGACATCGCCATGGCGTCGTCCGATCCCACCGCCAGAACGCTCGCGAAATTGCTCTACCAGCCGTTCCGCGATGCGCTCTCCAAGACCAAGGGCCTCGCCTATGGCTAACGTCAATTCGCTCGACCTAAATGTCTGGGAAGCTGGCTTCACCGCACAGGATACTCTGGCCCTGACGCGCTACCGTCTGTCCCCAGACGCGCAAGAAACCTTGCAGGCCTGGTCGCGGGAGAAGTCCAAGCGCCCGAATGATGCTCCGTCGACCCTGCGCCTCGATGGGCTTTCCGAGATCCTGGCCTGGTTCGTGCCCGAGATCGCCTTCATGCGGCGCCACCATTGGGACGCCGAAACCCAGAGCCGGCCTCTCTCCTTCTTCCTCATAGGCGATGTCGCCGCCGACGAGGGACTGCGCCGACGCGTCCAGGCGGCGATCGGCCTATGGCTGACCCTGATCTATCCCAGTAAGCCCGCGCCGACGCGCGCGGCGATCGCCGCGACCGCGATGGACGCGGCCAGTTGGACCAAGCTGCCAGTAAATGGCGCGCTGCAGATTCAGGAGGGCGCCTGCCCGAATCCGGCGGACAATCTTCTGTTCGATGCGATCGCCGCGCACGCCTTGGGCGCGTTGGCCGGTCAAGACCTGCGCTTCCGGAGCGGCGCGCAACGCGTGCTCGTGGCCAAGGCCGCACAAACAGATGCCTTCACGGGGGTAGAGCTGGTCGCCTTCCCGCCGCGTCAGACTCAGCGGGGCCTTTGGAGCGAGGTCATCACCCTCTATACGCCCACTTATCCGGAGCGCCCGCGGCTGCACCTCCTGGCCCGGCCTTCCATCCGCAATTGGGGGCCCGTGAAACGGTGGACGGGCCGCAATGACCCTGATCGCGCGCTTGACGTCTTCATGCCGGCGATGGAGTCCGCTTCTGCCAACGTCTATCGCCACACCTCGTTCGACTTCCGCGCGAGGGGCGGCCCGGCACCGGCTGAAGGCGGACACGGGCCGACGATCGGCTATTGGCCGCACAAGGACGATCAGAAGGTCTTCGACCTAGTCCGTCGCCTGACCGGCCGCGCCGCCCTCGCTCCGGCTGAGCTGGCCCAGCCGGTGGTCGACGAGGACGGCCTTTGGGTGCTGCCGCGCCTCGGCACCGTGCACGGCGATGACTGGCTGCCCGGCGGCACCGGCATTTCCTGGCCGGACCGCCATGACATTGGTGACTCTCTGAATCAGGCCCTGTCCAAGGCTGGCTTCAACGCGGTCGAGCCGATGACCCGCGCCCGCCAGGTCATGCCGCTGGACAAGCCGTTCAACAGCAAGGCGGACGACGAGACCTTCGCCTCTCGCCGGCGCGCCGTCCGCATGGCCTTGACAGCGGTGGGCGCGCCCACCGCCCAGGTCGACCTGTTCATCTTTCAGCGCCGGGACGACGCGCCTGAGCGGATCACCAGCGCGCTTCTCGACGAACTCGGCGCGCCGCAGGCCCATGAGGCCGGGACGCTATCGTGGTCCTGTGGCCTCACAATCCGGTTGCATCCCGTCAACGCCGGTGTCTTGGCCGACGAGGTTTCGTGGGCCGAGGCGACGACAGAGGAAACGAAAACCCTCAACCCTGCCCAGTTGCGCAGCATCCGCGAGATGAACCGCTCACAGGCTTTCGACGACGCGCAAAAGGCCATGGCCGCCCATGTGGCCGCGGCCCGCGCCGGAACCACAGGCGTCGGCTGGGCGATCCTAGAAATGCCCGAGGCGTTGCAAGGACGCGCGGGTGATCCGTTCCAGCTTGCGCGACGATCGCTCGCGCAGGCCGATCTCCTTCCCCAGGTCGTGCTTACTTCGGTCGAAGCGCTGTCCGAGAGCGTGATGAAGGCCAAATATGGATCGGCTTTCAGCGACTGCCTTCGCATGCTCGGCGTCCTGCCGGTGGAAGACCTGCCGAAGGACCTCCAGCCGGCCGCCCTCACGGTCATCCAGAGGAACACCGACATCGTGGCGGGCCAGCAGCGCAAAGGCCACGCCTTTCCGCTCGCCGCCCGCACCAAAGAAGGGCAACTGGAGTGCGCGCTTCCGGACGAGACCGGCGCGCCGCAATGGGCACCCTATGCGGTGGCCGTCTTGCGGATCCTGAAGGGCGACTACGGCAAGTTCGGTCGAGGCCGCCAGGAGGAGAACCTCGCAAAGTTCGAGACCTTCTTCACCATGGCGATGGAGGACATTAACCGGATCGGCCCGTCGCTAGTGATTTGCGAGGGGGAAACCCTTACCCACAAGATGTCGGCATTGGCGAATGGAAGGTTGATCTTCGACCACCTGACGATTGCCAACAGAACGCTGACGCCGAATGACCTGCCCAATCTGAGGATCGTTCGCACCAGCCCCGATCCCAAGCGGCAACCCTATTATCACCACGACACGGAAACCAGTTGGCCGAGCGGCCTCTTCGGCTGGGGCGCGGCGACACGCACCTTCTACGGCCTGAAACAGAAGCCGGTTACGGTCTCAAATGCCCAGCATTACGCTGCCCGGGTCTCGCGCCACGCTGAATTGGAAGAAGGCGTGCGCCGACCGAAGGAAAACCTGGGCCGGGTCAGCTCGCAGATGGACGAGATCTGCGTCGCCTTTCGCCAGGAGGGAGACGATCCCCTGACCTTGGCGACCTTGGTCCACCGACTGCGTGGTGCGCATGCGCAATACGACGCCGACACCGCGCGTCCTTTCCCCCTGCATGAGCTTCGCAAGCTCGGCGGCGGCGTAACCCTCTAAAGCGCGATGAGATGAGGATGAATCATCATGGCGCTTTAGGTTATTGTTTGAGCATGATCTTTTCGGAAAACCGCTTCACACTTTTCCGGATCATGCTCTAAACTAGGCGCGCTCAGCTCGCAGGTTCGACCCACCGAACCCTTCCGAGGCTCATATAGACGAGGGCGCCGCGCGGCGCGCCGGTCGCCTCCAGATAGAGCCGAAGCTGGTCGACATGGTCGGCCAGCTGCTGCGGGCCCGGCGCGATGTCGCTCTTCCAGTCCACGACCACCTCGAACGCGCCGTCCTCCGCGCGAACCGCGGCGTCCGCCCGGCCCGCCATCGGCTGGGCTTCGCCCGCTGGCCCGATCAGGGCGTAGATCGGCAACTCCGCACGCAGCCGCGACCGCAAATCCGCAACATCGGGTAAGGCGAGCGTGCGAAGCACGGTCTGGGCGAGCTCCGCGGCATCCTCGAGGCTCTCATCGGTCTCGCCCGGAGCGAGGAGCTGGGCCGCCAGCTCTCGAGCCCGCCCGGCGAGCGCGCTAGCCTCTTCGGCCAACCCCTCCTCCAGGATTTCCTCCATCAGCTTGTGTAGCACAAGGCCCCGCAAGCGCCCGCCAGTGGCGATCCATGCCTCCTCCTCGTCGATGGAATCCGAAACGACTTCTGCCCTCTGGGCTCGGTCGGCATCATGGTCGCTGGGTCGCAACCAAGTGATGGGCGGGCTCGCCGCGGCGATGCGGTTCGCCTCCTCTGCGAAGGTCGCAGCGTCTTGGCCATTAGCAGGCGGATCGCTCGGCGCTGTCGGGCTCCCCTCAAAGGCGTCCAGATTGATCTCCGGCAGGCCGGCGGCGCCAAGGTCAAGCACGCGCGCCCAGGACCGCGCATTCGTGTCCGGATGATACGGTAAGATCAAAAAGTCCCGAGCGCGCGTACACGCCACATACCAGAGCCGCACCTTTTCGCGCTGCTGACTCTCTGCATCTCGGCGGACCGTCTCGGCGAGCTCTGGCGTGGCGATATCGCCTACCAGCCAATGGAGCGTGCCGCGGTCGGGATGGCGGACAAATCGCTCAGGCGAGCGCAGTTGCACCACGCCATTGATGGGGATCACGATGGGCCATTCGAGTCCCTTGGCGCTGTGCATGGTGACGATCGAGACAGCATCGCCATCGATTTCGCCCCAGCCCTCGGGCGCCTCGCGCTGGTCACGCCAGTCCGCGTGAAGGTCCGCGGCAAGCCGGCGAAGCCCGCGGACCCCGTAGCGAGCCGCACGCTCCAGGATGACGTCGATATTAGCCGTGGCCGCCGCCGCGTGACGTGGATCCTGGCGCAGGGAGATCGTGACGCGCACGCTCAGTCGCTCGATCGCCTCGCCGAGCAGCTGGACGGGGCTAGTGAACCGCGCGCGACGGCGCAGGGCCACCAGATCGGACACCACCGCACGCGCTTCCGGATCGGCGATATCGTCGAGCGGAGTGGCCGCCGTGAAGACACCTGGCCGCCCGTCTCGCTCAGGCAGCGCCGCAGTGATGTCGAGCAAGGCCTGGTCGGTGAAGCCGACCAGCGGGCCCCTCATTAAAGCGCCGAAGGCTGCAGTGTCCTTGGCGTCTGCCAGCACCCGCACCAGGGCAATGACATCCTGGGTCTCCTGGCGGCGATAGAGTCCCTTCCCCGCTTGGGAGGCGATGGGAAGTCCGACCCGGCGCAGCGCTCGCTCGAACAGCCAGAGGCTATTGCTGGTCGGCGCAAGTAAAGCGATATCGCGCGCGAGCACCGGCCGTATGCGTCCGTCAGCGTCCCGCAGGAGCCGCGCACCCACAAGCTTCGCGCAGATTGCTGCGACCGCGTCGGCTTCCTCGATCTGCAGGGCCTCGCGTTTGGAGCCAGGAGGCGCCGCGATGGACAGACGGGTAGCGCTCGGGCGCGCCGGATCGTCTCTTCTCGTGGCTTCAAGTTCGACATAACCTGGCTGCGACACCGCGTTGAGGGCAGCACGGAAAGCGCCATTGACATAGGTCAGCACTCCCTCTCTCGAGCGGAAATTGGCGCTTATCTGGAGGACATTGTCGGGCCAAGCCCGCAAGACCACTTCTTTGGCGACCTCGTAGTTGGAGATGTGAGCGCCGCGGAACTGGAAGATCGCCTGCTTAGGGTCGCCAACCAGGAAGAGAGCACCGGCGCGGGGCGCGAGCTCCGTCCAATCCCCGGCCGGCTCTGCCGCCGTGATCCGGAAGATAATGTCGCACTGGGCGGGATCGGTGTCCTGGAACTCATCTACGAGGAGGTGGCGATAGCGCGCCGCGAGAGCCAGCCGGACCGATTCATGGGCGTGCAACAGTCGCCGGGTACGGATCAGAAGATCATCGAAATCGAGGAGCGCCGCCCGACGCTTGTAGGCGTCATAGTCGACCAACACCTCGTCCAGCTCTGGGAACAGAGTGGCGAAAACGCCGCTGCTGATAGTGCCCATTAAGCGCCGATAGGCTGTGTTGGTGTTCTCGTAGGCCGCCACCAGCTGGAGATGCACAGCTGCGGCCGTTGGCGCCGGCGTCCCGAGATGTCGAGGGCGCTGGAGGTCGAAAGAGTCCTTCGCCATACAGTTCAGTTGAGGCGGATGGGCCATTCGCCACAGGCAGGCGAAGTCCGGGACGACAGCGAAGCCGTCTCGAAAGTGATGGTCCAGCGCCTCCAGGTTCTCCAGGACGATGGTGTTGCGATTGTCGGCCGGTGCAGCCGCCACAGCCCGTCTGAACGTGTCCACCGCGTCGCTGAACGCAAGGTCGGGCCGACCGGTCAGGTCCACCACGGGCGCCGTCGCGTCGCGATGTTTGCGGCGGAAATCAGCCATCTCGCGCAAGGTTTTCGTCGACTTTCGCGGATCGCGCTGCGCCAGGATCGCGATCGGATCCTCCGGCCGCCCGGCTTCGCCAAGCCGCCGGCCGAGCCAAACCTCGAACACCTGCCCGAAAGCCAGTTCTGCCCCATCCCGGTCCAAGACCTCCGCGCCGGGGTCGACGTCGGCCTCGACGGCATAACGGCACAGGATTTCCTGGCAGAAACCGTGAATGGTTGCGGTCGTCAGACCGTCAAATCCCGCTGCGGCCGCCTCTAGGGCGCGATGCTGGTCGTCATCGAGCCCCGCAGGGAGAACCGCCTGCAGCGGGCGCGGGACTCTCTTCGCCAAGAGATCGTCTATGGTCTCGCGCACCCGGCTGGCGAGCTCATTGGCCGCGAGCCGCGTGAAAGTGATTGCGGCGATCGACACGGGCGGCACGCCGCTCGCCAAGAGCAGTGCGATACGTCCGGCGAGCAGCGACGTCTTGCCCGTGCCGGCGGCCGCCTCGACCAATAGCGTCGAGCCGAAGTCAGACAGCGCCCGCACACGGGCAGCGGTATCCCGAGGCTCGGTCATCGCGCCCGCCACACTGCGGCAAAATCGCCGAAAGCCCGACGAAACGCCGCGTCCTTGATCCTGGTGAAGGGCTCCCCGATCGCCGGCAACGCGATACGCAGCTCGTTCCAATCCTCCCAAGGATCGTGCGGACCCGGCAAACTGGTCCCAGCTCGGATGAGAGTCACACCAGCCTTGAGATGCTGAACAGCGGCAGCAAGCGCCTGATCCAGATCTTCGCCCCGAAGCGGATAAGGCTGCGGGATCTCCTGCGCCAAGAAGACCAGTCGGGTCTGGACTTGCGTGTCTGGCCGATGGTGGGCGACGGCGACAGCGTACAACACACGTTGCAGTTCGGCACCGCCTCCCAGCCGAAGGTCGTTCGGCGCCTTGGGAACCGCTCCTGTCTTGTAGTCGGTTACGCGCGCTCGCCGATCGCCGGTGTCGAGCTCGAGCCGATCTATAGCGCCGCGGATCGAGAGCGGCGTTCCGGGCACGGGAACGATCTCGCGCGGATCCCACGGAGCCTTCGGGTCCGCGCTGGGTCCGTCCGGGTCGCCGAACCGCACTTCGGTCCAGCTGCGGGTGCCTGCTTCAAAGCTCGGATCCAGCTGCAGCGCGCGCAGCGCCACCGTCCTTGCTTGGTCAAGGGTGTAGCGCCACAGCAGCGGCGGCGGCGCCACCCGTTCGAGCGGCCACTCGACATGGACCGCGTCGCCGGCCGTGCACAATGCAGCTTCGACCTCGTCCGAAGACGCCCGGCCGAACCCGGGTCCTTGCTCCAAAAGATTCACAGTTCGCTGGAGCAACCGGTGAACCAGGTCGCCAAAGGCTCGCGGCTCCAAGTCGAACGCCTGGTCAGTAACTACGGTCTCACGCCAGCCGAGGGCATAGCGCCAGACGAATCCCTGCGGGTCGCGCAGCAGCCGCCGCAAGGAGGTTGCAGATTGCGGCTGCTCCAATGCGCGGATCACCACCGGATGGTCGGTTTGGATGATCCCGTCGTGCGCTCCGACTTCGGCCAATCGGCGGGCACGCCAGCATCCGGTGGCGCGGGCGATGCGCGGGTTCTGCCGAGCCTCCTCAGCGCGAGCGGCCAGCCGGTCCGCAGCGCTAAAGGCGTGCTCAGGGATACGCTGACGCGCCAGTCGAACCGGTGTCAGGTTCGCGGGCAAAAGCGGACTGGGCGTCTGCAGGCCTCCGCGGGCGTTGCGCCGACTGTAGGAGAAGGAAAGGTTCTCGGCGTAACGCGCGATCGAAGCGAACACCCGCCGATCAGTCTGTGAACGTGTCGGCGCCTGATCGTCGTCCAGGGAGAGGATATGGTCAGGCAGGAGCGGATCGGCGGAAATGCCTCGAGGCCAACCTCCGGCGGTGAGGCCAATCAGCCGCACGAAGCGTCGCGGGGCGGCCGCCAGATGCGCAGCCGGGCACCAGACGATGCTGTTACCCGGATCCGCGCCATCAGGCGTCCGCAACGCCGCTAGCGAGAAGGCGAGCGCCTCCGCCGGCCCAGCCCGCATGGCGGCGCTCCAGACCCGGGCCGCCGGGGCCGGCAGAAGCCGCCGACCGGCCTCCTCCGCTGCGGCCCATCCCCGGCATATCAGCTCCAGGGCCGGCAGAAGCGACAGCGCAGGCCGGGCTCCATCGGTCCGCTGCGCCTGAGCCAAATCGAGCGCCCGTCGCCAATGGGCGAAGTCGTTGAGATGGACGTGGCCTGGGACTCCCGCCAACGGATTGTCGGGCAGCGCCTCCAAGGCGGTGCAGCGCCGTACGCTATGGGCCAGCCAGCGCCGCACCCGCTCCTGCGATAGCCCTAGCCCTAAGAGCTCGGCTAAAGCCGCGCATGCCTGCCCGTCGACCATCG
This sequence comes from Bradyrhizobium pachyrhizi, assembly GCF_029714545.1. Taxonomy (NCBI): domain Bacteria; kingdom Pseudomonadati; phylum Pseudomonadota; class Alphaproteobacteria; order Hyphomicrobiales; family Nitrobacteraceae; genus Bradyrhizobium; species Bradyrhizobium pachyrhizi. Next base: position 2,715,864 of record NZ_CP121667.1, on the reverse strand, counting down.
ATAGGATCGGCGTGCCGTGCGAGAAATGGACAGGCAACTCCGCGCTCGCCACGAGAGTTTGCATGGGCTCGTCCCACAGCCCGGGTGCGGCCGTAGCGATGGCGATCTCCTCGGGTTTGGCCGTTCCGCTCGCGATCAGGTCGCGTGCCCATCGCAAGGCCTCGACCACTTCAGCATGGGGATCGGCACATACCCAAGCGGTCACAGCGGTCGGCCCGCCGCCTGGTTCTTCACAAGGTAGCCCCTTCACACTCGTCACCTCGCCGAGAGCCGCAAGCAGGCCCCGCCAGACCGGCGGAATCCAGACGATGTGCTGGAGAGTCACGGGTCCCAGCAGATCGGTGGCAAGGCGGATCCGCGCGATGGCGGCCGCGGCTAAGTCAGGCGGCGTCAGGACGCCGCGTCCGAGGCGCGTCTTGACCCTGCTCTCGATCAGGGCCAAGTCCGAGACCCGCGGTGTAGGCGCCACCGAGGACAGATCGAACCCTGCTGACCACAGCCGCTCGAAGGTCCTCGCCAAGGCGCGCACCGTCCCGGGGAGACGTTGCAGCGGCGTCAGTTCCGCGAATCCGCCTTCGGCTAGCGTTTCGGCGAGCGCAGGCTCCAGCTCCTCTCGTTGCGCGGGGCGCACAAAACCTCCTGCCAAGCGGGCGGCCAGCTGGGGAAGGCTCACGATCTGATGTCCAACCGCCCTCTCGCGCGCCGCTTTCAATCGCGCCATGCGCAGGGCGAGCGGACCGTCGACAACAACGGTCCGGAACAGGTCCGATTGCGCTTGTGGCCTTAGGCTGACGGCCGCCATCGACGTTCCTCCCCCAGTTACAACAGCGCAGCGCCCTTATCGAGAAGATCGTCGAGCACGTCCTCTCGCGATGAAATTGGTCCTCTGCGGATTACGAGAACGAGTGCCTCGACCACCTTGCGGGCCAGCGACCTCGCCATCACCCGCTCCTGAGTCGAGATGGTAGCTACGGCACGGCCATGCAGGAAAGCGCTTCTTATATCGAAAAGCTGCTCATAATGGTCAGCATAGAGACGATCACCGAGTAGACCCGCGACCCGCCTTCGCATTCTATTGGTGGCGCGCATCCCCTTGTGACGATCAGGCGCGACACGAAAGCTCTTCTGATAATCCGCCCGCAAGCCGAGCGCCGCCTCGATCGTCGTGATGTGCGCAAGGAATTCGTCCACGCCGTCGGCCAGGAACGCGCGGACGAGGAAGTGGGCGATCGGCGTCTCGAACAAGACCGATCCCTTCGCCTGCTCGACGGTCGCCCACCGGCTCTGGTCCCAGACAGGCAGCTCGGTTTTCGCATCCTCCTCCAAATGCAGCTGGACCGGGCGCTCTTTCTCGCATGTCTTGCCAAACCCATCGTCGTAGACCCGGTCCTCCCAGCTCAAGGTGTCGGGGGACGGCGGCCAAATGGGCCGAACAAAGATGTCGCTGTCGATCGTGTAGACCCATGGCACACGGAAGCCGCGCCAATCGACTTCCTGCATGGTCGACCAACTCTCCCAGGGAGCTAGCAGGAGGAAGAACAACGCTTTTTCCAAGGCGCTCGGAAAGCGCCCTTTGTGCGGTTCAATTCGCCCCAGGTCCTGGCTCAGGTCCATGAAGAGGACCGGGACCGCGCGCTTCTCTGGCTCCTGCTCGAGCGCCACGGCCTCCTCGGCGATTAGCCAGTGGAATTCGGAAAAGCGCTCAGCATCGAAGTCCTGACGCGGATAAACCCGCTTCAGTCGGTGCACATCGATCAAGCCGCGCAGCTCGTCCGCGCTCAACCGGCACACCCTGGCCGGGCCGAATGCGAGCGGCGGCAGGTCGGCAGCAAGATCGAGCGGCGCCAGGTGAATGCGCCTGGCGTGGGTGGCCACCAGCCCCGCATCCAGTCCCTTCGCCGCCTCCTCCACCGGCAACGCAAGATGGGATGTTTCCTTGTGCAGGTGACACGGAAGGCCCAAGCCTCGCAATGCGGTCGAGAGCGCGAAGTTCGGCCCCTTCTTGCCGGCATTCGTATAATCGTCGCGGCAAGTCTCGCGCAGCCGCACGAAGGCAGGATGCGCGAGAATATTGTCAGGCCCCGGCGGACGTAGCCGCCAGAGGTCCGTCATCGCCGCAAGCATCGCCGTGCTCGGACCAATCTCACCCATCAGGAGATCCGCAACCCGACAATCAGCACCTGTTTCACGCGTCGTTCCTTTCCGACGCCTGCTCGGCCGCCTCTCTCGCTTTCACTTCCAAAACCTCCCCACCTCTAACTTGAATAAAACCGCATTCCGGCTGAATTTGCGATCTGACCGTTATACAGTGCGGGCGATTCCAAAGGCTTGAAGCCGGCTTGTCGAACATTTTCAATGGCCACCAACCTTCGCATCTTAATCGCCAATGTATTGCAGCCAATGACTCACGCGGAGCTTAGCCAGGCTCCGCTTGAAATCGCGGGCTTTGTTGTTCCCGCCGGTGAAGGTCTTTCAAAGCGCCAACGTATCGACTCGGCGCTTGCCAACCTCACCGAGATAGACTTGGCGCAGTTGGCTTTGAAGTTTGCAGTTCATCGTGGCGACGTTTCTCTCGACGAGGCCGGCCGCAAGGTGCTGGAAGCCAACGACCCGCCTATAACCCAGATCACCAGGCGCGATGTCGCACGGGTCTTCGGAGACGATCTCGCCGGCGAGCGTGGCACGGTGGAGTTGGTCGAACGTTATTTCCCACTTTCCGTGCCCTTTGAAGACTTCTTCGGAAGCATGGCTCGAGGCAAGGGTGCCCGTCAAAGCCTGCGCGATAAGATCACTCGGCATATGGATGAAAATCCAGGTGACTGGTCGGTCGAGCATCTATTCGGGGAAATCGGCGCATTTGACTGCTCCAGAGCTCGGTTCGGCGCATTGCTCGAGGAAGCTGTCCACCCCCTTGCTCGGTCGGGAGAGGAACAGACGAAGACGGTCGTCGCCCTCAACAAAATACTCGCGAGCGATGGATACGAATTGGTGCAGGAGGGCGAACTTTCCGGTCACCCGATTTTCGTTTTCCGACCTCTTGTGCGGGGTGTTGGCGGCCGGCCCAAGAACCTGATCTTCGCTTCTCAGGGTCCCAAGCCTGAGATCGGGTTCGCCGACGCTATAAACAACGACATCGTCATCCTCTCTGGCGAGGAGAGCTGCTTGGTCTATGATCGGCCGATCAGTTCAAACGGTCTGCTCTGGTCCGAACTTGTCGCCTGGTGGAGCGACGTCATGCCAGGCGCCAATGCAGCAAATCTTGGCGCGCGCCTGCAGAAGTCTCTGTCGTCAAATGCAGAGCACAAGCTTTTCGCCTCCTATTTCAAGCTTTTTCACCCCGCTCTGGGTGAGACGTTGCCTGCGCTGTTGCCGCAGGTCTATCTTCACTATGACCCCGCCATCGTAAAAACCCTGCGCCATCGCCTGCCGCTTCCGCGACAGCGGATGGACTTTTTAGTCCTCCTCCCGGGACGCCAGCGCATCGTGCTGGAGGTGGACGGAAAGCATCATTTCTCGGAAAAGGACCGCCCGTCATTGAAGGTCTATGCAGACATGGTGTCGGCCGACCGAGAGTTACGCCTCGCCGGCTATGAAATTTACCGGTTTGGAGCGAATGAGCTGGTTGGCGACGACGCCGAATCGAGGATCGCGGATTTCTTCAAGAAGCTATTCCGATTGCATCGCGTCGCACGATGACCCCACCCCGGTCACCGCTGGCCAGGAAATCGTTAGCTGGCTATTGCTTAACGCCAAGGATCGAGTGTCATGGCGCAGATTCGCAATATCGAGCTAGTGCGGTTCGGACCCGGCCTCCAATCATGATCAAGCAGACTAGCGATCCAAGACTGATCGAAATGGGAGCGAACTGTTCTGAAGACCAAGCGCGAGCCGGAGGATTGCCGGCCGCGCCCGTGCTGGAGGAGTTCTATTGACGAGCATTTTCGGGTCAGGCCCAGGCCTCGATGCACCGAAAGGCGATGTCGCGCGGCAGGCGACCGCTGCGCTACGCGGCTATGGCTATCAGCTCTATGCATCCGGCTTGGCCTGGCTAGGTTTGGGGGATGGTGAGGTCCTCTATCTCGAGGTGGCCGAAGACTATGCAGTCGCGGCGCGCGACGCGCTCGCAGGAACCCAGGTCAAGGACACTAGAGGCAGCGCGAACATCACTCTCCAGTCTGCGGACGTCCGCGCCGCAATCGACTCCTTTGTGGATCTCGTGCACCGCAATCCCAAGCGCGTCGTGTCGCTTCATTATCTGACTACGTCCGAAATCGGCGTGGAGCGGAGCGCGGCGCATCGAATTGCCGGAGGTGCCGCACTTCACTATTGGCGCCGGGCCGCGGCGGGAGCCGATATCGGGCCCTTACGCTCGCTGGTAGCCGCGCTCGATTTGAAGGCGTCCACAAAACTCTATCTCGAAGCACTGCCGGACGAAGGGTTCCGCAGCGATTTCCTCCAGCGCATTCACTGGGATTGCGGTGCACCCGGTATCGCAGACGTGCGCGCCGAGCTCGAGGCTGGACTTATCGAGTATGTCGCATCAGCAAGACGGCTCTCTAGCCATACCGGTAGGGCCGTAGTGCCGGCGACGATCGAGCGCTTGCTGATGACGGTGGCCTCCGACAATGCACGGCAATTACGACGAGCCGATCTCCTCGAGTTAATCGACAAGACGGCCATCGTTCCCGTTCCGTTGGAGCAACTGACCGCGGCGTTCCAGAGCAGCAGCGCAGGCACGACCTTCACTCGTCCAACCTTGCTTGTCCCGGCGAGCGATTTGCCTCTTCCCCCGATCCGGGCTCCGCGAGCGGTCTTGGTCGCCGCAATCGACAAGGCAAGACGGAGCGCGGGGGTAGCTATCGCGAGTGGCGCGACCGGACTGGGCAAGTCTCTCGCTGCGCGCCTCGTGGGCGAACACGGTGGCGGGGTGTGGTCGATCGTCGACTTCCGCAACCTGTCGTCCTCCGACACCGCTGCACGACTGTCGCTTCTGCAAGGCGAACTGGCGGCCTCCCCCGCAACGCATCTCATCCTGGATGACGTGAATGAGATCGACGATCCTGCGGTGCGGGATGCACTGTTACGCGTCGTCGCCAGTCTTCAGCGTCGCGATTGCACCGCGATAGTCACAAGCTATCGCGCGCCTACCAGGACGACACATCACCAGTTGGCACCAGAGGCGCCTGCCGCAATCGAGGTCGAATACCTCTCGGAGGGGGAAGTTGTTGAACTCGTGGCGCTGGCTGGTGGCGACACCAAATATGCCGGCGCCGTCTATCGCGCCGCGGCACGGGGCCATCCACAACTCACCATGGCGACGCTGCTTCATCTGAAGGCGGCGAGTTGGTCACGCGCATCCGTTGCTGGGGTATTGGGCGGGCAGCTCCCCGGTGAACTGGGCCCCGAACGGCGCGCAGCGCGGCAACGATTGATAACAGCGCTCTCGACCGATGCACAGACGCTGCTCTTGCGCGCCAGCCTGATCCGTGGCGGGTTCGACCGAGCTCTGGCGCTAGAGATCGCTGGCCTCGATCCCACCATAGCGCTTCCTGGTCTTCTGCTCGATCAGCTCATCGGGCCGTGGATTGAAACATATCGTAAAAAGCGACTGCGAGTGTCGCCATTGCTGGAAGGTGCCGCGGAGGAAGTGCTCACCGCCGCGGAATGTCGGGCCGTCCATCGCCGCGTAGCGGACTCGGTGATGCGAAACAGGGACATCTCCGTATTGGATGCGTCGGCAGCGCTGCATCACGCGCTCAAGAGCGAGGAGGGTAGTCTTGTATTCGCATTCGCGCACAGCGTGATTACCTGCCCGGTGGGCATGCTGGACCTGCTCGCTCCGTTCGTGGGCGAACTCATGAGCTTCGGGACCGACACGCCGATCTTCCCTCGAGACCTCGCAGCGTCGGCGATGCTGCGATTGGCTCAATTGCTCCTGCTCCTCCCCTATGGGTCGTCCGAAAATGCCCGCGCCGCCTGGAATGCGTTCGAGCGCGAGCGCGTCCATCTGAAAGGACCGGAACTCATCGAGGGTTTCGCGCTATCCAAGCTCCTGCTCCATCCACGCACGGGCGAGCTTTTTCCCGATTGGTTGGAGATCCTACTTCGGTTCGACCGACTGCTGAGAAGCTCGCCCCAGCTCGCGGAGGCCAACCGCAACTTCAATTCCCCGGCCGGCAGCGATCCGCATGTAAGCGGCGTTTTGTTCGCAGGGCAGCTTGGCAATATCGACAGCATTGCCCGTTTCAAGGAAATCATAGAACGGCTCGATAGCGAAGAGCCCACAACACGCGATCAAATCTTCTCGTCCTTCCAACCTGGGCGGGGCGATATTTCGATATTGGTCAACCATGCCTGGCTCAAGGAATCGCGAGCCGAGACATTCGATTGGGCGGCTGCTGCCTGCGACTATGCTGCTTGCGCAGACCTCGCTATGCGATGGGGCAATGCGATGCTCGCGACACGCTGCGCAATTGCGCAGGCTATTTGCCTCGACGAGAACGGCGACGACGTCGAGCAAGCACTTGCCTGTCTGATACAAGCTGAAGACAAATTTGGTTTCGACATCGCGCTTTCGCGCGCGCGTGCTAAGATCCACTGGCGCAGACGCGATCATGCAGCGGCGCTCCCGCTGCTGACTGCCGCAGCGGAAGCTGGCGGCCAAGACACAATCGAGAAGGCTCATATCGCTCGCGAAGCAGGCATAAGCGCTGCGACGCTCGGCGACTGGGCGGCAGCGCAACAGTGGTTTGAACGTGCCCAAGTCGAGGCGTCAAAGCTTGAAAAGATACCATCGGTACGAGCTATGGCAATCGGTCTGCTCGCCGATGCTGCGCATGCCGCCTATTGCGCAAGCCGGCCCGACATCTCAATCGTCAAGATGCGCGACGCCCTCTCCGCCTTGACAGGCGTCGATGCGGAGGGAACGCTGGCTGAAGCATATTGCCGCCGTGTCGTGCCCCATGGCTTGCTCTGGCTCTATCGAGAAATCACTGGGACCAAAGCGGGCGGTCAGGAAGAAGTAGTCTATCCGCCAGGCTGCGGCAGCAACACCGAACCGCTTGAGGCAATCCGCGAGCATCCTGTCATTGCGCTCGATCTCGGGTTCTACCTGCTGGCCGATGCGGACCAAGCACTCACCGAGCCTACTGGCTTTTATCGCAATTTTCGCGACTATCTAGCCGAGGGCCCGATTGTCTCTTCAGAACTGTCGGCAGCGATCGCCGAAGATCGTAGGACCATCGCAACGCACGATCCAGCTCATTTCGTCGAGCGTGTCCGACGGCATGCTTCAGTGGCACGCATGGTTGCCTCCGGCGAATGGCTCGAAAGTGGCGACGCACTTATGAATCCCAGACGCGGCACGATCCCTTTGGCGGCGATCGGCGAGCCCGCCGAGGCGGATCTGCATCGCGCCGCCGAAGACTATCTGTTGAGCTTCGCCACGGCCGCAGCGCTCGCCCGCGAGTTCCACGCGATCGATGCGATCGTCGAGGAAGGATTGGCATCGCCCGAGATCGAATCCATCCATCCTTTGCTTCGACGGATGAGTGGCGACCTTACGGCAATCGCGACCGATCGAGATGGCGCAGCCAACGCGATCTGGCTGCTGCGCGAGGATCTAACGGCGCGCCCCGCCGAGTTTTGCTGGGCAGCTGCATGGCTGCTGTTCCATGTGAACGCGTCGCGGCTCCGCAGTGGTGCGGCCGAGCCGCTTGTGGAGTGGATCTTTGCCGGGTGCACCCACCTTGTCAGCAACGCTCGCTTCCGCCTATCGCTTCCGGCGACCACGGTGCCGCCAGTCGAGGCGATCCTTGCACGGCCCGATCGAACAATCGCGTCTGCCGCCGAATTGCTTCTCACATTCGCGCCCGCAGCGGGGACGCGGTTCATTCCGCAGGCGCGATCAACGCTTGAGGAGATCGCCGAAATCCAGTCGCGGTGAAGGGCAAAAGGTCAATCGCTAACTCTGAAATCGAGATCGGTGGTTCATGGGACACATCGTGATGGCTACGTCGGGGTTCGCGGCCTCGCTGAGCGAAGATACCGGCGAACGTTCCGGCCTCGCACTCAGTAAGCAACAACTTATCGAGCACCTCCGTGAGGATCACCCATTCCGTATAGCGTTTGCCCAAGATGACGAGTTAATGCGCGTTGGAAGTGAGGAGTATGCTGACACAGTGGGGGATCTACTGTTCGCCCTCGGCGCGACTGACCAACCAGGTATGCCGAGCTTGGGTCAGCGGCTGATCGCAAGACTGGGGCCGGACTGGAGGGCGCACGTGGACCTTGAGGCGATCCTTAAAGTCGAGGCGGTTGGCAATTATCATCTGCAAATACGCAATGAGGTCGGATCGCTTGATCGGGACGCACTCGATTCAGACATCAAAAGCGTCATCAGCGGGTGCCGTATAGCAATTATGGAGCATCTGCTGGAGGCTATGTCGGTCCACCTAGCTCTGTCCCCGTTTTTTACACGTGAGAAGAAAGCGAAGGATCACTTGGCTCTGACGGACTTATTCGAGAGTGAGCGTCTTCCAATCGAAGGATCGGGTTTCGTTGATCAGCGGTTTGTGAACTACCTGTCGCGAAAGCCCGAACTTCTGCAGGAGATAAATTGGCGGCAGTTCGAGGGGCTCTCCGCAGAATGGCTCGTCCGGAATGGCTACGAGGTAGAACTTGGAGCTGGCCGAAATGACGGCGGTATCGACGTGCGAGCTTGGAATGCCGGCAGGAAACTTGGTGTTCCGCCAGTTGTGATCGTTCAGTGCAAACGGGAGAAGCGGAAGATCGGCAAGGTCGTCGTAAAGGCCCTCCGGGCCGACGTTCATGCAGAAGGAGCCGATGGAGGCCTCGTAGTTACGACGAATGATATCAGTCCGGGAGCGTCGAAACTTGTCGAAGCTCGGGCGTATCCGATCACGGTTGCGAATCGTGACGAGGTCACACGGTGGATCACGGCCATGCGGCGCCCTACTGCCGGCGTGGTCCTTTAGGGTGGTCGAGGCGCGGGACGTCAAACATCGAATTCACCGGACAAGATGATCACGTTCGGTCGCGCGACATCGAGTATCTCGGCTACAGTAGGAGCGGCTGTTCGATACGTGAGCCGCAACGACGCCAGAAGCGTCGCGCCGTCAACTAATTCGACGAAAAAGCCGCTCTGAGCGGCCATCTCGGTTTCCCTAAAGACGCCGGCCGTGAATACCGACGATGTTACCAGCAGGCCGCTGTGGGTCGCGTGAATGCCCATCGTGCCAATAAGTTCGCGCAACACCCGAACTCCGACCTTGTTTCTCGTGTGCTTTATCTGGGCGTAGATCGCGGCGGGGCCGCCGTCCGGATGCTGAACCACTATATCGACGCCGCCGTCCTTTGAACGCGCGGTGCCGCGGGCCTCGTAGCCAAACTCTCTAAGAATTGCCGTGCTGGCGTCTTCAAGAGTTGCCCATTCATCAGCACTTCCTCGTCCCAAGAGATGTTGTTCGATCTCCCTGGTCAAAAGCCCGATCTGAGCTTGATCAAGAGCTGGTGAAAACGTCGCCAAGGCCGCCCCGCCAGCCTGTACGTTCCGCAGCGCCCTGTCCGGAACGGACCCGCAGGAGCTATCCCACATATCCTTGAATGCGAACCACCAGCCGCAAAATGAGCAGGTGAGCACCTCAACATGCTCGGAAAATCGCCGACCATCACTGTCCTGGCATTGGTCTGTGGGGCACAATTGCGGATGTGACCTACAGCAGGGGCACTGCCGTGAAGCAAAAACGCTCTCAAGAACCGGCTTCGTTTGGGTTTGCGCTTGGTAATTCCAGAACAAGTTTTCGCCCGCCTCTTTGGGTAAGAAACCGTACGTTCTTAACCGCCGGTAGGGACTGCATGAGCAGCCCTATCACGAGCGCCAATCGACACGATCGCTGAATTGAGGTCGCAATGGTTCGAGGATCGCGGGCAGGCGCCCCTCGCAGGTCACTCCCAGATAGGTCGCGGCACGCGTGACGCCAACGTAAAGATAGCGCGGGAAGAGCTCTTTAAGGCGGCGGGCAAGTCCGTCGACTCCAATGAAGAAGACTGCTTCAAATTCCAGACCTTTGATATGCTGGATATCGAAGACACGCACCTCGCATCGCCAACCACCCGCCCTTCCTTGCACCCGACGATGGTAATGTTGCACTCCGCCAACGCGGATCGCGTTGCATTTACCAGGGGATCAATGAGGTCATCACCGTCAACGAACACGGCGATAGAAGGTAGCGATCCGACTGACTGCTCGACCTCATCAATGCGATCGGCAAGCCAGGTTCCAAGCGCCGTGTCAGAAACGCCTTCCGCGAGTAGCGGCCACACATCCGCTTCTTCGGTTTCCGACGGAGATCGCGTCTTCTGTGCACCCGGGTCGAGCAGCGCTGCTAGAGCATCCGAAAATTGGCGAAGCTTCCGGCTCTGTCTGTAGCCGATATCAATCTCGCGGACGTCCATCTGGGCTCCCGACACATGATTCAGCCAGTCAATCTCGGCTTCACTCTGAATGCCAGACGACGTCACCCGCTGGCGCAAATCGCCACATGCAAACCACGAGCGCAGTTCTGGATGTGCAAGCTCGATCGTGCATGCAAGCTGCACGGCGGAGAGATCCGTAGCTTCGTCAACAAAAACCTGAGTGAGATACCGGCTGCGTATCGTTTCGAGCCAGTCATACCTGACTGCGCCGTCGCGTCTCGCATCCACGTTGCGTACCACGCGGCGAGCGTTTCGAAGCATTGCCAGCAGGACGATGTCGACCTCGTCGGGAGAGATCAAGCTGCGGCTTGCGGCTTCGGCAACTGCTTCGTCCGAAGTATAGTGCCTGCCTTCCCGGATCATTTGGCGACGAAACCGCGAATAGGCACCGGGCAAGCCGAGTACCGATAAGCGCGGCGCCTGGAGTAGCGTCCTCAACCACGACCGTGTCGCGATGTTCTTGCCGATCGGCACGAAAACGTTGTCGGAGGGCAGCCGCTTGCCGATCAGTTCAATGACCCTGGCCGATTGTCCGCCGAGTGACCGTCGGCCTTCCGCGACGGAACGCGCCCAATTCCGAAGGGCGTTCCAGAGAACATTCAGTGCGCGCGCCTCAGAGCTCCCTGTGGACGCTAGGACCTGGCTTGTTTCGTCATCGTCATCCTCATCATCGTCGTCCTGCTCCGATGACCGGGGCGAAGGGAGGGAAGCGAGTTCCTGGAGCAAGCCCTTGTTTTGATTTAGCAGAAGATTGTTGATCTTTCTCAACTCTGCGGTGATCAGGTCGCCGAGACGCTTGACCTCCTCTTGGAGTTCCCTCGCCTGCATGACGACCGTCAGCATATCGTCGATGCAGGACTCGTTACCTTGTCTAAGCTCGGCTCGAATCCTGGTCGCAATACCCTTGGCGCGTTCATCATCGGACCCTTGCAGACTTGTCAGCGCACCGTCGAACCTTCGGATCAGATCCGCCCCCGCAAAGGTCGCGAACTCGTCATGGAGACTCGACCGCGCGGCGCTCGATTGATCGGCAAGTAGATGGATATCGGCGAGTTGGAAGCGACCGGAGTTGGCCGACCGCAGAATGTTCAGCACGTTGCGCGCGAGATCGAGCCTCTCCTTAGCCCAAGTGCGGACATTGCCGGCGTCCGGCACTCCCTGCTTATTGAATGCGTCGCCAAGATATTGCTTCAGCAGTTCGCCAGGCGAAAACATCGCCCAACTGTTTGCGCTCGCTAGATCAACGCCCGCACGGGTCACCAGAGCTTTGTCCGAGTCCGACAGCGCTTCCAATGTCCGCTTCTGTGACAACCGCCGGATCAGCGTGGTCGTCTTTCCCGATCCCGGCGGGCCAAACAGCATGAACTGCTTGTTTAGCGGCAATCGAAAGATTGCTCCCTGAAACTTGTTCAGGATCGGCCGATCCCGGAGAGCGATCCTGTCGATGGTTCTTCGTCGGTTGCGCTGGCGGTCAGATTGGACGTCGGCCGCCTGCTGCAAAATCTGGCCCAGGATGTCTTCCGCCGAAACATCACCTTCGCGAAGGAGTTTCAGCGCCTGACGCAGGGAGTCTTGCTTCAGAAGCTCGTGCAATGCACCCCATGGAGCGGACTCAAAATCGTCAATCAGCGCGTCCCAACCCGCGGATTGTTCCCGCGGCGACCACACCGTCCTCTTCAGAATGCGGGCCGTTCGTTCGCGATTACGGACATCCAAGGTCACGGTTTCGCCAGCCTCATGCTCCGCGAGGTGACCAAGATCGTCTAGCGAGGTCACGAAATGCGCGCCTTTCACCGCATCATTCAGGCCCGCTGCGGATAGACGCGCGAAATAGAGTGTCTGCGGAGGCCGGGCCTCGTTCTTCCATTCGACTTCGACGCGCGCGATACACGGCTCAAGCAAAAGTCTGCGCAGCGCCTCGCGCAAGCCTGCATTCTGAGCGTGGGCGAACCGCTCCGCATTCCCTACGCCAACCATCATGTTCGAGCGGTTCAAAACACCATCAATAGAAAGTCCAAATGGTCGACTTTCGAGATTGGAACGCGCTCCATCGGCAATGCTTTTGAGAGCGGTGAGAATTTCTTCTCCCACCTTGAGTACAATTTCGCGTTTTTCGTCACTGGACTCCAAGGTACCGTCCCCCATTTGAGTCATTGTCGGCACTTGATCGTAAAGCGGCTTAATGTCCATCAACTCGCGAATAAAATCGTGTAACCTCGCTTTATGAAGTGGACAGTATAACGTTCTGCCAGTTTTCGAATCCGCCAGCCACTAGAGCAGGGGCTGTGGCCTTCCTATCCCGTTTCGATTTCTCGATCGCGGTGTCGATAAAATCCGCTGTATCCGAACCCGGTAATCGCGCCACGTCGGCGACGATATGCGGCCGACCTCCGATCAGAGTAGTTTCCGTTTCGGAGGTGGTCACAGCTTCGATAGGAATTTCAATCAAGGCGGTATATTGCGCGCCGCCGAACTCCAGGGAGAACGGCGTTAAGATCGCATTCTGCTCGTCAACAATACCATTGTCGAACTTCGGGAAAATCATGTTCACGCCTGGCGTAGATGTCAGCGCCAGGAACTCTGTGTGCTTCTCGACCCAGTCATAGAAGTCCTTGAGCATGATCTGACGTGTAAGGCGGCGGCCAGAGCGGGCAATAGCCGACAAGATTTGGCGCAGTGCCGGAGCGGCATGTACCCAATGGTGGAATGGTCCTTCGAGCGGACCAACGGGCAGCTCAAGCTGAGTACCCTTGAAGTGAGCCGTCACCGTCTTGGCCGGCCTTGAGAGTATCGCGCCAATTTCGATGATGGAGACTGCCTCATCGAGCTCGACCATTCGGTCTCCAGCATAGTTAAATGTTAGCTCGGCCCACTTCTTCTCGAAGTCGAGTACAACCTCAAAATAGAGATTTGCGAACCGAACGCGACTTACCCCTTTGCCTTCAAAGGGCGGAGGTATGAAGACTTCAGCCTCTATCGAAGTCCATTCTCCGGCGTCCGATGCGAGCTCGATTGTTGTCGCCAACAGCGGAGGAACACTCATCTCCAGAACAGCCTGCTGGAAGTGTTCGCGATCGTTTTCCAACGCTATCCCGAAGCGGTGGTACTCGATCGTCAGATTCGACACTTCCAGCTCCCGGCGGCCGCCCAAAAACAGGTCGGATATCTTTTTGGCCGCATCGCTGCCGGGAACGAAAAAATGCCCGATGACAGCTCTATCATCAAAGCCACAGGTTTGACGGTGCCTGGCTTTGCTTGCGACGTATTCGGATGGGCTATCGCCCAGCATGCCCGTGAGCGCGGCTCCCAAGCCTTCTCCCAAGGGACCAATTTCAATTGCCCGCTCTAGTGGCACAGGCACAGTCGTTCTGTGGATGGTGCGGTTTCCTCGTGCTTCTTCGCGACGAACTCGGCGCAGCGTCTCCGTGATGACTACATCATCAACTGGAATGAAGAGGCTGCGGTCAGGCACCCTACCACTCTTGTTGTAGATCAACGCGATGATGGCGGTAGGCAAATCTGCATCAACGAGATGCTTGAGCGCAGACAGTTTGATACGAGGCGGTTCTCCGGCCTTCTCCGTCGATTTCACCTGTACGAGGAATTTCGGAAGCTCATTCTGAGCATCGAGCGGTCGCTCAGTCGAGCGGTCTGGCTCACTCTCAAGCAAAAAATCCCATCCCAAGCGATCGACCTGAGATTTCTGGGCGTGGAAACCTTCCGGCTCGCACCAACTGAGAAATAGGTTCTCGCCTATTGCGCCAATATCTCGTTTCGCTACCAACGTTCCTCCAGCCCGTGAAGTTCTAGGCTGCCGCGCCTCTTGCAAGGATGACCGAGGCTGTTGGTGGCCCCGTTCCTTGCCTTCTTCGCCACTTTTAACTCCTCGATTCGAGAGTGGCCGTACTAGCACAGCCGCATTGAGGCGCAACTCTCCATCAGTTGACTCTATATGCTGGTACGATCCGTGAACTCTCTGGTGACATCCGCATTGCAGGCGATTTGCCCGAGCTATCAATTGTTTCGGCAATTCTTGGGCCAACATTACAACTTGAAATAATCTGATCGAGGGAGTCGAGATCACCGATGCACAAATCGGTCTATCGGCGCTTCGAAACAGGATCGGCTCTCCTCTACGACCGCATGGCGGCCTATCGGCCGGGCAACATGAGGGTGCACGTCGACTTCAAGCACTATTTCGATGCGCGCGGCGCAGCTGCCCCAATGTGTCGCCGATGACATGGAACAGAAGTGGGAAAATGCCCGCTATGTTGGGCGGTTCTAACTCGGATACACATTGAGGAAGCGGTTCTGTCTGGCCGCCTTCGACTCGGCTTCGCGTCCGCTGGGGCGAGTAAACAAGATCGCAATGCCGAGAGTCGACTCGCCGACCGATCGCCAAGAACACCGTGTGTTTTAGTTTGGCCTTCTCAAACGGTTTCTCTCGCTAAGGTCTTGATTTGTATGGTGAGCGCACCAGGGCGAACCTGGGACGGGCAGATTAAGAGTTCAGGACCATCGCGATCTTCGGGGCTTGGAGCTGCTGCTCTGCCTCGTCGCTTCGACGGGTCACTTCCTGCCCCGGGGGCCTACCCACGGCGCGCTCTAGCATCGGAGGTAAGTAGGTCCGAGGTGTCCTTTTCAGGCGCTGCACTACGCTCCTGTTCGATCCGGTTGCCGTCGCAGTTTCAAATCCTGCTGGTGATCATCATGATGGGCAGTACGGGCAAGAACCAATTTCAGCAGCTCACGCCATTATCCGATGACACGTCCTGCCATAATTCCAGCGGGTTCTTGGCCGCGCCGTATGTCTGCTGGAATCGCAGCAGGGTACTGCGGAGAATTGACTGTCGAATCCTTTCTCAAACGGGTCGGTAAGGAGTATCCTCGACCACGTGTGAAAGAAGGGAGGCGTCAGCTGTGGTTGCGAGACGATCTGGACCGAGCCATAGCTCCGGACATGGTGCCGGGCGACCTCGCCGAGGATTTGTGACGCTGGAGCGCCCACTTCCACGCTTCGTCGAGGTACGCCGGCTTGCCCGTGGAGCTGCCGCTTTCTACTTCCGCATCCCCACTCACTACAGGAAACTCGGCTGCGAGATGGCGAATGAGCCACTTGGGACGAGCTACGAAACCGCATGCGGCGGCGATGGCAAAGGCGGACGCGCTGCCACCCTCAATGCCTTGTTCGATGAATGGAACAACCACCGCAGAGGGCAGCCGGGCGATCAAGGAAAGATCGCGCGCTATGGCACGATCGATTGGCTGTTCCGTCAATACAAGACAGAGAAGGCGTATACCGAGAAGGTCTCACCTCGGTCCCGCCCCGATTACGAACGGATCATGCAAATGATCTGCGACACCGTCGATAAGAATGGACGGCGGATTGGCGAACGGCAGATCATGGAAGTTACACCACGAGCTGCTGACAAGATTTACGACAAAATCATCAACGGCCCAAACGGGATCAGGCTGCGGCAGGGAGAAAAGGTCGTCGGCCTCTGCCGAAAGGTATGGCGGATCATGCGTCGGCTGCACCCGGAGTTGTTCGATAAGAAGCACCCGAACCCCTGGGACGATTTCACCCTCAAGAGTCGTACCAAGACCAAGAAGCACGCGGTCACTCGAGAAGAGGTCTATAAATTTGCATGGGGCTGCATCAAAGAAGGGCGGCCTGAACCAGCGGCCGTCGCGGTGATCTGCTTTGAATGGCTGCAACGGCCAGAGAACGTGGTGGCCGGGTTTTTGACTTGGCCCGACTATCGCAGCAAAAACTGGCCACACGCTGTGCGCATCGAGCACCACAAGAACAAGGCGTTGGTCTGGCATCCGCTCGAAGAGACTCTCGATGGAGAGACCGTCAAGTTTTACGCCGAAGCGGAGGACATTTTGAGCCATCTGCCCAAGCTCGGCGTCCCGATGATCATGCGTCGGATACAAAAGGGTGAACACAAGGGCGATGCGAAAGTGTGGTCCTACCCTGGCATGGAAAAAGTGGTGCAGCAGATGCGCAAGAAGATCGACGGCGTATCAAAGCTTTTCACGCTTGATGCCTGTCGACACGGCGGCATGACCGAACTCGAGGAAGCCGAACTGACGGACGGCCAGGGTCGTGCACTCTCGGGCCACAAGACCGCACAGGCCTATCGCGGTTATGCCAAGGAAACGATGATGCGAGCGTTGGCTGCGACCCGTAAGCGGCATGCACATCTCTTGGCGCAGAAGGAACTCGATCAGCAGAATGCTGATGGAGCAGCATCACCTCGAGACGAAACGCAGACCTCCCCAATTTCTAAGACCAGCGTCCGATCTCAAGGATAGATCTCAAGGATAGATCTCAAGGATAGACTTCGCGCTTCGTTGAAAGCTGCAAAAGGCGGCGGTGGGTGCAACCGTCGATCCGGACGCGATGTCAACGGCTGCGGTCGGAACTTTACAACCCGCAGACAGATCCGCTCAATGTTTTGATAAATTGAGCGACGTTCAATGCGCGACGACTTTCATCTGCTGCCTTCGACCAAAAACGAAACCAGCACAGAATTTCCAAATGGGACGCAAAGGGAATTTCCAAATGCGCGGTAAATTCCGTCTTGAGCAAGACCGTTTTCATAACAAAATCAGCGTCTTGTATGTGGCTGGGGCGGGAGGGATCGAACCTCCGAATGGCGGAATCAAAATCCGCTGCCTTACCGCTTGGCTACGCCCCAACGCGCCGATCGAAGGCCACGTCGGTCTATAGGGTGAGTCCCGCCATTTCAACAGGGCGGCGATCGAAAAGGCACGAAAGCCGCAGGATGATGACGGTACTCTTATTTATAAGCCGACGCCGCGGAGGCCGAAACAGACCGTACGATGTCCGTTCGGACTGTTGAGAGGCCGCCGGTTTCATGGGATGACAATTTGCAAACGCCTCGTCGGGAGTAACGCCATGACCTACCGTGCGCCGATCAACGATATCCTGCTGTCCCTCAATCACGGTGCGGGCCTCGCTGCCGCCGTGGAGGCCGGCCACTACGGCGATTTCGACGGCGACATCACCGCTGCGGTGCTGGAAGAAGCCGGCAAGTTCGCCTCCGATGTGCTGGCGCCGCTGAATCGTGTCGGCGACGAGCACGGCATCAAGCTCGACAACGGCAAGGTGACGACCGCGCCGGGCTGGCCCGACGCCTACCAGCGCTGGACCGCCGCGGGCTGGAACGCGGTGTCGGGGCCGGAGGCGTTCGGCGGCCAGGGCCTGCCGCTCGCGGTCAACGCCGCCTGCACCGAGATCTGGAGCGCGTCGAACGTCGCCTTCGGCCTCTGCCCGCTGCTGACGCTGTCGGCGATCGAGGCGCTCGATGCCCATGGCAGCGCCGAGCTGAAGAAGACCTATCTCGAGAAGCTGGTCACCGGCGAGTGGACCGGCACGATGCAACTCACCGAGCCCAATGCCGGCTCCGACGTCGGCGCGCTGCGCACCCGCGCCGAACGCGCCCCCGACGGCACCTATCGCATCAAGGGCACCAAGATCTTCATCACCTACGGCGAGCACGACATGACCGACAACATCGTGCATTTCGTGCTTGCACGATTGCCCGATGCCCCCGCGGGCACCAAGGGAATCTCACTATTCCTGGTTCCGAAATTCCTGGTCAATGCCGACGGCTCGCTCGGCGAGCGCAACGACATCCATGCCAGCGGCGTCGAGCACAAGCTCGGCATGCACGCATCGCCGACCTGCACCATGACGATGGGCGATAAGGGTGGCGCGGTCGGTTATCTGATCGGCGAGGAAAACCAGGGCATGCGCTGCATGTTCACGATGATGAACCAGGCCCGCCTCGGCGTCGGCCTCGAAGGCGTCGGCATTGCCGACCGCGCCTATCAGCAGGCGCTGGCCTATGCGCAGGAGCGCCGGCAAGGGAAAGCTATCGGCCACAAGAGCGACGGGATGGATCCGATCATCGTGCATCCCGACGTCAAGCGCATGCTGATGCAGATGCGCAGCATGACGGCGGCGGCGCGCACGATCTGCTACGCCACCGCGGTCGCGCTCGACGTTTCGGTGCGCGCCAAGGACGCCAAGGTGCGCGCCGAGGCCGCTGCCCGCGGCGCGCTGCTGACCCCGATCGCCAAGGCGTTCTCCACCGACATCGGCAACGAGGTCGCCTATCTCGGCGTACAGATCCACGGCGGCATGGGCTTCATCGAGGAGACCGGCGCCGCGCAGCATTATCGCGACGCCCGCATCACCTCGATCTACGAGGGGACCAACGGCATCCAGTCGGTCGACCTCGTCACCCGCAAGCTCGGCGCCAATGGCGGCGCCTCGGTCTGGGCGCTGCTGGACGAGCTCGCTGCCGTCATCAAGCAGGTCGAGACCTCCAACGATCCGGCGTTCGGCACCACGGGCGCCAAGCTGCGCGACGCGCATGCCGCGCTGGAGCGCACCAGCAAATGGCTGCTCGAGCGCCTCGCCTCGGCGCCGAACGAGGCACTGGCCGGCGCAACGCCCTATCTGCGGCTGTTCGCCGCAACGCTCGGCGGCTGCATGCTCGCCGGCGAGGCGCTGGCCGCCAAGGCGAACGGCGAAGCCGAGCCGCAGCGCTACGTCGCGCTGGCGCGCTTCTTCGCCGAGAACATCGCCGTGCAGGCGCCGTCGCTGGAAAAGACCGTGACCGAAAGCGCCGAGGCGGTGACCGGCGCGGATGCGGTGCTGGCGGGGTAAGATACTTTCCACCGTCATTGCGAGGTGAGAGGGCCCAAAGCGCTGTGGTCGCCAAAGGCCCTCCTCGCTCGTTTGATGCACACGACGTGCGGCATCACAGCTGTCGTCCCTGCGAAAGGGACCCACAACCACAGCCTTCCGTTGTTGAAACGAGCTGTGGCTCCAGCTTTGCAAACCATTCGGCACTGGGTTCCGGGTCGCGCTTCGCTTGCCCGGGACGGCATCGAGTTTTGCGCCTACCGCCGAATCGCACGTCTTGTCAGCGATCCGCGCGAAATTCCTCCGGGCCGTCGAGCAAGTCACGCTTGCGGGCGGCCTGATCGAACTGGCTGGCGGAATGATCTGCCATTGCGTTGATGGCGGTGCCGGCCAGGTTCTGCGCACGTCGCCGTTGATCGTCGTGCCTCGATCGAACATCCCGATCCACGGCTCGCCGACGACAGATCTCATCGGAGATACGTTCCTGGAGGCATCCGTTGCCTCGATAAGATCGCCGCGTCATCCTGCACGATCCTTCCAGCAGGATCGGTACGGGCTAAGTCCCCCGTGTGCCGCCTGCTTGCTGTGGCGATTGCCCTGGCGCCGAAGGTCTGGACGCCGGGAATTTGGGTTTCCGCGGAGGGGCCGCGATCAATCCATCCCGTATCGCTTGCTTGCGGGCAAGCTTGCGGGCTCGCCGCACGGCCTCGGATTTCTCTCGAGCCCTCTTTTCCGATGGCTTTTCGAACGATCTGCGGCGCTTCATCTCTCTAAAGACGCCTTCGCGCTGCAACCTCTTCTTTAGAACTCGAAGCGCCTGGTCGATGTTGTTGTCCCTGACAAGAACTTGCAACGGATCACCTCTCTCGCGCTACAACGCACATTGAATGAACACTACAATGGCCCGCTCCATCAGTGACAGAGCGGACCGCACTGCCATCCCAGTACATCCGTGGAACGGCAGCCGACCAACAACATCGCGGAAGCTTCAGCCGCGGTGCTGCAAGCACGCGTCCTCGCTTTCATCCGACGATGTCTTTGGAAAAAGGTCCCGTGGAACCGATCTACAAGGCTCAAGGCCAGTCGATCTACGAAACCTATGCACTTATCTCGGCTATGCAAGACGCAGTCGCTGATCATGAGAATTATATCCGACAGTTCAGCCACGCCGAGATCATGGCTGAACGGCGATGGCGGCTTGACCGCGAACGCGAAAAGCGGTTCCCCTAAAATCTCCACCGTTGCCGAGTAGCAAATTCGCTCCAACAGGCGCAGAGTACGTCGCTGCCGGATGACTATTGAGCGCCGGCACCTGAGAGCCTGGGCAGCTCCCGCCACCAAAGGGAGCCGAAGATGGCAACCCGCTACTATTTCGATATCCGCAACGGCGAGCAACTCTATGCCGACAAACAGGGCATCGAGCTACGCGACGAGGAAACTGCCGCGCACGAAGCGATGCAGTCATTGCTCAGCATAGCCAAGGAGAACCCGCCTTTGGACAAACACAGGGTGTTGGCGTTTGAGGTCCGGACGGACGAAGGGCCGCTGTTTCAGGTCAGTCTCAGTCTCGGCATCACAAGGTGCTAGCCGCTGCGCTGCGCGGCCAGACTCAAGAATCCAGCCGGCAACTGCGCCAAGCGATGGCCACCTCAAGCACGGGCCCATCGTTGTCCCGGACCTCGATGGCAATCTGATGGAAATTGTGACCGCGAAAGGAATCCCGAATGACGTCGGCCAAGGCGCGCGCAGCCTCCTCCTGAACCGCACCGAAGCTGGACATCTCCATGCCCTCTTCGTCGATCGCCAGGCCGCCGCCATCACGAAGATCGAAATAATAGCGCGTCATCGGCATGGTAATTTACCCCGGCTCTCGATTGTTCCTGCGAAGGCCGGGGAATGTGGCCGGTGAGGACAGAGGCGCGCGAGCCGTCCAGGTGAGTCATGACCGCAAAAGCGAGAGAGTTCCTTGATTTCTGGATTGAAAACAGCGTCCACGCTGCCGAGCGATATGGAACGCCGGGTGCCTCGCAGGACGTTGCCGAGTTGGCGCACCGGTGCGTCGAGATGGCGGGACAGCAAGGCCTGACGGAACAGGATCTGCGTGAGGCGGCCGGCGATATCACTGACTACATCAGGATCAGACTGAAGGCGGCGAACAGGAAGGAGGCCGATCGTCCCAAATAGTTCGGGCAACGGCCAAGCTTCGCGACCTGAACGTAGCGGCCGAGGCCGCGAAGCAACAGGTCCGCTTCAGCAACTATCAGCGACGGACTCGAAGACGTGCGTGATTGCGCGGCTTAGCGCACGATGCGCTTGACCCGCTTGGTTCTCTTGGCAGCCACAGATGCCGCGCCTGCGGGTGCAGCGCCAGCCTGCGCGGCCGCCTCGGCGTCACGCGCTTCACGAAGAGCCCGCAGACGCACCATGTTCTTGCGCACGGCGATCGCGTCGCGCTCGACCTCAGCGATTGCCTGCGCACCGGCCTCGGCGGCAAGCCGCTGGCGCTGGGCCTTGGCCAGGCGCTCGGCAGAAAGTTCTTCCGGCTTCTTGGCCATGAGCGAATGAGCCCTTTGAAAAGCAGCGTGACCCGCTCAACCCATCAGAGGATCGAGCGGGCCGCGGCTGTCATCCCAGTACATCCGTGGAATGACAGATCGATTCAAGCCAGCCGAAGATCTTCGGCGCTGGTCTTGCCACGCATTTTGTCGATCTTGAGTTCGAACGACAGCTTCTGGCCCTCGGCGAGACCGCCAAGTCCGGCCCGCTCGACAGCGCTGATGTGAACGAACACGTCATTCGTGCCGTCATCGGGCTGAATGAAACCGAAGCCCTTCTGGCCGTTGAACCACTTCACAGTACCTGTAGGCATTTGTCTTCTCCAAAGCGGACGCACGTGAATTCGCGCTTGGTTCCGCATCATCCTTCAACCGACGATGTTCTTTGGAAAAGGGCCGCTTTGACCATTCAACAAGGCACAACGGCAAATCGAACGCCGCAAGCATACACACTTAATCCGCTAGGGCAAGTTCGGAAGCGCCCAAGCTGCGCAACGCGCACGCCGCGCTGGAGCGCATCAGCAAATGGCTGCTCGAGCGCCTCGGCGCCGAACGAGGCACTGGCCGGCGCAACGCCCTATCTGCGGCTGTTCGCCGGAGCGCTCGGCGGCTGCATGCTCGCCGGCGAGGCGCTGGCCGCCAAGGCGAACGGCGAAGCCGAGCCGCAGCGCTATGTCGCGCTGGCGCGCTTCTTCGCCGAGAACATCGCCGTACAGGCGCCGTCGCTGGAAAAGACCGTGACCGAAAGCGCCGAGGCGGTGACCGGCGCGGACGCGGTACTGGCGGGGTAAGACGCCCTCCCTGGCCATAGGCCGCGCCGCATTCACAGCCGTCGTCCTGGCGAAGGCCGCGACGACACCGAATGTGTTGCACGGTCAGCTCGTCATACATCCGCGTTCTCGCGACACGATCTGTCCGAGCTTTGCGCTTCGTTCCGCCCTCTCCTCAAGCAGAGGGCGCAGGGAAAGCGGAGGTGCCCGACACCGCCGTCATCGACGATTCCCGACCGGGAGCGGACATCCATGGCTCCGCTGAAAGACCCGATCACGAAGCCCGTAAAAACCCGTGTTGTTGACACTGGAAAACACAGCTACAGGTTCCATGAATTGCAGGTTGAGCGGCTTGGTTTGCGTGGGACGATTTACCTTGTGGATGATGACCCTGAGTTCAGCGGCGCTGCCCAGCGTCTGCTGGAGCTGGCAGGCTATCATGTCCAATCCTTTCCGTCAGCAGAGCGGCTGCTGGCGCAGCAGCTCCACCAGAATAGGGTTGACTGCATACTGCTTGATGTTCGCCTGCCGGCAATCACTGGCCCCGACTTGCAGCAGCAGCTGATTGCGCAGAACGTCGAGCTCCCGATCATCTTTCTTTCCGGGTACGAAGACATACCGATCACGGTTCGTACCATCAAATCTGGCGCCGAGGATTTTCTGAGGAAGCCGGTCACGGCCGAAATTCTGCTTTCCACGATCGAACGTGCAATTGATAAGCACAAGACCTCCCAGCAGCGTCGAGAAGAAAAAGCGATTCACCGCACCAACGCGGCCAAGCTCACTCCGCGAGAGCGCGATGTGTTCGAACGGGTCGTTGAGGGCAAATTAAACAAGCAGATCGCAAATGAATTTGGTTCAACCGTGCGCACCATCAAGGCGCACCGTCAACGAGTGATGGAGAAAATGCAGGCCCGATCGCTAGCCGAACTCGTCTTGATGGCCGAGCAACTCAAGCCGAGCTGATTTCGATCTCATTCCGGCAGACGGCCATCCTCTTGAGGGACGAAGATGATTACAAGGCAAATCACGTCGCCTCACGAAGACGAATTTCCTCTGGTGATTCCTCTCATGCCCGCAACGCGCGAACATCGCCGCGCGGCCATGTGGGTGGTGGCCGCGCTGTTTGTCCTCGCCGCCTGTATCGCGCCGTTTGCGAGCGTACAGATCGGCAGGGTCGACGCATTTGTTCCAGTCCTGCAGACAGTGCTAAGCGCCGCCGATCTGCTGACCGCTACGCTGCTGTTCGGGCAGTATTCTGTGCAACCTCGGCGCGGACTATTGGCCGTCGCCGGTGCATATCTCTTCAGCGGCGCGTTTGCCTTCTTGCAGACACTGAGCTTTCCCGGTGGTTATGGCCCAAACGGAATACTCGGCGATGGCTTCGATACACCGGCGTGGTTTTTTGTTTTCTGGCACACCACGTTTCCACTGAGCATCCTGGCATACACGCTTCTCAAGGATAAGACGGAGCGAGGCGCCGCCGCCCGGTCGACGAGAGCGAGCATCATAGCGACAATATGCGCCGTCCTCACCACCGTTGCTGCACTGACGTGGACCGTGACAGCGTGGGTGAACCACTTGCCGAGCTTCTACAGCGGGAGCGTTACCCTGCAAACGCGGTTCGGGAGCCAGATCAACATTGCGCTCTGGCTCGTGGGCGCGGCAACGTTGGCGGTCTTGTTCAGCCGCCGACGCACAATTCTGGACATGTGGCTGATGGTGACGCTTGTCGCCTGGATGCCGAACTTTCTCGTAGCGGCGGTCGCCAGCTCCGTTCGCTTCTCTGTCGGCTGGTACGCCGCGCGCGGCTTCGCGCTGGTAGCGAGCTGCATGCTGCTATGCGTCCTGCTAACGGAGCTGATGGTGCTGTACTCCCGTCTGGCCAGCGCGCTAATTCTCCAGCGGCGAGAACGGGCCAATCAGCTTATGAGCATCGACGCTGCGACGGCCGCAATCGCGCACGAAATCAGATCTCCCCTCGGCTCGATCACCTTGAACACGAGCATTGCGCTTAATCAGCTCGCCGCCGAGCCGCCCGACCTTGAGGAGATCGACGTTGTCCTGAAGGACATCGAGCGCGCCAGCCTGAGCGTTGACTCGACGATCACGAGCATCCGCAGTCTGTTCAAGAGCGCCTCCAATCGCTCCAGGATGCAGATCGAGGATGTGGTGTGCCAGGTCTTGCGTTTGATGCAACATGATCTGCAGACTAACCAGATATCCGTCTCGACCAGCTTTTCCGATCACCCTCACGCAGTCACGGGCAATCGGGCTCAATTGCAGCAAGTGGTGTTGAATATCGTGAAGAATGGCGTTGAGGCCATGGCGTCGATACCAGTTGATCAACGAAAGCTAACCGTTTCGACCCGTATCGACCAACGCTGGATCGTTCTGAACGTCCGGGATGCCGGAGTTGGCATACCTCAGCACACCAACGTCTTTGATGCGTTCTTCACGACCAAAGCCGATGGGATGGGATTGGGTCTCGCAATTTGTCGCACGATCATCGATCGGCATGGGGGAATGCTGGCGCTTGTTGCGACAGGCAGCCAAGGCACGGAATTTGAGGTCAGGCTGCCGATCGCGTAGCCTAGCGCGAACGGGGCATTTTAATACCGAGAGCCCGCTCGGCCGCAGACATGACCGTGGACTACGGGCTCGTTTGGCAGAAATCCTTCACGGTCTTTGCAGCTTGCGCGAACTGATACAGGTCGACCACGGTGTTGTGCACGCTCGCGTTGTAATACCCGCTGAGCCACATGGTGACACCGGCAAAATCCTGGAAGTCGAGCCTGGCCAGCTCGCGGCAGGTCATCCTGCTCATGTCGACGACCAGCTTTTCTTCCGCCTTGCCGGACGCATTCGACAACAACAAAACCGTGATTGTGATCAGCAGCTTTCTCATATCACCCCCAATATTTGTTCGGCTCCGCATCCGGCCCGACGTCTGCTCGGCTGCCGTGCTCCCGAAATCCATTATCGTTGGACCGGCTCCTTGATTTAAATCAAGCGAGCGACGGCGCAGGTGCTCCAGACTGGTCGCGACCTTAGGGAGGACCGGCATGAACAGGAAAAGACTGCGCGCATTGCTTCGCGCTTCGGGGGTGGCTGCATCGATCGCCATAGCTGCAACGCCGATCGGTCACGCGCGTGCCGATGACTCCACGACGTTGCTGAAGGCGATGGCGGACTATACGGCCGCCCAGAAATCGATCACCGCGACGTACGATAGCGACATCGAGATCATCACGCCGGAACTACAGAAGATCCAGTTTTCCAGCTCCGGTCAGTTGAAAATGACCCGGCCCGACAAATTGAGGGTCAGACGAACCGGTGGCTATACCGATGTCGACCTGGTCTATGACGGCAAGACCGTCTCGCTGTACGGCAATAACGCCAAGGCCTATGTGCAGGCCGACGCACCCGGCACGGTCGAGCAACTTGTGGAGGCGATTCAGGCGAAAACGGGAGCAGCGATGCCCGGCACGGATCTGCTGCTCTCGAATTCCTTCGACGTACTTACGTCCGACGTCATTGAAGGGCATCATATCGGACAGGGCGTGATCGACGGCGTCGAGTGCGAGCATCTGGCGTTCCGCGGACATGACACGGACTGGCAGATCTGGATCCAGACCGGTCCGCAACCGATCCCCCGCAAATATGTCATCACCAGCAAGACCGTGGCTGGCGCGCCGCAATATACGTTGCGGATCAAGGACTGGAAGACCGATGCAATCGCTGCCGCGGACACCTTCTCGTTCAAGCCGCCGGAAGGCGCGACGAAGGTCGGACTCGATTCCGACGTCATGATCGAATTTGACGAAGTACCTGCGGGCACAATTGCTGGAGCCAAGAAATGACCAACCCACTTCGCAAGACGCTTCTGCTTCTCTTAACCGCCGTCACATTCTCGGGCACGCTGCTCTGGAATGGCAAGGGCCATATCGAGCAAGGGCTGGTTTCCACCGCGGAAGCACGGGTCGGACGACCGTTGACGCCGATGAGCTATGCCGGGGTCGCGCGCCGGACCACGCGGCGCGCCGTCTACGGCACCGCAGCCGCTGGAGCAGTAGCAGCCGGCGCCTATGTTGCCACGCCGGGGTGCGTGCAGGTGACCAACGCCTATGGTCAGGTCGTGACCAAATGCTGATGCAGCCGCGCGCGCGAGCCCAAAACATCACCCCACTCCGAGCAAAGTGGGCCGATCCCGCGCGGTACTGGTAGCAAGTCCCGCGAGACCGGTTTGCGCTGCGATCCGAAAGAAGTCATTCACGAGAACCTGTGGGAAGATAGCATGTCCATAAAATTGTTTCTGGCTTCCGCGGCGGTCGCGATTTCAGCCGTGACACCCTGTCAGGCCCAGGTCGAGTTGAAGACCTACGCGAACGCTGACGGCTATGTTGATGTTCAGGCGCTTACATGCGCCCAGCTTGCCAACACCTTCCAGGAGGATGCCGATTATCTGACGGTTTGGTACAGCGGTTGGTATAATGGCCTCGCTAAGAAGCACTTGATGAAGGTCGATCGCGCGAAGGATCTGGAGCACCAGATCATCGTTTATTGCAAGGCGAACCAGGACAAGAAGGTCATTCAGGCCATTGACGTTGTCTTCAACGAGTATCGTGCCAAGAACGGCATCAAGATGAAAAAGTGAGAATGCCGGACGGGTGCCGATACAGGTCCAGACGTTAGCTTCCGACGGAAGCTCGCCTCCGGAGGTTATTGAACATCCGGCGCTGCTGGCCTGCGTCGTGGACGGCCCATCTCACACCGGTCCAGGAGAAGGCCCTCGCGCCGATGAGCGTCGTCTTTGCCTTTCGCGCGCCACCGGCAAGCTGCCGCGCGCAAGCAGCATTCAACCGCCCCGACTTTTCGCCTTGCGTGGAACTCGCCTGGCGCGCGTCCGAACACTTGCTTTTGCCGCTGCCGGCTCCGTCGGGCGCGTGATCGGAAACGTCTCCCGCATATGTGCTGCCAGCATTGCACAGTAGTCAGTCGCGAAACGAGGCAACGGACGCCGCTTGTCCCATGAGATGGTCAAAGGCTCCTGCAACACGCGGCGTCTGTGCGTGAGACCGACAATCCTTAATCCGTAGCGCCAGCACTGAAGCTGGGAGGGAACGATCGCGACGCCGTGCCCCGCCTCGGCGAGTGCCAGCAAGGTGTGCGGACTGCGACTCTCGAACATGATCTTCGGTTTCAGTCCCGCCATACGGCTTGCCGCATCGAAAGCACGGCGAAATCCGAACCCGCTGTCCAGCAGCAGCAACGGAAGTTCGGCAAGGTCAGCGATCTCGATTGTGCGACGGGGACCAAGCGGCATCGACGGATGGCAAGCAGCCAGTAACCGCACGGATCCAAGCGGAAGGCTGCCGAAGTGCTGTTCGTCCAGCTTGACGGCGTGCAACAAATTCTGGCCGAGATGAACTTCCCCGCGTTCGAGCATCGCCAATATCTCGCTGCCCGTCCCCTCCCTGATCCTGATCTCGACCCTGGGATATCGCTCCGCGTACCGGTGCAGAAATTCCGACAGCACGCTTTCGATGTGTTGCGGCGAGCCGGCGATCCTTAGGACCCCGGTATCTCCTTGACGAAGCAGCTGAGCCTGCTCCTTCAAGGAATTGACGCTGTTGAGCAGCAGACGACAGCCCGCAATCAACTGCTCGCCTTCGCCGGTCAATAGAAGCCGGCGCCCGACGCGATCGAAGAGCTGCAAGCCGAGCTCCCGTTCGAGACCGATGATTTGCCTGGAGAGAGCGGGTTGGGCGACACGCAACCGCAAAGCGGCCTTTGAGACCGTGCCGAGCTCGGCCACCGTCAAGAACGTGAGGGCCTGTTGAAGAGTCATACCCGCTTATACCATTCAAGCATAAGGTTCGAGAAAATATATGTATTGGACGTATTTCGAAGCCTCGTGGAGAGTCCTGCCAGGCTGCGGCTTGTGGCACCGCCACGGCATCGGAGGAAGCTCACATGAGTTCTGGAGGCAAGATGGCTCTGGTCATGTTGAGTTGTACCGCTATCGGCGCTCTTGGCGCCGAAGCACTGCATGGCGAAGCCAGGCCGCCCGCCTATCTGATCGGGCAAATCGAGGTCACCGATCCCGATGGTTATGCCAGGGAATATCTCCCGAAGGCGAAGGAGATCATCAAGGCGCATGGCGGCAAGCTGATCGCGGCTGCCGGCGCGGCGGCAACCGGTTCGCAGGTCGTTGCCGTTGATGGAAATCCACCCAAGCGCGTCGTCATCTATATGTATCCGACCATGGAGGCGCTTTGGGCCTGGCGACACGATCCAGCCTACGTGCAGGTTCGGGCGGTCGGCGAGAAATACGCCAGGTACCACACATTTGCGGTCGAAGGCTCTGCCGCCAATTAGCCCTCATCCCGCCGTCGGTCGCGGCGACGTGCAACGTGTGCCACTAGTTTCGAAACACGAGGCAGCGCCCGCCGACTGCCTCCAATCGGGCGCACAGCTGGTTAGCTCGCTCGCGGGTCGTCTCGGCGACCCGGAGCAGATACCAGGTGGCCGAGCCTGGCCCGGCCATGCGCGATCTCAGAACGAGCGGTGCGCGATCGCCGAGCACGGATGCAAATCGTTTCTGAAGTTGCTGGTAGTCGGCGAGCACGCGCGATTGCGACGGGCCACCGGCCAATTGAAGTCCCCAGGGCCCCCACGCAGCTTGCTGCGCGATTGTCACGGACTCTCTTGGGCCCGCGGGAAGCGCCCGAACGAGCATGCCGCGCACGATGTCACTGCAGGCCATGGCCGCGTCGATGTGGACCCGATCCTCAAGCGAACCCTGCGCCCATTCCTCGGCGGACTTGCCGGTGATGATCCTGACATAGGCACGTGTTTCGCCCGGCAGGCTTCCACGTCCCGCCAGCCAATCCTGAACGCGCCGTGGACCACCATTATAGGCGGCCGCCGCAAGGCCGAGATTGCCGAACTGCGCGCGCAGCTCGCGGAGCCAACGCGCGGATTCCTGCAAGGCAGGCAATGGCTCGAACGGGTCGGCCAGACCGCGCCACCGCGCGGTACCGGGCATGAACTGGGCGATCCCCTGGGCACCGGCCGAACTGACCGAATTGGGATCGAAATTGCTTTCCTGCCAGATCAGCCGGACGAAGAAATCCGGCGGCAAGCCGTTCTCCAATGCAGCCTCTTCCAACGCCTTGCAGTATTGCTGCGGCCCATCGGGCCTTGGACGCAAAGGTATCGGCGCCGGCGACGGAACGGATGACGATTGCTGATCGGACGCCGACCGATCGGCCCCGGCGTTGGCATCCGGACGAGACGTTTCCGTTTGCGATGTTTCTGCCTGCGCCGGCTCTGCGCGCTGCGCGGCGGGCGTTACCGCTGGATTGCCGAGAGGCTGGGCGCTCGCGACGGGGACAAACAGCAGCAGGCAAGCCGAGCCGATAACCGCTCGTGGAATCGATCGATGAACCCGCCGCGGCCCGAAAATCGACTGCATAAAGCGATCATCAAATTGGATGCATTCGTCGGAATCATATCATCGGCGCCGCCCGGGCGGGCAGAAAATTTGCTGGCTAGCGGTCGGACAGGCTTCCAACGATCGATGCGCGGCGGGACAGTTCGATCCAGTTGCCATCGGGATCGAGGATCATGGAGATCCGTGCGACCTCGCCGAGCGTCACCGGCGCAAGGCCTTCCCGCACGCCCTTGGCGCGCAGCTCGTCATGCACGGCATCGATGTCGGCGACCTGCAGTGTGATGTAGCGCCAGCCGCGCGCCGGCCGGATCGGATCGACCGTGGCGGCAGCGTCTTCCTTGAGCAGCATCAGGCTGTCGCCGAGGCGAAACGCCGGACCGCCCGACCATGATTGCTCGGCGAAGCCGAGGATGTCGCCGTAGAACCTGCGATGCGCGGCGAGGTCGCGCACCGTCAGCATGACGGCGATCTGGGTGATGCCGTCATGTCCGGGCGCGACCAGGCAAACGCTGTTGCCATCGGGGTCGGCCATGCGTTGCGGTGCGTCGACGCCAGCGCGCGCAATGATCAGCTCGCGATAGCCGCTCGGCGCCGCGTCCGGCAGCGGCTCGACATGATGGTTGAGCTTGATGACCGAACCCTGCGCGTCGTGCCGGTACTGCTTCTGCCCGCGGCGGATCGGCTGCACATGATCGAAGCGCAGCCTGGCATCGTGCTGCCAGAACCGCAGCATCGGCTCGAGGTCGTTGGAGGAAAGGCCGACGTCGATCACGTTCTTTGCCAGTTGCATCTGCTCCCGCCTTCGGATGAAGTGCACCACGATGGATTAGCTATGCGAGGATCAAGTCACCAACGCAAGCACCGCGATCACTGTCGCAGGTCGGCCGGCTCACCGCCGCGCCCGCCTGAAACAGTCAATCCAGTGAGGACCGATATGCAAGCAGGCCTCGTTCAGACCTTTCGCGCTTTTGCGTACAATAACGCCTGGGCCAATCATCGCCTGCTCACGGCCTGCGCCGGTCTCAGCCAGGCGGAGTTCGCCGCGGCGCGGACCGGGTTCTTCCCGAGCCTGCAGGCGACACTGAACCACATTCATGTCATCGACCTGTTTTATATCGACGCGCTCGAGGGCGGCTGGCTCGGGCCGAAGGCGTGGGCCAATGAAGTGCCCTATCCGTCGGTGGCGCAGCTGAAAGACGCCCAGCGCGCGATCGATCAGCGGCTGATCGTGCACTGCGATGTGCTGACGGCTGAGCGGCTCGATGATGTGGTGAAGATCAATCGCGACACGAGCGTGCAGACTGAGCGGCGCGACCGCCTCTTGATGCATCTGTTTCAGCACCAGATCCATCATCGCGGCCAGGCCCATGCGATGCTCTCGGAGACCACAGTCAAGCCGCCGCAGCTCGACGAATTCTTCGCCGCCGGTGAAGCGCCGCTCCGCGCGGCCGAGTTCAGGGATCTCGGCTGGAGCGAAGCCACCGTGTGGGGCGGCTGAAGGCGAGGTTCCGCCCGCCATCGGCGATGTGGTTCCTGATCCGGAACGAGGTCTTGAAACCCGGCGCCTTCACGCTCACCTCTGGTGAAACGTGGGGAACTCTATCAATGCCTTTCGCCAATCACCGGGGCCAGCGTATCCACTACACCGTCGAGGGATCCGGGCCGCTGATCGTGCTGCAGCACGGTCTCTTGCTCGACGCCGCGAGCTGGAAACAATGCGGCGTGGTCGACGCGCTTGCCGATCGCTTTCGTGTCGTCTGCGTCGATTCGCTCGGACATGGCCTCAGCGACAAGCCGGCCGATCCGGCGCTCTATAATCAGGCGCAGCGCGCCGGCGACATCGTTGCCGTGATCGACGATCTCGGCGACGAGCGCGCCCATGTGGTGGGACACTCGATGGGCGGCTGGGTCGCGGTCGGCGTCGCCCGATTTTTCCCGGCACGGCTGGCGTCGCTGGCGATCGGTGGCTGGGACTTTCTCACCGGACTGCCGCGCGGCAATGCCGGCCCGCTGACCTATGGCGCCTTCATCACCTTTGCCCGCCGCACCGTGCCGGAGCTCGCCGAATGGGTGACGCCGGATCTCGAAGGCGGCGTGCGGGCCTGCTTCAATGCGCTCGGCCAGGTCGATGGCGCAAAGGACGCGGTGCTGTCCTCGCGCGTGCCGGTGCTGCTGTGGAACGGACAGGACGACGGACCGCATGCGCCGATGCAGCGCTTTGCCGCGGAGAACGGCCTCGATGCGATGTCGGTGCCCGGCGATCACCTCGGCGCGCTGTTTCAGCACGGCGCCGCGATCGGCCGGGGCATCGGTTCGTTCGTCGGGCGAGGTTAGACCGGCATTCCCGCGAGCAGCTTGTCGAGCGTGATCGGATAGTCGCGCACGCGAACGCCGGTCGCGTTGTGGACCGCATTGGCGACAGCGGCGGCGACGCCGCAAATGCCGAGTTCGGCGACGCCCTTGGCCTTCATCGGCGACGAGATCGGGTCGGTCTCGTCGAGGAAGATCATCTCCTGATGCGGGATGTCGGCATGGACCGGCACCTCATAGGCAGCAAGGTCGTGATTGATGAACAGGCCGTGCCGCTTGTCGACGACCAGATCCTCCATCAGCGCCGCGCCGACGCCCATGGTCATCGCGCCGATCACCTGGCTGCGCGCCGCCTTGGGGTTGAGGATGCGGCCCGCCGCGCAGACCGCAAGCATCCGCCGCACCCGGATTTCAGCGGTGTCGGCGTCGACGCCGACCTCGACGAAATGCGCGCCGAAGGTCGACTGCTGGTAGGTTTTCGCGAGATCGCCGTATTCGATGGCATCCTCCGCCACGAGCTCGCCGCCGCCGGCGGCCTGCGCCAGCGGCACGCTGCGATTACCGGAGCGGACCACGCCGTCGGCAAACACCGCCTCCGCGGAGTTGAAGCCGAGCTTCTGCGCAATGGTCTCGCGCAGCTTGGTGCAGGCGGCATAGACGCCGGCGGTGGAATTGTTGCCGCCCCACTGCCCGCCCGAGCCGCAGGACACCGGAAAGTCGGAATCGCCGAGCCGCACCGCGACCTTGTCCAGAGGCACACCCATCATCTCGGCCGCGGTCTGCGCGATGATGGTGTAGGAGCCGGTGCCGATGTCGGTCATGTCGGTCTCGACGGTCACGATGCCCTGCTGGTCGAGACGAACGCGTGCCGCCGATTTGGTCACGAGATTGTTGCGGAAGGCCGCGGCGACGCCCATTCCGACCAGCCAGCGTCCGTCGCGGACCGCGCCGGGTTTCGGGTTGCGCCTGTCCCAGCCGAACCGCGCCGCGCCATCGCTCAAGCACTGCACCAATTGCCGTTGCGAGAAGTGCCGCTCCGGATGTTCGGGGTCGACCTGGGTGTCGTTGCTGATGCGCAGCACGACCGGGTCGATGCCGAGCTTGTCGGCGAGCTCGTCGATCGCGATCTCGAGCGCCATCATGCCGGAGGCTTCTCCGGGCGCGCGCATCGCATTGCCCTCCGGCAGATCGAGCGCCGCAAGCCGCGTCGCCGTCATCCGGCTGGCGCCGGCATAAAGCAGCCGCGTCTGACTCACCGCCATCTCGGGCTCGCCGTCCTTGACGTTGCCGGACCAGCTTTCGTGGCCGATCGCGGTGATCTTGCCGTCGCGCTCGGCGCCGATGCGGATGCGCTGGATCGTCGCCGGACGGTGCGTCGTGTTGTTGAACATCAGCGGACGTTGCAGCGCGACCTTGACCGGCCGGCCGGCCGCGCGGGCGCCGAGCGCGGCGAGCAGCACCTCGGCGCGCAGGAACAGCTTGCCGCCGAAGCCGCCGCCGATATAGGGCGACACCAGACGGACATTCTCCTTGGGGATACCAAGCGTCTTCGCCATGTCCTCAGCGCCCCAGGCGATCATCTGGTTGGAGGTCCAGACCGTGAGCTTGTCGCCGTCCCAGGCCGCGATCGAAGCATGCGGCTCCATCATCGCGTGGCCTTGATCAGGCGTCGTGTAGGTGGCATCGAGCTGCACGGGCGCACCAGCGAGGGCGGAGGCGAAATCGCCGACGGCGGTATCGGCCGGGCCGCCGAATGACGGGTGCGGCGTGATGCCCTTGTCCCGCTCCGCGGCGAGATCGAACTTGCCGTCGCCCTTGACGTAGTCGATCCGGACCAACTGCGCCGCGGCCCGCGCCTGCTCGAAGGTCCCGGCGACGACGATGGCGACGGCCTGGTGATAATGCGCGATCTCGGGCCCGCCGAGCAGCGGTGCCGCATTGCGCTCGCCCTTGCCGAGCTTGCCGGCATTGCCCGATGTGACGATGGCGAGCACACCCGGTGCAGCCTTCGCCGCCTCGAGATCGATCGAACCGATCCGCCCCTTGCCGATCGCCGAACCGACCACGTAGCCATAGGCCTGGTTGGCCGCGACGTCGTGCCGCTCATAGGCGTAAGGCGCGGTGCCGGTGGTCTTGAGCGGCCCCTCGATCCGGCTGGTCGGGTGGCCGATCACCTTGAGTTGGTCGATCGGATTGAAGGTGGCGGGATGTTCAAAACGCATGATGTCAGGCCCTCATCTTAAGCCTTGGATCTCAAGCCCTGGCCTCGCGCAGCACCGCCGCCAGCGTTCGCTCGGCGAGCGGCAGCTTGTACGCATTGTCCTTGGTCGGCTTCGCATCGGCGAACAGGCGCGCGGTGACGGCCTTGGCGCCGTCGGGCAATTTCGCCTCCGCCGCCTCGACGCGCCACGGCTTGTGCGCCACGCCGCCGAGCGCAACGCGGCCGGTGCCGTCGCGCTGCACGATCGCGGCAACCGAGACCAGTGCGAAGGCATAAGAGGCGCGGTCGCGCACCTTGCGATAGGCCTGCGCGCCGCCGACCGGTTTCGGAAGCACCACCGCGGTGATCAGTTCGCCCGGCTCCAGGCTGGTTTCGATCTCCGGGCTGTCGCCGGGCAGACGATGCAGCTCGGCGATCGGAATGCTGCGCGTGGTGCCGTCGGGCCGCACGGTCTCGACGACGGCGTCGAGCGCGCGCATCGCCACCGCCATGTCGCTCGGATGGGTCGCGATGCAGGCGTCGCTCACACCGACCACCGCATGCTGGCGGCTGAAGCCGCCGATCGCGGCGCAGCCGCTGCCGGGCTTGCGCTTGTTGCAGGGCAGATTGGTGTCGTAAAAATAGGGACAGCGCGTCCGCTGCAGCAGATTGCCCGCGGTCGTCGCCTTGTTGCGCAACTGGCCGGAAGCGCCGGCGAGCAGCGCGCGCGACAGCACGCCATAGTCGCGCCGCACGCGGATATCGGCGGCGAGATCGGTGTTGCGCACCAGCGCGCCGATCCGCAAGCCGCCGTCCGCAGTCTCCTCGATGCGGTCGAGCGCCAGGTCGTTGACGTCGATCAGGTGCGCCGGCGTCTCGATCTCGAGCTTCATCAGGTCGAGCAGATTGGTGCCGCCGGCGATGAATTTGGCGTTCGCGGTGCCGGCGGCGGCTGCGGCCGCCGCGCCCGGCGAGGCGGCGCGCTCATAGCTGAATGATCTCATGCGCTCCTCCCGGCGACCTCGCTGATCGCCTCGGCGATGTTGGAATAGGCGCCGCAGCGGCAGATGTTGCCGCTCATGCGCTCACGGAGCTCGGCATTGGTCAGTCGCAGCGGCGCATTCAGATCCGCCGTGACATGGCTCGGGATGCCGGCCTTAACCTCGGCAAGCACGGCGACAGCCGAGCAGATCTGGCCCGGCGTGCAATAGCCGCATTGATAGCCGTCATGCTCGATGAATGCCGCCTGCAGCGGATGCAGCCCGTCCGGCGTGCCGAGCCCCTCGATCGTCGTGATCTCGTCGCCCTGATGCATCACGGCGAGCGTCAGGCAGGAATTGATCCGCCGGCCGTCGACGATCACCGTGCAGGCGCCGCATTGACCGTGGTCGCAGCCCTTCTTGGTGCCGGTCAGATGCAGGTGCTCGCGCAGGGCATCGAGCAGCGTGGTCCTGGTGTCGAGCTCGAGTTGGTGGGTTTCGCCGTTCACGTCAAAGGATACTCTCGTCATCACGGGCGCTCCGGTCGGGGCAGATTGGGCGGCCGCAGGCGGGGGCGTCGCAATCGACGACGCCGCAAGCGAGGCGGCTCCAACAATCAACAGATGGCGCCGCGATAGTTCCAAACGTCCGGAGATCTGCATGCCGCCGCTCTCCTCAAGTCAGCCGAACACGGAACCACGACAACGACGTGTCGGGGTCTGCTCGGCCTGTCAGCAAAGGGGGAATGCCGCGAACAGCGGAATGTTTCTCGCGGGGAAGTTAAACTCGTCGCGAGCGTCACGGGCGCTGCAGGCGGGCGGCACCGGCGCCATCGTGGCGCGGCAGGCAGGCAGCATCGCCGTGCGCGTCCGGCCTCCGACCAACGTCCCCTGCCCGAAATCGCGAGATTCCGGTTATCTGCATTGCGCCGTTCTCATGCTCGCCCACGGGGAAAAGCGGCCCGGAACACGCTGGAGCTCTTGGGGCTTGCACCGGATCATGTAGGATGGCGGCACGACCTCCGCCGGCGACGCTGCCGGCCGACCCTGGGACCGCTCGATGACCGCGCATGTCATAGTGACCGACGAAGCCGCCACGCGCGTGATCCGGCTGCGCAGGCCCGAGAAGAAGAACGCGATTACCCAGGAGATGTTTCGCGCGATCAGCGACGCGATCGACAAGGCGCAGAACAATCCGAATATCCGCTGCCTGATCATCACCGGCGGCTCCGGCGTGTTCACCGCGGGCAACGACATCGAGGACCTGCTCGCGCAGGGCACCTCGACCGGCGAGACCCCGCCGGCCTCCGACCTCGTCAAGTTCCTGTATTCGCTGGCCCACAATGTGAAGCCGATCATCGCCGCCGTCGACGGCGTCGCGATGGGCATCGGCACCACCATGCTGTTTCACTGTGACTATGTGCTCGCCAGCAAGACCGCACTGTTCTCGACGCCGTTCTCCAATTTCGGCCTGGTGCCGGAAGGCGCCTCGAGCCTCCTGATGCCGCGCATGATGGGCCACCAGCGTGCCTTCGCGATGCTGGTGATGGGCCGCACCATGTCGGCCGACGACGCCCGCGTCGCCGGCTTCGTCAATACCGTGGTGGCGCCGGGACATGCCGAGGTGGAGGCGCACAAGGTGGCGCGCGAGATCTGCGCGCTGCCGGCCGAGGCGGTGGCGATCTCGCGGCGCCTGATCCGGCTGCCGCCGGAGGACGTCACCCGCCGCATCGAGCAGGAGAACCATCTGTTCAGCGAACGGATGCGCTCCGAGGAAGCAGTCGAGGCGTTCAAGGCATTCATGGCTCGCCCGAAGGATTGAAACGAAGCGTCGCAAAATTGTAGTGGCGCGGCGCCATGATCCCGTGCTCCATGGACAGATCATGAGACAGCCCCGCCTTTCCCCTCTCGCCGCGCTCTGCGCGTTCGGACTGGCCGCAGCAAGCCCCTGCCCGGCGCAGGCCGCGGAGCCGGTGAGCCTGCGCATTCTCGCGATCAACGATTTCCACGGCTATCTGCGGCCGCCGCCGGGCGGCATCCGCATCACCGACCCCGCTCACGCGACCAGGAAGATCATGGAGCCCGCCGGCGGCGCCGAGCGGATGGCCACTATCGTCAAGCAGCTGCGCGAGGGCCACAAGAACAACATCTTCGTTGCGGCCGGCGACCTGATCGGCGCAAGCCCGTTCTTGTCGGCGATGTTTCACGACGAGCCGACCATCGAGTCGCTCTCGCTGATGGGGCTTGCGATCTCCTCGGTCGGCAATCACGAATTCGACGAGGGCAAGGACGAGCTGCTGCGGATGCAGAATGGCGGCTGCCATCCGATCGACAAATGCCAGGGGCCACACCCGTTCACAGGAGCCAAATTCCGCTATCTCGCCGCCTCCACGATCGACAAGGCGACCGGCAAGACGGTGTTTCCGCCCTACGAGATCAAGCAATTCGACGGCATTGCAGTGGCCTTCATCGGGCTGACGCTGAAGAACACCCCGAACCTGGTGTCGCCTGCCGGCGTCGCGAGCCTCGACTTTCGCGACGAGGCCGAGACCGTCAATGCGCTGGTCCCCGAGCTGAAGGCGAAGGGCGTCGAGGCGATCGTGGTGCTGATCCACGAAGGCGGCTTTCCGGCCGGCGACTATAATGAATGTCCAGGGATCTCCGGGCCGATCGTCGACATCGTCAAGAAGTTCGATCGCGCGGTCGACGTCGTGGTCTCCGGCCACACCCACCAGGCCTATGTCTGCGAGATCGACGGACGGCTCGTCACCTCCGGCGACAAATACGGCACCCTGGTCACGGCGATCGATCTTCAGCTCGATCCGAACAGCCATGACGTGATCAGCGCCAGCGCCGCCAACACCATCGTGCGGATCGCCGGCACGGCCAAGGATCCCGAGCAGAGCGCGCTGCTGGAATCCTACGACCGGCTGGCCGCGCCGATCGCGAGCCGCGCGGCAGGCTCAGTCACCGAAACGCTGTCGCGTACACCTGCCGAAACTGGCGAGAGCCCGCTCGGCGACATCGTCGCCGACGCACAGCTGCTTGCAACCAGCGCCGAGCCGAATGGCGGCGCGGTGATCGCCTTCACCAATCCCGGCGGCGTGCGCACCGACATCGTCAAGCGCGAGGACGGCGCGGTGACCTATGCCGATATCTTCGCAAGCCAGCCGTTCCGCAACCAGCTCGTGACGATGACGCTGACCGGCAAGCAGCTCAAGGACGCGCTGGAGCAGCAATGGGCCGATCCGAAGCGGCCGCGCGCCCTCCAGGTCTCGAAGGGGTTCTCCTATGCGTGGGATGCGAGCAAGCCCGATGGCGCGCGCATCATCGCCGCACGGATGTCGCTGGACGGCAAGCCGATCGAACCGGCCGCGAGCTACCGCGTCACCGTGAACAATTATCTCGCCGAGGGCGGCGACGGCTTCACCGTGTTCAAGCAAGGAACCGCGCAGCAGTTCGGCATCTACGACGTCGATGCGCTCTATGCCTACTTCAAGGCCAACAGCCCGGTAGGCCCGACGGCAGGCAAGCGGATCGAGCGGATCAATTGAGCGAGGTCCAGGGGTGACGTACGCAGCCCCTCACCTCATTGCGAACGGAGCGAACCAATCCATTGTCTCCGAGCATGCGGCATGGATTGCTTCGCTCCGCTCGCGGTGACGCGGAAAACGCCCAGGCTTTGGAAGGACGGGAACAGGGATGATGTCGGCCCTTTCCGGAACGCCGCTAACGGCCTAGATTAGGGCCTGCTCTTGCATGATCTTGGTCGGAAAACCGCTGCGCACTTTTCCGGATCATGCGTCCTCGCACGCGCATCGATTGCGCCGGGAATTTGCATGACACTGCTTCTGACGCATTCCGCCTGTCTCGACCACCTGACCCCTCCCGGACATCCCGAACGCCCCGACCGGCTGCGGGCGGTCGCCGAGGTGCTCGGCGAGGATCGTTTCAAGGCGCTGGTGCGCGATTCCGCGCCGGAAGGCGACCTCGACACCGTGCTGCTCTGTCACGGCGAGCACTATGTCAGCGAACTCCGCCACATCGCGCCGACCTCGGGCATGATCTATATCGACGGCGACACCTCGATGTCGCCAGGCACCTGGGAAGCGGTGATGCGCGGCGTCGGCGGCGCGGTGGCCGCCACCGATGCGGTGATGGAGGGCAAGCATCAAAACGCGTTCGTCGCGGTGCGCCCGCCCGGGCACCACGCCGAGAAATCGACGCCGATGGGCTTCTGCTTCTTCGACAATGCCGCGATCGCCGCCCGCCACGCGCAGCGCAAATACGGCATCAAGCGCGCCGCGATCATCGATTTCGACGTCCATCACGGCAACGGTACGCAGGATATCTTCTGGGCCGACCCGACCGTGATGTATTGCTCGACGCACCAGATGCCGCTGTTCCCCGGCACTGGCGCCGCCGGCGAGCGTGGCGAGCACGACACTGTCGTCAACGCGCCGCTGGCGCCCGGCGACGGCGGCGCCAAGTTCCGCTCCGCTTTCGAGAATCTGATCCTGCCGCAGCTGGAGAAGTTCTCCCCCGAACTCGTCGTCATCTCGGCGGGCTTCGACGCGCATCACCGCGATCCCTTGGCCTCGATCAACCTGACGGGCGAGGATTTCGGCTGGGTCACGCGCAAGCTGATGGATCTCGCCGACAAGAGCGCCGGCGGCCGCGTCGTCTCCGTCCTGGAAGGCGGCTACGACCTGCAGGGCCTGAAAGAGTCGGTAGCATCTCACGTCACCGCATTGATGGACGGGTAAATCCCCGCCACAATACGTCCGCAAAAATTCGATTGATTCTGCGCCGGGGCGAGCATGGCCTGCGACAGGTCATGTTTGGACGACAAGATCAGGTTGCGATCTGATCCACGCAATCGGGAACGCAAGAATGGCCGAGAATACCCAAGCCGACGTGAAGAAGCTCTCCTTTGAACGCGCGATCGAGGAACTCGAATCGATCGTCAAGCGGCTCGAGGACGGCAAGGTCCCGCTTGAGGAATCGGTCGCGATCTACGAGCGCGGCGAGGCGCTGAAGCGGCGCTGCGAGGAATTGCTGCGCCAGGCCGAAGCCCGCGTCGACAAGATCACCACCGACGCCTCGGGCCAGCCGACCGGCACCGAACCACTCGACGTGCAGTAGCGCCACCGACCACCTCGATCGTGCGGCGCGATGTCCGCCACGGCGGGCAATTGTTGCTGTGCATTTCCAGCCACCCGTAAACCCCCGGGGCTACCCGCGGGGGTCGGGTACGGCTGCGAATCAGGCCGAGCCGCCCCGG
This sequence comes from Bradyrhizobium pachyrhizi, assembly GCF_029714545.1. Classification (NCBI taxonomy): domain Bacteria; kingdom Pseudomonadati; phylum Pseudomonadota; class Alphaproteobacteria; order Hyphomicrobiales; family Nitrobacteraceae; genus Bradyrhizobium; species Bradyrhizobium pachyrhizi. The sequence continues at coordinate 2,675,124 of NZ_CP121667.1, read as the reverse complement.
CCGGCTGCCGCCAAATTAGGCGAATTGGAACCCGGCTCCCACCCAGGCATTGAAAAGATTAGGTTTTTCAGCGCGCCGCATAGGAACCCTGCGCCCCCTATCGGGTTGGCTTTGGCTGCGGCTTTGGTGTAATGCTTCCAGTTCTATGGGCATTTGAGAGTGGCGGGCAGCCCGACTTTTCGGGCGGCATGCATCTCAAATGGTTCGACAAAACTGAACCGGGACGGGTGAAGAGCGACCAAGGTGATGCATATCACGTGGTCCAATCCGGAGTGAATCTAGGCTTACAACCAGGCACCGGCCTGCCGGGGCGGCACCCAGTGTCTGGCATTCGCTGCGCGGTGTGCGCGCCATCCCATCTCGCGTCGGGCGGTTCGTTCCGACAGGCAAAAATTGGAAATTCGCTGTGACCACATTTAGTAAGACGCCGCTTCTTGACACTATTCACACGCCGGATGACCTGCGCAAGCTGAAGGTCGAGCAGGTGCAGCAGGTTGCCGACGAGCTGCGCCAGGAAACCATCGACGCGGTGTCGGTGACCGGCGGCCATTTCGGCGCCGGCCTCGGCGTGGTCGAACTGACCACCGCCATCCACTACATCTTCGACACCCCGCGCGACCGCCTGATCTGGGACGTCGGCCACCAGGCCTACCCGCACAAGATCCTGACCGGACGCCGCGACCGCATCCGCACGCTACGCACCGGCGGCGGCCTCTCCGGCTTCACCAAGCGCACCGAAAGCGACTACGATCCGTTCGGCGCCGCGCACTCCTCGACCTCGATCTCGGCCGGCCTCGGCATGGCCGTGGCGCGCGATCTCTCCGGCGGCAAGAACAACGTTATCGCCGTGATCGGTGACGGCGCGATGTCGGCGGGCATGGCCTATGAGGCGATGAACAACGCCGGCGCGATGAACTCGCGCCTGATCGTGATCCTCAACGACAACGACATGTCGATCGCGCCGCCGGTCGGCGCGATGAGCGCCTATCTGTCGCGTCTCTACTCCGGCAAGACCTACCGCTCGCTGCGCGAGGCCGCCAAGCAGATCAACAAGCGGCTGCCGAAGATCCTCGCCAACCGCGCCAACCGCGTCGAGGAATATTCCCGCGGCTTCATGATGGACGGCGGCACGCTGTTCGAGGAACTCGGCTTCTACTATGTCGGCCCGATCGACGGTCACAATCTGGACCATCTGCTGCCGGTGCTGAAGAACGTCCGCGACATGGAGACCGGCCCGATCCTGGTTCACGTCGTGACCCAGAAGGGCAAGGGCTACGGCCCGGCCGAAGCCTCCGCCGACAAGTACCACGCCGTGGTCAAGTTCGACGTCGCGACCGGCACCCAGGCCAAGGCCAAGCCGAATGCGCCGGCCTACCAGAACGTGTTCGGCCAGAGCCTCGTCAAGGAAGCTGAGAAGGACGACAAGATCGTCGCCATCACCGCGGCGATGCCGTCGGGCACCGGAGTCGATATTTTCAACAAGGCGTTCCCGGACCGCACCTTCGACGTCGGCATAGCCGAACAGCACGCGGTGACCTTCGCCGCCGGCCTCGCCACCGAAGGCTACAAGCCGTTCTGCGCGATCTACTCGACCTTCCTGCAGCGCGGCTATGACCAGGTGGTCCATGACGTCGCGATCCAGAGCCTTCCGGTCCGCTTCGCGATCGACCGTGCCGGCCTGGTCGGCGCCGACGGCGCGACGCACGCGGGTTCGTTCGACAATGCGTATCTCGGCTGTCTGCCGAACATGGTGATCATGGCCGCCGCCGACGAGGCGGAACTGGTCCACATGGTGGCGACGCAGGTTGCGATCAACGATCGTCCAAGCGCGCTGCGCTATCCGCGCGGCGAAGGCCGCGGCATCGAGATGCCGGAAGTCGGCGTTGCCCTGGAAGTCGGCAAGGGCCGCATCATCCGCGAGGGCAAGAAGGTCGCGCTGCTATCGTTCGGCACCCGTCTCGCCGAGTGCGAGAAGGCGGCCGACGAGCTCGCAGCGCACGGCCTCTCCGCCACGATCGCCGACGCGCGCTTCATGAAGCCGCTCGACGAAGAAATGATCATGAAGCTCGCCCGCGACCATGAGATCCTGATCACGATCGAGGAAGGCTCGATCGGCGGCTTCGGCTCGCATGTCATGCAGTTCCTGTCGGACAACGCCATGCTCGACAGCGGCATGCTCAAGTTCCGCTCGATGATCCTGCCCGACGTGTTCCTAGACCACGACACGCCGGCGGCGATGTATGCCCGCGCCGGTCTCGACGCCAAGAGCATCGTTGCCAAGGTATTCGAAACCCTCGGCAAGGACTACAAGACCGAGACCGTCAAGCTCGCCTGATCGCTGCGGGCGGCGCTCACTGGAGCATTTTCGGTTCTGATTGAATCAATCAGAACCGAAGCTCCAGGTTCTCGCTCGAAAACGCACCAGCCCCGGCAAGTCCATGAAGATCTATCTGGCAGGTCCTGACGTGTTCCTGCCGGATGCCGTGGAGATCGGCCGCCGCAAGGCGGAGGTTTGCGCCTATCACGGGCTGACCGGGCTGTATCCGCTCGATAACAGCATCGATCCCACCGCCGCCGGCGCCTCGCTCACCATCTTCAAGAGCAACGAGGCGATGATGGAGTCTGCCGACGCCATCATCGCCAACTTGACGCCGTTTCGCGGCCCCAGTGCCGACGCAGGCACGGTTTACGAACTCGGCTACATGGCGGGACGCGACAAACTGTGTCTCGCCTATTCCAACGATCCCACGTCCTACGCCAATCGCGTGGCGCGGCTCAGTCAGGTCGTGCCGGCATCCGACGGACGCCTGATCGATGCGGAGGGGCTGACGGTGGAAGAGTTTGGATTACCGGATAATCTGATGATGATGCACGCGCTCGACCTGCACGGCAGCCCGCTGGTGACCCCGCGCGAGCCGTCGGCCGACCTCTGGCACGACCTCACCTCCTTCGAGGCGTGCGTGCGGCTCGCTGCCGCGCAGCGCCGGCAGGCGGCGAAGTGACCAGAGCGGGCAACAACGACAACGACGCATCCCCCGGCAAGCGCATCGACGTGCTGCTGGTGGAACGCGGCCTGTTCGAAAGCCGGGCGCGGGCGCGCGCCGCCATCGACGCCGGCCTCGTCACCGCCGACGGCAAGCAAATCGCGAAGGCGTCCGAGATCGTCGCACCGGGCGCGGCACTCTCGGCGGAACCGGCGCATCCCTATGTCTCGCGCGGCGGCGTCAAGCTCGCCGGCGCGCTCGAGCACTATCCGATCGACGTCGAGGGCCATGTCTGCCTCGATGTCGGCGCCTCGACCGGCGGCTTCACCGAAGTGCTGCTCGCCAACGGCGCAAGTCTCGTGTTCGCCATCGACGTCGGCCATGGCCAGTTGCATCCCTCGCTGCAGGGACATCCGAAGATCGTCTCCATGGAGGCGACCGACATCAGGAGTTTCGAGGGCAAGCGCCTGCCGGCGCGGCCCGACATCGTGGTGATCGACGTCAGCTTCATCTCGCTGAAGCTCGTGCTGCCGGTGGCGCTGTCGCTGGCGGCAGCCCCGATGCATCTTTTGGCACTGATCAAGCCGCAATTCGAGGCGGCGCGCAAACACTCCAAGCGCGGCGTGATCCGCAACGCGATGGTGCACCAGGAAATCTGCGACGACATCGCCGCCTTTGCCGCCTCGCAGGGCTGCACCGACATTCAGGTGTTCCCGTCCTCGATCTCGGGCGGCGACGGCAATATCGAATTCTTCCTCGGCGCGCGCCGTGGCTGAGCTTCTTACCATCGACCATGTCGGCCACCGCGGCGACGGCGTCGCGATCGAGGGATCGCAATCGATCCTTGTGCCCTATGCGCTGGCCGGCGAAATGGTCGAGGTCGACGACGTCCCGGGCAACCATCCCGACCGGCGGCGGCTGCTGCGGGTCGTGCAGGAAAGCCCCGAGCGCATCGTACCGTTCTGCCCGCATTTCGGGATCTGCGGCGGCTGCGCGATCCAGCACTGGAACGATGCGCCCTACCACGCCTGGAAGCGCAACATCGTGGTCGAGACGCTGGCGCAGGCGAAGATTGCGGCGGAAGTCGCAGCGCTGATCGATGCCCATGGCGCGGGCCGTCGCCGCATCACGTTGCACGGCCGCATGGGCAGCCATGAGGTCCTCAAGGTCGGCTACGCCGCGGCAGGTTCGCACGACATCATCCCGGTCGATCGCTGCCCGATCCTCGATCCTGCGCTCGACGGCGCGCTCGAGGCGGCCTGGGCCACAGCCGAGCCGCTGATCGCGACCGGCAGGCCGCTGGACATCCAGGTGACCGCAACCGTCAACGGCCTCGACATCGACGTGCGCGGCTCCGGCGCGCTGCCAACCAGCCTGATCACCACTTTGTCGCGCGTCGCGGAGAAGCACCGGCTGGCGCGGCTGACACGCCACGGCGAGCTGGTGCTGCAGCGCGCCTCTCCCGAGATTGCGATCGGAAAGGCGAAGGTCGTGCTGCCGCCCGGCTCGTTCCTGCAGGCGACCGTTCAGGGCGAGGAGGCACTGGCCGCGCTGGTTCGCGCGCATTGCGGACGCGCCAAGCATATCGCCGACCTGTTTTGCGGCGTCGGTCCGTTCGCGCTGCGCCTCGCGGAGAAGGCGCGGATCGCGGCCTTCGACAGCGACACGGGTGCGATCACCGCGCTGCAGAAGGCCGCGCAATCGACGCCGGGGCTGAAGCCGCTCAAGGCCGAGGCCCGCGACCTGTTCCGCCGTCCACTGATGCCACAGGAATTGCGCGACTATGACGCCGTCGTGTTCGATCCGCCGCGGCAGGGCGCGCAGGCGCAGGTCACCCAGCTGGCGACGAGCAAGGTGCCGGTGATCGTCGCGGTGTCCTGCAACGCCGCAACGTTTGCGCGCGACGCGAAGATCCTGATCGACGGCGGCTACAGGATCGCGGACGTCACGCCGGTCGATCAGTTCCGCCACACCCCCCATGTCGAGCTGGTGGCGCGGTTCGCGCGCTGACAGGACGCAGCGACTATCGCTGAGCGCGGGCAGTCTCGCTATAATCTGCGCTCCATGTCCGACGATCCGCTGCTCGCACGCATCATTCCCGTTCTCGCCGCCGTACCGGGCGTCGCCGCCATCGTGCTCGGCGGCTCGCGGGCGCGCGGCACGGCGCATGACACCTCCGACACCGATATCGGCCTCTATCATCGGGATGGCGCCGCGCCGGATATCGATCGGTTGCGCGAAGCTGTAACGGGTCTGGTCGACGATCCCGCTGTTGCGCATGTCACGCCGGTCGGCGAATGGGGACCGTGGATCGTCGGCGGTGCCTGGCTCACGATCGACGGCCGCAAGGTCGACCTGCTCTACCGCAGCATCGATCGGGTCTCCGCTGTCATCGATGCTTGCCGGAACGGCGAGATCAGCATGCACTATCAGCCCGGCCATCCGCACGACTTCTGCTCGGCGATCTGGATGGGCGAGGTCGCGCTGTGCCGTGCGCTGCACGATCCCGACGGCCTCGTCGCGGCGCTGAAGGCGAGGACCGTGCCCTACCCGCCGGCCCTGCGCGATGCGTTGGTGCGGCGCTTTCAATGGGAAGCCCAGTTCAGCATCGAGAATGCCGAGCTCGCCTTGCCGCGCGGCGACAGCACGCATATCGCCGGCTGCGCCTATCGCGCGCTGGCCTGCATCGCGCAGGTGCTGTTTGCGCTGAACGGGGCGTATCTGATCAACGAAAAGGGCGCGCTGGCACAGGCCGCGAATTTTCCGGTGACGGTTCGCGAACTGTCTGGACGTGTCGCGCAAATATGGCAAGAGATCGGCGCGGCCGAGCACGCCGCCGCGTTGCAGATGCTGCGCGCGATAGAGAGTGAGCTCCAGAAGATCTGTAGGGCGAGTTAGAACCGCAGGATGGGTAGAGCGCAGCGAAACCCAACATTCGCGCCGCGGATATGAATTGATGGGTTTCGCTGCGCTCTACCCATCCTACGAGATTTCCATGATCGCTACCGCCCCCAGCGGTCCTGCCAGATCTTCTCGCCGATCAGGCAATTGACCCGCGGCTCCTTGTCGGCGGTCCGCATGATCGGGCGCTCCGGGGTGCGGCCGGCGACTTCGAGCAGCAGCTTGGTGCGGATCGCCTCCTTGAACTTCTCACGATCCTTGATCGTCACCACGAAGGAGCCTGGTCCGCCGATCACGCAGTCCTCGTAGTAATAGTCGAGATTCTCGATATCCATCGTCGAGTAGGACGGTTCCTTCACCATGATCGGCAGACCGTTGATGACGATACCCTTGTCGAGCGCCGCATCGCGCGCGGGCGTGATCGGCGTGCCGTTGTTGTTGGGCCCGTCGCCGGAAATATCGATCACGCGGCGGAGGCCGCGATGCGGATTCTCGTCGAACATCGGGATCGCGAAATAGATCGCGCCGGAGATCGAGGTGCGCGAGGCGCGGCGCACCGGCGTCTTCATGATTTCGGCGGCGACCGCATCGGCGGATTCAGGGCCGTCGATCACCCGCCAGGGGATGATGATCTTCTGATCGTTGGAGGCGGCCCATTCGAAATAGGTGATCGAGATCTTGCCGTTCGGACCGGCCTTCAGCGCCTGCAGGAAATCCTTGGAGACGATCGCCTGCGCATAGCCCTCGCGCTGGATCGCGAGCTCGTCCATATCCATCGAATAGGAAACGTCGACCGCGATGATCAACTCGATATCGACGCTCGGTGTGGATTCCTTTTCAGCCAGGCGATGGCCGGGCTGGGTTCCCGGGCCGGGCGCGGCAACACCGGCCACATCGCCGCTGGCCAACATGCCCGCGACAAGCACCGCTCCGATCGAGACATACCAGCGCATTGCGGCCCTCCCGTCGTATGAGTGTCATGGTGACACGCAATTCAGGCGGCGAAAAGCGCAGATATCAGCTGTCCTTCACATTCAGGTTAGACGTCCACATTCAAGTCAGACTTCGCTTGCCTCGAATACGGCGACACGCGCCGTGCCGTTGCCGCAATGACGCCGTGCAAATCGAACGGTTCCAAGGCGCGCCTGAAGACGGTATTCTTACGGGCAATCGCGAGGGAGTGCGATGCCGGATACCGTCGTCAAGCCGAAAACCAGGACCAAGACCAAGGTCGAGCGGCCGCGCCTGCACAAGGTGATCCTGGTCAACGACGACTACACGCCGCGCGAATTCGTCGTCACGGTGCTGAAGGGTGAATTCCGCATGACCGATGACCAGGCCTACAAGGTGATGCTGACGGCGCACCAGCGCGGCGTCTGCGTCGTCGCAGTCTTCACCAGGGACGTCGCCGAGACCAAGGCGACGCGCGCCACCGACGCCGGCCGCGCCAAGGGCTATCCTCTGCTGTTCACCACCGAGCCCGAGGAATAGCGCGCCAGCGCCGGATTGCCGCTGGCCTTGCCGCGAATTTTAGCGATCGCGGCGACCGGTGCTTTAGGGATCGCATGGCATGAACGCGGCATGTCCGTCGCGCTGCGCCAACAACTGTCCCTGCGGAAGACTCGCCCGGAGACCTCGTTCGGGCCATTTCGCCCGTTGCCCGCCCTGCCCTGGCTCATCATGGCGGCGGCGCTGCGGATCGTCGGCTACGGCAATCTCGGCCTGATCGTGCCCGCGCTGGCGCTGGCCAACGCTTGCGTGCTGCTCGCCTTCTTCGCGACGGCACGGGACTCGATCCAGGCTTCCGGAGGTCGATCATCACTTGGCGAATTGACGCTGGCCGAGCAGATCAGACTGTCGCTGTCGATCCTGTGGCGGATCGTGCTCGTGATGATCGTGGCGTCACTCGGCGCCGCCGCGATCGGCTTCTCGTCGTTTGCACCGTATCTCTTGTCGGGCCTCGATGGCATGGCCTTCGATCAGGTCACCCATCTCGGCCGGTTCTGGAGTGCGGCGATCGCGGCGCTGGTGCTGCTGATCATCGTCAATGCGGAAGGCAATGGCGGCCGCGTTGCGCTGTTTGCCGCCGTCAAGGACCTTGGCCGGCACGCGCTCTGGCTTGGCGCGGCGGTGCTCGTGCTGGGCACGATCAACGTTGCGCTGGGCTACGGGCAGGCGCTTGTGCGCACCGCGATCTGGCACTTCTGGCAAATCTCGATGGTGGACCAGCCGCTCAAGAACCTGATCTACGTCGTCTTCATCTTAGGCTTCGCCATGCTGCGGCTGTGGATCACATTGTCGATCCTGACCTTCGGCCTGAAGCAGTCTTACGCCCGCGGCGGCTAGCTCGCGGCAGCGACCGGCGCCTCGTCGTACAGGCCGTAGACCCGTTCGGCCTTGGCAAATCCCGCGATCGGAAACTCGCCGAGATCGCTCCAGCCGCCGTCGCTGATGCCGGCGAAGCGCTCCGAGGCCACCACGGTGCGGCCGAGACGGCCGGCGATCTTCTCCAGCCGCGCGGCAAGATTGACCGCCGGACCGATGCAAGTGAAGTCGAGCCGGTTGCCGCCGCCGATATTGCCGTAGAGCACGCGCCCGAGATGCAGGGCGACGCCGAAACGGAAGCGTTCGACGGCATCGCCATTGGCGAATTGCAGCGCCTCGACGCCGGCGCGGGACGCGCGCGCGGCCTCCAGCACGCGTGAGCAGACCTGCACCTCGTCGCCGAGATATTCGTCGACCGGGAACACCGCGAGCAGGCCGTCGCCCATGAATTTGAGCACCTCGCCGCCATGGTCGCGGATCGCAGTGACCTGGCAATCGAAGTAGAGGTTGAGGATCTCCACGACAGTCTCGGCCGGCAAGCGGTCCGACAGCGCGGTGAAGCCGCGCAGGTCCGACAGCCAGATCGCGGCATCCATCGTATCGGCATGGCCGCGCCGGATCTGGCCGCCCATGATGCGCTCGCCGGCACGGTTGCCGACATAGGTGTCGAGCAAGAGCGAGGCGGTGCGGCGCAGGGTGATGATCTCGATATAGCGCGCCAATGGCACGGCGATCGACCGGATCGCATCGAGCTGCTCGTCGGTGAAGCCGCCCGGCTGCCTGGTGGTCCAGCTCGAGGCATTGACGAAGCCGTCGGTATAGACCAGCGGCACGGCGATGTAGTCGGTGACGCCTTCGGCCTGCAGGTCCACGACGACCGGAAACCGGGCGCTTGCGGGATCGTCGAGGCGCGCGCGTACTTCAACGCCCTGCCTGAACACGGTCGACAGCGGGCTGACGGCAAATTCCGGGGAGTCCAGGATGTTGTGATCGACGGTGCCGGTTTCGACCTCCGCGCCCGGCTTCCAGAAGAAATGGCGGCCATAGATCTCCGGATGCAGCGTGCGCACGAAGACGCCGATGCGCCACAGCGGCAATCCGGCCCGCACCAGCCGCTCGCAGCATTCCGCCATCATCTGCGGCGGGGTCGGCGCCGACCGCGCGCCGCCGATCATCCACTCGATGATGTCCCGAAGCTCCGACGCGTTCATGGCATTCCCCCAGGGCGGTCTGGCGACCGCCACTATATAAGGGATCAGCGCCCGGTCTGCCCGCGGTCGCGCAGAAAATGATCGGCCAGCACGCAGGCCATCATGGCCTCGCCGACCGGGACCGCCCGGATGCCGACGCAGGGGTCGTGGCGGCCCTTCGTCAGGATGTCGGTATCCGCGCCCTTGCGGTCCACGGTGCGGCGCGTGGTCAGGATCGAGGAGGTCGGCTTGACCGCAAAGCGCACCACCACCGGCTGCCCGGTCGAGATGCCGCCGAGCACGCCGCCGGCATGGTTGGACAGGAAACGCGTTCCGTTGTTGCCGGTCCGCATCTCGTCGGCATTCTCCTCGCCCGACAATTCGGCGGCGCCGAAGCCGGCGCCGATCTCGACGCCCTTGACCGCGTTGATGCTCATCATCGCCGCCGCCAGGTCGCTGTCGAGTTTGGCGTAGATCGGCGCGCCGAGCCCGGCCGGCACGCCCTCGGCGACGACCTCGATGACGGCGCCGATCGAGGAGCCGCTCTTCCTGATGCCGTCGAGATAGCTCTCGAAGAACGCCGCCTTGTCCTTGTCGGGACAGAAGAACGGGTTGTTCGCAATCTCGTCCCAGTCCCACTTCTCGCGGTCGATCTTGTGCGGCCCCATCTGCACCAGCGCGCCGCGCACCTTCACCTCGGGCAGCACCTTGCGCGCGATCGCACCGGCCGCGACGCGGGTCGCGGTCTCGCGCGCGGAGGAGCGTCCGCCGCCGCGATAATCGCGCAGGCCGTATTTCGCTTCATAGGTGAAGTCGGCATGGCCGGGCCGGAACTTGTCCTTGATCTCGGAATAATCCTTCGAACGCTGATCGGTGTTCTCGATCAGCAGCGCGATCGGCGTGCCGGTCGTCACCTGCGCGCCGCTCTCCGGATGCGCCATCACGCCGGACAGGATCTTCACCGCATCCGGCTCCTGGCGCTGAGTGGTGAAGCGCGATTGGCCGGGGCGGCGGCGGTCGAGGTCGTGCTGGATCTCCTCCACGGTCAGGGGGATCAGCGGCGGGCAGCCGTCGACGACGCAGCCGATCGCGACCCCATGGCTCTCGCCGAAGGTCGTGACGCGGAACATATGGCCGAAAGTATTGAAGGACATGGCGTGTCGTAACGCGCGGAGGCAGCGGGGTCAAACAGCCAGGCTGTCATTCCGGGGCGCCTGAAGGGCGAACCCGGAATCTCGAGATTCCGGGTTCGATGCTCCGCATCGCCCCGGAATGACGGGATGCTTAACTATATTGGCGCAGCCCCTGTTCACCGAACACGTAGACCGCCCCCTGCTCGATATAGAGCTCGGCGGCCGAGGCCGGCGTCTCGAAGCCAAGGGCCACCATCAGCGCCCGCGCCGTGCCGCCATGGGCAACCGCGACCGTGTCTTCCGTCACCGAGCAATACCAGTCGGTCATTCGCACCTGGACGTCGACATAGCTCTCGCCGCCGGCCGGCGACACCGTCCACTTCTCGGCCAGGCGGCGAGCATACAGCGCGGGGTCGGCAGCCTGCGCCTGCGCCAGGGTCGAGCCCTCCCACGTCCCGTAGCCGATCTCGCGCAGCCGCGCGTCGAGGGTGTAGTCGCCGGGCGCAAGGCCGAGCTCGGCGCGCACCAGCTCCATGGTCGCCCGCGCCCGGATCAGCGGGCTTGCGACGAACGGCACCGTCGTCTTGTCGCGGCCGTCGCGCGCCAGGAGATCAGCGAGGATGCGCCCGGCATGCGCCGCCTGGGCGCGGCCGCGCTCATTGAGGGCGATGTCCTGCACGCCCTGGAGCCGGCCTTCGGCGTTCCACGAGGTCTCGCCGTGGCGGATGTAATAGATCGTCGGTACCGGCATTCCCGTAACGGCTGGTCCCTGCTGCGCGAGAGGTCGGCCGCCTCAAGGCTTCCACGCTTCGAATTTTTTCGGATCGGAGGTACACCAGCACTTCGGCTGGCGACAAGCCCAAATCGGCCGCAGCTTGGGCGGTATGCGCGCAGATCGGCGCAGACGGAATAGCCACGCCGCCAGGGTGTTATGTTGGACAAGGCGGCTATCGCCGAGACCATCGAAGACTGGGATGCATGACCGCGTTTCGTCAAAGTGTCGAAGCCATGATACCGGCGCTGCGTCGCTATGCGCGCGCGCTGGCGCGTGACACGGATATCGCCGACGATTTGGTGCAGGATACGCTGGTGCGGGCGCTGCGCTCGGAGCGTCTGTTTCTCGGCGGCGACGTCAGGAGCTGGCTCTACACGATCCTGACCAATCTGAACAAGAACCGCCGGCGCTCGCTGGCGCGGCGGCCGGCGTTCGTGCCGCTGCTCGACAACAATGCCGACGCCAGCGGCACCGAGGCCGAGGGACGCGACATCGAGCGCGCGCTGTCGACACTGGTCGAGGAGCAACGCTCGGTGCTGCTGCTCGTCATGCTGGAGGGCATGAGCTACCGGCAGGTCGCCGACATCCAGGGCGTGCCGATCGGCACGGTGATGTCCCGCCTCGCCCGCGCCCGCGCCCATGTCCGGGCTTCGATCGAGGGCCAGCGCCCGGCGCTCCGGCGGGTGAAATGATAATGTGCGCGATGGCCGGCGTTATGCATGAACGATTTTCGAACAAGATTTGGCAGAGACCACTGATATGACCGACCCGAACATTCCCGTCACCGAAGACGAGCTGCACGCTTACGTCGACAATGAGCTGCCGGCCGAACGCCGCGGCGATGTCGAGGCGTGGCTTGCCGCACATCCCGACGACGCGGCGCGGGTGCAGTCATGGCGTGCGATGGCCGAGACACTGCATGCGCGCTACGACACCGTGCTGGACGAGGCGGTGCCGAAACGGCTCGAGCTCGAGCGGCTGGTGCGCCAGCCGCGCCGCTGGGTCTATGGCGCGGTAGCAGCGACGGTCATGGCCTTCGTCGCCGGTGGCGGCGCCGGCTGGATCGCGCGCGGCGCCTCGGCGACGCCGTCGGCCTTCCAGAGCTTCACGGTCGATGCACTCGATGCGCATCGGCTCTACGTGGTCGAGGTCCGGCATCCCGTCGAGGTGCCGGGCAGCGAGCGCGACCACCTGCAGCAATGGCTGACCAAGCGCTGCGGCTGGGACGTCCGCGCGCCGGAGCTGACCGGGCTGAAGCTGGTCGGCGGCCGTCTGCTGCCCGGACCGAGCGGCCCGGCGTCGTTCCTGATGTATGAGAGCACGTCGGGTGAGCGGTTCACGGTCTACACCGCCAAGGTGAAGACCGAGGCGACCCAGATGCGCTATGCCGTGCAGGGCAGCGACGGCGCGCTGTTCTGGGCGGATCGGGGGGTCGCCTATGTCGTCAGCGGCGGCACCGATCGCACGCGCCTGACCCAGGTCGCGCAGGCCGTCTACGATCAGATGGAGAAGAGCGGCAGCTGATCTCCGGTAAATTTACGGAAGATCAGGCCGTCGAAATTGCGTCATTTCGAGTAAGTGAATCCAGCCTCACTCAGTGTCCCAATTCCGACATCGAAAACTTCGATTCGCGTCATCGACGCGTCTCATTATCGCACCGGATGCTCACGCGAAGATGATCCGCGCCCGATCCGCCGATCGGCGCACGCGGCCTCGATTGGGGTTTTGTGTACCGCGCTGGTCCCCCTCTCGAGGCCGCACTCCTTTCCGCCGTCCCATCCGCACGCCGCAGATGGGACTTCCGGCGGCCGGTCATCTTTTGACGCGCCCGCAATGCCCGCGTCTACCCCGATAGAGTCCGGGGTAGTTGCAGTTTCGCGTCTTCGCGTCTTTTGGGGCACGCTCTCGGCGGTCAGCCGAGATCGCTACGCGGATTGTAGGGTTTTTGATCCCCCCACGTCTGCATCAATGCCTCAAGCTCGGCATCGTTCCCGTCGGGAAGGATGATGCGGGTCGTGACGTAGAGATCGCCGACGGCGCCCGCCTTCGACAGCCCCTTGCCCTTGAGGCGGAAGGTGCGGCCGCTCGAGGTGTTCTTCGGGATCGAGAGTTCGACCGCGCTGCCGAGCGTCGGCACGCGGACCTTGCCGCCCAGCACCGCCTCGTAGAGGGTGATGGGCAGGTCGATCCTGAGGTCGTTGCCGTCGACCTTGAAGAACGGGTGCGGCGCGACCGAGATCGTGATCAGGAGATCGCCGGGCGGATGGCCTTGCGCGGTCTCGCCCTGCCCCTTCAGCCGAATCTGCTGACCCGCAGCAACCCCGGGCGGAATCTTGACATTGAGCTCGCGGCCGGTCGGCAGGCGGACGCGCTTATCGCCGCCCCTGACCGATTCCTCCAGCGACACCGTCATGGCGACCGAAAGATCGAGGTCGACGCCGACCCCGCCGCCGTCAAACTCGAACGGACTGGCCCGGCCCGCGCGGCCGCCACCGCCGCGAGCCGCATTGCCGAACATGCTGTTGAGGATGTCCTCGAAGCTGCCGCCGCCCATGCCGCCGCCGGACCCGGAGCGGAAACTGTACTCGAAGCCACCCGGACCGGCACGACCGCCGGCGGCGCCGCCGCCAGGGAAGCCCTGGAAGCGCGGCTTGCCTTCGGCATCGATCTCGCCGCGGTCGAACTGCTTGCGCTTGTCCTCGTCGCCGACGATCTCGTTGGCCGTGTTGATCTCCGCAAAGCGGGCCGCCGCCTTCGGGTCGTTCTTGTTGTTATCAGGGTGATGCTTCTTGGCGAGCTTGCGATAGGCGCTCTTGATCGTCGCAGCGCTGGCGCTCCGCTGCACCCCCAAGACCTCATAGGGGTCGCGCATCCGTCACGTCTCCTTCACGGGAAAAATCAGTCCTGGCCGGGAACCCGTCCGGGCCCACTTCGCCTTCATGTGGGGGCTCAGTGGCATTTTTGCAACTTAGCCCGGCTTCGCCGGAATTCTCAGGATTTTCTCCAGGGCTTCAGGCTATGGATTTCCCACCGCCCTTGTCCAGCCTTGCATGCGGCACCCTGCAGCCAGCTCTCGGTGGCTCCATTGACGTAGCTGGCAAGGAAATCCCGGCACGTCTTGCCGTCCTCGCCCGAATAGGCCTGGGCCAGCGGCGTCACCGAGCCGCGCGCGCCGGTTTCAGGGTTTTCCCAGGGCTGGCTGGAATCCTTGTCGCCCTTGGTCAGCACGTCGGAGGCGGCATTGCGGGCGAAGGCGAGATCGGTGTCGGTCGGCATCACCGCATTGACCTGGGTCGGGCTGATCGAGCCCGTCACATCCTTGTCGTCCAGCTTGGCGAAGGCGTCGCTGCGCGACAGGCTGCAGCCGCTTGCGCCGACGCCGATCAGGATCAATGTCACCACCGCGCCTGCGGGGTGGATCGCCGATAGGCCAACGCGCCCCCATGCCCTATATAGGGCTAGTAACGCGCTTTCAGACGCGGGCGGATGCAAATCGGGACTCCTGACATGACCGACACGACCTCCATCAAACACCCGACACCGTTAACATCGGGTGATTTCACCGCGGCGGAGGAGCCGTTCGCCCTGTTCGCCGAATGGTTTGCGGAGGCGGTCAAGTCCGAGCCGAACGATCCGAACGCGATGGCGCTTGCGACCGTCGATCCCGACGGTTTGCCCGACGTGCGGATGGTGCTGATGAAGGGCTTCGATGCCGACGGCTTCGTGTTCTACAGCCACATTGCGAGCGCCAAGGGCCGCGAATTGGCCGCAAATCCTAAAGCCGCTTTACTCTTCCACTGGAAATCGCTGCGCCGCCAGGTGCGCATCCGCGGGCCGGTCACTCCGGTGACCGATGCCGAGGCCGACGCCTATTTCGCCACCAGGCCGAAGCAGGCGCAGATCGGCGCCTGGGCCAGCAAGCAGTCGCAGCCGCTGGAGAGCCGCTTCGCCTTCGAGCAGGCGATCGCCAAGACCGGTGCGAAATACGTCATCGGCGAGGTGCCGCGGCCGCCGGGCTGGAGCGGCTGGCGGATCACGCCGCAGCGCTTCGAGTTCTGGCACGACCGCCCGTACCGCCTGCACGATCGCATCGAATTCCGCCGCGACGGCGCCGGCAGCGCCTGGTCGAAGGTGCGGCTCTATCCCTGAAAGCTGCGACCGTCATGGCGGGGCGAAAGCGCGGAGCGCATCTTCGTGTAAGATGACCCGGCCAGCGACGTCTGATCCCAAGTCATCCCAAGTCGTTCGAAGGCGTGAATGCCCGGCACGCCGCCGCGCATGACGAAAACGAAAGAAACCGTCGATGCCCCACCCATCCAATGCACCGCGGCGCACGCTGCTCCTGACCGGCGCAAGCCGCGGCATCGGCCATGCCACCGCGATCCGGTTCTCGTCCGCCGGCTGGCGCGTCATCACCCTGTCGCGGCATGCGTTTCCCGAGGTCTGCCCGTGGGGCGCCGGGCCGGAAGACCACATCGAGGTCGACCTCGGCAGCCATGACGACACCGTGCGCGCGATCTCCGAGATCCGCAGACGGCTCGAGAACGATGAACTGCACGCGCTGGTCAACAACGCCGCGATCTCGCCGAAGGCTGCGGGCGGCGGCCGGCTCGGCACCATGGACACCGACATCGAGACCTGGACCCACGTTTTCCACGTCAACTTCTTCGCACCGATCATGATCGCGCGCGGGCTGATCGAGGAGTTGAAACACGCCAAGGGCGCGGTGGTGAACGTCACCTCGATCGCCGGCTCGCGCGTGCATCCGTTTGCCGGCGCGGCCTATGCGACGTCGAAGGCCGCGCTCGCGGCGCTGACGCGCGAGATGGCATCGGACTTCGGTCGCGTCGGCGTCCGCGTCAACGCCATAGCGCCGGGCGAGATCGATACCTCGATCCTGTCGCCGGGCACCGAGAAGATCGTCGACCAGCAGATACCGATGCACCGCCTCGGCACGCCGGACGAGGTCGCCAAGATCATCTACGTTCTCTGCACGGAGACCAGCTCTTACGTGAACGGTGCGGAAATCCACATCAACGGTGGTCAGCACGTCTGAGCTTGGGAAGAGCCGTATTTCGGGGAGGGAAGTTTTGAGGCGATCCCGGCCGCCGCCGCGGCCGTCATTGGGATTGCTTCACTTGCAGGCGTAACAAACGCAAACGAGGCTTCTGCCTCCGAGGCTTCGGCCTCTAGTCTGCGTAAAACCGACGCGACTTCTTCTTCTCGGGCTGCCGCAGCGCGACGTCGTTCAGCGCGCTGGAGCATTCGTCTTCGTCCTCGCCATCCAGCAACGCAGCGCCACAGTAACGGCAAAGTCTCGGCGAGATCGCCTGCACCTTGCCTGCTGCGCGGTCCTGTTGATAGCGCGCAAAGTCGATGACGTTACGCCGTGGCGTTATGATCTTCTCAACCATTTCTGTCCTCCGGCTTCGAGGCGGGCGTTATCGCAGACAAGTTTCGCCCAAACGTTCAGCGCAACGCTCAAATTTTAGCAGAGGAAATAAGGCAGGAAGCGCGTCCCAAAACGCGACGCGTGGAACCGGCTTACAGCCACTTCTTCCACTTGAAGATCCAGTACGGCACGACAGCCGCGATCAGCATCAGCACCAGCGCGAACGGATAGCCGTGCGTCCATTCGAGTTCCGGCATCATCTTGAAATTCATGCCGTAGATCGAGGCGATCAGCGTCGGCGGCATCAAGACCACCGCCATCACCGAGAACAGCTTGATGATGTTGTTCTGTTCCAGATTGACCACGCCGAGCATGGCGTCGAGCACGAAGGTGATCTTGTTGGAGAGATAGGAGGCGTGGTCGGTCAGTGAGGCCACGTCACGCTGCATGGTCTTGAGCTGCTCGCGCATGTCCTTGGACCATTTCACGCCCTCGACCACCGCGGAGAGGAAGGTGACGAGGCGGCCGATCGAGACCAGGCTTTCGCGAACCTTCGAGGTCAGGTCGCCCTTGCGGCCGATTGCGATCAGGATCTGCGAATATTGCTTGGCGTGGCCGTGGCGCTCGCTCTCCGGCTCGAAGATGTCGTGGGACACCTGGTCGATATCGGCCCCGCAGCGCTCCAGAATGTCGGCGCAACGGTCGATCACCGCGTCCAGCAGTTCCATCAGCACCTGCTCCCCGGTGATGCCGGGGGAACAGGCGCGCGCCAGCTTGTTCTCGACCAGCGCGAACGGTTTCGGCAGGTCGTAGCGCACCGTCACCAGCCGATGACCGGTGAGGATGAAGGTGACCGCCGTGGTGCGCGGCATGTCGGTGTCGGACTGGCACATCAGCGTCGCGGTCATGTAGCGCGCGCTGTTCTCGATATAGAGCCGGCTGGAGATCTCGATCTCCTGCATGTCTTCCCGGGTCGGCACCGCGATCCCCGCGAGCTTCTCGACCGCCCGGTCCTCCTCCACGGTCGGATTCACCAGATCGACCCAGACCGCACCCTCGGGCAGCGCGCCGAGGTCGGTCGCCGTGGCCTTCTTGAGCGAGAACTCGGACGGAACGAACACCGACAGCATCACGAACTCCACGAAACAGGGCTGGCAGGACCCGCCGACTTAGCGCGATTCTGGGGGGCGCATCATGACCGGGGTATTAACCGGGCATCCATACTTGTGGCGGCCAGGCGGCAGCGACGTGACGCCGACTCGTCGACCGTTGCCTGTTTGCACAAAAACCAACCTGGCGCCAGAACAGTTGCGGCAAAAAAGCCACAGACAGCGTCCCGCGATGCGGGAAAGGCATCTAAAGTCTGGGAATAATGGCACGTTTCGGCAATAATGCCGCTAATGGAATCGTGGCGTTTGGGGCGTAATAGTGGCGCTTTCGGGCGCGGATTTTCGATTGGAATGTAATCATGTCGTCGCTCAAAGTTACCTTCGGGATTCTGGCCGCGGGCCTGATGTTGTCGGGCTGCATGCAGGCCACAACCTATGAGGCAACCAACACCGCGAACTTCAAACCGCGTGACAAGGAACTCCTGGCCAAGACCACCTACGTCAAGACACCGGTCGCTGAACCGTTCCGCCGCGCCATCGTCGAGTACCACCGCAAGGAAGCCCCCGGCTCGATCGTGGTCGATTCCGACAACCATTACCTCTATTACGTGCTGAACGACGGCAAGGCGATCCGCTATGGCATCACCGTCGGCGAGGAAGCCATGGCCTGGTCCGGCATCGCCAAGGTCGGCAGCATGACCGAATGGCCGGCTTGGCACCCGACCCCCGGCGAAATCTCGCGCCTCGGCGTCCCGACTTTCGTGGCCCCGGGCCCGGACAATCCGATGGGCTCGCGCGCGATGTATCTCTATTCGGGTGGCAAGGACACGCTGTTCCGCATCCACGGCACCAACCAGCCGGAATATATCGGCGCGTCGATCTCCTCGGGCTGCATCCGCATGACCAACGAGGACGTCATCGACCTCTACAACCGCGTCAAGCTCGGCACCATCGTCGTGGTGCTGGAGCCGAAGCACGGCGACTCGCCCTACAAGCCGCAGATGGCGCTGCAGGGCGGCGGCGGCACGACCTACTGATCCAATCGCAATCGCGATCAAAAGCGCCGGCTTTGCCGGCGCTTTTTTGTTGGCTGCGGCCTGGTCTCGGCGCTGCGGTCGGGTGCGGCCGCATCATCTGATTTTGTGGCGTCCGGCTTGCTGGTGTCAGACTTGCCGTGGTCAGCTTTGGATGTATCCGCCTTCGGCGCGTCGGATTTGGCGGCGACCTCGCGCGGCGGCGCCTCTTCGGGGCGCTCGGCCGGCAACAGCGGCGCGACCTGCGGCAGCGGGTCGTCCACGTTCCACTGGCAGATCCGGTAATTGTTGCGACGCTCGATCAGGTCGAGATGGACGTGGTCCTCGTGGTACCAATCCGAGCCCGGCCCGAGCACCGTGGAGAAACGGGCGCAGACCGAATGCAGCACGGTCTCGCGCAAGGTCCGCGGCACGCTGCGGTCGGTCAGCGAGATCGACTTGCCGTCGGCGAGACCGAAGGCGCGCACGTCGAGCGCGTTGGCGCGGCCATGCTCGGAGAGCTGCGCGCCGGCGACGCGATTGCGGCCGCGGCATTCGAACGAGTCGAAATTGTCGAGATTGCTGATCCCGCCCCCGAGGCTCTGCGCGAGCGGCGCGATATCGGTGCGGATCCAGTCGGCGACCGCAGCGGCCATCTTGCAGCGAAGGATCGCCGCGGGCTTGACCGCGACCTTGCGCTTGTCCGGCAACACGATGGCCTCGAGCCGCACCAGATCCTCGCCGCCGCAGCCTCCGGCGCCGTGGATATCCGGAATGCTCGGCGCGATCGCGATCTCCTCGGTCAGCGCCTGCCGGCAGGCCGAAAGCTGCGGCGCAGCGGGCTCGGCCGGCTTCGCTGCCTCAACCGGCTTGGCCGACTCGCTGGGCCCGGCCGCCTCAGCGGGCACCGCAGGCTGCGTTTTGGCTGCGGCGGGAGGCTCCGCCGGCGCCTGAGCCGGGCGCGGCTTCGGCAGCGGCACCGCTGCGCGGCGGGCTGCCTTGTGCGGCCTTTGCGGCCGGGTGCCGAACAGATCGTCCCACGGAAAGCTGGGCGCGCGGCGGGCGGCCTCGGCGGGGCCTGCTTGCATGCCAAGGCAAAGCAGCACAGCGGCGGTAACCATTGCCGCGCCCCCGCGACGAAACGCGCCAACAGGCCATTTTCGGCTTGCTTTCTCCGCGCTAAAGTTCATGTCAGTTCCATGATTTTACTGCCGGCCGTCCAAGATGCCGGCGGATCATGCGTGAGGATCGAGGAGGGATTTGCGTATGCTTGGTTTGATGCAAGATTGGCCCTTGCTGTGTCACAAGATTATTGAGCACGCCGCCAAATATCACGGTACCCAGGAAGTCGTGACGCGGTCGGTCGAAGGCCCGATTCATCGCACCACCTACGCCCAGATCCATGCCCGCGCCCTGAAGGTCTCGCAGAGCCTGGAACGCGACGGCATCAAGCTCGGTGACCGCGTCGCCACCATCGCCTGGAACACCTGGCGCCACCTCGAGGTCTGGTACGGCATCATGGGGATCGGCGCGATCTGCCATACCGTCAATCCGCGCCTGTTTCCGGAACAGATCGCCTGGATCGTCAACCACGCCCAGGACCGCATCGTCATCACCGACCTCACCTTCGTTCCGGTGCTGGAGAAGATCGCAGGCCAGCTGCCGAGCGTCGAGCGCTACGTGGTGCTGACCGACAAGGCGCACATGCCGCAGACCACGCTGAAGAACGCGGTCGCCTATGAGGATTGGATCGCGGCATCCGACGGCAAGTTCGAGTGGAAGACCTTCGACGAGAACACCGCGGCGGCGATGTGCTACACCTCCGGCACGACGGGCGATCCCAAGGGTGTACTTTATTCGCACCGCTCCAACGTGTTGCACGCGCTGATGGCCAACTCGAAGGACGCGCTCGGCACCTCCGCGTCGGACACAATGCTTCCGGTGGTCCCCTTGTTCCATGCCAACAGCTGGGGCATCGCCTTCTCAGCACCGTCGATGGGCACCAAGCTCGTGATGCCGGGCCCGAAGCTCGACGGTGCCTCGGTGTACGAGCTGCTGTCGACCGAGAAGGTCACGCACACCGCCGGCGTGCCGACGGTCTGGCTGATGCTGCTGCAATACATGGCCGCCAACAACGTCAAGCTGCCGGATCTGCAAATGGTGATCTGCGGCGGATCGGCGATGCCGCGCTCGATGATCCAGGCCTTCCTCGACATGGGCAGCCAGGTGCGCCACGCCTGGGGCATGACCGAGATGAGCCCGCTCGGCACGCTGGCGACGCTGAAGCCGCCGTTCACCGAGCGCACCGGCGAGGAGCGGCTCGACATCCTGCAGACCCAGGGCTATCCGCCGTTCGGCGTCGAGATGAAGATCACCGACGATGCCGGCAAGGAGCTGCCGTGGGACGGCAAGACCTTCGGCCGTCTCAAGGTCTCCGGCCCCGCGATCGCCAAGGCCTATTTCCGGGTCGACAGCAACATCCTCGACGATGCCGGCTATTTCGACACCGGCGACGTCTCGACCATGGACGAGCACGGCTACATGCGGATCACCGACCGCTCCAAGGACGTGATCAAGTCCGGCGGCGAATGGATCTCCTCGATCGATCTCGAGAACCTCGCGGTCGGCCATCCGGCCGTCGCGGAAGCCGCCGTGATCGGCGTCCATCACCCCAAATGGGATGAGCGGCCGCTGCTGATCGTGCAACTCAAACAGGGCCAGAGCGCCACGCGCGAGGACATCCTGAAGTTCATGGACGGCAAGATCGCCAAATGGTGGATGCCCGACGACGTCGCCTTCGTCGACGGCATTCCCCACACCGCGACCGGCAAGATCCTGAAGACGGCGCTGCGCGACCAGTTCAAGGACTACACCTTCCCGACCGCCGCGGCGTAGGCAGGCTCGCATCCTCCCTTATCCTCCCTTGGAGGGGGGATCGGTTCGCATGAAGCGCAGCGGAATGCGGACCGAGGTGGGGTGACAGTCCCTCCGTTGAGACAGGTGCCCGTGCTGAGGGATCACCCCACCCCGCCGCTCATTTCATTCGCGTCGCCCTCCCCCTCCAGGGGAGGGTGAACAGCACCATCCAAATCCCTTGAATTCGCCGCAGGTCCGTGGTCTCACACGACTGATCGCGGCGGCCGAGGTCGCCTGAGGACATCGCAACCGGCAGATTTTTCGACGATGGCGCGCAGGTTTTCCGCTCCCTACCAGCAGGAGCCCGTGTCCGGTCTCGCCACCTGGTCGCGCAACCTCGCCATCTTCTCGGTCGTCGCGGTGGTGGTCTCGATCCTGATCGTCCGCTTCGGGTTCCTGGAGATCAAGCCGGCGCTGGCGACCTTTTTCGGCGCGCTAGGCCTGGCCGGCCTGTCGATCCTGCTTGGGCTGGCTGCCTTTGCCGCGATCTGGCAGAACGGCACCCGCGGCATGGGCCGGATCCTGCTCGCGCTGCTGATCGATGCGGCGATCCTCGCCTACCCGGCCTACCTCATCTATCAGTACCGCAAGCTGCCGCGGATCTACGACGTCACCACCGACGCGATCGACCCGCCGAAATTCGAGGCGCTGGCGCGGCTGCGCACCGGGGAAGGCACCAATCCTGCCGCCTATGCCGGCCTCTATTCGGCCGAGCGGCAGCGCGCGGCCTATCCCGATATCGAAACCGTCGAGCTCGAAACCCCGGTCGACCGCGCCTATGAGCTGACGCTGCGGCTGGTGAACCGCCGCAAATGGCTCGTCATCGACGCGCGCGCGCCGCAGCCGCCACGCCGCATCGGCCGCATCGAGGCGGTGGCGCGGACGCCGATCATGGGTTTCCGCGAGGACGTCTCGATCCGGGTCACGCCTGACGACGAGGACTCCCGTGTCGATATCCGCTCGGCGTCGCGCTATTTCGATACTGATCTCGGCAGCAACGCCGCCCGCGTCAAGAAGCTGATCGAAGACCTCAACAGCGCGGCCGAGAACGACAATGCCAAGCCGGCGAAGAAGGCGGCTCCTGTCGCGCCAAAGGCGCCGCCGGCGAAGACGGTGAAGAAGTGACGCGGTAGCGTCATTCCGGGGCATCGCGCACGATGAACCCGGAATCTCGAGATTCCGGGTCTGGTGCTTCGCACCATCCCGGAATGACGAACTAAACTACGCCATCCGGTACGTCCCGCCGATCGCGGGATCGCCGTCGGTCGCCACGACGCCGCGCGCGACGAGGTCCTCCAGATGCGCCAGCACCGAATAGCCGGCGGCATTGGCGAGCCGCGGATCGAGCCCGATATAGATCGCCCGCACCATGGTCGGAATGTCGGCCTCGCCCTTGCCGAGACGATGCAGGATCGACGCCTCGCGCGCCCGGCGATGCCGCGCCAGGAAACGGACGTAGCGCGGCCCCTCCGGAATCTCCGGGCCGTGGCCGGAGAAATACAGCTGCTCGGGCCGCTGTTCCAGCCGCTCCAGCGAGGCCATGTAATCGATCATCGAGCCGTCCGGCGGCGCCACGATCGAGGTCGACCAGCCCATCACATGGTCGCCGACGAAATTGATGCTGCGCTCGGCCCAGGCGAACGCCAGATGGTTGGCGGTGTGGCCGGGGGTGGCGACCGCCTCCAGCGCAAAGCCCGCCCCCTCGATGACGTCGCCGTGCTTGACCTGCACATCGGGCCGGAAATCGCGGTCGGCGCCGGATTCCGGATTGTGCTTCTCGCTCTCGAAGCGCGGGCGCGAGGCGCGGTGCGGTCCCTCGGCATAAACCCGCGCGCCGGTCGCGGCCTTGATCCGCGGCGTGTTCGGCGAATGATCGCGATGGGTATGGGTGACGAGGATATGCGTCACGGTCTCGCCCTTGACCGCATCGAGCAGCGCCTTGGCATGCGCCTCGTCGTCGGGACCGGGATCGATGATCGCGACCTTGCCCTCGCCAACGATGTAGCTGACCGTGCCGGTGAAGGTGAACGGGCTCGGATTGTTGCAGAGGACGCGGCGGACGCCGGGGCGGACCTGTTCGACCAAGCCGGGCTTCAGCGGAAAATCGCGGTTGAACGGGATGTCGTCGTTGTCGGCCATCTGGAATTTCACTCCGACGTCATTTCGGGGCAGCCCGACAGGGCTGAACCTCAGGGGCGCAATTGCGCCTCGGGGAATCTCGAGATTCCGGGTTCGATGCTGACGCATCGCCCCGGAATGACTGCGAAAGGATTACGAGAACGCCTGGATGCCGGTGATCGCGCGGCCGAGGATCAGCGCATGGACGTCGTGCGTGCCCTCATAGGTGTTCACCGTCTCGAGGTTCGCGGCGTGACGCATCACGTGATACTCGATCTGGATGCCGTTGCCGCCGTGCATGTCGCGCGCCATGCGGGCGATGTCGAGCGACTTGCCGCAATTGTTGCGTTTGACGATCGAGATCATCTCGGGGGCCATCTTGCCCTCGTCCATCAGGCGGCCGACGCGCAACGAGGCCTGCAGGCCGAGCGCGATCTCGGTCTCCATGTCGGCGAGCTTCTTCTGCACCAGCTGGGTGGCGGCGAGCGGCCGGCCAAACTGCTTGCGGTCGAGCGTGTACTGCCGCGCGCGGTGCATGCAGTCCTCGGCGGCGCCGAGCGCACCCCAGGAGATGCCGTAGCGGGCACGATTGAGGCAGCCGAACGGACCCTTGAGGCCGGAGACGTTGGGCAGCAGCGCGCTTTCCGGCACCACCACATTGTCGAGCACGATCTCGCCGGTGATCGAGGCGCGCAGCGACAGCTTGCCGCCGACCTTCGGCGCCGACAGGCCCTTCATGCCCTTCTCGAGAATGAAGCCGCGGATCTGGTTGTCGTGCGCCGCCGACTTGGCCCACACCACGAACACGTCGGCGATCGGCGCGTTCGAGATCCACATCTTGGCACCGTTCAGCTTGTAGCCGTCGGCGACCTTTTCGGCGCGGGTCTTCATGCCGCCGGGATCGGAACCGGCGTCCGGCTCGGTCAGGCCGAAGCAGCCGACCCATTCCCCGGTCGCAAGCTTGGGCAGATATTTCTTGCGCTGGTTTTCGTCGCCATAGGCGTAGATCGGATACATCACCAGCGACGACTGCACCGAGTTCATCGAGCGATAGCCGCTATCGACACGTTCGATCTCACGCGCCACGAGGCCATAGGCCACGTAGCTCGCGTTGGCGCAGCCATACTCCTCGGGCAGCGTCACGCCGATCAGGCCGAGCTCGCCCATTTCGTTGAAGATCTCGCGATCGGTTTTTTCTTCCAGATAGGCCTTGGTGACCCGCGGCAGCAGCTTGTCCTGCGCATAGGCCCGCGCAGTGTCGCGGATCAGGCGCTCGTCTTCGGTGAGCTGGTCGTCGAGCAGGAACGGATCATCCCACTGGAAGCTGGCGGCAGCCGGCTTGTCCTTGGCCTGGGGGCGCACGCTCATGAAACATCCTTTCGCATCGTCTATCGGAAATTGGCGGATAAATTAAAGCGCTATGCTGCGAAGCGCAATTGGTGATCCTCTCACCGTCATTCCGGGGCGATGCACAGCATCGAACCCGGAATGACTGACGTCAGGTCTCCAGCTTCTCGTTCGACACGATCTCGATGCCGAAACCTGACAATCCCTTGTAGTCATGCACCGACGAGGTCAGGTGCCGGATCGAGGTGACGCCGAGATCACGCAGGATCTGTGCGCCGACGCCGACCTCGCGCCATTGCCTGTGACGATCGGCCTCCGCCGTCTTCTGCTCGCCAACCGGCTCGACCGGAACACCGGCGGCACCATCGCGCAGATATACCAGCACGCCGCGGCCGGCATCCTTGAAGTGCCGCAGCACGGCTTCCATTCGCGCCGGCCCGGTGAACAGGTCTTTCACGATGTTGGGCTTGTGCAGCCGCGTCAGCACGTCCCGGCCGTCGCCGATGCCGTTATAGACGAAGGCGGCATGCATGATCTCGTCGAACGGCGAGCGATAGGCATAACCCTGCAGCGGGCCGATCGGGCTTTCGGTGGTGAAGGTCGCGACCCGCTCGATCAGCTTCTCGCGCGCCTGGCGATAGGCGATCATGTCCGCGATCGTGACATGCTTGAGCTTGTGGGCGGCGGCGAATTTCGCGACCTGCTCGCCCTTCATCACGGTTCCATCGTCGTTCATCAGTTCGCTGATGACGCCGACCGGCGGCAGCCCGGAGAGCCGGCACAGATCGACCGCCGCCTCGGTGTGGCCGGAGCGCAGCAGCACGCCGCCGTCGCGCGCGATCAGCGGGAAGATGTGACCGGGGCGCGCGAAATCATTGGCGCCGGCATTGGGATTGGCGAGCGCGCGGCAGCAGGAGGCGCGCTCCTCGGCGGAGATGCCGGTGCCGCCATCGGGCTTGTAGTCGATCGAGACCGTGAAGGCAGTGGTGTGGTTGGACTCGTTGTGCGCCACCATCGGGTCGAGCCGCAGCCGGCGGGCGTCCTCGGTGGTGATCGGCGCGCAGACGATGCCGGAGGTGTGGCGGATGATGAAAGCCATCTTCTCCGCCGTACAGAGCGACGCCGCGACGATCAGATCGCCCTCGCCTTCCCGGTCGTCATCGTCGGTGACGACAACGAGTTCACCCTTCGCAAAGGCTTGCAGCACTTCCTGGATCGTATCGGCCATTGTCCTGACATCTCGCTATATGCAGGCAGTGGATTAGCCGGGTTCCGATGTCAGCGCCAGTATCATTATGCAACCCGCCATGCATCCGGCAGGGATACCAGGGCGGTTACGGTTTCCGTAGCCCGGATGGAGCGAAGCGCAATCCGGGACATTTCCGCGTGCACGATCCCCGGATTTCGCGGAGCCTGTCATCGGGCGTGCGTTCGCGCGACCCGTTGGCTCCATCCGGGCTACAAAACCGGCTCGCCTACGGCAGCACCTCGCGCCGGTCGCTGAGCTGGGCGTCCAGCTCGGCGCGCTTGTCGTCGAGCAGACCGGCGTCGGCCGCCTCGATCACGGAGTAAAGCTCGCCGGCGTCGCTGAGCCGGGTCACCGTCACGTAGTCGGCGCCGGCGCCGTAGAGGTCGTCGACGCCGGTCAACAGGTCCGCGGTGGCAACGATCCGCGCGGTCGGATTGAGGGCGCGGACGTGGCGCACCAGCTTCTCGTTGTCGGCGCCTACCAGCAGGAAATCCGGCACGCTCAGGATGATGATCTCGGCGTTGCCGATGCCGGCATGAACCAGGGTGTCGACATTGCTGATGTCGCCATAGATCACATGCATGCCGCGGTCGGACAGCGTGCGGAACACCAGCGGGTTGAAATCGATCACGCTGATCTGCTCGAGCAGCGACTGGTTCTGCCGCTCGATCTGGCTGATCAGCGCGCTCGCCGCGCGGAAAAAGCCGAGGATGACGATGCGCCGGATCTCGCCATGTCCGCCCTCGTGCCCGGCCTCGCCGCGGCCCTGGCCTTCCTGGTCGAGGTCGCGCAGCCCGATCCGCTTCAACGGACCGATCAGGCCGCGCACGATCTGGTCGCTGCGCCCCATCGCGAAGGTCGAGAGCACCGCCAGCACGACGAAGGCGAACGAGGCCGCACTCGCGGTTTCGGTTCCGATGTGGTTGGCGGCGACGCCGGTCTGGATCACCACCAGCGAGAACTCCGAGATCTGCGCCAGGTTGATCGCCGGCAGCAGGCTGGCGCGCAGGCCCTGCTTCATCAGATAGAGCGGCGTGAACGTCGTGATCAGGCGGCTCGCCACCGTGAAGGCCGCGATGACGAGCGCAAGCCAGATCACCGAGAGGCCCGGAATCGGGATCGTCATGCCGAGCGCGACAAAGAACAGCGTGATGAAGAAATCCCGCAACGTCGTGACCTTGGCGGTGACGTCGAGCGCATAGGGAAAGGTCGAGATCGAGACGCCGGCGACCAGCGAGCCCATCTCGCGCGACAGATGCAGCCGCTCGGCGATCTCGCCGATCAGGAAGCACCAGGCGAGCGCGCCGAGCAGCACGAGTTCGGGCCGCCGCGCGATCTGGTGGAACAGCCGCGGCAGCACGTAGCGGCTCAGCACCAGCGCGGTCGCGACCAGCACCGCGACGCGGGCGATCGACAGCAGCACGACGCTGATCTGCAGATTGTCGAGGCTCGGCTGCACCGCCAGGAACAGGATCGCGAAGATGTCCTGCAGCACCAGCACGCCGAGCGTGATGCGGCCCGGCAGCGTGTCCAGTTCGCGCTTCTCGTAGAGCACCTTGACGATGATCACGGTCGAGGACAGCGCGCAGGCGACGCAGAGATAGATCGCGTCGAACTTGCCGCCGCCGACCGCAAGCCCGATAGCCGCAAAGAACGCCACGCCGATCAGGCAGCCGCCGATCAGCTCGCCGGCTCCGGCGAACAGGATGACCTTGCCGGCACGGATGATCTTCTTGAGGTCGATTTCCAGCCCGATCATGAACAGCATGAAGATCAGGCCGAGCTCGGAGATGACGCTGATCGATTCCTGGGACTTGACCCAGCCCATGCCGAATGGACCAATGAAAAAGCCGGCGATAAGGTAGGCCAGTATCAGCGGTTGTCGGGAGAAATGGGCCAGCAGCCCAATCCCCCAGGCAAACAGGATACAGAGCGTGATATCGGGAATCAGTTCATGCATGCGTCAAAGACTTCCTGTTGCCGCAACCTAGAGGGCCGGGCGTGAGGATCAACCGAGCAATGTGTCACATCCGCGCAGGCGGCATTTTTCTCGCAGTTTTGCTCTGCCTGCTCACCGTGCGCATGTCAGAGGCGCTAGCACAATCCTCGGCAGGTATTGAACAAAATTTCGCGAACTCGTTGACGGCGGTGCCATCGGAGGGCCTCACCGCCTCCGGTGCATTCTACGTGCCGGTGTATTCCAGCGTGTCGATGAGCCAGGGCAAGCTCAGGGCCGATTTTTCGGTGACGCTCAGCGTGCACAACGCTTCCGAGACGAAGCCGCTGGTGCTGAAGCGGATCGCCTATTTCGACACATCAGGCAAGATGGTGGAGAGCTACCTCAAATCGCCGGTCGCGCTAAAACCGTTTGCGACCGTCGAGGTCGCGATCGCCACGACCGATACCCGCGGCGGCACCGGCGCGAATTTCGTGGTCGATTGGGCGGCCGCCGGCGAGATCGCGGAACCGGCGGTCGAGGCCCTGATGGTCGGCAGTGTCGGCGCAGGGCACTACGCCTTCATCAGCCAGGGCCGGCCGATGCGGCCGGTCGGCAAGAACTAACCTCATGGAAGGCCGCTCGCCGCGGCCTTCTCAACGATAACAACACGGAGCGAAACGTCCATGTCCACCTCAGCCCAGTTCGACTTTGCACCGCTGCTCCCGGCCGGCCTGCCTGCCCCGGCCGCACGCTGGACCGGGCTCGCCAGATACAGCTTCGTCGGCGGCAACAACGATCCCGACCAGGTCCCGGTCGACGGGCTGCTGGAGGCGGTCAACGCCGTGTTGACGCGCGAGGGCAGGAATCTCGCGACCTACAACCTCGCGCACGGGCCGCAGGGCTATCTGCCGCTGCGCCAGTTCCTGACCGAGAAGCTGAAGCGCGACGCCGGGATTGCCTGCACGCCGGACGAGATCATGATCGTCTCCGGCTCGCTGCAGGCGCTCGATCTGGTCAATCACACCTTGCTCGCCAAGGGCGATACCGTGCTGATCGAACAGGAAACCTATCAGGGCTCACTGAACCGGCTGACACGGCTTGGCGTCAATGCGGTCGGCATTCCCCTCGATGGCGAAGGCATCAGGATCGACGCGCTGGCTGCAGCACTCGCCGATCACAAGCGGCGCGGCATCACGCCGAAATACATCTACACCATCCCGACGGTGCAGAACCCGACCGGCTCGATCCTTCCCGAGAGCCGCCGCGCCGAGATGCTGAAGCTGTCAAGGGAATACGGCGTGCCGATCTTCGAGGACGATTGCTATGCCGATTTGATCTGGAGCGGCGAACGGCCGCCCGCGATCTATGCCATGAGCAAGCATGGCGGCGTGATCCATATCGGCTCGTTCTCGAAGTCGATCGCGCCTGCGCTGCGCGTCGGCTTCATCGTCGCGCCCTGGGAGATCATGTCGCGAATGCTGCCGCTGAAGACCGACGCCGGCTCCGGCGCACTGGAGCAGATGGTGCTCGCGGAATATTGCGCGCCGCATTTTTCGACCCACGTGCCGCGCCTGACCAAGGGCCTGCGCGCCAAGCTCGATACGCTGATGGAGGCGTTGAACGAGCAGTTCGGCACCGCGGCCGAGTTCGAGGCGCCCAAGGGCGGCATCTTCCTCTGGGTCAAGCTGCCCGACAATGTCGACACGTTGAAGCTTTATCAGGCGGCGCTTGCCGCCGGCGTCTCGATCAATCCGGGACCGGAATGGTCGACCAGCAAGGCCCATTCCGGCAGCCGGCTCCGCCTCTGCTTCGCCAGCCCCTCGCACGAGCAGATCCGCGAGGGCGTTGCCGTGCTGGCCGAGGTGTGCCGCAAGGAGTTCGGGGTGCCGGCGCGCAGCAGCAATGTGGAGAAGCGCGGCTAACGACTTCGAATAGGTGGTCCAAGCGGCAAGATGGATTGCTTCGTCGCTACGCTCCTCGCAATGACGGCTGGTTGCGTCGTCGTTGCGGACGAAGCGAAGCAATCCATCTCTCCACCTGCCCTCACCTCACCGAAAATGGCGCCTGATAGGGCCGGCCGAACGGCACGCCGTTGACCACGGTCTGCACCGGCTTCAGCAGCAGATTGCCGTCGCGTTTGTTGTTGCGGGTGTCGACGAAGGACACCGGGCCTTCGACGAGATCCATGATCGCGACGTCGCCGGGCGCGCCACGCTGCAGCGTGCCGACCTTCGGGGTCCGGTTGATGATCCGCGCTGGCACCGAGGTCGCCATCGCCACCACCTGATCCAGCGACGAGCCCATCGCGAGGAACTTGCTCATCACGTTCGGCAGGAACGGGATGCCGGGCGAGTTGCCCGAGAAGACGTGGATGTCGGAGGAGATCGTATCGGGCGTGCAGCCGGCGGGGATCGCGATCTCGGCCACCGTGAAATCGAAGCTGCCGCCGCCATGGCCGACATCGAACAGCACACCGCGCTGCTTGGCCGCGAGCGCCGCCGGCAACAGCTTGCCCTCCTGCACGATATTGGTGAAAGCGCCCGACATGTTCGGCGCACCGGAATAGGCATGGGTCAGGATATCGCCCGGCCGCAGCAGATTGAGGATGTCGGACATCAGCTCCCTGGTCTCGACGCCGCCGATATGCACCATCATCCGCGCCGGCCAACCGCACATCTCGCAGGCCTGAATGCCGCGCTTCAGCGGCTCGAGGCCGTGCTTGAAGATGACGTTTTCCGACATCCGCACCTTGACCCCGATCAGGAAGTCGGGGTTCTCGGCCAGCGCCATCGCGCAGGCTTCGACCTGGGCGTTGTCGATGTTGTAGAGCTCGGCCACCGGGAATGCCGACAGGCCGTTGTTGGCGATGTGGACGAAGGCGTAGATCCTGGCCCGCGATTGCGCCACGATGAAGCGCCGCAGCGCCGCGAGGTTGTTGACGCCGGCGTCGCCCGCCGAGACCACCGTCGTGGTGCCCTGGAATTGCACCAGCTCGTCGGCGGGAATGCCGATCGCCGATCCGTACGGGTAGACGTGGCAGTGCAGATCGACCAGGCCGGGCATCACGAGCTTGCCCGAGGCGTCGATAGTCCTGGCGGCGCGAGCGGCCGGGATTTCGTCTTCGATCGCCTCAACGATGCCCCAGCGGATGCCGATGTCGCGCTTGCCGCGCAGCGACTGGCTGGGATCGATGACATCGCCGTTCTTGATCACGAGGTCGAACTTGTCGTCCGGCCCCATCGTCGCAGCGGCTGGCCTCGCGATGGCTGCGGCAGCGGCCGATCCCGTCACTTTCAAAAAATCCCGGCGTGAAAATTCGCTCACGGCAACGTCCCCCCGAACATTGATTTTTATGGCGCGATGATGCGTCGGACGCAGCGGTTAGGCAAGGCCGGGAAAGCAGCCCGTGCGCTCGCTCATCGGTTGTGCGTACCAACACGCGACGGCAGCAGCGTTCGAGGCAGTTGCTGAACAAGCGTTCAGAAAACTCCTCTGGTTCCTGCGGAACGTTTCAATCTCCGTACGGTTTTCTCTTCGCTTATTTGAGGAGGATGAGATGAAAAAGATTGGCTTTGTTCTCGCGGCGGTTGGTGCGCTTGCGGTGGCCGTCCCGTCGATCGCGAGCGCCGAGACGGTCGTGATCAGACATGGCGATCATCATCACTGGGACCGCGGCTGGGGCGCACGCGCCGAAATGCGCCATGACCGTGGCTGGCATCGCGGTTGGCATCACGGCTGGCATCACGGCCATGACCGGACGGTGATCATCAAGCGTCATCACTACTAAAGACCGAGACAACGGAAAATGGCTCCTCACGGAGCCATTTTTTCTTTCTGCTTCCTCAGGGCCAGCGGCCTCAATCCCACGCCGGCGCAAACCCCGGATTGACGCAGCGCATGTCCTTGCGCAGCGCCGCAATCGCCTTGCGGTCCTCGTCGTCGAGCTTGACCTTCAGTGCGTCGAGGTTGGCCTTTTGGCTTTCGGCGCGCGAGGCTTTCGGAATAGCCGCCACGCCATCCTGATCGAGCAGCCATTTCAGCGCCACCTGCGCCGCGGTCGCATCGTGCTTGCTGCCGATTTTCGCCAGCGTCTCGTCGGTGGCGAAGCGGCCCTGGGCGAGTGGACAATAGGCCACCAGCGGGATCGATTTCGCGGCGAGATATTTGCGCACCGGCGCCTGGTCCAGCATCGCGTGATATTCGATCTGGTTGCAGGCGATCGGCGCCTTGATGTCCTCGACCACGGTCTTGAGCAACGCGGTGGTGAAATTGGCGACGCCGATCGCGCGGGTGCGGCCTTCCTCCTTCAGCTTCATCAGCGTCTCGAAGACGGCAGGCAGCTTCATGCTCCGCGACGGCCAGTGCACCAGATAGAGATCGACGTGATCGAGCCGCAGCTTCTTCAGGCTGGCGTCGAACGCTGTTCGGATCGCATCCGGCGCCAGGTTCTCGTGCCAGACCTTGGTGGTCACGTGCAGGTCCTTGCGCGCGACATTCGAGGCCGCGATCGCCGCCCCGATCGCCTCTTCATTGCCGTACATCTCGGCGGTGTCGATATGCCGATAGCCGAGCCCAAGCGCGCTCTCGACCGCCGCGCGGCAGGTATCGCCCTGCATGCGGAAGGTGCCGAGCCCGAGCTGCGGCAGGCTGATGCCCTGTGTCTGCAGATTTTCCATGGATGGCTCCTGACGCGTGGGACGCCGATGCCATCGACGACGTCACGCCAGCAAATCGTTTCGTGGGAATGAAATTGGCAGGACTGCCGACACGCAGTCTGCCCGCAAACCGGCCCCTCGGGCAAGACGCCGGCAATCAAGATGTCGCGACGGGATCAGAGAGGGCGCTAGATGTGCTGCGCCATGATCTGGCCGGGCCGCGCGTCCGGCCGCGGCTCGATATCGACCGACCAGAGGTCGTGGTTGTCGACGTCCTTCAGCGTCACCGTCATCACGCCGGTCTTGCCGTCGATGTCGACGCGGCCGAAGAATTGCAGCCCGAAGCACGGCGCGAGATTGTCGCCCTGCTCGGTCGAGCAGCCCTTCTGGTACATCGCCTTCGGGCCAAAGGTGTTGTCGAGCTCACCCGGCGACCAGGTGCCGGCATGCAGCGGACCGGAGACGAACTCCCAGAACGGCTCGAACTCCTGGAACACCGCGCGGTTCGGATCATAATGATGCGCGGCGGTGTAGTGCATGTCGGCGGTGAGCCACACCGTGTTGCGGACCCCGGCGCGCTTCATGAAGGACAACAGATCGGCGATCTCGTGCTCGCGCCGCGCGGGCGGACCGTCGCCGAGCGCGACCGCATCGAGGCTGACGAGACCGATCGGCAGATCCGCGGCGATCACCTTCCAGACAGCATCCGACGCCACCAGCTCCCGCTTCAGCCAGGCAAGCTGGCTCTGGCCGAGGATGCGGGCCTGGTCCGGATCGCCCTGCTGGTTCCAGCTGGAATCGCGGTAGGAGCGCATGTCGATGATGAAGACGTCGAGCAGCGGCCCGTAGGGAATCTTGCGGTAGACCCGGCCATCGCGCTCCGGCATCAGCCGCATCGGCATGAATTCGTGGAAGGCGCGGCGTGCCCGCGCCACCAGGCGCGAGCTGCCGTCAGCCTCATAGCCGGTCGCATCGGTGGTGCCGAGCGGCGACCAGTCGTCGGCCACCTCGTGGTCGTCCCACTGCGCGAACATCGGCACCTCGGCGTGGAAGGTGCGAAAATTGTCGTCGAGCCAGTTGTATTTGTAGTTGCCGCGAAACTGATCGAGGCTTTGCGCGACGGCGGATTTCTCCTCGGTGACGATGTTGCGCCAGATCTCACCGTTGGGGAGTTTCTGCTCCGACGGCACCGTGCAATCGGCGTAGATGTGATCGCCGGAATGGATGAAGAAGTCCGGGCGCTCGTTCAGCATGGTGCGGTAGCTGCGCAGGCCGCCGCGCGCGGGGTCGATGCCCCAGCCCTGCCCGACGACGTCGCCGGACCAGACGAACGAGACGGGACGCCGGTCGGCCGGCGCGGTTCGGAAATGGCCGACCCGGCTTTCGCCTGATGTGCCGTCGCGGTCCTCGAAGCGCACGCGATAGAACAGGTCCTGGCCCGGCGGCAGGCCGTCGAGCAGCAACTTGGCGGTGAAGTCGCGCTCGGGCACCGCATCGGCGGACGCGGCGCGCAGGATGCTGGCGAAGCTTTCGACCGCGGCGCATTCGACGTGCATCCGCGCCGCGCGATCGGCGCGGGCCCAGATGACAGCGGAATCGCTTGCGACGTCGCCGGACTGGATGCCCGCGATCGCCGGCCGATCCGCGGCGCGGCTCAGATATGGTTTGGCCAGCGCTCCGAATCCCGCCAGCGCGGCGGTCGACGCCGAGCGCACCAGAAGCTGGCCTCGCCGCCCCGCGGAGATCGCTGTCGGCATCGAATAACCTTCGTCGAATCGCAACGAAGGTTTTGCCTGCGCTCCTTGACTCCGGCCTTACGGTTTCTTGACTCTCTGCCGACGGTTTTGCGACGGCGGGATGACTCGGTTACGTCGATTGGAAACGCAGCACGCCGAGCATTCGATCTAAACCCGTCATCCTGAAGCGCGAGCGGAGCGAGCCTCGAAGGATGACGGGCTTAACATTCTTGTGGATGCGCACGTGGATCTGCGCGAGAGCGCCGCCTCACCGATGCCAGTTGCAAATGCCGCCGGTGCGGCACGGCCAGGTCTGGATCCGTGTGTCGCGGGCCTCCGCATCGAGCGGGTTCGAGTGGCGGCGCGCGAGCTTGGCGCGGGCGGGCACGCGCACTTCCGCGCGCTTCTTCTCGTGCGGTGCGGTCACCCTGGTGGTCCGCACGGCTTTCTTCGGCGCGACTTTCGGCTCCTCGACCTGCGGCTCGACATTTGCATGCTGATCGGGGCCATGGTCGGTCTTCGCCTCGACCGGAACGGGCTCGAACTGCGTCGGCGGGCCAAGCCGCTTCGGCGACAGCACCGCCTTGGAGAGATCGAGGCTGAAGAATTCGCTGGGGCCGTACTCGTCGGCCAACGCCACGCCACCCCAAGTCAGGCACGCGGTGCAAACGATTGCAACAAAAGCGTTTTTCAGGACCATCAACGGCCTCCTGAAATCACTCGAACAGACAGCCATCATGTAGGGGCTCGGCCGCGCGAATCCAGCCGCTGGTTGCGGGCAGAGTTACCGGTCACCAGGGCGGCCGCGGAAAGTTCCCCGGCCCCTATTCAGCCGCCTGCGCCAGCGGCTGGCTGATCGCGCGCTCCAGCCGCGCGCATTCGGTGCGGTAGCGGGCGACGTTGCCCTCCTTGATGTGGCCATAACCACGCACGAGGTCCGCCGCCTTCGCCAGCGCCACGAGGCGCGGCAAGTCGAGCGGCTTCTTACCGTCGAGATGACGCAGGATCATTGTCGAATACTCGACCGGCAATGCGCGCTCCATCTTGCGCTCGGCGGTATAGCCGAAGATGTCGAAGGCGGTGCCGCGCAGGCCCTTCAGCTTTGCGAGCATGCCGAACGCGGTGAAAATCCACGGACCGAATTCGCGCTTCTGCAGCCGCCCGGTGACGGGATCACGCTGGGCCAGCAGCGGCGGCGCCAGCAAGACCTTCAAGCCGGAATTGCCTTCGAACTGCTCCCTCAAGGCCTTGCTGAACTCGCCGTCGGAATAGAGCCGCGCGACCTCGTATTCGTCCTTGTAGGCCATCAGCTTGAACAGGCCCTTTGCGAAGGCTTCGGTCAGGTCCTGCGAGCCCGGCGCGGCCGCCGCCTCGGCGGTGCGGACGCGCGCGACATCGTCGAGATAACGCTTGGCGTAAGCCGCATCCTGATAGTCGGTGAGGAATTTGGCGCGGAACGCGATCTCCTCATCGAGCGTCTTCTTGGCCGGCGCGGCACCGGCGCTCTTGAAGCGCGCGGCGCTGACTACGCGTTGCAAATCGTGCGCGGCGAGCCGGCCCCATGAGAACGCAGTCTTGTTCATCTCGATGGCGGCGCCGTTGAGCTCGATCGCCTTCAGGATCGCTTCCAGCGACAGCGGGATCGCGCCGCGCTGAAACGCGAAGCCGAGCATGAAGGCGTTGGTGGCGATGCTGTCGCCCATCAGCGCCGTGGCAAGCCCGGTAGCATCGAGGATGTCGAGATCGCCTGGCGTCACGGCGCCGTTCAGCGCATCGCGCATCGAGCTGGCTTCGAAGTCGATATCGGGATCGATCACGAAGCTCGCGGTCGGCAAGAGATCGGCGTTGACCACGGCGCGGGTAACGCCGCGCTCGGCGCGGCTCAGGGCCGGCACGCTGGTGGCGACGACCAGGTCGCAGCCGAGGATCAGGTTGGCGTTGCCCGGCGCGATGCGAACCGTGGTCAGCATGTCGGAGGCGGGCGCGAGCCGGACATGGCTCATGACCGCGCCGTTCTTCTGCGACAGGCCGGTAAAGTCGAGCGTCGAGCAGGCGAGCCCCTCGACATGCGCAGCCATACCGAGCAGCGCGCCGATGGTAATGACGCCGGTGCCGCCGATGCCGGTGATCAGGATGTTGTAGGGATTGCTCAACGCGGCCGCAGGCGGCGTCGGCAAATCGGCGAACAACGCCTTGGGATCGGCGGCGGCGCGGTCCGCCTTGCGCAGCTTGGGCTCCTGCACCATCACAAAGCTCGGGCAGAAGCCCTCGATGCAGGAGAAATCCTTGTTGCAGTTCGACTGGTCGATGCGGCGCTTGCGGCCGAGCTCGGTCTCCAGCGGCTGCACCGAGACGCAGTTCGACGCCACCGAGCAGTCGCCGCAACCCTCGCAGACGCGCTCGTTGATGAAGACGCGCTTGGCGGGATCGGGGAACAGCCCGCGCTTGCGGCGGCGGCGCTTCTCGGCGGCGCAGGTCTGGTCGTAGATCAGGACGGTGAGGCCCTCGACCTCGCGCAGGGTGCGCTGCACGGCATCGAGCTCGCGGCGATGGTGGATGGTGGCGCCGGACGGGAAATAATTGGCGGGATATTTGTCCGGATCGTCGGAGACGATCGCAAGCTTCCTGGTGCCTTCAGCCGCGACCTGATGCGCGATCTGCGACACCGTGAAGCCGCCCTCGGCCGGCTGCCCGCCGGTCATCGCCACCGCATCATTGTAGAGGATCTTGTAGGTGATGTTGACGCCGGCCGCGGCCGCCGCGCGCAGCGCCAGCAAGCCGGAATGGGTGTAGGTGCCGTCGCCGAGATTCTGGAACACATGCTGTTCGCTGGTGAACGGCGCCTGCCCGATCCAGCTCACGCCCTCCGCGCCCATATGCGAGATGGTCTGGGTGTTGCGGTTCGGCACCGACAGCGCCATGCCGTGGCAGCCGATGCCGGCCATGGCGCGGCTGCCCTCGGGAATCTTGGTCGACGAGTTGTGCGGGCAGCCGGAGCAGAAATACGGCGTGCGCTGCAGCTTCGCGGTGCCCGTGCCCTCGGCCGGGCGATCGAACGCCTCGAGTTTTGCCAAACGCTGCTCCAGCAGCGGGCTGCGGTGACCAAGCTTGCGCAGCCGCGCCACCACGGCGGCGGCGACCATGGTCGGCGTCAGCTCGCCCTCGCTCGGCAGCAGAGGCGCCCCGCTCTCGTCGCGCTTGCCGACCACCGAGGGACGCTTGGAGGCGTCCATGTTGTAGAGGATGCGGACCAGCTGGTCCTCGATGAAGCCGCGCTTCTCCTCGACGACCAGCACATCCTGCAGGCCCTCAGCGAAGGCGCGCGCGCCGCGCGCTTCGAGCGGCCAGGTCAGCGCCACCTTGTAGATGCGCAGCCCGAGCGCCTGCGCATCGGCATCGGTGATGCCGAGATCGGCGAGCGCCTGACGCAGATCGAGATAGGCCTTGCCGGTCGCCATGATGCCGAGCCGCGCCGGCTTGGAATCCAGCACGATGCGGTCGAAGCGGTTGACGCGGGCGAAGGCCGCGACCGCCTCCATCTTGGGCCCGTGCAGCCTGCGCTCGGCTTCGAGCGGCGGATCCGGCCAGCGGATCGAGAGCCCGTCCGGCGGCATCTCGAAATCGTCGGGGATGATGATCTTGATGCGATCGGGATCGCTGACGATCGAGGCCGAGCTTTCCACCGTCTCCGAGATCGCCTTGAAGCCGACCCAGCAGCCGGAATAGCGCGACAGCGCGAAGCCGAGGATGCCGAGGTCGAGATAATCCTGCAGCGTCGCCGGATTGACCACCGGCATCAGCGCCGAGGCGAACACCTGCTCGCTCTGATGCGCCAAGGTGGAGGACTGGCAGCCATGGTCGTCGCCGGCCAGCGCGATCACGCCGCCGTTCGGCGAGGTGCCGGCGGAATTGGCGTGCTTGAGCGCATCGAGCGAGCGGTCGACGCCGGGGCCCTTGCCGTACCAGATGCCGAACACGCCATCGACCTTGGCGCCGGGGAACATGCCGACCTGCTGGCTGCCCCACACCGCGGTCGCCGCCAGATCCTCGTTGAGGCCGGGGACGAAGGCGATGTCATGTTCCCTGAGGAAGGATTTCGCCCGCCACAGCGCGTGGTCGTACATGCCGAGCGGCGAGCCGCGGTAACCGGAGATGAAACCGGCGGTGTTCAGCCCGTTCGCGCGGTCACGTTCGCGCTGCAACATGGGCAATCGGACCAGCGCCTGGGTACCGGAGAGGAAGATTCGTTTCGTATCCAACCGGTACTTGTCGTCCAGTCCAACTTCCATCAACGCCATCAGTTTCCCCGTCAGTCAGCCACGCCGGTCCGAACCGGTCTGATTATCTTCCGAAATGATCATGCATCAGCATGCACTGATTTTGTTATGCATGAACAGCCCCGTTCCATGGCCGCAGCACATATCTCATGTTGCGCATGCGAGGCCTTGTCGCTCTGCGAGGCCTTGCTGCTCTGCAAGGCCTTGCCGAACCCCGGCATCTTTGAAACGGTGGCGCGCAAGGGAGACCAAGGATGATTACAGTCGAATCCGCGTTCACGACGGAAATCGTGGAGAACGGCGATCTGCTGGTGGGTCCCTGGCGCAGCCCGAAGCAGATGCTGCAAGCCCAGACCTACGATTCCCACGCCTCGATTCACGACGATGCAACCGCGCAGAAGCTCGGCTTCCGCGGCGGCACGATCGAGGGGCCGACCCATTTCAGCCAGTTCGCGCCGCTGTGCGAGCGGATCTGGGGCCGGGCCTGGTTCATGACCGGATGCCTCTCGGCGCATTACCGCAGCCCGGTGTTCGAAGGCGAAGAGGTGCAGGCCCAGATCGAGAAGCCGAAGCCCGGCCAGACCGTTTGCACGATCGGGATGATCAAGCGTGACGGCACCGAGATCCTGCGCGGCACCGCCTCGATCGACGGCGACGGCAGCGAGACGGCGCTCAGTCACCGGCTCGGCGAATTGAAGCCACTGACCGATCCCGTGATCCTCGCCGATATCAAGGTCGGCATGAAGACGCCGCGGCAGGCGATCAAGATGGATTTCGACCAGAACATGGGCGATCTCTATCCGTTTTCGCTCGCCGACAAGCTCAGGGTGATCACCGAGCCTTCGGATTATTATTCGCTGGAGCACAATCCCTGGGGCCGCGCCATCATCCCGATGGAGATGCTGAGCGTGCTGTTCCAGTACCGCGCGCGCGAGGACCGGCTGCCGGTCCGCGGCCCCGCGGTCGGGCTGTTCGCCGACCAGGAGATCCGTCTTTTGCGCGGGCCGCTCTTCCCCGGCGAGACCTATTGGGTCGAGCGCGAGGTCGTGGCGCTTTCCGGCAGCAAGCGCACCGAGAGCATGTGGGTGCGCTCGACCGTGTTCGATGCCGACAACGCGGTGGTCGCAACGATGCTGCTCAACGGCGCCAGCATGAAGGATTCCTACGCCAACTACGAAAGCGAGCACAAAGCCCTCTACGGCTGAAACAACAGCCGTCTCTCCCGCAAGCCGCCGAAAAAGGACAACAATAATGGCCCGCCTGCCCTATCTCGAAGCCGATCAGGTCGCCCCCGAATATCGCGACATGCTCAAGCGCAATACCAATCTGCACAAGCTGCTGGTGAACTCGCCGGACATGGCGCGCGCCTTCAACGGCGTCGGCGGCTATATCCGCTTCAAGAGCAAGCTCGATCCCAGGCTGCGCGAACTCGCGATCCTGCAGGTCGGCTGGCTCGAGCAGTCGGAATACGAATTCACCCACCATGTGAAGATCGGCAAGGAGTTCGGCGTCACCGACGAGGATATCCAGGGCCTGATCGCGGAGACCAAAGGCCAGCCGTCGAAGCTCGAGCCGCTGGCGAAAGCGATCCTGAAGGGCGCCCGCGAGATGGTGCGCGAGCTCGCGATGTCGGAGGCGACCTTCGCCGAGATCAAGCGCGAGCTGTCCGACGAGCACATGACCGACCTCGTGCTGACGATCGCATTCTACTGCGCCGTGGTGCGGGTGCTCGCCACCATGCAGATCGACAACGAGCCTTACTACAAGGAGGTACTGCAGCAGTACCCGCTACAGGGAGTGAAGTGACATGCGCCTGCAAGATCGCGTCGCCATCGTCGTGGGTGCCGGCCAAAGCCCCGGCGAGGGGATCGGCAACGGCCGCGCCACCGCGCTGACCTTCGCGCGCGAAGGCGCCAGGGTGCTGTGCGTCGATCACAATCTGGCATCGGCGCAGGAGACCGTCGACCTGATCGCGGCCAAGGGCGGCACTTCAGTCGCCTTCAAGGCCGACGTCACCAAGAACGCCGACATCAAGGCGATGGTGGCTGATGCACATGGCCGCTGGGGCAGCGTCGACATCCTGCACAACAATGTCGGCGTCAGCCTCTCCGGCGGCGATGCCGAACTGCTCGACATATCAGAAGAGGCGTTCGATCGCTGCGTGGCGATCAATCTGAAGAGCTGCATCCTCGCCGCCAAGCATGTGATTCCGATCATGCGCACGCAGCAGCGTGGCTCGATCATCAACATCTCGTCGATGGCCGCGATCACGACCTATCCCTACGTCGCCTACAAGGCGACCAAGTCGGCGATGATCGCCTTCACCGAACAGCTCGCCTACCAGAATGCGCAATATGGCATTCGCGCAAACGTGATCCTGCCGGGATTGATGAACACGCCGATGGCGGTCGACACGCGCGCCCGCGAATTCAAGAAGAGCCGCGCCGAAGTCGAGGCCGAACGCGACAGCAAGGTGCCGCTGCGTCACAAGATGGGCACCGGCTGGGACGTCGCCAATGCCGCGCTGTTTCTCGCGTCCGATGAAGCGGATTTCGTGACCGGCGTCACGTTGCCGGTCGATGGGGGCGCAAGTGTGCGGCGCGGTTAATCGAGACGATTAACCTGTGTGACAATTTGGGATTAATCACTGTGACGAAATCACGCGTTATTGCGCCGCAACGATTCGAAAAAATTGAAGTATTCCAATGACACGGCGATGTGACGACGCGTCCACATAAATCGAAATCCTGACTCGTTGTGGTCGCACGAAATTCATCTGCGCTCTGTATCTCGCTCGCCAAGAACTTCTGGAGTGCCTGGACCGATGAGCGAAGAATTCGAACTCAGACCCGATCAGTGGGATGCGCTGAAAGCGTTGCGGGCTCCCGCAGCAAACCCTTCACGGCTGAACCGCTTTGCCGTCGAGAGCCTGGTCACGCTCGGCTATGTTGCGGTGCGAGGAGACTCGTTTGAGCTGACGCCCGCGGGCCGGAAGGTGCTGGTCCGCGGTTCGTCATTGCTGCTGCTCGATATCGCAGCCTGACCTCGCCGAAAATGACACGAACGAGAGCTTCAGTTTTGATTGAATCAAAGCCGAAGCTCTCGTTTTTTTGTTTTGCCGCGTTTTCTTCACGCGAACCGGTATCCACTTCGCTCGAAAACGTTCTGTACACGCGGCATCATGCCGCGTGTGCTTTTCCAGGGATAGTCGTCTCGCCGTGCTGCGTCAGCGGCTTCATCCCGGTGAGGCTGCGCAGCAGCACGTAGAACACCGGCGTCAGGAACAGGCCGAACACGGTGACGCCGATCATGCCGGAGAACACCGCGACGCCCATCGCGCGCCGCATCTCCGAGCCCGCGCCGGTCGACAGCACCAGCGGCAGCACGCCCATGATGAACGCCATCGAGGTCATCAGGATCGGCCGCAACCGCAGCCGGCTCGCCTCGATCGCGGCACGGATCGGTGACCGCCCGGCGAATTCGAGCTCGCGCGCGAATTCGACGATCAGGATGGCGTTCTTGGCTGACAATCCGACCAGCACGATCAGGCCGATCTGGGTGAAGACATTGTTGTCGCCCTTCGACAGCCAGACGCCGAACATCGCCGCCAACAGCCCCATCGGCACGATCATGATGATCGAGAGCGGCAGCGCCAGGCTCTCATAGAGCGCGGCCAGCACCAGGAACACCAAGAGGATCGCCAGCGGAAACACCCAGATTCCGGAATTGCCGGCGATGAACTCCTGATAGGTCAGATCGGTCCATTCGAAGGCGAATCCGGGCGGCAGCGTTTCGGCGGCGATCCGCGTCGCCGCCTCCTGCGCCTGGCCGGAGGAATAGCCGGGTGCAGCAGCGGCATTGATGTCGGACGACAGGAAGCCGTTGTAGCGGATCGCACGTTCCGGCCCAGCGCTCTGGCGGACCTTCAACAGCGCCGACAGCGGCACCATGTCGCCCGACGACGAGCGCACCTTCAGCTGCCTGATGTCGTCGGCACGCGCGCGAAACGGCGCGTCCGCCTGCACATAGACCGAATAGGTGCGGCCGAATTTGTTGAAGTCGTTGACGTAGTAGGAGCCGAGATAGATTTGCAGCGTATTGAAGACTTCCGTGACCGGCACGCCGAGCTGCAACGCCTTGGTACGGTCGATATCGGCGAACAGCTGCGGCACGTTGACCTGGAAGCTCGAGAACACGCCGGCGATCTCCGGCGCCT
The DNA here is from genome assembly GCF_029714545.1 of Bradyrhizobium pachyrhizi. Taxonomy (NCBI): domain Bacteria; kingdom Pseudomonadati; phylum Pseudomonadota; class Alphaproteobacteria; order Hyphomicrobiales; family Nitrobacteraceae; genus Bradyrhizobium; species Bradyrhizobium pachyrhizi. The sequence continues at coordinate 2,631,849 of NZ_CP121667.1, read as the reverse complement.
TCTGCATCGCCGCCATGAACGCCTTGGTCGCGTCGTTCAGCGCCTCATAGCCGAGGCCGGCGCGGTCCTCGATCTGCAGCTTAAAGCCGCCGATGGTACCGAGGCCGTTGACCGGCGGCGGCGGGAACATGGCGATGAAGGCATCCTGGATGCCGGCATATTTCTTGTTCAGCGCCATCGCGATCGCCGGACCGCTGAGCGACGGATCCTTGCGCTCGTCGAACGGCTTCAGGGTCGAGAACACGATGCCGGCATTGGAGGAGTTGGTGAAGCCGGAAATCGACAGACCAGGGAACGCCACCGAGCTCTCGACACCCGGCTGGGTCAGCGCGATGTCGCTCATCTTGCGGATCACTTCCTCGGTGCGATCGAGCGTCGCGCCGTCGGGCAGCCGGGCAAAGCCGACCAGATACTGCTTGTCCTGGCCCGGCACGAAGCCTGATGGCACCTGCTTGAACAGCACGCCGGTCAAGCCGATCAGCAGCACATAGAGGCCGATCACCACCGCCTTGCCGTAGATCACCTTGGTGACGGTGCGGCCGTAGTTCTCGGAGGACTTGGTGAAGACCTTGTTGAAGCCGCGGAAGAACCAGCCCAGCGACTTCTCCATGATCCGGGTCAGCCAGTCCTTCGGCTCGTGATGGCCCTTCAGCAGCAGCGCCGACAGCGCCGGCGACAGCGTCAGCGAGTTCACAGCCGAGATCACGGTCGAGATCGCGATCGTCAGTGCGAACTGCTTGTAGAACTGTCCGGTGAGACCAGAGATGAAGGCGAGCGGCACGAACACCGCGATCAGCACCAGCGCGATCGCAATGATCGGGCCGGACACTTCGCGCATCGCCTGGTTGGTGGCGTCGCGCGGCGACAAGCCGGACTCGATGTTGCGCTCGACGTTCTCGACCACGACGATGGCGTCATCGACCACGATGCCGATCGCCAGCACCAGGCCGAACAGGCTGAGCGCGTTGATCGAGAAGCCGAACACATGCATCACCGCGAAGGTGCCGACGATCGACACCGGAACCGCGATCAAGGGAATGATCGAGGCGCGCCAGGTCTGCAGGAACAGGATCACGACCAGCACGACGAGCGCGATCGCCTCGAGCAGCGTGTGGATCACGGCCTCGATCGAGGAACGCACGAACTGCGTCGGATCGTAGACGATCTGGTACGACACGCCTTCCGGCATGTTCTTCTTGATCTCGGCCATCGTGGCGCGGACATGGTCGGAGATCTCCAGCGCGTTCGAACCCGGCGCCTGGAAGATCGGGATCGCGACCGCCTGCTTGTTGTCGAGCAGCGAACGCAGGCCGTATTCGGAGGCGCCGAGCTCGATCCGCGCGACGTCGCGCAGCCGCACCACCTCGCCGGCCGAACCTGTCTTGACCACGATGTCGCCGAACTGCTCTTCGGTCGATAGCCGTCCCTCGGCATTGACGGAGAGCTGCAGGTCGAGGCCCTTGACGCTGGGCGAGGAGCCGACCACGCCGGCGGCGGCCTCGACGTTCTGCGCCTGGATCGCGCGCACCACGTCGCTTGCGGTCAGCGCATGCTCGGCGGCCTTCTGCGGGTCGACCCAGACCCGCATCGAATAGTCGCCGGCGCCATAGAGCTGGACGTCGCCGACGCCGTCGATCCGCGCCAGCCGGTCCTTGACGTTGAGCACGGCGTAGTTGCGCAGATACGTCATGTCGTAGCGGTTGTTCGGCGACAGCAGATGCACGACCATGGTGAGGTCGGGCGAGCTCTTCTTGGTGATGATGCCGAGCTGGCGCACCACAGCCGGCAGGCGCGGCTCGGCCTGCTGCACGCGGTTCTGCACCAATTGCGTCGCCTTGTCGGGGTCGGTGCCGAGCCGGAACGTCACCGTCAGCGTCATCGCGCCGTCGGTGGTGGCCTGGCTCGACATATAGAGCATGCCCTCGACGCCGTTGATCTGCTCCTCGATCGGCGTTGCGACGGTCTCGGCGATCACCTTCGGATTGGCGCCGGGATAGGTTGCGCGCACCACGACTGACGGCGGCACCACATCGGGATATTCCGAGATCGGCATCGCCAGCAGCGAGATCAGGCCGGCCAGGAAGATCAGGATCGAAAGCACGCCGGCGAAGATCGGCCGGTCGATAAAGAATTTTGAGAGATTCATGGCTCCGCCCCCGCGCGCAGCGCCTAGCGCTGCACGACGTGCTGGTTGGTTTCAGTGGATGCCTGCTGCATGCTGCGCGCGCCCATTTCGGCGACTTCCATCTTCAGAAGCGCACCCGGACGCACGCGCTGCAAGCCGTTGACGACGATGCGGTCGCCGGATTTCAGGCCGGCGGTGACGATCCGCAGGCCGTCGACCGAGCCACCGAGCGTGACGGAGCGATAGACGGCGCGGCTGTCGTCGCCGACCAACATGACGAACTTCTTGTCCTGGTCGGTGCCGACGGCGCGCTCGTCGATCAGCACCAGCGTCTGCTGCTTGGGCTGGCCCATGCGCACGCGGGCGAATTGCCCCGGGATCAGCCGGCCGTCATCGTTCTTGAACACGGCGCGGACGCGGATGGTGCCGCTCTGCCCGTTGACCTGGTTGTCGATCAGCTGGATGTGCCCCTTGGCGCCGAGGCCGCCCGACGTCACCATGTCGACCGGAATCTGGTCGAGATTGCCTCGCTTGCCGGAGGCGTCCGCGATCGAGTTCAGCGCGCGCAGCACGACCTCCTCGTCGGCATCAAAGCTCGCATAGATCGGATTGACCGAGACCAGCGAGGTCAGGACCGGCGACGAGGTGCCGGCGGCGACGAGATTGCCGACGGTGACCTCGATCCTGCCGACCCGGCCGTCGACCGGCGCCCGCACCTCGGTGTAGTCGAGATTGAGTTTGGCCGTCTGCAGCGCGGCCTCAGCGGCCTTGACGTTGGCGATTGCCTCGCGATTGGCGTTGTCGCGCTGGTCGAAATCGCGCTTGGTCACGATGTTGTTGCCGACCAGCTGCGCGCCGCGCTCGACTTCGCTCGTGGTGAACACGACGCGGGCCTTGGCGGCCTCGAGCTGTGCCTGGGCGCGATCGACCTCGGCCGCGTAGGGCGCGGGGTCGATCTTGAACAGGATGTCGCCGGACTTCACCAGCGCGCCCTCAGTGAAGTTGGTCGAAAGGATCGCACCGGCCACCCGCGGCCGGAGCTGGACACGGTCGACGGCTTCGAGCCGGCCCGAGAAGTCATCGAACAGCGTGGTCGACCGCGGTTGGATCACGGCGACGGTGACCGGGACCGCCGGCTCGGGAGCCGCGGCAGTCGCGGTCGCCTGTGCGGCATGAAAATAGTGGCCGGTCGCGATCGAACCGGCCACCGCGAGGCCGCCAAGGATCACGATACCGCCGACGACACGTCGGAAGCGGCCGGAACGGGGATTTTGGATTGACGAAGGCATTAACGCGCTCCAGATATCTGTAGTGTTCGCTACAGATGTGGAGCTGGACGCCGGTTCGCAAGATACTTATGTATCGAGCACTATGAATTTCTTATCTCATTCATGGGGCAATGGGAAGTCGCGGAAAAACATCACGTGCAACAAGAGGATAAGCCAGGGACAATCCGTCATAGAAACGGCACCCGGCTTACGGAGCAATGAAAAATGGGAATGGGACGCCCCCGCGCTTTCGACGCGGACGCCGCTTTGGACCAGGCCATGGATGTGTTCTGGCGCCATGGTTACGAGGGCGCGACGATCGCGCAGCTCACCGAGGCAATGCATATCAATCCGCCCAGCCTCTACGCCGCGTTTGGCAGCAAGGAGGGCCTGCTGAAGGCCGCGCTCGACCGCTACACCGAGAAGCGCGACGCCTGGATGGAAAAGGTTTTGGGCGCCTCCACCGCCCGAGAGGTGGCCGAACGATTTCTGATGGAGCACGCGGACGCCCAGACCGATCCCGCCAACCCGCCCGGCTGCCTGCTGGTCCAGGGCGGCCTTGCCTGCGGCACCGGCTCGGAGAATGTTCCATTTGAACTGGCAGCGCGCCGCACCCGAACCGAGGACCAGTTGCACGAGCGTTTTGTCCGTGCGAAGGCCGAACGCGACCTGGGCGAAAGCGCCGATCCGGCCACCCTTGCCCGCTATCTCTCCGCGGTGACATCAGGCATGTGCGTGATGGCTTCCTCGGGCGCCGACCGCAACGCGCTGCGCGAGATTGCAGCGGTATCGCTGAAGGCGTTTGATGAGCAGGCGAAGGGGTAGAGCGGTTGAAGGGGTAGAGCGGTTCACGTCAAGCGCCTGCTGCCCCAACGACGTTGGGAGTGACCGGCGATGAAGCATTGGACCGGCTGGCTGCCAGGTCTCACCACGCTGCGTCGATATCAAGCGGCGTGGCTTCCACACGACATCGTCGCCGGGCTTGTGCTCGCGACCATGCTGGTCCCGGTCGGCATCGCCTATGCGGAAGCGTCCGGCCTGCCCGGCATCTACGGGCTCTATGCGACGATCATCCCGCTGCTGGTCTACGCGCTGTTCGGGCCGAGCCGCATCCTTGTCCTTGGACCGGACTCGGCGCTTGCGGCCATCATCCTCGGCGTCGTCGTACCGCTGTCTGGCGGCGATCCGATGCGTGCGGCAACCCTGGCCGCCATGATGGCGGTCGTCTCCGGGACGATATGCATCGTCGCGGGTATCGCGCGGCTCGGATTCCTGACCGAGCTTCTCTCCAAGCCGATCCGCTACGGCTACATGAACGGAATAGCCCTGACCGTGCTGATCAGCCAGCTGCCAAAGCTGTTCGGCTTTTCCATTGAAGGCGATGGACCTCTGCGCAGTCTCTGGGCGGTCGTCGGAGCAATCGTCGACGGAAAGACGAATTGGGCGACCCTCGGGATCGGCCTTGCGACGCTGGCGGTGATCCTGCTGCTCGCCCGGAACAAGCGGTTGCCCGGCATTCTGATTGCCGTCGTCGCGGCGACGGTCGTCACCGGGGTTTTCGATCTCGGGGCCCGCTTCGGCGTGACCGTCCTGGGTTCGCTTCCCCAGGGCTTGCCGGGATTCGCCATTCCCAGGATCGGCTATGGCGACGTCGTGCAGGTGCTGATCGGCGGCAGCGCCGTCGCGCTGGTGTCGTTCGCCGATACCAGCGTGCTGTCGCGCGCCTATGCGGGACGATTGGGCGATCGCGTTGATCCCAATCAGGAGATGGTGGGACTCGGCGCGGCGAATCTGGCGGCTGGCTTCTTTCAGGGTTTTCCGATCAGCAGCAGCGGATCGCGCACGCCCGTTGCGGAAGCTGCCGGAGCGCGCACGCAATTGACCAGCGTCATCGGCGCGCTGGCCATCGCCTTCCTGCTGCTGATAGCGCCGAATTTGCTGCAGCACTTGCCCAACGCAGCATTGGCCGCCGTCGTCATCGCCGCTGCGCTCGGCCTGTTTGAGATCAGCGACCTCAGGCGAATCTACCGCATTCAGCAGTGGGAGTTCTGGCTATCGATGGTCTGCTTCGTCGGCGTAGCCGTGCTCGGCGTGATTCCGGGAATAGGCCTCGCCATCGTGCTCGCGATCGTCGAATTCCTGTGGGACGGCTGGCGGCCGCATTCCGCCGTGCTGGGCCGCGCCTCCGGCGTGAAGGGCTATCACGACATCACGCGATACCCTGATGCGCGCCAGATCCCCGGGCTGGTGCTGTTCCGGTGGGATGCGCCGCTGTTCTTTGCCAATGCCGAGTTCTTCAAGGAACGCGCGCTGGATGCGGTGGCAAAATCCCCGACGGCGGTGCGCTGGCTGGTGGTCACGGCCGAGCCGGTCACCAGCGTGGATGTGACCGCCGGCGACATTCTCGCCGAGCTCGACGAGGCATTGCACGCACAGAAGATCGAGCTGTGCTTTGCCGAGCTCAAGGACCCCGTCAAGGACAAGCTGAAGAAATTCGGCCTGCTGGCGCAGCTTGGCGAGAACAATTTCTTCCCGACCATCGGCGTTGCCGTTGCGCGCTACCTCGAGATCAATGCTGACGTGACCTGGGAGGACTGGGAAGACCGCGCCGAGGCCTAAAGCGCGATGGGTTCAATCGCCAGCGCGCTATGGCACTTTTGTTTGAGCATGATCTTTCGGAAAGCCGCTTCGCACTTTTCCGGATCATGCTTCCCAGCCGTCCGGGCCCGTCACCACATCGTCTGCCGCGCGCGCTCCGGCCATTCCCGATCGTATTTTTCGCCGCCGACCGTGTGCTCGCTCATCTCGGCAAGAATCTGGCCCGGCGTCGGCAAGACCTTCGGATCGACCCGCCTGTCCGGATTCCAGAGATCGGAGCGCACGATCGCGCGCGCGCACTGGAAATAGATCTCCTCCACATGCATCACGATCACCGTGCGCGGTGCCTTGCCTTCCATCATGAAGGAGGCGAGCAGCTCCGGTTCGGCCGTGACATAGGCGCGGCCGTTGACGCGCAGCGTGCTGCCCGAGCCGGGAATCAGGAACAGCAAGCCGACGCGGGGATCGCGAACGATGTTGCGCAGCGAATCACAGCGATTGTTGCCGCGGCGATCCGGCATCATCAGCGTCTTCGCATCATGGATGCGCACGAAGCCCGGCAGATCGCCGCGCGGCGAGCAATCGAGCCCTTCGGGGCCTGCGGTGGCAAGCGACACGAACGGCGACTTCTCGATGAGCACACGATAGAGCGGCGTCACGTGGTCGGCGACCTTCACGGTCGACGCGTCATTCGGGAAGCCGTAGATCGCCTCGAGCTGCTCGACCGTTTCGATCACCGACATTCGTGCTCTTCTCCCTTTGCTGCCTTTCGACGCATTTTCTTGACGCGAACCGGTATCCATTTCGCTCGAAAACGCTCTAGTCGTCCCAGCGTTCGCCCTTGATGATGCGGACAAGCTGTCGCGCATGATAGTCGGCGGTGCCGGAATTGACGATGGTGAAATCGGGCGTCGACGTGCTCTCGTCGACGGTGCGGGCCAGCCGCTGCTCGAGAAGGCCGTCGCTGCTGCGCGCCCGCATTGCGAGCCGCGCGGCCAGCACATCCGGCGGCGCCGTGACCAGCACCACGACAGCATTGGCATAGTTGCGGCGCGCCGCGGCGATCACGGTGCGCGAGACGTTCGCGATCACGGTGCGTCCGGCGCCTAAATCGTCGTTGATCGACCGCGACAGCGCGTAGCGATGGCCGTGCGCTTCCCAGTGCATGGCGTAGTCGCCGGCGGTTACCGCGCGCTGGAAGCTTTCCGCGCTGACCTCCTCATTGTCCTCCGACGCCGAGGCCTTGCGGGTGATCAGCCGACGGGGAAACACGACATCGCGATCATCGCCACAGGCCGCCTTGGCGAACCCCAGCAGCGTATCCTTGCCGGCGCCGCTCGGACCGACCACCAGGATCAGCCGGCCGGGACCGATTCCGGCGCGCCGATCGGCGACGACGGATGCATCGGTCATGCGACCCTCCCTCCTTCGCGCCAGACGCTGCGCACGACTGGCAGATCGCGCGCGACGTGCACGCGGATCAGGTCGGCGCGGCGGCCGAGCGCGATCTCGCCGCGGTCGTTGAGCCCGACCGCTTCGGCCGGCGTCTTGGTCACGGTGCGCACGGCCGAAGCGAGATCGATCGCCGGCACGTGCCGCGGCAATTGCAGCGCCGCCATCAAAAGGCTGGACGGGATGTAGTCTGACGACAGGATATCGAGCATGCCCTCATTGGCGAGATCGACGGCTGCGATGTTGCCGGAGTGCGAGCCGCCGCGCACCACGTTCGGCGCGCCCATCAGGATGTCGATGCCGGCGGCGTGCAAGCCCCGCGCGGCTTCCATCGTGGTCGGGAACTCCGCCACCGCGACCTTGTCGTTGACGGCGTCGACCACGTTCTCGTCGGTGGTGTCGTCATGGCTCGCCAGCGGGATCCGGTATTCATGCGCCAGCGCGACGATCGCGCGGGTGTTCGCCACCGCATATTCCTTCTGATAGGCGAAGCGCCGCGCGAACAGCACGTCGAGCTGGGCGTCGGTCATGCCGCCGCCCTTGCCGCGATAGTAGTCGCGCAGCTTGACCTCGTCGCGGAACTGGCGCTGACCCGGCGTGTGGTCCATCAGCGACATCAGCCGCACATCCGGCCGGTCGATCAGTTCCTTGGCCTCGGCGACCACGTCCGGCATCGGGACCTCGCAGCGCAGATGCAGGAAGTGATCGGCGCGCAGTAGATTCTCCTCGCGCGCCGCCGAGATCGCCGCCGCCAGCACGCCGGCGCGCCCGTCGACATCCTCGGCGCCGTCCTCGCGCCAGACCCGGAGCGAATCCAGCACCGTGGTGATGCCTGAGGTCGCGAGCTGACCGTCATAGGAGATCACGGCCGCGACCGGATTCCAGAACACTTTCGGCCGCGGCACATAGTGCATCTCGAGATGGTCGGTGTGCAGCTCGATCAGCCCGGGCATCAGGAGGTCGCCGCCGGCATCCTCGGCGGCCTCGGGCGCCCTGCCCTCGCCGAATTCCGCGATCCTGCCATCAGCGATCGCGACCCAGCCCTGCTCGATCACGCGATCGGCGAGGACCAGCCGGGCGTTGCCGATGATGGTGTCTTGCTTGGCGGTCATTTCAAACGGTCCTTCAGGCAGCAGCCGCGAACGAGGTCACGTCGACGATACGGTCGGCGATCAGATGGCGGATTTCGTCGTCATGGACAATCGCGACCATCGCGACGCCCTTGGTCTTCTTCTCCGCGATCAGCTCGACCACCACGGCGCGATTGGCCGCATCGAGCGAAGCTGTCGGTTCGTCCAGCAGCAGGATCGGCAGGTCCGAGATGAAGCCGCGCGCGATGTTGACGCGCTGCTGCTCGCCGCCGGAGAAGGTCGAGGGCGGCAAGGTCCACAGCCGCTCCGGAATGTTGAGCCGGCGCAGCAGCTGGCCGGCGCGCGCGCGGGCCTCCTCGCGCGCCACGCCGTTGACGATCAAGGGCTCGGCGACGACGTCGATCGTCGCGACCCGCGGCACGGCGCGCAGGAACTGGCTGACATAGCCGATGGTCGAGCGGCGGATGCTCAGCACCTGGCGCGGCTCGGCGGTGGCAAGGTCGACAACCTTGCCGTGATGGCGGATGCCGATCCGGCCGCTGTCGCAGCGGTAGTTGCCGAAGATCATCTTCAGGATGGAGGATTTGCCGGCGCCCGACGGGCCCGACAGCACCACGCACTCGCCCGGATCGGCGTGGAACGAGACGCCGCGCACCACCGGCAGCTCGACGCCGCCCTGCAGATGCATGGTGAAGGTCTTCTCGGCGTTGGCAAGTTCGATCATCGCGGTCATTGGCACGCTCATGGCGGAAGAATCGAGGAAACGAGCAGCTGGGTGTAGGGCTCGCGCGGATCGTCGAGCACCTGGTCGGTGAGGCCGGTCTCGATGACGCGGCCGCCCTTCATCACCATCACGCGATGCGAGAGCAACCGCGCCACCGCCAGATCGTGGGTCACGACGATCGCGGCGAGCCCGAGCTCGCTGACGAGGTTGCGCATCAGGTCGAGCAAACGCGCCTGCACCGAGACGTCGAGGCCGCCGGTCGGCTCGTCCATGAACACCAGCCGCGGCTCGGTGACGAGGTTGCGGGCGATCTGCAGCCGCTGCCGCATGCCGCCGGAATAGGTCTTCGGCGCGTCGTCGATGCGGCCGGTATCGATCTCGACCCGCTCCAGCCAGGTCGACGCGGTGTCACGGATGCGGCCGTAATGATTCCAGCCGACCGCCATCAGCCGCTCGCCGACATTGGCGCCGGCCGAGACACCCATGCGCAGCCCCTGCGCCGGATCCTGGTGCACAAAGCCCCAGTCGGTGCGGAACAGGAAGCGCCGCTCGGCCTCGCCCAATTCGGCGAGATTGCGCAGCACGCCGTCGCGCATCCGGTAGGACACCTGCCCCGCACTCGGCGCGAGCTGCGCCGAGAGCAGCTGCAGCAGCGTCGACTTGCCCGAGCCGGACTCGCCGACGATCGCCAGCACCTCGCCGGGATAGAGCGCGAACGAGACGTCGCGGCAGGCCGCCAGCCGGCCGTAATTCTTGGCAAGCCCCTCGGCCAGCAGCAGCGGCTCGTCGTTCTCGAGGCTCGAGAGCTCAGACATGCGCCTTCTCCTTGTGCGGCGCTGCGCTCTCGGTGCCGTGATGGCCGGCGGCCTGGCGCTGCTCGCAAAAGTCCGTGTCGGAGCAGACGAACATCCGCCCGCCCTTGTCGTCGGTGACGATCTCGTCGAGATAGGAATTGTCGGCGCCACAGAGCGCGCAGGGCGCGTTGAAGCGGTAGCGCGTGAACGGGTGATCCTCGAAATCCAGCGACACCACGGTGGTGTAGGGCGGGATCGCGTAGATGCGCTTCTCGCGGCCGGCGCCGAACAGCTGCAGCGCCGCGCAATTGTCCATCTTCGGATTGTCGAATTTCGGCGTCGGCGACGGGTCCATCACGTAGCGCGCGTTCACCTTCACCGGATAGGCGTAGGCGGTGGCGATATGGCCGAAGCGCGCGATGTCCTCGTAGAGCTTGACGTGCATCAGCCCGTATTCGGCGAGCGCGTGCATGCGCCGCGTCTCGGTCTCGCGCGGCTCGAGGAAGCGCAGCGGCTCGGGGATCGGCACCTGATAGACCAGCACCTGCCCGGCATGCAGCGACGCATCGGGAATGCGATGCCGGGTCTGGATCACGGTCGCGTCCGTGGTCGAGGTCGTGGTCGCGACACCAGCGGTCTTGCCGAAGAACTTGCGGATCGAGATCGCGTTGGTGGTATCGTCCGAGCCTTGGTCGATCACCTTCAGCACGTCGTCGGGACCGAGGATCGCGGCGGTCACCTGCACGCCGCCGGTGCCCCAGCCATAGGGCATCGGCATCTCGCGGCTCGCGAACGGCACCTGATAGCCGGGTATCGCGATCGCCTTGAGGATCGCGCGGCGGATCATCCGCTTGGTCTGCTCGTCGAGATAGGCGAAATTGTACGTCGGCGCATTCATTCCGCGGCCTCCTGCATTTCCACGGCCTCGTTGGCTTCCGCGAACTCCTGCCGCAGCTTGCGCAACAGGCCGAGCTCGGACTGGAAGTCGACGTAGTGCGGCAGCTTGAGGTGCTCGACGAAGCCGGTCGACTGGACATTGTCGGAGTGCGACATCACGAACTCCTCGTCCTGCGCCGGCGCCGCCGCCTCCTCGCCGAGCTCGCGCGCGCGCAGCGCGCGATCGACCAGCGCCATCGACATGGTCTTGCGTTCGCTCTGGCCGAAGGCGAGGCCATAGCCGCGGGTAAAGCACGGCGCCTCGGTCGTCGAGCCCTTGAACTGGTTGACCATCTGGCACTCGGTCAACTCGATCGAGCCGAGCGGCACGGCAAAGCCCGCGTCCTCGGCGAAGAACTCGACCTCGACCTCGCCGAAGCGGATCTCGCCGGCGAACGGGTGGTTGCGGCCGTAGCCGCGCTGCGTCGAGTAGCCGAGCGCGAGCAGGAAGCCCTCATCACCGCGCGCCAGATTCTGCAGCCGCAAATCGCGGTCGGCCGGAAAGCTCAGCGGCTCGCGCGTGAGGTCGCCGACCGGCGTGTTGCTATCTGCCTGCGGTGAGGATTCGATCAGGCCATCGCGGCCGAGAATGTCGGTCACCCGCGGCGTGGCGGCCTGCGAGGCGTCCGCGGTCGCCGGCTGCTCCGGCACAAAGCCTTCCGCGAGCTGCGGATCGAGCAGGCGATGGGTGTAGTCGAATGTCGGGCCCAGGATCTGGCCGCCCGGAACGTCCTTGAAGGTCGAGGAGATCCGCCGCCGCACCTGCATCTCGCCGGTGTTGACCGGCTCAGTGGCGCCGAAGCGCGGCAGCGTGGCGCGGAAGGCACGGACCAGGAAGATCGCCTCGATCATGTCGCCGCGCGCCTGCTTGATCGCGAGCGCCGCGAGCTCGCGGTCGTAAAGCGAACCCTCGGTCATCACGCGGTCGACACCAAGCGCGAGCTGCTCGGAGATCTGTGCCAGCGTCACCTCGGGCACGTCGCGGTCGCCGCGCCGCTCATGCGCGAGCAGACGATGGGCGTTCTCGATGGCGCGCTCGCCTCCCTTGACGGCTACATACATCGCTCACACTCCGCTTGCGATCAGCCGCGTGGTGCGCGGGATCGCCACAATGGCATCGTCATGGACCAGCACGACATCGATGCCGCGCGGGAACAGGGCTTCGTTGATCGCAAGCCGCTGGAACAGGTCGCGCGGCTTGATCATCGCCTGCAGCACGGCGCTGCCGTCGATGCCGGGTCCTTTCAGCTCGAAGGCCGGCCCCTGCGACAGGCTGTCGACCTGCAGGATCAGCGTGGTCGAGCGGTCAGGATACTCGCTGCTGCCGAACGCAAAGCAATCGAGCGCCGGCAGGCTCGCGGCATCGCCGATCAAAGCGAAGCTCGCGATCGAGGAATCGGCCACCACCGGCGCGCTGGCGTGAAACTTCAGCCAGCGGGCGACGTCCGGCGTCGCCGACATCGCGGCGTCGAGCCAGATCGGCGTGTCGTGATCGAACAGCGTCAGCGCGATCGCGGCCGAGCCGCGCATCATGCCGGCCGGTGTTCCCACGCTCGCGGCGACGCGCTGCACGCTGCCCGGACGCGCCATCGCATCCATCACGGAACGGAAAGTCGACTGCGCCGACAGCACCTTGTCGGCAAAGCCCGCGGGCATTTCGGCAATCGTCGTCATTGCATCATCCCTCACCGCGCACCATCGTGTAGAAATCGACCCGCGTCGCCGCGGTTTCCGCTGCCTTGCGGCCGCGTTCGGCGTTCATGGCGACGCGCAGCGGCGCAATCACCTTGGCCTCCACCTCGCCGGACAACTCCGCCGACTGCACCATGGCGTCGCACAGCGCGATCATCTGCGCCTTCCGCGCGTCGCGGCCGAGCGTGTGGCCGAAGCCGACCTCGCCGGTCGCAAGCCGCACCGCCGCGCGCGACACCGTCGCCTCGCCGAGATTGAACGGCGCACCGTCGCCGCCGATCCGCCCGCGCAGCATCACAAGGCCGTTTTCCGGCTCGCGCAGGTTCTCATGCGCGGGCACCGCGATCGCCGCCAACCTGCCGGCGATGTCCGCAACGGCGGCGTGCGCCAGCACCGTCATCGCGGCCTTGCGCTGGGCCTGTTTGCTGTTTGGTCCGGTCGAACTCATGGGCAAACCTTTGGGCAACCTTGCTTGCATCAAGTTGTCTATGATACTAGACAACTTGATAGCGGAGCGCCATGACTGTTTCGTGACAAACCAAAGATTTCTGGTATCACCGCGCCATGAGCATGCAGGAAAGTTCCGGCGTCGCCTTGTGGCGGCAGGTCGCCGACGGCATCGAGCGCGGCATCGCTGACGGCCGCTTTGCCGCCGGCGAAAAGCTGCCCGGCGAGATGGAGATCGCCGAGACGTACCGGGTCAACCGGCACACCGTGCGGCGGGCGCTCGCCGCATTGGCCGAGCGCGGCCTGGTGCGCGCGGAACGCGGCAGCGGCACCTATGTCGAAGCCCAGCGCCTCGCCTATCCCTTGCGCTCACGCACGCGGTTTTCCGAGATCGTCGGCGCCGGCGGCCACGAGCCGCGCGGCCAGTTGATCGATGCGAGCAGCGACACCGCCAATCGCGAGATCGCGCGCGAGCTGGGGCTGAAGATCGGTGCGCCGCTGATCCGGATCGAAGCGGTGCGGCTCGCCGACCGAACGCCGATCTGTGTTTCCACCACCTGGCTGTCGGCCGAGCGGTTTCCCGATGCCGGCAGCGTATTCGCCAACGTCCGCTCGATGACGAAGCTGCTCGGCCATTACGGCGTCAAGGACTACCACCGCGCCTCGACCCGGATCACCGCGGCGATCGTCGATGCGACCGACGCCGCGCGGCTCGACCTGCCGCTGGGACGGCCGGTGCTGGTGGTCGACGCAACCGACGTCGACATGCTGGACCAGCCGCTGGTGACCAAGCGCTCGCGCTTCGCCGCCGAGCGCGTGGAGTTTCTGGTCGAGAATGGTTGACGACTGAGCACTTCTCCCTCGCCCCGCTCTGGCGGGGAGAGGGTGGGGGTGAGGGGCCTGTCTCCGCGAATCCGGAAGCTGTGAGTCCCCGGAGAGTCCGCGTCACCCGGAATTTGCGCTGCGCGAAAATTCCGGCCTCTCCCCGCACGCGGGGAGAGGCGAAGAAGAAGCTACACCACCGCACGCTGCCCGATGATCGCAAAGCGCAGCTTGCTCGAGATGAAGTCGATCGCGGCAACTGCGATCAGGATCATCAGGATCAGGAACGACACCTTCTGCCATTCCAGCACGCGGATCTGCTCGGCGAGCTGCAAGCCGATGCCGCCGGCACCGACGATGCCGATGATGGTCGCCGAACGGGTATTCGACTCGATGAAGTAGAGCACCTGCCCGGCGATCACGGGCAGCACCTGCGGCAGCAGGCCGAAGCGGATTTCGTGCAGGGCGTTGCCGCCGGAGGCGCGAATGCCCTCGACCTGCTTGCGATCCGCCGCCTCGATCGCCTCCGAGAACAGCTTTCCGAACGCGCCGAAGTCGGACACCATGATCGCGAGCACGCCGGCGAACGGGCCGAGACCGACGACGTTGATCCAGACCAGCGCCCAGATCAGCGTATCGACGCCGCGGATCGAGTCCAGGAAGCGGCGCACCGGAAAGCGGATCAGGTTCGAGGGGATGATGTTGCGCGCCGCCAGCAGGCTGACCGGCAGCGCCAAAACCGCGGCAAGCGTGGTGCCGAGCACCGCGATCGACAGCGTCTCGCCGAGCGCCTGCATGTAGAGCGGAAACGACGAGCCCGGATTCGGCGGAAGCATCAGCATGGTGATCCAGCCGAGCTGGCCGAGGCCCGCGATCAGCCTGGACGGCGAGAAGTCGAGATCGACCAGGCCGAACACGAAGATCGCGAGCGCCGCCGCGATCATGGCCGGCATCGCCAGCCGTGCCGATGCGGGACGTTCGAAGACGCCGGGGTACTTCGCGCGCAGTTCCGTGGTGTCCGGCCTCGGCATCTGGCTCATCGACGGGTCTCCTTGCCGAACAGCCGGCCGCGCAGCCAGCCGGTCGAAATGTCGATGATGAAGACCGTGACGATGATGGTGATGAGGATGGCGCTGACGTCGGAATAGTAGAACTTGCGGATCGCGACCACCAGCTCCTGGCCGATGCCGCCGGCGCCGACGAAGCCCATCACCGACGCCTCGCGGACGTTGATCTCGAAGCGCAGCAGCGCATAGCTGGCATAGCCGGCCGAGACCTGCGGCAGCACGGCAAAGCGCATGCAGGACAGCCAGCTCGCGCCGGTGGAGCGGATGCCCTCGACCGGCTTCATGTCGGCATTCTCGACGATCTCGGCAAACAGCTTGCCGAGCGCCCCGGTGGTGTGGATCGCGATCGCCAGCACGCCGGCCATCGGCCCGAGGCCGAACGCGATCACGAAGATCAGCGCGAACACGATGCCGGGGACGGTGCGGGCGAATTCCAGCAGGCGGCGGATCGTGAAACGTACCCACGGGCCCGGCGACGTATTCTGGGCCGCGAAGAAATTGAGCGCGAAGGCGAGCACGGCACCCGTCAGCGTGCCGACATAGCTGATCAGGATCGTCTCGCCGAGCATCTTCAGCCACTTATGCCAACCCCAGAACCATTCGGCCGGATCGGTCCAGACCCGCGCGCCGGAATCCAGCGTCAGGATGCGATCGAAATAGCTGACGAAATTGCCGAAATAGGTGAACAGCGTGCGCAGGTTCACTTCGGCGCCGAACGCCGCGATCACCAGCACCGCGCAAAATGCCGCCGTTGCCAGCGCGGCCTTCAACCGCTTGCGTGCGACGGACTTGCGGTAGGCGTCCTCCAGCGTCGCCAGTTGCTGCGCTGGAAGAATGGATACGGCGGTCGCCATCGACGCGTGCCAGCCCGGTTCGGAGTTGAGTGGAAAGGGCCGGGCTATACGCCCGGCCCTCGTGACGTCAGGCGTGCGATCAGCTCGCCTTCTTGCGCAAACCGTCGACGAACTTGATCAGCTCGATGGTGCCGTCCCAATCCTTGGTGGTGGCGGGATGGAAGCCCTTCTTCTGACCGTCGGACAGACGGTCGAAGGCGGCCTTGTCCTTGGTCGGGGCGTCGAAGAAGACCTTTGCGATCGCAGCCTTCAGGTCCTCCGGAAGATCGGTGTTGTACGCATAGGGGCCGTTGATGATGAGCGCCGACTTGTGGATGATGCGGAAATCATCCTTCTTCATCGCCGAGCCGTCGGCATTCTTCAGCATGCCCTTGGTCAGCATCTGGGCGAGTGTGGAATCGTCCTCGTTGGTCCACTGGTTGGCGGCCACATCAACGGTTCCCTGCGACAGCGCCAGGACGGCGTTCTCGTGGCTGCCGGTGAACACGACCTTGCCGAAATAGCCTTCGGCGTTCGCGATGCCCATCTTGTTGAGTTCGAAGCGCGGCACGTTGTTGCCGGATGTCGAGTTCGGATCGACCAGGCCGAGATTCTTGCCTTTCAGGTCCTCGACCGTCTTGTACGGGCTCGACGCCTTGACGAAGAACACCGAGTAATAGCCGGTCGAACCGTCGGCGTTCATATCGTTGGCGAACGCGTCGGTCTTGACGCCGGTCAGGCGCGCGCGAGAGAACGAGGCCGAGCCGTAGCTGGCGATCTGGATGTTGCCGGCGCGCTGGCCTTCGATGACGGCCGCGTAGTCGTTGGCAATGCGCAGCGTGACCTTCACGCCGAGCTCCTTCGACAGATACGCCACGAACGGCGTCCAGCGCTCGGTGACGCCGGAGGCGTTCTCGGCCGGCACCACCGCGAAGGTGAGCTCCGGGTATTTTGCTTTCCAGTCCTGCGCGGAGGCCGAACCGGCAAATGCCAGCGCGGCGGCGCCAGCCAGAATGATGCGACGAGTGAACATGACTACCCCTCTTTTGTTGTAGTTGCACCTGTTGGCCGGGCAAAATGCCCGGCCTCCCAGATTGAAAAATGCGCGACGCTCAGGCCGCGGCTGCGGTGCCGAGTGCCGGCGCAGTTGCACCGTCGGGCGCGGGCAGCGGTGCTGCGCCGATGACGTCATTGGCCTCGAGGTCATAGAGCTCGCGGGCGATATGGTCGGTGAGCGCCGCGGGGGCGCCATCGAACACCACGCGACCCGCGGCCATGCCGACCAGGCGGTCGCAATAGGTCCGCGCCAGGTCGAGCGAGTGCAGATTGCAAAGCACAGTGATGCCGAAATGCTTGTTGATGCGCAGCAGCGCGTCCATCACGATCTTGGTGTTGCGCGGATCAAGCGAGGCGATCGGCTCGTCGGCGAGAATGATGTCGGGCTCCTGCACCAGCGCGCGGGCGATCGCGACGCGCTGCTGCTGGCCGCCGGAGAGCTGGTCGGCGCGCTGCGCCGCCAGCTGGGCGATGTCGAATTGCTCGAGCGCCGACAGCGCCAGTGCCCTGTCCTGCTCCGGCCAGACCTGCGCCAGCGACCGCCATGACGGAATCTGGGCCAGCCGGCCCATCAGCACGTTGGTCAGCACGTCAAGGCGGCCGACCAGATTGAACTGCTGGAAGATCATCGCCGAGCGCGCGCGCCACCGCCGCAGTTCCTTGCCGCGCAACGCGGTGACGTCGGTACCTTCGAACAGGATACGGCCGGAGGTCGGATCGGCGAGACGGTTGATCATCCGCAGCAGCGTCGACTTGCCGGCACCGGAGCGGCCGATCACGCCGACAAAGCTGCCCGGCGCGATCGAAAAGGACGCGTTGTCGACTGCGGCTTTCGTGCCGAAACGGCACGTCAAACCTTCCACCACCAGCATGTAATGCTCCAACCGCGCCTCGTTGGGCCATCGCTATCCCCGGCGTTTTACAGTTATGTGACGACAGCGCTGCGGTGCGGCGATCGTCCACACCCCTCCCTTGTCGCTCCCTTGCCGTCATCCCGACGTCATGATGTTGTCATCAAGCGTCCCGATGACGAGCACGCATCCCCGGAAGCCCAAGATTCTTTAAGATTTGCGGAGGCCCCGATGGCCGGAAAAACACTCTCGGTTGTGCCGACCGTCGACCCGACAGCGTCGGTGCGCGAGAGCAAGCTCGGCAAGTATACCGAGGTCGGCGCGCGCACGATCCTGCTTGAAGTCAGCATGGATGACTATTCCTACGTCGTGAACGACAGCCAGATCACCTACACTTCGATCGGCAAGTTCTGCTCGATCGCCGCGATGACCCGCATCAATCCCGGCAACCACCCGATGCATCGCGCGACTCAGGCGCATTTCACCTACCGCGCCAGCGCGTATTTCCCCGGGGAGAGCGACGACACCGACTTCTTCAACTGGCGACGTGCGCATCACGTGCATATCGGCCATGACGTCTGGATCGGGCACGGTGCGATCCTGTTACCGGGCCGGAACGTCGGAACCGGCGCTGTCGTCGCCGCCGGCGCCATCGTGACCAAGGACGTTCCCGACTACACCATCGTCGCCGGTAATCCGGCGCGGCCGGTGAAGCGACGCTTCTCCGAGACGATCGCCGACCGCCTCGCTGCGCTCGCATGGTGGGACTGGGATCACGAAACACTTCGGCGTGTCCTGCCTGACTTTCGCAAGCTCGCGGTCGAGGAATTCCTCGACAAGCATGAGGCCGAGGCCGTATCCCAATCACAAGCCAAACAACGGAGCGCCGCATCGTGACGGACATTTTCATCGAGGGCGGGCGCACGCTGGTTGACGGCGCCTTGGTCGAGACCTCGCTGCGGACCGCAGGCCGCGACATCGGCGCGCTCGACGCCGAGCAGGGTCGCGCCGCGCTGCACATCGATGCCAGCGGCCTCCTCGTGCTGCCCGGCATGATCGACCTGCACGGCGATGCGTTCGAGCGGCAGATGATGCCGCGCCCCGGCGTCGACTTCCCGACCGACGTGGCGCTGATCGACAGCGACCGGCAGGCGATCGCCAACGGCATCACCACCGTGTTCCATGGCACGACGTGGTCGTGGGAGCCCGGCCTGCGCAGCGCGGAGAATGCGCGCAAGCTGCTCGATGCGATCGAGGCGCTGCGGCCGCAGCTCGCCGCCGACACCCGCTTCCATCTGCGCCACGAGACCCACAATCTCGAGGCCGAGGCCGAGATCATTCAATGGCTCAGTGAGGGCCGCATAGACCTGTTCGCCTTCAACGACCACAGCAACGTCAAGCCGAAGAAGCGCAACCAGCTGGCCGAGCGCACCGGGCTCTCCGTCGAGGCCGTCAACGACATGCTGGACCGGATCGTGGCGCGCCGTCCCGAGGTGCCTGCCTCGATCGCGCGACTGGCCGCCGCCGCGCGCGCGGCCGATATCCGCATGCTGTCGCACGACGACAACAGCCCGGCGATGCGCCAGGAGTTTCGCGCGCTGGGCGCCACGATCGCCGAATTCCCCGTCAACGAGGAGACCGCGCGCGACGCTGCGGCGGCGGGCGACTTCATCGTGTTCGGTGCGCCCAATGTGGTGCGCGGCGGCAGCCACACCGGCTGGACCAAGGCATCCGACATGATCGCACAGGGCCTCTGCTCGGTGCTGGCGTCGGACTACTACTATCCGGCGCAGCTGCTCGCGGCGTTCCGCCTCGCCGCCGACGGCATCCTGCCGCTCGCCAGAGCCTGGGACCTGATCTCGTCGGCGCCGGCCCGCGCGGCCGGGCTCGCCGACCGCGGCGCGCTCGCCGCGGGCCGCCGTGCCGACATCGTCGTCGTCGACGACAAGGTGCCGCTGCGGCCGCGCATTGTCGCCGTGATCTCGGCCGGACGGCTGGTGCATCTGGCCGACGCGAGCTGCCTCGTTCATTCGCTCGCGCCGCGCAAGACGGTTGCGGCGGCGTAGCTCAGTCCCATGGCCAATACTCCGCGCTACGCGATCTACTATGCGCCGTCACCCGACAGCGCGCTGCACCGCTTCGGTTCGACGCTGCTCGGCTACGATGCCGTGTCAGGCGACGCGTTGCCGTTTCCCGATGGCGTCACGTCCGACTGGTGCGAAGTCACCGAAGATCCGCGCAAGTATGGATTCCACGCCACGCTGAAGGCGCCCACCGCGCTCGCCGACGGTCGGAGCGAGGCCGAGCTTCTCGATGCCTGTGCCGCCTTCGCCGGTCGCGCGCGGCGCATTCCGGTGATCGAACCGGTGGTCGATGCCATCAGCGGCTTCATCGCGGTGATCCCGGCCAGCCGCTCGGATGATCTGCAACAGCTTGCTGCCGATTGCGTCACGGAATTCGACGCGTTCCGCGCGCCGCTGACACCGGAAGATCGCGCGCGCCGCAGGCCAGAGAAACTCACCGCGCGGCAGTGCGACTATCTCGACCGCTGGGGCTATCCCTACGTCATGGAGGAGTTCCGCTTCCACATGACGCTGACGGGACGGCTGAGCGACGAGCGGCGGGGCCCGATCGTGGCGCAGCTGCGCACACGGTTCGCGGCGGTCGACCTCACGAGGCTCGCAATCGACCGCATCGCGCTGTTCAAGCAGACCGACAGTGCATCACGCTTCCGCATCATCGACAGCTGGCCGCTGCGGGCGTAGCGCGCGCTATTCCTCCACCCGGGTGCGGGCGATGATCTCAGCGGCGCCCTTCTCCAGCAGCTCCATGCCCACGGCGCGGCCGAGTTCGCGCGGCCGATCGGCCGGCCCGCGCCGCGTCACCTCGATGAAGCCGGCGCCGGCCTCGTCGAGCACGGAGGCGCGCAGCGTCATCTCGCTGCCCGCAAGCGTGGCGTGGCCGGCGATCGGCGAATTGCAATGGCCGTTGAGCACCCACAGCACCTCGCGCTCGGCCTCGGCGGCGAGCCGCGACTGCACGTTGTCGATCCCGGCAAGCCGCGCACGTGTCGCCCAGTCGGTGTCGACGCATTCCACCGCGACAATGCCCTGGCCGACCGCAGGCAGCATCTCGCCGACGGAGAAATCATGCGCGATACGCGCGGTCATGCCGATGCGCTCGAGACCCGAGCGCGCCATCACCAGCGCGTCCGCCGGCCCGACCTCGCCGCCGCCGGGCAGCCGCTGCTTGTCGCCGCGATCGAGTTTTGCCACCCGCGTGTCGGCGGCGCCGCGATAATGGATCACGGTCGCTTCCGGAAACAGCCGGCGCAGATAGGCCGCGCGACGGACGGCGTTGGTGCCGATCATGAAGCCCTTGCCGCGCGCGGCGCGAAGGGTGTCGAGCGACAGGCCGGGACGCAGCACGAGGCTGTCATTGGCGGCATCGCGCGCCAGCATCGCGGCGATAACGAGACCCGGCGTCTCCTCGTTGCCGGGCACGTCCTTCAGCGAATGCATCGCCGCCTGCAAGGTGCCGGCGCGCATGGCTTCGCGGATCTCGGCGACGAAGGCGCCGCCCTTGCCGCCATGGCGCAACAGCTTGCTGGTCTGGTCCTGGTCGCCGCGGGTCTCGAACTTGACGATGTCGACGGCAAGGTCCGGCGCCGAAGCGCGCAGCAGGCGCGCGACCTCGTCCGTCTGCGCGAGCGCCATCGCGCTCTTGCGCGTCCCAATCCGCAAAACCTGTCCCGACACGAAAGCTCCGCTGCGCGTGATCATCAACGGCTGGGGATTAGAACAAAAAGCCAGTCAAAACAACGGTTTTTGCCCCTGTTTGGCCACGCTCAGACGGTGTCCTTAACAAGCTCCACTCCGGCCTCGCGCATTGCCGTCGTGGCGGCCGCGAGCGAGCCGCCGAGGTCGATGGCGCGGCAGCCCGACAGTAGGACAATGGTCTCAAAGCCGAGCCGGCGCGCATCGAGCGCCGAATACTGCACGCAATAATCCGTGGCGAGCCCGGCCATCACGACGCGCCTGAAGCCGCGCTCGCGCAGATAGCCGGCGAGACCGGTCGGCGTCTTGCGGTCGTTCTCGAAGAACGCCGAATAGGAATCGATCGCGGTCCGGAACCCCTTGCGGATCACGAGTTCGGCCCGCTCGGTGGCGAGGTCGGGATGGAACGCGGCGCCGGCCGTGCCCTGGATGCAATGATCCGGCCACAGCGTCTGCGGCCCATAAGGCATGGCGATCTCGGAGAACGGCGCCGCGCCCGGATGCGAGGTCGCAAACGAACTGTGGCCCGCCGGGTGCCAGTCCTGGGTCAGCACGACATGGTCGAACCGCTCGGCGAGCCGGTTGACGACAGGCACGACGGCATCGCCGTCCGCGACCGCCAGCGCGCCGCCGGGGCAGAAATCGTTCTGCACGTCGATGATAAGGAAGAGATCGTCGGGCGCAATCTTCATCAGGTGCCGATCCGCAATGACGCGCGCAGCTTGCGCAGGCAGGCGATCACCGACAGCGCGGTGATGCGGCCGGTCTTCGGGTTGTCCGAGGGAATGTTCTCGATCATCATCGAGAACCGCGCGGAATCGGAATCGACCTCGATCCGGTGGGTGTTGCGCGTCACCGTCGGATCCGCCCAGATCTCGACCCTTGTGCGGTCCGGGCCGATGCCGGCCAGCGACAGCGCCACCGCGACGTTGAGGTTGGCCGGAAAGCCCTTTGCGGCGTCGCGCGCACTGCCCTCGAAGATGCGCAGCGGCTCGGTGATGCCTTCGATCCGGATGTTGTTCTCGACCAGATGCGGCGCGCCGACGAGGCCCGCGACCGGCTTGCGCGTCACCAGCTTCGCCGAATGGATGGTCCCGATCGCCGCGGCGGTCACCGCATCGAGCCCGATCAGCGCGCCGGTCGGTACGATGATCTGGCCGCCATGGGCCTTCGCGAGATCGACGAGGTCCTCGTTCTGGAGCAGCGCGCCGACGCTGAGCACGACCGCGGTCTTGCCGCGCTCGACCACCGGCGCCACGATCGAACGGACCAGCTTGCTCGGCGCGCACTCGACCACGATGTCGGCAATCTCGGCCAGCTGCCCAATCGGCACCAGCTTCGGCGCAGACTTGAGCTCCGCCACCCAGCCGCGGTGCTTGTCCGGGCTGTTCGCCGACACCGCGACCAGCGTCAGGCCCTCGATGCCCTGATCGAGCGCCTTGACGACGTCGGTGCCGATCGCGCCGAGGCCGGCGACCGCAACCCTTGTCTTTGCCCTGTTGTCAGCCATCATTTCCCGCCGGCGAGCATCTTGACCAGGCGATAGAGATACTCCTCGCCCTCGTAGAACGACTTGACGAGCACGCGCTCGTCCTTGCCATGGTTGCGATTGTCGTCGACATCGGCGGCCAGCCCGGAATGACCATAGGTCGGAATTCCGGCATTGCGCAGATAGCTGCCGTCGGTTGCGCCGGTGCTCATGACCGGAACGATCGACGCATCCGGCCAGAACTCCTTCGACAGCTTCTCGATCGAACCCATGATCTCCTCGTTGAGAGGCGACGGCGGGCTCAGCACGGCCTTGCCGATCGGAGCCACCGCGATCTGCTTGTCGGCGAGCACGCGCTCGATCGTCGCCTGCACGCCCTCGACCGGCTCGCCGGGCAGTATCCGGCAGTTCACCTTGGCGGTCGCCAGCTGCGGCAGCGCGTTGATGGCGTGGCCGCCCTCCAGCATCGTCGCGACGCAGGTGGTGCGGAGCTGCGCATTATAGCCCGGATTCTCCGACAAACGCGCCAGCGCCGCCGGGTCGGGCTGCGGCGCCAGGATCGCCCTGATGTCGTCGGCATGCGACGTGTCGACCTCGGCGGTCTTGGTGAAATAGATCCGTGTGGTCTCGTTGAGGTTCATCGGGAAGCTGTAATTGGAGAGCCGCACGAGGCCTTCGGCGAGGTGATAGATCGCATTGTCCTTGCGCGGCAGCGATGAGTGGCCGCCGCGATCCTTCACCGTGAGCTGGTAGCCGATCGAGACCTTCTCGCTGGTCTGCACGCTGTTGCGGATCGCCTTGCCGTTCTTGAGACCGACGCCGCCGCCTTCATTGAGCGCGAACTCGGCATCGATCAGGTCGCGGTGGTTCTTGATCAGCCACTGCATGCCGAGAGCGTTGGCATCGAGGATTTCCTCGTCGGTCTCGAGCGCGACGATGATGTCGCGGTCGGGCTTATAGCCCTCCTTCTTGTAGCGGATCAGATTGGTGATGAAGGCGGACGCCATGTATTTGTCGTCGCTGGAGCCGCGGCCGTAGAAATAGCCATCCTGCTCGGTGAGCTTGAACGGATCGACCGACCAGTCCTCGCGGTTAGCGGGGACGACGTCGAGATGGGCAACCAGAAGGATCGGCTTGCGCGCGCCGGAGCCGTGCAGCCGCGCCACCAGATTGCCCTTGTGCGGCGCCGGCGAGAACACGTGCACGTCGGCCTCGGGGAAGCCCGCCGCGCGGAGCCGCGCGCCCATCGCCTCCGCCGCCTTCTGGGTATCGCCGGTCGCGGTGGTCGTGTTGATCTCGACCAGCTCCTGGTAGATGCCGCGGGCGAATTGCTGCTGCTCCGTCAGCCCCTGCGCCGCGGCACCGGTTGCCAGCAGCGCCGGACCGAGCGCCGCCGCGAGCCGCAGCGACCGAACCGTGTCTCTAGCCTTGTGCGACATCATGCTCTCCCGGAATTCCGCCACCTGATCGGAGCGAATTCAGACAGCCGGCACGCGCTTTGGCAAGACGGCGAGCCTTCAATTTCCGCGCGCATGCTCCGCGGTTTCGCGCACGCTATTTGCAGTCCTTATTTCGAATCCTTGGCCGCGATCACCTCGATCTCGACCAGGAATCCGGGATTGGCGAGGGCTGCGACGCCGACCACCGAGCGCGCCGGCAGGTTGGGCTGGCTGCCGCCGAAGAACTGGGTGTAGCCCTCCATGAAGGCTTTGAAGTCCATCGGCGCGGATGCGTAGTGCACCAGGAATACCTGCATCTTGACGACGTCGCCCATGCCGAGGCCCTGGCCTTCCAGAATGGCCTTGATGCGGTTGAGCACGCCGACGGTCTGCGCCTTGGTATCGCCATAGGCCTGCGGGCTCGACGGATCGGCGTCCTTGTTGATCACCGGCGGCACCTGGCCGCTGACATAGACGGTCGTGGTGTTACCGGTGACGGTCACGGCCTGCGCGATCGGGAATGTCGAGTTGGGAATCGGATGCCTGACCACGTCAGCCGAGGCGGCGGTCGCCATCGCCGACAACGCGGCGCCCAGTGCGATAGTTGCTAATCTCATGATTTCCCCCATTGCTCGATCGCAGCTCGTGCGGCACACATCGTTCATTTCGTCATTCCGGGGCGCGCGCCGCGCGAACCCGGAATCTCGAAGTTGCGGAACTCCGAGTACGTCACCTCTGGATTCCGGGTTCGCGGGCTTTGCCCGTGCCCCGGAATGACGGAAACGGCGCTTCTAGCGGCGGGCGTCCTGGACATCCTTGGTCGTCACCGCGTCCTGATAGTTGTTGCTGAAGTGCGTCCGCAGATAATTCACAACGGCGGCGATCTGACCATCGGTCATCATGTCGCCGAACGCCGGCATGCCGCGGCGGCCATTGATGACCAGGAAGACCGGATAGCCGGCGGCCTCGAGATTCTTGTTGCCGGCCAGCGACGGGTAAGTGCCCGCCCCGCTCGCGCCCGTCGCATCCGGCATGTGGCAGCCCTGGCACACATTGGCGAACAGCTCCTCGCCTGTCATCTCGACGAAGCGGTAGCCCGAAGAGAAGGTGCGCTTGCCCGCGCCACTGTCCTGCCCAAGGGCCGCCGTCGCCGACAGCAGCGCCAGTGCGGCGACGACGGATGTCGCGGTCCGCATCATCATGTCTTCACCACGCGTTCGTGCAGCCGGGAGATGACGTCGAGCGCGGACAGGATGGCGCCCTCCTGCCAGGCCGGCAGCTGCGAGGCGTGCTCGCCCGCCAGCACGATACGGCCGTCGATCTGACAGAGATTGCGGTAATGCTGCGCCCGGGTGGCCTCGGTCCATTCGCCGGCGCAGCCGAGCGTGAACGGCACGCGATGCCAGGCCACCGCGACGCCGTTCTCGAATTCGTTCCTGTACTGCGGATGGATTGCGGCGCCGAACTCGACCGCGCTGGCGACCCGCTCGGCCGGCGTCATCGCGGTGAACTCGAACGAATTGGCACCGCCATACATGTAGGCGCCGAGCAGGATGCCGCGGCCGCCGCGGTTGAAGCCGTAGTTCGGATAGGCGATCTGCCGGATCGGCAGGTCGGTGTAGCTGATGCCGCCGTAGATCGCGTCATCCTCCTCCCAGAACCGCCGCTTGAACTGCAGGCCGATCTTCACCGAGGCGGCATAGGGCACGGAGTCGATCGCACTCTTCATCGGCGCGCTGACATCGACCGGCAACTGGCTCAGGATTGGCAACGGGATGGTGCAGATGCACCAGTCGGCGGTGGCCTGCTGCACCGTGGATGGACTGGCGGTATCGACATAGCTCACGGTGACGCCGGAGCCGTTCTGCTGGATTTGCGTCACCCTGGCGCCATAGCGGATGAGATCGCCGACCTCGCGCGCGAACGCCTTGCCGATCATGTCCATGCCGCCGACCGGCTGGAACATGGTGGTCTGGAAATCGTAGCGCGCAAAGGTCTGCAGATAGCGCCACATCCGCGACCGCAGCAGCTCCTGCAGCGGGATCGGCTCGCTGGGCAGCGGATCGCCCATCAGGCCGCCGCCGGGATCGCGCGCATACCCACGGAACTCGGCCGACACGAGGTTGGCATTGTACTTGTAGTCGCGATCCAGCGCGCCCCAATCGCGCAGCGACTGCAGCAGGATCTCCTGATCCTCCTTGCCGACGGTCTCGTCGAGCCGGCCCTGCTGGGTGACCTTTGCGAGCAGCTCCGAGACCCCGCCCTGGAAATCCGCCTTGATGCTGCGAAAGCGCTGCGGCTTGCCGCCGAATGCACGCGTCGCGTGCAGATAGGCGTTGTGATTGAGCTGGATGAAGGGTTCCAGCGTCACATTGAGCCGGCGGCAGTAATCGAGCAGCGCTCGGTGATGATAGGGAATCCGCCACGGGCCGGGATTGAGATAGAGCCCCTGCTCGAACTGACTGGTCTGCCTGAAGCCGCCGAGCTCGACAAAACTGTCGCCGCCGCGGATCGACCAGTTGCGGCCGCCGGCGCGGCTGTTGAATTCGAGGATCTGGACCTTGTAGCCGGCCTTGCGCAGCTCCAGCGCCGCCGTCATCCCGGCAAGCCCCGCGCCGAGAACCAGCACCGAGGCGCCCTTCACGTCGCCTGCAAGCTTGAGCGGCCCCTTGTAGGCGGATTCGGACGCGAAGCCGAGGCTCGTCATCGCGTGATACATCGCCGAACTGCCGGCAACGGTGCCAATCAGCGCCAACAGATCACGCCGCCTGATCACAGATTCGTTCTGCACCCGCGCTCACCCAGCCGCTGACGTCGATGGCGAAGGGAAACGGCTCGAGCGATCCGTGTCAAGAAAGGGCGCACGCTTCCACATCCACCCACACGCGCTTTTGATGCGTCACGCGACCGACGCGTCACACCACCCGCTCGCGATGCACGCGCCGGCAATCCATTTCGAAGTCGAGTCCAACCACCGGCGGCCGGTCGAAATGCCAGGTCAAGCCGTTGCGAAGCACGCCACGGCGGCCGAGCTCGCTTTCCAGCACAGGATAAGCGTCGTGCACGGTGTAAAGCTGCACTGCGGTGGTGTCCTGCCAACGGCCGCCGAACGCGCTCATCCGGCGTTCCATCTCGTCAGCCACGAATTTCGCCTTCGCCAGGAGCCCCGCCGGGCTGGTGTCGCCGAGGGCTACGGTATGATCGCGGTAATTGGCCTTGCCCTCGACCGACTCGCCGCTGCCGGCGACGACAAAGCTGCTTGGTGCGTCCTTGGCGGCCGGCACCGTGTAGCAGAAGGCGTGGAACGACGGCTCGCCGGGCGGATCGAGCTTTGGACAGACATTGCTGCGCGCCACCGGATTGACGCCGTCCCGCATAACGCCCCAGGCGACCAGCGTCTTGATGTAGATCTCGTTGAAGGCCTTAAAGCCCTCCTCGGTGAACGGCGCCGGCGAGCGCAGCTCGCAGGCGGCGAATGCGGTCAGCGGACGGCCGGCGGCCTTGAGGATGTCAGCTATCCCAGCAAAACCCGCGCTCAACGGCACCGGCTCGGAGAACCTGACGCGCTCGATGGCAAAGCCGGGCAGCGCAGCGACGCCGCAGGAATACTGGCTGACGCCGGGCATGAAGCGGTAGCCGCCGTCGGAAGCCTCGATGGTGTTGGTCATGGTGCCTCGTGAACACGGTGATGGGCCGTCGCGATGACGCCTCACTTGATTTCACCACAGCCGTCGTCCCTGCGAAAGCAGGGACGACACCGCATGTGTGGCCCGGCCTGCATCCACAATCGTCGTCCCGGCGAAGGCCGGGACCCATACGCCGCGGCGGATCATGTGGGGGACTCGTCGGTCCACCGCTGTACAGCAATTTGCAGCGGTGGTTATGGGTCCCGGCCTTCGCCGGGACGACGATGAAGATAGGTACCGATTCAAGTGCCACACCACGCGTCGGCCGGGCGGTCGTCGGCCGACGGCGATCGTCAGTCGGCGGGGATGAAGCGGAGTGTGCCTGCCCGGCGCGTCGGCTTGCCGGTGTCGTTGGTATGATTGACGCCGTCCATCACAGGCACCTCGGGAAAATCGAACGGGCTTACGCCGTCAAGGCAGGCCACGTTGACGGCATACAGGTTCTGGTTCGATCGCCGTTGATGATGGGTGTAGATCCCGCAGCGCGAACAGAAGAAGTGCCGCGCCGATCCGGTATGGAAGCGGTAGCTTGTTAACGCATCCTCTCCGTGCAGGATCTTGATCCCGCCCATCTCCGCCATGGCAACGACGGCGCCCCGCATCCGGCAGTAGGAGCAGGTGCAGCGGCGGATCGAATTGAAGCCGTCGCTGAGCGTCACCTCGAAACGCACCGCGCCGCAATGGCACCGGCCAGCCCGAACACCCGTGTCGCCCGTCATGTTGCTGCGTCTCCTTCTGCGCCCGGTCCTGCCGGGCGGACGAGAAACGTTCTCAGCGACAAGCCCGCAGCTCGCGCGGAACCGTGCAGCGACCTGCGCGACGATCATGATCTGTCGACTGAGACTGGTCTCAATACGAACGTATCTTCAGGATCGGCACCGGACAATCGATCAAAACTCGCGCATGATGCCAGAAAAACTCACGCGAAGGCTCGATGCAAATTCTTGAGGCTAATGCGATTTGGCGACGTAAGGGCAGCCGCCTTCATCGAGCGGACGGAAGGCCTGGTCGCCCGGCACCGTCGCGAGATACTCGTAGAGGTCCCATTTGCTCTTGGACTCTTCCGGCTTCTTGATGCGCATCAGATACATGTCATGCACCATCCGGCCGTCCTCGCGCACGAGGCCGTTCTGGGCAAAGAAATCATTGACCGGGGTCTTGCGCATCTGCGCGATCACGGTCTCCGAATCGACCGAGTTGGTGGCGGCGACCGCCTTGAAGTAGTGCCTGAGCGCCGAGTTGACGCCGGCCTGATAGGCGGTCGGCATTGCGCCGTGCCGCTTGAAGAATTCCTGGGCGAAGGCGCGCGTCTCCGGCGTGCGATCCCAATAGAAGGAATCGGTGAACAGCAGATCGTGCGCATGCGCGAGGCCAAGCGCGGGCACATCGGTGAGCGTCACCTGCAGCGCGACGAGTTGCATGCTGGCGCGGATATTGAACTCGTCGGCCTGAGAGACCGCGTTGCGGAAGTCGGAACCGGCATTGGCAAGCGCCAGGATCTTGGCGCCGGAGGATTGGGCCTGCAGCAGGAACGAAGAGAAATCGGCGGTGTCGAAGGGATGGCGAACCGCGCCCAGCACCTTGCCGCCGGCCGATGTCACGGCCTTGCTGGCATCGCGCTCCAGCGCCTGGCCGAACGCATAATCCGCCGTCAGGAAGAACCAGGGCGTACCGCCGCGCGCAACCACGGCCTTCGCCGTCGCGTTCGAGGACGCGTAGGTGTCGTAAGTCCACTGCACGCTGGTCGGCGAGCATTGCTTGCCGGTGAGGTCGGATGAACCGGAGCCCGAGATCAGGAAAAGCTTCTTGCGTTCGCGCGTCACGGTCTGGATCGCGAGCGCCACCGCGGAATTGACGCCTTCGGCGATCACGTCGACACCCTTGTTGTCGATCCAGTTGCGCACGATGCCGGTCGCCACATCAGGCTTGTTCTGGTGATCCGCCGAAATGATCTCGATCTTGCGTCCGGCGACCGTGCCGCCGATTTCCTCCGCCGCCATCTGCGCCGCGATCACCGATCCCGGGCCATTGCCGTCGGAATATTGCCCGCTCATGTCGGTGATGATGCCGACCCGCAGCACGCCATCCTCCGCTCGGGCAGCGCCGGCCGCAAAAGAGAGACACGCGGCGGCAATTGCGACCAGGACATGCGAGCGTTTCGTGACGGACATTTCGTTCCCAGGGGTTTCGACGTTTCGGACGATCTCCTGAAGCAATCAGGGATCGCCGACAACCCCATCGCCGGCATGGCGCTCTGCGATTCCGTTCAGAAATTCCGGGAGAAGGAACACAGCCGGTTCGTCGACATTCGCGCGTTTCCGATCATGCGAACGCCGCGACGAGACTTTGCCGCGGCGCGCGTTGAATGATACGAATGGATAAATGCGTTGTGGTGCCGAGATCGCTCAGCGCCGCTGCCACAATTGCCGTGCCAGAATGCCGGCCTTGCGTTCGATCGCCTCGGCGGCGTCGAGACACATGTCCTCGCGATAGCGCGAGCCGACGATCTGGACACCGACCGGCAATCCCTCATCGAGGCCGACCGGCACCACGGCCGCCGGCAGCCCCAGCACGTTCATCGACGAAATGAAGCGCAGGTCGTTCCAGAACAAATCCTTGACGCGCTGATCGCCGCCGAGATCGGCGTTGACCTCCGGCGTCTTGCGCACAGTGGTCGGCATCAGCACCAGCGGATACTGCTCGAGGAACGTCATCCAGTTCCGGATATGGCGCGAGCGCTCGGCGATCGCCTTCATGTAGCCGGCCTGGTCGAGCGGGTTGGCCAGCGCCATGAAGCCGCGGAACGTCTTCTGGAAGTCGGCGCTGGTGGTCGCCAGCATCTGGTCCTGCTGCAACACGCGGGTCTCGGTCATAATCAGGTCGCACCAGAGCTGCCAGACCTTGTTGAGGTCGGGGACCTCCACCTCGCTGACCGCATAGCCGGCATCGGCGAGATGATCCGCCGCCTTGCGCTGGAGCGCAATCACGCCGCGATCGGTCGTCATGTCCTCCGGGATCTTGGCGAGCGCGACCTTGATCGGCCCAGCCGGCTTCGGCCCCGTCAGCGGCGCCGGCACGTACCAGGGATCGCGCGGGTCGCGCTGCGCCATCACCTCGAGGCCGAGGCGCACGTCGGCGACGTGGCGCGCCAGCGGCCCTTGCGACGACATGAACTGCGCCATCAGCGGCCGCTCCGCGGTCGCGCTCGGATTGAATGCCGGAATGCGGCCCTGGGTCGGCTTGATGGTGGCGATGCCGTTGCAATGCGCCGGCCAGCGCAGCGAGCCGCCGATGTCGTTGCCATGCGCGATGGTGCCAATGCCGGCGGCGATCGACGCGCCGGCGCCGCCCGAGGATCCGCCGCAGGTCACGTCGGCATTCCAGGGATTGCGCGTCAGGCCGTGCAGCGGGTTGTCGGTGAAACCGCGCAGCGAGAACTCCGGCGTGTTGGTGAGGCCGATGATGACGGCGCCGGCTTTCTTGAGATTCGCCGTCACCGGCGAGTCGCCCGGCGCGATGTTGTCCCTGAATGCGACGACGCCATTCGAATTGGCCTGGCCCTCGACGTCGATGTTGATCTTGATCGTGACCGGCACGCCGTGCAGCGGCCCGACGGCGCCGCCTCCGCGCTTGCTCGCGGCCAGCGCCTCGTCCGCGGCCTTGGCGGCCTGCATCGCTGAGGCGCCGAGATCGACCACGACGGCGTTGAGCGCCGGGTTAGCCTCCTTCATGCGGTCGAGATGCGCGCGAACCACCTGCTCCGAGGTCACTTCGTTCTCTCGGATCGCCTTGGCCGTGTCGACGGCGGACCATTGCCAGATCGGTGCATTCGTCACGTGATATTCTCCCTTGATGCTCAGTGCTTTGTTGTTGGTTCAGTTGTTGGTTTAGTCTCGCGGGTCGATCGGCGTCAGCTTTGATGCGCGCGCCTCGATCAGCTCGGCCACCGCGAGACAGACGTCTTCCCGGAAGCGGCCGGCGATCACCTGCACGCCGACCGGCACGCCGCCGGCGGTCCCGGTCGGCACCACGACCGACGGAAAGCCGAGCGCGGGCACCGCAAGCAGCGGCCGCTGGGCGTCGAGCAGCGCGCGGACCACCGTCGCATCTTCCTGATCCTGATCGAAACGGAACGGCAGTTGCGCCGAGACCGGCAGGATGATGACGGGATAGCGCTCCTGGAATAGCTGCCAGGCCCGCACGATCGCCAGCCGCTGCTCGAAGCAGGCGAGCACCTGATCGCCGTCGAGCTCGGGCGCGTAGGCGATATGGCACTCGAGATTGTAGCGGCTCCGATCGTCGCCGAACTTGCGGATCATCGGCGCCAGCACGCGCCGCTCCTCGTTGATGACGAGGCGATGCCAGAGATCGGCGGCCTCCGCGAGCCGCGGCGGCACGGTCTCCTCCACGGCAAAGCCGGCCTCCGCGAGCCAGCGCCCGGCGGCGCGCACCGCCGCGCTCACCTCCGGCGCCTCGTCGCCGAACGGCACCGGCGCGATCGCAACGCCGATCGGACGTTTGAGCGGCGCACCTTGCAGGGGTACCGGCAGCCATGTGCCGTCGCGCGCGTCCGCCTGCGCCATCGCGGCAAGGCCGAGCCCGAGATCGGCGACTGAGCGGGCCAGCGGCCCCTGCACCGACATCATCTGCGCGGTGATCGGACGATCGCTGGTTGCCGACGGATTGAACGCCGGGATCCGCCCCGGCGTCGGACGCAGGCCGGCGACGCCGCAGGCGTAAGCGGGATAGCGGATCGAGCCGCCGAAATCATTGCCATGCGCGATCGCGCCCATTCCGGAAGCGACCGCCGATGCGGCGCCACCGCTGGAGCCGCCCGGCGTCAGCCGACGGCTCCACGGATTGTAGGTCGCGCCGTGCAGGTCGTTGTTGGTGAACCAGCGGTGCGAGAAGGCCGGCGTGTTGGTGCGCCCGACGATGACCGCGCCCGCCTTGCGAAGATTCGCGACCACCGGGCTGTCCTCGGTGGCGATCACGTCGCGGAAGGCGACGACGCCGTTGGTGGTGGCTTGGCCGCGCTGGTCGACATTGACCTTGACCGTGACCGGCACGCCATGCAGCGCGCCGAGCTCCGCGCTTGACTTCACCGCGGCATCCGCCGCGTCCGCGGCGGCCAGCGCCTCGTCGGCGAGGACCGCGACGATGGCGTTCAAAGCTGGATTGACCTCGGCGATGCGATCGAGACTGGATTGCACCGCTTCCCGGCTGGAAATCGCGCGCGTCGCGATCGCACGCGCCAGATCGACGGCCGACCAGCTCCACAACTCATTCTCGCGCCGCGTGTCCATTGTCGTTTTCTCCAGGGCGTGATGCAGCAGTCGGCCGATGCGGTTCAATCGAGCCGCAACGGCTGATGAAAGACGGGCAGATCGATGCGCCGGTCTTCCGCGGGAACGACCACCGCTTCGGCGCTCAGCACATGATCGAGCATCACGCGCCGGGCGCGCGCGGCATTGCCGGAGCGGAACGCGGCCATCAGACGCTTGTGAAACTCGATATTCTCGCAGGTGAAGCTGGATGCGAATTCCTGTACGCCGAGCTTGCCGATCAGATGCCTGATCGCTTCGTTGACGAACCGGCACATCAGGCCGAGCAGCGGGTTGGGACAGGCTTCGATCAGGATGTCGTGGAAATCGATCTCGGCGTGACGATGATGTTCCCAATCGGCGTCGCCATCGGGATGATGCTCCTGGACCGCGATCGCCTTTTCCAGCGCGGCGAAATGCTCGGCCGTGAGGTGGCCGACCACGCTGAAGGCGAGTTCCGGCTCGATCAGCCGGCGGATCTGGTAGATTTGCGCGGTAGAGACCGACTGGAAATAGAAGTAGTTGCTGAGCAGGCCGACGATCCGGTTGATCGACACCGGCGCCACCCGCGCGCCGCCGCCGGGACCGGTGGTGTTCTGCACCAGCCCCTGCACCTCCAAGGACTTGAGCGCCTCGCGGATGGTCGAGCGGCTGCAGCCGAACATCTCGATCAGCTCACCCTCCTGCGGCAGCCGGTCGTTCGGCCGCAAGCCAGCCTGGAAGATGTGGCTACGGATCAGGTCGGCGACCGCGTCGGAGCGCTTGCGCTTGATCGAGGCGCGGCGCGAGGGGTCGAGCGACGGGAGGACCGATTTATCCATTTTATGATCATAAATAGGTTTGCGGCGGCTTGGCAAGCCGGCTTGGGCCGTCCTTCTCCAGATTTCGTGATGCCGGGTTCGCCAAGACTGGACTATCCCCGGTCGCCTGGCACCGGCCCGGGGCGAAGCGGCTACGCGGTCAAAAGCCCGACAGGGCGCGGGAAGGTGGCGACGACCAGGAGACCGCGGAACCGAGGCGGCGTCACGCTTAAAGCGGACTGTGGTTCAGCGTGTGGCGCATCTGGCGACAAAATCCTTCGACCAGCTGTGCAAGCGCCTCGAAATTGACCAGCAGCCTTTCGGCCTGCTCCCGGTCAGCCGAACCCGGTGCAAACGAATTCGTCAAGCGCCGCTGACGATCTGCACGATCCCGGCACGTTGCGGCTCTGCTTTCGGCAAACTCCAGTTGCTCGCGTCGCCGGCCAAGCTTGTCTTCTTCCTCGAGCAGCCGCTTGTTGAGCATCGATCTCGTGTTGGTCGGAACGTCCGGGCGCTTCAGCAGATCCAGATAGTGGTCGATGTTTGCGCGCGCGGTATACTCGCTCACGTATGTGCCTCCGGCCAGTCGCAGTCTTGGTCGGCGAGGCACAGCTTCAACACTCAGGAGTTGCTCGATCTCTGCCAGGAGTTGGCGAAGCTCATCGGTCGAAAACCCTTGCAGGGCATCGTCGACCTGGCTTCGGGTGCTCTCCGGATAGACGGCGTTGTCTTCGGCCATTGGCGTACGGCAAAAATCAAAAGTGAAGCCCTGTCAGGCATGCACCAAATCAACAAATCAACGGCACCTCGAACGATGCTCACGCGAACAATGACTTCCGTCATCGCGCGCGCTCACGAATCCACGGCGCTCAAGATAAATGAGGGGCGGAACGTCGCCCAGTGCAATCTGTGCCAGCCGCGCTTTTGCGCCAACCATCGGCCCAGTCTTGGTTGCCGCATCGTTAAGGCCAGAACGGTCCGCTCCAAAAATTAAAGCAGGCGGCTGCGGATGCGAACAGGCCGGCAACGAAGATGCGGCATGTGAGGGCAAGCGACCGAGAACCCGGATCGCTCAGCCGTGCGCGCGCTGCGCCTCGAGGCCGCGGCTGTAGCGCGACATCGCAAAGCAGAACACGAAGTAGATCACGCCGACGAACACATAGACCTCGACGCTGAAGGCCTGCCAGGCCGGATCGACGATCGCGGTCTTCGCGGTCGTTAGCAGGTCGAAGATGCCGATGATCAGGACCAGGCTGGTGTCCTTGAAGAAGGCGATGAAGGTGTTGACCAGCGGCGGGATCACATGGCGGATCGCCTGCGGCAACACGATCAGTGCGTTTTTCTCCCAGTAGGACAGTCCGAGCGCATCGGCGGCCTCATATTGTCCGCGCGGCACCGCCTGCAGGCCGCCGCGCACGACTTCCGCAAGGTAAGCGCCGGCATAAAGGATGAAGGCGATCTGGGCGCGCAGCAATTTGTCGATGTTGACGCCGTCGGGCATGAACAGCGGAAACATGACGCTCGCCATGAACAACAGGCTGATCAGCGGCACGCCGCGGATCAGCTCGACATAGAGCACGCAGAGCGAGCGGATCGCCGGCAGCTTGGAGCGGCGGCCGAGCGCGACCAAAATTCCGAGCGGGAAGCCGAACGCCAATCCGAAAGTCGCAAGGATCAGCGTCACCGGCAGCCCGCCCCAGCGGTCCTGCGTGACAAAGGACATGCCGAGAAAACCGCCCCACATCAGGCACCCGATCGCGATCAAGGCCACGGCCCACAGCAGGAACAGTTCCTTGCGCCAGAAGCTGCGGCGGCTCGAGACCACGAACAGCGCAATGAAGATCAGAACCGCGAGCGCCGGCCGCCACTGCTCGCTGAACGGATAGGTGCCGAACAGGATGAAGCGGTACTTCTCGGGGATCACCGCCCAGCAGGCGCCGACGCCGCGCAGCGCGCGGCAGGCGCTGGTGTCGTTGCCCGAGACGATCCAGACCGCGTTGGCGATGCCCCACTGCCAGAGCGCGATGCACGCCTTGCCGAGCACGAACAGCAGCAGCAGCGTCATGATGCTCGACGTCACAGAGGCGAACAGGTTCGCGCGCAGCCAGGCCACGATCTGGCCGCCGAGCGTACGCTGCGCGCGGCGCCGGCCGATCGGCAGCGGATCCTGCGGAAGGTGTGCGACCGAGCTCATGTCAGCGCTCCACCAGCGCGATCCGCGCATTGTACCAGTTCATGAACAGGCTGATGCCGAGGCTGATGGTGAGGAACACCATCATGATCAGCGCAATCGACTCGATCGCCTGCCCGGTCTGGTTCAGCGTGGTGTTGGCGATCGAGACGATGTCCTGGTAGCCGACCGCGACCGCGAGCGAGGAATTCTTGGTCAGGTTCAGATACTGGCTAGTCATCGGCGGGATGATGACGCGCAGCGCCTGCGGCAGCACGATGTGCTGCAACACGAAGCTGCGCTTCAGCCCGAGCGCCTTGGCGGCGTCCGACTGACCGCGCGGCACCGCCTGGATGCCGCTGCGCACGATCTCGGCGATGAACGCCGAAGTGTAGGTGACGAGCGCGATCAGCAGCGCGAAATATTCCGGCGCGAGCGTCAGCCCGCCGACGAAGTTGAAGCCGCGCAGCTCGGGCAGCATGACGCTCCAGCTCGCACCCAGAAGCCACGACACCAGCGCAGGCAGCGCGATGATGAGGCCGAGCGCGTAGGGCCAGGCCGGCCGCGCCTTGCCATCGAGCATCTGCTGCGCGATCAGGCGGCGCCTGACGATGAGGAAGACGATCACGCCGGCGGCCAGCGCAACGAGCGTCCAGTCATTGGCCGCATGCAGCGGCACCGACGGCAGCACCAGGCCGCGGTTGGACAGATAGACCCCGTCGACCGGCTTCCACGCCTGGCGCGCCGCCGGCAGGCCCTGCATCAGTACGTACCAGAACAAGAGTTGCAGCAGCAGCGGCAGGTCGCGCAGCACCTCGACATAGACGGCGGCGAGCCGCGCCAGCAGCCAGTTCGACGACAGCCGCGCGATGCCGACCAGCGTGCCGATCACGGTCGCCAGCACAATGCCGATGACCGCCACGCGCAGCGTGTTGACGACGCCGACGATGAAGGCGCGCAGGTAAGTGTTCTTCGGCGTGTAGTCGATCCAGCTGTCGGCGATCGGCATGCCGGCTTCACGGCCGAGGAAGGCAAAGCCGGTCGAAATGCGCCGCACCGAGAGATTATGAACCGCGTTGGACCACAGCCAGGCGACGACGGCGACCGCGATGGCGACTACCAGGATCTGCCAGAACAGGCCGGCGACGCGGGGGTCGCTGAGCGAAAGCCGCCAGGGCCGGGCGGGAGGGCGTTTCGGCGTCGATGTCGTCACAGCACAAGGACCCCAGTGAGAAGCGATCTTCTGCCATGCGCAAGAGCGTTTTCGAGCGAAGCCTGTCCCGGACTTGATCCGGGATGGATACCGGTTCGCGTGAGGAAGACGCGTCAACCTCAAATCCTGCGCACTTCATATGTTGCACCAAATTAAGATCCATGCAACATATGTTTCATGGCCCAGGCTCAGCCGAAACCATCGCCCCTCAACGAATTGTGCAGCGCACTGCCGTCGCTGCCGATGCGCTTGCAGGAGGTCGGCCGGTTCGTCGCCGCTAATGACTACGACGCCACCACCCGCTCGATGCGCGAGCTCGCGTCCGTCGCCGGCGCCGATCCCGCCTCATTCACCCGTCTTGCCAAGGCGCTCGGCTATTCCGGCTGGGACGAATTGCGCGCCGCGCTCACCGAGGCGCGCCGGCCGGCGCAGGGTTCGCCGTTCTCCGGCCGCGCCAGGAGCCGCCGCGCCGGGCCGAATGCCGATGTCAAACTGGTGCACGACAAATTGGAAGCCGAGGCCGCGGGCCTTGCGCGGATTTCAGCGAGCGCGATCGCGGAAGCCGCGCGTGCGCTGCACTCCGCGGACAGGATCTGGATATCAGGGTTTCGCAGCTGCCGCAGCGTCGCGGAACTGCTGACCTATCAGCTCCGCCTGTTCCGCCCCGACGCCGTGCAATTGGTCGGCGGCTCCGGCCCGTTCGATCTCGACCACGGCGCCTTCCGGTCAGGCGACGCTGTGGTCGTGATCGGCTTTGCGCCCTACACCCTGGTCAGCGTCGAGACGGCGCGCGCGGCACATCAGGCGCGCGCAGCGCTGATCGCGATCGCCGACACCATCAGCGCGCCGATGGCCGAAGGCGCCGATCATCTGCTGCTGTTCGAAGCCGCCTCCTCCCCCGGCTTCTTCCCGAGCCTCACCGGCGCGATCGCAGTCGCCCAGTCGCTGGCGGCCGTCGCCTTCACGCTGGGCGGCGCCGGGGCAAAGCGCAAGCTGGAGGAGACCGAGGGCCGGCTTGCCGAGATGTCGCAATATTTTGTCGAGAAAGGATGAGTGTCATGGCAGCCAACAAGAGCCGCGTGATGCATCGCAGCCTGCGCGAGACCCCGCCGAAAGCGGTCGGCGGCGACGGCGTCTGGCTGATCGCGGAGGATGGCCACCGCATTCTGGACTCCTCCGGCGGCGCCGCGGTGTCGTGCCTCGGCCATCAGCATCCGCGCATCCTGGCCGCGATCGCCAAGCAGGCTTCAAGGATCGCCTATGCCCATACCGGCTTCTTCTCCTCCGAGCCTGCGGAAGAGCTCGCCGAGCGGCTGGTCGGCCACGAGCCCGGCGGCCTCGGCTATGTCTATTTCGTCAGCGGCGGGTCGGAGGCGATCGAGGCCTCGATCAAGCTGGCGCGGCAATACTTCATCGAGCGCGGCGAGCCGAAGCGCGCGCGCTTCATCGCGCGCCGCCAGAGCTATCACGGCAACACGCTCGGCGCGCTGTCGGCCGGTGGCAATGCCTGGCGCCGCGAGCCCTACGCGCCGCTGCTGTCGCCCTCGTTCAGCCATGTCACGCCGGCCTTCGCCTATCACGAGAAGCGCGACGATGAATCGGAGGCGGCGTTCGTGGCGCGCCTTGCCGCCGAACTCGAAGCCGAATTCCAACGGCTCGGCCCCGATACGGTCGCGGCCTTCATCGCCGAGCCCGTGGTCGGCGCCACCGCCGGCTGCGTGCCGGCGCCGGAGGGTTACTTCAAGACGGTGCGCGAGATCTGCAACCGCCACGGAGCGCTGTTGATCCTCGACGAGGTGATGTGCGGCATGGGCCGCACCGGCACGCTGCATGCCTGGGAGCAGGAAGGCATCTCGCCCGACATCCAGGCGGTCGCCAAGGGGCTCGGCGGCGGCTATCAGCCGATCGGCGCGATGCTTGCCAGCGGCACGATCGTCGACACGGTGCGCAACGGCTCCGGCGCGTTCCAGCACGGCCACACCTATCTGGCGCATCCGCTCGCCTGCGCCGCCGCGCTCGAGGTGCAGAAGGTGATCGCTGAGGAGAAGCTGCTCGACCAGGTCAAGGAGCGCGGCCGCCAGCTCGAACAGCGGCTCACCGAACGGTTCGGCAATCACCGCCATGTCGGCGACATCAGGGGCCGCGGCCTGTTCTGGGGTGTCGAGCTGGTCGCCGACCGTGCCACGCGGCAGCCGTTCGATCCCAAACTGAAGCTGCATCAGCGGATCAAGTCTGCGGCCTTCGCCGGCGGGCTCGGCTGCTATCCGTCGGGCGGCACCGCCGACGGCCAGCGCGGCGATCACGTGCTGCTCGCCCCGCCCTATATCGCGACGTCCGGCGACATCGACATGATCGTCGAACGGCTAGGCGCTGCGGTAGACAGCGCGCTGAAGAATATTGGTCACGGAGCATGATCCGGAAAAACGGGCACCGGTTTTCCCGCGACAAACGCGAAGCGTTTGCGCAGAGATCATGTTCAAACGTTAGGAGGAGGAGGAAGACATGCTGAGGGGTATCATCACTCTAACCGTTCTCGCCGCAGGCATCGCGGGCGCGAGCGCAGCGACGCTCGACACCGTCAAGCAGCGCGGCACGCTGGTGTGCGGCGTCTCGACCGGCTTTGCCGGCTTCTCGGCGCCGGACTCGCAAGGCAACTTCAAGGGCCTCGACGTCGACTATTGCCGCGCGCTTGCCGCCGGCGTACTCGGCGATCCCGCCAAGGTGCGCTATGTCGCGCTGACCGCGCAGAACCGCTTCACGGCGCTGCAGTCGGGCGAGATCGACGTGCTCTACCGCAACTCGACGCAGACCTTTCTGCGCGGCACCACGCTTGGGCTGCGGCAGGGACCGGTCAATTTCTACGACGGCCAAGGCTTTGTCGTGAAGAAGGACCTCGGCGTGAAGGAGCTGAAGGACCTCAAGGGCGCCACCGTGTGCGTCGCCCAGGGCACCACGCATGAAGTGACGCTCGGCGACTACGGCCGCGCCAACGGCATCGACTGGAAGCCGCTGGTGTTCGACCGCGTCGACACCATGTACCAGACCTTCTTCGGCGGCCGCTGCGACGCCATGACCCAGGATGCTTCCGCGCTCGCGGGCGCGGTCGCGACCGCAGCCCCGAAGGCCGACGACTACGTCGTGCTGCCGCAGACCATCAGCAAGGAGCCGCTCGGTCCGTTCACCCGCAACGGCGACGAGGTCTGGAGCGACATCATCACCTGGCTGCATTACGGCCTGATCGAGGCCGAAGAGCTCGGCGTCACCCAGGCCAATGCCGACGAGATGGCGAAGTCGCAGGTCCCGGCGATCCAGCGCCTGCTCGGCGCGTCGGGCGATCTCGGCTCGCGGCTCGGGCTCGACAACAAATGGCTGGTCGCCGCGATCAAGGCCGGCGGCAATTACGGCGAGATCTTCGAGCGCAATGTCGGCAAGGCCAGTCCCTTGAAGCTCGAGCGCGGCCTCAACGCCACCTGGAGCAGGGGCGGGTTGATGTACGCGATTCCGTTCAAGTAAGTGAAGTCACCTCGCCCCGCCTGCGGGGAGAGGTCGGATTGCGAAGCAATCCAGGTGAGGGGGAGCCTGCGCGCATACTCCTCTCACCTGTTACGATGATAGAACCCCTCATCCCAGGCCTCTCCCCGCAAAATGAGCAGGGAGAAGGAGAAACGCCGATCATGCGCATCACCCTCATTCACGCCTTGAAGCACTCGATTGTGCCGATCGAGGCATCGTTCGCACGGCATTGGCCGGAGGCACGGCTGATGAACCTGCTCGACGACAGCCTGTCGGCGGACCTCGCCCGCGACGGCAAGCTTGACGAGCGCATGACCGAGCGATTTCTGACCATGGGGCGCTATGCTGTCGGCACCGGCGCCAATGGCATTCTCTTTACCTGCTCGGCGTTCGGGCCGTGCATCGAGGCGGTGGCGCGCGAGCACGCGCCGATGCCAGTGCTGAAGCCGAACGAGGCGATGATCGAACAGGCGGTGGCGAAGGGAAAGCGGATCGGCCTGCTCTCGACCTTTCCACCCACGCTGGTGTCGATGCCGCCGGAATTTCCGTCACAGGTCACGCTGGTGCCAAAACTTGCCGATGGCGCGCTGGCGGCGCTCGACCGCGGCGACCGCGTCGAACATGACCGCATCGTGGTCGAGGCGTCCAAGGAGCTGCGCGACTGCGACCTGATCGCGCTCGCGCAGTACAGCATGGCGCCGGCGGCCGAGCGCGTCGCCGAAGTCACTGGCCTCGAGGTGCTGACGACACCCGACAGCGCGGTCAAGAAGCTGAAGGCGATGCTGGGGATCAGCTAGGCGCGTACCTTATCGCTAAGTTCGGCGATAGTGGCTTTTGGCCCGTAGCCGACAATCAGGTCTGTCGATAGTGTGCCGCGCGGCCTCGGCGGAGGCTCGTGTGACGTTATTCTCTGCCGTCACATAGACTTCCGGGCTGAGGCGGCCAACTTCCGGCTGAGATGAGGGCAAACTTCCGATGCGAAATCTCCCTTTCCTTGCGATTGCGGCCATCGCTACTTTCCTCGCACCTGCCGCTGCCCAACAGGCCCCGCCTGCGTCGTCGGCGAGCGCCTCCTCCGCGCAACTGACGCACAAGCTGAACGCCTATGTCGGGTGCATCAACCGTCTCTCGGCGCGCTCGTACGAATCCCGCGAACGCTACTTTTCCTGGGCCGCCAAGGGCGGTCCCACCGGCAAGGAGCGGATCATCTACGGAACCTACACGATCTACGACACGTCCGACTGCAAGACGAGCGTCGCGGCTGCCAATGCAGCGGACCCGCACGACGCCGAGCTTGAAGGTGCCGCGAACGCGTATGTTGCGGCCGTCACCACGCTTGAGCCGCTGCTGAAGGAGGCGGACGACTATTACACCCAGGAGAACTACAAGGACGACAAGATGGCCAAGGGCAAGGCGCTGCATCCGCGCCTGGTCGCGGCCTGGGATGCGTTTGCCGGCGCCGACAAGGCGCTGCGCGCCGGCGTCGAGGCCATCAATGACAAGCGCGCCGCCGAGCAGCTGGCCGCGATCGAGGCCAGCGAAGGCCGCAAGTCGCACTACTATGTCGAGGCCCTGATGATCCAGGCCAAACGCGTGCTTCGCGCGCAGCAGGCCGACAAACCCAACCTCGACGCGATAACCCAGGCGCTCAACGAGTATGAGGCCACGGTGAAGGCAATGGACGAGGCCTCGGGCAAGGACGACGACGCCAAGCTCGGCTCGATGTTCATCGGCAGCGCCAAATCATTCCTCACCACGGCGAAGCAGCTCATGCGCCGCGTTCGCGACAAGGTGCCCTACAGCTCCGGTGAGAAGATGATGCTGAGCAACGCCGGCGCCGGCTGGATGGTGGAAGGATCGCCGGCGCGGCTGATGCGCGACTACAATCAGCTCGTCGACGGCTACAACCGCGGCGCCCGGATCTGAACGACCGCGCTGCGATCGCAGGCGATGCACCGCTGCGCGGGTGGATTGGCCGAAGGCGCAATCCACCCGCGACGCAGAGACGAGGCCGGATTGCGCCTTGCGGCTAATCCGCCCTACAAGGCCTAAGTGCCGGCGTCGTGCACGTTCAGATCGACGCCTTGCGGATCCCTGATCGTCGACACCGTGATCAGCGAGATCAGCGATAGCACCGCGATGTAGACGCCGACGCGCCAGGACTGG
Source organism: Bradyrhizobium pachyrhizi (assembly GCF_029714545.1). Lineage (NCBI taxonomy): Bacteria > Pseudomonadati > Pseudomonadota > Alphaproteobacteria > Hyphomicrobiales > Nitrobacteraceae > Bradyrhizobium > Bradyrhizobium pachyrhizi. The sequence goes on along the minus strand of NZ_CP121667.1, from coordinate 2,588,517 downwards.
CCGTAGGTGCCGATGATCCACTGCGCGATCATCGGCGCGAAGGCGCCGCCGAAAATGGCGCCGAGCGCATAGCCGATCGAGACGCCGGAATAGCGCACCTTGGCCGGAAACAGCTCGGCATAGAGCGCGGCCTGCGGGCCGTAGGACAGGCCGAGCGCAACCGTGAGCCCGACGGCGCTGACGAAGAACAGCAGCAGGTTCTTGCTGTCGATCAAGAACCACATCGGCACCGCCCACAGCACCATCAGCCCATAGCCGATCTGGAAGCAGCGCACGCGCCCGATTTTGTCGCCGAGGATGCCGCCGAGCAGCGTGAAGATGAACCAGCTGACCGCCGCGAGCGTGCCGATCAGCAGCAGTTGCTCGGACGGCATCTTCAGCGTGTTGGCGCCGTAGCTGATGATGAACGCGATCAGGATGTAGCCGGCCGCATTGTTGGCCATGAAGATCAACGCGGTGCGCAAAATCTCCTTGCTGTGATTGCGCATCAGCTCCTTGAGCGGCGCGGAGGATTCCTTGTGCCGGCGCTGCATCGCCTGGAACACCGGAGACTCTTCGACCGTGCGACGGATCACGATGCCGACGACGATCAGCACGATCGAGAGCAGGAACGGAATCCGCCAGCCCCATTCGATCATCGCCTGCTTGCCAAGCGTCGCGGTCAGCACCCACAGCACGCCGGTCGCCAGGATCATGCCAAGCGGCGTGCCGATCTGCGGGAACGAGCCGAAGAAGCTGCGCTTGTCGACGGGCGCCGATTCCACCGCCATCAGCGCCGCGCCGCCCCACTCGCCGCCGGCCGAGAAGCCTTGCAGGATGCGCAACAGAATGAGCAGCGCCGGCGCCCAGGCGCCGATCTGCGCATAGGTCGGCAGCAGGCCGACCAGCGCGGTCGCCGCCCCCATCAACAGCAGCGTGACGACGAGCATGTTCTTGCGCCCGAAGCGGTCGCCGAGATGGCCGCAGACGATGGCCCCCAACGGGCGGAACAGGAACGACAGGCCGAGCGTCGCGAACGAGACGATCTGCGCCAGCAGCGGATTGTTCGCATTCATCGGCGCGAAGAACAGCGCGCCGAACACCAGGCCCGCCGCCTGGGCGTAGACGAAGAAGTCGTACCACTCGATGGTAGTGCCGACGAGCGTTGCAGTGAGGACCTTGCGCTCCTCATCCGACAGTTCAGCGCCGCGCGAGCGCGCGGACAGTTCAATGGACATGTCGCCTCCCCAAAACCCGTTCTTGAACCTGTTCTTGAGCCTGTTCTTGGCCGCGCGGGCGTGATCGGCGGCTATGCGCCTGCCCCGCACGGATGCTGGGCCCGGGATTAGCAGAGGTTTCCGCGCCGCACGAGCAAAATAGTTGCATCCGCAACGATATTCGGCGAATTGTGCTTTTGGCCCCGGTTCCCGACCCCGCTACCTCGACCGCGATCGGCGGGCAGCTATCCCGAAACGCCGATTGTGCATCGCAGCAAGATCGCTACGATGCGAGGATTCCCAAGAGGTTGCTAAGTGTCTGACATCAATGCCGATGCCTGGGTTTCCTCAGGCCACCGCCCGATGGGCTTTCCGGAATTCGTCGTCGTCATCGCCTCGATCATGGCGCTGAACCCGCTGGCGATGGACATGATGCTGCCGGCGCTGCCGAACATCCGCTCTGCCTTCCAGATCGCCGACGCCAACCGCCCGCAGATGGTGCTGTCGATCTTCCTGGTCGGCTTCGGCGTCGGCCAGTTCGTGATGGGCCCGCTGTCGGACCGCTTCGGCCGCCGCCCGGTGCTGCTCGGCGGCATGACGGTCTACACCATCGCCGGCCTGCTCGCGATCATGGCACCCTCGTTCGAGACGCTGCTGCTGGCGCGCGCACTGCAAGGTCTCGGCACCGCGGCGACCCGCGTGATCGCGACCTCGATTGTGCGCGACTGCTACGCCGGACGGCGGATGGCGAGCGTGATGTCGCTGGCGATGATGGTGTTCATCGCGGTCCCCGTGATCGCGCCGTCATTCGGCCAGGCGGTGATGCTGCTGACGCATTGGCGCGGCATCTTCGTGCTGCTGATGATCTACGGCGTGATCGCGCTGGCCTGGAGCGCGATGCGGATGCCGGAGACGCTGCCGCTTGAGCTGCGCAAGTCACTGGCGATCCCGGAGGTGCTGTCCGCGTTCCGCCAGACCGTCACCAATCGCCAGACGCTCGGCTATGCGCTCGCCGCCGGCGGCGTGCAGGGCTCGCTGTTCGCCTTCGTGTTCTCCTCGCAGCAGATCTTCACCGAGATCTTCAAGCTTGGGCATTACTTCCCGGTGGCGTTCGCGGCCTGCGCGGTCGGCGTCGCGATCGCCGGCTTCCTCAACTCGCGCATCGTCGGCCGCATCGGCATGCGGGTGATCTCGCACGCCGCGCTGACCGGCTTTGCGGTCGTCGCAGGCGCCCTGTTGCTGGCGGTGAAGACCGACACGCTGTCGCTGCCGCTGTTCATGGTGCTGTCGGGCCTGATGATGTTCGCGTTCGGGCTGATGATGGCGAACTTCACCGCGCTCGCGATGGAGCCGCAGGGCAAGATCGCCGGCACCGCCTCCTCGCTGTACGGCACGATCACGACGTTGCTCGGGATCGGCGTCGGCACCATGATCGGACAGGATTACGACGGCACGCTGGCGCCGTTCGCGACCGGCTTCTTCCTCTGCACGCTGGCCGCGCTCGCCGTCGTGCTGGTGACGGAAAAGGGCCGGATGTTCCGGCCGCACCATCATCCGATTTGATTGATCCGTAGCCCGGATGGAGCGCAGCGCAATCCGGGATTCTTCGTTGTGCAGGAGTTACCCCGGATTTCGCTGAGCCTGTCATCGGGCGCGCGTTCGCGCGACCCCGTTGGCTCCTCCGGGCTACGATCCTGACGTGACCCAGCGCTGTAGCCCGCATGAGCGGAGCGATATGCGGGGCTGCTGTTCCCGGATGTCGCTTCGCTCATCCGGGCTACGATTCTGAGATCGCGTCAGGCTTCGCGAGTCCGTCCGACGCTGCTTTGCGCCCGGGCGGGCGCCACCGCGCGCCGGGTCGCCGCGAAACCCTCCATCCCGAGCTGCCACTGCAGGCCGACGATCGCGCCCTTGGTCGGCTGCAGCAGCGCGAGCGCGCTGAACAACGTCACCGGTAGCCAGATCGCCAGTTGCAGCCAGGCCGGCGGCGCGTAGTTCATCTCCAGCCACAGCAGCGCCGGCACCACGACGTGGCCGACCACGACGATCACGAGATAGGCCGGGAAATCGTCCGCGCGCTGCGGCGTGAAGTCCTCGCTGCAGACCTCACAGTGATCGGCGACCTTGAGGAAACGGCCGAACAGATGGCCGCGCCCGCAGTTCGGGCACTTCATGGTGAAGCCGCGCCACATCGCCTTTGGCAGGGAAACCGTCTCGGTCATCGTCGTTTTCCTTTGGCCGTTGTCCTTGACCTGATCTGATGATCCATACAATATGCTTTCGATAGCATACAATCAAAGACAAAGCGCTGGATTGCATGGATTGGATCCCTACAGTTTCGGAATGGCACGGCCCGATGTTCCTGCGCATCGTCGATGCGCTGGCCGCCGATATCGCCAGCGGCCGGCTGATTCGCGGCCAGCGGCTGCCGACCCACCGTGCGCTGGCAACCGCGCTCGATATCGATCTGACCACGGTGACACGGGCCTATGGCGAGGCACGGCGGCGCGGACTGCTCGACGCCCGCGTCGGCCAGGGCACCTTCGTCTCGGAGACCACCGCGCGCGCGGCGTCCGACCTGCCCGCGCCCGTCAACATCGACCTGTCGATGAACCTGCCGCCGCAGCCGGTCGAGGCCAATCTCGATCTGCGCATCGCGCAGGGACTTGCCACCATCCGCTCCGAGGCGGGGTTCTCCGCCTATCTCGGCTATACGCGTCCCGGCGGCACCACTGAGGAGCGCCAGGTCGGCGCCGCGTGGATACAGCCGCGCGTGCCGAACGCATCCGCCGACCGCATCGTGATCTATCCGGGCTCGCAGGCGATCATCTTCAACGCCCTGCTGGCACTGACGTCGCCCGGCGACGTGGTGCTGACCGAGGCACTGACGTTTCCCGGCATCAAGGCCGCGGCGGCGCGGCTCGATGTTCGCCTGGTCGGCGTCGCGATGGACGCGGAGGGCGCGAGGCCCGACGCGCTCGACGAGGCCTGCCGCAAGCACAAGCCGAAGGCGGTGTACCTGATTCCGACGCAGCAGAATCCGACCACCGCGACCATGGGCGCGGCGCGGCGCAAGGCGATCGCCGATATCATCAGCAAGCGCGGCTGCGTCCTGATCGAGGACGACGTCTACGGCCCGCTCGAACCGCAGATGGCGCCGATCGCAACGCTGATTCCGGAGCGCACCTACTACGCCGCGAGCATCGCAAAATGCATCGCGCCGGCGCTGCGCGTCGCCTATCTCCTGGCACCCGATGCCGCCGCCGAGCAGCGCATGCGCGCCAGCATGCAGGCCACCATGCAGATGCCGCCGTCGCTGATGGTCGCGCTGGTCACGCAATGGCTGCGTTCCGGCGTCGCCGCCGACATCATCCGCGCCATCCGCAACGAGGCAGCCGCGCGCCAGTTGCTTGCGACCCGCTTCCTCAAAGGCGTCAGCTATGCGGCGCGGCCGGCGAGCCACCATCTCTGGATGCCGCTGCCGAAGCATTTCGACGGCACCGACCTGCTGTCGCACCTGATGCGCAACGGTCTCGCCGTGGTCGGCGAAGACGCCTTTGCGGCGGGCGAAGCCGCGCCGCGTGGCCTGCGCGTGTCGCTGGGTGCGGCGCGCAACCGCGCCGAATTGAGCCAGGCGCTGCAGGTGCTGTCGAATGCGGTGCGCACGCCCGTCGGCGCTACCCAAATCGTATAATTCCGGCCATCGCCGGGAATAAACTCGCTCCAAAATGATTATGGTGCGCGGGAGCGCACGCCGTTAAAACTCTGCGCTCAGGGCATCAGGCAGGGGCAGGCTTTTCAATGTCGTGCGGGTATGATCGGGCAATCCACCGTGCTGTGCTGACGCTTCGCGGAGCAGTGACCGCGATCGGTTGTCTTGCAGTTGTCATATCAGGCGCGGCGCGCGCCTCCGATGCCCCTGCCCCGGTGCCGGAAAAACTCGAACGCATCACCGCATTCTTTGACAACGAGGTTGCGGCAGGAAAAATTCCGGGCGCAGTCATCCTGATCCAGCAGCACGGCAAGCCGGTCTATCTGAAGACCTTCGGGTATCGCGACGTGACAACCAAGTCGCCGATGCGGCCGGATACGATGTTCGCGCTGCACTCGATGACCAAGCCGATCACCAACACCGCCGCGATGATGCTGGTCGACGAAGGCAAATTGTCGCCGCAGGACCCGCTGTCGAAATACATCCCGGCGTTTGCCGACGTGAAGGTCGCCATCGAACCGGACGGTGGAAACGATCCGGCCAAGGTTGAGCTGGTGCCGCCGATCCGGCCGGTGACCATTGAAGATATCATGCGGCACACTTCGGGCATCACCTACGAATATATCGGCGCCGACTGGATCCAGAAGATCTACCGTGCGGGACACCTGTTCGACGGCAAGTTCGACAACAAGGAATTCGTCGCACGGCTGGCCAAGCTGCCGCTGTCGCGGCAGCCGGGCACGCTGTGGCGCTACGGCCATTCCACCGACGTGCTCGGCCGGGTGATCGAGATCGTCTCGGGCAAGACGCTCTATCAGTTCGAGAAGGAGCGCCTGTTCGATCCCCTGAAGATGAACGACACCAGATACGTGCTCGATGCGGAGACCGAACGGACAAGGCTCGCCGAGCCGCTGCCCTCGGACACCATCCTGATCGAGGGCGAGAACGACCGGCGCGCGCATCCGGAATGGGAATCCGGCGGCGGCGGCCTGGTATCGACCATCCTCGATTATGCGCGCTTCGCGCAGATGCTGCTCAACGGCGGCGAGCTCGACGGCAAGCGCTATCTGAGCCCCGCAGCCTTCAAGACCATGACCACGGACCATATCGGGCCGGGCTCCGGCGTCGGCCGAGACTATTGGTACTTCCCCGGCGACGGCTTTGGCTATGGCTACGGCATCGCCGTGCGCACCGATCCCGGCATCGCCAAGCCGCCACCGCCCGGCTCGATCGGCGAGTTGAAATGGGACAGCGGCAGCGGCACCTATTTCGGCGTCGATCCGAAGCTCGACATGATCTACATCATGCTCGAGCAGACCCAGAACGAGCGCCAGCGCATCACGCCCGCGTTCCGCAAGCTGGTCTACGACGCGTTCAGCCCGGATTGAGTTTAGTCGCACCTATTTGCGCCGAACTGCCTCCTGCCTGGGCCGTGCTGCGGCCGCGATCAGACTCGCGGTGCATTCGTTGCAGGCGAATGCACACTCATCCGTAAACACGCCGATCCGTGCATCGAGGCCGATCGCGCCATCGTCGACGATCCCCCGATAAGGCCACCGCAGCACACGCATTGGTGGTGCAGCGCCAATTCCCGTTCCATGACGCGCCATCCGGCCGTCGCAGCTTCCTCTCTGCTGCTTCCCTCGCGCTATATACTATCGTATATATCGAAACGACAAGGCAGGCGGGTGAACAATTCGGTCGGGAACCCTGCAGACAACAACCATCGACCGGAGACGATCGCCAAGAAAATCCTGCCTGGTCCAACCAGGTTCATTGAGGAAACGCGATCATGATAAAGAACAATGGCGCCGCGGGACGTCCGCGCGCAACGGGAGAACTGCTCAAGATCCGCCGCGCATCGCTGGAGCGTTTTCGAGCGAAGGTTCGCGTGAAGAAAACGCGCCAAAACAAGAATCTAGCGAGCGCTGCGGCCATCATCCTTACGCTCGGTGCGGCCGGCGCAGTGCGCGCCGAAACAGCTCCGGTCGGCGTTCCCGACAAGAGTTTTCCGGAGAGCGTGACCTCGACTTCCGACGGGACGCTTTATGTCGGCAGCTTCAACCATGGCGGCGTGACCAAGATCTCGGGCGGCAAGGCCGAGCAGCTGGTCAAGCCGGGCGCTGCCGACAGCCGCTCGACGCTGGGCGTGCTCGCCGACGAGAAGAGCGGCACGCTCTATGTCTGCTCCAACGACATCAGCGCGATGGGCGTGGCGGGGCCGAGCGACGTCAAGGGCGCCTGGCTGAAAACCTTCGATCTCAAGAGCGGCGCGCCCAAGGGAAGCTTTGCCCTGAGCGATCCGAAGTCGTTCTGCAACGACATCGTGGTCGGTGCCGACGGCACCGCCTATGTGAGCGATTCCTTTGCGCCGTTCGTTTATAGCCTGAAACCCGGCGGCACGGCGCTGGCGACGTTCGCCACCGATCCGCAGCTCGCGCCGGCCAAGGACGGCGTCGGGCTCGACGGCATCGCGATCGGCGCCGACGGCAATCTTTACGTCACGACCTTCATTCCGGCCAAACTGTTCAAGATCGAGATGAAGGACGGCAAGGCGGGCGCGGTGACCGAGCTGAAGCCGTCGCGGCCGCTCGATCACGCCGACGCGCTGCGGGCGCATGGCGGCGGCTTCCTGCTGATCGAGGGCAACGGCAAGCTCGACAAGGTCACGGTGAAGGGCAACGAGGCGACCATCGACACCATCAAGGATGGCCTGGCCGAGCCGGTCTCGGTGACGCAGGTCGGCGATGTCGGCTGGGTCGCCGAAGGCAAGCTGTCCTACGTGATCGGCGACAACAAGGGCAAGGACCCCGGCCCGTTCAAGCTGACGCCGATTGCGTTGCCGAAGTGAAGAGCGAAGTATCGCGATCTCGGTCTACTGACTAGCTGTACCTCTCTCGTTTGCGGGGGAGGTCGACGCGCGACGAACGACGCGAAGCGTCGTCCGGAGCGTGGCCGTATATCGTCGTCCACCGCCGTCGTCGCCCGGCTCGACCGGGCGATCCAGCACGCCGCGGCTTCTCGATTCAAGCACAGACGTCTCTGGAATACTGGATCCCCCGCATGCGTGGGTGATGACACCGCGTGGTGTGACACCTTATCGAGAACCATCCTCATCGTCGTCCCTGCGAAAGCAGGGACCCATAGCCACAAATGCCGATTGTGGGCGATGCTGGAACGACGAGTCCCTTCAACAAGGTCCGCCGCAGCGTATGGGTCCCTGCTCCTGTGCGCAATTTGTGACGCGCTGTTTCGTGTGACACCCCTGGGCAATTCCGGGATTGACCGGGAATGCGCGGGAAGTGGCGAGTTCTCAAAGGGTTGGACGGGCGGCGGCGCGCGATTGGCGAGACGACAGCGCGCGTGATCGAATGGCACGCAACGGCGCGGCGGCACCGAAAACCCTATTCGATTCAGTCGGCGTCTGGCCGAAGTGGGACTCGATAAGCCCGGCGGCGCGCGCCGAGTCCCACCTAGCTTCAAAGCTTGCTGAAAGCCCTTTAAAACTAGGCTTAACCGCCACTTCGGCCGCAGCAGGGTGGGACTCGCAGGCGGGACTCCTATTCGTCATCGGTTGCGGCCGGTTGCTCACCCGGTCGATAGGCAAAGCCGGGATCGATTCCTTCGGGCACCATGACGGTCCGGCCGCCGACGATATGAGGCACCAGGCGCGACGGTGGCGCCTGGTCGGACACCTGATAGCCGTAGCGATCGAGGTCGGCATCGGAGAGACTTTCAACCCAGCAATGGCAGAACCAGCCGTTCGGCGGGAAATGCGTCTGCCACCACGGGTCGTCGACCGGCAGAATGGTGCCGTCCCAGGCCTCGTGCTCGGCGCGCGGATGGACCTGCAAGGTGCTTGTACATCAGGTAAGGCCGCCGCGCCTTCACCTGCTGAATCTGGTCCCAGCGCCCGGCGGCGTAGGCCATGTTGACGTTGGTGTCGAAGATCACGCTGCTGCGCCAACCGCGCGAGCCGTTATAGCTCCAGCCGTACTTTTCGACGATGTCGTCGAAGTCCTTCTGGAACTCCTCCAGCGTGGTGCCATCCTCGATCGCCTTGTTGACGGCGTCGTGGAAGTCCCGGACCAGGTCCTTCGAGGTCGCGCCGGCGACCGTAAATGCGACCGAGTGCTGCTGCTGCCACAGGTCGGTCCAGCTCGACGTCGGCACGTCGAGCTTATCGCGGATGAACCGGATCGCCTCCAGCGGATCGGTGCTGAAGGCAGCGACATCGACGGCGTTCATCGCAAGATGCGCCTGACCGCAGCAACAGCCGCGGAAACTCAGCTTGCGCGGCAGAATGACCCTAGTGTTCATCGGCGATATCGTCGCGGCCGGCGAGCTTCGCCATCACCAGGGCGAGCTGGATCGCCTTTGTCATGTTCTTCGGATCAAGCTTCAACCTTGTCAGGCTGTGACGCACGTCCTCCAAGCTCGTCGCACTCTGCAGCACGACCTTCAGTCTATCGACCAGCTCCTGGAACGCAGGCTGCGCCAGATCTTCAGCAGCGAGCGCCAGCTGGGCCACCTCGTCCGCGGAGCGCAGCGCCGGTCGTCGCGCATGCAGAGATTGGAACGGCTGCTGATCCCCGAACAGCCCGCCGCCGCCGAACATGGGAGCCGTCGGCATGACCAGCAGTTCCTCTTGTGGGCCGGGCTCGGGCAGACCGAGCTTGTCGCGCATCGTCGACATCCCGACTTTCAACCCCATGGGGACGAGCTTTACGACGCCGTCGATCGTCGATACCGGAGCGCTAGCGAACGGCTTCTATCATGTCTTCGTGATAAAGAATCCGACGACGGCGGCAGTCGATGTGCTGATGTCCAGGAGCGCGACCGCGCCGACAATGCCTGCCGGATATACGTTGTTCCGTCGCGTCGGTGCCGTTTGGCACAACTCGGGCGGCCTATTCTCGCAGATCCTACAGCGCGGTCGGGAATTCTTTTGGGTCGGCTCGTCGCTGGATTTCACCACAAATACACTCGGAACGACGTTGCAAACGTTCGCGTTGGGAAGCATTCCTACGGGTGTTCGCGTCAAAGCATACATCAACATTATCGCTTGGTGCCCTACGATCAACACCGTTTGGTGGACGCACGAAACCGGTCTTTTCGACAACGCGCCGGGTTACAGTGTCGGCGGTAACGGCATCGAAGTGACAAGCTCGACTTCTGGCAACGCCAACGATTTGCAGATTTGGACGGATACTGCCGCGCAGATTTGTGCGCGATCGGCGGCAGCGAACACATCTTATCGGTGTTTTACGCGCGGCTGGTTCGATCCGTTGGAGAATTAATCATCATGGGCTTCATTGAACGAAACGAAGCGGGCGCAATCGTCAGTTGGTTTAAAGGTCCGCAGCCCGATCTTGTGCTTGAAGGAATCGCTGATGACGATCCGGCTGTTGTCGCATTCCTCAATCCGCCGGCCCCTGTGCCGTCTTCCTGCACCAAGCTCGGTCTCAAGAGGGCCTTTGACGAGCTTGGCACCTGGGCTTCCGTGAAGGCCGCAATTGCGGCGGATGCGGACGTCCAGGAGGAATGGGACTTGGCGACCGAGATCAGGCGGTCTGACCCCTTGGTTCAGCATATGATCGCCGTCGTGGGCCTGTCCGACGAGCAGGTCGATGCCCTTCTGGTCCGCGCCAACGCCCTGGTCTAGGGCGGTTCGGGCTCCAAAGCGGACTATTGGATCGCCGTTGCTTCATGTCGCCTTTTAACCCTCTGCGACGTTACCCCTCCGGTACTCCTGCCAATCGCATGCCCTCATAAATGCGCTCACGTTTGGCAAGATAAGCTGGATTATCGGTCGACGGGCTGGCGCGGAAGCGGCGGATGCTGAAATTAGGTTGAAGCGCGAGCCCTGCTTGCGCGGCGGCCCGCGCGTCATCGAGTGCTCCAAGCAGTGCTAGGGCAGCGGCGAGCCCAAGATGCGCAAACGGATAATTTCGGTTGGCGTCGATGCTCCTGCGGAGCCAACAGACGGCTTCCTTATCGGCACTAAGTTGCAACTTAGCGAAACCGACATACTGCATCCACATGAAGGCATGAATGTCGCGGGGAGACAGACGGAGTGCCTCTAAGACATGCGCCTCAGTCTCCCCGCCGCGACCGAGGAAAATCTTGGCTTGACCGATTAACCCGTGCGCGTGGGCCAGATTTCGGTCCAGCGCCAAAGCGTGTTGTAGTTCGTCAATGCCCTCAAACACGCGGTTCGTGAAAATTTTTGCTGTTCCCAAATGTAAGTGAGCCAAGGCGTGGTTCGGCGCGAGGGTCAGGGCATGCATGACGGCCGCTTCTGCTGCGGTAAGGTACTTTATCCGATCGTCGGTCATGTAGCCGGCACCAACAATGCCATCAACATGCGCTAAACCCAGACGCGCTTCGATATTGCCGGGATCAAGCGTCAGGGCGCGCTCGAAAAAGTGGCGCGCCTGCAAGATATATTCGGAAGTCAACCCCATATTGAGCTTAGCTCTGCCCTGGAAGTACAACTCCATTGAATTGGGATGCGCCGAACGTTGTGCTCTCATGGCCTCGGCTGCGACGAGCTGCGCGTCCAAGGAGTTAGCTAGTCTAGATATGATCTCGTCCTGCATATCGAACAGATCGGCTAGGAGTTTGTCAAAGCGGTCCGCCCAAAAATGCGTGCCGGTTTCAGCGTCTATCAGCTGCGCGTTGACGCGAAGTCGGCTTTCGCGGCGCTGTACGGAGCCTTCTAGCACATACCGGACGTTCAACTCGCGACCGATTTGCTTGAGGTCAGCCGCTTTGCCCTTGTAGGTGAATGCGGTGTGTCGCCCGATCACCAATGAGCCGCTGATCCGCGACAAGTCCGTAGTGAGGCTTTCCGTCACACCATCGACGAAGTAGTCTTGCTCGGGGTCACCACTAAGATTGACGAATGGCAGGACAACGATAGAAAGACGAGGCGGTGACACCGCTTGCTCCGTGCCGTCGCTCTGCGCCGTCGAACTACTCGAAGTTGCCGGCTTCTGCCCTTCGTGCACTGCGCCAACAAATCGGAAGCCTTTGCGCGGCAATGTTTTTATTAGGCGCTGCCTTTCACCGTCGTCACCGATTGACGCCCGGGCGGCATTGATGCGGGTCGTCAGCGCGGCATCTGAGACGATGCGTCTATTCCAAACCGCGCTGATGAGATCGTCTTTGCTGACGACGCGCTCCCTATTGCGGATAAGGTAATCAAGTAAATCGAATACCTGCGGTGTGATGGAGACGAGGCTCGCCCCGCGATGCAGTTCGCGACGGTCGGTGTCGAATACGTACTCCTCGAAGAAATAACGCAATTGAGGGTCCCTTAGGCGGCCTTCGATCTTCTGCGCCGCTCGGACGCAAAGAATAAGCTGCCGGCAAGGAAAATGTAAGCCGGATGTCAAGCGTGGCCCCCTAACCATGGGGTACCGTCGATACAAGCAATACCGAGGAGGATGCTCCGATGAGCATGACCTATGGTGCAACAGGGTTGGGACAAATTTCCGCATTGACGCGGCGCGTCTCCAGCTTTTTAGGGAAATATTGGGGTGCGCTTCAGGAACGGCGCGAACGCCAGAGGTTACAAGCCGCCTTGTGCGACCTAAGTGATCGTGAGTTAATGGATATCGGCACGACGCGAAGCGAGATTGACTACGTCGTGTCGAACAGAGATATCGACCCGCGAGGCATACGAGCCGAATGGGTCCAATACCTGCCAACAGTGGACGGCCAAATCCACCCACATTGGGACAAGCAGCTCTTAGAAACACGCGTCAAACCTCGCTAACGCAATGCGCGGAAACCCATCGCGGTCCGCTACGCAAGCCGTTATGACTGCGTCTGGCCCTTCTGCGACCTCGGGAGACGTCCGCAATCCGCCGCTGTCGACCGCGAAGCGGACGTCGACCCTGCCATCGGCAGGGGCCAACTTGAGGGGTGACAAACGAACTTGCGCGCGGTGCCATTCGATTTTGCGCGCTACACAATTGCGCGCTAGGCAGGGACGACGTGTTGGAGGAGCCCCGGACTCACATCACGATTTCTGAATAATGGAAGAATACCGCTGATTTGCCCGACGAGTCAAGTTGCCGTGTCCGCCGGCAGCCACCGGCTCCTTTGCATGGGGTTGTTTTCGATATTTTGGCAGTGCGCCCCTGCGACTCGGCACCGACCGATGCGGTCGCACCGCCGTCACCACGCCATCCGCTAGATCACATAGAACCCGTGCGTGCCGTCGCGACGCAGCTGCTCGGCGAGGCCGTACTCCCAATCGAGATAGGCCTGCATCGCCTGCTCCGCGACGCCGGTGCCTTCATAGGGTCGCCGGTAGCGGTGCGCAGGATCGGGCCGCGGCACCATGCGCGGTGGTCCGACTTCGAGCCGGCCGTTATAGCCGCCGTCGAGCACATAGACCTCCCAGCCCATCTGCGCGAGCCAGGACGCCGTCATGTCGGCGCGGATGTTCTTGTTGTCGCTCAGCACGATGCGCGCGCCGCGCACGGGAGCAGCCATGTCGATTTCCTGCACCAGCTGGCCGCCGGCATAGTGGCGGAAGCCGGCAAGGTGACCGGCCGTGTATTCCTCGGCATCGCGCACGTCGAAGCGATACAGCGTACTGTGCGCATCCTCGTCCAGCGCGGCGAGTTCGTCGATCCCGATGTGACGGACGCCGGCGCGATAGGCGACGTCGCGCGCATTGTCGCCTGCGCCCTCGAACGGAGCGATGCCGCCGCGCTTGCCGGCGCCGTGCTCGAGATCGTGCTTCGCCAGCGTCCAGCCGATCGTGCCGTTGCGCAGCGCCCGCACCTTGTTGGGCAGTCCGGCATTGATCAGCGACTGCGTGCCGATGATCGAGCGGGTGCGGCCGGCGCAGTTGACGATGATGGTGGTGTCGGGATCCGGCGCCGCGCCGCCGGCGCGCAGCACCAGCTCGGCGCCGGGCACGCTGACCGAGCCAGGGATATTCATGGTGGCATATTCGTCGAAGCGGCGGACATCGAGGATCGCGATGTTGGCCTTGTCCGAGATCAGCGCGGCGACCTCGTCGGCGCTCAGCGACGGCGTGTGCCTGCGCGACTCGACCAACTCGCCGAACGCCTTGGCGTAGGAGTTGACGTCCTCGAACACCTCGTAACCTGCCGCCTTCCAGCCCCCCAGGCCGCCGGCGAGTGCAGCGACATTGCTATAGCCCAGCGCCATCAACTGCACCGCGGCGGCAGCGACCAGCCCCTCGCCATTGTCATAAAGGACGATCGGCACGTCCTTGCGCGGCAGTCGCAGCTCGGCTTCGAGCGCGATCCGGCCGGACGCCATGTTGGCGGCAAACAGCGGATGGCCGGTGGCGAATTCCGCCTCATGCCTGACGTCGAGCAGCGCGATCTCCCGGCGCAGCAGCAGCGTTGCGCGGATGTCCTGTGGCGTGACGGAAGAAAGTGTCATGGGATGCTGGCCTGACAGAAGAAAACGGCAGGCTTGCTCTAGGCCGAAATCGCGCCTCGTCAATAGCTTTAACCGGCTCGCAACCCCGATCTTCACGAGCCGGGGTCCGGGGAACGAAAGCCCGCCATCCCGCTTTGCTCAACCGGGATGCACTTGCTACGTTCCCAATCGGCCCCGTTGGCGCCCGATCAGGCCTTCCGGACAAGAGAAGGTAGCGGGGCCAGCCTGAAGTTCTGGGAGGATGACCATGAGATCAGTCGGAAATGAACCCTTGTCGCGTCACGCCCTCGCCTTCGTGCTGGCCGGCGGACGCGGCAGCAGACTTCAGGAGCTCACCGACAAGCGCGCCAAGCCCGCGGTCTATTTCGGCGGCAAGTCGCGCATCATCGATTTCGCGCTGTCCAATGCAGTGAATTCGGGCATCCGCCGCATCGCGGTGGCGACCCAGTACAAGGCGCACAGCCTGATCCGGCATCTGCAAGGCGGCTGGAACTTCTTCCGGCCGGAGCGAAACGAGAGTTTCGACATCCTGCCCGCAAGCCAGCGCGTTTCCGAAACGATGTGGTATGTCGGCACGGCCGACGCGGTCTACCAGAACGTCGACATCCTCGAAGCGCACGGCACCAAGTACATCCTGGTGCTCGCCGGCGACCACGTCTACAAGATGGATTATGAGATCATGCTGAAGCAGCATGTCGAAAGTGGCGCCGACGTCACGGTCGGCTGCCTTGAAATGCCGCGCGCGGAATCCTCTGCCTTCGGCATCATGCATATCGACGAGACCGGCCTGATCCAGTCCTTCCTCGAGAAGCCGGCCGATCCGCCGCCGATGCCCGGCAAGCCCGACAAGTCGCTGGCCAGCATGGGCATCTATGTCTTCAATTCGGAATTCCTGTTCGACGAGTTGCGCCGCGATGCCGCCGACCCGAACTCGGCCCACGATTTCGGCAAGGACATCATCCCCTATATCGTGAAGCATGGCCGGGCGATCGCGCATCAGTTCAATGATTCCTGCGTCCGCTCCGGCGACGATCCCCGCTCCTACTGGCGCGATGCCGGCACCGTCGATGCCTATTGGGGCGCCAATATCGATCTCACCGACGTGGTGCCCGAGCTCGACCTCTACGATCGATCATGGCCGATCTGGACCTATGCCGAGATCACCCCGCCCGCCAAGTTCGTGCATGACGAGGACGGACGGCGCGGCCAGGCGGTGACCTCGCTTGTTTCCGGCGCCTGCATCATCTCGGGCGCGTCGCTGCGCCGCTCCCTGCTGTTCACCGGTGTCCACGTCAATTCCTACGCGAATGTCGAGAATGCGGTGATCATGCCTTACGTGAATGTCGGCCGCGGCGCGCGGCTCAGAAACGTCGTGATCGATCGCGGGGTGAGGATTCCGGAAGGGCTCGTGGTCGGCGAGGATCCCGAGTTCGACGGCAAGCGCTTCCGCACCACCGAGAATGGCATCACGCTGATTACGCAGTCGATGATCGACAGGCTGGGGACATGACGCCCATCCGCGTCCTCGCAGTCGCCTCTGAAGTCTACCCGATCGTCAAGACCGGCGGCCTCGCCGACGTGGTCGGCGCGCTGCCGGCGGCGCTGAAGCAATACGGCGTCACGACGCGGACGCTGGTGCCCGGCTATCCCGACGTGCTCAAGGCGCTGGCCACGGCGGAGACGCTGCTGCACTGGCCGGAATTCTACGGCGGGCCGATCCGCGTGCTGGGCGGCACGCATGATGGCCTCGATCTGTTCGCGCTCGACGCGCCGCATCTCTATGCGCGGCCCGGCAATCCCTATGTCGGCCCGGACGGACGCGACTGGCCGGACAACGGCATCCGCTTTGCCGCGCTGTCGCGGATGGCGGCGGAGATCGGCCAGGGCGCGATCACCTCCTTCGTCCCCGACATTGTGCATGCGCATGACTGGCAGGCGGGCCTCGCACCCGCCCTCCTGCATTATGCCGGGCAACCGCGGCCCGGCACGGTGATGACCGTGCACAACCTCGCCTATCAGGGCCAGTTCTCGCCGGACATGCTGACCGCGTTCGGCCTGCCGGGCGAATCCTACGCGCTCCACGGCGTCGAATATTACGGCACCATCAGCCTGTTGAAGGCCGGCCTGCAATTCGCCGACCGCATCACCACGGTTTCGCCGACCTATGCGCGGGAGATTCAAAGCGACGATGGCGGCATGGGGCTCGGCGGCCTCTTGCGCGAACGCGCCGACGTGCTGAGCGGCATCCTCAACGGCATCGACATATCGGTGTGGAATCCGGCCACCGATCCCGACATCGCGGCGCGCTTCAGCGCCGAGCAGCCGGCGGAGCGCGCGGCGAACAAGGCGGCGCTGCAGCGCCGCTTCGGGCTCGATCCCGCGCCGGATGCGATGCTGCTCGGCGTCATCAGCCGGCTGTCATGGCAGAAGGGCCTCGACCTGCTGCTCGAGAACATTCCGACGCTGCTCGGCGAAGGCATTCAACTCGTGCTGCTCGGCAGCGGCGATCGCGACCTGCAGGATCGCTACGCCGCGCTGGCGCGCGACAATCCCGGACGGATCGCGGTCGTGATCGGTTACGACGAGGCGCTGGCGCACCTGATCCAGGCCGGCGCGGACGCGCTTGCAGTGCCGTCGCGCTTCGAGCCGTGCGGCCTCACCCAGTTGTGCGCGCTGCGCTATGGCGCGGTCCCGATCGTCGCCAATGTCGGCGGCCTTGCCGACACCGTGCTCGACTTCGACGAAGTCGCGGTCACCGGCGATGCGCCGACCGGCGTCAAGTTTGCACCCGTCACTTCGGATGCGCTCGCCCACGGCTTGCGCAAGGCAAACCTGCTGTTCAACGACAAGGTGACGTGGCGCCGGCTGCAGCAGGCCGGCATGGCCACCGATGTCTCCTGGCACAATCGCGCCGGCCGCTACGCCGCGCTCTATCGCGAGCTCGCGACGACGCGGCGCTAGAGCATGATCCCGGGAAGTGCGAAGCGGTTTTCCCGCGACAGAACGCAAAGCGTTTTGCGCCGCGATCAGTTCAGCAGATCGCAGGACGCGACGCGGTTGATGTCGGCGAGGCGCCGGTCGGGATTTCCCTTGAGATCAAGGCTTGCGACGAGATCGAGCAGCCGGCCATAGGCGCGGTCGGCGACCGCGACGGGCAGCGGCTCCTCGTCGAAGGTCTCGACGTAATTGCCGACGAGTCCGCTCAGCAGCCGGCAAACGCCGCGTTGCTCCGGGTCGTCCTTGCTCAGAATCTCGAGTTTTTGCTGGAAGGTCCTGAAGGTTCGCAACCCATGGGGCTGTTGCGAAAGCCAATTGTGCAAATCAGGATACAGATCGGTCATATCAGCCTCTTCAAAATGGAGAAGAAGCTACCGGCTTATACAGCCGATCATGGTTCCGCGCCATCGCGATTTTTGCATGCATCCCCTGCCCTGCCGCGCAGGCCGTGTCATTGGACCGGCACGTCCTGCGACTACAGTCGCGCGAGGGCCGGCAAGATCCTGTAGCGCGCGATCTCGTGCGGATAGTCGCCGCGATTGGCGAGCAGCACGATGCCGAGCCTGCGCGCCGGCACCAGGCCGACATAGGCTGAGGCGTTATTGAGACCGCCCGGCTTGTCGATCACGGTGACGCCGTCCAGCCGCACATGCTCCCATGCCATCGCCTGGCCGAACTTCTCGTCGACGCGAAAACTCTCACGCTCGGTCATCTGCAACGCGGCGCGCAATTCCGGATCGATCACCGCGCCGTCGAGGCAGGCGCCCAGCAATATACCGAGATCGCGCGCCGTTGAGAACATCTGGCCGGTGCCTGGAAAATCATAATAGCGCTGCTGATTGCCCGGCGGACCGATCGCCGTGCCGTCGTGGGAGTAGCCCTGAACCACACGCTGCATCATCTCGGGCGCCATCGTCGAGCGATTGTCCTCGCTACGGTCCGGAACGAAGGTCGACGTCATGCCGAGCGGCTTGAGGATTCGGCTCCCGATCAACGTCCCGATCGGCATGTCATAGCGCCGCTCCAGCACCAGCTGCAGCAGGACATAGCCGGCATGGCTGTAGATGCGCTGCTTGCCCGGCTGCTCTCCCGCCGGCGGCGTCCATGCATTGAGCATCGCGATGAATTGATCACGGCTGAAGGTCCCGTCCGGCCATGGCGGATGATCGGTCGGCAGCAGCAGCCCCGACGTATGATTGACGAGCTCGCCGATGGTGACGCGGCTGACGTAGTCGCCGTTGAGCTCGGGCAGATACTTGCCGACCGGATCGTCCAGCCGTAATTCGCCGCGCTCGGTGCCGAGCGCGACCAGCGTCGCCTCGAACAGCTTGCGCAACGAGGCGAGATTGAACAGCGTGTCCGGGGTGACCGGTCGCTTCGTCGCGGCATCAGCGAAGCCGTAGTTGAAGAAGGCGACCCGGCCGCCGGCATAGACCGCAGCGGCGAGGCCGCCCGGGTCGGCCGCAGTCGCGGTCGGCGCGAGTTCCGTCGTGACGATGTCCCTGATCTGCGCGTCCATGTCGGAATCGGCGCGCGCCACCCCAAGCACGCTAACAGCGACGACGAGCAGGACGGCCGCGATCCGGTCGGTGAACCATTGTCTCATGAAGAACGAAATCGGGACGATGTTGCGATGTGACCCGCGGGCGGGTCTGTTCACCATCCCGCGGGCGGGTCTGTTCACCATCGAGAGATGGCAACATCACGATCCTAGCGGTGGAACCGATGCATCCGAATTCACGATTGCGCGTCTTGCGCCGGTTACCCGCCCGGCTGGGGACGGGGCGGCCCGATCGCCGTTCCGGTGGTCACTTCCGGAAGCCGCGATCGCGACCGCCCTCCCACTCCAGCCACGGTGCGGGAACTGCAATCGAACTAAAAAATGCGGGACGTTTGAAAATGACGGGAGCGGGCTTCGACGAAAAGGCAAGATCGGCGCTTGCCGATCGGGCCAAGGATATTTCTGACTTCGTCACATTCCGCTCCCAACCGGGGACGTTTCTTCCTAGCAACAATTCGTCAATCGAAGGTTGCATAAGCCGGTTGGATTCGATTTTCAAGACACGGTCGTCCGCGACGTTTTGTCCTGTTCCAGATGCCGGATGCGCGCGATGGCTGTTTAAGCATCGGTTAACCATCGATGCGCGGCGCGAGACCTATGGGGCGCGCGAGCGGACGATCGACCGCGGCAACGACGCCAACAGCAGCACGAGGCAGACGCACAGCAGCACGATGTCCTTGAACAGGAACTCGCCGGCCAGGTTCCAGGCCATCGGATCGGTCGACAGGCTCCATTTGACCACCCCGGGAGTCGTGAAGAAGAACGACCACGTCACCGCGAAGGTGATGACGCCCATCAGCGCGCCGATCGCCGAGAGAAGCGGGCTGAACGCACCGGCGGCGAGCAGCACCGCAATGCCAAACTCGGCCACCCCGAGAACATAGGCCTCACCCCGGAGACCGAACACCGACAGCCACGAAATGAACGGGCTGTTGCTGATGAACTGCGCGATGCCTTGCGCCGATTGCAGTGTGAACTTCTGCATGCCGAACGACACGAAGATCACGACCATGACCCAGCGCAGGATCGCGAGCGAACGATAGGACCCCTCGCCCCGTTCGGCGATGTTGAACGACAAATTCATGCGGATGTTGCTTCCCTCGCTGCGATGCCACCATCGGCCGCCGTTGCGGCGCTCGTGTCAGGACTACGCAGCGCGCCGCGCGCGCGTTACGCGCGGGACAACGTCTCGGCCTTCACGATGATGTGCAGCTGAGATGAGGAATAATCGCCGCGAGAGATATCATCGGCGCGAAGCCGCCGTGCGGGCCGCGACGGCCTCACGCGCGCTGGCGCAGCGGCCGCGCGGCATCCTTTGCCGGCACCGGCATGGTGAAACCGTACAGGAACAGATCCACCACCATGTCGGCGAACTCCCTTGGATCGATCCCGCCCTTCGGATCGTACCAGGTGTGGCTGAAGTTCAGGATGCCGAACAGCATCATGCTGTAGATCTTCTTGGTCCGCTTGACGATCTTGCCTTCCTTGTCGAGCTTGACCAGGAGATCCGAGACCGTGTCGACCAGCTGGCGCTCCAGCGCCTTGATCGCATCCTGCTCGGTCTCGCCGAGGAACGAGAGGTCGTTGAGGATCACGCGCTGCTCGTCGCTCGAGCGCGCATTCAGCGCGACGATGGCCTGGATCGCGGCGCGGAACTGCTCCAGCGTGGTCGCCTTTTCGGCCATCGCGGCTTCGACGTCCGCGATCATCTCGCGGATATGGGCGTCGAGGATCGCGAACAGGATCGCTTCCTTGGAATCGAAATAATGGTACAGCGCGCCGCGCGACAGCTTGCAGGCATCCGCAAGGTCGGCGATCGAGGCACGCATATAGCCCTGCCGCGCGAACAGGCCGCAGGCGGTGGTAAGAATGTTCCGCTGAATCTCGTCGTAATTCTCTGAGCGCGTCCGCGCCATTGCCGTCTCTCTCGTGCACCATCGGCGCCGCCGGAATCGGGCGACTGCCTCTCTCTATACTACCGCCACCCCACGCTCTCCTCCCTTTTGCGGCCACCATCCACCAGAACTCTTCCATCGTCCGTGCGATGAGCGACCTGCGTCAAAAAATAATTTGAACGACCGGTCGGATTATATTAGGCTGCCTTCCATCAAGCAAGCGGATTGCGCATGCCGGGAGCAACCCGGCGGCATCGCGGGAGGTTGCGCGTGGATTCTCAGAGGATCGATGCTGTCGTGATCGGAGCCGGTGCCGGCGGGCTGTGTGCCGCGGCGCGCCTCGCCCATGGCGGGCTGCATACGCTCGTCGTCGACGACAAGGACCGGCTCGGCGGGCGCGCCTCGACCGAGGACATCGACGGCTTCAAGGTCAATATCGGGGCGATCGCGATCGAGTTCGGTGGCGTGTTCGAGGAAACCTTCCACACCGTCGGCGCCCCGCTCGACATCCGCGCGCCGGAGCCCGCGAGCTCGTTCTTCATCGACGGCAAGGTGATCGATGTCGGCCGCGGCGGCTGGTCGCTGCTGCTCGGGCAACTCACCAAGCAAGCCTCGCGCATCCTGGAGAAATTCGCCGACGCCCGCTCCGGCAATCTGCCCGACGGGCGGCAATCGACCGAGGACTGGCTGAAGGGCTACACCAGCAACGCCACCGTGCACGCGCTGTTCCGCAATCTCTGTGCGGCGATCTTCGCCTGCAACGCCGCCGAGCTGCCGGCCCGCGCCTTCCTCACCTATTTCACCAGCAAGGGCGCCTTCAAGAAATTCGGCTTCTGCCCGCAGGGCACGATCGGCGTCTGGAACAGCCTGGGCAATGCCGTCAGGCGCAATGGCGACATCTGGCTTGGAACGCCGGCGACCACGATCCACACATCAGATGGCCGCGTCGAAGGCGTCACCGTGCTCAGGAACGGCGAGCAGGTGCGGATCGACACCGATCTCGTCATCAGCAATGCCGGGCCGAAGGCCACGGTCGCGCTTGCCGGCAGCGAGGCGTTCCCGGCGGATTATATCGCCAAGGTGAAGAACGACCTTCGCCCGGCCGCCAACATCGTCATCAATGTCGCGAGCCGCGAGCCGCTGATCAATCATCCCGGCATCGTCACCTTCGGCAAGACGCGCCGGCTCTGCAACATGGCCAACCTCTCCGCCACCTGTCCGGAGCTGGCGCCGCCCGGCTGGCACCTTTATGTCGCCTATGCCGTGCCGGTGCCCGCGCTCGGCGATTTCGATGCGGACGCGGAGGTCGCGCTCGCGCTCGAGGATCTGCGCGAGCAGTTCGCCAATTTCGACCAGGCAAAAATCCTCTCGATCCGGGTGATGCGCGACGACTGGCCGGCACAACGCAGCTGCGCCGGCTACGATTTGCCGCGCGAGACCGGCATCGAGGGCCTGTGGTGCGTCGGCGACGCGGTGAAGCAATATGGCAATGGCGGCACTCAGGCCTGCGCCGAAACCGCCAAGCTCGTCACCGATGCGATCCTCGCCGCGCGCCCGCGCTTAACGGCAGGCCGGGTCTGAGCACGATGCCGACGACCATCCCGCATCCGATGCCGCAAGCAGCGCCGCAGGCCGCGCCGGCGCAGGATGGCTTCCTTGAATTCCGCAACATCCGGATCGTCTACGACAATGCGATCGAGGCGATCCGCGACGTCTCGATCGCGGTGCCCGAGGGCAACATCGTCGCCCTGCTCGGCTCCAACGGCGCCGGCAAATCGACGCTGCTGAAGGCGATGTCCGGCATCCTCTATACCGAGGAAGGCGTGATCGAGAACGGCAGCATCCGCTTCCGCAATGACGAAGTGCATCGCCTTGCGCCGGACGAACTGGTCCGCCGCGGCATCGTGCAGGTGCCGGAGGGCCGGCGCGTGTTCGCGGCACTCACCATCGACGAGAACCTGCAAATGGGCGGCTACACCAGGACCAGTGCCGAGGCGCGCGAGCGCCGCGACAAGGTGTTTGCGCTGTTTCCGCGGCTATATGAGCGGCGCGACCAGATCGCCGGCTACATGTCCGGCGGCGAGCAGCAGATGCTCGCGATCGGCCGCGCGTTGATGACCGACCCCGTGCTGCTGGCTCTCGACGAGCCGTCGCTCGGCCTCGCGCCGCTGATCATCGACCGCATCTATGAGGTGATCGTCCGGCTGCGCGACGAACTGAAGATGACGGTGCTGCTGGTCGAGCAGAACGCGCAGCGCGCACTCGACATCGCCGACTACGGCTACATCCTGGAGACCGGCCGCGTCGTGCTCGACGGCACGGCATCGAGGCTCACCGCCAATGAGGACGTCCAGGAATTCTATCTCGGCGTCTCCTCCACCGGCCGCAAGAGCCTGCGCGAAGTCAAGCATTACAAGCGCCGCAAGCGGTGGCTGTCGTGACCGCGCTGCTCACTGTCGAGAACCTGTCAAAGCGCTTCGGCGGCCTGCAGGCGGTCGCCGATGTCAGCCTGCGCGTCGCGCCCGGCGAGATCTGCAGCGTGATCGGTCCGAACGGCGCCGGCAAGACCACGTTGTTCAACATGATCTCGGGCGTGCTGCGGCCGAGCGGCGGCCGCATCACGTTCGACGGCATCGACCTCTCGACGATCTCGCCGTGGAAATTCGCCGCCGTCGGTATCGGCCGCACCTTCCAGAATCTGGCGCTGTTCAAGCACGGCACCGTGGTCGAGAACATCCTGACCGGCCGCCACACCCATCTGCGCTCGACCGTGCTCGATGCGGTGTGGTTTTACGGGCGTACCCGCAAGGAGGAAATCGCGGCACGGCAGCGCGTCGAACACATCATCGAATTTCTCGAGATCGAGCATATCAGGGACGCCGTGGTCGGCACGCTGTCCTACGGCCAGCAAAAGCGCGTCGAGCTCGCGCGCGCGCTCGCCTGCGAGCCGAAGCTATTGCTGCTGGACGAGATGGTCTCCGGCATGAACCAGGAGGAGACCGAAGACATTGCGCGCTTCGTGCTCGACATCCGCGACGAGCTCGGCATCACCGTCGTGATGATCGAGCACGAGATGCGCATAGTGATGGACATCTCCGACCGCGTTCATGTGCTGAATTTCGGCCGCAAGATCGCCGAAGGCACACCTGGTGAGATCAGGCGCGATCCGGCAGTCGCGGAGGCCTATCTCGGCGGCCAGCGCTCCGAGGCGATGGCAAAGGCGGGCGCGTGATGTCGACGCTGGACAGCCTGCGCACCGCTTATCCGCCGCTGCAAGCGAGCACGCCGCGCAACCCACCGGCAACCGGCGCCGACGCGTTGCAGGCTACGCTTGCGGATGCCGCCATCACCATCCCGCAATTGCTACGGCAGCGCGCCGCCATGCACGGCGAGGCGCTGGCGCTGCGCGAGAAGGATTACGGCATCTGGAATCCCTATTCCTGGCGCCACTATTACGACACTGCGCGCGCGGTGGCGCTCGGCCTGCTCTCGCTCGGCATCAAGCCGGGCGACCGAATCGCCATCGCCGGCGAGAACACGCCGGAATGGTTTTACGCCGATCTCGGTGCGCAGATGATCGGCGCGGTGGCGGTCGGCATCTATCCGACCAATCCCTGGGTCGAGCTGCAATATATCGTCAAGCATTCGGGCGCCCGCATCGTCGTCACCGGCGACCAGGAGCAGACCGACAAGGTGCTCGACGCGATGGCGGGCAATGGCGGCCTGCCGGACCTCGAGGCCATCGTCTGCGTCGACATGAAGGGCCTGCGGCATTACCGGCAATCGGAGCTGATGTCGTTCGCCGCATTGTGCGAGCGTGGCAAGACCTACGCCCAGCAGAATCCGGAGGCCGACGCGACGCTCGACCGCCTGATCAGTCAGGGCGCGCCCGACGACGTCTGCATCCTCGTCTACACCTCGGGCACGACGGGTCCGCCCAAGGGCGCGATGCTGACCCATCGCAATCTCGTCTACGCTGCCTATGCCTACGCCAAAACCGTGGGCATTGCCGACAAGCCGTTCGAGGCGGTGAGCTATCTGCCGCTGTGCCACGTCGCCGAGCGCTGCTACGGCACCGTGACGCATCTGGTGCTCGGCGGCACCGTGTCCTTTGCCGAATCGATCGACACCGTCGCGATCAACATCCGCGAGATTGCGCCGACCTTCTTCGTCGGCGTTCCGCGCATCTACGAGAAGCTGCAGCAGGGCTTTCTGTTCCGCCTCGGCGAGAGCGGCCGCCTGCACCAGAGCTTCACCAGGGCCTGCCTCGCCTGGGGCCGCACGCTGTCCGACCGTCGACAGGCCGGCAAGGCCAATGTGCTCGACCGCGCCGCCTATGGGCTGCTCTATCTCCTGATGTTCCGCAATTTGCAGCGCCATCTCGGCTTCGCCTACAGCCGGCACCGGCTCTGCGCCGGCGCCTCGATCTCGCCGGAGACGCTGCGCTTCTTCGACATCATCGGCCGTCCGGTGTCGCAGGGCTACGGCCTCACCGAAAGCGGCGGCGTCGCCTTCATCCAGACCGAAAGCCATCACCGGATCGGCGGCTGCGGCGTGCCGCTGCCGCAGACCGAATGGAAGTGTGATGCCGACGGTGAGATCCTGCTGCGCAACCCCGGCGTCTTCAAGGGCTACTTCCTCGACGAGAAGGCCTCGACCGCCTCGCTGGAGCCCGGCGGCTGGCTGCGCACCGGCGACATCATCGAGGTGCTCGACAATGGCGAGATCGCCGTGGTCGACCGCAAGAAGGCGATCATCATCACCGCCGGCGGCAAGAACATCGCCCCGTCGGAGATCGAGAACGCACTGAAGGACTCCGAGTTCGTCAAGGAAGCGATCGTGGTCGGCGAGGCCAAGAAGTATCTCGGCGCCATCATCCAGGTCGACTACGACAACGTCGGCCGATGGGCGCGCGACCGGGCGCTCGCCTACACCAACTACAAATCGCTGTCGCAGCTTCCCGAAGTGAATGAGCTGGTCGAGCGCGTCGTCAACGAGACCAACAAGCGGTTCGCGCGGGTCGAGAACATCAGGCGGTTCGCCATCCTGGAAAAAGAGCTCGACCATGACGACGGCGAGCTGACCGCCACCCAGAAGGTACGCCGCGCCATGATCGAGAAGAAGTTCGCCCGCGAGCTCGCGATCATCTACCGAGCCGAGGGCTGAATGCAGTATCTCATCCAGCTCGTGATCTCGGGACTCGCGATCGGCGCGATCTACGGACTGATCGCGATGGGCTTTGCGGTGATCTACAAATCCACCGGACTGGTCAATTTCGCACAGGGCGAGATGACCATGATCACCGCCTATATCGCCTGGACGATCTCGACCACGGTCAGCGGCAATGTATTCGTCGTCGCGGTGAGTGCGATTCTCGCTGCTGTCCTGCTCGGCCTGATCATCGAGCGCCTTGTGATGCGGCCGATGCTGGGCGAGCCGGTATTCGCGACCGTAATGGTCACGATCGGGCTCGCCGTGATCCTGCGCTCCGCCATCAACTTCATCTGGGACGCCTACCCGCACGGCCTCGATATCGGCATGGGTCGCGGCATCGTGCATCTCGGCGGCATCGGCGTGCGGACCGGGCAGATTGCGGTCATCGCGACGCTGCTTCTGCTTCTCGCCGCGATCTGGGCGTTCTTCCGTTACAGCAAGGTCGGCGTCGCGATGCGCGCGGTCGCGGCCGACGACCGCACCGCGCTGTTGATGGGCATCAGCGCCACAAGAGTTCATGCGCTGGCCTGGGCCGCGTCTTCGGTGATCGCCGGCATCGGCGGCGTGTTCTTTGCGCTGTCCTACGACCTATCGCCGGCGATGTTCCAGCTTGGGCTGAAGGCGTTTCCGGCCACCATCCTTGGCGGCCTCGACGCCGTGCTCGGCTCCGGCCTCGGCGGCCTCCTGATCGGCATCACCGAGAACCTTGCCGGCGGCTATATCGGCTCCGGCATGAAGGAGGTCGCGGGCTTTGCCATGATCATCATCGTGCTGATGATCCGCCCGTTCGGCATCTTCGGCGAACGCGACATCGAGAGGGTGTGATGCGCACCGGCGATTACAAGCAGAGCTACGGCGAACTGGTTGCGCTGATCGATTCCCCGCCGGTGTGGCTATGGTCGGCCGTGCTGCTGCTGGCGCTGATCGCAGCGCCCTTTGTGCTGAACTCCTACGCGCTGTCGTTCCTGATGATCATCCTGATCACGGTCACCGGCGCGCTCGGGCTCAATATTCTGACCGGCTACACCGGTCTGATCTCGCTCGGCCATGTCGGTTTCCTTGTCACCGGCGCCTATGCCTATGCGGTGCTGGTGTCGAGATATCACATGCCGCCGCTGATCGGTTTCCTCGGCGCCGGCGTGGTACCGGCGCTGGCGAGCCTGATCGTCGGCGCGCCGTCGCTCCGGCTCAAGGGACTTTACCTCGCCATCACCACGCTCGCCTTCTCCTTCATCATCAACACCGTGATCCTGGAGATGCGCTGGCTCACCAATGGCGCGCGCGGCATCCAGGTGCAGCGGCCGGAGATCCTCGGCATCAGCTTCGACGGTGATGCCGCCTTCACCTATCTCTGCCTCGGCATCGCGGGGCTGACGCTGTTCGCCACCCTCAATATCCGCCGCAGCCGGGTCGGCCGCGCCTTTGTCGCGATCAGGGACAACGACACGGCCGCGCGCGTCATGGGCATCAACCTGCATGCCTACAAGCTGTTCGCCTTCATCACCTCAGCGTTCATCACCGGCATCGCCGGCGCGCTGTACGGCATCTATCTCTCCTTTGTCAGCGTCGAGGGCTTTCCGTTCCTGCTCTCGATCGAGGCGCTGGCGATCCTGATCGTCGGCGGGCTCGGCTCCGCGCTCGGCGCGGTGCTCGGCACCATCCTGATCGTGCTGCTGCCGGAGGTGACACGGATCGTCTTCAGCCTGTTCAGCGCGCAGATGGACGCGACCTTCACGACCGGCGCGCAGGAGCTGAAGAGCATGCTCTACGGCCTCGTCATCATCCTGTTCCTGCGCTTCCAGCCGCGCGGACTGGTCGGCGCCTGGCACGACATCAGGCGGACCTGGGTGCACTGGCCGCTGCGCTACTAATCAAAAAAGACGCAACACCATGAGGAGGAGACGATGATCAAACACCTGGCGGCGGCCTCGCTGCTGCTCACCACGGCCTGTCTCGCGACCGGCCCGGCTACTGCCGCCGATCCCGGGATCACCGACAGCGAGATCCTGATCGGCGACGTGGAGCCGCTGACCGGCCCGCCGGCGCTGCTCGGCGTCGCGGCCTCGATCGGCCACAAGATCGCGATCGCCGAAGCCAACGCCGCCGGCGGCATCAACGGCCGCAAGATCAAATATGTGCTGGAGGACGACGGCTACGTTACCGCGCGAACCATCCAGGGCGTCAAGAAGGCGATCGACGTCGACAAGGTCTTCGCGATGCTCGGCATCTCCGGTTCGGGCCAGTCGATCGCCGTCATGCCGGTGCTCGAGAAGTCCGGTATCCCGACCGTGATCGACGTCGCGCCGGTCAAATTCCTGTGGGAGCCGGCGCGCAAGAACGTGTTCGTGGTCGGGCAATCCTACGAGGAAGGCATCATCCACCTCGTCGACTTCCTTGCCGACAAGAACCCCGGCAAGAAATGGGGCCTGATCACCCAGGACGACGATTACGGCATCACGGTGCGCGACGGCTTCGATTCCGTGGTCAAGGCCAAGAAGCTGAACGTCGTCTACAGCGGCAACTACAAGAAGGGCCAGCAGGACTTCTCGTCCGACATGCTGCAGCTGAAGGATGCCGGCGCCGAGGTGTTTTTGGCCGGCGGCATCATCGCCGAGAACATCGCGATGACAAAGGAACTCGAGAAATTGAACATCAAGCCGGTGACCGGCATCTTCTGGCCCGGCCGCATCGAGCCGGTGCTGAAGCTGATGGGCCCGGCCGGCGACGGCATCTACGCGGTCGACTATGTCGAGCCGTTTGCCGGCGCGGCGGGCAAGGCGTTCCTCGAGAAGGCCAAGCCGCTGGTGTCGGAGGCCGAGTTCAAGGGCATCAACCGCTACACCATGACCGGCTATGCCGCCGCGAAAGTCTTGATCGCGGCAATCGAGCGCTGCGGCAAGCAGCCGACCTGGGCCTGCACCATCTCGGAGCTGGAGAAGACCAAGAATGTCGAGACCGGCGTGATGGCGCCGATCAGCTTCGGTCCCGGCGTCCGCTTCTCCAACCAGAAGCTGCAGATCATGCAAGCCGATGCCGCGACGCTCAGCTTCAAGCCGGTTAACTAGAGAGATGAAGGTCCTGATCGTCTTTGCCCATCAGGAGGCGCAGTCGTTCAACGCTGCACTGCTGGCGCGGTCGGTGGCGGAACTGACCGCGCTCGGGCACACGGTCAGGATCTCCGATCTCTACGCCATGCGGTTCAACCCGGTGGCGACCGCCGAAGATTTTGGCGCGCGGCGGTTTCCCGACCGGCTGCAATATGACCGCGAGCAGAAATACAACCTGCAGCACGGGGCGCTCAGCAGCGATATCGCCGCCGAGATCGAGAAGCTGCTGTGGTGCGACCTCTTGATCCTGCAGTTTCCGCTGTGGTGGTTCTCCGTCCCCGCCATCATGAAAGGCTGGATCGACCGCGTGTTCGTCAATGGCGCAATTTACGGCAGCGGCCGCCGCTACGACACCGGCGGCCTCAACGGCCGCCGTGCCATGGTCGTGACCTCGACCGCCGCCTATCCCGGCATGTGCGCGTCCGACGGGCTGGTCGGTGCGCTCGATGTGGTGCTGTGGCCGATCCAGAACGGCATGCTGGCCTATGCCGGCTGCAAGGTGCTGCCGCCGTTTGTGTCGTATTCAGTGAACTTCGTCGACGAGGCCACGCGGCACCGCTATCTCGACGACTATGCCGAACGGCTGCGGCAGCTCGAGACCACCGAGCCGCTGTTCTTCCATCCGCTCGCGGATTTCGGCGAGGACTGGCGGCTGAAGCCGGGCATTGCGGCGCAGACGGTCGGCCAGGGCAAGCCGGCGGCCCGTAGGGGCTGAGCCCCTCACATCCGCTTGGCGATTTCCTCGAGCATCACTTCGGTGGCGCCGCCGCCGATCGTCAGCACCCGCGCGTCGCGCACCATCCGCTCGATCGGGGTGCCGCGCATGAAGCCTGAGCCGCCGTGCAGTTGCAGGCAGCCATGCACCACCTCGTGCAGCACCTCGGGCGACAGCGCCTTCACCATCGACACTTCGCGCAGGCAATCCTGCCCGGCCGCCGCGAGCTCGGCGGCCTGATAGGCCAGCGCCCGCGCCGCCGCCGCCTTCGCGGCAAGCTGGGCAAGCTTCAGCCGCACGCCCTGCTGATTCCAGAGCGGGCCGCCGAATGCCTGCCGCGTCTTCACATAATTCGTCGTCAGCTCGATCGCCTTGGCGGATTCGCCGGCGCAGATGCCGCCGATGCAGATGCGCTCGTTCTGGAAGGTCTCCATGATGCCATAGAAGCCCTTGTTCTCGTCGCCGAGCAGGTTCTCCGCCGGCACGCGCACGTCCTGGAACGCGATCTCGGCGGTGTCCGAGCAGAGCCAGCCATGCTTGTCGAGCTTGGTCGCCGTGATGCCCGGCGTGTTGCGCTCGACGATGAACAGC
Source organism: Bradyrhizobium pachyrhizi (assembly GCF_029714545.1). NCBI lineage: Bacteria > Pseudomonadati > Pseudomonadota > Alphaproteobacteria > Hyphomicrobiales > Nitrobacteraceae > Bradyrhizobium > Bradyrhizobium pachyrhizi. The sequence goes on along the minus strand of NZ_CP121667.1, from coordinate 2,558,094 downwards.
GAGATGCCACGGCTGCCCTTGGCATGCGGGTCGGTGCGCGCGGCGACGATCAGGATGTCGCCATAAACCGCGTTAGTGATGAACATCTTTGCGCCATTGATCACCCAGCTGTCGCCGTCGCGCCGCGCCCGCGTCTTGAGGCCAGCGACGTCGGAGCCCGCATCGGGCTCCGTCACCGCGATCGAGCAGACCATCTCGCCGCGGATGATCGCCGGCAAATACTTCTGCTTCTGTTCCAGCGTGCCGCGCAAGGAGATGTGTACCGCCGACATGTCGGTATGCACGAGGATCGACGAGGTGAAGCCGCCGAAGCTGGAGCGCCCCAGCTCCTCGGCGAACACCATCGAGGCCAGCGGCCCCATGTCGGTGCCGCCATACTCGGCCGCATGGCGCATGCCGAGAAAACCGAGCGCGCCCATGCGGCGATAGATCTCGCGCGGGATCTTGCCGTCGCGCTCCCACGCCTCGGCATGCGGCACCACCTCCTTCTCGACGAAGCGGCGCACCTGCTCGCGCAGCATGCGCAGCTCCTCGGGCAGATTGGGTTGCTCCGAAAAGTGGAATTCGGTCTCAGTGAGCTGGCGCGGATCCGACGTCATGACGTTCATTGTGGCGCCCTCTGATGGCCGATGTGAAGATGGTTGCGCAAAAAAGCTGCCAGCGATGCGATCGCCTCGCGCGCCTGCGGGATCTCCGGGAACATCTGGAAGACGTGGATCATGCCGTCCCACACCTGCAGCTTGACATCGACACCGGCAGCCTTTGCCCGTGCGGCCAGTTCCGTCGCATCGTCGCGCACGGTCTCGCGGTCGCCGACCTGGACCAGCAGCGGCGGCAGACGGCTGAGATCGGCATAAAGCGGCGAGGCGAGCGGATTGCTGACATCGCCGTCCTTGCCGAGATAATTCCTGGCGAGCGCCAGGATCATAGCACGCTGGTGGATCGGATCGGCCTCGGCCCTGCTCTGATAGCTGGCGCCGCTCGCGGTAAGATCGGTCCAGGGCGACATCAGCGCGCCGGCGGCGGGCAGCGGCAAACCACGGTCGCGCGCCGCCAGCATTGTGCACAGCACGAGATTGCCGCCGGCCGAATCCCCGGCGAAGGCGATATCCGCCGGATGCAGCCCCTGCTCGCGCAGATATCGATAGGCAATCAGCGCATCATCCAGCGCAGCCGGAAACCGATGCTCAGGGGCGAGCCGGTAATTGATCGAGAGCACGCGGCAGCCGGATGCATCGGCAATACGTGCGGCCAGGTCGCGATGCGACGCGACCGAGCCGATGCGGAAACCACCGCCGTGAAAATAGAGGATCACCTTGTCGTGTGGCGCATCTGTCGGCACGAGCCATTCGCCGTCGACCTCGCCGGCAGAGACCGGCTGGCACGTCACCGGCACCGAGCAGCCGGCAAAGGCGGCGTCCCAGTCGTCGCGCATCTGCGCCACTGACGTCTCGCGGGTCCAGCCGCGATAGATCGTGCGCAAGCGCTCGATCGCGCGATCGACAGGCGTGATTGCGATATCGTCCGCGCTGTCCATTTCAGCCGCCGATGCCCATGCCGCCGGAAACGCCGAGCGTCTCTCCGGTGATATAGGCGGCCTGGTCGGAAGCCAGGAACAGCGCGGCAGCCGCAACCTCTTCGGGCTCGCCGAGGCGGCCGAGCAGCGTTGCACCGGTCATTGCCTGCAGGATCCTGTCGCCGCCCTTTGCCACCGCCTTCTCCAGCATCGGCGTGCGGATCGGTCCCGGCGCGATCGCGTTCGCGGTGATGCCATAGCGTGCATTCTCCCGCGCGATGCTCCGGGTGAACGAGATCACGCCGCCCTTGGCCGCGGAGTAGACCGCACCCCCTTTTGAGCCGAGCCGCGCCGCTTCCGAGGTGACGTTGATGATGCGGCCAAAGCGCGCCGCCTGCATCGCCGGCAGCGCGGCGTGGGTGCAGGCCAAGACCGAGGTGAGATTGACCGCGATCAGCCGCGCCCAATCCTCCGCCGTGGTATCGGTGAAGAAGGCGTGCTGATCGATGCCGGCATTGTTGACGACAATGTCGAACGGGCCGTCCTGCGCCATCACGGCCTGCACTGCTGTAGCATCGCTGACGTCCAATCCTGCAACGCCGGCGCCGGTTTCGCGCGCCAGCTCCGAGGCCGCGGCGACATCGAGATCGGCGATCACGACCCTCGCGCCCGCGCCGGCAAAGCTGCGGGCGATCGCAGCACCGATGCCCCGCGCGCCTCCGGAGACGAAGGCGCGGCGGCCATCGAGACGTCCGAATGGCAAGCTCGCCACCTCAGCGCCCCGTGAATACGGGCTGGCGCCGCTCGATCACCGCGGCGAGCCCTTCGCGTGCATCGGCCATCCCCGAGAGTTCGGCGACGGTGCGCGCCTCTTCCGACAGGCACTGCTCGATGCTGGTGCCGGTGCCGGCCCAGACCAGCCGCTTGGTCGCCGCCAGCGCCTTCGGCGCGCCGGCTGCAAGCTCGCGGGCCAGCGCGAGCGATGCATCGGCGAGCTCGGCATCGGGCACGACCCTGGTGACGATGCCCATCTGCAATGCTTCCGCCGCCGGGATCACCGGGTTGGTCAGGAGGATCGACATCGCGCGTCGCAGGCCGACCAGCCGCGACAGCGTAACGGAGACGCCGGCATCCGGCGCCATCGCCACCCGCGTCGCGCCGGCGAGGAATTTTGCCGACTCCGCCGCGATCACGATATCGGAAGCGCAAACCAGGCCGAAGCCGCCGCCGCCCGCCGCAAAGCCCTGCACCGATGATATGACCGGCGCCTCCAGACGCAGCAATCCGGTCACCGCATTCTGCAGATACGCGGTGGCCTGCCGGATATAGTCCGGCAGCTTCTCGCCCCTGGAGGCAAAGGCGCGGACATCGCCGCCGGCGCAGAAATTGGTGCCCTCGCCGCTCAGCAGCACGACGCGCAGATCGGGATGACCATGACATGCCATGATGGCGTCGCACAGCGCGCGGAGCAGCTCGACACTCATGCCGTTGGCCGCATCGGGGCGGTTGAGCCGCAGCCGCGCGATGCCGTCGGTAATGTTGAGCAGAACGGGGCCCTTGTCGATCATGGCGCGTTTTCCTCTAGACCAGGAACGAGAGCGTGTAGATCGCCTTGTCGTTGTTGACGAGGATGACCTTCTTGCTGGCCATCCGCAATTCGCCATCGACATGGCGCAGCCGGTATTCATTGCGCGCCGCCCACAGCGTGTCGTCGCGCAGGCTCGACTCGAAAATGAGACTATTGCTGGCGACCGCGATGTCGCCGTCATCAGGCTGCTCGTCCATCAATTCGATGTTGGAGATCAGCCGGCGCAAATTCGACTGCGGCGTCTGGGTGAAGTGCTTGCCGGTCATCAGCTGCCGAACCCGCAGCGCGATCCGCGAGCGGTTGTCGTAGATGATCGACATCTGCCGTTCCGGGTCGATGTCGGCGCCGTTGGCCGGCACCCAATAGACGCCGTCGTCGGTCCAGAGCTTTTCCCAGGCCTCGTATTGATGCTCGTCCTGCAGCCGCGCCTCGCGATAGAGGAAGGCGGTGATGGCGCTCATCAACGTGGCGCTGCTCTCGCGCGACAGCATCAGTCAGGCTCCATCAGCTTGCGATAATGGGTCCAGATGCCGCGCGACGGCACCTCGTCGGTGACGTGGCCGACCGTGAAGCCGAGCTCGTCCTGCCGCTCGCGCTTCTCGCCGCGGCCGAGGAAGATCCATTCCGGATTGCGCGCCAGCACGCCGCGATGGCAGCGCTCGTACATTTCGGAATCGTCCGCGAGCAGGAAACCGGCCGGGCCGACCGAGCCCATGGTCTGCTGACGCAGCCTTCGGTTCAGATCGGGCGCGCCCTTGAACTGCAACGCGGTGACGTGCTGCACGCTGTCATCGACGCCGAGCGGCTGGATCACGAACATCTGGATCTCGGCGATGAACAGGTTCGGGAAGATCATCACATGCGGCGTGCCGTCGATCATGATCTCCCGCGCGGTGGTGTCGCCATTGGCGGCCTTCATGCGCGCCGTATAGTCCGGCAGCCGATCCTCGCTGGTGCCGAACCAGCTCATCGGCGCATCGCGCTTGCGGAACTCGGGCCGCAGGTCGATCTCGGTATGGCCGTTGCCGTAGTCGCGCGTCAGCGCGGTCGAGGCGCCGCCATAGAGCTTGCCGATCATGCTGTCGGCGACGCCGAAGATCGAGGTGTGCACGAAGGCCGGGTGATAGCCGTCGCACTCGTTCTCCAGGATGAACTTCCAGTTCGCCTTGACGCGATGCTTGAGGAAGCCCGCCGTGATCTCGACCTCGCCCTCCGGCGAGGTGCGCACCAGGCGATCGATGGTCTCCGCGGCGCCGCCGAGATGTTCCTTCAGCGTCGGGCCATCGGCCGCGAACGAGCCGAACACGAAGCCGCGGTATGACTCGACGCGCGTCACCCGCCCTAGCGCGAGCTGCGACTTGTCCTGCCCCTCATAGCCGTCGGGGAAGGCATAACCGACCAGGCGGCCGTCATTGGCAAAAGTCCAGGAATGGAACGGACAGGTGAACGAGCGGGCATTGCCGCGCTCATAGGAGCAGACCTGGTTGCCGCGATGCGAACAGCGGTTGAGCAGCAAATTGACCTTGCCCTGCTCGTCGCGCGTCATGATCACGGATTGCGGGCCGATCGACTTGACGACGTAGTCGTTGGCGTTCGGCACCTCGCTCTCGTGCCCGACATAGACCCAGGTCCGGTACCAGATGTTCTTGAGCTCGGCCTCGAAGATCTCGGGATCGGTATAGAGCGACCCATGCACCCGGTCGGGCCGGATCAACCGTTCCCATGGCGAGGCGCCGGTCATTATGTTCATCGTTCCGTCTCCCTCACCGATCGCCTGCGGCCGACGTTTTCTTCGACGGTCAATAATAATCCGAACGGTCGTTCGACGAATAGCACACCTGGGACAGGCCAGCAAGCGGCTTTACGATCGCCGCCCCGGCCCATGCGGACAGATGCAATTCTCGGTGGTCGGCGACGGCACGGGTCAGTCTGGCGCGACGGCTTCGCTGCGCCCGCGATCTGCGATCTGGCGCTACATCGACTTCCGCGTCGTCGCGAACGCTACCTTGAGCGGAGCGCAGATCCTGCGCCGCAGCGGCCGTTCGATCTCAGCGCGGCATCGCAATTGTGACCGCCGCGGAGATTCGCGCCGCGGCTTCCCCCTCAAGGAAGGGCAACCCATCACCAAACAACAGTTGAAGCCACATGGCGGTCGCGGCTGAGTTGCAGCCATTGCGGGTCATCGGTTCCATCGCCTGTTGAGTCCCGGCAACACCGCCGAACAAAATGCGCAATCGTGCAGATTGCGGCGTTGTGAACCACGAAGGTGCCGCATCCCTGTCAAATCCTGTCTGCGGGTGGCGCAACAAAAACACTTTGGGGAAAACCTACATGCAGCAGGCACCGCTGGGCGCACGGAGTGCGGAATCGTCTGGATATGTTCTCCACTTCCAGCTCGCCAGCAATGGCACAAGACGCGCGTGCAGTCTGACGATCCAGGCGGAAAGTGCCAACGAGGCGGCGCGGATCTTTCGCGAGAACTGGAACGAGATCGAATCGATGGCGCGCGACGGCGTGAGCACCGGAGTGGTCGGCAAGGCGCCGGTCAGCCTGGCGTTGTCGTGAGGCGCATCGCGCGGCCTACGGCAAACCATACACCTGAGATGTGACAGGACCACGGCCGCAGCCTCAGGCGACGATGGCACGGCCATTTGACGCGCAGACGCGACAAGCAGGTCACGAGGTTCAGGGCTCGCGCACGCGCGCGAGCCCTGTCGCGTCTTAGAATGTTTCAAATCCATTCCGGTTAGAGAGATTCAAGTCTGCTCCGGTTCTTTTCGCGCGCGCCGACTGCTAGAGGCGCGCCGTGAACGAGTTCGCGTGAATCGGAAGTGCAAGAGTGCCCGTGAATGCTGATGGCCGGGTTGTCGGCGACCGTCGAAATGCCGCCGACAAGGGCCGCACCCATCTGCTGATCGGCGCAGCGAAGCCTGCCGGGCAGGGTGGTGCCGAAATCATAGATCGCCTCGGCGGCGGCGCGCGCTATGTCGGCGACCGGCCAGGCGATGCCGCGAACAGCTTCGTGCTGCCGGCCTACACGGTCGCGGACGTGTTTGCGACCTACGAGACCAAGGTCCAGTCGTTTCCGGTCATCTACCAGTTCAACGTCAAGAACCTGTTCGACACGGTCTACTACCCTTCGGCCAACAGCATCCTGACGGTCGCGATGGGCGACGCGCGGCGCTTCTCGCTCTCGGCGACGGTGAAATTCTGATGCGTGACGTTTGGCGCCCGATCAAGGCAGCACTGCTGCAGGTCCATTCCCTGGTTGGCCTTGTGTTGGCGCTGGTATGGGCCGTGGTCGGCCTCACCGGCGCGACGATGGCCTTTGAGGATGAGATCGAGGCCAGCCTGAACAGTCAGATGATGCGCGTCGAGGCCAGCGCGACCCAGCGGCTCACGCCGGACGAGTTGATCGCGCGGCTGGCGGCGGCGGGCGATTTCAGCAAGGTCTCGGCCGTGACGATGTCGAGCGATCCATCGGCCGCGGCCCGCATCCGTTTCGCTCGCAGCGAAGGCGGGACGCGGCCGTCCTCGGTCTATGTCGACCCCTATGACGGGCACGTGCTCGGCTCGCCGCGCGGCGAGGACTTTTTCGCAACCGTCCGCAAGCTGCATCGCTGGTTGCTGTTGCCGGGCGACGGCAATGGCATCGGCCGCAAGATCACCGGGTCAGCCGCGATCTGCCTGATCGTGATGCTGATCACCGGCCTCGTGCTGCGCTGGCCGCGTCGCGCGCGCAGCGTAAAGATGTGGCTGAAGCCGAATCTGGGACTGCGCGGCCGCGGCCTGCATCGCTCGCTGCACGCCGTGATCGGGACCTGGGTGCTGCCGGTCTATCTGGTGATGACGCTGACCGGCCTGTGGCATTCGTTCGAGTGGTACAAGGCCGGCGCCAACTGGCTGTTCGCGCGGCCTCAGGCCACAGCCGCGGCGGTGCCATCAAAGCCGCCGCGCAGCGCGTCGGCTGCCGAGAGCAAAGGTGGCGCCAAAGCCGAGGCCAAGACCGAAGCGAAGGCCGAGGCAAAGCCGCTTGCCTTCGATCACGTCTGGTCGGCGTTCCTGCAGCAGGAGAACAACAGTTACGGAAGGGCCCTCATGACGCTGCCGCCCGGCGCGGGCACGGCCGTGCGCGTGCGGTCATGGCCGCAGGATTCGACGCGCGAGGCGGTGCGTGACGAATTCCGTATCGATGCCCTCACCGGCCGCGTCATCTCATCGGATCGCTACGCCGACAAGACGTTTGGCGAACGCGTCCTCACCAGCGTGCTCGACATCCACCGCGGTGCGATTCTGGGATGGCCCGGCAAGCTCGCGTTCATGCTGGCCGCCGCCATGATGCCGCTGTTTGCCGTGACCGGCCTGCTGCTTTATCTGTCCCGTCGCAAGCACCGGCGCTTGGCGCGGCCGCCAGTCGGCCACCTCGTTCCCGGTGAATGAAGCCGTTTCATCAATTTGGCGCTCAGCCGAGATCGCACGCCGCGAGCCGGGCACGTAACTCGGCGTCCGTTTCGGCCGCGAGCTCAAGCAATCCACGATAGGGGTCGCCCGATATCCCGAGCACGGCAGCGAACGCAGGCTCGGTCTTGAGACCGCCCGCCCTCAATTCGCTGACGGCTCGCCGCAGCGGCCCATCGCCAAGCGCAAGCAGCCGCCGTTCGACCTCGAAGTGGATCCAGCCTCGTTGCTGCTCCACTGGACGCTGATCACCGAACAGTTCGAACGGCCAGCCGTCGCACACAAAGCGGGCAATCACCGGCCGCGTCCCCGAGGTCCATCGGAAGAGGACGAAATCATCGCGCGCTTGATAGTGAGCCCAAACGACGTCCGCGAATGCGTTCGGGTCGGACGCATGGCAGACGATATCGATGTCGCTGCCGGGCACGGCGAGACCGAGCGGCAGCGTTCCGACGATACGGGGATCGAACGGCTTCAGCCGTTCCATCACGGCGGAGCTGGTGACGGCGGATGCGTAGTGCCCGACACTCATCGCGTGGCATGCCCTCGAGATCGCAGCGACGCATTACCACACGCGCATGGTACGCGCGAACCTCTGCAGATGGGCGGGCTTGAGGGGAAGCGAGCCCAAAAACGTTACGGGGCGATCTCGACCGCGTCGCCGTGGTCGAAGATCGCCCCGCCGCCGGCGGACAGGCCAGGCTGCTCGCGCGCCAGGCCGTCCGGCCGATAGTCGAAATGATCCGTTCGATCGATTAGCCGAACTGGTTCATCGTGTTGTGGGCGCCGCCCGCCTTGAGGGCAGCCTCACCGGCGAAGTACTCCTTGTGATCGTCGCCGATGTCGGAGCCCGCCATGTTCTGATGCTTAGCGCAGGCGATGCCCTGACGGATCTCGGCGCGCTGCACGTTCTTGACGTAGCCAAGCATGCCCTGCTCGCCGAAATACTCCTTCGCGAGATTGTCGGTCGACAGCGCGGCCGTGTGGTAGGTCGGCAGCGTGATCAGGTGGTGGAAGATGCCGGCGCGCTTGGCCGAATCCGCCTGGAAGGTACGGATGCGCTCGTCGGCCTCGATCGCCAGCGGCGTCTCGTCGTATTCCGGCTTCATCAGCTCGGCACGGTTGTACTTGCTGACATCCTTGCCGGCTTCCTTCATCGCGTCGTAGACCTGCCAACGGAAGTTGATCGTCCAGTTGAACGACGGCGAGTTGTTGTAGGCGAGCTTCGCGTTCGGAATGACCTTGCGGATGCGATCGACCATCGAGGCGATCTGCTCGATATGCGGCTTCTCGGTCTCGATCCACAAGAGGTCGGCGCCGTTCTGCAGCGAGGTGATGCAGTCGAGCACGCAGCGGTCCGCACCGGTGCCGGGACGGAACTGGTAGAGGTTGCTGGGCAGACGCTTCGGACGCATCATCTTGCCGTTCTGGTTGATGATGACGTCGCCGTTGCGCGCGTTGGCGGCCGTCACTTCCTCGCAGTCAAGGAAGCTGTTGTACTGGTCGCCGAGGTCGCCGGGCTTGTGGCTGACCGCGATCTGCTGGGTCAGGCCGGCACCGAGCGAGTCGGTGCGGGTCACGATGACGCCGTCCTCGACGCCGAGCTCGAGGAACGCGTGGCGGCAGGCGCGGATCTTCGCGATGAACACCTCGTGCGGCACGGTGACCTTGCCGTCCTGGTGGCCGCACTGCTTCTCGTCGGAGACCTGGTTCTCGATCTGCAGGGCGCAGGCGCCCGCCTCGATCATCTTCTTGGCGAGCAGATAAGTCGCCTCCGCATTGCCGAAGCCGGCGTCGATGTCGGCGATCACAGGCACGACGTGGGTCTGGAAGTTGTCGATCTTCTCGATCAGCGCCTTTTCCTTGGCCTTGTCGCCTTCCTTGCGCGCCGCATCGAGCGCACGGAAGATGTCGTTCAGCTCACGCGAATCCGCCTGACGCAGGAAGGTGTAGAGCTCTTCGATCAGGGCCGGCACCGAGGTCTTCTCATGCATCGACTGATCCGGCAGCGGGCCGAACTCGGAGCGCAGCGCCGCGATCATCCAGCCGGACAGATACAGATAGCGGCGGTCGGTATTGCCGAAGTGCTTCTTGACCGAGATCAGCTTCTGCTGAGCGATGAAGCCGTGCCAGCAGCCGAGCGACTGGGTGTACTTGGTGCTGTCGGCGTCATAGGCGGCCATGTCGGCGCGCATCAGCGCAGCCGTGTAACGGGCGACATCCAGACCGGTCTTGAAGCGGTTCTGCAGGCGCATCCGCGCCACGGCTTCGGCGGTGACGCCGTTCCAGGTGTCCTTGGTCTTGAGCAGCGCTTCGGCCGCCTCGATCTCGCTCTGATACGAAGCCGGTCCCTGGATGGCCCGGTCGCTGATCCCGCGCGGTTGGAAGTTCATGTCCGTGATCCCTTCGGTGACGAAATAACTGCACCGTTTGTCACCCGCGGCGCCGTCGGGAGCTAGACCTGGCGCGGAAAACTTGTCATAACTTACAAGAAACCGATGTATTGTTGTAAGAATCTTACAAACTTTGGATAAGGCGATGGTAACCTCAAGCGCCCGTTCCGTTTTCATGGGTCCACGACTGCGCCGGCTGCGGCGCGACCTCGGGCTGACCCAAGCCGACATGGCCGCCGATCTCGAAATCTCGGCCCCCTATGTGGCGCTGCTGGAACGCAATCAGCGCCCGGTGACGGCCGACATGCTGCTGCGGCTTGCCCGCACCTACAAGATCGATCTGGCCGATCTCGCCGGTGACGGCGGTGCCGATCACACCGCCCGCATGCAATCGATTTTGAAGGAACCGATGTTTGCCGACATCGACATCCCCGCGCTCGAGGTCAGCGACCTCGCAGTCAGCTACCCCGGAATGACCGAGGCGTTCCTGCGCCTCTACACCGCCTATCGTGAAGAGCAACTGGCGCTTGCGGAGCGCAGGGCTCCGGACATGGCGATCGCTTCACCGGGTCAGGAGAACTTTGACGCCAACGATCCCGTCGCGGAGGTCCGACGATTTCTCGCCGCGCGCCGCAACAATTTTGCCAGCCTCGACGATGCCGCCGAGCGGCTCGTCCACGAACCGGCCGGACCGGCCGGATTTATCGAGCGGCTTCGGGAGCGACATAAACTCCAGGTCCGTTATCTGCCGCCGAACGTCATGCTGGGTTCGATCAGGCGACTGGACCTTCATCGCAGACAATTGCTGCTGGAGGACTCGCTCGATACCGCGGGCCTCAATTTTCAGCTGGCCAAGCAACTTGCCTATCTGGAACTGGAAAACGAGATCGGTGCCGCCGTCGAAGCCGGCAAGTTCACGACCAAAAGCGCCGAACTGCTGGCCCGCCGTGCGCTTGCGGCCTACGCCGCCGCCGCACTCATCATGCCGTATTCCGTGTTCGCGAAAGCGGTCGAGGCGCGCCGCTACGATCTGGAGGCGCTGGCGCGTCAATTCGGCACCAGCTTCGAGCAGATCGCGCACCGCGTCACGACCTTGCAACGGCCGGGTCTTGAGAAGGTCCCGTTCTTCCTGATCCGGGTCGATCCGGCCGGCAACATTTCCAAGCTGCTTGACGGCGCCGGCTTCCCGTTTGCAAAGCACGGCGGCGCATGTCCGCTGTGGTCAGTGCACGATATCTTCAAGACGCCGCGCCAGATCGTCACGCAATGGCTGGAATTGCCCGACGGGCAGCGGTTCTTTTCGATCGCCCGCACCGTGACCGCCGGCGGCGGTGCGTTCGGCGCCATCCGCGTCGAGCGGGCGATCGCGATCGGCTGCGCCGCCGAACATGCGGGCCAGTTGATCTACACGCGCGACGGACAGGGACCGAATGCCGACGAACCGACGCCGATCGGCGTCGCATGCCGGGTCTGCCATCGACCGAGATGCGCGGCGCGGTCGGCGCCGCCGATCGGACGCGAGATTCTTCCGGACGATTTCAGGACCTCGAGCGTGCCGTTCGGATTCTCGGCCGACTGACGAGGTCGGTCAGCCCTGCGGCCGGTTCTGGTCGTACAGCACCCGCACGCGGATCGTGCCGTCAATGGCTTTCAAATCGGCCAATAATCCCTCGCCCTCGCCGCCGACCACGTCGGTCTCGAGCACGACATAGCCGACTTCCGGATCGGTCTGCAGATATTGCGCCAGGATATTGATCCCGTGCCGGGAGACCGCGTCGTTGACCTGGCGCATGACGCCGGGAACGTTGCGATGAACATGGATGAAACGGGTGCCGGTCGGTCGCGCCGGCAATTGCACCTGCGGAAAATTGACCGCTCCGAAGGTCGATCCGACATCGGAATAGTCGATCAACTTGCGCGCGACTTCGCCGCCGATGCGATCCTGCGCTTCTTCCGTCGAACCGCCGACATGCGGCGTGAGGATGACGTTAGGGAGACCTTGCAGCGGCGAGACAAAGCGCGTCTCGTTCGACACCGGCTCGACCGGAAACACGTCGACCGCAGCACCCGCCAGCCGGCCCTCACGCAGCGCGCTCGCCAGCGCATCGAGATCGACCACGGTCCCGCGCGAGTTATTGATCAGATGGGCCTCAGGCTTCATCAGCTGGAGCTGGGCCGCGCCAATCATGTTGGCGGTGGCCGGCGTCTCCGGCACATGCAGCGATACGACGTCGCTGGCTGCGAGCAACGCGTCGAGCGATTCGGCGGGTTCGGTATTGCCATGCCGGAGCTTGTCGGTCTGATCAAAATAGATCACACGCATGCCCATGGCCTCTGCGAGGTTCGACAACTGCGAGCCGATGTTGCCGTAGCCGACGATTCCGAGCGTCTTGCCGCGCACCTCGCGGCTGCCTTCGGCGGACTTGTCCCAGCCGCCGGCATGTGCAGAGACCGAACGCGGAAAGATCCGGCGGAACAGCATCACGATCTCGGCGATGGTCAGCTCCGCCACGCTGCGGGTGTTGGAGTATGGCGCGTTGAAGACGGGGATCCCCAGCCTCCGCGCGGCGTCGAGATCGACCTGATTGGTGCCGACCGAAAAGCAGCCGACAACGAGCAATCGGTCGGCGGCCTCCAGGATGTCTGCGGTCAACTGGGTTCGCGAGCGAATTCCCAGCATATGGATGCCTGACAGCGCCTGCCTGAGTTCTTTGGGTCCCAGCGCCTTGGGCAGACGTTGCAGCTCGGTATAGCCGTTCGCCTCGAACATCCGGGCCGCGGATTCGTTCACGCCCTCCAGCAGCAGCACGCGTATTTTGGTCTTGGGAAGCGACAACATCATCGAGATCCGGATTCGTAAGGTTCGGGCAGATCCTGCCACGAGCGCAGTTTCGACGGATCGCGTGATAGCATAGAAAACGATCCCGTCAGAAGCCGCCGTGGGCCGCCCGCGCTGCGATTCCCGATGAAGCCCTTCGATCCGCGCATCCAGGCGCGGAGCGGGAACCCGTTCAGTCAAAGGTCCTGGCCAATTCGCCGGCAGAAGCCGCGTTGCAGCTCCTGAGGCGCTCGAACGCCCGCTCCGGCTCCCTGGCCGGAGCTCCATTCGTGCTCAGCTCGGCGCCGAAGGCTATTGTCTGGAGCGGCGGTTTCACTTCCCCGTCCCGGCGCCGCAAGGCTGCTGCCGTCTCATTGGCAGGGATATCGCCGGCCGTCCTTTGCCTGGAACGTATTCGACGCCGCATCGTACGACCGATAACGCTGGGCGCAGGACGCTGCATGCTGCTGGGCCGCAGCAGCTTCCTGCTGCGCGGCGGCGTTGGCTGCGCCGGCCGCGATAACGCCGCCGATGAGGCCACCGACCAGTCCGCCGACGGCCGCGCCGCCGCCATTGTCGTTGCACTGCCCGTAACGGCACCAGACCTTCTCCGTCAACGACGGCACTGCTGCCGCAACGCCGGCACCGTGCTGCAACGGAGCCGAAATGGCGGAGGCCGAAAACACCGTGGCAGCGGTGGCGGCCATCAAAACGACTTTCAGAAAGCGAGCCCTACGCATCATATCTCCTGCTTTATTGCTGTGGGCGCAGGCCGACACCTGCGCCCCGATTCCCAAACATGGATGGGCTCGCCTGGTCTCAGACCGGACACACCCGGACACGCGCGGCCGGTTACAATTCGCGCGTCAGCCTGAATTCACGGATGGGCGAGTTCATTGGCCGGCTGCGTTCACGACGCGGCAGAGGTTATCGCCGATACCTGGAGCCAACTGTCCCGGCGGCAGGATGAAGGTCGCATCGACGCGGCTGCCTTTGCCATCCTTGCGGACGACGACTTGCAACGTTTGCGGCCGGCCGGAGCCGGTGGTCTCCTGCTGGGTGGTCAGCGTGCCGAGTTTCTTGTCGACGTTCACACCGACAAAACCCTCGGCCAGAACGGCGCGGGACACCTTGTCGAGGGCAGCACCGGGATTGACCGACGAGAAGGTCATCCAGGTCTTGTGCGTCATGCCCGTTACCATCGGAACGCCGGTGCTCTGGACGTGATCTGCGCAACCATCGGCCAGCGCAGGCATGGACGAAAGAACTGTAAGCGCGAGTACGCAAGTAATCCTTGTAAGCATGCTTTCATAACCCGTTTGAGTTGGTCGTGACGATTTAGGCCAAATGGGCTACGAGTCCATGGACGACGTCGCATTCCGGATGCAGGCGTTCGGATTGTGGCTAGGACGATCGATTGCGAACGTTGTGCATTCTCCCGTGCACTCGAACGTCGGCGCGACAGGATTGATTTGAAGCTTTCGCGCAATACCGGCGGAGCCAATGAGATCAAATGGTACCTTTGACGGCCCGATTGCGCGATCTGGATATCCCGTTCGAAAATCGGATATTGAGAGGATCAACAGAAAGAGAGCACGACCGGAATTCACCGAAAGCCGTGCTAGTGTGATGGCGCGATTTGTGCGTGTGGCAGCGGCTTCAACGATGATTGCCCGGTCCGACGGACCGGGTCACTTCGCGGACAGCAAACTTCCGATGGTTGGGATTTGATGGTCGACGACGTACTCGCTGCAGCTCCCACGCGATCGGGATCTTCGTTTGAAGAACTCCTTGAAATGCTTCAGCCGCACGGGATCAATGCGCATTCCTCGCCGCAGCGTGATGAATCGTTTCGCTGGCATGCGGATATAGCCATAGGCGCAGAACTTGATGTCGTGCGGGCCGATCTGTCGGCCGGTTGGGATTGGCGCTATTCATACGAGAATTCTGCCGGAGAGCTCGCTATAGGCGTGCTGAATGCCGGCAACGCCGAAATGCTCATTGCAGGAAAGAGCATCCAGCGAACCCCCTCCGAGATCGCCATCGTGCCCCTTCCGACGATGCAAGCGCAGCGGGTCGAAGCGGTCGATGGACGATACTCAAGCGTCACGCTCACCTTGCATACCGGCGCAGTTACCAAGGTGCTGTCTGCGACGTTCGGGAGCACGGCGCTGGAAGATCTCAATCTGACGCCGATCGTCGACTTGTCGACCGGCGTTGGACAGACCCTTCTTCAGCTTGTCCGCACGAGCACCACCGGTCTGTATGACGGGATCCTGGCACGCTCTCCGAAAGCCAGTGCGCTGCTATCGGAAGCGGCGATACAGCTCATCCTTGAGAACGTTCCTCATCGGTTGACCGACCGGTTGAGCCGCCACCCGCTGGATGCGCCGCCGCGCTACATTCGCCGTGCGGTCGAGCATATGCGGGCCAATCCGCATCTGCCGCTGACGATATCGGATATTGCCGCAACGGTTGGGGTCAGCAGCCGGCTGCTGCAATTGGGCTTCCGCAAAGTTCACGGCACGACGCCGGTCGCCTATTTGCGACAAATTCGGCTGGAGGCCATCCACGACGAACTGTCGCGACCGGAGAACATGCTCCCGGTCAGCGAAGTTGCCCTGAAGTGGGGCTTTACGCATATGGGCCGTTTCGCTGCGGTCTACCGCTCGGCTTTCGGCCTGTATCCGTCCGATACGGTCCGGCGCGCGCGAGGGTTCTGCAGCTAGGCAAGCGGTTGTCGAGCCAGGCTGCGGCAAATCAGCAAATAGCCGTCCCGGACGCCTTGTCGAACAAGTGCGTTCGCTCGAGATCGAGCGCGACGTCGATGACATGATCCGGCTCCGCGGCGACGCCGACCGGCATTTGCGCCGTGAACGCGAATGGGCCGACGGTCCCGATCACCAGCGTGTGCGGCCCGAGCGGCTCCACGTCTTTCACAAGGATCCGGATCGAAGAGCCCGCCGGTGCGTCTTGCCGCAACACATGGTCGGGCCGGACGCCGAGCACCACGGGCTTGCCGACGCTGCCGGCATAGGCCGCCTCGCGTGACTTCGGCACTCTCAACGCCGTGCCCGACGGCTCGGTGAAGGTGAGCGCGCCGTCGCGGGCGACGAGCTCGCCATGGATGAAATTCATGCTGGGCGCGCCCATGAAGCCGGCGACGAAGAGATTGCTGGGCTTCTCGTAGATCGTGATCGGATCGGCCGCCTGTTCGATGCGGCCGCGGTTCATCACCACGACGCGGTCGGCCATGGTCATGGCTTCGACCTGGTCGTGCGTGACATAGACGATCGTCTTGGCGAGACGGCGGTGCAGCGCCTTGATCTCGGTCCGCATCTCGATACGGAGCTTGGCGTCGAGATTGGACAATGGCTCGTCGAACAGAAACACATCCGGGCTGCGCACGATGGCGCGGCCGATCGCCACGCGCTGGCGCTGCCCGCCCGAGAGCTGCTTGGGCCGGCGCTGCAGATATTGTTCGAGGTCAAGCACGCGTGCCACGTCATTGACGGCCTTCTCGATGCTGGCGCGCGATTCGCCCCGCACCTTCATGCCGTAGCCGATGTTCTCTCCGACCGTCATATGCGGGTAGAGCGCGTAGTTCTGGAACACCATCGCGCAATTGCGCAAGCCGGGACGCAATTGCGTCACGTCGCGATTGCCGATGCGAATGGTTCCGCTCGTCACCGCCTCCAGTCCCGCGATCATGCGCAACGTCGTTGTCTTGCCGCAACCGGACGGGCCGACAAGCACGACAAACTCCTCGTCGGCCACGTTGAGGTCGAGCCCTTCAATGATCTTGTAGGGCCCGTATGCCTTGCTGACGTTCTCGATCTCGACGTGCGCCATGGATGCCTTTTCCGTCCCTTCGTCGACGGCAAGTAAAGTCCCGGACCATGCTCGCGCATCATCCGGGACGTCTCACTGGAAAGCTAGTTCTTCGGCGGAAGACCCATCGCCGCGCGATAGGCCGCAAGCTGCTTGGCGCGGCCGAACTCGTCGGTCAGCCGATTCCACTCCTTGGCCATCGCGTCGAGCGCCGCCTGCGGCGTGGTTTGGCCGGCCAGCGCCTTGCCGAGCTCGATCTCCACCACCTCGGTATAAGAGAAGTAGCCGGGCAGACGCATGTCGAGCGCGACGTTCTTGGCATTGATGGAGTCGGATTGCGCGCCGAGATATTGCTTGGCCTCTTCCGGCGAGAAGATCTTGCTCCACAGTTGCAGATTGGCAGTGTGCGATTTGCGATAGGGATTGACGCCGCTGCCGCCGGTGATCGCCGCCTGGCCCGACACTTCAGGGCTTGTCAGTGTCTTGACGAAATCCCACGCCGCCTTCTGGTTCTTGCCGGCCTTCGGCACCGCGATCTGCCAACCGCCGAATGCCATGAACGGGCCCGGAAGCACGCTCGGGAACTTGTCCCACTTCTTGGTCTTGGCGTTCCAGATCTCGTCCGAACCGGGCAGCATCGCCGAACCGACCTTGCCCGAGATCTTCGACTGCTTCGGGTCGGCGGCGATGACGCCGGTGTCGCCCCAGCCGATCGATTCCGCAACCTGGCCGCCGGCCACGGCAGCGTTCACCTCGCCGAACGAGAAATTCAGCGCGTTGGGCGGCCCGAGCTTCGATGCCCTGATGTATTCCTCGAGCCCCTTCACCCATCCCGGGTTGTTGATCTGCGCGTCCATCGTCTCGGGGTCGAAGAACATCGCGCCCGGATAGTTCGGATTGTTGGTGTAGGCCGCCGCATGGCTGAAGAAGAACCAGAACTGCTGACCGCCGCGGCGGAAGGCTTCCGCCGTTCCCCACAACCCCTTGTCGGGCCGCTGGAAGAACTCCGCAATGTCGAGATACTGCTTCCAGGTCTTCGGCGGCGCGAGGTTGTAGCCGTATTTGGCCTTGAAGGCGTCCTTCTCCTTGGGATCGCTGAACAAGTCGGTGCGGTAGGTATAGGTGTGGACGTCGCCATCCATCGACTGCGAGTAGATCTTGCCTTCCCACACCATCAGCCGTTCGCGATAGGCCGGCTCGATATCGTCCCAGTCCTTGCCGGACTGCATCTCCTTAGGCATCTCGCTGAGATAGGGCACGAAGTCCGGCAGCCAGGCCGGCGCGAAGCTGACGAGGTCGAACGTCGCGTCCGACGCCGTCAGCGATGTCGCGATCTTCGGATAGAGCTCGGACCACGGGAATTCGACGACATTGACCTTGCCGCAGGTCTTCTTGGCCCATTCGTCCGCGCCGAGCTTGAGCGCGGAGGCGATATACGGCCCGGTCTGCGACGCCACCGTCAGGGTGACGCCGGTATAGTCCGGGCTGCAGACCGCATTCGCCTGACTCGCGGCACAGGCCATCGCGAGCGAGGTGGTCAGCATCAGGAACGTCCGTCGCAACATCGTCTAGTCCTCCCTACAAGGTTTTTTGCTATTTGATGGCCCCGAGCAGCAGGCCCGACCGCATCATCCGGCTGAGCAGGCCCGCCATGATCATCATGGGAACGATGGCGACGAGCGCCGCAGCCGAGATCGCCCACCATTCGTCGCCGCGCTGGCTGTTCTGTCCCGCCACCAGGATCGGCAGCGTCTGCCATCTGGAATTGGTCAGGAACAGCGCGAACAGAAACTCGTTCCAGACGAAGGCCAGCGTGATCATGAACGTCGCCAGCAGCCCGTTCATCGACATCGGCACAACGATGCCAAAGAAGATGCGCCAGCTCGGCACATTGTCGACCATCGCCGCCTCCTCGACCTCGATCGGCACAGCCTCGAAGAAGTCGCGCATCAGCCAGACGACGATCGGCAGCGAGAAGGCGACGTAGCACAGCGTCAGGCCGACAAAGCTGTCGATCAGCTGGAAGCCCAGCCGGCCGATCTCGCCGTAGAGCAGATACAGGGCGAAGGCGGTGACGATGGGCGGGAACATGCGCTGGCTGACGAACCAGAACAGGATGTCCTCATTGCCGAGGATCGGTCCCGGCAGCGGCAGGCGGTTGGCGGCGACGGCCACGATCAGCGCAATCGGAAAGGCCAGCAACAGGGCCTGCGGGCGGGTGAACCCGAACGTCGTGTTGAACAGCAGGTAGCCGCCGAGCGCGAGCAGGAAGAACACGAGGCCCGCGCCGAAGCGGACCTTGAATTCGAACCGCACCAGCGCATAGGCCGCCATCGCGCCGATCGCCGTGGCGATCGCTGCCGCGGACAGGCCAACAATGGTCGAGTTCAGGAAGGTCCGGAAGAACTCGCCGCGGATGCCCTGATAGAGATCGATGAAGGGCTGCAAGGTCGGCGTGAAATCGATGAACGGCAGATAGGTAGGTCCGCCGACGACGCCGGGCGGCGTCTTGAAGGCGGTCACCACCACCCAATAGAGCGGAAACACCGTGATCAGGCACCAGACGAGAACGCCGGCTGCGACCAGGCGGCGGCTCCATGGCGACAGTCCCGTCAAGCCCTGCCCGCTCATCGGCGCTTCTCCAGATGCGGCCGCAGCAGCGCAAGATACGTGACACCGATGATCGTGATCGCGATCAGGAACAGGAAGCTGAGCGCCGACGTGTAGCCAAGATTGAACTTCTTGAAGCCTTCCTGATAGGCGAACAGCGTCAGCGTCTCAGTGTCCACGCCCGGCCCGCCGCCGGTCATCACGAACACCGTGTCCATGATCTTGTAGCTCTCGATCAGGCGGATGAAGACGACGGCGGCCGAGATCGGCAGCATCATCGGAAAGGTGATGCCCCAGAACTGCTGCCAGGCGCTGGCATTCTCGAGCTCGGCGGCCTCGTAGACATCTTCGGGAAGCGTTTGCAGCCCGGCCAGCATCATCAGGATGATGAACGGGGTCCACTGCCAGACCTCCACCGCGATGATGCAGGCGAGTGCCCAATGTCCATTGGTGAGGAACGGCAGGTTTACCAGGCCGAACTTCGACAGGAACTGATTGAGCGGTCCCATCGTCGGATTGAAGATCATGCGCGCCACCAGCGCGACCGCGACAGGCGCCAGCAGCATCGGCAGCAGCAGGGCGACGCGGAACAGCCGCTCGCCCGGCACCCTCGCATTCAGCGCCAGCGCGACGCCGAACCCGATCGCGTATTGCAGCCCGACCGCGATCAGCGCAATCAGCGTCGTGGTGAAGAGCGCATTCCAGAACCGCGGTTCCTGCAACAACGTCGCATAATTGCCGAGCCAGACGACGCGCGGCGGGATCGGCGGAATCAGGCGGTAGCTGAGGAAGCTCGTGGTCAGCGAATAGATCAGCGGAAATATCGAGATCGCCAGCACGACGAGCACAGCCGGCCAGATGAAGACATGCTTGATCGGATCATTCCGCATCATCGCAGCATCATCCCCTCAGCAGCGCTTCGATCTCCGCGCGCCGCGGCATCGCGGGCGCGGTGCCCGGCCGGGTCACCGAGATTCCCGCCGTCGCCGAACCGAACCGCGCAGCCTCGAGCGGATCGACGCCGTCCGCGAGCGCCGCCACGAAGCCGCCGACGAATGCATCGCCCGCGCCGGTGGTTTCGACGACTTTGCCGGCCGCGAAGGGCGGAACGTGCAGCGAGCGATCCCGCGCATGGAATAGCGCGCCGCGCTCGCCGAGGGTGATCAGCGCCGTGCCGGCGCCTTTGGCCAACATGGCGTCGCCGGCACGGCGGGCGCCGGCGAGATCGCCCACCGCGATCCCGGTCAGCGCTTCGGCCTCGGTCTCGTTCGGAACGACATAATCGCACAGCGCAAACAGGCCATCGTTGAATTGGATCGCCGGCGCCGGATTGAACACCGTGATGCTGCCGGCGGCGCGCGCGATCTCGAGCCCGCGCCGCGCTGCATCGAGCGGCTGCTCAAGCTGCGTCACGAACACGCGGCTGTCGCGGATCGCGTCCGCCACCGCGTCGACATCGGTCGGGCCGATACCGCCTGCTGCACCCGGCACGACGATGATGGCGTTGTCGCCGCGCGTCTCATGGACGTAAATGAAGGCTGCGCCGGTCGGCGCGTCCGCCGTCCTGGCCACGCGCGGCCGAATTCCCTCGGCCTCCCAGGTCCTGATCGCAAGCTCACCGAAGGCGTCGCTACCGATCCGCGAGATGAAGCTCACGCCGGCGCCGGCCCGCGCGGCCGCGACAGCCTGGTTGGATCCCTTGCCGCCCGGCCCCATCGCGAATCCCGAACCGGCGATCGTCTCGCCGATCGCCGGCATGTTGCCGGCGCGGAACGCGAGGTCGACGACGAAGACGCCGAGGACGGCGACGCCACTCTTGCTCATCTCGTCACTCCCCGTCCGGCCCGATCACGCCCTTGCTGAACAGGAAGCAGCCGTAGAAGCGCCGCTCGCCCGTCGCGATCACGCAATAGGCCGCCTTGGCCTTCTCGTAGAAAGCGTGGCGCTCGACGCCGACCAGCGGCCAGGACCGTCCCTCCGCGCGATCGATCGCGACCTGCACCTCGCGCTGCACGGGTGGCACTTCCTGCGCCTGGCCGACAATCTCCATGCGGATCGCGGCATCGTCGACAAACGTATCGAGCGGCATCACCGACAGGATCGCCTCAATCGCCCTGGCCGCGCTGACATTGTCGATGCGCAGCAACCGGCCGAGAACCGTCTGGCGCGCGATCGAGTCGGCCGGAAAATTGGTATCGCACACCACCAGACGATCACCATGCCCCATCGCCCGCAGGGCGTAGAGCACGTCGGCATTGAGCAGTGGATCGATGCCCTTGAGCATGTTGCGTCCCTCCCTTGTCTTCAAACTCGCCGGACTCTGACGGTCCGAACCCCATCGATATCACCGCAAGGTGACGTCGCTAGTCGCCGTACGGAATCCAGATGTTCTTCACCTGCACCGCGTGGCGGAGCAGGATCGGGCCCTCGCTCGCGGCCTTGTCGTACCAATCGAGCGCGAGGCCATGATCGACCAGCGTGCGCTTGAGGTTGCCGATCGACAGCCGTTCGGCGGCCGCTGAGGCATCCTGCGATCCGAACGCCCAGAGCGCGTCGACATCGTCATGCTCGGCGAGCACCTTGACCAGCTCGCTGTGGTCGCCGGTGACGATGTTGACCACGCCGCCCGGCACGTCCGAGGTCTCCAGCACCTGGTAGAAGTCGGTCGCGGCGAGCGGATGCCGCTCGCTGGGCAGGGCGACCACCCGGTTGCCCATCGCAATCAGCGGCGCCACCAAGCTGATGAAGGCGAGCAGCGGCGCCTCGTCGGGACAGGCGACGCCGACCACGCCAATCGGCTCATGCATCGCGAGCGCCACGCCGCGCAGCGGCGGCGCGTGGATGGATCCTTCGAATTTGTCCGCCCAGGCGCCATAGCTGAACAACCGCTCGATGCTCGCATCGACTTCCGTGCGCGCCTTCGCAGCCGACACGCCGGTCATGTCGGCGATGCGCCGGGCGAATTCGTCGCCGCGCGCGGAAAGATTCTCGGCAAGGTAATAGAGGATCTGGGCGCGATTATGCGCCGTTGCCCGCGTCCAGGACTCGGCGGAGCGCGCCGCGGCCACCGCATTGCGGATATCCTTGCGATTGCCCTCGCCTGCCTCGCCGAGGCGCCGGCCCTTCGGCGACATCACCGGACGCGAATAATTACCGTCCGGGCGCACCTGCTTGCCGCCGACGAACAGTTTTGCCGTCCGATCGATCGGCGGCACATCGAATCCGGCGCTGGCGCCAGAAGCCGTCGGCAGCGGCGATGCCTTGGTCCGCGCCTTGCGCCCGCTCCAGGCCTTCGGCTTGAGATACTCGTACATGCCTTCACGGCCGCCCTCGCGGCCGAATCCGGACTCGCGATAGCCGCCGAAGCCGACGCTGGCGTCGAACAGATTGGTGGCGTTGACCCAGACCACGCCGGCCAAGAGCTTCGGCGCGACATCGAGCGCCAGACCGATCGTCTCGCTCCACACGCTGGCGGCAAGGCCGTAGCGCGTGTTGTTGGCGAGCATCACGGCCTCGTCGGGGGTGCGAAACGTCATCGCCACCAGGACAGGGCCGAAGATCTCTTCGGTCGCAACCGTCGAGGACGGATGCACGTTCCAGAGCAAGGTCGGCGGATAGAAACATCCTTCCGCCGGGATCGCACCGGACGCCTGATATTTCTCGGCGCCCTCCTTCACTCCGGTCTCGACCAGCGACTTGATCCGTTCGAGTTGAACCGGCGCGACCACCGCGCCCATGTCGATCGCCTTGTCGAGCGGCATGCCGACGCGAAGCGTCTCCATGCGGCGGATCAGGCGCCTGCGGAAAGTGTCCGCGATCCCCTCCTGCAGCAGCAGCCGCGAGCCGGCGCAGCAGACCTGCCCCTGGTTGAACCAGATGGCATCGACCACGCCTTCCACCGCGCCGTCGATATCGGCATCGTCGAACACGATGAATGGCGACTTGCCGCCGAGCTCGAGTGTCAGCGATTTGCCGGTGCCCGCGGTCGACTGGCGGATCAGCCGCCCGACCTCGGTCGAGCCGGTGAACGCGATCTTGTCAACACCGGAACTTTCGACCAGCAATGCACCGGTCGCGCCATCGCCGGTCACGACGTTCAACACGCCCGGCGGCAAGCCGGCCTCAGCCGAAAGCTCGGCGAACAGCAGCGCGGTGAGCGAGGTGAACTCCGCCGGCTTCAACACCACCGTATTGCCCGCGGCCAGCGCCGGCGCGATCTTCCAGGCCAGCATCAGCAGCGGGAAATTCCACGGAATGATCTGCCCGATCACGCCAACCGGCACCTGATCGGCGAGTTCGCGCTCCTGCAGCTGCGCCCAGCCGGCGTGATAGAGGAAATGGCGCGCAGCGAGCGGCACGTCGAGATCGCGGGTTTCCCGGATCGGCTTGCCGTTGTCGATCGCCTCCAGCACGGCGAACAGCCGGGCGTGACGCTGCAGCATGCGCGCCAGCGCATAGAGATGACGCGCACGGCCGTGACCGCCGAGCTTTGCCCACGCTGCCTGCGCGGTGCGCGCGGCGCTAACCGCCGCCTCGACATCGGCAGCAGCGCCCTGCGCGATGCGCGCCAGCGACTTGCCGGTGGCGGGCTCGGTCGTCGTGAGGTGTTTACCGGCATGCGGCGCTGTGAACTTGCCGGCGATGAAATGCCCGAACACGGCGTCATGCCGCGCCAGCCAGGCGCGTGCCTCGCCGTCAGCCTCCGGCGCGGGGCCATACTCCATGGTCTCGAAATAGTTTGCGACGCTCATCGCTGGAGTCTCATCCCACGGGGTGGCGATTGAAGGCCGAATAGTGGCCAGTCACGTGATGCTCGAGCTGTCGCTCGATATCGGCGAGCAGGCTGGAGGCGCCGATGCGGAACAGGTCCGGCTCGAGCCAGTCGCGTCCCAGTTCCTCCTTCATCAGGAACTGATAGTTGAGCACGTCCTTTGCCGTCGAGATTCCGCCGGCCGGCTTGAAGCCGATCTGGTAGCCGGTGCGCTCCTGATAGACGCGGATCATCCGCAGCATCGCGAGCGTCACCGGCAGCGTCGCGTTGACGCCTTCCTTGCCGGTGGAGGTCTTGATGAAGTCGGCTCCGGCCATCATGCAGACCATCGACGCCTTGGCGACGTTGCGCAGCGTCTTGAGATCGCCGGTGGCCAGGATCGTCTTCAGATGGGCGTCGCCGCAGGCGGCGCGGAAATCCCGCACTTCGGCGTAAAGCGCCCGCCAATCGCCGGTCAGCACATGCTCACGCGTGATGACGATGTCGATCTCCTCCGCGCCATCGCGGACCGACGCCTCGATCTCCTTCAGCTTCAGATCGTGCGGCACGAGACCTGCGGGAAATCCGGTCGAGACCGCAGCGACCGGGATGCCGGATCCTTCGAGCGCTTCGACGGCCGTCGCCACGAACCGATGGTAGACACAGACCGCGCCGGTATGCAGCTCGCGGCCCGCAAAGCCGAGACGCTCGAGAAGGTCGCCGCGCACCGGCGCTTTGGCCTTGGCGCAGAGGCGCTTCACCCGTTCGGTCGTATCGTCGCCATTGAGCGTCGTCAGGTCGATGCAAGTGATCGCCTTGAGAAGCCACGCCGCCTGCGCGTCCTTCTTGACCGTGCGCCGGCCCGGCAGGCTCGCAACGCGGCGTTCGGCGGCCGACAGATTGATCCTGATCTCGTCGACCCAATCCATCTCGAGCGCACGGCCGCTGTTGCGCGGGAGCGGATGCTCGCCGCCCGGGGAAGGCGGCTGCGCGGCCAATGGGGACGGATTCTGTATGAAGACGCTCTGCGTCATGGAGGCGCCGTGCGGTCCTAGCGAATCGACGAGATCGCCAGATAGACTGAATGTGTCGATCGCAACATGTGATCCTCCCTGACCTTGCCGCGGGGTTTGCCGACTGCCTGAGGACGACATCGTCCCCGACCCTCGATCAGCCCGCCGAACTGGATGTTATTATTGTAACAAATCGACGTTGATAAACTCACAACATTGTAAGATCATTGTCAATCGGATAAGCAAGCCCGGCGATCAAAATGACTGAAACATCGAACGCACGACCAAGCGAGACGCGCGTGCAGCGCCTGCAGAGGCTGCGCCGCGCCGTCGAGTCGAGCGGCACGCTGCATCTGAAGGACGCCGCCGAGCTCCTCAAGGTGTCCGAAATGACGGTCCGGCGCGATCTCGCCGGGCCGGACGCCGCGCTGGCGCTGCTCGGCGGCTACGTCGTCAATGCGGCGTCGCCGACCGGGGTCAAGTACACGTTCGAGCAGGAGATCGATCAGCACACCCAGGACAAGCGTCTGGCCTGCCGGTCTGCCGCGGCCTCGATCAAGGAAGGCGATACGATCTTCATCGATTGCGGCACAACGATGCAGTCGCTGGCGGACTGCCTGCCCGAGGACCTGCCGCTTTCGGTGATCTGCTATTCGATGAACGTGGCGTCGATCGTGACGCGACGGCCGGCCACGCAGGTGATGGTGATGGGCGGGCTCTACCATCCGTCGTCGCAATCCTTTGCGTCGGACGACGGCCTGTCCTATCTGCGGCGGCTCGGTATCAACAAGGCCTTCATCTCCGCAGGCGGCGTGCACTGGACCCGCGGCGCGAGCTGCTCGAATTTTCACGAAGTCGCCGTCAAGCAGGCCGTCATCGAGACCGCGATGGAAAGCATCCTGGTGATCGACGCGAGTAAGCTCGGCAGCCTCAAATCGGCATTCTTCTCCGATATCGGCGCGTTCTCGCGGATCATCGTCGGCGGCGCGGCGTCAGCGGACATGCGCAAGCACTTCCGCAGCCTTCCCGTCGAATACGTGACCGGCGCAACCTGATCCGAGCGGGGGCTGGCACGCCCGGATCAGGCTGCTCACGATGCGCGGGCTCGCGGGACCACGCATCGAACTCCCGTAGCTCAGTTGCAGGCAGGCTTCGCCTTGTTGCAGGCGTCGGTCAGCTCCGGCGGCGGCTCCTTCTTGAACACCGTCTTGTAGGATTCCAGCACGTTGGACTGCGTCACCGGCAGCGACTGCACGCCGATCCAGCCCGGCGTTTCCTTGCCGAGCAGCGCGTTCATCATCGCCATCGCTTCCGCGACACCCTGGTCATAGGGACGCTGCGATCCGGTTGCCTTCAGCGGTCCGCCCTTGGCGATCTCGATCGCCGATTGCAGGCCGAGATCGACGGTGGTGACCGGAATGTCGATGCCCTGCGCGCGCATCGAGCTCAGCGTATCCAGCGCCGGCTGATCCCAGACCGCGAACAGGCCCTTGATATCAGGATTGCCGGTGAGGAAGTCGCCCGCGATCTGCGACACTTTGGGCGGGTCGGTGAAGTCGACCTGCTTCATCTTGATGTCGGGACGATTCTTCTGCATCCACTCGCGGACGCCCTTGGTGCGCTCGTTGGTGCTGAAATAGTCGACGCCGAAATTGACGAGACCGATGGTGCCGCCCTGCGCGACGCAGGACGCCAGGATCTGGGCCGCGATCTGGCCGTTGCCCTGACTGTCCGCGGAGATCATTGACGCATATTCCTCCGGATGCTTCAGGCCGGTCGGGATGCTGTCCATCAGCACCAGCTTGATGCCGGCCTTGGCGATCTTCTTGTAGGTCGGCGCGGTCGCGGTGAAATCGACCGGGATCGAGATGATGCCATCCGGATGCTGCTGGATGGTGTTCTCGATGTCGGCGATCTGCTTGTCGACCTGATATTCGGCGGACGCGACGCCGGTGACGGTCACACCATACTTCTTCAGCGTGTCGGTGATGCCCTGGATCTGCAGTTGCGCCCAGTCGAGATTGACGGTCTGCATGGAGATGCCGACCTTGAAATGCTTCTCCTTGATCCTGGCGGCATCGGCGTCCGACAGCGCCAGCACCTCGGGCGAGGCGGCCTTCTCGCCATGAGGCCCCTGACCGACGATCGATTTCGGTCCAAGCGTCGCGAGATCGACGCCCTTGACGCAGGTTGCAGGCACTTCGGCGCGAGCCGAGGCGGCGATCGAAATGGCCGTCGCCGCGATCAGCGCGGTCAGTGGCAGGGTTTGTCGCAAGATTGGCTTCATTGTTTCCTCCCGTTTTGGTCGCCGATTGACCGGAGGCCGGCGACCTTGCCCTTACCCTTGCAACGCCTGACCGTGCGGCCCACGCGCTGCGCCATCGTGCTCTAGCGTTTCGTGAAGGCGACCGCGGCCACGATGATCGCTCCCTTGATGACGAGCTGCAGCGGCGAGCTGACGCCGAGCAGCACGAGGCCGTTGTTGAGCGTGCCGATGATGAGGCTGCCGAACAGCGTCCCCAGGATGTAGCCACGCCCGCCGAACAGGCTGCAACCACCGAGGATCACGGCGGCGATGACGTCAAGCTCCATGCCCTGCACGACGTCGGGCCGCGCGGCGTGCGAGCGCGCGGACAGCACCAGCGCCGCAAGCCCGGCGAGCGCGCCGGTCAGCACAAAGGCCGCGGTCGTCACCCATTTGGTGTTGATGCCGGAATACAGCGCCGCGGTCGGATTGCCGCCGACCGCATAGATGCGGCGGCCAAACACGTTATAGTGCAGCAGCAGGATGCCGACGATCATCGCCACCAGCGTCCAGGCGATCGGAACCGGTATGCCCAGGAACGAGCCCTCACCGAAGATCGCGAAATAGGTCTCGTTGGTGATGATGACAGGCTTGGTATTGGTCACCATCATCGCCAAACCGCGTGCCATGCTGAGTGAACCCAGCGTCACCAGGAACGACGGGATCGAGAGCTGCGTGGTCAGGATGCCGTTGAGCAGCCCGACCAGCGCACCGGTGCCGAGCCCGGCAGCGGCGCCGACGATCCAGCTGTTGTTGATCTGGCTCATCGCGAGCGCCGCGGCCATGCCCGACAGCGTCAAGGTCGACGCGACCGACAGATCGATCTGGCGCGCGATGATCACAAAGGTCATGCCGACCGCGATGATCGAGACCAGCGTGGTCTGGCGTCCGATGTTCAGGAAGTTGTCGACCGACAGGAACCAGGGCGAGGACAGGCTGAACACGACCAGCAGCACCACGAAGGCGATGTACAGCATGTAGGGCCGCTCGCCCCGCAGCAGATTCTGCAGCAGCTTGCGGCGTCGATCGGATCGGGTCGACGAGGCGACGAGGTTGGGCGCAGTCAGTTCGGTCATGCGTGTGGCTCTTGCAATACGCCTTGTTCGGAAGCCTGGTAGATCTGCAGCAGATGATGGAGCTCTTCGGCATCATCGATCTCCCCGCGCACCAGCGTTCGCGCCACGCGTCCATCGACGATCACGGAGATACGGTCGCAGAGCTCGATCAGTTCGACGAGGTCCGACGAGACCACCAGGACGCCGGTGCCGTCGCGGGCAGCATTGCGGATCACGCCGTAGATCTCCTCGCGCGCGCCGACGTCGACGCCGACCGTCGGCTCGTCGAGCAGCAGCACGCGCGGCCGCGGATCATTCCATTTTCCGAACACGACCTTCTGCTGGTTGCCGCCGGACAATGTCCTGACGAGGCTCAAGGCGCCTTGTGCCTTCACCGATAGCTTCGCCACCGCAGCGTCGGCACGCCGTGCGGCGGCGCGCTGCTGCATGAAGCCCCAGCGCGAGAAATGCGGAATCCGCGGCAACGTGATGTTGCGCTCGATCGAATGATCCAGCACCAGGCCCTGCACGTGCCGGTCTTCCGGCACCAGCGCGACACCCTGTGCGATCGCATCGGCCGGGCTCCTCGGCAGCCACGGCCGGCCGTCGATCTGGCAGGCGCCGCTGTCGACCGGCCGAAGACCGAAGATCGTCTCCAGGACCTCGGTGCGTCCGCTGCCGATCAGTCCGGCAAGGCCGTGGATCTCACCCTTCATGACGGACAAATCGACGGCCGACAGGCGATCGTTCGACACGCCCGACAACGACAGGACCGGCGACGGATCGAACGAACGCGCGGCCGCAGCCTCGGCGCGCAACGCCGCGGGCGCCAATCGGTCGGTGCCGATGATGGCGTTCACCAGCCGCTTCATGTCGGTCTCGGCGGTGACGAACGTGCCGGCATTGGCGCCGTCGCGTAGCACCGTGACACGCTGCGAGATCTCGAAGACCTCGTTGAGCCGATGGGTCACATAGATCACGCCGACACCGCGGCGCGTCGCCTTGCCGATCGCATCGAACAGGATGCGAACTTCATCCGAAGTCAGGGACGATGTCGGCTCGTCGAGGATCAACAGGCGCACCTCGCCCATCAGCGCCTTGGCGATCTCCGTCATCTGGCGGTAGGCGAACGGCAGCGAGCCGACCGTCGCCTTGGTATCAAGGGGAATGCCGAGCTCGCTCAGGAATGTCCCGGCCCTGGCCATCAGTTCGCGCTTGCGGACAAAGCCGAACCGCGTACGCGGCTCGCGGCCGAGCAACAGATTGTCGGCGACGCTCAGCGACTCGACGAGACTAAGGTCCTGATAGACGACGGCGATGCCCGCCTCGCGCGATCTAGCCGGACTGTCGAACGTCGCTGGTTTGCCGGCGATCTCGATCGTGCCGCTGTCGGCCGCATGGACGCCACTGAGGATCTTGATCAGCGTGGACTTGCCGGCCCCGTTCTCGCCCAGCAGCGCGTGCACCTCGCCGGCCCGGACCTCGAGGTTGACGTCGCGCAATGCCCGCACGCCGCCGAAGCGCTTGCTGATGCCACCGACCATCAACAGCGCCGTCGACGGCCGAGGCTCGGCTGCGGTCGAACCGGACAATTCCAAATTTTCCTCCCGTCGACCGCGCGAGGCGCTGGTACGATGGTGACATGTTGTTATTTTTGCAACTTATTGTGTTATAATTCTATCACATCGGCCGACCTGTCAATGGGAGATCGCGCGGGCGGGCGCTCGAATTGAAGGCGGCGGCGATCGGATCTTGCGTCGTCATGCATGCCGCCGGCCTCCGCCAGGCACGATGCAGCCAGAAGATTGTGCTACGCTGCGATCGCTCTCTTCATCAAAGCCCACGCCGGTGAATCACGATGAAACTGAGTGCTGCGATTGCCGTCGCCCTGATCTCGTCTTGCCTGCCCGCAACCGCACAGCAAGGCGGTGCCGACCTCTACGCGCAACGCTGCGCGCAATGTCACGACAGCAGCAACACGGGTGTTCGCGCGCCGAGCCGCACTGCGCTGCAATCCAGATCGTTCGACGAGGTGCTTGGTGCGATGACCACCGGCCCGATGGCATCCTTCGCGCAGGGACTGACCAGCGACGAGCGGGCGGCGATCGCCTCACTCGTCACCGGAAAGGCCGCGTCGCTCCAGGCAGCCGAGAGCGCGGGCCAATGCACGCAGAACGAGACCGGCTTTCCGCAGCCGATCGACGGGCCGCGGTGGAACGGTTGGGGCGCGGATATCAACAACAGCCGGTTTCAGCCGGCGGCAATGGCCGGCCTCGCGCAAGATCAGGTCCCGCGACTGCGTCTGAAATGGGCGTTCGGATTTCCTGACACGTCCAACGCCAACGCGCAGCCGGCTGTCGTCGGCGGCTTGCTGTTCGTCGGCGGCGGCGACCGCAAGGTCCATGCCCTCGACGCCAAAAGTGGCTGCACGCGCTGGGCGTTTCCGACCGAGGCGCCGGTGCGGACGGCCATCAGCTTTGCCCCGCTGGACAACGGCCAGCCTGCCATCTTTTTTGGTGATGTGCGTGCCAACGTCTACGCCCTCAATGCCGCGACCGGCAAACTGATCTGGAAGAGCAAGGTCGACGATCATGTGGCGGCCCGGATTACCGGTGCGCCAGTGTTCTATTCCGGCGTCGTCTATGTCGGCGTTTCATCGATCGAGGAGGCCATCGGGTCTCGCCCCACCTACCAGTGCTGTACGTTTCGCGGCAGCGTCGTTGCGCTGAAGGCCGAGACCGGCGCACAGATCTGGAAGGCCTACACGATCCCCGAGGCACCGCATCCGACACGGGCGAACGCCATCGGGACCCAACTGTTCGGTCCGGCCGGCGCGTCGGTCTGGTCAGCGCCGACGATCGATGTGCAGCGCCAGGCGCTCTATGTCGCGACCTCGAACAGCTATGCCGACCCGGCAACCGACACCAGCGATGCCATCCTCGCGCTCGATCTCGCGACCGGCCGAACGCTGTGGCATCAGCAGGCCACGCCGAAGGACAGCTTCGTCGTTGCGTGTTTCGGCACCGATCAGAGCAACTGTCCTGAGGACCGCGGCCCCGACCATGACTTCGGCCAATCGCCGATCCTGATGACCTTGCATAACGGACAGCGCGCACTGGTGATCGGCCAGAAATCCGGCGTGGTCCACGCGCTCGATCCCGACCATGAGGGCAAGATCCTGTGGCAGACGCGGATCGGCAAGGGTGGCGCGTTGG
This sequence comes from Bradyrhizobium pachyrhizi, assembly GCF_029714545.1. Classification (NCBI taxonomy): domain Bacteria; kingdom Pseudomonadati; phylum Pseudomonadota; class Alphaproteobacteria; order Hyphomicrobiales; family Nitrobacteraceae; genus Bradyrhizobium; species Bradyrhizobium pachyrhizi. The sequence continues at coordinate 2,526,542 of NZ_CP121667.1, read as the reverse complement.
GCGGGACCGAGTGGGGTTCCGCCGCCGACCAGGACCGAATCTATGTCGCCAATTCGGACGTACGATTTCTAAGGGACGGCACCCGGCGTCTGAATTCAAGCGAAGGTGGCGGCCTGTTCGGACTCGATCTTGCGACCGGGAAGATTGCGATGCAGGTCGCGCCGGTGGCCTGTGGCGACCGCCCCCAATGCAGTCCCGCGCTCTCCGCGGCGGTCACCGTCATTCCCGGCGTCGTCTTCTCGGGCGGCGTGAGTGGCTTCCTGCGCGCCTACGCGACCGATGACGCACGGTTGCTTTGGGAAATCGACACCGCCCGCGACTACACCACGGTCAACGGCGTTGCGGCCCATGGCGGCGCCATGGACGGACCCGGCCCGGTCGTCGTCGATGGCATGCTGTACGTCAATTCCGGCTACGCGCAATGGAGCGGGCTGCCCGGCAACGTTCTGCTGGCCTTCGAGGTCGGCAACCCCTGACAGGTATTCGCGCGCCGGCAAGCTGAGCACTACTCGCCGCGGGCTATTCGTGCTTTGATGCCGGACAGGATCGCCCGAGAGATCCGAAGGGAGACCGTGTGGTGCTTGGTGACGTGCTACGCAACATCACGTCAGGGGCCGTTACCCTCGCGCGCTCCAATGGTCCCGAATCGCCGATAAGAGGGACCGGCGTCCCGAAATCGACCGACATGGCCGCGCTTCAAATCGATGCGCATGTCGTTGCGCACGAAAAACACAGAAACTATAAGTGCTTGAAAGAATGGTCGGAGTGGCAGGATTCGAACCTGCGACCCCTGCGTCCCGAACGCAGTGCTCTACCGGGCTGAGCCACACTCCGACTAAGAGCCGGGCTTATAGCGTCGGGTTTCGGGGACCGCAAGGGACCACAAGGCACCCAATTGAGGAATCTAGTCACAGTGGATACAGGTTTGAAAACGCACGTTTTGTCCGCCGGCGCCGCCGCCACGGCGACCGCCGCCGGGGTCCTGGCCGAGGGCGGCCTGGTGGCGTTTCCGACCGAGACGGTTTACGGCCTCGGCGCCGATGCCGGCAACGCCGCCGCGATCGCCCGGCTTTACGAGGCCAAGGGCCGGCCGGCCTTCAATCCGCTGATTGCCCATGTCGCCGATCTCGGCGCCGCCCGCCGGATTGCCCTGTTCAATGGGCAGGCCCTGCGATTGGCGGACGCGTTCTGGCCGGGTCCCCTGACCCTGGTGCTGCCGAAGGCGCTGTCCTGCCCGGTTGCGGAACTCGCGACCGCCGGGCTCGATACCGTCGCCATACGCATCCCGGCCCACAAGGTGGCGCGCGACATCATCAAGGCTTTCGGCGGTGCCGTGGTAGCGCCGTCGGCCAATCTCTCCGGCCACGTCTCGCCGACCACTGCCGAGCATGTGAACGGCGATCTCGCGGGCCGCATCGATCTGATCGTCGACGGTGGGCCGGTCGAGGTCGGCGTCGAATCCACCATCGTCGGCTGCTTCTCCGATCCGGTGCTGCTGCGGCCGGGCGGGCTGACGCGCGCCGAGATCGAGCGCGTGCTCGGCCACCCCTTGCAGTCGCCGCCGCAAGACCCGGAAAGCGAGGCCCAGCCGGTTGCCCCCGGCATGCTCGCCTCGCACTACGCGCCGCGGACACCGGTCCGGCTCAATGCCAGCGACGTCCATGTCGGCGAAGCCCTGCTGTCGTTCGGGCCGGCCAAGGTCGCGCGGCGCGAATGCGCCTCGGTGGAGATGAACCTGTCCGAGCGCGGCGATCTTGCCGAGGCCGCCGCCAATCTATTCGGCTACCTTCGCACCCTCGACAAGAGAAACGCGGATGCGATCGCGGTGATGCCGATTCCCGAGGAGGGATTGGGCGAAGCCATCAATGACCGGCTGCGCCGCGCAGCCGTTGGGCGGTAACAAGCATGACCCGGACCGGAACGGCCGCGTTGGCGCCAAGCAGGAACCGGTTTTCCCTCGCGACAAACGCGAAGCGTTTGCGCGAAGGGCATGCTTAGGCAAAGATCCCCGACTGAGTGAAAGACCAAGAAAAAATGAACATCGTCCAATCAGCGGTGCCGCCGCTTCCGCCCGAATTGCTTGAAAAATTCCGCGCCATCGTCGGCGCGAAATATGCGGTGACCGACGCCGCCGACATCAAGCCTTACGTTACCGAGGAACGCGATCTGTTCCACGGCCGCTCACCGCTGGTGCTGCGCCCGGGCTCGACCGCCGAAGTCGCTGCGATCTGCAAGCTTGCAACCGAGCACAGGATCGCGCTGGTGCCGCAGGGCGGCAATACCGGCCTGGTCGGCGGCCAGACGCCGCACAATGGCGAGGTCGTGGTCTCGCTCCGGCGTCTCGACAAGATCCGCGACATCGACGTCGAATCCAACACCATGACCTGCGAGGCCGGCGTGGTGCTGCAGATCGCGCAGCAGAAGGCAGCCGACGCGGACCGGCTGTTTCCGTTGTCGCTCGGCGCTGAAGGCAGCTGCACGATCGGCGGCAACCTCTCGACCAATGCCGGCGGCACCGGAGCGCTCGCCTACGGCGTGGCGCGCGAAATGGCGCTCGGGGTCGAAGTCGTGCTGGCTGACGGCCGCGTGCTGAACGCGCTGTCGAAGCTGAAAAAGGACAACACCGGCTACGATTTGCGCAACCTGTTCATCGGCGCCGAAGGCACGCTCGGCATCATCACCGCGGCAACGCTCAAGCTGTTTCCGCGGCCGCGCGCGGTCGAGACCGCCTATGTCGGCTTGGCTTCGCCGGCGGCCGCACTCAAGCTGCTGTCGATCTCGCGCGATCAAGCGGCCGGAGCGCTGACGAGCTTCGAGCTGCTCGCCGACGTCGCGGTCGACTTCTCGATCCGCCACGGCATCGATATCCGCGATCCGCTTGAGAGCAAGCACCCCTGGTACGTGCTGATGGAATTGTCGTCGTCGCGCGACGATGCACGCGACACGCTGGAGGCGATCCTGGCCCAGGGCATGGAGGACGGCATCGTCGACGACGCCGTCATCGCCGCCAATCTGAGCCAGCGCCAGGCGTTCTGGAAACTGCGCGACGAGATGTCGGCGGCGCAGAAGCCGGAAGGCGGCTCGATCAAGCACGACATCTCGGTGCCGGTCGCCGCCGTGCCCGCCTTCATCGAGGAAGCCAATGCGGCCGTGGTGAAGCTGATCCCGGGTTCGCGGCCGGTGCCGTTCGGCCATCTCGGCGACGGCAACATCCACTACAATGTCAGCCAGCCGGTCGGCGCCAATGCGGCCGACTTCCTGGCGCGCTGGCACGACGTGAATGCCGTCGTGTTCGAGATCGTGCTGCGGATGGGCGGCTCGATCTCGGCCGAGCACGGCATCGGCGTGCTCAAGCGCGACGAATTGCCCGACGTCAAGGACAAGGTCGCGATCGAGCTGATGCGGCAGGTCAAGGCGATGCTCGATCCGCTCGGCATCATGAACCCGGGCAAGGTGCTGTGACCGCGCAGGCGACGATGCCCTCCTCCTCTGCCTCCCTCGCCATTGCACCGATCACCGACGCCGACATCGCCGATGTCGTCGCGCTGTGGCAGGCCTGCGGCCTGACGCGGCCATGGAACGATCCCGCTGCCGACATCGCGCTGGCGCGGCGCGGACCGAATTCAGCCGTGCTGGTCGGCCGCGACGACAATGCGATCATGGCGACCGCGATGGTCGGCCACGACGGTCATCGCGGCTGGGTCTATTACGTCGCAGTCGATCCCAACCGCCGGGGCAAGGGACTTGGCCGCACCATCATGGCGGCGGCCGAGGACTGGCTGCGCGCCGCCGGCGTGCCGAAGCTGCAACTGCTGGTGCGACGGGAGAACGCCAAGGCCGGCGCGTTCTACCAGTCGCTCGGCTATGACGAGTCGACCTCGGTGATGCTGGCCAAATGGCTCGACGGGCGCGAAGCGACGCCGTGAGAGGGTTGAGGACCGACGCATGAGCATCGCCGACCGCGTTCGCGTCAAGGACGTCGAGCTGCTTTCGAAGCGCCGCTACGAGCTGAAGAGCGCGACGTTCGACTACCGGCGCGCCAACGGCGAATGGCAGACCCAGGTGCGCGAGGTCTACGACCGCGGCAACGGCGCGGCGTTGTTGCCCTACAATCTGACGACCCGCAGCGTCGTGCTGGTGCGCCAGTTCCGCTACCCCGCTTTCGCCAACGGCTATGACGATCTCCTGATCGAGGCTGCCGCCGGCATGCTCGACGATGCCGAGCCGGAAGCGCGCATCCGCGCCGAAGCGGAGGAAGAGATCGGGTACCGGCTCGCGCATGTGCGCAAGGTGTTCGAGGCTTTCACGTCTCCGGGCGCGGTGACCGAGAAGCTGCATTGCTTCGTCGCCGAATACGATGCCGCCATGCGCATCGGTGACGGCGGCGGGCTCGCCGACGAGGGCGAGGACATCGAGGTGATCGAGCTCTCGATCGACGACGCGCTCGCCATGATCAGCGACGGCCGCATCGTGGACGCCAAGACCATCATGCTGCTGCAATACGCCGCGCTGCATTTGTTCAGGTGAACGCCATCTCGTCCCGGCCTGTGCCGGGATGACATCACGCGCACCCAACATGACGGGGATGGACTGAATCCGGCTCGGCGATCAGCAGTCGCTGGTGCCGCTCCACACCGTCAACTCTAGCGCATCGTGATCGCAAGGCCGCTCAGATCGGCGTTGGCCATCAGGCCGACCTGGTGGCCGGTCAATTCAAGCACCGCGCCCTTCTGATTGGTGAGCACGATCGCGCGCGCGCCGCGTCCGACGGCCAGCCCCGCGCCGGCCGCACCGTAGACGCCGGCAACGTCGGACGGACGGTTGATGTTGCTGACCCGGCCGCGCAGCACGGTCTTGGAGCCGCCGAACACCAGGCCGTAGTCGAGGCCGCCGGTGGAGAGCCGGTAGGAGCGGCCGCGGAAGGTCAAGACGCCGCCGCCGCCGGAACCGCCGATGATCCATCCGGCCTTGTAGATCGTGAGCGTCACGAAGCCGCTGTCGGCGCGGGCGGCGGAAGAGAAAGCCAGTCCCGTGAACGCCAGCAGCGCGACAAGCGCAGCACGCAGGGTGGATGAAGGTTTCATGTGCGGTCTCCCCAGGATTTACTCACGTCGATTTGCTCTCGTCGATTTGCTCGCGTCGTGACACGGCTGCGAATCGCGATGCGCCGACTGTAGCAAGCGCGTAAACAGGCGCAATTTGGCACAGGCCGATTTGTTGACGGGTGCTTTCGCACGACCGGCGTTGAACCTGTTCCCGGGGTCGCAATACTCACTGCATGTCCGGGGCGATCGGCCCCTGAGCTCCAGGATTTCCCCGCGGAGCATTCATTTTTCAAACCGGAGATTTCCCATGCGTCGTCTTGCGATTGCCTATGCCGCCATTGCCGCCACCGTGTCCGTGCTTGCCGCGGCAAGCCCGGCCGGTGCCACGCCCTATCATCTGATCCGCTGGCAGGACACCGGCTTCTGCCAGATCTGGGACCAGAGCATCCCGACCACGCCGTGGCCGGCGAACTTCTCCATCGTTAGCGAGGAGCTGCCGACCTTCGACGCTGCGTTCAGCTACAAGACCGGCCTCCTGAACAACGGCACCTGCGCGTTCTGAGCGAACGTCATTCGATCACGCACAGGGCAGACACGCGGCAACAGCGCGGCGTCCGTCCTTGTGCTGTCAGATATGACGCGATCCAGCGTCAGTGATGCTTGATCAGGGCGTCGCGCGCGGCAGCGAGTTCGAGGAATGCCGCGCCGTCGCCGCCGCCGTCGGGATGCACCGTCTTGGCGGCGCGCTTGAAAGCCTGCTGGACTTCGGTCGCAGCGAGGCGGCGGCCCAACGGCAGGCCGAGCAATTGCCGGTACTGCTCCTCCTGCGTCAGCACCTTCGGCGTCAGGCCGCGCCGGCCGAACCGCGGCGCCGACAGCATGTGCAGTGCGTCGCTGACGATGCCGAGACGGCGCTGTGCCATCGATTTGGTGCGACGGTCGGCCGATTTCAGCGCCGCCTGGCGCAGGATCGGCAGCACCTGTGCGGCCGCATGCCGCAGCGTCTCGTCGATGTCGGTCGCGGCGATCTCGGCGACCATTTTTGCCATCTCGCGATAGTCGGGATCCGGCGCCGCGCAGAAGCGCTCGATCGCAACTTTCCAGTGTCTGATATTCGGGTCCATGATCGGTCCGTACTGTCATCCGAATCCGGATAACAGCAACGCGCAAACGCGGCTTGGCGTTTCGGTTGGCGCAGTTTTGAATAGTGTTGTCGACAACGCTCACAATCAGAACGAGGAAACGCCATGGCCCTTCTCGACAATCACATCGCCGTCATTACCGGCGCAGGCTCGGGCATCGGGCGTGCCATCGCACTAGGCTACGGCCGCGAGGGCGCGCGCGTGGTGCTGCTCGACATGAACGGTGATGCGGCGGCGGAAGCGGCCAAGGAGATCCGCAGTGCCGGCGGCAAGGCGGAGAGCTTTGCACTCGACGTGACCGATCGCGATGCCTGCGTCGCGATGGCAAAGCAGGTGGCCGACAAGGTCGGGCCGGTCTCGATCCTGGTCAACAATGCCGGCATCGCGCGCCGCAACGGCATGCTCGGCACCGACGAGGCCGTGATCAAGGATTGGGAAGACATCATCTCGATCAATCTCACCGGCGTTTTCAACGTGACGCATTCGTTCCTCGCGCCACTGCGCAAGAACAAGGGACGCATCGTCAACATCGGCTCGATCCAGTCCTTCGTGCATCTGCGCACGCCGAGTTCGCCGGCCTATACCGCCTCCAAGCACGGCGTGCTCGGCTTCACCAAGGCGTTGGCCGCCGAACTCGGCAAGGATGGCGTGCGCGTCAATGCAATCGGGCCGGGCTTCATCGAGACGCCGTTGAACGAGAAGGTGCGCGCCACCAATCCCGACCTCGTCAAGGTCTTCATGGACCACACCCCGCTCGGCCGCGCCGGCAAGCCGGAGGACATCGTCGGCCCCGCCATCTTCCTCGCCTCGGACCTGTCGGCCTATGTCTCGGGATCGATCGTGATGGTCGATGGCGGCTACCGGACATTGTGACGGATGGAACCGCAATCGTGGCGATTTCTGGGTATTTTGCTTACAGAGCAGGGAGTTAGGGGCGCGTTAAGGGCTTGTTAACCAAACCGGCACACCGTGGATCTACGGGGTAGTTGGTTCTCGATGTCTTCGCTTCACCGACGAAGCGGGCGTTGATCGGGAGGAGTTCATGTCTTACGCGTCCACCGTACCGTCGCCGGAAGCTCTGCTGCCGTCGCTGGCTCCAAATGAAATCGTCCCACTGCTGATCGGCGCGACCGTCGATGAAGTCGAGCGCGAGCTCGTGCTGCAAACGCTTGCGCGCTGCGACGGCAACCGCACCCGCGCCGCGCGCGTGCTCGGGCTGTCGGTTCGGACATTGCGGAACAAGATCCGCGAATATTCGGCCGACGGCATCGACGTGCCGCTGAGCGAGCACGCCGCAGCCTAGAGCAAGATCCGGAAACGCGCGAAGCGGCTTTCCGGGACGATCATGCTTGGACAACGAGCGAAGCGTGATGACGATTCAACCGGATCGCATCACGCATGAGCGGCACGTCGACGCTAGATCGGCAGGTCGATCGCAAGCCGCCGCCAGCGCGACAACAGCTCGCTGCCGTCGGCATCGAGGCAGCGAGCGAGACGCACCTCGGTCGTCGCGGCCCGTTGCAGCGTCTGCGCGACCAGCGCCGTCGTATAGTCCCAATAGTCGCGCCGCCCCTTCGGATCGTCGTCGACCAGCGATTTTGCGAGGATCTCGACATAGATCGCAGCGACGGCTCTTTGCCAGAGCTCACCTGCGCGCTCGCCCTCCGCCGAGGGCGCGCCGGTCCGCGACTGCCAGGCCAACCAATAATTTTCCTCCGCGCTGCCCCAAGCGGATGGCAATAGCGATGGATCGAGGCATGGCGAGCGACACTCAAGCGGCTGCATGCCGCGCGCGTCGCAGAAGAAGCAATAGCCGAGCTTGTCGTACCAGCTGACGCGCAGCAATCTGCGAATCTCGGTCTGTTGATCCGCTGCGAGCTGCCTCACGCCCGTCCGTTCGAGATCACCGATGACCGCCGCCAGGCGATCGCGATCATACGGCTCGACCTCGAGCACCACGCCGATATTGCGTGGAAACAGGGCGTCGAGCATCTCGATCATCTCGCGATAGAACCGGCCCGCCAGGCCGCCGCCGCGCCACGTCTTCGCGACGCCGACATAGTTGCAATAGATCAGCTCGCTTGCGTGATCGTAGGTGAAGAAGCCGAGGCCGATCGCGCGCCCTTCCGCGCGCAGGATGAAGCAGCGCGAGTCGAGGCAATATGACAGCTTCCGACCGCCGACGCTGAACTCTCGCCGCTCGCCGACATCATCTGACAGCACCCAGCGCACAATGTCGTCGGGGGCGTCGCGCTCGTTCGGAGGAAACAGCTCGGCATACAGATCGAGGACGCCGGTGTTGCGAAACGCCGCTTCGTCGCGCAGATCGTGCCGCGTCACCACGATGTCGAACGTCAGCGCCCCTGTTGCGTCACCTGCAACTGCCCCGCGCCTGTCGTTCAGAATCCGCAACGCGTCCTCCCGTCACAATCTTCGCATCGAATTATGACTGTTGACCGCTTGCATCAGCCGCGCCGCGCAGAATTGAAGCCGTCATCCAACCTCTGTTACAAGCGGCTTGAAATCGCGACGGAGCATATCAGTGGCTGACGAGACAATCTCCCGCCAGGGGTCACGAGGGGCGCAGGGACCGCAGGGTCGTCAGGGCGAGCCGGGCCGGCCCGGTCCGCAAGGGCATCCGGGGCGGCCGGGGCCGGAAGGTGCGCGCGGCAAGCCGGGTCCGCAGGGCAAGCCCGGACTGGTTGGAAAGGCAGGGCCCCAGGGCAAGCCGGGAGCGCAAGGCAAGGCGGGCGTGCAGGGTCCGCGCGGCGAGGCTGGCCCGCAGGGACCGCAGGGACCGTCCGGCCCGCGCGGTGAAGCCGGCCCGCCCGGACAATTGCCGTCGATCGAGCAGGTGATGCCGTGGCTGCACATGATCTTCGACGCCTGGGAAGACTACAAGCGCACCAAGGAGCGCGAAGCCGCCGAGTTCGCCGAGCGCGATGCCGCCGAGCGCGCGGCAGCGGAGGCGATCGCGCTTGACGTCGACGCCATCGACTTCGCGGAAGATGACGACGAGGACGACGATCACAAGAAAAAGAAGAAGCACCGCAAGAAGGACAAGAAGTAATCCTTCCTGTCCTGGCGCGGCGACACGGCCAGCTCTGTCCGTGTCGCGCCCGATGCCTACTGCTCCGCGCCCGGATTGGCCGGAGGATCGGAGGGTCGAGCGAGGTGCATGAGCTGGAAGACCCAGCGCATGGCGTAATACCAGGCAACGCCCGCGAGCGCCCCGCAGGCCGACAGGATGATGACGTTGGCAAGGTCGATCGTCCCGCTCGACCACAGCATGCCGCAGGTCCAGAGCACGGCGAACGCAATCGAACAGGACGTGAGCAGGGCAGGCTTCATGGCGTCGCTCCGGGATCGGGTGAACGGCACCGATGCCCGGACGCGCGAAGCGGTACCGTGATCTGCATCACGGTACGCCCCCGCCCTCAGCCAAACCGCAGGCGCGAACGCTCCTTCGCCTTCTCCGCCTCCACCTCGCGATCGCGCGCTGGCGCCGTGGTCTGCAACGAGATCAGGAGCTTGCGCGCAGCGTTCGAGACCTCGGTCACGGCGAGGTTGAAGGCGGCCTCATTGGACTGCGACGGCTTGTTGAAGCCGGACAGTTTGCGCACGAATTGCAGCGCCGAGGCGTGAATCTCGTCCTCGGTGGCGGGCGGCTCGAAGTTGAACAGCGTCTTGATATTGCGGCACATGTCGGTCTCCCTCGCCCGCGGCAACGGGGCGGCTCTCTCAAGGACGATCGGCTGCTGCAAAATACGACATCGTGGTCTATTCTGGCAGTGTCATCGTCCACGGTGGAGCGAGGTTCCGGATGAGCCACGTGATCTACAAGGTCGTCCAGCACGACGGCGGCTGGGCCTATACCGTCAACGGGGTGTTCTCGGAACCATTTCCTACCCACGCCGCGGCACTCGCCGCTGCCCGACGCGCCGCCAACGAGCAGCGCGTCCCCGGTCGCACCGAGGCGATCCAGTACGAGACGTCGGACGGCAAATGGTTGACCGAAACCGCATCCGGCAACGACCGCCCGGAGACCGAGGTCGAGGACGGCCGCTAGATCACCTCGTCGCCTTCAGAACGGAACCTGGACGCCAAGCCGGTCGAAGAACGCCCGCCCCCGCTCGGTGATCCGCAATGCGCGCGGAATCCGATGCGGCGCAACGCCGCGCATCTCGACCAGCCGCGCCAGCACGGCATTGGCAAACGGACCGGCGAGATGCGGCACGCGCTCGGTCCAGTCATTGCAGAGCCGCAGGTGCGGCTGCCGCGCCGGATCGAAATCGATCGCCTCGGCCCGGCACCAGGCCAACCCCTGCTCGGTCACGCGACCATCGCGGCCGTCGATCACGACGAGGCGGCGGCGGATCAACGCATTCGACAGCAGCACGCCGAGCTGACCCGCAAGGTGGTGGTAGCAGGTGCGCGACTGCCTGAGCTGCTCGGCCGGCATCGCACGCCGCCGCCCGACGGCGGCCTTGGCGGCAAGATCGACGAGGTTCTCGATCAGCGCCGCGACGTCGTCGTCCCTGATCCGGTAATATCTGAACCTGCCCTGCGCCCACACCGACAGCACGCGGGCGTCGACCAGCTTCTGCAGATGCGCGCTGGCGCCTTGCGGCGAAATGCCGGCAACCGCAGCAAGCTCGCCTGCCGGCAGCGCCTTGCCGTCGGCCAGCGCACTGACCATCGCCTCGCGCACCGGATCGCCCAAGGCCTCGGCGATCCGCGAAAATCCCGTCTGCAACGCTTGGGATGATCCCACCGCATCGTCCTCCAGATCGCGCCGAAGCGTCCTGCCCACATGCGCTGTGCCGCGCAGCTCATTTCAGATTTTCCTGAAACGTCGCGACGGCCTCTTCCGCTCAAATGGGCGGCAGTCGACGAAACGCAAGGGAACAATCATGACAGCTGACAGCAACGACGCGGAACGCATCTACCGGCTCTGGGATGAAGCGCTCGGCAACAAGGACCTCGAGGCGGCGCTCACGCTCTACGCAGCCGGCGCCTCGATCGAGAGCCCGCTGGTCCAGCATTTGATGCAGACCAAAGACGGGATCGTGCAGGGCCGTGAGCCGCTGCGCGAGTTCATCGCGCGCGTGTTCCGCACCACCCCGCCGCAACGGCGGCGCTTCAAGCAGGGTTTCTTCAGCGACGGCCGCGTTCTTACCTGGGAATATCCGCGGCAGTCTCCGGACGGCGATCAGATGGATCTGGTCGAGGTCATGGAGATCGATGACGGCCTGATCCAGCGTCATCGCGTCTATTGGGGATGGTATGCGCTGAACGTACTCAAGGAGAGCTAGCCGAACACATCTTCGCCAGCCGTGCCGACGTGCTCTCGGACATCTCCTTCCCCCATGCTAGGCTTGCACCGAAGCGGCTGGACAAGCGCGCCGCGCGTGGGAAGAAGCATGATGATCCGTTGGTGCGCGGCGCTCGTGGCCGCTCTCGTCTCGATATCGGTACCGGCCATGGCTGCAGGTTACCCCACGCCGCAGGACGGCGAGTGGACCGCAAAGGACTTCAAGTTTCACAGCGGCGAGGTGATGCCGGAACTGCGGCTGCACTACACCACGGTCGGCGCGCCGACCGGACAGCCGGTGCTGGTGCTGCACGGCTCCGGCGGCTCGGCCGCCAGCATGCTGACGCCGACCTTTGCCGGCCAGTTGTTCGGCCCCGGCCAGCCGCTCGACGCGGCGAAATACTACATCATCATCCCTGATGGCATCGGGCACGGCAAATCGTCGAAGCCGTCGGACGCGATGCGGACGAGCTTTCCGAAATACGGCTACAACGACATGGTCGACGCGCAATATAGGCTCGTCACCGAAGGGCTCGGCATCAAGCATCTGCGGCTCGTGATCGGCAACTCGATGGGCGGCATGCACACCTGGATCTGGGGCGTGCGGTATCCACGGATGATGGACGTGCTGGCGCCGATGGCCTCGCAGCCGACCGCGATGGCAGCACGCAACTGGATGCTGCGGCGGACGATGCTGGAAACGATCCGCAACGATCCCGACTACAATGGCGGCAACTACACCAGCCAGCCGCGGATGATGAAATACGCCATCGCCGCCTATCGCTTCGCCAGTGCCGGCGGCACGCTCAATTACCAGACGCTGGCGCCGACCGCAGCGCAGGCCGACAAGATGGTGGACGACCAGCTGGCGCTGCCGGTCACCGCGGATGCCAACGACTACATCTATCAATGGGAGGCCTCGCACGACTACGATCCCTCCGCCGGACTGGAGAAGATCGAGGCAACCCTGCTTGCCATCAATGCCGCCGACGATGAACGCAACCCGCCGGAGACCGGCGTCACCGAAGCTGCAGTGAAGCGGATCAAGAACGGCAAGATTGACCTGATCCCGGCAAGCAGCGAGACACGCGGCCATCTCACCACCGGCGATGCGAAGTTCTACGCCGGGCAATTGCAGGAGCTGTTGCAGACGGCGCCGACGATGTAGCGATCGAGGTCAGAGCAATGTCTGCTGATCGCTTCCGCCGCATTGCGCTCGACCTGCCCGAGGTCGTTGAAGGCGCGCATCACGGCACAACCGATTTCCGCGTCGGCAAGCGCATCTTCGCGACGCTCGGCTATCCCGACCAGGATTGGGGCATGGTGAAGCTGACACCCGAGCAGCAGGCGATGGTGGTCGAGGCCGAGCCGGAGGTCTTCCGGCCGGTGCCGGGCGGCTGGGGCAAGAGCGGCAGCACTAATGTCCGCCTCGCGAAAGTGGATCAGGTTACGCTGCGCAGCGCGCTCAAAATGGCGCGGAACAATATCGCGGTGAAACCCGCGAAGAAGGGGCGCGCGAAGCAGCCAATCTGAGCGCAACCATCTCGCACTGCATCAAGCAAAGCACGCGGATTCGCTGATTCTTTGAGCATGCATCCCGCGCGCGGTTCGTGCCTAATCGCGCAAACACCGGATTCGCGTGACGCTACGCGCGGGTCACGTAGAAGTTTTCGCCGGAGGAAGGCAATGCGAAGGCTCACGCACGTCGCGGTGCTTGCGTGGCTCGCCGTGATGGCGGGCGCTGCACCGGCGTTCGACAACGGCCAATACGACAACGTGCCGCCCGATATCCGCGCCTGGTTCAAGAGCGTGATTGCGCCGAATGGCGTGCCGTGCTGCGACATCTCCGACGGCCATCGCACGAGCTACGACGTTCGGAGCGGCGCCTATTGGGTGCCGATCGAGGGCGAGTGGATGATGGTGCCGGAGCGCGCCGTGATCCGCGATCGCGGCAACCCGGTCGGCGAGGCCGTGGTGTGGTACGTGCACCACCGCGGCCACATCATCATCAGCTGCTTCGTTCCGGCGGATGCCGTCTGAACGGCGCCCGCCGCTTGCGCGGGAAGCCCCCGCGCGCGAGATCGCGCCAATTTGAAACAGTTACTCTCTGTTAACCTTACTTTTTAACCAATAATTAAGGATGAGTTTGCGGGCGCCGTGAGGCGCGGCCTAGCGTCTGCAGAAATGCTCCGTAACCGCGAGTTGGTGCGTGCCATGAGCTTTCGAAGGTTGGCGTATCGAACAACTGGGGCGCTGATGGCGTCCCTTGGCGTTTCTCTTGGCGTTTCCCTTGGCGTTGCAGCGCTGCTGCTTGCTTCCCCGACCGAAACCTATGCGAGGTCCGGATCCGCAGCGCGCGGCACGTTCTCCTCGCATCATCCAGCCTTCCGCCATCATGTGCGGGTGCCCGGCATCGTGTTGCCGGACGCGGGCGGTTATTATGATGGCGCGGCGAGCGTTCCCTTCGCCGCCGAGGTCCCGGCACCGGTCTCAAGCGACGTCCGTTACACTTACACCCAGGACGTGCCCTGGGATTGGGCGCATCGCTATCCGCCGGCCGTGGTGCCGTCGGATCGGCCCTATGTGTCGAGCTGCCCCACCGAGAGCGTCACGGTGCCCGGCCGCGGCGGCGACCGCACCGTCAACATCACGCGGTGCTACTGAGAAGCTTCGCCCCAATCAGAATCGCAAAAACAAAAGAGGCCGCCCGCAAGGACGGCCTCTCGTATTTTGGCAGACGCTCGGCGCGCCGGCTGACAGCCGGTCAGGAATCCTCGCCCTTCAGATGACCGACGTGCTTCTGGGTGTAGAGCTCAAGGCCGATGCGCTTGATCAGGTCGAGCTGGGTTTCGAGGAAGTCGATGTGGTCTTCCTCGTCCTTCATCAGCTGCTCGAACAGGTCGCGGCTGACATAGTCCTTGACGCCATGGCAGTAGGTCGCCGCCTCCTGGTAGAGCGTGCGGGCGCCGATCTCAGCGGCGAGGTCACACTCGATGATCTCCTTGACGTCCTGGCCGATCTTCAGGGGATCGAGCACCTGCAGGTTCGGGAAGCCGTCCAGGAAGAGGATGCGATCGACGAATTTGTCGGCGTGCTCCATCTCCTCGATGGACTCCTTGCGCCAGACCTTGGCCATCTCCAGGAGGCCCCAATTGTTGAGCATCCGGTAGTGCAGCCAGTACTGATTGATGGCGGTCAGTTCGCTGCGCAGCCCCTTGTTCAGATAATCGATGACCTTCGGGTCGCCTTGCATGATCCACTCCACCTGTCGCGGCCAACCTTGGCCGGCGCTAAACTTAGAACGTTTCTAAATCAGATTACCGGCAAGAGCAACCCTTCGCAGAAGCAGCGCGTGGATAACCGGATTCGAAGGATTTGGCGCAGCGTCTTCCAGCGAAGCGGAAGCCGGTTCGCGCCAGGAAACGCGTCGAAATAAGAAGCTTTAGCAGGCCGCGAGCGCGAATTCGGCCGGCTCGGCGTCCTCGTTGGCGGCGTGAGGATGGCTGCTGTGGGGGCAGCCGGAGCAGCAGGCCTTGGCGCAGGGACCGAGCGCCTCGTCGATGATCGCCTTGATGGTGCGCGCGCAGCGGCCGCATTCGGCACTGCAGCCGAGGCAGCCGTACACCTGCTTGGCATTTCGTGTCACGGACCCACCGCCATTGACGGCATTGCGGACATCGTGGTCGCTGAGGACGTTACAGGAACAGACAATCATCGGAGAAAGGCGGGGTCCAACGGTGATGCTTGGCAATATGGATATTGTCGGCTCCCGCGCGATGCAAAAGGAAAAAGCGGTTTTTGTAGCAATTCCAAACTGATGCGGGATTCATATTGGAATGAGTCTAAATCGGTCGGAGGTCAGGAATCCGACACCCGCCGGGTGGCTGACGGGCCAATAACCGCTTCCTTCGCCGCCGGCCCCCATGAGCACACGCCTCGCCGCGGCGCTGTCGGGCTCGTGCGTTGCAAGATATTGCAAAAGCTGCAAGCATTTGGTCGCGAATGCGGCGGCGTCGTTCATTGATCATTCAAGGTGAATATGGAACCCTCCAGTGAGACAGATCGCCGATGCACGCTGTCCCTGCTGCCGCGAGAAAGGTGAGGCCATGAAGAAGACATTGCTGGCGCTTTGCGCCGTTGCCGCTGTGGCGGCTTCGACTGTGGCGGTGCCCGCCCCCGCCCAGGCACAACGCGGTGTCGCCGCCGGCGTCGCTGCGGGATTGATCGGTGGCGCCATCGTCGGTGGCGCGATCGCATCGCAGAACCGCTACTACGGTCCCGGCTACGGCTACTATGCGCCCGGTCCGGCCTATGTCGCCGAGCCCGGTTATGGTCCCGACTGCTTCTGGCAGCGCCAGCGGTTCTGGGACGGCTACACCTGGCGCGTTCGCAGCGTCCGCGTTTGCGATTGATCGCCGTTCATCTCGATTAAATCGAACCAAATGTCCCGGAAAACCGACTGTTTCTCCGGGACATCTGCTGCAGATGGCCAGAAAAAACCGCTTTTCTGCGCGATCAGCCTGCGGACGTTTACTTTCGGTTGACTGTTCTGCGCTGTTTAGCAAGACAGCAGTTCGAGATCAGCGTGCGAGTCACCTCAACCCGGCGCCGAACCACGACGCCACCACCTTCCAGGAGAGCCAAAGACATGAAGAAGACTTTAGCTGCCCTTGTCGCCGTTACCACGATTGCCGGTTCGCTGGCCGTTGCTCCGGCTGCCAAGGCTGGTGACGGCGGCGCCGTCGCAGCCGGCGTTGCCGGCGGCCTGATCGGCGGCGCCTTGCTGGGCGGCGCTATCGCAGGCGCTCGCCCCGCCCCGGTCTATGTCGCACCGGCACCGGTTTACGTCGAAGAGGCCCCGTGCCGCATGGTTCGTGAGCGCTTCTGGGACGGCTACGGCTGGCGCTTCCGTCGCATCCAGGTTTGCGACTGATCGACCGACACGTTTTCAGCATCACACTCGAAAACCCGGCCTCGCGGCCGGGTTTTGCTTTTACGCCACCAGGCGGTCTTGCGAGCCAGCCCGATCAGCGCTGCCCGTGCATCGCGCGCAGCACCGTCTCGCTCGGCCAGCAATCGACCTTCAGCCCGGCCTGCTTCTGATAGGCGCCAAGCGCGGCGCGGGTCTGCATCCCGGCCTTGCCGTCGAGCTTGTCCTTGTAGAGACCGATCTTCGTCAGCTGCTGCTGCATCGCCTCGACGTCGCCGGAGCGCAGCTGCTTCGATGCCGACCATGGCGTCGCGAATGGCTGCGGGCTCGTCATGCGGTCGGCGAGGTGGCCGACGAACAGCACGTAGAGATCGGAGAAATTGTATTCCTTGATCACGAAGTAGTTCGGCGTGGTCAGGAAGGCGGGACCGTAGCTGCCTTCCGGCTGCAGCAGCGACGCCGATTGCGCCTGCTCGGCGGCGCTGAGCTTCTGTCCGCGCACCGGCACGAAGCCTGCGCGCAGCCACTGGCTGATCGGCTTCGTCACTTCAGGCACGCCCATCGTGCAGTCGGCATTGGCCGGCGCCTGCACCTCATAGGCCCAGCGCACGCCGGGCTGCCAGCCCTTGTTGACCAGCTGCTGCGCGGCGGAGGCGAGCGCGTCCGGCACCGAATGCCAGATGTCGACGCGTCCGTCGCCGTCGAGATCGACGCCATGCTTGTAGTATTCCGACGGCAGGAACTGGGTGTAGCCGGTTGCACCGGCCCAGGAGGAGCGCATCTCCTTGCGCGTCACCGCGCCCTCGCCGAGGATCTTCAGCGCGAGGATGAACTCGGTGCGGTACTGATCCTTGCGGCGACCGACATAGGCCTGCGTCGCCACCACGCGCAGCGTGTCGTAGGGCAGCGAATAGCGCCCGTAATCGGTCTCGCGGCCCCAGATCGCCAGCACGACGGTGGCCGGGACGCCGAACCGCTTCTCGATCGCATCGAGCGAGGAGCGATACTTCTGCAACAGCCGCTGCCCTTCGGCGGCGAGCCGCGCGATCGAGGCTTCCTTGATGTAGTCGGCCGGCACCTGCACGAACTCGGCCTGCGCCGGTGCGCCGGTCTTCGGACGCCCGGGCAGGATCAGGTCGGGCAGCTTGTAGTCGGGCTCGAGCGAGCGCGTCTCGCGATCGAAGGTCTCGCGCGACACGCCGGCGGCCTTGGCCTCCGGCCACAGCGAGGCGATGAACTGGGTGAACGCAGCATCGGCGGCGAATGCCGGCAGCGGCGCACACAGCAGCAGCGCGAATGCGACGATGGTGGCTGGCCATTTCATGATCGATCTCACCCTGCGGAAACGGGCATTGCAACGCGGATTCGGCAATTGTCAGAATTCAATTCTGGGCGGTAAGTTTTGCCGTGCGCATATTTCTGTCATTTCCCTCCGAACTGGAATCGCAGGCTGACAGCATCGCCCAGTCCCTGCGCAATTGCGACCATGACGTTTTCTTTTCGCACGACGATCTTCCGCCGGGCGACAGCTTCGATGCGCGCGTCGAAAAAGCCATCGAAAGCAGCGATTTTATGGTGTTCCTGATCAGTCCGGAATCGGTGACCAGGGGACGCTACACGCTGAGCGAGCTCGCCTTTGCCCGGAACAAATGGCCGAACCCCAGCAATCGCATGCTGCCGGTGATGATGGCGCCGACCCCGCTCGACCAGGTTCCGACCTATCTCAAGGCGGTCACGATCCTCGAGCCTCGCCCGGCCAGTATGCGAGAGCCGTGCCGATCGAGGGCAATGCCGCGAACCCGGCCCAGACCACCGAGGCGCTCGGCAACAATCCCTGCATGGGATTTTTGATCGGCGGCATCGGCGGCGCCGTCGGCGGAGCCATCACCATTCTCGGCGTGCTCCTGACCAACCCCGCGTTCAGGCGGATCGACAGCGTCGTCGTGACCTGGATCGCGGCCATCGCAGCCGGAACGGTTTACGGCGCGATCGCCAGGCTGCCGACCTTGCCGGGCTGGCTGGTGCTGTTCGGCGTCTGGCAGACCGCGTTCGTCCTCGCGATGGCCCGCGGATTTCCGCGCGGCGCGGCGCAAATCCCCGAATGGCTCGGCAGATCCGCGCCGGCATTGTTTGGCTCGCGCGCGGCGCGGTGACGCCGCGCCGCCGTTCATCCCTAATGCCCAACCTGTTGCTTGGCGCCTTCGATCGAGTCGTTCGACAGCTTGTCGACGATGGCGATGCCGATCGCCGACAGGATGAAGACGCAGTGGATGATGGTCTGCCACATCACGCCGGTCTCGGTGTAGTTGCCCTTGCCTGACGACAGTGCACCGGCCTCGATGAAGGTGCGCAGCAAATGGATCGAGGAGATGCCGATGATCGCCATCGCCAGCTTGATCTTCAGCACGCTGGCATTGACGTGGCTGAGCCATTCCGGTTCGTCCGGATGGCCCTGCAGATTGAGGCGCGAGACGAAAGTTTCGTAGCCGCCGACGATCACCATCACCAACAGGTTCGAGATCATGACGACGTCGATCAGGCCGAGGACGGCCAGCATGATCTGCTGCTCGCTGAAATCGAAGGAATGGGCGAACAGGTGCCATAGTTCCTTAAGGAACAGCACGACATAGACGCCTTGGGCGATGATCAGGCCGACATAGAGCGGCAATTGCAGCCAGCGCGATCCGAAGATCAGCATCGGAACGGGACGCAGCGACCGGCCCTTCAGGGGGGTGCGCGCATCTGAAACAGCGGACATGTTGGAGTGCTCGCAGGATTAAAAATTGCGGAGCGCTCTATCTACGCAATCCCGCGCGCTTGAAAAGCGACAACTGGCCGCAGATTGCGCCGCGGTGCCGTCACGATCCTGCCAACGAGCAACGGTCGAACGCGGCACGATGGCCGCGCTCGACCGCTTGAACCAATCAGCGCGTCAGCTTCTTGTACTTCACGCGATGCGGAATGATGCTGTCCTGGCCGAGCCGGCGCATCTTGTCCTTTTCGTAATCCTGGAAGTTGCCCTCGAACCACTCGACATGGCTGTCGCCCTCGAAGGCCAGGATGTGGGTCGCGATGCGGTCGAGGAACCAGCGGTCATGGCTGATGATGACGGCGCAACCGGCGAAATCCTCCAGCGCCTCTTCCAGCGCGCGCAGCGTGTCGACGTCGAGGTCGTTGGTCGGTTCGTCGAGCAGCAGCACGTTGGCGCCCGACTTCAGCATCTTGGCGAGATGCACGCGGTTGCGCTCACCGCCCGACAGCGCACCGACCTTCTTCTGCTGGTCGGCGCCCTTGAAGTTGAACGCCGAGCAGTAGCCGCGCGAATTGACTTCCTTCTTGCCGAGCAGGATCAGCTCGTTGCCGCCGGAGATTTCCTCCCACACCGTCTTGTTGCCCTCGAGCGCGTCGCGCGACTGGTCGACATAGCCGAGATGCACGGTCTCGCCGACCGTGATGGTGCCCTTGTCCGGCGTCTCCTGCTCGGTGATCATCTTGAACAGCGTGGTCTTGCCGGCGCCGTTGGCACCGATCACGCCGACGATGCCGCCGGGCGGCAGCTTGAAGGTGAGATCGTCGATCAGCAGGCGATCGCCAAATCCCTTGCTGAGACCTTCGAAGTCGACGACGTTGGCGCCGAGCCGCTCGGCGACCGGAATGATGATCTGCGCGGTCTGGGTCTGCTTCTCGCTCGCCTTCTTGAGCAGCTCCTCATAGCGCTGGTAGCGCGCCTTCGACTTGGCCTGGCGCGCCTTCGGCGAGGACGCCACCCATTCCTGCTCGCGGGCCAGCGTCTTCTGATGCGCGGCGTCCTCGCGGCCTTCCTGCTCGAGTCGCTTCTGCTTCTGCACCAGCCAGGACGAGTAATTGCCCTCGTAGGGGATGCCGCGGCCGCGGTCGAGCTCGAGGATCCAGCCCGTGACGTTGTCGAGGAAGTAACGGTCGTGGGTGACGATCAGGATCGCGCCGGGATAGTTGCGCAGATGGCCTTCCAGCCACGACACCGACTCGGCGTCGAGGTGGTTGGTCGGCTCGTCGAGCAGCAGCAATTCCGGCTGGTCGAGCAGCAGGCGGCACAGCGCCACGCGGCGGCGTTCGCCGCCGGACAGTTTGGTGACATCGGCATCGTCGGGCGGGCAGCGCAGCGCGTCCATCGCCTGGTCGACCTTGCTGTCGAGATCCCACAGGCCCTGGGCCTCGATCTCGTCCTGCAGCTTGGTCATCTCGTCGGCGGTCTCGTCCGAATAGTTGACCGCGAGCTCGTTGTAGCGGTCGAGGATCGCCTTCTGCTTGGCGACGCCCTGCATGACGTTTTCGCGCACCGAGAGCTTGGGATCGAGCTGCGGCTCCTGCTCGAGATAGCCGACGCGAGCGCCCTCGGCGACCCAAGCCTCGCCGTTATACTCCTTGTCGAGACCGGCCATGATCTTCAGCAGGGTCGACTTGCCCGAGCCATTGACGCCGAGCACGCCGATCTTGGCGTCCGGGTAGAAGCTCAGATGGATGTTATCGAGCACCTTGCGGGTCGGGTACGCCTTGGTCAGACCCTGCATGAAATAGATGAACTGGCGAGCCATCCGCTGTCCCTGGAATTGATCCGATTTGTGGAAATTTTGCTGCCGCCGATGTAACGGCCGGCCCCCGAAAGAGCAACCGCGGGACCTCTGTTTTCCGTCCGTTCACCACGTTTCGCGGCTTCACCACGGGTGATTACGGGTTCGACACCATGTGTGCGCCGAATCACGACAATTGAAACCATCTTTTAATAAATCAGGCCAAAACTCGTTCTCAACGCCGAAAAACGGCGATTTTCGCGGCAGAACCGCGGCCAAAACAGTTGAGGCCACGTCATGGCTACCATCATTTCAGCACCCCTTTCGCGCCCGGCGACCAAGGCCGAGGCGACGCTGTTCGCCGAATTCAGCGCATTTTGGCGCGCCTTCGTCGCCAAGGCTTTCAATCCCTACCGGCCGGAACTGCACTATATGCGCGGCCCCGGTCCAGCCTGCCGCGCCAAGCAGATGGCGCTGTCGCCGGCAGTCCGCTCGATGCTCGCCGATATCCGCGCCACGAAGACGCAGAAGCCGTCGCCGCGCGTGTGACAATCGCCGCTTTTTGAAACCGCGGCCGCTTGCGCGCCTGCCGATTGCGCGCGACCATGACGGGTATCCCGACGGTTGATCTCCCGCCGTCGTCCTCACCCTGAATGGACCTCCCCGATGACGCGGCTCCGCTGTGCAATCCTCGACGACTATTTTGACATCGCGCTTTCGGTGGCCGACTGGCCGAAGGTCAAGGACCGGGTCGACGTCACCGTGTTCGACAAGCCGTTCGCGAGCGAGGCGGAAGCGGCAACGAAGCTGAAGGATTTCGAGATCATCTGCGCGATGCGCGAGCGCACGGCGTTCCCGAAGAGCCTGCTCGACGCGCTGCCCAGGCTGCAGCTCCTGATCACCTCAGGCATGCGCAACGCGGCGATCGACATGGAGGCCGCCAAGAACCGCAAGGTGGTGTTGTGCGGCACCCAATATAACCGCGATCCCACCGCGCCGCTCACCATGGGCCTGATCCTGGAACTGACCCGCGGCATCGGCCGCGAGAATGCGCGCATGCACGCCGGCGAGGCCTGGCAGACCTTTGCCGGTACCGAGATCGAGGGCAAGACGCTCGGCATCATCGGCCTCGGTAAGCTCGGCAGCAAGGTCGCCGGCATGGCCAAGGTGTTCGGCATGAACGTCATCGCCTGGAGCCCCAATCTGACGCCGGAGAAGTGCAAGGAGGCCGGCGTCGGCTATGCCAGCAAGGACGAGCTGTTCGCGACATCAGACATCATCACCATCCATGTCGTGCTGAGCCCGCGCTCGCGCGGACTGGTCGGCGCCGCCGATCTCGCCCGCATGAAGCCATCGGCCTATCTCGTCAACACCGCGCGCGGGCCGATCGTCGATGAGGACGCCCTGTTCGCGGCGCTCCGCGACAGGACGATCGCCGGCGCCGGCATCGACGTGTTCTCGGTCGAGCCGCTGCCGTCGGATCACCCGCTGCGCAAGCTCGACAACGTCGTGATTACGCCGCATCTCGGCTATGCGACGCGCGAGAGCCTGCAGGCGCATTATCAGCAGATGGTCGAGTGCATCGATGCCTTCACCAAGGGCAACGAGCCGCCGCGGCGCCTGGCCTGACAGCGGCATTCACTGCGGCTAGCCGAGCCAGCGGAACGCGCGTTCGAGCTCGGCGCGGCCGTCGCGGTCGTACCAGCGCCCGTGGGCGAGAATGATCCGCTCCGGATCCCATTCGATCATGCGCGCGACAGCGGCCTTCATCGCATCCCTGTCCTGCAGGAAGGTCGAGCGCAGGTCCGTTGGCGTGCTGCCGTCAGGATCGCGCACGCCGCCGAGCCAGATCAGGAACCGCATCAACGGCGAGCGAACGCGCCCGGCCTCAAAGTTTTCGATCAGGTCCGTCAGCAGCAATGTCCGCGACGGCAGATGGAAGAACACGACCTCCGTCATGTAGCTGCCTGCCACCGGCAGCGTCGCGATCCACTCATCCCAGGGATAGCCGGATGATCGTTCCAGTGCCTCGCCTTCGAAGGTCAGCCGATTGCCCGCCTGTTGCTTGATCCCGGGCGCAAGGAAGATGCGCGCGTCGGGATAGGCAGCATGCCATTCCGGAATCCACCAATAGTGCAGACGATTCGGACCGATGATCCAGCACGGTACGCCCAGCTTAACGACTGCGGCCTTGAGTTCCGCCAGCAATGGTGTTGGCGAGTGAATGAACAGACGCCCACGCGGCAGACGAACGATTGTCGCGCGCGTTGGAAACGGCATCTTGAACCAGCGCGGGCCGAACCGGATGATCGGACCATCGATCATCCATACGTCATCGGCGACAGGCTTTGGCGCATTCAGCGGCGGATAGGTCTCGCAGACGTCCTGCATCGCATTGCCTCCCGGGCGGCAACGTCGAGATGCGCGGCTTGTTGCAACAAAAAAGGCGCGCTGTTCGCGCGCCTTTTTCAACGATGAAACTTGCCGGTTGGCCTAGCGCACCGTCACCGGTGCGGGCAGCGGCTGCACTGTGGTCGGCTGCGTGCCGGGCAGCGGCGCCGCCGCCTGAGCCTGAGCCGACGCGGGAGCCATCGGGTTTGGAGGCGCGGCAGAAGCCGTCGCCGTTCCCGGCGGCGGACCACCGGGCAGCACAACCACGCGGGTGCCGACCTTGGCGCGTTCGAACAGGTCGGAGACGTCTTCATTCAGCATGCCGATACAGCCCGACGAGACGAACTTGCCGATGGTCGACGGCTGGTTGGTGCCGTGAATACGGTACACGGTCGAGCCGAGATACATCGCGCGGGCGCCGAGCGGATTGCCGGGTCCGCCGGCCATGAAGCGCGGCAGATAGGGCTGACGCTCGATCATCTCGGTCGGCGGATGCCAATCCGGCCACTCGGCCTTGCGGGTGATCTTCTGCACGCCGGTCCAGGTGAAGCCGTCGCGGCCGACACGGACGCCGTAACGGATCGCCCGGCCGTTGCCCAGGATGTAATAGAGGTAGGTGTTCGACGTATCGACGACGATCGTGCCTGCCGGCTCCTTGGTCGCGAACGACACTTCCTGGCGGCGCAGATTCGGCGGCAGTTGCGCCGGGGCGTCTTCGGGCTGCTCGTCCGGCGGCAGCGCCGCGATCTGCACCGGCTTGCCATTGGCATCGACCGGCGCCTGCTGCTGCGGCACGGCTCCGGTAACGCCCTCGGGCGGACGCATGCCGCCGCGGTCGTCGCCGTAGGAAACACCGGCGGCCGGAACGCCATTGTCGCGGTTAGCTTGTTGCGCACCCGGACGATCGCCGTAGATCACCGGCGGCGGCCCCATCGGCCGGCCATAGCGGGGATCATCGGGCGACATCACCGGGCCAGTCGGCGCGCCACGGTCGGAATAGACCGGAGGACCATTCATCGGACGGCCATAGCGCGGATCGTCCGGCGACATCACGGGGCCGGTCGGCGCGCCACGATCGGAATAGGTGGGCGCATTCGCCGGACGGCCATAGCGCGGATCGTTCGGCGACAGCACCGGACCGGGCGGCGGCAGTGCAGCCGAATCCTGCCCGTCATCGTCATTGAGAGCGTCGAAATCCGGCATGCTGCCCTGGGGGTAGGGCTGGGGCGCCGTCGAATAGGCGGTGCCCTGGGGCGCCGGATAACCCTGCTGCGCATGCGCAAGCGAGGTTCCTGCCACGCCGAGAGCCGCGGCAGCGCAAATCGTCAGAATGCGGTTGATCATCATTGCTCTGTTATAGTCCCCAAGCCACACCGGACTGTTAACGGCCCAATGCAGGAAGATAGCGGCGCATTCAAGACAAATCCGCGAAACCCGGGCTATTCCGGGCCTTTTGTGATTTCGCGTCAACGCTGCGGCAAAGATGTCTCACGGGTCGGCAAAGTCCGTCCAGATGGCCAAAGTCATCAATCACCCGCATTTTGTAACAAACAGTGCCGGGACGTTGCGATATCTTCGAATTGGCCTGATTCGCGCTCGCGACGCCGGCTTTCTTGTGTGGTCACCGCGTTCCCTCGACATCGAAGACCCTCCCGCAGAAGGGGGAACCC
Organism: Bradyrhizobium pachyrhizi; assembly: GCF_029714545.1. NCBI lineage: Bacteria > Pseudomonadati > Pseudomonadota > Alphaproteobacteria > Hyphomicrobiales > Nitrobacteraceae > Bradyrhizobium > Bradyrhizobium pachyrhizi. The sequence goes on along the minus strand of NZ_CP121667.1, from coordinate 2,501,500 downwards.
GCGCCCATGCTCCCCGGCCTTCGTTTTTTGTTCGCCGCGATCGTGCTGGCGACCTCGCTTCTGGTGTTCGGGTTAGGGGCAGCCGCGCTGTTTCGCGCGGCGCATGAAGAGTTCGCAAGCATTCCGGCCCGCCGGGCGCCGCCGCCCGAGCTGCAATTCGCGCAGCAGCCCGAGACCCCGCCAGTGCTTGCCATGGTCCGGGTCGACCCGCCCGCCGCCGACAAGGTGACGACCGAAACTCCGGCAGCCCCGTCCGAGCCGGCCGCGTCCGAACAACCGGCTGCTCCCGCTGAAATCAGCCCTGCAGCCGAGCCGGAGAAGGTCGCCGCCGTGACGGCGGATGATCCGGTCCCGACCGCCCCGCCGAAGCCGGAAGCCCAAGCCACGGAGACCCCCGCGCCAGCTCAGCCCGCCGACAGCGCGGCGCAGATTCCGACCGCAGATCCGTCGCCGGCATCGGAGCCGACGCCCGCTGCCGCCGAAGCCGCACCGGGGGCCACCGAGGACAAGGTCGCCGCCGTCGCCGATCCGCCCGGCCCCAGCGAGCCAGCGCTTCCGCCGCCGGCACCCGCGATGGCAGCGCCCGAGCCCGCCCCGCCGCCGTCACCCGAGGCGATGGCGGCCGCGACCAGGATCGCAACGCTGGGCGGGCCCGAAGTTGTTGTCGAAGCGCCGGTGGCGCCGAAGGCCGCTGAGGCGAAGAAGCCGGTGCGCAGCGCGGTCAGCAAGCCAGCACATCGCAAGGAGCGGCGGCGGATCGTCCGCGCGCAGCCGGTTCGGCAGGTCGTTCAGCAGCAGCTCGATCCGTTCGGCCAGCCGACCCTGGTGCCGCTCACCCGGCGCTAGCAAGCAGGAATGACCTGTCAGGCCGGTCCCGTCGCGATCGGCGGGCCGCTCGCCTGCCCCCATTCCGACCACGAGCCGTCATAGAGCGCGCTCTCGGTGACGCCGAGCCGGTAGAGCGCCAGCGTCAGCACGCCGGCCGAGACGCCGGAGCCGCAGCTCGTGACGATGGGCGCATCGAGCTTTACGCCGGCACCCGCGAACGACTTGCGCAGGTCATCGAGCGGCTTCATCTCGCCGGTCGCGGCATCGAACAATTGGTTGTAGGGCACGTTGCGGGCGCCGGGGATGTGGCCGGCGCGGATGCCCGGCCGCGGCTCCGGCGCGCGGCCCTCGAAGCGATCGGCGGCGCGCGCATCGATCACCTGCTCGGCACGGCTTTCGACATTGGCGATCATCTGCTCGATGCTGCGCACGCGCTTCGGATCGTAGCTCGCCTTGAAGGTCGCAGGCTTCGGCTTCACCTCGCCGCTCTCGACCGCCCTGCCCTCGGCGCGCCACTTCTTCAGGCCGCCGTTGAGAATGCGCACGTTGCGATGACCATAGGAAAGGAACATCCACCAGGCGCGCGGCGCCGCAACCCAGCCGCCGGAATCGTAGATCACGACGGTGTCGGAATTGCTGATGCCGAGCCCGCCGACGTCGCGGCCGAACTGCTCGGCGCTCGGAAACATGTGCGGCAGCGGATTGGCATGGTCGGACACCGCGTCGACATCGAAGAACACAGCACCCGGCAGATGCGCGGCAAGATAATCGTCCTTCGGCAACGGCAGCACGCCGGGCAGCTTGAAGGTCGCGTCGAGCACCTTGACGTTGGCATCGCCGAGATGCGCAGCCAGCCATTCGGTCGAAACGAGCGGATCGTCGGTCGTCGTCATTCGGCATTTCCTTCGTCATTCCGGGGCTCGCGCAGCGAGAACCCGGAATCTCGCAAGACAACCTCTGGATTCCGGCTCGCGACTGCGTCGCGCCCGGAATGACGGTGGATGGAGCGTTCAGCCCTTTTTCTTCGGCTCCCATGCCTCGATCGGCCCGCCGGCCTCGCGCCAGGCGGCAAAGCCGCCGCCCATATGCGCGACCGGCTTCAGGCCCATGTCCTTCGCGGTCTTGGCGGCGAGTGCCGAGCGCAGGCCGCCGGCGCAGTGGAAGATGAACTTCTTGTCTTCCTGGAAGATCGGCTTGGCATAGGGGCTGTTCGGATCGATCCAGAACTCGAGCATGCCGCGGGTGCAGGAGAACGCGCCGGGGATCTTGCCGTCGCGCTCGATCTCGCGGGGATCGCGGATGTCGACGATGACGACGTCGTTCTTGCCGATCAGCGTGATCGCGTCGGCCGCGCTGATGGTCTCGATCTCGGCATTGGCCTCGTCGATCATCACCTTGATGCCGCGGTGGATGTTCTGTGGCATGGGTTACTCCCTTTGTCTTTGTGCTTTCGCGTTTTCTGCCACCGTCATTCCGGACGGACGCAACGCGGCCGATCCGGAATCTCGAGATTCCGGGTTCGCTTCGCGCCCCGGAATGACGAAATCAAAGTCAGCGCACCAGCTCCCGCATCGCGTTCTCCAGACCTTCGATCGTGATCGGATACATGCGCTCGGAGAACAAGCGGCGGATGATGGTGGTCGATTCCGAATAGTCCCAGTGCTTCTGCGCCACCGGATTGAGCCACACCGCGTGCGGATAGGTGCGGATGATGCGATCGAGCCAGACCGAGCCGGCCTCTTCATTGACATGCTCGACCGAGCCGCCGGGAACCATGATCTCGTAAGGCGACATCGAGGCGTCGCCCACGAACACCACCTTGTAGTCGTGCGGGTACTTGTGCAGCACGTCCCAGGTCGGCGTGCGATCGGTGAAGCGCCGCTTGTTCTGCTTCCAGACGCCTTCATAGAGGCAGTTGTGGAAGTAGAAATATTCCATGTGCTTGAATTCGCTCTTGGCGGCCGAGAACAGTTCCTCGACCTGCTCGATATGCGAATCCATCGAGCCGCCGATATCGAAGAACACCAGCACCTTGACCGCGTTGCGCCGCTCGGGGCGCATGTGCACGTCGAGATAACCGTGGTTGGCGGTCTCCTTGATCGTGGTGTCGAGATCGAGCTCGTCCGGCGCGCCGGTGCGCGCGAACTTGCGCAGCCGCCGCAGCGCCACCTTGATGTTGCGGATGCCGAGCTCGACATTGCCGTCGAGATCCTTGAACTCGCGCTTGTCCCACACCTTCACGGCGCGGTTGTTGCGGTTCTTCTCCTGTCCGATCCGGACGCCCTCGGGATTATAGCCATGGGCGCCGAACGGCGAGGTGCCGGCGGTACCGATCCACTTGCTACCGCCCTGGTGGCGGCCCTTCTGTTCCTCGAGCCGCTTCTTCAGGGTCTCCATGAGCTTGTCCCAGCCCATGGCCTCGATCTGCTTCTTCTCTTCCTCGGTGAGATATTTCTCCGCGAGCTTCTTCAGCCACTCCTCGGGGATCTCCGCCTTGCCCATGGCGTCGAGCAGGCTCTCGAGCCCCTTGAACACGGTGCCGAACACGCGGTCGAACTTGTCGAGATTGCGCTCGTCCTTCACCAGCGCGGCGCGCGACAAATAGTAGAAGTTCTCGACCGTCTGCTCGGCGAGATCGGCGTCAAGCGCTTCCATCAAGGTCAGATATTCCCGTAGCGTCACGGGGACCTGGGCGTCGCGCAGCGATGTGAAAAACTGCAGGAACATATTTACTTAAATCGCCCGCCCTGCCGGTGCCGTCAAGGGCCCCTCCCCCGGTTGCGGCTGCGGATCAGCCATTCACTTTCACTTAACCACCCCGGCCAGCTTCGGCTCCCGGCGGCGAAACGTGACATTAAGATCGGGCGTTGATCACTGGAGGCGACACGACGCCAGTGGACCCGACCGACTTGTCCAACAGCCCTGCCAAGCTGCCGAAACTGTTTTCGCCGACAGCGATCGTCGCCGCCGTGGTGGCGGCCATGAGCATATTCGTGCTGGGTCTGTTGATCTGGAAGGCGGTCGAGGCGCGCACCACGGCGCTGGCCCAGGGCGAGCGCGACATCCGCAACCTGACCCACTCGCTGGCGGAACACGCCTCGCATTCGGTCCAGGCGATCGACGTGGCCATGAACGCCATGGTGGATCTGCTGAAATACCAGAAGCCGCGCGTCGACCGCTTCAACGCGGCGCTGCGCAAGACCGCCGACGCGCTGCCGCAGATCAAGGAGATCGGCGTGATCGACCCCGACGGCAACAGGATCTACTCGTCGGCCGCGGAGCTGCCAGCGCACAACAATGCCGATCGCGGCTATTTCATCGGCCATCGCGACTCGACAGATGCATTGCTGCATATCAGCGAGCCATTGCAGTCGCGGCTGACCGGTCAGCCGACCATCGTACTCTCGCGACGCGTCACCAGGGAGGATGGCGGCTTCGGCGGCGTGTTGTTCGCGACCATCGAGACAAGCTATTTCGACAACTTCTATCAAGCCTTCAAATTCGGTCCGCATGCCGGAATTACCCTGCTTCGGCTCGACGGCATGGTCTTGGCGCACTGGCCGGCGGGCAAGTGGAACAAGGAGGTTTCCGCGGCTTTCAAGGCGAGGATCGAGCAGGACCGGACGGGCTACACGAAAACCACATCGCCGTTCGACGGACGCGTCAAATATCTTGGCTTCGAGCGCGCTTCGCAATATCCGATCGTGGTCACCGTCGCCTTGCCGGAAGCCCAGGTTCTCGCCGCATGGCATGACGATTTGCGCAACGACCTGCTTGTCGCCGTCATCCTGATGGGAGGCGTCATCCTGTTCGCGATCCTGCTCGGCAAGGAGTTTGCCAAGCGCACCAGGGTCGCGCGGATGCTCAGGGAACGCGAGGCACGCTACCGGCTGCTGGCCGACAACATCGCCGATGTGGTGATCCTGCTGGACCGTAACGGCAGCTTCCTGTTCGTGTCGCAATCGGTCGAGACCATCCTCGGCCGCAAGCCGGACGATCTGATCGGCAAATCCTGCTTCGAGTTCGTGCACCCCGATCATCTCGCCGACGTCGCCAAAGCGACATCGGAATTGACCAATTGGACCACCACCAAGACCGTCGAATTCAAGACCTTCCGCGCCAACGGCAGCGAGGTCTGGGTCGAGATTAATTTCAAGCTTGCGGGCGCTGCGGAAGATCACCAAGCCATCGAGGTCGTCGGCGTGCTGCGCGACGTGACCGAGCGCCGCAAGATGGAGGACGAGCTCAACGCGCTGAACATCCGCCTGTCCGAGCTTGCGACCACCGATGGCCTGACCGCGCTCGCCAATCGCCGCAGCTTCGACAGCGCGCTGCCGCGCGAGTTCCGCGATCGGGAGCAGATCTCGCTGATTATGCTCGACATCGATCACTTCAAGGGTTTCAACGACACGCAAGGTCACCAGGCCGGCGACGAATGCCTGCGGCGCGTGGCGCGCGTGATCGCGGGCGCCACCGACAACACCACGGCGCTGGCGGCGCGATACGGCGGCGAGGAGTTCGCGATCATCCTGCCCGGCGTCGGCGAGCAGGATGCACTGAAGGTCGCCGAGGCGATGCGCCTCACGGTACGGTCGCTGGCGATGGCCAATCCGGCCGCGCGCCGCGGCGTGGTTTCGATCAGCCTCGGGATCGCCAGCCGGTCGGCCGCGACCGCGAGCGAGACCGAACTGCTCGGCCGGGCCGATCTTGCGCTCTATGAGGCGAAACGTTCGGGACGCGACCGCACGGTGCTGGCCTCGTCGCTCGCGGGTGACAATCATTCCGCGCGGCGGAAACAGTACGCCTGACATACTATGCGCCCGGTGCCGTCTAGGTACCGCTGCGCTGCGGAATCCGCGCTAGACCGCCCGGCTTTTTCAACTAGAATTGTACCGGACAAGATATCGGAGAGGACATGCGACCGCTGCGAGAGCGGTCGTTTCGTGTGGGGGCCGGGGCCGCCGACGAACGAAGCAAGGCAAACAGATAGATGAAATTCACGGGTACCAAGGACTACGTCGCCACCGATGACCTCAAGGTCGCCGTCAATGCCGCCATCGTGCTCGAGCGCCCGCTGCTGGTGAAGGGCGAGCCCGGCACCGGCAAGACCGTGCTGGCCGAGGAAGTCGCCAAGGCGATCGACGCGCCGCTTTTGACCTGGCACATCAAGTCGACCACCAAGGCGCAGCAGGGCCTCTACGAATACGACGCCGTCTCGCGGCTGCGCGACAGCCAGCTCGGCGACGCCCGCGTGTCCGACATCAAGAACTACATCAAGCGCGGCAAGCTGTGGGAGGCCTTCACCAACGAGAAGCGTCCGGTGCTCCTGATCGACGAGATCGACAAGGCCGACATCGAATTCCCCAACGATCTGCTGCTCGAACTCGACCGCATGGAATTCCACGTCTACGAGACCGGCGAGACCATCAAGGCGAAGCTGCGCCCGATCGTGATGATCACGTCGAACAACGAGAAGGAACTGCCGGACGCCTTCCTGCGCCGCTGCTTCTTCCACTACATCAAGTTTCCCGACACCGAGACGATGGGCAAGATCGTCGATGTGCACTTCCCCGGCATCAAGAAGCGGCTGGTGGAAGAGGCGCTGCGGATCTTCTTCGAGGTCCGCGAGGTGCCTGGCCTGAAGAAGAAGCCGTCGACCTCGGAGCTGCTCGACTGGCTCAAGCTGCTGTTGAACGAGGACATCACGCCGGAGATGCTCAGGGAGCGCGATCCGCGCAAGCTGATCCCGCCGCTGCATGGCGCGCTGCTCAAGAACGAGCAGGATGTGCATCTGTTCGAGCGGCTGGCTTTCCTCAGCCGCCGCGAAGTCTAGTTCCGATATCGGCAAACGCCGGGGCGATGGCTCCGGCGTTTTGCTTCCGCAGCTCAACAAACAAGCCAACAAGCAAGAAGACCAGGGAAGATGAACGTCCAGACCCAGATCCGGGCCGCCGAGCCCGTCACTACAGAGCACTTCGATGTCCTGATCGCAGGCGCCGGCATCTCCGGCGTCGGCGCCGCCTACCACCTCGCCACGCAATGCCCCGGCACCAGCTTCGTGGTGCTGGAGACGCAGAAGACTTTTGGCGGCACCTGGTCCACCCATCGCTATCCGGGCATCCGCTCCGACAGCGACCTGCACACCTTCGGCTATCGCTTCAAGCCGTGGACCAGCGCGCCGATCGCGACCGCTGCAGAGATCCTGAAGTACATGGGCGAGGTGATCGAGGAGAACGACATCGCCCGTCACATCCGCTATCGCCACACCATCACCGCGGCGAAGTGGTCGAACGAGACCAATCTCTGGACCATCGATGCGACGCGCATCGACACCGGCGAGCGGCTGCGCTTCACGACCAATTTCTTCTGGATGTGCCAGGGCTATTATCGCCACGACGCGGGCTATACGCCCGAATGGACCGACATGGCGAAGTTCAAGGGCACCGTCGTGCATCCGCAGACCTGGCCCGACGACCTCGACTACAAGGGCAAGCGCGTGGTCGTGATCGGCTCCGGCGCCACCGCTGCGACGCTGATCCCGGCGATGGCCAAGGACGCCGCCCATGTCACCATGCTGCAGCGCTCGCCGACCTATTTCCGCACCGGCCGCAACGCCATCGAGATCGCCGAGGAGCTGCGCAGGCTGCAGGTCGACGAACACTGGATCCACGAGATCACCCGCCGCAAGATCCTGTTCGAGCAGGACGCCTTCACCAAGCGGACCTTCGCCGAGCCCGAGGGCGCCAAGAAGGACCTGCTCGCAGCGGTCGAAGCCGTCCTCGGCAGGGACTACGACATCGCCACCCACTTCACGCCGAGCTACCGGCCGTGGCGGCAGCGCATCGCCTTCGTGCCGGATGCCGACCTGTTCCACGCCATCAAGGGCGGCAAGGCGTCGGTCGTCACCGACGAGATCGACCGCTTCACCGAGACGGGCATCCTGCTCAAGTCCGGCAAAGAGCTCGAGGCCGACATCATCATCACCGCGACCGGCTTCCACCTCTCGGCCAATGGCGGCATCGACTTCGAGATCGACGGCAAGCCGCTCGACTTCGCCGATACCGTGACCTATCGCGGCATGATGTTCACCGGCGTGCCGAACCTCGTCTGGGTGTTCGGCTATTTCCGCGCCAGCTGGACCTTGCGCGTCGATCTGGTCGGCGACTTCGTCTGCCGCCTGCTGCAGCACATGAACGCGACCGGCGCGAAGAAGGTGACGCCGGAGCTGCGCCCCGAAGACCACAACATGCCGCTGCTGCCGTGGATCGATCCGGAGAACTTCAACCCCGGCTACATGATGCGCGGCATGCACCTCTTGCCGAAGCGCGGCGACAAGCCGGAGTGGCAGCACAACCAGGACTACTGGGCCGAGAAGGACGAATTCCCGGCGATCGACCTCAAGGACAAGGCGTTCGTCTACAGCTGAGCTCCACCGTCTACGGCTGAGCTCCACTATGTTTCGCGTCATCCTGAGCTGCTAAAGCATGATCCGGAAAAGTGCGAAGCGGTTTTCCGAAAAGATCATGCTCAAACAAAGAGCTAAGGCGCGATGACGATTCAACCTAATCTCATCGCGCTTTAACGGCCACACACTCTCCGCTGTCGTCCCTGCGAAAGCAGGGACCCATACTCCGCGGCGGATGTTGTGGGGTGGGACTCGTCATTCCACCGGCACGCAACAATAACAATCGGTGGTTAGGGGTCCCGGCCTTCGCCGGGACGACGCTGAACGGTTATTGTCGTACGTATCAACTCCCTCACGCATACTCCGGCAGCTTCGCAGCCGCCTCCGGTGCCTTGCCGCGCATCATGTCGGAGGCCTTGTCGGCGATCATCAGGGTCGAGGCGTTGAGATTGGCCGAGATCATCCGCGGCATGATCGAGGCGTCGATCACGCGCAGGCCCTCCATGCCATGGACCCGAAGCTGATCGTCGACCACCGCCCACGGCGCGTCCGCCGGTCCCATCCGGCAGGTGCAGCCGGGATGGAAGGTGGTGGTGCCGCGCTGGGTCGCAGCGGCGAGCAGTTCGTCGTCGCTCGTGACCTTCGGACCCGGAAAGTCCTCGTAGGCGTAATACGGACTGAGCGGCTCGGAGGCGAGCAGCCGGCGCGCCAGTTTCATGCCGGCGACGACGACGCGGCGGTCGATCTCCTCGGCGAGATAGTTGGTCTGGATGATCGGCGGCGCGAACGGATCGGCCGAACGGATGCGGACATAGCCGCGGCTCTCCGGCCGCTGCTGCCATGACGCCACAGTCATGCCGGGCTCGTCCTCGAGCTGGCCCTGCACGCCTTCCTTGTAGCTCGCCGGAGTGAAGGTGAGCTGCAAATCGGAGCTCTCGGTGGTCTCGCCGGAATGCCAGAAGCAGTAGACCATGGTCGGCGACAGCGACAGCAGGCCGCGCCGCGTCGCCGCCCATTTGATCGCCTCGCCCCACAAGCTGAAGCCGCGGCGAAGCTCGTTGATGGTCCTGATATTCTTGACCCGCGCGACCGAGCGCGGCGCGTAGTGATCTTGCAGGCCTTCACCGACGCCAGGGAGCGCGTGGCGCACCTCGATGCCGTGCGCCTGCAACAACTCGGGCGCGCCGACGCCGGAGAGCTGCAACAGCTGCGGCGAGTTGTAGGCGCCGCCGGAGAGGATGACCTCCTTGGTGGCGCGGATCTCCAGGGGATCGCCGTGCTTGCCGCCGCGATTGTAGCGCACGCCGACCGCGCGCTTGCCCTCGAAGACGATGCCGGTGACATGCGCATGCGTGCGCACGTCGACATTGGGCCGCCGCCGCGCCGGATGCAGGAACGCGGTCGCGGCGCTGACCCGGCGTCCATTCAGGATGGTGCGCTGGCAGTACGACACGCCCTCCTGGATCTGGCCATTGTAATCAGGATTGCGCGGAATACCGAGGCTGACCGCGCCTGCCATGAAGGCCTCGCAGAGCGGGTCCTGCCAGTCCATCGTGGTGACGGTGAGGTTGCCGTCGCGGCCGCGATAGGTGTCGTCGCCCTCGCCGATCCTTCTCTCCATTCGCCGGAAATAGGGCAGCACGTCAGGATAGCCCCAGCCGCGATTGCCGAGCTGCGCCCAGGTGTCGAAATCCTGGCGCTGGCCGCGATTATAGATGTGGCCGTTGATCGAGGACGAGCCGCCGAGCGTCTTGCCGCGCGGCGCATAGATGCTGCGCCCGCCGGTGTAGGGACCCACCTCCTGCTGGTAGGCCCAGTTCACGCTCTTCATGTGGAAGGTCTTGATGAAGCCGGCCGGCAGATGGATGTAGGGATGCCAGTCGCTCGGCCCCGCCTCGAGCACACACACCCTGGTGCCCGCGTCTTCACTCAAGCGGTTGGTCAGCACGCTCCCGGCGGAGCCCGCGCCGATGATCACATAATCGAACGTTTCCATCGTCTCGTTTCTGGCGCCGACTATCGTGTCAGCGCGGCTTTTCGTTGAGTTGATAGGTCAGATGCGTCTTCACCGTCGGCCATTCGCTGGCGATGATGCTGTAAACCACGGTGTCGCGCAACGTGCCGTTGGGCGCGATCTGATGGCTGCGCAGGATGCCGTCCTGCTTCGCACCCAGACGCTCGATGCCGCGCCTGCTCTGGTGATTGAAGAAATGCGTGCGGAACTCGACCGCGATGCAGTCAAGCTTCTCGAAGGCATGAGTCAGCAGCAGCAGTTTGCACTGCGTGTTGACCGCGCTGCGCTGCACACGCTTGGCGTACCAGGTCGAGCCGATCTCGACGCGACGGTTCGGCGTGTCGACGTTCATGTAGGTCGTCATGCCGGAAATCTTGCCGTCGGCGTCGAACACCGTGAACGGCAGCATCGATCCGGCCTTTTGCAGGCCGAGCCGGCGGTCGATCTCCTTGGCCATATTCTCCGGCTGCGGGATCGCGGTGTACCAGAGCTTTGACAGCTCGCCGTCCTTCACCGCGTCGACCAGCCCGTCGCAATGATCGTAGGACAGCGGCTCCAGCCGCGCATGTGCGCCGCGAAGGGTGACCGGTTCAAGCCAGGGCATTCGAGATCTCTCCATCTTTGTCATTCCGGGATGGTGCGAAGCACCAGACCCGGAATGACGATTGCGCTTCGCGAAGCGCAATCGTCATCTATTCAGAAAGTTCAGCGGCAATCCCGGCCGCGGCCAGTCCATCGCGATCAGCTCGCCCCTGCCCGACAGCGTGATGTAGGCGGTCTTCAGCTCGGGGCCGCCGAAGGCGATGTTGGTGGTGACGCGGTCGCCGGTCGGCACCTGCTCGACCACGGTGCCGTCGGGCGCTATCACCGAGATGCAGCCCGAGACCAGCGTCGCGACGCAGACATTTCCCGATGCCTCGACCGCGAGCGAATCGAACATCTGGTAGCCGCCGAGGCCGGCGATCGGCTTGCCGCGCTCGCCGCGATAGATCACGTCACGCGGCTTGACGGTGCCGGGCTCTGAAACTTCATAAGCCCACAGCCGCGCGGTCGGCGTCTCCGCGATGTAGACGGTCTTCTCGTCCGGCGACAGGCCGATGCCGTTGGCCGGCAGGATGCCGTGCACCGCCTCGACGATCTCGTTCATGCCGGGCTTCAGATAGTAGAACGCGCCGACATCCATGTCGCGGGCGCGGCGCTTGCCGAGGTCGGAGAACCACAGGCCGCCCTGCCTGTCGAATACAAGGTCATTCGGCCCGCGCAGTTCGTGCTCGCCGCATTTCGTGACGACGGTCTCGACCTTGCCGGATTGCAGATCGACGCGCTGGATCGAGCCGCCGAGATAATCCTCCGGCTGCGGTCCCGGCATGATCATGTTGCGGGTCGGAATCCAGGAGAAGCCGCCATTGTTGCAGATGTACATCTTGCCGTCGGGGCCGAGCGCCGCGCCGTTCGGGCCGCCCGGCACCTTGGCTACGATCTCCTTGCGCCCGTCGGGATAGACCCGCGTCAGCCGCTGGCCGCGGATTTCGACCAGCACGACCGAACCGTCGGGCATGACGACGGGACCTTCGGGAAACTCCAGATCGGTGGCGAGAACTCGGATATTGGCCATGGCATCCTCCCGGCTCTTTGGCTGCAGGCGGATTCCGAACGGTCCCGCACGCGCAACGTTGTTGTTTCATCCTGTTATGGCAAACGGGGTTTGGCTTGCCAAGCAATAGCCCCGCAAGGCTGCCCGGCGTTGAGGTGGGATGGGCGCGCCGCAAATGCCCCTGTCGTCCCTGCGAAGGCAGGGACTCCGCGGCGGATATTGTGAATGGGACTCGTTGCTCGGGCGTCGCTCAACAATGGCGGCCTGTGGTTATGGGTCCCTGCTCCCGTGCGCAATTCCGCACTAGGCAGGGACGACACCGAATAGGTGGCACGGTCAGTGAGTCAAACTTCCGCATTCTCGCGACATGATCTGTCCGAGCTTTGCTCTTCGTTCCGCCCTCTGATCAACAGAGGGCGCAGGGAAAGCCGGGTGCCGATCGCACCCATGGGCCCCGAGCAATGGGTAGAAGGCTCGGGGGTAGGACCACAGGTGTAACCGGAAACAACCCGGCTTTCCCTGCGCGATGGGTTACGGCTTATACGTGCTCTCCCCGGCGAGACTGGGCTTTTTTGTCACCGTCTTCACAAGACGCGTTCGCGTTTTGCGAAGAGACACCTGCCGCTAGGGCGTCAGGCCTGCACGATTTCGCCGTGCGCCTTGCGTGCTCTCGTCAGCACCACGCGCAGCGTCCACCGCATCTCGACCCACGTTCGTGACGACCGCGAAGCGCCCCTCGTGTCGGGTGAGACGGCTGCTTCTATAGCACTGAGTTACGCTTCGGATAAAGCGAAATATTTTCGCGTGCGAGGATTGACAGGTTTTGCTGAGTTGCCCGTCGGGTTGTTTTGTCGCACCCCTCTCCGTCGTCATTCCCCGGTGCGCAATTGCGCACCTGAGGGCGCGCCTCCTGGCGCGAGCCTCGGAATGACGGAGGGAGAATGAGCGCGCGCTAGCTCAGCGTGCCCGCATGCACCCACCAGCCGGGGTGATCGGCGCGGAGTTGTTCGCCGGCCGCCTCGGCGTCGGCGTCGGTTCCGAACACGGCAAAGCAGGTCGCGCCCGAGCCCGACATGCGCACCAGACGAACGTCCCGGGTGTCACGCAGCGCGGACAGCACGTCACTGATGACGGGCTCGATGCGCGCCGCGGGGGCTTCGAGATCGTTGGTGCCGCGCTCCAGCGCCGCGATCCAATCGTCGATCGCGCGGCCGGCTTCCGGCCACGACGGCGCCTGCATCACGACGTCGGTGGCGCCGATCAGGAGCTCGCCATTGCGCAGACCGAGCGCATTGAAGACGTCCCTGGTCGCAACCGGCACGCGCGGATTGACCAGCACGCACGGCATTTTCGGCAGGTCGAGCGGCAGCAGGCCTTCGCCGACGCCGGTCATGTCGCAGGCGCGCGAGGCGACGCACACCGGCACGTCAGCGCCGGTCTGCAGCGCGACCTCCATGATCCTGCTATCGTCGAGCGAGAGCTCGTTGAGCCGCGCCAACAGCCGCAGCGCCGCCGCGGCATCCGCCGAGCCGCCGCCGATGCCGGCCGCGACGGGCAGCACCTTCTCCAGCGTGAAGTGGCCGACCTCGAGGTCCGCGACGCGCTCGCCGAGCAGCCGCGCGGCCTTCAGCACCAGATTGTCCGATGTATCGCCGCAGGCATCGGCCAGCGGTCCCGCCATCGAAAGCGACAGCTCCGGTCCCGGCTCGAGCGTGAGACGATCGGCGCAATCGGCAAACGCGACGACGCTCTCCAAGTCGTGAAACCCGTCGACGCGCCGCCCGACAACCTTCAGCGTCAGGTTGACCTTGGCACGCCCTTCTTCAATCAGCGCCGGCACGGCGATAAACCCCTAAAAAACAAACATCGTGATGCGATTAGCGTAAATCGCCGCACGATCCTATCCCTTTGTTTGGATGGAAATTCCGCCATGACTCGTCATGCCCGGGCTTGACCCGGGCATCTATCAACCAAGAACGAATTTCTCGAAGGGATGGATGGCCGGGTCAAGCCCGGCCATGACGGGCAAACGTCAATGCCCGGGACTAGCCCGGGCATCACGGTATTTTATGAAGATGCAGCGCGACGACCGCCGCTCAGCCGCCCTTGCCGTCGTCGTCCTTCTTCTTCTCGGCAGCGGCGGCGTTGGAGGTGTCGTCCGGCAGGCCGTTGTCGATCTTGGCCTGGATCTTCGGCAGCTCTTCCGGCTCGGGCTTGAGGTCGCGGGCATGCGCCCACTGGAACTTGGCTTCCAGGGTGCGGCCGACGCGCCAGTAGGCGTCGCCGAGATGGTCGTTGATGGTCGGATCTTCCGGCTTCAGATCGATCGCGCGCTCGAGGTTCTTCACCGCCTCCTCGTAATTGCCGATCCGGTAATAAGCCCAGCCGAGCGAGTCGACGATGTAGCCGTCGTCAGGGCGCTGATCGACGGCACGCTTGATCATCTTCATGCCTTCGTCGAGGTTGATGCCCTGGTCGATCCAGGAATAGCCGAGATAGTTCAGCACATGCGGCTGCTCGGGCTGCAGCTCGAGCGCCTTGCGCATGTCGGCCTCGGCCTTGTTCCACTGCTTGGAGCGCTCCTCGCAGATGCCGCGATAGTAATAGGTGACCCAGGCGTTCTTGTCGCCGCCGGCCGGCAGCGCGTCGATCGCCTGCGAATAGGTGGTGGCGCAGTCGGCGAACTTCTTGCGGCCGCGCTCGATATTGCCGAGCGCCAGGATCGCCTCGATGTCCTTCGGCTGATCCGATGTGACTTCCTTGAGGATCTTGATCGCATCTTCGCTGCGGTCGGCGGCATCGAGATTGGTCGCGAGCTGGATCTGCGCGTTGCGCTTCAGCGGCGAGGACGCCGGCATCCGCTCGTAGACCTTGATCGCCATCTGCGGCTTCTTCACCGATTCATAGAGATCGGCGAGCGACAGCAGCGCCAGCGGATGGTTGGGCTGCAGATAGAGCGCGAGTTGCAGATAGACCAGCGCGAGGTCTTCGCCGCCGCGGCGGGTCAGCGTCGCGCCGATGCCGTACAGCGCCTCGGCCGCGCCGGCCTGCGGTGACTCGACAAGTGGCGGCAGCTTCTTGCCGGCCTTGGTCTCCTTGATGCCTTCCAGCACCAGCGGGTGACGCGGCAGTTTCTTGTCGAACGCCTCGTACATCGCGGTCGCGGCGGCCGCGTCCTTGTTGCGCGAGGTCCAGCGCGCATATTCGTCGACCGTGCGCAGCATCGAATCGTCGAGCTTGTAGACGCGCTCGAAGCGGGCGCCGGCATCCTTCTCCTTGCCGGACAGCTCGTAGATCATGCCGGCATGGAGGTCCTTGAAGATCGGGTACCACTCGGGGCCGGTCAGCTTGTCGATCGAGGCGACCGCGGCTTTGCTGTCGCCGGCGCCATAGGCGGCCCAGGCCGACAGCAGCGTCGCGACGAGATCGGTGATCGGGCCGCGCACCGACTGGTTGATGTTGGACTGCGCGGCGGCATATTTCTTCAGCTTGAGATCGCGCACGCCGACGACGAGGCGCGCAACGCGGTTGGCCTTGTCCTGGGTGAGGATGCGGTCGGCAAGCTTGACCGCCTCCTCGATGTCGCCGTCGGCGAGCGAGGAGATGAAGGCGCGGTCGAGCAGCTCGGAATTCTTCGGGTCGGTGCGCAGCGCCGAGCGGTAGAACGCCGCGGCCGAGGTCGCATCGCGCTCGACGCTGGCGTGGCGGGCGGCGAGATAGCTGCCGGCGGTGGTCAGCGACTTCAGGTCGTTCTTGGACGGGAATTGCGCGGTATTGTCGGTCGGATGGTCCGGCGTTTGCGCTGCAAGCTGCGCAGGCACGGCAAGTGCCGCGGCAGCGAGAACGGCAATCGTCAGGCGGTTGAATCGGGTGGACAGCATCACGGTCGCCTTGCTCCAGGGATTTACGCCAAGATGGATTTTATGGCCAAGATCTTGCGATCAGTCTCAAAATGCGAACCCAAGCGGCGGCATCACGGCGGGGCGACAATGCCGCTTTTGGCGCTTATCCGCAAGGATCGCCCAAAGGCAACCCATGACGAATCAATTGGCAGATTAGGCCTTTAGGCCCGCCGATCCAGCCAGCCCCCGCAAGACGCCCCCACTATGGCGGTATCGTGACCGGGCCGGGCATATTCGCATGCGGACGCAAAAAGCGCGAGATACGGGTGCCACGGCACCCTTTTCTGCGTCTTCTGTTGTCGCCGGTGGTGCAATCCGGCCGCTCCACACGCGGAGAGGCCAAGCGGAGGTTGCGGCAACGCGCGCGTCGGCCTCACGCAAATGTGGTCGGCCGCCTCACCTTACATCGCCTCGTAGTTCGGACCGCCGCCGCCCTCCGGCGGAACCCAGGTGATGTTGCCGTTGGGGTCCTTCACGTCGCAGGTTTTGCAATGGACGCAGTTCTGGGCGTTGATCTGGAAGCGCGGGCCTGAGGACTCCTCGACCCATTCATAGACGCCGGCCGGGCAATAGCGGTTGGAAGGACCGGCGAACACGTCGTGTTCCGAGGTCTTCTGCAAATTGAGGTCGGCAACCTTGAGATGGACCGGCTGGTCCTCCTCATGGTTGGTGTTGGACAGGAACACCGACGACAGCTTGTCGAACGAGATCTTGCCGTCCGGCTTCGGATAGGCAATCGGCTGATGCTGCTTGGCCGGGTCGAGCGTCTTGCGGTCCGGTTTGGCGTGCGACTGGGTGCCGAACAGCGAGAAGCCGAGCGTGTTGCACCACATGTCGAAGCCGGAGACCACCATGCCGAACATGGTGCCGAACTTCGACAGGAACGGCTTGGCATTGCGGACCTTGAACAGGTCCTTGCCGATCGACGACGAGCGCCAGGCGTCTTCGTACTCGACCAGTTCGTCATTGGCGCGGCCGGCGCCGAGCGCAGCAGCGACGTGCTCGGCGGCGAGCATGCCCGAGCCCATCGCGTTGTGGACGCCTTTGATGCGCGGCACGTTGACGAAGCCTGCGGCGCAGCCGATCAGCGCGCCGCCGGGGAACGAGAGCCGCGGCACCGACTGATAGCCGCCTTCGGTGATGGCGCGCGCGCCGTAGGCGAGGCGCTTGCCGCCCTCGAACAGCTCGCGGACGTCGGGATGGGTCTTGAAGCGCTGGAATTCGTCGAACGGCGACAGATAGGGATCGTCGTAATTGAGATGCACGACGAAGCCGACCGCGACGCGGTTGTCGTCGTAGTGATAGAGGAACGAGCCGCCGCCGGTCTTGTCCTTCAGCGGCCAGCCGAGCGTATGCTGCACCCGGCCCTTCTTGTGCTTCGCCGGGTCGATCTGCCAGACTTCCTTCAAACCGATGCCGAACTTCGGCGGCTCGCTCTTGGCATCCAACCGGTACTTCGCGATCAGCTGCTTCGACAGCGAGCCGCGCGCGCCTTCGGCGAACAGCGTGTACTTGCCGAGCAGCTCCATGCCGCGGGTGTAGGAATCCTTGTGGCTGCCGTCCCTGGCGATGCCCATGTCGCCGGTGGCGATGCCGCGCACCGCGCCCTTGTCGTCATAGAGCACTTCGGCGGCGGCGAAGCCCGGATAGATCTCGACGCCGAGCGCCTCCGCCTTCGGCGCCAGCCAGCGGCAGACATTGCCGAGCGAGCCGATGTAGCAGTGATGATTGTGCATCAGCGGCGGCATGATGAAGTTCGGGATGCGGAACCAGCCCTGCGACGTCGTCAGGTAGAAGCGGTCGTCCTTGACCTGCGTCTTCAGGGGACAGTCGGCATCCTCGCGCCAGTCGGGCACGAGCTTGTCGAGGCCGGCCGGATCGATCACCGCACCTGACAGGATGTGCGCGCCGACCTCGGAGCCCTTCTCCACCACGACGATCGAGAGCTCCGGATTGAGCTGCTTCAGCCGGATCGCGGCCGACAGGCCCGACGGGCCGGCGCCGACGATGACGACGTCGAATTCCATAGACTCGCGCGGAGGAAGGTCTTCAGCACTCATGATCTTTGATCTCAGCCCATTGAGAACGCTTCTAAGCTTTTCAGGGGTCGTTGTTTCCGATTTTTGGCGGAAGGACAACCATGGAATTGCGCTTCCATGGGTTTGCACGGCCCGAGTACCGCAAGAGAATAATCTTTTCCGAAAAGGAGCCTGCACTTTTCCGGATCATGCTCTAAATTGCCGCGATCATGGCCCTGATGCCCGAGCACACCCCTACACTGCAGCAATTGCTGGCCTTTTACCTCGAGGCCGGGGTCGATTGCGCGCTTGGCGATGCCCCCATCAACCGGCTCGAGGAGCCGGAGCCAGTTCCCGCCCCTGCCGCGCCGCGTCCATCAGTTGCGCTCAATCCGCAGCGTCCGCCGCCGATCCCGTCAGTTCCGCGCAGCGAAATCACCGTGGCGCCGGATGCCGCGATCGCCTCCGCGCGCGAGGCTGCGCGGACCGCGCCGACGCTTGAGGCCCTGCGCACGCTGATGGAGAATTTCGACGGCTGTGCGCTCAAGCACACCGCGACCAGGCTGGTGTTCGCCGACGGCAATCCGCAGGCGCGCGTGATGTTCGTCGGCGAGGCGCCGGGCCGCGACGAGGACATCGAGGGCCTGCCGTTCGTCGGCCGCTCCGGCAAGCTGCTCGACCGCATGATCGCCGCGATCGGGCTCGACCGCCGCTCAGCCTATATCGCCAACGTGATCCCGTGGCGGCCGCCCGGCAACCGCACGCCGACGCCGCAGGAGACGCAGGTGTGCCTGCCCTTCATCCAGCGCCATATCGAACTGGTGAATCCCGACGTGCTGGTGACGCTCGGCAATCCCTCGACGCAGGCGCTGCTCGGCACGCGCGAGGGCATCATGCGCACGCGCGGCAAATGGATCGACTACGACACCGGCACCCGCACGATCCGCGCCGTCGCCACCTTCCATCCGGCCTATCTGCTGCGCTCGCCGTCGTACAAGCGGCTGTCGTGGCAGGATCTGCGCGCGATCGCGAAGGTGCTGCAGGCGGCGAACGCATAGCTTCGGTAGGATGGGTAGAGCCGACGGGGCCGCTTCCGATCAGACTTGCGTCAGCCCGTAGTGCTTCGCCAGGAGGCGGGCGATCCATTCTCGCTCGACCCCGCTTGCATTCGGTGCGATGTCTATCCGATCGGCACCGACATCAATTGTCAAACGCCATTGGCCAACGACGTTCCCACGCAGGCGAAGGGATTGTAGTTGTCGGTGATCAAGATCGACATGCATCTGCTTGGGGAAGCTGATAGCCCTGCCTTTCAGCAGCAGCGGAACAAGGCCGGAATCATAGCCAACGCCGTTACGCTTCAGAGTCAGTGTTTCCGGTACCGGGCCGCGGCGGCGGCGGCGGAACAGGCGATAGAGCGCGCACGCAGCGAATGCGAGGCCAGGCATCCATAATCCCATCCAAATCACAAGAAACACGTTTCCCTGTCCGGATAGAATCGTTGAAGCCGTATGGATCAAGACGATCACCCCGAAGACGAGGAGGATCACCATGAGAAGCCCGGCCGAGAGCGCCATCGAATTGTCCGGGGGGATGACGATAACTGGATCGGGGCCTTCCGTGACGACGGAAATCTTCGAGCCTGCAGGCGGATTGAAGTCCATTTTGTGCCTCGCCCGGTCGCAGAACGGGTAGTCGATCGCAGGATCCCTTACGTCCCCTTCGGCCGCACGATCGCCCAGCCGATCCGCAGCACCGGCTGCCGTCCGTTGACCAACCGGTCGAACGAACGCGGCACTTCGGGCACGAGGCCAGGGAAGCGCTGCGCGATGTCGGGCGGCGGCGTGCCGGCGGTGTCCTGCGCGCGCCACACCACGACGCCGCCGGTCTCGTTGAACTTCGCGACCGACAGCCACGGCGTCCGCTGCGGCGTGGCGTCGAGCAAAAGATGCGGGCGGCGGCGGTTCATCGCAATCAGGCTGGCAAGTTCGGGATCGCCGGCCACCGCGCGCAGGCGCTGGTTGGTGCGGCGCTCATAGCTGTCATCGAAGAAGCGGCCCATCGCGGCTGCCGGCAGCGAGGTGGACGCCTCCGTGGTGCTGGTCCAGGGCAGGAACAGCGCCGCCGCCAGCGCGAGCGCCGCAGGCGCCGCGACCGCCAGGGCCCAGACCGAACGCAGCAACCGCTGCCGCCTGAGCGGGATCAGGTCGCCGGTCGCGACCACGACGGCGAGCCCGGACATCAGCAGCGCCACACCGGCGCCGCCGAAGGCGCGATCGAGATTGAACAGGCCGGAGACGAAGCTGCCGGCGATCGCCGGCGCGAACGCGAAGAAATACACGAATTGCCGCGCCAGTTGGCTGACCGGCGGACGGTAGATGATCGGAGCATCCTCCGTATCGCGGGCGAACCAGCGCGAATTGAGCATTGCCAGCATCGCGATCGCGGCGGTCGCCACGATCAGCCCGCCGAGCACCACGCCCCAGCGCAGCGCGTGCGCCTTGAGATCGGCGAGTGCCGGCAGGGCCGGCAGCGCCAGCACGTCGGCGCGGAGCAGCCAGATCAGGTAGGGCAGCGCCAGCACGATGATCACGAGCAGCGCGTAGATCGGATCGACGGACTTGAGCATGCGCCGCCCGCGCTCGGTTGCGAGCGCAAAGCCTGTCACGAGCAGGATCATGCCGATCGCCGCCGGCGTCGTCAGCAGCAGGAGGCCGCAATCGATCGACCAGGCGAACCAGGCGCTGCGCCGGTCCTGGCCGATCAACTGCCAGGAATGCAGCAGCAGCAGCGCCCAGAGCGGGCGCGCCAGGATCAGCGGGCCGAACTCGACGCTAGGCGAGGAGAACACCACGACCGTCATCGACAGCAGCACCGCCAGCACGCCCTGCGGGCCGCCGACGATGGCGCGCGCCAGGGCGTAGAAGGCGATGAAGGTGACGATTTCGCAGACCTGCGCCAGGAGATAGACGCCGAACACGTGATTGCCGACGGCGCGGAAGGCGATGTCGGCGAGCCAAAACGCGAGCGGCGGTCCCATGTCGGTGCCGACCTGATATTCGCGGCCGAAGGCGAGGATGGTGGCGAGGTTGCCGGGCGGACTGCCGTAGAAGATGGCCGGCAGGAACAGCCAGATCGCGGCCTGCGCCAGCACCACGATCCAGACCACGAGGCGCGGCCGGGCGCGGATCAGTTCGACAACCAGGGAGGTAAACCGCATGAAACGCCTGAAATGCCCCAGCCACCCCTATCAAGCGGCACCATCTGATCCCGAGGGTTTTTGATAAACGGCGGCGGCGGTGGAGGCAACCGGGGCCGGATGAGTCCACGGTGCAAAGTCAAATGCAGGTGTCATGCCCCGCGAAGGCCGGGGATCCAGTACGCCGCGGCGGCCAGGCTTGAACACAACTGTCTCTGGAATACTGGATCGCCCGGTCGAAGCCGGGCGATGACACCGAGAATGCGGCGCCGCCGCGCTTTACGCCGCTTCGGATGCCGCGGCTTCGCTTTCGGCGTCCACCGTGAACAGGTCCGGCTCGGCCGGGACCGGGAAATGCTTCAGCCGCGCCGCGACGACGGGCGCGAAGAAGCTGCGGTGATGGCTGCTCGGCCCGAGCCGGTCAAGCGCCTCGAGGTGCTCCGGGACCGCATAGCCCTTGTGCTGCTCGAAGCCGTAGCCGGGACAATCCAGCGCCAGCGCGCACATCAGGCGGTCGCGCGTCACCTTGGCGATGATCGAGGCCGCCGCGATCGAGGCCACGATGCCGTCGCCGCCGATCACGGCATCGCAGTCGCAGGACGTGGCGAGCTTGTCGCGGCCGTCGACGAAGACGTGCTTCGGCATTTCCGGCAGCGCATGCACGGCGCGCGCGAGCGCCCACAGCGAGGCGCGCAGGATGTTGTCGCGGTCGATCCGCGCCCGTGACGCCACCGCGACCGAGAACGCTGCTGTCGCGCAGATTTCCTCGAACAGTTCCTCGCGGCGCTCGACGGTCAGCCGCTTCGAATCATCGAGCCCCTTGGGAATCCGATTTGGGTCCAGCACCACGGCGGCGGCGACCACCGGACCCGCCAGCGGCCCGCGCCCGGCCTCGTCGCAGCCGGCAACCGGCCAGACACCGCGCTTGATCAGCGCGCGCTCACGCCGAAAGCTCGGCCGCGTCACCACGATGACGCGCTTGTCCGGCTTGGCCGGCTCGGCCGGTTTCTTCTTCGACGCGGTCTTGGACGTGCCGCTGGACTTGTCCCGAATCATACCGGGATGGTGATCAAGCCCGGCCCGTGGCGCAACCGGGAACCTGGCGCCCTTCCCCGTTATTCAATCTGCCGCTCCAATCGGGATCGACGCTCTAATCGGGAATTGACACCCGGCGGTCGTCGCGAACCTCAAAGCCCGGCGCGCGCACCACTTCCCAGGCGTGGCCGTCGGGATCGCCGAAATAGCCGCAATAGCCGCCATAGCTGGTGGGCTGCGCGGGCTTCAGCAGCCTGGCGCCTTTCGACAGCGCGAACGCCATCACACGATCGACCTCGGCGTCGTCGTTGCAGTTCCAAGCGATCGCGACGCCGCGGAACGCTAACGGCCGTGGCTGATCCGGCAGCCCGGCATCGGCGGCGAGCAGATGCCACGGGAACAGGCCGAGCACGGTGCCGCCGGTCTCGAAGAAGGCGACCTCCTCGCCGGTCGCGCGCATCTTCCTGGTGAAGCCAAGCGATTCATAAAAGCCGATGCTGGCGCGCATGTCGCTGACGCCGAGCGTGAGGACGGTGAAGCGTGCGGTCGGGGTGTTACTCATGTTTGCACTCACTCATTGTTATGTTCGTAGCCCGGATGGAGCGAAGCGCAATCCGGGAAAGCTTCAGCCAGGAGTCGAAGAGCCCCGGATTTCGCTGCGCTTCATCCGGGCTACGGGTCTTAACCTAGAACAGGCTGAGCTGCTGTCCGTTACGCTTCGGCTTGGCGAAGTGATCGGTGGTCAGCTTGGTGCGCCGCTTGTTGAGGCCGAGCTTTTCGCAGGCGATCTCGAAGCGGCGGCCGATCATCCAGGCCATCGGGCCGGTGCCCTTCATCCGCGTGCCCCATTGCGAGTCGTAGTCGCGGCCGCCGCGCATGTCGCGGATCAGCGTGAAGACGTGACGGTAGCGGTCGGGATAGTTCGCCATCAGCCATTCGCGGAACAGATCGCGCACCTCTAGCGGCAGGCGCAGCAGCACGTAGCTCGCCTCCCTGGCGCCGGCATGCGCGGCGGCATCGAGGATGCGCTCGATCTCGGAGTCGTTCAGCGCCGGGATCACGGGCGCGACCATCACCGTGGTCGGGATGCCGGCGTCGGCGAGCCGCTTGAGCGCCTCGAGTCGCTTCGGCGGGCTCGAGGCGCGCGGCTCCATGGTGCGGGCAAGCTTCGGGTCGAGCGTCGTCACCGAGAGCGCGACCTTGGCGAGATTGCGCTTGGCCATCCGCGCCAGGATGTCGATGTCGCGGGTGACCAGCGCCGACTTGGTGACGATGCCGACCGGATGGCCGGCGCGCTCCAGCACCTCGAGGATGCCGCGCATGATCTTCCGGTCGCGCTCGATCGGCTGATAGGGATCGGTGTTGGTGCCGATCGCGATCATCCGCGCCTCGTAGTCCGGCGCCGCCAGCTCCTTCTCGAGCAGCGCGGGTGCGTCCGGCTTGGCGAACAGCTTGGATTCGAAATCCAGCCCCGGCGACAGGCCGAGATAGGCGTGGGTCGGCCGCGCGAAGCAATAGACGCAGCCATGCTCGCAGCCGCGATACGGATTGATCGAACGGTCGAAGCCGATGTCGGGCGAGTCGTTGCGGGTGATCACCTTGCGCGAGGTGTCGAGCGCCACGCTGGTCGTGAACGGCGGCAGGTCCTCGAGGCTCTGCCAGCCGTCGTCGAAGGCAACGCGGGCCTCGGCCTCGTAGCGGCCGCTGGCGTTGGACTGCGCGCCGCGGCCGCGCCGCCGCACGCGCTCGATCGCGACCGCAAGCTCGGGAAAGGGTGAAGGTGCACCCGCCGGGTTATCGGAGGGCGCCGTTACCGGCGGGTGCTTGAGGGCATGAGAGGATGCTCGGCTCATGCTTTGAAGCTAACACAGCGCGAGAACAAATCAAGAACATGAACTGAGAAATTCCACAGAACCTTGCTACATAATTCTGCACGCGAACAGGCTGCTTTGAATATGACAAGGTGATAACACGGCCGGAGTTTCTCCACCGTTTGAGCCATCGAAGCCTCAAAATCATGCTGAGCGTGATCATTCCAACCGACGGCGTCGAGCGCACCGCGGTCGCAACGTTGGCGGCGCTGGTGCCGGGCGCGGCCGCGGGCGTCATCCGCGAAGTGCTGCTGGTCGACCGCAGCAACAGCGACGTGATGGAGCGCGTCGCCGACGTCGCCGGCTGCCGCTTCCTGCGCTTCGAGGGCACGCGCGCCGCGGCGCTTGCGGCAGGCGCGCGGCAGGCGCGGTCGCCCTGGCTGATGTTCCTGCATCCGGGCGCGGTGCTCGATGCCGGCTGGATCGAGGAAACCACGCAGTTCATCCAGATGGTGGCGGCGAGTGGCAAGGACCGCGCCGGCATCTTCCGCTACGCCCGCGCGCCCTACACCGACCCGGGCCTGCGCGACGGCCTCAAATTCGTCGCCCGGATGATCACCGGCCCCTCGGCTGAACAAGGGCTCCTGATCGCGCGCGAGCATTACGAGCGGATCGGCGGCTACCGGCCGGACGCCCGCCGCTCCGAGGCGCGCCTGCTGCGCCGGCTCGGCCGCTCCTCCCGCACCATGCTGCGCAGCCGGATCATGGTAGCCTGAACAAAGCGCTTGCGGATTATTTGATTCCGTCAAATAATATATTTGATGAAATCAAATTCCCATGACACCACGCTCGAGAGCCAGGTCGCCGCTGTCCGCGGCTTTAGCCGGTTCTATACCCGCAAGCTCGGCATCATCGAGCCGAAGCTGTTGCACTCGACATTCACGCTGCAGGAAGCGCGGATCATCTACGAGTTCGCGCATCGCGAAAATTGCACCGCAACCGATCTGGTGCGCGATCTCGACCTCGATGCCGGCTTCGTCAGCCGCACGCTGGCGGCGCTGCAAAGGCGCCAGATCGTGACGCGCAAGCCGTCTAAGGCCGACAAGCGCGTCAACGAGGTGGCCCTCACGGCCAAGGGCCGCACCGCAGCCGCCGATCTCGACCGCCGCTCGCGCAGCGAGGTCGGGGCGCTATTGAAGCAGATGGACAGCGACCGTCGCGCCGCGGTGGTGCGCGCGATGGGCACGATCGAGCAATCGCTGGAGCCGCCGGCCGAGAAACCGGTCGGCTTCCTGCTGCGCAGCCATCGCGTCGGCGACATGGGCTGGGTCGTCTCGCGGCAGGGACAAGCCTACGCGGAGGAATATGGCTGGGACATCAGCTACGAGGCGTTGGTGGCCGAGATCTGCGCGCAGTTTCTGCGATCGTTCGATCCTGCCCGCGAGAATTGCTGGATCGCGGAGGTCGACGGCGAGCCGGTCGGCTCGGTCTTCCTGGTGGACGGCGGCGACGGGGTCGCCAAGCTGCGGCTGCTGCTGGTGGAAGAAAAGGCGCGCGGACTCGGCGTCGGCCGCGCACTGGTCGAGCAATGCATCCGCGTCGCGCGCGAGAAGGGCTACACGAAGATGACACTGTGGACCCAGAGCATCCTGGTCGCCGCGCGCGGCATCTACGCCCGCGCCGGCTTCGAGCGGGTCAAGGAAGAAAAGCACCACAGCTTCGGCGTCGACCTGGTCGGCGAGACCTGGGAGCTGGAGTTGTGAATCCGCAGCGCCGAGGCGCCTGGACTGCGTAGCCGGGATGGAGCGAGCGCAATCCGGGAGCGGTGCTGCCGCGGAAGAGACTGCCGCGGATTTCGCTTCGCTCCATCCGGGCTACGGAAGCTCACCCTTGAGATTCGGGTTCGTGGTTCACACGCCCTCAGATGCGCAATTGCGCGTCGGGATGGCACAAAAGCAGCGGCTAAGCGCTCGCGCCTTTCGCCTTTGGGCGGCGCAGATGTTCATCCAGCCGCGGCATGATCTCGACGAAATTGCAGGGGCGCGTGCGGTAGTCGAGCTGCGCGGCTAAAATGCCGTCCCAGCCGTCGCGGCAGGCGCCGGGCGAGCCGGGCAGGCAGAAGATGAAGGTGGCGCCCGCAACGCCGGCGGTGGCGCGGCTCTGGATCGTCGACGCGCCGATCTTGGCGTGGCTCAGCATGTGAAAGGCGATCGAAAAGCCGTCCATCCGCTTCTCGAACAACGGCTCGACCGCCTCCGGCGTCACGTCGCGGCCGGTGAAGCCGGTGCCGCCGGTGGTGATGACGGCATCGACGGCGGGATCGGCGATCCAGCGTCGGATCACGGCTCTGATCGCCTCGACATCGTCGGTGACGATCTCGCGCGCCGCGAGCTTATGGCCGGCGGCGGTGAGACGGTCGGCCAGCGTGGTGCCCGACTTGTCATCCGCCAGCGAGCGGGTGTCGGAAATCGTCAGCACCGCAATGTTGAGCGGGATGAATGATTTGGATTCGTCGTGTGAGGACATTTACACCTCTTTCCATCCCGCTGACGTCATCCTGACGTGCTCGCCTTGCGGTGCACTTGCACCGCCAGGCGAGCCGCGAAGGATGGGCCACGGGCTCCGTCATCCTTCGAGGTCGCCAAGAGGCGAACATATCCCGAGTGAGCGCATTCGCGCTCATCCGGGGATGACGCTACCGGCACGCAGCTACAAGCTACCGCCGAACGTGTTGCAGGCCTGCACTGTGCCCTGCTGGTAGCCCCTCATGAACCACTCCTTGCGCTGCGCCGCGGAGCCGTGGGTGAATGAATCAGGCACCACCCTGCCCGTCGCCTGCCGCTGCAGCGTGTCGTCGCCGATTGCGTTCGCGGTGGTCAGCGCGGCGTCGATGTCGCCGGCCTCGAGGAAGCCCGGCCGCTTCTTCTCCTCGCGGTTGACCCAGACGCCGGAAAGGCAATCGGCCTGCAACTCGACCTTGACCTGCAGCGCGTTGGCCTCGGCCTTGCTGCCGGCCTGCTGCTGCAGCCGGTTCACGCGCGGAATGATGCCGAGCAGGTTCTGGATGTGATGGCCGGCTTCATGCGCGATGATATAGGCCGCGGTGAACTTGCAGGCGTTGCCCGAGCAGCCGCGGAAGCGCGTCTCGACCTCGCGGAAGAAGCCGGTGTCGAGGAAGATGGTCTTGTCCGGCGGACAGTAGAACGGTCCCATCGCCGACTGCGCCATGCCGCAGCGGCCGCCATTGGTGGCATTGCGGAACAGCACGATCTTCGGACCGGTGTAGGTCTGGCCGCTGGCCTTGAAGATCTCGCTCCAGCGATCGTCGATCTCGCCGAGAATACCGGCGATCATGCTGCCCATCTCGTCGGTCGGCGCGCCGCGCTTGGCCTGCCCGCCCGACGACTGCCGGTCGGTCTGGTAGGTCGGCGCCTGGCCGCCGCCGGTGAGAATCTCGGCGCCGCCGATCAGGATGCGCGGGTCGATGCCGAAGGCGTAGCCGAGCAGGCCGAGCACGATGATGGTGCCGATGCCGAGCCCGCCACCACCCATCGGAATGCCGAAACCGCCACCGCCACCTCCGCCCATCCCGCCTTCGTCGCGACGGTCTTCGATGTCGTCGCTGCGGCGGAAATCATCATAGCGCATGGCGGTTTCCCTTCATTCCAGTCGGCGACCCAACGCGGGACACTCCAACCTAAAATTTCCATTCTGTTAATCAATATCCTGCCCGGCAATAATTGCCTAGTCCGGAAGAGGCGCATCCCTTGCGGTGCAAACGGCTGCGAATGAGGGCGAATCTACCGCGCAAATCGTGCCGGTTTGATGATCCGCAAATTTTTTCGCCGAACGCGCTGATGTTGCAGCACAACGCCGACGGCACTGCGCCATGATGCGCAAAAGATGCTGCAATCTTTTGCATGAAGATTTCCAATTAAGTCGATTTTTACTTTGACGGGTCAATGTGACGCCAGTCGGTTGTTTAGTCCCGCGTCGCCGACAGCGTCGCCTGAGTCAGAGTTCTTGAGTCATGGTAGTGTCGCGTCGCGGGGCGTCTGCAAGGGCGCCCCGCACTAAATTTGAGAGTGCCCCATCGAGCCACATCGTCATTGGCGATTGCGTGGCCGAATTGTCGAAGCTTCAGGCCGGCTCGGTCGACCTGGTCTTCGCGGATCCTCCCTACAATCTGCAGCTCAAGGGCGACCTCAAGCGCCCCGATGAGTCGCATGTCGATGCCGTCAACGACGACTGGGACAAGTTCTCGTCGTTCGCTGCGTATGACGATTTCACCCGCGCCTGGCTGCTGGCCTGCCGCCGCGTGATGAAGCCGTCGGCAACGCTGTGGGTGATCGGCTCCTATCACAACATCTTCCGCGTCGGCGCGATCATGCAGGATCTCGGCTTCTGGCTCCTGAACGACATCGTGTGGCGCAAGTCCAATCCGATGCCGAACTTCCGCGGCCGCCGCTTCACCAATGCGCACGAGACCATGATCTGGGCCGCGCGCGACGAGAAGGCCAAGGGCTACACCTTCAATTACGAAGCGCTGAAGGCGTCCAATGAGGACGTGCAGGCACGCTCCGACTGGCTGATCCCGCTGTGCACCGGCGAGGAGCGCCTCAAGGACGGCGACGGCAAGAAGGTGCATCCGACGCAGAAGCCCGAGCAGCTGCTCGCCCGCGTGCTGCTGTCGTCCTCGAAGCCCGGCGATCTCGTGATCGATCCGTTCAACGGCACCGGCACCACCGGCGCCGTCGCCAAGCGCCTCGGCCGCAGCTATATCGGCTTCGAGCGCGACAAGACCTATGCCGCCGCCGCCGAGGCGCGCATCGCCGCGATCGAGCCGCTGCCGGAAGCAACGCTGGCGCCGTTCATGACCGCGCGCGAGGCGCCGCGGGTGGCGTTCTCCGAATTGATTGAGCGCGGCATGATCGTGCCGGGCGCCAGGCTGGTCGACGCCAAGAAGCGCCACGGCGCCCTGGTGCGCGCCGACGGCGCCATCATGCTCGGCGACAAGGTCGGCTCGATCCACCGCATCGGCGCCGTCGCGCAGGGCTCCGGCGCCTGCAACGGCTGGACCTTCTGGCACGTCGAGACCAAGAGCGGCCTGCGGCTGATCGACGAACTGCGCGCCGAGATCCGCTCCGAGATGGCCGCGGGCTGAGGCAAGCCGGCTAATCTTCCTCGTCATTCCGGGCTCGCCGCTTCGCGGCGCCCTCAGATACGCAATTGCGCAGCCGGGAATGACACGTTGGGAAAGATGACGCCGTCTTGAACGCGGGCCGCCTTGTTGCGCCGCGACGGCGGGACTAGATTCGGCCCCATCACTTGCCGCTTCGATTGGTCGCCGATGCGAAGACAATCCGAGACCTTGCTGCTGGTGCCACTGCTGCCGGTCTTCCTGCTCGGCATGTTTCCGATGCTGCTGATCGGCCTGCTCGGATTCTTCGGCCTGATCATTTTAGGCATCCTGCTCGTCTGCGTCGGGCTGACGCTCGCCCTCGAGGCGCATGGCGAGTTCAATGAAGAGATCATCGTCCATGGCTACGCGCGGGGATCAGAACGCGCGACGCAGGTCTCCCATTTGCGTGCTGCGACCCGCTCCGCCGCCGCGCTGGACGTCGCGGGCATCGCGCTGGTTGTCGCGGGTATCCTGGGCTTCTTCTGGGCCGGCTGACCAGCGCGCCACGCGACCCTGATTCACAAACTCGTCGCTTGCGCAGCGCAGCGAAATTTGCGCATGAGGGGATCGTCTGCGGCCTTCCCCGCCGCATCCCGATCTCGCCGGCTACAAGAACCAAGGGAGTCCCTTCATGATCAAATTCTATTTCAACGGTGCGCCGAACCCGAACAAGGTCGCGCTGTTCCTGGAAGAGTCCGGCCTGCCGTTCGAGGCGATCCCGGTCGACACCCGCAAAGGCGAGCAGTTCGCGCCGGAATTCCTGAAGGTCAACCCGAACGGCAAGGTGCCGGCGATCGACGATGACGGCGTGCTGGTGTTCGACTCGAACGCGATCCTGCTCTACCTCGCCGAGGAGCACGGCAAGTTCCTGCCCGCCAATACGCCGGCCAACCGCGCCGCGACGCTGTCCTGGCTGATGTTCATCGCGACCGGCCTCGGCCCCTATTCCGGCCAGGCCGTGCACTTCAAGCACTTCGCGCCGAAGGATCTCGACTACGCCAACAACCGCTACCAGTACGAGGCGCACCGCCATTACAAGATCCTCGACGATCACCTGGCGAAACAGCGCTACATGGTCGGCGACAGCTACACGATCGTCGACATGGCGTTCTGGGGCTGGGCGCGGATGGCGGCGTTCATCCTCGGCGAGGAAGGCTACGCCAAATATCCGAACGTCAAGCGGCTGGTCGACGAGATCTCGGCGCGGCCGGCGGCGGCGCGCGCGATCGCGCTGAAGGACAAGCACACCTTCAAGGCCGAGATGGATGACGCGGCGCGCGACATCATGTTCGGCCACCTCAAGTCCAAGGTGGCGTAAGCCAATCCACAAGACGGCAAGACGACGGCGCCCGGATGGGCGCCGTCTTCGTTTGTGCCGCCCATTGGCGGCGCGCCGCTACGCAGGAAACGCGCCGAGCGCCCTCTCGGTCAGGACCGAGTCACAATATTCCCGTACCTCCTTGATCCGACCGCCATCGAAGCGGAACACCAGGCAGTAGTCGTTGTCGTAGCGCTGACCTTGCTTGGTGAGGTTGTCGCCCTTGGCCTCGATCACGACGATGTCGCCGTCGGCGATGATGCGATGGGCGACGGTGCGGCCGCGCTCGACCAGTTTCGAGCGGACATGGCCGTGCAGATCGTTGATGATCGACTGCTTGCCGGTGAAGGTACGCGACCAGGAATATTGCCCGGTCACGGTCCAGATCGCGTCGTCGGCAAGCGTTGTCATGAACAGCGAGTTCTCGCGCACCGCAGGATCGGGACTGCCTGCGATCACGAACATCTCCTGCACCAGTTTCTTGTTGTCGGCTGCGCTCATGGCGCGTCTCCTTGCGATTGATAGACCCTGATTTCAGACGTTTCCTCACGCGATGCGGTCTTCGGCTCGCGTGAAAAATGCCTTGCCCGCAATCCTGCGGCGCCTGCGCGCATTCTTCCAATCGATAGGTGGTATGATATATATTCACCCGATGAATTTGAATTCGCTTGACCTCAATCTGCTGGTCGCGCTCGACGCCCTGCTGCGCGAAGCCAATGTCAGCCGCGCCGCGATGCGGCTCAATCTGTCGCAGCCGGCGACCAGCCACGCGCTGCAGCGGCTGCGCGACCTGATCGGCGATCCGCTTTTGGTGCGCACCGGCGCGCGGATGGAGCTGACGCCGCGGGCGCAGGCGCTGCGCTCGCCGCTGGCCCATGCGCTCGACCAGGTGCGTGCGCTGTTCGTCTCCGACGATTTCGACGCCGCGCGCAGCGACCGGCACTTTCGCCTGATGATGCCCGACCTCGCGGTCGAGCTCCTGATGCCGTCGCTGATGGAAAAGGTGACGCTGATCGCGCCGAACGTCACCATCGACGTAGTGCCGTGGCGGGGACCTGCGATCTTCACGCCCGAATTCGCCCGCACCATCGATCTCGTGATCTCGATCGGCGACTCCTTCAAGGGCTTTCACCGCCAGCGGCTCTACACCGACAGCGATGCACTCGCGGTGCGCCGCGGCCACCCCGCCGGCACGAAGCTGAAGAAGCGCGAGGCGTTCCTCGCCGCACGCCATGTCGCCGTGATCATCCGCGGCCAGAACGAGGACCTGATCGACACCTGGCTGCGCGCCAAGGGCATCGAGCGGCGGATCACGCTGGTGGTGCCGGGCTATATCGAGGCGCTGCACGTCACCGCGCGCACCGACCTCGTCGCCTTCGTGCCGCGCCGGCTGATCTCGGCGCTGTCAACGCAATTGTCGCTGATGACGGTGACGCCGCCGCTCGATCCCGGAATCGACGAGCAGCACATGTTCTATCCGACGCGCGCGCAGATGGACCCGGGCTCGCTGTGGCTGCGCAAGCTGATGCTGGAGACCGGACGCGAGTTGGAGACGGGGAAGGTGTAGCGGCGCACTCTATCCCCGCGTCGTCCCGGCTTGCGCCGTGACGACAGCGAGTTCTTGGCTTCCGCCCTGTCCTCCGCGCTTACGCCCTCTGCTCCGCCAGCACCTTCTGCACCGCCGGGCGGCTCTCCATCGCAGCGCAATGCGCCTTCACCTTGGGCAGCGTTGCGATATCGACGCCGTCGCCGTCGAGCCAGAGGGTCAGCGTGTAGAGATAGGCGTCGCCGACGGTGTAGTTCTCGCCCATCACCCACGGGCCCTTCAGCATGTCGCGCTCGATCAGGTTGAAACAGGCGCCCATGGTCTTCGGGACCATCGCCTTCATGTCGGCGAACGAAGTCTCCTGCGTCGCCCAGCGCGCACCGCGCATCTTGTGGGCGTGGCAGATATGCACCGTGGAGCACAAATAGGAGTTGAAGGCCTGCAGCCTGGCGAATTCGAAGGCGTCGTGGGGCGCGAGCTTCGCCTGCGGAAAGGTCTGCGCGATGTAGGCCAGCATCGCCGGCGTCTCGGTCAGCACGCCGCGATCGGTCACCAAAGTGGGCACGCGGCCCTTCGGATTGATCTTCAGGTATT
Organism: Bradyrhizobium pachyrhizi; assembly: GCF_029714545.1. Taxonomy (NCBI): domain Bacteria; kingdom Pseudomonadati; phylum Pseudomonadota; class Alphaproteobacteria; order Hyphomicrobiales; family Nitrobacteraceae; genus Bradyrhizobium; species Bradyrhizobium pachyrhizi. The sequence goes on along the minus strand of NZ_CP121667.1, from coordinate 2,469,054 downwards.
CCGGGCTGTTCTGCTGGTTGGTCTTGAAGTCGATCTTCTCGGTCGTGTAGGGAGCGCCGGCCTCGGCCAGCGCGATGTGAGACGCGAGCGCGCAGGTGCCGGGGGCAAAATAGAGCTTGAGCATGTCGTTGTCCTCTCCGGGCCTTGTCGGCTCGCTCTGAACCCGGCCCTGGCTTTTTATGGGATGCAACGGAGGTTAGCGGCAGCCCCCTTTGCCGTCCACCCCGCGCGCCGCGGAGCTTGCCCGCGGCGGTGCCGTCGTGCGATGACCATGGCCAATCGAGGGGATTTTTCATGACTGTGCTCATTGCAGGCGGCGGAATTGGCGGGCTGACGCTGGCGCTCAGCTTGCACCAGATCGGCGTGCCGGCCCGCGTCTTCGAGAGCGTGCCCGAGCTGCGGCCGCTCGGCGTCGGCATCAACGTGCTGCCGCATGCGGTGCGCGAACTGATCGAACTCGGCCTGCACGATGTGCTCGACGCTTCAGCAGTGCGCACCCGCGAGCTCGCCTATTTCTCCAAGCACGGCAAGCCGATCTGGAGCGAGCCGCGCGGGCTCGAGGCCGGCTACAAATGGCCGCAATTCTCGATCCATCGCGGCCGGCTGCAACAGCTGCTGGTCGATGCCGCGACCGAACGGCTCGGCGCTGAAAACATCCTCACCAGCCATCACCTCACCGGCTGGACCGAGACCGCCGACGGCATCCGCGCCGACTTCATCGACCGCGCTACCGGCAAGTCCGCCGGCAGCTATGACGGCGCGGTGCTGATCGCCGCCGACGGCATCCATTCGGTGGTGCGCGAGAAGCTCTATCCGCAGGAGGGGCCGCCGATCTGGAACGGCCGCATCCTGTGGCGCGGCATCACCCGCGGCGATGCCTTCCTGACCGGACGCACCATGATCATGGCCGGCCATGAGATCCTGAAATTCGTCTGCTACCCGATCTCGAAGGAGGCCGGCCCCGACGGCAAGTTCGACATCAACTGGGTCGCCGAGCGACACATGCCGCCGACCTATCAATGGCGCCGCGAGGACTACAACCGGACCGCAAAGCTCGACGAGTTCCTGCCGTGGTTCGAGAGCTGGAATTTCGACTGGCTCGACGTGCCCGGCCTGATCCGGAACTGTCCGCACGCCTACGAATATCCGCTGGTCGATCGCGATCCGATCCCGCAATGGACGTTCGGCCGCGTCACGCTGATGGGCGACGCCGCGCATCCGATGTATCCGATCGGCTCCAACGGCGCCTCGCAGGCGATCCTGGATGCGCGCGTGCTGACGCGCGAGATCCTGGCGCGTGGCCCGACCCAGGCGGCGCTCGCCGCCTATGAGGCCGAACGGCGGCCCGCGACCACGGACCTCGTGATGCTGAACCGCCGCAACGGCCCGGAGCAGGTGATGCAGCTGGTCGAGGAGCGCGCGCCTGATGGCTTCAACGTCGTCACCGACGTGCTGTCGCAGCAGGAGCTGGAAGACATCGCCGCCAACTACAAGCGCGTCGCCGGTTTCCAGGTCGAGGGACTGAACGCTAAGCCGCCGATCGTGCAGCGGGCGGGCTAAGTTGTAGCGCGGCGCACTATCTATCACCGTCACCTGAGGAGCCGCGAAGCGGCGTCTCGAAGGATGAACGGCCCGGCTGGTGAGGCTCGCTCCGCTCGCACCTCAGCATGACAGACTTACCAATGCGGGCGCGGCTTCACCGCAGCGCGCGCGCCGCCTCCACCAGGCGGATGCTGCTGCTTGCGGTGGCGAGCAGTGTGCCGCCGACGGCGATCAGCTTCCCCTCGACGAAGGCGATGGTCTTGCCGAGCTGGGTCACCGTCGCCTCGCCGGTGATCGGCCCCGGTTTTGCCGGCGCCAGGAAATTCACGGTCATCGTGATGGTCGTGGTGAAGAGCCGGCCCTCGGTCATCACGAACACCGCCGGCCCCATCGTATCGTCGAGCATTGCCGAGAGCATGCCGCCCTGGATGAAGCCGGCCGGATTGCAAAAATCCGGCTTGCCGTCGAACACGATCCTGATCCAGCCCTCCTGCGGACGGGCGTCGACCACGCGCCAACCCAGTAGCTTTGCGACGGGCGGCATCGGAATGCGGTCGAGTGCGGTTGCGATCATGGCGGCCTCCGGTTTCCGGAGGTAATAGCGAAGCCCTGCTGCCAGCATGGTGTCAGCAGGTCGGAGCATGATCCGGAAAAGTGGGAACCGGTTTTCCGAAAAGTTCATGCTCAAAAAAATGAGCCGATGATGTGATTCATCGCATCGTCAGAGATCGAGCCCATGTGCGACAACCTTGCGCATCACGTTCGGAAACGCCTCGCCGTCCAGCGTCCCGATCGGCACCCAGCGCATCCCCTCCGACGCACGGGTCCGTGACGGAACACTGGCCGCATACACAACGAGCTCGAGCGGGAAGTGTGTGAACACGTGGCTGACGACGCCCGCCTTGCGGTGCCAGTGCGTGACGCCCTTCAATTCCGGCGCCTGCGCCAGTGCCGCCGCGTCCTCCTGCCCGGCCAGCCATTGCGATCCCGGCACCTCGGTCATGCCGCCGAGCAGGCCTTTTTCCGGGCGCGAGCGCACCAGGAGCTCGCCGCCGCGCGTCACCACGAAGGCCGCGCCGCGGCGCAAGATGCCGCTCTTCTTCGGTGCCTTGCGCGGGAACGTTTCCTGGTCGCCGCGCGTGCGCGCCGTGCAATCGTCGTTCAGCGGGCACAATGCGCAGGCCGGCTTCTTCGGCGTGCAGATCGTCGCGCCCAAATCCATCAGCGCCTGAGCACTGTCGCCGGCGCGGGACGGGCCGAGCAATGTCGCCGCCATCTCCTTGATCTGCGGCTTGGCCTGCGGCAGCGCCTCCTCGATGGCGTAGAGCCGACTGACCACGCGCTCGATGTTGCCGTCCACCGGCATGGTGCAGCGGTCGAAGGCGATCGCGGCGATCGCCGCCGCCGTATAGGGCCCGATGCCGGGCAGCCCGCGCAGGCCCTCCTCGGTGTCCGGAAAGGCCCCGCCATGCTCGCTGAGCACCGCGACCGCGCAGGCGTGCAAATTGCGCGCCCGCGAATAGTAGCCGAGCCCGGCCCACATCCTCAGGACGTCGTCGAGCGAGGCACGCCCAAGCGCGGTCACATCGGGCCAGCGCGACATGAATTTCTCGAAATAAGGCCCGACCGCCCGCACCGTGGTCTGCTGCAGCATGATCTCCGACAGCCAGACGCGGTACGGATCGGCCCGCTCCCCCGCCACTACGCGCCACGGCAGTGTCCGGCGATGCCGGTCATACCAGGCGAGCAGCCGCGCCGGGCGGTCGGCCTGCTGATCGGTCGATTTGATTTTGGCGGCCGCGCGAGAGCTCATGAACGTATCTTAGCCACATCTCGCTATGTCATGCCCGGGCTTGACCCGGGCATCCACGTCTTTTCTTCGCCCGGCACGGAAACGCCGGCACAATGATGAACACGGTTTCAGCCACATCACCACCACTGCTATAACCCTCCCATGTCCAGACCCGGCCCGATCAGCGCCAAGCCCCTGTCGATCCTGCTCAGCGACGTCTTCACCGACGCCTACGCCAAGCAGGGCTTTGCCGCGCGCGAACTGGTGACGCGCTGGACCGAGATCGCGGGCGAGCGGATCGCGGCCTATTGCGAGCCGCTGAAGATGCAATGGCCGCGGCCGGTGGAGGGACAGCCGCAGGAGCCGGCGACGCTGGTGCTGCGGGTCGAAGGCCCGATGGCGCTGGAGATCCAGCACTCCTCCGACGTCATCCTGGAGCGGGTGAACCGCTTCTTCGGCTGGCATGCGGTCGGCCGCCTGACCATCCGGCAGGCACCGCTCTCGCGCCGCAGCCGCCCGGTACGGCCGCGCCCGCCGGACGCCAAAACCGTGGCCCGGGAGGCGGCAAACCTTGCGGCCGTCGAGGACGACGATCTGCGCGCGGCGCTGGCCCGTTTGGGTGCCTCGATCAAGCGAAATTGACGCTTTTCGGCAGGCCGGTCGCGAGACCGCGGCATTGCCACAATGGCCGTTTCAAGCTAGCGAAGGCTTCTTTTTCGGGACCCCTTCATTGTGGCGTGAATGCGCCAATCCGGGAGCTGACCTTGATCATCACGCGCCGCGCTTTCACCACCGCTCTCTCGCTGACCGGGCTCGCCGCCCTCGCCGGCCTGTCGCCGCTGCGCCTGATCACCGACGCGTTCGCGCAGACTGCCGCCGAGGTCGCCAAGCCGCAGTCGCTGCCGGACATGGGGCTCGGCCCGCAGGACGCCAAGGTAACCATCATCGAGTACGCCTCGATGACCTGCCCGCACTGCGCCAATTTCAACGAGACAGTGTTCCCGAAGATCAAGTCGACCTACATCGACCCCGGCAAGGTCCGTTACGTGTTCCGCGAATTCCCGCTCGACATCAAGGCCGCCGCCGGCTCGATGCTGGCGCGCTGCATCGCCAAGGACGACGCGCCGAAGTTCTTCGCCGTGATCGATTTGCTATTCCGCCAGCAGAACGACTGGGTGGTCAAGAACACCACCGAGACGCTGACGCGGATCGGCAAGCAGGCCGGCCTCAGCCAGCAGCAGGTCGAGGACTGCCTGAAGGATCAGAAGCTGCTCGACAAGATCGCCGCAGACCAGAAGTACGCCAACGAGGTGCTGAAGGTGAACTCGACGCCGACCTTCTTCGTCAACGGCGAGATGCTGAAGGGCGAGACCTCGTTCGAGGAGTTCAGCAAGCACATCGATCCGCTGCTGAAGAGCTGATCGGGAGCCCGCGAACCTGACGTCTTTGTGCCTCGCTTCGAGTCGAGGCACGATAATTGTGGATGATTTGCGATCACGGCACGCGACCGTCGCATCATTTGGTTGTTGAAAACTTAATTCGCACGATGCGAATCGTCGAGGACATGCAAGGGCCATAAAACCCTGCAAATCCCTTGGGAAAAGCTTGCTCAAGCGGTTGCCCTCACGCGCTCGCATCGCCATTGTCGCCGCTCATGAGAGCTGCACGCAGCAACTCACCCACACACCGACATTGCCTTCCATGGTATTGTCACGGCAGGGAGATTCGCGCCCGGCCAAACGAGATTTGTGTACATGAAGCTCACGCGCCTCCGCCTGCACGGTTTCAAGTCGTTCGTTGAACCCACCGATTTCATGATCGAGCCGGGCCTGACCGGCGTCGTCGGACCGAACGGCTGCGGCAAATCCAATCTCGTCGAAGCGTTGCGCTGGGCGATGGGCGAGACCTCGCACAAGTCGCTGCGTGCCGCCGACATGGATGCGGTGATCTTCGCCGGTTCCGGCAACCGTCCGGCGCGCAACCACGCGGAAGTCGTGATGACGATCGACAATTCGGATCGCTCGGCGCCGGCTGCGGTGAACGACAGCCAGCTCCTGGAAATCTCCCGCCGCATCGAGCGCGAGGCGGGCTCGGTCTACCGCATCAACGGCCGCGATGTCCGTGCAAGAGATGTGCAGATCCTGTTCGCCGATGCCGCCACCGGCGCGCGCTCGCCGGCGCTGGTCCACCAGGGCAAGATCGGCGAGATCATCCAGGCCAAGCCCGAGCAGCGCCGCCGCGTGCTGGAAGACGCCGCCGGCGTGGCGGGTCTGCATGCCCGCCGCCACGAGGCGGAACTGCGGCTGAAGGCGGCCGAAACCAACCTCACCCGCGTCGAGGACGTGATCGGCCAGCTCACCGGCCAGATGGAAGGCCTGAAGAAGCAGGCGCGCCAGGCGATCCGCTACCGCGAGGTCGCGGCCAAGGTGCGCAAGTCCGAGGCCATGCTGTTCCATCTGCGCTGGATCGAGGCCAATGCCGACGTCAACGACGCCGCGCAGACCCATGACATCTCCGTACGCGAGATGGCCGAGCGCACCCGCGAGCAGGCCGAATCCGCCCGCATCCAGGCGATCCGCGCCGCCGAATTGCCGGCGCTGCGCGATGCCGAGGCGCGCGCCGCCGCCGGCCTGCAGCGCCTGACCAACGCGCGCGAGATGCTCGACCGCGAGGAGCAGCGCGCCAAGGAGCGCGTCGGCGAACTCGATCGCCGCCTCACCCAGTTCGCCCAGGACATCGCGCGCGAGCAGCAGCAGACCTCCGATGCCGACATCGCGCTGCAGCGGCTCGACACCGAAGATGCAGAGCTGAAGGAAGAGATCAAGTCGCGCGTCGAGAAGCGCTCCGGCGTCGACGAGCGCGTCGCCGAGGCCGAGGAGATCCTGGCCGCGACCGAGCGTCAGTTCTCCGAGCTGACCACGCAGCTCGCCGATCTCACCGCCAAGCGCAACCAGCTCGAAGCCGGTGTGCGCACGCATCGCGACAGGCTGGCGCGGCTCGATCAGGAGATCGCCAGCGTCCAGGCCGAGGAAGCCAAGCTCGCGCAGGAGACCGGCAATCTCGGCGACATCGACGCGCTGGCCGCCGCCATGGAGATGGCGCAGCAGACGCTCGCCGAGTCCGAGGCCGCCGTGCAGACCAGCGAGGCGCATCACGCCGCCGCGCGGCAAACGCTGGAAGCCTCGCGCAATCCGCTCACCGAAGCGGAGAAGCGCGTGCAGCGGCTCGAGACCGAGGCCCGCACCATCTCCAAGCTCGTCACCAGCGAGACCAAGAATCTGTGGCCACCGATCATCGACGGCATCACCGTCGCCAAGGGGTACGAGAAGGCGATCGGCGCCGTGCTCGGCGACGACCTCGATGCGCCGGTGGATTCCTCGGCGCCGATGCGGTGGACCAATATCGGCGTGGCCGGCGAAGATCCTTCGCTGCCCGATGGCGTCGAGCGGCTGGCCGACCATGTCCAGGCGCCGCCGGAATTGGCACGCCGCCTGGCCCAGATCGGCGTCGTGGCCAAGGAACGCGGCGCCGCGCTGGTGTCGCAGCTGAAGACCGGCCAGCGGCTGGTGTCGCTCGAAGGCGACGTCTGGCGCTGGGACGGCTTCGTCGCCGACGCGCATGCCCCGACCGGCGCCGCCCGCCGTCTTGCCGAACGCGCCCGTCTGGTCGACATCGAGCACGAGTTGGAACACGCTCGCATCGATGCCGCCGCCAAGCGCCAGGCGCTGGAGACGGCTGAAGAGGAACTGCGCTCGGCGGCCGCCGCCGAGGGTGCCTCGCGCGAAGCCGTCCGCGCCGCCCGCCGCGAGGCCGACGCCGCGCGCGAACGCCATGCCGCCACCGAGCGCGAGATCAACCGCCACGCCGCCCGCAAATCGGCGCTGACCGAGGCGCACAGCCGCGTCGCCGCCGACCGCGCCGAGGCCGAAGCCGCGCATGAGAGCGCGGCTGCCGCGCTCGCCGAACTGCCGCCGGGTGTCGAGACCGAGGCCCAGCTCGCCGCGGTTCGCGCCGAGATCGACAACCAGCGCCGGGCCGCGGCGCAAGTCCGCGCCGAGGCGCAGGCGCTGGCCCGCGAGGCCGAGCTCGCCGACCGCCGCGTGCAGGCGATCGTTGCCGAGCGCAATGAGTGGCAGAACCGCAAGACAAGCGCCGCCTCGCAGGTCGAGACCGTCGAGGCGCGCATCGCCGAGGTGTCGGCCGAGCGCGAGGAACTCGCCAACGCGCCCGAAGTCTTCGCCGAGAAGCGCAGCGCGCTGATCACGGAGATCGAGCACGCCGAAGGCGATCGCCGCATCGCCGCCGACGCGCTGGCGACCGCGGAAGCCGCGATGGCGGAAACCGATCGCCTCGCCAAGGCCTCGCTCGAAGCGCTGTCCTCATCCCGCGAAGCTACCGCGCGCGCCGAAGAGCGTATGGAAGGCACGCGCCGCCGCCTCGCCGACATCGAGCGCGAGATCCACGACATGCTCGAGGTCGAGCCCAGCGCGGTCGTCGGCATGGCCGAGATCGAACCCGGCCAGGAGCTGCCGCCGGTCGCGCAGGTCGAGGAAGAGCTCGAAAAGCTGCGCCGCGACCGCGAGCGGCTCGGTGCCGTCAATTTGCGCGCCGAGGAAGAGCTCAAGGAAGTCGAGACCCAGCACACCGCACTGACCACCGAACGCGACGATCTCGTCGAAGCGATCAAGCGGCTGCGGCAGGGCATCCAGAGCCTCAACCGCGAGGCGCGCGAGCGCCTGCTGACCTCGTTCGAGACCGTCAACAACCACTTCAAGCGGCTGTTCACCGAGCTGTTCGGCGGTGGCGAGGCCGCACTGCATCTGATCGAGAGCGACGATCCGCTCGAGGCCGGCCTCGAGATCATCGCCAAGCCGCCCGGCAAGAAGCCGCAGACGCTCTCGCTGCTCTCGGGCGGTGAGCAGGCGCTGACGGCGCTCGCGCTGATCTTCGCGGTGTTCCTGACCAACCCGTCGCCGATCTGCGTGCTGGACGAGGTCGACGCGCCGCTCGACGACCACAACGTCGAACGGTTCTGCACCCTGCTGAACGAGATGACCGGCTCGACCGAGACGCGCTTCATCATCATCACGCACAATCCGATCACGATGGCGCGGATGAACCGGCTGTTCGGTGTCACCATGGCCGAGCGCGGCGTGTCGCAGCTGGTGTCGGTCGACCTGCAGGGCGCGGTCGACATCCTCGACCAGAACGTGGCGTAACGATTAAATGCCGTCATTCCGGAATGGTCCGAAAGACCATATCCGGAATCTCGAGATTCCCCAGGGGCGCAATTGCGCCCCTGAGGTTCGATGCTGCGCATCGCGCCGGAATGACGTGCAAATGACGGCGAGCCATGACCTCACCCGACCTCCCCGCCGAACTCAGAGCAGCCCTCAACGCCAGGCTCGAAGGCCTGTCGCGCAGCGACGCCGCCGGCCGCGCGGCGGTGATCTCGCAGACCTATCGCGAAGGCGGCGGCTCCTCGACGATCAGGACCGAGACCGATGCGCTAGCCTATGCGCTGGCGCGGATGCCGGCGACCTATGCTGCGGTCGTGGCATGTCTCAATGCGCTGACCGAGATCAGGCCGGACTTCGCGCCGGCGCGCCTGCTCGATGTCGGCGCCGGCCCGGGCACCGCGACCTGGGCCGCCGCGGAAGCGTTCGCGTCGCTGCGGGACTTCAATCCGCTTGATGCCAACGGCGCGTTGCGGACGCTCGCCGAGGGGCTGTTTCACGGCAGCATTCGCCTGCATGACATCAGCTACGAACTCGGCCAGGCGCGTGCCCTGCTCGACAAGGCCGAGCCCGCCGACCTCGTCGTCGCCAGCTACATGATCGGCGAGCTCGGCGACGCGGAGCGCGGGGCGCTGGCCGATGCGCTGTGGTCGAAAACCAGCGACACGCTGCTGGTCGTCGAGCCCGGCACGCCCGCCGGCTATGCGCGGATCATCACACTCCGCGCGCGATTGATCGCTGCGGGTGCGCATGTCGTTGCCCCCTGCCCGCATGACGGCGGCTGTCCGCTGGTCGCGCCCGACTGGTGCCATTTCTCGCAGCGCCTGCAACGCTCCCGCGCGCACAAGCAGCTCAAGGGCGCCAACGTCCCGTTCGAGGACGAGCGCTTCGCCTATGTCGCGCTGAGCCGCACCAAGGCCGCAGCGCGCCTGTCCCGCGTGCTGGCGCAGCCGGATCTCGGCAAGGTCGAGATCGCGGCCAAGCTGTGCACACCCGAAGGCGTCACGGTCGCCAGAGTGCCGCGCCGAGCCAAGGGCGATTACGCCCGCGCGCGGCACTGGCGCTGGGGCGATGCGGTCTAGTTACTTGCGTCGTCCCGGCGAAGGCCGGGACCCATAACCACCGAGGTTTGTTGCGAGTGAAGTCGTCGCCGCTTGCGCCCCTTCCGCGGGCCGCGGCGTATGGGTCCCTGTGTCTTGGAAGTCTGTCAGGATGGGTTGGGCGGGAAGCCGTTGGGTCCTTGGCGCTTGACGCCGTGAGCCGGCTCGGCCTCCCGCCCGTTCCATTACCAACCTGAACAGTTGCACGAGGCTGCGCCAACAGACCTCGCATCACAGGGACAGGCACCGTGATCATACCCCCTCGTTATGTCGGAATCGACGTCTCCAAGAAGCATCTCGATATCTTTGATGAAGCTGACGGCGTGTCCAGGCGCATCGCCAACGCGGCACAGGCCATCACACAGCAGGTGGCGCGTTGGCGATGCGATGCGCTGGTCGTCTTCGAGGCCACGGGCGCCTATGACCTCGCGCTTCGCGAGGCCCTAAGCCAGGCCGGTGTCCGCTTCGCTCGGATCAATCCGGCTCGAGCTCGCGATTTTGCGCGGGCCAGCGGCCAACTTGCCAAAACCGATCCGATCGATGCACGGATGCTGGCGGCCTTTGGCCGGGTCATGCAGCCGGCAGCCGAGCGGGCCGCCAATCCCGCCCGCAACGCTTTGGCAGGGCTTGCAAAACGGCGGGACCAACTGGTTCTCATGCGCGCGCAGGAGAAGAACCGGCGCAGCGAGGCCGACGACCGCGCCATGGCCGAACGGATCAGTCGGCTCATTGAGGTTCTCGATGGCGAGATCGCCGAGATCGAGGCCGATATCAACGCATTGACCAAGGCCGAGCCGGAGATCGCGGACGATGCGCGGTTGATGCGCTCACTGCCGGGCGTGGGTCCCGTGGCTTGCATGCAGCTGATCGCGAAGATGCCGGAACTTGGACATGTTGGAGCGAAGCAGATCGCCGCGCTCGCGGGCCTTGCCCCCTTCAACGTCGACAGCGGCGCCTTCCGTGGAAAACGCAAGATCGCCGGCGGCCGAAAGCGCGTTCGTGACGCCCTCTATATGGCGGCTCTGAACGCGGTTCGTCGGGCCGATCCATTCAAGGCCTTCTACGCGCGGCTGCGACAGGTCGGCAAACCAGCCAAGCTCGCTCTCATTGCCGTCGCCAGGAAGCTCCTAACGGTCCTCAACGCCATGATGCGCGACAGAAAGCCCTACCTGCAGACCAAGCCGACATAACAGTTGCCGGCCTTCGCCGGGACGACGATATTGAACTAATTTGCGGCCATCACCGACTAACGCTTGCCCACCTTTCCGCGGCGGGCTGCCCTGCGCCCCGATCTTGGGCTACGGTGCCGCCGTCTCGTCCATCAGGAGCTGCCCCGTCATGTCGACCAGCTGGATCGTTATCGGCGTCATCGTGCTTCTCATGCTGTTTGCATTCGGCGCTTACAACCGCCTCGTGGCGCTCAGCCAGCGGGTCGGACAGGCCTTTGCCGACATCGACGTGCAGCTCAAGCAGCGTCACGACCTGATCCCGAACCTGGTCGAAACGGTGAAGGGCTATGCCGCGCATGAGCGCGGCACGCTCGACGACGTCATCAAGGCGCGCAATTCGGCGATGTCGGCGCAGGGTCCGGCCCAGGTCTCGGCGGCGGAGAACCAGCTCTCCGGCGCGCTCGGCCGGCTGATCGCGCTGTCGGAGGCCTATCCGGACCTCAAGGCCAACGCCAATTTCCAGCAACTCGCCTCGGAGCTGTCCGATCTCGAGAACAAGATCGCCGCCAGCCGTCGCTTCTTCAACAACGCGGTCCAAGAATACAACACCGGCATCCAGCAGATGCCGGCCGCGCTGTTCGCCGGCATGTTCGGCTTCACGCGCAAGGATTTCTTCGACCTCGGCGCCAGCCGCACGGAGGTCGAGGCGGCGCCGAGCGTGAAGTTCTGATTACTTCCTTCGAGATGACGCCCCTTCGGTCATTCCGGGGCGATGCAACGCATCGAACCCGGAATCTCATCTCACTCACTAATCTCGAGATTCCGGGTTCGCGCGTGCCACGTGCCCCGGAATGACGGTGGAAGCGGACGCGCACCATGGCCGCCTATGGTCTCTACACGCATATCGCGTCGAACAAGTTTCGTTCGATGCTGCTGCTTGCCGGCCTGTTCCTGCTGATCTACGTGCTGGTCTATGCCGGCGCGCTGGTCGCGGAGGTGATGATCGATAGCGGCCGCACCGTCGACTATTACCTGACGCGGGCCTCGCGCGACCTGGTCTCGGCCTTCCCGTGGGCGACGATCGCGGCAGCGGCCTGGATCGTGATCGCCTATTTCTTCCACCAGAAGATGATCGATGCCGTCACCGGCGGCGAGAGCGTGACGCGGCAGCAAGAGCCGCGGCTCTACAATCTCCTGGAAAATCTCTGCATCTCGCGCGGCATCCCGATGCCGAAGCTGAAGGTGATGGACAGCCTGGCGCTGAATGCGTTCGCGACCGGACTGAACCGGAGCCAATACGCCATCACCGTCACCACTGGCCTGTTGAAGGCGCTGAACGATAAGGAGATCGAGGCCGTGCTCGGCCACGAGCTCACCCATATCAAGAACGGCGACGTGCAGCTGATGGTGATCGCCGTGATCATCGCCGGCGTGGTCGGCTTCTTCGGCGAGTTGTTCTTCCGCCTGTTCACAAACCTGTCGTGGAACTCGAGCGGCGGCGGAGGCGGCTGGTCGTCTTCATCCTCTCGCTCCTCGTCATCCTCCTCGGACCGCGACAGCAAGGGCTCGGGCGGCGGCGCGATCATCGTGATCATCATCGCGGTCGCGCTGATCGTGCTGGCCTGGCTGCTGTCGCAAGTGGTCAAGCTCGCGCTGTCGCGCTCGCGCGAATTCCTCGCCGATGCCGGATCGGTGGAGTTGACCAAGAACCCCGACGCGATGATCTCGGCGCTGCGCAAGATCGAGAACCGCGGCGAGCTGCCGGACGCCACCTCGGCGGTGATGGAACTCTGCGTCGACAATCCGCGCGAGGGGTTTGCCGACCTGTTCGCCACCCATCCCTCGGTGAAGTCCCGGGTCGATGCCCTGGTGAAATATGCCGGCGGCCACGATCCCGGACCGCTGGCGCTGTCGGACGAGACGGAGCCGCAGGATGAGCCGTCCGCGGCAGGCGACCAGCCTCCGCCGGCGACCCATGGCCCATGGGGCGATACGCCGCCGGCGCAGCCGAACAATCCGCCGCCGCTTCCGGGCACAACTCCCAGGCAGGGACCGTTTGGTCCGCTACAAGGTCCGCTCCAGGGCCCTTGGGGCCCGCGCCGCTGACCGCTTTAGCGGTTTGATTTGACCATGATTGCCTCGGAAAATCGGCTGCGCATTCTTCCGGATCATGGCCCTAGCTTACTCAGTCCATTAAGGAAATTCCCACCAAACCGATCGTGGGCGCCTTAAGGAATTGAATTCTCCCTCGTTTCTGCCATGTTCGCGCCCAAAGCAGTGTGGGGACTTGCCGATCGCCATCGCGATCGGGAGCGCGCTTTAAGGGACTTCCATGGCAAAGCCGGTTGTGATTGTGGTGGGTGCCGACAAGGGCGGGGTCGGCAAGACCACCGTCTCGCGGACGCTCCTGGACTATTTCAGTGCCAATAACGTGCAGACCCGGGCGTTCGACACCGAATCGCCACGCGGTACGCTGAAGCGCTTCCATCCTGACATCACCGAGATCGTCGACATGACGACGACCGCGGACCAGATGAAGATCTTCGATACGCTGAACTCGGGGCCCTCGGTCACCGTGATCGACGTTCGCGCCGGCCTGCTGTCACCCGCGCTGGCCTCGCTGCGCGATATCGGCTTCCTCGACGCGGCGCGCTCCGGCCAGATCACCTTCGCCGTGTTCCATATCCTCGGCCCGTCGATCGCCTCGCTGGACGAGATCGCCGAAACTGCCAACTTCATGAGCGGCGCGAAATATTTCCTGGTGAAGAACTTCATCAACGACACCCAGTTCTTCCAGTGGGACCAGGCGACCTACAATTCCTACTTCCACCGCATCAAGGATGCCGTGGACCTGACCATCCCGAAGCTCAACGAAATGGCCTATGAACAGGTCGAGGTCTCCTCGGTTCCGTTCCTGAAATTCGTCGCCAACAAGGGCATCAACGACGACGCCGCCAACTACTCCTTCGTGCTGCGCGGCTATGTCCGGCACTGGCTCGCCAATGTCTGGAGCGAGTACGACCGGATCAAGCTGACCGACCTCGTCGGCGCCAAGTCGGCCAAAGGCGAAAAATAGTCGGACCTTCGACCTTGATGGGGCTGGATTAGGCGAAAATTTGGCCTGATATAGCGGGCGATGTCATCCACGCCCGTTTACATCATCTGCTCGCCCCGCCCGCAGGTCGGCAAGACGCTGATCGCGCGGCTGCTCGGCGAATTCCTGTTGCTCAAGAACGGCGACGTGGTCTGCTACGACATCAATCTGAAGGAGCCATCGCTGCTCGACTATCTGCCGCGGATCACCGAAACCGCAGACGTCATCGACACCTACGGCAAGATGCAGCTGATGGACCGCGTCATCGTCAATGACGGCATCGGCAAGGTGATCGACCTCGGCTACCACGCGTTCGACGAATTCTTCAAAATGTGCGACGAGATCGGGCTGATGAAGGAGGCGCTGCGCCGCCGCGTCTCACCCGTGATCCTGTACGTCGCCGATACCGACCGCGCCTCGGTGCGCGGCTACCAGACGCTGCTCGGCACGATCCCGCCGAATGCGCTGATCGTCATCGACAACGAGTTCGTGGTGCGCGGCGAGCTGCTGCCGGTCATGACCGGCAGCCGGGTGCTGCGCTTCCGCGCGCTGCCGGTGTTCCTGAAGACCTATATCGACCGGCTGAACTTCTCCTTCACCGGCTATCTGCGCCAGGAAAAGGATTCATCGACCGAGCTGCATCAATGGATCCGGCGGAATTACACGACGTTCCGCGATCTCGAATTGAGCATGCTGCTGCAGCGGGGATAACTCTGCTCCCTCGCCCCGCTCTTGCGGGGAGAGGGTCGGGGTGAGGGGCTGGTTCCGCAAATTCGACCGAGATTGGAGTGCGCGGAGAGTCCCCCTCACCCGGATCGCATCTTCGATGCGATCCGGCCTCTCCCCGCACGCGGGGCGAGGCTAAGAGATCAATGTCCCTCGAACGCCATCAGCGTGCGCACCGGAACGTCCATCGCGCGCAGCTTGGCCGCGCCGCCGAGGTCGGGCAGGTCGACGATGAAGCAGGCAGCGACCACATTGGCGCCGATCTGGCGCAGCAGCTTCACCGCGCCCTCCGCAGTGCCGCCGGTCGCGATCAGATCGTCGACCAGGATCACGCGCTCGCCGGGCTGCACGGCGTCGGCATGCATCTCCATCTCGTCGATGCCGTATTCCAGCGAATAGGCGATCCGCACCGTGGTGTGCGGCAGCTTGCCCTTCTTGCGGATCGGCACAAAGCCGGCGGAGAGCTGATGCGCCACCGCGCCGCCGAGGATGAAGCCGCGGGCCTCGATGCCGGCGACCTTGTCGACCTTCGCCCCCGCCCAGGGATGCACCAGCTCGTCGACCGCACGACGGAAGGCCCTCGCATCCGCCAGCAGCGTCGTGATGTCGCGAAACAGGATGCCCTTCTTCGGGTAGTCCGGGATGGTGCGAACGGTCGCCTTGATGTCGTGGTCGAAGGTCATTGGTCTCGCTCTGAGGGTCATTCCGGGGCGATGCGAAGCATCGAACCCGGAATCTCGAGATTCCGGGCCTGGTGCTAACGCACCATCCCGGAATGACGATGGTTAAACTTTGCCTTCACTTGCTACTCACATTAAGCCGGAATGCATTCTCGACAATGCGCAGGCCCACCTCGTTGCCGAGCGACATCAGCGATTCCGGGTGGAATTGCACGCCGCCGACCGGCAGGGTCTTGTGCTCGATCACCATCGCGACGCCGTCTTCGGTGGTCGCGGTCACCGCCAGTACCTCGGGCACGCTGTCGCGCTCGACAAACAGCGAATGGTAGCGGCCGATCACGATTTCATTGGGCAGGTTCCGCATCAGCCGGCCGCCGCGCACCTGGACGCGCGAGGGACGGCCGTGCGCGGGCTGGCCGAGCTGGCCGAGCTGGCCGCCGAAATACTCGCAGATCGCCTGCACGCCGAGGCAGACGCCGAAGATCGGCAGCTTGTTCTCGAGCGCGGTGTCGATGGTCTTCGCGATGCCGAAATCCTCCGGGCGGCCCGGCCCGGGCGACAGCACCAAAAGGTCCCAGCCCTTCTTCTTGAGCATGTCCTGGGCATGGACGTGCCTGACCACGGTGACGTTGGCGCCGACCTGGCGGAAGTAATCGGCCAGCATGTGCACAAAACTGTCGTCGTGATCGATCAAGAGCACGTTCTTGCCGGAGCCGGTGGCGTCGGGCGCGAAATCGGACAGCGGCTTCGGCGGATCGCCGCGCAGCGCCTGGAACAGCGCCGCCGCCTTGACCTGGCACTCGCGATCCTCGGCAGCCGGATCGGAGTCAAACAGGCAGGTCGCACCGACGCGCACCTCGGCGAGGCCGTCCTTCATCCGGATGGTCCGGATGGTCAGCCCGGTGTTGATGCTGCCGTCGAAATTGACGCAGCCGATCGCGCCGGCGTACCAGCGCCGCGGCGACCGCTCATGGTCCTCGACGAATTGCATCGCCCACAATTTCGGCGCGCCGGTCACGGTCACGGCCCAGGCGTGGGTCAGGAAGGCGTCGAGCGAATCGAAGCCCGGCCGCAGCATGCCCTCGACGTGATCGACGGTGTGGAACAGCTTTGAGTAGGTCTCGATCTGACGCCGCGCCAGCACCTTGATGGTGCCGGGCACGCAGACGCGCGCCTTGTCGTTGCGGTCGACGTCGGTGCACATGTTGAGCTCGAACTCGTCCTTCTCCGAGTTCAACAGCTTGCGAATCTGCTCGGCATCGCCGATCGAATCCGAACCGCGCGCGATGGTGCCCGAGATCGGACAGGTCTCGACCCGGCGGCCATCGGAACGGACGAACATCTCCGGCGACGCCGAGACCAGGAATTCGCCGTCGCCGAGATTCATCAGCGCGCCGTAGGGCGACGGGTTGATGCGGCAGAGCCGCTGGAACACTTCCGCCGGCGAGCGCTCGCAGGGCTCGGCAAACAGCTGCCCGGGCACCGCCTCGAACAGATCGCCGCGGGCGAACGCCGCGCGCGCGACCTCGACGGTCGCCTGGTACTCGCCCGGGGCGTGATCGGCAAAGCCCTGCCGGCCGTTCCTGGCGTAGAGGCTCGGCGCGGTCTCCTGCGACAGGCCGGCCGTGGATTTGCCCTTCCACGCGAACTCGTAAGTGAGCGCCACGCCGCGGCCGGTGGCGCGGTCATAGGCCAAGAGACGGTCCGGCACGTAGAGCACGATGTCGCGCTGGTCGGCCTCGCGGGCGCGCTTCTGCACGAGGTCCTCGATCTGGAACACGAGGTCGTAGGCGAAGGCGCCGAACAGGCCGAGCAGCGGATCGGCATTGGAGGTGAACGCCGCCACCATGTCGCGCACCAGCGACATCACGCTGGCGCGACGCGTGCGCTGGTCTTCGTCGACCGGCGCGGCGCCGCGGATGATATGGCCGGCGAGCCGCGTTGCGGTCCGCTCCGAGATCACGACGCAGGGCTCGCGCAGCACGTCGCCGAGGAAGGCGATCAAGACCTCGCCGCGCGGGTTCAGCGCCTGCAACGAGAAGTTGGTGCCCGACGTCTCCAGCACCAGCGGCGGATCGGCAAAGCCGAGGTCAAAGCTCTCGTAGCGGCCCGGCACCGTCGTGCCCGAGGACAGCACCACGCCGCGGCGGCGGTCCAGCAGCGCGATCAAATCGTCGAGGCGGTTGGCGCCGCCGGTGAACTGCTCGACCACGCGCGCGACCGCAAGGCCGCCATTGGTCAGGTACTCGCTCTTGGCCGGCAGGGAGAAGACTGTCCTGTTCATGTGATCCTCTTACGAGACTTGCCGAGAGAGCGCCACACAGGACAAACGAAGGGCAAATAAACGAACCATCGGTCGCACTGCGATGGCGACCTTCGACGTTTGTGAAAAAAGAAAGCGCACCGGCCACCTATGAAAAGGTGGGCCACCAACGACGGGATGGGCTGGCAACGGTGCTCATGGCCCGTTACTCACCACCCGGCGCGGGCCGTGTCAAGAGATGGCCCGGCACCCCTGCCCCAAGGCGGGACGCCCCCTGGACGGCATTTTCGGGTTTGAAGGGGCAAGAAACCGCGTAGCATTCGTCGAAATGGCGGCCGGTCGTCCGCCCAAAAAACAGACAGATGGCGGAGGCGCAGATGGCGATTTTGGGTCTCGGATATGCCGGCTTCGGCTCCGACGCGCTCGACGACTGGCGGCAGTTCGGCACTGGCCTCGTCGGGCTGCAGGCGGTCGAATGCGGCAATTCGCTGCTCGCGTTCCGGATGGACGACCGCAAGCAACGCATCGTGATCGACCGCGCGCAGGGCGAAGGCACCCGGTTCTTCGGCTGGGAGGTGGCTGACCGTGCGGCCCTCGACGCACTGGCGGCACGGCTGGAGCGCGCCCGCGTCACGGTGACATCAGAGCCGCAGGCGCTCGCCGACGCGCGACGGGTGCGCGGCCTGATCTCGTTTCAGGATCCCGCCGGCAACCGTCTTGAGGCGTTTCATGGCGCCGAGATCGACAACACGCCGTTCAGGCCGGGCCGCTCGGTCTCCGGCTTCCGCACCGGGCCGCTCGGCCTCGGCCACGCCGTGCTGACCGTCGAGCACATCGCACCCGTGATGAGCTTCTATGTCGACGTGCTCGGCTTCGGCTTGAGCGACTACATCGAAAAACCGTTCCGCGCCTATTTCTTCCACATCAATGCCCGCCACCACTCGCTGGCGCTGATCGAGACCGGCACGAACGGCATGCATCATCTGATGGTGGAGCTGTTCTCGCTCGACGATGTCGGCCAAGCCTATGACGTCGCGCAGCAGGAAGACCGGGTCAACGTCACGCTCGGCCGCCACACCAACGACCTGATGACGTCGTTCTACGCCAAATCGCCGTCCGCCTTCATGGTCGAGTGCGGCTGGGGCGGCCGCGAGATCGATCCCGCGAACTGGACACCGTTCGAGATGCATGACGGCCCGAGCCTGTGGGGCCACGAGCGGGTCTGGCTGTCGCCGGAGGACCGGGCGGTCGCGCGCGAGATGCGGATGCGTGCAGCCGCCGAGGGCAAGCGCGCACCGGTGCAAGTGATGGAAGGTAATTTCAAGCTGATGTCGGGGACCTGCCCGTGGTGGGACGGGGTGCGAAATAACAGCTGACAGTCGGTAGCCCGGATGAAGCGCAACGCAATCCGGGCGACGAGCTATGCGTAGTGAGATGGCGCGCCTCACACTCACCTGTCGTCCCGGCGAACGCCGGGACCCATAACCACAGGGTGCAGTTGCTGGCGCATGACTACCAATCTGCCCATTACGGCGGTCGCGGCGTATGGGTCCCTGCTTTCGCAGGGACGACAGCTTGCTTGAGGATACACCTACCCTAGGTGCTTCTTGAAGAAGTCCGTGGCGCGGCCCCAGGCGAGTTCGGCTGCCTCGCGGTCGTGCACCGACTGGCGCTGCTCGTTGACGAAAGCGTGCTCGGCGTCATAGCGGAACAGCTCGAGCGACTTGCCGGCGGCCTTCATCGCCTTCTCGAAATTGCCGACGAGTTCCGGCGTGCACCAGTCGTCCTTGTTGGCGAAATGCGCCTGCAGCGGGATCCTGACGTCGGCGGGCTTGGCGGCCTGCTCCGGCGGGATGCCGTAGAACACGACGCCGGCGGTCAATTCCGGCACGTGCACCGAGCCGATGATGGTCACCGCGCCGCCGAGGCAGAAGCCGGTGAGGCCGACCTTGGCGCCGTTCTTGGCGAGATACTGCGCAGCGCCACGCACCGTCTGCGTGGTGGCGTCCATGAAGTCGAGCGAGTTCATCTCTTTGCCCGCGGCATCGGTGTCGTGATATGGCACCACCTTGCCCTTGTAGAGATCGGGCGCCAGCGCATCGAAGCCAGCCACCGCGAAGCGGTCGCACAGGCCCTTGATCTGGTCCGACAGGCCCCACCATTCCTGGATCACGACGACGCCGGGCGCGTTGCCGCGCGCCGCATTGGCGAGATAGCCCGACGCTTCCTTGCCGTCCGGACGCTTGAAGCTGATGCTGGTACCCATGAGTTCCTCCGCAATGTTTGCCGGCTGATTGGCCGGCATCTTGTCCGCACTCGGCGGTCGACGCAATTGACGACACCGTCATTCCGGGTTCGATGCTACCGCATCGCCCCGGAATGACGGAGAGATTGCAAACAAAAAAGCCCCCGAAGGGGCTTTTTCAAACTCGCTATACCGTACCCGAGATCAGTGGGCGTTGGCCCAGACCTTGCGCTTGGTGAAGTACATCAGGAAGGCGAAGACGACCAGGAAGAAGAACACCTGCATGCCGATCCGCTTGCGCTCCTCCATGTGCGGCTCGGCCGCCCACATCAGGAACGTGGTGACGTCATGCGCGTACTGCTTGACCGTCGCCGGCGAACCGTCGTCGAAGGTCACCTGACCATCGGACAGCGGCTTCGGCATCTTGATGGCGTGGCCGGGGAAGTACTTGTTGTAGTACGAGCCCTCGGGGATCGTGACGCCGGTCGGAGCCTTGTCCTCGAAGCCCTGCAGGATGGCGTCGACGTAATCCGGTCCCTGCTCCTGGTACTGGGTGAAGAAGTCGATCGCGAACTGCGGGAAGCCGCGCTTGTAGGACCGCGCCTTGGTGATCAGCGAGAGGTCGGGCGGCGCCGCGCCGCCGTTGGCCGCGCGCGCGGCCTGCTCGTTCGGGAACGGCGACGGGAAGTAATCCGCCGGGCGGCCCGGACGCTCGAACATCTCGCCCTGGTCGTTCGGGCCGTCCTTGATCTTGTATTCGGACGCGAACGCCGCCGCCTGCGCCGGCGAATAGCCGGGGCCGCCGGGATCGGCAAGGTTGCGGAACGCGACATAGGACAGGCCGTGACAGGCCGCGCAGACTTCCTTGTAGACCTTCAAGCCGCGCTGCAGCGAACCACGGTCAAACTTGCCGAAAGGGCCGGAGAACGACCACTTCTGGGCCGGCGGCGCAGTGCCGCCCTCATCTGCCTTGGCGTTCTGGGTGCCGCCGACGAGCAGGCTGCCGGCCACCACCATCGCGAGCATTACAGAGGCCGTGGTCGCGGCCCTGCCCTTGCTCTTCGCCAGCACGTCGTCGGCGATCGAGTTCGGCACCGGGCGCGGCGTCTCGATGCGGGCGAGCAGCGGCAGCACGATCAGGAAGTAGGCGAAGTAGCAGACCGTCAGGATGCGGCCGGCGATCACATAGATGCCTTCCGGCGGCTGCGAGCCGAGGTAGCCGAGCAGGATGCAGACCACCACGAAGATCCAGAAGAACTGCTTGGCCAACGGACGATACTTGGACGAACGGGTCCGTGCGCTGTCGAGCCAGGGCAGGAAGCACAGGATGATGATCGCCGAGAACATCGCCACGACGCCGGCGAGCTTGTTCGGGATCGAACGCAGGATCGCGTAGAACGGCAGGTAGTACCATTCAGGCACGATGTGCGCCGGCGTCACGCCCGGGTTCGCCGGGATGTAGTTGTCGGCATCGCCGAGATAGTTCGGCATGTAGAAGATGAACCAGGCGAAGAAGATCAGGAAGCAGGACACGCCGAACATGTCCTTGATAGTCGCATACGGCGTGAACGGCACGGTGTCCTTCTCGGTCTTGGCCTCGACGCCGGCCGGATTGTTCTGACCCGCGACATGCAGCGCCCAGACGTGCAGCACGACCACGCCGGCGATCACAAACGGCAGCAGGTAGTGCAGCGAGAAGAAGCGGTTCAGCGTCGGGTTGCCGACCGAATAGCCGCCCCACAGCAGGGTCACGATGCTCTCGCCGAAATAGGGCACGGCCGAGAACAGATTGGTGATGACGGTGGCGCCCCAGAAGCTCATCTGGCCCCACGGCAGCACGTAGCCCATGAAGCCCGTCGCCATCATCAGGAGATAGATGATGACGCCGAGGATCCACAGCACCTCACGCGGCTCCTTGTACGACCCGTAATAGAGGCCGCGGAACATATGGATGTAGACGGCGAAAAAGAACATCGACGCGCCGCAGGCATGCATGTTGCGCAGCAGCCAGCCATAGTTGACGTCGCGGACGATCAGCTCGACCGACTTGAAGGCGAGGTCGGCGTGCGGCGTGTAGTGCATCGCCAGGATCACGCCGGTCAGGATCTGCAGCGCCAGCATCATCGAAAGGATGGCGCCGAAGGTCCACCAGTAGTTCAGGTTGCGCGGCGTCGGATAGGCCACGAACGAGGAGTGGATCAGGCCGAAGATCGGAAGGCGCCGTTCGATCCACTTCAAGGCGGGGTTGCTCGGTTGGAAATCAGATGGTCCGCTCATTGATGCGATCCTGAAGAAGAAAAACGACGCGATGGGTCCAAGTGGAAGCTGAAATCCCGGAGGGGCCGGGACTTAGCCGATCTGGATTTTGGTGTCGGAAAGGAAGGCGTAAGGCGGCACCGCCAGGTTGGCGGGCGCCGGCCCCTGGCGGATACGACCGGAGGAGTCGTACTGCGAGCCGTGGCAGGGGCAGAAGAAGCCGTCGTAATTGCCCTCATGGGCGATCGGGATGCAGCCGAGATGGGTGCAGATGCCGATCACGACCAGCCACTGGTCGTGGCCGGCCTTGACGCGGGCCGAGTCGGGTTGCGGATCGGGCAGGCTCGAGAGCGCCACGCTCTGGGCCTCCTGGATCTGCTTCTTGGTGCGATGGCTGATGTAGATCGGCTTGCCGCGCCAGAAGACCTTGATGTCCTGGCCCTCGGCGATCGGCGTCAGATCGACCTCGATCGGCGCGCCGGCCGCGATCGTCGCGGCATCCGGGTTCATCTGCGCAACCAGCGGCCAGACGGTGGCGGCTGCGCCGACCGCGGCGGCAGCTCCGGTTGCAACAAAGAGAAAATCACGGCGTGTCGGATGGTCCGCCGAAGACGCTGTCGTCACGATTCCTAGCCCTTTCTTTTCTGCAGCCGGTGGAACCGCCCCGGAGACGCAGGACGCGCCCCAAGAAAGGCTGCCGGCGCCCGCGGCCCCCGCGGCGGCAGAAAACCGCTATTCCCCACCCCAAATGGCGGAACAGCAGTCCAGAATCGTTCTATTGGCACCCTTGCCGGACGAGCGCAAGCCCGCTATCGGCTCGCACACGTGCAATGCACGAAATCCGCGCCGAGCGATGTTTTATTGAGACAATTTCATCCGGATTTCACGGGCCGCCCGCACCATGCAGATCGCGCTGTTCCAGCCCGACATCCCCCAGAATACAGGGACGATTCTGCGCCTCTGCGCCTGCCTGGACGTGGCAGCCCATATCATCGAACCGGCGGGATTCGACACCTCGGACCGGAATTTCCGCCGGGCGGGTATGGACTATCTCGACCATGTGCGGTTGAAGCGTCACGACTCATGGTCGAAATTCGAAGAATGGCGGGCCGAGGCCGGATGCCGACTGGTGCTGTTCACGACCAAGGCGGCGAAATCCTATCTTGATTTCGCGTATACGGCCTCCGATGTCCTGCTGTTCGGGCGCGAGACGGCAGGGGTGACCGACGCGGTGGTGGCAGCTGCGGATGCGCGGCTGGTGATTCCGATCCGGCCGACGATGCGTTCGCTCAATGTGGCCGTCACGGCGGCCATGGCCGTCGGCGAGGCGCTGCGGCAGACCGGTTCAGGAAGCGCCGGTTCGGGAATTGCCGGTTCGGCAACTTAAGGGATTTTTGGTGAGCTACGCGGTCAAGGAGATCTTTCTCACCCTGCAGGGCGAAGGCGCCCATGCGGGCCGCGCCTCCGTGTTCTGCCGCTTCGCCGGCTGCAACCTCTGGAGCGGCCGCGAGCAGGACCGCGCCGGCGCCGTCTGCAAGTTCTGCGACACCGATTTCGTCGGCACCGACGGCACTCTGGGCGGCCGCTATGCGACCGCCGAAGAGCTTGCGGGAACCATTGCCGCGCAATGGACCGGGGGCGAAGCCGACCGCTACGTGGTCCTGACCGGCGGCGAGCCGCTGCTGCAGGTCGACGCGGCCTTGATCGATGCCCTGCACGGCCGCGGCTTTGCGATCGCGATCGAGACCAACGGCACCATCGCCCCGCCCGACGGGCTCGACTGGATCTGCGTCAGTCCCAAGGCTGCAGCCGAGCTCGTGGTGCGCAAGGGGCACGAGCTCAAACTGGTCTATCCGCAGGTGGAGAACACACCGGAGGATTTCGCGGGGCTTTCCTTCGAGCGCTTCTCGCTGCAGCCGATGGACGGGCCCGACGTGATCGAGAATACCGAGCGGGCGATCGCCTATTGCCTGAAGCACCCGCAATGGCGCCTCAGCGTGCAGACGCACAAGTCGCTCGGGATCAGATAAACTAACAGAATCGGATTGTTGAACGAGATGTGGGAATTGACGAAAGCGTTTCGGTTCGAGGCTGCGCATGCGCTGTCCGGAACGACCTTTGGCGCCGCCAGCGAGGAGATTCACGGTCACTCCTTCCGCGCCGAAGTCACCGTACGCGGCACGCCCGATCCGAAAACCGGCATGGTGGTCGATCTCGGCCTGCTCGAACGCGCGATGGCCGAGGTGCAGAAGACGCTCGACCACAAGTTCCTGAACAAGATCGAGGCGCTCGGCGTGCCGACGCTGGAGAATCTGTCGCGCTTCATCTGGGAGCGGTTGCAGCACGCAGGCAAGCTGACCCGCGTCAGCGTCCATCGCGACAGCTGCAACGAGAGCTGCACCTATTTCGGCCCGCAAGGTTAGTCATGCTGCCAACAGATCCCGCCATCATCGAGGACCGCAAGGCGCGTGCGCGCGGCTGGTTCGAGGCGCTGCGCAACGACATCTGCGCCGCCTTCGAGAAGCTCGAGGACGACGCCCCGTCCACGCTTTATCCCGGCGCCGCCGGCCGGTTCGCGCGGACCCCCTGGGACCGCACCGACCACACCGGCAAGCCCGGCGGCGGCGGCGTGATGTCGATCATGAAGGGCCGGCTGTTCGAAAAGGTCGGCGTGCACTGCTCGACCGTGCACGGCGAGTTCGCCCCCGAATTCCGCGCGCAGATTCCCGGCGCGGCCGACGATCCGAGGTTCTGGGCGTCGGGCATCTCGCTGATCGCGCATTTGCGCAATCCGAACGTGCCCGCCGTGCACATGAACACCCGCTTCGTCGTCACCACCAAGGCCTGGTTCGGCGGCGGCGCCGACCTGACGCCGGTGCTGAACCGCCGGCGCACCCAGGAGGACCCCGATACGGTCGCCTTCCATGCCGCGATGAAAGAAGCGTGCAGCGGGCCGAACGGCGTCGCCGACTACGGCAAGTACAAGAAATGGTGCGACGAGTATTTCTATCTGCCACACCGCAAGGAAGCCCGCGGCATCGGCGGCATCTTCTATGACTGGCACGACAGCGGCGACTGGGAGGCCGATCTCGCCTTCACCCAGGACGTCGGCCGCAGCTTCCTGAAAATCTATCCCGACCTGGTGCGGCGCAATTTCGCGGCCGCCTGGAGCGCTGAGGATCGCGACGAACAGCTTATCCGCCGCGGCCGCTATGTCGAGTTCAACCTGCTCTATGATCGCGGCACCATCTTCGGCCTGAAGACCGGCGGCAATGTGGATTCGATCCTGTCGTCGCTGCCGCCGGAGGTGAAATGGCCGTGATGAAGCTGCCGCGCGCGATGCTGATCGACATGGATGACACCATCCTGTCGGCCTATGGACGCCCCGAGATCGCCTGGAACACGATCACCACGGAGTTCGCCGCGGAGCTGGCGCCCCTGCCACCGGACCAGGTCGCGACGGCGCTGTTGGCCTATGCACGGCAATTCTGGTCGACCGCCGAGCCGATCTGGCGGATCAAGCTCGGCGAGGCGCGGCGGCTCACCGTGAAGGGCGGCTTCGCGGCGCTTGCGGCGGCCGGTCACCGCGCGCTGCCCGACGATCTCGCCGACCGCATCGCCGATCGCTTCACCGCCTACCGCGAGGAGGAGATGTTCGTCTTCCCCGGCGCGCATGAAGCGATCGACGCGTTGAAGGCGCTTGGCATCAAGCTCGCGCTGGTCACCAACGGCGCCGCCGACATGCAGCGCGCCAAGGTCGAGCGCTTCGCGCTCGGCCATCGCTTCGATCACATCCAGATCGAGGGCGAGCACGGCTTCGGCAAGCCGGAGGAGCGCGCCTACCTGCACGCGATGGAAGCGCTCGGCGTCACCGCACCGGACACCTGGATGATCGGCGACAATCTCGAGTGGGAAGTCGTGGCGCCGCAGCGGCTTGGCATCTATGCGATCTGGATGGACGTCCATGGCGTCGGGCTGCCGCCGGGATCGACCATCAAGCCGGACCGCATCATCCGCTCGCTGGGCGAACTGGTTCCTGCCGCGCGCAAATAACGCAGCGGCTGATTTCACAGCAAATCCACTGCGCCAGGCGCCGGCCGTGATTTGACTGTCATCACCGGTCGCTAGCCTGCCGCCCGCGTTATCCAGCGCGGAGGGAAAATCATGGAACTGAAACCAGGCGATGTTGTCATGCTGAAGTCCGGCGGCCATCCGATCACGGTCGTCGAAATCGACGAGGACAAGGTCGAGTGCCTGTGGATGGGTACGGACGGCGATCTGTTTCGCGAAACCTTGCCGCTCGTCGCGCTCGAATCGACCGAGCTCGATCCGGAGGACGATGAAGAGGAAGACGACGAAGACGAGGACGACGCGGAAGAAGAGGACGAAGACGACGACGGCGACCGCAAGAAGAAGCGCAAGGCGGCGTGATCTTTTGGCGCGATACTGACTGGCAGGTGCCGGCAGCATCGTCTCCATGCGACGTTCGACCGATCGTCGTTCAGCCAATTGCCACCGTGCCGCCGCGGATCACGGCGGCATCGAGACGCCGGCAAGAAAACTCAGAGGAAATTCAAAGCCGATGATCGCGGGTGAAACGGGCCGCGGTCTGGTCGGCGATATCGGACAGTATCTTCGGCTCCAGCGGAAAGTCCGCGGCCAGCCAGGCATCCTCCGCCAGGGTCAGGACATGGCCGAGTGCCGGTCCCTCGGCAATGCCGCGCGCGATGAAATCCGAGGCCCGCAATGGAAAGTGAGGGGCGCGCCAGCGCTCCGGCAGCGTGGCGAGCGCGCGCCACTGATCGACGTCCTGGCCCGCGCCGGTTCGCGCCCAGGCCAATAGCACCCGGTCGCGATAGGGCTCCTCGTCGAGCCGGTAGAGCCTTCGCCTGGCATGCGCCTCGTCCATGGCGGGCAAGCGCCACCAGCGATGGCCCATCGAATCGAGCGCCTTGGCCTCGGCGTTGGAGAGCCGCAGCCGGCTGGCGATGCGCCGCGCGTCCTCCGTCACGGCGACCGTCAGCGCGGCGAGCCTTCGCATCGCGCTCGGCGCGAGCACCATCAGCCGCTCGATTTCGATCATCGCCGCGAACGGCCCGGTATAGGCAACGCCGCCAAACAGCGGCTGCAGCAAGCCGCCGTCACCCATCGCGACCACCGCGCTCGCGGCGCCGTTCGCGACCACGAGCTTGAGCATCTCCATACGGATCCGCTCAGCCGAGAGGCCGGAAAGTCCCGCGCGCCCGCCGATGCAGGCAAGATAACCGGCGCGATCGACCTCGCCCGCGCCATAAGCGGCATGAAAACGGAAGAAGCGCAGGATGCGCAGATAGTCCTCGGCAATCCGCTGCGCGGGATCGCCGATGAAGCGCACGCGCCTCGCCTCGATGTCGGCGAGGCCGCCGACGTGATCGTGCACGACGCCCGAGGCGTCGACCGACAGGCCGTTGATGGTGAAGTCGCGCCGCTCGGCGTCACGCACCCAGTCGCGCCCGAACGCCACCCTGGCCTTGCGGCCATAGGTCTCGGTATCCTCGCGCAGCGTCGTCACCTCGAAGGGCTGACTATCGACGACCAGGGTCACCGTGCCGTGCTCGATGCCGGTCGGCACGCTCTTGATGCCCGCCCGCTTGGCGCGGCGGATCACCTCCTCCGGCAGCGCCGTGGTGGCGATGTCGATGTCGGCGAGCGGAATCTGCATCAAGGCGTTGCGCACGGCCCCGCCGATCACCCGCGCTTCCTCGCCGTCGGCGTTGAGCAGGTCGAGTACGCGCGCCGCAGGCCCGGAAGCGAGCCATGGCGCGTCGGACAACAGGCGCACCTCGCTCATTTCTCAACTCCCGGCACCAGCTTGCCGTTCTCGATATGGGCTGGAACGTAGGTCGAATTCGGCGGCGCGCCAGTCAATTCGGCCAGCAGCACGAAGCTCACGATGACCATCACCAGCGCCACCAGCGTCAGCTTTGCGATCATGTCGAGCGGCCATGACGCCGGCAGCGTCACGCCGGACCGCGTCGCGATGAGGAAGATGGCATAGACCGCGAACGGGACCAGAAAGATTCCGATCTCGGTCAATACCGTGCGGATCATGACAGATAGATCCGCTCATACAGCACGCGCAGAATGCCCGCGGTCGCGCCCCAGATGTAGCGCTCGGCGAACGGCATCGCGTAATAGGACCGGTCCATGCCGCGGAATTCCTTGGTGTGGATCTGATGATTCTCGGGATTCATCAGGAAGGCGAGCGGCACCTCGAACGCATCGACCACCTCCGCCTCGTTGATCGCAAGCGTGAATCCCGGCTTCACCTTCGCGACCGTCGGCAGAATGCGGAAGCCGAACGCGGTGCCATAAAGGTCGAGATAGCCGACCGGGTCGATGAATTCCCGCTTCAACCCGACTTCCTCGCAGGCCTCGCGCAGCGCGGCATCGAGCGGCGAGGCGTCGGTGGCGTCGATCTTGCCGCCGGGAAACGAGATCTGGCCGGCATGGCTCGACAGATTGGGCGAGCGCTGCGTCAACAGCACGGTCGGCTCGGGGTGATCGACCACCGGGATCAGCACCGCGGCCGGCCGCACCGGCTGCTCCTGCGCCACGATCTCGAGCATGCGGTCGTTGCCGGAATCTCCGGTGCGCGGAATGATATGCGGATCGACCAGGCCCGCCGGCACGTCGAAAGTGAGCCGCGTGCGGGCCCGCGCGAAGAATTCCGTCGAGCTGATCGTCGCCGGCTCCACCTTCAGCAACGGCTCGTTCAAAGTGCGTCCCTCACCTGACTGGCATCGGCCATCGCGAAGAACTCGCCGCCGGACTCGATGCCGAACATCTCCTGACCATCGACCATCCGCTGCTCGCCCATGTCAACCAGATCGTAATAGAGCGCGCGGGTGACCTTGGCCCACAAATCGGCGCGGACATGCAGGTAGGGCGTCAATCCGCCGTCCTCGGCCGCCTCGAATCTGAGGCCGTGGCCTTTCTCGCAATCGACCCAATCGTCGACATTGGTGCGGAACCTGAGCAGGCGGCCGCGCGCGTCATCCCCGGTCTGCATTTCCACGGCAAGGAACGGCGCGTCATCGACGCGGATGCCGACCTTCTCCACCGGTGTCACGAGAAAGTGCTTGCCGTCCTCGCGCTTCAGGATCGTGGAGAACAGCCGCACCAGCGCGGGGCGGCCGATCGGCGTTCCCATGTAGAACCAGGTGCCGTCAGGCGCGATTCGCATGTCGAGATCGCCGCAGAATGGCGGATTCCACAGGTGAACCGGCGGCAGGCCCTTGCGTCCGGCCGGACCCGATGTCGCAGCTTGATTGGCGGCCGTGGTGAGCCCTTCGAGACCCTTGCTCCCGAGGCCCGTGGTTTCCCTGCCGGAATCGCTCTGCCCTTGCTTCGCCATTGTTTGCCTTAAACTTTCCTACCTTCAATCTGGCACGTTTGGTGCACATATCCTGAGATGTGGTCGGGATGTCATTCTCGCCACATCGTGATGCCGTTCATACCCTGAAACACCGATAAGGTGGGGATAGTTTAATTCAACGAATACATGGCCTTCGCTCAGGTTTAGCATGAGGGCCGAGATGACGACAGATGATGACGACGCGCCAATGTGCGCGCATCGTCAAGAAGGAGCGGATCGAATGGCTGGTGCAGACAGCGTCGAGAAACTGGAGGATGTGATCGTCCGTTCGGCCGAGCAGGTCGCGGGCCAGATCAAGGCCGCCAAGGAAGCGGTCTCCACCGTCATCTTCGGCCAGGACCAGGTGATCGAAAACACCCTGGTGACGATCCTGTCCGGCGGCCACGCGCTGTTGATCGGCGTGCCCGGTCTCGCCAAGACCAAGCTGGTCGAGACCCTCGGCGTCACGCTCGGCCTCGATGCCAAGCGCATTCAGTTCACCCCCGACCTGATGCCGTCGGACATTCTCGGCGCCGAAGTGCTCGACGAGAGCTCGGCCGGCAAGCGTTCGTTCCGCTTCATCGCAGGTCCAGTGTTCGCGCAGCTGCTGATGGCCGACGAGATCAACCGCGCCAGCCCGCGCACCCAGTCGGCGCTGCTGCAAGCCATGCAGGAGCAACACATCACCATTGCCGGCGCGCGGCATGATTTGCCAAAGCCGTTTCACGTGCTCGCGACACAGAACCCGCTCGAGCAGGAAGGCACCTATCCGCTGCCCGAAGCGCAGCTCGACCGATTTCTGATGGAAATCGACGTCGACTATCCCGATCGCGACGCCGAGCGGCGCATCCTGTTCGAAACCACCGGCGCCGAAGAAGCCGCGGCCAAACCGTCGATGGATGCCGAGACGCTGCTCACCGCGCAACGCCTGGTGCGGCGCCTGCCGGTCGGCGATTCCGTGGTCGAGGCGATCCTGACGCTGGTCCGCGCCGCGCGTCCCGGCACTGAGGGCGGCGAGGCCGGCAAGCTGATCGCCTGGGGCCCAGGTCCGCGCGCCAGCCAGGCCTTGATGCTCGCGGTGCGCGCCCGTGCATTGCTCGACGGGAGACTCGCGCCGTCGATCGACGATGTGCTCGATCTCGCCGAGCCCGTGCTCAAGCACCGCATGGCGCTGACCTTCTCGGCGCGCGCCGAGGGCCGCACCATTCCCGACGTGATCAAGCAACTGAAGACCCGGATCGGTTGATGGCCGCAGACAACAGGCACCAGAACGAGGAGATCCTTGCGGTTCGACGTGCCGATGGCGAAAGCCGAACGCTCGCCGCATCGCTGCCGCGTCTGGTTCTTGAGGCCCGCCGTGTCGCTGCTAACGTCATCCATGGCCTGCACGGCCGCCGCCGCGCCGGCTCGGGCGAGAATTTCTGGCAATACCGCCGCTTCGTCTCCGGCGAGCCGTCGCAGCGCGTCGACTGGCGCCGCTCGGCACGCGACGACCATCTCTATGTCCGCGAGCAGGAGTGGGAAGCCGCGCACACGGTGTGGATCTGGCCCGACCGCTCGCCGTCGATGGCCTTTGCCTCGCGCGAGGCGCGCGACAGCAAGCTGGAGCGCGGACTAATCGTAGCCTTCGCGCTCGCCGAGCTGCTCGTTGCGGGCGGAGAACGCGTCGGCATTCCCGGCCTGCTGAATCCGACGGCAAGCCTCAACGTGATCGACAAGATGGCGGAAGCGATGTTGCACGACGAGAAGACGCGCGCGAGCCTGCCGCCGTCCTTCGTGCCGTCGTCGCTGGCCGAAGTCGTCGTGTTGTCGGATTTCTGGTCGCCGATCACGGAGATCACGGCGATGCTGGCCGGGCTTTCCTCCTCCGGCGCGCACGGCACCATGATCCAGGTCGTCGATCCGGCCGAAGAGACCTTCCCCTATTCCGGACGCGTCGAATTCGTCGAGCCGGAGATCGGCAGCGTTATCACCGCGGGCCGCGCCGAGAGCTGGGCGAGCGATTATGTCGCCCGGGTCGCGCTGCACCGCGACCAGATCCGCGGCGAGACCAATCGGCTCGACTGGCTGTTCTCGACCCACACCACCAGCCGCTCCGCGGCCGAGCTGCTGTTGTTCCTGCATGCCGGCATGATGGTGAGCAAGGGCGGCGGCCGCTCAATAGTCAAGGCGGGACGCAGCGCATGATCGCAGGCCTCCCCCTCTCCTTTGCCGAACCGCTGCTGCTGCTGGGGCTGGTCAGCCTGCCGGTGCTGTGGTGGCTGTTGCGCGTGATGCCGCCGCGGCCGCGCCGGATCGAGTTTCCGCCGACACGTCTATTGTTCGACATCGCGCCCAAGGAGGAGACGCCGTCGCGCACGCCGTGGTGGTTGACGCTGCTGCGGCTCGCTGCCGCCGCGCTCGTCATCTTCGCCGCTGCCGGCCCGATCTGGAATCCGCAGACTGGCGTTGCCGCCGGTAAATTGCCGCTGGTGATCCTGCTCGACGACGGCTGGAGCGCGGCCTCGAGCTGGGACGCGCGGATCAGGGCGGCGGACGAACTGATCGCCAACGCCGACAGCGACCGCCGCGGCGTCGCGCTGGTGCCGCTGTCCGAGCCCGCGCGCGACATCACGCTGATGCCGGCCGGCGCCGCGCGCGTCGCGCTGCGCCAGCTCGCGCCGAAGCCCTACTCGGTCGATCGGGTTGAAACCCTCGGCGCGCTTGGACGTTTCCTCAAGTCGACCGGCGACTGCGATATCGCCTGGCTGTCCGACGGCGTCGACACCGGACGCGGCAGCGAATTCACCGAGGGGCTCGGCAAGGTGATCGAGAGCCGCAATCTGACGATCTATGCGGGCGGAGCGCAGTCGGCGCAGGCGCTGGTCGCGGCCGAGAACGCCGCCGCCAAGATGACGGTGAAGGTGCTGCGCACCGAGAGCGGCATCGCGGCGGGAACGGTGCGCGCGGTCGACGCCAAGGGCTCGCCGATCGGCGAGGCCCGTTACACATTCGGACCGCAGGATCGCGAGACCGAAGCCGCCTTCGATCTTCCGGTCGAATTGCGCAACGACATCGCACGGCTCGAAATCTCCGGCGAACATTCGGCCGGCGCCGTGCAGCTGCTCGACCGGCGCTGGCGCCGCCGCGCCATCGGCGTGGTCTCGGGTGCGAGCAACGACACCGCGCAGCCACTGTTGGCGTCGACCTTCTATCTCTCCCGCGCGCTGTCGCCATTCGCCGATGTCAGGCTCGGCGATCGCGGCGCGCCGCAGCAGGTGATCGGGCAATTCCTCGACCAGCGGCTGCCGATGATCGTGATGGCCGACGTCGGCACGCTATCGCCGGAGATTCGCGACCGGCTCAATGCCTGGATCGAGCAAGGCGGCGTGCTGGTGCGCTTCGCAGGTCCGCGCCTCGCCCAGGCCGATGACGACCTCGTTCCCGTCAAGCTGCGCCGCGGCGGACGCACGCTCGGCGGCAGCCTGACCTGGGAGAAGCCGCAGCACATGGCCTCGTTCGCCGCCGATGGCCCGTTCTCGGGCCTCACCGTGCCGAAGGACATCACCGTCAACCGCCAGGTGCTGGCCGAGCCCGACGCCGTGCTCTCGACCAAGAGCTGGGCCTCGCTGGAGGACGGCACGCCGCTGGTCACCGGCGAGCGTCGCGGCAAGGGCGTGGTCAGCCTGTTCCATGTCGGCGCCGACATGCGCTGGTCGGACCTACCGATGTCCGGCACCTTCGTCGAGATGTTGCGCCGGCTGATCGACATGTCCGGCTATACCTCGAAGCCCGGCCCCGGCGTCGCCAGCGATCCCAATGCCGAGACGGTTGCGCCGCTGCGCACGCTCGACGGCTTCGGCGTCTTCGGCCCGCCGCCCTCGAGCGCCAAGCCGATGTCGGCGGACTATCGCGATCGCGGCACGGCCGACCATCCGCCCGGCTTCTACGGCACTGCCGAGAGCCCGATCGCGGTCAACACGCTCGCCTCCGCCGATCGGATCGCGCCGCTCGACACCTCGGCCCTGCGCGCGACGCGTGCGAGCTACACCAACGCCGAACCGCGCGACCTGCGCGGCATCATGCTGTCGACGGCGCTGGCGCTGTTCCTGCTCGATGCGATCGTGGTGGCCTTGCTCGGCGGCGGCCTTGCCGCGCTGGTCCGGCGGCGCGCGGCGCCGGCCGTTCTCGCGTTGGCCTTCATCCTTGCGACCACGATGGTGCCCGCGCCGAGCCGCGCGCAGAACGCCAGCAGCGACGACTTCGCCATCAAGGCGGTGTCGCAGACGCGGCTCGCCTACGTCGTGACCGGCAATGCCGACGTCGATTCCATCGTCAAGGCGGGGATGTCCGGACTGACGCTATTCCTCGGACAGCGCACCGCGCTGGAAGCCGGCGATCCCGTCGGCATCGATCCCGCGCGCGACGAGCTGGCGTTCTTCCCCCTGATCTACTGGCCGATCGTGCCGGGCGCGGCGAAGCCGCCGCAGGATGCCATCAACAAGATCGACGCCTACATGAAGCAGGGCGGCACCGTCATCTTCGATACCCGTGACGCCGTCGAAGCGCCGCCGGGGGACAACGGCTCATCGCAAACGCCCGGCATGCAGACGCTGCGCGAATTGCTGTCGACTCTCGACGTGCCCGAGCTCGAGCCGGTGCCGCGCGAGCACGTGCTGACCAAGACGTTCTATCTGCTGCGCGACTTCCCCGGCCGCTTTAACTCCGGCCAGACCTGGGTCGAGGCGCTGCCGCGCGAGGACGACGACGAGGCTGCGCAGCGCCCGGCGCGCGGCGGCGACGGCGTCTCGCCGATCATCATCACGTCGAACGACCTCGCCGGTGCCTGGGCGATCCGCCCCGACGGCCAGCCGATGCTGCCGCTGACGCCGGGCGAGCCGCGCCAGCGCGAATTCGCCTTCCGCGCCGGCGTCAACATCGTGATGTACACGCTGACCGGCAACTACAAGGCCGATCAGGTGCACGCGCCTGCCT
This sequence comes from Bradyrhizobium pachyrhizi, assembly GCF_029714545.1. Classification (NCBI taxonomy): domain Bacteria; kingdom Pseudomonadati; phylum Pseudomonadota; class Alphaproteobacteria; order Hyphomicrobiales; family Nitrobacteraceae; genus Bradyrhizobium; species Bradyrhizobium pachyrhizi. The sequence continues at coordinate 2,434,580 of NZ_CP121667.1, read as the reverse complement.
TGATCGAGCGGCTGGGACAATAACATGAACTACGGCATCGCGTTCACACCGTTGGTTCCTTCGCTCGTGCTGTGGCTCGCGCTCGGCGCGATCGTCGTCATCGCCGTGTTGCTCCTGGTGTCGCGCGCGCGGGGCGCCGCGGTGCGGGTCGCCGCGCTGGCGCTGATCCTGCTGGCACTGGCCAATCCCTCCTTCACCCGCGAGGACCGCGAGCCGCTGTCCTCGGTCGCTGCCGTCGTGGTCGACAAGAGCCCGAGCCAGAATTTCGGCACGCGCAACCAGGAGACGGACAAGGCGCGGCAGGCGCTGGTCGACAGCCTGAAGCAGATCAAGGGCCTCGAGGTCCGCGTCGTCGAGGCGGGTCAGGCCGATGGCGAGACCGATGGCACGAAACTGTTCGGCGCGCTGACGTCGGCGCTGTCGGACGTTCCGGTCGAGCGCGTCGCCGGCGCGTTCATGATCACCGATGGCCGCGTGCATGACATTCCCGCCAACACCCAGGCGCTCGGCTTCCAGGCGCCGGTCCACGCACTGATCACCGGCCGCAAGGACGAGCGCGACCGCCGCATCGCGATCACCGCCGCGCCGCGCTTCGGCATCGTCGGCCAGACCCAGACCATCACCTTCCGGCTCGACGACCAGGGCGTCACCGGCGAGCGCGCCAAGGTCACGATCCGCCGCGACGGCGAAGTGATCAACGAGCGCACCCTGACCAGCGGTCAGACCTCAAGCGTCGACATCGACATCAAGCACGCCGGACCCAACATCGTCGAGATCGAGGCCTCGCCGCTCGAGAACGAGCTGACACCGGTCAACAACCGCGCTGTGGTCGCGATCGACGGCGTCCGCGACAAGCTGCGCGTGCTGCTGGTGTCCGGCGAGCCGCATTCCGGCGAACGCACCTGGCGCAACCTGTTGAAGTCCGACCCCAGCGTCGATCTCGTGCACTTCACCATTCTGCGTCCGCCGGAGAAGCAGGACGGCACGCCGATCAACGAGCTGTCGCTGATCGCATTTCCGACCCGCGAGCTGTTCCAGCAGAAGATCAACGAATTCCAGCTGATCATCTTCGATCGCTACGCCCGCCAGGGCGTGCTGCCGATCGCCTATTTCGACAACATCGCGCGCTATGTCCGCGCCGGCGGCGCGGTGCTGGTCTCCGCGGGTCCCGACTACGCCTCGACCACCAGCATCTGGCGCACCCCGCTGGATTCGGTGCTGCCGGCCGAACCGGTCGGCGTGACCGAGAAGCCGTTCTACGCGCACTTAAGCGATGCCGGTAAACGTCATCCGGTGACGCGCGGGCTGGAAGGCTCGAATGCCGAGCCGCCGCATTGGAGCCGGTTCTTCCGCACCGTCGATACCCGCAACGCGATCAATCCGCCGGTCATGACCGGCGCCGACGGCAAGCCGCTGCTGCTGCTGTCGCGCTTCGGCGAAGGCCGCGTCGCGCTGCTGCTCTCCGACCACATCTGGCTGTGGGCGCGCGGCTACGAGGGCGGCGGCCCGCATCTCGATTTGTTGCGGCGGGTGTCGCACTGGCTGATGAAGCAGCCCGACCTCGATGAAGAGGCGCTGCGCATGCAGGTGCAGGGCAAGGATCTCATGGTGGTGCGCCAGACCATGGCCGACACCGTCTCGCCGGTCACCGTGACGTCGCCGAGCGGTACCACGCGTGAACTGACGCTCACCGCCGGCGATCCCGGCGAGTGGCGCGCGACGCTGCCCGCCAACGAGCTCGGCCTGTGGCAGGCCACCGACGGCACGCTGAAGGCGCTGATCAATGTCGGCCCGACCAATCCGAAGGAATTCTCGGAGGTCACCTCGACCACCGACATGCTGAAGCCGCTGGCGCAGGCGACCGGCGGCGATGCACGGCGCATCGTCGACGGTTCGAGCCTCGACATGCCGCGCGTCGTGCCGGTGCGCTCCTCCTCGATCTTCCGCGGCGACGGCTGGCTCGGCGTCAAGATGCGCGACGCCAGCGTCGTCAAGGGTGTCGGCGTGCTGCCGATGTTCGCCGGCCTGGTCGGCCTGCTGCTGTTGCTCGGTGCATTCGCGGCAACATGGCTGCGCGAGGGCCGCTGAGCCCGGCCGGGCTCGCGTCGGCGTTGCGTCAAACACACACAGGCAACGCATCGACACGGTTTGTCTGAACGCTGGTTGACATCGCGCACGCCATCCGATGTTATAATATAACATCGGGGCGCTGGGGTGTTGATGCGCTCCCGATTGGGCGGGCGTTATCGGCATGAAGTGGTTCCGGCAACACATCAAGACTGGCTCGCGGCTGGCGCTGTTCGCGCTCGCCGTCCAGTTCATGCTGTCATTCGGGCATTTCCATCCGATCGCGGCTGCGCAAGCGGCGCCCGCAGTCCAGACCGGGCTGTCGCTGGTCGATCTCGCCTATATCGGGACCTCGGCGACGCCGGACCTCGCCGTCCAGGTGACCGGGACGCCACAGCCCGCCAATCCCGACAACGACCGGCACCCGGCCGACAATTGCGCGATCTGCGCCGTCATCTCGCTCGCGAGCAGCATGCTGTTCACGGCGCCGCCGGTGCTGTTGCTGCCGGAAGCCATCGAGCTTCTGTTCCGCACTACCAATGCCGAATTCGCCCATCTGAAATCGGCGCCGGCGGCCTTCCGCTCCCGCGCACCTCCCCTGTCCTGACATCGACTGATTGCTGAACGCCCTGAGCGGACGGCCGCGTCACATTTGCGGCCTGCGCCGGTGGGGCAAATCGGAATCGATCCGTCATTTTGACGGGCCTGGATCGGGACAATGACACTTCAGAAGAAACGAGCACTCCACATCGGGAGCGTGAGCTGGCTATTGCTGGGAGCGATGAGCCACAATGCGCTTGCCGACGACACGCCGACGCAACTCCCTGACATCACCGTGACGGCACCGAGCCCGATCCAACGGCACCGGACCGCGCCAACGCGCACGCCGAGCCATGTTGCCCGGTCCGCGCCGAGCCGCAACCGCGAACGCGCCGCGGCCGTGCAACCGGCGCCTGCGGCACCGGCGCCGGCACCGCAGCAGGGGGTGCTGCCCGTGGTGACCGATCAGTTCGCCACCGTCACCGTGATACCCAACGAGGAACTGCGGCGCTCCGGCAGCGCCACGCTCGGCGATCTTCTGTTCTCCAAGCCCGGCATCACCGGTTCGAGCTTCGCGCCCGGCGCGTCGAGCCGGCCGATCATCCGCGGCCTCGACGTCAATCGCGTCGGCATCGTCGAAAACGGTCTCGGCGGCGGCGGCGTGTCGGATCTCGGCGAGGATCATTTCGTCCCGATCGATCCGCTCTCGACCAACCAGATCGAAGTGGTGCGCGGTCCGGCCGCGCTGCGCTACGGCTCGACCTCGATCGGCGGCGTCGTCAGCGCCACTAACAACCGGATTCCCGATGCGATGCCGACCTGCGCGGCGGCGCCGTTCCAGAGCTACGGATTGCCGGTGAAGGCTCCGCTGGCCGACGCCGGCGCGCCGGGTTGCCTCAATGTCGAGACCCGCACCTCGGTGAGTTCGGTCAACCGCGGCGTCGAGGGCGGCATGCTGCTGGACGCCGGCGGCAACAATGTCGCCGTGCATGCCGACGTCTATGGCCGCACCACCAGCGACTACAGCATCCCGAGCTATCCCTATTTATTTGTGCCCGGCCAGCCATTCAACGGCCGCCAGCCGAACTCCGCGACGCAGTCGGACGGCGCGTCGGTCGGCGCCTCCTATTTCTTCCAGGGCGGCTATATCGGCGCGGCGATCACCCAGAACGACTCGCTCTACCACATCCCCGGCACCGACGGCGCCGATCACCAGACCCGGATCGACGCGCACCAGACCAAGATCGCCATCAAGGGCGAGTACCGGCCCGATACTGCTGCAATCGATGCGGTGCGGTTCTGGGTCGGCGCGACCGACTATCGCCACAACGAGCTCGGCCTCGCCGATCCGACCGACCCGTTCAGCGACGGCGTGCGGCAGACCTTCACCAACAAGGAGCAGGAAGCCCGCGTCGAGGTGCAGATGATGCCGTTCAACGCGCGTTTCGCCACGGTGACGACCGCGTTCGGCGTGCAGGCCGGGCATCAGGAGCTGACCGCGCCGAGCCCGGACGATCCAGGCTCGCTGTTCAACGGCCTGTGGAGTCCGAACAACAACAACCGCGTCGCGGGTTACGTGTTCAACGAGTTCAAGTTCACGGATTCGACCAAGGCGCAGATCGCCGGCCGCATCGAGCATGTCGACCTGCACGGATCGATGCCGAATTTCCCGGCGGACTATCTGCCTGACGGCGCACCGCAGATCTCGATCGCACGCAATCCGTCCTACACGCCAGTCAGCGGCAGCATCGGGCTACTGCAGAACCTGCCCGGCGATCTCGTCGGCAGCATCACCGCGCAATATGTCGAACGCGCGCCGAAGCCTGCGGAGCTGTTCTCGCGCGGCGCGCATGATGCGACCGCGACTTTCGACATCGGCAATCCGAACCTGACCATCGAGACCGCGAAATCGGTCGAGATCGGCCTGCGCAAGGCGACCGGACCGTTCCGCTTCGAGGCCACCGCCTACTACACCCGCTTCAGCAACTTCATCTATCGCCGCCTGACCGGGGTGATGTGCGGCGACGATTTCGACTCCTGCGGCAATGGCGACCCCAACAATGAGGCGCGGCAGGCGGTTTATTCGCAGCGCGACGCGATCTTTCGCGGCGCCGAATTCCAGAGCCAGTTCGACATCGGCCCGCTCAACGGCGGCATCTGGGGCATCGAGAACCAGTTCGACGTGGTGCGCGCCACCTTCACCGACGGCACCAATGTGCCGCGGATTCCACCAGTGCGGCTTGGCGGCGGCTTCTATTGGCGCGACAGCAACTGGCTGACCCGCATCAATCTGGTGCACGCCTTTGCGCAGAACGACATCGCCGTCATCGGCGAGACCCCGACCGCGGGCTACAATCTCCTCAACGCGGAGATCACCTACAACACCAAGCTGAATTCGTCATGGATCGGCGCGCGCGAGATGACGCTCGGTCTGGCCGGCAACAATCTGCTCAACCAGAACATCCGCAACTCCGTTTCCTATACCAAGGACGAGGTGCTGATGCCGGGCCTCGGCGTGCGGGCGTTCGCCAATCTGAAGTTCTGAGCCAAGCGTATCCCTCTGCCGCCAGCGGCAGAGGGATTTTGCGATCGCGTAGCCCGGATGGAGCGCAGCGCAATCCGGGAGATTGCTCCCGCGATGAGACTGATCCCGGATTTCGCTTCGCCCCATCCGGGCAACCAGCGTCTCTGAGGGGAGCCGCGTAACCTGCTCGATCAGTGGCCGACGACGACTTCACTGATCTGGATCACCGGCTGCAGATCGGTGTAGTTCGGGATGTCCCCCATGATCTCCTGGGCGTGCTTGCCCATGCCGGCGGCAAAGGCCTCAACCGAGTCACAGAAGATGTGGCACATTCCGACATAGGTTGCGGGTTGCCCCGGTGCGCCGCCGGCGAGGCCCTTGTCGACGGTGTAATATTTGCATGCGTCGCCCAGCCGCGCCTTCACCAGCGGCATGTGCTTGTCGCGATAATAGTCGTGATCAAAGCGTGCGCCTGGATTATTCGGATACATCACACTGACCTTGATCATGGCGCGCACTCTCCCTGTTGATATGACATGCGCCGGTCTTGTCCCGGCGCTTGCCTCAACTGTGCTTCAGTTTCCGATGGTGCGCAACCGTTCCGGCACCGCTCGCGCGGATGTCAGATCGCCTTGCTCCAGTCCGGCTGGATCGGCCCGGATACGCCCTCGAACGCGCCGTCGACCAGTTCCATGACAAGCAAGCGACTGTAATCGACCGGGCCGGGCATGGTCATGCGTCCCTTCGGGACCGGCTTGAAGCCGACCCGCGCATAATACGGCTCGTCGCCGACCAGCACGATCAGCCGATGGCCTTTGGCGCGGGCATCATTGATCGCACGCTCGAGCAGCGCACGGCCGACGCCGCGGCTGCGGAACGGCGGCTCGACCGTCAACGGCCCAAGCATCAGGGCCGGCGTATCGCCGATCGTGACCGGCAGCTGGCGCACCGAGCCGACCAGCAGCGTGCCGATCCGCGCCGTGAAGGAGACATCGAGCAGATGATCAACATGCTCGCGCAGCCGGTAGGCGCTGAGCACGAAGCGGCCGGGCCCGAAGGTGCGCTCGTGCAGCCGCTCGATCGCCTGGGCGTCTTTCGGGGTCTCGGGCAGGATGGTCAGGGACAATTCGGTCATTGTGGGGCGCGGAATAGCATCTGGCGCGGGCGCGGTCCATCACCGCCATGTCGCCGTCGGCGGCTTGCCCTCGAGCACCTCCGCGATCCGCAGCCGCGTGCCGGGGGTGGTCTCGTCAGGCAGATCAGCCGGATCGAAGAAGCCGCAGGCCACGATCTCGCGATTCGGCTCCGGCAGGCGGTCCTGCCGATAGTTCCTGACGACGTAGACCGCGACATGATCGCGCGGCGAGACGTGGCTGTTGTGGAAGATGCCGTGCAGCGCCGGCTCGCCCTTGAGCTCGATCCGCCCCTCCTCCTCCAATTCGCGCCGCAGCGACTCGATAAAGCTTTCGCCGACCTCGACCCCGCCGCCCGGCAGATACCAGCCGTGGACGTAGCTGTGCTTGACCAGGAACACCCTGTTGTCGGCATCGAGCACGACGGCACGGACCCCGAGCGTCATGCTGCGGACCAGCCGCCAGTAGAAATGAAACACCCATCTGATCTGCGGCTCGTAGCGCTTGCGTAAATCGAGCAGGACCGTCACTGAACCCTCGACATCATGGTGCTTGATCCGTGCATTGATCCTTGCGCGCCTGCGCGGCTCTTGCCAATACAGGGCAGGACGTTCGGGATAGCACGACATGACCGGCTGGCGGCCACTTTTCGCGGACAATCCGAAGGGAATCGCATGATGGCGGCGTTCCGCCTCGCGCATCTGTCGGACCCGCATTTGCCGCCGCTGCCGGCGGCGCGGCTGCGCGATCTCGCCGGCAAGCGCGCCTTCGGCTACCTGAACTGGACGCGCAACCGTCACAAATATCACCGTCGCGACGTGCTCGACGCGCTGGTGTCGGACATGCAGGCGCAGCAGCCGGACCATGTCGCCGTGACCGGTGACCTGGTCAATCTGGCGCTGGATGCCGAGTTCAATCCGGCCCGGCAATGGCTGGAGGGCGTGGGTTCACCTGCCGACGTCACCGTGGTCCCCGGCAACCACGACGCCTATGTGCGCGCGACCCGGCATCGCTTCGTCAGTCACTTCGGCGACTATCTGCGCGGCGACGCTGACGGCGCGACAGCGCATTTTCCGTTCGTGCGCCGCCGCGGGCCGCTGGCACTGATCGGCGTCTCCTCGGCGGTGCCGACCCCGCCGCTGATGGCGACCGGCTGGCTCGGCCATCCCCAGCTCGATGCGCTTGACGCGATCCTCGCGCAGCTGTCGCGGGAGAACGCCTTCCGCGTCCTCCTGGTGCATCACCCGCTGCACTCCGACGGCCGCGCCAAGCGCCTGACCGATTCGCATCAGCTGCTGGCGCTGCTCAGGCGCCACGGCGTCGAGCTGGTGCTGCATGGTCACGACCACATCCATTCGACGATGTGGTTCGACGGCCCGGAGCGGAAGATCCCGGCGATCGGCGTGCCGTCGGCATCGGCGCTGGCGCGCAAGCACTATCCGGCGGCGGCCTACAATTTGTTCACGATCGAGCGTGACGGCAATGGCTGGCGCTGCGAGCAGACCGTGCGCGGGCTCGGCGATCACGCCGGCATTCGCGAATTGAAGCAAGTACGACTGTCCTAATCGCCGCCCCCGCCACCGCCACACCCGCCGCCGCTGTCACCGCCGCCACCATCGCCGGCGCCGTCACCGCCATCGCTGCCACTGCTCCCGTCGCTGCCGGCATCGCCGAAGCCGGCTGACGATCCGTCGATCGAGGAGTCGGAGAAATCGCCGCCGCAATAGGGACTGCTGCCACCGATGCCGCTGCGGCGCAGCGCCTCGCAGTCGGTGTGGTAGATGAAGCCGTTCGCGATGTTCAGCTTGGCGTCGAGCGCGAACAGCAGCGGCAGCCGTGTCGGCCTGACCGGATCGATGTTCTCGTATTTGCAGCAGTACCACCAGACCCGCCGCAGGCCCTCATTGCTCCTGCGCCGCTCCTTCACCAGGACGACCGCGGGGGTGTGATGCAGGAAGCCGCCGAAGGCGCGGCGGCAGAACGCATCGTATTCGCGGGTGTAGAGAATGAATTCGTGCCAGAGGTCGTCGGCCGCCTGCGACGGCATCGAGACGTAACGCCTGCCGCTCATCAGATAGGCGAGGAAGAACTGCCGCAGGCCGCGCGAGACCAGCGCGCTGTCCTTGCGGGTGAAGCCGGGGTGACGCTTCTCGAGCCGCGCCAACAGGCCCGCCGGCCAGTGAAAGGTGCGGATGTATTCGGCACGCCTCAACGTCTGCCACTTGCCGAACAGCACGGCGCTGCCGACCACCGCGGCGGCCGCGAGGACGCCGAAAAATGCCGAGGCGGGTGTTATGACCACGATGCCCCGCCCCTCGAGCGGCTAGAAGTTTTGCAAGCTCGCAAACAGCGCGAGACCGAACAGCGCGAGCGCGCCCATGACGAAGCCGAACACGAACATGCCGATCCCGCCACGGCGCTTCGGCGCCACCGGGACGGGCGGCCGCGCCGGCGGCTCGGCAACCGGAAGCGGCGTTGCCACCATCGCATGCTCGCGCTCGATCAGGCGGCGCGCGACATAGTCGGTGACGGCATCGACGATCGCGGCCACGTCATGCGATTCGGCGAGCACGATGCGGCCGAACCTCGTGTCCTGCACGAAGCGGTAGATCCGCTTGTCGCGCCCCATCAGCACATGGGCGACGACGTCGATCCACAGCCGCGGCGTCTCGCCCTGGCTGATGCCGCGGTCGAACAGATCGACCTTGTCCGGCACCTGCGCGAACAGCGGATCGAGCGCATCGTTGAGGATCTCGAGCCGCGCCACCTCGGCGTCGCGCAGTTCGACGACAACACCGGTGCGATCGGCCGCCTCGATCCGCGCCCGCCGCAGCGCCTCTCGCAGCGTCGGCCGCATCTCGCGCGCCTCGCTGCCGGTGTTCTGCGAATCGGACATGCCTTGCGGCCTCGTGGTGACGGGTTTCCTGCGCATTAACCTATCAGCAACCAAGATGTCCGCAAAGGGCGTTGGTTCCCAAGCACTTAGACCACTACTTATCCCCAGATCAACGACCTGACGCTGTCCCAAAAGCGGTCGACCCCACCCGGATGAAACCGGATGGGGCCGCCGTCCTTGGACGTTTTCTTAGCTGCATCACGATGCGATCGCGTATCGCGACGTCATCTCTTGTTTGAGCATGATCTCGGCGCAAACGCTTGCGTTTGTCGCGAGGGAAAACCGGTTCCCACTTTTCCGGATCACGCTCGCTCAGGCCGAAACCCGTGACGGCTCCTCGACGATGGAGAAGCGCACGCCGGCCTTGTGGCGGCTCTCTTCCGAAACTTCCTTCCAGCACTCTTCGGCTTCCTTGCGGGTCTTGAACGGACCGCGGACCTGGGCCGAGCCTTCGACGAGCTTGTGGAAGTTCATTGACCCGAACTCGCCGCCGATCACCCAGAAATTGCTGCCCTTGCTCATCGTCAGTCTCCTTCAAAAAATCGGGCTGCCTTTGCCCAGCCGCCTGCACCTTGATTCCCGCAACCTGCTCGCCGTATCGACATTCTTGACAGAGCATTGCGAATTGCGTGTCAGGAGATAAACGCGAAAACGCGAAGTTCGTACATATGCCTTGTTTTTTATTGGTGATGTCATGTAACATCTGAACTTGTAATAAATGTCGATTTGTAAATATTGTCACAACATAGGTCAGGAAGCCTGCCATGCCCGCCGGTTTTTCTTCTCCCTCTCCCCGTTCTTACGAGGAAAGGGTTGGGCTGAGGGGCTGTCTCCGCAGCGAGACTCGCGGAGAGTCCCCCTCACCCGGATCGCATCTGGCGACGCGATCCGGTCTCTCCCCGCGCGCGGGGCGAGGCGGTCAGAATTTGCTGCGGCAATCGAGACCAACCCGTGCCCGGTGAATCCGGCAAGAAGCTGTTCGTCGGTCCGCGCTTCCGGCGGATCCGCCAGCAATTGGGGCTGTCGCAGACCCAGATCGCCGAGGGGCTCGGCATCTCGCCCTCCTACATCAATCTGATCGAGCGCAACCAGCGCCCGGTGACGGCGCAGATCCTGCTGCGGCTGGCCGAGACTTACGACCTCGATTTGCGCGACCTCGCCACCGCCGACGAGGATCGCTTCTTCGCGGAACTCAACGAAATCTTCTCCGATCCCCTGTTCCGCCAGATCGACCTGCCGAAGCAGGAGCTGCGCGACCTCGCCGAGCTCTGCCCCGGCGTGACGCACGCGCTGCAGCGGCTCTACGCTGCCTACACCGAGGCGCGCCGCGGCGAGACGCTGGTGGCGGCGCAGATGGCCGACCGCGAAGGCTCGCAATTCGACGCCAACCCGATCGAGCGGGTGCGCGACCTGATCGAGGCCAACCGCAACTATTTTCCGGAGCTCGAGACCGCCGCGGAGAATTTGCGCGACGAGCTCAACGTGCCGACCGAAGGCCTGTTCACGGCGCTGACCACGCGCTTGCGCGAAAAACATTCGATTCTGACCCGCGTGATGCCGGTCGACGTGATGCGCGAGACGCTGCGCCGTTTCGATCGGCACCGCCGGCAGCTCTTGATCTCCGAACTCGTCGACAGCTCCGGCCGCAGCTTCCAGCTTGCGCTGCAGATCGGCTTTGTCGAGTGCGGCGCCGCGATCGACGCCATCGTCAGCCGCGCCGGCCCGCTCGACGACACCGCGCGCCGGCTCTACCGCATCACGCTCGCCAATTACTTCGCAGCCGCCGCGATGATGCCCTATCAGGCGTTTCATTCCGCAGCCGAAGCCTTGAGCTACGACGTCCACGTGCTGGCGCAGCGCTTCAACGCCGGCTTCGAGCAGGTCTGCCACCGTCTCACCACGTTGCAGCGGCCGAACGCGCGCGGCGTGCCGTTCTTCCTGCTGCGTGTCGACAATGCCGGCAACGTGTCGAAGCGGTTCTCCTCCGGCACCTTCCCGTTCTCCAAGTTCGGCGGCACCTGCCCGCTCTGGAACGTGCATTCGACCTTCGACATGCCGGATCGCCTGCTCAGCCAAGTGATCGAATTGCCGGACGGCACGCGCTACTTCTCGATCGCGCAGATGGTGCGCCGGCCGGTGGCGCCCTACCCGCAGCCGCAGCCGCGCTTCGCGATCGGGCTCGGCTGCGAGATCCGGCATGCGGCCAAGCTCGTCTATGCCACTGGCATGGATCTGGAAAAGGTCGAGGGCACCCCGATCGGCGTCAACTGCCGGCTTTGCGAGCGCGAGAATTGCAGCCAGCGCGCCGAGCCGCCGATCACGCGCACCCTGATCCTGGACGAGACCACGCGGCGCGTGTCCTCGTTCGCGTTCTCGAATGCGCGGGAGTTGTGAGCTCAGGATCAATCCACCGCGGCAAAGGCCTTGCACCAGCCGTCCTTGCTGATCGCGCCCTCGACCACCTTGCAGCCATCGGGCGCGACGAACAGCGTGCACATTCCGCAGGAGTAGATGCCGTTCGGCGTGTCCCGATATTCCGCCTGCGGTTTGGTCATCTTGTCGAAGGCCGCGGCGGTTCGCAGCAGAAGTGTCGCGGGAAGTCCTGCCATAGCGGCACCGATGAAAGCGCGCCGCGAACGTCCGGTTTGTCGTTTGGCCATGGTGTTCCCCCATGCGTCGTCCCTGCGAAAGCAGGGACCCATACGCCGTGACGGACATTGTAGACAGGACTCGTCGTCCCAGCGTCGCTCGACAATCAGCATTGGTGGTTGTGGGTCCCTGCTTTCGCAGGGACGACACCGAGCTTGTGGCTCAGCCACTGAGTCATGCCTCCGCATTCTCGCGACATGAGACATCAACGGTCGCACAACTAGTCGCTCATTGTTTTAGGCATGTGACGCGCGCCGAGATGCCGGCGGTGCGATGCGCGCGTGACTCAGGAATGGCGGCGATTTTCGCCCGACGACATGCCGAGCGAGGCGGCGGACGTCATGCGACGGCACAACCAGCCGGGGCTTGCGAGCCGGCATGCGCGCAGGACATCCGCCTGAGCGACTGCCATCCGTCGACCGCGCCCCGGATCTGTGGCGCGCAACGGCCCTCGCCTTCGCGCGGCGCGCTGGCAAGCGCCGCCGCGCGAGAGAGACAACAGCGTCAGATCGATCTACGCCGTTTTGGATCGCTCGGTCTGCTAGCCGCCGGGCGGCGTGTAGGCGGTCTTGAGCTTGGTCGCGTGCTGACGCACCACCTTGATCTCATCCTGGGTAAAGAGCCGGACCAGCCGCACATTCTGCATGGCGCCGGCCGCCACGACCACGCCGCTGATCGCAGGCGCGAAGCTCGGATCCGGCACGTCGAAGATCACCATCACGCCGGGGCCGTCGGTCGCCGTGCTGTACATCGAAATCAGCTTTCCGCCGGCGGCCTCAATCAACTTCTTCGCGGCCTCGTATCGATTGGTCGTCGGGTTTTCCATGATGTTGTTCAGGGAACGCGGGGTGTATTCACCAGAGAAGCAGAAATGCATGGCAATCGCTCCGTTTGGTTGGAATGAAAAAAACATTCACCCAGGCGCGCGGCCCGAGCAGAGCATTTCGTACTGAAAAATGAGAAGAAATGGCCTGCCGATGGCCAGTCGCGCTGCCGCTCATTCTCCGGATTTCGGCGCAACCGGTGGCAGCTCGCCGCGCAATCTACATCAGACCCGCGGCAAATAAAATCGCGTTTCTGCTCTGCGACGAAATCTCTCCTTGGTCGATGCGGCACCGAGGGGCAGCGCGCCTGACCTGACCGACGAACGGATCCGATCCATCCGAGCTGGCCAAGCGACGCATGGGCGCCTGCCAGGCGGTTACGGGACGACGCCTTGCAAACAAGGGCGATCTGCCTCAGTGTCCGGCGCCCGCTATCAAGAACAAGCGAAAGAAGACTCATGAAGCATCGCGCGCTCGGCCGCTCCGGCCTCACTGTTCCTCCCCTGTGCTTCGGCTGCAATGTATTCGGCTGGACAGTGGACGAGACGTCGTCGTTTCGCCTGCTCGACACCGTGCTCGATCAGGGGCTGACATTCCTGGATACGGCGGATGTCTATTCGCGCTGGGTACCGGGCCACAGCGGCGGCGAATCCGAAACGATCATCGGCAAATGGATGAAGGCGCGCGGCAACCGCAACCGCATCATCCTCGCCACCAAGGTCGGCATGGACATGGGCGGCGGCAATGTCGGGCTGAAGCCGGACTACATCGCGCGCGCCGTCGAGGACTCGCTGCGGCGGCTGCAGACCGATTTCATCGACCTCTACCAGTCCCACAAGGACGATGAGACGACACCGCAGGAAGAGACGCTCGCGGCCTATGACAAACTGATCAAGGCCGGCAAGGTCAGGGCGATCGGCGCCTCGAACTTCTCGGCGGAGCGACTCCAGAGCGCGCTCGACATTGCCAAGGCAAACGGCCTGCCGCGCTACGAGAGCATGCAGCCCGAATACAGCCTCGCGGAGCGCTCAAGCTACGAAGGCGCGCTGCAACGCGTCTGCGAGGCGAACGACGTCGGCGTGATCACGTTCTTCTCGCTCGCCGCCGGATTCTTGACCGGCAAATATCGCTCGGAGAGCGACTTCGCCAAGAGCCCGCGCGGTGCACGCAGCATTCCAAAATACATGAACCCGCGCGGCATGCGCATCCTGGCCGGCCTCGACGGGATCGCCGCGGAAACCCACGCCGAGCCGGCCGCGGTCGCGCTCGCCTGGCTGATGGCAAAACCCGCCGTCACCGCGCCGATTGCCAGCGCCACCAGGCCCGAGCAGGTCGCAACGCTGGTCGAGGCAACCAGACTTGAGCTGAGCAAAAACCAGGTCGAACGGCTGGACGCCGCGAGCGCGTAGCGCGGCTCCACTTCACCTCGCCCCGCGTGCGAGGAGAGGTATAGGCCGCCTCCGGCGGCCGTTCTCAAGAACACCGAAGCAAGGCTTCGGCTATGACGCATCGCTAGATGTGTTCCGGGTGAGGGAGAGCTTCCGCGAATGCAGCTATCGCCGTATTTGCGGAGACAGCCCCTCACCCCAACCCTCTCCCCGTAAGAACGGGGCGAGGGAGCACACCGCCTTCGCGGCTGCCGTCCAATCCCGTCTCACCTCACGCTAGCCCCACGGGCCGCGCTGGCCGGATCCGCCCCACGGGCTGCGCGGCGGATAGCTTCCACCGGCCGGGCGCGGCGCGGTCTGGGTGCCGAGTTCGGCGGCGAGCTGCTGCAGCGCGGCGATGCGGTTCGCGGTCGAGGGGTGGGTCGCGAACAGGTTGTCGACGCCGTGGCCCGACAGCGGGTTAATGATGAACATGTGCGCGGTGGCCGGATTGCGCTCGGCCTCCATGTTCGGCACCTGATGCGCGGCGTTCTCGATCTTCGCGAGCGCCGAGGCAAGCCACATCGGCTGGCCAACGATGCGCGCCCCATAATTGTCGGCGGCGTATTCGCGGGTGCGGCTGATCGCCATCTGCACCAGCATGGCGCCGAGCGGCGCCAGGACCATCATCGCGATCGAGCCGACGATGCCCGGACCGTTGTTGTTGCGGTTGCCGCCGAAGAACATGCCGAACTGCGCCAGCATCGAGATCGCGCCGGCGATCGTCGCCGTGATCGTCATGGTGAGCGTGTCGTGATGCTTGATGTGCGCAAGCTCATGCGCGATCACGCCGGCAAGCTCCTCGCGGCTGAGCTGCTGCATCAGGCCCGTGGTGACGGCGACGGCCGCATTCTCCGGATTGCGGCCGGTCGCGAACGCATTGGGCTGCGCCTCGTCCATCAGGAACACGCGCGGCATCGGCAGCGCGGCGCGCTGCGCCAGCTCGGCGACGAGATTGTAGAATTCGGGCGCCGAGCCCGCATCGACCTGATGGGCGCCGTACATCGACAGCACCATGCGATCGGAATTCCAGTAGGTGAACAGATTTGTCGCAGCCGCGACCATCAGCGCGATCACGGCGCCGGTGCCGCCGCCGATCAGATAGCCGACCCCCATGAACAGGGCGGTAAGGCCGGCAAGCAGGAGCGCGGTGCGGAAATAGTTCATCGTGGTTCCCTGACGGCAGACGGAATGCTGCCACAACTGACGCCGCTGAGGTAGGGATTTTGCCGCTGAAGCCGCAAGGGGAACCAGTGCGTCGCAGCGACGCGGCGCGGGTTAACAATCGGTTATGTGCAAGCAGTCACCCGTAGCCCGGATGAAGCGCAGCGAAATCCGGGATCGCTTCTGCGGCGCACATTGCCCCCGGATTGCGCTTCGCTCCATCCGGGCTACAGGGGCGCGCCTACGCCGCCGGCTCCTGTGCGATCGCCGTTTCGTCCTCGCGCAGCGCGACGCGCAACATACGGGCGAGCTCGGCGCGGCTGTAGGGTTTTGCCAGGAACAGGATGCCCTGCTCGAGCTTGCCGTCCTGGTCGATGGCGTCATCGGTATAGCCCGACGTGAAGAGGACGCGAAGGCCGGGGCGGCGCTTTCGCGCCTCGGTGGCGAGGTCGCGCCCGTTCATCGCGCCCGGCATGATGACGTCGGTGAACAACAGATCGATCGGCGCGCCGCTGTCGAGCACGGCAACGGCTTCGCGGCCATTATTGGCCGACAGCGTGGTGTAGCCGAGGCTCTCGATCTGGGTCAGCACATAGGAGCGCACCAGTCTGTCGTCCTCGACGACGAGCACGATTTCCCGCGCGCCGCGCGCGTCCGGCTGCCGCCGCTCGGGCACCGCTGCCGCAGAGACCACCGCCGCGCGCGGCAGATAGAGCATCACCCTGGTGCCGCGACCGACCTCGCTGTCGAGCACGACGTGGCCGTTGGATTGCTTGACAAAGCCGTAGACCATGCTGAGGCCGAGCCCGGTGCCCTTGCCGACGTCCTTGGTGGTGAAGAACGGTTCGAACACCTTGGCCAGATCGGCTTCCGCAATGCCTCGGCCGCTGTCGGTCAGCGCGATCGCGACATAGTCGCCGGCGGCAAGCCCGTCATGGCCGTTCACGTCCGATGGCTTGAGCTCGGCGGTGCGGGTCTCGATCGTCAGCCGGCCGCCCTTCGGCATCGCGTCGCGCGCGTTGAGCGCAAGGTTGATGATCGCGGTGACGAGCTGGTTGCCATCGACCAGTGCGCGCGGCAGATCGGGTGCGGAGCGAAAATCGATGTCGACATGGTCGCCGATGGTCGGCCGCAGCAGCTCGATGGTGTCGGCCGTCAACGCGTTGACGTCGACGTCGCTCGGCTGCAGCGGCTGCTTGCGCGCGAAGGCGAGCAGATGCCGCGTCAGCGATGCGCCGCGATCGGCGGCGTCGCGGATCAGCGCGGTGATCTCGGTGAGCTGGCGGTTGTGGGTGACCGCCTCGGCCAGGATGTCGATCGTGCCGGTGATCACGGTGAGGATGTTGTTGAAGTCGTGCGCAATGCCGCCGGTGAGCTGGCCGACCGCTTCCATCTTCTGCGCCTGACGGATCTTGCTCTCATTGGCCTCGGCCTCGCGGAAACGCTCGAGCAGGAATTCCGAACGCTGGCGCTGCCGTCCCTCCTCCGCGAGCGCGACATGGGCCTCGCGCAGCTGCTCTTCGGTCGGGATCGCGAGGATCCGCGGGATCAGCGGCCAGAGCAGCACTGCGGTGAAGATCGAGGCGACAGCGGTCAGCGCCTTGAGCAGGCCCTCGAGACCGTAGATCGGCACCCACAGCGTGTAGATCGAGAACACATGGGTGAGGCCGCAGGCGAGGATGAACGCGGCGAACGGCCACGCCATCCAGCCGAACTGGAAGTCGCGCCGCTTGGAGACGAGGATCGCCAGCGCAAACGGAATCGAGAAATACGAAGCGGCAATGATCGCGTCTGAAATCACGTGGAGCCAGATCAGCTCCGGCTCCCACAACAGGCAGATGCCGTGCGGCGAAAACGTCGACGAATCCAAGAGACGCTCGAGAAAACTCCACATGGGTCCCTCCGGGCGTGATCGATCCGCCGACACCCCTGCCCGCGAATCACCCGCCGATCATAGCGGCGGCGTCTTGCCGTGCCGAAGCCCAATTGGTCTAAGAGCGGCACCCCCGTTGTTGCCTGGTGTCGCCCTGGTGTATGCAGATTGGGCTTCAATTCCCCTTTTTCCAACCGGTGACATCGATGCCAGCCTCTCCCCTCCGCGCCCCGATCATGATCGCAGCGATCGCGGGGGCGCTGGCGCTCTCTACCCTCGCCTCGGCGCAGCAGCCGTTGCCCAGCCCCTTGAATCCCGCGCCGGTCAGGCCGCGCCCTGCCGCCGTCGCCTCGCCGAGGGCTGCGTCCTGCCACAACGGGCAAACTTTCGATCGCTTCCTCGCCGAGCTGAAGCAGAAGGCGGTTGCCGCCGGCGTCTCGCAGCGCACGATCGCGGAGGCCGCGCCCTACCTGATCTACGACCAGGGCATCGTCAACCGCGACCGCGGCCAGCGCGTGTTCGGGCAGATCTTCACCCAGTTCGCCGGCCGCATGGCCGCGAACTATCGTATGCAGCAAGGCCAGCAATACATCCGGACCTATGCCGCCGCGTTCGCGCGCGCCGAAAAGGAATATGGCGTGCCGCCGGCGGTGATCGCGGCGTTCTGGGGACTGGAGAGCGATTTCGGCGTCCAGATGGGCAATTTGCCGACGCTGAAATCGCTGGTGTCGCTGGCCTATGATTGCCGCCGCTCGGAGATGTTCCAGGGCGAGACCATCGCCGCGCTGAAGATCATCGAGCGCGGCGACCTGACGCCCGACGAGATGATCGGCTCATGGGCCGGCGAGCTCGGCCAGACGCAATTCTTGCCGACGCATTATTTCAACTACGCGGTCGACTATGACGGCGACGGCCACCGCAATCTCCTGCAAAGCGGCCCCGACGTGATCGGCTCGACCGCGAACTACATCGCCACCGGATTGAAATGGCGGCGCGGCGAGCCGTGGCTGCAGGAGGTGCGTGTGCCGCAGGCGGCAAACTTCCCGTGGGACCAGGCCGACCTCACCATCAAGCTGCCGCGCTCGAAATGGGTATCGCTCGGCGTCAGCTTGACCGACGGCAAGCCATTGCCGAATGACGAGATGCCGGCCTCGCTGCTGCTGCCGATGGGCCGGATGGGTCCGGCGTTCCTCGCCTATGCGAATTTCGCCGCCTACACCGAGTGGAACAACTCGCTGATCTATTCGACCACCGCCGGCTATCTCGCCGGCCGCATCGCGGGGGCACCGCCGATGCAGCGGCCGCACGGGCCGGTCGCGCAATTGCCGTTCAATGAGATCAAGGAGCTGCAGGGACTGCTCGCGCGCGCCGGCTACGACGTCGGCAAGATCGACGGCGTGCTCGGACAGGCAAGCCGCAGCGCGGTGAAGGCGATGCAGATGAAATACGGCCTGCCGGCGGATTCCTGGCCGACTGCGGAGCTCCTGGCGCGGGTGCGCGGCGGGCCCCGCACCCAGCCGGCCGCCGATGCCGCGGCACCGGGGATGCGGTAGAGCGAACGCCCATTTTCCGTAGCCCGGATGCAGCGCAGCGAAATCCGGGGCAAGCCCCGATGCGCCTCCCCGGATTGCGCTGCGCTCCATCCGGGCTACGCGACCTCGAACGATCCGTCACTCTGAGAGGGTGCACGGGTGGGAAATATTTGACCAAGTGTTACAGCCGTCCGCAGTTGTATTCTTCCCCTCGTCGCCCCACTTGCAGCATCGCCGTTCGGTAACATCCGAATTTCATCAGAACAGGGAGCATCACATGTCCTTTCATGACGCCGTCGTCCCCGCCTACTTGCAGATCCTCAACAGCCTCACCGGCGAGCTGACCAAGGCCGAGGCGCATTGCGAGGCGAAGAAGATCGCGCCCGAGGTGCTGCTGGGATCGCGGCTCTATCCCGACATGCTGCCGCTGACCAAGCAGGTGCAACTGGTCTGCGATCACGCCGCACGGGGCTGCGCGCGGCTGACCCATAGCGAGGTGCCGTCGACGCCCGACACCGAGAAGAGCTTCGGTGAGCTGAAGCAGCGGCTCGCCAAGACGATCGACTATGTGAAGTCGTTCAAGCCGGCGCAGTTCGACGGCGCCGACGCCCGGGACGTCACCTTCCCGATCGGCCCCGATCGCACGATGACCTTGAAGGGCCAGCAATTCCTCAGCGCGTTCTCGTTCCCGAACTTCTATTTCCACGCCGTGACCGCGCACGGCATCCTGCGCCACAACGGCGTCGAGATCGGCAAGCGCGATTTCCTCGGCGTCAGCTGACGCGCTTCGGCGATCCATATTCCCCGCGACGGGATTTTCGCTTCACGCCCTCGCCCGTGCTACTGCTCCCTGACAACAACAAGACGTCAGGGAGCACGCCATGTCGACCACAACCCACGCACCGAAAGCCATCGATCCGTCCGCTTCGCTGCATGCCGAAGCACTGGGGCTGGCGAAGAACCACGGCCGCCTCGCCGGGCGGCGCATCATCGTGGTCGGCGCGGGACAGCGCACAACCGTGGATGAAGCCCCGCCGATCGGCAACGGCCGCGCCATGAGCGTGCTGTTCGCGCGCGAGGGCGCGTCGGTCGCCTGCCTCGACGTCAACAAGGACGCCGCCGACGACACCGTCGCGCA
This sequence comes from Bradyrhizobium pachyrhizi, assembly GCF_029714545.1. Classification (NCBI taxonomy): domain Bacteria; kingdom Pseudomonadati; phylum Pseudomonadota; class Alphaproteobacteria; order Hyphomicrobiales; family Nitrobacteraceae; genus Bradyrhizobium; species Bradyrhizobium pachyrhizi. The sequence continues at coordinate 2,414,813 of NZ_CP121667.1, read as the reverse complement.
GATCACAGGCGAAGGCGGCAAGGCCTTCACCGACGTGGTCGATGTCGCCGACGTCGCAGCGATCGCGCCCGCGGTCGAGCGCTGCGCGCAGAAGCTCGGCGGGCTCGACGGGCTGGCGCTCAATGTCGGCATCTCCTCCGGCCTGTCGCTGCCCAAGATGACGGCCGAAGCCTGGGACCGCGACTATGCCGTCAATGTGCGCAGCCACATGCTGTTCGCGCAGAAGGCGCTGGAGGTGATGGCGCCGGGCGGCGCGATCATCCTGATCTCGTCGATGGCGAGCCAGCGCGCCGGCGGCCGCAACCCGGCCTACGAATCCTCCAAGGCGGCGCAGATCGCGTTGGGCCGGGCGATCGCGCGGGCCGGCGAGGACAGGGGCATTCGCTGCAATGTGATCGCGCCCGGCTTCATGGATACGCCGATGGGCCGCGACGCCAGCCGCAGGCGATCGGACCGCGCCGTGACAGTGCCTTTCGGCCGCCAGGGCACCGGCTGGGAGGTCGCCTATACTGCGCTGTTCCTGATTTCGAATGAATCCTCCTATGTCAACGCGCACACCTTGTTCCTCGATGCCGGCCACATGGGCGGAATTGTGCGCAGCTAGCCTGCGGAGCGCGAATGCCTCGGGCATTGCGCTCGTCGCGGCAATGCACAATTCTCCTTCATCAGTCATTCTCTGGAACATTTACATGAGCCAATCGACCAAACTTCTCGAGCCCTACAAGCTCGGCCCGCTGACGCTGCCAAACCGCCTGGTGATGGCGCCACTGACGCGCAACCGCGCGGTGCCGCCCGGCATGGTGCCGAGCCCGCTCGCGGTGGACTATTACGGCCAGCGCGCCTCCGCCGGCCTTCTGATCACCGAGGCGAGCCAGGTCTCGCAGCAGGGCCAGGGCTATCAGGACACGCCCGGCATCTATTCGAAGGAACAGGTCGAGGGCTGGCGCAAGGTCACCGATCGCGTGCATGAGCGCGGCGGCCGCATCTTCATCCAGCTCTGGCATGTCGGCCGCATCTCGCACACCTCGCTGCAGCCGAACGGCGGCGCGCCGGTGGCGCCGAGCGCGATCCGCGCCAAGGGCAAGACATTCGTCAACGGCACCTTCGCCGACGTGTCCGAGCCGCGCGCGCTGGAGCTGTCGGAAATTCCCGGGATCATCGAGGACTTCAAGCGCGGCACGGCGAATGCGCTGGCGGCCGGCTTCGACGGCGTCGAGATCCACGGCGCCAACGGCTATCTTCTCGACCAGTTCGCCCGCGACGGCACCAACAAGCGCACCGACGCTTATGGCGGCGGAATCGAGAACCGCGCCAAGCTGATGCTGGACGTGTCCAAGGCGGTCGCCATCGAGGCCGGCGCCGATCGCACCGGCATCCGGATCTCGCCGGTGACGCCAGCCAACGACATCACCGACTCCAATCCGCAAGCGCTGTTCGACTACATCGTCGGCCAGCTCAGTGCGCTGAAGCTGACCTATCTCCACGTCGTCGAGGGCGCAACCGGCGGCCCGCGCGATATCGCACCGTTCGACTACGCCTCGCTGCGCAAGCGCTTCAAGCAGGCCTATGTCGCCAACAACGGCTACGATTTCGCGCTGGCGGAGAAGGTGCTGGAGGCCGGCGCGGCCGACCTGATCGCATTCGGCAAGCCGTTCATCTCCAACCCCGATCTGGTCGAGCGGCTCAAGGCCGGCGCGCCGCTCAACGAGTGGGACAAGGCGACCTTCTACGGCGGTGGCGCCAAGGGCTACACGGATTATCCGACGCTGAAGGCGACCGAGGCGGCGGAGTAAGGTCGACCAAAGACTGTCATGCCCCGCGAAGACGGGGCATCCAGTATTCCAGAGACGACAGCGATTGATCGAGACGCCGCGGCGTACTGGATCGCCCGATCAAGCCGGGCGATGACAGCGGAGAAAACAAAAAGGCCGGGATCGCTCCCGGCCTTTCGTCGTCTTCGGATGGCGTGGGCTGGTACGCCCTTGCTTGCTGCCTTACTTCGCTTCGGCGCGCTTCGGCGGGTTGGCCGGCCACGACTTGATCAGCGTGTCGTAGTCGATGGTCTCGCCCTTCGGCTTCTCGTTCGCGAGCTTGCGCTGCGGAGCGATGGTGCCGTCCTTCTCGGCCTTCTTGTACCAGAACTCGGCGGATTCCTTCTTGTTCAGCTTCGGTCCGCAGGCGCCCTGCACACCGGACTTCTCAAGACGCTCCATCACCGAATCCTGGGCCGCGGCCAGCGCGTCCATAGCCTGCTGCGGCGTCTTGGTACCGGACGACGCATCGCCGATGTTCTGCCACCACAGCTGCGCGAGCTTCGGATAGTCGGGCACGTTGTTGCCGGTCGGGGTCCACTGCACGCGCGCGGGCGAGCGGTAGAACTCGATCAGGCCGCCGAGCTTCGGCGCACGCTCGGTGAACGACTTGTCCCAGATATCGGACTCACGGATGAAGGTGAGACCGACATGGCTCTTCTTCAGCGACACCGACTTGGAGATGATGAACTGCAGATAGAGCCAGGCTGCCTTGCGGCGATCCGGCGGGGTCGACTTCAGGAGCGTCACGGAGCCTGCATCCTGATAGCCGAGCTTCATGCCTTCCTTCCAGTAAGCGCCGTGCGGCGACGGAGCCATACGCCACTTCGGCGTACCGTCCGCGTTCATCACGGCGATGCCCGGCTTCACCATGTCGGCGGTGAAGGCGGTGTACCAGAACATCTGCTGGGCGATGTTGCCCTGCGCCGGCACCGGCCCTGCTTCCGAGAAGGTCATGCCCTGGGCCTGCGGCGGGGCATATTTCTTCAGCCAGTCGAGATATTTGGTGATCGAGTAGACCGCGGCCGGGCCGTTGGTGTCGCCACCACGCTCGACCGAGGAGCCGACCGGACGGCAGCCTTCCATGCGGATGCCCCACTCGTCGACCGGCAGGCCGTTCGGGATACCCTTGTCGCCATTGCCGGCCATCGACAGCCAGGCGTCGGTGAACCGCCAGCCGAGCGAGGGATCCTTCTTGCCATAGTCCATATGGCCGTAGATCTTGACGCCGTTGATCTCCTTGATGTCGTTGGTGAAGAACTCGGCGATGTCTTCATAGGCCGACCAGTTCACGGGCACGCCGAGCTCGTAGCCATACTTGGCCTTGAACTTGGCCTTGTACTCGGGATTGGTGAACCAGTCGTAGCGGAACCAGTAGAGGTTCGCGAACTGCTGGTCGGGCAGCTGGTAGAGCTTGCCGTCCGGCGCCGTGGTGAACGACTTGCCGATGAAGTCGTCGACGTCGAGCATCGGGTCGGTGACGTCCTTGCCCTCACCCTTCATGTAGTCCGACAGGATGATGGTCTGGCCATAACGGAAGTGGGTACCGATCAGGTCGGAGTCGTTGATCCAGCCGTCATAGACGTTCTTGCCCGACTGCATCTGAGTCTGCAGCTTCTCGACGACGTCACCTTCCTGGATGATGTCGTGCTTGAGCTTGATGCCGGTCATTTCGGAGAACGCCTTGGCCAGCGTCTGCGATTCATATTCGTGCGTCGTGATCGTTTCCGAGACGACGTTGATCTCCATGCCTTTGAAGGGTTCGGCGGCCTTGGCGAACCACTCGAGCTCCTTCTTCTGGTCTTCCTTCGACAGCGTCGAGGGCTGGAATTCCGCGATCCACTTCTGGATCACGGCTTCGTCGGCGGCGCGGGCCGGCGTGGCGACCGCGAGCGAGGCGGCGATCAGCGCGGCGGCGCTGGTCATAGTCAAAAGACTATCCTTTGTCGTTCTCAAATGTCGCATTATGATTCCTCCGGTTGCAGCGACAAACAAAACCCCAGGCCCGGGTAGACCCCGGATCTGCTCTTCTTCGCTTTCGTCAGACGGTGCGAAAGATCGCCACGGCTGAAAGAAGCGAAATCAGCGTTGCGAGCCACAGGCTCGAAATTTCCACACCCTCGCCGATCGGCAGGGTGAGGATCGGATCGGTGCCGACGAGGCCGATCCACACCAGGTGGATCACCGCCGCCAGCACCAGCGAAATGAACAAACGATCGCCGCGCGTGGTCGGGATGCGCAGCACGCCGACCCGCTCGGCCTCGGGATAGACCGCCGCGAGCCAGGTCATCACGCCGAGCGTAGAGGCCAGCAGCACGAAGAAGATCGCGGTCGGCAGCGTCCAGGCCATCCATGCGATGGATTCCATAAGTGCCTCCTAGACCCGGCCGAGCGCGAAGCCGCGCGCGATGTAGTTGCGGACGAACCAGATCACCAGCGCGCCCGGAATGATGGTGAGCACGCCGGCGGCGGCGAGCAGGCCCCAGTCCATGCCGGCCGCCGAGACCGTGCGCGTCATGATCGCCGCGATCGGCTTGGCCTGCACCGAAGTCAGCGTGCGCGCGAGCAGCAGCTCGACCCAGGAGAACATGAAGCAGAAGAATGCCGCGACGCCGATGCCGCTTGCGATCAGCGGCACCAGGATCTTGATGAAGAAGCGCGGGAACGAATAGCCATCGAGGAACGCGGTCTCGTCGATCTCGCGTGGCACGCCGGAGACGAAGCCTTCGAGAATCCACACCGCCAGCGGCACGTTGAAGATGCAGTGCGCGAGCGCGACCGCCCACGGCGTATCGAACAGGCCGATCGCCGAATACAGGTTGAAGAACGGCAGCGCGTAGACCGCCGCCGGCGCCATGCGGTTCGACAGTAGCCAGAAGAACAGATGCTTGTCGCCGAGGAAGCGGTAGCGCGAGAACGCATAGGCCGCCGGCAACGCCACCGCGATCGAGATGATGGTGTTGAGCACGACGTATTCGAGCGAATTGATGTAGCCCGAATACCAGCTCTCGTCGGTGAAGATGCGCTTGTAGTGCTGCAGCGTCGGCGTGTGCGGCCACAGCGTCATCGTCGAGACGATCTCGGCGTTGGTCTTGAAGCTCATGTTGACGAGCCAGTAGATCGGCAACAGCAGGAAGATCAAAAACAGCGCCATGATCAGGCGGCGGCCGGGGATCGAATGCATCACGCCGCTCCTTCCTTGGCCGGACGCTCGGAGCCGGCATTGACCATCACGGTGTAGAACACCCAGCACACGATCAGGATGATCAGATTGTAGACCAGCGACAGCGCCGCGGCCTTGCCGAGGTCGAACTGGCCGAGCGCGATCTTGACGAGCTCGATCGAGACGAAGGTCGTCGAATTGCCTGGGCCGCCGCCGGTGACCACGAACGGCTCGGTGTAGATCATGAAACTGTCCATGAAGCGCAGCAGCACCGCGATCAGCAGCACGCGGTTCATCTTCGGCAGCTGGATCGCCTTGAACACCGCCCAGCGCGAGGCGCCGTCGATCTGCGCCGCCTGGTAATAGGCGTCGGGGATCGACTTCAGCCCGGCGTAGCAGAGCAGCGCGACGAGGCTGGTCCAGTGCCAGACGTCCATCACGATGACCGTGACCCAGGCGTCGACCTCATTGGACACGTAATTGTAGTTGAGGCCGAGGTGGTTCAGCACATAGCCGAGCAGGCCGATATCGGGCCGGCCGAAGATCTGCCAGATAGTGCCGACCACGTTCCACGGAATCAGCAGCGGCAAGGCGAGGATGACGAGGCAGGCCGCGACGCTCCAACCCTCGCGCGGCATCGACAGCGCGACGATGATACCGAGCGGCACCTCGATCGCGAGGATCACGGCAGAGAAGAACAGGTTGCGACCGAGCGAGGCCAGGAAGCGGCCGCCGAGATCGGTCGATGGATCGAGCAGCTCCTTGAACCAGCCGACACCGTTCCAGAAGAACTGGTTGTTGCCGAAAGTGTCCTGCATCGAATAGTTCACGACGGTCATCAGCGGCAGCACCGCCGAGAACGCGACCACCAGGAACACCGGCAGCACCAGAAACCAGGCTTTTTGGTTGATCGTCTTGTCCATCAGGCGACCCCCTCCACCAAATGGCTGTCGGCATAGACGTGAACATGCGCGGGATTGAAGATCAGCCCGGCGGTATTGCCGGAGACCGAGAAGCCCGGCGGCACGCGCGCGGCGAATTTGGTATCGCCGACCCGCACGCGGGCGAACTGGATGCGGCCGAGATCGTCGATCCGCTCGATGGTTGCCGACAGCAGCCCTGACGCCGGCGGCGCGACATCGACGAATTCCGGCCGCACGCCGATCTCGATCTTCTTGCCCGCAGGCAGCACACCATAGTTTCGATGCAGGCCGATGACATGGCCGTCGACCCGCGCCTCGTGACCACGGACCTCGGCGGGCACGATGTTCATGCCGGGCGAGCCGATGAAATAGCCGACGAACGTGTGCGCCGGCTTGTCGAACAGTTCGGCCGGCGTGCCGCTCTGCACCACGCGGCCGTCATGCATGACGACGACGGTGTCGGCGAAGGTCAGCGCCTCGGTCTGGTCGTGAGTGACGTAGATCATCGTGAGGTCCAGCTCGCGATGCAGCGCCTTCAGCTTGGAGCGCAGCTGCCACTTCAGCTCGGGATCGATCACCGTCAGCGGTTCGTCGAACAGGACGGCCGCGACGTCGGAGCGCACCAGCCCGCGGCCGAGCGAGATCTTCTGCTTGGCGTCGGCGGTAAGCCGCGTCGCCTTGCGTTTGAGATAGGGCGTGAGGTCGAGCAGATCGGCGATCTGCCTGACCCGCGCGTCGACCTCGGCCTTCGCGACGCCGCGATTCTTCAGTGGGAAGGCCAGGTTCTGGCCGACCGTCATGGTGTCGTAGATCACCGGGAACTGGAACACCTGCGCGATGTTGCGCTTCTGCGTCGACAGCGGCGTGATGTCACGGCCGTCGAACAGGATCTTGCCGCGCGACGGCGTCACGATGCCGGAGATCAAATTGAGCAGCGTGGTCTTGCCGCAGCCGGACGGCCCGAGCAGCGCATAGGCGCCGCCTTGCCGCCAAGTCATGGTGACCGGCTTCAGCGCAAAGGATTCCTGCGGCGCGTCGTTGCCGCCGTAGGAGTGCGCGAGATCGACGAGGTCAATGCGGGCCATGAAGCATCTCCCTCACTTGCCGTTGCCGGCTGACGCGTTTGCGGCACGCGCACTGCGATGCACGTTGCCCGAAAACGCGGTCGCAGGCGACGCGACGAGGCGGTCGGCCGCGTCGAACACGAAGACGTTGTCGGGATCGAGCGCGGCGTCGAGCACCTGCCCGGGTTCATATTCGTGCACGCCGTGCAGCACCGCGACCCAGTTCGAGCCGTGGACATGGACGTGCACAAAGCTCTCCGACCCAGTGATCTCGGTCACCGTCACCGCGGCGGAAAATTTGTGGCGGCCGGCCGCGACATTCCCGACCTCAAGCTGGTGCGCGCGGAAGCCGGTCCGGTAGAGGCCGTCGGGCAGATTGGCATAGAGGCCGGCCGCGGGCGCCTGCTCGCCGCCGGCATAGATCACTTGCGCCCCCTTCTTCTCGATGCCGATGATGTTGAGCGGCGGATCGGAAAACACCTGGGCGACGCGCAGCGTGTCGGGATGGCGGTAGACCTTCGGCGTCGCGCCGGTCTGCAGCGCCCGGCCTTGCCACATGCACACCGTGTCGCCGCCGAGCAGCAGCGCTTCCGACGGTTCGGTGGTGGCATAGACGAAGATCGCGCCGGAGGCCTCGAAGATGCGCGGCAGCTCGGCGCGCAGCTCCTCGCGCAGCTTGTAGTCGAGATTGGCGAGCGGCTCGTCGAGCAGCACGAGGTCGGCGCCCTTGACCAGCGCCCGCGCGATCGCGGTGCGCTGCTGCTGGCCGCCGGAGAGTTGCAGCGGCGTGCGCTTCAGGAACGGCTCGAGCCGCAACAGGCCGGCCGCTTCCGCTACCCGCCGCTCGATCTCGGCGCGCGGCTTGCCCTGCACGCGTAGCGGCGAGGCGATGTTCTCGTAGACCGTCAGCGAGGGATAGTTGATGAACTGCTGATAGACCATCGCGACCGAACGCTGCCGCACGTCGGCGCCGGTGACGTCCTTGCCGTCGACCAGCACGCGACCGGTGGTCGGCTTGTCGAGGCCGGCGAGCAGCCGCATGATCGAGGTCTTGCCCGACAGCGTCGGCCCGAGCAGCACGCTGAGCGTGCCACGCTCCAGCGTCAGCGACACATCGCGGATGGTCGGAATGCCATCCACGGTTCGCGTGACATTCTGCAGTGTGACGCTCATGCCCGTCCTCCCGCTTCGCGGAGGGGACGTTCACCGGACACGCGGTTGGCGAGCATCCACTCGTCGAGCGCGGCGATTTCACCCGCCGTCATCCGCAAGCCCAGCTTGGATCGTCGCCAGACGACATCGTCCGCAGTCCGAGCCCATTCGTTCGCCATCAGGTACCTGACTTCGCTTTCCGTCAAGGTGGCGCCGAAGGAGCGGCCGAGATCGGCCGTCGATGTTGCGTTGCCCAAGACTTTGCTGGCGCGCGTGCCATAGGCATGGGCGAGACGATTGGCGTGCGATTGCGCGAGAAACGGATAGTTGCGGATCAATTCGGCGCTCAGCGCCGCTACCGCGGACACATCCATGTCGCCGCCGGGCAGCGGCGCCTTGCCGGTCCAGCCCTCCTGCGCCTTTGTGCCGCGGAGATAAGGCGACAGCCGCTCCAGCGCCTCTTCGGAGAGACGGCGATAGGTCGTGATCTTGCCGCCATAGATCGACAGTAGCGGCGCACCGCCGGGCGTATCGAGCTCGAACACGTAGTCGCGGGTCGCGGCCTTGGCTTCGCTCGCGCCGTCGTCATAGAGCGGACGCACGCCGGAGTAATTCCAGACCACGTCCTCGGGCTTCACCGGTTTGGCCAGATACGCGCTGGCGGACGCGCAGAGATATTCGATCTCCTCCTGCGTCGCCTTCACCTTGGCCGGATCGCCGTCATAGTCGCGATCGGTGGTTCCGATCAGCGAGAAGTCGCCCTGATAGGGAATGACGAAGATGATGCGGCCGTCGGCATTCTGGAAGATGTAGGCACGATCGTGGTCGTAGAGCTTCGGCACCACGATGTGCGAGCCCTGCACCAGGCGCACCTTGGCGCGCGCGTTGACGCCGGCGCCCGAGGCCAGGACCTGTTCGACCCAGGGACCGCCGGCATTGACCAGCACGCGTGACTGGATCGTGTCGCGGGCACCCGTGACACTGTCCTCGACCGTGACGTGCCAGACGCCGTCGACCTGCCTGATCTCGACCGCGCGGGTGCGGGTGCGGATCTCGGCGCCCCGATCGGCGGCATCGCGCGCGGTCAGCGCAACCAGCCGGGCGTCGTCGACGAAGCAGTCGGAATATTCGAAGCCCTTGGTGTAGCGGCCCGGAATCAGCGGCTTGCCGACCACGTCGCGGGTCAGATCGACCGAGCGCGTCGCCGGGAGCAAATGCCGGCCGCCGATGTGGTCGTAGAGGAAGAGGCCGAGACGCAACAGCCAGGCCGGGCGCAGGCCGGCGTGGTGCGGCAAAACGAAACGTAGCGGCCGAATGATGTGGGGCGCGATCTGCCAGAGGATTTCGCGTTCGATCAGCGCCTCGCGCACCAAACGAAACTCGTAATATTCGAGATAGCGCAGACCGCCATGCACGAGCTTGGTTGACCAGGACGACGTCCCGCTAGCCAAGTCATTCATTTCACAGAGGAAAACAGAGTTACCCCGGCCCGCCGCATCGCGCGCGATGCCGCAGCCATTAACGCCGCCTCCAATGATGGCGAGGTCGTAAATTCGGTCCAAAGAACGCTTCCCCCGGCAACCGCCTTCGCTTTGACGGTTTTACTTTCGGATTGGAGTAAATCACAACCAAAAACGAAAGCAAAGTGAAAATGGGGAACTTTCGCTGGGGATTTCCTGGGCGGCGTGCTCACGGTCAGAGCTTTTGGGGAGACGAGACGGCGACGCTTGAGGCAACGCCGGGCAAGACGGCGGCGGACGATCAGGGACGCTGTGGCGATCGTCCAGCGCGCAATTCCGGCAAGGCCTTCTCGGGGTCGTAGGTGCGGCGAGCGCCACCGCCGACCCGCCTTGCACACGCGCGGCTGTCACGCCCAAGCCAAACGATGAGCGCAAACACGCCGATCATCGCGACGGCCGTATGACCGCCGCCGAACAGCACGAAGAGAACCAGGAATGCGACGAAAAGGATCGCATACCATTTGAGGGCGAAGCGGAGATAGATTCGCCCGACGGAGCGATCCCTGTTCACCTGATCGCCCGATTGCCTGGCAGCGACGCCGACAGCACGAGAAAGAAAAGCGGAAAGAACACGAAGACCGCGACATAGGCCCAGAGGTATCCGCCGCCGAGCGCGACTTGCAGGCCGCTATGTCCCGATGATTTTCGGTGCGCCAGGATCGCCCAGAATGCAAAGCAGAACAGCGGCATCGTGAGATACTTCCACTGCTCGCGCCAGTCGCGCAGGATGGTCACGAGGTCGCCAAGCAATGCAATCATGAACAGCGAAACCGTGACTGCATAAAGCGAGACCAGAGGCAGGAAGAGGTGCTCGAACCTCACTCGCGCGATTGCTTCAGCCGACATCGGGATGCCATCCGCAAACATGCTCCCGAACGGCGGGATTGCGAACAACCGCATGTCAAAGCCCATCGCCTGGCCAAGCCAGAACACGACGATCGCCATCAGGCCGATTGCCGACTGCGCGAGGAAGGCCCCGCTCGCGGTGCGCTGACAGAGCGATCCCGAAAGCAAGATCCGCGACAGTCCGTAAAGCAGTTTCCTGCCACGGCCGTTCTGCGTTTCCAGCTCTGAAAGCCAAGCCGAACCGTTCCCGCTGCCGAAGCGAAAGATATCGGGCCGGACGCTACGCGATGGCGGCTGGGTCTCACCATCGAAAGCGCGCATGACCACAAGCACGGAAACACCGCCGGCCAGCGCCGTTGCGCACGCGGATGCGACGTTAAAGCCAAGGACAAACGAGACGATGCCGAACAGCGCCGCCATGCCCAATGCCGTGACGATCTTGAATTGCGTGCTGACCAACGAACCGCTCCACCTCAGGCAAGCTACAGCAGCCGCCGAAAGGCATCCGAAACAAGTTCGCTAAAACTTGAGCGATCAAGCGCCTTGCGCGCTGCGCAGCGTCGCGGGTGCCGCGTCGGCGGCGTTGTCGTCGAGATCGACTTGCGGCTTGTCCATCGCGACGACCACCTCGATCCCGCGGCTATGGCAGATATTGGCGAGGCCTGCGGGGAGCGGTGAATCGGTCACGAAGGTCTGGATCTGGCTCATATGGGCGATCCGCACCGGCGCGCTGCGGCGCAGCTTGGTCGAGTCCGAGACCAGCATCACGTTGCGCGCATTGGCGATGATCGCCTGCGCGACCTGCACCTCGCGATAGTCGAAGTCGAGCAGCGCGCCCTCCTCGTCGATGGCGGATGCACCGATGATGGCGTAGTCGACCTTGAACTGGCCGATCAGCTGCGTCGCGGTGGAGCCGACCACGGCGCCGTCGGCGCGGCGCACCGTGCCGCCGGCCACCACCACCTCGATGCGCGGATGGCGGTACAGCAGCATCGCGACGTTGAGGTTGTTGGTGATGACCAGCAGGTCCTCATGCGAGGTCAGCGCGCTCGCGACCTCTTCCGTGGTGGTGCCGATATTGATGAACAGCGAGCAGCCGTTCGGAATCCGTGCCGCCGCGGCAGCGCCGATCGCCTTCTTCTCCTCGGCGGCGACGAAGCGGCGCGCCTCGTAAGCGAGGTTCTCGACGCCCGAGGCGATGATCGCGCCGCCATGGATGCGGGTCAGCGACCGCTGGTCGCAGAGATCGTTGAGGTCCTTGCGGATGGTCTGCGCCGACACCTCGAATCGCTTGGCGAGGTCTTCGACCATGACCCGGCCGAACGCGCGCGCGATGTTGAGGATTTCAGTCTGGCGATGGGAGAGTCCGGCCACGGCGGCCCCCTTGAAACGGCGAGTCGCCCATGGTGCGACCGTTCGGCACGGAGGTCAACGTGCAGTGCCGGGTCAGGGAAGGCCTGGGCGAAGGTGGATGCTTCGCCCGGGCCACGCGCAATGACGCGAAGGCGCGTTCTACGACGCCATCTGCATGGATTGACCGGTGAGCAGCCGGCGCGCCGCGCGCTCGGCCTCGCGGGCATTGCGGAAGATCTGGCCTTCAAGGCGGTCGAAAAGGTGCGATGCAGCAAAGAACTGATATCCACGCGCATCGCGCACCACGATACCCGCCGTCTGCGAACTCACTTCGATCACGTAACTGTCGGACATTGTCAGCCTCGGTTTGACTCCGGCCCGACAACGGAGTCGCTGACTGTTTGTTCCTCGATTATTTGCGCGGCGAAGCGCAAAAAACTCCGGGTTTTTGCAATCAAATCACGCTCCGGACTCAGTTTCGACGCGTTTCCTTTCCCACCGAATCAGCGGCACTGGCGCGCGAAAGATGTCAGGTTTCGATCGTCGCACCGTCGCGCTGGATCGGCTGCGGATGGCCCTGCTCGTCGATCGAGACATAGGTGAAATTGCCGTCGGTCACGAGGATCGACTGCTGCTCGCGGCGGCGCAGCACCCAAGCCTCGAGATGCACCGTGATCGAGGTGCGGCCGATCCGCACCAGATTGGCGTGGACGGAGACGAGATCGCCGACATTGACCGCCTTGCGGAAGTTCATCGCGTCGATCGCGACCGTCACGGTGCGCGACTTCGCCGCCTTGGAAGCGAACACGCCGCCACCGAGATCCATCTGGCTGAGCAGCCAGCCGCCGAAGATGTCGCCATTGGCATTGGTGTCGGCCGGCATCGCCAGCGTGCGGATGCAGAGATCGCCCTTCGGCTCGATCTCGCTGCTGAGCGGCGCGTGAGCGTGGGCGTCGGTCACTTGCGAGTCGGTCACTTGCGGATCGCTCACTTGAATGCCTCCCAGCCGGGATCCGGCGCAAATCGTCCGCCGAACTTGCGCATCAAGGCCTGCATGGCCGACACCACATTGTCGACGCCGCGGCTGCGCGCATAGTTGAGCGGGCCGCCGCGGAACGGGGCATAGCCGGTGCCGAAGATCATCGCGCCGTCGACCATGTCGGGATTGTCGACGATGCCTTCGCGCAAGGCGGCGACGCAGACATTCGAGATCGGCAGCACCAGGCGGTCGATCATCTCATCGGTGACCCGGGGACCGGTCTCCGGCCGCGGCGCCTTTTCCGCCTTGCCGTCCTTCCAGGTGTAGAAGCCCTTACCGGTCTTGCGGCCGAGCTCGCCTTTGACGACTTTTTCGCGCAACCATGCAGGCGTCGGCGGCAGCGTGTCGCCGAACTTCGAGCGCAGCATGTCGCCGACATCGAGGCAGATATCGAGGCCGACCTGGTCGGCGAGTTCGATCGGCCCCATCGGCATGCCGAACTCGACGGCGGCCGCGTCGATCAGGCGCTGGTCGGTCTTCTCGTCCAGCATCATCATCGCTTCCAGCATGTAGGGCGTCAGCGCGCGGTTGACGAGGAAGCCGGGCGAACTCTTCACCGGCAGCGGCAGGCGGTCGATGGCGCCGACGAAAGCGAGCGCCTCCTTGAGCATCGTGGCATCGGTGCCGTCATGGCTGACGACCTCGACGAGTTGCAGCCGCGACACCGGGTTGAAGAAGTGCAGGCCGAGCAGCCGCTCCGGCCGTGCCAGCGTGGTGCGCAGATCCTGCAGCGGGATGCTCGACGTATTGGTGGCGAGGATCGCGCCCGGCTTCAGCTTCGGCTCGAGGCCGGCATAGACCTTCTGCTTCAGCTCGAGCTTTTCCGGCACTGCCTCGATGATCAGATCGGCATTGCGGACGCCCTCGCCGTCCATGTCGGGAATCAGCCGGTCCAGCGCGTCGCGCTGGTCGATCCGCTTGCGCATGATCTTGCCGAACAGCTCCGACGCCCGCTTCATCGCGCCCGCGATCGGCTCGGCCTTCATGTCGGCGAGCGTCACCCGCATGTCCTGGTTGGCGCACCACGCCGCGATATCGCCGCCCATCGCGCCGGCGCCGATGACATGGACGTGCGCAACCTTGTTGCCGCTGCCGGCGAGCTTCTTCATCTGCTCGCGCAGGAAGAACACGCGGATCAGATTCTGCGCGGTCGGCGTCACCATCAGATTGGCGAACGAGGCCTTCTCCGCATTCAGCATCGCCGAGCGGTTGCCGGCGTGCTTCTCCCACAGATCGATCAGCGCATAGGGCGCCGGGTAATGCTTGCGTGGTGCCGCCTTCTCGGCCTCGCTGCGCATCCGCGAGGCGAGGAAACCACGCGCCGCGCCGAGATTGAGGAGCGAGTTGAGCGCGCCCGGCCTGGCGCGCTTCAGTCGGCCGAACACCGCGTCCTTCACCGCGTTGCGGACATGGCGCTCCTGGGTAACGGCGTCGACCAGGCCGAGCGCCTTGGCGCGGCGCGCGTCGATGGTCTTGCCGGTCAGCATCAGCGTCATCGCCTGCATCGGGTTGACCAGCTCGGTGAAGCGCACGGTGCCGCCGAGACCGGGATGCAGGCCGAGCATCACCTCGGGGAAGCCGAACCGCGCGTCGTCGATCGCGATCCGCATCTGGCAGGCCAGCGCGACCTCGAGGCCGCCGCCGAGGCAGAAGCCGTGGATGACGGCGACCGACGGCACGCGCAGCGCCTCGAGCCGGTCGATCACCGCATGGGCGCGGCCGATCGCGGTCTCGACCGCGCCGGAATCGCTGGCGCCGCGAAACTCATTGACGTCGGCGCCGGCGATGAAGCCGCTTGGCTTGGCCGAGCGTACCACGAGGCCGGTCGGCCGCTGGTTCTCCAGCGCCGCGACGATGGCATCGAGCTCCTCGAGCAGATCGGCCGACAGCGTGTTGGCGCTGGCGCCGGCGCGGTCGAACAGCAGCCAGGCGATGCCGTCCTCGTCACGGGTCAGCTTGAAATTCCTGTAGGGACTGTCGGCGGCAGGCTTCGGCCCGAGTTCGAGCACGCGGCCGGAGAGAACGTCCATGATCCTTGAATCCATGATCACACCGTCTCTATCAACATCGCGCCGCCCTGCCCGCCACCGATGCATTCGGTGGCGACGCCGCGCCTGGTGCCGAGCCGCTTCATCGCATTGACCAGATGCAGCACGATGCGGTTGCCGCTGGTGCCGACCGGATGGCCGAGGCTGATCGCGCCGCCGTCGACGTTGAGCTTCGCGCGGTCGATCTCGCCGGCCGCGCCGTCGAGTCCGAGAATCTCGCGGCAGAATGTCTCGTCGTTCCACGCCGCGAGGCAGCCGAGCACCTGCGTGGCAAAGGCCTCGTTGAGCTCCCAGGTCTCGACATCCTGCAAGGTCAGGCTGTTGCGCTTGAGCAGCGCGCTCGCCGAGAGCACCGGACCGAGGCCCATGATCGAGGGATCGAGCGCCGACCACTGGCTATCGAGGATGACGGCCTTCGGCGTCAGCCCGTGCTTGGCCACCGCCTTCTCAGACGCCAAGATCACCCAGGAAGCGCCGTCGGTGATCTGCGAGGAATTGCCGGCGGTGACCTGGCCCCACGGACGCTCGAACACCGGCTTCAGCTTTGCCAGGGTGTCGGGCGTCGAGTCCGGGCGGACACCGTCGTCGTGGTCGAAGAACTTGCCGTCGCGGGAGAACGCGGTCTCGACCTCGCCCTTGAGAAAGCCCTGCTGCTGTGCGTTGGCCAGCCGCTGATGGCTCTCGGCGGCGTACGCATCGGATTGTGCGCGCGTGATACCGAAGAGATGGCCGACCTTCTCGGCGGTCTGCCCCATGTTGAGCTCGGTGATCGGGTCGGTCAGCCCGCGCTCGAGGCCGATGATCGGCTTGAAGTAGCTCGGCTTCACCTTCAGCGCCGCGGCGATCTTGGCACCGAGCCCCTTGGCGCCGGCGAAGCCGGCAAACCAGCGCACGCCGGAATTGGGCCAGACCAGAGGCGCATGGCTCAAGGCTTCGGCACCGCCGGCGAGGATCAGGTCGGAGATGCCCTCGCGGATGTAACGATAGCCGGTGTCGATCGACTGCATGCCGGAGCCGCAATTGATCTGCATCGTGAAGGCGACCATCTGCTCGCCCATGCCGAGCCTAAGCGCCGCAACGCGTGCCGGGTTCATCTCGTCGGCGATCACGTTGACGCAGCCGAGGATGACCTGGTCGAAGGCGGTGGGCGCGAAAGGCTGCCGCGCCAGCAGCGGCCGGCCGCATTGCACGGCAAGATCGACCGGGGTGAACGGGCCGGGACCGGAGCGCGCCTTCAGGAACGGCGTCCGGCTGCCGTCGACGATAAAGACTGGTCGCGCCATCAGCTCGCCGCCCTCTGCTCACCAAGCTCCTGGAAGAACTGATGCACGTCGGCGGATTTCTTGTAAATCGGGGACAGCGCCTCCGGCGCAAAATCATCGACCTCGATGACTTTGGCGACGGCCTCGTGGGCAGCGGCAAGCTTCTCGCCGTCGGCCTCGGTGATGACGCCTTTCTTGACCGCCTCCTTCCAGTCATGCAGGCGCGCCGCGCGCAGCTGCTTGGCGGCATCCTCGGCCTCGGTGACGAGGCGGAAAGCCTTCTCCAGCCTTGCGATGCCGCCGTCATCCTCGACAAAAGCGAGGTCCGGCGTCAGGCGGTCACGCGCCGCGGAGGGCGACAGCACGAGCTGCGCGCATTGCTGCACGACGCGGTCCGTCGGGCCGGTGACGCGCGCGCCGAACGGCTGGATCAGGAATTTCAGCAGCCAAGCCACCGGACGGTTCGGCAGATTGGCGAAGATTTCCGCAAAGCGGTTCTCGATGGTCTTGAAGCCGGACGCCATGCACCATTGGAGCGCGGGAAGATCCTCCTGCTGCCGGCCCTCGTCCTGCCAGCGCTTGAGCGCAGCGGAGAGCAAATACAGCTCGGACAGGATGTCGCCGAAGCGCGCGGAGAGCATTTCCTTGCGCTTCAGCGCGCCGCCGAGGGTGAGCAGCGCCATGTCGGCGCACAGCGCGAACGCCGACGAATAGCGCGACAGCTGGCGATAGAACTCGGTGGCATCGCCGGCATCCGGCGCCGGCGCGAACAGGCCAAAACTCCAGTTGCGGCCCCAGGCGCGGAACATGGTCGCGAAGCTGTGGCCGACATGCTTCCAGAACGCGGTGTCGAACGCGGTCAGGCCCTTGTCGCGGTCGGTCTCGCCGAGCGCATTCATCTCCTGCAACAGATAGGGATGCGCGCGGATCGCGCCTTGCCCGAACACGATCAGATTGCGGGTCAGGATGTTGGCGCCCTCGACCGTGATGCCGACCGGCACCGAGCGGTAGAGCCCGCCGAGATAATTCTGCGGCCCGTCGATCACGGCCTTGCCGCCATGGATGTCCATGGCGTCGTCGATCGCGATCCGCATCCGCTCGGTGGCGTGCAGCTTCATGATCCCGGAGATGACGGCGGGATGATGCCCCCCATTCAGCGCGGCGCAGGTCAGCCGGCGCGCGGCGTCGAGCAGATAGGCCGTGCCGGCGATACGCGCGAGCGGTTCCTCGATGCCCTCGAATTTCGAGATCGAGATGCCGAACTGCTCGCGGATGCGGGCATAGGCGCCGGTGGTGCGCGCGGCATAGGCAGCGCCGGCGGCCGACAGCGACGGCAGCGAGATGCCGCGGCCGGCGGCGAGCGCCGTCATCAGCATCTTCCAGCCTTGGCCGAGCCGTGCCTCGCCGCCGATGATGTAGTCGAGCGGGATGAAGACGTCGCGGCCCCAGTTCGGGCCGTTCTGGAACACCTGCATCGCCGGCAGATGGCGGTGGCCGATCGAGACGCCGGGCAGATGGGTCGGGATCAGCGCGACGGTGATGCCGAGTTCTTCCTCGGTGCCGACCAGGTGATCGGGATCATAGGCCTTGAACGCAAGGCCGAGCAGCGTCGCGACCGGGCCGAGCGTGATGTAGCGCTTGTGCCAGTTGAGCCTCAAGCCCAGCACCTCGCGGCCTTCGAAATTGCCCTTGCAGATGATGCCGGTGTCGATCATCGAGGCGGCGTCGGAGCCGGCCTCCGGGCTGGTCAGGCCGAAGCATGGAATGTCCTGGCCGGAGGCGAGGCGCGGCAGCCATTTGTCCTGTTGCTCCCTGGTGCCGAACCGCATCAAGAGTTCGCCGGGCCCGAGGGAGTTCGGCACCATCACCGTGACGGCCGCGGTCAGCGAACGTGATGAGATCTTGCGCACCACTTCGGAATGCGCATAGGGCGAGAAGCCGAGGCCGCCGAATTCCTTCGGGATGATCATGCCGAAGAATTTCTTGGCCTTGATGAAGGCCCAGACCTCGGGCGGCAGATCGCGCCATTCCCAGTTGATCTTCCACTCGTCGAGCATCCTGCAGAGCTCGTCGACCGGTCCGTGCAGGAAGGCCTGCTCTTCGTCAGTCAATCTGGCCGGCGCGAACGCCAGCAATTTCGACCAGTCGGGGTTGCCGGTGAAGAGATCGGCGTCCCACCAGACGTCGCCGGCTTCCAGCGCCTCGCGCTCGGTGTCCGACATCGTCGGCAGCACGCCACGCGCCCAGGAGAAGATCGGTTTTGTCAAATAGTCGCGGCGGAAGCTCATGGCGGATCCCTCATGAAACGGCGGCGCGGATGGGTGATCTTATCGGAAAGTGCCGTTCACCGGTGAACACTTCGCTTCGCAGATAAAGCGAAATTGACGCGGCCCAGGCGCCATTTTGTTAACGGCACGCCGCGGGTTCAGTTCCGAAAGCTGAGCTGCGACAATCAGGTAGCTGGGGACGGCGCGGAGCCGTCCGATCCGCGCGAGGTTGGCCGAGTGGGGGCGGCAGCGGAAGTTCACCTCTCCCTTGGGAGAGGTCGGCGCGCAGCGCCGGGTGAGGGGTTGCGGTCTCTCCTTGGAGCGGCTCCCCCTTACCCGATTTGCTGCGCAAATCGACCCTCTCTCCGCCGTGGAGAGGTGAAGTGAAACCGAGATCAGGCCGGCCCCGCTCCCTGGGTTGCGGTATAGACCGCGTAGAGCGACTGGCTTGCGGCCATGAACAGGCGATTGCGCTTGGGACCGCCGAAGGTGATGTTGCCGCAAACCTCGGGCAACCGGATGCGGCCGAGCAGCTTGCCTTCCGGCGACCACACCGTCACGCCGCTGTAACCGACCGCGCGACCG
This sequence comes from Bradyrhizobium pachyrhizi, assembly GCF_029714545.1. Lineage (NCBI taxonomy): Bacteria > Pseudomonadati > Pseudomonadota > Alphaproteobacteria > Hyphomicrobiales > Nitrobacteraceae > Bradyrhizobium > Bradyrhizobium pachyrhizi. Next base: position 2,395,780 of record NZ_CP121667.1, on the reverse strand, counting down.
GCATTGCTCGAGCACCAGACATTGCCGTTGACGTCGCAGCGGATGCCGTCCGGTCCGCACTTCACGCCGTCGATCGTAAAATCGCTGAACCGCTTGCCGTTGGAAAGCTTGTTGTCGGCGCCGACATCGAACACGAAGACGTCGCCCTTGCCGCCGGGGCCGCTATCGCCCGGTCCCTTGCCGGTCGAGACCACGTAGAGCTTCTTGTAGTCCGGCGAGAAGCAGAGGCCGTTCGGATCCGGCACCTGGTCCTCGCCGACCACGAGATCGACACGGCCGGAAGGATCGATGCGATAGCAATTGGTGGGCAGCTCGCGCTTGGCCGGCGCGAAGCCCGCCGGCTGCCCGATCCGGGGATTGAGCTTGCCGGCCGGATTGCCCGGGCCACCCGCAGCATCAGGCTCGCCCTCATAGAGCTGCCCGCCATAGGGCGGATCGGTGAACCAGTAGCTGCCGTCGGGATGCGCGACGACGTCGTTCGGCGAGTTCAGCCGCTTGCCCTGATAGTTGTCTGCGAGCACGGTCGCGGTGCCGTCATTCTCGTAGCGCGTCACGCGGCGGGTGAGATGCTCGCAGGACAGCTGGCGGCCCTGGAAGTCGAACGAATTGCCGTTCGAGTAGTTCGACGGCATGCGGAAGACGCTGACATGGCCGTCATCCTCCGACCAGCGCATCTGCCGGTTGTTCGGAATGTCGCTCCACAACAGATAACGGCCCTGCGAACTCCAAGCCGGGCCTTCCGCCCACAACAGGCCGGTATGGAGGCGCTTGATCGAGGTGTTGGGCTGGGCAAGGTCATTGAAGGACGGATCGACCGCGATGATGTCGGGGTCCCAGAAATAGGTGGTCGGCGCACCGCGCGGACTGAAGTCGCGCGGCGGGCTGGTGATCGTCGTCGGCGGCCCGATCGGCGCGGGCGCGTTCTGAGCCAGCGCACTGCCGATGCCCGCGACGGCGGCGGCGGAAACCGCCAACCCCTGAACCAGCGTGCGTCGTGAAACATTCGGATCGCGTTGTTCTTCGTTAGGATCGCGCCGCGATTGGCGTGTCATCGCATCCTCCCACTCTGTTGGCCGGCCGTTGATCCGGCCTGGCGGGTGGAGGTTAGACTGCTCTCGGAGAGGTTGCGAGTGACGGTTTTTCATCCCCGCGCGCGGAAATTTCACATTGTTGTGGTGCGGGCCGTCGTTGCGGAGCGACGTCTCTTACCTCGCCCCGCTTGCGGGGAGAGGTCGGATTGCATCGCAAGATGCGATCCGGGTGAGGGGGGTACAGGTCTCACGACGATCATAACCGATGGAAGCAGCCCCTCACCCTACCCTCTCCCCGTGAAGAACGGGGAGAGGGAGGATAGAGCAGCACTCAATCCGGCCGGATCATCTCGAACATGTTTTCCGGCTTGATCTCGAAGTAGTCGCCGCGGCGGCCGGCGCGGACGATCGGGTGCGCGAGACCGGTCTGGTAGACGCCGTCCTTGATGAAGGCCTTGTCGATGTGGACGGCCACGACCTCGCCGAGCGTCAGCCAGGCCTCGGCCTTCTTGCCGTCGGCACCCTGGAGCTGGACGATCTGGCTCACCTTGCATTCGAACGACACCGGGCTTTCGGCGACCCGCGGCACGTTGACGAGCTTGCCGGCGACCGGCGTGAGCCCCGCGAGCTTGAACTCGTCGACATCACGCGCGACATGCGCCGCCGTCGCGTTCATGTGCTTGGCGAGATCCATCGTCGCCAGATTCCAGACGAACTCGCCGGTGTCCTGGATGTTGGCGACGCTGTCCTTCCAGTTGGTGGAGGAGAAGCCGATGATCGGTGGCACATAGCAGAACGCGTTGAAGAAGCTGTAGGGCGCGAGGTTGACGTTGCCGCCCTTGTCGCGCGAGGAGATCCAGCCGATCGGCCGCGGCGCCACGATGGCGTTGAACGGGTCGTGCTTCAGGCCGTGGCCGTTCTTCGGCTCGTAGAAATGCAGGTCCTTGGCGGTCACGGCTAGCCCCTCTCACGTAGCCCGGATGGAGCGCAGCGTAATCCGGGACGGTCTCGCAAGCGGAAGTGGCCCCGGATTGCGCTGCGCTCCATCCGGGCTACAAACCCGATTTGCCTGCTATGCCGGAAGAGTCAACTGACGAAAATGTCAGCCCTGGCGCTCAATTGGTGCGGCCGCGCGGCGACAGGCCGGCGATCACGAAATCGATCATCTGGTCGATGGTCGGGCCCGGCTTGGTGGCACATTGGGCGATCATCTGCGGGTGGAAGAACCGCATCATCGCCGTGCAGGCGCAGAGCGAGGCGAGTTGCAGGTCCGTGATCTCGAACTCCCCCGACGCCGCTCCTTGCGCGATCACCTCGCCGATAATGGAGGCAATACACTCCATATGTGCGACGCAGACGTCCCAGTCCTCCTGCATCGCGATCTCGACCATCTCGTGCAGCTTGGAGTCACCGACATAGCGTTCGGTGTTCATGCGATTGATGGTCGTCATCATCTGGCGCAAGCGCGGTGCCGCCGGCCCTTCCGAGCGGGCGATGCGCTGCGCCTCGATCTCGACTTCGCCCATCAGGCCGCGGGCCACGCTTTCGTGGATCGACTTCTTCGAATCGAAGAAGCGGTACACGTTGGCGGGGCTCATCCGCAGCTCTTTGGCGATGTCGGCGACCGTCGTCTTCTGATACCCGATCTGCCGGAACAAGCGCTCCGCCACCACGAGAATCCGCTCGCGGGTGTCGGTTTCGCTATGTTCCGAGATCAGTGTCATGTTGGCCTGCTCAATCTTCAATTATTCGGCCGCCTCAGCAAGCGGAAATGCGCGTTGCGCATCGCCGGCATGCTGCGGCGCAGTATCGATTTGCTCGGAGCCGCTTTCCTCGAGGGTCTTGCGGAACCAGAGGGCGTAAAGGCCCGGCAGATACAGCAAGGTCAGGAAAGTCGCAACAAACAAACCGCCCATGATGGTGATCGCCATCGGGCCCCAGAACGCCGAGCGCGACAGCGGGATCATGGCGAGGATGGCGGCCAGGGCCGTCAGCACCACCGGCCGGGCGCGCCGGACGGTGGCTTCGACGATCGCCTCGCGCCGGGTCAGGCCGGATGCCACGTCGCTCTCGATCTGGTCGACCAGGATCACGGCATTGCGCATGATCATGCCGGCGAGCGCGATCAGGCCGAGCAGCGCCACGAAGCCGAACGGCTGGTTGGCGACGTTGAGCCCCAGCGAGGCGCCGACGATGCCGAGCGGCGCGGTCAGGAACACCAGGAACAGGCGCGAGAAGCTCTGCAGCTGGATCATCAGCAGCGTCAGCATCACCATCACCATCACGGGGAAGAGGATGAAGATCGACGCATTGCCCTTGGCGGATTCCTCGAACGCCCCGCCCGGCTCGATCCGGTAAGCCGGCTCGAGATGGGCCTGGATGTCCTTCAGCTTCGGCGAGATCTGGTTGGTGACGTCGGGCGCCTGCACGCCGTCGACAACGTCGGAACGCACGGTGATCGCCATGTCGCGGTTGCGCCGCCACAGGATCGGCTCCTCATGCGCATATTCGATCTTGGCAATCTGCTGCAGCGGCACGGCGACGCCGTTGCGCGTGGTAATGGTGAGATCGCCGACGCGGCCGAGATCGAGCCGCTCGGACGGCACCGCGCGGGCGACCACGCCGACCTTCTCGATGCCGTCGCGGATCGTGGTGACCGGCGCGCCCGAGATCAGCATCGCCAGCGCCTGCGAGACGTCCTGCGGGGTCAGGCCGAGCGCGCGCGCCCGATCCTGGTCGACGGCGAGCTTCAGATAGGGCGACTGCTCGTTCCAGTCGAGCTGGACGTCCTTGACGTTCTTGTTCTGGCGCATGACGTCGCGCACCTGGTAGGCGATGTCGCGCACCTTGTTGGCATCGGGGCCGATCACGCGGAACTGGACCGGGAAGCCGACCGGCGGACCGAAATTGAAGCGATCGACCCGGACCCGCGCCTCGTTCAGCGCGCCATCGGCGGCGGCCTGCTCGATCTTGGCCTTGACGCGCTCGCGCGCCTCGACGTTTTTGGCGAGGATCACGATCTCGGCAAAGGCCTCGTTCGGCAGCTGCGGGTTGAGGCCGAGCCAGAAGCGCGGCGAGCCCTGGCCGACATAGGCGGTGTAGGTCTGGATGTCGTCATCGCCCTTCAGCAGCCCTTCGGCCTGCTTCACCGCCTTCTCGGTGACGTTGAAGGCGGTGCCCTCGGGCAGACGCAGCTGCAGGAACAGCTCGGGCCGCTCCGACAGCGGGAAGAACTGCTGCTGGACGTGGCCGAACGCAACGATGGAGGCAACGAAGACGCCGACGGTCGCCGCCACCACCTTGATGCGGTGATCGACGCACCACTGCACGACGCTGCGCAGGCCGCGATACATCCGTGTCTCGTAGATCGCGTGCGGATCGTGGTTCTGGTGCACCTTGATGTTGGGCAACAGCTTGACGCCGATATAGGGCGTGAAGATCACCGCCACGAACCAGGACGCGACCAGCGAGATCGCCACGATCCAGAAGATGCCGCCGGCATATTCGCCGACCGCCGAATTGGCAAAGCCGATGGGGAGGAAGCCAGCGGCCGTGACCAGCGTTCCCGTGAGCATCGGAAACGCGGTGGATTCCCAGGCAAAGGACGCCGCCTTCATGCGGTCCCAGCCCTGCTCCATCTTCACCACCATCATCTCGACCGCGATGATGGCGTCGTCGACAAGAAGGCCGAGCGCAATGATCAGCGCGCCGAGTGTGATGCGGTGCAGGTCGAGCGACATTGCGTTCATCACGATGAATACGATGCCGAGCACCAGCGGCACCGACAGCGCGACCACGATGCCGGTGCGCCAGCCGAGCGCGACAAAGGAGACGAACAGCACGATCGCGAGCGCCTCGACAAAGGAGTGCACGAACTCGCCGACGGCGTGCTCGACCACCTTGGGCTGGTCGGCGATCTGCTGGATATCGACGCCCTGCGGCACCGCCTTCAGGAACTCGGCGGTCGCCTTCTGGACCTCCTTGCCGAGCTCGAGGATGTTGGCGCCCTTGGCGGTGACGACGCCGATGCCGAGCGCCGGCTTGCCTTCCTGACGCACCTTGAAGCTCGGCGGATCGACATAGCCGTGGCTCACGGTCGCGATATCGCCGAGCCGGAACACGCGGCCGTTGCTCTCGACCGGCGTTTCGGCAACCGCCTTGACGCCGTCAAGCGCGCCGGTGACGCGCAGCGGCACGCGCTGCGATGAGCTCTCGACGGTGCCGGCCGGGGTGACGTTGTTCTGCTTGGCGAGCGAATCGAACAGCGCCTGCGGCGTGATGCCGAGCGTCGCCAGCTTGGCATGCGAGAACTCGACGAAAATACGCTCGTCCTGGGTGCCGTAGAGATCGATCTTGGTGACACCGGGCACCTTCAGCAGGCGCTGGCGAAAACCCTCCGCGACCTTCTTGAGCTGCGCATAATTGGCGCCGTCGCCGGTCATCATATAGAGGATCGAATCGACGTCGGAGAATTCGTCGTTGACGACGGGACCGAGGATGCCGGAGGGCAACTCGCCCTGCACATCGACCAGCTTCTTGCGCAGGAGATAGAAGAGATAGGGCACGTCCTTCGGCGAGGTCGAATCCTTGAAGGAGACCTGCATCGCCGTGAAGCCCGGCTTGGAATAGGTCTGCACCTTGTCGAAGAACGGCAGCTCCTGCAGTTTCTTCTCGATCGGATCGGCGACCTGCATCTGCATTTCCTGCGAGGTCGCGCCCGGCCACATCACCGAGACATTCACCACCTTGACGGTGAAGAACGGGTCTTCGGCGCGGCCGAGCTTCTCGTAGGAGAAGAAGCCGGCTGCGGCGAGGATGATCATCAGGAACAGGACCAGCGTCGGATGGCTGACCGCCCAGGCTGAAAGGTTGAAGCGCTTCATCGAACTCTCCAGGTCCCAGAACCGTTTCTGCTGCTATGCGAGGGTTAGAACGACAGCGACGACACGACCCGCACCTTCTGGCTCGGATCGAGTTTCTGCACGCCGAGGGCGACCACCTTGGCGCCATCGTCGACGCCGCCGGAGATGACGACGTTGTTGCTCTCATAGGCCTTCACCTTGACCGGCTTCAGCGCGATGTCGCCCTTGTCGTCGACGATGTAGAGCGAGGGATCGCCGCCCTGGCTGTACAGCGCCGACAGCGGCAACTTGGCGACGCGCTCGCTCGCCTTGTCGGCCAGCGTCAGCGTCGCGGTCATGCCGAGCGACACCGCCTCGTCGGCATCCGGCAGCGAGAATTTTGCGAGATAGGTGCGGGTGGCGGGATCGGCCTGCGGCGCGACCTCGCGCAGCCTGGCGGCATAGCTCTTCTTGGCATCCGACCACAGCGTCACCGTGGCTACGCCCGACCTGGCACGAGCAAGAAGCGTCTCTGGGATCGCGACGACAGCTTCCTTCTCGCCAAGTCGGGCGACACGGATCGAAGCCTGGCCCGCGGCAACCACCTGGCCGGGCTCGATCATGGTCGCTGTGACAACACCCCGGGTGTCGGCCACCAGCGTTGCGTAAGAGAGGGAATTCTTGGTCAGCTCGACCGAGCGCTCGGCGCGGTTCAGCCGGGCGCGGGCCTCGTCGCCGGCGGCCTTGGCGGAATCGAGCGCCGCGTCGGTGGTCCAGCCCTTGGCCTTCAGATCCTTGGCGCGCTGCTCGGCGGCCGCGGCCTGCGCCAGCACGCCGGTGGCGGCGCGGAATTCCGCCTCCGCCTGCTCGGCCTGCAGTTTCAGGTCGACCTCGTCGAGGGTGGCCAAGGGCTGATCGACGTCGACTGTCTGTCCGACCTCGACCAGCCGCTTGGCCACCTTGCCGGCGACCCGAAAGCCCATATCGGCTTCGATACGGGGCTTGATGGTGCCGACAAAGCTGCGCTCAGGGGTTTCAGCTTCATAATGGACGGTCGCCACCAGAACGGGGCGTCCCGGATCGGCGTTTTCGGCCGCCTTTTCATTGCAGCCGGTCAGCGCGAACACCGCGAAAGCCAATGATGCTCCCGTCAAGAGCCTGTAATAGCTCGAGAAAACGGAACGAACGAACATCTGAAATCTCCATCGGGCTGACGACTGATGAAGAATATCTATTCATCACTGATGAATGTCAATATTCGTCAGTGATAACCAATTCGTGAGGACACGGTCGGAATCGGGCTCCTCCACCCGAAACCGCGACTTTCGTTTCAGCCTTTTACGGTTGCGGAAGCGCCCGCATGCGAGGCTGCGGCCATGTCATGGATCCTTGCCCTTGGTTACGCCGGCTTCTTGATCTGGTCCGTCGGCAGAGCGCGCGAACGCGCGGCTGAACACGCCGCGACTGGAATGCTGCGTTCGCCGCTCTATTGGTCCGGCGCGGGGCTCATCGGCATTCTGGTGATGCTGACGCTTTCCGAGCGCTACGCCCTGACACAGGGCGGCACCCTGATGTGGACGTGGCTGGCAGCGCTCGGCACGACGCTGGTCGCGATCTTCTTCGTCCGACGCGCGCTGAAGTGGCGCTATCCGGTCTAAGCATTCAAGAACTGTAGGATGGGTAGAGCGAAGCGAAACCCATCAATCCCGCCGCGGATAACGAATGATGGGTTTCGCTGCGCGCCACGGCTACTTCGCGCCGGCGAACTCGGTCTTGGTCTCGTGGCTGCCGAGGAAAACCAGCAGGCCCGCGGCGAGCGGCAACAGCGACAGCACCAGCAGGCCGGTCGACGTGCTGCCGGTGGCCTCCTTGACCCAGCCGATCAGGTAGGGCCCGCCGAAACCGGCGAGATTGCCGATCGAGTTGATCAGCGCGATCGCGCCGGCGGCGGCGGTGCCGGAGAGCCAGGCGGTCGGCAGCGTCCAGAACACCGCGAAGGTGCAGAACACGCCGATCGCGGCGACCGTCAGCACCACCATCGTCATGACCGGATCGGTGATGTAGCTGGAGACGGCGAGCGCCAGCGCGGTCAGCAGCAGCGGCGCGCCGACATGGAACACGCGCTCGCGCGTGGCATCGGAACGGCGTGCCCACAGGATCATCGCGACCGTGCCGAATGCGTACGGGATCGCGGTGACGAAGCCGGTCTGCGCGTTGGTCAGACCGAACGCCTTGACGATCTGCGGCAGCCAGAACTGCATGCCGTAGAGCGAGGCGACGAAGCCGAAATAGATCGCGCTGAGCGCCAGCACCTTCGGCGAGGACAGCGCCTCGCCCAGCGTGAAATGCTTCGCCGCCTGCTTGGCCGCGACCTCGGCGTCGAGCTTCGCCTTGAGCCACGCCTTCTCCTCGGCCGAGAGCCAATCGGCCTTCTCCGGCCGGTCGGTCAGATAGAACCAGGTGACGATGCCGAGCAGCACCGAGGGAATGCCCTCGATGACGAACAGCCACTGCCAGCCCTTCAAGCCCATCACGCCGTCGAGGCCGAGCAACAGGCCGGAGATCGGCGCGCCGATCACGGTCGAGATCGGCACCGCGAGCGCGAAGGCGGCGAGGAAGCGCGCACGATACTCGGCCGGGTACCAATAGGTCAGATAGAGGATGATGCCGGGGAAGAAGCCGGCCTCGGCGACGCCGAGGAAGAAGCGCAGCGCATAGAAGCTGTGCTCGTCATAGACCGCCGCCATCAACGCCGAGAGGATGCCCCAGCTCACCATGATGCGGGCGATCCACTTACTGGCGCCGAACCGCTCCAGCGCCAGGTTGCTCGGCACCTCGAAAATGAAATAGCCGATGAAAAAGATGCCGGCGCCGAACGAGAACACCACCGGCGAGAACTTCAGCTCGCTGTTCATGGTGAGCGCGGCGAAACCGAGATTGACGCGGTCGAGATAGGAGAAGAAGTAGGCCAGGATCAGGAACGGGATCAGCCGCCACGAGATCGCGCGGATCGTCGACGTCTCGATCTCGCTGCGGGCGCCGCGATCAGGCGCGATGGTTGCTGTCTGGCTCATGAGCTTTCCCCGGGTGTTGCTTGCCGTGAGGATTATTGGCTGGCTCCGCTTTGAGCAATGGCAAAAACTCATAGCTCACAGCGCAAACCGGAACCGAGGCTGTGGTCGATCTCTCCCCAAACTCGTCATGCCCGGCCTTGTGCCGGGCATCCACGTCTTGTTATCCGCGTGAGAAAGACGTGGGTGGCCGGGACAAGCCCGGCCATGACGGCGTAGCGGAGCTAATCCGCGAGCTGGAAGCGCTCGAAGCGGTCGAGCTCTTCCTCGATGCGCCGCTTCAGTTCCTTGCGCGAGGCCAGCTTCTTGCCGTTGCCGACCCAGCTCCATTTCTGCATCAGCAGCTTCTTGTTTTGCCGGTCGGTCTTGAGGTCGAGAGCGGCGACGATGTCGTCGCCGATCAGCACCGGCAGCGCGAAATAGCCGAACAGGCGCTTCTCCTTCGGCACATAGGCCTCGAAACGGTGGCCGTAGCCGAAGAACAGCTCGGTGCGCCTCCGCTGGATGATCAGCGGATCGAACGGCGAGAGGATGTGAACCAGGGTGGGATCACCCTCGCCGGTCGCCTCCAGCACCTCGGGCCGCGCCCAATGCTCCTGCTTGCCGGCGCCTTCCAGCCCGACCTGGACCAGCTCCTTGCGGCGCAGGCGCGCCTCGATCAGGCTGCGCACCGCCTTCTTGCTCGGCGCGTCGAGATGGCAGATCGAATCCAGGCTGACGATGCCCTGCGAGCGCAGCGCGCGGTCGAGCAGATAGGCGGTCCGGGCCGAGGCCGGGGCCGGCTTCGGCGGCTTGTCCCAGCCGAAGTGCCGGGTCATCAGCTCATAGGTCTTCAGCATGCCGGCGCGCTCGCTGATCGTGACCACGCCGCCATAGAAGGCGAGCTGCAGCGCGCGCTTGGAGGGCTTGCGGCTCTGCCAGAGATGCTCCTTCTCGGTCAGCACGTCGTCATCGATGTCGCGGATGGTCAGCGGACCGGCACGAAGCAGCCGCAGCACCTTGCGCGTATCCGCCGGGGTCACCGACGAGAACCATTTGTGGCCCTCGCGCTTGTGCGCCTTCATCGCCGGCAGGAAGATGCTGATATCCTTGGACGGAATGTAGGACAGCGCGTGCGTCCAGTACTCGAACACGCTCTTGTCCCGGCTCTGCGCCTGCTTGAGGTCGGCGCGGCGGTAGTCCGGAATGCGGGTGAACAGGATGTGGTGATGGCAGCGCTCGATCACGTTGATGGTGTCGATCTGCACATAGCCGAGATGATCGACGGCGGCCGCGACCGCTGACGCCCCCTCGCCGAACGGCACCTGGGTATCGAGCCGCTGCGCGCGCAGCCAGATATGGCGGGCGGCAGCATTGTTCAACGAAAGGGGTTCGGCGGCGCGGGACATTGCCCCAGCAATGTAGTGAGATTCGCGCTGCTGTGGAGAGCTGCGCGGCGGAAATCAGCTCCGCATCATTCGGAGCGGCTACGTCGATCCGACGACCCGCCGCAACCACGCAACGTCCCCGATCGCCGCCGCGAGCGCGGCGCTTTCTCCATGGAAGATGCGGGACGAATGACCGCCGACCGGAAACCAGCCACTACCGTCTTCGGCGTCCCGCCGATATTCCTCGAAGCCGATGCTGCCGTCCGGGCGAAGGAAGATATCGACGCAGCGCGAGGCAGCTTCGTCATTGATCGAGCGGAGGACGCGATTGACGTTGGCCATGATGTCCTCGCTTCCCGTCTGCCTGCCTGGCGCAAGGCAGGGCGGCACACTCGACCGTGACCCAGATCACATTCCGGGGTTTGAACCGGTTCTATTCTCCCAACATCAAAACGACAGCAAGCCGGATTGGCTAGCCCGACATTTGAGGACGAAAACCATGACCCGCTCCTTTTCCTTGTCTCTTCTGACGATCGGCGCCGCGCTGTCGATGACGGCGGGCGTCGCACTGGCCGGCAGCGAGGCCGTTCCGGCCGCACAGATTCTCAATGCGCTGAAGCCGAAGTCGGCCACCCGCGGCCTTTCCGCCGGCACGCAGGTCGACCTCGCGGCTTCCGCCAAGGAGGCAAGCTTCCTCAACACCGTCCGCAACCGGCAGACCCGTTCGTTGTCGCGCATTGAACGCCAGGAGATCGCCGACATCGCGGCGAACAAGCCGAAGATCGATCTGGAGATCCACTTCGACTACAACTCGGCCGACATCAGCAAGGGCTCGACCCAGGCGGTGCAGGAGCTCGGCAAGGCACTGTCCGATGCCAGCATGAAGGGCTCGACCTTCGTCGTCGCCGGCCACACCGACGCGATCGGCGGCGAGGCCTATAACCAGGACCTGTCGGAGCGCCGCGCCGACACCATCAAGAAATATCTGGTCGAGCATTACGGCCTGAACGGCTCGGATCTCGTCACGGTCGGCTACGGCAAGACCCGGCCGAAGGACCCGAGCGCGCCGATGGACCCGAGCAATCGACGCGTGCAGGTCGTCAACATGGATACCAAGACCGCGTCGCAGTAATCTCCCGCAGCCTCGATCCGCCTGCCGCGCCCGGCAGGCGGATCACTTTACTTCGAAGACCGTCATATCCAGCCCTGAAACAGCATCAACCGGTTGAACGTCGCCATCGACGTCTCGATCACAGCGGCCGTGACCGGCAGCATCGCAACAAACCCTGCACATCCAACCGCGACGAACGCCCACAGCAGCCAACGCGGCGCCCCCTTACGCGTCAAGGCGTAGACCAGCACGAAGCTCGCGGTGGTTGCCGCCGGCAGATAGTAATAGATGAAACCGAGCGTGCGCGGCAGCAGCGCCCAGGCGAGATACGGGCCGAGGTAGAACGCCAGCACGAGAAATGCATCACGGCCGCGCCCGATGATCCAGTCGCGCAGCGCAATGATCAGCGCGATCAACGCCGGCCACAGCACCAGCGGGTTGCCGAGGAGCACGATCGCGGCGAACCTGTCATCGCCGACCTTCTCGAACAGGTACCAGACCGGGCGCACCAGGAACGGCCAGGACGGCCATGAGCTCATATAGGTGTGCCCCGCGATGGCGGCCGTGGTGTTGTCGGCAAAGATGCGGCGCTGCGCCTCCATGATATCCGTGAACGAGAGGCCGTAGAGCGGCACGAAGGTCGCGAGATAGACGGCCGCCGGGATCAGCACGAAATAGACGATGAAGTGAGGAAGACGAAAATCCGGCCATAGCTCCGGCTGATACCAATCCTCCGCATTGCCGTCGGCAAAGCGCGTGCGCCAGCCCTGCATCAGGCGGATCGCAACCACGATCGCGATGCAGGTCGCGAGCACGAACAGCCCGCTCCATTTGCAGGCACTGGCAAGCCCCGCGAAGAGCCCCGCCAGCGCAAAGGCGGATTGCGGCTGCTTTTGCCTGAAGCCGTGGACGAAAGCCGCGATCGCGAACAGGCCGAAGGCGAGCGCGAAAATATCCAGCATCGCGATCCGCGACTGCACGAACAGCATCTGGTTGAAGAAGGCGAGCAGCACGGCAGCGATCGCGCGTTGCTGCGACGCGAACAGCGCAAGCCCGCCGAGATAGACGCCGACCAGCGCCAGCGCACCGAACAGCGCCGCGGGATAGCGCCATCCGAGCGGCCCGTCGCCGAATGCCTTGATCGAGAGGGCGATGATCTCCTTGGCGAGCGGCGGATGCATCGGGTTGAGGATCGGGCCCTCGCGCACCGGCAACAGCATCTGCCGCGCCGCCGGCACATAGTGCACCTCATCGAAATAGAGCTTGTCGGGCGCCGTGATCCCGAGCAGGAGCACGACATGGGCGACGATGAAGATGATGGCAGCGGCGATCGCCGTGCGCGCGGCGCGACGTCGTGGAACAAAATGCGAATTGGATACGATGTTCAAAGGGCAAGCACGGTGCGAGGGGAACGCAGCTTGCGACAAATATACGATATCAGCGGCATCCGCGATCCGTCGCCACGGTCATGTGACGGAACCATCGTGCCCATACAGTCATGCCCCGCTTCATGCGGGGCATCCAGTACGCCGCGGCCGCTCGGCCGAGCCCGAAATCTCTGGAATGCTGGATCGCCCGGTCCCGTCTACGCCAAGGCTTCGACGAGGCGACGAATCCCCGGCTCGCCGAAGCTTTAGCGAAGGCGGCGAGCCGGGCGATGCCAGCGAAGTCCTTACCTCACGCTGCGGACTTGCCCTCATAGGCGCGGCGCAGGCCTTCGATATCGAGCTTGATCATCCCGAGCACGGCCTGCATCACGCGCGCGGCAGCGGCGGCGTCGGGCCCGCCGAGATATTGGCGGACCACTGCCGGCACGATCTGCCAGGCGACGCCGTAGCGATCGCGCAGCCAGCCACACTGCTCGGCGGTGCCACCAGCCGCGAGCAACGCGTCCCACAGGCGGTCGACCTCGGCCTGGTCGACACAGTCGATCGCGAATGAGACCGCGTGGGTATGCTCCATCCTCATCCCGCCGTTCAGCGCCATGAAGCGCTGACCGGCGAGCGTGAATTCGACCAGCAGCACCGTGCCGGCCTTTCCGCCGGGGCTGTCGATGACGTTCTTCTGGACGGTCTCGATCCGCGAACCGGGCAGCAGCGAGACGTAGAGGTTCGCGGCCTCCTCGGCCTCGCCGTTGAACCACAGGCAGGGAGATACCTTGGACATGCTTGAGCTCCTCGCGATGGCAGGATGCGATCAGGCGGTCGCCGCGGCGGACTGCGCCTTCATCGCCGCCTCGACGTCCATCCACATCACTTCCCAGATGTGACCATCGGGATCCTCGAAGCTGCGGCCATACATGAAGCCGTAATCCTGCTTCGGAGATGGATCAGCGTTGCCACCCGCACCCTTCGCCTTGGTGACATAACCGTCGACCGCGTCGCGGCTGTCGGCGGACAGGCAGATCAGCACTTCGCTTGTGGTTTTGGTGTCGGCAATTTTCTTTGGAGTGAACTCGCGGAACTTGTCGTGCGTCAGCAGCATGACGTGAATGGTCTCGGAGATAACCATGCAGGACGCGGTATGATCGGAAAACTGTGCGTTCTTGGTCGCGCCGATCGCCTCGTAGAAGGCGGTCGCGTGGACGAGATTGCTGACCGGCAGGTTGACGAAGATCATTGTCGGCTGGGCCATGAGGTGCTCCTGTTGGCGGGGTTGTGCCCCGAGGACGAACCGCATGACCGGCTCCCGACATCGCCGTGCCGATTTTTTCTTGCGGCGTCCTGCCGCAGGGTGACGTCAGGTCACAATCGGTGTCGGCATGGTCAGGAATGCCCGCGTCACATGCCAGAACAGCTCCCGATTGGTGGCAAGCGCCACCGAATGGGCGGTGCCGGGCAGGATGATGAACTGCCGGTCGCCGTTCGGCAGCTTGTTGAAGAACTCCTCGAGGTCCGGAACAGCGGCGATGCCGTCATATTCGCCGCGGACCAGCAGCACCGGCGCCAGCACCCTCTCCGGATGCACGACCGGCAAATTGGCGGTCATGTCGAGATAGGTGCCGGTCGGGATCTGGTCGCCGAACTGCATCTCGACATCGGCCAGCACCTCGACCACGGCCGGGTCCGACGTGCCGGGCTTGTCGCGAGTTGCGATCGAGCGGATCATGTCGCGGTCGCGCTTGCGCATGTTGTGGCTGCGGTAATAGGCGAGTTGCTCGGCGCGCTTTGCCAGCGTCGGCGAGCCCTCGCCCCTGTAGGTGAAGGCCGCGAACACCAGCCGGTCGATGCGTTCGGGCGCCGCCATTGCGAAAGCGCCGGCCCGCAACGCGCCGGAGGATTCGCCGACGAAGTGATATCGCCGCTGCCCGGTCTCACGCGCGATCACCTCGACCGCGGCCTTCAGATCCTCGACGCCGCTCGCAATATCCGCATTGCCCGACGTGCGGCCGGACTTGCCGTAGTTCTCGTGGTCCATGGTCCAGCAATCGAAGCCGTAGCGGGCAAATGTGTTCAGCAGCGAATACTCGCCCTTGCCCGGCACCGTGAGGTCGAACACCCTTGATGTCACCGACGAGCCGTGGACGAAGAACACCACTGGCCGCCCCGGCTCGCCCGGCTTCGGCGCACCGATCCGCTTGCGGAACATCCACAAGGGGATGTCGCCCTTCTTCGCCCAGTATTCGTTGCTCCATATTTCTCCTTCGGCAGGAACCGCGGTCGCGGCTTGCGCCGACGCTGCGCCGAACACGCCGGCGGCCGTTGCAATGCCGATGCCTTTGATCATGCTGCGCCGCGAATGGTCAGATGACATCATGGTTCGCTCCCTTCCGGATTTCTTCGTCCGATCCGGTGCGATCGAGCATAGCAGCGGGCAAAGCAGCCCGCGCGACGCCGGCTTCTCACGGCGGCAAATAGGATGCACGATTTTGTGAACGCGGCTTCCGGCCAACGGCGCGGACGACGGACGGACTTGGTCCTAGTCTCCGCGGCGATCCGACCGGAAAAATCCGGCGAGAAGCGGGAGCGAAGAATGAGCAGCAATCTCACCGACGAAGAACTTGCCGCCTTGATGCCCTCCGAACTGTGCCAGCACCAGACGCCGATCCCGACCCAGATCGTCTCCAGCGACGAATTCTATCCCGACCCGCAGAACGAACGTCAGCGCGAGGTCGAGGCGCGGCTGCTCGCGATGGCCGACGATCTCGGCGGCAAGCAGGGCCTCGACCGCCGCAGATTCTTCCAGACCGCGGCCGGCATGGCCGCCTCCTTCGTCGCGATGAACCAGGTTTACGGGGAGCTATTCGCCGTGACGCCGGCGGAGGCCGCGACACCCGCGATGGCGCAGGAGCGCGCCAGCGCCCTGAAAGACCAGTTCATCATGGACATGCACACGCATTTCCTGCGCGACGACACCCGCATCATGGGCTTTTTGGAAATGCGCAAGGCGGTCGGCAAGGCCGGTTGGAACAAGGAGCTCAATGAGCACGAGCAGACCATCGAGGATCTCAAGTTCAACAACTACAAGAAGGAGATGTTTCTCGATTCCGACACCAAGATCGCGCTGATCTCCTCGGCGCCGTCGGATATCGAGCAGGACTGGTTCCTGACCAACGAGCAGATGGCCGACGCGCGCAAGAAAATGAACGACGAGGCCGGCTCGCGGCGCGTGTTCTGCCACGCCATCTTCACGCCCGGGCAGCCCGGCTGGCTCGACAAGCTCGACGCCGCATTGGCACTTAAGCCGGAATCCTGCAAGGGCTACACGATCGGCGACAACACCCACAAGGAGATCAGCCGCTACCCTTGGCGGCTGGACGACGAGAAGGTCGCCTACAAGGGTTATGAGAAGATGGTGAAGGCGGGCATCAAGAATGTCTGCGTCCACAAGGGACTGTTTCCGCCCGGGATCGAGAAGCAGTATCCGAATCTGCGCGGCTTCGCCGACGTTGCCGATGTCGGAAAGGCCGCCAAGGACTGGCCGCAGCTCAACTTCATCATCTACCACTCGGCCTATCGCCATGTCGGCGGCGACCCGAAGGTCGCGCTCGCCGAGTTCGAGCGCACCGGCCGCATCGCCTGGACCTCGGATCTAGCGGACGTCCCGGCGCAGTATGGCGTCAACAATGTCTATGGCGACGTCGGGCAATTGTTCGCGACCACGCTGGTCGCCGAGCCCAATGTCTGCGCCGCGCTGATGGGTACCCTGATCAAGGGGCTCGGCGTCGACCACGTCTGCTGGGGCACCGATGCACTATGGACCGGCGCGCCGCAATGGCAGATCGAGGGCCTGCGGCGGCTGGAAATCCCGGAGATGATGCAGAAGAAGTTCGGTTACGCGCCGCTCGGCCCCGCCGACGGGCCGGTGAAGACGGCGATCTTCGGCGACAACAACGCCCGGCTCTACAACATCCAGCCGAAGCGCGCGATGCTCGACCTCAAGGGCGATCGCTTTGCGATGATGAAGGCGCAGTACGAGAAGGCCGGCGTCGAGCCGTCGAACACGCGTTACGGCTATGTGGTGCCGAACGGTGTGATCGATCACCGGGTGTTTGCCTGAGCCCGTCGTTCCGGGACGACGCGCGAGCGTCGAACCCGGAACCTCGAGATTCCCCGATGCGCAATTGCGCGTCTGAGGTTCGACGCTGCCGCGTCGCCCCGGAATGACGGCGTCACTTCCCTGTAAACCTCGGCTTGCGCTTTTCGCTGAACGCCCTGGCGCCTTCCTTGAGGTCCTCGCTGTCCTTGATGCCGTCGAGCTGCCGGCGCACCTCGGCGACCGTCTCCAGCGGCCCCTTCGGCATCGCGCCACGCGCGAGCTTCTTGAGCGCCTGCACGACCAGCGGCGCGTTGCCGGCGATCTTGGCCGCCAGCTCCTGCGCGGCCGCAAGGTGCTGCCCC
This sequence comes from Bradyrhizobium pachyrhizi, assembly GCF_029714545.1. Classification (NCBI taxonomy): domain Bacteria; kingdom Pseudomonadati; phylum Pseudomonadota; class Alphaproteobacteria; order Hyphomicrobiales; family Nitrobacteraceae; genus Bradyrhizobium; species Bradyrhizobium pachyrhizi. The sequence continues at coordinate 2,378,519 of NZ_CP121667.1, read as the reverse complement.
GGCGGCGTGATGCGGTTGACAAAGCCGATCTGGTAGGCCCGTTCGGCCGAGAGCTCCTCGCCGACGAGCAGGAACTCCATCGCGATCTTGTGCGGCATGCGCGCCAGCACCGAGGAGACGCCGCCGCCGGTGGTGCCGATCTTGGCTTCCGGATAGACGAACCGCGTCGTTTCCGAGGCGACGCAGATGTCGGCCATCTGCACCAGAACGAAGCCGCCGCCCACCACCCAGCCCGACGTCGCCGCGATCACCGGCTTGTCGAGCTCGACACCGAGCCCGGGCACCGCCTGCCACATATTGGCAGGGAAATCCCTGACGTCGGCGCCGACACAGAAATACTTCTCCTCGGCCGAGGCCAGCACCGCGACGCGGTCATCGCTGTCGCGAAAGCGCCGCCAGGCTTGCTGCAATTCGTCGCACAGCGCGTTGTTGAGCGCGTTGTGCGACGCGACGCGGTCCATCGTGATGGTCGCGATGTGGTCGGCGCTCTCGTAACGCACGAGCGTCATGCTGGCCTCCTCCCCTGGACTGTCATTCCGGGGCACGCGAAGCGTGAACCCGGAATCTCGACGCAAATGTCGCGGCTATTTCTTCTCGTCGGGATGGCGGTGCACCGGATCGACCCACAGCACGGTCTCCGGCTTCTCGATCGGCTCGATGTCGAGGTTGATCGCAACCGCCTCGCCGTCGGAGCGCACCAGCACGCATTCCAGCACCTCGTCGCGGCTGGCATTGATCTCCTGATGCGGCACGTAGGGCGGCACGAAGATGAAATCGCCGGGGCCGGCTTCGGCGGTGAACTGCAGCTTCTCGCCCCAGCGCATCCGCGCCTTGCCCTTCACGACATAGATGATGCTTTCGAGATGGCCGTGATGATGCGCGCCGGTCTTGGCGTCCGGCTTGATGCTGACGGTGCCTGCCCACAATTTCTGCGCGCCGACCCGGGCGAAATTGATCGCGGCCTTGCGGTCCATGCCGGCGGTCGACGGCACGTTCGGATCGAGCTGGTTGCCGGGAATCACGCGGACGCCGTCGTGCTTCCAGCGCTCATCGTCGTGATGGTGATGATCTTGGGAATGGGTGTGATCGTGGGAACCGCTCATCATTCTTGCTTTCGTTGGCCTGATTTCCTGCGTGGAACGCTAGCGAAAAGCAGCCGCGCAGGCGAGCGGAAAATCGGAACATCGCCAAATCGGAACATCGCCATGTTCCGGCGCGTTACCTCAGCGTATTCCGAAGGAGTAATTTCATGGGTAGCACGACCGATAGGATGAAAGGCACGGCCAACGAGGCGATCGGCAGGTTCAAGCGGCGTCTTGGCAAGGTCACCGGCTCGCCGGCGATGCAGGGCCGAGGCGCGATCCTGGAAGCCAAGGGCAAGGGACAGAAGGCACTCGGAGGCATCAAGAGGATCGTCGGCAGGGTGACCGCAGCGGCTCACTGGCCTCGCTGAACGAGAGATGACACGGCCGCCCCATCGAGCCGACCGATCGAGCATGAACGACGCTGCTCAGCCGCGCGGGCGCAGATGTGCCAGCACATCCGGATGTGCCAGCACATCCGGATTGACGACATTGGTCGGCGCGCCGGCCGCGTAAGCCAATATCTGGTCGAAGATGTCGGTGAACTGGATTTCGTACTCGTCGCGCGAGACGTAGCCGAGATGCGGCGTGCAGACCACATTGTCCATGTTGAGCAGCGGGTCCGCGGTGTCGCGCAACGGCTCCTTCTCATAGACGTCGATCGCGGCCATGCCTGGCCGGCCGGCGCGCAGCGCATTGACCAGCGCGCCGGGCTCGATCAACGGCGCGCGGCTGGTGTTGACGATCAGCGCGGTCTGTTTCATTTGCGCGAGGTCTGCCGCCTTGACGATGCCGCGCGTCGCGTCCACCAGCCGCATATGCAGCGACAGCACGTCGCAACGGGCAAAGAAATCCGCCTTGCTGGCTGATGTCTCATAGCCGTCGGCGCGCGCCTTCGCCATCGCGCCCTCGCGCGCCCAGACCAGCACGTTCATGCCGAACGCCTTGCCGTAGCCCGCGACCACGGCGCCGATGCGACCGTAGCCATAAATGCCGAGCGTCTTGCCGCGCAGCGTATGACCGACGCCGATCTGCCACTTGCCCGCCTTCAGCGCCTCCATCTGTTGCGGGATCGCGCGCATCGCCGCGAGGATCAGGCCCCAGGTGAACTCGGCGGTGGCGTAGGACGGCGTATCGGCATGCTGGCTCGACGACACGATGATGCCGAGCCGCGTGCAGGTGTCGATGTCGATATGCGGATAGACGCTGCGCTGGCTGATCAGCTTCAGCTGCGGCAGACGTTCGAGCAGCGGCGTGCGGATCTGGGTTCGCTCGCGGATCAGGACCAGCGCGTCGGTATCGCGCAGCCGTTCGGCGAGCGCATCGACGTCCTGGACGTGATCGTTCCAGATCTTGACGTCATACCCGTCGAGCTTGCGGTAGCAATCGAGGGTACGCAGCGTGTCGAAATAATCGTCGAGGATCGAAATCTTCATCGCTGCGCCCCTTGTTGTTGCGGGCCAGTTACTTGACGCCCATCGGCTTATTTGACGCCGAGCAGTTCGACGTCGAACATCAGCGTGGCGTTCGGCGGGATAACGCCGCCGGCGCCGCGCGCGCCATAGCCGAGGTTCGGCGGGATGATCAGGGTGCGCTTGCCGCCGACCTTCATGGTGGCGACGCCCTCGTCCCAGCCCTTGATCACGTGACCCTGGCCGATCGGAAACTCGAACGGCTCGTTGCGATCGACCGAGGAGTCGAATTTCTTGCCCTTCTGGCCGTTCTCGTAGAGCCAGCCGGTATAGTGCATGACGCAGGTCTGGCCGGTCTTCGGCGAGGCGCCGGTGCCGACCTTGCTGTCGATGATCTGGAGGCCTGAAGCTGTGGTCATGGGCTTTCCTGCAGTTTGGGCCGTTGCCGTCCCGCTGACAACGGACGTGGAGACTGCCGCCGCAAGGCCGGCGAATGCAGTCTTGATGATCGTGCGTCGGGAAGATCGCATCTTGCACCTCTCGTGAAGGACGGCCGTCTCTAGCCCAGTGCGAGCCGAATCCCTAGCCATTTTTCAGTGACCGGCCATGCCGCCGTCGCGGTCCAGTGCAAAATCGTCGAGCAATGGCGACGACGCACCTGCGATCAGATCGCCGATCAATTGCGCCGCCAGATAGGAGAAGGTGATGCCGTTGCCGCCATAGCCATACGCGGCATAGACGCCCTTCGCGCCGGGCACCGGGCCGATCAGCGGCAGGCCGTCGCACGTGGTACCGAACGTCCCGGCCCAGCGATAATCGATCTCGGTCTCCGCAAGCGGCCACAGCGCGGCAAGGCGTTTCGCCAGCGCGCGCGATTTTTGCGGGATCAGGCGGTCGCGTGCGTCGGGCTCGATGATCTCATTGCTGTCCTCGCCGCCGACCATGATGCGGCCCTCCGGCGTCGTGCGCGCGTAGAGATAGTCTTTCGCGCACTCCCAGATCAGCACGCCATCCTTCCAGATGTTCTGCGGCTGCGGCGCGGTCGTGATCGCCCAGCTCGAGGACACCGCCTGGACCCTGGAATGAACGATGTCCGGCATCGCATAGCCGGTCGCCAGCACCACGGCTCTGGCGGCGATTTCGCGGTCATTGTCGAACCCGACCGTGACCGCCTCACCTGCCGGATCGAAGGCCGTGGCCTCGGCATCGAACGCCCGCGCACCGCGCGCGACCGCGAGCCTGAGCAGACTGTGGGCAAGCTGCAGCGGATCGGCATCGGCCGCGCCGGATGACACGATCGCGGCGGCGCGCGCCATGCCAAAGGTCTCGAGCAATTGCCTATGGTCGAGGAAATCGCCCGGCAGGCCGATGCGGCTGCGCAACCGGTGTTCGTCGAGCAATTCCGCAGCAGAGCTTCCAGTTGCCAGATACAGCGAGCGTTTCGCCCTGATCTCGCTGAGAATGTCGTGGTCGCGAACCAGCGTCGTCAGTCCGGTCACGGCCTGCAGGCTCGCCCGATAGACGCGCGCCGCGCGATCGAGGCCATAGATGTCCGTCAGCTCGACCAGCGGACGATCGATCTCCCACAACAGCATCGAGGTGCTCGCCGCGGTGCTGCCGCGGCCTGGATGCTCGCGATCGACGATGACGACGTCGAGCCCCTGACGCGTCAGCCGCTCGGCGACCAGCGCACCGGTGATGCCGGCGCCGACGATCAGCGCATCGCAGGAGAGATTTTCAGCGAGCGGCGGCGGACGCTTCGACGCCGCGCGCCAGGGTGGAGAGCCGCCACGCAGATCGGCCTGTTCGGTCTCGTCTGAATCGAGGGTGCGGATAGCGGACCTCGCGGGGATGGGCTTTCAGCACCAACCCTCGCGATAAAATCTTGTTCCCTCCGCCGAGCCTCGCCGGCCGCGACAATCAGTAGCCGAGCGCGCAGCCGTCCTTGCGCGGATCGGAGCCGCCGGTCAGCGTCCCCTTGTCCCAATCGATCCAGATGCCCTGCCCACCGCCGAGCGGCGCGACCACGCTGGTGGTCTTGTGACCGATCTTCTTCAGGCCTTCGACGATCTCCGCCGGCACGCTGTCCTCGAGCTGGTAGACGCCTTCGTAGTGCAGGCCGCGTGGCATATCGATGGCTTCCTGAATGTCGCAGCCATAGTCGAGCATGTTGGTCAGCACACGGGTCTGACCGACCGGCTGGTACTGCCCGCCCATCACGCCGTACGGCATCAGCGCACGGCCGTTCCTGGTGACCAGCGCCGGGATGATGGTGTGCAGCGGACGCTTGCCCGGTGCGATGCAATTCGGATGTCCGGGCTGGATGCGGAAGCCGCCGGCGCGGTTCTGCAGCAGGACGCCGGTCTTGTTGGAGACGATCGCCGAGCCGAACGAATGCGCGATCGAATTGATGAACGAGCAGACGTTGCGATCCTTGTCGACCACCGTGATGTAGACCGTCGACGGATTCATCGGCGGCGCGACGTTCGGCAGTTCGAGCAGCCGGTCCATCCGGATGTTCTTGATGTGCTCTTCGGCGAATTCCCTGGCGAGGATACCGGCAACGTCGACATGCACGTGTTGGGGATCGCCGATATGCTGCTCGCGCATCATGTAGGCGATGCGCGCCGCTTCGGCCTCGAGATGGAAGCGCTCGATGCTGAGCGGCTTGAACTTGGTCAGGTCGAAGCGCGACAGGATGTTGAGCATGACCAGCATGGTGATGCCGGGGCCGTTCGGCGGACACTGCCAGACGTCGTAGCCCTTGTACATCGTGCCGATCGGCGAGGTCGCCTCGGTCGAGTGCGCGGCGAAGTCCTCGAGCGTGTGCAGGCCGCCGATGCCGCGCAGCGTGTCGACCATGTCGGCGGCGATCTCGCCGCTATAGAAGGCGTCGCGGCCTTTTTGCGCGATCGCGCGCAGCGTCTTGCCGAGCTCTGGCTGGCGGATCACGTCGCCGGCAACCGCGGGCTTGCCGTGCGGCAACAGATAGCGCTCGGTGTTGGTGCCGTTCTTCAGCTTCTCGAAGCCGTTCTTCCAGTCGAAGGCGATACGGGGAGCGACCACGTAGCCCTCTTCGGCGGCCTTGATCGCGGGCTGCAGCAGCCGGTCGAAGCCGAACTTGCCGTGGTCCTTCAGGATCACGTCCCAGGCATCGACCGCGCCGGGAATGCTGACCGCATGTGCCGAGGTCAGCGGCACCGAGTGGATCTTGCGCTCGAGATACCAGTCGGCGGTCGCCGCCATCGGCGCCCGGCCGCTGCCGTTATAGGCGGTGATCTTGCCTTCCCCCCTCGGCTGGATCAGCGCGAAGCAGTCGCCGCCGATGCCGGTCGATTGCGGCTCGATGACGCCGAGCAGCGCGCAGGCTGCAACCGCCGCGTCGGCGGCCGTGCCGCCCTCGCGCATCACCTTGATGGCCGCGAGCGCCGCTTCCGGATGCGACGTCGCCACCATCGCGTTCTGGGCGTGGACCGTGGAACGGCCGGCGAAATGGAAATTCCTCATGACAGAGTGCTCGCTTGATCGTGATGGTCTGATGCGGCTGCGGCGGATGATGCCGAGTACATGGCACACTCATCCCCGGCTGAGCAATGCCTGGCATGCCAGGGGAATTATCCCGACAATGCATGGCTTTGCGGGTTTCGCCGGCCTGGCCGGCCTGATAAACCCCGGCGATGCCCTTCAAGGTCGCCGCCTTCTACCAGTTCGCCGCGCTGCCGGACTTCCGTGCGCTGCGCGAGCCGCTGCGCACGTTCTGCGCCGGGCTCGATCTCAAGGGCAGCGTGCTGCTCGCCCATGAGGGCATCAACGGCACTATTGCCGGCACCGACCAAGGCATCGATGACTTCGTTGCGGAGCTCAGGCACGGAGCGCTGTTCGGCGGCCGCCTCGACAATCTCGAGCTGAAGTTCTCCGAAGCCGCGCAGATGCCATTCCAGCGGCTCAAGGTGCGGCTGAAGAAGGAGATCGTCACGCTCGGCGACACCACGGTCGATCCGACGCGGCAGGTCGGCACCTATGTCGATGCCGCCGACTGGAACGAGCTGATCGCCGCGCCTGACATCATGGTGCTCGATACCCGCAACGCGTTCGAGGTCGCGATGGGCACGTTCGAAGGCGCGGTGGATCCCAGGATCGCGAGCTTTGGACAATTCAAGGAATTTGCGGCGCGAAACCTCGATCCGGCCAAGCACCGCAGGATTGCGATGTTCTGCACCGGCGGCATCCGCTGCGAGAAGGCCAGCGCCTATCTGCTCGCGCAAGGCTTTGCCGAGGTCTATCACCTCAAGGGCGGCATCCTGAAATATCTCGAGGACACCCCGCAGCAGGACAGCCGCTGGCGCGGCGACTGCTTTGTGTTCGACGAGCGTGTTGCGCTCGGCCACGGCCTGCGCGAGCGTGCGGGTGCGCTTTCGAGCGACGCGGAGCGCGAGAGTGCCCCCTGCGAGGCTGCCGTCCATGAATGACACGGCCAGGCTGAGCGAGCGGATCGATGCGTTGGAGGTTCGCCTGACCTATCAGGACGAGGCCATCGAGACGCTGAACCAGACCATCACGGCACAATGGAAGCAGATCGACGCGCTGACGCGCCAGATCGCCGAGTTGCGCGACCGGCTTCAGGAGGCCGAACGCCAGGCGCCCGGCCCCGGCAACGAGCGCCCGCCGCACTATTGATCGGTGCCGCCGGACCGCGGCAGCACCGGCTACATGTTGCTCACCTGACGCATCGGCTTCGCGCCGCTGAAGAACAGGCTGGACAACCGCTGCACCATCGCCGTGGCGCGGCTGCCTTCGAGACCAGGGCGAACGCATAGCAGGCGCTTCTGCACCGGAAGTTCCGGAAGATAATAATCCTTCGCCGAGATCAGCGAGGACGGAATCATCCGCTCGGGGCACGCCGTCAGGCCGTATCCGGCCCGTGCGGCTTCCAGTCGTAGCTGATGGTTCGGGCTCCTGAACACGATCTTGTACGAGATGTTGTGCTTGGTGAGCGTCCGGATCATCCAGTCGTCACCGGGCCAGGCCAGGATCGGGATCGGGGCGCCCGGCCGCAGCACAAAATCGCGCGACCGCACCCACACCGACCGCTCGTCGGCTTCGGCGGCGATCGTCACCTCGTCTTCGTTCTCCTGCGAAGGGTTGCTGTAGACGAACGCGATGTCGATGTAGCCGTCGATCAATCCCCTGATGACGGCCGGAGACATGTCGGCGTGCAGCAGAACGTCGGCGAGTGCATCGGAGGGATGCAGTTTCAGGAATTCCTCGGCGAGCATCGTGCTGATTCCCAGCCGCAACGGCTGGGGTCCTTCGTGATTGCCGCCGAGCCGAAGCAGTTGATCGTTGGCTTCGAGGATGCGCCTCGCCTGCTGCACGGCGACCTTGCCGAGCTCCGTGGTCGTGGTGCCGTTTGCGGTTCTGACGAAGAGTGCGCCACCAATCAGGCTTTGCAGGCGCTTGACCTGCGAACTGATCGCCGGCTGGCTGAGGCCGAGACGCTCCCCGGCTTTCGACAGGCTGCCTGTCTCCGCAATCGCAACGACGGTGCGAACGATTTCAGTAGGAATATTCAAATGCTGACGCGGTCTATGCATCGCGAGCCCTCCAGTCTCAGCACGGGACGCAATTCCAATCTCCAGAGTATGTGATCAGGCTATACTAACATTTGGTTGCACTTTCGTTTAGCTACAATTACCGCCAAGGCACTGATATTGCAGGCCATATGTATTGTTACGTGCATTGCTCCGCATATCACGGTATCCCACAACTACATCTCCACACACTGCAGCACCTCAACCGCGCCACACTCCGGGTTTTTGCGGATACGCATCAAATATTCTGATCGCCCCATAACGTTTCACTGACCCGATAAGTCTGAATTGCGGCCGCTGATTCGTGAAAGCGTTTTCATAGTTTTCCTTAATCAAAGCCTCGCAACGTGACGTCGTAGTTGGCGTTTCGAGGTGTGTTGCAATGACCAGATTTTTTCGCTGCCGAAGCGGTGCGTCCGCCGTCGAATTCGCGCTGATGCTGCCGCTGTTTCTTGCCTTCATTTTCGGCATCATCGTCTTCGGCTCGTATCTCGCCATGGTGCATGGCGTTCAGCAACTCGCCGCCGAAGCGGCGCGGTCATCCATCGCGGGAATGACCGACACCGAACGCAACAGCCTCGCGACGAGCTACGTCACCGCCAACGCGTCGACCTATCCGTTGCTCGTCCCCGGCAATCTCACGGTCAATGCAGCGCCGTCTCCATCGAATGCCAACGTCTACGTCGTGACGGTCAACTACAACGCAGCCGGCAACTTCATCTACAAGCTGCCCTTCGTCCCCGCCCCGGCGAGCACGATCGTCCGCTCCGCGGCGATTCAGTACGGGGGATTCTAGGATGAGAGGCGTCCTCATGCTGATGCGGCGCTTCGGCGCCGACGAACGAGGAAACTTCGCGATGATCAGCGCCGGCCTGATGACGCTCCTGATCGGGTGCGCCGGGCTCGCCATCGATCTCGGCACGATCTTCGCCGACCGGCGCAAGACGCAGAGCACCGCCGATCTTGCCGCGATCGTCGCCGCCGCCAACCTGAACAATCCGGTCAACGCCGCCACCGCGACGGTGACGCAGAACAAGTACCCGGCCAGTGCGCTGGTCAAGGTCGAGACAGGAACCTACACCGCAAACAGCGCCATCGCGCCGCAGGCCCGTTTCGTGACCCCGGCGGTCGGCACTCCCAACGCCGCGCGGGTCACGCTGAACACCCAGACCCCGCTCTACTTCGCGCGGTACCTTACCGGCGCGAGCAGCTTCACCATCAAGACAACCGCCACCGCGACATCGACCGAAATGGCCTCGTTCGCGATCGGGTCGAGGCTGCTCTCGGTCAACGGCGGCGCGCTCAATGCGCTGCTCGGCTCGATGCTCGGCACCACGCTGTCGCTCTCGGTGATGGACTACAATGCGCTGATCAGCGCGAAGATCGACGCACTGGACTTCCTGTCGGCACTGGCGACCCGGGTCAACCTGACCGGCGTCACCTATAGCGACCTGCTGAGCAGCAACATCAAGGTCGGCGACATCGTCGCGTCCGCGCTGACCACCCAGCAGATCACCAACGGCGCCAACGCGGCGACCACAGCGCTGTCGACGATCTCCCAGGCTGTCACCGGCTCCACCACCAAGATTTCGCCGGGCACGCTGGTCGACCTCGGTCCCTTCGCCAATCTCACGGTGGGGCAGAAACCCAAGGTCGGCGCCAGCGTTTCGGTATTCGACCTGATTTCCACGGTGGCCCAGATCGCCAACGGCAACCATCAGATCGCAACTTCGGTCAATCTCGGTCTGCCCGGCATCGCCAACGTATCCGTGCTCATGACCATCGGTGAACGGCCGGTCGGCTCGAGCTGGATCGCGATGGGCACCCAGGGCGTGAGCGTCCACACCGCTCAGACCAGGATCCTGGCAACGATCAATGTGCTCGGCTCCGGCTCCGTGTCTGCGATCAATCTCCCGGTCTATGTCGAGGTCGCCTCGGGTACCGCGACGCTCAACGCTGTGTCCTGCGGCCACCCGAACATCAACACCTCGCAGGTGACGATCGGCGTGACGCCGGGGATCGTGGATGCATGGATCGGCAACGTCACGGTCGCCGACATGACCAACTTCACGACCAAGCCCAATCCGCCGCCGGCGACACTGGTCAACCTCGGTCTCGCCACCGTCACCGGCCTCGCGCATGCCGGCATGGGCAACACCACGCCGACCAATGTCAACTTCAGTTACAGCGACATCCAGTCGGGCACCAAGAAGACGGTGACGACAACCAACTTCCTTTCGTCGCTGACAGGAAGTCTGCTCGGCAACATCTCGCTGACCATCAATCTCGGCCCACTCGGGCTGCCGATCCCGGGATTGGGGGCGCTCGTCATGAGCATCCTGAACGGCGTGATGAGTTCAGTCGATCAGGTGCTGGCCTCGCTGCTCGCGACGCTCGGCATCGGGCTCGGCCAGGTCGACGTTTGGGTGCTGGGCATTCGCTGCGATGGCGCCGTGCTGGTGAACTAAAGCATGATCCGGAAAAGTGCGAAGCGGTTTTCCCTCGCGACAAACGCAAAGCGTTTGCGCGGAGATCATGCTCAAACAAGAAGCGAAAGCGCGACCATCGCGCTTGAGGAGACCGATCGCGACGGGCATCACATCGGGGGTAGGAAACTGCCGTGAGCACAACGATAAGATACAAGACCGACAGCCAACGAACGATCCTGCTGAAGCGCGGGACGATCTTCTTCCGCAACACCAGTGTCGGATGCCTTGTGCTAAACCTCTCGACCGGCGGCGCGGGGCTCGCCGTGGAAAGCGACGTCGCAATCCCGCTCGCGTTCGAGCTCGAGATCGAGAGCGAACCGATCCGGCGGCACTGCATCGTGGCCTGGCGCCTGGAGCGGCGGCTCGGCGTGACCTTCGAATCTGACCGGATGCAACGCCCCGCAAGCGGCCCCGTCTAGATTATCCCGGCGATCACGGTATGCGGACGGGCCCGGTCGCTCCAAGCCATCGCTCCGCGGCGAATAGTTCGCCGCATGTTGAACTCATGCGGCATCGTGGTTAGCAGCCGCTGGGATATACCAGCTAATTGTCCCGATTGCCGTCGTGCTTCGACGGCGCCGGCTGCGTGGCGCTGACCGGATCGGAGGCCGGGAAGGTATCCTCGAGCCCCTCCTTCAGCCGGGTGCGAGCCTTGCGGTCGGCAGCCTGCGCCTCGTGCGGCTTCTCGGCATGCTTGTCGTGCGGGGCAGGATCGAATTTGTCGGCCATGTCGTCCCTCCATTCGGGGGGACAACGCGGCCACGCAAAAAGGGGTTCCAGAACCGCCTTGGCCCATTGCGCTGCAGCGTGTATCAGGGGCGCAAACTTTGACCTGATCAGGAACTATCCGCGTGCCCCAGGATCCCACCAAAAAGCCGCTCATCGACGTGCTGTCGGGCCACCGGCAGGCCGTGCCGCCGCTCTGGATGATGCGGCAGGCCGGCCGCTATCTGCCGGAATATCGCGAGCTGCGTGCCAAGGCCGGCGGCTTCCTCGATCTCTGCTTCACGCCCGAATTCGCCGCCGAGGTCACGCTGCAGCCGATCCGCCGGTTCAACTTCGACGCCGCGATCATCTTCTCCGACATCCTGGTAATCCCCTACGCGCTCGGCCGCTCGGTGCGGTTCGAGGCCGGCGAAGGACCCCGGCTCGATCCGCTGGCAACGCCCGGCGAGATCGCGACGCTGGCTGCCGATGCCAATTTCGACAAACTCGAGCCGGTGTTTGAAGCGTTGCGCCGCGTCCGTCGCAAACTCGCCCCCGAGATCGCGCTGATCGGTTTCTGCGGCGCGCCGTGGACGGTTGCGACCTACATGGTGGCCGGACAGGGCACGCCGGACCAGGCACCCGCGCGGATGCTTGCCTACCGCCATCCGGATGCGTTCGCCAGGATCATCGACGTGCTGATCGAGAACTCGATCCACTATCTGGTCGGCCAGTTGAAGGCCGGCGCCGACTGCCTGCAGATCTTCGACACCTGGGCCGGCGTGCTGCCGCCGCGCGAATTCGCCCGCTGGTCGATCGAGCCGACCCGGCGCATCGTGGCCGGAGTGCGCAAGCAGGTCCCCGATGCCAGGATCATCGGCTTCCCGCGCGGCGCGGCAGGCATGCTGCCGGCCTATGTCGAGCAAACCGGCGTCGATGCAGTCTCGATCGATTGGGCCACCGAGCCGTCAATGATCCGCGAGCGCGTGCAGAGCCGGGTCGCGGTGCAGGGCAATCTCGATCCGCTGGCCCTGATCGCCGGCGGCGCCGCGCTCGATCGCGCGGTGGACGATGTGCTGGAGAACTTCGGCAAGGGGCGGCTGATCTTCAATCTCGGCCACGGCATCCTCCCCGAAACGCCGATCGCCCATGTCGAACAGATGGTCGCGCGGGTGCGCGCATATAAGGGCTGAGGCCTCGTAGCCCGGATACAGCGCAGCGCAATCCGGGTGCCTGTTGCGGTGTAGAAGGTCCCGGATTTCGCTCCGCTGCATCCGGGCTACGTCACTGCGAGTCTACCGCGCATCCTCCAAAATCATGTCGGACGCCTTCTCCGCGATCATGATTGTCGGCGCATTGGTGTTGCCCGACATCAGGTCCGGCATGACGGACGCATCGACCACGCGCAGACCTTCGATGCCGCGCACCTTGAGCCGCTGGTCGACCACCGCGAGCGGATCGTTGCCCATCCGGCAGGTCGAGGTCGGATGATAGACCGTGCTGCCGGTGCGCCGGCAGAAATCGAGCAGGTCGTCGTCGGTGACCACCTTGGCGCCGGGATCGACCTCGCCCACTGAATAGGATTTCAGCGCCGGTGCGGCCAGGATCTTGCGCAGGATACGGATGCCGTCGATGAAGGCGCGGCGATCGGTCTCAGTCGCCAGATAGTTGATGCGGATTTCCGGCGGCACGCCCGGGTCCGCGCTCCTGATCCTCAGCGAACCGCGGCTCTCCGGACGCAGCTGGCAGACCGAGGCCGTGAAGCCCGAGAACGGATGCAGCTTCTCGCCCATCTTGTCGGTCGAGAACGGCAGGAAGTGGATCTGGATGTCGGGTGAGGCCAGCCGCGGGCTGGTCTTGAAGAACGCGCCGGAGGTGCCGGCGGCGATCGTCAACGGTCCCTTGCGCAGCGCGGCGTAGCGGAGGCCCGCCATGACGCGGCGCACGGGATGATTGATGACGTCGTTCAGCGTGACGGTTTGCGCGCAGCGCGTGACGATGCGGACCTGCATGTGATCCTGCAGATCGTTGCCGACGCCGGGCGCATCGAGCACGATGTCGATGCCGTGCTGCTTCAACAGATCGGCGGGGCCGACGCCGGAGAGCTGCAACAATTGCGGCGAGTTGTACGCACCGCTCGATACCAGCACCTCCTTGCGCGCCTTGGCCTTGCGCAATTGCCCGTTCTGCTTGTAGGCGACGCCGCTCGCGCGCTTGCCGTCGAACAGGATGCGCTGCGCCAGCGCCGAGGTCTCGATATGAAGATTGCCGCGCGTCAGCGCCGGCCGCAGATAGGACCGCGCCGTCGAGGCGCGCCGGCCGCGCCGCGTCGTGGTCTGGAAGAAGCCCGCGCCCTCCTGGGTCGCGCCGTTGAAATCCGGATTGGTGGGAATGCCGACCTCGGCTGCGGCATGCACGAAGGCCTCCGACAGCGGATCATGATGCCGCCAATCCGACACCGGCAGCGGGCCTCCGGCGCCGTGATATTTGTCGCCGCCGCGCTGCTGATCCTCCGCCTTCCTGAAATAGGGCAGAACGTCGTCATGGCCCCAGCCGGCATTGCCGCGCTGTCGCCAGCGGTCGTAGTCCTCGTGCTGACCGCGCACATAGAGCAGGCCGTTGATCGAACTGGAGCCGCCGAGCACCTTGCCGCGCGGCTGGAACACCTGCCGGCCGTTGAGGCCGGGCTCGGGCTCGGTCTGGTACATCCAGTTGACGGATTTTTCCTTGAACAGCTTGCCGTAGCCGAGCGGGACATGGATCCAGATGTTGCTGTCCTTCGGTCCGGCCTCGAGCAGCAGCACCGAGTGCTTGCCGTCAGCGCTCAGCCGGTTGGCGAGCACGCAGCCGGCCGAGCCGGCGCCGACGATGACGTAATCATACTCCGCCGCATCGTTATTGTTGTTCACTGGTTTCCCCCGGAATTTCTTTCTTCCGGTGGTACAGACAAAGCGCCCGCTTGAAAAGACTAGGGCCCCGTTCCGATGGCATCGGCACGGGGCCCTAGATTCCTGTCTTGACGCGTTTTCTTCGCGCGAACCGGCATCCACTTCGCTCGAAAACGCGCTAGTGCCATGCGCTGAGGTTCTGGAGCAGTTGCCCGACAAGCATATTGAGCTCTTCGGCGCCGCCTGCGGCACCGAACACGTAACGGTCGGGCCGCACGATCACCGCCACGGCACCATGTTGCCGCATCCATTCGGCGAACAGCCCGTCGTGTTCGACCACGGTCAGGATACCGCCTCGATCGGCAGTTTCGCCCGATGCGGCGATGACGACGCGCTGGCCTGACAGACGCTGCCAGGCGGCAGCGGACGCATCCGACAGCCACGCCATCGGCTCCGCCGTCGTCGTCACGATCGCGAATTCCGGTTTCAGCAGATCGTCGAGCCGGCACGTCCGCCCATCTGCCGCGCGCACATGCGGCTGCACGAACAGCCGCCCGGCAAGCGCAGCATCGCGCGCGATCAGGCCGGAAACGAGATCGGGGATGAATTTCTGCCTGATGGTTTCGGCCTTGCCGGCCTTCAGGTCGGCGCGCAGCCGCACGTCACGTTCGACGGCGGCCACCGGATCGAGCTCGCCGATGATCTTGCCGAACTCCTTGGCGCTGGCGACGACGGCGCGGACATGCGGCTTGCGCTCGATCTCGTAACTGTCGAGCAGCGCACCGCCCGCGTCGCCGCGAAGAACCAGCCTCAACTTCCAGGCCAGGTTCACCGCATCGCGGATACCGGCGCACAGTCCCTGCCCGAGGAACGGCGGCGTCTGGTGCACGGCATCGCCCATCAGCAGCACGCGGCGGTCGCGCCAGCGCTGGCCGAGCAGCGCGTGAAAGCGATAGACCGCCGAGCGCCAGATCGTGAGGTCGGAGATATCGGTGAAACCCCTGAGCAGCTTCACGACGTTGTCGGGCGCGCCGGCCGCCTCGGGGTCCTCGCCGGGCAGCAACTTGATCTCCCAGCGCCGCAAATTGCGCGGGCCCGGCACGAAGGTGCCGGGACGCGACGGCCAGCAATACTGAAAGCTCCTGGCCGGCCGCTTGGCGGGATCGCTGGTCAGCGTGTCCACCACCATCCACCATTCATCGAAGGCGAGGTCGTCGAGGCCGATGCCGAGTTGCTTGCGGACGAAGCTGTTGGCGCCGTCGCAGCCGACCAGATAGCGCGCCCGGATCAAGACCTCCTCGCCGGACTCGCGACGCGCCGTCAGCATCACCGCGCCATCGTCCTGCTGCAGCGCCACGCCCGTGGCCGCAAGGAAAATGTCGGCATGCGGATAGTCGGCGAGCTTGTCGCGCAGCGCCTGCTCGACGTCCGGCTGCACGAAGGTCACGTTCGGAATCCAACCAAGCGGAAACGGCGGCGGCATCGGGTCGAAGATCTTGATGACCTCGCCGTCGACGCCGAGATAGTGCGAGCCGTTATGCGGGGCGATCGCCTGCTCCATGAAATCGCCGAGTCCGATCGCCTGCAGCACGCGCAGCGCCTCGTGATCGAGCGTGATGGCGCGCGGCTTGTCGTAGATGTCAGCAACGCGCTCGACGACGGCGACCCTCAAGCCGGATTTCGCGAGCAGATTGGCGAAGATGGCACCGACCGGCCCGAGGCCGACGATGGCCACGTCATGGATGGGATTATCGGCTGGCAATGACATGCTACTTCGCGAGGTAGCTCTCGAGCGTCAGCGGTTTCGGCTTCACCTGCGGCTCGCGGATCGCGACACCTTCGAACGGCGTCGCCTCCTCGAACCAGGCCTGCCGCGCCGGCAGCCCCCACGGGAACGAAATCGTGTGGTCGGACGGATCCCAGCCGACCGGCGCGTTCTCGATGTCCATGATCTGGTAGTGCGTGTTGAACAGCTCGACGCGATGCCCGTCGGGATCGCGCATGTAGACATACATCGCGTGTCCCGGGCCATGGCGCCCGGGGCCGCGTTCGACGGCCGCGCCATAGCCGAGCTCGCCGGCGACATCGCAGGCGTTGAGCAGATGATGAACTTCGGGCGCGAGAAATGCGAAATGATGCAGCCGCGGTCCGGCACCGTTGAAGAACACGATGTCGTGCGGATTGCCCTTGCGCTGCAGGAACACGCCTCGCAGGTCGAAGGTATCAGCGGGCGCGATATATTCGCTGAGCCGGAAGCCTGCCGCGGTGTAGAACTCGCACGCCTTGCGCACCTCCGGCGTCAGCACCTGGTAGTGATCGAGCCGCAGCGCCGAGCCGCCGGCATGGCGGGTGAATTTGGTGATCATGCGCGGCTCGACCGGCATGGTCGCGCAGAACTCCAGCGGCGTGCCGGCCGGATCGGTCGCATGCAGGGTGCGACCCTGATGCCGCACCTCGGCCCAGGCGGCCCGGCATCCCTGCGCTTCGAAGAAGGCCTTGAGCCGGTCGAGGTCACCGTCCAGAAAGACCCGCAGGCCCAGCCGCGCGCAGGCGGCGCCCTCGCCTTTGCGCAATACAAGGCTGTGATGACAGGCCTCCTCGACGCCGCGGAAATAGAGCGCATCGCCCTCCTCCGCGGTCAGGATCAGCCCGATCACCTTTTCGTAGAACTGCCGGCTCGCCGCGAGATCACGAACGGTCAGGACGACATGGCTGGCTCGCGTGATACGGAACCCGGGATCGTGGTTCGTGGTCGGGAGGCTCATGCGCACCTTCCGGTTTTTGCCGTTCGGGGGAACCCGACTCATTGCGAAAAACCCGCGGTGGATCAAGCAGCGCGACGCGCGGCGAGCTTCGCCGCTCCGTGACCTCGCGTCACGCATTTGTATCGATTTGTTAGCAATGCCCGCCGGTGGAACCGAAGGAGCGGCCCGCCGCGGCACGGTCCGTTCCAATAGTTCATAGTTTGTCAAAGGTTTGCAGAGAATTCTTCGCCACTGCGCCATGGCCAAACCGGGCAGGCAACGTAGTGATGCGTACCCATCTGAGATCATATTTCGCGACCCTGTTCGCGGGCGACCTCGCGGCCTTCGGTGCACCACCGGCGGACGAAGCGCTTGCCGGCCACATCCGCGCCGAACAGGTCTCGCTGGTGCTCGGCTATTCCTTCGGCATCATGCTGGCCAACGCCTGCAACGCGCTGGTGCTCGCGATTGCGCTGTGGCAATCGCCGGACTGGGCCTTTGCGCTGGTGTGGGCGGCCGCGGTGGGCAGCGCGGCGCTGTTCTTCGGCCTGCAGGCGCGGGCATCGCGCCGCATCGCCAAGCCGCAATTCGTGTCGCGCCGAACCATGTACCGGCTAGTGCGCAATGCGCTGGCGCTCGGGACGGCGTGGGGCGTCGTCCCCGTCGCGTTCTTCGCGAACGCATCGAGCGGCGCCCAGCTCGTCATCACCTGCCTGTGCGCCGGCATGCTGGCCGGCGGCGCCTTCGCGTTCTCCACCATCCCGATCGCCGCGATTGCGTTCACCGCGCCGATCTTCGTCGGCACCGCGATCTGCCTCGGCCGGGACGGCGATTTCGTCTACCTCCTGATGGCCGTGCTGGTGCTGGTCTACGGTTCGGTGCTGCTGCGCGGCGTGTTCGTCAACGCGTTCGAGTTCAGGCACCGGATCATCGCCCAGCACAAGGCCGAACGGACGGTGAGGCAGGATCCGCTGACGCATCTGCCGAACCGCGTCGCCTTCAATGAGGCGCTCAACGGTGCACTGAACCGGCTGGCGCGGTCGGGCGAGGAATTCGCGGTGCTGCTGCTCGATCTCGATCGCTTCAAGGAGGTCAACGACAGGTTCGGCCATCCGGCGGGCGACGAGTTCCTCATCCAGGTCGCGGCCCGGTTGCAGCGCTGCACGCGCGCGGCCGAACATGTCGCTCGGATCGGCGGCGACGAGTTCGCGCTCATCATGTCGAATCTGACGAGGCCCGAGGACGCGCTGGCGATCGCCGAACGGTTCGTCGCGGCCTTTGCCGACCCGTTCCCGATCGACGGGCTGGAGGTCAACCGCACCATCAGCATCGGCATCGTGCTCGCGCCCCGGGACGGCAGCACGTCCCACGACCTGCTCAAGCATGTCGACATCGCGCTTTACCGGGCGAAGAAATCCGTCCCCGGCACCATCTGCTTCTTCGAGGCCAGCGACGACCGGTCGGCGCGCGACCGCCGCGCCTTGCAGCGGGATCTCGAGCACGCGATCGAGGCGGACGAGCTGTTTCTGGTCTACCAACCGTTCCTCGACATCCGCAAAGGCCGCGTCACCGGCTTCGAGGCCCTGCTGCGCTGGCAGCATCCGACGCGCGGCCTGATCCCGCCGACCGTCTTCATCCCGATCGCCGAGGAGAGCGGACTGATCCACCAGCTCGGCGAGTGGGTGATCCGCCGCGCCTGCACGATGCTGTCGCGCTGGCCGGACGACATCCGGATCGCGGTCAATTTCTCCGCGGTCCAGTTCCAGAACGTCGGCATCCTGCAGACGATCGTCGACGCGCTGGCCGAGGCGAATGTCGCGCCGAGCCGTCTCGAGATCGAGATCACCGAGTCGATGCTGATCTCGAAATACGGATCGGCGCCCGCGATCCTGCACGCGCTGCTCGAGCTCGGCCTGACGGTGGCGCTCGACGATTTCGGCACCGGCTTCTCGTCGCTGACCTATCTGCGCAAGCTGCCGTTCAGCCGCATCAAGATCGATCAATCCTTCATCCGGGACATGCTGACCCAGCCGGACTGCGCCGCGATCGTCAAATCGGTGATCGGCCTCGCGCAGGAGCTGCAGATCGGCGTCGTGGCCGAAGGCGTCGAGACCGCGGATCAGCTCGAATATCTGCGCCAGACCAGCTGCGACGAGGTCCAGGGCTATCTGATCGGGCGGCCGATGTCAGGCAGCGAGATTTCCGCACTGCTCGATCACGATCCGCAGCACTCGGTGCACGCGGCGTAGCCCTGATCGGACGCCGCCCGAGCGCCGCTCGGTTGGGTCAGAGCGCGTCCGACCGATGCAGGGTATCGACCGTGATGGTGCCGCGGGCACGCGAGACGCAGGCGCAGATCTTGCGGCTCTCCTGCTTCTGATGCTCACTGAAGAAGACGTCGCGATGGTCGATCTCGCCGTCGACATCGACCACGTCGACTGCGCAGACCCCGCATTCGCCGCGCCGGCAGTCGCTCATCACCTCATGACCGGCTTCGTTGAGCACGTCCAGCATCGACCGGTCGCGCGGGGTGACGAACTCGGTCCCCAGTTCGGTCCCTTGGCCCCTGAGCCGCACGCGGAAAGGCTCGGTCGGCAGCAGCCCGCTCGATCCAAAGGTCTCGTAGCGCAAATCGGAGAGCGGGCGACCGGATGCCTCCCAGGCGCGCCGCACCGCGTCCAGCATCCGCATCGGGCCACAGAACAGCGTCATCGTATCCTGCGGCAGCGCGGCAAAGACGCCGCCGAGGTCGAGCCGCCTGCCCTCGTCGCCGGCATGAACGGTGAGGCGGTCGCCGAGCGCACGCTCAAGCGTATCGAGATAGACCGCATCGCCGCGCGTGCGCACGGCATAGTGCAACGTCACGGCTGCGTGATGTTGAGCCGCGCGTCCGGCGCGAGCGACCACATGTTGCGCGAGCCGCCGCGGGAATCCGCTGCGCGCCGCACCGCCCTGCGGATCGACTTCGCCGACCAGCGAATAGGACCGCGTCTGCGGCCGGCCTCCGATGGTGACGCCGACATCGATATGGCTGCCGACCGGATAGGGCGCACCCGCGGCGCCGCCCAGGGAGAGCTGGCGACGACGTGGCGCGATTTTCCGCGACGATGGGAGAAGCAGCTAGGCCGCTCTGGAGGCGGTCAGCGGATCGAAAGCTGGAATCTGCAAGCGCCTGCGCGATTTGCCGGAGGCGCCGGCGCGCGGCCTACGAGTTCGACGCCGCGCGGGTCGAAGCCGACTGAACATCCTTGATGTTGATCACCACGGCGATGCGCTTGATCGTGCCGCTGCGATAAGCCTGCAGGAACTTGTCGTAGTGCTTGACCGAGATGCAGCCGTTGGAGTCGCCGTTCGGCCCGAGCATGTAGCTGTGGACCAAGAGGCCGACGCGCCCGAACGTGTCGCTGCCATCGACCGGCGTCATGCGCAGCGCGGGCACGCCGTGGAACAGCTTTTCACGCGGCTTCATTTCATAGATGCCGGGCGGCGTCGCGCCTGCGTTGCGGGCATTCACGTGCGCCGGGTCGTCGAGCAGATTGCCGAGGCCTGAATGCGCCTCGAACTTGGTGCCGTCGGGCATGTACACGATGCGGCCGGTGATGTCGTAGACCGCCGTCGTGCTGTCATAACCGAGCTTGCCGAGATCGGGACTCGGACCGGACAACAATCCGTCATTCGGATCGAGCGAGGCCAGCTGCAGCTTGCCCGGCATCATATCGGCGATCTTCTGCAGGAATGTCCGGTTGTCGCCCTGCTGCACCGGCGCCTGCGGCGGTGGCGGCTGATCGTTACGCGCAAGCAGATTGGCCTCGGCCGGCCGCGACCGCGGCATCGGCACGGAGGACGTCGTCGCTGCGGTCGTGGCAGCGACGGACGCCGTTGCCGACTGGCTGGTCGGCAGTTCGGTCTGCGTGTCGCGTAGCTGGCCGGCCAGCGCGTCCTCGATCTGGCCGAACTCGGAATTGAAATCGCCGCGGCTCGAACGGAACCCGCGGCGCAGTGGATAATAGAGTGAGGCCGAATTGATCGTGGAGCGCGAGCCGAAGCGATCGTCGAAGTTCAGCGAGGCTGAGGTGTTGGCGAGCGCCGGACCGTGAAGCCATGCGGTGGGGTCGATGCCGACCATCCAGGCGGCAAGGCCAGACGACAGGGCAAGCGCGCTCACGGCAAACGCCGTGCTGCCCACCAGTGACATGCCGCGGCTCGACTTACGCCGGGCAGCTTTCGTCGTTCGTTGACCCATCAATCCCCAAGTTCGGTGCTCTGGGGCCTGTTACCCGGCCCACCGGGATTCACCGATCACTCATCATATCAGGGAATTAGAGTAAGGCATAATCGAGACAAAGCGGACAACGAGAGGATTTTTAAACGTTTTTCGGATGGAAAGTGCCAGAGAATCAGCCTTGGGCGGGCTGAATTGACCGAAAAGGTCCCGATTCGGGACGATTTCGACGGCTCAGGCGATCTTTTCCTCCCAGAGGGTGAGCACCGGGACCGGCTTCCCGATGGCGTAACCCTGGGCGTAATCGACCCCGATCTGGCGCAGCTCGTCCAGGATCGCGAGGTTCTCGACGAACTCCGCGACCACCTGCTTCTGCATGATCTTCGCGGTCTTGGTGATCATCTCGACCATCGCCCGATCGACCTTGCTGTTCAGTATCTCCTTCACGAACGAACCGTCGATCTTGATGATGTCGACCGGCAGGTGCTTCAGATAGGCGATCGAGGACATGCCGGTGCCGAAATCGTCGAGCGAGAAGCTGCAGCCGATCTCGCGCAGCCGCGCGATGAACTTCTGCGCCTCGTCGAGGTTCGAGATTGCGCTGGTCTCGGTGATCTCGAAACACACCGATGCCGGCGAAACGTCAAGTTGCGCGAACAGCCCGGCGACGAAGTCGACGAAGTCGCTGTCGCCGATGGTGGCGCCGGACAAATTGATGGCGTAGCTCGCAATCTTGCGCGGCTGGTGCTTGCGCTCGGCGATGATCTCGAAGGCGCGGCGAACCACCCAGCGGTCGATCAGCGGCATCAGCCCGTAGCGTTCGGCGGCGGGCAGGAAACTGCCGGGCGGCACCAGCGCGCCGTTCTCGTCGCGCAGGCGCAGCAAGAGCTCGCGCCGGTCGTTGCCTTTCAGCGCGCCGTTCACCGGGCGGATCTCCTGCTCGTAGAGGCAGAAGCGTCCTTCGTCCAATCCCTTGCGAATGCGATTGACCCAGCTCATCTCGGCAACGCGCACGGCCATGCCGGTGTCGGACGGGCGGTGCTCCTGGACGCGGTTGCGTCCCTTGTCCTTGGCAAGGAAACAGGCAACGTCGGCAAGCCGCAACGCGTCCTGCACGCCGGCGCTGTCGGCCAGCCCGACCAGGCCGATGCTCGCGCTGATCCGGAAGCTCGACCCCTCATAAACGAAGTTCGACTGCTCGATCACCGCCCTGATCCGCTCCGCGACGTCGGCAGCGACGTCGTGCGTCGCGGAGCCGTCGTCACGCAGCAGAATGCCGAACTCGTCGCCGCCAAGACGCGCGACGAGGCCGCTGCTGCCGACTTCGGTTGCAAGCAGCCTCGCCACCTGCTTCAGCAACCGGTCGCCCGCCATATGGCCGCAGGTGTCGTTGACGATCTTGAACTGATCGAGATCGATCAGCATCAGGTCGGCGCCGATGGCCAGCGAGCCCGACATCGCCTTGTGCAGTTCGAACTCGAACTGCCGCCGGTTGGCAAGGCCGGTCAGCGCGTCATGCGAGGCAGCCCACGCCAATTCCTCGACCAGCCGCCGCTCGGCAGTCATGTCGTGAATGATCATGACTCGGCCCGCCGGTTCTCCGGCATGCACGATCGGGGTCTCGACCACCGAGACCGGCACGCTGGAGTGGTCCGGCCGCACCAGGAGCTGCGGCCGGCTTTCGTCGGCGGCGTCGAACGATCCGCGCACCGGCTGTTCGGCAATGTTGAACAGCGACGCCAGCGACCGTCCCGTCACCTCCTGCCCTGCCGCCATGAGCCGCTGCGCGGCGGCGTTCACGTAGTCGACCCGATCGTCCTGCGTCGTCACGATGACGGCATCGCCGATCGACGCCAGCGTGAGCTGGGCGCGCTCCTTCTCGACCGCGAGCGCGGTCTCGGCAAGCCAGCGCCGCCACAGCATCCGCCTCGTGTGGACCAGCACGATGCCGGCAAGGCAAGCCGCGATCACGAGGTTGACCAGCAGCAGCAGCGCGGAGACCTGCCGCGACGCCTTGCCGAGATGATCGGAGAAATCGACGGCGAGCGTGCTCAGCGCGGCGTCGACCATACCGATCCGTTCGGCCCAATGCCGGATGGTCGCAGCCGACGGGTCGTGCAGCGCGACGTCGCTCGCGGCCTCGTTCCGGATTTCAATCAGCTGATCGAGCAACGCATCCGAATTGCGCCATGCCGTCACCGCGCCCGCCACGTGGTGCATTGTGCGGAAGTATTTGAACAGCCAGATCAGGCCGCCGATGTCGTCATCATGATTACCTGCCCTGGCGAAGCCGGCGCTCGCCACCGCGTCATTGTCGCCAGGCGCCTCCAGGGCGCGCCGCGCCGTACGATCGGCCAGCGGCACCGCGATCGCGGCATCGAACTTCTGCAGATAGAGCGGCGCGCCTGTGCTGACATAGGTCTGCAGGTAGTGGATGGCGTCCTTCTGCCCCTTCGACCACATGCTTTCGCCGGCCACATAGGCCCTGACCGCCGACATCACCTGCAGGCTGCCCACCGACAGGCCGCCGAGCAGCAGCACGATGGCCAGCAGCGGCCCCACCACCCGCCACAATGACCAGCTTCGAAACGAAAAGAACATGCCCAATGCGCCCCGACCCTGAAATTTATCGGGTAGCCTAGGAACGGTGACTTAACCTCACGTTGCAAAACGGGATGAGTTTGAAACGACTTGGCAGCAGCGCAATTGCGTCAAACTTTACGCAACGGCCGCGACGCTCAAGGACGCAGCGTCGGCGACGTGTTCGGCGCGGGCGCCTGCTCCATCTCGGCCACCTCGGGCAGCTTGTCGGCGTGAACGGCCAACGGCGTGCCGATCCAGAGCGGATCGTCGTGGTGGTCGCGGCGCGGATTGGTGGTGTTGGGATGGACCAGGATGCTCAGGCTGCCATGGTTCAGCATCAGCCACGGCACCAGCGTCGGAAACAGTTCTGCCGCAAACGCCACCTGATACATCGCCTGATCGTGCGGGCCGACCTTGACATCGTGCCAGCGCCCGAGCGTGACCAGGAAGCGCTCGCCGATCCAGTTGCGCAGCCGCTCCGCCTCATCCCGGCTGGTCGCGGGGTCGTAATAGACATGAGCGTGATAGCTCGCGATCTCGCCGATCGTCCGTGGCGCGCCCGTCATCTCAGCTCTCCTTCTGACCGGTCATTTGCGCCGCAGCACACTGAACTGGAACGACTGCGTCGCGCCCCAGGGCGTGACGTGCCGGTGCGCCTCATGCGCGATCAACTCGAATGCCGGACCAATGGTCCTGCTGAGCGTCACGGGATCATAGCGCTGCACCGGCAGGCCGCTGCACTTCTCCGGGCCGTCCAGCGCAAAGGTGCCGATCACGGCGTGGCCATCTGCTTTGACGCCGCGATGCAGCCGGTCGAGATAGGCCGCGCGGTCTGGTTCCTCGACCAGGAAGTGGAACGCCGCACGATCGTGCCAGATGTCGAAGGCCTGCTCCGGCTGCCAGACCGTCGCGTCACCTACGATCCAGCGCACCGCGTCAGCTGCTGCGCCGATCCGCTCCCGCGCGCTCGCCAGCGCCGCCTCGGAGAGATCGAGCAGGGTCACATCATGAAAGCCGCTCGCCAGCAGCGCATCGACAAGTCGCGAAGCTCCGCTGCCGATGTCGACGATCGAGGCGTCGCGGCCGGGCGCAACCGATTCGATCAGGCGCAGCGAGGGCTGCGGATCGGCCTGCGACCAGCTCACCTGCTGCTCGCGCTTGGTCAGATAGACGGTCTGCCAATGCGATTGGCGATCAGAAGCAATCATGGCGATAGGTCCCGAAAGCGGCGCCAGCAACCCGCGTTGCGCACGATTAACCATGAGCTAGGCGCGGACGTTTCCCGCGTCAACCCGCAGCAGCCGACGCGCCAGCCTTGCAGCAGCAAATGCCGCATTTGATTTGCGGCATTTTCAGACTAACCTGACCGACAGGTTGAGATCGGGGCGCCCGGGGGATGGCCAACTTCGGCTGGACACGCGTCAACAAGCCTGCACAAGCGGAGGACGCCGCCAGCGACTTGCGCGGCCTCAGCGATCCGGCGGCGTTTCTCGCCGCGCTCGACAAGGTGGTCCCGCGCTATCTCGATCTCGCCGACAATGGCGTGCTGGTCTATCCGGCCTGCAAACGCAAGTCCGGCGATCTGCTCGGCGACATCAGTGCGATCTGGGAGCACACGCGGCTTGAAGCGATGCGCTATGTCCCGATGGTGCCTCGGCAGGACATCTCGCTGCTGGTCGATCCGGCCCGCCAGGCGGAGATGATCGATGCTTTCCTGCGCCAGCGCGCACACGACAAGACCGTCGTCGATTTCACCGGCACCGCGATCGAAGACTACGGGATCGCGATCTACGCTGGCTTGAACTGGCTGAACCATTGCGGCGCCCTCGTGGGTGCCGATCCGCAAAAGTTCTCCGGCACATTGCGGAGCTTCCGCAGGGTCATGGTGGTCGCCCAACAGTGGTGGGCGATCGACGGCGCGGCCGAGCGCTGTCGGCAACTGCTCGAAGCGCGCGAACGGCCGCCGCTGGTGTTCTTCCTGCTGTGGGCCGAATGCACCAATTTGGCGCGGGAGATCGCGATCGCTGCGGCCGGTCCGAATGCAACCGAGGACACCATCTCGCGGATGCGCGCGGCCGAAGATCCGGAACAGCTGACCTAGGAAGCCGGCGGAGCCCGGCCGTCAGGCGACAGGGTCCCCGTCGGCGGACGCCAGCTGCAATTCCTTGGACTTGCGCGAGATCAGGCGGGCCAGCTCGCTTTGCTTGTAGGTCTCGACGAACTTGATGGCGAAGCCGTTCGGCAGATGCCGGACCACTCGCCCGACGCAGGCGCCGATCGCCAGCGGCATGCCGATCGGCGGCTGCGCCTCGGAGGAGACGGCCGCGCCGGACAGCGACATATCGATGATGAAGCAGCTCTGCATGGTGCCGTCTGCCAGCGTCAGCATGGCATGCGGCGCGACGGGAACGAAACGCGGGTTGTTGCGCGCCTCGCGGATGCTCGGATCCTTTTGCTTCTTCTCGATCCAGGTCAGCTTGTCGGCGAACTTCTCACGCATGGCATGCGTCATCTCGAGCTCGAGCAGGAAGCTGCCGCTCATCGTGTCGGTGATGCAGCCCTCGAACTTGCCGAACTCCTCGAAATACGAAGTCAGCCGGTCGCCGACCTTGCCGACGACGGGCACGTCCACGATCATCCGGAACGGCGAGACGCGCGTGGTGCGGCAGGCGAAGGTGCGCAATTTGCCCTGGACATCGTACCAGTTCGGCAACGTGTAGCTGCCGTTGACGGTGATCTTGACCGCGCGTTGCTTGAGAAATTTTTCGACGGACACGACTGAACCTCGCCCGAGGCGATGTGAATGCACGGAGGTCGGGATTGACCGGCTTCACTGCCGGTCCGGTGGAGGGGAAGTCCGCTACCGACGCGATGGTAGCGGGGAGCTGCGGCACGCATCCCAGCGCGTGGCGGAATGGTCTTGGCGCGATGGTCCTGGCGCGCAGGTGCGTACAGCCATACCGTCGAAAAACTAGGAAAAAGTTAAACGGGACGGAGCGCCGGCGGCGCACTCTATGGCGTAACCGTTGCGCGGCGGTTTATTTTGCGAACGGTACAACCACCGGGAGAGTTGCCGCCCGGCAATGCAATCGCGCCGTGCTCCAAACCGCCTGCCTCGGCCGTCGGCCGGGTGCTAGCCTTGGCCGAAATCAGACCGGACCCCCTCATATGCCAAACCTGTCAAACAAATCGCTTGCCGACGGCAAGATCCTGCAAGACGTCGTCGACGGCGTCGGCGTCATCACCTTCAACAATCCCGACAAGCGAAATGCGATGTCGCTGGAGATGTGGGAGGGGCTCGGCGAGGCGCTGACGGCGTTGCGCGACGATCCGGGCGTCCGCGTCGTGATCCTGGTTGGCGCCGGCGCCAAGGCCTTCGTATCGGGCGCCGATATCAGCCAGTTCGAGAAGACCAGGCACAACGCCGAGGCCTCCGAGGAATATTCACGGCGCAGCGCCGCCCAGCGCGCCCTGCTCGCCGACTATCCGAAACCGACCATCGCCTGCATCCGCGGCTTCTGCCTCGGCGGCGGCATGCAGGTCGCGATGCTGACCGATATCCGCATCTCCGGCGCCAGCGGCCAGTTCGGCATTCCCGCCGCCAAGCTCGGCATCGCCTATGGCTATGACGGGCTGCGCCATCTGGTGTCGCTGGTCGGCCCGTCCTGGGCGCGGCTGATCATGTATACCGGCATGCGGATCGATTCCGCTGAGGCGCTGCGAATTGGCCTCGTCGATCGCGTGCTGCCGGACGCCGAGCTCTGGGACGCGACCATGGAGATCGCGCGCACCATTTCGGGCAACGCGCCGCTGGCGATCAAGGCCGCCAAGATCACCATTGCGCAGGTGCTGAAGGATCCAGCCGACCGCGACATGGCCGCGATCAAGCAGGTCGGCATCGAATGCATGGACAGCGCGGACTTCCGCGAAGGCCGCAGCGCCTTCATGGAAAAACGTAAGCCGCAGTTCAAGGGGCGCTAGTCTAACGGCGTCCCCATCCTCACCTGTCATCGCCCGGTTCAACCGGGCGATCCTGAACGCCGCGGCCATCGGCTCAAGCACGACTCGCCTCTGGAATACTGGATTACCTGCATGCGCGGGCAATGACACCGGATGGCTACTGCGCTATTTCCGTATAACGGAATAATACCGCCGATTTGCCCGACGCGCCAGGCTGCCTGGTCGAAGGCCGGCCGCCGGCGGCTACTTTGCATGGGGTTGTTTTCGATATTTTGGCAGTGTGCTCGCGATTGAACCTGCCCTACTTCTTCTCGCTGACCGGGACCGTGTAGTTGAGGATCAACCGTCCGCCGTCGGGATAGATGGTCTGGCCGGTGATGTAGGAGGCATCGTCGCTGGCCAGGAATGCCACGACGGAGGCGACCTCGCTCGGCTCGCCACAGCGGCCGGCCGGCGTCCGCGACAGCACGCTGCGCCGCGCGTCCTCCGAGGAGAAGATCGCCGTCGCCACCATCTCGGTCAGGATCGTGCCGGGTCCGACCGCCACGACGCGAATGCCGTGCGGCGCCAGCGCCACGGCGGCGACCGAGGTGAGCTGCTTCATCGCGCCCTTGGACATCGCATAGGTCGCGAGCGAGGGGATCGCGAGCAGCGCGTTGACCGAGGACATGTTGACGACGACGCCGCCACCGCCCTGCGCGATCATCTGGCGCGCCGCGGCCTGGACGCCGAAGAACGCGCCCTTGAGGTTGATGCCCATCACGTCGTCGAATTCGGCCTCGCTGATGTCGAGGAAGTCGCGGTTGCGCGCGACGCCGGCATTGTTGACCATGACGTCGAGCCGGCCGAACTCCTTCACCGCGGTCGCGACAATGCGATCGACATCGGCGCGCTTGCTGACGTCGGCCTCGACCGCCCGCAACTGATCGATATGTCCGAGTTCCTGGGCGGTGTGGACAAGCCCTGCAGCGTCGACATCCGAGATGACGACCCTGGCGCCGTCGGACAGGAAGCGCGCCGCGCAGGCCTTGCCGATGCCGCGTGCCGCTCCAGTGATGGCGACGACCTTGCCGGAATTCTTCATGGGAGTGCCTCCAGAACAAACTGTTCATGGAGCAATAGCGCATTGCGCGTCGGCAGGGAACGCGGCGGATTCTCCGGGCGAGACCTCAGGACTTGATGCGCGCGAGAATCCGGTCGGCCTCGGTACGCCAGTCGGCGCTGCGGGCGAAGTCCGGCGTTCCCTTGGCTCCGAACACGCCCTCATCGGCAAGATCGGCGATCCAGCCCTGGCGCTCGGCGGTGCCCGAGGCAGACCACGGCGTCAGCCCGACCTCGCGCACGGTCTCCGCCACCTCGCGCACCTCCTCGGCGCGCCGCCGGCCGTGCTCGATCACTCGCTGAAAGAAATAGGCGCCCTGCTTCTCCCAGTCGATCGACGGAAAGGTTTCCTTGAGCGAGGCGAGCACCGCATCCTCGACGCCATAGGCGCGTGCGGTGGTGAAGCTCTCGATCACCATGGCCTCCAGCCCCTTGATCATGATGCTGCGGCACATCTTGACCGCCGAGGAGACGCCAAGCTCGTCACTTGCGACCTTCGCCGCAAAGCCGAGCGCGAACAGCTGCGGCGCGAGCTCCCGCGCGCCTTGGCCGCCGAGCAGCAGCGGCACCTTGATCCGGTACGGCGGCAGCGAGGTCATCACCGCGCCCTCGACATAGCGGCCACCGGCGCCGTCGATGTGCGCCGCCGCGCGCCGCTTGGCGCCGGGCGAGGCCGAGTTGAAGTCGAGAAACCAAGCGCCGTTGCGGATTGCGGGCGCGCAGGCCGCGGCCACCGGCACCGCCTGGCTCGCCGTCACCGCCGAGATGATGAAATCGGCCCGCGCCGCGAGATCGGCATGGGATTGTGCGAGCTCGACGCCGATCTCGGCCGCGTGTGCGCGCAGCGCCGCGCCCTGCCCGCGGTCAAGCTTGATGTCGTAGGCCGAAACCCTCACGCCCTGCTGGCGCAGATCCTCGGCAAGGATGCGGCCGACCTCGCCATAGCCGAGCATGCCGATTTGCCATTGCCTCGGATCGCCGGAGATTGTCATCAGTTCAAGTCCCGTGTTGTGTCGTCGAACAGCTCGTCGACCGTGACGTGCCGGGGGATCAACGCCTGCTGCGCGCAATAGTCGATCATCAGCTCGAGCGGCTTGCGGTTCGCCGCAACGCCGAACGGCAGCAGGTCCGGCATGCCGGGTGGTCCGGCCTCTTCCTTGCCGCGCTTGAGGAGATCGTACAGGCTCCGCACCACGTCCGGCCGCGACGCCGCAAGCCGCGATGTCACCACCACCAGATGATTGACCGGCACCACGCCGTGCCGCGCATACCACCGCGCCGCCTCTGCGGCCGGATCGGCGAACAATGGCTTGAATGCCGGATCGCTGGAGGTCTCGCCGAGCACGGCGTCGAGTTCGCCGTCCCTCAGCATCTGGACGATGGTCTTGCCCTTTGGCGCACGCTCGGTGCTGTCGACATATTCCGCGACATGCGGATCCTCGAACATGACCCAGTTGATCCTATCGAGGTTCACGCCATGGTCGTTGGCAAGGATGCCGCGCATCCATGCCCCGGTCGTGGTCGTGAACGAGCGGATGCCGACCCGTTTGCCTTCGAGATCGGCAGGCACGAGCGTACCGCGGTCGGCGCGACAGAGCGCATGGCCGTGCTGGAAGCGGCCGACCATCGCCGCCGGCAACAGCACCAGCGGCTTGCCGTGCGCCCTTGCCATCAGATAGGTCACGATCGCCATCTCGCAGATGTCGAAGGCCTGGTCGCGCACCATCGGTTTGAACGCGGCGTTGGTCGGCGTGAATTCGGTGAAGTCGAGATCGAACAGGTCGGAGCGAAGCTCGCCGTTCTTCACCGCCCGGATGTGCGAATGATTGCCGAGCACGGCGCGTAGCCGAAGTTTCTCCATCGCGACAAGCTCCGGACGTTCAGGTCACCACTCGCCCCGGATTCGCGGCCGGGATCTTGCGCGGCGCCCCTTCGTCGAGCGGTGCGGCTTGCAACGCGGCGACGGTGGCGCGCACCAGCTCCTCGATGGCGTGGCCGGCATCGGTGCCGTCGGCGCTGCCGCGCGACAGGCGCGAGACGCGCTCCGGCGTCACCAGCGTGTAGTAGAGCGCGCCGAGCAGGAAGTGGCTGCGCCAGACCAGATCGGTACGCGGAATATGCGGCAGGCTTTCATGAATCGCGTCGATGAAGGCATGACTGGTGTCGTCGAAGGTCTGCGCGATGATCTTGCGCACGACCTCATTGCCCTCGGCCGACATGATCGCGCGCAATCGCGTGAACCGCGTTCCGCCGCCGGCAAGATCGCTGCCGGACGTAAAGGCCGGCAACACATAGGCGCGCACGATCGCCTCCAGCCGGTCCTGCAGATCGCGCACCCGCCGCGCCGCCGCCAAAAGCTCGGAACGTCTGCGGTTCATCGGGCCGCAATGGCGCCGATAGATTTCCAGCAGCAGGCCGTCCTTGGTCCTGAAATGATAGGTCACGCTGCCCGGATTGGCGCCGGCGGCCTGCGCGATGTCGCGCACCGAGACGGCGTTGAAGCCGTAGGTCGAGAACAATTCCTCCGCCGCGGCCAGGATCGCCTCGCGCATGTTCGGCTTGCGGGTGCTAGCGGCGGCCTTCACGTCAGACCTGGCAGGTTTGCGGACCATATTTGTACTATCGTCCAAATAATCCGGTCGCGTCAACAACGCCGCGCTGCACGCATCCGTCAGGATAGTTTGACGTCGGGCTCGGCACGTCCGCGCGCGGCAGCGTCGAGCAGGAACGTCCTGCCATGGTCGGGATCGGCCGCACGCTGCGCCTCATCCATGTCCTGCCAGGCCGAGGTGACCAGCACGCGCGAGAAGTCGCGGCCGACGAATGCCGGGCAGCTCGATTGCCTCGCCGGTACGCGCAGCGAACGCAGATGCCGGCCGGCGGGATCGTAAACGTCGACGGAGCCGCCGCCCCAGCGTGCGTTCCAGATCAGCCCGTCGGCATCGACGATCGCGCCGTCGAGCCCGCCGCTACCTCGATGCCTGATCAATTCGGTGGCCTCGCCGACCGGCAGTCCTGTTGCTGGATCGAGCGGCACGCGATGCAGCACGTTGGTTGCGGTATCGGCGAAATAGCCGATGTCGCCCGCGGGCGAAAAGCAGATCGCATTCGGGATGGTGATCCCGGGATACAGCCGCACGATGCGGCCCCAGTGCAGCGCATAGATCGCGCCGGCACCCTGCTCGGCATGGCGCCCCATGGTGCCGAGCCAGAACGTGCCGGACGGATGCACGCGCGCATCGTTGGAGCGCGTCAGCGGATTGTCGGCCTCCAGCGCGGCGAACCGCTCGAGGCGGCCGTCTGCAACGTGCCGTACATAAAGTCCATCTTCGGTCAGGATCAGCTGCCGCTCGCCGTCGATCCGCGCCAATGCACTCGCCATTTTCGGCAATTCGTGGATGACGGTGCGGCCACCTGCAAATCGATGCTCGAACAGGCGGCGCTCGCGGATATCGAACCACCAGGCGGTGTCGGTCGCCGCATCATAGGTCGGGCCTTCGCCGAGATAGCAACGCTCCGCCGACAGCACCGATGTCGGCACCTCTTCCATCAGCGGCCCGGCGGCACGGTCGGTCATGGCGTCACTCACGCGGTTGAGAAGCGGTAGACGATGCTGCGCCGATAGAGCTGCCCCGGATCGAGCCGCGCCGACGGGAAGTCGGGCCGGTTCGGCGTATCCGGCCAGGCATGCGGCTCGAGACAGAGCGCGTCGGATTGCCGGTACAGACGATCGCCCTTGCCGGCGGTCGAGCCGTCGAGGAAATTGCCGGAATAGAACTGCAATCCCGGCTGATCGGTGAGCAGCTCCATCACGCGGCCGCTATGCGGCGCCTCGAGGCACGCGGCCAGGCGAAGGTCCGTTCCCTTGGCCAGACAGAAATTGTGGTCGTAGCCGCGCCCAAGCTGGAGTTGCTCGTCATGCATCCTGATCCGCGCGCCGATGGCTGTGGGCTTGCGGAAGTCGAATGGCGTGCCGTCGACCGGCCGCGGCGGGCCCGGTAGCGGGATCGCCGTGGCATCCACCGCGAGGAAATGGTCGGAGACGATCGTCAGGCGGTGATCGAGGATCTGCATGCCCGAGCGCGCGCTCTCGAGATTGAAGAAACTGTGGTTGGTGAGATTGAGGCAGGTCGGCCGGTCGGTCGTCGCCTCGTAGGTGACCGAGAGCTCCATCGGACTGCGCACGCGATAGGTCACGCGCGCCGCGAGATTGCCCGGATAGCCCTCCTCGCCATGCAGGCTCTCGCGCTCCAGCACCAGCGTCGGTCCCGGATCATCCGATAGTTCGACGATCCGCCACAGCTTGCGATCAAAGCCCTGCAGGCCGCCGTGCAGCGCGTTGGGACCGTTGTTGGCGTCAAGCTGCACGGTCTCGCCATCGAGCACGAAACGCGCGCCGGCGATCCGGTTGGCATAGCGCCCGATCGTTGCGCCGAAGAATTTGCGCTGTGCGAGATAGCCGTCGAGCTCATCGTGGCCAAGCACGATGTCGTCGCAATGCCCCTCACGATCCGGCGCAAGCAGCGCTTGCAGCGTGGCGCCGAACGGAAGGATGGCGGCCTCAAAACCGTATTCGCCGCGCAAGATCACGCGCTCGACCACGGTGCCGTCGTGCAACTTGCCGAAGGGGGCGCGACCAATGCTGGCTGATGTCATTGTCAGTCCTCGAACGCCTCGACGAGGCGCCGTCGCCCGAGCATGAAGCTATCGGCGACAAGCCGCAAGGGCGCGAGGTCGACATCGGATTTTCCTTCCGAGGTCAGCGCGACGAAACGGCGGTAGAGCGCGGGGTATTCCTCATCCGGCGCATCGACCACGAGCCTGCCGCCATCGCGCAGCTGCCTTCCACCCTTCGACAGCGTCACAGGCCCAGCCTCGGTCTCGCACAGGATGTCCCAGCTCGGCGATCCGGTCTGGCGGAAATCGAATTCGGCGTGAATTGGCAAGCCACCCGCGTCGGAGAGTTCGATCTCTGCCGCAATCGGCGCCTCCCGATTGGATGGAAAGTCCAATGCCGCACTCCTGATGAAGACCGCACGCGGCAGGATCTCGGTCAGGATCGACAACGCGTTGATGCCGGGATCGAACACGCCGAAGCCACCCACCTCGAAGATCCAGGCCTGGCCCGGGTGCCAGACGCGCACGTCTTCCTTCCAGATGATGGTCACCTTGTTGATGGTGCGTCCCGCGAGCAATTGCCGCGCAGGACCGACCGCGGCCGCATAGCGTGAATGCCATGTGGCAAACAATGTCCGACCCGCCTCCTGCGCGGCCGCGATCAGCGGCGTGAGTTCGCTCAACGTCGTGCCCGGCGGCTTCTCCAGCAGCACATGCTTGCCCGACGCGAGCGCGGCGGCGGCCTGCGCGTGGCGCACCTGCGGTGGCGTACACAGCGCGACCGCATCGATCTCCGGCCCGTCGCGCAACAACTCCTGCAAATCGCGGAAATGCGGCAGGCAGGGCGGGGTTTTGACGGGATCAACCACCGCAACGAGAGCTACGCCTGACGTCTTCGCGATCGCAGGCACGTGCTGCCGGCACGCGATCTCGCCATAACCGACGATGGCGATGCGAAGCAGGTCACCCATGGCCGTCCTCGCGTTGCGGTCGACCCGGCCGGCTGAAACCGCCAGGCAGAATCATAAGCCAGCGCCGAATACCAACGGCATGATGTGATTTTGGTTGCGGACGCGCAAGTCCACGACGCTCTGTTGTGCGCCTCGCGGCCGGGGCATCGGCTTTGATCAAATCAAGGCCGATGCTCCAGATTCCGGTCTTAACGGGCTTTCTTCGCGCGGACCGGTCACCGCCTCGCCCGAAACCGCGCTAGCGCGCGGCCTCAAACCCGCCGAGCACCGCCGTCAGATTGGCGCCGAGGATGTCGGAGAGATAGCCGCCCTCCTGCACCAGCACCGTCGGCAGTCCGAATCGGGCCAGCCCCTCGCCGATGCGACGAAAGCCGTCGGTGGTGACGGCGAGACCGGCAAGCGGGTCCTTCTCGGAGGCGTCGAGACCGAGCGCGACCACGAGCGCAGTCGGAGCAAAGGAGCGGATCGCCTTCTCCGCCGCTGCGAGCGCCTTCATGTAGTCGTCGTCACCGGTGCCCTTGGCAAGGGGAATGTTGAGATTGGTGCCGAGGCCACCTCCGGCGCCGCGCTCATGCGCATAGCCCCAGACGAAGGGGTAGAAGAACGACGGATCGGCGTGGATCGAGACGGTGAAGACATCCGGTCGCTCATAGAAGATGCCCTGCGTGCCGTTGCCGTGATGCACGTCGACGTCGAGGATCGCGACGCGCTCATGCTTCTGGCGCAGATGCTCGGCCGCAATCGCGCTGTTGTTGAGGAAGCAGAAGCCGCCGGCGAGGTCGCGATAGGCGTGGTGACCGGGTGGGCGGCACAGCGCGTAGACGGCGTCCTCGCCGTCGAGCACCATCTGCGCGGCGGTGACTGCGACGTCGCTCGCGGCGCAGGCGCCGGCCCAGGTGCCGGGACCGATCGGAGCCGCGGTGTCCATCGTGTGCCAGCCGAGCTTGCCGACGATATGAGCAGGGTACGTGCCGGCATTGCGCACCGGGTGGATGTTCGCGATCATCTCCGGTCCGGCATTGCCGAGCGCCGACCATTCGTCCCAGGCGTCCGCGAGAAAGCTCAGATATTCCGGACTATGCACGCGCGCCCGCGGCCCCTGGCCGAACCTGGTCGGCTCGATCAGCGTGTGCTTGCCGGCCTTCAGGCCCGCCAGCAGGCGGTCGGCGCGTTCGGGCTGTTCGGTGGTACGCTGGACCACACCGCGGACCAGGAAGAATTGCGGATCATGGCTGCGGTGCAGATCACTGTAGACGGCCTTCACGGGGACACTCCTGTTCGATCGGCTGAGCTGGACAGAGCGAGGGCAATGTGCCGCACGCAAGCTTTGGCTTGCGCGTTGTACACTATCAGCGACGGCGACGATCTGAAACCGAGCGCGATTTCATGCTATGCCCGCATGCAGCGCAATGATTGAAAGACGCAGGACGCGAAGTCCGGCCATGGCCAGCGGCAAGACGGTGACAGAGGAAACGGCAACGGGGCGGCGCGGGCGGCCGCGCTCCGCCGCGACCACGGCCGCGATCCTGGAAGGCGCCTATCAGCTGATGGCGACGACCGGCCTCGCCGCGACCACCATCGACGCGATCGCCAAGCATTCCAACGTCTCGAAGATGACGATCTACAAATGGTGGCCGTCGCGCGAAGCCTTGCTGATCGATGCCTTCCTCGACCAGGCCTCGCGGGCCGTGCCGCTGCCCGAAACCGGCAATCCGGTGGCCCGCGTCCGCCGTCATGTCGCAACCTATGTCGAGGCGTTGCAGGGCGAGTTCGGTCGGGTGCAGCTCGCCGTGATCTCGGAATGCATCTCGAAGACCGGCACGGCGGAACTGTTCTACGAGCGTTACCTCGGCCTGCGCCGCAGCAAGATGCTGGAGATCATCGCCGCCGGCCAGAAGCATGGCAGCATCGGCGCGCCGGGCGTCCCCGGCGACATCTATGACGCGATCTATGGCAGCCTGTTCTATCGCTACGTCTTCGGCATCAAGCCGTTGACGCCGGCCTACGCCCGCAATCTCGTCAATCTGGTGCTGCGGCCACGCGCGGACGCTTGACTATCAAGCAGAGCGCTGGCGCTGACGGCGGAACCAGACCCAGGTCTCGCGCGTCACGGCCCGGTAACTGCTGCCGCGATACACGATGTGGCCATCGACGATGGCGTTGAGCTTCGGCAATGCATGGAACGGCACCGTGGGATAGGCGTGGTGCTCGACATGGTAAGGCATATTCCAGGCGAACCATTTCATGATCCTGCCGGTCATCGTGGTGCGCGTGTTCTCGAACGCGCTTCGCGTCCGCTCGCAACCGGTGTGCTCGGCATAGAGATAGGGGCGCAGGATGAGCTGACCGGCCAGGAGCGGCACGACCCACACAAAGAGCAGGATCGCGCTGTGCAGCGCGAACGATGCCACAAGCAACAGCAGATAGCCCGCGAGATAGAGCCGCGCCTCCAGCACGATCGAGGCCCGCTTGTGCGCCGGAATCCATGGCACAACCACCTTTCCGGTGAGTGCATGCCAAAACATCAGGCGGATGCGAACCAACACCTGCAGCAGTCCCGAATAGGCGATCGCGAGCTGGGTGTCCGACGCGGGCTTGGGGCCGACGATCAGCTCCGGGTCTTTCTCAGGATCCTGCGTGTAGCGGTGATGGTCCCAGTGAAACAGGCAGTAATACTGGTAGGGCAGTCCGATCATGAAGGCGGACAGATTGCCGACGACAAGATTGAGCACTGGACTGCGGAACGCCGTCTTGTGCGCGGTCTCATGCACCACCATGAACAGGAATGCGACGAAGTAGCCCTGCACGGCAATCAGCGGCAGCGCCCACGGCAGACCGTAGCGCGATGAGACCAGGGAGATCAGCGCACCGACGATGACGATCATCCCGTAATGGCTTGCCGCGCGCACCGCGCCGGCAAGGTTCGACTTGGTCGACAAATCGCGCAAGGTCAGCGGGCTGAGCGGCTTCAGGCGGGGTCCGGCGTCACTGGTCTCGGCGGTGCTCATGGTCGTCTCACCTGTCAGCGTTGCAGCAGCGCCGAGATTTCGGCGTTGATGAAGGCGCGGTCTTCGGCGTTGTTGGCGGGGTTGCCGGCCCGATGCCCATGGATCGAGGGAATGGCGTGCAGCGCGGCCGAGCGTGCGTTGACCAGGCGGCCGAGTTCATCCTCGTTGTCGCGCGGGTCGAAATAGCGATCGGTACGCCCCGGCATCAGCAGGATATGCGCCCTGATCGCGGCCAGCGCCCGGTCGAAGTCGCCGCCGAATTGATCGCAACGGCTGATATCGCCAGCCTGCCAGATCGCGATCTGCGCCAGCAGATCATTCGCATCGCGCCGCGCGAAGGCACCGTCCCACGATCCCGCCAGATAGTCTTCCAGCGAGTTGAAGCCGGCCGCGCGCCAGACTTCCTCGCGATAGAACTCATGCGACATCGCCCATCCAGCATAGACGCGCCCCATCGCGCGTAGGCCCGCAGCGGGCTTGCTGACGAAGCGGCCATCCCGGTAGGCGGGATCGGCGGTCAGCGCGGCCTTCACGCCTTCGAGGAACACATGATTATACGGCGAGCATCGCGCGCTGCCGCAGACCACGGCTGCGCGCTCCACCATGTCGGGATACCGCGCGGCCCAGTGATAGGCCTGCATGCCGCCCATCGACCAGCCATAGACCAGCGCGAGCCTGGTCACGCCGAACCGCTCGACCAGCAGCCGCCGCTGGATCGCGACCGCGTCATGATAGGTGAAGGCAGGAAACGGCGCGCCGCCGAGCAGCTCGGCGGAATTCGACGGCGAGGAAGACAGACCATTGCCGAACAGATTCGCGATGACGATGAAGTAGCGCTCGGGATCGAGCGCGCCGCCTGGCTGCACCAGCCATTCGATGTCGGTGTGCTGTGCGGCGAACGACGTCGGATAGAGGATGACGTTGTCCCGCGCCGCATTCAGCGTGCCATAGGTCTTGTAGGCGAGCCTCAGTTGCGGAAACACGGCACCGCCCTGCAGCGGCACATCACCTGCCTCGAACACCTCA
Organism: Bradyrhizobium pachyrhizi; assembly: GCF_029714545.1. NCBI lineage: Bacteria > Pseudomonadati > Pseudomonadota > Alphaproteobacteria > Hyphomicrobiales > Nitrobacteraceae > Bradyrhizobium > Bradyrhizobium pachyrhizi. The sequence goes on along the minus strand of NZ_CP121667.1, from coordinate 2,340,120 downwards.
TAGTCGCGCGGCGTGGTCATCAGCATTCGACCTCGAGCAGCAGGCGCAACGCTGCGCCCTCCATAACTGTACTATTCGTACACTAAATGTGGAACCCCGGCAATAGCGGCGAAGGTGGAATGACACCGGGCCGATCCATTCAAAATCGGTATGGATCAATACCCGTTTCGGCTTGGACCCATTGTCGTCATCTCTCTAGGACAGACCCCGAGGAAATTTTCGAGGAGGCGCTAATGAGCGCAATTGTGTCCGCCGCAGACACGCGGCGATCCCGCGTCCGGCTCTTGATCGTGACGATGCTGTTTCTCGTCACCACCGTGAACTATGCCGATCGCGCCACGCTTTCGATCGCCGGCCCCGCACTTTCCAAGGAACTGCATCTCGATCCCGTCGCGATGGGCTACGTGTTCTCGGCCTTCGGCTGGTCCTATGTGGTCGCGCAGGTGCCGTGCGGCTGGCTGCTCGACCGCTTCGGCTCCAAATGGGTCTATGCGATCAGCATCATCGTCTGGTCGATCTTCACCGCGATGCAGGGCCTGGTCGGGTTCCTGTCCGCCGGCGCGGCCGTGGTGCTGCTGTTCGGGCTGCGCTTCCTGGTCGGCATCGCCGAGGCGCCGTCATTCCCGGCCAATGCCCGCATCGTCGCCTCCTGGTTCCCCGGCAATGAACGCGGCACCGCGTCGGCCTTCTTCAATTCGGGGCAGTATTTCGCCACCGTGATCTTCGCGCCGCTGATGGGCTGGATCGCCCATGCGTATGGCTGGCGCCATGTGTTCTACGTGATGGGTGCGCTCGGCATCGTCATGGGCATTGCCTGGATCAAGACCATCTACGAGCCGAAGGAGCACCCCGCGATCAACGAGGCCGAGTTCGACTACATCAAGCAGGGCGGCGCGCTGGTCGACATGGATGCGGCGAAGGCCGGCAAGACGCAGGACAGCGGCCCCAGCTGGGACCACATCCGTCAGCTGCTCGCCAACCGCATGATGCTCGGCGTCTATATCGGCCAGTACTGCATCAACACGCTGACCTACTTCTTCCTGACCTGGTTCCCGGTCTATCTGGTGAAGGAGCGCGGGCTCTCGATCCTGCAGGCCGGCTTCGTCGCGACCTTGCCGGCGCTGTGCGGCTTCATCGGCGGCGTGCTCGGCGGCGTGATCTCGGACTATATCCTGCGCCGCACCGGCTCGCTGACCATGGCGCGCAAGATCCCGATCGTCGGCGGCATGCTGCTGTCTATGTCGATCATCGCCTGCAACTATGTCGACGGCCAGGCACTGGTGGTCGGCTTCATGGCGCTCGCCTTCTTCGGCAAGGGCATCGGCGCGCTCGGCTGGGCGGTCGTCTCCGACACCTCGCCGAAGGAAGCCGGCGGCGTCTCCGGCGGACTGTTCAACACCTTCGGTAACCTGTCCTCGATCACGACGCCGATCATCATCGGCTACATCCTGGCCGCCACCGGCTCGTTCAACGGCGCGCTGGTGTTCGTCGGTGCCAACGCGCTGGTCGCGGCGATCGCCTATCTGTTCATCGTCGGCGAGATCAAGCGGGTCCAGCTGAAGGCGGCCTGAACGCGACCTCTCCCCGCCCTTCCGCGGGGAGAGGTCGAAATTCGCACAGCGAATTTCGGGTGAGGGGCGAAGCAACACGTCTCCGCAGAGACAGTCCTTCCGACTCGTTCGGATCGCGCGTGCACATCGAGGCGGCCGTTGCGCAGAGAGAGCCGCTCACGCCACCCCTCTCCCCCGTAAGAACGGGGAGAGGGAGCAGAAAACCAAACGGCGGCTTCGGCCGCCGTCTTTGTCTGCTTGTTTGTCTTCTTGGCCAGTGGGAAGCATCGATGCTAGAACGTACAAATCCCCGCGCGATCAATTCCGGGCTTGCATCGATGTTCGACCTGAGCCAGCTTCGCTGCTTTGTCACGGTGGCCGAAGAATTGCATTTCGGCCGCGCCGCGGCGCGGCTCAATATGACCCAGCCGCCGCTGAGCCGGCAGATCCAGGTGCTCGAGCACATCATCGACGCGCCACTGCTGGAACGCACCAGCCGCTCAGTGCGGCTGACGCCGGCCGGACGCAGTTTCCTGCCCGAGGCGCGGCGCATCCTCAAGCTCGCGGAATCGGCCTCGCAGGTTGCCCGCCGCATCGCGCTCGGCAAGACCGGCTCGCTCAAGATCGGCTTCACCGCCGCGGCCGCCTACGGCTTCCTGCCCGACCTGATCGCGGCCTGCCGCTCGCGCCTGCCCGAGGTCGATTTTTCGCTGAAGGAGATGGTCTCCGGCGATCAGTTCGAGGCGCTCACCACCGGGCAGATCGATGCCGGCCTGCTGCGCCCGCCGATCGCGCGGCCGGAATTCGCCAGCCGGCGCGTCGTGGCCGAGCCGCTGCTCGCCGCGATCCCGAAGAAGCATCCGCTGGCCGCGGCCGAGACCGTCAGCATCAAGGATTTCGACGACCAGCCCTTCGTGATGTATTCGCCCTATGAGGCGCGCTATTTCCACGATCTGCTGGTGTCGATGTTCACGCGCGCCGACGTGCTGCCGCGCTATGTGCAGCATCTCAGCCAGATCCATTCGATCCTCGCCATGGTGCGCGCCGGGCTCGGCGTTGCGATCGTGCCCGAAGCGGCCGCCAGCCTGAAGATCGCGGAGGTCAAGCTGAAGCCGTTGAAGCTGCGATCACCCGTGCCGGTCGAGCTGTTCATGGTGTGGCGGCGCGATCACGAGAACCAGTTGCTGCCTTCGCTCATCGAGATCGCGACCGAAATCGCTGCGCCGCATCTGCGCGGCGATTGATGCAGAGTTAGCATCGCTCGATACCGCGTTTGGCTTGGACGCGCATCGAACCATTCCCTAGAAATTCCGCCATGGACGCGCGCTGCTCGCGCATCCCGTTCCCAACATCATCAGGAGTGGCGCCATGAGCAAGATGACCCCTCAGGAGATGGCCGCTAGAATCGGTGGCGGCCTCCTGTCCTTCCCCGTGACCCCGTTCAACGCGGACTATTCGTTCGACGAGGCGACCTATCGCGCCAACATGGACTGGCTGTGCGGCTATGACGTTGCCGGCCTGTTCGCCGCCGGCGGCACCGGCGAGTTCTTCTCGCTGACGCCGAGTGAAGTTCCCCACGTCGTGAAGATCGCGGTCGACGAGACCAAGGGCCGCGTTCCCGTGCTGGCCGGCACCGGCTACGGCACCGCGATCGCGCGCGAGATCGCGGTCGGCGCCGAGAAGGCCGGCGCCGACGGCCTGCTGCTGCTGCCGCCCTATCTCACCCATGCCGAGCAGGACGGCCTCGCCGCGCATGTCGAGGCGGTGTGCGCATCGGTCAAGATCGGCGTCATCGTCTACAACCGCGACAATGCGATCCTGCAACCCGATACGCTGGCGCGCCTCTGCGACCGCTGCCCGAACCTCGTCGGCTACAAGGACGGCATCGGCGATATCGAGCTGATGACCCGCGTCTACACCCGGCTCGGCGACCGCCTGACCTATATCGGCGGCCTGCCGACCGCGGAGACCTTCGCCCTGCCCTATCTCGACATGGGCGTGACCACCTATTCGTCGGCGGTGTTCAACTTCGTGCCGGAATTCGCCACCAGATTCTACGCCGCGGTGCGCCGGCGCGATCATCAGACCATCCATGCAGGCTTGAAGGATTTCATCCTGCCGCTGATCGCGATACGCAACCGCAAGAAGGGCTATGCGGTGTCGATCATCAAGGCCGGCATGAAGGTGATCGGCCGCGATTCCGGCCCGGTGCGCCCGCCGCTGACCGATCTCACCGAGCAGGAGATCGCCGAGCTCGCGGCCCTGGTAGCAAAGCTGCCGCAGGCCGCCGCGCAGCAGGCGGCAGAATAAGCCGAGCGGCCAGGAAAACAGCAAAAGACGAAGGGAGGAGCAGATGATCCAGGACACGATCCGCACCGGCTTTGCCGGCGCACCTGTTGTCACGGCGATGGAGGTGATCCCGGTCGCCGGCCGCGACGGCATGCTCCTCAATCTGAGCGGCGCGCATGCGCCGTTCTTCACCCGCAACCTCGTTATCCTCACCGACAACTCCGGCCACACCGGCGTCGGCGAGGTGCCGGGCGGCGAGAAGATCAAGAAGACGCTCGAGGACGCCCGCGACCTCGTCGTCGGCCAGACCATCGGCGCCTGCAACAACATCCTGGCCTCGATGCGCCAGGCCTTCGCCGATCGCGACGCCGGCGGCCGCGGCAAGCAGACCTTCGACCTCCGCGTCACCATCCATGCTGTGACCGCGGTGGAATCCGCGCTGCTCGATCTGCTCGGCCAGCATCTCAATCTCCCGGTCGCAGCGCTGCTTGGCGAAGGCCAGCAGCGCGCCAGCGTCGAGACGCTCGGCTATCTCTTCTTCGTCGGCGATCGCAGGAAGACCAACCTTCCTTACGTCGAGGGCGAGACCGGCAAGCCCGACTGGTTCGATCTGCGCCACCAGGTGGCAATGACGCCGGAGGCCGTGGTGCGGCTCGCCGAAGCGACGCAGGCGCATTACGGCTTTGCCGATTTCAAGCTCAAGGGCGGCGTGCTCAGGGGCGAAGAGGAGATCGAGGCCGTCACCGCAATTGCAAAACGCATCCCGAAGGCGCGTGTCACGCTCGACCCGAACGGCGCCTGGTCGCTCGACGAGGCGATCCGGCTGTGCAGCAACATGCATGGCGTACTCGCCTATGCCGAGGATCCCTGCGGTGCCGAGGCCGGCTTCTCCGGCCGCGAGATCATGGCCGAGTTCCGCCGCGCCACCGGGCTGCCGACTGCGACCAACATGATCGCGACCGACTGGCGGCAGCTCTCGCACGCACTGCGGCTTGGCGCAGTCGACATTCCGCTCGCCGATCCGCATTTCTGGACCATGCAGGGCTCGGTGCGGGTGGCGCAGACCTGCCGCGACAACGGCCTGACCTGGGGCTCGCACTCCAACAACCATTTCGATATTTCGCTGGCGATGTTCACCCATGTCGGCGCCGCCGCGCCCGGTAAGGTGACCGCGATCGACACCCACTGGATCTGGCAGGATGGCCAGGCGTTGACGCGCCAGCCGCTGCAGATCAAGGGCGGCAAGATCGCAATCCCGGATCGGCCGGGCCTCGGCATCGAGCTCGATCGCGGTGCCATCGAGGCCGCGAACGCGCTATACAAGCAGCATGGCCTCGGCGCCCGCGACGACGCGCTGGCCATGCAGTTCCTGATCCAGGGGTGGACCTTCGACGACAAGCGTCCCTGCCTCGTGCGCTAAACAAGAAAGGTTGGAAACATGACCGCTCACCAGAAGAACTTCATCGCCGGCGAATGGGTCGACGGAACAGGCATCACGCGGGACATCAACCCCTCCAACACCGGCGATGTCGTCGGCGAATACGCCAAGGCCGACAAGGCGCAGACCGAAAAGGCGATCGCCGCCGCGAAGGCCGCATTCCCGGCCTGGGCGCGCTCGACGCCGCAGGAACGCTTCGACGCGCTGACCAGGATCTCGGTCGAAATCCTCGCCCGCAAGGAAGAGCTTGGCCGCCTGCTCGCCCGCGAGGAAGGCAAGACGCTGCCGGAAGGCATCGGCGAGGTGGCGCGCGCCGGACAGATCTTTGCGTTCTTTGCCGGCGAAGCGCTGCGGCTGATGGGCGAGAAAGGCGCATCGGTGCGCCCCGGCCTCGACGTCGAGATCACCCGCGAGCCGGTCGGCGTCGTCGGCATGATCACGCCGTGGAACTTCCCGATCGCAATCCCGGCCTGGAAGATCGCGCCGGCGCTGTGTTACGGCAACGCGGTGGTGTTCAAGCCGGCCGAGCTGGTGCCGGGCTCCGCCCATGCGCTGTCCGAGATCATCGCGCGTTCCGGCATTCCGGCGGGGGTCTTCAACCTCGTGGTCGGCTCGGGCTCGGTGGTCGGCCAGACCCTGCTCGATCATCCCGACGTGGCCGCGATCTCCTTCACCGGTTCGGTGCAGACCGGCCGCAAGATCGCGCAGGCCTGCGTGCTCTCCAACCCCATGAAGAAGTTCCAGCTCGAGATGGGCGGCAAGAACCCGCTGGTCGTGCTCGACGACGCCGACGTGAAGGTCGCGGTCGAGGTCGCCGTCAACGGAGCCTATTTCTCGACCGGCCAGCGCTGCACGGCGTCCTCGCGCCTGATCGTCACCGCGGGTATTCACGACCGCTTCGTAGCCGCCATGACCGAGCGGATGAAGGGGCTTTCGGTGGACGACGCACTGAAGAGCGGCGTGCATGTCGGCCCGGTCGTCGACCAGAGCCAGCTCGACCAGGACCTGCGCTACATCAAGATCGGCCAGGATGAAGGCGCCCGCCTGCACTGGGGCGGCGAGCTGCTCAACCGCGAGACGCCCGGCTTCTATCTGCAGCCGGCACTGTTCACCGAGGCCAACAACCAGATGCGCATCGCACGCGAGGAGATCTTTGGCCCGGTCGCCTGCGTGATCCGCGCCAAGGATTATGAAGAGGCGCTGGCGATCTCCAACGACACCGAGTTCGGCCTCGCCTCGGGCATCTGCACGACCAGTCTGAAATACGCCTCGCACTACAAGCGCAACAGCGAGGCCGGCATGGTGATGGTCAACCTGCCGACCGCCGGCGTCGACTACCACGTCCCGTTCGGCGGCCGCAAAGGCTCGAGCTACGGCGCGCGCGAACAGGGTGCCTATGCCCGCGAGTTCTACACCACGGTGAAGACGGCCTACACGTTCCCGGGCTGAGGCTTGTGGCGTGGGTTAGCCGAAGGCGTAACTCACGATGGCCACAACGTACCAAACATGACGGGTTACGCCTTCGGCTAACCCGTCCTACAACTTCCGGAGTCCACGATGGACCAGTCGATCGGCGCGCAGGAGCAGCCCCGCTACATCAAGCTCAACGAGCGCGACAACGTCGCGATCGTCGTGAATGATTTCGGGCTGCCGGCCGGCTCCCGCTTCGCGTCGGGCCTGACGCTGCGCGCTTTCGTGCCGCAGGGCCACAAGACCGCGCTGGAAGACATCGCCGAAGGCGCTCCGATCATCCGCTATGGCGAGGTGATCGGCACGGCGCTGTCGCCGATCCTCGCCGGCGAATGGGTCGACGAGGCCCGCATCCGCATGCCCGACGCGCCGCCGCTCGATCAGCTCGAGATTGCGACCGCGGTGCCGCCGGCGCTGCCGCCACTCGAAGGCTTCACCTTCGAGGGCTATCGCAATCCCGATGGCTCGGTCGGCACCAAGAATATCCTCGGCATCTCCTCCTCCGTGCAATGCGTCAAGGGCACGATGGAATACGCAGTCAAGCGCATCCGCGCCGAGCTCTTGCCGAAATACCCCAACGTCGACGACGTCGTGCCGCTGACGCATGCCTATGGCTGCGGCGTCGCGATCACCGCACCCGACGCCGTGGTGCCGATCCGCACCCTGCAGAATCTCGCGCTCAATCCGAATTTCGGCGGCGAGATACTCGTCGTCGGCCTCGGCTGCGAGAAGCTCGCGCCGGAACGGCTGGTGCCGGAGGGCGTCGGCGACGCCATCGTGCGCATGCAGGACGAGGCCTTTGACGGCTTCGGCGCCATCGTCGACGCCATCATGACCCAGGCCGAGGCCCGGCTGAACGTGCTCAACGCCCGCAAGCGCGAGACCTGCCCGGCCGCCGATCTCGTGATCGGCCTGCAATGCGGCGGCAGCGACGCGTTCTCCGGCGTGACCGCGAACCCCGCGGTGGGCTTCGCCGCCGACCTGCTGGTGCGCGCCGGCGCGACCGTGATGTTCTCGGAAGTGACCGAGGTGCGCGACGCGATCCAGCTGCTGACTCGCCGCGCCGTCAACCAGGATGTCGGCCGCGCGCTGATCCGCGAGATGGAATGGTACGACGCCTATCTCGCCCGCGGCGGCGCCGACCGTAGCGCCAACACCACGCCAGGCAACAAGAAGGGCGGCCTTGCCAACATCGTCGAGAAGTCGCTCGGCTCGATCGTCAAGTCGGGCTCCGGCCCGATCGCGGGCGTGCTGTCGCCGGGCGAGAAGGCGCGGCAGAAGGGCATGCTGTTTGCGGCTACTCCCGCCAGCGACTTCATCTGCGGCACGCTGCAGCTCGCCTCCGGCATGACCTTGCAGGTGTTCACCACCGGCCGCGGCACGCCCTATGGCCTCGCCGCAGCCCCCGTCATCAAGGTCGCGACCCGCAGCGAGCTGGCACGGCGCTGGAAGGACCTGATCGATTTCGACGCCGGCTGCATCGCCAGCGGCGAGAAGACCATCGAGGAAACCGGCTGGGACCTGTTCCGTCTGATCCTCGACGTCGCGAGCGGTCGCACCCAGCCGTGGTCGGACCGCTGGGGCATCCACAACGATCTGACGCTGTTCAACCCGGCACCGGTGACCTGAGCATCCGCGGCTCCTTAACCACCCGTTAGCCACGTCCTGATCGGCCCGGGAACGTGGCAATTCGATTCAATTTGTCTGGGCATGGAGGCACACATGACCCGGACAACCAACGATCTCAGAGATCAGGCCGACCGCGCCGAGCGGCTGGCACGCACCGGCATAGACTCGTTGACGGTCGAGCGCCTGCGTGCCTACGCGGAGGAATGTCGCATCGCAGCGGCCGAGCGGGAGAGGCAATCGGGGGCATCACCACCGGCATAGATGTCCGGTCGTCAAAACGTCTTTAGGCCCCGCACTTCCTTGGCGGCGACCTTGATCAGCGGCTTGACCGCCTGCTCCTCTCGGCCGAGCACGACGCCCGAGGCAAAGGCGCTGGCGCGCTCCTTCCGATGCGGGGCCTTCAGCGCCGCATCGACCGCCAGCTCGCGGTGCGCGACAAAATCGTTGAGCGAGCCGAGCGCATCCTGGACCCGCTTCAGATGCCGGGACAGCCGCGCGAGTTGCTTGCGCTCACCCTTGCGCGAAAACAGGCTTTCGAAGAAGTCGATCGCGTATCTGAGCTTCTTGGCCCTGATGCGCAGCTTGTGCCGCTCCTCGGCCGACAGCTCGTCGAGACGCCGGCCATCCTTGCGCAGCTTCCTGATGCGGCGATGCAGCAGCGCGGCGGCGAATTCCTCGATCGGACCGCCTTCGTCCTCCGCGGCAATGGTCTGCCTTGCCTCGATCCATTGCAGCGTGTCGATCAGCATGGACCGATAGCGCCGCGAATTGACCGCGTGCCTCGCGCCGGCAAATGCGCGGTCGCGGCGACCGGAAAACTCCCGCCGGATCGCTTTGCCGCCGCGCCGGAGCAGCGCGTCATGCGATGCAGGCTCGATATCTTCCTTGACGAACACATCAAGCTCGCGCGCCGGCGCGAGCGCGTTGGTGAGCCACTTCAGCTGCGTCTTGATCTCCTCCGTCGGAGCTACGGTGAGGATCTTCGAGAACAGCGAGATCGCAGCGCGCAGCCGCCGCAACCCGACCCGCATTTGGTGAATGCCTTCCGCCTCGCCCTCGCGGACCGCGTCGGCATTCGACGAGAAGTGACGAAGCGCGCTGCGCGCGACCACCCGGAATGCCGCGCCGGCGGTAAGTCCGGCGTCGAGCACGATGCTCCCGGCGGAGACGACGACATGCTCCTCGCCATCGGCAAGTTCATAGCCGTGTTCGGCTTTCGAGCGCAGATCGAGCTCCGCCGCCGCCTTCCGCTCCAGCGCCCTGGCGACCCGGAACAGGTCGAGCGGGCGGCCGCTCTTGAGCTCGAGTTCGACCTCGTCGATTCGGCGCGAACGGTGCCCGGCCGTGGTGTAGCCGCGATCGATCGCGAGTTCGATCTCGCTGCGTTTGGTCCGCAGCGGCACGGTGATACGCCGCACCGACGTTTCGAACACCGGCTTCAGCTTGCGACGCAGCCTGCCAGACGCGAGCTTTTCGAGCGGCGTACCTTCAGCCTTGTCGAGGTCGAGGTTTCCGTCCGCCAGGTCAGTCTCCCATTCGCCCCGTTCAAACTGCGGACCCGCTCCCGACTTGATAGTCTGAACATAGTTGCCGCCATCGCGCCGCACGCGCAGCGTCAGTCCGTGCCGCTTGAGCTTGTGCTTCGCCGTGTCGAAATAGGTCGAGACGAGATCGCTCTCGGATGGTGCACCGCTCTTGCTGCCGGCGACCCGCGGTTTCTTCAGCCCCTTGAGCTTGCGCGCGGGAACGTGGAATTTGAGCTCCGTCTCGGCCGCCATCGTCGCTCCATGCCTGGGGCACCAAGCAGACGTCCGCCGTGACGAAGTCAGCGACGGACGTTCATGCTCACACAAGATCGCCTGAGTTGGCGTCAATCGTCGTCGTTATGGATGACGGTCTTGCTGCGATTGCCGAATTCGTCCCGCTTCTTGATGACCGTGGTCCGGTCATGGCGCGGCTCACGCTCCCTGATCACGGTGGTGCGATCACGATCGCGGTCGCGATACTCGGGCGCCCGACCAACGGTCACGCCCGCGCCGACGGGACCTGCGCGGACACCGATATCATCGGCGAACACAGGCGATGCGATCGCGGTCACCATGGCCGCGGCTAGCAGATACGTCCTCATGCCGTCTCTCCTCCTCCAGTTGCGATGTGAAGAAGGAACGTCGAGTGCGACACACCGTTCCTGTATCGACCGTGTTGCAGACATCGCGCGGGGAACTCGCTGAACAAGCATTCATCTGTGTGGCGAAATACCCATGTTCCACGCGTTGAATAGCCTGAATTGATGTCCCACGTCCTTAACTAATAGGAGGACGTTCCATGAAACAGTCACAGCACTTCCGCGACAATGCGGAGAACTGCGCGCAGCTTGCCGAGCGTGCCGACGACGCGCCGACCTACAATCGCTTCAAGCGAATGGAAGCGGCCTGGCGCGCGCTGGCAAAGGAACAGGACTGGCTCGACGGCGAGACTTCGCCATCGGAAAATGCAGCCTAGATCCAGCCCGGCCGTGGCGGCAAATGCGACGTCGCCACGGCTCGCGGCCTATTCGGCGCTGCGTTGCCGCTGCCAGCGCAACAGATAGGCCTGCAGCCGCCAGATGATCGCCGACAGCACCACACCGACCAGCATCAGCACCACGACAGCAACCATCATGCCCGAGGCCTCGCCGCGCGCCTCCGATTCGATGATGAGACGGCCGATGCCGCGCTCGGCGCCGATGAACTCGCCGACGATCACGCCGATCAGCGCGAAGGAGATCGCAGGCGTCAGCGAAGCGAACACCCAGGCCATGGTCGAGGGGATCACCACCGTCCGGGTGATCTGCCATTCGCTGGCGCCAAGCAGCCGCGCGGCATTGGTAAAGCCCTCGTCGATCGAGCGCGCGCCCTCGAAAGTGTTGAAGAACACCAGGAACACGACGACGATCCACGACGTCACGATCTTCGACATGTCGCCGATCCCGAACGCCAGCACGATGATCGGCGCCAGCGCGATCCGTGGGATCGAATTCACCGCAGTGATGAAGGGCTGAAAGATCGCGCTCAGCCGATCGGATCGTCCCAGGATCAGCCCGGCGACGAAGCCGCTGACCACGCCGGTAACGAAGCCGAAGAAGGTATTCTTCAGGGTGATGGCGGTCGCGGCCCAGAGGTTGTTCTCGTTGCGCGCCAGGCACTTTCCGAAGTCGCCGTTGAACCAGCTGTTGAAGGCGCCGAGCTTCGAGGTCAGGCAGCTCTGGATCAGGAAGTTGTCGAAGATCATCGACGGCTTCGAGATGAAGTAGGGATCGAGCAGGTCGGGCACCAGCCAGGGCAGCTTGGTGCGGAGGTCGTAGCCCCATTGCCAGACCGACAGCACGACGGCGCAGATCAGGACCTGCCAGCCGACCGTGCCGAGCGTGCCGTATCTCTTCATGCGCTGCGGCCCTTGACGAATTCCTCGCCCAGCGAATGCCAGATGTGCTGGAACAGCTCGGCATAATGCGGGGTCTCTCGCACCTTCACCGCATCGCGCGGCCGCGCGAAGTCGACCTCGAACATGTCCTTGATCCGGCCCGGCCGCGCCGAGAACAGGATGATGCGGTCGGCCAATGTCAGCGCCTCGCCGAGATCGTGGGTCACGAACAGCACGGTCTGCTGCTCGCGTTCCCAGATCCGGAGCAGCACCTCGTGCATGTCGATCTTGGTGTGGGTATCGAGCGCGCCGAACGGCTCGTCCATCAACAAGATCTGCGGCTCGACGATCAGCGTCCGCATCAGCGCCGCGCGCTGGCGCATGCCGCCCGACAGCGCCGACGGATAGGCGTTCTCGAATCCCTTCAGGCCCGCCTGCGCGACGCATTCGGCGATGCGCTCCTTCCGTTCGTGAGCCGGCACGCCTGATAGCTCCAGCCCGTAGCCGATATTGTCGCCGACGGTCCGCCATGGAAACAGCGTGTCGCGCTGGAACACATAGCCGACATTGGGCGTCGCCTTGCCGGCGACGACGCGCTTGCCGTCGATCAGGATCTCGCCACCGGTCGGGCGGATCAGCGAGGCGATCATGTTGAGCACGGTGCTCTTGCCGGAGCCCGACGGCCCGAGCAGCGCGACGAACTCGCCGCGGCGGACGTCGAAGGTCACGTCGCGCACGGCCTCGATCGTGGTTTTGGCGAGCTGGAACGACTTGCTCAGGCCCTTGACCTCGACGCGGCGATCGGCCGAGGCGCGCGGCGATACGGTTGCGCTTGTCTCGAGCGCGCTCAACCCGGATAGGCCTTTCGCGCCGCTTCGATGAGGTTCGAGTTGACCACGTCGGCGATCTTGAGCGGCTTGATGCCGGTCATCTCGCGGAACCAGACCTTCTCGCCGCGCGCGAAGCTTGCGGCGTCGATCGAGCCCTCATAGTCCGCGACCTTCTGGATCGACGTGATCTCCAGCAGATTGGCCTCGCGCGAGGTGCTGCCGACATAGGGCTCGATGGCGTCATAGACCTCGGTCGGCTTGTGGGTCTTGATCCATTGCGACGCGCGCCACAGCGCGGTGACGTAGGCCTGCATCTTGGCCGGGTCCTTGTCGATGGTGGCCTGCAGCGTGAAATGTGCGGTCACCGGCACCTTGCCGCCGATATGCTTGTTCCAGATCGCCTCATCGGTGCCGTCGAACAGCAATTCGCCCCAGCCCTGCTGCTGTGCCTCGTTCAACAGCGACAGCGAGCTGACGAGGATGTCGACCTGCTTCGACTTCAGCGATCCCAGCATGGTGTCGACATTGCCGGTGCCGATCCAGGTCACCTTGTCGTCGAGCCCCATGGTTTCCATGTAGTAGGACGACCAGACATGGTTGGTGCCGCCGAGCGAGGACACCGAGACGATCGGCTTGCGGCCGTCGGGCCGCTTCCATTGCGTGAAGGCCTCCAGCGAGTTGATGCCCTGGTCCTTCAGGTCCTTGCGGATAATGAACATCACCGAGTTCGATCGCGTGTCGACCGGCAACAGCACGCGCGCGGCGCGGCCGTGATTGGTCAGTTGCATCGGATGGGTGACGTCGCCGATACCGATATCGCCCTGCGACGAGGCGATGATCTCGCGGGTCTTCACGCCGCTGCCGCCCTGCACCAGCTTGCAGTCGAGCCCGGCCTCCTTGAAGTAGCCGATACGATCGGCGACGAACTGCGTCTGATAGACCGGCACCGCGACCGGATAGATTGCGCGGCCCGCGGCCGCCTGCGCCCACGCACGCCCGGTCGCTAGCGCGGCGCCGCCGGCGGCGATCACCGTCAGCGCCGATCGCCTTGAAATGTGGGGCATGGTGAGGCGCGCCATCACGCGTGCTCCTTGGCCGAGATCTTGTCGAGCGCGCCGAGCACCGCATCGCCCATCTGGACAGTCGACAGCTTTTTCGCCCCGGCCTCGGCGATATCGGCCGTGCGCGCGCCGGAGGCCAGCGCGGTCTGCACCGCCTTCTCGAGCAGGTCGGCGTCCTCGGGCCGGTTCAGCGTCAGGCGCAGCAGCATCGCGACGCTGAGGATCGAGCCGAGCGGATTGGCGATGCCCTTGCCCGCGATATCGGGCGCGCTGCCATGCACCGGTTCATACAGCGCCTTGCGGCGGCCGAAGCGATCGACCGGGCCGAGCGAGGCCGACGGCAGCATGCCGAGCGAGCCCGAAGCCATCGCCGCGCAGTCGGACAGGATGTCGCCGAAGATGTTGCCGGTCACCATGACGTCGAACTGCCGCGGCTCGCGCACGATCTGCATTGCGGCGTTGTCGACATAGAGATGGGCCAGCTCGACGTCGGAGAACTCCTCCTTGTGCAGCTTGATCACCTCCTCGCGCCAGACCACGCTGGTCTCCAGCACATTGGCCTTGTCGACCGAGCAGACCTTGTTGCGCCGGGTCCGCGCCAGCTCGAAGGCCGAGCGCGCGACGCGGCGGATCTGGTTCGTGGTGTATTGCTCGGTGTTGAAGCCGCGGCGCTGGCCGTCGGGCAGTGTCTCGATGCCGCGCGGCTCGCCGAAATAGATGCCGCTCGTCAGTTCGCGGATGATGACGAAATCGACGCCGTCGAGCACCTCGGCCTTGAGCGGCGCGGAGGCCGACAGTGCCGGGCTCGCCACGATCGGCCGCAGATTGGCATAGAGATCGTATTTGCTGCGCAGGCCCAGCAGACTGCCGGCCTTGCGTGCCGCGGCCGGCACTTCGGTCGTCTCCGGCCCGCCGGTCGCGCCCCACAGGATGGCGTCGGCCTCGTCCATCGCCTCCGCGGTATCCTCGGGCAGCACCTTGCCGGTCGCCAGATACGGGATCAGGCCGTATTGCGCCTCGCGCAAGGTCATCGGCACGTTACGTTTCGCCGCGAACCAGTCGAGCACGCGACGCGACTGCGCGGTGACCTCGGGGCCGATACCCTCGCCGCCGACGACGGCGACCTTGACCATGTTGGATTGCGTGCTCATACCGGTGTCCTTGAAGCGGGTGTCCTTGTCGAATGAATCCATGGCCGCGCCGCGCGGTCGGAGGCCTGGAAAGCGTGGATCTCGTCGTCGCGCTGCAGCGTCAGCGCCACCTCGTCGAGCCCCTTCAACAGCCCCTCGCGCCGCCGCGGATCGATCTCGAACGAATGCCGCGCGCCCGACGGCGAGACGATGGTCTGGGCCTCGAGGTCGATCGAGACCTTACCCGCGCCCTGCGTCGCCTCGATGTCGGCGGCAAGCTGATCGACCACCGCCTTGTCTACGATGACGGGCAGGATGCCGTTCTGGAAGCAGTTGGCGAAGAAGATGTCGCCAAAGCCGGAGCCGATGATGGCGCGGATGCCGCGCTCCTGCAGCGACCACACCGCGCCCTCGCGCGAGGAGCCGCAGCCGAAATTCGGTCCGGTCACCAAGATCTCCGCCTCCCGGTACGGCTCGCGGTTCAGGATGAACTCCGGATTCTCCGAGCCGTCGGGCAGATAGCGCAGCGAGCCGAACGCCCATTTGCCGAGCGTGCCGCGGATCGAGTTGCCCACCAGCCGCTCGATGCGGATGATGACGTCGGTATCGATATTGCCGCGCATGATCGGCGCGGCGGTTGCGGTGAGCTTGTCGAACGATTTTGGCATGCTCTAGCGTCCCATCATCCTGACATCGGCGATCGCGCCGGCAATGGCGGACGCTGCGGCGCTCGCGGGGCTCGCCAGATGCGTCCGCGCGCGCGGCCCCTGCCGGCCGACGAAATTGCGGTTCGAGGTCGAGACCGAGCGCTGCCCGGGCGCCACCACCTCGCCATTGGCGGCAAGGCACATCGAGCAACCCGGCTCCCGCCACTCGAAGCCGGCGTCGATGAAGATCTTGTCGAGCCCTTCGGCGACCGCCTCGCGCTTGACATTCTCCGAACCCGGCACCACCCAGGCGCGGACCCCGGCCGCGACCTTGCGGCCGCGGGCAACCTCGGCCGCGGCGCGCAGATCGCTGAGCCGGCTGTTGGTGCAGGAGCCGATGAACACCCAATCGACCGGCGTGCCGGCGATCGGCGCCCCGCCTTGCAGGCCCATATACTCCAGCGCGGTCTCGATCGCGGCGCGCCGCAAGGGATCGTCGACCGCATTCGGATCGGGAATCACGCCATCGACGCCGACGACGTGCTCGGGGCTGATGCCCCAGGTCACCTGCGGGATGATCTTCTCGACATCGATCACGACCTCGCGGTCGAACACCGCGTCGGGATCGCTCGGCAGTTCGCGCCACGCTTTCACCGCGAGATCCCACATCTCGCCTTGCGGCGCATAGGGACGGCCGCGGAGAAATTCGAACGTCTTCTCGTCCGGTGCCACCATGCCCATCTTGGCGCCGAGCTCGATCGAGAGGTTGCAGATAGTGAGCCGGCCCTCGATCGGCAGCGCGCGGATCGCACTGCCGGCATATTCGACTGCATAGCCGGTGCCGCCGGCGGCGCCGATATGGCCGATCAGCGCCAGGATCATGTCCTTGGCGGTGACGCCGAGCGGCAGCTTGCCCTCGAAGCGCGCGCGCATCGTCTTCGGGCGGCGCTGGATCAGCGCCTGCGTCGCCAGCACATGGGTGAGCTCGCTCGATCCGATGCCGAAGGCGAGCGCCCCTAAGCCGCCATGGGTGCAGGTGTGGCTGTCGCCGCAGACGATGGTCGCGCCCGGCAGGCTCAAGCCGAGTTCCGGACCGATGACGTGGACGATGCCCTGGCCGGGCTGGTCGACGTCGAACAGCGTGATGCCGCTCGCCGAGGTCTCGACCCGCAGCGCCGCCAGCAATTCCAGTCCGATCTTGCTGGTTCCGGCGCGGCCGGGCGCCGTGGACAGCGCGTGATCCGGCGTTGCAAAGGTCAGTTCGGGATTGTGGACCTTGAGGCCCCGGCTCTTCAGATCGAGCAGGCCGCGCGAACCACCGAGATCGTGCAGCAGATGGCGGTCGATATGAAGGAGGTCTGTGTCTTCGCTGAGGCGAGCAATGACATGCTGGCCCCAGATCTTCTCGAGCAAACTTCGGCCGGGCATCCGCCTTCCCCTGCTCTCTGCGTTTCCATGCGCCTTGATCTAATTGGCGCCAATCTGGGCCAAAGTTGTCGTCAAGTGAAGCAGTTTTGCCTTAACATCACATATGTGATGGAAGTGCGGTACTTGCCCCACCGAGGAGCCAGCCATGCCGAATCTGAATAAGACGGCCATCGTCAAGTCGGCCATGCGGACGTTTGCAGTTCTGGAGTTCTTTCGGAAAACAAAGCGGGCTGCTTCCGTGACTGAAATATCGTCCGCGCTGGAGATGCCCCAATCGAGCACGTCCGTGTTGCTTCGCTGTCTCGTTGAATTGAACTACCTGGAATACGAGCGAAAGACCCGACGTTTCATCCCGAGCTACCGGGTCAATCTGCTCGGTGATTGGATCCGTCGTTCTCCGTTCCGTGATACCAAGCTCACCGATCTGATGGAGGAACTCTGGACCGCGACGGGCGGCGAAACCGTCATGCTTGGGCAACAGGCCGGCGCGGCCGGGATGCAATATCTGCACGTGGTCCCTGGCGGCTCTCAGCTTCAGTACACTGCACAGGCCGGTCAAATACGGCCGATGGTTCGGACCGCGCTCGGACATGTGCTGCTGAGCCAAATGCCGAACACCAAAATTCGCGGCATTATCCGTCGCAACAACGCCGAGGAGCCCAGTCAGTCGGCGCGCGTTCGCGAATCCGCCTTTCTCGAGGAGGTCGAGCGCATTCGCCGCCGCGGCTTTTCCGAGTCAGGCGGCCGCACGACGCCGGGCGCAAACACAATAGGCATGCTCGTTCCCCTGCCAAAGCGACGCGCTCCGCTGGCCATCGGCATCGGCGGCCCCATCGAACGTATCGCGGCAAAGCGCTCGCACATCATTGAAGTCATGCAGAGCCGGCTGAAGGAATTGACGGAGGAAGCCGGGCCAAGATTCGTTGAGAAATGACCTCTCGGGACGCATGACGCGTCGTGCGGATGGCAAAGCCGCAGCCCGGATGGAGCCAATGGGTCGCTCGAACGCGCGCCCGATGACAGGCTTCGCGCAATCCGGATTACGCGACGGCACAACACACTCGATGTCGTCCCGGCGAAAGCCGGGACCCATAACCACGAACGCCTGTTGCCTTGCTCAGCTGTGTCGACGAATCCCCCCATAACGTCCGCCGCGGAGTATGGGTCCCCTGAGTTCACAAACGAAGTGCAACACTTCCTTGAGGAGGTGTTGCCATGGGGCGGAGTTACAAGCAGCTCTCTCTGGACGACCGATGCGAGATTGCCTGCCTATCGGCCAATGGCAGCTCGGTCCGGCAAATCGCGGCAGCTCTGGATCGCTCGCCATCAACGGTCTCTCGGGAATTAAGGCGCAATCGGGGGAGCCAGGTCGGCTACAAGCCAAACTATGCCCAGCACCAGATGCGAGCGCGGCGCTGGACGGGCGGACGCCTCGAACGGGAGCCCGGCCTGCGCCGCGCGGTGTTGCAACGCCTTCGCCGGGGCTGGTCGCCCGAGCAGGTCGCCGGCCGGCTGGCCCGCGAGTCCGGGCGCAAGGTGATCTCGCACGAGACCATCTACCGCTTCATCTATGCCCAACTCAGGCGCACCACGGATTTCAACTGGCGGCGCTATCTGCCGCGCGCCAAGAGCAAGCGCGGCCGCCGCGGCAAGAGGGGCGGCAGCCCCGCAAGCTTCATCGAAGGCCGTGTTTCCTTGGCAAATCGGCCGATCGAAGTGGCCGACCGCAGCGTGCCCGGACACTGGGAGGCCGACCTGATGATGTTCTCGAAATACGGTCAGGCCGTGCTGACCGTGCACGAGCGCACCTCGCGTCTGCTGCTCGGCATCCGCCTTGCCAGCAAGGTCGCGCGCGGTGTCGCCCGCCATCTCGTGGGCTTCTTCGCGACCCTGCCACAAGAGCTGCGCCAGACCGTGACCTTCGACAACGGCACCGAGTTCGCCGGTCACCTGGCGCTGCACCGCCTCTCGATCGAGACCTTCTTCTGCGATCCCCACGCCCCCTGGCAGAAGGGCGGCATCGAGAACGCCATCGGCAGGATGCGCCGCTTTATTCCCCGCAAGACCGATCTCGTAACCCTCTCGACCGCCAGATTCCGCCAGTTCATCGCCGCCTACAACAACACCCCGCGCAAATGCCTTGACTACCGCACGCCTGCCGAGGCTTTTGCTCAAGTGTTGCACTT
This sequence comes from Bradyrhizobium pachyrhizi, assembly GCF_029714545.1. Lineage (NCBI taxonomy): Bacteria > Pseudomonadati > Pseudomonadota > Alphaproteobacteria > Hyphomicrobiales > Nitrobacteraceae > Bradyrhizobium > Bradyrhizobium pachyrhizi. Next base: position 2,321,060 of record NZ_CP121667.1, on the reverse strand, counting down.
CGAATGTGAATCCACCTCCCGGCTTTCGCCGGGACGACAATGGGAAAGGCTGCTCGCAAATGTTACGACGCCAGCGCTTCTTCCGGCATCACGGCCGACAGATGCTGGCTTTCGGCCACGGCGCGGTTGGTGATGCGGCCGCGATGCACGTTGAGGCCGGTGCGCAGATGCGGATCCTCGACCAGCGCGCGCAGTCCCTTCGAGGCCAGCGCCAGGCCGAACGGCAAGGTGGCATGATTGAGCGCGTGGCTCGAGGTGACCGGCACCGCGCCCGGCATGTTGGCCACGCAATAATGCACGATGTCGTCAACGAGGTAAGTCGGCGCCTGATGCGTGGTCGGCTTCGAGGTCTCGAAGCAACCGCCCTGGTCGATCGCGACGTCGACCAGCACCGCGCGGCGCTTCATGCCCGCAAGCTGCGCGCGCGACACCAGCTTGGGCGCGCTGGCGCCGGGCACCAGCACCGCGCCGATCACAACGTCAGCCGCGAAGACCTCCTGCTCGATCGCTTCCAGCGTGGCGTAACGGGTGCGGACCCGGCCGAGGAAGAGATCGTCGAGCAGGCGCAGCCGCGGCAACGAGCGGTCGAGGATGGTGACGTCGCTGCCGAGCCCTGCCGCCATCCGTGCCGCATGGGTACCGACCACGCCGCCACCGATGATCGCAACCCGCGCCGGCGGAACGCCGGGCACGCCACCGAGCAGCTTGCCCATGCCGTCGGCGGATTTGCGCAGCGCGGCGCCCGCGGCCTCGATCGCGAGCCGGCCCGCGACTTCGCTCATCGGCGCGAGCAGCGGCAACCCGCCATGCGCATCCGTGACGGTCTCATAGGCGACCGCGGTGCAGCCGGAGGCGATCAGACCCGCGGTCTGCGGCACGTCGGGCGCGAGATGCAGATAGGTGAAGAGGATCTGTCCCTCGCGCAGCCTGATCCATTCGGACGGCTGCGGCTCCTTCACCTTCACGATCATCTCGGCGACGGAGAACACCTCTTCGGCGGTGTCGGCGATCCGCGCGCCGGCCTGGGTGTAGACCTCGTCGCCGGCACCGATGCCATCACCGGCGCCGCGCTGGACCACGACCTCGTGGCCGTGCGCCACATATTCCCGCACCGAGGCAGGCGTCAGCCCGACCCGATATTCCTCGACCTTGATTTCCTTGGGCACGCCGATGCGCATGGTCCGCTCCTTGAAGGATTCGTTTCCGCCGCCCTCAAGGCTATTCCCCGTCACATGGCGTTTCTCAGCGATTTCCGGCTTGCTCACAGCCAGATACGCTCATATCCTTCGCATTCAGCTCAGCTCTTGAAGGAAATCTGCGTGGACGGTCTCGATCGTATCGACCTCAGAATCCTCGCCGAGCTGGTCAGTGATGCCCGCGCGAGCCAGATCGAGCTTGCCGAGAAGGTCGGGCTGTCGCCGACCGCCTGCGCGCGGCGCATCCGCCATCTCGAGGAGATCGGCGTGATCCGCGGCTACCGCGTCGACCTCGAACCATCAGCGCTTGGCCTCGTGACGACCGTCGTCGTCACCATCACGCTGGAAAAGCAGAGCGAGGATTATCTCGCAGCCTTCGAGGCCGCGATCGCGCGCTGCCCCGACGTCGTGTCCTGCCATCTGATGTCGGGCAGCGACGACTATCATCTGCAGGTGATCGCCCGCGACATCGCCGACTTCGAGCGCATCCACAAACAGCATCTGTCGCGGATGCCGGGCGTCGCCCGCATCCATTCCAGCTTCGCGATGCGCGAAGTGGTCCGCCGTACCATCCCCGAAACCGCGCTGCGCGGCTGACGGTCACGCACCACCGCACACTGTCACAATCGGGCGCTGTCACAATCGAGCACTGTCATATTAGGACACTGTCATAATCGGACCTGCCCGGTTTGCTCCCACACGCATTTTTTAGTCGTGATTCGCCGCCTTCTATGACAAAATTACTACAGTTCGATATCAGTTCGGTTACGCGCGGAGCGGTGAATGAGCATGGAGTGGCGGGCACGGCCGGTTTCGCTGGCTTGGTCAAATCCAGTGGTCCGGTGGTGGGGCTTCTTGAGCCTCGTCAGCGCCACCAACATCGCGATCTGGTTCGCGCTTTACCGCCAGTTCAATGAACAGGCCAATGGCAGCTTCAGCAACACCTCGGGCATCGGCCTGATGATGCTGCTGTGCGCGGCCTATGTGTTCGGCTGCGCCTTCCGCTCGGTCCTGCCGCGCGCCGACGTGCAGCGCATCTGCCTGTTCGACACCTGGCTGTCGAGCGTCGTGGTCGGCCGCACCGTTGCCACCGTCGCCGAGGTCTGCTTCGCCGCGCAATGGGCGATCATCCTGCATCAGCTCGGCACCATGACTGGCGCCGAGACCACCGTGAACATCGCCTGGATCATCGTGCCGCTGATCGTGATCGCGGAATGCTTCTCCTGGTATGCGGTGCTGACCACCCATTATCTCTGCAACGCGATCGAGAACTCGATCTGGGCCGTGGTGTTCTTCCTGGTCGGGATTGCGCTGTGCCGGCTGCTGCCGGAGTTTCATGGCCTGGTGCGCTGGGCCTTCATCGTCGCGATCCTCGGCATCGCCGGCTTCCTCGCCTTCCTGATGACCGTCGACGTCCCGATGTATCTGAACCGCTGGCGCGCCAACCTCGCCGCCGGCGGCACGCTGCTGCATCCGCTGGAAGGCCTGCGCGACGTCAGCCGGCGCTGGGTCGTGACCCACGACATCGCCGAGTGGCGCGAGGAGATCGCCTGGATGTCGCTGTATTTCAGCATGGCGGTTTGGTCGAGCCTCGCGCTCTGCGTCGGCTACTCGCTCGTGGATCAGCTGCCGCGCTACCGCACCGAACCTGCGATCGTGACGGTGACACCGGCGAGCGAGAGAACGACGCCGGCGACCGCAAGCATGACGCCGACAGCGCAGCACACCGCCACGATCGACGCGGCGGCACCGTCGCGGAATTGATCGGCGACCGCCACGCACGGCTTGTCGCCGCCGGTGCTTTCGGAGTTAAAGGCTGAGGCGTCCCCGCTCATCCGTCAGCGCGCTCCATGCCCCGCATCACCATCATCGAAACCGGGCTCGTCAACCCGCAAGCCCGCGAGCGCCACGGCAGCTATCCGCAGATGTTTCAGCGGATGGTGGCCACCGCCGATCCATCTGTGAACTGCGACGTCGTCAGCGTCGCCTTGGGCGAGGCGCTTCCGGATCCCACCACATTGGATGCGATCCTGATCACGGGATCATCGGCCGGCGCCTACGACGATGTCGCGTGGATCGCGCCGCTCGAAGCCTTCGTGCGCACGACCCATGACAAGCGCATTCCGACGGTCGGCGTCTGCTTCGGCCATCAGCTGATCGCGCAGGCGCTCGGCGGCACGGTGCACAAATCCGAGAAAGGCTGGGGCATCGGGCGCCACGTCTATCGGATCGCGCCGGACAACGGGCTGATCGACGGCGAGACGATCGCCGTCGCCTGCTCGCATCAGGATCAGGTAATCACCCCGCCCGCCTCCGCGCGCACCATCCTGTCGTCCGAGTTCACGCCGCACGCCGCCCTGCTCTACGCCAACGGCACGACGCTGTCGGTGCAACCGCATCCGGAATTCACCGCCGACTATGCCGACGCGCTGTGCGATCTACATCGCGGCCGCGCGCCGGATGCCCTGATCGAAGCCGCCAAGACCTCGCTCACTGAGCCGCTCGACCACGCCACGCTGGGCGGCGTGGTCACGCGCTTCCTCGTGCACGGGGGCAGCTAGCCCTTGCGCCACTGCGCGGCGGCGTCGCGGGCGAAATCGCGATAGGCCCGCGGCGCGCGGCCGAGCAGCTTCGTCAGGCGTGCCAGCTCGTCGGCCGTCGCGACCGCGCCGTCGCTCTGGTACCGGCCGAACATGAGGCGCATGTCGAGCGCGAGCCATGCCGGCATCGCTGCCTTGAAACGCTGCTCCATCGCCGCGAGATCGTCGCCGCCATAGTGGACCGCGCGGCCAAGCTCATCGCGCCAGATCGCAGCCGCGCCCTCGCCGGTCACGACGTCGGGGCCGACCAGCGCGTAAGTCTCGCGGCCCAGCGGGGCGGACGCGCGCTCGCGGCGCAGCAGCTCGATCGCGGCCACCTCGCCGATATCGCGGATGTCGACCATCGAGATGCCCTTCGCGCCGATCGGCATGCCGTAGGCGCCGAAGTTCAGCAGCGGCTCCTTCAGCCGAAGATCGTTCTGGATGAAATAGGCCGGACGCAGGATGGTCGCGGGAAGATCGAGCGCCTCGATCATCCGCTCGACCGTGTGCTTGCCGGCGAAATGCGGCACGTCCGCATAGGCCTCGCCCTTGAACACCGAGAGATAGACGATGCCCTTGACGCCGGCCTCACGCGCGGCGGTCAGCGTCAGCATCGCCTGCGTCAGTTCGTCGGCGGCGTTCGGCACCAGCAGGAACAGCGTGCTGACGCCGTCAAGCGCAGCGCGGACCGAATCCACGTCGGCAAGATCGCCGCGAACCGCCGTCACGTACTGCGGAAATTGCGCCTTGCCGGGCGAACGCGTCAGGGCCCGAACCTCGACGCCCTGACCGGCGAGATGATTGAGAACCTGGGTGCCGATGGTGCCCGTGCTGCCTGTCACCAGAATGGTCATGTCGAATACTCCTCTTTGGGGCAGACCGTCTGCCGTTGCGGAGAAGCTATCCGTTCCAATTTTCCTTTGGAGGTGGCATTATCTGAACAGGCCGTTTCGAATATGGAACAGTTCGATGGACCTTCAGGCACTCGCCGATTTCAATCTGGTGGCCGCGCATGGCGGGCTCGGCCGCGCCAGCCGCGCTTCCGGACGGGCCAAGGCCACGCTGTCCCGCCGCGTCGCCGAACTGGAACAGAGTCTCGGCGTCCGCTTGATCGAGCGGGGTTCGCAGAGTCTGCGATTGACCGATGAGGGCCGCGCGCTGCACGAGCGCACCAGCGGTCCGCTGTCCGACATCGCCGAGGCCGGCGAAGCCGTGGTGCTCGGTGCGTCGACGCCGCGCGGCCGCTTGCGGATCAGTGCGCCGGTCTTGCTCGCCCATGTCGCGTTCGGCCGGATCGGTGCGCGCTTTGCGCACGCCTATCCCGACGTCCAGCTCGAGATCGTCGCCGAGGATCGCCTGGTCGATCCGGTCGAGGACGGCTATGACCTCGTCATCCGCATCAACCCGTCACCGGATGAACGTCTCGTCGGCCGCCGCTTCCTGAATGACGAACTGCTGGTCGTGGCGCATCCCGATCGGCAACGACCGACGACCGCCGCGAGCGATCCGGATGGCGTCTCCGTCGATGCCGTTCTGATGTCGCAGACGCCGCCGGACACGCTCTGGCGCATCCAGAATGAACGCGAAGAGATCACGTTCAGGCCACGGGCAGTGTTGCGTCTCTCATCGATGCTGATGATGCGCGATGCGGTGCTCGCAGGCGCCGGCGCGGCCCTGCTGCCCAAGCTGCTGGTCGATGACGACATTGCCGCGGGGCGCCTCGCCTATTGGGGAACGGATGCCAGACCTCCGGTCGAGATCTGGGCACTGCAGAGCTCGCGACGGCTGGTCGGCGCAAAGGTTCGCGCGTTTCTCGACGTCGTCGAGCAGGCATTCCCGAACCGGGTGTTCGTTCCGCCGGCCTGAGTTGCAGCCCGGACGATGCGCCTCAGGTCATGCTACCCGGCATGAAGCAGCGCACGCGCGGGTGGCCGTCGATATAGTGCTTCCACACCATGGTGCGCCCGATCTTGTTCGGCTCGGTGATCACGGCCTCGTTCGGCACGACAACCCATTCATTGTCGATGAGCACGCGAAAGTGGCCGTGATCCGACTCCCAGTCGGGATCAGCGACCACATAGCCATCGGCATCCGAGCAGCATTGTCCATAGCCGCTGTGCAGGCTTTCGAACCAGGGCTTTAGCGGTGAATTGGCATAGCGGCCGTCGTCTCGCGCCAGGGTCGGCGATGTCAGCCACATCGTCCCGAGCAGCAGTGCCGCACGCGTGATGGCGTGCATATCGTCGTCTCCGCAAGCGTCTATCCAGCTGCGGGCACGTCGCAGACTGCTCGCCTGCGACGCTGTCGCCGCGGGCGAGCACGCGACACATCCGCGCCCCAGCACCTGACATTGAACGATGCAAGAGCAAGGCCAGACGGGATGCCGGAAGACTACAGCCGACGAAAGTATAGGGCGTGCGGCGCGATCAACGTCTCACTGCCGCAACCTCCGGAACGAGCGGCGGTGCGCTGCGCGACGCCGCCTGCAGCGTGCATTCGACGAACCGGCGCGGCAGCAGCGAAGCGTTGGAGCGCATCGCCACCAGCATACGGCTCTCCGCATCCGGCGTGTCCAGCGGCTTCGCCACCACATTCATCACGCCGGCCTGCTGGTAGCAGGACGGCAGGATCGAAAGCCCGATCCCCGCCGCAACCAGGCTGAGCACGGTGCGCAGCTCATGCGCCTCCTGCACCACGCGCGGGGCGAAGCCCGCCCGCCGGCACAGCATCGCGGCCTGATCGCCGACGCCGCAACCGCTCTCGGCCATGCCGACGAATTCATGCTCGGCAAGGTCGGCCATCTCGAGCGCCCCCTTCGCGCCGGCCAGCGGGTGATCCAGCGGCAGAAACACCATCAGCCGGTCGCGCCACACCACATGCACCTGCAGATCGGCCGCTGGCCTGAAATCGAGCGGCGGGCGCATGATCGCGACATCGAGCTCGGCGTCGGCAAGCGCGCGCAGCTGCGTTGCCGTCGACATGTGCCGGAGCTCGATCTTCACCCGCGGATAGCTGGCGCGAAAGCTGCGGAACAGTTCGGCGAACATGTCGAGCATCGGGACCGAGCCGGTGAAGCCGACCCGGATCATGCCGGCCTCGCCGCGCGCCGCACGGCGCACCGTCTCCGACGCCAGATCAAGCTCGCTGACCGCGCGCCGCGCATGTTCCAGCAGCAACTGCCCGGCCTGCGTCAGTTCCACCGCGCGCCGCGTTCGCGCCAACAGGCGCGTGCCGAGCTCTTCCTCCATCGCCTTGATCTGCGTGCTCAGCGGCGGCTGGCTGACATGCAAGCGTTTCGCTGCGCGGCTGAAGCTGAGCTCTTCGGCCACCGCGATGAAGTAACGAAGCTGCCTGTAATCCATCGCTTATTCCGATTCCCTATAAGTCGGGGGTCAACAAGGTATTTGACCTCACGGGGCCGTTTCCCGATCTTCGCGCGAAATCACCAGTCCTCCAAGGGAGAAGCGCGCGAAATGCGTCAGGTTCAGGCACGACGGCGCGGCGCTCGCAGCGGGTCAGCCATGCAATATCGCAGCGGACGATAGAAGATGACCGTTCCGTTTCGCGTTCTCGTCACCGGCGACAGCCTCGCGCCGGCCGCCGTCAATGTCCTCAGCGAGATCGGCGCAGATGTCGTGCTGATGCGCGATGCCGTCACGCCCGAACGTCTCGCGCACGAGATGGCGCGGGCGCCGACGCAGGCGATCCTGATGCGCGGCAATCCGGTGTTCTCCGCCGCCACCATCGCCGGAAATCCGCACCTGCGCGTGATCGCAAAGCACGGCGCCGGCGTCGACAGCGTCGATATCGACGCCGCAACAGCCAGGCGCGTGCTGGTGATGGTCGCGGGCGACGCGAATGCGCCCGCGGTCGCCGAGCACACCATCGCGCTGATCCTCGCGCTCGGGCGCGACGTCGTTAGCCTGAACGCACGAACCCATTCCGGCGCCTGGGACCGCGCCACCTATCGCGGCCGCGAAATCCGCGGCCGCACGATCGGCCTGGTCGGCTTCGGTCGCATCGCCCGCCACGTCGCCCGCGCGGCGGGCGCGCTCGGCATGAGCGTCGTCGCGCTCGGCCGGAGCAAAGGCCGCGTCGATCCGGCGCTGGCGCGCGAAGCCGCCGACCTCGCCGAGCTGCTCGCGGTCTCCGACATCGTCAGCCTGCACGCGCCGCTGACCGATGCGACGCGCGGCATGATCGATGCGGGGCGGCTCAACGCCATGAAGCCCGGCTCCCTCCTGATCAACACCGCGCGCGGCGCGCTGGTCGACGAGGACGCGCTTTGCGCGGCGCTGCGAAGCGGCCATCTCGCCGGTGCCGGCCTCGACACGCTGGCAGAGGAGCCTCCGGCGAAGGACCGGCCGATCCTGCAGGCGCCGAACCTGATCTTGACGCCGCATATCGCAGCCCAAACCGGCGCATCGATCACGCGGACCGGCGTCGAGGCCGCGCGCAACATCGTCGCGGTCCTCACGCAACGCGACATCGATCGCGCCAATGTGGTGAACCCGGCGGCACTCGACGCGCCTTAAATCTCGCAGAAACGGCCCACCAAGAGGCCGCGATATCAAGAGGAAACGAACATGAATCTGGGGTGGCTGTCCAAGCTGTCCGCCGTCGAACGCAAGACCTTCTTCGCCGCCTTTGGCGGCCTTGCGCTCGATTCGATGGACACCACGATCTACGCGCTGGTCACGCCTGCGCTGATCGCGACGCTGAGCCTGTCGCGACCCGACGCCGGCATCCTTGCCTCAAGCTCGTTGGTCGGCACGGCTGTCGGCGGCTGGATCGCCGGAATTGCCGCGGACCGGTTCGGCCGTGTGCGCGTGCTGCAATTCACCATACTCCTGGTCGCGGTCTCGACCTTTGCCGCCGCCTTTGCCGACGGCTTCTGGTATCTGCTGGTCGCGCGCGCCATGCAGGGCATGGGCTATGGCGGCGAGGCCGCGGTCGGTGCCGTGCTGGTCGCCGAAGTGGTTTCGGCCGGCATGCGCGGCCGCGTCGCCGCCGCGATCCAGAGCGGATATGCCGTCGGCAATGCGCTGTCGGTGGCGCTGTTTCCCGTCATCTTCGGCTGGCTGTCGCAGGACATGGCCTGGCGCGTGTTCTTCGCGATCGGAATCCTGCCCGCGTTGCTGGTCTTCTTCGTCCGCCGCTTCGTGCCGGAATCCGCGATCTTCGTCGAGGAAAAGGCCCAGCGCGCCGCCTCGCCGACGCACAGCATCTGGACCATCTTCACCGGCGAGCATCTGTTCAAGACGCTGGTCGCGACCTTCTTCACCACAGGCACGCTCGGCGCGGCCTATGTGATGATCACCTGGCTGCCGACCTATCTGCAAACCGGGCTGCATCTGCCGGTCACGCACACCGCCGGCTATCTCGCCGTCAACATCTTCGGATCGTTCGTCGGGCCGATCGCCTTCGGCCTGATCGCCGACCGCATCGGCCGCCGCAAGGGTTTCATGCTGTTCCTGATCTGCCAGGCGCTCAACGTCGCGGTCTACACCCAGGCGCCGATCGGCCAGGGCATCACCGTCATCCTCGGATTCTTCCTCGGCGCGCTGCAGGCCGGCCTCGCCTCCGGCCTGATGCCGACTTTTGCCGAGCTGTTTCCGACCAGCATCCGCGCCAACGGCGCCGGATTCGCGCTGAGCGCAGGGCGCGGCCTCGGCTCGATCGTGCCGGCGACCGTCGGCATTCTCTCGACGCGGATGCATCTCGGCGACGCAATGGCGATCTGCGCCATCTGCGGCTACACCGCCGCCTTCTGCGCGGCATTGCTGCTGCCCGAGCAGCAGGGCATCGACCTCAGAACAATGGCAGCGGGCGGCGCGCCGGACGAAGCCGATCGCCTGCCGCACGAACGAGAGGCCGGACACCCAAACAACATCCGAAATGGCGTCGCGACCCAATGAACGCCATCACTATGAACGGGAGGATTGCAATGACTGGCGCGTCCGTCACTGAGCTCGAGCAACAGACCATCCGCCGCGTCTATCGGCGGCTGATCCCGATCCTGTTCGTGATGATGTTCTTCAACTATCTCGACCGCATCAATCTCGGCTATGCCGGGCTGACGATGAACAAGGACCTCGGCCTCAGCCTCGCGATCTTCGGCTTCGCGGCCAGCATCTTCTTCCTCGGCTACATGGTGCTCGAGGTGCCGAGCAACCTGATGCTGCACTGGCTCGGGGCGCGGATCTGGCTGGCGCGGATCCTGATCACCTGGGGCCTCGTCGCCGCGCTGACCGCCTTCGTCTGGAATCCGCTCAGCCTCTATGTGATGCGGTTCGGCCTCGGCGTCGCGGAAGCCGGCTTCATGCCCGGCGTGGTGCTTTACCTCACCTACTGGTTCCCGGCGCGCTATCGTGCCCGCGCGGTGGCGGGATACATCATCGCCGGCTCGTTCTCGGCGGTTTTGGGCGGGCCGATCTCGACCAGCATCATGACCTGGTTCGATGGCATTGCCGGTCTTCACGGCTGGCAATGGATGTTCCTCGCCGAGGGCGTGCCGACCATTCTGCTCGGCCTGTTCACGCTCTATTATCTCACCGACCGCCCGGCTAAAGCGAGCTGGCTCACCAAGGAGCAGGCGGCCTGGCTGGAGGGCGAACTCGCCGCCGAGCGGGCCGAGATCGAGCAACAGGGGCAGCACAGGTTGATCGAATGCGTGCTCGATATCCGGGTCTGGCTGCTGGCGGCGCTGTTCGGCTGCGCACTGGTCGGGATCTACGGGCTCTTGCTGTGGCTGCCGCAGATCATCAAGGGAATGGGCAATCTCAGCAACATCCAGGTCGGCTTCCTCTCGGCGATCCCGCCGCTGCTCGGCGTCATCGGCACCATCGTGGTCAGCCGCAGCTCGGACAAGACCGGAGATCGCAAGTTTCATCTCGCAGCAGTTTACTTACTCGCCGCGGTCGCGATGCTCGGCAGCGCCTATGTTGCGAGCCCGGTGCTGGCCTTCGTGTTCCTGTGCATCGTCGGCTTCAGCCTCAACGCCGGCAATCCGCTGTTCTGGAGCATCAACGCCTCGCTGCTGACCGGTGCGGCCGGTGCCGCCTCGATCGCGCTGGTCAACACGCTGGCGCAGTTCGGCGGCCTGATCGGACCCTGGTGCATCGGCCTGATCAAGGACTCCACCGGAAGCTTCTCCTGGGCATTGGTCGGCATCGCCGGCTTCCTGTTCGTCGCCTCCGCCATCGCCGCCACCATGCGCGTCAAGCCGCGCGAGACGGAATTGATGGGCGCGATCCCGTCATCCGTCGCTCACTGACAACCTACCAAGGAAGCAACCATGATCATCGATTGTCACGGCCATTACACCACCGAGCCGGCCAAGCTGCAGATATTTCGTGACAAACAGCTCGCCGGCCTCGCCGACAAGTCGCGACGGCCGCTCACCACCAATCTCGGCATCACCGACGAGGAGATCCGCTCTAGCGTCGAGGGCGCACAGCTCCGCCTGCAGAAGGAGCGCGGCACCGACGTCACCATCTTCTCGCCGCGCGCCGCCGGCATGGCGCACCACGTCGGCAAGGAAGCGACCAGCCGCGAATGGACCACGATCTGCAACGACCTGGTGCACCGCGTCTGCACGCTGTTCCCGCAGAACTTCGTCCCCGTGTGCCAGCTGCCGCAGAGCCCGGGCGTCAAGCCTGCCAACTGCATCGAGGAGCTGGAACGCTGCGTGACCCAGCTCGGCTTCGTCGGCTGCAACCTCAATCCCGATCCGGCCGGCGGCTATTGGTGCGATCCGCCGCTGACCGACGAATGGTGGTATCCGCTGTACGAGAAGATGGTCGAGCTCGACGTGCCGGCGATGGTTCACGTCTCCTCGTCCTGCAATCCCTGCTTCCATGGCACCGGCGCGCATTACCTCAACGGCGACACCACCGCCTTCATGCAGTTCCTGACCTCGGATCTGTTCAAGCGCTTCCCGACCCTGCGGTTCATCATCCCGCATGGCGGCGGCGCGGTGCCCTATCACTGGGGCCGCTACCGCGGCCTGGCGCAGGACATGAAGCTGCCGCCGCTGTCGGAGCATCTCTTGAAGAACGTGTTCTTCGACACCTGCGTGTATCATCTGCCCGGCATCGAGCTGTTGACCAGGGTGATTCCGGTCGAGAACATCCTGTTTGCGTCGGAGATGGTCGGCGCCGTGCGCGGCATCGATCCTGAAACGGGTCATCACTTCGACGACACCCGCCGCTATATCGACGCGCTGCCGCTGAGTGCTGCGGACAAGGCCAAGATCTTTGAAGGCAATGCCCGCCGCGTCTATCCTCGCCTCAACGCCCATCTCGACCGCCGCGCGCATTGAGCGACCGCGCCGCCAACACACCGGAGAAAACCGATGGCCATAGGATTTGCTATTCACAAGGCGAAGCGGAAAGTGTCGCCCGATCTCGTCGCGCGCTACCGCACGCTGCCGGTCGCCAATATCAGCGATTCGATGTCGCGGATCGCGGGCACCAACCGGCTGCGTCCGATGCATGCGGGCGGCTGGCTCGGCGGCCCGGCGCTGACGGTCAAGACCCGGCCCGGCGACAATCTGATGGTGCACAAGGCGATCGACCTGGCCCAGCCGGGTGACGTCATCGTGGTCGACGCCGGCGGCGTGCTGGTCAACGCCATCGTCGGCGAGATCATGTCGACCTTGGCCGAGAAGAAGGGCGTCGCGGGCTTCGTGATCGACGGCTCGATCCGCGATGCCGGTGCGATCCGCGCCGGATCATTTCCGGTGTTAGCCGCCGGCGTCGCCCATCGCGGCCCCTACAAGGACGGCCCGGGCGAGATCAACTGCGCCATCTCGATCGACGGCATGATCGTCGAGCCCGGCGACCTCATCGTGGCCGACGACGACGGCGTGCTCTGCGTGCCCTATGACGACGCCGAGGCCATCTGCAAGCTCACCGAGGCCAAGAAGGCCACCGAGGAAAAGGCCATCCAGCAGATCCTCGCCGGCACCGGCGACCGCCGCTGGGTCGACGAGGCCCTGCAGCGCCTCGGCTGCGAGTTCAAGGACTAGACGATCGGCGGTCCCAAAAGGCGGAGATGCCCGCCTTTTGGGCACCAATTTGCGCCAAGTCGGCCGGAATCATCCCGCCCCTATCGGGCTCACGTGCCCGTCCATCAAAATCGGGAATTTTTCCCGATTATAATTGGAAAAGAATCCCGGCCTTCCGGGACTGATGTTGTTTGCCAAAGCCACGCCGCTCCCGCAGTCTCCGAGCCAAGGTTCGTCGGGGATCAAGCCGAACCGCGGCTTGGGGGTGGGCGTCATGGCTGGTGCGTTGTTGCGTACGGCAACACGTTTTTTGTCTTCTTCGGTCTACACGCGCGGCGCTGCGGCCGTGCTGGCTGTTATTGGCTCTGCACTGCCATCGACTGTCCTGCACGCTCAGACGGCCGATCCGGTCCCCACTGAACTGCCGCCCGTCAACGTGATTGCGCCCACACCGCTGGCCGGCACCCGCAGCGCAAGGCCGGCGGCACGGCCGGCGGTTCGGACCACGCGAACTGCGCGAACCCGAACCGGACCTGTTGCTCCGGCCGCGGGACCCGATGCCGGCACCGCTGCACCTGGCCCCTCCGACCGCGACTCCACCCTGATTGATCGCGACAAGGTCCCGTCCAACACCGCGGTGATGACGACGCAGGATTTCAGCCACAACTACTCGACCAACTTCCTCGATGCTGTGAACCGCAAGCTGCCCGGCGTCACGCTCGGCGACCAGACCGGCAATCCGTTCCAGCGCAATCTCGACTACCGCGGCTTTACCGCCTCGCCGGTCCAGGGCACGCCGCAGGGCATCGCGGTCTACCAGAACGGCGTGCGCATCAACGAATCCTGGGGCGACGTGGTCAACTGGGATTTCATCCCGGAAAAGGCCATCGACAGCGTTGCATTGTTTCCCAACAATCCGGTGTTCGGCCTCAACGCGATCGGCGGCGCGCTGAGCATCCAGATGAAGAACGGCTTCACCTATCAAGGCTCCGAGGCTGAACTGTTCGGCGGCTCTTACGGGCGCGTGCAGGGCAGCGTGCAGGCCGGCGGCCAGAGGGACAACATCTCTGCCTACGCTGCGTTCGAATCCGCGTATGATCGCGGCTGGCGCGACTACGCCAATTCATCGCACATCAACCGCATGTATGTGGATGTTGGCGCACGCAACGACGACACCGAATTTCACGTCAATTTCACCGGCGCCAGCAACCTGCTCGGCAACGTTGCGGCAACGCCGGTCCAAATGCTCAATCAGCGCTGGTCGAGCGTCTATACCTGGCCGCAGACGACGCTGCTTCAGCTCGCCTTCGTCAACGCGACGCTGAACCACAATTTCTCCGACACCTGGTCCTTCCAGGGCAATGCCTATTTCCGCGGCTTCCGGCAGACCCATGTCGACGGCAACGGCACCGACGTGCATGCCTGCGACGGTGGAGACAGTTTGTGCATCGGCGACGACCTGCCGATTTTCGGTCCGGCGGGCGGTCCCTCGGTTCCGAACACGCTGGGCAACGCTTTCCTTGGCGAAGTCGACCGCAACCGGGCCGCGACCAACAGCTTCGGCGGCACGGCCCAGCTGACCAACTCGGACAAGCTGTTCGGGCACGACAACCACGTCGTGATGGGCGTCAGCGTCGACCACGGCAACACGAAATTCACGGCGACCAGCGAGCTCGGAACGATCGATCCGAACAACCTGTTCGTGACCGGCACCGGCATCTTCATCAACCAGCCCGACGCCGGTCTCGCCCCGGTCGACCTGCGCGCCACCAACACCTACACCGGCGTCTACCTCACCGATACCTTCGACGTGACGAACAGGTTCTCGGTCACTGCCGGTGGACGATTCAACTATGCCCAGATCGATCTGCAGGACCAGACCGGGACTAACGATGCGCTCAACAGCAACAACCGCTTCCAGCGCCTCAACCCGGTGATCGGCGGCACCTACAAGATCACGCCGAACCTCACCTTTTATGCCGGCTATTCGGAGGCCAACCGCGCGCCGACGCCGCTCGAGCTCGGCTGCTCCGATCCGGCCCGCCCCTGCGTCATCGATTCCTTCCTGGTGTCCGATCCGCCGCTCAAGCAGGTGGTGTCGCACACCGTCGAGGCCGGCTTCCGCGGCATCTGGGGCAACGACGCCAGGACCGGCATGCTGAGCTGGGGCGTCGGCGCGTTCCACACTCTGTCCGACGACGACATCATCCGGGTGCAGAGCCCCATCGGCACAGGCAATTTCGGCTATTTCCAGAATGCGGGGCAGACCCTGCGGCAGGGCATCGAAGCCAAGCTCGACTACCGCGTCAATCGCTGGAACGCCTATGCCAACTACACCTTCATCGATGCGACCTATCGAAGCGCAAATACGTTGCCGGCTCCCGACAACCCGAACGCCCTGACCGACCCGAACAACGATGACGTCCGGTTCATCAACGTCAAGCCGGGCGACCATATCCCGGGCATTCCGGCGCACCGCTTCAAGGCAGGTGTCGAGTACCTCGCCACCGACGCATGGAAGGTCGGCGCCGACATCAATGTGGTGGGCAGCCAATGGCTGGTCGGCGACGACACCAACCAGAGCCAGAAGGTCCCGGCCTACGCGGTCGTGAACCTGCACACCTCCTACAGGATCACACCAAATATCGAGGTATTCGGCCTGATCAACAACGTCTTCAACCAGCATTATTATCTCGGCGGCGCGTTCTACGAGACCGGCGGCTTTGCCAGCGCCGGAGCTGCGCCCAACCTGATGGCCCAGCTGACCGATCCGCGCACATTCGTCCCCGGCATGCCGCTCGCGGCCTATGCCGGCATCAGGGCGAAGTTCTAGGGCAATTCCTGAAGACGCTACGCCACCGTCCCGCCGTCGACCGGCATCGCGATGCCGGTGACGAACGACGCCTTGTCCGACAGCAGGAACACCGCGACTTCCGCAATCTCCTCGGGGCGCGCCGCGCGGCCCATCGGATTGCGGGTGACCGCGGCCTTGATCAGCTCCTCCGGATCGGCCTCGTTGTGGCCCGGCTGGTCCGGCCGGTTGACGAACACCCGCAGCATCGGCGTGTCGATCGCACCGGGGCAGATCGCGTTGACGCGGACGCCGTCCTTGGCGTGGCGCTTGGCGAGCGCGCGCGCCAGCCCGATCACGCCGGCCTTGGCCGCCGAATAGGTCGGACTCCACGGCGAGCCGACCAGGCCCGAGGTCGATGCGGTGAACAGGATGCTGCCCTGGCGCCGCGCGGTCATCTGGCCGAGCGCCGCGTTGGTGGTGATCAGCTGCGAGCGCAGATTGAGATCGACGCTGAGATCCCAGCCCTCGAGATCGTCGATCACGGACGGACCGGGAATGCCGAGATGATTCCACACGCAGTCGAGCGCGCCGAATTCCTTCACCGTCGCAGTGACGATATCGCGCGCAAAGCCGTCGTCGCGCAGATCGCCGGCCAGCGCCAGCGCGCGCCCGCCGCCCTTTTTGATCTCGTCGACCACCGCCTTCGCGCCGGCCTCGTTCTGGTCGACCACCGCGACCGCCGCGCCCTCGCGCGCGAGGATGCGTGCCCCGGCGCGGCCGGCGCCCGATGCCGCGGCGGTGACGAGTGCGATCTTGCCCTGCATGTCCATGTTTCGATCCTGACTGTGCCCGTGACTTCGAGCCTTCTTGGTTTGACGTTCTGGTTGAATCAGGACCGCAGCGCTGCCGTCTTGCGCTGACGCGCTAAAGCATGATCCGGAAAAGTGCGAAGCGGTTTTCCGAAAAGATCGTGCTCAAACAAGGAGCTAAAGCGCGATGGCGCTTCAACCTGATCTCGTCGCGCTTTAGCGCCCGCCGAACAGGACCGGAGACTGGCCGGGCAGCAGCTGCGAATGAATGTCGCTGTCCATCCGCTCCGCCCCTTGCTGGGTAAAGCTCGCGCCGAAAGACAGGCTGAGATTCGAAGTCGGCCGGAACTCGAGGCCCGCGCGCGCGGAATAGCCCGCGTTGACACCGGGATTTCCGCTGAACGGCGCCAGCGGTCCGCCGGCACCGGGCGGATTGTATTTCAGCGTGTCGAAGCCGGCGAAGAAGGTCACGGGCGTATTACCGACACCCCTGAAATTGTAGCCGAACTGCGCGCCCTGATATTCCAGCGAGCCGAACGCCGCCGATTGGCCGAGCGCGTTCCAGCCGACGCGGCCACCTTCGCTGCCGGCGAACCAGCCGTCGGGCCGGCCGTTCAGATATGAGAAGTCGCCACCTTGCGCGCCGGCGGCGTCAAAGCTCGGAAAGTTTCCGTAGGTATCCGCCTTCTGGCCGTCGGCAAGGCTGCCGCCGAAGCCGAACAGGGAGCCCGGCGTCCAGTAGCGCACCGGGCCGGCCTGGGCATTGGCCTGCCGGCCGCTCAGGCACAGCGCCAACACTGCTATTGCGAGGCCGAGTTTACTTACCAAAGTGGTCATCAGGTTACCGTCACGAGCGCTGGGATTATACGGCCCACCGACCGGGAACGCCAGCCTGCACCCTTACTCCGCCGCGAGCAGCTTCTGTTTCAGCAAATCCGTCAGCCAGTCGGCAAACACCTGCAGCCGCCGCGATAGATGCTGACGGTGCGGATAGAGCAAGGTCATCGGCATCGGCGCGGCGCGGTGCCGCGGCATCAGCTCAACGAGCTCTCCGGCATCGATATGCCGCTTCACGTCGTAGGCGGGAATCTGGATCAGGCCGAGGCCGGCGAGGCAGCAGGCGATATAGGCCTCGGCGCTGTTGACGGTGACGCGGCCGCGCATCGCGACCGTGCGCGTTGCGCCCTGCTCGCACCACTCCCATTCCTCGATGCGGCCGGTGGAGGGCGACGCGTAGTTGACCGCCCAATGCGTGCCGAGATCGTCGGGCGTTCGCGGCGCGCCGTGGCGCGCGAGATATCCGGGGCTTGCGACATTGATCAGCGTCAGATCGCCGAGCGGCCGCGCGATCAGACCGGGTTCGCTGAGCAGGCCGACGCGCACGACGCAATCGGCGGAATCCTCGATCAGGTTGATGGCGCGATCGGTGACGCCGAGATCGATGTCGATCTGCGGATAGCGATCAAGGAAAGCCGGCAACGCCGGCGCGATGATCAGGCGGCCGATCCGCCCGGGCACGTCGACCCTGAGCCTGCCGGACGGTTCGGCGGCGGCGTGGCGGAACAGGGTCTCGGCTTCCTCGACATCGGCAACGACGCGCAAGGCTCGTTCGTAGAAGGCCGCGCCGTCATGCGTGGGCGACGCCTTTCGCGTCGTGCGATGGAGCAGCCGCGCGCCGACGCGCTGCTCCAGTTCCGCGACCGCTGACGAGACCGACGAGCGCGGCAGGCGCAGCGTATCGGCTGCCCGCGTAAAACTCGCGCACTCGACGACGCGAGCGAAGATGCGGAACAGGTCGATGCGGTCCAAAATCGTCCTCGATTGTTCGCCATCTCTGACAAGTGAGATCACAATGCATGACTTTATCGGCGAATTCTAGACGATATCGTCGTCTCCAGAAAGCGGCTGCAGGGCGCGGCTGCGAGACCTGGAGAGGCGAACGCCATGACCGACCACAGCATCAAGGGCAAGACCGTCATCATCGCCGGCGGCGCCAAGAATCTCGGCGGCCTGATCGCGCGCGATCTCGCGGCTCACGGCGCGAAGGCGATCGCGATCCACTACAACAGCGCGGCCACCAAGGCCGATGCCGACGCAACAGTGGCGGCGGTGCAGGCCGCAGGCAGCAAGGCGGTCGCCTTCCAGGCCAACCTCACGACATCGGGCGCGATGGAAAAACTGTTCACCGACGCGGTCGCCGCGATCGGCCGTCCCGACATCGCGATCAACACCGTCGGCAAGGTGCTGAAGAAACCGATGGTCGAGATCTCGGAGGCCGAATATGACGCGATGAGCGCGGTCAACGCCAAGTCCGCGTTCTTCTTCCTCAAGGAGGCCGGCCGCCGCGTCAACGACAACGGCAAGATCTGCACGCTGGTGACGTCGCTGCTCGGCGCCTACACGCCGTTCTATGCAGCCTATGCCGGCACCAAGGCGCCGGTCGAGCATTTCACCCGCGCGGCATCGAAGGAGTTCGGCGCGCGCGGTATCTCGGTCACCGCGATCGGACCCGGACCGATGGACACGCCGTTCTTCTATCCGGCCGAAGGCGCGGACGCGGTCGCCTATCACAAATCGGCGGCAGCATTGTCCGGCTTCTCCAGGACCGGGCTCACCGACATCAAGGACATCGTGCCCTGGATCCGCCTGCTGGTGTCGGACGGCTGGTGGATGACCGGCCAGACCATCCTCGTCAACGGCGGCTACACCACGAAGTGAGGCGCGATCTCAGTCGCCTTTACCATTCGAATCGCGTGCCGACTCCGACGGATGTCGAGCCCTTCGCATCGACATCCGACTCGACGCGGATATGGCGCGTCACGTCGACATTGGCCGACACTCCTGACTGGCTGGCGCTCGCGCCCGTCCGCACGCCCACGCTCAGCCTGTCGCCGATCGCGCGCGAGGCACCGACCATCGGACCGCCCGCTCCGGCGCCCACATCCAGATTGTCGACCCCGAGCGAGCGGCGCATGCGGTCCACCGTTCCCTCGCCACCGCTCGCGAACTGAGCGGCGGCCCCTGCGAGTTGCACGGCCTGCGAGGTCGTCAGGCTGCCCGAAGCTTTCTGAAAGAGAATGCGCGACAGGATCTCGTCCTGCGGCAACTCGGGCTGCGAATGGAAGGCGAAGACCGGCGCGGCCGCCGGGCCCGAGATTCCGACCTGCGCGGTGATGTCAGAGGCCTGTATCTCTGCCGCGAAATCGAGCTCGGGCGCGAGATCACCATTGAAGGAGAGATTGCCCTTGGTGAAGGTCAGCGTCTTTCCGAGCACCACCAGCTTGCCCTGATAGAGCGAGAAGGCCCCCTTCGGGACCGGCGCGTTGCTCGTGCCGCCGACATGAACGGAGCCGCCGAGTTCCGCGGTTACCCCGCGGCCATGGATGAAGACGTGGTTGGGCGCCGAAACTGTCACGTCGAGCGCAGCATTGAAAAGCGCCGGACGCTTCTTGTTGCCTTTCGGCGTCTCGGCCTTGCGCGCAGCTGCGAGCCGTGCAGCGGCCTGTCCCGAGGCGTTCACATGGTTGATGCCGTCGATCGGCTTCAGCGTCGACGGCAGGCGATCCGGAATATCGACGTTGACGCGAGTCAAGTCGACGTGACCGACGATCCGCGGATCGCGCGCCAGGGCGCCTGTGACGTCGATAGCGAGATTGGCCTGCGCGGTCGCCAGCGCGCTGGAAGCAAGCGTCGCCTGCTGACCGCGAATCGAGATCGTGCCTGGAAAACCTGCATCCGGGGCGACCCGTACCTGACCGGAGCCGGACAACGTACCGCCGTTGGGCGTTACCGCGGCCAGGCGCTCCACGACGATGCGCTCTCCTCCGGCGGTGATTTTCGCCTCGACGGCATCGAGGCGCGTGCCGAGCATGCTGTCGCGGAAGGTACCCCCGCTCATGGTGGCGACACCGCCGATCTGTGGCTTGGTACGCGTGCCGCCGACACGGGCATCGAGCGTAACGCTGCCGGACACGGTACGGCCGGAGGCGGCAAGCGCAGCATTGGCGACGGCGGCATCGAGGCGGCCCTTCGCGGTCAGCGCGATGAGACCCGTGGCGTCGAGCGGCACCGTGCCCGACGCCGTGATCGCGCCGGCTCTTCCCGCGGCAATTGTGGTGTTCAGGCTCGCGCGGCCGCCATCAAGTCGTCCGTCCGCGGCAACGTCGATCGGCGGCAGGCCGGCGTTTCTGGTCTGTGGCGCCGTGAGCTGCCTGACCGCGACCTTGTACTGGCCGATCGGCGCGCTGATGGAGCCCGCAATCGCCGCTGACGCGTCGAGGGTCCCGCTCAGGCCCAGACCGGGTATCGCGACATCGGCCTCGCCGAGCGGGATCGCGCTCGCCATGACCTTGAGGTCGAGCACCTGGCCGGCTTTGCCGTCCACCGTGAAGCGGCCGCGTCCAATTGCGAGCGCCAGATGCTCGATCAGCACCGTGCGATCGTCGAGCGTGAAGCCCGCGGGGCCCTGCAGCGCAATCGCTTTGGCGCCACGGCGCGCGGTGAAGCGGTTGAGATCGAACCGCACCCGCTCCCTGGTGGTCAATGCACCCGCGGCATCGAGATCGAACCCGGCAGCCCTGGCGGACAGGCCGACCGTGCTCGCATCCGCATTGCCCGTGGCCGCCAGCGTGACGTTTGAGACTGTCTGACCGCCGAACTCGGCGCCATTGACCTGCGCATCAGCATTGAGCACCGGATGGCTGTAGAGATCGGCGCCATCGGCGCGCAGATCGAAACTGCGGACGGTCGCACCCGCGGCACGGATTCCCGCGCCCTTGCCGGCAAGCCGGACCGACTGCTGGCCGCCATCGGCCGAAGCGGCAAGGTCGAGTGAGGCCGAACCGGCGAGCTCTGTAAGGGCAAGCGGCGAGAGGTCGGTGAGCGCCCCGGCTGCGAAGCGAATCTGCCCGCTGGCGAATCTCTGTGCGTCAATCGTTGCCGCCCCCTTCAGGGATACCGACCCGATCGCGATGTCGATGGTCTTTGCGTGCCATCCCGCAGAGGCGGCAGCTGCGCGATCGTCGGGCTCCGACGACCGACGGCTCACCTGAACGATCCCGCGCGCAGGCTTGCCGTCGACGGAGCCGTCGAGCTTGGCCTCGACGGCACAGACTCCGTTAATGTCGTCGACCGTCGCGGCGAGCGCCAGATGCGGAATCGGACGCCGCATCGCGGTGGCGCGATCCACCGAGGCCACGAACGAAACCCCGGGATGCGCGAGCCCGCCGGTCAGGCCGACGTCGAGAGCTCCCGCGCCGGTAAGGCGCGCATCGGCCGCCGAGAGATCCGGCAGGTCGACACGCGCCGACAGGTCACTCGAGTCGCGCGTCAGTGTTCCTTTGGCGCGAACCGCAACATGAGCACCATCGATCGACGCGTCGCGGACCGTGTAAGTGTCGCGGCCATCAGCAGAGATATCGGCTGCAAGTGCGAGCCGCGCGCCCGCGAGCCCATCGAGCGCCGCAAGTCCGGTCGCAAGCTTCTCGCCGGCACCTGACATTCTGATATCAAAGCTGCCACGCTGGAGATCCGTATCGAGATCGAGGCCGAACGCCACCGAGCCCTTGAGCTTCAGCCCGGCAAGGTCGGCAAAGGCGCCGAGGTCGGGCACGGTTCCGGTTGCCCGGCCATTCAGGCGATCGGCGCTGACATCGCCTGCATAAGTTGCCTGAACCGTTGATGTGCCGATCTCGAGACGCTCGATCCTGGCGCGGCCGCCCAGGTCCGTATCGCCGTGGAGCACGATCGACGCGGTGTTGCCGATCGCGGCCGCCAAACTCGCGTCGCGTGGCACAATGCCGGAAGCGCGCAGTTTCCCGTCAAGGACGATACGCGTTGCCGGATCGCTGGCCTCGGCACGAGGAACGGCCGTGATGGACGCATCAAGCGTCTCGACGCCTCCGTCCGGCAGATGAGCACCCGATAGCGCGAGCTTGACCGATGCTGTCGGAGCCTTGATTGGGCCGTTGACGCGGCTGTCGAAGACGAGGCTGCGGATCGAGCCTTGGTCAGTCTCGGTCACGTCGCCGTTGCTTGGCAAGGCGCGGATCGAAGCCGCGAAATCCACGACCTTGTCGGCTGCGAGCTGACCTTTCGCGTCGAGCCGCGCGAGACGGCTCGTAAGCGTCAGCCCATCCAGGGTGACGCTGCCGTCGTCACCAAAATGCGTCGTGCTGTCGAGACTGGTTTCACCGGCGAAGACCGGCGCGGCGATCGCCGGCAACAACGGTTCGAGGTGGCTGGCAAGGCGCGTTGCGAGCACTCGGGCCGTGCCGTTTCGGTCGAGCGTAATCGCGCCGGTCGCATCGATCGAGGGGCCGGCCTGCAACTTCAGGGCACCGCGAAAGCTGTCGAGCGTGCCCTTGCCGCCCAGTGCGAATGTGACGGGCGGCTCGCCCGGCAGATGGCCGAGCTTCGACATGAGTCCGTGGGCCGGCTCGTCGAGCGTGACGTCGAGGGTAAGCGCATTTCCCTGCGGAACGTAGGCGAGAGCGGCCTTGAAGTGGCCCGGAAAATCCTTGCGGGTGGCATCGAGGTTGAAGACGAGCCCTTCCGAAGGCGAGCCGAGCTCGGTATTGCCGGTCGCTGCGACACTCAAAGCTTCACCCAGAATCGACTGTCCCAGCGTCAGGGCCCGCAGGTCGAAAGCCTTCACCTGCACCTTCACCGGAAGGTCAGGCAGGATCGGCTGATCGGACTCGGCGGCAGGCTGGTCGGACGGAAGCGGTTTTCGCTTGATCTCAAGCGTGCCGATCTCGAGACGGTCGATTTCCAGCCGTCCCAGCAACAATGCGCTGCGTCGCCAGACGAGGCGCGCCTTGTCCAGCGTCAGCCAGACACCGTCCTTGTCGGTGATGCTAACGTCGCGGACCGTTGCATCCGAGGACAGCACACCATCGACGGCGCCGACATGGACCTGGGTCGCCGGCGTCGAGAGCGTCCGCGAGACGAGAGTGGCTAGCACATCCTGCTGGTTCTCGCCGCCCCGAACCGCCATGCCGTAGAGCACGAGCACCGCAGCGGCAATGAGGCCCAAGGCCACGACGGCGGAAACGACGATGAACAGCCGTCGGATGCGCATCAGAAGGCTTGCCCAATGCTGACATAGATCGCGTACCGGCTGTCGCCGGGGCGAGGGTTCAGCGGTGTCGCAACGTCAAGGCGGATCGGGCCGACTGGCGTGAGATAACGCAAGCCAAGTCCCGCGCCGTAGCCCACATAGTCGTCGAAGCCTGGCAGGGATGATCGGGAGGCGGTGCCAAAGTCGAAGAATGGCACGAGACCGATGGTGGGCGTGATCCTGACCCGCACCTCGGCGGAGCCCTCGATCAAGCCGCGACCACCGGTGATTTGGCCGAACATCATCGGCGAAATGGTGTTGAAGCCGTAACCGCGCACGGATCCGCCGCCGCCGGCGAAGAAGCGATGTGCATCCGGAATCTGGTCGAGCGGCGCGCCCGCAAGCGAGCCTGCGGCCAACCGACCCGCCAGAACGTAGTCGGCCTGCTCGTCGAGCGCATAGTAGGCCGAGCCCGCAACCCGCGCTTCGAACAGATCGATCGTGGAACCCATCAGCTTCGGATAGGTATTGACGGTCGCCGAGAGGCGCACACCGCGCGTGGGGTCGAGCGGATTGTCTGTCGTGTCGTAGCGGCCGGTCGCCGTGAAGCCGATCAATGTCGCATCGACCCGCCCCAGCACGTCCTGCGATTTTGATTGCTCGACCTGAAGACCGGCCTGCAGCGAAGCCGCCTCCGAAAAGCGATGGATCACGCCGAACGTGCCGCGCACCGTGTCGTCAGTGTAACCGCCGAGGTTGTTGTTGCCGACACGCTCGCGGAACGCAGTGGCCTCGATCAGCAGATCGTTGGCCGTACCGAATAAGCCTGGCTTGATGAAGGTGCCGGTAAACCGTGCGCCAAAATCCGAGCCGCTCAGATTATTGAAGCCGGTGAAGGACGTGCCGTCGATCCGTTGCAGGAGCGAGGCAGACGCTTCGAGCCTCAGGCGCTCGCCGCCGCCGAATATGTTCCGATCCTCGTAGTAGCCAGCAATGCCGGGACCATCGACAGTGGAATATTTCGCCGAGAGGCCCACCGCGTGCCTGGGCCTTTCCGTCAAATCGATGAAGACCGGCAGATTGCCATTGGAATCGAGCTTCTCGGCCTCGCGGACGCGAATTCCCCCGATGGCCGGGATCTTTGCGATCGAGGTTTTCGCCAGGGCAAGCCGCTCTGGCGAATAGGGCTCGCCTTCCCTCAGGTAGACATGCGTGGCCACCACTCTCGGATCGACATCTCCGCCCGAGATCGTCACGGCGCCAATGCCGGCCTTGGGGCCCGCTTCGACCCGCAACCGAAAGTCCATCGCAGCGGCGCCATGATCGACGGTGGCCTTGACGTCGGCGACCTTCGCGAGCGGATGTCCGTTGCTGCGGAACCAGTCGACGAGCTTCACTTGCGCGGCGCGCAGGTCGGCAGAAATCGCAGGATCCCCGGACTTCAGCGCAAACGCGCGGCGCGGCAATCCTTGCGGCGCCTGGTCGCGCGGATAATCTACATCAACGGCGCGCAGCTTGAACAACGGACCAAGTCGCGCGATGACCTTGACGGGCACAACCGTCCGATTGCGAAAGCTGTCGGCCCGGTGCGCGGCCGCGGCAAGCCCAGTCTCGTCGAGGGAGATTGGAACTCCATCTATCGTCACATCGATCTGGGCGTTGTAGCGGCCAAGCCCCCAAAGTGCATCGAGCAGCGGATTGATATCCGCCTGCAGCCGGCGCGCGAGACCATCCCCGTCCGGCGGCGGTTCCTGTCGAAGGCGATAGGTGCCGGCGGCATCGCGCAATGCCTGTTCGGCGTCGCTATCGTTCTTGCCCTCCGGCGTCTTGGCTTCGATCTCCAACCGATAGGACAACGTCGTGGCGCTGACCGGCGGCGGATCGTCGGAACCGAACAGACCAAAGAAGTCGAGCGCGTGAGCCTGCTCGCACAGCGAGCAACCGACGACAGCGACGCACGCCGAACGCAGAACGCGTCGCGCCGCAGCGATGAAATACCTTCGCCTTGCCCGCGCCGGCAAAGGCGGCAGGCATCGTCGCACCACGATTTGCTTGATTGTTCCGCTCCGCCTGCCTGTTGACACGACCCGAGTCTCCGCACCTCGGGTTCCGGCGATCCCCTGTCTCCGCATTCAACAGGCACCACACGCGAAGTTGATAGACTCATGATGGACAATGTTGGGCAAACGTAAGGGAACCTCGATGTTCGTCGCAGTTATCCGACCTCCAATGCGCGCCTCCATCGGTTCCGGCAACCGCATCTTGCGAGCAATCCGCCACGCGCGTGATCATTACGTGGCGCTGATGCTGGAATCGTCGACAGTTAAAGGCAGAGTGCAAGCTCGGCCGATCCAATCCGCAAATGCAGGGGAACAAGTTCAGGCCGAGCCGGCAGGCTGCTGCCGCGGCCGCTCAACGCAGAGCCCGTCGGGTGGTGCGTTGCGCAGGCGCATTAACCAATCCGGGCCCTGCCACTGATTTGCCCGACGGCGCAAGCCGCCGCAGCTGTGATCTTACCTCCCGCGTTCTTTATTACGCGGGACCTATGGGTGCGATCGGCACCCGGCTTTCCCTGCGCCCTTTGTTTCCAAAGTGGCGAAACGAAATGCAAAGCTCGGACAGATCATGTCGCAAGAGCGCGGAAGTATGACTCACCGGCGCGCAATACATTCGGTGTCGTCCCGGCGAAAGCAGGGACGACGTGGGGAGGGAGTCGTGCGCTTTCATTCTCCCCGGTATTATGCCCGCGAAGGCGGGCGATCCAGTACGCCGCAGCCTCTCGGCGTCTCTGGACCGGATCACCCGCATGCGCGGTGATGACACAGAACAAGCTCCGCGGCATTGCGCCGCGAGCCGCGCTGCGGCGCAACAATCAAAATGAGACTGCCCGTTAAGCCACCCGGCGCCGACGACATCCGCGCCGCGCCCGCCTTCGGCTAGCTTTGCCGGCAACAACCGGACGTCCACCAGCCTTCGCACGCCAAGCGGACGCCGGCGACAACACAGAGGGAGGAGCGCGATGTTGAAAGGCAGTTTGGGACTGATTGCGTTGAGCAGCCTGTTGCTTTCGGGCACGGCGTTCGCTCAGGAGAAGATCAAGGTCGGCGTCACCGCGACGCTCGAGGGCACCTACACGGTGCTCGGCGAGGACGGCATGCGCGGCTTCCAGACCGCGCTCAACGTGCTCGGCAAGAAGATCGGCGACAAGGAGCTCGAATTCGTCGTCGCCTCGACAGACGCGACGCCCGACTCCGCAGTGCGCGCGGTGCGCAAGCTGATCGAGCAGGACAAGGTGCAGATCCTGCTATCGCCGCTGTCCGGCGACGAAGGCATCGCGGTCAAGAATTTCGCCAAGACCCATCCGGAGCTGACCTTCGTTAACGCCGCATCCGGCGCGCAGGAGACGACCTATGTCGATCCGGCGCCGAACTTCTTCCGCTACAACATGGACGGCGCGCAGTGGCAGGTCGGCCTCGGCAAATACGCCTACGAGACCAAGGGCTATCGCAAGATCGCGACCGTCGGCGAGGACTACTCCTTCATCTACACCCAGGTGTTTGGCCTGGTGCTCGAGTTCTGCGGCGCTGGCGGCCAGGTCACCAACCGGCAATGGGTGCCGCTCGGCACCAAGGACTTTGCCTCCGTGATCGCCGCGCTGCCTGACGATGTCGATGCGATCTATCTCGGCCTCGGCGGCGCCGATGCCGTCAACTTCCTCAACCAGTATCAGCAGGCCGGCGGCAAGGCGCATCTGATGGGCGGCTCGATCATGATCGACCAGACCATCCTGTCGTCGAAGGGCAATGCCAAGAACGCGCTGATCGGCACCATCGCCGCCAGCGGCCAGGCCGATACCTGGGAGGATCCGGGCTGGCAGAAATTCGTCAAGGCCTATCAGGATGCCTTCCCGCCGGCCAAACGCTTCCCGAGCCCGTCGCTGCTCGCGACCAACTATTACGGCTCGACGATGGCGCTGATCCTGGCGCTGCGCCAGGTCAATGGCGATCTCTCCAACAACCAGGCCAAGCTCAAGGACGCGCTGGCGAAGATCGAGATCGACGCGCCGAACGGCAAGATCAAGCTCGACTCCAACCGCCAGGCGATCGGTACCAATTTCGTCACCGAGGTGGTCGATGACGGCAAGGGCGCGCTGTTCAGCAAGGTCGTCAAGGTGATCCCGAACGTCAACCAGACGCTGGGCTACGATCCGGCGGTGTTCGCCAAGATCGGCCTGCCGAGCCGCACGGTCCCGGAGTGCAAGAAGTACTGACGTATTTGTTGCAGTGCAGGCTGAACGGCCGCGGCATGGTGCGCGGTTGCATCAAGAGCCCTGCTCGCCCTTGCTTTCCGCGGGCGGATGATGAACGCTTGTCGAAAAGACAAGAACATCCCGCGGGAGGGGAGGCATGAGCAGGGCGCTTGCCGTCTTCCACGGCCGGTTCGGTCGCGCGACGGTCTATCAGTTGAACCGTCCCTTCAACGTGCATGCGCACCGCGAGGGGCATCTGATCTTTCATGTCGGCGGAACGCCGGCGCAGATCGACGTCTCGGAGCAGCGGCTGCTGCTCAAGGACGATACCGTGGTCGCGGTCAACCCGTGGGAACCGCACAACTTTCTGCCGACCGACATGGACCACGGCGCGATCTTCTTCGTGCTCTATGTCAACGCCGAATGGTTCGCGCCGCAGCCCGCGACGGCACAGGGCCTGCGGTTCGGCCGCACCTTCTTTCCGCGCACCGAAGCACTCGACCGGCTGATCCGCCGCACCGCAGCACTGGTGTGCGGCGCGCCGTCGCTGCGCAGCCTCGATTGCGAACTCCGGCAGCTGATCGACTCCTGCTACGAGGAGAGTTGGCGGGCCGCGCAGGACGCGCGCGCCGCGGCCGCGGTAACCGATTTCAGGGTCCGCAAATCGATCAAGCTGATGTCGGAAAGCCCCGGCGCCGAGATCGAGCTCGATGCGATCGCGCGCGAGGCCGGGCTGTCCCGGCCGCATTTCTACCGGCTGTTCCGCACCCAGACCGGCGTCACCCCTCACCTCTACATGAACACGCTGATCATGGAGCAGGCGCTCGATGCGCTGGTCGCGACCGAGACGCCGATCGCCGATATCGGCTTCGACCTCGGTTTCTCCTCGCAGAGCGGCTTCACCCGCTTCTTCGCCGCCAATGTCGGCATGGCGCCGACCGACTATCGCCGCGCCGCCAAGGTGTTGCGGCCGTGAAGGAGTTCCGGAGCACACGATAAAAGATACTGTCGATCAAATCCTGAGCTCTCGCCCTCGGTAGGATACTGGACACGCGGCCCGGCAGACGGCCGCGACCAGTGAGGGAACGCGACGGAGATGGCCAGGTTCATCGAACGCCATCCGGCCTGGGCGCTGATCGTAATCATCGCGGTCGCGGTGCTCGCGTGGCTGGTGTTCGCGATCTGGCCGCCGGGGCTGGAGGCCGCGATCGGCCGCAAGCGCGTGTTCCTCAACGCGGTGCTGAACGGCATCACGCTCGGCGGGCTCTACTTCCTGGTGGCCAGCGGCTTCACGCTGATCTTCGGCCTGATGCGCAACGTCAACCTTGCGCACGGCTCGCTCTATCTGTTCGGCGGCTATGTCGGCTACGCGATCAGCAGCTGGACCGGGTCGTGGCTCCTCAGCTTCATCATCGCCTTCATCGCGGTGGCGCTGGTCGGCGTGATCCTGCAGCTCGTCGTGTTCCGACGCATGGAGGGTCAGGACCTCAGGCAGACCATGGTGACGATCGGGCTGTCAATCGTGTTCGCCGATCTGATGCTCTGGGTGTTCGGCGGCGACTTCTACCAGATCCAGACCCCGAGCTGGCTGATCGGCCCGATCCAGCTGCCGCTGCTGACCGCGATCAAATCATCGGGCGAACCGGTCTATCTGCAATATCCGCTGGTGCGGCTGGTGATCTTCGCGGCCGCCGTCGTGATCGGGATCGCGATGTGGCTGGCGCTCAACCGCACGCGGATCGGCATGATCGTGCGTGCCGGCGTCGACGACCGCGACATCCTGGCCGCGACCGGGGTGCGGATCCAGCTGGTGTTCGTACTGGTGTTCGCGCTCGGCGCGGGCCTTGCCGGCATTGCCGGCGTGGTCGGCGGCACCTTCCAGTCGCTGTCGCCGGGCGAGGATACGCGGTTCCTGCTCGCCTCGCTCGTCGTCGTGATCGTCGGCGGCATGGGCTCGATCCCGGGAGCGGCGCTCGGCGCCGTCATCATCGGCCTCGCCGAGCAGCTCGGCTCGGTCTACATCCCGACCTACGCCATCGTCGTCACCTTCCTGATCATGGTGCTGGTGCTGGCGCTGCGGCCGCAGGGCCTGCTCGCGAGGCGATGACCGATGTCGCTGCTCCAGAGCACCCAGTTCCGCCCCGATCCATCCGCCGACGCGCCCCGCCGCGCCTGGGTCCGTGCCTGGCCGGAATTCCAGAACCCCGCGGCCTGGCTGGTCGCGCTGGTCCTCGTGATCATGCCGCTGATCGCCAACGGCTTCTTCCTGATCGAGATCTTCGCCACCACCCTGATCCTCGGCATCATCGCGCTCAGCCTGATGTTCCTCGCCGGCTATGGCGGCATGGTCAGCCTGATGCAGCTCACCATCGCGGGCTTCGCCGGCTACATGGTCGCGGTGTTCGGCATCAGCGGCAACGCCAATATCAGCCTCGGCTGGCCGTGGTGGCTGGCAACCCCGATGGCGCTGGCGCTGGCGACGCTGTTCGGCACGCTCGGCGGCGCGCTCGCAGTGCGCACCGAGGGCATCTACACCATCATGATTACGCTGGCGATCGGCGCTGCGTTCTACTACTTCACCAACCAGAACTGGGCGATCTTCAACGGCCACACCGGCATCAACACCGTCGCGACGCCGCATTTCTGGGGCGTCGACTGGCGCGCCGATATCGCCTTCTATTATGTCGCGCTCGGCGTCGCCGCGATCTGCTACTTCGCCGTCCAGTATGTCTCGCGCGCGCCGTTCGGCCTCGCACTGCAGGGGGTCCGCGACAATTCCCGCCGCATGGCGGCGCTCGGCTTCAACCCCAATGCGCACCGCATCGCGGCCTACGCCTTCGCGGCCTTCATCGCCGCGCTCGGCGGCGTGCTGCAGGTCTGGAACTATCGGCAGATCTCGCCCGGCTCGGTCAGCGTCGGCGCCTGCATCGACGTGCTGATCATCGCCGTGGTCGGCGGCATCACGCGGCCGATCGGACCTTTCATCGGCGCGCTGATCTTCGTGCTGCTGCGGACCTTCGCGCTCGACGTGCTGATCAAGTTCGGGCTCGACGGCAATCGCTTCCGGCTGCTGATCGGGCTCGGCTTCCTCGCCATCGTGTTCTGGTCGTCCGACGGCGTGATCGGCCTCTGGGAACGCTGGCGGCGGCGCAATGCATCCTCGACCCAACGCTCAGGCGGAGGCCGCCATGGATAGCGTCGCGCAGCGGCTGTCCGTGGTCGGCGCCGGCGCGGCGCTCGAGTTGCGCGGCGTGACGCGGCTGTTCGGCGCGCTGGCCGCGCTGACCGACGTCACCATCACTGTGCGGCCGGGCGAAAGGCGCGCGGTGCTCGGCTCGAACGGCGCCGGCAAGACCACGCTGTTCAACTGCATCACCGGCGACTTTCCGCCCTCCTCCGGCACGATCCGCTTCTTCGGCGAGGACATCACCCAGTTCCCGCCCTATGAGCGCATCCGCCGGGGCCTACGCCGCACCTACCAGATCTCGGCGCTGTTCCCCGGCCTCACGGTGCAGGACAACGTCTACCTCGCCTGCCGCGGCGTCTCGCGCGGCCGCTTCTCGTTCCTGCGCCCGGGGCAGAACGATGCGCTGATGCACGCGACCGAAACGCTGGTCCAGGCCGTGCACCTCAGCGGCGTGAAGGACCAGCGCGTCGCCGAGCTCGCACATGGTCAGCAGCGGCAGCTCGAGATCGCGCTGGCGCTAGCCGGCGCGCCGCGCTTCATCCTGTTCGACGAGCCGGCGGCGGGTCTGTCGCCGACCGAGCGGCGCGAGCTGATCGAGATCTTGACCTCGCTGCCGGCGCATATCGGCTACATCATCATCGAGCACGACATGGACGTCGCGCTCCGCGTCGTCGAGAGCGTCACGATGATGCACAACGGCCGCATCTTCAAGGAAGGCCTGCCGCGCGAGATCGAATCCGATCCCGAGGTGCAGGAGCTTTATCTCGGAGGCGGCCATGAATGACCGCCGGGCAGTGCCCGCTCTCGAGGTGAAAGGCCTCGACGTCTACTACGGCCATTCGCACGCGTTGCAGGGCGTCGATCTCACGCTCGAGTCCGGCGTGTTCTCGGTGGTCGGCCGCAACGGCATGGGCAAGACCACGCTGTGCAAGGCCATCATGGGCCTCGTGCGCGCCAGCGGCGGCTCGATCCGGATCCGCGGCGAGGAGGTCACGCGGCTCAATCCGGCGCGGATCGCCCGGCTCGGCGTCGGCTATGTGCCGCAGGGCCGCCGCCTGTGGCGCTCGCTGACCGTCGACGAACACCTCGCGCTTGCCGGTGGCCTGCGGCGCGGCGCCTGGACCATCGAGCGAATCTACGACACCTTCCCGCGCCTCGCCGAGCGCAAGAACAACGGCGGCAACCAGCTCTCCGGCGGCGAGCAGCAGATGCTCGCGATCTCGCGCGCATTGCTGACCAATCCGCATCTGCTGATCATGGACGAGCCGACCGAAGGCCTTGCGCCCGTGATCGTTGCCCAGGTCGAGGACATGCTGCTGCGCCTCGGCGATGAGGGCGACATCTCCGTGCTGGTCATCGAGCAGAACATCGGTGTGGCGACGGCGGTGTCGCGCAACGTCGCCATCATGGTCAATGGCCGGATCAACCGGATCATCGATTCCGCCCGCCTTGCAACCGACCGCGAGCTGCAGCAGCGGTTGCTCGGCGTCGGCACTCATGGCGCTGACGAGACCGACGCCGAGACTGCGCCGGTAAAGATCGAAACGGCCGGCGCGCCGCAGCCGCAGCGCAGGGGACCGACCCGCGTCTACGTCTCCAATCCCGTGCTGCCGACCCGCTGGTCGCAGCCGGTGCCGATCGCCCGCATCGAGGCCGCCGCGCGGACGCAGTCCGCCGGAGTCACGCGGCTCGAGGAGGCAACCCGGCAGCGACGCGAACCGACGACCTCCCGAACGTCCGGGCCGCCGGTCGTCCTCATCGTCGGCACGCTCGACACCAAGGGTGCCGAGCTGCGCTTCATCCGCGATATCATCGCCGGCAGCGGCCTGCGCACGCGACTGGTCGACGTCTCGACCAGCGGCAAAGCGGCGAGCTGCGATGTCACCGCGCAGGAGATCGCACTGAACCACGGCCGGGGCGGCTCCGGCGTGTTCGGCGCCGATCGCGGCGCCTCGGTGACGGCGATGGCGGAGGCGTTCGAGCGATGGCTGCGCCGCCAGGGCAATATCGCCGGGATCATTTCCGCGGGCGGCTCCGGCGGCGCGTCCCTGGTCGCTCCGGGCATGCGCGCGCTGCCAGTCGGCGTGCCGAAGCTGATCATCTCCTCGGTCGCGTCCGGCGACGTCGGTCCCTATGTCGGTCCCGCCGACATCACCATGATGTATTCGGTGACCGACGTGCAGGGTCTCAACTCGATTTCGCGCACGGTGCTCGGCAACGGCGCTCATGCGCTGGTCGGCATGGTCAAGGCGCGGCTCGATGAGCAGGCCGGCAAGCAGCGCGATGCAGGCGCGAATCTTCCGGCGATCGGCATCACCATGTTCGGCGTCACCACCCCGGCCGTGCAGAAGATCGCGGCCGACCTGCGCGAGGATTTCGAGTGCCTCGTCTTCCACGCCACCGGCGTCGGCGGCCGCTCGATGGAGAAGCTGGTCGAGTCCGGGCAACTCGCCGGCGTGATCGACCTCACCACGACCGAGGTCTGCGACTTGCTGATGGGCGGCGTGTTCCCGGCGACCGAGGATCGCTTCGGCGCCATCATCCGCAGCCGCGTACCCTATGTCGGCTCGGTCGGCGCGCTTGACATGGTGAACTTCGGCGCACCCGACACGATCCCGGAGCGCTATCGGCAGCGCAAATTCCACATCCACAATCCGCAGGTCACGTTGATGCGGACCACGCCGGAAGAGAACGAGCGCATGGGCCGCTGGATCGGCGAGCGGCTCAACCAGATGGACGGGCCGGTCCGCTTCTTCCTGGCCGAGGGCGGTGTCTCCGCGCTCGATTCACCCGGCCAGCCGTTCTGGGACCCGGAGGCCGATGCGGCGCTCTTCCGCGCGCTGGAGCGCACCGTGCGCCAGAACGGCAACCGGCAGATCATCCGCATCAAGCGCAACATCAACGATCCAGAGTTCACCGCCGCTATCGTCAACGCGTTCCGCCCTTTGCTCGGACGCGCCGGTGGTCGGCGGAGAGTGGCGAGGTGACCCATGGCCAGGTTTGAACGCAGTGCGCTGTTGAAGAAGTTTCACGCCATGATCGCACGGGGCGATCCGATCGTCGGCGGCGGCGCCGGCACGGGACTGTCGGCGAAATGCGAGGAGGCTGGAGGCGTCGACCTGATTGTGATCTACAATTCCGGCCGCTACCGCATGGCCGGCCGCGGCTCGCTGGCCGGACTGATGCCCTATGGCGATGCCAACGCGATCGTCGTGGAGATGGCTGGCGAGGTGCTGCCGGTCGTGACCAGGACGCCGGTGCTCGCCGGCGTCAACGGCACCGATCCGTTCCGTGACATGGACGTCTTCCTCGACCAGCTCAAGGCGCTCGGCTTTGCCGGTGTGCAGAACTTCCCGACCGTCGGCCTGATCGACGGCATCTTCCGCGCCAACCTCGAAGAAACCGGAATGTCCTACGCGCTGGAGATCGACATGATCGCGAAGGCTCATGAGAAGAACATGCTGACCACGCCCTATGTGTTCAGTGAGCAGGAGGCTGCCGCCATGGCGATCGCCGGCGCCGACATCATCGTCTGCCATATGGGCCTGACCACCGGCGGCACGATCGGCGCGCAGACCGCGCCAAAACTCGCCGACTGCCCTGCCCGCATCGAGGCCTGGGCCGAGGCTGCGCTCAGCGTCAATTCGAACATCATCGTGCTCGCGCACGGCGGTCCGATCGCGGACCCCGCGGATGCCGACTTCATCATGAAGAAGACCCGCAACTGTCACGGCTTCTACGGCGCCTCCTCGATGGAGCGCCTGCCGGTCGAGCGGGCGCTGACGGATCAGGTTCGCAAATTCAAGGCGATCGGCGCGCGCTAGCCGCCGTGGACCAAGGGAGGAAGAGATGTCGGGGATGCTAGTCGGTGAATTGATCCTCTGGCTCATCGTAGCAATCGTCGCGATCGTCATCATCGTCTATGTCGTGAACTGGCTGTATCACCGCTCGTCGAAGGAGGTCTCCTTCGTCCGCACCGGTTTCCTCGGCGAGCGCGTGGTGATCAATGGCGGCGCCTTCGTGCTGCCCTTCATCCACGACTACACGCCGGTCAACATGAACGTGCTGCCGATGGGTATAGTGCGCTCCAGGCAGGACGCGGTGATCACCCGCGACCGGATGCGCGTCGACATCGAGGCCGATTTCTACGTCCGGGTTCAGCCGGCCCGCGAAGCGGTCTCGATCGCTGCCGCCACGCTCGGCCGCCGCACCATGGAGCCCGAGCAACTCCACACCCTGCTCTCCGGCAAATTCATCTCCGCGATCCGCTCGGTCGCCTCCGAGATGACGATGGAGCAGATGCACGAGCAGCGCGGCGACTATGTGGCGCGCGTCAAGGCCAATGCCGCCGAAGCACTGGCGCAGAATGGCCTCGAGTTGGAGTCGGTCGCGATCACCGATCTCGATCAGACCGACCTCGAATATTTCAATCCCTCGAACCGCTTCGACGCCGAAGGCTTGACCCGCCTGATGGAAGACATCGAGGCCAAGCGCAAGCTGCGCAACGACATCGAGCAGGACTCGATGATCAAGATCCGCTCCCGTAATCTCGAGGCCGAGCGGCAGGCGCTGGAGATCGAGCGCGAAAGCGAGACCGCCCGCCTCGAACAGGAACGCGACATTGAGATGCGCCGCGCCTTGCAGCGCACCGAAGTGGCCCGCGAGCGCGCACTACGCGAGACCGAGGCCGAGCAGGCCCAGATCACCGCGCGCGAAGCCATCGAGAAGGCGCGCATCGCCAACGAGCAAGCGATCACCGAAGCCCGGATCGCCTCGGAACGCGAGACCCGGCACAAGGAGATCGAGCGGACGCGGGCGGTCGAAGAGAAGGAGCTGCTGGCCCGCGAGGAGATCGAGAAGGTCCGGATCGCCAACCAACGCTCGGTCGACACCACCCGCATCGCCTCCGAGCGCGAGGTGCGCCAGCGCGAGATCGAGCGAATGCGCACGGTCGAGGAAGCCGAGATCGCCGCCCGCGAAGCGATCGAGAAGGCCCGCATCCAGCAGGACCGCGTCGTCACCGACGCCCGCATCGCCAATGAGGAAGAGACCCGGCGCCGCGAGATCGAGCGCACCCGCGCGGTCGACGAAGCCGAGATCGCCGCGCGCGAGGCCACCGAGAAGGCGCGTATCGCCCAGACCATGACGGTCAATGTCGAGCGCATCTCGTCCGACGAGCGCACCCGCGCGCTGGAGATCCAGCAGGTCCGCACCATCCAGGAAGCCGAGATCGAGGCGCAGAAGGCGGTCGAGGCCGCCCGCATCGCGCGCGAGAAGATGCTGGCCGCCGAGCGCATCGCCGCCGACCACACCACGCGCAAGCTCGAAATCGAGCGCAACCAGGCGGTCGAGATCGCCGGGATCAGTGCCCGCGAAGCCACCGAAGCGTCGCGGATCGCCCAGGAGGAGCACGTCCGGGCGCTTGAGATCGCGCGCACCCGCGCGATCGAGGAAGCCGATATCGCCTCCCGCGAGGCGATCGAGGCGGCGCGGATCTCGCAGGAGAAGTCGGTCGCCGCGCAGCGCATCCGCGCCGAGCGCGAAACCCGCGGGCTCGAGATCGCGCGCACCGAGGCGATCGAGGCCGCCGAGCTGAAGCGCCGCGACGCCATCGAACGGCAGCGCATCGATGTCGAACTGACGCTGGAGAGCGAGCGGATCACCTCCTCCAGGACCCGCGAAGTGCTCAACATCGACCAGAAGAAGGCGATCGAGCTCGCCGACGAGGAGCGCGTGATCGCGCTCGCCGCCAAGCGCTCCGAGCGGATCGATGCCGACCGGCAAGTCCGGCAGGCCGAAATTGTGGCGCGCAAGGACATCGACACCACCGACGTCTCGCGCGAGCAGGCGCTGGAGGCGGCCCGGATCGAGCGGCGCCGTGCGATCGAGCAGCTCGAGGTCGCCCGCAACCAGTCGCTGCAGGAGGCCGAGATCGTCGCCCGCGAGGAGGTCGAGCGCGCCCGCATCGCCTCCGACCGTGGCCTCGACGAGGCCCGCATCGGCCGCGAGCGCGAGCTGCGCAAGCTCGAGGTCAACAGAGAGAAGGACGTCGAGACAGCACTGATGGAGAAGGCTATCGCGCTGCATCAGAAGTCGCTGGAGGAGTCCGCGGCGCGCGCCGCGGCCGAGGACGCCCGGATCCGTGCGACCGAAGCGGCCGAGCGCGTCGTCACCGCGCGCGAAAGCGAGATCGCCAAGCGGCGCAAGACCGTCGAGGTGCTGCTGGCCGAGAAGCAGGCCGAGGAGACCAGGATCGCCGCGGAAGCCGAACGCGTCCGCGCCGCGGTCGAGGCCGAGGCGCAGCGCCTGCTCAACGAAGCCGAGAACGTGTTGACCGACCAGGCGCGCTACTCGCTGTTCCGCCGCAAGCTGCTCGACCGGATCGAGGGCATCGTCCGCGAGAGCGTCAAGCCGATGGAGAAGATCGAAGGCATCCGCATCCTCCAGGTCGACGGCCTCAACGGCAATGGCCACGGCAACGGCACCGGCCGCAGCGCCACCGACGAGGTGATCGACTCGGCGCTGCGCTACCGCGTGCAGGCGCCGCTGATCGACTCGATCCTGTCGGATATCGGCGTCGAGGGCGGCAGCCTCGCCAAGATGCCCGGCCTGATCCGCGAAGCCCGAGACATGCAGGGCATCAAGGATTCCGCGCGCAAGAGCGGCGGCGATGCCAAGCCGGCGGCGCCCGAGGGCGGCGGCGAGCCGGCGCGCCCTGAGCGCACGCCGCGCAAGAAGGACTGAGCTGACGCCATGGCACGGGTTTACGTCTCCACCGTCGTCAACGCCCGCAACGACCGGGTCTGGGCCCGCGTCCGCGATTTCAACGGGCTGCCGAACTGGCATCCCGCGATCGCCGAAAGCCGAATCGAGGGCGGCGAGCCCTCCGACAAGATCGGCTGCGTCAGGGATTTCCGGCTGCGCAACGGCGATCGCATCCGCGAGAAACTGCTCGGGCTGTCCGACTACGACATGTTCTGCACCTATTCGATCCTGGAATCGCCGATGGGTGTCGAGAACTACGTCGCGACCTTGCGGCTCACGCCGGTCACCGACGGCGACCAGACCTTCCTGGAATGGACCGCCGAATTCGACTGCGCGCCGGAACGCGAGGCGGAGCTCGTCAACAATATCGGCGGCGGCGTGTTCCAGGGTGGCTTCGACGCGCTGAAACGGGCGTTCGGGGGATAGCGGAATGCATAGATCAGATCTCTCCGAGCGAACGGTCCACCTCTCCCCTTGTGGGAGAGGTCGGATCGCATCGCAAGATGCGATCCGGGTGAGGGGTTGCGGACCCTCGTGGGACCTGCGCTCCCTCACCGGGCGCAACGCGCCGACCTCTCCCCGCTGGGGAGAGGTGAGGCACGCGGCTCGAGACATCAAAACCGCAGATATTGGATTTTGACCGTGCCGCATATCGTCAAGAGTACGATCCTGGATGCGCCGACCGATGCGGTGTGGGCCGTGCTGCGTGATTTCAACGGTCATGACCGCTGGCATCCGGCGGTCGCAACCAGCGGCATCGAGCGCGCGCAGCCGTCCGACAAGATCGGCTGCGTCAGGCGCTTCAAGCTGAAGGACGGCGCCGAGCTGCGCGAGCAATTGCTGGCGTTGTCCGATCTTGAGCAATCGTTCAGCTACTGCCTGCTCGATACGCCGATCCCGATGTTCAATTACGTGGCGCATGTCCGCCTGCTGCCGGTCACCGACGGCGACCGCACCTTCTGGCACTGGGAGGCGCGCTTCATGACGCGGACCGAAGACAGCGAGCGCATCACGAAGATGGTTTCGGAAGACATCTACCAGGCCGGCTTCGACGCCATCCGCCGGCATCTGAAGGAGGCCGCGTAAGCGGAGAGCACCATCATGCCAGTCACGGTGAAGACCTTCACCAGCACCCATGACGCCGCGGCGGCGCTGTCGTCGGATCGCAGCGCCCGCTATCTCGGCGGCGGCACGCTGGTGATGCGGGCGCTGAACGAGGGCGACATCTCGATCTCGACCATCGTGCGCGCCAGCGACCATGCGATGACACGGATCGACGCGTCAGGCTCGCGCATCACGCTGGGCGCCGGCGTCACCTTCGCGCGCATCCTGGCCGAACGCGACCTCACCTTCCTGCATGCCCCGGCGCGCTCGATCGGCGGACCGGCGGTGCGCAACATGGGCACCGTCGGCGGCAATCTGTTCGCGCCGGTGCCGTATGGCGACTTCACGGTCGCGCTGCTCGCGCTTGATGCCACCGTGTCCGTCCAGGGCGGCCTCGGCGGCCGCGAGATCCCGATCGAGGAGTTCCTGCAATCGCGCGATCGGCAGGCCGGATCGCTGGTGCTGGCGATCTCCTTTGCCAGGCCCGGCAGCACTGAGGCCTTCCGCTACCGCAAGATCGCGCGGATCAAACCCAAGGGCGGCGCGGTGATCACCCTCGCAGCACATCTGCCGGTCAACGGCAGCCGGATCGTCGGCGCCCGCGTCGCGCTCGGCTCCATGGCGCCGACGCCGATCCGCGCCCGCGCCGCCGAGCGTGCGCTGGAAGGCCGCGCGCTCGACGCCTCCACCATCAGCGCCGCTGCTGCGGCAGCGGTCGAGGGAACGTCACCCGGCGACAATGCGCTTGCCAGCGCCTGGTATCGCCGCGAGATCGTCGGCGTGCATCTCCGCCGCCTGTTGTCCGGTCAGGAATAATCATCATGGCCAAGACTGCCCTTCAATTCCAGCATAACGGCCGCGACGTCGCGATCTTCGTCGACGGCGGCACCAACCTCCTGGTCGCGCTGCGCGAGCTGATCGGCGACATGACGCCGAAATTCGGCTGCGGCCAGGGCGGCTGCGGCACCTGCAGCGTGCTGATCGACGGCGAGCTGCATCTCTCCTGCCTGACGCTCGCCGAGACGGTTGCCGGCCGCTCGGTCGAGACGCTCGACGGCATCAAGGACGGCCCCAATTTGCACCCGCTGCAGCGCGCCTTCGCCGACAATTTCGCCGCGCAGTGCGGCTACTGCACGCCGGGCATGCTGATGGCCGCGAAAGCGCTGCTCGACCGCAATCCGCAGCCAAGCCGCGCCGAAGTGGTCGAGGCGATCTCCGGCAATATCTGCCGCTGCACCGGCTACGAGCCGATCATCAACGCCGTGCTATCAGCCGCGTTCGACGGCCGGGCGCGTGCGTAAGGGAACAGTGCCATGCTGGAACTGCGCAAGGACATCTTCGCCGACGAGCGCGACGACAATCTGAACGAGATCGGCAAAGGCACGCAGCGCCAGGACATGCTCGGCCATGTCACCGGCACCTCGCCCTATTTCGATGACCACAAGCTGCAGGGCATGCTGCATCTGAAGGTGGTCCGCAGCGCGCATCACCACGCAAGACTCCGCCGCATCGACACCTCGGAGGCCGAGCGGTCGCAGGGCGTGCGGCGCGTGATCCGCGCCTCCGACGTGCCGCGCAACCTGAACACGCTGCTCAGCCTGATCAATTTCGGCAAGGATGACGAGCCCTCGCTCGCGGTCGACAAGGTGCGCTACAAGGGCGAGCCCGTCGTCGCGATCGTCGCCGACAGCCCGCGCGAGGCCTATGAGGCCATCGCAAAGGTCAAGATCGACTATGAGCCGCTGCCGGCGGTGTTCGACGTCGAGGACGCGCTCAAGCCGGGCGCCCCCGTGGTCAACGAGGTCTATCCCGGGAACACCTTCACCTATCACGAGACCTATGATCACCAGCAGCTTCGCTTCGGCGATGCCGACCGCGCGCTCGCCACGGCCGACCATGTGCTGGAACAGCGCTACCAAATGTCGCCGATCGAGCACGCGCCGACCGAAACCAACGGCTCGATCGCAGCTCCCGACACCAACGGCCGTTACATCGTCTACACCTCGACGCAAGCGCTGTTCTTCTCGGTGGACACCTGCGCGAAGATCCTCGACGTGCCTTCCAACACCTTCCACTTCATCGGCGGCACCGTGGGCGGCGGGTTCGGCGGCAAGGTCGATACGCTGACAGAGCCGCTCTGCATCCTCGGCGCGATGCTGACCGGTCGCCCGGTGCGCTATGTGTTCGGGCGCGAGGAGGAGATGCAGTACGGCCCGCCGCGCGGCGCCGAGCGCATCTACATCAAGGACGGCGTGATGCGCGACGGCCGCATCATCGCCCGCAAGGTGCGCGCCTACTTCGACAGCGGCGCCTATACGCGGCTGTCGAGCTATGCGGCGGTGAAATGCGCCGCCCATCTGCCTGGCCCCTACACGATCCCGAACGTCCATGGCGACGTCTACTGCGTCTTCACCAACCGGACGCCGGCGACCGCGATGCGCGGCTTCGGCGTCACGGCGATGGATTTCGCCATTGAATGCCAGATGGACAAGCTCGCCCATCTCGTCGGCATGGACCCGATGGAGTTCCGGATCCTCAATGCGTATCGCGACGGCGACATGAAGGCGCACCGCCGCGAGGCAAAGAACACCGCGCTGATCGAATGCGTGCAGGTCGCCGCGGAGAAGGCCAAGTGGCCGCTCCGCGAGGACTTCAAGCGGATGTCGTCGCGCAAGGATGGCGGCGGCGCGCGCGCCGCGGTGACGCCGACCCCGCGCGAGAGACATGCGCCGTCGGCCGCGCCGTCCCAGCAGCGCACGACGTATGACCGCGCGCCGGCCGCGACCCGCGAGCCGCCGCCACCGCCGCCCTCTTCACCGCCGCCGTCATCTCCGCCGCCGCGGCCGAGCGCGCCGTCGCATGGCGCGACCCGCTTCTCTTCCGTCTTCGGCACCAGGAGGCGCTGACCATGACCCGGCATCGCGGACGCGGCATCGCGTCGGTCAATTATCCCATCGGCATGAATCTCGGCGGCGATCCGAGCCAGGCGCTGGTGCATTCCAACCCCAGCGGCAAGTTCACCGTT
The DNA here is from genome assembly GCF_029714545.1 of Bradyrhizobium pachyrhizi. Classification (NCBI taxonomy): domain Bacteria; kingdom Pseudomonadati; phylum Pseudomonadota; class Alphaproteobacteria; order Hyphomicrobiales; family Nitrobacteraceae; genus Bradyrhizobium; species Bradyrhizobium pachyrhizi. The sequence goes on along the minus strand of NZ_CP121667.1, from coordinate 2,279,279 downwards.
GCGCTGTCGTCGATCGATCTCGGCCAGGGCATGAAGTCGGTGACACGGCAGATCTGCGCCGAGACGCTCGGCGTGCCGGTCGAGGACGTCTATGTCGATACCGCGGATTCCGACACCGGCCCGCACTGCATGGGCTCGTTCGCCTCGCGCGGCACGCATCGCGTCGGCAACGCCGTGATGGCGGCGGCGCGCGAAGCGCGCGGTGTGATGATGGAGGCGGCCGCCGAGGAACTAGAGGTGAATGCCGCCGACCTCGAGACCGACGGCCGCGGCAACATCCACGTCAAGGGCGCGCCGCATCGCTCGATCTCCACCAAGGACGTCGCGATTGCCGCGCAGTTCAAGCAGGGCAAGACCATCTCCGGCCGCGGCATCTTCCTGGTGCCGCTGTCCGACGTCGACCCCGAGACCGGCGAGATGTCGCCTGCGACATGCTACGCGCATGCCTGCCTCGTCGCCGAGGTCGAGGTCGACGACGAGACCGGCGAGGTCGACATGGTCCGGATGGACTCCGCCTATGAGCTCGGCCGCGCGCTCAATCCGCGGCTGGTCGAGCAGCAGCTGGTCGGTGGCGCCTGGATGGGCGTCAGCCACGCGCTCTATGAGACGCCGGAGCCCTATTATCCGGAGCCTGTGCACGGTCCGCGCGATTTCGTCGAATATCTGATGCCGGGTCCGGGCGACATCTGCCCGCACGACATCGCGGTGCTGGAACGCCCGGCGCCCGACGGTCCGTTCGGCGCCAAGGGACCAGGAGAAATGTGCGCCAATCCGGTGTTGCCTGCGGTCGCCAACGCAATCTTCAACGCGGTCGGGGTGCGGATCGACGATCTGCCGATCACGCCGGAAAAGGTGTTGCGCGCCATCAAGGCGCAAGGCGGCGCGCGGCCGCAGCCACGGCGCTGAGGTTTCTCTATGCCGGTCCGCAGCAACATCGTCGGCATCGACAGCCCCGAGGCGCTGGAGAAGGCGCTGCGCGCGGCCTATTACCTTGCCGACGACAGCATCGCGACCGCCTCCTATCTCTCGCTTGCGCTGGGTAAGCCGCTGCTGCTCGAGGGCGCGCCGGGTGTCGGCAAGACCGAGGCCGCCAAAGCGATCGCCGCCGTGCTCGGCCGCAGGCTGATCCGCCTGCAATGCTATGAAGGCATCGACGCCGCCGCGGCTCTCTACGAATGGAACTACCCGCGCCAGATGCTGGCGATCCGGCAGGCCGGTGAGGAGAGCATCGACATCTATGGCGACGCCTTCCTGATCGAGCGGCCGATGCTGGCAGCGCTGCGCGCGCCCGACGCGACGGTGCTGCTGATCGACGAAATCGACCGCGCCGATCAGGAGTTCGAGGCCTTCCTGCTCGAATTCCTCTCCGACTTCCAGATCTCGATCCCCGAGCGCGGCACGGTGCGCGCTGCCGAGCATCCCGTCGTGGTGCTGACGTCGAACCGGACGCGCGATCTGCACGAGGCGCTGCGGCGGCGGTGCGTCTACCACTGGATCGATTATCCGAATGCCGAGCGCGAGGCGCGTATCGTGATGATGCGGGCGTCCAGCGTCGCCGAGGCCACCGCCCGCGCCGTGGTTGCCGCCGTCGGCCGGCTGCGCCGCGAGCCGCTGAGCAAGGCGCCCGGGATCGCCGAGGCGGTCGACTGGGCGGAGGCCGCGACCCTGCTCAACAAGGGTGGCGCGCGCTGGCCGGACGCGTTCAAGCGCTCGATCGGCGTCGCGCTGAAGAACGAGGAGGATCTGCATTTCATTTCACCGCGGCTCGATGCGATCATCGCGGAGGCGGCCGCGTGAACGACGACCTGCAGCTGCCGCGCGCCGCGCGAATATTTGTCTCGTTCGTCGCGCTGCTGCGCGCCAACGGCTTTTCGGTTGCGCCGGAGCAGACGACAAGCTTCCTCGCCGCAATCGAGCTGCTCGGTCCGCGCAGCCTCGAGCACATCCGCCAGGCCGGGCTCGCGACGCTGGCGCCGCCGCCCGAGCGCCGCGCGACCTATGACCGGCTGTTCGACATCCACTTCCGCGGCGCTGATGCCATCGAGCAGGCCGATGGCGAGGATGAGGAGACCGTTCGCCTGCAGGAGGAAGGCCGCGGCGAGGACGAGCCACCGCTCGCCGACGAGGCCAATGAGTCCGGCCTCGCCGCGGCGCGGGCCGAGGCACTGGTCGAGCGCCGCTTTGCACAGGCCGCGACCAGCGATCCGCTGCGAAAACTGTCGCGCGAGGCGGCAAGGCGACTGCCGCGACGGCGCGGCCACCGGCGACGCCGCGCGCGCAGCGGCCCGTTCGCCGATCTGCGCCGCACGCTGCGCGACAGCGTCCGCAACGATGGCGAGGTGCTGCGGCTCGGGCGGATGCGCCGCCGCCAGCGCCCGCGCAAGATCCTGTTCCTGATCGACGTCTCCGGCTCGATGAAGGCGCGCACCGAGGAGAACATGAAGCTCGCGCATGTGCTGGTGCAGGCGGCGGGCAATGTCGAGGTCTTCACCTTCGGCACAAGACTGACCCGCGTCACGACGGCGCTGCGGCTGAAGCGCCGCGAGCAGGCGCTGAGCGCGGCGTCCTTCCTGGTCAGCGACTGGGACGGTGGCACAAGGATCGGCGATGCGCTGCAGGCGTTCCTCGCCGTGCCGCGGTTCGGCGGATATGCCCGCGGCGCCGCCGTCGTGATCGTCTCCGACGGCCTCGAGCGCGGCGACCCGGCGGCATTGCGTGATGCGGTGGCAAAGCTGTCGCGGCGGGCCTGGCGCGTCAGCTGGCTGACGCCGCTCGCAACCTCGCCCGGCTTCGCGCCGCAAACCGAGGCGCTGATCGCGATCCGGCGCTTCGTCGACGATCTCGTGGACGGCGGATCCAGCGCGGCTGTGGTCGCGCATCTGCTGTCGCTTGGAACAAGGAGAGCTGCGTGACTGGCATTGTCGACGGACATCATCACATCTGGCGGCAGGCCGATCTCGCCTGGCTGTCCGGCCCGATGCAGCCGCGCATCTTCGGCCCCTACGAGCCGATCCGCCGCGACTATCCGATCGAGGAATATCTCGACGACCTCAAGGGCACCGGCGTTACCCGCTCGGTCTATGTCCAGACCAACTGGCCAAACGGCCAGTTCGAAGACGAGGCGGCCTGGGTGCAGCAGACCGCGGACCAGCACGGCTGGCCGCACGCCCTGGTCGCCTATGCCGATTTTTCCGTCGCCGACGTCCGCCCGCAACTCGATCGATTGAGGCGCTATCCGCTGGTGCGCGGCGTGCGCATGCAGCTGCACTGGCACGAGAACCCGCTGTACCGCTTCGCCGCCCGTGCCGATCTCTGCACCGATCCCGTGATCCGGCGCAATGTCGGCCACCTCGCCGACTACCACTGGAGTTTTGACCTGCAGGTGTTCGCGCCGCAGATGGCCGATGCGGCCGGCCTTGCGGAGGCCTGGCCTGACGTGACGTTCATCCTGCAGCATGCCGGCATGCTGGAGGATCTGTCGCCGCGGGGCCGCGCCGCCTGGCGCAGCGGGATGACGCGACTCGCGCAATATCCCAACGTGGTATCGAAACTGTCGGGGCTCGGCACCTTCATCCATCGCAACGATGCCGCGCATATCGCCGGCATCGTGACCGACAGCGTTGCGATCTTCGGCGCCGACCGCTGCCTGTTCGGCTCCAACTTTCCGATCGAGAAGCTGTGGACCAGCTACAGCGAACTCATCGCCGCGTTCAAGACGGCCGCCGAACGGCTCAGCCCCGAGCAGCGCGAAGCGATCTTCAGCACAACGGCGGCGCGGGTCTATCGGCTGGGGCCGTAGGCGCACCGCGGGCTCGAACATAACAACGAACACGAATTGGGAGGGAGACAGATGCCGCTAGAGATCAAGATTCTGGACTATGGCGATATCGAGCTGGAATCGAGCTTCCTCGTGCTCGGGCACAATTGCGGCCGCACCCGCCGCGTGCTGACGCTCGGCTTCCTGATCCTCGGCGGCCCCTACCCCGTGCTGGTCGACACCGGCTATCGCTCCAACCAGATCATGGAGACGCTCGGCATGCGCGGGCTCCAGTTCCACGAGAACATGATCGAGAACCAGCTCGCTCGCCACGGCGTGCGGATGGGCGACGTCCGCTTCGTCTGCCACACCCATCTGCACATCGACCATGCCGGCAAGGACGATCTGTTCCCGATGAACACGACCGTCGTGCTGAACCGCAAGGAGCTGGAATACTCCGTCTCCGGCCTGATGCATCCGCAGTATCCGGCGCCTGACATCAAGCACCTGATCGATCGCCTGCACACCAAGAGCGCGCTGCGCTTTCTCGACCTCGAAATCACCGGCCCGGTCGAGCTGATGCCGGGCGTGTATTGCGACGCCGCCAACGCCCACACCGAAGGCTCGATGAACATCCATGTCCACACCGCCGACGGGATTGCGACGATCTGCGGCGATGTGATCTACGATTTCAACGACCAGATCGTGAATCCCTTTAACGAGATCCACGACGCCGAGCCGCGCACCACGGGCAACCACGGCACCAGCAAGCGCGCCGAGAAGGCCGCGATCAAGAAGCTGCTCTCGAGCTCCCGCTATCTGCTTCCGGTGCATGATCGCCCGGCCAAGATCGAGGGCGGCATGGTGGTCGGCCGCCTGCATGACCAGGTACCCGGGCCGGTCGTGCAGAGCCTGCCGCAGCGCAACTGGTTCCCGGCGTAGAGGATCGAGGCGATGACGCATGTCACGCTGCGCAGCGAGTTCGAAGACCTGATCGATCCCTACGCGCCGGTCGGCCAGGTCGGGACCGGCTTCGATTTCACGGAGGGACCGATCTGGCATCCGGTCGATCACTTCCTGCTGTTCTCCGACATGCCGGGCGATGTGCGCCGGCGCTGGGATGCGCGGCGCGGCGTCGTCGAGGTCAAGCGGCCGTCGAACAAATGCAACGGCATGACCTATGACGCGGACCTCAACCTGATCGTCTGCGAGCACGCAACATCCTCGCTGATCCGCGAGCGGCCCGACGGGCGGCGCGAGGTGCTGGCTTCGCATTACGAGAACCAGGAGCTCAACAGTCCGAACGACGTCTGTGTGCATTCCTCCGGCGCGATCTATTTCTCCGATCCCTGGTACGGCCGCATGCCGGTCTATGGCGTCGAACGGCCGCGTCAGCTCGGCTTCCAGGGCATCTATCGCGTGCCGCCCGGCGGCGGCGCGCCGAAATTGCTGGTCGACTGCTATCTGTTCGAGCAGCCGAACGGGCTGTGCTTCTCGCCCGACGAGCGCATCCTCTATGTCAACGACACCGTGCAAGCGCTGATCCGCGCCTTCGACGTCACGGCGGACGGCTCGGTCGGTAATCCGCGCGTGTTCGCCTCCGGCATCCGCTCCGAGCTCGAGCCCGGCGTGCCCGACGGCATGAAGTGCGACCAGCGCGGCAATGTCTGGGTCACCGCGCCTGGCGGCGTCTGGGTCTATTCGTCCGCCGGCGGCCTGCTCGGCAAGGTCCGCCTGCCCGAGCTCGTCGCCAACCTCGCATGGGGCGGCGCCGACTTCCGCACACTCTATCTGACCGCGACCCATTCGGTCTATGCGATCCCGACCAAGGTCGGCCCGCGCCACGAGCCCTATATGAGCGGCAAGCGCGGCGGCGCGGGTGCCGCTCCGTCCACGCCTGCGCCGAATCTCGCCGCCGGTGAGATGCAGCTCGATCCGCAACGCTGCGCGATGATCATCCAGGACATGCAGAACGACGTCATCATGGACGGCGGCGCGTTCGCTGAGTCCGGTGCGCCCGCACACGCCCGCCAGCAGCATGTCGTCGAGAACGTTCGCCGCGTCGCGGAGGCTGCGCGGGCGCGCGGCGTCGCCATCATCCATGTCTGGTTCGTCGTCGAGCCGGGCGCGCCCGGCGTCACCTTGAACGCGCCGCTGTTCGAGGGATTGGTCGACAGCAAGGCGATGGTGCGCGGCAGCTGGGGCGCAGCACCAGTCTCGGGACTTGAGCCGCGCCCGGGCGACTTCGTGGTCGAGAAGATGCGGATGAGCGCCTGGGAGGGCACCCGGCTCGAGACCATCCTGAAGGCAACCTGCCGCGACATGATCATCAATACCGGAGCCTGGACCAACATGTCGGTCGAGCACACCGCGCGCACCGGCGCCGACAAGGGCTATTTCATGATCGTGCCGGAGGATTGCTGCTCGACCATGAATGCCGACTGGCACAACGCCGCGATCAATTTCGCGCTCCAGAACGTCTCCGTCGTGACCAACGCTGACACCGTGATCAAGGCACTCGGCTAGGGAGGCGCGGTGCCGAAGCTGCTGCACCTTAACTGCTCACCGCGCCCCGATTCGGAATCGGCGGCCGGCGCGCGCGCTTTTCTCGATCGCTTCCGTCAGGCGCGGCCGGACTGGGAGATCGACGCGATGAACCTCTGGCGCGAGCCGCTGCCGGAATTCGAGGGACATCTGCTCGAGGCCAAATACGCCCGGATCGACGGCAAGAGCTTCACCAATTCGCAGCACGACGCCTTCGCAATCGCTGAGCGCCTCGCGCTGCGGCTGTCGCTGGCCGATCGCGTGCTGATCTCGACGCCGATGTGGAATTTCGGCATTCCCTACAAGCTCAAGCAATGGCTCGACGTCATCATCCAGCCCGGGCTGGCCTTCCGCTTCGATCCAGCGCAGGGCTATCTGCCGCTGCTCAAGGACCGCCCGACGATCGTGATCCTCGCAAGCGGCAGCGACTTCGTCACCGGCATGAACCGCGGCCGCATCGACATGGCAACGCCCTATCTGCGCGAGGCGCTGCGCTTCATCGGCATCAGCGACGTGAGCTTCGTGCCGATCGGCCCGACCACCGGGCCCGCCGAGCCGATCCGCGCCGCCCGCGAGGCGGCGCACCGGCGGCTGGCGGAGATGGCAAGACGGTTTTGAAAGAGACTCCACTCCGTCGTCGTCCCTGCGAAAGCAGGGACCCATAACCATAGGATTGCGTTGTTAAAGTGAACTGTGGCCCCAGCGGCCGAAGCCAATCAGTAGCGGTGGCTATGGGTCCCTGCTTTCGCAGAGACGACATCGAATGTATGGCTTGGCCGGCGGGCCATTCGCTTTCATTCTCGCGAAACGATTTTGTGGGCCACTCCGCGCTAGCCCTACGTTTCCGCGGCGGGAAAGACCAACCTGCACAACAATCCCGGCGCATTGTCGCGCAACTCGATCCGCGCGCCGTGCAGACTCGCCACGGCCGCAACCAGGCTGAGGCCGAGGCCGTTGCCGGGCGTGTAGCGGCTCTGTTCCAGCCGGTAGAAGCGCTTGAAGACGTGGTCGTGCTGCTCGGCGGGTATGCCGGGGCCGTCATCGGCGATCGAAATCACCGCGCCTCGCTCATCGTTGTCGCAGGTCACCGTCACCCGCCCACCCGGGCGACCATGCTTGATAGCGTTGTCGACGAGATTGGCAATCGCATCGAACAGCAGGTCGCGGTCGCCGGTGACCAGCACCGCCTGATCGCCGGCAAGATCGAGGCGGGTGGTAACCTCCTCAGCCGCGGCATCGTAGAGCTCGACCACCTCGGCGGCGATCTCGACGAGATTGACGGTGCGAAACGCACCCTTGCGGGCTCGCGTCTCGATCTCGGAAATCCGCGTGATCGACGCGAACATCCCGAGCACCGCGTCGAGATCTGCGATGGTGTCGCCGATCAGCGCAGCATCCCCCTCGCCGCTCCGCGGGGCGTGATAGGCCTTCTCGAGCCGGCCGCGCATCCGGGTCAGCGGCGTGCGCAGGTCGTGGGCGATATTTTCGCTGACCTGCTTGACGTCCCCCATCAGGGTCTGGATCCGGTCCAGCATCAGATTGAGATTCTCGGCGACGCGATCCCATTCGTCATGGCTGCCGCGGAGCGGGATGCGCTGGTCGAGGCCGGAGAGCATGATGGCGCGACTGGTCGCATTGATCGACTCGATCCGGCCGACGGTTCGCCGCGTGACGCCGATGCTGGCAGCAGCCGCAAGCCCGATGATCAGCACGACGACGGCAATGCCGGCGGCCCTGATCTGCGCCATGAAGCCGTCAAGATCGCTGATGTCATGGCCGACCAGCAGCCGATCGCCGTTTGACAGGGTTTCCGTCACGCCTCGCAGCAGGGAGGAGCCCGAGGAAAGCTGTGGCAGGGAGGCACGAAATTCAGCCCATCCCTTCTCGGCAGCGCCCGCCGGCCACTGCCTGAGATTTCCCGCCAGCACGGTCGATCCGGGACCGACCAACAAATACACATGATCGGCAAAGCCCTTGTCCGCGACGCGTTGCGCGATCAACGCGGTCAGTCCATCGCGGCCGGACCGCGCGTAGGCATCATCGAGGCTCGCCTGCTCGGTCATGATCGCGCGGTCGGATCTGTCGCGCACATAGGACAACGTCGACCAGTAAACATAGGCGAAGATCGCGGAGACGATCAGGCCAAAGACACCTATGGCGATCAACGCCAGGCGGAACGTCGACGACTTGAGGGTCTTAGCCAGGAGCACGGAGGCAGTACCCGATGCCGCGGATCGTGTGGATCAGCGGATAGGCTTGCTGGTCGTCGACCTTGCGGCGCAAACGCCCGACATAGACGTCGATGATGTTCGTCGAGGGATCGAAGTGCAGATCCCACACATGCCGCAGCAGCATGGCGCGCGACACCACGCGGCCTTCGTTGCGCGCCAGATATTCGAGCAGCTGGAATTCTTTCGGTAGCAGCGGAATTCTGCGGCCACGGCGGCTCGCCGTCCGCGAAATCAGATCAATCGCAAGATCGCCGACCCGCAGGATGGTCTCCTTTGCAACGGTCTCGCTGCGGCGGCCAAGCGCCTCCAGCCGCGCCAGCAGTTCGACAAAGGAGAACGGCTTGACAAGATAGTCGTCGCCGCCGGCGCGCAAGCCACGCACCCGGTCGTCGATTTCGCCAAGCGCGCTGATGATCAGGACCGGCACTGCGATGCCGCCGTCGCGCATCTGACGCATCACCGTGATGCCGTCGATGTCGGGCAGCATACGATCGATGGTGATCACGGCATAGTCGCGCGCCGCACCCTGGCTCAGCGCCTCGCGGCCGTTCGCCGCCAAATCCACATCATAACCGCTGGTGGTGAGCTCCTCGACGAGCTGATCCGCGGTTTCCGGATCGTCCTCGACGACGAGAATGCGGCGGTGGGCACCGGTCATATTCATGAACTCTCCGAGCTATGTTGAACTCTCCGAGTTCGCAAACTCTCCGAGCGGCCGCCCCGCGACAATCGCCGCCAGACTATCCCATTCCGGGGCTGGATGGAACGTCTGGCGACGACCGCGACAACGGTGCGGTTGGTTGGGCGATCACCAATAGTCCCCGCACACATTGACCCATTGCAGACCGTAGGCCGTCCATACCCTGCGATAGCAGCCATAGTCATAGCCGGCGTAGAGATAGGGCGCGCCGAAGAACGCGAAGCGATGGAAGCGGTGGTGGCGGAAGCCGCCATGATGGAAGAAGCGCGAACCGCGGAATCCGGCGCCGGCAAACCGCGGGCCGATCGCCGGTGCACCGACGAAGCGGGGACCACCAACGTGCCCGCCGGCGAAATGTCCGCCACCGCCCATGGCGGCGAACGCCGCTCCACCACCACGCATCCCGCCGCCGAAACCACCGCCATGCATGCCGCCGCCAAAGCCGCCACCATGCATGCCGCCACCCATGGCACCTATGGCACCACCAACGCCACCGCCGTGGCCGCCACCGAAGCCACCGCCGCCGCCATGTCCGCCGCCACCACCGCCGCCTCTGGCGAGGGCAGCGGGTGCAAGCGCAACGCTGACGGCGAGCGTCGCTGCCGTGAGACACTTAAGAAGCCTGTTCTTCATGAAAGCCTCCCTGATTGGGACCGCGGCAAATTCGTATCGCCGCACGCGAGCATGATCAGAAGACGCAAGCCGATGCCCGACTTCAACTGACAAATGCGCCAGATTCTGACACCCGATTTAGAATTGGCGTGCCGGCATGCCGAGCGGCGGATGCCTGAATCCGCCGCCACGATTGCGTTGGCCGGGATCGACGGACATTTGGCTGGAATCAGCGGATAGCGCTCGTTGAATCGATCGGCCGCGGCTCTTAATCCTGCAGCTGTCGGAGAACAACGACGGCGTCGAGGGATCGCAGACCCGCTTCACAATTTGTCGATCACCGGACTTTTCCCCCTCCCCGCCGGCCGTCATCCAACCCGCGATGCAATCGCCTTTCGCCTGGCCTCCCTGCGGGGCGCTGGGACGGCGAGGTGCTGACCTTCAGCAAGGAGCTTTCGATGAGCGACGAGACCAAAAGACCGTTTCTGACCCACGCCTCCGGCGCCCCCGTTGCCGATAATGTGAACATCCTGACGGCGGGGCCGCGCGGACCCGCATTGCTGCAGGATGTCTGGCTGATCGAGAAGCTGGCGCATTTTCACCGCGAGGTGATCCCGGAGCGGCGCATGCATGCCAAGGGCGCCGGCGCGCACGGCACCTTCACCGTCACCCACGACATCACGCGCTACACCAAGGCCAGCATCTTCTCGGAGATCGGTAAGCAGACGCCGATGTTCGCGCGGTTCTCGACGGTCGCCGGCGAGCGCGGCGCAGCCGACGCCGAGCGCGACATCCGCGGTTTCGCGCTGAAATTCTACACCGATGAAGGCAATTGGGACGTGGTCGGCAATAACACGCCGGTGTTCTTCTTCCGCGACCCCTTGCGCTTCATCGACCTCAACCACGCCATCAAGCGGCATCCGCGCACGGGGGTGCGCGACCCCGACATGAACTGGGATTTCTGGACGCTGCTGCCGGAAGCGCTGCACCAGGTCACCATCGTCATGAGCGAGCGCGGCATCCCGAGAAGCTTCCGTCACCAGCACGGTTTCGGCAGCCACACCTACAGCATGATCAATGCCGACAATGAGCGCGTCTGGGTGAAATTTCATTTCCGCACCCGGCAGGGCGTCCAGAACCTGACCGATGCCGATGCCGAGGCGCTGGTCGGCAAGGACCGCGAGAGCCACCAGCGTGACCTGTTCCAGAGCATCGAGCGCGGCGACTTCCCGCGCTGGACGCTGTTCATCCAGGTGATGACGGATGCACAGGCCAAGGCATTCCCGTTCAATCCGTTCGATCTGACCAAGGTGTGGCCGAAGGCGGATAATCCCTTGATCGAGGTCGGGTATTTCGAGCTCAACCGCAATCCGGAGAACTTCTTCGCCGAGGTCGAACAGGCGGCGTTCACGCCGGCGAATGTCGTGCCCGGCATCGGCTATTCACCTGACAAGATGCTGCAGGCCCGCCTGTTCTCCTATGGCGACGCGCAGCGCTACCGGCTCGGTGTCAACCACCACCAGATCCCGGTCAACGCGCCGAAATGCCCATTCCACAGCTATCACCGCGACGGCGCGATGCGCACCGACGGCAATCTGGGCGCCACGCTGACATACTGGCCGAACAGCCATGGCGAGTGGACGGATCAGCCGCAGCTGAACGAGCCGCCACTCGAATTGTCAGGCGCGGCCGCGCATTGGGATCATCGCGTGGATGACGACCACTGGCAGCAGCCGGGCGACCTGTTCCGCAAGATGAATGCCGCGCAAAAGCAGGCTCTGTTCGACAACACCGCCCGTCAGGTCGGCAATGCGTCGAAGCACATCCAGGAACGGCACGTCGCGAATTGCAGCAAGGCCGACCCGGCCTACGGCAAGGGCGTCGCGGATGCGCTGGCGAGGTTTGCGGCGGGCAATTTGTAGCGAACGCCGGAGCGAATTAAGTACCGCATCCCGTCATCCCCGCGCAATGGCGCAGCCATTGTCGCTGGAGGTGCGCGCGCAGCGCGCCTCGAAGGATGAACGGCCACAGCCGGACCGTCGTGCTTCGGGACGGCCGCTCCGCGGCCTCCTCAGCATGACGGGAACGGAATTGTGCCCGCGCGGACTAGGTCGGCTTGCCGCGTCCGTTCTTCTCGGCCGCGCGGCGCAGTGCGTCGGCGAGCGCGCCGCCGCCGGACTGCTCCTGCGGCCGGCGCGGAGCCGACGACGTCATCTTGCCGGAGCCGCGCGAGAAATCGCGCGACAGCGCCGCATTGTCCTTCTTCGGCCCGATCTCATCGTCAAGCCGCAGCGTCAGCGCGATGCGCTTGCGCGCGACCTCGACGTCCAGCACCTTGACCTTGACGATGTCGCCGGGCTTCACCACCTCGCGCGGGTCCTTGATGAAATTCCGCGACATCGCCGAGATGTGCACCAGCCCATCCTGGTGCACGCCGATATCGACGAACGCGCCGAACGCGGCGACGTTGGTCACGGTGCCCTCGAGGATCATGCCCTTCTTGAGGTCCTTGACCTCCTCGACGCCCTCCTTGAACACCGCCGCCTTGAACGCCGGACGCGGGTCGCGGCCGGGCTTTTCCAGTTCGCGCAGAATGTCGGTGACGGTCGGCAATCCGAACGTATCGTCGACAAAGGATTGCGGCTTGAGACCCCGCACCACGTCGGCATTGCCGATCAGCGCCTTGATGTCGCTCTTGGTCGCCTCGAGGATGCGGCGCACCACCGGATAGGCTTCCGGATGCACGCCGGATGAATCGAGCGGATCCTCGCCATTGCTGATGCGCAGGAAGCCGGCGCACTGCTCGAAGGCCTTCGGGCCGAGCCGCGGCACCTCCTTCAGCGCCTTGCGCGACTTGAACGGGCCGTTGGCATCGCGGTGCTGCACGATGCTCTGCGCCAGTCCCTGGCCGATGCCCGACACCCGCGCGAGCAGCGGCACCGAGGCGGTATTGGCATCGACGCCGACCGCGTTCACGCAGTCTTCCACCACGGCATCGAGCGAGCGGGCGAGCTTGGCCTCGCCGAGATCGTGCTGGTATTGGCCGACGCCGATCGCCTTCGGATCGATTTTGACCAGCTCGGCCAGAGGATCCTGCAGGCGCCGCGCGATCGAGACCGCGCCGCGAATGGTGACATCGAGGTCGGGCAGTTCGTTCGAGGCGAAGGCCGAGGCCGAATAGACCGATGCGCCGGCTTCAGAGACCACGATCTTGGTCATCTTGCGCTCGGGCAGCCGCTTCACGAGCTCGGCGGCGAGCTTGTCGGTCTCGCGCGAGGCGGTGCCGTTGCCGATCGCAATCAGCTCGACGCCATGCTCGATCGCGAGCTTGCCGAGAATGGCGAGCGCCTCATCCCAGCGCCGCTGCGGCTCGTGCGGGAAGATCGCCGTGTGCGCCACCACCTTGCCGGTCGCATCGATTACCGCGACCTTGACGCCGGTGCGATACCCGGGATCGAGCCCCATGGTGGCGCGCGCGCCGGCCGGCGCCGCGAGCAAGAGATCGCGCAGATTCGAGGCGAACACGCGCACCGCCTCGGTCTCGGCCGCGGTCCACAGCCGCAGCCGCAAATCGATGTTGAGATGGATCTGGATCTTGGTGCGCCAGGCCCAGCGCACCGTCTCGGTCAGCCATTTGTCGCCCTTGCGGCCCTGGTTGGAGATCGCAAAGCGGTTCATGATCTTAAGCTCGTAGAGGCCGGGCTGGCCTACGACCGGCTCCTGCGCCTCCGGCTTGATCGCGAGGTCGAGGATCTCCTCCTTCTCGCCGCGGAACAGCGCCAGGATGCGGTGCGACGGCAGCTTCGGCAGCGGCTCGGAGAAATCGAAATAGTCCTTGAATTTCTCGCCTTCGGTCTTCTTCCCGGTGCGGACGGTCGAGGCCATGATGCCGTTCGACCACATCTCCTCGCGCAGCGCGCCGATCAGGTCGGCATCTTCGGCGAAGCGCTCGACCAGGACCGCGCGCGCGCCGTCGAGCGCCGCGGCGACGTCGGCGACCTGCTTCTCGGCATTGACGAAGGGCGTCGCGGCCTCGTTCGGATCGCTCTCGGGCTGCGTCAGAAGTTGATCGGCGAGCGGCTCGAGGCCGGCCTCCTTGGCGATCTCGGCCTTGGTGCGACGCTTCGGCTTGTAGGGCAGATAGATGTCCTCGAGCCGGCCCTTGCTGTCGGCGGCCATGATCTGGGCCTCGAGCGCGGCGTCGAGCTTGCCCTGCTCACGGATCGAATTGAGCACCGCGGTGCGGCGCTCCTCGAGCTCGCGCAAATACGTCAGCCGCTCCTCCAGCGTGCGCAGCTGGGCGTCATCAAGCGCGCCGGTGAGCTCCTTGCGGTATCGCGCGATGAACGGCACCGTGGCGCCACCGTCGAGCAGCGTCACCGCCGCCTCGACCTGTTCGTCGCGAACCCCCAGCTCCTGCGCAATCTGATGATGAATCTTTGCCACGCCTGTCTCTCTGAAATTCCGTTGCGCCGCCGGATCACTGATGGCGCGGAGGCCGCTTATGAACCATCCCGGATTGATTCATCAAGGCGCGCTGTGGATCAAATTGGGCGCGGGCTGCAATCTATTTCCGGGATGTTGACCGTCCGCGGCTTGACAAATAGATGCGCGCCGCATTGCCGCCGAAAATCGCGGCCCTCGCGTCACTTGACAAATCAGCCAGCAAGGTCTCCGCCGCCGCGAGCCAGTGCCCATAGCCGCCCGCGAGATTGACGACGGGCCAGTCGCTGCCCCACAGCATCCGCTGCGGCCCGAAACATGCCAGTGCATGATCCACAGCCTCGCTGAGATCGGCGACCTGCCAGTTCGGTGCCGCCTCAGTCGCAAGGCCCGAGAGTTTGCAGACGACGTTGGATCGTGTGGCGAGGCTTGCGATGTCGTCCTTCCAGGCCGCGATGTCGCCGGTCGCAAGGTGCGGCTTGCCGAAATGGTCGAGCACGAATTGCAGGTCCGGATGGCGATCGACCACCTGAATGAGCCGCGGCAAATGGCGCGGCAGCACCAGCGCGTCGAAGACGAGGTCACGCCGCGCCATGGCCTCGAACGGCGCCGCCAGTTCGGCGCGCAGCAGCCAGTCGTCATCGGCGATGTCCTGCATCATCGGCCGCAGCCCGACGAGGAGCTCGCGCCCGGCGATCGCATCGATCCGCGCCGCGGCATCGGCGGCGTCGAAGTCGACCCAGCCGACCACGCCGCGCACCTGCTCGGCGCCTCTTGCGATATCAAGCAAAAATGCGGTCTCCGCTTCGGTCGGCGCGGCCTGCACCAGGATGGTGCCTTCGATTCCGGCCGCGGCGAGATGCGGCGCGAGATCGGCCAGGCCGAAGTCGCGGTAGATCGGCCCGCGCTCGGGCGTCAGCCAGCCGTAATCCGCGCGCGCCAGGGTCCAGACATGGTGATGGGCGTCGATCCGCATCATGCCGGCACCGGCGCATGCTGGTCGAGCAGCCCCTCATTCTTCAGGTCGCGCCACAGCGCGGCAGGCACGGGCGACGACACCGCGGCGACGTTGCGCTCGACCTCCTGCGGCGTCTGCGCGCCGAGCACGAGGCTTGCCACCGCCGGATGGCCGAGCGCGAAATGCAGCGCCGCGGTCGGCAGCGCCACGTTGTGGGCGCGGCAGACCCGATCGATCGCCGCCACCTTCCGCATCACGTCCGGCGGCGCGTCCTTGTAATTGTACTTGGCACCGGCAACCGCGCCGGTCGCCAGGATGCCGGAGTTGAAGACGCCACCGAGCATCATGCCGATGTCCTTTGCTTGCGCCAGCGGCAGGAATTCGGCGAGCGCGGGTTGCTCGAGCAGCGAGTAGCGGCCGGCGAGCAGCATGGTGTCGAACGTTCCGGCCTTGGCGAAGCGCCCGCACATCTCGGCCTCGTTGACGCCGATCCCGATCCCCTTGACCACGCGCTCGGAACGCAGCTTGTCGAGCGCAACATAGGCGCCCTCCATCGCCTCGCGAAACCGCGCCTCGATCGCGTCAGCTCCGTGGGTCCAGACGTCGACGTCGTGGATCAGTAGCAGGTCGATGCGATCGGTGCCGAGCCGCAGCAGCGACTGCTCCACCGAGCGCATGGTGCCGTCATAGGAATAGTCGAACACCGCGCGATGCGGCGCGCCGCCGGCGAAGTTGGAGCCGTCGCCGCGGCCATGGAACGGGTCCATCCAGCGCCCGACCTTGGTGCAGACGACGACGTCGTCGCGCGCCACGCGGCGCAGCGCGGTGCCGCTGCGGTGTTCGGCGAGGCCATGGCCGTAGAGCGGCGAGGAATCCAGCAGGTTGACCCCCAGCGCGAATGCCCGCTCCACCGTCGCGATCGCAGCAGTGTCGTCGAGCCGTGCGAACAGGTCGCCGAGCGGCGCCGTGCCGAAGCCGAGAATGGAGACATCGAGCCCGGTGCGGCCGAGCCTGCGGCGTGGCAGTGCCGGGGAGCCTGGATCGGAGGATTGTTGTTGGGTCATTATGGCCTCCCGCCTGCGTTTCTTGTTAGCCCCTCATCAGACTAGCGTCGTTGACCGGGATCGTGAAGAGACCTTGGCGGCCGACGCCGCGGTGAGGTCTCTCATCGCGCACGCACCACATCGCTAAAATGCAATGCACAGCTTCACGTTGCCTATCGGCGGGAAATAGGCTATGGGAGCGCTCCGCAACTTCAACGCAGGAGGCGACGATGTTCAGGTCTGCGCGCCTCCCGGGTTCGCCGCGCGATATTTGACGCGCGTCCCGGGATCGTATCCCGGGTGAAATCGCAACACCCACACGCAATCGAATCTGCTGCGAGCCTTCGGCTCCGCGCTTGCGGAACTTTTGTCATGACCTCGACGCTTCCGGTGGCCTCTCGTCGCGAGGCCACACGCTCCGCGCTGCTCGAACGTCAGCTGCAGAGGTATCATCCGAACGTTCAGGGAAAGGTCCGCGCGCTGGCCATGCGGCACACGCGTCTTGCGGACCTTGCCGCGAGCTTTCCTGCGCTGCTGTTCGCGCTGGCGGTCCCGCGAGCCGGGATCGCTTCGGCGCGCGCACGCGCATGCGTCGTCGACGGCCGCTCCCTCGCGGACGCCGCGGCCGCGGCGGGCATTCCGCTGTGGCTGCGCAGATTGCCGCCGGAGGCATTCACCGCTCCGATCACGGGACTGCCCGATGACGAGCTGTTTCGCCGACAGATCGCGAACCACCTGCCGTTATCACCGAAGCTCGCGCCGATCTGGCTGAGATCCGTCGCGGCGGTTGCCGAGCTCGCACATGGACCGGCGGCGGTCTGGATCGCGCGCGAGCTGGTCCGAGCGCCGCCGCGCACCGATCCTGTGCGATTGCGGCTCGTCGGCCTGTGGGCGTGGTTCTCCACGCAGCCGGCGACGCTGGGACATACGCTGATCGACCGGAGGTGGACGCCGAGCATGCAGATCGGCTCGGCGCTCGCGGCCGCCGATGCATGGAGCACGATGATCGCGCTGCATGTCAGCCTCGGCTCGGAGAAGATCGCGGATATGTGGCTGCAGCCGGGCCGCGTTGACGGTTACGACTTCATCCCGCTGAACTCGACCACGGATATCTCGGAGGAGGCGGAAGCGATGCAGAATTGCCTGCGCACCTACGGTCCCAACCTCGCCCACAATCGCTCGCGGCTGTGGAGCATCAGGCGGAATGGGCAACGCGTCGCCACCCTGAGAGTCGCGGCGCGTTTTGAGGGCCCGTTGCCAGGCATCGCCGAGCTCACCGGTATCCGGAACGCCGAGATGCCGCGCGAGGTCTGGTGGGCGGCGCGCCAATGGCTGCATAGCCACGGCCTGTTGCGGATGGAGGTCGAGCAACGCAGATGGGGCACCGCGCCTCTCGACCGCCCGACCTGGCGCGCGATCTGGCGGCCGTACTGGCTCGCCAGGCGGCAGATTCCGGGATGGCTGCCGCTCGCTCCGTCGCGCAAGGCACTCAATGCGCTGTGATGCGCATCCGCCACCGCCGTGTCGTTGCTAATCGTCGGCAACAATCTGCTGGGCAAGGTTGTCGACCACCACAGGACTCTCGAAATAGGTGACGATCGGATCGGCGCCATATTTCTCCCGTGCGCGAGCGCGCCACGCATCGGTGTACAGCGCCTCCGCCTCCACTCTCGAGTTCCAGAAATAGATGCCGCCGGCCGTCATCCCGTCCTCCGACAGCACATAGGTCTTTCGGAACAGCCCCAGAATGCCGCGATAGATCGGCGCGGTACTCAGGAAGGTGCTGCGAGCTTCCTCGCGCGTGATCGGCTTCGGCAGCTTGAACGTCGTGACAGCGGTAATCATCCGGATCTCCTGCAGCATCATTCTTGACATGATTGTCAATATTGACATTAATGTCAAGAATGAATCGATGGAGCGAGCCGCATGGTGGGCGTGCGTCAGTTTGACGAAGACGAGATGATCGCAACCGCGCTCGACGTGTTCTGGCGCAAGGGCCTGCACGATGCGACCATGCAGGACCTCGCGGCCGCAACCGGCGTCCAGCGCGGCAGCCTCTACAACGCCTATGGCGACAAGGAAGCGATCTTCCTGCGCGCCTTCGATCAGTATGCCGCGCAATTCCTGGACGCGGCCAGCAGCGCGCTGGCGCAGGGCGATACCTCAGCGAGACTGAGGGACTTCTTTGACATGATCATCGTCAACATGACCGACGGCACGCCGCAGCGGGGCTGCCTGACCACGCGCACCGCGCTCGACGCGGCCATTTCGAGCCCGGATGTACGCCAGCGCGTGCAGGACGTGCTCACCCGGCTCGAGCAGCTGGTCGGCAAGGCCATCAGCGCGACGCCGAACAGGCGCAGCACGGCCGATGCAAACCGGCTGGCGCGCGTCATCGTGACGTTCACGCGCGGGCTCGCCGTGATGGAGCGCGCCGGATACAGCCGCAAGCAGTTGAGGGAATCCGCCACCACATTCATCGATGCCGTGATTGGCGACGCCTGAGGCGGCGTCCCTGTCCCGGCGACGGCGTCATCGTAAGGGAGAAACCAGCATGCAGGAACGGAACGGCGGCTGCCTGTGCGGCGCGGTGCGTTACACGCTCAAGAGCGAACCGCGGAGCATCGCGATATGTCATTGCACACATTGCCAGCGGCAAAGCGGCAGCCTGTTTTCGTTCAACCTCGTGATCCGCGAAGCCGACTACCAGCAGTCGGGCGAGACGGTGGTGTTCGTCGACAAGGGCGACAGCGGCCATCCGGTCCATCGTCATTTCTGCGGGCGCTGCGGGTCCCCTCTGCTTGCGAAGACTGCATTGATGCCCGGCAAGGTCGTGGTGAAGGCCGGCACGCTCGACAACATGGAGGGATTGCAGCCGCAAGCCGAGATCTATACCGATCGCGCCGTCGCATGGCTCGCGCCGATCCCCGGCGCTGCGCGCTTTGCCCGGAACGTGTGACCGGATGCGCCGGTCACGGACGCAGCGGGAAACGATTCAGCCTGGCCAGGGTTGCCTCCGTTCCGATTGCATCGGAACGGAGCTCTCGACTTTGCTTTGACGCGTTTTCTTCACGCGAACCGGTACTTCGCTCGAAAACGCTCCGGCGATCATTGACCGGCCGGCAATTCGGCGTAGTTGCCGTCCTTGTCACGGCGGTACACGACGTAGTCGATCAGGGTGATGTCACCCTTCGGCGTGTAGCTGATCTTGCCGAGCACGGTATCCCAGCTTCCGGCCTTGATGGCCGCCGCGACCTTCTTGGCGTCGGTGGTCTGGGCACGGGCCGCGGCCTGGCTCCAGATCTGGAACGCGGCATAGCTGTAGAGCGTGTAGCCGTCGGGATCGATGCCCTTGTCCTTGAACTTCTTCAAGGTCGCGGCCGCGGTCGCCTTCTTGCGCGGGTCGGGCGAGAAGGTGAACAGCGAGCCTTCGGCAAGCGGACCTGCGATCGCGGCGAACTGCTTGTCGACCAGGGCGTCGCCGCCCATCAGTACAGCATTGACGCCCTGCTCGCGCATCTGGCGCAGGATCAACGCAGCCTCGGCATAATAGCCGCCGACATAGACGAAATCGATCGACTCCTTCTTGAAGCGGGATACCAGAGCGGCAAAATCCTTGTCGCCCTTGGTATAGGCCTCATAAAGCTTTTCCTTCACCCCCGCGGCGTTGATGGCCTTCTTCGTTTCGTCGGCAAGGCCTTTGCCGTAGGTCGTCTTGTCGTGGATGATCGCGACGTTCTTGGTCTTGTAGTTCTTGATAATGTAGGCGGCCGCAACCGTACCCTGCTGGTCATCCCGGCCGCAGACACGGAACGTGTTCCACAGCCCGCGCTCGGTGAATTGCGGATTGGTCGAGCCCGGCGTGATCTGCAGCACATTGCCCTCGGCATAGGCGTCCGACGCGGGGATCGAGGTCGATGAGCAGAAATGCCCAACGACGAACGGAATCCTCGCGCCTGCCATCTTCTCGGCAACCGACACCGCCTGCTTCGGATCGCAGGCATCGTCGCCGACCTCCAGCTTCAGCTTCTTGCCAAGCACGCCGCCCGCCGCATTGATGTCGGCAATCGCGAGATCAGCACCGTTCTTGAACTGCTGGCCAAAGCTCGCCTCGGAGCCCGTCATCGGCCCGACCACGGCAACACTGATATCCTGTGCCATGGCGGCGCCGGACAAGGCCAGGCTCGCGCCGAGCGCAAGAAAATATCCTCGAAGTGCAAACTTCATCACATTCTCCTCGATGGTCTCAAGTCGCCTCAATGCATCGCAGTCGACGAATCCGCCGATTGCAACGATCACCGGGGGACTGCCTTTTAAGCGCGAGACGATTGGCAGGCTCGGACTCGGGCGACGGGGATTGGACATATGCGACATCGGGCAACAATGTGAAACACGTTGTCGTGCATTGGCGTCTGGAATCGCCCGCAGCGGACGTGATTGGGCGGCGATGTTGTGTGCGCGACAGCACACAGGCTGGCGGAGAGCGCTGTTTTGCGACGTCGCCCCGAGATCGACCAGATGCCGGACGACGGCGCCGCGCAGCTCGGGCGTCGCGAGCTGGTAGCTGTGGTCAAGCTCCCTGATGTAGAGCGCCAGCAGACGCATCGCCTCGGTGTTCGCGGGCGACGGCCGGATCAGCATGTCCTCGGGATCGCGGACCAGCGATGCCAGCGCCTTGCGCGGCAACCTGAGACCGACGAAACGGCTCGGCGAGACCGGGACCACCATGTTCCCGGCCTCCGCGCTCGACCGCAGCACGGCCTGCCCCGGGCCGAGCTCAACGTCGCGGCCGCGCGATCTTGAGGTTGCTGCACGCCCAGGATCCGATCCCGAGCCCAGGCAACTCGCGCACATTGGCTTCGGCATGGAACGCGCCTACGCTCGGCGGCTCCGGATCGAGCTTCACGATCATCGGCCCGATCTGCTCGCGAAAGATCGGCAAGCGGTCGCGCTCGCCGAATTCCGCGGTCGAGAACCGAAACCCGGCGATATCCGGCGACTGCATCGTCATCGGCTGATCCTCATCGCGGCGGGAGGTCGCCGCTGATATGCGGCCGATTTGTGGCAGCATGACACCGCTCGAGTGCACGGGACCGCGCTTACGCGTCGGCACTTACACGGATTATAATTGACCGACCGGACGGTCAATAGTAATCCAAGCGCAAGTCACGTAACCTTCGGCCGCCAGAAGCCGCAACGGGAGGTCATCATGGTCAGCGATTTGGTGTTGACCGATATCCGCGCCGGATATCGCGTCGTGACGCTCAACGCCTTTCTCGAAAAGCGCGCGACGCGCTTTGTCGGACGAGCCAAAGCTCGAACGTTCGAATTGAACATTCCGCCGTCAAGGCGAGACGCATCATTGATCACAAGTCAGAAGGTCCAATTGCGATGACACAGCCTCAATCCAGTGGTGCACGGACGGCAGACAACGTCATGAAGCTCGACAACTTCGTGCGCGGAAAATGGTCCGGCCCGGGCGAACCGGCAGCCGAGATTCACAGTGCCGTCACCGGCGACGTGGTGGCGGTCACGACCAGGAGCGATCTCGACATGCGCGAGATCCTCGCCTATGGCCGCGCGATCGGCGGCAAACATCTCAGAAAACTGACGTTCCACCAGCGCGCGGGCCTACTGAAGGCGCTGGCCGACTATCTGACCCAGCACAAGGACCGGCTCTACAAACTGTCATTCCATGCAGGCGCAACCCGCACCGATGCAATGATCGACGTCGACGGCGGCATCGGCACGTTGTTCGCCTATGCCGGCAAGGGCCGCCGTGAGCTTCCGAACAGCAAATTCCTGCTCGACGGCAATGTCGAGGGGCTCTCCAAGGGTGGCGCATTCGCCGGTCAGCATATCGTGACGCCGCTGCACGGCGTCGCCGTGCACATCAACGCATTCAACTTCCCGTGCTGGGGCATGCTGGAGAAGCTGGCGCCGGCGCTGCTGGCCGGCGTGCCCGTCGTGACCAAGCCCGCGACGGTCACCTCCTATGTCGCCCACGAGCTGGTCCGGATCATCACCGAATCCGGCGCGCTGCCCGAAGGCGTGCTGCAATTCATCATCGGATCGACCGGCGACTTGTTCGACCATCTGACCTGCCAGGACGTGGTGTCCTTCACAGGCTCGGCCGACACGTCGCAAAATCTGCAGCGGCATCCGGTCATCGCGCGCGAAGCGGTCAGGTTCATCGCCGAACGGGATTCGCTGAACGCCGCAATCCTCGCTCCGGACGCCGTACCGGGCAGTCCGGAGTTCGACCTCTTCGTCAAGGAAGTGGCGAAGGAGATGACGGTCAAGGCGGGGCAGAAATGCACCGCGATTCGCCGCGCGCTGGTGCCGTCAGCGCAGCTCGACGCCGTGATCACGGCGCTGCGCGACCGCCTGGCCAAGGTCACGATCGGCAATCCCGAAAACGACAAGGTCAGGATGGGGCCGCTGGTCGGGCTCGGCCAGCGGAGCGATGTGCTTGCCCATGTCGCGAAGCTTCGCACCGAAGCCGAACTGGTGGCCGGCGATCCCGGCGACTTCGCGCTGCTCGATGCCGACGCGACGCGCGGCGCTTTCATTCCGCCGCTGCTGCTGCATTGCGCCAAGCCGCTCGCCGCATCCGCGGTCCACGAGATCGAGGCGTTCGGGCCTGTCAGCACCGTGATGGGTTACGACGACCTGGAGCAGGCGATCGCGCTGACCAATCGCGGCGGCGGCAGCCTCGTCGCATCCATCTACACGCGCGACATCCCGGCCGCGACCGAACTGGCATTTGGCATCGGCAGTTTTCACGGCCGTGTCGCGATCATCGACCGCGACTGCGCGAGCGAGCACACCGGACACGGTTCGCCGATGCCGCAGATGGTTCACGGCGGCCCCGGCCGGGCCGGCGGCGGCGAGGAACTGGGCGGCGTCCGCAGCCTCCAGCACTACATGCAGCGCACCGCGTTGCAGGGCTCGCCGACGATGCTGAGCGGCGTCACCGGCCGCTGGTTCAAGGGCAGCCCGATGCTCGAAGGCGACCTGCACCCGTTCCGCTATCACTATGACGATCTCGAGATCGGCCGCACGCTGGTCTCGAAGGCACGGCAGATCACGCTCGACGACATCGAGCACTTCGCGCATTTCACGGGCGACACCTTCTACGCCCATATGGACGAGGAAGCGACCAAGGGGCATCCGTTCTTCCCGGGCCGCGTCGCGCATGGCTACCTGCTGCTGTCGTTTGCGGCCGGCCTGTTCGTCGATCCCGACTATGGGCCGGTGCTGGCGAATTACGGCCTCGACTCGCTGCGCTTCGTCAAACCCGTCCAGCCCGGCGAACAGATCCAGGTGCGGCTGACCGCGAAGGAGAAGATGCCGCGCAACAAGCAATATGGCGAGGTACGCTGGGACGTCGAGATCACGACCGGCACCGGCGAAACCGCGGCGACCTACGAGCTGCTGACCATGAACGCGATGCGGGGTTAAGAGGCGCGTCAAAGCAACTCGGCCTGCCGGCTGCGGCCGGCCGATTTCGCCTTGCCGCGCGGCCGGGTGGCGGCGGCCGCGGCATCGTCGGCGCCGGCCAGCACGAGCTGCGCGACGAAACCGGCATATTCGGCGCGGGTCATCGGCCCGCCCTCGCGGAACCACATGTAATGCCAGTTCAGCATGCCGAAGACGCTCATCGTCAGCGGCTTGAGCACGCGCTTCTGCTTCGCCGCCGGCACGGCGGCAGCGAGTGCATCCGACATGATCCCGACCAGGATCCGCTCGCTTGCGAGCAGCGGCTGCTGCTTATCCTTCGGCAACAGCTTGAGACTTGAGATCTGGACCTGATGTTCGGCGTCGGCATGCCGGTAGAGCTCGAGTAGGGTCGCAACGATCGTCCTGAAGCGTGCGGCCGGATCGCCGGCCTGTGCGCTCGCCTTGCGGAGTGCCGCCAGCAGTTTCGCGAGATGCGACGACAGGATATCGAACAGGATCGCTTCCTTGTCGGGATAATAATGATAGAGCAGAGCCTTCGAAACACCGCAGGCATCGGCGATGGTGTTCATCGACGTGCCGACATATCCCGATGCGGCAAACAGCTCGGCCGAGCGATGCAGCATCGAGAGGCGCTTGTCGTCATAGTCCTTGGCGCGCGATCGGGCCATGTCTTGTCCGTTCCACCAGGCGGCCGTTCGGCCATCGTCCAGAGATGTCAGTCAATAGTCGCAAGGTTCCGGGACCACAGCCCCGGCGCCTCCGAACTGCTATTTATTGACCATCCGGTCGGACAATTCCATAAGCCCGGCGATCGGGCAACATTGCCCGGAATGAATTTTCCTGGCGCAGCGTCGCGAGAGCATCTCTCTGCTCCAAATCGCCTCGTCATGCGCGTCTGATTGCAAAGTTCGCGGCGCCGCCGAGTTTCGCGCGCGTCCCGAACAGGAGCGTGTTATCGTTCATCGAACGGCTCGGAATGCGAAGGAGGCTCTGGGTGCGGACATCCTCTTGGCTCCACGTCCTTCGTCGCGCGGCCCGTCGGCTGAAGAGATGGCAGCGGCGATTAGCGCGCGCTGCCAACCCCGACGGCAAGGACATGCACGAACTCTTTCTGTTTGGTCCTCACGGCTGATCGCTCGTTGCCGCGACGCTTGCCCAATCGAGACCGCGGCAGATGTGA
Source organism: Bradyrhizobium pachyrhizi (assembly GCF_029714545.1). Taxonomy (NCBI): domain Bacteria; kingdom Pseudomonadati; phylum Pseudomonadota; class Alphaproteobacteria; order Hyphomicrobiales; family Nitrobacteraceae; genus Bradyrhizobium; species Bradyrhizobium pachyrhizi. The sequence goes on along the minus strand of NZ_CP121667.1, from coordinate 2,254,347 downwards.
TCCATCGCCACGCTGACGTCAGTCTGCCTACGCCGCACATGTCGAGCGGCAGGATCACGCACAGAGCGATAGCATGACAGCTCCTCGAGCGCGTCACGTCATCATCATCGTCGGCGGCGGCGCGAGCGGCGTCCTGCTGGCACATCAGTTGCTGCGTCAATCGGCGGACGATGTCCGGGTCAGCCTGATCGAGCAGGGCCCCGATATCGGGCGCGGCATCGCCTATCATACCGGCAATCCGGATCATCTGCTCAATGTACGGTCGCCAATATGAGCGCGCTGCCCGATCAGCCGGATCATTTCTGGCACTGGCTGATCTCGCGCGGGGCGGACGCGACGCTCTGCCCTGATCCCTATTGCTTCGTGCCGCGGCGCATCTTTGGCGACTACATTGCCAGTCTGCTCGAGCAACAGGCGTCCGATCAGGCCGACATCCAACGCCTGTCGATCGTGCACGGCAGATGCATCGCGATCCGCGAACGGCGAGGCGACGTCACCGCCAGCCTCGACGACGGCCGGCAGCTGATCGGCGACATCGTCGTTCTCGCAACCGGGCACGATCCACGCGCGAACAGTCCGGGACATGCCGGTCCCTGGGCGGTACCGTCTGTCGCTGCGATCGCCGACGACGCGACCGTCCTGATCCTCGGCACGGGGCTGACGATGGTCGATTACGTGCTGTCGTTGCTCCGCGACGGGCATCGCGGGCCGATCGTTGCGATGTCGCGCCGGGGCCTTCTCGCGAAACCGCACCGCCGGGTCGACGCCGTGCGCATCGAGGAGGCGGAGGTCCCCTTCGGCTCCGGAATCGGCAGCCTGCTTCGCTGGCTTCGCGGCCGCATCGACCGGCACATCGCAGCGGGCGGCGACTGGCGCTGCGTGATCGAGGGCTTCGCCCCCCACACCCAGCGGCTGTGGCGTGAGCTCCCGCTTTCGTCCAAGCGCCGGTTCCTCGAACACGCACGTGCCTGGTGGGACGTACCGGCACCGGATGGCGCCGCAAGTGGAGGTCCGGATCACTGAAGCAATCTATGGAGGCCGGCTCACCCCGATAGTCGCAAAGCTGATCTCGGCCGAGCCCGACCGGACAGGCGCGATCGTCAATTACCGGCGGCGCGGCGAGAGCAGGCTCCGTCGCATGCACGTCGGCGCCATCGTCGACTGCACCGGCATCGTCAAGGATCCACGCGCAACCGCCAATCCCGCGGTGCGCAGCCTGCTCGAGCTTGGCCTGGCGCGCGTCGATCCGCTCCGCATCGGCATCGAAACCGATCGCAACTGCGCGATCATCGGTCACGAGCGTCCCATCGCGCCGCCTCTATGCCGTCGGCCCGCTCACGCGTGCCGCATTCTGGGAAATCAGTGCAATTCCCGATATCCGCAACCAGTGCACCGAGCTTGCCGCTCTGCTGGTTCGCTCAGACGAGGAGCGGCGACTCGCACCCCTCGCGCGCGTCTAGAGCTTCGGCTCTGATCAATCAGAACCGAAACTGCAGCCTCTTGTTTTGACGCGCTTTCTTCACGCGAACCGGTGTCGACTTCAACGCCCTAGCTGCCGAAGCCGGCCGGAATGAACGCCGGCAGCTTCTCCTCGATGAAGTGCTTGACCTCGGGCGAGTTGAAGACCTGGATGAAGGCCTTCAGGCGCGGATCGTCCTTCTTGTCCGGCCGCGCGGTAAAGCGCAGCACGAGACCATCATCGACCGTGCGGTCGATCACCAGCGCCGATTTCGGATCACCGCCGGCCGGTATCAGATAGGTGATATTAACGAGCGCAAGCGAGACGTCGTCGAGCGACCGGTAGGTCTGCGCCGGATCGAGCTCGACGATCTTCAGGTTCTTGGGATTTTCGATGATATCAAACCGGCTCACCGAAAAACCCTTGCCCGGCGCCAGCTTGATCAGTCCGGCGCGTTCGAGCAGGATCAAGCCACGCGCGCCGTTGAGCGGCTCGTTCGGGATCGCAACGCTGTCGCCGGACTTGATCTCGTCGAGCGACTTGATCTTCTTCGAGAACAGCCCGACGGGCGCGATCACGCCGACCTTGTCGACCTGGATCAGGTTGAAACCGCGCTGCTTGTTCTGGATCGCGAGATAGGTGGCGTGCTGGAACAGGTTAGCGTCGACATCGCCGCTGTTCACCACCTCGTTCAACGCGACCCAGTCCGACAACTCGACGATCTTGACGTCCTGCCCCTTGTCCTTGGCGAGCTTGGCGGCAAAGGCAGCCAGCTGACCGACCGGGCCGGCGCTGGTCGCGATCTTGAGAGGTTCGTCCGCAACGGCGGCCGCAGTCATGGCAAGCAGCACGCCAGCTGCCTGCGCCAGGCGCAACAATGTCTTCATGGTCTCGGTTTCAACTCCGTCTTCAGGGATCGATCAGGCCGCCTTGCGGCCGCTGCTTCCCGCCTCAGCCTCGGCCAACGCCTGGGTGAGGTCGGCGAGGATGTCGTCGGGATGCTCGATGCCGACCGAAAGCCTGATGTAGCCGGGCGTCACGCCTGCCGCGAGTTGCTCCGCGGCGCTCAACTGCTGATGGGTGGTCGACGCCGGATGGATCGCCAGCGAGCGCGTATCGCCGATATTGGCGACGTGATAGAATAGTTTCAGCGCATCGATGAAACGACGGCCGGCCTCGACGCCCCCTTTCAGCTCGAAGCCGACCAGCCCGCCATAGCCACCCTTCAGATAGAGATCGGCGCGGCGCCGGTCCTCCCCGCTCTGCAGTCCGGGAAAGATCACATGCGAAACGGCGGGATGCCGTGCCAGGAAGTTCGCGACCTTGATCGCGTTCTCGTTGTGCTGACGCAACCGCAGCGGCAAGGTCTCGAGTCCCTGAATGAACTGAAATGCGTTCTGGGGAGCGACCGCGGCACCGAGATCGCGCAGCAGCTTCACGCGTGCGCGCAGGATGTAGGCGATCGGACCGAGCGGCTTGGCTGCCTCGGTCCAGATTGCGCCGTGATAGGCATCGTCCGGCTGCGTCAGCAGCGGGAAGCGCTCGGCGTGCGCCGCCCAGTCGAAATTGCCGCCATCGATGATCGCTCCGCCAATCGACGTGCCGTGGCCGCCGATATACTTTGTCGCGGAATAGACGACGATCGCCGCGCCATGCTCGAACGGGCGCGCAATGAGCGGGACGGCGGTGTTGTCGAGAATCAGCGGCACGCCGAGCGAACGGCCGATATCCGCGACTTCCCTGATCGGGAACACGTTGAGCTTGGGGTTTGGCAGCGTCTCGGCGAAGTAGGCCCGGGTCTTCGCGTCGGTTGCGCGGCGGAAGTTTTCCGGATCGGCCGGATCGACGAAGCGAACCTCGATGCCGAACTGCTTCAGCGTCTGCGACAGCAGCGTCAACGTGCCGCCGTACAGATCAGTCGCTGAGACGATATTGTCGCCGGCTTGCGCGATGTTGAAGATCGCGTAAGCCGTCGCCGACTGGCCCGACGCTACGGCCAGAGCGCCAACGCCGCCTTCCAGCGCGGCCAGGCGCTCCTCGAACACGTCAGCCGTCGGGTTCTTGATCCTGGTGTAGATCTGTCCGATCGCCTCCAGGGCGAACAGCCGCGATGCGTGATCGGTATTCTCGAATTGAAAGGACGTCGTTTGGTAGATCGGAACAGCCACGGCGCCGGTCGCCGGGTCGGATCGGTACGATCCGCCATGCAAGGCGAGCGTCTCGACATTCTTGGTTTCGATCGGCATCTCGAAAATCTCCCGAAATCCGTGGACCCAGCATCAAAAGGCGAAGAATGATGCGCAGCCGCGTCCGCGACTGTCGAGACGTCGGCGAAAATAGCGATGAGCGTGCTGACCGCACGTCTGATGGCGTCGCTAATTTTTCAGCCGCTGCGCCGATCGCGTAACATTTGTTTCACTGCGCCGCCGTGTTGAACGGATCAGCGGAGTTGATGAGCCATCAGCTGATCGAGCCTGCAAATCAATGCGCCATGTCGCGCAGGCCGTCATTTCGAACAGCACCACGACGTTGAACAAACGAATCTCTGCTGCGCCGGATCGAAGATGGAGCACGATTTTGATCCTGTCTTTGCGAATATAAAATAAAGCCGCGCAGCGGTCGTGATAAATCACCTCTCAGTCCTCAATTGGCGGAATCGCGCGATGACCAGACCGAAGGAACTTCGTTTCAACGCGTTCAACATGATGGCGCCGAGCCACAACTGGGCCGGCCTCTGGTCGCATCCGCGCGACACTTCACTTAACTACAACTCGCTGGACTATTGGGTTGACTACGCCAGAACAGCCGAACGCGGCCTGCTCGACGGCATCTTCCTCGCCGACGTCTTTGGCATCTATGACGTCTACGGCGGCAGTCCTGAGACGGCGCTGCGTCACGCCGTTCAATTGCCGAACGCCGAGCCGACCCTGCTCGTCTCCGCCATGGCTTATGCAACGAAGCATCTCGGCTTTGGCATCACGTCCAACCTCACCTACGAGCATCCCTACCAGTTCGCCCGCCGCTTCTCGACGCTCGACCACCTCACCGGCGGGCGGATCGGCTGGAACATCGTCACCGGCTATCTCGACAGCGGCGCCCGCGGAATGGGTCTTGAGGCCAACCGCGCGCATGATGAACGCTACGAGGCGGCCGAGGAATTCCTCACCGCGGCCTACAAGTTGTGGGAAGGCAGCTGGGAGGACAGCGCGGTCCGCCGTGACCGGACAGCGCGCGTGTTCACTGATCCGGCAAGGATCCACAATGTGCGGCACCAGGGACTTCATTACCGGGTCGACGGCATCCACCTCGCCGAACCCTCGCCACAGCGCACGCCCCTGCTCTATCAGGCGGGCACCTCGAAGCGCGGCCGCGCCTTCGCGGCGAGGCACGCGGAGGCGATCTTCCTCAACGGCCAGACCAAGCCCATTCTAGCCCGCGCCGTACGCGAGATCAGGGAGGCGGCCAAGGCGTTCGGACGCGATCCCTATGATATCCGCCTGTTCGCCGGCGCGACCGTGATCGTTGCCCCGACGCGCGCGGAGGCCAACGATCTGCTCGAGGAGTACGCAGGGTATGTCGATCAAGCCGGCCAGCTGGCTCTGCTCTCGGGCTGGACCGGCATCGATTTCTCGAACTATCGCCCCGACCAGGCGGTGCAATATGTCGAGAGCAACGCGATCCAGTCGATGGTCGAGAATTTCACGTTGCGGAGCGACCGGCCGGTCAAGGTCGGCGATCTCGCGACGCTGAGCCGGGTCGGCGCACGCTCGCCATTCGTGGTCGGCTCACCCCAGGACGTGGCGGACGAGCTGATCGCCTGGGTCAACGAAACCGACGTCGACGGCTTCAACCTGTTCCGCCTCGTCACGCCGGAATCGCTGACGTCATTCGTCGATCTCGTCGTGCCGGAATTGCAGTCACGCGGGGTCTACAAGACAGCCTATCGCGAAGGCACGCTTCGCGAGAAGCTGTTCCCCGGACGCGGACCCTATCTTGACGCCACGCATCCCGGCGCCGGCTTCCGCCGCGCCTCGCCGGCAGCGCGCACCGAGGCCGCTGAATAGATCAGCCTGGAAACCTCCTGGCGATGGGCGATGAACGCCCGTCACCAGGTTGCGATGTAGGTGCCCTTGAAGCGCTTCTCGAGGAACGCCTTGACCTCTTCGGAATGGTAGGCGTCGATCAACTGCTTGACCCAGGGCTTGCCCTTGTCCGCTTCGCGCACGGCAACGATGTTGACCCACGGGCCATCGGCCGCCTCGCGAGCAATGGCATCGGTGGCGGGATTGAGCCCGGCCTGAACCGCATAATTGTTGTTGATCGAGACCAGGTCGACATCTTGCAGTGAACGCGGCAGTTGTGCGGCATCAAGCTCGACGAAGCGCAGATGCTTCGGATTGTCGGTGATGTCGGCAACAGTCGACGCGACGTTGTTGGGATCCTTGAGCTTGATCACGCCGTGCAGCGCAAGGATCATCAGGCCGCGCGCGCCATTGGAAGGATCGTTGGCGATCGCCACCCGCCCGCCATCCGGAAGATCGGCCAGCTTCTTGTATTTCAGCGAGTAGACACCCTGTGGTGACGCAATCGTGTTGGCGACCTTGACGATTTTCCAACCGGTCTTCGATATCTGGTTCTTCAAATAGGGCTCGTGCTGGAATGAATTGGCCTCGAGATCCCCGAGCGCGAGCGCCTGGTTCGGGATCACGTAGTCCGTGAATTCGACCACCTTGATGTCGAACCCATGGCCCGCAGCCACCTTCCTGACGATCTCCAGGATCTCGGCATGTGGTCCGGCCGTGACGCCGACCCGGATCGTCTCGGCCCTCGCGGTGCCGACCAAGAGTGCTACCGCGGCAACCGCCATCATCAGGATACGCATCATCTTCCCTCGACAATTGGATCGGTAACTACCAGCTCGGTAGCACCGCGCCCTTGAACTTGGTCTGGACGAATTCCTTGATCTCGGGCGTGTGGTAGCTATCGACCAGGATCTTGACCCACGGCTTGTCCTTGTCGGCAGCGCGAACCGCGATCAGATTGACGTATGGCCCCTTCGGATCCTCGCGCAGGATCGGATCCTTGACCGGATCGAGACCGGCCTGCGTCGCATAGTTCGTGTTGATGACTGCCGCATCGACATCGTCGAGCGCGCGGGGCGCCTGGGCTGCGTCGACCTCGACGAATTTCAGCTTCCTGGGATTATCGGTGATGTCGATGACGGTCGGCTTGAAACCGACGTCGCTCTTCAGCTTGATCGCGCCCTTGTCGCGCAGCAGCAGCAGGGCCCGGCCGCCATTGGTCGGATCATTGGGAATTGAGACCTTGGCGCCCTCAGGAAGATCGGCCCAGCTCTTGTGCTTGCGTGAATAGACACCGATCGGAAAATTGACCGTCAGTCCCACCTGCTCGATCTTGTAGCCGCGATCGGCTTTCTGGTTGTCCAGATAAGGCTGGTTCTGAAAGGAGTTGGCCTGGATGTCGCCGGCGTCGAGCGCCGCGTTCGGAACGACATAGTCGGAGAATTCGATGAGCTGAAGTTCGAGCCCGCTCTTGGCCGCGATCGGCTTCACGGCCTCGAGGATTTGGGCATGCGGTCCGGGCGTCACGCCGATCTTGATCGTTTCTGCCGCGGCGGCGGTCGACCAGATCGCAACAGCGCCTGCAAGAGCGAAAATCGATCGAAGCAACATCTTGGTCTCCATGGAACTGAACTCGCTATCAAGCTCATCGCCCGCGCCGGGGACGAAATCAATGAAATGAGAATCCAAATTTTTCCCCACGACGAGTCGCCGCTGCTGTGGCCGCGATGAAAAGAGAATGAAGCCGGCCGGGCATCTTGGCGCAGCGAGCGGCTGATCTGCTGATGCCGGCCGCAACGCGCAGGCCAAAAATACTTTTCTCGCGGACTTCGCTTGCCGAGAAAATTGCACTCGTCCGGACGACTTCTCCGCGATTGCCTCCGGCGCACCGATTGCACACAAATGGCAAAAGATCGAACCGGCTCAGGACAACCTGCCATGCCCATCTTTGCCCGCCCCATCCCGCAAGCGCAGGCCGCATCATCGGCGACTGCGATGTCGCGCCGTCTTGCTGTCGGCGCCATCGGGCTGCTTGCGATGACCTCGCTGGTTCGGCCTGCGGCCGCCGAGGAAATCCGGATCGGCTACCAGAAATCGTCGACGCTGACCGCGATCCTGAAGACCAACGGCGCGCTGGAGAAGGCGTTGGCGCCGCTCGGTATCACCGTGTCGTGGCACGAGTTCACCAGCGGCCTGCCGCTGCTCGAGGCCATCAATGTCGGCAGCATCGATTTCGGAGCCGACGTCGCCGACACCGTGCCGATCTTCGCCCAGGCCGCCGGCGCCAAGCTCGCTTACGTCGCCGAGGAAGCCGCTTCTCCATCGGCGCAGGCGATTCTGGTGCCGAAGGATTCCGCGATCAAAGCGCCGGCCGATCTCAAGGGCAAGAAGGTCGCGGTGACAAAGGGCGCGGGCAGCCACTTCCTGCTGCTGGCGGTGCTCGCCAAGGCCGGACTGTCCTTCAAGGACATCACGCCGGCCTATCTGACGCCGGCCGATGGCCGCGCGGCATTCGTCAGCGGCAATGTCGACGTTTGGGTCGCCTGGGATCCGTTCCTCAGCAGCGCGCAACGCCAGTCCGGCGCGCGCATCCTGACCGACGGCAGCGGCGGGCTCGCAAGCTACAAGCGCTACTATCTCGCGTCGGCCGCGTTCGCCGAAAAGCGGACCGATGCACTGAATGTGATCTTTGCCAGGCTGGTCGAAACCGGCACCTGGGTCAAAGCCAATCCGAACGTGGCCGCGGCGCTGCTCGCCGGCCTGTGGGGCATCGACGCCGCCACGGTGGAGGAGGCCAACAGCCACCGCTCCTACAAGGTCGGCGTGGTCACCGCGGCCGGCCTTTCCGAGCAGCAGAAGATCGCCGATACCTTCACAGCGGAAGGTCTGCTGCCGCGCAAGGTCGATACCGGCGACGTCAAGATCTGGGCACCGAAGGGATCGTGACGCCGCCGCACCTTTAGCGATGGCGCAGGCGGCGGTTAACGCGGCGCGCCAGATAGTCGCCGGCGGTCTGCACGGTCTGAACCAGCGCGATCAAAACGACGACGACCGCCAGCATCATTTCAGGCATGAAGCGCTGATAGCCATAGCGAATGCCGAGGTCGCCGAGGCCGCCGCCTCCGACGGCCCCGACCATTGCGGAGTAGCCGAGCAGGCTGACCACCGCGAGTGTCAAGGCCAGCACCAGGCCCGGCAACGCCTCCGGGATCAGGACCTTGAACACGATCTGCAGCGGGCTCGCTCCAAACGAAGATGCTGTCTCGATCAGACCAGCATCGACCTCGCGGATCGCCGCCTCGACCAGACGGGCAATGAACGGCGTCGCCGCGATGGTGAGCGGCACGATTGCCGCGCCCGATCCGATCGAGGTGCCGGCAATCAGCCGCGTGAAGGGAATGATCGCAACCACCAGGATGATGAACGGCGTCGAGCGGGCCGCATTGACGATCACGCCGAGCAGGCCATTGGCTGACGGCGCGGCGAACAGCTCCCCTTTCCGGCTGGTCGCCAGGAAGACACCAAGCGGAAGGCCCAGCGCGGTCGCAACCAGCGCGGCCACCGAGACCATGAAAAGGCTCTCGCCCGTGGCCTGAACGATCAGGTTGATGAGTTCACGCGACATAGCCGAGACGCTCCGCCAGAATGTCATGCTGAGAAAGATAGGCGAGGGCCTGCCTGGCCGCGGCTTCACCGCCGGGAATGCCGAGGATCAGCGAGCCCACGTGCCGGCTGCCGATCTCGTCGATGCGGGCCGACAGCAGCGCCACGTCATGGGACAGTTCGCGCGAAAGCCGCGCGACCACGGTGTCGCCGGCTTCGGTGCCGCGCACCTGCACGCGAAGGACCGCCTGCCCGCCGGCAACCGGTTGCGGCGAAAGGCGGCTCGCCAGCGAGACTGGAGCACTGTCCCCGATCACCTCGGAAAGGAACGCCTGCGTGACCGGATGCCGGGGATGCGTGAAGATTTCCGCGACATGACCTCGCTCGACGACATGGCCGCCGTCGATCACAGCAACCTCCTTGGCGAGCTGGCGGACCACCGACATTTCGTGGGTGATCAGCACGATCGTGACCCCGAGCTCGCGATTGATGTTGGCCAGCAGGTCCAGAATCGCGCGCGTGGTCTGCGGATCGAGCGCCGACGTCGCCTCGTCGGACAACAGCACATTCGGCCGCGTCGCAAGGGCGCGCGCGATGCCGATGCGCTGCTTCTGGCCGCCGGACAATTCCGAGGGATAGCGATCGTACTTGTCGGCAATGCCGACGAGCTCGAGCAGTTCGGCCACACGGACGGCGATGTCGGCCCTGGACCAGCCCGCGATCTCGAGCGGCAAGGCGATATTGTCCGCCGCCGTCCGCGACGACAGCAGGTTGAAGTGCTGGAAGATCATGCCGATCGAGCGCTGCGCCAGGCGCAGCTCGCGGCCGGCAAGCGCCGAGATCTCGCTGTCATCGACGACGACGCGGCCGCTCGACGGCTTCTCAAGCCCGTTGATGAGGCGGACGAGGCTCGATTTGCCGGCGCCGGAGCGGCCGATCACGCCGGTGATCGAGCCGCGCGGGATCGCGAAGTCGATCGCCTGCAAGGCATGCACGCTCGGCTTGTCGCGATAGGCCGGGTAGACCTTCGAGACGGCCTCGAAGCGGATCATGGCATCGCTCGCGCTTGATGCGAGCGGGATGGGCGGCAGCGGCGCAACAGCCTGCGCCGTCGTCAGGGATTGATGTACATTCATTCAGTCGGTCCAATTAGGGAAACGGCTTCGGTCGCCGGGCGCAGCCCGGGCTCAATGACCAAAGAGCAGATAGCTGCGGTCGATGCCGCGGAGACAGCGCGTCTCGTCGGTCCAGCCGACCGCGCGGCGGTAGCTGCCCAACGCGGCAGTCTGCCGCAACGCGACCACGTCGGTCGGGCGAGGCTCCTCCGCATAAGGCGACACGTAAAGCGCGTCCTCGGGACAATACAATTCGCAGAGGAAACAGGTCTGGCAATCGCCCTGACGGGCGATCACCGGGATCCCCTCCGTCTTGTCGAAGACATTGGTGGGGCAGACGTTCACGCAAATGTCGCAGGACGTGCAGCGCTCGGCGTCGATCACCTCGATCATTCCGCGGCCTCTGAGTAGCTGGCATCGGCATGCGGCCGCACCGTGGTCCAGACCTCGTCCAAGCCGCCGCTCGTCACGTAATGGCGTTGGCGGTCGTCTTGATAGGGATAGTCGTCGCGGCGATGCATGCCGCGGCTTTCGTTCCGCGCCAGCGCGCTGCGGTACATCCAGCGCGACGTCGCCAGCATGGCCGCGCTCTCGCGGGCACGCAGCAGATCGTCCTTGCTCGCCGCATCGGCCGATGATGCATCGACCCACGCCGCATCCAGCCGCTCGAGGGCGCTTTCGAGACGCGAGGCGTGCCGGAAGTAGTTCAGCTCATACGGGTAGACCTCGTCCTGGACCGCTTTTGTCAGCGTGGCGGGCTCAAACGCGCGACCCGCCTTGCTTCGGAACGCGACGGTGCCGGCGGACGCCAGTCGTCGCTGACGTGCTGGGCCCAGCTGCCTTGCATAGCCGGCAGCGCCCCATCCGGCCCAGGTCCCCGATGACATCGCCCAGGCGGCGTTGTGGCTGCCGCCGCCGGTGAAGCCGCCGCAGATCAATTCGCGCGTCGCTGCGTCACCGGCGGCATAGAGTCCCGGCACGCTGGTCGCGCAGCTGTCGTCGACAATGCGAAGGCCGCCGGTGCCGCGCACGGTGCCTTCGAGCCGCAAGGTGACGGAAAAACGCTCCCTGAAGGGGTCGATGCCGGTGCGATCGAACGGCAGGAAGAAATTCGGCTGCGACGCGCGCATGTGACGCTGCACGTCGTCGTCGGCCTTGTCGAGCCGCGCATAGACCGGCCCCTGAAGCAACGCGCGCGCAATCGCCGATCGCCCGCCCTTGGATGCCGCACCGGGAACGACGCTGCCGTCCTCGTAGCTGAAGGTCGCCCAGCCATAAAACAGCGTCTTGGTCACGGAGCCGAACGCCGGCGAGATCGCATAAGGATTCGAGAATTCCATGCTGCTGAACTCGGCCCCGACCTCCGCGGCCATCAGATAGCCGTCTCCGGTCAGCACATTCGATCCCAGCGTCTTGCTCAGGAACGCGCAGCCACCGGTCGCGATGACGACGGCCTTGGCGCGCACGATCCAGCGATCGTGCTTCTGGCGGCGCACGCCGCTGGCTCCCGCAACCGAGCCGTCGTCATCCACCAGCAGTTCGAGCGCCGGACTGTGATCAAGAATGGTGACGCCGGCCTGCTTGGTGCGCTTGCGCATCAAGCGCATGTATTCCGGCCCCTGCAGCGAGTTGCGCTGCGACGTGCCGGTGTCGTCGACCGGGTAAGGGTAACCCCAGGCGGCCAGACGATTGCTGTCCTCGTAGGTCTGGTCGAGCACGCGCGCCATCCAGCGGCGATCCTGCAGGTGCCCGCCCATCTTTTCGCGATTGGCCATCGCGGCCTCGCGCAGCGCCGGCTTGGGATCGACATACCAGACGCCGGTGCCGGCAGCCGCGGTGGCACCCGACGTGCCGCAAAATCCCTTGTCGGCGAGCACGACGCGCGCGCCGCGCTCCGCGGCGCTCACCGCGGCCCACGTGCCCGCCGGTCCGCCGCCGATCACCAGCACGTCAACGTCGAATTCGACCGAGCCGCCTGGCGCGGTTCGCTGTTCGGCGCGTCGCTCGTGGACTGTCATGGTTCAGTGCTCCGGGCGGCACCGATTGCTTGCAACGCGCCGCAACAGCATCGTTGCGCGCGCAGGCTGCTCTGGCAATTTCAGATATTTGCGCAGACTTGGACGAAGCTTCCCCTGCCGCGGCACGTGGCAGAATATTCATGCGGCGGCGGAGAGGACGTTCCGTTCATCGCAGAAGATCGACACCGGATTTGTCCGCAGATCACGCAGCGGAGACGGATATTTCTTTTTTGCATGCACGCGCCGGCCGTTCGTTTTCATGTGGCCTGACAGGCGGTACTTCGTGAGTCGTTTCACCTCACTGCGTGGCAGCCATGTCCGATCGTCAGCTTCACCTCAATGTCAACCTGCTGCACTCCGGCGTCTATGCGTCGGCGTGGCGGCTGCCCGAAAGCGATCCTCGCGCCTGCTTCGACGTCGGCCATTATGTGCGCGTGGCTGAGATCGCCGAACGCGGCAAGCTCGATGCGATCTTCCTTGCCGACACACCGGCGATCACCGACCGCATCGACTACCGCTCCTTCATGTCGATGGAACCGACGATCGTGCTGGCGTCGGTGGCCGCGGCGACCAGCCATGTCGGGCTGATCGCGACCGCCTCGACCACCTACAACGAGCCCTACAACATCGCGCGCCGCTTCGCGACCCTGGATCTCGCGAGCGGCGGCCGCGCCGGCTGGAATGCGGTGACCACTGCCGACACGTCGGCCAGCCGAAATTTCGGCCTCAGCAACGTGCTGGAGCACAAGGCCCGCTACGAGCGCGCCAAGGAGTTCGCCGAGGTCGTCCATGCACTGTGGGACAGTTGGGAGGACGACGCCTTTGTCGGCGACAAGTCCTCGGCGCGATTTGTCGATACGTCGAAGGTTCATCCGATCGCGCATCGCGGAGCCCATTACGCCGTGGCCGGTCCACTCAACGTGCCACGTTCGCCGCAGGGCCGCCCGGTGACCGTGCAGGCCGGCGGCTCGAGCGACGGCCGTGATCTCGCTGCCGCGCAGGCCGAAGCCGTGTTCACGCTGGCGCAGACGATCGAGGAAGGCGTCGCCTATGCGCGCGACCTGCGCGCCCGCGCCGCGACCTACGGCCGCGCCGGCGACTCCATCGTCATCCTGCCGGGCCTTGCCACAGTGATCGGCAGCACCGAAGCCGAGGCGAAACGGCGGCAGGATGAGCTGTGGGAACTGGTTCCGATCGAGTACAGCCTGGCGCGTCTCGCGGGCACATTGCAGGTCGATCCTGCGATCCTTGAGCTCGACAAGCCGCTACCCGATCCGCTGCCGCTGCCGGCCAACGCCAACCACACCATGTTCCAGGGCACGGTGAACCTTGCGCGCCGCGGCAACCTCACCGTCCGGCAGTTGTTGCGCGCGCTCGGCGGCGGAGTCGGACACCGCATCATCATCGGCACGCCCGAGCAGATCGCCAACGACATCGAGGCCTGGTTCAAGGTCGGGGCGGCCGACGGATTCAATCTGATGCCGGACGTGCTGCCGACGGGACTCGAGGTCTTCGTCGACAGCGTGGTGCCGATCCTGCAGCGCCGCGGTCTATTCCGAACCGATTACGCCGGCACCACCTTGCGTGAGCATTTTGGCTTGCCTCGGCCGATCAGCCGCTTTGCACGTCGGACGGAAGCCGCCGCAACCGCGTGACGCAGTTACCGCGAGCTCGTCAGCAGTGCTGGGGTGTCATTCGCAACAGATGACGCTTCGCGGACGCGCGGGATGATCTCCTTCGCAAAGCGCTCCATCTCGGCCTCGAAAGGCTGGAACTGCAGCATGAATAACTCGATGCCTGCGGCATGGAACGCCCCGATCCGGGCGGCCACGTCATCATAGCTGCCGACCAGCCCGGCAGCGGTGCCGCCGTTGCTGCCGACCCGCTCCGACTTCTGCATGGTCTGCATCATCACGACCTTCGGGTCGGTGTTCTGTCGCTGGATCGCCTTCATCGAGGCGTCCTTCCGCGACAGCTCAAGCAGCCGCTCATAGGCGGCCTGGGCCTCGGCCTGCGTCTGGCGCGCGATGACGAAGGCGGACAGCCCGAAGCGAAGCGGCGCCGACGTCCGCGGCCGCGCCGCCACGTCGGCAATGAGGCCCGCGACATCCTCGAGCGGCTGACCGTTGATGAACCAGACGTCGCCGCGGTCGGCGACCAAAGCGCGCGCCGGCTCGGACTCGCCGCCGACATAGATCAATGGTCGCGGTCGGTAGAGGCTCGACGGCCGCAACAGATAATCGCGGACATCGAAATGCTCGCCCTTGTAGGTCAACCGCTCGCCCTGCATCAGGCGCGAGACAATCGTGATCCACTCGCGGCCATAGGCGTAACGGGCATCGTGCTCGGCAAAGCCGATACCGGCCTTGTCGAGTTCGGGCCGGTTCCAGGCATTGACCAGGTTGATCGCGAAGCGTCCGCGGCTGATGTTCTCGATCCCGAGCGCGAGCTTGGCGAGAACCACCGGATGATAGAGATAGGGCTTGATGGCCGCGATGATCTCGATCCGGCTGGTCAATGCCGCAACGGCCGCCGCCGCGCTCCAGGCCTCGAGCTGATCGAAATCCTCCTGATGCGGATTGATGGTGTGCTGCGCGATCAGCGTGGAATCGTAGCCCAATGCCTCGGCGGCAAGCACGAGGTCGCGATTGCGCTCCCACGATGCGTCATACGGCTCCTCCGGATCCTGATAGGCCGCGCGCGAACCATGGACCAGCGCCCAGATGCCAAAGCGAAGCGGTCGTGTCGACATGCCGTCTCTCCGATTTCCCTGACGTTACGTCGGTGTGTTTTCAAAGAAGCACGGCGACAGATCAAGCAGCGGCGCATCAAAAGATTTTCCTTGCCGCGCCGCGCGCGCCGATAAATCAGAAAACTCCGGACGTAGCGACAATTGGAATACGGCTCTATTTCTGTTCGAGAAAATTCGTGGGACAGTTTGCGTCGCATGAGCCGCGCGCGCTTTCGAACGGACGAACCGTCGATCGAGAGAATGGCGGACCATGCCGCGCGCGATCAATGATGCTCGCGCGCAATGTTAGACGAGGACAGAACAGACTTGAGCAACCTCGAACAGGCTGCGTCATCGATCGCGTTTGAGTCAACGCCGCGCAGCGATCAAACGGCATCGCCGTCCCGGAAGGCACGAGTAGAGATCGACCGGCGCGGCATGCTGCTGCTGTCGTGGCTCGCCCCGGTCGTGCTTCTGATCGTCTGGGAGTTGCTGGCGCAAGCCGGCTGGCTCTCGCCGCAGGTGCTGCCGGCACCGAGCAAGGTCGTCCGGACGGCATTCAAGCTGGCGACGTCCGGAAGCCTGCTGAACGATCTCGGCGTCAGCCTGCTGCGCGCAACGGCCGGTTTTGCGATCGGCGGCAGCGTCGGATTCGCGCTCGGCATCCTCGTGGGCTTCTCGCGAATCGCGGAGGCTGCGATCGACCGCAGCATCCAGATGATCCGCGCGATCCCGTTTCTCGCCGCGCTGCCGCTGGTGATCGTCTGGCTCGGCGTCGGCGAAGCCCAGAAGATCTTCCTGGTCGCGCTCGGCGTCGCCTTCCCGATCTACATCAACACCACGCTGGGCATCCGGCAGGTCGACCCGAAGCTGCTCGAGCTCGGACGCGTCCAGGGCCTCGGGACACTCGAGCTGATCCGGCGCGTCATCCTGCCCGGCGCCCTGCCCTCGATCCTGACCGGTGTGCGCTATGCGCTGGCGACCGCGTGGCTGGCGCTGGTGGTCGCGGAGACCATCGGCGCCCAGTCCGGCATCGGCTTTCTCGCCATGGATGCGCGCGAGTTCCTGCGCACCGACGTGATCGTGCTGACGATCGCGATCTATGCGCTGATCGGCGTCGCCGCCGACGGCATCGCGCGCACCCTGGAGCGACGGCTATTGGCCTGGCATCCGAATTATGGAAGCGCGCGATGACACTGCACGCCGTGCCCTCACCGGCCGCGATTGCGCCGGCCGTCGCGGTGACGGGACTGCATCGCGCCTATGGCAGTCGCGTGGTGATCGAGAACCTCAACCTGCGCATCGAGCGCGGCGAGTTCGTCGTCCTGCTCGGCGAAAGCGGCTGCGGCAAGACCACGCTGCTGCGGGCGCTGGCCGGCCTCGATGCGATCGACGGCGGGCGCATCACGGCACCACGGCGCCCCGCCGTCGTTTTCCAGGAGCACCGGCTGCTGCCGTGGGACAGTCTGTGGCGCAACGTCTCGCTCGGCCTCAATGCGACCGACGCCCGCCAGCGCGCCGCCACCGCGCTCACCGAGGTCGGACTCGGCGGCCGTCTCGATGACTGGCCGCGCAACCTCTCGGGCGGACAGGCGCAGCGCGTGGCGCTGGCGCGCGCGCTGGTGCAGGAGCCCGAGCTGCTCTTGCTCGACGAGCCGTTCGCAGCGCTCGATGCGCTGACCCGCATTCGGATGCACGATCTGGTGCGCGAGCTGGTCGCCGTCCATCGACCCGGCGTCCTCCTGGTCACTCACGACGTCGAAGAGGCGATCGCGCTCGCCGACCGCATCCTGGTGATGCGCGAGGGCCGGATCGCGTTCGAGCATCGCATGAAACGTAACGGCGCAGCGCCTATCGCCCGCACCGACCTGCTGGCGGAGCTCGGCGTCGGCACCTCTCACCCCATTCCTGCCTGAGGACCACTCAATGTCTATCCCCCGGTTCACCAACCCCACCCGTCGCAGCTTCCTTGGCGGCGCCGCCTTCGGCATCGGCGCGCTTGCCGGCTTTGACCTGTCCGAGCCGGCGCATGCGGCGACCGGCCGCGTCACCGACACGGTGCGTCTGACCTGGGGTTTGAGCGGCCTCAATCTGATCGCCAAGGAGCGCGGCGAGTTCGAGAAGCTGCTGGCCAGGGACGGCATCAAGGTCGAGTGGCTCGGGCCGTTCCCCAATCATGCACCGACGCTGCAGGCTGTGACCGGCGGCAGTGCCGATTTCAGCTTCGGCGGCAGCACGACGCCGGCACTCGCCGCGATTATCGCCGGCTCGCCGCTGGTGTTCACCCAATTCGTGGTCTACGAGCCGCGCACCACGGCGATCATCGCGCGGGATGACTCTGGCATAAACAAGGTCGAGGATCTCGTCGGCAAGTCGGTGGCGGTGAACCGCTCGGGTCTCGGCGAATTCCTGCTGGTTGCGGCGCTCGAGAAGCACAAGGTCGACCGCTCCAAGGTGACGTTCGTCTATCTCAACCCGCCGGACGCAGCGCCGGCGCTGGCCTCCGGGAAGGTCGACGCCTGGTCGATGTGGAGCCCGGGCGTCGATATCGCGCGGCTCGAATACAAGGCGCACGACATCTTCCTGGAAGGTCGCGATCTCGAGTTCCGGATCGATTACACGTCCTACCTGACCACCCGAAAATTCGCGACCGACAATCCTGCGCTGGTCCGGGCCGTCAACGATGCCTTCCGCGCCGAAGGCAAGTGGATCTCCGCGAACAGCAAGGATGCCGAATACATCGCGCAGAAGGCCGGCAAGTACAGCGACCAGGTCCGCGACCAGTTCATCGCGCTGAACCGGCAGTATCGCTACTTCGCCGCCAACGACGAAAACTTCCTCGCCGAGCTGCAAAGGGCCGCCGACTGGCTGGTCGCGCGCAAGGTGCTCCCGGAGCCGATCAAAGTCACCGACCACCTGGCCCAGCTCTGATCAACAGCCGTCATATCAATCAACGCCATTCGGGTGATACCAATGAACAAGCCTCTGTCCGCCACCTCGCTGGAGCCTTCCGACCGCCTGCCCAGCCGCGCACCCGATATCGACGCGCTGCTCGGCCGCATCGCGGAAGGCGCCGCCGACCGCGAACGCGAGCGCGTCCTGCCGTTCGCGCAAGTCGATCTCATTCGCAAGGCCCGCCTCGGCGCGTTGCGGCTTCCGATCGATGCCGGCGGCGCCGGCCTGTCGATTCGCGCATTGTTCGAGATCGTCATCGGTCTCGGCGAGGCCGACGCCAATGTCGCGCATATCCTGCGCAACCATTTCAGCGTCGTCGAACGCCTGGTGCGCCGGCCGAAGGACGATCAGCACAGGCAGTGGCAGAAGGCAGTTGCCGACGGCGCGATCATCGGGCTCGCGGCGACCGAGCTCGACACGCCGAAGATCGGCAATGTCACGCCGAACACGACACTCACTGCCGACGGCGACGACTACCTGCTCAACGGCACGAAATACTACAGCACCGGCACACTGTATTCGGACTACGTCCTCGTTCGCACCGCCGACGCATCCGCCACCAATGCTGCCGTGCTGATTCCGGTCAACCGCGAGGGCATTGAGCTCATCGACGACTGGGACGGCCTCGGGCAGCGGCTGACGGCGACCGGCACCACCCACTTCCGCAACGTGCGCGTCAAGCGCCAGGAAGCCGTGTTCGACGCACCGGATACCGGCTACGGCATTCCCTATTCCAACACATTTGCCCAGCTGTTCCTGACTGCGATCAATGCCGGCATCGCGCGCGCCGTGCTGCGCGACGCCAGCGCCCTGGTGCGGACCCGCAAGCGGACGTTCTACTACGCGCCCAGCGAGCTTCCGGCGGACGACCCGCTGCTGCAACAGACCGTCGGCCAGATCGCCAGCGGCGCATTCGCGGCGGAGACCGTGGTGCTTGCGGCCGCGGAGGCGCTCGATATCGCCACCAATGCTTTCGATGCAGGCGACGAAAAGGCCGTCGATGCCGCGCACAGGGCCGCGCTGCTGTCGGCCAAGGCCAAGATCGTTGCGGACGAGTTCGCGATCCGGAGCGGCAGCCTGCTGTTCGACGTCGGCGGCGCATCGGCCACCAAGAAGGCGACTAATTTCGACCGCCACTGGCGCAACGCGCGCACCCTGGCGTCGCACAATCCAAACACCTTCAAGGCGCGCTCGATCGGACAATACGAGATCAGCGGCACGCCGCTACCCGCCAAGGGCTTCTTCTAGAGCTCCGTTCCGATCGAATCGGAACGGAGCTCTGGATTCTTGTTTTGATGCGTTTCTTCACGCGAACCGGTATCCACTTCGCTCGAAAACGCTCTGGCGAGGTCCAATCCGGCGAGGCAATGCAGGGGAGAACCCGATGAGCAGGCCGGATATTCATCTTGTGGACGCCGACCACGAGATCGAGCGTCAATTTCGCCTGGTCATGCGCCGCCTCCCGGGCGGCGTTTGCATCATCACCGCAGGACAGGGTGAGGACATCACCGGCATGACGGTGACCTCGCTGACGTCGCTCAGCGCGAGCCCACCCCGGTTGCTGGTCAGCATCAACCGGCAGGCATCGTCCTTCGCACCGATCGTCCGCCATCGGCTGTTCGGCGTCAACATCCTCGGCTCCGACCAGCAGGCCCTGGCCGAGCGCTTCAGCAATGGCCGGCTGAAAGGCAGGGAGCGCTTCGAGGGCACCGACTGGACCCATGGAGCCTCGGGTGTGCCGTTGCTGCAGCGTTCGCTTGCGATGATCGAATGCCAGGTCGAGGAGATCATCGAGCGGCATTCCTGTGGCATCATCGTGGGCCGTCTCGCCAGCATGGAATTGTCGCACCGGCTGTCCGGCCTCACCTACTGGAATGGACAGTATGTCCAGATCGATCACGGGGCCGATCTCGACCTATTGGCCGAAGTCAGCATTCCTCTGGCGCATGTCCGTTAGAGCGTTTTCAAGCGAAGTGGGTACCGGTTCGCATGAGGAAAACGCGTCAAAACAAGAATAGAGAGCCCCGTTCCGATGCAGTCGGAACGGATCTCTAGGACAGGGAAAGGCATAACTATGAAACGCGAAACGCCGCCACCATCTCCTCGGTCGTCAGCCGGCTCAGTCAGCCGACAACCGGGCCGCTGGCAGCTCGACCGGATCGTGGCCGAGCTGCGCACCTCCCGCGAGGAGACCCACAGCATCCGGCGCGACGGCGAGGCACGCCGCGCGCCCTCGCGGGACGCGCTGGAGGCGATCCTCGACGGCCTCACCGAGGCGCTGTTTCCGCGCCACTACGGCCAATCGGACCTCGACGGCGAGAACATCGACTATTTCGTCGGCAATACGCTGAGCGCGGCATTGGATTCGCTCAGCGCGCAGATCCATCGCGGCGCGCTGTTCGTCGGCGACGAGCTGGAGCCGGGCTTTGTGCACGAGGAGGCGATCGAGCTGACACGCGCATTCGCCACCCAACTGCCGCCGGTTCGCGGGCTGCTGATCAACGATCTGCGGGCAGCATTCGTTGGAGACCCGGCGGCGCGGAATTTTCCCGAGATCCTGATCGGCTATCCCGGGATGACCGCCATCATCCACCATCGCCTTGCCCATCTAATCTACCAGATCGGCGCGCGGCTGGTGGCTCGCCTGATGTCGGAGATCGCCCACACAAGGACCGGCATCGATATCCATCCCGGCGCCCGGATCGGCTCCGGCTTCTTCATCGATCACGGAACCGGCGTCGTGATCGGCGAAACCGCCATCATCGGCAACAACGTCCGGATCTATCAGGCGGTCACGCTCGGCGCGCGGCATTTCCCGACCGACGACGAGGGCCATGTGATCAAGGGCGACGCCCGCCATCCGATCGTCGAGGATGAGGTCGTGATCTACGCCGGCGCAACCATACTCGGCCGGATCACGATCGGCCGCGGCTCGACCATCGGCGGCAACGTCTGGCTGACCAAGGACGTGCCGCCGAACAGCATTGTGACGCAGGCCACCGCACGAAACACTCCGAGCGGCGCCTGAACCACGATCTCACGCCGAGACCTGCGCCTTCCATCGCATCAAGCGCCGTTCCACCGCCTCCAGGGCGGCATTGAATGCCAACCCAATCACGGTGATCCCGATTATGCCGAAATACATCTGCGGGATCAGGAAGCTGTACTGGCTGTTGATGATGAGATAGCCGAGACCGGCCTTGGCGCCGACCATCTCGGATGCGACCAGCACCAGCATGGCTGACGCACTGGCGAGGCGAATGCCGACAAAGATCGTCGGAAGCGCCGCCGGAAGGATAACCTTGCGGAACAGCTGCTGCGGGGTCGCGCCCATGGTCCGCGCCGACTTGATCAAGAGCGGATCGACCTGCTTCACCGCGGCGATAGTGTTGAGCAGGAGCGGCCAGGCGCAGCTATAGACCACCATCGTGACCTTCGAGAGCTCGCCGATGCCAAGCAGCAGGATGAACACCGGCAACAGCGCGAGCGGCGCGGTATTGCGGCAAATTTCGATGAACTGGTTCAGCAGATCGCCGAGCCTTGTGTACCAGCCGACGGCCAGCCCGAGCGGGACGAACAACACGACCGACACCAGAAACCCGCTCAGGGCGCGGAGCAGGCTCGCGGAGGCGTCGTCATAGAGCTCGCCGGTTTGCGCGAGCTGCCAGCCTGCGGCGATGACATCCGAGAAGGGCGGCAGAAACACCGCGTCGATCAAGCCGAGCCTGGGCGCGGCCTCCCAGATCGCCAGAAGGGCGATCAGCAGCAGGGAGCGGCGCCCGAAAGCTGCCAGACCGCGGGTCGCGGCGCGGGCCGCGCTCACCAGCGGTGACCGCGCGGCCGCCGGGTGCTCGTCTCGCCGCCCATGCGCGAGCTCCAGCAGTGTCAGCATCTCCAGGCTAGACATGAGCGACTTCCTTTACCTCACGGTCGACACGGCCTGCGCTGACCCTGCCCGCCGATTGCCCCTGCTGCGCCTTCTGCACTTCCTCGCGGAGCAGGCTCCAGATCTCATGGCGCACGCGGCCGAATTCCGGCAGCGAGCGCACGTCCTCGGCTTCGCTGCGCAAGGCCGCGGGGATATCGACAATCTCTTTGATCCGCCCCGGACGCGACGTCATGACCGCCACGCGCTGACCGAGCACGATGGCCTCGTCGATGCCATGGGTGATGAAGATGATGGTCTTGCCGGTGGCACGCCAGATCCGCAGCAGCTCGCCCTGCAGTGTTTCGCGCGTCTGGGCATCGAGCGCAGCGAACGGCTCGTCCATCAGCAGCACTTCCGGATCGTAGGCCAGGCTCCGCGCGATCGCGACACGCTGCTTCATGCCGCCGGAAAGCTCGTGCGGGTAGCGGTCGGCAAAGCCGGACAGCCCGACCAAGTCGAGGAAGTGCCGCGCGATCTCTCCGCGCTGCTTCGGCTTGAGGCCGGCAATGTCGAGCCCGAACTCGACGTTCTGCGCAGCGGTGCGCCATGGAAACAGCGAATACTGCTGGAAGACGATGCCACGGTCGCGTCCAGGCCCGACGATCGGCCGGCCATCGAGCAGGATGCGGCCGCCGGTCGGCGTTGCGAGCCCGCCGAGCAGATCGAGCAATGTCGACTTGCCGCAACCGCTGGGACCGACCAGGGCCAGGAATTCGCCGGCGCGGACGTCGAACGTGATGTCCTCGAGCGCGGTGAAATGGCCCGCCGGCCGGCCCCCTTCGCCTCGTGTGACGAACTCCTTGCGGACCTTGTCAAAGCTGATCTTGACCGACGTCATCGCGCCTCCGCCGTCTTTCCGGGACGGAAATAGTTGAACTCGTTGGTGTAGGTGTCCGAGGCCTTGATCTGGCCCGGCTTGAGCAGGCCGTCCCTGACCAGCCAGTCGACCCAGACCTGCAGCTCGGCATCCGAGATCACGCCGCCCTTGGACGCGACGCCGGTGCTCTTCCAGTACTTGATCGAGGAGGCATCCTCGTTGCGCTTGCGCTCCGCGATGATCCGGTTGAAGCGAGCCCGCACTTCATCGGGCGGCGCCGTCTGCGCCCACTGGATCGCGCGCGAGATCCCCTCGACCAGCTTGCGGGCGGTGTTCGGATTGTCCTTGATGAACTTCTCCCGCAGCACATAGGCACCGCCGGTGAACTGTCCGAACAGATCGGTATCGTTGAAGAGCGAACGGATCCCGCCACGCTCCAGCGCCTTGTCGCGCAACACGCCGCTGAGCGCGCTCACCTCGACCTGCCCTTGCCGCAGCGCCTGCTCGGCGGTGACGGGTGGGACCGCCACCAATGTCACCTGCTTGACCTCGACGGCGCTAAGGCCGTTCCGCGCCAGATACTCACGCAGCACGAACTCCAGATGGGCACCAAGCGTATTGACAGCGACCTTCTTGCCGATCAGGTCGCGGGCCGTCTTGATCGGACTGTCGTCCTTCACATAGTAGCCGTAATAGGTGTTCGCGTCGGAGCCGTAGTAGCCGACCACCGCCTTGATCGGCGCCTTGGCCGCGATCAGCTTGATAATCGCGCCATAGAAAGCGCCGCCGACGTCGATGTCGCCCGTGACGACGGTCTGGATGTCCTGCGGTCCGCTGATGGTATTGCCGATCCATTTGAGCTTGAGGGGCGCAAGGTAGCTGAGGTCCTCGGCGAGCTCGGTGAACGTCACCTGCCCGGCCCAGCCTTGATAGCGGATCTCGGTCTTCTCGAGCGGTGGCTCAGCGAAGGCCGGAGCGATCAGACCCAACGCAAAGGCGCCGGCCAGCAGCAATCGCGCCGCGCGGCGCGCGGCGGCTCGCCGCGCACGCAGAATTCGAATGATGGCTTTCATTGTGTTGCTCCAATAGGAGACATGCTCAGGCTGCCTTCGCCGACTGCGGCTTCGGCGATTTGATGCGCGTCACGCTGTGGCGGCCGTCGACGCTGACCGGAACCTCGCCATCGATGGTGGCGCGGCGCACCACACGATGCTGATCGCCGTAGTCATTGACGGCGTAATGCTGGGTCGCGCGATTGTCCCAGATCACGACGTCCCCCGCCCGCCAGCTCCAGCGCACGGTGTTCTCCGGAGCCGTGATGTGGGACTGGAACAGATCGAACAGCTTTCGGCCGTCATATTTCGGCAGGCCGAGAAAGCGCTGGACGAAATTGCCAAGCACCAACGTGTGCTCGCCCGTTTCGGGATGGACGCGCACGACCGGATGCTCGGTCTCATAGATCGTTCCGGTGAATACCTCGTCGAAATGCTTTCTGTCGGCGTCGGTGGCGCGAGACTTCACTGCGTAATCATAGGCATTGCTGTGAACCGCCCAGAGCTCGTCGGCGAGCTTGCGCAACGGCGCAGGCAGATCGAGATAGGCGGCCGCCGTGTTCGACCAGACGGTGTCACCGCCATAGGGCGGGATTACCACGCCGCGCAGCACCGAGATCTTCGGATAGGCATCGACGAACGTGACGTCGGTATGCCATTGGTCCGCGCGGCCGCCACCACGCCCCGAATCCAGCTCGAGGATCGACGACGTGCCCTTGCTCGGGCCGATGGTCGGATGCGGCGCCAGTTTGCCGAGCCTGACCGCGAAGCGCTCCTGCTCGGCGTCGTCGAGGTGCCCCTGGTCGCGAAAGAAGATCACCTTGTGCTCGAGCAGCACCTGGTTGACGGCGCGGATGACCGCGTCGGGCAGGTCACCCGACAGCTTCACATTCCTGATCTCGGCACCAAGCCGGGCGGCACGCTTGACGATGTCGGCGCGCGGAATGACGTTGTCGATGGTGGTCGTGTTGCTCATGATCTTGGTCTCGTCGCCGCGATCCCCTGGACAAGCTCCGCCATGCGCCGGTCGCGGAAACGACGGCGGAGATGAATGATGTAGTCGTGATCCTCGCTATTCCGCCGCGAAGGGCTGCGGCGGCCGCCAGACAGCCGGTGCATAGAGCTCGGCGGTGAAATCCTCCGCGATCTCTCCGTTGATGCGCGCCTCGTGAGATGCGAGGTCGGCCAGGAACAGATCGCGGCTGATCTTGGCCGTGATCCCCGGAATGTCGCGCTTGAGGCTTGGAACGTCGCCGATCGGCAGGCCGAAGCTGACAAATGCTGCCGGGTTGAAGACGTGAATGTCCTTCAGATACGGCGCGCGGCCCGGAACTTTCTCCAGATACTCGTGCCCGGACCCGAGATAAGGATAGGCCGCCAGGCGATCGTCCTTTTCGTCGTCAGGCGGCACGAAGCGATCTCGCCACAGCAGGATTTCGTCGGCGAAGTCGCCGAGCTCCGACTGCGCGCCCAGATCGACGGAATAGCCGGTCCCCGCAATCGCGAAATCGAAGGCGAAATCGCCCTGCGGAGTGATCGCGACCGGCCGCACCCCCTTCAATTGCGCCCAGGTCCACGGTGCGCCCAGGTGCAGATGAAAATTGGGGAAGGCTACCGCGCGCGAGATCGCATCCGGCGGCGGGGTCGACCCAGCCTGCCTGAACCGGATCGCCTGATGCCAGCGCACCCCGTCGGGCAGGCTGCAATAATTGTCATAGGCTCCCGGGTAGCCGCGGATCCGAATGACGGGCAACGCGGCCAAGGTTTCCCGGCGTGCAAACAGATGAACATCACGCGCTCCGGCCTCAAGGGCTGCGGCCGCCGCATCGAAGGCCGACGCAGCACTCCCGACCACCGCAACGGAAAGACCTCGCAGCGTCCTGAAATCGATCTTCTCCGATGTGTGCGCACGGAATCGTTTCGGCAGGACCCGCAGCGCGTCAGGGACAAAAGCGCCCCCGCTACCCGCAAAGCCGGTTGCGAGCACCAGCTTGCGCGTGGTCTCGATGGTCGTGACCCCGCTCCGCTCCAGATGTAACCGCAAATGATCGGCTGCGGGCTCGATGCGGAGCAGCCGCGTACCGTAACGAATGCCGGCGCCGGTCACGCGGCGATACCAGTCGAGATAGGCCGCCCAGTCGAGCCGCGGAATCCGATCGAGCGCGTCGAAGGCCGCCGCGCCATGGCGCGTTTCATACCATACCTGGAAACCGAGACCGGGCAGACCGAGCTCCGGACCTGGAAGCGTCTTCGGAGTGCGAAGCTTGTGCATTCGCG
Organism: Bradyrhizobium pachyrhizi; assembly: GCF_029714545.1. Classification (NCBI taxonomy): domain Bacteria; kingdom Pseudomonadati; phylum Pseudomonadota; class Alphaproteobacteria; order Hyphomicrobiales; family Nitrobacteraceae; genus Bradyrhizobium; species Bradyrhizobium pachyrhizi. Next base: position 2,228,310 of record NZ_CP121667.1, on the reverse strand, counting down.
CGCTCGTCAGCCACACGCCGGCCTTGCCGGCGTCGGCGGCGGCATCGATCACCGAAACCTTGCCGATCCCGGCGCGCCGAAACGCGAACGCGAAGGCCGCGCCGGACTGGCCACCGCCGACCACGACGACGTTGTGATCGATTCCGTCGCGATCAGGCACCCAGTTCTGCGGGTCGGCCCCGATCAGCCGGAGGGCCTCGCGGGCGACGCTGTCGGGATCGGATTGCGGCATGAATGACCACCTCGCTTTGACGTTGCAAATCGTAAAAGCGATCGACATTCAGTCAATGAAACGAAACCAGCTTTGTTTTTGATAGCAGGCAATGTTCGCGTCGTGGACACCGCGGGCATTGAAATATTTGCGATGATCGCCGCTTGACCGATCACCTCATGTGCGTTGCGACGTGCGGGATCGGCGCGATCGATCGGGAGAACTTCCCAAATCATACGTCGCCGGGATCGGCGCGATCGCACTCATCTCCGGTGAACGACGAACTCGTCACGTTCATGCTCGCTTGCCGTGCAACAACGCAAATTCATTTCACCGCCGCCGACATAGAGTCTGGACGCAACGCACGCGCCTAACGTCGACGCGCGGCGAGCAACGATGGATCTCTGGAAATGCCGCGAACTGCTGGCGACATCAGCCTTGAACACGATACTCCGGAGCTCGCCCGCTCCTATGATGAAGCTGGACTCGTTCAATTTCGCCACGGCAAGTTCCTGATCGGGCCGCTCGCCATCAAGACCGGCGAGCACGTGCTCGACATCGGGACGGGAACCGGCCGGCTTGCGGAATTCGTCGCCGGACTGGTCGGTCCGGACGGACGCGTGATCGGTATCGACCCACTTGCCGGCCGCATCGAAATTGCGCGCCTTCGGCAGGGGGATAACCTCCAGTTCGCCACCGGGCGCGCCGAAGAACTGTCGCGCTTCGACGACGCGCAGTTCGACGCGGTCTATCTCAATAGCGTCTTCCATTGGATCTCCGACAAGGATCGCGCGCTGCGGGAGATCCGGCGCGTGCTCAGGCCCGGCGGCCGCCTCGGATTGAATGTGCAGGATCCGTCCAGGCCGCACCAGTCGCGCCAGCTGCTTCGTCGCGCCATCATCGAGGCGGGTCTTGCCGGCGATCGCCAGGACTCGAACCCGGTGCTCGGATCGACCGACGAGGAGCTCAAATCGCAGTTCGCGGCACGTGGCTTCGCCGGCTACCGCAGCGAGCTGCGCGCGCTGATCGATATCCACGACGATGCGGCATCGCTGCTGCAGTGGTCGGACGCGAGCGCATTCGGAAATTTCCTCGAAGCGTTCACCCCTCACGAGCGCGAACTGGTGCGTCGCAACTTCGCGCGCCTTGTCGAAGAAAAGCGCACGCCCGAAGGTTTGAAGCTGGAGCGCTACCTGCGCTTCGCATTTGCGCACAAGGCGCCGTTCCACCAATAACGATCAGCAGAACTCACGAGATCCGAGATGAGCAAACGACAGCTTTCCCTTAATCTCTTTATTTATCCCGGCGGCCATCACGAGGCGGCATGGCGCTACAAGGGGTCTGCGGCGGATCGCATCCTTGACGTCAGCTATTACCAAGAGCTGGCGCAGCGCGCCGAAGCGCAGAAATTCGACGCGATCTTCTTCGCCGACGGCCCCGCGCTCGCCGACAATGTTCGCTACGCACAACGCTTCCGGTTCGAGCCGATCACCTGGCTGGCCGCGATCGCCGTCGCCACGAAACGGATCGGCCTGATCGCGACCGCGTCGACGACCTATACCGAGCCCTACAATCTGGCGCGCCTGTTCGCGTCACTCGATCACCTCAGCGGCGGCCGGGCCGGCTGGAACATCGTCACGACCAGCACGGCACAGGCGGCGCAGAACTTTGGCTTGTCCGAGCATCCACCTCACCACGAACGCTACGAGCGGGCGCGGGAATATATCGATGTCATCACGCGGCTGTGGGACAGCTGGGAAGACGACGCCGTGGTGAACGATCCCGCATCCGGCATTTTCGCTGATATGGGAAAGATCCATCCGATCGATCACGTCGGAAAGCACTTCCGGGTGCGCGGCCCGCTCAACATCTCGCGGACGCCGCAGGGACGGCCGGTCTATGTCCAGGCGGGTTCGTCTGATGACGGACGCGCCTTTGCCGCGCGCTATGCCGAAGCGATCTTCACCGCGCATCAGACGCTGGCGAGCGCCCAGGAGTTCTATGCGGACATCAAGCGGCAGGCGCGCGCCTTCGACCGCAGCCCCGATCAGGTCAGGATCCTGCCGGGCATCAGTCCGTTCATCGCTAGCACGCAGGCCGAAGCCGACCTGTTGCAGGACGAGTTCAACGAGCTGATCCAGCCGGAATACTCGTTGACCCAACTTCGCCAGATGATCGGGCTCGACCTCTCCGGCTTCGACCTCGACGGTCCCTTTCCGCGCCACCTGATCGACACCGGCAGCGCCCGCGGGGTCGCCAGCCGTTTCAAGCTCGTGGTCGACATCGTCGATCGCGAGCAGCCGACGATCCGCCAGCTCGTGCAGCGTCTCGCCGGGGCGCGCGGCCACTGGGTGATCGTGGGCCCGCCGGAGAAGATCGCCGACAACATCCAGACCTGGTTCGAGAATGGCGCGGCCGACGGCTTCAACGTGATGCCGCCCTGGCTACCCGGCGGGTTCGATATCTTCGCCGAGCAAGTCGTGCCGATCCTGCGCAAGCGCGGCCTGTTCCGCGACGAGTACAGCGGCACGACGCTGCGCGACCATTACCAACTGAGCCGGCCGCAAAGCGTGTTTTCCGGATCGATCAAGGCGATCGCCTGACGTGATCGAAACCGCCGACCCCGCGTCAGCCGGATCGCTATTTGCCCACAGCCTAAGGATTTGAGAATTCAATGACCACTGCGCGCGTCCTGTTCCTTTCGACCCTGCTCATTCTCGGTGCTCTTACCGGCGCCGCCCTGCACGCGGAGACATCAGCCAAATCCGATCTGAAAGTCGGCTTCGTGCCGGGCCCCTACATCGACGAATTCAAGGTTGGCGTCGCGCCGGAACTCGAGAAGAAGGGCTACCGTGTCCGCTATGTCGAGTTTTCGACCGGGCTGGAAGCCAATAATGCAGTGTTCAAGGGCGAGATCGACGCCAACGTCATGCAGCACACGATCTTCCTGAACTCGTACAACGAGCGGCAGCAAACCGACCTCGTCGGCATCGTCCACGTCCCGACGCCCCCGATGGGGCTTTACTCGAAGAAGCACCCGGTCGGCTCGCCGATCAAGCCCGGCTCGACCGTGGCCGTGCCCAACGATCCCGTCAATCTGCAGCGCGCGCTCTGGATCCTGCGCGATCTCGGCCTCGTCGAGATTCGCGACTCCAAGCCGGTCGATGTCAGCGAACTCGACGTGATCAAGAACCCCGGCGGCATCAAGATCGTGCCGCTGGAAGCGGCACAGGCGCCGCGCGCGCTCGATGACGTTGATTTCGCCGCCATCCAGGGCAACTTCGCGATCTACAGCGGCTTGAAGCTGACCAATGCATTTGCCCTGGAGAAGATGACGACGCCCTATATCAATGTGGTCGCGGTGAAGCAGGCCAATGCAGGCTCGCCGTGGGCGCAGGACATCGTCGCCGGCTACAAATCACAGACGTTCAAGACCACGATCCTCTCCGACCGCTTCTATGACGGGTTTACCTTACCGGATTACCTGAAGCGCTAGACCCAGCCACCATCCACGATATGGCTCTGGTTGGTGCAGGCACCGCTGTCATCGGCGGCAAAGAACAGCACGACACGGGCGATGTCATCAGGCACGAGTTTGCGCTTGAGGCATTGGCGCTGCATCAGCTCGGCCACGCCTTCAGACGTCAACCACAGATCCTGCTGCCGCTGGGTCATGATCCATCCGGGCAGGATGGAATTGACCCGTATGTTGTGCGGCCCGAGATCGCGGGCCAGCGCCCGGGTGAGGCCCTGAACGGCTGATTTGGCCGTTGTGTAGCAGGGCATGTTGCCCTGGCCGATCACCCAGCTCACCGAGCCGATGTTGACGATCGAACCGCCCCCTGCCTGCTTCATGTCCGGCGCGACCGCCTGGGCGCTGAAGAACTGGTGTTTCAGGTTGACGGCGATCCGCTCGTCCCAGAATTCCGGTGTGACATCCTCGATCGCGTGACGGTCGTCGCGGGCCGCATTGTTGACCAGGATGGTGACCGGCCCGAGCGCCTCGCGGATGCCGGCGACTGCGCGCCGCAGCGCGCCGATGTCGCGCAGATCGGCATGTTCGAAGTGCACGCGGGCTTGTGCCCCGAGATCGGACAGCAGCTGCTCCGACGACGCCAGATCGATATCGATGAATCCGACCCGCGCGCCCTGGCCGATGAACCGGCGGACGATCGCCTCGCCGATGCCGGAACCGCCGCCGGTGACCAGTACGGTCCGGTCCTTGATACTTGGATAGATGGCGCCCTGCATTGGCATCCTCTCGATTTTGGCGCCTGAAGGGCGTCGGTTGCGTTGCTGCGGCTCAGGCAAGAGGGCCACAGATTCCGAAGTTCACTCGGTTGTCTCCATGAGGCTGCGGTCCACGACCCGCAGCGTCCGCCGCACCATGCCGTCGACGATGGTCGCCGACTCGCTTGGACGCACATATATCGCCGTGGACTTGAGCAGCCACGGCAGCACCGCCTGGTCGAGCCTCTCCTCATAGGCACTGCGCATCATGTCGAATGCCTGCAGGCCAGGACCTGCGAGGATGACATGATGCGGGCGCAGCACCGATATCGTCGTGGCGACCGCTTCGGCAAGCGCGTGGCCCGCCTGCTGGAACAAGTGCTCGAGACGGGAATCGCCGCTCCGTGCCCGATCGCGTAGCAGAGCCATCTGCGCCTCGGACGGCTGCTGCGACGCCGCCGGCGGCAGGTCGAGAAAGGTGCGGGCATCGCGGTAAAGCGCATAATCGGCAAGATGGGCCTCGATGCAGCCGCGCTGACCGCAGCGGCATTGCGGGCCGTTCAGCGCCAACTTGACATGACCGATCTCACTGCCCGCGCCGGCACCCCAGCGCGCTTCACCGTCGACAATGATGCCCATGCCGACGCCGTGGCCCACCATGATCGTGGCCGTGAGGCCCTGCGCCAGTGCCGGTTCGGCGGCAGCGAGGGACAGCGCGACCGCGACCGCGTCGTTCGCCATCACGACCTCGGCACCGAACGCCTGGCGGATCGGCTTGGCAAGATCGACGTCGGTGATCGACAGCGCCGGGCTCCACAGATGCCGGCCGGTATCGCCGTCGACGATGCCTTGCAGCGCTATTCCGATTCCGAGCAAGCGATGTCGCGGCGTGGCGGTCGCCTCAAGCATGGCGTCGATCTGTGCGATCACGAGCTCGCATAATGCGCTTGCATTGAGCGCGCGCGTCGCGAGTTCAAGTCGCGATTGCGCTAGGGCGGAGCCGCTGAAATCGGCGATCAGTGTCTCGACCAGATTCATGCGCAGCGAGACCGCGATGATGCGGCCAAATTCGGGATTCAGGGTCAGCAGGACTGCCGGCCGGCCGCGGCGACGGCCGCCATCCGCGTCCTCTTCGTCGGCGTCGTCGGGCCACAGCGTCGCCGCATCTGTCTCGGCTTCGCACAGCAGGTCTTCCGCCATCAGCTTCGACGTGATGGCCGAAATGGCGGGGAAGCTCAGGCCCGTGCTGCGTGCGAGCTCGACCCGCGGCAACGGCCCCTGGCGTCGCAGGACCTCGACGAGACGGCCGGGGTTCGATCCGCGGGCCAGGCTCGAAGCACGTCTCAACGGCTCGGGCTGTTCGTTCATATTGCGTTTTTTAATTCTCTTGATGAAATTATTCAACGCAGGCTACTCGTTTGCGGGTCAAAAAGCGCGGATAGCGACTGAAATACGTCATCCCTATACTATTTTTGGCTGAAGATGTGATCATTAACATTCTTGACTGGACATTTTGTCGCGCTAATTTATTCGTTACATGAATAAAATAAGGCGTGAAAAGCGCCGAGCGTGAAATCCCCTCACCGGGGGTGTCGACAGGGAGGTGCATATGAATGTCTCAACCAGAAAATTGATCGTGCCGCTCTTGGCGGGCGCAGCCGCGTTCGCCATGGCGACGGGGGTAGCACAGGCACAGCAGAAAAAGACCATCGCGCTGGTGACCAATGTCGCGGCCGACTTCTGGACCATCGCGGGCCGCGGGCTTGAGAAGGCGCAGAAGGAGCACCCGGACTACAATATCGAATTGATCGTCACCAATGAAGGGACGGCGGCCGGCCAGCGGCGCGAACTGGACGATCTGCTGGTGCGCGGCGTCGCCGGTATCTCGATCTCGGTCGACGATGCACCGCATGCAACCGAAGAACTCAACAAGGTTGCGGCCAAGACCGTGCTGATCACCACGGACAGTGACGCGCCGCAGAGCAATCGCCTCGCCTATATCGGCACCGACAACGTCGCGGCAGGGCGGCAGGCCGGCGAGGAGATCAAGAAGGCGCTGCCGAACGGCGGCAAGATCGCGCTGTTCGTCGGAACGATGGACGCCGACAACGCCCGCGAGCGGGTGCAGGGCATCAAGGAAGCGATCGCCGGCACCAAGGTCGAACTGGTCGACGTGTTCACCGACCAGGTGGACTTCGCCAAGGCCAAGGCGAACATGGAGAACGTGCTCGTCAAATATCCCGACATCGCGCTGCTGTCCGGCCTGTGGAGCTACGAGACGCCGCTGATTTATGACGCGGTGAAGGCCGCAGGCAAGGCCGGCAAGGTGAAGATCGTCGGCTTCGACGAGGATCAGCGGACGCTGCGCGGCATTTCCGACGGCACAATCGAATCCACGGTCGTGCAGCAGCCCTACGAGTTCGGCTATCTTTCCGCCACCAACATCATCAAGACGCTGAACGGCGACAAGTCCTGGATTCCGAAGGACAGCAAGCTGATCGTGCCGACCGAGGTGATCAGCAAGACCAACGTCGCGGAGTTCGCCGCACATCTGAAGGAACTGCTCAAGAAGTAACTTCAGACGGCTTCAACGCCCGACCGCCACAGGCCGCCGGGCGTTGTGCAGGAGGACATGCCGAATGGCGGAAACGCTGCTGGAACTCAGCGGAATCAGCAAGACCTATCCCGGCGTCAAGGCGCTCGACGACGTCAATTTGCGCGTCAATCGCGGCGAGGTGCTGGGCCTGATCGGCGAGAACGGTGCCGGCAAATCGACACTGATGCGCGTGCTCGCCGGCGTGATCGCGCCGAGCGCTGGCGTGATCCGCATTGGCGGCACCGAGCACGCCCGGATGACGGTGACCGAGGCGACGCGATCTGGCATCGCCTTCGTGCACCAGGAACTGAACCTGTTCGAGAATCTCGACGTCGCGGCCAATGTCTTCATCGGACGCGAGAAGCTGGCCGGCGGCCCGCTGAAGCTGGTGGACAATGTGCAGATGCACGCCCGCGTGATGCCGCTGCTGGAACGGCTGGGCGCCGATTTCATGCCGGGCACGCTGGTCGAGAATTTGTCGATCGCGGAGCGCCAGATGGTGGAGATCGCCAAGGCGCTCTCGATCGACGCCCGCGTCATCATCATGGACGAACCGACCTCCAGCCTGACGATTTCGGAGACGGAACGGCTGCTCGAGGTGATTGCCGACCTGAAGACGCACGGCATCTCGGTGATTTATATCTCTCACCGGCTCGGCGAGATCATGAGCTGCGCCGATCGCGTCGTGGTACTGCGCGACGGGCGCACGGTGGGGGAATTGGCGCGCGACGAGCTCAGCCACGCCGCCATGATCCGGCTGATGATCGGCCGCGACCTGAAGGCGCTGTATACACCGCCGTCCTGCACGCCGCAGCCCGGCGGCTGCGATGTCGCCGGCGTCGTGACCACTGCCTTTCCTGACCGGCAGATCAATCTGTCCGTGCTGCGCGGCGAGATCCTCGGCCTCGCCGGGCTCGTCGGCGCTGGCCGCACCTCGCTTGCCCGCGCGGTGTTCGGCGTCGATCCGCTGCTGGGCGGCGAGATCCGGATCGACAACGCCCCGGTCCGCGTCGCCTCGCCGCGTGACGCGATCAGGCAAGGAATCTACCTGGTGCCCGAGGATCGCAAGAAATCCGGCCTGGTGCTGGAACTGCCGATCCGGGAGAACGTGACGCTCGCGAGCCTGCTGGATCATGCGCGGATGTGGCTGGTCAACGGCGCGGCCGAGCGCAGAATCGCCGAAGACCAGACCAGGCGGCTGTCCATCAAGGCGCCGAGCATCGACATCGAAGCCGTCACACTCTCCGGCGGCAACCAGCAAAAAGTGGTGCTGGGCAAGTGGCTCTCCATGCAGCCGCGCGTGATGTTCTTCGACGAGCCGACCCGCGGCATCGATGTCGGCGCCAAGAGCGAGATCTACGCGCTGATGCGCAGCCTCGCCGACCAGGGCGTCGCGATCGTGATGATCTCCTCGGACATGGAGGAAGTCATCGGCGTCTCCGACCGGGTGGCGGTGATGCATGAAGGCAGTGTCAGCGGCGTGATCGAGCGCGACCAGTTCAGCGAATACAACGTGTTGAGACTGGCGGTCGGCCAAGCACTCGAAACCATGGAGGCCGCTGCGCCATGATGAAGAAGGAACTCGGCCTGTTCTTGCTGCTGGCGGTGATCTCCGCCATCACCGGCGCGATCAATCCGGCCTTCCTGTCGTTCGTGAATCTGCTGAACATGGCCAATCTGATCGGCCTGTTCGGTGTGTTCGCGCTGGGTGAAGGTCTCGTCATCATCACCGGCGGAATCGATCTTTCGCTCGGCTCGATGTTCGCGCTGCTCGGCGTCATCTTCATCGACCTGCTGACGACCTATCAGGTGCCCTGGCCGTTCGCGCTGCTGCTGGTCCTGATGGGCGGGCTTGCGCTGGGCGGCATCCAGGGCTTCCTGATCACGCGGCTGAAAATGCAACCCTTCATCGTAACGCTGTGCGGCTTGCTGATCTATCGCGGCGCCGCGCGCTATTACACCAGCGATTCGACGCGCGGCTTCGGCTACGGCGACGAGGCGAGCACGCTGAGCAACATCGCCTCCGGTAATATTGCGGGCATCCCGAACACCTTCATCTTCCTGATCATCCTTGCGCTGATCCTCGGCGTCCTGTTGCACCGCTCGGTCTACGGGCGCTGGCTTTATGCCGTGGGCAAGAACGAGGAAGCGGCGCGCTTCTCCGGCATCAACACCAATCTCGTGATCGCGACCGCCTATGTCATCAGCGGCGGGCTCGCCGGCGTCTCGACCGTGATGTTCGTGTTCTACACCAACTCGGTCTCTCCGAGCTCGTTTGGCAACTTCTACGAACTCTATGCGATCGCAGCAGCCGTCCTCGGCGGCTGCAGCCTGCGCGGCGGCGAGGGCTCCATTCTGGGCATCGTGCTCGGGACGGCGTTGCTGCAGGTGCTGCAGAACCTCGTGAACATCCTCGGCATTCCCAATTCGCTGAACTTCGCGGTGATGGGGACCGTGATCCTGATCGGTGTGCTGGCGGATCAGCAATTGCAGGCCCGTCGACGGCGCAAGGCCGCGCTCGCAGGCCTCGCCCGCACCGCGCCAAGATCGAAGGAAAGCACAATTCTGCAAGGCGCGGCTCCGCATAGCGCGGCTGCGTTGCCGACGACGACGGGCGATCAGGCATGACAACTCGAAAAGGAAGGACCCGGACCGGGAATATGGTCGCGGCAGCTTGAGTAGAGGAACGAGGGGAAGGAGTTCGAGGCGCGAGATCAATCAAGCTCGCGGCGCTCGTATCCAGATTGGCGCAGCAGGCCTGGCCCAGCTGAGCCGCAGGCAGACCCCTCGCCGCCGTCTTGAAGGGCTTTGCGCGCGCACGAATTCTATCTCTGGTTGAATGATCGATGCACTGAAACGACCACGTTACCCGCTGAAGGGCTTTGGGCGGGAACGTGGCACAAAAATAGACAAAGCCGGGGACGCTGAGAGCGCAGAAAATGTCACTTAGGTCTGTAAACACCGCGCGGGCGTGCGGCGTGGGGATGGCGTTGTTATCTCAGTTCAGCGGCGGCGGCGCGCATGCGGCCGATCTCATGACGAAGGCTCCGCCGGTGCCTTACACGGAGACCGATGATTTCTGGACAAGACCATATCTGTTCGGCGATCTCGGCAGGACGCAACTAAAGGAGCGAGGGATTTCGCTGGCCCTGACGCTGGGCGACGAAGCCGTCGGCAATTTGTCGGGCGGCAACAGGAACACCGCGACCCAAGCCGGACAGCTTTTCTTTCAGGCCAAGTTCGACATGGCAAAACTTGCCGGCATCCAGGGCGGCACGGTTGGCCTCACGCTGGTCGACCGCTTCGGCCGCAACCTGAATGACGAGGCGGGAATTCCGGCGCTGCAGCTGACCAACGAAGTGTTCGGCCGCGGCAGCATTCTTCGCCTGACCGAACTCTACTACTCGCAGAAGCTGTTCGATGATCGCCTTGAACTCAAGGGCGGCCGTCTTCCGGTCGGCTCCGACTTCTTCTTTGGTCTCTGCGAGTTCATCAACCTGACCTTCTGCGGCGGCCAGCCCGGCAACATCCAGGGTGGCTACATCTACAATTGGCCGGTGAGCCAATGGGCCGGTGTGGTGCACTACAACTTCGCCAAGGAATGGCAGCTTTCGGTCGGCTTCTACGATGCCAACCCGAACTACCTGACAACGTCGGACTCCGCGACTTACTTCCTGCCGGGTGTCCCCGGCTCTAGCCCCGCCTCGGGCGTGCTGGTGCCGGTCGAGGTGGTCTGGGCGCCGAGCGGTCCGTTGAACGGGACTTGGAGATTTGGCGGCTGGTATGACAGCGCATCGACAATTGATGGCGGCCTGCCTGGGATCATTGCGATCTCTCCGGGTACCGGCGGCGTCTCGGACCAGAATCTCGGAGATTCGCGCGGTCGTTATGGCGTCTACGAATCGATCCTGCAGCGGCTGACGGTTGAAGGTCCCAAGGCACAGGGCTGGTACACCTTCCTCAATACGACTGTCGCCGACCACCGCACGTCGTACCAGGATTACCAGATCGCATTCGGCTTCAGGCACACCGGAACGTTCGCCTCCCGCCCGGAGGACGAAGTCGGCTTTGCGGTCGGTACGACCCATGTGAATACGGCTGCGCTCACGCCCAACGCCGGAGGAAACGAAGTTCCGATCGAAGCCTGGTACGGGTGGCAGGCGACGGGCTGGATGAACCTGAAGTTCGACGCCCAGTATGTGATGCATCCTGGCGGGCGCGGGTACAATGCCGCCGGCATGAAGACCGACAACGCCTGGATTCTCGGTCTGCGCACGCTGGTGCACTTCTGAGCGGAGGTGGCCAGCATGCTTGAGCAAAGCCAGCCATGGTAACCCCTCACGACGCCGGGCTAGCAGTGCCGGAGTTGAAGGTCATCGGCAAGGAGTTCGGCGCCATTCGCGCGTATGGCGTCGCCATCGCATCTGACGAGCGCTAGGGAACAACGTGAGTCCCGGTCTCGCCGGTCAGCGCGGCCATTGCGCAATTGAGGTGGCTGATGATCGCTCGCTTTCCACCACCCTCGAGAAAACGGATGGCGGCATCGACCTTGGGCCCCATGCTTCCCGGCGGAAAATGGCCCGCGCGATGATAGGCCTTGATCTCCGCCAGGCTGACCTGATCCAGCTCCCTCTTGTCGGGCTTGCCGAAATTGATCGCGACGCGGGGCACCGCGGTCAGGATCAGCAGTTCCTCGATGCCAAGCACGTTGGCGATATGGGCCGAGGTCAGGTCCTTGTCGATCACTGCCGGCACGCCGGTGCGCACGCCCCGTTCGTCGCGGATCACGGGCATACCGCCGCCGCCGCCTGCGATGACGATCGTGCCGCGCTTGACCAGCGCGTCGACCAGCGAAATGTCGCAGACATGTTTCGGTTTCGGAGACGGCACGACATGGCGCCAGCCACGCCCGGAGTCCTCGCGCATTTTCCAGTTCAACTCGGCGCTGATGCGCTGGGCTTCCTGCTCGGTGAAAAACGGTCCGACGAACTTGGTCGGATTGGCGAAGGCGGGATCGTTGGCGTCGACCTCGACCTGGGTCAGCAGGCTGGCGACGTGCCGCCCGTTGCCATGCGCGCGCAAGACGTTCTCGATCGCCTGCATCAGAAGATAGCCGATACCACCCTGGCTGTGCGCGACGCAGATGTCCATCGACATCGGCGGGATCCGGCTCATCGTCAGCATCTGGCGCATCATGATCTTGCCCACCACCGGCCCGTTGCCGTGGGTGATCACCAGCTCGTTGTCGAGCTCGGCGAGCGGCAGCAGCGCCTCGGCCGTATGCCGGGCGACGGCCTTCTGCTCGTCCGAGGTGCCGCTGATGTCTTCGGGGTGGACGGCATTGCCGCCGATCGCGATCACGAGACGGCGCGGGACCTCATTGAGTGTTCGCATAGCGCGGCATCCTGACGTCGTTGACGGAAAGAGCGAGAGCGAGGTCGCAGGCATGGGCATTCGACGGCGCCACCACGATGCCGGCGTCCTCGAGCAGCCTGATCTGCGCCGAACGCACCTGGCGATCGAGCTCGGTCCCCGTCACCGACGCAACCAGGACCGGCGCGTCATCGGCGCGGCCCGCCACGACGGCCGCCAGATGCGCTGCCGGATTGTCATGTGCGCCGTATCCGATCACGAGATCGAGCAGGATGACGGCGACCGCGGGATCGGCCAGCGCCGCCCGCAACGCATCGTCGCGCACCGAGGGATCGATCATCGGATGCGGCCGGCCCTGGGTATGTTCGTCGGCCCCGAGGTCGACGATGCGGTCCCTCCCCTGCGCCTCCGGCTCGCCGAAATGCGGGACGCCGGGAATGGCGGCGTTGGACGCCACCTTGCGGCCGCCTGCGGCAAGGATCACCTGCGCCTCGGCACAGAGCGTGCCGCCGGCGAACAACCCTTCGATGCGCTGCGCCGCCTTGCGTCGCTGCGGTAAACGCGCAGCCACGGCGGCAGCGTCGAACTTGCTTCCAATGCTCCGGCCGTTGCCCAGGGTTTTCTCGGCCGCTTCCCTCAATGTAGCGGCAAAGCGTGCATTTGGCGGCAGGTCCGCCGCGGCGGCGCCGATGAAGCACACTGTGTAGGGCTTCGAGCTCCGGCCGATCCGGCCGAGCACGGCCTTGGCCACGTCCGGATGCGGCGGCTTGGAGATGAGCACGACGCGATCGGTCTCGGGATCGGCATCAAGGGCGTCGATCGCCATCAATGTCGTGATGCCGCCAATCTCCTTCTTCAAATCCCGTCCGCCGACGCCGATGGCGTGGGAAATGCCTTCGCCCGCCTCGGACAGCAGGCACGACACCTCCTGCGTACCGGTCCCCGATGCGCCGATGATCCCGATCCTCCCGCGCTTCAGCCGGTTGGCGAAGGCGAGCGGCGCGCCGCCGATGATCGCGGTGCCGCAGTCCGGTCCCATCATCAAGAGGCCCGCTTCGCGCGCCTGCTGCTTCAGCGACAATTCATCCGCAATCGAGACATTGTCGCTGAACATCAGGACATGAAGTCCGCGGTTCAGCGCCTTGCGCGCTTCTGCCGCGGCGAACTCGCCGGGAACGGAGATCAGGGCGAGGTTGGCGGCGGGCGCGGCCTTGACGGCTGCGGCAATGCTGCGCGGCCGCCACGCCGCTTCGCCGGTGCTGCTCGTCTTGGGACGGTCGAGCGCCTTTTGCGCTTCGGCAAGCGCGGCGCTCGCCGCCGCTTCGCTCTCGGCCTTGATCGCGAGAATCAGATCATTGCCCTGGGCGATCACCTCGCCGTCGAGCAACCCGGCGTTGCGCAGGATCGCCTGGTTGGACGGCGTGCCCATCATCAGCGCGGCTTCGACGACGCCCGCCGCCGACGCGATCTCGCGCGACAACCGCATCAACGCCACCGAGTCGAGATAGAAGCCTTTACGAATTTCGTTCAGGACAAACGCGCTCATGACACCCCCAGATCTTCCGCAATGGCGAGGACGGCCTGCCGGAAGCAGGCCATCGGCGCCCGCACCACGCCGGCGCCGACCTGGCCGATGCCGGGCTCGCGATGCGCGATGCCGGTGTTGATGACCGGTGCAAGGCCGGTCTCCACCACCAGGCGAACGTCGATGCCGGTCGGCACTCCGGCAAAGTCGAGCGCGGGGATCGTCCATTCCGGATTCTGCCCGACGGTGATTTCACTCATTGCCCGCGTGAAATTGCCCGCCGACGACGGCGCCCCGGCGCCGATGAATCCGGCAACCGCCGGAGCTGCCGCCATCGCGAAGCCACCAAGCCCGACCGTCTCGACGATCGCGGAGTCGCCCATGTCGGGATTGGCATCCTTGCGCGAATAGCCCGGGAAATAGAGCCCTTCCGGCATTTCCACCGGCGCCGTGAACCAGCGATCGCCCAATCCGCTGACGCGGACCCCGAAGTCGGTTCCATTGCGGCACATCGCGGTCACCACCGTCGAACCGCGAATGCCGTTGGCGGGATCGGTCAGCGCCTTGCCCATCGCCATCGCGATGTTGAGAAAGAACTGATCGTTCTGCGCGATGAAGCCAATGCAGCTTGCGAGAACCTCGTTGTCGTTCGAGGTGCGCGCCAGCGCCGACCCGATCTCGCGCAGGAACACGCTGGAGCAGGCCAGGTTGCGCTGGTGCATTTCATCGCCCATCGAGAGCCCGCGGGCGATGATCGCCTTCAGGTCGATCCCGCCATGCGCGCGGATCGACCTGGCCAGCACCGGCCCGAAGACGTCACGCAGCCAGGCGAGGCGCGCCAGCACGCTATCGTCATTGCCGCCGAAGCGCATGACCTTGCCGAGGCCCTCGTTGATGGCGCAGTAGGCGCGGTTGCCGTATTTGACGTTCTCGACGACGAACACCGGCATGGAGACCGTGGTCATCCCGGTCATCGGACCGACCGCGCCGAAATGATGGTTGGGGTGGAAGGCGACGCCGCCGCCGGCCGCGAGTTCGAAGGCGGCTTCAAGATCCGGAGCCCAGCCTTCGAACACGATCGCGCCTGCCACTGCGCCTCGCATCGGGCCGCACATTCTATCCCACGTGATCGGCGGCCCGGCATGAAGGATCATGCGTTCCTTCAACCCTTCCAGCACATCGCGTGCCGTAACGATATCGATCAGCCTGGGCTCACCCTCGAGGATGCGGGCCAGCGCCTGCTTGTTGGCGTCTTCGATCAGCTTCATGGCCGCGCTCTCACGTACCGAGCTTGGCGAGCAGCGCCGCCATTTTGGGATCGCCGTCGGCAGGAGGCGTCCAGTCGACCTGCACGACCTCGATATCGCAGTCCCGCAAGTCTTTCACAAAGCCTGCTAGCCCGACGTTCACCACGCTCGGCTTGCTCATCAACAGACGCCCGCTCGGCGTTCCTTCCTGCTTGGTCACCACTCGCGGCCTCCCTATATCCGATGCGTCGATCTTAGTAAGAAGGTTTTTACTTTGTCAAACACGCGCAGCCTTTGGTCCGAATTCCCGTCGCGTCGCATGATCGATTAGGCCCCTGCGATTGATCGCGTCGGCGGTCCGTTGCCGGCGAGACCGGCATGATGCAGCGCGCTGTCGTTGAGCAGGCGGCACTCGATCGCGCGCACCACCATCAACGCACCTGCAAACGCATCCAGTCCGGAGCTTTGCCCGATCCTCGACAGCGCCGCGACCGCGGACTTGATACGATTGACCCGTCCGCCAATCGTCGCGTCGATGGCTTCATGCAGCGCCGCCGCCGCGAAGCCGAGCCCGGCACTTTGCAGGTGGGCGGCACTGATCTCATTGGTGCGGCCGAGATGCGCGCGACAGGTCTTCCACAGCGCGTCGCGCGTCGCGAGACGGCCGAGGCCCGCGAGCGCGACCAGCGCGCCGCCGATCAGGTCGTCGCCGGATGGCGTGAGCCCGGGACCAAGTCCGATCAATTCGACGATCTCCGGGTAGTCACGCGGTGCACATCGCTCTCCACGAAGCCCGGCCTCGATCAATCGCTTGAGCGCGGCGAGCCCCGGCGCCGCGGCAGCGAGCACCCGCGACGGCCTTGCGGCCGGCTCCGCGCCACCCGACGACGCCAGTCCCTGCTCGACCGGCAAGCGACGCCAGACCTGATCGACCATCGCAAGCCCTGCCCGCAAACTGTCGATCGTCCATTCCGGCGAAGGCGGCGGCGCCCATACGGAGGCCGTCTCGAAACCGGCAAACCGCATACCGTCGACGAGCAGCATCGTGTCGAGGATCGCAACCTCTTGTCCGGGAACGAGCAGCCGCGGCTCGATCCCGGTGCACAGAAGATGCAGCGGGCCGGAGCCGAGGTCTTTGACACCGATGCAGATCCAGCGATCGTCGAGCACCGCATAAAGGCTGCGCTCGAACACCGCCGCAATACGGCCGCGCCGTCCGCTGCGCAGCGCGCGGCGCGCAAGCACGCCGACCTCGATCACGGCACCGCCGTCGAATCGTTCTGACACGGGCGCGCCGGGCAGGTCGCGAAACGTATTGCCTGGCCGCATCACACCGATCTCCCGTTGCGCAACCATGGCGTCAGGACGCGAGCACGGCGGTTCGCGGCACGCTACTGCCGTGAGCCTCTCCGCCGAGATAGGCGGCTTCAAGCGAGGGATCCTCCGCGATGATTTCGGCCGCACCGCTCTTCAGGATGGCGCCGGTCTCGAGCAGATAGGCCCTGTCGGCAAGCGCAAGGGCTTGCCCGGCCATCTGGTCGACCACGATCAAGGTCATCCCCTCGACGCGAAGCTGCTCGAACGAGGCGAACAGCTCGTCGACGACGAGGGGCGCCAGTCCAAGCGATGGCTCGTCAAGCATGAAGACCTTGGGCGCGGTCAGGAGCCCACGCGCGACTGCGAGCATCTGCTGCTCGCCGCCCGACAAAAGGCCCGCGCGATGGTTGATGCGCTCCTTCAGGCGCGGAAAGCGGGCAAACATCGCGTCGATCTCCGCATCGAGATCAAGACCCTTGCGTGCGAAAGCGCCGAGCTGCAAGTTCTGCCGCACCGTCAGCTCGGGAAACACCTGCCGTCCTTCGGGTACCAGCACGATGCCGGCCCTGGCGCGCGTATGCGCCGGCATCTTGTCGACGCGGCCGCCGGACAGCCTGATCTCGCCGACCGACCGCGGCGGTTCGAGACCGGCAATCGAGCGCATCAGGGTGGTTTTGCCCGCTCCATTGGCGCCGAGTACGGCGATAGCCTCGCCGGGCGCGACGGCAAGGTCGATCCCGCCGAGCGCTCGTGACAGGCCATAGAAGGCATCGAGTGTGCGGACTTCGAGTGCCGTGCCTTGTTTCGCAGGGCGCGGCGCGCGGCGCCGCTCACCGGACGGCGCGTCGCCGAGATAGGCCTTGCGGACCAGTGGATCGTTGCGGATCGCCGCCGCATCGCCGATCGCAATGCGCTTGCCGCCATCGAGAACGACGATGAGGTCGCTCAGCGACATGATCATCGGCATGTCGTGCTCGACGATGATCACCGCGATCCCGGTCTCCGCGATGCGACGGAGCAGAACCGTCAGCCGCTGCTTGTCACCCTTCGAAAGACCGGCGGCTGGCTCGTCGAGCAGCAGGACCTTCGGACGCAAGGCGAGCGCCCTCGCGATCTCAACCAGTCGCTTCTCGCCATGGGGCAGCGCGTCCGCGCGTCTGCTCAAATCGCCGTCGACACCGGCAAAGCGCAACAGCGACCGCGCAAGGCGCTCCTGCGCGTCATTGTGCAGCGCCGACACGATGCTACCGAGCTTGCCGGCCGCCGCCGCCAGAAGGACGTTCTCGATGATCGAGAGCGAACCGAATAGCTGCGTCGTCTGGAACGTTCGCGCCACTCCGACACGTGCAAGCTGGTGCGACGGCAAACCGGTGACGTCGCGGTCGCCAAGCTTCACGGTGCCGGATTTCGGACGATAGAAGCCACAAAGCAGATTCAGCGCGCTGGTTTTCCCCGCACCATTGGGGCCGATGACGCTGGTCACCGTGCCGGTTTCGGCGGTAAACGAGACGTCCTGCACGGCGCGGACACCGCCGAACGAGATCGAGAGGTTTGTGACGTCAAGACGCGACGCGCTGCTGGTCCCGATGCCGAGGTCGGCGACCGGCTCGACGTCCCCCGCACCCGTATCGGCCTTTCCCGTCGGCAGGAACCTTGCCGCGAATTGCTCGATCAACCCCATGATGCCAGAGGGCGCGACCCGCAGCACGGCGAAGAGCAACACGCCAAAAGCAAGCAGACGATACTCCGCGAGATCGGACAGCATTTCCGGCAGCAGCACGACCAGCGCCGCCCCGATCACCGGCCCCAGCGCCGAGCCGGCGCCGCCGACCATGACGCCGAACAGTAGCAGGATCGATTGCAGAAAGGGAAACGAACTCGGACTGATATAGCCCTGGAGGGGTGCAAACAGCGCCCCCGCCAGCGCCATCGCTGCCGCCGAGATGATGAACGCCACGGTGCGGACCCGCACGAGATCAATGCCGATCGATCGCGTCGCAACCTCGGTGTCGCGGGCGGCACGCATGGCGTAGCCCCAGCCGCTGCGCTTCAGGCGCTCGAACAGGATGAGGCCGGCGAACACCAGCACGATGCCCGCGATCGCCAAATGCCGCTCCGACAGCGGAAAGCCGAACACCTGCGGCGGTGCTGTCAGGATCAGGCCGTTGCCGCCGCCCGTGAGGTCACGCCACTCGATCGTGCCGTGCTCGACGATGAAGCCGAAGGCGATCGTCACCATCGCGAGATATGGACCTCGCACGCGCAAGGCCGGCATCGCGAGCAGACCACCGACGACGCTGACAAGAGCAATCGCTGCAGCCGTCGCCGCGAGATAGGGCCACCCTGCCTTCTCCATCAGGAGCACGGTCGTATAGGCCCCGATCGCCATGAAACCGATGTGGCCGAGCGAGATCTGCCCGGCGAGACCGAGCAGCACGTTGAGGCCGATGCAGGCGATCGCCGTCAGCGAGATGGTCGCGACCAGGAACACGCCGTAGCTGTCGGCAGCGGCGGCATAGAGGATGGCGGCCGCGAGTGCCGCGACGGCGGCGAGAACGGAGACGCGGGAGGTCATACCTTTTTCACTCCGGCTCGGCCGAGCAGCCCGTGGGGGAGGACGACAAGTATCGCGATCACCGAGGCGAACGTGATGATC
The DNA here is from genome assembly GCF_029714545.1 of Bradyrhizobium pachyrhizi. NCBI lineage: Bacteria > Pseudomonadati > Pseudomonadota > Alphaproteobacteria > Hyphomicrobiales > Nitrobacteraceae > Bradyrhizobium > Bradyrhizobium pachyrhizi. The sequence continues at coordinate 2,209,155 of NZ_CP121667.1, read as the reverse complement.
TGGGTGTAGACCGATCCCAGATAGTTGGTCGCGAACACCTCGATCAGGCCGAGACAGAGCCCGGCCAGCATCACGCCCCAGGCGCTGCCGAGGCCGCCGATGATCGCCGCCGCGAAGGCCTTGATGCCGAACAGCGTGCCCATTTCGGAGGACACGTTGAACAGGGGCGCGATCAGCAGCGCAGCAACGCCGGCTAGCATCGCCGAGACCGCGTAGCTTGCCGCGATGGCGCCGCTGACGTTGATGCCCATCAGCCGCGCGGCGTTCGGGTTCTGGACCACCGCGAGCATGGCGACACCGTGACGCGTCCGGCGACTGAGCAGATGAAGTGCCAGCGCCAGCAGCAATCCGACCACGGGAATCAGGAGCTGCAACGGATAGACCCCGGCGCCCTCGACGATCTGGATCGGCTTGGCCGCCAAGACCGACGGAAAGCTGCGCGGCTCCTTGCCGAAGACGAACATCATCACGTTGTCGACGATGATGCCGACCGCAACGGTCGCCATCAGCCAGTTGTCGGAGCCGCGCTGCACGAACGGCCGAACGGCAAGGCGCTCAATCAGCAGGCCGTAGACCGCGCAGACGAGCAGAACGGCGGGAATGCCGGCCGCGGCCGGCCATCCCCACAGCACGAGGAAGAAGTAGCCGGCAACGGCTCCCAGGGTCATCGAGCTGCCCTGGGAGAAATTGACCGTGCCGGAGACGGCGTAGGTGACGTGGAAGCCAAGCGCAAGCAGCCCATACATGCTCCCGAGCGCCAGTCCTGTTATCACCGCGGGAAGAAATGACATCGATGACCACCCTGCTTGTTTGACGGACGATCGCGCGCGGTCAGTTCCGCGCGAACGGCATGATGTGATTGTCCTCGAACCGCGCCCAGATGTAGTCGCCCGCCGTTAGCGCATCGTGCTTGTCCTGCGCGAACGGCTTCTCATAGGTCTTGATCAAGCCGTCCACGCGGTCGATGGCGTAGAAACCGTCACGGACGGCGGTCGGTTCGGTGCCGCCCGCCTTTTCGATTGCTCGCGCAATGACCAGGATGGAGTCGTAGGCGTTGGCGACGCCAACCGCCGGCGTCACGTCCGCAGGCCCCTTGATATCCGAATACTTCGCCTGCAGCGCCGACATCACTCGCTTGCCGACGGGCGACAGGTTCCCGAAGAAGCTGTAGGTCTGGACGAAGATCACGTTCTCCGCGCTCGGCCCGGCGAGCTCGGTGAAACGGCCGCCGGCCGGTCCCCAATGCGAGACGATCGGCGGCGCCCAGCCCATGCGGTCGAGCGATTTCACCACCTGGGAGGACGGTCCGACGTTGCCGACCAGGTAGAGCGTGTCGGCGCCTGCCTGCTTCAAGCGCGACAGCTGGGAAACGACGTCGACGTCGTTGCCTTCAAACTTCTCGACGCCGGCAGGCTCGATTCCTGCGGCCTTCAATGCCGCCTTCAGCCCATGCTCGTTCGACTCGCCCCAGGGATTGTTGACCAGGATGAGCCCGGGCTTCTTCGCATTGTAGGTCTTGCGCGAGAACTGGACGATCGCCTTGTCGACCTCATCGTCCATGGCCGACACGCGGAACACGTAGTTGGACGGGGCGCCGTTCCGCGTGATGTTGGTTCCGGCGGCCCACGGCACGACGAACGGCACCTTGACGTTGTTGACGAACGGCACGATGGCAAGCTCGACCGGCGTGTCGAGGCCGCCGACCAGGACGGCGACCTTTTCGCGCTGAATCAGCTCGCGCGCGGCGATCAACCCTTTGGCCGGATTGCTCTCATCGTCGCGGCGGACGAGCTCGAGCGGACGTCCGAGCACGCCGCCCTTCGCATTGATTTCCTCGATGGCGATCGTCGCTCCGCGGGTGAGCGCCTCGCCGGCGCGCGCCGACTGTCCCGACAGGGCGGTCACCAGGCCGATCTTGATCGGTTCGGCCGCGCGCGCGCCGGACGCGAACGGCAACGCGGCCAGCAGGATCGTCGCTGCGGCGTGCCAAGCCGGCCAACGACGCGCAGGTCCGGACGAAACTATGCTCCTGAAGTTCATCTTCGGTGTTCCTCCGCTGATGGCGGCCTCGGCATCGAAGCCGCCAGTTCCTCCGCTGCCGCTTATGCGCGGACTTGACGGAAGTAAAAACTTTCTTCAAAAATATTCCGATGTCAAGCGAGCGATCAACCGCGCGGGGAAAATTCCGATGGACCCAAGGATTGTCGAGGCCCGCGACGTGTTGATCTCGATCGCGGAAGATGGCGACCGCCTGTCGCGCGGGGAAGCCGTGCTGCGCTCGGATTCTGTCGGACCGGCCCTCGCCGCTCACGGACGCTATCGCTACAGCGCGATCGCGCAACGCCCGGATTTCAATTGGCCGCAAGGACGGCGGCTTGCCGTCTACGTCGGTCTCAACCTCGAGCATTTCGCGTTCGGCGACGGGCTCGGTGCCGAGCTCTGCCCCGGCGGTCCGCATCCGGACGTCCTCAACTACGCCTGGCGCGACTATGGCAACCGCGTCGGCGTATGGCGCCTGATCGAGCTGTTCGACGAGCTGGAGCTACCGCTATCGGTGCTTGCAAACAGCAGCATCTATCACTACTGCCCTGAAATCATGGAGGCATTTCGCGCCCGCGGCGACGAAATCGTCGGTCACGGCCGCACCAATTCCGAGCGCCAGGGTGTGCTTGCGCCTGACGAGGAGCGTCAATTGATCGCGGAAGCGACCGATGTCATCGCACGAGCCGAAGGGCGGCCGCCGCGCGGCTGGCTGGGGCCCTGGATTTCGCAATCACAGGTCACGCCCGATCTACTGGCCGAAGCAGGCTACGAGTACCTGCTCGACTGGTGCATGGACGATCAGCCGGTGTGGTTCTCGACGCGGAACGGCGGCCGCATCCTTTCAGTGCCCTATCCGCAGGAGTTGAACGATATCCCCTCAATCGTCGGTCGCAAGGACTCCGGCGAGCAGTTCGCCGCCATGATCACCGACACGTTCGAGGAGATGCTGGCACAGTCGAAAGGGCAATCGCTCGTCATGGGAATTGCACTGCACCCCTATCTGGTCGGGCAGCCGCACCGCCTGCGTCCGCTGCGCCGCGCCCTGCAAACGATCCTGGCGCGTCGTGACGAGATCTGGATCACCACCGCTGGAGGAATAGCCGCGTTCTCGCGCGCGCTGCCCGATGGCATCGTCCCAACATGATGGAAACAAATCGGGCCCCGATCGCCTCGCCGTTGCAACGAACCGGAGACGACCAGTGAGCACTGCCGACACGCTGTTTCGAAACGCCCGATTGGGCGATGGACGCACCGTCGATATCGCCGTGCGCGACGGCCGCATCACCTCGATCGCGTCGCACTCGCAATCGCCGGTCGCGGCCGGCGAAACCCTTGATCTAGCCGGACGCCTGGTGCTGCCGGGGCTGGTCGATGGTCATATCCACCTCGACAAGGGCTTCGTCGGCGACGATTGGAGGTCCCACCGCCCCTGCACCGCCGGTTTCAGCGTGCGCGAGCGCGTCAAGTTCGAAAAGGAGGCGCTTGCCGGCGCCAGGCCGATCGCGGTCCGGGCGGCGGCGCTGATCGACCTCTGCGTCGCGCACGGCACGACCCGGATGCGCAGCCACGTCGATATCGACCTTCAGGTCGGGTTGCGCAATCTCGAGCAGGTCATGGCCGCGCGCGACGCGCACCGCGACAGGGTGTCGGTCCAGATCGTCGCCTTTCCGCAAAGCGGCATCGTGACATCGCCGGGCGTGGCCGGACTGCTCGACGAGGCGGTTTGCGCCGGCGCGGACCTAGTCGGCGGCCTCGATCCGGCGGGTTACGATGCCGACATCGACGGGCATCTCGACGTCATCTTCGGCGTTGCCGACCGGCGTGGGGTCGGCATTGACATTCACCTGCATGACGGCGGCTTGCTCGGTATCTTCGAGATCGAGAACATTGCACGCCGGACGAAGGCCCTCGGGCTCGGCGGCAAGGTCACGATCAGCCATGCCTATGCTCTCGGCGAGGTGCCGCGAGACGTGGTTCAGCGCACCGCGCAGCTGCTCGCCGAGGCTGGAGTCGCCATTTTGACCAACGCGCCCGGAGCGCATGCGTTTCCGCCGGTGTTGCTGCTGCGCGATGCCGGCGTCAATGTATTCGCCGGCAATGACAACATCCGCGATTCCTGGTGGCCCTACGGCGACGGCGACCTCCTGGAGCGCGCCATGATCGTCGGCTACCGCTCCGGCTTCAGCACCGATGCCGACCTGGCGGCGGCGTTCAACATGGTGACCACCAACGCCGCGCAGGCACTCGGCCTCCCGGACTATGGGGTGGCCGAGGGCGCGGCGGCGGACTTCGTCGTGATCGACGCCCAGCACGTGCAAGAGGCCGTGGTGGCCCGGCCCAGGCCGCGCGATGTCTACAAGAATGGGCGCCTCGTCGCGCATGGCGGCACGGTCGTGACGGCGGCGCGTTGATCTGGATGTGGAGACCGAAACATCCGGAAGGTTACCCCTTGACGAGCCACCGCAATAGCGATCTCAATCCCGCGAGCCTGCACGGCAGGGCCCCGCATCCCGTTGAACATGATGGGCGGGGACATATTGTCCGCGCTGGGCTCGTACAACCTGAGAAAAGCTTGTCCCGTGACTGAAACGACAGCATCGACCAACCCGGCCCGCAGCGCCACACGCGGCAGACGGGCACGCGATTCCGCGTTGACGAAGGAAGCGATCCTGCACGCGGCGACGTTCGAATTCTGCCGCAACGGCATTGGCGGAGCTCGGGTTGAAGCCATCGCGAAGCGCGCCAAAGCCAACATGCGGTTGCTCTACGCCTATTTCGGCGACAAGAACGGCCTTTATCTCGCCGTGCTCGAACACGTCTACACCGAGATCCGCGCAGCCGAACAGCAACTCAAGCTCGACGACCTCGATCCGGTCGCGGCCATGCGCGAGCTGATCAACTTCACGTTCACGTTTTTCGGGGCGCACCAGAACTATATTGCCCTGATCAACAATGAGAACCTGCAGCGCGGCCGCAACCTGCGCAAATCGCGCAAGATCGCCGACCTCACACTGCCCTTGGTCGCGAGCATCGAAAATATCCTTCGCCGGGGCCTTGCGGTCGGGCTGTTCCGCAGCGACGTCGATCCGGTTCAGCTCTACGTCACGATCACGGCCATGAGCTATTTTCATGTCTCCAACCGCTACACGCTGTCGGCGATGTTCGACAAGGATCTGGGAGAGCCGGACTGGCTGGAGAAGCGTCGCCATCACGCGCTGGACGTGATCATGACCTGGTTGACGGCGACGACGGCCGCAAGCGAGGGAAAACGGAAACCGTCCGCAGCCAGAACACCGGCCGGCGCCGCACGGTAGCTCACGCGCGGCAAAATTCCGAGCAGCCTGCGGATGAGCGGCCAGGGTGCTGGCTTCACCGGGCAGCGACGACGCCGTCGCTGCGGGGATCGCTGGCGCCCTCGAGCAGTCCATCCGGGTGCCAGACGATTGCGCCGGCGTGGCCCATGAATTCCTCGAACGCACCGACCACCTGGATGTCGTGGCCGAGCGCCCGCAGCGCGTCGATGACGGCAGGATCGAAACGCGATTCGACCTTGAGATTGTTGTTCTCCTCGCCCCATGTGCGACCGAGCAGCCAGCGCGGCGCGGTCACTGTCGACTGAAGGTCCTGACCGTGCAACGCGTAGCGTGTGAAGATCGCCGCCTGGGTTTGCGGCTGCCCTTCGCCGCCCATCGTGCCGTAGGACAACAGCCGGCCGTCGCTGAGTTCAGCCATTGCGGGCTGAATGGTGTGGAACGGCAGCCGCCCAGGTTCCAGGCGGTTGATATCGGTCTCGGCGAGACCGAAGCTTGTCCCACGGTTCTGCCAGGTGACCCCGCTTTGGGGCAGGATGACGCCCGACCCAAACTCCCAATAGATGCTCTGAATGAAGCTGACGCTGAGGCCGTTCCGGTCGGTCGCAGCAAGCCAGACCGTATCGCCCTGGGCCGTCGGGTCAGGCCAGCGCGCTGCATGATCAACGGCAACGGTCTTTTCGAGCGCCGAAATGGACTCGTCGGTGAGAAACTCGGCCGCCGACTGCGCCATGTAGTCGGGATCGGTCACGTAGCGATTGCGGATGCGGAACGACGCCTTCGTGCTCTCGACCAGCCGATGCAGATGATCGACCCCGTCCGCCCCCTTCGCCATGCGCCGGGCATAGAGCGCAAGAATCAACAGCGAGGCCAGGCCCTGCGTCGGCGGCGGCATGTTGAACACCTTGTGCCCGGCCACATCGACCGACAGCGGTGTCACCAGTGCGGCTCGATGCTGCTCCAGATCGGATAGGCGGAGCGGGCTGCCGAGCCGTTCGAGATCAGCGGCCATCGAACGCGCCAGGTCGCCGCGATAGAAATCGGAAAGGCCGGCTTGCGCCAGCTGCCGCAACGTGGCCGCGACGCGCGGCTGCCGCAACCGTGCGCCGACTGCAAGCGGAACGCCCTGCGGCAGATAGACATCGGCAAAGCCCGGCACATCCTGCAGTTCAGCGCGCTTCTTCGAGGTGTTGTCGTGCAGGGTCTGGGTCACGGCGACGCCATCGGCGGCGTAGCCGATCGCAGGTTCGAGCAACCGCGACAGCGGCATGCGCCCCCCATGGCGATCGCGGCTGAGCTCATAGGCCTTCTGCCAGCCATCGACGGTCCCCGCGGCGGTGAGTGCCGCGAGCGGTCCGCGGCTTGGGATGGTGCTGCAGCCATGCTCGCGATACCAGGCGCGGCTGGCGGCCTTCGCCGACCGTCCGCACGCCTGGATTCCGACCGGTGCGGAGCCCGCCCGGCCGACCAGCCAGAAGCTGTCGCCGCCGAGGCCGTTCATGTGGGGATAGACCACCGCGATCGTGGCGGCGGACGCAATCATCGCCTCGACCGCATTGCCACCTTCGGAGAGGACGGCGAGCCCGGCCTGCGCCGCAAGATGATGCGGCGCGGTCACCATTCCGCTATAGCTTCGCTTGGTCTGCAGCATGAGCGCGTTCTCCGAAAGCAGCAGTTTGTAATAATATTCTTACTTACATTGTCAAGCGGCCGTCGCCTCGCCGTGGCGGCGCGAACGGCTGGCGGAAGTGCCGCGCGTGGTGGATCGAGGCGAAAGCGGAAAATCGGCCGCGCAAAGCTGCGCGGCAGCGGGGCGGGTCGCCGGATTCCCGGAGGTCCCGAATCTGTTCCGAAAAAGAAGCAAAAAATGTAGTCTCCTGAACCATGGCGACGATCCACGAATTCGGCCCCTACCGCCTCGACGCGGAAGCCGTGATGTTGTTTCGAGCGTCCGAACCGGTCGCGCTCGGGCGGCGCGCGGTGACGCTGCTTCGGCTGCTTGTCGAGCAGGCCGGAACGCCGGTTTCCAAGGACGCATTGATGCAGGCAGCGTGGCCGGGGCTTGCGATCGAGGAGAGCAACCTGACGGTGCAGATCGCCGCTCTGCGGCGGGTATTTGCCGACGTCGAGGGCGGCGCGACCTGGATCGAGACCCTGCCGCGCCGCGGCTACCGCTATGTCGGGCCACTGGTCGCCGCCGAATCCGGCGCCGGCCTGCCCGCCTCGCCGGCAGCGACGGTGCCGGATGGGCCGTCACTTGCGGTGCTGCCGTTCTCGAATCTCAGCGGCGATCCCGCGCAGGAATATTTTTCCGATGGAATCACGGCAGACATCATCGCCGAACTGTCGCGCTTCCGCTCGCTGTTCGTTGTCGCCCGCCACTCCAGCTTCGCTTACAAGGGCAAGACGCCTGAGATCAAGCAGGTCGGCCGCGAGCTCGGCGTCAGGTACGTGGCCGAAGGAAGCGTACGCAGGATCGGCAGCCGGATGCGGGTGATCGTCCAGCTTCTCGATGGCGCCAGCGGTTACAATCTCTGGACCGAGCGCTACGACCGCGAACTCGAGGACGTCTTTGCCCTGCAGGACGAGATCGTCCGCGCTATCGTCGCAGCCCTTCCGGGCCGGCTCGAGGACGCCGGCCGCGAGATCGCCAGACGCAAGCCGACCCCGAGCATTACCGCCTATGACCTGGTTCTGCTGGGCAACGAGCGGTGGCGTCAATTGACTGTGAAGGGCATGGCGGAAGCCAGGCAGTTTTTCCGGGACGCCGTTGCGCTCGATCCGCAATATGCCCGCGCTCACGTCAACATTGCCTGGACGATCGTCTGCGACGCGTTTCTCGAATCGCCCGGTACGGCGAAGCTCGACGACGCGCTGAGCGAGATCGAGACCGCGCTCGACATCGACGGCGGCGACGCCTGGGCCCATGGTGTCTTCGCGCAATTGCTGTTCCTGCGTCGCGAGGACGCCAAGGCCGAAATCCATTTCAGCCGGGCGCTCGCGCTCAATCCAAACGACGCCGACGTCGCCGCCGTTTTCGCGAACATTCTGGTCTACTGGGGACGGTGGCGAGAGGCCCTCACCTGGATCGGTGCGGCCAAACGACTGAATCCGTTCCCGCCCAATCTGTACCACTGGTACCACGCGCTCGCGCTCTATTCGGGGCGCCAATACGATGAAGCAGTCAAGACGCTGATGGAGGCGCGATCCCCCGACCGTTGGTCACACAGTCTGCGTGCCGCCTGTTATGCGCAGATGGAGCGGCACAACGAAGCGCGATCCGAAGCCGAAGCGTTCGTCACGGAACGTTGTCGTGAAATGAGCGCGAACGGCGCAACGCCGCCGGCGAACACCCTCGATCTCGTTCGAGCGCGGGCCGAAAGGTACAGAATTTCAGCCGAACGCGAGCACTTCCTCGACGGCTTGCGCAAGGCCGGCCTATCCGGCTGAGCCGTAACGAGGGTCGCAACAGGCTGTTCGAAATTGACCGACAACGGTGCTCCGCCTCGACTTGCTTCGACCTCAAATTTCTGAGCCGCCGCTGCTGTCCGGATTGTGCAATGGTGGAGGATCGACGCTTGGCGTGGCGGAATTCGTAGCCCGTGGTAGCCGGGGAGCGCTGCCGCCATTCCCCAACACTCAGAAAAACGCTTCCAATGCGCGCGGTGCGGAAGCAGCTCGTTATAGAGGTCGAGGACGAAGGGGAGCGTGCCCGCGGAAAACCGCAGCCTCTGATCTTTGAATCTTTTGGATCTGGCCTGGGATCAGCTCAATCTAAGGAGATCGAGCATGGGAAAACTCCATGAAGGCGTCTGCGGTTTCGAATATTTGATCCACGAGCCCGCGATGCTCTGGTTCAATGATGGAGTAAATGTCGGGTTTGTCGCACCTCCACCATCCTGACCATAGTTCCGCTTTCTTCTCATTGGGATCAAAAATAAGGATGAGCGCCCCTCCGTCCTCATAGATGAACTCGGCGGGCACGCAGCCGTGTTTGATCAGCGTTTGCAGAACGTGGCAAAACTCATACCCGAATACGTACACATCGGGCTTTAGCTTAACGACTATGGGTTGGTCTGCGTTATCGTACCCGAAGGAATCGGTGCTACTTGGCGGTTTAATCACTTTGATGCTTCCCGCGCTTGCGCCATGAAGCGAATCGCTGAGCTGCCTGCTTGGGATCAGTGATCCTGGTGGGTCAGCCGATACGTCAGGCGCTCACCTCGATACCCTTGAGAGCATTAGCCGACCGTGCCCGACGCTCTGAGATACGTCGCTCTATGCCGCGCCGGCGATCGGGCATCGGAACCTGCGAATCCCGCACGTTGCTCCTTCGCCGGACAAGAATTCGCCGATCAGCTACCCTGCGTTCCGTACCCACTTTTCGGTCGTCTCTCCGCACCACGCTTGTCGATCCGGCGATCGCTCTCTCCGGACGGGCGGCGTAAGCCCTGCGCGCCACCACGTCGCGGAGCGCCAGCCAGATGAACTCGCTGTTGGTGGAAAGATATCGCCGCCATAATTTGCGCGGCTCCATCATCAGGCGCCAGAACCACTCGAGACCGAGCGATTGGAATAGCCGAGGAGCGCGCCTGATAAAGCCGGCCAAGACGTCGAAGCTGCCGCCTACCCCCAGGATGACGGGAACTTGCAGCCGATCCCGATAGCGTTCGCTCCACACCTCCTTGAACGGGGACGGCAAGCCGATAAAAAGAATGTGGGCGCCGCTGGCTCGTATCTCATCGACGATAATGTCGTGCTCGTCCGGACCGAAGTAGCCGTTCCGAAAACCAGCGATCTTCAGCTGCGGAAAGCGCGCCTCGCAGACGCGCACGAGCTTTTCGACGACTTCCTGGTGCGCCCCCAGAAAATAGACACGAAGTCCGTTGGACGCGGCACCCCTTAAAAGTCCTTCCATCAGATCGATGCCGGCCACGCGTTCCGGCATGTGTTGACCTGACGCTCGTATTGCCCAAACCACCGGCATACCGTCCGCCACCGTCATATCTGCCGCGGAACATGCGTGCGCCAACTCCACGTCTCGCCGCATCATGCAGAGATGCGACGCATTGATCGTCATCACGACATGAGAATTGTTCGAGCGGAGACAGATATCGACACAGCGCCGCGCCGCCTGATCGAGCGTAACCGCATCAAATTCGACGCCCAATAGGCTCGCGTGTTGCTTCATCTGCTCAACTCCCCTGCGGCGATTGCCGGCTTGCTTGCCACCGAGCCACTTGCTCGGCGTCCAGGCGAGCCGTCGCAGCTCGTTTGCCCAGTCTCAGGCACGCATGCTGATACGTACGAAGAAACCGTCTGAACTCGGGGTCATTATAGCGCGGCAACCCCTTTGCCCAGCTGCTGAAGTAACCCCAGAGCATCGCGACGCTTCCGATGAACATTGGGTGCGCGCGAAGGCGGGAAGCCGCCACCGCCAGATAGTAAAAAGGCGAAGTGCCCATGAAATACTGACCGAAGCCAGCACGAATTCTGCCGGCCCAGATGCTCTTCTGGCTGGCCCCTTGCGGACGAAGGTGGACGAATCGAATTGGCTCTGAATCGACGCTCTCCGCGATCCAGCCCAGCATTCTGGCGCGGTGGCAATCGATGCCATCCCACATGACCTGTCGCACGAAACCCCCGATCTGCTCGAAGCACTCAACCCGATAGAATTTCGTCATCCCAACCGACATTTCGTCGCCGCAGATCTCGGGCACGAGATCGCCGGTTTGGGGATGAACGAACCAGGGTTTGCCTGAGGTCGTCCCGACGCGCGGATTGCCTTCCATCCGCTGCATCAGCAGTTCGAAGTAGCGAGGCGGCAGGATGAGATCCATATCTAGCTTGCACAAATAGTCAAAGTCGCCGAGCGGCACTTGATCAAGACCATCGTAGAACGCCTCAATCACGCCGGGCCCTACCCGCCGGTGGCCGCGGTCCTGACGGCGCACGACGCGCAGATAAGGCAATCGCGCCGCATACTCTTCCAGGATCCGTGGCGTCTCGTCGGTAGATCCGTCGTCAACGACGATCCACAGCGCAGGCGGCACCGACTGTGCAGCCACGCTGTCCAGCGTGCGGCGGAGATAGGGCCCCTCATCGCGGCAGGGCGAAATCAGCACATACCTGCGCGGCGCGGCGCCGTGCGGGGACCCTGAAGCGCTGTCAAGCTCGTCCACAGGTCTACTCCCGGTAATATCCTTCGGACCTGACGCCATTTCTTGCCTCGATGGTTCTAAGCTCGACGGGATCGATCTGGTTGAGCACAATGGTCGACACACGCTCACGGATGAGCTGCGTTATCGACAAGGCTTCAAGCACGCTTGTGCGCTTGGTCTGACCGCATTCCACAACGAAGACGAACTCGTCGATGAAGCGTTCGATCAGCCTTGCATCGACGACCGACATGATCGGCGCCACCTCAACCACAATGTAGTCATACGACTTCCGTGCGACCGCAAGCAGGTTTTCCATCTCCCGCGAGCCCAGGAGTTCAGCAGCGTTGGGAATCCGAAGGGTGCAAGCATTCGGCAGGACATCCAGCCCCGAATGCGGCCGCTTGCAAACAAACTCGCCAAGACGGGACGGATCTTCCAGCGCTTCGAAAAGCCCGACCTTCGCATCCGGGGAAAGTGCAGTCGTGAGATTCCGGAGATGAAGGTCGGCATCGATCAGCAGCGTGCGCGATCCAGAGGACGACAATATGAGCGCGGCAAGATTGGCGGCAACGACAGTCTTTCCCTCTTTCGAAACCGCCGACACGACGCCGATGACTTTTCCCCCGGTCGAGGCCGACGAATGGTCGAGCATCGCCTTCACATTGCGAAGACCTTCCGCGAAGCGCGAGAAGGGGGCAGCAAGGACATGCTCCTCGATTGGCAATTGACCAGCATAGACGAAGGGCAGTCCGATGCACCGCGTCTCGGTTACCTGTTCGACGGCCTTGGGCGTACGGAACACATCCGCCATCCATTCGCGTCCGAAGGCAGAGCCTATGCCGAGAAACAGACCGAGAAAAATGCTGCCTGCCGCCACGATGAGGGTTTTCTTGGAACTCTTGGTCAGCGGCGGAACTGCTCTCGTGATGATCTGCGCACTTTGGGCCGGAAGCGTCTCCGCCTGCGCCGCCTCGATCTCCTTATGCTTTTGCAGGAATCCGCTATAGAGATTGCGCAGCGCCTCGGCGGCGCTCTCGAGTTCGCGCAGCTGGCTTCCGGTTTCCGCGGAAAGCTTTGCGGCGGTGTCTTCGAGTTCGGTCTGTCGCGCCTTGGCGACTTCGTATTCGCTGGCGTAGGAATCGGTAATGCGCCCCTCGTCGGACCGAATGGCGGCGTCAACGCTGTTGAGCTGGGCACGAAGCTTGACGACAGCCACGTGCTTGCGACCGACGCGAGCTTCCATCTCCGCAAGCCGAGACGCAAGGTCGCGCTTTTGCGTGCGGAGACGTGCAAGTTCGCTGTTGTTGAGCGCGAAGTTGATGACTGCCGCTCGCTTGTCGTTGAATAGTGCGTCCGTCGACACGGCCGACGGAATCCCGTTTGCCTCTGTCCGCTTGATCCGGTCGAGGCGTTCCTTTGCCTCGACTGCCGCGAACTTGGCATTCATCAGCTGGGTATTCAGACTTGCCAAGAGCTCGGTATCCTGAGCGCCAGTGCTGCTGAGATTGTTAGCCGTCTTGAAGTCCTGCAGCGCCTTGTCCGCATCGGCCACCTGCTTCTTCAGCTCGATCAGCCGCTCCTGCAGCCACTTGCTCACCTTCTGCGTTGACCTCAATTTTGCGTCCTGAAGGGATGCGAGATAGCTATCCACGATGCCGTTGGCGATCTTCGCGGCCTTCTCCGCACTCTGCGACTCGACCGTCACATTGATGACGTTGGCGACATCCTCTCGCGCAATTGTCACGCGCTTCAACAGGGCTTCGAGAGCAGCTCGTTCAGCGGCCGCATTGGCTTCCGCCGTGCTGGAGTTCCCGTCTGCGGCGCTGCCAAGCGCAGATCGCCCGGCAAACTCGCTATCACTGGCCAGACCCAGCGAGCGAATAACCGGAAGCAGGACCCTGTCTGATGACAGTACGTAGAGCTGGCTGCCGACCTCCACTTCGTCCATCGTCGGCTGATCCACGATCTTGTTGGTCTGCAGATAACGATTGAGACTTCGATCGATGAGGATGCGTGCACTGCTCTTGTAGGGCGCCTTCATGACAACAACGGAAGCCACGGCGACCGCCAGCCCAATCAACAGTCCGATAACGGGCAACCGCCATTCGCGGCGTAGAACGTCAACGACGTCCCACAGGCCGAAAGTCGGCCGGGCCACCGCTGGCACAGCGTAATCCTCAGCGAGCTGCTGGCCGTATTCCTGAATAACCAATTGATTGGTTCTGGTGTCCATGGCTTCGTTTGATCAGTGCGCCGGTTGGGAGAGTGGTGGTGTCGGCCGCGACTGCATCTCGGCAGTCGGAAAGCCATTGACGCTCGTGATGTGATCAGTTGGACGTTGCGGCCGACGGACGTTCAGAAGATCACGCACGATGAGTTTGCTGGCTCGCCCGTCACCGAATGGATTGGCACCGAGAGACATGGCTTCGTGCTCCGTTGGCACATCAAGCAGGCGTTCGACGCCTGCGACGATACGAACCGGGTCGGTGGTGACCAGGCGAGCGACGCCGGCGTCAACGGCCTCCATCCGCTCGCTGGTATCTCGCATGACGAGTACCGGCTTACGAAGCGCCGGTGCTTCCTCCTGAATCCCACCGGAATCGGTGAGGATGAGATACGAGCGCGTCATGAGGTAGACGAACTCGGGATAGTTGAGGGGCTCGATCAGGAAGATATTCGACGCATCGCGCAGATGGTCGAATACCGGCCCGCGCACATTCGGATTCAGATGAACGGGATACACGATTTGAATATCGTCCCGCCGACTGATCGTCTTCAATGCCTCGCAGATCTGCCGGAACCCGGATCCAAAGCTCTCGCGCCGATGTCCGGTCACGAGGACGAGCCGCTTCGAGGTATCGAGCCATGAGTATTTCGCTTCAAGCGACCGGCGAAGCTCGCCCGGTTGAGAGATATTTGAAGCCATACGAAGCAGCCCGTCGATCACGGTATTGCCGGTGACAATGACGGCGTCTGGCGGATACCCTTCCTTCAGCAGGGCAGAACGCGCACGCAACGTCGGCGCATAATGCCTCGTCGTTACGACGGCAGTGACCCGCCGATTGGCCTCCTCCGGCCATGGACTCATGAGATTGCCGGTTCGCAATCCCGCTTCGACATGCCCGACACTGACCGACCGGAAGAACGCGGCAAGTGCAGCCGCCGTACTGGTTGCGGTGTCGCCCTGTACAAGAACGTAGTCCGGATTGTAGTCGGCGATGATCGGATCGATTCCAGTCATGACCGCGCTGAACACCTCGCTCAACGACTGGTTGGGTCGCATGATGTTCAGGTCGTAGTCAGCCTTCAACGAGAAGGCCGACATCACGTCGTCGAGCATCTGACGATGCTGGCCCGTTACGCAGACGCGCGTGTCAATTCCTTCTGCTTCGCCCAGCGCCAGCACAAGCGGTGCCATTTTGATCGCCTCTGGACGAGTACCAAATACGCTAAGAATACGCATGAAGCCCGACGCCGCCTGTGTTCAAAAATTTTGTCGTGTTGAATATTCTTGCCGTGTCGAAATGATGCGGCACGCTACCGGATTTTCCCGACGCGTTCATCGCCAACGTTGGCTCGGCGCATGTTAAATGAAATTTATAGCTAATTCTCGGAGTTGCCGCGGAGCGCGTTGCGCATCATCGATGCCGGCTGTTGTCAGGCGGTTCCAGATTTAACCTTTTCGGGTTAACGCGCATCCAGTGATTGTCCGCTGACGTTCTTCCCTACTGCCGGCGAGTTCCAGATTTAACTTCTCCAGGTTAACGCGCATTCGCTGTACCGTTCGCAATCGTCGTCGGTGCATCCTCGTGCTTGCATTCGCAACAGCTCGGCGAGAGTGCAATCGCGCGTGCAATGAATTCCGATGACAGACTCGCATTATCCAATTTCGGGAAAACTTGGACAAAACAAGATTAAATAGCGTATGTGGACTTGCGTAGATTGGCACCGTTCGTGGCGACGATCACTGCGCAACTCGCTCCTGGTCGGGGGATTCCGGAAGTCGTGTGGCCGGCACTTTCCGGCATTTGATAGATCGGAGGCAGCGCCTCGTGGAAGGCAAGGTTTTACTCCTCTCGCAGCGTCGGATTTCCGATCTTGTCGCATTTTGTCTCAGCTATGAGTTCGAGGACAATTTGGCGGCGATGACGCGCGCCGATCGGTTCGATGTTCAAGATCGCGCTGCATTGGAGTTCTCGCGGCGGGTCTACAAGTGGACGCGCCTTGCATCAGGATCGACCAAACTGGCAGGTGTGCTGGCACCCTCCCCGCCGCAGCTGCGGCTGCAACGCGATTACGAACTGTTCTTTCCGATCTTCAGCAATGCGTATCAACTCCACGCGCTCGCGGCGATTCCCGACTGGCGCAAGCGGTGTCGCAAGGCGGCGTGCTTCATCACTGAAGTCTGGGCAGACGAAATCCCGGAGTATCTGATCGAGCTCCTGTCCGGATTTGATCATATATTTGTCGGCCTGCATCACTGCGCATCGCAGATCGCGCGAATAGCAGGTCGACCGTGCAGCTATCTGCCGTTGGCGGTCGACGTTGAGCGGTTCGCGCCGAAACCCGAGCAGCAGCGATCGATCGCCGTGTGCAACATCGGGCGTCGTTCGGCGACGACCCACGCCGCGTTGCTGGCCGGCGCCGAGAGAGAGCGGTTCTTCTACTACTACGACACTGTGGCGGCGAGCGGTTCGAACCGAAAGGAAAGGACGTTCCGGGTCGACAATCCGGAAGAACACCGCATCATGATTGCGAATATCTTGCAGCGCAGCCGCTATTTCATTGCCAATCGCAGCCACGTCAACAACCCGGAGTTCACGGCTGGCCGAGACGAGATTTCCGCTCGCTATTATGAAGGTGCTGCAGCCGGGGCAGTGATGGTCGGAGAAGCGCCGCGCACCGAAGAGTTTGCACGGCAGTTCGACTGGCCCGATGCTGTCATTCACGTGCCCTTCGAGTCGCCGGACATTTGCCAGGTCCTCGAAGCGCTGGACGCAGACCCGGCGCGACTGCGAGCGGTTCAGAACGCAAACGTCCGGGAAGCCGCGCTGCGGCACGATTGGCTCTACCGCATACAGACGGTATTCGACATCCTCGGTATTGCTCACACCGACCAGATGAGCGCACGAGCCAACCGTCTGCGCCAGATCGCCGGATCCTTTGAGCTGCCGGCAGCCGCCTGAAATCGTCACCTCGAGTGATACGGAGCAATGCGACATTTCCGCCGGTTTATGGTTAACGCCCTGTTAAGCGGCGGCTGCTACATCCCAGCAGGTAGGCGATCCTTTTCATATGATCGCCAAGGTGTCGCGAACGTCCGCAACGGCGGACAAACGTCAAGCTGCGTATCCAGGCATGAAACGCTCCAGTCAGCTCCCCTCGGCTCAGGCGGCCATCCTCAATGCGCCGCCTTTGCCACGTCAGGCAGACAGGCTTGCTGCACCTCTGCGACGGCGTGGCGCCTGGACACAATTCGTCGAAGCCCGCCTGCGCGAGCCCGTAAATCCGGAACGAAATCCCGCCGAGCCGCCGCCAGACAGTCCGACCGACAAGCAACCGACGATCCTCGGCGACGATCCGAGCTCGCCAAGCGGTGGGCCGACGAATGAAGCCCACCAGCTCGCCGACTTGGAACACCTGCAGCCGATTGCGCTCCCGCAGGATGAGGTCAGTCGGCGGCTGAATGAGGCCGCGGAGAACATCGGCCGTCGGACAAATGTGGCTCCGCCTGATGCCGGACCAGACGACGAGTCCGCCCCCCCTGCGGCCGATCCAAACGATGTTTCAGCGGAGGAATCCGACAACCCCACGCAGCCAGCGCCATCGGACTCGCATGCCGGCTCAGCGGTAGCCACGTACACGCCTGAGGCAGATGAAGGAGAGGGATTCCGTCCGGCCGCGGACCCAGGTCCGAACTCGGTGCCGCCGGCGTCAATCCGTCCAGCAGTGCAACCGCCCGTGCACACAAGCACTGCCGAGGCGAGCGTCGCGGTGCAGGAACAGCAGATCATACTGATCGACAAGCTCATCGCGGAAGAACCTCAGAGCTCGCCGCGGGACCGACGTTCGGTCGGCAGCGAATGGAAAGTGCGCAACTTTGTATGGTTCCTCGCTCCAACAACGGTTCTGCTGGCGATTGGGACCGGAATGCTCATGCGGGGCAATGTTGCATCCCTGTTCAGCACAGCATCCCAGGTTGTCAGCCATTCGAACGCGACGCCCGTTCAGCCGCCACCGCAAGGCAGACGCAAGCTGAAACCTGCAATTGCCACCTTCGTACATCGTGCTCCGATCGAAGCAGCCGCAACGGCACCACCCGCACGTTCACTGCCGACGACATACGGGATTTTTGCGTCAAGCAACGGGCGGATGATCCGGCTCGAGCCGATGAACATCCGCCTTCCCGACAGCCGGATCGCCGTGTCGGTATTGACCACGAAGCCAGGCACCGTTGTGGTGCCGCACGGCCCGCTTTCGTTTGTCGTGTATCAGCGCGAGCTTATGACAAGCGCGCCCGACAACGCACAATTGCGCATTCTCGCCCAGGTCGCACGAACACCGTCGTCACCGGCAGTCGCTATGGCCAACGATGCCTGGGCAATCCGGTCCGTTTCCGTCGACCTGACCGTAGCGCCGGTCCCTGAAAGCCGCGAGATGGTCGAGCTGCAGCCAGTGAACCCCGATCTCGTCCTCTCACCCGGCCGTTACGTGCTGGTTTTCAAAAACCAGGCCTACGACTTTGTCGTAGCCGGCAAGGTTACCGATAAGGCCCATTGCCTCGAGAGGGCGGAAACGCCGGACGGCGACAGGTTCACCGAGTGCCGCAGGCTCCCGTAATATAGGGCGGCCGGTCCTAGGGCGGCGTCGACGCGACCGCGGCCGGCGGCAACTTCGTCGCTTTCGCAGTGGCGGCACCGACGCTGAGCTGGCCGGTCCTACGCCAAAGCAGCAGCCCTGCTCCGCCGCCGATCGTACAGATCGCAAGCAACATAATTTCCCCGCGCCCCAATCCAGGAGAGATCAGCGCGTAGGGCAGCATGCCCAGACCCATCCAGAAGAGCTTTTGCCACTGGTAGGAGTCGTACCTCTTGCCAAGGTTGCGCCGCTTGAACCATAGATCTTTCGCTTCGCGCGAAAACGGAAGAACACGTCGGCACACGGCCGGCACGAGGCGAAGCGCGAGCAGCAGAGCAAGGAACATCGCCAACACGACCACGATACGATCGTCGCCGCCGGACAGCAGTCGGAACACCGGCAAAATGCAAAGGCCGAGGCCGATCCTTAGCAATGCCCCGGCGGACCAGGTGTCCAAGTTAATCAGGAAGCGCTCAAAGGACGTCATGGGCGTAATCCAGGATTAGGAGTTGACTTGCAGTCGTACGATGCCGAAATCGCGTAGCAAGGACCACGCGAGTTGCAGTGGCCGCGTGATCCTGAAGACACCAACCACGACGGTCAGGTAGGCCGTCACGCAGATCACGCTCGCGACCGGGATTCGCAGCAACCGCGGCAATTCCAGCAGAAATGCCTCCTGTATCGAGAAAGCAACCGCGACGGCGACCAGCGCAGCAATGGTCTGCGGCGCAGTCGCGCGCAGGACGTCCCCGATGCTGATCCCGACCGGCCTGCCGGCGTAGACGAGCGCAGGAACGAACAGCACGAACATGGTGACCGTGTAGGCGATCGTCACCCCGACCACGCCGAACGGCAGTCCGGCTGCAAGCGCAACCAATTGGCAGATCGCACTGAAGATGCCCCATCGCATCCATCGATCGGGACGTCCGACCGCAACATGAACCCAACCGAGAGTTCGCTCGATGCAGTCGGCAATGCCTCGAATTGCAAGGATACAGAGCAAGGGGCCCGCGGGAGACCATTTCTCTCCGAGAAGCACGATCACGATGTCATGAGCGCTCACGGCCAGAGCGGCGAAGGCAGGCCCCGAAAAGTAGCAAAGCAGTGACAGCGCGCCTTCCCAGGAGCGCTTCAGTTCGGCTGCACTGTGCTGGAGCTTGCTCAGTCCCGACACCGCGATGTTATGCAGCGGCTCACTGAGAATCGACAGCAGGTTGTTGTAGATCGTGAAGGCGTTCTGAAAATAGCCAAGCGGCCCTGCACCGAGGAAATACCCCATCGCGATTCTGTCCGCCGAACGAGCGAAGTAATCCGTCATGGTGAAGCCGGTCACTCCCAGCCCGAACCGCAGCAGTTCCTTGACCATTGGCGTGAGCCTGGGCCTGCCCGGTATCCATCGACAGGCGGTCCAGGCTCCCACGACGGTCAAAGCCGACGTTATGATCGGCTTGGCGATCAGCGCCCAGTAGCCCCAGCCCGAAAGCGCCAGTCCGACGCTTGCAGTGCTTCCAATGATGTTCGCCGATATGTCGATCATCGCGATGCGGCGAAACTGCATTGCCCGACGCATCAGCGCATAGTGCTGCGTCGACAAAGCCATCATCAGGAAGGTCACCGACAATGCCAACGCCATGCCCGCGAGCGATGGCTCGCCGAAGGCACGCGCTATCCACCGACCGGACGCAGCCAGCACGACAGCCAGCACGACGCCGATCAGCACATTCAGCCAGAACAACGTGCTGACCTCGGCTCGTGAGATGCTGCTCCGCTGGGCGGAGGCCTCGCTCATCCCGAGATCGACGAAAAGGGGCGCGAAGCCGATCAGGGCCAGCATCATGGCCACCAACCCGAAATCATGCGGTCCGAGCAGCCGCGCCAGTACGATCGTCGAGGCCAACTGAACGAAGATATTCAGTCCGCGCGCAGCAATGAACGCCACGCCGCTGTGCAGCGACCTGCGGCCAAGGCCTGAGTATGGCTTGTTGTCCGCAAAATACTGATCGGTACGTTCGTTCCGCTGCACGCGTCGTTCCCGTTCAATTCGCTGGATTCTGGCTTTGAGGTACCCGCTCAAGCCAGATTTCCCGCCAATAGGGATAGATGGCGCGCGGGCAGAAGCGGCGGCAGATCGCATAGCGCGCCTCACACACGACATCCTTCAGGATGATCGCGTCCGTCTTGAAACGGACCATCTTGCACGAACCTTCGTCGATGATCTGCTTTTGACGCCTCTCGACCTCGTACTCGCGTTCGGTGAACGGTACCATCTCCGGATCGAAATACAGGCCGCGGTTGCGGTAGTTGCAGTCCAGTGTTTCGAGGATGTCCTTGTACGGCTTGACGCGCACGACGTCGCCCGCCTGCAGATCAAGCCGGGACTGCGGGACCTTGCTCCCTTCCGGCACGCCGAAGGGCCTGATCGGATAAGGTACGCCACTTCTGAAGCGTTGGAATGTGTCGTAGATCCAGCGCATCGCGGTGCCGATGCCCAGCCCTGCTTCGGTGACCGTACGCCAGACCGAGAACGTCAATCCGGCGACGAGGTCCTGCAGCCGAACGTTACCGGAAGCGTAGTCCTCGACATACTGTCGCGGATCCCACCACTTCAGGGGCTGCGTGGCGAATTTTACCTGCGTGTTCTGGCAAACGTAGGTCGGCTCGGTTTCGCCCACCTTCGGCGGATGCTTGATCGTGCTCCACAGCGTTTCCTCGCTGCAGCCGCCAGACCCGAACGGCTTGCCCGCGCCATTCGGCGACGGCCCTTTCTCGCCCGCCGGCTTCAACCAGGCGTCCTTCCAGAATATCAGACAGGCCGCCTCGCAGCCGTCATGAGCCGCGCCGTTGCAGCGGATGTTCTCGAGATGGACCGTGTTCAGCATCTTGCGGCCGCCGATACCGAGCGCGGGATCGCAGGTCTTGTGAGCTCGCTTGCCGACGCGGAGCGTCTTGCCGCAATACTTCAGCATTTCGGGCATGAAGGGCATTTCCTCCAGGCGGCCGTTAGCATCCAGCGTCGCGAGAATCTCCTCCTTGCTTCTGACCTCCACCAGGTCACCAGCGCGAAAGATACTTGAAAATAGCGTGCTCATATCGTGCGCCTTGAGATATACCCTGCAATCAGAAATTCGCCGGCTGCGCGACGTCCGCGCAACCATCGTCAGATCAGTGTCAATTTTCGCCCGAAAAATGCCTCGGCGAAGCGTTCCGCAGCCCTGCACTCCATGCCCCGAATCCGTGCGAGGCCGCGAAAGGTGTCTGCATCGAACCACTGCTTGGATCGCTGCGTCCCGAAATGCTTGAGCAGGAGTTCAATCTTACGATCGAGCGCCGCCGCCGATACCGGCATGTAAACGTTGGGTTGACCGAAGTCGCCATCCCACTTCGGAATCTCATATTCCAGGATCTGATGATCGCGAAACGTGTTCCAGGTCAGGCGGCAGACCTGGCGATGGTCCTGATGGGCATCATCCCTGCGATGCGTCAGAATGACGTCAGGCTCGACCCGCCGCTTCAGCGATTCAAACCATTCCTTGATGGCTTCTCCCCTCTCCGGGAAAAATCCATCGGGAAACGACAGCACCTCGACATTCGCGGATGCAGCCCCGGACAAGAAGTCAGCCGCCGACGCTCTGGCCTCAGCCTCCCGTATGGCGCCACCGCTTAGAACGCACCAATGCACATCCAGCTTGATACCGCGCTCGATCAGCTCCAGCAGCGTCGCTCCCGCGCCGATTTCGATGTCATCCGAATGGGCGCCAAAGCACAGGATCGACAGATGGTCTCCGGGCCTGGCAAGCTGCAATGCTCTCATTCCGGTTAAGCCGCGCTGGCTACCGACGAGTGATTCAGCCGCCACGGCGTGTCGCCGCGCTCCACCATGTCCTCCAACACTTGTCTATCGCGCAAGGTATCCATGGCGCGCCAAAAGCCCTCATAGCGATAGGCCATGAGGTGACCGCCCTCGATCAAACGGTTGAACGGTTCCTGGACGAGCTCTTCTCCCTCCTTGATGTAATCGAAGATTTCGTTACGGAAGATGAAGTAGCCGCCGTTGATCCAGATCTCGGACTCCTGACTGGAGCGAATCCGCTGCACCGACCCGTGAGCATCAAACTCGGCAAGGTGGAAGCTGATCGGTGGATGGATCGCCACGAAGCAACCGATCTTTCCGCTTTCCTTGAACTTCTGGATCATGTCAGGTAGCGGCGCGTCGGTCAGCCCGTCGCTGTAGTTCGCAAGGAACATCTCTTCGTCCTTGACGAGATGGCGGACGGCCAGCAAGCGCTGCCCGATGTTGCGCCATGTCCCCGTATCCACCAGCGAAACCCGCCAGTCCGGTTGATGTTCGCCGATCAGCTCGACCTTTTTGCCGTACTCCGAAATCACGCAGTCGCTGTTCGCAGTCGCGCGATAATTCAGGAAGTAATCCTTGATCACGTTCGCCTTGTAGCCAAGGCACAAGATGAAATCATTGTGATTGTACTGGCTGTAGTACTGCATCACATGCCAGAGGATCGGCTGATGGCCGATCGGGACCATCGGCTTCGGTATACTTTCCGAATACTCGCGGATCCGCGTACCGAGACCGCCGCAAAAAAGGACAACCTTCATGGCGCAACCTCACGCGGATCAATGATTTCGACGTTAGGAATCGGAACGATGAACTTGCAGCCCCAGTCCGCGACATGCCGCATTTGCGCAACGATTTCCCTCTTCAAATTCCAGGGAAGGATGAACAGGTAGTCGGGACGCGCCTCGTCGATGGCTTCGACCGGCAGGATCGGAATGTGCATGCCCGGCGTATAGCGGCCGTGCTTGTAGGGGTTGCGGTCCACGGTGAAGTCGAGGAAGTCGGTTCCGATGCCGCAGTAGTTGAGCAGCGTGTTACCCTTGCCGGGAGCGCCGTAGCCGCAGATCCGCGCCCCCTTGTTCTTGCTCTCAATCAAGAACGACAGCAGTTCGCGCTTGGTGCGATGAACCCGCGATGTAAACTGCTCGTACTGCCCTATGTCTTCCAGGCCGATCCGACGCTCATGGGTCAGCAGTGCGGTCACCGCGGCGGAGACGGCGTGAGCCGCATCGGCGCGGCAGAGGTAGACGCGAAGTGAGCCGCCGTGCGTTGGGATCTGCTCGACGTCGAAAACTTTCAGATCATGCCGCCGCGCGAGACGATCGATCGTTACCAACGAGAAATACGAGAAATGCTCGTGGTAGATGGTATCGAACTGATTTTCGTCGATGAGCCGCTCAAGATGCGGGAATTCGAGCGTAATCACTCCTTGCGGCGCGAGCAGGCACGCCATTCCGGCGGTGAAATCGTTTAGATCCGGAACCTGTGCCAGCACGTTATTGCCGATAATCAGATCGGCCCGCTTGCCATCCGACACCAGCTTCCGCGCGAGCTCCAGGCCGAAGAACTCGACCATTGTCGGGACGTTTTTCTGCCTTGCAACTTCGGCCACGTTGGCCGCCGGCTCGATTCCCGTGACCGGCACCCCGAGCGGCAGGAAGTGCTGCAACAGGTAGCCGTCGTTGCTCGCGATCTCGTAGACGCGGCTCTCGGCACCAAGGTTCAGCCTGGCCTTGATCATCTCACAGTAGCGCCGCGCATGTTCCACCCACGACGTCGAGTAAGACGAGAAGTAAGCATACTCGGTGAAGATATGCTCCGGTTTGACGTATTCCTGGAGTTGCACCAGGAAGCAGGACCCGCAAACCACGGTGTGCAGCGGGTAGTACGGCTCCATGGCGTCGGTCTGGTCGGCTGTGAGGAAACTTTCGCAGAGAGGCGACATTCCCAGGTCGACAAATGTCGATTTCAACGTCGCGCCGCACAGACGGCAGTTACCGTGAGAGGATTTCGACCGAATCGATTCGAATCTCGAGTGAGCGTTCATTGGGCCGTACCATGAATATAGGATTGCCGAATATGAGATTGCCGGCGCTTAAATCGGGCTCGTTAGATTGAATTTTATCGTATGAAAGCGAACAATATGAAGCGATATCGAACAACAAGGTAAACCACGCAGTTGCTGAAAATTTTAGTAAAATTGTATAGAACTGGTCGTCGACAATTGGCCTCTCGGTCGGGAGTGGATGCGTCCCATGCGCTTTGAAGCAACAGGACTTGACGGAGCGTGGCTCGTCAAACTCGAGCCTGCACACGATGAGCGCGGCTTTTTCGCGCGCACATTCTGCGAAGACGAGTTTCGCGCATACGGGCTCGTGACCAGATTTCCCCAGCACAGCATCTCGAGCTCCTCGCGCAAGGCGACATTGCGCGGAATGCACTTTCAGAATGAGCCGCACGGCGAGGTTAAGCTCGTGCGCTGCTTGAACGGATCGATTTGGGACGTCATCATCGATCTGCGTGCGAACTCGCCGACCTTTCGTCAATGGCGCGGCTTCGAGCTTTCAGCGGAGAACGGTTCGCAGCTCTACATCCCCAAGGGGTTCGCGCACGGCTTTCAAACCTTGAGCGACAACGTTCAGGTCAATTATCTGATTTCGGAGTTCTACGAGCCTTCGGCTGCTAACGGCGTCCGATACGACGACCCGATGTTCGGCATCAGCTGGCCTCTGGCCATAAGCACGATCTCCGATAAGGACCTGAACTGGCCGCGCCGGGGTGCGTGAGCGCTTACCGCACAGGCGCGAGGAGTCCGTGGCGCTCGAGCACTTTTGCTGTCTTCAGAATGACCGGGAACGGCAGGTCGGCACGCCTGGCGATATCAAGCAGAGAATGATGCCCATCGGACAGATTTAGGATCCACAGCATCGCCATGTTGGCTGCAGCGGCGTCCTTGTCACCGCCGATCGCACCATAGAGTCCGCGTCTGCCCAGTTGCGGTTCGCCTTTCGGTGACGTGTTATAGTAGCTGCGGTTGCCTTCGAGCAGGTCGATGACTTCGGAAATGATGCGGAAAGATTCCCCGAGGTGCTCCGGCCGAATGAAGCTCAGGTCGTCGGCCGAGGTGTGATACTGCGGGATGGCGCCGAAGCGGCTGCGCTGAAACAATCCCACCGGCAGGTTGAACCCCGGCGAGCAGTATTGCCGCTCATCATAACCGTAGGGCGAAAACTCCAATATCGTCGGCGCCAGTTTGGAATGCTGCAGCGTGTGTATCATTGCACGGTCGATTTCGGCATCGCCCTGCCTGCTCTTCTTGTATGTCGGACCGGCGCCGTCTCCGACCATTGATACCACGAGGCCATGTTTGATACGAGACACACGATGCTCGTTGCGGGCGAGCCAGGTGATCGCGCCAATCGTTCCCGGCGCAAAGAGAAACCGATAGCTGTATCGCGTTCGCATTTGAGAGATGCGGCTTGCGATCTCCGCGAGCAGGGCCAGGCCCGAACAGTTGTCATTGGCAAGCGAGGGATGGCAAACATGCGCCGACAGAAGCACCTCGTCGTCTGACTCTCCCTGGTGAAGATACTCACCATAGGTCAAATGCCCGTCGGCGAGGGTCGAGTCGATCACGACCTCGTAGCTATCGTCCCGCAGTTGCTCCAGCTGTCGGTGGGCCATGCAGAAAGCCCAGTTTTCCTGGTAGTAAGACGTTCGGTATGGGACCAGGTCCGGCTGATCGGGCAATGTGAAGACGTGGGACTTAAGGTCGTCCAGCGACATGGTGCGGCACACCGGCACGCTGTAGCTCATGACGTGCAGGTTGGATTCGTTGAAATCCACGACCTTCCGGCCCCGCGGGTCCTTGATGTACGCGTCCCGGATGTTCCACTCACGCGGCACGACCCAGTCGAGAACGGGTGTACCGGTCGGCACCTCGTGGACATCAAGGGAGATGTGCGCACCGATCTCCCGAAGGGTCTGCCGCACACCGTCACCGGTAATACTGCGGCAGATCGGGTAGATCCTTTCCGCAAGCGCAAACATCCTCGCGCCTGCACTTGTGACGTCGTCTGCCGCCGACACGCCGTCCTCCTGGTGTGTCAAATCGATCGGCGCGTGTATTAGTTCGCGACGAGTGCCGATTGCCCGACGCCCTGCCTCGACTTTACATGGCGGAGATCCGCATCGAGCACGCCGTCCGCCAGCAGCTTGTTGACGTGGCTGATGCGCTGATACCGGGGACCTTCGAACTCTTCGAGCGTGATGCCCGAGGCCCGGTAGGCCTTATAAAGCTGCTCCGC
Source organism: Bradyrhizobium pachyrhizi (assembly GCF_029714545.1). NCBI lineage: Bacteria > Pseudomonadati > Pseudomonadota > Alphaproteobacteria > Hyphomicrobiales > Nitrobacteraceae > Bradyrhizobium > Bradyrhizobium pachyrhizi. The sequence goes on along the minus strand of NZ_CP121667.1, from coordinate 2,182,625 downwards.
GCCCATCTTCGCATCCCATCGCGGCTTGAACTCCGGCAGCCGGGTTCGGATCTTTTCGAAGCTCACCCGATAGGACCGCGTGTCGGGGCCAGCGCCATCGGCGAATTCGATCTGACAGCCAGGGACAACATCGGCGACGATCTTCGCGAGATCGCGGATCTGGTAGTTGTGCGCCGTCTGGCCGACGTTGAAGGCTTCATTGAACACCGCCGCCTCGGGAGCTTCCATCGCCGCGACAAAGGCGCGGGAGATGTCCTCAATGTGAACGATGGGCCGCCAGGGCGTGCCGTCCGACTTCAAGAGGATCTTTCGCGTTGTCACCGCCCAGGCGACGAGATTGTTCAGCACGACATCGAATCGGAGCCGGGGAGATACGCCGTAAGCCGTTGCCGGTCGCAGGTAGACCGGACAAAATCCGTCACCGGCGAGGCCGGCAATATCGCGCTCCGACTGCACCTTGGATTCGCCATAGGCAGTCACCGGGTTGAGCGCTCCGGTTTCGTCGATCATCCCGTCGCCCGCCTTGCCGTAGTTGCTGCAGGAGGATGCAAACACGAACCGTCGCACACCGGCTTGCTTGGCCAGTTGCGCGAGGCGCACGCTGGCTACGTGATTGATCTGGTCGGTAAGGCCAGGTCTCAGATTGCCGAGCGGATCGTTCGACAGCGCGGCAAGATGCAGGATCGCGTCAAAAGCCTTCAGGTCCGCAAGTTCGACGTCTCGCGTGTCCTTGCAAATGGCCGGCACATCCACGATCGACCCGCCCTCTGCAAATGTGCAGCGAGAGTACAGATCGCTGTCGAGGCCCACGACTTCATGCCCGGCACGCCATAGCATCGGGGTGAGCACTGTACCGATGTAGCCGAGATGTCCGCTCACGAGAACGCGCATCTTAACGCCTCCAAATTTATTCTGTTTCTATCCCCCCTGCTTATTTCAAAATCGCTCACTGATGCACGTGTTTGTAAAACCTTAGTTAATGGCACGCTTGAAATAGCGGGAACGATCCGCTCAAGACGACGGGAAATGGTTGAGCCGTCCGCCATGATCGTTGACGTCGCCGGTTGCGGCGCCAGCCGAGAGACGCCGCAGCAGCGCTTGGGGAACTCTGCGTAGTTGCCGGTGAAGCCGGTAACGAGTGGTGGAACGGCTGACGTCGAAACGATTGGCCAATTCTCCGCCGAACGCCACAACGAATTTGTATCGCGCCTCGTTCTCAATTCCGCCATCGAAATCGAAATGAAGGCCCCGCTCGTGCGCCAACTCGATGCCACTCCAGAGGAGCAGACTTACTGCGCCCGGATGCGCAATGCTCCTGTCCCGCGATGACAGGAAATAGTGCACGAACTTGTGGTCCCAGACGAAGAAGACCTGGGCGTGGACGTTGTTGTTCGAGTCCACCGCCGCGAGGATCCTGCATTGCTGTCGCTCGCTCGCGGCGGCATAGACAGCTTCCAATCGCGAGAGGTCGAAATACGACTTCGCGCCCTCCAGGTTGGCCTGGTAATACTTCACGAAGTATTTTGGGGACGTGACTTCGCGAATGGCGAGCCGTTCCCGCGCGCGTCGTATCACGTTCTTCGTCTTGTCGCGCAATCCCGACCAGAGCTCGTCTCGGGGGATCGTGCATTTCAGCATGAAAGTCGGATGCGCCCGCACCTCGTAGCCGCACGCGAGGAACGCGGCCACATCGCTGAACCCGGTATCGAGCGTCATCTCGACGTGGTCGAAATCCGCGACCTGTTTGAGCAGGTCAGTGATGACCGCATGCGCCAACCGCATGCGCGCTTCCGTCTTGCCGGACTGCAGCGTGACTGTCGGCCCGAGAAAGCGCGTGATTTGAGGCATCTCGCATATGTTCATCCCGCCTTCAGTACGCGTCACGAACCGGAGAGAACCCACGACGCGCCCGCCACGCGAACAAGTGACTTCGCGCCAGCCACCGGGAGCCAGCGCATCCAGCCACCAATCCTCGTGAAAGACCGATTTGCGCATCAAATTCCTCTTCCGGAGACTAACCGGATAGCGAATCGGCAATCTGATTAAACCAAAACGTGCAGAAATGCCCAAGGTCCGCGCGGATCAGAAGGCCTTAGCTTCTATTGTAGTTAACGACGTCTGCAGCATTTAAATCGGGGCGCTCGCCTAGTTAGCCTCTGAGCTCGTCGTCGGTCAGGTGACGCATTGACGCAATACTGCGCCTGTTCAAAACATATTTAATCATTGCCCGCCAGGTATGTGCTCACTGCGAACTTTTGCGTGCCGATCCATCCAAATTCGGCTGCACGAACGGCGTGCCGGCGTCATAGCGCGCTTTGGCCGGAAGCACATGAAGCTTCGTCTCTCCGACCGGGTCGACCCAAGGCCACTGGTATCCGCGCCCGGCGTCGAAGAACGGAGGGCGGCTTGTGAGGTACATGGAAGCAGGCAGGGCGCGATCCTCGCTTCCGGAATCCCAGTGCGTTTTATTGGTGAGGTAATCAAAGTTGCCATATCGAATCGTGGACGTCGCAACCTTTGCGTCCGTCGGATATGGCTTCACGGCGTCCCAGCCGAGCATCCAGACGCCGGGCTTTGCATCGGTAAAGCGGGTTTCATACGACCAGCCGTCCATCTGACCGGGAACCCCGAGCACGTTTCCTATGAAAGACATCCAGTAGGAATACGCCATCAGACCGGCGGCGCGCCGCGGCCCATTGCGGGGCTGCGACATATCATCGATGGTCCCGCCAGCCTGATTGTCGAACGCTGCCCGGACGCCGCGTAGATAGTTGCGGAAAAACGTGTGATAGATGCTGTTGCCGTGAGTGTCGTCGCTGTCGGCGTTCTGAGCGTAGTTGCCCTCGAACAAGACGTGATGGGCGCCCACCATGTGGCTGGCGTTGAGCCCGGTCTCGATCCAGGCTCCATTCGTATTGATGTAACCCATGTCCATGTAGTTATAGCCGACCACGGAGCCCGCCCCGGCGGAACGCGCCACCACCAGCTTGTTGGCCCTCACGGCAATTCCATTCTCGATCAGAACTTCCGACGATCCGGCGGAAAGACTAATGGCATATCCGCCTCCGCCGGGTTGAGCCCAGGCCGCGTCGTGCACGTAGAACTCGCGTAGTTCGACCCGGAAGGAGCTGTGAATTGCAAAGCCTTCGCCGTGCCAAACCGAATTGTCGACGTTCTTCGCCCACGAAGAAGCAGCCCAATTGAAGCGAAGATTGCCCGCGTCGCCCCCCTTGAGCGCCAGATCTTCGACGCCCGCGTGCTTCACATGCGGCTGCGCGAACCGTGACAGTTGAGCGGCGTTTGCCTTCCGATAGCTGATGTGAATTGGGGTCGTGAAGGTGATCCTGGAACCGGAGACGGTGCTGATCTCCTTGACCTCGGCAACAGGCCGATCAGGTCTCCCGAACCACGATCCAGCGCTTTGCGGCGTCGATGGAAACGCATCGGGTGCAAAGTCATCGACAAACTGAATCGCAGGTTTGTGCTTTTGCCAGACAACCCTGAAATCTTCCGACGCCCAGATCTGCCCTCGCCCCTGCGGGTCGACACGCCAATCGGCGGCCGACGCCTCGTCGAGCAGCACGATCTGTCCAGGCATAAAGCCCGCAGCGTCGTCGACCTCGACCGTTTTTTCGCCTTTTACTGCATCATTCCGAAGGTTCGCCGATCGCACGGCATTGACCGTATCGCTCGTGCTGGAGAAAAGCGACGGTCCCACCACGACCAGCGGAGACGGCCTGGCACCGACTGCGTCATTGAAAGGCTTCGCGCCATCTTGCTTTTCGAGCATCGTCCGGCCCGGACCGGAGCCGCGCAGGGTAATTGCCTTGTTGAGCAGCAGGAAACTGCCGCCATTGATCAGAAACCGTCCCGCCGCCAGTTGCACGACCTGCCCTACCGGGCATGCGTTGATTGCGCCCTGGATTGCCGCAGCGTCGTCGAGTGTGCCGCCACGAGGCGACAGCGTCGCGCAGATGGTTTTTCGAGAGGGTATCCCACCCTCAGCCATCAGGCCGGGTTGCCAGGTCGTCCCGCGATCTGAGGGCAGTATTTCCATCGAGTCGAGAGCAAATGCGGACGAATGGCTTGAGCATGCAACGAAGATCATCGTTGCAGCCAAACACCGCCAATGCCGCCGCAGGGCCGCCCGCATCGTCTCGTGACCAGGGTTGCGCCGCGTCGCGATGACCTTCCGGTTGAACATGCATCCTCTGACTTGCAGCGCCAAACCGACTGGCTTCGCGCCTGCTAGCGTGACCTCACGACGTTGATGGGAGTAGACGGCGGCCTGAACCGCGGTCCGTGGATGCGCCGCATTGCTGGGCGCCTGGCTATCCGCAAGCTGGCCGCGGGACGCGCCTGCCCCCAATATCGGGCAACTTCAACCGCGGCTATAACGAACACGACCCACAGCATTTCGAAGCCGCGCATCCATGTGCTCTCGAGACCGTTGGTAATGGCAACGTAGAGAACGATCGACAGCAGGATCCATGCCCGCGAAAGATCAAAACGCGCCAGGCGACCAATGCCGTGTATCGTCGCAAGGATGAACGCGACAAGCAGGAAAAATCCCGCATAGCCTAGTTCAAGCAATGTGTCTTCATACCCATTGTGGGCGTTGGGCATCTCCTTGACCCAGCCCGGCGCATCCACGATGCTCGGCGCGTCGGGTCCGACCAGCCAGAACGACTGATAACCCCAGCCCAGCAGCGGCTTCTTTGCGATTTGCATATTTGCAAAATCCCAAATGATGGTACGGCCCGTGAAAGTCGAATCGCCGTACAGCATGTACGACACGCGATTCATGCTGATGCCGGTGACGAACGAAAAGACCATCCAGCAAATCGGTATCGATACGACAATCATCCACACCGGAACACGGGTAGCCCTGGAAAGCTTCAGCAAGGTCCAGGCGAACGCCGGGACAAGCACCGCAAGTGCAAGCGCCGTCTTTGAATTGCTCAGCAGCAGCAGCGCGACAGACATGAGCGCGGTAACGATGCCGAGAACTCGTCGCCGTCCTGGATGAAGCAGTTCATGGAGCGCAAGCAGGAATGCAACGGCAGCGCATTCGCCTAGATAGTTCTTGCCCGAGAAATAGCCCGGGTAGCCCCATGTGGCGTACTTCACATCGATCGGCGGCCTGCCCATGACGAACAGCATGTTCAGCACGGCGGCGACAAAAAAGCACCAGAACAAGCCGCGCAGCAGGTCGGTCGATCGAGTTGCAACGATCGCCGGGAGCGCGATCGAGGCAATGATCATGGCCTGCTGCGCAAATCTGATCCCCGAAGCCTCCGGCTTGAATGCCCAGGCAACGCTCGCCCCCGCCAGCGCAAGATAGGCAAACAGTATGATCAGGATCGGCGGAAAGCGGAGTCGCGACCGATTGCGCAGCGCAACGACGAGCGCGACTGCGGACAGGATTGGCCAAAAGATTTTGCTCTCTGGTCGAGCTTCCAAAAGACAAGCCGAGTCCGTCGGACTGCAGGTCACGAGGATCAGGGGAAAAGCAATCGTGGCGTAGACACAGGCCAGCAGCGGGATGACCGCGTATCCATCGATTACCCGACCGGACGGAGCCGCCAAGCCTGGTCGCTGAGAACGCAATACGGCTTCGTGCATGCTCGGTGCCCGCCAACTCCAGTCGCCAAGGCAGCACGCTGATCGTTAATCGCCTGCCTTGCCCGATCGTGGGGCCGCGCAGCGAAACGATCAGCCTCTCAATGGCGCTGACGCCAACACGTACTCAGACACGGCTCCGAACACCAACGATAAGTCAATCTTTCCTGAATTTTTATAGTGAACGCTTCGTTAACGCTTGTCCCCTAGCGTGGCGCACAGGGCGGGCTGTTTCGCTTGGTCGATTGATATTTCGGGAAATTGTAGATGCCGCGTAAGTACATGTTTACTCGCGCAAATTTCTTCCGAGCCTCTGCCCTGCAGTACGGCGGTCGATGCCGGACGGCGACGACCGCAAGCGGCGCGCAAGCAAGCGCGAAGAAGAGACCGGCGTTTACCAAGACTCCGTTCGTTAATCTTCGTTAACCAGGGTCCAATGTCGTGCCGAGAAGTGCAGGCAAGAATAGTCAACGAACGCGGTGCCTGACCACTCGCAAAGTGGCGCCGGCGCATTCGGCTGGCAATTCCTCGCGTCTCAGTGGTGGCCGCCTATTGGGCGCTTTGGCCGTCACAGCGACAATCGCGCTCGCTGGCTGCTCGACCATGCCGACCTCGGGACCGGCAAGCTCCTATGTCCGCGCGGGGCAGACCGACCCTGAAAGCGTGCACTATGCTCTGGTACGTCTGACGACCGACACCGAGAGGGTGCTGGTGCGCAACTCTACGCGGATCGACCGCGTTTTCACGGATCGCCGCGGCCCGCCCGAGATTCGCTTTGGCATCGGCGACACGGTGAGCGTGACGTTGTTTGAATCGATGGCCGGTGGCCTGTTTACTCCGACCGAAGCCGGTACGCGTCAGGGTAATTACGTCAACTTGCCCAATCAGGCCGTGAATTACAAAGGCAACATCACGGTTCCGTACGGTGGCTCCATCCGCGCCGCGGGCCGGACACCGGACGAAGTCCAGAATGCAATCGTGAAGTCCCTGCAGGATCGTGCGATCGAACCACAGGCGGTGGTTGCGCTGGTGGATCAGAAGGCAACCTCGATCAGCGTATTGGGCGAGGTCGGACAGCCTGCGCGCTTGCCTGCAAGCGCCAGCGGCGAGCGGCTGCTCGACATCATCACGCGGGCGGGCGGGCCCAAAAATCCCGGCTTCGATACCTGGGTGACCCTCGAACGCGATGGACGGCACGGTACTGCACCGTTCGGATCGCTGCTCAGCCAACCGGCAAACAACATCTTTGTTCGTCCCCAGGATACGGTCTACGTGTACACGCAGCCGCAAACCTTCCTCGCGATGGGCGCCGCCGGGCAACAGGGGCAGTTCTCGTTCGGAGCCTGGCGCCTGTCACTGGCCGAGGCCATGGCGAAGGCGGGTGGCCTTAAGGATGATCACGCTGACCCTGGGTCGGTGTTTATCTACCGAGGAGAACCACGCGAAGTTGCCAAGCAGCTCGGCGTCGACTGCACTCGCTATAGCGGGCCCCTTGTCCCCGTTATCTATATTCTCGATTTGAGAGATCCCGGCGGCTACTTCATCGCGACAGAATTCGAGATGCGGAATAAGGATGTCATCTTCGCGTCCAACGCAACATCTGTCGAAGCGACAAAGTTCATGACTTACCTTCGGATGATCATCGGCACCGTGAGCGATCCAATCGTCGCCGGGATCGATGCCTACACGCTGAAGGGACTCGCCAACGGCAGCATCTCCGGCGCGACAACCATCGTTACGTCGTCCCGATGACGACAATTGGCCTGGCGGGATCGACTCCCGCGGCAGGTATGCTGCCGGCAACCGAATCCGCCGAGGCAACTGTCCGCGACCGGTGGCCCCGCCTTCACGGACACATTCCTGCGCTCGACGGAGTGCGGGGACTTGCCATCGTGATGGTGATGCTACTGCACTTCGTCGGCAATACGTTGCCGACCAACGCTGTCGAGAAGATCGTCGTCGGAATCACCAACTACGGCTCCTATGGCGTCGAGTTGTTCTTCGTCCTGTCCGGCTTTCTCATCACCGGAATCCTCTATGATTCACGGGAGGAGCCGAACTTCTTTCGCAATTTCTATATACGGCGAGTGCTGCGTATTTTTCCGCTCTATTATGGCGTGCTCGCGCTCGTCTTCTTCGTCGCTCCACTTTTGAGCCCGCTGCGTGGTCCGACCCTCGACTATCTGATAGATCGTCAGGCCTGGGCCTGGCTATACGGCGTCAACGTCTACATCGCATGGAACGGTGACTGGTCATTCTCGTATCTGGAGCATCTCTGGTCGCTTTGCATCGAGGAGCATTTCTATTTCTTCTGGCCGCTCGTCGTATATCTGGTCACGAAGCAACCGAGAAAGTTGATTGTGGTCAGCCTTGGCCTGTCGGCTGCTGCGATGCTCGCTCGCTTGGGCGGCTCCTTGGCCGGGCTTAGCTGGTGGACAACCTATGTGTTGACACCGTTTCGCCTGGACGGTCTGGCACTCGGCGCCTTTCTCGCCGTGGTGGTCCGACAACAGGGCGGACTTCAGCGACTTGTGGGTGCCCTTCCATACGTTGCGACCACTGCATTTGGCTTGCTGTCCCTGACCTTCATCTGGACGCGCCTGGTGACCGACCAAGGTAACGCTTTCGTCCTTCCGGTTCGGTCTTCCATCATCACCGTGCTGTTGGCCTGTCTCCTCATCTGGGTGCTTGTCGCGCCAAAGCATTCCTTGGTATCGCGCCTTTTCTGCAGCCGCCCCTTGATGCTTCTCGGGACCTATAGCTACGGCCTGTACGTCTACCATCACTTCATATCATACTACCTTGTGACTCATCGAACCGAACTGACACTCGGCGAATGGCTTGGCTCTCACAGCGCAGCCGTGGCAATACAGGCGACAGCGGGCGCGCTCGTCTCGCTGCTAATCGCTTATCTGAGCTATGAATTCGTCGAAAAGCGTTTCCTGGAACTGAAGCGGTTCTTCAGCGCTCGACGCCCCGTTGCTGCTGGCGACGCGTTGGCGCCTGCCCATCCGTACCGCAACTGCTGATGGCGAGCCTCGTACGGTAAAAACCCTCGAGAGCGCGAGCTGCTGAACTCCAGGCATACTTGCTTTCGGCCAAATGCCTTGCGGAACGTCCGAGATCCGCGGCACGATCGGCATCGCCCAGCAGGCCGCTGACGCGGGCGGCAAAGCTCTCGACATCGTCCGCGATCATGATGTCACGATCCGGCACGGCCTCGATCCCCTCGGCGCCCAAGGTTGTCGAGACGATTGCCTTGCCCATCGCCATAGCCTCGACAATCTTGAGCCGTGTCCCGCCTCCCAATCGCAGAGGGACGACGACGACTGCCGCCTCGGCAAGATGCGGTCTCAGATCCGGCACGAAGCCGGTGAACTCGATTCGGGGACCTGCCAGCGCTAACAGGGCGGAGGGCGGCGAACCGCCAATGATCTTGCAACGCGCATCCGGATGGCTGGCCGCGATGCGCGGCCATATATCGTTGATGAAGTGGATGACACCGTCGACATTCGGTGCATACGACAAGAGGCCAAAGAACACGACAGTGCGTCCGTCGGGCTTCGGATCGTCGGCACGCGGGCGATAGAACTCGATATCCGCGGCATTGGGAATGACAGTAGTCCTGGCTTCCGGCACTTCTTCAAGCAGCCGACGTTCGTCAGTCGCGCTGCACAGATAGACGCCATCCGCGTCACGATAGGTCCCGAGCTCCTCCTTCCGAAGCTTGCGCCAATTGACCTCGGAATAAAGGCGACGAAACAGACTGTCGCCGCTTTGGGCGTACTGGCGGGCAAGGTCGTAGTCGATGTTGTGAGAATCCACGACCAATACTGGAAGCTTCTCTCCTGCCGGCGCCTTGCGCAGCTCGTAGTGACCAAGGAACGTGAACTCGAGATTAACCACGTCGAAGCGCGTCGACCCCAGCAAGTCGTCCAGCGTCTGACGCACTACGTCTGCCGTGATTCGCAAACGCTCGAAGCTGAGGGGCGATACCAGGGAGCGCAGTTGAAGCAGGCGCTTCGGCATCCCATCGCGACCGAACGGGTTACGCACGAGCACCACCCTGCGGCAGTAGGCCTGCATGGCAGTTCGGCATTCCTCGATGTCGTGCTCGTCATCCACGAGCATGACTGCCGTCAGGTCATGACGTTGAGCCAATTCCGTCATCAAACCGTGCATGCGTGCCTGCGCGCCGATCCGCGGCGGGCTCGCAGGCATCTGTGAGACGAAGAGAACATTTAGGCGGTCTGAGTGCATCGATCCAAACCTGCCTGCCACATCGGCAGGTACTGAGATGCTCGCTGGGGCCCACATTCACACAGCTCGGCTTACTCAATGCTTAAGCTTGAGCCTTGCGTTAATAGTTGCCGCGTTCCTCTTAACGAAACAATGATAGAAAGGCGGCGTATCCATTTATCCGCTTGGATTTTCGACGTAGAAGCATTGCCGAAGCAGTCTTGGTAGGTTCTCCGCAACGTTACCTCGTGCGGGCCAGCTCAAGCTCAAGCCGCGAAGGCGACGATTGAATGTGCGGTATCTCCGGTATCATCGGCCGGCTTGACGAAAACAACCGGGCCGCGCTCGCTCGGATGAGCAAGGCCATGATCCATCGCGGACCGGACGGCCATGGCTCGTGGGCTTCAACGCCGGATGCCCGCGGCTGGGGTGTCATGCTTGATCACCGCCGTCTCTCGATCCTTGATCTGTCGTCCGCCGGCGCTCAACCGATGGTGGACGATACAACCGGGCACGTGATTTCGTTCAACGGCGAAATCTACAACTATGTCGCCCTGCGCAAACGCCTCGAGAGCGAAGGGCAGTCTTTTCGGTCCAGCGGCGACACCGCCGTCATGCTGCGGGCACTCGGCCTGCATGGCCTGGAGGCAGTCGGATGGCTGCGCGGCATGTTCGCATTCGCAAGCTGGGATCCCCAACAGCGACGACTTCTGCTTGCGCGCGACCAGCTCGGCATCAAGCCGCTCTATATCGCACAGTCCAGCAATCCGAACACGACGTGGTCGCTGATATTTGCATCCGAACTACGTGCATTGCTGGCCTCAGGCTTGCTCGGAACGCCGCGCCTTGATCCGCAGGCGGTTGCGAGCAACGTATGGAACGGGTTTGTGGTCGGCCCTTGCACCTCGGTCCAGGGTGTTGAACTTCTTGCGCCGGGTCACTACGCCGAGTTTGACGGGGCAGGCCGTAAAATAAGCGAGCACGATTTCTGGCGCATTCCCGGAGAGTCGCCAAAGCCGACAATGGACGAAGCGACGCTTGCCTCGATCCTCGACGAAGGGATGAAGCTTCACCTCGCCAGTGATGTGCCGCTCGCGGTTTTCCTGTCGGGCGGCATCGATTCCTCCGCGATGGCAAATCTCGCGCAACTGACCGCTGACGCCCCGGTTCATACTTTCACGCTCGCGTTCGAGGACCAGCAGTTCAACGAAGCGCCGTTCGCAAGGCAGACCGCTGCGGCAATCGGCACTCAGCATCATGAGGTAGTGTTGTCCGAGCAGCGGTTCGTCGACAGTCTGGACGACGCCCTCGATAGTCTCGACCAGCCAACCTTCGATGGACTGAACGCCTATTTCATCTCCCGGGCTATTCGCGAAGCAGGCTTTACCGTCGCGCTGTCGGGAACCGGGGGCGACGAGCTGTTCGGCGGGTATCCGACGTATCGCGATCTTCCGATCTTGCAGCAGTGGTGTCATCGGGGCCGCGCCTTTCCCAGAAAATGGCAAGCCAAGGCTGCAGCCTTGCTGACATGGCCCTTGCGACGATCCTCGCATCCCGTAGCGCCTCAAACGCGCTGGGCGAAGCTTCCGGATATGGTCGATCGTAGCGAGGATCTGCTGGCGTTATACCAGATGGCCTACGCACTCTTCCTGCCTGGATTTCAGGGTGAATTGCTTGCACCGGATTTCGCGAGCGCGCTCGTGGACGGCCTTCCCGACGCGATGCGCCGGCGGCTGATGGCCGAAACGGCAGGCCGTACCCCTGTTTCCGCTATTAGCGTGATGGAACAACGTCTCTTTTTGGGTGAACGCCTCCTGCGCGATAATGATGCAGCAAGCATGGCCAGTTCGCTCGAGCAGCGCGTTCCGCTGGTCGACCACGTATTGTTTGAAAGCGTCGACGCCCTGTCGGACCAAGCGCGATATCAGCCCTTGGGGCGCAAAGATATGCTTCGGCGGATCGGATTGCGCGGTCTCGATCCTGCGCTCTTCGAGCGCCCAAAGACCGGCTTCGTCATGCCCTTTGACCGGTGGATTCGCCGCGGATTGAAGGACGCCATGGATCGGACCATGCGCGATCCGCAGGCGATCGCGCCTACGGGCCTGAATCCCGCCGCGGTCGAGCGACTTTGGCGAGCCTTTCTCGACGGAGCGCCCGGCATGTACTGGTCGCGGGTCTGGTCCATCTACACGTTTGTCCGTTGGTGCCATCGCAACGGCGTTTACGCATGATCAGCGAGTGCCTTCACCGGCTTTCCCGCCGTTCGCTCTGACCATTCGTCCAATCGATAACGTCGAACTCGAGCCCTCGCTTCAGCATCTCCGCCTCAAGATCGGTGGCATGCCGCTTCCATTCGGCCGTCGACCGGACTCGGAATTTGGGATCTTTGCCGCTTGCCTCGAATTCATCGTCGGCCTCGAGCGCGCCGCGGATAGCTTCATATATCATCCTCAGACTGGGATCGGTGATGGCGCCGCAGGCCATTGGTTTCAGTGTCTCGATCTCGTCGAAGTTTTTGCTCATGACTATGGTCGATCCTCATTCACGCGCGCTAGCGCGCCTTCGATGACCTCGATCTCCTCGCGAAGGATATCGCTCACAATCGACGGCTTGAACCCTGGAATGGTGTGCATCTGAACATCATCCAGCAATTGCTGACGATGGTGCCTCAGCTTTTCCAAGGCTTGGCGATCCTTCAATGAAACGTAGCCGGCAACGATCTGCTCGATGGCTTTCATCGGAAATGCGCTCTACAATAAGAATAACGTACTGCAATCTCTCGAATAAACTGGCCAAATCGCTTCCTGACAAGACCCCCGCCTTTGTGCTCGTGCGGTAGCGTTAACGCTCAGCCCGTAAAAACCCGGACCCTCCACGAAATGATTTCGCCGCCGTTTGTCGAGATCCGGCAAAGCGAAGACGTCAGTTCGATCGTCGTTGCCGAGTCACTTCCACGCAACGCGACGGGGAAGGTGCAGAAGAACCTGTTGTGCGACCGCTTCGCCGATATCTCCTCGGCGGAAGTTCAGCAGCGAATCTGAAACAGGCTCCTGCGACCCGCGACATGATGCCCGTCGCGCGGTACTGCGGATCCTCGAAGATAGCAGCGATGCTGCGGGCGGCGTTCCGTTCACCGGCCGCGAGCGATGTGCGTGACGCCAGTCAGGAGTGGCGCGTAACGACACCCGTCGGCGTGGCAAAGCCCTGGAGTGTCTTGATCCGCTTCTCGAGCCACCAGCCGAACTCCGGCGACCAATCTTCGAAACGGCTGTTGATGCCGAGATCGTGCGCCCAGTGGTGGGCGATGTTAGGATTGAACTGCGACTGCCGCCCGACGGCAATGAGGTCGGCCTGGCCTTTTTGAAGGATGGCCTCGGCCTGCTGCGCCTCGAGAATGATGCCGATGGCCATGGTGGTGACATCCGCCTCCTTGCGCACGCGCTCGGCGAAGGGAACCTGGAAGCCGAGGCTGCGCGGCACTTGCGCTGCCGTAGCCGCGCCGGAGATTCCGCCGGAGGAACAGTCGACGACGTCGACGCCGCGCGCCTTCAGCTCGTGCGCGAAGGCGACCGTATCATCCATGTTCCAGCCCTCGACAGTGCCGTCGACGGACGAGACGCGCACGAACAGCGGCATGTCCGCCGGCATTTCGCGGCGCACCGCCTCGACGATCTCGAGCGGCAGACGCATGCGGCCAGCGCGGTCGCCGCCGTACTCGTCATTGCGTGTGTTGGAGACCGGCGACAGGAACGAGGCCAGCAGATAGCCGTGCGCGGTGTGGATCTCGATGGTGTCGAACCCGGCGGCAACCGCTCGCCTTGCAGCGGCTGCCCAGGTACCGACCATGGCCTTGCACTCGGCAGTGGTCAATTGCCGTGGCGTCAGCCAGCCCTTGGCGACCGGCTCGGCGGTCGGGCCGACCGGCTGCCAGATCCTGGCGCCGGCTTTCAGATTCTCCTCGGTCAGCGGCCCCATGCCCTGCATGGCGGACTGTGCCGACGACTTGCGGCCGCCATGGCCGATCTGGATGCCGATCGCCGTCCCCTGACGCTTCATGAAGGCGACCAGCGGCTTGAAGCTCTCGGCCTGCTCGTCATTCCAGATGCCGAGATCGTTTTCGTTGGTGAGCCCGACTTCCTCCACCGCCGTCACTTCGACGAAGACGAGCCCGAATCCACCGAGCGCATAGCGACCAAGATGAACGAGATGAAACGCTCCGCAGGTATTTCCCGGTTCGCAGCTGTAATGGACCATCGGCGGCACGACGAGACGGTTCTTCAGCGTAAGGCCTCGAATCGTGAGTGGCTGGAACAGCATCGGCCGCTCGTCTTCTTTGCCGTTGATCATTTCACCACTCATGGAACTGTCTCCTTGCATGCTATGGCCGTCCGGTCGTGCCATGGACGGCAAGTCTTCAGGTACGTCTTGGGGGCCCCAGCGACGCGCGCGGGATGAACTCGTTGGGCACGAGCACGCGCCGCGGCTCGCGCGGACCGTCGTTTCGGATGCGATCGAGCAGCATGCCGGCCGCAATCCGGCCGACCTCCGCCTGATCCCAGCCGATGATGGCGACCGCCGGCGAGACGAGCTCGGCGAGCTCGGAATGGCCCGACGCGATCAGCGACACGTCCTCCGGTATCCGCAGGCCTCGCCCGCGCACCGCGCGCAGCACGCCAGACAGCATGTCGATGCCGCCGGAAATGATCGCGGTCGGAGGGTTGCGCTGGCCGAGCAATGCCGAGGTGATACGAAATCCCGCGCCGGGCAGGAAGCTCCCCGCGTGAACGAGCGAAGGATCAGGCTCGAGATTTCGCGCGGCAAAAGCCTCCTGATAGCCGCGAACGCGTTCGCGCGCCGGATAGAGCCCGGCGTCGCCGGTGATCAGCGCCACGCGCCGATGACCGAGATCCAGCAAATGACTGACCGCGACGCGCATCCCTTCAGCGTGATCGGCCATAACGGCATCAGTCCAATCCGGCTGATCACGATCGATCAGCACGATCGGAATATCGAGATCGCGCAGGAAGGCCTCGAACTCACCGGCGACCGGCGTGTACGGCCCCATCATCACGCCGTCGGCCTGCCGCCGCGACAGCCGGCTGAGCAGCTCCCGCTCACGCTCCTTGCGGCCTTCCGAGTTGGAGATGAGCAGCGAGAAGCCGACCTCGTCCAGCACGTCGTGCGCGGCTTTGACGAAACCCGCGAGTTGCGGAATGTTGATCTCACGCAAGATGCAGCCGATCGTGTGGGTCGACCGGATGCGCATGCTCTGCGCCACCGCGTTCGGCGTATAGCCCAGATCGTCGATTGCGCGCTGGACCTTCCGGCGGATGTCGGGATGGACGGTGGCATTGGCATTGAGCACCCGCGACACCGTGCCGGTCGAAACGCCCGCTGCGGTCGCCACGTCGCGGATCGTCAATTTGCTTCCGCGACCTGCCGTTTGCTGTTCTGCCATCACCATCACCGGGGCTGAGACCTCAATCCCCTGCACAATACGCGGAAGCCAATTCGGCCGCAGGTGCTATCAGCCGGCCGAAGGCAAATGATTTGTGCATTTCTCCACCGTGATCCAAACGGCCTGGCCTCCCGTCCTTGTTCCGGAACGATCAGATGGCGTCGGCTTCGACGATATTGCGGCTCATACTTCGAACGCCCACTGCTCCGCCACCAGGCTGTATCGGCCTGCCTCGCGCCGCATATGTCCGAACCCGGGGAAATGCAGATGCATGCCGCCGACCAGCATGTCGTCAGTGACCACCATGTCGAACATCATCTGACGAGCGGCCGCGGCGGCCTCGGGGTCGGTGTCGAATTCCATCGTCACTTCCGGACGTGCAACCTGGATCTCCGGCACATGGACCGTGTCCCCCCAAACCACCATTGATTCGCCGCCGCACGATACGACATAGGCGGCGTGGCCGGGGGTATGACCGTGGATCGGGATCGCCGTGACGCCCGGGAGCACCTCGCCCTTCCGGAAAGTCTTGACGCGATCGGCAGCCATATAGGGCTTCAGCTGGGTGCGGCCGGCCTCGAAATAGCGGCGCCGGGGCCGCTCGGCCGCCTTGGCCATCGCCTCATCGTTGAACCAGTGATTGATCTCGTTCTCATGGACGATGACTTCCGCATTGGGAAACAGCCGCGTTCCGGTTGCGGCATCTGTCAGCCCGTTGGAATGGTCGGGATGAACATGGGTCAGCAGCACCGCGTCGACCGAGGCCGGATCGATGCCGGCGGCAGCGAGATTTGCCGGCAGGCGGCCGCAGGTCGGCCCCATCAGATCCGCTGATCCGCAGTCGATCAGGTAGGTCCGGTTGTCCATGCGCACGGCAAAGGCGTTGACCGAGATGCGCGGCGGCGAGGTGCGATGATCGCGCGCCAGAATGGCTTTGGTTTCCTCCTCGGGGATATTGCGAAAGATCGTGTATCCCATGTCGACGTAACCATCGCTGAGGCCTGTGACCAGCGCATCGCCAAGCTTGCGGTGATAGACTCCTGCGACTTGCGTTGAGGGTGAAGTGCTCATTGTGCGTCCCCTTGCCAAAATCTTGCAACGATCGCTGCATCGTCGCGCCTGTGGTGCCAGCTCCGGCCCACGCCAAGTTGTGCCTTCGACCAGAGCCTGATCTGCATCAGCGCGTAGGCCCAGGTGACGGCAAACACGTCCATCACGGGAGCGCCGGCGATGCGATGGACGCCGTGACGAACAAGGAGTTCCGCCAGCACACCTTCCGCCGGAATGATGACGTCAGCGCCGCGCGCCACCAGGCGCTCGGCCGCGGCCGTGAAATTTGCGATGACCGGAGCCGGGTCGGCGTAAGCACGCGCCAGCTGCGGCTCGTCGAGCGGCGGATCCATCGCCGCGACCTCCAGCACACGCGCGGCGAGCTTGTGCTTATCGACCGCAACCTTGGTCATCCACTGCACCGCCGGCGCATTGGAGATCAATGCCACATAGCTGCCGAGCGAGCAGCCGACCAGCAGGCCGCTCTCGGTCAGCGAGGCGACGGGAATATCCACCGCGGAGCGGATCTCGCGCAGAAACGGTTCGCTGAACGAACCGATCACGAAGGCATCATAACCCTGCCGCTCGGCCGCGATCGCATTGTCGATCACCCGGCTGAGAATGCGGTGATAGGCGAATGCATTGCCGAGCACCGCAGTGGCCGAAGCGCCGGCGTATGATCCGGACGGAAGCCCGTGGACGACGACCTCGGCGTCGTCGCCAAGAATTTCCGCCGCATGGGCCTCGAGCGCGCGCTTGTAGACTTCGAGATGATCGAGCTCGTTGACCGACTGGTGCCAGATGCGCGGCGTCGATCCCTTCCCAGCCATTGCCGCGCTCATGCGTCGCTCCGGTCGTTGGTCAGGCGCAGCGAACGGATCGACCTGAGGTCCTCGATATTCCAGAGCTGCTCGAACAGGGCGTCGGCCTCGCCTTGCTTGAACACCCGGGTCGCGCAGTCCATGAACTTATCCTGCAGTTCGTCGCGCGAAAGCGGGCGCTGCCAGCTGCCCTTGGCATGAACCACCGGCGCGTGCTCAAGCACTTCGCCCGATGTCAACACGACGCTGACGCAGTCGGCCGGCGCGAACGGCTGATCTCCCGGCATGATTTCATCGGTTGTCGTACAGTGGACCTTGGCGAAGGTAGCGCCGACGTCGGGCCGCGAGACGAACTCGTCGGTGAGCTCGGACAGCCCGACGCGGCCGGCGATCAGCGCGGCGGTCATCGCGAATTCCATGCTGAACTTGGCCTCGAGACCGGTCTGCGGATTGGTGTTGCGCAACATCAGCCTTTGGGTGACGCCGGTGTGGACCCGAATTTCCTTCACGTCGTCGGGTTTGAGCTTGTGCGCATTCACCAGGCCAATCATCGCGTCGATCGAACGATGGGTCGCATAGCAGGTCGGATAGCGCTTTACATTGATGCCGAGATCGGCAAGCCGCCAGTTGCGGCCGATATCGATCGTGCCGTTTTCGATATCCGGCGTGCCCGAGGGCGAATGGGCGCGCAGGAAGCCGGTTTGGTGCTCGAGCACGTCCAGCGATGCGGTAAATCCCTGATCGGCGAGACGCGCGGCAAGCACGCCAGATTGGGCGGTGCGACCGGCATGCAGCGATTTGGTCATGGTGCCGAAATTGGCGACCAGTCCGGAGGCGAGCGAAGCGGCGATCGCGATGGCATGCGCGGTCTTCGTGGAGTCGAGATTGCGCAGCCGCGCACAGGCGGCCGCGGTGGCAAGCGCACCCATCACGGCCGTCGGATGAAAGCCGCGCTCATGGAGGTGACCGGGCTCCAGCGCAATGACCTGCGCCCAAACTTCGTAGCCCGCGGCATAGGCGGCAAGTGCGTCGGCGCCGCCGGAGTCGAGCGACCAGCCTTCGGCCAGGATGGCCGGCACCAGAACGGTGCTCGGATGTCCGGCCAGCGCCACGTCGTCATAGTCGAGCACATGCGCCGCGACACCGTTGACGAGCGCGGCATCCGGCGCCGCGAGATTGCGACCCGACGGAACCTCGGGCGCGCCGTCGTTCTGGGTGGACGCGGCCACCATCGCCGACACGATCCGCACCGGCTGCTCGGCGGCGCCAGCGATCATGACGCCGACGCAGTCGATGATGCCGGTCCGCGCCGCCTCGCGGCAGCGGTCGGACAGATCGGACAGCTTGAGGCCGGCTACAAAATTCGCCGTCTGACGCGTGATATCCAGCATGGGTCGTCTCCTCAGTAGGAACGCGGAAGACCGAGCACGTGCTGCGCCACAAAGGCCAGCACCATGTTGGTCGAGATTGGGGCTGTCTGGTAAAGACGGACCTCACGCCATTTGCGCTCGACGTCGTATTCCTGCGCAAAGGCGAAGCCGCCATGGGTCTGGAATGTCGTATCGGCCGCCTTCCAGGTGGCCTCCGACGCCAGCAGCTTGGCGATGTTGGCGTCTGCTCCGCAGGGCTGCCCAGCCTGGAACAGCGCGGCGGCACGGCGGCACATCATGTCGGCGGCTTCGAGTTCGGCGTAGGCACGCGCCAGTGGAAACTGGATGCCCTGATTCTGGCCGATCGATCGTCCGAAGACGCGCCGCTCATTGGCATAGGCGACACCCTTGCCGAGAAGCCAGCGCCCGTCGCCCACACATTCGGAGGCGACCAGGATCCGCTCGGCGTTCATGCCGTCGAGGATGTAGCGAAAGCCCTTGCCTTCCTCCCCGATGAGATTGGCGGCGGGCACTTTCAGGTTCTCGATGAACACCTCTGTCGTGTTGTGATTGACCATCGCCTTGATCGGACGGATTTCGACGCCGTTGCCCTTGGCCTCACGCAAGTCGACGAGGAACACCGAAAGTCCGTCGGTGCGCCGCTTCACCTGACCGACCGGACTGGTGCGCGCCAGCAGCAGCATCAGGTCGGAGTGCAGCGCCCGCGACGTCCAGACCTTCTGGCCGTTGACGACATAGACATCCCCCTGACGCTCGGCGCGAGTCTTGAGCTGGGTGGTATCGGAGCCGGTATTGGGCTCGGTCACGCCAAAGGCCTGCAGCCGCAGCCGGCCCGCCGCGATCTCCGGCAGGTAGGTCCGCTTCTGGGTTTCGTTGCCGTGACGGAGCAATGTACCCATGATGTACATCTGGGCGTGCGCGGGACTGGCGCTGCAGCCGTTCGCATTGATCTCTTCGAGGATCACCGCGGCCGCACGAAGCGGCAGGCCCGAACCGCCATATTCCTCCGGAATCAGCGCGCCGAGGAATCCCGCTTCCGTCAACGCCGCGACGAATTCGGTCGGATAGGCGCTTTGATCGTCGAGCTTGCGCCAGTATTCGCCCGGAAAGCCCTTGCAGATCTGCCGCACCGTGTTGCGCAGGTCGGAGAAATCCTCGCCCAACGCGACGGTGACCTCCATGTCGGCGGTTTGGGCGGCGTCGTGATAGTTCATGTCATATCCTTTCAGGCGGCGGCGCTGGCCGACACGCGGAACGTTTTGGGCAGGCCGGCGCGGGCGATCGCGCCGGAGAACCGTTCGCCGGGCAGCCAGCTCTCGACCTCGCGTCGCAAGGCGACCAGCCGCTCGACATCGGCGCCGGTATCGAAACCAAGTTGTTCGAGCAGGAAAACGGTATCCTCGGTGTCGATGTTGCCGGTGGCGCCGGGTGCGAACGGACAGCCGCCGAGTCCGGCGAGGGATGCATCGAACGCGCGTACACCCGCATCCAGTGCCGCCGTCACATTGGCGAGACCGAGACCGCGCGTGTCGTGGAAGTGGCAGGCGACCGGCAGTGGACGCACCGCTGCGATCACTGCGCCCATCAGGCGGCGGACCTGACCCGGATCGCCATAGCCGACCGTGTCGGCGACGATGATCTCGTCGGCGCCCATCCCGGCGAGCCGCACCGCGATCTCGACCACTCGTGCCTCCGATACCGCCCCCGAGATCGTGCAGCCGAACGCGGTCGCGATGCCCGCACCAAGTCCGATTCGTGCTCCGGGGCGCTGATCGCGCGCCGCAGCGATGCGCGCGAAGTCCTGCAACGACTCCTCGGTGCTGCGGCGAACATTGGCCTGATTGTGCTCCTCGCTCGCCGACAGCACGTAGTTGACGATTGGCACACCGAGCGCGAAGGCGCGCTCGGCCCCCTTCAGATTCGGAACCAGAACCGACGGCCGCAAGCCCGGCATTGTCAGTGCCCCGCGGGCCACCTCCTCCGCGTCGGCAAATTGCGGGATCACCTTGGCCGGCACGAATGAGGTCACCTCGATCTCGCGGATTCCGGCCTCCACCGCGCCACGGCACCAGGCCAGCTTGCGCGCGCTCGGCAAGATGGTCTTGACCATCTGAATGCCGTCGCGGGGTCCGACCTCGCGAACATGAGCTTTCTCACGCACTTCGCGCCTTCTCCTACTTGCCTTGAAAGTTGGGTTTGCGGCGCTCGTTGAACGCCAGCACGCCTTCGCGTCGGTCCGCCGTCGGGACCAGACGGTTGTAGGCTTCGATCTCGAAGGCGAGGCCATCGGCGAGCGACATCTGCAAACCGCGATGGATCGCCTGCTTGGCCTGGCGCACCGAGATCGGGCCATTGGCAGCGATGCGATGGGCGATGGCGAAGGTCGCCTCCAGCAATTCCCCTGGCCGCAGCACCCGATTGACCAGCCCCCACTGCTCGGCCTCGGCGGCCGAGAACGGCTGCCCGGACAGGATCAATTCCTTGGCGCGGCGCTCGCCGACGGCGCGCGGCAGATTCTGCGTGCCGCCGCCACCTGGCATGATGCCGAGCGTCACTTCGGTCAGCGCGAAGCGTGCATTGGTCGAGGCGTAGACGAAGTCGAGCGCCGCCGCGATCTCGCAGCCGCCGCCATAGGCCGCACCATTGATCGCGCCGATCACGGGAATCGGACAGCCCAGCAGAGCGCGCAGCATGCGCTCGAAGACCAGATGCTGCGCCTGCCAGGCCTCGTCCGTCATGCCGTTGCGCTGCTTCAGATCGCCCCCGGCGCAGAACGCCTTGTCGCCGTGTCCGGTCAGGATCACCGCGCGCAACCCCTCGATGTCGGTCGAGAAGCCCTCGAACAGTTCCACCAGATCGAGGCCCATCTGGGTGTTCATCGCATTCGACGCTTCCGGCCGGTGCAACGTGACCAGCAGGATATCGCCATCACGCCGTTCGACCTTGATGGTCTGGAAATCAGTTCGCATTGATGGCTCCCTTGCTCGCAGGCTTTCGAAGAATGGCATTGTGCTGGCCGAGCGCCGGCGCAGCGGTGCGTGCGCGCGGTCGCGTACCGTCGAAGGCAAGCGGAACGCCGACAAGATCGATATCGTCGCCGGCACATCGCACCATCATGTCGAGCGCGCGGGTTTGCGGATGCTCCGCAACCTGATCGGTGGTCAGCAGCGGTGCATTGGGAACCCCGGCCCCGTCGAGAATGCCGCCAAGCGCATCGGCCGTATACTTACGCACCGCGGCCGCGATTTGCGGGATCAGTCGTTCGCGGTTGACGACCCTTGCCGCGTTGGTCGCGAAGTCAGGATCATGCGCAAGCGCTTCGAGATTCAACGCCACGCACAGCTTGCGGAACAGATTGTCGTTGCCGGCGGCAATCATCAGCCATCCGTCGGACGCCTCAAATGCCTGATAGGGCGCGATTTCCGCGGTGCCCGATCCATAGGGCTTGCGCACCTCACCTGACGCCGCATAGCCGGCCAGCGGAACGGTCATCCACGCGAGCCCGGTCTCGTAAAGCGAGGTCGCAATGCTGCGACCCTGACCGCCCTTGTTGCGCGCCACCAACGCAGCGAGCATGCCGATCACTGCCCACATGCCGGACCCCATGTCGACCAGCGAGACGCCGACACGCACCGGCGGCCGTCCGCCCTCGCCGGTGACGCTCATGATGCCGGTGCTGGCCTGGGCGAGCGGATCGTAGCCGGGCTTGCTGGCGAGCGGCCCCTTGGCGCCGAACGCGCCGATGTCGCACCAGATCAGCGATGGCTTCGCGGCGCTAAGCGCATCCGCGGTGAGACCAAACTTGTCCAGAATGCCGGGCCGCAGATTCTGGATGACGGCATCCGCCTCGTTCAGGATCAGCGACTTCAGCCTCTCGCAATCCTCCGCTGCACCGAAATCGACGGTGATGCCTTCCTTGCCGCGATTGAGACTATGGAACACACTTGCCGTCCCGTTCCAGAACGGCGGCCCCCAGCCACGCGCATAATCGCCACTCTTGGGATTTTCGACCTTGACCACGCGAGCGCCGAGATCGGCCAGAATCAGTCCGGCATAGGGGGCGGCCACGCTGTGTCCGAGTTCAACCACGGTGATACCAGCGAGCGGCTTGTCAACGTCCATCAAATCCTCCCGGCCGCCGCAAGGGCCGCCGCCGTTCCTGTTGTCATCAATCGGTTCATCACGTCGAGCGGCGTCGCTTTCACGACTTGTCCTGCGCATTGTCGGCAACCAGCACCGCGCCGTTGACGAAGCTCGCGCGGTCGGACAGCGCGAAGACAATCAAATTGGCGAGTTCCTCCGGCGTGCCCCAGCGCGTGTTGCGCATCGAATTATTTTCCGACCAGCGCTTGCGTTCGGCTTCCGCCTCCTCTTCGCCCAGATTGCGCTTGGCGAGTTCGCGCTCCCATTTTGCAAAACGTTCCGGAGTATTGACGAACCCAGGAACGACGCAGTTGACGCGAATGTTGTGCGGCCCGAATTCGTTGGCGAGAATCTTGGAGAAGCGGATTTCGGCCGACTTGGCCGGACCGGTGCAGGACGACAGGAACGGCGGCATCGTCACCATGATCCCGGTTTCGCCCGACACGTTGATGATGCTGCCGCCGTTCTGCTCGATCATGATCGGGATGATGCGCTGACAGATACGGAACTGAGCGAAGAAATTGATCGCCATGCCGTATTGCAATTCCTCGTCGGTGACTTCGAGGAACGGCTTGTAGGTGCCGGTGCCGGCATTGTTGACCAGGATGTCGATACGGCCGAGACGGTCGCGGGCGACCGCCGGCAGCCGCTCGATCTGCTTCAGATCCGTCACATCAAGCGACAGCGTTTCGACCTTGACGCCGGTGCTCCGCTCGACGTCAGAACGACATTCGGCCAGCGCGTCCTCGCGGCGCGCGCAGACCAGAACCTTGACACCCTCCTCCGCCAGCAAGCGTACGGTCTCAAGACCAATGCCCTTGCTGCCGCCGGTGACGATCGCAGTCTTGCCTTCAAGTCCAAGTTTCATTTGATCGCATCCCTCCGAGATCGGGTCAGGCGGTCGAGCAGCCTGCGCACAGGCATCGATCCGCCGCTACGTGCCGAAGCGAAAACCTCGGCCGCAAGGCTGGCGCCTTCGCCGGCCGGAATTCCGGTGCCGACCAGGCGGCTCTCAAAAACCTCGGTGGCACGGGCTTCGTCCTGGAACACCAGAACCTTGGGCGCCTCGCGCGCGGTCCGGCGAAGACGCGCACCATTTTCCATCTCCAGCTCGACGGTCGCGTCGAGATGGGTACCGATCGCGTCCGGCTCGACGATCGTCTTTTCGACGAGTGCCATGATCTCCCGGTCCTGGCGGTGCTCGACGCCCATCTCGTAGTCGAGGCGGCCGTAGCGCAGCATGGCGGCGACCGCAAAGGCGGTGCTCGCCTGGGTCTGCACCGTCCGCGTGAACGGTCCCTTGAAGGACGTTCCCGGATACTGCGTATAGGGCTCCCAGATCGTCACGGTGATCAGCTTTACCTGCGACAGATCGATGCCGTCGCGGTGAAGCACATGCGCCGCCAGCACCGCCGACATATTGTCGCCCAGGGTTGCGAACGGCTTTGCCATGATGCCGATCATCGTCGCGACATCGGGGCCTCGCTGCCATTGTTCTGGCGTGCGATCGAGGCCGGCAAGCGAGCGCAACAACCCCTTCGGTCCTTCCAGCGCATCAGGCGCGCCCTGGACGCCGCGCGCCGCAAGCTCCGCGGCCACCAGCCCACCCTGGGCGGCGCGCCCGTTCTGCACGCGCCATTCGTCGGAGCCGCAGCGCACCGGCTCCAGCGTGCCGCCGGTCGTGCAGGACGCGATCGCAACCGCGCTGGTAGACCTCGGTGGATCGAGCCCGAGTGCGGCTGCGGCCGTCGCCGCGGCGCCGATCGTGCCGAAGGTCGGGCTGGTCCGCACGCCCCTGCGGATCAGGCCGCGGGCAACGACTTCACCCGCACCAAGCCATTTGAGCGTGGAATAGCCGACCGTGAGAGCGGTCAACACGGTGCGCAGCGGCGCATCCAGCGTTTCGCCAAGCGACACCGCGACCGGCGCAATCAGGGATCCCGGGTGCGTCCATGAATCGTGGTCGGTATCGTCCTGAAAATGGGCGTGAACGGCAATGCCATTGGCGAGAACCGCCTCGGACAGCGCGGCATGTTTGCCGCTCGCCCAGATGCGCGCGGTGCGCGGTCCAGGCAGCACCTCCGCCGCCATCGCGCGCGCGGCCGAGGCCGTCGGCTCGTGCCGCGCCGCGAGCGCGAGCCCCAGCGAGTCGAGCAGGCAAATGGCTGCCTTCGTGGCGACATCCGGGGACAGTTCGCTCGCCGACGTCGTTGCGGCGAAGGTCCCGAGCAGCGCAGTGGCGTTCAGAGTAGCGGACATCACAAATACTCCTCGGCAAGCGCAACGTCGCGAATTTCGGCGACGGTGCCGCTCCGCCTGACCTCACCACCGCGCATCACGTAGCCGCGTGTGGCAAGCTTGAGCGCCGGACGCGCCATCTGCTCGGTCATGAGAATGGTCGCGCCGCGCTGTTGCATATGGCGGATCGCCTCGCTGATCTGCGCGATCCACACCGGCGCAAGTCCGAGAAACGGCTCATCCAGCAGCAGCAGCTTGGGAAACGAACTCATGGCGCGCGCCAGGGCGACGATCTGCTGTTGTCCCCCCGACAATTGTCCGGCCGGCTGGCTGGCGCGCTCCTTCAGGATCGGAAAGATGCCACAAAGCCAGGCCCAGGCTTGGCGTTGGCTCGCTCCGCCGTGCCAGCAGGCGCCGCTCAGGACATTGTCAGCGACCGACATGGTCGGGAACACGCGGCGCCCTTCGGGCGAATACCCAATTCCGGCCCGCGCGCGCCCGTCGCAGGATACGGCACTGAGATCACGGCCCGCGAAGCGCACGCTGCCATGCGAGGCCTGGACCAGACCGATGATGGCGTTGATCAGGCTCGACTTGCCGGCGCCATTGGCGCCGATCAGCAGGACCGTCTCGCCCTCGGCGACGTCGATCGAGACGCCGCTGATTGCCGTGATGCCGCCGTAGCGGACTTCGAGGTCTTTCACCACCAGCATCAGGCCGCCTCCTCGTCCACTGTCCCGAGATAGGCGTCGATGACATCCTTGCGTGCCAGGACGTCGGCCGGAGCGCCCTCGGCCAGGACACGGCCGGAATCGAGCACCAGTATTCTCGGACAGAGGCGGCGCACGAGATCCATGTCATGCTCGACGATCAGGACCCCGCAACCGAGCACCGTCCTCACGTGGCGCACGAAAGCATCGACCCGCAGGCGCTCCCGCCGCTCGAGACCGGCCGCCGGCTCGTCGAGCAGCAGGACTTTCGGCCGGGCGGCGCAAGCCAGAATGAGGCCCAGCATCTTCTGGAGCCCGTATGGCAGCTTGTCGCTCTGCTCGTCGAGTTGCGGTTCGAGCTCGAACTCGTCGATCAGCGGCGCGACGCTGTCCCATCCGGGCCCGCTGCCGCTGAAGCGAAGGGCCCGCGAAATGTTCTCGCGGACCGACGCCGTACGAAAGGTGTTGGTCTGTTGAAAGCTGCGGATAATTCCCATGCGACTGACGGCATGCAGCGGCTTGCCGGTCATATCCTTGCCGTAGAGCCGCACCCGGCCGGTGGTCGGCGGCAGCATGCCGCAAATGACGTTGATGAGCGTGGTCTTGCCGGCGCCGTTCGGCCCGATGACGCCAAGGACGTCGCCTGGCGGGATGGCGAAGCTGATATTGTCGAAGACATGCAGCCCGCCGAAACGCTTGGAGATGGCTGCGACCTCGAGCAGCGCGCCGCCGTCGGTCCGTCCGGTGCGTTCAGTCGTCATTGCAGGGGCTCCATCGCATTGGGCACGCTCAGCGTCGGCGACGAGGCGACGGTGGAAGACCGCGACGGCGACGGCGGAGAAAACACGCTGACGCCGAGGCGATGGATCGTCCCGACGACGCCCTCGCGCGCGACCAGCACCACCACCACGATCAGGAAGCCGAACAGGAACTGGGAATACTCCCCGCGCAATGCGAAAACGTCTCCCGCCCAGATCAGGAGAGCGCCACCGACAACCGGGCCAAGCATGCTGCTCTTCCCACCGATGATCGCATAGGCAATGTAGTTGACCGATGACAGCGCGCTGAACGAGGTCGGATGAGCGGTGAGCAGCATGTTGACGAGAGCGAAGCCGGCGAGCCCGGATACGCCCGCCGCGATGGCGAAGCCGAACGCCTTGTAGTGCCAGACGACGAGGCCGAGACTCTGGGCGAGCAGTTCGTTCTCCTCGATCGCCGCGAAATGCTGGCGCAGCGTGCGGGTCACCGCAGCGGTGACGATAGCGCCGGCGAGCGCCAGCCCGATCGTGACTTGCAGCACCGCGCGGTTGTCGGCGAGCTCCAGCCCGAACAGCGTCACGGCCGGCATGCCGACCAGTCCATTGGACCCGCCGGTCCACCCCGGCGTTTCAAACAGCAACAGTTGCGTGATCTCGGTGAGAACGAACGTGACCAGCACGAAATAGACGCCGGTCAGACGGAGCACCAGCGCACCGAGCGGCAGTGCAAACAGCGCCGGCACCACGAAGCTCGCAAGCCCCAGCAGCAGCACATCGGTCACGCCGTGACGAAGCCCCAGGATCGCGACGGTGTAACCGCCGATCGCCATGAAGGTCGGCACCGCGAAGGTCATCAGATTCATGCGGAGCATGATGTAGACGCTGAACGCGGCCGTAATCGCGATCAGCATCTGGTTGGCCAGCGAATAGACCATCGGGTTCTGGCTGAGCCAGGGAACTACGAAAGCGGCCGCGATAACCACGACGCTTGCTGCCTCGGCCAGGTCGCCGCGCTTGGAAAGGGTGCGGGCTGTCATGTGCTCAAGCTCCCCGAACCCGGTGGCCGAACAGACCCGATGGCTTGACGACCAGCATGACCAGGACGAGCACGAACAGCGCGAGTGCGCCCTTCGAGCCACCGAGATAGACCGCCGAGAACGCCTCCGCCATGCCGACGATGAAAGCCGCGACTGTCGCACCACCGACGCTACCGAGACCGCCGAGAATGACGATCAGGAAGGACGTCGCCAGCACAGGATCGCCGATATGCGGCGCAAGCGACAGGATCGGTGTGACCAGCGCGCCGGTGAGGCCGGCGAGCCCCGTCGCCAGGGCGAAGGCGGCCGGAAACAGAATCGCCGGACGCAGTCCCTGCGCCGTCGCCACCGCGCGGTCATCAGCCAGCGCACGCAGCGCGCGACCGAAATCGGTGTAATAGATCAGGCCGTAGATCGACAGGATTCCGACGATGCAGACGCCCAGCACCACGAGATTCTCGATCGGCACAAAGAAGCCATGGCCGTGAATGACACCGGTCAATGGAAAGGCGAAGGCCGGAGATTGCGGTCCGAACACCACCAATATGCCGCTCGACATCATCAAATAGAGGCCGAGCGTCAGCATCAGTGTCGCCAGATGATCGTCGATCACGCGATCCAGCACGAAGCGTTCGAACAGGAATCCGAGCAGCGTGGTGCCCAGCGCCGCGCAGATCACCGCCAGCGCGTAGGGCATACCGAGATAGGTCACCGCGGAATAGGCGAGATATCCTCCGAGAACGTAGAAGCCGCCATGTGCGAAATTGACGACTCCGAGAATGCCGAAGATCAGGGTGAAGCCGAGGGCGAGCAGCGCGTACTGCGCACCCAGGCTGATGCCGATGAGGCAGGTGGCGACAAAACCTTGCACGGAGTACCCGCTACTTGCCGCCGGCCGCTTCGACCCTGATGGTCGGTTGCAGCTTGCCTTTTTCCACTAGCCCGACGCCGAACGGGAACGACAGTTCCTGGTTGATGCCGAAGAAATCCTGCCCGATCCAGTGACCGGGACCGATATTGGGATCCTCAACCGGCAACGATCGCAGGGCCTCGGCAACCTTGGCCGTGTCCGAGATGGTACCGGCCTTGGCGATGGCTTTGGTTACCATGCGGGCGGCGGAGACCCACTGAAAGAACAGATTGTTTTCCGGCCGCTCGGCGCCGAGCAGCTTCTTGTACTCGTCGGCGATCAATTGCACTTTCTCGTCAATGAGAACCGGCTCGTACCAATAGAAGTCCTTCAGCACCTCATCGCCACCGGCGACGCGGGAGATTTCGGTGTATCCCGGACCGCCGAGACGTCCGATCGGTCCCTCAAAGCCAGCCTGACGCAATTGCTTCACGATGATGCCGGCGTCGCCAGGTGGCGATGAAGCGAGATCGACGGCATCAGGCTTCGCGTTCACGATCCGGGTCACGATCGGCGCGAAATTGGTGGTGCCACGCTGATAATATTCTTCAGAAGCGGTGATGCCGGTTCTCTTGTATGCGTCGGCGTCGACGCTCGCGATATCCGTGCCGCCCTGGTCGTTCGGCGCGACCAGCACCACGCTCTTCATGCCGAACTTCTGCTTGGCGATCTTGATGATCGGCTCGGCCCAGCCCGAAGGACCCGGCCCCATGTGAAAGACCAGCGGCAACTGCGGCGATAGTGCATCCTTGGCGTAGCCGTTGCCCATCACCAGCATCGAATTGCGCTTGGCGATCGGCTTCACGCCGGTGAGCTCGGGCGAGCCGATCGGGCCGATGATGAATTTGACGCCCTGCCCTGCCAGCGTGTTGGCTGCAGCGGCAGCGCCTTCGGCCGTGTACTTGCTGTCGATGGCGACGACGTTGACCTTGCATGGCGCCCCGTCGACCTTGATCAGGCCGTCCCGGTTGGCCTCGGCAGCGACGAGTTCGACCGCGCCGCGCAGCGCGAGGCCCCATTGCGCAGCGGGACCCGACAGAACGCCGACGACGCCGAGCGTCAATTCCTGTCCCGCCGCCATCACCGAGACATTCGAACTGGCCAGCGCAGCGCCGACGGCGATGCCGGACAACAGCAGATTTCTCCGCGTAGTGCTCATCACTCCCCCCGTAATTTGTTGCGGCTCATGCGCCGTCCACTTGTTGCGTGGAAACCCGAAGCGTTCCGCTCCGGGGCCGCGCGTATCGCTCGGCGCCGGGACGCTAGGCGCGCGGAGGCTGCCTTGTCAATGAAACGTTTCATGAAAAATAGAGCAGATCAGCTATGCTTGAGATGAGTCATCGTTCCGAACATGCAATAAATGCAAATAATAACAGTATCTTACGCTATCGATCGAACGATCCATCAGAACTCCCAACGACGCGCCGCTACTGACACACCCGCACAATGAAACGTTCCACTTGAATCAACCTGGCCCGGCCGTTAGCTTCCGTGACCCGTCGCGCACAGAAGACGACGGCCAAGGGGAGAAACTCGATGATGCGGGGCGCCGTGACGGCCGTGCTTGCCGTGCTTGCGATTCAGTGCAGCCAGGGAGCGCTAGCAGCCGAACCTCAGTTCAAGCTGCGGGCTTCGGTGGACACCTCGGCGACACACGGACGGACATTGTCTGCCGCCGACTACCTGAAGAAGCTGCAGGAAAAATCCGGCGGCCGGATCACGACCGAGCTGTTCCACAGCGGCCAGTTGTTTCGCGACCGCGACGTGGTGAAGGCGCTGCGTCAGGGCGCCGTCGAGATGGCGATCCCCGGCACCTGGGTGCTGACCGGCTTCGTCCCCGATGCAGACGTCTTCCAGCTGCCGGCATTTTTCGGGCAGCCCTATCCGGTGGTCTATGCTGCTGCCGACGGCAAGATCGGCGAGATCATCAACAAGCAATTCGAGAGCAAGCTCGATGTCAAATTGCTCGGCCCCTGGCTGCAGCTCGGATATCAAAACACCTACAGCACCAACAAGCCGATCCGCGACTTCGCCGATCAGGCCGGCATGAAGATCCGCAACTCCGGCGGTGCCGGACAATCGGCGCGGGCCAAGTTCTTCAATGCAACACCGAACGTCACAGCCTGGCCGGACGTTCCGCTGGCGCTGTCGCAAGGCACGTTCGACGGGCTGAGCTCGACCGATGAAAGCCTTGCCAGCGCAAAGCTCTGGGAATCCGGCGTGAAGTATGGCTTTGCGGATCGCGAATTCGTCGGGTTCTACGTGCCGATGATCAGCGAGAGCTTCTACAAGAAGCTGCCGCCGGATCTCCAGAAGCTGGTCGTCGACCTCTGGCAGGAGAACATCGAGGCCTACCGCAAGAGCATGGAAGAGGCTCAGACCGAGGCGCGCCATACGCTGGAAAAGAACGGCATCGTGTTCGTTTCGCCGTCCGAGAGCGCGCTCGCTGAGGTCCGCGCCAAGATGCTGCCTTTGCAGGACGGCATCGCGAAGGAGTTGCGGATTTCGCCCGCCTTGCTGCAGCAGGTGCAGGCGGATGTAACGACCGTCGGCCATTGATTGCCACCCATGATGAAGATCTGGAACAGGCTTGAACTCCTGTTGATAGGAGTTCTTGGTGCCGCCGCGCTGACGGTCGGGACCGCTCAGGTCATCGGCCGTTACGTGAACAAGAATTTCGCTTTCATCAATGGCGAGGAGGTAGTGGTCTATCTGACGGTCTGGGCGGTGTTTCTGGCGTCGAGCCAGTTGGTCCGGACCGATGGGCATGTCAGGCCCGACGTCGTCCTGCGACTGTTGCCGCCGCAAGGGCAAAGATGGGTCGAGGCATTCAACTGCTGTGTCGCGATCTTGTTTTGTGGCGGCCTGGCCTATTGCGGCTTCCAGGTTTCCGACGTCGCCCGCAGCCTCGACGAGCGCAGCATCACGGGCCTCGAATTCCCGATGTGGATCTACTACTCGGCCATCCTGACCGGCGCCGTGCTGATGCTGTTGCGCTACGTCATCAAGCTATATTTGCTCGTCTTCCGCTTCGATCCCGCCACCATGGTCATCGCCGTTCACGATCACTGAGCGATCGGCGGCGACGTCAGCCGTCTTGATGACCGATCTGCCATCGGCAAACTGACCGTCGTGGTCCCGCATCGGGACGCTTCAGGTCCAGCAACAACGAGACCGACACGATGTGGACGATGCTTTTCCTGCTGATGTTCTTCGGGCTGCTCTGCGCGGGAATGCCGATCTTTCTGGTGTTGGGTCTCTGCGCGGCGGTCCTGTTCGGCTTCAGCGACCAGCCTCTGGTGGCGATCGCGCAGAAGATCGCCGATGAAATGAATTCCAGCACACTGATGGCCTTGCCGTTGTTCGTGATGGCTGCCGCATTCATGCGGCGCGGCGGCGTCGCCAAGGCACTGGTCGATGTCGCGATCGCCTGGTTCGGACGATTGCGGGGCGCGCTCGGTCTCGTGACGGTGGTGTCATGTACCCTGTTTGCCGCGATCTGCGGCTCCTCGGTCGCGACTGCGCTCGCCATGGGCACCATTCTGGTGCCGGCGATGATCGAGCGCGGCTATCCGCGTCATTTTGCGCTTGGCGTGGTCGGCGCTTCCGGCACGATCGGCATCGTGATTCCACCCAGCCTGTCGCTGATTCTTTACGGGCTGATCGCAGAGCAGTCCGTGCCGCGCCTGTTCCTGGCCGGCATCATGCCCGGGCTGCTGCAGGCAGCGATGTTCTTCGGCTGGGTGTTCTACTACTCGCACAAATACGAGCTGCCGCGCGAGCCGGCCGTGCCACGCACCGAACTGGTGCGGATGAGCCTCAATGCCCTGCCCGCGCTTTGCGTACCTTTCATCGTGATGGTCGGAATCTACGGCGGCCTGATGACGGTCACCGAAGCAGCCGCGGTCTCGGCCACGGTGGCTCTTCTCGTCGGCCTGTTCTTCTATCGCGGCTTTAATGTCAGCCAGACGCTCGAGGTGATCGCCGAGGCAATCAAGAGCGCCGCGACGATCATGATCATCGTCGCGACCGCTTTGGCGTTCGGCCACTGGATGACGGACTCGGGCATCCCGGCCTCGCTGGTGAAGTTCACGCTCGACAACCAGCTTCATCCCTGGCAATTCCTGCTCGCGATCAACGTGCTGCTGCTCGTGCTCGGATGCTTTCTCGAGGTCGCCGCCACGCTGCTGGTGGTGATGCCGATCCTTGCGCCTGCGCTGAAACCGCTCGGAATCGATCCCGTCCATTTCGCGATCGTCTTCACCCACAACATGGAGATCGCACTGGTTCATCCCCCGGTCGGACTGAACCTCTACGTGCTGGCCACGATTTCGACGGCGCCGGTCACCGAAGTGGTGCGCGGCGTTCTGCCGTTCCTCGGCCTGCTGCTGCTGTGCCTTGCGATCATCACCTATGTCCCACAGCTTTCGCTTTGGCTGCCCAATCTGGTCTACGGCGCGGGCTAGCAACGCGGATCGTCTCGACGGAGAGCTCGAGCATGTCATCGAAATCGATCCATTGGGCCGGCGAATTCTCCGCGCTCGCGCTCCGCTACGGCAACAGGCCGGCCGTCGTCGACGCCGCCGGCACAACGTCCTATGCGGAGTTGTTCGCCAAAGCCGCCGGCGTTGCGGATGCCCTGATCCAGGCCGGGGTCGGCCCGACAGATGCCGTGGCTACCTTGTTCCGCAACAGCGCCGACGCCGTTGCGGCCACTTTCGGCGTCATGCTGGCGGGCGCCGTCGAAGTCCCGATCAACCCTGCGCTGAGCAGCGACGAACGCGCTTACTGCCTCGCGGTCTCCAACGTTCGCCTGTTGATCACCGGCGCGGCCATCGCGACCGAAAGGACTGCCGGCGGTCCGAACATCATCGAGGTCGAAAGCATCGAACGGACCGCGTTGGATCCGGCCGCCTTCCCGCAGGTCGACGGCGACGCGCCGGCGCGTATCGTCTTCACCTCTGGTACCACCGGTCGCCCGAAAGGCGCGGTTCACACCCAGATCGGCCGCTGGACGGCCAACATATTGCTGCGGGCGAACCTGCCGTTCCGGCCGGGTACCGGCAGCAATGTCCTGCTGATGACACCATTCTCGCACGGCTCCTCGTTGATGACGCATGCCTATCTGTCGTCGGGTGCGGCCGTGACACTGCTCGACGGCGTCGACCCGCCGCGCGTACTTGATATCCTCGCACGCGGCGCATGCGATGCGATGTTTGCGCCGCCGACCGTGCTGGCAAAGATCGTGGCCGCCGCGGGCACGTGCCAGTTCTCGTCGCTGCGCACGATCTTCTGCGGCACGGCGGTGCTGAAGCCCACGCTCTATGTGCGCGTCAGGGAGATGTTCGGCCCGGTGGTGCGGGTCACCTATGGCAAGAGCGAGGTATTCAATCCGATCACGGTGCTCGAAGCCGAGGAGACCGAGTCCTGGTATGCATCCGGAGGCGAGGACGCCTGCGTCGGCTGGCCCGCTCCTGGTGTTGAGGTCGTCATCCGCGGCGAGGACGGCCGGCCGGCCGCGGCGGGCGGCGACGGCGAGGTTCTGATCCGTGCACAACACCTGATGACCGGGTATCTCACCACCGATGGTTTTAGCGCGCTCGCACCGAATGAATTCCACGAAACCGGCGATCTCGGCTATCTCGATGCATGCGGCCGGCTGCACCTCACCGGCCGTAGCGCCGACGTCATCAAGTCGGGCGGCTACAAAGTAGCGCCGGAAGAGGTCGAACGATTGCTTGCGCCGGCGCTGCAGCCATCGGAAGTCGCGGTGGTCGGCATTCCCTCGGACTATTGGGGCGAGGTCATTCTGGCGGCGGTGGAAAATCCTGCGCCAGGCTGGGAGGAGCGTATCAATCGCGTGGTGCCGACCATGACCGACTACAAGCGCCCGCGCCTGCTGATTGCCCTCGACGAATTGCCGCGCAATGGGATCGGCAAGATCCTCCGCGGCGCCATTCGCACCGACGTGCTGTCCCGGTTCCGCATCACCGAAGGGCCGCGGCCGCGGCTCGAAAAGCGCTCCTAGTTCAGCGCGAGCGACGAAGCCGAGTTCGCGTTGCAGGCGCAGAGAGTGTGGCCGCATTACGGGCACTTTACTCCGGCGGAACGCACAGCACGCCGGTTTCACGAGAACGGCGCCGTCCAGCGAACGAGAAGGCTTACGTAGCGCCCCAATCGATGACCTGTCGCCATTATGTGGCGTTTGCCCCAATAGTTGGAGTCGTCATCGCCCCCTTGGCCTTAGCTCGTGGCTCATCGGCCGAGTCTGACGCTACATCCTCTCCGGTAATTGACGCAGCCCGGTTCGGGACTCCCATCATCGGGACGCTGCCCTGCATTATCGCTGGATCAATCCGCCAGAGATATCGGGCGGGTGTTGCGTGCACGCAAAAAGACTGCGACGCGGGGCTGGTATGCGTCGGGCCTCCCACTTCGTTCCGCTGCGGGACAGAAGCCCGACAGTGAGTCTCCCTTTTGGCTCGACAAGCACTGCAGGCCCGCGCTTCGCTCTCATTCGTCTTCGGGCTCGCCCCAGTTCCATGCGAACACAACCATCTATCCACCGGCGCGTTGCGCTGGAATGTGATCTGCAATGCATAACCCGCGTCACGAAAGTTCCGAGCTCGCCTAACGCCAAGCGTTCCTTGTCCTTGCCGTGAGCGGCCCGCGTTTGGCGCCGCCTGTTGCAGCCAGGTTACAGCAATTCCGCACGTGTCTGATAGGCGATGAACTTGGGGCCGGGCTAGTACAAGAAAGTTGGAATGAAAAAGATGAAGAAAATTCTGCTTGTCACCGCCAGCATGATCGCGCTCGGCGCGGTCGCGCCCGCTTCCGCGGCTGATCTCGCGCCTCAGCCCTACACCAAGGCTCCGCCCTATGTTGCTCCGACCCCGATCTACAACTGGACCGGGTTCTACATCGGTGGTCACGTCGGTGGTGCGTTCGGTGGCAACGACAACGTCCTCGCCCCCGGCTTCGGCGGTGGCAACGACGGTGTGTTCATGGGCGGCGTGCAGGCTGGCTATGATTACCAGTTCGCGCCGAACTGGGTGATGGGTCTTGAAGCCAACTACAGTTTTCTGGATACCAGTTCGAGCTTCGCTAATCGCGGCCTCGGTTCGGTAACCGGCCGCCTCGGCTACACCTGGGGTCCGGCGCTGCTTTACGTCAAGGGCGGCTATGCCTGGGCTGACACGCGCTTCTCAAACGGCTTCGGCGGCGACGGCGGCCGTGACGGCTACACCGTCGGTGCCGGTCTCGAATACATGTTTACCCAGAACTGGTCGGGCAAGCTCGAATACCAGTACTATGACTTCGGCACCGTCAACGTGTCCGATTCTCTCGGCTTTATCGGCAGCTTCCGCAACGACCAGCACACCATCAAGGCGGGCTTGAACTACAGGTTCAACCTGGGCGGCCCGGCCGTCGCTAGGTACTGATCGCTCGCTTAACTCCAAGCGACATGAAAGCTCCGGGCCCAGACAAAGGCCCGGAGCTTTTTCGTTGGAGCGGTGGTTCCTCCCAGATTGGAAGCCTCCAGCGCGGTCGACTGACGCAACGCCGTGAGGGCCAATACGAGGCGACCGCGCACTACTCCGAGCATCCTCAACGGACCGATCAGTGACGACATGACGCACGACGATCAATGCGTCATGGAACTGACCTCCAGAGGACGATGGCAGCTAACGCTCATCGGGCTGATGGAGCGCGAACAGGAGGCCCGTTGCGAGCGGTTCGGCCAGGCTGGTTGATTTGGGCAGGCCGGTCGGATTTGCCGCATGGGCGCCGCGCGCCGCGAGGCTTCAGCGCCGATGCCTGATCTGCACGGCCTTCAGATAGTCGGCAACCTGCTCAGCCCAATCGGCGGGTGGCGCCACGCCTGTAACTTGCGGGCTGCGACCGCAGCCAACGCAGATCGGGTGAGTGTCCTGATCGCTCTCGAAGCTATAGGCATCCGCGCCGTCGGTAATCACGCACGGCGTCATGTCGGAGCGCTTGCGGTCGCAGCGTTTCATCATGGCCTCCGTTCCCCGGCGAGTGCTAGCCGACACACTTTGCGAGTCCAGTGCTGGATCATGAGTCGCCCACCACCGCCGAGGAAAATCCAAAGTGAAACGCATTCGATGGAACAGCAACACGCGTGGGCGTTTTGGTTGTTGATTGATTATGATGCAATCGTGACCATGGAACCGGTGCTGTTGGCACGGACTGCACATCCCATCACGAGGCGGTTGTGATCTCATTGCGTGCATCGGATCGACCGAGCACGCGCATCGGCTCGGCCAATCCGAAATACTGGCAAAGACGGCTCCGGCGCGGCCCTCAGACAGCACGTCGGGGCCGTCGCTTGTGTCAGCGGAGCTTGCGAGATGGGCCACAGCCATGCAGTGCCGTTGTCGGATATGCACGCGCGCGTGTTGACGCGGCGTTGCGGTGCTCAATAGCTTTGCCGGTTGGGGTGGCTTGATGCGCGGTGATGGCGATGTCGAGAATAGAAGTGAGCGCGGAAGAGAAGGAATTGATTCTAATGCTGCGCGAATGGAAACGCGACGTGCGCGGATTTGGGTCGTCCGAGGTTTTGATTTCACGCCAGCATGGACGCGGATGGGAAATCAGGCTTGCGCTTAACACGGATCAAGTGTCGTCCATCGGACTGAGCTTCGGCCTGGCTTGGAATGCACTCGCAGCAACACAGTTGGGTGCCGCACGATAGGACGGGCAGCGGAACTGGTTGTGTTGGCACAAAGTGCACTTCTATCCAAGGCCGAGTGTGATCTGATCATCGCTCGGATCAGCCGAGCCCCGCAGCGCATCAAACTCGGATAGTCCGAAGCACTGGCGAAGACGGCTTCGACGTTGAAGCCCCTCAGACTCACGTCGGAGCCGTCGAAAAAGGGTGGCGCCAATGAAAACTCGAACAGGCACCGAATGGGCCATCATCGCCGCTGAATGCTGGCTCGCACTGGTCGCGGTGGCGATCTTGCTGATCGCGCTACACCCGGAAGTTGGCTGATTGCGACACGCGCGGCTGTTGGGATCTAACGGACGATTTTGGTTAGGGTGGTACCCAAGCGCATGGGCGCGGGCCGAGATTCGTCGTCGTTTTCAGGACGACCGCCGCCCGCCGCAGACGAGCGAGCGGAGCATCGCCGCCCCCCGTTTGGCGAGCGCCTTGATCGCGTCTACCGCCCAGGAACCCGGGGTTCGGACGAAGTCACTGCAGAGCCATTCCAGGAGCGACTACGCGGCCGGCGATACTTAAACCAGCGCGCCTCGAACATGCTTCAACGAGCAACCGTAGACGGAGGTTCAGGAGTCGCGCTCTTGGGCTCGTCGTCCGACTGTTCGGCGGCAACGACGGAACGAATCTCGTCGATCCGTCGACAAGCGCGGATCGCACACTCTCTCAACTCGTCGATCGATTGCGCTTCTGCCCGTGTCTTTTCGATCGCTTCGATTTGCGAATTGAGGGCTGCAAGTTCTGCCTGGAGCAGCTCGAGTAGCGATTGGTTGGAACCAACCGCCCTTTCCACTCTTTTTGCCCGCATTGTCATCCCCAAATACGGTTGTACGTTCGTGACAACGATTCGTGGCGTCATTATGAATCCGAATGCCCCCAGCTTGGACCGGAGCTTCGCGTCACCGCAAAAGCATTGCCAACGGCGCCCGACCACGCTGCCGAACTGATCGCTCATTGCAAGACGCGCAATTTCGTTCGGGACCTCGAGCGCGACTCATCGGCGATGGTCGAGCCTCGAACGAGAACGCTCCTGATCGTGTTCTCGTATTTATCGTGACTGCAAATGCACGGCCTTTGCCAAGGCTCGCGCTGCCTCTTCCGGAGACGCCTTGTCCGTATCACCGTCGACTAAGAGGTTAGCGGCGCGCATAGCCTCAACGGGAACCGAGCCGACAAGCGGAGCAAGTGCTCGCTTCAGCCGCGCATCGGCGGCGCGCTTCGGCGCGATGAGGATCAGCGCATCATAGGAAGGTATCGCGTGCTTCGGGTCAGCCAGCACGAGAAGATCAAGCGCCGCGATACGCCCGTCGCTCGAGAACGCGGAGATGACATCGGCCTCGCCGGCCTCGAGAGCATGATACATGATCGTCGGATTGAACGAGCGTCGCGTTCTGAACGACAGACCATAGGCATTCCTGAGCGAGCGCCATTCCGGTCGCCCCAGGAACTCAAGGTCATCGCCGATGGTGAGTTGAGGTGCAACACGAGCAAGATCGGCAATCGAGGTGACGTTTAGTGCCTGCGCTCTCTCCCGTTTCATCGCGAGAACGTAGGCGTTTTCGAAACCAAGCGCGCCAAGCACCGTGACGCCCTGCTCCGCTTTCATCCAGCGGACGATCTCCGCCTGCATCTCCTCGCGCGACGGCATATCGGTGCGACCAATAACGTTGCGCCAGAGCGTGCCGGAGTAATCGACGTAAGCATCAATGTCATTGTGAGCCAGCGCGCGAAAGGCGATAGCCGAACCGAGCCCATCCTTGCGCGTTACGCCGACTCCTTCAGCCTTCAGCCGGTCACCCATCAGGTTCGCCAGAATGAACTGTTCGGAGAAGCTCTTCGCGCCGATGACATAGGTTTCTGCTTCGTTCGAGAGCAGCGGCGTGAAACCGGCGAGCGTGCCGAGGGCAAGTCCGGCGATACCGAACACCACACGCTTCCTGCTGCGTTCAGACGCCCCTGTCTCCACGAGACCGAGACAGAAGTCGGTGATCAGAGCAAGCCCGGCCGCGGCGATGCAGCCGAACAGCACGGAAACCCAGTTCTCGGTTTGCAACCCCGTAAAGATGTAATTGCCAAGGCTGGTTTGGCCGACGGGCGTGGAAAGCGTGGCTGCTCCAATCGTCCATACAGCTGCAGTCCGCACCCCGGCCATGATGACGGGCGTGGCGAGCGGCGCCTTGACGCGTGTCAGAATCTGCTGAGGCGTCATACCAACGCCTTCTGCCGCTTCGACGATAGCAGGACTGACGCCATTCAAGCCAACCACACTGTTGCGCAAAATCGGAAGCATCGCATAGAGCGTCAATGCAATCAGCGTCGGCAGGAATCCCAGCGCGGGGATGCCGAAGCCGAAGAGCCGTGCCGTCAATGTCGAGAGCGCAAGGAGCAACGGATAGAACAGTGCGAGCAACGCAAGTCCCGGTATGGTCTGGATCAAGCTCGCGATCGCAAGCACCAGCCTGCGTAGCCATGGTCGTTCCGCCGCGAGGGCAGCCAGCGGCAGGCTGACGAGTAGTCCAAGCGCAAGCGCCGTGGCGCAAAGTACAATATGCGGTGTGAGATAGGTGGGAAGCAGGCGCCAGGCGTCGAACAAGGCGTCTAATCGGGCACTGGAAAGCAGCTCAGCGCCGGCATCAGGCACGGGCAGGTCCGTTCTGAGTCGCAAGCGCGGCGATGCGCTCCGCTTGACGTCGCGGCACTTCCATCAAGGCGGTCACGTCCGGATCGTCAGAACCAGAGCCCATCATCAAAGTGTGCGGCGTATCGTCCGCAAGTACGCGGCCGTTCTTCATGACGACGATTCGATCAGCCATCAACGCAGCTTCCTGGATGTCATGGGTCACCATCAGCGTCGTCATGCCGAACCGGTCGTGCAGCTCGCGGTAGGAAGAACCCAGGCTGTCGCGGGTGACAGGATCGAGTGCACCCAGCGGCTCATCCATCAGAACAATGCGCGGTCGGGCGGCGATTGCACGCGCGACGCCGACCCGTTGGCGCTGACCTCCGGACAGCATGTGCGGAAAGCGGCTGGCGTAATCCTGCGGCAAGTCCACCATATCCAGCATCTCGGCCACCCGCGCTTCGATCTCGCTCGCCTGCCAGCCACGCAATTTGAGCGTTACGGCAATGTTGTCGGCAACTCGCATGTGCGGAAACAAACCGATCCCCTGAAAGACGTAGCCGATGCTCCGCCGCAGCATCGGCGGTTCGGCTTCGCTTACAGGCACTCCGTCGATCCTGACTTCTCCAACGTCAGGATCGACCAGTCGATTGATGGTCTTCAATAGCGTGGTCTTGCCGGATCCCGAGCCGCCCACGAGCGCGACCAGTGAACCCTGCTGTACGTCGAGCGATACGTTGGAAACAGCAACACTCCGCCCCCCATCGTAGGATTTTGATACGGCATCGATCTCGATATACGGCGCGGAATTAGACGGATTCGAAATCGGCGAAGCTGTCATGAACAGGGCCTCCCTGTAGACTGCAGAACTGGCAGAAAGTAGCCAAGCAGGAGTCAGGGCATGATCCACTTGGGTGCACGGGTTCCTGGGTCACACCCACGCCCATCTTCGGAAAGCGAGCCCGTCACGGCTCCAGCGCGACCTGCGGGCCGTCGTCACCCTCAACATGGACATAACGGGGTCCGATCGGACGCCCCCTACCGCTGGCAACAGTGACAATGTCTTCCAGGGGAGCGGCGCGCGCATCCGCCTCAGGCCGGGACAACATCAGATCGGCGTGAAACAGCCCTTCCGACTCAAGACCGGTGGCATCGATGCCAAGAGCCGCGAGGCTGGCCAAGCAACTTTCAAACTCTTCAGCATCGCGAAAACGACGCTGGATAAAAGTCGCGCCGGCAAGACGCTGCGTCACAAGGCCACGCTTCGCAAACGTCGCGGCTAGAGAATCGAACGGGAACATTCGTAGCACGAACGAAATGATCCATGGACGCTTCTCCGTCGCATCGAGAATCTTGCTGAACGTCTTCTCGGTGACGTAGCCGATGCACCCCGTCGACATGATGACATCCGCGGATCGGATAAGGTGCGCGCTGTCCGTCGAGAGCGCCTCCGTTTCAAGATCTGCGACAATGCCCTGCTCAAGCAGACCAACACCCGTTGCATACCTTATCGCCGGCGCCGATACATCGAGACCGATAAATCGCGCGAGACCGACATCCGGCCAGGCCGCATAAAAATTGCGATCGAGACGCACCAATGTCTCAGAACCGATCGCCCTCATTTCGCGTCGGGCGTAGCGATGGCGCAAGCCCCCGAAAGTCAGTGGAAACCGATGCACCGCTGCGTTGATTCCGTATGAACAGCCAACATCAAGCACGGTCGGCTTGACGCCGGTTTCCGAAACCTTCGCTGCCAGAATTTG
Organism: Bradyrhizobium pachyrhizi; assembly: GCF_029714545.1. Lineage (NCBI taxonomy): Bacteria > Pseudomonadati > Pseudomonadota > Alphaproteobacteria > Hyphomicrobiales > Nitrobacteraceae > Bradyrhizobium > Bradyrhizobium pachyrhizi. The sequence goes on along the minus strand of NZ_CP121667.1, from coordinate 2,141,122 downwards.
GCGCACAACCGGCTCAGCCACGTCCGGGATCATGTAATCCAAATCTCCCAGGACAGAGAAATACGCCCTGGGATCATCCAGGGCATAAATTTCATCGAAGACGGCCTTGGACTGATTGATGCGCGAAAAATGTGTTTGCAACCCGGTCTCCTATTTCAACTTACAAGCCACTCGACGGCTGCTGCGTTCAAGTGCTTGATACCTTATTGTAGAGATTGACCGACGCATAAACCCATTGCGCTTTTTCAACCTCGCTTCGTGGAACTGCGCTGCGACCCGATGTGCCCGCGCGTGTAACGCGGCCTCTTTTTCGAAACCATCGCTGGTTGGGGCGGCTTGATGTGCGGTCAGGATTATGCCGAACACGCCGGTCGCTCCGGCAGAGAAAGAAATCAATTCTAATGCTGCACGAATGAAAGCGTGCGGGCAGCCGGCCTCGATAGTCGACAATGCTGGTCAGGCACGGACGCGACAGTTGGGATATCACGCTCGCGTTGCGTGACCGGTGGCGCCAGTCGCCGCGCCGGAGAACATCTCGCAGAAGCATGGAATGCACTCGCACCAGCACAGTTGCCGACAACAGGTTGAGACCGCGCCAATAGGAAGGCCGCTCAGATGGGAATGATTGGCCCGCGTAGTTGGCCGATGGATCGAACTCGGCCTACGGATAAGGCGCGCTGGAGCAGTTCCTCGGCAACGGCAACTCACGCACGTGGTTTGGGGGCCATGTTAGAAAATGCGCCAAGTCGCCACGCCGAGGATGAACCAAGCTTGAAGCTGATTTGGTGGAACAGCAACTCGCGCATGCGCACAGGGCTATTGACGGTTTGCATCGCTCGCGAGGCCGATGTTCGGAACTTTGTCGGTTCCGCTCCAACGATGAGAGCCTGACAGCACTGAACGGACCGGGCTCCTCGCAGGGTATCGTCAGCGAGATTGAGCGTTTCCAAGCGTCTCGAACACTGTCTGCTGCCACCAATCACCTTCGATTTGATCGAGTACGGCGAGATCGAGCATCGGCCGCAAGGCGCTGTCTTTGGGCAGTACGATCGCATAGCTCTCGCTGCTGAAGCTGGTATCGACGACGCGAGCCGAGGCCGAGAAGTCGCTGCGAACCATCCAGGTCAGCAACGGCTTGTCATGAACAAAGGCATCGATTGTCCCGCGCCCCAGCGCGGAGAGGCCGCCTTGGATGTCCGGAAACGTTCGAAACGAAAGCCGCTGACGAGCGAGGTAGTCGGCAGTCGCGGAGTTCGCGACCGCGCCGACGCGCACGGAACGCAGGTCGTTGAAGCCGTGAACGGCGCCCTCGAGCCCTCTGCGCGTCAGGGTGGAGGTGATACCGGCGGTGAACACCGCAATCGCGATCACGGAAGCGATCATCCATCCCATTGCGACGATCCTGCCGGGGAGGGTTGTCGGAGCATTCTGAGCGGCCCCCGCTTGCGTCATGGCGATGGTCGACCACCAGAAGCTGGAGCCGAGTCCCTTGGCGCCGCCACCGAAGTGCTCGGTTTTGCGCCGTTCCAGCATCCAGATAAGGAATCCGACCGCCATTGCGAAACCAAGCAGCACCGCGACGGCCTGGAAGAATCCGAAAGAGAGAAGCGCCCGTCCGATCGCGACCCAGGGGTTCTCGTTGACCGGCACCGCAACGCCGAGCCCGGTGTTGTAAAACGGCTGTGTAAAATCGACCTTGCGCGCACGCTCGGCAGTCACTGTGACCGCCGCGACGCCAACGTCGAATCTGCCGTTTGCGACGCCGTCCAGCAAATCCGGCACGCCCTGGGTTTCGACCAGGCGAAAACGTAGGTGTGCCTGATCGGCGATCCTTTTCCAGAGCGCGATGCTCATACCGCTCCAGCTCCCATCCGGCTGCTTGATGGCAAATGGAGGGGCCTGCTTGGTCGCCACGACTAGTTCCCTGTCAGGGGCCGTGGCAGCTTGTGCGTGAAGGGCGCCGGAGCCGAACGCGGCCACCGCCAGCGTCAAGATGCATAACCAGACCGGTCGAATCGACGTCCGCTTGCGTTGCGAGATTGGATCTCCCCGCCTGGCGCTGTGGGCAGCCATCTCACGCGAGACCCCTCCCAAGTCGCGGTCGTGCAGAGCTAACGGGAAAGCCTCGAATGAACTCATTGCTCACCTCGATGCATACCGGGATTGCCGACCAGAGCACCGCTACTCTCTTGGCAGCACTTCGTCACACACCTGTCCGTCAAAACAATGGCGAAGGAGTCTTCGGCCATGTCCGGAGGGCCAACTGACCTCAGGTTGGATTCCACAACGCAGACGCTCGATCGTCGACGTTGCGGGTGACGGCCGAAGCTGCGTTCTCAGCATGGTCGGTTGACCGGTTGGTGCGTCAGCTCGCGGCGCTATCCTTCAACTGCAACTGCACGGCAAGATGCTCTGTCCACCAGAATGCAGGTGCAGCTCGTTTCATCGACAAGAACACGATCGAGACGAGCGCCGGACTGCGGATCTCCGCCGACAAGATCATCATTTGCACCGGCGGAGAGAGCCGGCTACTGCTTATCCCCCGGCTTCGAGCTGACAGGCACCCACGGCGATGCATGGGCCCTGACTTCGGTCTCGCCATCCATGATCGTCGTCGGGCAGGTGCGACGGGTGTTCAGGTTGCCTCGATCTTCAATGCATTCGGCTCACGCGTTCAGCTGTTCGAAGCCGGTCCGCGCATTCTGGCCACGGAAGACGCTGACATTTCAGCTGCGGCCGCGATCGCCCTGCGGCAATCGGGAATAGCGGTGCACGAGAGTTTCGGCACCATCGAGGCGTTCGCGAAGACACCCGCTGGCGTGCGCATGGTCTTTACGAAGAATGGAGCCCGGTTGGATGCTGAAGCCTCGCTTGCGGTTGTGGCGGTGGGTTGGGTCGCAGATACGAAGCGGCTGAACGTCGCGGCTGAGCCTACCCCACCTACGGAGGGATCTTGACGCGGGCTGCGGTGATGGCGGCAGGACAGATCGGCTTGAGCATAGGCTCGCAAGCGCACCGGTTCGAGAATGTATCGCCTGCGACCCAGTCGGGAGAGGTTGGGAACCTTCCCGGTCGCCCGTCGCAAGGGAGATTTCCGCAAATTTCGGCAAGTATCGCGACGTTCGAACGGCCCACGGAGACGGGCTAGCAGTCCCGACCAGTAAGCCGATCCTGGTCAACCCACAGCACTGAAAACCATCCAATCCCTGCAGTCGGGCAGCCCCCGCGACAGGCAGAATGGCTAGTCCGTTTTGTTCAATATCCCTTTCAGCGACGAACACGGCAGCCACCACAACGAAAACGCTGGGCAATGGCGGCATTATTCGCGGGGTTATCCAGTCCATGCCATTGAATTTGCTTGAGATATCCCTCCTGCCGGGATCGCCACGTCATTTTCCGCTCCAGTGTTTTCAATAGGTTGAGCCTCAATTTGGAAGTCGAGCTTGTTCAGAAGGCGCAGCCTCATGAAGACTGGGACGAAAGCAAAGCGTCGAAAGCTAAGAGAGTCAGTGACCGTCCTTTGGCGCGCGTTCGCGCCGCGTCATGCACACGGCTCGGCCAGCCCTTCATGTGCACGTCGACATGAAAACACCGAGCCTCGCTCAAGCCCACATCTGCTCGGCGTGTGAGTGACAAGTCATCGCCTGTGGTCGCGTTCTTTCCGGATCACGAACGGACCCGAAGTTTGACGATCATTGTGAGCCACCCCACAGCCCGCATGCCACCGAAGTGATAAAAGGCATTTTTAGACATAAAGGCATAGTGTCAAAGCAATTGGACAAGACCGCTGACGGTCTCCGGCGGTCCGAGAACCGCAGGTTTGTTGATTTTCTCTCCAAGACAGGGTTCCATTCCGGCTCCATTGAGCCGAGGTCGTGCAATGCCTGCCGGAGCTGTCGCGAGGGAGCAAGCCGCCCACACGCCAAAATGGGTGAATGCACGCCTCCGGTCTCAGGAGTGGACCAACAACCCTCGCGCGGACGCCCGGACCGCGGCGGTGCTACTTATCGACATTGCCGGCTTCACAGCGAAGACCGACCGAGCTGCCGGCGACGGCGCTGAAAGCCTTACCTACTTCATCAACGATTGCTTTGCCATACTGGCCGACGTGATTGATTCAGAGGGAGGCGACATCGTCGCTTTCGCCGGCGACGCCATTCTCGCGATTTGGGTCGATCCGGACGCTGCCGTCGCGACCGCGCAGGCCGTGCGCTGCGGCCTTGCGCTGCGACAGGCCATGACCGCCGGGCCGGGCCGAGAAGCGATCAGTGCGCGTACGGCGGTGGAAACCGGCGAAGTGTTCTTCTGCAGGCTCGGCGGCTGGCAGGACAAATGGCACTATGTTGCAGCCGGAGAACCCTTTTACAGCATCGGCCTCGCCTATCAGAAAGCCGCGATCGGCGACATCGCGTTGTGTGCAAACGCCGCGCGGCTGTTGACGGGCTCGTGCGAACTCGAGCCCATGCCCTATGGGGCACGGCTCCTTGGAATGAACTCGCCCGATGCCGTCGCACCGATAGACGGCACTATCTTCGGAAGCCACACGGGCAAAGCCGATGCCAGCGACTGGGTCGGCGAGTTTCGCACGCTCACAGTGGCGCGGGTCGGCCTCCCCGATTTCAATTTCGATGATGATTTCTTGACGAGACTGCAGGCCTTCGTCGTTGACGTCCAGCAAATCGCCGAACGGCTCGAGGGAACCGTTCATCAGGTCCTGATGGACGACAAGGGCCTGACTCTTACGCTCGTCTTCGGATTGGCTCCGCTTGCCCACGAAGACGATCCCTTCAGGGCAGTCGAGGCGTGTCTGCGCCTCCGTCGCCAGCTGGAGGCGAAGGCCATTCCGATTTCTGTCGGCCTGGCGACCGGCCGCCTGTTCTGCAGCAATTATGGCGGCCTCCATCAAAGGACATTCGGGATTTTTGGGCAGGCGATCAATGTGGCCGCGCATTTCGCCGAGGCCGCACAAGGCGACATCGTCTGCGACGCCACGACGGCCCAGGCCGTCGGGCGCAGGATCGTGTTCAATCTGCTGCCACATCTCCAGGTCAAGGGGACGGGCGCATCGATGTTGGCGTTCAGTCCGGCGGCAGTAACCGACGATTTCCATGCTCCACCCCGGCGCACCATCATCGACCGCGTCAGCGAAACCGCGATGCTCAGGAGCTGTCTCGACGGTCTGAAGACAGGAACCGGTAAGCTCGTCCTCATTGCAGGCGAAGCCGGCATCGGAAAATCGCGCCTGCTCGAAGACTTCATCGGATCGGCGCAGGCCGACAATCACGCCGTCCTGGTTGCAAATGCCACGGCGATCGAAAGATCGACGCCCTATTTCGTGTGGCGCGCCGTATTGCGGCAGATCTTGCAGTTTGAAGGACCGGGCGACGGACCGCGGGTTCGACGCGAATTGTCGGAAGCGCTGCTCGAAAACGAGTCGCTGCTGAATTGGCTTCCGCTGCTCGAAGAAGTCATTCCACTGGGATTTTCCGAATTCGCCTTCACCGAACAGATCGTCGGCTCGGCTCGCGCGAGCGCGATCGAAGAACTCGTGATCTTCATCCTACGCCGATCGAGCGTTCGCATCCTCCTGATGGAGGACGTCCACTGGTTCGACGGCCCCTCGATCGAACTGCTTGGCGCCGTCGCGCGCCGGCTTTCGGACTTCCTGATCGTGGTTACTCAGCGGACCCAGACGACAGCCATCGCAGAGCAGCGTCTTGCCGTCGAACTCGCCTCATCGCTGCAGCTGCGGCTCGACCGGCTGTCGCGCGACGACGTGCGGCTGCTGGTGAAACGGCGCCTGAGATCGTCCGAGGTTCCGCCGGAACTGGTGCGATATGTCTACGGTCATGCCAGTGGAAATCCGTTCTTCAGCGAGGAGCTCGCGCTCGCGCTCAGGGACACTGGAAAGATTCAGGTTACGCGGGGGATATGTTCGTTCGATGAACAGAGCCTCGCCGATTCCAGTATCTCGCTCTCGACGAGCGTTGAACGCGCAATCGTCAGCCGGATCGACCTGCTATCGCTCGACGACCAGCTGGTGCTCAAGGCCGCCAGCGCAGTCGGCGACGCCTTCTCCTCCGAGTTGCTGGATCAAATCGTCCCGGAGTTGTCCGCTGCCACCAAGGCGGAATGCATCCGCCGATTGATCGACTTCGACTTCCTGCAACTCGATCGCGAGACGCGGCCACTTTCCTTTGTGTTTAGGCACTCCATAACGATGGAGGTTGCCTATCATGTTTTGTCTTTTGCGCAGCGAAAAACCCTCCATCGGCGGATTGCCGGCTTTATCGAGCAGCATCACGCCGAGGAGCTGCAACCGAATTATGCGCGCCTGGCAAGGCATCTCGAACTTGGCGGCGAGCCGTTGCGGGCGATCACTTACCTCGAGCTTGCGGCGCAACAGTCGCGCAACAACTCGGCAAACCGCGAAGCGATCCGTTACGTGGAGAAGCTATTCGATCTCACGCAGCGCGAAGCAATCCAGATCGGACGCAGCCGCAAGGCGGCTTGGGAGGTCATCCTCGGTGACGCTTGTCACGAATTGTCGGACTACGAGAGCTCCGCCAACCACTACCACCGCGCGATGGAGTTGCTTGGTCATCGTCTCCCGGCGAGCAAGACCGAACGAATCGGCGCGCTTATTCGCAACGCCGCAACCCAGTTGAGGTTACGGTTTACTTCGTCGAAACAAGTGGTCCTGGCTGAGCAGGACAGGTCCGACATGCAGCGCGTCGCTCATATGCACGAATTTCTGTCGGAGCAGTATTTCTACCAGAATGACTCGCTGGCCGTGCTCAACGGAACCCTGGCCTCGTTGAACCTGGCCGAAAAATGCGGCGCGACCCCGGAGACGATTCGAGGATACAGCGCGCTAGCGCTCGGAATGGGGATGTCCGGCATGGTGGGGATCGGCCGCAGTTACGCAGCGCGCGCGATCCAACTGGCGGAAGATTACGGCTCGCTGCCCGAGATCGCGCGGGTCCGTCTCGTGCTCGGCGTTCTCTCTTATGGCCTCGCCGAATGGGACAATGCCGAGGCGCATGGCGAGCATGCAAGACGTTGTTACGAGCGCCTAGGAGACCGAAAACGTGCGCAGAACAGCGAGACGATGTTGATCTTCATAGCGCTTTTGCGGGGATATATTTCGCTCGCCGACGAGCGGCTTGCCAGGCTGTTCGCGGAACTCTCCGACGATTCCCCGCCGCAGATTCGCGCTTGGAGTCTTTCCTTACGGGCATTGATCGACATCACCCGGGGCGGGGCCGATAACGGATGCCTCGACAAACTGAAGGCGCTGGCGGGCCAGCGGTTGATCCGCACCGAACAATTGCTTTGCACGGGCGTGGCCGCGGCCGGCTATCTCGGGCGTGGCGAGGCCGCGGTCGCCCTTGAGCTTGCGGAACGGGGACTTCCAATCTTGCGCGAATGCGGCGTTGTGTGGGGCGGATATGCCTTCGGGCCGGCAGGAATCGCCGATGTCTTACTGAGCCATTGGGAGCAAGCTTCCGGCGCGGTCTCTTCGAACATTCAAAGCCAGGCGAAGCTGGCGTGCCGGGAGCTTTCCCGGCTCGCTCGAACATCGCCGATCTGCCGTCTCTACAGTCTGTTAATGAACGGCCGATTGTGCTTCCTGACCGGTCAACCGGCGCGGGCGCTCGAGAATTGGAAGCGCGCCGGCGAAGTGGCCGAGCTGCTGCAAACCCCCCGCGAGCAGGCGCAGGCGATCTATCGAACCGGCCTTGCGACCAGCGCGAGCGATCCTGAGCGTGAGTCTCGCCTGCGGCAGGCGGCCGACATCTTTGAACGCCTCGGCGCCGCCAAGGAGCTCGCCGAACTGAAACGTGTCCATCCATCGCCGTCGTCGCAATGGAGACAGGCTTGAGCCAACGCCGCATCATCATCGTGGGCGGCGGAATGGCGGGACTTTCCGCCGCCTATCAGCTCAGCCTTACACCGGAATTGCGCAAGCAATATCACGTCACGGTCTATCAGCTGGGATGGCGGCTCGGAGGCAAGTGCGCCAGCGGGCGCGATGCGCAGGGCCGCAACATCGAGCATGGCCTGCATATCTGGTTCGGCCACTACCTGAACGCCTTCCAGATGTTGGCTGAGGTCTACCAGAACTTGCCGCGGGAAGGAGCGAAAGTCGAATTAAACACCTTGATTCTCCCACAGGGTTACACGCCGATCGGCGATCCCGATGGGGCCAAGCCGAGGGTGTATGACGTCAACTTTCCGACATCGAAGAAGATCGGTATACCCGGCAGAGAACCGGCTGACCTCAGCATCGCCAATTGTCTGTCGCACGCGATAGGACTGCTGATAGACTTCCACGACTATGCGCTCGGGTCAGACTCGCCGATCGTCAAGCTCGACGAAGTTTCGATCGAAACGATCAAAATGCGCGACGATCCGCTGTTTCCACCCTCAAGACTACTCGGTGTGGTGACGGCAAGAACCTGTCTGGAGATTGCCTCGGCATGGCTGTCGCATCTCGACGAAGACATGATCTCGTTTGGCCGCGCGGACATGGAATTAGTCCGCCGGGTGCTTCAGGGCGCTGCTGGCGCCAGTTGTCATATGACCTTTGCGAATACCGCAGCTGGTCACTTGTTCGACCAGGCCTTGCGACTAGCGTGGCCGCTGGTGGACGGCATTTTCGACGACATCGTGATTGAGCAACGATCCATCCAGCAGATGGACGGCGAGGACTTTCGCCGCTGGTTGGTTCGTCATGGCGCCGAACCCTCACTGGTCAAGCAGTCGCCAATGGTGAGAGCGCTCTACGACACGATGTTTCAGTATCCGGACGGAGACATCGCCAACGCGAGCTACGGCGCAGGAACCGCGGTGCAGGTCCTGCTTCGAGCACTCGGAACCTATCAAGGAGCCGTGGCGTGGGAGCTGCAGGCCGGTGCAGGCGAAGTGATTGTCGCTCCCCTGTTCGAGATACTCAAGCAGCGAGACGTCAAGTTTCGGTTCTTTCACAAACTGACCGATATCAGGGTCTCGTCGGATGGGCGATCTGTCGATTCACTGCACTTTGACGTGCAGGCGATACCGAAGTGCGGCTATGAATGGACCATGCCGATTGGCCATGGACTGTTCGGCTGGAGCAGCCAACCCGACTGGCTTCACCTCGACGCGCCCCCGAACGGCTGCGTTGATTTTGAATCGTTCTGGTGCAACGAGCGGGTCGACACCGACGTAAAGACACGAGTCGACGATTTCGACGATGTCGTCCTGGCGATACCGCTCGGCGCTTTCAAGAAGTTCACGGGCAACAAGAGTGTCGAGCGACCGCCCGGACCAGGACCAGGCCTATTTAGCATTGAAGAAAAGCACGAGCCGTTCGACGACCTTTACAACTACAGCACCGGCTTCTGGAATATGGCGGCAAAGCTTCGCCTGGTGCCCAGCATCGCAGTTCAGCTCTGGAGCACGCGCTCGCTTGCCGGCCTCGGCTGGTCTGGACAAAAGCCCGCGCTGGTGTCAGGCCCCAATCCTCTCGACATCTGGGCGGACATGTCCCAGCTCCTGCGATATGAGCGCCGCGACCCTCCCTATTCGCTTCACTACCTCTGTGACGTCTTCCCTTCGAAATTGTACGCAGCGCCGCGGACAAGCCGGCATGCCCAGGAGATGGCAAATCTGCTGGCCTATCTCAAGACGTTGGATTGGCTCGAGCACAAGGCCAAATTCATCTGGCCGAAGGTGATGACGAACGGTGCGTTTGACTGGACCGTGCTCTACGACGACCAGGATCGCGACGACTATCGCCGCATCAGGGCGCAGCACGTCAAAGCCAATATCAGTCCCTGGGACTGCTGTGTCGCGACCGCGGCCGGCACCAGCGCCTGGCGCCTGAAGACCGACGAGTCCGGCTTCAAGCACCTGTACCTCGCCGGAACCTGGATCGACACCGGCTTCAACACCGAATGCGTTGAAACAGCCGTGATCTCGGGAATGCAGGCGGCGCGCGCGATCATCGGCGCAGAGCTCGAAATTCCCGGCGAGCGTTTCCTTCACGCTACCCGACAATATGTGTCTCTCTGTGATTTTATGCGCAGCTGCGCGCCCGCTCCCGCTGAATGAGGATCGGCCGCATGGCGCGCAGAAAGATTGCAATCCTGGGAGGCGGTGTCGCAGCGCTCAGCGCGGCGTTCGAGCTGACGGAGCAGGATCCCCAGCATCAGCTGTTCGACATCACCGTCTACACGATCGGCTGGCGGCTTGGCGGCAAGGGAGCGGTCGGCCGCGACAAGGAAAAAGGATATCGCGCCGAAGAACACGGACTTCATGTCTGGACCGGTTTTTACGATAACGCATTCGAACTGGTCGACCGGCTTTATGCCGCGATGATCGATCTCGATCTCAGCCCGCCGTTCGGGTCACGCGAGAACGCCTTCGAGGGCCTCGATCGATCCGTGCTCATGGAGCCGTTCAATTCCGGTTGGACTTCATGGACTATCGACATTCCACCCCATGAAGGAATTCCGGGCACACCGCGTCCCGCATTATCGCTCGTCGATTTTCTGCGCTCACTGCTCGAATGCTCGGTGCAGCAGAGCCAGTCGATCGCTGGTTTCACCGACCAATGGCCGGCGGGGACCCAGCACTCCGCCGTGGCGGCCGGAACGACCGACGGTCCGTTCAGAACGGCGCGGGCGAAGATCGATATCCTGCCGCAGGATCCCAGGGCGGTCAGCCCGAGTGACGCCGCCGAACTACAGACGATACTAAGGCATGCGCGGACTCAGCTCTGCGACAAGCCGGCGTCAGCCGCCATGTCTCGCGACCCGCGCGAGATCGTGGCGGAGGTCGCGCTGACGATCGCGATCGGCATGTTGAGCGACGGCGTGCTGTGGCAGGGCTTCGACTGCATCGACCATCAGGAGTGGACCGATTGGATGAGGTCGAACGGTTGCTCGGATTCGACGCTGGATTCCGCCATCGTCCGTGGCTGCTATGATTATGTGTTCGGGTTCTTCGGTAGCCACACGGAACACGGGAATGTCGTTCCCTGCAGGAATGTGGCGGCTGGCACCGGCACCCGCATCCTGTTGAAGCTGCTCTTCACATATCGCGGGTCGTTCTTCTACCTTCTCAAGGCGACCATGGGCGAGCTGCTGTTCGCTCCGCTCTACCAGGTCCTCACGAAACGCCATGTCAAGTTCGAATTCTTTACCAAGGTCGAGCACATCGGACTGTCTCAAGACAAAGCTTCGATCGAATTCATCGACACCACCGTGCAGGCGACCACCCACTCCGGCAATTCTTACGATCCGCTGATCTGGATCGGCGCAGATGGCACAATCCCGAGCTGGCCTTCCCATCCAGACTACTGTCAGCTGGTCCAAGGACAGGATCTGCGGGACCAAAGAATAGACCTGGAATCGGCATGGACGAAGTGGCCCGGCGTCGACCCTCCCCGAAAGCTGCTGCGAGGGAGGGATTTCGACGATGTCGTGCTCGGCATCGGCATCGGCGCATTTTGCACGATATGCAGCGACCTGATCTGCCACACGCCCGGCTGGCGAGAGATGGTCGATGCCATCAAGACGACGGCGACGGTAGCCTTTCAAGCATGGACAAGCGTCGGCATGCGCGAGCTCGGTTGCAAGCAGGATCGAACGGCTCTTTCGGGATTCGTATTGCCGCTCGATACCTGGGCCGACCTCAGCCTGATGTTGCCACTGGAAAAATGGCCTCAACCGTCTCCCAAGGGGTTGGCATATTTCGTTGGCTCCCTGGTCGACGATCCCCTGGATCCGCCGCCCCCGTTCTGCAAACACAGCTATCCGGCCAGGATGCTCGCGCGGCAAAGGCGAAGGATGCTGCGCTGGGTCGAGAGCGACCTTCACTTCCTATGGCCCGGAATTGAAGGCCCCGGCCATGCCATTCGTTGGGAGCGATTCTTCGACTATCGTGCTTATTCCCCACCCACTCGAAGGCGGTTCTTCGCGCAATATCCGAGGGTGAACATCAATCCCTCGGACCGATATGTGTTATCGGTTCCCGGCAGCGTGTTCAAACGCATGGAGGCCGGCAATTCGGGGGTCGACAATCTCTTTCTCGCCGGCGACTGGGTTCGTACCGGTATTAATGCGGGTTGTATTGAAGCATCGGTCATGGCGGGCCGCGCCGCGGCAGCCGCAATTGCAGGAGTAGATATTGCCATGCCAAACGCCAACGACTTCGACGACGTTTCGCTGCCAACCGCCTTGTTGCCGGCATTGGACCTGTTGCGCAAGCTTGCCACTAACGCCGTCGCCGGTACCGGCGAAATCGAGGCGTTCTGCGTCGTCCAACAACGGCCGCGCTGCGAACTCGAGAAAATGCTACCCGATGGGCTGACACTCCTCGAACCTCCAGCGCCCCACAGCACGATCAAGACAGCGCATCACGGCGCGTCGTCCGATGCAGAGGGCAAGACGGAAAAGACAGCGGAGAATATTCCCGAGCCACCGCATCATGTCGTCCTGATCTTTGCCCGGCAACGCAACGTGCGTCCGGGACCACTACCCTTCGGCGGCGCGCACTACCTCGAAATCGCCCAGCTGATTCCCGACGTTATCCATAAGAACGCACCTTCATTGCAGAACGTCCTGTTCAGCTACATGCCGCATTTGTTCGTGAGCTCGCTGGCAGCCACGTTGATCGGCCAGAATTTTTACGGCTTCAACAAACAGGTCGCACGAATCCAGGATGATAATGACTCCTTCTCCATGCGAAGCTCATCCGGCACCATAAGAACCTGGTTCGAGCGCGACGGCGTGCCCGGTGGCATCGACAGTTATCTCGTCATCAAGCAACTCCGCGACAAACTGGATCAGCCGCTGGTCGGCGTCCAGCCGGATGGCAATTTCGTCTACTCGACGCTGAAATACGGTCTAGGCGGCGCGGTCGTTCAACCCATCAAAGGCAAGATCGCGCTATCCTCGCCTTTCGCCCATAAGGCAGACGAGATCGAACTCGCACCGATCTCAAAGCCGCCGCAAAAGGACGACTCTTGGGGATTCCGGTTCATCGCGCCTTGGACGCTCAGCCTGCCCTTCAACTTTCCGGCCGGGCAGCCGAGTTCGAGCGCAAGAAATCTGGCGAGGGCCACCGGCGAGTACAGCACGGCATTGCTGGGCCGTATCTTGGTACGACGCTGACGGCCGGGAATTGGCGCCACTAATTCGCTCAATGGTCACCAAGACACTGCACTCGCACGAAGCCCTTAGGATGACGACAGCCATCAAAACGGCGAGAGTCGAGCATGAGGATGCAGCGCCCCGGACCCGACAGCCGAACGCCAGGCAGCCTTTCACTCGTTACTCGTGCCTTGGCCGCAGAGCGCGCCCGCCCCCGAGTCGGCGGACCGCGTGGAAAGCACCATCCCTTTGGAGGCTGGATAAGGCAATGAACCGCGACGGTATGACGAATGCCGCATGGTAGCGGGGGTCCGCTACATCGCTAGACCCACTATTTCCGAAGCCCTGTTTTCCTATCGCGGAGAAGCATAAGTCGCGACGTGAACCCTTGGTAGTTCGTCAAAAGTCGCCGTTCCTACGCAATCCTTCGCCCGCTTAGAGTGCTCCGCTACTAGGTCGAGTAGAGGCGTCGATCGCTCGACGCCCCCCTCACAGATCCGGACGTGCAGCTTTCCCGCATCCGGCTCCTCTGACGAGTAACTTGATCAGACCATTTGGTGACGCCAGTCGCGTACATGCCCGATCGGTACCGGGAAGACCCTCAGGATCGCGTTGAACCGCTGCCACGACAGCTTCGGCCTTTGGCTTCGCCGTAGTAGGACCCGCCGCCTCGCCTTCATTATCTGAAGACGGAAGCGACCGAGGCAGGTGCTGTTGCCGGGGATGCCGAAGTAGGCGTAGTGCCCGCGCAGCACCGCAGCCAGCCACCTGTGCTGGTCGCGGAGCCGTTGGTGCATTCGTCGCCTCATCTCCTGGCGCAGCTCCTTCAGCTTGCGGATCATCCGTTTCCTTTGGGTCTTCTGGCAGAGGAGAAAGCGTCCGTCCCTGGTCTCGCCGCAGTAATGCGTGAAGCCCAGGAAGTCGAACACCTCCGGCCGTGCCCTGCCCTTGCGCCGACGGTTTTCTTCAGCAAACCGTCCGAACTCGATCAGCCGCGTCTTGTCCTCATGGAGATGAAGACCGAACTTGGCCAGTCGCTCCGCCAAGGCCGCCGTCATCGTCTCCGCATCCTGCCGTAGCTGGAACAGGAGCAAGTAGTCGTCGACATATCGGACCAGCCGTACCTGACCAGTCGCATGCCGCCGCTTCCAACTGCTCCATCCAGAGTAGAGGTCCAGTTAAGTGACTACGCATCATAACGAACAGCTGTCGGCGGAGCCGACCTCAGATCGCGAACATTTTGTCCAACTTGCGCCGCCTTCGCTTGCCTAGCGCAAACCATACTCGATATTCAGAAGGGCAGAACCGTCCGGCTTTATCAATGCCAGTGCGGTGAGCGCATTTGGGACGATTAAGGCCGCCTCAGTTGGCGGCCTCTTTCATCGCCACGAAATCAACGCCAAGGGCGATCAGTACGTTTTCATCGGCATGGCCGGGACGCAAAAGGCGATCATTAGCTGGGCGTCGGCAAGCGTAACACCGAAAGCACGATGGACTTTCGGCTTTCTGCATGATCTGCGCGCCCGCGTGATCGGCCAGCCCGAGTTTTCAACGGGCGGCTTCCATCCCTACCGCACGGCGATCCGCGACGCCTTCGGCGACGGCGCTTCGCATATTTCGCATCTGCGAGTAGCCAGCTTCTCAATAAAAAGCCCCAGCGCTACCGGGGGGATAGACGCTGGGACATTAGGTGAATGGACTGGGCTGGCAGGGACCGGATCCATTCACCGGATGAACGCATCGCCTGAGGTGCCAAAGCGCGTCCAGCAGATGCCCAATTGGATCGTTCCTCGCAGAGGATTTTCACGCCCGCAAATGGCGGATCAAAAACGGTCCCAGCGCACCAGGGCAAGGTCGCGCTGGGGCTGATACAAACGAGTGCGCGTCTGCGGGGCAATTGGGGGGACTCAAACGCGCCTTCGCTGTCCGCTTCTCTCCCTTGCATAATTTTCTCGTTCTGGAGTCGTTCCAGTGTTGCGGCCTGTTTTGGTTTGGCGCGTGGCCTATTTCGGCCAGTACCCGACGATCGCCGGCCTCTTCCGTCTCGTCAACCGCTGTGTCGGCAACCTGCCGGCGATGCCGGGCGCGTTCCCGGATTATCCGGCGCCGGTCATTCGCGATGGCGCCGGCGGTCGCGAGATGGTTCTGATGCG
Source organism: Bradyrhizobium pachyrhizi (assembly GCF_029714545.1). Taxonomy (NCBI): domain Bacteria; kingdom Pseudomonadati; phylum Pseudomonadota; class Alphaproteobacteria; order Hyphomicrobiales; family Nitrobacteraceae; genus Bradyrhizobium; species Bradyrhizobium pachyrhizi. The sequence goes on along the minus strand of NZ_CP121667.1, from coordinate 2,125,827 downwards.
CTGGGGCATGCCGTCGCCGCCGCAGTATGGCGGCCCGCCGGTGACCAACATCCGCAACGTCAAGTCGCCGCACCGAAAGCGCTGGCTGAAGCCGGAAAGCCGCTGCCTGGTGCCGTTCAACAGCTTCTCGGAATACGCACGGGAGCCGAACCCGGAGACCGGCGAGAAGGACGTCGTCTGGTTTGCGCTGGGCGACGACCGGCCGCTGACTGCCTTCGCCGGGATCTGGACCGAGTACGCCGGCGATCGCGGTGCCAAGCCGGTGCCCGGTCGTGGCACCGATCCGTCCCAAGGCGATGCCGGTGATCCTGACCACCGAGGAAGAGCGCGACGTCTGGATGCGCGCGCCGTGGGACGAGGCGAAGGCAGTCAGCGGCCGCTGCCCGACGGAGCACTCAAGATCGTGATGCGTGGCGCCGACAAAGAGGACCGTTTGTCGGCTGTCTAAAGGTCTCAATGGCTCAAGAAGAGCAAAAGACCAGCCGCGATCCACAGCGGCGACAAGCTCAACAGCATGGTAAGCCAGAACTGCAGTTCTCTCAGGACGCGGGCACTTCCCTGCATAGCGTTTTTCTCACTTCTTGAGGGGAAGCTAGCCTACTACGTGAGATGCGGTCCATCATTAACGCAGATTATTTTTGCCTCGAGCCCGTCCGCCGGAGCGGCACATTCACTCGTGTGATTCAGACTAGCAAAGATCTGTTCGCAAGAACCTAAGAAACCAGCAGAGCTTCCACGTCGTTTGTCATTTGTCAGTGCAGCCTGCGAGTCGTAGCGCGACGATGTACAAAGATGCGATCATGGACGAGTTGAGGCAGATCGAAATCGATGTGATCGAAGGCGAAAGGCGGCTCGCGGAGCTTGAGGCGCTGCTGATTGAATTGAAACGGTTGAATGAAGACACCACTAAGGTCGAAGCTGAGCTTGAAGTGATGCGCAAAAATCAGCTCGACCAGGATCAGAACCGCCAACGCCTGCTTTCGCTTCTCCATCCCTAACGGAAGGGCAATTGCGGATGACTCCCAGAGAACGCCATGACATGCCTTGGATTATCGGAGCCGCCGCCTTCGCTTTCGTCCTAGCGATCGTGGCGGGAGGATTGACCTACTTCCATTAACCGCCCGTCCCTATCCTTGGCGGCACGTCGACCGACCGAATGATCGAGCCTCGCTTGCCGCAGACTGTGCAGGTGAACCGCGGCTCGAGATCTGACAGGCGCATCTCGTCCGGCCATTTCGACGCGTCCGTCTGGACGTTGTGCGAACATTGATGGTCTTTGCAAAAGACCATGATGCAAGTTGCGCCCGTTTCGCGCATTTCGCCGAACGTGATCTTGGTAGGGCATCCTTCATAGGAGCGCGATTTCAACGCTTATCGGCGTGATCAGCAATCCCACGAACCTTGGCGGCTGTCCTACCGTGGTGCCTACCATTGGTCGGTCAAGGGATTCGCAGACCTTGCCCATGGGCGTTGCGCACCACGAAGATCCTCCGCCATGAGCCCGCAATCGACCTGGTGGCCCGGAGAGCGGTGAGAGCTTCGGCGGCGCCGCAAGAAGATCCCTGCGTCTCGTTGGAACACAGCCCACAGGACAATTGTTGTCAGAGCAATCGCGGAGGCCGCGGAAGTGGCAGACGAACTTGAATATTCAGGACACCGGCTGTTGGTCGTCGAGCAACCCGGCGGCGGATTCTTAGTTGAGATAGCGCCTCTCAACGGCCGGCAAACCATTAGAACGATGACCTATCAAAGCTCGCGGGAAGCGATCACCGCGGCAAAGAGAACGATTGACAAGCACCCGGGACACAGGCGCGCCTCGTAGCGCCCATTGGGCGGTAGATCGATCCGAGGAACGGGCGCAAAGCTCTGCCGTTGGATCGGTCGATGGCCCCATCAATCACCATTCATTTTGCCTGCTCCAACTGCGGCGCAGTTTATTCGGCTCTTCAGGAGCGCAGCTCGATCCCGGTGAACACGTCCGGGTCTTCGATTGTCGGCAATGTGGGAAGCTGGTTCATCATTGGGCCGGGCTCTTCGGCCGCAAACTTCGCAAGCCGTTCTTGTAGGGTTTCTGTCTGTTTGAAGCGACGCCGCTTCTTCATGGCGCGGATCCCTGTTTGCGTGGGGCGGGAGCGTTGTGATGGGCGATCTCATCACCGGTAGATACCTTGGGCCGCACGGTGACGGATCGAACGTAGGCCTGGAGCACGATAGATTCTACAACCTTAGTTACTTTCCCAAAATTCACCTCGACACTCGGATTTCCGCGAACCGCGCCGTTGGACGAAGCCTCCACCCCACAGCGACTTTCGGACGTTGATAAACGGGCGAGATCACCCTTCGCCAATGACGAGGAACAATTTCGATTAACAATCGTTGGCCTTTGGCACCGGCGCAGAGGGTTTCGGGCGTCGGTAGTCGCGAGCTGTGATGCTCTCCCTCGATAGCTTGTGAAGAAAGCAAGCTCCTCGCCCGTTCCATGTTTTAAGTATGAAGAACGCGGATGCCCTCGACTCTACCGACGACGTTGATCACAAAGTTGACTGTCTCAAATCGACTAGACGGTCAGGACATCCGAGCCATAGAGCGGCTTCCAATCCGCGAGCAACAGCTGCCGGCCCAAAAGATCATTGTTGCCGACGGAAGTCGGACAAGGGAAAGTTGCCTGCTCGCCGAGGGCTTTGCCTTTCGCGCGAAGGTGACTCCCGATGGAAAACGGCAAGTTCTATCGCTACACGTTCCTGGCGAGATTCCCGACTTGCAGAGCCTGCACCTCAACGTCATGGATCATGACTTCTCGACGCTTACGCCTTGCACGCTAGGCTTCATTCCACACGAGGCGATCAAGAGCTTGAGCAGGGAGCGGCCTAACGTTGCGGCAGCTCTATGGCGCGAAACGTTGATTGACGCCTCGATTTTCAGGGAATGGATCGTGAATGTCGGCCGCAGATCAGCGGTCGAACGCATGGCACATCTTTTCGCCGAAATGCACAGGAGATTAAAGGCCATTGGCCGGACCAGCGACGGCAGCTTTGCCTTCCCCATCACGCAATCCGACCTGGGTGATTGCCTAGGACTTTCCACCGTACACGTCAACCGCGTGCTGCAAGAACTGCGTGAGAGCAACATAATGCAGGTCGAGCGCTCGCAATACCGTATCCTGGATCACGGCAGGCTGGAGGAGTTGGCCGGATTCGATCCGACCTACCTTCATTTGCAGCCCGCCAGCTAACTTGAGCCGAGGCGTTTGGCCGTGACCTCGATCTGAAAAACCGGCATGTCTTCTCGCTTGACCACAAGGGACCAGCGGTTTGACGCGTCGAGGCCAAGGTTGGACTCGATATCCCGAACAGTCAGGAGCGCCTGCTGCCAAGCGGCCTGCTCGTCCTGCAATTCCTCCCCGGCGGGATCGTCGAATGGGTGGCCGTTCGTAATGTGGAAATAGTATCTACTCATCGTCCCTCAATGCCCGAAGGAAGTCATGGTTCCTTACGAGCGGCGCTTGCGAAAGGTCGCTCGTGCTGCCTTAGGGAGACTCACGTTTACTTAGCCGCCTTTCGCTTTTGCATCATGGCGGCCAACCGCCTTCTACTTGAGGGACGGGTCGCTTTGGAACGGCTGCCAATCCCCGCCGTTCATCGCTCACAGTCAAGTTTTGGGATTTGCAAGATGTCCAAGACCGTTGGCGAGTTCGTAGTGCAGCGCCTCCAGGATTGGGGCGTGCGGCATCTCTTCGGTTATCCCGGCGATGGCATCAATGGCGTGTTCGGCGCGCTCAATCGCGCCGAAAGCAAGATCGACTTCATCCAGGCGCGCCACGAGGAGATGGCGGCGTTCATGGCGTGTGCGTATGCCAAATTTTCCGGCCGCCTCGGCGTCTGCATCGCGACGTCGGGCCCCGGTGCCTCACACCTGATCACCGGTCTGTATGACGCCTTGCTCGACCATCAGCCGGTGCTAGCCATCGTGGGCCAGCAGGCGCGGAACGCGCTGGGCGGGCAGTATCAGCAGGAGCTCGACCTGGTCTCGATGTTCAAGGACGTCGCCAGCGCGTATGTCGCGCAGGCCTCCTCGCCCGCTCAGGTCCGCCATCTGATCGACCGCGCCGCGCGCATTGCGCTCGCCCGGCGCACCGTGACCGCGCTGATCCTGCCGAATGATCTGCAGGAAGAGGATTACGAGGATCCGCCGCGCGCGCACGGCACGCTGCGGTCCGGCGTCGGATACACTCCGCCAAGGATCATTCCGGGGGAGGCCGAGCTCGATCGCGCCGCCGACATTCTCAACGCCGGCAAGAAGGTCGCCATGCTCGTCGGCGCCGGCGCGCTTGGCGCGACCAACGAGGTCTCCTCCGTCGCCGACCGGCTGTCGGCCGGATGCGCCAAGGCGTTGCTCGGTAAGGCCGTGGTGCCCGACGACCTGCCATGGGTGACGGGCTCGATCGGCTTGCTCGGCACCGAGCCGAGCTACGACCTGATGATGGAGTGCGACACGCTCTTGATGATCGGCTCGGCGTTTCCCTATTCCGAGTTCCTGCCCAAGGAGGGCCAGGCCCGCGGCGTCCAGATCGACATCGACGCCAGCATGCTCTCGATCCGCTTTCCGATGGAGATTGGCCTCGTGGGCGACGCCGCGGAGACGCTGCGCGCGCTGCTTCCGCGCCTGAAGCAGAAGAGCGACGGCAGCTGGCGAAAGACGATCGAGGACAATGTCCGGACCTGGTGGAAGACATTGCAAGATCGCGCGCACCAGCCGGCCAAGCCGGTCAATCCTCAGCGCGTGACATGGGAGCTGTCGCCGCGCATTCCCGATCGCGCGATCATCACCAGCGATTCCGGCTCCTGCGCCAACTGGTTTGCTCGGGATCTGAAGATGCGTCCCGGCCTCAACGCCTCGCTGTCGGGCGGCCTGGCATCGATGGGCGCGGCCGTTCCCTACGCAATCGCAGCCAAGTATGCAGCGCCCGATCGTCCCGTCATTGCGCTGGTTGGCGACGGCGCCATGCAGATGAACAACATGGCCGAGCTTATCACGGTCACCAAATACTGGAGCGACTGGAGCGATCACCGCTGGATCGTCTGCGTCTTCAACAATGAAGATCTCAATCAGGTGACATGGGAACAGCGCATCATCAATGCCGATCCCAAGTTCGAGGCATCGCAACGCATCCCCAACGTATCTTATTCGCGTTTCGCCGACCTGATCGGGCTGCGGGGGATTTATGTCGACGACCCCGCACAGCTCGGCTCGGCCTGGGAGCAGGCGCTCGCGAGCGACATTCCGGTGGTCCTGGAAGTCAAGACCGATCCGGAAGTGCCCCTGCTACCGCCGCATATCACGCTCGAGCAAGCCAAGAACTTCTCGATCGCGCTCGCCAAGGGCGACCCGAACGAAGTCGGTGTCATCCGCGGCGCAGCGCGCCAGCTGCTCGAGACCGTGTTGCCCGGCAAGGAGAAATGAAGGCCAGGAGCGATGCATCGCCAGATGATGCTTGCCGTTTGTTTGGTCTGCGCAGCGCTGGCGCCGGCGCGCGCCGAGTTGACCAGGTCCGATCTCGCCGGGGTCGAGGCATCGCCCCGGCCCGGCGCCGTGTTACCTCTGAGCGTCCGCCTGCGGGACGAAAACGGCGTCGTACGGCCGATCCGGCAATGGCTCGCCGGCGAGCCAAGCGTGTGGGTCCTCGCAGATTTCACCTGCGATACGTTGTGCGGCCCGGTGGTCAGCACCGTCTCGGATGCGCTCCGGCAGTCCGGCCTGGGTCCCGGTCAGGACTTCGATCTGAACGTCGTGAGCTTCGACCCGCAGGTTACCGCGGTGAACGCGAAGGAGCTGAAGCAGGCGCAAGTCGGCTTCGAAGCGCTGGGCGACGCCACCCACGTCTTGCGCGGCGATGCCAGCGATATCGCGGCACTGACAAGAGCATTCGGATTTAAAGCGGTGTACGACCGCGACCACGGCCGCTACGCGCATCCCGCGGCCGCCTTTGTCGTGACGGCCGACGGTCGCATTGCGCGCGCTCTGCCCGGTCTCGGGCTCGATCCCGCCAATCTGCGCCTCGCATTGGTCGAAGCCGGTCAAGGGCGCATCGGCGGATGGATCGATCATGTCAGGCTGATGTGCTACGGATTTGATCCCGCAAGCGGTCTCTACACGCTCGCGGTCGGTCGCCTGCTCAAGGCGACCGGTCTTGCGACGTTGGTCTTGCTCGGCCTGCTCATCGTCGCTCTACTTCGGCGCGAACGCGAGATGGCGCGAAGTTGAGCCATCTGCCATGGCGCAGGCGGAACGCTACGCCCGAGGCCAACACCCCCATAAGCAAGGTCAGACCGGCCACCAGCATGATGCCGGTGAGCCAGCCGTGGAGACCATCGATGGCCGGGAATGCCAGGACCGAAGCCTCGCAAACCCGCATCGCGAGCGTGAGGGCGCATAGTCCGAGTAGCCAACGGCGATCGGCGCGGACGCGACGGCTCACCAGTGCAAAGAACGGAACCACGAGCTGACCGATGGCCAGAAGGGCCAAGCCGAACTGCCAGCCCTCCGACGCGCGATCGATGTACCAGGTCACCTCGTCCGGAATGTTACCCGACCAGATGACGATGTACTGCATGGCATGGAGATACGCCCAGAGCAGGATCGTCGACAACAGCAGCGCGCTGTAGCCGCCAGCCCGCCTTATGCCGCACAGGAGAAGTCCAAGGCCGATAGCGCCGGCGACGCCGTCCAGTAAGACCATACCGAGATACAGCAGGCCATAAATCGATGAATGAAATTGCGGCTCCAGCGCTTCGATCCAATCCACACCGGCGAACGATACGGAGATCGCGTAGACGATCAGTCCACCGGACGCCGTCCTCGCCATGCGATCCGGGTCCGACCAGACCGCCTGCAACTTGAGGGCAAGCCAGGTCCAGACGATGAAATAGACCACCGTTCGCGCCGCCACGAACCACGGAGCGAGATAGACCGCCTTGAAGGCCGGTAGCGCCGGGTCAAGTCCGGCCGCAGGATAGAGCGTAGCGAGGTCGAGCAGGACCGGCAGGAAGAGCACGCCGAAAATAGGAAGGGTGGCGCAGATCGCCGTCATTGCCGGCTGCAATTCCTCCGTCCACGCCCGCCGCACCAGATAGCTCGCCATGAGCACGCCGAGCGTCCCGATCGGAACCGCACTGACCGCGATCCAGGCCACGAGATAGGCCGCGGCGGTCGAACGATGGTCCGCGAACGCACCAGCAACCAGCATGCCGGCCGTGCCGACGACGGCAATCATCAAACGGCGATCGCGCAGGCCGCGTCCGATCATGGTGGTTCCACAAGCTTGCCGCGCTGGTCGGCCGGCACATCGTCGATCGACGCATGACGGCTGAGCTGCAGCGCGCGAATATAGGCGACGATCGCCCAGCGATCCCGCGGCGGCACGCGCGCGCCATAGGAATACATCGCGCCGTAGCCGTTGCTGATAACGTCGAAGAGATGCTGGTCTTCGGCGTTCCGCAGCCGCTCGGCATGGTAACTGGTCGGACGCGGCATGCCGCGCTCGACGATGATGCCGTTGCCGTCCCCATTGGCGCCGTGGCACGGCAAGCAGAAGATGTCGAAGCGCTGATGGCCCCGCTCCAGCAGCGCCGCTGTCAATGGCGGCTTGGTCCGCACAGCGGCCTGTTCCGCCAGCGCGTCGCGGTCGACCGCGCCCGCTGGCGGGTTGCGCAATGCGCTGCCGCGAAACAGCGGCGCGCGGCCGTACTCACTGTAACGAGGCTGTGCGTCCATGTTCTGGTCGCACCCGGCGAGCAGCAAGGCCGACGTAAGAAGCCATGCGCCCTTCATGACGACACGAGCTCCACTGACAGCGCCCCAGCGCTCTGCAGGAAAGCCGCCGTCTTTTCGGAATCGAACGCTGCGTCCTCGGCCAACACGCACAGAAAGAACCGGTCCTTGCTGGCGCGGGCGATATGACGGGCGCTGAAGATCGGATGATTGAGCCGCGGCAGGCCGTTTTGCCAGAGCATGGCGACGATCATCGCGAGTGCCGACACCAGGATCGTCAGTTCGAACACAACTACGGCGAAAGCCGAGAGTGCGTAGAGTGGCCGCCCTCCGACATCGAGCGGATAGTCGTAATTCACATAGAGTTGCATCAGCAGCGCGATGGCGGCGCCCGCGAGACCACCAGCGAGACCAACGATGGAAATCCGGGGCGTTGGCAGACGGAGTACCTTCGCCAGCCCCTCAACCGGAAACGGCGTGAACGCGTCGAGCTTGCAATAGCCCACCTCGCGGGCCTTGCGCGCGGCCACGAGCAGCGCCTCTGGGGTAGCGAACTCGCCGAGCAGGCCGAAGGAGTGCTCAGCCATGAGCCTCCTCCTGCTCCTTGTGCAACAGCTCCTCGGTCTCAAAAATCGAAATCATGGGAATGAAGCGGATCGCAAGCAGGAACGGCACCAGGAACAGGCCGATCGTTCCAAGATAAGTCGACCAGTCCCAGAAGGTCGGAGTGAACGCGCCCCATGACGAGACCAGGAAGTCGCGGTAGAGGCTGGTGACGAGGATCATGTAGCGCTCGAGCCACATTCCGATCGCGACCGAGATAGAGATCGACAGAAGCATCCAGCCGCTGCGCCGCACCGAACGCCACCACAGCCCGTGCAGCGGAACGAAATTGAAGGCGATCGCGCCCCAATAAGTCCAGGCATAGGCGCCGGTGAGCCGGTCCGACAGCGTCCGCATCTCGTGCGCTCCGCCGGAGTAGAGCGCGTCGAAAACTTCGAAGAGGTAACCGTAGCCAGTCATCAGGCCGCACGCGAGCAGCACCTTGCCGAGCACGTCGAGATGGTCATCGGTGACCAGATTGCCTAGACCGAAAAGGGACCGCAGCGCGATCGCGATGATTGCGACCACCGCAAAACCCGAGAAGGCCGCGCCGAGCACGAAGTATGGCGGAAAGATCGTCGAATGCCAGCCGGGAATCTGGCCGGCGGCGAACAGGAGCGACACCTCGCTATGCACCGAGACGACCAGTGGCACCGCAAGCCCCGCGGTGACGCGATAGGCTTGCTGCCAGCGCTGCCAATGCGGGGCCGAGCCGCGCCAGCCGAGCGACGTGATGCCGAAGAAAATCTGCCAGCCGCGCTTCCTCGACCGGTCGCGCGCGGCGGCGAGGTCCGGAATGAGACCAGTGTACCAGAACGCCAGCGATACGGTCAGATAGGTCAAGACCGCCCAGATGTCCCATTCCAGCGGGCTGCGAAACTGCGGCCATACCCCCATCGTCGCGGGGTAGGGAAACATCCAGTACAGATACCAGGGACGCCCAAGATGCAGCACCGGATAGATGCCGGCGCAGATCACCGCGAACAGCGTCATGGTCTCGGCAAAACGATTGAGGGAATTGCGCCATTCGCTGCCAGTCAGGAGCAGCAACGCCGAGATCAACGTTCCGGCGTGACCGATGCCCAGCCACCAGACGTAATTGTGAATCGCGAATGCCCAGTTGACGGGAATATTGATACCCCAGATGCCGACACCGCGGGTGAACAGCGCGGTTGTGGAGATCACAAGGAGGAGCAGCAGCGCCGATGCGATGATCATCGCAATCCACCAGCGCCGGCGCGCCGGGAAATGTAGGGGAATGCCGGTGAGCTGATCGCTGACCCGCCCGAGGCTCTGGTCTTGCGGCAGGATATCGGCGGTGCGATCGGTCATCTCTGGCCTTCCGGGGGTTTCCAGCGTGCCAGATAGGTTGTGCGCGGTCGCGTTCCCAGCTCTTCCAGCAACACGTAGTGCCGTCCGTCACCGCGCAGGCGCGACACCTCGGAGTCGGGATTCCTGATGTCGCCGAACACGATCGCCTTGGTCGGACACGCGCTCTGGCAGGCGGTCACCACCTCGCCGTCGCGGATCGGCCGGCTCTCCTTGTCGGCCGCGACATGCGCAGCCTCGATCCGCTGCGTGCAGTAGGTGCACTTCTCCATCACGCCGCGCGAGCGCACCGTGACGTCCGGATTGTGTGCCGCATGTTCCGGCGCATCGGACGCAGGGCGATAGTCGAAGAAGTTGAAGCGGCGCACCTTGTAGGGGCAGTAGCTCGAGCAAGTCCGGGTGCCGATGCAGCGGTTGTAGACCATCTGGTTGATGCCCTCCGGACTGTGCGTCGTGGCATGGACCGGACAGCCCATCTCGCAGGGGGCCTGCTCGCAGTGCATGCAGGGCACCGGCTGGAAGAAACTGCGCGGCTCCTCGACGTCGCCGGTATAGTAGCGCGCAATCCGCAGCCATTGCATTTCGCGGCCGACCTTGACCTGCTCGCTGCCGACGACTGGCACATTGTTCTCGGCCGTACAGGCGGCCACACAGGCATTGCATCCGATGCAGGCATCGAGGTCGATCACCATGCCCCAGGCGTTTTGCGCCGAAGGCTTTGTCGGATAGAGGCTCGGTTGCGTCGTCTCCTGCTTGGGATGATCGGTGTCGGCTGCGTTGACTTCACGGATGAAGTCAAAGCCCTCCATGCGGTGATGCAGTTGCGTGACGGCCAGCGTCTCGCGGGTTCCCAGCTTGTGCAGGCTGCCCTTGGTCTGCCAGGGCTGGTCGATCGGTTGGACGTCATAGGCATTGTAGCCGAGACCATCGCCAACCCGACCCGCTTTGCTCCGGCCGTAGCCGAGCGTGAGCGCGACCGTGTTCGGGGCCTGGCCTGGCAGGACCCACACAGGTCCGGTGATCGATCGATCCCGGACCCTAATCCTGACGTGATCGCCATTGGTCAGATCCTTTCGCATGGCCAGCGCCGGGCCGATTGAAATCACGTTGCCCCAGGTCAGCGTGGTCAGCGGCTTCGGCAACTCCTGCAGCCAGGCATTATTGGCGAAACTGCCATCCCAGATCGTCGGATCGGGCCGGAAGACAATATCCAGTCCGTCATCCGGCAGCGGCGGGACCACGGCGGTTGCCGCCGCGTGGATGTTCGGTGGGGCCGCCCTCTGCTCCGGGACATAGCCGTCGTGCAGGCAACGCGTCCACTTCGTCTCGAAATCGTCGCCAAGCGCCGCGCGCCACGTGTCCCGAACCGGCGTTTCCGGCAACGGGTCCAACTGCCCCAGCAGCAGCGCCATGACCTGATGAACGGTGCGGACGTCGTAGAAGGGTGCAATCGTGGGCTGGATGATAGTGGCCGTTCCATCGATCGAGCGCGCGTCGCTCCAACTCTCCAGCGTATGCGTCAATGGCAGATGCCATTCGCAAAGCGCCCCTGTCTCGTCCCGATGGATGCCGATATGGACCGAGGACCTGACCTTCGCAACAGCGTTCCTGAAAGCCAGCCATGCCGGCGCAGTATAGGCCGGGTTGGCGTCAATGATGATAAGCGTTTCCACAGCGCCGCGGCCGATGTCGTTGACCAAATCGCTCAATCTCTTGGCGTTCGCGACATTGGGGACAGGCGCCGCAGCGCCGAGCAGCGCAGTCGCGCCGAGCGCCTCGTTCGTTCGCGCCACCCAGGACGCTGTCGCGTCGTCACCGAAGCGGCTGCAGGTCACGAGCGCTCGGCCTCGCGCCGACCGGCACGCATGGACCGCGCGATCGAGCCATCGTTGCTCCTTCTCCGAAAGATCAGGCTTTGCGGCGCCGGCGACGTCATATGAATTGGCGAGTCCTTGGGCGATGAGCCAGGTGCGGGAGGCATCGACCGCCACCCTCGCCTCGGCCATCGCTCCTGTCGTGGACGGCACGGCCTCCGCCATGTACAGCGCAAGTCCAGGCTTGTCGGCGGTGCGATGTCGCGCCGCCGACCAGGCGCGCGCGTTGGCGACCTGGTGAGGTCCCGCTCCCAAGAAATCGTCATCGAGACTGACGACGACGTCGCAGTTCTCGAATTGTGGGCGAAGTTGCAGCGGCTGACCATAGGCCGCTCTCGTCGAATCGAGTCCTCGTCCGCCGCCAACCGCGGCGTGCTCATAGATCTGGGCCTTGGGAAACTCGCGAACCAGAGCTTCAATCTGGCGAATGAGCGTCGGCGAAGTCGAATGACCCAGCAACAATGCGACCCCCTCGCCCTGGCTTTGCCGCCACTGCTGGCGCAACAGGCCGATGTGATGCTGCACGTCGCTCCACGTCACAGGCTCACCGCGACGGTTAGGTGCTTGCGCGCGGTCGGGATCGTAGAGCCCGAGCACGGCGGCCTGCATGAATACGTCGCTGCGGCCCTGTGTCGCCGGATGATCCGGATTGCCTTCCAGCTTGGTTGGCCGGCCGGAATAGGTCGTCGCAATGACCGGCTGAGCATAGCCATCCAGCGTCACCGCGGTCGCATAGTATTTTGGAACTCCGACGTCCGTACCCTGCGGTTGTTCGACATAGGGCAACGCCGCGACGAACGGGCTCTTCTCGCATCCTGCTAGTCCGGCAAGCGCAAAGGATGCGCCCATCAGCTTCAGAAACGTCCGCCGCGCCGTCGGGCCAAAGGTTGCGGCGACCGGATACTCTGCATCAACCCACGCTTCAAACGCGGGATCGCCCGACAACTCCTCAAGGCTCGACCAGAGGACGTGGCCACGTGGATGGTCCGGCTTTGTCGCGGGGCGCCTCATCGATGACAGACGTAGCAATGGGTGAGCTGCCCGAAGCGGATGCCTTCGTGCGCAGCGATCGCCTCGCCCTGCTTGCGTGCATCGCGGCCGACCTGCCACGTCATGTCGGCAATATGATCTTTTGGACGCAGATGCGGCGCGGGATCGCGATGGCAATCGAGACAGAACTCCATGGTCAACGCTTTGGCGCGATAGGTCAGCGGCATGGTGTCGATGCGCCCGTGACAGCTCTCGCAACCCACGCCCTTTGCGATGTGAATGTCGTGGCGGAAGAAGACGTAGTCGGGCAGCTTCGCCACGCGGGTCCAGGCGATCGGCTTGTTGTCGGCGAGGCTTTCTCTGACCGGTTCAAGCATCGCGGCATTGGTCCAGATCTGCGAATGACAGGTCATGCAGGTCGCAGTCGGTGGCAGCCCTGCCTGCGGGCTCGTTTCGACGCCCGTGTGGCAATAGCGGCAGTCGATCCCGAGTTCGCCCGCATGGTGCTTGTGGCTGAACGGAACCGGCTGGTGCGGGCGGACATCGGTCGACGTCTCAAAGGCCGAGTGCGCAAATCCGATCACGCCGACCAGACCACCGCCCAGAACGGCCACACCGGCTACCATGGACAGGCGCAGCCAGGTATCCGCGGCAGGAGAGAATATCTGTGTCATCCGGTCGCCGGATCATCGCCATGAGCACGTCAGATCCCAATGCGGGCCAAACAGGATCGTTCCTGGATTGGAACATGCGCCCATGCTTGGCATTGGTCTCCGTGCCTTTCGGGTCCCCCAATGACTGACAGCCCCGATACCAACTACGAGCGGTCCGATGTCGATCCCGTCCTCGTGGGTTGGCTGGCGCTTGGCCTCGGACTGTTCGTCGTGGCGACACCGCTTCTCATGCCTTTCGCCTTCTCGCGGTCGATCGATCGTCGAAACCCCGTGACGCGCCCTGCGCTCAGTGCCGAGGCGCCGCCGCTTGCGCTCGATCCGGCGGCCGAACTGCGCCGGCATCGGGAAGCCGATCGCCAATTTGCGGACAGCTATGGCTGGATCGATCGCGGCCGCGGCGTGGTCCGGATCCCCGTTAGGCGTGCGATGGAGCGGCTGCTGGAGACCGGCCTGCCCGGATGGCCGTCCCGATGACCCGCACGTGCGGCTGAGCACGATGTGGCGCCAATGGATCCCGTTCTGGAGGCCCGGGGTCTCACCCTATGGCGGCGACGTCGATCTGTTGTTTGCAGGATTGCTCCTGGCGAGCGCCCTGGTGCTCGGCCTGCTGTTCTTCCTGCTCATCGTGTTCTGCGTGCGTTACCGGGCTGGCAACCCGACCGATCGCGGACATCGGGTCAAGAAAAGCTGGCACTGGGAGGTCGGTTGGACGTCGGCGTCGTTGGTGATTTTCCTCCTGCTGTTTGTCTGGGGCGCCAGCGTGTACCTCGAGATTTACCAGAAACCGCACGGAGAGCTGTCGGTCTTTGTCGTCGCCAAGCAATGGATGTGGAAAGTGCAGCACCCCGGCGGACAATCCGAGATCAACAGCCTGCATATGCCGGTCAATCGCCCGGTCCGGCTGGTGATGGCATCCCAGGACGTCATTCACAGCTTCTTCATCCCGGCGCTTCGTCTCAAGCACGACGTGGTGCCCGGCCGCTACCAGAGCCTCGAGGTCGAAGCGGTCACGGCGGGTCACTATCACCTGTTTTGCGCCGAATATTGCGGCACCGACCATTCCGGCATGATCGGCGAGATCGTGGCGATGGAGCCGGCGGACTATGCCAAATGGCTGAACGACCAGGGACCCGCCAACTCGCTGGCTCGTGAAGGCGGCGCGCTGTTTCGCGAGCTCGGCTGCAGCGGCTGCCACGCCGCCAACAGCAGCGTGCACGCACCGCTGCTGGAGGGACTTTACGGCAAGCCCGTGCCGCTCTCGGATGGTTCCACGGTAACCGCCGACGACAAGTACATCCGGGATTCGATCCTGCTGCCGCGCAGCCAGGTTGCCGCCGGATATCAGCCGGTGATGCCGTCCTTCGAAGGCAAGGTCAGCGAGGACCAGTTGTTGCGGCTCGTCACCTACATCAAATCGCTTGCGGATCGTGCACCATGACCGAGCCCGACTATCTCAACTCCGCCTACACGCTGCGCTCCTGGTTCTTCACCACCGACCACAAGCGCATCGCAATCCTGTATTTCGCCGCCCTGATTTTCTTCTTCTTCATCGGCGGCGCGGCCGCCACCGCGATCCGGATCGAGCTCGCTACGCCGCAGGCCGATCTCGTCTCGTCCGATACCTACAATCGGCTCTTCACCATGCACGGCGTCATCATGGTGTGGTTTTTCCTGATCCCCTCGATCCCGAACACGCTCGGCAACTTCATCGTGCCACTGATGATTGGCGCCCGCGATCTCGCCTTCCCGCGCCTCAACCTGATGAGCTGGTACCTGTTCATCGCTGGCGGAAGCGTGACGCTGTTCGCAATCCTTGCCGGCGGCATCGACACGGGTTGGACGTTCTATACCCCGTTCTCGACGCTTTATTCCAACAGCTACGTCATCGTCGCGGTGACCGGTATCTTCATCGCCGGCTTCTCCTCGATCCTCACCGGCTTGAATTTCATCGTCACCATTCACCGGCTGCGCGCGCCGGGCCTGACCTGGTATCGCCTCCCCCTGTTCATCTGGTCGCTCTACGCGACGTCGGTGATCCTGGTGCTCGCGACGCCGGTGCTCGCCATCGCGCTGGTCCTGCTGGCGACCGAACGTTTCCTCGGCGTCGGCATCTTCGATCCCAAGATCGGCGGCGATCCCCTGCTGTTCCAGCATCTGTTCTGGTTCTACTCGCACCCGGCCGTTTACATCATGATCCTGCCCGGCATGGGGGTGGTCAACGAACTGATCTCCTGCTTCTCGCGCAAGCCGGTGTTCGGCTACAAATTCGTCGCCTGGGCCAGCCTCGCCATCGCGGCCGTCGGCTTTCTGGTCTGGGGCCACCACATGTTCGTCAGCGGCCAGTCGCTGCTCGCAAGTCTCGTGTTTTCGTTCATGAGTTTCATCGTGGCGGTGCCTTCGGCGATCAAGGTGTTCAACTGGACCGCCACCCTGCACAAGGGATCGCTACGCTTCGACGCTCCGATGCTTTACGCCCTCGCCTTCCTCGGCCTGTTCACGATCGGCGGTCTGACGGGGCTGTTCCTGGCCTGCCTTGCCTTCGACGTACACGCGACCGACACCTATTTTGTGGTGGCCCACTTCCACTACATCATGGTCGGCGGCATGGTGACGGCCTACTTCGGCGGCCTGCATTACTGGTGGCCCAAGATCACCGGACGGCTCTACTCCGAATACTGGGCGCGGACGGCGGCGGTACTGATCTTCTTCGGCTTCAACCTGACCTTTTTCCCGCAATTCGTGCTCGGTGCCGAAGGTATGCCGCGCCGCTATCACGTCTATCCGCCGGAATTTCAGGTGTGGAACGTGCTGTCCTCCGGCGGCGCGACGATCTTGGCGGCGGCCTATCTGCTGCCGATGTTCTATCTCGGTTATTCTCTGTTTTTTGGCAGGCGCGCGCCGGCCAACCCATGGGATGCGCCGGGCCTGGAATGGCAGACCCCGTCCCCGCCGCCCGAGTTCAATTTCAAGTCACAGCCCGTCGTGACCCGTGCGCCCTATCAATATGGGCCCGACTTTGCCGCGGAGCCGCAGAATGCCTGAGCGCCGCGCCTTCGCTCCGCAATACGCCTCCGTTCAACATCGCGATGAAACCGCCGAGATCGGCATGTGGGTGTTTCTCGCAACCGAAGTGCTGCTGTTCGGCGGGCTGCTGTTTGCTTATTTCGTTTACCGGCACGCCAATCCGGCCGCGTTCGCGGAGGCCGGCCGCCACACCAGGATCGTCATCGGCACGGCGAATACGGCGATCCTGCTGACTTCCAGCTTCTTTGTCGCTTGCGCGGTCAATGCGCTGCAGGCCGACGCGCGCCGGATCTGTATCGCCATGCTCGTCAGCGCCATGCTGCTTGGCTTGCTGTTCCTTGGCCTGAAGGCGGCCGAATATGCCGGCGAATATCACGAGCACCTCGTTCCCGGCGTGGACTTCAGCTACGTTGCGCCGCTCGCCGATGGGGTCGAACTGTTCTTCATCTTCTACTTCGTCGCGACGTCGATTCACGCCGTTCACATGGTGATCGGCATCGCTGTTCTCGCGACGCTTGCCGTCCTGCTGCGCCGCTCCGCTAGCACGCGCATGCGCGCTGCCTTGCATTCCGCCGCACTCTATTGGCATTTTGTCGACGTGGTCTGGATCGTCCTGTTTGCCCTGATCTATCTGCCCGGACGGAGCGGCACATGATGAACTGGCGGCCACCGCTTAAGCTCGTTGGTTCCTGGCTTGCCCTGCTGGCACTGCTCGCGCTGACGGTCACCCTGGCCTATCTGCCGCTCGATTCCTTCAATTTCGCAGCGGCGATTGCGATTGCCGCTATCAAGGCCACCATCGTCGCGGTGTTCTTCATGGAACTGTGGGATCGCGGCGCTCGGCTTCTGGTCTTCGCCGGTGCCGGGCTGTTCTGGCTCGGCATATTGCTGTGGCTTGGCTTGATGGATTTCATGACGCGCACACCGGCGTGATGCAGCCAGCCGCGATCCTGCCGGCCTCACTCCTGTGTTGGCGGATGCGTCGAGCCCTGCCGCTTCAGCAGATCGGGCTGATCACCCTTCGGCTTGGGCTCCGGCTTTGGCATTCCCTTCTGCCCGCCGTGCTTGCCGCCCTGATCCTGCTGTCCTTCGAGATCGTTTTCCCTGGGCATGTCGCCTCCTCTCACTCGATCGTGGTGATCGGGATTTCATGGGTGTCGGTCAATTCGGGCACCGGATCGCGGCTGATGCGCACCGGCACCGACTTCGCCGCCGGGACCTTGCTGCCCTCGGCGAAATGCCAGAGCGGAACGAGGACGTTGCACTCCGGATAATATCCAACGATGCCACCACGGGGAACGTCGTAGGGAACGACCTGAAGTCCACCGAGACGACGTTCGACACCGTCATCGGCCGCCGTCTCCAGTGTGACCAGATCGCCCTGGGTGAGACCCCATTCGGCCATATCGTCGGCGTTCATCAGCACGACCTCGCGGCTGCCGTAGATTCCGCGGAAGCGGTCGTTCTCGTTATAGATCGTCGTGTTGAACTGACCATCGGCGCGGGTAGTCATGAGTTCGAAGACACCGTCCCCGGCCGGCGGCATGTCGAAAGCGGCTTCCGGAACCGTGAAATTGGCTTTGCCATTCGGCGTCTTCCATTTCCGCTCGCGAGCGCCGAGTGGCCGCGGAAAGCCACCTGGCTCAAACATGCGCTTGTTGAAATCCTTGAATTGATCCGGATACGTCCGCTCGATCGCGTCGCGGACCAACGCGTAATTGTCGACCCAGGCGTCCCAGTCGAGCTTGGGATTCGGCGGCAACGTCGCCTTCGCCATCTCGGCAATGATCCGCGGTTCGGACAACAGCCGTTCCGCTACTGGCTTGCGTTGTCCTCTCGAGCCATGAATGCAGGCCGTGGAATCCTCCATGGCAACGGCTTGCGGGCCGTTCGCCTGCTGGTCTATCTCGATCCGGCCGAGACACGGCAGCAGAAAAGTTACGTCTCCAGGGACGAGATGCGTTCGGTTCAGCTTGGTAGCGATCTGGACCGATAGCCGAAGCCTGCTCCAGGCCGGCTCCATCAGCGATCGTTCCGGAATGCAGCGGATAAAATTGCCACCGAGGCTGACGAAACCGCGCACCTCTTTCTTGAGGATTGCTTTGCAGGCGTCCACCGTCGTCAGGCCGTCCCATCGCGGCGGCTCAAATGCGTAAAGTTCCTTCAGCTTGTCGAGCGGGACCAACTTGGTCTTCTCGGAAATGCCGACGGTGCGCTGGCCCTGGACGTTGGAATGGCCGCGGATCGGAGAGATCCCGGCGCCGGGCTTACCGATATTGCCGCGCAACAGCAGCAGGTTGACGATCATCTTCACGGTTTCGACGCCGTGCCGGTGCTGGGTCACGCCCATGCCGTAGTTCGCGATGACGGCGTTCGCAGCCATGTAGGTGCTGGCCGCCTGGAACATCGCTGCCTGGCGCAACCCGGACGTCTGCTCCAGATCAATCCACGACTGCGCGCGGCAGAAATCCGCGAATGCGTCGAACCCGCGTGTATGCTGTTCGATAAACGCGACGTCGACAACACGTTCGTGACCCTTCGACCGCGCCTCGTCGTCCGCTTCGATCACGGCCTTGCAGATCCCTATGATGGCGCCGGCGTCACCGCCAAACCTCACCTGATGGTATTGCGAACTGATCCGGGTGCCGCCCGCCACCATCTGGATCGGGTCTTGCGGGTTGGTGAAGCGCTCCAGACCACGCTCCCGCAACGGATTGAAGGTGATGATCGGGACACCCCGTTGCGCCGCTTCTTGCAACGGATGCAGCATCCGCGGCGCATTGGTCGTCGTATTGTGACCAAAGAACAGGATGCAGTCTGTCTGCTCGAAGTCCGGCAGCCGTACGGTCCCGACCGGCACGCCGATCACTGGGGGCAATGCCACCGACGTGCTCTCGTGGCACATGTTCGAGCTGTCGGGGAAATTGTTGGTGCCGTACATCCGGCCAAATAGCTGATACATGTAGCTTGCCTCGAGTGAGGCGCGGCCGGAGGTGTACAGCACCACGGAACGCGGATCGAGCCCATTCAGTTCTCGGCCGATCTCCTGGAATGCCTCCGACCAGCTCACCGGAACATATTTGTCCAACGCCACATCATAGCGCATCGGCGCGGTCAGGCGCCCCTGCTCCTCGAGTGCATGATCGGACCAGCCGCGCAAGTCCGAGAGCGTGTGCTTTGCAAAGAATTCGGCCTCGACCGTCTTGTTCGTCACCTCCCAGGCGGTGGCCTTGGCGCCGTTTTCGCAGAACTCAAACGGACGGGGTTTTGCCGGCTTCGCCCAGGAGCAGCTGACGCACATGTATCCGTCGGACTTGTTCTGTTTGAGCAGGATTTCGCTGCCGAGGATCGCGACCTCCTCTTGGGTCAGCATACCCGCGACGGCCTTCACAGACCCCCAACCACCGGCCGGTCCGGCGTATTGCTTCACTGTCACTTTTTGCTTCATGGCTGATCTCGCGCTCGACAAGTACCGACAGAAACCGACCTTTGAAGCGGAGGTTCCTCGCGCGACAGGAACCTTGGCGTGTCCCGGGCGTCGTGCTGGCAAGGATCGTCCATGCGGAAATTGCCGATCTCCAACGACAGCCTTCATCACCTACCAGACCCCACCGTCGAGACGCTGCGGAGAGATCAAGATGGCTTGGAAGCGCAGCGAACTCTCGCAGAGGAGTGTCCCGTCGCGTTGGTATACAACGGCACGACGGCCGCCGTGGTCATGGCGACTCCCGCCGACCTCAAGGATCTTGCGCTGGGCTTCAGCCTGACCGAAGGCATCATCGACAATGTCTCTGGCCTGAAGTCCCTCGACATCATTTCAGGGCCGTCAGGCGTTGAGCTGCGCATGTGGCTTGCCGGCACTAGCGAACAGCGTTTCAGACGGCGCCAGCGGCGCTTAGTGGGTCCGACCGGCTGCGGCCTTTGTGGCATCGAAAGCCTCGCGGACGCCATGCGTCCGGCGCCGCACTTGACGAGGTCTATCACTATCCGTGCTCGGCAAGTCGAGAGCGCCCTGCTCGCATTGTCGGACGCCCAGAGGCTCAACCGCGCGACGCGCGCCACGCATGCGGCCGGCTTCTTCCATCCCAATCAAGAACTGGTCGCAGTCCGCGAGGATGTCGGTCGCCACAATGCGTTGGACAAGCTCGCTGGCACGCTCGCCTCCACCAACATCTCCGCCGGCGAAGGCGCGATCGTCCTGACAAGTCGCGTCTCCATCGAGCTTGTACAAAAGGCTGCCGCGATCGGCTGTCCCATGCTCGTTGCGGTGTCGGCTCCGACGGCGCTCGCGGTCCGCGCGGCTGAGGCGTGCGGAATTACCTTAATTGCTGTTGCGCGTGGAAGCGCATTCGAAATCTTCAGCCATCCGGATGCAGTTCGCGGATAGTCTATAATGACCGAAGTCCCCAGTCACGGAAAGCGTCGCGCCTGAAGCGAAGCTCGAGCAACGATCGGGCAGCCAGACATCCGGCCAACGAACCCGTCCGCGCCTTGCAGGTTGGGAAGAACTCAAAGGCACATGGCAGAATGAGAATGCACCACTTCTCGTCCCACCCATTCATAACTGGCAATCCACCGCGGCACCAAGGCCAAACCGGTGCCCGGCCCGCATTTGGTCTACGGCTTCCTGACCACCGAGCCGAACAGCGTCGTGGCGCCGATTCACCCGAAGGGGATGCCGCTGATCCACCGCTGAAGAGCGCGACGTCTGGATGCGCGCGCCGTGGGACGAGGCCAAGGCGCTGCAGCGTCCCTTGCCCGACGAGCTGCTCAAGGTCGTTGGGCGACGGACCGGACAAGGAGGATCGATCGGCCGCCTAGCTAGCAACCTATGTGTTTGGCGCGTTATAACGTCATCACCGGAGAGCGTGACTATGCCGGTCAAATTTCCATCGCATATTGAAGCAATTACCAAGCAGATCGCGCTTGTTGAGGAGATCGTGGCGCGGGCGGTTGATCTACTCAAGCTGCCGGCAGACAGTTTCCTCGGCCGCAAGACGCTGGAGCCTTTCCCGCAAGAGGAAAGCAAATATGGCGAAGCGCAGGACCGTGGGCGTCCAACTTGATACCCAGCCAAGCGGGCACGAGCCAGGTTGCGCCGACTGAGTGCCAGACTAAAGCTGATCAAATTGGAGGCGAGGAAGTCCGACAATCGCCCCGTTCCGCAAAACAACGACGCGGAAGAGTCGCCCCCAGTTGGCGGCTTGCTAGAAAACGGCCCTAGCGAGGGAGCACCTGCTGAGGCCAAGGAAACCACTCTAGGAACGGCGCTCCTACCCGCTGGTTGACGCTCATTGTGACAAACCAAGAAACGGAGCTGCGCCATGAAGAAGCGCCGCCGCCGCGTGAGGCAGATCACTTCCCTCGAAGAGCGTCTTACCGAAGAGGCCAAGAGCCTGCGTCAAGAAGCTAAGACTCTTCCCCCAGGTATCGAGAAAGAGATGCTGCTGAAGAAGGCCCGGCAGAACGACGCTGCCGCCCAGATGACCGAATGGTTGCGCTCGCCTTTGGGCTGAGGCCGCTTCAGTTGGCGGCCTCTCCATTCTCCATCCATCGCCGCAGACAATCCCGGTCGCGTGAATGAGGTGCTGAAAGGCTCTCGACGTCGCGGCAGGCGAAAAGCAGCGCTATCTCGAAATTCGGCCTGAACTACGAAGTCCGGCGCGAGCCGGACTTTTTTCTTTGCTTGGATCATCCATGAGGAGTTACGCCAGTTCAGCCGATCAGAAGAGCCGTGACGCCGACGATGAGAGCGATAAACGATAGCGTCGCCAAGCAAGCTGGACTCAACACCATCAACGTGATCGAACCTGAACATGTGTAGTCTGTGCCAGCGCCCATGTTCCAGTATTTGCACAAGCGAATCGGCTGCCTAACAAAAAACGGCCCCAGCGGGAAGCCGGGGCCAAGTGTTCCTTTTTGATGTCGGGGGCGTGACCCCCGCGCCTCGATTAGCAATGCTCTTTGAAGTTTGCCACCCCGGTGTCTTGCGGGTGAGGCCGGCTGGAGGTTTCCGCATTCACTTAAGCATGTCAGGGACCGTGTCATAAGAAACGGCCCCGGCGCCCGGGAGAGCGCTGAGGCCGGTAGGTTAGTCCCACTCCTCGTCGTACCGATCCTAAACTACGTTAGTTGCAAGTTGTTCCGAACCGAAAAGGCCCCAGCGCTTGGGAGCACGCTGGGGCCATGGGGCTTTCCACTCACACTGTCAGAATGCGGCTTGGTCGGGCTGATGTGCCGCATTCGTCAGATGAACAAGCTTCGGCCATGCTCGTTCCTAGCAGCCATAGAAAAGGCCCCAGCACCTTTGGGGGCCTTGAGGCCGGCGCTGAGGCCAGTGGGATGGTCGGGCGCGAACCCGACAAACCAACGTTAGCGCCTCCCTTTGCAATTGCCATTTTATTCTGTCGCCCGGAACCGGATAATATGGGTGGAGCCGAAGATTTGCAGGCCAGAGCTCATGCCAACTTTAGATGAGCAAATAACAGTCGCAGAAAAGCATGTTCAGGATGGGCGTCGCATTGTGGCAAACCAACGCGAGCGGATTGCGAGGGGCACGTGTTATAATGAGGCAGAGGCTCGGGAATTGCTCGAAATGTTCGAGCAAGCGCAGGCGCTATTCGAGAGCGCCCTTGAAACGGCTCTTGGCGCTGCGAAATTCAACCTGAGAAACATTCGAAGAAAAAGACCCCAGCGACTGTGGAAGCTGGGGCCAGTGGCTGGGCGTTCTCAATGCCGGTAGCGATGCGGCACCGAACAGGCCGATCAATGCCGATGCATCCGCTTCGTTCCTAATCGAAAAGGCCCCAGCATCCGGATCATGCTGGGGCCAAGTCGGATCGCCGAACCGCTGTCCGCCGAGAAGCAGCGATCGTCGTTATCAGGGCCGAAAAAATACGAAATGAAAATTACGTGCCCCGTTGCTAGGAGCCTCCCAAATGAGGCCCAGCTGCGGAAATAACGTCTGTGAATCTCGCTGGATTTTTTTCCCTGAACGCCCGGCGGGCAAGGAACCATCGAGACGGCATAGCGTCTAATTGACGCTTCTGGTCAGCCAAGGTGCCCCCCCCCCGACTGCCAGAAGAAAACCCGTATCGCTCGGGTTGGCGGCCCCCGGTTGGGGCCGCTTTTGTTTTGATGGCCGCTCGTTCACATAGTTCAATGAGTGTCATCTCATCACGGACAAATCGCGGGGCGAGTTTTCACAGGTGGTGGTTGCAAATGGAATTTATTGGCAGACCGATGCGAGGCCGGTACCTCGTTCGAAGAGGAAGCACTGGCTGGATGGTCTACGACAGCGAGCTCAAGGGGCCAGCGCAGATAAAGAAAAATGGCCGCTTTGCCGAGAAGCTCACCAAAGAACAAGCTGAGATTGTAGCCGAGGGGCTGACAAGTCAGAAAACGGAGCGATGCTGGCCTTCAACGCAATAGGTCAGATCAGGGCGCTAGACTGCGCCCCTTCTAACTGACGAAACCGCGCCTTTCGCGAACATGCCCCGAATCTTCGGGGGCAAGAGCCGGGGCACGTTCATTCGTCCGATGTCGCTCTGCCGAGGAGCGGCGCATTGCTAACGACGCATCGAAGGCGCCGTTCCTATGTTCAACTTGCTTGCGGTTGTTGCCGACCTTCTTGACGGCCTTCTTCACCGACGCTGCCGACTTCCGGGCTTTCTTCGCCTCATAGCTCACCTCGTAATCCTGCCCGCCGGCGACGCGCGCACGGTCCTGCTTGCGACCACGCGCGATCTGCTTCTTGCATTCTTCGCCATTCAGGCCTCCCAATCGCGCCGCAGTTCCGTCGCGGCAAATCGGGGAACAACGAGCCCGACCCGAGCAGCGTATTCAACCTGATGGACGCCTTGAAGCAGAGCATCCAGAGCGGTGGCAAGGCGCCGCCCGCGAAATCCACCAAGGCGAAGAAGGCGCCCGCCAAGCCGCGCCGCAAGGCCGACTGAGACACAGTCTGGTCATTTCTGCCCTGCCTGTCGAGCAGCGCTACAGTCGTGCCTACCGGCGCCAGCCCGGCGCGAACGCGATGCTTCACGCGGCGCATGTCGATTGAACGTCGCTATCGAGCAACCGGCCTAGTATCCGGCGTTCTTCCTCGATCCTCCGTCGATAGCGTTCGCGCTCTTGTTCCGAGGTCGCGCTATCCAGCAGGAATTGATAGTGACCGATGACTTTTTCGCTGCCTCTTATGAGCAGTTGTTGCAGCCCATTCATGACGTGATCTCCTCGCAAGCCGCGCGATCGAACGAGGAGGGAAGTGGCGGAATGTCGGCCGCGAGGCCTTGCATCGCCGTGACTTCTTCGGCGAGCCGTCTTTCAATGAATTCACGCTCAAGGTCGGAGAGCTGGGTCTGCAGCAGTCGCCGATACCGATGAATATTGTTGCGGTGAGCGCGCAGCTGTTCAAGCCGGTGGTCGAACAGTTCTGAGCTCCGGCGCTTTGCCTGTCCAAATCTTGACCGCCAGCGTCCCTCGAGGCGGTCGATGACCTGCTTCGGTAGCCTGATGTCTGTCATCTCGCGCTCCTATGCAGCCAGGCAGCGGTCGACGGAGCGCAGGCGGGCAGGCCGGCCGCCTGGCGGATGGCGCGGATCGCCGTCGAGCGCGCGAAGCGCGTCGAGGATGTCGCGGACAGGAACGGGCGATTTGAGCCCCTTGGGTGCCCGCAAGGCGGGATTGGACGCTACAGCGCTGGCGTCCGAGGCCCAGGATGCCAAGAAAGCGCGCCTCTCGGCGAGGCTCAGGCGAGGATCCCGCACCACATCGTGCGGGGTCTCATATTGGTGGTAATCGCCAATCGGCAGATGAAAGCCAATAACGTTATGAGCAGGCGCGGTCGTCGGCCGCATGGATGCCTCCGTTCGAAAGACGAGTTGCTGAGAAGACGAAGCCGCGTCCCGTTCGTCGGACGCGGCTTCGCCGTTTCGATCATGCGGCGACGCTTTCCAGCTGTCGGGGCGCCGTGTTTGATGCCGGATTGATGGCGATGCGTCGCGGCTTCATCGCCTCCGGCACCTCGCGCGCCAGCTCGATCCTGAGAAGCCCGTTGTCGAACGCCGCGCTCTTGACCTCGACGTAATCGGCCAGGCTGAACTGGCGCTTGAACCTGCGCGTCGAGATGCCCTGATAGATGTATTCGCGCTCGGCCTTTTCGACCTTGACGCCTTCGACAGTCAGAACGTTCTGCTCCGCCGTAACAGAAATTTCGTCGGGCGCAAAACCGGCGATCGCGAGCACGATCTGATAGCGGTCTTCGGACAGCCGTTCGATGTTGTAGGGCGGGTAGTGATCTTCGCCGGCCCGGTGGGCTGCTTCGGCGAGATCAAAGAGCCGGTCGAATCCGATGGTCGACCGGAACAGGGGAGAGAAGTCGTATGTGCGCATAGCCAAATCCTCCATAGAGCAAGATGGATATGGACGGCACCGGACACGACCGGTGCCCGTCTCGCCTGGCCCCGAGGGCGACCAGGCCCCAGCCTCCGCGATGGGGCTGGCGCGAGAAAAATAAAAATCGGAGATGCCCTGTCAAGAACCCGGTCGAAAAAATTTTTGCGGTTAGGACCGCTGGATACGTAAGCGCATCAGCCGAACGCGGACGTGAAAGCCGGGGGGCGCAAATTCGTCGGCACCGGCCGAAGGACTAAGGGCACCCCGAAAAGCGGCCCCGGCGACCGTGGAAGCTGGGGCCAGTTTACTGGACGTTCTCAGTGCCGGTAGCGATGCGGCACAGAACAGGGCAGCCAATGCCACTGCATCCACTTCGTTCCTAATCGAAAAGGCCCCAGCATCCGGATCATGCTGGGGTCAAGTCGGATCGCCGAGCCGCTGTCCGCCGAGAAGCAGCGATCGTCGTTATCAGGGCTGAAAAAATACGAAATGAAAATTACGTGCCCCGTTGCTAGGAGCCTCCCAAATGAGGCCCGGCTCCGGAAATAACGTCTGTGAATCTCGCTGGATTTTTTTCCCTGAACGCCCGGCGGGCAAGGAACCATCGAGACGGCATAGCGTCTAATTGACGCTTCTAGTCAGCCAAGGTGCCCCCCGACTGCCAGAAGAAAACCCGTATCGCTCGGGTTGGCGGCTCCCAGGTTGGGGCCGCTTCCAGTTCACTGCGAACTTGATCGCCGCCAATTCACATAGTTCAATGACTGGGCGCCCACACCCTAGACGTTAATTACCGGGTTGGTATTTCACGGATGGTAGTTGCAATGGAATTAATTGGACGCCCGATGCGAAGCCGCTTCCTCGTTCGGAAAGGAAGCACTGGTTGGATGGTCTACGACAGCGAACTCAAAGGGCCAGCGCAGATAAGAAAAGATGGCCCCTTTGCCGAGAAGCTAACCAAAGAACAAGCTGAGATTTTAGCGGAGGGGCTGGCGAACCAAGCGGCGCAGATTCGCAAAATCTGATACTTACCTCTCGGGCATGCTTAAATTCAATTTTTAACTGCCGACCGTTGGGCAATCTGTCGCGGGAGCATATGCATGACTCCGGGTACTGCCGCTTGTTCCCGACGAAGCCAATTTGCGTACGTCGCGAAGTCAGCTCGAAGAACGGTGCCTAGCCCCGCCATTTCTCTCGAAAGGAGCGACGGCGATGGGTTCACGGCGGATTCGCAAAGTACGCGTGCTGGTGATCGCAAATCTGGTGGCCTGCGCCGCCGTCCTTTTCGTATTGGCTGCGCCCCGTCCCGCCACAAGTAATGTTGCGCTCGGTGACCGGTGGCAATGCAGCAAGGCCAAGTTTGTCTTCACGACTTGCCGCCAGATCCCGCCAGCGCCGAAAACCGATGTCGATTTTACAGGGGTCGTTGGGAGATCAGCGACCAGAGGGTCGCACGCTTTTCTGTGGGACGGGACGTTGGGGATGACACATGGCGGTCCGTTTCGGGAGGAGCTGGCGTGCGGCCCAGGCACCGGCTCTTCTTCCAAACGTCTGTGTGAGCCAAGCAACAGTCGTTTGACGCAAAGGCCTGCTAGGTAACCGATACTTGGATTTTCAGGGCCCCAGCGCCGGGAATGACAGGGCGCCGCCGGGACAAACCATTTCGGGCCCGGCGGCGTACTTTTGAGATTTGGCGACTGCACGCGTGAGAGAGGCGTCTCCAGGATGAATGGCAATAAAATCATTACCAAGACTATGTTGGTCGCGCTGGCCATCGGCATTGCCGTATGGGCCACGATGGGCGCTCCCCAGCCGGACACAAATTCGGCCGTTCATCTCGCCAGCTGGAGATGAGCCGAGCGGGCACGGGCCGTGCAGTCAGATTGACGCTGGGGATTTCAGTATCTCAGATCAGGAAGGCAACGCCGCCGGGCGCGTATTTTTGAGACCGGCGGCGTCTTTTCTTGGAACTATTCCGATGATCCACACGGGTTTCGTGAAGGGCAGCAAAGACAATAGCTAGCCGCCTTCACCAAAACCCGATTCCGAAATCTTTAATAGATTCGGACCAGCCTCCATCCGCGACAGGGAGGTGTATCATGCATAACCATGACTTTGTGTCTGATGGACTCCTCGCGCTAATCACGACCTGCCTTGTGCTGTTGTGCTCGGGCCTGCTCGTTATCGCATTTAGCTAGTCTGGACCTTGGCACCCTCCTCGTTCCGGATGCTGCTAGGGGGCCGCTGGGGACATCCCGCGCAGAGCATAAGCGCGCCGCATTTTCGTCACGCAAAAACGGCCGGCCTGCTCATCCAGCATTCACATTCAACTTCCTACAGTTTGGGGGCCTTAGACACGAGAGGAAACCATGAAACTTAAATTTGCACTTGTTGGACTTGCTGCGCTCGGCAGCCTTGCTGCGGCAGCAAGCGCGTCGGCGATGCCGCTCGCCACATTTTCTCCCGCTTCAAACGTCGAGAACGTCGCCGTAGTCTGCGGCCCGAACGGCTGTGTGCGCACGGCGCCCGTCTACAGGCGGTACGGCTACGGTTACGGCTATCGTGGCTACGGCGTCCGTCGTTACGGATACGTGCACAGGGGCTACGGCTATCATAGGGGTTACGGCTATCACGGCGGTTATCGCCGCTGGTGATTTCGCGCAAAAGCCCGTCGGTAGGATTGATCTGCATCACTCGCGTGTGTTGACCGCCCTGCTACCGCTGTGTTGCGGGGATTACAGGGCCAGCTGGAAGGCCGCCGCCGGGATGCAGCATTTCAAGCCCGGCGGCGTACTTTTTGGGATCAGATCCAGGCCGCCCCCCAGTCAGGCAGATGATCCGGAATCGGCTTATCGAACAGCGGCACCCGTCACGGCAAGGCCCGCGCCTTCGATAGCGCTGGGCCGGCTTCTGATTAATGGAACAGCAACGTCGTTTGCATAAGATGCGGTCCACTCGCTGCAGGACGCTCGAAAATGACCGAGTACGTCATCAGGGAAGTTGGCCTTCGCCAGTGGCTCGTGTTTGCCGATCGGCGAAGCATCGCTTTTTGCGCCGACGAAGATGAGGCGGTGAAAGCCATGACCGAACATAGTGCGCGCCGCGGTCGACCGCCGGAAACAATGGAAATTGCGTTAAGGGGGAAACCCGCCGGGGCGTGAACCGGTCGCTAGGCTAAGTTGACGGCTGCAACGGCCATCGTCTGCCTTAGCTTGTAGTGCCAGCCCTCCGGGCCGATCGTGTCGGTGCCGGGCCATTCCTCGCCCGCGTCTTCGTACCGGTTCACGTACTCGAGAACCGCCGCGACGTTGGCCATGGTGGGAGTCGTTGGAGCCAGATTCCATGCCGCGTCTTTCTCCGCATGGCAGCATGCCGATTGATGGTCGTCGGCATCCCAATAGGCCTCGGAGCGATACTCAGTGGCATCGGTCGCCGTGGTGGATGCGCTGGGGTCTGCGGCGGCCTGTCGGTGCTTTGCGATACCTTCCAGCGCCGGAACAGCGGCGGAGCTGACGGCCCCGGTCTGATCGCGCCGCCTGCTTGAGGGCTGACGAGGCTGCCCGGTTGCCGGACAGCAATATAAGGTCGAATGCGACCGACCATCCACTGTGACGTTGTAAGAACAGCGGTAGTCTTTGCAGAAAACAATGACGCGCGTTGCCCCCGTTTCGCGCATCTCGACGAACGTGATCTTGGTGGGAAAGTCTCGCATGGGCTGAATTACTGCGCTTGCTGGTGCAGCCCGCAATAGCACGACAAATTGCGTATTAGCGGCCGCTCCAACGCAAGGCGTCGGTCAAGATCGCGCAGCCCGGGAAAAGACCTTCTCGTACCCGTTCAAGCGCGGCCAGCTTGTGGCATTGCGAACGAACTCCGCATTAAACCCGGCCGCAAGAAAGTCCCCGTGCATCGTCGGAACCCTGTCACCAGAACAATTGTTGTCTTGATGCACCGGCGGAGGCCGCCGAAGTGGCAGACGAACTTGAATATTCGGGTCACCAGCTAGTGGTCGTCGAGCAACCCGGCGGCGGATTCTTGGTTGAGATCGCGCCTCTCGACCGCAGGGGCCAAACCATTAGAACCATGACCTATCAAAGTTCGCGAGAAGCGATTGCCGCAGCAAAGAGGACCATTGACGAGCACCTCGGAGACAGACGCGCCTCGTAGCTCCCCAGCCGAGGATTCTCGGATCGGTCCCCACCGCTCTATCCGAACAGCTCATCATGCGCCGAACCGTGATCAGCGGCGACAGATCGAGAACGACTTCGTGGTGATCCAATCTCCAGTGACGTCTTCAACAGTAGTCCCTATGAACAAACAATACCTGTGCCCGGTGTGCGGTCAGGTTGCGGTGACCGTTTCTGCTCAGAGCGCCGCGTTTTTGTCTCGGGCGATATCTGACCTCACCTGCTCCAACGGACGCAGACTTATAATCACACCAGGTGGCAAGGTCGTGGTTGCCCGAAGCTCGAGAACAGACCAATGGTAGACCTCACTGCAGAAACGGCGCGCCTGATGAAGGTGACCGAGGCGATTGTTGCCGAGCTGGATCGACAAGGGGTCGCCAAGACTGTCGCCAACCTCGGCTGCGCCCCCCTTGAGGTGGCCCGCTTCGTCATCCGCGCAGCATACGTAGACGTGGTGCCCGTTTCGAAAGCAGCCTGATGTACCTGACAGATACCCAAGCTGAGACCGCACGACTGATGAAGGTCGCAGAGGCGATCGTCCACGAAATGAACCGTCAGGGTGTGACGTGCACGCTCGAAGACCAAGCTTTTGCCGTCATGGAGCTGTCCCGGGCGATGATCCGCGCAGCGGACGGCGACGTGGTGCCGTTTCCAAGGCCGTAGCCTGAGATGGAATTGTTTCTCCGCCCCACCGTCATAGTCGGCGAGACGAGCCGATACGGGTTTTCTTCTGGCAGTCGGGGGCGGTTGGTTGACCAGAAGCGTCAATCAGATGCTTCCGTCCTATGGTGAGTTCCTGCGTTCCGCGCACAAAGTAGCAGTCGGGGAGCGTGCTAACAATGGCTCGTCGGGTTCGCGCCCGATCTACAACTGGCCTCAGCACCGGCCCTAGGCCACCCCCAAAGTGCTGAGCCGTTTCTTCAGGACACCTGATGCCGGCGCACTTCTCCGATCGCCATGAGGATAGGGAGGTGATCGGCGGCGAGCTGTCGCTGAATGGATGAGGCTAACAGCCCATCCCTCCGGGATAGCGTCCAGCACTCGGTCAACGGCTTCTTCGCGCGAGGTCGCAGCGAGCCAGATTTGGACCTCGCCGTCATCGGTCGTCACGCGGACTAGATGAACCTCGGTCGCCTTTTGCATGAGCAATAAAAGCGGCATCGAGGGATTCGGTTTCAAAAATCTTCACATAAGATAAGGCCGGAACTGGAGCGGGACATGGCTCCTGACACGCCAAGTAAATGCGCCGGGCAGGCCCCGGTTGGACGCTTACGGAGTAGAAGGGATCGACAATTACCGCTGAAACCGTGCCAATGGAGACCTTCTTGCCTTTGCGTTCGGTGCTATGATTGGGGCACCAACGGCAGTGCAGCATCTGGTTTTGGGGGCTTATCTTGGCGCCAAAAAGAGAGTCGGGACTTCAACGCGAACCTCTCGTCAGCGAGCCGGCCCTGGAACGTGCCGAGCGCTTGGCCAATCTGCTGGCCGCCATAGTTGAATCCAGTGACGATGTGATCGTTAGCAAAAATCTCGATGGCATTATTACAAGCTGGAATAAGGCGGCAGAGCGCATCTTCGGCTACGCGGCCGCCGAGGCGATCGGCCGGCCTATTACACTTGTGATCCCGGAGGACCGACAAAGCGAAGAACGTCAGATTTTAACTCGCATTCGACGAGGTGAGCGCATCGACCATTTTGAGACTGTTCGGCGACGTAAGGATGGTAGCTCAATCATCGTTTCGCTGACCGTTTCTCCCGTCAAAGATGCCCACGGCAACATCGTTGGCGCATCAAAGATTGCTCGAGATATTACCGAGCAGAAACGAACTCAGGAGCAGATTAGCATTCTGGCTCGCGAGGCGGAGCACCGAAGCAAGAACATCCTCGCGAACGTACAGGCAATTATCAATCTTTCTCGGTCTGACAGCTCCGAGAGCCTCAAGGAAGTGATCAGCGGGCGCATCCAAGCGTTGGCAAATGTTCACTCGCTGTTTGTTGAAACGCGGTGGGTCGGAGCAGAAGTCTCGGCGATCGCCAAGCAGGAGCTCGCCCCTTATCTCCAAGAAGGCCACGACAAGCGGATCGTGATGGAGGGGCTGCAAACCGTAATAGAACCCACCGCTGCGCAGGCGATTGCTGTGGTTTTACATGAATTGGCAACCAACGCTGCCAAGTATGGAGCGCTATCTAACGCGAAAGGCCGGATTAGATTGGCGTGGTCACGCACCGAGGATGGACAGCTAATGCTTCGCTGGACCGAATTGGGCGGTCCGAGGGTAACTGCGCCCGAACGCAAGGGCTTTGGTAGTCGCCTCATCGAAGGAACGATCGCCCCACTTGGCGGCAAGGTGCTCTTTGACTGGCGCGCGGAAGGACTAGTTTGCGAAATCGCCGTTCCGACGTAATCCCAATAGCTTGGCTCCGCTGCTCTTAGCCACCAACTCTCCTCATGGCCCATCGCGACATATTGCGCTGCCCCACGAACTTGGTCGCAATGGTCGCTATAGAAGTAAAGCGGACGTACTCACCAGTCACATGACGCCGCCGGGTTTATAGGTACACGGCCTAGCTAAACGCGTATGCGGTCATGCTGGCGATGAGAACCAAGACACCCAGCACCGTAACAGACGCAAATGTCCGCTCCACTCCGTTCATGTCTTCCATGGCTATTCTCCCTGTCAGGAGGGCGACCGTTGCAATGTTTCAGGAGCGGCGTCGTTAACCTTCGTGAATCGCGCTTCGTAATTTACGAAGTTCACTGGTACGTTCGACGGAGTGTCCAACCAAAATGATGGCCCAACACTCTGGGGGCCGACGGGCCAGTGCTGGGGCCGACGCTGCCAGATAGGCGCAACTATCCTGCCAGGCCCAATTCGATTCGCAAGCCCGGACTTTGATACCTCCAGCGAGGGTACCCGCTGAATCAAAAAGGGGCCGATCACGCGACGGCCCCTTGCCGGACAAATGAAAATTGCTTCGGAATGAAAACTAGCCCCGGCACTTGAAATCCTAGAATCAAACGGCACGGATGCTGATTCCGTAAAATCACGGAGCGGCGAAGTGTCCCAGACGGAGGCCAGCGCCAGTTGGAGGCTTTTTAGGAAACGGCCCCAGCGAGGGGTTACCCCGCTGGGGCCGGGTCGACGTCATCACCTAAGGGATCGGCTATTAGAGGAGGAGCCCAACGCCGACGACGAGTGCCAGAACGATATTACATGTGGTGAGATGACACACGGTTACAGGATGCCACGGAAAAGCTCTCCCTGCATTTGCATAGGCAACTCAGATAGCGTGCCCTAATTCGCGAATGCCGCAGCAACCGATAAGAAGCTGTAGCCGTCAAGAAAAGATAAGATCCCCAACCAACACTACGCCGATGACGCCCAAAACTACGATGATGAGAATCCACATCTCGGCGTTCGTCATGGCTGCGCTCAGAAAAGAAAATGGCCCCAGCGAGGGAGCACCAGCTGAGGCCAAGGAAACCACTAAAACCAAGCGGTGCCTAAACGTCGCCGATTGCAACTTTGTTCCCGAAAAGGAAATGGCCCAGCGATCGCAGAAGCCGGGGCCAGTGCGCAGCTGGGCGACTCAGTGCTCCAAGATATCCGGCGTGAAATCCCAGTGGAGAAAGCAGCGCTTCATCCGGTTCACGGCGATGATCGCGAATGTACCCCGGGTCTTCGGGGGCAAGCGCCGGGGCACGTTCATCGCTCCTATGCCGCTCTGCCGCGAGCGACGCATTGCTAACGACGCTTCGAAGGTACCGTCCTAGCGACTTTTTCATCGCCATCCCGAGCCAGGCGCTCAACTCGCTTGCGGCTATTGCCGACCTTCTTGACGGCCTTCTTCGACGCCGCCGACTTCCGGGTTTTCCTCGCCTCGTAGCTCACCTCGTAATCCTGACCGCCGGTGACGCGCACGATCCTGCTTGCGGCCGCACGCGGCCTGCTTCTTCGCTTTCTTCGCCATTCAGGCCTTCCAAATCGCGCCGCCAGATCCCATCCGGAAAATCGGGGAGATCTCATCGCATGAAAAGCCAAGTAATACTGGCGATGAGTACTGCAAACGACACCGCCGCAGCGCAGACGAAGGCGACTTCCACGCCATCGAAATGGTGGTGATCCATTTGCATGGTGTGGCCTCCTTAGATCGGCGCACGCGGGCTTGCGGACAGAAGCCACTCCGCCAAATGGGCAGTGGTTTCGTCGTGCCTCGCTCGTCTTAGCAGCGACTCGCGCTCTCGACCTGGGGGGAGTGCCTTAGCCCGTCTGCGTAGCTCTCTGGCTTCCTTGGTAAGGCGTTCTTCAAGGGGGTATATCTGCTTTACTCTGCGCCGCCGCTTCATAGCTCCTCTCTCCAAAGCTGACGTTGATGTACCAAAAATGCAGAAAACCGAATGAGCGGAAAAGTTCCAAGAGAGGACGGGGCTTAACTCGCAAAACTGTCCCTCAGCACCTAGCATGCTTAAATTCGTGACTGCTGACGTTGGAAACTGGTTCCGGCCTGGCCCTAGTGGTTTCATGAGATCAAGTATGACGGCTATCGCCTGCGTCTCGTGCACGACCGAGATCGCGTCCAGGTGATCGCCAAGGGTGGCCATGATCGGACCAAGCGATTTCCATGGATCGTGAGTCCGCCCTGAAGACGGGATTACCCAGGTGATGATCATCGAAACTGGCTTGCACCTAAATCCGAAGCATCCCTAGTGCAATCGATCCGCCGTAGAAACTCTCATCTCGGCCGCGCAAGACCATGTTAGCGCCCACATAGAAGGTCTTAGCTCTATTCGGCTTGTTTCGACCCACGCGGGGAGATCTGACTCTCTGGTCACCGCTTTGTGGGCGGTCTGCCGGCCATGAGCGTGTTCAGCCCTCAGGTCGCACGACAGCGCATTTGCAGGCGCGTCAGCGATCACCTTCTGCACTACCCTTCCCGAGCTTAGTAATGTCCGTGCCTCCTTTTGCCGAGTGATGGCGCGTCACCTTCCTTCGTCGCCTCGCTGCGCGGGCAAGATACAAGCGAGCCGCTTCGGTTCGAAATGGTATCGACCTCTTGCCCGTTTGCTGGAGCGAGATCTCCCGCTGCTGCAGTGCGTCGCCAGATCTCCCGCTGCTGCAGTGCGTCGAGGTCACGCAGATACTCCCGCTCGAGATTCTCTAGAGCTGTTCGCACGCTGCCTAGCGGAAGTTCTAAGGCGATAGCAGCGCATCGTTTGATGCGGCCACACAAGACTTCTCGTCGGATTGTCAAAATGCGTCGCTTGGCCATTAAAGTCTTGCATCCGAACAGAGTCAGCTGCGGACCAAGCTACGCAGTCGAACGATTTTCATCAACCATCAGCGTTACTGGGCGACAGTCGGCTTGGCTTAACGGAGCACATATCGGACAAGCCTGCATCGCCGAAGCGTGAGTAAGTATCATGCGGGACACTTCCCTTTGGTTCGGCTTCGCATCCACTACCGGATTTCCAGTACCTTGATCGCCCGGGCGGATATTTCCGAAGGGTCCGCAATGTCCGTTTGTGCGACCTTGATGACCGTCTTCGCGATCATTTCCGTCAGTGGGTCGTCGCCGTCTTTGACACAGAGTGCATGCAAAGTTCGTTCGTAAGCTGTCACGATACGGCTAATCTCTGTTGGCTTCATTTCGCGGATTTGCGTCTGCAGGTAGATCGACATCTTTTACTCCTGAGCCTGCGCAGGTCGATGATCAATATTCTCCGCCGCAGACCAACGATGCGCGCAGTTACTACTCCATTACAGTTGCTCGGCACCTTTGTATCTTTCCATACGACGGTTAGTAGCGAAGCAAGTGTATCTTTCAACCTCCGCAATCCGCTCATCGCGGAGGGTCAACTTTTGCATTTCAAATCTCAGCCATACCCGCGGCCGTCAGGACAGGGAGCGTATCCTGAATTTCGACAAACCCCATCTGATTGAGCTTCTGAACGTCGGCCGGATCCAGCGGACTGACGACAAAGCGTTTGGCGCGAATATCCCGCAAGACCCAGCGAAGTCGGATAGCCTCGTCCAAGGGTAAACTCTTCAGCTCACTCATACTGCCGAACAATCCTTCCATCACGCCGCGCGGGCGCGCAGCTCAGGCTGGCGAAGCTTGTCCAGCAGTTGCTGCTCGTGGATGCGTTGGCGAAAGCCCTCGCGCTCCAGTTCCGAGGTCGCGGTATCAAGGAGATACTGGTAATGACCGATGATCTTCTCGCTACCGCGAATGAGTATCGCCTGAAGGTCGATCATGGGTGGTTTTCTCCCGATGTCTCGGCGGCCCGGATCGACATCGGGCGTGCGCCGAGAGGCGGGACGCTAGATGCCACACATTGCATGACATCAAGCTCCTCGGCGAGGCGCCTCTCGATGAACTGACGCTCCAAGTCGAAGAGCTGCGTACCCATAAGCCAGCGATAACGGCGGATGTTGTTTCGGTGCTCTCGCAGTTGTTCAAGGCGCTGGTCGATCAATCTGGAATGTTGCGTCTCCTTCGAGCAATACCTTGACGACCGCCGGGCTTCAATCCTGTCCACGACTTGCTTTGGTAGCTTGATATCGGTCATGGCAGGCTCCTAGGCTGCAAGGCGACGCATTGTCGAGCGCATGCGAGGTGCTTACCTCCCAGCGGATGCTCGAACTTTCGTTGGTTTTGGAATGATGGCTTCAGATCATTCAGACAGGTAAGCGCGGTCGTCGGCCGCATGGCTGCCTCCGTCCTGTAGACGATATCGATGTGAAGGCTGCGTACCGATTTCCGGCACGCAGCTCGGGCCGGGTCAGGCCGCAGATTCGAGCTGTCGCGGCGGTCTCGTCTGCGCTGCATTGATCGCAATCCGCCGCGGCTTCATGGTCTCGGGGATTTCGCGCGCAAGCTCAATCTTGAGGAGCCCGTTGTCGAATGTGGCGCCTTTGACCTGGACGTAATCGGCCAGGCTGAACTGCCGCTTGAACCTCCGGGTAGAGATGCCACGGTAGAGGTATTCGCGCTCGGTCTTTTCGACCTTGTTTCCTTCGACGGTAAGTACGTTCTGCTCGGCCGTCACCGAAATCTCGTCGGACGAGAAGCCTGCGACCGCGAGTGCAATCTGATAGCGGTCTTCCGCCAGCCGTTCAATGTTGTAGGGGGGAAAGTTGTCCTCCTCACCCGACCGATTGGTCATCTCGGCGAGATCGAAAAGACGGTCGAAGCCGATGGTTGACCGGAAGAGAGGAGAGAAGTCGTATGTGCGCATAGCCAAATCCTCCAGGGAGCAAGATGGATATGAACGGCACCGGGGACACGACCGGTGCCCGTCTGGTCTGGGTCCGGATTGGCACCCAAACACCGCCCCGTTAAGTTGGGGTAGCGCGGCAAAAATTAGGCAGCAGATTGATCGCGTCAAGAGCCACTCAAAAAAAATTGGTGATCCTCGCCGGCCACTCATGATGATTCCGTTGGCGGCGCTCCAGAAACCTTGCCGCGCCGATCTACCGCGATGCAATAGGCCGCATGGATGCCGCCCCTTCCTGATCCGATCGATGCCCTGCTGAGAGCTGAAAACTTCCCTTCTCGATACTTCAGAGGTGCTCGCTTGCGCTCGGAGCTGGCGCGATCATGGCGACCGAGAAGAAGCATACCGGCCCGTCACAGCCAGCTACGGCTCGCTGCAAAGATCGGCATGACCAAGCGAAGGTTTTGGAGGCGATCATGCGCCTAGACGCGATCGCGCGAAACCATAAACAGCGACCAACATTCCTTTGCCAGCCTGCCAAAACACGAGGCGACAACATCGTCTAAGAGGACGATTTATCCTTGGCCGACCGCGAGGTTGCCAGCCGGCTTCGCAGTTCGTTAGCCTTCGTCTCGCAGTCCAAGGCGAGCGTCAACAACCGACCCTTGGCCGCGCTATCGCAATCTCAGAGGCTTGTCGCCAAAGCTCTTTGGCCTTTCAAAAGGCGCGCGACTTCTGTCGGCATCACCACAGGTTAATAGCACAGGGTCTTTGCCCAAAGTCCCTGCGCTACTTTCCACTTCAACGGCGGTCAGCTAAGGGTCGGACATCGTTGGGTCCGATCCTGCCCAGGTTGCAGGATGCTCCACGGCGTCACGTTGGGCGACATCAGTATGTCGATCCTCAGCCTTGGAGCTTTCGTTTCCCACTGCATTCAGCGGATTGACTCGAGGTACGCAATCGGCGGCGATGGCCGAACGTCAGCGGGTATTGCGGTCGTTCTGGGCGGACTATTCAGCCCCCAAGCAGCCAAAGATGGCATCGCCAGCGCCGATGCCAGCGACGCCGTCAG
This sequence comes from Bradyrhizobium pachyrhizi, assembly GCF_029714545.1. NCBI lineage: Bacteria > Pseudomonadati > Pseudomonadota > Alphaproteobacteria > Hyphomicrobiales > Nitrobacteraceae > Bradyrhizobium > Bradyrhizobium pachyrhizi. The sequence goes on along the minus strand of NZ_CP121667.1, from coordinate 2,087,695 downwards.
AAGACGGCGCCATAAGCGCTGTGTGGAGTTCTTGCGCTTCTCCGCACGAGCGGAGCCAATGGTGTGATCCATGATCATCTCATCCTCCTGTCGTTAATATTAACCCATGCGATGGTTACGAAGCTTGAGACCGCGTGCGAGCAGCGGCGTCTGTATGCCTTCCTATCTATCTTCGGTTTCCTTGACCGGCAAAAATCGCGCCCAGCCGCCACGCAAGCGGCCGGGCGCGGCTCCTGTCAGAAGTCCATTGGTGGCGCGGCCGTTGAAGCAAGCTCAGCTTTCTTGGGCTTGTCGGCCACCAGCGCTTCGGTAGTGATCAACAGCGAGGCCACCGAAGCCGCATCCTGCAGGGCGGTTCGCACGACCTTGGCCGGATCGATCACACCGGCTTTCACGAGGTCCTGATATTCGCCGGTCGCCGCATTGAAGCCCCAGCTATAGCTGCTGCTTTCGAGGAGCTTGCCGACGACCAGCGAGCCGTCCTCACCCGCATTCTGGATGATCTGCCTGGCCGGGACCTGGATCGCGCGACGAACGATGTCGACGCCCGCCTTCTGGTCCGAATTTGTCGTTTTGATACCATCGAGCGCCTTCAGCGCACGCAGCAACGCCACGCCGCCACCGGGAAGGATGCCTTCCTCAACAGCAGCACGTGTCGCGTGAAGGGCATCGTCGACACGGTCCTTGCGCTCCTTGACCTCGACTTCGGTTGCGCCGCCGACGCGGATGACCGCCACACCGCCCGCCAACTTCGCCAGCCGCTCCTGCAGCTTCTCGCGATCGTAGTCGGAAGTGGTCTCCTCGATCTGGGCCTTGATCTGCGCGACTCGCGCCTCGATGTCCTTCTTGGCGCCGGCACCGTTGACGATGGTCGTGTTCTCCTTGTCGATCACAACCTTCTTCGCGCGGCCGAGCATGTTGAGCTTTACGTTCTCGAGCTTGATGCCAAGGTCCTCGGAGATTGCGGTGCCGCCGGTGAGGATCGCGATATCCTCAAGCATCGCTTTGCGACGATCGCCGAAGCCCGGCGCCTTCACGGCCGCGACCTTAAGTCCGCCACGCAGACGGTTGACGACAAGCGTCGCAAGGGCTTCGCCTTCAACGTCCTCGGCCACGATGAGGAGCGGCTTGCCGGATTGGACCACCCCTTCGAGCAGCGGCAGCATCGACTGCAGGCCGGACAATTTCTTCTCGTGGATCAGGATGTAGGGATCTTCGAGCTCGACACGCATTTTCTCGGTGTTCGTAACAAAATAGGGCGAGACATAACCGCGGTCGAACTGCATGCCCTCGACCACCTCGAGCTCGGTGTTGAGGTGTTTGGCCTCCTCGACCGTAATCACGCCTTCATTGCCCACCTTCTGCATCGCATCGGCCAGGAAACGACCGATCTCGCTGTCACCATTGGCGGAGATAGTGCCGACCTGAGCGATCTCGTCATTAGACGTGACTTTCTTCGCGTGGGTCTTGAGGTCGTTGACGATGGCGTCGACCGCGAGATCGATGCCTCGCTTGAGATCCATCGGGTTCATCCCGGCCGCGACCGATTTCGCGCCTTCCTTGACGATGGCTTGCGCCAGAACAGTCGCCGTGGTCGTGCCATCACCGGCGAGGTCGTTGGTCTTCGACGCAACCTCGCGCACCATCTGGGCGCCCATGTTCTCGAACTTGTCTTCGAGCTCGATCTCCTTGGCGACAGTAACGCCATCCTTGGTAATGCGCGGCGCGCCAAATGACTTCTCGATCACCACGTTGCGCCCCTTCGGGCCGAGGGTGACTTTCACCGCATTCGCCAGCGTGTCCACGCCCCGCAGCATGCGCTCGCGGGCCTCGGTTGAAAATTTGACTTCCTTGGCAGCCATGATCCTGATCTCCTTTCTATTCGATGACTGTCAGCTTCTTTTGCGACCTTACGCCGCCTTCTTCAGCTTGCCGTGGTGTTCGACGACGCCGAGAAGATCACTCTCCTTCATGATCAGCAGATCCTGGCCATCGATCTTGACCTCGGTGCCTGACCACTTGCCGAACAGGACTCGATCTCCGACCTTCACGTCGAGCGGGCCAACTGGCCTTGTTCGTTTCGCCCGCCGGGACCCGCGGCGATGACCGCGCCTTCTTGCGGCTTCTTCTTTGCTGTGTCGGGAATGATGATGCCGCCGGCGGTCTTTTCCTCGGCGTCGATGCGGCGCACGAGCACGCGGTCGTGCAATGGACGGAAATGCATGCACATCCTCCTTAATGGGTGTAGCGATGTCATAGACCGGGGCCGGAACCGGCCCCCGGCGGGAAAGGAATTAGGTTCGTGGCAGGGGGCTTCAAGAGGGCGGTCAAAAAATTTTGGCAGTCCATTTGGTCGACTGCTAAACTACTATCGATGGCGACCTTCGACGCTTCGCGACGCCTCACCGCTGCCGCAGGTTCGTGCAAACTGTAAACGACCGTCATTCCAAGTAGTCCGGAGGGTCGGCTTGCCCGGCTTGAGAAGCTCAGGAAGCTTTCCGCACAAGTGCAAGGCGTGCCTGAGGACCGATGCGTGAAGTTGGGCGCCGACCCGGGCGAGCTTCATGGATTCGTCCAGAGGATCCTGCCATCAATCCGGCAATTCCGGCTGTGGACCGAGAGCAGGACAGAAACGGTTCGTCAACGTACTTCGTCCCCTCCGTGGATCTTCATGTGGTTTGAGCCTTGGACGAGGAGCATCTTCCTTGTCCTGACCGGCGGCACCCTTCAGGAGGTCGTGCTCCTCGATTTGCTGCCGGCGACGATCGGCAACAGTTGGGTCAAAAGCACCTCAACCTTGTTGGGGCGTCGTAGAGATGATCTGCCTCAGGCCGCGCGCCGCCGCCCGGCCAGACGCTCTACTGCGAGCCGGTCTTGAAAAATGGGCCAGCTCTCCTAAGTCGATCGCCGCCGAATCCCATGTGGAATTGGCGAGCTCCGAGGATTTGTTCCTCGCACAATGTTAGTTGCAGGAGGATGGGACAATGAAGACCCCTTATTTGCCGTCTTGGCCCCACTGGAACGAGATCATCCCAGGCATGGTGAGGCAGCTGAGCTGGCTCTCCAGTTCGTTCAAAGACTGGCTTACCAGGCTTCAGGCTTGGAAGAGCAAACGCTAACCGGGAGGGCAAGCTATGCGTCGTTGGCTCGTTGCGTCCGCCCTCTTGGCCGCAGCGTCTAGCATCACTCAGGTTGCGGGCAAGGAACGGGCGCTCCCGAAGCAGCAAGTTCAGCCCACCGCAACGCTTCGCGCCAGGCCGTCTGACGGAACGATCGCTCGCCGGAGGATCGATGCGAAGCGCCTCAACGGGACATCGGATTTCCGCGCGAAGGACCTGATCCGCGATATTTGCAGGGGGTGCTCGTCCTAAATTGCGAGCATGGGCAGCGCAGTTTCATCGCGCGGATTTGGTCGCGCGATGATCGTTCGAGATATTTGCAGGCGCGCCGTTGGAAGCGAACGATGTCCGTTCAATCTGCCGCTTAAACGCTCGTTCAAAAACGTGAAAAGTGGCCATCCGCTTGAACCTCCGGCGCGCGTCGGCGTTTGTAGCCTTTTTAGTCAGGAGGATCTTATGAAGGGGAAGGCTGCTCTGATCGCCATTGCGGCTTTGGCTTTCACGCCGAGCGCAATGGCAATGCCGAATGGCCTGCCGCAGGCGCATCAGATTGCCAAGAGCAAGCCCAACGCTGAGCAGGTCCGCTGGATCTGTAATCCGTGGGGCCGTGCTGGTGGCGTCCGACGTTCTACGGCGCCTACGCCTATTATCCGCCGCCCCCGGTTTACTATCGGCCCCCGGGCTTTTACGTCGGCCGGCCATGGTGGCACCGCCGCTGGCACCATTGGTAGTGACCGTCAACGGCACCGGAAGGTCTTTCCGGCCGTTGACGAAACAACGGCAGGATCGCCAACTCGAGTGCAATCCGGCACCACGCGCCGAGCTAGTTTGACATGGCTGGCGCAGGCCGAGGGGATGAGCTACGCTTTGTGGAAGCGGTGCAATGCCGCTTCCTGCGTGCGGTCACCCCAGTCAAAATCCTCGTCGGCTCGGAACGACGGTGCGCGCCTCAACTCGTCGTCCTCGATGTCGAGCTCGCAAGAATCGAGCTTTGGATTGTAGCGCAACCGGCCCCAAGGCAAGGGAATCAGGTTGGTGCGGGAGCCGAAAAACCCGCCAACACTGAGCACGGCATACAACAATTTCCCCGATGCCTTGTCGATCATCAACCACTCGATGTGACCAAGCACGGCACCATTGGGCCATCGCACTGCCATGCCCACGACGTGATCGCTTGCGATGAGTTGATGTGGTCCAGTCGTGGCCTTGACCATCATCTCGCCCTCCATCACTTGAGATGAAGCTTTGGCATGAGTTGGCTTCTGTTATCCTCGCCCATTGTCTTCTTGAGTTCAGTGGCGAACCCATAGTTTCGTGGCCGGCACCGCATCAGCCGAGGCCCCTTCGACAACAGCAGGCAGCACGACGGATTTTCGGCATCGATGCCGACAAATGCAGTCTGCAACTACGTAGTCGGTCATGCGCCGCTCTACTCGCTTCGACCGCCCTCAAGCCACTCGACCTTTTGGATCATATACGTCTTACCGCCGCCCGGTGTCTCAACGAAAACGGTTTCACCTTTGCTCTTACCGATTAGAGCCCTGGCGATCGGTGAAGTCACGGAAATCCTGCCAGCGCTTGCGTTTGCCTCGGGCTCGCCGACGATCTGCCAGATCCGCTTTTTGCCACTGTCCTCATCGATCAGCGTCACGGTGGCACCGAACTTGATCGCATGGCCGGACAGCTTCGATACATCGATAATGTCAGCGCGCGCGAGCTTGTCCTCCAATTCGGCGATTCGCGCTTCATTCAGTTCCTGTTCTGCGTGGGCCGCCTGATATTCAGAGTTCTCGATCAGGTTAGCATCGTCGGCAATCGCCTGCCGAATTCTCTGAACAAGGTCCGGGCGAGCCACTCGGATGCGGTGTCTGAGTTCGGCATCAAGGACAGCGTGACCCGCAGCAGTTATTGGAAATTTTGTCATCGCCTTGTTACTTGTGTCGACTAGTTCGCAGAACGCTTAAAGGAGGGATCCGCCAGCGCTCTTCCAAATGCGCTAACCATCGCCGCAGCCTCATGATCCCCGCGATCATCAAGGACGCGATAGAGCAATTCTGCGCTCTCTCGGAATGCTGCCAAAAGGGCTGGCTCACGTTCGCACAAGACGCCTGCAATGCAGAGAGCGAGTGCCTCCGTCCCCATTTTGACCTGCGCTAAGGGATCTGCCACGGATCTTCTCCCGACTTTGAGTTAGATGCCTGCACTGACTGACGCCTAGTAGTCCATCGGGGGCGCGGTGGGCGCGTGTGCCTCGGCTTTCTTGGATTTGTCCGCCACCAGTGCTTCCGTCGTGATCAACAACGCGGAGATCGAAGCGGCGTCCTGCAACGCCGTGCGAACGACCTTCGTCGGATCGATCACGCCGGCTTTCACCAGGTCCTCGTACTCGCCGGTGGCGGCGTTGAAGCCCCAAGTGTATTGATCATTCTCGAGCAACTTGCCGACGATCAATGAGCCGTCTTCGCCGGCATTCTGCACGATCTGCCGCGCCGGCATCTGGATCGCGCGGCGAATGATGTCAACGCCGGCCTTCTCATCCGGGTTTGCGACCTTGATACCCTTAAGCGCTTCCTGTGCCCTTAGCAGCGCCACGCACCCGCCGGGAAGGATACCTTCCTCGACTGCGGCGCGCGTGGCGTGAAGCGCGTCATCGACCCGGTCTTTGCGCTCCTTGACCTCGACTTCCGTGGCGCCGCCCACGCGGATAACAGCGACTCCTCCTGCCAGTCTGGCGAGCCGCTCCTGAAGCTTTTCGCGGTCGTAGTCGGAGGTGGTTTCCTCGATCAACGTTTTGATCTGGCCAACGCGCGCCTCGATATCTTTTTTCGCGCCGGCGCCGTTGACGATGGTCGTGTTGTCTTTGTCTACAACCACCTTCTTGCCGCGACCAAGCATACTGACTGTGACGTTCTCAAGCTTGATGCCGAGATCTCCGGCGATCATCTTGCCGCCGGTAAGGATGGCGATGTCCTCGAGCATGGCCTTGCGGCGCCCGCCAAAACCCGGAGCTTTCACAGCGGCGACCTTCAGGCCGGCGCGAAGCCTGTTGACCACGAGAGTGGCCAGCGCCTCACCCTCGATATCCTCGGCGATCACGAGCAGGGGCTTGCCCGATTGCACCACGGACTCCAGCAGCGGCAGCATCGCCTGCAGTCCGGACAGTTTTTTCTCATGGATCAGGATGTAGGCGTCGTCGAGCTCCACCCGCATTTTTTCCGCGTTTGTGACGAAATAGGGCGAAACGTAGCCGCGGTCGAACTGCATTCCCTCGACGATTTCGAGCTCTGTGTTGAGGCTCTTGGCTTCCTCGACGGTGATCACGCCGTCATTGCCTACCTTCATCATGGCGTCGGCTAGAAACTTGCCTATTTCCGCATCTCCGTTCGCGGAAACCGTAGCGACCTGCGCGATTTCCTCGTTGGCGGTCACCTTCTTGGCATGCCCCTTGAGGTCGTCCACGACCGCATCGACCGCAAGATCGATGCCGCGCTTGAGGTCCATCGGATTCATGCCGGCCGCGACCGATCTGACTCCCTCTCTTGCGATGGCTTCCGCGAGCACGGTTGCAGTGGTCGTGCCGTCGCCCGCGACGTCGGACGTTTTGGACGCGACCTCGCGCACCATCTGCGCGCCCAGGTTCTCGAACTTGTCCTCGAGCTCGATTTCCTTCGCGACGGTGACCCCGTCCTTCGTAATGCGAGGAGCACCGAACGACTTTTCGATGACTACATTGCGCCCCTTCGGACCGAGCGTGACCTTGACTGCATTTGCCAGGATATCGATGCCCCGCAGCATTCGGTCGCGAGCTTCCGCAGCGAATTTCACCTCCTTGGCAGCCATGGCGAGATCCTCCTTTTTCTCCTCCGCTTCCAAAGATCCGTTTACAGCCCTCCGTCTCCTCCTTAGCGGCAATGCCACGCGTCGGCACGCGCTCCCACTGACGGAATGCACCTCCTCCTTCGTAGGTCTGCGATGTCTCACAGAACTGAGTCGGAACGGTCCCAGCGACAAACCACCTAGGGGAGGAAAGGTCGGTTTCAAGCCTCAGCACGCGAATATTTGGCGCGCGGGATGCGCCGCGAACGCGCAACACGGCTTCCGTCCGATTGGACAGCGCCGACCGGACGATTGTTGGACCCGAACGTACGTGTCACGTCGATAGAAAAGTCAGAAGCCATCATGGCGAAGTGCGGTAGGTGCCCCGCAATTGAATACAACGCACAACGCCGGCGATCATACCGAAGCCCCGATGTTCGGCATGGCACCAAGCACTTATTCCGTGAGCACGACCTCCTATTCGGGACGTTGAAGGGACCCCGATGCGCGGCTATTGAGATTCGCCATTTCCAACACGACCTTCTCACTGACAGCAGGTCGGCGCCGGAGCGTTTGTCAATCGCACCCGCACGGCGTACGTCACCCGCTGGAGTGCGCGCTGTTCAATTTGGCGGATCCGCTCGCGGGACAGTCGATACTGCCGTGCCAGTTCGTCCAGGGTCTTCGGCTCGTCCGTGAGCACCCTTGCTTGCAAAATTGCGCGTTCGCGCGCGGACAGCGTCTGAAGTGCCTCCGAGAGCGCGCCCAGCCGCCGGCGGTTATTATCCTCGTCCATCAGCAGGCGTTCCGGGCTCGGCGAGGGATCGATCAGGCGGTCCTGCCACTCAGCCAGCGTGTCCTCTTGGCCGATTGGAACGTTGAGTGAGAGATCGCCACGCAGCCGCCGATCCATCTCGATCACTTCCCGCGAAGCCACCTTCAACTGTTCGGACACATAGTTTACCTGGTCGGGCGCCATGTCGGCCTCCTCAAAAGCGGATATCCTGTTCTTGAGCCGACGAAGGTTGAAGAACAGCTTTTTTTGAGCTGCAGTGGTTCCCATCTTTACGAGCGACCAAGATCTGACGACGTAGTCTTGGACCGACGCCTTGATCCACCACAAGGCAAGGGTTGCAAGCCGAAAGCCTCGATCGGGTTCGAACCGCTTGACGGCCTGCATCAGACCCAGATTGGCTTCCGAAACGAGGTCCGCGATCGGCAGCCCGTAACGGCGGTACTTCATCGCGACCTTCGCAGCCAGCCGGAGGTGGCTGGTGACGAGACGGTATGCTGCGTCGCGGTCGCCCAGTTCGCGCCAACGCTTCGCGCAGGTAAACTCCTCCTCCGCGGAGAGAAGCGGGAACTTCCGAATTTCCACGAGGTAGCGAGAGAGCCCTTCCTCCGACGTGAGAGACGGCAGTGTTGCGACGTTCGACATGACGATCGCTCCTTCTCCAATTCGCGTGGCTATCGAGACGTGGGTGCGATTTCTGCGGCCATCCTGCCCGCAACAGACCTAAGTTTACTTCGCAATTTCGAAAGACGCCTAATGCCGCCTCTCGCGAAGCGATGGCCGGATTTCCAATAGAGCGAACCCAGCAGATGGTCGATCCGCTGGCCGCAGCGCCGGGAAGTGCTGATGGAGCCCATAGCCAAATCCCCCAAGAGCCGGTTGACAGTATCCCCGTACTGCTGCGCCCTAGGGACGAGCGACGGCAGGTAAGGCGATGCCAAAACTTCGATGAAATGAAATTGTTCCGGAGCTTCCAGTTAAAAGTCGGATCGAAGCCAAAGCATATCTGAGCGCTCCGCAAAACAGCTTCGGAGGAAAAGCCACGAAGTGGATTGCCAGCGCCTACGCTTTCGCGCCTGCCCTATCTGCGCTGGCTTCGGGCTCAAACGACGAAGCCGCTGCCACACGGGGCGCAGAATTCGGGGTCGGGCATCGCCGGTAAACCCAGGATGGGCCGGGCAGGCAAAGCCGGGCGATATGGTCGGTTCGTCGAGCGGCAGCCGCGCATGCAGGTCGCTCCCGGTCCAGGGCGAATAGACATGTGGTCGAGGGTACGGCCGGCGGAACGAAACGCCCGTGGCGGCCCAACCTAAGCCAGACAATATCCCACATGAGCGAGTTGGCTGCCGTTCGCCGGGTTTCCGGCCGTCTGGAGTGAGATCTAGTTCGATGCGGTAACGTCCCTCACGGCCTGCGCGAGTTGGTCGGGATGATAGGGCTTCTCCAAAATCAGGCTGCCGGAGACCGGGCGCGGCGTCACCGGAGAGGATCCCGTCGCGTATATCACCGGCAGATCCGGGTCGTTCTCGCGGCACCGCTCGGCGATCTGCCAGCCGTCAACCTTGCCAGGGAGCCGGATGTCGGTAATCAACACGTCCGCAATCTTACGGCTACACCAGACCAAGGCCTCTTCGCCGTCGGCGGCCTGGATGACGTTATGGCCTTCAGCGCGCAATACATCGACCACCAATTCTCGGATCAGGGGATCATCCTCGACGACCAGTATTCGCACCTATCGGTCCTCAACGCTTTCATATTCTCCGCAACGAGCAGAAACCGCCTCAGCGCTGCGCCGTTCCCAACAATACTCTGCTCTCCGCTCAAGAAGCACTTGAAACCGACCGGGACGTTTCTAATTTCTGCAGAACAAATCACATCGTCGGAGACTTTCGTAGACCGATCTGGCCGGATCGGTGGAACGAAGCCGGCACGCTGTCGGCGACATAGCCGCACAAGCCAAACGGTTGTGACTCGGGCATTTGCGGAGTTGGCGTCCGCGGCACGCCTCGCCGCTCTCCCGAACCGGAGTGTCTCCTTGATGATCTAGGTAGGTCATGGACAAGAAAAAGACTTCCAGCTTCGTCGGCGCCGCTGATATCGTCGCGCATGCGGAAACGGCAGCACGACATCTGAAGCGATTAAGCATTGCTTGCTCAGAAGGCGACAAAGGAGAGGCCCGCCAAGCGTTGCGTCAGGCCATCAGCGAACTCGAGGTGGCGCGAGCTCTATTGAGAAGCGGCATCGAGTGACGCCTCGGACGGTGCGAGGTGGAAGCTACCAAGCATTCCCGGATGACGCCGCCGGACCTACTCGGCGGCGGCCGTCATCCAGGGATGCCAATGCTGTCGATCCTGGTGACGAGACGCTGAAACAGAAGCCGCTGCGGAACTTGGTCAAATTCCACTTCACCGGCCGTGTCATTGATGCCAAGCGCTCGTTGCGCCGCGCTCAAACGAGTGTGACGGTCAATCAATTGATGGATCAGGCCTCGCAAGCGTTACCGAAACTTGAAACGTCGGAGGTCGATTCTAGATCGGCTCTGGCTTGAGTACGTTACTGCTCGACTTCAGTCCGAACTCGCGGACCTGACGCAAATAAAGATGTCTGTCGCATTCGAATACGATGTCGCGAACGCCCGCGTGCTGCGCTGCTGCCATGAATGAAAACGCACAAACCGACATATGGCTCAAAAATGACTTTGAGGAGAAAAACAAAATGCCGGGCTATGCATCATCTACACTTCTCGCTGGCGCTCAAGCGATCATATACAAGGCGGCGCCTTCGGTCATGACTTCGGCGCCCAAGCAAAAAAGGGAATGGAGGCTAAGGTTCGAGCGCCGCACGCCGCTTAGGATCGAGCCGCTGATGGGTTGGACGGAGGACGACGATCCGCTCGCTCAACTGGAACTCTCGTTTCCCTCGGCAGAAGCGGCAGTCGCCTACGCCCACCGACAAGAGCTGCAATACACACTCCTAGACTGTCCAGCCGACGGCGCAGAGGGCGGCCTATTTTCGCGTTGCAAGGTTGATTGCGCAGTGATTTCTAATCCACGTCGGAAACCTCTTAGATATGGGAGCGCTGGCCGACCTTACAGCATGCGCCGGATCATGCCCCGATCTTTGAGGAACTCAAGCCGCAGCAGGCTTTCCGGACCGACGTCTCTAGATCTTTTGAATTGCCGAGGGTCCGCTCCGAATCGTATGTGTGATGAGCGAGCTACACTTCGCTGAGAGGTTTCTCAAAGCACTTTGACCATGGATACGAAACGAGGGTCGAACGGGCGTCCCGCATCTTGCGACGCACTCCGAGGCGTCGGATCGGAGAGTTGTTGTCGAGCGCAGCTTGCGACGAGAAGTGCGGAGCAGAGCTTCTCGGGGTAGGCACAGCTATGCTCTGGAACCAATTCATTGGGATCACGATACTGCTTTACGCGTTGACCAATCCCGTCGGAGCCATTCCAATCTTTCTGACGATCACGCGACAGGCGGGAAGTGCCAGTATCCATCGCATCATCGTTTTAGCATGCACTGCGGTCGCGATCTTTTTTGTTGGAGCAGCCGTCCTTGGCAAGCAAATACTCAATTTTTTCAATGTTGGTCTCGACGACTTTCGTATCGCGGGCGGGTTACTCGCGCTGGTGATCGCGCTCGAGATGTTTCAGGCGCAGTATGGGAAGTTCATGCAGCCACCCAGCGGAGTCGACCGCAGTGAGGTGGATATCCACGGTCGGGCGATAACGCCCTTCGCATTTCCCTTGCTCGTCGGTCCGGCCGAAGTCAGCATCATCATCACACTCTCCAACGACAACCCTGGCTGGTCCTCCACCGCGTTACTTGGTGCAGCGTCGATCATCGCGACATTCCTGATCGGGTCGACACTTTGGACGGCCGCTGCTATCGAGCGATTTCTCGGCAAGACCGGAATTAACGTTATGACGCGCATCATGGCGCTGATTGTAGCGGCAATAGGCGTGAACTTTGTTATGACCGGCCTTCGGAGCGAATTGCCCGGATTAGCGGGCTGAGATGCTGCCAAGCCAGCTGCAACATTGGCTTCATGTCGGTCGCGGACGATCGGGCGGTAGGGAGGCCGGACGGATCCTGCCTTCTTTGGAACCCGGTAGGCGCTCTGGGGGCTATTGCTTGGGGGAAGCACTGACCCGCGCATTTATCCGTCTGCAATGCTCCCAGCTCCCCGGCGGCGCTGGGCTTCTAGACTAGTGCAGCGCTCGTAAACCCGAGTTGGCCTTGCGGAGAACTGGAAGGGACGCGATGCCGGCTGGTCGGCGCGGTCAACATGCTGGTCGACATTACCTCGCGCAAGCAAGCGGAGGAGAGGATGATGCTCCTCACCCACAAAGTCGACCACCGCGCCAACAATCTCCCTGCGGTGATCCAGGCGAGTTGCGTCTGGCCAAAGCGGAGACCGCCGATGAATTCCGGGCGGCCTTTCACGGTCGCCTCGCCGCGCTGACGAACGTGCGACGGCTGTTCTCGGCCTCGCGCTGGACCGGCGCCAGTCCGAAGAAGGTCGTCGAAGACGAGCTGCATCCATACGCTGGCGGAAAACTGGATGCAGCACCCGCGCGCTGCAGCCTTGACGATCCCTCGGGTCTCGGTCGGTCGGCCGTCCTTTCCAGCTCTGTTTTCCCCGACGACAGGCCATCCCGACCGTCGGGCTTCGATGTAGATCTCCCCGCCTCTCCGAGCTCCCTAGAGCTCGGATGCACCCATGCCTCCAGATGGGCGAAGGGTCCGACGCACAAGGCGCCGGGCCATCGCCTTGGACGCAGCGGCGGCCGCATGGGCCGAACGGAGCCTCTCGATATCTTCCGAGCACTTTCTCGGCTGGCGCAATCCTTCGATCGTGATCCGGCTCTGCGGCCTGCGAGCGCTCGCCTCGAAGATCTCCGATGCTGACGCAGGCGGCAACGCGGGAATACGCGAGGCACTGGCGCACAGCAGGAGAAAGAGCGCACTCTGTGCCTTGTACCGCGCGGCCGGGCGACTGCATTCCGACCCGCATAGGATGGTCTCTCCTCCGGCCGCACAGACGGACCATTTCCACCTGCCGCGGCCGCGCCTCTTCAGCACGATGTCGAATGCCGCGAAGCGGTCGTCTCCGGTTCGAGAGGGGAAGTTGGTCATAATGACGCCTCCGCGCTCGGGGGTGCGCCGAGATGTTTGGGCATGGTAAACGAGACAGGGAACGCTTCGGACCAGTGCCCCGAGGCGGCCCACTCCTCTGACAATCGACCTTCGATATACTGACGCTCGAGGTCCGAAAGCCTGGTCTTCAGCAGGCGTGCATACCTGCGGGTGTTACCGCGGCGGGCGCGGATACGGGCAATATCTTCATTGAACATTGTCGCCGCTCCAGACGGTCGTTGTTGTCCTTTTCGGTTTCGAGAAACGGAATGAATTCCCGGTGGAGAAAAATTATTCAGGTCGCTCCCGCTGTCAAGCGGCGGCCGCCTGCCTTGTAAGCAACCCTTAACGTCGCTGCGTTGCGCGAGCTCCATGATGCGGCGCGGCATCCAGGGCGTCGAAAAATTTTCGCGGTCCCTCTTGAATCGGCTTGTCGTTTTTCTAAGTCGTTTTTTGCCGCGGGAGCGGTGTATCGGACGCCGTCATGGGTCCGGTGCGGGCGCCGGGCGTCCGGTTTTCGGACCTGTCGTCTAGCGTTCCTTCGTAACCATCTTGCTCTTTGGAGGACTTGGTATGAGGACCACCTTCGACTTCGCGCCCCTGTGGCGCTCCACCATCGGCTTCGATCACCTGGCCGGCCTCGTTGACGGCGCGCTGCGCCACACGAGCGAGGACAACTACCCGCCCTACAACATCGAGCGTTCCGGCGAAGATCACTACCGGATCTCGCTGGCGGTCGCAGGCTTTGGCGCCGACGACATCACCGTCACAGCCGAGCAGAACGCGTTGACCATCGAGGGCAGGAAGCCCGAGAAGGCCGCCGGCGAATACCTGTACCAGGGCATTGCGGCACGTCCGTTCCGGCGCGTGTTCAACCTGGCCGACTACGTCCAGGTGAAGCAGGCCTCGTTCCGGGATGGCCTCCTGATCATCGATCTGGTCCGCGAAGTGCCCGAGGCCATGAAGCCGCGCAGAATCAATATCGCGGCCGGCAACTCCTCCTCGCCGCAGATCGAGCAGAAGCAGGCGGCCTGACCGCGATCGAGGTGATGACGGTGGAACGCGGCGCGCCGATGCGCGTCCGCGCTCCCTCGCCGCATGCATGAAGGAGAGAAGACATCTGAAGGAGAAGAACCATGGCAATTCGTGATCTCGTTCCCTGGTCGAAAAGCCAGGAGCTTGTGCCCTCGCGCGGCACCTATGATCCGTTCATGACGCTGCACCGCGAGATGAACCGGCTGTTCGACGACGCCTTCCGCGGCTTCGGCGCACCAAGCCTGTCCCCACTGATGGAAGGGCGGTTCGGCTGGCCGAAGCTCGAGGTCAGCGACACCGACAAGGCGGTGACGATCTCGGCCGAGCTTCCCGGCATGACGGAGAAGGACGTGCAGATCGAAATCGCAAACGGCGTCCTGGCCATCCGTGGCGAGAAGAAGGACGAGCGTAAGGACGAAGGCAAGCACTTCACCGAGCGCACCTACGGCGCCTTCGAGCGGCAGATTGCGCTGGAAGGCGTCGAGGAGGACAAGGCGGAGGCCTCGTTCAAGAACGGCGTCCTGACGATCTCGCTGCCGAAGTCCGAAAACCCGCGGGCCGGCGTCAAGCGCATCGCCATCAAGGCCCAATAGGTACGATTACGGCCGGCGGCGTCGGCCGCCGGCTCATCGATCTGCAACACCGTCCCACGAAAGGAGCGTAAAGGGAGGCAACAGATGACCAATGCCAACACGAACTCCGGCAAGCTCGACTTCCTGTTTCATCCGGCCGCGCACTATGCGTCTCCGGACGCGGTCCTGAATGACGACAAGCTGTCCGCGCCTGAAAAGCGGGTCATCCTGTCGTCGTGGGCATCCGACATGTTCGCGGTCGAATCCTGCCCATCGCTGCGCGAGATCCCGGGCATGGATTACCCGATCCGGCTCGCCGACATCCTCGCGGCGCTGCGCCGCCTCGATGGCGAGGGCGACGATCCGCCGCGCCCCGGCGGTGTCCCGATGCGCCTGCGGCGGCCATGGGCCGCCGCATTGCGGAGATCGGCATGATGTTCACGCAAACCGTTCTGACCATGGTGCTGCTTGGCAATACGGCGGCGGCGTGGGTCGCGCCCTTTGTCGCCCTCTTAGGTGGAGCAAAGCCTCCGGCCGTCCGCTTAGCTAAGGGGTAGCAGTGGCCGGGGCCGTCAGGTCCTCGAGCCGGGCAAGCTCCTCGTTGATTTCCCTGAGCTCCCGTTCGACTTGGGCGAGGATGTTCGGTGCGGCGTCCTCGCGCCGGTCGAGCAGGACGCGCTTCCGCTCAAGTAGTTCGGCGACATCACGCATGACACACTCCAACACGCGTCACCCCCCGGTCTATCGTAAAAATGCACCTCGCGCCGCGATGTTCCTCATCGTTCCCAGGCCAGCCGCAATGCCGCCGCCATCTCGAGCTCGCCGCGCGACTTCCTTGTCAAGATCCGCAATCCTGTCGTTGAGGTCAGTGAGCACATCAAGCATTAAACGGAACATGGCGCGGGCCGCGTCGGGAAGCGAATTTATCACCTCTTCTTCCTCGATCAGATCGGCGAGCCTTGCCATATGGGACGGCCCCTTCGGAGCGATCCAACCATATTCCGTGAGGTGTCCTCGTACGGCGTTGATGAGCTGAGTTCGCTGCCGCACCAACAGGTCGCGGGTTCGAAATACTAGACCTGCCGCCTGTTGTTCTTCACTCTTCACGGCAACGAACCGCATGTTCGGCCGCTGAGCGGCTTCGCAAATTGCCTCGGCATCGATCGCGTCGTTCTTTTGTCGCTTCACGAACGGCTTTACATAGGCCGGTGGGATCAACCGAACCTGATGGCCAAGCTGAGTAAGCTGGCGAGCCCAATGGTGCGCTCCGCCACATGCTTCCAGCGCGACAGTGCAGCTAGGCTGAGCCGCGAAGAAATCGAGCACCTTTCCCCGGCTGAGCCGCTTGCTGAACAACGCGAGACCGCGTCCGTCCACGCCGTGAGCGTGAAAAACATGCTTGGCAATATCCAGACCGATCGTGGTAACCTTTGACACGGACGCCTCCCTTAAGTGGTGCTCAACACCTCCACTTTGGCACATTGATGCCGTCGGCGGGGCGTCCACCCCATCATTAAGGCATAGCCATAGCCTGATCGACGCGAGTTGAACGAAGGCTAGGTAGTTGGCAGCGAGCCTGTCGTAGCGCGTCGCCACCCGACGACGTTGTTTGATCCTGTTGAAGAACCGCTCGACCTGGTTACGAGCGCGGTAGAGATAGGGGCTGAACAGATCGGATCGCTGCGATTGCTTTTCGGCGGGATGTTGACCCACGCGCCCTTCTTCATGGCAAGGTCCCTGATCCAATCGGCGTCATAGCCACGGTCGGCAAGCAACATTGACCCGACTTTCAGACGAGACAGCAGTTTCCTGGCAAGCCGCACGTCGTGGGCCTCACCGGGGCTCAGCGCCAGCCGCACCGGCAGACCATTGCTATCGACCACCGCATGAATTTTGCTCGTCAAGCCGCCGCGTGACCTACCCATCGATTGGCGCTGGTTTCGTGTGATGCAGGCTCCATGCTGATGCACGCGGACAATGGATGTGTCGATCAGCTGGACTGCGGAGTCGTGGGCGGCGGCAAGTGCGTCGATAATGCGGCCCCAGACACCAGCCCGCCGCCAGCGACGAAACGGTTATAACAGGTCGTGTAGGGGCCAAAATGATCCGGCAGATCACGCCAAGGTGCCCCGGATCGAAGGACCCAGAAGATGCCGTTGAGGACACGTCGGTCGTTTACCCGAGGAACGCCACGCGGCTTGTTCGGCAGCATCGGCTTGATGGCGAGCCATTCATAGTCGGCGAGTTCGTAGCGCATGATTCGACCCCCAATTTGAAGTTTGAATCATGGGGTCGGTCCAAACGCAACGCTTCTGGCCCGGCCCAGGTTCGGCCGTTTCGTGGCAAAGCGGACGTCAACAAGCCGACAACCCTCGTTGAATGTGTCGAAAATGACCCTGGCTGTGTGAAAACGCTGCCCGCTGTTATGATTCTCCCGCGATTCTTCGGGGGGAATTGATGAAGCGCTTCGTTGCGGGGGCGGACCGCGGGCAGTCGACGCTACTGCCCGAATGCCTCGACGATTTCATTGACGAGAGCAACCCTGTTCGCGTGATCGACGTGTTTGTCGACACGCTCGATTTGGCCGAGATGAGCTTCGAAGGGGTGGAGCCGGCGACGACCGGTCGGCCGTCGTACCATCCCTCGGCTCTCCTGAAGCTTTATATTTATGGCTATCTGAACCGGGTGCAGTCGAGCCGACGGCTGGAGCGAGAGGCCGGACGCAATGTCGAGGTCATGTGGCTGCTGGGTCGGCTCGCTCCCGATCACAAGACGATCGCGGACTTCCGCAAGGACAATGACCTGGCGCTACGCAAGGTCTGTGCGCGCTTCGTCGAACTCTGCCGTGAGATGGGCCTTCTCGCGACGGCGAGCGTCGCCATCGATGGCAGCAAGTTCAAAGCCGTGAACAACCGGGACAAGAACTTCACGCGGGCGAAGGTGCAACGGCGGCGTGCGCAGCTGGAGGAGAGCGTCTCGCGCTATCTGAGCCAACTTGACACGGCCGACCGACAGGAGCCGAGCGAGGCGCTGGCCGCGAAGGTGACGAGGCTCAGCGAGAAGCTGACCAAGCTGAAGGAGGAAATGGGCAAGCTTGCCGTCTACGAGAAGCAGATGCTGGCTTCGCCCGACCAGCAAATCTCCTTGACCGATCCAGACAGCCGTTCGATGGCGACAAGTGGCCGCGGTTCCGGCGTCGTCGGCTACAACGTGCAGGTTGCCGTCGATACCGAGCATCATCTGATTGTGGCACATGAGGTCACGAACAGCGGCTCAGATCGGGCCCAACTAGCCAGCATGGCCAAGCAGGCGAAGGCCGTTCTAAAGACCGAGACGCTCGAGGCCGTGGCCGATCGCGGCTACTTCAGCAGCCTGGAGATCCTCGCGTGCCACGAGGCCGGCGTCACGGTAACTCTGCCCAAGCCGCAAACGTCGGGCGCCAAGTCAGATGGGCGTTTCGGCAAGCAGGACTTTGTCTATTTGCCGGAGGAAGACGCCTATCGCTGTCCGGCTGGGGAGCAACTGCCATATCGCTTCACGAGCGAGGAAGATGGCAAGGAGATAAGGCGCTACTGGACCACAGCCTGTCAGAACTGTTCGCTCAAATCCCAGTGCACGACAGGGCCAGAGCGGCGGATTCCACGATGGGAGCAAGAGCATCTGCTCGAAGCTGTGCAGCAGCGCCTTGATGCAAATCCACAGGCCATGCGCCAGCGTCGAGAAACAGTCGAGCATCCGTTCGGCACGATGAAGGCCCGCATGGGAGCGACGCACTTCCTCACCAAAACCCTTCCGAAGGTCGCCGCCGAGATGGCACTCTCCGTCCTGGCCTACAACCTCACACGGGTCATGAACATCATCGGAACCAAGCCGCTGATCGCGGCGATCGCCGCCTGAGACACCCTCGGCTCTTGGCTCTCAGAACCGACCTCTCTTGAGACCGTTTTTACACGGCCAAGACCCAAAGGGGACGTTAGTCGGACCGTGCGGCCGACTGGTCAATTTTCGTGATTGGCTGGCCGGCCTTTGACCTGCTGGCCGACTCGGTCACGTACGATTCAAATTTTGTTTTTTGACCTTTGGGCCGGCAAATATCCGCCCACGTGGTCGTTGCCACCGTGCGCGGCGATGAACATGGCGACGGCCGACCGGCAATAGGATTCAATTTCGTTGTCGTCCTCTGCTCTCGCCTGATCGAAGCGTGCGATCATCAGGAGATCGGATCCTTTGAAAAGCGCAGCAAACAAGCGGGCCGACCGGAGAGGATCGGGCACGTTCAGAGCCGCCTTAGCATGCAACTGACGCAACAGGGCCTCGATTTCGGCGATGACATGGGCGGGGCCGGCTTCGAAATGGAGCTTGCTTAACGAGTTTTGACTCGTCTTGTCGGCCATGACCATGGCTTCGAGACTGCGGACGTCTGATCTCAACAGCGTGCGAAGCAGTGATGATCCCACTGCCATGAGCTGATCTTCGACCGAGCCGTCGACGCCTTCAAGAAGGGCCTGTGGTGCAAACAACTGATGGCAGCCGGCCGCCATGGCCGCGCCGAATAGCGCCTCCTTGTTCTCGAAGTGTCTGTAGATGCTGAGCTTAGATATCTTCGCTCGCTGGGCGACCTTGTCCAATGTCGTCGCTTGAAAACCCAACTCCACAAAGAGTTCGCGCGCGGCGTCGACGATCGTTTGGCCAAGCGCCTCGTTGGCGGGTCGGCCGCGCCGGCCCTGGCTGTTTTCGGTCACGACAATTCCAGTACTTGACAGTATTCTAATTCATGAATTACGATACCACGCAGTTTCTGAAATATGCAAGCCAAAGGGGGAGGTTTCAACCTGTCCTCCAAATGGAGCCCATCACCATGGATGACGTCATCATCATCGGCGGCAGCTTTGCCGGTCTCGCCGGCGCCCTGCAGCTCGGCCGTGCCCGCCGCAAGGTCACGGTTCTCGATACCGGTCTGCCGCGCAACCGCTTCGCCGGCCACTCGCATGGCCTGCTCGGCCACGATCACAAGCCCCCGCTAGGCATCCTGGCCGAGGCGCGACGGCAGTTGGCGCGTTATCCCACGATCAAGCTGGTCAGTGCCCGGGCCGACAGTGTCTCCGGCGCCATCGACGATTTCAACGTCCTCACTTCCGATGGCGAAAGCTTTGGGGCGCGTCGTCTGATCCTGAGCTATGGCGTCGCCGACCAGATGCCTGATGTTCCGGGCTACGCCGAAACCTGGGGCACGTCCATCGTGCCCTGCCCGTATTGCGACGGCTTTGAAGTCGCCGGCCAGCATTGGGGCCTCGTCTGGTCCGGCCCGCAGTCGCACAATCAGGTCAGGCTGTTCCACGATTGGACCGACAAGTTGACGCTCTTCGCTGATGGTCACGACATTCCGCCCGATGTCCAGGCCGATCTGGCGCGCCGCAGCGTACCTGCCGTCGTTGGCCGAATCATCGAGATCGCCCATCATGAGGGCCATATCACCACCGTCAATGTCGATACCGGCCGCAATGTCGCGGTCGACATCCTGTTCGCCAGTCCTCGCAACAAGCCGTCCGCAAGCCTACATGAATCGCTGGGCCTTGCCACCGTGGCTACGCCCGCCGGCATCGTCCTCAAGGTCGACGAGCGCCGCGAAACCAGCACGCCTGGCATCTACGCCGCCGGCGACCTCACCACGCCCTTCTTGCCCTCGGTCACCCAGGCATCATCGCAGGGTGCGATGGCGGGTATCTTCGCCCAGCAGTCGATGGTGGTTTGAGAGCACAGATTGGAGATGAGCATGGCGGTCGAACCGGACAGCGCGGATGTGCGCTTCCCTCCGCCCTTCGTCTATCTGGGAGCGCTGCTGTTGGGGCTGGCGGCGGAGCGGTTCGTCATCCTCCGCTCTTTCGGCATCGACTGGCGGTTGCTGGTCGCGACGGGCGCGCTGCTGTTCGTTGCCGGCGCGGCGATGGTGCTTGCGGCGGCGGGGCTGTTCCGGCGGCTGGGCACCAACGTTCCGCCGTCGCAGCCAACGACCATCATCGCAACGACCGGCCCTTATCGGTGGACCCGCAATCCCATGTATCTCGGCATGGCGCTTATCTATGCCGGCCTTGCGATCGGCTTCGACGGGCCGATCGCCTTCGCCTTGCTCCCGTTGGTGCTGATCGCGATCCAGGCGCAGGTGATCGCTCGCGAGGAGCGCTATCTCGAAGCGAAGTTCGGCGACGACTACCGCCGCTACAAGGCCGAGGTTCGCCGCTGGCTCTGACTATTGCGCCGCTGCCGTCTGCGTGGCCACCCGTCAGCCAGCTTTTCCTACAGATCGCCGTCGTTACCCGGAGCAGCTTTCAGTATCTGGAAAGTATCCATCCGTTTTGCAGAGCCGTCGGCCATCCAACAACAGGGGGCATCAATGGTCTACAGTCTAATTGTCAAAAAAGAGATCCGCAGGAGCTTCGATCATGTCAACAACCAGCGTTGGGATGATGCTGCACAGGGCCTTACACCAAACGCGTATCACTGGGTTGCCGGAGATCATGCGCTGGGGGGTGAGCGACATGGAAAGCAATCGGTGAAGCAGTGGTTCGAGCGCATGGGCCGTGTTTTCCCGAAGCTTCACATAGATATTGAGCAGGTCGAGGTGACGGGTTGGCCATGGAATACCACAGTGTTCGTCAAGTGGCGGGCCAACGCGAGGCTACTTGACGGCCAAAGCTCGTATGTGAACAGGGGCGTCCACGTCTTCAAGTTGCGATGGGGCAAGGTTTATTCGATTGAGGAATACTTCGACTCGCAGGCTGCAGAACGAAGCCTCGCTATCCAAGCTCGTGCCGGTTTGGATGAAGCTACGGCTGGACCAATCGTGAGCTAACGCGGATCATTCGTGTGATGCCGCCATCAGCGCAACTGCCTCGCCCTTGCTGCGTCTTCTCACGATGAAGCCGCGTCCGGTCGCCGCGAGCGGTATCGCGGCGCTCTCAAAAGGAAGGGCGGTGGTGGTCGCGGGCCTGGCGAACAAGATGGCCGCCTTCTCGAACCGCCTGACGCCTCGATCAATGCGCCCGATCTGCGCGCTCTCTCTGGCCTCGCCCTCATCGCCATTGCCGCAACTCAATTTGACAGGCACCAGCTCTTTCCCGGCTGGCGCGCCATTTTCCCGGCAGTTGGCGCCCGTGCTGCTGATTTCGGCCGGGCCGACCGCCTTCGTTATCCACCAAGAGAGCGGGAGCTACGTGCGGATAACGCAGGCGGACAAAAACCCGCTCGCGTAGAACGGCACCCTCCTTTGGGTTATATTGCGACCCTCTTGATCATGAACCCTTCGCCGAGAGAAAGCTTGGGATAGCGTCTGCCCGGCTCAGGTCGGGCTATCCCAAGGCCAGGCACCTGACATGGAAACAGCCAGGCTTTTATCGATTCTCCGCGAGCGGAACGTCAGAGTATGGATCGAAGGGGAGCGCCTTAAGTGCAGCGCCCCGCTGGCGCGCTTGACGCAGAGTTACGCGCGGCACTGGCCGACCGAAAGCAAGATCTGCTCGCCTGCTTGCGGCAGGCGGAGACGCCGAAGAGCGGTCCGGCCGATTCCCTGCCCATCGAGCGCGAGGATGGGACAGGAGCGCTCCTGCCGACAATTTCCAAGGAGGTTCCGTTGCCGATAATCCCGGCACAGCGCGAATGCATGAGCCGTTTCGTTAAGGTGGCGTGGTGAGTATGCGTCGATCTCGGATTGGCCGGGGTTGGAAGTCGCGGGCAACTGCCTGTTCTTCCGAGAGGACGGAAGTTGCAGCGTCATCGCCGATCACGATGCCTACGGGTCCCCTGCTGTACCATCGCCGAACGGCGCGTAGCGTATGCTATCGAGCACCGCCGCTGAAACCGTCGAATGACCCCAACGATGGGATGTTCGATGAGCGTGACGTCTCCGACAGTCCCTATGGACAAAAAGTACCTGTGCCCGGTTTGCGGTGATGTTGCGGTGACCGTTTCTGCTCAGGGGGCCGCGTTTGCGTCTCGTGCGATATCTGACCTCACCTGCCCCAACGGACATAGATTTAGAATCAGACCAGAGAGGAAGGTCGTGGTTACCCGAAGCTCGAGAACAGGCCGATGGTAGACCTCACTGCAGAAACGGCGCGACTGATGAAGGTCACTGAATCGATCGTTGCTGAGCTGGATCGACAAGGTGTCGCCGAAGGAGTCGCCGACCTGGGCTTCGATCCCCTTGAGGTGGCCCACATCGTCATCCGCGCAGCAGACGTAGACCTGGTGCCCGTTTCGAAAGATGCGGACCTGATGCACCTGACAGACAGCCCAGCTGAAACTGCACGCCTGACGAAGGTCGCCGAGGCGATCGTCCACGAAATGAACCGTCAGGGCGTGGCGGACAGGTTCGAAGACCAAGATTTTGCCGTCATGGAGCTGGCCCGGGTGGTGATCCGCGCCGCGGATGGCGAGGTAGTGCCGTTTCGTCGGCCGTATTCCTAATGGAATTGTTTCTCCGCCCCACCGGGCGATCGGCCGGATCAGGCTGGCAACCGAGCGCAGCCCGCCCTTCTGGACCTATAGCATCGCGGTGCCGCTGCCCGTGCCGCCCTACGCGACCGGCGGGCCCGATCTGGAGAGCGCCAAAGCCGCGTTCCGGACGGCTTGGGAGCGGTTCTATTCCGGCCTGAGCCCGAAGAGCATCGAGCACTGGCACCAAAACCAGGACGCGGCGAAAGAGCGCTTCGGGCGCAACAAGGATCGATAGTTCATTTGGGTCACGCGCTCTTGGCGCAACTTATGCTATAAGTCTCTTAGCCAAAGCTGAGTTGCCGACCGCACAGGGGCACGCCATGGCTGAAATCTTATATCGTTCGGGCATCATCGTCTTGGGCCTAAACCCTATCGCAATCGCTGTAATTTGTAGTGTTTATGTGAAGCTGCCTCGATCAGCGGACTAAACATACAGGCGATGAAATACATCGGCGACCGCCCCTACTCCAACCCCCGAGAAGGCCGCCCGCAGGATCATGGAGCACGCGCGGCTTTCGAGCCCGTACAGGATGGCCGGATCTACAAAGATCAACTATCCGATGCTGTACCAGGACAAGGCGACGCCGGCTGAGTACTGGGCCGGCTTGGAGTACGCCAAGGATCAGGGCTGGCTCGAGTACCATGAGAGCGGGACGTTTGTGCGGATGCTGCAGCCGGGCAAAGACCTGTTCGCCTAACCGCGCCGACATGCCAACATAAAGAACGGCCCCAGCGAGGGGGTACACGCTGAGGCCAAGGCGGTTGGATCATCTATGAGATGACAGGCTCATCCGATCAACAGGGCGCCGACGCCTACGATGAGCGCTACGAACGATATCGCCGCCAACCCATGAAGCTGTATTCGACACCGTCATGATGAGTGAGCCTGAACATGCAAACAGGTTGCGCTCCGGTCTTGATCTCCGCATTTACTCAAGCGTGTCAGGAGCAGTGTCCCATTCCAGGTTGCAGCACTAGCTTATGTGAAGATTTTTGAAACGATTCCCTCGATGCCGCTTTTATTGCTTATGCAACAGGCGACCGAGGTTCATCTAGTCCGCGTGACGATCGATGACGGCGGGTCCAAATCTGGCTCGCTGCGACCTCACGCGCTAGCGACAGCTACCCCCTGAGCATATTCCGACGCTGAATATGACGACTGGGGAAGTGCGCCAGCACAAGCTGTCCTAATTTTCTCGCGCGCCTTAACTAGGACCACACCGGCTGGACGCGCGTCTTCATGCGCCATCTGGGTAGCGAGCGCCCTAAGCACTAGTTCGGCGGTCAGCGGCTCCTTATCCTCGCAAACGGCTCGTGCGATAGTCTCGATTTGCTCAGCCATGCGAGCCTGGATCGCCTCAATGCGCTGCGCGTGTTCCATTACGCGCCTCCCTTTTTGTGCAGGCGGGAGCGCGCTCGGTCTCTCAGCCACCAACGCCTACGGGCAGAGCCTGGCTGGTGATGGGAAATAACCTACACAGCAGGCCAACCAACGGGAGGAACTTTAGTCTGCCAGATCAACTTGCCGCAGGAGTAGGGATAGACGCGCGTGTAAGCGTTTTGCTTAGAATCAAAGATGCTATGGAAAAACAGAACTTCCCTGCCGCAGTGCGAACACCTCGGAAAGTTCTCTTTTCGCGCGTCATCACCTGGCGCTTCGCAAGGGCGTCAACTGAAAGACCGCAAGCTGATGGAGATACACATGAGACGAACCGTACTAGCAATCGCGTGCATTTTGCTGGCGACGCCGGGACTGGCGCAATCCGTCAGCGAGAAGGCCGGCATCAATTCCGTGCTCGGGGTCAGCCCCTCGACGGTGGATTTTGTCAAGCAGGTCGCGATATCGGATATGTTTGAAATCGAATCCAGCAAACTCGCACAACAGAAGGGCAATGAGGCGGAGAAGACCTTCGCTTCCCAGATGGTAACGGACCACACCAAAACCAGCACTGAGTTGAAGGGATTGGTTTCCAGCGGCAAGGTGAAAGCCGAACTGCCCAGCACGCTCGATTCATCGCATCAAAGCAAGCTCGACAAGCTCAACGGTGCCAACGGTAACGACTTCAGCTCCGAGTTCAATTCGATGCAGGTCAGCGCTCATAAGGATGCCGTCGACCTGTTCGAGCGTTACGCAAAGGGCGGCGACAACGCAGACCTCAAGGGTTGGGCCGGTAAGACCCTGCGCGCGCTGAAGCATCACCTTGAGATGGCGCAGGATCTCGACAAAAAGCCCGCCCCTACGGTCGGCGAGGGCAAGAAATAGCGGCAGAAGGGGACCGCTGTTCCGCAGCTCCCTCCCGGTTTTCTTGCCGATGCCGAGACGGCCGGTGACATTGTGAGGACTGAATACTCTAGGATTTGCGAGATCGTCGCTTGGCGGGGACAGCGGCGGCTCTCACCTTTTAGCGAGAGCTGCAACTGTATCGATGCCGCTATTTCGGCAGTGGCAAGCGCTAACATCAGCGGTTTGTTGCCCGCTTGCCCTTTGGCAAAGGTAACCAGCAGCGGTTGAAGAACTTCGGCCACTGCCAGCACCACGCCAAGCGGGTTCAATCGGGTTGGCGCCCCACAGAGAAGGACACGGCACAGCTATGCCGCCTCGACGACGCGTGCGCCACCTGGGCTGGCCCAGGAGCGGGCCAGCTGACTGGGGACTAAGCCGCCTTACGATTTATCGCGGCTTGCGCCAGCTTGTTTAGCACAGCGTCCGTTTTCTTTTCTTCCTCAAGCGTCTGCTCGAGGAGCTGGACTGCCTGCTTCATACCCAGCTGCTCAGCCCAGGCAATCAACGTGCCATAACGCGATATTTCGTAATGCTCAACCGCCTGAGCACCCGAGAGAAGGCCCGCATCCAACGCCGGAGAATCTTCGAAATCCTCCATCACTTCTTCGCCTTCCTCGACCAACCCGAGGATCGCCGGGCAGGTTTTGCCCTTGGGAGCCTGCTTCATCATCTTGAAAACTTGCTGCAGACGTTGAACTTGCCCCTCGGTTTCGCCGGCATGTTTTTCAAATGCAGCGCGCAGTTGGTCAGAACTCGCGGCCTTTGCCAATTTCGGCAACGCAACGAGTATCTTCCTTTCGGCGTAGTAGATGTCTTTGAGGGTCTCCAGGAAGAGGTCTTCAAGTGTCTTATTCTGGCCCGGCATGGATTCCTCCTTGTTTGTACACGAGCCAACAGCGCCTTTCGTCAAAGGTTCCGAGAGGCATGGTACTGCTAATCACTCACCAAAAGGCGGCACTAAAAAGGCCCCGTTTTTCGAGGGCCTTTCACTAAGGGGTTCATCCGCCCTTAGCACCAGAACAATGGTCGGAGACACCAGGCTTCCGCCACTAGAGTTCCTGCAGTGGCCGACCGGAGCTATTCCGCGGCCTGGTGGTGCGCCGGCTTCTCGAGCTCGGCAAGTGGAGATACTGCAGGTCCATTGAGCGCGGTGCCATCTGGTGCGAACTGCGATCCGTGACAGGGGCAATCCCAACATTGCTCCAGTGAATTCCAGTGCACAACGCACCCCAGATGCGTGCAGCTGGCGGAATGCAAGTGCAGCTGTCCTTTCTGGTCCCGGCATGCTGCGACTTTTTGCAATCCGCTACGCACCAAACAGCCCTCGCCAGAACGCAGCCGCTCGACGGAAGCGATTTCGCTCGCCGAAAGATACTCCGCGAAATTTTTCAACGGCGTGATGTTCTCGCTGATGTATTCACCGAGGGTTCTTGTAGATCTTCCGTGCCGGCGAGTAGACGTCCTCCCACGCATTGGAGCCGCTGGTGATCAGGTCCGCGATCAGGATGCCGGCGACAAGACCGTTGGGGATGCCTTGCCCGGAATCGCCGCTGACAATGAAAACATGCTCTTCGTCCGGCGAGCGGCCGATGAAGCCGACGAAATCTATCGGCTCCAGGACTTGTCCCGACCAGCGATGGGTTATCGCACCCAGGTCGGGCAATCGTTCGCGCGCCCAGTGCTCCAGGACCGCAAAGCGTTGCTCGCCGTCATCAGCCTCGCCGGCCTTGTGGTCTTCACCGCCGATGATCACGAGAACCTCATCGGTAGAGAGCGGCTGCAGGCGGACATAATGGTAGGGATCGAGCGTGTCCCAATAGAGCGCGTCGGCCAGCACGCCGCCCGGCAGCTTCCCCACGTTGACGTAAGTGCGATACGGCGCCTGTTTGGTGTGAATAGCGACTTCAAGATTGACCGGAGAGTTCGTCGCAACCACTACGTCGGTGGCCCGCACCTCGTGCCCGGACGAAACTTTCACCACGATATCGTCCAGCTTGCTCGATGCTCTCGACACAGCTGTCGGCGTAAAGTTTTGCGCCGGCGCGCTGCAGGGCGCTTGCAAGACCCGCGAGATATTTCATGGGATGAAAGCGCGCCTGCCCGGGGAAGCGCAACGAACGCACCATGCCATCGGAGTGAAACGGCGTCGGCGCCATGCGGTCCTCGACGGGAATTCCGAGCCGCTGGCAGCACTCGAGTTCCTCATCAAGCAGGGACCTCGGTGTCTCCGGTGCCGGGACCCAGAGACCGTCGATCCGGCAAAAATCGCAGTCGATGTTTTCGAGATCCTGGACTGCTTCGGCTCGGCTGATGGCGGCCATGACGCTCTGGTAATAGAGGCGCGCACATTCCTCGCCGCGCACGCTAACGAGTTCCTTGTAATAGTCGTCCAGCGCCGTAGCGAGATGCGCGGTCGTGCGCGCTGTCATGCCACTGCCGATGCTGCCGCGATCCAGCACGATCACGGAACGCCCGCGGCTAACAAGCTCATAGGCCACCGACAGCCCCGCAATGCCAGAACCGACCACAACCACGTCCGCCCGCTCGGATCCCGACAGGCTGGGAGCTTGGACTACCGGAACATCCATCCAGAGCGATTGCGTATATTCATCTCGCACGTTCATGACGCATCCTCTCAAAGAGGGCCAACGGGAGGGCGGAAAACGGGTTCCATTGGGAGGGTCGGCGGGATTGCACCACTTGGCCACAGCGGACAGCGTCTCCCCCGATCATATCTGTCCTCAGAACCTCTTTCACGACAGCATGCGGGGACGCCGCGAAAAGCGCTGAGGCGCATCTTCTGGTCGGTCCATGCATTGCCGGAATTTCAATTGCCTGACCGTCGGCTCCACGGCGGGCTCAACGACCTACTTTGACGATGACTCCTTGGTTCGGCTTCAGGTGGATCGGTCTCCCGCTACCTTCTCCTGCTTGCAGTCTAGCCCGGTAGATAACAATCGGACGCCGCAGCCTTCCCGCTCCCAAAGCCGTGGTTCTCCAACGAGGATTTCCGTATCGTTCATCCTGCGCCCGAACGAAAAGACGTCGTTCTTTGCGCGGCGTGGCAGATACTCTCCCTGCGACAGGCAAGGCTCCTCCCGACGCAATGCAATGAGTTCACGGTAGAGGTTCAAGAGCGAATTCCGATCGCTCTGTTGTCCTTTGATATTGCGGGTGCGATCCCGGCTTAACGGCAACCAGGGTTTGCCACCGGCAAATCCGCTTCCCTCCGTGTCATCCCGACGCAAGGGTGCCCGCTCGGGGTCGTGACCGAGGTCAAATCCCTTCATGAGCTTTTCGAAGGGGTCTTGGGTCCTCTCCTATGGAATCTGCACCTGCTCGGAGCCCATCTCATCCCCGGCGAGAAACGGCGTCCCTCTAATGGTCATTAACAGCATCGCAAGAATTGAGCCTGAGCCTGCCGCACCTTTCTGGCGACCCGGTGCTTGTCATGACCGCCGATCACGAAGGCCGGCCAGGCACCTTGCTGAAGCGCATTGAAATAGGCATCGATCGTAGCCTGAAGCGAGATCGCGCGCCATTCCGAGTCAAGCAGTGCGAAGTTCAATGGCAGGTGCAGGCGCGGCTTGCTGTTTCCGTAGAAATGGCCGATCCGATCCGTCTGCCCTGCAACTCGTCCAGAAACGCCCCTGATGTATTTGATGCAGTGCATCGCTTCCGGCCTGTCGTCCGTAAACACGAGCCTGCTGGCCTGAGGGGCGGCGTCTTGTCGTTGGCCTCCGGGTCAGGCGGATTGTCGCGCAGCAGGTCATCCGATCAACACAGCGCTGGCATCAACCCGGAAGCCATCGACACCGCGCTCTAACCAGAACCGCATCACAGCCGCGATCGCTTCCCGGAGCTCGGGGTTTCGCCAATTCAGGTCCGGCTGACTCGGCAGAAATGAATGGTAGTAGAACTGCCGGCGCTCCTCACACCACTCCCAAGCACTTCCTCCGAAGCGGCTAAGCCGGTTGCTCGGCGGACCACCGTGGGCACCGGGTTCCGCCCACAATTACCAATCCGCCTTCGGATTGTCGCGCGAGGCGCGGCTTTCTGCGAACCAGGCGTGCTGATCGGAGGTATGATTGGGGACAAGGTCGAGAATGAGCCGGATGCCCGAATCATGCAGGGCACGTAGCACGTTGTCGACATCTTCCAGCTTGCCGAAACGGGGATCACCCGAGCATAAATCGGCAATGTCATAGCCGAAGTCGTGATTGGGACTCTTGTAGGATAGCCGTCAGCCATACCGCGCCGATGCCAAGCCAAGTAGTCGACACGCTGCAGAAGGCCGACCAGGTCCCCTTGCTCGTCGCCGTTACTGTCCTGAAAAGACATCACGGCGATCTCGTACACGACCGCGTACGCCACCACGTTTCATTCGAAACAGGCGCGGATTCTTGGCGGCGCATCCCTACTCTCGCGGAAAGCAGACTCCTTGACGAGACCAGCAACGCACCCAATCTGGGCGGCTCTTCAATTTCCGGCGAGAGACGTTCGTTCCTAAGAGTACCGCGCAGCCAGCGCAGCTGGCTCTCGCATTGAACTTCCGTCCTTCGACTGCGGGAGCCGTTTTCTTGTAGCTGGGAGCGGCAGAAACGATGAACAGTTCGCTCCTATACGGCTGTGCCCTGTCGAATTAAAGGTCACATGAAGCACTGAAAGCCACCGGGGATCACACGCTGCCGCCGTTAGGAACGCATTTCCGTTGAACTGGTTGGCCAAGTGGGAGATCTCTATGTCCCTGAGCCGACAACGCAAGATCCATCAAAGTGAAAACGGCGATAGCTGGTGGCTTTGTCAGGACGGCAAGGGAGTATTCGTTTTACATGAAGCGAATGCACTTGCTGGGGGACACGTTACAAAAGTCGCACTTGCAGATTTTCTAGCCAACAATAAGGGTGCACCCGAGCACCAGGCGCTCCTGAAGATGATTGGCGAGCTAACAGGTATGCTCTCCTAGCACTCGACCATGCTCCGGCCTGCCTGCGCCTTGCCTCGGCGACCACTCCACTCTCGCGTGCCTACCCTACGCAACTGACTTGAGCGTCCAGGATAGCTCGGCAATCACTCCCACATCAAACAAAGCAAGTTGAGGTTTGGCTATCATCAGCCAGACTATAGCGGCCACGGCGATGAAAGCTGGAATGCCGAAGGCAAACCACAGCCAGAAAATCCGGTGATATTCAGGAGGCAAAGACGAGCCTTTTGTCGCCGCGATTGAGGCAAGATCCCTAAGGCGCATTTGCATCCAAACGACGGGCAACCAAAGTGCCCCCGTGATGACATACAGCACCATCGACCAAACGATCCATCCTTCCCAGAAGGAGTAGCCGACGTGCAACACAAGCAGCGAGCCTGTGATTCGCTGTGCAACGACGGCAGTGGCTGTGAAGATAAAGTCCGCAAACACAACGATTCGGGCAACGCCCGCGATAACGGAGGGTTTTCCGCCGAGGTGAGCTGCAAGCATGAAAAACGCTATGCCGGATCCTGTGCCAAGCAGGACCGCGGCGCCGACGACATGTAAGTATTTGAGAACGAAGTACAGCATTATCGATCATCAAGAACAGCAAGCCCTACGAAATGCAGGATGATAATCGGCCAGATTTTCAGCATCGGCCCCAGAGAATCGGCCCATAGGCGGGGCACAAGTATGGTCCCGATGATCGCGTAAGTGAAGGAGATAGCGATGGCTGCGTAGAGTCCGTACCGGCTGGTTGGCCGATAAGCAATGGCGAGTCCAATCACGAGGTCGGATAATGCGCCGGCGATCACCGTGAGCGCCGCGCTGGCTCCTTCGACGCCGCCCTCGCCCGTGAGACCCATATCGTAGCCCCAGCCCGGACACCAAGGGAGACAAAGGCGGTGGAGATCCAGAATAGAGACAACACAATAAATATTGCTGGCTTGAGCAAATACATCCGCGCAAACCAGCGTTCCTGCACTGAAGCTGGTTCGGAGGCGAAGAACTCCGGGAGGCCTCTTGGACGCAGCCCAAGCCGCTGCATGCCTTCAAGATCGCCAACCGCCCCTCGCCTGATCTCTCGCTCGGCAGTACTTCGTACCGGAGGCCGCCAGCCCAACAGCGAAATCGTGTCACCGAATTTGTACATTACGATCGAAACAAAGTTCGGCAAACGGATCTCGTGCGCTGGAGGCCAGCGGTACCAACCCCGGATCAATGCAATGACTTCGAGGAAAGAATGGCGATGCGGGCCGACCAGTTCGACAACTGTCCGTGTGGGCGCTCCGGACTGTAAAAATGCTGCACGGTTCGAACGACGTCCTCAAGCAGGACTATCTGGAGCTGTCCCGTATTCGGCATCACCGGCAGCATTGGGAGGGCCGCCAAGCCTCGCATGAGCGCGCTAGCCCCATAGGCCGCTCGACCGATTACGACGGACGGCCGCAAGATGATCCAATCGAGGTCACGCGCTATCAGAGCCTTGTCGCCAGATAACTTCGTTTCTGAAAACGCACTGGGGGTTTGCCGGTCTACGCCAATTGCGGAGAAATGGATGACGCGGCGGATTTTGAGTTGCTCGCAGGCGGCAAAAAGATTCGCAATCCCCCGATGATGGACCATCGACGTGGAATCTTTTGGGCTATCTTGGAGCACCCCGGCGCAATTCACTACGGCTTCTACGCCGTCGAGATGGGGCAGCCAGTAAGAGGGCGACGTTGCCTCGTTGAGATCGATCGAGACCGCGCCCGGACACCCGATTCCGGCGCTTCTACTCATCGAAACAATTGAATGGCCTTGCGAGGATAGGTCAGCCACAATAGCGGAACCCAACAGTCCTGTCGCTCCGATGACGGCAATCTTCATTGATGGTCCTCCGCGTTCGGAGTTAAGCCCTCTTCCGCGACCGTAAGCCTCGAACGAATTCCTCCATGTACGGAAGGACCTCAAACCGCAGGACTGCGAACAAGAACGTCGCCACGTATGCCCAAGGTAATGGCTCTCGCTTCAGAACGAGTTCGTAACGTGCGGGCTCAGATCCCAGCCCCCAAAGGCCGAGGAATTGTGGCCAGTTCAAGATAATGACGATAACCATCGCCATGAGAAATCAGCTCAAGAAAACTATGGACCTGCTGTTCGATCGGCGTGATGCGCCGCTTATGGCTGGCGAATGTTGTATCCCAGAGGGCTGTCAGCTGATGCGTAACAAAACCGACGATCATTACCGCAATAATGAGAGCGTTGATTTCCAAAAAAAATGCCGCCAGCAATGGTATCGCCAGTTCGATCAACATCAACAGATGAAGCAGGGTTTCCTTATAGCCGCTCGTCGTCTCAATCCGAGAAGCGCGATGGCAAAGGTAATCAGCAAAGCCGGCCAGTAACCAAAGAGGCAGCACAAAGTACAGCAATATGGTTTCGGCTGCTGCGGAATGAGACATCCGGTTAAGCGCTTCTTCTCTGTTTACAGGCTGTCTGGGGTGCGGAGGGGAGATGACTTGTCCTCGTTTCGCAACTCCTGCTCCGCCAACCGCCAGAATTCTTCCTCCCTGCCTTCGGGTTTGCCGCTTCGCTCCCATAGCTCATAGGCGCGCTTCTCAATTTCCTTTTCAGTCGGTTGGGTCACCACGTGCCTCCTTCAACTCTGTGGGATCGGGTGAGCGTCTGCGCCCTCTTCGTAGTTTGAGCCAGCGACGCCGTCTGCTACCGAACGCGTGCGTTCCGCCGAGCGCAAAATCCTTGCATCTCGTGATAAATCCGCGAAGTTCGCAGGGTTCCTTCGTTGAAACCTCGCTAACAAGCGGTAAGTCGACTTCTTTGAACCGAGCGCGAGATACTGATCGTCGCGGGTCCTCGCCGAGAGAAGGAACAGCCTGGCACTGCAAGATCGGCCGGGGTACTGGCCAGATCCAAACTTCCACGGTTTGCGTCAGGACATTTGCCCTATTTTGCCGCGGCCTTACTTGTCCTGACTCAGATCGGGCGCTGTCTGCTCCAAAACCCGCGTAGATTCAGCCAGCGTCATATAACTCCGGGCAAGCATTTCAAGTTGGTAGCGCGCGTGTATGTCGGCGGTGCTTGCAGCTGCTTTTCTGTAGTGCAGCGAGAGCTGAAGGTATTCGTCGACTGTTCTCATGGCGCTGGCACCGCATTCTGGCTGGTTTCAGGTCGCGCTTGCGCTTTCTCGGAGCGGAGAACAAGCTGCTCGTACTCAAGGGCAACCTTCAGCAGCTTAACCTTTGCTCGCCTGTTGGGGGCCTTCCGTAGCGTTCTCGCCATAGCTTCAGCGTTCGCGCCCATTTCGGTTTGTAAAGCGGGCGTTGCCGAGGCCGGTGCCGATCGTCAGTATGCCCCAACTCTTTACGTCCTGCATGAATGGGACCTCCGACAGTCCCTGCACAACGCCATCGTTGTGCATGATGACGACCGTGTCGTTCTCGCCGATCTTAGGGATCGCTTCGACGAGACTGGCCGGCAAATTGAACCTGCTGCTCTCCCAGTTTCCGGGCAGGTTCTGCGCGCCCTTCTCGATCGAGCCGTCACTCTTGATGACGCCGGGGCACGCGATGCCGATGAACGGCGCGAGCTTGAAACCCTCGTCTTCCGCCTTCGCGATCAGTCCTTTGAGCATCTTGACCAGCCGCTTCACGGCGTTCTCACGGGACGGCTCGTCGTCGGCATGCCGCCATAACTCGAACTTCCACACGCATGCCTTGGAGAGATCCGGCGCCTTCTTACGGCGTGTTTCCACGACGCCGCAGCGGATGTTCGTGCCTCCGATGTCAACGGCAAGGATGGAATCGTGAGCTTCGAAGATCCAGGAAGGAGCGAGATATAGTGCGCCGATAAGGCCCGCGTCATCTGGGTGACAATGGATCGGGAGCATCTCGAGCTTGAAGTTGTCGGCTTTGAGGAGGATTTCGGCGCGTGCGATGGCGAGTTCGCCAAGCCGGCTGTCCCGAAGCCCGCCACCCACGACGATGCGCTCGGTTTTGTCCCAGGCCCTGGTATTGAGGAAGCGGCGCGTTACCTGAGCGAGCTCCTGTGCGAAGTCCTCAACGGCGCTATGGACGACTACTGAGGCGTCAGGGTCGTCGCCGCCGAGGGCAGCGTCGAGCTCTTTCTTGCTGACGTCTTCAGAACGTTCCTTCCCGAATGGGTCTTCGCCGGATTTGCGCAACGGCTTTCGCCAGGTTTCGAGAGTTTCTCGAAAGGCCCCCTTGCTGGCGCGATCGCCTAAGAATTCTTCCTCATCTTTCAGTTCGAGGTTGAAGCTGTCGATCTCGACCCACGGGAGGCGAGAGGCGCCGTGAGCGGCGATGCCAGTGTTCTTTTCGTCCGCCATCCTGAGCCTTACAAGCCACGAGCAACTAAGCGGCTTAAACCAACACGCGCCACTGGCCACGGTTCCTCCCCCGTCGCCGGTTGCAAGGCAACGGCATCCCGATCGGGGGCGGCTCGAATACTTGCGGTCGCGTCATGCCAAGCTCGTAAGGTCAACTTCAGTGGCTTCGCGAAATCGGGGTGTCCTTAGCTCTTTGTTTGGTCCGCGCACTCCGCACTGAGCGCGTCTTGCGCCGTACGTACCAGGCCACCACCGAGCTAGCGAGCCACGCAAATGATGCGCCCAGGAAGGCCGCCGCGATGCTGATGTCCGCCGCCAAAGAAAATGCGACCGCAAAGGCCAGCATGCCAAGCGCACCGAGCGCAGCGCCAGCAGCATCGACGGCGGCCGCCATTTGCCCGCGGCGCTCACCAGCGAGACCCGCTTCGCGCTTGCGGCGGATTTCATGCTTCTCAATCAGCGTTGCGCTCGCGCAGAATATGGCTGGAAGGGCAAGAAAAACGCCACCGATGACTGCTCCATAGCGGCTGCTGACGAGGCCAGTAAAGACGGTCGCAGCGCCGCCGAGTGCGAAGCGGATCAGATATTCGTACCAGCGGCCTTCCTTGAGAGATGACGGCGAAAACCGGATCGGGCTCACGTCTGAACTCCAGCGAAGATGACCAGCCCGAAGGCGGCGACCAGCCAAGCAACGAGTGACAGCAACGTAGCCGTCACTGCTCGTAGCTTTGCGCGGACAAGCAGATGGCAGACGACCACACTGTAGATGGCGAGCGCAATCGCTCCCGCAATCATCGCCTGGGTTTGCAAGGCGGCGTAGTTGCCCCCGTGCTGGTACACCGCGATTCCAAGCGTGGCGAGCGCGACCGAGGGCGCTGCTCCGAACAGGCCGGCGAAGCTCTTGGGGCGCAGAAGGTCTCCGAGCATCGCGAAGGCTGATACGACGGCGCCCCCGAGGAGGAAGCGGATGACGTACTCGGTCATTTCGCTCGCTTCCAGAGTTTGGCGAGCGGCCCGCCGGCCCCGTAGACCGGATCTTTGCGCGGTGGCGGCACCTTTAGAATCGTCTTTAGCGCTCGCGGACGGTCTTCAACGGTCGTGCACTCGTCGTATGTGCCGGTCGGCGGGTAGGCCCCGATGACGAGAAACTCATCATCCGCTGCAAGGCCCTGATGGCCCATGCCGGCGGGGAGAACCGCGACGTCGCCAGCCTTCAGCGTGAAGATCCTCCCCTTGTTGCCGCCGAACCGAACGCGGCCCTTGCCGCGCGCGACGCCGAGCACCTCATGGATCCTGGAGTGGTAATGCACGTAGTCGTAGATGCCGTCCCGCCAGGTGTCTCCCCATCCGTTCGCTTCAAACAAGTCTTCGATCACCGCCGCGGCATCCAGGCGGTTATCGAAAGCGACAGCGTTTCGATAGATAATGAGCGGCCATCGCGGATGGTTCGGGACGAGACCGTCATCCCTGAACCTGACAGTGTGAGGTTTTCGCACCCGCTCGAGATCCATAACCTTGCGCTTCCCGGGACGCTGTAAACCGGTTGCGCGCTCCACGTATCCCTTCAGGTCTTCAAGAGTCGGCATGATCGTCCTCCGTTGAAACGCCGTTCGGGTAGCCGGTCCACAGCCGGAGGGCCCGTTCAAGCACCGCGCCAAGCGCGAAGCCGGCCACGACATCGCTCGCCCAATGCGCCATGATCACAATGCGCGTCAGCGACAGCGCGGCCGCAAGCGCCAGAAACGCCCGCCGGGGGCCAGCCGGCAACGCGCTGGCCCCCGATGCCAGCGCCCCCATATGCAGCGCGTGGCCTGAGGGAAAAGCATCCTCTCGTTTGCCGGAAATGGGGACGCCGTGGACGTGCCCAATCACCGTTCGACGGTCTGGCCGGGTTTGCTCAAACACAAGTTTCAAACCATGGGGCAGCAGTGACGCAGCAACTGTAACGAGCAAAGCGTGGTTACCTGCGCGCCGCAGCGGCGTCGCGCACCCGCGGGAGGCAAGCCACCCGACGGCTGCCAGGGCCAGCAGAACCTTCTCGTCGGCGCCCCAGGTCAGGGCGCGGGCCACCAGTTCCGGAGCCGGCGCGGTGTTGCGGGCGATAGAGCGCGCGACGACGACATCCGATCTGGTCGGCCGGACAGTGACCGGAAAGCCTGGCCTACGGCTAAGGCGCCTTGCTGACAAGCTAGCTATTTTGAACATGTCTCAAAGGATCGGAAAGGTAAGTACCCTTCCAACGCGTCACCTGCCGACAAGGTCCTCCCTTTGTCCTTTGGTCGAGATCCGGGCGCGCAAAGCGAAGCGGGAGCCGACAATTCGCGCCATGGCCGACCACTGCCGCGTAGACTCTCGAGCGAGAGACAGCGATTGAACAACGCCTTGATCGCGGAGGATGACCTGTTGGTGCGGCAGATGCTGGAGGACGCACCGATTGAAGTTGGCTTCGTTCCGGAAGTCCTTTCCTCCGCGGAGTACGCGGTCACGCTTCTCAACGGCGACGACGCCATATTCCGGGCGCTCGTGACCGACGTAAACCTCAGTGGCGCTATGACCAGCTGGGACTCGCTCGCGTGGTGTACATGACCGGAACGGCTGCGAAGGACCGGGCCAGGTTCGGCCTGGCCCACAGCATCCTTCTCACCAAGCCGTTCGCACTGACTCAGCTCGTCACCGCGTTGCCCAGCTTCTCAAACGCCAGCTGACCGCCAGCCTAGCTGTGGGTCGGAGGAACGGAACGTTCCGCCATGACGGCGGTTGCCCGAAGGGGCAGTCTTGGGCCGCGCCGAGCCAATGACGACTGCGGCCAAGATTGGAAGACACGTTGTAGCCGGCGAGCGAGAACGGTCGGCTGGGCCGGACAGGTGGACCCATCATCTCGGGGGTGGCTCTTCTGATGGCAGCGGCCCTGACTGCCGTACTGATCCCGGAAGAAAGCCGCCCTGTCGAAATCCCCGGAGGAAGAAATCCATCGCGAGACGGGTCCCGAGACACGGCTGCTCCCCGAAACGGCAGGCGATAGCGACCGCGGCCGGCAGGCGAGTTCGCCCTCCGAGATCCCGGCGCGCGGATGGAAGGACATTCTGCTGTGGGTCTATTCCAACATCTCCGAGCACCGGATGTTGGCGCTGGCCGCGGGCATGACCTACTACAGCCTGCTGGCGATCTTTCCAGCGCTCGCGGCTCTGGTCGCGATCTACGGCCTGTTCTCGGATCCGACCGCCATCGCCGGGCATCTGGCCCAGGTTTCCGGATTCCTGCCCGGTGGCGCTGGCACTTATCTATCGTTACGGACCGAGCCGCGAGGCGCGGCGCTGGCGCTGGATCACCTGGGGCAGCGCTGCAGCCGCGGTGCTCTGGCTCGGTGCTTCCGCCCTGTTCTCCTGGTATGCGTCCAGTTTCGGGAAATTCAACGAGACCTATGGCTCGCTCGGCGCAGTGATCGGCTTTATGACCTGGCTCTGGATCTCCGCCATCGTCATTCTGATCGGAGCCGAGCTGGACGCGGAGATGGAACATCAGACTGCGCGCGATACTACGACCGGTTCGCCGAAGCTGATGGGGGCGCGGGCGCCAGAATGGCTGTCACGCTTGGAGCAGCGCGCAGCGACTGACGGCTTCCGGCTCTGCAGAGGATGGGCGGACCGCCACTCTTCGGGCGGATGGTGCCGTCAGCCAGCGGCTGGTATGTTCTGCCGCTTGCCACCGCCGGACTCCCACTCGGCGATCCGATCAAATGTTGGGACGTACTGACGCGGCCTGTCGCTCGTGCCCACGTACTCCATCGTGACCTTTACGAGATTGACATCGATCCAGGCGCTCATGCGCTCTTCCTCCGTCAGCGAGGTTCGAGCGGCACGCGGGCCGGATCCATCCCGGCCGTTGGACCGAACGTCAACGGCGACTTATAGGTCGGAAGTGCTCGAATCCGTTGTTCGCAAAAGTATTCTTCAAAATCTCGTCGCCGGCCTTGAAATGCGCCGTGGCTATGGCACCCGCGACGACTGAGCTGTGTCCCTGAGGTACTCTCACCATTCCCTCCAGGGCCAATGTTCCCGTCGAACTCTGCGCTACTCTTCGCGACCGCCGGCCGGTCTCGGCGCAAATCGCCGGAAGGGCAAATCCGTCGTGAGTAGGAACCAACGCCAGCGACCAATGTTCGGGCTGATATCCCCTCTCACTCCGAGGCCTTCCATGTATCACCATGTCAAGAAGCTGATGTTCACTGTCCGCGTCGACGAACCGGACCCTCGTTTTGGCAACATGCTTCTTGAACAGTTCGGCGGCGCCAACGGCGAGCTCGCGGCCGCGATGCAATATTCCATCCAGGGTCTGAACTGCGAGGACCCGGACCGCAAAGACCTGCTGATGGACATCGGCACCGAAGAACTGAGTCATCTCGAAATCGTGGGCACCCTCGCCCGCATGCACCTTCAGCCGGCGAAGTTCGATCGCCAGGCGGCCGAAGCCGATCCCCTGATTGCGATCGCGGGCGGCGGTGGCGTGAACCTTTTCAATTCCCAAGGCAATGCCTGGACGGCCGACTACCTGAAGATCACCGGCGAGCTCGACGTCGATCTTCGGAGCAACATCGCCGCCGAGGCGCGCGCGAAGATCGTCTATGAGCGGCTGATCAATTTCTGCGACGACGCCGGCAGCAAGGATGCCTTGCAGTTCCTGATGACCCGCGAGATAACCCACATGAAGGCCTTCGCGCTGGCGCTCGAGAGCATGAGCAAGCCGGCCTTCAGCATCGGCCGCATCGCGCCGACGCCCGGGCTGGTCGATCAGTTCTTCAACGATTCCACCGGCACGGGCGACCACGGCGAGATCGACGCCCGCGGGCCATGGAATGAAGGAAACGGCTGGGTCTTCACGGAATCCCCGGCGATTCAGGCCGACCCCGACGTCTCGACAGCGATCGTCGCGGAGAGTTCGTCCCCGAGCGAGCAGGCCGGCCTGAGTGACCTGTTGGTCGATGAGCTCCGCGACATCCTGCACGCAGAAAAGCAACTAACCAAGGCGCTCCCGAAGATGGCGGAGGCAGCTCGCTTCGATCAGCTCCGTGAGCTGTTCGAGCAACATCTCGTTGAGACCGAAAATCAGGTGAAGCGTATCAATGAGTGCTTCGAGCGGCTCGGCAAGTCCGCGCGCGCGAAACCTTGCAAGGGCATGATGGGGCTTGTCGAGGAAGGCCAGGAAATCATCGCCGAGGGCAGAAAGAAGGAGGACGCGGCCGCCGACCTCGCTCTGATCGGCGCGGCGCAGCATGTGGAGCACTATGAGATCTCCGCTTACACGACAGCGAAAAACCTCGCCCAGCAACTTCGCCACAGCGCCGTCGTCGCGTTGTTGTCGAAGTCGCTGGCCGAAGAAGAGAATTCGGATCAGCTACTCAACCAGGTCGCCCGATCGCTGATGTCGGTAGCAAGAATGCCCGCCGCGCTCGAGCAGGCGGAATAGTATTGCCGGCCGGGGGCTAGACTTAGATACCCGCGGGCATCTACGAATAGTTCAGCGGCAGCTCATTATGGATGTGGCAGGCTGCGACGGCAGCGTGCCCGAAGGCGACGGATATCTGGTGCAAATCGCTGACGACGTCGCCAACGCCGTAGAGACCGCTGATCGTGCTCTGCTGCTTCTGATCCACGGTCAAAAATCCTTCCGCTGTATGATCTGCTCCCAACGCAAGCGAAAGCTCCGAACGAACCTCGCTCCCCATGGCGGCGTAGATCACGTCGAATTCAGCCGAAGAACCGTCGACCAACCGTGCAACAATTTGGCCGTCACGCGTTTCAAGGCGCGCCAAGGCTGCCGTGATTTGCACCTCTGCTTCGTGCGTCTTGGCAACCAACGAGCCCTTCCCCTCCTGGATGTCATTGATTGGAATGAGCACGACCTCCTCTGTGAATCCGCGAAGAAACCGCGCCTTGCCGATGGCATGATCCAGCGGCCCGACTACTCCTATCCTCTTGCCACACGACTCGAAGGCGTCACATATCGGACAATAACGGAGCAGGCTCTGCGCGACGGCACTCACCCAGTCCTTCATGGGAGGATGTCGATCGACGATACCGGTCGCGAGCACGACTTTGGTTGCTCGAATGTTGGTGCCGCGGACAGAGGCAACGAAGCCGCCCGTCTCTTTGGAGAGGGTATCTACCCTGCCCTCGACAAGGTGAATGCCGAGTGCCGCCACCTGCTCCCTCATGCGCGCGAGCAATTCGACACCCGAAATTCCGTGTGTAAATGCTGGCAGGTTGTGGCTCTCGGGAATCAACGCTGCACGGCTGGCGTTCGCGTCGATGATCGCGACCTTTCGTTTGAACCTGCCAAGGTAGATTGCGGTCATAAGCCCACCGGGGCCCGCGCCTACAATCAACGCGTCCACCTCTTCCTGCGAACGTGCGGCAGAGTTGCTCAAATGGTCCTGCGCCTTCCGGCGACAAACCCGTAGATCAGCAGCACGATGATCGCCCCGACGATCGCGCCGACGAGCCCAGCTCCCTCCCCAGGGCGGTACCATCCGAGCGACTGCCCAAGAAAAGTTGCAACGAATGCCCCGACGATGCCAAGGACGGTCGTGAGGATAAATCCCGACGGCTCATTGTCGCCAGGCATGATGAACTTGGCAACGACCCCCGCGACAAAGCCGATAATTATCGTCCATATCACACTCATCATGTGCTCCTCGCGATTCCTGGAAGGTTATGCATTCCGGTCGGGCAGGTGGCCACCGGGCGTGTACTTGTCCACGGCCGCCGGAAGCTCACGCGAAAGCCTCGCCAGCAGCTCTTCCTGCGGAAGGCCGGTCTGCTGCTCCAGCGCAGCTAAGATCTCCGGTCCAATCGCTTGCTTGAGCTGAGGCGGCGAGATGTCCTTGTTCGGCCCGTCGTTGATCCACGATTGAGCGGCATCCCCCTGGCCATTCTGCTTGAATCGGTCGAGGAGCTCTCCAAGCCCGCTATTCAATAGACCGCCCACGCCAGCGCCGCCCAGCATGCCCGATAGGTTGCCGAGCAGGCCTCCGCCCGACCCGGCTTGCGGCTGTCCACTGGTCTGGTTGCCAGATCCGATTCCGCTGAGAATTTCCGCAAGCTTGTCCCTGTTCTGGTAGCCAGCAATAGCGAGCAGACCCAGCAAAGCCGTCAAGGATGGCATTCCGCGGCTCATGGCTTTCTCCCTTAAAGGACCGATGTCAATTTTGTTGGCCAACTATGCGAACGTCGCTGTCGCGGTTCGGCGCGCCGCTCGGTTCGAGGTGCGCTGCGCTTACCTTCCCCTGCACTGCATCCATAGCGCTACGGCCTGTCTCCTGCAGACGCTCTAAGGCTTCGGATCCGACGTCACCGAGTTCGGCTTTAAGCGTGTCGGAGGCCTCGCGGACGCTTTGTGAAACGGCTCCGGCGCGCGCGTTGAGATCCTCTTTTACTTTGTCGCTGACTTCGCCGGCCCATTTGTCTTCGAGATCCGATGTGGCGAATGCGCCAGCGACGGCTGCGCCGAGGGCCAAACCGATGGCGCCGAGCATCAACGGTTGTCTCTCGATCAGGTCGGAAAAAGACGATTGCACTTGTGCAATGGTCTCCTTCCGAGGCAGCGCCTCACTTACCTTGGTGAAATTCTCCCGCGCGTAAGCGACGCCTTCGTCGAACCGGTCCTTGACCGTGTCTGCAGCGCCCGATACAGCGTCCGTCGCGGTTCTCGTGCTCTCGCGCAGGGCGTCGCCAACGTGCTGCGACAATCTGTGATCCATTTCCGGGGCAGTCGGCGGACTGTTCGTGAATTTGGATGCGTTCGACCGCAGATTGGCGCTGACGTTGGCGAGCGGTGCTGTCGCCGCGCTCTTCAGCTTCTCGTTGCCCATCAAGAGCCACAGCGCACCGCCGCCGATGAGGGCAGCAGCAAGCGGATTCTCGCGAACCGCTTCCCTGAGGTTTTGCATAAAATTGACTTCGGTAGCAGTCATCGGACCATTTCCTTCACGGTGTCCTTGTCCTTTTCGAGCTGCCGCATCGTTTCGCGAGGCGCCAGCTTCCGGGCGTCAAGGCGGTTCATGCCCACCGCAAACAGGACGCCCGCCAACACCGCGGCAACCACTGCTGAGACAAGGTAGGAAATCGATTGCGACCAGCCACTAGCGATCAAGGCGGCCGACAGCGCGAACAGGGCCATGACGAGCGCAGGAACAACCAGGACCGCCCCGGCTGCGAAGAAGCCGACCGCCCAACCAACCTGCTGAACGTTCTCGCCGAGCTCGGCTTTCGCGAGATCGACTTCGTTCTGGAAGAGCTTTGCAAACTGAGAAAGCGCATCACCCAAGAGGGTTGAGATGGTCCGAAGGTCGGATTGGGTGCTCATGACGCATCCTCGTCTTGTGAGGATGAGGTCGGTTTGCCAGAGGCTCGAAAGAAACGCACGGCTGCGAAGCCCGCGAGGACCGACAGTCCAAGGAAAGCGGCGGGCTGGCGCTTCGCAAAATCGGACGTCCCATCGACGAGATCGCGGAAGGTCCCATTGCGGATTTTCTCGGCCGCGTCTTCGACGTAGTCGGCGGCGGAGTTGATGCCGCGCGCGGCAAAGGGCGCATCGTTGTCAAATGCATGGGCGGCTTGCCGGATGTTTCCCGCGAGCCGGTTTACGAAATCCGCTCCGGAGCGCTGCTGCTCCTCGGCCTTGTCCTGGAAGCGATCCGCCGCTCCCTCCGCCACGTCCGCGGCAA
The DNA here is from genome assembly GCF_029714545.1 of Bradyrhizobium pachyrhizi. NCBI lineage: Bacteria > Pseudomonadati > Pseudomonadota > Alphaproteobacteria > Hyphomicrobiales > Nitrobacteraceae > Bradyrhizobium > Bradyrhizobium pachyrhizi. The sequence goes on along the minus strand of NZ_CP121667.1, from coordinate 2,044,399 downwards.
CGTCGGCCGCCTCCTTGAACTTGTCGCGCGCGGCGTCCGTTGAAGCCCGCAGCGCATCACCTGCGCGTTGCCTGACATCGGCGCCTGCATCGGCGATCTGATCCTTGAAATTTTGCGGCGAGGCCTCGTCCTGCCCCTGAGAAGCGGCTTGCCGGAAATGGGTATCAAATTCGCTCATGACGGTTTCTCTTCGGTTCGAGAAGGATTGAATGCCGCCGTGACGATATCGTCGGCCGCTTCCTTCAATTTTTCGGACATATCCTGGGTCATGCGACTGGCGTGTTTGCCGAGATCCGCCTGGGACACGCTCTTTGCGGCAGCATCGGCCGCAGAGAGCACACTATCCTTTGCAGTCTCGAATCCGGACTGGGCGGCCTTTCCGGCAGCGCGCTTGGCACTATCGCTGGCCTTACCGATTGCGGCAGCTTCCGCCTTGGTGTCAGGAAGGGAAGCTGCGATGATTGCGCCGATCGCAACCCCCAGGCCAGCGATCAGGGCAGCATTGTCATGGATCATCTGCCGGGCGGTTTCCGGAGCCGCGGCCGCCTTGTCGCAAACGGTCGAGCGAACTTGCTCGATCTTGTCTTTCGCGCTTTCCGAGGCGGCATCGATGTCGGCCCTCATTTTATCCGTGGTCCGCGCCGCCCGATCCTTCAGGTCGTCGGCCATTCCGGCCGCCCCTGCTTGAGCCTCCCCTGCGATGTCGGTGGCCTGCTCGCCAAAAGACTGGACACGTTCGGCAGCCTCACCCGCCACTTCCTTGACCGTTTCGACCGTCGGAGCCGCTGCCTCCGCTGCGCCGGCCCGCACGGTCTTCGAAGTTAGGGCGAGGCCCGTGCCAATCATGAGGAGGGGAAGCGGGAGGCCCCGTGCCAGCCGCAGGGCCGGCACGGCAACCGCAGTCCCAGCCGCGATCGCCTGCAGCGGGTTTTCCAGGGCTCGCTGCTTGAGGCTGTCGAGCCAGCCCTGGGTTTTGCGGCTGACAAACTCGGAGAGTTCAGACTTGATGGCTTCGGGCGAGACCTTGTGGCGGAGGTCTTCTGTGGTATCGCTGATCTGCTCTCTCAAGCGATCGACAGTCGCTGCAAGCTGCGCCCGGCTCCGCTCGGACTCGCGCCTTAATTCCTCAAGGGATCGTGTCATGGCTTCGCTGCCTTGTCGTTCTTGTTTGAAAGCGAACTCACGCTTTATTGAATCGTTCCTCCGACCCGCCAGCCGGCGAGCGCGGCTTGGTCAGCGCGGCGCCGAACAGGGTGATCTGGATCAGCGCCGATCGTGAAGAGAGCGGCAGTAGCGTCGGAGCGAGCTAGAGTCGCGGCAAACTCGCTACTACCTCATTGGGGTGTGCGGCGGGCATTGCAGCAGAAATACCCCCTCGACGGGTATGGTGGACGCTGCGAGTTAGTCCTTTGGTTTGGCTTCCTCGCCTTGGCCCTCGGAGTGGACGGGATCTTCCCGCGCGATCCGGAGCCACGCCTTGCGATCCCGATCAGTTGGAGCAGGTGCGCCTGTTTCTTGGCCTCCTTGACCGCGCGGCGGTAAAGAGCAGGACCGTCACTTTCCGGCTGGAGCATGAACGCGAAAGCTTGCTTAGGCGAGCTGGCGTTGCTGAGACGGGCACTCACCTGAGCGACTGGTTGCAATCGACCGGCTTGCAGCCGCCCAAATGACGAAAACCGCACTCGAAATACGCATCGAAGTACAGGCCGATCTTGGGAACTGAGGCGCCTCGCCCATGGCGGGACGCAGCTTGAGGAGCCGCGCGATGCTCGAAACGAATGATCTAGTGAACTGTCCGAAATGCGGTGCTTGGCCGATGGCCGTCGGCTCTCAGAAGGACATGCTCGCGCAGCCCCAGATCACCTTCAGATTTTCCAGGTGCGGCAGCGAGGAGACCGGGCGGCTCCGACGTGCTGCCTCGTTGTCGGTCTCGGCAAAGGCAATCTGGAGGCGGCCTGAGTGTGATCCCGGGCCGATCCTCTGGAATTCGTCTTCTTGCCGGGACTGGTCACCGACGATCCTGACAGCGGTGTGGCTCTTGACGTTCGCATCGATCGCCGGCGGAAGCAGGGCTGCATCAAGGGCGCAACCGTCGGGGAGTCGCCGGCCATATGGCCGGCATGGCAAACCTGGCGCTGCGTCTGGATGCGTGATCGGGCATCGCGAGGCCAACCGAAGAACCCGAACAACTCGAATGCCAAAGTACCCTCGGGTCGGAAGTAGCACCGGCACTAAGACGTGCAGCCGATGAAGATCCGCGCCGATTCCGGCAGCCAAATCGTCGAAGGCTGCATGGACTGCCCCGGGCGCACCCCGTCGCCGCCTTAGGAACGGATGCGATGTCGCTTCCGTTGACCGCGAAACAGCAAACTCCAGGAGGTCGACATGGCCATGGAAGATCGGGAGACCGCCAGTCTCATTGGAAGCGACAAGGTCGAAGGCACGGACGTGTACGGGCCCGACGGGCAGAAAGCCGGTTACATCGAGCGCGTCATGATCGATAAGGTCAGCGGCAAGGTGTCCTACGCGGTGCTCAGCTTCGGCGGCGTGTTCGGCATCGGGGACGATCATTATCCGCTGCCTTGGCAAACTCTGAAGTACGACACGAACCTCGGCGGATACGTCATCGGCGTCACCCAGGACCAGCTCCGCGGCGCTCCCAAATACGCCGACGAGAGCAATTGGAATTGGGACGCACAAACGAGGCGTTCGGTCGACGATTACTATGGGGTGCCGGTCGCCTAGCGAGGCGGTCGGACACCGCACGTTACGCACAGGAAGGAGCCGCCGCGTCACCGCGGTCGGTCTGCGAGGCACCATGAGAGCGGTTTTCGCGCGTCGCCGACGAGCGCACGGACATGCCCAGTTATCGGTGGCAGCGGTCCTGGTCGCGCTTGTCGCCGGCCTTCTGCTGCTATGCGCAACCTCGTGCAGCGCCGCCGAGAGCTGAGGGGCGGAGGCCGATGCGGATCGCCCAGATCGCTCCGTTGGCCGAAAGCGTGCCACCGAAACTTTACGGCGGCACGGAGAGGGTCGTGGCTTGGCTGGTCAACGAGCTGGTCGAGTTAGGCCACCAGGTGACCCTGTTCGCGAGCGGCGATTCCAGGACGCGCGGAGAGCTACATGCGGTGTGGCCGCGCGCCCTGCGGCTCGGGCGCCCGCGCGTCGACCCGAACACGGCGTGCACGCTCTTGATCGAAGCGGTCTCGCGTCGCGCCTGCGAGTTCGACGTTATCCATGCGCACATCGACTGGCTGCATCTGTCCGCCCTCAGCCGGTGCGGGATCCCTTTCCTCACCACCCTGCACGGGCGCCTCGACCTGCCCGGGATCGGCGAGGTGGTTCGGCAGTTTCGGGAGGCGTCCTTCGTCTCGATTTCCGACAGCCAGCGCGCTCCGCTCAAGGACGCGAACTGGTGCGGGACGGTTCATCACGGTTTGCCGGCCGGTCTGTTTCGGCCATCCTACGCGCCCGGGTCGTACCTCGCCTTCCTCGGACGGCTCACGCCGGACAAGGGGCCCGAGGAAGCCATCCGGATCGCGCGGGCGGTCGGCATGCCGCTGCGGATCGCTGCGAAGGTCCCTCGAGGCGAAACCGGCTACTTCAAAAAGCGTATTCAGCCGGAGATCGACGGGAATCGGATCCAGCTCATCGGCGAGGTCGATGAGTTGGGGAAGCAGTCGTTTTTGTCCGGCGCTGCGGCCCTGCTGTTTCCGATCGATTGGCCCGAGCCGTTCGGCCTGGTGATGATCGAAGCGATGGCCTGCGGCACACCGGTCATCGCCTATCGGGCCGGATCGGTGCCGGAGGTCATCGACGAAGGAGTGACCGGGTTCATTGTCGAGAACGAAGCGGAGGCGATGCGCGCGGTGAAGGAGCTGGCACGGATCGACCGGCGCAAGGTTCGGGCGCGGTTCGAAGAGCGCTTCACCTCAGACAGGATGGCACGGACCTACGAGGACCACTATGGGCGGCTTCTCGCCGCCGGCAGGCCTGCCTACCCGCCCGTCGCCTCCGAACGCCTCGGTACGCTCGCGTCTCCGCTCGTCCCGTGAGCGGCGCTGATCAGGGCGTTGGCTTGGGTTCGATAGAAGGAGGATTGCATGCGCTATCAAGAAAGCGAGCGGCACCCGCGGCGGTGGTTCGCGTCCATCGCAAACAAGGCCTCGCAGGCTGCCGGCCGTGCATCGGCCTTCATCTTGGCCTGCGCTGTAATCGTCATTTGGGCCGTCACGGGACCTCTGTTCCGATTCTCCGACACCTGGCAGCTCGTCATCAACACAGGCACGACCATCGTGACCTTTCTGATGGTTTTCCTGATCCAGAACTCACAGAACCGGGACAGCGCTGCGATCCAGGTCAAGCTGGATGAGCTCATCCGAACCGGAAGCGTCCAGAACTCGTTTGTCGGCATCGAGCACCTCTCCGCCGACGAATTGGAGGAGCTGCGCGCCCTCTGCGAGGAGCGGGCCAGGGTGGTCGCCGCAGGGAGAAGAGGCTCAGGCAGGCGCCGCCCACCCAGAGCCCAGGACGCTGCCGATGGCTAACGGTTCAGCGCAAGAAAGAACGGCCTCGCGGCCAATTCCAGGAACGCACGAGCCAATGCGACGTTCGAGCTGAAAGTAGCCGCAGAATTCAGAGGAGGAATTCACCATGAGGTGCATTGCGAGCGCACTGGTCTTTGCTCTGGCGCTTTCCGCCCCCGTCGCACTTGCCCAGACCACGAAGCCGGATGTCTCCGGCGATCCGAGCGCGCAGAACTCGGGTGCCGGTATAGCCGGCCAGCCGGGCAACAAGAATGGTCCAGCCGCCAAGCCGGGTGAGACCATCGGCGCCAACTCGAGCTCGAACCAGCAGGATCCGACCGTCCAGCATCAGGACACCTCCAACGTCAAAGGTCTGCCGGGAAACAAGAGCGGTCCGCCAGCCAAGGAGCCCGATCGCAAGTGATGCGGGGACGCTAGAGGGATCTTCCTCGTTCGTCGGCAAGCACTTTTCGCCACCGAACTCCCTCACCATCCGGACGATCTCGTCCAAATGGGCTTCTTCAGGGTGCGACCGCCGAGGTGCAGCGGGCGAATAGCCCCTGGGCTAGATCACCGGCAATTCCGCGATGACGAGATCAGGATTCTTGGCGGCCTCGATGGCGACGACTTGTCTTGGGATCGCCGGACCCGCCTCGCGCTCAAGTTCGATGGTTACCATGATGCGATCCCGGTGAGCTTCTCGCCGCTCTCCTTCGGCAAGACCTTGCTGACCTGCCGTCCAATGGTCAGCACCGCCTCGAAAGGAGCCATCGGAATCAAATGCGAACGCTAAGCCAAGCGCACCGCGGGCCACTTGTTTTTCAAGCCTATTTAAGGTATTGCACAAATACGAAGCGATCAATGAAAAAGGGAATACCTAAAAGGCGAGGCCGCCCGGCGACTGGCAAAGACCCGTCGCGTACGTTTCGCCTTTCTGATGAGTTCATGGCTCAACTCGACGACTGGGCTGCTCGGCAGGATGATAAACCGACCCGCTCCGAGGCCGTCCGCCGGCTGGTCGAGATCGGTTTGAGCGCAAAAAACGAGAGCCCTCGAAAGAGCGAGGACAGGCGACAGCGCAAAGATACGAAGCAACGCGCCCGCGAATTGGCCGGAGACGCGATCGGCGGGATGGCCGAGGCCGCAGCTAGTCCAGAGGACCAAGCCAGTCGTAAGCGTCGGCTCATTAAAGGACCGGCGGAATTTCAGAAGGTCAGACGCGACCGAAATTCAACTTGAGCCAGCGGGTCGAGAGTCGTGGTGGATATGATCAAGACCGCGATAGCATGGTTGGAGTTGCCGCATTGGCTTATACTTGCCGGAGCCATGCTGGTACTGATCGGCCTAATTGGCCTTGTGATCAGCCGTCGCCGCGGGATTGAAGCCGAGGGCGAACCTGCCGCCGAGACAAGTCCCGAACCGCGCCCCGAGCTAACACCGTTGCCCGACCTTCTGGACTGCCGGCCAAGAAAGGGCCGGCAATCACGTTAGCCTCAAGTAGCCAGCTAGGCCGACAGGATCGAAATCCCTATCTGAGCGTTGAGTTTGTTGAACCCGAAAAGGAGGTTCAACATGGTCAACGTTCGAGAGCGGAGGAGCACACCCTCAGGCGCGGAAAGAGAAGCCCGCAAGGTATTCAGAGAGGCTGAAGCGAAAGAAGCTTTGAGCGATTACGCTAAAGCGCAAAAGGCATTTTATGAGAACCGCGAAAGGTTGAAAGCGGAGCGCTTGGCCCGGGAGGCCAAGAGCCGCGAGACCGACGATCTGGCAAGTAAACTCGCTGAATGCGCGAGGGAGGCGCGCCACCAGGCCGCACTGTTGCCGCAAGGTCCAGTTCGCGATGCCTTACTTGAGAAAGCCAAGCAGTACGAAGCGCAGCTTCCCAACGACTCCACATACACTACTCCTGTTGTGCAGCGCTGATGAAAATGGCGATCAAGCTATCTGCATAACGCCGGCGCCCATTCCAGGCGGCACGTCTACGAACGAGTGCTCGAGTCTCACTTGCTACAGATGGCAACGTGATCCCGTTTCGATGGCCGTCGGTTTGACTTCCTTGCCGAACTAGGCATCGTTTGGGTTCTCTCACTTCGCAGGGCTTCCTTGCAGCTTTGTTCCCAAAAAGGCCCCCCCACGACCGGGGGGAGCTGGGCTAATCTTTAACTGGCCGTCTCAGTGCCGATAGCGATACGGCACCGAACAGGGCGACCAATGCCGCTGCATCTGCTTCGTTCCTGATCAAAGAGACCCCAGCATTCGGATCATGCTGGGGCCGAGTTGGATCGCCGAACCGCTGTCGGCCGAGAAGCAGCGGTCGTCGTTTCGGCTGAAAAAATATCGGATGAAAATCGCCTGCCCTGTACGCCAGATCATCACGCCCGTCGCGGTTTCAGAAGTAACTCGCGTGAATCATCCTAATATATTCGGCGAAGTATCCGGCCAAAAATAGGCCTCAGCACCTTTGGGCCTGGAGGCCGATGCTGAGGCCAGTTGTCTAGTGTCGGCGCGACCCGACAGGAGCCATTGTTAACGCTCTCATGTGCGATTGCCACCTTTTCCCTCAGACGCTTGGCAGGCAGGAACCATCGAGAAGCCAGGGCGTCTATCTGTCGCTCCGGCTGGCCAAAGGCGCCCCCGACTGCCGGAGGAAAATCCGTATTGCCGGGTTGGCGGCTCCCTGGTTGGGGCCGCTTTCGTTCGTTGGGGAAACGCAAGCACTGCGTGACCAAGCTGATCGCCGCGATTCACATAGTGAAATGACGGTCGCCTACGTCCTGGACGCAAACTACCTCTCGGGCGAGCTAAAATTCGATTTACGCATCGTTGCTGAGAACGGGCATTGGATTCTCTGTCGAATACGAATGATCGCACGGCTCAGCATCAATCCCGCCTCCGAACGCACTTAATTTCTTGAAGGGAGAGATGGACAATATCGCATGCGAGCACCGGTCATCCAGATCAGCGCGGAGGTCGCGCACGCCCACGCCAAGCATAATGGCTCGCTCAGGAAGCGGGCATCACAAGCGCAGGCCCCAACATGCGACTCTTGTTACTGCAAGACGTGGGCAAGGCCGAGCGAAGCGGGAGCTTTAAGACGCCGTCATGACTTAAAGTCCATAAAACTCGGCACAATGCTTGCCAGTGAGCCGCCGCTTCGCGCCACCGCGTGGTCTGCGAGTGCAGTACACCCAAATCAGCACCACGACGATCGGAGGCTATCTCCTTGGCTGCGTTAGACGCTTCCTTGAGCTTGTCGCGGGCAATACCATCGACGCTCGCTGTGCATCTCCGGCGCGTTGCATCATCTCGGTGCGGGCGTCGGCCACCTGCACTTTCAGGGTCTGTGAAGAACCTGTGTTCTGGTTCTAGGTGAAATTCGTCTTCTGGTAGGTCTAAATTGCTAATGATATTTTCTCTGGAGCGTCTCGACCTGTTTTGCGTCATGCGGCTGGCGTGATCGTCCAGATCGGCCTTTTGACGCTCTTCGCCTTTGCGTCGGCTGCGGACATCGTCGCTTCCTTGGCCGTTTCAAACCCGGATTGCGTCGCCTCCCCTGCCGCCTGCTTCGATCGCTCGCTTGGCCCGTCGCCTCGGCTCCGGTCTCGGGGAGAGAGCCGCGGCGATGGTCGCGCGATCGCGATCCCTAGTCACCCGCCGATCAGCGCGGCATCGTCGCCTACGATCTCACTGGCCTTTGCCGGCGCGATCGACGCCGTGTCCGTGTCGGCCGGCACGTCGCTCCTGAGCTTGTCGCTCACCGCGGTGGTGGCCTGCGCCGTTTGGTTCCTGAGATCGTTGGCTTTGCCAGCGGCCTTACCTTGCGCGTCGCGGGCGATGTCCCTGGCGCGGCTTTCAACCGAAGCGACTGGTCTTTGGCTTCGCTCCGCGGTGCCTGAGCGCGCTCGGCCGCCTTATCCAGCATTTCCTCTGTTGCCGGGGCGATGGCCTCCGCGGCTCCGTCGCGAGCTTTTGATTAAGGCAAGACCTGCGCCTATCGTCAGGAGTGGTAGCCGCTCGCCGAGCGCAGGAGCGGCACCATGACTGGGTATCCGCAGCGACTGCCTGCAGGGGATTATCCAAGGCCCGTTGCATCACCGCCTTAACCCCGCCCTTGGTCTTCCCTTTAACAAATCGAAGACTTTGGATTTGATGTGTTGCGGGGAAACCTTGTCTCGGATGCTTTATCCGATATCTGTTCCCTCAATCGATTCGACCGTCACGGCGAGTTCTGCGCGGCTGCGCTCGGACTCGCGCCTCAGCTTCTGCACTGATCGCATCATGGCGTTACCGTCTTGGAATTTGACGTTTTCTCGTCTGAATTTTCTTTCGAGACGAACTCACGCTTTACTGAATCGTTCCTAGGCGATTCGAACGCTGGCGCAGCGGCAAGACAACTCGTCGGCCTTTTAGTCCACGCTGCACGCTCACGCGCTGCGTCGTGCGACAGGAACACGTCGTCCAACCGCTTCGTTGCCTTTCATGGACCGGCTTCTGCTTCATTTCATTTCAGTTAAGCCCAGCTACCCGGTCTGGGTACGGTATCTTTTGAGCCTGGGGCTGGTCGGCTTGGCTTTCCTGACCAAGCTCCTGCTGGATGACCAGTTGAAGCCCTATCCGTTGGTGTTGTTCATTCCGGCCATCTTCCTAGCCTCAGTCATCTTCGATCGCGGATCCGGCTTCCTTGCCACTGGCGCGAGCGCCGCGCTTGCCCTGCGATACTTTATGCCGCCGCCTTTGAGCGCTGAGATCTTGCCGCTCTTGATTGTCCTGATAAGCGGGCTGTGCATCGCGGCAGTGACCGAAGCCTTGCGTACCACCTTGGAGAAGCACTCGGAAGCGAAGGCTTACGCGGACGTGCTGCTGATGGAGCTCGCGCATCGGACCAGGAACGACCTTGCGACAATCATGTCGATCCTGCGCCTGCAAGCGCGATCAGACTCCAACCCTGCCGTGCAAGCGGCGATCACCTCCGCCCTCGCACGCATCGAGGTGGTCGCTAAGGTCCATGACAGGCTGCGCGACACCTCCGTTAACAGCACGGTCGATCTCTCGGCCTATCTGGAGGCGTTGTGCGGAAGCCTCGCTGACTTCCACCGGGGCTTGCGCCCGATTGCGATACGGGTGACCAGCGAAGAAATCGCTGTGAAGAGCTCGCAAGCTGCATCGATCGGTTTGATCGTCAACGAGCTGGTGACTAACGCCTTCAAATACGCATTTCCGGACGGACGACCGGGCACCGTGGAAGTCGATGTCCGGAGCAGAAACGAGCAGGTCGCAATCACGGTACGGGATGATGGAATCGGATGCCCGTCAGAGGCCAAAAGTGGCCTGGGGACGCGCCTGATCAACCTGATGACCGCGCAGATGAAAGGCAGCATGATCAGGACGCCCACGGCGAAAGGTTGCGAGGTGGAAGTGGTGGTCATCCTTGAGGACTGATTACCGAGATCCGCGGATTGCCACGGGCCTTCAACTGACCGACCGCGGCCAGTGCTGTTTTGCCATTCACGTCGTTCAGAATACGACACGATCGAAGGGGAGGAAAGTGCCGGTCTGGTTCGCGTCGGATGCGAGCTCCTCGTCGCGTTCGCAAGCCTAGGGACCAACTGGACGAGTGTGAAAGCAAAGGAAAGCGAGGTTGCCATCGACGTCTATGGCTCTCTGACCTGCGATCCCAATGTCGAGATCGAACGTGTTCGTCCGAACGCGATGCCGGTGATCCAGACAACACCGAGGAACAATGTCTGGATTCGCGCGCCTTGGGACGTGCCGAGGCGCTGCAGCGTCCGCTCCCAGATGGTCCGCTCAAGGTCGTCGCAAGTGGCGAGAAGGGAGACTCCGCGGCGGCTGCCTAGGCTTATAGATAGGCCGGCAGAACAGTGGACAAACCGCAAGTATGGCATTTCGGAATCCCTGGTCTGAGTCAGCAGCTCGGGACGGGGAAGATGATGTTGAGTGAAAGGCGACCGGCGTTCCACGCTCTGCAGGGATGGACGATCTTCGTGTTGCAGGACGCCCGCACCATTCGCGAGTGCTCAGAGCAAAGCTGGATGTCTGACCGCGTCGATCCGCATGCCCGAGAGCGAGCGTTTGAGACAACCCGCCAGGATCCGCCGCGTGGCGTTTCTTCCGAAGACGCTGTGAACGAAAGATGCTCGACTCGATCGGCGACCCCCGTCCGGAGTGCTCGTCCGAGGACGGTTTATCCCGCGACTAGTCGAACACAAACTTCCATACTATTCGTATGCCGTCGGATCCGGAGGCAAGGCGTTTCAATCTCATCACATCCCATACGATTCGACAGTGGCCGGCAACCTCCACAGGCTCCGCTGGGTTAGATCCGGCGAGGCCGGTGCAGAAGCGAATGTCGACTCAGGGCCATGCTCAAATTCAAATTGAGCAAAATGCTTTCGCTTTCGCGGCAAATCGCGACCGCACCGTGGGCAAACACACGCGGACTCATTGAACCGACTGCCGCGTTATGTTTCCGATCTCAAACCGAACGGGTCGAATCATGCGCTACGAACTCTCCGACGCTGCCAAACCACGCCGCGCGGCGTACCACGGGCGACGTGACCTGCATCCTTTGTTTTGAGTGTCCTTAGGAACAAAGATCCCGATTCGAGCCTAACGATGCAGGAGGATCGCAAATGGCAGTCGCATCGTGGAAGCGCCCGGGATCGCCAATCGGCAAGAAGGGAGCGCGCAAGGTAAACCCGAAGTACAAGCGCCGTTCGCGCGAACCATGGACGGATAAGGAAGTGAAGCAGTTGCGGTCACTGGCGAAGGCGAACACGCCGACAGGCGTGATCAGCCTGAAGATGCACAGACCACGCGAGGGCATTTCGCTGCGGCCCGTCAACCGCTCACCCTACAATCGGCGCAAGAAGGCAGCGCGACGCTAGCTCTCGGCGGGCGGGATCTCATCGAGCACCCCGTTCACGTCGGGCTCTTCAACGCCCTTGTCGATGTCGTCGGACTTGTTGCACTCGCACGTCATCCCTGCCCCGCACTGACAGCCGTGCGGCTCCGCCGTCCACGCGAGGTGCGGATGATTTTCACACACCCAGCCCAGACCGCGGCAGATCGGACAATTGGGATTGATCATGCCGCAACCGCTCGCCTGTGCCTTCGATAGACCTCAATGACACGGTTTGCGAGCATGATCTTACGATGCTCGCCGTTGCCAGCCATCTCGTCGATGGTCTTCGTCAGGAAGCGGCCTGCCGTGTAGGGGTCGCCGATCTCTCCCGAACGTTCGAGAAAATCCCAGGCGATTTGGATAGCGTCTTCGGCGAGAATTGAAATGGGCTCGATCATCCTGTCGCAACGCCAGGAGCAGGCATTCGTTCCTAGTGCGGAATAGCCCCGGTCGGCGGAGGCTCTTCCTGACCTGGAGGGAGGAGAGCGCTCCAAGCCTGTGGCGTCGGCGATTGAGATGCCGTCGAGGAGACCCGTTCGTCGACGTCTGCTGCAATCTCCGCCGTGTCAGCCCTCTTCAAGAGATGGTCGCGGTCGACCCCGCAGGCATTTGAGACGCTTGTTGGAAAATATCCGCGAACGCGGCGATTCGCTCCTGCAGCGACGTCGTTTGTTTGACCCGGTTTCTCGTTTTCTTCATCACGCATTCCTCGGAAGCCGGAGCTTCAGCTCCATCTTTCGAGCAAAGTACAAAGTCACGAAGGGCGTAGCGCTAGACTAAGTTAGTTGCGCCTCAATCCTTTGAATGAGCTTGCACGCAGCAGTCCTTCGGATTGAGGGTGAACGCGCTCGCGTGGCGAGGAAGGGAAAGGCCCGCCTGCCAATTCGCCTTGCCATTCGGTGGGGCCAACCTCCAGGAACACTTGCTCGGCTGCGCAATTGAAATCCAACAGCTTTGCGGAGAGAGCCATGCCGGACTATCCAAAGCCGCCTTATCCCGACCAGAAGCAGCCGATGCCCGGCGTCACCGCCAGAATGAACCCGCGTCCGGACCATGGCGAATCCAGCTATCGGGGCTCCGGCAAGTTGGCGGGCAAGCGAGCGGTTATCACTGGCGGCGACAGCGGCATCGGGCGCGCCGTGGCCATCGCCTACGCCCGCGAAGGCGCCGACATTCTCATCTCTTATCTCAACGAGCACGACGACGCGCATGAGGTGAAGACGCTGGTCCAGGCGGAAGGGCGTAGGGCCGTCCTAGTCGCCGGAGACCTTCGCAGCCCCGAGCATTGCCGCGCCGTGATCGAACGCGCGGTCGAGGATTTCGGGGGACTAGACATCCTCGTCAACAACGCCGCTCATCAGGCCAGTTTCAAGGATATTGCTGCTATCTCCGACGAGGAGTGGCGGCTCACCTTCGACGTCAATATCCACGCGATGTTCTATCTAGTAAAGGCGGCAGTGCCGCATATGCGGTCTGGCAGCGCGATCATCAACACGGCATCGATCAATTCGGGCATGCCGAATCCAATACTGCTCGCGTATGCCACGACCAAGGGCGCGATCCAGAATTTTACCGGAGGACTTGCCCAGATGCTGGCCGACAAGGGCATTCGCGTGAATGCCGTCGCGCCGGGGCCGATCTGGACTCCGCTGATCCCATCGACGTTGCCGGACGAGTCGGTCAGGCATTTTGGAAAGCAGGTTCCACTGAAGCGAGCAGGCCAGCCCGCCGAGCTTGCGACGGTCTACGTCATGCTCGCCGACCCGCGTTCGAGTTATACGTCGGGAACGACGGTCGCAGTTACTGGTGGAAAGCCGTTCATCTAGGACATTGACAGAGCGGCATTCAATCGCAAATCCGCCGCCGCGCGCGACCGCAACGATTGCATTCCGCGAGATTGAGCCGCGCTGCGAGCGCCGTCGGCGCCGATATGGCGACCAGCATGGAGCATCCCGATTGCCGCCGCCATTTAACCAGCTCGATCGAGACGCGGCTGGTGATTGCGCCGGCATCGCCCGGGACGCTGACCCGGCGAGCGCACCCGCAAATCTCCACGCGGTCGCGACCAAAGTATTATCCGGGAGAAATAGGCTGGCCGCATGCGGAACACGAGCTACGCATTCGAGGGATTGTGCAAAGCGCGCTCGATCTGGCCGGATCGAGAAAAAACGCGGCCCAGCCTGCGCGGAAGCGAGCGTGATGCCTCGGTGAGGCTCTCGATGCCGCACAGGCCGCAACCAGTCGTGCCGACCAAGGCGGCGGTGGCGGTGCCTGAAGCGCTCCCCGAATCAAGCCAGATCAGTAGCTCAATGCCTGCATCTCGCGGCACACCTCGAGTGACGCGAACGACACTTGTATGAGGAATTTGCTCTGCGCTGCCCCTTTGCCGATCGTCGGCCGGGCCGCTTCCATGTTGCTCTTGCCATTCAAGTCCTCCTGTAAAACGTTCTTGAACGAAGGCCTCAGCAATTCGGTCCCGATGAGCAGGAACGGCAAGATCGGCGGGACGTTCTTCGTTGACCAGAGTCAACGGAGGCTTCAGTGCGCGTCCGACTTGCATCGATAATTCTTGTGCTGTCTTGTGGATTGGCAACCGCACAGCCTGCTAAGCCGGCGGACGATATTCAGGCGCCGACCGGGCGTTCGGCGCCTGAAGACAAAGGTCAATTGCAACCGCAAGGCTGGACCGGGCCCGTCAACACGGGGTCGGGTGGCGCTCCTCCGGAAAGTCCCCAAGGTCAAAGCCCGCCGAGGATGCAGCCCGCGCCGGACGGATCGACAAAGACCACGGTCATGCCTCCCAAATAGCTCCAAGCGCCAGCGCGGGTGCGCGAGCGGCACCAGGCCAGAAAAAAGGGCAAGGAACAAACAATTCGGGTTACGTTTGCAGACCCATGACGAACCTAATTAAGCTCCCCTGGCGGGCCCGCGTGACACCGCCCCAAGCGGCAACCACGCGAATGGACTGCCTTTGCGTCGTACCAGTCAAAGCCGATCGACAAGCGGAGTAGACGCATCGGCCTGTACTACTTTTTCCCGCGGCCGTAATCGCACGGACATGCTTCGAAAATTTGCATCGTGCTACGACCGAATCGGGGTCAGCTATTTCACTCAGCACGGGAAGCCCGGTCTAAAGCTTGCCACTCGCCACCGCTTGCGGTTGTTGCTGACTGTCTTGACTGCCTCCTTCACTGAGACGGCAGACGTGCCTGTCTTCTCCGTCTGGTGACCTCATATTTCTGCCCGCTCGCGAGGCGTGGCCTAAGGCGGGAAGTGGGCGGGTAGCGCTGCGCCGCCGAGCAGCCTGATTGCATTCCGCATCTCATCGGGCAGCTTTCGGAGAGGCGAGCGAACCCAGAGATCCGCCTCCGCGGAGCGGACGAAAGTCGTAGAGCCCAATCGTCCATACTCGACACCCAGGGAATCCAACTTCGTATGGCTTCGGATCATGGCCACGGGCACTCCGCAACTGCGGGCCTTCCGTAACGCCCGGGCGATCTTGCCGGAGCCACCGGCGAGGCAACTGTTATCGAAGATGCAGAGGTCGAATTGCGCCCAGGGTGACCGCAGACAGGCCTCGAAATCCTTTGCCGATGCGCAGGAATCTAAAAGAAGGATGCGGTGCGACGCGCCTGAAGCGGGCGCGCCCAGGACTTCCCCGGCTGTGATGCTCTTCAGGTGCCGAGCGTACGCTTCAATGAACTCCAGGGTCTCTCCGTACGTCCCTGGCAGCGACACGATATCCGCTCGATCGAACAAGTGCGACGACGCCAAAAGCAGGGCAGATATGGAGGCCATGCCAGAAGACGTGTAGACGGTCTCCCAATCGATGTCATCGCCGAGATCATAAAACGACGGGCCGGCCACGTCGAGATCGGCGCGCTGGTAGTCGTACCGGAAGTCGAACGGGCTATCGGACGATTGCCTGCGATGCGACCAGGCGGTTTCGGTCGTGGTCCAATCTTTCAGATCGTGCTGGGCTCTGATGGCCGCCGTGAGCTTGAACTTGAGTGCGATCGCTTCATTGATCGATTTCGGCGTTGGCGGCGCAAAGGACTTGTCAAGACAGGCGTCCAGCAACTGAACCTCTTCATGCTTCCGACGGAGGTAGGCTTCCATGGTCTCCATGAGCCTTCAACGTCCGGCATTCACCTTGGCTCCTATTGCGCGAGCTGCTGCAGAGGTGGTCAATTTCTGCAGCAAACGGATAGGTTACAGGCGGCGCTTTGTTTCACCTGCTCCATTGTGCATTGCGCACGCTTCTTGTCTGAACGCCATCTGGGGATGGACGACCCATGACCGAGTCGAGCGCGCTGGATCGCCAAGGCGTCGCCGATGCGCTTGTTAAGCTTAGGTTCGATGTGCTCGAGATAGCAAGGGTGGCCATTCGAGCTGACGGCGGCGTGGTGCCGCTTCGAAGGCTATGGACCTGAAAGACCTCCCCCCTGCCCGACTTTCATAGACAGGACAAGTTGGAGAACGAAGTGACGAACAGTCGACGGTGGTGTCGCTCGCTTTGCTTCTGCTGCATTGCATTCCGCCGGCCCCGCTGACGTTCAGCCAGATCACGCTCGGCCGTCCGTCGCGACGACGGCAGAGATTCGCTCTCCGCCGAACAAATAAGGTGACGCGGGTTGCGCAGCGTGGCGCGCGGCCGCCCTATCCAACGAGGCCACGACTTGCACCGATGTGGTGTAGCTCTTCGTTCGAACGATGAAGAAATTGGTTATCCAACTTAGCTCTAGTTCCACGAGCGGGTACCTCTCCCGCTTAAATTTAGGTTGTAGGCAACCGACCGGACGATCCGCAGACCGCATCCCCATTTTGGGCTTCTCCCGGGCTTTGAGATCAATCTTGCCGCCGCCGTACTGCTCGTCATCAGGATCACGATGTCAACAACGTCGGTCAACGACGCGATGGCGCTTTGGTTGCTTCGCGCCCACATCGTGCAATCGTTAATTCACCTATCTCGACGCGCCCTATGGCAGTCAGCTCGCGCATTACTGCTTTCGCCGTTCGGACAGTGATGGCCGTGTACTGGTGCTGGCAATTGCTTAGCATGTAGCCAGCAGGGGCGAGAGTCGGGGGCTTGCTCGACGCAGAATGGATTTGGCCTGGTCAGGCCGCCAGATCGCAGTTCCGCTCATCCTCCGCGATCGGCCGCAACGCGCCGAAATCGATTAGCATCGCCCACTTTCATTGTCACGCAACACAAGACGGTCAAAGCGACGGTGGCCGGTGCCTAAGTGACCAAAAGCCAACTCACACAGATGGGTTGATTTTGACGAGCAACTATACCACGGCCAATTCGAAGAGCTGGTCCCCGACAGGATTCCAGTGACACGAGAGCAGCACCTTCGCGAGAATGTCGCAAACCGGCAAGGGTCTGTTCGCCTTCGCTTCCCAAGGAACGGACCAGCGTAACTTGCGGCACCGCCCAACTGCTGCGAGAAACAAATCAGAGCTGATCTATTAACCTGCGATAATTCAAAAGCAACGAAGTCAGTCTGCCTGCGGTTGAGTAACGCACTTAGCAACCAACCCAATTGATGTTCATTTGTCCTCGGCAATTACCCAACCAGAGGACAAACAGATGTTGCGAGTCTTTGCTATCATATCCACGGCAGCTCTGCTGAGCTCAGCGCCTGTCTCGGCGCAAACGCCACCAGCGCAGAGCGGCCCAAGCAATAGCGCCGTCAATCGTTCGGGTGAAAACAACTCGAACGTACCCGTGGCGGGCCGAAACAGCTTTACCGAGGGGCAAGCGAAGTCACGGATCGAAGCTGCCGGTTATTCCGGCGTTTCCGACCTCAAGAAGGACGATAATGGCGTCTGGAGAGGAAAGGCCACCAAGGGAGGCAACCAGACCGAAGTCAGCCTGGACTTCCAGGGCAACGTGAACCCGGCGAACTAGAAAGGAAGACCAGCATGACCACTACAATTTCTCGCCTCTATGACAACTATGCCGACGCTGAGCGTGTCGTCCAGCGACTCGAGCAGAGCGGCGTGCCCTCCTCCGATATCAGCGTCATCGCAAACAATGGGGAAGGCTGGCACGGCCGGGATGGAAAAGTTGATCGAGACCGCGACGGCGTTGACGACCGAGCAGAAGGAGCAGGCGCAGGTGCGGGCATCGGCGCAGGTCTGGGCGGAGCTGCAGGATTGCTTGCGGGTCTCGGCTTGCTCGCAATTCCTGGCCTCGGCCCGGTCGTCGCCGCTGGATGGCTCGTCTCCACCGCGGCCGGTGCTGTCGCAGGCGCCGCAACGGGCGGCGTCATCGGCGCGTTGACTCAAGCGGGCGTTCCGGAAGAAGAAGCCCAGCGATATGCCGAGGGCGTGCGTCGCGGCGGAACACTCGTCTGTGCACGTGTCAACGAACAGGATCGCGGTCGAGCAGAGGCTGTGCTCGATCGGTCGTCAGTCGACATCAGCAAGCGCACAGCGGCATGGCAACAGTCTGGATGGAAGGGCTTTGATCCTGCGGCAGAGCCACTCAGCAGCGATCAGATCCAGCGCGAGCGCGAACTCTATGGCGAAGGAACCGGAATAGGTCGCTGACGCACAAATTCCGTTTCCCAATTCGCCTACTGAAGGCCCCGACGCATGTCTCCTCAGCGTCGGGGCCTTTTCGCTGCAGTAGGAGGAACGATCTCAAACGCGTTCTGTTTCCCTGTCTGTTCACTAAAAACAGGAAGGAAGCGATCAAATGAAAATCGCAAAAATCGCCTTGACCACCGTGTTCGTGGTCGCCTCAATTGCTGCAGCCAGCGCACAGGGTGGCGGCGGTGGTGGCGGCAGTGGCGGCGGCAGCGGCGGCGGAAACTCACCGGCGGCGACCACCGGTCAGGGCTCGTCCAGCAGTCCCAGCGCCGCGAATCCCGGCGCAACCCAGAATGACCCAAAACTGAAGGAAGGCACGACGGACAAGAGTGGCGCGACGTCGAAAGATCACATGAAGAAGTAAACTGTGGCTCGGAAGTAAAGCAGCGGTCCCAGCATGCCTTACTGGGGTCGCTTCTTTGCTTCCGACGACCGAGTCCGGCGTGGCCGGTGGCGCCGATCCATCCCAGACTCTTCGCGAGAGCCGGCCTTAAATACTTAATGAGGATCGTCCTCGTCCTTGACCAGGGTTGGCCAGCGCGACCGGCGGAAAAGTGCGCAGCCCCGCACTGCGCGCCCGGTTCTCGCGATCCCATCCAATCGGCACAGCGAGCGCAAAAGCCGCCGCCAGCGTGACGAAATGAATGCCTATCTCAAATCTGTTCAAGGCAATCCCTGAATGAAAGCCAAGCGTCATTAGATCAAGCAGCCGGCACCTCGGCAATGCGGCGTAAGGTTTCATCGCAAGCCGCCGGATCATCGAGCACGCAGGGACGTTTGAGTCGACTCAAGCTGGCCGGATCTACATCGAGAAGATCCACTTTCTGCGGGGACAAGGCGACGCCGGCTGCGTATTGGCTTTGCACGACTGCGATAAATGCACTGCTGGGAAATTCCGGACAGACAAGGCTTGCGAACGCCGCCTGGGTCGTGATCGAATACAGGTTGCACATCAGGCGAACGGGTCCTTACCGGCTTGCATCATCCTTACAAAGGGTCCCGCTCTCGCGGAACTCGAGCCACTCGCCGACGCCGGGGATCCTCCGTGAGCCGGTCCTCGGAGACGAGCACTCGAGAGGCACCGCGATGGCCGCCAGGCTATCGGCGGCCCGAGAATAGGCTTTTGCCCGGTAGGGGTTTCAGCGCTCGGCTGCTCTGAAAACTTGTTCGGCGTGCCCTTCTTGCAGCCGCCGGTTTTGATGCGTGCGCCATCTATTTCTCTCTACTTTGGAACGTCTTCTGCCGTGCTCGTTTGAAAACACGCTCGGCGGTGTCGGGCGGGCGCATCTATCCACGCAAGCTGATTTGGGAGCAACGATCGGCTGCGTCTAAAGTCAATTCGACCTATGGAGACGGATAAGGGTGTAACAAATGAGCGTCATCGGTCTAGCCATTGCGCTCGTTATCGGCCTAGCCACTGTGATGGTCGTTTACCTGCTGGCGCGGAAAACCCGGCGTGATCGCGATAGCCAAAGTCGACATATCGCCGATGAACGTGACGAGCACGCTAGCCCGCCAAGCAATCTCTCCACAATCGGCGACCGCGAACGCGATAAGGAGGCTCGATCTCGTACAGCGGTCGGGAGCCGATACAGCCACCTTGAAGATGATCCGACCTATGCGACGAGCGTAGAATTGGGCAACGTTTTGATGGACCTGAGCGAGTTAGAGACGGACCTCGCCCTGGCTAAGCAAAGAAAGGACACGGATTTAGCTCTCAAAATCCGACTCGAGATGGATGACTTGGAAAATCGCGCTTCCGAACTAGAGAGCCAACTCGTGAATGGTTCCAATAGTCGCCCGGGCTAGCCGTAGACCTGCCGCTACCGGAAGTACGTCATGCCGCCGGCAACGATCGACACGACAAAAGCCACCCGGCGTTCATTGGGCGTCATACAGCTTTGTCTCAAAATCGCATCGCTTCGCGCAAAGGAAGGGCCTCAGCACGAGACGGTCAGGTGCCCAGACCGAGTTTTCTACGTCATCCCTTGTTCAACGCCGATGACGGTCGGCACTGAACAGACCATCAACCGACCGGGATCGTTCCCTATTCCCGGCGTTGCCGTATTAGCTGGTCGTGCCATGCCATGGCTGCCAACGAGCGAATGCGCACCGAGGCCAGTTCGACCGCTGCTGTGGCCGTTTCAGGCTCAACCACGAACCATCCCCCGCCCTTGCATGGAGGGCCAGGTCGCATTGAACCGGCTTGGCGGTCGTCGCTATGCCTCGATCAGGCATCCAGAGAGCGCTCTCGACCGTTACCGCAGCGGGCGCCGAGCGCCGCAGCCTAGCAACGGTCGGCCTCAGATTTCAGCTGATCCCGGATCGGCTTCGTGTAATCGGCAAGGTCGACCATCGGCGCTCCTCAAATTGGCCCGCTTTGTCGCGCCGCCGTGCCACGGCTTGCCATCCTTCATCCAACCGACGCCGCAAAATTCAGACCTTGCCGTGCGGATTAACGACCGAGTTAATCCCGTCCAAACCGCGCTCCTCCACAACGTTTGGCAGATGTGCAGGCAGAGCCCCTCGTCGATCACCGGCAGATCGAGCCCGGTGTCGCCGAAATGGCCGAGGATCAGAGCCACAGACCGGTCGAGGGCCGGCCGCAAATGCCCAAAGCCCGAGGGTGCAGGCCGATATGACCCGGACGAGATTGCGCAAATCCTGCCAGCTGCTATGGGACCGATACGTGGATCGTGCGCTCACTGCAGCGCTTGCCGCTCAGCCATCCGCCAGATCGGCTCATCGCGCGCCAATACCACCAGACCGCGGAACGCCACCGTGGTGATGCCGAGCAATGCCAGCCAATCCGCAACGGTCTCGGCCTGAGGATCTCCCGAGCCGTCGGCACGATCCGGACTAGCGGTTCATTGTAGCCGGACGCCAGCGCCGCATCCTGGTCGCCCGGCTCCAGACCTGCGACACGTTGAGGAATCGGATTCCGCTAACGAGTTGGCGTCATTCGTCACTCATCCTTCACAAGCGGTCATAGGAACAACGTCCTTGCGATCCGAGTTATTCCCCGCCTCGTATGGAGTACTGCGGTGGTCACCACGATGATCTCTGCAAGGGATCTGGAGCTGGTAGCCCTTCGAGAACTTCGAAGCGTTCCCAGTGGCGAATACGTTATCGATGTCGAAGTCTATCCGAGAGACCGGACTTGGCGGCTCAACGTCACCGTCCGGGACGGCGCCGACGTCGATCGCATCCAAGATGCCGTAAAGACCACGACGAGCAGGCTTAAGGAGCGATATTTCCTTCGGGCTGATTGGTGAAGTGCCGTGCGCTGTTCCGATCTCGGCAATGGCGAGCTCGCCGGCTGGCGTTAAGAAGCAGCCGCCCTCACCAAGCGTCGGCGATCTGCAGATCAAGGCACGCCGCTTCAGATCGGCATAGACGACAGTGGCAGCCAATTGCTCATCTGTCTCGATGAAACAACCTCCTCGCCTGGATTGCGCTTCAGGAGAGCGGGCGCCGCCAGTTCAGGTCACGAAGCTCCGTCATTGTAGCCGGCGCACTGGAGTCAAACGTCACAACGATCGAGAATAGCTACGCATCCCGGTTCCTCACAACTCGATGCATGGCGTAGCGCCACGGCTTCAAGCGCTCCAAGTGTAGACTTCCCGCGCTGCGCGATGCAGCCGGATGGCGATGGCCTACTTCGGCACCCTGGTCCTGGCGGTGCGTGAAGAAGCTGCGTGGCGGTACATCGGGCATGTCGGCACTGGCTTCAGCCATCAAACCTTGGAAGAGTTCCATGGAAAGCTCGCGGAGTTGAAGGCGGCGAAGCAGCCGTACTGCACCAACCGGTGCCCAAGCCTTCGCTCTGATAAGAAGACAACGGACATGACGCGCGAAGGCCCGCGGGCCCGGTTAAACGTACTTCTTTACGCGGCTGGGAACTAAAAGACCGATCGAACTTTTCTTGTCCGAGGCCTCGGATTCCGCGCTTACGGCAAGGACGTACAAATGCTGCGAGTAAGTAAGGACGAAGGGCTAGACCGCACGGCCGATGTCGCCGCCGCTATCGCGGAGGAAGGCTTGCGATATGTGAGCAATGCGGCTCCGGGCTACCGGCGCAAGCGGACCGGGACTTCGTTCACTTACTACGATAAAGACGGCAAGCCGATTATCGATCAAGCGGTCATCCGCCGCATCAAATCGATCGGCATCCCTCCGGCGTACGAGTTCGTCTGGATATGCCCGTCTCCCTACGGCCACATCCAGGCAACCGGATTGGACGCACGCGGGCGTAAGCAGTACCTGTATCACCCGAAATGGCGGGAGCTTCGGGAGCAGAACAAGTACGAGCAAATCATGCAGTTCGCGGCCGCGTTGCCACCCCTGCGTGCGCGTGTCGTATCGGACATGAAGCTGAACGGTCTCCCCCGCGATAAAGTGCTGGCAACCATCGTTAGTTTACTTGAAAAGACGCTCATCCGTGTAGGCAACGCCGAGTACGCCGAGAAGAACAAGTCGTATGGGCTCACCACAATGCGGCGCAAGCACGTGGCAATCGGCCGCGGCGTGCTGCGCTTCGACTTCACCGGCAAGTCGGGCAAACAATGGAAGCTTCAGGTCGAGGACAGACGGATCGCTGCGATCGTGAAGCGGTGCGCAGAGATACCAGGGCACGAACTCTTCAAGTATCTCGATGACGACGGGACGTCCCGAACGGTGGACTCCGGCGACGTCAATGGCTACATCAAGGAGATTACGGGACAGGATTTCAGCGCCAAGGACTTTCGGACCTGGGCCGGCACGGTACTTGCGGCCCTCGCGCTGTCTGAGTTCAAGAAATACGATAGCCAGGCAGAGGCCAAGCGGAACGTCGTCGCGGCCATTGAGAAGGTGGCAAAGCAACTCGGCAACACGGCGGCCATCTGCCGAAAGAGCTATGTCCATCCTGAGATCCTGAACGCCTACATGTCCGGCGATCTCGTCAAGATGGTCGACGCCAAGATCGCGCAGAAGTTCAAGCGTCAATACAGCAAGCTCACCTCGGACGAGATCATGGTCCTTGCCTTCCTCCACAAGCGGCTTCGAGCCTCACTCGATGCCCGATGCCAGCTATAATCAGATGGACGTCTTACCTCCGGCGACGGCAACCTTCGTGCAGGAGGTGTGGCTCGACAGAGGATCTGCGAGTAGGTGTGGCAAGCTCCGCCGGTTGACCGACGCGCTTCACCGGCACTTGCTCGCCTAAGTTCTTCATCGCGTCATCCGGCATCGTCGATGGGATGGTTGGCGTTCCAGATCGGTCCGGACACCACGGCATTCACGCGTATTTCTTTCGGCCAGCATCCGCTGCTAGGCCGCTGGTAAACTCGAATGAAGCCGGTCGACTTCCTCTGCATCTCTATCTCCGTTGAGGTTAGAGGGCCTTTACCAGATAGGTAGCTGTCAGGCTTCCGGACTCGGCCACCTGCTTCGGCGGCCCTGACGCCACGGTCCGGCCACCGTCGTCGCCTGCTCCGGGTCCCACGTCGAGAATCCAGTCGCTTTTCGCCGCGACCGACATGTCGTGTTCGACCAGGACCACGGTGTTGCCAGCGTCGACGAGGCCTTGAAGCTGCCTGCTCAACTTCCGAACGTCTGATGGGTGCAGGCCGGTCGTCGGTTCGTCGAGAACATAGAGTGTCCCGCCGCGCTGCGGCCGCTGCAACTCGGTGGCGAGCTTAACGCGCTGCGCCTCACCTCCAGAAAGCTCGGTCGCCGACTGACCGAGCCTAATGTAGCCCAGTCCCACCTCTCGCAGCACGCCCAGCGACCGGGAAAGCGTCTCGTCTTCTGCGAAGAATGCGAATGCCGCGTCGACCGTCATCACCAGCACATCTGCGATCGACTTGTCGCGAATTTTTATCTCGAGCGTCTTCGCGTTGTACCGAGCGCCCTTGCAGGCCGGGCACGGCGTGTAGACGCTAGGAAGGAAAAGAAGCTCGACGCACACATATCCTTCGCCCTCGCAGGTCTCGCAGCGGCCCTTGGGGACATTGAACGAAAACCGGCCGGCGTCGTATCGCCGGGCGCGTGCCTGCTTCGTCGCGGCGAAGAGCTTGCGCACGTGATCGAGCAACCCGGTGTAGGTCGCCAAGTTGGACCGCGGCGTTCGTCCGATCGGTTTCTGGTCGACGACGACGAGCCGCTTGACCCGATCGAGACCCTCGGCAATCTCGCCGCCCAGCGTACGCACCGTCGCGTCGAGTACGCCTTCATCCGTATCCGCCTCCCGGCGTTGGCCAAGCCGCTCGGCAACGGCCTCGACGAGAAACT
Organism: Bradyrhizobium pachyrhizi; assembly: GCF_029714545.1. Taxonomy (NCBI): domain Bacteria; kingdom Pseudomonadati; phylum Pseudomonadota; class Alphaproteobacteria; order Hyphomicrobiales; family Nitrobacteraceae; genus Bradyrhizobium; species Bradyrhizobium pachyrhizi. The sequence goes on along the minus strand of NZ_CP121667.1, from coordinate 2,020,078 downwards.
GGCTGACCAGAGTGGACTTACCCGAGCCCGAGACGCCGGTGACGCAGGTGAGGACGCCGAGAGGGAGATCGGCATCCAGGCCGTCGAGGTTGTTGCGCGTGACTCCCCGCAGCTTCAGCCAGCCGCTCGGCTCGCGAACCTTTCGTGTTGGCTCGGCGGTTGCGCCAAAAAGGAAGCGCCTGGTCTGCGACGATTCTACTTCCGCCAGTCCCGCAAGTCGTCCGCTGTAGAGTATCTCGCCGCCCTGCTCACCCGCGGCCGGCCCGACATCAACAATCCAGTCGGCCTTGCGCACCAGGTCGAGCTCGTGTTCGACAACGAAAAGCGAGTTGCCCGAGGCTTTCAGACCCTGCAACGCCCGCAGCAACGCTTCGGTGTCCGCCGGGTGCAGGCCGGCCGACGGCTCGTCGAGCACATAGACGACGCCGAAAAGGTTCGATCTGACCTGCGTCGCGAGCCGAAGCCGCTGCAATTCACCGGGAGACAACGTCAGCGTACTCCGCTCGAGCGTCAGATATCCAAGGCCGAGATCCAGCAAGACTTCGAGACGTCCCGCGAGGTTTTCGACGATCCTTTGCACGACAAGCGCCTTCTCGGGATGGGCCTCGTCTGGCTCGACGCGAGCGATATACGGCTTTACCAGCGCGTTTAGCTTATTCAACGGCAGACGCGACATCTCAGCGATGTCCAGGCGGGCGAACTTGACGGAGAGGGCGTCCGGCTTGAGCCTCTTGCCCTTGCAGACCGGGCAGTCGTCGCTTGACAGGAACTGGGCCACGCGCCGCTTCATCATCGCGCTTTGCGTGGTGGCATAGGTTTGAAGAACATACTTGCGAGCTCCGGTGAAGGTGCCCATGTAGCTCGGTTCTTCCCTTTTCTTCAGAGCCCTACGTGTTTCCGCAGGCGTGTATCCGGCGTAAACTGGAACGGACGGTTGCTCCTCGGTGAAGAGAATCCAGTCGCGATCCTTCTTTGAGAGTTCGCGCCACGGCCTGTCGACGTCGTAACCCAGCGTTACCAAGATATCTCTGAGATTCTGGCCCTGCCAAGCCGACGGCCAGGCCGCGACCGCCCGATTCCGGATTGTCAACGTGTCGTTTGGCACCAGCATTTGTTCGTCGACCTGATGGACGCGTCCGATACCGTGACAATTGGGACAGGCGCCTTCCGGCGTGTTGGGGGAGAAGGATTCCGCGTAAAGCAACTCTTGGCCGCGCGGATAGTCGCCAGCGCGTGAGTAGAGCATCCTTAGCAAGTTGGATAATGTGGTGACGCTACCCACCGAGGATCTGGTCGTCGGCGATCCACGTTGCTGCTGCAGCGCGATGGCTGGCGGCAGTCCTTCAACGCCGTCGACGTCGGGAACCCGCATTTGGTGGAAGAGCCTACGCGCATATGGCGACACGGATTCGAGATACCGACGCTGCGCCTCCGCGTATATGGTTCCGAACGCCAGCGAGGACTTGCCGGATCCGGAGATGCCGGTAAAGACCACGAGTTCGTTGCGAGGAATGTCGAGGCAGACATCCTTGAGATTGTGCTCGCGCGCCCCTCTGACGCGAACAAAGCCGTCACGCGCTTCGGGCGGCGGTTCTTCCGGTCTTTTTGCTTTGGCATCCATCCAGGAAAGAAGCTCTGCCGGGGCGCAGAGTTCCGTGCACCGCCACATGCAATTACCGGCCGTGGGTTGCCCTTGCATCTGCCGTTGAGCATCCTGCGATGAAGTCGCCGTATTCTCGCTCGCCTTGTTCATCACTGACTAGGTGGATGCCCCTTGGCGTTGGTTGACGCGGCATCCGTCGCTTCATTGGCCTTTCCGGTCGTCACAGGGCCGGATCCCGCATCGCGGCCGGCCGTGTTGCGGGACCTGCAAGAGCGACTGCTGGACTGACGGCGAGAAGCGCGGCCAGCAATATCGATTTCGAAATCATAAGGTTCTTCTCCTACTTTGCCGGCTCGTGCTTGGCCGTGCCGGGTTCGGCCACCTTGCGATGCTGCTTTGCAAGCAATTCAGACGGAGTCACGTTGGCGATGGCCGACTGCATCTTGTTCTTGAAACCCGTAACGACGTCGCCCTTAGCATTCATCATCGCGTCAAATCCTGCACGGGCGACCAATGCGGGATCGTCCTTCGGCTCGGAACCAACCTTGGTGTCGAGCATATCGGCCCGCTCGAAGAATGCGGTCTCCGTGGCACCAGGCATCAGGCAGGTCACGGACCTCGGTATCCCGAAGCTCTTCGCGGAGCGCGAACGAGAGTGAGTTCAGGTAAGACTTGCTGGCATTGTTGACGGCCTGGAAGCTTCCGGGCGTGAAACCGGCGATAGACCCTGTGATGAGAATGCGCCCCTTGTTGCGCCGACGCATCTCATTGCCGACCTTATGAAGTAAACTTGTCGTTCCCGTCACGTTGGTATCGATTACTTCGCGGATTCGGTCCAGGTTCTGGTCAAGAAAGGCATGCCCAAGCCCACGTCCAGCGTTGGCCATGAGGACGTCGACCGCCCGTCCCTTCGCGGCCGCATAAAGCTGAGCAACGCCCCCTTCAGTCGCGAGATCGACATGGAGAGCATCAACCGCGGCCGCCCCGGGCTCGCTTCTCAATTTGGCGGCGGCCTTTTCGATTTCGGGTTCGTCTGCGGCTATCAACAGGTCGAAGCCCTGCTGTGCGCAGATGCGAGCGAGCTCGTAGCCGATACCGGTCGATGCGCCGGTGACAATCACAAATTGTCTTTCCATTACCGTTCTCCGCTCATTCGATCTCGCCTGTCAATCGCGGAGCGCTGGGGCCGTTCCTAAGGCAATAGGAACATCGAGCGAAGCCTGCGCTTAGCCAGCATCTTTGGCTAGGAGTTCCCCATGAAGGCTCTCACGTGGCACGGCAAGGGCGACATTCGATGTGAAACGGTCGCCGATCCCAGGATCGAACATGGTCGCGACGCAATCATCAAAGTTTCGGCTTGTGCGATTTGCGGCTCGGATCTTCATCTGTTCGACGGCATCATGCCCAGCATGGAAAAGGGTGACGTGCTTGGCCACGAGACGATGGGCGAGGTCGTGGACGTCGGCAAGGAGAACACCAAGCTGAAGGTGGGCGATCGTGTCGTCGTGCCGTTCACGATCTCCTGCGGGGAATGCTTCTTCTGCAAGAACGGCTTCTACTCCGGATGCGAGCGATCCAATCCGAACGCCAGGCAGGCGGAGAAGATGTGGGGACATTCGCCTGCCGGACTGTTCGGGTATTCGCACATGCTCGGTGGCTTCGCTGGCGGGCAGGCGGAATACATGCGCGTCCCCTACGCCGATGTCGGGCCGTACAAGGTCGCTCCAGGCCTGTCGGATGAACAGGTGCTGTTCTTGTCCGACATCTTTCCAACCGGTTACATGGCGGCTGATTTCTGCAACCTGAAAGGCGGAGAGACGGTCGCCGTTTGGGGTTGTGGCCCGGTTGGACAATTTGCCATCAAAAGTGCCTTCCTGTTGGGCGCAGAACGGGTGCTGGCAATCGACGGGGTTCCCGAGCGGTTGGCACTGGCCGAACAATCCGGGGCGACTACACTGAATTTCCAGAAGGAAGACATTTACGACCGAATTCAGGAACTGACCAAAGGACGCGGAGCCGACGCTTGCATCGACGCCGTGGGCACCGAGCCCGAGACCACAGCCAGCATGGATTCCGTAATGGATCGCATCAAGGTTGCGACATTCATGGGAACGGACCGTCCGCACGTGCTTCGTCAGGCCATCGAGTGCTGCCGCAACTTCGGAACCGTTTCGATCGTTGGCGTCTACGGAGGCTATCTAGACAAGATCCCGATGGGCAGCGCGATCAATCGCGGCCTCACCCTCCGGATGGCCCAGACGCCGGTCCAGCACTATATGCCCAAGCTGATGGAGCGCATCGAAAAGGGCGAGATCGATCCCTCCTTCGTCATCACCCATCGCGCCACGCTCGCGGAGGGACCGGAGCTTTATAAAACCTTCCGAGCCAAGCGAGATGGCTGCATCAAGGTGGTGATGAAGCCGTTCGCCGCATGACGCCTGCGAAACCACGCTGGCTCGCGGCAGCCCAGCTCGGTATCTTCAGCAGCAGCTTCTCGACGCTGCTCAGCCAGGTGACGGCCGGTCAGCTTGGTCGCGACCCGCTGGTCGATTGGATGACGGTCGCGGCCATTCCGGCGCGCGACGGCGTGCTCTCGTCCGATCCCAGCACCGCCGCAATCGCGATTGGCATCGCCTTTCACCAATGGGCGGATTTCTCCTGGACGCTCTTGTTCTTCGGTCTGCTCGGCGGCTGCACCGAGCGCCTGCATCCGGTCGCACTTGCAGCTCTGGCAGCCCCCTGGGGTCTGCTGACCTCGGCTACCGAGTGGTTCGTGCTGGTCCCGCTGTTCCCCTTCTGGCAACCCATCTTCACATTGCAGCAGCCCTACTGGATCGGCTTTTTAGTTCATCTGTCATCGGCTGCGATGTACCCGCTGTTCGCTTGGTTTCGATGGCCGATCGGTCACGCTCCGGCAACGACAGCCGTGCGGTTCGCACAACGGTGGGCACTTGGGGCCGGCTGCGTTCTGACCCTCTCGGCCGGACTCGGATTGGCCGACGCGCTCTCCGCGCCGCTCCCGCTATTCAGCAGGGAGCGGGATGCGGATCAGCGCTATATGCGCCACATGACCACACATCATCAGCAAGGAATTATCCTTGCGCGCCTTGCAGTCACACGCGCACGGGATTCCCATCTGCGCAACTTGGCAGCCCTCATGGTGGCATCCCAGTCGGGCGAGAACATGATCTTCGCGCGTTGGTGGGATGGGTGGTTTGGCGAGCCGATGCCGATGTGCTCAGACAACGAACGGTCATCGATGCCCGGCTATCTGAATTTGGCGCAGATGGCAGAAGCGCGCGTTGCCGCGGATGGCGGCTTCGATTCGACGTTTATCCGGCTCATGAGCCTGCATCATGCCGGCGCAGTGCAGATGGCAGACCAGGAATGGCATTCAGGTGGCGATCCCCGGCTTCGTCTCATGGCCCATGCGATCCGCCATGAGCAACAGGGACAGATCGCCCTGATGCATGGTGTCGATGGAATAGAAGCGGTGCGTCAGGCGACACGCAACATGTTTGCGAACAATCTTTGATCAATTTGGTTCGGCCTAACGCAGCAATCGAAAAGGAACCAAGGTGCTCATTCGTGCCTTGAGATTAAGGAGGATCAACATGGCGCGTACAACATGGAAGCGGCCCGGCTCACCGATCGGCAAGAAGGGACCGCGCAAGACGAACCCTTCGTATAAGCGTCGCTCGCGTGAGCCGTGGACGACGGCAGACGTCGGGCTGCTGCGACAGCTCGCCAACGGCAATACGCCCACCGGCGTGATGAGCATCAAGCTTCAGCGCCCGATCGCAGCTATCCGCAGCAAGGCGCAACGCGAAGGCATCTCGTTGAGGCCGATCAATCGCTCGCCGTATAACCGGCGAGTGACCAAGACGCGCGCAGCGAAACGGCGTTGACGAAGTCGGCCCAGCCCTCCACGGGAGGCGGGGTCTCACCTGTGTTCGGCGCTACAACGCCTCAACTGAACATTTGTAACATGGCGCGTATCCTGATCGGCACCTCCGGCTGGCATTACGACTCCTGGCACGGTCTCTTCTTCCCGGGAGGTCTGCCGTTGAAGGATCAGCTCCGTTACTACGCTGAAAACTTCGAGACCACGGAGCTAAACAGCGTTTTTTATCGCACTCCGACACCGAGCGCCGTGAAGGCATGGCGAGATCAGACCGGCGTCGATTTCGTCTTTGCATGGAAGGCATCCAAATTCATTACGCACTGGAAGCGCCTCTCCAACCGCTCCCGGAACAGTCTCGATCTGCTTGAGGACCGCGCTTCATTCTTGCGAGGCAAGGTAGGGCCGATCCTGTTCCAGTTGCCCCCGCAGTTCGAGGCAAACGCGGACAGGCTTGCGTCTTTCTTCAAGCTGTTGTCGAAGAAACGCCGCTACACTTTCGAGTTTCGTCATCCGAGCTGGTATCAGCCCCGTATCCTGCGGATGTTGGCGGACGAGAATATCTCGCTCTGCCTGTCGGATCACCACGATGCGCCCGCACCCTGGAAGCGCACCGCGGACTTCGTCTATGTGCGCGGCCATGGTCCGAGCGGACGCTACCGCGGTCACTACAGCCGACCGACGTTGAGACAATGGGCGCGGCGCATCAAGTCCTGGAAGCGACAAGGCTGTGACGTGTACGTCTATTTCGACAACGACCAAAAGAGCGCCGCGCCGGCTGATGCGCTGAAGCTAAAGGCGCTCCTGACCGGCGGTACTGAGGGCAAGCGGCAACGGAGCCGGCGATAGCCATAACGAGCTCGACTTCCAAAGGTCCGTCAACGACTGCCTCCGGTTAGCCGCCTGACGTTTGAGTTCGCTGATGATGGAGAAACTCGAGCAAGCTCAATGGAATTTATTGGACGCCCGATGCGAGGCCGCTTCCTCGTTCGGAAAGGAAGCACTGGTTGGATGGTCTACGACAGCGAACTCAAAGGGCCAGCGCAGATAAGAAAAGATGGCCCCTTTGCCGAGAGGCTGACCAAAGAACAAGCTGAGATTTTAGCGGAAGGACTGGCGACTAAGCTAGCGATGGATGCTGTCGCAGTAGGACACCCGCAGCGGAGATTTAGGACATCGTGAAAATCTAGCAATTCCTGACACCGGTGTTAACTTCGGACTTCTCGGGTCACGTCCCGATTCATCTTAGGATGACTGGCCCCAGCACCGGCCTCCAGGCCCCCAGAGGTGCTGGGGCCTTTTCTTTCAGCCTTCGGTCTGGCCCCGGGATTCTACGGAATCCACATCGGGGATGTTTGATTCTAGTTTTTGGATGCCGGGGCTAGATTTCATTCCGAACAAATTTTCATTTATCCGGTAAGGGGCCGAGCGTTACGGCCCCTTTTGATTCAGCATGTACGCCCTCGCTGGGCCTTTTTCTTCGGATTCGCCAAACCGGCCCAGATACCTATCTTCCGGGTATGCTTAAATTCGATTTCCGCCTGCCAACGGTTGGGAAAGTGGTTCCGGCCGGACGAGAGTGGTTCCACGAGCGGCTACCGGCTGCGCCTCGAGCGCCACGGAGATCGCGTCCGGCTGATCCCCAAGGGCGGCCATATCAGGACCAAGCGGTTCCCCTGGATCGTCGAGGCCGCGCTGAAGAACCGCCAGAAGCTGTTCGTGATCGACGGCGAGGCCGTCATCCGCGGCATCGACAGCTATTCCGACTTCAACGCCCTGCACTCGGGCAAGCACAATGCCGAGGTCGAGATGTTGGCGTTCGATATCCTTGCCATGGACGGTGAGGACCTTCGTCCCCTGCCGTTGTCGATGGGCAAGACCAATTTGCAGCGGCTGCTGGCGCGCCGGCCGGAGGGCATCTTTATATCGGATTACGAGCACGGCGAGATCGGCCCTGACCTCTTCCGGAAGGCCTGCGAGTTCGGGCTCGAGGGCCTGGTGTCAAGCGCGCCGATCGGCCATACCGCGCCGGGAAGGTGCCCGCACTGGATCAAGGTCCAGAACAGGACGCATCCGGCGATGTCGCGAGAGTTCCAAGTGAACCGCTTTGTCTCGGACGGGAACCCTCTCAAGACAGTTTAAGGAATTCCACTATTTCGCGCGCTTCATCCATTTGTCGCGCCTTTCGCAAGAGGACCTGGCGCTCATCGGATAAGGTAGCTTGACGGGCCTGGTCTCTGAGGCGCTTGCCTTCCAAAGCCAAGCGATCTTCCAAGATTAGGATTTGCTTTGCGCGGTTGCGACGCTTTTTCTCCATGAGAGCCCTCGCAAGGTTATTGTACAGATCGTCCAATAATCCCCATGCAAATTGAGCTACCTCATTGATCGCCGGTCCCGGTGTGAATGTCTCTAAAACCTCGCCTCTAAGCGCCTTCCAGTCGATCGTGCGTATGGGATGTCCTCCTTGGCGCACCGCCTTGCCTATGTTCCCCTTTTGGCCCATCCATAGGCCGTGCACCTCTCCCTCCGCCCCGCCACCAAAAGCCGACGCTGATACAAATGACCGAAGCTGAGACCACCCGACTCATGAAGGTGACCGAGGCAATCGTCCGGGAGCTTGATCGCCAGGGCGTCGCTGATGAGCTGGTTAACTGGCCCGGGTGGCGATCGGGGCCGCGGACGGCGAAGTGATCCCGTTTCGAAAGCCGCGGACCTGATGCACCTGACAGACACCCCAGCTGAGACCGCGCGACTGATGAAGGTCGCAGAGGCGATCGTCCACGAAATGAACCGTCAGGGCGTGGCGGACACGCTCGAAGACCAAGATTTTGACGTGATGGCGCTGGCCCGGGTGGCCATTCGAGCCGCTGACGGCGACGTGGTGCCTTTTCGGAGGCCCTACACATGGTCGAGCCCAAGATCACCCCGGGCGAGATGCGCCAGTCCGGCGCCCGCGGCCTCCTCGTCTTCTGCTCGGACCACCGCTGCAGCCATTCCGTCGAGCTGCCGCCGGGCAAGGTCGATCAGTGGCCGGACCGCGTGCGCCTCTCCGACCTCGAGCCCCACTTCACCTGCATCGCCTGCGGCAGGCGCGACGGCCGCACTTCTTGCGGCGAGGATGGGGACGCGCTGAGGCATGCCAAGAAAGATGCAGTTGAAGGGCGGTTTGGGCAACCGAGGAACACTAAGCGGGCTTTATTGTTGTGCTGCCATTATGGCGCCAACCGTCACTGTTCATTTCACCTGTCCCGGCTGCCGCATCGTCTATTCGGCGAGCCAGGAACGCAGCGCAATCCATACGAATACTTCTGGGAGCTTCGATTGCCGGCAATGTGGAATGCTTGTTCACCACTGGGCCGGGCTCTACGACTATAACGAATGGAGAATCGTTTCCCTGCCGACCAAACAACCCAAGATGAGAAATGAAATACGTGGGTGATCGTCCCTACTCCGACCCTGAGAAAGCCGCCCGCAGGATCATGGAGCACGCCCGGGCATTCGAGCCCGTGCAGGACGGCCGGACCTACATCGAGAAGATCAACTATCCGATGCTCTACCAGGACAAGGCCACGCCGGCTGAGTATTGGGCCGGCTTGGAGTACGTCGAGGATCAGGGCTGGCTCGAGTACCACGAGAGCGGGACGTTCGTGAGGATGACGCAGGCCGGAACGGACCCTGTTCGCATAAGACGGCCCCAGCGCCCGGGGAGAGAACTGAGGCCGATAAGTTAGTCCCACATCCTCGTCGTACCGATCTAGCAGGCTGTTGAAGAACTCAGCCGCGTTCGCAAACGAAGCCTGAATCGTCGCCATTGTGGATGTAGAAGTGGCCAACGAGCCTGCCAGCAGTGCCGATCATAACCCACCCGCGACCGCAGACGGGGTCATTCTCGTCGTGCCCTTCCCATGAGAACTCCGCGCAGGCCGAACCGTCTCGCGCGCCGTAGCGGACGTCGAGAAAGCCCTTTAGCGCACCGAAGGCAATTGCACCGTCGGACTTACCCTGGAAGGTGAGATGCGCCTCTTCGACAAGATCGAGGAAGTCGCTGTCCCAGTTGTCCATGTCGGCGATGCGCCAGCGGCCGGCAAAGGCCTTGGCGAAGCCAGGCACCTTGGCCATCAGGCGTCCTCCGCTATCAGCTTGGGCAGCCGCACCAGATTGTAGGCGGCAGAAGCGAAGGTAAAGGCCCATGCGACGCGATCACGGCCCCGGAAGCAGGTCTTTTCTTGCCCGGCGACCGTCTTGATCCAGCCGAATGCCTCCTCGATGCGCTTGCGGATGCGCTGGCTGACGGCATAGCCGCTGTGCCGGGTCGTTCGCCCGTCGATCGCGGAGCTGCGGCCGCTGGTGTTCTGCGCAACATGCGGCGTCACGTTCATCGAGCGCAGCTCGTTGACGAAGTCTTCTGCATCATAGGCTTTGTCGGCGCCAAGTGTGATCGCTGTCGGCCGGTCGGCACGCGGCTCGATCATGTGCAGCGCGGCCACCCGTTCGGCATGCCCGTTCGCCAGCGTCAGGCAGGCGTCGACCAGCAGGCCGTGGCGGTTCTCCATCAGCCCATGCCCGATGAAGCACAGCTTCGTCTCCTTGCCTTTACCCTTGCGGTACAGCCTGGCATCGGGATCGGTGGTCGAAGCATGGGTGTCGTTGGAGCGTTTCTGGCCGTGGAAGTCCGCTTCAGCATTGCGCCCGCCGCCTGGCGCCGGCGGCTCGTCAGAGCCGTCCTTCGGCTTCACGCTCTTCATCGAGGCCCAGGCCTCGATCAGCGTGCCATCGACCGAGAAGTGATCGCTCGACAGGAGCTTCGTCACCTTGGGCTGCGCCAGCACCGCCGCCAGGAACTTGGCCGCGATGTCGCCTTCCAGCAGCCGGTCGCGGTTCTTCGAGAACACAGAATGGCCCCAGACTGCGTCGTCGATACCGATTCCGACGCACCACCGGAACAGCAGATCGTATTCCAGCCGCTCCATCAGAAGCCGCTCCGAGCGGATCGAATAAAACGCCTGCAACAGCATCGCCCGCAGCAGCTTCTCCGGCGGGATCGACGGCCGTCCGATCGGCGAATAAAGCGCGACAAACTCGCGCTCCAGCGCCGAAAGCCCCTCGTTCACAATCGTCCGGATCGCTCGCAGCGGATGATCACGCCGCACCCGCGCCTCCAGATCAACATAGCTGAACAGCTCGCCCGTTCGATTGTCGCCGCCGCGCACGCATGATCTCCGAATCCCGTCGGAGCCAATGAATCACGGTCACGGGTCCACGGCGAGCGCCTTTTTCAACAGCCTGCTAGAACTGCGCTAATTGCAAGTTGTTCCGAACGGAATGGCCCAGCGCTCGGAGCACGCTGGGGCCATCTGCTTTCCACTCACACTGTCCGAATGCGGTTTGGTAGGGGGATGGTGAGCTGCATTCGAATGACCGACGAACAAAGCTCGGCCACGTTCGTTCCTAGCTGCCGTGGGAATGACGCTAAAGCTCGTCCTCTTCGGCGCTTCGCCTCCTGATGATCGTCAGCCGCGCGCTGACTGCAGCCTCCGTTCGCCCGAGCTTGTACGCAATCTCGCGCTGCGTCAGATTTGTGCTGCGAAGCAACTGCAATAGGCGCTGCTCGTCCTCTTGAGACCACGCTGGCATTCAAGTCCTCCGAAATTGCCCGGTCGTAAAATGCCAGTACGGGATTGCAAGTTTCTGGATTGCCGTCTGTCCGGTGTTTCCCGGTAATCAGGCGGGATCGTGCAGTCATCCCAAGGGTGCGACTTTTTGCGGATGCCCTCGACATTAACATAGGTTAGGTTAGGCTGTGGCCTTTGCCGCTTTGGACAAGGCTGTCGCCGAAACCAATTTCGACATTCAATTGCTTGAGGCCAGATCGCAAAGCAGATCGAATTGGTCGCGCAAGATTTGCGAGAAGAAGAGCGCGGTTGAAGCAGAGCGGGAGCTTGAACGGCTCGAAAGGCAACTCGTCGAGGAAAGTATGCGCTCGGTCGGTCGCGCAAAAGCGCTTCTTGGGTGGTTTACTCTCGATCGTCGCGATAGGCTTTAATCTGTGTCCGGATCGAAGAGCTTTCGTAGATGGAACGCCTAAGCTCCACCATCAGCGCGTCATGATTACCGAGAAGCTGACGCCTTTGATCGCGCAGCCTCTGCCCTTCTTCAATGGCAAGATGCGCCCTGATTAAGAGTGAATCGGTCATGGGCGAAGGTTTGCACAAACATCCAATGCGCGCCCTGTCATAAGTTGCGTCGCCACGCCGACCTGCGTGCCACGGTTTCATTTTGCGAACCGGTTCCGCGCGGAACGGGCGTCGAGGCAAAAACGTAACCCAACATCACCGCACGGCCCCGAGGTATCCATCGGTGATGAGAACGCAAAGGCGCGCTCCCGCCTTCCCCGGAACGGAAAGGACAGCGCAATGGCCACCAAGCGTCGTCGTTTCAAACAAACGCAGAATCTTGAAGAGCGCCTTGCCCAAGAGGCACGCGACCTCCGCGAGACGACGAAAACCCTTCCACCCTGTCCCGAGCGAGAGGCCATGTTACGCAAGGCCCGTCAGGACGATACAGCCGCCCGCATGGCAGAATGGCTAACGTCGCCTGGCCTGAGGCCGCCGACCTAGCTGCGCAAGCTGATCCCATGCGCCTAAAAAAGAAACGGCCCCAGCGAGAGGAAGCCGGGGCCAGTGTCTGACTGGGCGTTCTCAGCGCCGGTAGCGATGCGGCGCCGAACACGGCGACCAATGCTACTGCATCCGCTTCGTTCCAAATCGAAAAGGCCCCAGCAAATGAGGGGCTCCGGAATAACCCTCGTGACTCTCGGGAGAGAAAATTGCCGCTTTTTTCCTGAACGCCCGGCGGGCTAGGAACCATCGAAACGGCATAAGCGTATAATTGGCGCTTCTGGCCAGCCAACCCTCACCCCCCCTGCCAGAAGAAAACCCGAGTGTCAGGTTCGGGTTGGCGGCCCCCAGATTGGGGCCGCTTTAAGGATGGGCCCTTATCGCCCGTACACCGCCGGCTCCGACGTTTCCGTGTGGCCACAGTTGAAGCACTCGAACACGCACCACTCGCGACCATCGTCATCGGCGTCATGCTTAATCTTGGCCATGCCCTTCCCGCACGCCGGACAAGGCGGCCAGCTCGGCGCGCCCCTGATCTTAAGATCCATTCTTCGGTAATCCCAAAATTGCTTTTATCCGATAATACTGTCGAGAATTGCCGGTTTTCGTCGATTCGCAAACCCCGCCCCGGATGTTTAAATATTCGATTTCCTACCAAGGGAACGAACTTAGCCGATCAGCGCTCTCCGCCCCGTTCGAGATATGTGGGGGTACGCATGATCACTGAGCGCGTATTCGAAGTTGCTGTTGCAGGCCTTTTTGTCTTCTTGGTTATCCTTCTGTCCATGCTAATCTTCAATTAGTCGCCGGACGGCTGCTCAAGCGGCTCACAGCCGCCATGTCTGCAAAGAGCTGCCGGTGAGCGTACTCCTTGTCGAGGACGCCCCCCTTATCCGTAAATTCGTTGTCGAGGCGCTGCGCGATGCGGGCTACCACGTCATCCACGCGATCACCGGGGAAGAGGCGCTGGACCGGTGCAAGCGCCACGTCGCGGACGCGCTGATCACCGATGTCAGGCTGCCCGGAACCATCGACGGCTGGCAGATCGCGGAGTGCTGCCGCGAAAGCGATCCGGAGCTGCCGGTGATCTACGCCAGGGGCTATGGCCGAGAGTCTCGAACATGTGGGTGCCCCGCAGATTCCAGGAGTCGGCGCCGCCGTAATACATGATCCGGTAGTAGCGCTCAGCCGACGCGATCAGCCGGGCGTTCTGCGCCGCATCGAGGAAGCCATTCACCCTTAATGGCGAAGTTGATGAGCGAGGTCATGAGGTGCTGCGCGATTTGCAGGCCTCGAACACCATTCCAGACCTATTGGTACATAAGCGATGATGTCCTGGGGTGCGAAGCGAGATAGCGACACCTCGCAAGCTGGTTATCGGGGTGGCGACACGGTGGCGAAACGGCACAAAACAAGAAAGCCGCCCCAAAGGGCGGCTCTCAAAAGCTGATTGCAAATCAGTATCTTGTTTGGTTGCGGGGATAGGATTTGAACCTATGACCTTCAGGTTATGAGGCCGAAGGTCGAATGAAAGCAATTTGCGCATCGAGAGCTTCCTAGGCCAACTGAACCGGTTCGTCCTATTTGTACGCCACAGCCGCCCAGCAGCCCTAGCTGCGCGCTTGATTTCTTTCTCGCTGGATCAGCCTACGATCTTATCGCGTCAGACCGATCATTGGTCCGGAGCGCATGAACGACGACCAGAATCGGAACGAGGCATTTGGGTCGCCAAGCAAAGCGCCGCGTAACGCGAAGCGCCGTCGCAAGAGTCGTGGCATGCCGCCCCCCGCGACGTTCGATATCGATACGCTGCCAGGCGGCTCCAATTTGACGGCGTTGGAAACGGCCGCCGTCATCCGGCGCACGCCCGGAGCGCTGGAGCAATGGCGGCGCGATCCGAACCATCCGCTGAAATGGCGCTACGTCGACGGCCGCCCGCTTTATCGTGTCGATGCCGTGCGGGACTACCTGGCCAAATGCGATAAGGCTCCTAAGCCGTCTCAGCCGCGTAATGCTCGCGGAGACGACCCAGCAGCTCGGCCTTGATTGGATCGAGCGGATTCGTTCGCTGCAGGCGCACGACCTTGCCGACACGCAACGCGCCGACCAATTCCGCAATGTAGTCATGAGCCGCTTCGAATGCCATTTTGCGGATGATCCACTGTTCGTCGTGATTGTAGACCTGATCGATTCCGCTTGGCTTTTGCCCGACACAGAGCCGCTGGATCTCATTGTCGTAGCCGCAGCGCGACATGATGGTACGCAGACTGCGCCTCAAGTCATGCATGGTGAATTTTGCGACGCCCGCGTCCTTGACCAAACGGTTGACCATCTTGGTGAAGCCAGACATCTGGCCGCCGGTCTTTGGCGAGGGGAAGACATAGTCGGACGTCGCGCGCTGGAAATGCCTCGCGCCCGCGAGAACCTCATCAACAAGGTGAGTGCGGGGTACATCGTGGTGCAAACCCATCTTGGTCCAGGCCGCATCGAAGGTGATGCGATCATCCATGATGTGCTTCTGCCATTCGATCAGGGTGGGTTCGCTCCGGCGCGGGCCACCGAGTAGGCACACCCTCGTCAGGAGCCCAAAGGTGCCGAGCTTGCCGGACGCATGCCAAACCTTGACGATTTCGTCATCAGTGAGTGCACGGCCCTTCGTTCGGCGCCCCACCCTCTGTGCACGGGTCTCCTTGGGCTCGCGATAGCCAGCCAGCACATTGTGCTCGATATACCCCTCGCCAACGCACCACTCGAGGAACGTGTGGGTGTGCTTGCGCAGGTCCTTGGCCGCCCCCCGCTTACCGGTCTTCGCAACCTTGTCGACTGCCGCCATGATTTGCCGCCGCGTCAGGTCCGCCACGCCACTCTCGGCACTCTCTTTGAGTCCGCGCCGCAACGCCGACATCGCAGGCCTCCAGTTGACGACCTGACGTCCGGTCAGTGAGGCCTGGTAGGGACCATCTTCGACAATGAGGTCCGCTAGCGTGGTACGCTGCTTCTCGGCCGCCTGTTGCCGCCTCGCCTCGCGTTTCGCGTCGTTGGGGTCCATGCCCTTGACCACCTCGCCCACGGCGATGGTGGCGGCTTTGCGGGCGAGCTTCTCATTATACTTGGGCCACGGGCCGAGCGTCTTGCGCTGGGTCCCTCTCACCCCTGGCTTGGTGAAGAGGTAAACCCAGGTCCGGCCGCCGGTAGCGCGCATGCGTAAGGCCAGGCCGGGCAGCTTATCGTCGTGGAGATAATGCTGCGCCTTACCGGGTGGCATCGTGGCGCTGCGGATCACCGCGTCGGTCAGTGTCAGTTGGTTGCTCGGCTCCGGCATGATCCCTACCCTCCTCCTCACGGTGTGCCCCCGCGGGCGCCCGGATCATTCAAGTGGCGGGAAAGCAGCATTGAGTTTGCTTTGCTTTTCCGCCCCGGGGCACACGAGCATGGAAGGACGGCGCCTTCGAGAACAAACGAGGCACAGACCCTTCCACGAATTGTGTGCCCCACGGGAAAATCTGCGGCGGGCACAACAGGGGCACACAAAATGCAGTATGGCCGCTTATGGCCAACTGAGGCAAAATCAGCCATAAGCCACTGCAATAAAAAGAATTATTTCGACAGAACTGTGGCCGCGTGTGGCCAACCTGGATCTACGGATTGTGGTTCACACGGGAGAGGTCCAAGGTTCGATCCCTTGTGCGTCCACCATTAACCCTGCTAAACTAACTAGTTATCGCCTCAACTCCCTCCACGGATGCCCCAAAATAGCTGGGACACAATAGGGACACACGCCAAGCCTGGCCGACGATCACTCTGCCGTGACCTTGTTGACGCCGGACGATCGTTAGCTTGGCTCAGGATCTGGTAGAGCGAACTCCATGTTCCCAACAACGGGCGACGTCGGGAAGAACGCGACCGCTCGGGCGGCCGTCATCCGTTTCATGGAAGTCGGCAGCAGGAGGTTCCAAGGTCAGCCGCCAAATCGCTTCACCAGTTTTGAACTTTTGGCCGTGCTGATCTGCTGACTGGTCAAATCGCTTCCCACGCTCAATCCCTTCGTCATCAAGTTGCTGCGCAGGGCGGCCTGCTTCTCATCGGCGTAATCTACGTCGACGTGGTCGAGACTCATCAAATGCCCAAGTTCATGGGCCCACGCGCGTCCGTTGGCAAAGTCATTGCCATACCATTGGACAAAGCTTGCCGGCTCGGGATCGCTATGAAGATACGAGCCGCCACCGGCCGAGAGATTGACTATCGGATTGACGAGATAGATGTGGACTGCATTGTCGGGAGCATGCCGGAAACTGAGAACATCCAGCACGCGCTGATCATTGTTGCGCGCGCTCTTCGCCATATCGAGCGGCTTATCTTCCACGTAATCATTGATCACGAACGCGATCTTGGCCTTCGCCCAGATCTTATTGACTACATCCAGTGCCTTTTTGGCTGTCTCGCCACTCCATTTTTGCGGCTCGGCGACACCTTTCTCGGCAAATGGCGTAATGTAGATTTTCAGCGGAATAGACATGTGCGTCTCCAACGCTATAGATTTCGACGACACCTGCGGTGGGCGTCCACACGTCGACGGCCAGATCCCGAGTACGCAGATTTCGATTCTTTCGGGACTCGCACGTCTCAACTCGAACGGATCGGCGTTGCTTCCAGATAGACGCAGTTCGCGCTCCTATGGAAGTGGCCCGCGGCTGCGACAAACAGCCGAGACGTACGGGTTGAACCTTGTCGATGCCACCGAGACTAACAACGCGGCCGTCGCACCCTGACGATCCTGCACGAGCATCGCCTGAGCATGCGAGTTCAATTCCGAGATCACTATCGAGAGATGGAACCTCGCCTGGCGAAGCCCAGCCGAATGCCGGCACTGCCAGCCATTCCGGCGCCAAATATAAAAATCAGCAATTTCAATATCTTACATGTCAGCTGACATTTGTTCGGCCGTCTACCATCGGCCCTACACGCTTCGGTGTATCCTTGAACAATCTCGCTGCCCCGGACGACAACATCAGGAATGGATTGGACTCAGGTTTGTTCTCTACGGAGGTATGCTGGCGCCCGTAACGCTTGACGCAGTGGAGTTTGCGCGCGGCCACCTTCGATAAAGCTGCGGTTGTTTCGAGCCGATTTTTGGACGTTCGCCATGCGCTTGTACACGCTCCTCCGAGTTCTTGTTGTTGTTGCTGCTTCAGTTCTCCTGGCGTCTCAGCCAGCCTGGGCAACGAAGCGAGTGGCTTTGGTGGTCGGAAATTCGAACTATCAAAATGCGCCACTACTTCCGAATCCTGCCAATGATGCCACCGCTATCGCCGCGACCTTGAAGGGCGCCGGGTTCGATTTGGTGGAGTCTCGGCTGAACCTGACCTCGAGCGACATGCGGCGGGCACTGAGGGATTTCGCCGATCAAGCTCGCGATGCAGACATCGCCATCGTCTATTATGCAGGTCACGGAATCGAGATCGACGGGACGAATTATCTGATCCCGACGGATGCCAGACTTGAACGCGACACCGATATCTATGACGAGGCCTTCTCGCTCGATCGTGTCCTGCTGGCCATCGAGCCCGCGAAGCAGCTGCGCGTCGTGATCGTTGACGCCTGCCGCAACAATCCATTCGCCGACACCATGAAGCGAACCGTCGCTTCGCGCGCGATCAGCCGCGGGCTCGCACGGGTAGAACCCGCCGTATCCAATACGCTGATCGCGTTTGCGGCGAAGGCCGGACTGACGGCGCTCGACGGCAACAGCAAGAACAGCCCCTACGCGACGGCGCTGGTGAAATATATCGCAAAGCCTGGACTGGACCTGCGCAGGGCTTTCGGTTTCGTCCGCGATGATGTCTTGCAAGCTACCGGCAACCGACAGGAGCCTTACGTTTACGGCTCGCTGGGCGGTGAGGACGTTGCGCTCGTGCCAAAGGCAGAAGAGCCGGCGCCGCCGCCGGCTAACGCCTCGTCGGAGATTCGTCGCGACTACGAATTGGCCCTGCAGGTCGGCAACAAAGCCGCCATGAGCGCGTTCCTCGCCCAGCATCCCGACGGCTATTACGCAAACCTGGCCAAGCTTCAGCTCAATCAGATCGACGCGGAGGACGCGCGCGTTACCGCCACCAGGAAAGCGCAGGAAGCGGAGCAGCAGAAGGCTCGGCTTGCGTCCGAAGGTGCGCAGCGAGCGGAGCAGGAAAAGGCGGCCGCAGATTTCAAGGCCGCGGAGGATGCTCGTATCGCGGCAGAAAGAACAAAGCAGGCGGCGCAGGACCAAGCTGCTGAGGCTGAACGGAAGCGGACCGCATCGCAAACCTCAACGGTCGCCATGCTTTCCGCGAACGGACCCGCGCCCGACAGCGCCAAGCCGGATAGTATTGCAACCGCTACCCCATCGCTGAATAGCGAGGGCGCGAAGGTGGCCGCCTTGAACACGGCGCCGCCGCAGGAGGATCTTGCCAAATCGGTGCAGAGCGAGTTGAGCCGGGTTGGCTGTTTCACAGGCTCCATCGACGGTGAGTGGAACGCGGCCTCGCGTCGCTCCCTGACCCTGTTCAACCGGCACGCCGGAACCAAATTTGACGTCAAGCTTGCAAGCCTCGATGCGCTCGATGCAATCAAGCTGAAACCGGCCCGGGTTTGCCCACTGATCTGCGAGCATGGCTACAAGGCAGACGGCGATCAGTGCCGCAAGGTCACCTGCGCCGAAGGCTCGTTCCTGAACGAGGATAACGAATGCGAGAAGCGGCGCGGGAAAAAGCCGGTGGCGAAGCGTTACATGGATGAGCGCCCGTCGCGCGCCGATCGTCCGGTTCGCGAGAGGCCTGAGCCGCAAGCCGACACTCCCCGCCGACAGGCGACGGCGAGACCCTCGGGTGGCAGCGGCCAGATCGTGTGTGATGCTTATCTATGCCGCCCGGTCCGTCGCGGATGTCATCTCGACTACCGTGGCGGCGGAGGTCCCGGCGGCGGTACCGGCAATGTTGAGGTCTGCAACTAGGACGGCATGCACGGCGGCGCGCTCGAGATCGTGTACGGGCCGCCGTCTCCTCCCCGCAATCGGCAATGCCGGGGCAAGGGAGCCAAACCGCAGGGCCCTGCACGCAAGACACCGAACAGCAGCCTCCGCCACACGGATATTCACCACATGATCGCTCGGGACAGTCTCCTCAACCGCCCGGGTAGCCGGTGCAACGCGATCGCTTACCTACTTGATGGAATATGATTTGATGTCGAACGACCAATTGTTCGGCAACAGTCTTCCGCCGCCGCTGTCCGGTATCCGCAGCTGACTGGTCCAATCCGACAGATAGCTCAACGTGTCGGCCGGCCCTTGAAGCTTGCGCTGAATGTCCGGCAAATCGAGCAATTGCACACGTCGCTCGCTCAGGATCGCAACGATCACGGCGGACCCGGCCGGCGGCGCGACGACATATTCAAATCCACGTTGCTGTGCCGCCGGGGTCGGAACGATGAATTGGACGCCAGGCTTGACAAGATTCATGTCGGGTCCGACCGACTGCGCCAATAGCTCGGCAGTCGGGAAGATCTGGCTCATCCGCCCTTCCGCATCAACATCCACCAGCATCAGATAGCCGGGCTTCCTGGCGGTTACGCCGAACGACACCTTGCCGCCAATGTTGACAGTTGGACCCGGCAGGATCTCAAGCGACACGCCGGCAGCATTTGCCGGGCCGCGCGGGGCCTGTACGCGCCAGAGCAACGGAGCATTCGTCGCACCCGCCGATGAGGCCGATGGCGGCGGCGCCGCCGACGCGGCCCCGCTTCCCGCCAGCAGCAGCACGAACGCGAACCATGATTGCTTGCGGCAAACCAGTTCCGCTGGCGACATGGCCCGCTGCCCCAGGATTGTCAGGGAACGCTGAAGAAGCCGATTGACGCGATCCGCGCATCCGCCGGCAGGTAGCGCTCCAGACTCTTGATCACCTGCCCCGAGGCACGGCGCCGGTTGAGCTGCATCAGGACCGTCTCCAGATCGACCATCCGCTGCTGCGAGGTCACCGCGACGATCTGCTCGGCGCCGAACGGCTCGCCCACCCGAAGAGGCAGCCGCAGATTTGCTGATCGAGCCATCGCGGCATCGGAACCCACCGGATACAGCATCTGGATGGTTCCATCACCAGACACGTTGAACAGCAGCACCGCCCGCGAACCGACGTCGGACAATTCGACCTCGACGGTCTGTCCGCTGCGCTGCTGTCGATCATCCGGCCAAATACGCATCAGCTGCGGCGACTGCGTCGCCATGCGCTTAAGCTCCCGAATTGCCGCGGTTCGGTTGACCACTGTCGTCAAGCCGCCAACGTCAACGCCATAGGCGACGACGTCGCCCCAGGCGATCACGTCATGGGACACGGGGTCCCAGATCAGGTCGGGATTATCAGTCGGTTGAACGGCCTGCACGCTGGCGTCCTGCGGCTTGACGCTGGTGAAATAGCCCATCTTGCCGTCAAGCGCCGCCAAGCGGATCGGCGTGGTGAGGCGGAAGGGCGGCAATGCGGCACTGGGCGCGGCCGGGGCGGTCGCGGCGGCACTGGTTGGAGCGGTTTGCGACTTGGCCGTAACGGCCGGCGGCGCAGGATTCTGCTTCTCGGCGGACGCGACGGTAGCAACCTGGCCGGAGGCAGCTCTCGCGGCCGTCCCCTGGATCAGGACCACGCCGCGGGTCAATTCGAAGGCGACCTCGGTTTCCGGCATCCGTGCCGGCGACGATACCGTCACGATGTTCTGGCGCTGGTCGGACAGTTGATAGACCACCTGCCGAACATTGCTGAAAAGCTCCTTCAGGGTCACCTTGCCATCATGATTGATGTCCGCGTTGCCCTCCACGGCCCGCGCAACGGCATAACTCAGGGCGCCGCGCAGGCCATCGATCCCGGGAATCCGAACTTCCGGAGCCTTGGTGTGACGATCGACCGCGGCGATAAACGCGGTGTGGTCGAGATCGAGTTCGGACTTCGGGTCGTCGCTGCTCGACACCGGCTTCAGTTCATCAACCAGCAGCGTGTAGCGCGGCACCTGTCGAAAGCTCATCTCCGCCGCCCGCGGGTCGATATCGCGCACCATTCCGCCGCCATGGCAGGTATCCGCAACGAAGATCACCCTTGCGCCGCGCAATTCGAATTGCCGGATGAAATGATTGAATTCGCTTCCCAGAATGCGCTCGACCGACCCGGATGGCGTGGTCGCGAATTCGGGCAGCAGGAACACGTTCTCCATTCCGTCCGGTTCGGAGCCCTTGATGCGCTCCGGCTCCTGCGTGCCGTGCCCTGCGATCGACAGGAAGACAAGATCGTTGTTTTTTGTCCGCTCCACCAGTGAGCTGATCTCGCGCAGCACGCTTGCCCTGTCGGCCTGTGCATTGGTCAGCTCGACCACATCGCTGACGCCCATGGTCCTCAAGCTGGACACGATGTCATTGGCGTCGGCGACCGCGCCCTTCAATTTGCGCACATGCTGGTAGTCGTCGATCCCGATGACGAGCGCCCGGAGAGCCGCACCGTCGGGATTGCTTATCGACAGTTCAGCCGCCGCATGCGCGGGCTGGAGCGGCAGGCCGATCAACGCAGCGAACAGGAGGGCTGCACACAGCCAACCGGTCCTTCGATCAAAGCCCCTGAGCGTTCGCATCGCGATCCACCTCGATATCAAGCAGGTCCGCCCTGGAACCGCACTGGTAAGGCAGAGCGGCAGGAATGCCGTTCAGGCCTCCGGAAACCAGCGCGCAGGCGGTAATCCATGTTCATCTGTAGCCTTTGTTCATCTGTAGCCTTGGCAAGACCTCAGGTTCAGCGCCGTTTATTCGCCGTCTTGCGGCCTGTCGGCGCCTCGGTCTCCTGATAGGCGTTCGCGGAAACGGTCGTCTGATCATCTGCGAACGCCCGAAAGCGGACGGGAACGTATCCGCGCGCAAGCAGGCTCGCGAGCGGGTAGACGTTGCGGCAGACCCGACCGTTGCAGCCACCCGTCGAGGATTCCATAACCTCGGCCTTGCGATCCGGCGTGAACCGCAAGAACAACATCACGTGGGAACCCGGCTTGTTCAGGGCGTCACCAGGCTTGAGGTCCCAGGGGTTGGTCACGGGCGCGGCGATCGCGGGGATGGCGGCGGTCGTGTAATGGACGGAAAGCCCCCACGTGGCACTGACGAATGCCGAACAGTCGACACCGGCCACGTCCGGCCGTGGCTCGTTACGGGTGCAGACATTGCCCGCCAGCGTCCCGCTTTCGATGCGCTGCCGGAAATTCGCGAGCGAACCGTGGCAGCCCCAGCAATAGGGCACGCCCCGCACTTCCTGGTTTACCTTGCCCTGCAGGTACCACGGCCGGCGAATACGGCTGAAACCGGAGCATTGGCTGTCGGGATCGCTGCCGTAGTTCGCCGGTGTCAGCTTCCACTGAATGCCCTCAAAGGCGAAGGCCGTCTCAATCGCCTGCTGACGATTGGACGGCCGCACGGCGGCGGTCGCATTGAACCTGATATCCGGCCGCGCCGCCGGCTCGGCCGCCGTGCGCGACGGCCTGACGTCAATGACGGATACCTTGCCCAGGGGGCGGAAGCCGACACCGACCACCTCGACACCATCCGGCTTGGTGCGCAGAAAATAGACGTCGCCATCGCCCGAGACGGTGACGAACCGCCGGGTCACGGGCGTGTTCTCCAGCGGCAGCTCGTAGATGCCCTCAAGGCGTCCGTTCGCGGCATAGCGTGCGACGAAGGTGGAGGCATTCTTGCCCGACGAAGGAATGTCCTCGGCCAGCACGTAGAAGCGGTCGCTGTTGTCGATCTCGAGAAACTCCACGGCGCCGAGCTGGTTGCGGACGCGCAGGCCGAGCTGACCGATGGTCTCGTTGGAGACCATGGTCTGGATTTCGACCCGAACGCCGGCATTGCCCTTGTCGGGAATGATATCGGCGATCACTGATCCCTTGCTGCGCGAGGCGATATATTGCCGGTCGGGCTGTCGCGTCGTCCTCACGATGGCCGCGCGCGTATTCTGATCCAGCAAGTCGGTGGGGCTGCTCAGCGCCTGCGAGCCCATCTGTGCGAAGGCCGAAATGGCGACCTGGTCGTCCGTTCCGCGGGATGAGACTTCCTCCAGCTGGATCACGTCGCCGCCCAACCCGCGTGTGGACTGTCCTGGTGCCGCCTTCAGCATCCGCACGCCGCCGTCCCAAACCATGATGTCGTCGTTATGGACGACGAGGTCGGTGGGCTGCACATCGCCAGGCATCTTCAGGATATCGGGAGCCGTGTTCGGTTGTTTGGGGTCGAACTGCAGAATGCGGCCATTGATTTGATCGAGCACAAACAGGTTTCCCTGTCCGTCAGCGCTGAGCGCTTGCGGGCCCGCGAGCTCGACGTCCTGGCTGGCCGCGACGATCCCCACCATGGATGCAGCCGAACCGCCGGCAAAGCTTCGCACAACCGCATCGTCGGCCCGTGCCCCGGTGGCAGCTATGACCACGCCGACGATAGAGAGCCAGATCCAGCTAGATCGACGAAGCATATCCGCCTCAATGTAACCGAACCGAATGCGGCGTCAGTCCGACTAATCCAAGACTGCCTAATCCAAGACTGCCTAATCCAAGACTGCGCGAGTGCAGCGTCAATTAGTGGCGAGTAACCCCGATCCCGTTCAACTCTTTCACTGGACGGTGATAGTCCGAACTCCTTCAGCTTGCAGTGCAAAATCATGGCCAGAAACAGATTTGAGCAAGTCAGCGAAATCCAGCCCGACGCGATCACTCTGGTTTTGAGGCGCGACAATGCCGGCGCCTCCGGGTCAATCGTGTTGCCGGCCGCCGCAAGCGGGGGACGCCTGAGCAGCGACCAGGTCAGCGCCCACATGCCAGCCCAGGATGCCTTTCGCGGCGCAATCCGTCTCGCCAATGACATGAAGCTCGCGATCGTGGTTTGCGACCCCGATGGCGTCTGGAAGCCGGAATGGGGCGACCTTTACCAGGCGATCGATTGACCCACACGGGCAGACGCTGCGGCGCCGCATGGAGGCCGGCATGGCAATTGGAGTGTTAAGCAGGCTGTCGTTGAGGTCGCGAGCCTTGATGATCGTCCTGTTGGCCGCAACCGGCTGGCCTGCGCGGGCAAACGATTCCGCGGCCGAATTGTCCATCGGCGGGCTGCAATTCGTCCGCACCAAGGACGTGGCCATGGCAAGCGAAGAGCTTCGTATCGGGCTGGACAGGGTCAGCGTGCGCTACCAATTCGTCAACCAGACGAGCAAGCCGGTCACGCTCACGGTCGCCTTTCCGCTACCCGACATCGACCTGTCCGAAGCCGAGAGCATTGCGCTTCCATCGAGCAATCCGGTCAACTTCGTCGAGTTCGAGACCAGGATCGACGGCAACCCGGTGCCGCTGACCATCGACCAGCGCGCCATGGTCGGCAACAAGGATGTCACGGCTCTCCTCCGTCAGTTCAAGCTGTCCCTGCTGCCACTCGGTGATCGGGAGATCCGGGTGGCCGACCTGCCGGCGACAACCCGCACGAAGCTGATCGATGATGGCCTTCTGATACCTGCCGGCATGAGCGACAACGGTCGCCAGCAATACACGCCCGGCTGGATAACCAAGACGTCCGCCGTTCGCGAGCAAGTGTTTCCAGCGGCGCATACCGTCACGGTCGAACATCAATATCGCCCGAGCGTCGGCTCCAGCCCTGACACCGTCCTTCGCTCGGGCCTGCGTCGCAGCGCGGCGCTAGGTCCGGAGGTCGAGCGATACCGGAGAGACTATTGCATTACGGATGCGTTCCTTGCCGAATTGGACAAGCGCACAGGTGACAGCAAGGCCAATACCGCAAAGCTGCAGGAGCGGCGCATTTCCTACGTGCTCAAGACGGGCGCGAACTGGGCGGGTCCAATCCGGTCCTTCACGTTGACGATCGATCCGGGCGGCGACGACCGTCTGGTCAGTTTTTGTCCGGGGCGGCTCAAGCCGTCATCTGCCGACAACGCGCGGCAGTTCACGGCAAGCGACTTCAAGCCGGATGCCGACCTGAAGATCCTGATGATCGGCAGGTTCTGAACGGCAGCTCAATTGGTGAGCATCACATAGCGTCCAGCCGCGGTGATGGCCACGTTGCCGCGTTGTGCTTCGCTCGTCGCCTGCAGGAAGAATGTGTCGGCAGCCATCGGTCGCGGCTGGCGCAATGAATCCAGAACCCGCGGGGCTGCGACGGCCAACAGGAGTTGCGGGCCGGTCGTACGCTCCATCGGCAGGGCAAAGGAAAGCGAGTCGACGCCCGGCTTCAGGAGATAGGACAAGCTGCGCACCTCGCCGCGATCCGAGACCATGAGCAGTTCCACCACACGGTTGGCAAAATTCTCGACGGTCCCATTGAGGGTCTCACCAGCCTTCAGCTCCGTCGCCGACAGGTTGATGCGGGGCGCACGCGCTTGATCGCTTCCGACCTGACTGAGGAACTTGACGGCCGGACATTGCGCCTGATTCACCTGCCTGACGCCGACCGAAGCCTCAAATCCCTGCTCCTTTCGAAACGCCTTGTCGAAGGTATCGAACGGGGCGGTCGAAGCGCCGAAGCCTTCAATGACGGCTGCGCTTGAGCTCACGGCAACAGGCAGGATGAAGAAGCAGTCGCCGCCAGCATATTGGGCAACATATTTGCGGATGCGCTCGGCTCGCCCCGGCCCGTCGGGGGACGGAGACGGCGTCACCGTCGGCTGAGACGGCAGCTTCGCCGGCTCCTGACGTGCTGGCGGTGGCGGAGCAGGCTCGCTCGGCGGTGTGGATGTCCCGGCGAGTTTCGGAGGTGGCGGCAAGGCCTCCAAGCCTGGTGCCTTCCAGACAAATCTATAGAAGGTGTACCCACCGCCCCCCAGCAGAAGCAGCAGCCCCGCGACGCAGGCGCCGAGCCAGATGCGGCGGGAGCCCCGCGTGGTTGATGGCGCCCGCTCCTGCGGCGCAGACGTACCAGCCTGCGACTTCGCCAATGGATCGAAGCCGTAGAGCGGTGCCGCGGACGGCTGAGCCGAGCCCGCCGGCGTCCAGTTGGCGACCTCCGCCATGGTCGGGCGCAAGGCCGGGTCCGGCTGCAGCATCCTCTCGAGAAGCGGCCTGATGCGCATGTCCACTGCGCCGAGATCGGGCACGCGCCGACGCTTCTCGACCAGCTGAAACTGGCTCCCGCCCATATCGAGCTTCTGTCCGGTCAGGGCATGGAACAGCACGAGACCAAAACTGTAGACGTCGGATTTCGCGGTGACATCATTGCCGTACAGGCCGACCTGTTCTGGCGACGCGTAGTTGTCCTTGCCGGCGAAGCCGGAGCCGATGATGGTCTTGTCACCCATCTGCGTCGACCGGGCGATCCCGAAGTCGATGATCTTCGCCCGCCTTACATCGTCGAGCGGCACGATGATGTTATCGGGGGAGACATCGCGATGGATAATGCCGTGCTCGTGAGCGGCCTGAAGGCCCGATGCGACCCGCCGCATCAATTTGATCAGCGCTTCGAAGGTGAGCGGCCCATCGTCGAGCATGTTCGACAACGAGCGTCCGTTCACAAACTCCATCGCCAGATACGGGCGCTGCAGTGCGGGTTCGACCGTGAACAGGAAGTAGCGAACGATTGCTTCGTGCGGAAGATTGTGAAGCGCGGCCGCCTCCCGGCGGAACAGCGCAAGCGCCGCCTCGTTGTCGACCATGTCAGGGAGCAGCATCTTGACCGCGACGGGCGATCCGGTCTGGATCTCGCGGCATCGGTAGACCTCCCCCATGCCGCCTGCCCCGATCATCGCTTCGATCTCGTAAATGCCGTTGAGCCGGGTGCCGGCCGGCACACCGCGGTAGGATGACCGAGACGGATCGTTCGCGGTCATGGTCGCGGCTCCCGATCAAGCGGTGTCCTCGTCGGCTCTGAGGGTCGTGGCGCGAGCAATCGCACGATCACGATCGTGACGTTGTCGAGTCCGCCGCGATCAAGCGCGAGCGCGAGCATGTCGTCGCAGGCGGTCTGGGCAAGGCGAGTAGCCACATGCTGCTCGATCTCGTCGTCCCGCACGTGTCGGGTCAAGCCGTCACTGCAAATCACGAAGATGTCTTCCGGTTCGGCCGGACCGGTCACCACCTCGAGCTCGGGGTCGGCGACGACACCGACAGCCCGGGTGATGGCATTGCTCGGCCAGTCCTGAACCTCTTCGCGCGATAGCGCGCCATCGGCGATCAGCTCCTCCAACTCGCTGTGATCGTGCGATACCTGTGTGATGCCGTCGCGGTTGATCAGGTACACCCGGCTGTCACCCGCCCAGATACAGGCATAATGGCCGTCGCGTACGAGCAGGACTGCCGTTGTGGTCCCGACAATGGCACCCTGCCTTTCATGGCTGAGTGCCAGGATCTCCTGATTGGCGCTGAACAGACGCGCCTCGCATTGCGCCAGCAGGTCCGCCGCGGAGTCTGGCGCGCCGATGGAATCAAGCGACTCTACCACGATGCGGCTGGCAAGATCGCCCGCCTCGTGACCGCCCATGCCGTCAGCGACGGCCCACAGGCCGACGTCGGTCCTTACCAGGCATGCATCCTCGTTCCGCGCCCGCACCCGTCCGGCGTGAGTGACGCTACCGACATCGAACAAGGAGGGGACGTGTGCCATCGCGCGTCATCCCGTCCCGGATACTTCGCGACCAACGTCGCCGGTCAGCAACGTGGAATAGCGAAACGGATCCGGCAATCCGCGGCAACAGAGTGCGACCGGCGAGAACCCTTCGCCCCCGGCGGTCCACCAGAAACTGGCCGCGGCATAGACTTGAGGGTTGGCGCCGCAGAGCGTGCCGAACGACCCGGCAAACCCATCGACCGTCGAAACCATTCCCAGCGTCGCGTCACCCAGCGACACGACCGGCGGTCCATCAGTCCCCGGCGTCCGCAGACGCGGAAGCGCGAGACGATCCAGTGCATCGGAGATCTGCTCGAACGTCGCAGCCCGGTCCAGGGTCGAGAGCAGGAACGTCTCCACTTGCCCATACCACTCGTCCTGCGGATCGATGTGCGGCGGCGACAGCGCAGCGTCGCCATCCGGCACTGCATGCAGCGTCAACGGATAGTATCGCCCCACGCCGTCAAGCGACGGCATGATCGCTCCTGCGACGGCGGTGCCGCAGATCGCGGCGCCAAGCCAGAATCGCCAAATCGGCGCGGTCAGGAATGCTTCCTGCCAGGCGGCGCCGAGTTGGTGGCGGCTCGCGGAGATGGCTGCCTGCACCCACGGCTCCCAGACTTCCAGGAAGCTTCGCGGCGTCGCGATCGCGATGAAATCACGCTTCGCGCCGATCTTGCCGAATAAGCCGCATCGCATGGTCATATTCCGGTCGGGCAACGAAACTCGCGGAGCACTGACAGGTTTAGCGGATTGCGCAACGATCCGGTCGAAATCTGATAGTTGAGCTCGCGTCCGGCAACAATGAACGTTGCGCTGGCGGATTCCGCCTTGGCGACCAGCGAGCCAGCCTCCAGCATTCGGAACAACGACCAGGGGCCGATGCGCTCGAGTACGGATGGCGACCCGGACTCGTTGCTGACCGAAATTGCCGTCCGCGGCGATGGGCCGGGCCAGAGCACCGTCGTCGGTGAATTGCTCTGCGGCGGCGGCGGCGGAGGAGCGGGTTGCGGCGCGCCAAACATGGAGGGGGTTGCGGCTGGTCCTGGTGTGGTCGGGCTGGTGATCGTCGTGCCGCCGATCTCGGTCTTGACTGTGATGCCCGGTCCGGCCGCAGCCGGCGGCCGGATCGCAAAGGACACCGCCGGCACACCGCCGCCAGTCTGGAAAAACGCGTCGCGGATATAAGCGGCATTCTGGAACTGCTTTAGCGTATCAGGCGAGAACGATCGGCCGACGGGGCTCTCCTTCCGCCAGACCCATTCGGATCGCGACGTATCTGCATAAGGCGCCAGAAACTGAGTGAAGAACTTGTCCATGACGCCGTTCGGGCTGAACAGCTTGGCGAAGTCCGCGAGCGGGACTTCCTGACCGCTGCTCCGCACGAACGGATAGCGGTTGGTCACCGTCTGCTGACAGACCGGCGTGACCTGATCGCGTAACGACTGCAGGATCTGGCCTGCCGTGGAGGCGGCGATGCTGCCTTCGAACTCCGCGGCCGCCGCCCGCAGCATATCGGAAAACGGTGGCGGCATACGCGAGGCATTATTGCGCAGCGCTGCAACCTGGGTCTGAAGCCCCGCGGTTGCTTGTGCCGTCAGTTGCGGATTCTCGATCATCAGCGTCAGATTCTGCGCGATGTCGTTCAGGTTTGCGATCGTCGAGTCGATCGGCCGGCGGGTGCTCTCCCCTTCAAGCACTGCATGGTAGGGTTTGAACTGCGACTCGATCGCCGCGCCGGGCGTACCATCCTGGGCATTGTTGAACAGCGCTGGCGTGGTCACCGCAGGCGGCGCGGCCGGCGTGCCGCCGCTCGCCGGCTTGGGGCGTTCCTTGGTCAGCATCGTCTCATCGCGCACCGACTCCAGGATTTGCCGCATCGGCGAGGTCGGCGCCGAAAGCGCCCTCAGCACCTCGTATTTCGGCTTGTCCGCGAGCAATTTCTTCAGACGCAGACTGCCGAGCGCAGTCCGCCAGGTCGTCACGAACTCATTGGAGTAGATGCTGAGCAGATCGCCAGCCAGATTGTCATACTGCTGGTCGATTGCCGATTGCTGGCCGGCGTCACCCAAGACCCACCGCTCCCGCTTCATGCGCTCCGACAATCCGGGCAGTCGAGCGATGAACTTCTGATTGAAGCCGTTGTAGGTGAAGAACTCGGGTACCCGCACGTTGTCCAAGGGCTGCCCAGTCGTGGTTTCGAAGACAACTGTCACGTCCGGACCACCTCGGCGGCTGGCGATCCAGTCGCCGGCGGTCGATCCACGAGCCTCCGACTTCAGGAACTCGTAGGCGCGTTGCGACACGCTGAGGCGCGCCAATGAATTCTGGGCCTGCTTGATCAGCCGGCCGTCAAGCTCGACCAGCGGCGGCTGCTCGGTTTCGAGGTCGAACATGGCGACGAGATTCTCATCGAGCAGACGCCGTCCCTCCGCGTTGGTCGCGCCAGGATACAGGTTGTCCGCCCAGTCGCGCTGCATCCAGGAACGGATGAGCTCGCGGTCCGGGGATTGCAGGCCGCCGAGCATCAGGTAGACCTTCAGCGCCTCATAGACGAAGGCAGGCTCGTTGATGCGCGCATTGAGCTGCTCTTCCAAACGGTACAGCAAACGAGGCCTGAACATGCGCTCAAGCGCGGTGTGATAGGCCGCCTTCGCGGGCGACAACAGGCGCGCGTGCTGACTGAGCCCGTAGCGCGCCGACAGTGCTACCGGCTCATTCCGTGAGGCATAGCCGGCCGGGGCGTTCCGCAGCCGATAGAGCAGCGGCAGCACCTTGTCGAGATCATGATCGGCAATCAGCGTTTGCTTGATGAGCGGCGCCCCGGCGGCCGCATACTCGTTGTCCGCCTGCAAGCTCTGTTCGATCAGGTCGGAGTTGCGCTTGTAGCTGGTCAGCCACGCACCGATCAGCCCGATCGCCACCAAACCTATCACCGACAGCGCCGCGGTCTTGAGGATCAAGGCGCGGCGCACCGCAGCGCGGTCGGTCGAGACCCAGTCGGCCTCGCCGATGATGACCTTCGAAATCAAATCGGCAAGGAAATAGCTCTTGCCGGTCCCGGAGTACGATCCGGCACCGACTTCCTCCGCGCCGAACGTACGCGCCAACGATCCGATCAATTGATCGATCGGCGTCCCCTGCTGGGTGCCCGACGTGAAATAGAACCCGCGCAGATTGGCGTTCACGTGATACCGTGTCGGCTCAAAAATCTGGTTGAGGAAATCGTGGATCTGCGGCTTGAGCCGCGCCATCTGCGCCGGGAAACCAAACAACTGCACCCGGTGCTGCGGCGTCGGCTCGTCCTGCAGACGGTCGAGCGTTTCCTCGCTCAGACGCTCCAGCAGGCGATCGAACTCGACCGGAACCTGCCCCACCAGATTCTGGGTCTTGTCGGCGGTCTGGAACGTGGCGCCCCAGACCTGGCGCCGGCCGGCCTCGCCGAGATAGGCGAAATATTCGGTGAAACCGGCAACGAGATCGGCCTTGGTGAACAGCGCGTAGACCGGGAAGCTCACTTTCAGCCTTTGATGCAGTTCGAGGAGCCGCATCCTGATGGCATCGGCATGAAGCGCGAGTTCCTGCTTCGGCAGCGTCAGCACGTCCTCCAGACTGATTGCGACGAGAACGCCGTTGATCGGCTGGCGCGACCGATTTTTTTTCAGGATGTCCAGGAAGGACAGCCAGCTTTCCTTGTCGGCCTTGCTGTTTGAATCCTGGGTTGTGTAGCGACCGGCGGTATCGATCAGCACCGCCTCCTCGGTAAACCACCAATCGCAGTAGCGGGTCCCGCCGACCCCGGCGATCGCCGCCGGCGTCGCCCCGCGCGCGAGCGGAAACTTGAGCCCCGAATTGACCAGCGCGGTGGTCTTTCCCGCACCGGGCGGACCGATGATGACGTACCAGGGTAGATCGTAGAGATAACCGGACTTGTTGCCGCTCGCAGTCTTGAGTGTTGCGAGCGCATCCTTCATGCGCTCCTTGAGCACCGGCTCGTCGCTGACAGCCTGGTCGGCAGCGCTGACGCCGTCGGCGATCTCTTTGGCATTCTTGCGTCGCTTGAAGAAATGAAGACCGGTGACGCCTGCGGCCGCAGCGCCAAGCAGCAGGATCGCGATCTGGCGGACGATGTGATTTTCCAACGGATGCCAGTCGCCGAACGCAACGAAGGGACCGGCAAGGTAGATCACCGCCCCAAGCGAGCTGAGCCCGACTCCATAGAGAACGATGCGTAGAATGTCCTTGGCGAGCATATTGACCGGTACCTGTCGCTTATCGCGTGAGCTTCTGGCGTCCGCCTATTCGCTACGTTCGATGAAGATTTCGACCCGACGGTTTTTGGCACGCCCCTCGGGTGTCGAATTGCTGGCAATTGGTGAATCCGATCCCTTGCCGTCGACATCGACGCGCGAACCATCGGCCAAGCCGGGCTTCAGCGCGGCGGCAACCGCCTTGGCGCGCTCGACCGACAATTCGAAATTCGAGGGAAAACGCACGGTGCGGATCGGCGAGCTGTCGGTATGGCCAACCACCCGGATTCGCCCCGGTTCCTTGTCGAGCGTCGCCGCGACGCGGGCCGCGATCGGCTTGAAACCATCCAGGATGGTTGCCTGGCCCGAGGCAAACAATGCGAGATCGCACACCCTGATCACGATGAAGCTCGCCGTCTGATCCGCGGTCATGGCGCAGGCCGTCTTCTCCTGCGCAAGCGCGTTGCGAATGCGCTGCAGCTGGGTGATGCGGTCCGGCGGTGGCGGCGGAGGCGGTGGTGGCGGCGGCGCAACGACGCGGCGCTTGAGCTCGATCGGATCGCCGGGATGCAGCGCCAGCGCTACTTGCGCAGCATTCTCTGCACGGCCAGCCAGCAATGTTCGCAGAACGAAATAGGATCCGGTTAACAGCGCGGCGACCACGGCCGCCACCAGCCAAACCGGAATGCGCAAGTGCTTCCGCCGACCGGCCAAGGCCTGTCCGCGCCAGTGCGGCGACAAATCGTTGGTCGGCTTGGGCCGAACCCGGCGCAGCGTTTCATAGAGGTTGCGCTGGATCACCTGGAGGTTCGCAAGTCCGCCCGGCGACGTCCGGTGGATGCCCTGGAATCCGAGCGCAAGGCAGGCGTGCTGAAGCTCGAGCACCGGATAGTTGACGAGCGGATCAGTCTTCAAATGATCGAGAATCTCGAAGAAGCGTACGCCGCCCACGCGTTCGCCGAAGAACCGGCTGAGCATCGAATATTGGGCCCAGACGTGCCGATCGTCGGTCGGAATGTGCTGCACAATATCGTCGGCGGTCGCGCACAGGATATACTTCGCCGTATTGGCCTGGTGCTCGGAAATGCCCGCCGAGCGGATATCCTTCTCGAAGAACTTGATGGCGTCGGCGACCTGCTCCATCAGGCTCGCGAATGACGCCCGCATCAGCGCGACGCGCAGCCGGCCAAGCAACTGCAGCAAAGGGCCGCCGGCGCGCATCACCGGATTGGCGTTTGGCGCAACCAGATCGTCGACACGCAATGGGGGTCCGGGCGGCAGGATCGGTTGCGGCGCCTGAGCCGGCGCCGGTGTCGAAATCCATTCCTCTGAGGGCTGGCTGGTCGGCGGGGCGGCGTAGCTTGCGCCCTGCGGTGTGGGAGAAAATGAGGGCGTCGGCGAAGGGGCGCCAGGCGAAGCCATGGGCGATGGCGAGTACGCTGGACGGCTGGCAGGTCCCTCGCCTGCCGGAGGTTGCGGAGCCGAAGCCGGCGGCATCTTCCCGCCGGGGTTCGGACGGATGATGGTCCGCTCACCCCGACCGAAAGGATTAACCGGCTTGTCCCTGTCGGTCATGGCCGCTCTTCCAGGATGGCCCAAAGGTACAACTCAAGCTCCGGCCAGTCGCCGGAAAAATGCATCCCGATCGAGGCCGCTGTGCTGAACTCGGGCCACAGCGGCGACTTGCGATCGAGATAGAAATAGACGTGGTCTGTGATGGCTCGGATGTGCGGTGGCGGCGTCGGCAGATGCACCAGGGTCAAACCCGGCAGGTTTGCGTGCACGATCTCGGTCATTTTCGTGTTGGGCCCGACCTTGAACAGGTGCGGGAATTCATTCTGGATCTCCACGAGAGGCCGCCGCGCGGCGACCTCCAGCACCAAGGTCGCATTTCGGAACAACGCGCGATCGCGGATCGGCGATACAAATGCGTTCTGGGCGCGTTCAATGATCTCCAGACGAATCGCCCGCCTGCCCAGCCGCGCGCTCAGGAAATCCTGGATGTCGCGCACCAGCGGCGTGAAGACGTATTCGAGGTTGTCGTGATCGTATGCCGGGTAGTCACGTGCGCGTCGCTCGGTGGTCGCGAAGGTCGCAAGCTCACCGGCAAACCTCAGCAATTCCTCGTACAGCCGCTCGGGATGCACGCTGCCGGACCGCTTGAAATGAGTCAGCACAGGAATGGTCCGGTTCAGTACCTGCAGCACGAGATAATCGACGCTCTGCAAGCCGCCGCCGGACGACGGATCGACTGCGTAGCGTGCAAGCTCGTCGAGCTTGGTCTCGACCCAGCCGATGATTCGATTGAGCCAGCCATCGACAACCGGATGCGCGGCGCAGACCAGCATCGGCGGCACAAACTTGTCGTCGAACAGGATATTCTTGTCGCGCACTTCGAGGATGCGAGCGATGCCGAGACCCATGTATCCCGGCTTGCTCGTCTTGCGCAGCTCGAACGACAGCCGTGGATAGACAACGTCGATCTCTTCTTCGATGCGCAGCGCCGAGGTTGAATCGATAAACGTTTCGGCAGTCCGAACGTAGCGACTTGCGCTGTCGGTGCGATCCTCATCCACCTCCCGCGTATTGGGAGCCGCGACCGGCATCATCAGCCAGACGATCTGGCCTGCGGCCGAATCCGGCACTTCGATGGCTTCCGGGATCGGACTGTCGGCGGGAATATCGAACGGCGTTCCGTCCGGCATGACGCCGGTCGCACTGCGCACGGCGAATTTGCTCTGCTGAGTAAGATCGTTATCGATCTCGAGCTGGGCAAAGCCCCAGGGATATGGTGTCGTGTAACGAACGCGCTTTTCCAGCAGATGCTCGAGATAGCGATCGTTTTGCTGCAAATGATGCGGCCGCAGGAACAGACCTTCCGACCAGAAAACTTTGCTGTACCAAGACATTCCTACATCCACTTGGCAATGATCGGCGACTGCATCGTCACCGACAGTTCACTTTGACCCCGACTTGTCAGCGCGGTCGTAATATTCGGAGAAATGCAGCATGAAGGTATCGATCGGCGCGCTTTCGTCGCGACCGAGATGCGCGTTCCAGCGCGTCAAGAATTCGTCCCAGAGCTTGCTCTTGTTCGAGCCAAACAGGGATCTTGCGCCGCGCTGAAGCTCGAGCTCGCGCGCCATCAGCGTCGGATCGATGCTGGCAATCAGTCCCCGGACGGCATGCTGCATTGCAGCATAGGTCTTCAATTGATGGGATTTGAGGTCCTTGAAGCCCTGGGCGAAGGCATGCGGCGCATCGAGGTAACTGCGGGTCGGCGGCCCGAACAGGATACGCATCGCGTCTTCCGCGGTCGGCGAGAATTTCAGCGGGTTGTTCTCGATGGCCTGGATGGTGGTTTGGCTGGTGCTGCGCGTCAGCTGCTTGGCCTGGGTGCGCGCCTGCAGCAGGGCCATCAAGTTTTCCACCGTCATGCGCAGGATGACGCCGAGCTGTTCCGCAAGTTCAGCTTCGGTCTTGTCGGCAAAGAAACCGTCCGGCAGCCCGGCAGCACGGGCGACCAGGCGCGCAAACTCGGGATTGCCGGTCGACGCCGCCGTGGCCGGTGCCGGCTCGGCCAGTTGCGGCCGCGGCGCTCCCACATGCCCTGTCGGTGAAGGCGGCGGCGGCGGCGGGGCAGCCGCTTCGTCGTCGGCCCATACCGACGGTCGGCGCGGCGTCGGCATCGCGTGCAGCACGTCGACCGGCGGTTTTGGCGTGGCAACCGGACCGGCTGCCCAGCTCATGTCGTCGTGCAGCGGCGGCTCGCGTTGAGGCATCTGCGGCGAATGCCGGACGGGATCCACACCCGCCGCGGGAACGCTCGCTGCCCAGTCCAGGAATTCCGGATTGACGGGCCGCGCGGCCTCGCGCGGTTTTCGCAACTGCTGCGGGTCGATTGGCGGCGGCACGTCGCGACCGGGAGCCCACAGTTCGTGGTAGTCGGCGTGCCGCTGAGCGAGCGGAGCTTGCTGCTGCGCACCATGGCTCGGAGTGCCCTCGGCAGGCTCATCCAGGTCCAGCGAAACGCCAATGACATAGTGGCCGATGACAAGCCGATCGCCATTGCGTAGCCGATGCGCTCCCCGCATACGCTGGTCGGCACCATTGAGAAAGGTGCCGTTGGTCGAGACGTCGTGCAGCCAGTAGCCGCCGTCGCGATAATGGACCTCGCAATGCTTCCCCGAAATCATCCGTGCCGGATCGGGCAATGTCCAGTCGAGATGGCGGTCCCGGCCAATGTCGACCGAACGCCTTCCGGTGACAGTGAATGACACAGGGCCGCCGTCTGGAAGGTTCGGCTCGTTCTCGATGTTGAAGCGAAGCACCATCACATCGTCTCGTCAGCGTGGAGGGCGCGGTTCGCCGCGTGCCAATTGAATACCATCCTCCAGGCAGGCCGTCATTATCCGGTCCCTGGACTCACGGGTAAGCCGGCAGAGCCCGATCAAAAGGGCTGCGCGAACCGCGCGCGCCGTCTGATCCGGCTTGGCTTCGACCGGCGCAAATTCCGCGGGAACCACGCTTCCACCAGACCAACCCGCCGCCAGCGCCAGCCAGGTCGCCGGCTGCTCAGGATCGTTGGCATTGCCGACCGCCAAAGCCTTGTTGCGCGATTGCTCATCCGGTTGCCGGACCCAGGTCTCGGCAAAATTGAGCGACCTGCCTTCATTGCCGTCGAAATGGTCGAACATCTGCCGCAACGAGCGACAGCCCCAGGCGACGGCCACGCGCCTGGGGAGCAGATACGCGCAGAAGGATACAGCCTGGTGCCAGCTGCCCGCATCGGCCGCCTCCTGCAGGAAATCCAACGACAGCTTGTCCGGAGCGGCCTTGCCGACGTCGTAGCGCGCCAGCGGATAGGCTTCAAAGAGATCGCGGACTGTGCTGAACCGAACCTGATTCATGGCTGTCAGCCGACAATGGTTGGCGTGCCGTGGGCAACCAGCGGGCCGCCGGCCGCGAGCGCCATGGCGGCCTGCGCGGTCATGGTGATGGTTGGCGCGTTGATGACGATGCCGGCTGGAGACAGGATGATCTGGCTTGGACCAACCTGCAGGGTGATGTTGACGTTGGCCGTGAGGGTGATGCTCAGGCCCGCATTGACGGACTGATCCATCGCCAGCTTGACGTGCTGACCGCCCAATTCGATATCAAGCTTGTCGTTGCCGTTCTTGAGCGTGGTCTTGCGGGTGTCGCCGCCGAACGCCGCCTCACCGATGGTCCTGGTCTCGGTGTCGCGGACCGTGACGTCGTAGTCCTTCTCGGCATGCAGGGTGATCTTCTCGGACCCTTTCTTGTCCTCGAAGTTCCATTCGTTGTAGCCGCCTCCTCCCTTGGTCGAGTCGGACTTCAGACCCGCAATCGTCTTCTTGGACGGCAGGTCGTAAGGCAGCTTGTATTCATCGTTGTATACGGTCCCTATCACCAAGGGCCGGTCGGGATCCCCTTCCAGGAATTCCACCACCACCTCCTGCCCGACGCGCGGGATGATCTGACCGCCCCAGCGCTTGCCGGACCAGACTTGCGCCACGCGCAACCGGCACGACCGCTTCTTCTTCCGATCCCAGAAAAAGCGAACATAGATTTCGCCCAGCGACTCGACGTCGATTTCCTCGCTCGAATTGTCGTCCTTGGTGACGACCTTGGCCGTCTGGATACCATTGATCCTCGGCTTCGGCGTCGTCATGGGAGATCGAAACGGCCGATCGCTCGGCAGAAATTCGTAGCTGCCAAAGTAGACGTGCTGTCCGGCGTCGCCGGGGCCGCCAGTGCGATAGGACTCGATGGAAAACGAATGAGCTGCCCGTACCACGAGATATTCGACGTTCTGCGAGTCTTTCGAGTGCTTCTCGAGCTTGGTTAGTCCACCCGGAAACAGATTGACGGCGTCGCCATTGCCCCGGCGGCGCCGATCCATCGCCTGCTCGGCCTGGAGCTGGATCTTCGCGTATCGCTCGCCGTCGGACTTCTCCTTGAACTTACCGGGATAGTCGTAGAACTCCATCTCGGATCGTGTGTAGTGCTCGGAGCCCTTGGCGTCGCTGATCATCTGCGCGTTGGGCTTCTGGTAGTTGTAATCGTTGAGCTCGATCTTCCCGGTGCGGAACCGGCGCTCGGAAGCCCACTCATAAATATGCTGCTCACCGCGACGATCGGAGCCGGTGAGCGGGATGTAGGGGATCTTCGCGAGACCGTTGATTGGACTGTGCGAGGACTTGGAATCGGCCAGCACCAGCGTGTGCTTGCCGCCTTCATGCTTGAAGAAGTAGTAGATCCCGTGCTGCTCCATCAACCGGCACACGAAATCCAGATCGGTCTCGCGATATTGAACGCAGTATTCGAGCCTTGGACATGAGCCCTCTTCGGTAAGCTTGGACTCATAGTCGGTGAAGCCGCGCTCGTTGAAGACTTCCTTGATGATGTCGGGCGCCTTCTTGTCCTGAAAGATCCGGCAATCGGTGGTCCGCGACAGCAGCCACAGCCAGGGCCTCAGCACGATCCGGTAACTGAAATAGTCGTTCTTCACCCCCAGCCATTGGGCTTCCGTGAGAATGCCGCTGAACTCGCGTTCCTTCTCGTGCAGTTTGATGGTGAGGGTGCACTGCTTGCCGATAGCCCGATCGAAGTCGAGATCGGCTTCCTCGCTGAGACATTCGATGCGATATTCGAACAGTTCACTCAGACCTTCGGCGGCCTCGAACCGGGCAAAAACCAGAACGTCCTTGCCAAGGGGGGTCTTGAGCTCGCAGAGGCGGGTATCCTGGGTAAGCTGGCCCATGTGGGCGTTAAACTCCCTCGTTGACCGCACGAGCTGCGCAACCGGCGCATCGGGCGGTCAAGCACGAACGATCGAAATCCGAGCCGTCCATCGGTGGGATGGCCGACAGGTCCGCTCGGTGTCACCTCTCCTGGCGCGGCAACGCACCCGTCCGGGGAAGCCACTGCGGCACTCATGTAGTCGGTTCCAAGCGCTTGCTGGTTCACGGGAAACCGCCATCATCGCGGGAATGAACCGAGGCCCGCGTTGATCTGACCTAACAGTCAATCGGATCATGATCCCCCGCGTGATCCGCCAGATGTCACGGACCTGGTAGAGGGGCCAGGGCCCCGCAGACGGATCCTCTTTGCATGCTCGACGTCGCATCCCTGACCCAGCCCATCGACCCGGACGATCCCTGCGGGCCTGACCTCGATGCGGCCGGCGACGTCCAGTACCTGAATTTCTTCGCAGCTGCGGAATCGCTGTTGCCGATGTCGTATTTCGAGGTCGTCAATGCGAACGGAGAGCGCGGACGCTTCGATCCAAAAGCCATCGATATTGCCGGCCAGTTCGCCGCTGCCCAGCCCCTGTTGGCTCGCACCCGCGATCTGCGCCTGACCATGCTGCTCGCCAAGTTTTCCATCCTGAACCGCGATCTCGATGGCTTCCTCAGCTGCTTGCGGGCAACCACCCTGCTGCTCCGCGAACAATGGGAAGCGGTTCACCCAAGGGGCGAGGACGGCGACTATGCCTTTCGGGCCGTCACCATCGAGGCGATCGACGTGTTTCCGACGGTGATCAACCCGCTCCAATTCCTTCCCCTGATCGAAAATCGACGGCACGGCAGCCTCAACTACCGTGCCTATCAGATTGCCAAGGGCGAAATTCCCGCCGGCGATGCCGACGTCGACATGCCAGATCTCGGAACCATCGAGCGCATCATCGGCGAGACCGATCTCGACACCCTCAAAGCGGTGAGCGCCCGCTGCTCGGCGGTCGCTGCCGAGATTGCCGGCATCAAATCGGTTTGGCACGAAAAGTTGAACTCGGGGCAACCCATCAATCTCGACAGGCTGGCGGGTGTCGCGAACGGCATGGCCGGCTGGCTCGCGACTCTGGTCACTGCACGCGATCCGGCCGCAGTTGCCTCATCCCCGGAGGAAACCGCCCAAGACGACCGGCAGCCTCCGATCGAAATCGCCGGCGCAGTGACGTCACCCGGACAGGCATCCGCGGCACTGGCGGCGGCTGCCGACTACTTCGCTCGGAAGGAACCGTCGAGCCCGGCGCTGTTGCTGGTGCGGCAGGCGCAGGACATGGTTGGCAAATCGTTTATCGAAGTGATGCGGATGCTGATGCCGGCCCACGTGGAGAGCGCCGCCATCAATATCGGTCGCGACAAGGTCTTCGACCTGCCGATCGAGCGCATGGCGGAGTTCGCCACCGCGCTCCCATCCGCGACCGAAAGTGAGGCTCAAGATGCTGTTTTTTCAGCCGAAAACAGAGCCCAGGCGTTGGACTTGCTGAGCAAGGTTGCGTCTTTCTTCCGGGCCGCCGAGCCGTCCAGCCCGATCCCGTTCCTGGTCGATCGCGCACGCGAACTCGCACAGCGAGACTTCCTCAGCCTGCTGAACGAAGTGCTGCCAGAGGGCGCTCTGAAGGCGATCGATAAATCGAATTGAACCCGCCTTCCGTTCGAGGGGACTAACTGAACGGAAGGAAGCTCCGCCGACGAAAGACCGAGGCACTTCCCTGCCTGCGTCGCGCAAGTCAGCTTCCGCAGAGATTTTTTTGTGAAGAGGGCAACCCAATGGCAACCGACAGCGGTCAAAAATTCATTCGCCGAAACCGCGCACCGCGCGTGCACATCACTTACGAAGATCCCTACGACGCCGAGCGGCTGATCGAGCTGCCGTTCGTCATGGGCGTCCTGTCCGATCTTTCCGGCAACAACCCCGGCATCGAGAAGACGAAGGTCGAGGAGCGCAAGTTCCTCGAGTTCGACATGGACAATTTCGACAACCGCATGGCGGCGATCCAGCCCGGCGTGACGGCCCGCGTCGCCAATCGTCTCAGCGACGGGTCCGACGAAAAGATCTCCGTCAACCTGCGCTTCAACAAGATGTCCGACTTCACGCCGGTGGCGGTCGCCCGCCAGGTGCCGGCGACGGCCAAGCTGCTCGAAGCGCGCGAACAGCTCGCCAACCTGCTGCGCTACATGGATGGCAAGGTGGGCGCCGAGGACCAGCTGAAGAAACTTCTCGCCGATCCTCAACTGATGGCCGCACTGCGCGAGCGCGCGAGCAGCCAGTCCACCGAAGCCGACAGCAACAGCTAAGGGAAGGAATGGGGACCATGGCAAAAGAAGCAATCCACAAAGAGACCACCACCAAGGTCGGGACCGTCGAGGCTGACGAGTTCGCCGCCCTGCTGAAGCAAAGCTTCAAGCCGCGCACCGAACGTGCGGCGACCGAAGTGGAAAACGCGGTGTCCACGCTCGTTCAGGAAGCGCTGAAGGATACGAGCGTCATCAAGTCGGACGTGCTCGACACCATCGAGGAGATGATCGCGCGGATCGATCAGAAGTTGACCGCGCAGATGAACGAGATCCTGCATGCGCCCGAATTCCAGGCGATCGAGAGTGCCTGGCGCGGCCTCCACTACCTCGTCTTCAATTCCGAGACCGACGCCAACCTCAAGATCCGGGTGATGAACGTCTCCAAGAACGAGCTGTATCGGAACCTGCGGCTTTATCCCGATGCGCGTTGGGACCAGAGCCCGCTGTTCAAGCAGATTTACGAGTACGAATTTGGCCAACTGGGAGGCGAGCCGTTCGGCTGCCTGATCGGCGACTACTATTTCAGCCACCTCCCCACCGACGTGCAGCTGCTCCGCGATCTCAGCAAGATCGCCGGCGCCGCACACGCCCCCTTCTTCAGCGGCGCCGAGCCGACGCTGATGGGAATGGACTCGTGGACCGAATTGTCCAACCCTCGCGACATCGGCAAGGTGTTCGACACGCCGGAATACGCCGCATGGAAAGGGCTGCGCGATCAGGACGACTCGCGCTATCTCGGCCTGTGCATGCCGCGTGCGCTGGGCCGCCTCCCCTACGGCGCCAAATCGGAGCCGGTGGAAGAGTTCGCCTTCGAAGAGGAGACGGACGGGCACACCGGTGACAAATACGGCTGGATCAACGCCGCCTATGCGATGGCGGTCAACATCAATCGCGCCTTCAAGGAGTTCGGCTGGTGCACCCGCATCCGCGGCGTCCAGTCCGGCGGCGAGGTCATCAACCTGCCGACGCATACGTTCCCGACCGACGACGGTGGCGTCGACCTGAAATGCCCCACCGAGATCGCCATCAGCGATCGTCGCGAGCACGAGCTTGCAAAGGCGGGACTCATCCCGCTGATCCATCGCAAGAACACCGACAAGGCTGCCTTCATCGGCGCCCAGTCGCTCTATAAGCCGAAGAAGTATTTCGGCGACAAGGGCGTGGATGCAACCGCGTCCGACAACCTGTCGTCACGCCTGCCCTACATGTTCGCGGTATCCCGCTTTGCGCATTATCTGAAGTGCATGGTTCGCGACAAGATCGGATCCATGAAGGAAAAGGATGAGCTGACGGTCTGGCTGCAGACCTGGATCAACGAGTACGTTGATGCCAATCCGGCCCTGTCGTCAGAAGCTCAGAAAGCGCGCAAGCCGCTGGCCGCTGCGAAGGTTGAGGTCATAGCAAACGAGGAGAACCCGGGATATTACAACGCGCGCTTCTTTCTCCGTCCACACTTTCAATTGGAAGCGATGGACGTCGGTCTCAGTCTCGTTTCGCGCCTGCCAGGCCCGAGCTCCTGACGCCGCGCTATCGCAACCGTCTATCATCAGAGAATTTTGAAAGGGCTATGCTATGGCTGTCGACATCTTTTTGAAACTCGATCCGATCAAGGGCGAGTCGCTCGACGACAAACACAAGGACGAAATCGACATTTTGAGCTGGTCGTTCGGCGAGAGCCAGAGCGGCACGTTCCACAGCGGGTCGGGCGGCGGCGCCGGCAAGGTCGCGGTTCAAGACCTCCACTTCACGCACTTCGTGGACAAGGCGACACCAGAGCTTTTCAAGGTCTGCGCGAATGGAAAGCACATCGACAGCGCCATTCTCACGGTACGCAAGGCCGGTGAACACCCGCTCGAATATCTCAAGATCGAGATGAAGCACGTTCTGGTTTCCAGCGTCTCGACGGGCGGATCGCACGGCGAGGATCGCCTCACCGAAAACGTCAGCCTGAACTTCCAGAAGGTCAAAATGACCTACAAGACCCAGACCGAAAAAGGCGGCGCCGGTGCGTCTCCGGTGTTCGGATGGGACGTTGCGGCCAACAAGGAATGGGCCTGATCGCAAGCTTCCTGCCCGGCGTCGGTTGCCCATAGCGGCAATCGGCGCCGGCTGTACGGGGACCGTCAATGACCGTTACGCCAAGGAAGGACCGGCTCTCTCCGCCATTGATGCTGGCCTTTCGTGCGGCTCATGACGCTCGCGATGCCCGCAAAGCGCTCGAATTGCGGGATCAGTTCGGTGAGCGAGTGATAGCGGGACGGCGCAGCGCTGGTCGTTTCCCGATCTCGGAGACGCTGCTAAGGCGCGAGGTTTCGCAGGACGTCGAAACACTCCTCAATACCATTGCCCTCGAGTCGACGCTTGACCTGACAGGTCGCGGCTGCGTCCGCACCTCGATTCTGAACTATGGTTTCCCCGATATCGCAAACCGTTCGATCGACGAAGTCACCGACGAGGAGCTCAGCGATGCCCTGCGCATGTCGCTGACGACCTACGAGCCGAGACTCGATCGCAAGTCCATCCGGGTGCGGCGCGACACCTCCGTGGGCCCCGAGCAGCTCAAGCTGCGCTTTGTCGTGCATTCCGACCTGAAATGCGAACCGCTCAACGTGCCCGTGGAATTCGTCGCAGACGTCGACCTCGACAGCGGCGATATACAGATCAACCGATTATAGCATGAACCGCGAGTTCCTCGACTTTTACAATCGTGAACTGTCGCTGCTGTACGAGCACGCGGAGGGTTTTGCCGAGGAATATCCTGGTATCGCCGAGCGCCTCGGCGGCCTGGTCCGCGACCGCTCGGATCCGATGATCTCAGGCCTGCTGGAAGGCGCTGCATTTCTCGCCGCGCGTGTTCAGCTCAAGCTCAAGCACGAGTTTCCGGAATTCACGGCGAACCTGCTTGAGCAGTTGGTTCCGAACTATCTCGCGCCGACTCCGTCTGCCATGCTGGTCAAGATTCAGCCCACCTACGCCGATCCGGCTTTGCGCGACGGCAAGAAGATCGCGCGGGGCGCCTATTTCGACGCGAACTATCGCGAAAGGGAACGGAGCCTCGCCTGCCGATTCCGGCTCTGCCGCGACATCGTGCTTTGGCCCTTTGACGTCACCGGCGCCGAATATTTTGCGACCGCGGGCGCGTTGCAGGCGCTCGGGATTCCAGTCGGCGGAGAGGTCATCGCCGGGCTCAGGCTCTCCTTGACGCACCGTACCGCCGCGCGGCTCGACGAGGAGCCGGCGGACGCGGAGACTCGCAACAAACCGGAGACCTGGTTCGCCGGCTGCCGCGCCAGCGAACTGCCCATCTACCTGACCGGCGCCGAGTCGGATGCCATCGCACTCTACGAACAACTGACCTCGAACTGCGTCGGGCTCTATTTTCGCTATCTCGACGATTTCGGCGATCC
Source organism: Bradyrhizobium pachyrhizi (assembly GCF_029714545.1). NCBI lineage: Bacteria > Pseudomonadati > Pseudomonadota > Alphaproteobacteria > Hyphomicrobiales > Nitrobacteraceae > Bradyrhizobium > Bradyrhizobium pachyrhizi. Next base: position 1,975,553 of record NZ_CP121667.1, on the reverse strand, counting down.
GGTCGTCATCCGGGCTCCGAACGACTGTGTGCAGCAGGTCGGCTTCAGCGAGAACGAATCCCTGTTTCCGAACGACAACCGGGTCTTTCGCGGCTCGGAGTTATTGCGGGAATATTTCGTGTTTCCGCGCAAGTTCCTCGGCATCAATCTGACCCAGCTTCGCGCTGTGATGCCGCGGTTACGCGGCAAATCCATCGATATCGTCTTCGCGTTCGATGAGCACAACTCGCGGCTCGCCGCCTCGGTCCGGGCAGAGACTTTCAGTCTCTACACCGCCCCGGCGATCAACCTGTTCGAAAAGACCAGCGATCGCATCCCAATCAAGTCGAATACCTACGAATACCACGTGGTGCCCGACCGAAGCCGCTATCTCGAATATGAGCCGCACCAGGTGCTGGAGGTTTACGCGCACTTTCCGGCGGAAAAGGACAAGCGCCGCGTGCGTCCGTTGTACTCCGCCGCCGTCGACCGGACAGCCGGATCGGTCGAGGGACTTTATTATACGGTTCGTCGGCTGCCGCGGCGGCGCACCGTCGAAGAGAAGACCTATGGCGCGGCCTCGGACTATACCGGGACGGACATGTTCCTCTCGCTGCTCGAGCCCGGCGACCCGAGCGGCGACGGATCCGCCGCCGAGCTGAGCGTCCGCGCGCTGTGCTCCAACCGGCATCTCACGGAACATCTGCCGGTCGGCCAGGGCGGAGCCGACTTTCGCCTGCTGGACGACACCTCGCTCGAGCTGATGTGCATAGCCGGCCCCACCCGACCACGCGAGCCGGTGGTGGCGCAGTTGCGCAGCCGCAGCGAAATCGCCAATAGCGGCGTCGTCAGCTGGCGCCTGATCAACATGCTGAGTTTGAACTATCTCGGCCTCGTGGAACGCAGCGGCGGCAAGAATGCCGGAGCACTGCGGGAGATGCTGTCATTGTTCGCCGACCAGTTCGACGACGCGACGGAACGAAAGATTCGTGGCGTGCGCAGCGTCGAGAGCAAGCCCGTGGTGCGGCGGGTGCGTGAGCGTACCGGCAGCGGCGCGGCGCGCGGCCTGGAGATCACGGTCACGCTCGACGAGAAGGCATTCGAGGGCAGCGGCGTGTTCCTGCTCGGGGCTGTGCTGGAACGCTTCTTCGCCGACTATTCGGGCTTCAACACCTTCACCCAGACTGTCATCTCGACTCCGGAGCGCGGCGAGATCATGCGTTGGCCGGCCCGCATGGGCACCCGGAGGCCGCTGTGACGCTGATCGACCAGATGAAGGCCGAGCCCTGGCGGTTCGATTTCTTTCAGACGCTCCGCCAGCTCGAGCGGTGCAATCCGGATCGGCCGCGGATCGGCGACAGTGCAGCGCGTCGCGAGGAGTTTGTCGACCTCGGTCAGACCCCCTATCTGGAATTTCCCGCCTCCAATCTGAGCTCAGTCGACGATCGTGATGGCAGGCTCAAAATTCTGGTCAAATTCCTCGGCCTGCTCGGACCGCAGGGCGCGCTGCCGCTGGCCACCACCGACGAGAGCGTCGGCTGGCAGTTGATGCGGGACGACGCTTTCCCCCGTTTTCTCGACCTGCTGAACGGACGCTTTCTGCAATTGTTCTTTCGAGCCTGGGCAGACGCACGGCCGATCGCCCAGCATGATCGGCCATCCGACGACCGCTTCATCGCCTATGTCGGCTCCTTCGCTGGCCTCGGCTCCGATATTTTTGCCAATCGGGATACCGTGCCTGACATGGCGAAGCTAAGCTTCGCCGGACTGGTTTCACCGAGAGCGAAATCCGCGTCGCGACTGGCGCGACTGCTGCAAGGGCTGTTCGATGTCCGGGTCGAGATCGACGAGTTCGTTGGCACCTGGCTCCCGTTCGACCCAAGCCACTGCAGCCGGCTCGGCGGGACGCACGCCAAGCTTGGTCACGACGCGCTCCTGGGCTCGCGCGTGTTCAGTGTCGAAGACAAGATCAGGGTTCGCGTGTTCGTGAAGGATTTTGCTCAATACGAGCAGTTCCTGCCGACCGAAGCGCCGAACCTGTCCGAGCCCCTGGCTGACGCCGTCTACTTCTATATCGGCGACGAACTCGAGTGGGAGGTGGAACTCGCCATTCCGGCCGGAGCGGTTGTCCCGATGAAGCTGGGGCAGAGCGGACGCCTTGGATGGACCAGCTGGGTTTCGCCGAACTGGGCCTCGACCGAGGAGTATCGGCGCGATGCACGCTTTCACCTTGCCGAGCGTCTCAGAGCCCGGCGAAGCGCTGCCGCTGATCAGCAGCCGATTTGAACCTAAGCATCGCTCCGATTGTCCTAACATCATGGGAATTCGAGCCGATTTCCGCGACGACCCGGCATCGCCCGGTGATTGAGCAGGAGGCGCCATCGTGACCGATATCAGCCTTGAGGCCGTGACTGGCAAACTGAACCGGGCCGGCTACGACGCCTTCATACAGGCCCTGCGCCACGCCAAGAGCGCCAGCAACCGTAACGTGGAGCTTGCGCATTGGCTGTTTCACATCCTGCAACAGGAGCGGACCGACCTCAGCCTGTCGGTGGATCACTACAAGCTCGACCGCGCGCGGCTGCTGTCGGACCTCGCGGGCGTCATCAACGGTTTCCGCAAGAACGAAACCGACATGCCGGGCGTCGCCAATTCGGTCATCGATATTCTCGACCGTGGCTGGCACTATGCCACGCTGTTCTTCGGCGAGACTCAGATCCGCACCGGACATCTCCTGGTCGCAGGATTGAAGTCGAACGAGATCCGTCGTGCGCTCAACAACATCTCGCAGGAATTCGCCAAGATAAACGTCGACGCATTGGCTGCGGAGCACCGCGCCATTTGGGCAGGCTCCGAGGAGGAGACCATGCGTCCGATGGACGGCTCCGGATTGGCCGGCGCCGGGACGGACGGTACGGACCGCGCGAATCCCAAAGGGACGACACCGCTCGACCGGTTCTCCCAGGATCTCACCGCCAAGGCCAGATCGGGCGAGATGGACCCGATCCTCGGTCGAGACGACGAAATCCGTCAATTGATCGACGTGCTGATGCGCCGGCGGCAAAACAATCCGATCCTCACCGGCGAGGCCGGCGTCGGCAAGACCGCCGTGGTCGAGGGATTCGCCCAGCGCATTGCCGCCGGCGAGGTGCCGCCGCCACTGCGCAACGTCAGGCTCTGCGCACTGGATATCGGCCTGATGCAGGCCGGCGCCTCGATGAAGGGCGAATTCGAGCAGCGCCTGCGCTCGGTGATCGACGAAGTACAGAACTCGCCTACCCCGATTATCCTGTTCATCGACGAAGCCCACACGCTGATCGGGGCCGGTGGCGCGGCCGGCACCGGCGACGCGGCCAATCTCCTCAAACCTCCCCTCGCCCGCGGCACGCTGCGGACCATCGCCGCCACCACCTGGGCAGAGTATCGCCAGTACATCGAAAAGGACCCCGCACTCACGCGGCGCTTTCAGCCGATCCAGGTCGATGAGCCGGATGTCGAGACCTGCTGCATCATGCTGCGCGGTCTCCTGGGCCCGATGGAGAAGCACCACGGCGTCCGCATTTCGGACGCCGCGATCGTGACCGCGGTCAACCTGTCGCATCGCTACATTCCGTCCCGACAGCTGCCGGACAAGGCGGTCAGCCTGCTGGACACAGCCTCGGCGCGGGTAGCCATCAGTCAAAGCGCGACGCCGGCCCTGATCGAGGACGCTCGCGTCGCCATCGCGGCCCGCGAGGCCGAACGATCGGCGCTGGTCAGCGACGGCGATCTCGGGGACGAGAACAGCGAGCGCATCACCGCGATCGACGGCGACATTGCCGCCCTGAAGGACAAGCTGACCGGGCTGGAGGCCGACTGGACCAAGGAACAGGAGCTCGTCAAGGACATCCGCAGCATTCGCGAAATCCTCTCCGAGAACGGAGACGAAGATCGAGCCACCAAACGCGTGGAGTTGCGCGGCAAGTTCGAGACACTCGAGGGCATCAATCCGGAAAAGCGGATGATCTTTGCCCATGTCGACCAGCAGTCGGTTGCCTCTGTCGTGTCCGACTGGACCGGCATCCCGACCGGCAGAATGATGCGCGACGAAATCGAAACCGTCCTGAAGCTGCCCGAAATTCTCAATCGACGCGTGGTCGGCCAGTCCCACGGGCTGACGATGATTGCGAAGCGAATCGAGACCAGCCGCGCCAAGTTGGACAACCCGTCCAAGCCGATCGGCGTTTTCATGCTGGCCGGACCGTCCGGCGTGGGCAAGACAGAAACCGCCCTCGCGCTTGCCGAAACCCTTTATGGCGGCGAGCAGAACATGATCACGATCAACATGTCGGAGTTCCAGGAGGCCCATACGGTCTCGACCTTGAAGGGCGCCCCTCCGGGCTACGTCGGCTATGGTGAGGGCGGCCGGCTCACCGAAGCGGTCCGGCGCAAGCCCTACAGCGTTATCCTGCTCGACGAGGTGGAGAAGGCCCATCCCGACGTCCATGAGATCTTCTTTCAGGTGTTCGACAAGGGAGTCATGGAGGACGGCAACGGCCGGCGAATCGATTTCAAGAACACACTGATCATTCTGACCACGAACGTCGGCACCGATCTCATCATGAGCCTGGCGCGCGATCCCAAGTATCGCAACGAGCCGGAAGAACTCGCCAGGCTGCTGCGGCCGGAATTGCTGAAAGTGTTCCCTGCCGCGTTGCTTGGGCGCATCGTCTCGATCCCCTACTTTCCGCTTTCGGACGAGATGCTTGCCGGCATCGTCAGATTGCAGCTCGACCGGATCGGACAGCGTCTCCGCGATAATCACAAGGCTGCCTTCGGCTACGACGATGCAGTCGTCGAGCACATCGTATCCCGTTGCAACGATCCGGACTCCGGCGGGCGGATGATCGATAACATTATCACCAACACGCTGCTGCCCGAACTGTCGCGCGAATTCCTGAGCAAGTCTCTCGCCAAGGAGGAGGTCAAGCAGACGCGCGTCTCGATCGTGAACGACAAGTTTGCATATTCGTGGAACTGACTGCGATGAACATCCAGACCGAGCACCGCCAGCCGACCACCGGTACCACACCATACGATGAGGTGTATTATCCCGGGCATGTCTACGGGCTCACCCACCCGAACCATCTGGCGACGATCGCTGCGGTCTACGGCCTACAGCCGGCTCCGGTCGAGCGCTGCCGGGTCCTGGAGCTCGGCTGCGGCGTTGGCGGCAATCTGTTGCCGATGGCTTTTCAATATCCGGACAGCGAGTTCATCGGTATCGACCTGAGCGGCGTCACGATCGAACGCGGACAGCGGAACATCGCCGCATTGGGCTTGAGCAATATCAGGCTTCTGCATTGCGACATCATGGATGTCGACGCGGCCTTCGGACAGTTCGACTACATCATCGCCCATGGCGTGTATTCTTGGGTACCACCGATCGTGCGCGAGAAGATGATGTCCATCTTCAAACGGAATTTGGCGCCACAGGGGCTCTGCTACGTCAGTTATAACGCGCACCCGTTCTCGCATCTTCGCGACATGGTCCGCGACATGATGCGCTACCACACCCGGCGCATCACCGGGATGAAGGAGAAAGTGGGACAAGCTCGCGCCATCGTGAAATTTCTCAGCGAAGGATCGAAGTCCAACTCGGTGCACGGTACAGTCATGCGCGATCAGTGCAACCGCGTCCTCAAGGCTCCGGACGAGTTGCTTTTTCACGACGATCTCGATTCTGGCGCGACAGCCTTCCTGCTGCACGAAGTCGTCGAAGACGCCGGCGGACACGGGCTGCAATATCTGGGCGACGCCGATTTCTCACGGCGCTATCTTGCCGGCTACACCGAAGAGGTCCGCGCCACGCTGCAGCGCTTTCCCGAAAGCGAGTTCATGGCGCGCGATCAATACCAGGACTTCATCGACGGCAACGGGTTTCGGCGTACGTTGCTCTGCCACGAAGACATCTCCCTTGACCGCAAGGTCGATCTCGACTTCATCACCGCCTTCTATCTGCTGAGCACCACCAGCCCACGTCGCCCCGACGCCTGCCTGACCGACGATTCCGAGATGGAATTTGAAAATCAGGACGGCAGCCGAATCACCGTGACCAATCCGCTCCTGAAGGCGGCACATCTTTGCCTCGGCCGGGCCTGGCCGCGCGCACTCTCATTCACTGAACTGCTCGATGGCGCCCGGACGCTGCTGGAAGGCCGGCAAACAGCCGATGACCAACGGATATTGACGGAAGCGCTCTATATCCTGGCCTGCAGCGGCGAGGTCTCCTTTCTGAAATCACGGCCCTTTCTCGTGAAGGAAGTCACGGATTGTCCGCAGGCGAGTCTGCTCGCCCGCAGGCAGGCGCAGAGCGGCCCGCTGGTCACCAATCTGCTTCACCAGACCGTGCAGTTGGAGGACGACAGGACGCGCCACTTCCTGCAGTTGCTCGACGGCTCCCGGACGATCGAGCAGATCACAGCCGAAATGACCGAAACCTTCGGGCCGACCGTCCAGGTCAAGCAAATGGATGATGCCGGCCAGCCCGCCGAGCCGTTGCTGCTGTCAACCCGACAGAGCGTTGACCGTTCGCTGGCAACTGTCGGCAAACTGGGTCTGCTGGTGGCCTGAGGACGGGCGGCAAGGAGCCGGCCCGTCCTTCTGCGGAGCGGACACAGTCTCAGCGATCAGCCGTCGTGGGTGTATTGTTGGCCGAGCAGCCACCCGGTGACAATGCCGCCGGGTCCGCTGGCATAGACCGTACTAAGGCCGACACCGGCGCGCAGCATCCGCCATTCATGCTCGCCGACCCATGGAATGCCGGGATCACCCTTCTGATATTGCGACAGCAGCGTTCGGGCGACCTCGGCGGCATTGGCGTAGATCGGACCATTCGCCCAGCGGGGTCGCGGCAGGCCTGTCATGCGGCAGTAGAGCGCAGTGCAGACATAGGCGGACGCCTCCTCCGCATTGCCGTCAAGGCCGGTACGCAGCAGATCGTATGCCGCATGCAAGGCCTCGTGGACGATATAGGCTTCGTCCATTCGCCCCGTCGCCGACACGACCTCCAGCGTATTCGCCGCAACGACCGTACCGTCCGCCCGGATCCGCGCGACGTCGTTATATTGTGCCGCAACATTTGCCGCAAGGTCCGTCGGAACTCTGACGCTGACCTGTCCCAACCGGATCGCGCGAGCGACGTGATGGAACGTTTGCGGTGCAATCGTCACGTGGCTGCCACGGATCGGAAACCGGAAGCGAATGCGCGCGACCGCCGGGCCGTTGAGTACGTCTAGCACCCTGCTCCGAAGCGACATCGGACCGTCCTTGCTCTTTACACTGCTCCACGAATGGTGGTCGGCGTTTCCGGTTGGGAGGTTCAGTTGAACCCGGCCCCGGCCAGACCAGACAAATCGGGGACTGGCTTTCACTCGGAGGGCAGCCCCGTGACGACCACCGACCCGACCACAACCGACACTTACCGCAAGATCGCGGCGCGGCTGACCATGCTCCGGCCGCAGATCGATCTGTCGAAATATTTCGCGGGGCCGAATCCCAATGTCCGCCTCTATGACGAAAAGGCCTATATCCGACGCCAATTGGAGAAGTATGGCGTCGCGGCCGCGACGAGCACGCTCGACGGCGTCACGTTCCTGCCCAAGGACTGGGAAGACCTGATCAAGACGCTGCGCATTGCCAAGACGTCGGACGGATTCGACGCCTTCGCCGAAGGCAAAAGCCCGGAGAAGCCGTCGCATTGGGCCCTCGATCTGTCGATGGCAGCCACAATCGGCAAGGGATTCCGGGAGATCTGGCGCCCAAAGCTATCCGACCGGCCGCTCTCGACGCGGGACCTTCCGGGCCGGCACGGCTTCGGGCTGGGGCGCGGCCGGGGGCAATGGAGCGACGACTATAGTGCGCAGTTCGGCAAGGACCCGCAGCCGCAAGACATCACGTCGCTGCATTTCGCGGTAGCGCCGGACCGGGTCAATGTTCACATCGACGAGACCGGCTTCGTGTTCGAGGGCGCAGACGGCGCCCTCACGGTCGGACCGAATTTCGGACACCACGCCGTCAATGAACTGTTCTGGAAGAGCAATCCTCACCTGCCGCGCTGGGCGATCGATCACATCGACCTGATCCTGCCGAACAGCGCGAATGATTTTTCGCGATTTGGCGTTTCGGTCGACCTGTATCAACGCAAGAACTTGCGCGTCACCGTCACCGGCTCCTGTGGAATTTTCGGGGGATTCGAGTGCTCGGGAACGCTAAGCGTCAGTGGGACGCATAATCTGCTTGGCTCCAAGCCGAAGGGCGCGCGCTGACGATCGCATGTCAGCGATCGAGGGTGCGGCAGACGTCTGACCTGCGATGGAATCTCACCGTTGGTGAAGCCGATCGGAAGCCGCCGGCCGTTCTACCCACGAGCCCTGCAAGGGTGGCGAAGAGCGCGCCGACATTGTCGATGCATCGCCGAAGTCGTGGGATCGCGCCAGCACCAAAGCAAGGTCGAACTTGCATGGCGATATCGAAAGCCGCTTGAACCGGCACTTCGGCAGATGCGACTGAGGGATAGGCTCGCCGACGCAAATGCGTCCTAGGCCGGTTTATGCCAATGGTGTTGTCGCAATGGCGCCTTTAAAGCCCCCCGTCTGGCTCGATACCAACATTCTTATAGACATACAGAACGGACAAAGAGCTGCGGCGAGCGCCGCCGAGAAAGCGCTCAGCCGACGTTTTGAGAATGAAATTCTCAATCTGGCCAAGGACGGTCACGAGGTTCTGATCTCACCACGCGTCAAGTTTGAATTCTTGAAGGGAGCGCGCGCTCAGTCCGGCGAAAAATTGCTCACCGACTTGCGGATCGTCGAAGACAGAATGATGACCCAGGTCCCTCGGGCGCAAGTTTGGAAGTGGGGCAATGAGGGTTTGAATCACGGGCTTTCCGCGTTCGATTCCGATGTGGTCGCCCAGGTCAGGGCAGGCGGAGTGGCTCGCGGCATCAAGAATCCGGTGTTTCTGACCAGGGACAGCGGAGGAACGCTCATTGCTATGCGCAGGAGAGGCGTTCAAGCGCTCGACTTCCGGGCACCGGAGGTGAGACTGAAAGTCCCGCGGAACACACCGACCCCGCCAGAGATCCCGCCGCCGCCGGCAGGCTCCGTCGCCGGCGAAGGATTTTGGAGCGCGGCCAAAGCTGGCTTCAAGGCGGGTTTAAAGGAGGCTTTCAAGGCCGAGAATATCGCTGCGATGATTCCTGATCTGGTCCTCATGGTGGCTGACAAGGTCGCGGCTCGGGAGGCGTTCAAGAACATTCAAGTCAAGTTCATCAAGGAGGGCTTCGCAAAGGGCGTTGCAGCGGGCGTCATGGGTTGGTCCGAGGAGGAGGTTGCATCAAATCTGATGAACCGCATCACCGCGTTCAGAGTTCAAGGTCTGGAAGACCCTGCTGGCATCCTGACGCGCGCGACCATTCTGCAAGTGGCCGAAGCGTACGAAAACTATGCGGTGGTGATTGGATTTCAGTTCAGCTCTGCCAAGGACCTGAAATGGAAGCGCGAGATGGTCGCCAAGGGCTCCAAGATTCTGCATCAGTATGGATATTATTTCGGAACCGATCCGCAGGCGCTATTTGAGTACGAGTTCATCGACAAGCTTGCTTGGACACTTCAGCCGACCACCAACGCGATAGTAGAGCCCGCAATCCGCCACTGAAAACGATCATATTGCTGGTGATTGCTCATGCCGCAATTGAAAGACAAAGTCGGTCGGTTTGCCGCGACGGGTCGCAGCTGCCAGAACTGGAAGCAAGACCAGGAGCTGGTCATCTCGCTGCTCAACAAGATCGCCATTTCCGACGGAGGAGCCGAGACCACGCTCAAACCGCAAATGGTCGTGACGGGTCACGCCAGCGACAGCCTCTACAACTCGATCCTGTATTTCCAGAAAAAGAACTTCCCGGGCACGCCGGACGGCTATATCCGGCCCGGCGGGCCGACATTCACTCGGCTCGTCGACCTCGCGACAAAGGCAGCCGCCAGGCCTCCTCCTCCAAAGGGTCAATGGGACGGGATCGCGACGCCATCCGTCGATGCCGCGCTTCGCAGGGGTCTGCTCGACGATTCCAAGCTGGACTACGCGGAAGTCGTCGACATCATCAGGGCGACCGTCACGGACGGCATGGTCACCGCATTCAAGCTGGACGACCTGACCACCATCGCAAACACCTCCAGAACGCTTTCTCCGACTTCGAAGAAACTCATCACGCTCTTCGTCGGCGACGAAAAGAAGAAGTGGCTCGGGGTTGGACCGTACGACCTCAACTCGGATCAAAAGAAGCTCGCCGCGGAGATGGTCTGCGATTTCCTCAAGAACACGAGGACCACATTCTTTCCGAAGCTCGACCCGCACCGCGTCGGGATAGGCATTCTCAGGCGAATTGCGAAGCCGAGCCTCATAGATCAGGATCAAGCGAGCATGTGCGGTCCGTCCGCGCTGATGTTCAGCTACGCATCCGACAAGCCGGGGCAATATGCGCGGTTCGCCATCGACCTGTACCAGAAGGGGCAGGCGAACCTCGGCCGCCTGCTGATCAAGCCGGGAAAGGACGTGAAAAGCTACACGCCGCCCTACTCGCTGGACCACGTCGATTGGCTGACTTGCGCCTCCATTCGCGACTCCGAAAACTGGTTCCTCGATTTTGACGACACCGGCAGAATAAGCGACGTCGCGGGGATCACCTTGCCGAGCGAAATGGAGCAATGGTTCCGCAAGGCCGGATACCAGGACGTGCGCGAGGAGACCAATCTGAAATTCAGCAAAGGCATCGACAGCGTCAACGAAGCCAACGCCCTGCTCGCCAGTGGATATCGCGTATGCCTGTTCATAAGCGCCAACATGATCGAATATGACGACCAGTCGGATGAAGGCTCGGTGCTAACGCGGCACTGGGTCGTCTTGCGTGACAGGATACAAGTGTCGAGCGGAAACGTGACGACAACGATCTTCACATGGGGCAAAGGAGATTACGCGATCCCGCATCCGGGCAAGGGTGGCGCTCAGAAGCCTCTCTCGATTGGGGACTTCCTTATGAATTATTACGGGTACATTGCTGCCAAAGCGTGAGCGGAGAACAAGCGCTCTCACCACGCGTTGAGGTCGGTGACGAGTTGCTTGTCCAGGGACAAGCTTTCCATGCCGCTGGAAAGCAAAATGCCGCTTCGGTTATGGTGCCCACTTCCGGGAATGTTCCGCTTGTGGTGCAGGAAGTGACCCACCTCGTGCGCCATGACGCCAATGAACGCCTCGCCATAGTCGAACACGGGTGGATTGCCCTGATCGACAACTACGAAGACCTGCTCGTCGGGCAGATACTCTCCAGCCGCCTCGTTATCCATTGCGTCATAGTCGCCGACGAGAAAGCACGTGAGATCGGCGCCGCGCACCTTGAACGGGACGATTTCCTTACGGAAAACATCCCGCGAGATTTTTGGTCCAAGGGCTTTCTGGACCGTAATCCAAGTCGCCTCTGCCGCGGTGAAAAAGATATTTGCCTGAGCCCCGAACGTCCAGTTCAGCTTGGTGAGGAACCAGGGCACGTCGTCCGGCGTCCATCTCGTGGCGTTGATCAGATTGCCGGATTGATCGAGGTGCTTGAGGAATTTGAACGCGATCGTGAAATCTTTGCGCGGCAGAATGGCGACATCCAACTTGATGCTTGTGCTGCCGCGTACGGCTTTAAGCTCGGGAATGCCTTTATCTTTGGGCGAGACCTTGAGGCCGCGCGCAGGGCCGTCCGGCCGTGCGGTGGCATACAGCGCTGTACGCAGACGCAGCAACTGGTCGTCGCGCTCCTGGCCTTTCTGCTCCCTGAAGCGGGTCTTGATGTATTCCTGAGCGACACGTTCGACGTCATCGAGCCGCACATCCTCGACCAGTAGTCGATTGCGATCATACGACAGGCCAACGTCCTTGCTGTCGCGGAGACAGACCAGGTTGAAGCCTCCCCGAGGAACGATCATGAAATTTTGCGCAGTGTACACACCCGAATTCTGCAGGAACTGAACGAAGCTCGGCATGGCTTCCCCCACCCCTAACCACGGACGGGATCTCGCCCGGTCCATCGCGCCGAGCATATCCTGGTGCCCTTCGGGACCGCCTCATCAATAATGTCGAAAACAACCCCATGTAAAGTAGCCGACGCAAGCCGGATCGATGGGTTACGCCATTTCCGAACTTGACTGACTTCGTCGGGCAAAACATTGGCAGGACGGCATCATCCGGCCACCGGACGACCAAGCCGCGGTTGAGGTCCCGTTGCATCGTCAGCTTGAGGCGCGCTCCAGCGGCAGTGCACAACCGCGATCCGCACCGCGTTCGCCCATGAGCTTCTTGAACACAGGGTCGACGTCACCGTCCTCCTCGACGCGGATGCAGCTACCAGGGCCGTACACAGCTTCGCGAAATCGAAGCGAGCGTGACTTGCCGGTACTGCGCGGTTGCAATTGACACCAAATCCATCTTTGGGTCACGCAAACCAAGTCTATTCGGGTCAAGTCTATTCGGGCTCTATTGGCTGACTCTGGTCTCGCAAAAGTAGAAGTCCATCAGGAAACCGAACCCACTCAAGCTTTGTCTCGCACCAAGCCGCCACCTTCGGCGCGGGAAAGTCTGGATCGGCGAAGCATCCAACCGGAATGCCGATGACATGTGGCAAGAGCTCAAGGCTTGTGCTCAATGTCGATCCACCTACGGGACAGAACAAGAATTTGACGGCCTTCCCCGAAGTACCCGTCCGACCATAGGTGAGGCCATCGCCGGAACGATTCGTCACTTAGTCAGCGTTCTTCTCGACGAAAGCGCGAACGCGCTCCCGAAACGCTTTGGCATCGCGTGCAATTGCACACTGAAACCAAGGCAGGGGTCGCCCTCTACCGTCAAATTCAGCTGTCCACGTTGGCAGCTCGCAATTCGCATCATGTTGTGAGCCTCCTGGGCTACTGAGGATATGGCGACAGGTCTTTCCTCTCGACATGTCGGAAGACATTGAAGACAGCCGAGTGCGAAGCGGGCTTGTTCGCCTATGAAGAGTGGCTGCGCGCCGAGTTGCTTAACGGGCAAGCGGCCATTTGACCATTCCGCCAACTCGGGCCTCCCTACGCCCCGCGCACGCCGATAGTGTGAACTGCCTCGGTAAGGAACATTGAGTGGGCACGCATGTCGCAGACCCAGGTTCGCTCGGGCGGAAATGACGCCCTCGCCGGGCTGGACGCTAACGCCCAAGCCGATCTGGTTCGTTCCGGCGAGATCAGCGCAAGCGAGCTTGTTGAAGCCGCCATCGCGAGGATCAAGGCGACCAACCCAGCGCTCAACGCTGTCACTCACAAACTATACACTCAAGCGCGCGAGCGCGCTGCAAGCCCCGCCCTGTCGGTCCTCTCGCCGGTGTTCCGTTTCTGATCAAGGATGTACTGTCCGTGGCGGGCACGCCGAACACGTTTGGATGCCGCGCACTAGCCGACTTTGTCCCGCCGACCAGTTCTCCTTACGCGCTAGCGCTGGAGGCTATCGGCTTGGTCACGGTCGGACGCACAAACACGCCCGAGTTCGCGCTGATGGACGCGAGCGAGCCCACACTGTTCGGTCCGACCCACAATCCGTGGGACCCCGCGCGCTCACCCGGCGGGTCTTCACGGGGAGCTGGAGCGCGTCGCAGCCGGGATGATTCCGATGGCACATGCCAGCGATGGGGGCGGATCAATCCGTCGTCCGGCGTGCCACACCGGCGTCTTGGGCCTCAGGCCGCAATCGAAGCGATGGCGCCCCTCCCATGCCATTCGACCTGCCCGACGTCGCCGTCAATCATTTCCTTACCCGGTCCGTGCGCGACAGTGCGCTGATGCTTAGTCTCACGGAAGACCCGGACACCAAGCTTGGTCCGTTGGGTTCGTGCGCGATCCAGTCAGCAAACCGCTTCGCATAGCTCGATACGGGAGGGCTTCAGCGGCAACCGCGCCGCCACCGATGTGGACGACGCACTGGTCTCCACCTCGCGACTTTGCGAAAGCTTGGGCCACCATGTGTAGCCCACGGAGTGGCCATTTCCTGGCCAGGCAGCGATCGAAGCCTTTCTCGACGCATGGATGGTACTGGCCGCGAGCGCAGTCCAAGGAACATGCGCATGGATCGGATGCGACGCCGACACGAAATTTTGAGCTCTGGACGCTGAGGCTCGCGGGCCGAGGAGCGGCGCTTTTGCCGGATCGGATTGCTGGTGCGGTCGCTCAGTTGACGCAAGCTAGCCGGGCGTTGGACGCATTTTTTGAAACCTACGATGTGCCGCTGTCGCCTGTGGCGCGTGATCCGCCGAAACTTCTGGGCGAGCACGCCACAGACTTGCTGTTCGACATTCTGTTCGAGCGTGTCGTCGATAATTCGGACTTCACGCCGCTGATCAACGCGGCGGGAATACCAGGATGAGCATTCCCCTGTACCGGAGCGCCAACAACCTGCCCATCGGCTCCCACTTCGCCGCGCGCGTGGGCGCGGAGGCCACTTTGTTCAGCCTAGCCTATCAGCTCGAAGCGGCCCGCGCTTGGGCAGATCGCTGTGCGCCCGCGAGCTATCCGGCGGGGCGGTGCGCCGGCTGAGTTGGCCGAGCAGGTCGCGAACGGCGCCGTCGAGTTCATCGGGTGGCGGGATGGCGTGATCGGCGCTTTGAGTGCCGGTCGGCCGATACCAGCCGCGGGCGGAGCTGTCGTCATTCGCGGCGCGAACCTGCGGCGCGCGAACGCGAACGCGCGGGGCGGACCGCCGTCTGCGGCGAGAGATCAGCTCGCGCACGCCGTACCCCGATACGAACCCGATCCCGGCGACGAGAACGACAATCAGAAGTTCGAGCATCGTGTTGTCCCCAATCGCCGTGCCGCAACGCAATATGCGCGACAATACGGCGGCGGCTTGACCGGGCCGGTTCCTTTTCACTGTATCGAGCACAACCCTGCCCCTCGGAATCGTACGGGGTTTTGTTTGCAGGCCTCCTCGGCTACCTTCCCGGAACTCGCTGGGGCCGGGAGTCTCGATGCGCAAGGGCAACGACTACATTTTGAAGCTGCGGCCTTGGTCGTTGTCGACATTCGTCGTCGCCCTGCTTGCGGTGGTGCTGGCCACCGCGACCCAGGAGATGTTCGCGAGCTTCGGCATGCAGTTCTATTTCGCGGGCTTCGTGCCGGCGATCCTGATCGCCGGCCTGATGGGCGGCGCGCCCGCCGGCGCCTTTGCCACCATCATCACGGTACCGATCGTCTGGTGGGCGTTCATGCCGCCCTATTTCGAGTTCGCCTGGCCGACGGCCGGCGACTATGACAGCCTGGCGATGTTCCTGCTGTCGAGTGCGCTCTTGGTCTGCTTCTCGCAACTCTATCGGGAAGGGCTGGCAATTCTGCGGAAGTAGCGGACGACGCAGGCCGCGACCGGCCGCCAGCGACAGCGCGCCGGCTGCCTTGTCGTGGATCGTTCAACCTCAGATCCCGAACATCCAGATCGCGACGATGGTGGCCAGCGTCGCCACGCCGCTGATGGTCCAGCCCGCCGCGTAGAAGGTATCCTCGGGGGCGGTGTCGAGCACCGTATTGGTGGTTTCCGTCACTGACCGCCAGCGCATGGCGTCTCTCCTCGGAACTCCTGCCCGGCCAGATAACGCGGCGCCCGGTTCCCGGTTCCGCGGTGGCCAATGCCGTTCACGCAGAGCTCACGGACTGATGATCGGCGCCGCGGAACCCTGCGACATTCTGTCCCGTTGAGGCTCGCCGGAAACCAACTTGGGAGAACATCCGATGCGAACACTGATCCTCGCCGCCACCGCCCTTGCCTTCGTCTCGTCCACCGCGCTCGCGCAGGACAAGGCGGGCGGGAGCCCGGCCCCCGCCGCGCAAAGCGGCGACACCGCGACCAAGAGCGAGGCGGCCAAGGCGCCGAAGAAGAAAGCGAAGAAGACCGCCAAGAAATCGAGCGCCAAGACCGGTGCCACGACCGGTGCCGCCACGACCGGCAGCGATGCCACCAAGCAATAAATAGAAACAATCGCGCCCGGTGATCCACTTGGCGATCACGGGCTTCGCGATCACGGACTTGGCGATCACGGACTTGGCGATCACGGAAAAGGCCGCCCGAAGGCGGCCTTTTTACTGTCTCGGTGCGGATGTCGCCTCGGCCCGTCGCGTCGCAATCAAGTGCGCCGACCACCTCAGGCCGTGGAAGTTGGGGCGTTGGAAGTTGGGGCAGTGGAAGTTGGATCAGTGCAAGCTGGACCAGCGAAAGTCAGACCAGCGAATTCAGGTGCGGGAGGGGGAGCGAAAGAGTTGCGAAGCTGATAATCCGCACCGCCATCGGATCGTTCTGAAAATTGACCACCAGCTCCAGGAATTGCTCCACCTCCCGCACGTTCTGTTGTGCCGCGCGTGCAGGGGCCACGCATGATCCAAACGGGCTATCACTGCAACGCGGAGAAAGATTCATCGATAGGCTTAATGCGGAGCGCCATTGTCGCGCCTGTTCGCGAGCCCGCTCTCGCGGAGCCGCTCGGCAAACCAGAGCGATGTCGCGCTATCGATGGCTCCGCCGGCATAGACCTCGGAAAAGCTCACCCCGCTGTGTCCGACGATCACCAGCACGCCCATCGCATAGGCAAACCAGACGTTCGGATCGGTCAGCGCCTGCAGCTTGCGCTGATCGTGCTCGATCGGCTGGTGATTGCTGTCCTTGCGCAGTTCGATGGCCAGGAGATTGTTCGGGATGTCGCGCTGATGCACGACGATATCGGGATAGATCGACTTGCCGAGATGGTCGTCGGTCGAACTCCCCGAGCCGCGCGGCAGCCGCAGCGTGCGCTCGCCGAGCCGGTCGTAGTTGCAATCGACCTGCCAGCCGGAAAATTGCCGCTCGACGTAGACCGCCAGCCGGTGAGTGAGCGTTCGCTCGCCGAGATCGCGCTCGAGCAGGAACATCTCCTGCGCATAGAATTCCTCCACGGCGGCGATCACCTTGTTCAGCTCGGTCTGCATCGACGCCTCCGACTGGACTAAAGCGCGATGAGATCAGGTGGTTCATCATCGCGCTTTAGCTTGTTGTTTGAGCATAATCTTTTCGGAAAACCGCTTCGCACTTTTCCGGATCATGCTCTGGGCCGCCGCCGCAACTACGCCCTTACATCTGCACTTCGATCAGCCGCGGTCCCGGCTCCGCAACGGCTTCCGCGAGCGCCTTGTTGAACTCGTCGGCCGTCGTCACCGCCCTGCCCGGCACCCCCATACCCCGGGCGAGCGCGACGAAGTCGAGCGTCGGCCGGTCGATTTTCAGCATGTCCTGCGCCCGCTTGCCCGGCTCGCCGGCGCCGACGCCGTCGAACTCGCCGCGCAGGATCTGATAGATGCGGTTGGCGAACACGATGGTCACCACGTTGAGTCCCTCGCGCGCCTGGGTCCACAGCGACTGGATCGTGTACATCGCGCTGCCGTCGCCGACCATACAGATCACCTTGCGGTCCGGACAGGCGACCGCGGCGCCGGTTGCCACCGGCGTCGAGAAGCCGATCGAGCCGCCCATGTTCTGCAGCCAGTCATGCGGCGCGGCCGCTGCCGTCGGCGGGAAGAAGCCGCGGCCGGTGGTGACGGATTCATCGACCATGATGGCGTTCTCGGGGATCGCGCACGCAATCGCCTGCGCGATCGTGGCGTGGTTGAGCGCGCCGGTCGGCTTGGCCAGTTCCTGCAATTGCTGCGGCTTGACGTCCTGCGCGGTCGCATGCAGCGCACCCGCGAGCGCCTCGAGCGCCGCGACCGAATTCTCGCCCCAGGCGGTCATGCGATGCACCTCGCAGCCTTCCGCCTTCAGCATGCTCGGCTTGTTCGGATAGGCGAAGAACGCCACGGGATCGTTGGCCTCGACCAGCACAATGTGACGGAAATTTTTCAGGATCGGCAGCGCCTGTTCGATCACATAGGGAATCCGGTTGATCGAGAAGCGGCCGCGGCCACGCGCCATCCGCGGGTGATAGGTCTGGCCCATCACCGTGCAGCCGGTCTTGCCGGCGATGCGCTCGGCGAGCGCCAGCCCGTGCTCGGTCAGCGCGCTGCCGGTGACGAGCAGCAGCGTATGCGCGGCATCGCCGTGCAGGATTTTCGCCGCGGTATCGACCGCCTGCGGCGAATAGCTCGGGCGCTGCGTGTCCACGGGCACCTCGGCGATGCCGTCGGCTTCGTTCCAGGCGGTGTCGGCCGGCAGGATCAGGGTTGCGATCTGCGGCGGCGCGCTCCTGGCCGCGGCGATCGCGGCCGCGCCGTCGGCGGCAACCGACTTGGCATCCGGCGAGGTGCGCACCCAGGACGACATCGGCCGCGCCAGGCCCTCGATGTCGGATGTCAGCGGCGCGTTGTAGCCGATGTGGTAGGTGGCATGCTGACCGACGATGTTGACGATGCCGGAATGCGCCTTCTTGGCGTTGTGCAGATTGGCAAGGCCGTTGGCGAGTCCGGGCCCGAGATGCAGCAGCGTCGAGGCCGGCGTTCCCTTCATGCGGAAATAACCGTCGGCCGCACCGGTCACCACGCCTTCGAACAGACCGAGCACGCAGCGCATGCCCGGGACCTTGTCCAGCGCCGCGACGAAATGCATCTCCGAGGTGCCGGGATTGGTAAAGCAGACATCCACGCCGCCTGCGACCAATGTCCGCACCAGACTTTCCGCACCATTCATGCTCTCGCTCCCGTTTCGAGATGTTCTTGAGGTCGCTCAGAGCACGATCCGATCCGATTGAATCGGATCATGCTCTCATCCTTTTGTTCGGTCGCGTTTTCTTGACGCGAACCGATACCCACTTCGCTCGAAAACGCTCCAGATCAACCATTCTTCAGCGGCTTCGTCAAAGGCTTGGCCGGACAATGCAGGTATCGCTTCCGATCTGTTGCCTTTTTAAACCGTGTTGTTCGAAAATGCCTGAGGTCACGGCTTCGTCGCTTGCGAAACGCCGGTAATTGTGGCCTCTCTGACTGCATATTTGATTGTTCGCGAGGACGACGACCATGCGCCCGATTGCCTTGATGTTTGCCGCGCTCACGATCCTGGCAGGTGCCGGCCAGGCCCACGCCCAGTTCTTTGACTCCCGCGGCTATCAGTCCGAAGCCCCGAGCTTCTTCGGCGGCGGCGGCGCAAGCCCGATCCCGCGCACCACCGTCAACTACCCGACCAACTACGCCCCCGGCACCATCGTGGTGAACACCGCCGAACGCCGGCTCTATCTGGTGCTGGCGAACGGCCAAGCGCTGCGCTACGGCATCGGCGTCGGCCGGGACGGCTTCCGCTGGAGCGGTGTCCACCGCATCTCCGCAAAGAAGGAATGGCCGTCGTGGACGCCGCCGTCGCAGATGCTGCGCCGCCGCCCCGATCTGCCGCGCCACATGAACGGCGGCATCGAGAACCCGCTCGGCGCGCGCGCGATGTATCTCGGCTCGACGCTCTACCGCATCCACGGCTCGAACGAGCCGGAGACGATCGGCCAGGCCGTCTCGTCGGGCTGCTTCCGCATGACCAATGACGACGTCACCGATCTCTATGGTCGCGTCTCGGTCGGCACCACCGTGGTGGTGAAGAACAACTGATCGCGTCGATTTCAACGGAACCAGGCGCCGCCACTCGGCAAGATCGCTGATCCCGCCTTGCGCTGCCGCAAACCTTGCGGCAGCGTCGTCACAATGCCCCAGCACCGTCCTTCGATCCTCGTCCTTGTCGCCGCAACGCTCGCCGCTTGCCTCGCTGATGCCGCGCTGCCCGCGGCCGCCACCGAGGTACCGGCGATCGCCGCGCGCCAGCGCAATGAGAAGAAGGTCTTCACCGACCCCGAGATCGTCGAGGGCTTTCTGAAAACCGCGTTCGGCGCCGAATATCATCTCGCCGGGCGGGTCGACCGCATCCGCAAGTACGACGGTCCGGTGCGCGTGTTCGCGGACGGCAGCCGCGCCGACCGCAAAGCGCAGCTTGCCAAGGTCGTCGCCGACATCCGCAGCAAGGTGCAGCATCTCGACATCGCGATGACCGAGAACAACGAAGCGGCCAATGTCGTGGTCAAGCTGGTGCGCGACCGCGAGCTATACCGCACGATCGCGACCTTCTACGGCCAGGAGCGCGCCAAGGAGATCCGCTCCTCGCTCGACCCGCAATGCCTGTCCGGCTTCCGCAAGAACGAGAACTACGAGATCGAGCATTCCGACGTGATCCTCACCGTCGACAACGGCGATTTCGTCTTCCTCGACTGCGCCTATGAGGAGCTGTTGCAGTCGCTCGGCCCGATCAACGACACCGCCACCGTGCCCTGGACCATGTTCAACGACAACGTCTCGATGGGCTATTTCGACGTCTACGATCAATATCTGCTCAATCTGCTCTACGACCCCCGCATCAAGCCCGGCATGACCGTGCAGGAGGTCAAGGCCGTGCTGCCCGCCGTTCTCGCCGACGTCCGCGCCTGGGTGGCGAAGGTGAACCATCTGGAGTGAAGGTGGCGGCTTTTTTGGTGCGCAATGCTCGTCGCGCACAACACCGTCGTCCCGGCCCCCGTGCGCAAGTGCGCACTAGGCCGGGACGACACTGGGTTTGTTGCGCCGCTTGTGAATCACGCATCCGCGTTCTCGCGGCATGAGCGTGCGCTCTCCCCAATCGTCGTCCTGGCGAGAGCCAGGAGGTGGATTCACATTCGAAGTGCAACACTTGAGCAAAAGCCTCGGCAGGCGTGCGGTAGTCAAGGCATTTGCGCGGGGTGTTGTTGTAGGCGGCGATGAACTGGCGGAATCTGGCGGTCGAGAGGGTTACGAGATCGGTCTTGCGGGGAATAAAGCGGCGCATCCTGCCGATGGCGTTCTCGATGCCGCCCTTCTGCCAGGGGGCGTGGGGATCGCAGAAGAAGGTCTCGATCGAGAGGCGGTGCAGCGCCAGGTGACCGGCGAACTCGGTGCCGTTGTCGAAGGTCACGGTCTGGCGCAGCTCTTGTGGCAGGGTCGCGAAGAAGCCCACGAGATGGCGGGCGACACCGCGCGCGACCTTGCTGGCAAGGCGGATGCCGAGCAGCAGACGCGAGGTGCGCTCGTGCACGGTCAGCACGGCCTGACCGTATTTCGAGAACATCATCAGGTCGGCCTCCCAGTGTCCGGGCACGCTGCGGTCGGCCACTTCGATCGGCCGATTTGCCAAGGAAACACGGCCTTCGATGAAGCTTGCGGGGCTGCCGCCCCTCTTGCCGCGGCGGCCGCGCTTGCTCTTGGCGCGCGGCAGATAGCGCCGCCAGTTGAAATCCGTGGTGCGCCTGAGTTGGGCATAGATGAAGCGGTAGATGGTCTCGTGCGAGATCACCTTGCGCCCGGACTCGCGGGCCAGCCGGCCGGCGACCTGCTCGGGCGACCAGCCCCGGCGAAGGCGTTGCAACACCGCGCGGCGCAGGCCGGGCTCCCGTTCGAGGCGTCCGCCCGTCCAGCGCCGCGCTCGCATCTGGTGCTGGGCATAGTTTGGCTTGTAGCCGACCTGGCTCCCCCGATTGCGCCTTAATTCCCGAGAGACCGTTGATGGCGAGCGATCCAGAGCTGCCGCGATTTGCCGGACCGAGCTGCCATTGGCCGATAGGCAGGCAATCTCGCATCGGTCGTCCAGAGAGAGCTGCTTGTAACTCCGCCCCATGGCAACACCTCCTCAAGGAAGTGTTGCACTTCGTTTGTGAACTCAGGGGACCCATAACCACCGCATTTGATTGTGAACGAGATCGCGGCCACAGCATCGCACAACAATTGACATTTGGGGTAATGGGTCCTGGCTTTCGCCAGGACGACGGCGGTGGATGGTCCTCGATACTGGGCTTTGCTGTCACCGTCTCGCGAAGTTGCTTCGTACCTCGCTTCGCCCGAGGTCCGCGCGCGCACCGAAGGCATGGTTGCGTAGCGGCCGTCCTGACTTCTCGCATTGGTTGTATTATAATCGCATGACAATGCACGACGCAGGCCGGATGCGCGCCAAAAAAGTGTGCTATAAGCACGTGCGATGATCGAGCTTCCCCGTACCCAGGCCTTGCGTTGCTTCATCACGGTTGCCCGTGAGGGCACGGTATCGCGCGCAGCGGCGATGCTGAAACTGACCCAGCCCGCGGTCAGCCTGCAACTGAAGGCACTCGAGGAAAGCACCGGGCTGCAGCTGTTCAACCGCACCCCTGCCGGATTTACCCTGACAGAGGCCGGCGCCGCGCTGCTGCCGCTGGCGCACCGGGCGGTCGCGGCCGCCTCCGATTTCAAGGCGATGGCGGACTCGCTGAACGAGGCACAGCGCGGCACGCTGCGCGTCGGCACCATCCTCGACCCCGAATTCACCCGGCTCGGACCGTTCGTGCGCAGCCTTGCGATGTCCTCGCAGCGCACCGAAGTCTTCCTGCGCCATGGCGTGAGCGACGACGTGCTGGCGCAGATCGGCCGCGGCGAGCTCGACGTCGGCTACTATGTCGACGCCACGCCTCAGGACCAGCTCGTCCATCACAGCTTCACCGAACGGACCATCGCCGACGGCCGCTACCAGCTCGCCCCGCTGCTTTGCTACGACTACCGGGTGATCGCACCGATCGCCTGGCGCGACCGGGTGATGGGCAAGGGCTGGGTCGAGCTCGCCGAGCTGCCCTGGCTCGCGACACCGCCGCACTCCGGCCACCGGCGGCTGCTCGACGACATCTTCCGCCCGCTCGGCGCATTGCCGAAGCGGATCGGCTACACCGACCAGGAAGAGGCGATGATCGACTTCGTCGAATCCGGCCTCTGCCTCAGCCTCGCACGCGACAACGTGCTGGCGCCGCGGATAGCGCGGCCGCATCAGTTCGTGGTCGCCGACAAGGTGAAGCTGACCTGCGATCTCTCCTTCGCCAGCCTCGCCGCCCGCCGCCAGGAGCCGGTGATCGCGCACGCCTTCGCAAGCGTGCGCGCGGTATGGAATATCAAGCCGGCAATCGCCGGCGCCGGACCGACGCGGACACGGAAGGTCGCGAAGAACGTGTGACGCGGACGCTCGGCTTAGGCCGCGGCGACCAGCGGCCGCGTCATGTCCGCCATCGCAGGCACCAGCGACGGCGCTTCGCAATCCTGCAGAGCGAGCTCGTCGACGAGCTTGCGCAGCCTTGGCGGCAGATCGGCGTAATCGCCGCGCAGGGCATGGCGCAGCCGCTCGCCAATCTCTTCGCAGATGGCGCGCGCGTGCTCGGACGCAATCGGATGAGGCTCAATCATGGACGTGGACCGCCGGCGATGACTGCGCGCCGTCCCACCGCACTTCCGCAGCCACGGATCCCGCATGTGCACATGCGATCAAGACGAGGATCCGAACAATGCTGAACATGGTTCGTACTCCCTTTTCCTGTCCTTCAATAACAGCAGGTCGTTGCCGCCCGATTAGGGAAACTGGTTCTCACCGCCTTTAAGGGATTGGTAAACGCGAGGTTCATGGCGGGCGGAGCCCGTTCAAGAGCTCCGGACGGCGTCGGCCTCGCCATTCCCGTTCGCCGTTCCGGCACTCCAGCCGATCAGGGCTGAACTCGAGCAGGCGCAGACCCTGCCCGCGTCGCCCAATGTCCCCAATCAGGGGGACAGACGGATCGGGCGGAATCGATATGATGCGCGAGCGGACGGCGGTCGGCTATCATCGGCCGCAGATAAAAAAACCTGCTGGGAGGATTTGTAATGAAGCTGGCCATGGCCGGACTGTTGACATTTGCGAGCGCGATCCTGGTCGCGCCGGGCGCGCGTGCCGACATCAAGGTCGGCGTCGTGGTGTCCGGATCCGGACCGGGCTCGGCGCTCGGCCAGCCGCAGATGCGCACCATCGCCGCGCTGCCGAAGGAGATCGGCGGCGAGAAGGTGACCTATATCGCGCTCGACGACGAGTCCGACCCGACCAAGGGCACGCAGAATGCGCGGCGCCTGGTGATCCAGGACGGCGTCGATATCCTGATCGGCTCCTCGCTCACCCCGGTGACCATGCCGATGCTCGACGTCGCCGTGGAGAGCAAGACGCCGATCATCTCGCTCGCGGCGGCGACCGCGATCGTGCAGCCGATGGACGACCGCCGCCGCTGGGCGTTCAAGGTGGTGCCCAATGACGACCTGATGGCGGCGGCGATCCTGAAATACATCGCGAAATCCGGCATCAAGACGCTCGGCTATATCGGCGTCTCCGACGGCTATGGCGAAGGCTATTACAAGGAGGTGTCGCGGCTCGCCCCTCAGCTCGGCCTCACCGTGACGACGCATGAGGTCTATGCGCGCGCCGACACCAGCGCGATGGGCCAGGCGCTGAAGGTGATCGCGACCAATCCGGAAGCGGTGTTCATCGCCTCCGCCGGCACGCCCGCCGTGCTGCCGCAGGAGGCGCTGCGCAGCCGTGGCTATGCCGGCAAGATATTCCAGACCCATGGCGTGGCCTCGGAGGAGTTCATCAAGCTCGGCGGCGCCAATGTCGAGGGCGCGATCTTCACCGGCGAGGCCTTCACCATCGCCGACGATCTGCCGGCGAACGATCCGTTCCGCCAGGTGCGCGACGAGTTCGTGTCGTCCTACGAGAAGGCGAACGGGCAGAAGCCGAACATCTTCGGCGCGCATCTGTGGGACGCCGTCACGCTGTTCAAGCGGGCGGCGGCGAATGCGCTGAAGACCGCAAAGCCCGGCACGGCGGAATTCCGCGCCGCGCTGCGCGACGAGCTCGAGCGCGGCAAGGACGTCTACCTGAACAACGGCCTCTCGACGATGAGCCCGACCGATCACAACGGCTATGACGAGCGATCGGCGTTCCTGATCAAGGTCGAGGGCGGCAAGTTCCGGCTGGTGAAGTAGGACGTAGGCCCGTCAGCCAGCAAAGACGTAGCCCGGATGAGCGAAGCGACATCCGGGATGCGCTTGACCCGCATGTCGCTTCGCTCATGCGGGCTACTTGCTTCGCCGTCACACCTTGCCCTTGCCAGATCCGCAGATGCCCTTCAGCGCCTGCCATTCGGCCGAGGACAACAGCGGCGGACCGTCGGGCCGGCTGGCGGCATCGGCCTTGTCCATGCGCGCGAGGCGGTCCTCGGTCAAGGGGTGGCTGGAGACGAGCGAGAGCCCCTTGCCGCCCTCCTTGCCGGTGACGCGAAACATCAGTTCGCCCATCGGCTTGGCCGGACGGCCGAGTTTGTGCATGGTCTCGATCGCGAAGCTGTCGGCGTTGGTCTCGGCGTCGCGGGAATAAGACGACGTCACCAGCGAGCGCGAGGCGAAGATCAGCGCGCCGGAGCCGGTGACATCGCCGAACAACAGCCCGATCAGGAACGAGGTGCCGCCGTTGTGGATCAACTCGCGCATGCTGTCGCGGTGCCGGAGATGGCCGAGCTCATGCGCCAGGACGCCGGCGATCTCGTCGGGGTTCTCGGCTTTCTCCAGCAGCCCGTCGAACAAATAGACCTTGCCGCCGGGCAGCGCGAAGGCGTTCGGCACCGACGTCGCCAGCACGCCCGACTGCACCGACGTATCGAAGCCTGCGGACTGCCGCAACTTGCCGACCAGCTTCGCGAAGGCCGCCTGGCCGGCCGGATTGCTGCACGGCTTGCCGTCGAACAGCACCTTGACTTGCGCCTCCGCGACATCGCCGATGCGACGCTCGAACGAGTCGGGCACCAGCGGCGTCAGCCGCTCGGCGGCGAGCGGCACGCCGAACAGCACCACCAGCACAATCGACACCGCGGCCGCGAGCGACCAGCCGACGATCGCGGCGACACCCCTGCGGTTCGGCAAATCCGCCTCGAGCGTGTCGCAGCGCGCGACCAGCGCGGCGATCAGCCCGGCGTCGCGGATGTCGAGCCGCGCCAGAGGCGGTGCGGTCAGGCAGCTCAGCCGCAACAGGCCGGACGGGCTGTCGGCGCGGCGGATGTCGTGAAACGCCCAGCGCGCGAGCAGCGCGCCGTCTTCACGGATCTCCAGTGCGTCGGACAGTTTGAGCGCGACGATGCGCCGCCGGTTCGACACGCCGTCGAAGAAGACACCACCGGGAGCCGACGCCGCTGCGGAATTGGTCTGGCCGGAATCGGATTCCATGTAGCTAGAAGCCCCCGACGTCGAGGCCGTCGGCAAAGCCTTCGCCGAGCGCGTTGGCGAGCTCGCCGCGCGCGGTGACGTTGGCCGCCGCCCCGATGTTGTGCACGGTGGTCGAGGACAGCATCCGGACCCAGAGATCGCGCATCAGATAGACGCGCAACACCACGTTCAGCGCCAGCGCAAAGGCGAGATAGCCGATGCCGAGCAGCACGATCAGCGGAATGCTCTTGGCGAACGCCTCGGTCCTGAAGAAGTCCGCGATCGAGGAGCCGTCCATGCTGGCGACCAGCAAGGTGCAGAGCGCGAGATAGGCCGCGAACACGACGCCGAGCAGCACGACCCAGCCGATCACCTTCCAGTACAGGCCGATCAGCGCGCCGCGGCGGAGGGTGGATTCCAGCCTCACTTCGCCGAAGCGGATTCCCGACAGCCACCAGCGCCACTCGACCGCCTTGAACGCGGCATAGGCGAACGGGGCGAAGATCGTGCTGTAGAGCGCGAACGGCATCAGGACCCAGAGCCACCAGCCCCGCTTGAAGAACTCCCAGCCGCGGCCCTCGAACGAGCCTTGCAGATCGCCGTAATAGGAGTGCCGCATCTTGTAGCGTTCGAGCGCCGCCTCGCGCCACGGCAGCGCGAGGCCGAGCGTGATCACGACCAGCACGCCCCAGAGCGAGGCCTTGAGCGCATAGACCCAGCCCGAGCCGCTCATCCAGAAGCGGACGCCACGCCACACCGTGCGGGTCAGGCGGTAACGCCGCGCGCGATAGATCGCGAACTGGCCAAACAGGTAGAAGAAGGCGACCAGCGGCAGCGAGGCGAACGCCTTGAGATGCTCCGCCTCGATGCCGATCAGGAAATAGCCGAGATAGATCGGCACCAGGATCGCGAGCGCGACCAGGAAGCCGATCAGGAGCTCCTTGCCGCGGCCGGTATATTCCGGCGCATCGCCATCGATCTGGCTGTTCGACCACAGATGACGGCGGATGTCGGTGGTGAGCCAGAACCGGTAGAAGCCGACCGTGACCAGTTCGAGCCCGGCGCCGCGCGCGACCAGGCGGAAGAACTCCTTGCGGTTCCCTGAAAACGCCACCGGCATCGGCGGCGGAGCCGGTTGCGGAGGCGGCTGCGGCGGCCCCAGCGGGGTCCAGCTCATGTCGTTCACGGGATGGCTCCTGGCGGGACAATCTCTGGGTATCAAAAGCACAAATTTGTCGTCGCGAGTGTGATCCAGGTTTCACACAAGGTCGAGATCGTGGGGCGATTTTTGGCGGGATGCGGTTGGCCATGCCTTAACGGCAATGCCGGAAAGCGCGCAGTCCTCGATCAACGGCCGGCGTCGAACCCCAGGGCTGCAATGACATACTTAACGATCAGGCGATGGAGGCGAAGACGCCACCGCAAAGCGAGGAAACCGCAGCGATGACCAGATGGATCTTGTCGGTATGCCTTCTGGCGCTCACGGCAGCTCCGGCTGCTGCCGTCGACGTGCGGCTGGATTCCTATCGCAATCCAAAGAGTGAGAATTTCCGCATCTTCAATCATATGTACCTGGACGGCGTCAGGGGCGGCCTGATGGCCTCCAATGCCTGGCTGAAACGGCATGGCGGCCAATTGTTGTTCTGCATGCCCGACGACCTCGCACTGAGCAGCGAGCAGACCGAAGAGATCATGCTCAAGTCCGCCGACAAGCGCTCGGCGAAAGGTGAGATGGTGATCGCTCTCCTGCTGCTGTGGGGCATGCAGGACACCTACCCCTGCGAAAAACCCGCCGGCGAGAAAACCGGCAGTCAATAAACGGCGCCCGCACCATTCGCAGGCCGCCGCCCGCCCCAATCAAACGCCGTTTCAAACGGGCGTGGTCGCGGCCGCGGCCCCTTCCCCACCGGAAAAGCCCGGATTCGGCCGCTTTGGCCTGACATCAATGCGGCCAAATGCGCGTCGAGAGCCCTTGCGCAAACCGCGGAATGAGAATGTAATTCGGTAAAACATGCCGCGCCGGCTATGCCCCGGCAGCTCAAACGGTTGAGGAGCCGCTCATGCACGGGACCGTCGATCTCGCCGACAACACGAATCTGGACGCCGCACGCGAACGCGCCAATTCGCTTGCGCTTTCGGACTACGATCCCGGCAATCCCGAGCTGTTCAAGACCGATACCTTCTGGCCGTATTTCGACCGGCTGCGCCGCGAGGATCCGGTGCACTACTGCAAGGACTCGATGTTCGGTCCGTACTGGTCGATCACCCGCTACAACGACATCATGGACATCGAGACCAACCACTCGGTGTTCTCCTCGGCCGCCTCGCTCGGCGGTATCACCATCCGCGACGTGCCGCCGGATCTGCGCCGCGAAAGCTTCATCGCGATGGACCAGCCGCGCCATTCGGCGCAGCGCAAGACCGTGGCGCCGATGTTCACGCCGACGCATCTCGACGATCTCGCCACCAACATCCGCAAGCGCTCGACCGAGTGCCTCGACAATCTGCCGCGCGGCGAAGTGTTCGACTGGGTCGACAAGGTCTCGATCGAGCTGACGACCCAGATGCTCGCGGTGCTGTTCGACTTTCCCTGGGAAGACCGCCGCAAGCTGACGCGCTGGTCCGACGTCGCGACCACCCTGCCCGGCGCCGGCGGCCTCGTCGCCACCGAAGACGAGCGGCAGGCCGAGCTGATGGAATGCGCGGGCTATTTCGCACGGCTGTGGAAGGAGCGTTCGAGCCAGCCGCCGAAGAGTGATCTGCTCTCGATGATGGCGCACAGCGACGCCACGCGGAACATGGACCCGAAGAACTTCCTCGGCAATCTGATCCTGCTGATCGTCGGCGGCAACGACACCACGCGCAACACGCTGTCCGGCAGCATCTATGCGCTGAGCAAGCATCCGGAGCAGTACCGCAAGCTCAAGGAGAACCCGGCGCTGATCGACAGCTTCGTGCCCGAGGTGATCCGCTGGCAGACGCCGCTCGCCCATATGCGGCGCACCGCGCTCGCCGACTACGAATTCCGCGGCCGTCAGATCAAGAAGGGCGACAAGGTGGTGATGTGGTACGTCTCGGGCAACCGCGACGAGGAAGCGATCGAGAAGCCCTACGAGTTCCTGATCGACCGCGCCCGGCCGCGCACCCACATCTCGTTCGGCTTCGGCATCCACCGCTGCGTCGGCCTGCGGCTTGCCGAGCTGCAGCTCAAGATCATCTGGGAGGAGATCCTCAAGCGCTTCGACACCATCGAGGTGGTGGACGAGCCGCAGCGGGTGTATTCCAGCTTCATCAAAGGCTACGAGACGCTACCAGTGCGCATCGCCGCCTGACGCATCGCGAGCCAACCGGGATCGAACAACCATGAACGTTCAGACCGCCATCCGTGCCGACCGGGCCGAGTTGCTGCGCCAGGCCCGCGAGGAAGCGTATTCGACACCGCTCAAGGACTTTCATCCCGGCGCGCCAAAACTGTTCCAGAACGACACGCTATGGCCGTGGTTCGAGCGGCTGCGCAAGGAAGAGCCGGTGCATTACTGCACCAATGCGCCGATCGAGCCGTATTGGTCGGTGGTGAAGTACAACGACATCATGCATGTCGACACCAGCCACGGCATCTTCTCCTCGGACTCCACGCTCGGCGGCATCTCGATCCGCGACGTGCCGCCCGGCTACGACTATCCGAGCTTCATCGCGATGGACCAGCCGAGGCACGCCCATCAGCGCAAGACCGTGTCGCCGATGTTCACCCCGACGCATCTCGACGAGCTGGCAAAGCTGATCCGGCAGCGCTCGGCCAGCGTGCTCGACAATCTGCCGCGCAACGAGACCTTCAACTTCGTCGAGCGCGTCTCGATCGAATTGACCACCCAGATGCTGGCGACGCTGTTCGACTTCCCCTGGGAGGAGCGGCGCAAGCTGACGCGCTGGTCCGACGTCTCCACCGCGCTGCCGAAGAGCGGCATCGTCAACTCGCCGGAGCAGCGGCGGCAGGAGATGGACGAGTGCTACGCCTATTTCTCCAAGCTCTGGAACGAGCGCGTCAACGCCCCGCCGCGCAACGACCTCTTGTCGATGATGGCGCATAGCGACGCCACGCGGCACATGGACCCCGACAATCTGATGGGCAACATCATCCTGCTCATCGTCGGTGGCAACGACACCACGCGCAACACCATGAGCGGCTCGGTGCTGGCGCTGCACGAGCATCCCGACCAGTTCAGGAAGCTGAAGGAGAATCCCACACTGATCGACACCATGGTGCCGGAGGTGATCCGCTGGCAGACGCCGCTCGCGCATATGCGGCGCACCGCACTTCAGGACACCGAGATTGGCGGCAAGACGATCAGGAAGGGCGACCGCGTCGTGATGTGGTACGTCTCCGGCAACCGCGACGACGAGGTGATCGACCGTCCGAACGAGTTCATCATCGACCGCCCGCGGCCGCGCATCCACCTGTCGTTCGGCTTCGGCATCCACCGCTGCGTCGGCATGCGGCTCGCCGAGCTGCAGCTTCGGATCGTCTGGGAAGAGATGCTGAAGCGCTTCGACCGCATCGAGGTGGTCGGCGAGCCGAAGCGGGTCTATTCCAGCTTCGTGCGCGGCATCGAGAACCTGCCGGTGCGGATCCCGGGCTGACGCGTCCGACGTCGGATATTCTGCTAATGTCGGAAAAGCGAGGCGTTTGGCCACAAACGCGATCAGTGCGCGTCTGTTGGAAAGCGGTTTCCCGCCGCGATGCATGAGCCGCAGCGCAGACCTGCACGGCGGATCCCCGGCGCCCGCCTTACCGTCGTGCCGAACGCCAAGCACCTCGTGCAGGAGGACGCTCCGGAGGCGATTGTCGGAGCGGTGCTCGACTTCTGGCAAGAGCAGCGGAGCCGTCACGCACGCTAGCTCGCGCACGGTCGTCTGAATTGCAGCTCCGGACTATCTGGGAAGAATTGCTGAAGCGACGCATCAAGGCGGCCGGGCCGCCAATGGGGCCCCTGCGGCTTCGTGCGCATCGAGAAACTTCCGGTGCTGATCCTGGCTGAACCTAGATAGTTCTTGGCCACCAACGCGATCGGCCCTATGTCTTTGCCGGGCGGTTGATGCGCCGCGCAGTATGGGCCAGTTGACGGAACATGAACCGAAAAGAGCGGCGTGCGGCCGGTAAGCAACGGGACGCGTCCAGCAAAAACGCACCAGCCTTCGTCTCTGCGGGCGTCAGCATTGCCGATCTTGCCATCGAGGCCAGCCGCTTCTACGGGATGCGCCGCTTCAACGAAGCGCAGGAGATCTGCCGGCAAATTCTCGCGCGCGACCCCACCCATGTGCAGAGCCTGAATCTTCTCGGCCTGATTGCGCAGGCATCCGGCGAGCACCGCGCCGCGGTGAAGATGTTCGCGAAGGCGATTGCTGCGGACGAGGTGAACGCCGCCTGCCACTACAATGCCGGCAACTCGTACCAGGCGCTGGGCAACCGCAGCAAGGCGGCCGCGCATTTCAGCAAGGCGCTTGCGCTCGGCATGGATGCGAGGGCGGTCGGCTTCATCCTGCAGAGCCCGACCGTCACCAGCTATGTCGGGCGGATTGCCGGCAAGTGGCCGCTACCGGTCACAAGCGCCGAATTGTTCGGCAGCGAGGGCGTCGCCCCGCTCGCGAACGACCTGTTCCTGCGCTGCGCGATGGAAACGACGACGCTGGCGAGCATGCAGCTTGAGGTGCTGCTCGGATATGCGCGGGCCGAGCTGTTGCGGCTCGCGAGCAGGCCGGATCAGGATGAAGTCGACGACGATATCGTAGCCTTTGCGTGCGCGCTCGCGCGGCAATGCTTCATCAACGAATATGTCTATGCGCAGACCGCGGCGGAAAGCGAAGGCGCGAGCGCGCTGCGCGACCGGTTGCTGCCGGACCTGGCATCAGCCGCTGCGATCACGCCGCTCACGCTGGCCGTTGTCGCCGCTTACTTCCCGCTTCATGCCCTGCCCGCGGCGGACGCGCTGCTGCGCCGGGATTGGCCCGCGGCCACGGCCGGCCTGCTCAAGATGCAGCTTCGCGAACCCCGCGAGGAGATGGAAGAGCGCTGCGCTATTGCAGCGCTCACTCCGATCAGGAACGACATATCCGTCGAGGTGATGCGCCAATACGAGGAAAATCCCTATCCGCGCTGGACCGTCAACCCGTTGACGGCCTTCGCAGCGGATCGGGCGCAGGGACGGACCGTCGCAACCGCGGACCAGCGAGCCGAACGGGATATCCTAATTGCCGGCTGCGGCACCGGCTCGCATGCGATCCAGATCGCGCAGGTCTATCCCAACGCCCGCTTGCTCGCGGTCGACATCAGCATGACCAGCCTCGCCTATGCGCGCCGCAAGACGCGGGAGCTAGGCTTGTGCAACATCGAGTATGCGCAGGCGGACATCCTGGAATTGGCCTCGATCGATCGCAGCTTCGACAGCATCGAGTCGGTCGGCGTGCTGCATCATCTTGCCGACCCCTTGGCCGGCTGGCGCGTTCTGGTCTCGCTGCTGCGGCCGGGCGGCGCGATGCGCATCGGGCTCTACAGCGATCTGGCGCGCCGCGTCATCGTCGAGGCTCGCGATCGCATCGCGGCGCGCAATTATCGCGCCACCGCCGACGACATCAGGCGTTGCCGGCAGGATATCTTCCGTGAAGCTGACAAATGGAAACCCCTGATCGGCGCCAAGGATTTCTACAGCATGAGCGGCTGCCGCGATCTGCTGTTCAACGTCATGGAACATCGGCTGACGATTCCGGCGATCGCGGCATTCCTGAACGAGCATGGCCTGTCGTTCGAGGGGTTCGAGCCGTTTGACGATCCGGCGGTGCTCGAACAATTCCGCAAGCAGTTTCCGGGCGCGGCCGATGAGGCCAATCTCGATCAGTGGCACGGCTTCGAGGTCGATCATCCCGAGACGTTCTGGGACATGTACGTGTTCATGGCGAGCAAGAGCACGCGATGAGGGCAAGGTGCTGGAGCGTGAGGAGAGTAACCTCTCTAGCGAGCGTGCTGGCCCTTGCTGGTCGGCAACGGGCATTTGGTGCAGACCCTGTCGTCGCACATCCGGCAGATCGTGAAGCGATCCATCTCGGATGTGTCCTGCCTTGCCAGCAGCTCATGGATCAGCGTCGCAAGCTGCTTCCGTTCGGCGGCTGACAGCACGTCCAGCAGCGACGTCACGGCTGAAATCCGCGACGCCAACAATTCGTTCCGGGACGCGGCGCCTGACGCCGTCAGGTGCAACGCGACCTCGCGGCCGTCTTTGCCCGGACGGCGTTCGACAAGCCGATCCGAAACCAGCCGATCCACCAGGCGGACCGTTCCGGAGTGTGACAGGCCAAGAATCCGCCTCAGCTTGTCGTTGGTCATGCCCTGACCATAGCCGATGACGATGAGCGCCGCGGGCGTTTCGCCGCCACGGCCGACGACCTCGCGCGCGCCTTGCTCGATACGATCCATGACGGCGAGCGACAGCGCGCCCAGCAGATTGGCGATTCCGTTTTCCATGCCGGGAATAATATGTGCGCTGCGCACAAAAAACAACTTGACCATATATGTGCGCTACGCACATATTTAACCGGGAGAGCAACGACGACATGAATGGAGAGCAGCGATGACGACCCGAAGCACCGCACTGGCAACGCCTGACGCCGCCGGCAGCGAACCCGCCCTGAAATACGTGCAGGCCAACGGCGTGCGATTTGCCTATCTCGAACAGGGCAGCGGACCACTCGTCATGTTCATGCATGGCTTTCCCGACAACGCCTGGTCGTACCGAAAGCAGCTGCAGGTGTTCGCGGATGCCGGCTATCGCGCGGTCGCGCCGTTCCTGCGTGGCTATGCGCCGACCGAGATTCCCGCCGACGGCATTTTCGATCCGATCGCGCTCGGAAAGGATCTCGAAGCATTGATCGCGGCGCTGAGCGACGACGGACAGGCGCGCGTCGTCGGCATGGATTGGGGCGGCACGTCGACCTTCCAGGCGCTTGCCACGGCGCCATCGGCGATCAAGGCCGCCGTGGTGATGAACACCGCGCACCCCGTCACGTTCTCAAGCATCAGGAAGGATCCCGACGCCGTTCGATCGCTGTTCCATTTCTATTACTTCCAGCTCTCCGGCGCCGACTCGTCGGTCAATGTCGAGGGACTGCCGTTCGTCGATTATCTCTGGCAGCTGTGGTCGCCGGCGTTCAAGGACGACGCGCATCTCCGCTCGATCAAAGAGACGCTGTCGTCTCCCGGCACCATGACGGCGGCGCTCAAATATTATGGCGGCCTGTTCCACGCGGGACGCGAGCGCTGGCTGCCGATGAACGAGATGCATACGCCGACGCTGACCATCTATGGCAGCAACGATCCGACGGCCAGATATGCGGCGAAGGAAGAGCCGTTCTTCAAGGGCCCCTATCGACGCATCGTCCTGACCGATGTCGGCCACTTCCCGCACCTCGAGCGTGAGGCCGAGGTCACAGGTCTGATCATGGACTGGTTCACAACGCACGCCGCCGACTGAACGGACGCCGCCACCTGCGGCCGCGTCAGCCACCATCTTTCGAATTCTCTGACCAGGAGTGCGCGCAATGGACGCCACGACACAGCAGCACTACGCCGAAGCGTTTCACCTACTTCACAAGCGGGGCGATCCGCTTGTCCTGTTCAACGCCTGGGACGTCGCCACCGCCAAGGCGATCGCGAAAACCTCGCCGGCGGTGGCGACCAGCAGCGGGGCGGTCGCGGCCGCACTCGGCTACGCCGACGGCGAAAATGCCCCGCTCGACATCGTGGAAAGCCTGGTCTCGCGGATGACCGCGTCGGTGCCGGTTCCGGTGTCGATCGATCTGGAGGCGGGATATGGCGACACTCCGGATGCCGCCGCGCATTCGGCGGCGAGGATCCTGAAGGCCGGCGCGATCGGCATCAACATCGAGGACGGGCTTGTTGGCGGAAAGCGGCAGCTCGTCGCTCCGGAGCAGCATGCCGCGAAGATCAGGGCGGTGCGGGACGCCGCGCAGAAACTCGGCGTTCACCTCTTCATCAATGCGCGAACCGATCCGTTTCTGCTGAAGTTCGGCTCGCCCGAGCAATGCCTGAATGAGGCGGCGAGACGTGCGAAGGTCTATGCCGATGCGGGCGCCGATGGAATTTTTGTGCCGGGGCTCACCGAGCTTGCGCTGATCGAGAGATTCGTTCAACTGACGCCCCTGCCCGTCAACATCATGGTGACGCAAGGCGTGCCCGAAATCGGCGAGCTCGCCCGCGCGGGTGTTCGCAGGGTGAGCCTTGGACCATGGCCCATGATGGCGGCAATGCGTGTCATCGGACAGGCGGCCGCCGCGCTCGCCACGAGCAAGCAATACGGCGCGTTTCTACAGCCCAACAGTTGAGCCCGTGAGCGCATGCGATGCCACGGTCCGGCCGGACCATTCGGTCCGTGCCGGCCGGACTACCAGGTTCATGAGCGAATGGCTCATTCGATCACTTCGTCTGCGCCGCTGACGACTGAAGGAGAGAACTCGTGGCCGAGCAGTTTGGCGGTCTTCAAGTTGATGACGAACTCGACCTTGGTGACCAGCTGGACCGGAAGATCAGCAGGCTTCTCACCTTTCAGAACCCGGCCCGCGTAGATGCCGGCGCGTCGATGCGACTGCACGAAATCTCCGCCATAGCTCATCAAGCCTCCGGCTGTCGGGAAATCCCGGGTCTGCGTGACGGCGGGAACACGATACTTCAGTGCGAGATCGGCCAATCGTCGGCTGCGAAATGCAAAATAGGGATCGGAGGTGAAAACAAGCGCGTTTGTCGACTCTCTCGCTACGGAAGAGAATACGGATTCAAACTCCTCTTCCTTGCTTGCCCTCAATATCTGCAGATGGACCCCCAAAGTTTCGGCAGCGGCCTGAAGCCTCTGCAGTTGCGAGCTGGCGGTTGGACTTGTCGGGTTGGTCACGACCCCCAACGTTTTCGCCGCCGGCAGGAGTTCGTGCATCAACTCGAGCCGCTTCGGCGACACGTCGACGCTCAGGCTCGAGATTCCCGTGATGTTGCCTCCCGGCCGCGACAGGCTATCCACCACACCCAGCTGAACGGGGTCGCCGCCCATCTCGAAAACGATTGTCTTGGTGACACCGGCCGCCTTGGCGGCAAGCGCGACGGGCGCGCCGCCGGGTGCAACCACCACATCGACGTCGCGCGCGATCAATTCGCCGGCCAGTGCAGGTAACTGGGCATATTGCCCATTGGCCCATCGATATTCGATCGCAACGTCGCGGCCCTCGACAAAGCCGGCTTCACGAAGTCCCTGGTGAAAAGCCTTCAGCCGGCTGCCAAACAACTCCGGCGATTCCGGACAAAGATAGCCGATCACAGGCATCGACGGCTTCTGCGCCCGCGAGGATGTGGTCCAAGCCGCGGCGGCGGCCATCAACAACAGGACCTCACGCCGGCTGCCGCGTCCTTGGGATGTGGCTGCACGAGAATGAGCGCAACTCATGCTCTATCGACCCGCTGGCGTTCGCCGTCGGCGGAAGTATATCCCACGATCCGAAACCAGTCGCCAATGGACTGCACCGAACCGCTCCGGCCGGCATCGGCCAACGCACATCAAGAAGATATTCCGAACACCGGAATGGCGTCATCGAAACCCTTGATTTGTCGACTCCCGATATCCTGCAGGGAGCGCTTGCCTCCGACGCTTGCGGCGGTCCCTGCGTCCATCAGGATTTCCCGATCTGCGGCAGATGCGCACAGGCGGGCGGCGAGATTTACGACACTGCCGATGGCCGTGTAATCGAGCCTGTCTTCGTAGCCGATCCGCCCGACCGTCGCCGATCCACTCGCAAGCCCTATTCCAAAGCCAACCTGGTAGCCCCGCGACCGCCAGCCGCCGATCAAGCCCTGCACGCGCTTCTGCATTTCGGTCGCAAGATCGACGGCTCTCAGCGCCGGCTCTTCGACCGGCACGGGTGCGTTCACCAGCACCATCAGCCCGTCTCCCGAGAAGCTGATGAGCGTTGCTTCGAACCGCGCAATGACCCTGCCCAGAACCTCATAATATTCGGACAGCACGCTCATGACTTCCTCGGGGGCGACGCCCGCGGAAAACGCGGTGAACCCGCGCAAGTCACAGAACACAACGACGACGTCAGTGCGGCGGCCGTCCAGCACGCTGTCATCGCCGGCACGGTCGACGAGATCGGCGACTTGAGGCGCGAGAAACCGCTTGAGCTTCGCGATCCGCTCCTGGTGCTGCTGCGCCAGGGCGAGTTCGCCAGCCATCCTGTTGAAGCTGCTTGCCAGACGCTGAAATTCGTCACCGGTCTGGATCGAAATGCGGTGCTCGAACGATCCGGCGCCGATCCGCTCCGTCCCCTCCTCGAGCAGCCTGATCGGCTCGGTCATCCGGTGCGCGAATGCATAGGCGAGCAGCCCTGCAAATACGGTGCTGCCTGCGAGAAGCACGGTGGTCCGTCGCAACGCGGCATAGATCGGGGCGTATGCCTCGGAGAGCGGCTGCGCCACCACGACGGTCCAATCGGGCCCCGCCACAGGAGCCGCTCTGGCGGCGACCGGACGTCCCTGTCCGTCCCGGCCCGTCGCAAAGCCCGCTCCCGGGCCGATCGCGTCGCGTATGGTGCGAAACGGCTGAGAGGTTGTTTCCTCCAGCCCGCGGAGGACGAGGCTGATGTCGGGATGGGCAATGAGACGTCCCGGCCGGTCCAGCACGAAGGCGAGGCCGGTCTCTCCCACCTTGATCGCCGATACGACATCCCAGATCAGCTTGAGATTGACTTCGGCGATGACTGCGCCGACCGCGGATCGGTTACCCACGAGCGCAATGGTCAAATACGGTTCTGAGCCTCTGTTGTAGCTGACATCGCTGAACCAAACCTGGCGCGCATGGGCGCCGACCAGCGCAGGTTCAGCCGATCGGTCGGTCCGACTTTCAATTCGATTGAGGCCGACCCGTGAGACGTAGAGACGCTCCAACCCATTGTTGTCGATGAGTGTCAGGCTGACGACGGCCGGCGCCTGGCGAAACAGACGCAACGCATCGGTTCGGCGTCCCTCGTCGGCCTCGTCGGTCCAGGGAAGCTGGACCAGCCAGCCAAGCTGGCTTGCAATGTCGGAGATGAAGTTATGGATTTCAGCGGCCGCGGAAGTCGCCTGAACGCCAAGCAACTGGTCCAGCCTTGCGCGCTGATCGCGGTAACCGAACCAGGCTTCGATCGACCCGTTGATCACGAGCGGAAACGCGACGGCCAGAAACAGTGCGAGAAAATACTTTGGGAAGAGGCCGCGAAACCGATCTCGGACAATCATGCCCTGATCCCTGAAAATGCGACGGATATATCGATATGCGAAATGAAGCCTTGAAAATGTAGCCCCGGCGTTGCCGCCAATCGGCGTCTTCTAGCATAGAGCGTCGTTTTAGGCCGTAATGGGGCTGTTGTTCGACCCGACCAAAGGACGCAGTCGGCTCCGGCCGCCATTTCGCTTGCGTCGGCCCCTGCAAAACCCTGGCCCTATAAAATTCCGGCATAGCTGGGCGAGCCAGATGCGAAGAGAATAAACCCCTGACCTGGCTTAAAGCCAGCGCTGTGAGGACGCGCCCATGCGCGTCCCGTACCGAGGCCATGATGGACCAGATTGCCGTTCACCAGGACAGCGCGACCAGCCGGGACTGGCCGGTTGCGATCTACCGCACGCTGAAGAGCTTTGGCGTGGCGCAGGTGTCCTACGTTCCCGATGCGGGACATTCCAAGCTGATCAAGCTGTCGCACGCGGATGCCGATATCAAGACCACGGTGCTGACGACAGAGGAAGAGGGCGTGGCGCTTTCGGCCGGCGCCTGGCTCGGCGGCGACCGCGCGGTGCTGTTGATGCAATCGAGCGGCGTCGGCAATTGCGTCAACATGCTGTCGCTGATGGCGAGCTGCCGTTTCCCGCTGCTCACGCTGGTGACGATGCGCGGCGAATGGGCCGAGTTCAATCCCTGGCAGATCCCGATGGGCCGGGCGACGCCGCAGGCGTTCGAGATCATGGGCACCACCGTGCTGCGGCTGGAGAACCCCGATGACGCCGAGGAGGTGATCTCGGCCGCCGCCTCGCTCGCCTATGACGGCGACCAGCAGGTCGCGGTGCTGATCTCGCAGCGGATGATCGGCCGCAAGAAGTGGACCAAGGAGACGCACTGATGTCGGCATCAACAGGCACTCTCGATCGCCGCGCCGCCGTGAAGGCGCTGCTCGCCGAGCGCGGCGATTTGCTCGTGATCTCCGGGCTCGGCTCCTCCTCCTATGACGTGTTCGACGCCGGCGAGCATCCCGGTAATTTCTATCTGTGGGGCGCGATGGGCGGCGCGGCGATGGTCGGGCTTGGCCTCGCGCTGGCGCAGCCGAAGCGCCCGGTGCTCGTGATCACCGGCGACGGCGAGCAGCTGATGGGGATCGGCAGCCTGCTGACGATCGCGACCAAGCAGCCCGGCAATCTCTCGATCGCGGTGCTCGACAACGGCCATTTCGGCGAGACCGGCATGCAGCCGAGTCACTCCGGCCTCGGCGCCAGGCTCGAAGTGATCGCTGATGGCGCGGGCATCGGCAATGTCTGTGAGATCGCCGACATGGCCGGCATCGAGAACTTCCGCACCAGCCTGCGCGATCTCGGCGGCGGCCCGCGGCTGGCGCGGATCCGGATCGCGGCGGGCGAGGTCGAGCGCGCCCTGCCGCCGCGCGACGGCACCTACCTGAAGAACCGCTTCCGCGGCCATCTCGGCTTCAAGGTGAGCTGATGCGAAGCCGCGCTCAGGCGAGCTGGATATCCCAGAGCCCCTCGGCGCGCAGCGCGGCGACCTCGTCGCGCAACAGCTTCGCGATCAGCGTCATCGCGTTGGAGCCGGGATGCTCGACCGGCGAAGCCAGGGTCAGCTCGCGGCGCGGCGCCGGCCGCGCGATGGCGGCGGTCTCGAGCCGGCCCTCCGCCACCTCGGCGCGGACCGAGGACGGCGGCAGCAAGGTATATCCGAGCCCCTCCTCGACCAGGCTGGTCAGCACGCGAAACGAATCCGCCTCGAGCTTGACGTCGAGATCGATCTTCTTCTTCGCCGCGGCATGTTCGAGCAGCGCACGGAGGCCGTGCGAATGACTTGGCAGCACCAGGCGCTGGCGCATCAGCCAGCCGAAGTCGACCTGCTTCTTCGGCTTCAGCCCGCTGCCGCGCGGGCCGACCGCGACGATGCTGTCGCGGCCGAGGCTCTGCACCGCCAGATGCAGATCGACCGAAGGGCCGTAGATCACGGCAAGGTCCATCTCGCCGCGATGCAGCCACTCGATCAGATGGCCGCTGTAGCTCTCGACGATGCAGAGCGAGATGCCGGGATAGCGCTCCACCGTGCGCCGCGCCAGCCGCGCCGACAGCACGCAGCTCACCGTCGGCACCAGCCCGAGCACGACGCGCCCGGACGGTGCGCCGCCGGCAGACTGGATGTCGTCGCGGATCTGGTCGATCTGCCGCACGATACCGCTGGTGCGCGCCAGCAGCAGCCGGCCGGCATCCGTCAGCACCATGCCGCGGCCGTTGCGCGTGAACAATTCGGTGCGCAGCTCGTGTTCCAGCAGCTTGATCTGCCGGCTCAGCGCCGGCTGCGCGACCCGCAAGGTATCGGATGCCTTGCTCAGGCTGCCGAGTTCCGCGACGCACGCAAAGGTCCTAAGCTGGCGGAAATCCATACTTGCCAATCCTGGAAGGCAGGTTCATACGCTATAACAAAACAGCATAGGGAGTTTACCGGGGCCCCACAACAGCGGGCGATTTGCCCGCAACCAGAGCCATTTCCGTTCCCCGCTTCGCTCGAACACGCTCTGGCGCAACCTCTCGACAAGACGAAACAATGACCGCACACGATCAACACATCGACGACCATTCCGACATCCGCGACGCGGTGGCCAAACTCTGCGCGCAGTTTCCCGGCGAATACTGGCGCAAGCTCGATCGCCAGATGGCCTATCCGAAGGAATTCGTCGATGCGCTGACGGAGGCGGGCTATCTCTCGGTGCTGATCCCCGAGGAATATGGCGGCGCCGGCCTGAAGCTGTCGGCGGCAGCGGCGATCCTGGAAGAGATCCAGCGCGCCGGCTGCAATGGCGGCGGCTGCCATGCCCAGATGTACACGATGGGCACCGTGCTGCGGCACGGCAATGATGCGCAGAAGGCGAAGTATCTGCCGAAGGTCGCGACCGGCGAGTTGCGGTTGCAGGCGTTCGGCGTCACCGAGCCGACCAGCGGCACCGACACGTCGTCGCTGAAGACCTTCGCGCGCCGCGAGGGCGACCATTACGTCGTCAACGGCCAGAAGATCTGGACCAGCCGCGCGGAATATTCCGACCTGATGGTCCTGCTGGCGCGCACCACGCCGAAGGAGCAGTCGAAGAAGCGCACCGACGGGCTCTCGGTGTTCATCGTCGACATGCGCGAGGTGAAGGGCAAGGGGCTGGAGATCCGCCCGATCCGCACCATGATGAACCATGCCACGACCGAAGTGTTCTTCACCGACATGAAGGTGCCGGCGGAGAATCTGATCGGCGAGGAAGGCAAGGGCTTTCGCTACATCCTGTCCGGCATGAACGCCGAGCGCATCCTGATCGCGGCCGAATGCGTCGGCGACGCAAAATGGTTCATCGCCAAGGCCACCAACTACGCCAAGGAGCGCAGTGTGTTCGGCCGGCCGATCGGCCAGAACCAGGGAATCCAGTTCCCGGTCGCCAAGGCCTACGCCTCGATGCGCGCGGCCGAATTGATGGTGAAGGAAGCCACCCGCAAATATGAAGCCGGTCTCGACTGCGGCGCCGAGGCCAACATGGCCAAGATGCTGGCGGCAGACGCGTCCTGGGAAGCCGCCAATGCCTGCGTGCAGACCCATGGCGGCTTCGGCTTCGCCGAGGAATACGACGTCGAGCGCAAATTCCGCGAGACCCGGCTCTACCAGGTGGCGCCGATCTCGACCAATCTGATCCTGTCCTACGTCGCCGAGCACGTGCTCGGCATGCCCCGCTCCTACTGAGTTGCTTGATCATGCTGCCGCTTGAGGGATTGACCGTCATCGCCGTCGAACAGGCGGTTGCCGCGCCGTTCTGCTCGTCACGCCTCGCCGACGCCGGCGCCCATGTCATCAAGATCGAACGGCCCGAGGGCGACTTCGCCCGCGGCTACGACGCCGCGGCGAAGGGCCAGAGCAGCTATTTCGTCTGGCTGAACCGCGGCAAGGATTCCGCCGTGGTCGACCTCGCCACCAAGGAAGGCCGCGCGCAGCTCGAGGCGCTGATCGCCGGCGCCGATGTGCTGCTACAGAATTTAAAGCCGGGCTCGATGGACAAGCTCGGCTTCTCGCGCGAGCGGCTGCGCAAGGATTATCCGAAGCTGATCATGTGCACGATCACGGGCTATGGCGACACCGGCCCCTATGCCGACCGCAAGGCCTATGACCTGTTGATCCAGGCCGAGAGCGGCCTTGCCTCGATCACCGGCGGCCCCGAGGGCGCCTCGCGCGTCGGCATGTCGATCGTCGACGTCGCGACCGGCGCCACCGCGCATGCCGCGATCCTCGAGGCGCTGATCGGCCGCGGCCGCACCGGAGACGGTGCCGACATCCGGATCTCGATGTTCGACGTGATGGCCGACTGGCTCACCGTGCCGCTGCTCAATGCCGAGGACGGCAAGTCGCCGAAGCGGATCGGCCTCGCCCATCCCTCGATCGCGCCCTATGGCGTGTTCCGCTCGAAGGACGGCAAGGAGATCCTGATCTCGATCCAGAGCGAGCGCGAGTGGAAGACGCTGTGCGCCAAGGTGCTGGGCCAGCCCGGCCTTCCCGACGATCCGCGCTTTGCCAACATGGTCGAGCGCGTGCGCAACCGCGTGCTGACCGACGGAATCGTCAGCGGCAGCTTCGGCAAATTGACGCGCGAGGAATTGCTGGAGAAGCTTGCCGAGGCCGACATCGCCTTTGCCGAGGTCAACAGCATGGACGACCTCGCGAAACATCCGCATCTGCGCCGCATCGAGGTCGACACGCCGAACGGCAAGGTCAGCTATCCGGCGCCGGCCGCGATCGTGGTCGGCGAGGACAGGCACTACGGCAAGGTGCCCGCGATCGGCGAGCGCACCAGACGTTCCTGAAATCCCTCCTGCCCGGGCAACACAATCATGAGCGACAAACTCGACCTCGATCATCTCCGCCAATGGATCGGCAAGACCACGGAGGCCTCCGACGTCGTCACCAAATATCTCGTGATGGGGCTGCGCGCGACGCTGTTCCAGGAGATCGGCGAGCCGAAGGCCGGTGACGCCGCGCCGTGGACCACGCATTGGTGCCTGGCGCAGCCGGTGTTTCCGATGTCGCAGCTTGGCCCCGATGGCCACCCGACCCGCGGCGGCTTCCTGCCGCCGGTGCCGCTGCCGCGGCGGAT
The DNA here is from genome assembly GCF_029714545.1 of Bradyrhizobium pachyrhizi. Classification (NCBI taxonomy): domain Bacteria; kingdom Pseudomonadati; phylum Pseudomonadota; class Alphaproteobacteria; order Hyphomicrobiales; family Nitrobacteraceae; genus Bradyrhizobium; species Bradyrhizobium pachyrhizi. The sequence continues at coordinate 1,932,021 of NZ_CP121667.1, read as the reverse complement.
GTGGGCCGGCGGCGAGCTCGAATTCTTCGACAGCTTGCGCATCGGAGATGAGGCCAAACGCACCTCGAAGATCGTCGACGTCACGGTCAAATCGGGCTCGACCGGCACGCTGTGCTTCGTCTCGGTCAATCACGAGGTGACGACGTCGCGCGGGCTTGCGGTGCGCGAGCGGCAGGACATCGTCTATCGCGAGATGACGAGCACGCAGGGCGCAGCGCCCGCCAAGGCGCCGCCGCCTCCGCCGGTCGCGCAGCACCGCGAGAGCCACGTCTCCGACCCGGTGCTCTTGTTCCGCTACTCGGCGCTGACTTTCAACGGCCATCGTATCCATTACGACCGCGACTACGTCACCAAGGTCGAGGGCTATCCGGGGCTGATCTTCCACGGCCCGCTGCAGGCTTCCTTCATCGTCGAGTTCGCCGCCAAGCTGCGCGGCGGCAAGCCGCCGAAGAAGCTCGCCTATCGCGGCGTGCAGCCGCTGTTCGAGGGCAGCGAGTTCTCGATCAATGCCAGCGACAAGGACGGCGGGATGGAGCTGTGGACCGCGAACGCCGAGGGCCAGCCGACCATGAGGGGCACGGCGACCTGGTAACGCGCGAGCACGACGCCTGTCATGATGCGAGGGAATAAAGAGGCGCTTTCATCAGCGCCTCGTATTCCTTATTGTGATCGCGTTCATCCCTGGATCGCAGATCATGAGTCGCTTCTGGAGTTCGGTCGTCCACAATCTGTCGCCATACGTGCCCGGCGAGCAGCCGAAGATCGACGGCCTCATCAAGCTCAATACCAACGAAAATCCCTACCCGCCGTCGCCGCGCGCGGTGGCGGCGATCACGGCGACCACGGATCGCCTGCGGCTCTATCCGGACCCGCGCGCAACCGCGCTGCGTGAGGCGATCGCGAGGCGCTACGGCGTCACGGCGGACGAGGTGTTCGTCGGCAACGGCTCGGACGAGGTGCTGGCCCACGCTTTCCCGGCGCTGCTGAAGCACGATGCGCCGCTGCTGTTTCCCGACATCACCTATAGCTTCTACCCGGTCTATTGCCGCCTCTATGGCGTGAGCTACGAGCAAGTGCCGCTCGACGCCGCGATGCGGCTGAACCTTGCCGACTACCGGCGGGCCGGCAGCGCCATCCTGCTGTGCAATCCGAACGCACCGACCGGCACCGCGCTGCCGCGCGCCGCGATCGAGACGCTGCTCGCCGCGCATCCCGACCGGCTGGTGGTGGTCGATGAGGCCTATGTCGACTTCGGCGCCGAGAGCGCCGTGCCGCTGGTCGCGCACCACGACAATCTGCTCGTGATCCAGACGCTCTCCAAATCGCGCGCGCTGGCCGGTTTGCGGGTCGGCTTCGCCATCGGCCAGCGTCCGCTGATCGAGGCGCTGGAGCGGGTCAAGGACAGCTTCAACTCCTATCCGCTGGACTGCTTCGCGCTCGCAGGCGCGGTCGCGTCCATCGAGGACGAGGCGTGGTTCGAGGAGACGCGGCAACGCATCATCAGGAGCAGAGAGGCGCTGGTCCGTGGCCTCATTGAGCTGGACTTCGAGGTCCTGCCGTCGCAGGCGAATTTCGTGTTCGCCCGCCATCCCAGCCATCGCGGCGCCGATCTCGCCGCGCGGTTGCGCGAGCGCGGCGTGCTGGTGCGGCATTTTCAGAAGCCGCGGATCGAGGACTTTCTGCGCATCACGGTCGGCACGGACGATGAGTGCGGCCGCCTGATCGGCCTGCTGCGCGGCATGGTCTGATAGCCGTTCACAAGCGACGCAACTTGCGATCGATGGCTCCAACCTGCATAGTGACCGTGCGGCAAGATGCACGGTTCTCCGGGAAGGAGCGGTCATGCGATTTGCGATCGGCGACGCCACAGTCGACGTCATCGTCGACGACGACGATTTCGGCCTTCCGCTAGCCGAATTCCTGCCCGGATACGATCGCGGCTTGATCGAAGCGCATCGCACCACGCTGGAGCCGGTGTTCATCGACCTCGCCAGGGGCGTCGCGAAACACGCGATCCAGAGTTTTGTGGTGCGAACCGGCGGCCGAACGCTGCTGATCGACGCTTGCATCGGCGAGCACAAGGACATCCCCGAGATTCCGGCCTGGCATCGGCGGCGCGGCAGCGGCTTCCTCGATCGGTTGCGCGCGTGCGGCGTCGACCCGGCCGGAATCGACGTCGTATTCTGCACCCATCTGCATGTCGATCATGTCGGCTGGAATACCCGCCGCGACAACGGCCGCTGGCAGCCGACCTTTCCCAACGCGCGGTATCTGTTCGGCCGCCGCGAGCTTGCCGACTGGATGACGCAGCATGATGCCGGGCGTGCCCCGCCGATCCATGCCCGCGCCCTGGAGCAGAGCGTCATACCGATCGTCGAGGCAGGCCGTGTCGATCTGGTCGACGATGGCCATCAGTTGGGACCGGGCCTGCGGCTGGTCCCGCTGCCGGGCCACACCAGCGGCCAGATGGGGCTGATGGTGGACTACGCACAACATCGCGCGATCTTTTGCGGCGATGCCGTGCACAATCCGGTGCAGATCTTCCAGCCCGACCTGTCGACATCATCCTGCACCGACCCGCAACTGGCGCGCGAGACGCGGACGAATATCCTGGCAGAGGCCGCGGACAGCGGCCGTCTCGTCATACCGGCTCACTTCCGCGGCCCGCGCTGTGCTCATATTCGTCGAGATGGCGGTGGCTACGCGCCGGTGTTCGACGCGCGGCATGGGTAAGATGCAACACCCGGAGCCACAGCTCACCGGGTGAAAGCCGGGTGTATCATCCGGCCCCTTGGAACCGAATGCCGGCTTGCGCGTTCCCCGCCCTGACGGAGGACGCCATGCTTAGAGACGAACAGGTCGCGGTTCTCTGCGACATCGCCCAATCCATTGCCTTCGCCGACGACGTTCAAGGCGAGGTCGACCGGCTCATCAGGGAGGGATACGTCGCCAAGGACGGCGACCTCTACGAGCTGACGCCGAAGGCCGAGAAGGTTTTGTCCGAGCGCGGTGCCAGCCTCAAGGCGTAACGCTGCCTACCAGGCCGGCGTACATCACGTCCCGGCAACCTTGACGCCGAGCGCGGCGGTCTGTTCGCGAAACTGCGCGATCGATCGCGCCGCCATGACGGATACTCCTGTTTAATCGCTCACTCCGGCAGCGGTTTGCCCGCCTGTTCACGCACGATGTAGTCGGCGTACCAGTCGGGCCAGTTCACATCATGGCCGCCGGTCCGCTTCTCGTGCTCGCCATGGGCTGCGGCTGCGCGGCGCAGCGCGGCGGCGAGATCGGCCGATGAGGTGAACGTCGTGCTGTTTCCGTCGACGCGTCCGGGCAGACGCTGCGTGACCTGCTGGAGCAGCCAGACATTGCCGTCGGGATCGTTGAACGTCGCCAGCGAACCGTAGCTCGGCCGCTCCGGATCGGGTCCCTTGACGCGGCCCGCCGCCCCGCGATGAAACACCTCGCTAACATCGACGCCACGCGCGATCAGATCGGCACGCGCCGCCTCGATGTCGCTCACGACCAGGAAGAGCGGCAGCGCGGATCCCTTGTCGAGATGGATCGAGGTCGGCGAGCCCGGCGGCGTCAGTTGCAGCGCCCGGGATCCGTCCGCCCTGACGAAATCGGCGTCGAGCCGCCAGCCGAGATTTTCATAGAAGCGCTTGGCGCGGTCGACATCGGACACGGGAATCACCACGACCTCGAGCTTCATGTCGATACCCGGTTTCTTGCCTTCGGTACTCATGGCGCGCTCCTTGAAATGTGAGGGACCGGGCCGGAAACGCCCGTTGCACCCACATTGACGATAACCCATATTGCTATGAAAATCATAGTAACAATGCGGATGAAGAAAACGTGATGGCAAGGCCAAAGGGCAATCCTGCTGACCAAACGCTGTGTCCGGTGGCGCGCGCGGAAACCGCGGTGGGCGACCGCTGGACCGTGCTGGTGCTGCGCGAGCTGTTCGCGCGCAACCATCGCTTCGAAGAGATTCAGGCCCATACCGGCGCGACCCCGCAGATGCTCACCGCGCGGCTGAAGAAGCTGGAGGCGGACGGACTGGTGACGCGGCGCGTCTACAACAAGCGGCCGCTGCGCCACGAATATCATCTGACGGAGAAGGGCGCGGCGTTCTTCCCCGTCATGTTCGCGCTGCGCGCCTGGGGCGAGACCTGGTGCAAGTCACCCAGGGACGGTCTTTCCATGAACTATACCCACGTCGTCTGCGGCAAGCCGGCGGGGCTTGGTCCGGTCTGTCAGTCGTGCGGCAAGCCGCTGCATTGGGCGGACATGGTCGCGCAGCGAACGCCCAAATATCAGAGAGAGCGCAATGCGCGCTGGGAGGCCTTCAAGGCGGCGCGCTGAACGCACCGACGCCGCCGGCGCAAGCGGACGATGCCCATTCGCACTGTCGCACATCCCGATCACGCGGGGCCGAGTCCCGCATCACACAGGAGACCACCATGCCATTCGTTCGCATCGACCTGAAGCGCGGCAAGTCCGCCGAATATCGCAAAACCCTTGGCGAGATCGTCTACAAGGCGATGCGCGACGTAATCAACGTGCCCGAGAACGACAAGTTTCAGGTCATCACCGAGCACGACCGCAGCGATCTGAACTACGCCGACAACTATCTCGGCAACACCTACAGCGACGACCTCATCTTCATCCAGATTACCATGAATGCCGGGCGCACCGTCGAGATGAAGAAGGCGTTCTACAAGCGGATCGTGGACGACTATCAGAGCCAGCTGCAGGGACGGCCGGACGATGTTGTCATCAACCTCGTCGAGGTCGCCAAGGAGAACTGGTCGTTCGGCCACGGCATCGCGCAATACGCGAGCTGAACGCAGAACAGGAATGCGCCGGACGGCCGGCCGCCTGCGCGGCGGCTTGCCGTCCGCAGCTTGCGGCCGGCGTTGCCAGCACGCATAGTGCCGCCCGTGCACGAACAACAACAAAGAGGGAGGCAACCATGAGGACGATCGCAGCCGCGCTGTGCGCGCTCACGCTGATCGCAACCGGTGCGCAGGCACAGACGCTCAAGGACTTCATGGCTGTTGTCATGAAGAAATGGACCGCGCCGTTCGAACCGTTCCAGCTCATCGACAATATCTACTACGTGGGCACTGACGGGATCGCGGTCTACGTCATCAAAACGTCGCAAGGGCTGATCCTGATGGACACGGCGATGCAGCAGTCGACCGGCATGATCAAGGACAACATCACCAAGGTCGGCTTCAAGGAGGGCGACATCAAGATCATCCTCAACACCCACGCCCATCTCGACCACACCGGCGGCTTTGCCGAGATCAAGAAGGAGACCGGCGCGCAACTGATCGCCGGCGAGCGCGACAAGCCGCTGCTCGAGGGCGGCTATTATCCGGGCGACGAGAACAACACCGATCTTGCCTTTACGCCGGTGAAGGTCGATCGCACCGTCAAGGAAGGCGACAAGGTGACGCTCGGCGACACCACGCTGACCGCGCACACCACCCCCGGCCATTCGCCCGGCTGCACCAGCTGGGAGATCACGGTCAAGGATGGCAGCCAGGCGCGCAACGTGCTGTTCTTCTGCAGCGGAACGGTAGCGCTGAACCGGCTGGTCGGCCGTCCGACCTATCCTGGTATCGTCGACGACTACCGATCGACCTTCACCAAGGTCAAGGCGATGAAGGTCGACGTGCTGCTCGGGCCGCATCCGGAGGTCTACGACATGCAGGCCAAGCGGGCGCAGATGAAGGACGGCGCGCCGAACCCGTTCGTCAAGCCGGGCGAAAATGCCACCTACGTGGCCGGGCTGGAGCAGGATTTCGACAAGCAGCTCGCCAAGCAGACCGCCGCGCTGCAGAAGGCCAACTAGCCGCAATTTGCGGCCGTTGCCGCAGCAACTATGGGCCCAGCGGCTTGACATCGTCAGGCAATCCATCGACAGGTGGATTGCCTTTCCGCTTTTGCCGCCCGCAATGACGGAACGTAACAAGACAGAAATGGGAGCCGCCCGATGTCGTCGCGCAAACCCGCCGCCAGCAAAGGCAAGACCGTCACCGTCAAGGACGCCACCTTCGGCCTGCTTCGCGCATGGGGCATCAAGAAGGTGTTCGGCAATCCCGGCTCGACCGAGCTGCCGTTCCTGAGCGACTGGCCCGACGACATCGACTACGTGCTCGGCCTGCAGGAGGCTTCCGTCGTCGGCATGGCCGACGGCTATGCGCTGGCGACGCGCAATGCCGGTTTCGTCAATCTGCATTCGGCGGCCGGCGTCGGCAACGCGCTCGGCAACATCTACAATGCCTATCGCAACCAGACCCCGCTGGTGATCACCGCGGGCCAGCAGGCGCGCTCGATCATGCCGCTGCAGGCCTTCCTCTATGCCGAGCGGGCCTCCGAATTCCCGCGGCCTTACGTGAAATTCGCGGTCGAGCCGGCGCGCGCCGAAGACGTGCCCGCCGCGATCGCGCGCGCCTATTATGTCGCGATGCAGCCGCCCTGCGGGCCGACCTTCGTCTCGGTGCCGATCGACGACTGGGCGCATGCGACGCAGCCGCTCGACGCGCGCCGGGTCAGCCGCGAGATCGGGCCCGACCTGTCGGCGATGCAGGCATTGGTGGCCGCGCTCGGCGAGGCCAAGCGCCCTGCCCTCGTCGTCGGACCGGCCGTCGATCGTGCCGAGGCGGTCGATCTCATGGTGAAGGTCGCCGAGAAATCGAAAGCCGCGGTCTGGGCGAGCCCGTTCTCGGCGCGCTGCTCGTTCCCCGAGCGGCATCCGCAATTCGCCGGCTTCCTGCATGCCGCGCCGGGCCAGCTCTCGGATGCGCTGCGCGATCACGATCTTGTCGTCGTGATCGGCGCGCCGGTCTTCACCTTCCATGTCGAGGGCCATGCCGCGATCTTCGACGGCTCGACCACGATCTTCCAGATCACCGACGATCCGGATGCCGCCGCGATGACGCCGACCGGCCACAGCATCGTCGCGACGATGAAGCCGGCGCTGACGGCGCTGCTCGAGATGCTGCCCGAGACGAAACGCGCCGCGCCGACCGGCCGTGTCCTGCCGCCGGCGCCGGCCACCGGCGACCCGATCCCCGCCGAATATGCGTTGCACGCGCTCTCGGCCGCGATGGGGCCGCATGATGCGCTGATCGAGGAAATACCGTCCCACCGTCCGCTGATGCAGAAGGCGATGCCGATGCACGGCCAGGACAGCTTCTACACCATGGCGAGCGGCGGCCTCGGCTACAGCCTGCCGGCCGCGGTCGGCATGGCGCTCGGCCGACGTCAGGGACGCACGGTCTGCCTGATCGGCGACGGCTCGGCGATGTATTCGATCCAGGCGCTGTGGACATCAGCGCAGCGCAAGCTACCGCTGACGGTCGTGGTGCTGAACAATTCCGGCTACGGCGCGATGCGCTCGTTCAGCCAGGTTATGCAGGTGCGGAACGTGCCCGGCCTCGATTTGCCCGGCATCGATTTCGTCAAGCTCGCCGAAGGCATGGGCTGCGACGCCGTGCGGGTGACGAAGTCGGCCGAGCTCGCAAGCGCCTACTCGCGCGCGCTGTCGCATCAGGGCACCAGCCTGATCGAGGTGATGGTGGATTCCGCGGTGCCGCTGCTTTACACACAGAAGGCGTGAGCAAGGGTCCGTAGGATGGTGGAGCGAAGCGATACCCATCGTTCTGCCCGCGGATAGGATTTGATGGGTTTCGCTTCGCTCTACCCATCCTGCGAGAGTGCGTGTTGCTGCTCCAGCGCCGCCGCCGCCGACGGCGTCGGCACCTCGCAGCCTGTTGCGCAGCAGCGTCCTGGCTGCTTCGACACCCGTTGTCCCTGGTCGACAAGGCCGCGGCCGAGCAAATTCTCGACCAGCTCGGCCTTCTCCATCACCGGATAGTTGCGCCAGATCTCGCGCTTCATCGCCTCCGGTGAGCCGCCGCCGTGCAACGAGATCACCGAATACCAGCCGGCTTCGTGCGAGACGGTGAGGTCCTCGATCAGCCGCGCCACCTCGGCGCGCTGCTCGGCCGGGATATCGGGACGTCCGCCCATGACAGCGGCAAGCGAGGCGCGCGTTTCCGGATTGTGATCCTCGTCGGGACCCGGCAGCGCGACGATCAGCCCGCCGGAGACGTAGTGCGCGACGCGGTGCATGTCGTAGATCTTGGTCGCGAGCAGCAGCTTGCCGATGTTGGAGAACACCGCATCCGGCATCACCGAGCCCGCCGGATCCTTCGTGCAGTAGACCGAGGAGGCGACGCCGCAGGCGTAAAAGCTTTCGGTGATGGTGATGAGCTCGACCATCGCCTCGCGGATATGCGCGTGCTTCTCGGCATCGAGCCCGTTGGCCTCGATCATCAGCGCGCCGGCGCCGATCAAGAGATCGCCGAAGCCGGCACGGGCGCCGATGCAGGAATGCCGGTGATGCGTGGCGTAGGACGTCGTCAGGAAGCCGCCCTCCTCGGTCTCGCCGGCGAGGAACACGCGATCATGCGGCACGAACACGTCGTCGAACATCACGACGCCGACCGACTGGCCGTACTTGGCGGAGAATTTCGCCGCGGCATCACCGGGCCGGCCGGCCGGACGCGCGACGATGGTGACGCCGGGCGCATCGACCGGCACGGCGCAACAGACCGCAAAATCCTTGTCGGCAGGCACATGGGTGCGGCACGGCATGACAAGGAATTCGTGCATGTAAGGCGCGCCGGTCACGATCGCCTTGGTGCCGCGGATCACGATGCCGTCGGGCCGGCGTTCCTTGATATGGACGTAGACGTCCGCATTGGCCTGCAGGCCGGGACGTTTCGAGCGGTCGCCCTTCGCATCGGTCATGGCGATGCCGAGCGTCAGATCCTGGTCCTGCACCTCGTGCAGATAGTTGAGGAAGCGCTGGCTGTAATCGGTGCCGTGGCGATCGTCGGTCAGCCTGGTCGCCTGATAGAGACCGTTCAGCGCATCATGGGTCAGGTAGCGCTGCGCGCAGCCCGACGTCCTGCACACCAGCCGCACCGCCTCGAGCTTGTCGAGCAGGTCCTGCGAGCTCCGATTGATGTGGAGCATGCGGTTGACGGTCTTGCCCGAGGTGCCCTGCCGCGCCGTCATGATCGGCACATGCTCGGGTTGCAGCGCGAAATCATAGGTCACGCCGACGCCCGCCACGCCCGGCGCCAGCAACGGCTCGTCCGCGACGCTCGCAACGGCCGCGCCGTTGACGAACACACGCGGCTTGTAGCGGCGCAGGGATTCCCGGTAGTCCGCAGCCGTCATCAGCATGGCGCTTCTCCCTTGCTCATTTATTCTAACACTGTTAAATTATCTAACGCTGTTAGAATTGAGTCAAGAACGGATTCGCCGGAACATGCAGATGCGCGAGAGCAGGAAGGAAGCGGTCAGCCGCCACAAGCGGGAGCTGATCCTCGACGCGGCGCGCAGCGTGTTCGCGGAGGAAGGCCTCGAGGGCGCGAGCCTGCGGGCGATCGCGACGCGGGCCGGCTACACGCCGGCGGCGCTGTACTTCCATTTCGATTCCAAGGAAGCGATCTACGCCGAGGTGCTGCGGCAATCGCTGGCCTCGCTCGGCGAAGCCGTCAGTGCGGCAGTCGCGACGACGCGCGGCGCCAGGCAGCAGCTGCACGCCGCAGGCATGAGCTTCTTCCGCTATTACGCGGACAACCCGCGCGACCTCGATCTCGGCTTCTATTTGTTCCGCGGCGGCATGAAGCCGGCCGGGCTCGGCCATGACCGCGATCACGCGCTGAACGCCGCGCTGGAGGCGGCGCTGCATCCGATCGCCGAAGCTGCAGAGGCGCTCGGCGCCTCCAGGTCGAAGGCGAACACGGTGATGGTGGACTGCTTCGCGCATGCGACCGGCCTCCTGCTGCTGTTGCACACCGGCCGCATCAGGATGTTCGGCGCCTCGGCGCCCGATTTGATGGATGCCTATCTGCGCGACAAGATCGCGCAGATCGCAAAGGATTGAGGCCGCCTCAGTTGCGCGGGCGATATCGTAGCCCGGATGAAGCGCAGCGAAATCCAGGATTCACGCGCGCACGTTCGACCCGGATTACGTTTCGCTCCATCCGGGCTACAGGTCTCACTTCCCGTGCGCTTCCCGCATCTTGGCCTGAATCTTGGCCATGCCGCCGATCCAGCGGTCGTAATTCTCGGTCTTCTTGCGCATGTAGCCGAGCACCTGCGGATGCGGCAGGATCAGGAAGGTCTCCTGCTCGATGCCCTTGAGTGCATCCTGCGCGACCTGCTCGGCGGAAAGATCGCCGTCGCCGGACTGCGGGCCCTTCGGGATCGAGCGCAGCATGTTGGTGTCGACGCCCTGCGGGCAGAGGATCGAGACCTTGATGTTGTCGGCGCGGTGCGAGATCGCGAGATTTTCCGCAAAGCCGACCGCGGCGTGCTTGGTGGTCGAATAGGCCGGGCTGCCGACCTGCGACAAGAGGCCCGCGGCCGAGATCGTGTTGAGGAAGTAGCCGCCGCCGCGCGTCTTCATGCGCGGCACCAGATGCCGCGCCGCATAGACATGCGCCATCACATGGATCGCCCAGCTCCGCGACCACGGCTCGTCCGAGGTACCGCCGGCATTTTTGGACAATGGGTCGAAGCCGCCGCCGATGCCGGCGTTGGAGCAGAACAGCGCGATCGGGCCGAACATGCGCTCGGTCTCGTCGATCACATGCAGAATGTTCTTCTCCTGCCCGACGTCGCATTTGAAGGCGGCACCGCCGACCGTTGCCGCGACCTTCTCGGCCGCGCCATGATCGAGGTCGACGACCACGACCTTCGACGCGCCCGCGGCATGGAATGCCTCGCACAGCGCCTTGCCGATGCCATTGCCACCGCCGGTGACCACCACAACCTTACCTGCCACCTGCATGGCCATCCTCCCGATATCTTGATTTCAGCGCATGATCCGGAAAGCCGGTCTCATGTTCAAACAGAGGGATCATGATATCCCATCTTTTGCCGATGCATGATCTTTTCGCGAGGCCGGCCTGGCCCTGTGCGTAACGGCGGCGGACCGCTCAGCTCGCCAGCACGACGTCGAACACGGCCGTGTAGTGGCAGGCGGCCCCGAGCAGCACGAAGCAGTGCCAGATCGCGTTCTGGAAGCGCAGCCGCCGCCAGGAGTGGAAGATCACGCCCAGGCTGTAGAGGATGCCGCCGGCCAGCACGAAGCCGAGCGCCATCGCCGGCAGCGCCTTCACGACGCGGTCGTAGAGCATGATGCCGCTCCAGCCCATCGCGAGATAAAGCCCGACCGAGAGCCGGTCGAAGCGGCCCGGATAGCGCAGCTTCAGCCAGATCCCGACGATCGCCACGCACCACACCCCGACCAGCAGCGCGATCGCGAAGGTGCTGTCCTTCAGTTCCACGATGAACGGCGTATAGGTCGCGGCGATCAGCAGATAGATCGCAGAGTGATCGAAGCGCCGCAGCACCCATTTGGCGCGCGACACCGGCCAGAGATTATAGGTCGCCGACAGCACCAGCATCGCGAGCAGGCCGGCGACATAGACCGACACCACGGCGATGTCGAACGGACCGGCATAGACCGCGGTCAGCACGATCAGCGCGGTGGCGGCCACCAGCCCGAAAGCGACGCCGACGAGATGAACGACGCCGTCGGCGATCAGTTCGGCACGGTCGTAGTTCCACAGCGCGGCGCCGGCCGCGTGGATCGAGGTCGAGGCAAGTTGCTTCAGGCGGAAGACCGTCATGCAGGCTTTCCCGTAGGCCGATGGACGATGGGGAGCGCGGGCGGTGTGACGCGTTCAATTCCCGTGCCCCCGACAATCCCCTCGCCTGCAAAGGCGCCGGAAATGTGAAGCTTGATTTTGGCCCGATAATCGCCACCTTGCGGGTGATCGCCCGCCCCTTTTGGTCCCTCCTGCCGGGTTTTCGTTAACCCTCCATGCCCCCCAGCTTCACTGATATCGTCGAGGAAGCCCGTCTCTCGGCGCGGGCGCTGCTCGACTATGGCGAGGGGTTCTTCAACCCGACGGTGCGGCTCGGCGTCACCGGCCTATCGCGCGCCGGCAAGACCGTGTTCATCACCGCGCTGGTGCACGGCCTGACCCGCGGCGGCCGCTTCCCGGTGTTCGAGGCCTATGCCTCGGGGCGGATCGCGCGCGCCTATCTCGCCCCGCAGCCTGACGATGCGGTGCCGCGCTTCGCCTACGAGAACCATGTCCGTACATTGGTCGAGGAGCGGCGCTGGCCGAGCTCGACCACCGACATCTCCGAACTCCGTCTCGTGATCGAGTATCAGCGGCAAAATGGCGCGGACCGCACGCTGACCCTCGATATCGTCGACTATCCCGGCGAGTGGCTGCTCGATCTGCCGCTGCTCAACAAGAGCTACGAGCAGTGGTCGGCGGAGAGCCTTGCGCTGTCGCGCGAGCCGCTGCGCGCAAAACTCGCGGCGCCCTGGCATGCGCATCTCGCGACGCTGAAGCCAGAGGGCAAGGAGGACGAGCAGGCCGCGCTGACCGAAGCAAGGCTATTCACCGACTATCTGCGCGCCTGCCGCGACGAGCGCTTCGCGATGAGTCTGTTGCCGCCCGGCCGCTTCCTGATGCCCGGCAATCTCGCCGACACGCCGGCACTCACCTTTGCGCCGCTCGACGTACCCGCAGGCAGCAGCGCATCCGACGGCTCGCTGTGGACCATGATGCGGCGGCGCTTTGAAGCCTACAAGGACGTCGTGGTGCGGCCGTTCTTCCGCGACCATTTCGCGCGGCTCGACCGGCAGATCGTGCTGGCCGATGCGCTCGCCGCATTCAATGCCGGCCCCGAGGCGCTGCACGATCTCGAGGCCGCACTCGCCGGCATTCTCGATTGCTTCCGGATCGGGCGCAGCACGATCCTAAGCGCGCTATTCCGGCCGCGCATCGACCGCATCCTGTTCGCGGCTACCAAGGCCGACCATCTGCACCACCAGAGCCACGACCGGCTGGAGGCCGTGCTGCGGCGGATCGTGGCCAAGGCCGCCGAGCGCGCCGAATATGCCGGCGCCGACATCGACGTCGTCGCGCTCGCCGCGGTGCGCGCCACGCGCGAGGCGCAGGTCCAGCGCGGGCGCGACCGGCTGCCGTCGATCCTCGGCACGCCGGCGCCGGGCGAGGTCGCCAATGGCGAGCCGCTTGACGGCGAGACGGAAGTTGCGACCTTTCCGGGCGACCTGCCCGACAATCCGGAGGAGCTGTTCAACGGCGGTTTCCGCGGTCTCTCAAGCTCGGACACAGAGGCCGCGGACTACCGCTTCCTGCGCTTCCGGCCGCCAAAGCTGGAACGAAACGGCGATGCAGAGCCGGCGCTGCCTCACATCCGCCTTGACCGCGCCCTCCAGTTCCTGATCGGAGACAAACTGCAATGAACGAGAAGACGCCCCCGCGGCGGCCGGCGACGTTCAAGCTCGACGATCCCGGCGTGGTCGTGATGGATCCGGACGACGGCGGCCGCCTCACCCGCGGCGCGATCCAGATCGTGCCCGAGGCCGAGCCCGCGCAGCTCCCGGTGCCGCTTGACACGCCGCTGGTGCCGGCGCGCCGCGGCTTCCGCTGGGGCACGCTGTTCTGGAGCGCGGTCGCGGGCCTCGTGGTGCTCGGCACCGGGCTTGGCGTCATCAATCTGGTCGAGGACCTGTTCGCGCGCAATGAAGGCCTCGGCTTCCTCGGGCTCGCGCTCGCCGTCATCGCCGCGGTGGCGCTCGCGGTCGTGACCACGCGCGAACTCGTCGGCCTGGCGAGGCTTGCGACGATCGAGAAGCTACATCTGCGCGCCGCCGAGGTGCTGATCAGCGACGACCGGGCCGCAAGCCGCGCGATCGTTGCCGATTTGCTCAAGCTCGCGCACCAGACCCCGCAGCTCGCCCGCGCCCGCAGCGCGCTGCAGAGTCACACCGACGACATCATCGACGGCGCCGACATGATCCGCCTCGCCGAACGCGAGCTGATGACGCCGCTCGACGAGGAAGCGCGGCGGCTGGTGTCGACGGCGGCGCAGCGCGTCTCGGTCGTAACGGCGGTCAGCCCGCGCGCGCTGTTCGACGTGCTGTTCGTGTTCGTGGCGAGCCTGCGGATGATCCGCCAATTGGCGCGGCTCTATGGCGGCCGGCCCGGCGCGCTCGGCATGATCCGGCTGCTGCGCCACGTCATCGCGCACCTCGCCATCACCGGCGGCATGGCCGCCAGCGACAGCCTGATCCAGCAGATGCTCGGTCACGGCATCGCGGCAAAGCTGTCACAACGCCTCGGCGAAGGCATGCTCAACGGCCTGTTGACCGCCCGGCTCGGCCTCGCCGCGATCGACGTCACCCGCCCGCTTCCCTTCAACGCCCTGCCGCGCCCGGCGCTGACTGATCTCGCGAAGGACCTGATCCGCAAGCGCGAGGAAGAGGAATGAGGTGCTTGCCTCGCCCCGCTTGCAGGGAGAGGCCGGAATTTTCGCGAAGCGCAAATTCCGGGTGGGGGGGAGTCTCCGCGAGACCAATTCTCGCCGTCCCCGCGGAGACTCCCCCTCATCCCGACCTTCGCAGAGCGAGCTCTGATCGTCTCGTCCCCGCAAGCGGGGAGAAGGAGGCGGCCAGCACCCGCCAGCGGAAGAAAGTGGTGTCCGGCGGCGGCGACAGATCGGGGGTCCAGCCGCTGATCTTCTCCAGCGCATAGGTGTCCATCGCCATGCCGCGCCAGCTGCGCGTCACGCGCTCCAGCGGCTGGCGCACCGCTGATGTCTCGCGCCACAGCGGCAGATTGTTCTCGGGCTCGCGCCCGACATAAATGCCGGCGTGATCGCGGATCTTGCTCATGCCGGGATCGGCAAAGCCCTGGAAGCGGCCCCGCTCGTTGATTTCGATGACCGTCACCTTCCCGCGCAGCAACCAGCGCAGCATCGCATAGGTGCGATAATCTGTTGTCGCGACCCAGGTCGCGCCGGTCGCCTCAACCTGCGCCAGCGTGCGCGCGGCCACCACATCGTAGCCTGCCTCGGTGCCGATCGGATCGGTGCGCCCGATCAGATTCCACGGCGCGAACATGTAATAGAGGAAGACGCAGACGACGAACACGACGCCTGATGTGATCGCGGTCCGCGCCCAATAGACCGTCGATTTGACGAGCCCGACCGACCAGCCCTCGAACGGCATCCGCGTGACGTTGATGGCAACCGCCGCGAAGCCAGCCGGCCACAGGAACATCGGCCAGGTGTCGCCGACCCGCAGCGTCAAGGACTTCCAGAGGAAGTAGATGAACGGCACCAGCACCGCGGTCGCCAGCAGGATCGCGACCGGCTCTCGCTTGCGGTAGCCGCGCCATGCCGTCAGCGCGGTGCCGAACAGCGTCACCGGCAGCAGCACGAAGCCGACCAGGCCGAACTGCATGCCGATGAACTCGCCGACGGTGCGCAGCGTGAAGGCGCGCTCGGCGGTGGCGCGCACCGCTTGGAAGCGGAACGAGGCCCAGTCATGCTCGGCATTCCAGATCAGCACCGGCGCGAACACGATAATCGCGATCAGCGCGGCAAGATACGGATACGGGCTGCGCAACCAGCGCCAGCGCCAGTCCGGCACCAGCGCAAAGGCGAGCACCGCCGGCGCGAACATGATCGCGGTGAATTTCGACAGCAGCGCCAGCCCGGCGAACAGCCCCGCCGCGAGCCACCAGCGCCCGTCACCACTTTGCGCAAGCCGGACCAGCGACCACAGCATCGCCACCGAAAACGGGATCAGCGCCGTATCGGGCGCGACCTTGGCCATCAAGAGGCCGTAATACAGCGCCGCCTCCGGCAGCAGCAGCGCCAGCATCACCGCGCGGATGTTGTTGGCCGTCACGCGCCGGACGATGTCGGCGAGCAGGAGCTGGGTGGCCAGCATCGCCACGATGCCGCCGAGGCGGACGCCGAGATTGGTATCGCCGAGGATCGCGGTCCCGAAGCGGATGAACCAGGCGACCATCGGCGGATGGTCGAGGAAGGACAGCACATTTTCCTTCGACCAGGTCCAGTAATAGGCCTCGTCGGTGCGCAGATCGAGCGCATGGGCGTAGACCAGCCGCATCGCGGTCATGGCAACGATCACGGCGATGACGCCCCGCCAATCCGGCGCGCGCGAACGGGCCGGCTTAACGCTGTTGTTATCGGCTCCAGGTTCGGTTTGGGCTATCGTCACGGCGCGCTTTTTGTTCGACTCTTAACGGAGTGTCAACGTGCCGCGCGGCCTGCCCTCACGGCTCGTGCGGACCCGCGGTGGTGTTCAGCGCGGGAATTAACCACTAGACTTGCCGATCATGAATCACATGGCCTCCCCCTCGCGCGAGCACTTGCAGGACATGGCCCGCGGTATCGGCCTGCGGCAGGTCCGCATCGTCACGGGGGCGATCATGTTCGCCTACCTGATCAGCCATTTCCTCAACCATGCGCTCGGCAATATCTCGACGCAGGCGCTGGCGATCGGGGTCTACTACCACACCGAGTTCTGGCAGTTCCTGCCGGTCGCGATCGTGTTCTACATCGCCTGCCTGGTGCATACCGGGCTCGGCATCTGGGCGCTCTATCAGCGCCGCGAGTTCCACTGGAAGGCGATCGAGCCGCTGCAGCTCACGCTCGGCCTCAGCATCCCGATGCTGATCGTTGCGCACGTTGTCGGCGTACGGCTCGGCCAGACCCTGTACGGGCAAGAGAAGCTCTACCCCCAGGAGCTGTACACCTTCTTCATCGCCTCGCCGAACCGGCTGTGGCAGATGCTGGCGGTGCTGGTGATCGCCTGGGTGCATGGCTGCATCGGCCTTTATTTCTGGCTGCGGCTGCGTCCGTTCTTCAAGCGCGCCGCGCCGTTCCTGCTCGCCGGAGCCGTGCTGATCCCAACCCTGGCGATGCTCGGTATCTACCAGGGCGGCCGCGCTACGATCGCGGATTATCAAGATCCCGACTGGCGGCGCGAGGAGCTGTCGGTGCAGAAGCTCGGCACCGCGGCGCAGGGGACCACGCTCGAGAAGATCACCGACGGCCTGACCATCGGCTATCTCGGCCTGCTCGGCCTCGTGCTGCTGGCGCGCGGCGCGCGGGCCCTGCTGGAGCGCCGCGGCGGCGTGATCGCGCTGTCCTACGGCAACGGTCGGACGCTGCGGGTACCGAAGGGATTGAGCGTGCTGGAAGCAAGCCTGCGCTACAACGTGCCGCATGCGAGCGTCTGCGGCGGCCGCGCACGCTGCTCGACCTGCCGCATCCGCATCATCGGCGATCACGCCGGCTTGCCCGAGCCCTCGCCGCGCGAAGCCTTCGTGCTGCACCGGGTCGGCAATGACGATCCGTCGATCCGGCTGGCCTGCCAGTTGCGGCCCACCGCCGACCTGAACTTCTTCCAGCTGTTCCTGCCGAGCACGACATCGGCCAACGCGCACGCCGCCAATCCGGCACGGGTCGGCCAGGAGCGCTATCTGGTCAGCATGTTCGTCGACATGCGCGGCTCGACGCAGCTTGCCGAGAAGCGGCTGCCGTTCGACACGGTGTTCATCGTCAACCGCTTCCTCGGCGCGGTGTCGCAGGCGGTGCTGGAGGCCGGCGGGCGGCCCAACCAGTTCATCGGCGACGGCATGCTGGCGCTGTTCGGGCTCGCCACCGACCGGCAGGTGGCCTGCCGCCAGGCGTTGCGCGCGGCGGCGCTGATCGCAACCCATATCGACGAGCTGAATCAGTTCCTGAGCCACGATCTGCGCGAGCCGATCCGCTTCGGCATCGGCATCCATGGCGGCGAGGTGATCGTCGGCGATATCGGCTATCGCGACCATATGGTGTTCACCGCGCTCGGCGATGCCGTCAACGTCGCGGCACGGCTGCAGGACATGACCAAGGCGCTGGCCTGCGAGGCGATCATCTCGGACGAGGTGCGCGTCACCGCCGGGCTAGCCGACGACGCCCTGCCGGCGCAGGAGGTCGCGATCCGCGGCCGCAACGAGCCGATGACCGTGCGCACGGTCGAAAAGACGCAGCTCCTGTCGACGCTGGTCGACGACCGGCGTGCCGTCGCGGCTTGACCGGTTCATCTCCGCTTTAGCCCAATGTGACCTGCCGCACATCCGACGGTGCGTTCAGCAGAGATGCTCGAACGTGCCCGGTGCCGGATGCGACTGACTGGCGATGGGTAACACTGCAACCGCGCCGCGACAGAGCTCAACGCGCATCCGAAGGAGAAGACCATGTTTCGCAAAGTCACGCTCGCTCTCGCCACTGCCGCAACCCTCGGTGCCGCCGCGCTGGCGCCGACCGCAGCTTCCGCCAAGCCGTTCTTCTGGCATCCGCATCACCATCACTTCTGGGGCGGCCCGGGCGTTGCCGTCGGCTTCGTCGACTCCGGCTGCTACGCCACCCGCCTGGTGCTGACGCCCTACGGCTATCGCTATCGCACCGTGAACGTCTGCTACTGATCGAACCTTCTACTTGGATGGAAACGCCCCGGTCGTCCACGCGACCGGGGCTTTTCGTTGTTGCGACGCAACGCTGCGAAAGCTCAATTGACTCGCGGTTGTCAGGTGCGACATTTGGACCGCGCGCATTCCATGATGCGAAGGCGCGCAAGGCAATCTGGGCCCGGTGATGACCGGCTCACGACAGAACAGCTTCGGAGGAAGCGGAATGCTCGATCGACGAGACTTGATGAAGCGCGCCGGATTGGCCGCTTTGGTGACGGGGCTGGGATCAAGGGGCGCATTCGCCCTCGACACCGTGACGCTGCCCTTCGGCAACGGCGAGCGGCCGCTCGTGCGCTACCCGCAAAAGCGCCCGATGATCGGCCTGACCGCCCGTCCGCCGCAGCTGGAAACGCCGTTTGCGATCTTCAACGACGGCCCGATCACGCCGAACAATGCGTTCTTTGTCCGCTATCATCTCGCCGACCTCCCTTACAATCTCGATCCGGACAAGTTCACGCTGGAGATCAAGGGCAAGGTCGACAAGCCGCTGAAGCTGTCGCTGAAGGACATCAGGAAGCTGAAGGCAACCGAGATCGTTGCCGTCAACCAGTGCTCCGGCAACAGCCGCGGCTTCTTCAGTCCGCGCGTCGCCGGCGGCCAGCTCGGCAACGGCGCGATGGGCTGCGCGCGCTGGCATGGCGTGCCGCTGAAGACCGTGCTCGACATGGCCGGCGTGCAAGCCGGCGCCAGGCAGGTCACCTTCAACGGCATGGACGGTCCGGTCAGCGACAAGACGCCGGATTTCGTCAAGGCGCTCGACGTTGATCACGCCCGCGACGGCGAGGTGATGCTGGCCTGGGGCATGAACGGCGAGGACCTGCCGTTCCTCAACGGCTTCCCGCTCCGCCTCGTGGTGCCCGGCTATTACGGCACCTATTGGGTGAAGCACCTCAACGAGATCACCGTGATCGACAACGTGTTCGAGGGCTTCTGGATGAAGTCCGCGTACCGGATACCGGATACGCCGAACAATGCGGTCGAGCCCGGCACCGCACCGAAGGCCACGATCCCGATCAATCGCTTCACGGTGCGCTCGTTCATCACCAGCGTTGCCGACGGTGCCAAGCTGAAGGCCGGCCGCAGCATGCTGCGCGGCATCGCCTTCGACGGCGGTAAAGGCATCAAGGAGGTGATGGTCTCGACCGACGGCGGCAAGAGCTGGACGCCGGCCAAGCTCGGCAAGGACCTCGGCAAATACGCCTTCCGCGAATGGAAGTTGCCGGTGAAACTCGCAGCCGGTCCCGCAGAGCTGAAGGTGCGCGCCACCAACAATGCCGGCGACACCCAGCCGATGGATCCGTTGTGGAATCCGGCCGGCTATCTGCGCAACGTCGTCGAAACCGTGCGCGTCACCGCAGCGTGAGGAGAAGCATCATGACCAGCAAGCTGCTTCCATCCCTCGCCGCGATCGCCGCGCTGTCGATCTGCGCCGCCATCGCCGCGCCCGTGAACTACACGGTCCCCGAGGAGATCGCGGCCTTCAAGCCGGGTCCCAACCTCGACGTGGTGCAAAACAACTGCACGGCCTGCCACTCGGCCGACTACATCAAGACCCAGCCGCAGGGCGAGAAGTTCAAGAAGGATTTCTGGCAGGCCGAGGTGACCAAGATGATCAAGGTCTACGGTGCGCCGATCGACGAAGCCGACGTCGGCAAGATCGTCGAATACCTCTCCGCGACCTATTAAGACGCGGCCGGTCGATCCCCGCGCGCCGGCCGAAAAGGCAGCGCGCGGGACGATCGATCCAGTTCGGTACACTGGAACCGATCCGTTTTTGCAGCGCATCAATTGACCACGAAACGGGCAATCCGACGTAAAACCCCCGCAAAGCGGGTTGTTTCCGGCCAAAAACACACCGTCGTTTGATCTACCCAGCTTTTTTCAAACTGCTATCCTGTCGTTGCGGACAAGCCGGTTTTTGCGGGGACCGACTGGTCTGTTTTCGATTGATTCCGCGGAGACGACTGGAATGCCCAAAGGTACAGTGAAGTGGTTCAACCCGACCAAGGGTTATGGATTCATCCAGCCCGCAACGGGCGGCAAGGACATTTTCGTGCATATTTCAGCAGTTCAGAAGGCTGGCCTTCAGACCCTCAACGAAGGTCAGTCGGTTGAATACGAAGAGATTGCAAATCGCGGCAAGACGTCAGCCGAAAACCTCAAGGTCTAGCGTCACAGCGCCAGATCCGGCGGCGCACTCTCGGACGCCATCCGGGAGTGGGGGCCGATCCACACACCAGACAACGTGACGTTCGGCGGGGCGGGCACGCTGCCCGCGCGCCACGGCGTTGAACTATTTCGGCGGCCACCGCTCGCGCGCCGACGACTACCTTTTGCGCCGGGAAGCGCGCGGCTGCGCGTTGCAGCATCACAGGCACGTGCCGCTCTGGCCGTTGCCGCACGGCACCCTTTTCGACAGCTCCTGGACCTTGCGCTTCGACTCGGCCTGCGCCAGCACGTCGAACACGCTTGACGGCGTGAGCCGCGTTGCCTTGCGGAAGTCCTCGGTCGCCTTGTCGGCATGGTTGAGCGCCTCATGCGCCTTGGCGCGGGCGAACAGGCCCTCAACCGTCTCCTTCTGCGCAATCGCCCGGTCAAGATCCTCGACCGCCTTGTCGTAGTTGCGCAACGCCGACCAGGTGATGCCGCGCAGTGTCAGCGCCGGCTGATAATCGGGCCGCGCAGAGAGGATGAAGTTGAGATCCTTCATCGCGTTATCCGGCTTCTTCAGCCCGAGATAGGCCCGCGCGCGCAGCACATGCGGGAAGGCATCGTTGGGCGCCCGCGTGATGATCTGGTCGAAGGCGGCGATGGCGCGGTCGTACTGGGAGGAAGTCAGCATCGCGAGCCCGCGGCCGAGCTGTGCCGTCGGATTGTTCGGGCTTCGCTCCAGCACAGCGTCGATATCGACCAGTCCCTCATCTGCGCGGCCCTTGAGCATCAACGCGAGGCCGCGCCACGATTTGGCGATCAGATTGGTCGGCACCAGCGCCAGGGCCTGATCGAAATCCAGGAGCGCCTTGTCGAGCTGGTTGAGGCCGATATGAGCGAGCCCACGCTCGGTGAAAGCGAGCGTCTCCTTGGGATTGAGCGAGATCGAATGATCGTAGTCGGCGAGCGCGTCCTGCACCTTGCCGGTGCCGGCCTTGACGAGGCCGCGCGCCAGATAGGCCAACGAATTGTTCTGATCGAGCGTGATGGCACGGCCGGCGTCGGCCATCGCTTCATCGAACCGCCGCATGCCGGCGGCATTGAGCGCGCGGGACGCCAGCAGCTGCGGATCGTCCGGCTTGAGCTTGAGCAGGGCATTGAGATCGTTGCGCGCGTCCGCCGACCGGCCGAGCTTTGAATAGGCCAGTGCACGCAGGCGCAGCGCAGCCTCGTTGCGGGGATCGCCGCCCAGCACCTGGGTGAGATTGGCAACGGCGCCCGCATAGTTGCCCTGTGCGACGAGCTGCTTGGCCTGCTCGACCTGCTGGTTACCCGCCGCCGGCGCCTGTGCGGCGGTTCGCGGCGCCGTCGCGCCTGGAGCTGGCGTCGCCGGTGTCGGCGCGGCATGCGGCGGCGTGCCGCCGCCTGCCTTGGCCAGTTCGGCCTGCATCGCCAGCGCCTGCTGGCGCTGCTGCTGGATCTCCTTGTTGTCGGGAAGCATTGTCAAGAGCCGGTCGAAGTCGCCAATGGCCCTGACATAGTCGCCCTTGGCGCTGTAGAGCTGGGCACGGGCGAAATAGGCGTTGCGCTCGGCCTGCGGCGCCTGCGCGATCGCGCGCGAGAAATCCTCGATCGCTTTATCCATGTCGCCCTTGCGGCGATAGGCCTGACCGCGCCAGTAGAATGCATTCGGCGTGCCGGCGTTGACGGCAATCGCGGTGTTGGCGTCGGCCAGCGCCAAATCGGGCTGTCCGGTTTCGACATAGGCCCGCGCACGCCCGACATGCGCCGCGGGGAGATCCTGCCGCAACGTGATCGCCTGGCCGTAATCCGAGATCGCATCGCTCCAGGCGTGCTGGTCGGCGCGCAGATTGCCGCGCGCCAGGAAGCCGAACGGGTTCTTCGGTTCGAGTTCGATCGCGCGATCGAAATCGGCGCGGGCCTGATCCAGGCTGCCCTTGCGTTGCTGGACATAGCCGCGCGCGATCAGCACCGGCACGAATTGTCCATTCAGCTGCACCGCGGCATCGGCATCGCTGAGGGCCTGATCGATCTTGCCGCGCGCGATGTCAAATCGCGAGCGGCCGGTGAAGGCTTTGGTACGGTCCTCCGTGGAGCGTGCGGTATCGTTGATGATGCCCGAGCAGGCCGCCTCGGCCTTGTCCGTCGGCGGCCCGCCGCAATCCTCGACATCACCTGCGCGGGCCGGGCCGGCAAGCGCAGGCCAAAGCAGCAGCGCAAGCGCCAGCAGCAGTGGGAAACGAACGCCGCCGCTGGCGGCATCAATGCAGATCGAACGTGAACGCATATGGTAGCCTCGGGTTGACCGAATGCTGCCGGTGTTAACGCGTCACTTGGTTCTTATGGTGATCGGCGCTGAACGTATTTTTTGGAACCATATCGTTCGAAGCTATTGTTCGAGTCTTGGAATTCGGTTCCCAGCGTCACGCGGAACGCTATCCTGCGATCAATAAGGACGGAACAGCGCGGAACGCGCGGCTGCGACGCTCAGCCGTTCAATCTTCCGTCACCCATTTGGCGACGGTCATGACATCAGGCGGTTGCAGATAGCCGCGGGGCCAGAGATCGACAGCCCATTCCACCTTGGTCGCGCGCTCGACGAGAACGGCGGTGTTGTGCGGCGTTTGCGCCAACGAAAATCCGCGGTAGTGGGGATCCCCGACGTCATGAAACTTGAATAGGTTCCACGCCTGCATCACCAGCATCAGGCTGGTCGTGTTCCGCGTCGTGTCCCAGCAATCATAATTGTGCTTGTCGTCGTTGGCGCGGAAATCCGCTTTCGCCACGCGCTTGTCGGTGCCGAGGATCGGCCCCATGCGCCGGTCGAACCAGATCACGGCCTTTTGCACGGCCGCGCGTTCGGCGGCGGCATTGGCGCGGCCCGTGGCCATGATCCTGGCCAGGGCCGCCCGGTCGACTGCGCTGAAGTCGAGCATCTCGCGACGCCGGCAGACGAAGCCGTAACAGACGGTCATCCCCGTGGCCGACGGCGGATAGATCGAGACCGAGGTGTAGAGCTGCATGATGCCGGAGCTGAGTTCGGCCGCGCGGACCGGCATGGCCGATGGCAACGACAGCATGAGCACAGCAAGCGCGCCGGCAAATCCGGCCCGCTTCATTCGTATCGGCTGATCTGCGTCTTTCATGAACCACTGCCCCAACTCGACCAAAGGATTATCGCGGGTGCGCCACGATGCCAAGACATCCGGCGCATGGCTGTGGATCGGATCGGGGCATATCAGCCGACCGGCAGCGGCGCGTCGCGCTTGACTTCCTCCATCACCGCGTAGGTTCGCGTCTCGCGCACGCCCGGCAGCGCCAGCAGGGTCTCGCCGAGAAACCTGCGATAGGCGGTCATGTTGGCGACCCGCGCCTTGACCAGATAGTCGAAGCCGCCGGCCACCATATGACACTCCAGCACTTCCGGCGCGGTCTGCACCGCCTTGGCGAACTTCTCGAATACATCGGGCGTGGTCTTGTCGAGCAGCACCTCGACGAACACCAAGAGACCGAGGCCAAGCCGGTGCGGATTGAGCCGCGCGCCATAGCCCTCGACGAAGCCGTCGCGCTGCAGCCGCTTCAGCCGTTCGCCGACCGAGGTCGGCGACAGGCCGATCCGTTCCGCCAGTTCCACATTGGCAATCCGGCCATCCCCTTGCAGGATCGAGAGGATTTTGCGGTCAGTCTTGTCGATCTCTGTCATATCTGCGGTAATTCTCTAATTGGTCCTTATTTTCTAAGGTAAATCTGCTAATTTGTCTATCGAACTACGGTTCGCTAGCGCGTACGTGTTCCCACACAATCTCAAGGAACCGCCATGCCAGACCCGTTGCCGCCCCCGCCCCCGTTCAGCGCGCCCTACGCGCCCGACGACGCCGTCATCGCCGCCCGCCTGCGCCAGGATGCAACGCTCGGCGCGGAGGCGGAGGCACGGATCGACCGCACCGCGACGCGCCTGATCGAGGCGATCCGGGCCAATGACGATCCGCTCGGCGGGGTCGAGGACATGCTGCGGGAGTTCGCGCTGTCGACCAAGGAAGGGCTGGCGCTGATGGTGCTGGCGGAGGCGCTGCTGCGGGTACCCGACGCGCGCACCGCCGACCAGTTCATCGAGGACAAGCTCGGCCAGGGCGACTTCGTCAACCACGAGACCAGATCGAGCGCGTTCCTGGTCAACGCCTCGGCCTGGGCGCTCGGCATGTCGGCGCGCGTGATCCAGCCCGGCGAGACGCCGCAGGGCACGATCGGGCGGCTGACCAAGCGACTCGGTGCGCCGGCGGTGCGCGCCGCGACGCGACAGGCGATGCGGCTGATGGGCAGCCATTTCGTGCTCGGCGAGACCATCGAGGCGGCGCTGTCGCGCGCGCAAGCGCACACCGCGCGCGGCTCGCGTTATTCGTTCGACATGCTGGGCGAAGGTGCGCGCACCGCCGACGATGCCCATCGCTATTTCGAATCCTACGCCCGCGCCATCGATGCGATCGGCAAGGCGGCCGGCGATCAGCCCCTGCCCGACCGGCCCGGCATCTCCGTCAAGCTATCCGCGCTGCATCCGCGCTTCGAGGCGGTGAGCCACGCGCGGGTGATGACCGAGCTGGTGCCGCAGCTGATCGATCTCGCGCGCCGCGCCAAGGCGTTCGACCTCAACTTCACCGTCGATGCCGAGGAGGCCGACCGGCTGGAGCTGTCGCTCGACGTCATCGCCGCCGCGTTCGCCGACCCCTCGCTGGCCGGCTGGGGCGGCTTTGGCCTCGCAATCCAGGCCTATCAGAAGCGCGCCGCCGACGTCATCGACTATGTCGATGCGCTCACGCGCGCCCTCGACCGCAGGATGATGGTGCGCCTGGTCAAGGGCGCCTATTGGGACACCGAGATCAAGCGCGCGCAGGAGCGCGGGCTCGACGGCTATCCGGTGTTCACCCGCAAGGCGATGACCGACCTGAACTACGTCGCCTGCGCGCGCAAGCTGCTGACGCTGCGGCCGCGGCTGTTTCCGCAATTCGCCACCCACAACGCGCTGACGGTCGCGACCATCCTCGAACTCGCCGCCGATCCCTCAAGCTTCGAATTCCAGCGGCTGCACGGCATGGGTGAAGCGCTCTACGCGCAGCTTGGCGAGGACAGGCCCGAGATCGCTCACCGCACCTATGCGCCGGTCGGCAGCCACCGCGACCTGCTCGCCTATCTGGTGCGGCGGCTGCTCGAGAACGGCGCCAACTCGTCCTTCGTGGCGCTGGCCGCCGACAATCGCGTGTCCATCGTGGACCTGCTGCGCCGCCCGGCCGAGATCGTAGGTCGCGACGACAAGGCGTCGCATTCCGCGATTCCGTTGCCGGCCGAGCTTTATCGGCCGCAGCGCGAGAATTCGCACGGCATCGAGTTCGGCGAGCGCAAAGCGCTCGACACGATGACATCGGCGATCGCGGCCGAGCGGAAGGCCCCGCCTTCCGTCACCCCATCAACAACCGAGCAGGCGAATGCCGCCGTTGCCGCGGCGCGCCGCGGCTTCAAGGCCTGGAACGCCACGCCGGCGACAAAACGTGCGGCGATCCTGGACAAGGCCGCGGACCTGCTCGAACAGCGCCGCGCCCATTTCCTCGCTCTGCTGCAAAGCGAGGGCGGCAAGACGCTCGATGATGCGCTATCGGAAGTGCGCGAGGCGATCGACTTCTGCCGCTACTATGCCGCGCTGGGGCAAAAGCTGTTCGGCGAAGGCGAGACGATGCCGGGCCCGACCGGCGAAAGCAATGTGCTGGAGCTGCACGGCCGCGGCGCGTTCGTCGCGATCTCGCCGTGGAATTTCCCGCTCGCGATCTTCCTCGGCCAGGTGACGGCGGCATTGATGGCGGGCAATGCGGTGATCGCAAAGCCGGCCGAGCAGACGCCGCGCATCGCGGCCGAAGCGGTCGCGCTGCTGCATCAGGCCGGGGTGCCGCCATCGGCGCTGCATCTGGTCCAGGGCGACGGCGCGGTCGGCGCCGTGCTGGTGGCGCATACCGCCATTGCCGGGGTCGTCTTCACCGGCTCGACCGAGGTCGCGCGGTCGATCAACCGCACGCTCGCCGCCAAGGACGGCCCGATCGTGCCGCTGATCGCCGAGACCGGCGGCATCAATGCCATGATCGTCGATGCCACCGCGCTGCCGGAGCAGGTCGCCGACGATGTCGTGACCTCGGCGTTCCGGTCCGCCGGCCAGCGCTGCTCGGCGCTGCGGCTGTTGTTCGTACAGGACGACGTCGCTGACCGCATGATCGAGATGATCGCGGGCGCCGCGCGCGAATTGAAGATCGGCGATCCCTCCGAACCGTCGACGCATATCGGACCGGTGATCGATGCCGAGGCCAAGCAGCGGCTCGATGCGCATATCGTGCGGATGAAGCAAGAGGCGCGCGTGCATCTCGCCGGCGAGGCGCCATCAGGCAATTTCGTCGCGCCGCACATCTTCGAGCTGTCGGCGGCCGGGCAACTGAAGGAAGAGGTGTTCGGCCCGATTCTGCACGTCGTGCGCTACCGCGCCGACAAGCTCGGCGAGGTGCTGAGCGCGATCGAGGCGACCGGGTTCGGGCTGACGCTCGGCATCCATTCCCGCATCGACGACACGATCGAGCACGTGATCGACCGCCTCCAGGTCGGCAATATCTATGTCAACCGCAACATGATCGGCGCGGTGGTCGGCGTGCAGCCGTTCGGCGGCAACGGCCTGTCCGGCACCGGCCCCAAGGCCGGCGGCCCGCATTACCTCGCGCGCTTCGCCAGCGAGCAGACGATCACCATCAACACCGCCGCCGCGGGCGGCAACGCGGCGCTGATGGCGGGGGTGGAGTAAAGTGCGCACCCTCCCCTGGAGGGGGAGGGTCGACTCGCATTGAGCGAAGCGAAATGTGAGTCGGGGTGGGGTGATCTCTCCGCACGGGCAACACACGAGTGGAGAGACCGTCACCCCACCCCGCCGCTCATTTCATTCGCGTCGACCCTCCC
Source organism: Bradyrhizobium pachyrhizi (assembly GCF_029714545.1). Lineage (NCBI taxonomy): Bacteria > Pseudomonadati > Pseudomonadota > Alphaproteobacteria > Hyphomicrobiales > Nitrobacteraceae > Bradyrhizobium > Bradyrhizobium pachyrhizi. The sequence continues at coordinate 1,904,395 of NZ_CP121667.1, read as the reverse complement.
CCTCCAGGGGAGGGTAAAGGGGAGGGTAAGAAAGTGCCGTTGCATCGTGCCCCCCAGATGGGTCAAATGGCGGTCCGATCGGGATCATCGCTTTGCGATAATTCCAGCTACCGGAAAAAACACCAACAAGCGCCACGGGAGCGACGGCACGATGGAAAAAGGCATTTTTGACGGGCTCAAGGTCCTGGACTGCGCGAGCTTCATCGCGGCGCCCGCGGCCGCCACCGTGCTGTCCGACTTCGGCGCCGACGTCATCAAGATCGAGCCGCCCGGCGCCGGCGACCCCTACCGCAATCTGCCCAATCTGCCCGGCTATCCATCGAGCGAGCACAATTTCGCGTGGATGCTGGAGGCCCGCAACAAGAAGAGCCTCGCGCTCGACCTCACCAAGCCTGACGCGCAGCAGGTGCTGTACAAGCTCGTCGCCGAGGCCGACGTGTTCATCACCAACATGCCGCCGCAGGTGCGCCAGAAGCTCGGCATCACCTACGACCATCTCGCCCATCTCAACGACAGGCTGATCTACGCCTCCTTCACCGGCTATGGCGAGAAGGGCGAAGAGGCCAACAAGCCCGGCTTCGACTCCAACGCCTATTGGGCCCGCTCCGGCCTGATGGATCTGGTGCGCGCCGACGAGGAGACCACGCCGGCCCGTTCCGTCGCCGGCATGGGCGATCACCCTTGCGCGATGGCGTTCTACGGCGCGATCGTCACCGCGCTGTTCCAGCGCGAGAGGACCGGCAAGGGCTCGCATGTCTCGACCAATCTCATGGCCAACGGCGTCTGGGCCAATGGCGTGCTGGCGCAGGCCAAGCTCGCCGGCGCCAAGTTCAAGAAGCGCAAGCCGCGCGAGGAGGCGCTGAACGCGGTCACCAACCACTACAAGTGCAAGGACGGCCGCTGGCTGATCCTGTCGCTGCTCAACGAAGACCGGCAATGGCCGACGCTGGCGCGCTGCATGGGTCGCGAGGACCTCATCGCCGATCCGCGCTTCGCCACCAAGGCCGACCGCCATGCGCGCTCGGTCGAGCTAATCAAGATCTTCGACGAGGTGTTCGCCGGCAAGGACCTCGCCGAATGGCGCAAGATCCTCGACGGCAATGGTCTCGTATTCGGCGTCGTCGGCATCCTCGACGACATCCCGAACGACAAGCAGATGATCGAGAACGAGGTGCTGGTGCGGTTCGAGAACGACACCATGCTGACCGTCAACAGCCCGATCTTCATCGACGGCGCGAGGAAGGTGCAGCCGCGCAAGCCGCCCGAGGTCGGCGAGCATTCCGACGAGATCCTGCGCCAGGCCGGCTACGACGAGGCCACGATCCAGAAGCTGCGCGCGTCAGGCGCGGTGGCGTAGCGGATCGATCTCCGTCGAGCGTCGCTTCAGCGCTTCATCCAGGCCCAGACCAGGGCCACCGCAATGATGCCGATGACGACCGCGAGCCCGATCGCCCAGGTGCTGACGCGGACGGCGCTGACCGCCTGACGCTCGGCCTCGTTGGCCGCAATCTCGCGGTCGCGCTGCTTGTCGTCCTCGGGAGCACTCATCGGCCGGTCTCCGCTCAAGGCTGGGCTGTTCGGGGTGTGGTGGCGACGCGGAATGTAGCATCAAATAATGACGCGCAGCCGCTTCGGTTCCGGCCGAAATCACCGACCTTTCACGAAGCACATGCCGATGTGCGAAGTCTTCCCGGCAACCTGGCAGGCAAGGCCCTCGGCGCAGGTCCAGCCTTGGAAGCTGCGGTCGATCTCGGCGGGCCTGGCGCCCGGCAGATAGCAGTGCGCGCCCCAGCCGTCGCTGTATTCGGTGCCGGCGAGCTCGGTGCTGCCGCGCAGCTGCGGCCGGTTGGAGAAGCCGCGCGAAAAGTCCGGCGCCTTGCCGTCGCGGAAGCTTGCAAGGATATCGCGGCGGCGAGGCTGGTCACCGAAGAAATGCGGCGAGGCCGGCACCACGGTGGAGTTCGACGGCTTTGCCGCCATCCAGTCGACGCCGGGGAAATGGAAGCCGCCGATGCCACGGGTCTGGTGGCAGCCCGCGCAGGTGACATCGTTGAGGCGCCGCTCGAAGCCGGCCAGCGACTGGATGTTTTGCAGCTTAGTTCCGTCGGCTGCAGCCTTCTGCAGGGCGCCGACGACGTCACCATCCGAGAACACCGCATTGCCGGCAGTGCCCTCGCCCTGCACCATGCCGAACTCGGGCTCCAGCTCGCTGACATCGAAACCGGTCGGCGTCGGCGCGACCGCTGCGGTCGCGAGGAAGCGATCGGGGATCAGCAAGGTGCCGCGATCGAGCTCGGCAAAATGTTTGGGATCGAGCAGCCACGCCTTGAAGTCGCGCCTCAGTGCCTCGTCCGCCAGAATGCGGTCGCGATCGATCTGGTTCTCCAGCGGCGCTTCGGTAAAGCGCTTTGCCCCGCCGTCATAATCGAACACTTTGAGCAGATAGTCGGTACGGAAATCGCGCACCGCGGATTTCGGCGCGTGCGCGATCTGCAGATTGGTCTCGATGCGATCGATGTTGCGCGCATCGATCAGGTCGAGCGGACCATCCTTGCCGAGCAACTTCTCCATCGTCGGCGGTGCGCTACCTATCGCCAGCCAGCGCCGCGCGATTTCGCCACAACTGAGCGATGCGTCATTGCCGTCGCCCTTCGCCTTCAGCACGAGGTTCAGTGTCATCGGCAACCGTTGCGACACCGCGTTCTCGCCGATCGGCGGCACATCGGTACGGGTCAGCCGGTAGATCAGCCGGATCTCGCCGCAGTCTTTCGGCGCCACATAGGCACGGTCCATGCGGTTGACGATGCCTGCGAGAACGAAGCGGACGTCGGGGGATTCAAGCAGCGCGCGATCGAACAGCTGAAACGCAAAGCCGTCGCCGACGCCAATGCTCTCGTTCGGCAGGCTTGCCTTATGCTTTGCGACATAGCGATCGAATTCGCGATCCAGCGCCTCGCGCACCGGCGCCATTGCAGCGAGCCCGAACAGATCACGGTTGGACAGCGGCGTGTCGGCGGAACGCACCGGCGCGAGCATACGGCCGAGGTAGAAGCGGCCGTGATCGAGCTCGCGCAGGATGGCGGGATCGATGACCGCGGCGCCGCGCTCGAGCGCGCGATCCTCGGCGGCACGTGCAGGCGCGGCGCCGCAGAGCAGAACGGACATCACCAGGAGGCATTTCAACGCACGGCTCATGCCCCAATAACACCGCGCGGCAAACCCTATTCAAGAAAAAAGGCGCTTCACATCGCGGTGAAGCGCCTTGGTATGGTCGTGTTTCGCCGATCAGCGCGAAACGATCAGGCCCTTGCTGGTGACGACTACCCAACGGCCGTCCTGCTTGCGGATGGCGTCGACGCGGCCGAGACCCGGGACGGGGTCGCCGGCGTAAACCTCGTAGATGCCGCCGCGGCCTTCGATCAGCGCGCCGCCATTGCCGACGTCGCGCAGCGACCAGCCGTCGACCACCGGCAGGCGGCCGACCTCGGGCCTGGGGGCGGCCGGCGCCGCCGCGGCAGTCGCCGGGGTGATCGAGCCCGTGACCTCGCGGGCGGGCGTCGCCGCGGCGACGGTCGTCTGCGGCGTAGCGCGGAGCTTGTCGACCGCCTCGCTGAGCTTGTTGAGCTTGGCCATCGGCTCGGCCTGGGCCTTCTCGACCTTCTCGATCCGGTCGCTGGCCTTGCTGAACTGGGCCTGGCCGGCCTTGGCGGTCTGCTCGACGCTGGCCTTCAGCGCGGCGACCTCGGATTCGATCCGGGCGAGCGCGGCATCGGCCGCCTCATTGTTGGCGGCGGCGTCCTTGGCAGCCACATCCCTGACGGAAGCAGCGGCGGGGGCGGCAAGATGGCCGAGCCCCGCGGTCGCGAGCGCACCGCCGATGGCGCCGGCCACGGTCGCCAGCGCGATCACCGCGGCCATCGCGCCGATCCGGCGCGTGCCGGCCGGCTTGCCTGCCGCCTTGGCCGCCTGTTCGGCGCCCGGCCTGGATGCCGTCGCCTCATGGTCCCAGGTGCGGTCACCCGGCGCCATGATCATCAGCTTGCCCGGAAAGCGCGGCTCTTCCCGCTTGCCGGTCTCGACCTCAGGCACGTCCATATTGGTCGGCTCGACCTTGGCGTCGATCTTGGCATCGATCTTGGCCTCGATCACAGGATCCAGCCGGGACGGCTCAACCTTGGGGGCTTCGGCCTTCGGCGCGTCCATCCGGGGCGCGTCCGCCTTCGGCGACGTCTCTTCCTGCTCGGGCGCAAGCCGGGGAGCTTCGACACCGGTCGCGGCCATCACGGGCTCGCTCTTCGCCGCCGTTTCGGCGCCGGTTTGACCGCTGACCGGCTCGCTCTGCTGCTCACTCACGTTCAAAGTCTCCAGACTAGGTTGACAATTCGGTAACTTTTATTGCTTGCGAAATGGTTACCCCGCTCCGCCATTACCTAAATTTTAGGGAGTTTTCCGGGCCGGATTTGGGCGATGCTGCCCTGCGGCAATCTGCGTCGCTTCCGTTTGCGCGCGGCGCTTTCCCGATTAACATACCGTCATCTTCCAGCCAGAAGGCAGGAGAGCACCATGACGATCGAGAAATGCATCAAGGAATTTGGTGTCGATGACGTCATCTTTGAGGAAGGCTCGACCGGCCGCGAGCTGTTTGTCGTGCTCGACGGCAAGGTCGACATCGCCAAGATCGATCGCGGAAACAAGACTGTTATCGTCAGCCTCGGCAAGGGCGAGTTCTTCGGCGAGATGGCCGTGATCGACGGCTCGGCGCGTTCGGCGACCGCCATCGCCTCCGCGCCCGCAACACGGGTGATGCGGATCAACCACGCCCGCTTCGTCTATCTGGTCAGCCAGCAGCCGGCGTTTGCGCTGATGGTGATGGATGCGCTCTCGAAGCGCCTGCGCGCGTCCAACGCGGTCACTTACCGGACGGCGGCAACCCCATGAGCGACCGCAAGCCAAGCCCGTTCAAGACGCTGTTCGACGCCGAGGTCGCAACGCTGATCCAGGCCGCCGACGACGTCTATCAGATCCGCTTCAAGAACCGTGCGGCGAACGCCTATCTGGTGCGCGGCAGCAAGCGGACCATCATGATCGACGTCGGACTGTCGAGCAATTATCCGTCGCTCGTCGCCTGTCTCAACCATCTCGGGGTGACGCCCGAGATGATCGACATGGTGGTGCTGAGCCATGAGCATCTCGACCACATCGGCGCCGCCTATCATTTCCACGGCAGCGCCTATATCGCCGCGCATCGGCTCGCCGCCAACAAGATCATGCTGCGCGACGATTTCTCGATGCTGCGCAAGATGTTCAACGAGCCGAACGTGCCGATCGATATCGACATCTGGCTCGAGGAAGGCAACCTGATCGACCTCGGCAATTTCCGCCTCAATGTGATGTACACGCCCGGCCACACCTCGGCCTGCATCACGCTGTTCGACCAAGACAAGGGCCTGCTGTTCGCCGCCGACACGCTGATGCCCGGCGGCGTGATGGGCGGTGTGTTCGGCTCCGGCTCGATCGCCGACTACATCCAGTCGCTGGAGCGGCTGAAGGGCCTCAACTCGAAGATCCTGCTGTCGGGTCATGGCCGGCTATCCGACACGCCGCAGGACGATGTCCGGATCGCGCTGCAGCGCTCGCACGGCCTGCTCGAGGACACCGCGCAACTGTTCGATGCACTCGATGCGCGCTCGAATTTCGAGCCGATCATGCAGTCGGTGCGCGACCTCAACAAGCTCGACGATTGAGCTTCGCCTCCTTCGTCATTGCGAGCCAACGGGTCGCGCGAACGCGCGCCCGATGACAGGCTCCGCGAAGCACCATGGCTCTGCATAGCTGGAAGGATGGATCGCTTCCTCGCAAACGCTCCTCGCAATGACGTTTTGAGGGCTGAACACCTTCACATTTGACAAATCCGCACGCGGCCTGTTCAACAGCGGCAATAACAACGCCTAGGAAACAGGGAGCGAGGATCATGAAGCTTTACGACTCGATCGGACCCAATCCGCGCATCGTGCGCATGTTTATGGCGGAGAAGGGCATCGAGATACCCAAGCAGACCGTCGACCTGCGCAAGGGCGAGAACCGCGAGACGGAACACCTGAAGCGCAATCCGCACGGCCAGATGCCGGCGCTCGAGCTCGACTGCGGCAACTACCTCTCCGAGATCACGGCGATCTGCGAATATCTCGAGGAGAAGCACCCCTCGCCCGCGATGATCGGCACCACGCCGGAAGAGCGCGCGGAATGCCGGATGTGGACGCGCCGCGTCGATCTCAACATCGCCGAGCCGCTCGCCAACGGCTACCGCTTCGGTGAAGCGCTGAAATTCTTCGAGAAACGCATTCCCGTCGCGCCCGAAGCCTCGCCCGGCCTGAAGATGATCGCCGCCAACCGCATCAAGTGGCTGAACGACCAGATGGCCGACGGCCGCGAATACATCTGCGGCAAGCGCTTCACTCTCGCCGACATGCTGCTCTATTGCTGGCTCGATTTCGGCAATCAGGTCGGCCAGCCGCTGGACCAGTCGAACGCCAACATCGTCGCCTGGTTCAACCGCGTCGGCGCGCGGCCATCGGTGAAGGCGTAGGCTCTCCCTTATCCTCCCCTGGAGGGGGAGGATCGGTTCGCATGAAGCAATAGCGCAATGCGAACCGAGGTGGGGTGAAGGTCTCTCGTTACGGGCGGCGTCCGAGTGGAGAGATCACCCCACCCCGCTGCGCATTCCGCTTCGCTGCATGCACAGCGACCCTCCCCCTCCAGGGGAGGGTGAAAAGACACTGAGCACACCCAGCTCCTCAAATCACCACCGGCTTATCCGGTAGCTCGTTCGGGCCGGCCGGAGGCGGGAAATGCTCTGCCAGCTCCCGCGACACCGCCTCGATCCCCTTGATCACGCCCTGCTCGAAGCGGCCGGAACGGAAATCCGTTTCCATCGTGCGGCAGATCGCCTCCCAGCCGGCATGGCCGACCTTCGCGTCGATGCCGCGGTCGGCGACGATCTCGACGTCGCGGTCGGCGAGCAACAGATAGATCAGAACGCCATTGTTGTGATCGGTGTCCCAGATCCGCAAATGCGAGAACACGTCGAGCGCACGCTCCCGTGCAGGCTGATTGCGGAACAGCGGCACACCGTCGAGCGCGCCCTCGACGACGAAACGGATCTGGCCGGAATGAGTGGCCTCGCCGGCCTTGATCGCCCGCTCGATGGCGTCGAGCACGCGCGGCGGAAAATCACGCCGCACCCGCCAGCGGTGTTCGATCAGATGCTTGCCGATGCGCTTGATGCCCATGCCTACCAGCTCCCCGAGGCGCCGCCGCCGCCGAAGCTGCCGCCTCCGCCGCTGAAACCGCCGCTATCGCTCGAGCTCGAGCCGCTGCTCCAGCCCCCGCCGCCGGACCAGCCGCCGGAATAACCGCCGCCGCGCCGGTACGGTCCCGAGCCTGCCGCCGGACCGCCGAAGTTCAATCCGCCGAAGATCAGCGCCGCGACGGCGGCGAACAGGCCGACCACCAGCGCCGTGGCGAGCGAGCCGGCCACCATCCAGGTGAAGACGCCGACAACACCGCCGGTCGCGACCGAGCCCAACAACCGTCCCAGTATCCCACGCAACACGCCGGCCACGATGATGACGATAAAGATCGTCACCGGATTGGCGAAGTCGACCAGGTTCGGCCCTTGCCAATGCTCGGGCTCCGGCGCCGGCAATTTCTCGCCATTGATCAGGCGGATCATCCGGTCGACGCCGGCCGAGATGCCGCCGGCGAAATCGCCGGCCTTGAATTTCGGCGTGATGTCTTCGTCGATGATGCGATGGGTGACGGCATCGCTCAGCACGCCTTCGAGGCCGTAGCCGACCTCGATGCGCAAGTGCCGGTCGTTCTTGGCGACGACAAGGAGCGCACCGTCGTCGACCTTCTTGCGCCCGATCTTCCAGGCCTCGGCCACGCGGATCGAGAATTGCTCGATGGTTTCCTCGCCCGTGGTCGGCACGATCAGGACCGCGATCTGGCTGCCCTTGCGGACTTCCAGATCCTTCAGCCGGTCGGTGAGCGTCGCGACATCGCCGGCGGACAGCGTCCCGGTCTGGTCGACGACGCGGCCGGTGAGCGGAGGCACCGCGACCTCGGCCCATGCCGGGCACACGAAGCCCAGCAGGAAGGCGAGCAGGATGACGCGTGCGGCGGTCATCGCGATGCGCGCGCGCCGGCGCTATTTCGACGGCGCAGGGGCCGGCGACGGATTATTGAAATCGACCTTCGGCGCGGTCGATATTTCCTTTTCATTGTCGACCGTGAAGTTGGGCTTCTCCTTGTAGCCGAACGCCATCGCGGTCAAATTGTTCGGGAAGGTGCGGATGCCGACGTTGTAGTCCTGCACTGCCTTGATGTAGCGATTGCGCGCCACGGTGATGCGGTTCTCGGTGCCCTCGAGCTGCGCCATCAGGTCGCGGAACAGCGCGTCCGATTTCAACTGCGGATAGTTTTCGGTGACGACCAGGAGCCGCGACAACGCGCTGGTCAATTCGCCCTGCGCCTGCGTGAACTTCTGGAACGCCGCCGGATCGTTGAGCACCTCGGGCGTTGCCTGGATGCTGCCGACCTTGGCGCGCGCGTTGGTGACGCCGAGCAGCACGTCCTTCTCCTGCTGCGCAAAGCCCTTCACCGAGTTGACCAGGTTGGGCACGAGATCGGCGCGCCGCTGGTACTGGTTCACCACCTCCGACCAGCTCGACTTGACCTGCTCGTCACTGGTCTGGATCGCGTTGTAGCCGCAGTTGGTCAGGCTCAATGTCGCCAGCGCTGCGAGTACGGTCCAAAGCTTGCGCATGAAGATGGTCCTCCCCGGGTGGATTCTGCGTCAGCGTAACAGATTTTCGCCGGATAATCCCGTGCGGCGGATTTCGCGGCTTCTTTTGCGGATGATGACGCTTGCCTATCCCTGCCCGCGCCGTTCATCATGGCGAAAAAATCAATCGCGGGAGGATCCATTGGCGTCTGAACAATTCGAGACGATTGTTGTCGAACGGCCCGAGCCCGCGATCGCGCGGATCGTGATGAACCGCCCCGAGGCCCGCAACGCCCAGAACCTGCAGATGACCTACGACCTCAACGCCGCCTTCGACCGGGCGGTGCAGGACGACGCGGTCAAGGTCATCATCCTCGCCGGCAACGGCCCACATTTCTCGGCGGGTCACGATCTCAGGCCAGGGGCCAAGAACCAGGCCGGCGCTGATTTCCCGCCAGTCGGAAATTGGGGCGGCTTCGCCGAGCCAAACGCCCATGGCCGCTTCGCGCGCGAGCAGGAGATCTACCTGCAGATCACAAGGCGCTGGCGCAATCTGGCAAAGCCGACGATCGCCGAGGTGCACGGCAAGTGCATTGCCGGCGGGTTGATGCTGGCCTGGGCCTGCGACCTGATCGTTGCCAGCAACGATGCCGAGTTCTGCGACCCCGTGGTGACGATGGGCGTCTGCGGCGTCGAGTGGTTCGTGCATCCCTGGGAGCTCGGCGCGCGCAAGGCCAAGGAGATGCTGTTCACCGCCGACGTCTGGAGTGCCGACGAGGCGCATCGCCTCGGCATGGTCAATCACGTGGTGCGACGCGGCGATCTCTCGTCGTTCACGCTGGCGCTGGCGCGGCGGATCGCCGCAAAGCCCGCCTTTGCGCTGAAGCTTTCCAAGGAGGCGGTGAACCGCTCGATCGACATCATGGGGCAGCCTGCCGCGATCGATCAGGCCTTCGCGCTGCATCAGCTCTGCCACGCCCACAACCTTCAGGAATTCGGCATGGTGGTGGACCCCGCAGGTCTGCATCCCTCCGTCAAGAAAACCGCCAACGTGTAGCAAGCCAGATGGACCTCACCCTCAGCGACGAGCAGCGCCTGCTGCGCGAAAGTGCCGACCGCTTCGTGGCGGAAACCTTCAGCCCCGAGCATCGCAAAAAAGCGGCGAACGATCCGCTGGGCTATTCGCCCGCGATCTGGAAACAGTTCGCCGAGCTCGGCTGGCTGGCGCTGCCGATCAGCGAAGCCCATGGCGGGCTCGGCGGCGGCGCGATCGAGATCGGACTGTTGATGGAAGCGTTCGGCCGCGGGCTGGTGTCCGAGCCGTTCCTCTCCACGGTCGTGATCGGCGCCGCGCTGGTCGCCGAACGCGGCTCCGAGGCGCAGAAGCAGGCGATCCTGCCTGATGTTGCCGAGGGCAAGCTTACGCTCGCCTTCGCGCATTCCGAGCGCGCCGCGCGCTTCGATCTCGCTCATGTCGACACGACGGCCGGCAAGACGGCCGACGGTTGGCGTCTGAACGGCAGCAAGATCGCCGTACTCGACGGCGCAGCAGCCGACCAGATCATCGTCTCGGCCCGTATCGCCAACGCCAATAGTGCGTCCGGCAAGCTTGGCCTGTTCCTGGTGCCGGCGGGGACGCCCGGGCTCACTCTGCGCGACTACGCGCGGCTCGGCGGCGGGCGCGGCTGCAATCTCGATCTGAAGGATGTGCAATTGCCCGCCGATGCGCTGCTCGGCGACGGCAGCGATACGCTGCCCGCGATCGAAACCGTGGTCGACCGCGCGATGGCCGCGCTCGGCGCCGAGGCGGTCGGCATCATGCAGACGCTGCTCGACACTACGCTCGAATACACCAAAATCCGCAAGCAGTTCGGCCGGCCGCTATCGGCCAACCAGGTGATCCGCCATCGCCTCGCGGACGTGGCGATGCAGGTCGACGAGGCGCGCTCGATGGCGTTGCGCGCCGCGCTGATGGCCAATGCCGAGCCTGTGGCCCGCAGCCGTGCGGCGTCCGGCGCCAAGGCGAAGATCGGCAACTGCGCGCGCTTCGTCGCCGAGCAGGCGGTGCAGCTGCACGGCGCGATGGGCGTCACCGAGGAGCTCGACATCGGCGCGTATTTCAAGCGGCTGCTCGCCTTCGATACGCTGTTCGGCAACAGCGCCCATCATTATCGCCGCCACGCCGCGCTGAGCGGCCGCGCGCACGCCTAACGGAGAGCGCACCATGGATCTCACCTTCAGCGCCGAGGAACGCGCTTTCGAGCAGGAAGTCCGCGATTTCATTGCCGGGAGCCTGACGCCGGAGATGAAGCGCGCCACCGCGCTGACGCCGTCGGTGTTCTCCGATCCCGACATCGGCATGGCGTGGCAGCGCGCGCTGCATAAGAAGGGCTGGGGCGCCCCGGGCTGGCCGGTGGAACATGGCGGACCGGACTGGACGCCGGCGCAGCGCTGGATCTTCGAGGCCGAATGCGCCCGCGCCGGCGTGCCCAATGTCAACGTGATGGGCGTGAAGATGGTCGGCCCCGTCATCATCGGGTTCGGCTCGCCCGAGCAGCAGAATTTCTATCTGCCGCGGATTCTCTCCGGCGAGGATTACTGGTGCCAGGGCTATTCCGAGCCGGGCTCGGGCTCCGACCTCGCCTCGCTGAAGACGCGCGCGGTGCGCGACGGCGACGACTACGTCATCAACGGCACCAAGATCTGGACCACGCACGCCCATCACGCCAACCGCATGTTCGCGCTGGTGCGAACCAATGACGGCGAGCGGCAGCAGGACGGCATCAGCTTCATCCTGATCGACATGAAGACGCCGGGGATCACTACCCGCCCGATCCTGACCATCGGCGGCGACCACGAGGTCAACCAGGTATTCTTCGACGACGTCCGCGTGCCCGTCGCCAACCGCGTCGGCGAGGAAGGCAAGGGCTGGACCTACGGCAAATATCTGCTCGAATTCGAGCGCGGCTCCGGCATCGCGTCGGCCAAGCTGCGCGAGGCGCTGAAGACGATCACCGATCTCGCAGGCTCCGAGGTCACCGGCCGCGCCATCGAGGATCCCGATATCGCGATCCGGATGTCGGAGGTCGAGGTCGACATCGATGCGCTCGAGATGACCGAGCTCAGGGTGCTGTCGGCGCTGCAGACCGGGCAGAATCCGGGCGCGGTGTCGTCGCTGATCAAGCTCCGCGTCAGCGAGATCCGCCAGGCGGTGACGCGGCTTGGCGTCGACGTGATCGGCCAGGACGGCCTTGCCGTCGAGCCGGCGCGGCCGTTCTACCGGCTTAACCACGAGCCGGCGATTCCGGAGGAGCTGCTGCCGGTGGTGCCGGAATATCTCAACGGCCGTGCCTATACGATCTTCGGCGGATCGTCCGAGATCCAGCGCGACATCATCGCGAAGATGGTGCTGGGACTGTAGGGCACCGTCGTTCCGGGGCATCGCAGAGCGATGAACCCGGAACCTCGATGTTGTGGCGCGAGATTCCGGGTTCGCGCTAGCGCGCGCCCCGGAATGACGGCTAAGCAGCCCCCGCCTTCGCGTTCTGGATCGCCTGCCAGATCTTCGACGGCGTCAGCGGCGTGTTCAGCTGCTTGATCCCGACCTCGCTCAGCGCATCCATCACGCCGTTGGTGATGCAGGGCGGCCCGCCGATCGCGCCGGACTCGCCGCAGCCCTTGGCGCCCAGCGGATTGGTCTTGCACGGCGCGGAGCCATCGAGCGTCACCGTGATCGGCGGAATGTCGTCCGCGCGCGGGATGCAATAGTCCTGATAGCTCGCGGTCAGCAGCTGGCCTTCCTCGCTGTAGGCCACGCCTTCGTACAGCGCCTGGCCGATACCCTGGACAACGCCGCCATGCACCTGCCCCGTCACCAGCATCGGATTGACGGCAACACCGACGTCATCGACCGTGGTGTAGCGCGCCACCCGCGTGACGCCGGTCTCCGGATCGATCTCGACCTCGCAGATATGGGTGCCGTTCGGCCAGCTCGGCCCGTCGACATTACCCTCGCTCTCGACCGAGAGCTTTGCGCCGTTTTCCTTCGCCGCGATCTCGAACAGGCTGATGCGCCTGTCGGTGCCGACCACGGTGAGGAAGCCGTCGCGATACTCGATGTCCTCGACGGAGGCTTCCAGCAAATTGGAGGCCTTGTCGCGCGCCTTGTTGATCATGTCGTTCGAGGAGACCGCAACCGCGGTGCCGCCGACGAACAGCGAACGCGAGCCGACGCTGCCGAAGCCGGTGGCGAGGTCGGTGTCGCCCTGAATCACGTCGATCTTGTCCATGGCGATGCCGAGCGTATCAGCGATCATCTGGGTGTAGGTGGTGGCGAGGCCCTGCCCCATCGCCATGGTGCCGGAATGCAGGATGACGCGGCCTTCCGCGGTCGCATGCAGCGAGACGTTCTCGGTGTGGGCGCGGCCGCCGGTCCATTCGATGTAGCTGGTCAGGCCGCGGCCGTAGAGCAGGCCCTTCTTCTTCGCCGCCTTCTTGCGCGCGGTAAAGCCGTTCCAGTCCGCCAAATCAGACGCGCGCTCCAGCATGTGCGCGAAGGCACCGGAATCGTACACCTGCCCGACCGCGTTGGTGTAGGGCAGCTGCGCCGGCTTGATGTAGTTGACCTTGCGGATGGTGCGCGGGTCCATGCCGATCTGGCGCGCGGCGGCATCGAACAGCCGCTCGACGATGAACACCGCCTCGGGCCTGCCGGCGCCGCGATAGGCCCCGACCGGCGCGGTGTGGGTCATCACCGACTTCACCTCGAAATGCACCAGCGGCAGGTCGTAGACGCCGGTCTGCACGAACGGCCCGAGCACCAGCGGGATGATGTTGGCGGTGCCCGACGAATAGGCCCCGGTACCGCCGATCGAGCGCACCCGATAGGCCAGCACGCGGCCCTTGGCGTCGAGCGCGAACTCGCCGGTCGAGGTCAGGTCGCGGCCATGGGTGCCGCCGACGAACTCGTCGGTGCGGTCGCCGCGCCAGCGGATCTTCTCGTTCAGCTTGGTCGCGGCATAGGCGACGATGCCGTCCTCCGGATACAGGCTGGTCTTCTGGCCGAAGCCGCCGCCGATGTCGCCGACCAGCACGCGTACGCTGTCCTTCGGTCGCTTCAGGATCGATTCCGCCAGCAGGTCGCGGGTCGAGCCCGGGGTCTGCGACTGCACGTGGAGGATCAGCCGTCCGGTCTTCTTCTCGATCTCGGCAATGGTCGAGCGCGGCTCCATCGCCGACGGCACCAGGCGCTGGCTGACCAGGTCGAGCGACACCTTGTGCGCGGCGTTGGCGAAGGCTTCCTCGACCTTGGCGGCATCGCCATAGCTCATCGCGGCCACGACGTTGTCGGGTGCCTCCGGCCAGACCGCCGGCGCGCCCGGCTTGATCGCCTCGACCGGATCGACCACCGAGGGCAGCACCTCGTAATCGATCTCGATCGCTTCGGCCGCGGTCTGGGCCAGCACGCGCGAGGTCGCGACCACCGCCGCGACGCCCTCGCCCGCGTAACGCACCACCTCATGCGCCAGCAGGCGTCGCGGCGGCACGGTCATCGGCGAGCCGTCGGGCCGCTTGAAGATCGCAAGCGTCGGCAGCGTGCCGATATCGTCCTCGACGAGGTCGGCGCCGGTATAGACGGCCTTGACGCCCGGCATCTCCAGCGCCGCCTTGGCGTTTATCGACTTGATGTTGGCGTGGGCGTGCGGCGAGCGCAGCACATGCAGCCAGAGCGCACCGTCCTGCGGCTTGTCGTCGATGAAATGCCCCTTCCCGGTGACCAGCCGCTGGTCTTCCAGACGCTTGACTGGCTGGCCCGCACCAAAACGCATATTGCCGGGAAGAATGTTCATCAGAGGGTCCTTCGAGCTTCCAAGAATTTCCAGAGAATTTGGCGGGGGTTTTAGCGGATTTTGGCGGCCTGACAACCACACGCCAGCCGAAGGACAGGCATCTCGTCGCGCGGCGCGCGAAAGCACAATCCGGCGGTACGCGTCAGGGCAGTGACGACATTATTGCGTCCGGCCGATATCGACGATGGCGACCTCGACATCGCGCGCCGAGCCTTCGCGGTTCACGCTGAGCCGGACCTTCTTGCCGACCCCGATCTGCTCGAGCTGGTCGGCCAGATCGGAGAGCCGGTGCACCGGCTTGCCGTCGACCGCGGTGATCACGTCGCCGAGCTCACCGGTCGACATGTCGACCCCGCGTATCCCGGCGCGCTCGGCCGGCGACCCCGGTGTCGTGCGCACCACGATCAATCCTTCGGCACCGATACGGGTGGCGACGGCCTCATTCGCGGTGACGATGCCGATCCCCGGCGTCGGCACGCGGCCGTTGCGGATCAGCTCGGGCACCACGCGATTGACGATGTCGACCGGGATCGCGAAGCCGATGCCGGCATTCGAGCCCGACGGCGATAGGATCGCCGTGGTCACGCCGATCAGCCGGCCGGCGGAATCGAGCAACGGGCCGCCCGAATTGCCCGGATTGATCGCGGTGTCGGTCTGGATCACGTTGGAGATCTCGCGGCCGCTGGAGGTCGGCAGCCGGCGCTTGAGCGCGCTGATGATGCCGCTGGACATCGATTGATCGAGCCCGAACGGGTTGCCGATCGCATAGGCAAACTGGCCGACCTTGAGATCGGCGGAGCTGCCGAGCGCCAGGGGCGGCGGCAGGTTGCGCGCGCTGCGGATGCGCAGCACCGCCAGGTCGTAGTTCGGCGCCGTGCCGACGATCTCGGCGCGTACCGCCTCGCCGGAGGCGAAGCGGATCGCGACCTGGCTCGCATTCTGCACCACGTGGTTGTTGGTGACGACGTGGCCGTCATTGTCCCAGACAATGCCGGTGCCCGACGCCGCGCCGCCCTCCTGCTCCTCGCTCAGCGGATTGGCGGCAGTTTGCGTCACCACCTGCACGACCGACGGCGAGACCTTCTCGAAGATCTCGACATTGGCCTTTTCGGCGTCCGACAGCGCGCCGCGCTCGGTGACCGCGCGGGCAGCCGGGCCGCTCCACGGCGCCTGACGGATGCTGCCGGCCGCGAATATCAGCAGAACGGCCGCGATCACGGCCAGGACAAGGACGGTACGCCGATTCATTGCTGTGCTCCACGCAACAAACGCGCTGACCAAGCGGAGGTTTCCGGCATAGCCAGGGCGGATTGCCCGGCATTTTGCCGCGTGGCCCCCGACGGCTTCAGGCCAGATCGCGCAACGCCGCCTCGACCACCTTGCGCTGCTCGGCCGTGAGCGGCGCCTGCGGCGGCACGGGATCGCCGACGTCGTAGCCCTGGCTCGCGAGCCCGGCCTTGATGCAGGCGGCGAGGTTGAAGCGGGCAAACGCCTCGTTGATGCGCCACAGCTTGCGCTGCAGGGCCATCGCCTCATCCCAGCGGGTGCGGCGGCACAGATTGTAGAGCTCGACGCTTTGCCGCGGGATGATGCAGGCAGGACCCGCCATCCAGCCGTGGCCGCCGATCAGCATCACCGCGGCCGGAATATGGGCGGAGGCCGAGAACACCTTCAGGCTGTCGCCGCAACGGTTCATGATCGACAGCAGCCGCCCGGTGTTGGTCGAGGCGTCCTTGATGTAGCCGATGCGCGGATGCCCGGCGAGCCGCGCGATGACGTCGAGCGTGAGGTCGGAGCGCTGGAAATTCGGATTGGTGTAGATCACGACCGGAATGTCGACGGCATCGGCGATGGCGCGGAAATAGGCTTCGACCTGCGCGTCGCCGACCGGAAAATACGCCTCCATGATCGCGAGGATGCCGGTCGCGCCGCGCTTCTGGTAGGCCTTGGCCTGCGCCACCGCATCCGCCGTCGAGGTCGAGGCGACGCCGGCGACCACCGGCACGCGGCCCTGCGCGGCCTCGATCGTGGTCGCCACCACCTGCATGCGCTGCGCATTGTTGAGATAGGCGAACTCGCCGGTCGAGCCGAGCGGCGTCAGGCCGTGGACGCCGGCCTTGACCAGATCGTCGCAGAGCCGGCCCAGCACCTCGGTGCGGACATGGCCGGCAGGGTCGACCGGGGACACCAGATACGGAAAGACGCCGTGGAAGTCAGCCATTTGCGAGCCTCGTTGACGGCGAGACATAATCGGGATCGTGCGCAAAGGGAAGCGGCGTGCCGCTGCGCAAGGCGCCGAGCACCGCTGCGAAATCCGTGCCGGCGCGGAAACCGAGCAGCCGTTCGGCCTTGCTCGCGTCGTAGATCCGGCCGATCGATTTCGGCAGGTGCCAGCCGCGCCGCGCGAACAGCGCCGGCGCATCGGGGAAGGTGCGCGCGATGACCCCGGCCGCGTCCGTCTTCAGGTCGGCGACATCGCTGCGCGCAAACGGCGTCGGCGCGCTGATGACAAAGACCTCGAAGCCGCGGATCTTGTCCAGCGCCGCGACATGAGCATCGGCGGCGTCCTCGACGGTGAGGCGGCGGTACAGCAGCTCGGTCGCCTTCAGGTTCTCGCCATGGATGTCGCGGATGGTGTCGTCATCCTCGGGGAAGAAGCGGCTGGTGCGCAGCACCGCGCAGTTCAGCCCGTGCTCGCGGCTGTACAGCCGGCACAGCCCTTCAGCGGCGAGTTTTGTCACTCCGTAAATGTTGCGCGGCTCGAGCGGTCCTGTCGTCTCGTCGAGCCACACCGCAGCATGGCCTTCCTCGTCGCGGATCGCCTGCGAGATCATCAGCGAGGTCGTCGAGGTGAGGACGAAACGGTCGTGGCCGGCAGCAACGGCTGCCTGCAGCAAATTGAGCGTGCCTGACACGTTGACGTCGACAAAGGCCTGCGGCGCGAACCGCGCGATATCGGGCTTGTGCAGCGCGCCGCCATGGATCACGGCCTCGATGCCGTAATCCGCGAACACGCGCTCGACCACCGATCGTTCGGCTACCGAGCCTGTGACATCGGTCGCCTCGCCCGGGACGACGTCGAGGCCGACCACATCATGGCCGGCCTGTCGAAGCCGCGGCGCGAGGAAACGGCCGAGCCAGCCGGAGGAGCCGGTCAACAATATTCGCATGAGGTCCGCCCGGCTCGCGCGTTTCAGAACACCTTGGCGATCGCGGCCTGCGCGTCGCCCTGGATCTGCTTGAGATGATCCGGCCCGCGGAAGCTTTCGGCGTAGATCTTGTAGACATCCTCGGTGCCAGAGGGACGCGCGGCGAACCAGCCCGCCTCGCTCTCGACCTTGATGCCGCCGAACGGCTGGTCGTTGCCCGGCGCCTTGGCCCTGACCGCCCGCACGGCATCGCCGGCGAGCTGCGTCATGTTGAGCTGATCGGGCCCGAGCGCCTTCAGCGCGTTCTTCTGCTTCGGCGTCGCCGCCACATCGATGCGCTCGTAATAGGGAACGCCGAGTTCGGCGGTCAGCTCGCCAAACAATTCGCTCGGATCGCGGCCGGTCTTGGCGATGATCTCGGCCGCCAGGAGGCCGAGGATGATGCCGTCCTTGTCGGTGGTCCACACCGAACCGTCGCGCTTCAGGAAGGATGCGCCCGCGCTCTCCTCACCGGCAAAGCCGAAGCCGCCGCTGCCGAGCCCGTCGACGAACCATTTGAAGCCGACCGGCGTCTCGACCAGCTTGCGGCCCAGCTTCGTCGCGACGCGATCGATGATCGAGCTCGACACGATGGTCTTGCCGATCGCGGCGTCCTTGCTCCATTGCGGCCGGTGCGCGAACAGATAGGCGATCGCGGTGGCGAGGAAGTGGTTCGGGTTCATCAGCCCGTTCGAGCGCGTCACGATGCCGTGGCGGTCGGCGTCGGTGTCGTTGGCGAAGGCGACGTCGAAACGATCGCGCATCCCGATCAGGCTCGCCATCGCATAAGGCGACGAGCAGTCCATCCGGATCTTGCCGTCCCAGTCCGCGGTCATGAAGCGGAAGGTCGGATCGACCGCATCATTGACGACCGTGGCGTTGATGCCGTAGCGCGCGATGATCGGCTGCCAGTAGTGCACCGCCGCGCCGCCGAGCGGGTCGACGCCGATCTTGACGCCGGCGGACTTGATCAGCGCGAGATCGACGGTGTTGCCGAGATCGGCAACATAGGGCGTGATGTAGTCGTGCAGATGCGTGCTCGCTGCCTTGCGCGCGCGATCATAGGGCAGCCGCGCGACGCCCTTGAGGCCTGCCTCGATGTAGCGGTTGGCGTTCTTCTCGACCACGGCGGTGACGTCCGTGTCGGCCGGGCCGCCATGCGGCGGATTGTATTTGTAGCCGCCATCCTCCGGAGGATTGTGTGACGGCGTGATGACGACGCCGTCGGCAAGGCCCGTGCTGCGGCCCTTGTTGTAGCTCAGGATCGCGTGCGAGATCACCGGCGTCGGCGTGTAGCCGCCCTGCGCATCGATCATGATCTCGACGCCGTTGGCCGCGAACACCTCGACCGCGCTGGCCAGCGCCGGCTCGGCCAGCGCATGGGTGTCGATGCCGATGAACAGCGGCCCGGTGAGGCCCTTCTCGCGCCGGTAATCGCAGATCGCCTGTGTGGTGGCGAGGATATGGTCCTCGTTGAAGGAATTCTTCAGCGACGAGCCGCGATGGCCCGAGGTACCGAACGCAACCCGCTGGGCGGGATCGCCGGCGTCGGGCTTGCCGGCGAAATAGGCCGTGACCAGCCGCGGCACATTGGCAAGCGCGGCGGGATCGATGGGTTTGCCGGCGGCAGGATTTGGTGCAGTCACGTGACCTCTCAGATCTGGTATCGCCGGCCATCAGCACAACGAGTGATGCCATCGCGTAATATCTTGGCGTGCTACCATGGCGGCTTACGTTCAATCAAGCCGAGGGCTTTTCGTTCCTTGCCCATCGCAGCCATGCTTCAGCTTCTTGTTTGAGCATGATCTCCGCGCAAACGCTTTGCGTTTGTCGCGAGGGAAAACCGCTTCGCACTTTGCGCTAACGCGGCCGTTCGGGTCCGGATCATGCTCTACGACACATCGATCTGCTGCACCTTCTCGCGCAGTTCGTCGACCAGCACCCGCTTGTTCTCGGTATAGTCGATCGGCACCACGACAAGATGCACGCCGCCGCCGGAGAAGGCGCGCTCCAGGGTCGGGACGATCGCATCCGTGCTCGCGATCCGCGAACCCTTGGCGCCGTAGCTTTC
Organism: Bradyrhizobium pachyrhizi; assembly: GCF_029714545.1. NCBI lineage: Bacteria > Pseudomonadati > Pseudomonadota > Alphaproteobacteria > Hyphomicrobiales > Nitrobacteraceae > Bradyrhizobium > Bradyrhizobium pachyrhizi. The sequence goes on along the minus strand of NZ_CP121667.1, from coordinate 1,884,502 downwards.
GGCGTATTTGACGAAATCCGGATTGCCGAAGGTCAGGCCGAAATCCGGGAAATTGTCGACCGCCTGCTTCCAGCGGATCATGCCGTAGGCGGAATCCTCCAGGATCAAAATCACCAGATTGAGCTTGAGGCGGACGGCAGTCTCGAGTTCCTGCGAGTTCATCATGAAGCCGCCATCGCCACAGACCGCGAGCACGCGGTTCTTCGGATACAGCATCGCCGCCATCATCGCCGACGGCAGGCCGGCGCCCATGGTCGCGAGCGCGTTGTCGAGCAGCAGCGAGTTCGCGAGCAGCGTGCGGTAGTTGCGTGCGAACCAGATCTTGTACATGCCGTTGTCCAGCGCGACGATGCCGTCCTCCGGGATGACCTGCCGCACATCGTGCACGATGCGCTGCGGCGTCGGCGGCCAGCGGCCCTCGGTGGCGCGATCGGTGACCTTGGCCAGAATGCTCTCGCGCAGGCTGAGCAGCGCGCTGGCATGCGGCAGCTTTCCCTCGACCCGATCAGCCAGCAATTCGAGGCTCGGCCCGACATCGCCGATCACCTCGCATTGCGGGAAATAGACCTGCTCGACCGTTGCCGGCATGTAGCTGACATGGATCACCTGCGGCCCCTTCGGGCCCATGATGAAAGGCGGCTTCTCGACCGTGTCATGACCGATCGCGATGATGAGGTCGGCGCGGTCGATCGCCTCATGCACATAGTCGCGCTCACTCAGCGCGGCGGTCCCCATATACTGATTGGTGCCGCCCGACACCGTGCCCTTGCCCATCTGCGTAGTAATGAACGGGATCTTCGTGCGCCGCACGAAGTCGCCGATCCCGGCGGTGGAGCGCGGACGCGATGCCGCAGCACCAAGCATGATCAGCGGGCGCTGCGCCTTCAGGATCATGTCGGCGGCGCGGTCCAGCGCGGCGGCGTGCGCGATCGGAATTTCGATCGGATGCGGCGGTATCATTTCGACCGGCGCAGTCTCCTCGCCCGCAATGTCCTCCGGCAGTTCGAGCAGCACCGGCCCCGGCCGTTCCTGCGTCGCAATGCGAAAGGCGTCGCGGACCAGCGTCGGAATGGTCGCGCCGCTGACGATCTGCAGCGACAGCTTGGTCAGCGGACGAAACGTATTGACGATGTCGACAATCTGGAACTTGGCCTGCCGGCTGCTCAAGATGCCCTTCTGGCCCGTCAGCATCACCATCGGCATCGCGCCGAGCAGCGCATAGGCGGCGCCGGTGGTGAGGTTGAGCGCGCCGGGGCCGAGCGTCGTCATGCAGACGCCGGGCTTTCCGGTCAACCTGCCATAGGTCGCCGCCATGAATGCCGCGGCCTGCTCGTGGCGCGTCACGATCAGGTTGATCGAGGATTTGTGCAGGCTCTCGACGACGTCGAGATTCTCCTCGCCGGGAACGCCGAACACCCGCTCCACGCCCTCATTCTCGAGGGCAGCGACCAGCAAATCGGAACCTTTGACCATCTCAGCCTCGCATCGTTGATTGCATGCCGCGCACGGAGCATAGCCGCATCGCGCGCCGCCGGAAACTCCCTCGCGATCTCACGGCTTGTGCGCCCTGATCCAGGCGTCGGCGGCGGGCAGCACGCGCGCGGCAAGATCGGCCGAGATTGCGATCGCCTGCACCGATCGCGCCACCATCACCCGTCCGCCGGTGGTCGATTGCGACGGAGCGAACGCAGCCAGTTCCGCCGCGTGTGCCTCATCGGTAAAGTTGGTCATGAAGTTCGGCACGAACTGGTCGCGGAAGTTCGGCCCCTGCCTCGCCAGCAACGTATCGAAATTGGTCCGGACGAAGTTCCAGGCGAGCTGCGGCTGCTCGCCGGCGGACGCAACCGCGTTGATCATCCCCGTCACGATCGTGTCGGGCAATTCGTTGGTCAGCGTCAACGCCAGCGTTGCCCGCGCCAATTCAGCATCGCGGGCACTTGCCGCCGCGAGATAATAGCGCAGCCGTTCATTGGTTGCCGTGCTGTTACGTGCCAGCGCCAGCAGCTGGTCGTAGGTCGCCCGATCGGCGGTCACACCGACAACATGCGTGACGGCGTCGCGCAATGCGGTCGGAAGCGAATTGGGATCATCGACGAATGCCGCAAAGCGCCGCTTCGCTTCCGCCAGAATAGCTGCATCCCCGAGATCGCCAAGCGTCGAGATCAGGCTTGCACGCAACAACGCAATGTCATCGTCGCCTGAACCGGCGCCGTCCCATCCGATCCGATCGAACACCGGGCGCAGCTTGGCGCGGGCATAGGCCTGGATCACCGGCCGCTCGGTGCGGTCGCGAGCCAGGCGGTTCAGCGCCGCAAATGTCGAAATCACCTGGTCCCACACCGCGCGATGGTCACCGGCATCGAGCGCATCGAACAGCGCGAGATAGGACGGCGCCTCCGCGCGGCCCGCCTGCACCAGCGCCCAGCTGTCGGTAACGACATTGAGACGGTCGGCGACCTGCATTTGCGGGAATGCGTTCAGCAACGCCGCACGGTTCTTCGGACCGTACTCGACCCTGAAGTAACCGACGTCGCCGAGGTTGACCTTGATCGCATCGCCGCAGGCGCCGGCCGGCATATCGGTGCTTCCCTTCAGCAATATCTCGTCAAACGGCTTGCCATGCGTCGGTCCGACCGCAACGGGGATCTGCCAGTTGCGGGCCGGCAGCGGCGGATTGTTGGCCGGCGCGATCACGAAGCGATCCTGCCGCAAGGTCAGCCGTTGCGCCGCGCCATCGCAGTCCGTCTCGGCCACGACCAGCGGCACGCCGTCCTGCTCGGTGAAGGAGGCGGCGATCCCAGTGATCGCCTTGCCGCCGCTACTCTCGAGCGCCTGCCAGAGATCAGCGGTTGTCGCGTTGCTGTAGGCATGCGCGGCCATGTATTTGCGGATGCCGTCGCGGAACGCCGGTTCGCCGAGATAGGTCTCGAGCATGCGGATCAACGCCTGCCCCTTGTTGTAGGTGATGGCGTCGAACGCCGTCACCGCTTCGCTGTGATCGGCAATCGGCTGCTGCACGGGATGCGAGGTGCGCCGCGCATCGAGCGCCATGGCAAACTGCTTCGCGCCGTAACCGTTCAGCCAGCCCTGCCACTGCGGATAGAACTGCTCCGAGGCCTTGGTTGCCATCCAGCTGGCAAAACCCTCGTTGAGCCAGAGATTGTCCCACCACGCCATGGTGACGAGATCGCCGAACCACATATGAGCCATCTCGTGCGCGATGATGGCGAAGATGCCGCGCCGCGCGGTCTCGGCGGAAGTCGCAGGATCGAACAGCAGCCGGCTCTCGAAGAAGGTGATGCCGCCCCAGTTTTCCATTGCGCCGCCGAACCCGCCGGGAACGGCGATCAGGTCGAGCTTCGGCAGCGGATATTTGACGCCGAAATAGTCGTTGTAATAGCCGAGCAGCTTCACCGCGCTGTCGAGTGCGAACCGGCCCTGCCCGCTCTTGCCCTCCGTCGTCACCACGCCGACTGTGACGCCGCCCGCATCCGCTGTGACGCGCTCGAGCTCGCCGACCGTGAGCACGAACAGATAGCTCGACATCTTCGGCGTCGGTGCGAACGCAACCTTCTTGAGATCGCCGGCGACCGGCTCTTCGCTGGTCACGGGCATGTTGCCGACCGCGAGCAGATTGCGCGGAATGACGACGGTCAGCGCGAAGCTCGCCTTGAACGACGGCTCATCCCAGCACGGGAAGATCCGCCTTGCATCGGCTGGCTCCAGCTTGCTGGAGATCATCCGCTTGATCCCGGTCCCGGTCGGGTAGTCGACCGAGAACAGGCCGGTGCCGAATTTGTTGATCTGCGCCGTGAAGGCGATGCGCAGCTTGTGGCGGGCGGCCGCAAGCGGCCTGGCGAAGGTCAGCGTTGCGGTCTGCGCGGCGGCATCGGTCGCGACCTCCGCGCGCTGCGCGCCGTCATCGATCGTAACCTCTGCGAATGTCGTGTTGACCGCGTTCAGCGTCAGCTGCGCGGTCGCCTCGCGCGCCTCGATGTCGACGGTCTCGACGCCGGGCAGAGCGAGGCCCGCGATATCAGGCGTCAGCTCGATCGCGTAATGCAACGGGACCACCGTCTTCGGCAACTTTCCGGGCGTGCGGTCGAACGAAAATGTCTGCTCGGCCTGCGCGCTTGCGGCCATCGCCAAAGCCAAGCCGATCGCAGTGGCAAGACGACGCAGCAGCGCCCTTCGGACATGGGTTGCAGGCTTGTTCATCGCGCGCAGCTCACGGGAATTTCGGGGATATTCGGATGTCATTGCGGAAAGACGTAGCAGGCAATCTAGTAGAGAAAATGTCGCCACAAAACTGACAACTCCGCGACATTGACATCACAATGGTTCGCATTGATTGGTGCGACGTTCGCCACGGCGCTTTGGCCCGCCGACCCTTGTTGCTCAACGGCGGGATGGAAGGTTAACCTACGGCCCGCATCCAGCGGCAACGTCCGCGACGGGAGACAGCAATGTTCGGAAAGTTCTCGCGCCGGCAGTTTGGGGGCCTTGCAGGCCTCTCGGCGCTCGGTTTGGCCGGCTCTGCCGAGGCTGCAAACCGTGCGTCGCGGCCGGACGGCACGAACTTTCCCACGGGCTTCGTCTGGGGCACCGCAACCTCGTCCTACCAGGTCGAGGGCGCGGTCAATGAGGACGGCCGCGGCCCATCGATCTGGGACACTTTCACCCATACATCGGGCAAGATCGAGGACGGTTCGACCGGCGACCGCGCCAACGACCACTATCACCGCTACAAGGAGGACGTTCGTCTCATCAAGGATCTCGGCGCCAAGGCGTATCGGTTTTCGATCGCCTGGCCGCGGGTATTTCCCGACGGCTCCGGCACGCCGAACCCGAAGGGCCTCGACTTCTACAACCGCCTGGTCGACGAGCTGCTGGCGAACGGCATCGAGCCCTACGCCACGCTCTATCACTGGGACCTGCCGCAGGCGCTGCAGGACCGCGTCGGCGGCTGGCGCTCCCGCGACACCTCGAAGGCATTCGGCGACTATGCCGGCTATGTGGCACAGCGACTGACCGACCGCGTGAAGAACGTCTTCACCCTCAACGAGGTCGGGCGTTTCCTCCCCTTCGGCTATGCGCTCGGCGTCGACGCCCCGGGGCTGAAGCTGCCGGCGCGCGAGGTGAACCAGGCGCGCCATCATGTGGCGCTGGCGCACGGGCTCGCGGTACAGGCGATCCGCGCCAAAGGCCGTGCCGGCACGCGGGTCGGGCCGGCCGAGAACATCACCGCCTGCGTGCCCGCCTTCAACACGCCGGAGAACATCCGCGCCACCGAGATCGCGACCCGCGAGCTCAACGCAGGTTTCCTCGGTGTCGTCCTTGAAGGCAAATACACCGAAGGCTTCCTGCAATATGCCGGCGCGGATGCGCCCAAATTCACCGCGGACGAGCTGAAGATCATCTCGCAGCCCAATGATTTCGTCGGGCTGAACATCTACGCGCCGCAATGCTACATCCTTGCCACCGAGCATGCCCCCGGCTGGAAGCCGCTGCCGATGCCGGCTTCCTTCCCGCACATGAGCTCGGAATGGCTGCGGATCGCGCCGGAGACGATCTATTGGGCGCCGCGGATCGCCGCCAAGCTGTGGAACATCAAGAGCATCTATATCAGCGAGAACGGCACGTCCGGCGAGGACAAGGTGCATCCGGACGGGCAGATCTACGATCTCGACCGCATCATGTTCCTGCGCAACTACCTTGCGCAATTGCAGCGCGCGACCGCCGACGGGGTCCCGGTCCATGGCTATTTCCTGTGGAGCCTGATGGACAATTTCGAATGGATATTCGGCTACGAGAAGCGCTTCGGCCTCTACCGGGTGGATTTCGAGACCCAGGCCCGGGTGCCGAAATTGAGCGCGGCATTCTACCGCGACGTGATCGCGCGCAACGCGATCGGGGTCTGATCATCCGGCCTGCGGCCGCGCGCCGGACCACGCGCGCTTCAGCAGGTCGCGGATGCTGCTCTCCTCGATCGGCCGCGGATTCCAGTAAGGATTTTTGGTGGCGAGCGCAGCGGCCTTTGCGATGCCGTCTTCGGGCATGCCGATCTCGGCGAGCGAGCGCGGCGCGCCGAGCCTTGCCGACAGATCGAACAAGCCGTCGGCGGCGCTGGTCGCTCCAAGTGCCCTCGCCGCGCGGCTAACTGAATCGCGCGCGGCCGGCGTATTGTAGGCGATGGTGTGCGGCAGCAGCACTGCATGGGTCTCGGCATGCGGCAGGTCGAACAACGCGCCGACCGTATGACAGAGCTTGTGGTGCAGCGCCATGCCGACGGTGCCGAGACAGACCGCGCACAGCCACGCACCATAGAGCGCGTCCGCGCGCGCATCGAGATCGCGCGGCCGCGCGATCACGTCGGGGAGCGATGATGCGAGCTTTGCGATCGCCTCTTCCGCCATCAGCGAGGTGATCGGGTTGCCGTCCCGCGCGTACAGCGCCTCGGCGGCATGCGCGATCGCATTGAGGCCGGAGATCGCGGAGAATTTTGCCGGCATCGAGATCGTCAGGTTGACGTCGTAGATCACGGTCTCGGGCAGTATCCTCGGCGATGATTGCGTGGTCTTGACGCCGTCGACAGTCTCGCCGAGCACCGGCGTCATCTCGGAGCCGGCATAGCTGGTCGGCACGATCAGTTGCGGCAGGTCGGTGCGCAGCGCAATCGCCTTGCTGAGGCCGGTCGCGGCGCCGGCGCCGATCGCAACCACGCCGTCGGGCTTGAGCTCGCGGACGATCTCCATCGCATGTTCGGTCACCGCCACCGGCGTATGCACCACTGCGCCGTCGAACAATCTGGCCACACGGCCGCCGGTCAGGTCAGCGAGATCGCCGAGCTCGGCCTGCTGCCGCCGGCTCGCCAGCACCAGCGCGCGACCGATGCCGAGCCGGTCGAGCTCGTCCGCCAGCTGCGCGACCGTGCCGACCCCGAACACGACCCGCATCGGGCTGACCTGGTAGGTGAACGGCTGCGCCATGGCGATTTCCGAAGGGTTGGTCAGCCGCGGCGCCAGTCGCGCGGCGTGCAGCCGAAGCGGTGCCTGAAGCGCCGCGTGAAATGCGACAGGTCGGAGAAGCCCCAGTCGAACGCGATGTCGCCGATCGCGCGCCCGGCGAGCGCGGGATCCCTCAGATCGCGCGCGGCGCCGTCGAGACGGCGGTCCATCACATGGCTGGCGAATGTCGTGCCGGCGCGCTCGAACAGTTTGTGGACATAGCGCTCGCTGATACCGATCGCAGCCGCAATGGCGGTAACGCCGAGCCCGGGCTCGCGCAGCCTGCGGTCCACGGCGCGGCGCAGCGCAAGCCACGTCGCATCGGCAAGGCTTGCGCTCTCTGCGACGCCTGCGCGACCACTGCGCGACAGGCTGAGCGCGACCAGATCGAGCAACACGCCGAACAGCCGCGCGTTGTCCGCATCCGAGGCACGGAGCGCGGATGTGTTCAGAACCTGCGCCGTCTCGGTGATGAGATGGCCGACGAAGGGATCATCCGAGACCCGCGCCGGCGCGACCTCGGGCGCCGACGGCAGCCGTTCATCCAGCGCCTCGGCCGGCACCCAGAACGAGGCGACCTGCAGCGCCGGGCCGCGGTCGTGCAGCAGCGCGAAGCGCTGGCCGCTGTCGAAGATTCCGACCTGCCCCGGCGACAGGCTGATCTCGCGTCCCGCCTGCCGGATCCGGCAGCGGCCGGCGAGCTTCAGATTGAGGTAGTAGCAGCGCCGGCTGGACACGGCGATGTCGGCGGCCGAGCGCCGCACGACATGCTCCGGGAAGCTGACCCGGTTGACCGCGCCGTCGCCGAGCCCAACGGTCTCGACGCGGGCGAGGAAGCCGGGCGTCGCCGGCGGCTCCGGCGTCAGGTTCATGAAGGCCCGGCAGATCGCCTCGCGGTAATACGCGAACTGCTCGCCGGGCCTCGTGTCCGCGGTATTCCAACTCAGCCTGCGCGAGCGATCCGCGGCGGCGATTTGCTGCATCAGTTCACTCCGAGCCCAGTCCGGTTCGCTCACAGCCAAGCGCGTTCCGCGGGTCCAGGTCAATATCCATCAGGAAGCGAATGAAACTTGCGCGTATCCCGGGCCGTCCGGACGCGGCAATCCAGACAGGGAGGTACAACATGTCGACCTATGTTCTCGTCCATGGCGCCTGGCATACCGGCGCCGAGTTTGAGCCGGTTGCGGCTGCCATCCGCAAGGCCGGCCATGTCGTCCACACCCCGACCATCAGGGGCAACCGCCCCGGCGACCGGAAGGACTCCGGGCTCGCCGAGGCGATCCAGTCGATCGCGGATTATCTAGCCGAGCATAATCTGAGCGACATCGTGCTGGTCGGCCACAGCTATGGCGGCATGGTCATCACCGGCGTTGCCGACGCCGCCGCGAACCGCATCCGCCGCCTCGTCTACTGGAACGCGTTCGTGCCTGATAACGGCGAGTGCCTCAACGACATGGTGCCGCCGCACTATCGCGGCCTGGTCGACGCCATCCACGCCGAGCGCGGCGACGGCTCAGTGGTGCTGCCGTTCCCGATCTGGCGCGAGGCCTTCATCAACGACGCCGATCTCGAGACGGCGCAGCGCGCCTATGACAAGCTCAACCCGCATCCCCTGAAGACCTTCCAGGACAAGATCTCGTTGCGCACCAATCCTGCCGAGATGCCGATCGCAAAGTCCTACGTGAACTGCACGGAGGACACCGCGATGCCACATAGCCTGCCCTGGCATCCGAGGTTGTCGGAGAAGCTCGGGCTGTTCCGCCTGGTCCAGGTGCCGGGCAGCCACGAGCTCTGCTTCTCCAACCCCGAGCGGCTGGCACAAGCCTTCCTCGACGCCGGCCGCGATTAGGCCACCGCTCTGTACGCGGGCGCGGTTGCGAGGAAGCGGGCATAGGCGTCCGCATCCGGCGGAGTGAACTTTTCGACGAGCGGGTTGCGGCGCGACGCCTTGGTGCCGATGTCCGCCATCAGCTCGTCGAAATGCTTGAAGTGGTATGGCGCGACGCACAGCCCGCCATAGACGCCCGCTGCCGGACGCTCGACGCGCCTGAAGTTCAGCATCATCGCGATGTTGTCGTGCATCTCGGCCGCGCTCGGCTGCCGCGCCAGCTGGCCGTCGGCGTAGCGCACCAGCCAGTTCGCGGCGAGATCCGCGCACAGCACGGTGCAGAAGCTCGAATTGAAGCCGACGAAGCCCATGTCGGGCAGATCGGGATTGGCGATCAGCCGGTAGAGACGGTACTGCCCGTCGGGCTCGACCAGCTTGTTCTGATACTCCTCGGGGAGGAACGGCACGCCGAGCTTGTAGCCGATCGCCAGCACTGCGACGTCGGCCCCGACGCGCTGGCCGCCGCTCATCACGATGGTCTTGCCGTCGTAATGGTCGAAGGTGCCGCGCACTGCCTTGATCCGGCCGTCGGCGACCATCGGATAGAAGCCGGGGGTTGCGATCGGCACCGAGCAGTTGACGCCCTCCTCGATCCGCTCCTTCGGCACCATGCCGCACTGCTTCAGCTTGAGCTGCACCTTCAGCATGCTCTCGAGCCCGCGCCAGTTCGCCCACACGAACGGCTTTGCCACGACATGCGCGAGGCGTGCCATCGGCCCGATGCCCCAGCTGGCAAACATCTGCTCCTGCGCGCGGATGTAGAGGATGCGCTTGAAGTTGACGAGGCCGCCGACGAAATAGGGAATCCGCCAGACCGGCTCGCGAAACACGATGGTGACTTCGCTGGCGCCGGAATTGACCGCATTCACCGCGATGTCGGTCGCCGATTTGGAGCCGCCGAGCACCACCACCTTGCGGCCCTTGGCAAGCGTGGGATCGCCGTATTGCGATGAATGCAGGATCTGCCCGCCCTGCGCCTTGAAGCCGTCCTCGCCGGCCAGCGGCAAGGTCTGCGGCTCGTTGAATTGACCGGTGCAGACCGCGACGAAGTCGAAATCCTCGTGGCCGGTGGCGCCGTCGGTCGAGCGCAGCGCCAGCGTCCAGCCCGGCCTGCCGTCGGCGCGGCGCTTCATGCCTTCGACCTTGGTGTCGAACCGCATCGCGCCGTCGAGCCCATGGCTGCGGGCGTAGTCGCGCAAATAGGCATGGACCTGGGGGCCCTTCGGCCATTCCGGATAGGACTCCGGCATCGCCTTGTCGGTGTAGCGATAGAGCTCCTTCGGGCTCTGGGTCTGCACATCAGGGTAGGAGCGCGCCGGCTCCCAAACCCCGCCGAGATCGCCGCTGCGCTCGATGATGGTCACCCTGTGACCGCGACCGGCAAAGGCCTTGCCGGCGGCGAGCCCGGAAATGCCGGCGCCGATGACGCACACATGCTTCTGCTTGACCATGAAACCGCTCCGAATTGAATGAACAGGTCCAATTTCGTTAAGCGCACGCGTCCCCGTCATCGCCGGAGTCCAGCTCCGGCGATTGCCGCCTCGTGTGCGTATTGTCCGCTTGACCGCCGGGCTAGTCGTTGGCTTCCGGCGGCAGGAAGTCCACCTCGTGCTCGGCGGAGATACGCACCACCTCGGCGGGGTCCTGCAGATTGTGCAGCTTCTCGAACAGCGCCTCGAGCTTCTGCATCGGCGACACCCAGAACAGCGCCCGCGCCGGCTTGTCCGACTTGTTGAAATAGCCGTGCGGAATGCCGCGCGGCATGCGTACGAGGTCGCCGGCCTTGGCCTGCACCCAGACGCCGTCGAGCTTGAGGTCGAGCACGCCTTCCTGCACCAGGATGAACTCGTCCTGGGTCGGGTGGATGTGCACCGGCACGAACTGGCCGGGATCGCTGTTGGTCTCGAACGCGAAGGTCGAGTCGGTGATCGCCTTCGGATAGTAGACCTGGCCCAGGATATTCCAGGTCTTGCCACCGTAGCCGGTGCCGGTTCGGGTAATGCCTTTTTCGAGCGTGCCCATGTCAGCCTCTCCAGTTTTGATGCGCAGTGCCGGCACGGAGCCTGTCGCCGGCCGGTGAGGCTGTCTAGCCGATAAACGAATCCGCACCCGGCACCTTCATGCTGCAATGCGGGAGCATTACGCCCAATGCCGCCGCATCGTCCTGACCGCCGATCGGGCAGATTGCACGACGAAACGGCGTTCCCCTTTGCCGCGGGATGCTCTAGGCTGCCTGATGTTTTAGACCTCAAACAACTCCGGACGGCCGGCGTGACTGCTGTTGGCAACGAGGTTTCGGCAAGCGCGAATCCGGCAAGCGCAAGGCTCAAGGATTTCGCACGCGTCGCGACGGCGCGCGTCGATGACGCGGCGGAAGCGATCGGCCGCATCTTCTGTCCGCATGATCTGACGCCGGTCGATCACTCCGCGAGCGATTTCTCCGCGCATCACAATTGCGCCGACTTCGACGGCTTCTCCGTCAGCTATGTCGCCTATGGCGGATCGGTCGCGATCAATCCCGGCTGCCTCGACCGTTTCTTCCTGTTGCAAATGCCGCTGTCCGGCTCGGCCTCGGTGCGGACCGCCGCGCACGAGCTCACCACCGGACCACGGCACACCGCCTCGCTGCTGTCGCCGACCATTCCGACCGAAATGACCTGGCGCGGCGACTGCGCCCAGCTGATTTTGCTGCTCGACCGCAAGCTGGTCGAGCATCGCGCCGCGGCGCTTGGCGGCGTGGCGGTGAGGCCGGTCGAGTTCGATCCGGCCGTCGCGTTGGCCGGGCCACTCGGGCAGACGCTCTCGGCCAGAATCGAGCAGCTTGTCACGGCCGCCGAGCAGCTCGGGCCGCGCAAGACTTTGTCGGCGGTCGCGGCGGCCGATTGGCGCGAGTCGTTTCTCAATGTCCTGCTCAATGAACAGAGGCACAGCCTGAGTTCGGCGATCGATGTCTTCAACGGCCGCACTGAGGCCCAGCCGGCCGCCTTGAAACGCGTGCGCGCCTATCTGGAAAACCGCGCGACCGAGCCGCTGGACCTCGCCGAGCTTGCGGAGATCGCGGGCACCGGCATCCGCGCGCTGCAACTCGGTTTCCGCCGTCACTTCGGCACCACCGTGTCCGAGATGCTGCTCGACATCCGCCTCGCCCATCTCAACGCCCGCCTCAAGACGGCGCGGCCGGGCGAGCGCATCGTCGATATTGCATTCGACCTCGGCTTTACCCATCTGAGCCGGATGGCGAGCGCCTACCGCGCCAAGTTCGGCGAGAGCCCGAAGGCGACCCTGCAGCGGCTGAGCTGAGCGGCGGTTCCGGCGGCCCGGCCACGCCCTGCCCATCCGGCCAGTATCGCCGTCAGCCGCGACATCCCAGATTGAGGGAAGCCAACGGAGTTTCCCATGACCGAAACGAATATCCTGTCCTCGCTGTCATCAGCCCTTGCGGAGACCATTGCGCGCGCTGCGCCCGCCATCGTCTCCGTGCATTCGCATCGCGCGCGCGCCTCCGGCTTTGTCTGGAAGGCGGGCTTGATCGTCACCGCCGACGAAGCGCTGGCCGACGAGGGCGAGATCGAAATCCAGTTCGCCGACGGCAGCCGCAGGCCGGCGACCGTCGTCGGACGCGACCACACCACCGACGTCGCGCTGCTGCGCGTCGAAGGCGATGTCGCCCCCGTCAAGCTCTCGACCGGGAGCCCCGCGCTGGGATCGCTCGCGGTGATCGTCGCCGCCGACCGCGGCGCGCCGACCGCGCGGCTCGGCATGGTCGCGTTGTCGGGCCCGGCCTGGCGCAGCCTGCGTGGCGGCGAAATCGATGCACGGATCGAGCTCGACGTCCGGCTGCGGCACAGCCAGCAGGGCGGCCTCGCGCTGAACGCCGCGGGCGAGCCGTTCGGCATGGCCGTGCTCGGCCCGCGCCGCGTGCTGACGATCCCGGCGACGACCATCGAGCGGGTCGCAGGCCAGCTCGAGAAGAGCGGCCGCATCGCGCGCGGATATCTTGGCGTCGGATTGCAGCCGGTCCGGCTCGACGACGGCCTCGGCGCGATGGTGATGAACGTCGACAAGACCGGCCCCTCGGCTGCCGCCGGCATCCGGCAGGGCGACGTGATCATTGCCGTGAATGGCGAGAAGCTGTCCGGCGTGCGGGCGCTGTCGCGCGGCCTCGGACCGCAGAGCGTCGGCACGGTGGTCGAGCTTACCGTGCATCGCGGCGGCGAGCCGCTGAACTTCAAGGTGACAGTCGGCGAGAGGCCCGAGACGTGAGCGATAAGCCGGCCAACGACATCGTCATCGCGCTCGAGGTCGACGACGCCGTCCTCGCCGACCGGCTGGCGACCCTGCTGGGCGGCGTCGCCGGCCTGCGGCTCGCCGCGCCGGGCGAACAGGCCACGGCGGCGGTCGTCGCGCGCAACCGCGAGGCAGCGGGCGCCGGCGACTTCGAGCTGACGCCGCGCGAGCTCGACGTGCTGGCGCTGCTGGCGGAAGGCGCGTCCAACAAGATGATCGCACAGCGGCTCGGGATTTCCGTTCACACCGCCAAGTTTCATGTCGGCTCGCTGCTCGACAAGCTCGACGCCACCGGCCGCACCGACGCCGTCGCCCACGCCGCGCGGCGCGGGGTGATCAATTTGTGAGGGGTGGGATGACTGTTGTAGTGACGCTGAGCCGAGATCTCTCCACCCGTCGTCCCTGCGAAAGCAGGGACCCATACGCCGCGGCGGATGTTGCAGGCGAGACTCATCATCGTCGCCCTGGCGAAAGCCAGGGCCCATAATCACAGCATTTGATTGTGAACGAGATCGTGGCCCCAGCGTCGCGCAACAATGCGCACTTGGGGTAATGGGGTCCTGGCCTTCGACAGGACGACGGCGAATCTTCGTGCGCACTCGTCAGTTGCACGCAGCCACTGCACAGCGACCCCAAATCAGCGATTTGGAAAATTCCGCCCTGCGGACACCCGACTCAGTATTCGACCGGATACAGACGCCTTCACGATCTGGCTATGCAATCTTCAGCCAACAAGAAGAAACGGCATGAAGAAGCTGATCGGTCGTCATCGGGACATTCAATACACACTCACCAACATCGAACCCGACCTCTGGGCTTGGTCGTTCGACATCAACGGCAAGACCAGGCAAGGCAGCACGCGCGCGCGGCTCGACCTGCTGGCGCGGCGGCGCGTCTGCACGCTGATCGATCGCGAATTGAAACGCGCGGAACGTACCAGGCCCAACCAGCCTGACTAATCGCTCTCCCCGGTGAAAGTCCATTGGACGGGCCGCGCCTATCAGAAATGAAAACTCCCGCAGCGCCGGCTGCGGGAGTTGTTGGCATCGGTGACCGCGGGGAGGTCCAACCACCGATACCGACATTCGCTGACCCTGGTCAGGCTGTTTTGGCGAACATCGTCAGCACGCCATCGGCAATGTTGATAGCGACGACCTGCGACGAAGTCAGGCCCTTGGCCTTGAGCGCGGAGACCGCCTGCGGTGTCGCGTCAATCGACTTCCGAAGCGACTGGATGTCGTCATCCTTGGTCTTTGCCATCGCATCCTCGATCTTCGATCGCATCTCGGGCTTGAGGTCCTTGATGTCGACGACCTGTATGCTCCGAATGACAGTGGATTGATCAGATGACTGCGGCGGCGCCTTGGGTTGCGCGCCTTGCGCTTGCACCAAGGCGGGCGTTCCGAGGGCGAGCGCGGCAACAGTGACGAATGCTGTGAGATTGCGCATGGTCGATTCCTTTTCGAGGTCAGCAAGCGATAAAACCTACGCGCGAAGTTTGGCTGGCGTCTGATTTTTCCGTGGCCATTCATTGGAGCCAATGCGACCGCAATGCGGGCGTCGTGGCCCGCTCAGCCGCAGCGCCGACGTCCAGCGCGTGGCATCGCTCGTCGCCACGACACCCGCACGGTCCCAGTCCGTCATGACCGCCGATCTACACAGCGGTCATGTGCCTTGCATCTCCGAAGGCACGCCGATCGCTCAAGGCAGACATTCGCAGGCGCAAGGTTGCAGGCAGCCGGCGCTTTTGAGATCGTGTGTCACGCGTTGCATTCGTCCCATGACAAGGAGTTCCGGCGTGGCCATCCTCAAGGACCTCAGCATCGGATTCTACAAGATCCCGCTCCCGGTGGTGCTGAGCGACAGCACTCATGGCGAGATCAAGGCGTTCGAGCTCGTCACGATCCGCGCCCGCGATGCCGACGGCGCGGAAGGCACCGGCTACACCTACACGGTCGGCCGCAATGGCGGCGCCATCGCCGATATCCTGGGCCGCGAAATCACCGAGATCGCGCGCGAGATGGAGGCCGACGACACCGAGCAGCTTTGGCACAAGGTGTGGTGGGCGCTGCATTACGGCGGTCGCGGCGGGCCGGCAGTGCTGGCGCTGTCTGCGCTCGACATCGCGTTGTGGGACCTCAAGGCGCGGCGGGCATCGATGCCGCTGTGGCGGCTGCTCGGCGGCTTCGACCGCCGCGTGCCCTGCTATGCCGGCGGCATCGATCTCGATCTGCCTCTGGATGGTTTGCTGAAGCAGACCGACGACAATCTTGCCAAGGGCTTTCGCGCCATCAAGATGAAGGTCGGCCGGCCGAGCCTTGCGTCCGACGTGGCGCGCGTGAAGGCGATGC
The DNA here is from genome assembly GCF_029714545.1 of Bradyrhizobium pachyrhizi. Lineage (NCBI taxonomy): Bacteria > Pseudomonadati > Pseudomonadota > Alphaproteobacteria > Hyphomicrobiales > Nitrobacteraceae > Bradyrhizobium > Bradyrhizobium pachyrhizi. Next base: position 1,868,969 of record NZ_CP121667.1, on the reverse strand, counting down.
GCGGCCATCTCGGCGACGAGTTTCCGCTGATGGCCGACGCCAACATGAAATGGACCGTCGAGGAAGCGATCCGCGCCGCGCGCGCCCTGCAGCCGTTCGACCTGACCTGGCTCGAGGAGCCGACGATTCCGGACGACGTCGCGGGACACGCCCGCATCCTGCAGGCCGGCGGCGTGCCGATCGCGGCCGGCGAGAACCTCCGCAGCCTATGGGAGTTCAAGCCCTATATCGCCGGCGGCGCGCTGTCCTATGCCGAGCCCGACGTCACCAATTGCGGCGGCGTAACCAGTTTCATGAAGATCGCCCGGCTCGCCGAGGCCTTCAATATTCCCGTTACCAGCCATGGCGCGCATGACATCACCGTGCATCTGCTGGCGGCGTGCCTGAACCGGTCGTATCTCGAGGCGCACGGCTTCGGCCTCGACCGCTATATCGAGCACCCGCTGGTTCTGGAGCAGGGCATGGCGATCGCGCCGGATCGCCCGGGGCACGGCATCGCCTTCGACTGGAAAGGCCTGGAGCGGCTCGGCGCCGCCTGACGCAGAAACATTTCTGCACACCAAGACGTGACATTCGGAAAAGCAGGTCTGCCGGCGCGCGCTAGGCGGCGTCGCGACAAGCTGCTAGCGTTTCGCGCTTCAGATTGCCCAACGCGCGATGAGATCATCGCGCTTTGGCTCATTGTCTGAGCATGATCTTTTCGGAAAACCGCTTCACACTTTTCCGGATCATGCTCTAGCGTTAAGGGATCGGAGCAAATGGACAACCGTAGTGATGTTTGGCGCGGCGTCGACGCGATCAAGCCGCGTTTCATCGAATTGAGCGACCGCGTCTGGGCGATGCCCGAGGTCTGCTACACCGAGGCGCGCTCATCCGCCGAACATCTGGCCGAACTGCGCCATCAGGGTTTTCGCATCACCGAGAACGTTGCCGACATCCCGACCGCGGTGATGGGCGAATGGGGCAAAGGCGGCCCGGTGATCGCCTTCCTCGGCGAATATGACGCCCTGCCTGGCCTCAGCCAGGAGGCCGGCATCGCCGAGCATCGCCCGGTCGAGAGCGGCGGCCACGGCCATGGCTGCGGACATAATCTGCTCGGCTCCTCCGCGCTGCTCGCCGCGACTGCGGTGAAGGACTGGCTCGCCGCCAACAAGGTGCCGGGGCGCGTGCGCTATTACGGATGCCCCGCCGAGGAAGGCGGCGCGGCAAAGGCCTTCATGGTGCGCTGTGGCGCGTTCGAGGACGCCGACATCGCCATCACCTGGCATCCGCACAGCTTCTGGGAGGTGGCGGTGACGCCGTCGCTCGCCAATACCCGCGCCGATTTCATCTTCACCGGGCGCACCTCGCATGCGGCAGCCTCGCCGCATCTCGGCCGCAGCGCGCTCGATGCGGTGGAATTGATGAATGTCGGCGTCAACTACATGCGCGAGCACATGCCAAGCGACGCGCGGGTGCACTACGCGCTGCTCGACACCGGCGGCATCGCGCCCAACGTGGTGCAGGCCCATGCCCGGGTGCGCTATTCGATCCGCGCCCGCGACCTGCCCGGCATGAACGAACTGGTCGAGCGCGTGCACAAGATCGCGCAGGGCGCGGCGCTGATGACCGAGACCAAGGTGGAGATGAAGATCATCTCCGCGGTCTCCAACATCCTGCCCAACACGCCGCTGGAACAGACGCTGCACCGGATCATGGAAGAGCTCGGCCCGCCGCATTTCGACGATGCCGACAAGGATTTCGCCGGCAAGATCCGCGCGACCCTGACCGACAAGGACATCGCCTCGGTCTATTACGCGATCGGCATGGAGCCGACCGACCGGCCGCTCGCCGATTTCCTGGTGCCGATCGACGCCAAGCGCAATCCGCTGATCGGCTCGACCGACGTCGGCGACGTCAGCTGGGTGGTGCCGACCGTGCAGGTCCATGCACCGACGGTTGCAATCGGCACGCCGTTCCACACCTGGCAGGTTGTGGCGCAGGGCAAGACGCCGGCTGCGCACAAGGCGATGGTGCAGGCCGCCAAGGCGATGGCCGGCCTCGGCGTCAAGGCGCTGATGGAGCCGGAGCTGATCGCGGCCGCCAAGGCCGACCTCACGAAGCGGACGACAAGAACGCCGTATGTCAGTCCGCTGCCGGCGAATGTTGCACCGCCGTTGGACATGTCGATCGCCTGAGAGCCGCATTGAGCGGGCCGGGCCTGCTCTCCGGGATCAAGCAATCGCATACCCGCATCGTCATGGCCGGGCTTGTCCCGGCCATCCACGTCTTTCTCACGCGGAAACGGAGATGTGGATGCCCGGCACAAGGCGGGGCATGACGAGTTTGTGGACGGATCGAGCGCATATGCGATAGCTCGGCCTTCAGACGCGAACTCCGGCCCGCGTGGCAAAAAAGCATCTCGGAACAAAGGATAACGAACAAATTTTCCGCACTGCGAGGCGCGCAAGGGCGCGCTTTTGGCGCCGATCTGCTGAACCGATGTGCGGCAAGGGGAGGTTCTGCACAAGCGATAGCCAAAAGACCTAGGCGCTGAACGGCGGGAGGCGTTGACCTTCGCGGTCATTCGGTGTGCCATCCTGCCGCCAACACGGCGGCCGGTTCCACGGCCCGCCGCAATAACCAATTGAGCCGGACCGAGGGGACAATGTTCGACAAGAATCTGCGTGGCATGATCGACGACGTGAAGGACGGGCGGATGGATCGCCGCGCCTTCGTCAAGCGAATGATTGCCGTCGGCCTCACCGCGCCGATGGCCAACCAGATCCTTGCGATCGGCGGCGTCGCGATGGCGCAGAGCCCGAATCCCTACAAGCCGACCAAGCGCGGCGGCGGCGGTCCGCTGAAGCTGTTGTGGTGGCAGGGCCCCACCCTGCTCAATCCGCACTTCGCCACCGGCACCAAGGACCAGGACGGCTCGCGACTGTTCTACGAACCGCTGGCAAGCTGGGACGTCGACGGCCACCTCAACCCGATCCTCGCCGCCGAAATCCCCTCGATCCAGAACGGCGGGCTTTCCAAAGACGCCAAGACGGTGGTCTGGAAACTCAAGCCCGGCGTCAAATGGCATGACGGCAAACCCTTCACCGCCGACGACGTCGTGTTCAACTGGGAATATGCCACCGATCCCGCGACCGCAGCCGTCTCGAGCGGAACCTATTCCGGCATGACCGTGGAGAAGGTCGACGACCTCACGGTCCGCATCAAGTTCAAGGATCCGACTCCGTTCTGGGCCAACGCGTTCGTCGGCGCCTATGGCTGCATCATCCCGAAGCATTTGTTCGCTGAGTACAAGGGCAGCAAGTCGCGCGAGGCGCCGAACAATCTGAAGCCGGTCGGCACCGGCCCCTACAAGTTCGTCGAGTTCAAGCCGGGCGATCTGGTGCGCGGCGAGATTAATCCCGATTACCACATGCCGAACCGGCCCTATTTCGACACGATCGAGATGAAGGGCGGCGGCGATGCGGTGTCGGCGGCGCGCGCGGTGATCCAGACCGGTGAGTATGATTTCGCCTGGAACATCCAGGTCGAGGACGAGGTGCTGCTGCGGCTGGAAAAGGGCGGCAAGGGCAAGACGCTCTATGCCGTCGGCGGCGACATCGAATTCATCGCCATCAACTTCACCGACCCGAACACCGAGGTCGACGGCGAACGCTCGTCGATCAAGACCAAGCATCCGATCCTGTCGGATCCGGCGGTGCGCAAGGCGCTGGCGCTGCTGGTCGACCGCGACTCCGTCAAGAAGGTGATCTACGGCCGCGCCGGCCGCACCACCGCCAACTATCTCAACGGCCCCGAGGAGTTCGTTTCCAAGAACACCAGATGGGAGTTCTCGGTCGAGAAGGCGAGCGCGCTGCTCGAACAGGCCGGCTGGAAGGTCGGCTCCGACGGCATTCGCGAGAAGGACGGCAAGAAGCTGAAGCTGCTGTACCAGACCTCGATCAACGGCCCGCGGCAGAAGACCCAGGCGATCGTCAAGCAGGCCTGCCAGAAGGCCGGCATCGACGTCGAGCTGAAGTCGGTGGTGGCCTCGGTGTTCTTCTCGTCCGACGTCGCCAACCCCGACACCTATTCCAAGTTCTACGCCGACATCGAGATGTTCCAGATCCCGATGACGCAACCCGACCCGGGCCTGCACATGCGCCGCTATCTGTCGCGCAATGCCGCGACCAAGGAGAACAAGTGGCAAGGGCAGAACTTCCCGCGCTGGGTCAACAAGGATTTTGACGCCGCGATCGAAGCGGCCGATACCGAGACCGATCCGATCAAGCGGGCTGAGCTCTACATCAAGTGCAACGATCTGATGTGGCAGGACACGGTGGTGATCCCGGTGATGCACCGCCTCGCGGTGGAAGCCTGCTCCAACACGGTGCGGCCCGCGCTCTCCGGCTGGGCCAACCAGACCGACAATCTGCAAGACTGGTATCGTGAAACCTGAGACACGAGGACAGGTTCGGAGTTGAGTAGGTGCATCTTCTCCCTCTCCCCGTTCTTACGGGGTCGAGACGAGCGGAGCTCGCTCTTGGAGGGTTGGGGTGAGGGGCTTTCGCAGCAAATACCGTGAAAGATGAGTTCGTGGAGACTCCCCCTCACCCGGAATTCAAGCTGTGCTTGAATTCCAACCTCTCCCCGCACGCGGGGCGAGGTGAAGCTCGCCTTTCGACTGGAAGCAAGATCAACGTGCTCAAGGTGCGAGCGTTAGTTAGATGATCTCTCGATGAGTCAATATATCCTGCGTCGCCTGATGATCGCGATCCCGAGCCTGCTCGGGATCTCGCTCGTGCTGTTCGTGGTGCTGGCGCTCGCGCCGGGCGATCCGTTCAGCGAGCTCGCGACCAATCCGAACGTGCCGCCCGAGGTGCAGGCCGCGCTGCGCGCCAAGTTCGGCCTCGACGACCCGATCTATCTTCGCTACCTGCACTGGCTCGCGGCGATGGCGCAAGGCGACTGGGGCTTCTCCTTTGTCAGCCGGATCAATGTCGACACGCTGATCCTGCAGCGGCTGCCGACCACGCTCTACGTGATCGGCTCGGCGCAGCTGCTGGCGCTGTTGATCGCGATCCCCGTCGGCGTCTATGCCGCCACCCGGCCCTATTCGATCTTCGACCAGCTCGCCAACACCTTCGCCTTCATCGGCTTCTCGCTGCCGACCTTCTTCACCGGCATCCTGTTCATCCTGGTGTTCTCGGTGAAGCTGGACTGGCTGCCCTTCGTCTACACCGACGTGCCGGGCAGCGGCATTCCCTGGCTGCTGGAGATGATCCGGCAGGCGATCATGCCGGTGATGGTGCTCGGCCTGTTCCAGGCGGCGTCGATGACCCGCTTCGTGCGCTCGGCGATGCTCGACGTGATCCGGCTCGACTATGTCACCACCGCCCGCGCCAAGGGACTCGGGCAGGCCAAGGTGATCGTCAAGCATGTGATGCGCAACGCGATGATCCCGGTCGTCACGCTGATTGCGCTGCAAATGCCGGCCGTGTTCGGCGGCGCCATCGTCACCGAGCAGATCTTCCGGATTCCCGGCATCGGCTCGCTCCTGATTTCTTCCATCCTCGCCAATGACACGCCGGTCGTGATGGCCGTGACCTTCGTCTTCGCGTGTCTCGTGGTGCTGTTCAACCTGATCGCAGATGTCCTCTATGGCTGGCTTGACCCTCGCATCTCCTTCCGCTGAGCGGCGCGGCTATTCGCCCTGGCGCGAAACCTGGCGGCGCTACCGCCGGCACCGGCCGGCCGCGGTCAGCGCCGTGCTGCTGCTGCTGCTGATCGCGGCCGTCGTGATCGGCCCGTTCGTCTGGCGCGTCTCGATCAGCGACATGGACGTCGTGGCCGGCCTGCAGGGCCCCTCGCTGGCGCATCCGTTCGGCACCGACGATCTCGGCCAGGACCTGCTCGCCCGCATGATCTATGGCGGACGCATCTCGCTCGCGGTCGGTCTCGCCGCGATGCTGGTCTCGGTGTTCGTCGGCACGCTGATCGGCGCGCTCGCCGGCATGTCGCGCGGCGCGCTCGGCTACGCGCTGATGTGGCTGACCGATCTGTTCCTGTCGCTGCCGCAACTGCCGCTGCTGTTGATGCTGATCTATCTGTTCCGCGACGGGCTGAAGGCGATGTTCGGCCCGGAGGGCGGCATCTTCATCCTGATCGTGCTGGTGATCGGCGGCTTGCGCTGGATGCCGGTCGCGCGCCTGGTGCGCGCCCAGTTCCTGTCGCTGCGCGAGAAGGAATTCGTCGAGGCGGCGCGCGCGCTCGGCGCGAGCCCGGTGCGCCAGGTGGTGCGCCACATCCTGCCCAACGCGCTGGGACCGGTGATCATCGCCGGCACGATCGACGTCGCCGCCGCCATCATCGCGGAATCGACACTGTCGTTCCTCGGCCTCGGCTTTCCGCCGGATACGCCGACCTGGGGCCGCATCCTCTATGACGCCAAGGACTTTCTCGACATCGGGCCGCATTGGGCGCTGTTTCCGGGCGGCGCGATCTTCATCGCGGTGGTCGCCATCAACTTCATCGGCGACGGGCTGCGCGACGCGCTCGACGCGCGCAAGGTGATCTGATGGCGCTGCTCGACATCAAGGGCCTGAAAACCCATTTCAGCACCGACGACGGCATCCTCCAGGCGGTCGACGGCGTCGACATCAGCATCAACCGCGGCGAGACGCTGTGCGTGGTCGGCGAATCCGGCTGCGGCAAGACCGTCACCGCGATGTCGATCCTGAAGCTGATCGCGATGCCGCCGGGCAAGATCGTCGAAGGCGAGATCATCTTCGAGGGTCGCGACCTGGTGCCACTGACCAGCCATCAGCTCGACGACATCAGGGCGAAGGAGATCGGCTTCATCTTCCAGGAGCCGATGACCTCGCTCAATCCGGTGCTGACCATCGGCGAGCAGATCGCCGAGAGCCTGCGCCGCCACGAGGCGGTGACCAAGAAGCAGGCGCTCGAGCGCACCATCGAGATGCTGAAGCTGGTGCAGATCCCCAACGCCGCGGGCCGCGTGCATCATTATCCGCACCAGTTCTCCGGCGGCATGCGCCAGCGCGTGATGATCGCGATGGCGCTGGCGTGCCGGCCCAAGCTCGTCATTGCCGACGAGCCGACCACCGCGCTCGACGTCACCATCCAGGCGCAGATCCTCGATCTGTTGCAGGACATGAAGGAACGCTTCGGCATGGCGGTGATGCTGATCACGCACGCGATGGGCGTGGTCGCCGAGACCGCGCAACGCGTCGTCGTGATGTACGCCGGCAAGGTGGTGGAGGAGGCGCCGGTCGACGAACTGTTCGGCAATCCGCGCCATCCCTACACCCAGGGCCTGATCCGCTCGATCCCGCGCATCGATCTCGACGCCGCGCACAAGACGCGGCTGGAGGCGATCGGCGGCTCGGTGCCGATCCTGATCAATCCGCCGCCCGGCTGCCGTTTTGCCGCCCGCTGCAAATACGCCATGAGCATCTGCACCGAAAAGGAGCCGCGGCTGCGCGAGATCGCGCCCGGCCATCGCATGGCCTGCCACCTCGGAGACGTGTCATGAGCGAGCCGCTGCTGCGCGTTTCCAATCTGAAGAAGCACTTTCCGGTGCTGGGCGGCCTGCTGTCGCGCGAGGTCGGCCAGGTCTATGCGGTCGACGGCGTGTCGTTCTCGGTCAATCGCGGCGAGACGCTCGGCCTCGTCGGCGAATCCGGCTGCGGCAAGTCGACCACCGGCCGCTGCGTGCTGCGCCTGATCGAGCCGACCTCGGGCGAGGTCGTGTTCGACGGCCAGAGCGTGACGGGTCTGGGCGGCGGCGATCTGCGCGCCATGCGGCGCAACATGCAGCTGGTGTTCCAGGATCCGTTCGCCTCGCTCAATCCGCGCATGACGGTCGGCGCGATCCTCGGCGAGCCCTTCATCATCCATAACCTCGTGAGCTCGGCCAGCGAGCGGGAGGACCGCGTCGCGAGCCTGTTGGTCAAGGTCGGACTGAAGGCCGAGCACATGCGGCGCTACCCGCACGAATTCTCCGGCGGCCAGCGCCAGCGCATCGCGATCGCCCGCGCGCTGACGCTGGAGCCGAAGCTGATCGTGTGCGACGAGCCGGTCTCCGCGCTCGACGTCTCGATCCAGGCCCAGGTCATCAACCTGCTCGAGGATCTGCAGGCCGAGCTGAACCTCACCTATCTGTTCGTCGCCCACGATCTCTCGGTCGTGGAGCACATCTCCGACCGCGTCGCGGTGATGTATCTCGGCCGCATCGTCGAGCTCGCCAAGGCCAGCGATCTCTACCGCAACCCCCAGCATCCCTATACCAAGGCGCTGCTCTCGGCGGTGCCGGTGCCGGATCCCAAGGCGAAGCGCGACCGCATCCGCCTGAAGGGCGACGTGCCGAGCCCGATGAATCCGCCCAAGGGCTGCCACTTCCACACCCGCTGTCCGATCGCCGAAGAGCGCTGCCGGCAGAGCGCGCCGGAACTGCTGGAAGGCAGGAACGGGCATTCCGTGGCGTGCCATCTGGCGTAGGTCGCGCGCCAGATGCGATAGCCAGCCGGCGCGGGAGCGCACCGCCAAAATATCGAAAACAACCCCATGCAAAGTGGCCGGCGGCTGCGGGCGTTCGACACGGCACTTGACATGTCGGGCAAATCATCGGCATTATTCGATAATTCCGAAATAGTGGCGACGATAGTTGAAATCACGTCGTCAGACGTTAACGCCGCTTGGTGTTGGTCCGCGGCTTCGGTCCGGCCTTTGTCTTGATCTTCCGCCGCGGTGCGGGCGCGACGGCGTCCTCAACCTCATTCACCTCCGTCCGCAGCGTCTCGAGCAGCCAGTCGCGAAACGCGCGCATGCCCGGCGTCACCTCGCGCGATTTCAGCCAGGTCAGCCAGTAGGATCCCGCCGGGACCTCGGCCGCGAACGGCCGCTTGAGCCGGCCGGAGGCCAGCTCATTGTCGAACATCGCGATCGGCACCAGCCCGACGCCGACGCCGCGCGCGGCGGCCTCGGCCATCGCGACCGAACTGTCGAAGATCGGCCCCTGGATTTTCGGACACGGCGCGCCGGCGACCGCAAACCATAGCGGCCACTCCTCGGCGCGGTAGGAGCGCAGCAGGAATTCCTGCGCGAGATCGGACGGCTTGCGCAGCCGGTCCGCCGCGTCGGGGCAGCACACCGGCGAGAGCGGTGCGGACAACAGATGGATCGCCTCGGTGCCGTGCCACGAGCCGTCGCCGAAGCGCAGCGCGAGATCGAGCCCGTCGCCTGCGATGTCGACGCGGTTGTTGTTGGTGAGCAGACGCAGATCGATATAGGGATGCGCGCGCTTGAAGCGGTCGACCCTTTGCAAGAGCCATCCGGTCGCGAACGTCGTGACGCAGCCGACGGTCACGACCTCGCGCGTGCCCTTGGCCTCGATGCGGTCGATCGCGGCGCCGATCCGGTCGAGCGCGTCCGACAGCACCGGCAGCAGCGCCAGCCCCTCGTCGGTGAGCACCAGCCCGCGCGGCAGCCGGCGGAACAGGCTCGTACCCAGGAGGTCCTCGAGCTGCTTGACCTGATGGCTGATCGCGGTCTGCGTCACGCGCAGCTCCATCCCGGCGCGGGTGAAGCTGAGCAGCCGCGCCGAGGCCTCGAAGGCGCGCAGCGCGTTCAGCGGGAGGTGCCGGCGCACGGCGTCATGACCAAGTTTTCCTCATGCCTCGCTGTATAAATGATTGTTTGTGCGCCGTCACGCCGCCCGGCAGGTTCGCGCCGCCAACGGGAGATTCGAAATGCTGACGAGACGGACATTTGGATTGCGCGCGCTGGGCCTTGCGGTGTCCTGCACCCTGCCGCGGCAAGGCGCAGCGGCAGGACCAGGCGAGCCGGCGCAGCGGCTGCAGCAGGAGTTTGCGCGCATCGAGCTCGCGACCAGCGGCCGGCTCGGCGTCGCCGTACTCGACATGGAGACGGGATTGCGCGCGAGCCGGCGCGGCGACGAGCGGTTCCCGATGTGCAGTACCTTCAAGGCGTTGGCCTCGGCCGCGGTGCTGCACCGGGTCGACCGCGGCGAATCCAGCCTCGATCAGCGCGTGCAGATCGAGGCCAAAGATATCTTGGCCTACGCGCCGGTCACCAAGGGACGCGTTGGTTCGGCCATGACGCTGTCCGAACTCTGCGCGGCTGCGATCACGCTCAGCGACAACACCGCCGCCAACCTGCTGCTACGCGAGATCGGCGGGCCCGCCGGCTTCACCAGCTTCTTCCGCACCATCGGCGACAATGTCAGCCGGCTCGACCGCTGGGAGGTGGAGCTGAACGAAGCCGTGCCCGGCGACCCGCGCGACACCACGAGTCCTGTCGCGATGCTGAAGGATTTGCAGCGCGTGCTGCTCGGCGATGTCCTGTCCGCGGCCTCGCGCCAGAAGCTGGTGGACTGGATGGTCGCCAACAAGACCGGCGACGCAAGGCTGCGTGCCGGCGTGCCCCGCGACTGGCGGGTCGGCGACAAGACCGGCACCGGTGAGCGCGGCACCTACAACGATATCGGCGTGTTCTGGCCGCCCGGCCGCAAGCCGATCGTGGTCACGGTTTACCTGACGGGGGCAAGCGCACCCATGGAGACGTGCAACGAGGTGATCGCCAATGTCGCGCGCGCCGTCGCGAGTGCGAGCACCGGGCAGAACGGCTAAACCGGCGGCGTCGCGATCGAGCGGCGCCGACAACATCAGGTCGGCCAGCGACCAAGCAAGTCGCTCGCCGCCTCGAACAACGCAGCAACGCGCAACAGTTCGGCATCGGCCCGGAAGCGGCCGACCAGGTGCAGTCCGATCGGCAGGCCGTCGCGACCGAAACCTACGGGGATGCTGACGGCGGGATGCCCGGTCATGTTGAACAGCATGGTCCAGGGAAACCAGTGCGGCCGCACGCTGTCGAAACTCCGGCCATCGATCTCGATCGTGCCGAACAGGTCCTGGTCGATCGGCAGCGCCGACCGGGTCAAGGTCGGCATCGCCAGGAGATCGCCGCGCGCGAACAGCGACTGCACCCGGCGGAACAGCACGGTGCGCTCGAACATCGCCCGCTGGTAGTCGACACCGCTGACCTGCGCCGCCAGCGCGAGCTGCTTCAGGAAGGTTGCGCTGAGATCATTCGGATGATCGGCCGCGAGCTTCTCGAAGCGGGTGCGCCAGACGGTGTGGTTGATCGCACGCCAGATCGGCTCGATGTCAAAGCCGTCGCCGGAAAACTCTTCGAGCTCGGCCCCGAGGCTCGCCAGCCCGTCGAGGCTGGACTTGAACGCCGCGGCCACATCGGACGTGACCGGGCGCCCCGGCGGCGACACGCAGAACAGCACCCGCCGGCCCTTGAGGTCGCCACGCGGCGCGGCAAGCCCGAGATAGTCAGGCACCGGCACCCCGATCGACCAGGGATCCGACGGATCCTCTCCCGCCATCGCCTGCATCATCAGCGCCGTATCGGCAACGGTGCGCGTGGTCGGTGTGACATAGGTCTGGTTGCCGAAAGCGTCCTGCACCTGGCTATGCGGGATCACCCCGTTGCTCTGCTTGATTCCGACCACGCCGTTGCAGGCGGCCGGAATCCGGGTGGAGCCGCCGCCATCGGTCGCAACCGCCAGCGGCGCGATGCCGCTCGCGACCGCGACCGCCGCGCCGCCGCTGGAGCCGCCACTGGACCGCTCGGCACTCCATGCATTGCGCGTCCGTCCGAACAGCGGCGAATCCGTCAGGCACTTGCTGCCGAACTCCGGCGTCGTGGTCTTGCCGATTAATATGCCGCCCTGGGCACGGAGGCGGGCCACGGCGACGGCGTCATTGTCGGGCACGTTGTCCCGGTACGGCACCGCGCCGAAGGTCGTCCGGACGCCTTTGGTGTTGACGATGTCCTTCACCGTGAAGGGGATGCCGTGGAGCAGACCGAGCGGCTCGCCAGCCGTGATTTGCCGCTCGGCGGCTTTCGCCTGCGCCATCGCCGCATCGCCGCACAGCGTGATAAAGCAGTTCAATTCGGGTTGCAGCCGCTCGGCACGGGCGAGCACCGCGCGCGTAATCTCGACAGGCGAGACCTCCTTGCGGGCGATGCGCCCACGAAGCTCAACGGCAGACAGCAGACACAGATCGTCGCTCATTTGGGCGTGGACTCGCGTCAAAGATGGTCGACGGACGCATCGTGCCGCGTGGCATGCCGCAAGTCCATCGGCTCGGACGCATGGCGTGCCGCCACGGAGCCGCGACGGCGCATGGCCTGCCGAATCGGCGGGCCCTTCCCTGCCGCGCGGCTTGGCAGCGACCGAGGATCATGCGACGCTCGAACCGAATGGCGCTGCTGTCAGCATGACGGAGGACCACGCCTTGTATCGCCACATTGCCCTCGCCGCGCTGATCGTTGCCGGCAGCGTGCACGGCAGCCTCGCGGGGCCCGATCCGGCGCGGTGCCGCGAGCTGATCCGCAAATACGAAACCGACAAGGCCCAGCTCAGCGCGGTCGAGATCTCGCTGTCGCTGTTTGCGGCCGCCAACGCCGATTGCATCAACCTTGCCACCGAGCTGCTCGATCACGGCGCCTCGGTCGATGCGCGGGACCGGCTGGGCGCAAGGCCGCTGAGCCACGCCGCCCGCTCCGGCCATCTCGCGATGGTCGACCTGCTGCTGGCGCGCGGCGCGCCGCTCGATGCGCGCAACCTCGCGGGATCGACCGCGCTGTACTTTGCCGCCGAGCGCGGCCATGTCGCGATCGTGCAGCGCCTGATCGACCGCGGTGCCGACGTCAATCTCACCGGACGCAGCGGCGCCTCCCCGGTCGCGGCCGCGGCCTATGCCGGCAGGGACATGGTGGTGCGCATGCTGCTGGCGCACGGCGCCGACGGCCGCAAGGCAGACGACACCGGCAAGCCGCCGGTCGTCTATGCCGCGGCGGGCGGCCAGCTCGGCATCGTCAAGCAGCTGCTCGCGCGCGAGATCGAGATCAACGTGCGCTACGCCAACGATCTGACACTCCTGATGTGGGCCGCCGGCCCTGACGAGACCGTGCCGGAGGCGCAGGCACTGGAGGTCGTCTCGTACCTGCTGGACGCCGGCGCCAAGGTCGACGACCGCGATGCGCGCGGCCGCACGGCACTGATGATCGCCGCCGAGGGCAATCATCCTGCAATCGCGAAGGCATTGCTCGCTCATGGCGCCGATGCGGCGCTGGCCGACAAGGCCGGCAAGCATGCCGCCGATCTCACCATCCTGTCGGCGCTGCGCGAGGAGCTGACGCCGCGTTGAGGCATGATGACCGTGCTCCCTCTCCAGAGAGCTGGGGTGAGGGTCTATCACCGCGTACACAGCAAGAGATGGGTTTGCGGAGACTCCCCCTCACCCGGATCGAGTCTCACGATGCGACATAGCCGAAGCTCTGCTTCGGCGTTCCAGGGCATGTACTCATTAAGCGGCAGCGGCTGAAGAGCGGACATTCCCTGAGGTCGCAGATGGGCCATAAGCAGACTCCCTTGCAGCTTGCCATCCAATAGGCCAGCATCAACACTCAAGACGTTCGATACTTTCCACTCGCGGTAGGGGAAGTCATGTCGGTCCACGAACATTGGCAAATGGATGCCAGCGCGCCGGAACTCTACGAACGCTATCTTGTACCAGCCATTACTTCGGTATGGGCGAGTGACCTGCTCGACCGCATCGCACCTAGGCAAGGCGAAAGCGTGCTCGACGTCGCCTGTGGGACCGGCATAGTCGCGAGGTCGACGCAGCAACTAGGCTTGGCGGGACGAGTGGTTGGCCTTGACCTCAATACTGCGATGCTCGCAATTGCGCGCTCGAAATCTCCAAAAATTGAATGGGTTGAGGGGAGCGCGCTTGACCTTCCGTTTGAAGCAGACTGCTTCGACGTGGTGCTTTGCCAACTTGGGCTTCAATTTTTTCCAGACCGGCTTCTTGCGCTAAAGGAAATGGTGCGGGTGCTGAAGCCCGCAGGACGCGCTGGGTTCAGCGTCTACAGCGCAATTGAGAAAACTCCAGCAGCACACGCTTTTGTGCAGGCACTCGATAAGTGCCTGGGAAAAGAGGCGTCGCGCACCAAACGTTCCGAGCACCTCTCTTGCGATGCTCAGGAGATTGCCGATTGGACGAAACAGGCGGGCTTTGATTTTGTCGATGTGGCCGCTGTGACCCAACAGATTAAGTTCCCGTCAATGTTGGATTATGTCCGCTTTCAGCTCACGGCAACGCCGATGGCTGGCCTCTTGAAGGACAAAGAGGCGCTTGAGCGGGAGCGGCTAATCATCTCGATTTCCGAGGATGCTGCCTCTCGTCTCGACCATTCGATGCTGGCAGGTGGCAAGTTGACATTTCCGCAGCAATCGTTCGTAGCGATTGCTTCCCTCCGCTAATGTCTGTTTTGGGTTCACTTTTGGACGCCGCGCGAGCGAGCGCCAAGGTTAGCAACGGGCCAAGAACCAGTGAGGCTGAGCGGTCTGACGGCAGCTGGCTCGACCTCCCCCGCAAGCGCATGGCAATCGCATATGGGCTCGATAGCTCCACAAAACTCGTCATGCCCGGCCTTGTGCCGGGCATCCACATCTTGGTTTCCGCGAAAGACGTGGATGGCCGGGACAGGCCCGGCCATGACGGCGCGGAAACACCGGTGCTGGAGCCATATGCGATTGCCCTGCCCGCAAGCGGGAGAGGGAGCGCACCTCCATCGCGCGCTATCCGACCTCATCCCATTAGCCTGCCCGCCGCTCACAGCCCCGCCAGATACTCCACCAGTGCGGCAAGGTCGTCGGGCGACGTTGCCAGCATCAGGTCGGACATGCCGGGATTGTTGCCGCGCGCACGGGTGCGGAAATCGGCGATGGTCTTGGCGAGGTAATCCCGCCCCATCCCGGCCAGCCGCGGCACCGTGCCGTCGCCCTGGAAGCGATCGAGATGGCAGGCCGGGCAGCCGACCGAGCGGCTGGCGCTGACCGCCTTCTCCGCCACGTCCTTGGGCGCACGCGGCTGGCCGAGGTCAGGCCACGGCTTCTGCGAAAAATATTCCGCGATCGCCAGCATGTCGTCGCGCTCGAACTGGGCCGCGATCGGCTGCATGATCTCGCTCTTGCGATCGCCGCGCTTGAAATCGCGCAGCTGGATGTAGAGATAGCCGGCCTGCTGGCCCCAGATCGTCGGAATGGTCTTGTCGACCGGCTTGCCGCTCTCGCCGTGGCAGCCGGCGCAGACCTGTACTTTCTCCTCAATCGTCTCTGCGCGCGCCTGCGCCGCCATCAGCAACAGCGCGACGCCGCAAATCATCCATCTACTGAACATCTGCTCATCCGTAGAAAACAGAGGCGGGACCGAACCGGTCCCGCCTCGCCGTCAATGTTTGCACGCGTGATGATGCATCAGGCCCAGGCTCAGTCGAGCGTGAAGGCGATGATGTTGTTGCCGCGCTTGTAGTCGAGCTGGGTGTTACCGCCCGCACCGACCACGATATATTGCTTGCCGCCGACCATGTAGCTCGACGGCGGCGCATTGACGCCGGCGCCGGCGCGGAAGCTCCACAGCTCCTTGCCGTTCGACGAATTGTAGGCCGCGAACTTGCCGTTGCCTTCGCCCGTGAAGACCAGGCCGCCGGCGGTGGCGAGGATGCCGCCGATCATCGGCTCGGGCGTGTTGACCTGCCATTTGATCTTGCCGTTGTTGTAGTTCACCGCGGTGATGTTGCCCGCCTGCTTCTCGCCCGGGATCACCTTGAAGGCGCCGCCCAGCCACAGCTTGCCGTTCGGATAGGCCGAGCTCTCGACGTGGTAGGTCATCGGCTGGTGCAGGTTGATGGCGTAGGCCAGCTCCTGTCCCGGATCGGTCGCGATCGGCGACCATTCGACGCCGCCATTGGCGCCGGGCAGCATGCGCGCGCCTTCCTTGGTCGGCAGCACCCACATGTTCTCCTGCGGCACCATCGCCTCGGAGAAGCGGATCAGGCTGCAGTCCTTGCGATCGTGCACATAGATGTGCCCGGTCTTGCCGGCATGGATGACGCCGGGAATCGTCTTGCCGCTCTTGTCCTTGACGTTGACCAGCACCGTCGGGCTGACCGCGTCGAGGTCCCAGACGTCATGGGCGATGTACTGGAAATGGCAGACATACTTGCCGGTGTCGAGATCGAGCGAGACCAGCGAGTTGGTGTAGAGGTTGTCGCCGGGCCGGTTCGAGCCGTCGAGGTCGGGCGACGGGTTGCCGACGACGAAGTAGATCCGGTTGGTCGCGAGATCGACCGACGGGTTCTGCCACACGCCGCCACCGAGCTTGGCATAGGGATCGCCGATCTTGGCGAGCATGTCCTTCTCGGCCTGGATATTGCGATGCATGTCGCGGCCGGTGGCGTCCTTGGTCGCCCAGACACCGACGGAGTTCTCCGGAATGGTGTGGAAATTCCAGAGTTGCTTGCCGGTCTTGGCGTCATAGGCGCGCACGAAGCCGCGGATGCCGTATTCGCCGCCGTTGGTTCCGATCAGCACCTTGTCCTTGACCACGGTCGGCGCCATCGTCTCGCTGTAGCCGAGCTCGGGATCGGCGATGTTGGTGGTCCAGACCACCTCGCCGGTCTTGGCATTCAGCGCCATCAGCTTGGAATCGAGCGTCGCCAGATAGACCCGGTCGCCGAGCACCTGGACGCCACGATTGTTGGGACCGCAGCAATAAACCGTGATCGGGCCCATCTTGTGGGCATAGTGCCAGAGCTGCTGACCGGTCTTGGCGTCGAGCGCATAGACATGGCTGAACGACGTCGTGACGAACATCACGCCATCGACGACGATCGGAGATGTCTCAAGCGATTCCTTGACGTCGGTCTGGAAGATCCATGCGACGTGCAGGTTCTTCACATTGTCCCGGCTGATCTGCTTGCCCGGATAGAATCGCGTCTGGGCATAGTTGCCGTTGGTGAGCAGGAAGTCCCTGGTGCTCTTGTCGGCGGCGTTGAGCTGCTCCTGGGTCACCGAAGAAACATTGGCGTTGCCGAGGACCGACTGCTTCTCCTGCTTGACTTCCTGCGCGATGGCGGCGCCCGACAACAGGCCAACGCCGAGTGCGGCGGCGAATGCCGCAATCCCTTTCACATACATATCTTCCCCCGTTATTTCTTGGTTGCAATATTAGGGATGCGTGTCTGCTACTTCCCTTCGAGGCCCGGTCGCCCTGGCGAGCCCGCAACCCATTGCGTGGCCTGGTTGCGCTGCAATAGACGATCAAAAAAAGACGACGACAGGTATCGATGGATGGGTTCCATGTTAGCGCGGTCTTTCACAAAGACAACCGATGCGCTCAAAGCGAAGCCGAAGCAGCATGACTTCGCACGCTCGAAACGCAGCGATCGCGGGTTGGCATCAAATCCGAGCGATATCGGGTGCTTCGGACGCCTTCACGCATCGCCGGGCAGATTTGCCTTCGCAGGCGCAGCACGCAAAATGAGACTAAGCGTCAAGCGACGGCATCGCGCGGGAGGCAGCGCCGGCTGAGGCCGTGCATGGCCTACCAATAGTCGGCCGGCAACTCCCGGCTCCGCGGCGGATCGGCGCCGGGCCGCGTGCAGGTGAAGGCGGCGCATTTGCAAGCAAAGGACAGCGCACGGGTCAGCTCGGCCGCGGAGACGTCGCGCAACCGCGGCTGCGCGATCCGGTCCAGCCGATGCAACGCGGCGAGCAGCGCCGCCTGAAAGCTGTCGCCGGCGCCGATCGTATCGACGACGTTCACCACCGGCGCTTCGGCCGCGATCGGTCCGGCCTTGCGATGCCAGGCACAGGCGCCATCATTGCCGCGCGTGATGACGACGAGCGATGCGCCGCCCGACAGCAGCGCCTCGGCCCGCGCAGCATGGGCCTCGTCACCGAACAGATAGGCGAAGTCGACGTCGGACATCTTCACGATGTCGGCCTTGCCGCAGAACGCAAGCATGCGCGCGCGATAGGCGTCCTTGTCCTTGACGAGGTTCGGCCGGCAATTCGGATCGAGCGAGATCGTCACGTTCGGCCGCGCATCCTCGATCAAGGCCAGCGTCTCCGCAGCACCCTTGTCATGGACCAGCGTGGTCGAGCCGGTATGCACGCAGGTGACCTCGTCAAGCGCGACCGCATCGCGCCGATAGGTCCAGTTCCGCGATGCGGTGTCGGCGTCGTAGAAGGCGTATTGCGTCTCGGTGCCGGTGACGCGCGCAAAGGCCAGCGTGGCCTGGCGATTGCTGCGGGTGGCGCGACGAAGATCGACGCCGGACGCCGCGGCATGATCGGCGATCATCCTGCCGAAGGTGTCGGTCGAGATGCCGCCGACAAAGCCGGTGGGAACATCGAGCCGGGCGCTGCCGATCGCGATGTTGAGGCAGGAGCCGCCGACCGCGGGCGTCATGGCCTCGCGTCCATCCGCCGTCTTCGACGGCAGGAAATCGATCAGTGCATCTCCGCAACTCAGCAGCATGGGCAAACCTTACGTCGGCGCTTCGCCGGGCGCCGGCCTCATCGCCTCGCGGCTGTCGCGGTCAAGCTCTCGCAGCATCTTGTGCACGCCGCGCTTCTTGCGGTGGAACTCGGCAAGTTCCGGCCTGGTCGGCTCGCTCAACCGCCCGAGCGCCGACATGCCGGCCATCGCCGCATTGATCGAATTGTGCGCACCGCTGGCGACCGCGCCCAGCATCGCGGCGCCGAGCAAGACGGGTTCCTGCGTCTGCGGCAGCGCCACGGTGTAGCCTGTCGTGTCGGCCATGATCTGGCGCACCAGGGGGCTGCGGCTCGCGCCACCGCCGATCACGATGGTCTTGCCGTTGACGCCATGCGCCTGCAAGGCGTCGATGACGTCGGCAAGGCCATAGGCCAGCCCGCACAGGCCGGCGATGAACAGCCGCTCCAGCGCCGATACGTCGGTGTCGAGATCGAGCCCCGCGATCACTGCGCGCGAGCCGGGATCGGCATAGGGCGAACGGTTGCCGAGAAATTCCGGCAGAACATGAACGTTGCGCGCGAGCAGCGCCGCAACACCGGCATTGCCGCTGCGCGCCAGGATGCGCCTCTCGAGATATTCGATGACGTCGACGCCGTCGGTCTTCGCCGCGAGCGCAACCCCGGCGTGCGCCGGATGCGACTTGAGCAGGTGATCGATCGCAGCGCCGGCCGCGGATTGGCCGCCCTCGTTCAGCCAGAAGCCGGGCACCATACCTTCGAAATACGGCCCCCAGACGCCGGGCACGAAGCAGGGATCGACCGTCGTCGCCATGATGCAGGCCGACGTTCCCATGATGTAGGCGAGCCGTTGGCAGACATCGACCTCGGCGCCTGAGCCATCGCGGCCGCCGATCGCGCCAACGCCGCCGGCATGGGCATCGATCAGGGAAGCACCGACCGCGGTTCCCGGCACAAGGCCGAGATCGCGCGCGGCATCCTCGGACAGCCCGCGGCCGAGCGGCGAGCCGGGCGGCACGATCTCGCTGCCGATCCGCCCGAAGCGGTCGGCCGCGAGCGCCTCGAGCCCGACCCGCTCGAAAAAGGATTCGCTCCAGCCGCCCTCGCCCGCGACATAGGTCCATTTGCAGGTGACCGTGCAGGTCGAGCGCGCCAGCGAGCCGGAGGCGCGGAACGACAGATAGTCGGCGAGATCGAAGAAATGCCCGGTGGCCTCGAAGGTCGCGGGCAGATGCCGCTTCAGCCAGAGGATTTTCGGGATCTCCATCTCCGGTGAGATGGCGCCGCCAACATAGCGCAGCACCTTGTCGCCGGTCGCGTTGACGAATTCGGTTTCGTCCATCGCGCGGTGATCCATCCAGACCACGACATTGCGTACGGGATCGCCGGACGGGCTGACGGTGAGCGGCCGGCCCGCTCTGTCGAGCACGACCAGCGAACAGGTCGCGTCGAAGCCTATGCCTTTGACGTGTTCGGCGGCAACCGCAGCCTCCCGCATCGCATGGCGCACCGAGGCGGCGCAGGCCGCCCAGATGTCATCGGACGATTGCTCGACGATATCGCCGGGCTCGTGCCAGACCCGGATCGGATGCCGGGCCGACCCGAGCAGCTTGCCCGACTCGTCGAACACGCCCGCCCGGGCGCTGGTGCTGCCGACGTCCACCCCGATATAGGCTTGCCGCATGACCGCTCTATCTTCCGTTGAGCATGATCCCCGGGCGCAAGCCTACCAGCAAGTGTAGCCGCCATCGACCAGAACGATGCTTCCGGTCATCAGACTCGCCGCCTCGGACGCCAGGAACAGCACCACGGAGGCGATCTCGTCGACCTGCCCCATCCGCGCCATCGGGGTTCCACCGATCCAGGCGTCGTACATTCTAGGGCTGTTCTTCACGAAGGCATTCAGCGGCGTCTCGATATAGGTCGGCGCCACGGCGTTGACGCGAACCCCGCGCGCGCCCCATTCGGCGGCGAGCGATTTCGTCAGGTGATGCACCGCGGCCTTGGAAGCGTTGTAGAAGCACTGTTCCTGCGGCCTGTTGACGATGAAGCCGGACATCGAGCCGACATTAACGATGGTGCCGGATTTCGCCTTCAGCATGTGATTGCCGAAGGCGCGGCAGCACCAGAAGGTGCCGTTCAGGTTGACGTCGATGACGTTGAGCCAGTGCTCGTCGGTCACGGTTTCCGCCGGCGTCTCGCTGCGGGCGATGCCGGCATTGTTGACGAGGATGTCGACCTTGCCATACTTGCCGACCAGTTCGTCGGCGACCGCGGCGACGCGAGCGGAATCCGTCACGTCCATCAGCGCGATGTCGGCGTCGAAGCCCTTGGCCTTCAGCGCCGCCTGCGCGTCATTGGCAACCTTGGCGTCGCGGTCGCCGATGATGACCTTGGCGCCGGCTTCGGCGAGCGCCTCGGCGCAGGCGAGCCCGATGCCCTGACCCGCGCCGGTGATGATGGCGGTCTTGCCGCCGAGCCTGAATTTCTCGAGATACATTTTCTTCTTCCTTAGCTTCTTCTTGAGCATGATCTGTTCGGAAAACCGCTTCGCACTTTGCGCTAACGCGGCCCTCCGAGTCCGGATCATGCTCTACGCGTGAATCGATTTTCCGCCGTCGTCGAAACGGTGGATGCGCGCCGGATCCGGGATCAGCGACACCCGGTCGCCGGGATGCAGGTCGAGTTCGCCGACATAGCGCGCGGTCAGCATTCCCAGCGGTCCGGCGTCGACATAAAGGAAGGTGTCGCTGCCGAGATGCTCGGCGACCGAGACGGTGCCGTGCCAGCCGCCCTGCCCGTCGCGCTCGACCCTCAAATGCTCGGGCCGCACCCCGATGGTCGCGGCGCCCTGCTGCTTGGCGATCTCACCGGTGACGAAATTCATCTTCGGCGAACCGATGAAGCCGGCGACGAACAGGTTGGCCGGCTTCTCATAGAGCTCGAGCGGCGAACCGTATTGCTCGATCTTGCCGCCGTTCAGCACCACGATCTTGTCCGCCATGGTCATGGCCTCGACCTGGTCGTGAGTGACGTAGATCGCCGTGGTGCCGAGCTGCTTCTGCAAGCGTGTCACTTCGAGCCGCATCTGCACCCGCAGCGCGGCGTCGAGATTGGACAGCGGCTCGTCGAACAGGAACGCCTTCGGTTCGCGCACGATGGCGCGCCCGATCGCGACGCGCTGGCGCTGGCCGCCGGACAGCTCGCGCGGCTTGCGGTCGAGATAGGGTGTCAGGTTGAGCGTCGCCGCGGCGGCCTCGACCTTGCGGTTGATCTCGTCCCTGGCGATGCCGGCCATCTTCAGGCCGAACGCGATATTGCCGCGCACGCTCATATGCGGATAGAGCGCGTAGGACTGGAACACCATCGACAGCCCGCGCTTGGCCGGCGGCACGTCGACCACATTGCGTCCGTCGATCAGGATGGCGCCGCCGGTGACATCCTCGAGCCCCGCGATCAGCCGCAGCAGCGTGGTCTTGCCGCAGCCGGACGGACCGACGAAGACGACGAAGGAGCCGTCGGCGATGTCGAGATCGGCGCCCTTGATGATGTGGACCGGCCCGAACGATTTTTGCACACCCTGCAGCGTAATCTGACCCATGGCGAAAGCCTTTCTGCTACTTGACCGCGCCGAAGGTCAGGCCGCGGACGAGCTGCCGCTGACTGAACCAGCCGAGCACGAGAATGGGCGCGATCGCGAGCGTCGACGCCGCCGACAATTTCGCCCAGAACAATCCTTCCGGGCTGGAATAGGACGCGATGAAGACAGTGAGCGGCGCGGCCTCGAGCGTCGACAAATTGAGGGTCCAGAACGCCTCGTTCCACGCCAGGATCAGGTTGAGCAGCAACGTCGAGGCGAGCCCCGGCACCGCCATCGGCGTCAGCACGTAGATCAGCTCGCGCCCGATCGTGGCGCCGTCCATCCGCGCCGCCTCGAGGATGTCCTTCGGGATCTCCTTGAAATAGGTGAACAGCATCCAGATCACGATCGGCAGATTGCCGAGGCACAGGATGAAGATCAGGCCAGAGCGGGTGTCGAGCAGGCCGAAGGTGCGGTAGATCAGGTAGATCGGCACCAGCACGCCGACCGGCGGCATCATCTTGGTGGACAGCATCCAGAGCAGCACGTCCTTGGTGCGCTTGGTCGGCGAGAACGCCATCGACCACGCCGCCGGGATCGCGATCAGCATCGCGATCAGCGTCGAGCCGCCGGCGATGATGATCGAGTTCAGCGCGTGGTGGAAATAGTCGCTGCGCTCCTGCACCGTGGCGTAGTTCTCGGTGGTCCAGTGGAAGAACAGGAACGAGGGCGGGATCGCGAACGCCTCGAGCTCGGTCTTGAAGCTCGCCAGCACCATCCAGAGAATCGGGAAGAAGATCAGGAAGCCGACCAGCCAGGCCGCCACCGTCGAGATCACCTTGCGCCGTGTCGTGACCATCCGCGCCATGACGTTACGCCTCCAGATTCCGGCCGACGATACGGACGAGGAAGAAGGCGACGATGTTGGCGAGCACCACCGCGACCAGGCCGCCCGCCGAGGCGCTGCCGACGTCGTACTGGATCAGCGCCTGCGAATAGATCAGGAAGGCGATGTTGGTGGTCTGCAAGCCGGGGCCGCCGCCGGTGGTGACGAAGATCTCCGCAAACACCGTGAGCAGGAAGATGGTCTCGATCAGGATCACCACGGTGATCGGGCGCGCCAAGTGCGGCAGCGTGATGTAGATGAAGGTCGAGATCGCGCTCGCGCCGTCCATCTCGGCCGCCTCCTTCTGCTCCTCGTCGAGCGATTGCAGCGCGGTGAGCAGGATCAGGGTCGCGAATGGCAGCCATTGCCAGGAGATGATCAGAATCACCGAGAACAGCGGCGCGTCGTTGAACCAGTCGATCGCCGGCAGCCCGAACAGATGCGCGATCCAGGCGAACAGGCCCGACACCGGATGCATCAACAGGTTCTTCCATACCAGCGCGCTCACCGTCGGCATCACGAAGAACGGCGCGATTACCATCAGGCGGACGATCGAGAGCCCGACCACCTGCTGGTCGAGCAGCAGCGCCAGCGGCACGCCAAGGATGATCGTGATCGCGAGCACCGAGCCGACCAGCACCAGGGTGTTCTGCAATGAGGCGAGGAAGGCCGGATCGGTCAGGAAATAGCGGAAATTCTCCAAGCCAACGAATGATTCAGAGCCGGGATCGAGCAGATTGTAATGCAGGGTCGCGAAATAGATCGTGAGCGCCAGCGGCACGATCATCCAGATGAACAGCAACGCCACCGCGGGCGTGGCAGCGTGCGTGCGAGCAGTTGGGTCTGCTGGGTCGCCATCCCCGCCTCCTTCTCAAGGAAAGGAGCGACCATCCCGCTGCGGGACAGGATGGTCGCAAGTGGCCCAGCTCGGGAGGTCTAAGCTGGTCGGGCGGCCAAGGCGGCTGTCGCGCCTTGGCTATCGAGTCGCGGCTTTGTTTTGAGCATGATCTTTTCGGAAAACCGCTTCACACTTTGCGCTAGCGCGGCCCTCCGGGTAAGGATCATGCTCACTTGATGTAGCCCGCGCGCTTCATTTCGCGCTCGGTGGCGGACTGCGCCGCGGTGAGCGCCGCATCGACGGAGGTCGAGCCGGACAGCGCCGCGGAGAACTGCTGGCCAACCTGGGTGCCGATGCCCTGGAATTCAGGGATCGCCGCATACTGCACGCCGACGTAAGGCACCGGCTTCACCGTCGGCTTGTTCGGATCGGCGGCATCGATCGAGGCCAAGGTCAGCTTGGCGAAGGGCGCGACCTTGAGGTAGTCGGGGTTCTTGTACAGCGAGGTGCGCGTGCCCGGCGGCACGTTGGCCCAGCCTTCCTTCGACGCGACCAGCTTGGTGTAATCCTTGCCGGTCGCCCAGGCGATGAACTTCTCGGCCGCGTCGACCTTCTTCGAACCGGCAGGAACCGCGAGACTCCACGCCCACAGCCAGTTGGCGTTCTTGCCGAGCCCGGTGTTCGGCGCCAGCGCGAAGCCGACCTTGTCGGCGACCTTGGATTCCTTCGGATTGCTGACGAACGACGCTGCGACGGTGGCGTCGATCCACATCGCGCATTTGCCGGCGTTGAACAGCGCGAGGTTCTCGTTGAAGCCGTTGGAAGAGGCGCCGGGAGGGCCGGCCTGCTTCATCAGGTCGACATAGGTCGTCAGCGTCTTCTTCCATTCCGGCGAGGTGAATTGCGGCTCCCACTTCTCGTCGAACCAGCGCGCGCCGTAGGAATTGGCCATCGCGGTCAGGAACGCCATGTTCTCGCCCCAGCCGGCCTTGCCGCGCAGGCAGATGCCGTAGACACCGGCGGACTTGTCGGTCAGCTTCTTGGCGGCGTCGACCACGAAGTCCCAGGTCGGGCTCTCCGGCATCTTCAGGCCAGCCTTGTCGAACAGGTCGGTGCGATACATCACCATCGAGCTCTCGCCGTAGAACGGCGCGGCGTAGAGCTTGCCGTCGACCGAGACCGCATCCTTGATCTTGGGCAGGAGGTCACCGACGTCGTAATCGGCGCCGAGCTTGTCGAGCGGCACCAGCCAGTTCTTCTTGGCCCAGATCGGCACCTCATAGGTGCCGATGGTGAGCACGTCGAACTGGCCGCCCTTGGTGGCGATGTCGGTGGTCACGCGCTGGCGCAGCACGTTCTCCTCGAGCGTCACCCATTTGACGGTGATATCGGGATTCTTCGCGGTGAATTCGCTGGTGAGCCCCTGCATGCGGATCATGTCGCCATTGTTGACGGTCGCCACCGTCAGCGTGGTCTGGGCGATCGAGGGGGCAGAGATCAAAACAGCAGCCGCGCCCGCAACGGCGCAAAGGACGTTTTTCAAGGTGACCTCCCTTATGTCACGTTGAGCATATGCCCACGTGTTGAGCGTATGTTCATCCCGTCGCCAAACTTTGTCAAGCGCGCGGGAGCGCCGTCCCGCGCGATAGCGGGTTCCGCTGCACGCTGGAATGGAGCTGCTTGCGGAGGCGAAGAGAGCGGCTGACGCCTGAGAAGTCGAACTGCGACCACGACGGGACCGCACTCCCTCGCCCCATTCTTACGGGGAGAGGTTGGGGTGAGGGGCTCTCTCCGCGCATACGGACCCACAGGAATGCGTGGAAACTCCCCCTCACCCGGAACGCATCTGACGATGCGTCATAGCCGAAGCCTTGCTTCGGCGTTCTTGAGAACGGCCGCCGAAGGCGGCCTATGCCTCTCCCCGCAGGCGGGGCGAGGTGAAGCCCGATCCGTGGCGCCTAGCGGTCCAGCACCGCGCGCGCGGTGGCCTCATCGGTGATGAGGCCGTTGACCACCCGGCCCGCCAATGCGGCCTTGATCGACGGCACCTTGGCGGCGCCGACGGCTGCCGCGATCGTGGTCGCTTCCGCGGGGATCTGCGGCGGAATGCTCGTCAGCCGCTTGTTGGTGCCGCCCTTGATCAGGCGGCCCTTGGTATCATAGGCCCAGCCGGTCACCTCACCGACCGCGCCGAGCCGCATCATCTCCAGCAACTCCTCGCGGGTGACGAAGCCGTCGACATGGACCTGGGCCTTCTGGTCCATCTGGCCGATGCCGATCAGCCGCAGATCGGCCTTGGCGGCGACCGCCCTTACCCGCGCGATCGGATCGATGCGCACCATGCGGTTACGCTCGTCCTCGCTCGACATCAGGAACGGCAGCGGCATCGGGTAATGGCGCGCGCCGGTGCGGTCGGCGAGCCGTCCCACCGTGTCGTAGAAGCTCGCCGAGCCGTCGGCGGAGATGTTGCCGACCAGCGAGACGATCTGGTGATCGGGCCGCTCGATCGGCGAGACCCGCTCGACCGCGGCGCGCACCGCGCGGCCGGTGCCGAGCGCCACGATCACGGGCGTCTCCGAGCGCAGCGTCGTCTCCAGCAGATTGGCGCTGCGCTCGGCGATCCCTGCATTGGACAGCGGCGCCGCCGGATCGGTCGGCACGACGTCGCAATGCACCAGATCGAACCGTGCCTTCAGCCGGGAAGCCAGCTCCATGCAGGCCGCGATGGGATGTTCGAGGCGAAACGTGATCAGCCGCTCCGCCAGGCACAGCGACACCAGGCGCTGCGCCGAGGCGCGCGACACCTGCAGCATTTTCGCAATCTCATCCTGGGTGTGGCCGGCGATGAAATACAGCCAGCCGGCGCGCGCCGCATCGTCGAGGCGAGACTTTTCGTTGTCGGGCGCAGCCATCGTCTTGCGTCAGCCTTCCATCCAGAAATCCGTCATCGCAGCGAAGATTCGATCCGCCCCGGCCTGCCGCAGCAGAGCACTGCCATCCGCCAACCGATAGTGGGCGCCGCCGACAAATCCCCACACTTTCATGCCCGCCGCCTTCGCGGCCATCACGCCGCTGACGCTGTCCTCGATCACGAGCGTGCGGCGCGGCGCAGCGCCCATTGCGCCTGCCGCATGCAAGAACAGATCGGGGGCCGGCTTGCCGTGCTTGACCATCTGCGCGGTGTAGAGCCGCGGCCCGAAGCTGGCGGCGAGGCCGGTCAGCTCCAGCGAGAACTTCACCCGATCGAGATCGCTCGACGAGGCGACACAATATGGCAGCCGCAATTCCTTGAGCACCGCCGCGATGCCGGCGGTCGGCTTCAGCCGGGAGCGGAAGGTCTCACGGACCTGCAGCGCCAGGTCAGGCAGAAACGTCTCGGGCAACGGCTTTCCGACGCCCCGGCAGTAGTCGACCACGGCCGCGGTGCTGCGGCCGAGGAAGAGTTCGAGCGCCCGCTCGGTGCTCATCTCGATGCCGGTCTGGACCATCGCCTCGGCAAGACAGCGGCAGCTCAATTCCTCGCTGTCGACGAGCACGCCGTCGCAGTCGAAGATGACCAAATCAGTCTCGGGAAGCCGCGGATCCATCCCGGCATGAGATCATATGCTCACGTTATGAGCAATAGATCACAATTTTCGCGCGGAATGCCGCGCCTCAAATGGTCGCGGTGCACCGCCAGGGATGCTGTGCGACAAGGCGAAATGCCGCATGACACACCTCTGATCGCGACCATCGTCGCGGGCCTCGGCCTCGCTTTTGTCTTCGGAACCATCGCCCAGCGCTTTCGGGTTCCGCCACTGGTCGGTTATCTGCTCGCGGGCGTGGCAGTGGGTCCCTTCACACCCGGCTTCGTTGCCGATCAGGCGCTGGCAACCGAGCTCGCGGAGCTCGGTATCATTCTCTTGATGTTCGGCGTCGGCCTGCATTTCTCGCTGAACGATCTGTTGTCGGTGCGCGCGATCGCGGTGCCCGGCGCGATTGCGCAGATTGCGGTCGCCACATTGATGGGCCTCGGCCTCGCGCTATTGATGGGCTGGACCGTCGGCGCCGGTCTGGTGTTCGGCCTCGCGCTGTCGGTCGCAAGTACCGTCGTGCTGTTGCGCGCGCTGCAGGAGCGCCGCCTGATGGACACCGAACGCGGCAAGATCGCGGTCGGCTGGCTGATCGTCGAAGACCTCGCCATGGTGCTGGCGCTGGTGCTGTTCCCGGCGGTGGCGAGCTTGCAGGGCGGCGATGGCGCGGCGCTCATCTCCGATCCGCTCGCCGCCCGTTTCGGTCTCGGGCTCACCGGCGTGCTGGTGCTGACGCTGATCAAGATCACCGTGTTCATCGCGCTGATGCTGGTGGTCGGGCGCCGGCTGATCCCGTGGGTCCTGCACTACATTGCGCATACCGGCTCGCGCGAGCTGTTCCGGCTGACCGTGCTCGCGATCGCGCTCTGCATCGCGTTCGGCGCGACCAAGCTGTTCGGTGTCTCGCTGGCGCTCGGCGCCTTCTTCGCCGGGATGATGCTGCGGGAATCGCCGCTCAGCCAGCGCGCGGCCCAGGAGACCCTGCCGCTGCGCGATGCGTTCGCGGTGCTGTTCTTCGTCTCCGTCGGCATGCTGTTCGATCCACTCAGCGTGGTTCGCGAGCCCTGGCCGTTCGCAGCGACTTTGTTCGTCATCGTGGTCGGCAAGTCGATTGCCGCCCTTCTGATCGTCGTGCTGTTCCGTCATCCGATCGCAACCGCCCTGATGATCTCGGCGAGCCTCGCCCAGATCGGCGAATTCTCCTTCATCCTGGCCGAACTCGGCGTTGCGCTCAATCTGCTGCCGAAGGCCGGCCGCGACCTGATCCTGGCGGGCGCGATCTTCTCGATCATGCTCAACCCGCTGGTGTTCGCGGTGGTCGACTGGCTGACGTCGCGGCTCGAGAAGCCGCAGGCTTCCTCGCCGACCGCCGCAGCCTCTGAACCGATCCCGGTCACCGAATTGCAGGATCACACCATCCTGGTCGGCTACGGCCGGGTCGGCAGCATCGTCGGCGATGCGTTGCATCAACGCAGCGTGCCGTTCCTCGCGGTCGAGGCGTCCGACGACATGGTCGCCAAGCTCAAGGAGCGCGGCATCGAAGCCCTGATGGGCAACGCCGCGCGCGCCAGCGTGCTGCGCGCGACCAATCCGGCCGCCGCGCGATCGCTGGTCATCGCCATTCCCGAAGCCTTCGAGGCCGGCCAGATCGTCGAGCAGGCGCGCGCCGCGAATGCCGAGATCCAGATCATCGCCCGTGCGCATTCCGACGCCGAGGTCGATCATCTCAAGGCACTTGGCGCCGACATCGTGATCATGGGCGAGCGCGAGATCGCCCGCGGCATGATCGAGGAACTCGACAGGGCGCGTCGGGCTGCGATGCGAACGGCCGAGCAGGATTCGGCAGCTTGAGATAGATTGCGCTCGCCGTACCGATGCGCGCCGCGCGTCACGCGATGAGGGAGATCGAGCGATGGCCTTCAAGAGCCCGCATATTTCGCTGGTGTCGTTCTCGGTCGAGATCGGCGCCGCTGACACGACAAATATCATGCAGATCGAGACCGACCTGCATCTGAACACCCGTCATCCGAGCTATGACGCGGCCGCCGTGGAGCGGCTGGTGCGTGACGCACAAGCCTATCTCGTCGGCAATGCTGGTCAGGTCACCCGGATCCGGCTGGTCTCCACCCGCGGCGGCCAGACCTGAAGCCTCCTTATTCGAGCATGATCTCCGCGCAAACGCTTCGCATTTGTCGCAAGGGAAAACCGGCTTCCACTATTCCGGATTATTCCCTAGCCGCCAAGGAATGCCGGCGCCAGGTCTTCCTGCACGATGATGTTGGCGGCTTCCGTCGTCAGCTCGCTGCCGACCAGGTCAAGATTCTTGGCGGCCTCGAACAGCATCGAGCGGACGTCGTCCGGCGTCAGCACGCCTTTCGCGATCAGCTTGCGCACCAGCGCCTGCAGGATAAGAACGTCGATCTCGCCATGCGCCAGCGGCGTCGGCTTGTCCGTCATGATCGTCTCCCAGGCTGATCCCAAGGCTGAGGTTCGTCGCAAGTGAGGCGCCTAGCGCGGTGTTGATGCCATGTCCTTGTGCAATTGTTCGAACGCGCGGCGCAGGCCGTGCAGCTGATCGACCAGATGAAGGATGACGTCGATGCCCTCGTCGTTGACGCCGAAGTCGCCCTTCAGGTCGCGGATCAGATGCGCGCGCGCCACGTCGGTGTCGGAGAAGCTGATCTCGCTGGTGGTCTCGTCCGGCACCAGCCATTGCTGCTCGATCCAGAACTCCAGGGTCTGCACCTCCAGACCCGCATCGATGAGGAACTGCTGCTTGTTCATGATGCACCATCCTCGCGCGGATCGAATGCCTTTCGATCCCAGTTCGACACAAACGCCTCGAGCTCGGGATCGGGTCCCTTGGGCAGGACCACCTTGAGCTTGACGAGTTCGTCACCCTGGCCACCGCCAACGCGGGGCGCGCCCTTGCCGCGCAACCGCATGGTCGTGCCGGTGTTCGATCCCTTCGGAACCGTCATGGTCACGGCCCCCGTCGGCGTCGGAACGCGAACTTTTCCGCCGAGCACCGCCTCGGACAGCGAGATCGGCAGTTCCAGCGTAATGTCGTCACCCTCCCGGGTGAAGCGCGGGTCGGGGCGAACTTCCACCTCGATCAGCGCATCGCCGGGACCGCCCTTGCCGCTGCCGGGCATGCCCTTGCCGCGCAGACGAATGATCTGGCCATCGACGAGCCCCGGCGGGATCGTCACGTCGAGCGTACCGCCGTCGGGAAGCGTCAGCCGCTTGCTCGCACCGGTGATCGATTCCGCGAAGTCGATCGCGAGAGCGTAATGCAAATCGCGACCGCGCCGGTTGGCGCGCGCCTGCTCGCTGCGCCGGAGCAATTCGGCGAAGGCGTCGTCCTGGTCCATGTAGTCGGCATAGCCGGAGCTGTCGGCATAG
The DNA here is from genome assembly GCF_029714545.1 of Bradyrhizobium pachyrhizi. Taxonomy (NCBI): domain Bacteria; kingdom Pseudomonadati; phylum Pseudomonadota; class Alphaproteobacteria; order Hyphomicrobiales; family Nitrobacteraceae; genus Bradyrhizobium; species Bradyrhizobium pachyrhizi. The sequence continues at coordinate 1,838,285 of NZ_CP121667.1, read as the reverse complement.
GGATGCCCCGCATCGGCGGTGGCGAAATCCCGGTAGTAGCGATGCTGCGGTCGCTCGGCGCCATCCGCATCGATCTCGCCGGCGTCGAAGCGCTTGCGCTTCTCGGCATCCGAGAGCAGATCGTTCGCAGCCGCGACTTCCTTGAATTTGTCTTCGGCCGCCTTGTCGCCCGGATTGAGATCCGGATGCAGCTTCTTCGCCAGCTTTCGATAGGCCTTCTGGATATCGGCCGCAGACGCCGTCGGGGCAACGCCAAGGACCTCGTACGGATTTCTCACAACCTGCTCCGCAACACCGTGAGTGCACCTGCAATCATGAGGGCGCAAAAGCAGGCGATTTGCAAGTGCGCAGGCGCGCCGCCCGGAAGCGGCCGACGCAGCATGCGCTCACGTCACATGACGAGTCAGGATGTATGTCCGGGGTCCAGATAGTTCGGCATGTTCTTTTGCTGCTGCGGCGTCATCTTGGCAGTATCCGGCTTACCCGGCACGCCCCGCGGACCGAGCAGGGCCCGCTGTATGTCGTCCTCGCTCAAACGCGGCTTCCCATCGTCGAGCTGTCCATCGCCGCCGTGCCTCTGTGCCATGACCAACCTCCAGTGATGATCGCTTGCACAGGCGGGACAATACCGCGCTCCGCCGGAACGAGCCAGCGGAGCGCGGACGTGCCCTAGTGTTGCTCCTGCCGCTTCTCCTCCGCGGGATGACCTGCCGCGGGCGCGGCATGCGGAGCGGCGTGCGGCTCCGGCCGTGCCACCGGCTGGGGATGGGCGGCCTGCGGCTGCGGATGCGGCTCAGGGCGCGCCATCGTCTCCGGTCGCGGTTCGGGCCTCGCTGGCTCGGGCCGCGCGACGGGCTTCGCGGCAGGCTCGGGACGCGGCTCTTCCTTGCGCACCTCTTCGGGTCGCTTCTCCTGCACGGCAGGCCGCGCCGCTTCTGCAGGATGCGGCTCGAGCTTCGGCTCGGCGGCAGGCGCTGCGCGCTTCTCTTCGACCGCGGGCCTGTTCACTTCGGCGGGCGGATGCGCCGCAACGCCCTTCTCGGGAACCGGAAGCGCGTGGGATCCGGCAGGCGCCGGCGCAGCAGGATGCGGCTCGGCCTTGGTCTCGGGAACAGGTGCCGCGCGCTTCTCCTCGGCCGCGGGCTTGTTCGCCTCGGGCGGATGCGCCGCCGGAAGCTCCTTTCCCGGGACCGGGAGCGCATGGGAGGCAGCCGGTGCTGTTGCGGGTACGGATGCAGCTCCCGGGTGCGCCGGCTCCCCGGCCGCCGGCCGTGCGGCGTTGGCAGGCACCGCCTCGCCGGCCGGCCGCGCGCGAACCACGCCCGGTCCCTTCAAGTCGCCGGGACGCGCCGTTGCGGCGACTGCGGGCACGCCATTGTTGGTCCGCTTGAACAGGCTCGGATCCTGGCTTGCGGTCTCGACCTGCTTGCGTTGCAACGGCGTCGCCGCGAAGTGCTGCTCCTTGGCGATCGTGCGCTCGGCCGGCGTCGGCCGCACCTCGATGCCGCCGCGGCCGCCATTGTAGCTGACGTTGTTGACGGTGGTCTGATTGATCGTGACGTTCTTCTCGTAGACGTTGGTGATCCGCGCGCCCTGCAGATTGTTCACGGTGCGATTGTAGAAGAAATTGCCGTGATCCCAGCGGCCGCCTTCATAGCCCGAGCCGCCGTAGCCGAACCCGTAATTGATGCCGCCATAGAAGCCGACGCGATCACCCCAATAGCCCTGGTGGAAAATGAAGCCGCCGCCGAACGCGCCCCAGTAGCCGGGCGTCCACAGCAGTCCGACCCGCGGCGGCTGCACCCAGGTGCCCGGCACCCAGTAGTAATCGCCGCGATCCTCATCCCACGACCAATTGCCCGGCGACCACATGTAGCCGGGACCAGGCACCGGCGGCTGATCGTAGGTCGGCAACGGCGGCGGCGCAGTCTCGACGGCAGAGACCGGCGCGCACGCCGCATCCTGCGCGATTGCGGGCACGGCGGTCGCAGAGAACAGCGCCGTGGCAATCGCTGCACACGACACGGTCGAAAGGAGACGAGTTGTCATTGGGAGCCTCTTCGATTAGCACGTTCGACGTGAGACGGAACAAAAGTTCCGTGCGTCGGCAATGCACCGACACACTTCATCGCTAGCGCCCTGACCTTACACCAGCCTGAAACGCATCGACGCAAACGGAAACGCGCTCGTCCGGTATTCATGGTCAGTTCAGAGTGCGCCGTGATGCAACGTTGCGCGATGCAGTGGAACATCGCGCGTTGCTTCTCTGCATCATCGATGCAAGCTGCGCGAATCGCGACGTGATCGATTCCGATAGCGTGTCACGATCATGACTTTGGCCTTTGTACGATCACGGCGATCCATGCTCATCCAGCACTCGCTTCGCGAGCCCGGCGATCTATCGAACCGCAATCAGCGCGACGCGTGCATCCGGCTTGCCGGCGCGGCTGTAGCAGTGCCAGCGGATGAGTGCCAAAGACGAACATCAACCCTCGCAACGGCTTAATCGCAGCATCCCAGCGAGCGCGCTCCGCGATTGACACTCTCCCGAAAGGACCACACGATGCGAGATGCGGCAGCCTTTGGCCCGCGGTTTTCCGCCGGCGCAATTGCACGGGGCTGTTGCATGATGGATGTCATCGTTCCGCCATCTGTCGCCGGCGGGACTGCGTGGCTGACTTGATCTCGACGAGCCTGCGCTGCCTTGAGGTGCCACGATGAACATTGAAAAATATACCGATCGCGTTCGCGGCTTCATTCAGTCGGCACAATCGCTCGCGATGCGCGAGGGCCATCAGCAGTTCTCGACGCTTCACATCCTGAAAGTGCTGCTCGATGATCCCGAAGGCCTCGCAGCCGGCCTGATCGACCGCGCCGGCGGCAATTCGCGCGCGATCCTCAAGGCGACCGAAGAGGCGCTGGCGAAGGTACCGAAGGTCAGCGGCGCCGGCTCCGGACAGATCTATCTGGCGCCCGAGACCGCGCGCGCCTTCGCGGCGGCGGAACAGGCCGCCGACAAGGCCGGCGACAGCTTTGTCTCGGTCGAACGCCTGCTGCAAGCACTCGCAGCCGACAAGGACAGCGAGGCCGGCAAGCTGCTCGCCAAGGGCGGTGTCAATCCGCAGAACCTGAATGCGGCCATCAACGCGCTGCGCAAGGGCCGCACCGCCGACAGCGCATCGGCCGAGAACGCCTATGACGCGCTGAAGAAATACGCCCGCGACCTCACCCAGGCCGCGCGCGACGGCAAGCTCGACCCGGTGATCGGCCGCGACGAGGAGATCCGCCGCACCATCCAGGTGCTGTCGCGGCGGACCAAGAACAATCCTGTGCTGATCGGCGAGCCCGGTGTCGGCAAGACCGCGATCGTCGAGGGCCTCGCGCTGCGCATCGTCAACGGCGACGTGCCGGAAAGCCTGCAGGACAAGGCGCTGCTCGCGCTCGATCTCGGCGCGCTGATCGCCGGCGCAAAATATCGCGGCGAGTTCGAGGAACGGCTGAAGGCAGTGCTGCAGGAAGTGACCTCGGCCGAGGGCGGCATCATCCTGTTCATCGACGAGATGCACACGCTGATCGGCGCCGGCAAGGGCGACGGTGCGATGGACGCATCCAACCTCCTGAAGCCCGCGCTCGCCCGCGGCGAGCTGCATTGCATCGGCGCCACCACGCTCGACGAATACCGCAAGCATGTCGAGAAGGACGCGGCGCTGGCCCGGCGCTTCCAGCCGGTGTTCGTCTCCGAGCCGACGGTCGAGGACACCATCTCGATCCTGCGCGGTTTGAAGGACAAGTACGAGCAGCATCACGGCGTGCGCATCGCGGATTCAGCGCTGGTCGCAGCCGCCACGCTGTCGAACCGCTACATCACCGACCGTTTCCTACCCGACAAGGCGATCGACCTGATGGACGAGGCTGCGGCGCGGCTGAAGATGCAGGTCGATTCGAAGCCGGAAGAACTCGATTCGCTCGACCGCGAGATCATCCGGCTGAAGATCGAGCAGGAAGCGCTGAAGAAGGAGACCGATCTCGGCTCCAAGAGCCGCCTGCGGACGCTCGAGAAGGATCTCGCCGACCTGGAAAAGAAATCGGCGGACATGACGTCGAAATGGCGGTCGGAAAAGAGCAAGCTCTCCGATGCGCAGAAGATGAAGGGCGAGCTCGAACAGTTGCGTACCGAGCTTGCCAATGCGCAGCGCAAGGGAGAATTCCAGAAGGCGGGCGAACTGGCCTATGGCCGCATTCCCGAGCTCGAGAAGAAGCTCGCGGCGGTCGAGGCCAGCGAGACCTCGTCCGCCAGCGAGACCGTGACTGCCGACAATATCGCGCAGGTGGTGTCGCGCTGGACCGGCGTTCCGGTCGACAAGATGCTGGAAGGCGAGAAGGACAAGCTGCTGCGCATGGAGGAGATGCTCGGCAAGCGCGTCGTCGGCCAGGCCGAGGCGGTGCGCGCGGTGTCGACCGCGGTGCGCCGTGCCCGCGCCGGCCTGCAGGACCCGAACCGGCCGATCGGCTCGTTCATGTTCTTGGGACCCACCGGCGTCGGCAAGACCGAGCTTGCAAAAGCGCTTGCCGAATATCTGTTCGACGACGAGACCGCGATGATCCGCCTCGACATGTCCGAATACATGGAGAAGCACTCGGTCTCGCGGCTAATCGGCGCGCCTCCAGGTTATGTCGGCTATGACGAGGGCGGTGCCCTCACCGAAGCGGTGCGGCGGCGGCCTTATCAAGTGGTGCTGTTCGACGAGATCGAGAAGGCGCATCCCGACGTCTTCAATGTGCTGCTGCAGGTGCTCGACGACGGCCGCCTGACCGACGGCCAGGGCCGCACCGTCGATTTTCGCAACACGCTGATTATCATGACCTCGAACATCGGCGCCGAGTATCTTGTCAACCAGCCGGAAGGCCAGAGCACGGGCGCGGTGCGCGAGCAGGTGATGAACATGGTACGGGCGCACTTCCGCCCGGAATTCCTCAACCGGATCGACGAGATCATCCTGTTTCATCGGCTGCAGAAGAGCGACATGGGCCGCATCGTCGAGATCCAGTTCTCGCGGCTGCGCAAGCTGCTCGAGGATCGCAAGATCGAGCTGGAGCTCGACCCGAAGGCGCGCGACTGGCTGGCGGAGAAAGGCTGGGACCCGGCTTACGGCGCCCGCCCGCTGAAGCGGGTGATCCAGCGCAGCGTGCAGGATCCGCTGGCGGAGATGATCCTTTCCGGCGACGTGCGCGACGGCTCAGAGGTAAAACTCTCGGCCACCAGGGCCGGCCTCACCTTCAACGGCAAGAAGCCGGAGAACGCAGCGGCGGACGAATTCGAACCGGTGTGAGACAGGCCCGATTGCCCACGACGCGCTGTCATCGCCGCGTCGTCTGGGCGCATCATATGCAAGCCGAATATACCAGCTGACCTGCAACCAGGAGAGCGCCATGACGCAGCACAAGATCAAGGACAACATGGAGGTCATCGGCGCCGATGGCGTGCATGTCGGCACCGTCGATCACGTCGAGGGCAACCGCATCAAGCTCAAGAAAAGCGATAGCGACGGCTTCCACAAGGGCCATCACCACTTCATCGAGCTCGGCTTCGTGGCGGGTGTCGAAGGCTCCAAGGTTCGGCTCTCGGCCAACGCCGCGATTGCGGTGACCCTCGAGGAAGAGAAGTCCGGCAAGCCCGTCGATTGAGGCAGGCACCTCTGCAAGAGCGTGAGCCATTCGAGCCCTTGTAAAGGTTCCACTGTCATGCTCCTCTGCCCCTGTCTGGACGCCGATCAGGCGTCCAGCGCTTGCCTTTTGTCCTCGTGGAAGTGCCGTTTTAGTCAAGGAGACATGCGTGCCATCAGCCGTTCCGCAACCGGTCGCTGCGAAGCTGACGCGCGCGGCCATCTTCCTTGCGGTCACGCTCAAGCCCAATCCGGAATATGATGCGGTGGTGCGGTCGCTGTGCGCCGACCTGGGCGCGCTCCTGCGTGCCGTGGGCTTCCGCGATCTCGAGGGCCGGCTGTCATGCGTCATGGGCATCGGGTCCGACGCATGGGACCGGCTGTTCGGTGCGCCGAAGCCGAAAGGTCTGCATCCGTTCCGCGAGATCAATGGCGTCCACCACGCCGTCGCAACGCCGGGCGACCTGCTGTTTCACATCCGCGCCGTGCCGATGGATCTGTGCTTCGAGCTGGCGACCCAGATCATGACGCGGCTCGGCGATGCGGTTGCGACCTCCGACGAGGTGCACGGCTTCAAATATTTCGACGAACGCGACCTGCTCGGCTTCGTCGACGGCACGGAGAATCCGGAGGACCAGGCGGCCACCGACGCCACCATCATCGGCGAGGAGGACGCGGCGTTCGCCGGCGGCAGCTATGTGATCGTGCAAAAATACCTGCACGACCTGAAGAAGTGGAACGAGCTGCCGGTCGAGATGCAGGAAAAGATCATCGGCCGAACCAAACTGTCCGACATCGAGCTCGACGATGCGGTGAAGCCGAGCTACGCGCACAACGCGCTGACCACGATCATCGAGAATGGCGAGGAGCTCGATATCGTCCGCGACAACATGCCGTTCGGCAATATCAGCAAGGGCGAGTTCGGCACTTATTTCATCGGCTATGCCAAGTCGCCGCAGCGGATCGAGCAGATGCTGGAGAACATGTTCGTCGGCAAGCCGCCGGGCAATTACGACCGCCTGCTCGACTTCAGCCGCGCCGTCACCGGCATGCTGTTCTTCGTCCCGTCGGCGACTTTCCTGGAGGATGTCGCGAGCCAGGCGCCGGCACCTTCGCCCGCCGAGCCGTCGCTGGACGACGCCGGGGCCGACAACGCACCTGCACCAGGAATACCGCCGGCCGACGGCTCGCTCGGGATCGGCTCACTGAAAGGAGAGGCTGGACATGAATAATCTTCATCGGGGACTCGCCCCTATCTCGGACGCGGCATGGGCCCAGATCGAAGAGGAGGCCTCGCGCACGTTGAAGCGCCATCTGGCGGCGCGCCGTGTCGTCGACGTCGACGGTCCGAAGGGAACGGATTTCTCCGCGGTCGGCACCGGTCATCTCAAGAAGATCGCGGCGCCGGGCGACGGGGTCGAGGCGACGCAGCGCGACGTCCGCGCGCTGGTCGAGCTGCGCGTGCCGTTCGAGCTCTCGCGCCAGGCGATCGACGATGTCGAGCGCGGCGCGAATGATTCCGACTGGGATCCGCTCAAGGATGCCGCGCGCAAGATTGCCTTCGCCGAGGATCGCACGGTGTTCGACGGCTACGCGGCCGCCGGCATTGAGGGTATCCGTCAGGGCACCAGCAACCCGGTGCTGACGCTGCCGTCGAGCGTCAAGAACTATCCCGCCGTGGTCGCGCAGGCGGTCAGCCAGTTGCGGCTTGCCGGCGTCAACGGTCCCTATACGCTGCTGCTCGGCACCGAGCCCTATACCGCGATCGGCGGGGCGACCGACGACGGCTATCCGGTGCTGCAGCACATCCAGCGCCTGATCGACGGCAAGATCATCTGGGCGCCCGCGATCGAGGGCGGCGTCCTGCTGACCACCCGCGGCGGCGATTTCCAGCTCTCGATCGGCCAGGACCTTTCGATCGGCTATCTCAGCCACTCGGCGAAATCGGTTCAGCTGTATTTCCAGGAGACCATCACCTTCCTGATGCTGACGAGCGAGGCGTCAGTGGTGCTTGCGCCGGAGGCGAAGAAACCCGCCTAGCCTTACCGGCGTTGACTCATCCGGGAAGTCTCCGGCCGTGGCCGGAGCTTCCGTTGAACTGCAACGGAGAGGAGGCGCGCAATGGACTACGATCTCTACATCAATCCGAAGAAGACATCGGTCGGTCTTTATGTCCGCAAGGGCGCCGGCCTTCCCGACCTTGCCGATGCCAAGGACTGGGTGTTCGACGGCACCTCGGCGCAGGCCAATCTGCCGCCGCAGCTCGTGAAGGAAATCGAGGCCAACGGCCACGCCTTTCGCGACATGGATTGAGCGCGTCTGCCGGCGCCTTGAGCCTCATCCGTTCCGATTGAATCGGAAGGGGAGCTCAAGATTTTTGTTGGACGCGTTTTCTTCACGCGAACCGGTATCCACTTCGCTCGAAAACGCTCTACTTCTCGCCGACCTTCACCGGGGCGGTCTCGGGCATCAGGCTCATGGCCACGATGCCGACCGCCGCCGCGAGCAGAAGATACCAGGACGGCGCCAGCGGATCACCCGACACGTGCAGCAGCCACGTGACCACGAGTTGCGCGGTGCCGCCGAACGTCGCGATGGCGACCGCGTAGATCGTGGCGAACACGCCGCCGCGAATGCTCTGCGGCAGCGCTTCGGTGAAGGCGGCATAGAACGCCGTGAACGGCAGCGATCCGATGAATGACAGGATGCCGAAGCCGAACAACAGCGACCACGCACCGGGGTCCTGGACGATCCACAGGAAGGCCGGATAGGTCAGCACCAGCACGACCAGCTGCGGCCAGATCATGATCGGCTTGCGTCCGAGCCGGTCGGCAAGCCAGCCGCCCAGCACCGCGCCGATGATCTGCAGTCCGTTGCTGACCAGCGATACCGTGAACGCCAGCGACGGCGACACATGCAGCGTATTCTTGGCGTAGGTCGTCATGTATTGCGTCACATAGGTAGAGATCGTGCCGCTGGCCAGGATCATCACCGCCAGCACGATCACCCGAAGATGCCGCCGCGCCAGCGCCACATGGCTCGAGCGTTCGACCTGCCCGGCGACGTGCTCGCCGTGCGAGACCGTTTCAGGCAGCGTGCGGCGCATCCAGATACCGAACGGCAGACACACGGCCCCGAGCAGGAACGCGATGCGCCATCCATAGGCCTGCAGCATGTCGGGTGCCATCGCGCTGCTCAGGATGACACCGACAAGCGCGCCGATCGTCGCCGCGATCTCCTGGCTGGCGGGCTGCCAGGCGACGACGAGGCCGCGGTTCCTCGGTGCAGCGATCTCGATCAGATAGGCCGTGGTCGGCCCGACCTCGCCGCCCAGCGCGAACCCTTGCACCATCCGCGCCAGGATCACGATGATCGGCGCCACAATGCCGATGGCGGCATAGGAAGGCGTCAGCGCGATGGTCAGGATCGCGCCGCCCATCAGCGCGAAACTCAGCAGCATCGCCGGCCGCCGGCCGACCCGGTCGGAGAAGACTCCGAGCACGATGCCGCCGATCGGCCGCGTCAGGAAACCGGCGCCGAAGGTCGCAAGCGACAGCATGAGGCTGCCGTATTCGCTGTGCGCGGGGAAGAAGGTGCGGCCGATCTCGGTCGCAAAGAAGCTGTAGGTGATGAAGTCGTAGAACTCCAGCATATTGCCGATGGTCGCGGCAAAGGCTGCGCGCTTGACATCGAACTGTTCCCCGCTTGCAATCTCCGGCAACGCTCTCGGTTCCTTGTCTGCTTGTGCGAGCGGAGTATTATTCCTCCGACCATGTTAGGCAAGGCATGGAGAGCCGCGCGATCTGCATGCGACGCAAGCGACCAGAGGAACAGATCCGATGCCAGCCGACAAACTCTTCATCAACGCCAGGTTCGGTGACGACGCCAGCCGCGATATGCTGGTCCGTGGCGGCCGCATCGTTGCGATCGAGGCGAACGGCGAACGCCCCAGCGGGGTCGAAATCGTCGATCTCGGCAATGCGCTGGTCGTGCCCGGCTTCGTCGAAGGCCACATCCATCTCGACACCAGTTTTTACGGCGATACATGGCGGCCGCACCGTCCCTGCACCGACGGATTCGACGTCCATGAGCGGGTGGCGTTTCAGGCCGAGAACCTTGCCGGCGCCGCGCCGATGGACGTGCGCGCGCGGAACCAGCTCGACCTCTGCATCGGCCATGGCACGACGCAGATGCGCAGTCACGTCATGGTCGACGGTTCCGTTGGGCTGAAGTCGCTGGAGACCATCCTCGGGGTTCGCGAGGAATACAGCGACTTGATCGATATCCAGCTCGTGGCGTTTCCCCAGAACGGCATCCTCACCAGTCCCGGCACGCCGCAACTGCTCGACGAGGCGATCAAGCTCGGCGCCAACGCCGTCGGCGGGCTCGATCCGGCAAGCTTCGACCGGGATATCGAGGGCCATCTCGACGTCGTCTTTGGCGTCGCGCAAAAGCACGGCGTCGATGTCGATATCCACCTTCATGACGGCGGCATGCTCGGTGCCTTCGAGGTCGAGCAGATCGCGGCGCGCACGCGTGCGCTCGGCATGGCGGGCCGCGTCGCCGTCAGCCACGCTTACGGGCTCGGCGACATTCCCGCCGATGCGCTGAAGAAGACCGCCGACAGTCTGGCGCGTTCGGGCGTGGCAATTATGACGAATGCGCCGGGCAGCCGGCCGTTCCCGCCGGTCGCCCTGTTGAGGAAGGCCGGCGTCACGGTGTTCAGCGGCAACGACAACATCCGCGACTCCTGGTGGCCCTATGGCGACGGCGACATGCTAGGCCGCGCCATGATGATCGGATACCGCTCGGGCTTCTACACCGATGAGGAGCTCGCGATCGCGTTCGACATGATCACCGCGGCCGGCGCCAAGGCGCTCAGGCTCGAGGACTACGGCCTGCATGTGGGGGCCAAGGCCGATTTCGTGACACTGAACGCCGTGCATATCCAGGAGGCCGTGGTGGCGCGGCCGTCCGGGCGTTCAGTTTACAAGGGTGGCGTGCTCACCGCGCGGGACAACCGCGTCGTCAAGGCCGCCGGCCGATCCTGAAGCGGACGCTGCGTCCAATCGAAGGGCTTAGCGGACCGGAGGGATGATCGCGCGGAGGATATCCGCCTTCCAGCGTTGCCGGGCGCCGTCGAACGCCGCAAAATCGTGGTCGAACTGCCAGTAAGCCCACGCCCAGCCATTGCGTTCCGCGCGTCTCGCCATGAACGACAGATACTTCGCGCGGCTCTCCGCCGGCGCGCGCTCATAGACGCCGAACTCGCCAAGATAGATCGGGCGCTGCTCCTTCTCGGACCAGGATCGGATCTTGTCGAAATCGGCCGAGGCCGTGGCCAAGTCTTCCGCGGAGCCCCAGCTCAACGGACCGATCTTCGAGAAGGTCGGCGACCATGGCGCGCCCTGGTGGGTGAATCGCAGCGGCAGGTAATAGTGGAATGTGACGATGAGGTTTCGGTCGCCGGCCGGCAGCACCAGCTGATCGATCGGCAGCTCCTCGGTGTTCAGGATCGCGACCACGACGTTGCGCTTCGGATTCGCATCCCGGATGATGGCAAGGCAATCGCCGAGCAGCGCATTCCATTCGGCCGAGGTCATGTTGCCACCGGGCTCGTTCAGGATCTCGAACACCAGCGCCGGGTATTTCCCCGCATAGCGCGATGCGATCTGGCGCCAGAATGCCTTGAGCTTCACGCCGCATTCGGCCACGTCGCGCTGGCAGAGCTCGGTGTCGTGCTCATCGAGGATCGGAACCAGCCTGCTGGCCAGCACCTTCTCGATCACGGCATCGAGGCGCCGCAGGACGGCATCATCGAGGATGTTGCCGGAGTCCATATGCCTGAAGCCGAAGAAATTGATCCGGACATGGGAAAAGCCGGCCTTGCGAATCGCGGCGAGGTTTTCCAGGCGGAACGGCGCATTCTGGTAGCCTTCCCAGATGCCGTCATAGCCGAGAATATTGATTCCGCGCCCCAATGCCACGGCGACCGGCGATGCCCCCCGCCCCGCCGCATTCGCCGGTGCGGTCAGCGGGACAGCAAGCGCCGCCGCCAGCATGACGAAGGCTCTTTGCAGAAGCAATCGGAACGCGATCATGGCTGCTCCAATTCGCGCGGCTCTACGCGCGACGACGGCACCGGCCGGCAAATGGCGAGGAAGAATGCGATCAGCAGCACCGAGGTGAACATCGTTGAGCGAAGGAAGACCGTCTCGGTGAAATTGGTCTGGCAGTTGAGGAAGACGAACCCGATGATCAACGCACAGTGCAGACGGTCGATCGCCCGCCCTGCGATCAGGCAGAGCACCTTGTAGGAAAACAGGAAGACGCTCGCCGTGAACAGGAAATAGCCCAGGAATCCGGTCTCGACGAGAATGGCGATATAGCCGTTGTGATAATTGTCGAGCACCCAGCCGTGGTTCTGATTGAAATAATCGTAGATCGCCGGATTGGTCCAGAATCCGTTGATGCCAAATCCGAGCAGCGGCGCGTCATCGAAGTGGCTGATGGCGTACTGCCAGATGAAGGTTCGCTCGGTGAAGTCGATCGTCGTGTCGAAGACATGGATTGAGTCGTAGCCGGTCGTATAGAAGTACAGGATCAACAGCACGGCAGCGACGCACATGACACATGGCAGCACCGCATAGACCCGCATGCAGCGGACGGACCACAGCGACGTCAGCATCAGCGCACAGGCGACGAGCGCGAGAGCGCCCGCGCCGCGCGACTCCGAGAGGACGACGCAGGTCGAGGCGAGCACGAATGTCACGAGGAATGGCAGCCATCCCTGCCCGATTATCTTTCGATAACAGGCAAAGAACATGAGATAGGCCCCGGCGAAGCCGAGGGTTTGCTTCGACTCGAAGACCCCCTGCCACTGCCCCTTGTGCATCCAGGTCTGATCGATCCCGATGTCCGGCAGGATCACCGCACAGAGCGCAGAGGCCGCGATCAGCACGAACAGGCCGCGGGTGGCCGATGTCACGATGTCGTCGATATCGACGCGGGTGATCATGCAAAACGCGCCAAGCGTCGTGATTGCGAGCGCCGCGGCCTTCATCAGGGCCGCCACGCCGAGGTTGGTCCACAGCACGGAAACAGTGGCGAACGCATAGAACGCGACGATCACGAGCGTGTCGAGATTGGGGGCCAGCCGCAGGCAGGGACGGACGAACAGGCTTGCGTAGATCAGGACACCCCACATCAGCAGGGCGACGGCCTGCTGCACCAGGGTCAATTCGGTCGGAAGCAGCGCGGCGTGGAAGGTCCCCATCGACATGATCACATTGATGGTGATCGACCAACCGACGACGGTCCTGGCGAAATTTTCCGCCCCGACGCCGGGTGCCTGCCAGATCGAACTGTCGATCGCACGTCCGTCCATTCGGTTGTACTCCGCTCATGGAATGAGCTTGCTGCTCCGGTGGATCGGAGCGGCACATTGCACTCGTTAGAGGCGTCAGTCTTTCATTGACGGGATCGGGTCCGGTTGAAGAGCAGATAGAGCGCGTGCGGGTTGGTCGTCAGGTAGCGCCAGAACAGCCGCCGCGGCTCGAGCCACAGGCGCCAGGCCCACTCGAGGCCGACGATCTGCATCCATCTCGGCGCACGCGGCCGCGAGCCAGACAGGAAGTTGAAGAGCCCGCCCGAGGTCTTGATGACGCCGACATTGCCGAGCCGAGGCATGAATTCGTCGACGAAAGCCTGCTCATAGGGCACGCCGAGCGCGACCCAGAGAAAATCAGGCGCCAGGGCGTTGATCTCGTCGACCTTGGTCCGCAGCGCGTCGCCGCGCAGGTAGCCGTGCGAATGGCCGACGATCTTGAGTGCCGGATAGGCCCGGCGGACATTGGCGATGGCGGCCTTGTTCTCGGCTTCGTTGGCGCCGAACAGGTAGAAAGTCAGCCCGAGTTCTTCCGCCTTGCGCGCGACGTCGTGAAACAGATCCGTGGTCGCGACGCGCTCGGGAAGCGGATTCGGCGACCGTAGCTTGGACACCATGACCAGCGGTTGCCCGTCGGCGTTGATCAGGTCGGCGGTACGGAACAGCCGGTCCGTCATCGGCTCGGTCGAGCAGCGCGACAGCACCTCGCCGTTGGCGGAGGTCAGATACAGCGGACGATTGGCGCGCCGGTTCGGATGCACAGCCTCGACCATGAACTCGGCGGTCTGCTCCCGATCGAGCACGGCGAGCCGCAGCCCACCGATGGTCGCCCGGGGGACACCGGCCGTCGCAGCCCTGCCGACAGGATTGATACGCCGCTCCCGCGCGCCGTGCGGCAATGATCCGATCTGCGCCGGCGCCGAGGACATCTGCTCGGCCCGCGACGTGTCGCAAATCCGGACAGGCGGAGCAGCCATGTCCGAATTGAGACGCCGAGGCGGCTTGCGGTCGGCCTGCGGGGACGAAATTGCGTAGGAAGCGCGGGTTTTTTGGCTGTGACTCAGCATTTCGGCGGGACTCCAGGACTTGCGAGCCCTTAACTGCAATATCCGGTCCAGCCCGGGTGCGATATCTCACCACGGCGCGATTGAACGCATCCTTAAGGGATTGTTAACGATGCCGATCCCTCAGACGCGGCCACGTTGAGATGACAGCCGATCGCAGTCGATGCGATGAAGCAAATGGCTCGACCCAGCAACAATGTGCAAAGGTCGACGCATTGCATTAATACAAATCGTATTCTGCCGCTGCCCGAGCCGATCGACCTTTGCTATAAGGGCCACGTGCCGGATACAATCGGCGCTTTGAAACTGTCGTTTTGTTTGGTCTCACATGAATAAGAATGATGACGCGTTCGATGTCAGCATCGACGACGCATTCGACTTCCTGTCTGAAGAGTACGTGAAGTTATTTGAAGGCTCGGACGCGACCGCCTTCCAGCATCCGCTATGGCTGGACAGCCTTTATCGCAAGCTCGCTCCCGCCGCGTCGGCCAAGCCGCTGGTCGTCGCCATCCGCCATCGTGCGAACAAGTCGCTTGCGGCCGTGCTGCCGATGCTGCGCGTGCGGCGCGGCCCGATGCGCACCATCGAATTCGCCGATCTCCGCGTGTCCGACTATCTGTCGCCGGTGTGCAGCATCGCGACCTTCACCGACCTGCTGCAAGACCAGCGTGCCTGCGAAAGGCTTCGACAGCTGCTGCGGCCGTTCGATCTGCTGCGCATACCCAAGCTGCTCGATGCAAGGATGCCGATCGAGAATCTGCTCGGAGCGCCCCATCGCAGCCTGATGGATACCAATGCTTACGCGACGGTCCTGGTCGCGCCGTTCGAGCAATGGCAGATCAATGCAATGGGAAAGTCGTACCAGAAGGAGCTGGCAAAGAAATGGCGCCAGATCCACAGGAAGGGCACGCTGACCTTCTCAAGCTGCGACGATAGCGCTTCGATCGGCGAAGCCATGGAGACGATGAGAAAGTTTCGCGGTCCGCGGTTTCACGAACAAGGTGATGGCGACCTGTTGCAGCGACCGGAGTATTTCGATTTCTACTCGAGCGTGGCGCTTCGCGGCATGGGCTCGTTTGCCCGGCTCTACGCCATGAAGATGGACGGCAACGTCATCGCGGCGGCCCTCGGGCTGGTTCACCGTGACAGCGTCCTTGTCGTCATGACGGCGTTCGATGTCGAGGGGTACAAGAGCCAATCGATCGGCGCGCTGACATTCGAGAGCGTCGCCAGGGATTGCATCGAGCGCGGCGGTCGGGTGCTGGACTTCACCATCGGTGACGAACCCTACAAGATGCAGTTCGGCGGTCAGCCGACGCCGATGTCGGGCGTGACACAGGCCGCGAGCGCCGCCGGCTCGCTCGCGCTGTTTGCCTTGAAGCAGGCGCCCTGGATCAAGCAGGCCGCCAAGCGTGTGACCGATTTCAGGCCGGTCCGCACCTCGACCGGCACGCGCTAGCGCCGCCCGGCGCTGGCAGCCCGATCAGCGGAGCGCGCTGCGGACGCGCATCACCCATCCCGGACGAATCCGGTCCACCCGGTGCGTGATCATGCGGCGCAGGAAGTGCAGCTTCCGCCGCAAGTTCCAGCGTACACCGGTGTTCAACGTCAGGGCCTGGCGGAAGTTCGCCAGTTGCAGCGAGTGGTGATCGGCGGCGAGCTTGTCCCGATCGGAATAGAACTGCGCAATCTTGTCCACGCCCATACCGGCTGTCTCCAGCCAGCGCGGCACATAGTCCGTGCAAAGACGTTCGACATCCACCAGCAGGCGGCCGACGCCGGTGCCGGCCGCGGGACAATTGGTCTGAAACGCGTCGCCGATCAACACGACGCCGGGCTGCAGATGCCCCTCGGTCACGGTCAGATCCATGACCCAGTTCTGCACCTGGCCGACCACCTCGAAATCGCCGAGATAGGGCTGCAATCCCGGCATCAGGCGAAGCAGCGTCCGTCTAGTGTCGCGGCGCAGCTCGCGCATGATCGGATCGGTCGGATCGCGGAACATGAACAGGTTCGCCCGCATGCCGCCCGACATCGGAAACAGGCTGAGATAGTCGACGCCGTCAGCCGCCTCCTCGCCATAGCAGGTCAGCGCATCGAAATCGAACGGCGCGTTGTCCGGCCGTGCGATCGTGAAGCCGAACGAGACAGAGTGGCGCGCAGCAAGCATCTGCCGACGCATTCCGAGACTGTGGCCGAGCACGTTCGCCATGCCGGTCGCCAGAACGACCAGGCGCGAGACGACCCGCTTGCCGGAGGCCAGCGTCAACTGCTGACGTTCCTCGCTGCAGCTGACATTGGTCACCTGGTCGAGCAGCAAGCTCGACGCATCGGGCGTCAGGCCACGTGCCATGTTGACGAGGTTGGCATAGGAAATCCCGTAGGACCGGCCGACGCCGATATCGACCAGCTTGCCGCTCCTGATGTTGAGCACCCGGTCATAGGGCGCGGCAATGGCCTCGACGTCGTTGATGAAGCCGAGGCGGCGCAGGATATCGATCTGCCGTCCGGCGATCTTTTCGACCCGGAATTCATCCGGCGGGATCGATCGCTTGTCGATCAGGACGACGCGGTATCCGGCTCGGGCTAGCACAGCCCTTGCAAGCGAGCCTGCCAGACCGGCTCCGACAATTGCGACGTCCGCTTCGATGACCTCGGTCTCGCAGGCCACGATCGGCTTGGTCGCACTTTTCTCGGCAATCATGTTTGTCCGCTCCGACGGCTAGAGCGTTTTCGAGCGAAGTGGATACCGGTTCGCGTGAAGAAAACGCGTCAAAACAAGAATCTAGAGCGCCGTTCCGATTCGATCGGAACGGGAAAAGCTCTGGTTGGCCGCAGAACTGCAATTTCCTTGCCTGCGGTGTCGCCTTGCCGATCGAGCACGGCGAGTTCCAGAATCGAGGTTAATGAAAACGTCCGGACCACGGTCAGTGGTCTCTCGGCACATGGCTTGCACGACGGTCAGCCATGAAACTGAACCTTTGCAGGCTCCGCAGCGGGATGGCGAGGCGATTGCCAGGCCATCGAGCAGCGACAGACGGCGTTGACGCGCAAACGCAGTCTCATCCGGCTAGGTCCGCGCCACTGGACCGGACGCTCGAGGCAAATCCAACCTGCGCCGTTTGGAGACAGGGCAGACGGCGCCGTTCCAGAATGGAGCAACGCGACCTGGCCCTGTTCACAACTGCGTTGGGCCCGGCAGCCATTCGAAAGGAACGGAATCTTAGCAAGAGAACATTAACACTCCAGGCTTCACCGATTGCTGCGGTCAACAGCCCCACTGGATATTGAGACGTCTCTGGTGATTGCCTCCGTGCTCCAACTGTTACGGCGCGACGTTACGCGCGGCGTTGCCGGGACCATCCTGCTCAAGGTTGGTAGCGGCGGGCTCGCATTCGCGTTGTTCTCGCTCGCCGCGCGGGCGATGACGCCCGACGCGTTTGGAAACTTCGCAACCCTGCTCTCCGTCGCCCAGATCGCCTCGGTGGTGGGCCTGGTCGGCCAGGAGCTGCTCCTGGTTCGGTTCCTCAACGAGTATGAGGTGCGCGGCCAGACCGAGTTCACCAAGGGTGTGCTGCTGTCGAGCCTGAAGAACTCCGCCATCGGGATGCTGATCTCGATCGCCGCGATCGCCGCGGTGGCAAGCATTCGCGGCGAGTGGTGGCTCTTGATCCTGTCGGTCTCGGCGTTCACCGCAATCAATGCAGGGCTCATGCTCGGCAGCCAGATCGCGCGATCCCTGGTCAGCATCCTGATGGGCGAAGGCAATCGGGAGTTCTTCTGGCGCGTCGCCGTCGTCCTGTTCCTGATCGCGGTGCTGTTCGGCCACCGGCAGCTCACCCCCGCCGAGCTGTTCAGCGCGATGTCGGGCGCGATGGCCCTCGGGCTCGTCGTGCAGATCGTATCGATCGTGCGCGTGCTGCCGAACCTGCGGTCGGTCACGGCGCGCTTCGAGGCCTCGCGCTGGAACAAGAGCGCATTCCGGTTCTGGCTCGCCTCCATTCTCGAGGCGGCAAACCAGTATTTCGACGTCATCCTGGTCTACTGGATGCTGGATCCGGCCACCGCCGGCGTCTATTTCGCCGCCTCGCGGCTGGCGAACATCTTCGCGATGCTGTCGGCTGCGCTCTACACGTTCGGGGCGCGCCGGCTGCCCTCGCTGTATTTCAGCAAGAACCACGGCGAGCTCGAACATACGTTGAAGCTGATGGCTGAGGTGACCGCGCTCTGCGTGCTCAGCGGGCTCGTCATTGTCTGGGTGGGTGCCCCCTATCTGCTCGGCCTGTTCGGGCCGCACTTTGCGGCGCAGCAGTGGGTGCTGATCGTGCTCGCGATCGGAACGGCCTTCCAGGCGGCGGGCGGGCCCTCTGCCGCTGTTCTGCAGCTGACAGGCCATGAGCGCGATTATGTTCCCGTCGTCGCAGCCAACGTGGCGCTACGGCTGCTGGGATTTGTCGTGCTGATCCCCTGGCTCGGCGTGCTCGGCGCCGCGATCGCGGCGACGGCTTCGCTGGTCCTCGCCACCATCGCGCTCAACGTGTTGTGCCGGCGGCGGACCGGCGTCGACCCATCCATTCTGGTGCTGTCGCATCTGTGGCCGTCGAAAGGTGATGCCTACGCGGTCCGCGTTGCGGACAGCAACGACTAGAGCGTTTTTCGAGCGAAGTGGATACCGGTTCGCCCGAAGAAAACGCGTCAAAACAAGAATCCGGAGCCACGTTCCGAAACTATCGGAACGGAAAAGGCGCTAGCTTCAGCTGAACCGCCTTCAGCTCGCCAGGCCGAGCGCCTCGCCCTGGCGACCGCGAACGGCGTCATTGACCGCCACGCGATTGACGACCAGCGCGGTTGGGACCGAACCATACCCGGATAGATCGGCCCGCGCCTTGCCGATCGCGGCCGAGTTGGCGGTCCCTTCGCGAATCACGAGGATCACCAGGTCGGCATGGGCAGCCAGCGCCACCGCGGCAGGCTGCAGCGCAAGCGACGATGCGTCGACGATGATCAGGCCGAAATCGGCGCGAATATCGTCCGGCGGATAGGGCGGCGCCTTGCTGCTGGCGCCCAGCAGTTCGACGACCGACGGCAGGTCGGCCTTGATGATCCCCGAGCCTTGCGGCGGCGCGGTCTCGGCGCGCCTGGATTCCATCTCGATCAGCACGCTGAGCATTCCGTTCTTGAGCGCGGATCGGTTCAGCGACCGTGCGACGGTGCTGCCGCCGGCACCGGCCTCGACCGACAGCAGCAGTGCCACCTTGCCGTGCTCTCCCGGAAGCTGCTCGATGTTCTCGATCAGCAGCTCAAGATGCGGACTGAGATCAGGCTCGGCCGTCGACGAGATCGGGGTCTGCCAGACGCTCCTGACCGCGTCCAACGACGCGATGTTGGGAATGTGGGCCAGCACGGGCAATCCCGGCGGCAGCGCAGGTTGCGGCGCGGCCGGCGCAAGTGCGGGCGCCTCGGCCTGACGCAGCGGCGGAATGGCCTTGATCGGGAGCTGCTTCAGATTCAGACCGGGAACGGCGACGATCGCCGTCGACGTCAGCAGCGAGACGATCGCGAGCGCGACCAGCAACAGCGGAAGCGGCGGCAGCGTCGAGCGCACCGGCGGCGTCGCAGGCGATGCGACCTTGGTCTGCGAGCTCTGCAGCAGCCGCTGCTCGTCGGTGGTCTTGTAGCGCGAGAGGAACTGCTCGTAGATATTCTTGTTGGCATCTGCGTCGCGCTGCAATTCCTGCAGCTTGACCAGCGCCTGACCGTCGATCAGGATTTGCTGTTCGACCGCCTTCTGCTGATCCTCGAGCGCTTTCTGCTGATCGCGCTGCGCCTCATATTCCGACTTCGCGGTGTCGATGTTCTTCTTCCGCTCGATCTCGATCTGGCGGTTGAGATCGCTGAGCTGGCTGAGGGCCATCACGAGGTCCGGATGACGATCGCCCAGCACCCCGCGCTTTTGTGCGATCTGGTCGTTGAGCGCGGAGCGCTGGGCGCGCAGCGCGCTCAGCAGGTCCTGCTTGACCGGCCCGTCGACATTGGCCTTCAGGTCGCGCTGCAGCTGCTCGTAGCGAACCTTGGCCTCCTCGGTGCGGGCGCGCGCGGCGGCGACCTGCTGGGTCAGATCGGTGACGCGCAATTGCTGCGTCGTCGATTCCTTGCCGGCGTTGACGATCCGGTGCTCGAGCTTGAATTTCGCAACGGCATCTTCCGAAGACCGCAGGCGGTCGTTCAACGTCTTGAGCCGGCTCTTCAGCCAGTCGGCGGCTTCGTCGGTCGCCACGCTGCGCGTGCCGCGCTGGCTGGCGACGAACGCCTCAGCCACCGCGTTCGCGTAGTACGCCGCGCGCTGCGGGTTGTTGGACGTGAACTTGATGGCGATGACATAGGTCAATCCGCGCCGGGAGATGTCGAGCCGGTTGCGAAACCGGTCGAGCAGGCGCGTCGGGTCGGTCCTGCCGCCGGAGATGTCGCTGTCCTCGGCGACCTTGAGTTGCTCGATCAGCGGCCCGAGAAATCCGTCGGATTTGGCGATCTCGACATAGCTCTGCAGTGCTGCGGCATCCTGACCGATGCCCGGCAGGACGTCCTGATCGGTGGTCACGCGCTGCTCGCGCGGGTCGACCACGACGAGCGCGGTCGCGGCATAGCGCGCCGGAATCAACATCAGCAGAATGACGCCGACCGCGAAGATCACCGCGGCGAGCATTAGAATGCGTTGACCGTTCTCGCGGAAAAAAGCCACCACGCCGGGAATGCTAAGCACGCCTTTGGTGGTTTCCGCAGAGGATTGGCTGGTCTGCACGCCGGCAGTTTCCCACGACGCGGCGGGTTCCGTGGCTTCGGAACGTCTCGGGCCTACGCGGCTACCGAACTTCATGGGGCTGTGACTCGAATTCAACTGACAGTACTGCTCCAACGTAAATATCTATGGTTAATCCACGGTTACCCCCTCCTCATGCGGACGTAACCAATTAGTTAACGAGCCGGCTGTACCCTATGTGTGAAACAATGGCTCACGATTGCTGGCAATGTCTGATCGCACGAAATGAGCAGTAACCTCAACACGCGCTACTCGGTCTACGAGCGCGCCTCGCGTGATAAGTACGCGCGCAATAGCGAGGGGGACGATTCCACTCCTTCGACGGGTGAGGAAGCCGTGCTCCATTACAGGCCAAGCACAGAATTGCGCGAGGCATCGACCGCATCACGCGATCAATCGAACGTGGGCAAGCCAAAGCTGCGTGTCGTCCTGGTGCAGACCCAGGCCGAGAACGCCGGCGCGCAGGAGATATCGCGGCTGCTCGGCGCGGGCCTCAGCGCGCGCGGCTATGACGTCGCCAACCTGTTCTTCTTCCGCAAATCGGATTCGTTCGACGAGCCGCCCAATACATTCTATTGCGCGCCGAGCCGTCCGGGAAACCCGCTGGCGCTGCTGCGGATGCTGTGGACGCTCGCCGGTCATCTCAGGACCCTCAGGCCCGATGTCGTGCTGACCTTCCAGCACTTCGGCAATGTGATCGGCGGAGGCGTCTCGCGCTTCGTCAGCCGCGCCCCGGTGATCGCCAACCAGGTGTCCTCGGCGATGTCGATGAGCATGCCGGTGCGAGCCGCCGACATCATCATGGGCTCGACCGGCTTCTTCCAGTGTATCACGCTGAACTCGCGCGACATGGAACGTGAATACGCGCGCTATCCCGCGACCTATCGCGCGCGCATGACGCACGTCCCCCATGGCTTCGACGACAAGTCGCACAGCCTGCCGAAGAACGTCGCGCGGCAGCAGTTCAAGCTACCCCCGGATCGCACGCTGCTCGGCTGCGCGGCAAGGCTGCATCCGCACAAGCGGCTCGATGCATCGATACGCCTGCTGGCCGCCGACCAATCCTGGCATCTTGCCCTCGCCGGGCAAGGCGCGGATGAGGAACGGCTGCGAGCCCTGGCGAACGAGCTTGATGTCGCGGACCGGCTGCACTTCATCGGCGAGATTCCACCGCGCCAGATGGCCGAATTTCTGGCGTGCCTCGACGTCTTCGTATTTCCGACGCAGGCCGAAACCTTCGGCCTCGCCGCGGTCGAAGCCGCGAGCGCCGGCATCCCCTGCGTCGTCAACGATCTACCCGTGCTGCGCGAGGTGCTGTCCTATGACGGACGGCCCGCGGCGGTCTTCGTTGACGCGGCTAACGAGGCAGAGTTTTCGGCCGCCGTATCGAAAGTCCTGACCGATCGTTTGTTGAGCGACCAGCTGCGGCAAAGCGCCGTAGGCCTGAAGTCGCGTTATTCGTTGGATGCCATGATAGAGGAATACGTCCGGATTCTCGGCAATGCCGTAGGAGTGGACGCGCACTAGGAAATTGGGCTGGACATGATTATCGAGTTTCGCTGCGATCGAGCGCAGGCGCGGCTCTGGATGCGTCGCGAGACGCTGCGCGTCAACGATCAGGATATTCCCGTTCAAATCGCCTGGACGACGACGCCGGGGCCCAGGCCCGCCGGCCTCGACATGCTGTTCGAGCTCGAACGCATCGTGCTGCGCAAGGGCAAGGCGGGCGAGGCCGACAGGCTGAAAACGATTGCGGAACGACCGCGCATGGGCAACCCCGATGTGGTGGTCGACTTCACCACTGCCGCGCGGGACCCGAACTGCTCCGCCGGGCTCTACCTCCGTCCACGCTTCAACGGACAGGCGGGCGAAGCCGCCGCACTGGCCGCCATTCTCGCCGGCGACCTGCCGGTGATTGAAATCGTCAACGAGCTCGACGGCGCGGTGATGGACCGCGGCCATCCCTCGGCGGAAATCGCCGCCGGCCTGAGCAGCGGGCTCGAAACGGTGATGGCGCGTACCTTGTCCATGCTGCCGCCGATCCTGTCGGGGGCTCCGCGACTGGTGCCGCAACTGGCTGTGCCGGCGGCCAGCGCGCCGCGAAATCCTGCGCCCTTTGTCCTGCGCGGCGTCGCGACCTCGATCGCCAAGGAAATCTACCGTCTCTGCTGCTACGCGCCGCATTGGCATGTCGGATGGCGCTACGCCGACGACGCTGATGTCTGGCGGACCGGTGACTTGTCGGGATCTGCCTGGAACGTGCTAGGCGATCCCGGCAATCACTTCTACGCCGATCCCGTCCCGGTGAAGTGGCAGGGCAGGACCTTCGTGTTCTTCGAAGACCTCGACCACCGCACCGGCAAGGGCATCATCTCCGCGATCGAATTCGACGGCAAGGGTCCGGTCGGCACGGTGCTGCCGGTGCTCGAAGAGCCCTGGCACCTGTCCTACCCGTTCCTGATCGAGAACAACGGCGAGCTGTGGATGATCCCGGAAAGCACCGCGCATCGGGATGTCCCGATCTACAAATGCGTTCGCTTTCCCGACAAGTGGGAACGGCAAGGCACGCTGCTGTCAGGGCTCGAACTCGCCGACGCGACCATCACGCAGCATGACGGCCGCTACTACATGTTCGGAGCCTGGCGCGACGGCACCGGCGGATATTCCGACACGCTGGCGATCTATTACGCCGAGCAGTTGTTCGGCCCCTGGCGTCCGCATGCAAGCAATCCGATCCTGATGGATCGCGCGACGACGCGGCCGGCCGGCAATTTCGTGACCATCAACGGCAAGCTGTGGCGGCCGGTGCAGGACTGCAGCAACGGATACGGCGCGGCGCTCGGACTTGCGGAAGTGCTCGAACTGTCGCCGACGACCTACCGGCAGGCCGTGCGCCATCTGCTCCAACCCGGGCCGCTGTGGACCGGACGCAAGCTGCACACGCTCAACCGCTGCGGCCGGCTCGAGGTGATCGACGGCTCGCGGGTTCAGCCGAAGACCACAGCCTTGCTGAATAGCCTGCGGTCAAGCGACCAGTCGGCGCAGCGGGAATGGCAAAACACGCTGGCGAAGCCGATCGCACGTCGGCTCCACTAGCGCCTCGGTCGACCCGGTTCAGTTCAGGTCGGCACTCAGTACGCCGCCGAACTGCTCCCATGAGCTTCCCGTCCAGCGTTGCAGCTGAAGCTGCGTATAGGCCATGCTGTTGTCGGGACCTGTGTTGATGGTGATGCCCGGCATCAGCGTCGGCAGCACGAGCCCCTTGATGTTGCGCGCCTGCTTGACGATGTTCTCGCGCGACAGGTCGTCGCCGCACTGCTTCAGCACCTGCTCCAGAATCTGGCCCTGCTGGGTGCCAAACAGATAATTGTTGTCGCCGATATCGGCGCCGGGAAGATACTTCTCAAAATGGGCGCGATACCATTTCATGCCGGGATCGTCGGCCCACTTCCTGTCGTTCGGGTCCTTGGTGATGGTCGCCACCACAACGCCCACCGCCTTGTCCGCCCCCGCCGGCACGATGGTCGCGGAAACCGAGCTCGACACGTAGTTGACGATGGTCAGCGGCGACCATCCGATCTCGTTCGCCTTCTTGATCGCCTGGGCCGCGAATTTCGGCGTGCCGGCGATCAGGAACGCCTGCGCACCCGACGCCTTTAGCGTCACCACGCGGGATTCAATGGTCGGCTCGGTGACCTCATAGGGAGACGTCACCACCTTCCTGTCGAAATCGGCCTTCAGCACTTCCTTGAACGCGGCCACGAAATCGCGGCCGAGATCGTCGTTCTGGTAGAGGATCGCGATCTTCGCATCGGGCGCCGTCTGCGTGACGTATTTTGCATAGATCTTCCCTTCGGTGTTGTAGCTCGGCAGCCCCGTGGTGGTCAGCGGAAACTCGGTGAAGTTCGCAAACTTCGTCGCGCCGCTGACGACGAACAGATGCGGCACCTTCTTCGCGGTGACGTATTTGACGGTCGCGCCGATGCCGGGCGTGCCGAGCGGGCTGAACAGGAACGCCACCTCGTCGCTCTCGATCAGCTTGCGGGTCTGCTCCACGGCCTTGGGCGGCGTGTAGGCATCGTCATAGGTGATGAGGTTGATCTTGCGGCCGTTGATGCCGCCGCGGTCGTTGACGGAATGGACGTAGGCGATCAGGCCCTTGCCGGTGTTGCTGAGCGGCGATGCCGGCCCGCTGAACGGGAACGTCGCACCGACCTTGACCTCCGACTCCGAGACCCCTGGTGTTTCGGCGCGGACTGGAGCTGCGGCAAGCGCCGCAAGCATCGCAACGGATACGGCAAACGTCTTCAACAACATGAAATTCCCCCTGAGCTTTTATGAATTGACCAACTCTTGCGACCGGCGCGCGGCGCCTACCAGGCTTCGCCGAACGGTCTGATCTCGACATTGAATGACCACGCGCTGCGATCCTGATGGGCGACGTGCCAGACCTCGTCGGCGATCGCTTTCGGCTTGATGAAGAAATCGTCCGGCCGATCCGGCCAGCGCTTCCGCGTCCACTCCAGATCGATCACGGCATCGATCACGAGATAGGCGACGTGAACGCCCTGCGGCCCAAGATCGCGGGCCATCGCCTCGGCGAGAATCCGCTGCGCCGCCTTGGTCGGTGCGAACCCCGCGAAGCCGGCCTTGCCGCGCAATGCCGAGGTGTTGCCGGTCGCGACGATGGCGCCCTTGCCGGCAGCGATCATCGCCGGGGCGAACCGCCGCGCCAGGTACAACAGTCCCATCGTGTTGACCTGGAAGTTGCGATTGAGAATCTCCGAATCGATCTCGCGGAAGGTGCCGAACGCCCCGCCGACGGCGTTGTGTATGACCACGGCGGGATTACCGAGATCGCGCTCCACGGCCGAGGCCACCGCCTCGACCTGCGCGGGATCGGACACATCGCAGCGATAGGCCTTTGCGCCCGGCAGCTGCTGCTCAAGCGCGGCGAGGCGCGTCTCGTTCCTGGCGAGAATCGCGACGCGATAGCCGCCCTCGGTGAATCTCCTGGCGAGCGCCGAACCGGTGCCGGGCCCAACGCCGGATATCAGACAGACAGGTGCAGTCATGCGATCAACCCTCCGCGTTGCGGCCGATGGCCTTCATGGTCAGGCGGCCGCCTTCGACAGCAGCTTCTCGACGTAAGGCTTGAGGTCCGGTCTGACGTGCTCATGCGCGATCAGGCGGTCAAAGTGAGCAAACATCAACGGATACTCATCCTGCGCGCCCGGGTGCAGGATTTTCGTCAATCCCTGCTTTTGCAGCTGCTCGGTCCGCGCATGTTCATTCATGAACAGCGCGAGTTCGGCGGCAAAGCAGATGTCGGCAATCGAGACACCGTTCCCGACCAGCGCCTCCCGCCGCGGCGACAGCGCCTGCTCGATGCCGGACGCATAGATCGCGAACGCATCCTTGGCCCGCGCATGAATCGCCGCATCGACGGTGCCGCCCGAGAGCGCCAGCAGATAGATTTGCGAGTCCCGCGCGAACACCAGGCTGACATCGAGAAAACTGTCGATCCGCGACGCCTCATAGGCGTCGCGCCCGTAGAGCGGGAATGCTGCCGCGCCGAGCCGCGCCACCGCGCGCATGATGCTGTTCGATTCGAAGATCCCGACCTTGCCGTCGGCGCCGAACGCCGCCGGCACATTGCCGAACGGCTGTGCCGCCATGAACGCATCGGTCTTGAAGAGCTGCGCGCCGGTCAGTCCGACCCGCCCGGTGCGCGCCAGCGACGACAGCGAGGCGCGCTCGTGCTCCGCCAGCGGGCGGGCATTATAGTCCCAAAACCAGTCCCGCAGCTCCTTGCCCGAGGCACCCCTGACCTCGACATCGACACCGCAGAACCGCGCCGCGATGGTCGCCTTCCAGACGCGCGGGTTCGGCAGATAGGAGAAGATGCGCAAGGCGGCCATGGCGGCTGCTCCGGTGCTGATGCCTCAGGCGGCGAGCTTCAGGATCTTGACGACGTCGCCGGGCTCGCGGATCGGCTGCGGGTTGGCCCGCGTGAAGATCGACAGCATGGCGTTCCGGCCGATCAGCTCGAAGCGGTCTTCGCCGACGCCGACATCGGCAAGCCGCCGCGGCAGGCCTAGCTCCGCGATGAACGCCGCAAACGCCTCGCCGGCGTCGCGCCCCGGTGCGCCGAGCGCGGCGGCGATCGATTGCTGGGCGGCCTCCGTCGCCGGGCGATTGTAGCGGAGCACGCTCGGCATCATCACCGCCGTGCAGAAATAATGCGGCACGTCGCAGGTGCCGCCGAGCACATGGCCGATGGCGTGGCTGGCGCCCATCGGCACCCGCGACTGCAATCCGAACGCCGACAGCCAGGAGCCGAGTTGGCAGCTCAGCCGCGCCGCCGCGTCGTCGGGGTGGGCCTTGGTGCGCAGCAGACCATCGTGCAGATAGCGCAGCCCCTGCTGGCACACTGCATCGACCAGCACGTTGGGGCGGCTGGAGCAGATCGCCTCGATGCCGTGATCCATCGCCCGCGTCCCGGAGCCGAGCCAGAGCTTCTCCGGCGTGTATTTCGTGATCGCGGGATCGAGAATGATGCTGCGCGGCATCATCATCGGGTGGTTGAAGATCTGCTTCAGCTTGCGGCTGCTATCGGTGACCAGCGCGCCGGAATTGTATTCGCCACCGGACAGCGTGCTGGGAATCGCGATCATCCGGACCTTCGGCGAGCGGAACGGCCCGAAGCGCCGTTCCGGCGTGGTCTCGAAGCCGTCGAGCCCGGCCGGCTCGAAGATCGCGTGCTCGATGCACATCAGCACGATCTTCGCCGCATCGACCACCGAGCCGCCGCCGATCGCGACGACGAGGTCCGCCCTGGCCTCGCTGGCCTGCCGCGCGATCCGCGTCACAACGTCCCGCGTCGTATGCTGCGGCACGCCGTCAAAGGTCGCGGCATGACGATCGCCGAGTGCTTGACGGATTTTCTCGATCTCGTCGGTCGTGGTGTTCAACGTCCGGCTGGCGATCAGATAGACGCGCTTGGCGCCCAGCCGCTCGGCCTCCTCGCGCAGAGCCTCGGCCGCCGGCTTGCCGTAGATCACGGATTCCATGGCGGGATATTGATGGCTGCCGGTGACGCCCATGCTGTTCACTCCCTCGATGTGTCCGTGAGTTACGCCGCCGGTCAGGCCGACAGCTTGGTGAAATCAGGTTGACGCCGTTCCGCGAAGGCAGCAAAGGCCTCGCGCGCCTCGGGCGTCGTCAACCTCTCCTTGAACAGCACGCCTTCCTCGGCGATCTGCGCCGCGATCCGTTGCTGCTCACGCATCAGCTTCTTGGTCATGCCGAGCGAACCCGCCGGTCGCCTGGTCAGCGCGATCGCCGCGTCATGCGCCCTCTGGCGCAGATCGGCCTGCGGCACCACAGCATTGGCGAGGCCCGATGCCAGCGCGCCCTGCGCATCCATCGGCTCGCCGAGCGCGAACATCGCATAGGCGCGCGCGTGCCCGATCCGCAGCGGCAGCAGCCAGCTCGACGCCGCTTCCGGAACCAGAGCGAGGTTGACGAAGGGCGTGATCAGCCGGGCGTTCTCGGCGAGATAGACCAGGTCGCAATGCAGCAGCATGGTGGTGCCGACGCCGACCGCATTGCCCTGCACGGCCGCGACCAGCGGCTTGCCGACCTTGCTGATGGTTTCGATAAAGCGATGCGCGGGGCTATCGACTTCGCTTTCGCCGCGCGCCTGGCTCGCAAAGTCGGCGAGGTCGTTGCCCGCGGTAAAGCTGTCGCCGTCGCCCTGGAACAGGACGACGCGGACGGCCGGGTCGGTCTCAGCCTGCTTCAGCGCCTGCGACATCGCGTTATACATGGCGCCGGTCAGCGCGTTCTTCTTCTCGGGCCGCTGCAAGGTCAGCGTCATGACGCCGGCGGCGATCTCAACCTTGACATGCTCGGTCATGGCACTCTCCCGTCAGGCGACCGCGCGGGCCGGCGTGGTTTCGAACTTGCCGTCGAGGAAGCCGGTCAACCGCTGCCGGATGATGGCTTCGGCTTCAACCATGATACGGTCGATCAGCTCCTTGACGGTCGGGATGTCGTGGATCAAGCCGACCACCATGCCGCAGCTCCAGGCGCCGGCGTCCATCTCGCCGTCGATCATCACCTTCGGATAGACGCCGGCGACCTGCTCATGGATATCCTCGATCTTCAGCCTGGCGCCCTTCTCGCGCTCGATCTCGAGCAGCTCATCGACGCCCTTGTTCTTCAGCACCCGCTCGGTGTTGCGCAGCGCGCGCATCACGAGACGGGTGTCGAGTTCGTCGGCGTCGAGCAGCGCCTGCTTCACATTAGAATGAACCGGCGCTTCCTTGGTCGCGATGAAGCGGGTGCCCATGTTCATGCCGGCAGCGCCCATCGAAAGCGCCGCGACAAGGCTGCGTGCATCCGCCATGCCGCCCGAGGCGACGAACGGGATCTTCAATTCGTCGGCCGCGCGCGGCAGCAGGATCATGTTCGGGATGTCATCCTCGCCGGGGTGACCGCCGCACTCGAAGCCGTCGACGCTGACCGCGTCGCAGCCGATCTTCTCGGCCTTCAGCGAATGCCGCACCGAGGTGCATTTGTGAATCACCTTGATGCCGGCCGCCTTCAGCGCAGGCATGTACTGCTCCGGGCTGCGGCCCGCGGTTTCCACCGCCTTGACGCCGCCCTCGCGGATCGCCGCGATGTATTCGGGATAGGGCGGCGCGGTGAAGCTCGGCAGGAAGGTGAGGTTCACGCCGATCGGCTTGTCCGTCATGTCGCGGCAGCGCGCGATCTCCTTCGCCAGCAGCTCCGGTGTCTTCTGCGTCAGGCCGGTGATGATGCCGAGGCCGCCGGCGTTGGACACCGCCGCCGCCATCTCGGCGAAGCCGACAAAGTGCATGCCGCCCTGGATGATCGGATGTTGGATACCGAACAGTTCAGTGATTGCTGTCTTCACAAGTTTCTCCCGCGTTTCCGCTCAGTGGACGATCTCGAACAGGCCGGCAGCGCCCATGCCGCCGCCGATGCACATGGTCACCACGCCGTATTTCGCCTTGCGCCGCCGGCCCTCGATCAAGAGGTGGCCGGTGAGCCGCGCGCCGGTCATGCCGTAGGGATGGCCGATCGCGATCGAGCCGCCGTTGACGTTCAGCTTGTCCGGATCGATGCCGAGCTTGTCGCGGCAATAGATCACCTGCACCGCGTAGGCCTCGTTGAGCTCCCAGAGATCGATGTCGTCGATCTTGAGGTTATGTCGCTTGAGGAGTCGCGGGATCGCGGCAACCGGGCCGACGCCCATCTCGTCCGGCTCGACGCCGGCGGCGACGAAGCCGCGGAAGATGCCGAGCGGCTTCAGGCCCTTCTGCGCGGCGATCTTGTCGCTCATGATCACGCAGGCCGAGGCGCCATCCGAGAGCTGGCTGGCGTTGCCGGCGCTGATGGTCTTGCCCTCGAACACCGGCTTGATCTTGGCGAGCCCATCCGCCGTGGTATCCGGCCGCGGCCCCTCATCCTTGGCCAGCGTCACCTGCTGATAGCTGACCTCCTTGGTGTCCCTGTTGACCACGGCCATTTTGGTCGTGATCGGCACGATCTCGTCGTTGAAGCGGCCGCCCTGCAGCGCGGCGCCGACGCGGCGCTGGCATTCGAGGCTATATTCATCCTGCTTGTCGCGGCCGATCCCATAGCGCTCGGCGACGACTTCCGCCGTCTCCAGCATCGACATGTACATCTCGGGCTTCATCGCCATCAGTTCGTCGTCGACGGCATGGAACCTGTTCATGTGCTCGTTCTGCACCAGGCTGATCGATTCGATGCCACCGCCGATCGCGATCTCGACGCCGTCTGATATCACCGAGCGCGCGGCGACCGCGATCGCCTGCAGGCCGGAGGCGCATTGCCGGTCGATGGTGGTCCCGGCGACCGTCACCGGCAGCCCGGCGCGGATGGCGCCCTTACGCGCGACATTCATCACCATGGTGCCCTGCTGCATGGCGCAGCCCATCACCACATCCTCGACCTCGCCGGGCGCGATGCCGGCGCGCTTCACCGCCTCGGCCATCACATGGCCGGCCAAAGTCGGGCCGTCGGTGTTGTTCAGCGCGCCGCGATAGGCCTTGCCGACGCCGGTGCGCGCGGTGGAGACGATGACTGCATCTTGTGACATGCTTGCCTCTCTGAATCAGGCGGCCGCGTCGAGCTGCGCATAGCGCAGCACGTGATAGGCGGGATCGCCGAACTGGATGTTGATGGAGGAAATCCGCTTGAAGTAGTGGCCGACATTGAGCTCGTCGGTCATGCCCATGCCGCCATGCAGCTGCACCGCCTGGTCGGCGACGAACTTCCCGGCATAACCGATCTTGGATTTTGCGCCGGCGGCCAGCCGGGAGACTCCGGCCTCATCCTCGCTGAGACTGAGGCTGAGATGCTGCATCAGCGACAACGCCTCCTGATGCGCGATGAACATGTCGACCATCCGGTGCTGCAGCACCTGGAAGCTGCCGATCGTGACGCCGAACTGCTTTCGCGTCTTGGAATAGTCCAGCGTCGCGGCGTTCAGTTCGCCGATCGCGCCGACCGCCTCGGCGCAGAGCGCGCCGATGGCGCGGTTGCGGCAGGCTTCCAGCGCGGCGACGCCCTCGCCTTCGCTGCCCAGCAATTCCGCCTGCACGCCGCGCAGGCTGATCTCGGCCGCCCTCCGACCATCGATCGTCCTGAAGCTTTGCAGGTCGAGATTGGCGGCGCGACGATCGACCACGAACAGGCTGACGCCACCGCGATCGTGACGATGACCCGAGGTGCGCGCGGAGACGATCAGATGATCCGCCCATGGCGCGGCCATCACCGCCGTCTTCTCGCCGGTGAGGACGTAGCCGTCGCCGTCGCGGCGTGCCGTGGTGGTGACGGTCGCGAGGTCGAAGCGCGAACCTTTCTCGGTCCAGGCCAGCGCCCAAAGTTTCGTGCCTGCGATGATGTCGGCAATGAACGCTTGCCTCTGCGCGTCGGAACCTGCCTGCTCGATCAAGCCACCCGCAACGACGACCGTCTCGACGAACGGCTCGACCACGAGATGGCGGCCGAACTCCTGCATGATGATCATGGTCGACAGTGGCCCGCCGCCGAGCCCGCCGACCGCTTCCGAGAACGGCGCCGCGAGAAGACCGAGCTCGGCGAATTCAGCCCATTGCTTGCGGCCAAACCCCTCCTCGCTCGCGACGATCTTGCGGCGGGCGTCGAAATCATACTGATCGCGCAGCAGCCGCTGGACGCTGGACCGCAACAATTCCTGCTCTTCCGTGAACTGGATATCCATCCGATCCTCGTTGCCGCTAATGCGCGATGAAATGCGCCTTAGCTCCTTGTTTGAGCATGATCTCCTCGGAAAACCGCTTCACACTTTTCCGGATCATGCTCTAGAGACCAAGCACCGCCTTGGCGATGATGTTGCGCTGGATCTCGTTCGATCCGCCGTAGATCGAGAGCTTGCGCGAGTTGAGGTATTTCTCCGACGCGGTGTGGCCGTAGTCCGGGCCCGGCATGAAGTGATTGGCGCTGACGGGATGCTCGCGGATCGCAAGCCCGTAATTGCCGATCGCCCGATGCGTCAGCTCGGTGATATCCTGGAAGATTTCGGTGCCGCGGATCTTGAACAGCGAGGCCGCCGGTCCCGGGTCTATGCCGCGCGCCATCTGGGCGACGACGCGAAGCTCGGTCGCCTCCAGCGCCAGCACGTCGAGCTCGACACGGGCGATATCCCTGATGAATTCCAGATGTGCCGGATCGTCTTCCGGGATCTCCGCCTTCACGATCTTCTTCAACCGCTCGATATAGCGTGTCGAGCGGCCGATGCCGGCCATGCTGGTGCGCTCATTGCCGAGCAGGAATTTGGCGTAGGTCCAGCCCTTGTTCTCCTCGCCGATCAGGTTCTCGGCGGGGACGCGGACGTTCTCCAGGAAGACGTCGTTGACCACGTGCGAGCCGTCAATGGTGATGATCGGGCGCACGGTGACGCCCGGCGACTTCATGTCGATCAAGAGGAACGAGATGCCGGACTGCGGCTTGGCCGTGGGATCGGTGCGCACCAGGCAGAAGATCCAGTCGGCGTGCTGCGCCAACGTGGTCCAGGTCTTGTGGCCGTTGACGATGTAATGGTCGCCGTCGCGCACCGCCTTGGTGCGGACGGTAGCGAGGTCGGAGCCGGAGCCCGGCTCCGAATAGCCCTGACACCACCAGTCCTCGGCGGACAGGATACGCGGCAGGAATTTCCTTTTCTGCGCGTCGTTGCCGAACGTGTAGATGACCGGGCCGACCATGGTGACGCTGAACGCCAGCGGCGGCATCGTGCCGGCGCGCGTCGTCTCCTGCTCGAAGATGAAGCGGCGGGTGATCGACCAGCCGGGCCCGCCGTATTCCTTCGGCCAGAGCGGCGCGATCCAGCCCTTGTCGTGTAGGATGCGATGCCACAGCAGCATCTGCTCCTTGGAGAGATCGGTCTCCGGATTGGCGACGCGCATCTCCGCCGGGTAGTTGTCCTTGATGAAGGCGCGAACCTCATCGCGGAACGCCGCATCTTCAGGGGATAGCGCGAGCTCCATCTGACCGGCTCCCTACCACTTCTCGCCGAAGGGCCGGATTTCCAGCTCGAAGGTCCAGGCGCTCTTCGGCTGCTGATAGAGCTGCCAATAGGCGCCCGCGACCGATGCCGGCGGCATCAAGAGATCGGGATTGTCGAGCGCATTCGGGCCGAGCGCCTCGATGCGGCGCTGCCGGACCCATTCGGTATCGACGCCGGAATCGATGATCAGATGCGCGACATGGATGTTCTTCGGTCCGAGCTCGCGGGCCATCGCCTGTGCCACGGCGCGCAGGCCGAACTTGGCGCTGGCAAAGGCGGCATAGCCGCTGCCGCCGCGGAGCGACGCGGTGGCGCCGGTGAAGAAGATGTTGCCCTCGCCGCGCGGCATCATCAGCCGCGCCGCCTCGCGCCCGGCGAGGAAGCCGGAGTAGCAGGCCATTTCCCAGACCTTGCGGAACACCCGCTCGGTGGTCTCGAGGATCGGGAAATTGACGTTGGCGCCGATATTGAAGATGCAGACCTCGAGCGGCGCATGCTTGTCGGCGTCGTTGAGGAAGGCCGTGATCTCCTCTTCCTTGCGCGCATCGAGCGAGCGGGCGTGGATCTCGCCGCCGGCGGCCTCGATCTCCTTGACCAGCGGCGCCAGCTTGTCGCCGTTGCGACGGCCGGCGAAGATCGTAAAGCCTTCGGAGGCGAACTTCTTGGCAATCTCGCCGCCGATGAAATCACCGGCACCAATGACCGCAACCGTCCTGTTTCTCTTCTGCATGGTGTACTCCGGTCCCGTTTGAGTGAACTGGCTTGCGGCGGCGGCGCGGCCTCAGCCGCGCAGCGACTCCGCCAGCTTGTGCTTCAGCAGCTTGCCCGTCGATGTCGCGGGCAGCGCGTCCATCAGGATAATCTCCGACGGACGCTTGTACGAGGTGAGTTGCGGGGCAATATGGGCCATCAGGTCCTGCGCGGTGGCGGTCGAGCCCTTGATCAGCTGCACGAAGGCGACCACCTCCTCATTGCCCTCGACCGGCCGGCCGACCACCGCGCACTGCACCACGGCGTCGTGCGTGCTCAGCACCGCCTCGATCTCGGCCGGATAGACGTTGAACCCGGAGCGGATGATCATCTCCTTGGTCCGCCCGACGATATAGAGCGCATCATTCTCGAAGCGGGCCAAATCCCCGGTGTTGAACCAGCCATCGGGATCGATCGCCTTGGCGGTCAAATCGGGCGCGCGGTAATAGCCGCGCATCACGTTCGGACCGCGGACGTGAAGCTCACCGACTTCCCCTGCCGCAACCGGCTTGAGGTCACGGCCGACCAGTTTTGCCTCGAGGCCCGGCATGACGGTGCCGACCGCATGATCCGCACGCGGATTGTCGGGCCGGACGCCGGAGATGCCCGGCGAGCATTCGGTGATGCCGTAGCCGTTGAGCAGCGGCAGCCCGAGCTCCTGCTCGACCCGCGATTTGAGATCGAGGTCGAGCGGTGCGCCGGCCACCGAGATCACCCGCAACCGGCCGCGATCGAGCTTCGGCAGGCCGGCATTGCGCCGGTATTCGAGCAGACGCTGATAGGTCGCGGGCACGCCGTTCAGGATTGTGATGCCCTCTTCAGTCATCGCCTTGACCAGCGCGGCCGGATC
The DNA here is from genome assembly GCF_029714545.1 of Bradyrhizobium pachyrhizi. NCBI lineage: Bacteria > Pseudomonadati > Pseudomonadota > Alphaproteobacteria > Hyphomicrobiales > Nitrobacteraceae > Bradyrhizobium > Bradyrhizobium pachyrhizi. The sequence continues at coordinate 1,803,153 of NZ_CP121667.1, read as the reverse complement.
GTATTTCGCCACCAGACGCACGGTGGCGCCGATCATCAGGGTCATGGTCAGCAACGAGATGCCGACGATATGCGAGATCGGCAGCACGCAATACTGCACGTCATCGGCCGCCATCTTTCGGAAGCTTGCCGTCGCCCGGGCGCTGAACAACAGATTGCGATGGGTCAACATCACGCCCTTCGGGGTGCCGGTGGTGCCGGAGGTGTAGATGAGGACCGCGACCTGGTTGGCGCCGTCGGCCTCGACCGGCTCCGCCACGGTTGCCAGGTTCAGGCCGGTGACGGCGATGCCGCGGAGCGGGCCGACATCCTGCACGGCGGCCTCGTAACGCGCGGCATGCGTAGCCGCCTCCTGCGAGACCTCGGCGGTCAGCAGCACGCGGCGGGCGCCGCTGTGATCCCTGATCTGGTCGAGCTCACGCGGCGACAGCCGCGGATTGACCACGATGGACCAGACATCGAGCCGGCTCGCCGCCAGCAGCAGGCAGGCTAGCGGAATCGAATTCTCGCTCACGATCATCATGCGGTCGCCGGCACGGATGCCGAGTGCCCGCAACGCCTCGGCGACGCGACCGACCGTCCGATCGAGCTCGCGGTAGGTCAGCCGCATCTTGTCGTCGATCAGCGCCGGCTGATCCGGCGTCGCCCCGACGTGGTGATCGATCACCTCGTGGATGCGGTTCGGCAAGCCTTCCACACTTCCTTCAGCAACTTGTTCAACAACTTGGGTCGACGCCTGCACTGAAACCTCCCTGTGGCAGCTTTTTGGGCTTGATTTGTTGTCTTGAGGAATTTTCCCGCTCAGGCGGTCCTGCGCTGCGGCGCAGCCAGCTGCGCGACGATCTCCTCCTCGATCTCGCGCAGCTTGTCCTTGCCGAAAAAGATCTCGTCACCGACAAAGAAGGTCGGCGAGCCGAACGAGCCGCGCGCCACCGCGTTGCTGGTGTTGTCGATCAGCTTCTTCTTCACCTCGTCCTGCTGGGCGCGGGCGATGATGCGGTCGATATCGAGGCCGGAAGACAGGAACGCTTCGCGGAACACCTGCGGATCGTCCATCTTCTTGGGCTCGGACCACATGTGGTGATAGGCGGCGCGAAAGTACGGCTCGAACAGCCCTTCGAAATCGGCAGCGACGACGCCGCGCATTAGCATCAGCGTGTTGACTGGAAAGAACGAGTTGGTCTTGAACGTCGTGATGTTGTAGCGGCGCAGGAAGCGCTCGGTCTCGAGCACGTTGTATTCGGGCTTGTTCTTGATGCCGCGCAGCGATTCGCCGGGCGACATGTTGCCGGTCGCCTTGTAGACGCCGCCGAGCAGCACCGGGATGTAGTCGAATTTCACGCCGGTACGCTTCTCGATGTCGGGCAGCGCCAGTTCCGCCAGATAGGCGTTCGGACTTCCAAAATCGAAATGGAATTCGACCTTGAGCGGAGCAGCCATGGAACGCCCTTCCCTTTGAGTGCCAGCGGCCGTCAGCCGCCGCGTTGATCGAGCGGGGACCTTAAGTTCTGTTTTAGAACTGTCAATATGATATTTGTCATCCAATGACTAAGTCACGGCTCCAAGCGACGCATCCTATTGAAATTACGTTAGTTCTGTTTTAGAATTTAATCGGTGATGTCGGCGCAGACCGCAGGAGATGCTGATGAAATGGGATACCCTCGAGGAGGAGCCGTGCTCGGTGGCCCGCACGGTGGCTGTCATCGGCGACCGCTGGAGCCTGCTGGTCCTGCGCGAATGTTTCCTGCGCATTCGCAGGTTCGATGACTTCCAGGCCTCGCTCGGGATCACGCGGCATTTGCTCGCCGACCGGCTGAAGAAGCTGGTGCGGTTCGGCGTGCTGCGCAAGATACCCTATCAGGAAGCGCCGAAGCGCTACGAATACATCCTGACGCAGAAGGGGCTCGACCTCTATCCGATCATCATGTCGATCGTGCACTGGGGCAACGTCCACATGGTCGATTCGCGCGGCCGGCCGATGCTGCACGAACACAAGACCTGCAAGAAGATGTTCGATCCCGTCATGGTCTGTTCGGAATGCGGCGAGCCGCTGAGCGCGAAGGCGGTCCACGTGCATCCGGGCCCCGGTGCGCGGAAATCATCACCGGTGCACGCCAAGGCGCAGGAGCGAGCCAAGCGCGCCGCTGATTAGACCTGGATGCTGTTTACGAAGCCGGCGCCTCGCGCTGGCGGCTACTCAGCCTGACGGCGCAGCCATCAGCGCGACATTGCCGCCAAGCAGGCAGCCGACGGGACGGCCGCCGGCGAAGCCGATGCGGACGCGGATCTCCGACAGCCGCCCCATCGCCCTGCCCTGCAGGATTCGGATCTCGTCGTCATCAGGAGCGACCAGGCCATAGTCGAGCAGGCCGAACGCCAGCGCGGCGGCCGCAATGCCGGTCGCGGCATCCTCGCGATAGCCGGAGGAGCGCGGGAATTGCCGGGCCTCGAACAGGCGCGCCTTTCGGTCGATCACGGCGAATGGATAGAGCCCGGTCGATCCGATCCGGCCGCAGACCGCCTCGACGTCCCCTATCGCGGGATCAAGCGCATTCAGCGCTTCGGGGGAGCGCATCGGAACGAGTGTCTTGATCCGCGATGTGACGGCATTGCACGATGTCACCGCGTCGATCGCTTCCGGCCCGACCGCGAGCGCCCGCAGCACGTCATCGCGTTGACCTGCAGTCAGCGGAACGGTCTTCCCGGCCGGCTGGGTGATCTCGACACTGGGCTCGCCGTGACGATCACGGCTGATGAAGCCGGTGACCGGACCGCTGCGCGTCGAGATCCGGATGGTGTCGCCCGGCAGCCTTCCATGGCGTGCAAGCAGCCAGAGCGCGCCGATGGTCGCGTGGCCGCACATTTCCATTTCGTGATTCGGAACGAAGAAGCGGAACGTGGCGTCGAAATCGTCGCTCTGTGCCGGCAACACGAAGCCGGACTCGTGACCATGGCGGCGCGCAATGTCCTGCATCTCGGATGCGCTCATGCCGCTTGCATCCACCACGATCGGACAGGGATTGCCGCCCTGCCCATCGACCGTGAACACGCTGACCAGTTCCGCTGTCGTCATGATGTCGCCCGCGTGTCTCGCCGTCCCTACTTGACCAGCGTCGCGCCGGTCTCCGGATGCTGCAGCCAGCCGAGCAGCGCCTCGTGGAAGCGCGCCGGCGCCTGGATCTGCGGCGAATGGCCGAGGTCGGGGAATTCGATCAGCTGCGCATGCGGGATCCGCTTCGCGGCCTCCTTGCCGAGCACCGGATAATTGCCGAGCGTCTTGCGAATCTCCGGCGATGCGGTGTCCTTGCCGATCGCGGTGGTGTCCTTGTCGCCGACAAAGAGCAGCGTCGGCGGCTTGATCTGCTCGAACTCGTAGAACACCGGCTGGGTCGCGATCATGTCGTAGAGCCGCGCCGAGCTCGATGCCACGGCGGCGCGGCCCGGGCCGCGATACATGCCGGCCAGCATCTGCACCCACGTCTCGTAGGACGCATCCCAGGTGTCGGCGTAATAGGTGGCGCGCTCATAGGCGCGGATGCTGTCCGCGGTGACGCGCGTCTCGCGCTGCATCCAGCCGTCGAGGCTGAGCCACGGCACGCCCTTGGCCTTCCAGTCTTCGAGCCCGATCGGATCGACCAGAACCAGGCGGTCGGTGGCCTCCGGATACATCAGGGCGTAGCGCATCGCCAGCATCCCGCCGGTCGAGTGGCCGACCATGATCGAATGCGCGATGCCGAGCGAGGCGAGCAGCGCGCGGCTGTTGCCGGCGAGTTGCTGGAAGGTGAACTGATAGCGCTCCGGCTTGCTGGACTTGCAGAAGCCGATCTGGTCGATCGCGATCACGCGATAGCCGGCGCCGCTGAGCGCCTTGATGGTGCCGTCCCAGGTCGCGGCACAGAAATTCTTGCCGTGCAGCAGCACCGCGGTCTGGCCGTTCGGCGTCGCCGGCTTGACGTCGAGATAGGCCATGTCGAGCTCCTGCCCCTGCGAGCTGAAGCGATAATGCTCCACGGGATAGGGATAGTCGAAGCCCTGCAGCTCCGGTCCATAGGCCGGCTCGGCGGCCGATTGCGCCAATGCGTTGGACGAACCGAGCGCAACGGTCGCAGCGACGGCAAGATGAAACAGGGTTTTCAGGGGCATCTCGGCAAATCCAGAACTCAGGGGCGATCTCGTGATGCCGTAGCCGAACGCGTGGGCGCCATCCAGCGCCATCAGATGATTTGTTCGTGATCCCACGTGAAATTACGCCGGATCGAACGCCCGGATCGGCGGCAGATTGCCGTTGAAACGTTCGACCTCGACGCTGGTGAGCTGGCCGGTGCAGCCCTGCGCGAAGGATGACGTGCCGATGTCACGCGTCAGCACGTTCGGATTGCCGTGCACGCAGAGCGGCGCCTCCTCCTCGGGATCCATCGGATCGTACCAGGCGCCGGTCGGCAGCTGGACCACGCCGGGCGCGATGCCGTCGGTGACATGCACCGCGGCGAGGCAGGCGCCGCGCGCGTTGAAGATGCGGATGATGTCGCCGTCGGCAATGCCGCGCGGCTTGGCGTCGCGCGGATTCATGCGCGCGACCTCGCGGCCGCGGTGCTTGGCGTCTAGTGAATGGCCGCCGAAATCGAGCTGGCTGTGCAGGCGCGTCACCGGCTGGTTGGCGACGAGGAAGCACGGCGCGCCCGGCGTCGGCGTGTCGGTCTTCTCGAGCCAGACCGGATGGCCCGGACAGTCGGCATCGCCGTGACCTGCGATCTTCTGCGAGAAGATCTCGATGCGGCCGCTCGGCGTCGGCAGCGGCCGCGCGACCGGGTCCTCGCGAAAACGGCGCAGCGAGCCGCCGTCGTCGAGATGCTGCGGCACCACCAGGCTGCCGCGCGCCCAGAACTCCTCGAAGCTCGGGGCTTCGAGCCCGCGCGCGGCGAGCGCCTTGCGGGTCGGCTCATAGAGATGTTCCAGCCACTCTCGCGACGTGCGCCCCTCGGTGAAGGGCTCGCGGGCGCCAAGCCGCTCGGCGAGATCGGCGAAGATCTCGTAGTCGTCGCGCGCAAGGCCGAACGGCTCGGCGATCCGGTGCATCGCGACCATCAGCGGATCGTTGCTGGAATAGCCGATGTCCTCGCGCTCCAGCGTCATGGTCGAGGGCAGCACGATGTCGGCGTGGCGGGCGGTGGCGGTCCAGGCGAGCTCATGCACCACCAACGTGTCGAGCTGCGCAAACGCCTTGCGCAGGCGGTTGAGGTCCTGGTGATGGTGGAACGGATTGCCGCCGGCCCAGTAGACGAGGCGGATATCCGGATAGGTCCGCGTCTCGCCATTGTAGCGATAGCTGGTGCCGGGATTGAGCAGCATGTCGGCGATGCGCGCCACCGGAATGAAGTCGGCGACGCCGTTGCGGCCCTGCCCGAGCGTCGGTCCGGGCACCGCATTGACGCGGCGGCCGTAATAGCCGATCGCGCCGAGCGAATAGGCGTAGCCGCCGCCGGGCAGGCCGATCTGGCCGAGCGCCGCCGCCAGCACCATGCCCATCCACACCGGCTGCTCGCCATGCTCGGCGCGCTGCAGCGAATGCGACACGGTGATCAGCGCTCTGCGGCCGGCGAGCCGGCGCGCGAGCGTCTTGATGGTGCCGGCATCGATGCCGCAGATCGCCGCGGCCCATTCGGCGCTCTTGGGCACTCCGTCGCTCTCGCCGGTCAGATAGCGCAAAAACACCGGCCAGCCCTCGGTGTAGCGATCGAGGAAGGCCTGATCGTGCAGGCCTTCGCGGACGAGCGTATGGACGATGCCGAGCATCAGCGCGGTGTCGGTGCCGGGTGTGGCCGTCAGCCATTCGGCGCCGGCCTCGACGGGCAGATCGTCACGCAATGGACTGACCAGGACGAACGCGCAGCCGCGCCGCTGCGCGGCCTCCATCGCGCCGCGCTCGACATGCTTGCTGATCGAGCCGCCGGCCACCATCGAGTTCTTCAGCGCCATGCCGCCGAACGCCAGCACGATGTCGGTGTCGGCTGCAATCTGCTCCCAGGTGACGTTGCGCTTGGTGATGTCCTCGTAGCCGGTCAGGATCTGCGGCAGCAGCACCGAGGACGCGCCCGAGGAGTAGGTGTTCACCGAACGGACATAGCCGCCCATGGCGATGTTGAGGAAGCGGTGCACCTGGCTCTGCGCGTGGTGGAAGCGGCCCGCGCTGGACCAGCCGTAGGAGCCGCCGAACACCGCGCCGGGGCCGATCGTGTCGCGGATCCGCGTCAGCTCGCCGCCGAGCAGATCGAGCGCCTGCTCCCAGCTCACCGAGGCGAACTCGTCGCGGCCGCGGCGGTCATCCGGACCGGGCCCCCGCTCGAGCCAGCCGCGGCGGATCGCAGGCCTCGCGACACGTGCCTGGTGGCGCAGCGCGCCGGGGAAATTGTTGATGATGCGGTTCGGATCGGGATCAGCGGCATAGGGCCTGACTTCGAGACCCGCCTTGCCGAGCCGCGCCGAGAACACGCCCCAATGCGAGGTGTGCGGCTTGAACCCGTCGGACAAATCGAGGCCGGGATCGGGGTGGCCAATGGTCTCGCTCATCGATGCTCCTTCATCCCAGGCCGGTTCATCCCAAGCCGGCGCCCGCGCCACGCCTGTCGCAACGTCCCGGTCAGTATAATGATCCAATCGGCGCACGGTACCCGCTAACACGGATCGCACCGTGCCTTGCCGGCATGACTGCGGGCGACGGCGGCGGAACTCCCGACCGGGGCCGCGCCGCCAAAATATCGAAAACAACCCCATGCAAAGGAGCCGGCGGCCGGCGGCGCTCGAATGGCGACTTGACACGTCGGGCAAATCAGCGGCACACTTCCAATATTCCGAAATCGTGTAACCGCCCCCCTCGCCCGCAACAGCCGGCGCGCGGATGGCGCTTGCCGCCCAAACCCTCCCCACAATCGACATCGCACCGGCTGCCGCAGCGAGCGATCGTCTGCGCGCTGGCCGCGCGCAATCCAGGGAATACCCGACATGGATACTGCACCCGACATCGCCGTGCCGACGATGGCCGCCGCAACCGGCCAGACCCAGGCCGCCGCAGCCCCGCGGATCAAATTCTCCTCGCACGGCTTCCGCATCGACCATCCTGATCCCGAGCTCGGCGCACAGCTGATGGCGAACGCACTGGGGGTCGCCGACCGCGACGCGATGGACGGCATCCTGCGGCAATTGGTCAAGGCCAGCGTGAGCGGCGGCAAGCCCTGCGAGGTCAACCTCGCCTTCATGATCGCGATGGTGAGAAGCATCGGTCCGCGGGATTCCGTCGAGGCGATGCTGGTGGCGCAGATGGTGTCGGTTCATGTGATGGCGATGCGATGTGCCCATCACCTCGCGCATGCCAAGGACCTCGCCCAGCACGACAGCGCCGCGCGCGCATTGGGCCGGCTCGCCCGCACCTTCCCTGCCCAGATCGACGCGCTGAACCGCCACCGCAGCCATGGTGAGCCCGCCATCACCGTGCAGAACGTCAACGTCGAGGACGGCGGCAACGCCATCGTCGGCAACGTCACGCAGCATGCGCGCGTGATCGTGTCCGACAACAGCCCGGCATCCGCGGCGCGGAATGCGCCGAAGGCCGTGGGCTCGCGGCGACGGCGGAATTCCGCCGATGTCGGGCGGGACGCCCAGGCATGAGCGGCCACATCCAAACGACCGGCCCTATGCTGGCCAGCCGGCGTTGCGGCGCCAGGACCCGCTCGGGCAGCGCGTGCCGCGCGCCGGCGGTGCGCGGCAAGACGCGCTGCCGCATGCACGGCGGCGCAAAGGGATCCGGCGCGCCACGAGCGAACCGGAATGCGCGCAAGCACGGCCGGTTCACTCGGGAAGCGATCGCCGAGCGGCGGCAGATACGGGCGTTGCTGGGAGACGTGCGGAGGATGCTGGAGGGGATGAAGTGATTGCGTTCCGCAAATGGCCGCGCGCAAAAAACGGCATTTAGGAACGCCGATCTTCGAGGCGTGTTGCACCAGCTCGAGAGCAAAGGAAACGTTCAAATGAAAATTGCGAAGATCGCACTGGCAACGGCATTCATATTCGGGTCAATCGCAGCAGCGAGCGCTCAAGGCGGTGGTGGGGGTGCAGGCGGCGGTGCCGGTGGAGGCGGTGGCAACTCTCCCGCTGCAACCACTGGTCAAGGTGCATCCAGCAGCCCCGGTGCGGCAAACCCGGGCGCGACGATGAACGATCCGAAGTCGAAGGAAGGCAGTGGTAGCGGCAGCGCCATGAAGCATGAGACGATGCCGAAGGACCACATGAAGAAGTAGATCAAAGCCGAACTGATGGTCGTTCGCCCACACACCTCAACGACCAATGGGCCGCCGGGCGTGAAACCCCGGTGGCCCATCCTCGCTAATGGATCACAAGGGCGGCGGCGATGCCGAACGCCGTGAGCGTTGCAACGGCCAAACTCATCAGGGTTATCGCTACAGGTCTGGGCATGACAATTAAACCCGCTGACGCAGTGAAAGGCTGCTGATTGCGGACATCGCCGCGTGCCGAAGACGACAACGCGCCCGGTTGCGGCCCCGCCAGCAAAGATCCGGATTCCCGGCGGTCAGTGCACGAAGGCCATGATCAGCGCAATGGTGACCAGCGCGTAAGTGCTGGTAACGGCGATGCCCAAATACAAACGCTCCATTGCGGCCTCCTGACCTCAAGGCGCCGCCCCCGCGCCATCAACCTAGCGCGCGCTCCGGCGCCGAGCAGTTGGAATTCCGGATCATGGTAAATCTACGGGCAGACCGTCCGGACTAGTCCTGTAAGCTGCCGGCGCCAACGCTATGGGCTCATTGCATCCGACTGAGGAAGTAATCCTCTCTCTCCATTGCCGGCCTGTTGGGCTTGCCGTCTAATGTGGGGGCGAGAAAGGCTGGATTGGCTCTCCAATCGCGCCCCTCGAAGAGCGGGCCACCTGCTTCGGAAGCACAGGCGGGTGGCCCGTTGCCGGGGCGCGACCGCGGCAAGTTCTCGCCTAACGCCCGGATGAATGCGTCGCGATGGCCGGATGCGACCGGCCGGCGGCTCGCCCGCACCTTTCCCGCCCAGATCGACGCGCTGAACCGCCACCGAAGCCATGGCGAGCCCGCCATCACCGTGCAGATCGTGAAGGTGAAGGACGGCGGCAACGCCATTGTCGGCAACGTCACCCAGCATGCGAGCGTGATCGTCTCCGACAACAACCCGGCCTCCGCGGCGCGGAATGCGCCGAAGGCTTCGGCGCAAGGCGACGGCAGAACTCCGCTGATGCGGGGCGCCCAGGCATGAACGATCAGATCAGAAGTACCGGCCCGATGCTGGCGAGCCCGTGTTGAGGCGCCAAAACCCGCATCAGCGGCGCGTGCCGCGCGCCGGTCTGTGCCGGTTGTCGCCGTTCACGATTCCATCCTTCCTGGCAAATCTCGCGGCCGAGGCGTTCCGGATACAGCCGAAACGACAGCGCCTGTAGGCTCACGCATCGAGAGCGGGCGTTTCCTCTTGCAATGGCCCGGCTATTGCCGGATCGCAAGACTTTGTTTCTTCGTGCAGGCGGATAGATCAAAGTCGAGCTCGGCCTCGTCCTGTCGGAGCTCCAGCTCCGCACCGCGCTTCGGAAAGCACGGACCGGATGCGGCCCGGGCGCTCACCGAGACGAGCGAATCCCGCTTGACCTTGCCGAGAATGTAATAACCGCCCGCATCCGTCGCGGTGGTGCGCGTCGATCCATCCTCATTGTGCAGTCTGATCTCGACGCCTTGCTGCGGCCGGCCTGATGGTGCAACGACTTGCCCTGCAATAAGCAAGCTTTGGTCTGGAGCAACTGCATTTCCGGTCGGTCTAAGACCTTGCATTGCGCCTATCTCAAGGATGTCTCCCGCCTCTGTGTCGATCAGCTTGATCTCGACAGAGCGGATCTTTCCAAGGGCCAGCGGCAGAACTCGCCATTTATCAAATCCTGGCTTCCAGAGAAAATCGTGCTGCGCGACGGTGACAGCGTGCCATTTGCCGTCCCGCTCGAATGGCTTGGTCCATCGTCCGGTGTCGGCATCATCCGGCGGCCGGCTGCCGACACCTTCGGCGATCGAAACCGTCGCGCCCGCTGCTGTACGCCAGACAATCGACAGCCTGCCCTTCGCAGCCCTGCCGTCGTCCCTTCGCATGCGATAGGACCAGGACAGATGCGTGACGTTGAAAAGCTTCAGGTCGCCCGGCGCGAATGTGAGCGAGGTTTCACGCGACGTCGCAGTGAGCCTGGCATAGCCGGGCGGCGCCTCGGCCCCCTCACCGGTCGAGCTCTGCCAATTATACGTTCCGCCCGCGACACGCGTTTCGCCGGATCTTTCCAGCGGCAGCCGGTTGAAGAACGTCGTCGGGGTGTTGTCGTCGACGATCGTGACGCTCTCCCGGCCGGTTGCGTCCGCGGGGTTTCGCGTAAAGGACGTGATCGGCTTGCCGTCGAGCGAAACGGTCGCGCGATCGGAGCTCGGGACGTAGATCGTGATGCCGTGCAGATCGCGGGTACCGGAGTTCGGGTCGGGTAACTTCTCTTGCAGGACCTGGTCGACGAACGATGAGATGGCGACCGCGGATGTCTCCGGATTCACCGAAACGTGCTCTGCGATCTGAGAATGCACGATCCGGTAGTTCGACCAGACGGCGCTTGGCGGCACCCACACGCGCTTTGCTTCCGGCAGTTCACCGCTTGGATTGTAGTAGTCGCCTGCGAGGTTGCGAAACTCCTCCATGGTCACCGCAGGGAATGGCGCTTCGGGTGTCGCGGTGAACGTCGGGTCCATGTAGACCGTGCCGAAATGGGTATACCAATGGTACTGAACCGAGGCGCCCTTTGCGATCAGATGCCGGCCTAGCGCAATCTGGCCGCCCGCGGTGGCGCCCTGTGAGGATGAGCGGCAATAGACGCTCACTGTGCAGACATAGGCCTCGAGATCGAAGTCTTCGAGCCGGGGGTCGAGTTTCACGAGCACGGCTTTCGAAGCGTCAATCGGATCTCCGGCCTCGCCAAAATTCACGTGGGTCTTCGCAAGCGCGTAGAATCCCGGATAGACCGAAACCAGCGGGGCGACGCCGCGCTGGAATGACCACGTCTCGCTTTCGTCACCGTTCCAGATCGACGTGACGCTGCGGAATCCCATCTGCTTCAAGATATCGGCGTAATAGCCATGAGTGCCGGGCGCTCCCGCCAGCCCCATCGACTCCTGCCGGACGTCCGCGCCAAGCTTGTAGTCCGGCTTGTAGTGCGGTCCCGGTCCCTCGAATGAAGGGTGATAGCTCATGCCGCCATGCGAGGTGAACGAAGACGGGCGGATGTTGAGAAAATCGACCATGTTCTTCTCGGCCAACACCGACCAGCGGCTGAAGTTGTCGCGCTCGATCGCGACCAGGTTGACGGCACATGAAGCGCCGCACGAACCCGACTTGATGCGCAGCCCGGTCAGCGCCGGAAACGGCCCGTCCCGCGCCGGCATGACGCCGATCGGCCGTGGTTCATTCAGGATGACGGTGACCGAGGTCGGCCCGGCGGACGGCGCCTTGCCTGCGCTCATCCGAAAGCGTGCCGTCGTTTCCCTGGGAAACACATAGGTGGCGTCGTCGGCGAATTGCGCCTCGACGACCAAATCATTCGGCGGATCCCGGTCGAAGAACATCCTCAACTGCTGGTATCCGCGCGCGTCCTTGCCGCCAAACGCTTCGAACGCGTGCGTCCACTGCCCGGCCCCCTTCAGGTCCAGCGAGATTCCGCCAGCCGAGAGCGGCAACGGATCCGTCGTCACGCGGCGGAACTGCGGCAGCATGTCGTCGGCCCATGAATGGATCGTATCGATGTTCCCGCGATGCCATTGTCGCAGCAGCAAGCCGAAAACCGAGTGCTCCCCGACACGCGACGGCTGCGTGCTGAGACCCGCGTAGGATTTGAACAGCGCGCTGACGTTGTCGCCGCCGGTCGAGCTGCTGATCCAGAAGCTGTCCGTGATCGGAAGTCCGAGCTCTTCGTTCAGGTACCGGTGGATCGAATGTCCCTGCCAAGGCGTCTGATAGTCGACGTCACTCGAGAACGTGATCATACTGCCGAACGGGTAAGGCAGCGGGCGGATATCCGCTGCTAGAGATTGCGCGGCAAAGGATGATGCGCCGGCCGCGATCAAGACAAGGCAAATGGCCAGCATCCGGCGCATCAGTTGCCGCTTCCAAGACCCGCCCTGGACAGCAACGCGGCGAGCTGGTCGGCGAAATGACGCGCCAGCCACTGATGTCCGCGCACCGAATAATGGGCATCATGCTGATAGGTCAGGTGCTCTTCCACCGGCGGCACCGGGGGCTGCAGACAGTCGATCGATGCCTGCTCGCAAAGCCTGGCGAAGTTCTCGAGCAATTGCGCGGTGCCCTTGCGCACGCTACGGCCATCCGGCATCGCGAACTTGCCGTCGCAACTGTTGCTGCCATGGCAGACGGCCTGATCATGACCGGTCGTCAGGACGAACCGCGTGTTTGGATAATCGTCCTTCAGCTTGTTCGCGATCGCCGCGAACAGATCGAACGATGCCTTGGCCTCCGGCGCGAAATCCGCATACGGAATGCTGAAGCTTTCAAATATGCCGAGGCCATTGATCAGCTGCTCGTTGGTCGGGGCGACTGCGTCGAGCGCCCAGCTCGAATCCCATGGCCGGAACGTCAACGCGCCATTGGCATCGAAATAGAAGTCGTCGAGCACGTTGTGTTCGTAGCTCCATCCGAGCGTGCTCTTCAGGATCCTCGCGTCCATCTGGGTGGCAAGCCCGCTCATCTGTTCGATGAGAACGACGTCGGGGCTGAATTTCATGATGTAGTCGCGGATGACACGGTAGTTGGCTGCAAGATCGCCATTGTCGCGCCCGGCGGAAATGACTTCGACGCAGCGACCGAGGCGCCGTCCGAGCTCGCCTTCGAGCACCACGTTGAACTTCTCGTAGGCCTTGACCTGCAATGCAACGAAGGTGCTTCCGCCGACCGCGGCGATACGCAGGCAGCGGTCGCGGTTGTCAAATGCGCGATCGCGGTCGAGGTGTCCGAAATTGTTGGCGAAGGCCCGGCCGGCAAACTCCCGCGGATATCCCGGGCCACCCGGCCATACCGTGCGGCGGTGCTTCGCGTATCGAAAGATCGACATTTTCTGGTCGTCCGTGTCGAACTCGGACTTGATGTCCGTCTCCGCGGCGTTCGGTTCCTTGCGGCCGGGGTTATCGAACTCCGGGCGGACCGGAACATCGACGACCATGGCACCGGCCAGCGGGCGAAACCAGCGTCCGAGCGAGGCGTAATAGTCCTGGCCTTCGAACCGATACCGCAACGATGCGGCGAGGCGCGTCGGGACTTCCGAAAATGCAAAGCTTCCGTCGAGCCCGAGCTCGGTCGATCGCGTCTGGTTGTCCTCGAGGATAAGCTCGATGCGCTTGCCGGCGGCGGCCAATCCACCGACGACCTTCCCGGATATGTTCGAGGGCGCGGCGTCGGATCCCGCGACATCCGATGCGGTCAAGGCGAGGCGCCGAATTGCCAGCTCGCCTGGCCCGGCGCCATCCAGAATGATGACCCATGACCTGACGCTGCGTCCCGAGGTGCCGGCGAGCGCTGCTTTCAGCGATCTTGGCAAGGTCGCGACGTAGCGGCGGCTGCCGGCGCCCCGCAGTTGCTTGAGCGTGCCGGCTTTCCCGACGGCTTCGGCGAGGTCGGACGGAACATCTGCCGGCTTGAGGGCGGGATCCACCGGCATGTCCGCCCCCAGACGCAGCGACCATCCGGTGAATGTGTAATCATCGAGGATCAGTCCGACGGTGAGGGTTCCGGCCCGGATCGTGTCGCCGTCGAGTTCGAGCTCGATCTGCTTGGCGTTGATCGCGGGGGTGTTGTCCGGCGACCAGGCCAGCCACGACTTACGAGCGCTCGTGGTCAGGACCGCGGATTTCACGCCGATCGGACCGGTCCGTTTTTGCGTCAGCGTGCCGCCGTAGACCTCGATGAGGCCGGCCTTTTGATAGACATCGATGTCGTTCAAGAACGCCCATTCACCGAGCTGATCCGGGCTTCCCTGACTGGAATTCGCTGATGCGGAGTCTGCGGTATCCGTATTCAAGTCTGCAAGACGATCTTGAAGGTCCAGGATCTCGCTCTTGATCTCCGCGCTTTGTTTTAACTGTGCTGCGTGAATGGCGGCCAGTTCAGAGGTCTGCTTCGCATGCTCCGCCTGGAGGTTGGCGAGCACGGCAGACTGCCGCAACTGCTCCCCTGGCATCGCCCTCAGGACGCCCGCGTAGTAACGCAGCTTTGGGTAGACGAGCGGACCGACCACAGCGACGGCGGCAGCCGCAGCGACCAGCAGAACGGTGACCGTCCGCGCCGTCCGTGAGCGCAACCTTCTGGATGGGAGCTCCGCCAATTGATCGGTCCTTTGAGATTGAATTAGCGGATGGTCTTCGGGTCGAGGTTGGTCGCGGTCACGCTGATATCGGCCCCTTCGCGCTTGAAGGACACCGTTCCGATCTTGACCATCCCCCCGTAATTGGGGCGCGCGTATTCATCCATGCTGGTCACGAACGCGAAGATGACCTCGACGGTCGCGTAGCTCCGATAGCGCTCGTCGTTCAACAGCTCCGTGGCGTAACGCTTGCCTGTTTCGACCAAGGTCGAATTGATTTCATCTGCGGACAGCGCGCGCAGCTTGTCGCGATCCGGCTGCAGGTTCAGAAGCATCAGCAATCGTTCGCCGCGAGGCGCGGCGACGATGTTGCTCCGCGCAACGTCGAGCGCTTTTGTCGTCTGAGCAGAGGCGACGGACATTGGAAGAGAGACGAAAAACGTCATCAGGCAGGCGATTAACGGCTTCCACATTGCGCTTGGTCCACACCAGTTTGGCGTGGGGTACCAGACTTAAAATCTCAAGTCCACAAATATGGGGTGCGTTACCAATCGCGCGTTCCGCTTGGTCAACTGGCGGACGCGAGACACCCCGAATGCACATAGCCGGCATCTTTACGCGTCAGCCTATACGCTATACGGCGGGCTGGTTTCAGGTGCGGCTCTCGACGTCGACGAACGAAAGAGCCTGGATGCCGCGGGGAATCGCCGTTCAGTCGGACGCTTCCGGCCCCGGCGGAATCGGCCCTGCGCAGGTGGTGTATGGGCCCGGAGCGTCCGAGCCTACATGATGCCCAGGAGCAGCCGGACGGCAGCTGGCGCGGAGTCTTCTCGCTCTACAATCCAGACCCTGGCGTCGCTTCAGAATATACGACGGAGGGCAGCGCCCGATCCCTGACCGCGCCATGGTCGTATGCGAGAACCGGGTTTCGTTTCAAGCCATGGTATCGCGGCGGGGAAAATTCGACAGAGAACCCGACGCCGCTGCTCAGCAACGACGCGTGTTCGAGCTAGAATGGCAGGCGCATCGTGACTGCGACTTTGATGCTCCAGACGATGCCCCCGCTTCCGTCGTGACCGTCCACGGTTCGGCTGCGGCCGACGAGGCAGCCGCAGGGCAGATCGAGGACCATCCGCTTCAGCCCGACTATTCGCGGAGCTGTTCCTGGAGGCCGTTGCGCAATCGAGGACGATCTGCCAGTTTTCAACCTTTAATAGACGGGCGATCCTTATCGTGGGCACAGGATGCGACATGTCTGCCAGCGTGAGGCCAGGACCCGGACACGGAGCGCGTGAAGACGTCTGATGCCCGAAACAGGTGAATTTCAAAGATCCAGTTCGACCGCCTTGCAGCGCGCCTTCGCGCAGGCTGTCGCGCTGCATCAGCGGGGTCAGTTGGCGGCGGCAGAAAAGATCTATGAAGACATGCTCCGACAGCAGCCCAACAACTTCGATGCACTGCATCTGTTGGGCCTGATTTCCGCGCAGACCGGCCGCAGCGAGCGCGGCGTCGACCTGATCCGGCGAGCGATCAGGCTCAACGGCAACGTCGCGGACGCGCACAGCAACCTCGGCAATGCGCTGCGCGCGTTGCGTCGCTTCGACGAAGCGCTCGCGAGCTTCGACAGGGCGGTCGCGATCAAGCAAAACCTTGCGCCGGCTCTCTACAATCGCGCAATCACGCTTGCGGACCTCGGGCGCCACGAGGAGGCGCTCGCAAGCTACGATCGCGTGATCGCGCTCGTACCCGACCATGCAGATGCCCATCGAAACAGGGGCACCGCGCTGAGAAAGCTGGAGCGGCCCGAGGAAGCGCTGGCGAGCCTGGACAAGGCGATTGCGCTCAAGCCCAACGATGCCGGCGCACACAACGATCGTGGCAACGTGCTCAACGACCTCAAGAGGTTCGATGATGCGCTCGCGAGCTACGACCAGGCCCCGGGAATTGCCGGCGCGTGCTACAATCGCGGCAACGTGCTGATCGAACTGGATCGTCTCGAAGAGGCAATCGCGAGTTACGACAGAGCGATCACGTTGCGGCCCGACTATGCCGAGGCCTACAACAACCGCGGCTCGGCGCTGTTCAGGCTCAGGCATCATGAGGCGGCGCTCGCCAGCATCGACAAGTCGATCCAGCACAAGGGCGACGATGCGGCTGCCCACGCCAACCGCGGCAAGGTTCTATCCACTCTGGCGCGCTACCACGAGGCACTCGCCGCCTATGACAAGGCCGTCGCGCTCAAACCGGACCAGGCCGACATCGAAGGCTATCGTCTGCACGCCAAATCCCACATGTGCGACTGGGCCGACCTTGACGCCGAGTGCGACCGACTTATCGAGTCGATCAGGAATCGCAACGCGACGACGCCGCCATTTCTGTTTTGTAGCGTTCCTTCATCGACCGCCGATCAACTGCTATGCGCCACGCGATGGACCGCGAAGAATCATCCGCCGTCTGCAAGCCAGCGCTGGCGGGGCGAGCGCTACCATCACGATCGAATTCGCGTCGGCTATTTCTCGTCGGATTTCTGCAACCACGCGACATCGCTCTTGATGGCAGGGATGTTCGAGTGCCACGACCGGTCGAAATTCGAGACGGTGGCAATCTCATGGTCGCCCAACGACCCCTCGGAGATGCGTCGACGGCTGGAGGCGTCGTTCGATCGATTTGTCGAGGTCCGGGACATCAACGACGATGAGGTCGCCGACCTGATCAGACGATCGGAAATCGACATCCTGGTTGATCTGAAAGGCTTTACCGGGGGATCCCGCACCAGAGTCCTTGGCCGCCGGCCTGCCCCCATCCAGGTCAATTATCTGGGCTATCCGGGAACACTCGGCGCCCCGTTCATCGACTACATCATCGCCGATCGTACCGTGATCCCGGATCATCATCGCGAATTCTACAGCGAAAAGGTGGTCGCCCTGCCCAACAGCTATCAGGCCAACGACGACAAACGTGTCATTGCCGATCGCTTGTTCACGCGCGGCGACGTGGGGCTGGCGCCGACGGGCTTCGTGTTCTGCTGCTTCAACAACAACTACAAGATCACGCCTGACATGTTCGACCGGTGGATGAGGATTCTCGGCCGGGTCGAAGGCAGCATGTTGTGGCTCCTCGAAGCCAATGCCGAATCTGCCGCAAATTTGCGCAAGGAGGCGGTCGCGCGTGGCGTCGCTGCGGAGCGCCTTGTGTTCGCACCGCGTATGTCGTTACCCGACCATCTCGCACGCCATCGCCTCGCCGGCCTGTTCCTCGACAGCACTCCCTACAATGCCCACACGACCGCCAGCGATGCGCTATGGGCCGGCCTGCCGGTGCTGACCATTCTCGGCGACACGTTTGCCAGCCGGGTCGCGGCGAGCTTGCTCCATGCGATCGGCCTGCCCGAGCTTATTGCGGAATCGCCGGAGGCTTATGAGCGCATGGCGGTCGATCTTGCGACCCATCCCGAAAAGCTCGCGGCGCTCAAAACCAGGATGGCGGCCAACCGGCTGACGGCACCGTTGTTCGATACCAAACGTTTCACCCGGCATGTCGAGGCCGCCTATACCGCGATGCATGAGCGTCACCAGGCGGGCATTGCGCCGGACCATATCGTCGTCCCGGCGTGATCGTTGCTGGCTAGTTGCAGTCGCTCATCAGCGTAGTCGAGGTCGACGACCGCGATCCGGATCGAGGGGAGCAGGGATGGGCTCGAAGCGGCGGTATTCGCGACGCGAAACGGTCAGTCCGCGTTCGCAGATGAGTGCCGGTTGGCGTTCGAACCCCTTGTTCCAGCCTTGAGACGGCCGCGTCGCCACCGCCAGGCGAACGGAGCGCTGAGAGCGAAGTCAATCCCTTGACGGCCGGCCGGTCGAGATAATAGATGACAATCATCATATAACGACCCGACGCCCGGGCAAGTTCGAATCCCGGCCATGCCGGTTCGCACCAAGGGCGCGACAGGAGAACCATGCGTCGAATTGTTGTGACGGGCCTGGGGACGGTGTCTCCGCTGGGCTGTGGCACTGAACTCGTGTGGTCGAGGCTGCTTGCGGGGCATTCCGGGCTTACGGCGTTGCCCGAGTGGGCGGCCGCGCTGCCGGGGCGCGTCGCAGGACAGGTTCCTGACAAGGCCGGGGATGCCGAGGGCGGGTTCGATCCCGATTCCGCGGCCCCGCGCAAGGACCAGAAGAAGATGGACCGGTTCATCCTGTTCGCGCTGCTCGCAGCGGCCGAGGCCGTGGCGCAGGCCGGCTGGATGCCGGCCGAGGCGCGTGCGCAGCAGCGCACCGCCACCGTGATCGCATCCGGGATCGGCGGGTTTCCCGCGATCGCGGACGCCGTGCGCACCGCGGAGAAGAGCGGCCTGCGCCGGCTGTCGCCGTTCACCATTCCATCCTTCCTGGCCAATCTCGCGGCCGGGCACGTCACCATCCGCTACGGCTACAAGGGTCCGATCGGCGCGCCGGTGACCGCCTGCGCCGCCAGCGTTCAAGCGATCGGCGACGGCGCGCGCCTGATCAGATCCGGCGAAGCCGACGTCGCGATCTGCGGCGGCGCGGAAGCCTGCATCGATCCCGTGAGCCTCGGCGGCTTTGCGGCGGCGCGGGCGTTGTCGACGTCGTTCAACGACACGCCGGCGCGGGCGTCGCGGCCGTTCGACCGCGACCGCGACGGCTTCGTGATGGGCGAAGGCGCAGGCGTGCTCGTCATCGAGGAGCTCGAACATGCCTTGCTGCGCGGCGCGAAGCCGATCGCCGAGCTCGTCGGCTACGGCACGACGGCGGACGCCTATCACATCACCGCAGGCCCGGAGGATGGCGACGGCGCCCGGCGCGCGATGGAGGCGGCGCTGCAGCAGGCCGGGTTGCGGCCCGACCAGATCCAGCATCTCAACGCGCATTCGACATCGACGCCGGTCGGCGATCTCTCCGAGCTCGAGGCGATCAAGCGCGTGTTCGGGCGCGAGGGAGGAATTGCCGTCAGCGCGACCAAGTCGGCGACCGGACATCTGCTCGGCGCCGCCGGCGGCATCGAGGCGATCTTCACCATCCTGGCGCTGCGCGATCAGGTCGCGCCGCCCACGCTCAATCTGGAGAACGCCGATTCCGCGGCGCAGGGCATCGACCTCGTCGCGAACGTTGCGCGGCGAATGACAATCGAACACGCGATCTCGAACGGCTTCGGATTTGGCGGCGTCAACGCCAGCCTGGTGTTTCGACGGTGGTCTTGAGACAGTCGGGCTTTGCTCGCAATGGAACGATACCGCGCGTGTCGCGTCATCTACAAGAGCGGAGCTGCCGATTGATCCGAATTGCCTAACCGCCCGCCGCTGCGTTGCGCACGCCAATCCGTTCCCCGTCCTGCTTGCGGACGTAGAGATGACGTTCCAGCACGGATTGCATATTCTCGAACATCGAATAGAGATCGTCGCAATAAACCGACGGATTGTCGAAACCGTTCTTCGTGGAGAAGCGGTGCGGAAGGTAGCCTCCGCCGCAGGCGTTCATGAACTTGCACTGCCGGCATTTCTCGCAAAGATTGACTGAAGCATCGCGTGCGGCTTTCCAGCGCGGCTCGTTCCTGACGTCGTCGATCGCGTGATCGAAGATGTTGAACCTCGTGTTGGTGAAGCCGTCACCCGCAATTCGCAACACGTCGTGGGCCTCCACCGTGCCGTCGGTCATGACCGTGCAAAGCTCGACCGGCTTGTGGCCCACGCCTTCGGTCGGCGCGTTGTTGCCGATCAGGGCAGCGACCATGTCGGAAATGATGCGGACATTCGATGTCGGCGTCGTGCGATTGGCTTCCAGCCACAGATCGAAAAGACCGTTATAGAACGGGGCAATGGACGACGGCTTCTCGTCCACCGTCGCGTCGGGAATCATGATGTCGTAGTTGGCGATGCCGCACGCCGCGAAAAAATCCGCATACTCCTGCGGCGCGTAGGCCGGGTTGCAGACTGCGAGGGCGATCACGCCAATGTCGCGCGATACCAGCATGCGGGCGGCGCGTTCCACGGCGGCATGGGTGCCGGTACCCTGAAACGTCTTGCGGTGAGCGTCGTGAATATGTGCCGGCCCATCGATACTGATCGCCACCGAAATATTGCGGGCCTCGAAGCAGTCGAGCCATTCGTCGTCAATCAGGACGCCGTTTGTCGTCACCGCGATGGGGATCTCACAGCCGGTCCGGGATGAAATGCCCTCGCAGCCCTCCGCAAAACGGTGAAAATTATCGACGCCCCAAAGCAGCGGCTCACCGCCGTGCAGGATCACGGGAAAGTCGACGAGGGAGTATCTGGCGACGTGCTGTTCGAGGCGCAGCAACAGCTGCTGCAGCACCTCCGCGCTCATCAGCTTGGGCTTGTCATAGACGGCCGCATCGCGAAACCAGTAGCAATAGGAGCAATCGATGTTGCACCTCGCCGCTACCTTGACCAGCAACTGCGTGATCGGCTGCTCCTGGAACGCGACGGAATTTGAAGCGTCAACCGACATGCGGATACCAGCAAGCTGCGATCGGCCTAGTAGCCCCTGACGAAGCCACCTCGTCGGAACGCGCCTGCTCCGGGATAATATCCGCCGGCCCTGCGAAATGCGCCGGCGCCCGGATAGTAGCCGCCGCCCCTGCGAAAGCCGCCCGCATAGGGCCCCCTGGCAAAGGCTCCGCGCCTGAAATAGACCTGGGTTGCCTGGGGCTGTTCGGAAACCACCCCCAACTGCAAGCTCTGTACGTCTTGAGGACTCTGTTCTTGAAAGCTCTCTTCTTGAAAGCTCTGTTCCTGAGCGCCCTGTTCCTGAAGGCTCTGCTCGCGCACACCACTCAGCAATGCGTCGATACCCTGATGATCGCTTTCGATTGTCGCACCCGGCCCGTGCAGTTGCAGCAGGCTCGCCAAGACCGTCAGCGTAATCGCCATCGTCGAGCTCCTTTTCGCGATATGACAATCGAACGAAATGTCGGCGCGTGCTTCACGCCGGTCGAGCAACTGAAAGTATAGCAGCGGATTTGCAGCGGAGTCTAGGCATCGCGTCTGCGCCGATCAGCTCGCACGGGTGAACGACCAGGGCACGCTCTCGCGCGAGCCCGTTCCGAAAGACCTGCGCAATCGCTCATGCCGGTGATCGCGGCCCACGGCACCGCGCAATTTGAATCGAGAGCCGCAGGCACGTGCTCGAAATCGCCGCTTTTGCGTGCCGAGCGGGTCAGTTCCGGGTTTGCGGATGAGGGCTCAAATGGCGCTCCCTAGGGGAATCGAACCCCTGTTTCAGCCTTGAGAGGGCCGCGTCCTAACCGCTAGACGAAGGGAGCGTTGAGACGAAAGGCAATAGCCTCGAAATCCGGCGGCCGCAAGATGCCTTGTGCATTGCGGCGGGGATTTTGTCAGCCATGCTTTACGAACCCCCGGGGGGGCATCCGGCGCCATACGTCTGGATTCCGGGTTCATCGCCGCGCGATGCCCTCAGGCGCGCAATTGCGCATCGGGGAAGACGGTGCCGGGCGCAATGCCGCGCGTGCCTTGCCCGAGCGCGTCGCACCTGCACGCGACAGTGGCACCGCCCTCGCGATTGCATGATGGCCACCCTGAGATGTCATGTCGTCGTCGTGCACGGCCCTGCTTTCGCCAAATGGCAATGCAAAACACTTGGCTGTGAAGTCACCCGGCGTCCGTCTCTGCTAACATCGCAGCCCTTCACCATGCTGCGCCCCGCACGGCGCCGGACAAGCGAGAGGAGTGCTTGGAACAAAGCGCAAGCGCTTGACGGCCTTGGCGCACGGCAGATTTGGCTCACGAATATCTTGGCACAACAAACATCAGCGCGGTCGCAGGCCATGGAAGACGTTCCGCACCTCGCGCCGCACAGGTCAATAGCTTAAGCAGAGCGAGGACAGACCATGATCAAACTAAAAATCAACGGCCAGGAACAGAATTGGGACGGCGACCCGGATCTTTCGCTGCTCTGGTATCTCCGTGACGAAGCAGGCCTCACGGGTACCAAGTTCGGCTGCGGCCAGGCGCTGTGCGGCGCCTGCACCGTGATCGTCGACAAGGAGGCGGTCCGCGCCTGCATCACCTCGGTCTCCGACGTCGTCGGCCGCGAGGTCACCACCATCGAGGGGCTGCATCCGACCGGCGACCATCCGGTGCAGAAGGCCTGGCGCCAGGTCAACGTGCCGCAGTGCGGCTACTGCCAGGCCGGCCAGATCATGCAGGCCGCGGCGCTGCTGGACCAGAATCCGAAGCCCAGCCACGACCAGATCCGCGAAGCCATGGCGGGCAATATCTGCCGCTGCGGCTGCTACCAGCGGATCGAGAATGCCGTCCATCTCGCATCGACGGGGGTATGACATGAATATCCGCACCAACCCCAGCAAGCTTCGCGGCTTCGAGAAGCACGTGAAGGTCGAGAACGTTTCGCGCCGCAGCATCCTCAAGGGGCTCGGCATCGCCGGCTCTTTCGTGCTCGCCGCCCCCGTGATGACGCGCCAGGCGTTCGCCTATGAGACCGGCGCCGGCAAGATGCCGCACGGCGTCGTGGTCGACCCGCGCGTGTTCGTCGCGATTGCCCCCGACGGCATCGTCACCATCCTGGCGCACCGCTCCGAGATGGGCACCGGCGTGCGCACCAGCCTGCCCTTGATCGTCGCCGAGGAGATGGAGGCCGACTGGACGCGCGTCCATGTCCAGCAGGCGCATGGCGACGAGGTCAAGTTCGGCAACCAGGACACCGACGGCTCGCGCAGCACGCGGCACTATCTGATTCCGATGCGCCAGATCGGCGCCTCGGCGCGCTCGATGCTGGAAGCCGCCGCCGCCAAGAAATGGGGCGTGCCGGTCACCGAGGTGAAGGCGCAGAACCACGAGGTGGTGCATAGCGCGAGCGGTCGCAAGGCCGGCTTCGGCGAACTCGCTGCCGACGCCGCGAAGGAGTCGGTGCCGAGCGTCGAGGGCCTCAAGCTGAAGGACCCCAAGGACTTCCGCTATCTCGGCAAGGGCCAGGTCTCGATCGTCGACCTGCACGACATCACCACCGGCAAGGCGCATTACGGCGCCGATGTCCGCCTGCCCGGCCTGAAATACGCCGTGATCGCGCGTCCGCCGGTCACCGGCGGCAAGCTCAAGTCGTTCGACGACAGCGCGGCCAAGAAGGTGCCGGGCGTCGAGAAGGTGATGGAGGTGAAGGGCTGGCCGTGGCCGTCCAAGTTCCAGCCGCTCGGCGGCGTCGCCGTGATCGCGCGCAACACGGGCGCCGCGATCAAGGGCCGCGACGCGCTGAAGATCGTCTGGGACGACGGCGCCAACGCCAAATACGACTCCGTCACCTATCGTGCCTCGCTCGAGGAAGCCGCGCGCAAGCCCGGCCTCGTGGTGCGCAAGGAAGGCGACGTCGATGCGGCCTTGAAGAGCGCCGACAAGGTGATAACGGGCGAATACTATCTGCCGCATCTCGCCCATGTCAGCATGGAGCCGCCGGTCGCGGTGGCCGACGTCAAGGGCGACAAGGCCACGATCTGGGCGCCGGTGCAGAGCCCCGGCGGCACCCGCGAGGATGTCGCCAAGACGCTCGGCATCCCCGAGGACAATGTCACCGTCAACGTGACGCTGCTCGGCGGCGGCTTTGGCCGCAAGTCGAAATGCGACTTCGCGCTCGAGGCGGCATTGCTGTCGAAGGAGCTCGGCGCGCCGGTCAAGGTGCAGTGGACGCGTGAGGACGACGTGCATCACGACTTCCTGCACACCGTCTCGGTGGAACGGATCGAGGCCGGTCTCGACAAGAGCGGCAAGGTGATTGCGTGGCGGCACCGCAGCGTGGCGCCGACCATCGCCTCGACCTTCGCCGCCGGCGCCAATCACGAAGCGCCGTTCGAACTCGGCATGGGCCTGATCGACAACCCGTTCGAGATCGCCAACCTGCAGTGCGAGAATCCGGAAGCGGCCGCGTTCACGCGGATCGGCTGGTTCCGCTCGGTCTCCAACATCCCGCGCGCCTTCGCGGTACAATCCATGGTCGGGGAAATCGCGCATGCGACGGGCCGCGACCAGAAGGAGATGCTGCTGGAGCTGATCGGAAGCCCGCGGATCGTCAACCTGTCCTCGGTGAAGGATCCCTGGAACTACGGCGAGCCCTATGACAGCTACCCGATCGACACCGCGCGCTTGCGCAAGGTGGTCGAGCTGGTCGCCGAGAAGGGCGAGTGGGGCCGCAAGGTGCCGAAGGGCCACGGCCTTGGCATCGCGGTGCACCGCTCGTTCGTCAGCTACATCGCGACCATCGTCGAGGTGGCGGTCGACGACAAGGGCAAGTTCTCGGTGCCGCGGGTCGACACCGCGATCGATTGCGGCACCTATGTCAATCCGGAACGGATCCATTCGCAGATCGAGGGCGCCGCGATCATGGGACTGAGCCTCGCCAAATACGGCGAGATCAGCTTCAAGGACGGCAAGGTGCAGCAGGGCAATTTCGACGACTTCCCGGTGATCCGGATGGACGAGTCGCCTGCGATCACCAACGTCCACATCGTGCCGCCCGGCGCCGACACCCCGCCGAGCGGCGTCGGCGAGCCCGGCGTGCCGCCGTTCGCGCCGGCACTGATCAACGCGATCTTTGCCGCGACCGGAAAGCGCATCCGCGCCCTTCCGATCGGCAAGCAGCTGGAGACCTGACGCAGGAACGTTAGATGAGACGGGCCGTTCTCATCGATCGCGCTTTAGAGGAAGCAGATCGATGAGAACCCCGCCTCAGACATTCGGGACGCTCGCGGCAGCCTTGTCCGCGGGCGTCTTTCTTTTTGCGACACAGGCTGCACTCGCACAAACCGCCTCGCCGCCAAACGCAACGGCGACGCGTCCGGCGCGAGTGCTGCCCGACCAGAACTCGGTTCCAAGCAGCGGCCCGCCACCGACCACCGGCCAGACCACCGGCGAGGCCAGCCGCGATCCCACGATCAAGCAGATGAACGACGACGAGAAGCGGAAGGTCGACACCAAGGGCAAATAGCGCAAGCGCGGACCGGGAAGCGGCGGTCTCCCCATCCGCCGCTTCCCGATCGCATCGCCCCCTATTGGTAAGAAGCGTTTTCGAACGAACGAACAACGTTTCGCTTGCAGAAAACGCGTCATGAGAGCCGGAGCTTCGGTCCTGATTCAATCAGGACCGAAGCTCGGATCACGTGCCTTACTTCTTGTCGAGCGCGAACACCCAGATCACGCCGCCTTGCGGGACGTTGTTCTCGAAGCCCTTGACCTTGCCGGCCAGGGCATCCTGGATGCGTTGCGCGTCGACGCCCCAGCCCGACTGGACCGCGATGTATTGCGTTCCGTCGACCTCATAGGACATCGGCATCGCCATGATGCCGGAGTTGGTCTTCTGCTCCCACAACAGCTCGCCGGTCTTGGCGTTGAAGATGCGGAACATCCGGTCGTTGGTGCCGCCGGCGAGAACCAGATCGCCCGCGGTCGCCGTCACCGAGCCGAACAGCTGCGAGGTCTTGAAGTCGTGCTGCCAGACCTTCTTGCCGGTGGCCGGATCCCACGCCTGCAACTCGCCGAAATGATCGGCGTTCGGCGCCGGCGTCAGTCCGATGTCCTCCGGCTTGGTGCCGAGCCAGAGCTGGCCGGGCACCAGCGGCTGCTTCTCGCCGGTGAAGCCGCCGCAGAAGTTCTCGTTGGCGGGAACGTAGACGAGCTTGGTGCTCTGGCTGTACGCCGCCGACGGCCAATCCTTGCCACCCCACAGCGACGGGCAGAACTCGACCCGCTTGCCGATCACCGGCTTGTGCTCGGGATCGACGATCGGCCGGCCGGTCTCGGCCTCGATGCCCTTCCAGACATTGGTCTTCACGAACGGCCAGCCGGACACGTAGTTGATCTTGTCGGGCTTGTTCTCGAGTATCCAGAAGATGGCGTCGCGTCCCGGGTGGATCAGGCTCTTGAACGACCGTCCGTCACGCTGCAGGTCGACCAGCATCGGCGCGTCGACCTCGTCCCAGTCCCAGGAATCGTTCTGGTGATACTGGAAGTGCTTCTTGATCTTGCCGGTCTCGGGATCGAGACCGATCACCGAGCTGGTGTAGAGGTTGTCGCCGGCGTGAGCCGAGCCCGGCCACGGCGCAGCGTTGCCGACGCCCCAGAGGATCGTCTTGTTGTCCTTGTCGTAGGTGCCGGTCATCCAGGCCGATCCGCCGCCCGACTTCCAGTCGTCGCCGCTCCAGGTCTCGTGCCCGGGCTCGCCCTCGCCGGGGATGGTGAAGGTGCGCCAGAGCTCCTTGCCGCTCTCGGCATCGTAGGCGACCACATAGCCGCGCACGCCGAACTCGCCGCCGGAGCCACCGACGATCACCTTGCCGTCGACCACCAGCGGCATCAGCGTCAGGTATTGACCCTTCTTGTAGTCCTGGACCTTGGTGTCCCAGACCACCTTGCCGGTCTTGGCATCGAGCGCGACGACATGGTCGTCGGTGGTGGCGAAGTAGACCTTGTCCTGCCACAGGCCGACGCCACGGCTGGTCGGATGCAGTTGGAACAGATCGTCGGGAAGCTGCCGCTTGTAGCGCCAATACTCCTCGCCGGTCTTGGCGTTGAGTGCGATCACCTGCCCCATCGGGGTCGCGGCGAACATCACGCCATTGTTGACGATCGGCG
The DNA here is from genome assembly GCF_029714545.1 of Bradyrhizobium pachyrhizi. Taxonomy (NCBI): domain Bacteria; kingdom Pseudomonadati; phylum Pseudomonadota; class Alphaproteobacteria; order Hyphomicrobiales; family Nitrobacteraceae; genus Bradyrhizobium; species Bradyrhizobium pachyrhizi. The sequence goes on along the minus strand of NZ_CP121667.1, from coordinate 1,776,110 downwards.
GCGCCTCATGGCCCTCGATGACGCCGGTCGAGAAGGTCCAGACCGGCTTGAGGTTCTTGACGTTGGAGGTGTTGATCTGGTTGAGCGGACTGTACCCCTGTCCGTCATAGGTCCGGCGATACAGCATCCAGTTGCCGGGTTCGGGATTTTCGAGACGCGCTGAGGTCACCGAACTGTAGTTTTCGATCGGCCCCGCGACGGCATAGGTCGAAATGAGGCACGTGAATGCGACACAACTCGACAGTAACCACTGCTTGCTTGTCATGAGATGCTACCTCCCTGCTCTGTTTTGATTTTTCAATTTTATTTTGAGCATGATCTTTTCGGAAAACCGCATCGCACTTTTCCGGATCATGCTTTAGGTCGTGCAGAAATCCCGATGTGGCCTCATCCTCCCTGCTGAGCACCCACCTTTCCGACGAATGGCGCTGCGACCGTGATCGCGCCGTCGGCAACCGTCAGCGGCAATGCCGCGAGGCGACGTGGCGCCGGCCCGAACACGACCTGCGCATTCTGCCGCGGATCGTATTCGGAGTTGTGACAGAGGCATTTCAGGACGTTCTTGTCGCCCTGCTCTTCCTTCAACCAGGCGGTGATCGGACATCCGGCATGCGTGCAGATGACCGAGTAGCAGACGATGCCGTCAGGGGCGCGGGCGCGCGTCGCATCGTCGAGTTCGTTCGGATCGAGCTTGACCAGCACGACCTCGTTCAGCCGCGAACCTTTGCGGACGACCGAGGTGTTCGGGTCCTGCGGCCAGGCGCGAATGGGCGGGCCGCCCAAGGTCAGATCTTCCGACTTGATGACCTGGCCGGCCTTGTCGCCCTCGGCGCGCACGAGCCGATCGGCTTTTTGCGGCCGATCATTGGCGCCGGGCTGTTCGTCATCGTCGGCGGCCGCAGGCTCGATTGCGGCGAGACAGGCGCAGCTCGCGAGCGCGGTCAACACCGCGCGGCGCGTCGGGTCGGCGCACGAGCCCGACAGATCGGACTCACCAGACTGTTCGATGGAAGCGCTGGGGTTGGATCGCGACATGGCGCAAGCTGAACGTGCAACTCGGCCGAAAAGATGGCGGCACACCTTCTCGATGCGCGAATGCATGCGCAAAAAATACGCTGCAGCTTTCGGTTGATCGACTGCCCGGCTTCGCGATCGCTGCGATCAGGGCTCGTTGACGAAGTTCAGCCTGCCGACAGGTTTCAGCGTCTTTGCATCAAATGTGCGGATCTCTGTTGCACCGCCCACATCAAGCGTGAGGACCAATCGTTCGCCGGCGACGCCGGTGGCGACGATGCGCGCGCCTTTCGGCAGCGCAGCAGTGACGTCGGAAACGGAAACGGGGCTTCCCTCGCTGCGATAAAGGCGGTAGCCGATGGCAATCAATACGACGGCCACGGCCAGTGCCGAGGTCAGGCCCGCGATCAGCATCATGCGCCGCACCCGCGCGATCAGCGCGGCCTGGTCGGGGGTCGGTTCGGTCACAGCGGTGTCGGTCATCACAAGGCTCTATCTTTGCAAGTGTCTTCGCAACAAGTCTCTTCGAATGGCGGTCGGAAGCTGGAGGTCGTCGTCGCCGGCGACGAGGGCTCGGCCCGGCTTGACCGCGTGCTCGCGCAGCGCAGTCCCGAACTGTCGCGGTCCCGGCTGAAGGCGCTGATCCTCGCCGGTTCCGTGACCGTCAAGGACGCCGTCGTCCGCGACCCCGCTTATCATGTCGCCAAGGGCGATACGATCATAATCGACGTACCGGAGGCCGCGCCCGCCGAGCCGCAGGGCGAGGACATCGCGCTCGATATCGTGTTCGAGGATGACGACATCATCGTCATCGACAAGCCGAGGGGTCTCGTCGTGCATCCCGCCGCCGGCCACGCCAGCGGAACGCTGGTCAACGCGCTGATCGCGCATTGCGGCTCGAGCCTGTCGGGCATCGGCGGGGTCAAGCGGCCGGGCATCGTGCACCGCCTCGACAAGGACACCACCGGACTGATGGTGGTCGCAAAGAACGACCAGGCCCATCAGTCGCTGACCGCGCAGTTCGCCGACCATGGCCGCACCGGCCCCATGGAGCGCGGCTACATGGCGTTCGTCTGGGGCGTGCCGAACCGGCCCCACGGCACGATCGACGCGCCGATCGATCGCCACCCGCACGCCCGCGAGAAGATGGCGGTGCGCCAGGGCGGCCGCGAGGCGATCACCCATTTCGAGGTGCTCTCGAGCTTTGCCGGCCGCGACGGCAAGCCGGTCGCCTCGCTCTTGGCGTGCCGGCTCGAGACCGGGCGGACCCATCAGATCCGCGTGCACCTTGCCCATCTCGGCCATCCGCTGCTCGGCGACAGCGTTTACGGCGCCCACTTCAAGACCAAGGCCGGGCAGCTCGGCGCGGAAGGTAAGGACACACTCACCGCCCTCGGCCGGCAGGCCCTCCACGCCTATCTGCTGGCATTGGAGCACCCCCGGACCGGGGAATTTTTGCACTGGGAAGCGCCCTTGCCGGAGGACTTGCTTCTCCTGCAACGGGCGCTGGAAGCGGCGGTATGACGCACCCCTTCCGGAAAAGCCGCGTTATGACAACAGGTTATACCTGCCACACGGGGACGTGACGTCAGCAATCCTTCCCTATCACGGACAGTTTGGTGTATGTTGCACCTGCGCTGAATATCCAGCGCGGAATATCGCAGCATGGCCGGCTTTAACCCAGCGGCCACCTGCCGGGCCCGCCGCTATCGGGGGCCTGAACCACTGGAGGGCGCTCAAATGGCCCGTACAGCTACGTTGCCGGTCCTCAATGGAGAATCCGGCCTCTCTCGATACCTCGCCGAGATCCGCAAGTTCCCGATGCTGGAACCCCAGCAGGAGTACATGCTCGCCAAGCGTTGGCGCGAGCATGACGATCGCGACGCGGCGCATAAGCTCGTCACCAGCCATCTCAGGCTCGTGGCCAAGATCGCCATGGGCTATCGCGGCTACGGCTTGCCAATCTCCGAGGTCGTCTCGGAAGGCAATGTCGGCCTGATGCAGGCGGTGAAGCGATTCGAGCCCGAGAAGGGCTTCCGTCTCGCCACTTACGCCATGTGGTGGATCAAGGCGTCAATACAAGAGTACATTCTGCGTTCCTGGTCGCTCGTGAAGATGGGCACCACCGCGAACCAGAAGAAGCTCTTCTTCAACCTGCGCAAGGCGAAGAGCAAGATCTCCGCCCTGGAAGAGGGTGATCTCCACCCCGACCAGGTCAAGCTGATTGCCAAGCGCCTCGGCGTGACCGACCAGGACGTGATCGACATGAACCGCCGCCTCGGCGGTGACGCGTCGCTCAACGCCCCGATCCGCGACGACGGCGAAGCCGGCGAATGGCAGGACTGGCTGGTCGACAACTCGCCCAACGCCGAAGCCCTGATGGCCGAGAGCGAGGAGTTCGATCATCGCCGCCAGGCCCTGAACGGTGCGATCGGCGTGCTCAACCCGCGCGAACGCCGCATCTTCGAGGCGCGGCGTCTGGCGGATGAGCCGATGACGCTGGAAGATCTCGCCGCCGAGTTCGGCGTGTCGCGCGAGCGCGTGCGGCAGATCGAGGTCCGCGCGTTCGAGAAGGTGCAGTCGGCCGTCAAGGGCACGATCGCCCGGCAGGAAGCCGCGCTCGAAGCCGCGCACTGATCGCGCAGCGATAAAGCCAACAGACACGAAAGCCGGCGGCAACGCCGGCTTTTTTGTTGTTTGCAAAGTGGTCCTCGGCACGCACCTCGATCCGGGGCGTGTCGCCATCAATCCGCCTGCCGACGAATGTCCGCATCAGCCCTCGGGTGCGGACACGCGAGGCGCACTCGGTCATGTCGGCTAACGGGCCAGTTTCGGACCTTCCCGACAGGCTGCAGTGTCTTCGTGCAACGCCACCTGTTCCCCGGATGCGTCAGGTGGCGTAGAATGTCACGGCCCTTGAAGCGGGACGTGCCGAAATCACCGTCCGGGCAAACGAGCAGCACTGGTGCTATCGGCAGGCACGCTCTCTTAGAGGCCGTTCTTTTTTCGGTTTCGCACCACCGTTCACCACGAACCTTGCGCGCTGCATTTGCGGCCGCTCGTTCGGTAACGTCGGGAGAAAAGCGATGAGGAAGGTCGATCGAAGGTCCGCACTGGGAATCGCATTGGCAGCGGTTTCGACTGCCATGATCAAGCCCGCCGCGGCTCAAGCCACGGGCTACAAGGATACGGCACCTTGGCCAGGTGTCGTGGTGCGTGAATATGAAGGCGAGACACCATCCCTGATCCCAGGATTTAAGACGGTCTCAATGCGCGATGTCATTATGCAGCCGGGATCGAAGACCATGGGCCCCCCGATGATGAATGCCATGATCTGCCATATCACTGAAGGGGAGCTTCGGCTTGAACAGGAGGGAAAGACCTTTACCGGCAAGAAGAATTTTGTCTGGACCTGTAACAAGGAAACAAAAGAGCAGGCGTACAACGATGGGAATGTGGTCGCGATCATGCGGATCACGGACCTGAAGGCCTAGGCTCTTTTTTCTTCGCAAGGGATAGCAAGAGATAGATTGTAGGAGCGGATGGCGCGCGCGACGACGCGCCATCCGCGTGCCGGACCGCTTCGGGTCAGAACGCGATATCCCCGAACTCGGATCGGGTTTCCGCTTCGTCCCCGAAAGCAGGCGTCCTGGATTTTAATGGAGTACGTGGCCCTGCTCGCCCACTGCCGCGCTATGCCGCGACATCGCGATGAAACCCAAGCCGCCGTACGCTCATTCCGCCGAAAACCACGGAGTGTCTTATGGCTTCGCCTTCACCGACTTCGACGGCACCCTTCAAGTCGCTGACGGGAAATCCGAGGGCGACGATGAACCGGCATAAACTCCAAAGCGACCCATTGATACGCGGATATTTCAATCCGGGTTCTACCCGTTCCGCAGTCGGTCTCTCCGTTGGGAGATAGTCAGCATGGCATCACCCGGAAAAATCCAGGAGTACGGATCGCAGGCACCGGATACGATTGCGGCGAAGTTATTCAACTTTGAAGTCGGCAAGTTCGCCATAAAGCCGGAACATTCCAACTGGCTGATCAGTGTCGTCGCTCCAAAATTGAGGAGCGGAGGAAGCCTTACAATTATAGGACTTGCAAGTCGTACCGGCAGCGACGATTTCAACATGGAATTGTCGCATAATAGGCTGCGGGCCGTAATTGATTTGCTTCGCAAGCAAGTGCCCAACAATTTCAAAGTTGCGCTCGAGGTGGCGAAAGGGGAACGCGCGGCCAAGTACGCAGGTGAAATGGATGGGGTGGAAAACGAAAGCTGGCGCGGTGTGATCATCTCAGTTTGGACTAAGCCAAATCCACCACCGCCACCGCCGCCACCGCCGCCTCAACCGAAACCTCAATTTTATCCGGAGGAACGCAAATTCTTCAAGCGTTGGCTTGGCTTCGGCGTCAAGTCCGGCGGACAGTTGTTAATCGGCGGCATCGAGAGCACGACCGCGTACGTCGTGAACCTGGGAGATTTGGAGACCTTCGATCTCCAGATTATTAGCAGCCGGTGGGGACTTGGTCTTGGAGGCAGCGGAGGGGCCGTTGCCGTTATCGGCTTTGGTTTCAGCGTTCCGTATGAGTTGCACCGTGAACCCCTGAATGACTGGGGCGTCAATGTCGCATTTACCGAAAAGCTGATCTCGAAATCGGCACTGCAATCGATCCATAACAGCAAGTACTTCATCGATGGCTTGAAAAACGGCAGGTACGTGGCACCCGCGCTGAATACGCGAAACACCTTTACGGCCATTGGCTTGCTTCAGAACGTGAGAAATGCACTCCACACGCTGTACGGAGGATTCGAGGCAGCCAAGGGCTCGGGCGTCATTGTGCTCGACTTGCCGTTTTTAGGTGTGGGACTTGAATTGTCCGCTTTCTTGACGCGAGGAACCATGTACGTCTCGAATCCTTCCCATTGGATTGAACCGAGCTAAAGGCCTCGGACGAGATTCGCCAAAGCCTTGCCGCTAGCGCAGAGAATTTCGAGCCCACGGTTTGGTGCCGCTCCACGAACGGTCGACCAGCCGGGTGCTCGCCGAGTTCTGATCCACAGCAGAAGAGGGTGAGCAGGCATCGTACCGGTTTAACCGGCTACGTTGGCAGGGCTGAACCACGTGCGACATCGCAGCATGCGATGCTCTTTGATGTCGCAGTTTGCGGAGTGGACGAAGGTCTCTGCAGGTTACAAGGCGATCATGGTGTCCGGCGGCCCCGCGACGGAGGGGTTTCTTTTTGCTCGCCGCCGGTGTTTCCTCTGCACGGCGGAGAACGGGCATGCAGGGATCGCTGGGGGAAAAGATCGGCCAAGGCGTCTTCGCTGATGTCCACGCCTGGGCACCCGGTCAGGTCGTCAAATTGTCCAGGCCAGGTATCCCGCAGTGGGTCGTCCGGCACGAGGCGCAAATGACCCGCGCGGTCTTCGCCGCCGGCGGCCCAGCGCCGGAGGTGCTCGGCGAAGTCACCCTGGACGGCCGCTTTGGCATCGTGCTGCCGCGGTTCGATGGGCCGACCCTGACGCAGGCTACGCGCACCGGCGCCATCACGCGTGAACAAGCGGGCGAAATCCTTGCGACGCTCTGCCGTGCCGTCCACAAGACGCGACCGCCGCCGGACGCACTCTCGCTGCGCGAGGCGATGGACGCCAGATTGCGGTTCGGCGGCAGCGTGCTTCCGGAGCGCATCACCACCGGCGTCCTCGCGCTGATCGAGCACCTCGCGCCCGATGACGTGCTGTGCCATTCCGACCTTCACCCCGGCAACGTGATCATGACGGCGCAGGGTCCGAGACTGATCGACTGGCTCGGCGCGGCTCGTGCGCCCGCCGCCTATGAGATTGCACAGTGCCATGTCCTGATTGCCGAGCTTGCCCCGGAACATGCCGACGATCCGGAGCGGGCCACGGTCAATTCGGTTCTGCAGGCGGAGTATGCGCGGCTGGCCGGCATAGCCCCTGCGGCGTTGACGGCGGCGATGCAGCCCTATTTGCCGATCGTCCGCGTCTTCCTCCTGCTCGGCGGGGCCATGCCTGAGATGCGGGAGCGGCTGATCCAGCGCGTCGAGGCGGCCCTGCGCTCGGAAGACTGAATTGTCTTGGTCGCGCGTATGGCTCCGGTCTGGCCGCCAGATCGGAGCCATTTCATTTTGCCGGTCCGTGCGTTTGATCGGCCAACATGATGGTGACCTCTCCGTACGCTTCACAGCCCAAGAATAGGGCCGTTCCGTCCTAGCTGGTAAACATCGTTATTTAACCAAGGAAAATCTCTCGGGGGGCAGTTCTCAAACTGACCTACCGCCGCCTCAGCTGGCGGCCTCTTTCAACCGCAATTCTTCGAACGGCGCTCAATTGCCTGGCGTTTTCGAACCTTGCTTGGGCCTCTGAGAGGGCACTGTCGATGGCGAGTCCCAGTCAATCATTTTCAAGCAAATGAGGAGTTCGACATAGCTTTGTACTTGCCCTGACCCCGCCTCGAGTTCGCAACTTTCTCGCGGTCCTGCCGGGACAGTTAGCCAGATCGAGTTTAGCTGCTGCCGCGCAACCGCCTCGTCACTCACGCACTTACTCGCGTCCTGGGGAAGTCCCGACGCTTTATCGTCAACGGAAACGTCCGCGCAAAGCGCGTTGATATCGAAGTTGGGAACACTGTCTGAAATTTGTACGGGCGGCTGACCAACGAGCGATAATGCCAAGAGCGCTGCCTTCATGAGATCTCCCTCCCCGTCCGGTGCGCCCAGCTGGAAGGCGGATTGAGCTGGAACTGACGCGGCTTCGGAGGCTGTGGCGGCCGCCCTCCGCCCACGACGCTACATTGCGCCTTTTTCCCAGTTTCTATCCACTGCCAACCGCAATGCTGCGGCGCGCTACTACTTTTGCGCACGCGATTTGCCTGCCCGTCTGTTGGTTAGGACTAGTTCGGGATGGCAATTGCCGCGGGCATTTGCCGATTTACGATGTGCTCAGTCGTGCGGATTTGGCCGACGTTCCACCACACCTCGACCATGCGATAAGGCATGCTGGTGCTCTTGGCCATCGCGATGGTGTGGGGGTTGTAGCGCTGATCATCCGAGCAGAAGAGCGCCCCCGCCGACGACGAATAAAACGATCGCTAGACCTATCAGGCCGTACTCGACGTCATCCATCTCGATCGACCATCGAACGAGGAACGGGCAAGCCCCAGCTCAGGGGGTGAGCTGGGGCTGCCGGGGCTGGAAGGCTGTAGCGGCACAGCCTCTACTCACGACGCTACGACTTTCCCGAATTTGATCCACAAGAAACCGCTGTTGCTGCAGCGCGCTACTACCAATGCCCCACGCACGCGATCATACGGTCTCATACAGCGCACCGACGCCTGGCATGCCGCAAGTTCCGGTGCGGCCACCTAGCCCATTTTGATCAGGGGCTGCTTCTCAAGTTGTAGATCTGGGACAGAGGAATTGAGTTACTGGGCGTCGGCCATCTTCGGTCGAGATGACTGCGGTTGCGCGTTGGCTGCCGAGGGCCGGCTCGACGGCGACGCCGGTTCCTGCGATGAGACGGCAGCGTCGGGCGGCGCGCCCGGGAATGGTCGATGGGCGGCTTGTGCCGGAAGCACGATCACTTTCGCGCCGACTTTCACCCGATCATAGAGGTCCATGACGTCGTCATTGGTCAGCCGGATGCAGCCGGACGAAACCCGCTTCCCGATCGTATCGGGCTTGTTGGTGCCGTGAATTCTGTATTCGGTATCGCCCAGATACATCGCCCGGGCACCGAGCGGATTGCCGGGGCCGCCCGCCATGAACCGCGGCAGATAAGGCTGGCGCGAAATCATCTCTGCCGGCGGACGCCAGTCCGGCCATTCTGTCTTGCGGGCCACGACCTGTTCACCGGACCATGTGAAACCTTCGCGGCCGACACCGATGCCGTAGCGCACCGCCTGCCCGCCGTTCAGAACGAGATAGAGGAATGTGTTTCCGGTATCGATGACGACGGTGCCCGGCGGCTGGTGACTGACGTAGTCAACCACCTGCCGAACAAATTTTCCGGGAGCGTCAGCGACGTTTGGTGTTTCGATCCGGGGCGCGGGGACCGGGATTGGAACCGGAGCTTGCGCTGGAACCTGAACCGGTGCCGCTACGTGAATAGGAGTCGATGGCGCCGGGGCCTGGTGCGCGGCTTGCTTCCGTATCGGTTGGACGCTCGCCGGGCGCGACAGCAAACCGTACCCCAATGCGGCAGCGGCTACTGCGCCGATTGCAACTCTTCCGGCCACCGGTAGCGCGAGCGTCTCGGTCTTTCCACGTTTGGCTCGCTTACCCATACCTCTCCCCTGATCGCTATGCCCGGAAGGGGTATCCGGCAAATTTTAACAAGCTTCGAAGCGATGTCGCTCAAGCTGGAAATCGCCAAGCGTCGTTAACGCCAGTCCTTGTTCTGCAACACCCATCGTCCACATTCGATCGCCGGCTCCACCCATCCGACGAAGCGGACAAAGCAGGCGCTCTTGGCTATGTCGGCTAGGGGCCAAAAGCAGACGAATTATTGCGCTCCGGTGCGGAGGCGGGTTGGCCAACCGACACGGACCAGCGTTTCATCTGGATCAGAGACCGCAAATTCGTACATCCCCCACGGCTTGTCTTCGGGCGATTGCTGAAATTCGCGGGCCGCGGCATCAACACTCTCGAGATAAAGATAAAGCCCAAAAGGGTTTCTGCCCGGCGTCAGCCATCCCTCGACCGCGTCCGTCAGATGTAGATATCCGCCCTTCCCGTTCGACAGCATGCGATAGGTGTCGGGCTCTCCCGGAGCAGGCCTTTCGCCGTCCGGGCGCGCAAAGCCCAGCCGATTGTAGAACCGCTCCGACGCATCAAGGTCATTGCACGGCAGGATCGCGATCAAAGCTCCGGAAGGGCTCATCTTGGTGCACTCCGACGTCACGCAGCAAACTTTCGCCTGCTCTTCTCAATGTCTGAAAATTTGTCACCTTTAAGGTGGGAGTCGGGGTTGGGACAGCCACATGACCGCTTCGGGTCAGAAGGCGGTATCCCTGAGGTCGGGTCGGGTTGCCGCTTCGTCCCCGAACGCCGGCGTCCCGGATTTTGATGAGTACGCCGCCCTACTCGCCCCACTCTCGCGCCATGGTGGCGAGCGTGCAGCCCTCGCAGTAGCGGGCATCCTTGAAGTCGATCCAGTTGTGGGCGTAGACGCGCTCCGGCGGAATGCCGTAACGCGCGCGCAGCAGCTTCACCAGCACCCGCCAGGCCGCGACCTGTGCGTCGGTCGGGCCCGTCGTGACGTCGGGATAATTGCCGGCGAATTCGACGCCGATCGACGTGTCCTTGTTCACCTGGTGATAGGTCTTGCTGTTGTCGACGTATTTGTTGTCGTTGCGATCGGCGCCGTCTGTGTGGGTCGGAACGAGGTTGTCGGCGACCGCCCAATAGACCGTGCCGTCGGTTTCGACCCAGACCATGACGCCGCGCCGGGTCGGGTTCTTGTGCTGCGCCTCGGCGCCGTATCGTGCCGAGCCTTGCGGCCCCTCGGTCTGGTGCACGATGATATTGCGCCAGGGATGCGATTTGGCGACGTCGCCCCAGGGCGCCAGCCAGACCATCTTCAAGCCGGGAATCTCGGGCGTTCCTTGCGATCGCGCGATGGTCGCGAGATCGGGCGTTTCGGCTGACACGGCAGCGGACAGGACCAGCGCAACGAGCGCGGTGAGCAGGCGAAGCATCATCACTGAATATCCGGTGTCGTCTCTCTATTCAGCATGATCTTTTCGGAAAACCGCTTCGCACTTTTCCGGATCATGCTTTAGCACGCTCAGGCGCGCTTGCGCAGGCTCGCCTCGACCGTCTTGGGCAGCTTCGGCTCGTAGGTCGCGTAGCCGTTCTTGCCGCCCTTCTTGGCATCGTAGAGCGCATGGTCGGCGGCGGCGACCAGGCGATCGGGATGCGGGCCGATCTCGCGGGTCCATTGCGCGACGCCGATCGAGACCGCGATCGGGATGTCCCTGCCGGTGCACTGCTCGGCGTCGGCGCGGCAGACCTCGAGCACGCGGCGCGCGATCATCGCGCCCTCGCGCAGGCTCGAGGACGGCAGCACGATGCAGAACTCGTCGCCGCCGGTGCGGGCCAGCATGTCGCCCGGGCGGAGCCGCGTCTGCGCCATCAGCGTGAAATGCTGCAGGCAGGCGTCGCCGGCGGCGTGGCCGTGGGTGTCGTTGATGCCCTTGAAACCGTCGAGGTCGATCACCAGCAGCGCGAACGCCTCGCCGTTGCGGTCGGAGCGCGCGCATTCCTCGGTCAGCCGCTGCAGGAGATGGCGGCGGTTGCCGACGCCGGTGAGATCGTCGAGCAGCGCGAGGTCGGCGACCTCGTTGCGCAGCCGGTCGATCGCCATCAGCAGGAAGCCGAAATTGAGCGCCATCGACAGGAACACCATCAGCAGGATCACCAGCGACTGCCCCGCAGAGAAGCGGACGAAGGAGAACTCGCCGGGCTGCAGCAGCGCGCCGACGGCGCGCAGCGCATAGATGCCGATCAGCACGGAGGCGACGATGCCGGCGAGCCGGGCACCGGGGCTGACGCGGCCGTTCTCGGACGACAGCAACAGCTTCAGCGTCAGCGCGAACGGCGTGACCTGGGCAATGGTGTAGACCAGGATGCGCATCGGCATGCTGTCATAGGCGAAGATGAAGGTGCCGAGACCGGCGAAGGCCAGCGCTGTGGTCAGCAACGTGGCGCGCCAGGTCGCGGGCTTGTCGTAGAACCGCTCGATGCCCATCGCGGCAAGGCCGGCGGCGAACACCATCAAGGTCCCCGCCGCAAGCAGCGGCAGCAGCGAGTCCGTCAGCATCACGCGAAGCATCGCGCAGCTGGCGCCGGCGGAGGCGACGAGCGCCGACGCGGTCCAGAACCGCGCCGCGCCGAAAGCAGGATAGCTCCGCGCGACATAGGCCCAGATCAGCCCGAGCGCGAGAAAATTGATAATGAATACCGTCCAAAGCGTCGGAACGCTCAACATCGCCCCTGTTCGAGAGCCGTATCGGCCTCGCCTCTCCTGAAATGACCGTCTGCCCCCTCCGGGCGCTTCCTCAAATGACAATCCCCGTTGTCTTGCGGAACAGCATGCGGCCGCGCCGCTTAACGGAGCGTCACCCACAACGTGCCAATCCGCGCTGTGGTTTTGAATCGATGAAGATCTGCGCATCCGCCGTTTGCGCATCGTTAAGCATGACGGATGCGACGACGCCGCGACGCGCGACATGCGCAACGCTTTGCGAAAAAGCTGGCGAAAACGCGTAACAGTTGTGGATAACACGATGACGGCGCCGTGACAGCACGCGGCAGCAGCCTCCGAATCTGCTGAGTTTGATATCGAGGATGTTGCGAGGCTGGCCCTCCGCCAAGCATGCCTCGGAGTCGCGTTCAATCCATGAAACCCTGAGAGGATACTATGGCTAAGAAAGCGAAGAAGGCGAAGAAGGCGAAGGCGAAAAAGGCCACCAAGAAGAAGGCCGCCAAGAAGTAACGAATTCCAGCCCGGGTAGCGGCTCTCGCCCTGCCCGGGCACCCGGACCGGGACGACCGGTCGCAGCGACGTCAACCTCGAATTCACCACCCTACATCGATCGGCCCCGAACTGGCGGGGCGCATGGCAGCAGGCGCAACGCCTGCTTTTTTATTGCCTGCATCAGGGCCTGACGGCCGCGACGTCAGCGCTCCGCGAAGGCGAGCCTGGCGCCGAGCAGGGCAAAGCCCGCGGCAAAGCTCCGCCGCAGCCAGGCCATCACCTTCGGCCGGGTGATTACGCGGTCGCGCACCGAGGCGGCGAACAGCCCGTAGACTGCGAACACCGCAAAGGTCATCGCCATGAAGACACAGCTGAGCTCGACCATCCGCGCCAGCGGATGCGGCTCGTCGACCGCGATGAACTGCGGCAGGAAGGCCAGGAAGAAGATCGACAGCTTTGGATTGAGGATGTTGATCAGGATCGCGGTCACGATCACGCGCCGGCGCGAGCGCGGCTTGATCTCGGTGTCGACGGCGAGCGCGCCGCGCTCGCGCAGCGCCTGCCAGGCCATGTAGAGCAGATAGACGACGCCGCCCCATTTCAGCGCCGCGAACGCCACGGCGCTGGTGTGCAGGATGGCCGCGAGCCCGAGCATCGCCGCGATCATCTGCGGCACGATCCCGAGCGTGCAGCCGAACGCCGCCGCCACGCTCGCCCGCGCTCCCCGGGTCAACGCCACCGCGAGCGTATAGAGCACGCCGGTGCCGGGCGAGGCCACCACGATCAGCGACGTCAGCAGAAAGGACCAGGTCACTTCAAGTCCGTCACTTCAAATCCTCGGCGGGCGGGACATCGTCCGCCAATATCACGGCGACGGGGACGGCGGAAGCGGCTGCCGGCCTCCGCCCGGCGCCGGCGCCGGCACCCCGTTATGACGACCTGCGCCATCCGCGATGCGAAAGCTCCGACGCCTTCATCTCGGCGACCCGGATCACGTCCAGCGGCGCCCAGGGCTTGGCCCAGAACAAGGCGCCTTCGGGCAGGCGCTGCCGCAGCGGCTTGCCCGAGGTGACGATCACGTCGAGATCGGGCCTGTATTTCTTCGCGGCATAAGCGAGCTCGATGCCGGTCATGTGTCCGGCCAATTCGACGTCGGTCATCATCAGCACGACGTTGTCGCCGTTGCCCTGCAACACCAGTTCGGCGGCCTCGGCGCTCTCGCAGGCGATGACGTCGAACTCGCTTTCCTCCAGCAGCAGCCCGATCATCTCGCGCTGCATCGGGTCGTCCTCAACCACCAGGGCCTTCGCACGATAGGGCTTTGACTGTCCCATGGGTGTGGCTCCCTTGGTTTGAATGCTTCGGTTCGAGCGCGTAACATAGATTAAATGCCCAAAATCACTGGATGGTTCAGTTCCAATTTGAGAAAAGCGTGGAAATGCCGTGTTCCTCGCTTGGCAACCACCACCCCCGTTGAGATGGAGCTCACCCGACATGACCGCGATCCCTGGATCCGCCGCTGCCGTGACCGGAGCCGCCAGCGGCATCGGCCGCGCGCTCGCGCATGAACTGGCGCTGCGCGGCTGCGATCTGGCGATCGCCGACCGCGACGAGGCCGGCCTGCAGGCCGCCGCCGCGGAGATCGCGAAAGCGAGCCCGCGCAAGGTCACCGTGCATCGCCTCGACGTCAGCGAGCCGGACCAGATCACGGCGTTCGCGGAGGCCGCCGTTGCGGCGCATCCCTCGCTCAACATCGTCGTCAACAATGCCGGCGTCGCGCTGCTCGGCGAGTTCGGCGAGTTCGATCAGGCGCAGATGGAGTGGCTGTTCAACATCAATTTCTGGGGCGTGGTGCACGGCACCCGCGCCTTCCTGCCGCAGCTTTCGCGGCAGCGCGAGGCACATATCGTCAACATCTCCTCGATCTTCGGCATCATCGCCCCGCCCGGCCAGAGCGCCTATTGCGCGGCCAAGTTCGCGGTGCGCGGCTTCTCGGAGAGCCTGCGCCACGAGCTTGCGGTGGCGAACAGCCCGGTGCGCCTGTCCGTGGTGCATCCCGGCGGCGTCGCCACCAGCATCGCGCGCAACTCGCGCGCCGGCACCGGCGTCACCGACAATGCCCGCCGCGCCGAATCGATCGAGCGCTTCGACGCGCTGGCCAGGACCACGCCGACCGCGGCCGCACAGCGCATCATCGCCGGCATCGAGAAGAACCAGCCGCGCATCCTGATCGGCAAGGACGCATACTTCATGGACCTGCTACAACGCTTCCGCCCGGCGACCTACTGGAAAACCATGCAACGGATGATGGAGAAGACGGCGGCGCGACGGATCGCGCGCGATGCCGCGAGGGCGAGCCAGTAGCACAATGGCGCGGAGTAACCCGCGCATCACCCGTCGTCCCGGCGAAAGCCGGGACCCATACCACAGGATCGGGTTGGTGAGACACGCCGGGGGCCACAGCGTCGTGCAACAACCGACATTTGTGGTTATGGGTCCCGGCTTTCGCCGGGACGACACCGAGGATGTTGCACGATCAGTGAGCGAACGCACGACGCCGCGACCCGAGGCCCTGCGGCGGCGACGCGCATACAGCCGTCGTCCCGGCGAAAGCCGGGACCCATAACCACAGGATCGGGTTGGTGAGACACGCCGGGGGCCACAGCGTCGTGCGACAACCGACATTTGTGGTTATGGGTCCCTGTGTCTTGGAAGTCTGTCAGGATGGGTTGGGCGGGAAGCCGTTGGGTCCTTGGCGCTTGACGCCGTGAGCCGGCTCGGCCTCCCGCCCGTTCCATTACCAACCTGAACAGTTGCACGAGGCTGCGCCAACAGACCTCGCATCACAGGGACAGGCACCGTGATCATACCCCCTCGTTATGTCGGAATCGACGTCTCCAAGAAGCATCTCGATATCTTTGATGAAGCTGACGGCGTGTCCAGGCGCATCGCCAACGCGGCACAGGCCATCACACAGCAGGTGGCGCGTTGGCGATGCGATGCGCTGGTCGTCTTCGAGGCCACGGGCGCCTATGACCTCGCGCTTCGCGAGGCCCTAAGCCAGGCCGGTGTCCGCTTCGCTCGGATCAATCCGGCTCGAGCTCGCGATTTTGCGCGGGCCAGCGGCCAACTTGCCAAAACCGATCCGATCGATGCACGGATGCTGGCGGCCTTTGGCCGGGTCATGCAGCCGGCAACCGAGCGGGCCGCCAATCCCGCCCGCAACGCTTTGGCAGGGCTTGCAAAACGGCGGGACCAACTGGTTCTCATGCGCGCGCAGGAGAAGAACCGGCGCAGCGAGGCCGACGACCGCGCCATGGCCGAACGGATCAGTCGGCTCATTGAGGTTCTCGATGGCGAGATCGCCGAGATCGAGGCCGATATCAACGCATTGACCAAGGCCGAGCCGGAGATCGCGGACGATGCGCGGTTGATGCGCTCACTGCCGGGCGTGGGTCCCGTGGCTTGCATGCAGCTGATCGCGAAGATGCCGGAACTTGGACATGTTGGAGCGAAGCAGATCGCCGCGCTCGCGGGCCTTGCCCCCTTCAACGTCGACAGCGGCGCCTTCCGTGGAAAACGCAAGATCGCCGGCGGCCGAAAGCGCGTTCGTGACGCCCTCTATATGGCGGCTCTGAACGCGGTTCGTCGGGCCGATCCATTCAAGGCCTTCTACGCGCGGCTGCGACAGGTCGGCAAACCAGCCAAGCTCGCTCTCATTGCCGTCGCCAGGAAGCTCCTAACGGTCCTCAACGCCATGATGCGCGACAGAAAGCCCTACCTGCAGACCAAGCCGACATAACAGTTGCCGGGTCAAGCCCGGGACGACGCTGAGGATGCTGCACGACCCGCGGGTCATACTATGCCTGCGAGTCGCACCTGCGCGTCATCGCGACACGGGATTACCCGCCCAGCTGCCTCTTCACGGCGAGCGCCAGCCGGAACAGCGGATCGCTCCGTTCCGACGGATAGAGCGCGCTCCTCGTCACCTGCGGGAAATTGTCGTTCTTCCAGAACGACGCCGGCGTGAACGAGAATTTGGCGACCAGCCGCCGGCCGAAATCCATCTCGTAGGGAAAGTAGTTCTCCTTCTGCTCGGTGCCGGACATCTCCGGATACTCGCCGAGCAGATAGCCCTCCTGGATGTGCGGGCGCACCGCAGACGGCGGGCAGACGCTGGAGAGGCGCACGATCTGCAGGCCGGCCTCGGCGCTCGCGGTGATCGCGCCGCTCAAATTCGGCACGCCGAGCACATAGAGGAAGGCGGTGCCGGTCTCCGCCAGCGAGGCAAAGGAGGCGGCGATCCGTATCGAATGGGTGACGTCGAGCAGCGGGGTGGTGCAGACCTCGTAATGCTGCAGGATCGACCAGCGCAGGATGCGATGCCGCTTCAACCGCTCGAGCCCGAGCAGCTTTTCCCCGGCGTATACGGCGATCAGGATCCGCTCGGCGCGTTGCAGCGCATCGAACCGCCCGACCAGCGTCGCCTGATCGGGATTGCCGCGGCCGCCGCGAAACAGCGTCGGCTTCAGCGACGAGTTGCGCTTGATGTTCCTGTAGTCGGCGCCCTGGCCGCGAAACAGCAGCACATGATCGCGGTTGAGGAATTGCAGCTCGGCGATCTTGGTGGCGAGCTCCAGATAAGAGCCGACGCGATGGCCCGGCCCCTCCCGCACCGCCGAGTTCTTCGCGACCTGGCATCCGCGGCGGTCGAAGAACGACCAGATTTTTTGGCTGCCTATGGTTTCCATGAGATGTCCCGCACTCTCAACCCGTCATTCCGGGGCGAGCGAAGCGAGAGCCCGGAATCCATACCTCAACACGTGATGCGGCCCGATGGATTCCGGGCTCGCGCTACGCGCGCCCCGGAATGACAGCAGATATGCGGCTCGAGATCCCGGGTTCGCGCCGAGGCGCGCGCCCTGATGCGCAATTGCGCATCGGGATGACCGCAGAGCGGTCACCGCCCCACGAGCTGATCGGCAAAATACCCGATGGTCTTGCGATAGATCACCGCCCTGTTCCACTCGCGCATCGCCTCGAAATTCGCGGTGCCCTCGCCATAGGGCGCGCCCATCTTGAAGCCGCTGGTGTGCAGGAGGTTCGCGGTCGAGGCCAGCACGTCGGCGACCGAGTGGCGCAGGTCGACATGGCCGTCGCCGTCGAAATCGACGCCATACTTGACGTAGGACGACGGCAAGAATTGCGTCTGGCCGATCTCGCCGGCATAGGCGCCGATCATATCGTTGAGACGGAGATCGCCGCGCTGCACGATCTTGAGCGCGGCGAGCAGCTCGCCCTGGAACAGGTCGGTGCGGCGGCAATCATGCGCCAGCGTCGCGAGTACGCGGAACACCGGCAGCTTGCCCATGTCGCCCTTGCCGAAATCGGTCTCGAGCCCCCAGATCGCGACCAGGATCTGGCGCGGCACGCCGTATTGCTGCTCGATCTTCGACAGCAGCGCGGCATGCCGCTGCAGCATCGCGCGGCCGCCATTGATGCGCCCGGGCCCAACCCGGGTTGCGACATACTGCTCGAACGTCTTGTTGAAGGTGTAGCGCTGCCGCCGGTCGAAGGCGAGCACCCCGCCATCCTGCTGCACGCCGCCGAGCGCAGCCGAGATCACGTCCTGCGGGATGCCGGCGCTCGCCGCCTCCTGCGAGAACGACTGGACGAAGCCGGGAAAACTGCCGCCGCAGCGCGCGGCGTAGGAGGGGGTGGCAAGCAGCAAGGCGCCGAATACAACCGCCAAACGACACCTGAGCATGCAAAAATCCCCCTGCTTCGATTGGCCGATCATGCCATGGAGCAAACGAGGCAGTCAAAGTGTCGGCACGACGCTCCATCCTCGGCAGGCAGCTACGCGCCTCAATCCATGTTCGCACGCTGAATGACCACGGCGCATCCATCCATCGATCGGCATGTAGCTGAAGCTCAATCCCTGAGCTGGCGCTCCAACCCGACAAAATCGATCTCCGCCCAGCGCTCGGAGATCCTGCCATCCCTGATCCGCCAGAACGTCATGCCGCGGAATTCGACGTGGCGGCCGGTTGGTTGAATGCCGCGCCATGGGCTGCGGTGCCGGCCGCGCCAGACGAAGCGGCCGGCGACGATGTCGCGCTCGGCCACCAGGCATTCCGCCACCGCCGACAGGTCGGCGAAGGTCTCGTGCATCGCGGCCGAATGCGCGATCACGTCCTCGGCGCTCAGCCGCTTGCCCGCCGCATGGTCGAAGAAGTCGGGCGCCAGCTGCGCGCGGATCGCCTCGGGATCGTGGCGGTTGGTCACGGCGTCGTAATGCGCGAGCACGAGCGCCTTGTTGGCGTCGATTGTGGCGTTGGACATCGGCGGTGGGTTCTCGATGGGATGGTTGTAGAAAGAGAAGGATGCGCCTCATACGCGAATCGGACGGCATGGCGCAAGTGACGATGGTCAGAAAAAAGCTCAGCTTTCGGCCGTCGTTCGTTTGCACGCCGATGCGAAAGACGGCTGCCGGGAAAGTGCGCCGGCGTGCGCGGCCCCGCCGCCAGCCATTCCCTCGCTTCTGCGCGAACGGCGGGCCGGCCGGCCTACCGGCGGTAACATCATCCGTTGGCTTGACTGCCCGTGGGATGCAAGCGGCGGTGCCCGGGCGAGCGACACACCGCACGGCAGCATTTGCGGACGCAACGCATGAACGCCGAAGCCGCCGCCGCGACCAAGAAGCACGGGCTGGGCAAGCCGCCTCCGC
Source organism: Bradyrhizobium pachyrhizi (assembly GCF_029714545.1). NCBI lineage: Bacteria > Pseudomonadati > Pseudomonadota > Alphaproteobacteria > Hyphomicrobiales > Nitrobacteraceae > Bradyrhizobium > Bradyrhizobium pachyrhizi. The sequence goes on along the minus strand of NZ_CP121667.1, from coordinate 1,756,859 downwards.
CGCCAGGCGGCCGGCCGCGCTGTCTTGTTCATGCAAAGTCGCGCCGCTAAAGCCAGCCACGTCGGCTGCAACGCCGCCGTCATTTGGGGACGCCATCCGATGACGCGTTTGGGGATGAGGATGTGCTGTCGATGACGATCGCCGGGGATTTTACACGCGCGCGCAGGGTTGCCGCATCGATCGGTGTCGTGCTCGCGCTCGGTGCTGTTTTGAGCGCAACGATCGACACCGCCGCCGCGCAGAACGCCCCCGCCAAGCGTGCGCCGGCGCAGGGCGCCGGCAGCACGCAGGCGATCGCCGCGCAAATGAAGAACGCCGTCGCGCTGACGCGCGGCGGCAAGGTCGACGCCGGCTATGCACAGCTGCTTGCAGCACTGGATGCCGCAGACAAGCTCGACGACGCCCAGTTCGTCATGGAGCAGTATTTCGACGCGACCGCGACGCTGCGCGCGATCAAGCGCGACGATCTCGCCGAAAAGCTGTTCGTACGCGCGTTCCAGGGCAAGGCGGCGGCGCAGAGGCCGCCCGGCAATGCCGACGTGCTGCTGATGTACGCGATCCTGCTGTCCGACCACGCCAGGATAGCCGAAGCCGTTCCGCTCTACATGAAGGCGATCGCGGCGTTCAACGCCTATTGGGGCGAAGGTTCCGAGGAATCGCTGATCGCGAGCGACAAGCTCGCGGTCGCGCTGTCCGCCAACGGCTCGGCGGCGTCGGCGACCAATTTGGGCCGGCACAATTTCGAGCGCGCGGAGAAGGCGCTGGGGCCCGACCACCGCACCACCTGGAAGCTCGCCAACAATTATGCCGACATGCTGCGCGAGATCGGCGCGCCGGCGAAGGCGCTCGAGCTCGATCTGTTCGCGATCGAGAAGCGCGCCAGACATTATGGCGAGAACCATCTCAACACGCTGGTGACGGTCAACAACGCCGGCCAGGATTTCCTCAATCTCGGCCGCTTCGACGACGCCCGCCGCTATTTCCGCCGCCACCGCGCGATCGCGGCCGCGATGGCGCCGAAGGATCCGAGCTTTGCCGGACAGGCCGACGCCTGGCTGTTCTACACCGACATGCTCGCCGCCGGCGACGCCGCGATCGCGCCGGCCGATCTGGGGCGGCTGGAGGCGATCGTCGCCAATGAGGCGAATTTTGCGGATTTCCTGCGCATCAAATCCGCGGTGCTGGCTGCCGGCCAACGCGAGCAGCGCGGCGAGCGGGACAAGGGGATGCGGCTGCGCGAGACCGCGCTGGCGATTTCGACCCGCGCCTTCACGGCGCAGCATCCGATCAGCTTCGAGATCAAGCTCGGCATCGCGGCCGCGCTGATCGCTGATGATCCAACCCGCGCGGTGCAGGCCTTCGCCGCGCTCGACCGCGAGATGTTCGACTGGATGAAGCGCGAGGTCGGCACATCGGGCGATCGCGCCGTCGCCGAAGCGATCCGCGCCCATGCCGACCATCTCTTGTTCGCGTTCGGCCGCTTCGCCACCGGCGCCGGCTCCGCCGTAGCGCAGCCGGCCTTTGCCGCCGCCGTGCTGCGCTGGAAGACGCTCGGCGGCGCCGACGCCACGGCGCTGCGCCAGCTCGAGACGCAAATGGCCGGCAAGGACGAGGAGACCGCGACGCTGCTGCGCACGGCGCTCCGGCTCAACGGCGAAAAGCAGGAGCTGTTCTCGTCGGGCAATATCGACGACTGGGCGCGATCGGTGTGGGGGCGGCAGGACGCGGCCGAGAAGGCGCTGCAGAAGCGGCTCGATGCGATCGGCATGAAGCTGCCGCAGGACCCGATCCGTCCGTCGCAGCTGCTCGCGGCGCAGGAAACCGTCGTCAACTATTTCATCACCCGGCAATGGAAGGCGGATCGCCAGGCGAGTGCGCCGCTGGCGGCGACGGTGCTCTACGCGATCGTCGAGACTGCAACGAGCGAGCCGCGCGTGATCGATCTCGGCGATCCCGGCCGGATGGTCGACGCCGGCGTGCGCACCGAGATCGCGCGGCTGCGCGCGACGCGGGCCACCGTGCCCGATCCCGACGCTCACGCGCCCGACGTCAAGGGCCGCTTCCAGAATCTCCGGGCGCGGCTGTTCGCGCCGCTCGAGCCGCTGCTGCAGGACAAGACCACGCTCTATGTCGTGCCCGACGGCTTCCTGTTCGCCGTGCCGTTCGCGCTGCTGCCCGGCAGTGGCGGCGGCCTGCTGGAGGACAAGTTCACGATCCGGATGCTGACCAGCCCCGATGCGCTGATCGCGATCCATGCGCGCGAGACGCTCGATCAGCAGGGCGCGATGCTGCTCGCCGGCGGCATCGAATATGGCGAGCCGGGGCCGATGCCGCTGCCCGCGACCCGAACCGAGATCGAGGCGATCGCAAAACTCGCCCGCACCCGCGGCGCGCCGGTCGAGATGCTGACCGGGCGCGGCGTCAGCGAAGGCACGCTGCGCGCGGCGATCGGCAAGGCGCGCATCGCGCATCTGGCGACGCACGGCTTCTATCACGACAGCACGGCGTCGGGCCTCGATACGCTGTGGCAGAGCGGCATCGTGCTGTCGGGCGCCGGCGACGGCCGATTTCCGCTGCGCGACGAGAACGACGGCTATCTCTATGCCTTCGAATTGATGGACTGGGACCTGTCCGGGCTCGACTTGCTGGTGCTGTCGGCCTGCGAAACCGGCCGCGGCGACGAGAGCTTCGTCAGCGGCCTGCGCGGCCTGCCGACCGCGCTCGGCATCGCCGGCGCGCGCCGCGCACTGCTGACGCTGTGGCCGGTCGCCGACGAGGGCACCGCGAACTTCACCGTGCGCTTCTACGAGCACCTCGCGGAGGGCCTGACCTATTCCGATGCGCTGCGCTGGACGAGGCGCGATGCGCGCGACGGCAAGGTCGCGGGCGCGGGCGACGCCAGCGTGTGGGCGGCGTTCGTGCTGTTCGAGGGCTGAGCCGTATATGTCGTTGATGTGACCGGACGGGCGCCGCGAGCGCATGCCGGGCCGAACTGCGCCCGGCGTTGCGCAAGGGCCGCACGCAACCCGATCGCGCAGGGCAGACCGGCGCGCGGGCACAGGCGATTTGCTTTGACAGCGGCGCCCCGATCGAGGACAAGCCGCGCATGCCGAAAAAACCCGGGACCAATCCCAAAGGCGAATTCGCCTTCTTCAACGTGTTTTATGAAGACGGCTCGCAGCGCTCCAACCGCCGCGTGCCGTCGGAGCTCATTGGCGGGCTCGACGGCGACGAGCCGGTGCGCGCCTTCCTGCGCGAGCAGGACCGCGAGATCGCCGAAAAGGGCGGCCGCCCGCCGCTCGAGATCAAGTCCATCGAGCGCGTCGGCGCGAAGAAGAAATAGCGGCGTCCAGTTAACTCTATCCACGTCATTGCGAGCGCAGCGAAGCAATCTCCTCGCAATGACGTCGGAGACGGATCAAAATGAAAACGGCGGGCCCAGGCCCGCCGTTGTTGTTTCGATGGATTGCCGGGTCGAGGCCGGCAATGACAATCGGAAATATTAGTTGTCCAGGAAGCTCCGCAGCTTCCGCGACCGCGACGGGTGCTTCAGCTTGCGCAGCGCCTTGGCCTCGATCTGGCGGATGCGCTCGCGGGTGACCGAGAACTGCTGGCCGACTTCTTCCAGCGTGTGGTCGGTGTTCATGCCGATGCCGAAGCGCATGCGCAGCACGCGCTCCTCGCGCGGGGTGAGCGAGGCCAGCACGCGCGTGGTGGTCTCGCGCAGGTTGGACTGGATCGCGGCGTCGATCGGCAGGATCGCGTTCTTGTCCTCGATGAAATCGCCGAGATGCGAATCCTCTTCATCGCCCACAGGCGTCTCGAGCGACAGCGGCTCCTTGGCGATCTTGAGGACCTTGCGGACCTTCTCGAGCGGCATGCCGAGCTTCTCGGCGAGCTCTTCGGGGGTCGGCTCGCGGCCGATCTCGTTCAGCATCTGGCGCGAGGTGCGGACGATCTTGTTGATCGTCTCGATCATGTGCACGGGGATGCGGATGGTGCGGGCCTGGTCGGCGATCGAGCGGGTGATCGCCTGCCGGATCCACCAGGTGGCGTAGGTCGAGAACTTGTAGCCGCGGCGATATTCGAACTTATCGACCGCCTTCATCAGGCCGATATTGCCTTCCTGGATCAGGTCGAGGAACTGCAGGCCGCGGTTGGTGTACTTCTTGGCGATCGAGATCACGAGACGGAGGTTGGCTTCCACCATCTCCTTCTTGGCCTGACGGGCCTCGCGCTCGCCCTTCTGCACGCCGTGCACGATCTTGCGGAATTCGCCGATCTCGAGCCCGGTGAGCGCCGCCAGCGACTGGATCTCGTGGCGCAGGTCCTTGATGCGGTCCTTCTCGTGATGGACGAAGTTCTTCCAGCCCTTGGCCGACAGCTTGGAGACGCGATTGAGCCAGCGCGGATCGAGCTCGGAGCCCTGGTAGTTGCGCAGGAAGTCCTCGCGCGCGACGCCGTGACTGTCGCCGAGGCGCAGCAGGCGGCCCTCGAACGAGACCAGCTTCTTGTTGATGTCGTAGAGCTGCTCGACCAGCGAATCGATGCGGGCCTGGTTGAGGCGCAGCGACTTCACCTCGACGATGATCTCGTCCTTCAGCTTCTTGTACTTGCGCTCCTGCGAGGGCGACAGCGACTCGCTCTGCAGCTGGTTGGCGATGTCCTGCTCCTGCAGGCGGCGCAGCTTCTTGTACTCGGACGCGATCTTGTCGAAGGTCTCGACCACCTTCGGCTTCAGCTCGGCCTCGATGGCGGCGAGCGACATCTGGTTCTCGAACTCGTCGTCGTCCATGTCGCCTTCGGCGGCGGCCTCGGCGGGATCCTTCTCCTCGGTGGCGGCTTCGCCACCGGCGGGCGCGGCGCGGAACGGGGTCGGCGACGGCGGCGCTGCCGGCGGCGCGACGTGGGCCGGCGCGCTGCCCTGCGCATCGCCGCCATTGCCTTCAGCCGCGGTGCCCTCGGCGCCGTTGTTGCCGATCAGGTTCGGATTGATGCCGCCCTTCGATTCCGGTCCGGCATAGGTAGCTTCGAGATCGATGATGTCGCGGAGGAAGATCTTTCCTTCGTTGAGCTCATCGCGCCAGATGATGATGGCCTGGAAGGTCAGCGGGCTTTCGCAGAGGCCCGCGATCATCGCCTCGCGGCCGGCCTCGATGCGTTTTGCAATCGCGATTTCGCCTTCGCGCGACAGCAACTCGACGGTGCCCATCTCGCGCAGATACATGCGCACGGGATCGTCGGTGCGCTCGCCGGGCTCCGACTTCTTGACCTCGGTGACGGCCTTCTGCGTGACCTCGACGAGCTCGTTGTCGGTCTCGTCGTCACCGTCGTCCTTCTCGTCCTCGCCTTCGCTATCGTCGGCCTCGGTGACGTTGATGCCCATGTCTGACAGCATCGACATGATGTCTTCGATCTGTTCGGGCGAGGTCGTATCGGAGGGCAGCACTTCGTTGAGCTGATCGAAGGTCACGAAGCCGCGCTTCTTGGCCTGCTTGATCATCTTCTTCACCGCGGCATCCGACAGGTCGAGCAACGGCGACGGCGCGTCAGCGGCATCCTTCTCAGGAGCATCCGCTGCCTTGTCGTCTTTTTCCTTGTCCTTAACCTGCAGCGTCTTTGCCTTGGTGGCCATTCACTAAGCTCCCGAAACGCGGTCATGCAAAATGGCGCCACGCACGCGCATCCGCACGAAATCTAGATTTACTCTCTCGACGCACAAAGGGCGGCGCAATATCTCGCCACCCCTGTCATCCGTCTCGACGGTTTCCAATCTGCAATAGCCGCGAGGCTATTAAGTTTCGCTTAACCCTGTTTTTGCAGCCAAACCATAGATTTGGCGAGTCTTTTTGCGGGTGCGACCAGCGCCGTCCGCAGCATTTTTGTTATCAGACATTACGCTGGAACCGGCCCGATAATTCGCCGAACCCTTCAATCAGGGCTTCGGTCCCGTCGGCTTCTGCCATCCGGGCCTGGATATCCTGCAACCATGCCAGATTGGCCTCGCTGGAGTCTTCAGCCAAAGCCGCTTCCGCATCTTTTCTTTCCCTAAGTAAGGCGTGGGTTTTCTGATGCAAGGCAACGAGTTGACGCCAGGTTGATAAAACATCCTCGCGCGCCGCGCCGACCTGCGCGCCCCACACCGCCTGGGTTGTGATCGCCCGCTCAACCCTTTGAAGAATCTGGGATAATCCGCCCGCTTCGAGGTCGGCGCGCATATTCTCGGCCTGCTCCTCGGCGTCGGGGGAATGGTGATGGTCGTGGGCAAAGGCGGCGATGATGGCGGCCCTGAGCTTGTGGGCCTCGGGATGGGCGAGCTCCAGCGCCGCCACCTCCTCGAGATGGTCGTGCAGCAGCCAGGGGTGGTTGATCAGGGATTGCAGGATCAGGGCCTCGCGGCGGGAGATCGCGCTGCGCTGGCCGCGCATGATCGGGCTGTTGGCCAATTGGGGGCTGGCGGCCTGATAGGGACCCCGTGAAATCCCGGGGGTGGCACCGAACCGGCCGGCCTGTGGGCCTCCCTGTCGGCCGTTTTGGGCAAGTCCCCGGGGGGCAAACTGGCGGGGTGATTCGCCGCCGCGGCCGCCGCCGAAATTGCCCCGACCGTAGCCGCCGCGGCCATAACCGCCGCGTCCGCCCTCGGGCGCAAAATTGCGCTGCAGCCGCTCCTGCAGGTCCTGCCGGTAATAGCGGCGCACCACCTCGTCGCGGATGCCGTTGGTGAGCTCGCCGATCCGCGCCTCCAGCGCGGCGCGGCGCTCGGGCGTATCGAAATTACCGCCCTCGATCTCGCGCGACCAGATCATTTCGGCGAGCGGACGCGCGGCGGAGATCACGTCCTCGATCGCGCCGCGGCCGCCGGAGCGGGCGAGATCGTCGGGATCCTGCCCTTCCGGCAGCAGCGCAATCCGCAGGCTCTTGCCGGGCTTGAGCTGCGGCAACGCAAGGTCGGCAGCACGATAAGCCGCCTTCTGTCCGGCGCGGTCGCCGTCGAAGCAGAGGATCGGCTCGTCGACCATCTTCCAGAGCAGGCCGAGCTGGTTCTCGGTCAGCGCAGTGCCGAGCGGCGCGACAGCGCCGGGAAAGCCCGACGTGACCATGGCGATGACATCGACATAGCCCTCGACGACGATCAGCTGCGCGCCATCATGCGCGGCCTGCCGTGCGGTGAACAGATTGTAGAGATTGTCGCCCTTGTGAAATAGCGTGGTTTCCGGCGAGTTCAGGTACTTTGCCGGAACGTCCTTCTCCAGCGCACGCCCGCCGAACGCGATGACGCGGCCGCGGGCATCCGTGATCGGGAACATGACGCGGTCGCGGAAGCGATCGAACGGCACCGGCTTGTCCTCGCCGGACACCAGAAGCCCGGCCTCCACCATGTCGTCGGTGGAGATGCCTAACGCGCCGAGATGCTCCTTGAGCGCGAAGCGGTCCGGCGGCGCATAGCCCATCCGGAACTGAAGCTGGGTCGCCGGCGAGATGGCGCGGTCGGCGAGGTAGCCGCGCGCCTTGGCGCCGCCCCGTGAGGCCAGCGTGTCGGCAAAGAACTTGGTCGCCAGTTCCATCACGTCGTGCAGGGTGCGGCGGTGCTGCTCGTGCCGTGCGGCATCGGGCGTCACCGCCGGCAGCGGGACACCCGCCATCGCGGCGAGACGTTCCACTGCCTCGGGGAAAGTCACGCCCTCGGTCTTCATCAGGAAGTCGAAGATGTTGCCGTTCAGCCCGGACGAGAAGTCGAACCAGGCCTGCTTCTGGTCGTTGACGAAGAACGACGGCGTCTTCTCCTGCTGGAACGGCGACAGCCCCTTCCACTCCCGGCCGGCCTTCTTGAGCTTGACGCGCCTGCCCACGACTTCCGAGACCGGAAGCCGGGCGCGCAGCTCATCGAGGAATTCGGGCGTGAAACGCATCAGTCAGGATTTTGGGCTCGGGCGGCGAATCGCGGACAACCGGTTAGCCATATAGCGGCACGGGCCGCCATGCCGAACAATGTGGGGCTTTTCCGGGCTATTCACAGGTCTAGCCGGTCAGGGCTCCGTCGAGCGGGCTACCCCCAAATCCACGGTGGAGAGCCTGTGCGGCCACCTTGCCCCCTCCCCGCTTCCGGGATTGGATAGGCCATGTTCACGACATTCAGAGGCGGACAGAGCGGCGGCTGGCAGGTCACGTCCATCACACGGGTGAAGGGCGAGACGCTGCCGAAGGTCGCGGCGCTGTCGATCGTTGCGAGCGAGTCGATCGCGCTGCCGCTGCTGCCGGCGCAGACCTCCTGGCGGCTCGCCGGCGTCGCCAGCCATCTGCGCTACACCGAGAAGGAGGAGCGGGAGAAGCTCTTGGCCGTGCAGGCCGGGCTCGGCCGCAGCGAGGCAACGCACGCGGCGCTGATCCCGATCAGGAAATCCGCGGCGTGGTGGGAGCTGACGCAGGAGGAGCGCCGCAAGATCTTCGAGGACAAGTCGCACCACATCGAAGGCACCCTGAAATTCCTCCCCGCGATCGCCCGCCAGCTGTTTCATTCGCGCGACCTCGGCATGCCCTTCGACTTCCTGACCTGGTTCGAGTTCGCCCCCGACCACGTCACCCTGTTCGACGAACTGGTCGGCATGCTGCGCGCGACCGAGGAATGGACCTATGTCGAGCGCGAGGTCGATATCCGCGTGGTGCGGGAGGTGTAACGTACCCTCTTCATCGTCATGCCCGGGCTTGTCCCGGGCATCCACGTCTTCCTTGCTGGCTGCAACAAAGACGTGGATGGCCGGGACAAGCCCGGCCATGACCTCATATGCGGTTACGTCCGAGCGCTAATGCTCGAGAAACTTTCCTGACGCGATCCGCGGCAGCTCGGTGACCGGCCAGTTGTAGAGATAGGTCCACGCCTCACGCGTGCTGCCGTCGGCGAGCGTGACCTCGAGCATCTCGCGGACATATTCGGTCGGCGGCGGAAAGCCTTCGCCGCAGGCTTCGTACATGTCGAATTCACGCAGCATGGCCTCGCGCTCACGCAAGCGAAACAGCTCACCATGCACGATGTCGGCCGGATCGTCCGACACGACCAGACCCGGATAATGCTTCACCAAATAGAGCCGGCCGCGGCACTGCGCCGGCCCGAGGAATTCGGCATTGCCCGCGAGCAGCTTGGCCATCGGATGGTCGAAGCCGCGCATCAGCGTGCCGTAGACGAAGAGAAGGTCGGTCATGGGTTCAGTTGTCATTCCGGGATGGTCCGAAGGACCAGACCCGGAATCTCGAAATTCCGGGTCTGGTGCTAACGCACCATCCCGGAATGACAGAAAATCCCGAGGGACGCTAGGCCGCCACCACTTCATCCGTCACCACGACGAACTTCGTCAGGGTCATGCGGCCGAAGCTCGTGGTGAGGGCGACGTCGGCAGCGTCGCGGCCGGTCGCCATCAGGATGCGGCCGATCCGCGGCGTGTTGTGGCGGGCATCGAAGGTGTACCACTGGCCGGACAGATAGACCTCGAACCAGCCGGAGAAATCCATCGGCGCGGGGTTCGGCGACACGCCGATGTCGCCGAGATAGCCGGTGCAGTAGCGCGCCGGAATGCCCATGCAGCGGCAGAAGGTGAGCGCCAGATGCGCGAAGTCGCGGCAGACGCCGGCGCGGCTTTCATAGACGTCGTGCGCCGACTTCATGTGATGGGCGTGCTGGTAGCCGAACGTCACGTGGTGGTGCACGAAATCGGTGATCGCCTGCACCCGCGCCCAGCCCTGCGGTGTGTTGCCGAACAGCGACCAGGCAACGTCGGTCAGCTTGTCGGTCTCGCAATAGCGGCTCGGCATCAGATAGAGCAGCATGTCGTCGGGCAATTGCTCGACCGGCATTTGCTGCGCCGCCGGATTGACGATGTCAGGCAGTCCGGAATCGCGCACCAGCGCGCTGCCGCGGAAGGTGACGCCACCGCTGGGGGCAACCAGCCGCCCGCAGACATTGCCGAAGCCGTCGCGATAGAGGCCGATCGGCACGTCCGGCTCGGTCGAAAGGCGCTCGGTGCCGACGATGTCGGCGTAGCGCGACGGATGGATCGACAGCATGATCACCATCGGGGTCGACTGCGCCGCCGTGTAGGTGATCTCGAAGCCGACCTTGATCTGCATCGTCAGGCCGTCTCCTGCTCCGCATTCTCGCCGACCGAGACCACGTTGATGTCGACATCCATGCCGAGAAAGGCATCCGCCACGCCGAGATAGACGCCGTGCAGCGGGATCGCCTGGCGCGGGTCGCGGGCCACCGCGACGCGGATCAGATCGCGCGTGCCGACGATGCCGTTGGTCGGATCGAACTCGATCCAGCCCGCGCTCGGCAGATAGACCTGCACCCAGGCATGGGTCGAGCCGCCGCCGACATAGCCATGCGCGCTGCCGGGCGGCATGGCGAGATAGCCGGAGACGAAGCGCGCAGCGATGCCGAGCCGGCGCAGCGCCTCGATCATGAACAGCGCATAGTCGCGGCAGGTGCCGGACTGCGTGCGCAGCGTGTCGAGCGGATGTTGGGTGCCCTGCTCATAGCGCTTGCGATAGCTGAACGCCTCGCGGATGCCGTGGGTCATGCCGCTGAGGATCTTGAAAGTCGGCGTCGGCGCCTCGACATCGAGGAAGCGCCGCGCCCAGGCCGACAGCTCGCCGTTCGGGTCGCCATATTGCGGCGTGATGAACTGCTGCAGGTCGGGGAATTCCTCATCGTCGTAGAGGAACGGATAGAAATAGGCGGGATCGTCCGGCGTCAGCGCGAACGTATCGGCCGGATTGTGCTCCACCGTCGCGGTCGAGACGAAGGACAGCGTATCGGCGCGCTCGTCGAAGGCGGCGATCGCGACGCTGTTGCCGAACACGTCGTGGATCCAGCGCAGCGACATCGGCTGTGGATCGATCACGAGTGCGCTGTCGAGCACGCGCAGATCATGGCCGTCACGGGGGCGCAGCATGATGCGGTGTTCGCCGAACGCCACCGGGCGCGCGTAGCGATAAACGGTCTTGTGATGAATAGTCAGCAGCGGCATCTTCAAACAATCATCGTGATTTCGGGCCGCATAATCTATAGAGAAAGCTGCCCGATTCCAGATCAGCATGCCCCCTGAATAGGCAAAGTCGAGGAAAAAAGCCCTTGAATTACGGAGGTGGTCCATCGTTCCTGCTCGCGAGCACCGACGCTTCACCGGTTCTTGAACACAATGCCGGCGGCTGCTCGCCGTTCCTGTTCACCTGCGACCACTACGGCAGGCTGATTCCCTCTCCGCTCGGCGACCTCGGCCTGCCCGACAGCGAGCTCGTGCGGCACATCGCCTGGGACATCGGCATCGCCGGGGTCGCAACCCGGCTCTCGGAGCGGCTCGGCGCGCATTTGATCGCGCAGCCCTATTCGCGGCTCGTGATCGACTGCAACCGTCCGCCGCATGTCGCGAGCTCGATCCCGCTGATCAGCGAGGCTACCACGGTGCCGGGCAATGAAGGCCTGTCGCGCGAGGCCGCCGAGATGCGCCGCGCGCAGATCTTCGATCCCTATCACAAACGCATCGACGAGATCATCGACGCGCGTGCGCGTCGGGGCCTGCCGACGGTGCTGGTGTCGCTGCACAGCTTCACGCCGATCTACGCCGGCATCGCGCGACCCTGGCACATCGGTACGCTCTACCACCGCGACACGGTACTGCCGCCGCTGCTGTTGAAGCATCTGCGCGCCGAGGGCGATCTCGTGGTCGGCGACAACGAGCCCTATGCGGTCAGCGACGAGACCGACTACACGATCCCCGTGCATGGCGAGACGCGCGGCCTGATGAATTCGGGCATCGAGATCCGCCAGGACCTGATCTCCGACCAGGCCGGCGAGACGGCGTGGGCCGAGCGACTGGCGCGCATCCTCGGCGAGATCGAGGCGACGCTGCGCACGGACGCGCTGATCTAGTGTCCCGAATCCGAAGTTCGCATCATTTGCCGCACCTTCGGAGCGAATTTCGGATTCGATAAGGACACTAGCAAACTTATGATTCTAGTGTGCTTTATGAATGCGAAGTTCGTGAAAGTGGCTGCCGCGAAATCGCACGAACTTCGCATTCAGCACACTAGCGACTAACGGTCAGCCAGGGCCTGGCCTCTAGCCCGAAGCCAGCTCGACGTGCTTTAATTGGCGGGTTGAACTTCCAAGTTAGGGTAGTCCGTGGCGCCCGAGCGAGTGGAAAGGCGACTGGCAGCAGTGCTGGCGGCAGATGTCGCCGGCTACAGCCGCCTGATGGGAACGGACGAGGAAGGCACGCTCGCGCGGCTCAAGGCGGCCAGAAAGAATCTCATTGATCCAACGATCGCCGCTCATCGCGGCCGCATCGTCAAAACGACCGGCGACGGCATGCTGGTCGAATTCGGCAGCGCCGTCGATGCAGTGCGCAGCTCTGTAGAGGTTCAGAGCAGGATGGCGGAGCTTAATGCATCCGCACCGCAACAGCAGCGGATCGAATTTCGCATCGGCATTCACGTCGGCGACATCATCATCGACAACGACGACATCTTCGGCGACGGCGTCAACATCGCCGCGCGGCTGGAGAACATCGCGGACCCGGGCGGCATATGCCTGTCTGACGACGCCTACCGGCAGATCCGGAGCAAGGTCGATGCAGCCTTCGAGGACATGGGCCAACAGAATCTGAAAAACATCACTGAACCGATCCGCGCCTGGCGCATAAAGATTGGCGCCAGAACTTCGGCTGAGCGCCATCCGACTCCTGCCGAATCCCATCGCGTGCGCCCGTTTTCGGGAAAGCCCTCCATCGCGGTGCTGCCGTTTCAGAACATGAGCGGCGACAGCGAGCAGGAGTATTTCGCGGACGGGATCGCGGAAGACGTCCTTACGACCCTGTCAAAGATTCAGGAATTGATGGTAATAGCTCGCAACTCGAGCTTCGCATTCAAGGGGCAGAACAGGGACATTCGCGAAATCGGGCAGATCCTGGGTGCTCGTTATCTGCTGGAGGGGAGCGTTCGAAAGATCGGCAATCGCATCAGGTTGACGGCGCAGTTGATTGATGGTCGAGACGGCGGTCATCTCTGGGCGGATCGCTTTGACGGAGACCTGGACGACGTGTTCGATCTCCAGGACCGGATTACGCAAGAGATCGTCGAAGCGCTTGAAGTCCAGTTGACCGTCGGCGAACGCGCAAGGGTGTGGAGAAAACGCTCGGGCAGTCCACTGGCTTATGAGTATGTCTTAAAGGGACGCGCCCTGTACGTTAATTTCGCAAGGCAAACCCACGCACAGGCGCGGAAGCTTTTTGAACAGGCGGTCGAGATCAATGCCTCGTTTATGCCGGCGCTCTACTTGTTGGGTCTTACCCTGACTGACCAGGCGCGCTTCGGTTGGATCAAGGATGAAAATGAAGCGTATCAAGCCGCACTGGGCTGCGCTGATCGGGCTCTCGCCGCCGACCCTAGCTTTGGGGAAGCATACCTGGTGATCGGCTATGTTCGTATCTATCAACACCGTCATGATGAAGCTGTGGCAGCAGGAGAAACGGCGATCAGCCTCGCTCCCAGCAGCTCTGACGCCCATCACATGGCGGGCATGTACCACGGCTACGCCGGCAATTTCCGAAAAGCCGTCCTCTACGAGGAACACGCCCAACGGCTCAGCCCGATTGAGCGCAACGAATCCATGGTGGACGAAGCGCGCGCAAGATTTCATCTCGGAGATTTCGCGGCGGCGCACGATATAGCCTCCCGCGTCCTGAGGCAGCGGCCGCTCTGGCTGACCGCGCAGTCGACACTCATAGCGGCGCTCTGGAATCTCGGCCGGCAAGATGAAGCGCGCAGCATCTCAACCGACCTGCTGGCGGGCCACCCCAGTTTTAGCTTGGCCCGCTGGGCCAGGCTGCTGCCGTATCGTCGACAGGGCGACCTGGATGCATTGGTCAACCCGCTACGCATGGCGGGGCTCCCGGAGTGAAAACCCGTCATCTTACAATGCCGGCGCGACGCCACACGCAGGCACCTGCGCGGCCGCGACTGCTTGTTCGATTGCCGGTTCGGCTTCTCGCGCATCTCCGCGGATGAGACACCGCAGGGATCGGCATATTCCGATTGGATCGGCTTTGCTGAATGCGCGACCGGTTCGAGGCGCGATCAGGCCAACCCAATCAATTCGGCTGGCGCCGCCAGATGAAGTGCACGTAGAGTAGTACAGGCAGGCCGAGCCCGGCCCACGAGACCGCATCCCACCAGCCGTCGCCGACCAGCGCGCTGATCAATCCGACCGTGCTCACGATCGCGATGACGAGCGGAGCGGTGAAGATCTGGGTCAATGAACGATGCGAGACCATGCTGACGTCACGACGATAATGCGGGGTTGTCGAGGGAGGCGGCGTTGGCGATCGCGCGTTCCTGGCTCACGCCGGCCCTGCGGCGTCGCATCCACAGATACACACCGGTCACGAGGATGAAGATGGTCAGGATGTCGAGCAGCGCCCAGACGATCTTGAGCGGCATGCCGCCATAGTCGCCGAAATGCAGCGGCTGCGAGACGAACAGGGTCGTCACATACCAGGGCATGTCCCTTGTATCGGTCAGCTTTCCGGTTTCCGCGTCGATCAGCGCCGGCTTCAGCAGCCGCGAGGTCAGCGGCGTATCGCCGTGCAGGAACACCGCGTAGTGACTCTTGCTGCTGAACAGGGTTCCCGGGAAGGCGACGAAGCTCGGCGTCATGCCGGGCACCGCGTGGGTGGCCACTTCGACCGCCGCATTCAGCGAGGTCAGCTTCGACGGCACCGGCCGGTCCTTGTACTGCGCGGTCATTTCGGCGAGCTGGCCGAACTGCCACATCTTGAGGACGAGATCGGCCCAGGTGTTGATGACCCCGGTGAAACCGACGACCAGTGTCCAGGCGACGAGCAGGATGCCCGCGAGATTATGGACGTCGAGCCAGCGCACGACGCGGGTCCGCTGCGCGCGGTAGGCGCCGAAGCGGAGCTTCCGCATCGACGGCGCGTAGACCACGATCCCGGAGATGATCGCGACGCAGAACAGGATCCCCATCAATCCGAGGAACAGCTTGCCGGGCAGTCCGGCAAACATGTCGGTGTGCAGCTTCAGCATGATGTAGGTGAAGCGGCCGGTCACATCGGGCGCATCGAGATAGGCGCCGGTATGGGTGTCCATCCGGATCAGCAAATTGTTGGTCGGATCGGCATCGATGGTCGGACCGACGCTGACGAACATCGCGCTCGGATCGTCGCGATCCCAGATCAGGAAGTGAGGGACCTTCCCGGGCGCCTGCGCCAGCGCGTTGCCGAGCAGACGGTCCAGATTGGCCGGCGGCGTGCCTGGCGGCACGTCGGCCGGCTTGACCTGGCTGTGCAGCAGATCGTCGATCTGCTCGTGGAAGATCAGCGGCAGGCCGGTGATGCAGAGCAGCAGCATGAACAACGTGCAAATCAGGCTGGTCCATTTATGGACAGCGCCCCATCGCCGCAAGGATCTGGTCGTCGCAGTCAATTTCGTCACCTAAAGTGCGATGAGATCAGGTTGGATCGTCATCGAGCTTTAGCCTCTTGTTGAAGCACGATCTTTTCGGAAAACCGCTTCGCACTTTTCCGGATCATGCTTTTGTTGAAGCATGATCTTTCCGAAAACCGCTTCGCACTTTTCGGGATCATGCTTTAGTTCCAGGTGTACTTCATGGTGCCCAGCACCGTGCGGCCATTGCCGAGGCCGCAATAGGGAAGCCCGGTGAGGCAGGATGCAACGTAGAAGTGGTCGGTCAGGTTGGTGACGTTGACCTGCGCCTTCCATCCCTTCAGGTCCGGCCGCAGATAAGCGAAGTCGTAGCTGACCGACGCATCGAGCAAGGCATAGGAGGGAATGACAAAGGTATTGAAGTTGTCGCCGTAGGTCTCGCCGACATAGCGCACGCCGAGGCCGAGCCCAAGGCCCGCGAGCGCGCCGTCATACCAGGTATACTTGCCCCAGACCGCGATCTGGTCCTGCGCCGTGTTCATCATGTACTTGCCGGCATAGCCGGCAAAGCTCGTCGTCACCCGCGGATCGAGGTGAGTGTATCCCGCCGTGATCTCGAGCTCGCGCGTGAGATTGCCCTTCAGCTCGAGCTCGAAGCCGCGGACGCGCACGGCATCGGTCTGCACGTTGAACAGCGGATTGAGGGGATCGGCCGTCAGCACGTCCTGCTGACGGATATCGAACGCCGCCGCCGTCGCCATGAAGTTCGAGCCGTTCGGCTTGAACTTGACGCCGACCTCCGCGCCCTCGCCCGTCGTCGGCCTGAACGACCGGCCGGCGCTGTCGGCGCCGAGATTCGGTGTGAACGAGGTCCCGTAGCTGACATAGGGCGCGAGGCCGATATCGAACAGGTAGCTCAGGCCGATGCGCCCGGTTTGCGCCGAGTCGTCGCGCGAATAATGCCCGGCGGGCGGATAGAACGCCATGCTGGTGAAGCCGGAGCTGACCCAGTCCTGGCGCCCGCTCATGGTCAACGTCCAGCGATCGAGCTTGATCTGATCCTGCAGATAGGCGCCGAGCTGCGACTGCCTGTCGTCGCGAAGAATGAACGGCACCAGCGAGCTGGCTGACGGAACGGCGGTGCCGTAGACCGGACTATAGGCATCGATCGGCGCAATCGGCGTGGTGCGATAGTCGGTATTCGCCCACAGATCGAAGTAGTCGACACCGGCCAGCACCTTGTGGACCAGCGGCCCGGTCGCGAAATCCGCCTGCAGCTGATTGTCGAGCGCGACATTGGCGGCATTGGCCTTGACGTAGTTGTAGCTGCGCGCGACCAGACGATCCGTCACCATGCCCTCGGTCCGCACCGATGCGAGGTCGTTGCTGACCTGGGTGTAGCGCAGGTTTTGCCGGAACTGGAAGATGTTGTCGAAGCGATGCTCGAACGCGTAGCCAACCGCGAACTGCTCGAGATGATAGCCATCCAGCCCGGGCTCGCCGAGGTAACGACTGTAGGGAATATGTCCGTTGGGGTTGGGCAGGAAGGACACCTGTCCCGGGACGTATTGCTGGTAACCCTTGTTGTCGACCTTCTGGTACTGCGAGAGCACGGTGAAGCTGGTGTCGTAGGTCGGCCGCCAGGTGAAGCTCGGCGCGATGAACAGCTTGTTGTCCTGAACGAAGTCGGTCTGGCTGTTGCTGTCGCGGCCAAGGCCGACGATGCGGTAAAGGACCCGGCCGTCCTTGTCGGCGGGACCACCGATATCGAAGGCGCCCTGGAAGCGATCGAACGAGCCGAACGTGCCCTCGAACTCGTAATGCGGCGTCTCGGTGGGCCGCTTGCTGACCAGGTTCAACAAGCCGCCCGGATCGGACTGTCCATACAGGCCGGATGACGGGCCCTTCAGGACCTCGATGCGCTCGAGACCATAAGTCTCGATGCGCGGGACCGCGAAGGTCGTGGTGTCGGTCGGCAGCCGCAGCCCGTCGAGATAACGCGGCGCGGTGAAGCCCCGCAGCTTGAACTCGTCGAAGAACGCGTTGGCGCCAAAACTTTCGATCGTCACGCCGGGCGTGTAGCGCAGCGCTTCGGTGATGTTCTGCGCACCCTGTGCCTGGATCTGATCCTGGGTGACGATCGAGATCGACTGCGGCGTCGTCAGCACCGGGCTGTCGGTCTTGGTTGCCGTGACGCTCTGGCTGGCGAGATAGCCGGTGACCGGCCCGTTGCCGCGCTCTCCGCCGCCACCCGCACCCGGTGCTGGAACGTTCTGCGCGGGCGCCCGGTTCGCGATCGATCGCGGCGTCGTGCGTACAGGACGCGCCGCGCGTCGCGCTGGCTGCGTTCGTCGCGCCTGCTGCTGTTGTTTCGGCGCTTCGACCGTCACCGGCGGCAGCGCCGATTGCGCAACGCTTTCACGCGGCATCACCACACTCAGCACGAACAAACCGCTGCCGGCCATGTACCCGGCCGCCAGCGCAGTGCGACGAAACATCCGACCCCCGTCAACTCACATCGCCTTCATCTTCGCCGTCACTAACACGATGAAAGACGTATGCAGCCGATCGGTGATTAGAACACGTCCAGTGTCGGGCTTATCGCCGATGGTGTTGCGAGCTCGCAACGTGAACGCAGCGAAACTGCGTCAATGCGCCTCATATTTTTCGAGCGTTTCTAAGGACGATTCTAAACTGCGTTTCGCTCCGCGATACTTCGAGTCGCTTCCGCGCACAGCGATCGAACGACGCCGTGCGCGGAAGCGATGATCGCAGTTGCGGTGCTCTCGCCGAGCCGAGCCTCAGACTTCGGTGACGTGCTCCGGATCGGCGGATGCGAGCGCCGCGGCACGCTCGGCGCGCGGCGGATAGATCCAGACGGTGTTGATCTCCCGCTTGGTCTTCTTGGCGACGTCGCCGACCATCTCGACCTTGCGCTCCCAGCCGCGGGTGAACAGCGCGCCGGCCTCGCCGAGGTCGAGGCAAGTGACATAGGCCTTCTGGTGATAAGGCTTGGTCGGGACACCGAGCAGCTCGGCCGCGGCGTTGTTACCGGCAAAGGCGCCCATCCGCGTCGCGTGCTGGCACGACATCAGCGCGTAATTGCCGACATCGTCGCAAGCGGCACGCGCCGCATCGCCGGTGGCGAACACGCCAGCGACCGACGGCACCCGCAGATCGCGGTCGACCAGCAGCCGGCCGAAATTGTCGCGTTCCGCCGGGATCTGCTCGGTCAGCGGTGCGGCGCGAATGCCCGCCGCCCAGACCACGGTCGCGGCCTCGATATGCTCGCCGTTGGAAAGCGTGACGCCGGACTTGCTGACCTCGGCGACGCCGGCGCCGAAGCGGCCCTCGACGCCGAGCTTGCGCATCGCGTCCTCGATGATCGGGCGCGGGCCCTCGCCCATGTCGGGCGCGATCGCCACGTTGCGATCGACGATGATGACGCGCGGTTTGGTGTCGCTGCCGAGGATGTCCCGGAGCCGCGCCGGCATCTCGGTCGCCGCCTCGATGCCGGTGAAGCCGCCGCCGGCAACGACCACGGTGTCGCGCGCCGCTGATGCCGGCTGCCTAGCGAGGTCGTGCAGATGACGGTCGAGCGCGATCGCGTCCGCAAGATTGTCGACACTGAAGCCATGCTCGGCGAGGCCGGGCACGTTCGGACGGAACAGCCGGCTGCCGGTTGCCACCACAAGGCGATCATAGGGTAGCGTTTTGCGCGCGTCCTTGGCGGTGACGATCTGCACGGTGCGGGCCTTGGTGTCGACGGCTTCGGCGCTGCCCTGCACATAGACGACGTCGATCGCGTTGAAGACGTCGAGCAGCGGCGCGGTCAGCGTCTCCGGCTTCGGCTCGTAGAGCCGCGGGCGCACCACCAGGGTCGGCTCCGGCGCGACCAGCGCGATCTCGAGCTCCTCGGGCGAGACGCCCTTGATGTCGCGCAGGCGGGCCGCGGAGAGCGCGGCATACATGCCGGCAAAGCCGGCGCCGATGATGACAATTCGCATATGATGTCTCCTCTGGATGGCAGTGATGTAGCGAATTGGATTTGCGAGTGCCCCAGAGCGATTGCGCGACCTGAAGAGCGATTGCGGCTACCGCAGACGCCGCCGCCAGTCGCTCGGGGTCTCCCCGGTCAGCTTCCTGAACGCGGCGGCGAACGCAGTCTGCGAGCCGTAGCCGAGCGCGGCCGCGATCGAGACCACGGATGCGTCGGTGTCGCGCAGCATGTTCATGGCCTGCTCGAGCCGGTGCTGGCGCAGCCAGGCATGCGGCGAGAGCCCGGTGCTTTCCTTGAATGCACGGCAGAAGTGAAAGCGCGACAGGCCGGCGTCGGTCGCCAGCGCCGCGAGCGAGACATCGGCGTCGCTGTCCGAGCGCAGCCGCTCGATGGCGCGGCGCAGCACCGTCGGCGAGAGCCCTCCCGTGGTCGGCCCGATCGGGGTGGGAGAGCCGGTATGCGCGGCCAGGAGACGCGTGGCGAGCAGGTCCGTCAGTTGCTGTCTGAACAGCGTATCCAGCGCCGCACTGCCATCCAGGACGTCGGCCGCGCTGAGCAGCAGGCGGGATGTGATCGGATCGGGATGCGCCGTCCGCTCCAGCAGATCGATCGGAGCGCCGCCGCCGGCTTGGTCGGCCACGCGTTGAATCGTCTTGCGGGGAAGATAGAGAACAACGATATCAGCGGGCTTCGGGATATCCCAGCGGGAGCTTGATCCCTCGGGGATGATGATCACGACGCCGGGACGGAAGGTTCCGATCGCGACCGATCGTCCCGTTCGCCGCTCGATCCGCTGCATCGCGCCGCTATAGGCCATGATGACGTGATGGGTCATCGGCTCGACAACGTCGTGCAACGGCTTGTGCTTCCAATGGGCGATTCCCGCTCCGGATGAATCCAGAGCCATGCGAAAGGGCGTGGTGCCGAGCACGCGGGCCATCTCCACATCTGGACGCCCTTCGGCAACTGGGACGGTGTTCTGGTAAGTGCCAGTCGCGGCGGGCGGAGGCTCGCGCAAAGGATGGTGCAGGACAGGCTTGCTCATGAGGCGTGCTCGCGTTTGAAGGCTCATGCGCTCCCTCCCTGCGGGCCGCTCCGTCGACCGATGAGGCGCGGAACTGTCGGAGCGTACTAAACGCGACGCGGCTCGAGCGTCTTTCCTGAAACCACCATGCTTTGTCCGTTTCTGCGCCGCGCCGGAGGTGCGGCATTTCGTGGCCCCGACGGATCAAACCGTCAAAACACCTTGAAATCATTTTGAAATAATTGCCGCGGCGGAGTCGGCCGGCCGTTCATCATCGCGTGATGCGCCGAACGGCGCCTTGCCGATTTTCGCTAATGAGCTATCACCGCGCAGGATGCCGGTCACGGCAGGCCCGGTCGGGTTCGCAGGCGGAAATTTTCGAGAATGGCACAGGCGGGCGTCTACGGACGAAGGCTCGGAGAGCCCTTGCAACTGAAGGACGCGCCCTCGCTGATCACGCGTACGCTGCGCAGCGCCGAGCTCGCGGTGACCGAAACCCGCAATGACAGCCCGGTGCGGGATATGTCCGGCTCGCTGCCCGCCGACGACGCCTACCTCGTCAGCCTCAAGTTTCGCGATTACGACGATTGCGAATGCTGGGAGCAAGGCCGGTATGTCACCAAATCGAACATCCGCCGCGGCGCGACCTATCTGTACGACCTGAAGCGCGATCCGCGCTACGTGATCGACAAACCGTTCCATTCGATCTTCTTCTATCTGCCGCGTTCGGCGCTGGACGACGTCGCCAGGCAGGCCGGCGCACCGCGCGTCGATGAGCTCGCATATGAGCCCGGCATCGGCCACGACGACGGCGTCATCCGACATCTCGGTGCCTCGCTGCTTGAAGCGTTAAAGCGGCCGGAAGAGACGAACCAGCTTTTCGTCGATCACATGATGCTCGCCTTCACTGCGCATGTCGCGCAGACCTATGGCGGATTGCGGCGCATCACCGCGCCGGCCCGTGGCGGCCTTGCCGCATGGCAGGCGAAGCAGGCCTGCGACAGGCTTGCGTCCGACCTCGGCGGGAAAATCCGGTTGCAGCAGATCGCAACCGAGTTTGGTCTCTCGGTCGGCCATTTCTCGCGCGCCTTCCGCATCTCCACCGGCCTGCCGCCGCACCAATGGTTGCTTCAGCAGCGCCTGAAGGTGGCCAAGCAGCTGATGGCGGCGCGCGACCTGTCGCTGTCCGAGATCGCGATTACGGCCGGTTTTGCCAATCAAAGCCACTTCACGCGGGTGTTTTCTGCCGTGGTCGGCGTCAGCCCGGCGGCGTGGCGGCGCGAGATGCACCGCCCGGCGAGAAGCGAGAGCTGAACAGCGCCGCGTTCAACCGGCCGGCGCGGCTCGCACGGCATGCTTGGCGTGCCATTTGGGACCCGGTCCGCGCATGTAGTGCAGCTCGGGCCGGTAGGGATCGCGAATTCGCGCGATCAGATTCTGCAAGCCCGTCGTGATCGCGTTCCAGCCGTCGCGCAGAGCGAGCAATGATGCGTGCGGTGACAGCATGGCGCCCTCTCAGTGCGGCTTGCCGAGCACGGATGCGAAGGACAGGATCACGATCTCCTCGCCGGACTCGTCGCTGACATGCACGACCCAGTCGCGCCAGTCTTCCAGGCTGACCGTTGCGACCAGCGATCGCATCATGCACGTCGCCGCCTCGCATGCCTCCGAGAGGCTGGTCACCGAGGTGCCGCGGCGATCCATCAGCACCCCGTGCGTGGTCGAGCAATGGAAGAAGACCTGGGTCATGTGCGTATCCTCGCAAGCTCCGGACGAGAAGGTCATCTTTGGAGCTCCACGTTTCTTCGACGCGACCATTCGCAAGGCGGTTCACATGGGCGCGGGCCTCGCGGAATGGTGATCAAGCCCCCAGCACAGCCTCCTCACCAAATCGCGATTTGACAGTTCTTCTATATTTGTCAAAATCGTCAAATGGGACCGAAAACCCGCATTCTCGATGCCACCATGCTGGTGTTCCGCCGGCACGGCTTTCGCCGCTCCTCGATCGAGCAGGTCGCCGAGGCGGCCGGCCTGACGCGGCAGGCGCTCTATCACCACTTCGAATCCAAGGAAGCGCTGTTCCGCGCCGTGATCGAGCGCGTGCATGAGAGCGCGATCGCGGCCGAGGAGACCGCCGTTGCCGCGGCGGAGACCGCGGGCGGTGATCTCGGCGACATCCTCGCCGCGGGCATGACCGCGCGGATGTCGACCATGATCGGCTCGCTGGACGGCTCGCCGCATCTCGAGGAGTTGTATTCCGAGCACCTCGTGCACGCGCGCGACCTCTACCAGACCTACGCCGCGCGATATGCGGAGCGCATGGTCGCGACGATCACGCGGATCGTGCGCAAGCAGCAGCTCGCGCTGCCGCAGGACCTCCCGCCGGCCGAATTCGCGCGGCTGGTCGAGATGGCGATGTACGCAGCGAAGTCGCAGTATCCGGCGATGCAGCCGGCGGATGCGTTCCTGAAGGACATGGCGATCATGGTGCGGACGCTCTGCGCCGGCGCCAAGCCGAAACCTTTGCCAAAATCGCAAAAACCGCCCGTCAAGAAGGCGGCAATCCCCAAGAGGCCGACACGCAGGACAAGCGGAGGAAATCCATGAGCACGGCGACCGTCAATGGCCGCGTCGAATCCCTGCCCGATGATCTCGATGCGCTCTTGATCGACATCGTGCGCGACCAGCTCAAGCTCACCGGCACCAAGCTCGTGTGCGGCGCCGGCGTCTGCGGCGCCTGCACCGTGCTGGTCGACGGCGCGCCGGTAGCAAGCTGCCTGATGCCGGCACACGCCGCCACCGGCAAATCGGTGACGACGGTCGAAGCCATCGGCGCGTCCGGTCTGCATCCGGTGCAGAAGGCGTTCATGGCGCATGACGCCCTGCAATGCGGCTTCTGCACGCCCGGCTTCATCGTGGAAGCGACCGCGTTCTGCGACCATTGGCGCGCGACCAGGGGAACGGCGGTGCCGTCGCGCGAGGAGATCGGCGCGGCGCTGTCCGGCCATCTCTGCCGCTGCGGCGCCTATGACGGGATCTTCCGTGCGGTGGCGGATGCCTGCGCCGGCCGCTTCGACGGCGATCACGTCACGGCGCCTCGCATCGAGGCGCGCGACAAAGTGACGGGCGCGGCGAAATATACCGTCGACATCCATCATGACGGCCAGCTCGAAGGCCTGATCCTGCGCTCGCGCGAGGCGCATGCGCGCATCACCACGCTCGATCTCGCGCCGGCGCGCGCGCTCCCCGGCGTTACCGCGGTGTCGCTGCTCGGCGACGACCGGATTGTGCGTTATGTCGGCGAGCCTATTGCGGCGGTCGCCGCAAAGGACCGTAAGAGCGCGCTTGCCGCGCTGGCCGCGATCAGGTTGATCAGCGAACACCTGCCCGCAGTGGTCGGGCTCGACGCCGGACGCAAGGACGACGCGCCCGTGGTGTTCGACAAGGCGAGCCGCAAGCGGGCCGGCAACGTCTCGGAAGCGGCCGGCGGACCGGCGCCCTGGAAGCAGAACGTCCGCGGGCCGACCGCGGTGTTCTCGACACACGCAAAAAAGGCCCGCAACTGGGTCGACGAGGCGCGCCAGGCCCACAACAAACTGCTCGTCGAAGCCACCTTCCGCACCGCCACGCAGCAGCATGCCTGTCTCGAGCCCCACGCCGCGGTGGCGCGCTTCGACGGCGACCGGCTGACCCTGCACGCCTCGACCCAGCAGGTGTTTCACCTGAAGGAGCAGATCGCAAAGCGCTACAAGCTCGATCACGACAAGGTCCGCGTGATCGCCGAGCACGTCGGCGGCGGCTTCGGCTCGAAGGCGAGCCTGGGGACCGAGGCGATTGCCGCGATCGAGCTGGCGCGCGCGGCGAAAGCGCCGGTGCGGGTCGCCTATGATCGCCAGGAAGAACTCTCGGTCGCCGGTTATCGGCCGGCCGCGGAGTTGAAGGTCGCGCTGCTGCCTTCCGAGCAAGGTGCCCTGAAAGCGCTCTCCGTCACCGCGCATGCCGATACCGGCGCCGCGACCAACTCGACCATCGCGGGACTGGCGCGGCTGATCTATCCGGCCGAGGCGAAGGATCTTTCGGATTTCGACGTCATCAGCAATCTGCCGCCCGGCGCCGCCTTCCGCGGCCCCGGCGGACCGCCGATGGCGTTCGCCGTGGAGCAGGCGATCGACGAGGCCGCGCTGCGCCTCAATGTCGATCCGATCGCCTTGCGCAAGCGCTGGGATCCCGATCCCAACCGTCAGCGGCTCTACGACTGGGCATCCGGGCTCGAGATCTGGCGCAACCGCAAGCCGACGCAGAACGGGCGCTATCGCCGCGGCATCGGGGTCGCGACGGGCTACTGGCTCTATCTGTGGCAGCCCAAGGTGAAGGTCGAGGTCGCGGTCAAGGGCGGCCGCATCGTCGCCAGAACGGCGACGCAGGACATCGGCACCGGCACCCGCAGCGTGCTTGCCGACGCGATCGCGCGCGAGTTCGATCTCGAACCCGGTGAGATCGATGTGCGGATCGGCGATTCCTCGCTGCCCGAAGGCCCCGGCTCCGGCGGCAGCCGCGTCACCGCCTCGGTGATGCCGCCGACGTTGCTGGCGGTGCGGAAGCTGAAGGCCGCGATGCTCGAACAGGCCACGCGAAAGCCGGCGCCCGGCTCGAACGCGCCCTGGCGCGAGCTGATCGCGCGCTCGCCCGACATCGCGGTGGTGGAGACGCGCGGCGAGGACGGCAAGAACACAGCGCCCGGCATCCGCTCGCCGCTGCGCGAAGTCGGTCTGATCGGCATGGTGTTCGGCTGGATGATGCGCCGCTTCTCGAACATCGCGGTCGGCGCCGGCGTGCCGAGCTCGGTGCAGGTGATCGAGGTGGAAGTCGACACCTGGCTCGGCCATGTCCGCGTGCTCAACGTGCATACCGGCATCGCGGTCGGCAAGATCGCAGCGCCGGCGCTGGCGCGCAGCCAGGCCTGCGGCGCGGTGATCCAGGGCCTCGGCTACGCACTCTATGAGGCGCGCGAGCTTGATCCGAAGACCGGCGACGTCCTGACCGCGGGGATGGAGGATTACCGCATCCCCGGGATCGCCGACACGCCCGAGATCGACGTCCATTTCGACGAAGCCGGCTTCGACCATGTGCTCGGCAACAGCGTCGGCATCGGCGAGGCGTCGACGGTGCCGACCTCGGCCGCCGTCGCCAACGCGATCCACAACGCGATCGGCGTCCGCCTCACCGAGATTCCGATCCGGCCCGACCGCATCGTCGCCGCGCTGAAAGGGAGGGATGCCGCATGAGTGTCGCGACCGCAGACGTCATCTCCGCGCCCGAATTCCGCGCCGCCGGCACCGATCTGTCGGAGCGCCGCCGCAGCGGCCTGTCGTGCGGCGCCATCATCGATCTCGCCGCCAGTCCCGACACGATCGGCGTTACGTGGAATGCGGACGGTTCGGCCCGCATCGGCGCCCTGACCACGATCGCTGCGATCGCATCCGATCCGCGGCTCGCCGAGGCTTACCCAGGCATCGCCGCAGCCGCGCAGGGCCTCGCCACGCCGCAGATCCGGCACATGGCGACGCTCGGCGGCAACCTCGCGCAGCGCTCGCGCTGCTGGTATTTCCGCAATCCGCAGATCGCCTGCCTCAAGAAGGGCGGCGCCGACTGCCCGGCGCGATCCGGCAACCATCTCTACCACGTCGCGTTCGATCTCGGCCCATGCGTCGCGCCGCATCCGTCGACGATGGCGATGGCGCTGCTCGCCTATGATTCGAAGATCACCACCGATCGGCGCAGCGGCTTGTCGATCTCAGAGCTGCTCGGCGACGGCAGCAACGGCGCGGCCGACAATCTGCTTGCACCGGGCGAACGCATCGAGCGGATCGAGCTCCCCGTTCCGCTGGCCGGCGAGCGCGCGCTGTACAAGCGCGCCATCAGCCGGACGCATGCGGAATGGCCGCTGGTCGAGATCTGCGTGCGTGCGGTGATCTCCGGCGGCGCGTTCCAGCAGGTCCACATCACCGCCGGCGGCATCGCTCCGGTCCCGCTGCGTCTGACCGCGGCCGCGGCGGCGCTGCAGGGTAAGCAGATTAACGCGGCGACCATCGCGCAAGCCACCGAGCTGGCGATCTCGGGAGCCAGGCCGCTGCCGATGACCGGATACAAGCTCGAGCTGCTGACGGGCCTGGTGCGCGACGTGGTCGAGCGGATTGTGGCGTAGGATCAAGCGCCCATTCGCGGCCGGAATGCATAGATCCAGGAATTTCTACGCCGGAATGCCGGCCTCACACAGCACGGCGACCATGCGGTCGCCCCATTCGACGGCCCTGGTCGGAAAATTCTGCCGCGCGTAGGACGCGCGGAAATCGGGCCGCAGTTTGAGCAGGCGGCCGGCGATGACGCGCGCCTCGTCAAGGCGCCCCAAGCCGACTTCGTTCATGATCAACGCGCTGAGCGTGTGTGCGTCTTCGCCGATCACCAGCGCCTTGGCGGCGGCCGCACGGCCCTGCTCATACTGACCGAGCATGAAATGCGCGAAACTGATTCCGTTCCACATGGACGCCCGCCCGGGATCGATCGGGCTGAGCCGGAGTCTGTGCTCAAAACTTTCGATCGCGCGTGCCGGCTCGACGCACATGAGCGAAATCCAGCCGCGATATCCCCACGCCGCAGCATCGTTCGAATTGAGCGAGATCGCCTCTTCGATCATGGTCTCGGCGCGATCGTAGTCGTGGCCGAGATAGGCAAACATGTGAGCCGCGCGCGCCAGCACGAACGGATCGTCGCTGGCCAGCGCGCAGGCGAGCCCGGCGATCTGCAGCGCCTTCGCCAACTCCTGCGCGCCGAGAGGCGTGCCGCGCGTGGTCTGTTTCAGCAGCGACGAATAGGCCAGCATGACCTGAGCGGCCGCATAGTTGGGATCGAGCGCGCAGGCCTTGTTGAACCACTCGCCGAGTTCGGCGTCGCCCCACCTGGAGCGATCTGCATAGGCCGCAATGCCTCTCAGAAAGAGATCGTAGCTATCGAGACGGTCGGTCGGCTTGGTTCGGGTTCGTTCGATTTCGCTCTGCTGGATCTTCGGAGCTATGATGCTGACGACATTCGCGGTGACCTGGTCCTGCAGGTCGAACACGTCCCTCAGTTCGCCATCGAACCTGTCCGCCCAGAGATGCGTGCCGCTGCCGGCCTCGATCAGTTGCGCGGTGATCCGAACGCGGCCGCTCGACTTGCGCACTGATCCCTCCAGCACGTATCGCACACCGAGCTCGTGCCCGACCTGCTTGATGTCGACGGACTTTCCCTTGTAGGTGAAGCTTGAATTGCGCGCGATCACAAACAGCGATCTGAAGCGCGACAGCGCGGTAATGATGTCCTCGACGACGCCGTCGGCAAAGTATTCCTGCTCCGGATCGCCGCTCATATTCTGGAACGGCAGCACCGCGATGGAGGCTTTCTCGGCAAGCGCGGGTGGGGAAGCCGGAGCAGTGAACGCGTGCTTCGCGACCGCGGCCGCTGCGGAGGCGCCGCCGACGCGAACTCTCCATGTACGAACAGGCTCGGCAATATTCTTCAGGATCTGCGGCCCCATGTCCTCGAAGGTCGCATCGACCTTGCCGCGAATGTGCCGTTGCACGTCATCGGAAATGCAGACGCCACCCGGCTCGGCAATCCCCTCCAGGCGCGCTGCGATGTTGACGCCGTCGCCAAAGATATCGTTGTCATCAAAGATGATGTCGCCGACGTGGATTCCGATTCGGAATTCGAGCCGCTGCTCCGTCGGCACGGCAGCATTCTGATCGGCCATTCGGCGCTGCACTTCGACGGCACTGCGCACCGCGTCGACGGCGCTGGCGAATTCAACAAGGATTCCGTCGCCGGTCGTTTTGACGACACGGCCGCGATGCGCCGCCAGCGCTGGATCCAGCAACGCCCGCCTGACCGACTTCAGCTTGGCCAGAGTGCCTTCCTCGTCGATTCCCATCAGCCGGCTGTAGCCGGCGATATCGGCCGCCAGAACCGCTGCCAGACGCCGATCCAAGCTATCGGTGGTCAAAGACATGCCCCCAGACGAGGGGTTAATTTTCGTCGCCGATCAAAGCACGGCTGACGGCCTCCGGGCTAGAGCAAACGTCTGCGCTGCCAGCCCAGGCTGGAAATCGGCGGCTTTGTCAACGACGATCTTGAGGCTATCCCAGCGGGTCTATCGCGCCCGGGTCAGCGCCAGCCAGATGCCGCCGCCGATCATGAAGCCGCCTGATATGCGCGACATCAGCCGGGTCCGCTCCTTGGAGAAGAATTTGCGGGCGCGGCCGGCCGCCAAGGCGTAGGCGGCGTCGGTCAGCACAGCAGTCGCCATGAAGGTGAGGCCGAGCAGCGCCACCTGCGGAACGTGCGGCTTGTCCATATCCATGAACTGCGGGATGAAGGCGCCGAAGAACACCAGCACCTTCGGGTTCGAAAGCAGCACCAGAAAGCCCTGCAGGAAGAAGCCGCCGCGCGGCGGCGGCGTGTCGTCGGTGCTGACGCCCTCGACCGGCGAGCGGATCAGCTTGAAGCCGAGCCAGACCAGATAGGCGGCGCCGGCAAAGCGCACCCAGTCGAACCAGTAGCCCATCGTCGCCATCAGCGAGGTCAACCCGACCGCGACGGTGCCAATCACGATCGCAAGTCCGACCTGCGCGCCGAGCACATTGGTGAGCGCGGCGCGCGTGCCGTAGCGCAGCCCGTTGGCGATCACCATCGTGACGATCGGACCGGGCAGCAGCGCCAGCGCGATGCAGGCGGCGACGAAGGCGAAATAGGCTTGCAGGGAC
This sequence comes from Bradyrhizobium pachyrhizi, assembly GCF_029714545.1. NCBI lineage: Bacteria > Pseudomonadati > Pseudomonadota > Alphaproteobacteria > Hyphomicrobiales > Nitrobacteraceae > Bradyrhizobium > Bradyrhizobium pachyrhizi. The sequence continues at coordinate 1,727,581 of NZ_CP121667.1, read as the reverse complement.
ATGGGGAGCTCACTGACGTTCAAACTGAATTATGCACATAGGACGGGCGAAGAGGAAGCGGCTCCTGATCATCTCTGTCATACCCCGCGAAAGCGGGGTATCCAGTACGCCGCGGCCTGTCAGCCAAGCATCAGCGTCTCTGGAATACTGGGCCACCCGCTTTTTCGCATGCGAGAGACGGACTCCTCAATGTCCCTCCATTGCCACAATCATCCATGCTCTGATCTCTCGCGATTCCAGAAACTTCAACGTCGCCCGCTGCACCCCTGCGGCATCTCCCCTGCCCTGCGCCGCGACCGCCGTCAGGTCGCAGCGATGTGACACCGCGATCCCGATCGCAGTGCGCTTCCCCTTGGGCATCTCGAGATCATAGACCCTGATCCGCCCCGGCATGTCCGCGACATAGACGACATCGCCCGCCTTCAGCGGCACGAAGCGCGGGCTGATCATGTCGACATCGGCGACGCGGTCGACCTCGTCGTCATCGGCGACGCCGCTGTCGCAATTGCAGAAGCCGAGTTTTGGCCTGAGATAGACCTCGACGTCGTCACCGCACTCCGCCGCGCCGCAACGGAAGGCGCGGCCGGCAGGCCAGCCGTCGCGCGGGAACGGCCAGCCGATCTCGCGCCACGCGGCCGCGCGCGGCGGCGCCATCTCGTAGCCCGCAACTGCGGAGAGCCCGCCGAGCACGAGGAACATCGCCGCGATGACCGGCCAGGAGCGCATCATCGCGGGCTCACGGCAGGCCGGCGGTGGCGCGCGCCGCGCCGGTCAGTTCGAGAATATGCAGGCCGGTGTTGGCGCGGTCGACCGCATAGATGTAGCCGCGCTCGTCGGTCTCGACATTGTTGGTCTGGATCGCGACCTTGCAGCGGTCCTTGCCATCGATGGTGACACAGCGCTTGTCGGTCGCCGCCGTGATGGAGGGAATGAAGTACCCCACTTCCTTCGGATGATAGGGATCGCGGATGTCGATCGCGCGGACGCCGGCGTTGAAGAAGGCGATGAAGGCCAGCTTCTTGTAGTAGACCGGCGCCATGCTCTCGTTCGACGAATGCGAGCCGAACCGGCCGCCGCGCTCGCAGAACGCCCCGGAGGCCTCGGGCACCGTATAGCTCGAGATCAGCATCGGCCGCGCCTCGGTGGTGACGTCGGCGAACCACACCATCTGGCGCGCCTCGCCGCATTCGTTCTGGATCGCCTCGTCGACGATCATCACGATGTCGCGGCTCTTGCCGTCCTTGTCATGGGCGAATTCCGCGATCGGCATACCGGGCAGCGGAAACACCGTATGCGCGCCGTTCATGGCGGACAGCGGCATCCGCGCGATCTCCGGGAATTTCAGATTGTCCGGGGTCGGCTCCTTCGGTCCGTTCAACAGCTTGTCGCGGTCAACGATCTGCAGGAAGCCGCCCTTGTTGGTGCCATAGCCGAAATAGACGCGGTTGCCCGTTGGCCCGGTCGAGATCGGCCCGTGCAGTTCGGTCGGCACCGCGCCGGTCGCGCCCGGCTCCTGCCCGGGCAGGCCGAAGTCCCTGATCTTCACGGGATGCGCGGGATCGGAGAGATCATAGACCTGCGTCATGCGCCGCGTGCGCCAGTCCGGCGCGCCGGACACCAGGAAGGCGATGCCGGTGCCGCATTCCCAAAAACTCTTGTGCGTGTCCTTCAGCCCGCCGATCCGGGTGACGAACGCCGGATTGGCGGGATCGGCGACGTTCCAGATCTCGTGCGCCTCGCTGCCGAAGGTGCGCAGCATGTAGACTGCGTTGCGATCGCCCTTCGGCAAATCCTTGCCGTCGCAGATCCGCACCATCTGTGCGCCGCCGGATTCGTATTTGCCTTCCTGTCCGGGAATGTGCCGCAGATATTTCGGGTGCGCGGGATCGGTGACGTCGACGATCGAGGTGCCGTTCGGCTCGGCCTTGCCGGTCATCGGGTTGACGGGATCGGGAATGTCGTCGGTGCCGCCGTGATGACCGATATAGGCGATCCATCTGTCGCCCTGATGATGGATGGTCGGCTGATAGGCGCTGCGCGCCTGCAAATCGTTGGTTCCAACCAGCCTCATGTTGGAGGCTTCGGGCGGATCGCCGATCTTCTGCTGGGCGCTCGCACCATTCGCGAGCAGGACAAGAACCAACGTGCAGCAAACTGCCGTAACGCGACCGCCCATGCGCACCACCCAATGTTCCACGCCAATCTGCGTTGGCTGCCGGCGAGGCTAGCACGGCGCCGCCGATGCCAAAACACACGCTCTTGACATGCAACCATTTGGTTGCCTATTATCCTGCCCATGGATGAAGTCTTCAAAGCCCTCGCGGATGCCTCACGGCGAACGCTGCTTGACCGGCTTCACGATCAGAACGGGCAGACGCTCGGTGAGCTCTGCGACGGCCTCGACATGACGCGTCAGGCCGTCACCAAGCACCTTGTGATTCTCGAGGAGGCCAACCTCGTCACCACGATCAGGCATGGCCGCGAGAAGTTGCACTATCTCAACCCGGTTCCGATCCATCAGATCGGCGAGCGGTGGATCAGGAAGTTCGAGCGCGGGAAACTCGCCGCGCTGAGTGAGTTGAAAAGACAATTGGAGAAGCGTGATGAGTAAACCGGACTACGTCTACGTCACCTATATCGAGACCACCGCCGACAAGCTGTGGCACGCGTTGACATCGAGCGAATTCACCGAACGCTTCTGGTTCGGCTATCGCGTCAGCTCCGACTGGAAGGTCGGCTCGCTTTATTCTCTCACCAAGGACGGCCGCCGCAGCGTGCAGGGCGAGGTGCTGATCGCCGATCCCTCGAAAAAGCTCGCCTACAGCTGGGATGTGGTGAAGGAAGGCGCCGAGCGCGAACAGGTCTCGCGCGTGTCCTTCGACATCGAACCGCACGGCACGGTCGTCAAGCTGACCGTGACGCACGACAATCTCGGCCCGAAGACGCTGCGCGACATCTCCGGCGGCTGGCCGATGGTGATCGCAAGCCTGAAGAGCTTCCTCGAGACCGGACGCGAATTGCCGGCCGACCTGCTCACCAGCGGCGCCAGGGAGGCCTACCATGCCTAAGCCCGAATTCGCCTACGTCACCTACATCGAGACCACGCCGGACAAGCTGTGGGACGCGCTGACCAAGAGCGCGTTCACGCGGCAATACTGGTTCGACACCGAGCTGCAATCGGACTGGAAGGTCGGCTCGCCGCTCGCGCTGGTGATGGGCGGCAAGACCACCGACACCGGCGAGATCCTCGAGGCCGACCGGCCGCGGCGCCTCGCCTACACCTTCAAGCACGTGCTCGACGAGGACATGCGCAAGGAGCCGGCAACCAAGGTGGTCTTCACGCTCGAAGCCCACGGCAAGATCGTGAAGCTGACCGTGACCCATGAGGGCTTCGGTGCGGGCAGCAAGTTGCTCGACGGCATTTCCAAGGGCTGGCCGGCGATCCTGTCGGGACTCAAGAGCCTGCTCGAGACCGGCAAGGCGGTCACGATCCCGCCGGCCGCGCTCGGGATCGACGGCTTCGAATGACAATGAAAATCTATCGACGGGTGCGTACAGACATGAACATCGAGAAATTCAAACCGGCAATCGTCTACGCGATCTACATCGCCGCCACGCCCGAGAAGGTGTGGCAGGCTTTGACGACTGCCGAATTCAGCCGGCAGTATTTCTCCGGCAACGCGGTCGAGGTCGACCTTCGGATCGGCGGCGCCTACGTCGTGCGGACGCCCGACGGCGCGCTGCACATCTCCGGCGAGGTGATCGAGTGCGATCCCTTGAAGCGGCTGACCGTCACCTTCAACGTCAACTGGCCGCAGCTGGTCGAAAAGCTCGGGCCGACGCTCGTCACCTGGGAGATCGAGCCGGCCGGCGACAGCGTGAAGCTGACGCTCTTGCAATCGCATGACCGTCCGATCAGCGACGACATTCTCGCAGGCGGCCGCACCGGCTGGCCGGCGATCCTCTCCAGTCTGAAGAGCCTCGTGGAGACCGGCAAGGCCATGGCGATCCCGATGCAGCCGCCAGCGCGCATGATGGCCGCGCTGAAGGAATTGGGAATCCCGATGCCGACGTAAGGTTGGCGATACAGCGACCCCAGATTCCGCCGTCGTCCCGGCGAAAGCCGGGACCCATTACCACCGCTCTCAGCGGCTAGAGTTCGCCGGGGCCGCAGCGTCGCGCAACAATAAACGGGCGTGGTTATGGGTCCCGGCCTTCGCCGGGACGACGGTGGGAGAGGTTGCGCCCAGCACCCGTAGCTCACGCCACAAGCAGCAGAGCAACGATCAGATTCGCCACGAACAGGGTTGCGTCGATGACGAAGATCCTGAGCATCGGGCCCTTCAGCACCGGCCAGTAAGCGACCCCGACGCGCCCGCCTCGCTTCAGCACAGGCAGATTGTAGGCGAACTGGCTGAAGTGACACGCGGCGAAAAACAGGAACAATGCGAGCTGCGCCTCAACGCCCTGAAAGAACGGCGGCCTTGCGACCAGGAAATACAGCGACAGCAGCCCGATCGGCAGATTGATGCCGCCGAGAAACGCGACGCTGGCCGACAAGGTCGGCGCAATCGGGTTTCCGCGCTCCTCGCGTGGGACCAGGATCTTCAGCGTGTTGCGCTGGGCGATGCTGAACTGGACGAATGCGGCGCCAAACCACAGCGCGTTGAGCAGCAGGACGACATCCAAAAATCGCATGGGCTATTTTCCGTAGAATGCTTCGCTGCGCACCACACGGCCGGCGCCATCGAAGTCCATGAACTCGCTGGCGCGCGTGTCGCCGAGTTGCCACCACACCGTCAGGCGCGCGATCGTCTCGTCCCAGCTCCAGTTCAGGATCTTGAGGTCCGCGCTTGCGATGCTGCCATAGGCCTCGCGCCAATAGGCGCGGATATTCTCGGCCCCCGTGACCACGGGGGCATCCGTCAGTTTGAGCGCCAACGGGCTGCGCATCTCGGCATTGTCGGCGAAGTGCGCGACGACGGCGTCGATATCGACCCTGCACCAGTTCGCGCACCACGCCTCGACAAAGCGTCCGGCGGCCGCCCGGTCCATGATCTCTTCGCCCATGCGACTGCCCTCCCCCGCGTGACTGCGGGGCAGATTGGCACGGCGAGATCCTTACGTCAACTATGTTGACTTGAGAAGGCTAGTTGTTGTCGGCGATCACTCCCATCACCGCCATCCATGCGGCGGTGCCGGGCGCGCCGACACGATCGAATGCCTCACGGAGCACCTCGCGCTCGTGGTCGGACGCGCGCTGCTCGATGCGCCGCCCTGCTGCGGTCAGGTGCAGCAATTTGGAACGATGCTGCTCGGGCGACCGCTTCGCCGCCACGAGCTTACGCTCCAGCAACAGGCCAAGTGGCCGGTTCAGGGCCTGCTTGGAAATGCCGAGCACCTCGATCAGCGAGCCGATCGAAATGTCGGGCCGCCGCGCAATGACGTAGAGAATGCGATGGTGCGGGCGCGAGAGGCCAACCGTGGCAAGATACTGGTCAGCCGCCAGCGTCATCCCGCGCCAGCCGTAGTACATCAGCTCCAGCGCCGTATCCAGTTCGTGGAGCTTCCTGAGCGAGGCGCGATGCAGGCCGGGGGCCTGCGAGGCAGTCTTTTGCATGTGCGTATCGTGACGAACTTGCCCGAGAGAATCTAGCCCAGCGCCCTCAGCTCCCGCCGCAGCACCTTGCCCGTCGCCGTCATCGGCAGGCTGTCGGCGAACTGCACGAAGCGCGGATACTCGTGGGCGGCGAGCTGGACCTTGACGAACTCCTGGATCTCGCGCGCCAAGGCATCGCCCGGCGCGTAGCCCGGCCGCAGCACGATCCAGGCCTTGATCGATTCGGTGCGGATCGGATCGGGGATGCCGACCACCGCCGACATCGCAACCGCCGGATGCTTCATCAGCGTGTGCTCGATCTCGGACGGGCCGACGCGATAGCCGGCCGTGGTGATGACGTCGTCCTCGCGGCTGACGTACCAGAAATAGCCGTCCTGATCCTGCACGCCGAGATCGCCGGTCAGCAGGAATTCGCCGGCGTATTTCTTCGCGGTCGCTTCCGGATTGCGCCAGTACTCGATCATGGTGCAGGGGCACGGCTGGCGCACGCCGATGATGCCGCGCTGGCCCCGCGACAGCTCCTCGCCCTTCTCGTTGACGATGCGGACGTCGAAGCCCGGCGTGGCGCGGCCCATCGAGCCCGGACGGATCGGAAACAGGTTGGAATTGCTGCCGATCACGAGATTGCACTCGGTTTGACCGAACACCTCATGGGCGTCGATGCCGAAGGTGTCGCGCACCCAATCCAGCAATTCGCCGCCGAGCGACTCGCCGCCGGTGAAGATGCTGCGCAGCCTGACGCCGGAATTCTTCACGTCGGCCTGCCGCATCAGCTTCAGCGCGGTCGGCGGCAGGAACACGTTGCGGATGCCGAGCTCGGCCATCATCTGCATCGCCGCCTGCGGCTCGAACTTGCGGGCGCGGTGCCCGACCATCGGGATGCCGTGGTACCAGAATGCGAACAGGCCGTTGATCAGGCCGCCGATCCAGGCCCAGTCGGCCGGCGTCCACATCAGGTCGCCGGGCCGGGGCAGGAAGTTGTGGCACATCTCGACGTTGGGTAGATGGCCGAGCACGACGCGATGCGCGTGCAGCGCGCCCTTCGGGTTGCCCGTGGTGCCTGAGGTGTAGATGATCAGCGCGGGATCGTCGGCCGAGGTGTCGACGGTCGCAAATTCCGGAGACGCCGACTTGATCGCGCTCCAGAACGGTTTCGTCCCCGCCGGCGTCTTTTCGCCGATGATATAGACGCTCTTCAACTCGGGCAGGCGATCGCGGATTTTCGCGATCTTCTCCCAGCCTGCTTCATCGGTGATCACGGCCTTGGCAGCAGAATTCGACAGGCGGAATTCGAGCGCGTCCTCGCCGAACAGCGCGAACAGCGGGATTGAGATCATCGCTGCGCGAAACGCCGCGAGATGCGCGACCGGCAGTTCGAGCGATTGCGACAGGAACACCGCGACGCGGTCGCCGCGCGCCAGGCCGTCGGCGGTCAGCACATTGGCGAAGCGGCGCGAGGCCTCCGCGACCTCATCGAACGAGGTGCGCGTGGTGCCGCCATCCTCGTCGACATAGACCAGGGCGAGCCGCCCGGTGCCGTCGGCATGGCGGTCGCAGCACGCGGTCGCCATGTTGAAGCGCGCGGGAACGTCCCAGCGGAAGTTGCGATAGAGCTCGTCGTAAGTAGCGGCTTCCTTGAGCATGGTGTGTGTTGCTTCCGTCCCTCGTCATGGCCGGGCTTTTCCCTGCCATCCGCGTCTTGCCGTGGCAGATTGTAAAGACGTCGATGCCCGGGACAAGCCCGGGCCGACGAAGAAAGTGATGCCCGGATGAACAATGCGTAGCCCGGATGGAGCCAACCGGTCGCGCGAACGCGCGCCCGATGACAGGCTCCGCGCAATCCGCGGTTCTCATCGAGTGGACAGACTCACCCGGATTTCGCTTCGCTGCATCCGGGCTACGAACTTCCTTGAGGAGAAAGCCGTCAGGCGGCCGCCCGCTCCATTGCGACCTCGGCCTTGAGGCTATCGAGGTCGCGATAGATCGATGCGACCGCGAGCACGCGCCCGCCGCGCTTGTAGCGCAGCACGCAATCCCTGCCGGCGATGCTGCCATCCACCGCGATCTCGTCCCACTGCTCGGCATGGCCGACATAGTTGATCGGCACGTCGTAATGCTGGCTCCAGAAGAACGGCACCGCGTCGAACACCTCGCGCTGCCCAAGCATATTCCGCGCGGCGGTCTGGCCCTGGCGCTCCGCCACCACCCAATGCTCGACCCGGATCGTCTCGCCGCTGTGCGGATCGGGCCAGCGCGCGATATCGCCGGCCGCGTAGATGCCGGGAACACTGGTCTCGAGATAGGCGTCGACTATCACGCCGCGATCGATCGCGAGCCCGGCCGCTTCCGCCAGCGCCAGCCGCGGCTTCACGCCGACACCGACCACGACGAGATCGGCATCGAGCACTGGCCCGCTCTTCAAGCGGGCGCGCTTGCCCTCGATCGCAGTCACCGTGTCGCCGAGGTGGAATACGACACCATGCTCTTCGTGCAGCGCGCGGACGAAATCGCCCATCTCAGGCCCGAGTACGCGCTCCATCGGCCGCTGTTCCAGCCCGACCACGTGGACCTCGATTTCCCGCGCGCGGAGCGAGGCCGCCACCTCGAGGCCGATGAAGCTCGCACCGATCACAACCGCGCGGCGCGCTCCGCTGGCCGAGGCGATGATTGCCCGGCAATCGTCGACGGTGCGCAACACGTGAACGTGGGGCTGATCCGCGCCCGGGATCGGCAGCCGCACCGGCTCCGCGCCGGTCGCCAGCAGCAGCCGGTCATACGGAATCGTTTCGCCGCCGGCGAGCATGACATTGCGGCGGCCGGTATCGATCGACTTGACCTCGGTCCTGAGCCTGAGATCGATCGCCGCATCACGATAGAAATCGTCCGGTTTCAGCGGCAGCCAGTCTTCCGGCGCGCTGCCGGCGAGGAAGTCCTTCGACAGGTTCGGACGATCCACCGGCGCCGCGGCCTCGCCGCTCAACATGACGATGCTGCCGCGATAGTCCTGCCGCCGCAGCATCTCGGCGGCGGCGAACCCTGCCCCGCCGCCGCCGACAATCACGATCCTGCCGGGCGCATCGACCGGGCCCTTGACGCGGAGTTTCGGCTGCGCGCGCTTCTCGCGCACGATGATGCGATCGCCCTCGCGCTCGATCTTCCAGACAGCGAGCGCGTTGAAGGCGGGCGCGGCGGTCGCTTCACCGGTGCGAATATCGAAGCAGGCGTGATGCCAGGGGCAATGGACGGTCTCGCCCTCAAGGAGGCCTTCGGCGAGCGGACCGTGGTAATGGCTGCAATGCGCGTCGATGGCGAAGATATCCGCCCCCGAGCGCACCAGCAGCACGTCCTCGTCGCCGACATGGCCGAGCAACATCGCGCCCGTGAAGTCGGAGAGGGCAACGCCTTGTGTCAGATCCGGACCGGAAGGAGCTTGCTGATCGGCCATATCATTCCTCCATCGCCCTGTGACGCTCTAAACCGCTATGCCGAGGAATTCCTGGCGGGTTAGCGCATTGTCGCGAAAGCAACCCAGCATGCGGCTGGTCACGAGATCGGTATCCGGCTTGTGCACGCCGCGGGTCGTCATGCAGTGATGCGACGCCTTGATGATGACGCCCACGCCCTGAGGCTTCAAGACGTCGTTGATGGTGTTGGCGATCTGCGCCGTCATCTTCTCCTGGATCTGCAAACGCCTGGCATAGATGTCGACCACCCGTGCCAGCTTGCTGATGCCGACCACGCGGCCGTTCGGGATGTAGGCAACCCAGGCCTGACCGATGATCGGCGCCATATGATGCTCGCAATGGCTCTCGAAGCGGATGCCCCGCAGAGCAATCATTTCGTCGTAGCCTTCGATCTCCTCGAAGGTCTTTTCCAGGATCTCCGCGGGACGTTGGTCGTAACCCGCAAAGAATTCCTCGAACGAACGCGTCACACGCGCCGGAGTTTCAAGCAGACCATCCCGCTCGGGATCGTCGCCGGTCCAGCGGATCATGGTGCGGACTGCGGCCTCGACTTCGGCCCGGGTCGGCTTGTCGGATTCGGTTTGAGCGGCTCTAGCACGATCCAGCGCATGCACAATCGGGTTCATCGGGGCCTTTCCTTTGCGGAGTCATCGCGAGGTCATGCCCGTCAGATGCTCCGTCAGCAGAAAGGTTCCCGCAATTCGGCCCGCGGCACTTTGCGCCGCAAGCCAGCCGGGACGAACGGCTAGCCCGTCAGCGCCGCCTTGACCAGGCCGCTGGCCTTGCCGAAATCCATCTGGCCGGCGTATTTCGCCTTGAGCGCGCCGATCACCTTGCCCATGTCCTTGATGCCGGCGGCACCCGTCTCGGCGATGATCGCCGAGATCGCGGCCTTCACGTCGTCATCGGACATCTGCTTCGGCAGGTACGCCGAGATCACGGCGATCTCCTCGCGCTCCTGGGCCGCGAGCTCGGCGCGGCCGCCCTTGTCATAGAGCTCGACCGACTCCTGGCGCTGCTTGATCATCTTCTGCAGCAGGCCGAGCAGGTCGGCATCGGAGAGAGGCGGCTTGCCCTGCCCGCGCGCGTCGATGTCGGCGTTCTTGATGGTCGAATTGACCATGCGCAGCGTGGACAGCTTGCGCTCGTCCTTTGCCTTCATCGCTTCCTTGACCGCAGTATTGATGTCGTCGCGCAGCATTTCGTTGTCCTTGAACCAGCAATCCCCTCATCTAGGCAGTTTGCACCGGCAGAACAACTCTTGTTTGCCGCGTTTTCCGGCGCGAACCGGTGTCCACTTCGCTTGAAAACGCTTTAGTTCCTCAGCCATTCGACCAGCGCATCGGCGCAGGCCTGCGGCTGTTCCAGCTGCGGCAGGTGACCGCAATTGGCGAGCACCACAAGTTTTGCGCCGGGAATGCCGTTAGCCATCTCGTCCGACAGCGAATTCGGCACGGTGTTGTCGGTATCCGACGTCAGCACCAAGGTCGGGCACTTGATCCAGGCCATGCTCGGCCGCGAATCCGGCCGGCTGAGCACCGCGTTCTGCTGGCGGATGAAGGCCTCGGCGCCAACGTCCTCGCTCATGTCGTCGACGATCCGGCGCAGGCTTGCATCGCCCTGCCGCGACGGATGCACGAAGCCCGGATAAAGCTCATCGACCACGCTGCGATATTGGCCGCTTCTGGCGCGCTCGATCATGCCGCGGCGACGCGCGGTCGCTTCCGGCGTATCGGCCCGCGCCTGGGTGCTCATCAGCGCCAGCTTCGCAACCCGGTCCGGCGCCTGCCGCATGATCTCGAAGGCGATGTAGCCGCCCATCGAGTGCCCGGCGAGCGCAAAGCGCGGCGGCGCCTCGGCCAGGATCCGGCGGGCGATGGCCCCCATATTGTCGTCCCTGACATGGTTGGCGACCGTCACCGGCCCGCATCGCCACAGCGCCGGGATGACCGGGGCGAAAATCCGCGGCGAGCAGATGAGGCCCGGGACGAGCAGGATCGGCATCGTATTATCCATGCGGGAGCTCCGGACGGGTCATTTTCGGCAAGCAAACGGCCGCTTCAGGGAACTTTAGATTAAAAGGCCGTTCGGGCCTGTCAAATCGGCCGGTATTGCCGTGTGAATCCGTGCCCTTTCGCTTTGACGCCGCAGGGTGCGGCGTCTATTTAAAGGGCTCATGACAACATCCGAAAACGCTCCCGCCTGGCCGGACCATAAACCGACCGCGCTCCTTGTGCTCGCCGATGGTACCGTGCTGGAAGGCTTCGGTCTCGGCGCGGAAGGCCACGCCGTCGGCGAGGTCTGCTTCAACACCGCGATGACCGGCTATGAGGAGATCCTCACCGATCCGTCCTATGCCGGCCAGATCATCACCTTCACCTTCCCGCATATCGGCAATGTCGGTACCAACGAGGAAGACATCGAGACGGTGAACATGGCGGCGACGCCCGGCGCGCGCGGCGTGATCCTGCGCTCGGCGATCACTGATCCCTCGAACTACCGGGCCACCCGCCATCTCGACCAGTGGTTGAAGGCGCGCGGCATCATCGGCCTCTCCGGCATCGACACCCGCGCGCTGACCGCGCTGATCCGCTCCAAGGGCATGCCCAATGCGGTGATCGCGCACGCCAGAAACGGCGAGTTCGACCTGCACGGCCTGAAGGAAGAAGCCCGCGAATGGCCCGGCCTCGAGGGCATGGACCTGGTGCCGATGGTCACCTCCGGCCAGCGCTTCACCTGGGACGAGACGCCCTGGGTGTGGGGCAACGGTTTCGGCCAGCAGACCGCGCCGGAATTCAACGTGGTCGCGATCGACTACGGCATCAAGCGCAACATCCTGCGCCTGCTCGCCGGCGTCGGCGCCAAGGTGACCGTGGTGCCGGCGACGACCGCCGCCGAAGACATCCTGGCGATGAAGCCGGACGGCGTGTTCCTGTCGAACGGCCCCGGCGATCCGGCCGCCACCGGCAAATATGCCGTGCCCGTCATCCAGAAGGTGATCGCGTCGGGGACGCCGACCTTCGGCATCTGCCTCGGCCATCAGATGCTTGGCCTTGCCGTCGGGGCCAAGACCATGAAGATGCATCAGGGCCATCACGGCGCCAACCATCCGGTCAAGGACGAGACCACCGGCAAGGTCGAGATCACCTCGATGAACCACGGCTTTGCCGTGGACCAGGCGACGCTGCCGAAAGGTGCGACCCAGACCCATATCTCGCTGTTCGACGGCTCCAATTGCGGCATCGCGCTCGAGGGCAAGCCGGTATTCTCGGTGCAATATCACCCGGAAGCCTCGCCCGGCCCGCGCGACTCGCACTACCTGTTCCAGCGCTTTGCCGATCTGATGCGGAAGAACAAGCGCGCGGCTTAGAGCCCGATCGTCATTGCCGGGCTTGACCCGGCATTCCATCCCTTGAAGAAAGATGGATGCCCGGATCAAGTCCGGGCATGACGGACTGTTATGTGCTGTGAGCACCGATGGACAACGCGCCTTCGCATCAGATCACGGGAAATGCCGACATGACCGACAGCGCGCCCCCAAAGCCCGTCTACGGCGTCTCCTCTATGGCGGTGATGGCATCGATGTCCGGGCTCGACTTCGTGCGCGGCATCTTCGCCCGGACCCTGCCGGAGCCGCCGATCATGGAGAATGTCGAGCCGTTCGACTGCTCCGCCGAGACCGGCCATGTGGTGATCCACAGCATCCCGGGCCTGCGCCACTACAACCCGATCGGCTCGGTGCATGGCGGCTACGCCGCGATTCTCTTGGATTCCGCGATGGGGCTTGCGGTGCAGACCACGCTGCCGCAGGGCTTTGGCTACACCACGCTGGAGTTCAAGATCTCCTTCGTCCGCGGCATGAGCCAGGACACCGGCAAAATCCGCACCGAGGGCCATGTCCTCAACGCCGGCCGCCGGGTTACGACCGCGGAAGCGCGGATTACCGACGGCAAGGGCAAGCTGCTCGCGCATGCCACCACGACCTGCCTGGTGTTCGAGCTGCCCAAGAATACCTGAGGGCAATCGCGTTTTCGCGCATTGGAGGCATGACGAAGCGCGCTGGATCGCGGCCGGCGCTCTGTGATTGAGTTTCCCTGTCCGAGATCAGGCAAACATGATCCGGCCTGGAAAGGGAACGCCGATGATTTCAGCCCATTCAGACATGACCATCCGCGACATCCGCGTGACGATGCTGCGGCTGCCCTGGGCCGACGATCCCTGGCTGAAAGGCGCGGCGCTCGGCGCGACGCGCGACATTCTGATCTGCGACGTCGAGACGTCCGGCGGTGTCACCGGCATGGGCTATCTGTTTGTGTTCAAGCCGGCGATGAAGTCGATCGCGGCCTGTCTCGAGGAATGCATCATCCCGCGCGTCATCGGCAAGGACGCCACCGCGATCGAGGCGATCTGGCGCGATCTGTGGACGGCGACGATGACCTACGGCCGCGGCGGCATCGCCGCGATGGCCATGTCGGCGCTCGACATCGCGCTGTGGGACGCGGTGGGGAAACGGGCCGGACTGCCGCTGCACCGGCTGTGGGGGCACTATCGCTCGGAAATCCCGATCTATGGTTCCGGCTGCTTCCGGGGCGCCGGCGGCGACGGGATGATCGAGAAGGCGCTGCATTTCGTAAAGCAGGGCTACAAGGCGATCAAGATGCAGGTCGCGCACGTCCACACGCCGGCGCAGGACCTCGACAATGTGCGCCGCATGCGCGAGGCGCTCGGGCCCGACATCGACATCATGATCGACGTCAACATGGGCTGGAGCGCCGATGTCGCGATCGAGATGGGACGCAAGTTCGAGAAGTACGACATCTACTGGCTCGAGGAGCCAGTGCCGGCCGATGATTTCGCCGGCTATCAGCGGATCGCGGCCGCGCTCGACATGCGCGTCGTCGGCGGCGAGACGCATTTCACGCGCTACGATCTGCGGCCGTTCTTTCTCAATCCCTGCCTGCCAATCCTGCAACCCGACCCGATGCGCGGCGGCATGACCGACCTGCGCAAGATCGCAGCGCTCGCGGACACGTTCGGCATCACCATCGCGCCGCATCTGTTTCCCGAACTCAATGTGCACCTCTTGGCTTCGATTCCGAACGGCATCTGGTGCGAGAACATGGCGCTGATCGACGATCTCTGGGTCGACCCGCCCGAGATCGCCAACGGCATGATCACCGCGCCGGAGCGGCCCGGGCACGGGCTCAAATTCAAGGAAGACGTGTTGAAGTTCAAAATCTAGCTGGAACGGTTTGCGGACCGACGGTTTGTTGGTCTGGAGACCACGGCACCTCGCAGCGCTGGAGAGCCACCATGTCGGTCGTCCGCACCGATATCGAACCCCTGACCATCGTCTTCCAGGACGACGGCCTGGTGCCGAACAACCCGATGCCGTTCCTGGTCTACAAGGCCATCGTCGACGTCAGCAAGAATCCTGAGGCCACCATCGAGCAGTTGTTCGGCAAGAACGGCTGGGGCGCGATGTGGCGCAACGGCGTCTACGACTTCGCGCATTACCACGCCATCGTGCACGAGGTGCTGGGCGTCGCCCGCGGCCGCGCGCGCGTGCAGTTCGGCGGCGACCATGGGCGGGCGCTGGAGATCGCGGCAGGCGACGTCGCGATCCTGCCGGCCGGCACCGGACATCAATGCCTGTCGGCGAGCGACGATTTCTGCGTGGTCGGCGCCTATCCGCCGGGCCCGCCGATGGATCTGCAGCGGCCGACGCCGGAGAACCACGCCATGGCGCTGAAGACGATCCCGCTGGTCGCGATCCCCGCGACCGATCCGGTGATGGGCAAGGACGGGCCGCTGGTGCGGCTGTGGAAGCGCTGATGCCTACGCCGCGTTGCTGCCTTCCTGGCGGCTGGCCTCGAACAGGAACCAGGTACGGCGCTCGGTTTCGTCGATGAAGGTTTCGAGCAGGCCTGCGGTGCCGGAGTCCTCCTGCTCGTCAGCCAGCTTGTGCGCCTTGCGCATCGCAGCCGCCATGTGCTTGTTGTCTTCCATCAACTCGCGCAGCATTTCGCGCGGCGGCACATAATCGTCGTCATTGTCCTTGATGGTCTGATGCTTGGCGATATCGCCGATCGACTTCAGCGTCGCGCCGCCAAGCTTGCGCACCCGCTCGGCGAGCTGGTCGGTGGTCGCAAAGATCGCCTCCGATTGCTCGTCCAGCAACAAATGGTAATCATGGAAATGCCGGCCGCTGACATGCCAATGGAAATTCTTGGTCTTCAGGTAGAGCGCGAAGGCGTCAGCCAGAAGCGTGTTGAGCGAGACCGAGATCGTGTCCACCGCAGCCTGCGGCAGGTCGCTCGGCGTGTCGAGATCGGGCGAGATCTTGTCAGTCTTGGCTTTGCTCACGTTGGACCTTCCTGTTAGGAACCCGTATTTCGGCGCATTGAACATTGGCCGCCGGACCGCTAACGCATCATCAGCCCACCCGTTCCTGAGGCCAGGAACCCGTTCTGCCGGATACCAAACGCGATGGATGAATGGATCGATTATTACGATTCCACGCATACGATCTATGCGAGCCGACTGCACCGTGACCTGCATTTCCAGATCATCGCAAACGACATCATCGGCTACATCGCTTCGCCGGATGCCGTGGTGCTCGACTATGCCTGCGGCGAGGCGCTTTCGGCGGCGAAGGTCGCCAATGCCTGCGCCCAGCTCTATCTGGCGGAGCCGGCGCCCGGCGTACGCGGCCGTCTGGTCGCGCGCTTTGCGCCCGACACCCGCATCCGTGTCCGCTCGCTCGATGACCTGAAGCACATGGACGCGGACTCGATCGACCTCGTGGTGATGAACTCGGTGGCGCAATACATGACGCCGCAGGAGCTCGATTCCGCGTTCGACGTAATCCACCGCCTGCTGAAGCCCTCGGGCCGGTTCGTGCTCGGCGATATCCTGCGGCCCGAAGTCGGCATGGCGAGGGACGTCGTGGCCCTGCTGCGCTTTGCGGCGACCCACGGCTTCCTGCGCGATGCGCTGGTCGGGCTGGCTTCGACCGCACTGTCCGACTACCGCCAGCTGCGCACCAGGATCGGACTGCAGCGCTACCGCGAGGACGAGATGATCGCGAAGCTCGGCGCCGCCGGGTTCAGCGCTACGCGCGCGCCGCGCAACATCGGGCACAATCCGTGGCGGATGACGTTCGTGGCGCACCACTGATCCCAGGTTGCGCCGGCTATTAACGTTACCCACCAGTAAACGTGGCGGCCACTGAAATAATCAGCAATGATCCGCTCGGCCCGGTGGCGGAAGCTTCGACGCGGCAGTGGTGCAACACTGTTTATCCTGGTTCAAATCCAGGCCGGGCCTCCAGCCTTCGCTGCTGACGCAGCTTCGGCTCGGCAGGCCTTCTCGTAGCGAAGGCTGCCGCGGCGTAGCCCGCAGCGCGAAGCCGGGCCGGTAGCCCCTCCCCACATCCCGAGCACCCCCAACCGGGCATATGCCGAATGCGGATTTTCCCCCAGAATCGCGGTTGATTGCGCGTTTTTGGGGGTTTCGCGGGTGCGGAAACTGGTCTAAAGACCACCCGCGCGCGAGGGATCGCGCTTCCAGCGCTACAACATGTAGCGCATGGCTCGAGGGACGCGCGGGAAGCGCGCCCTTTTTTTGTGCCTAAATTCCAGTCCGCGAGAGCTGATGCCCAAAAGAACCGACATCTCCACCATCCTGATCATCGGCGCAGGTCCCATCGTGATCGGCCAAGCCTGCGAGTTCGACTATTCCGGCACGCAGGCCTGCAAGACGCTCAAGGAAGAGGGCTATCGGATCGTCCTGGTCAATTCCAACCCGGCGACGATCATGACCGACCCGGAGCTGGCGGATGCGACCTATATCGAGCCGATCACGCCCGAAATCGTCGCCAAGATCATCGAAAAGGAACGCCACGTCGTGCCCGGCGGCTTCGCGCTGCTGCCGACCATGGGCGGCCAGACCGCGCTGAACTGCGCGCTGTCGCTGCGCAAGCAGGGTACGCTGGAGAAGTTCGACGTCGAGATGATCGGCGCCACCGCCGACGCCATCGACAAGGCCGAAGACCGCCAGCTGTTTCGCGACGCCATGGAGAAGATTGGGCTGCAGACGCCGAGGTCCCGGCTCGCCAATGCGTCGGCGCTGAAGAAGTCCGACCGCGACAAGTACCTCGCCGATCAGGCCAAGCTGTCCGGCCCCGAACTCGAAGCCTTCGAACGGCAGTGGGAAGGCGGCGAGAACGAGCGGCGCAAGCGCTACCAGCAGCAGGCCTTGGCCGAAGCGCTGATGGCGCTGTCCGACATCGGCCTGCCCGCGATCATCCGCCCCTCCTTCACGCTCGGCGGCACCGGCGGCGGCATCGCCTACAACAAGGAAGAATATCTCGACATCATCGAGCGCGGCCTCGATGCCTCGCCGACCAACGAGGTGCTGATCGAGGAATCCGTTCTCGGCTGGAAAGAGTTCGAGATGGAGGTGGTGCGCGACAAGAAGGACAATTGCATCATCATCTGCTCGATCGAGAACGTCGATCCGATGGGCGTTCACACCGGCGATTCGATCACGGTCGCGCCGGCGCTGACGCTCACCGACAAGGAATACCAGATCATGCGCGACGCATCGATTGCGGTGCTGCGCGAGATCGGGGTCGAGACCGGCGGCTCCAACGTGCAGTTCGGCATCAATCCGGACGACGGCCGCATGGTCGTGATCGAGATGAATCCCCGCGTGTCGCGCTCGTCGGCGCTGGCCTCCAAGGCCACCGGCTTCCCCATCGCCAAGGTCGCCGCCAAACTTGCGATCGGCTACACGCTCGACGAGATCGCCAACGACATCACCGGCGGCGCGACGCCGGCCTCGTTCGAGCCGACGATCGACTACGTCGTCACCAAGATTCCGCGCTTTGCGTTCGAGAAATTCCCCGGCGCCTCCTCCACCCTGACCACCTCGATGAAGTCGGTCGGCGAGGTGATGGCGATCGGCCGCACCTTCCAGGAGAGCCTGCAGAAGGCCCTGCGCGGGCTCGAGACCGGGCTGACCGGCCTCGACGAGATCGACATCGAGGGCCTCGGCCGCAGCGACGACAAGAACGCGATCCGTGCGGCGCTCGGCACGCCGACGCCGAACCGCCTGCTGCAGGTCGCGCAGGCGATGCGGCTCGGCTGGTCCAACGAGGATATCTTCAATTCCTGCAAGATCGATCCCTGGTTCCTCGCCGAGCTGCGCGCCATCGTCGAGATGGAAGGCAAGGTCCGCAGCAGCGGCCTGCCGACCAATGCGTTCGCGATGCGGATGCTGAAGGCGATGGGCTTCTCGGACGCGCGGCTCGCCGTGCTCACGGAGGCCACTGAGGCCGACGTTACCGCCAAGCGCCACGCGCTCGGGGTGCGCCCGGTGTTCAAGCGCATCGATACCTGCGCGGCGGAGTTCGCTTCGCCGACCGCCTACATGTATTCGACCTATGAGCGGCCGTTCGCCGGCGAATTTGCCGACGAAAGCGCGCCGTCGGACCGCAAGAAGGTGATCATCCTCGGCGGCGGGCCGAACCGCATCGGCCAGGGCATCGAGTTCGACTATTGCTGCTGCCACGCCTGCTTCGCGCTCGAGGACGCCGGCTACGAGACCATCATGGTCAACTGCAACCCGGAAACGGTATCGACCGACTACGACACCGCCGACCGGCTGTATTTCGAGCCGCTGACCGCCGAGGACGTGCTGGAGATCATCGCGACCGAGCGCAAGAACGGCACGCTGCACGGCGTGATCGTGCAGTTCGGCGGCCAGACCCCGCTGAAGCTTGCCCGCGCGCTCGAAGCCGCCGAAGTGCCGATCCTCGGCACCTCGCCCGACGCGATCGACCTCGCCGAGGACCGCGACCGCTTCAAGCGCGTGCTCGACAAGCTTCGTCTCAAGCAGCCGAAGAACGGCATCGCCTATTCGGTCGAGCAGGCCCGCCTGGTCGCCGCCGATCTCGACCTGCCGCTGGTGGTGCGTCCGTCCTACGTGCTCGGCGGCCGCGCGATGCAGATCATCCGCGAGGAGAACCAGCTCAATGACTACCTGCTGGGAACGCTGCCCGAGCTGGTGCCCGCCGACATCAAGGCGCGCTACCCGAATGACAAGACCGGGCAGATCAACACCGTGCTCGGCAAGAACCCGCTGCTGTTCGACCGCTATCTGTCCGACGCGACCGAAGTCGATGTCGACTGCCTCTGCGACGGCAAGGACACCTTCATCGTCGGCATCATGGAGCACATCGAGGAAGCCGGCATCCATTCCGGCGACTCCGCCTGCTCGCTGCCGCCGCATTCGCTCGACGCCAAGACCATCGAGGAGCTGGAGCGGCAGACCCGCGAGCTCGCGCTCGGGCTCGACGTCGTCGGCCTGATGAACGTGCAATACGCCATCAAGGACGGCGAGATCTACGTGCTCGAGGTCAACCCGCGCGCATCCCGCACCGTGCCGTTCGTCGCCAAGGTGATCGGCACGCCGGTCGCCAAGATCGCGGCGCGGATCATGGCCGGCGAAAAGCTCGCCGACTTCAAGCTGAAGAAGAAGAAGCTCGGCCATGTCGGCGTGAAGGAGTCGGTATTCCCGTTCGCGCGTTTCCCCGGCGTCGATACCGTGCTCGGACCGGAGATGCGTTCGACCGGCGAAGTGATGGGCATCGACCGCTCCTTCGAGGTCGCGTTCGCGAAGAGCCAGCTCGGCGGCGGCACGCGCGTGCCGCGGCAGGGCACGGTGTTCGTCTCGGTGCGCGGTGACGACAAGATGCGCATCGCGGATGCGGTGCGGCTGTTGCACTCGCTCGGCTTCAAGGTGATGGCAACTTCGGGCACGCAGCGCTACCTCAGCGACAACGGCGTGCCGACGGAAAAGGTGAACAAGGTGCTCGAAGGCCGTCCGCACATCGTCGACGCCATCACCAATGGCGACGTCCAGCTGGTCTTCAATACCACCGAAGGTCCGCAGGCGCTGGCCGACAGCCGCTCGCTGCGGCGGGCTGCCCTCTTGCATAAAGTGCCATATTACACCACTCTTTCGGGCGCGGTGGCGGCCGCACGGGGAATCCGGGCCTATCGGGCCGGGGACCTTGAGGTCCGCACGCTTCAGAGTTACTTTTCCGAAAGCTGACCGCTGCCCGGGCTGAAGACCCGAAGCGGTCAATTAGCCGAATGGCTGGAACTCACCGCGCGATTGGATGTTGTCACGGCCCTTAGCGGGGCCGAATATCACTGGGCTTCCGGGCGCGTTGGCGCCCTGATTCCTGCGTTAGCTGAACTGGATATTCGTGCACGGCCGCCGGGCGCGCGCGATGAAGGACGAAGATGATGGATAAGGTTCCGATGACCGCGGGCGGATACGCCGCGCTGACGGACGAGTTGAAGCATCGCCAATCGGTGGATCGTCCGCGCATCATCGAACACATCGCGGAAGCGCGCTCGCACGGCGATCTCTCGGAGAACGCCGAGTATCACGCCGCCAAGGAAGAGCAATCGCACAACGAGGGCCGCATCGCCGAGCTCGAGGACAAGCTCGCGCGCGCCGACATCATCGACATTTCGAAACTGTCGGGCGACACCATCAAGTTCGGCGCGACCGTGACGCTGATCGATGAGGACACCGAGAAGAAGGCGGTGTGGCAGATCGTCGGCGAAGTCGAGGCCGACGCCAAGAAGGGCCGCATCTCCATCACCTCGCCGCTCGCGCGCGCGCTGATCGGCAAGAAGAAGGGCACCACCGTCGAGGTGATGGCGCCGGGCGGCGCCAAGGCCTACGAGATCACCAAGGTCGAGTGGCGGTAGTTTTAGCCTAAGCCGGAGCTACAAAGGAGCCGCGTTTTCCAACGCGGCTTTTTTGCTGCATGGGATATGCGACATCTCTTCACGGTCGCTGACACGATTGTGACTTGGCAACGCTGATTAACTTGTTAATGAATCGGCCCCGGAATGGTTATAGAGCATAACTATCTGGGGACCCAGCAACATGATCAGCACTTTGGCTGCGCGATATTCGCCAAGCCTTCTCAGCATCCTTCGCATCTACGTCGGGCTCAGCCTGCTGCAGCACGGCACCGCGAAGATTCTCCACTTTCCGACCGTTCCGATGTTTGCCAACGTCGAAATCGGTTCGCTGATGGGCGTCGGCGGACTGATCGAGCTTGTCGGCGGCGCGCTGTTCATCCTTGGTCTGTTTACGCGTCCGGTTGCGTTCATCCTCTCGGGCTTCACGGCAGTCGCCTATTTCATGGCGCACGCGGGCAAGAGCTTCTATCCGATCCTGAACGGAGGCGAGCTCGCCGCGGTCTACTGCTTCGTCTTCCTCTATTTCATGTTCGCCGGCCCCGGCCCGTTGAGCCTGGACACGATCCGCGAAGGCAAGACCGCATAGCGCTCCGAATGAATTGCACGCGGAGGGCGTGACAGCGTCGCCTCGTTCTCCATAATGCGCGCCGGCAACGGCGCGCATTATCATTTTGGAGGATAGCATGGACCTGGACCGCCTCAGCGCAACCGCTCAGCCCGTTTTGCTGAGCATTCTCCGTTTCATCACCGGGCTGTTGCTCTTCCAGTTCGGTGTCGCCAAGCTGTTCAAGTTTCCGCATGTCGAGATGTTCGCGCAGGTGACGCCGTTCTCGCTGTTCGGTATCGCCGGCATGTTCGAACTGGTGCTCGGCGGGATGCTGATGCTGGGCCTGTTCACCCGGATCGTTGCCTTCATCCTCTCCGGCGAGATGGCATTCGCCTATTTCATCGAGCACGCGCCTGTCAGCTTCTTTCCGCTGCTTAGCGACGGCACGCTTGCGATACTGTTCTGCTTCGTCTGCCTCTACCTCGCCGCGGCAGGCGGCGGACCGCTCGGCCTCGAGGCCTTGCGAAAGCGCAGGCCATAGCACGCCGGCGGCAGAAGCGTGCTGACATGACGGACCTGCAGCAGGCAGCTCGAGTTCCATTCCGCCGGCGCGCAACGAAGAGGGCGAAGATGCGCCCCACGCATGTATCCACGAAATTGTGAGGAGGTTGCGGTCTCGCGATCTCGCAACCCCTTGAACCAAACAGCTCCGCCATTGTTGACGCTGGGGACTAATGGTGGAGAGCGCAATGAATGTGGACCGACTTGCGGCGAGCTTTCAGCCGTATCTCTTGAGCCTGTTCCGGTTCATCACCGGCCTGCTACTGTTCCAGTACGGCGTTGCAAAAATCTTCAAGTTTCCGGCGCTCGCGTACTTCGCTAACATCCCGCCGTTGATCCAGGCTGCGGGCTGGCTTGAACTGGTGCTCGGCGCGCTCTTGATGATCGGACTGCTCTCGCGGATATCTGCCTTCATCCTTTCGGGTGAAATGGCCTTCGCCTACTTCCTCGGCCATATGCTGAAGACCGGCGAGCCGGTACTTCTGCCGCTCAACAACGGCGGAACAGCTGCAATCCTGTTCTGCTTTGCCTGTCTTTACCTCGCAACGGCAGGCGGTGGGCCGGTGAGCGTAGACACGGCGATCTGGCGCGCTTCGCGCGATGAGGAGCCGCACTTCAGACAAGCTGCGGAATAGCGCAAACCTCAGCCCGCCACCTTCACGCCCAGCGGCACCGCGGCTTCGTATTTCGAATTGTGCAGCACCAGTGACGTCCTGACGTTGCGCACGTGCGGCGCCGCCGTCAGGTGGGTGACGAAATCCTGGAACGTCGCCATGTCGGGGGCGACGCATTTGAGGATGAAATCGACTTCACCCGACAGCATCCAGCATTCCCGCACCAGCGGCTCGGCGCGCACGAAATTCTCGAAGGCGCGGAGGTCGGCGTCGGCTTGGCTCGACAGATGCACCGAGGCGAACACCGTGACGTCGTAGCCGAGGCGGCGCGGATCGAGCAGGCCGCGGTATCCCTGGATGTAGCCTTCCTCCTCCAGCGCCCGGACCCTGCGCAGGCAGGGCGGCGGCGAGATACCGACGCGTTTGGCCAGTTCCACATTGGTGATTCGGCCATCGGCCTGGATCTCGGCGAGGATTTTGAGGTCGATCTCGTCAAGGTTCTTCGACACGCGACTACAGTTCCCTGGGGTTTGGAAGGCTTGGCGGGTCCGCCGGCAACTCTCATAGCGCAGCCAACCGGCGTTGCGCAATTTTATTGCGCGTGCAGCGCACGATTTCGCGAATGTGACTTCAGTTCCGGGGAAAAATCGCTGCCATGGATTGCAAATCTTGCATAGCTTCCCAGATATCCTAGACTTGGATTTGACACTTTTAGCACCGCCGTGACCTGCTTCCGGGGTGCTTCCCACACAAGTCCCCGTCAAAGTCCCCAGAAGAGAGGGATCAGCTAATGCCCGCGCCTGTCCACGCCAAGGTCGTCATCATCGGGTCCGGCCCCGCCGGCTACACCGCAGCGATCTACGCGGCACGCGCGATGCTCGAGCCGGTGCTGATCCAGGGCATCCAGCCGGGCGGGCAGCTCACCATCACCACCGACGTCGAGAACTATCCCGGCTTCGCCGATGTGATCCAGGGCCCCTGGCTGATGGAGCAGATGGAGAAGCAGGCGGCCCATGTCGGCACCAAGATCGTCACCGATCTCGTCAACAAGCTGGAACTCGGCCAGCGCCCGTTTCGTCTGACCTGCGATTCCGGCGACGTCTATCTCGCCGAGACCGTGATCCTCGCCACCGGCGCCCAGGCGCGCTGGCTCGGCCTGCCCTCGGAAGAGAAGTTCCAGGGCGGCGGCGTGTCGGCCTGCGCGACCTGCGATGGCTTCTTCTACCGCGGCAAGGACGTCGTGGTGGTCGGCGGCGGCAACACCGCGGTCGAGGAGGCGCTGTACCTGACCAATCACGCCTCCCAGGTCACCATCGTGCATCGCCGCGATCATTTCCGCGCCGAGCGCATCCTGCAGGAACGGCTGTTCAAGCATCCCAAGATCAAGGTGGTGTGGGATTCGGCGATCGACGAGATCTGCGGATCGGAGAACCCGAACAAGGTCACCCATGTGCGGCTGAAGAACGTCAAGACCGGCTCGCACACGAACCTCAAAACCGACGGCGTCTTCATCGCGATCGGCCATGCGCCGGCGACGGAGCTCGTCAAAGGCCAGATCAAATTGAAACCGTCGGGCTATGTCGAGGTGGCGCCGAACTCCACCGCGACCTCGATGCCCGGCCTGTTCGCCGCGGGCGACGTGGCGGATGAAACCTTCCGGCAGGCGGTCACCGCCGCCGGCCTCGGCTGCATGGCTGCGCTCGAGGCGGAACGCTTCCTGGCTCTTCGCGCGAGCGATCGCGCAGCGGCGGAATAATCATGGCACGATCTCGCGACGGATTTACGGATATGGATTGGGACAAGCTGAAGGTCTTTCACGCAGCGGCGGAGGCCGGCAGCTTCACGCATGCCGGCGAACAGCTTGGCCTGTCGCAATCGGCGGTCTCCCGCCAGGTCAGCGCGCTGGAGCAGGAGCTCTCGGTGTCGCTGTTTCACCGCCACGCCCGCGGCCTGATCCTCACCGAACAGGGCGACCTCCTGTTCCGCACCGCGCATGACGTGTTCATGCAGCTGCAGGCGGCCCGCGCAAAGCTCACCGACAGCCGCGAGCGGCCGAGCGGCGACCTCAAGATCACGACGCCGCCGGCGCTCGGCATCAACTGGCTGATCCCGCGGCTCGACGAGTTCACCGCGCTCTATCCCGACATCCGGATCTCGCTGATCGTCACCGACGAGGATCTCGACCTCTCGATGCGCGAGGCCGACGTCGCGATCCGCACCCGCAAGCCGACCCAGCCGGACCTGATCCAGCGCAAGCTGTTCTCGATCGGCTTCCATGCCTATTGCTCGCCGGAATACATCAAGCGCTTCGGCACGCCGCGCACGCTCGATGATCTCGACTCGCACCGCATCATCATGCTCGGCGACTCGCAGGTGCCGGCGCATCTGCAGAACCGCAGCTGGCTGATCGATGCCGGCCGCAACGGCTCCGGTCCGCGCGAGCCCTACTTCAAGGTCAACAACATCCTTGGCCTCGTGCGCGCCTGCCAGCAGGGCCTCGGCATCGCCGCGCTGCCGGACTATCTGGTCGAACAGAACAACCTCGTGCAGCTGTTCGGCGAGTCCGACTCGATCGCGCTCGACACCTACTTCGTCTATCCGGAAGAGCTGAAGACGGTGGCCCGGGTGCAGGTGTTCCGCGACTTCGTGGTTAGCAAGGCGCAGCGCTGGCCGTCGTGATTAAGCCGCCCTTATAGGGCTGGTTTATAGGGATATCCGTGCTGCCCCCGGTCTCCGCATGACTGACATGCGACCTGGATAGTTGCTGCAGGCCGTCGATGGGGATCATATTGCTTACACGCTGAGCGTTCGCGTCGCGCATATGTCCCCCTCCTCCAGTGGCGCGGAAGTTCAGTAATCCCTCTTGGAAGGTGATTGTGTCGGCCTCACGTGGCCAATACCTTAAGCCGGGCTCACTCGAGCCCGGCTTTTTTTCATCGCCGCGCCCTTTCACCTCCACGTCATGCGCAAAACGCGCCGCACGCGCCGATCAGCATCTGCATTGACAACAACCTCGCAGCGCAGCATCATTGTCCCATGATCACGACTTCGTGCGCCGTTCTGTCGTCGAAAAAAGCTCCCCTCCTGGGGACACGAGATCGCGCGCGATAAGATCACCTTCGCATTCAAACCGATCCCGAAACCCCGCCGCCTGGACGGGGTTTTTTGTTGGTCCCGTCTCCGGCTTTGCCTTCCCCAGGAGATGGAACATGACCGATCTACACCAGCAATTGCAGGGCCTCTGGCTGCCTCTGATCACGCCATTCCGTAACGGCGAGCTCGACGTCACGTCGCTGCGGCGTCTCGTACAGCACTACGCCAGCGGCCCCGTCGACGGGTTCATTCTCGGCGCAACCTCCGGCGAGGGCATGGCGCTCAGCGTGGACGAACTGGAGGGGCTGGTGAGCGTCGTGCTCGACGAGCTCAGTGTCAGCTCCCGCCATTTGCCGGTCTGTCTCGGGCTCTCCGGCGCCTCGACCGCCCGGATGAAGGAAGCGCTGGATGATACGGCCGACTGGCCGATCAACGGCTATCTGATCGCCAGCCCCTATTATATCAGGCCCTCGCAACGCGGGCTCGCGCAGCACTTCAACGCGCTCGCCGATCACGCGTCGTGGCCGATCGTGCTTTACAACATCCCCTATCGCACGGCGGTGAACCTGACCAACGAAACGTTGCTGGCGCTCGCGGACCATCCGAACATCGCCGGCATGAAGGATTGCTGCGCCGACCGCGCGCAGTCGATCGACTTCCTCAACCGCCGGCCGGCCGGCTTCCGCGTGCTGACCGGCGAGGATGCGCAAACCTTCGATGCGCTCTCGGACGGCGCCGACGGCGCGATCCTGCTGTCCGCACATCTGGAAACAAACACCTTCGCTGCGATCCGCACGCTGCTGCAGCAGGGCCAGCGCGACACGGCGCTGGCCGCCTGGCAGAGCGTCGTCGGCCTGACGAGGCTGTTGTTCGCCGAACCAAGCCCCGCGCCGGCCAAGCACTGGCTGTGGCGGCAGGGGCTGATCGACAGCCCCGAGGTGCGGCTGCCGATGGTCGCGGTCAGCGAGGATCTCGCAACCTGGCTCGATGCCGAGATGGAGCGCCGCGAACAGCGGCTGTTGCCGGCGTGATCGCGCTTTCTCCCTCTCACCGTTTTTACGGGGAGAGGGCTGGGGTGAGGGGCTGCTTCCGCACAAAAGGCGAGAGACAGACTCGTGGAGTGTCCCCCTCACCCGGATCGCATCTTGCGATGCGATCCGACCTCTCTCCGCACGCGGGGCGAGGTAAGAAACGTCTAGTCCAGCTTCACCCTGCCGAGCCTAAGCGCATTGCCGATCACGCTGACCGAGGAAAGCGCCATCGCGGCGGCGCCGACCATCGGCGACAGCAGGATGCCGAACAGCGGATACAGCACGCCGGCTGCGATCGGCACCCCGGCGGCGTTGTAGACGAACGCGAACGCCAGGTTCTGGCGGATGTTGCGCATGGTCGCGACCGACAGCCGCCGCGCGCGCACGAGGCCCATCAGATCGCCCGTGAGCAGCGTGACGCCGGCGCTCTCGATCGCGACGTCGGTGCCGCCGCCCATCGCGATGCCGACATCGGCAGCGGCGAGCGCCGGCGCGTCATTGACGCCGTCGCCGGCCATCGCGACGGTGCGCCCCTCGCCGCGCAGCCGCTGCACCACCTCGCTCTTGCGCTCCGGCAGAACGCCGGCCTCGACCTCGTCGATGCCGAGCGTCTTCGCCACCGCCCGCGCGGTGGTCTCGTTGTCGCCGGTCAGCATCACGATGCGCAGGCCCTCGGCGCGCAGCGCCTGCAGCGCGCTCGTCGCAGACGGCTTGACCGGATCGGCTATCGCGATCACCCCGACGACGCGGCCATCGACCGCGACATAGATGGCCGTCGCGCCGTCCCGCCGCGCCGCCTCGGCCGCCTCGTCGAGCGCTGCCGTCGCGATCTTCAGCTCGGCCATCAGCACCGCGTTGCCGAGCGCAACTTGCCTGCTCTCGACGGTGCCGGTCGCGCCCTTGCCGGAAGGCGAGGCGAAATTGCTGACGGCGGCGGATGCGAGCTTGCGCTCCCTGGCAGCGGCGATAATCGCCTGTGCCAGCGGGTGCTCGCTGCCCTGCTCGACACTGGCCGCCAGGCGCAGCAGATCGCTCTCGTCGAGTCCTTCGGCGGCAATGACGTGCACGACCTTCGGCTTGCCCTCGGTGAGCGTACCGGTCTTGTCGATGACCAGCGTGTCGATCGCCTCCATCCGCTCCAGCGCCTGCGCGTCGCGGATCAGGATGCCGGAATGCGCGCCGCGGCCGACGCCGACCATGATCGACATCGGCGTCGCCAATCCCAGCGCGCACGGGCAGGCGATGATCAGCACCGTGACGGCGGCGACCAGCGCGAAGGTCAGGCGCGGCTCGGGGCCGAACACCGTCCAGGCGATAAAGGCGAGCACGGCGGCGGCGATCACCGCCGGCACGAACCAGCCGGCGACGCGATCGGCGAGCCGCTGGATCGGCGCGCGTGAGCGCTGCGCCTTCGCCACCATGTCGACGATCCGCGACAGCATGGTGTCGCGGCCGATCTTCTCGGCGCGCATCACGAGGCCGCCGCTCTGGTTGACGGTGCCGCCGATCACGTTCTGGCCTTCGGCCTTCGTGACCGGCATCGACTCGCCTGTGACCATGGACTCGTCAATGACCGCACTGCCCTCGACGACGACGCCGTCGACCGGCACCTTCTCGCCCGGCCGCACGCGCAGGCGGTCGCCGACCTTGATCGCGTCGATGTCGATGTCCTCGTCGCCATGTTCGGTGATGCGCCGCGCGGTCTTCGGCGCGAGGCCGAGCAGCGCGCGGATCGCGCCCGAGGTCTGCGCGCGGGCGCGCAATTCCAGCACCTGGCCGAGCAGCACCAGCACCGTGATCACGGCCGCCGCCTCGAAATACACCGCGACCGCGCCATGCATGTCGCGGAACGCGGGCGGGAACAGCTGCGGCGCCAGCGTCGCGACCACGCTGTAGACATAGGCGACGCCGGTGCCCATCGCGATCAACGTGAACATGTTGAGATTGCGGGTGACCAGCGACTGCCAGCCGCGCACGAAGAACGGCGCGCCGGCCCACAGCACGACCGGCGTCGCCAGCACGAGTGAGACCCAGTTCGACCAGTGCTGCGGCACCAGCTGCATCAGCCCGAGATGGCTGCCCATCTCGAGCACGAACACCGGCACGGTCAGCGCGAGGCCGATCCAGAACCGCCGCGTCATGTCGATCAGTTCGGGATCGGGACCGTCGTCGAGCGAGACCTGCTCGGGCTCCAGCGCCATGCCGCAGATCGGGCAGCTGCCCGGACCGACCTGACGCACCTCGGGATGCATCGGGCAGGTGTAGATGGTGCCCGCGGGCGCCGGCGGCTCGGGTTCACGCGGCTTGAGATACTTCTCAGGGTCGGTCTCGAAACGCTCGCGGCAGCGGCTGCTGCAGAACAGGTACTCCTCGCCCTGGTAGCTGAAGCGGTGCTTGGCGGTCGCCGGGTTGACCTTCATGCCGCAGACCGGATCGATCGCGAACGCCGCCTCGGCCGGCGGCGTGTCGTGACCATGCTTGCCGCCGCAGCAGGAATGCGCGGCCGCGCCATTGTGGTGATGATCCGCGTGCGAATGGTCGTGTGTTGCGTGTGCCACGAAACTCTTCCCGGCCGCTAACCCGGCCCCTTGATTTGTATACCCTAGGGGGGTATATGAGGTCTATGAGAGACGAGGTCAAGACATCCTGCTTAAAACGGCTCAAACGGATCGAAGGTCAGATCCGCGGGTTGGCCGCCATGGTCGAGGACGACCGCTATTGCATCGACGTGGTGACGCAGATCGCGGCCGCGCGCGCGGCGCTGCGCCGCGTCGAGGAAGAGGTGCTGCGCGATCATGTGGCGCATTGCGTCGAGCATGCGATCTCGTCCGGCGACAAGGCCGACCAGCGGCGCAAGATCGCCGAGCTGATGGACGTGATCGGGCGTGCGGATCGGTGAGGCGAGCGCCGCCCCATACGCGATGTCGTCCCTGCGAAAGCAGGGACCCATAACCACAGCAGCCTGTTGTGAAAGGACGCTGGGGCCACAGCCCCATTGATCACGAAAATTGGTGGTTATGGGTCCCGGGTCGCGCTTCGCTTGCCCGGGACGACGTGGGGATAGAGCGGTGCCGAATTCGCTGCCGCTTCATGCGCGGCTGAACAGCGCGATCAGGTGTTGAAGCGGAAATGCATGACGTCGCCGTCGGCGACGACGTACTCCTTGCCTTCAAGCCGCAGCTTGCCGGCATCGCGTGCGCCGGCCTCGCCGTTGCCGGCGATGTAATCGGCATAGGCGATGGTCTCGGCGCGGATGAAGCCCTTCTCGAAATCGGTATGGATCACGCCGGCGGCGGCAGGCGCCTTGGTGCCGCGGTCGATGGTCCAGGCGCGTGCTTCCTTCGGGCCGACGGTGAAATAGGTGATGAGATCGAGCAGCCGGTAGCCGGCGCGGATCAGCCGATCGAGCCCAGCCTCCTCCAGACCCAGTGTCTCCAGGAAGTCAGTGCGTTCCTCGCGCGACAGCGTCGCGATTTCGGATTCGATCTTAGCCGAGATCACGACCGCGACCGCGCCCTCCTCCTTGGCGCGCTCGAACACCGCCTTGGAAAAATTGTTGCCGTCCTTGGCCGAGGCTTCCTCGACGTTGCAGACATAGAGCACGGGCTTCGAGGTCAGGAGCCCGAGCATGCGGAACGCGCGCTCCTCCTCCGGCTTGCGCTCCAGCGCACGCGCCGGCTTGCCGTCGCGCAGCAGCACCAGGGCGCGGTTGACGAGCTCGAGCTGCTCCTTGGCTTCCTTGTCGTTGCCCTTGGCCTTCTTCGAGAGGTTGTCGACGCGCTTCTCCAGGCTGTCGAGGTCGGACAGCATCAGCTCGGTCTCGATGGTCTCGATGTCGGCGAGCGGCGCGATCTTGCCCTCGACATGGGTGATGTCGGAATCCTCGAAGCAGCGCACCACGTGGGCGATGGCGTCGACCTCGCGGATGTTGGCGAGGAACTGGTTACCGAGACCTTCGCCCTGCGACGCGCCGCGGACGAGGCCCGCGATGTCGACGAAGGTCAGCCGGGTCGGAATGATCTGCGCGGACTTCGCGACAGCCGCGAGCTTTTCCAGCCGCGGATCGGGCACCGCGACCTCGCCGACATTCGGCTCGATGGTGCAGAACGGATAGTTCGCCGCCTGGGCGGCCGCCGTTTCGGTCAGCGCATTGAACAGCGTCGACTTGCCGACGTTAGGCAGCCCGACGATCCCGCATTTGAATCCCATGTCTTCCTCAACATTCTCTGATCTGTCATGGCCGGGCTCGTCCCGGCCATCCACGTCTTACGGTGCACGCGGCACGTAAGACGTGGATGCCCGGCACAAGACCGGGCATGACGACAAAGGAGGTCAGGCCGGCTTCTCGCCGCCGTTCTCACCCTTGTCGAAAAACCCCTTGGCTTGCATCGTCAGATGCACCTTGTTGGCGAACGACGCGTCGTGGCCCGTCGCCAGCAGGCCGGCATTGTCGGCGACGGCCTGGCACAGGGCCTCCACCCACGCCCGGTCGCTCTTGGCGAAGTCCGACAGCACGTGGCTGTGCACGAGCTCCTTGACGCCGGGATGACCGATCCCGAGCCGCACCCGCCGATACTCGTTGCCGATATGCGCGGAGATCGAGCGCAGCCCGTTATGGCCGGCGATCCCGCCGCCGATCTTGACCCGCACCTTGGCCGGCGGCAGTTCGAGCTCGTCCTGGAACACGGTGACGTCGGAGGGCGTCAGCTTGAAGAAGTTCGCCGCTTCCTGCACCGCGCGCCCGGACTCGTTCATGTAGGTGGTCGGCTTCAGCAGCACGACCTTCTCGCGATCGACGACGCCCTCGGAGGCCTCGCCCTGAAAGCGACGGCGCCATGGTGCGAAACCATGACGCCGTGCAATCTCATCGACCGCCAGGAAACCGATATTGTGCCGGTTACTGGCGTATTTCGCGCCGGGATTACCGAGACCGACAAAAAGGCGCATGGCGCGGCATCCCGCGTCGGCGCGCCATCAGACGATCGCGCGCCGACCTGATCGATTACTTCTTCTTGTCGCCACCGGCGGGAGCCTTGGCACCCGCGGCCGGAGCCGCAGCACCCGCAGCCGGAGCCGCCGCAGCGGCCGGAGCTGCAGCACCCGCGGCCGGAGCAGCGCCACCGGCAGCAGCCGCAGCCGCGGCCTTCTGCTCTTCGGCGTAGCCGGACGGCGGCACGATGGTGACCAGGGTCGCGTCCTCGCGGGTCAGCGACTTCACGCCCTTCGGCAACTTGACGTCGGAGAGATGCAGCGAATAGCTGATCTCGAGGCTGCCCACGTCGGCTTCGATATATTGCGGGATGTTGTCGACCGCGCATTCGAGCTCGAGCGTGTGGGTGACGATGTTCACGGTGCCGCCGCGCTTGACGCCAGGCGAGGTTTCGCCGTTCACGATGTGCAGCGGCACGCTGACGCGGATGGTGGCGCCTTCACCGAGCCGCATGAAGTCGACATGGAGCGGGAAGTCCTTCACCGGGTCGAGGTGGTAGTCGCGCGGAATCACGCGATGCTTCTTGCCCTCGAGATCGATGTCGAACAGCGTGGTGAGGAACCGGCCCGCCAGGATGCGCTGGCGCAGTTCACGATCGTCGACCGAGATGGTCACGGGGGGCTGGTTGTCTCCGTAGATCACTCCGGGAACTCTCCCGGCGCGACGCTCTGCCCGGGCGGCCCCCTTGCCGCTCTTCGGACGCGCGGTCGCCTTCAATTCCTTGACGGTCGCCATAACGTTAAGTCCTTGTATTTAAAAAGTTAAAGGCCGCAGCGCGGCCCATGCTCAGGTCCACAGCAAGCCTCCAGGGGTGCGGGGGCCGCGGACGTGGCGGGCTTTTAGCCCCAAAGGGCCGAAATGACAAGGAAATGAAGGAAATTTTCTTGCTTCACCCTCCCCTGGAGGGGGAGGGTCGGACCGCATGCAGCGAAGCGGAATGCGGGTCGGGTGGGGTGATCTCTCAACACGGGCACAGTTCAGGTGGAGGGACCGTCACCCCACCCCGGCTCACATTTCGCTGCGCGCCATGTGAGCCGACCCTCCCCCTCCAGGGGAGGGTGGAAGATCAGCCGACCGTACCGCCGAGCTTGGCTTCCAGCGCCGCGATCCGCGCCTTCAGCGCCTCGTTCTCCTCGCGCGCCAGGCGGGCCATGTCCTTGACCGCGTCGAATTCCTCGCGCTTGACGACGTCGAGGTCGCGCAGGATCCGTTCCGCCTGGTTGCGCATGACCGTGTCGACCTCGCGCTTGACGCCCTGGGCGGCGCCGGCGGCATCGTTCATCAGACGGCCGATCTCATCGAAAAACCGGTTGCTGGTCTGGGTCATCTCGCAAAACTCTCCGCGTTCACTGCCTCGCGCCAAAGACAATGGCGATCTCAGCCATCCGGTTCAAGTCCGCCGCGAATGGCAGGCCTCCAGAGGCTTGCCTTGTCATGCTCCGGTTTCCTTGCAATCGTGTGAACTCACAACAGAAATCGCACACATAACGCGAGCAGAAACGCCATGATGGACCAGACCGTCGAGATCCCGACCAAGGACGGCAAGACCACCACCTTCATCACCCATCCCGAGCGCGGCGGCCCCTTCCCCGTCGTCATCTTCTACATGGACGCGCCGGCGATCCGCGAGGAGCTGCGCGACATGGCGCGCCGGCTCGGCACGTCAGGCTATTATGTGATGCTGCCCAACATGTATTACCGCGCCGGCGTGATGGAGCTCGGCCCGATCAATCCCGATCCGGAATCGCCCGAGCGCAAGCGCATGTTCGAGCTGATGCACTCGCTCAACATTCCGCTGGTCATGGAGGACACCAAAGGCCTGCTCGCCTATGCCGAGACGCAGAAGGCGGCCAACACCGCGATCATCGGCACTGTCGGCTATTGCATGAGCGGCCGCTATGCGGTGAACGCCGCGACGCATTTCGGCGATCTCGTCAAGGCCGCCGCCTCGGTCTACGGCACGCATCTGGCGACCGACCAGCCCGACAGTCCGCATCTTGCCGCGCAAAAGACAAAGGCCGAACTCTATTTCGCCTGCGCCGAGACCGATATCTACGCGCCCCAGGACATCATCGAGCAGGTGAAGGCCGGCATGAAGGGATCGAACAACGAGGTCGAGATCTATCCCGGCACACATCACGGCTTTGCGTTCCCCAAGCGTCCGGTCTATGACCGCGACGCCGCCGAACGCCATTGGGAGCGGCTACTCGCGCTTTACCGGCGCAACCTCGTGAGCTGAGTCTCAAGACGAACGATGCCGTTCCTGCTGATCGACTTTCCGGTGTTCAATCCCGTAGCGCTCTCGCTCGGGCCGATCGTGATCCGGTGGTATGCGCTGGCCTATATCGTCGGCATCGTGCTGGGCTGGATCTACGCCCGCTCGCTGATCAAGAAGGAGCGGCTGTGGGGCGGCCCGGCACCGATCACGCTGCCGCAGCTCGACGATTTCATCCTCTGGATCACCATCGGCATCATCGTCGGCGGCCGCACCGGCTACGTGCTGTTCTACAATTTGCCCTTCTTCATCGCGCATCCGGGCGAAATCCTGGAATTGTGGAAGGGCGGCATGTCGTTCCACGGCGGCTTCCTCGGCTGCGTCGCAGCGGTGATGCTGTTTGCCCGCCGCAACAACATCCCGATCCTGTCGCTCGGCGACATCACCACCGCGGTCGCGCCGATCGGGCTGTTCCTCGGCCGGCTCGCCAATTTCATCAACAGCGAGTTGTGGGGCCGTCACGCCGATCCGGACCTGCCCTGGGCCATGATCTTCCCCAATGGCGGGCCGCTGCCGCGGCATCCGAGCCAGCTCTACGAGGCCGGGCTCGAGGGCATCGTGCTGTTTGCGGCGCTGGCGATCATGATCCGGATGGGCGCGCTGAAGCGTCCCGGCCTGATCCTCGGCAGCTTCATCACGATCTACGGCGTTGCCCGAATCATCGGCGAGCACTTCAGGGAGCCCGACCCGCAACTCGGATTCCTGTGGGGCGGACTAACCATGGGCATGCTGCTGTCGGTGCCAATGATCATTGTGGGCGTTATCATCATCACGACCGCCGTTCGCCGCCGGGCGAACGGCCCGGCGCCGAGTTCAACCTGAACAAGTTCAATCCAAAGCAAGTGCAATCCAAGGAAGGCCGTGAACGAACCCTCCCCGCTGCTGGATGAGATCAGGAAGCTGATCAAGCTGTCCGGGCCGATGCCGGTCTGGCGCTACATGGAATTGTGCCTGATGCATCCGCGGTACGGCTACTATTTGTCGCGCGATCCGCTCGGCCGCGAGGGCGATTTCACCACGGCGCCCGAGGTCAGCCAGATGTTCGGCGAGCTGCTCGGGCTGTGGAGCGCCTCGATCTGGCGCGCGATCGGCTCGCCGGCGACGCTTCGCCTGATCGAGCTCGGCCCGGGCCGCGGCACCATGATGTCCGACGCGCTGCGTGCGCTACGCGTGCTGCCGCCGCTCTACCAGTCGCTCAGCATCCACCTCGTCGAGGTCAACCCGGTGCTGCGCGAGAAGCAGTACGCCACGCTGGCGGGCGTGCGCAACGTCACCTGGCACGACAGCATCGACGACGTGCCCGAGGGACCGGCGGTGATCCTCGCCAACGAATATTTCGACGTGCTGCCGATCCACCAGATGGTCCGGCGCGAGACCGGCTGGCACGAGCGGACGGTCGGGATGGATGCCAATGGCAACTTGTATTTCGCTCCCGCGCCAGAGCCTGTGCCGCATTTCGAGGTGCTGCTGCCGCCGCTGGTGCGCGCCGCGCCGCTCGGCGCGGTGTTCGAATGGCGGCCCGACAACGAGATCATGAAGCTCGCTACGCGGCTGCGCGACCAGGACGGCGCCGCGCTGATCATCGATTACGGTCATCTGCGCAGCGACGCCGGCGACACTTTCCAGGCGATCGCACGCCACAGCTTCGCCGACCCGCTGAAGAACCCGGGACAGGCCGATGTGACCGCACATGTCGATTTCCAGGCCATGGCGCGGGCCGCCGAGGATGTCGGCGCGCTCGTCCACGGACCGGTGACGCAGGGCGACTTCCTCAAGCGTCTCGGCGTCGAGGCCCGTGCGGCCGGGCTGATGGCGAAAGCAAGCCCCGAAGTCTCCGCCGACGTTGCCGGTGCGCTGAAGCGGCTGACCGATTCCGGACGCGGCGGGATGGGCTCGATGTTCAAGGTCATGGCCATCTCCGACCCACGCCTCACCTCGATCGCCGGATTGAGCGATCAGCCTGACGAGACCGAACAATGACATTGGGATCACCGCTGCTGTCGGCCATTCCGGGCCTGCGCCATGCCTTCTTCTCGCGTGAAGGCGGCGTGTCGGAGGGCATCTATGCCGCCCTCAATGGCGGGCTGGGCTCGCGCGACGATCCGGCCAAGGTCGCGGAGAACCGGCGGCGGATGGCGGCGCAGCTCGGCGTGCCGCTCGATCACCTCGTCAGCGTGCACCAGATTCACTCGCCTGACGTCGTGGCCGTGACCGGTCCATGGAATGGCGGCGCGCGCCCGAAGGCGGACGCGCTCGTCACCCGCACCGAAGGCCTTGCGATATCGGTCACGACGGCCGACTGCGGCCCGATCCTGTTGGTCGATCCCAATGCGCGCGTGATCGGCGCGGCGCATGCCGGCTGGAAGGGCGCGCTGACCGGCGTGCTGGAATCGACCATCGACGCGATGGAGAAGCTCGGTGCGGAGCGCGGCGGCATCGTCGCCGCCATCGGCCCGCTGATCCGCAAGGAGTCCTACGAGGTCGGCAACGAATTCGTCGAACGCTTCATCGAGGCCGATGCGGAGAACGGCATGTTCTTCATGCCCGCCGAACGCGACGGACACGCGATGTTCGATCTTGCCGGCTTCATCCGCATGCGGCTGGAAAATGCCGGCGTGCTGATGATCGACGATCTCGGCATAGACACCTATTCCGACGAGCGCTGCTTCAGCTACCGCCGCTCCGTGCACCGCAAGGAAGCCGATTACGGCCGGCTCGTTCACGCCATCGCGCTGGAAGGCTGACGCCGGGCATCCAGAGCGTTTTCCCGCGAAGTGGATACCGGTTCGCGGTGAGGGAAACGCGTCAGAATAAAATCGGGCGATTTTTGTGCGACAAGCGTCTTGACTCTCCACCTGCTGGAGACCGGACAAGCGGCGCATGACACAACGCACCTACAGCATCGGCGAGGCGGCGCGGCTCAGCGGAATTTCCGTCCGCAAGCTCCGCTTCTATTCGGACCAGGGGTTGCTGCCGCCGGCCGGCCGCACCGCGAGCGGCTATCGCGTCTTCACCGACGACGAACTGATTCGCCTCGACCTGATCCGCTGCCTGCGCGATGCGGGCCTCGGTCTCGACGCCATCCGCGAGGTCCTGACCAAGGAACTCTCGCTGGTCGAGGCGCTGCAGCTTCGCCTCGAGACGCTGGAAGCGGAGATCGCGGCACAGCGCCGCGTCGCCTCGGCCCTGCGGGCTGCGTTGCGTTCACCGCAACTCACCGAAGCAGATTTGAGGAGATTTTTGACCATGACGCAGCTGTCCCGCGCCGAGCGCCGCAACGTCGTCGAACGCTTTTTCGAGAAGGTGTCCGACGGCATCAACATTGACCGGAAATGGATCCGGCAGATGATCGAGACCAGCGTGCCCGAATTGCCGGACGAGCCGACGCCGGAGCAGTGCGATGCCTGGATCGAGCTTTCGGAGATGCTCAACGACCCTTCCCTCGTCGCCAACATCCGCGCCAACGCGGAGGACGTCTGGAATCACCACGTGCTGGATCTCGCCGCCTGGCAGGCGGCCAACCAAACCGTGCTGGCGAGAGCCAAGGAGATCATCGCGCGCGACCTCGGCCCGACGTCGGAGGCCGGCCAGGCGCTGGCGCGCGACTGGCTGGAAACATCGGCGCGATTGCTGAAGCGAAAACCTGATCTGGAATTCCGCAACTGGATCCGCGGCAAATATGCCCTGCACGACGCCCGTGCGGCGCGCTATTGGGAGCTCGTCGCCATCATGCGCGGGCAATCGACGGACGCGAGCCCGAACCGCGAATGGACCTGGATCACCGCAGCCATGCGGCACCATCTCTCTGACTGAGCAGGGAAATCCGAAACCTCGCGGCGCGCCGCCCGGATCGGTTAAGTGCTGTGGCCGTCCTGCCCTAGACGTTAAGCCGTTTTAACGATATCGCAGGACGCAATGAGGGAAGCGTCGAACCGCCAGTTTCAAACTGGGACAGCCGTGCGTGCCGCGATCGCATGCTCGTGGCTTGCGATCGCGTGCGCGCTTGGCGGCTGCGCGGCCGGCGGCAACGTGGCCGACTCCTACGCCATGGCCACGCCGGCAAGCAGCGGCGCAACAGTTGCATTCGAATCGATCGACGGCCCGCCGCCCCAGGTGTTCGACCGCATGGTCGGCGTGCTCGACAGCGAGTCCAAGCTGCGCAGCCTGTCGATCGTGTCGCGCCAGGGCGCTGCCGCCTATCGCGTGCGCAGCTATCTTTCGGCACAGGTGGTGCGCGGCCGCACCATGATCGCGTGGGTGTGGGACGTCTACGACAGCAACCAGCAACGCGCGCTGCGGCTCTCCGGCGAGGAGCCCGCCGGCAAGGCCGGCCGCGACGCCTGGGCCGCCGCCGACGACCTGGTGCTGCGCAAGATCGCCCAGGCCGGGCTCAGTGGCCTGTCCGGCATGATCAATGGCGGCCCCACGCCCGCCCCGGCACCGGACCTCCGCGGGCCCACGGTGGCAAGCGCCCCGGCCCCCGCCGCGCCCGAGACCGTGGCGCTCGGCTATTCCGCCGACTAAACCCCGTTATCGCCCGGGGAAATGCGTTTTTTGCCCAGGAAAACGGCGGCCAAAGCCGGCTAATGGGTTGCCATCGGATGCGCCTGCCTGATATTCCCTCGCGCACCGAAAACCCGCCGGTTCTGTAAGGACTTGAGATGCTGAACGTCGTATCCAGCAAGGCGCGGGGGGAAGCATCGATGTCGGCAAAGAACGGATCAATCAAACTCGTCGCCGGTAACTCCAATCCTGCGCTGGCGCAGGAGATCGCCAAGGGACTTGGCATCGAACTGACCAAGGCCGTGGTCCGGCGCTTCGCCGACATGGAGATCTTCGTCGAGATCCAGGAGAACGTCCGCGGCTCGGACATGTTCATCCTGCAGTCGACGTCGTTTCCGGCCAACGACAATCTGATGGAACTGTTGATCATCACCGACGCGCTGCGCCGTTCCTCGGCGCGCCGCATCACCGCGGTGGTGCCCTATTTCGGCTATGCCAGGCAGGATCGCAGGTCCGGCTCGCGTACGCCGATCTCGGCCAAGCTCGTCGCCAACCTGATCTCGCACGCCGGCGTCGACCGCGTCATGACGCTCGACCTGCATGCCGGCCAGATCCAGGGCTTCTTCGACATCCCGACCGACAACCTGTTCGCGGCGCCCCTGATGGTGCGCGACATCAAAGAGAAATTCGACCTCGCCAAGGTGATGGTGGTATCGCCCGACGTCGGCGGCGTGGCGCGTGCCCGCGGCCTCGCCAAGCGCATCAACACCCCGCTTGCGATCGTCGACAAGCGCCGCGAGCGCCCCGGCGAGTCCGAGGTGATGAACGTGATCGGCGACGTCGCCGGCTACAATTGCATCCTGGTCGACGACATCGTCGATTCCGGCGGCACGCTGGTGAATGCGGCCGAGGCGCTGATCGCGCACGGCGCCAAGGAAGTCTCGGCCTATATCACCCACGGCGTGCTGTCCGGCGGCGCCGCCGCGCGCATCGCCTCGTCGCGGCTGAAGGAACTGGTCATCACCGACTCGATCCTGCCGACCGAGGCCGTCAACAAGGCGCCGAACATCCGCCAGATCTCGATCGCCGGCCTGATCGCCGAAGCGATCGGCCGCACCGCGGCGGAAGAGTCGGTTTCCAGCCTGTTCGATTAAATCGATATTTGCTGTCGTCCCTGCGAAAGCAGGGACCCATAACCACAGGCCTTGATGTTGCGAAGGCTGTGGCTCCAGCGTTGTCAATCAATTCGCATTGGTGGTTATGGGTCCTGGCTCAAGGCCGGGACGACACCGAGTATGCTGCAGCCACCTCGCTAAAACCCCGGCCGTGGCACGTGGCTCATCAGCGTCCGCGCATAGCCGCCATCGACCATGATCTCCTCACCATTGACGTATGACGAGCGATCGCTCGCCAGGAACAGGGTCGCGTCCGCCATGTCCTGCGATGCGCCGATCCGGCGCATCGGCACCACCGCGGTGCGCCGTTCGGTGACGCCAGGCGTATCGTAGAAGGCCTGGCTCATCGGTGTCACGACAAGGCCGGGGCTCACCACATTGCTGCGGATGCCATGCGGCCCCCATTCGGCTGCGAGTTGCTGCGAGAGCATCACGACGCCAGCCTTGCTGACGCTGTAGGCGCCGCTCTGCCCCTGCGCATTGCTGGCGGCGATCGAGGCGACGTGGATGAGGCTGCCGCGTCCGGCCTTGCGCATCTGGCGGCCGAACGCCTGCGCGCAGATGAAATAGCCGGTGAGATTGACCGCCAGCACCGCATTCCATTCCGCGAGCGGCAGCGTATCGAGCCCGCCCGGGCGCAGCACCGCCGCGGTGTTGACGAGGATGTCGCAAGCGCCGAGCGTGCGCGCGACGGCATCGGCGGCTGCCGCGACATTGTCCTCGCTGGTCGTATCGCAGGTCGCGACGAGATGACCGTCGCCGAATTCGCGAAGCTCTGCCTTGGTCTCCGCAAGGGAGCGCTCGTCGCGATCGAGCGCGGCGACCCTGGCGCCGGCCCGCGCGAAACTGACCGCGGTGGCGCGGCCGATACCGCCGCCTCCGCCGGTGACGACGGCAACGCGGCCCGACAGGCCGAGCCAGTCGGAGGAATGTTGTTCGGTCATGGGGTGCCTCCCGCGCGTTTTGGTTTTATGCCGCAAGCATAACCGAACGCGCCGCAGGCGAGAGCGATCCCGGCACGCATGCCGGAATCGCTTTTCCGCCGATGCTAGCCCGGGATTCCCGCCGCGACCTGGCCGCGCAGACGCTCGAGGCTGAGCAGCGTGTTGGCGCAGGCTTCCGCAACCTCGGTCCCCTTGATGACGAAGTGCTTGCGGAAGAACTCGTAATGCACCTCCGTCTCGTGGAATTGCTGCGGCGTCAGCACCGCCGAGAACACCGGCACCTCGGTGCGCAATTGCACATCCATCAGCGCCTTGATCACGGTGTCGGCGACGAATTCGTGGCGGTAGATGCCGCCATCGACAACGAGCCCGGCCGCGACGATCGCGGTGTAGCGGCGGGTCTTCGCCAACAGCTGCGCATGCAGCGGGATCTCGAACGAGCCCGGCACCTCGAACACGTCGACATTGGTGATGTGCCTCGCCTCGATCTCCTTCAGGAAGGAGATGCGGCACTCTTCCACCACCTCGCGGTGCCAGGACGACTGCACAAAGGCAACGCGCTGCGGCTTTGCGAAGTGCGGATGCTCCGGCGTCGGCGGAACGGCCGGCGTATCGGGAGCGCTTTCTGCTTGGGAGGTTTGGATTTGAGAAGCTTGAACGTCTTGGTCTTGCAACATCTGATTCATGGCTTTCCTCTTTCAGGACCAGAATCAGGGCACACGGACAACGACACGAGCCCACGCGAAAATCGCGTTGGCCGCCGCAACCGTTCTCTTTCATCCGGACTGTAACCGTCGGCTTCGGAATTGCACCGAATCTGCTGACCCTTCCGCCGGCTTCGCGAAGGAAGGCGCTCGCGGGCTTGGGCTCATCACCCTTACCGCCGGTGGGGATTTTCACCCCGCCCTGAGAACTCGGCACGCCCGGAATGGACGTACCTGAGGCGAAATATGACCAAAGCGCGACAGCCGGGCAAGGCCTTTGGCATGGGGAAACGGCATGTCCCCATGAGCGCGTTGCGGCTCTGCGAGGTTGATGTGAGCGCCCGGAGGCTGATTCACAGGCGCGGCGAAGCGCCGGCAAATGGTTAACAAAGCGTTACGCGAACGCTTAGATTCCGATTTGTTCTCAAAATCACAGATGTGGCGGAGATCAGCTGTGGACGATGCGCGCTTTGGCTGTGGACGGACTCGGCGTGCGGTTGCGCGGATTCCGCAAATCACATCACTTCATCGGCGTCAGGTCCAGGGGCATCCGGAAGCCCGGTCAAGGAACTGCACTCGGCCACGACGCAGTATGTCGCAAGTGCCGGCTTCCGTGTGCGTATCAAGCGATCATAAGAACAAGGTCCGAGACGGCATGTCCCTCGTCGAAAGCATTATCGATTCCCGGAACAACCCGCTTGCGGTGGTCGAGGATATCGCCACCGACAACAACTGGGCGTTCGAGCGTTCCGGCGAAGACGAGGTGACGATCGTCTCCAAGGGAGACTGGATCGATTATCAGCTCTCGTTCACCTGGATGGGCGAGATCGAGGCGCTGCATCTCGCCTGCGCCTTCGACATGAAGATGCCGCAGGCGCGCCGCGCCGAGGTGCAGCGGCTGGTCGCCGCG
This sequence comes from Bradyrhizobium pachyrhizi, assembly GCF_029714545.1. NCBI lineage: Bacteria > Pseudomonadati > Pseudomonadota > Alphaproteobacteria > Hyphomicrobiales > Nitrobacteraceae > Bradyrhizobium > Bradyrhizobium pachyrhizi. Next base: position 1,685,358 of record NZ_CP121667.1, on the reverse strand, counting down.
ATCAACGAACAATTGTGGGTCGGCCATTTCGATCTGTGGACCCATACCGGCATGGTGATGCATCGTCAGGCGCTGGTGCTGCCCGGCGGTCTCACCGCCTCCACCGCGCAGTGCGAGGCCATGGTGGTCAACGCGATCCACGCCTGCGAGCGCTACTACCCGGCGTTCCAGTTCGTGGTGTGGGCCGGCAAGTCGACCGCCGAGGCGATGGCCGCGGCGATGTTCGATACCGAGGGCGAGGCGTAAGGGTTTCGTTTCGGTCCATCCCCGCCCTCAGCGTCGTCCCTGCGAAAGCAGGGACCCATACTCCGCGGCCCCAGTGGTTGAGCAAACTGCTTGTGGCTCGCTTCTCGCTTCACTAGAACCGCTTGTGGTTATGGGTCCCTGCTTTCGCAGGGACGACACAGAGTTTGCGGAGCCACCTGTGAGCACATCCAGCAGCGCATTGACGAACACTTCCGGCACCATTGCGCTCGCGGGCGCGGGCAAGATGGGCGGCGCCATGCTGACCGGCTGGCTCGCGCAGGGCCTTGCCCCCGAGCGCGTCGCGGTGATCGATCCGCATCTCTCGCCGGAAATCTCCGCGCTTGCCGCAAAGGGCGTGCGGCTCAATCCGCAAGCGAAGGATCTCGGCACGGTCGACACGCTTGTCGTCGCGGTGAAGCCGCAATCGTTCCGCGACGCCGGCGCCGCGCTGAAATCCTTCGTCGGCCCCTCGACGCTCGTCGTCTCGATCATGGCCGGCACGACCATGTCCGCGCTGGAAGAGGTTGTCGGCGGCGCCGTGGTGCGCGCGATGCCGAACACGCCGGCGGCGATCGGCCGCGGCATCACCGTCGCGGTGCCGTCGAAGCGCGTCACCGCTGCGCAGCGCGCGATGACCGATGCGCTGCTGAAAGCGACCGGGCCCGTCGAATGGGTCGACGATGAGAGCCTGATGGACGCGGTGACGGCGGTCTCCGGCTCCGGTCCGGCCTATGTGTTCCTGCTCGCCGAGGAGCTGGCGCGCGCCGGCGTTGCGGCCGGCCTGCCGGAGCAGCTCGCGACCACGCTGGCGCGGGCGACCGTCGCCGGCTCCGGCGAGTTGCTGCATCGCTCGGATCTGCCGTCGGCGACCCTGCGGCAGAACGTCACCTCGCCCGGCGGCACCACCGCTGCGGCGCTCGAGGTGCTGATGGCCAATGACGGCATGCAGCTGCTGATGACCCGCGCGATCGCCGCCGCGACAAGGCGCTCAAGGGAATTGGCGAAGTAGCGCATGCACACTCATTGCCGGGCTTGACCCGGCAATCCATCGAACAAGGACACTTCTTCCTTGATGGATGTGCGGGTCAGGCCCGCGCATGACGAGTTCGCCGGACCAACGACACAGGCCGCCTACTGCGCCGAACCCGACGTCCCGGCCAGCCGCTTGTTGAAGCTCTCGACATTGATCAGACCGCGGGCGTGGCGGCCTTCGCCGAGCTTGCGCGTGCCCTCAAAGGCCTCGACCTCGAAGCGGATCACGCGGCGCTCGACCGCGATCACTCTTGAGGTCGTCCGCACGGTGGCGCCGACCAGCGCAGCCGCGAGATGGCGGATATCGACCTCGGTCCCGACCGTGACCCAGCCGGGCTGCAGCGCGGCGCGGATGGCATCGCCCGACGCCATCTCCATTTCGAGGATCATCATCGGCGTCGCATAGACCATCGGCATGCCGGGCACGAAATGCCCGACGGTGCGCTCCGGCGGCACCACGAGCATGCGCTCGGCGCTCATACCGATCCTGATGAAGTCGCGTGCGTCCATTGGCGCCTTGCTCGTCATTCCGGGGCACGCGAAGCGTGAACCCGGAATCTGGAGATTGTTGATCGAGATCCCGGGTTCGCGCTAATGCGCGCCCCGGGATGACGCGCTTTCGCGCGTCACTTCTTCGCGGCGGCCGCGCGCTCGACGAACGACTTGCCGCCCTTCATCTTGTGATGCAGCGGCGCTTCGTTGATCTGGATCACGACCGCGTCGGCATCGACGCCGAGATTCTTCACCAGCGCCTGGGTGATGTCGCGCATCATGCCGAGCTTCTGCTCGTCGGTGCGGCCGGCGGCCATGCTCACGGTGATCTCAGGCATCGTTGCTCTCCCTGTTGTTGTCGCCATGGCCGGGCTCCTCCCGGTCATTCACGTCGCCGCGCATCAAACAAGAGGTGGATGCCCGGCACAAGGCCGCGCATGACGTCACAAGCGAATGGCTATCCCCACGCCACGTCATGCCGCGCCAGGACCTCGCGGACCCGGGCGACGAGATCGGCCTCTGCGCAGGAGAACTGCGCCGGACGCGTCTCACGCCATTCCTGGTTGGAGGCAATCGCAGCGGCGGCCTTGGCGCCCTCGATCAAATCCTTGATCTGCACCTCGCCGCGCGCCTTCTCGTCCGAGCCCTGGATGATCACGCAGGGCGAGTTGCGGCGGTCGGCATATTTGAGCTGATTGCCCATGTTCTTCGGATTGCCGAGATAGAGCTCGGCCCGGATGCCGGCCTGGCGCAACTGCGCGACCATCTTCTGGTAGTCGGCGACACGGTCGCGGTCGAACACGGTGACGACGACGGGACCGAACTCGGCCCGCGCGTCGAGCTGGCCGAGCATCGTCAGTGCGGCCTGCAGGCGCGACACGCCGATCGAGAAACCGGTCGCCGGCACCGGCTCGCCGCGGAAGCGCGAGACCAGGCCGTCGTAGCGGCCGCCGCCACCGACCGAGCCGAACCGCACCGGGCGGCCTTTCTCGTCCTTGGTGTCGAGCAGCAGCTCAACCTCGTAGACCGGGCCGGTGTAATATTCGAGACCGCGAACAACGGTGGGATCGATGCGGATGCGATCCGCGCCATAGCCGGACGCCGCGACCAGCTTGGCGATCTCCTCGAGCTCGCTCACGCCGGCCTGACCAACTTCGCTCTTCGCCAGATAGGCCTCCGCCGCAGCAATCGCCTCTCGCCAATCGTCGCGCTGCCGCGTGACGGCCAGGACGATATCGGCATCCGCGGGGCTCAGGTCGGCGCCCTTGGTAAAGTCGCCCTTGCCCTCTTCGCCGCCATCCCATCGTCCGGGACCAAGCAGCTTGCGGACCTCATCGGCTGGAAATTTGTCGAGCTTGTCGATCGCGCGCAGCACGGTGAGGCGGCGGCCAGCATTGTCGTCGCCGCCGAGGCCGATCGCCTCGAGCACGCCGTCGAGCACCTTGCGGTTGTTCACCTTCACGACATAGGAGCCGCGCGGAATGCCGAGTGCTTCCATCGTGTCGGCCGCCATCATGCAGATCTCGGCGTCGGCCGCCGGCGTCGCCGAGCCGACCGTGTCGGCGTCGAACTGCATGAACTGGCGGAAGCGGCCGGGACCCGGCTTCTCGTTGCGGAAGACGTAACCGAAGCGATAGGACCGATACGGCTTCGGCAGCGCGTCGAAGTTTTCCGCGACGTAGCGCGCCAGCGGCGCGGTGAGGTCGTAGCGCAGCGAGATCCACTGCTCGTCATCGTCCTGGAACGAGAACACGCCCTCGTTGGGACGGTCCTGGTCGGGCAGGAACTTGCCGAGCGCGTCGGTGTATTCCATCGCCGGCGTCTCCACCGGCTCGAAGCCGTAGAGCTCGTAGACGGCGCGGATCTTCTCGACCATCGCCCGCGTGGCATTGATCGCGGCCGGGCCGCGATCTTCCAGCCCGCGCGGCAGGCGCGCCTTCAGTTTCTGGGGTTTTTTGGGTTTCTCGGCCATTGGCGGCGTTTACCAGTGGACGCGCAAGGCGGCAACCGCCGCCATCGGCTTCCGGCTGTCATTCCGGGGCGCGTCAAAGACGCGAACCCGGAATCACGTTGCGTCCGTCACTCGACGTTCCTAATCCAGTTATGCGGGTCGTTGGTGCGACCGTACTGGATGTCGACCAGCTTCTTGCGCAGGCCCATGGCGACCGGGCCGGCCACGCCGCCGCTGATCTGGAAATCGCCGCTCGCCGAGCACACCTTGCCGATCGGCGAGATGACGGCCGCGGTGCCGCAGGCGAACGCCTCTTTCAGCTTGCCGCTGGCGGCGTCAGCGCGCCATTGCTGGATCGTATAGGGCTCCTCGCGCACGCGCGTGCCGGCATCCTTGGCAAGCGCGATGATCGAGTCGCGGGTGATGCCGGGCAGGATGGTGCCGAGCGGCGGCGTCAGCAGCGAGCCGTCGTCGAACGCGAAGAACACGTTCATGCCACCGAGCTCCTCGATGTAGCGGCGTTCGACCGCATCGAGGAACACGACCTGGTCGCAGCCCCGTTCGATCGCCTCGGCCTGCGCGCGCAGGCTGGCGGCGTAGTTGCCGCCGCACTTGACGGCGCCGGTGCCGCCGATCGCGGCGCGCGTGTAATTCTCCGACACCCAGATCGACACCGGCGCAGGGCCGCCCTTGAAATAGGAGCCGACCGGCGAGGCGATGACCGAGAAGATGTATTCGGCCGACGGCTTCACGCCGAGGAAGATCTCGCTCGCGATCATGAAGGGCCGCAGATAGAGACTGCCCTCGCCGCCCGGGATCCAGGCGCGATCGATCCGCACCAGCTGCTCGACCGCATCGATGAACAAATCCTCGGGCAACGGCGCCATCGCCATGCGCTCGGCCGAATCATGGAAGCGGCGGGCATTGGCGTCCGGCCGAAACAGGTTCACGCCGCCGTCGTCGCGCTTGTAGGCCTTGAGACCTTCGAAAATTTCCTGGGCGTAGTGCAGCACCGCGCCGGCCGGATCGAGCGGAAAATTCGCGCGGGCCTCGACGCGGGCGCTGTGCCAGCCCTTGCCCTGACTGTAGCGGACGATCGCCATGTGATCGGTAAAGACCCGGCCGAAGCCGGGGTCCACGAGCTTCGCCGCGCGATCCTTGTCGGACGTCGCATTCGGCGAAGGCTGGATGTCAAATTTCAAAGTCATTTTTCTTGCTTTCCGCTGTCGGAACCGGCGCGATACCCGGCGCCGGCCTGTTTCCCCCGGAGCCTTCCGGCTCGGCTGGCCCGAACTTCACCACCGCCGGCCGCGCCGGCAGCTTCCATCGCCAACATGCCGTTTAGACATGCTTTTGCGGAATGCTGAAGTCCAGTATGTTTGCCGAAATGCCGCTCGACAATCGCACGGTAGTCCAATTTGCGGCCCAAACCGCCTCACAGGCTCGTTCAGGCCGCCTTAAACGCTGTCGAGGACAAAACGACCTAATGTTTCGTCGTGACAGGCAGTTTTGTAACATTGAACCCAAGATACGTCAATATGACTGACATAAATTTCTCAGGCATGGCTGCCAACCCCGATTCGCAGGGAGACGACCACGCTCCGGGGGCGGGGCGCGACCTGCGCTGGGACATCATCGAGCTGTTGTTCTTCGCCTACCGCGACTTTGTCGGCGACGCCGACCAGGAGCTGGAGGCGTTCGGCTTCGGCCGCGCCCACCACCGCGTCATCCACTTCGTCACCCGCTATCCGGGGCTGAAGGTCGCCGATCTGCTCGACGTCCTGCGCATCACCAAGCAGTCGCTCGGGCGCGTGCTCAAGCAGCTCTTGGACGAGGGCTACATCGTTCAGAAGACCGGCAACAACGACCGCCGGCAGCGCCTGCTCTACGCCACCCCGAAGGGCGAGGCGCTGGTCGCCAAGCTCGCGGGGCTGCAGACCGACCGCATCAACCGGGCGGTCGCCGGCATCGATCCGGCCGGCGTCGAGACGGTTCGCCAATTCCTCCGCGCGATGATCGACCGCGACGATCCCGACAAGGTGCTCGAAGCGATCTTCGGCGGCGGCAGAAAAACGAGGGAGTGAATCGGTGCAGGCTGCAACCATGATGCGCGCGCCGGTCGAGCCGGCAGACGACGCGCCGCATCTTCTGCTGGTCGACGACGACCGCCGCATTCGCGACCTGCTGTCGCGCTTTCTCTCCGGCGAAGGCTACCGGGTCACCACGGCAATGAGCGCCACCGATGCGCGCGCCAAGCTGCTCGGGCTGCATTTCGACCTGCTGATCCTCGACGTGATGATGCCCGGCGAGAACGGCTTCGACCTCGCCCGCTTCATCCGCAGCTCCTCGACGGTGCCGATCATCATGCTGACCGCGCGCCACGAGGCGGAAGCCCGCATCGAGGGCCTGCAGATCGGCGCCGACGATTATGTCGCCAAGCCGTTCGAGCCGCGCGAGCTGGTGCTCCGGATCGGCAATATCCTCAAGCGCACCGCGCCGCCGCAGGTCGCAGTCGTCGAGCAGATCGCGTTCGGCCCCTATATCTTCCACATCGAGCGCAGCGAACTGCGCCAGGGTGAAGAGATCATCCATCTCACCGATCGCGAGCGCGAGATGCTGCGCATCCTCGCCAGCGCGCCCGGCGAGACCGTGCCGCGCGCCGAGTTGACCTCCGGCGGCACCGTCAATGAGCGCGCGGTCGACGTGCAGATCAACCGCCTGCGCCGCAAGATCGAGCACGATCCCGCCAATCCGCTGTTCCTGCAGGCGGTGCGCGGCATCGGCTATCGCCTGGTCGCCTCGCCATAAGATGCTGCCATGAGCACGCTCGACTCCGGCCTGACCCTGATCCGCAACGCCTCGCAGCGCGTCTCGAAGGCGAACGGCTGGATGGGCAATGCGTTCAAGAGCTGGATGCCGACCGGCCTCTATGCCCGCGCGCTGCTGATCATGATCGTGCCGATGGTGATCCTGCAGACCGTGGTGGCGTTCGTGTTCATGGAGCGGCACTGGAACACGGTGACGCGGCGCCTGTCGGCCGCGGTGGTCTCCGATATCGCCGCGCTGATCGACGTCTACAAGAGCTACCCGCAGGACAAGGACCGCGCGCAGCTTCGCCGCATCGCCCAGAAACTGCAGCTGGTGGTCGACTTCCTTCCCGCCGGCGACATGCCGCCGCCGGGGCCGAAGCCGTTCTTCTCGCTGCTCGACCAGACCCTGTCGGTGCAGCTCGGCCGCCAGATCAGCCGTCCGTTCTGGATCGACACCGTCGGCAAATCCAATCTGGTCGAGATCCGCGTGCAGCTCGACGATTCGGTGATGCGGATCTTCGCCCAGCGCAGCGCGGCCTACGCCTCCAATTCGGAGATCTTCATCTTCTGGATGCTCGGCACCTCGACAATCCTCCTGATCGTCGCCGTGCTGTTCCTGCGCAACCAGATCAAGCCGATCCTGCGGCTGGCCGACGCCGCCGAAAGTTTCGGCAAGGGCCGCGAGGCGCCGAACTTCCGGCCACGCGGCGCGCGCGAGGTGCGGCGCGCGGCGCAGGCCTTCATCGAGATGAAGGCGCGCGTCGAACGTTCGATCGAGCAGCGCACCGCGATGCTCGCCGGCGTGTCGCATGACCTGCGCACCATCCTGACCCGGTTCAAGCTCGAGCTTGCCCTGATCGGCGAAGGCCCCGAGATCGACGCGATGCGCAAGGACGTCGACGAGATGTCGATGATGCTGGAGGATTATCTCGCCTTCGCCCGCGGCGATTCCGGCGAGGTCGCGCAGCCGACCGACATGGCGTTGGCGCTGGAGGAATTGCGCAGCGACGCCGAACGCCACGGCCATACCGCGACCGTTGCGTTCCACGGCCTGCCCGTCGTCACGGTGAAGCCGGCCTCGTTCAAGCGCTGCCTCGCCAACCTCGTCTCCAACGCGGCGCGCCACGCCAACACGATCTCGATCACCGGCCATCGCGATCACCGCTATCTCAACGTCACGGTCGACGACGACGGGCCGGGCATCCCCGCTGACATGCGCGAGGAAGTGTTCAAGCCGTTCCTGCGGCTCGACGATGCCCGCAACCAGGACGAAGGCGGCACCGGGCTCGGGCTTGCGATCGCTCGCGACATCGCCCGCTCGCATGGCGGCGACATCATGCTCAGCGAAAGCCCGATGGGCGGCCTGCGGGCCGTCGTGCGGGTGCCGGTGTGACATAGCGTTTTCGAGCGAAGTGGACGCCGGTTCGCGTGAAGAAAACGCGTCTAAAGCGCGATGAGATTAGGTTGAATCGTCATCGCGCCTTAGCTCTTTGTTTGAGCATGATCTTTTCGGAAAACCGCTTCGCACTTTTCCGGATCATGCTTTAAACAACAAATTCGAGCTACCAGCGATAGGACAAGGTCCCGATGACCTGCCGCCGCTCGCCGGCATAGCAGTAACCGGACTGGCAGGTCTGGTAGTGCGTGTCGAACAGATTGGTGGCGTTGACGCGCATGGTGGCGCCGAGGAAGCGCCGGTCCAGCCTGCCCAGATCGTAATCGATCACCGCATCGAACAACGTCGTCGCCGCGTTCTGGAACGTGTTCTGGTCGTTGCCGAAGTTCGTGCCGATATAACGCACGCCGAGACCAAGCCCGAGCCCTTCGACGGGCACGCCGGACTGGAACGTATATTTGCCGAAGGCGGCGAAGGAATTGCTCGGAATGCCGGAAAGCTGATTGCCGGTCGTATCGGGATTGCCCTGCGTGATCACGACGTTGAGATGGGTGTAGGCGGCGGTGAGATCAAATCCCTGCTTGAGCGCCAGCTTCGCCTCGAGCTCCACGCCCTTGGATTCGACCTGCCCGGTCGCTGCCTGGAACGCCATGTTGTTCGGATCGGTGCGCAGCACGTTGTCCTGCGTGATGTCGAACACCGCGGCGGTCAACAGCACCGCAATCTGCGGCATTTGGTACTTGATGCCCACTTCCTTCTGCTCGCCGGTGGTCGGCTTGAACGGCAGTCCGGATGCGTCGACGCCGACCTGCGGGGCGAATGCCGTCGCGTAGCTGATATAGGGTGCAATGCCGTTGTCGAAGACGTAGCTCAGGCCCGCACGGCCCGTGAAGTCAGTCGCTTTCTGCGTTGACGGCACGCCGTCGAGACCCGCGGTCGTCGTCTGCGACACCCAGCTCTGGCGGCCGTTGAGCGTCAGAATGAAGCCGCCGAGCTTGGCCTGGTCCTGCGCATAGACACCGACCTCGTCGGTCGACTGCTTGTTGAAGATCGAGAATGCCGGCGTCGCGATCGCCTGGGCGCCGTAGTTCATGGTCTGGAGATTGAGATCGGGCGCCGGCCCGTAGCCGATCTTGTCGTTGTAGTAGGAGTGGCCGTAGTCGACGCCGAGCAGCACGGTATTCTTGATCGCGCCGAGCATGAACTTGGCCTCGGCCTGATTGTCGAGCGTCACCGTGTTGAAGCTGTCCAGGATCCGCCAGGCGGACCGCGACGCCAGATTGGTGCCGCTGTCGATCGAATCGATCTGGGTGTATTTCGCGTCGACGTCGACCTGGTAGAAGCGGAAGTTCTGCCGCACCGTCCACACATCGTCGACATTGTGCTCGAACGCGTAGCCGATGCGATATTGCTTCTGATCCATGGCGCTGAACGCCGGATCATTCGAGTAGATGTTGGTCAATTGTCCGTCGGGCGTGCGGAAATTGCCGATGCTCGCGGCGGTTCGGTTGCTTTGATATTCGCTCAGGATGGTGAAGGACGTGTCGGCGTCCGGCCGCCAGGTCAGCGCCGGCGCGATATAGGCGCGATCGTCGTCGTTGCCCGGATACCAGGTCTTTGCGTCGCGAAGCAGACCCGTCAGCCGGTAGTACAGCTGATCGCTGCCGGGCACCGGACCACCGACATCGAAACTGCCCTGGTAACGGTCGTAGGTGCCGCCCTGCAGCTGCACCTCATCGAATGCCGTCAACGGCGGCCGCTTGGTCGTGACATCCACGATGCCTCCCGGAGAGCCGAGGCCATAGAGGCCCGAGGCTGGTCCGCGCAGGATCGACACGCTGTCGAGACCGTAGGGTTCGATCTTGGGAATGGCGAAGTTGCCGCCGCCCTGACGCAGGCCGTCGCGATAGATGCCTGTATAGGTCGCATCGAAGCCGCGGATGTAGAAACTGTCGAACCTTGGATCATAGCCGAACGCCGTGGTCGTCACGCCCGGCGTATAGCTGACGGCGTCCTTGAGCGTCTGAACGTTGCGATCCCTTAGCTCCTTTTGCGTGACGACCGAAAGCGACTGCGGCGTTTCGATCAGCGCTGTGCTGGTCTTGGTGCCGGCAGTGCTGGCGGTCGCGACGTAACCGGTCGTCATACCGATCGCGCCACCTGTGCCTTGCGACCGCGGAGCCTGACTCTGGGCGGGCGCAGTCGCATTGCGGCGCCGGTTCGCCGCGACCGCGCGCGAAGTCCTGGTGTTCTGAGTTGAAACGACGGCACCGCGCTTCTTTGCGGCGCCAGGTTCATCCACCGTCACTGCGGGAAGTTCGCTGACATTGTTCTGCGGAGGACTTGTCTGCGCCTGAGCGTAGGCGACGTCTGTGCCCATTGGCACAAGTATGACCGAACCGAGTAGCGCTGCGTTGATCGCAGCCGTTGATGCAAGCAAGCCGCGCTTGCTCCGCAACGAAGCCATTCCCACCGAACAAATCCCCGCATTGCCTTGCGCCGACATCGATCGAGCCGCGTTTGCGACAAGGCCGACATCGATTGGGGCGGACTTCTATCGGCGGGATGATCGAAATTCCACACGTGCAAAATAGAATCGATGGAAGCAGCAACGAAGCGCAACACTGGAGTGATTCAAGATGCGCAACGCTGGAACGATTCAAAACGACATGTTGGCGCGTCAGGCGTTCGACACGACGAAGGCGATGCGCGTCGTCTCTCGCAGAGAGTCTCGAACGCGAGGCACGCGGCGATCATTCAGTGATGTTGCATCCCGTCGACGTCATCGCGCGCCGAGGAGCACACGAACGCAGTGACGCGGAGGGATCGGATGGATTGCACATCGCCTCGGCGCAAGATTGCTCCGCATTTTCGTCGCGAACTGCTCGCAATGACGGTGATGCGAAGTGTCACAGACTCTCAGCATGAGAGGCGATGCATTCAGGCGCGCCGCAACGGCCGAATGCGCTGCGCGCTACTTCTGCTTGGGCAGGAGGCCCTTCAGCTTTTCCATGTCCTTGACGTTCATCTTCATGCCGCCGGGCATGATGATGTCACCGGCCTTCTGGTCGCTCTTGCAGGCGCCGAGCCATTTCGCCTCGATGGTCATCGTGGTATCGCGCGAGCCGGCCGCGCCGCCCTCGGCATGCGAGGTGCTCTTCACCGTGTAGGCGGAATTGAAATCGCCGACGATCTCGGCATGGCTCTGCATCGTCATGCCGGCGACGCTGCAGACGCTGTCGCTGACATAGCCGGTCGCGGTCTTCTGGATATCCTGCTTGGAGCAGACTTCCTTGGCCATCGGCGAGGCCGCCGCGCTCATCTCCTTGTCGGTGGTCTCGTCGGTGCAGTGCTGCATGGTGATTTCCGGCATCGGCCCGCCGGTGCGCACCATCTTCATCTCCCACAGACCGGCCTTGCGGATCGGCAGGTCGACGGCACTTGCGGCGCCAGCGGACAGGACAAGGCACACAGCCGAACCAAACAAGGCAAGCTGTCGGGTCATGCGGTCGGCTCCCGGCTGAACGATCGAAAGATCTGGTACGCGCTCAGTAGAGCGTGCGCAGCGGCCTCTGGGCCGCGCCATAGGGCACCCAGCGACAGGCGAAAGAGATGTAGCCGCCCGGATAGTTCTGCATCGCAAGGAACTTGGCCACCTTGCCGTAGGAGGCGCAATGATCGACGGCGAGCTGCCGGGCGTCGCTCTGGGTCGCCAGCGTATAGGCGATGATACCGCCGGTATCGTTGCCCTTGAACGGCGGCACCGGCTGCATCCAATCCGCTCGCGCCGGCACAACGGCCAGCATCCCGCAAACGGCAACCAGGCACGCGGCCAATTTCCTTCGCATCGCAGACTCCATTTCGCTTCGAGCCAACATAGAGTGCGCCGGCGACCGTGAAAAGAACGAGCCGGCTCCCCAAAGTGGACTTCTCCGCAGGTGTTGCCGCCCTGCACTTGACCTAGCCGGGGCTTCACGGCACCGTCCGCGGCATCGGATAATCGGGTGGATTCCCATGCGCAACCTGTTCAACTCCCGCAATAAACTCGGCCGCAAGCTCGGCCTCGGCGCCGCACTCGTGGTCAGCCTGCTGGCTTTCGGGGGTACGGCCCAGGCCGCCAATCCGCTCGAAATGAACTTCTGGCTGTCCGGCCCGCGCTATGACGGCAATGTGGCCCCATGCGAGAAGGCCCTGACGGTCATCAGCACGCAATTCCAGGAAAAGGAAGCCACCTTCTGGAATTCGCCGCTCGTGATCACCGGCTTCAACGGGATTCACGAAACCGCCTTCCGTCCCTGGCAGTCCGACAATATTCCGCGCCGTTATTGCACGGGCGAGGCGATGCTGAGCGACGGCAAGGTGCGCAAGGTGCACTATTCGATCATCGAGGACGGCGGCTTTGCCAGCATCAATCAGGGCGTCGAATGGTGCGTCGCGGGGCTCGACCGCAACTGGGCCTATAACCCGTCCTGCAAGGCCGCGCGGCCCTGATCTCCGACCAGATTGCTAAAGCAGGAGCCGCCGCCATTTGGACGGCGGCTTTTTGTTCTTGAAATGTTCTCGCGGCCTGCTAGGCTCCGGGCGGTCGAGTGAGGGAGCGGGTTGATGCCTCGGTTGGACACAATTTCCCGATTTTTGATTTCGGTTGCCATTATTCTGTGCAGTGCGGTTGGAGCCTCGGCCCAGGATCGCCGCCAGAATGCGCCCGGTGAGTTCGATTTCTATGTGCTGTCGCTGTCGTGGTCGCCCTCGTTCTGCGAGGCGGCGAGCGAGCGCGGCAACAACGGCCGCGGCACGCAGGCACAGTGCGGCGGACGGCCCTATTCCTTCGTGGTGCACGGCCTGTGGCCGCAATATGAGCGGGGCTTTCCGGAATACTGCCAGCGGCCCTCGCCGCGACTCGCCCGCAGCATCATGAGCTCGATGCTCGACCTGATGCCGGCGCCCGGGCTGATCTACAACGAGTGGGACAAGCACGGCACCTGCTCCGGTCTCGGCGAGCGCGCCTATTTCGAAGCCATCCGCAAGGCTCGCGCCACGGTGAAGATCCCCGAGGAATTCCTGCAATTGTCGGAGCCGAAGACGGTCGCGCCCGACGAGCTGGAGACGGCGTTCATCAAGGTCAATCCGGGCCTCAGCAACTCCGCGATCTCGGTGACCTGCGACAGCAAGCGGCTCAGCGAGGTGCGGATCTGCCTCAGCAAGGATCTGCAATTCCGCTCCTGCGAGGAAATCGATCGCCGCGCCTGCCGCCGCGATCAGGTGCTGATGCCGCCGGTTCGCGGCGGCTGACGCTCTGTGTCATGGCCGGCAGACCCGCGCCGCGCGTCGTCGCGCAGAACGTCCCGGCCACCTGCGCCATCGCGAAACAAGCCAGATAAGGCGCAGATGCCCGGGAGCCGGGCTTCGCCGAGCTCGGACGTTAACCCCGCCGAAGCTTTAGCGAAGGCCGGGACAAGCCCGGGCATGACGAGTACAACATGCGCACCCTTTGGGAGCGCGGCACGATCATCACATGAACTACCGTCACGCCTTTCATGCCGGCAGCTTTGCCGACGTCATCAAGCACATCGTGCTGGTGCGCATGCTCACCTATCTGCAGGACAAGCCGGCGCCGTTCCGCGTCATCGACACCCATGCCGGCGCCGGTCTCTATGATTTGACGTCGAGCGAAGCGCAGCGCGGCGGCGAATGGCTCACCGGCATCGCGCGGCTGATGCAGGCGCGGCTCTCCGACAAGGCATTGCCGCTGATCGCGCCCTATCTCGACATCGTCAGAGCATTCAATCCGAAAGGCGAGCTGAAAGCCTATCCCGGTTCGCCGTTGATCGCGCGGGCGCTGCTGCGTCCGCAAGATCGCCTCACCGCCTGCGAGATCGAACCGACGGCGCGCAAACAACTGATCGACGCGCTGCGACGCGACGCGCAAGCGCGCGTCGTCGATCTCGACGGCTGGATGGCGCTGCCCGCATTCGTGCCGCCGAACGAACGGCGCGGCCTGGTGCTGATCGATCCGCCGTTCGAAGCGAAGGACGAGTTCGAGCGGCTGGCCAGTGCTTTCACGGAAGCGTACGCGAAGTGGCCGACCGGCTCGTATCTTTTGTGGTACCCCGTAAAAACCCGGAGAGCCACCGATGAGCTAGCGCGCAGTGTGGCTGCTGCAGCAGCAAGCAGCCGGCCTGCCGGCAAATGCCTGCGATTGGAATTCAGTGTGGCACCGCAAGAAGCAGGCGCAGGCCTCGTTTCCACAGGTCTTTTGCTGGTGAATCCGCCGTGGACGCTGGCGAATGAGTTGAAGATCATCCTGCCCGAACTCGAGAAGCCGCTCGGTCAAGGCGGCGCGGGACGCTTCAGACTCGAGACGCCCAAACCATGATCGACACCTCCTACTGAAAAGTTCAATTTTGAGCATAGGCAATTTGCGCGGAACCGTATTATGCTCATCCTGTTACGACTGGCTTTACGTTCCGCTTCCGCGAATGGTTGCGGCGGAGTGACAAGGCCGAAATAAAATCCAGGCAGACCGGCGGCGTGACGCCGGGCTGTTCAGGTGGCCAAGCTTCCGACAAGCGAATGTCGGTCAACCGCTACGCGGCGTGCGCGTGGCGGTGGAGCAATACGGGGGAGGAGTTTCCCGATGGCCATGACTGGGACAGTCAAGTTCTTCAACGGAGAGCGTGGCTACGGCTTCATCAAGCCTGATGATGGCGGCCGCGATGTGTTCGTTCACATCACAGCTGTCGAGCGTGCAGGATTGAAGGACCTGACTGAAGGACAACGCATTACGTTCGAGGTTGAGCCCGACAAGAAGGGCAAGGGCCCGAAGGCGGTCAACCTGGTGGTCTCATGACGAGCGCTCGCGATGCGCGGGCTCGGGATGAACACCGAATGAGGCGTTGCGTGTGAGCTGACTGCCGAGCGCGTGGCTGGCGCTCGCTGGATGACCACCTGCATGATGCGGACGCGACTGGCGGTGCCGCATATCCCACACGTGCGGCCCACCGATTGGATTCGCGGACGCCGCGGCGTGTATATGGCCGTGCGCGACGTTGAGATCATTAACACAAAGAAAAACCCGGCCGCGCAAGGCGCGGCCGGGAGTTAATGGTCGACGTTTTCTTGTTCTCAGAAGTGATAGTTGATGCCGGCGCGAACCAGGCTGAAGCTGTAGCCGTTCGACACGCCACCGGTGATCGTGAAATTGCTGTTGGCAAGGTCGACGTAAAGATACTCGATCTTGGCGCTCCAGTGCGGGGCAAAGCCCATCTCGGCGCCGGCACCGACGGTGAAGCCCGCATTGGTGTGGCTCTCCGTGATGCCGAATGTCTCGCCGCGCAGTTCGCCGAAGGCGAGACCGCCGGTCGCGTAGAACAGCACGTTGTTGACCGCATAGCCGGCGCGGCCGCGCACCGTGCCGAACCACGGGTTGGAGAACTTCCACGGCGCGAAGCGGTCGTCGGCAGTGGTGCCCTGGATATCGGCCTCGATACCGAACACCCAGGGGGAGCCGTTCTGGAAGTTGTAGCCGGCCTGCACACCGCCGACGAAACCGGACGGCTTGGTCGGGTTGTTCTCGACCGAGCCCCAGCCATAGCCGACATTGCCGCCAAGGTAGGGGCCGGCCCAGCTATAGGCATTGAGCGGCTGATAGACGGTATAGGGCGATCCGTAGTTGAGGTCGGCCGACGCGGCCGAGGTCGTCCAGCCTGCAACGATCAGTGCCAGCGCACGCGCAACAAACCGGGTCATTGGTACTCTCCACCACGCAACTGCCGCAGCCCGCCGGCCAGGGCCGGCGTGGTTACGGAATTCCACTCTTTTCGCTAAGGTTTATCGAGAGTTTTAAGTTAAAGGGCTGTTAAGCCCGGTTACCGGCCCGCTCATCAGTCTTAACAAGGTGTTACGCACCCCCTCCCGGCGCCCGCGCGGGGCCGGTAACCTCCTGCAATCGAGGTGCTTTTTGTTGGTGCCGTCAGCGCTGGCGACCGGTCGCCCAAGCACTTAGTTTACGGCCCATGGTTCACGATTCTCCCGAGCGCCCGACGCCGGCCCCCAAGGTTGACTCCAAGGCTGACCCCAAGCCACGGCGCGGTTCAAAGTCCGACCTGCCACAGGACGATCTGGCGCTCGATACAAGCGACGTCGATCCCGAAACCTCCGCCGCCGAGGAGGAGGACGAGGCACGCCTGCCCGAGGCTTCGGAGGACGCCGCCGAGGCGGTCGCCGAGGGCACGCTCTCGGTCGGACATGCCGCGATCGAGAACGCGGTCCGCCTCGCCCCGACCTCGCCCGGCGTCTACCGCATGCTCAACGCCGCCAACGACGTGCTCTATGTCGGCAAGGCGAAGAACGTCAAAAAGCGGCTGTCGTCCTATGCGCGGGCCAACGCGCCGCTGCCGGCGCGCATCCTGCGCATGATCGCGGCGACCACGCATGTCGAGATCGTCTCGACCATGACCGAGACCGAGGCGCTGCTGCTCGAAGCCAATCTGATCAAGCAGCTCCGTCCGCGCTTCAATGTGCAGCTGCGCGACGACAAGTCGTTTCCCTATATTCTGATCACCGGCGACCATTGGGCGCCGCAGATCCTCAAGCATCGCGGCGCGCAGTCGCGGCCGGGCCGCTATTTCGGCCCGTTCGCCAATGCAGGCGCGGTCAACCGCACCATCACGGCGCTGCAGCGCGCGTTCCTGATCCGCTCCTGCACCGACGGCTTCTTCGAAAGCCGCAGCCGGCCCTGCCTGCTCTATCAGATCAAGCGCTGCGCCGGTCCCTGCACGCGCGAGATCGACTTCCCCGGCTATAGCGAACTGGTGCGCGAGGCGACCGAATTCCTCTCCGGCCGCAGTCACGCCGTGAAGGAGCTGCTCGCGGCCGAGATGGAGAAGGCCTCCGGCGAGCTCGAGTTCGAAACCGCGGCGCTGTACCGCGATCGTCTCGCAGCGCTGTCGGCGATCCAGTCGCAGCAGGGCATCAATCCGCGCACGGTCGAAGAGGCCGATGTGTTCGCGATCCACCAGGAGGGCGGCTATTCCTGCGTCGAGGTGTTCTTCTTCCGCACCGGCCAGAACTGGGGCAACCGCGCCTATTTCCCGAAGGCCGAGAAGAGCTTCACGCCCGAGGAGGTGCTGTCCTCGTTCCTTGCGCAATTCTACGACGACAAGCCGCCGCCGAAGCTGATTCTGCTGTCGCACGAGATCGAGGAAAGCGCGTTGCTCGCCGACGCGCTGTCGGTCAAGGCCGGATCCAAGGTCGAGGTCTCCGTGCCGAAGCGCGGCGAGAAGAAAGAGCTGATCGGCCACGCGCTCACCAACGCGCGCGAGGCACTCGGCCGCAAGCTCGCCGATACCGCGACGCAAAGCCGGCTGCTGGAGGGCATGGTCTCGACGCTCGGCCTGCCGCACACGCCCAAGCGGATCGAGGTCTACGACAACAGCCACATCCAGGGCACCAACGCGGTCGGCGCGATGATCGTGGCGGGACCCGACGGGTTCATGAAAAACCAGTACCGCAAGTTCAACATCAAGTCCGAAGGGCTGACGCCCGGCGACGATTACGGAATGATGCGCGAGGTGCTGGAACGCCGCTTCAAGCGGCTGCTGAAGCCGCCGGAGGGCGAGGCCGCTGCCAAGACGAAAGCGGATGACGATTCGTTTCCGCAATGGCCCGATCTCGTCATCATCGACGGCGGCCGCGGCCAGCTCAACGCGGTCCGGGAGATTTTCCAGAATCTCGGACTGACCGAGGTCTCGCTGATGGCGGTGGCCAAGGGTCCGGAGCGCGATGCCGGGCGCGAAACCCTGTTCATGCCCGACCGCGAGGCCATCAAGCTGGAGCCGCGCGACCCGGTGCTCTATTTCATCCAGCGGCTGCGCGACGAGGCCCATCGCTTCGTGATCGGCTCGCACCGCAAGCTGCGCAAAAAAGACATCCGCGAGGCCGGCCTGCAGGAGATCCCGGGCATCGGCCCGTCCCGCAAGCGTGCCTTGCTGCACCACTTCGGAACGCTCAAGGAGATCGAGCGGGCCTCGATCGCCGACCTCGGCAAGGTTCCCGGCGTCAGCGCCGAGAGTGCCCGCAAGATTTTCGAGTTTTTCCACGCCCAGCCGGGTTAAACCAAAGGCGAGTCATCACGGCGTCGCCTGCGACAGGGCATCTAGGGCATGATGCGGAAAAGTGTGAGGCAGTTATCCGAAAAGATCATGCTTAAACAACGAGCTAAGGCGCTATGACGATGCAGCGCAATCTGGTCGCGCTTTGCGCGTCCGCACGGTTGACCTTCTCGCTTCAGCGGTATTGGTAGAACGGATGAACATCGCCACGACCCGGGGACAGACCAAGACCATGTCCCTCCCGAATATCCTGACCTACGCCCGGATCGCCGCGATCCCGGTGGTGATCGGCTGCGTCTACTGGCAATCGATCCTGGACGGCCCGTTGTGGCTGCGCTGGGTGGCGCTGGCTGTGTTCATTGCGGCGGGGATCACCGACTATCTCGACGGCTATTATGCCCGGATGTGGGACCAGCAGTCCGCCTTCGGCCGGATGCTCGATCCGATCGCCGACAAGCTGCTGGTCGCCTCCAGCCTTCTGATGCTGGCCGCCGACAATTCGATCCATGGCTGGACGCTGTGGGCGGCGATCGTGATCCTGTGCCGCGAGATCCTGGTCTCGGGCCTGCGCGAATATCTCGCAGGGCTCAGGGTCAGCGTTCCCGTCACCAAGCTGGCGAAATGGAAGACGACGATCCAGCTGGTGGCGATCGGCTTTCTGATCGCCGGCGAAGCGGGCGAGCAGGTCTTCCCGGCCACCACCCTGATCGGCATCGTGCTGCTCTGGATGTCGGCGATCTTCACGATCTACACCGGCTGGGATTACTTCCGTGCCGGCATCCATCACCTCATCAAGGAGGATGAGGGATGAAGCTGAAATATTTCGCCTGGGTGCGTGAACGCGTCGGCAAGGCTGAAGAGATCGTCGAGCCGCCGGCCGAGGTGCGCACCGTCGGCGACCTGATCGGCTGGCTTGCCGCGCGCGACGATGCCTATGCCTATGCCTTCGAGAAGCCGACAGTGATCCGCGCCGCGATCGACCACGCCCATGTCAAATCGGACGCGGCGATCTCCGGCGCCCGCGAGATC
Source organism: Bradyrhizobium pachyrhizi (assembly GCF_029714545.1). Taxonomy (NCBI): domain Bacteria; kingdom Pseudomonadati; phylum Pseudomonadota; class Alphaproteobacteria; order Hyphomicrobiales; family Nitrobacteraceae; genus Bradyrhizobium; species Bradyrhizobium pachyrhizi. The sequence goes on along the minus strand of NZ_CP121667.1, from coordinate 1,666,290 downwards.
GCGTTCTTTCCGCCGATGACCGGCGGCTAAATCCCGACATGACCGTCGCAGCGACCATCCGTATCCAGCAAGCCGACTTCGACGTCGCGCAGGAGATCGCGGCCTTAAGCCGAGGCCGCACCGATGTCGGCGCGGTCGTCAGCTTCAGCGGCATCTGCCGCGGCAGCGAGCAGGGCGAGCCGATCGCGGCGCTGACGCTCGAACATTATCCTGAAATGGCGGAAGCGGAGATTGGACGCCACGCCGACGAGGCGCTGTCGCGCTGGCCGTTGCAGGGCCTCACCATCATCCATCGCTTCGGCCGTATCACGCCGGGCGAGAACATCGTGCTGGTCGTGACCGCCTCGGCGCACCGGCAGGCCGCGTTCGAGGCCGCCGAGTTTCTGATGGACTATCTGAAGACCAACGCACCGTTCTGGAAGCGCGAGGAAAGCGCGCGCGGCGCGAGCTGGATCGAGGCGCAGGACCACGACGACGCGGCCGCCGCGCGCTGGACCAAATCCTGATGGCCCAGCGCAGCAAAGTGCCGGCCAGACGCAGCCCCGCCGTGCCGAAAGCGCCGAAAGTCGGCGCCGGCGAGCTTCGCACCCTGTTTGACTTCCTGCGCTATGCGACGAGCCGATTCAACGCGGCCAAGCTCGTGTTCGCGCACGGCACCACCGATCCGGTGGCCGAGGCCGCGTTCCTGATCTGCGAGACGCTGCACCTGCATCCCGACCAGTTCGAGAACTTTGCCACCGCGCGCGTCACGATTGCCGAGGGCAAGCAGATCCTCGACCTGATCGAGCGCCGGATCGCGACGCGGAAGCCGGCCGCCTATCTCGTCAACAAGGTCTATATGCGCGGCCTGCCGTTCTATGTCGACGAGCGCACCATCGTGCCGCGCTCCTTCATCGGCGAATTGCTGGATTCGCATTTCGGCGGTGACGAGGAGGGCACCTCGCTGGTCGGCGATCCCGACGAGGTCGAACGCGTGCTCGATCTCTGCACCGGCTCCGGCTGCCTCGCGATCCTGGCGGCCCGGCATTTCCCCAACGCCGCGGTCGATGCCGTCGATATTTCAAAGGACGCGCTGGAGGTCGCCGCGCGCAACGTCGCCGACCAGGGCCTCGACGATCGCCTGACGCTGCATCGCGGCGACCTGTTCAGGCCGCTCGGCGACAACAGATACGATCTCATCATCTCGAACCCGCCCTATGTCGACGCCGAAGGCATGGCGGCGCTGCCGCGCGAGTGCCGTGCCGAGCCGAAGATCGCGTTCGACGGCGGCGCCGACGGGCTCGACATCGTCCGCCGCCTGCTCGATGAGGCGAAGCAGCATCTGACCCCGCAGGGCGGGCTGCTCTGCGAGATCGGCCGCGGCCGCGACAATCTCGAGGCCGCCTATCCGAACCTGCCGCTGCTCTGGCTCGACACCGAGGACTCCGAGGGCGAGGTGTTCTGGATCGCCGCCACGGACCTCTGACCGGCGTGCCGCCGCCGGCTCCGGCGATTTACGAAGCCCGATCCGGGCGAAACGAAAATCGTGCGCAGTTCCAGCCGGTTCCGAAGATCGCTGGCCCGTCGAATCAACAATGGTGCTAAGGTCGCAGTCCGGGGGACGTTCGGACAGAGGGCGCGGGCGCGCGACATGATTCGCATTTCGACGATCTTCATCGCCATCTGCATGGTGCTGGTCGCAGCCTCGCTCGGCTTCGTGCTGTATTCGGTGGCGGGCATCAGCGGATCGGAATCGGCGATCGTGGCGCTCGCCGCCCTCACCTGCCTGATCCTCTACAACGCCGTCTCGATGCGGCTGCGCGACCGCAGCGACGTCGGCGGCCAGATCGCGGATCTGTCGCGCGGCACCGCCGACCTTGCCCGCCAGGTCGCCGAATTCGGCCGCCGGCTGGCCGCAGTCGAAGGCCGCGTCGCCTCGGCCAACTCCACCGGCGCCGACCGGATGCAGGGCATGGCCGGCGAGATCAGCGAGCTCGGCGGACTGGTGCGGCAGCTTGCGGCATCCGTCGCCCATCATGAGGATCTGCTGGCAGCGGCTCCGGCGATGCAGCCGGTCACCTCCCCGCGCGACGATGTGCTGCAACGGGTTGCGCCGGCGCCGACGGTCGTGGTTGCGCCTCAGCCGACACCTGCGGCTCCGCCGGAGGTCTCGCGCAGCCAGACCCAGCTGATCGGCGCGATCAAGCAGGCCATCGACGAGAACCGCCTCGACATCTACCTGCAGCCGATGGTGACGCTGCCGCAGCGCAAGGTGCGCTACTACGAGGCGGTGACGCGGCTGCGCGACGAGCGCGACCAGGTGCTGGCCGCCGAGGATTTCATCGAGGCGGCCGAGGCCGGCGGCCTGATCGGCCGCATCGATCACATGGTGATGCTTCGCTGCGTTCAGGTGCTGCGCCGCCTGATGATCCGCAGCAAGGATGTCGGCGTGTTCTGCAACGTCTCGGCGGCGACGCTGTCGAGCCCGGCGCACTTCACCCAATGTCTCGACTTCCTGGAGGCCAACCGCGCGCTGGCGCCGTCCTTCGTGCTCGAGTTCAAGCAGGCGACCTTCCGCCATCTCGGCCCGACCGAGAGCGAAAACCTCGCGGCGCTGGCACAGCGCGGCTACCGGTTCTCGATCGACCATGTCAGCGACCTTCGCCTCGAGCCGCGCGAGCTCGCCGATCGCGGCGTCCGCTTTATCAAGGTGCCGGCGGCGCTGCTGCTCGACGCCAAGCAGATCGCGAGCACCGATATCCATCCTTCCGATCTGTCCGACCTGCTCGGCCGCTACGGCATCGACCTGATCGCCGAACGGATCGAGGGCGAACGCTCGGTGGTCGACCTGCTCGATTACGATGTCCGGTTCGGCCAGGGGTTCCTGTTCGCTCCGCCGCGGCCGTTGCGGCCGGAGGGGGCATCTGCTACCGCCGAGGCTCCGCAGACCAACCCCCAGGATCTTAATGGCGCCAGCACTTCAGCCCCTGTCTCCAGCCCCGCAGCTCCGCCGCGCGCAACCGGCAGCGCCGCGCTGGCGCGCCGCGCCCTCGGTCCAAATTAGCCGGCAATTCGCATCATGACCTCACTGCGTTTCGTGGAACAGCTGCGCGACCTCGTCGGCGGCGTCGATGTGGTGCTGTCGGACATCTGGGGCGTCGTGCACAACGGGCTCGAGTCCTTTCCCGAGGCCTGCGAGGCGCTGCATACGTTCCGCCAGAGAGGCGGCACGGTCATCCTGATCACCAACGCGCCGCGACCGGCCGATTCCGTGCAGCGACAACTGCGCAAGCTCGGCGTCGCCGACGAGACCTATGATGCGATCGTCTCCTCAGGTGACCTGACGCGCCACTTCGTGGCCGATCATCCCGGCCAGAAAATCTTCTGGATCGGCCCGGAGCGCGACAGCTCGATCCACCGCGGCCTCGACGCCACGCTGGTGCCGCTGGAGCAGGCCGACTACATCATCTGCACCGGCCTGTTCGACGACGAGACCGAGTCGGCCGAAGATTATCGCGACACGCTGCTGAAGGCGCTCGAGCGCAAGCTCACGCTGGTCTGCGCCAATCCCGATATCGTGGTCGAGCGCGGCGACCGGCTGATCTACTGCGCCGGGGCGGTCGCCGAACTCTATCGCGAGCTCGGCGGCGAGGTGATCTTCTACGGCAAGCCGCACCGGCCGATCTATGAGCGCGCCATGGCACTGGCCACCGAGCGCCGCGGGCGTCCGACCGAGCTCAGCCGGGTGCTCGCGATCGGCGATTCCGTGCGCACCGATCTCACCGGCGCCCTTGGCTTCGGCATCGATCTGTTGTTCGTCACCCGCGGCATCCATTCCGAACAGTTCGAAGGCATCGAACAGCTCGATGCGGCCTCGATCAAGGAATTGTTCGGCCATCCGCCGCGCGCGCTGATGCGCGAGCTGAAGTGGTAGCCAAAAGGTCATCGGACTCCCTCGCCCCGCTCTTGTGCGGGGTCGAGACGAGCGAAGCTCCCTCTTGGAGGGTTGGGTGAGCGGCTGCCTCCCCAAGCGCTGGATGCCGAGAGACCTGTCCCCCCTCACCCGGATTGCATCTCTCGATGCAATCCCACCTCCCCCCGCAAGCGGGGCGAGGTAAAGGGGCGCGCCGCCAAAAATATCGAAAACAACCCCATGCAAAGTAGCCGGCGGCGGCCGACGTTCGACAGCCGACTTGACACGTCGGGCAACTCACCGATATTCTTCTAATATTCCGAAATCGCGCAACCACCCTCCCCTCGTCCTGCAAGCGGGGCGGGGTGAAGGGAAGCGTGATCAAATGCAAATGCCCGGGACATCTAGCGCGAAAACGCGCTTCTGCCCGGGCATGACGCGAATTTCAGTTGATGCGATCGATGTGGGCGGTTACGCCGTCGCCATATCCGGGAACACCGCCTCGATCTTGGTCTTCAGCGTGGCCGCATTGAACGGCTTGACGATGTAGTTGTTCACGCCGGCCTTCTTGGCCGCGATCACGTTCTCGGTCTTGGACTCCGCCGTGATCATGATGAAGGGCGTGGTCGCAAGGTTGGGATCGGCGCGGACTTCCTTGAGCAGGTCGTAGCCGGTCATCGGCTCCATGTTCCAGTCGGAAATCACCAGGCCGTACTTCTTGCCGCGCATCTTGTTCAGCGCTGCGGAGCCGTCGGAGGCATCGTCGATATTTTCAAATCCAAGCTGCTTGAGAAGATTCCGGATGATGCGGATCATGGTGCTGTAATCATCAACCACCAGAACCGGCATGGACAAATCAACCGCCATCTTTCCCCCCAAAACCACAAACGCAACTTGGCTTCTGCACAAACGCAGCTTTCCGCCAACGACTAACAGCAGGCGTTAAACAGCGCGTTAACCGGCTGAATCCGGATTGTTACGGATTTGACGCGATTTTCGTTAGCCTTGACTTCCACGCCGCCGCCGCGTCACGGTCCGGCGCGCACCATCATGCTTAAGAATCCTTGAAGAATACCACTCATGAGCACCGGCTTTACTGTTATCCGCGACAACACCCCCGCAAGCGCCATTCCGAAAGGCGCCGTGGTCGCGATGGGGAATTTCGATGGCGTCCATCTCGGTCACCGCGCCGTGATCGGCGCGGCGCTTGCGATGGGCAGAGCGCGCGGCGTGCCCGCGCTCGCCGTGACCTTCGAGCCGCATCCGCGCAGCTTCTTCAGCCCGAACACCCCGCAATTCCGTCTCACGGACGAGACCAACAAGCTGCGGCTGCTCGCGGCCACCGGGCTCGCCGGTGCCGTCGTGATGACCTTCGACAAGGCGCGCGCCGGGACCTCGGCACAGGATTTCATTCACCATGACCTGATCGGCCGGCTCGGCATCAGCGGGATCGCAGTCGGTTACGACTTCCATTTCGGCAAGGGCCGGGTCGGCTCGCCGAGCCTGCTGGTCAGCGAAGCACCGCGGCTCGGCATCGAGGTCGATGTGCAAGCCCATGTCGACATCGAGGAGCGCCCGGTTTCCTCCAGTGCCATCCGCATGGCGCTCGCCGAGGGCGAGATCGCGGATGCAACCACGATGCTGGGCGGACCGTGGTTCGTCACCGGCAAGGTGATCCACGGCGAGAAGCGCGGCCGCGATCTCGGTTACCCCACCGCCAATGTCCGCCTCGACAAGCATTGCGGCCTGAAGCACGGCATCTACGCGGTGCGGGTTGGCAAGGGCTCGCAACGGTTCGACGGTGTCGCAAGCTTCGGGCGCCGGCCGACCTTCGACAACGGCGCGCCGCTGCTCGAGGTGTTCCTGTTCGACTTCAAGGGCGATCTGTACGACGCGGTCCTTGATGTCGCATTCATCGGTTTCATTCGCGAAGAGCTGAAATTCGACACCATCGAGGCGTTGATACGCCAGATGGATGACGACAGCGCCAAGGCGCGCGCGGTGCTGGCCGCGGCGCCCGACGCGTTCCCGCAGCTCGGAGTGATTGGTTGAACAGGACTGAAAAGCAAAAAATGCAAGCGGGCGAGCTGTATCGCCCGGATGCAGAGCTCGCCGCCGACCATACCGCGGCGGAACAATGGATGGCGCGCTACAACGCGTCGGGCGCATCGTCCGCGGCCGAGCTGCACGCGCTGCTCGGCGAGCGCTTCCGCAAGGTCGGCAGGGATGCCGTGATCCGCCCGCCGTTCTTCTGCGACTACGGCAGCAATATCAGCCTCGGCGACGGCGTGTTCCTCAACTTCAATTGCGTGATCCTCGACGTCGTCGAGGTCGTGATCGGCGATCGGACCCAGATCGGCCCAGCGGTGCAGATCTATACCGCCGACCACCCGCGCGATGCCGAAACCCGCCGCGCCGGGCTGGAATCCGGCCGCCCGATCCGGATCGGAAGCGACGTCTGGATCGGCGGGGGTGCCATCATCCTGCCCGGCATCACGATCGGCGACGGCGCCCTGGTCGGGGCCGGCAGCGTAGTCACACGGAACGTCGCCCCCGGCGCGATCGTGGCGGGAAATCCGGCCCGGGCACGGCCGGCCTGAGCCGCGCCATGCGCGGCCTTGCCGGCCACCGGGGGCTTTGCGATTTCCCCGTCCGGCTGCTATGGAAACCCCATGTTTTCGCGGCGCATCATACGGATTAGCGGCCCGGCTTCCGCCTGAGCCTGAAGGCTCGGCGCAAGACCGGGACTTCGCCGTTTCACCCGCGATTGATCGCGTATCCGCGCCCGCACCTGCCAAATCAGAGCTTTCATGTCCGACAAGCCGCAAAAGACCGACGCCCAAAAGACTGACGTTAGGGACTATTCCAAGACCCTTTACCTGCCGCAGACGGAATTCCCGATGCGCGCCGGCCTGCCCCAGCGCGAGCCGGAAATCCTGAAATACTGGAACGAGATCGGCCTCTACACCAAGCTCCGCCAGGAAGCCGAGGGCCGCGCCAAATTCGTGCTGCATGACGGTCCGCCCTACGCCAACGGCAACATCCATATCGGGCACGCGCTGAACAAGATCCTCAAGGACGTCGTGACCAAGAGCCAGCAGATGCTCGGCTTCGACTCCAACTACGTGCCGGGCTGGGACTGCCACGGCCTGCCGATCGAATGGAAGATCGAGGAGGAGAACTACCGCTCCAAGGGCAAGCAGAAGCCGGACTTCCGCGACTCGGCGGCGATGGTCGCGTTCCGCAAGGAATGCCGTGCCTATGCGACGCACTGGATCAACGTGCAGCGCGAGGAGTTCAAGCGGCTCGGCATCATCGGCGACTGGGATCATCCCTACCAGACGATGAGCTACCCGGCCGAAGCCCAGATCGCCCGCGAGCTGATGAAGTTCGCCGCCAACGGCACGCTCTATCGCGGCTCGAAGCCGGTGATGTGGAGCGTGGTCGAGAAGACCGCGCTTGCCGAAGCCGAGGTCGAATACGAGGACTACACCTCCGACATGGTGTGGGTGAAATTCCCGGTCACCTCGCCGGCACATGGCGCGCTGGCCAATGCCTCGGTCGTGATCTGGACCACCACGCCGTGGACGCTGCCCGGCAACCGCGCCATCTCGTTCTCGCCGAAGATCGCCTATGGCCTCTACAAGGTAACGGATGCGCCGGCGGACAATTGGGCGAAGACCGGCGATCTGTTGATCCTGGCCGACGCGCTTGCCGCCGAGGTGTTCAAGCAGGCGCGCGTCACGTCCTATGAGAAGGTCCGCGATATTCCCGGCGACACGCTGGACGCCGTCGAATGCGCCCATCCGCTGCGCGGCTTCGGTGGCGGCTACGAATTCATCGTGCCGCTGCTCGCCGGCGAGCATGTCACCGACGACACCGGCACCGGCTTCGTGCACACCGCGCCGAGCCACGGCCGCGAGGACTTCGACGTCTGGACGGCCAACACCCGTGAGCTCGATGCGCGCGGCATCCCGACGGCGATCCCGTATACGGTCGACGAGAACGGCGCCTATACCGCGCAGGCTCCGGGCTTCACCGGCAAGCGCGTGCTCAACGACAAGGGCGAGAAGGGCGATGCCAACGAGGCCGTGATCAAGGCGCTGATCGAGGCCGGCAAGCTGCTCGCGCGCGGCCGCCTCAAGCACCAGTATCCGCACTCCTGGCGCTCCAAGAAGCCGGTGATCTTCCGCAACACGCCGCAATGGTTCATCGCGATGGACAAGCCCATCGCCGAGAATGGCCATGCGAAGAAGGGCGACACGCTGCGCGCCCGCGCGCTGCACGCAATCTCGGTCACGCAATGGGTGCCGCCAGCCGGCGAGAACCGCATCAACGGCATGATCGCCAACCGTCCCGACTGGGTGATCTCGCGCCAGCGCGCCTGGGGCGTGCCGATCGCCGTGTTCGTGCGCGAGAACGCTGACGGCTCGGCCGAGATCCTGCAGGACGAGGTCGTCAACCAGCGCATCACCGAGGCGTTCATGGAGGAAGGCGCCGACGCCTGGTACATGGACGGCGCCCGCGAGCGCTTCCTTGGCAGCCGCGCGTCCGAGAACTGGAAGAAGGTCGACGACATCTGCGACGTCTGGTTCGATTCCGGCTCCACACACGCCTTCGTGCTGGAAGACCGCCAGAACTTTCCGCAGCTCGGCAACATCGTCCGCAAGGTCGATGGCGGCAACGACACCGTGATGTATCTCGAAGGCAGCGACCAGCATCGCGGCTGGTTCCACTCGTCGCTATTGGAAAGCGCCGGCACGCGCGGACGCGCACCCTATGACATCGTGCTGACCCATGGCTTCACGCTCGACGAGAACGGCCGCAAGATGTCGAAATCGCTCGGCAACACCGTCGAGCCGCAGAAGGTGATCAAGGATTCCGGCGCGGATATCCTGCGCCTGTGGGTGTGCGCCACCGACTATGCCGACGACCAGCGCATCGGCCCGGAGATCCTCAAGAACACCATCGAGACCTACCGCAAGCTGCGCAACTCGATCCGCTGGATGCTCGGCACGCTGCATCATTTCAAGCCGAGCGAGAAGGTCGCCTTTGCCGAGATGCCCGAGCTCGAGCGGCTGATGCTGCACGAGCTCGCCGGCCACACCGAGACCATCCGCAAGGCCTATGCCGACTTCGACTACAAGACCGTGGTCGCAAGCCTCGCCGCCTTCATGAACTCCGAGCTGTCGGCGTTCTACTTCGATATCCGCAAGGACACGCTGTATTGCGATCCGCCGTCCTCGGTGGCGCGCAAGGCGGCGCTGACCACGATCGATATGCTCTGCGACGCGATCCTGAAATGGCTGGCGCCGATCCTCAGCTTCACCACCGACGAAGCCTGGCGGATGTATCGGCCGAACGCCGAGCCGTCGGTGCACCTGACGCTGTTCCCCGAAGGTCTCGAGCAATTCCGCGACGACGCGCTTGCCGCGAAGTGGGAGACGATCCGCAACGTCCGCCGCGTCGTCACCGGCGCGCTCGAGCTCGAACGCGCCGCCAAGCGGATCGGCTCGTCGCTCGAGGCATCGCCGGTGATCTACATCGCCGACCGCGAGATGCTGGCCACACTGTTCGACATCGATCTCGCCGAAGTCTGCATCACTTCGAACTATGAGGTGCGCGAGGGCGAGGCGCCGGCCACAGCCTTCCGCCTCGACGCCGTGCCCGGCGTTGCGGTCGTGGTCGAGAAGGCGGTCGGCACCAAATGCGCCCGTTCGTGGAAGATCCTGCCTGATGTGGGCGAGGACCCCGAATATCCCGACGTGTCGCCGCGCGACGCGCAAGCGCTGCGCGAATGGAAGGCGCTGGGGGGCACGGCCTAACCGTCGTCCCTGCGAAAGCAGGGACCCATAACCACCGCTGTCTCGAATGGGCGAAGGCTGATGACCCCGAGTCATTCAAACAATACCCGGCACGGCGTATGGGTCCCGGCTGCGTGCGCAACAGCGCACTCGGCCGGGACGACGCCTTGGGCGGCAAGCCGATGACCTCTGCTGTTCGCGCCGGTGTGCTTGCGGCGGTGATCACCCTGATCGCCGACCAGGCCTCGAAGCTCTGGCTGCTCCATGTCCTCGACATCGTGCATCACGCCCCGGTGCGGGTGACGCCGTTCTTCGACCTGGTGCTGGCCTGGAATCCGGGGATCAGTTTCGGCTGGTTCCAGAGCGAGACCCCGGCGGCCCAGATTCTGCTGATGGTGATCAAGGCAGCGGCCGTGATCGCGCTGGCGATCTGGATGGCGCGGTCGCGGACCTGGCTCGCGACGGTGTCGCTCGGCCTGATCATCGGCGGCGCCATCGGGAACGGCATCGACCGCTTCGCCTATGGCGCGGTGGTCGATTTTGCCCTGCTTCATGCCGAGATCGGGGGAAAAACCTTCAATTGGTACATCTTCAACCTCGCCGACGTAGCGATCGTTGCTGGCGTGGCAGCCCTATTGTATGATTCCGTGGTGGGGACCCCCGCCGTAAAAGCGCCCTGATCCCGGCCGATACGAGCCGGTCAGCGGCCCACACCTGTATCAAGCGGAACTGTGCCTAAGCCAGTGATCGCTTTGGCGAAATTTGAGATGGGAATGGCGCAATGCGCAACACCAAAGCCCGCGGTTACCTGATCGAGACGTCCCGGCTGCCGCTGATGCGCGGCCTGCGCCTGGCGTTCGTCGCAGCCGGGATCGGCCTTGTCATGACGGCCGGCCCGGTGCGCGCCGGCGACGATGAGGATGACGGCGACGATGGCCTGACCTTCGAAGAGCGGATCGTCGACAATCTGATGACCGGGCTCGGCGCCAAGAGCGCGGCCAGCAAGGGCATCGACTACCGCGAGCGCTCGCCGCTGGTGGTGCCGCCGAAGCTCGATTTGCCCCCGCCGGCATCGACCGCCCAGGTCAACGCGCCGAACTGGCCGAAGGACCCTGATATCGCCGCGCGCAAGGCTGCGATCGCGGCGCGCAAGAAGGACGTCAAGAAGGAGCCGTGGCAGTCGGCGGTGGCGTTGACGCCGGCCGAGATCGAGGCCGGCCGCAAGCAGCAGACGGCCACCGATGGCCGCAAGGAGCCGCTGGAGCCCGGCGTGAGCACCAATCCATCGCTGATGCCGAGCCAGCTCGGTTACACCGGCGGCCTGCTCGGCATGTTCAAGGGGAACAGCAGCGAGTCCAAACCGTTCAAGGGTGAGCCGACGCGCGAATCCCTGACCGAGCCGCCGCCGGGCTACCAGACCCCGTCCTCGGGCTATGCCTATGGCACGGGGCCGCAGGCGCCGAAGGTGAACGAGGGCCAGTACGACGTCATGTCCGGAAAACCGGTACAGTGACGCTTGGCCTGCTCGGGCGAAGGCTGACATGAGCAAAGCTTAATGCGGGGCGGCGGGTGTCTCTCCGCTTCGTGACCGTCGGCACGGGAACGACCGTGTACGATGGCTTGCTTTCGCGCCCCGGCCGTGGGTCCGGGCTTTCATAAGGACCATGATGCGCTCTCGCCGATCGATCGCCCTGTTCGCTGCCGCATTCGTTTCCACCATCCCGCTGCCGGGTGCCAGCCTCCGCGCCCAGACCACCGTCACCTCGGAACGCCCCGCCAGTTTCACGCTCGACAACGGCCTGCAGGTCGTGGTGATCCCCGACCACCGCACGCCGGTGGTCACGCAGATGATCTGGTACAAGGTCGGCTCGGCCGACGAGACGCCCGGCAAATCGGGCCTCGCGCATTTCCTCGAGCATCTGATGTTCAAGGGCACCGCCAAGCATCCGGCCGGCGAGTTCTCGCAGACCGTGCTGCGCGTCGGCGGCAATGAGAACGCCTTCACCTCGGTTGACTACACCGGCTACTTCCAGCGCGTGCCGCGCGAGCAGCTGCCGACCATGATGGAGTTCGAGGCCGACCGCATGACCGGCCTGATCCTCAAGGACGAGAACGTGCTGCCCGAGCGCGACGTCGTCCTCGAGGAGTTCAACATGCGGGTTGCCAACAACCCGGATGCAAGGCTGAGCGAGCAGATCATGGCCGCGCTTTATCTCAACCATCCCTATGGCCGGCCGGTGATCGGCTGGCACCAGGAGATCGAGAAGCTCGACCGCGAGGATGCGCTCGCCTTCTACCGTCGCTTCTACGCACCGAACAACGCGATCCTGGTCATCGCCGGCGACGTCGACGTCAAGGATATCCGCCCGCTGGTCGAGAAGAATTTCGGCCCGATCCCGGCACAGCATGCGATCCCCGAGAAGCGGGTCAGGCCGCAGGAGCCCACACCTGCCGCGCCGCGCACCGTGACGCTGTCGGATCCGCGCGTCGAACAACCGAGCCTGCGTCGCTATTACCTGGTGCCCTCGGCGACAACCGCCGCTGCAGGCGAGAGCCAGGCGCTCGATGTGCTCGCGCAGTTGATGGGCGGCGGCGCCAACTCCTATCTCTATCGCTCGCTGGTGATCGACAAGGGCCTCGCGATCTCGGCCGGCGCCGGCTACCAGGGCACCTCGCTCGATCCGTCGCAATTCTCGATCTCGGTGACGCCGAAACCCGGCGTCGAGTTCGCGCAGATCGAGGACGCGATCGACAAGGTGATCGCCGACCTCGCGCAGAACCCGGCGCGCGCCGAGGATCTCGAACGGGTCAAGACCCAGCTCATCGCGGAGGCGATCTACGCCCAGGACAACCAGGCGACGCTGGCGCGCTGGTATGGCGGCGCGCTGACCACCGGGCTCAGCATCGAGGATATCCGCAGCTGGCCGGACCGCATCCGCGCCGTCACCGCCGAGCAGGTGCGCACTGCTGCCGCCAGCTGGCTCGACAAGAAGCGGTCGGTGACCGGCTACCTGATCAAGGATACTGCGCCGAAACGCGAGGAGAAGCGCTCGTGATCTATTTCCTCACCCGCCGTGCGGCCCTGATCGGCGGCGCCTGCGCCGCGCTGCTGACGCTGACGTCGGCGCCCTCGCAGGCCGCGGCCAAGATCCAGCGGCTGGTATCGCCCGGCGGCATCGAGGCGTGGTTCGTGCAGGACGCGACCGTGCCGCTGATCGCGATGGAATATGCCTTCAGCGGCGGCGCCAGCCAGGATCCGCCCGGCAAGCCCGGCGTCGGCAATCTGGTCGCCGACCTGCTCGACGAGGGTTCCGGCGATCTCGATTCCAAAACCTATCATGAGCGGCTCGAGCGCCGCGCCATCGAGCTCAGCTTCCAGTCGAACCGCGATCAATTCCGCGGCTCGCTGCGCATGCTCAAGGACAACAAGGACGAAGCCTACGACCTGCTGCGGATGGCGCTGACCTCGCCGCACTTCGAGCCGAAGGACGTCGAACGGATCCGCGCCCAGGTGATCGCCAATCTGCGCCGCGAATCGACCAATCCGTCCTCGCTCGCCGGCCGCAAGTTCCTCGAGCTCGCCTTCGGCGATCATCCCTATGCCAGGACGGCCACCGGCACGCTGGAGAGCGTGCCGGCCATCCAGATCCCGGACCTCAAGGACTACACCCGCCGCATCATCGCCAAGGATACGCTGCGCGTTGCCGTGGTCGGCGACGTCGATCCCGACACGCTCGGCAAGCTGCTGGACAAGACCTTTGGCGGCCTGCCGGCGAAAGCCGAATTGACGGCGGTCCCCGACGTCGTGGCGACCAGGCCGCCGCAGCGCGCCTTCGTCCCGCTCGACGTGCCGCAGACCGTCGTCACCTTCGGCGGCCCCGGCATCGCCAGGCACGACCCGGACTTCATGGCGGCCTATGTGGTGAACCACATTCTCGGCGGCGGCGGATTGTCGTCGCGGCTCTACAAGGAAGTGCGCGAGAAGCGCGGGCTGGCCTACTCGATCTATGAAGCGCTGGTCTGGATGGATCACTCCGCGCTGTTCATCGGCAACACCGGCACCCGCGCCGACCGCGCCGGCGAGACCGTCGATGCGATCGAAGCGGAAGTCCGCCGCATCGCCGAGGAAGGTCCGACGCAGAAGGAGCTCGACGAGGCGAAGTCCTACCTGAAGGGCTCGCAGATGCTGGCGCTCGACACCTCCTCCAAGCTCGCGCAGGCGATGCTGCAATACCAGCTCGACAAGCTGCCGATCGACTACATCGAGAAGCGCAACGCCATCGTCGACGCGGTGACGCTCGACGACGCCAAGCGGGTCGCCAGGAGGCTCTGGGGCAACGGCCTGCTCACCGCAATCGTCGGCCGCGCCCCGCAGGCCGCGGCGCAGCCGGTGTCGGCGCCGCCGAAGGCGAACTGACGCGTTCCGGCGCGCCACCTTCCCTTCATACGCACTACCGTTGTGGCCACACCTCTCTCCACCCCCCGTGTGGGGGTCCGAGGCGAGCGAAGCTCGCTCTCGAGGTTGGGGAGAGGGGTCAGCCAAGAACTCCGACCTCCGGCGTAACGACCACTGCATCAGCACCACCCAAGCACGATCAAACCCGCTATTCTGCGGCGGCCGATTCTTGCCTCCACGGGTGATGTCATGCTGCGGGTGTCCCGCGACCTTACGATCGACGAGAACGACATTGAGGTCGTCTTTGTCCGTGCCTCCGGCCCGGGCGGACAGAATGTCAACAAGGTCTCGACCGCGGCGCAGCTTCGCTTCGATACCAACAAGATTGCATTGCCGGCGGACGCCGCGCAGCGGCTGGCACGGCTCGCCGGCAGCCGTATGACCAAGGACGGCGTGATCGTGATCCACGCCTTCCGCTTTCGCACCCAGGAACGCAATCGCACCGATGCGATCGACCGGCTGCTCGAGATGTTGAGGGAGGCGATGGTGCGGCCGACACCGCGGCGGCCGACCAAGCCGACACTCGGCTCCAAGCAGCGCCGGCTCGAGGGCAAGAAGCGCCGCAGCGACATCAAGGCGGGGCGCGGCGCGCGCCGTTTCGACGATTAGGGAACGCCGGACGCAGCGCACGCGGCACTGCATCCGGGATCCGGTCAGCCTAACCAAAAGCGTTTTCGCGCGAAGCGGATGTCGGTTCGCGCGAAGGAACGCGTCAGAACAGGAAGCCTGAGCCTTGGTTCTGATAGATCAGAACCGGGAAGGCTCTCGTACTTCAGTACTTCTTGGTTGGGGGCGCCATCTCGGAACCACCCGACTTCGGTGCCGTGCGTCCGCTGCCGACCGTTCCCTTGCTGCCTGACTTGGCGGCGGCACCGCTCTTCTGCGTCGTCGCGCCAGGTTGCGCCGCCATTTCCTCGTCGCCGCTGCCGGACATGCCGCCGCCCTGCTGCATGGTACCTCTGCCCTGCGCACCGCCGCGAAGCTGGGTATCAGGTGCAGTCGTTCCCTGTGCCAGGACGGGGCCGGCCATCGCGGCCGAGATGGCAAGGGCGAGCACGCTGGTTTTTGCAAACGTCATCCATTTCTCCTGGGACTTTAATTGACGATGGAGGAGCGGCGCAGGTGGTGCGCCGTTTGCAGCGCCGACCCTGAACCCCATCGCGCGAGACTGAATTTTCCGCAAACGGCGCACGCGAGATGCAAGCTGCGTCGTGTGGTGATCGTGCAGGGATTTCGCGGTCATTTTGCGAAATTGTCGTCCGCATATGCGGCAACCAACGGTTCCGCGCCAGATCACCGCCCAGCTTTGTTCTGCTGTGAAACAGCCCGCTACTACCAACGGCGGATTTCAGCCTCCTACAGTCACCGCACAGAGGCGGTGATGTAGATGGCAAAGCTGCGCGCAGGGTGGTCGTTGGGGCTGGGATTTTGCAGCGCAATGCTTGCAGTGCAAATGACGGCTGCGCAGATGCCCCTGCCTGCCGCCAGGCCGCCCGATGGGGCGACGCTGTTCAAGCAGCAATGCGCGACCTGCCACACGTCAAACACGTCGGATGCCGTCCGGCAAGGCCCGTCGCTCTACAGGATCGTCGGCCGCCACGCCGGCAAGGCCGACGGCTTCAAATATTCCGCGGGCTTCAGCAAGGCCGACTTCGTCTGGGACGACGCCAGGCTCGATGCCTGGCTGACCAATCCGCAGGAGGTGATCCCCGGCGCCGTGATGGCCTACCGGCAGGCCAAGCCGGAAACCCGCGCCATGATCATCGCCTATCTGAAGGAGCTGAACTGAATGGCGAAACCCGTGCATTCGATGATCCGCGTGCTCGACGAAGCCAGAGCGCTCGACTTCTACCAGCGCGCGTTCGGCCTCGAGATCACGGACAATCTGAGATTTCCCGATTTCGCGCTGATCTATCTGCGCCATCCCTCCTCGCCCTTCGAGGTCGAGCTCACGGTCAATTTCGATCGCAAGGAACCCTACACGCTCGGCGACGGCTACGGCCATCTCGCCGTCATCGTCGATGACGTCGATGCCGAGCACGCGCGCTTCGAAAAGGAGAAACTGTCGCCCGGGCCGCTGCGCGACTTCAAGCATGACGGCAAGACGCTGGCGCGCTTCTTCTTCGTCTCCGATCCCGACGGCTACAAGATCGAGGTGATCCAGCGCGGCGGGCGCTTCGGCTAGAGCATGCTCGAACAACAAGGCAATTGCACAAATAAAAATTGACGGAGGACCCCATGAGAGAAATCGATCGACGCAGCAGATATGACCGGCGTGTCTTTCTCAAAGGCGCGGCCGTTACCGCACCCGCAGTCGCGATCGCGACCTCGACGGGGCTCGGCATCACCGATGCGTGGGCCGAAGGCACCACGACGCTGACGCCGGCCACGCTGAAGACGCTGCTCAAGATGGCGCGCGACATCTATCCGCACGATTTCCTCGGCGACAGCTACTACATAGCGGCGGTCAAGCCGTATGATGAGAAGGCCGCGAAAGATCCGGCGGTCAAATCGCTGATCAATGACGGCGTCACGAGGCTCGATCAGGCGGCCAACGACCGTCACAAGATGCCTTATGTCCAGGTCGCCTGGGAAAACGACCGCGTCGCGCTGCTGCAGCAGATCGAGCAGAGCGCGTTCTTCCAGAAGATCCGCGGCGATCTCATCGTCTCCATCTACAACAACAAGGAGGTGTGGCCGCGGTTCGGCTACGAGGGCTCCTCGGCCGAGCATGGCGGCTACATCAAGCGCGGCTTCGCCGATATCGACTGGCTGCCGAAGGTCTGAACGGGTCGGGAGGAAACAATGGCAAAATTCGATCTGAATGACAGCGGCGTTGTGGTGATCGTCGGCTCCGGTGCCGGCGGCGGAACGCTCGGCAATGAACTGGCGCAGAAGGGCGTCAAGGTCGTGATCCTCGAAGCCGGCCCGCGCATCGAGAACCAGGACTTCATCAACGATGAATGGGACAGCTTCACCCAGCTCGCCTGGTCCGACGCGCGCTCGACGTCGGGCAGCTGGCGTGTCCACCAGGACTTTCCGGGCCTGCCGGCCTGGATCGTGAAGGCGGTCGGCGGCTCGACCACGCATTGGGCCGGCGCCTCGCTGCGCTTCGACGAGCACGAGTTCAAGATCAAGTCGGCCTATGGCAACATGCCCGGCGCCAACCTGCTGGACTGGCCGATCACGCTCGCCGAGATGGAGCCGTGGTACGCCAAGGCCGAGGACAAGATGGGCGTCACCCGCACCAACGGCATTCCCGGGCTTCCCGGCAACAACAACTTCAAGGTGATGGAAGCCGGCGCCAGGAAGCTCGGCTACAAGGAGGTGCACACCGGGCGGATGGCGATCAACAGCGAGCCGCGCGACGGCCGCGGCTCCTGCCAGCAGATCGGCTTCTGCTTCCAGGGTTGCAAGTCGGGCGCCAAATGGTCGACGCTCTACACCGAGATCCCGAAGGGCGAAGCCACCGGCAATCTCGAAGTGCGCCCCGGCAGCATGGTGATCAAGATAGAGCACGACCAGTCCGGCAAAGTCACCGGCGTGGTCTATGCCGATGCGACCGGCGCGATGCAGCGCCAGAAGGCCCGCGTGGTCGCGGTCGCCGGCAACTCGATCGAGAGCCCGCGGCTCTTGCTCAACAGCGCCTCCAGCATGTTCCCGGACGGGCTCGCCAATTCATCCGGCCAGGTCGGCCGCAACTACATGCGGCACATGACCGGCAGCGTGTATGCGAGCTTCGAGAAATCGGTGCACATGTATCGCGGCACCACGATGGCCGGCATCATCCGCGACGAGGCCAAGAATGATCCGAAGCGCGGCTTCGTCGGCGGCTACGAGATGGAAACGCTGTCGCTCGGCCTGCCCTTCATGGCCGCGTTCCTCAATCCCGGCGCCTGGGGACGCAGCTTCACCAGCGCGATCGAGGGCTATCCGCGGATGGCCGGCATGTGGCTGGTCGGCGAGGACATGCCGCAGGAGACCAACCGCATCACGCTGGATCCGAAGATCAAGGACAAGTTCGGCATGCCGGTCGCCAGCGTGCATTTCGACGATCATCCAAACGACGTCGCGATGCGCGATCACGCCTACAAGCAGGGCTCCGCGGTCTATGAGGCGGTCGGCGCCACCGTCACCTACCCGACGCCGCCCTATCCCTCGACCCACAACATGGGCACCAACCGGATGAGCGAGAAGCCGCGGGACGGCGTGGTCAACAAGTTCGGCCAGACCCACGACATCAAGAACCTGTTCGTCTCCGACGGCAGCCAATTCACGAGCGGAGCGGCCTGCAACCCGACGCTGACGATCGTATCGCTGGCGATCCGCCAGGCCGACCACATCGCCGGCGCGATGCAGCGCAAGGAGATCTGAAGCGAGATTCGGTCGAATAGCGGCCGCGACGACCCTGCGCTCCCTCTCCCCGTTCCTACGGGGAGAGGCTGGGGTGAGGGGCCGTCTCCGCGTATTCGGCGGTAGCTGCGTTTGCGGAGACTCCCCCTCACCCGGAACGCATCTAACGATGCGTTCCGACCTCTCCCCGCAAGCGGGGCGAGGTGAAGCGGAGTGTGTTCCGGATTCCCTCTCACTGAAGCGGCCTTGCCCAACAGGACAAGGCCGCTTTCTTTTGCGCGATGGACTTGCGCGAAGCCTATTCCGCGGCATCCATGATCGCCGCCGCCCCGCGATAGTCGGGAACGACCGCCGGCGCATTCGCCTTGGCGCGGTAGATCAGGCAGGAGCAGCGCAGCAGCGACGCGAAATTGTTCACCTCGCCGTGATGATCGAGCACCTCGTTGTGCAGGGTGGTGAGGAACTTGGCCAGCGTCATGCCTTCCTTGGCCGCGATCTCCTCCAGCGTATCCCAGAACGACATCTCCAGCCGGATCGAGGTGCAATGGCCGTCGATCCGCAACGATCGGGTCTGCGATTCATAGTCGCGTTGCGGCTGATGCGCGAAAAGATGGCACATGGCGTTCCTCCGGCGAGAACTTATAATTTTTCTAAACGATATACCTGTGCGCGCGGCGCCACAATCGGGACGTAGGGCGTAACGCGCCGGCCGCCGAAGCCAAGCGTCTTCAAGGCGATAGGCTGGAATCATCCCCAACCTGCTTGCGGCCGCCAGATCGGTCCCATGCATTTGCCGGAGCGGCGATTTATAGTAACGGCCAGCCTCGAATCGCTCTCCGAACGTCCAATCCATGCCCGTCCGCCAGCTTCCCGAACAGCTCGTCAACCGCATCGCCGCCGGCGAAGTGGTCGAACGCCCCGCGAGCGTGGTCAAGGAACTGGTCGAGAACGCGATCGACGCCGGCGCCAGCCGGATCGACGTTTTCACCGATGGCGGCGGGCGGCGCCGGATCGGCATCACCGACGACGGCGGCGGCATGACCCGCGCCGACCTCGCGCTTGCGGTCGACCGTCACGCCACATCCAAGCTCGACGACGAAGACCTGCTGCGCATCCGCACGCTCGGGTTCCGCGGCGAGGCGCTGCCCTCGATCGGCGCGGTCGCAAAGCTCGGCATCACCACGCGCCATGCCAGCGAGCCGCATGCCTGGTCGCTATCGGTCGAAGGCGGCGAGAAGTCGGAGGTCATGCCGGCCGCGCTCGGCCAGGGCACCCGCGTCGAGGTCAACGAACTCTTCTACGCCACGCCGGCGCGGCTGAAATTCCTCAAGACCGACCGCACCGAGGCCGAGGCGATCCGCGAGGTGGTGCGCCGCCTCGGCATGGCGCGCCCGGACATCGCCTTCACGCTGGCCGGCGAAGAGCGCGCGCCGGTCACCTGGGCCGCAGCGCTGCCCGGCGCCGCGGGCCGGCTGACCCGGCTCGGCGATATCCTGGGTGCGGATTTTCGTAGCTGTGCGATCGAGGTGCGCGCCGAGCGCGAGGGCGTCGTGGTGGAAGGCTTTGCCGCCGCGCCGTCGCTGACCCGCGCCAATGCGCTCGGGCAATATCTGTTCGTCAACGGCCGCCCGGTGCGCGACAAGCTGATCCTCGGTGCCGTGCGCGCGGCCTATTCCGACTACCTGCCACGCGACCGCCATCCCGTCGTGGCGCTGTTCGTGACCTGCGACCCGCAGGAGGTCGATGCCAATGTGCATCCGGCCAAGACCGAGGTGCGCTTCCGCAATGCCGGCCTGGTCCGCGCGCTCATCGTGCACGCCTTGAAGGAAGGCCTCGCGCGCGAAGGCAGGCGCACCGCGGCCAATACCGCCGATGGCGCCGCGCTCTCGGCCTTCCGCCCGGCCTTCACGCCGCCCCGCCCGGGCAATTGGGACTGGCGCGGCTCGCCGTCCTATCCGGCTGGCCCGATGCGCGCCTTCGACGGCGCGGCGGCGGCCGCCTTCGCCGAGCCCGGACAGGCCGCCTTCGACGTCGGCACGCCGACCGCCGATGTGCGCTTCGAGGCCGCGCCCGCGCCCGACCTGCTCGACCGGCCGCTCGGCGCCGCGCGCACCCAGATCCACGAGACCTACATCGTCTCGCAGACCCGCGACGGCCTCATCGTGGTCGACCAGCACGCGGCGCATGAGCGCATCGTCTATGAGAAGCTGAAGGCCTCGCTGGCGAAGAACGGCGTGCAGCGGCAGATCCTCTTGATCCCCGAGATCGTCGAGCTCGATGAAGCGACCGTCGAGAAGCTGCTCGACCGCGCCGAGGAGCTGGCGTCATTCGGGCTCGCGATCGAATCCTTCGGCCCCGGCGCCGTCGCCGTGCGCGAGACGCCCTCGCTGCTCGGCAAGGCCAATGCGGCGGGCCTGTTGCGCGACCTCGCCGAGCACATGGCCGAGTGGGACGAGGCGCTGCCGCTGGAGCGCCGGCTGATGCACGTCGCCGCCACCATGGCCTGCCACGGCTCGGTCCGCGCCGGCCGCCGCCTCAAGCCGGAAGAGATGAACGCGCTGCTCCGCGAGATGGAAGACACGCCGAACTCCGGCCAGTGCAACCACGGCCGCCCGACCTATGTCGAATTGAAGCTGAGCGATATCGAGAAGCTGTTCGGGCGGCGGTAGTGGCCACACATTCCGTCGTCCCGGGCAAGCCAACGGGTCGGCGCAAAGCGCCGCCCGATGACAGGCTCCGCGCGACCCGGCTCCGCGCGACCCGGGACCCATAACCACAAATGCCTCCGTTGACGAAGGCTGGGGCCCCAGCGAGCCTTCACAACACACTTTCGTGGTTATGGGTCCCTGCTTTCGCAGGGACGACAGACTAGATTGCGGCGACAGCTCGCAAAAACACGAACTCCGTGTCGTCATAGGCGCGCCGCTCGAGCTCCTCGAAGCCCTCGGGTGCCGTGAACGCCGCGGCCTTTGCCTCCTCCACCACGAGCAGCGCGCCTGGCGTCAGCCAGCCGCCGTCGCGCAGCGAGGCGAGCGCCTTGTCGGCCAACCCCTTGCCATAGGGCGGATCGAGAAACACCAGCGAGAACGGCTCGACCGGATGTACCGGTCCGAGATCGGTGGCGTCGCGGCGATAGACCTTGGTCGTGCCGCCGAGGCCGAGCGACTCGACATTGTTGCGCAGCAGCGCCCGCGCCTCGGCGCCATTGTCGACGAACAGCGTGAACTTGGCGCCGCGCGAGACCGCCTCGATGCCGAGCGCGCCGGTGCCGGCAAACAGGTCGAGCACGCGCGCGTCCTCAACCGGATTGTCGTAGGCGTGGATCAGAATGTTGAACACGGACTCGCGCAGGCGGTCCGCGGTCGGACGAATCTCGCGGCCCGCAGGCGAAGCGAGATTGCGGCCCTTCAGCCTGCCCCCGACGACGCGCATTGACCGTTACTCGTCCCGCGGCTTGAGATCGCGCTTGCCGTGATAGCCGCGCTTGGGACGGCGCGGCGGGCCGTAGCCGTTCGCTTCGTCTTCATTGCGGGCACGGGCTTCCTCGCTGCCGGTGCGCTGCACCAGCACGCGGCGGCCCTTGCGATCGTTGATGGTTTCGCGCTTGCTGGGCTTCGGCTTCCTCGCGGGCGCCTCGTCGCCGTCGGCTGCGTCACGCTGCTCCGGCCGCGTGAAGTCGGCACCCGCGATCTTGGCGATCTTCTCGCCGAGCTGCTCGCGCAGCACCCGCGTCTTGACCTCCTCGACCTTGCCCTCCTCGAGCTCGCCGAGCTGGAACGGGCCGTAGGAGATCCGGATCAGGCGGTTCACCTCGAGCCCGAGATGCGCCATCACGTTGCGCACCTCGCGGTTCTTGCCCTCGCGGATCGCGAACACCACCCACACATTGGCGCTCTGGTCGCGTTCCAGCGTCGCGTCGATCGGTCCGTATTTGACGCCGTCGACCTCGACGCCACCCTTGAGCTGGTCGAGCTGGCCCTGCGTCACCTCGCCATGCGCGCGCACGCGGTACCGGCGCAGCCATCCGGTGTCGGGATGCTCCAGCGTCCGCGCCAGGCCGCCGTCATTGGTCAGCAGCAACAGGCCCTCGGTGTTGAAATCCAGCCGGCCGATCGAGATCAGCCGCGGCAGACCCTCGGGCAGATTGTCGAACACGGTCGGCCGCCCCTCGGGATCGGCATGCGTCGTCATCAGCCCGCGCGGTTTGTGATACATGAACAGCCGGGTCCGCTCGCGCGGCGGCAACGGCTTGCCGTCGACCGCCACGACATCGTTGTCGGTGATATCGAGCGCCGGCGAGTTGATCACGCGTCCGTTGACGGTGACGCGCCCTTGCGTGACGATCTCCTCGGCATCGCGGCGCGAGGCGAGACCGGCGCGCGCCAGTACCTTGGCGATGCGTTCGCCTGTCTTCTTCGGCTTCGGCTCGGGACGCTCGCGCCGATCGTCGGTGGCGCGTTCGCGATAGGCGCCGCGGCCGCCGAAGGCCGGGCGCTTCGCAAAGATCCTGCTGTCGTCCTCATTGTCGCGGCGCGGCCGGTCGGAGAAGCGGCCCTCGCTGCGCGGGTGCTCCTGCCAGTCGGTGCGACCTTCGGGCCGTTCGCGGCGCCGGCTGTCGCGGCCACCATCTTCATCATGACGATCCCAGCGCGGCCGGCCGAACTTCGGACGATCACCCTGCTCGCGGTCGTCGCGGGACCTGGAGAATCGCGGACGTTCGCTACCACCGCGATCGTCGCGCGACCGCGAAAAGCGCGGGCGCTCATCGCCGCCGCGGTCGTCGCGCGGTTTGCGATCCCGCTTTTGCCAGGGCTTCTCGTCGCTGCGGTCGCGGCCTTCGAAGTCGCGGTCGCGCTTGAAGCGCGGCCGATCGCCGAAATCGCGGCGCGGCGCATCGCCGTCTTCGCGGCGGCGGAACGGGCGGCCTTCGCCCTTGTCGCGGAACGAACCCTTGTCGCGATCGCCGCGCGAAAACTTCCGGTCGTCGAATTTGCGCTCGGCGCGCTCGCCGCGCGGCGCAAAGGTCCGCTTCTCGCCGTCACGCTCGCCACGCGGCGTGTAGGGGCGCTTCTCGCCGAATTTGCGGTCGGATGACCGGCCCTCCGAACGCGCGCCACTCCGCTGCGGACGATCGCCCGCATCAAAGTCCCGGCGCTCGCCGCGCGGTTTGAACGGGCGCTTTCCGCCCCCCTCGCCGCCGCGGTCGTCGCGCTTGAAGCGCGGCCGGTCGCCGTAATCGCGGCGCGGCGCATCGCCGTCCTCGCGGCGGCGGAACGAGCGGCCCTCGCCCTTGTCGCCGAACGAGCGCTTGTCGCGATCACCACCTTTGCCGCCGAAGCTGCGCTTGCCGAACGGCTTGTCCGATCCGCGGGAGCCGCCGGAACGGCCCTTCCCGGGCGCCCCCCGGTCCCGCCGGCCGCGCGGGGAATCGTTGTTTTTGTCGCTGTCGCGGGGCATGAATGTTCTCGCCTGGAGGTTCAATTGGGGCGCAGGGCAACCGGCGATACGCGCGCCATCTGGGCGCGACTGGCGCAAAACCGGCATCCACTTCTGCTGAAGGCGACGCTACTAGCAGGTTTCTTCCGATGATACGAGGCATGTCTGCCCCTTCTTTCATGGATTTGGCGCTAAAAACCGCGGAAAATGCCGGAAAAGCTGGCGAGGTTCCGATCGGATGCGTGATCGTGCGGGGCTACGAGGTGATCGCGACCGCCGGCAACCGTACCCTGACCGACCGCGATCCGACGGCCCATGCGGAGATCCTGGCGATCCGGCAGGCCGCCGAGGCCATCGGCACCGAGCGACTGGTCGATTGCGACCTCTACGTGACGCTGGAGCCCTGCACCATGTGCGCCGGGGCAATCTCCTTTGCCCGCATCCGCCGGCTCTATTACGGCGCCGCCGACCCCAAGGGCGGCGCGGCCGAGTCCGGCGTGCGATTCTTCGCGCAGCCGACCTGCCACCATGTGCCGGAGGTCTATGGCGCGGTCGGCGAGACCGAGTCCGCGCGCCTGCTGCGCGAGTTCTTCAGGGAGCGACGGTAAGTGACGCGATCGCGGACCCCACCGCTGTCATCGTCCGCGAAAGCGGATGATCCAGTATTCCAGAGACGGCCATGATCGCTCGATAGGACGCGGCGTACTGGATACCCGCATTCGCGGGTGAGACGAGTTTCTCTTGTGACTACCCCGCCAGGAAAAACTCCCGCAGCAGCTTCGCGGTCGCCTCCGGGGCCTCCTCGGGCAGGAAATGCCCCGACGCCACCGGCGCGCCGCTGACATTGGTGGCCCAGGTCTTCCAGGTGTCGAGCGGCGTCGTTGCCGCGCTGGCAACCCCGGCATCGCCCCACAACGCCAGCATCGGGATCGTGATCTTCTTGCCGGCGTCGACATCGGCCTTGTCGATCTCGTAATCGGCATAGGCGCCGGCGCGATAGTCCTCGCACATCGCGTGGATGCGCGCGGGATCGCGGAATGGCGCCAGGTAGTGTTCGAGCGCGCGCGGATCGATCGCCTCCAGCGTCTTGCTCCTGGTCTGGCTCGCCATCTTTTCCTTGAGGAAGAATTCACCATTGTTGGAGATCAGCGTCTCCGGCAGCGGATAGGGCTGCGCCAGGAACGCCCAGTGGTAGATCTTCAGCGCCGACAGGCGATTGAGCTTCTGCCAGTAATCATAGGTCGGTGCGATATCGAGCACCGCAAGCTTCGACAGCCGGCCGGGATGATCGAGCGCGAGCCGGTACGACACCCGGCCGCCGCGATCGTGGCCGGCGAGCGCGAAATGAACGTGCCCGAGCTGCTCCATCACCTCGACCATGGTCTTCGCCCACGCCCGCTTGGTGTAGGGCGTATGGTCCTTGTCGCTGTCGGGCATATCGGACCAGCCGTAGCCCGGCAGGTCGGCGATGATCAGCGTGAAGCTGTCGTCGAGTTTCGGCGCGACCGTGTGCCACATCACATGCGTCGAGGAGAAGCCGTGCAGCAGCAGCAAGGGCGGGCCCTTGCCGCCGACGCGGGCGAAGATGCGGCCCTGCGAGGTGTTGATCCATTCGGACGCATAGCCGGGAAAAAGATCGGCGAGATCAGGCATCGGTAGCTCCTTCCCTGTCGCGGCCGCGCTGCTTCAAACTTTGTTCGGCGTTGCTGCTGGCTCAGGCCAGGTTTATGCCATCCTCAAGTCCTGCCAACAACAACATGAAACGAGGAAGTGCCATGTCGATCGATTTCGAAATTCCCGCCGAAGCCAAGGCGATCCGCGAGAAGGTTCGCAAATTCGTCCACGACGAATGCATTCCGGCGGAAAAGGAACTCGACACCAAGCCGCTTGCCGAGGTGCTGGGACCGCTGCGGAAGAAGGCCCGCGCGCAGGGCCTGTGGTGCCCGTTCGTGCCGAAGGAGTATGGCGGTATGGGCCTCGGCCCGCTCGCCAACGCCCTGGTGCAGATGGAGCTGGGCGAGAGCATGCTCGGCGCGCTCTCGATGAACACGCAGGGGCCGGACGACGCCTCGATGATGACGATCCTGGCGCATGGCACCGAGTACCAGAAGGAAAAATTCCTCAAGCCCCTGCTGAACGGCGAAAAGCGCATCTGCTTTTCAATGACGGAAAAGGCCGCCGGCGCCGATGCCACCGGCATGCAGACCACGGCGGTGAAGGACGGCAACGAGAACTACATCCTCAACGGCGAGAAATGGTTCTCCTCGTCGGCGAGCGTCGCCGACCTCGCGCTGGTCATGGCGAAGACCGATCCGAACGCGCCGCGCCACAAGCAAT
This sequence comes from Bradyrhizobium pachyrhizi, assembly GCF_029714545.1. NCBI lineage: Bacteria > Pseudomonadati > Pseudomonadota > Alphaproteobacteria > Hyphomicrobiales > Nitrobacteraceae > Bradyrhizobium > Bradyrhizobium pachyrhizi. The sequence goes on along the minus strand of NZ_CP121667.1, from coordinate 1,640,012 downwards.
ACTCGACCTTCATCGTCGAGCTGCCCAACCCCGGCTACCGCATCAAGCGCAACGTCGCCAACATGGCGATCGAGGGTCCGCATGACGACGTGATCCACGGCGGCCACTCCGAGATCGAGATCAAGGACCTGAAGGTGCCGGCCGACAATCTGCTCGGCGGCGAAGGCAACGGCTTCAACATGGGCCAGCACCGCCTCGCCTACGGCCGGCTGCGCCACGGCATGCACAACGTCGCCAAGGCACAACGCGCGCTCGACATGGCGGCCGCTCACGTGACAAAGCGCTCGACCTTCGGCCAGTTGCTGGCCGACCGCCAGGCGGTGCAGTTCATGCTCGCCGACTGCGCGAGCGAGCTCTATATCGGCCGGCTGATGCTGCTGCACATCGCCTACAAGGCCGAGAAGGGCCTCGACATCCGCCAGGAGAACTCGATCGCCAAGATCTTCCACGCCCACATGGTGCACAAGGTGATCGACACCGCGATCCAGCTGCACGGCGCGCTCGGCTTCAGCCAGGATACGCCGCTGGCGAAATGGTACACCCAGGTGCGCTCGCAGCGCTTGGTCGACGGGCCCGACGAGGTGCACAAGTGGAAGATCGGCAAGAACGTCATCAAGGCGTTCCGCGAGCACGGCACCACGGCGTCAGCGGCGGGCGGGGATCTGCTCTGACCCACTTCGTCATTCCGGGGCGGCGCAACGCGCCGAACCCGGAATCTCGAGATGAGGTGAGAAGGCGCCCACAACATCGAGATTCCGGATCGACGCGCGATGCGCGTCATCCGGAATGACCGCGTAAGGCGAACCTAGCCGCTCGCCGCAAACAGCTCCCATGTCCCGGGCAGTCCCTTCAGCTCGAACGCGCCGCGCTCGGCGAATTTCAACCCGGCGCCCGCGACCAGATCGGTCACCACGCGCGACACCAGCACCTCGTTCGAGCCACACTGCGACATCACGCGCGCCGCGGCGTGGACCGCTATGCCGCCGATATCCGCCCCCCTCACCTCGATCTCGCCGGTGTGCAGGCCCGCTCGCACCGGCAAGCCGATCTGCCGCGCGGCCGAGCCGAACGCCAGCGCACAGCGTACGGCGCGGCCGGGACCGTCGAAGGTCGCCAGAATGCCGTCGCCGGTGCTCTTCACCAGATGGCCGCGATGGCGGCCGACCATCTGCTGCGCGAGTTGATCGTGATCGTCGAGCAGACGTCGCCAACGATGATCTCCCATCGTCGCGGCGCTGCGGGTCGAATCGACGATATCGGTGAACAGCACGGTCGCAAGCACTCGGTCGAGTTCGGCATCACCACCATCGCGATGGCCGGTGACGAATTCCTCGACATCGCCGAGCATCGCCTCGGTCTCGCCGACCCAGTAGTAGTGATCGCAGCCGGGATATTCCACGTATTTCGCGCCGGGGATCGAGCGCGCGACGGCACGGCCGAGCGCCACGGGAACGCGGGCATCGCCGGTCCGATGCAGGACAAGCGTCGGAGTCTGGAGCATCGGCAGGATCGTCGTGACGTCGATCGCGCGATTGAGAACGAGCAGCGTCCGCAACGCTCCCGGACTGCTCGACAGCCGCTCGAATTTCGCGATCTGCGCGATCACTTCTGCATTCGTTGCCTGGCTCGGCGCGACAGTCTTGACCGTGTCGCCAGAACCCCAGTTCTGCACGATCTCGTCGCAGCGCTGCTGCCACACGTCGTCCGGCTGGCGGTCCTTCGAGCGGGCAAAACTGCCGAGCAGAACGAGATGCGAAACGCGGTCCGGATAGGTTGCTGCAAACAGCACACTCATCGGACAGCCCTCGGAGAAGCCGAACAACACCGCCTTCGCGGAGCCTATGGCATCCATGATGGCCCGGACGTCGTCCATGCGCTGCTCGAGGGAGGGCGCGCCGGTCATCCGATCCGACAATCCCTGTCCGCGTTTGTCGAAGGTCACGACCCGGGCGAAACGCGACAGGCGGCGCAGTACGGCGGTGTAGCCGGGCATCTCGTGCATGAACTCGATGTGCGAGAACAGGCCGGGGACAAGGATGATGTCGACAGGGCCATCGCCCATCACCTGATAGGCGATGCTCGCGTCGGCGCTTTGCGCGTAGTGCGTCTCGGGCAGTCTGAAATCGGTCATTCGAAGGCCCCGGGGCGCGCCATTGTCGCCGCTGAGGCCGGATCGATCAACCCTTCTCCACCTCGACCGCCTGCCAGGCGATGTCGCGACGGCAGAATCCGTCCGGCCATTTGATGCGATCGATCGCCTGATAGGCGCGGTCGCGCGCCTCGGTGACCGTCTTGCCCATCGCACACACGTTCAGCACCCGGCCGCCATTGGCGATGATTGCGCCATCCTTCGCCACCGTGCCGGCGTGGAAGATCTCGACGCCCTCGACCTTGGCCGCGTCATCGAGGCCGCCGATCCGCGTGCCCTTGATGTAGTCGCCGGGATAGCCCTTCGCCGCCATCACCACCGTCAGCGCCGGGTCCGGATACCAGCGCAGGTCGAAATTCTTCAACTGCCCGTCGATCGAGGCGAGGAAGGCCGGCACGATGTCCGACATCATCCGCAGCATCAGCACCTGGCACTCGGGATCGCCGAAGCGGACATTGTATTCGAACAGTTTTGGGCCCTGCGCGGTCAGCATCACGCCGGCATAGAGCACTCCCTTGAACGGCGTGCCGCGGCTCTTCATCCCGGCAACCGTCGGCAGGATGATCCGCGCCATGATCTGGTCGTGCACCTCAGGCGTCACGAACGGCGTCGGCGAATAGGCGCCCATGCCGCCGGTGTTCGGCCCCTTGTCGTGATCGAACACCCGCTTGTGGTCCTGCGCCGAGGCCAGCGGAATTGCGGTCTCGCCGTCACACAGCGCGAAGAAGCTGATCTCGCGGCCCGACAAAAATTCCTCGATCACGACCTCGGCGCCGGCCGAGCCGAACGCACCCTCGAACATCATCGCAATCGCGGCCTCGGCCTCGGGCAGCGTCTGCGCCACCACGACGCCCTTGCCGGCCGCAAGCCCGTCGGCCTTGACCACGATCGGTGCGCCCTGGGCGCGGACATAGGCCACCGCGTCCTTCGCATTGTCGAAGCGGCGATAGGCGCCGGTCGGAATGTCGAACTCGCTGCAGAGGTCCTTGGTGAAGCCCTTGGAGCCCTCGAGCTGGGCGGCCTGCCTGCTCGGCCCGAACGCCTTGATGCCGACCGCGACGAGGTCGTCGACGATCCCGGCGGCGAGCGGCGTCTCCGGACCGACCACCACCAGTTCGACCGCATTGCCCCGGCAGAATTCGATCACCGCGGCATGGTCGGCGACATCGAGCGCAACGCATTCGGCCTCGCGCGCGATCCCGGCATTGCCCGGCGCGCACCAGAGTTTCGTCACCAGCGGGGATGCGGCGATCTTCCACGCCAGCGCATGTTCGCGGCCACCGGAACCGAGCAGGAGGATGTTCATCTGTGTCGCCGATCAGAGGGGTTGTAACGCCATTTCGTCCGGTTTAGCACGCTCCCGAACCGCAGCAACACGCGGTTCGATCAGATGTGGATATGTGATTCGACGCCTGAAACGCGGCGTCCGGACCTTGCACACGGGGTCGAAAACCCCGATTCTATAGATCAGATGACCGCTGCTCCGAATCTCGTCAACGCGCCTGAATTCACCGTCTCGGAACTCTCTTCCGCCCTGAAGCGGACGGTGGAGGACCGCTTCGGCCATGTCCGTGTCCGCGGCGAGATTTCCGGCTTTCGCGGCCCGCATTCCTCCGGCCACTGCTATTTCGCCCTGAAGGACGAGAGCGCCAAGATCGAGGCCGTGATCTGGAAGTTCGCCCACGCCCGGATGCGCTTCAAGCCGCAAGAGGGCCTCGAGGTCATCGCCACCGGCAAGCTGACCACCTATCCGAACTCCTCGAAGTACCAGATCGTCATCGATTCGCTGGAGCCCGCCGGCGTCGGCGCGCTGATGGCGCTGATGGAGGAGCGCAAGAAGAAGCTCGCCGCCGAGGGCCTGTTCGACGAGGCCCGCAAGCAGCTTTTGCCCTGGCTGCCCGAGGTGATCGGCGTCGTCACCTCGCCGACCGGCGCCGTGATCCGCGACATTCTGCACCGGCTGGAGGACCGCTTCCCCCGCCGCGTGCTGGTCTGGCCGGTCAAGGTGCAGGGCGACGGTTCGGCCGAACAGGTGGCGGCCGCGATCCGCGGCTTCAACGCGCTGCCGGAGGGCGGCCGGATCCCGCGGCCCGATCTCTTGATCGTCGCGCGCGGCGGCGGTTCGCTGGAGGACCTGTGGTCGTTCAACGAGGAGATCGTGGTCCGCGCCGCGGCCGAAAGCCATATCCCGCTGATCTCCGCGGTCGGCCATGAGACCGACATCACGCTGATCGACTTCGTCGCCGACAAGCGCGCACCGACGCCGACCGCTGCCGCCGAGATGGCGGTGCCGGTGCGCAGCGAGCTGTTCGTCGAGGTTCAGGCGCTCGCCCGCCGCACCATGGTGTGCTGGCAGCGCGCCCAGGAGGCCCGCCGCAACGAGCTGCGTGCCGCGGCGCGGGCGCTGCCGGCGGCGCACGAGCTGCTGGCGATCCCGCGGCAGCGGCTCGATCATCTCGCAGCGGGATTGCCGCGCGGGCTGAAGGCCAATACGCACGCACATTTCCGCCGCTTTGCCGCCAGCAGTTCGCGCCTCACCATCGGCGTGCTCCGCGGCCAGATCGCGCATGCGCGGCAGCGGCTCACCGCATCCGGCGAGCGCATCACGCTATCGGCGCGCGCGCTGCTGCATCGCCGCCGCGAGCGCTTCAGCGGGCTCGAGATCCGGCTCAAGGCCTCGAAGCTCGCCAACGCCAAGGCCCAGCGCAACGCCATCGCCCGCGATCTCGAACGCACCCACCGCCTCGCCGAGCGCGCCCGCCGCGCGCTGGTGACGACGATGCAGCGGCTCGAGGCACGTGTCGCCCATAGCGGACAACTGCTGTCGGCGCTGTCCTATCGCGGCGTGCTGGCGCGCGGCTTTGCGCTGGTGCGCGACGCGCACGGCCACGCCCTGCACTCCGCCGCGGCGGTCGGCCCGAACGCCGGCCTGTCGATCGAGTTCGCCGATGGCCGCGTCGCCGCCACCGCTGACGCCGATCAGCCCCCGGCAACGCTAGCGCCCGAGAGCCAGCCGAAGCCTCAGCCGCGCGAGGCGAAACCCGCGGCGCCGAAGCGCGTCACCAAGCCGGTCGACCAGGGCAGTCTGTTCTAGCGCGACAGCCACTCGGCGACTTGCTTTTGCGCATCCTTGCGCGCGCCGGTATCGGTGCCGATGTGACCACGCTCGGCGATCTCGGCATCGGAGGCCGCGACCGCGTGCAGCGGCAGGTTGGGCCGGTCGAAGTCGTGATAGGCCTCGGGATAGACCACGATCCGCGCCAGCGCGCTGCGGCCGCGGGCGCCGTCGACCATCTGGTGGCAGGCCGATGACGATGTCACGTCGTCGCGCGCGCCGATCAGGACCAACGTCGGCACCCGCGCGCTCCAGCCGAGGCCGAACGAGGCGCGGCAATCCGGATAGAATGCGACCGCCGAGCGAAAATCCGGCTCGATGTTGCGCGACCACAACTGCGGCCGCACCGCCCACAGCAAAGCGGCGGCGCCGTTGCCCCAGCCGATCAGGCTGATGCGGCGCTTCGCCACCCATTTCTGCTGGACCAGCCACTGCCGCGCCGCGTTGATGTCGGCGACCCGTGCGCGGCGGGTCTGGACCTGATGCTCCCTGATGCGGCACTGCGGGCCCAGCTCGCGCGAGCCGTAGCTGTCCGGCAGCAGCACCGCATGGCCGGTGGTCAGCAATTGCTCGGCCCAGTCGCGATAGCGCGGCAGGACCGGTTCGGAACGGCCGGCGAGACCGCCGCAGCCATGCAGCGCGATCACGGTCGGGAACGGGCCGTCGCCATCGGGCCGGTAGAGCTGCGCGTGCAGCGTGATATTGCCTTCGGGGATCTCGACCTGATGCGGGGCCGGGAGTGGCGAAGCGGCCGCGGCCGGCACGGCAAGCATGGCGAGGCACATGAAAACTGGCTTGAGGCGCATCCGATCCGGCCGGCTCGTTATGGCGCCGCAAACATAGCGGACCACGGCCGCAAGGCTACCATGCGCGTCTGCCGCCAAATCATCACAAGTCGGTGGTTTAACGGGCGGACATGACACCCTATCTGTGATAGACGGTTTCATCGACATCCAGATGGCCTCGTCGGAGGCAAGGCGGAGAGCTCAATCGTGCTGAACAAGTTCGGTCCCTCGGGCCATGGCGAAGCGCAGGTGCAATATCTCGACGGCGATTTCCGCGTGATCTCGCCCGGCACCTTTGTGCGCTGTGCCATCACCGACGTCCGGATTCCGCTCGACGAGCTGAAGTACTGGAGCGTCGATCTGCAGGAAGCCTACGCCACCCCGACGGCCGTGCTGCAGCGCCACCATCCCGGCGTCCTCAAGCCGCAGGCCTAGGCTCGACGCCGGGTTCATTTGCGCAGCCTCCTGTCCCGCGCCCTGAACAGCTGATCGGCCACCAGGCGCCGCAGCGCGTCGCCATCGTCGAATTGCAGCGTCACCGCGAACGGCACGATCGCCTGCGCCCAGGCCGGCATCCCGTCCGGACCACGCAACCGCGCGAGATCCTTTTCCGTCGTCACCAGCGTCAGTCCGTCGCCACGCGCCTCGGCAACGAGCGCTTCGATCTCCTCCTTCGTGAAGGCGTGATGATCGGCGAAAGCCTTGCTGCGCACGACGTCGACGCCGCTTGAGCGCAACGTGTTGAAGAAGCGCGCGGGATCGCCGATGCCGGCAAAGGCGAGCGCACGCGTTCCGCTCAGCGCCGCCAGCGAAGCCTGGTCCGGCTTCAGATGCGCCGACAGCACCGGCTTGCCGCGGGACGCCAGATCGGCCGCAATCCTTTGCGCCGCGCTCCCCTCGCCGACCACGATCAGCGCGTCGGTCCGTTCCAGCTGCGGCACCAGCGGCGCGCGCAACGGTCCCGCCGGAATCACGCGGCCACTGCCGACGCCGCGCGTGCCGTCGATCACGATCAGGCAGGCATCCTTCGCCACCGAGGGATTCTGGAAGCCGTCATCCATCAGGATCACGCTTGCGTCCTGCGCGCGCGCCAGCGCCAGGCCTGCGGCGCGGTCGCGCGACACCACGACCGGCAAGCACGCCGCCATCATCAGCGGCTCGTCGCCGACATCGGCCGCCGTGTGGCTGTCGCGATCGACCTTGACCGGGCCAGCGAGCCCGCCGCCATAGCCGCGGCTGAGCACCACCGGCCGCTCGTCAATTTCGCGCAGCAATTTTGCCAGCGCCAGCACCGTTGGCGTCTTGCCGGCGCCGCCGACATGGTAATTGCCGACGCAGATCACGGGAATGCCGGCGTCGACGCCGGATTGCCGCATCCGCCGTGCGGCGACCGCGCCGTAAAGCGCGGCAAGCGGTTGGAGCAGTTGCGATGTCCAAGACGACGGCCGGTGCCAGAAGGCCGGCTCACGCATTGGCGGCTCCCATCTCGAGCCGCAATTGCAACAGATAGGGCTCGAGAGCGGTCACCGTGCGCTCCAGCGCGCCACCGAGCTGTTCGACGACGCGCTCGGAGGCCGCCAGCGAATTGTCGCGTGCCGCGGAATCCGCGAGGAACTGGCCGAGCTGCTTGACCAGCGCCTCCCGGTCATCGGCGCGGCGCGCGCCGCCGGCGCGATCGAGCGCCTCATAGACATCGGTGAAGTTGAACACGTGCGGGCCGTGCACGATGGCCGCGCCAAGCTTGATCGCCTCGATCGGATTCTGGCCACCATGCGCAACCAGCGAGCCGCCCATGAACACGATCGGCGCGAGGCGATAGAACAGGCCGAGTTCGCCCATCGTATCGGCGACATAGATATCTGTTGTCGCGACCGGCAGATCCTCGTGCGAGCGCAGGCCGGGGCGCAGGCCGGCCTCCGTCACCAGCCGCGCCACCGCCTCGCCGCGCGCGGCATGCCGCGGCACGATCACCGTCAGCAGGCCGGGGAAGAAACCCGCGAGCGACTTGTGCGCCTCGATCAGGATCTCTTCCTCGCCGGGATGGGTCGACGCGGCAACCACGATGGCGCGGCCGCGCGTCACCGACATCAGCCGCTCCAGCTTGGCCGGATCGGCCGGCGGCGCCGCGACGTCGAGCTTGAGGTTGCCGGTGACGACGACGTTGTGGCTGCCGAGCGCGGCAAAGCGTTCGGCGTCGGTATTCGACTGCGCGAGGCAGATGTCGAACCGGCCGAGCAACGCGCCGATGGTGTTGGAGACCCGGCGCCAGCGCGGGAAGGAGCGCTGCGACATCCGCCCGTTGATCAGCACCATCGGCAGCCGCCGCGCGGCGCTCGACAGGATCAGGTTCGGCCACAAATCGGATTCGATGAACAGCGCCAGCGACGGATGCCAGTGATCGAGGAAGCGCGTCACATAACGCAGCGAATCGTACGGCACGTATTGATGGATGACGTCGGGCGGGAAGCGCTTGGCGACGATCGCCGCCGAGGTCACCGTGCCCGAGGTGAGCAGGATGCGCAAATTGAGCGCGCGCAGCCGCTCGATCAGCCCGGCCGCCGCCAGCACCTCGCCGACGCTGGCGCCGTGAATCCACACCAGCGGGCCCTGCGGCCTGGTATCGGCGCTCACGCCGCGCCGCTCGCCGACGCGTTCGGGATCTTCCTTGCCGAGCTTGAGCCGCCGCTTGATCAGGGCAGGCGCAAGCGGCACCATCGCGGACGACAGCTTGCGGTACACACGCAACGTCATCGGTAGCGAGCTAGCCAAGCGCTGCCTCCGGCCGCCCGACCGCTGCATAGGCACGTCGGGTCGCTTCGTTGAGAAGTTCCTCCACGTGCTGCCGAAGCTTTTCCATCGTCGCGGCGTCGGCGTCGGGCGGCACATAGACCGGCTCAATACCTACCACTGCGCCGCGCCCGAATGGCAAATTGATGGTGGTCGAATCCCAGTTTTTCAACCGGATGAATCGGCTGGTGACCATCGCAAAGGGGACGATCGGCCGGCCGGTTTCCCGCGCCAGCATGATGGCCCCGAGGCCCGCCACCCGCGCCCGCTTCGGCACGTCGGCCGTGGTGGCCATGTTGCAGCCGTCTTCCAGCGCCCGAACCATCTCCAGGAAGGCGCCGACACCGCCCTTGCGATGGAACGCGCCGGAGTGATCGCCGGAACCTCTGATGGTGCCGATGCCGAGCCGCTCCACCGCGAGGGCGTTGAACTCGCCGTCGCGGTGGCGGGAGATCAGCACCTTGGCGCGGTAGCTCTCCTTGGTCTTGATGAACGGCGTCATGAAGTGCTGGCCGTGCCAGAACACGAAGATCGCCGGCATCAGGGGCTCGACGATCCCGTACACGTCATGCGGCTGGTAGCTGAAGCGGTTGGTGTACCACACCAGCCGCAGATACTCGGCCGCAAGCACACCCAGCGCGCGCTGCACGAAGCCGCTGCGCAGCAGATCGCGAAAAAGTCGTTTCAATGGGAATGCTTTGTGTCCTGCTCAGGATCGAGCAACCGGTGGAGATGAACGACGAAATAGCGCATCTGGGCGTTGTCCACGGTCTGCTGCGCCTTCGCCTTCCAGGCTGCATAGGCGGTCGCATAGTTCGGGTAGACGCCGACGATCTCGACTTCGTCCAGATTCTTGAAGGTGTTGTGCTCGAGATCGGTCAACTCGCCGCCGATCACGAGGTGAAGCAGCTGGGGCTGGGCATTGTCTGACATGATGGTGCTTTTCCTAACGAGATGCCCGGCAAACAAATGAAGTCGTGGTCGTCACAGGTCTGGTCGTCACAAGGCTGGTCGTCACAAGGCTGGTCGTCACAAGGCTGTCGCAACAGGTCTGGTCGTCACAATCGGAAACGCGGCGCGGATCGGCGAGGCCTCACGGCAAAGGACGGCTGCGAAAATGCTCGACAATGCGTGCATGACGTTCGCGTCCTGCTGCCACCAGCACCCCATGCGTCACCTCCCGGCGATTGTACTCAATCGCGTCCCCCGAGAGCGCAGTCATCCTACCACCCGCTTCCTGCACGATCAAATTCGCGGCGGCAAGATCCCAGTCGCGGCTTTGCCCGCCTGCAAAGGCCGCGTCAAGTCGACCTTGTGCTACACGGCACAGCCGCAGCGCCAGCGATCCGATCCGCGGATAGAGCGTGATCTCGTCCGGCGTCGGGCTGAGCCGCTGCACCAGCGGCTTCGGTCCCGCCATCCGCGGAAAGTTGAAATCGCTGCCTGCGGTTGCATGCACCGCGCCGTCGTTCAGGGTGGCGCCCTGTCCGCGGGCGGCGAAGAAGAATTCCTCGCTGACCGGCGCATACACTGCCGCGAGCACCGGCGATGCATTTTCAACCAGCGCCACACTGACGCACCAGTCCTCGCGGCCGGCGAGATAGGCGCGGGTGCCGTCGATCGGATCGACGATCCAGGTGAAGCGCCTGCCGAGGCGGGCGTCGTTGTCTGCGCTCTCTTCCGACAGCCAGCCGTAGCCGGGCGTTGCCGCACGCAGCTGCTGCTCCAGCAGGTCGTTGACCGCGATGTCGGCCTCGGAGACCGGCGAGGACGCGCCCTTGATCCAGTTCTTCAATTCGGTGCGGAACAGCGACGATGCGAGCCGGCCCGCTTCCTGCACCGATCTGGTCAGCAAGGCGGCATCGCGCGCCTTGGTCCAGTCGTCCGTATCAGCGTCCGCCAAGCGTCAGGCCCTCGATGCGCAGCGTCGGCGAATTGACGCCGTAGCGGAATTCCAGATCGTTGGCTGCGACCAGCGACTTGAACATCGGCAGCAGATGGCCGGCGATGGTCACTTCGCTGACCGGATAGGTGATCTCGCCGTTCTCGATCCAGAAGCCGGACGCGCCGCGGCTGTAATCGCCGGTCACGCCGTTGACGCCGGAGCCGATCAGGTCGGTGACATAGAAGCCCTGCTTGATGTCGGAGATCAGCTCCTTCGGCGTCATCGCACCCGGCTCGAGATGCAGATTATAGGTTCCGGGCGACGGCGAGGACGACACGCCGCGATGCGCATGACCAGTCGTAACAAGCCCGAGCTCGCGTGCGGTCGCAGAATCCAGCACCCAGGTGGTGAGCACGCCCGCATCGATCAGCGCCGTCTTCTTTACCCTGACGCCCTCGGCATCGAAGGTCTGCGAGCGCAGGCCGCGCACGCGCAAGGGATCGTCGATGATGCGGATATCCCTGGAGAACAGCTGCTCGCCGAGCTTGTCCTTCAGGAAGCTGGTCTTGCGGGCGATCGAGGCGCCGTTGATGGCGCCGACCAGATGGCCGACGATCGAGCCGGCGACCCGTGGATCGAACACCACCGGCACCTTGCAGGTCTCGACCTTGCGCGGATTGGCCCGCGCCACTGCGCGCTCGCCGGCCTTGCGACCAACGGTAGCAGGTGAATCGAGATCGGAGGCATGCGGCGCGCTGGTGAAATCATAGTCGCGCTCCATGCCGGTGCCCTCACCGGAAATCGCCGTCGTCGAGATGCCGTGGCTGGAGCGCAGATAAGAACCGTGGAAGCCGGTCGACGTCACCAGCACCATGCCGCCGATGCCGGTCGAGGCCGACGCGCCGCCGGACTTGGTGACACCCTTGACCGCGAGCGCCGCAGCCTCCGCTTCGATCGCGCGCTGCTCCAGTTCGGCCGTGCTCGGAACCTTGCGATCGAGCAGATCGAGATCGGGGAAATCGTGGGCGTGGAGCGCCGGATCGGCAAGACCGACATATTTGTCGTCCGGCGCCACGCGCGCCATCGCGACCGCACGCTCGGCAAGCTTGGCGACCCCGTCGCCGCTGACGTCATTGGTCGACACCACCGCCTGGCGGTGTCCGACGAACACCCGCAGGCCGACGTCATCGCCTTCCGAGCGCTCAGTTTCCTCGACGCGGCCGTCGCGCACCTCGACGCCCTGCGAGACGCCGCGCACCGCGATGGCATCGGCCGCATCGGCCCCCGCGCGCTTTGCGGCATCGACCAGGCGCTGTGCAAGGTCGCTCAGGCCCGATTGGTCGAACAGATCGGAGCTATCGCCGTGTCGCGATGCAGATGGTGAAGAGTTCACGAACGAATTCCTGCGGATTGAGGGGGGCCCGGAACGAGGTCGACAGATCCACCAGATGTGCCGGTTTCACAGGGATTTCAAGCACTTTGCGCCGGCAGGCAACAAAGATTTGAGTGATCGGGGCAAGGCTTCGTCAATCATGCGGGCCAACCTCTTGTCAATCATGGCACGAGGTGAGGAGGGATTAACCAGGCTTTTTAAGGGGGAACGGACATCGCTCGGCTAGGCTCTCACCCAACGACCGGGAACAAAATCCCGGCGGGGAGACAGAGCTTTGAGGCGTCAAACACCAACAAGCGGAATCAATTCCGCCGGGTCGAGCTGCGCATTGCGGCTCGACCCTCTTTCCCTTCCGCTCAGCTTCCACGCGCAGGATGCGCGCGCGGATGGCGGCGTGCGGCAGGTCGAGCTTCATCGCGAACATGTCGTGCTGCGCCGTGCCGTTCTCGGCATGCGGATGGCGGTCAATGTTCGCGTCAGCGACTTTCTCGGCGTCGCGGTGCGCGGCATCGACGACGCGCAGATGCTGGTGCTGGTTCACCGCGATCCCGCGCTCAGCGTTCCGCTCGGCTCCAGTTCTGACGCCGAGGAGATCAGCTCCGCCTGGCAGATGTGGAGCGACATCTTCCGTCTCCCGCAACTGACCGAGCCGGCGCCGCGGACGCCCTCCCCGCGCCGCCGTCGCCGCAACGCGATCCGCGCACGGAGGCCGAAATTCCTGGTCCGCCGCCGCGCCGGCGTCAGCCGTAACGGCACCAGCGCACATCGCGGCGAACGCGAGATCATCGCGCGGGATTGAGTTCGGCGTTTCTTCGCACGCAGCTTGCCTCACAACGGCTGTCGTCCCCGCGAAAGCAGGGACCCATACGCCGCGGCTTTCGTTGTTGAAGGGACTCGTCGTTCCGGCATCGTCAACCAATAACCATTTGTGGTTATGGGTCCCTGCTTTCGCAGGGACGACGATGAGGATGGGTCTCGATTCATCGTCTCACACCACGCGGTGTCATCATCCGCGCATGCGTGATTTGTCGCACCTCTCGCCGTCATTTTCGAGCTGCGTAGGATGGGTAGAGCGAAGCGAAACCCATCAACTCTTGTCCTGCGGCGAGAATGATGGGTATCGCTCCGCTCCACCCATCCTGCGAAGTCATCACGCCGCGCGCAGCACCGCGTCGACGACCAGGCTCGCGAACAGGATCAAGCCGGCGTCGCGGTTGGACTTGAAGATGCGCAGGCAGAGCGCGCCATCGCTGGTGTCGAGCCGCCGGACCTGCCAGGCGAGATGCATCGCAAACGCCGCTAGCCCGATCCAGGCCGGCCAGCGCGCCCCCGCGAGTGCGAACGCCACGCCGATCAAGAGCACGGCGAGACCATAGAAGATCACGAGCGCACGATGGGTGCGTGCACCGAACAGGCGCGCGGTGGATTTGACGCCGATCAGCGCATCATCCTCGGCGTCCTGATGGGCGTAGATGGTGTCGTAGGCGATCACCCAGGCGATCGATCCGGCGTAGAGCGCAATCGCGGTCGCATCGATGCGCTCGAGCGTCACCGCAAATCCCATCAGCGCGCCGTAGGAGAAGGCAAGGCCGAGCACGACCTGCGGCCACCAGGTAATCCGCTTCATGAACGGGTAGATCGCGACGATCAGAAGCGAGGCGATGCCGGTCAACACCGCGAAGCGGTTGAACTGCAGCAGCACGAGAAGCCCGATCAGCGCCTGCAGGACCATGAAGACCACCGCCTGCGTCACCGTGACCTGCCCGGCGGGGATCGGCCGCGACCGCGTGCGTTCGACCTTGGCGTCGAGATCGCGATCGGTGATGTCGTTCCAGGTGCAGCCGGCGCCGCGCATCACAAAGGCGCCGATGAAGAACAGCAGGACCACGAGCGGCAGCGAGCGCACATCGTGCGCGACACCGGCGGCAAGCGCCGCCGACCACCAGCACGGCATCAGCAGCAGCCAGGAGCCGATCGGCCGGTCGTAGCGCGCAAGCCGCAGATAGGGCCGCGTCCAGACCGGCGCATGGGTATCCACCCAGTTGCCTGTGGAGTCGGCAACGCGGGTGGAGACATCGCTCATGGGTGATCCATCAACGGGTGAGGACGTTGCCGTTCAGCGTATCGAAGGTGCTGCCGCCCTTCTTGGTCGGCGTCGCTTCCGGCAGCGAGGCGGACGAACCGAGCACGTCGCTCAAGGTCGGCCCAGCAGGCCCACGCGGCTGCGCCGCCGCCTGCTCCGCGACGTTGCAGACCTTCTTCAGCAGCGCTTCGGTATTCTTGTGCCCGGCCTTGAGCTGGTCGGCGATCTGCGGCGGAATTCCGCACTTCGCCGCGTTGGTGTCGACATATTTGATCATCTTGATCTCGGCCTGGCTGTAATTGCCGATCAGCTTGCAGGCCTCCTGGGGGCTGGCGTGGCGATCGCTCGCCGCCTTGATCGCCTTGCCGCGCTTCTCCGCATCCTCACGCAGCGGAGTGAAATTCTTCATGCAGGCATCGCCGGCACCACCAGCTGCACCCGGCGGGGGCGGCGACGACAGCCCGCCACCGGCGATGGGGGCCGCGCCATTGCTCGGAAATGCCGAGGGCGTGGCACCGACCCTGGCCGCCGGCGCGCCGTTGACCGGCGGGAATGCGGAATCGGAGGCGGTTCCGGCCTGGCTTGGACGCATACCATTGACCGGCGGAAACGCGGGATCCGAGGCGGTGCCGGCCTTCCCTTGCTGATTGGGCAACGGGGCCGGAAAGGCGCTCTGCGCAGCGGCCTGCCCCACGGACAGGACGGTCGCGGCAACGGTCAGCACGATCAGTCGGCGGATCATCGAGGGTGTTTCTCCGGCAAAAGGTCCAGGCAACCCCAGCGCAACAAAAACGAAGCAACCAATTTTGGGGGCGTTTTACGATTCCTGTGAGGCCTTAACAACCCGTGGATTTGGGCGACAGCGCGGCGTAGGGCCACACTGGCCACATTAAATTGTTCCCCGATTCTAAGCCTTTAGGCTACGAACGGCGGTAAAATGGACCATCAAATTTGCCTGAACAGGATTTTCGGCAAGGCCCCGGTTTGGATTTATGGGCCCACGCCGCGGGCGACCGAAATGCAAAAGGGACCGCGTGCAAGCGGCCCCTTGGACTAAAGAAATGACTTGGTGACAGAAGCAATATATCGACGCTCAATATTACCTGGCTGGCGAGTTCCTGAGGAGTCCGCGGGATTACGGTGTCGCGCAGTTTGGTAAACTTGCCACACCGCAATGAAGCCGCCTCGGACATGCCTGGACTCGATTTCCGCAGCCCCCGCCTGTTTGTCGACGCCCCGCTCGGCGCCGGCGCAACCGTTCCGCTCGAACGCGATCAGAGCAACTATCTCGGCAACGTGCTGCGGCTCGGCGCCGGCGACAGCGTGCTGGTGTTCAACGGGCGTGACGGCGAATGGCGCGCCGGGATTTCCGGCCGCAAGCGCCCCGACACGCTGACGGTCGCGGCACAGACCCGCGCACAGGACCGTCTGCCCGACGTCACCTATGTGTTCGCGCCGCTGAAGCATGCGCGGCTCGATTACATGGTGCAGAAGGCGGTCGAGATGGGCGCCGCGCGGCTGGTGCCGGTGCTGACGCGTTTCACCCAGGTGTCGCGGGTCAACGGCGAGCGGATGCGCGCCAATGTGGTCGAGGCCGCCGAGCAATGCGGGATCATCTCGCTCGCCGAGGTCGCCGACCCCCTGCCCCTCGAACGTTTCCTGGCGGGCCGCGACCCGGCGCGGCTGCTGGTGTTTTGCGATGAGGCGGCCGAGGTCGAAAGCCCGGTGCAGGCGCTGCAGGGAGCCAAGGCCGCGAATGCCGGGATCGATGTCCTGATCGGCCCGGAAGGCGGCTTCGCCGAGGAGGAGCGCGCGCTGCTGCTGCGCCAGCCCACCATCCTCCGCCTCGCCCTCGGCCCGCGCATCCTGCGCGCCGACACCGCCGCGGTCGCCGCGCTCGCGCTGGTGCAGGCCGCACTGGGGGACTGGAGAGGTAACGGCTAGGCGGTGTGGACTCTAGGGATTCCCTTTTGAGGCCAAATCAGATTCAAGGCTTCTTTTGGGAGGCGGCCTTGGGTGTGATGGATCGTTTGGTGTTGAGCGACGCGGCTTGGGAGCGCATGGCGCCGCTCATCATTGGCCGGCCCGACCAGAAAGGTTCGACCGGACGCGACAACCGGATGTTCGTGGAAGGGGTGCTCTGGATCGTTCGCACGGGCTCTCCCTGGCGTGATCTTCCGGAGGCGTTTGGGGATTGGAACAGCGTGTTCCGGCGCTTCAGTCGATGGAGCACCAAGGGTGTCTGGTTGCGGATCTTCGAGGCGATGTCCGATGATCCGGACTTCGAATATTTGATCGTCGATTCCACCATCGTCCGGGCGCATCAGCACGCCGCCGGGGCAAAAAAAGGGGGTCTGAAGATCAAGCGATCGGGCGCTCGCGCGGCGGCTTGAGCACCAAGATACATATGGCCGTTCGAGGTTTGGGATGTCCCGTGCGGTTCACCCTCACCGCAGGCCAGAAGGGCGATGCCCCGCAAGCCGCCACGTTGATCGAGGGATTGCCCGCCGAGGTCGTCATGGCCGATGCAGCCTATGACGCCGATCATTTGCGCCAGGCCATCGCAGCCAAAGGCGCGATCGCCGTCATCCCCAACAACCCCTCGCGAGCCCTCAAACATCCGCTCGACAAGCATCTCTATGTCCAGCGCCACCTCGTGGAATGCTGCTTCAGCAAGCTCAAGCAGTTCCGTCGCGTCGCAACCCGCTTCGAAAAGACCGCCCGAAATTACCGAGCCATCGTCACGCTCGCTGCAATCGTCCTATGGATGCGATAAGTGTCAACACCACCTAAAGCATGATCCGGAAAAGTGCGAAGCGGTTTTCCGGAAAGATCATGCTCAAACAAAGAGCTAAGGCGCGATGACGATTCAACCTAATCTCATCGCGCTTTAGCCGGAATGGCGGTCCGCAATCCGTCTATTCGCCGGACAAATCCAGCTCCCCAAGAGACCGCGCGGCATCGATGACGCGCATGATGCGCACGCCGCCTGGCACCATCTCGTACAGCACCAGCCAGCGCGAAATCACCAGCATCCTCGCACCATCGGCGATGTCGGGACGCGCCGGCCCCGATTCAGGGAATTGCGCCAACTGACCACACCGCGCTTCAATACGATCGATCCAATGGTCTGCCGTCGCGGGCCCCTTGTCGGATGCGATGAGAAGCCAGATTTCGACGAGATCGCTCTACGCGAGCCGGGAAAGGCGAACCTCTCCCAATTTACTTGCCCGCTGCCTTCAACCGGGCTCGCCCCTGCGCCTTGATCTCGGCAAAATCAGCCGGTCCAGCGTCGCCACTTGCCTGTCCCGCCGCCCAGGCATTGCGAAGGAACGCCAATCGCGCCTCTTCCGTCTGCTCCATGATCCGCAGCGCCTCCCGCACGACCTCGCTTGCCGAGGTGTAGCGGCCGCTCGCAACCTTGGTTTTGACGAACTCGCTCAGCTCATCGGTCAATGAGACGTTCATGTTCATGGTGGAACTCTCCCTACCCCAATTATGGGAACGACCACAGACTTTAGCAATACTTGCCATCAGCATCGAACGTTCCGGTTTCGCCTAGCCAAGCCGTCGTAAAATCGTTAACGCACGCAATCATTAAGCCACTTGGCCGATCGCGGTCGAAACCCCGATCCGGCCATGGTAAGGGCTGCCCCGAACCACCCTTGGAACCCGCGCCGGAACCTGGTCCGGACCTATTGGACGTCGAGATGACCGAAGCTGCCGCACCACGATCCGCCGCCGGATCCGCCGTTTGGGCGGATGCGCTGCTGGCCTCGTTCGCGCAGGCCGGCTATCAAAGGTCCGAGCCGACGATCCTGCAGCCGGCCGAGCCGTTCCTTGATCTCTCCGGCGAGGACATCCGCAAGAGCCTTTACCTGACGACGGACCCGAGCGGCGAGGAGCTCTGCCTGCGCCCGGACCTCACGATCCCGGTGGCGCGCGACTACCTCGCCTCTGCCCGCGCCGGCCAGCCGGCCGGCTTCAGCTATCTCGGACCCGTGTTCCGTTATCGCGGCGGTGCGCCGAGCCAGTTCCTGCAGGCCGGCATCGAATCGTTCGGGCGGCAGGACCGCGCCGCGGCCGATGCCGAGATGCTGGCGCTGGCGCTGGAGGCAACCACGGCGTTCGGGTTGAAGGACGTCGAGATCCGCACCGGCGACGTCGCGCTGTTCAACGCGCTGATCGATGCGCTCGACCTCTATCCGGTGTGGCGGCGCCGGTTGATCAAGGACTTCAACCGCAAGGTCTCGCTGACCGACGACATCGAGCAGCTGACGCTCAAGACCGCACCGGGCCGCAACGAATATGAGGGCGTGCTCGCTGCGCTGGCCGGCTCCGACCGCAAGGCGGCGCTGGCGCTGGTCACCGATCTGATGTCGATCGCCGGCACCACCAATGTCGG
Organism: Bradyrhizobium pachyrhizi; assembly: GCF_029714545.1. Classification (NCBI taxonomy): domain Bacteria; kingdom Pseudomonadati; phylum Pseudomonadota; class Alphaproteobacteria; order Hyphomicrobiales; family Nitrobacteraceae; genus Bradyrhizobium; species Bradyrhizobium pachyrhizi. The sequence continues at coordinate 1,621,410 of NZ_CP121667.1, read as the reverse complement.
CGGCCGCACGGTCGCCGAGATCGCCGACCGTTTCCTCGAGCAATCGACGCTGAAGGGCGGCGCGCTGCCGCGCGATGCGGTCGCGACCATCAAGCGCTTCCTGGCGATCACCGGCGATCCCGACGACGCGGTCGCGCAGCTGCGCGCGCTAGCTGGCGAGGCCAAGCTGAACCTTGCCGCCGCGATCGACCAGCTCGAGAGCCGGATCGGCTTCATGGCCGCGCGCGGCATCGACATCCGAAAGACCCGGTTCTCCACCGCGTTCGGCCGCGGCCTCGACTACTACACCGGCTTCGAGTTCGAGCTGCACGCCAAGGGCAACGGCGCCGAACCGCTGGTCGCCGGCGGCCGCTATGACGGGCTGATGACGCAGCTCGGCTCGGCGGCCCCGATCCCTGCGGTCGGCTTCTCGGTCTGGATCGAGGCGATGACCCGGCATGGCCAGGCCACCTCCTTCGGAGCCGCCCAATGAGCACGCCCTTCGTCGTCGCCGTTCCCTCCAAGGGGCGGCTGCAGGAAAACGCCGAAAGCTTCTTCGCCCGCGCCGGGCTGACCTTGTCGAAGGCCGGCGGCGCCCGCGACTATCGCGGCACCATCGCCGGCGTCGACAATGTCGAGATCGCCTATCTCTCGGCGAGCGAGATCGCAGCCAATCTGGCCCGCGGCTCGGTGCATCTCGGTGTCACCGGCGAGGACCTGGTGCGCGAGAGCATTCCCGATGCCGACAAGCGCGTGCTGATGATCGAAGGCCTCGGCTTCGGCTATGCCAATGTCGTGGTCGCGGTGCCCCAGGCCTGGATCGACGTGCGCACCATGGCCGACCTCGATGACGTCGCATCGGGCTTCCGCGAGCAGCACAATCACCGCATGCGGGTGGCGACCAAATACATCAATCTGACGCGCGGCTTCTTTGCCAAACACGGCGTCGGCGACTACCGCATCGTCGAAAGCGCCGGCGCCACCGAGGGTGCGCCCGCCGCCGGAACCGCCGAACTGATCGTCGATATCACGACCACCGGGGCGACGCTCGCCGCCAACGGGCTCAAGGTGCTCGACGACGGCGTCATGCTGCGCAGCCAGGCCAATCTGGTGGCGTCGAAGGATGCCGACTGGTCGAAGGGCGCCCGCGAGACCGCGCGCGTGATCCTCGACCATATCGCGGCGCGCGCCCGTGCCAGCAAGTATCGCGAGGTCCGCACCCGCTTCGCCGGCTGCAACGATGCACTGCTGTCGGAGGCGCATAACCGCTTCGGCGTGGTCGCCCCGTTCGGCGGCCCGACCTCGTCGGGCATGCTTACGCTGCACTGCCCACCGGGCAAGCTCTACGCGCTCGGCAGCTTCCTGCGCGAGCACGGCGCCGAAACCGTGTCGGTGGTGTCGCTGGACTATGTGTTCGACCGCGAGAACCCGCTGTTCGCCAGGCTCGAGGCGTTCCTGCGACAATGAGGCGGCCACGCCGTTCATGTTGGCGACAGCTGCCCTGCGGTACCATATTGTGTTCGAGGGATCTCTCGTTTTGACGCGGTGTCTTCGTGCGAGGCGGAAGGCCATTTCGCTCGAAAACGCTCTAGATCTGGAACCTGACCGATGATGCTGGGCTCTGACGTTTCCAGCCTGACCACGACCGCCAAGACCGCCGCCGGGCAGGGTCTGTCGATCGTCGTGCCCGTCTACAACGAGGCGGCCGGGCTTGCTGCGTTGCATGAGCGGCTGATCAACCTCGCCAAGACGCTGCGCGCCCGCTATGGCCTCGCCTGCGAGGTGATCTATGTCGATGACGGCAGCGCCGACAACACGCTGATGATCGCGCGCGGCCTGCCCGCCGACGGACTCGACCTGCAGGTGGTGTCGCTGTCGCGCAATTTCGGCAAGGAGGCGGCGCTGATGGCCGGCCTCGACCACGCCCGCCGCGGCGCGGTGCTGTTCATGGATGGCGACGGCCAGCATCCGCCGACGCTGGTGGAGCAACTGGTCGCGCACTGGATCGATGACGGCTACGACGTGGTCTACACGGCGAAGGCGCATCGCGACAATGAATCGGCCGCGCGGCGGCTGGCCGTGCGGGGCTTCTACGCGCTGATCAACTGGGGCGCCCGGCAGCAGATCCCGGAGGATGCCGGCGACTTCCGCCTGCTGTCGCCGCGCGCGGCCGCGGCCCTGCGGCAATTGCCTGAGCGCAACCGCTTCTTCAAGGGCCTCGCCAGCTGGATCGGCTTCAGGCAGATCCGCGTCGACTACGAGCCCGCGCCGCGCGCGCACGGCGTCACCACCTTCAACGCCGGCCGGCTGATCGGCCTGTCGATCGAGGGCCTGACCTCGTTCTCGGTGGCACCGCTGCGCTTTGCCAGCCTGCTCGGCGCGCTGCTCGCCGGCGCGGCGTTCCTGTTCGGCCTCTCGATCCTGTGGGAAGTGCTGACCACCGGCAAGCAGGTCCCCGGCTATCCGTCGCTGATGATCGGCATGATGACGATCGGCGGCGTGCAGCTGATCATGATCGGCATCGTCGGCGAATATATCGGCAAGATCCTCTCCGAGCTGAAGGCGCGGCCGATCTACTTCGTCGCCGAGCACACCGAGAAGCACGCCGACGGCGGCGCGGCGCAAAATGCCTCCGAGCGGACCGCCGCGGAATGAACACCGATACGCCGCGCCGGATCTGGCTGTGTGCTGACGATTATGGCTTAAGCGACGGCGTCAACCGCGCGATCCGCGACCTGATCGAGCGCGGCCGCCTCAATGCGACATCGGTGATGACCGTGACGCCGGCGATCGGCCGCGATGCGGCCAGCGCACTCACGGCATCGGTGGCGAGCAGCCCGCGTTGCGCGATCGGGCTGCATGTGACATTGACCGCACCGTTCCGGCCGCTGACGATGCATTTCCGCCCGCTCGACGGCGACATGTTCCTGCCCTTCCCGCGGCTGCTGCGCGCCGGGCTGATGCATCGGCTCGACGCCGAACTGGTCCATGCCGAGGTGCTGGCGCAGCTCGACGCCTTCCACGATCTGTTCGGCCGCGCACCCGACTTCGTCGACGGTCATCAGCACGCGCAGCTGTTCCCGCAGGTGCGCGACGGCTTCCTGCGCGCCGTGAAGGAGCGCGCGCCCAACGCCTGGGTGCGGCAGTGCGGCCGCGAAGGCCCGCTGGCGCGCCAGCTGGCGGCGGCGCCGAAGGCGCTGGTGCTGAACGTGCTCAGCACGCAGTTCCGGATCAAGGCGCAGCGCGCAAGCCTGCGGTTCAATCCGGCCTTCGCCGGCGCCTATGATTTTACGCGCGGCAATGATTTCGCGGCGCTGATGCAGGGCTTCCTCGACGGCATGCCGGAGGACGGGCTCGTGATGTGCCATCCCGGTTTCGTCGATGAAACGCTGAAGAGCCTCGACCCTCTGACGACGCAGCGCGAGACCGAGCATGCCTATCTGGCAGGCGACGATTTCGCCGCCCTGCTGGCCCTGAATAAAGTTACACTCGAATAAAGTTACACTTGCCTGACCCTTGTTTTTGACGCGTTTTCTTCACGCGAACCGGCCCCCGCTTCGCTCGAAAACGCTTTAAGGTTCACGAAAAGCCGCCGGTCGTATTGTCGCATACATAAATTTAATTCTGGCCCCCACTCCTTGCGCCACAAACCCCGTCCTACATCTCGGACGCGCCGATTCGATCGACGCGATGGAGAACGCCATGACACCGCAAGAACGCCAACTGATCGACGATCTCTTCGACCGGCTCGCCAAGCTGGAGAATGCCCCGCGCGACGGCGAGGCCATGTCCGCGATCATACAGGGCCTGCGCAGCGCGCCGAATGCGGTCTACGCGCTGGTGCAGACCGCGCTGGTGCAGGACGAGGCGCTGAAGCGCGCCCACGACCGGATCCAGGAACTCGAGGCCGCGGTCGGCCAGCAGCAGGGAGCCCAGCAGCAGGGCGGCGGTTTCCTCGACTCGATGCGCGATGCGATCTTCGGCGGACAGGGCCAGCAGCATGGTTCGGTGCCGCCGGTGCGGGCGCCCGACATGGGCGGCCGCGATCCGGGCAGCCGCCCGGTCTGGAACTCGGGCCAGGCGATGCAACAGGCCGGCGGCGGCTACGGCCAGCCTTACGGCCAGCCCGCGCAACCCTACGGCCAGGGCTATGGCGGCCCGCAGCCGCCGGCGTTCGGCGGCGCGCCGGGCGGCGGTGGCGGCTCGTTCCTCGGCACCGCGGCGGCGGCCGCCGCCGGCGTGGTCGGCGGCGGACTGTTGCTCTCCAGCATCCGCGGCATGATGGGTGGCGGAAGCCACCAGTCGCTGGCCGATTCCAGCGGCCTCGGTGGCGGGTCGCGTCCTTGGGGCGGCGACCAGTCGTCCAGCGACCTCGCGCGTGACGCCGGGGTCAACGACATCGGCTCCAACCGCGATAGCGGCTCGCGCTCCGGCCTGTTCGACCAGGCGTCGAACAACAACAATGAGAACAACAACAACGACAACAACAACGACAACGACCACGATTCCGACGACTTCGATAATGATGACGATGACGGCGGCTTCGACGGCGGCGGAGACGGTGACGACAGCAATTACGCGTAAGCGCAGGCGTGTCGCCTGAACGACAAACGGCCGCTCTCACCGAGCGGCCGTTTTGATTCCGACGTCGTCCCGGCGCAGGCCGGGACCCATAACCACCGATCTCGATTGTTGCGCACGATCGGCAACCCACACCGCCTCGAACCGAGAAGCCGCGGCGTATGGGTCCGGCCTGCGCCGGGACGACGCAGATTTCGTAATCGTCGTACCCGCTTCGCGCTCGGCTACAACTTCACATCACGACAACCCTGGCGCCGACATTGACGCGGCCGTAGAGGTCGATGACGTCCTCGTTGCGCATCCGGATGCAGCCGGACGAGACGTTGGTGCCGATCGTCCAGGGCTCGTTGGAGCCGTGTATGCGGTAGAGCGAGGAGCCCAGATACATCGCGCGGGCGCCGAGCGGATTTTCCGGGCCGCCTTCCATGTGCCGCGGCAGGTCGGGACGGCGCGCCAGCATTTCCGGCGGCGGCGTCCAGGCCGGCCACTCCTTCTTGGCCGAGATCGTCTTCACGCCCGCCCAGGTGAAGCCGGGCCGTCCGACGCCGATGCCGTAGCGCAGCGCGCGGCCGTCGCCCTGCACCAGATAGAGAAACTTGTTCGGCGTATCGACGACGATGGTGCCGGCGCTTTCCTTGCCGCTATAGTCGACCAGTTGCTTCTCGTATCTCGGATCGAACGGACGCTGCGCCGGATCGCCCGCGGCCTCCTCCTGCTGCCGGAGCATCTGCTGCTGCGGATCCATCGGCGGCAGCTGACGGTTGCCGTAATAGCCGGGCTGCTGCTGATACATCGGCTGCGGCGAATAACCCTGCGACGACGGCGCATCGCCGAACAGGAATTCGATGAAGCCGCCGCCCATGTTGGGGCGCTGCGGCTGCACATAGGCGGTGCGCATCGGCGGCTGCGGAGCGCCCTGATTGGCGTAGATGACGGCGGGCCCGGCGGGCGCTGCCGCGTCGATCGCCATGGCGTGATGGGGAACGGCAATAAGAGAAGACGCGCCGGCGAGCAGCGCAAGCGTGGTTTTCCTGAACATCGACGTACTCTGTACTGGTTTCGTCGTGACGTGATGCGCGCGGCGCCGACTTTGCGCCGTTGCACGTGGTCAATAAGCAATGAAAACCGCATCGGTTTGGTAAACGGAGCGGCCGTTTCGATTCACCACATCGGCAATGGAGCGCGGTTTTCCCCGACAGCGTTTATTTTGCGTGAACGGCGCGGCGACATGGTTAATCGCCGGTGTCGCCGCGCTTGCGCGCTATCCGCGCCAACAGTTCCGGCGTGAACCTGACGTTAAATCCGCTCCGTCTAGAACGGACTTCAGTGAAGGGGCGGGAATGAAATCATGTCAGTGAAGCGCAAGCGTTTTCGTGTCGAGCAGGCGATGGGCGAGGTGGTGATGCCGGAGCAGGATGTTTCCAGCGGCCCCGATCTCGGTCCGATGCATCGCGAGATCATGGCCGAGCTTCGCTCGATCCGCGCCCAGATGGCCGCAGCACCGGCACAGCGCACCGGCGACAGCGTCGATGCCGCGGTCGCCCGCGAAGTCGCCGAGACCCACGCACTGCTCGAGACCTACCGTGCGCAGGTCGAACAGTGCGAGAAGCTCAAGGTCGAGCTCGACCTGATCCACGACGCGATCAGCCGCACCAAGCGCGAGATCGCCGTGCTGCACGGCAAGAGCTTCAACGGCGAGGAGATGGCCAAGGTCAATGGCGAGCTCGGCGCCGTGGTCGGCGGCACCGAACAGGCCACCCAGCAGATCCTCGAGGCGGTGGAGGCGATCGACCAGGCCGCAACCGCGCTGGCCAACAACGTCACGCCCGACCAGCAAAAGCGGCTCAGCGAAGATATTCAGGAGCGCGTGGTCTCGATCTTCGAGGCCTGCAACTTCCAGGACCTCACCGGCCAGCGCATCAGCAAGGTGATGCAGACGATGAAGTTCATCGAACAGCACATCAACGAGATGATGAACATCTGGGGCGGCGTCGACGCGATCAAGTCCCACGTCCCGGCGATCGTCGACACCCGCGAGGGCGATGCCCGCCTGCTCAACGGTCCGAAGCTCGACGGCGACGCCGGCCACGCCTCGCAGGACGACATCGACGCGATGTTCAACTGAGCGATCGCATCGGCAGAATACAAAACGCCGGCCCTCGGGCCGGCGTTTTTGTTTGAGCCATGGGCCAGCGCTCGCAGCGGGTCACCGGCGATAGACGAACCACGCAAATTGCGGCCACCACATGCAGTTTGTGCCAATTGCGACAATTGGAAAGTTACTGGCAGCTTTGGCATCGCTGACGCATACTGTGCGTGAGGGGAAATTGTCATGCGTATGCCGGGAGCCAACAGGGTGCCGGTTGCATGGGACTTCCGGAGTAAATCCGGTCGTCCCCGCGCGGGGCTTGCACGTCCACTCATCACACAATCGCAGGTTCGCAGCCATTCGCCGTGCGTATCCAACGAGGGCGGACTGCCATCTTTCGCACGCTGCCGAAGCGCGAGGCCGCCTTTTGTAGCTGTGACGATCAGCGGCGGATTTCTTTCATTCGCGCTGATCGCGTACGCCTTGTTATCGGATCACTGATTTTGGGGGGAGCCACTGGAGTACTCAACACTGGAGATTGAACATGACGCAAGGAATTGTCAGGAATACTGCAATTGCGCTCTCGACTTTCGTTTGTGCGACACTGTTCTCCGTCACCTGGTCTGAGCAGGGCGGCATTTCGGCTTCGGTCGAAAGCGCCCAGGCGCGTGTGGGCCGACCGCTGACGCCCGTGAGCGTCGCGGGCGTTGCGCGTCGTCAGACCCGGCGCGCCGCGTACGGATACGGGGTTGGCGCGGGCGTCGCCGCTACGGCAGCTGTCGCTGCGGCTGCCGCTACTGCGCCGGCCTATTCCGGCTGGGGCACAAACGATTGGACCAATTCGTATGCCGCCCAGACGGATCCCTACTTTGGCCAGCCCTACTATCCGGCACGAGCCTACCAAAGGATCAGTCCGTATTACGGCTATGCCGGATGGACGGAGTACAAGGCAGCCAACGGTATCGGCTGCGAGCCTGGCACGATGACGAAAATGTCTGACGGCCGCATGTACGTCTGCCAGTGACGTCGGCGCAACGGCATCGCAGAGGGCGGCTCAACGAGCCGCCCTCTTTCACGATGAAGCAGATCGATCTCACGCGGCGACGGGTCGCGCGCGGCGTTGATCTACGTCAACATCGCCTCCCCCCTTGCCACTGACGATACCTTGGGCCGCATCTGAAGCGGGCTCCATCACCTTCGGTTCACGTGCGATGAGGAGGATCACCATGCGTCGGACGAACATTGTTTCGACCAAGTCAGTGACGTTTGCGGGAATAGCGGCGAGCCTGATGTTGGGGTTTGCAGGCGCCGCTCTCAGTCCAGCACCGGCCAACGCGGTGATCTACTGCACGTATGTCGGTTATCCGGCAGGCTGCGTGGCGCGGGCAGGCGTTGTGCTCAGGCCTCGTCCGGTGGCGCGCGCTGCGGTCCGCCACAATGCGGGCGGCAATTTGAATGGCGGCGTCAATCGGGTTGGCGTGCGGCGATAAGGCCGTGTTTGCGGGTCTCCTTGCCTTCTCCCCTTGTGGGAGAAGGTGGCGCGGACGCAATCCGCGCCGGATGAGGGGTTCTATCCGCGAGCCAGCAAACGAGAGAGGGTCACGCGCGGAGGAAGACCCTCACCCGCTTTGCATCTGACGATGCAATCCGGCCTCTCCCACAAGGGAAGAGGCGCACCGCGCTGTGCGGTCAGGTCAAAGATCGGCCAAAAACTGATTGCTCGCTTTTACGCCCTCGGGGCGCAGCGGACATAGACCATGTTGCCGTAGCGGACCCCGGCGTCCTTGTCGACGAAGCGGGTGATCATGACGCGGCCGTCGAACGAGACGATCTCGCGGTCCTGCTCGCCGGGCGTCGGTCCTGGCGGGCCGATATAGTTCTTGCCGCTCGGGGAACCCTTCAGCCGCAGTTCCTGCGGGGTGGCCTGGTCGGCCAGATGCATGATCACGCCGCCGTTCTGGCCGGCGCCGATCACGTAAGGCTGCTTGCACTGGCCGCGCGCGGCGGCCTCGGTGCGGGCGCGATCGGCGGGATTCTGGAACGAGGCGAGACCCCAGCGGCCGACGATCTCGTCGGCGCGGATGCTCGCGGGCATTTCGGGGGCGACCCCCGGCTCGGCTGGCGCCGGCTCAGGGTTCGACGACAACGACGGCAGGCTCATGCTGCCGCACGCCCCCAAGAGTGTCGTCAGCGCCGAAACAGCCGCGAACCGTGCGACCAATCGCGCGTTGAATGACCTGATCATATGCATCCCCCGACTATGTCCCGGCCGCACCCGTCCCGCAGCCAAGCGTAAAACTTAAGACGGAGCAATGACGTCTGACAAAATTACGTCATCGCTACGATTTGGTTTCTGGTCCACCATCCTATATTGGCCTCACCAAGGCCTTAACCCGTTTGCTTGACAGAAACTGCGCCAAGCCATATTTCCCGGCCCACAATTAGCACTCTTGCACCACGATTGCTAAAAGCGTCGGGCGTCCTGCCCAGCGCCGACCGGGCCGGCATCCAACGCCGGTCCCGATGAACCGGACCTGAAACCGAGCCTCCAAGAGGGAACGTCATGGCTAAATCCACCTTCCGCCCCCTGCACGACCGCGTCGTGGTCAAGCGTATCGATGCCGAGGAGAAATCCAAGGGCGGCATCATCATTCCGGACTCGGCGAAGGAGAAGCCGTCCCAGGGCGAGATCGTCGCCGTCGGCCCGGGTGGCCGCGACGAGGCCGGCAAGCTGATCCCGATCGACCTCAAGGTCGGCGACCGCGTGCTGTTCGGCAAATGGTCGGGCACCGAGGTCAAGCTCGACAACCAGGAGCTCCTGATCATGAAGGAGTCCGACATCATGGGCGTGCTGGCGTAATAAGGCCGGCAATTCCAGAACCCGCCGCACCCTCTAGCTGTCATGCCCGGGCTTGACCCGGGCATCCATCAATCTTCGCAAGATTCTCGCAAGGACGATGGATTGCCGGGTCAAGCCCGGCAACGACGATCGCAGATGCCGGCGCCCGCACCGAAACATTCCAGGAGTTCAAATCAATGGCTGCCAAGGACGTAAAATTCGCCGGAGACGCCCGCGACCGCATGCTGCGCGGTGTCGACGTGCTCGCCAACGCCGTGAAGGTGACGCTCGGCCCCAAGGGCCGCAACGTCGTCATCGAGAAGAGCTTCGGCGCTCCCCGCATCACCAAGGACGGCGTCACCGTCGCCAAGGAGATCGAGCTCGACGACAAGTTCGAGAACATGGGCGCGCAGATGCTGCGCGAGGTTGCTTCCAAGACCAACGACACCGCCGGTGACGGCACCACCACCGCGACCGTGCTGGCGCAGGCCATCGTCCGCGAGGGCGCCAAGTCGGTCGCCGCCGGCATGAACCCGATGGACCTCAAGCGCGGCATCGACACGGCAGTATCGGCCGTGATCAAGGACATCGAGAAGCGCGCCAAGCCGGTCGCCTCCTCGTCCGAAGTCGCCCAGGTCGGCACCATCTCGGCCAATGGCGATGCCGCGATCGGCAAGATGATCGCGCAGGCAATGCAGAAGGTCGGCAACGAGGGCGTGATCACCGTCGAGGAGAACAAGTCGCTCGAGACCGAGGTCGATATCGTCGAGGGCATGAAGTTCGACCGCGGCTACCTCAGCCCCTACTTCATCACCAACGCCGAGAAGATGACTGCCGAACTCGAGGATGCCTACATCCTGCTGCACGAGAAGAAGCTGTCCGGTCTGCAGGCCATGCTGCCGGTGCTGGAAGCCGTGGTGCAGTCGGGCCGTCCGCTCTTGATCCTCGCCGAGGACGTCGAGGGCGAGGCGCTGGCGACCCTGGTCGTCAACCGCCTGCGCGGCGGGCTCAAGGTCGCCGCCGTCAAGGCGCCGGGCTTCGGCGATCGCCGCAAGGCGATGCTGGAGGACATCGCGATCCTGACCGGCGGTCAGCTGATCTCCGACGACCTCGGCATGAAGCTCGAGAACGTCACGGTGAACATGCTCGGCCGCGCCGGCAAGATCGTGATCGACAAGGAGAACACCACGATCGTTAAGGGCGCCGGCAAGAAGAAGGACATCGACGCCCGCGTTGGCCAGATCAAGGCGCAGATCGAGGAGACCACCTCGGACTACGACCGCGAGAAGCTGCAGGAGCGCCTTGCCAAGCTCGCGGGCGGCGTTGCGGTGATCAAGGTCGGCGGTGCGACCGAGGTCGAGGTCAAGGAGAAGAAGGACCGTGTCGAGGACGCGCTGAACGCGACCCGCGCCGCGGTGCAGGAAGGCATCGTGCCCGGCGGCGGCGTCGCGCTGCTGCGCGCCAAGAAGGCGGTCGGCCGGCTCACCAACCCGAATGCCGACGTCCAAGCCGGCATCAACATCGTGCTCAAGGCGCTCGAAGCTCCGGTCCGCCAGATCTCGGAGAACGCCGGTGTCGAGGGCTCGATCGTGGTCGGCAAGATCCTCGAAAACAAGTCGGAGACCTTCGGCTTCGACGCGCAGACCGAGGACTATGTCGACATGGTCGACAAGGGCATCATCGACCCCGCCAAGGTGGTGCGCACCGCCTTGCAGGACGCCTCCTCCGTGGCCGGTCTGCTCGTGACCACCGAGGCCATGGTCGCCGAACTGCCGAAGGACGCAGCGCCGGCAATGCCGGGCGGCGGCGGCATGGGTGGAATGGGCGGCATGGGCGGCTTCTAAGCCTTACCCGCGCAATCCGCATCGCAATCGAAGGCCGCCTCCGGGCGGCCTTTTTTGCAGTTTGATTACGATCGGGGTGCAAGGATCATCTGATGTCCCGCGACGCCAAATCACTGACGTTGACGCTTGTGCTGTTCTACGCGATCGGCGCGTTGCTTGCGTTAGGCACCTATTCCTCGAACAGCATCGATGATTTTGCGGTCGTTCTGACGTTCTGGATCAAGCAAACGTTGACGTTCGCCGTCCTCGGCGCGGGTTATGGCGTCTATTACGTCATTTCCGGTTCTGTCGGTCATCGTCCAAAGGCGCCGCTGCGGTTTCTGGACATCTCGTTTCTGGCCGCTGCCGCCACGCTCGGGGTCGGCATGCTGGTCCGCAGCTGAGCGATCCTTGACGCGACGGCCTGACAGGCTGTTACCCCACGCAAACACCCGGGACCGCGACCTTCTGGAACAGGTGCGGCGAGGCCGTCGCCGAGGCGGGATAGGCCGAGAGCTTGGCCCTGAACTCGGGGTTCATGAAGGCGGCGCGGAAGGCGGCGGTGGATTCCCAGACCGCGTAGTTCAGATAGGCCGGGCTGTCGCCAATCGCGCGGTGCAGCTGGGTCGAGATGAAACCCGGCTGCCGCTTCATGATGGCGGCGTCGTCCTGCCAGGCCTTGAGAAAGGTGTCCTCGTCGGCCGCATCGAGGGTGAAGAGGTTGACGAGCACGACGTTGCTGGCATCGACCGCGAGCTGGCGGTCGATCGGGAAAGCGGGGTCCAGGGGGCGCATCTGCGGCATGGTTGGCTCCGTTCGATATGGTGTTATGATGTCATTTCGCGCTGATGCGATACATATAGATATTGACATTATGATGTCAACACGTTTACATGGTGACAAATGCCTAATGCAAGACGAACGCTGGCGGGCGAAGCCCTGAGCTCCCTGATTCCCGACCTGTTCAGGCTCAACAGCCTGCTGTTCACATCAGGCGACCGGCTGGTGGCCGGGCTCGGGCTGACCAGCGCGCGCTGGCAGATCCTCGGCGCGATCGTCGCCGCCGAGCGCCCACAGCCGGTCGCCTGGCTGGCACGCGACCTTGGCGCGGCCAGACAGAACGTGCAGCGGATCGTCAACGACCTCGAACGGGACGGGCTCGTCGCCTTCGAGACCAACCCGCATCACCGCCGTGCCCAGCTCGTGGTGCTGACCGCCAAGGGGCGGCAAAGCTTCGACGCGGCCATGCGCCTGCAGCTGCCCTGGGTGAACGGCCTCGCCGACGGGCTGTCGATGAAGGACCTCGAAACCGTGAGCCGGGTCGTGACGGTGCTGCGCGGCCGGCTGGAGAGCGGCGAGGAACCTGACCAACGCACATGACCGCGATCGCGGCGCGAGGCCGCCGTTAGGCGGCCTTCTTTTTTGGCCAATGACATGGAGGTTTGCTAGTTACGACGGAACCGATTCTGCCCTTCGAGGACTTATCGTATGCGCGCGCTCCCGCTCCTGCTGCTCGGCCTTGCTGTCGCCTCGGCGCCTGCTTTCGCCCAGATGAAGCTGCAATCGAAGGCGGCGCCCGCCAGCGGCCCCGAGACGCGCTATTTCACCTCGATCGACGGCCTGATGGACGGCAATGCCGACGTCGTCCTGAAGGAAACCCGCCAGGGCAAGACCGTGACCGCGGCCGTGCTCGACGTCTGCTATCCCGCCGACAAGAGCTCCGACCGCAAAGACCGCTTCGTCGCCAACTTGACCGTCAGCGGCCAGACGCTTTCCGGCACCGCCCAGAGCGTCGCCGACAAGCAGCCGGTCACCGTCAAACTGAACCGCAAGCAAACCGGCGACGGCTTTGAGTTCCGCGGCCAGATCACGATCGGCCAGACCGTGACCGAGGTCGCCTCGACGGACAATTCCGATCTCAGCGAGAAGGAATTCCAGGACAACCAGGCCACCGAGGACGGCATCACTCCGCAGCCGAAGGATTTCACCGACGTTTCGCCGGAATCGATCGGTGTGCGGGTGAAGCTCGATGCGGCGGCGGATTTCCTCAAGAGCCTGAAGGGCGAGGCCGTCGAGATCGGCACCTCCAGCCTCGCGGTGACCTGCGATGCGATGCGCTCCGGCGAGCAGACCATCAACCTCACCGTCGATCCCGAGCGCGCCGGCGCGCTGCTCGCCAAGGCGAAATCGGCGCCCGGCGTCACCGCTGCCGGCTGGACCAGCGGCGTGGTCGAGATGGACCGCACCATCCGCTTTGCCGCCGCCGATTGGCGCGAGGGCGACAAGATCAACAAGGACAAGCTGGCATCGGCGATCGCGGGCGTGCTGGCGAAGACGCTTGCCGCAAAGCCCGGCTCGGCGACATGGAACGCGAACACCGGCAAGCTCAAGCTGGTGCTGAAGCGGCCCAGCACGATCTACCCGGCACTCGGCCTCACCCAGAATTACGAGGTCACTGCCCTGGTCTCGCCCGACAAGCCCGGAAGCTCTGACCGGCTGATGCTGTGGGTCTCGAGCCCCACCGTCTCGACATCGGACGACAGCGCCGGCGCCAAGCTGAACCTGTCCGACGATTCCAGCAGCGACGAGGAAGGCAGCGAGACCAGGGACGACAATGGCGCGATCGACGCGCTGCTCAAGGAATTCAAGGGCCAGCGCTGGGACGCCGACAAGTCGGTGTGGCGGTAAGGCCGCCGCTCTCCTGATTAGGCAGCCCTCGTCTTCAGCAGCACGACGTTGTCGCGCACCGGCTGTGGAGCTGCGTCCGGGCCGGACTGAAGCATCCCGTCGCTTCTGACGAACAATTCGGAACGAGGATCGGTCGCGGCACGATCGAGCAACGCCCGCAGCTCGGGACGAAGCCCGTCACCGCGCAGCGCGGCGATCGCATCGAAGTTGCGCATGATGGTCTCCTGTGTGATCGCGAACAGGTTTTCGCGAGCGTGTTGCGCGGGCCACCCGCTTCCCGATAGCGCGACGACGTTCGAGAAGCGGCGCTAAGCGCCATATCGACAAAGCGGAATCTCGTCCGAAAGCCGGCTGCACGCCCGATCTGGAATCGGGTGGTCCGACACGCGTCTCAAAATGCCTAATGCGCGCATCGACACAACGCCGGTCGCGATGCCGGCAACATGCAAATGGAGACGAAGAGATGTCAGAGGAAAACAAGAAGGTTGTAGGCCGCTGGTTCGAGGGCTTTTGGGGAAACCCGTGGAATCCGCGCATCATCGAAGAGCTCGCGACGCCAGACATTGTCGTGCACTACCCGATGCATGAACCGAAGAAGGGCCGCGCCGCGGTCACGCAATTCATCACCGAGTTTCGCGAGGCGTTTCCGGATCTGAATTTCTGGGGCGTCGGCGATCTCGTCGCGGAAGGCGACCTCGTGGTCGGCCGCTGGGAAGGCGGCGGCACCCACACCGGGCCTGCGTTCAGCGACTTCCGGCTCGGCTCGCTGCCGGCGGCCTCCGGACGCAAGATGACGTTCGCCGGCACCACCGTGCTACGCGTGCGGGACGGACGGATCGCCGAGGAGCTCGGCCAGGAAGATGCGCTGACCGCCATGTTTCAGCTCGGCCTCATTCGCTTGCCTGAACAGAGCGGCTACGCCGGTTGACCGGCGGCTTCATCGACGATCGCATCACGGCTACCCGAACGCACGTTTCGTGCGTTCGGGTAACGCAATCGAACAGCTCAGTGAAATCGAAGCTCTCTAACGCGCAGGCTCGCTGGACAGATTCCAATGTAGCCGCGCCCGCACGGCATCTCGCGAGGCGGTGCCGGCGGATTCTCTCCACAGCAACTCAGTATCAAGCCGGAAAGATCAGGCACGTCGTCGTGCCGTGCGCGAGCAATCTTCCCTTCCCGTCGGTGACCCTGCCTTCGGCGGTGCCGATGCGGCGGCCGCAATTGAGCACCTGGCCCTCGGCCCTGATCGGACCAGTGTCGGGCGTGATCGGACGCACCAGCGAGATCTTGAACTCGAGAGTTGTCTGGCTGGTGCCGGCATCAAGCGTCGACTGCACCGCAAGCCCCATGCAGCTATCGAGCAGCGTCGCGGTGAGGCCGCCATGCACGGTGCCTGCCGGATTGAGATGCGCGTCGGTCGGCACCAGCGTGACGACGACGCGGCCGCGCTCGGCTTCGGTGACGTCATAACCGAGTGTCCGCGCGATCGTGTTGAGCGGCAATGCGCCGCTGGCGAGGCCCTGCACGAATGCGAGGCCGCTCATCTTAAGCTTCTGTTCCGCACTGACGGTGCCGTAGCTCTTGGCCATTGCCGATCTCCATCGGGGTTTATTGCATCGCGACGGTTGGCCGCTTGCGCCGCAGCGACGCGGCGGAGCGACCGTAGAGTTTTGCGAATGCGGCATTCATGCGCCGCGCGCTGGAGAAGCCGGCGTGCCGCGCCACCAACGCAAGCGGCAGCTCGCTGCCGTCGATCAGGCGCTTGGCGCGCTGCACGCGCAGCGACAGCGCGACCTGGAGCGGCGAGGCATCGAGATGCTCGGCGAACAGACGCGACAGATGCCGCGCGCCGACGCCGAGCCGCACCGCCAACGCTTCGACATTGCCGCGGTCGAGCGCGCCTTCCTCGATCAGCGCCAGGGCGCGCTCGACGGTCGTCCTGGTGCCTTTCCAGGCCGGGCAGAACGGCGCCGCCTCGGGACGGCAGCGCAGGCAGGGCCTGAAGCCAGCACGCTCGGCCGACGCCGCGCTGCCATAGAACCGCACATTGCGCGCGAGCGGCGTGCGCGCCCGGCAGACCGGGCGGCAATACACGCCGGTGGTCTTGACCGCGACGAACACGACGCCGTCCCAGGCCGGGTCGCGGCGCTGAAAGGCTGCATATTGTGCGGCGAAATCGAGCATGCGACCGCTATAGCCCCGCCCGCGCGCCGCGACGACCCGCTTTGCGGAGACGACGTCCGGAAACGACCGCTGCATGCGGAAGATACCCGGGCATCTACGGGGGCCTGCGACCAAAAGACTTCGTGCCGCCGCAGTTCGGTCACCGAAAATTAAGGCTCGATTTAGTTTCGAGGATCATGCTTCGCGCCATCGAACACAGGTCACGCCATGCAAGACCGCGAGCCGATCAACGCTGCGAGCATCTGGCCGACAGATGTGACGGAGGGTCATTCGCCGGCACAGACGGCGGACCTCTGGGATGTCACCGGCGAGAACCACGACGCCGCCCTGCTGCTGCGGGAGCCGTTTGCCGACCGCATCGGCACCGCGCTCCTGGCAGCGACCGCACTCGCCGCAAGCTTCGTACTGGGATGGACCGGCGGAGCCAACTGGCACGACCTTGCAGCTCCCGCCCCGGTCCCGGTGGCCCAGAAGGAAGCGCCGGCCCCGCACATTGCGGAGGTGGCGCCGAGCCGAAAGGAGAGCCCGCGCCGGGCCGCGTCCAACGCCGACCCCCTCGTCACCGGCAGCATTCCGAGGACCGCGCTGGCCAGCCCGCGCCCGCTCGCCCTGGGCGCCGCGCCGACGACCTTGAATGCACAGGCCGCCGCATTGGGGCCGAAGCAGCCGCCGGCGGCGGCGCCGGAAACGCGGCCGAGCACCATCCCGGGATGGTCGGTGGTCGAAGTCCGCGACGGCACCGCCGTGCTCGAGGGGCCGGAGGGCGTCAAGATGGCCGCGCGCGGCGACGTCGTGCCCGGCCTTGGACGGGTCGATTCCATCGTGCGCTGGGGCAACCGCTGGATCGTTGCCACCGCGAGCGGGTTGGTCGCAACGCCCTGAGCGTTTTGTCTTGACGCGTTTCCTTGACGCGAACCGCCGTCTGCTTCGCTCGATAACGCTTTAGTTGCTGTTGATCACGAAACGCAGCGACTTGCTGCCGGTGAAGGTCACCTCGTCACCGTGCCGCCGCCAGCTCGTCACGTCGCCGAGCGCCGCCAGCAGATCCTTGTCCGCTTGCGCCCGCTCCGGCGTGCAGGTGCGATTCTCCATCGCGCCGGGAACGAAGACGATGGTGTTGCCGGCCACCGAGAACTGGCCCTTGCCGCCGTCGCACCACAGCTCGAGGATCACCTCGCCATTGTCGCCGACCTCGATCGAAGGAATCCGCTTGGAGCCCGGCATGCGCGCGGCATCGAGCGTCATCACGAAGCCGAACGGGAATTCCTCCTGGGCCCGCGCCGCATCCGCGCCGAGAGTCGCGGCAACCAGCGTCAACGCGGCGATGCCGCCGTTCCAATTTCGCCTCATCGAAATCATGCCAATCCTCGAAATGCGACGCGCAACTGCGGGCCCCTTCTATGGGAACAGCACTCGATTGGCCAGATTGGCATCGCCGGAAAATGGGCTTGAAAAGCAAATCCCCGCGAGCCGTTCGCCCGCGGGGATCCCTGGTTCGACGGACACGTCGTGGCGCTATTTCAGCACCATCGTCGTGAACGGATAGACATAGGCCTGCAGGGTCACGAACAGGCCGACCAGACACGCCAGCACGATCGAGTGCAGGAACACGTAGCGCAGGATCGAGCCCTCGTGGCCGTACCAGTTGGTCGCGGTCGAGGCGACCACGATCGATTGCGCGTCGATCATCTTGCCCATCACGCCGCCCGAGGAGTTCGCCGCCGCCATCAGGATCGGCGACAGGCCGAGCTGCTCGGAGGTGATCTTCTGCAGATTGCCGAACAGCACGTTCGACGCGGTATCCGATCCGGTCAGCGCCACGCCCAGCCAGCCGAGCAAGGTGCCGAAGAACGGATAGAGCACGCCGGTCGCCGCGAAGGCGAGGCCGAGCGTGGCGTCGACGCCGGACAGCCGGGTCAGCGTGCCGATCGCCAGCATCGCCGAGATCGTGATCAGCGAGATCGCGCAGATGCGGATGGTACGGCCATACTCGGCGATCAGCTTGAGCGGCGAGAAGCCCATCAACAAACCCGAGATGATCGCGGCGATCAGCATGCCGGTGCCGGTGAACGACAGATAGGTGAAGCCGAACACGGCGCCTTCCGGCGTCGGCTTGGCGGCCACCGGCGGCACCTTGAAGATCAGCTTGTCGAGCTCGGGGACCGGATAGTTCCAGACGAAGTTGGCGTTCGCCCAAGCCTTGAAGGCACCGTTGCCCCAGATCAGCATCAGGATGCAGACGATGATCCACGGCAGCAGCGCGCTCCACATTTCGCCCTGGGTCAGCGGCGTCTTGTCGAGCGGCGGTGCGGCGGCCATCGTCGCCGCCGATTCATCGCGGCCGCGCAGCGCCGGCGACAGCCAGAGCTGCCGCGGCTGCCAGACCTTCAGGAACAGGATCAGCGCGCCCATCGAGATCAGCGAGGCGCCGATGTCGACGATCCAGGGGTTGATGTAGTTCGAGATCACGAATTGCGGGACCGCAAACGACACGCCGGTGACCAGGATCGCCGGCCACACCTCCTTCATGCCGCGCCAGCCGGCAAACGCCCACACCACCCAGAACGGCACGATCAGCGAGAACAGCGGCAGCTGCCGGCCGACCATCGCGCCGAGGATATAGGGGTCGAGCCCGGTGACCGAGGCGAGGCCCTGGATCGGCGTGCCGAGCGCACCGTAGGCAACGGGTGCCGTGTTGGCGATCAGCGACAGGCCGGAAGCGGCGAGCGGCGAGAAGCCGAGCCCGATCAGCACCGCGCCGGTGATCGCGACCGGCGTGCCGAAGCCCGAGGCGCCCTCGAAGAAGGCGCCGAACGAGAACGCGATCAACAGCAGCTGCAACCGCCGGTCCTCGGTGACGCCGCCGACCGCGCGCTTGAGCAGCTCGAACTTCCCGCACCTCACCGTGACCTGGTAGAGGAAGATGACGTTGAGCACGATCCAGCCGATCGGGAAGAACCCGGTGATCACGCCGAGCAGGGTGGCGCGGATCGACATGTTGGCCGGCATGGTGAAGACGAAGATCGTGATCAGGTTGGTCACGATCACGGCGATGATGGCCGCAATGTGCGCCTTCACCTTGCCGCTGGCGATCAGCACCAGCAGCGTGACCACGGGAATGGCAGCCGCGACCGTCGACAGCGCCGCATTGCCCAGCGGGTTGTAGATTTGATTCCAGGTGTTCATCTCGGGATCCTTCCCACATTTTTATGCAGCGCGCCGGCCTGCATGCGGGCAGGCGCGACTGGTGCGATTGCGGGAGTCCGTCGGAAAAGCTGCAGCCCCGGCTCGCGAATGAACGATCGGTAAGGATCGCTCACATCCTCGCGAAAAATCGAAGGTCCCCCGCCCCTCGCCGTTGTCCTCATGCTAGGGTTGACTCGATTGCCGGGACAAGCCAACGCTTGCATGCCAGACCTACGACTTTAGTCGAGGATTACCCCGATTGTCCCGATTCTTCAGGCCTTTGCGGCCCCTTCCCCGGAGACGATAATCTGTGAACAACATTCGCTCGACGCTCGCGACGGTGTGGCGCATCGCCTCGCCTTACTTCAACTCCGAGGACAAATGGGCGGGCCGCGGGCTGCTTGCGGCGGTCATCGCGATCGAACTGGCGATCGTGGGCATCAACGTTCTGATCACGCAGTGGAACAACCGCTTCTACAACGCGCTGCAGGAACGCAATTGGGACTCCTTCGTCAGCGAGATCATCTATTTCTGCGTCGTCGTCGCGTTCTTCATCCTGCTGGCGGTCTACCAGCTCTACCTCAATCAATGGCTGCAGATCCGCTGGCGGCAATGGATGACGACACACTATCTCGGGGACTGGCTGCATCAGGCCAATCACTACAGGATGCAGCTCCAGGGCGACGCTGCCGACAACCCCGACCAGCGCATGACCGACGACGTCAAGCTGTTCGTCGATCGCACGCTCACGCTCGGCCTCGGCCTGTTGAGCTCGGTCGTCACGCTGGCGTCTTTTCTCACCCTGTTGTGGGGCCTTTCCAATGAGGCACCGCTGCATTTGTTCGGCACGGAATATTCAATTCCCGGCTACCTTGTCTGGTGCGCGCTGATCTACTCGGTGCTCGGCACCGTGCTGACCCATCTGATCGGCTGGCCGCTGGTCGGCATCGATTTCAAGCAGCAGCAATACGAGGCCGATTTCCGCTTCAACCTGGTGCGCGTGCGGGAAAACTCCGAGCAGATCGCGCTGCTGCAGGGCGAACCGGCCGAGCGCGAGCGCCTGCGCGTTCGCTTCGGACGCGTGGTGGAGAACTGGATCGCCCTCATGAACCGGACCAAGAAGATCACGGCGTTCACGGCGAGCTATAATCAGGCCTCGGTGATCTTCCCCTATGTGCTGGTGGCGCCGGCCTACTTTGCGCAAAAGATCCAGCTCGGCGGCATGATGCAGACCGCATCGGCGTTTTCGAACGTCCAGGGCGCGTTCTCGTACTTCGTCACCATCTATCGTCAACTGGCCGAATGGCAGGCGGTGGTGAACCGGCTCGATGGATTCGAGGCAGGGATCGCGGCGGCATCAAAGCTCGCCAAACGCGACGACCGAATTCATGTCACGGCGACGCCGGGCGACGGCGCCGTCAGCCTGCAGGATCTGGTGCTGCGGCTGCCGGACGGCACGCCGCTGCTGAACGCGGACCGGTTCGGCTTCCGCAAGGGCGAGCGCACGCTGATGACCGGCCCCTCCGGCGCCGGCAAGTCGACGCTATTCCGCGCGATCGCCGGCATCTGGCCGTTCGGCGACGGCGCGGTCGATATCCCGGCCAATGCCAGCCTGATGATGCTGCCGCAACGTCCCTATCTGCCGATCGGCTCGCTGCATGACGCCGTCGTCTATCCGGGCGAGGCCACGCAATTCGATGCGGGACGGGTCCGCGAGGTTCTCACCGCCGTCGGATTGCCGCAGCTTGCGTCGCGGCTCGAGGAGCAGGCGCATTGGAACCGGATGCTGTCGCTCGGCGAGCAGCAGCGGCTCGGCATCGCGCGGGCGCTGCTGCATGCGCCGCAGTTCCTGTTCCTGGACGAGGCGACGGCCTCGCTCGACGAGCCGTCGGAAGCCGCGCTGTACAGGCTGATTGCCGAGAAGCTGCCCGGCACCACGGTGGTTTCGATCGGCCACCGCTCGACGCTCGACACCTTCCATCAGCGCAATGTCACGCTGGTCCGCGACGGCGACCGCTTCACCCTGCGCGACGCGGCCAAGGTCGCCGCGTCGTAAGCAGCATGACAGGTCAGCCGCCACGGCTTGCGGCTGACCCCGGCGGGGGCACAGGTTTCGCGAACGCCTTTCGCTATTGTCTGCTCTGCGCCGATCAGACCTATCCGCAAAAACAAAAGGGGCGGCAGATTGCTCTACCGCCCCTCGATCCCCGGAAGGAGAGATTACTTCAGGTTGGACATCGCGGTCAGGTCGACCGAGAGCTTGGCGATGCCGGCCGCGCCGCACCAGTTGGAGCCGAGGCCCGACGGATTGATCGGGGTGACATTGGCGGTCCCGCCCGCGGTGTAGTCGCTGGTGAAGGCGTTGCAATCACCCTTCGACATATCCGTGTCGGAGTAGCGCAGATCGAGCGTGAACACCTTGTAGGTGAAGCCGATGCCGATGTTCCAGGTGTTGTAGTCGGCATATTTGATGCCGCCCGGGAATGCCGGAACGCCGTAGAAGCTGTCCGAGGTGCCGAACCACTGCCGGCCGAACTCGCCCGACACGTACATGCCGACGCCGCTGGTGCCGAACACGGTGCTCGGCGCGGTGTACTTGCCGATGATCGAGGAGTAGTTGCCCCAGGCGCCGGTGTTGAGGAAGTTCGGCGAGTAGTACTCGTTCAGGGTGAACGCCCAGTTGTCGTTCACGGTGTAGGTCACCTTGCCGTAGACTTCGAAGAACGAGACGTCCTTCTTCATCACGTTGAGGTTGGTCAGGGTGTTGGCCTGGCAGTCCGAGCTCAGCGGATTGCCGGCGAAGTCGGCCACCGCACCGCCGCCGTAGTAGCAGGTTCCGCCCGGATACAGGTAGCCCCAGACACCGATGTCGAAGGCGAACGCGCCGAAGGTCGGGCGGATACCGCCGTAGACGTCGATTTCGGCCGCGGCGCGGTTCGGGAACGAAATGCTCTCGCCGGCCACGCCGACATAGAGCTGCAGGTCCTTGTTGACGTTGTAGCGCGGCTCGAAATAGGCCGAGACCGAAGGATTGTGGTTGGACTGGGTGACGCCGCGGAAGATGTAGTCGCTCATGATGGCGCTGCCGAAGGCGACATCCCAGGGATCGAAGGGAGCCGGCGGCGGCGCCTTGACGGCCTTCACCGCCATGTCAGCTGCCATTGCCGAGCTCGAAATCATTGCTAGCGCCGTTGCTAACAAAGCCAGTTTCTTCATGACGATCCCCATCTACTTGTTCAGACAGCCCGGCTCCGGTGGCCCCCAGGGCGCGCGATAACGGACTGCAACTAAATCGCGTGTGGCCAATCTGAGGCTCGTGCACGGTACCGTGAAGCCAAAAAGACATGCATGTGCCGCCTTTTTAGGCGTTCTAGCCATATTGCCGCATGTTGATTTGCGGGTGTTGCATTTGCACCACAAGACCTCTGCTCCCGCACCGGTTGAATGGGTCACCAGGACAGGGAAACAGCAACAGTCGGCTCGGCGGAAGAGCATCGGCGCGAATCGCCGTGCCCGCAAAAGCACGGATGGTCATCGCATCTACGGAAGAAGCCGCAGCGTGGCGCGCTGCGGCTTCGATCAGTTGAACCTCGGCAATGTGGCAGCGGCTTAGTGGTGCTCGCCCCCGTCGGCCGACCCGGCAATCCAGCCCGGCGCCGGTTCGTGGCTCGGTGTGGCCCAGCTCGGAGCCGGCTGCGGCTCGGGCTCGGGCGCCGGGGGTGCCGCGACCGGGGCAGCCGGCTTCGACGCAGCAGCCTTCTTCGGAGCAGCGGCCTTCTTCGGCGCGCTCTTCTTGGCGGCGGCTTTCTTGGCAGCCCTCTTGGCGGCCTTCTTCGGTGCAGCCTTCTTGGCAGCTTTCTTTGCCGTTTTCTTTGCAGCTTTCTTGGCCGACTTCTTCGCCGATTTCTTTGCAGTCTTCCTGGCGGATTTCTTCGCAGCCTTCTTGGCCGACTTCTTCGCGGACCTCTTCTTCGCCGCTACCACCTTCTTGGCCTTTTTGGCCTTCTTGCTTTTCTTCGCCTTCTTCGACTTCGCCATCGTGGTCCTCCTGTTGCCGCTATCTGAGTCCACCGGGCGTATTGAACTGATCGCTTGCCGGACGTTGGCTGCACCTCGAGGAGAGGCACTCTCCACTTCGCTTGTCGGGCATGATGGCCGCGCGATCGCTTCGCGTCTGTGGCAAGGAAGCGCCGGTCCTTTCACGTTGCGTCAGGGCAAGGCTGAGGTCCGGATCATGCTCGAGTGGCAGTCGATCAATTCAATCCTGGCCGGGGACCTCCTGTCGCCCAATCGAGAAGCTCAATCGTGTGCACCACAGGAACTGACGTACCGCCGGCAATCTGAACCATGCAGCCAATATTGCCCGCAGCGATCATGTCCGGTTTGACAAGCGCAATATTGGCGACCTTGCGATCGCGCAATCTGCTCGCAATGTCGGGCTGGAGAATGTTGTAGGTCCCCGCCGAACCGCAACACAAATGGCTCTCGGGCACATCTTTCACCACGAATCCATTCTTGGAAAGCAATTCTTTCGGAAGTTGAGTGATTTTCTGTCCATGCTGCAACGAACAAGCGGAGTGATAGGCGACGGTGATGTCGCCTTTCTGCGTTGAAGGCGCGAGCTCGAGGCCAGCAAGATACTCGGTGATATCCTTTGCCAGCGCCGAGATTCGCTTGGCCGGCTCCGCGAATGTTTTGTCCTCGCGCAGCAGGTAGCCGTAGTCTTTGACAACTGTCCCACAGCCCGAGGTCGTCACCAGGATGGCGTCGAGCCCTTCTCTGTCCGCTTCCCTTTGCCACACCGTGATGTTGGCCCGCGCGCGCGCCAGCGCGTCGCCGTCCTGTCCCATGTGATGGGTCAACGCGCCGCAGCATTGCTCGTCCTTGACCAGCACCACCTCGACGCCGTGCCTGGTCAGGACATTGATCGCGGCCTGATTGATGCGTGGCGCCAGCACCTGCTGGGCGCAGCCCTGCAGCAGCGCGACCCTGCCGCGCCGCCGGCCGATCGGCGCAAACACGGTTCCCGCAGCCGGCCCCGGCTGCGGCAGGCCGCGCGGCGCGAGCGCCAGCATCGCCTTGATCCGCCGCAGCAGACCCGGACTCGACGCTCCGACCGACGGCGTCGGCAGCAGTGCGGCGAACGGACGTGCGAGCCCGGCCAGGATCATGCTGATTCGGAACAGGCCCGGCCGCGGCAGCACAAGGGCGAGAACCGACCGCAGCAGCCGCTCGGTCAGCGGTCTCCGGTAATCCCGCTCGATCCGGACCCGGGCCTGGTCGACGAGGTGCATGTAGTTCACGCCCGACGGACAGGTGGTCATGCAGGCAAGGCACGACAGGCAGCGGTCGATATGCTTGACCACGTCGGCCGTCGGCGGCTTGTCCTTCTCCAGCATCTCCTTGATCAGGTAGATGCGGCCGCGCGGGCTATCGAGCTCGTCGCCGAGCAGCACATAGGTCGGGCAGGTCGCGGTGCAGAAGCCGCAATGCACGCAGGCGCGCAGGATCTTGTCGGCTTCCTTGATGTCGGGATCGGCGAGCTGCGCCAGGGAAAACTCGGTCTTCATGCAGCCCCGCCTCGCATCATCCGGCCGCGGTTGAGGACGGACCTCGGATCGAAGCTCGCCCGGACCCGTTCACCGAGCGCGGCAAGCCCGGCCGCCTGCGGCTGGAACACATCGACCGCCCGGCGCACATCCTCGGTGGCGCGGATCAGGGTAGCGTGCCCGCCGATCGCCTCGACCTGGCCGCGGACCAGCGTGGCCTGGGCGTCGGCGCCCGGCGGCACCGCGGCCCAGATCAGCCCCCCGCCCCAATCGTAGATCACGTCGCCACCGGTGGCGCGCGACAACGCCTGGCCCAGCGTGCCGCCAGAGGCCGGCGGGCAAACGATACGCCACACCGGCCAGGCCCCGAGCGCGCCGTTCGCCGCGAACGACACCACGTCGCGCAGCGCGCTCCAGATTGCGGCCGACGCATCGTCGGCGAGGCTGTCGACCGTGCCATAGGACGAGAGCGTCTGGCTCAGCGAGGCCGCCCGATGTGCCGCCGACGCCGAAATCCCCTCGAGCCGCACCAGCGTGACCGGCTGGCCTGAGGCTGCGAGGCCGGCCAGCGCACCGCCCCCGGACCGCAACGCCGAACCCGGCAGATGCGCGGCGCCGGAGACGTCGAAGGGCGAACCCAGCGCCGCCGTCATCGCCTTGTTGGCGGTGACGTCGTCGAGCCCGCGCAGCAGCAGCGTCCGCTCGGCTTCCGGCTTCGGCATGACCTTAAGCGTGACCTCGGTCATGACCGCGAGCGTGCCCCAGGAACCCGTCAGCAGCTTGCAGAGATCGTAGCCGGTGACGTTCTTCACCACCCGCCCGCCGGTCTTGAAGCTGTCGCCGAACCCGGACACTGCGTGCGCCCCGAGCAGATGATCCCTGATACCGCCGGCCTTGATGCGGCGGGGACCGGCCAGTCCGGCGCCGATCATGCCGCCGATCGTGCCGGCACCCGCGGTGCCGAACAGCACAGACGTGTCCATCGGCTCGAAGGCGAATTGCTGGTTCTTGGCATCGATCAGGGATTGCACATCGGCGAGCGGCGCGCCGGCCTGTACGGTGATGATCAGCTCGTTCGGCTCATAGGAGGTGACCGCATTCAGCGCCGAGACGTCGAGCAGCGCATTGGTTGCCATCGGATGGCCGATGGCGCGCTTCGATCCATGTCCAATGACCTCAAGCGGCTGCTCGCCGGCGACCGCCGCGCGCACCACTTCCTCGACGTCTTTTGCGTCTCTGACCTTGAGCGTATCCACGCCCTAGCCGGTAGCCAAATTCGGCTCCGAAATCAAATGCGCGCGCCGAACAAATTTCTGAATGCGAGGAGTCCGGCGTCGGTGATTTCGACGGAGCGGCCCTGCGGCCGGCGCCGGATCCAGTCCCGTTGCAATGCAAGGTCGGCAACCGCTGCCCCTGCCCGCCCGGCCAGATGCGGACGCCGCTCGCTCCAGTCGAGACACGGCCGGCACAGGACCCGCCGGCTCCGCGCCGGCGAACGCAGGTCGATGCCGAGATCGCCGAGAAAAGCACGGCCGGAAGCAGTCAGCTCGCCGGCCTCCTGGTCGAGATTGAGATGGCCACGGTCCAGCATCGCGTCGGTGACGGCGACGCCGAGCTCGCCGGCAAGGTGGTCGTAGCAGGTCCGGGCCCGGCGCATCTCGGGATCGATGCGCGGCGGTGGCCGGGACGGGTCCGGATCGATCGCGGCAACCGTCATCATGCCCTCGAGCATCTGCGCAACCAGCGGGGTGGCCAGCCGGTAGAAGCGCCGCGGGCCGCGCCGCTCGACCTTGAGCAGCGCCCGTTCGACAAGCCGCGAAAGGTGCCAGCTCGCCGTCTGCGGCGTCACGCCCGCGACCAGCGCCAGCTCGCTCGCAGTCTGCGCCCGCCCGTCCATCAGCCGCGACAGGATGCTGGCGCGGCCGGGATCGGCGATCAGCCCGGCGAGTTCGGCAAGCTCCGGTGCGATGGTCTGCATGGCCGGCTCCGCTATCGACCGAAATATGCCCCTTGCACTTGTCGCACGTCACGCCGCTGCAACGCTTCGATCATGATCGAAATGTTCACGACATCGACACTTCGATCGTCGCCTAACCGAGTTCGCCGAACGATCGACTATCTCTCGCGTTGCGGTTCGGCCGGCAGGACGGTTGGCACGAATCATCTGGAGGCGAACATGAAACGTTCGGAAGTTTCGACCACGACGATGATCCTCACCCGACGATCGGCCATCGGCTCGTTCGCGATCATGGCGATCGCCGGCGTCTCGCCCTGGGCCGGATCGCAAGCTCGATCGGAGCACAGCAACGGAGGAATGCCAATGAAGCACTATGCGATGAGCACGAGAACCATCAGCGACGCGATCAACACATCAGGCCTTCTGGTTGTGGCGCAATGGGAAGCCAAGGAGGGACAGGCCGACAAGGTCGCGGAAATCCTCGACGGCTTCCTGCCAGAGGCGCAGAAGGACCCCGGCACCAAGCTGTTCCTGATCGGCCGCGGCAAGGACAATCCGGCGCAATTCCTGTTCTACGAATTGTTCCAGGATGAAGCCGCGTTCAAGGCACATCAGGACAGCGCGGCTTTCAAGACCTACATCGCGGAGCAAGCGCTGCCGCTGCTCGCCAAGCGCGAGCGGTCGCAATACGCGCTGCTGTGAAGAAAAGCGCGGCGGGGAGGATGCAAATCCTTCCCGCCGGCGCGGGTCAGATCGACGCGCCGCTGTTGCCGAGCGTTGCGCGCAAGCCGGCCCGCTCGGGCGGCCTGCGCCAGAACCCGACGATCGAGATCCGCGACAGCACCGCCGCCTCGAGGCTCTCGACCCGGGTTCGGAGCCGAAGCGCGCGTTTCTCGACGAGATGCCACGACGCGACGGCAACGCCGAAGGCGAGCGGCAGGCTGATCAGGAGGTTCAGATACCAGTGCTGAACCGGCGGGCCGAAGGTGGCGACGCATTGCTGGATGACGAAGCCGTAGAGATAAAGCCCGTAGGAGTAATCGCCTGACGAGACAATCCAGCTCCGCCGCGGGTTCATCAGGCCGAGATAGCAGGCGACGTAGGCGGCCGGCACGGGAGCCAGCGCGTCGCCGCGTCCGGTCGCCATGCCGGCGGCGCACAGCACCAGCGCCAGCAGGCACACAGTGCGGTTGAACGGCACCCTGTCGCGCCAGAGGTAGAAGCCGACGCCGGCAAGGAAGCAGAACACCAGAAGGTGCGGGCGAAGCTGGATCGGTACCTCGTCCCAGCGCCAGATGTCGTAGGCGATGAGCCCGATCTGGGCGATCACCATGAAGCCCAGGAACGCCACCCGGTTGAAGCAAATCGTGAGCACGGCGAGCAGCGCCAGGATGACGTAGCACCACAGCTCATACGGCACGGTCCAGAGCTGGGCGTTCACCAGATCCGGCAGCGGATTGTGCAGGAACACGCCCGGCAGCTCGTAATGGATGTCGCCGACGATATTGAGAAAATAGGCGTGGAATTTCGGATCGGCGACATATTGCGTCAACGGCAGCTCGGTGAAGACCGAGCCGATGATGATTGCCGATAGCGTGGTTTCGACCGCGAGCGCCGGCCCGATCCGCAGCACGCGCAGGCCGAGGAAGGAAATCAGGCTCTTGCACCGGAGCAGGCTTGCGGTCACCAAAAAGCCGCTCAGGGCAAAGAACAGCGCAAGGATCATCGCGACGCCGATGCGCAGCGTGCTCTGGATTTCCAGCGCGCGGCCGAGCCCGAGCGTCACGTTCGTGCTGTGCAGGCCAATGATCGACGCCGCCAGCGCGATCCGCATGTAGTCGAAACCCGCGGGCCGATTGCGCGAAAGCGCCAGCTGATCGGCCAGGCTGGGCATCGATGTGCTCCCGAAGACATGCATCTGCGGAAAATACCGAGCAACAGTCTAAGGCCGTGTAAATGGGTCCGCGCTGTAATTGCAGCGACGCGCGACGGCGGCCACCGCGCAAGGATCGGTTAAGGTTATCGGCCGGCTAGGGCGATGCGTCGAATTGTATCGACTGGTCCTCGCGCGTTGGTGGCCCTGGGCGCACGCTCACGTATGTTGGCGTCGGGGCCAATAGCTGGCGTGGCTCCTGATGCCCTAGAAGCAGACTTGGTATCGTCATTCGGCAACCGTTGCTTTGATCGCGGCTCCGCCAGGAGGAACCACCACGATGCACATCAAACTGACAGCCATCGCGCTGCTCGCCGTGATCGCGCCGGGACAGGCGGGTGCCGCCATGCTCAGCGACGCCGAGGCGTCGTTCCTCGACCAGCTCGCTACCGCAGCCGCGGTGCTCGAACAACGATGCACCGGCTATGAGGCCAATGGTGCCGGCGGCGTTCAAACGGGCGCCAGACTTCTCGGCAGCCCCGACGCCGCGATGGCGATGATCAATGCGTTCGACGCGGCCATCAAGGCTCACGACGGCAATGACTACGATCCGCGCAAATTCCGCCCCGAGGTGTCCGAAGCGGCCGGCAGGACCTTCATGCGCGTCCGGACGGCGTTGATCAGAGACCCGGAAGGGGCCTGCGCCGCCTATGGCGATAGCGGCACGGCGTCGGGGCTGCTCAGACAATACTAGAACCGCGGGATGTCCGGGAACGCCAGCTTGCCGGCGTGGACATGCACGCGGCCGAGCTCGGCGCAGCGGTGCAGGGTCGGAAACACCTTGCCGGGGTTGAGCAGGCCCCCGGCATCGAAGGCGCATTTCAGCCGCTGCTGCTGGTTGAGGTCGATCTCGGTGAACATGTCCGGCATCAGGTCGCGCTTCTCGATGCCGACCCCGTGCTCGCCGGTGAGCACGCCGCCGAGCTCGACGCAGCAGCGCAGGATGTCGGCGCCGAACGCCTCCGCCTTCTCGATCTCGCCCGGCTTGTTGGCATCATAGAGGATCAAGGGGTGCAGATTGCCGTCGCCGGCGTGGAACACGTTGGCGACGCCGAGGCCGTATTTCTCCGAGAGGTCGCGGATCCGCGCCAAGGCCTTCGGCAAGGCGCCGCGCGGGATGGTGCCGTCCATGCACAGATAGTCCGGCGAGATGCGGCCGACCGCGGGGAACGCCGCCTTGCGGCCGGCCCAGAACAGATTGCGCTCGGCCTCCGAAGTCGAGATCTGGCAGGAGGTCGAGCCGCAGCCCTGCGCGATCGCCTCGACCCGCTTGATCAGCTCGTCGACCTCGACCTGGGGGCCGTCGAGCTCGATGATCAACAGCGCCTCGACGTCCAGCGGATAACCGGCGTGAACGAACGCCTCCGCGGCGTGGATCGCGGGCTTGTCCATCATCTCCATACCGCCCGGGATGATGCCGGCGCCGATGATCCGGGCGACGCATTCGCCGGCCGCCTCGACCTCGGCGAAGCCGACCATCAGCGCACGCGCCGTTTCCGGCTTCTGCAGGATGCGCACCGTGATCTCGGTGATGACGCCGAGCAGCCCCTCCGAGCCGGTGATGATTCCCATCAAATCATAGCCGGCATTCTCGGCCGACTTGCCGCCGATGCGCAGGATCTCGCCCGACATCAGCACGATCTCGCAGCCGAGCACGTTGTTGGTGGTCATGCCGTATTTCAGGCAGTGCACGCCGCCGGAATTTTCCGCGACATTGCCGCCGATCGAGCAGGCGATCTGCGACGACGGATCGGGCGCGTAGTAGAAGCCGGCATGGGCGACCGCCTGGCTGATCGCGAGGTTGGTGACGCCGGGCTCGGTGACGACGACGCGGTTGTCGAAGTCGATCTCGCGAATCCGCTTGAACTTGCCGAGCCCGAGCAGCACGCCGTCGGCAAGCGGCAGCGCGCCGCCGGACAGCGAGGTGCCGGAGCCGCGCGGCACCACCTTGATGCCCTGGCCCTGGCAATATTTGAGGACCTTCGACACCTGCTCGGTGGTATCGGGCAGCACCACGACCATCGGCGGCTGCCGATAGGCGGTCAGGCCGTCGGATTCATAGGCCAGCATCTCGGCGGCACTGTCGATCACGCCCTCGCCGGGGACGATCGCGCGCAAGGCGGCCACGATTTCGGCGCGGCGAGCGAGGACGGCCTGGTCGGCCGCCGGCATCATGATGGACATCGTTGTTCCCTCGGTGGGCTTTTTGCCCTTCGCCGATTTGTTACGACAAATCAATCACGTCTGCACCTGTTTCAGTGAACCGGCCGAAGGTCGGATTGCCCCACCCCGCAATGGCGAGTTCTCTCTCGGACAAGCGGGCGGCCGCGAAACCTGTCAAAGTTTCGTGGCTTGTCCTGTCCAAGCCGGACATGCCACAAACGATCACTACCTCCCGGGACGAAACGAAGAGAACCCCATGAACCTAAAGACCTTGAGCGCGCTGGCGGTCGTCACATCGCTGGCTTCCGCATCCTCCGCGCTGGCGCAGGATGCCGCCGCCGGCAAGACCTCGTTCAATAAATGCCTCGCCTGCCACGCAATCGGCGAAGGCGCCAAGAACAAGGTCGGCCCCGAGCTCAACGGCCTCGACGGCCGCCATTCCGGCTCCGCGCCGGACTACAATTATTCCGATGCCAACAAGAATTCCGGCATCACCTGGAACAAGGCCACCTTCCTCGAATACATCAAGGATCCGAAGGCCAAGATCCCCGGGACCAAGATGGCCTTCGCCGGGATCAAGAACGAGAACGAAGCCAACAATCTCTGGGCCTACGTCTCGTCGTTCGACAAGGACGGCAAGCAGAAGCAGTAATCGGCGGTATCGGACGTCGTCCGTCCTGCGCGCAAGCCAGGGCGGACGCCAGAAGGGGATGGCCTTTCTTCGAATGCCATCCCCTTCGGGCTCTCTGATTTAAGCATGATCTCCGCGCAAACGCGTTCCGCGCTTGTCGCGAAAGAAGACCGCTACGCACTTTTCCGGATCATGCTCGCCCCCGCGATCAGCGCGGCAACAGATTGGTCTTGGCGAGATCGACCACCTCGTCGCCGCGGCCGCTCATCACCGCGCGCAGCACCCACAGGCTGAATCCCTTCACCTGCTCCAGCGTAATGGTCGGCGGCATCGACAGCTCCTGCGTCGCGGTCACGACGTCGAGCACCGCCGGGCCGTCATGCGCGAGCATGTCGCGGATCGCGCCCTCGAGCTCGCCGGGATCCTCCACCCTGACGCCGTGAATGCCCATGGCGCGGGCCATCGCCGCGAAATCCGGATTCTTCAGATCGACCCCGGTCTCGATGAAGCCGGCGGCCTTCATCTCGAGCGCGACGAACCCGAGCACGCTGTTGTTGAAGATCACGACCTTCACCGGCAGCTTGGCCTGGGTCAGCGTGATCAAATCGCCCATCAGCATGGCAAAGCCGCCGTCGCCGGACATCGACACCACCTGCCGGCCGGGTTGCGCCGCCTGCGCCCCGATCGCATGCGCCATTGCATTGGCCATCGAGCCGTGCACCCAGGAGCCAACCAGACGGCGGCGGCCGTTCATTTTCAGATAACGCGCGGCCCAGATCGTCGGCGTGCCGACATCGGCGGTGAACACCGCGTCGTCGCTCGCCTGCTCGCCGAGCAGACGGGCCAGATATTGCGGATGGATCGGCTTCTGGCCCGGCTTGCCGCGGGCGAGATCGTCGAGCCCGGCGCGGGCGTCCTTGTAATGCGCGAGGCTGGCGTCGAGATGCTTGCGGTCGGTCTTCACATGGAGCTTCGGCAGCAGCGCGGCGATGGTCTCGCCGACGTCGCCGACGATGCCGAGATCGAGCTTGCAGCGGCGGCCGAGATTTTCGGGGCGGATATCGACCTGCGCGATGTTGATGCCGGTCGGGAAGAACTGCTTGTAGGGAAAATCGGTGCCCAGCATCAGCAGCACGTCGCAGCCATGCATGGCGGCATAGCCGGACGAGAAGCCGATGAAGCCGGTCATGCCGACGTCGTAGGGGTTGTCGTATTCGACATATTCCTTGCCGCCGAGTGCGTGCACGATCGGGCTCTTCAGCGTCTCGGCAAGCTTGGTCAAGCCGTCATGCGCGCCGGCGCAGCCGCGGCCGCAGAACAGCGTGACGCGCCGCGCGCCATTGAGCAGCGCCGCCAGCGCATTCAACTCAGGTTCGGCCGGACGCACCACCGGCGCCGGCGGCAGCAGGCCGGCATTCGGCGCGATGTCGCGCTTCGGCGCTGTCCGCATCGCGACGTCGCCCGGCAGCACCAATACGGCGACGCCGCGCTTGCCGACCGCGGCGCGGATCGCGTTCTCCAGCATGTAGGGCAGTTGCGCCGGATCCGACACCAGTTCGCAATAATGGCTGCATTCGCGGAACAGATCCTGCGGATGGGTTTCCTGAAAATAGCCGCCGCCGATCTCGGCCGACGGGATCTGCGCCGCCAGCGCCAGCACCGGCGTGCGGCTGCGATGCGCATCGAACAGGCCGTTGATGAGGTGGAGATTGCCGGGACCGCAGGAGCCCGCGCACACCGCGAGCGCGCCCGTGATCTGGGATTCGGCGGCGGCGGCGAACGCGGCCACCTCCTCGTGACGCACATGCAGCCAATCGATCGTGCCGCGCTTGCGCAACGCCTCGGTCAGGCCGTTGAGGCTGTCGCCGACGACACCGTAGATGCGTTTGACGCCGGCCTGGGCAAGGGTTTCAGCGATGAGGTCGGCAATGTTGTCGATCCGCATGAGATGTGTCCTTTAATGCAATCCGAAACCGCGTGGGCCGCATGATGTTCGGCGCCACGCGGCGGCGCAAGCCTTGCCGGATCACATTCGCGCGGCGCAAACGCGCCGCAGCTATTGCGCCGTCACCACGTCCGGCACCATCAGGTCGGCCATCGTCTCGATCTCGGACGCCACGAGATCGGGCGCGACGTACTGCACCATGTGACCTGTGCCCGGCAGCACGATGAGCTTGGCGTTCGGTGCCGTGGCGGCGAGCGGCCGCGAATGGATGCCGGTCGAGACCGTCTTGTCGATGTCGCCCGAAATGATTGACAGCGGCGCCCTGATCTCGGCATAGCGCGGCGCCTGCTCGATGACGGCGGCCTTCAGCGTGACGAGGTCGCGCGCATTGGCGATGAACTCGCGCGGGCGCAGCAGGAGCAATGACTCGCTGTCGCGGACGAAATCGGCCGGGACCGGCTGCGGCGCGAACACGCCACGCGTGGCCGAATTGGCGACGAGGAGACCGAGCGGCAGCGTGATCGTGTGCGCGAGCAACGGCCCGATCAGCGGCGTCGAGATCACATCATTGTAACGGCCGGCGCCGCCGCGCCACGGATAGGCGACAGGGGCGAGCAGCACGAGGCCGGCGACGCGGTCCGGATGATCCAGTGCAATGCGCAAGGCGAGCGCGCCGGCCCAGGAATGCGCCACCACGATCGCCCGCTCGACGCCGAGCCTGGTCAGCGCCTCCACGATCATCCGGGCCTGGATCGCGGGTGTTGAATCCGCGACGCGCTCGCGCGTGCTCCAGCCGTGACCCGGCCGGTCGATTAGGACCACCCGGCGCGCTTTGGCAACGCGATCGCCGAGCGGCTGCATCGCGCGCAGATTGGAGCTTGCACCATGCAGCATCACGACCGGCGGCCCGACCGCGTCGTGCGGGCCGAGTTCGACGACATGCAGCCGCGCCCCGGCCACATCGATCATCCGCCCCTGAGGCCGGAAGGCGCGCTGGATCAGCAGGGTGCCGATTTGCGTCGCCAGCGCCAGGGCGAGCCCTGCGGCCGCCAGCGCAATGATTGCGGTCAACATCGAGGAGATCCGAAAGGTCTTAGGCACCTGATTGGGCACCTGACAATTACGACGAAGCCGAAATCAGATTTCGCGCGGATGTGCCCCCTGCCCGGGCATGCTCTTGTATGGAAAGCCAATTGTCGATTTTCCGGCTCGCGTCCCGGCGCGGAGTTGTCCACAATGCGCCCAGCCTGTGGATAGCGGGTTCATACCTGCGTCATTAGTCATTTCATAGATTGGCGGTGGCAATTTCGCCATCAGACGCGAGGCTTCATCGAAACCGGGACGCCACTGGAACGCTTCCTGGTTTGTACACAGTATCCACAGGAACCGGCGTCCGCATGACGAGTTCAACGGGAAGTAATCGGAGGAGTACCATGATTTCCGACCCTAGCGATGCGGCCATCGATCAGATCGTGGCGAGCTGCAATGGCGACCTGCGCGGCGCCCTGAAGGCACTGTTGCTGGTGAATGAGCACCTGGAGGCGGAGCTTCAGCAATTCTATGCTGCCGTAGCCCAGGACACCGCGTCCCGCGGCAAGTTCTTGCACTAGCCTCCTGCGCCGGACCGTACCGCGAGCAAGCATCAGGCTCGCGCGCAACGTGCCCATTCGCGGCCATCGCCCCACGATCGCGATCAATCGCACGCAATCAGATATCGCGGCCTTCGACCTTTTCGGTCAGCTGCTTGACGATCTGCGGCACCTTCTCGAGGTAGGGATCGACAGCCAGCGCCTTGCGGAAGGCGTCGAGCGCACGCTTGTCGTCGCCCATGTCCTGCATGATCATGCCGACGCCCGCCAGCGCGCCGAAATGGCGGGGTTCGCGGGTCAGCACCTGCTGCAGGTCTCCCAGCGAACGAACGTAATCGTTCTTCAAGTAGTAGATCGTCGCACGCCGGTTCCAGGCCTCGACATAGTCGGGGCGGAGCTTGATCACCGCGTCCAGCAGCTTCAGCGCGACATCGACATTCTGGGCGTCGATCGCCGCCTTGGCACGCACCATCAACAGCGCCGCGGTATCGCTCGGGGTTTGCAGCCACAGCGCCCAGATCCGCGCCTCGACATGCCGGGCACTATCCTCGTCGGGCGCGGCCTTCAGCGCGCCGAACAGGAAATCCAGCCCGCGGGTCCGGTCGGCCGGCACCTTCGGCAGCTTGGTCGGAGCCTCAGGTAGTTTTTTCTGGGCCCTGGGCGGCGGGACCACCCGCGGATCGTCCTGCGCGACGGCTGCAACAGGCATGGCCAGAAGCGCGGCGATCAGGATCGCCAGCCAGCGGTTGGTGGGTCCCAGGAACTTGAATCCGAGCTTTAATCCCATGGCCGAAGTCTAGACGCACAACGCCGCACTGCAAAGCAGCGCGGCGTCAAAGACCTGTGAAGGAGTGATCGGAATCGGCCGGCGATCCGGGCGGGATCAGCCTTGTCGATCAGATTTGTCGGATCAACCCTGGCGCGCCTTGAAGCGGCGCTGGACCTTGTTGATCACGTAGACGCGGCCCTTGCGGCGAACCAGACGGTTGTTGCGATGGCGGCCGCGCAGCGACTTGAGCGAGTTACGGACCTTCATGGGACAATCCTGTTACTTCGAAAGGCCCGTGTTGGAGGCCGTACCTGATCAATGCCAATATTTGGCAAAATGGGATTTATCCCGATAAGCGGCCTGCCGCCCGGGACGGCCGCGTTCTAAGCCATCGGACCGTTAAATGTCAACCGAGACGGGCCGATTTTCGGGCCTGTTCTGGCCGGGAACCCGCCCAAGGCACCGCGCCACGCCATTGAGATCGCTTCGGAAACGGCGACGACCACAATTATCCGGACCAACGACGCGACCCGCCATCTCTCTTTGACCATGGCGTCACGGCCGCCGAATCGCGTTTTCGTCCTCCTCGCGCCCGCCCATGACCGGACCTCGTGTCGTTTTGAGCTCGGCGCGCGACCATATCCCCTCGGCGCTTGCGAAAATCGTTATATCATATAATTATTTTCCATCACCAATGAACACGCCCGCCGGGGAAGCCGAATGCCCAAGCTCAAACTGCCCGATATCGAAAAGGTCACAGCGATCGACATCCACACCCATGCCGAGGAGCCGTGCGGCATGCATGGCGACGACGGCTATGACGATTTCCAGGCGCAGATGGCCGACTACTTCAAGTCGCCGCACAAGCATCCGCCGACCGTGCCGGAGACCGCCGCCTACTACCGCGCCAAGAACATCGCCGCCGTGATCTTCCCGGTCGACGCCGAGCGCGAGACCGGCTTCCGCCGCTACAACAATTACGAAATGCTCGAGGTCGCCTCCGACCATCTCGACGTGCTGATCCCGTTCGTCTCGATCGACCCGCACAAGGGCAAGCTCGGCGTCCGCGAGGCACGCAAGCTGATCGAGGAATACGGCGTCCGCGGCTTCAAATTTCACCCGACCATGCAGGGCTTCTACGCCAACGACCGCATGGCCTATCCGCTCTATGAAGCCATCAACGACGGCGGCGCGATCGCGCTGTTCCACACCGGCCAGACCGGCGTCGGCTCCGGCATGCCGGGCGGCATGGGGATGCGGCTGAAATATTCCAACCCGATGTACATGGACGACGTCGCGGCGGATTTCCCCGACCTCAAGATCATCCTCGCGCATCCTTCCTTCCCCTGGCAGGAAGAGGCGCTGTCGGTCGCGACCCACAAGCCGAACGTCTATATCGACCTGTCCGGCTGGTCGCCGAAATACTTCCCGCCGATCCTGGTCCGCTACATCAACTCGATCCTGCAGGACAAGATGCTGTTCGGCTCCGACTGGCCGGTGATCACGCCGGACCGCTGGCTCGCCGACTTCGCCAAGCTCGACATCCGCGAGGAGATCCGGCCGAAGGTCATGAAGGCCAACGCGCGGAAGATTTTGGGGATCTAAGGGAGTATTGTCGGCGGCAAGCTTCGGAGGTGGTTCATGACGAACTTCACCGGACTTGCCACCCTCTCCGCACTCCTGGTCGGAAGCGCAGGGCTCTGCTGCGCGGCACGCGGCGGGCAACCGCCCGCGTTCGTCGAATTCGAGAGCCCGCTTGCAAGTGCGCAGCCGCTGCAAGGCTATCTGCGAACACCCGATGGACCGGGCCCCTCACCCGCCGTGGTGCTGCTGCACGGCTGCGGCGGCTTCTTCAAGCAACTCGACGAGCGCTGGGGCAAGCGGCTGGCGGCCTGGGGCTATGTCACGCTCACGGTCGACCGGTTCGGGCCGCGCGGCATCACCAGCGCCTGCACGGGCGGCGCGCCGGCCGCAACCGTCCATGACGCCTATCGTGCGCTGAGCTATCTCGCACGGCAATCGGCGGTCGATCCCGATCGCGTCGCGGTGGTCGGGTTCTCGCAAGGCGCCTGGCTCGCCCTGCTCTCGGTCGAGCGTGGCGCGATCGAACATAACGCGGCAGAGAAATTCCGCGCGGCCGTCGCGTTCTACCCACCCTGCCTCGGCATCAAGGGCGACATGACGGTGCCGACGCTGATCATGGTCGGCGAGCTCGACGACTGGACGCCGGCCAAGGAGTGCCGGACCCTGGCCGAGGGCCGCGACGACTACGGCATCTCCCGGCAGAATAGTGCGGGACACCCGATCGAGCTGATTGTCTATCCCGGCGCCTATCACGGTTTCGACGTGCCGCATTACAGCACGCCGGTGCAGATGCTGGGTCATCACCTCGAATTCAACGAGGTGGCCAGGGATCAATCCATCGACGCACTCAGGAAATTCCTGTATGCGACAATCGGCGGGCAAGAGAGATCACAATGACCATCAAGGCAATCGTCTTCGACGCCTACGGCACGCTCTACGACGTCCAGTCGGTGGCCGACGTCACCGAGGATGCGTTTCCCGGCTACGGCGACATCATCACTCAGATCTGGCGCATCAAGCAGCTCGAATACTCCTGGCTGCGTTCGCTGATGCGGCGCTACCAGGATTTCGCCATCGTGACTCGCGATTCCCTCGCCTACACGCTGCGCTGCCTCGGCCTGCAATATGACGCGGCGACCTTCGCCCGCATCATCGACAAATATCAGCATCTGGCGCTGTATCCGGACGCGGTCGGCGCGCTCGAGGCGATGAAGGACAAGAAGCTCGCGATCCTGTCCAACGGCAGCCCTGACATGCTGAATGCGCTGGTGCGCAATTCAGGGCTCGACCGCGTGCTCGACGCGACCATCAGCGTCGACGCCCACAAGGTGTTCAAGCCGGCGCCCGAGGCCTACACGCTGATCGAGGAGGTGCTGAAAGTACCGCCGGCGGAGGTGCTGTTCATCTCCTCCAATCCGTGGGACGCCTGCGGTGCCAAGTCGTTCGGCCTCAACGTCGCATGGATCGAGCGGGTGACGCCGCAGGCGATGGCGCTGGCCTGCGTCGAAAGCGAGACGGTCGCCCCATTGACGATGTTCAAGACGCTACGTACCCAGATGGACGAGCTCGGCGTCGTGCCCGATCACCGGATCCACGGTCTCTCCGAACTTCCCGCCCTGGTGTCTGCAAGGTCCTGAACGACATGAGCCTCGAGTCCGTCCGCGCCTTCTTCGCCGAGAAGGCGCCCGAAATCTCCGTGATCGAATCCACCACGAGCTCCGCGACCGTCGTGCTGGCGGCGGAGGCCTATGGCGTCGAGCCGGCGCGGATCGCCAAAACGCTGAGCCTGCGGGTCGGCGACCAAGTGGTGCTGATCGTCGCCGCCGGGACGTCGCGAATGGACAACAAGAAGGTGAAGGCGGCGTTCGGCGGCAAGCCGAAGATGCTCGGCCTCGACGAGGTCGCCGACATCACCGGCCACGAGGTCGGCGGTGTCTGCCCGTTCGGGCTGAAGACGCCGCTGCCGGTCTATTGCGACGTATCGCTGAAGGCGTTCGATGTCGTGGTGCCGGCGGCAGGCTCGACCCACAGCGCGGTCCGCATCACGCCCGACAGGATGGCGGAGCTGACTGCGGCCGAATGGGTCGACGTCTGCGAAGTCAGACCTGGGGACTAGTCTTCATCGTCGAACGGCGGCCGCGATGGCGCCGGCTGCATCGGCTGTGGTGCGCGCGGCCGCTGCTGCATCTGCGGCTGCTGCGGCGCGCGGCCCTGCGCTTGCGGCTGTTGGGCTCGCCCCTGTGTCTGCGACTGTTGCGCGTTTGATTCGAACACGGCACGACAACTGTTGGAAAGTTGCGGCGTGTTCTGCCGCAGGCAAGCCACGATGCGCTGCACGTCGGGCACTTGGTCGCTGCAGAGCCGCCACACGTCCGGTGTGCACGCCATCTGCTGTTCCCAGGTTCCCCGATACTCCTCGGCGACGGCGGCCGTTGCCGTGACAGCTCCGCCGATCGCTATGGCAAGGCTCAGGACGATCCGCTGCGATCGCATGTCGGGCTCCCGTTGTTCCAGATACTGGCCCGCGCGCGCATGTTCCCGCGCCGCGATTTGCTCCAAAGCTGCCCAATGAATGCGGCCAAGGATCGTTCGCGCAGACAACTAAAAGTGAAGAGAGTTTGTCCCGCGAGTTCCCTATTCGACCTTGCCGATCTTCTTCACCGCCGCGATCAACCGCGCGCTGTCCTCTGCAACAAATTTTGAGAACGCCGGCGCGTCCATATAAGCGACAGGACTGCCCGCGGTTTCGAAGGTCTTGATTACCTGCGGCGCCTTCACGGCATCGGCCATCGCCGCGCGCAACCGGTCCATGATCGGCATCGGCAGCGCTGACTGCGCGAACAGTCCCGCCCAGATGTAGAACTCGACGTCCTTGTAGCCGAGTTCCTTGAAGGTCGGCAGATCGGGGAAGCTCGCGATCCGCTCGGCGCCCCAATTGGCGAGCACGCGCATCTTGCCGTCCTCGACCTGCTGCTTGAGCGTGCCCGGCGCCGACGCCAATGCCTGCACGGTCCCGGAGAGCAGCGCGGTGAGCGCCGGGCCTGCGCCACGGAACGGCACGTGCAGCAGCTTTATTCCTGCGCTCGCCGCGAACATCTCCATCGCGACATGCAGCGTGCCGTACGGACCGGACGAGCCGTAGGGGATCTGTCCCGGGCGTTTCTTCGCGTCGTCGACGAATTCCTGCAGCGTCTTCCACGGCGCCGAGGCCGGCACCGCCAGCAGCGTCGGGTCGGCAAGCACACGCGCGATCGGCGCGAACTGCGACACCTCATAAGCCACCGGACGATCGAACAGCCGGTCGGCCTCCGGCAGCACTGCGAGCGAGGACAGCGTCATCAGCAGCGTGTAGCCATCGGGCTCGGCGCGCGCGGCCTGCGCATTGCCGATCGATCCGCCTGCTCCGCCGGCGCGATTGTCGACGATCACAGGCTTGCCGAGGATACGCTCCAGCGCAAGCGCCACCGGCCGCGCCGCAAGGTCGGCCTGGCCGCCGGCCGGAAACGGCACGATCATCGTGATGTTGCGGTTGGGATAGGCGCCTTGCGCAAACGCTGGCTTGGCGAGCGCAGCCTGCGCAAGCGGCAATGCGGCAGCGGCGCGCAGGAGTTCGCGGCGATTCATCGAGAGTTTCTCCCCAATCATTTTTTGGCGATCGCAGCCGATCGCGATGCCGCGGTCAGAACCGCGGCTTGATCACATGGTGCAGGAGCGGAGCGCTGATCTCAAGCGTCCCGCTGCCGCATCCGACGCGGGCTGACCGATGGGGAAGATCGAGCCGGGCGGGTCGGGCCGAGTGCATGCTGAGATTCGATCGAATAACGACGGCGCTGTGCTCCCTCTCCCCGTTCTTACGGGGAGAGGGTTGGGGTGAGGGGCTGCCTCCGCGTAAATGGCGACGGTTGGACTTGTGGAGGCTCCCTCACCCGGAACGCATCTAGCGATGCGTTCCGATCTCTCCCCGCACACGGGGCGAGGTAAAGCTGAATCCGCTGCGCGATGCGATGTAAATCATCTTGCTCTAACGCTTGCGCGCCGCCTTGCGGGTCTTTCCGACCGACCGCTTGCTGGCCGCGCCGCGCTTGGTCGCGGTCTTCTTGCTGGCGGCTGCGCGTCGGACCGGAGCAGCTGCGGCCGGCCGCTTGCGCGCCACCGCCTTCTTCGGCGCCTTCCTGGCCGTTTCCCTCGCAGCTTTCCTGGCGGCCTTCTTCGCTGCTTGCGGACGCGCGCGTCGCGCGGTTGTCGCGCTGCGGCGCCGCGTGCTGCTGCCTCCGATCGGAACGAGGTGGTCGTCGGCATCCAGTGTGAGCTGCTGGAGCGGGAACGCCGGCAGGAAGCTGGGGTCGTTGTAGAGCTTGCTCAAACTGTCCTGATCGAACTTGCCGCCCTGCCCGCGGTCCTCGCCCGCGCCGGCGCGCCAGGCCGCTTCCCAGACCCGGGCCAGGGTCTTGGCACCGTCCTGCATGCAGGCCGCGGTGGCGTCCTTCAGCTTCGACCACAGCGCCTCGACCTGTCCGCTGCCCATATGCGAATTGAACAGGTTGACGATGGTCATCGGCGGCAGCCGCTTCACGGTTCGCTGCATCAGTGCGACCACGGCAACCGCTGCGTCGCGGCCGGTCGGCGTGCCGCCCGGAGCAATCTCCGCGACGTCGCTGGTCCTGGCGTCAGGGATCATCTTGATGAGATCCTTGCCGTGGCGGCCGATCATCGTGGTCTCGTACACGCTGTGCACCTTGGCGTGCGCCTTGTCGTTCGGATCGAGGCCATGGTGGAATTGCGAGATGTGCAGCGGCTGGCAGGCATCGCCGATGTAATGTGCGACGATGCCCGCGGCGCACACGAACTCCAGCTTCTTGTTGGCGGCGGCGTACTCGACCATCTCGTCGAAAATCTGCCAGACCCGGAACGGCAGCGCGCCGCGCCGGTCCTCGCCGATCCCTTCGTAATAGTCGTTCCAGACCTTCGGATCGACGTTGCGCGTCGACTCCGCGCAAAGATCGAGCAGCGTCTTGCCGTCCCTGCCCGGCTTGTCCATGTCGGCGAAGTGATTGCTTTCGTCGGTGTGCCGGGTGAAACGCCAGACCAGGTCGGCGACATCGGCCAGCGGCGAGAATGTGCCTCGCTGATGCGGCTTGAGGTCGGCGAGCAGCTTGTCGTCGAGGCCGATATTGTCGGAATTGGCGTCCATCATGGTGGCGAGCTTGGGCAGCTTCGCATCGATCAGACCGGTCGCGTAGGCACCGATCTTGACGTGGCCCCATTCGCCCCAATACTCGGTGTGACCGGCATTCCAGTCGCCGATCAACTCGACATCGAGCTCGCGGCACAGTGTCGACATGCAGATGCCGAGCGCGACCTGCATCGGGACCTTGCCGCTCGATCCGAACAATTCCTGGCCGCCCCATTCGAGCGCCAGGGGACTGAGGATCCGCGCGCCGCTGGCGTTCTTCTTGGCGTCCGGATCGTCGACAAACCAGACCGTGCCGGAGTCGCCGGGATAATTGTTGAGCGGCGTGTCGCCGTCGCGCGGGCCGATCACGAAATCGCTGACATATTCCATGCCGCCGACGGTCTTGTAGCGATAGAACAGGCCGAGGATCTTGCCCTTCATCAATCCGCTGGTCG
The DNA here is from genome assembly GCF_029714545.1 of Bradyrhizobium pachyrhizi. NCBI lineage: Bacteria > Pseudomonadati > Pseudomonadota > Alphaproteobacteria > Hyphomicrobiales > Nitrobacteraceae > Bradyrhizobium > Bradyrhizobium pachyrhizi. The sequence goes on along the minus strand of NZ_CP121667.1, from coordinate 1,578,293 downwards.
CACCGAACGCGATCAGCGGCTGGTTGATGATGTCGAGACGGAAGGTGCCGACATTGAGGTCGACGACGTCGCCGACCTGGCCGACGCCGTAAACCTGCGCGGTCCAGCCCTTGACGTCATCGACGCGGATCAGGCCGGCATCGAGATTGGCCACCACGCGCGAGCCGGGCCAGCCGGGATAGACCTCGCTGAAGGCGCGCTTGCCGAGTTGCAGCGCATCACTGACGCCGAGGCGGCGATCGGTGTTCTTGAAGCCGGCGAAGATCTCGCGGCCGGCGGCGCCGACCACGTGACGGTTGGAGAGCGCAAACACCGTCTCGCCGTTGGTGACGAGACAGCCGATCGAGCCGCGGTGGATCTTGCCCTGGATCATGGTCTGTACCGGAAAGCCGCCGCCGACCAGATCGCTCCTGAACACCGGCGGATCGACGGTGCCGGGGCTGCCCTCGTTCGGATCGACCTTGACGACGCAGGTGGGCACGACGCGACCGTCCGGCAGATAGAGGAACGGAGGTACCAGCTGGTCCTGCTTCTCGGGATGGTTTTTCAGCTCGGAGCGCTTCATCCAGTCGCGGACGAAAACGAGGATGCAGGGCCACGACCAATCCTTGACCGACGAATTGAACAGCGTGCGCGGACCGAGCGCCTGCGGCTTGGAGTGCGCCTTTCTTTCCGTCGCGTTGCGGTCGTTGTCCCGGATCAGATAGCGGCCGATCGCCGTGGCATAGACCGATTGCAGATGTGCCAGATGCACGTGATAGGCCTCGCGGGCATCGAGCAGGTCCTTCACCGACAATGACGTGAAATCGTGCTTGGTCAGATCAATCATCTGGTTCCTCCGAAAATGCGCTTTGCGGCAACACCGGTCCAGGACGCAGAAATAGACGATCGCGGCAGCCCACGATCATGGGTTAGTTCACATAAGTTATACAATTTAAAAGGGATGACACGAATGTGACGGGGCGGGGCGGATGTCCTTCCACCGGTCCGCGTGCGGATTTCTATTTCCGCTGCGCGCGGCCTTTGGCGAAATGCTTCGCCAGGAAATCCGCCAGCACCTCGACGCGGGCGGGCCGCGGGCCGCCGGGCGGGGTGACGAGATGCACGGCGCCCTCGGGCTGCTTCCAGCCCTTCAGGATCACCTCGACCTCGCCGCGCGCGATCGCATCGCCGACGATGAAGTCGGGCAGATCGGCGATGCCGAGACCGGCGAGCAGCGCGGGCATCACCGCCTCGCCGTTGTTGACCCGGAGCTGGCCGGCGGGACGCACGCTCGCCTGCTCGCCTGACGCATTGGTGTAGTGCCAGACGCCCTGGGTCGAGAGATAGGCGTAGCCGAAGCATTTGTGCTCGGCGAGATGCATCGGATGGGTCGGCCGGCCGTGGCGCTTCAGATAGGACGGCGCGGCCACCGTGTAGCGCGGCATGCCGCACAGCCGCCGCGCGATCAGCGATGAATCCGGCAGCCGCGCGATGCGCAGGCCGGCGTCGAAGCCCTCGCCGATCAGGTCGACCGTGGCATCGCTCAGGTGCAGGTCGATCGAAACCTCCGGATAGGCCTCCATGAATTCCGGCAGCAGCGGCGCCACCGTCTTGATGCCGAAACTCATCGGCACCGCGAGCCGCACCAGGCCGCGCGGCGTGGTCGATTGCGCCAGCGCCTCGTTCTCGGCGGCCTCGCCATCGGCGAGCAGGCGCGCGGCGCGCTCCGACAATTTCTGGCCGGCATCGGTCAGCGCCAGCCGCCGCGAGGTGCGGTTGAACAGCCGGGCGCCGAGCCGCTCCTCCAGCCGGCTGACCGCCTTGGACACCGTCGCCTTGGACAGCGAGAGCTCGGTCGCGGCCGCCGCAAATGACCGTAATTCCACGACTTTTGCGAAGATCGCGAGCGCCTCGAAGTCCGGCAGTTTCGACATGGGCCGCTGTCCTGATTGCTCAATACTGGAAACAATGAGTTTCAATAGTTTCTATTTCTATACCACAGCCGGAGGCATATCCAAGGGTCATCGAAATTCAATCAATGGAGAAATCCAATGACCAAGAAGCTCACAGGCAAGGTTGCCCTCGTCACCGGCGGTTCGCGCGGCATCGGCGCAGCCAGCGCGCGTGCACTCGCCGCGGAAGGTGCGAGCGTCGCGATCAGCTACGTCGCCTCTCCCGAGAAGGCCGAGGCCGTCGTCGCCGAGTTGAAGGGCAAGGGCGTCAACGCCCGCGCCTACAAGGCCGACCAGGCCTCGTCATCCGATGTCGATCAGCTGGTGAAGACTGTCGCCAAGGATTTTGGCCGGCTTGACATCCTGGTCAACAATGCGGGTGTCGCATCGGGCGGCGCGGTCGACGATCCCGAGGCCGACACTGCGACGCTCGCCCGCCAGGAGGCGATCAACATCGACGGCGTGATCACCGCGATCCGCGCCGCCTCCAAGCTGATGGGCGAAGGCGGCCGCATCGTCACCGTCGGCTCCATGCTGGCGGATCGCGCCTCGTTCCCAGGCCTTGCCGACTACGTCGCCACCAAGGCGGCCGTCGTCGGCTACACCAAGGGCGCGGCGCGCGACCTCGGACCACGCGGCATCACGGTAAATGTGGTGCAGCCCGGCTCGATCGACACCGACATGAACCCGAAGGACGGTGGCGAGTTTGCCGAGACGCAACGCCTGCAGCATGCGCTGCAGCGCTTCGGCCGCCCCGAAGAAGTCGCGGCAGGCGTCGTGTTCCTGGCGAGCCCGGAAGCGTCGTTCGTGACCGGCACCGTGCTCAACGTCGACGGCGGCTTCGGCGCCTGATCGCAAAATTTTCTGGAGACGCCGGGCGCAGAGCGCCCGGCCCGCTCCTCAACATCGACATCAAGGGGAATGACCATGATCGAACTCAGACCATTCGCAAAGCTCGGCGGTGCCGACCACGGCTGGCTGAAGGCCAAGCACCACTTCTCGTTCGCGAGCTACTACGATCCCGACAATGTCAGCCACGGCGCGCTGCGCGTGTGGAACGACGATGAGATCGCGCCCAACTCCGGCTTCCCGGCGCATCCGCACGCCAACATGGAGATCATCACCTATGTTCGCGAAGGCGCGATCACGCACCAGGATTCGCTCGGCAACAAGGGACGTACCGAAGCCGGCGACGTCCAGGTGATGAGCGCCGGCAGCGGCATCCGTCACTCCGAGTACAATCTGGAGCCGGCGATGACCAAGATCTTCCAGATCTGGATCGAGCCGACGACGACGGGCGGCCAGCCGACCTGGGGCTCCAAGCCGTTCCCGAAGGCGGACCGTTCGGGCAAGCTCGTCACCATCGCCTCGGGCATCGACGGCGACAATGACGCGCTGCCGATCCGCGCCAATGCGCGGGTGCTCGCCACCACGCTGAAGGCCGGCGAGAGCGCGGAATACGCTGCCGACAAGGCCCGTCACCTCTATCTGGTGCCGGCGGCCGGCAGCATCGAGGTCAACGGCGTGCGCGTCAATGCGCGCGACGGCGCCGCGATCCGCGACGAAGCCACGCTGAAGATCACCGCGCTCGAGGATGCCGAGCTCGTGCTGGTCGACGCGGCCTGATCACCACTCACCCTGCATGCGCGGACCGACGTCCGCGCATGCCCCTCCCCAAATCATCTTCCCCTACCTCAAACCCAAAGGAGGCCATCATGGCCAAGGTTCTCGTTCTCTATTACTCCGCCTACGGTCACATCGAAGCCATGGCGAATGCCGTCGCGGAAGGCGCGCGCGAAGCCGGCGCCACCGTCGACATCAAGCGCGTCCCCGAGCTGGTGCCGGCCGAAGTCGCCAAGGCCTCGCACTACAAGCTCGACCAGGCCGCGCCGATCGCCAAGATCGACGATCTCGCCAATTACGATGCGATCATCGTCGGCACCGGCACCCGCTTCGGCCGCATGGCCTCGCAGATGGCCAACTTCCTCGACCAGGCCGGCGGCCTCTGGGCAAAGGGCGCGCTGCACGGCAAGGTCGGCGGCGCCTTCACCTCGAGCGCGACCCAGCATGGCGGCCAGGAGACCACGCTGTTCTCGATCATCACCAACCTCCTGCATTTCGGCATGACGGTGGTCGGGCTGAACTACGGCTTCGCCGGCCAGATGAAGCTCGACGAGGTCACCGGCGGCGCGCCCTACGGCGCAACCACGATCACCGGCGGCGACGGCAGCCGCCAGCCGAGCGAGAACGAACTCGCCGGCGCCCGCTATCAGGGCCGCGCGGTCGCGGAGACCGCGAGGAAACTTCACGGCTGATGCGATGGGGGCGGCATTCTCGTTCGCGATTGCCGCCCCTACCTAAGTCGCAACGTCGTTGCCGGACAACGGCGCAAGAGCGATCGCTGCTCCAACGCCAAGAGATGCCAAGAGACGCCAAGAAAGGCCGATAATCGACGTAATAGGCGTCCATGCCCAAGATCGCCTGACAATTGGCCGCGAATCGAGCCCTTGAGCGGCGACAAGCCGCGTGTCATCGTGCGCGTCAATATCCAGGCCGGAGCAACATGACGGTTCCCTGTCGCGTCCTAATGATCTATCCGAAGTTCGTTCAAGACTCCTTCTGGAACTATACGGAAGCTTGTGAACTCGTCGATGCGAAGTATCCGGCGGCGCCACTCGGACTGATCACCGTCGCCGCCATGCTGCCGAAGCATTGGGATATTCGCCTCATCAACCGTAACACCGAGCCCTTGACGGACGCCGATCTCGACTCGGCCGATCTTGTCATGATCGGCGGCATGCTCAACCAGCAGCCTGATTTTCTCCACCTGATCGATCTCGCACACCGGCACGGCAAGCCGGTATGTGTCGGCGGACCTGACGTCTCCTCCAGCCCGCATCTTTACGCCGACGCGGACTTCCAGGTGATCGGTGAGGCAGAACAAATCATTCAGCAATTCGTCGCCGCCTGGGAAAGTGGAGAGCGCAAGGGCGTGTTCGTCGCCGAGAAATTCAAGATCGACGTCACGTTAAGCCCGATGCCCCGCTATGACCTGATCAAGTTCGACCACTATCTCTTCATTGGCGTGCAATATTCGCGTGGCTGCCCGTTCACCTGCGAGTTCTGCGATATTATCGAGCTGTATGGTCGTGTGCCGCGCACCAAGACCCCCGATCAAATTCTCGCTGAGTTGCAAGCGCTCTACGATCACGGTTATCGCGGACATGTCGATTTCGTCGACGACAACTTCATCGGGAACAAGAAAAACCTCCGCATCCTGCTGCCGCAGCTCAAAGCCTGGCTGGAGGAGCGAGACTATCCGTTCGAGTTTTCGACGGAAGCCTCGATCAATATCGCTGACGACAGCGAGCTGTTGCAGGCGATGAAGGACGCGAACTTCTTCGGGATTTTCGTCGGCATTGAGAGCCCGGATCCGGAGACCCTCGTGCAGATGAAGAAGAAGCAGAACACCCGGCGCGACATCGCCGAATGCATTCACAAGATCTATGGCTACGGCATGTTCGTCACCGCGGGCTTCATCGTCGGGTTCGATACCGAGAAAGCCTCGATGGGGCACGCGATGATCGACTTCATCGAGGAGGCGAGCATTCCAGTCTGCATGGTTGGACTGCTCTATGCACTGCCGGGCACGCAGCTGACGCGGCGGCTGGCGAAGGAAGGCCGCCTGCACGAAGGCCATGATCTCATGAAGGTCGAGCAGGCGGGCGACCAATGCACGCTCGGCTGCAATTTCGACACCATACGTCCGCTGCGTGACATCCTCGAGGACTACAAGGCCGTGCTCGGGCACGTGTTCAACCCGACGGCCTATGCAGGACGGCTGTCGCGGCTCGCCGCCATGCTCGACCGGTCCGACCGGCGCCGCGACCTGCCGGATGGCGACGTACGCAAGAGGCTTGGCGGCCTCGAGGGCGTGCACACGATCATGCGTGCCTTGCCGGAGGTCCGCGAACCGTTCTGGAAGACCTTCGTCGAGGTCGCCAAGTCCAATCCGGGCGCGCTTCGCTACATCGTGATGTTGATGGCGCTGTATTTGCATTTCGGGCCATTCTCGAAACACGTGATCCGTGAGATTGACCGCCGGATTGCCGCCCTCGACGATATGCCGCCGGTGAGGGTCACGGAGCTTGGGCCGCGAACTAACCTACATGCGGTTTGACGGCAAAGCGCGTTCGTGCGCTTCGCCGACCAGAGCACGTCGCGCGGAACGATAGGATCGGTTCCCCCAAGGTCATCGCGATCAATTCGTGATAGACGAAACACTGTACGTCGCGCAGCCCAGAGGTTTTGTCATGACTAACGCACAAAAGACCCGCTGGCCGGAACTGCCGACCGCGGCGTGGCGCGACAGCTGTGCCACGCTCCAGCTCTTCACCCAGATCGCCGGCAAGATCCGGCTGGTGAAGTCGCCCTGGCTCAATCACTCCTGGCACGTCACGCTCTATGTCACGGCGCGCGGGCTGACGACCTCGCCGATCCCCGACGGCGATCGCACGTTCCAGATCGACTTCGATTTCATCGATCACATGCTGCGCATCTCGACCAGCGACGGCACCGAACGGCAATTCGCGCTGGCCGGTCAATCGGTCGCAAGCTTCTACGCGGCGGTCATGACCAATCTGAAGGACCTCGGCATCGACGTCGCCATTGACGAGATACCGAACGAAGTCGCCGATGCGATCCGGTTCTCGCAGGATACGCAGCATGCGTCCTACGACGCGGATGCCGTGCACAGGTTTCACCGGATCCTCGTGAACTGCGACCGCGTGTTCAAGCAATTCCGGACCGGATTTCTCGGCAAGGCGAGCCCGGTGCATTTCTTCTGGGGTAGCTTCGATCTCGCGGTGACGCGGTTTTCCGGCAGAACCGCGCCGCGGCATCCCGGCGGCGTGCCCCATTTGCCCGATGAGGTGGCGCACGAGGCCTATTCGCACGAGGTCAGCAGCGCCGGCTTCTGGCCGGGCGGCGGCGCGATCGATTATCCCGCGTTCTATTCCTACGCCTATCCGGAACCCGCGGGCTATCGCAGCACGCCGGTACGGCCCGATGCTGCGTTCTTCAGCGAGGCGCTTGGCGAATTCATCCTGCCCTACGACGCCGTGCGGACGGCTGCCGACCCCGACAAGGCGCTGCTCGAATTCCTGCAATCGAGCTATGAGGCCGCGGCCATCAACGCGAACTGGGACCGTGCTGCGCTGGAATGCGCACCGGGCCAGCCGGGCGTGGTCCGAGGGATCTAAAGCATGATCCGGAAAAGTGCGAAGCGGTTTTCCGAAAAGATCATGCTCAAACAAAGAGCTAAGGCGCGATGACGATTCAACCTAATCTCATCGCGCTTTAGCGGCGCGCCGCACCGGCGGCTCAATCCTCTTCGCGCGACGGGGTCGCCTTGCCGAGCGCCTGCTTCAGCCGCGCTGAGAATTTCGGAGTGACGCAGCGCCAGCACGGCGCGGTCGCGACCAAACACTGCATTTGCGATTCTCGTGGACAGTCGCCGAAGGCGCATAAGTTAAACTTTCGTGTTACGTCTTTACCGCATCGTTGCTTGGCCGAGCTATCTTTCGGACGACGCCCGCAACCCCGGCCGACTCGAACACAACAGGCAGTATATTCGTGAGCGCCCCGCAACCCGTCACGATCCCGCGGCAACCATCGCACGCTGATCGGTCATGACGCGGCCATCGACCCTTGCCCTCGCGGTCAGCGCGTCGATTCTGCTGTCGGTCGCCGCGCGGGCCTGCCCCGCCTTGATCGAAGGTGTCCCGGCCGACCGGCTCGAGGCGCTGTCACGCGGCGTCAATGCCGACGGCTGGATCGCCGATCCGCGGTCGGCGCCACCCCGCGGCCTGCTGCTCGAGCTGCGCAAGGCCGGCATGACCCACATCCGGCTGCCGGTGCCCGCCGATTTCGTCATGCCGCGCTTCGCCGCGAAAGCGGAGATCGACAGCCGCCTGCGCACCGTCGATGCGGCGCTCAAGACCCTGCTCGCGCTCGGTTATGCGGTGTCGATCGATCTGCATTCCGGCGAGAGCTTCAACGCGCTGCACAAGGACGATCCGCCCGGCGCGATGATCGAAATGAAGCGCGCCTGGACCGAGCTCGCACGGATCATGCAGCGCTATCCGTCCGACCGTGTGTTTGCGGAACTGTTGAACGAGCCGGATGTCGAGGCCGCGCAATGGCAGGGCGAAGTCCGGGAACTGGCCGGCTTCGTTCGCGGCCTGCTGCCGCAAACCACGCTGATCACCGGTCCGGTCAACTGGCAGCGCGCGGATTCGCTGCCGGATTTCACTCCGCTCGACGATCCGAATGTCGTCTATGCCATCCACTTCTATGATCCGATGGTGTTCACCCATCAGGCCCATTGGGATCCGAGTGAGCCGCTGCACGACGTCACCGGATTGCCCTATCCGGTCCGCGCCGACGATCCCAGGGTTCAGCAGCTGCGGGATCAGCTCACCGCGCTGGACAAGCGCAAGGCGCTCGCGATGGTGGACCGCGCCATTCCCGACCGCGGCATCGACAAATGGCTTGAACCCGCCGCCGCCTGGCAACGGCAATATTCCCGCCCAATCATCATCAATGAATTCGGGGTGCTCAAGGCCGGCGCCCCGCGCGACAGCCGGCTGCGCTGGCTCGCCGGCGTGACGGCCTACGCCCGGCAACAGTGCTGGGGCTGGACCCATTGGGAGCTGTCGCAAGGCTTCGGCCTCGCCGACCCGGTCACCGGCAAGGTCGACCGCGAGGCGCTGAGGGCCCTGCTCGGGACCCGCTGACCCATCTGGTTAACCGGTTCTTACACAATGCGCGGCTAGATCGACGATGCGGTGTGGCACGCCCACACGTCCGGTCACGTTAGGTCAGAGCCTGTGCGAGCAGAGATAGCCCCGCGGCCGCTGTTGGCCGGCGATCTGATTCCTGCACTCGGCATCGCCGTGGCATCGATCGCATTCGCGCCGATCATGCAGGCGGCCAACGCCGGGCTCGCGATCGTCGTCGAAAGTCTGATCGGCTGCGCCATCGTGCTCGCGGTGCCGGCCTACGCGCCGTCGATCGCCATCTTCATCATCTTCTTCCAGAACCTCTTCGTCTCGATCCTGTCGTCCTACATGACGACCGAGCAGGAGATGGATTTCGTCAAGGGCTATAATTTCCTGGTCATCGCGGTGATGTGGCTGGTCACGCTGGCGCTCTACGCGCTGCACGAGCGGAAACATTCCGCCGAGATCGACCGGATCATGAAATGGGGGTTGATCACGCTCGCAACCGTGACGGCGTATTTCCTGCTCGGCGCCACGCAGGATTCGCACGCGGCCCTCGTCTATCTGCGCAACATAGCGCTGCCGCTGTTTCTGTTTCAGCTATCGCTGCTGACGGCCGCAACCTTCGAGATCCGCATCACGCCCTTCCTGGTGACGGTTGCCGCGCTGCTGATCGTCTGCGGATATGTCGAACTGCTGTTCCGCGATTTCTGGCTCTCCATCACCAACGGCTACACGTTCTGGCACTTCGACGAACTCAAGGCGAGCCGCTCCGGATCCTGGGAAGCCGAGATGCGCGCAACCGGCAGGGTGCCGGTGGATCTGATCGATCGCTTCCGTTTCAGTTTTCTCAACAGCCCGTTGTTCGAGGACCTCGGCCTCTCGTCGTTGCTGCGCATCTTCGGACCGAATATGAGCCCGATCAGCTTCGGTTACGGAATCGCCTTCTCCATCCTGTTCCTGTTCGCGGTCGGATATCGCTGGCTGGCGCTGGCTGCGATCCCGCTGCTGATTTGCTGTAGCGTGAAAGGCGCGCTCATCCTGGTCATCTTCGTCGCCTTGGGCTGGACGGCAACGTGGCTGCTCGGCGCAACCGTCACCCTTGCCGTCGCGCTGGTCGGGCTCGTGCTGTACGCCATCGCGGCGATCTATATCGGACTCCAGATCGGCGACTTCCACGTGATCGGCTTCATGGGCGGATGGGACGGCTTTCGGCAGAATCCCATCGGCCGCGGACTTGGCGTCGGCGGCAACCTCTCCGAGGGTTATTTCTCGATCGACTGGAACGCCGCGCAGGCGGCCGGCACGATGGACGGCGCGGTGGAGAGCGCCGTCGGCGTGCTGCTGTACCAGATGGGGATCGGCTCGCTGGTGCCGCTTGGCTACTTCCTGGCGATGGCGCTGAAGGCCTGGCGGCTCTACGCCTCGTCGGGAATCCTCATCCAGGGGCTCGCCGCCTTCGGCACGATGGTCGTGCTGGTGAACGGCATCTTCCAGGAAGAGGCGCTGTTTGCGCCGCCGGCACTTGGGCTGTTGCTGTGCCTGACCGGGCTCGTGATCGGCCATCATCTGCGCACGCAAGGCGACGATCGGAAGGTCTCTACGACCGACAGTGCTCCTCAATAAGGAGGGGCCTCGTCGCAGTGCGATCGAGGCCCCGCTCAACCGACGCCGTCAGAGCGGCTTGATCTGCACCTTGCGGAACTTGACCACGCCCGAACCATACTGGAGCGCGATATAGCCGTTGGCGTGCTTGGAATCCTGGGCGTCGACGGTCTTCTGGCCGTTCAGCGTCACGACGAAATGCGGCCCCTGCGCCGTGATCTCGTAGACGTTCCACTTGCCGGCCGCCTTCGGCATCGGATCGACCTTGCCGACGTCGACAATCGCGCCGGTACCGTAGGTCGGGTCCGGCCGCTTGTCGAAGATGTTCACCTCGTAGCAGACCTTGGAGTCGATCACCTTGTTGCCTTCGCAGCGGATGAAGATGCCGCTGTTGGCATCCTCGTCGGTCCAGAACTCCGCCCGGATCTGGAAATCCTTGTATTGGTTTTTGCTGACGAGATAGGAGAGATCCTTGCCGTCGAGCTTGTCGGCGACCAGCGCGCCGTCCTTCATCGCCCAATTGGCCTTGCCGACCTCGTCCCAGTCACCCTTCTTGGAGCTGTCGAGCAGCGTGACCCAGCCGTCGTCCCCCGAGGCGGCGGTGGAAAATTGCAGCGCGGCCGCACCGATCACAAGTCCTGCCGCCAGTATCGACAGATGCTTCTTCAAGGTTATCCTCCCGTCTTTTGGTTGGCGCGCAACCTATCATCGTCTGCGGCGGCGTAAATGCTTTTTCATACTGCAACTGCGTTGTGTCACGGATCGCTGTCGCAATCCTGGGATCAGACATGCACGGACGCGTCTTGCCCGGCGGAAGCGAGGGCGACTAGCTTGCGCGGCATACGGGCGCGGCAGTCGCCCGAGAAATCCGATCTGGGAGCATACCGATGACGGCGTCGAACCGATCATGGCGATACCTGATGACGCCGCTGGCCTTCGCCGGCATTCTGAGCGTCAGCTCCGCGGCTGAGCTCAATCCGGCCGCCGTCACCTACAAGCTGCCGGATCAGATTCCCTGGAGCCCGGTCGACGCACGCGGCGCGCAGAATGCGGTCGTGGTCGGCGATCCCTCGAAGCCCGGCTTCTACATGGTCTACACCAAATGGACCAAGGGCAATCACTTCAGCCGTCCGCACTTCCATCCCAACGACCGTTACATTGTGGTGCTCAAGGGCACCTGGTGGGTGGGCTCGGGTCCGAAATTCGATCCCGATCACGGCACCGTGGCGATGCCGGCCGGCAGCTTCGTCACCCATTTCGGCAAGCAGGTGCACTGGGACGGCGCCAAGGACGACGACGCCGTGCTGCTGATCATGGGCGAAGGCCCGGCCACCGCGACCGAGGTCGAGCAGAAGTAGCCGGAACCGGCTAGCAACCTTTGCATCCAGGCGGCGTTTCATCCCCATCAGCATGACGAGGAGATGACGCATGGCAAACGCTGCCGACATTCGGGAACATATGGATGTGATCTCGTCGGACAAGAAAACCGTCGGCAAGGTCGACCACATGGAAGGCACCGACAAGATCAAGCTGACCAAGCAAAGCTCGCCTGACGGTCAGCACCATCACTTCATTCCGCTGTCCTGGGTCGATCATGTCGACCAGCATGTCCACCTCAACAAATCGGGCTCCGATGTGACGGCGCATTGGCAGCACGGCCGCCAATAGCCGCGTTGCGCGAGGTGGGAGCGATGCTATCATCCCGGCCCAAGGAAGGGCCTTCGATGCATCCCGCCGCCAAGCTGCAATTTGCCCGCATCGTCGACGAGTTCGTGCGCTGGCGCGCCATTCCGGAACCGGAACGGCCGCCCGCGCCGGCCTGGTGGTGGGGGCCGGCATTCGAGATGCGCGATGCCGCCGAACCGCTGCCATCCGCCTGGAGCCGCCAGTTCCGCCTGCCTGACGGCGCGCGCTTTGCGGAAGCTGCCCTTGTGTTGCGCCAGAGCTTGGCCGGCCAGGACATCCTGCCGTGGCCCTATGATTTCTCGCGCAAGGTCGCATCCACAGATTCCGACGTTCGCGACCTGCCCGTACAGCCGTCAGACGACAGCGCGTTTCCGCCCTAGATCCGGCCCGGCCTCGCTGGTCGCCTCGCCATCCAGCGACGGCTGCAACGGCGGTGACGCCTCTGCCTGCGACGGCTTCAACAATTCGGCGAGATCGCGCGGCGGCAGCGGGCGGCTGAACAGGAAACCCTGCATCTCGTCGCAGGCATGGGCGCGCAGGAATTCCTGCTGCTCGGAGGTCTCGACACCTTCGGCGACGATGGTCATGCCGAGCGCCTTGCCCATCGAGATAATTGCCTGCGCGATCGCGACGTCCTCGGAATCGTTGGGCAGGTCGCGCACGAAGGAGCGATCGATCTTGATGGTGTCGATCGGGAACTGCTTCATCAGCGACATCGACGAATAGCCGGTACCGAAATCGTCGATCGCCAGCCGAATGCCGCGATTCTGGATCGCGTCGAGCACGCGCACCGCGCGCGTCACGTTGCGCATCACCATGCTTTCGGTGACCTCGAGCTGGAGCAGCGCCGGCGACATGCCGCTCTCCTCCAGCGCCGCGTCGATGTCGTCGAGCAAATTCGGATCGCCGAACTGCCGCGGTGAAAGGTTGACCGCCATCGTCACGGCCCTGAGGCCGCGGCGCTGCCACGCCATGTTCTGCCCGCAGGCTTCCTTCAGCACCCAGCGGCCTATCGGCACGATCAGGCCGGTTTCCTCGGCAAGCGGAATGAACTGCCCCGGCGATACCTTGCCGAGCTCGGGATGGGTCCAGCGCAGCAGCGCCTCGACGCCGCTGATCTGCCCGCTCGCCATGTCCACCTTGGGCTGATAGTCGAGCGAGAATTGCTTGCGCTCGAGCGCGCGGCGCAATGCGCTCTCCATCGTCAGGCGCTCGATCGACTGCGCCCTGATCTCGTTGGAGAAGAAGCGGAAGCCGTTCTTGCCGTCCTCCTTGGCGAGATACATCGCCATGTCGGCATTCTTGGTCAGCGTCTGCACGTCCGAGCCATCGGCCGGATACATCGCGATGCCGATCGAGGCCGTGGTGTGGCACTCATGCCCGCTGAGCTGCAGCGGCTGGCTGAGCGAAACCAGAAGATCGCCGGCGATGCGCTCGACGTCGTCCCGCTCGGCGGTTTCCTCGAGGATGACCACGAACTCGTCGCCGCCGAGCCGCGCCACCACGTCGCTCGCGCGCAACGATCCACGCAGCCGCTCGGCGATCGCCACCAGCAGCATGTCGCCTGCGTCGTGGCCGAGCGAATCATTGATCACCTTGAAGCGGTCGAGATCGATGAACAGTACCGCGAGGTGCCGGCGATGGCGATCCGCCGCCGAGATCGCGTGATGCAGCATCTCGTTGAACGTCTCGCGGTTTGGCAGATTGGTCAGGCTGTCGTGCGAGGCAAGATATTCGATGCGCTCATCGGCCTTGTGTTTCTCATCGGCGCGATCGAAGCTCTCAAGCGCGAACGCCAGATTGTCGGCGAGGCGCTGCAGCAACTCGGCGAACTCCGGCGTGAAGGTGTCCTTGTCGATCGCGACGAAGATCATGACCCCGACCACCTGCCCGCTGACGATCAGCGGAAACGAGGCGCTGGACTGCGTTCCATCGAGCCGGGCGCGCTCATGGAAGGCGGCGGTCTCGGGATCGGCAAAATAGTCGTTGATGATGCACGCCTTGCCGGAGCGGAACGCCCGGCCGCAGGCGCCGCGCCCCTCGGGGTGCGCCTCGCTGGTCGAAAGCGTCACCTGGCGCGCGCCCTCCGCCGCCGGCCCCGCAATCGCGACGATCCGCAGATAGTCGCTTCCGGTCTGCGCCAGCGCGATCGTGGTCGAGGTGAACTTGCCGCCGGTCGCCGCCGCCGCGCAGACCAGTCGATACAATTCGGCGCGGGACTTCGCCCGCATGATCGCCTCATTGGTCGCGCTCAGCGCCGCGAACATCCGCGACAGCCGCTCCTTCTGCTCGTCGTCCCGCGCCTTCTCGTCGGCACGATCGAAATTGGCCAGCGCAAACGACACGTTCTCGGCAAGCCGCTGCAGCAGCGCCATCATCTCCGGGCTGAAGGTGCCGAACTCGCTGGAGAGAAACACCAGCGCGCCGATCGCCTCGCCGTTCTTGAGCAGCGGCAGGGCTGCGCCCGATTTGCTGCCGCTGTCGCGCACGGCCGGATAGACGTGCGATTCGGGGCCGAAATCGCTGAGATAGTCGTTGCTGATGCAGGGCCTGCGCGTGCGGATCGCAACGCCGGTCAGCGTCTGTCCCTCCGGACGCGTCGCGTCGGCCGACAGCTGAACCTCGCGGGCCCGCACCCGGTCGGGGCCCGAGGCGGCCACATTGTCCAGGAAGGCCTCGCCGGGGCGCACCAGCCTGATCGTGGCCGAGACGAACTGGCCGCCGACCGCCGCGGCATCGCAGACCAGATCGAACAGTTCGCTGCGGGATTTCGCCCGCATGATCGCCTCGTTGGTCGCGCTCAGCGCCGCGAACATCCGCCGCAGCCGCTCCTTCTGCTCCTCGGTCCGCGCCTTCTCGTCGGCACGGTCGAAGCTGCCCAGCGCATAGGAGACGTTGTCGGCGAGCCGCTGCAGCAGCTCGGCGAATTCGGCCGAAAAGGTGTTGCGCTTGGCGGAGATGAACAGCATCACGCCGACCGGCTCGTCGTCGACGATCAGCGGGAATGCCGCGCCCGATCGCGCGTCCTCGCGGTCGATGACGTCGCGGAAGGGGTTGCTGGCGACGTCGCCCAGAAAATCGTTGTTGATGCAGGCGCGCCGGGAGCGGAACGCCCGGCCGCAGACGCCGCGCCCTTCGGGGCGTGCCTCGCTGCGCGAGACGTTGAGGCGGCGCGCATTTGCCGCGGTCGGTCCCGCGACCGCCATCATCTCCAGGAAATCGTCGCCGGGCTTCGCGATCAGGATGCTGGTGGAGTTGAATCCGCCGCCATGCGCCGCCGCCGCGCAGACCAGCTCGAACATCTCGAGCCGTGATCTCGCGCGCATGATCGCCTCGTTGGTCGCGCTCAGCGCCGCGAACATCCGCGACAGCCGCTCGCGCTCGGCGTCGGTCCTGGCCTTTTCGGTGGCACGGCCGAAATTGTCGAGCGCGACCGAGACATTCTCGGCGATCCCCGCAAGCAGCGCGATGATCTCCTCGTCACGCGCCCAGGAATTGCCGGTGAAGAAGATCAGGACGCCGACGCTTTTGCCGAACCGGGTGAGCGGCAGCGCGACGCAGGCCATCAGGCCGCTGCCGCCGATCGGCATATGCGACGGGCTCATCGATATCGGGATATCGTGCTCAACGCAGGGCCGCTGGGTCCGGAACGCCTCGCCGCAAATCCCCTTGCCGTAGACGTTGTCCGGATCGGTCGAGAAGCGCGTCTGCGTGATCAGGTCGAGCGCCTCGCCGGTGCCGGCGACGGGCTCGAACCAGTGCGTGTCGGGTTCGGCCAGCAGCACCACCGTGGCGAAGGACTTTCCGCTGAACACCGCGGCATCGCAGACCCGCTGATAGAGATCGTGCTCGGTCTTGGCGCGAAGGATCGCCTCGTTGGTTGCGCTGATGGCACCGAACATGCGGTTGAGCCGGCGCATCGCCCGCTCGCCGCTCTTGCGCGAGGCTTCATGGTCGAAATTATCGAGCGCGAAGGACACGTTCGCGGCCATGCGCTCCAGCAGCGAAACGATCTCTTCGCCCAGCGACTGGGCCTCGCGCCGCGTCACCATGAAGACGCCGACGCTGCGCCGGTTGCAGACCAGCGGCAGGGCCGCCGCCGCGCCGACGCCGGCCGCCGCGGCACCGCTGCGCCAGGCGGCCGAGCGGGCGTCGTTGACATAGTCGTTGGCGACGCAGGCGTTCTGATCGCGGAACGCCCGGCCGGCGACGCCTTCTCCCTCCGGGGTGTTCGCGATCGCGGAAATGGTGATACTGCGTAGTCGCGCGACATCGTCGCCGTAGCCAGCCGCGAACTTCAGGAGACCGGTATCCGGCTCCAGCAAAAACACGGTCGCGGCAAGGAAGCTCCCGCTCGAGAACGCGGCTTCGCAGACCTTGCCGTACAATTCTTCTGGTGATTTCGCGTACAGGATCGCTTCGTTGGTGGCACTCAACGCCGCGAAGGTACGCCCGATGCTCGACTGCACGATTCCTGAAGGCCCCGGGGCCAACCCCTCCAATCTGGCGGGGAACATTGCCCGCGAGAGGCCTAAGTGGTGGTTAGCGTATCCGGCAAGTTGCACGACAAAGTAAACGGCTGACGAACGCGGGCGGCGGTTTTCCGGGATATTACGGACACCGGTGTGCCAGCCTGAGGCGGAGGACGGCGAGGCGCGGATGGACGTCCCGCTCGCGCCGCCGGAGCAGCCAAATTCCGTAACGCGACCGCGCCCGTTCCACTCCGTGAAATCGCGGCGGCGAGCACCCTGCTGGCGGTATGGCCGACCGGATTTTCTGCCCTTGCTCGCCCCTCGGCGCTTTGAGAGCATGACGTCGACTACAGCAAGCACGACCCGCGCATCACGCGGGCAGACCGCGAGGAAAATCCCATGCCGATCGTCCAGGCCGACCGTCTCACGCGCATCGGCGCGGCGCTCCTGCGGGGCGCCGGCGCATCGGAGGAGGAGGCCAGCGCCGTCGCCTCCGGCTGCGTCAACGCCAACCTCGCCGGCCACGACTCCCACGGCGTGATCGCAATCCCGACCTATATCGACCGCATCAAGGCCGGCCACATCGTGCCCGGCGCGAAATGGACCATCGTGCAGGAGACGCCGACCACGACCGTGATCGACGGTCATTGGGGCTTCGGCTTCCACGTCAACGCCAAGGCGATGGAGATGACCATCAACAAGGCGAAGACTGCCAATGTCGCGGCCTGCACCGTGTTCCGGCAGAGCCATGTCGGACGGCTCGCGCATTACCCGATGATGGCGATGCGCGAAGGCATGATCGGGATTGCGGCCGCCGATTCCGGCCGCTCGCCGAAACACGTGGCGCCGTTCGGCGGCCGCGAGGCCCGGCTCGGCACCAACCCACTTTCGATCGCGGTGCCCTCCGATCTCGAGGCGCCGTTCTACCTGGATATGGCGACCTCGGCGGTCGCCGCCGGCAAGATCCAGCTCGCGGTGGCGCGCGGCGAGAGCATCCCGAAGGGCTGGATCATCGATGCCGAGGGGCGCGACACCACGGACCCGAAGGACTACCGCAAGGGCGGCGCGCTGCTGCCGCTCGGCGGCAGCGAAGGCTACAAGGGCTCGGGCCTTGCCGCGATGGTCGAGGTGCTGTGCGGCCTCCTGACCGGGCTCGGCTTCGGCGTCGAGCCGACCGGCCGGCACAACGACGGCTGCTTCATGGCGGTGTTCAACGTCGCCGCATTCCGTCCGCTCAAGGACTTCAGGAGGGAAGTCGCCGACTTCGCCCGCTATTTGAAATCGACGCCGCCCTCGGAAGGGAGCCGCGGCGTGTTCTATCCCGGCGAGATCGAATATCTGCGCGAGCAGCGGCGGCGCAAGGACGGCATCGAGATCGAGGATGCGACCTGGGACAAGCTCAAGGCACTCGCCGCCGATTACAAGCTCACCGATGAGCTCGACCTTCGCTGATAGTTCCGGACACAGGAGAACGACATGACACGGCAAATGGCGCTGGTTGGCTTTTTGCAGGCGCAGAACTGCACCAACCTGCCGAGCTCCTGGCGCCACCCGGAATCGCGCGACGATTCGATGTCGGCGGACTACTATCAGGAGATCGCGCGCATCCTGGAGCGCGGCAAGTTCCACATGGCGTTCTTCGACGATCGCCTCGCAATGCCCGATCGCTACGGCAACGATCACGCCCACACCGTCGAATACGGCATCCGCTGCGTGAAGATGGACCCGATCGTGGTGCTGACCACGATGGGCATGGTCACCACCAAGCTCGGCCTCGCCTCGACCGCCTCCACCACCTATTTCGAGCCGTTCGACGTCGCCCGCCGTTTCGCCACGCTCGACCTGATGACCGGTGGCCGCGCCGCCTGGAACGTGGTGACGTCGGTCAATGACGGCGAAGCGCTCAACATGGGCCGCGAGCAGCACCTCGAGCACGATCATCGCTATGACCGCGCCGACGAGTTCATGGAGGTGGTGCTCGGCCACTGGGATGCCTGGGAAGACGGTTCGCTGGTGATCGACAAGAAGAGCGGTCGCTTCGCCGATCCGACCAAGGTGAAGCGGCTCGACCACAAGGGCGCGTTCTTCACCTCGCGCGGCCCGTTCACGGTGCCGCGCTCGCCGCAGGGCCATCCCGTCGTGATCCAGGCCGGTGCCTCCGGCCGCGGCCAGCGCTTTGCCGGGCGCTGGGGCGAGGTGATCTTCACCGCGGCACGCAACCTCGCCAATGCCAAGCAGGGCTATGATGCGATCCGGGGCGAAGCCGCCAAGGCGGGACGCGATCCCGACCAGATGTTCCTCTGCAATCTGATCACCCCGGTCACCGGCGCGACCAAGGCCGAGGCCGAGGACCGGATGGCGGTGATCCAGAAGCTGCCGCTCGAGATCGATGCGCTGTCGCTGCTCGCCGAAGGCCTCAACTTCGATTTCGGCGCCAAACCGATCGACGAGCCGCTGACCACCGAGGAGCTGCAGGGCATGCAAGGCATGCTCGGCATCCGCGACGGCGTGCTGCGCACCTCCGGCAAGAGCAATCCCTCGACCCGCGACTTCATCACCTTCTCCGGCCGCGGCCAGGTACAGGACGCGATGGTCGGCGGCCCGAAGGAGATCGCCGACCGGCTGGAGGAGATGTTTGTCAATCGCGGCTGCGACGGCTTCGTCGTCGCGGCGAGCTACGTGCCGGGCTCCTATGCCGACTTCGTCAACCACGTGGTGCCCGAGTTGCAGAAGCGCGGGCTGTTCCACACGGATTACGCCGGCACGACGCTGCGCGAGAATCTTGGGCTCAAGCGCCCGGCCGCGGGCGCCTGGAAGACCCGCGCGCAGGCCGCGGAATAGAGGGACATCATCATGCGCTGGCTGAAATTCACCGCCGCAGGCACGACTTCCTGGGGCCTCGTCGAGGGCGACACCGTCACCACCGTCAACGGCGATCCGTTCGGTGAATGGAGCAAGACGTCGAAGACGCATGCGTTGAAGGACGTCAAGATCGAGCTGCCGCTGATCCCGCGAACCTTCTACTGCGTCGGGCTGAATTATTTGAAACACCTCAAGGAAGCCGCCGACAAGGCCGGCACCGTGCCGAACGTTCCCGACCGTCCCGAGATCGGCTACCGCGCGCAGAACGCGCTGATCGCCCATGACGAGAACGTCGTGATCCCCGCGAGCGCGACCGAGAAGATCCATTACGAGGGCGAGCTCGTCGTCGTGATCGGCAAGACCGCCAAGCACCTGACCGAGGCCAACGCGATGGACTGCGTGTTCGGCTACACCATCGGCAACGACGTCTCCGAACGCAGCTGGCAGAAGGCCGATCGCGGACTGTGGCGCGCCAAGAACGCCGACACCTTCAAGCCGATGGGCCCGTGGATCGAGACCAATGTCGACCTCGACAGCATGGAGACCGCGATCCGCGTCAACGGCAAGGAGACCGGCCGCTTCCACACCAACGAGATGATCTTCGGCATCGTCCCGTTCCTCGTCGAGCTGACCAAATACTTCACGCTGTCGCCCGGCGACGTGATCTGGATGGGCACCGACGGCGCCTCGCCGGACCTGAAGGACGGCGACGTGGTCGAGATCGACATCACCGGCATCGGGACATTGCGGAACAGGTTCGTGAGGGAGAAGGTGTGAGGTCTGGCGCACTGCCGGACTTGTCATCCCCGCGCGCGCCTCATCCTCGATGTCGTCCCGGCGAAGGCCGGGACCCATAACCACAGGGCTGAATTGTTGAAGAAAGCTGCGGCCACGGCGTCGCGCAACGATGAGCATCGGTGGTAATGGGTCCCGGCCTTCGCCGGGACGACAATGGGGATGGTTCTCGATTCAAGATTTCAAACAGCGCGGTGTCATCACGCTTCGTTCCACCCATCCTACATTTGGCTCATCGCGCGGCTCCCGGCCGGCGCTTCACATGATCGATGAAGGCGCGCAGCTTCGGCATGATCTGGCGGTGACCGGGATAGTAGAGAAACACGCCCGGCGTGGTCGGCGCGAATGGCTCCAGCACGCGGACGAGCTTCTTCTCCTTCACGGCGCCTGATATCAGCGGTGCGGGGACTTGCGCGAGGCCCACGCCTTCGATGGCAGCGCCGACCAGCGTCGGGAAATCATGGCCGATGAAGGATCCCGACACGGCAAGCTCGATCGAACGGCCGTTGTCGTTCAGCGACCATGGCGCGAGCCCGCCGTTCGATCGCCGGAGCCGCAGGCACGCGTGCGCGCGCAGATCGTCCGGGCGTTTCGGCCGGCCGCGGCGCGCGAGATAGTCCGGGCTGCCGACGATGGCGAACGGGAACGGCTTGGTCAGTCGCACCGCGACCATGTCCGGGTTGATGAACTGGCCCATCCGGATGCCGGCATCGAAGCCGCCGGCGGCGAGGTCGACCAATTCCTCGCTGGCGGCGAGCTCGACCTCGATCTCGGGATAGGCCTTGCAGAACGAGGCGATCAGCGGCTCCAGCAGGATCGGCACCACCGAGCGCGGCACCGTGAGGCGCAACAGCCCGGCGGGCTTCTGCCCGAGTTCGCGCGCCGCCCCACTCGCCGCGACCAGTTCCTCGAATGCCGGTCTTGCGCGCGCCAGAAACCGTTCGCCGGCGTCGGTCAGCCCGACGCTGCGGGTGGTGCGGATGAACAACACGGCGCCGAGGCGCGCCTCGAGGGCGCGCACCGCCTGGCTGATCGCCGACGGCGTGACGCTGAGCTCGGCCGCCGCGCGGCGAAAACTGCGGTGCTGCGCGACGGCCAGGAATGCCTCGACGCCGTCGAGCGCGCCTTGCCGGACTGTGAAGTTCTGCTTCATGGCCTGTGAACATTATCGCGAATAGTCGCTCGCGGAAAGCCACCCTACATCGGAGCCACAAGCAGCGGCAACGCGACGCGCGCTGCTCCACGCAACATCACGACACCCGTCGCGAGCGAAGACCTGCGACCGATGCGAACAATCCGTCACACAATCCTGGCTCTCACCCTCACTTTGACAGGCACCACTTCCATGACCGCTCCCTCCTTTGCCCAAGCTCAAGCCCAAGCCGCCTCCACCGTCACCACCGGCGTGATGGTCATCCTCACCGCGAAAGCCGGCGTCACCCGCGATCAGGTGATGGCCGTGATGCCGGACGAAATCCGCGCGACTGTGCAGCTCTATCTCAACGGCAAGATTCGCGAATGGTATTCGCGCTCCGACGGGCGCGGCGTGGTCTTCCTGCTCGATGCCAAGGATCCATCCGAGGCGCACGCGATCATGGAAGGCCTGCCATTGTCCAAGCTCGATCTGATGGATCACGAGTACATCGGGGTCGGCCCGCTGCTGCCGCTCCGCCTGCTCGTCGCCAAGCCCTGAGCGTCAAGGTCCTGAACGCAAGCCAACCGAACCGATCGACAACAAGGAAATCCGCCGATGCCCCCGGGCTTCAATCTTCCATTCGTCCTCAGCGTCGCCGGCGCGTTTCTGACAAGTGCTGTCGTGGCCGTCACCTATGTCTGGCCGGCGGTCCGCGCGATGCCACGTGACAGCGCGCTCCGACTACTCGCAGCGTTCCATGCGTTCCGGTTCCTGGGCATGAACTTCATGGTGGCCGGGTTCGTGTCGCCGCACTTGAGCGCGGATTTCGCAAGCGAGGTCGGATGGGGCGATCTCGTCGCCGCCGTTCTCGCTCTGCTCGCGATGGCGGCGCTGTCCTGGCGGTGGGCGATCGCGATTCCGATCGTCTGGCTGTTCAACATATGGGGCACGCTGGATCTGCTCAATGCCTATTACAACGGCGTGAAGATCGGCGATCCCGGCCTGTTCGGCGCCGGCATCTATATTCCGGCGCTCTATGTGCCGCTGCTGCTGGTCAGCCATGTCATGGTGTTCATGCTGCTGACGCGCACCAAATCGGCGGAGGCGTAGATGCCGCATCAAACATCGTCGTCCCGGCGAAGGCCGGGACCCACACTCCGCAGCCGATGTGGTGGACGGGACCCGTCGTTCCAGTCCCGCGCAACAATGCGTATTCGTGGTTATGGGTCCCGGCCTACCCCGGGACGACAGCGCATGTATGGCGCGGCCGTCGCGGCACACTTCAAAACGGCAACGCCACGCCGGTCTTGATCTCCTTCAGGATCACGTTGGTGCGGACGTGGCGGATGCCGGGGATGCGGAACATGAACTCGTCGAGGAATTTGTTGTAGGCGTCCATGTCGCGCACCACGACGCGCAGATGATAATCGGCGTCGCCGGTGGTTGCGAAGCATTCCAGCACCTCGCGGCGCTTCATCACCCGGGCAACGAACTCGTCGACGAACTTCACGTCATGCCGCTCCAGCGAGACGTGCAGGATCGCCGAGGTCGCAAAGCCGGCGCGCTCACGCGCGACCAGCGCCGAATAGCCCGAGATGACGCCGGACTCTTCGAGCGCACGGACCCGGCGCCAGCACGCCGAGGTCGACATCCCGACGGTTTCCGCAAGCTGCAGGTTGGTGGCGCGGCCGTCCTTCTGCAGCTCGGCGAGGATTTTCTCGTCCTGCTCTTCGACCATTGCGAGCCTCCGATTTGGTAAATTCTACCTTGCTATCTTGCTTTCAGCAATATCCTGCCGATTTCCCGTCGACGAATGAATGGATAGGTAAGACCTACCAGGCCCACAGGCATAGCCTAGTCGGATCAGACATCGCGATTCCCGAAGGGGTCAGTCATGGGCCAGATGCCGTTGCTCGACGCCTACCAGCTGTCCGAGCGCTACAGCCGCGAGCGCGGCCGCGTCTTCCTCACCGGCACGCAGGCCATCGTTCGCATCGTGCTCGACCAGGCGCGGCGCGACCGCGCCGCCGGCCTCAATACCGCGGGCTTCATCTCCGGCTATCGCGGCTCGCCGCTCGGCGGCGTCGATCTCGAACTGTGGAAGATCGGCGAGCAGCTCAAGGACAACCGCATCGAATTCCTGCCCGCGGTGAATGAGGACCTCGCGGCGACTGCGGTGCTCGGCTCGCAGCAGGTCGAGACGCAAAGAGATCGCGAGGTCGATGGCGTGTTCGCCCTGTGGTACGGCAAGGGCCCCGGCGTCGACCGCTCCGGCGATGCGCTGAAGCACGGCAATGCCTATGGCTCCTCGCCGCATGGCGGCGTGCTTGTCGTTGCCGGCGACGACCATGGCTGCGTGTCGTCCTCGATGCCGCACCAGTCCGATGTCGCCTTCATGAGCTGGTTCATGCCGACGCTGCATCCGGCCGATGTCGGCGAATATCTCGCCTTCGGCGAATATGGCTACGCGCTGAGCCGGTTCTCCGGCATGTGGGTCGGCTTCAAGGCGATCTCGGAGATCGTGGAATCCGGCGCCTCGGTCGAGCTGCGGCCGCCGCGCCGTTTCGTGCAGCCGGATTTCGTGCCGCCGCCCGGCGGCCTGCATTATCGCTGGCCGGATCTGCCGGGCCCGCAGATCGAGGAACGGCTGGAGGCGAAGAAGCACGCGGTCTACGCCTTCGCGAAAGCCAATCCGATCGACCGCCACATCTACGACATCAAGGGAGCGAGCTACGGCATCGTCACCACGGGCAAGGCGCATCTCGATTTGATGGAGGCGCTGCGGCTGGTCGGCCTCGATGAAGCCGCCTGCCGCCGCTTCGGCATCGACATCTACAAGGTCGGCATGGTGTGGCCGCTGGCGCTGCACGACGCGATGGAGTTCGTGAAGGGCAAGCGTGAGATCCTCGTGGTCGAGGAGAAGCGCGGCATCATCGAGAGCCAGTTCAAGGAATATTTCTACGACTATCCCGGCTCCAAGCCGGAGCGAATGGTCGGCAAGCATGACGAGAGCGGCGCGCGGCTGATCTCCTGGACCGGTGAATTGTCGCCGCGCATGCTGGCCGACGTGCTGGCGCGCCGGCTCGACCCGATGTTTCCGGAGCTGCAGCTCGCCCGCCGCGTCGCCGCGCTGGTGCCCGAGAGCGACCGCACGATCGCGGTGCCGGGCGCGACGCGCACGCCGTATTTCTGCTCGGGCTGCCCGCATAACACCTCGACGAAAGTGCCCGAGGGCTCCAAGGCACTGGCCGGCATCGGCTGCCACTTCATGGCAAGCTGGATGGACCGCGAGACCTCGTCGCTGATCCAGATGGGCGGCGAAGGCGTCAACTGGGCGGCATCATCGAAATTCACCGGCAACAGCCACGTGTTCCAGAATCTCGGCGAAGGCACTTACTATCACTCCGGCTCGATGGCGATCCGGCAGGCGATCGCCGCGAAAGCCAACATCACCTACAAGATCCTGTTCAATGACGCGGTGGCGATGACCGGCGGCCAGCCGGTCGACGGCCCGGTCAGCGTGCAGGCGATCGCGCACTCTGTCCGCGCCGAGGGCGTCGCGCGGATCGCGCTGGTCTCCGACGACCCCGCGCATTTCTCGCCGGCCGACCTGCCCGCGGGCGTCACCATCCATCCGCGCGAGGCGATGGACGCCGTGCAGCGCGAGCTACGCGCAATTCCCGGCGTCACCGTGCTGATCTATCAGCAGACCTGCGCCACCGAGAAGCGGCGGCGGCGCAAGCGCGGCACGATCGAGGATCCCGCGCGCTTTGCCTTCATCAACGACCTCGTCTGCGAAGGCTGCGGCGACTGCTCGGTGGAATCCAACTGCCTCAGCGTCGAACCGAAGGAGACGCCGTTCGGCCGCAAGCGCAGGATCAACCTCTCGACCTGCAACAAGGACTTTTCCTGTCTCAACGGCTTCTGCCCGAGCTTCGTCACCATCGAGGGCGGCAAGCGGCGGGCGAAGAGCGCGAGCGCGATCGATCCGCTGACACGCGCAGCTGCGCTGCCGGTGCCGGAGCTCGCGGGACTGGAGCGGCCCTACGATCTCCTCGTCACCGGCGTCGGCGGCACCGGCGTCATCACCGTCGGCGCGCTGATCGCGATGGCCGCGCATCTCGAGGGTCGCGGCGTCTCGGTGCTCGACTTCACGGGTTTTGCGCAGAAGTTCGGCCCCGTGCTGAGCTATCTGCGGCTGGCGGCTACGCCCGACGCGCTGCATCAGGTGCGGATCGACCAGGGCGCGGCCGACGCGCTGATCGGTTGCGACCTCGTGGTGAGCTCGTCGGCAAAAGCGTCCGGCACCTATCGCAAGGGAATGCGCGCTGCGGTCAATACCGCCGAGATGCCGACCGGCGACGTGGTGCGCTTCCGCGATGCCGACCTCGCCTCGCCGGTTCGCTTGCGCGCGATCGAGCGGGTGATCGGGTCAGGCAACCTCACCATGATCGACGCAAACGCGCTGGCCGAGCGGCTGCTCGGCGACAGCGTGTTTGCCAACATCATGATGCTCGGCTTTGCCTGGCAGCAGGGCCTGGTGCCGGTCTCGCTGGAGGCGCTGACCCGCGCGATCGAACTCAACGGCGTCGCCGTCGAGCGCAACAGGCAGGCGCTGGCCTGGGGCCGGATCGCCTTCGCGGATCCGGAGTTCTTGCCGAAGGCCGACGGTGCTGCGGCCTATGTGCCCGAAACGCTGGAGCAGTTGATCGCGCGGCGCGCCGACTTCCTCAGGGCGTATCAGGACGCGGCCTACGCTGCGCGCTATCGGGCTACGATCGACCGCGTGCGTCGCGCCGAAGCTGCGCTCGGCAGTGAGACCTTGACCGACGCCGTGGCCCGGTCGCTGTTCAAGCTGATGGCGTATAAGGACGAATACGAAGTGGCGCGGCTGCATATGCAAAGCGGCTTCCTCGATGAGCTCGGCCAAGAATTCGACGGCGACTTCACGGTGCAATATCACCTTGCGCCGCCATTCCTGTCGGCGCGGCGCGATGCACGGGGACGGCCGAGGAAGCGCGCATTCGGGCAGTGGATCCAGACACCGCTGCGGCTGCTCGCGGGCCTGAAAGGGCTGCGCGGCACACCCTTCGACCTGTTCGGCTACACCGCGGAGCGCCGCACCGAGCGCGAGCTGATCACCTGGTATGAGGCGTTGATCGAGACCATGCTCGGCAAGCTCGACAAGGCACGGCTGCCCGATCTCGTCGCGCTGGCAAAGGCGCCGATGGAGATCCGCGGCTATGGGCCGGTGAAGGACGCCGCGATCGAAAAGAGCAAGGCGGAAGTCGCGCGGCTCACCGCGCGACTTATCTCCGCCCCGTCAGACCAACGCGACGGCTCAGGCCGCCGCGCGGCGCTTGGCGGGTGATATCAGGCCGACCACTACGGTCGCGAGCACCGCCACGACGATGTTGAGCAGCAACGCGCCGAGGCCGACATAGAAGCTGTAGCTGGCATCGCCGAGCGTGATGCTGGCGAGCGGCTTCAGCCCGTTGCTCCACGCGGTGTACGTGCCCCAGCCGATGCCGACCGCCCAGCCGAGCAGCAGCCCTTCGGCGCGGAACCAGACGGTGAACAGCCCGAACACCAGCGCCGGCAGGGTCTGTACGATCCAGAGGCCGCCGAGTAATTGCAGGTCGAGCGCATATTGCGTCGGCAGGAACAGGATGAAGGCGAGCGCACCGACCTTGACCACCAGCGATGTGATCTTCGCCACCGACGCCTCACCCGCATGCGAGATGTCCGGGTTGACGTAGGACTTCCAGACATTGCGCGTGAACAGATTGGCGGCACCGATGCTCATCACCGCCGCCGGCACCAGCGCGCCGATCGCGATCGCCGAGAACGCAAAGCCCGCAAACCATTCCGGGAACAGCGTCTTGAACAGCATCGGCACCACGTCGTTCGGCGAGGTCACCTTGATGTTGGCGGCATAGGCCATGTAACCGAGCAGCGCGATCAGGCCGAGCAGAAGTGTATAGGCCGGCAGCAGGATCGCGTTCTTGCGGATGGTATCCGCCGACTTCGAGGCGAAGATGCCGGTCAGCGTGTGCGGATACATGAAGGCGGCGAGCGCCGAGCCCAGCGCCAGCGTCGCATAAGGTAGATACTGCGAAGGCTTCAGCGTCAGGCCGGTGGCGCCGCCCTTGGCCGTGAAGGCGTCGTTGGCGGCCGAGAACACCGCGCCATAGCCGCCGAGCTTCGCCGGCACCACGACCACGGCGGCCAGCACCACGATGTAGATCATGATGTCCTTGACGAAGGCGATCAGCGCCGGCGCCCGCAGGCCGGAGCTATATGTATAGAGCGCGAGGATGACGAAGGCGGCGATGATCGGCAGTTCGCCTGATAGCCCCATCGCCTTGATCACGACCTCCATGCCGATCAGCTGCAGCGCGATGTAGGGCATGGTCGCGACCAGGCCGGTCAACGCCACCGCGAGCTCAAGCGCGCGCGAGCCATAGGCGCCGTGGACGACATCCGCGGCGGTGACGTAGCCGCTGGCATGCGCCTTCTTCCACAGCACCGGCATCACGGCGAACACGAAGGGATAGACGATGATGGTGTAGGGCAGCGCGAAGAATCCATAGGCGCCGACCGCATAGACCAGCGCCGGCACCGCGATCACGGTGTAGGCGGTGTAGAAATCGCCTCCGACCAGGAACCAGGTGATCCAGGTGCCGAACTGGCGGCCACCAAGGCCCCATTCGTCGAGATGCTCGCTGACCGGGCCGGATTTCCAGCGCGCCGCGAAGAAGCCCATCACGGTGACGAGCGCGAAGAAGAAGATGAAGACGCAGAGCGCCACCCAGGCGATGTGATCGGTCATGGTATCTCCCCTCACCGCGGCTCGTCGGCATCGGGCCGGCGGCTGCGATAGACCAGCCAGATCAAGAGCGAGGAGATCGGCACCCAGGCGAGCTGGTACCAGTAGAAGAAGGGAAAGCCGAACACCGACGGCTCGACGAAATTATAGAACGGCACCCACAGCAAGCCGATGAACGGCAGCAGCAACAAGATCCACATGGCCTACTCGTTAACGCAAGACATAGCTCAAGGCGGGAGGTTCCGCTGATCGTGGCAACGATCCAGGAACCGGTTCGTTGCGTCTAGAATCACGGTTACGGCAATGCGACGCAAAAAGATGTGATCGTCACCTGGTGCATGGCGCCTATTCGGCCTTGATGCCGGCGTCCTTTATCACCTTGCGCCAGCGCGCCTCCTCGCCGGCAAAGTAGCGGTCGAGCTCGGCCGGCGGTGAGGCCACCATCACCAGGCCCTCATTGACGCTGAGCTTCTTGAAGGCCTCCGCCTGCACGGCCTTGGCCGCCGACTTGTTGAGGCGACCGATGATGTCCGGCGGCGTGTTGGCCGGCGCGTAGAGGCCGTACCAGGATTCGGCGACATAGCCGGATGCGCCGGCTTCCGAGACCGTCGGCAATTGCGGGAACGCGGGCGAGCGTTCGGCCGACGTCACTCCGATCGCGCGCAGCTGCCCGGCCTCGACCAGCGAGGCGCAGCTTGCCACCGTGGTGAACATCACCTGGATCTGGCCGCCCAAGAGGTCGGTGATGGCGGGCGCCGCGCCCTTGTAGGGAACGGTGGTGAGATTGACCCCGGCCATGTGCTTGAACAGTTCGCCGGCGAGATGCGCCGAGGTGCCGGTGCCATAGGTGCCGTAGGACAGCTTTTCCGGATCGGCCTTCGCGGCCGCGATCAGATCGGCAATCGACTTGATCGGCGAAGCGGGATTGACCACGACGACGTTGAACGAGCGCGCCACCAGCGCCACGGGTGCAAAATCCTTGTGCGCGTCATAGGGCAGCTTGCTGTAAAGGCTCGGATTGACCGCATTGGCGAAGGTCGCCATCAGCAGCGTGTAGCCGTCGGGTGGACTCGTCGCGACGCTCTGCGTGCCGATGATGGTGCCGGCGCCCGGCTTGTTCTCGATGATGACGGTGACCCCGAGATCTTTCTGCATCTCCTGCGCCAGCGTCCGCGCGACGACATCGGTGCCGCCGCCCGGCGCGAACGGCACCACGATCTTGACGATGTGGTCCGGATAGGCGGCGCGCGCCGGCAGTTGCAGCAGCAGGTTTGCTGCGAGCGCGAACAGCAGTGATGCGAGAAGACGAAGCGGCATGGCAGGCCCCGGCGGCAGACGCTGCCGTCTTCATACACGCGAACGCCATGCAAGGGATGCCGGGCCGTCATGACGCGGCAGGAAAGCGCTCTGCTGCTAGTTTCGTCATCTGGGGTGGCGCGGCGAGGCTGCGAGCTTGCGGATGTCTGACTCGCCGGCCGTGCAACACACACACTGTCGTCCCGGCCTAGTGCGCAATTGCGCACGGGGGCCGGGACGACGAACAGAGAGAAATGCGACCAGCTCCATCACCGGAGCGCGGAGGCCGCTCAGTGGAAGCGTGCCCACCCTGCACACCTCCCATCACGAGTACGGATTGATCAGCTTCTGCTGCTCGGTGGCGTGACGGACCAGGAGGTCGATGAAGGTGCGGACCTTCGCCGAGAGATGATGGCGGTGCGGATAGACCGCGTTCATCGTGAGCTCGACCGGCCGGTATTCGGGCAGCAGGCGGACCAGTTGTCCCGACTCCAGCTCGTCGCGGACCAGGAAGCCGGCCGCGAGGAAGACGCCGACGCCGGCCAGCGCCGCGAGCTTCAGGGTTTCGCCGCTGTTGGAAATCAGATTTCCGGAGACGCGCACCGCAGCCGGCGTGCCCTTGCGGTCGGCGAAGCGCCACTCGTCGCCATAGGGATAGTTGGCGTGGCGCATGCAGTTGCGCGCAGGGAGGTCGGCCAGCAGCGTTGGCTTGCCGTGCTGTTCGATATAGCCGTGCGAGCAGCACAGCACGTGGCGCCAGGTCGCGATGGTGCGCACGATCAGGCTGGAGTCCGGCGGCGGCACCATGCGCACCGCGAGATCGTAGTTCTCGTCGATTAGATCTGCATTGCGCTCGCCGATCGTGAGATCGACCTTGACCTCGGGATAGGTGGCGAGGAACTCGGCCACCGCGGGCGACAGGAACTGGACGAGATGGGTGTTGGTGAAGATGCGCAGCGTGCCGCGCGGCACCGATTGCTGCGCGCCCGCGATGTCGTCGGCCTGCTCGATGTCGGCGAGGATCTGGACGCAGCGGTCGTAATAGGCCTGGCCGACCTCGGTGAGGCTGACCTTGCGCGTGGTGCGGTTGAGCAGCCGGGCGCCGAGGCGGTCCTCCAGCGACTGCACGTGATTGCTCACCATGGTGGTGGACATGTTGAGCTTGCGGCCAGCGGCGGAGAAACCGCCGGAATCCACGACCCGGACGAAGGCGGTCAGGCTGGTCAGGCGATCCATGCGGCAAGGTCCGGATTATCAGCACTGGCTTGATAATGCTTCCAGTTTTATCGGGATTATCACAGCAGGGAGGACATTGCATCTAAGGGCCGTACTGGGCGCCCTTTCTGGAAGGACGCGAATGTTCGACCCGGAGGCTGTCATGTCGACCACCACTTATGTCCCTGAAGATTCGGCCAAAATCGGCCTCCGCCCGTCGCGGAAAGCGATCAAGCGGGCAGCGCTCGGGCTCGTCGCCGTCATCGGCGTCGCCGTGGCAGCCGACTTTGGCTACGACTACGTCACCACCGGCCGCTACCTCGAAACCACCGACGACGCCTATGTGAAGGCGGACTCCACGATCATCGCCCCGAAGGTGTCGGGCTACATCGCCCGTGTGCTGGTCACCGACAACCAGCCGGTGAAGGCCGGCCAGTTGCTGGCTGAGATCGACGACCGCGATTACCGCACCGCGCTCGGCCAGGCCAAGGCCGATGTCGACGCCGCCAGCGCGTCGGTGCGCAACCTCGATGCCCAGCTCGAGCTGCAGCAGCCGATCATCGACCAGAGCACGGCCGACGTCACCGCCGCCGAGGCCAACCTGAAATTCGCGCAGGAAGAGCAGAGCCGCTACGACGGGCTGATGAAATCCGGCTCCGGCACCATTCAGCGCGCGCAACAGACCGACGCAGCGCTGCGTGCCAACACCGCGCAATTGCAGCACGCGAAGTCGGCGCTGTCGGCGGCGCAGCGCAAGGTCGACGTTCTGACCACGCAGCACGCCCAGGCCGCAGCGCAGGTGGACCGCGCTCGCGCGGTCGAGCAGCAGGCCGAGCTCAACCTGTCCTACGCCCGGATCACCGCGCCGGTCGACGGTACGGTCGGCGCCCGCTCGCTGCGCGTCGGGCAATATGTGCAGGCCGGCACCCAGCTGATGGCGGTGGTGCCGCTGGACGCGGTCTATGTGGTCGCCAATTTCAAGGAGACGCAGCTGACCCATGTACGCAACGGCCAGCCGGTCGAGCTCACGGTCGACAGTTTTCGCGGCACCACGCTGAAGGGCCATGTCGACAGCCTGTCGCCGGCCAGCGGCCTCGAATTCGCGCTGCTGCCGCCCGACAACGCCACCGGCAATTTCACCAAGATCGTGCAGCGCGTGCCGGTGAAGATCGTGCTCGACGACCACAGCCTCACCGGCCTCCTGCGCCCCGGCATGTCGGCGATCCCGACCGTCAACACCAAGGCAACCGTGCTGGCCGAGCGCGAAGAGAAGCGGCGGCTGGCGTCGGCGACGCGGGCGAACGGCGGATAGAGACTACGGTCAACGATAAGAGTGCGAACTTTCTTCGCCTCTCCCGCCTGCGGGGGAGGCCGACGTGCGCGTAGCGCGCGGCGGGTGGGGGCTCTCCCCACGACACGACTCGCGGAGAGAGCCCCCACCTACCCTTCGCGCTAGCGGGAGAGGGAGCCTTGACAGGCGTGCCCACCTCACGAGCTGACAGCTGACAGACGTAACAGCGCCCGATTATCAACCGCGACAGAACAATCCTTCCAGTCTTTCTCGGATTATCGAAAGTGGCCGCCTAATACATCTTGCGTGTGCAAGCCAGAGAACACGCCGATGACCGCACTTCAGCCCACAGCCGCCGACGCAGCGAACGCCGCCGCGCTCCCCGCCACGCCGTCGACACCAGCGATCCCGACAAAGACCTGGATCGCGGTGATCGGGGCGACGCTCGGCGCGTTCATGGCGGTGCTCAACATCCAGATCGTCAACGCCTCGCTCGCCGATGTGCAGGGCGCGATCGGCGCCGGGATCGACGACGGCGGCTGGATCTCGACCTCCTATCTGATCGCCGAGATCGTGGTGATCCCGCTCTCCGGCTGGCTCGCGCAGGTGTTCTCGGTGCGCATCTATCTGCTCACCAATGCGTTCCTGTTCCTGGTGTTCTCGGCGGCATGCGCGCTGGCGCAGGACCTGCCGCAGATGATCGCGCTGCGCGCCGTGCAAGGCTTCACCGGCGGCGTGCTGATCCCGATGGCATTCACGCTGATCATCACGCTGCTGCCGAAGGCTAAGCAGCCGATCGGGCTCGCGCTGTTCGCGCTGTCGGCGACGTTCGCGCCGGCGATCGGCCCGACCATCGGCGGCTATCTCACCGAGAACTGGGGCTGGCAGTACATCTTCTATGTCAATCTGGTGCCGGGCGCCGTGATGATCGCGATGCTGTACGTCTCGCTCGATCCGAGCCCGATGAAGCTGTCGCTGATCCGCCAGGGCGACTGGCTCGGCATCATCACCATGGCGATCGGGCTCGCCGCGCTGCAGACCGTGCTGGAGGAAGGCAACAAGGACGACTGGTTCGGCTCGCCCTTCATCGTCCGCCTGTCGGTGATCGCGGCGGTCGCGCTGGTCGCTTTCCTGATCGTCGAGTTCACCGTGGCGAAGCCGTTGCTCAATCTGCGCCTGCTCGCCCGCCGGAATTTCGGCTTCGGCATGCTGGCCAACTTCCTGCTCGGCATCGCGCTGTACGGCTCGGTGTTCATCCTGCCGCAGTACCTGTCGCGCATCCAGGGCTACAATGCCGAGCAGATCGGCATGGTGCTGGCCTGGACCGGGCTGCCGCAGCTCGTGCTGATCCCGCTGGTGCCGCGGCTGATGCAGCGCTTCGACCCCCGCATCATCATCGGCGTCGGCTTCGCGCTGTTCGCCGGCTCCAACTTCATGAACATCTTCATGACCAACGACTACGCCACCGACCAGCTGTTCTGGCCCAACATCGTCCGCGCGATCGGTCAGGCCCTGGTGATGGCGCCGCTGTCGGCCGTTGCGACCGCGGGCATCGAGCTGGAGAACGCGGGCTCGGCCTCCGCGCTGTTCAACATGATGCGCAACCTCGGCGGCGCCGTCGGCATCGCCGTGCTGCAGACGCTGCTGACCAAGCGCGAGCAATATCACTCCAACGTGCTGATGCAGTCGGTCTCGCTGCTGGAACAGGCCACGCGGAACCGGATTGAGCAGCTGACGCAGTATTTCATGAACCACGGCGTCGCCGATCAGGCCGCGGCCGCCCACCGCGCAATCGCGGCGATCGGCAAGGTCGTGCAGAAGCAGGCCTACATCCTCGCCTTCAGTGATACCTTCTATCTGCTTGGCATCGCGCTGATCATCGCACTCGCGGCGACACTCTTCCTGAAGAAGCCGGGCCAGCTCGCTGGCGGCGGTGCGCACTAACCCAAACCACAACCACGGAGAACGACCATGAAGCCGCGCATGAACTTCTACCAGGCCGCACCCGAGACCATCAAAGCGCTGGTCGCGGTCGAAAACCAGATAGCTGCGAGCGGCCTCGAGCAATCGCTGATCGAGTTGGTCAAGACCCGCGCCTCGCAGATCAACGGCTGCGCCTATTGCATCAACATGCACACCGAGGATGCCCGCAAGCACGGCGAGACCGAGCAGCGGCTCTATTTGCTCAACGCCTGGCGCGAATCCCCGCTCTACAGCGAGCGCGAGCGCGCGGCACTGGCCTGGACCGAAGCGCTGACGCTGGTTGCGGAGACGCATGCGCCCGACGCCGACTATGAGGCGGTGCGCGCCCAGTTCTCGGACAGCGAACTGGTCAACCTGACCACGCTGATCGGCGCGATCAACGCCTGGAACCGGATCGCCATCGGCTTCCGCGCGGTGCATCCGGTGAAGGCGAAGGCGGCGGCGTGAGGACCATACTCTCAGCGATATATTCCGCTGTCATGCCCCGCTTCATGCGGGGCATCCAGTACGCCGCGACGCCTCGGCTTAAGCACCGCCGTCTCTGGAATACTGGATCGCCGCGGTCGCGCCGGGCGATGACAGCGTAAAGTGCGGCGACGGTCCTAAACCGCCGTCGCGCGGGCGAACTCGACGTAGATCTCGCGCAGGCGGTCGGTGATCGGGCCGACCTTGCCGCCTCCGACCTTCTTGCCGTCGATCGCGACCACGCCCTGCACGAAGACGGAAGCGCTGGTGATGAAGGCTTCCTTGGCGGCGAGCGCTTCCTCGATCGTGAAGGCGCGCTCCTCGATGCGCAGCTGGCGTTCCTCGGCGAGCTTGACCACCGCCTTGCGGGTGCAGCCGGGCAGGATCTCGTTGCCGTTCTGCCGGGTCACGATGACATCGTCCTGGGTGACGATGAAGGACGAGGACGAGCCGCCCTCGGTGACCTTGCCGTCCTCGATCATCCAGGCTTCGCCGGCGCCGGCCGCGGCCGCCGCCTGCTTGGCCAGCACCTGCGCCAGCAGCGCCACGCTCTTGATGTCGCGCCGCTCCCAGCGGATGTCGGGCACCGTGATGACGTTGATGCCGGTCTTGGCCGAGGGCGCGTTGATGATGTCCTTTTCCGAGGTGAACATCACGAGCGTCGGCTTGACGTCGGCCTTCGGGAAGGCGAAGTCGCGGCCCTTGTCGGCGCCGCGGGTGACCTCGAGATAGACCATGCCGTTGACGAGGTCGTTGCGCGCAACCAGCTCCTTCTGGATCTCCTCGATCCGCTCCAGCGTCTCCGGCAGCGCGAGCTGGATCTCGCCGACCGAACGCTTGAGCCGCGCCAGGTGCGAGGCGTTGTCGATCAGCTTGCCCTCGAGCACCGCCGCCACCTCGTAGATGCCGTCGGCGAACAGGAATCCGCGGTCGAAGACCGAGACCTTGGCCTCCGAATGCGGCACGAACGAGCCGTTGACGTAAGCGATCTTTTCCACGCGAGTTCTCCTGCGGACGAAGGGGGTTTCAGGCCTTCGTATACGCAAATTGTTAACGGGGGAAAACCCTGTAGCCGTCGTCATTCCGGGGCGATGCGCAGCATCGAACGCGGAATCTCGAGATTCCGGGTTCGCCTCTTCGAGGCGCCCCGGAATGACAGGCGGAGAGACTCCCTCAGTGCTGCAAGATCTTCGACAGGAACTTCTGCGCGCGGTCGCTGCGCGGCGTGCCGAAGAAGTCGGCCTTCTTGGCGTCCTCGACGATCTCGCCGCGGTCCATGAAGATGACGCGATCGGCGACCTTGTTGGCAAAGCCCATTTCGTGGGTCACGACCATCATGGTCATGCCCTCGCGGGCGAGGTCGACCATCACGTCGAGCACCTCGCTGATCATTTCCGGGTCGAGCGCCGAGGTCGGCTCGTCGAACAGCATGGCGATCGGGTCCATCGCCAGGGCGCGGGCGATCGCGACGCGCTGCTGCTGGCCGCCGGACAGTTCGGCGGGAAACTTCTTCGCGTGATCCTTCAGCCCGACGCGCTCCAGAAGCTTCATGCCCTTGGCGGTGGCATCCTCAGCCTTGCGGCCGAGCACCTTCTCCTGCGCGAGGCGGAGATTGTCGATGATCCGCAAGTGCGGAAACAGTTCGAAATGCTGGAACACCATGCCGACGCGCGAGCGCAGCTTCGGCAGGTCGGTCTTGGGATCGTTGACCTTGACGCCGTCGAGCGTGATGTCGCCGCCCTGGATCGGCTCCAGCGCATTGACGCATTTGATCAGGGTCGACTTGCCCGAGCCGGATGGACCGCAGACCACCACCACCTCGCCCTTGGCGACGCTGGTGGTGCAGTCCTTCAGCACCTGGAAGCTCGGCCCGTACCATTTGTTGACGTGGTTGATCTCGATCATGATGGCTCAGCTTTTTTGTTTAGGCATGACCTTGTCGGAAAACCGGTTCCCACTTTTCCGGGTCATGCCTCAGCGAACGATGGCGATGCGCGCCTGCAGGCGCCGAACGCCGTAGGACGCGACACAGGAAATGACGAAGTAGACCAGCGCGGCGAACAGGTACATTTCGACCAGCCGGCCGTCGCGCTGCGCGACCTTGCTGGCGGCGCCGAGGAAATCCGGGATCGACAGCACGTAGACCAGCGAGGTGTCCTGGAACAGCACGATGGTCTGCGTCAGCAGTACCGGCAGCATGTTGCGGAACGCCTGCGGCAGCACGACGTAGCGCATCGACTGCGCATAGGTCAGGCCGAGCGCGCTGGCCGCGGCCGGCTGGCCCTTCGAGATCGACTGGATGCCGGCGCGCATGATCTCGGAGAAATACGCAGCCTCGAACGCGATGAAGGTGATCAGCGAGGAGGCGAAGGCGCCGACCGTGATCGGCCGCGACGCGCCGGTCAGCCACTGCCCGATATACGGCACCAGGAAGTAGAACCAGAAGATCACCAGCACCAGCGGCAGCGAGCGGATGAAGTCGACATAGAAGCCCGCGATGCGCCCGAGCACCTTGTAGCTCGACAGCCGCATCAGGGCGATCAGGGTGCCGAACACCAGGCCGCCGAACGCTGCGAGCGCGGTCAAGGTCAGCGTGAAGCGCATGCCCTCCAGGAACAGGTAGGGCAGCGAGCGGCGGATGACGTCGAAATCGAAACTGCCGATCATCGTCATTTGCCCGTGATGTAGCCGGGGATCGCGACATAGCGCTCGAGGAAGCGCATCGCGGTCACCACGACGAAATTGAGGAGCAGGTAGAGCACGGTTGCCGCCGTGAACGCCTCGAACACCTGGAACGAGAATTCCTGCATCGAGCGGGCCTGGCCGGTCAGTTCGATCAGGCCGATGGTGATGGCGACCGCGCTGTTCTTGATGGTGTTGAGGAATTCGGAGGTCAGCGGCGGCAGGATGATGCGGAACGCCATCGGCAGCAGCACGTAGCGATAGGTCTGCACCGTGGTGAGGCCGAGCGCGGTCGAGGCCTGCTTCTGCCCGCGCGGCAGCGAGGTGATGCCGGCCTGCAATTGCACGGCGACGCGCGCCGACATGAAGAAGCCGACGCCGATCGCGGCGGTCCAGAACGGCGCATTCGGCAGTTGCTTCAGCCACAGCCCGGCCGACCGCGGCAACAGTTCGGGCAGCACGAAGAACCACAGGAACAGCTGCACCAGCAGCGGCATGTTGCGGAAGAACTCGACCCAGCAGAAGCCGATCCACGACGCCGTCCGCGACGGCAGCGTGCGCAGCACGCCGATCACCGAGCCGGACACCAGCGCGATGATCCAGGCCAGCACCGACACCTTGACGGTGACCACCAGCCCCGACAGCAACAGGTCGAGATAGGTGCCGGTCCCCATCGGGTTCGGCTCAAGGAAGATGTGCCAGTTCCAATTATAGTTCACAGGTCCCCCACGCGGCCGTGCCGGTCACGCATAACGCCGGCATCGCGCGCGGCGTCTATGCAAATGTCCGGCCATTCTCCTCCAAAAATGGCCGGACATGCTAACTTTCAGGACCCGCTCCCAAAAGGGGCAACGGGTCATACGCAGCGGTCAGTTGACCAGATAGGCATCCGGATCCGGAGAGTCCGACGGCTTCGCAAACTGCTTCTTCATCTCCGGTCCAGCAGGCGAGTTGAGATTCAGGCCCTTCGGCGGGATCTTCTGGGTGAACCACTTGTCATAGATCTTCTGGCCCTCGCCGCTGGTGTAGAGCGCGGCGGTTGCGGCGTCGACGACCTTCTTGAACGGCGCGTCGTCCTTGCGCAGCATGATGCCGTAGGGCTCGGGCTTGGAGAACGCGTCCTTGGAGATCACGTAGTCATCCGGCGACTTCGAGCCGGCGACGAGGCTCGCAAGCAGGATGTCGTCCATCACGAAGGCGACCGCGCGATCGGTCTCGACCATCAGGAAGGCCTCGGCATGATCCTTGGCCGGGATGATATTGACGCTCAGCCCGCGCGCGAGGTTGGCCTCGGTGAGCTGCTTGATGTTGGTGGTGCCGGCGGTCGAGACCACCGTCTTGCCCTTCAGATCGTCGATCGAATTGATCTTGCTCGCCTTCTTGGTGACGTAGCGGCTGGCGGTCAGGAAGTGGCTGTTGGTGAAGGAGACCTGCTTCTGGCGCTCGGCATTGTTGGTGGTCGAGCCGCATTCGAGGTCGACGGTGCCGTTGGCCATCAGCGGAATACGCGTCGCCGAGGTCACCGGGTTGAGCTTGACCTCGAGCTTGTCGAGCTTCAGCTCCTTCTTCACGGCATCGACGATCTTGTAGCAGATGTCCATGGCGTAGCCGACCGGCTTCTGGTTGTCGTCGAGATAGGAGAACGGGATCGAGGAATCGCGGTAGCCGAGCGTAATCGCCCCGGTGTCCTTGATGTTCTTCAGCGTTCCGGTCAGTTCGTCGGCTTGCGCCTGGCTCGCGCCGAGCGCGGCGGCGAGCGCGAAGCCGATCAGATAGTTGCGTGTCATACGTCTACTCCTTGCGTGGAAACGGTCGTTCTAGTGCGTGAGAATATCAGCGAGGACGGGTGCGATATAGCGGCGAAACTGCTCCGGATGCTCGCTCATCGGAAAATGACCGAGCTGCTCCATGATCGTGACGCTGGCGCCCCCTATTGCCGCTGCCGTCCGCCTCGTGTCCTCAGGCGTGCAGGAGAAATCATACTCGCCCGTGAGGAGATACAGCTTGCATACTTTAGTATCGATTGACGCGACCCGGCCGCGCAGGTCGCCGTCGACACGGTAGAAATACAGATCGCCCTTGAACACGCCGGGACCGCCCTGCTTGTAGGCCCACAGCGTTTCCATCCGCGCAGGCTCCGGGCTCTGCGGGGCGATCAGCCCGGACACCAGCGCGGCGCAGACTTCGCCGCCGTGAACGTCCGGCCGGTTCAGCCAGTTGGTGTCATACCACGGCGCCTGGAAATCGGCCGCCTCGAGCCCGATCAGCGCCCGGAACTCGGCGGCATGTTCGATCGCAAGGTTGAGCACGATGCGGCCGCCGATCGAGCAGCCCATCACCACAGGCTTCTCCAGCCCCAACGCCCGACAGAAAGCGCGGATGGTCTCGGTGTAGCGCGCAGTGGTGAGTTGGTATTCATCGCCGGTCCAGCTCATCGGCGGATTCGACTTGCCATGCCAGGGCATATCGAAGGCAATGATGCGGAAATTTTCGGCAAATTGCGCGTCCGCGAGCAGATGGCGCCACTGCCGCGCATCCGATCCCGCGGTGTGCAGGCAGACCAGCGGAATGCCCGCGCCGTTCTCCTCGAAATAGATGCGGTGCAGCTCGCCGCCGATCTCGACGTGAACGTAGCGGCCGACCATCGCCTCGACGTGGCCGTTCATGATCTTGCCGCTCATGATACGGCCGCCGCGAAATGCTGCCGCGGCAGCGCCAGCAGGTCCTTGAAGTATTGCAGATGCGCCATGAAGGGATGCAGGTCGCCTTCCAGCACCGCCTCGCCGCGCTTGGTCAGCGCCAACAGATCGTGCCAGCCGGGTTTTGGCTCGGCCTGCCAATAGGCGGACCAGGCCTGCGGCGTCGCGCGATAGGAAAAGCGCCAGGAGCGCATCAGGACCGGCGAAGGCACGAACTCGACAATACGCCCGGCGCGGATCGCGGCATGAAACGGCCGCGCCATCGGGCCGAGCAGGCAGTCGCAATCGAGCAGCCGCCCGCGCGCGACCAGCCGAGGGGCCTCGTCGAGCAACGCGGGAAGGCCGGCAAACGCCCTCATCACAGCGTCGTCGGTGGCGTCAGGCGATGGCGTCATCTGTCGGGGAAGCTTCCTGCGGCGGACAACCCATGATGACCGGAAGGGCACAATCCCGCAAGGCGCCGATGCCTTTGGGTTCCCTTGATTATTCGCTTGACCAAACCCGGCTTGCCGGTCATGCGCGCGCACGCCGCGCCCTCCCCGCATGTTGCCAGGAACGGCCAATCCGTCAGACCAAATGCCGATTGAATTCCGCCGCTCGGCAGGTCGCGGCAGACCAATTGTCGCAGCCGGCGCTTCGAGCGCAATTCGCGCTTCCGTTGCCCGCCCCGTTC
The DNA here is from genome assembly GCF_029714545.1 of Bradyrhizobium pachyrhizi. Classification (NCBI taxonomy): domain Bacteria; kingdom Pseudomonadati; phylum Pseudomonadota; class Alphaproteobacteria; order Hyphomicrobiales; family Nitrobacteraceae; genus Bradyrhizobium; species Bradyrhizobium pachyrhizi. Next base: position 1,537,889 of record NZ_CP121667.1, on the reverse strand, counting down.
TGTCCAATGCGCCCTCGGTCCCAGCATGACAGGGACGATCATTGCCAACACCGAACAAGACGCGGCCGCGATCGAACGCGGTCACAAGGGAGAGATCGAGATGTCGCACCGCAATCGCTTGATGGTCCTGCTCGCCGCCGCCGGCATGCTGGTGTCGACAGCGGCGCAGGCGCAGGATTATCCGACCAAGCCGATCACGCTGATCGTGCCATGGCCGGCGGGCGGCTCGACCGATATCTCGATGCGGGCGATCGCCGAGAGCGCCTCCAAGGTGCTGGGCCAGCCGATCGCGGTCGACAACAAGGCGGGCGGCGGCGGCACCGTGGGCCCCGCGACGATGGCCGCCGGCGCCAAGCCCGACGGCTACACCATCGCCCAGATCCCGATCACCGTGTTCCGCCTGCCCTTGATGCAGGAGGTGTCGTGGGATCCGGCGAAGGATTTCTCCTACATCATCCACCTCACCGGCTACACTTTCGGCGTCACCACCAATGCGGAGTCGCAGTTCAAGACCTGGCAGGACGTGGTCGATTTCGCCAAGAAGAACCCGGGCAAGGTGACCTATGCGACGCCCGGCACCGGCACCTCGCTGCATATCGGCATGGAGCAGATCGCCCTGATGGCCGGGATCAAGCTGACCCAGGTGCCGTTCAAGGGCGGCGCCGAGACCAATGCCGCCGTGCTCGGCCAGCACACCATGCTGCAGGCGGATTCCACCGGCTGGCGGCCGCTGGTCGATGCCGGCAAGCTCCGCCTGTTGATGGTGTGGACCGGCGCGCGCTCGCCGAACTATCCGGACGTACCGACGCTGAAGGAGCTCGGCTACCCCATGGTCTATGACTCGCCGTTCGGCATCGCCGGCCCCAAGGGCATGGACCCCAAGATCGTCGCCAAGCTGCACGATGCCTTCAAGAAGGCGATCGAGGACCCGGCGGTGATCGCAACGCTGGCCAAATACGACATGGTGCCGAACTACAAGAACACCGAGGACTACAAGAAGTTCGTGGGCGAGGTCACCGAGTCCGAGCGCAAGGTGATCGACACGCTCGGGCTGGCGAAGAAGTAGTGTTCAGTCCGCTACGACGGGACTAACAACGGGATGCGCGAGAACCACCCACTGTGTCGTCCCGGCGAAAGCCGGGACCCATAACCACCGAAGGTTGTTGTCACGCAACGCTGGGGCCACAGCTCGTTTCAACAACCTGACCCCGTGGTGATGGGTCCCGGCTTTCGCCGGGACGACGCGTGGGGAGATGATGGCGCTTCGCCACTTCAGGACGACGGTGACCTAAAGGCACTCCACATGACTGACCAAACCAACGTCAAATTCCGCCTCAACAACTCCGAGCTGTGGGGCGGGCTGATCGGGCTCGGGCTTGGCGCCTTCGTGATCTGGTCGGGCCTCAAGCTGAAGCTCGGCACCATCAACGATCCCGGCTCCGGCTACGTGCTGTTCTACACCGGCATCCTGATGTGCGTGTTCGCGGCCTCGATCATGATCGCGGCGGTCACCGAGGGCGGCCCGACCTTCGCCTCGCGCTGGGAGAATGCGCGCTGGGGCAAGCCGGTGCTGGTCATCGTCTGCCTCACCGCGTTCGCCTTTGCGCTGGAGCCGCTCGGCTTCCTGCTGTCGGCGATCCCGCTGATGCTGTTGCTGCTCCGCGTGATCGATCCGGTGCGCTGGTCGCTGGCGATCCCGCTGTCCATCCTTGCCCCGCTCGGGATGTGGTGGGTGCTGAAGCACCTGCTCGCGATCCAGCTGCCGAGCGGCATGTTCGAGATCGGTTGAGCGCCCATGGATACTCTCGTCAACGTCGCCCACGGCCTCGGCGTCGCGCTGCTGCCGATCAATCTGCTCTACTGCTTCATCGGCGTGTTCATCGGCACGCTGGTCGGCGTGCTGCCCGGCATCGGCCCGATCTCGGCGATGTCGCTGCTGCTGCCGGTGACGCTGTCAGGCACGCCGGAATCCGGCATCATCATGATGGCCGGCATCTATTACGGCTCGATGTATGGCGGATCGACCACCTCGATCCTGGTCAACATCCCCGGCGAAGCCGCTTCCGTCGTCACCTGTATCGACGGCCACCAGATGGCCAAGCAGGGCCGCGCCGGCCCCGCGCTCGGCATCTCCGCCTTCGGCTCGTTCATCGCCGGCACCTTCGCGCTGATCGCGCTGATGCTGGTGGCGCCCTCGCTTGCCAGCGTCGCGATCGCGTTCGGGCCGGCCGAATATTTCAGCCTGATGGTGCTCGGCCTCGTGGTGCTGACCTTCCTCACCCAGGGCTCGATGGCCAAGGCGCTGCTGATGGCCTGCATCGGCGTCGTGCTCGGCCTGGTCGGGCTCGACAGCATCACCGCGCAGCCGCGGCTGACCTTCGGCCGCCTCGAGCTGATCGACGGCATCGGCCTCGTGCCGGTCGTGATGGGCCTGTTCGGCGTCGCCGAGGTGCTGCTCAACACCGAGCAGGCGATCAAGCGCGACATCATCAAGACCAGGATCAACCAATTGCTGCCGAGCAAGGAGGACTGGAAGGCCAGCGCCGGACCGGTGGCGCGCGGCACGGTGCTCGGCTTCTTCCTCGGCATCCTGCCCGGCGGCGGCGCCGTGGTGGCGTCGTTCGCCTCCTACGCGCTGGAGAAGCGGCTCTCGAAGCATCCGGAGCGCTTCGGCCACGGCGCGATCGAGGGCGTCGCGGGGCCGGAATCGGCGAACAATTCCGCGGCCGGCGGCGCCTTCATTCCGCTGATGACGCTCGGCATCCCGCCCAATGTGGTGATGGCGCTGCTGCTCGGCGCCTTCGTGATCCACGGCCTGCAGCCGGGACCGCTGATGATCTCGCAGAATCCGACGCTGTTCTGGGGCATCGTCGCCAGCATGTATATCGGCAACCTGATGCTCTTGGTGCTCAACCTGCCGATGATCGGCATGTGGGTGCAGCTGCTGCGGCTGCCCTACAACGTGCTGTTCCCGCTGATCATCCTGTTCACGATCATCGGCGTCTATTGCTCCAGCAACAACGTGTTCGACGTCCACGTCATGATCGCGTTCGGCGTGATCGGCTATTTCATGCGCAAGCTCGGCTACGAGCCGGCGCCGCTGGTGCTTGCCTTCGTGCTCGGGCCGATGCTGGAGAACAACCTGCGCAAGTCGCTGATCCTCTCCCAGGGCAACCTCATGACCTTCGTGGAGCGACCGATCTCGGCGATCTGCCTCGCCTTCGCGCTGGTGCTGCTGGTCGGCCCGCTGCTGCCCTCACTGCGCAAGAAGCGCGAGCTGGTGGCGCTGGATGAGGGGGCGTAGAACGCATCTGACGATGCGTTCCGACCTCTCCCCGCACGCGGGGCGAGGTGAAGAGCCGATGCTCGCATCCCGACCGCTCAACCCATCTTCGCCGCACGCCCGTTCTTCGGCGCCTGGGCCAGCGCGCGGGCCAGCACCTGGGCTTCCTTCTTCAGCATGTCGGCGAGCTCACCTTCGCGGCGGCGAATGCGGTCGGACGCGGCGCCGATCGAGAGCGCAGCGACCACCTCGCCGGCATCGTCGCGGACCGGCACGCCGACGCCGCCCATGCCGGGGAACGCGGCGTCGATCAGCACGGTGTGGCCGGCCTTGCGCGCCATGGCGATCCGCTCGCGCAGGAACTTCGGCGTGATGCGCGGCGATTTCGCCAGCCGCGGCACGATCACCTCGATCACAGCCTCGATTTCGGCATCCGGCAGCCAGACCAGCAGCGCCAGCGCGCCGGCGCCGACGCCGAGCGGACGGCGGCTGCCGATCTGCAGATAGTTCGGCTGCAGCGGATGGTTGCCGACCGAGCGCGCCAGATAAAGCGCCTCGACGCCGGAGCGCACCGACAGCAGCGCCGTATCGGCCGAGCGCTCCGACAGCCGGAGCAGGCTCGGCTGCGCCAGCTCGGCGATGTCGACCGAACGGCGCGCGCCGACCGCCATCACCCGCGCCTCCTGGCCGAGCTCATAGGTCTTGGCGCCGGCGACGCGACTGACGAAGCCTTCCTCGATCAGCGAGTTGAGAATGCGCAGCGCCGTCGCCTTGTTCAGCGAGGTGGTGTCGGCGATGTCGGTGAGCCGCAGCGGCGAGCGCTGCGCCAGCACGCGCAGGATCGCGCAGACCTTCTGGATCGCGTTGAACTTGTCGGGTTGGCCCGGCTCCGGCAGTGGCCTCTTGCGGCTGGTCCGTGCGGTCGCAGTCGTGGAGGCGTTCATTCCCTGGCCTTCCTTGCCGTCAATTCCAAATCCTGAACCGGGCGCAACGAAGAGACGCGCCCGGCGGACATCATCCTAGGACGGATGACGTGCGCCGGACACCGTATACTTTCGTCAGATGAAACTTTGATTTCGACTATCTACGTTGCTGTGCAACAATAAGCATATCTGAATTTCGCATCACGAAATCTGATGCCATTTGCGCATGATCTTTCGAAAGACCGCTTCGCACTTTTTCGGATCATGCGTTACGCCAGCCGCATCCTGCGGATCGTGAACAGCGCGCAGAGGCTGAGGATGCAGACCGCGGTGAGATAGTAACCCGGCGCGAGCTCGCCGATCAGCGGGAAACCGCCCAGCCAGGTCATGATCGCCGGCCCCATACCGCCGAACAAGGTGACACCGATATTGTAGCTGAGACCGAGCCCGGTCGCACGCGTCGCCGCCGGAAACAGTTCCGACATCAGCGCGGCGAGCGGCCCGTAATACAGCGACTTGAGGACGCCGAGCCAGAGCACGCCGAGCAGGATGATCTCGGGCGTCGGTTTGCCGGTGAGCAAGAGGAAGGCCGGGAAGATCGACACCAGCAGCAGCAGCGCGAACAGGATCATGTGGGTGGTACGTCCGATCTTGTCGGAGACCATGCCTGCGATCGGCGCCAGCAGCGCAACCGCGGTCTGCGCGGCGAACGAGGCAATGAAGCCGACCGATGGCGCGAGGTTGAGCGTCTTCACCACATAGGTCGGCATGTAGACAATCAAATAGTTGACCGCGGTCGACACGGCGAGCGCGCCGATCGCGAGCATCGTGGCGAGCTTCTGCCGCGCGAGCACTTCCCTGACCGGCGATTCCTGCTTCGCGGCCGGCGGAGGCGTCGCATCGTCGACATGGTTGCGGATATAGATGCCGACCGGGCCTATCAGGACGCCGAACAGGAACGGCAGCCGCCAGCCCCAGGACTGTAAATCCTCCGGGCTCATCAGCGAGGTCAGGAGCGCACCGAAGCCCGCGCCCAACAGACCGCTGACGCCCTGGCTCGCGAACTGCCAGCTTGCCACGAAGCCGCGCCGCTCCGGCATGTGCTCGACCAGGAACGCGGTCGAGGAGCCGAACTCGCCGCCGGCGGAAAAGCCCTGCACCAGGCGCGCCAGCAGCACCGCGATCGGCGCCAGGATGCCGATGGTGTGATAGGTCGGCATCAGCGCCAGCACCAGCGTGCCCAGCGTCATCAGCACGATCGACAGCATCAGCGAGGCCTTGCGGCCGTGCCGGTCGGCATAGGCGCCGAGCACGACGCCGCCGATCGGGCGGATCAGAAACGACAGGCCGAAGCTGCCGAAGGTCAACAGCAGCGAGGTGGTCGGATCATTGGCCGGGAAGAACGCCTTGGAGAGATACACCGCGAAATAGGCGTAGACCGAAATATCGTACCATTCGAGCGCATTGCCGACCGAAGTCGCGACGATCAGACGGGTGATGTTTTTCTTGTCGACCGCAGTGGCGTGCTGAGCGGCGGCCGAAGTTGATAATGTCATCAGAATTTCCTTGGCAGCGTCAGCCAACAAACTTTCCACTCGTCATGCCCGGCCTTGTGCCGGGCATCCACGTCTTTGTCTCGTAGCGTCAAGACGTGGATGGCCGGGACAAGCCCGGCCGTGACGGAGTAACGAGTGAGGCTCAAGACTTCCGCGGGGCCTCGCCGAGGTCCCAGAACAGGCCGGCCATGATGGTCAGCGCCTCCTCGGTCACCGGCAGCAGGATGTGCTCGTCGGGGGCGTGCTGCGAGCAGCCCGGATAGGAATGCGGCACCCAGATCGTCGGCAGGCCGAGGCCTTCGGAGAACACGTCGTTCGGCAGCGAGCCGCCGAAGTTCGGCAGCACCGCCGGCGCCTTGCCGGTGGTGGCGCGGATTGAGTTCGCCGCCCAGTCGATCCACGGGCTGTCCATGTCGGTGCGCGAGGCGGCAAAGCGCTGCGTGCCCGAGACCTCGACCATCGGAAAACCGTTGTTGTGCAGATAGTCCCGCACCGCGTCGATCACCTCGAGATGCCGGGTGCCGACGACGAAGCGGAGCTGCAGCACCGCGTTGGCCTTGCCGGGAATCGCGTTGGCGGGCTTTTCGATATTGCCCGACGACATCGCCAGCACCTCCAGCGTGTTCCACGCATAGAGCCGCTCCGCCGCGGTCAGGCCCTCCTCGCCCCAGTCTTCCGCGAGCGCCGGTTCGTCCGCCGTCGGCTTGACCTCGACGTCGGCGAGCGCGGCGCGGACGCGGTTCGAAATCGGCGGGGGTTTGAGGATCTCGAGCTTCATGCGGCCCTTGCCATCGACCAGGCTCGCGATCGCGCTCGCCAGGATCGTGGCGGGGTTGGCGAGCACGCCGCCCCAATTGCCGGAATGGTTGCCGCCTTCGCGCAGATTGACGTCGAGATGGATGCGGTTGCCGCCGCGGCAGCCGAGGAAGATGGTCGGCCGCTCCGCCGAGAGCCGCGGTCCGTCGGAGGCGATGAACAGGTCGGCCTTCAGCTCCTCGCGATGCGCCTCGCAGACCTCGCGCAGATCTGGCGAGCCGATCTCCTCGCCGGTCTCGATGATGAATTTGGCGTTGAAGCCGAGCTTGCCGCCGCGCGCCTGCTTCACCGCGCGCAGCGCGGCCATGTTGATCGAATGCTGCCCTTTGTTGTCGGCGGTGCCGCGGCCATAGACGCGCTCGCCCTTGACCGTGGTCTGCCAGGGATTGAGCCCGTCGCGCCATTCGCCGACCATGCCGTCGACGACGTCGCCATGGCCGTAAGTCAGCACGGTCGGCCGCGAAGCGTCTTCCTGGTAGTCGGCGATCAGATAGGGCCCGCGGCCGGTCGGCGACTCGATCAGGTGGGTCTTGAAATCGAGCTCGGCGAAGGCCGGTTGCAGATTCTCCACCAGATAGGCGCGCAGCGCATCGGCCTTGTCGGCATTCAGGCTCTCGGTCTGGTAGCCGACCCTGCGGTCCAGTTCCTTCAAGAACTCTCCCGATTGAAAATGCTCTCGCACCTTTGCGATTGCGTCGGCCCGTGTCGCCATGATTGTTCCTTCGTCCGGTCGCGTCGTGGCATGATCGCACCGGAACGCCATGCTTTGCGTCCCGATCATGCTTCTGGAGGGGCGCAACCTATCGGGATCGGCTCACGACCGGAAGGGCGCGAAATGCGAATGGGCCTTGCCAAAACGTGGGAAGTCGCAACAAGTTGAAGTGGGACGCCCGGCATCGACAGGGCAGCATTCAAAGCGGCGCGCAAGGTTTCGACCAAGGTTTTCGACAATGACAAAACAAATCCGGCTCAACGCCTTTGCCATGAACTGCGTGGCGCATCAGTCGCCGGGGCTGTGGACCCATCCGCGCGACCGCACCAAGGACTACAACAAGCTGTCCTACTGGATCGATCTGGCGAAGACGCTGGAGCGCGGCCGGTTCGACGGGCTGTTCCTCGCCGACGTGCTCGGCGTCTACGACGTCTATGCCGGCAATCCGGATGCGGCGCTGCGCAACGCGGCGCAGACCCCGGCCAACGAACCGTTGATGCTGATCCCGGCGATGGCCGCGGTGACCGAAAATCTCGGCTTCGGCGTCACCAGCAATCTCTCCTTCGAGCCGCCCTACCCGTTCGCGCGGCGGATGTCGACGCTCGATCACCTCACCGGCGGCCGGGTCGGCTGGAACGTGGTGACCGGCTATCTCGATTCCGCGGCGCGCGGCGCCGGCAAGGACAAGCAGACCGCGCATGACGACCGCTACGAGCTCGCCGACGAATATATGGAGCTGGTCTACAAGCTCTGGGAAGGCAGCTGGGAGGACGACGCCGCGATCCGCGACGTCGCGCGCGGCATCTTCAGCGATCCGAGCAAGGTGCATGCGGTACACCATGACGGCAGCAACTACCGGCTCAACGCGATCCACCTGTCGGAGCCGTCGCCGCAGCGCACGCCGGTGCTCTACCAGGCCGGCACCTCGCCGCGCGGCCGGCAGTTCGCCGCCGAGCATGCCGAATGCGTATTCATGTCGGGACCGTCGGCGAAGGTGATCGGTCCACGCGTCTCGGCGATCCGCGAGCTCGCCGCCGCGAAGGGCCGCAACGCAGCCGAGATCCTGATGTTCTCGATGATGTGCGTCGTGGTGGCGCCGACCGAGGCGGAGGCGAAGGCGAAATACGCCGAGTATCGCCGCCATATCAGCCATGAGGGCGCCCTGGCGCTGATGTCGGGCTGGACCGGCGTCGACTTCTCGACCTATTCCCTCGACCAGGAGGTGCGGCACGTGCAGAACGACGCCGGCCGCTCCGCGATGGACAACGTCACCCGCGCCGATCCCGGCCGGGTCTGGACCGTGCGCGGGGTCGCCGAGCATGTCGGCATCGGCGGCGCCGGCCCGGTCGTGGTCGGCTCGCCCGAGCAGGTCGCCGACAAGATCGAGCAATGGTTCGAGGACACCGACGTCGACGGCCTCAATGTCGCGTTTGCGATCTCGCCCGGCGATTTCGAGGACATCGCCGACATGCTGGTGCCGGAGCTCGTCAAGCGCGGCCGCTACAAGCGGGAATATGCGAAGGGCACCTTGCGCGAGAAGTTGTTCGGCGCAGGGCGTGCGAGGCTCGACGCGACGCACCCGGCAAGCCGTTATCGCGTGAAGCGGAGCGCTGCGGCGGAGTAGACAACGTCATTCCGGGGCGATGCGAAGCATCGAACCCCAATTCGCAATTGCGAATTGTGGAATCTCGAGATTCCGGGTCTGGTCCTTCGGACCATCCCGGAATGACGTCCCAACTAATTCACCGAATTGCTCACCACCACCTCGATCAGCTTCGCGCCCGGACGGCTGAAAGCCGACTTCATCACACCCTTCAGCTCCTGTGGGTCGGTGATCCTGATCGCCTCGAGCCCAAGCGAGCGCGCGACGCCGGTGAAATCGACCGGCGGGTCGATGAAGTCCATGCCGATGTAGTGATCGTCGCCGTGGAACGCGAGCAGGCGCTGCTTGATGATGCGGTAGCCGCCATTGTTGACGATGACGAAGGTCAGCGGCAGCTTGTGGTTGGCCGCGGTCCACAGCGACTGGATCGAATACATCGACGAGCCGTCGCCCGAATAGCACACCACCGGGCGCTGCGGATTGGCGAGGCTGACGCCGACCGCAGCCGGCAGGCCCCAGCCGATGCCGCCGGAGGCCAGCGCGTGATAGCCGTAGCGGTCGCGATGCGCGCGCAGCGCGATGATCTGGCGCGACGAGGTCAGGCCCTCGTCCACCAGGATCGCGTTGTCAGGCATCGCCTCCACGACCTGCAGCGCCAGCCAGTCCGGATCGATCGGCGAGGTCTGGCTCGCCTTCGAGATCTGTTCGACCAGCGCCTTGCGCTTCGCCGCCCAGTTCTTGGTCGACAAGGCCGCGAGTCCCTGCTTGGCACGCGTCTCCAGCGCGCCGCCGCCGGCCTCCTTCAACGCAGGGACCAGCGCGCGCAGCGTTTCCTTGACGTCCGCCTTGACCGCGATCTCGGCGCCATAGTTCCTGGCGAGGTCGCTGTCGACCAGGCCGACCTGCACGATCGAGAGCCCGTCCGGCAGCGGATCGACCTCGCTGTAGACCGACATCCGCAGGGGATCACCGCCGAGCGCGATCAACAGATCATGCGGCGCCAGCACGTCGCGCGCGACCTTCTGCAGCCGCGCGATCGCGCCCATGAAACTCGGGCTTTCGGACAGGAAATGCGAACCAAAAGGCGTCGGCGATTGCCAGGCCGGGCAGCCCAGCGTCTCGGCGAGATCGGCCGCCTCGCGCAGTGCGTCGCTCTTGACGATCTCGTCGCCGACGACGACCACCGGTCGCTCTGCTTTGAGGATGCGCGCGGCCAGCGCCTTGAGCGAATCCTCCGACGGCCTCACCCGGGTGTCGATCCGGGTGGAGCGTCCAAGTTCGATGCCGGCTTCGGAATTGAGGATATCGCCGGGCAGCGAGATGAACACCGGCCCGGTCGGCGGCGTAGTCGCGATCTTGGCGGCGCGGCGCACGATGCGCGGCAGGTCTTCGAGCCGCGTCACCTCGACCGCCCATTTCACCAGCGGCGTCGCCATCTGCACCAGCGGACCGTAGAGCACCGGCTCGGTCAGACCATGGCCCTGCTCCTGCTGCCCGGCGGTCAGGATCAGCGGCGTGCCGGTGAAGCTCGCATTGTAGAGCGAGCCCATCGCGTTGCCGAGTCCCGGCGCGACATGGACGTTGCAGGCGACGAGCTTGCCGGAGGCGCGGCTGAAGCCGTCGGCCATCGCGACCACCAGGCTCTCCTGCATCGCCATCACATAGGTGAGATCGGGATGATCCTTCAGCGCGTGCATGATCGGCAGTTCGGTGGTGCCGGGATTGCCGAACAGATGGGTGACGCCCTCATCCTTCAGCAGCGCCAAAAATGCCGAGCGGCCGGTAATGCGATTCTTCATGTTCCCTCCAGGCCTGTCGGCGCGTTGGCCGACGGGGATCAAGGGAGATGACCAAACTTGCGCAGCCGGAGCAATCGAGCGGGCGGTCATGGCCGCATTCCGCAGGCGCGCGCCTGAGGCAAAACGCTCGCTAGAACATCCCCTCGCGCGCACTGCGCTTCTTCTTTTTCGAGCGCTGCCAGACCACGCCGGGATAGCCCTTCAGCGGCACCAGCGGCTCGCCGGTGTAGGCCCATTCCTGCAGTTCCTCGATCGCGATGTGATAGAGCGGCTGCCGGCCGGTGCGCCCCGAGAACAGCGCGCGCGGGATGTTGACCATGTGCGGCGACCGCGCGCGTTCGTAGATGATGGGCGTGCCGCAATTGGCGCAGAAGCTGCGCGCGGTCTTGCTTTTCGCGTCCTCGTAACGCGACAGCTCGCTCTCGCCCTGCGTGATGCGGAAGCGCTTCTTCCAGCTGCCGACATAGGTCGCGTAAACCGCGCCATGGGCGCGGCGGCTGGCGGCCGTGTGATCATGCCAAGCCCAGCGCGCCGGCACGTCGATCTCGAACCGCACCTTGCCGCACAGGCATTGACCGGCCGCGGGCTTCGCCAGCGCCACCGGCTTTGGCTTCTTGGTCGGCTCGAACTCGTCGTCCGGAAACATCGCGGTCTCCCGGTTTTGCTGGCCGAGCTATCGTAGCCCGGATGCAGCGTAGCGAAATCCGGGGATGCTTGATCCGCTGATGCAAGGCCCGGGATTTCGCTACGCTCCATCCGGGCTACGAAGAGTTAAGCCTGCGCCAGCTCGTCGTGCACCGGATAATCCGTGTAGCCCTTCTCCTCGCCGGCATAGAAGGTGGCGCGGTTGTACTTGGTCAGCGGATAGCCGCGCTGCAGGCGGCGCGGCAGGTCCGGGTTGGAGATGAAGTAGCGGCCGAACGCGATCGCATCGGCATGACCTTCGGCGACCGCGCTCTGTGCGGTTTCGCTGACGAAATTGCCGGCGGTGATCAGCACGCCGCTCCACATCGGGCGGTACAGCACCATCGCGGACGGCACGTTCTGCCAATCGACCTCGGCACGCCCGGTGCCCGAGGCCCGCGGCTCGATGAAATGCAGATAAGCAAGCCCGAGCTTGTCCAGCGCCGTGATGGCGTGGCTGTAGAGCGGCATCGGGTCCGCCTCGCCACTGCCATTGGCGATGCCATAGGGCGAGAGCCGCACGCCGACACGGCTCGCACCCCACACCTCGGTCACCGCCTGCGTCACCTCCATCAGGAAGCGGACGCGATTCTCGATCGAGCCGCCATACCGGTCGGTGCGCAGGTTGCTGCGCGACTGCAGGAACTGCTCGATCAGATAGCCATTGGCGCCGTGAACCTCGACGCCGTCGAAGCCGGCGGCGAGCGCGTTCTTTGCGCCCTGCCGGTAGGCCTCGACCATCAGGGCGACCTCGTCGGTCTCGAGCGCGCGCGGCGTCTCGTAGTCGACCACCTTGCCGTCCGCCGTCATGCACTTGAACTCGGACGGGATCGCGACCGCCGACGGCGCCACCGGCAGCGCGCCGCCCGGCTGGAACGAGGAATGCGAGACGCGGCCGACGTGCCAGAGCTGCAGGAAGATCAAGCCGCCCCTGGCGTGCACGGCATCCACCACCTCGCGCCAGCCCGCGATCTGCGCCTCGCTATAGATGCCGGGAACACCGGGATTGCCGAAGCCGGTGGCAACCACCGGCGAGGCCTCCGCGATCAGCAGGCCGCCGGGCGTGGCGCGCTGCGCGTAATATTCCGCGTTCATCGGCCGCGGCGCGAGGCTCGGCCGCGCCGCCCGCATCCGCGTCAGCGGCGCCATCACGACGCGATGTTCGAGCTGGTAAGGACCGATCTTGAGCGGAGAGAACAGCGACGGAGGATTCATGCCTGCCCCAAATATTCTTATGTGGTTTCCGTTATAGTCTGGGCATGATCCGCCCGGAAAACCGGTACCCACTTTTCCGGATCATGCCCGTTATCTAACGGGTTCATCTTGTTCATGAAAGCGGGTAGTGGCAATCTGTTGCCACGAGAACAGGTCTCCCATGTCGAAATCGAGCGCCTCATCGCTCCCCTCCCTCAGCGTCCGCATCGACCTCGATGCCGAGGACCGGATCGGACCGGGCAAGATCCTGCTGCTTGAGCGGATCAAGGAATGCGGCTCGATCTCCGCCGCCGGCCGCGCAATGGACATGAGCTACAAGCGCGCCTGGGACCTGGTCGACGAGATCAACCGCATCTGCCGCCAGGCGGCGGTGGAACGGCAGACCGGCGGCAAGAATGGCGGCGGCGCGGTGCTGACCCCGTTCGGCCTCTCCCTGGTGGCGCGCTACCGCAAGATCGAGCGCGACGCGGCAAGCGCCGTGCGCAAGGATCTCGAGGCGCTGCGCAGCGACATCGGCAAGCCGAAGAAGGCAGCCGGGCGGTAAACGCAGGAACCGGCGGCTGTCGCAGGGGCGCGTCGCAAAAATATCGAAAACAACCCCATGCAAAGGAGCCGGCGGCGCCCCGGCGCTCGACAAGGCAACTTGACGCGTCGGGCAAATCAGGGATATTCTTCTAATATTCCGAAATCATGCGAGCGTTGGGGTGAGGGCTTCGTTCCGCGAGCACGCCGAGCGTTGAGATCTGTACCCCTCACCCGGATTGCATCTGGCGATGCAACATAGCCGAAGCTCCGCTTCGGCGTTCTTGAGGACGGCCGCCATAGGCGGCCTATGCCTCTCCCCGCGCGCGCAGGGCAATCGCATTTGGAATGAACCGATTCTTCCGCGCCGTCATGGCCGGGCTTGTCCCGGCCATCTACGTCTTTTCTTTGCGTGGAAACGAAGACGTGGATGCTCGGGACAAGCCCGGGCATGACGAGTTTGTGGGAACTCCGATTGCCTCAAACGGCCATATGCGATTGCCCTGCCGCAGGCGGGGAGAGGTAAGCAAGATGCGGTCGAACCGAACGATCTAGCCGGTCTTGATCCAGACCGCCTTGACGTTGAGATATTCCTCGACGTGCTGCTTGCCGGACTCGCGGCCGTAGCCGCTCATCTTGTAGCCGCCGAACGGCACCGCCGGATCCATCGCCTGGTAGCAATTAACCCAGACCGAGCCGGCGCGCAGCGCCTTCGCGACCTGGTGCGCCTTGCTGACATTGGTGGTCCAGACGCCCGAGCCGAGGCCGAAGGTGGTGGCGTTGGCGCGCTTGATCAGCTCTTCCGGATCCTTGAACGAGATCGCCGAGATCACCGGACCGAAGATCTCCTCCTGCGCGATGCGCATGTTGTCCTGCACGTTGGCGAACACGGTCGGCTGCACGAAATAGCCCTTCGACAGCGCGCCCTCGGTGAGGCGGCCGCCGCCGGCAAGCGCCTTGGCGCCCTCCTTCTGGCCGATGTCGAGATAGCCCGACACCCGGTCCATCTGCTGCTGCGACACGAGGGGACCAATCTGGGTGTTGGGATCGAGGCCGTTGCCGACCTGCAGCTTCTTGCCGAACTCGGCGACGCGGCCGACGAATTCGTCATAGACCTTCTGCTCGACGAACAGCCGCGTGCCGGCGCTGCAGATCTGGCCGGAATTGGCGAACACCGCCATCGCCGCGCCCGGCACCGCGGCGTCGAGATCGGCATCGGCGAACACGATGTCCGGCGACTTGCCGCCGAGCTCGAGCGAGACGCGCTTGAGGTTGCCGGCCGACGCACGGATGATCGACTGGCCGGTGACATGCGAGCCGGTGAAGGCGACCTTGTCGACATCGGGATGGGAGGCGAGCGCCGCGCCCGCGGTCTCGCCATAGCCCGGCACGACGTTGACGACGCCGGGCGGAATGCCGGCTTCCATGCAGAGCTCGCCGATGCGCAGCGAGGTCAGCGGCGATTCCTCGGCCGGCTTCAGCACCACGGTGCAGCCGGTCGCGATCGCGGGGCCGATCTTCCAGATCGAGGCGGTCAGCGGCCCATTCCAGGGGATGATCGCGCCGACCACGCCGATCGGCTCCTTCAGCGTGTAGGAGAATATCTCGCCGGGCAGCGAGTTCTCGATGGTCTCGCCGTGGATCGCGGTCGCCTGTCCCGCATAGTAGCGCAGCATGCCGAGCGCGCGCAGGCGGTTGCCGCGGGTCCGGCTGATCGGTGCGCCCATGTCGAGCGTGTCGAGCTGGGACAGTTCCTCGAAATTGGCTTCGACGAGCTCGGCAAGCTTGAGCAGCATGTTCTGCCGCTCGAACGGCTTCACCTTGCTCCAGGGACCTTCGAACGCGCGGCGCGCCGCCGCGACCGCGCGGTTGATGTCCTCGGCATCGCCCTCGGCGACCGACGCGAGCAGCTCGCCGGTCGCGGGATTATGCGTCTCGAATTTCTTGCCGGAGGCGGCGTCGACCCATTTGCCGTCGATCAGCATCTTCTTGTAGGAGCCATCGGCATAAGGATGGCGCGTGATCGGAATAGCCTGCGAAACAGCCATGTTTGCACTCCCTGTAAAATGTCGGCTGAGGTCTTTTGGAAGCGTTATATCCCGAATTCTACAGCGCAGGCGTGAAACCGTAAAGCCGAGCCGGCGTTGTCGAGGGCGGCGCGTACGAAAACCTGTCATGCGCCTGCGTGCGTGGTGCGGATCGTCGCGGCACGTTCCATGGCTTCATGGTTCGAGACGCGCGGCATTGCCGCGCTCCTCACCATGAGGTCTGCTATAAGGCCTCATCCTGAGGAGCCGCGAAGCGGTGTCATCGAAGGATGAAGCCCGACCCTAAGATATACTTGCCCTCTCGCTTGTCCGGAGACCGCAGATGCCCCACCCCGTGATATCAGCCAATCATGTTGCCGTGATCACCGGCGGCGCCTCCGGCATCGGACTTGCCGCCGCAGTGCGGTTCGCCGAGGCCGGCATGAAGGTCTGCATCGCCGATCTCGGCGACGACAGGCTGAAGGCGGCCGCGGCTAAACTGTCATCTGCGGCACCTGGCGGCGCGGCCGATATCATGACGGCTGCCGTCGACGTCAGCCGCGCCGACGAGGTGGCAAAGCTCGAAGCCGCGGTCGCGAAAAAGTTCGGCGGCACCGACATCCTGATGAACAATGCCGGCATCCAGCCCGGCAGCGCGATGTTCGGGCCCGCGGACAATTGGCAGCGCATCCTTGGCGTCAATTTGTGGGGCGTGATCAACGGCACGCAGACGTTTGCGCCCAACATGATCAAGCGCGGCCGGCCGGGGCTGATCATCAACACCGGCTCCAAGCAGGGCATCACCACGCCGCCGGGCGATCCCGCCTACAATGTTTCCAAGGCCGGCGTGAAGGCATTCACCGAGGCGCTGCAGCACGAGCTACGCAACACCGACGGCTGCAAGATATCGGCGCATCTCTTGATTCCGGGTTTTGTCTTCACCGGGCTGACCGCCCGCGGCCGCACCGAGAAGCCGGCCGGCGCCTGGACAGCGGAGCAGACCGTGGACTTCATGATCGAACGCCTCGACGCCGGCGACTTCTACATCCTCTGCCCCGACAACGACGTGCCGCGCGCGCTCGACGAGCGCCGCATCCTGTGGGCCGCCGGCGACATCGTCGAGAACCGCCCGCCGCTGTCGCGCTGGCATCCGGATTACGGCGACGCGTTCGCCGCGTTCGTGAAGGGGAAGTGAACCGGGGGGAACATAGGATGGGTCGAGCGAAGCGAAACCCATCACCTCTCCCGCGGTCCGCTATTTGACGGGTATCGCTTCGCTCGACCCATCCTACAAGCTCCTAATTCGCGCGCACCTGCACCCTTGTCACCGGCTGCGCCACCAGCGCCTCGCCGAGCTCGCTCTGCTGGGCGCGCGGAATCGAGAAGCAGACGCTGAAGCCGTCCGTGGTCTTGAGCGTCACCATGCCCTGCGCCGGATCGGTCGACTGTTCGATCACCCAGGAATCCAGCGGATAGGCGTAGCGCAAGGTCTGGTCGCCGAAGCGGGTCTGCAGCGCCTTGCTGATCAGCCCGGGCAAGGTCATCACCAGCGCGCCGACCTGGTTGATCGACAGGCGGATGGTTGCGGGCTCGCCCTTGCCGTCCACGAAGCCAAGCGAAATGGCGCAGCCATCGGACGCGACTTCGCAGGTGGTGAGCTCCTGGGTTTCGATCTGCATGCCGGCACTCCGGATCATCGTTATATTCCATTTAATATATCGAGAAGACGACCAGCGTCCAGCCCTTAAAAGTATAGCCGCGGCAGCCATCGGCAGAGCCGCGCGCGGCATTAGAATCTATTGAAGCCCGCGGTGCCCCGATTGACGCCGGGCGGGCAACCGCGAATAAATCGGCACGAAGCTCAGGCTGATTTTTCTTCACGATTTTCCAGAGAATTCATTCGGTTCGGCAGTGCCGCGCGCGTGCCCTGAATGGCCGTGGCGTCGAACCCGCATCCGTGATATACACATGAATATAACGAGGTCCGCGAAGGGCCCGTTTGACCAGGGAGAGCAAGGCCAATGAGTGATTACAAGCTTCTCATCGACGGCAAGATGGTACCCGGCGACCAGACCATGCCGGTGCTCAATCCGGCGACCGAAGAGGTGGTGGCGCAATGCCCGCGCGCCTCCAGGGAACAGCTCGACAAGGCTGTCGCCGCCGCGAAGGCCGCCTACCCGGCCTGGGCCGCCACGCCGATGGAGGAGCGCCGCAAGCTGATTATCAAGATGGCCGAGGTGATCGAGGCCAACGCCAACGAGCTCGCGCATATCCTGACCAGCGAACAGGGCAAGCCGCTCGCCGATGCCACCGGCGAGGTGATGGGCATGGCCGGCTTCTTCCGCTATCTCGGCTCGCTCGAACTGCCGATGCGCGTGATCGAGAATTCCGGCGACCGCAAGGTCGAGGCCTATCGCCGTCCGCTCGGCGTGGTCGGCGCGATCATTCCCTGGAACTATCCGCTGCTGATCCTGGCGTTCAAGCTGCCGTCGGCGCTGCTCGCCGGCAACACGCTGGTGGTGAAGCCTGCGCCGACCACGCCGCTCGCCTCGCTGCGCTTTGCCGAACTGGTCAAGAACATCCTGCCGAAGGGCGTGCTCAACTTCATCGCCGATGCCAACGATCTCGGCGACCACATGACCAAGCATCCCGACATCCGCAAGATCTCCTTCACCGGCTCCTCGGCCACCGGCCAGAAGGTAATGGCGAGCGCATCGCAGACCCTGAAGCGGATCACGCTCGAGCTCGGCGGCAACGACGCCGGCATCGTGCTCGACGACGTCGATCCGAAGAAGGTCGCGCCCGGCATCTTCGAGGGTGCGTTCCAGAACTCCGGCCAGGTCTGCCTCGCCATCAAGCGGCTCTATGTGCACGAGTCGGTCTATGACGAAATCTGCAACGAGCTGGTCGCGATCGCGAAGAACACCGTGGTCGATGACGGCTCCAAGCAGGGCACCAAGCTCGGCCCGCTGCAGAACAAGATGCAGTACGAGAAAGTCAAGGCGTTCCTCGACGACGCCCGCAAGAACGGCAACGTGATTGCCGGCGGCGCCGCGATGGACCGCCCCGGCTATTTCATCGAGCCGACCATCGTGCGCGACATCAAGGAAGGCTCCAAGCTGGTCGACGAGGAGCAGTTCGGTCCGGTGCTGCCTGTCATCAAGTACTCCGACAAGGACGACGTGATCCGCCGCGCCAATGCCACCACCTACGGCCTCGGCGCGTCGGTCTGGTCGTCCGACATCCAGCGCGCGCATGAGATCGCGACCCGGATCGAGGCCGGCACGGTGTGGATCAACAAGCACCTCGACATGGCCCCGAACATCCCGTTCGGCGGCGCCAAGCAGTCGGGCATCGGCACCGAATTCGCCGAGGAAGGCCTCGCCGAGTTCACCCAGCTGCAGATCATCAACGGCCCGCCGGCCGCCTGACCCATCAACATGCGGCCGCGACGCCTCGGTGCCGCGGCCGCCCCTCCCCTCCATAACGAACAGAGCCCATCATGTTCGACGCCCAATGCGACCTTGCCGCCCTGGTCTATGACGCCGATAACGATCCCGATGCCATCCTGCGCGACTTCGCTGCCGATCTGAGAGCACACGGCGCGCGCGTGGTCGGCATGGTGCAATCAGGCCAATGCGCGGATTCCAGCCTGTCGGCCGTGCTGGTGCATAGCGGCGAGACGCTGCTGCTGGCGCAGCCATCGAGCCCGGATACCACGAGCGCTGGCGCGACCGGCTGCAAGCTCGATCTGTCGCGGCTGCAGGCCGCCGGCGTCCGCGTCGCCGATGCGCTCGCTGAAGGCGCCGATCTTGTGGTCATCAACCGCTTCGGCAAGCGGGAGCGCGACGGCAAGGGCCTCGGCTTCCTGATCGAGCGCGCACTCGGCGCCGACATTCCCGTCGTGATCGCGGTGTCGCGCGCGAGCTTTGCGGACTGGATCAAGTTCGCCGGCGGGATGAGCGTGAAGCTCGCCTGCGACCGGCACGCGCTCGATGCCTGGTGGCACAGCGTCTCGCTGCGGACCGCGGCCAGGATCGCGCCGGATCACACCACGGTCTGCGAAGTATTCAAGTAGACCTGCTTCGCAGGATGGGTGGAGCGCAGCGACACCCATCACCCCGCCGCACCGATGCATTGACGGGTATCGCTTCGCCCCACCCATCCTACGCGACTGCTGACTGTCACCGTGAGTATTGTAGCGAGCGGCCTCCGCACGCTGTCGTCCTGGCGAAAGCCAGGACCCATAACCACCGAATTCGATCGAGCGTGCGATAGTGGCCCCAGCATCGCACAACAACAAGCGGTTGGGGTAATGGGTCCTGGCTTTCGCCAGGACGACGCTGAATACATTCACATTCTCTCAGTAGATTCGCAGGATGGGTGGAGCGCAGCGATACCCATCACCCCGCCGCACCGATGCATTGACGGGTATCGCTTCGCCCCACCCGTCCTACGCGACTGCTGACTGTCACCGTGAGAATTGTAGCGAGCGGCCTCCGCGCGCCGTCGTCCTGGCGAAAGCCAGGACCCATAACCACCGAATTCGATTGAGAGTGCGATAGTGGCTCCAGCATCGCACAACAACAAGCGGTTGGGGTAATGGGTCCTGGCTTTCGCCAGGACGACGCTGAATACATTCACATTCTCTCAGGATGACGGGAGCGCGGCCCCGCTCACAGCGTTTCCTGCTTGTGGTCACAGTTCTTGCAGGTGAACTTGACGCGGGACTGGCCCTTTTCCGCCTGCACCCGGTTCGGCGCACCGCATTTGCCGCAAACGGCCTCGATCCGGGTCGTGCCCTGCTTGATGACCAGGTTCCGCTTTTCCATGGTCTCGCGGATGAGGCGTTCGGCCTCCTCGCGCAGCGATTGCTTCGACATCATCTCCACCGGTCGTTGGTTAGCGGGCGGCGTCATAGCACGACCGCGTGAAGTTTTGACAGCGGGGATTGCAGCTTAATTTTCAGACAATGAGCCGGTCAACAGGCAACCGGAAATGCCGCGGTTTGATCGGTTTTGATGGCCGGCCGATGCGGAACACGTTGACGAGGCATAGATCGGCGCCGATTTTGCCGAGCTTTCGCAGCCGGTCGTTAAAGTCAGGATGATCGGCCAGCGCCGAAATCGGGCACGCCGCGAAACCGGCGCGATCGATCTCCAGCCAGGCGCGGTAGAAATGCCGTCCGGTCGTGAGTGGATCCTCACCGACGGGACGGCAAAACAGCACGATCGCCGACGCCGACGCGGTCTTGGCGCCGTCGGCAAGCAACGATGCGGCGAGGCCGAGACGATCGAGCGGCTTGAACAGGGTGCCGAGCAGGTAGCGCGCGGCGGTGGCCTCGACCGAATTCATGGCGAGCGCATCACGGTTGAGCCCATCGAGCAGATAATGCGGATGGCCGGGCGACAGCCGCATCCATGCGAGCAGCTCAGCCCGATAGTCGTCGCCGCGGACAAAGGAGAATTCGGCCCGATCGGCCCAGTTGGCGATATCGGCAATCGCCCCGCGATCTCCAATGCAGATTACATCGTCGCGCGCGGCAGCCAGCTGCGCCAGCGCCGCCGCATCGACCGGCGATGCCGCAAACTTGCCGCGCCACGACATGCGACGTGCCACAAGGTCCGCCAGCGGATCGGGCTCGGCTCCTTGCCTGATCGCAAAAGAGCACAGCACCGCAAACTGCGGCGACAGCGGCTGCTCGAGCGTGGTGATGCCTGTGATTGCGAAGCCGCGGCGGTTAAGCGCGAGGCTCATGCCCTCCAGCGCCGCGCCATGCGACACCAGCACGTCATGCCCCACGGGGTCGGCAACCGGGGCGCGGACGCCGGTCGCATCGACCAGCGCCAGCCGCCCATCGCCGAACAGGCGCCAGCGGGTCGGCTGGATGTTGTGGACACTCGGCGCCAGCCGCGCCTCCGCGACCACCTCGCGCAGCAGATCCGGCGTCAGCGCGCTCATGGTGCGGCCAGCCGCTTGGTGAACAGATGCAGCCGGTGCAGCGGCTTCGCCCCGACCTTCTCGGCCTGGCGCAGCGACGGACCGTTGATGTCGGCGATCCAGGTGCCGCCCAGCGTGCGGTAGCCGGCCTCCTGCAACGCCAGCGCGGTGCGGTAGAGCATCGCGCCGTTGAGGCCGCGATTGTGCAGGTCGCGGCAGACCGACTGATAGATCAGCACCGCGCGCCTGTTCATCACGCGGTGCTGCACGAATTTGAAAGGCGCTGACAGCCCGACCCGGCCGCCGATCGCCTTGATCAGCGGATTGAGGTCGGGGATCGCGATGATCGCTCCGGCGGGCCGGCCGCGGTGATAGACCACGGTCGAAATCCGCTTGTCGATGATCCACATCATGTCGCCGGCCTGGAACAGATATTCGGCGGCGGTCGGCGGCACGAACATCGGATTGTCGGCAAAGCCGTCATTGAGGATCAGCCGCGCATCCTCCAACCGCACCTTGAAGGCGGAACGCTTGATCGGCTGCCAGACGAAATCGGGATCGACCAGCACCGCGCGCTGCTTGTCGCCGAGCAATTGCTCCGGCTTGCCGCCGTCGAGCGCGATCTCGAACGTCGTCATCGGGAAGGTCGCGGCATAGCCGGCACGTTCGAGATGCTTTGCGATGTGCGGCGGCGACCACATCATGTCGGTGAACGGCGAATGGTCGAAGCCATCCGTCATCACGCCGATCTGCTGCATCGCGGTGAGATTGAAATTGCCGGCGACGCGGCTCATGCCGCGCGCCGACAGCCATTGCTCGGCGGCGCGCAGCAGCGCATCGGCCACCTCGACGTCGTCGATGCAATCGAAGAAGCCGAATGCACCATGGCGGGTGCCGTGCTTGCGGTTGGACGCGTCGTGGATCGAGGCGGCAATGCGACCGACCGGTCGTCCATCGCGATGCGCGGAGAACAGCGCATGGCGGCCGTGGCCTTCGGTGACGAACGGATTCCTGGCGGAATCAAACATCCGGTCGAAATCGCTCCACAGCGGCGGCACGTAGAGGCTGTCGGGCCCGTAGGCATTGAGGGCGGCGTCGAATGCCGCCCTGCGGTCGCCCTCGCGGATCTCTGATGTCATTTGGCCTCCGGGGTCAACGCCAGCAGCCGGCGTACCAGCGCCAGCGCGGTTTCAGTGGCGGGGTCGGCCGCCGTGACGGGCACCGCGAGCACGATCAGGTCGAGCGGATCGTGTCCGAGCACGATGACATGGGAGGCGTTGTTGGCTGCGATCAGAGAGACCATGCGCTCGGCCGCGGGATCGGTCGACGCCAGTCCCCATGGCGCGTCGGACCGCCGCAGCACGCGCCGGGTCGACAGGAAGTCGTGCAGCAGCGGCGGATCGTAGAGCGCGAGCTCGTTCTCGCGGAAGCGCCGCGCGCTTTCGAAGATCGGATGCCGCGCGAGCTCGGCGATCAACTGCTCGCGGGTCTGCGCCGGCGATGCCGCGACCGAATTGAGCACGCCCGGCTCCTGCGACTCGAACAGCGCCCGCAGCGCGTCCGTCATCAACCCGATGGTCAGCACGCCGGCGATCGCAACCGCAACGAAACGAACCATCTGGGCGGCGTCGACGTCGGGAGCCATGAAGGCAGCGGCGAGACCCAGCAGGCCCGAAGAGATCAGCCGCAGCGCCATCATCGCAAGGCCGTGCCGGCGCGTCTCGGCGCCGCCGCCGGCGATCAGCATCACGGTCACCGTGAGCAGCGCGCCCAGCGCGCCGAGCCGCACGGGGATATCGGGAAACAGCGTGCGGAAGTCGGTCAGGATGAACGGGATCACGACCAGCGCACCGACCGCCATGCGGCCGATGCTGCGGTTCTCCGCAGCCATCAGCGAGGCGCGATCGCGCGTCGCCAGCAGCAGCGCGCACGTGGCGAAGCCCAGCAGTTGGAACAGCGCCAGCGCGATCGCGTAAGGCATCGCAAGCCGTTGCAGTCCGAACAGGCCGCCAAGACCGAGCAGGATGCCGCCCGCGAGCGCCGCGATCTTGACCGCGCGCGGCGCGTGGCGCCGCAGGATGCCTTCGGTGACGATCAGGGCGCCGAGCGGAACCAGCGAGGCCGGGATTACCGAGAGGCGGTCGAGCAGGCGGCTTCCGGTCCACCAGGCAAGGCCGCGGTCGAGGAACAAGATCGCGATCACGCCGAGTGCGAGCAGCAGGCGGCGCGTCAACGGGCTCCTTGGATCGCGCCGGTAGAACGTCATCATCGCCACGGCGAGCCCGATGGCGCCGCACAGATTGACGATGGAATCGGCGATCACCCCGGAGGTCATTTGCTGCCCGTCAAGTCGTCGATGGCCCGCCGCACCAGCGGACGCATCAGGGCGGCGACGAGCGCATTGCGCGGCTTCTCGATCGCGGGCCGATACGGGTTGAGGAACCAGCCACGGCAATCGGTGCCCGAGGTGCGGCCCAGGATCAGCGCGACCGCCTCATAGGCCATCAGCATGCCGGTCGAGATCACCATCGGCGCGAACGACATCCGGCTGCGGCGGCCGGCGGCCACTTCGCCGGCGATGGCGAGGTCGACGTAGTTGCGCGACGAGGAATGCAGCATCACGTGCTCGATCTCGGCGCGCATCGCGGCGCGGCGATCGTCCTCGGTGATATCGGTCCAGTCCTTGCCAAGGGTCGGGAAGCCGAGGCGCTGCTCGGGCCGCGGATCGTGCGGGCGCACCACGATCACCGACGGCAGCGGCGACATGTAGGCGTCGATCACCGTTGCATCGGCGCGCTTGGCGGTGCGGTACAGATGCACGCCGGCAGCGATATCGTCCATGCCGTTGACGATGACCGGGCACTGCGCGGCGATCCCCGCCAGCTCGCTGGTCCAGTTCTCGCCAAGCACCTCGATCTCGATGGTCGGATTGATGCGCCTCGCCGCTTCCGCGGCAACCGCCGCCTTCTCGCGCCCGACCTCGTCGGCGAAGGCGAACACCTGGCGGTTGAGGTTGGAGACCTCGAAGCGGTCGATGTCGGCGATCACGAATTTGCCGACGCCGGCGCGCGCCAGCGCCATGAAGGCCGCGCCGCCCATGCCGCCGACGCCGCAGACGAACACCCGCGCCTGACGCAGCAGCTGCTGCTCGTGCTCGTCGATGAAGCCGATATTACGGCCGGTGAAGGAGTAATAGTCGAAATTCATCGCGCGGCCCCGCCATCCTGCTTGCGCGGACGCAGCGTGCCGAAGGCGCGGCTGTCGTCCATCCAGTAGACCATCGGCAGCACCAGCCGCTGCAGCGCCAGCATCGCGGACGCCGCGAGCAGCGCCGGCAGCGAGCCCGAGGGCACCTCGCTCATGAGATAGCGGCGCGCGCCGGCAAGATCGACGCGGCCGATCTGCAGCACGTCGTCGCCGCGCGCGTAGTCCAGCTCGCGCGCGCAAAACTCGTTATAGACGGCATTGCGATGCTTCGGGGCGACCTCGAAGGTCTTCTTCAGCGCGTCCGAGCCGCCGGTATAGGCGTTGGTGATGACCGAGCGCGCCTCGTCGAAGCCGGCCTCCTCGCCGACGCCGAACACCGCGCGATGCCTTGCCATGATGCCGCGCGCGAGCTGCAGATGCGCAAAGCTCTGCCGTGCGCCCGGCAGCGGCGACGGGTAGACGTCCGAGAACGTATCGCTGACCATGCCGACCACCGCCGGCACCTGGGTGACGTTGGATATCCATTTCGGCCGCAGCCCGTCGCGGGCGAACAGCACCAGCGCGGTCAGGCCGTAGAGCACCCAGGACAGCCCCTGCCCGCGCACATCGGGATCGACCATGACGAGGCCGAGATGGGTGACCTCGGCCGGCTCGCCGTCGAGCGGCACGTCCATCACCGACAGCGCGTTGAAGGCGATCGGACGCCCGGTGTCTTCTTCGGATATTAGGGTGACGACGGCGCGCGACAGCCGCTCGGGTTCGCCGGAGAAGATGCCATAGGTCAGGCTCTCCTCGGGCAGCGTCTTGGCGGCGACGATGCGCAGCTGCTCGACCAGCGCGTCGAGCTCGTCCCTCGGCAGCGACAGGCCGGGCGATTCGACGATGCGGGTGCGCTGGCCGGCCTGGGTGCGCAAGCTGAGATCGATGGTCGGCTGCGACAGCGCCCTCAGCCAGAAGCCGCCATGGCTGCGCAGACCGTCAAAGGCGGCGCGCGCCTTGCCAAGGTGCTTGCCAAGGCTCTTGGAAGCCGGCGTGGGATTGTCCGTGGACGCCATTTCTCTGTCCCTCGGGCGCGATCTCTGCACTCACCCCTGTTAAGGAGCCATGAGCGCAACCTGACGCTGTTTGCCGCAGGGTAAACAAGGCCTTCCGGAAACGGAACAAGTTGGCCGCAAGCGCCGGCAGTCCATCCACCCGTCATTGCGAGCCAACGGGTCGCGCGAACGCGCGCCCCGATGACAGGCTCCGCGAAGCAATCCATGCTTCCGCAGATGCGGGGCGATGGATTGCTTCATCGCTATCGCTCCTCGCAATGACGCGGGGCGAGACCCGCCCCCGACGAAAGCGGCGGGTGGAAAACCACCCGCCGCTTCGACTTGACTTCGGCTCACGCCGCCTTGGAGACTTCCATCAGCAGGCGCTCGGCCTTGGCGTCCTCGATACGGTTCACGAACTTGCTGCTCTCGTAATTGTCGCGCACCGTCTTGGTCAGCGTGACGCAGGTCTGGACCAGCATCACGATGCCCATCGTGAGATAGCCCTTCATCCAGAGGTCGATCGGCAGGAAGAACACGCCGAGGGCGACGAGGAAGGCGGAGGCCGCAAAGGACGCGTAGGTGAAGGTAACCCAGCTGCCGCTGTGGGGTTGGATGGTCTGGTTCATGGTCGTCTCCTTGATGATAGATGGTTTGAAATTGGCTTGGTTTCAGACTTGAAGTTCAGGCTTCAGGTTTCAGGCAGCGGGCGGGCGCCTGGCTTTCAGCCGCGCCAGCACGTCGTCGGCGGTCGATTTCATGCGCGGGCCAAAACCCTGCTCGGCGAGTTTCTCGGCGGTGGCGAGCGGCCCCGCGGCGGCGTCGATCTCGATCAACGCCTCGTCGGCGGCCTGGATCTCCATCTGCCGCTCGCGCAGCCGCTTCAGCGTCGCCTCCGCTTCCGGCAGCGTCGATTCGTAGGGGCGTGCAGCCTCGATGCCGCTCCGGCGCAGCGAACGCACCGCTTCCGATGCGCGGGCCAGCCGACGGCCGCGGTCGAGTTCGGCGATGCGCGCCTCGGCGTTGCCGACATGGCGCTTCAGCCGGGTGATCTCGGAGGCGAACAGCGCGCGTGCGGTCATCGCGGCATCGCGCTCGGCTTCGAGATTGGCGATCGCCTGCGCGGCTTCGCGGGCGAGGTCTTCCCGGCCGCCCTCGAGTGCCGCCGACGCGCGCTGTTCGAGATCGGCGATCCGGGCGTTGGTGGCGTCGAGCCGCCGGCCCTCCTGCTGGTCGCCGGCGATCGCCAGCGCCAGGGTCCGCTTCGAGCGGTCGACGGCGGCGGCGGCATCGCGCATCTGCTGGTCGAGGATGACCAGCGCGGTGCGGTCTTGAAGTTCCTCTTCGGCCACCGCAACGGTGCCGCGGAAAAGAGTGAAAACAGTTTTGAACATTTCATCGCTCCCTGTTATGAGCATCGCTCATGAATCTCTTGTACCACATAATGAGCATTGCTCAAGAAATATTTGAGCGACGCTCAAGACGATGGTTAACGAAGGATCAAAGATGTCCAAGGCATTGGAACGACGTGCAAAACTGCGGGAAGCGCTGATCGAAGCGTCGGAACGGGCGATTGCGGCAAAGGGTCTCGGCGGCCTGAAAACCCGCGAACTGGCCCAGGAAATCGGGGTCGCCAATGGCGGCGTCTACAATCTGGTCGAGGATGTCGACGAGTTGATCCTGCGCGTCGGCTCACGCACGCTGGCGCGGCTCGACGCGTCGCTGTCGCTGGCCGAGATCGGCGGGGCTGCGGCGCCGCGCGAGATGCTGGTGCGGATCGCGGTCGCCTATTGCGACTTCGCCGCCGACAATCTCGAACTGTGGCGCGCGCTGTTCGAGCATCGCATGCAGCCCGGCAAGCCGGTGCCGGAATGGGCAATCACCGAGCAGATGGAATTGTTCCGCCACATCTACAAGCCGCTCGCCGCGCTGTTTCCGCAGCGTTCGCCGGCGCAGCTCGGCGTCACCGCGCGCAGCCTGTTCTCGGCCGTGCACGGCATGGTCGCGCTCGGGCTGGAGCACAAGCTGATCGCGGTGCCGATCGGCGCATTGCGCAGCGAGATCGCAACCTTGACGCGCGCGATGGTCGACGGGCTGACGGCGAGGAAGGAATAGCGCGGATGCCTGCAACCAGACGATGCCCTCGCGAACGCGCCGGCTTGATCACTCTCAACGAAGGACAGAAGATTGCTTTTTGAAATCGTTGCAGACCACCGGACTGAACAATCTGCGCGCCGCGTAAGCTGCGGCAATCGGCGCCATGCTGCTTTTGCAACCAATGTACTAGCAGAGCCGCTGGTTTGGCGCCCCCGCGACTTGTCTACCGACCGGGGGGCTACCATTACTCCGCGTGCAATGCCGCCAAAGCCGGGATTTGAGCATCCGGCCGGGCGGCCCGCGCATTGAAACAACTGAGGTCGCGAGCGTGTCCACCAATATCGATCTAGATCAGCAACACGACGACATCATGTACCCGCAGGTCCTCCCGTTTCTGCTGGTCCACGCAGGGTGTCTGGCGGCGATCTGGACGGGCGTCTCATGGCAAGCGACTGCAATTTGCGTCGCCCTATACTGGCTGCGCATGTTTGCGATCACCGCCGGCTATCATCGGTACTTCTCGCATCGGGCCTACTCAACGAGCAGGACGTTTCAATTCATCCTCGCATTCCTCGCCCAAAGCAGCGCTCAGAAAAGCGTCCTTTGGTGGGCCGCGAAACATCGACATCACCATCTTCATTCGGATACCGAGCAAGATGTGCATTCGCCGGGGCATAAAGGCTTCGTGTACAGTCATCTCGGGTGGATTTTTTATCGACAGCACGATGCAACTGATCTGACGAAAATTGCGGATTTTGCCTCGTATCCGGAGTTGATGTGGCTTCACAGATTGGAGGCCTTGCCGGCGATCGTGGTCGCAGGTCTGTGCTTCCTGATCGCCGGATGGCCCGGGCTCGTGGTCGGTTTCTTCTGGAGCACCGTGCTGCTGTATCACGCCACGTTTTGCATCAACTCCCTCGCGCATGTTCACGGGCGCAAGCGGTACGTTACGGGCGATGATTCCCGCAACAATTGGCTGCTGGCTCTGTTTACGATGGGTGAGGGTTGGCACAACAATCATCACGCCTACCAAAGCAGTGCGCGGCAAGGCTTCCGGTGGTGGGAGATTGATGTGACCTATTATGTTTTGGTGACCTTGTCCTTGCTCGGCATTGTCTGGAATCTGAAGGCGCCGCCCACGCAGGTTCTCCGCAACGAGCAGCGCTTGGGATCGCGTGTGATAAAGCGAACGGCTGAACAACTCGCTGGTCGCTTCAATCCCGAGTACATCGCGCAGGCTATCAAATCGTCGGTCCACGAAACCGGATTGTCGGTGCGGGAAGCGCTTGTTCTGTTACAGCATCGCGCCGACTTGCATCTGCCCAGCATACCAACGCGCGACCGGTTGTTGGCTGAAGCCCAGGCCATGTTCGCGAAGACGAGTTCGTTGGACGACATTGTCGACCGTGCGCATGAACTCCTGGTGGAGTCGGTTTGCCTCCTGCTCGCCGTTCCACCTCGGACGGCCGGCGCAAACCCGAAACCCCAGGTGAGCCAACCGTAACATTTTGCCTTGGCCTTTTCCCAACCTCACGGCTCCATCGTGTAGGCGCGCCCGGGTTCGAGCGCGTAGATGGTCAGGAAGCGCAGCGGCCGATCCGGATCGCAATTGCGAAACAGCGTGTGCGGAACGTCGGGTCGATCCTGCAAGGTCTCGCCTGCCCGATACTGGCGCGGCGCCTCGTCGCCATAGGCGGACTCGGCAACGCCTTCGACGATGAAGACCACGCCGCCAACGGGGTGTCGGTGCAGCGGAGCGACGCCGCCGGGCGGATAGGTCACCTCGGCAACGACAAGCTCGCGATCATCGCCGGGCAAAGCGAGACGCTCAAGGGTCTTGCGGGTGACGCCGGCGAATCCGGCTGGTTGAGCTTTTGCCTGACCGTCGCTGCTTTCAGCCATTGGAACCCTTCCCTGTCACGCGCGCTTTTGCCCCGATCAGATCAAGGCCGCGGAGACTATGGGGGCGCTTCAGCGACGCAACAAGCGCCCAAGCATTTCAACACATGTCGCGCGGGCGAGGCGAAGCCCTTGCCACCCCTGCTCCCACGTTGCAGGATTCCTGCGCCGAGAACCTTCAGCAATGGGCCTTGCATGAAAACGAGTATCGTCACCACGCGGACGTCGGGGGTCGCCGCCCTGGCGCTCATCTTTGCATTAAATGTCACGCCGGCGTCTTCGGCGCAGCCCGTGCCGGAATGTTCGATGTCGATGACATTGGCGGATTGGGGCGAGAATTCGAGCGGCGATATCGACGTCGCCTCGGGCCAAAGCTGCCAGATACCGATCGGGATCCGCGGCACGGTGACGGACTCCGCGATCTCGCAGAAGCCGGCCTACGGCAAGCTGAAGAAGATCAACGCATCAACCTTCGAATATAGGGCGAAGGCCAAGTACAAGGGCAACGATACGTTCGCCATCAAGGCGACGGGTCAGGGGCCGAAGGCATCCGGCACCTCGGTCATCACGGTGCGCGCGACGATCAAGTAGTCCCTCGGTCGCGCGCTGAAAGGACCGACTGGATTAGTTCGAATGGCGTTGTGCTCCCTCTCCCCGTTCTTACGTGGAAAGGGTTGGGGTGAGGGGCTGCCTCCGCGCGTACGGTGATAGCTGCGTCCGCGGAGACTGCCCCTCACCCGGAATGCATCTATCGATGCATTCCGACCTCTCCCCGCACGCGGCAGGGCAATCGCATATGGAATGAACCGATTCTTCCGCGCCGTCATGGCCGGGCTTGTCCCGGCCATCTACGTCTTTTCTTTGCGTGGAAACGAAGACGTGGATGCCCGGGACAAGCCCGGGCATGACGAGTTTGTGGGAACTCCGATTGCCTCAAACGGCCATATGCGATTGCCCTACCGCACGCGGGGCGAGGTGAAGTGGAGTCCGCGACTCGATTTAAGCCGGCTGCGCGCCGGTGCGGATGATCGACCCGACATGCTGGCCGCGCAGCGCCGCCGTGAGCCGGCCGGGAACGAGGCCGTTCACGACCTGCACGCGTTCGATATGCCGCGCATTGGCCATCACCTCGAGCAGCGCGGGATCGAACGGCAGCGTGCCCTTCAGCTTGGCAAGGTCGGCGAGGCTGGCCTCGCGCAGCAGCTGCGCCTTCTTCCCCTCGGGACCATTCGGATCGTCGGAGTAGACGCCGTCGACATCCTCGACGATCGTCAGCCCGGCGGCGCCGAGCGCATCGGCAATCAGGAACGCACCGGTATCGGCGCGATGCAACGGGATGCGCGAGACCGGGAATTCATGATGGTGATAGGGCGGAAACGCGCTGCCCACCACCGCGCGGGCCGCGGAGAGATGGATCGCGAGCTGGCTCGCGATGGTCGGATGCTCGATATAGGACACGCCCTCCGGCGCGAGCAGGCAGGCCAGGATATGGCCGTTCTGGCCGGCCTCGCTGGCAGCGAGCGGCGCGAGCGAGCCGACCGGCAGGCCGAGATCGAGACCGACGCTGTAGAGATGGCGGGCGCGGATGCCGGCGCCGGTCAGGATCAGCAGGCGGTGTTCGGGCAACAGCGCGCGCAGCTCATCGACGATCGGCAGGATTGCTTCATGGCCGCGATCCATGATCGAGCGGCCGCCGATCTTCACCACCTGCACCCAGGGCAGCAGCGGGATCGGGCGACCGCCGGCAACGGGACGGGTGAGATCGCTGTCGAGCAGGGTCTGGCGCGCGAGCGGCGAGGCGACGTGCTTGATGGTAGCGTCCATGGTCGTGCCCCTGCTCAGTTCGCGGTGATGATGGTGCCGACGTGCTCGCCCGCGAGCGCGCGGGTAAGGTTGCCGGGTACGAGGCCATTGACGACCTGCACCTGCCGGACATGGCGCGCAGTGGCGAGCAGATCGAGCACCGGGAATTCGAGGATCGAATCCTGCAACCCCTTCGCCTTCATCTCGGCGACCGAGATTTTCGGGATGAAGGCCGCGCCCTTCGAGGTCTTGGGGTTCGCGGTGTAGAGGCCGTTCTCGTCCTTCACATAGATCATCGCCTTGCAGCCGAACTGTTCGGCGACAAGGAAGCATCCGGCATCGGTGCGATAGGGCGGGATCATGCCCTCGGGTGCCGGCCGCATCCAGAGGCCGTAAGGCGGCATGCCGCTGAAGATCACGGCGTTCACCTCGGCGAGATAAAGCGGCACGGCCGAAAGTCCGGCGCCGCTGACCGCGGAGATGCCGTGCCTGGCGAGCAGCTGGCCCAGCATCACCGCGTTCTGGTCGGCGACCGAGGCGCCGAGCTGCGAGAGCACGCCGGCCGGCAGCCGAAGCCCGGCCGCGATCGAATAGAGGTGCCGGGCGCGGGTGCCCGCGCCGGTCCCGATCAGCAGCTTGTGCGCCTTGCGGGCCGCGACGATCTCATCGACCAGCGGATAGACGGCGGCGCGGCCGCGGTCGATGACGCTCTGCCCGCCGATCTTGATCACGGTGGCATCCGGCAGGATCCGGAAGTCCGATGCCGCCTCCGCCGTCGCCAGAAGCTGCGGATCGGTCAACGATCGCTGCATCAGGAGCGCTTCAAGCTCCGCCGTCGTGTTCGCCATGAGAACCGTTCCTTATCGCCAATGCGCTCGGCATTGCTGCCGGACTGCACTGGTAGCGGCAAGTCGGGCAGGTCTCAAGCTGCAATGACAATGGAGCCGCGCTGACGTCCTAACGTCCCGCAATGACGCAACTAATCCGGGCACGCGCTAGCCGCGGTCTGGCGCAGCGACCATCGCTTCGCGTCACAACTGGACCGGCGTACGACGATCGAGATGCGGTTGCCCCAGCACAGCGTGCGACCGGCACTGGCCGAAGGTGCTGCAGAAGGCAACAAGACCAAAAAGCAAAGCGTCGACCCCAGCGTGTTAATGTTGCCAATTGCATCGTCAGCGATCACGTCGCGAATCGCGACGTAAGGTTCGACAGCGACGTCCGGGCATTTTGCCGCAGCACTCTCGGCCAGTACAGGTGATTCCTGTCACAGACGTCACATCCCAATTCTGCAATGCTGACCTGATATTGCTGAGTTTTGGAATGCTCTCGACGCAATGACGCTGGCGGGACCAGCCCGCTCTACGAGGGCAAAGTTGATTGCGCTGCACCTTGGAAATTAGCCGGTGTCGACCGGCCCGCCGCGAGGAAGCAAACCATGGCCAATACCGCACCGGTCGTCACGATTGGCAACCACAGCCTGGCGTCCAACCACTGGCAAAAAATACAACCGTGGCTGACTTATTTCGACGCCGACGGCAATCCCGCGCAAAGCTTTCAGTTCTTCGACAGCGGTGCGTCCGCAACCAGCGGCTACTTCTGGACTCCTACCAATTCCCACTGGGATGCCAACATTGTCATCAACGTAGCGGCGTCGGACCTTTCCGATGTGTGGTTGAAGTCCGGTTCGGTCAGTGGCTCGGAAACGATGTGGGTGCGTGCCTTCGACGGGACTGATTGGAGTAACTGGACGTCGTTCACGTTCACGACGATTCCAAACGCAACTCCGGTTGCCACCATCAACGACCAGTCGCTGCACATCAATACATGGTCGAAGGTCGAGAATTGGCTGAGCTACTCTGATGCCAACGGAGATGCCGCCACCAAGTATCAGTTCTGGGACGGCGGCACGTCCGCAACCGGCGCCTATTTTTGGACCCCCACCAATTCCCACTGGGCTGCCAACACCACGATCGAAGTTTCGGCCGACGACCTGACCAACGTCTGGGTCCGCGGCGGCTCGACGACCGGCTCCGAGACGCTGTGGGTCAGAGCATTCGACGGATCGGACTGGGGCAATTGGGACTCGTTCGCACTGACGACGACGAATTCGCTACCTGTGGTGACGATCAGCGATCAATCCGTGCACATGGATCAGTGGGTCACCGTCAACAACTGGTTGACGGCGTCGGATGCCGATGGAGATGCAATCACGACGTACCAGTTCTGGGACGGCGGCACCGCCGCAACCAGCGCCTATTTCTGGACTCCCACCAATTCCCACTGGGATGCCAACACGACGATCGAAGTTTCGGCGGCTGACCTCGCCAATGTCTGGATCCACGGCGGCTCGGCGGTCGGCTCCGAAACGCTGTGGGTAAGAGGATTCGACGGAACGGCATGGAGCAACTGGGACAGCTTTACGCTGACGTCAACGGTCAACACGGCGCCGGTCGCGACCATCAACGACCAGTCGCTGCACGTCAATCAGTGGACCAAGCCACAGGGCTGGCTCACTACCAGCGATGCCGAAGGTGACACGATCACCAAGTACCAGTTCTGGGACGGCGGCACCGGCGCGACCAGCGCCTATTTCTGGACGCCCGACAATTCACACTGGGCGTCCGGCACCGCCATCGACGTTTCGGCATCCGATCTGGCCAATCTCTGGATCCGGGGCGGCTCGACGACCGGTACCGACACCATGTATGTGCGTGCGTTCGACGGCACCGCCTGGAGCAGTTGGGACAGCTTTACCCTGACGTCGACGAATGCGACCCCGACCGCGGCGATCAGCGATCATTCGCTGAACGCCGCGCAATGGGCGCAGCTTGTCAACTGGACCTCAACATCCGACGCCGACGGCGATGCGATCACCCAGTACCAGTTCTGGGACGGCGGCACGGCTGCGAACAGCGCCTATTTCTGGACGCCCGACAATTCACACTGGGCGGCCGGCACGGCCATCGACGTTTCAGCGTCCGATCTGGCCAACATTTGGGTGCGAGGCGGCACCGCCGGTGGGACCGACACCATGTATGTGCGCGCGTTCGACGGAACGAGCTGGAGCGCCTGGGACAGCTTTGTCCTGACCAGCCTGCCCAACCACGCCCCCTCCGCCTCGATCAGCGATCAGACCTTGCACGTCAACGAGTGGAGCCAGATCAGCAACCTGTTGTCCTATTCCGACACCGACGGCAATGCCGCGACCGGGTATCAGTTCTGGGATGGCGGCACGGGCGCCAGCAGCGGCTATTTCTGGACCTCCACGAATTCCCATTGGGCGGCCGGCACCGCAATCGACGTCAGCGCCGCCGACATCAATGATGTCTGGATGCGTGGTGGCGCCAGCACCGGCACTGAAACGATGTATGTGCGGGCGTTCGATGGCATTGACTGGAGCGCGTGGCACGCGTTCGCGCTCTCGACCATCGTCTAGCCGCCTTCGGCGTGACGTCGTGCGGACACATGTCAGCGAAAGCGGCGTGGCCGCGCCGTGGCGCGCCGGCAAATTTCCGGGGACACGGCCTAGCCTGGCGTGAAGATCACCTTGCCCTTGAATGCGGCCGCCTGCGCGATCGCCTGCGAAAAATCCTCCAGGCGATAGCTCCCCAGCACCGGTGCGCTGATCGCTCCCGATGCGACCATCGGCACGAGATGGTCGTACATTCTCGCCAACGCTTCATCCGTCGCGGTCCTGCCCCAATGACCGAGCCAGAAGCCGCGCACCGACACCTCGTTGAAGATCACGCTCAGGGCCGAGCCGGAGAACGGCTGCCCGCTCATCGCGCTGTAAATGACCAGCACCGCCTTCGGCGCCAGACAGTTCATCAGGTTCAGCGTCGAGGTGCCGCCGACGACATCGAGCGCCAGGGGGATCGGCGCCCCGCCCGTTTCATTGGCGACGCGTTTGGCGAGACCGGGGCCGTCAACCAGAACGACATCGCCGCCGATCGCCTTGACCTCGTCCACGACTTCCTCGCGGCGGACGATGTTGACGGTCTTGAGCTCGAGCGATTTGGCGATGGCGATCACCGCCCGCGCCGTGGCCGAGTTGGCGCCGTTCTGGATCACCCAGCCACCGCGCGGAATCTTCACGAAATCGGTCAGCAGCAGATAGGCGGTGGCCGGATTGACGGCGATCATTGAGAGCTGCCGGACATCCGCGTTGTCGGGCAGCGGGCGCTGCCACGACGCGGTGAATTTGACGCGTTCGGTCCAGGTCGGGACCGTGAACGGAATCAGCGTGCGGTCGCCTTCCTTCAGGTTCCTCACCTGCGCTCCGGCGACGACGACCCGCCCGACACCCTCGATCCCGAGCGTGGCCGGCGGCGACGGCAGATAGCCGTAGCGCCCGGCGATGATCATGAAATCCGAATTGTTGATCGGCGCGGCCTCCACCGCGACCACGACCTCGTCGGGGCCGGGGCTGCCGACGTCCGGCACCTCGTTGAGCTTGACCACCTCCGCTGCATGTCCGAACGCAACGACCTGAACCGCTTTCATGGCGTGATCTCACGATTTTATTATGTACCTTAAAGTACAGAATGTGAATTGCGTCAATAGCCGGACCTGCCTTCACGGCAAGGTGAAGGCTTCACATCCGACGCGGGAGTACATAAAAGACGGATATGGCAAGGCCGCGCAGCTTCGATCCGGACGATGTCCTGGAAATCGCCCGCCAGATGTTCTGGCAGAAGGGCTTTCAGGCGACTTCGCTCGACGACATCACGGCGGCGAGCGGCGTCGCCAAACCCAGCCTCTATGCGGCGTTCGGCGACAAGAATGCGTTGTTCCTGAAGGTGCTGGACCGCTATCACGACGGCATCCTCGGCTGGGCCGA
Organism: Bradyrhizobium pachyrhizi; assembly: GCF_029714545.1. Taxonomy (NCBI): domain Bacteria; kingdom Pseudomonadati; phylum Pseudomonadota; class Alphaproteobacteria; order Hyphomicrobiales; family Nitrobacteraceae; genus Bradyrhizobium; species Bradyrhizobium pachyrhizi. Next base: position 1,501,926 of record NZ_CP121667.1, on the reverse strand, counting down.
GCGCGTGCTGGCGCAGCCGGGGCCCGCGCGGGACGTCATCAGGCAGTGGCTTACCGGCTTCATTCCCTATTGCTCGGGCGAGAAGGGACAGCGCGGCTGCCTGTCGATCAATTCCGCGACCGACGGCTCGCTCGACCAGGTCGAGCTCCGCAAGAGCATCGAGCGCTACAACCGGCGGCTTGAAGAGCTGCTGCGCGCGCGACTGCGCACCGATCGCGCCCAGTTCAGGAAGGGCTTTGACCCCGGCGTCACCGCCCACACCATCATGGTGGTGCATGCCGGACTGCTGGCGCTCGCGCACCAGAGGCCGGATTCGAAGCAGGTGAAGGCCGTGATCGACCAGGTGATGAGCCTGCTCGCCTGAGTTTGTCGGCACCCGGCCTTCCGGCAGCAGCTCCGCTGCTCTCACGAATGTGATTATATTACGATTATCATCTGATTGATGTCCTGATCTCGATGACCATGTCCGGGTTGGCTGTCATGGGCTTTCCGGATTTTGGGGATCAGATGAACAAACGGTTTTGGCGTGCGGCGCTCGTCGTGGTCACCGCCCTGCTGGCGAAGCCGGCGATCGGGCCGGCGCAGGCCCATGATCACGGGCATCCCGAATTGAACGCCTGGTATGAGAGCCTGCGCAGCGTCAAGGGCCCCTGCTGCGACGGCAGCGACGCGAAGCGTGTCGATGACGCCGATTGGGACACCAAAGACGGCCACTATCGTGTGCGGCTCGAAGGCGAGTGGGTCGACGTTCCCGACGAGGCCGTCGTCGCCGGACCGAACCGTGCCGGCCGCACCATGGTGTGGCCGTATTATCTGGACGGGCATCCGAGGCCACGCTGCTTCATGCCGGGCAGCATGGGCTAAAGCGGGATGAATTTTCGTTGCATCGGCTTGCCGCGGTCTCGGTTCACCTCTCCCCACCGGGGAGAGGTGAACTTTCGACGCCGTTCCAGCTCAACCTAATCTCATGGGCTTTAACCACCGCGCAGTCCCAGTGCGGCTGATCAGAGATCCAGCTGGATCCGGTCCTCGCCGTCGGCCTCCGGCTTCGCCGGCACGGCGCAGCAGATCAGCGCCTCGTCATCGGCCACCTCGGCGGCGGGCTGCTTCACATAGGTCACGGCGCCTGCCAGCAATCGCGTTCGGCAGGTTCCGCAATTGCCCTCCCGGCAGCTGAAGGCGGGGCTAAGGCCACGCGCTTCCGCCAGTTCGAGCAGCGTCCCCGCCTCCGGCGTCCAGCGCGCCTCCTTCGACGATGTGGTGAAGGCGACCGGGATCGGCGTCGTCGCCGGCGGTCGGCGCGGCGGCGCTGCGGTGACGAGGTCGGGCTTCCGGACCAGCGATGAAGGACCGAATGCTTCGGCGTGAATCCTGCCGTCGGCAATGTTGTAGCCGCGCAGGGCGTCATAGAGCGATTGGGTGAACTGCGGCGGTCCGCACAGATAGAAGTCGTAGTCATTGAACGGCAGGACGCGCGATAACAGCGCCATGTCGATCCGTCCCGCAGCATCGTAATCTGTGCCCTGCTCGGCGCCGCCGACATCGCCGAGGATGCGGATGATCCGCACCGCGCCGCCGGCGGCATCCACCAGCTGCTGCACTTCATCGCCGAACGCGCGGTCCTGTTTCGCATGCGCGGCCTGAAACAGGAATGTCGGCCGGATGCCGCGGGTGCGCAGCCCCTCATAGACCACGTGGCGCAGCATCGCGAGCAGCGGCGTGATGCCGACACCGCCGGCAAGCAGCACCGCGGGCCGCTTCTCGCGCGCATCGATCGTGAAGCCGCCGGCCGGAGCACGCGCTTCGATGATGTCGCCGACATGGATGGTGTCGTGGAGATGCTGCGATACGACACCGTCGCGCTTCACGCTGATCCGGTACAGGCCGTCCGACGGCGCGACCGACAGCGTGTAGGTGCGGATGACCGGCTTGTCGATACCTGGCAACGAGAGACGGATCGGCAAATGCTGTCCCGCCCGGTGCGGAAGCAACCCCGCACCGTCGTCCGGCTGCAAATGAAACGAGCGGATCGATCGGCTCTCGTCGACGATCCTGGCGACCTTGAACGGCCGCCACTGCGCGGCGCGCTCGGCGGCGCGGATCCGCTCGGCGGTCTGCACCCAGTCGCCGGTCATCAGCGAATTCGGCGACCAGCCTTCGGCCCGGAACGCCCAGCGCAACGGCAGCGCGCCGCGCCGGCGCACGACGCGGCGGGCACGGAAGCTCCACAGCCGCTCTGCGCCCTGAAACGCCGCGATCTCCGGCGAGTCCAGCATCACCTCGGCATCGCCGCTCAGCTGCAGCAGGTCGCCGGTCTCGAAATCGACGAACACCAGCCCGGCCTTGCCGTTGACGAGGATGTTGCCGAGCGTGTTGAAGAACAGATTGCCGGCGAAATCGGGGATCGTCAGCGTGCCGTCGTCGGCGACGCGGACGAAGCCCGCTCGGCCGCCGCGATGCGAGACGTCGACCTGGCGACGGTCCTCACGCTCGGCATAGGACGCCACGAAGAACGTGTCGGCCGCCTTGATCATGTCGCGCGCTGCCTGATCGAGCGACGTGCTCGCCTCGATCTCTCCCGCGAAAGGTTCTTCCGGCGCGCGCACGAAGGCGAAATCGCGGAGCTGGATATACTGCGCGCAATTGCCAAAGCTCTGATCGAGCTCGAAGCTGAGTGCCTTGCCCGATGCTGCGCGCAGCAGCCCGTTGGCACGGTTGCGGCGCCGCGTGTGCAATTCGATCCCCAACAAGCCGATCGCATCGCCCTCGCGCATGCCTTCGCTGACGGGATCGCTGGCGTCGGGCCGCGCATCGATCTCGAGGCCGCGCGGCGTCGGCGAGGAGATGAAGCCGGGCTTGCCGGCCAGCAGTGAAGCCCAGGCGTCACCGCTTTGGTCGACGCTGCCGACGACGATGAAGGGAATCTGCGCGAAGAAATCGCGATGCTGGTCGGGCATGAAGTCCCGCACCGCGCGCTGGCCGACAGCCTCCATCTTCTCGGCGACGCCGACCTGCTGCTGGATCGTCTTTTCGCCGGCATGCCAGGTCGCGAGCTTGCTCTTGGTTCGCCTGTCGCTCATCGTATTACCCTCCCCTTCGGGGTTGGACGGGCGCGCCCGACGGCACGCCCGGTCAGCAGGTCACGCAGCGGCCAGACCGACGGGGGTCTTGGCAAAGGCCACAAAGCCCGGCAGCGCCTCGATCCGGCGCAGCCACGCGTTGACGCGCGCATAGGCGGAGAGATCGACATTGCCTTCGGGCGCGCTGGACAGATAGCTGTAGAGCGCGACATCAGCGATTGTCGGCGCCGTACCGACCAGCCAGTCGCGACCGGCGAGATGGGCTTCGAGCCGCTTCAGCAGGACATGCGCCCGCGCGATCACGTCGTCCGGATTGTGCTTCGCGCCGAACACGGTGATGAGGCGTGCCGCAGCGGGCCCAAACGCGAGATCGCCGGCAGCAACCGACAGCCAGCGCTGGACCGCGGCAGCGCCCTTTGCATCCTGCGGCAGCCAGTCGGTGCGGCCGAGTTTGGTCGCGAGATAGACCAGGATCGCGTTGGAATCGGCAATGATGGTGCCGCCATCGTCGAGCACCGGCACCTGGCCGAACGGGTTGAGCGCGAGATATTCCGGCCGCTTCTGCGCGGCGGACTTGAGGTCGACGTCAACAAGTTCGTGCGGAATTCCCAGCAGGGACAAGAACAGGCGCGCGCGATGCGCGTGGCCGGAGAGAGCGAAGTGATAGAGCTTCATGTGCCGTTCCTGATGTGGTGGACGGGTTCATTCCCGATCGCCAGCTCAAGGTGGCCCATTGCAGCGCTTATTATAATTGCTGTCGACGGCACTTCATTATTGCAAATATCGCAATAACGAGTTCCGGGTGTCTACATTTCTGCTCGGTAGAAAAGGCGTGGATGGCCGTGACGGCGTTCGGGGCGGCGCCCGCTAAACCTCAACGATCACGTAATTGTCCTCGATGTGCACCGGGAACGTCTCGGCGACATACGGCCCCTTCTGCAACTCGGCGCCGCTTTCGACCGCGACCGGATAGGAGCGGATTCTGAACCGCTTGGGATCGAACCAGGACTGCCCGTTGCGCATGTCGAATTCCCAGCCGTGCCACGGACAGCGCAGCATCTCGCCGACGCGGTCGCGCTGATAGATGCCGGGCTGCGGCGAGGTCAGGCGCGCGACGCAGGCCGCCTTCTCCAGCGGCGCCCCCTCATGCGGGCAGCGATTGAGCAGCGCGAAGAACTCGCCATTGACGTGGAACACGACGATGTCGCGGCCCTCGAGGCCGAACACCTTGTTGCCGCCGGCCGGAATCTCACTGGTGCGCGCGACGATGTGACGGGTCATCGGAATCCTGCGATATTGGCGGCGAAGGTGGTGCGCTCCCTCGCCCCGTTCTTACGGGGAGAGGGTTGGGGTGAGGGGCTGTCTCCGCATAAACGGTGATAGTTGCGTTCGTGGAAGCTCCCCCTCACCCGGAATGCATCTGACGATGCATCATAGCCGAAGCCTTGCTTCGGCGTTCTTGGGAACGGCCGCCGAAGGCGGCCTATGCCTCTCCCCGCACGCGGGGCGAGGTGAAACCGAGGCCAGCGCTCGATCCGAAGTGAAGTCATCTCGTCCTAGAATTTGTACACCGCGCGGGCGTTGGCATTGAAGATCTTGCGACGCTCGGCGTCCGTCAGCGGCGTCTTGAAGGCGTAGCGCGCGTCGTCATAGTCCCAGTGCGGATAGTCCGACGAGAACAACAGCCGGTCGATGCCGACCCATTCGATCAGCTGCCGCAGGTGCCTCGCTTCATCCGGCTCGTCGATCGGCTGGGTCGTGAACCAGAAATGCTCCTTCACATACTCGCTCGGCCGGCGCTTGAGATGCGGCACCTCGCTGCGGAAGCGTTCGAAATGCTGATCCAATCGCCACATCGTCGCGGGAATCCAGCCGAAGCCGCCCTCGATGAACACGATCTTCAGTTTCGGGAAGCGCTCGGGAACGCCCTCGAGCACAAGGCTGGTGAGGTTCGAGGCCACCGTGTGCGCGTTCGACTGATGCTCCTCGCAATAATAGGACGGCCAGCCGCCGCCGGTCGGCGCATGCCCGCCATAGCCGCCGACATGGATGCCGAGCGGCAGGTCGAGCTCTTGCGCGCGTTCATAGATCGGCCAGTAGCGGCGGCGGCCGAGCGGCTCGTTGGCGCGCGGCGAGACGTTGATCTGGATGTATTCGCCGGTCCTGGCGCAGCGCTCGATCTCGGCGAGGCCAAGGTCGGAGCCGTCCTGCCCGACCAGGATCGAAGCCTTCAGGCGCGGATCGCGATGCGCCCAGAACACCAGTTGCCAGTCGTTGATGGCGCGCTGGATCGCGGCGCCAAATTCCAGATTCTGCTGCGAGAAGATGAAGAGGTCGAGCACCTGCAGGATCCCGAACTCGACGTCGAAGGGATCGAGGTGCTGCTTGCGCATGAAATCGAGATCGGAGCCGGGCACGCCGCCGGTCGGCGGCCAGGCATCGCGCCGCGCGATCAGCGGCGAGGAGCGCGGATAGGGCGTGGTGCCGATATAGGGCGTGCGCAAATGGCTGCCGTATTCCTTCAGATGCTGCTGCCAGCGCTTCGGCAGGAACTCGTTGAGGTCGCTGTGCGCGTGAAGGCTCGGATGGATGTCGCAATCGATGATCTTCAGCCGCGGCGCGGCGGTCTTCTCCTGGTCGAGCATCGGGCGGTCGATGACGTCACTCATGCGATCCTCCTTCTTGTTTGCGCATGTTCTTGTCGGAAAACCGGTTCCCACTTTTCCGAATCATGCGCGCGAATTACGAATTCAGCTTCAAACGCGGGAACGTTTCAATCGGATTGTCCTCGCACATCCGCTTGACGATGCTGTCGGGCAGATATCGCGGGATCGGATCGTCGCCGTCGAACTGCCAATGCGGATAGTCGGATGCGAACAGGAACATCTTGTCGGAGCCGATCTGATCGATGATGTCGGCAACGCTTGTAGGATCCAGCGGCGCGTCGAACGGCTGCATGGTGACGCGGAAATGATCGCGGATGATCGCGGCCGGCTCGCGCTCCACCCACGGCACCTCGACGCGCACGCCGCGCCAGGTCTTGTTGGCGCGCCACATGAAGGCGGGCAGCCAGCTGACGCCCGACTCCATCAGCACGACGGTCAATTCGGGATACTTCCCGAACACGCCCTCATAGATCAGGCTCAGCGTCTGCGCCTGGAACGCCTGCGCCTCGGCGAGATAATATTCGTAGCGATAGGACGGCCAGCCGATCGAGCTCGGTGCGCCGCGGTAGGCGCTGCCGGCGTGGATCGCGACCGGAAGCTTGTACTTCTCCGCGGCCTGGTAGATCGGCCAGTAATGCCGCCGGCCGAGCAGCGTCTCACCTTGCGAGGGCACCAGCACCGAGACGAAGCGATTGTCGCCGGCCCTGCGCTCGATCTCCTCGACCGCGAGATCCGGCGCCTGGATCGGCACCACGATCGAGGCGCGCAGCCGCGTGTCCCTGGCGAGCCATTCGGCCGCGATCCAGTCGTTGATCGCCTTGCAGAAGTCCGCCGCCATGTAGGAATCGAACACCGCCTGCGCGCCATAGACGACGTTGCAGATCGCGTGGCTGGCGCCGAGCTGGTCGAACGCACCGCGCTGCACCATGGCAAGATCGCTGCCGGGCTTGCTGCCGTCGGCCGGCCGCCAGTCGGCGCGGCCGGACAGCGGCATCGACGGCGGATAGGAATTGAGGTCGAGCCCGTCGATGGCGCGGCTGACGACCTGTTCCTTCCAGTGATCGCTCAGATAGGGCAGCAGCGTGGTGCGCGTTCCCCCCACCGCGGGATGGATGTCGCAGTCGATGCGCGTGGCCGCCATGGCGCTCCCCGGATTGATCTTCTTGTCGTCGTTGTTGGCGGCATCGCTGCCACGGATCGGACTGTGACGCCGATGGCGCGATCGTGCAAGCCGATCCGCGCGGGGCCGCCCTGCCCTGTGCGCGCACCGCGCCTCACGCGAAGTTGCGGGATCGCGTGTGAATCGCGCCACCCGTCCAGACCGCGAGACGTGCTAGCGATTCCGCGCCGCGGAAAGCGCCGATGCAGGAGACGGGAATGAGACTGGGCCGATTGACGATCCTCGCATGTTCATTGTCGCTGGCCGCGTCGGCCGCATGGGCCGCGCCTGCGACCACCTCGGGCTCGGTCGCGCTGGCGCTCGCCGGCGCGGTGGCGCCCTATTCGCCATTGCCGGCCAAGGAGAAGAAGGCGGTCGCGGCGTTCTTCAATGGCGACAGCAATGTCTCCCATGCCAGCAAGATCGTCGTCACCGCCGACAAGGTGGTCTGCCGCGCCAGCAATGTCGACATCACCTCGCGCTCCTGCGCGCTGAGCTTCGGCGGCAATACCCGTACCGTGAAGGGCAGCGAGGCCAACGCGATGTTCGCGACCGTGGCGCTCGCCGGCGTGCCGCCCGACGGCGCCGCCGGCACGATCTACGAGGCGTTGTCGAAACTGTCCTGCACGCTCGATCCGAAAGTGATCAAGGACAAGGCTGGCGGCGGCGCCGATTGCAGCTTCGAGCCGGGGAATTAGTGCTACGAGACGAGGTCGAATAGCGACCGCGCCGGCGCTGCACTCCCTCTCCCCGTTCTTGACGGGGAGAGGGTTGGGGTGAGGGGCCGCATCCGCATATTCGGCGATAGCTGCGGTTGCGGAGACTCCCCTTCACCCGGAACGCATCTAGCGATGCGTTCCGACCTCTCCCCGCACGCGGGGCGAGGTGACACCGAATCGAGTGTTCGGCAAAACCTTGCACTCAGTCTCCCTGCACGGCGACGCCCAGCCTCGCCGCGACACGGCGCGCGGTTTCCTCCCGCTGCTCCGTGATCGCGCGCACCGCCTGGCGCGACTGCTGCAGGATTTCGGGCGGCGCGGTCTCCGGCGTGCCGCTGTCGAACGGCGGCTCCGGCGCATACACCATATAGAGCTGGATCGCCCGCGCGGTATCGTCGCCGCGCAATTCAGCCGCGAGCCGCAATGCGCCATCGATGCCTGCCGTGACCCCGGCGGCAAAGACAAAGCTTCCGTCCACCACCACGCGTTCGTTCACGGGCGTAGCGCCGAACAACGGCAGCAGATGAAACGACGCCCAATGCGTCGTCGCCCTGCGCCCCTTCAGCAGGCCGGCCGCTCCGCAGATCAGCGCGCCCGTGCAGACCGAGAAAATGCGGCAAGCCCCCGCCGCCTGCCGGTTGATCCAGCCGAGCACTTCCGCGTCCTCCATCAGGGCTTGCTGACCGAAGCCGCCCGGCACATGCAGCACGTCGAGCGGCGGCGCATCGGCCAGCGTCGCATCCGGTGTCAGCCGCAATCCCTTGATGTCGCGGACGGGCTCGGCGGTCTTGCCGTAGATGCGGTAGGTCGAATTCGGAATCCGCGACAGCACCTCGAACGGCCCGGTCAAATCGATTTGATCGACGCCTTCGAACAGCAGCGAACCGATCCGCAGATGAACATCGTGAGCAATCATCGAACTTCCCTCGAACTTTCCTTGCGCTATGGACAAAGCGAATCTAGCGCGGCAGGTTTCGGCGATGACGCCAACCAGCCCACGTTTTTCGCCAAACCGCCGCCGCTCGATCGAAGTGCTGGCCTATCCGGCCGTGCAGTTGCTCGACGTCACCGGGCCATTGCAGGTGTTCGCGTCGGCCAATGCGCTGGCGGCCAAGGCAGGCAACGCCGAGCCATATGAAGTCCGCGTCGTTGCAAAGGATGGCTCACACGTCGAGTCGTCCGCCGGTGTCGGGCTCGCGGTGCATCCGCTGCCCGCGATCGACACCGCGGTCGACACGCTGGTGATTCCGGGCGGCGACGGCGTCAACGCCGCGGCGGCCGATGCCGTCCTGGTGGAATGGGTGCGCGAACGTGCCGGGCAGGCGCGCCGCACCGCATCGGTCTGCACCGGCGCGTTCCTGCTCGCCGAATCGGGCGTGCTCAATGGCCGGCGTGCCGCGACCCATTGGGGATTTTGCGCAGAGCTCGCCGAGCGCTTTCCCGATGTCCGCGTCGAGCCCGATCCGATCTTCGTGCGCGACGGTTCGTTCTGGACGTCGGCCGGCGTCACGTCCGGCATCGATCTGGCGCTGGCGCTGGTGGAGGAGGATCTCGGCCGCACGGCGGCGCTTGCCGTCGCCCGCTATCTCGTGGTGTTTTTCAAGCGGCCGGGCGGACAGGCGCAGTTCAGCGAAATCCTGACGCTGCAAGCAACCGACGACAGGTTCAGCGCGCTGCACGACTGGATCAGCAACCATCTGGCCGGCGACCTCTCGCTGTCGACGCTGGCGAAACAGGCCGGCATGAGCGAGCGCAGCTTCAGCCGCCATTACGCCGAGGCGACCGGCTTGACGCCGGCACGCGCGATCGAGCGGCTCCGGGTCGAGGGCGCGCGGCATCTGCTCTCGGAAACGCGCCTGCCGATCAAGCGAATCTCGCGGCGTTGCGGCTTCGGGTCGGAGGAAACGATGCGCCGCAGCTTCCTGCGCCTGCTGTCGACCACGCCGCAGGACTACCGCGCCAGATTTGCGGGCTAGGACGTGAAGCTATTCGCGGCCGGCACGCAGTGGAAGACACTGAAGCGCGATCGTCTCAGCCGTTCCAGGCATATTCCTGCAACGCTGCCTCCAGCGGCGGATTGGTGACGCTGCCGGTGTAGTTGGTGATGGTCGACGCCGCCACGATGGTGATCACCTCGAGCACGAGGTCCTTGTAGAACCCGGCCGCGAGGAATCGTTCGATCTCCTCATCGTCGAGCCGTCCGCGCTTTTCGATCAGCGACCGCGCCAGCGTCGAGAGCGCGCCGAGTGTCTTGTCGGCAGGCGAGCGGCCGGCGCGCATCGCATCGACATCGGCCGGATCGAGGCCAGCCTGCAAGCCGAGCGCGGAATGCAGCGCGACCGCCCAGGCGCAGCCATTGGTGACCGCGTCGGTGAGCAGCACGGTCTGGATCTGCTGCTCGGTGAAGCTGCCGCCGTGAACCTTGTCGAAGATGCCGATGAAGCTCTGGATCAGCACAGGCGACGTCGCCATCGTCGCCGCAAGGTTCGGGATCATGCCAAACCGCGCCTCGACCTCGCGCAGGACGGGCTTTGAGGCTTCAGGGGCAGACTCGAGCGTATGGACAGGAAAACGCGCCATCGGAAATGCCTTTCGCGGTGTTGATTGAACCCGAGTCCTCCGGACGCAGCTGAGCAGTTGCGATCCACGTGCGGGCCGGATTCGATGGAGGCTATCTAGACGCGCCCGGACGCGCGCGTTCGCCAAACTCCCCACATTCCGCGCCACCGGCGGCAGCGGCGACGTTGAGCCACGTCGCGCAGTCTCCACTAACCGCCGGCGCGGTCCTTCACCCGCCGCGTCACGATCCCGAGCAGTCGGCCGAGCGTGCCGGCGGCGGGGCCCTTCTTGCGCGCCAGCGCCAGCGGCGCGACGAGGCCCGTGGCGCGGTCGAGGCGAAGATAGGACACGCCGGCGGTCTCAAGCCGCGCCATCGATTCCGGCACGATCGAAATGCCGAGCCCGGCCGCGACCAGACTGAGCGTCGACACCATCCGCGTCGCCTCCTGCGCCACCTTCGGGCTGAAGCCCGCCGCGCGACAGGCGGCGATGATGCTGTCGTAAAGGCCGGGCCCGGTCGGACGGCGGTAGAGGATCAGCGGCTCGTCGGCGAGCGAGGCCAGCGAAATCCGCCGCCGCGTGTCCTTGCGGGCGCGCGGATGATGGTCCGGCAATGCGACCACCATCTCCTCGTCGAGCAGATGCGTGATCGTGAGGTTCTCCAGCCGCTCGCTTGGCGAGCGCACGAATGCGGCATCGAGCCGATCGGCCTCGACGGCTGCGATCAGCTCGCCGGTCGAGGCCTCCTCGAGCGACAGCGTGATCGCCGGCGCGCGCTCGCGCATTTCGCGCATCACGCCGGTGACGAAAGGATGGAAAGCGGCCGAGGAGGTGAAGCCGATCGCAAGCTGGCCCTCCTGGCCGCGGCTCGCGCGGCGCGCGGCTTCCACCGCGAGGTCGGCGTCGCGCAGGATCGCGCGCGCCTTGCCGACGAAGGCACGGCCGGCGGCGGTCAGCTCGACCCCGCGCGGCTGCCGGCGAAACAGCGGCGCGCCGATCGCGGCTTCCAGCGCGCGGATCTGCTGGCTCAGCGGCGGCTGCTGGATGCCGAGCCGCGCGGCGGCGCGGGTGATATGACCTTCCTCGGCGACCGCGACGGCATAGCGAAGATGGCGCAGTTCGATCATCGGGCAATCCATATGCAACAGATATGCAAATTCCCGTATCCATATATTGGAAATTTGTCACGCGGCCAACTAAAGTCGGCTCAAGAACAAATCGAACCGGAGCCGCCCCGCCGATGGACGCCATCCCCGCCGCGCAAACCACCAAGCATGTCGCACCTGACGTCGGCGAGTTGTTCACGGGCTTCTTCATCCTCGGACTGACCGGCTTCGGCGGCGTGCTGCCGCTGGCGCGCCACATGATGGTGGAGAAGCGCGGCTGGCTCACCGGCGCGGAGTTCACCGACCTGCTCGGGCTGTGCCAGTTCCTGCCCGGCGGCAACATCATCAACATGTCGGTCGCGGTCGGGTTGAAGTTTCGCGGCATTCCCGGCGCGTTCGCGGCGATCCTCGGCCTGATCGCGGTGCCGACCGCGGTCGTGATCGGCCTTGGTGTGATCTATGGCCGCTTCGCCGACGACCCGGTCGTCCGTCATCTGTTCGGCGGCCTCGCCGCCGCGGCAGCCGGGTTGCTGATTTCCACGGCGATCAAGATCGCCTGGCCGCTGCGGCGCGATGTGCTCGGCCTCTTCATCGGCGCGCTCTGCGTGCTCGCTATTGCCGCGTTCAGATTGCCGCTGCTGCCGACCCTGCTGACGCTGGCGCCGCTCAGCATCTTCCTCAGGTCGAGGCAGACGTCATGAGCGCAACCCTTGTCACGCTCGCGCTGATCTTCGCCGAGCTCTCGCTGCTCGCCTTTGGCGGCGGCAACACCATCCTGCCGGAGATGCAGCGTCAGGTGGTCGACGTCCATCACTGGATGACGGCGCAGGAATTCGGCGCGCTGTTCGCGCTGGCGCAGGCAGCACCCGGGCCGAACATGATGGTGGTGCCGCTGGTCGGCTGGCATGTCGCGGGCTTCTCCGGCGTGCTGGTGACGTCGCTCGCCAAGTTCGGGCCGTCGTCGCTGGTGACAGGCTTCGCGCTGCGGCTCTGGGAACGCTTCAAGGACCGGCCCTGGCGCCGCACCGTGCAGGCCGGGCTGGTTCCGGTCACCGCCGGGCTCGTCACCGCCAGCGCCGTCGTCATCACCCACGCGTCGGCCTCGAGCTGGGGCACGATCCTGATCGCGGTTGGCGTCGCGATCGCCACCACCGCGACGCGCATCCATCCGCTTGTCGCGCTCGCCGCCGGCGCGGTGCTCGGCCTGTCCGGCATCGGACAGCCCTGACGCTCTGTGTGCGGCGATGGCGTCTCGTTCCACGCGGCGGTGTGCGCGCTTTCGCCGCAATGGATGCGACGTCGCCAGCGGCTATGTTGATAATGCCATGATCGACACGCTCCGCATCGACACCCGCATTGCGCGCCGCGAATTGCGCGCCGGACGTCTGCACGCAGGCAATTAGCCGGCCGGCGATCGCACGCCGTCCGGATTCTTCGACGTCACCAAATCATTTCAGTCCGTCGCGTCGCGAGATGTCCGCGCGCCGGCGCTCGTGCGCCTCCGATCAACCGCAAAGATCAACCGATATGACCCGAACTGTTCAAAACAGCTTTACCGCCCCGGCATTGCCGCCGATCGTGATCACCGCGAGCGAGGCGCACCGCCTCAGCGCGCTGGCCGATTCCAGCATGGCGGTGTTTCCCCGCGTCGCCCAGTTCCTCGCACGCGAGACGGACCGCGCCCAGCTGGTCGCCGACGATGCCGATCTGCATGACGTGGTCCGCATGGGCTCGCTTGTCCGCTACCGCGACGACGAAACCGGCGACGTCAGGGAGGTCGTGCTCGTGTACCCGCACGAAGCCGACATCGCATTGCGGCGCATCTCGGTGCTGACGCCGGTCGGTGCGGCACTGATCGGATTGTCGGTCGGCCAGACGATCGATTTTCAGACGCCGAGCCAGCAGACGCGTTCGGTGACGATCCTTGCCGTGACACATGAGGGCTAGCGGCTTTACGCCGCCTGATGACACTGTCCCATCTCGATCCCGTGCCGGCGCCCGCGCGCGATGCCCTCGGCGATTGCCTTCACGACGATCTCGGCGTCGTCGGGGGAGAGATGATCGAGCGGCTGCCAGGCGCGCATGATGTCGCGTGCGCGATCGAGGTCGCCGTAGATTGCAAGGAGAGGAAGCGATTTGCTCGGCATGTCCGTTGCTCCCAACCGCAGCTGGGCGACTCTATCTTATCCGGACAGGTCGAGCCATGCGTCCGGCAACCGCGATCGCACGCTTTGCCGACCGCCGGTGCATGGCGAGGGCGCCCGCCCTCGCCATCAACGCGCGTCACTCCGCGCCGGAGCCGCCCTGCACGATCTTCTCGTTGAGCTTCTGATCGACGGTCTCGACCGTGCGGTCGATCTCGGCGCTGGGCGTGCCGAGCTGGTGCGAGATCAGCTTCACCAAGAGGTCGACGCGCTCGATGAAGGGCGCGCCGGCGGCAACCGCACGGGCCGCCGAGGACGGCTTGAGCAGGCTTTCCGCCGCCTTGGCGTATTTCGCGAACGGCACCTGGTCCGCGGGGTCGGCGCCGAGCTTGCGCGCGATGCCGTCGACGTGATCATAGATCGCCTGCGAGCGCGTCAGGTCGCCATGCACGGCGTCGCGGATCGATTGCGGCTCCGTCGGTGTGATGCAGCGATAGTTGCCGGTCAGCAGCATCGACCACTTCGCCAGCGGCACGAACAGCGAATCGAACACCTTCAGCTTCACCGGAACGTCCTGGCCGTCGAGCGTCACCGCGTCGATGTCGGCTTCGAGCTCGCGCAGCACCTTGTTGTGCTTGTCGTCGGCGAAGGCGGAGGCCTTGAAGTTGGTCGGCAAGCCGACATGCAGCACATTGGCCTTCTCCTCCGGCGGACGGAAGGCCTGCGGATCGGGCGAGCACAGCGTGACGAGGCCCGGCTCGAAGCGCTCCCACACCTGCGCGTTGGTGTAGGCCTCCTCGAGGTCCATGCCGGCGAGTGCGGGGATCCGCTTCAGATACGGCAAGGGCGGCATGTTCATGATCGACAGGCAGGGCAGCTTCGCCGCCGCGATCTTGATCATCAGCACGCGAACCGTGTGGTTGGTGTATTGCGGCTCCTGCATCGCAAGGCCGACCATGTCGTAGCGCGACACGTCGACATCGGCGGGCGTGACGGCGTCGAGCTTGCCCGGCAGATCGCGCGAGAAGATCGAGCGGTGCTCCTTCTCATCGCGCAGCTTGATCCGCACCTCGGTGCCTTCGCGATTGATCAGGTCGGCGGTGTTCTTCCGGCACACCAGGGACACGTTGTGACCCGCCATCAGCAGCTTGGTCCCCAGCAGGGAGCCGTAGGAAGCTCCCAAAATCAGAATGTTGCGCGCCATGCTCTCTCCAATAGCCCTTCTCACGAAAGGCTTGCTCTCCAAAATCCTGTCCGAAGTTGCTGCCGAACCGATGCCCGGTCGATATTGGCCGTCCCGCACCCACGGGCCGACGGTCGCCAAATCACCAGACAATCAAGACCAGCTGGTGTATGGTATGCCACCGTCTATCGCAGATCGACAAGCGGCTGCCAAGGGGATTATCTCGCGTGCGGACTTTCGTTCCGCGGTCAAGAAGGGCATTCGAGCTTGCAAGTCGCCGCCGACCCGACGGATCGGGCTGAAGAAATTCTAATCTCAGCTTCCCGGCTGTTTGCCCGCCACTCCTATGCCAACGTGACGATGGAGCAGGTCGCGGCATCGGTGCAGGCCGTGCCGGGCGCGCTGTATCACTATTTCCGCGACAAGGAAGATCTCATCTTCCACTGCTACCTGCGCGGCCTTGCGATCTATCGCCACGAAATCGAGGCGGCCGCCGAGCCCGGCATCGACGGGCTCGAGATCATCAGGCGCTTCGTGCGCGGCAGGCTGAGGCCCGAAGGCCAGCGCATGATCCTGTTCAGCGATATCGATGCGCTGGCCGCGCCCTACAGCAGCGAGGTCCACGCCAAGCGCTGGCAGAACGCCGCGCTGCTGGCGGACATCCTCGATCGGGGCGTGGCGGACGGCTCGATCGCCTGCGACGAGCCGCTGCTCACGGCGGTGGCGCTGATCTCCGTCCTGGACTGGGTTCCGTTCTGGCTGTCCGAACGCGACTACTACACGCGGCAACAGGCGATCGATGCCATCGACGACATCATCACGCACGGCGTCTACCGGCGCGAGATCGCCCTTCCCAAGATGCCCGAGCCGCTCAGCCTCGCCCCGTTCCTCGAAGCTCGCGCAGCGTTGAACAAGCGGGCCGCCAAGTTCGACAGGATGCTGTCGATCGCCTCGGACAGTTTCAACCGGAGGGGCGCCTCGGGCACGTCGCTCGAGAGCATCGCAGCCGATGCGGGCATGACCCGCGCCGGCATCTACTATCATTTCAGTGAAAAGGAGAGCCTGCTGCTGGCCTGCCTGCGACGCGGGCTCGCCGGCGAGGTCAGCATTCGGGAGCATCTGCAAGAGCACAGCCTTGGGGCATTCGATCACATCGTGCAGCGAATTCGCCTGCTGCTGATGCTGCACGACACGCCCCGCGGCCCGAAGGCGACCTACCACAACATCAACTATCTCAACGACGCAGACCGAAAAGCCTATGTCGGAGACGTGCTGGCGACGATCCGGCAAGACCAGAACAGCTATCAGCGCTGGATCGACGAGGGCCGTTTCCGCCGCATCGATACCTATTTCGCGGAGCGCATTCTCACCGGAATGGGCCACTGGTATCCGATCTGGTTCAAGACCAGGCGTGACTGGTCTCCAGCCGAGATCGCCGATCATTTCGCGCGGCTATTCCTCGCGGGCCTCAAGCCGCGCCGACGTCCGGGCTAAGGCGCCACGGTCGCAATCCCGGTTTTCTCCTTCCCCCTGAAAGGGGTAAGGTCGGGGGGTAGCGGCAGGCGATGCTGGATGAGAGCCGATCCCCACCCGCTTCGCTCTTGACGAGCGAAACAACCTCCCCTTTTCAAGGGGAGGTTTGGAGGCAGGCTACGACTGGTTCGGAACCGCGAATAAGCGTGAGCCCATCCAAAAGTTTACCTGTAATTCAAAACAGCGCCCGATTTCGGCGTCATATAGCCCATAACATCATAATACCTTCTGCTAAAACTTGACGCAGTATTCAAAGCGAAAGTTGCGAAGGCTCGGCGATTGGGGTTATGAGACGGCCTCGATCGCTAAAGATCAAGAAACACGAGCAAGGGAGAACGCAGGATGCATAGGCTGATCGTTGCCGCCGCGGCAGCGCTGACGGTGTTGGGAGGCGCGGCGTCCGCGCAGGAATCCATCAAGATCGGCTATATCGATCCGCTCTCCGGCGGCGGCGCCAGCGTCGGCGAAGGCGGCCTGAAGACGTTTCAGTATCTCGCCGACGAGTTGAACGCCAAGGGCGGCATCCTCGGCCACAAGGTCGAGATCGTCCCGCTCGACAACAAGACCAATCCGCAGGAAAGCCTGGTGCAGGCGCAGAAGGCGGTCGACGCCGGCGTCCACTACATCACCCAGGGCAATGGCTCGTCGGTCGGCGCGGCGCTGGAGGACTTCGTCACCAAGCACAATTCGCGTAACCCCGGCAAGGAAGTACTCTACTTCAACTACGCCGCGGTCGATCCGGCGATGACCAACGAGAAGTGCAGCTACTGGCATTTCCGCTGGGATGCGAACTCGGACATCAAGATGGAAGCGCTGACCAACTACATGAAGGGCCAGCCGTCCATCAAGAAGGTCTATCTGATCAACATGGACTATTCGTTCGGCCAGTCGGTGCGCACCACGGCGCGCAAGATGCTGGGCGAAAAGCGGCCGGATATCCAGGTCGTCGGCGACGAACTGCACCCGATGCTCAAGGTCACCGACTTCTCGCCTTACATCGCCAAGATCAAGGCGTCCGGTGCCGACACTGTCGTGACCGGCAACTGGGGCCAGGACTTCGCGCTGCTGCTGAAGGCGGCGGCTGACGCCGGGCTCAAGGTCAACTGGTACACGTATTATGCCGGCGGCGCCGGCGGACCGACCGCGATCAAGCAGGCCGGCCTCGAGGGACAGGTGTTCCAGATCAGCGAAGGCGTCCCGAACTCCGGCAACAAGGCGGCGATGGATTTCGAGAAGGACTTCCGCGCCAAGACCGGCATTTCCGTCTGGTATCCGCGCGCGGTCAACGAGATGCGGATGTTCAAGGCGGCCGCCGAGAAGGCCAATTCGATCGATCCGGTGAAGGTCGCGGCCGCACTCGAAGGCATGAAGTTCGAAGTGTTCGACGGCGGCGAGGGCTTCATCCGCAAGGACGACCACCAGTTCTTCCAGCCGATCTACATCTCCTCGTTCGGCTCGCTGGCCGACAAGACCAAGGAGCCGTTCGACGAGGAAAACACCGGTTGGGGCTGGCGCATCGTGTCCAAGATCGACACCGCGCAGACGATGCTTCCGACCACCTGCAATATGAAGCGGCCCTGATCGGCCGCCTCTCTCCCGTCATTCCGGGGCGATGCGAAGCATCGAACCCGGAATCTCGAGATTCCGGGTTCGGTCCTGCTGCGGACCGGCCCGGAATGACAGGTAAGTTCCTTCGTTCGACAGGTCTTTGATCACGTGAACCGTTCCAGTCTCAAACGAGTGCGCCGTGGCTGAGCTGATCGTCATCTCGACGCTCAACGGCGTCCTGTTCGGCATGCTGCTGTTCCTGTTGTCCAGCGGGCTCACCGTCATCTTCAGCATGATGGGCGTGCTGAACTTCGCGCATGCCAGCTTCTACATGCTTGGCGCGTTTTTCGGCTTTCAACTCACGCGCTGGATCGGATTCTGGCCTGCCCTGGTGCTGGCGCCGCTGCTGGTCGGCGCGGTCGGCATGGCGGTCGAGCGCTATGGCCTGCGCAACACCCACAAGCACGGCCATGTCGCCGAACTGCTGCTGACCTTCGGACTTGCGTTCGCGATCGAAGAGATCGTCTCGATGATCTGGGGCAAGAGCCCGGTCGACTACCGCGTCCCGGCGGCGCTCGACTTCCCCGCCTTCACCGTGTTCTCCACCAATTACCCCGCCTACAAGATCTTCATGCTGGTGATCTCGGTCGTGATCTTCATCGCACTGCTGGTCACCTTGAAGAAGACGCGGGTCGGCCTGATCGTGCAGGCCGCGCTGACCCATCCGAGCATGGTCGGCCATCTCGGCCACAATGTCGGGCGCGTGTTCATGCTGGTGTTCGGCGTCGGCAGCGCGCTCGCGGGTCTCGCCGGCGTCATCGCCGGCCCCTCGCTGGTGACGCAGTCCGACATGGCCGCGCTGCTCGGCCCGATCCTGTTCGTCGTCATCGTGTTCGGCGGCCTCGGCTCGCTCCCCGGCGCCTTCATCGCTTCGCTCCTGATCGGCTTGATCCAGACCTTTGCGGTCGCGCTCAACGGCTCGCTCGCCAGCGTGTTCGGCCCGCTCGATCCGAGCTTCGGCCCCTCGCCGCTCACCGACATCTGGAACGTCACGATCGCGCAGATCGCGCCGATCCTGCCTTATGTGCTGCTGGTGCTGGTCCTGATCTTCCGCCCCATGGGCCTGTTGGGGACCCGCGAGTCATGACCAACGCTTCCACGCCCTCCATCGCCGCGGCCAAGCAGGAGCCCGGCAGCGCCCTGAGCTTCTATGGCGTCTGGCTCCTCGCCGCGGTCGCGCTGGTCGTGCTGCCGCTGGTGTTCGGCACCGGCGGCTCGCTGACCTCGTTCAGCCTGATCGGCATCGCGATCATCTTTGCGCTGTCCTACAACATCCTGCTCGGCCAGACCGGGCTGCTGTCGTTCGGACACGCGGTGCAGTACGGCCTCGGTGGCTTCCTCGCCGTGCATGTCATGAACGCGGTCGCGAACCACAACTGGCCGATCCCGCTGCCGGTGATCCCGCTGGTCGGCGGCATCGGCGGCATGGCGTTCGCCCTCCTCGTCGGCTGGGTGATGACCAAGCGCGCCGGCACCGTGTTCGCGATGATCTCGCTCGGCATCGGCGAACTGGTCGCCTCGTCGTCGCTGATCCTGCGCAGCGTGTTCGGCGGCGAATCCGGCATCACCACCGACCGCACCGCGCTGATGCCAATGTTCGGCTGGACCTTCGGGCCGCAGATCCAAGTCTATTACCTGATCGCGTTCTGGGTGATGGTCTCGGCGATCGCGATGTATGCGCTGACCCGCACGCCGCTCGGGCGGATCTGCAACGCGGTGCGCGACAATCCGGAGCGCGTCGAGTTCATCGGCTACGATCCGCATGTGGTGCGCTATCTCGCCTACATGTTCGCCGGCTTCTTCGCCGGCATCGCCGGCGGGCTGACCGCGATCAATTTCGAGATCGCCAACTCGGCCTATCTCGGCGCGACGCAATCGGGCCTCGTGCTGTTCTCCGCGTTCATCGGCGGCACCGCCTATTTCTTCGGTCCGATCCTCGGCGCCATCCTGGTGACCTATCTGCAGCTCGGGCTGACCAGCGTCACCTCGGTCTGGCAGCTCTATTTCGGCATCATCTTCATCGGCATCGTGATGTTCGCACCCGGCGGCATTGCCGGCATCCTGATGAAGCACCGTCCGCTGATCCGCGCCGGAACGCTTCGTTCCGTGATCCCGTCCTATCTGGTCGCGGCGATCCCGACGCTGGCGCTGGCGCTCGGCATCATCCTGATCATCGAGACCGTTGCGCGCTTCTCGGGCGGCGATGTGATCAACCTGCTCGGCATCCCGTTCGTCGCCACGGCGCCGACGACCTGGGCGGCCGCAGCGGTCCTGCTCGTCGGCGGCTTCCTGGTCGCGCGCATCACCTGGCGGCGCGTTGCGGAAGCCTGGGACCGCGCCGCGACGGTGGCCCGTGACCGGGGGTATCTCGCATGACCGCAGCCATCCAAGTCAACGCCGTCGAGAAGAGCTTCGGCAATGTTGCCATCATCCGCGACCTCAACCTGAGCGTCGCCAAGGGTGAGCGCCACGCCATCATCGGCCCGAACGGCGCCGGCAAGTCGACGACGTTCAATCTGATCAGCGGCCACATCAAGCCGACCTCGGGCGAGATCCGCCTCAACGGCGAGGTGACCTCGGGCTTGCGGCCCTTCGAGATCAACCGGCGCGGGCTGTCGCGCTCGTTCCAGGTCACCAACGTGTTCGCCCGCATGACGGTGTGGGAGAACGTCCGCTGCGCCGTGCTGTGGGCGACCGGCCACCGCTACGCGTTCTGGAAGAACGTCGACAATCTGCCCGAGGTGAAGCAGCGCACCGCGCAGATCCTCGACGACATCCATCTCAGCCACCGCCGCGACGTGCCGGCGGGCCTTCTCACCTATGCCGAGCAGCGCGAGCTCGAGATCGGCATCACGATCGCGGGCGGCGCCAGCGTCATCATGCTGGACGAGCCGACCGCGGGCATGAGCCACGCCGAGACCGAGCGCGCCGTCGCGCTGATCCGCCGCCTCACCGAAGGGCGCACGCTGGTGATCGTCGAGCACGACATGAGCGTGGTGTTCGGCCTCGCCGACCGCATCTCGGTCTTGGTCTACGGCCACATCATCGCCTCCGGCACGCCGGAGGAGATCCGCGGCAACCCGAAGGTCAAGGAAGCCTATCTCGGCGAGGAGGTCGACTGATGCTGGAGGTCAGGAATCTTCACGCCTATTACGGCAAGAGCCACATCCTGCAAGGCGTCGATCTCGACATCGCCGCCGGCGAGGTCGTCAGCTTGCTCGGGCGCAATGGCGTCGGCCGCTCCACCACCGTCAAGGCGATCATGGGCGAGGTGCCGCCGCAGGGCACCATCCGCTTCAAGGGTCGGGATATCGCAGGTCTTCCGAGCCACAAGATCGCACGCCTCGGCCTCGGCTATGTGCCCGAGCATCGCGATATCTTCCCGAGCCTGACGGTTCGCCAGAACCTGATCCTCGGCATCAAGGACCCGCGCCGCCCCGGCAAGTGGCGGCTGCAGGAGATGCTCGACATGTTCCCCAACCTCGCCGCGCGCGCCGACACGCCGGCGGGCGTGCTGTCGGGCGGCGAGAAGCAGATGCTGACCACCTGCCGCACGCTGCTCGGCGACCCCGAATTGATGATGATCGACGAGCCGACCGAAGGTCTCGCGCCGCTGATCGTGCAGCAGGTCGGCGAGCTGATCGCACGGATCGCCAAGGCCGGCGTCGCCATTCTGCTGGTCGAGCAGAAACTCTCGATCGCGATGAAGATCTCCAACCGGGTCTACATCATGGGCCACGGCCGCGTGGTGTTCGAAGGTACCCCCGACCAGCTCAAGAGCAATGCCGCCGTTCGCGAGGAATGGCTCGAGGTGTAGGCGGACACCGGCGGATCGACAAAGCAATCGAACGTCGACGTAGCAGCGCCATCAGTCAGTTCGCGAACACGACCCAGACCAGCGCCACCAAGAGACTGTGGAAACAAATTATCGAAGCCAGGAATAGCCAGTCGTCCCCGGTCATGGGGCCGAAAACCACGGCCGAAGCGCGGCGACAGCGACACGCGAGCTGGGAAAAGAAGTTCGACTGCATGGGACTGCCCTAGCGGAGTACGCTCCGCCAGGTCTTGCTAGTCTGTGCCAGCTAGTTGAGAGCTGGTGTCAGCCCATCACCGATCGCCATTCGAACTGCGATAGGCCCTCGGCGTGAGGCCGGTCCAGCGGACGAACGCGTGTGTGAAGGAAGAGACCTCGCTGTAGCCCAATAGCCATGCGATCTTGGAAATCGGCAGCTCCTCATCTTCGAGGTAATGGCGGGCAAGGGCAATTCGAAACGCCTTGAGAACGTCTGAGAAGTCCACCCCCTCCGAGGACAATGCGCGAGCGAGAGTTCTCCGGCTCATGCCAAGACGACGCGCGACTGCCTCGGCATTGGCTTTGCCGTGCGGAAGCAGCTGGGCAATGTGTCCTTCGACGCGTGACTGCACGCTGCTTCGTCTCGGTGCCCGGTTACGAAGCGCTTCATCGGCATATTGGAGCAACATCCTGTTGAGATGCAAATCGGCACCCACGACAGGTAATGCGCCGATCCGGGACGGAAACAAAAGCTCGTCGCTTTCCGCTGCAAATTCGATCTCGCATCCGAGAAGAGATCGCACATCCGACGGCGTTTCTCGTCTGGAGTGCCTCAGCTTGATTTGCCTTGGGACCAGCCTGCCGTCAGTCAGTGCGCGGCAAATGCGGATCAGGGCAATCAGCCAGAATTCCGCATGGTGACGATCCGACGACCGATCGATGTTGACATATTCGAACCCGATGGCGAAGCCGCGATCCAGAGAGCTCCGCAACCGCACACCCTCGTTGTTAATCGCGCAGTAGCGTCCGCCGATCTGCAAGGCGTCAACGAGATGCTCCGATGAAGCCATGACGTAGTACAGAAGCCCGATCTCGCCGAGCTCGAAGCCTTGAGCCAGATGGAGTCCGAAGCAGTCGTCCTGCAATTCCCTTGCGGCGAGTTCGAGCAGCCTGACCTGCGCTCGTGCATCGATGCGGCGCTTGCGGTCCTCGACGTCGTCGATTGCCAAGCCTGCAGCTGACACGATCGGGACCGGATCAACCTGCGCATCGCGCAGCCGGGCACATGCGAGACGCGCGATTCCCCCGGCGGAGCTCGGTATCGACGGCAAGGCGCTTTCACGGCGTGTGGCGGCTTTCATTCGGCACCGAACTATGTTCGTGGCTCAACGTCGGGAGCTTCCAGGATCGTATCTTGACCTATGTCAAACGAGCTCATGGGTTCGAGGCATCCGGTCTGACACCTTCTCGCAATTTAACGACCCAGGATCACAAGACGCAACGGACGCAAATCGTCTAGCCGATTGCTTCGCGGCCACTCCATTTCTGCCTTGAAACGACGGCAGTCGGCTTCCAATGGGCCCGCGCAGGGGCGAACTCGTCATGAGCTTGGTCAAGCATGCAAATTCGCTGGGACAGGCGATTGGCGCCGAAGCGAACAGCCATATGAGCTAGGTCGTGGTTCGACAAACACCTGCCCAGCATAGCGGCATTCATCGTTCAATTCATTACATGATCATTGAAGGCGAGACTGCGGGCACCTGGCGTTACTCGTTCTCCATCGGCGATCGCAACTACTCGGGAACGGTTCAGGCGGTCCTTGGATTGCTGGCGGCACGCCGCGTAAGGATGAAGATCGATCGGGTGTTAAGGCAAAACGCGTCAATTGATCATCAAAGCCGGCAGCGGGTGGAGAAAGAGGTCGAGACGCCCGCTCCGCTCGTCCCACCGGCCGATCCCAAGGGCTAGCGCGGCTGCGTAGCTGCGCTAGCCCGGCCGGAGCAACGCCACTACGTCGCCCGCGCGCAGCGTCTGGCCGGGCTTCACCGGCACCGAGGCGATGCGCCCTGCCGCGGGCGCGTGCACGGAGATCTCCATCTTCATCGACTCGATGATGGCGAGCACGTCGCCGGCCGCGACCTTGGCGCCTTCCTCGACCAGCACCTTCCAGATGTTACCAGGCACTTCGGAGAACGCGCCGATCTGACCGTCGGGAATCCCCGTTGCGGCGGCTGCCGCATCGATCGTTTCAGCCGGCGCCTCGTCGAGCTTCATCTCGCGCCAGCGCTGGCGCTCGGCGTCGAACGCGGCCTGCTGCGTTGCCTTGAACGCGGCGATCGATGGCTTGGCGTCGGCCAGTGTCCTGGCGTAGTCGGCGTAGGAGAACTCGCCCTCTTCGATCCTGATGTCGTATTGGCCGTGCGGGAACTCGGCGCGGGCGTCGAGGAGTTCATCGGCGTCGACCGGGAAGAAGCGGATCTTGTCGAAGAACCGCAGCAGCCAGGGATGGCCCGGCTCGAACACCTGCGTGGTGCGCCAGGTGTTCCAGACCTGGATGGTGCGGCCGAACAGCTGGTAGCCGCCCGGCCCTTCCATGCCGTAGATGCACATATAGGCGCCGCCGATGCCGACCGCGTTCTCCGGCGTCCAGGTCCGCGCCGGGTTGTACTTCGTGGTCACCAGCCGATGCCGCGGGTCGAGCGGCGTCGCCACCGGCGCGCCGAGATAGACGTCGCCGAGGCCGAGCACGAAATAATCCGCGTCGAACACGATGCGGCGAACGTCGTCCTCGCTCGCAAGTCCGTTGATGCGCCGGATGAACTCGACATTCGACGGACACCATGGCGCGTCCGCGCGCACCAGCTCCTGATATTTGCGCATCGCAAGCTCGGCCTGCGGATCGCGCCACGACAGCGGCAGATGCACGGTCCGGCTCGGCACCCGCATCGCGTCGACCGGCGGCAACTCGCGCTCGATCCGCTTGAGCACGTCGAGCAGCTTTTGCCGTGGCAGCGCCGTGCCGTCGTAATGGATCTGCAGCGAGCGGATGCCGGGTGTCAAATCGACAAGGCCGGCGAGCTTCGCCTCTTCCAGCGCCTGCGCCAGCACGTGCACACGCAGCCGCAGCGCGATGTCGAGTTCCATCGGACCATATTCGACCAGGAGATTGTCGTCGCCGGCGCGCCGATAGACCACCGGGATCCGGCCGTCGTCATTCCGACCAATGATCGCCGATCCGAGCTCGGGCGCGCGCAGCACCGTGGTGCCGGCAACCGGATCGTCGCGTTTAACCGGCACGAAGCGGACCGTGTCGCCGGGCCGGAGCTGGCCGACCTTCCAGAGCTCGTCGCGGGCGACGACCGCCGGACAGACGAAGCCGCCGAGGCTCGGTCCGTCGGGCCCGAGAATGATCGGCATGTCGCCGGTAAAGTCGATCGAGCCGACCGCATAGGCGTTGTCATGGATGTTCGACGGATGCAGCCCGGCCTCGCCGCCGTCGGCGCGGGCCCAGCGCGGCTTCGGCCCGATCAGCCGCACGCCGGTGCGGGCGCTGTTGAAATGCACCTCATAGCTCGCCGCGAACAGCGTCTCGATATCCTCGTCGAGGAAGAAATCCGGCGCGCCGTGCGGGCCATAGACCACGCCGATCTGCCACGCCGATGTGAGCTGCGGCCGCTCGTCCTCCGTGGCGCGCCGCGGCGCCGCAAGGCCCGATGGCTCGGCACCGATATGCAAGACGTCGCCGGCCTTCAGCGATCCCGTCGCATGGCCGCCGAAGGCGCCGAGCGCAAACACAGCGCGCGACCCGAGAATTTCGGGCACGTCGATGCCGCCGCGCACGGCGAGATAGGTGCGCTGGCCCGGGCCCTTGATGCTGCCGATGGCAAGCGTCTGGCCGGCGCGTATCGCGAGCGGCTCATCGTAGGCGACATCGGCGCCGTCGAGCGACGCCTTCATCTGCGCGCCCGATAGCGCGACGATCGCATCGGTGTTGAAGCGCAAGGTCGGCCCGTTGACCGTCAGCTCCAGTGCGGTCGTCGTCTCCGGATTGCCGACCACGCGATTGGCGAGGCGAAACGACCGTTCGTCCATCGGGCCGCTCGGCGGCACGCCGACATGCCAGAGATGCAGCCGGCCGGGCAATTCCTGCACCCCGCTCTGCGCCCCCGGCGCGACGACGTCGATGGTGTGCGGGCGATAAGCGAATGCGCCAAGCACACTGGTCGCGACCTGGCCGCTGCGGAACACGTCGGAGGCTGCTATCGCGCGCAGATAGTCCAGATTGGTCTCGATGCCGGCGACGACCGTATCGTCCAGCGCCTTCGAAAGCCGCGCGATCGCGGCCTCGCGCGTCTCGGCTGAAACGATGATCTTGGCCAGCATCGGATCGTAGAACGGCGACACTTCGGTGCCGGTCTCTATCCAGCCGTCGATTCGCGCATCCGGCGAAAAGCTGACCTGCGTCAGCCGGCCCGCGCTCGGGCGGAAGCCGGCGCCCGGGTTCTCGGCATAGAGCCGCACCTCGATCGCCGCGCCCTTTGGTGCAAGCGCGCCCGCCTGGCCGAGCACATCCTCGCGGGCCGCCTGCCGTATCATCCATTCGACGAGGTCGACGCCAGTGACCTGCTCGGTGACGGGATGCTCGACCTGCAGGCGGGTGTTCACCTCGAGGAAATAGAAATCGTCGCGCTCGACGTCGTAGATGAACTCCACCGTGCCGGCGGACTCGTACGACACGGCCTTGCCGAGCGACACCGCGGCCGCGTGCAGCCGCCGGCGGATGTCGGCGGATAGCCCCGGCGCGGGCGTCTCCTCAAAGACCTTCTGATTGCGCCGTTGCAGCGAGCAATCGCGTTCACCGAGCGCCACCACGCCGCCCTTGCCATTGCCGAAGATTTGCACCTCGATATGCCGCGCTCGCGCAACGAACCGCTCGAGATAGACCCGGGCGTCGCCGAAGCTGGCCCGCGCCGTGCGCTGCACCGATTCGAATCGCTCGCGCAGCGTCGCCATGTCGTGGCAGAGCTGCATCCCGATGCCGCCGCCGCCCGCCGTGCTCTTCAACATCACCGGAAAGCCGATTGCTTCGGCCTCGCGCACCGCCTCGTCGATCGTCTCCAGCAGGCCGGAGCCCGGCAGCAGCGGCACGCCGCTGCGCTCGGCGATCTCGCGTGCCTTGTGCTTGAGGCCGAAGGCGTCGAGATGCTCAGGCCGCGGCCCGATGAACTTGATGCCGTGCTCGGCGAGCCGCTCGGCGAAACGGCGGTTCTCCGACAGGAAGCCGTAACCGGGATGCACCGCCTGCGCACCGGTCGCAAGGCACGCCGCCATGATCGCATCGACGTTGAGATAGCTCTCCGCGGCGGGCGGAGGACCGATCCGCACTGCCTCGTCGGCGTCGAGCACCGGCCGGGTGAAACGGTCGGCGTCGGAATAGACCGCGACCGAACCGATGCCCATGCGGCGCAATGTTCTGCCGATCCGCCCGGCGATCTCGCCGCGGTTGGCAATCAGGACCTTGCTGAACATGCCTCACGCCTCCGGCTCGACGATCGCGACGTCGAAGATCGTCACCTGCACCGGCGTCGGGAAGAAACCGTTGCAGGGATTGTTGATCTGCGGGCAGTTCGATATCAGGCACAGCACGTCCATCTCGGCGACCAGCTCGATGGCGTCACCGGGCTTGGAGACGCCATCGACCACGGTGAAATTGCCGGCGGGATCGATCGGCACGTTCATGAAGAAGTTGAGATTCGGCACGATGTCCCGCTTCGACATGCCGTATTTCGCGGCTTCGATCACGAAATTCTCGCGACAGGCGTGCTGGTAGCGGGTCTGGTGCCCGAACCGCACGGTGTTGCTCTCGCAGGAGCAGGCGCCCGCCGAGGTGTCGTGCAGGCCGCAACTGTCGGCCGTCACGCGCAACATCACGCGGCCTTCGTTGGACATGATCCTGGTGCCGAGCCCAACATAGGCCGAGCCCTGCGCGCGCAGCGTATCCTGGCCACTGTAGCGCTCGCCGAAATCACTGGCGCAATAGAACAGCGTATCGACCGCCTGCTGGCCGTGGCTATCGGTGATCCGCAGCGTCTGCCCCTTGCGGATGATCGCCGACCACGGCTTGCGCGCGGGAATTTCGACATCGAGAACGATGCGGCCGCCGGTGCGAACAGATTGCGTGGTCATCGCACGGCTCCTTCCAGGGTTTCGCCGAAATACAGCGCATTGTTCTGACAGGCGCGGACTGCTTCCGCGGTGGCAGTCCGGCACAGATCGTCGGCCGCCGGCGCGGCCGCGCGATAGCGCACGATCTCCACGTTCGCCTGCGGATAGGTTTTGGCGGGATCGAGCGGATGCGGGCAGTTCGACAGCGCGATCAGAAGCTCCATCTCCGCGCGCAGGTCGACGAAATCGCCCTGCTGCCGCCGCTGCTCCGACCAGACGAACTTGCCGTCGGCGTCGATCGCGACCGGTGCGAAGAAGCTGACACAGGGATGGACGTCGCGGCGATCTAGCCCAAGCTTGGTCGCGGCGAGAATGAAATTGTCGCGCGTGTTGCGGAAATTGCCGTCGCCGTATTTGGCCTGGTTGGTCGTCGCGGTCGAGCCGCCGACCACCGCATCATGCGCGGCGCTGCTGTCCTCGGTAATGCCGAGCAGCGCGCGCCCCATGTCGGACAGCAGCACCCGCCCCTTCTGCAGCCGCGCCGCCCACTGCACCTTGATGGTGTCGGCGTGGTTGAGCCGCTCGGTGGTGTCGGCACTGTTCCAGGCGAGCAGGCTGACGGTCGACGTCCCCGACGTGTTGACGATGCGCAGGGTATCACCGCGGTTCAGCCGCGTGGTCCAGTACCAGCCGGACGGGATCGTCTCACGGTGCATGACCGTGTCGGCATCGATCGGCGCGGCGTCGCGCGCAGTCGGCGCCGGCAGTGCGCGCGGCGCGTGCTCCTGTCCCGCCGCCTTCAGCTCGTTATACCGCCGGGTATGCGCCGCGATCTCGGCCTTCTGTTCCTCTGATAGGATCATGGTTGCTCCTTCAAGACGAGAGCGCCGGGCCGTCCCGGCTGATGCTCCTTGCCTGACCGGGTCGTCCCGGTCGGAGCTGGTTGAACTGACGATCGCAGCTCTGCGCTGCGGCGCGGAAAGATCTCGAGGTCGCGCGACACCGTGGCGCCGTAGCGGTCGCGCTCCTCCGGCCGGTTGCGCTGCCGCTCCAGCGCGATCACCCGCGTCGCGAGCCCGAAGGCTTCACTGAGGTCATGCGTCACCATCACGACGGTGAGATGGGTCTCGTTCCAGAGCCGCTTCATCAGAAGGTGAATGTCGGCGCGGATTCCCGGATCGAGCGCGCCGAACGGCTCGTCGAGCAGCAGGATCTTCGGGCCGCGCATGATCGCCTGCGCCAGCGCGAGCCGCTGCTGCATGCCGCCCGACAAAGCGGACGGATATTTGCCCTCCTGGCCGGCGAGCCCGACCTCGGCGAGCAGCTTTATCGCTTCGTCGGCGGCGGCGCGCCGCGCGGCGCCGAACAGCCGGCCGGTGAATTTGGCGTCGCGCAGTTCGCGCCCGAACATGACGTTCTGCAAGACCGTCAGATGCGGAAACACCGAGTAGCGCTGGAACACCACGCCGCGGTCGGCGTCCGGCTCGCCGGGCAACGGCTTGCCGTCGACCAGGATCTGGCCGCGGGTCGGCTGCTCCTCGCCGAGCAACATGCGGAGCAGCGTGGTCTTGCCGCAGCCGGACGGGCCGACCAGCGCAATGAAGGCGCGCGGTTCGACCTCCATCGTGATGCGCTCGAGCACGATGTGGTCGCCATATTCCTTCCAGACGTCGTCGAAGCGGATTGCGCTCATTCCGCCCTCACCGAGGCAAACCACGGAAACAACCGTCGCTGCATGACGCGCAGGCCGACATCGATCAGGAACGCCAGCAGCGTGATCCAGGCGACGTAGGGAATGATGACGTCCATCGCGAGATAGCGGCGCACCAGGAAGATCCGGTAGCCGAGCCCGGAATCGGAGGCGATCGCCTCGGCCGCGATCAGGAACAGCCACGCCGGCCCGAGCTGCAGGCGCAGCACGTCGATCAGCCGCGGCAGGGTTTGCGGCATCGCGACGCGCAGCGCGATCTGCCAGGTCGAGGCGCCGAGTGTCTGCGCCTTGACGATCTGCTCGCGCGGCAGCTCCTGCACCTTCATGGCGAGATCGCGGATCATGCAAGGCAGCGTCCCAATCACGATCAGCGCAATCTTGGAATTCTCCCCGAGCCCCATCACGATGAACAGGATCGGCAACAGCGCCAGCGGCGGCACCATCGAGGTGACAGACACGAACGGCCCGAGCAGGGCGTTGGCGCCCGGCAACAGCCCGATCACGATGCCGAGCACCAGCGCAGCCACCGTCGAGATCGCCAGCGCCGAGCCCAGTCGCCCCAGGCTGGCGACGGTGTCGGAGGCCATCAGATAGCCGCCGGTGCGTGGGTCGACCTCGAACGCCATCTGCTTGACCGCCTGCACCATGCTCGGCAGCGCAGGCAGCAGCTTGTCGTTCGGGTTCTGCGCGAGCCGCGCGCTGGAGCCGGCGAAGTACGCGATTGCGACCAATACGAACGGCAGCGCGAGCAGATAGAATCGCGTCTGCCGTCCCGGCCGTATGTTCACAAGTCGCATGGTCAGCTCCGGCTTGAGGCGACGCGCTGCGCGTCAGAGCTTGCCCTTGGCGGCTTCGTCCATGTAGGTCGGGTCGAAGCGCAGCTTGACATTCGACTTGTCGCCCAGCACCGACTTGTCGGCGAGTTCGATGCCGACGGCGTCAGCCGATTTCGCCCCCTTGCCGAGCAGGTCCTTCTCGAACAGGAATTTGCGCACGCGATCCATCGTCGCCCCGACGGTCTTGCTGCGCGTAAAAGCTTCAGCATCGGTTGCCTTGTCAAACAGTTTTGTGGTCGAGAGCTGGCTGTCGAAGCCCGCAAGGTCGGTGCCGGAGGCCTTTGCCATCGCCTCCTTGGCGGCCTTCGCGGCGGCATCGTTCGCCGTCATCTTGGACAGCGTCTCGTACCAGATGCCGACCAGCGCCTTGGCGAAACCCGGATTGTCCTTGGCGACTGCGGTGTTCACCACCATCAGGTCCATGATCTCGCCGGGGATCTGCGAGGAATCGAACACCTTCTTCGCGTCGGACGAGCCGAGGATTTCGGTTACGATCGGATTCCAGGTCACCACCGCGCTGACGTCAGGCGTCTTGTAGGCGGCCGCGATATCGGCGTCGGAGGTGTTGATGACCTTGACGTCCTTCTCGCTCAGCTTGCTGGTCTCGAGCGCGCGCGCCAGCAGATAATGCGACACCGAAAACTCGACCAGGTTGACCGTCTGGCCCTTGATCGCGGCGAGATCGGTCTTGTTCTTCAGGATCACCGCATCGTTGCCGTTGGAGAAATCGCCCATCACGACCGCGGTGGTGTCGACGCCACCGGCTGCCGGAATCGAGAGTGCGTCCATGTTGGTGATGGTGACGGCGTCATAGCCGCCGGCGGTGTACTGGTTGATCGATTCGACGTAGTCGTTGAACTGCTTGACCTCGATCGCGATGCCGTATTTGTCGGCCCATTTCTTGACGATGCCGGTGTCGGCCGCATAGCCCCACGGCATCCATCCGACATAGATCGACCAGGCGACCTTGAAGCTTTTCTTCGGCGCGGCGTCGGCCGCAGGCACAGCCGCCAGCGCGACCGCGCAGCCGATGACAACAGAGCGAAGGAAGAAAACGAATTTGTTCATTGCCGATCCCTCTTGCGAAAACTTCACAAAAAGGGACTGGCGAAAAGACCATCGCTCCGCCAATCCCTTGGCTGACGAGGTCTCCCGGGCTTTTATCCCGCCGTGCACCTGCGGGGATGTCTCCCCCGCAAGCGGCTGCTCTCGGACCAGCACCTTGCTTGGCAAGATCGGAACCCTAGCGGCCAACTCGACGCCATTGATGCACGAGGCGTGCCAGCGGGCCGGCAATTGAATCTCATGAGATTTTTCCGCGCGCACGGCGCAGCCACGACGGTGTCTTGCTCAAAGATTGCGCAGACCTGCTCAGAATTGGCTCTGTCCTTTCGCCACCGGCATCAGCAGGATCACGCGATGGCTGATGTCGAGTGGAGTTCGATGCGCAAGCTTCTGAGCGTTCTGTGCGCCGGCCTCTGGCGCGGATTGCACGGCCGGTTCGGCCTGGTGCCGAAGTCCGAACTAAAAGACTGATCGCAAGATCGCAAAAAAGAGCCCCGCTCTGCAGCGGGGCTCCTGCACAGAGATCCTATTTCCGATCGGAGTTTTGCGCCGGCGTCTGCGGGCTCTGGCCTGAGCCTGACGACGGCGGATTGTTGTTCTGGTTGGGCTGGCTGGACTGCGTGTCCCGGCCGGCATTTGGCTGGTTGCCGCTGCCCTGACCGACGGTCGACTGGTTCTGCGGTGCAGCCTGGCCCGTCGTATTCTGCTGCGGGGCCTGCTGCTGAGCGGACGGTTGATTTCCGCTCTGGCCGGTTGTCGACTGGTTCTGCGGCGAGTTCGCCTGACCCGTGGTCTGCCCGGTCGTGTTCTGCTGGGCAGGTTGCTGAGTGCCAGTCTGGCCGGTCGACTGGTTCTGCGGCGCGTTGTTGGTCTGACCGGTCGTCTGTCCAGTCGTGTTCTGCTGGGTGCGGCTCTGGCCGACCGTCGACGATGCGCCCGCGCCCTGACCGATCCGATCCGACAGGCCGAGTGCGGTCACCGTGCGCGTGTCGACGCTGCCGCTGGTCGTGATGCCCTCCTGACGCTGGAAGGTGATCAGCGCCTCGCGGGTCCGCGATCCCAATACGCCGTCGGCCTCGCCGACCAGCAGGCCGCGGTCGATCAGCACCTGCTGCACCTCGCGGATCTGCTGCGGGTTCAGGTCCATCATCGCAACGCTACCGCCGCCACCACCGCCACCGCCGCGATGGCTGAAGCGCGTCCGCGGTCCGACCGGGACCACGTCGACGACGCGGCGCTCGCGATCGAGGAACACGACTTCATCCTCGACGACGAAGAAGCTGTCGTCGCGATAATACGGGAACGCATCGATCAGCGCCGGGAAGGCGGCAACCGACACCGCGTTGAACCTCCGCGGCACCACCACGCCCGGATTGACCGCGAAGTTGATCGTGCTGACGTTGACGCGCGGCGCGTTACGCGCCGACAGCACCGAGCGCTGGATCGTGCTCTGCTGCTGCGCGGTCACGGTGCGCCCGGCCTCGGTCTGGATCGTGGCGTTCGACTGGGCCTGGGTCTGAGCGGTTGTCCCGGCTTGTCCCTGGGCCTGACCGGTGGTCTGTCCGGAGTTCATCCGGTTTTGCGTCGTACCGGACTGCGGAGCGGCCGCGCCCGTGGTCTGGCCGGCTCGCGTATTCGGCGCTGCCGTTGTGCCCTGGCCGGTGGTCGTGTTCGCGCCCTTTGCCTGGCCCGTGGTCGTGCTCTGGCCGGTCGTCGTGCCCGCCTTGCCTTGAGCCTTGTCCTGGGCCGTCCCCTGACCGGTCGTGGTGCCCTGGCTGCGGTTCGCGGCGTTGGCGCGATTCTCCGGCTGCTGCTGGCTTTGCCGCGTCGTGGCGCTGCCGCGTTCGCGGGATTCAGATCGGCCCATCTGCTCGCGCTGGCTTCGGCTCTGGCCGACGGTCTGCTCCTGCCGGCTCTGGCTGCGCTGCCCCTGCTCGGCGCGGCCGCTCTCGCGGGCCTGGCCGGTGGTCTGGCTGCGCTCGGCCGCACCGCGGCCCAGCTGACCTTCAGCCCGACCGCTCTCTCGTGCACCCTGGCTTTCTCGTGCGCCCCCCTGGCCGCGACCGACCGTCATGCCTTCGCTTCGCGATGCCCCGGGACCGCCATGCATTGCGCCGCCGGAACTGCCGGCCGACGAGCCTGCGGAGCGGCCGTGTTCACCACCGCCACCGCTCCCGCCCGCGCCGACGCTTCCGCCACCACCCATGCCGCCCCCGCCGCCGCCCTCGCGCATGCCCTGCGCCGAAGCGAGACTGACGCCGGCCAACAGCACGGCCGTCGTCAGCAGAAATTTGCTCTTCATGATCTTGCTCTGCATTACCGATTCCTCCTGCAGTTTTGCGGCTGCCGAATTGCGAAGCCGGCGCCAAATGGCCCGGCACGCTCCGCACCGCGGCCGCGCTCCAACAAAGCCGGCGAACGACGCGACGCAACGGCGCGCGCGTCTCACCGGTGAACTCTGAGAAAACAGCGGCGCCGCCCGCACCGTTCCTAGACACCGCCGCGACGCGACATTTCGCGCCAAGGGAACACCACATGTTCATCTTGAGTTCATCTTGAGCCAGCGGCCCGACGTCTGATCGCGCTTCAGGAACCGATTGCCACGCTTTCCCGTTTTGAATCGACGTGTGCGTTCGTCGTCATGACGATGGTCAGCGAGCTCACGCGGATCATCGTCCGCTGCGACTGGCGCTGGATCGGAACAGGTTCCGTTCGGCTTTGAACATTTGCTTCGCCGTCAACGGCAACGCTGCTGCGCCCACCTCGCTGCCAGGCCCGGATCGTTGCAGGCGTGCGGCCATTCGCAACCAATGCCACTCTCCTCCGTTGACCGGCTGGGCAATCATCATCGAGGAGGATCACATGAGGAAAACAGGCCTTGTTCTTGCAACCGTCGGTACGCTTGGGGTGAGCGCCATCGCAGCCCCGGCTCCCGCCGAAGCACGGTGGGGACACGGAGGTTGGGGTGGCGCGCTCGCAGGCGGACTGATTGCCGGCGCAGTCATCGGTGGTCTCGCCTCGTCAGCCTACGGCTATCCCGGCTATGCCTATGGTTACGGCTACCCCGGCTACGGCTACGGTTATGGCTATTCGCCCGCCTATTACGGGTACGGCAGCTATGCCTATGACGACGGCTATTACGCTGCGCCGTATCGTTGGGGCGGCGGCTATACCACGACATATTATAGCGGATACCGGCCGGCCTATTACGGCTACCGCTATCGCCACGTGGTGCGCCCGGCATACGCCTACTATCGCGGCGGCTATCCGCGCTGGCATCATCGCTGGCGTCATTGGTGAAATCGCCGAGACCGGCGCGGCGCCGCCAGCCGGGCTGACTGGGGCCGACAAGGGTCGACCGGGTTGAGCGGCAGCGTTACCCGGCGACCCGCAGCGCGGTCACCGCGACGCAGGCGTTGCCTAACGGAATCAGCACCACCTGCGCGCCGTTCGGCAGCGCCATCGTCGCGAGATCACCGAGCGTGCCGGTCTGTCCGTTGAGCTTGGTGAGCTCGGCGGCCACCGTCGAACAGCTCTCCGTCCGCGGCGTCACCCGCACCAGATTGCCTTCGCAGGACGATCCAACCGGCGCGGCAAACACAATGCCGGCGGCCTGCTGATTGGCGGCAGGGGTGGCTTGGCCGCCCGGGTTCGGTGCGAGCGCGACCAGCGACTGCACCGAATGCGAATTGCCGGCCTTGGCGTCCCACTGCGACTGCGCGGTGTAGTTGGAGTTCATCGCGAGGCCGCGGCCGAGCGTCCCGAACAGATTGGCGCAGGTCACGATGTTGCCCTGCCGCGCGTGCTCGTCGAACACGGTCGGTTGCTGGCCCGCCTGCTGCGGCGGAACGGAAGCCGCGGCAGACGGCGGCGTCGGCGCTTCCTGCGGACGCTGCTTGTGCGGCTGCGGCTTCGCGGCGGCGGCGGGCTTTTTGGCCGGCGCGGGCGTCGCCGGCTGCAGCGGCATCGGCTGCGACTGGGCCGGCTGCATCTGCTGGGCATAGCCCACGACGCCGGCTGCACTGAGCGCCGCCACGACGACCGCCGTGAAAATCAGGATGGGGGTCTTCAGTCGCATCGGCGTATTCATCCTCTCGTCCCGCACTTCGATGCGTCGCTCCGGCTTCCGGATCCGCATGCAGCCTGTTGTCTCATTTCAGCTTCGCCAGCACACCGGACAGTCCGTCCAGCGGCGCCTCCAGCACGATCGGCCCTTGCGGCAGCTGATAGGACACGCGGCACGGCGTCGCCGCGCGGATGTGCCGCCTCAGCACGTTGCCGATCGCGACCGTGGCGAAGCAGAAACTGGCATCGCAGCGGTCGGTCTGCGCGACGATGCGGTCCGGACTGTCGCCCATCGCGAGCTCGATCTGCGCGCCGACCCCGGCGGCCGCGGGAATCCGCATCGCCATCAGCGGTTTGCCGTCGGCGGTCGCGATCAGCGACCAGTTGAAGGCGATCGCGCCCTGGGTGTTGACGATCGATTGCGTGACGTTGCAGACGCGGCGCTTCGATTTGAGACTCTCGTCGCAAATCAGGGTCCAGTTCTTGAACGGCTGGATCATCCGCCTGAACTCGCCGAGCGTCTCGCCCTCCGGCACCACGACGTCCGACGGCTTCACGGCGTAGGCGGCAGGCGGCGCGCCCTGCGCGACCGCGTTCGCCGCCGCCCCGAGCCAGATCGCCAAAGCCAGACACGCCAGCCGCCTCGTCGCCGTCAGGGTCAATTGAGCGTCAGGCTCACGCCGGCGCTGACGCCCCAGTCGCCGCCGGCGGTGGTTGCCGCCGCGTTGGTGCGCAGCTTGCCGTTCTCGCTGGTGTAGCCGATGCCGAAGGCGAGCGCGCCCTGGCTGCGCCAGACGCCGCCGCCCGCCGAGGCGCTCACCTTGCCGGGCCGGTCGTCATAGCGCAGCGATGCCGCGGCCATGCCGATCGCGGCCGCACGCCAGGCGTCCTGCCGCACCTCGCCGATCTGGCCGTTGAGCTGCTGGAACGCGCTGTTGAGCTGGTTGACGTTGACCGCATCGGTGCCGGCAACGCCCGGCGCCACGTTGCTGATCGTCACCGGCGCCCCATTGCCGCTGTTCAGCGTCAGCTTGTTGGTGGTGCCGCCCGAACCGTCGGAGTCGTAGCGGATCGAGCTCGACGCAACCGCCTGGAGCTGGCTGACATTGACCGCATCGGTCGCCGCCGAGCCCGCGGCAACGTTGGTGACACGGCGTTCGGCGCCGGATGAGCCGACCGACACTTCGCCGGTCGCAACCCCTGCGACGCTCTTGCCGACCACAGGCGTATAGGCCGCATCGCTCAGATTGGCCGTGGTGGTGGCGTTGGCGCCGAGCGCCAGCGAGTTGGCCGCCGTCGCCTTGGCACCGGCGCCGATCGCGACCGAATTGTCGGCCGACGCCGCAGAACCGTTGCCCATCGAGATCGCGTTGGCCCCGCTCGCGACCGACTGCGGTCCGATCGCGACGCTCTCGGCGCCGGTCGCGATGGAATCCGCAGCGGTCGAATTGGCGTGGAAATATTTCACGCCGCCGCCGGTCGAGATGTTGCTGACGGTGGTGTAGAGAGCGGCGAGCGAGGTATTGGTGGCCCAGAGCTGCGAGCCGTTGATCGCATCCGTCGAGGTCTGGCTGATCTGGCCTGCGGCCACGTTGGTGATGGTTCGCTCCGCACCGGCGCTGCCGACACTGACGGTCGAAGTCGGCGTCGTGCCGGCGAAGTTGTAGGTGGTGCCGCCGATCGAGGTGCTCGACGTCGCGACCACCGCCTGTGTGGTCGAATTGGCGCCGAGCGCAACGTCGCCGGCCTGCGCCGTCGCCTTGGCGTTGGGACCGAGCGCGACGCTGGTCGGGTTGGTGGTCTGGGATCCGGCGCCGATCGACACCGACTGGACGCCGCTCGCCTGCGCGCTGGTTCCGAACGCAATCGAATCGGCGAAGCTAGACAGCGAATTCTGACCGATCGCGATGCCGCCGGGGGCGGTCTGCGCCACGGTTGCGCCAAAGCCCATGCCGATGCCGTTGTCGCCGTTGACCACGGTCGCGGGGCCCACCGCGACCGAATTGTTGCCGACCGCAAGCGAGTCGGCGAGCGTCGAGTTGGCGTGGAAGTATTTCGTCGTCGTGGTCGCGAACGAGGTCAGCGCGCCGGTCAGCTGGCGCACGGTGACGGCGTCGCTGTCCTGGGTGCCGTCGGCCACGTTGGTGATCTGCCGATAGCTCGTCGCATTGCCGACCGACACCGCGCCGAGCAGCGCGAGATCGGTGGTGTTGTAGGGGATGATGGTGCCGCCGATTGTGCCGGACGCCGGCGCGAGCGCACGATTGGAGATCGACCCCGAACCGAGCGCGACGCCGTCGACGACCGTGGCCTGGGTGTTGAAGCCGAGCGCGGTGGAATTCGCCGCCGTCGCCGAGGCCGCCACGCCGGCCGCCATCGAGTTCACGCCGGTCGCGCCATTGTTGTTGTAGTTGGCCTGCTGCGTGCCGCCGTCATTGACGCCATAATAATGCGTCAGGCCGTTGCTGACGACGGTCGACAGGCTGTCGATCGCGGACGTCGCGGCGAACAGCTGCGAGCCGTTGATCGCATCGGTCGAGCCGTTGCTGACCCGTCCCGCCGAGACATTGGTGATGGTGCGCTCGTTGCCGACCGAGCCGACGCTGACCGTCGAGGTTGGGGTGGTACCGGCAAAGCTGTAGGTGGTGCCGCCGATGACCATGTTGGCGGTTTGAACCGCCGCGGTGGTCTGGCTGCCCGAGCCGAGCGCGATGTCGTTGGCGTTGGCGGCGGTGGCGCCGTTGCCGATCGACACCGAGCCGCTGCCGGTCGCGGTCGACACCGGTCCGATCGCAACCGAGTCGGTGCCAACAGCGTTGGAATCAGCCAGCGTCGAATTGGCGTGGAAATATTTGATGCCGCCGCCGGTACTGATGTTGTTGACGGTGGTGGCGAGGCCGTCGACCGCCTGGTTGGTGGCCCAGAGCTGCGAGCCGTTGATCGCGTCGGTCGAAGCGTTGCTGATGCGGCCCGCCGCGACATTGGTGATGGTGCGCTCGGCGCCGAGCGCCCCGACGCTGACGGTCGAGGTCGCCGTCGTACCCGCAAAGCTGTAGGTGGTGCCGTTGATCACCGTGTTCGGCGTGTTGACAGCGGCAGCGGTGACGCTGCCGGAGCCGAGCGCGACATCGCCGGAGCTTGCCGCCGCCGTGGCGCCGTTACCCAGTGCGATATTGCCCGCAAGACCGGCGGCGCCCGCCGTCGAGCCGTTGCCGAGCGCCACCGAGCCCTGCCCGATCGCTTTGTTGTTGTTGCCGATCGCGACGGCGCCGGCGGCCTGGTTGGCGGCGGTGGCGCTCGCCGTGCCGTCACTGTTGGCAATGTTGTTCGCGCCCCCGGTGAAGGCGCCGGTGCCGCTGGCATAGCTGGGATCGCCGATCGCCACGGCGCCGTTGCCATAGGCGACGTTGTTCGCGCCGATCGACACGGCCTGACCGCCGGAGGCCACCGCATTGGTGCCCAAGGCCACCGCGTTGGCGGAACTGGCCGCGGCATTGTTGCCGATGGCGATGGCGCTTGTAGCCGACGCATTGGCGCCGATGCCGAGTGCGGTACTGGCGATTCCGCTGGCGCTGGCGCTGACGCCGGCCGCGAGAGAATTGTCTCCTGTCGCGTGCGCTCCAGACCCGAATGAGGAGGAGTTTTGGCCGCTGGCAACGGCTGTGTTGCCAACCGCAGTGCTGGCGGCGGCACTCGCATTTGAGGCAGTGCCGATCGCCAGCGAACTTGTGCCGGCGGCACTGGCTCCAACGCCGGTCGCGAGCGAACTGATGCCGGCGGATGCCGCATTGTTGCCGATCGCGATGCCGCCCGTCGCTGCACTGTTGACGACCGCGCCCGATCCGATCGCAACCGAGCCTCCGGTACTCAGCGCCTGCGCCTGATTGCCCAAGGCAACAGCGAAATCCGCCGACGCCGCGGCGAGATT
Organism: Bradyrhizobium pachyrhizi; assembly: GCF_029714545.1. Lineage (NCBI taxonomy): Bacteria > Pseudomonadati > Pseudomonadota > Alphaproteobacteria > Hyphomicrobiales > Nitrobacteraceae > Bradyrhizobium > Bradyrhizobium pachyrhizi. The sequence continues at coordinate 1,462,606 of NZ_CP121667.1, read as the reverse complement.
GCCGGCCGCCAGCGAGCTGGTACCTGACGCGACCGACTGGATGCCAACAGCGGCGGCGTTGCCGCCGCTCGCATTGGCAAGGTATCCTAGGGATGCGCTGCCGACCGCGGAGGCTTTCGCCCCGTTACCGATGGCGGTGGCCTGATTTGCCGAAGCATTGGCCGACGTTCCGAAGGCGCTGGCTCCTGTCCCTGTCGCTGAAGCGCTTGGGCCGACGCTGGTCGACCAAGCCCCCGTGGCGGCGGAACCGGTGCCAAGCGCAACAGCCTCGAACGTGAAGCCGGCAGGCGCGGTCCCGCTGGCATTGGCATTCGTGCCGATGGCGATTGGAGACCCGCCGCCGACTCCGGCGTTTGCTTTGGCGCTGACGCCGATGGCCGTGCCCGAACCGTTTGAAGATGAGGCAGCGGAGGACAATCCAATGGCGATCGAGGCGCCACCGGAGGCGCTGGCCGTCGAGCCCAGCGCCAAGGCACCCACGCCATTTGCAGTGGTGTTGACGCCAAAGGATGAGGATCCGTCCCCGGTGGAGTGCGCGTTCCCACCGATGGCGAGGGCGTTCGTGCCGGTCGCGTTCGCAAACACACCCATACCGATCGCATTCAAGCCATTCACGGAGTTGGAATAGCCCACGATGATCGAACCGTCGCCGGTTGCGCTGTTCGAATCGCCGATCGCCACGGAGTTCTGGCCATTCGCATTGGTATTAGCGCCAATGGCGGTCGAGGTGGCGCCGGCAGCATGGGCGCCGCAACCAATAGCAGTGCTGCCTGCAGTTGCAGCAGTGGGATTGGTGCAGTTGGCGGGATTGCTCAAAACCCCGTTGCCGATGGCAACCTGCGCGAACGCCGCCTGCGGGGTCATGACTCCGGCTATCGCCAGCATCGCGACGACCGCCCCACCGACTCCGAGCGACCCAAGCCCGAGCCGGTCGCGCTTCACGCCGAGCGTCCGATGCGCCTGGCGCAGCACGGCCAATAGCCTGCGCCGCCGCGAAGCGCTGTCCGCCTCGCCCGATGCGACCCAGTTCCGGACGAAGCCGGAGCGGCCATGACGCTTCAGCGATCTTGTTGAGTTGTGTGCGACAGCCATGGTGCGCCCCTTTCGCGACATCTTGAAAAGACGCCGGAGGCGACGCGCCATGGACCGGGCCGACGCGCGGGCCCGCCGGCCGCACGCGCGAAAAAATAACGATGATCGTACGCACGATCATCGTCCCGTCCTGGCCAACGATGTGTCGAATTCAACGAGCGCATCTAGCCACCCAGCGCTCGCTCGACTGCCCCATCAATGTGCCCCGAGTCGTCATGTCGCAAAATGATAGACACAATTTTGCCAGCGTCACTCAGCAGGCCGTCCAAATATCACGCAGATCGTCTCACAAGTTGAATGATCGGCCGATACACCGTGAGGTGTTTTATCGAAATTTCAACCGTTAGTTGATCGACGGCGCATGCGTTCGCGCATCTCGCGCGGGCTGACGCCGAATTCGCGGCGGAAGGCGCGGGCAAAATCGGACGCCAGCTTGAAGCCGTGGCGATAGGCGATCTGCTGCACCTGCCTGTCGGCGGACGAGACAAGTTCTGCATGTGCCGCGCGCAGCCGCTTGCGCAGGATGTAGCCGGCAACGCCGCCGACGCTCTCGAATGCACGGTAGAGGGCAGAACGCGAGATCCGCAATTGCAGCGCGATGCGGTCCGGCGTCAGATCGAAATCGCCGAGATGCGACTCTATATAAAGACGCGCACGCTCGAACAGCACCGACTCGACCGCGCCGCGCGCCTGCTCCAGCCGGTCCGAAGAGAGCTGGATGCATGCGGCGATCATCTGCGCGGTCGCCCGCCCCGCCTGCCTCAACTCCTCTGCGGACATCAGGGTGATGCGCGTTTCGAGCCGGTCGAGATAATCGGCCAACAATTCGATCAGATTGCCTTCGAGCAGAATATTGCAGACAGCGTCGAGCTGATCGGCCACATCGGCGAACGATCTGCGCGGCAAGCCCAGCACCAGGCCGTCATAGTCCGTGATGCTGCCGTGGAAATCCTCGTCGAGCGAGATCAGGAACATGGCGCCCGGCCCGGCGTGAATCCGCCGCTCTGCGCTCTCGAAGCGGGCTTCGCCGGAGCGCACCCGGTACAGCCACCAGATGTCGACCGGCGCGCCATGCGACGGTTTGATGACGCGGGCGAATGATTGCGCGGCGAATCGCCCCGAGGTGAAGACGACATCGGCCATGTTGCAGGTCAGGTACTCCACCAGGAACCCGTGCGCAGGGCTATGACCTTCCGGTGGCGCAACGTCGACCAGCGAAGCCATCCGCGTTTTCCAGACCTCGAACTGCTCCGAGGGCGGATAGTGTCGTGTCGAGAACAGCCGCGGCGGCGCGGGGGTTACATCCCTGATGTTCCGCGGCTCGCGCGGCAAGGGAACGTGTTCCAGGCGCTGCGCTGCGTGTGCCGGCGTCTTGTCGTCTTCTTGCATGTACTTTCGTGCCCCGTTGGCGCGAACGACGAACGTCGGCTCAACGGAGGCGCATTCCCAAGGTTGCGTCGCCGGCCGCTCACAGACCGGCGAATTTCGGGGAGACAAGGAAGAGGCATTTCGGGAATCGGACATCGACGGCTTACGCCGGCCGCTCCCGATAGGGTTGACGCAGGTGCCTCTGGCAGTCGTGCTCGCACATGGCGTTCATCATCGTCGCGTCATTGCCGTGTCCGGCTCGGATGCTCCGTCACGGTCGGCTCGATTGATCTAGAGAACAATCTGCGCGAGAACCAGAGGGGCGGCAACGCGCGTCGTGCAGAAATCCAAAATTGCGTTCATGCGATGCGATCGGGCAACGCATCATCGCAGAGTCTTCGGAAAATTTTCTCGATCTCCGCGTCTGGAGGAAACGCATGTCGCTGCGAAGGCGCGACCTAAGCACGGTAGATGTCATATCGAGAATCCCACGCATGATCGCATTGCGAACGCTCGTGCCCGATCATGCGGCAATCCACCGCGTGCGACGTGAATGCAATCCCATACGCATCGAGCACGCGCGCGGCATACATGCGCGCGCACGCTGCGGCATTCACACGTGAGCGTCGAGATGACGAAAGTCACAAGTGCCTGTCGATTTTTTTCGGCGAGCACTACGTCGCAGGCGGCTCGCGCCGTCCCGCGAAATCATGTCGAGCGCAACGCGAGAGAAAACCCTGCGGTTGTTGCTCAAGCCTGCACGCGCGCGGACTTCCTGTACTGCGCGGTTTCGGCGCGCAGCAGATCGCAGAATTGAAGTGCGAGACGGCTTCGCGGCCGCTGCGAAGGAAGCAGCAACATGGTGGCGATCTCCAGTCGTGGCACGAACGGCTTGAGTACAATCTTGGAGCTTGCAAAATCCCGGGCCACGATCGGGTCGACGATCGAGAAACCCAGTCCCTGCGCAACCAGGGCACAACGCTGCATGCTGTACTGGATCTCCGCGACCGTCTTGATCTCGACCTTGGCCTCATCGAGGATGCGCTCAAAGCGGGATCGATGCGGTGCGCTCGGGGAAGCTGCGATCATGGGCTCTCCCCGCAGATCTTGCGCTGCGATCGATCGCTTCGAGCGCAACCGGTGCTGGCGGGGTAAGACGCAGACCGCCTCCGTTGTCATGAGGAGTTCGTCGTCGACCGCGGCAAACCCCGCCTGCGGCCGCGCCAGTCCGACGTCGCATTGTCCCGAGGCCACCAGGCTCCAGACGCGCTCGGGGCTGTGGACGGCCACGGATACGACGATGCCGGGATTCTTCCTCAGGAAGCTGCTGACGATCTGCGGCATCAACGAATAGGTGAACGCCGGAAGACACGCGATCCTGAGCGTCCCGCTGCCGCGCTCGCGAATGCCGCGCGCGGCGCGCGCCAGATACTCGAGGCCGGCCTGGTTTCTTTCGACCTCGCGCAGGAATATCTCGCCTTCCGGCGTCAGCGTGACGCCGCCTCGCCCGCGTTCGAACAACGCAAAGCCGATCTCGCGCTCGAGACGTGCGATCGCGCGGCTGATGAAAGGCTCAAGGCGGCCTTGGTGATTCCGTTGTGGCGCACGACCTCTCGAAACAGGTCAACATGTCTTGGATTCAGGGGCATGACCAATTTGCATATGAACTGGTGTTCCAGTCATTTGACGGCATGCGCATCGGGTGCGTCAATACGGCATGTACCCGTCGAGCAACCATGCAAGCTTCGCCACCGACCGCATCCTGTTGACCAGGATCACCGGCCCGGAGTCTTCGCGCGCACAGCAGCTTCGCGAGGCAGCGATGCTGCGGCGGCTCGATCGCGGCACATCTGACCGGCCGAATACCGCGCGCCTGGCGGCGGGACGGGACCAGGTCGACACCGCGGCCGCGTTCGCAATCGAGGCCGCTGGATCGGGAGACCTGCTCGGCGTGTCCGGGTTCGGCGCGATCGACCGGCACGAAAAGCGGGCGACGTTCGCTCCAATCTGGAGCATCGGACGACTGGATGAGGCCGCGCTCGTCAGTCACGTTGCACATCTCATGACGCGGTATGCGTTCGAAGTGCTCGTCGTCGAGCGGGCCGAGGTGCATCTGGACTGGCGCCTGAGGCACATGCTTGATCTCCACGCCAACCTCGGCTTCCGCTGCGAAGGCAGGCTTCGCGCATATTTCGCAGCCGATGAAGAGCCGTCCGGCGATGCTGCGGTCCTCAGCGTGGTTCGCTCCGAATGGCCCTCCGTTGCGCGTCGGCAGCGCGGGGTTCTCGCCGGCGAAACGTGGCGCTACCGGCTTCCTTCCGACCGCCCTCCATAGCGGCGGCCAAGCTCGGACAAAACGATGTCACGAGAATGCGGATGTGTGACTCACAGATCGTGCAACACACTCACCGTCGTCCCGGCGGAGGCCGGGACCCATAACCACAAATGCTGCTTATCCGCGACGTTGGAACGACGTGTCCCGTTCACAACACGAGCCGCGGCGTATGGGTCCCGGCGTGCGCCGGGACGACGCCGAGTATGTGGCTGGCGCTTTACACCACCAGCCCCTTCATCGGCTTTGCGGGCGCGCTGTCCGAAAACACCGTGTCAGCCAGCACGCGCTCGCCGAGGCCGAACTGGTCGTGCAGCAGGCCCTTGATCACGGCGCGCAGGTCGGTGGTCGGGGCGAGGTCGCGGGCCTGGTAGAGATTGGCGGGCTTGAGGCCCGGCCAATCGGTGATCGTGCGGCCGCCATTCACCGCGCCGCCGGCGAGCAGCGCGATGGTGCCGGTGCCGTGGTCGGTGCCCTCGGTGCCGTTGATGCGCGCGGTGCGGCCGAACTCGGTCGCGACCACGATCACGGTGTCGCGCCAGCGCGCGCCGAGGCCGCTCTGGAATTCCGCCAGCGCGCCGTCGAGACCGCCGAGCAGCTGCGCGAGCCGGCCGACCGGCCCGCCTTCATTGGCATGGGTGTCCCAGCCGTCGAAGGCGAGCGCGCCGATCCGCGGGCCGTCATCGGCCGCCATCAGTTTCGCGGCGCCGCGCGCCACGAGGCGCATCGCCGCCACGCCGCCCGCCCCGGGCTTCGGCTTCATCTCCTCGCCCTGCGCCTGCTTCTCGAGCTGCAAGCCTTGCGTCAGCGCGCTCGCCAGCGCCGGATCGCGATGCTGATAGAGATCGAGCAGCCGCATCGCGGTGTCGTCAGCGGCTTGCGGCAGCGCGGTCGGCGCCCAGCCGACGGTCGGCGCCGCGCCGCGCAGCACCAGCGGCGTGGTCGGGCCGACCGCAAGCGCGCTCGTCACCCGCTCGCCTTTCGGCAGCGCCTCGAGCGCGCGGTTGAGCCAGCCGGACTGCACGCGGCCCGGACCGGGGAAGCCGCTCTCCAGCACATCCTGGCCGTCGAAATGCGAGCGATCGCGATAGGAGGTCGCCACCGCATGAACCACCGCAGCCTGCTTGGCGCGATACATCCGCGAAAATTCCGGCATCGCCGGGTGCAGGCCGAAGAACTGATCGAGCATCACCGCCGCGTTCGGGCCATCGGGGCGCAGCGCGATCGCGCCATGCAGGCCGGCATAATCGGGGTCGCCGATCGGGGCGACCGTGGCAAGGCCATCGAGCGCACCGCGCAGGATGATGGTGACGAAGCGCGGATCGCGGCCATCGGCGGCGCGCGCGAATTTCGGCAAATAGGCCCAGGCCGCAAAGGAGGCGCCGCCGAGCAGCAGCGCGCGCCGCGACGTCGCCTGCAGCATCAGGCTCTCGGAGCATTCCATCGTCATCTCCTCTGGAACTCGGGCGACATCAACAGCAGCGCCAGCGCCTGCTGCCGCGATTCCGCGCGCTCGATGGTGCGCCGCGTCTCGGGCGAGGCTGCATCGGCGGCAATGAGCTCGAGCAGGTCGCGCGGGTCGAACCGGTCGGCGAGCTGGGAGGCAAGCTGCGCCGAGATGTCGAGCCTGAGCTTGACGCCTTCAGGCGCCGCCCAGGCCGCGGCGGTGTCCGGAAAACCGTTCGGCCCGGCCGGCGACCACAAGGGCTGGCCCAGCACATTGAGGCCGTTGAGGTAGCGGCCCGGATCCTCCGGATTGCGCGCCAGCAGGCGGCCGGAGGCGACCAGGAATTCGTAAGGCGAACGCATCTTTGTCAGCGGCGGCTGCCAGGCCTCGCTGGACTGAACGAGCGCGGTGGCCAGCGCCCTGAGATCGCCGTCCGTTTTCGTGAACGTATCCTGCAGCCTCGCCACCAGCGCCGGCGGCGGATCGTCGGCGACGAAGTGGCGCGCGAACTTGGTCGCGATGAATTTTGTGGTCGAGGGATGCCGCGCGATGTCCGACAGCACCGCCTCGCCCTGCGCGACGCCGGCCTGCGCGTAGGTCTTGCCGAGCACCTGCTGCGGTCCGGGCTGGTGCGCATTGGCATTGAACACGAAGCTGCCGGGCGTGCCGAGCTGCCCACGCCGGCCGGCAAAGGTCCAGCCGGTGATGATTCGCGCCAGCGCCGTGACGTCGTCCTGGGTGTAGCCACCGCCGACGCCGAGCGTATGCAGTTCCATGATCTCGCGCGCGAGATTCTCGTTCAGGCCGCGATTGCGGTTGATGCCGGCGTGCGACTCCGGGCCGAGCGATTGCTGGTTGTCGAGAAAGAACAGCATCGCCGGATGCTGCTCGACGGCCTTCAGCATGTCCGGGAAACGGCCGAGCACATGCGGACGGATCGCCTCGCGCTCGAACGAGCCGGCCCACATCCGCGCCAGCGCGCCCTTGTTGGCGGAGATGCAGAAGTGGTTGGACCAGAACACCACGAGCCGTTCGACGAAGCCGCAATCGGCGACCACGCCGCGCTGCAGCCGCGCCAGCGCCTCGGCACGGAATGTCTTCTGGATGATGTTGAGCGGTTGCGCCGGCGGCTTCGGCGGACCAGCCACCGTCTGCGTCGTCGGAGGCTGCATCGTCGCGGACGGCGTCATCGCCGCATTGGCGCCATCGGCGGCCTGCGCCTGCATCGTCGGATCTTTCCCGGCGATCTCCTTGGCCGCAGTGGACAGCGACAGATTGCGCCGCTGCGGCGACTTCGTGTCCGGGCCCTGCGGCGGTGTCTCGCTCGCGCCCTGCTGCGCGGCCTTCGCGGCATTGCGTGCTTGCTGGATCTCGAACTGATAGTCGAACACCTGCTTGCCGAGCTCCGGCGTCGAGAGCAGGCCCGGCACTTCGAGCAGCGCGCCGTTCGGACGCGCCAGTTCCGCAAGCACGAAACCGCGCGGATCGGAGGCCGCGTTGATGAAGTCGCCGGACGCCCCGCCGCGGGCGCCAAACCCAAACCGGTTCAGGGCAGTCAGCGCGGCTTGCGAATCACGGGCCATCAGAATTCCCTTAACGGCCTATCCCGGCTATATCAATTGCCTGGCATCATAGCGCGGTCCGGGATGAACCCGAGATTAATTCGCGCATTAAATCGCGGTTAGAATGGACCTCTCGTCAAACGATCGTCCCGAACAAGCTTCGCCACGCCGGCTCGCCTGCACGGCATGCGGCAGCGAATTTTCCTGCTCGCTCACGGGATCGTGCTGGTGTTCCGACGAGAGCTTTCGCCTGCCGATGCCGACCGATGGCGACGACTGCCTGTGCCCCGCATGCTTGCGGAAGCTAGCGGAACAGCAAGCAGCGGTGAGCGCCACGTGAAGGCACGCTGGACCGTCGACGCCGTCCTGCTCGACATGGACGGCACGCTGCTCGACACCGAGAAGGTCTATTTCGACAGCCTGGTCGCAGCGCTGAATGTGTGCGGCTACACCGACGACATCGTCGCGCTGTGCCATTCCATGGTCGGCCTTCCCGGCCCGGTCTGCGAGGCGATGCTGCGCGACCATTACGGCGCGGCGTTTCCACTCGCCGAGGTCAACCAAGCGTTTCTCGAACATCGCGATGAGATGATGCGGTCGGGCCTGCCGCTCAAGCCCGGCACGCTGGCTCTGCTCGATGCGCTCGCGCTTGCGGAGCGCCCGATGGCGATCGTCACCTCGTCGTCGCGCCGTTCGGCCGAACGCAACCTCACCCTCGCCGGCATCCGCGATCGTTTCGACACGCTGCTGACGCTTGACGATGTCGCGCAGGGCAAGCCGGATCCCGAGCTCTATCTCAAGGCCGCCGCGCGGCTCGGCGTGACGCCGGCAGCCTGCATCGCGGTGGAGGATTCCAACCACGGCGTCGCCGCCGCCCACGCCGCCGGCGCGATCACGCTGATGGTGCCGGACATGGCGCCGCCGACCGACGAGACCCGTGCGAAATGCGCAGCCGTGTTGCCGGACCTCAACGCGGTGCTGGCGCTGCTGCAGGAGCGCGGCGCGCTTTAGCCATCATCGTCGGCTTTTGACCCTGGCTGTGTGAAAACGCTGCCCGCTGTTATGATTCTCCCGCGATTCTTCGGGGGGAATTGATGAAGCGCTTCGTTGCGGGGGCGGACCGCGGGCAGTCGACGCTACTGCCCGAATGCCTCGACGATTTCATTGACGAGAGCAACCCTGTTCGCGTGATCGACGTGTTTGTCGACACGCTCGATTTGGCCGAGATGAGCTTCGAAGGGGTGGAGCCGGCGACGACCGGTCGGCCGTCGTACCATCCCTCGGCTCTCCTGAAGCTTTATATTTATGGCTATCTGAACCGGGTGCAGTCGAGCCGACGGCTGGAGCGAGAGGCCGGACGCAATGTCGAGGTCATGTGGCTGCTGGGTCGGCTCGCTCCCGATCACAAGACGATCGCGGACTTCCGCAAGGACAATGACCTGGCGCTACGCAAGGTCTGTGCGCGCTTCGTCGAACTCTGCCGTGAGATGGGCCTTCTCGCGACGGCGAGCGTCGCCATCGATGGCAGCAAGTTCAAAGCCGTGAACAACCGGGACAAGAACTTCACGCGGGCGAAGGTGCAACGGCGGCGTGCGCAGCTGGAGGAGAGCGTCTCGCGCTATCTGAGCCAACTTGACACGGCCGACCGACAGGAGCCGAGCGAGGCGCTGGCCGCGAAGGTGACGAGGCTCAGCGAGAAGCTGACCAAGCTGAAGGAGGAAATGGGCAAGCTTGCCGTCTACGAGAAGCAGATGCTGGCTTCGCCCGACCAGCAAATCTCCTTGACCGATCCAGACAGCCGTTCGATGGCGACAAGTGGCCGCGGTTCCGGCGTCGTCGGCTACAACGTGCAGGTTGCCGTCGATACCGAGCATCATCTGATTGTGGCACATGAGGTCACGAACAGCGGCTCAGATCGGGCCCAACTAGCCAGCATGGCCAAGCAGGCGAAGGCCGTTCTAAAGACCGAGACGCTCGAGGCCGTGGCCGATCGCGGCTACTTCAGCAGCCTGGAGATCCTCGCGTGCCACGAGGCCGGCGTCACGGTAACTCTGCCCAAGCCGCAAACGTCGGGCGCCAAGTCAGATGGGCGTTTCGGCAAGCAGGACTTTGTCTATTTGCCGGAGGAAGACGCCTATCGCTGTCCGGCTGGGGAGCAACTGCCATATCGCTTCACGAGCGAGGAAGATGGCAAGGAGATAAGGCGCTACTGGACCACAGCCTGTCAGAACTGTTCGCTCAAATCCCAGTGCACGACAGGGCCAGAGCGGCGGATTCCACGATGGGAGCAAGAGCATCTGCTCGAAGCTGTGCAGCAGCGCCTTGATGCAAATCCACAGGCCATGCGCCAGCGTCGAGAAACAGTCGAGCATCCGTTCGGCACGATGAAGGCCCGCATGGGAGCGACGCACTTCCTCACCAAAACCCTTCCGAAGGTCGCCGCCGAGATGGCACTCTCCGTCCTGGCCTACAACCTCACACGGGTCATGAACATCATCGGAACCAAGCCGCTGATCGCGGCGATCGCCGCCTGAGACACCCTCGGCTCTTGGCTCTCAGAACCGACCTCTCTTGAGACCGTTTTTACACGGCCAAGACCTAACCCGGACATATCCGCACGCTCGCGGAGCGTCCACCGGCTGATTGCTACCGCCGCGCCAGATTGAACCTTCAGCACGGCACCGGTGGCAGCGCTATTGCTATTTCGTGAATCTGGGCCTTGTGGATGTCGGCGGCGTTGGCGCCGCGGGCTGAAGATTGAACGTCAGCCAGACGTTCCAGCCTGCTGGCCGATTTTCATTGGCGAATTCGCCGTAGCCCTTCAGGTTCAGATATCCCTGCATGTCTCCGACCGGGAAAATGTAGCCGACCTGCGGGCCGACGCCGGCCACGCGCGACCGGAAGCAGCCGACGCGATCGCCGGAGCCGCTGTCGCAGCCGAGCTGCTGATAGAGGTAACCGACGAGGCCGACCTGCCATTGCTTGGTCAGGAATTGCGATGCGCCCCAGTCGAGGTGCATGTCGACGCCGCTTTGATATTGAGTGGCTGGATTGACGAAGTTGTAGGTGAATCCCAGCACGGTCGAAAATTCATGCCCGGTCTTTGGATCGAAATAGGTGTAGCCGCCGCCCGCGTCGATCGCCCAGTGCCCAAGCCCCAAATTCGCCAGGCGGCCCGACTGATAGGCGCCGACCGGAAGGTCGGCGGTAATGTACGTCATGTAATTGTTGACACCGGCATTCCAGCGCAGCGCGAACTGCGGGATCAGGTCGCCGAATGCAATGAGCGAGCTGTCGATGCTGTCGAACCGGGAGAAGGGGAACGTGGCGCCGCCCGGTCCCGTCAATGTCCCAACGAGCGATCCCGCCAGCGACGTGGAGTTGGAGCCGTAGGTCGCCAACAGGCTGGCAGAGGCCTGACCGCCCAGCACGGGCGTTGCAAAGGTGTAAGTCCCGGCCACAAGGCCAAGGTTCACATTCGCATTGACGTTCGCGTTCACGTTCGCCGTCAGATTCGCGGGAAAGCGACCAAGCGTGATTTCGCGCGACCGCGCCACGTCGCCGCCGGCGGAAACAGAGGTGTGATAGTAAACCGAGGTCACCGACCAGCCCGGCGCCTGCTGAGGAACAGCCGCGAGGCTGCCAAAAAATCCGGGTAGCCAAAAGCTGATGCCATTTTCATCGGCGCGAGCCGCTTGGGTGGAAAGCACCAGCAGAGCGGCAAGCGCCCCAACACTCAAATGCCACCGCGAAAAAAATCTGCGTCCCAGATTCGGTTTAAAGTACCGCATCGCCGATTCCCCGACTCTCGCGACCCCACCATTGCTCCGGCGGGGTAGAAACTCGGAAAGAATAAGCTGACGCCGCCGTTCGTCCACGCGAATTCGGCATACTTGAGTTCAGCCGGAAGTTTATTGAGAGGTTGTGGCCATGACGCCACAACCCTGGCACTTTTTGCATAGTCATCAGGGGCTCTCGACAAGGGGCGACCTGGCTCGATTGATCTAGATCAATACAACAGGGATGCGTTGCTGAGCATCTTGTCTTGTCTGGTTCGTAGATGCTGCATTATCGGTCTCGCGCTTCAGATACGCGACTGTCATTTGACTGACCAAAGCGTTGAACCGTCCCCCGAAGCATCGGCGAGCCAGAAAGCTGCCGACAGGTTCTTGCTCGGGCGGCGCTCGTAACTTTGAAACTCGGTCACGGCGAGTAGCCCATGCACGACGTTGGCGTTGCGACAGGCGCACCCAATCTGCCGGCCGATGGCTTCGAGCGCACCTCGCCCGCCACCGCATTCCCGGCCAATGGCTGCGACCTTCGTGACACGATCGCCAGCGCCTCGGAATTGACGGCCGATGGGTATTCGCCAAAGCACGACGCAGGCCGCCCGAAAGCCTGCTGCATCCCGCAAGCTCCTCGCGGCCGGTCCCAGGGCGCGAATTACGACTCTCGCCAGCCGAACCTCAGGATTCCACGCAAGGTGCTTAAAGGCGGCTCGCATCCTTGCGCTCCGAGCTACTGCCGCCGCCATCGTCCGGCCGCGCGTCATGCCGAGCCGATCGACGACACCTCAGCAAGCCATGTCGGCTTCAGGTGCATCATCAGGAAGAGGATCATGTCATGAGTAACGATACGATTCCGGAAAAGCCTGAGAATACGGGGCCGAACAGCGTGGGACTGAAACGCCGCGATCTCTTGTTGCGCGGTAGTTCGCTGGTCGCCGCTTCAGCACTCTCCGCCGTCGGGGCGACAAGCTTCGCGCAAGCGCAGCAACCAACGCCGGTCCCGGCGCCCGCGCCGGCCGGGCAGCGGCCCAATATCGTCGTCATCATGGGGGACGATATCGGCATCTGGAATATCGGTGCTTACCATCGTGGCATGATGGCCGGCCGGACGCCGAACCTCGACAAGATCGCCGCAGAAGGCATGCTGTTTACCGATTATTACGCCGAGGCGAGTTGCACCGCGGGCCGCGCCAACTTCATCACCGGCGAGCTGCCGATCCGCACCGGCATGACAACAGTCGGCCAGGCCGGCGCCCCCACAGGCTTGCCGGCGGAGGCCGTGACCATTGCCACCGCGCTCAAGGGCATGGGCTATGCCACCGGCCAATTCGGCAAGAACCACCTTGGCGACAAGAACGAGTTTCTGCCGACAGTGCACGGCTTCGACGAGTTCTTCGGCTATTTGTATCACCTCGACGCGATGGAAGATCCGGCTCACCCTGCCTATCCGCAGGAACTGTTGAACAAGGTTGGCCCGCGCAACATGGTCCATTCGTGGGCAACCAATGTGGACGACGGCACCGTGGATCCCCGTTGGGGAAAGGTCGGCAAGCAGAGGATTGAAGACGCCGGAACGCTCTATCCCAAGCGGATGGAAACGGTGGACGACGAAATCCGAGACTTCGCCTTGTCGTTCATTGAAAGGGCCAAGGCCGATAACAAGCCCTTCTTCTTGTGGCTCAATCCGACCCGCATGCACATCGTCACGCATTTGTCGCCGAAGTACCAGGCGATGCGCAACTCCAAGAACGGCTGGTCGATTCACGAAGCCGGCATGGCGCAGCTCGACGACGATGTCGGCCTCGTCATGCAAAAACTCAAGGACATGGGCGTGGATGACAACACCATTGTCATCTTCACCACGGATAACGGCACCGAGGTCTTCACTTGGCCGGATGGCGGACAGACACCCTTCGCGCAGAGCAAAGGTACGGTCATGGAAGGCGGCTTCCGCGCGCCCGCGATGATCCGCTGGCCGGGCAAGGTGCCCGCGGGCAAGGTCGAGAACGGCATCATCTCCGGGCTGGACTGGTTCCCGACCCTGCTGGCCGCTGCCGGCAACCCGAACATTGTCGAGGAACTGAAGAAGGGCAAGCCAATCGGGGATCGCACCTACAAGTGCCATCTGGATGGCTATAATCAGATGGACATGATCACCGGCAAGGGGCCGTCCAACCGACACGAAATCTGGTACTTCGGCGAGAGCGAGCTGGGGGCCGTGCGCATCGACGACTACAAGTATCGTTTCATCGACCAGCCCGGTGGCTGGCTCGGCGCAAAAACCAAGGTTGACGTCCCCTACCTGATCAACCTCCGCCTGGATCCGTTCGAGCGAACGGGCTGGCCCGACAGCGGGACCAAATACGGCGCCCAACAATACTTCGACTGGTTCAAATATGAATTCTGGCGCTTCGTGTTCGTTCAACAGGAGGTCGAGAAGCTGGCCATGACCGCGATCGAGTTTCCGCCGATGCAGAAGGGCGCGAGCTTCAACCTCGATTCCGTGAAGGCGAAAATCGAGGCCGCCAGGACCGCAATGGCAAAATAAGATTCATGATCGTGTTGGGCGGCGTCCATGCCGCTCAACACCGTCTCCTCCGGCCTCGCCTCTATCAGAGCGAAGCGGACCGGCCTCGGGAGTACACGCCTAACCTCGTTTCCGCCCCTGCTTCGCCAGCGCCGTCTCGATCAGCGTGCGCGCGGCCTCGCCGGCCGTCTCCATATAGCTCGGGTCGCGATGCAGCAGCACCACGGCGAATGATCCGTCCAGCAGCAAGAGGATCTGCCGCGCCAGTTTGAGCGAATCGGTAATGCCCTGCTCCGCGAAGGTCGCGCGCAGCCAGTCCTCGAACTTCTTCTTGTGCGCGGCGCCGATCCGGATCGCGGGATGCCCGGGCATGTTGGCGAGCTCGGCGGAGGTGCGCAGGAAGCCGCAGCCCTTCCACTTCGGATGCCGCGCCGAGCGCGCGAGGTTCTTGAAGATCGCCTCGACCTTCACCGGCAGGCCGCCCTCGGCTTCCGCGAACCATTTGCGGAACAGCGCGAGATTGGGCTGGTCGCGCGCGGCGAGATAGGCAGCGACGAGATCGTCCTTGCTCTTGAAGTGATAGTACAGCGTGCGCTTGGTGAGGCCGGCCTTGGCCGCGACCTCGTCGACGCTGACGCGGCGGATGCCTTCATTGTAGAACAGCGCGCTTGCCGCCTGGACGATGCGCTCGCGGGTGGGCTCGGAAGGTCTGGGCATTCTGCGTATGTATACTACCCAGTGAATATACACAAATTGCAGCTGGCCCTACATTCGGCCCGACACACAATTGCTGGAGACTGCATCATGCCCGCCCCCATCCTGCTCGAAATCACCGACGGGATCGCCCTGATCACCCTGAACCGTCCGGAGCAGCTCAACGCGCTGAACTACGCACTGATCGATCAACTGATGGCCGCGCTCGACCGCATCGAGGGCGACGCTGAGGTGCGCGCCGTGATCCTGACCGGCGCCGGCGAGCGCGCCTTCTCGGCCGGCGCCGACATCCACGAATTCGCTGGGAGCGTCAAACAGGGAGCGGCCGTCGCGGTGCGCGACTTCGTCCGACGGGGACAAGCCATGACCGCGCGGCTGGAGGCATTCAAGAAGCCCGTGATCGCCGCGATCAACGGGCTCGCCTTCGGCGGCGGCTGCGAGATCGCCGAGGCGGTGCATCTCGCTGTCGCCAGCGACCGCGCGCAATTTGCAAAGCCCGAGATCAAGCTCGGCATGCCCCCGACCTTCGGCGGCACGCAGCGGCTGCCGCGACTGGCCGGACGCAAACGCGCCCTGGAATTGCTGCTGGCGGGCGATCCGTTTCCGCCCGAGCACGCGCGCGAGATCGGGCTGGTCAATCAGGTCGTGCCGCATGATCAGCTGCTGACCGCCGCGCGCGAACTCGCCGGCCGGATCACCAGGCATTCGCCCGGATCCGTCGCCGGCACCATCACCGCGGTGACGCGCGGGCTCAACATGCCGATTGCCGAGGGCCTTTTGGTCGAGAGCGAACAGTTCGCCGCGCTGGTGCCGGGCCGCGATCTCGCCGAGGGGTTAGCTGCATGGAAGGAACGGCGGCCGGCGAGGTATGTCGGGGCTTGAGCTGGCTGATCCGCAATCGTCATTGCGAGGAGTGAAGCGACGAAGCAATCCCCGCAAGCGGTGAAATGGATTGCTTCGCGGAGCCTGTCATGCGCCAGCGCTTCGCGCCGACCGGGTGGCTCGCGATGACGACCCAAACGTGGATGGCCGGGTCAAGCCCGGCCATGACGACGGAGAGACGGCTGAGACCTGCGCCCTACCGCACCACCGCCGCGGTCTGCCCGAACAGCAACTTACGTTCCTCCTCGGTGCGGATCGCGGGCTGGCCGAAATTCGGGTTGACCTCCTTCGCCTTGGCATAGGCGCGCTCGGTCGCGGGGCGCTTGCCGATCGTCTCCAGCCAGCGCTTCAGATGCGGGAAATCGTCGATCTCCTGGCCCTGGTTCTTGTAGGGCACGACCCAGGGATAGCTCGCCATGTCGGCGATCGAATAGTCGCCGGCGATGAATTCGCGGTCGGCGAGCCGCTTGTTGAGCACGCCGTAGAGCCGGTTGGTCTCGTTGACATAGCGGTCGATCGCGTATGGCAGCTTCTCGACGGCGTAGTTGCGGAAATGGTGGTTCTGCCCGGCCATCGGCCCGAGCCCGCCCATCTGCCAGAACGTCCACTGGATCGCGTCATAGCGGCCATGGATATCGGCCGGCAGGAATTGTCCGGTCTTCTCGGCGAGATAGAGCAGGATCGCGCCAGACTCGAACAGCTGTAGCGGCTTGCCGCCGCCCTTCGGCGCGTGATCGAGAATTGCTGGGATGCGGTTGTTCGGCGCGATCTGCAAAAAGTCCGGCTTGAACTGATCGCCTTTGCCGATGTTCACCGGGAAAATCCTGTACTCCAATCCGGTCTCCTCAAGGAACATCGTTATCTTGTGACCGTTCGGCGTGGACCAGTAGTGGAGATCGATCATGGGCGTGATCCTGCATTGCCAGGGACTGCCGATGTCGTGCATCGGCGAGAAAGATGCGAATGCATGGAGTTGGGCGCATAACCGCACCCAAGTCAATGGCGCGCGCATTGCACCGCGCGCGAATGTGATCTGCGGCCAGCGCAAGTGCCCGATTGAGCCGCGTCCCGATTGCTCCTAGGCTGCCGGAGGGATTGCGCTGACGAATTTTTAAACATGGGGCATTGCAATGACACATGATTTGGCAAGACGTGATTTCCTCAAGGGCTCGGCGGCGATCGCCGGCGCAGCAGCCGCGGGCGCCTTCTCCTGCGTCGAGATCGCGAGCGCCGCACCACCGATCGAGGTGCCGACCGTCGACAAGCTCTCGATCCGCGTGCTGGTCGATTCCAGCTTCGATTTGTTCTTCAAGCCGAAGCAAGCCGGCGGCGTCACCATCGCGGCGCCGCCGCGTTCCGCCGACTACCAAAAGTCACTGCACAATGAATGGGGCCTGTCGCTGTGGCTGGAGTCGGAGGCCAAGGGCGCGCAGCGCACCCTGATGCTCGACTACGGCTACACGCCGGAGGTGCTGCTCAACAACATGGCGCTGGTTGGCGTCGATCCGGCAAAGCTCGACGCGCTGATCGTGAGCCACGGCCACTACGACCATTTCGGCGGCCTCAACGGCTTCCTCGACAAATTCCGTGATAAACTACCGGCCGACGTGAAGCTCTATGCCGGCGGCGAGGACAATTTCTGCCACCGCGTCAGCGCAACGCCGACCAAGGGCCAGTTCAACGATTTCGGCACGCTCGACCGCCGCCAGCTCGCGGCGCAGCGCGTCACCACGGTGCTGTGCGAGACCCCGACCGTGATCGCCGGCCACGCCTTCACCACCGGCAAGATCACCCGCCGCAGCATCGAGCGTGTGTTGCCGCAGACCTGGGTCGAGTTCGGCATCAAGGACAGGCTCGGCTGCAACGCCAGCCACTATCTGCCGGCCGAGATGGACGGCAAGATCGTGCCCGACGAGCACATCCATGAGCACGCCACCTGCTTCAACGTGCGGGATTTCGGCCTCGTCGTGATCTCGTCCTGCGGCCATGTCGGCATTGTCAATTCGGTGAAGCAGGCGCAGGAGGTCTCCGGCATCCAGAAGGTTCACGCCATCGTCGGCGGCTTCCATCTCGGGCCGGCGCCGAAGGATTACCTCACCGAGGTGGTCGCCGAGATCAAGAAGCTCGACCCCGACGTGCTGATCCCGATGCACTGCTCCGGGCTCAACTTCGTGCAGGAGGCGACCGCGCAGATGGGCGACAAGGTGCTGGTCACGACGACGGGCAGCCGCCTCTCCTTCGGCATATGATCGCGCCGATCCTGCGCGTCATTGCATTCGCTGGCGCGGGCCTGGCATTCGCCGGCGCCGGCCTGTGGCTGACGCTGGCGCCGGTGCCGGTGCCGGCGGGCGATGCGCCGCCGCAATCGGCGCGCTCGGCCGCCGAGATCATGGACATCCTGATGTGGAACAGGGAGCCGGTCGGCGGCCCGTTCGCGTTGACCGATCAGGCTGGCCATGAACGCACCGACAAGGAGTTTCGCGGCAAGCTGATGCTGGTCTATTTCGGCTTCACCACCTGCCCCGACGTCTGTCCGACCGATCTGCAGGCAATCGGGCTTGCGCTCGACAAACTCGGCCGCGACGGCGATCAGGTGCAACCGATCTTCATCACTGTCGATCCCGAGCGCGACACCGCGGCGCATCTCGCAGAATACGTGCCGATGTTACATCCGCGCCTGATCGGGCTGACCGGCAACCTTGATGCGATCCGCAAGCTCGCCGATGCCTACAAGGTCTATTTCGCGCGGGTGCCGCTGAAGGATGCCGGCGACTACACCGTCGATCACACCGCCTACATCTATTTGATGGACCGCGACGGCAATTATCTCGGCTTCTTTCCGCCGGGGACGTCAGCCGACCGAATGGTCGAGATCATCCGGCCAAGGCTCGCCGAACCGGCGCGCTGACGTGCGTGCGAATAGCGCCAGCGCCCCCTCTCCCGCTCGCGGGGGGTGAAGAAAGCATTTCGGGCAGGCGGATCGGACCAATCACGGTCTCAATGCATGCGCCCATGCGCGCGCAAAAACGTCTCGCCGCTTTCCGTGACCATCACCCGCATGCCCTCGACCGAGGGTCGGCGCGCGACATAGCCGCGGTCGACAGCGTCCTCCCAGATCGTCAGCCGCGGGCATGAGGTGCGCCAGACCTCGAGCACCTCGGCATAGTGCCGCGGCTCGCGCGCGACCCACTCGACAAGATCAAGCACCAGGCTATCCGCCGTCTCTGCCATCACACATCTCCCGCAAAGTCGTGATCGTGCGCCCCTTCTCCCCGCCTGCGGGAGAAGGTCGGGATGAGGGGGGTCTCCACGAGGACGGTTACAGTGGGACTCGCGGAGACTCCCCCTCACCCGGATCGCATCTGGCGATGCAATCCGACCTCTCCCCGCAAGCGGGGCGAGGTACGTCAACCGCGCCGCATTAGCTCAAATCACAGCAACCATATTTCTGCGCCGCTTGGCCTCTTCCGGCAAACTGAGTTATCTTGACCTTGCATCAGTTTTCCTGAGGGTTTATGCGGCGGCTGCTCTTTCTCAACGGCATCAAGGCGTTCGAAGCGGCGGCGCGGACCGGCAGCTTCGCGGCGGCGGGCAGCGAGCTCAATGTCTCGGCCGCCGCGATCAGCAGGATGGTGCATCTTTTGGAGGAGCGGCTCGGCGTCGCGCTGTTCGAGCGCAAGGCCAACCGCCTCGTCACCACGCCGGCGGGCCGCGCCTATCAGGGCGGGCTGACGCCGATCTTCGATGCGCTGGCGAGCCTCACCGCGCAGGTCACGGCATCCGCGAGCGCGCGGGTGCTGACCGTCGGCGTCGGACCGACCTTTGCGCTGAAATGGATGATCCCGCACCTCGCCGAGTTCCGCAAAGCGGAGCCCGACATCGAGGTGCGGATCACGACCGGCGGCATGGCGGTGCCGTTCGCCGACGACTGGAGCTGCGGCATCCAGCTCGGCGACGGCCAGTGGCCCGGCCTCGTCGCCGAGCCGCTGTTTGCCGCCGACCTGATGCCGGTGTGCACGGCGCGGCTCGCCAACAGCCTGAAGCGCCCCGCCGACCTCAAGGGCCCGAGCCTGATCCGCGTCGCGCATTCGCCCGACGACTGGCCGTCCTGGCTGAAGGCGGCGGGCGTGCCGCGCCTGACCGCGCGCGGGCCGGAATTCCAGTTCTACGGCCAGGCGCTCCAGGCAGCTAGCGACGGGCTCGGCATCGCGATGGGCATCCGGCCCTATATCGACGACGATCTCCACGCCGGCCGGCTGGTGGCGCCGTTTGCGCTCAGCGTGCCCAAGGGCATGCGGTGGTATCTGGTCTATCGCGGCTTCCACGCCGAGCAGCGCGATTTCGCCGCGTTCCGGCGCTGGATCATCCGCGCCGCGGCGGAGCCCGCCGCCCGCCGCAAGGGAACGCGCAGTGCCTGACGAGACCGTCGATACGCTGGTGATCGGCGGCGGTCAGGCCGGGCTCACCATGAGTCACCGGCTGAAGCAGCGCGGCATCGCCCATCTGGTGCTGGAGCGGGGTCGCATCGCCGAGCGCTGGCGCAGCGAACGCTGGGATGGCCTCATGTTCCAGTTTCCGAACTGGTCGGTGCGGCTGCCGGAATTTGCGTTTCCGCACAGCGATCCCGACGGCTTCTCGGACACCGCTGCCATCATCGCCTTCATCGAGGACTACGCCGCGTTCGTCGCACCGCCGATCCGCTGCGGCGTCGCGGTCACGAAGCTGCGCCGCGACGCCGGCGGCTTCCTCGCCGAATTTGCCGGCGGCGGCATCGCCGCCCGCAACGTCGTCATCGCCACCGGCCCCTATCAACGGCCGCTGCGGCCCGATCTGCTGCGCGAGCATCCCGGCCTGTTTCAGGTCGATGCCGCCGGCTACAGGAATCCCGCGCAATTGCCTGACGGTGCGGTGCTGGTGGTCGGTGCCGGCGCCTCGGGCGCGCAGATCGCCGAAGAGCTGATGCGCGCCGGCCGCGACGTTTTCCTCTCGGTCGGACGTCACAACCGCCTGCCGCGCCGCTATCGCGGCCGTGACCTGATCTGGTGGCTGGCCGAGATGGGCATCGACCAAACGCCGGTCGAGCAGCGCGGTCCGTCGCGGCTGCTGCCGGTGATTTCCGGCGCCCATGGCGGCCACACCGTCGATTTCCGCCGCTTCGCCGCCGGCGGCATGACCCTGCTCGGCCGCGTGACGGCGGCGCGCGACGGCGTGCTGGAGATCGCGCCTGATCTCGCCGCCAACATCGCCAATGGCGACGCCTATTACGCGACGTTCCTCGGGATCGTCGACGACTTCGTCGCGGCGCGCGGCCTCGATCATCCCGATGATCCGTTGGCGCGCCTCCGCCTGCCCGATCCGCCGTGCCTCGCCGCGCCGCTCGATACGATCGACCTGCGCGCCGCGCGGATCAGGAGCGTGATCTGGGCCACCGGCTATGGCCTCGATCTGAACTGGATCGACATACCGCTGCTGGATGCCGACGGGGCGCCGCGACACCGCCACGGCGTCTCCGACGTGCCGGGCCTCTATTTCCTCGGCCTGCAATGGCTGTCGAAGATGAAATCGTCGTTCCTGTCAGGCGTCGGCGACGACGCCGCCGTGCTCGCCGACCACATCGCGAGCCGCCGCTAGCTCCGGGTTCCATTGCTTCCTGGAAATAAACCGGACGAGTTGTGAACTGCTTCACATTTAGCGCAACGCGCTCGTGCTTCCTATGAGAAGGGCGTTTCGAGGTCGCACATGATTTACAGCGGTTTTGAGATCAAGTCGTTCGAAGTGGGGAAGGGGCAATGGCACGCCAGGGTTCAACGGGTCGATCAAAGGCCGGTCGTCATCGATGGCATGCTGTTTCCGACGCTCGACATCGGTTTTGCGTGGTCCGATCCGGATGCGGCGATCGCCGACGCGAAGCGGGCTATCGACCGGTTCCCGCAACGCTATGGCATGACAATGCCGGCGGCCGAAGCGTCGGCATGACCGGCAACGTCGTGGTCGCCGCCGTCCCGCAATGCGAGCCGGATCCGGTCTGGCCGGCGCAGGTCCGCACCAGCTGCCCGGAATGCGCCGCATCGCTTTCGCTGCTGCGCGTGATCCCCGGTCGCGCCGCCGAATACTGGACGATGCGCTGCGACGGCTGCGGCGGGATCCATCTCGACATCGTCGACCTGCCGCGCGTCTGAACTCTGCGACGCGCCGCCTGCTGACACCCTGCTGTCAGCAGCCTCGCCCGCGCAGCTATCCGGCCGCCGTTTGCCCTTTTCTCGCTGCCGGACTCGTCCCATATTCGGGGCATGGCGAAGACACCGAACACTCCGAAAAAGCTCGGCAAAACCCCCAAATCCAAAGCTCACCGGCCCGAGGTCCTCCCGATCGGGCCCGCGCTTGCCGAATTGCTCAATCCCGCGATCAACCGCGGCGATGCCGGCATGGGTTCGGGCACCGGCCTGCAGCCGCCGCCAGACAATTCCTGGGACCGCCGCGCCGGCGGCGAGGCCGCCGCGCATCGCGCGCGGGCGTCGACGCGCGAGACCAGCGAGGGCGTCGCGAAGCGCGATAGTTCGGGCCTCGGCGAGGCCCCGCAGGCCAATTACGGCACCTCGGCCACCATCCCGACGCTCGATCCGGAACTGGCGCGGCAGCTCGGTCTGCCGACCGCCGAGGATGACGAGGAGGCCTTGGCGCGGCCGCCGCGCAGCAAGATGGAGGCGCTCGGCGTCAAGGCGACCGCCGACGCGCTGGAGAACCTGATCCGCGACGGCCGCCCGGAATTCCGCAAGGACGACGGCTCGATGCGGGTGTGGGCCCCTCACCGCCCGCCGCGCCCGGAGAAATCCGAAGGCGGCGTGCGCTTCGAGATCAAGTCCGACTACCAACCGAAGGGCGACCAGCCGACCGCGATCGCCGAGCTGGTCGAGGGCATCGACCGCAACGACCGCACCCAGGTGCTGCTCGGCGTCACTGGCTCGGGCAAGACCTACACCATGGCCAAGGTGATCGAGGCGACGCAGCGCCCGGCGCTGATCCTGGCGCCGAACAAGACGCTGGCCGCCCAGCTCTATGGCGAGTTCAAGAACTTCTTCCCCGACAACGCCGTCGAGTATTTCGTCAGCTATTACGACTACTACCAGCCGGAAGCCTACGTCCCGCGCACCGACACCTATATCGAGAAGGATTCCTCGATCAACGAGCAGATCGACCGCATGCGTCACTCGGCGACGCGCGCGCTGCTCGAGCGCGACGACGTCATCATCGTCGCTTCCGTGTCCTGCATCTACGGTATCGGCTCGGTCGAGACCTACACCGCGATGACCTTCGCGCTGAAGAAGGGCGAGCGCATCGACCAGCGGCAATTGATCGCCGACCTCGTTGCGCTGCAATACAAGCGCACCCAGGCCGAGTTCACCCGCGGCACCTTCCGCGTCCGCGGCGACGTCATCGACATCTTCCCGGCGCACTATGAGGACCGCGCCTGGCGGGTGAACCTGTTCGGCGACACCATCGAGACCATCGAGGAGTTCGACCCGCTCACCGGCCACAAGCAGGACGAGCTCGAATTCATCAAGATGTACGCCAATTCACACTATGTGACGCCGCGCCCGACGCTGGTGCAGGCGATCAAGTCGATCAAGTCGGAGCTGAAGCAGCGGCTCGACCAGCTCAACGACCAGGGCCGCCTCCTGGAGGCGCAGCGGCTCGAGCAGCGCACCACCTTCGATCTCGAGATGATGGAGGCGACCGGAAGCTGCGCCGGCATCGAGAACTATTCGCGCTATCTCACCGGGCGTCGCCCCGGCGAGCCGCCGCCGACGCTGTTCGAATATGTGCCGGACAACGCGCTGATCTTCGCCGACGAGAGCCATGTCACCGTGCCGCAGATCGGCGCGATGTTCCGCGGCGACTTCCGCCGCAAGGCGACGCTCGCCGAATACGGCTTCCGTCTGCCCTCCTGCATGGACAACCGCCCGCTCCGCTTCGAGGAGTGGGACATGATGCGGCCGCAGACGGTTGCGGTGTCGGCAACGCCGAGCGGCTGGGAGCTGAACGAAAGCGGCGGCGTATTCGTCGAGCAGGTGATCCGTCCGACTGGGCTGATTGATCCGCCGGTCGATATCCGCCCTGCGCGCACCCAGGTCGACGACCTCGTCGGCGAGGTGCGCGCGACCGCAGCCGCCGGCTATCGCTCGCTGATCACGGTGCTCACCAAGCGCATGGCGGAGGACCTCACCGAATATCTGCACGAGCAGGGCATCCGCGTCCGCTACATGCACTCGGATATCGACACCATCGAGCGTATCGAGATCATCCGGGATCTCCGCCTCGGCGCGTTCGACGCGCTGGTCGGCATCAACCTGTTGCGCGAGGGCCTCGATATTCCCGAATGCGCGCTGGTCGCGATCCTCGATGCCGACAAGGAAGGCTTTCTGCGCAGCGAGACCTCGCTGATCCAGACCATCGGCCGCGCCGCGCGCAACGTCGACGGCAAGGTGATCCTCTATGCCGACAGCATGACCGGCTCGATGGAGCGCGCGATGGCCGAGACCACGCGGCGCCGCGAGAAGCAGGTCGAGTACAACGAGGCCAACGGCATCACGCCGGAGAGCGTCAAGAAATCGATCGGCGACATCCTGAACTCCGTCTACGAGCGCGACCACGTGCTGGTCGAGATCGGCGACGGCGGCATGGCTGACGACGTGATCAGTATCGGGCATAATTTCGAGGCCGTGCTGAGCGATCTCGAAACGCGGATGCGCGAGGCCGCGGCCGATTTGAACTTCGAGGAAGCCGCCCGCCTGCGCGACGAGGTCAAGCGGCTGCGCGCCACCGAGATGGCCGTGGTCGACGACCCCACCGCCAAGCAGCGCAACGTGCAGAAGCAGGCCGGCGCCTATGCCGGCACCCGAAAATACGGCGATGCCGCCAACCTGCCGGTCAGCGCATTGAAGAACAAGTCGGCGCAGACCTCGCTCAAGGCAGGCCGCGGCGGCAAGTCCGGCTCACGGGTGCACAAGCCCGATCTCGACGAGATGCACGGCCCGGAATCGCTGCCCTTCCGCCCCAGCGGTGCGCTGCCGGCAAAGCCGTTCGGCACCACGAGCCGCATCATCCAGCCGACCGACTCGCGGCAGTCGGGGCCGGAGTTCGGCCCGTCGCCGCGGTCGAGCGGCGGCGCGCCGGGGAAACGCGGCGGCTGGAAGAAAAGGTAGATCATGACGCGCGCCGAGCTGCTCGCCTTCCTGCGGATGCATCGGCTCGCGGTGGTCAGCACGGTTCACGACAACGCGCCCCAGGCGGCGGTCGTCGGGATCGCGGTCAGCGACAATCTTGAGATCATCTTCGACACCCTGACCACCTCGCGCAAATACCAGAACCTCCGCGCCGATCCGCACGCGGCGCTGGTGATCGGTTGGGACGCCGAGCAGACTGCGCAGGTCGAGGGCGTCGCGGACTTCCCGAGCGGCGCGGAGCTCGCTGCGTGCAAGCAGGTGTATTTCGCGGCGTGGCCCGACGGTCCGACGCGCGAGACATGGCCGAACATCGGCTATGTGCGGATACGACCGAACTGGGCGCGGTTGAGCGATTTTGGCGCGATGCCGGCAAGGATCGAGGAAATGACGCTGCCATAGACAGCTTCATCTTCAGCCTCTCCTCGATCACGCCACGTCGAACGCCGGATGGTAGCTCACATCCCCCTTGGGCGCCTTGCCCTTCAACACCATCCGCTGAAAGTATCGGCTCGGCTTGCCGCCATAGGTCAGCCGACGATCATCGAGGAAGCCGAAGCGACGGTAGTACGCGGGATCGCCGAGCACGACGCAGCCATCGGCCCCGAGCTCCGCAAGCCGGATGAGCCCCTCGCATATCAGACTTTTGCCGTTTCCGCGCCGCTGCAGGTCGGGTGCGACCGAGACCGGGCCAAGGCCGTGCCAGCGTCCCGCTACGCCATCGATCTGCACCGGCGAGAACGCGATGTGGCCGGCGATGCTGCCGACCTCGGAGACAGCCACCAGCGAGAGCGTCAGCGCGCCAGCCGCGCGCAGCGCCTCGACGATGCGTGCTTCGGTGCCGCTGCTGTGCGGCGCTGTTGCGAATGCGGCCGCCGTGACGCGGCTGATCGCGGCGGCGTCTTCGGGGCGTTCGTCCCTGATCTGCATGCTCGCAGATAAGGCCGATCGGCAACAGCGCGCAAGGGAAGCGCAAAGCTCGGGCGGATCACATCGCGAGACTGCGGAAGTATGACGCACCGGCCGAACCACATGTTCGCTGTCGTCCCTGCGAAAGCAGGGACGACGTCCGGAGAAGCCGCGGGCTCTCGGCTCACGCACGGATGTCTCTGGAATACTGCATCACCCGCATGCACGGGTGATGACACCGAACAAGCTGTTTGACATGTGAAACGGATTCCCACCGTCGTCCCGGCGAAGGCCGGGACCCATTGCCACCAGCGGAAATTATTGCGACGGGCTGTGGCCCCAGCTTGCTTCAACGACATGGCCGGTGGTTATGGGTCCCGGCCTTCGCCGGGACGACGGCGGAATATGCCTCGCCCTGCGCCTACCCCGATCGCTTGTTGCTGGTGTTCTGGGTCAGATTGCCGTGCGCGGCCTGCTCGCGGATGTTGTGTTTCTCGTCGTCGCGATGGCCCTTGGTGGTGTCGATGGGAACGCTGGGAGTGCTGCCGGGGCCCTTGTGGCTCTTGTTGTCGTCAGGAACGGGCTGGATGGTCTTTGTCTTTGGTTTCGTCATCATCGTCTCCGTTACGCATGTAGACAACGCGGCCGGTGCGGACGGCGTTCCCGGAATGTGCTTCACGTTCACGGAGCGTTGCTTCACGTTCCCGGAACGTGGCGTCACGTGTCCGGAGATGCGGCTTCACAACTGACCCTACAGTTTCTCCTGCTGCGCGGGCTGTGACTGCGGCTGCTGCTGGCGCTGCTGTTTGGCGTGATGGCGGCCGTAGAAGCACCCGGCGGCGGCGCCGAGCATGCCGTGATGGCCGGCATAATGACCGGCGACGCCGCCGACGATCGCGCCCTTGATGCAACCCTTGCCGTCGGCGGAAGACGCTGTGGCAAGCACGCTGAGGGCAATGACTGACGCGAGAACAATCGATTTCATGATGCGGCTCCAATGCAATGCTGCCGCATCAACGGCGAAGCGGCACGGCCGGTTCCGGGAAGGCGAAGCGGTTCACCATCGGCCTCGCCGCCGGCAACCGGCGCCGTCGGATTAGCTTGTTGTCGAACGCACCGCGACAGCGAGCCGGCGCGATTTCACCGGCCGGCCCCGGAGGAGCTCAAGGCCTCATGGCCGGCGTCGGCGCCGGCTCACCGTCGCGCGGTGCGCGCTCGCATGAACTATCTGGGGACAACCAGGGCGGCGACGGCAAGCGGCATGGTGTTACTCATAAGGAACTCCTGATCGCGGATGCGTCGCCCACGCCGAACCAACAGGGCGCGCGAGCGGAGGTTTCATTAACTCGCGGACAGCTGCCGACGCACGTCCGCGAGGCGCGGCCGATTCAGCCGATCAGTTCAGTTTCTTGCCGCCGTCGGTCACGCCGTCGAGGAACACGCCGGTTTCGCGGTTGAGAAACTCGACATCCGCCGGGAAGAAACCGCCGGCCGAGGCGTGGCCGGTCACGGTGGCCGGGCTGATCGTCTTGATGGTCACGCCTCCGATGTTCTGGCCCATCTGGTTCGGCTCGAATTCGGGATTGAGCAGGTCCTTGGTGCCGGTGAGGATCAGCGTCTTCGCCTTGATCGAAGCCAGCGCCTTCGCCGTGTCGCCGCCGAACCCGGCCGTGGTGCCGACATCGTGCCGGTCATAGGCCCAGCTCTGGTAGATCCAGTCGTTGGCGTCGAACAGATTCCACAGCGCAGTCTCCTGCTCGGCCATCCAGGGCAGCACGTCGGGACCGGACTTGAACTGCGCCGCATACATGTCGGGCGTGCGCGCCGCGAGCAGCGCGACGATATCGCGGAACAGCTTGAGGCCCTTCTCCGGCGGCGCCTCGTAATTGCCGTCCTTCCACGCCGGATCGTTCATGATCGCCTTGCGCGAGGCCTCCATCACCGCGACCGACCAGGCCGGCGTCTTCGCAAGCGGCACCATCGCAACCAGCGCGTCCATGAAGTCCGGATGGCTGACGCCCCATTGCAGCGCCTGCATGCCGCCCATCGAGGGGCCGACCACGGCGACGACATGGTCGATGCCGAGCTTCTCCTTCATCAGCCGGTACTGCGATTCCACCATGTCGCGGATCGCGAATTTCGGGAACTGCATCCGCGGCTGCGCCTTCGAATTGCTCGGCGATGTGGTCAGGCCGTTACCGATCGCATCGGTGCAGACGATGAAGTACTTGTCGGGGTCAAGCGCCTTGCCGGGGCCGATCATGAAATCGAGCCGGTGATGATTGCCCGAGATCGCGGTCACCATCAGGATGGCGTTCGACTTATTCGCGTTCAGCGTGCCGTGGGTGACGTAGGAGATCGAGAAATCCTTGATCGCCTCGCCGCTCTCGAGCTTGAGGTCGCCTTCATTGTAGAGCTGGTGGGCAGGCTGCTGCGGTGTGTGTGCGAAGGCGGGCGGGATCGCCGGGCATGCCAGCAGCGACAGGATCGCGGCGAAGTGGGTGATGCGCTTCATTGGTCTCCCCCCATCGAGGCGGCTCTGTTCGGCCGCCTTCCGCCGCGAAGCATACGGACCGGCGGTGCCGCGGCAAGGCCGCGGGCGCGATGATTTAAGCGGCGCGGGCACGGAATAAACCGCCGGCAGCACCGCGACGGCAGCCGTCGTCGCATTGCGCGAACCGGTGCGCCGCATGCATTTTGTGCCACAATGCACGCGCTGGTTGCCGAACCTAATCGCGTCTCGCGCGTCAAACATATGTTGTTTGATTGTGGAATGCTCCGGTTCACAATGCCGGGCCAGAGCGAGTCGCACCGGCGGAGTCGATCATGGGCGAGGATTTGAACCGGCAGCGCGTCTTGAACTTCCTCGACGTCTATTATGCCGGCGGCATCGAGGGCGCGCTCGATCGCTGTAGCGACGACGTCGCGTTTCTCGCCAACGCCCCGATCGACATTCTTCCGCATATGGGTCAGCACCGCGGCAAGGCCGCGCTGCGCCAGATGTGGACCACGATCCACGAGCGCTATTCCGACATGCGCTACGAGGCGCCGATCGTGGTGACCCAGGGCGACAGGGTCGCCGCGCAGCTGCGCGTGTTCCTCCGCAAGCGCAACAACGCTCGCGTGGTGCAGTTCGACGTCGCGGTGTTCTACACGCTGCGCGACGGCAAGATCACCGAGATCCGCGAGATCATCGACACCTTCGATCTCGTCCAGCAGGTGCTGGAGCGCGACGTCGCGGCGGCGCTGACCGGGCACGACGACATCGTGCAGGCAAATTCGCAACGCCGGCGTTGAACCTCGACGGCCCGGCGCTGACTTATTACCGGGCTTGTTGCGGTCGGGGCTGAAATCACCATGAAAATCGCATTGCTCGCTGTGCTTGGCTTGGCGCTGGGCGCCCTTGGCGGCGCCGCCTTCGGCATCGGAGCCGGGCTTAGCTGGATCGGATTGGCCAGAACCTCGGGTATCGACAGCGGAACCCTGGTGTTTTTCACCTTCATGCCGCTCGGCGCCGCGATCGGCGGCATCGGCGGCGCGCTGCTGTTCGCGGTGGTGGCGATCCGCGACGCCGAGATCGTGATCGAGCGGCAACCGGTGCGGCAGCGCGACCGCTGAATTGCGGCGATCGGTTTTCGCGCGAAGCCTGCCCCGCACGTGATGCGGGGTGGATGCCGGCTCGCATCAAAGAAGCGCGTCAGAACCAGAATCCAGAGGTCGGCGGTCACATTCCGGTAAAATTCCGCGCAATTGTGCATTGCAAAAAAGTCATTTGCGTTTTTGCCGTCCCGCACTATTTCAGGCCGCAATAGCGATGTGCAGCAACCTGGCAAGGCGTCGGCGCTGATCCCCTGCCATCCGTTTGCGTTTGAAAATCCAGTTTCAGGACAAGACCAAAATGACAGAGCACAGTCTCTGGCGTTTTTCGCGCGCATTGCATCGCGCGATCAACGAACGCCAGCTTGCAGATATCGAGCCGCTACTCGACGACGAGGTCGAATGGTCCATCTATGGGCCGATCGACCTGTTTTCCTTTTTCGGCGCGCGCCGCGGCAAGGCCGCGGTGCTCGAGGTGATCCGGCAGATCGGCGAGAACCTCAGGGTTCACCGTTTCGATCGCGAGTCGATCATGCTCGGCGTGGATTCCGCAGCCTCGATGCTGCGCTATTCGCTGACGGCACTCGACTCCAACAAGCCGATCTCGCTCCGGATCGCGCATTTCGCGCAGTTCAGGGCCGGCAAGCTGACGAGCTTCCGCGTGCTGGTCGACAGTTTCGACCTCGTCGAGCAGACCGTCGGCTACCCGATCCATCTGCCGCGCATCGCGGTCTGACGGCTTTTCGATTTCACGCCTTCGTCACGTCCGGGGCGCTAAAGCGCGAAGCGCGTTCGCGTTCAGGCGCCCCGGCAGCGGCGGCCTGTTTTGCCAGCCCCGAACGGCCGCGCTCGGGACGCGCCGCGCGAACGCGCTGCGCGTTTGTCCCGGACATCACGATCACGCGTTGATCACTTGCTTTCAGAGCGCCGATGCCACAATTTTGCGCCACGGCAACGCATGCTGCGGCTCTGGAATTTGCGGGCTGGGAATGACTTTCATATTACGATTTGGCTGGGCAAGGCTGCCGGTGCTGGCGGCCGGCTTCAGCCTGGCGATGGCGCTGTCGGCCGCCGCGCAAACCCCGCCGTGGCAGATCGCTCCCGCCGCCCAGGATACCGCAGCTGATAACACCGAGGCTGCGGCCGACGGGGAGCCGCCGGCGGCCAATGCCAATGACGCCGACATCCTGAAGGACATCGACGAGAGCAAGCTCGACTGGAGCCAGCTCGACACCGATTCCACCAGCCTGCCCACGCTGGCGCCGAAGCGTGCGGCGCGGCCCGCCAGCGGCGCCGGCAACGATCCATCCTGGTCGACCAACAACAACGCCAACGGCTCGTCGGCGGTGTCTGTCAAGCAGTCGATCACGCCATTCCTCGATACCCGCATCGGCGCCGACATGACGGTCGCAAGGCAAGGCACGATGACGACGTCGGAGCAATTGTCGGAGCGGCTCGCCAATGGCGGCAGCCTGCCGCAGTCCGGCGGCTCGGCCTGGGCCGCGATTTCGACCGGCGGCGTGGCCTCGATCTGGGACAAGACCTCGGTCGAGGCGCGCCTCGATCCCGCCGCCGACCAGAGCAAGGTCGGCACCTCCCTGAGCAAGTCGGTGCCGCTGTCGGAGCAATATTCGCTGACGCTGCAGAACGGCTACAACCTCATCCAGCAGGGCGTGGTCCCGGTGCCCGGCATCATCAGCCACCCCTCGCGCAGCTACGACACCGATCAGTCGGCGAGCCTGTCCGTTAACGATACCGGCACCAGCATCACGGCAGGCCAGACGCTGTCGACCTCCGACGACAGATGGCTGCGCAGGATCGGCGCCGAGCAGAAGCTGTTCGACGGCGTCACCGTCTCCGGCTCGGTCGGCGAGACCTCCCAGGGCGCCACCAACAAGAGCATCAGCGCCGGCTACAAGCGCTCATGGTGAACGGTCTGTTAGCTCTATCGCGCTAAATGATCAGGCATTGCCGCAACTTGGCCCAGATGCGGTCAAATTCGGCGGCACTGATAGGTCCGTAACTTCATCAATTCGTCGTGCGGGGGACAAGCCGCGCTTCGCCATTGCGAACAAGGGGAAAGCCGATGAACGCCACCAACCGTACCGAGGAAGCCGAAGTCGAAACGACGTCCGAGGTCGACACCAACCTCGCCGCCGTCTCGGAAGTCGAAGCCGGCATCCGCGACTTCGTGCGCAACGATATCGCCTATCTGCGCCGCCCGGTGGCGAGCCCGGAGACCGCGCCGACCGACACCAACACCGATGCCACCGTCAGCAACGTCAACTCGCTGATCCAGCGCGTCGCCGGCACCTCGCTCGCCGAGATCGAGAAGCTGATCGGCGAGCTCGAGAGCCTGCGTGACCTGCTGCATGCCGAGGGCCAGCGCGTCCAGCGCGAGATCTCCGGCTATGCCCAGCTCAGCCAGGCCGCGATGAAGTCGACGCGCATGATCGCCGACAACGTCTCGCAGTGGAAGCGCGCCGCCGACGGCCTGCGCAACAGCTGATACAGCTCAGTTTCCCAAACTGATCGCCGCCGCCTCCTGAACAGGGGGCGGCGGCTTCGCTTTGCGGCCGGATTCAGCGCAGAACGATTCGTTATTCAGCGCGGTGTAAACTCCGCGACGTCAATTTTTGCAAGAAGCCGATTTGAACGTCGGATGTCGAGCCCGCGTCCAATCCGGAATTCGCGTCCGGACCGCGCCCTGCCGGGCATCCATTTGGAGACGAAGTCATGCAGAGCGTCCGGCCGGATAACGCCGCCGATCCGATTCCGCTGCGCCAGCCGCAGCAGGGCATCGGCACGATCATGATCCGCTTCATCGGCATATTGGCGGCCGCGACGGTCGTGATGGTGCTGATCTGGAATCGTTAGACTGAAGCTTGGAAGAAATGTGACGCAGCCTGCCGACAGATCACATTGAAAAGCGCAATGCACGCCACCTGCGCTCCCTCGAGCGCCGGCGCAGTTACAGACGGTCAATCAGCGGTCGATGCTCGCGGTGGTCTCGAAGGAATAATTGCCGTCGGCAAAGCCCTTCACGACCATTCCGGTGGCCAGCATCACCACAACCGTTACCGTCGCGAAGATAATGCCGACGAGTTTCAGCGCGCTGCGATCTGCCATGGTATCCCCAGTCATTCTTGCCAGATGTCCGTGCCCTCAAACCATAAGGCAGGGACAAAGGTTCAGAATGCGTTAGCAAAAACTGAGTTCCACGCAACGCACAACTGCGTCGGCAGCAGAAGTCATTCGCTAACCATGGCGTCCGGGCAACATCAGAGGCGCGCGGGCAACATCAGGAACCGGGATTCCGCCGCGGCACGAAAGCGGTGGCGAGGAACGAGAACACCACCTCATTGCGCTGATTGACGCCGGTGTTGCGGGCCTGAAGGATGCCCCATTCGGGCCGCTTTTCGGACGTGCGCTTGGTCTCGACCTGGTTGGTGAAGCTGACGGTATCGCCTGCCAGCACCGGGCGGATCCAGCGCAGTTCGCGGAAGCCAGGCGAGGGTCCCCAGACCGCGACCTGTTCGCCGCGCGCGGCGGCTTCCGCGGCGAGCCGCTTGCCGTCGGCGACGAGCAGCTTCATGCAGACGCTGGCGACATGCCAGCCCGATGCGGCGAGCCCGCCGAACAGCGAGTTGCGCCCCTCCTCCTCGTCGAGATGGAAGCGCTGCGGATCGAACTGCGCGGCGAACCGCTTGATGTCCTCGGGCGTGAAGGTGAAGGAGCCGAACTCGCGCCGCGCGCCGATCTCGATATCTTCAAAAAAGCGCATGGCCTCTCCTATGCGCTCGCGCCGTCGCGGCGGCTGATGATGATCGGCGACTCCATCTCGCACAGCATCTCGCCGCGCGCGTTGCGGATGGTGCCCTTGAAGGTGACGATGCCGGTTTCGGGCCGGCTCTTCGAGACGCGCGCCTCGACGACGTCGACATCCAGCGTCAAATCGTCGCCCGGACGCAGCGGCGCCACCCAGCGCATCTCGTTGACCCCGGGCGAACCGAGCGAGGCGGTGCGGCCGATGAAGCCGTCGAACAGCATCCGCATCATCAGCGAGCCGAGATGCCAGCCCGAGCCCGACAGGCCGCGCAGCATGGATTTCTTCGCCGCCTCCTCGTCGAGATGCATCGGCTGCGGGTCGAATTCGGCGGCAAAGGCGAGGATTTCCTCGCGTGAAACATGGCGCGGGCCGAACGTGCCGAAGCGGCCGGGCTTGAAGTCTTCGAAGGTCAGCGTGGTCATTGGGTGAGGATATGCCGGAGGGAAGCCCGATTGTGGCCGTTATTTGCGGCAATCACAACCGGCCCACTCGCATAGCTCGCCCCTGGACTGCCGGCGCCCGGTCCGGGGCTCGCTCCAGGCGAGATGGTTTGGGGTTCTGCGGTATCGATCCCTCTGGTCGCGGAGGCGCTGTGGCGCCGCCCGAACCATTGGCCCGGCGAAAGGCCTCGTCCCGACGGACGCCTGCGGCGCAGGCTCCCGGGATGAAGTGATCACGCCGGCGGTCACGCAGTAGGATGAACGAGACGCGAATCATATTCGGCTGGCCGGGAGAACCATGATGTTCGATTTCCAGGATCTGTTTCAGTGGGACCGCTTCATCACGCCCACGATCATCAAGACGTTCTACTGGCTGGTGATCGCGGTCATCGTGCTGTTCGGGATCTCTGGCATCCTGTGGAGCCTCACCGCGATGGCGATCAGCCCGTTCGTCGGATTCATCCAGTTGCTCGCGTCGATCGCCAGCGTCTTCGTCGGCATCGTGTTCTCGCGCATCGCCGCCGAGTTCATCCTAATCGTATTCCGGATCAACGAGCATCTCGGCGCGATCCGCGACCGGGACGGCGCAATGCGCTGAGGCTTTCGGTCCGGCCAAACCGACCGACCGGCGGGGCCGTGGTTAATCCGAAGTAGCGCCCGCGCGCAAATGCCAGCGAAATTCCAACCGGGATTTTAAAACCGCTCGCGTATCAGCCTTCCGCATTGCCAAGACCAACGCGGGGGCGTCGTGAATTCCAGGAATTTTGTTGCCGTGAGGCCGGGTGTCGAGCCGGGCTTTACGACCGAGGATATTTTATGGGCTGTCGGCATCTGGTCGGTGATCCTGACCCTGGCGCCGGTGATCGTGTTTTATTTGCTGATGGTGGCGTGAGGGCTGCCGCCGAATTTGTCATTCCGGGATGGTGCGAAGCACCAGACCGCAGATGCGCAATTGCGCATCGGGGGATCTCGAGATTCCGGGTTCGACGCTCACGCATCGCCCCGGAATGACTGCAATATCTCGACGACAAAAAACGCGCGGGTGCCGCGCGTTCTTTCCATTTCGAACGTAAGCGGCGTTGTTACGCCGCCTGCTTGTGCATCGTACCGGACGCCGACGCCGTGCCGCGGATCGCCTTGATCGAGCGTTCGATCGCGGCCCACAGTCGATTGATCTCGGCGGCAGCGCGGCCTTCGGCATAATATTCGCGGGCGCCTTCGCCCTGGCCGAGCGCCATCAGAAGATCGGCGCGGTTGGTGATCTGGCCGCTCCACACCGGTGCGCGGAATTTCGCCAGCGCCTCGCGCGCGATCGCGACGATGCGGCTTTCGGCGCCGTCACGCTGCGCGGGCGCGCCGTTGATCACGACGGCATAGGGCTTGCGCATCGAGCGGCAGGTCTGGATGGTTTCCTGCACGGCGTTGACGTCGAACACGCCGGGCCGCGCCGGAATAATCACCATCGTGGCGTTCTTGATGGAGTCGTCGACCACGGCCGAGAGGTTCGGCGGCGTGTCGATGAACACCCACTCGATGCCGTCACGCTTGGCCTGGGCAATGATCCCGCTGACCGAGTTCACTGCCGTCTTGATCGCCGGCTCGTTGGTGCCGCGTAGTTTATGCCAGAGAGTCAGCGAGCCCTGCGGATCGGCGTCGATCAGCAGACAGGGCTTCGTTGCCTTGTGCACTTGCGCGGCGAGGTGAGCAGCCAGGGTACTTTTTCCCGAGCCCCCCTTACGCGAAGCGAAAACAATCACGTTCATACGTTGGCCTCCAGATTGACCCCAGGAGGCGAAAATGAATCAGCACGCTGATTCGCGAAAGAAAAAATTTCTTGCAATCCGCAATGTGGCCAAGATTACCGGCGCGTTTTGCTTTTTGAGTCACACCGAACTTATGACGCAACCGCAAATGGAAGCGCTAAGCGTTTGATATGACTCAGTGCCTAGCGTTTTCCGGCAGCTTTCGCGCGCTCGCGCTCGGTCCACTTGCGCTCGATCCAGCCGAGCAATTGCGCGGTGGGTTTCTGCAGGAACGGAACGTCCTGCGCGAACAAAAGGAGTCCGAGCGGCAGCATCCAGAGCCCAAGCACCGGCAAGAAGCTGAAGATGCCGCCGATGATCAGGAGGATCGCGAGCGGAATCCGCACATAGCGTGACGACGGCTTGCGCAGCCACGCGACGAAGCGCGCCGGCTTTTGCGGCAGCTTGGCTTCGAACCAGGCGAAGTGCCGATCGATCTCTTGCTTGTAGTATTCGCTCACGCGTCCCACTCCATCCGTTCCACAGGCGGAACAGATTTGGCAAACCACACAAGCCCCACAGATGATGCTGCGTGACAGCGTCACAAGGCGTCAGTCTGTCGCGCATGACCGACTTGAAATCGCAGCCAGACGATCTAACAGCAGAAAAGTGCGAAGAGGTTCTCCGAAAAGATCATGCTCAAACAATGAGCTGAAGCGCATTTTCGCGCGAAGCGCACGATTGCGCGACGACACGCGTC
Source organism: Bradyrhizobium pachyrhizi (assembly GCF_029714545.1). Lineage (NCBI taxonomy): Bacteria > Pseudomonadati > Pseudomonadota > Alphaproteobacteria > Hyphomicrobiales > Nitrobacteraceae > Bradyrhizobium > Bradyrhizobium pachyrhizi. The sequence continues at coordinate 1,426,396 of NZ_CP121667.1, read as the reverse complement.
AAGCTGGTGACCCCTCGCCTGCGCGCGATGCGAACCAGGTCAGTGCGCCGGCTTCTTCGCCTTGTGCGATTTGAAGACCTTCCGCTTGGCAGGCCGCCGCTCCACGCGCTCGCTCGCCTCGCGCGGCTCGGGACCTGCGCGGAAGAATACGCGGCAGGCCGGCGACAGCTGCGCCTTGTTCCTGATCATGCAGGCCGTGATGCGATCGACGTCGGGAATCTCGGGGCTGCAAAGCCGGAACGCGTCGGGCGTACAGGCCTGCTGCTGGTCCGGCGTGTAGGCCTCGCTTCGGCCCGGCAGCAGCAGCGCTGCAAGGGCGAGCCCTGATATCAACGCAAACGAAAAACTCCTTGAACCGGCGATCCCCATGCATCCCCCCAAAGGTGTCACTAGGCGTCGTTAAGGCGTCGTGTCAGTCAGTTTGGGTGACGGGACAGAGAAGTGCAAGCGGACGCGATGACACGCCGGGCGATAAGGGCGAGCGACCTTGCGATCATCCGATGTAGCTCTGAGTGATCTTGCGGATGGTACAGTTGGGTGGGCTCGAACCACCGACCTCCTGTTCCACAGACAGGCGCTCTAACCAACTGAGCTACAACTGCATCCTGACGCGCGGCCCGCTCAAGCGGGGCGGCGATTTCGGGCGGAAACTAGGTGCAACGCCGCGCTTTGGCAAGGCCGTAACGCGCCGATTTCCGCTGTTATGTCGGGCCGCTTGACGGGCCCCTGGCCAGCAAAAAGGCCCGGACCGCTTCGGCCCGGGCCTTTCGCTGGTCTCCCAAACGGCAGCGATCAGGCGGCCGGCTTGTAGAACTTCGAGGCGCTGGCCTTGATCGGCTCGGCGGTCTCGCTGGCGACCTTCTGGCCGAGTTCGGCCAGTTCCTTGGCCTGCGCGGTGTAGGTCTCGAACTGCTTGCGGGCGTGCGACGTCCACAGCTCGACCGCTTCGGTCGGCGACTTCACGCTGAACAGCTCCTGGGCGAAGTCGAGCGAGGAGGTGGTGTTGGCCTTAAAGAACTCGATCAGCTTGGCCGAATACTCGCTGGCGCCCTTGCTCACCGAGGTGAACACGGCCTCGACCGTCGAGTTGTGGGTTTCGGCAGCATCCTTGAACTTGGCGTAGCTGTCGCGGGCCTGCAGAACGCCCTTCTCGGCGAACGCGCGCATCTGCTCGGGAACTTCAAACGGAATGATCGAGGCGGAAAACGGATCGGACGGGTTGGTCATACGTGTAATCCTTCGCAACGGGTGAGTAGATGTGACCATTGCGGACGTCCCGGAGCCCATCAGGCCGGGAGCGCTGAAATGGATCACGCTGCCTTGATTCACGGGAGTGCCCTTCGTCGGGCGCGCCTAATAAACACCCATATCATGTCAATTTTGTGCAACGCAACGTACGATCGCGTGCGACGCCACATTTTTTATGCGACGGAATATAGATTACCGCGGCCGACCGAGGCTGAACGCCCCCGGGTCGGCCGCGGCCAATGCGCCTCGTCAGTTCTTCGGCTTGACCGCGTCCATCGCGGCGCGGCTGACGGCCTGGCCCATTTCGCTGGCCTGCTCGGCCAGCGAGCGCATCTGGCCCTGCACATATTCGCTGTGCAGCCGCATCACCTCGCTGAGGTCCTTGGCCTTGAGCAGCGCCTCGGCATAATCCAGCGACGACTGCACGTTCTTTTCGGCATAGGACAGAGCCTTGGCGGAAAGATCCTTGGCGCCGGCGCGCATCTCGGCGTTGCGCTCCTCGATCTTGCCGGCGGTGTCCTTGGCGTTGGTCACGAATTGCTCGAACGCCTTGCGCGCCTGATCAAAACTGGCCTCCGCCATCGACCGCATATCCTTGGGAATTTCGAACTTGGGGATCTCGAAATGGTCACGCCCGTTATCGCTCATGGTCGCTCTCCCTCACTTGCTGATCGGCCCGCCGCTTGGCCCTGCGGGCCCAGGGCAAGATAGACGGCAGAATATATATCGTGGCACTGCAATCGCACGTGTGACGCGGCGCCGCCTGGTTCCGCATCGCGCGGCTCGCAGCAACCTCGCTTTGCCCGACAACGCCAAACGGCTGTGGATCGTTCAGCCAAGTTAACGTTATCCCGGCTTTGGCGGGGGCAGTTTCGCTGCGGACATGGACCTGCCGTCCCCCAGTTGCGATACTAACCTTCTGTTAAGGCTGTCGTCCTGCGGCTGCCGGGCCTTCGGCTGAGCTTAAGGAAGAAAGCCAAACCCATGCGGTCAAATCTTGCGTGATGAGTGACGCGGAATTCCAGATCCAGGCGCTCGGCGATGTCAGGCTGGCGGATCATGCGACGGGCGCCCTGCCGGCATGGCTGTGGGCGGCCGACGGCGGGCGGATTCTCTGGGCCAATCAGGTCGGCGCGCAGGTATTCGGTGCCGCCAACAGCGCCGAGCTGGCGAAGCGCGGCTTCGGCCCGGCCGATCCGCACCGCCGCCAGGTCGCGCGGCTCGGCCACAGCCTGAACGCCAATGGCGCGGTCCGGCTGGAGCGCCTGCGCGGCTTCGGCGCAGCGCCCGGCATGCTCGCGACCTGCGGCTGCGCCCGGATCGACCTGCCGGACGGCAGCCACGGCATCCTGATGACCGCGCTCAACGCGACCGGCCGCGGCATGTCGCTCGCGGAACGCCTGCAGCGGCTGCTGCAGGGCTTGCCGCGTCCGGCCGCCGCCTTCACCAGCGACGGACTTTTAGTCGCAACCAATGAGGCGGCGCGTGCGCTGCCCGGCCTGCACGACCTCACCGAAGCCGGTCTCGATGCCGCGCGCGACGAAGCGCTGGCGCAGGGCCGCGCGGCGGCGAGCGTTGCGATCGGCCGCGTCGTGCTGCAGCGGATCGGCCACGGCGCCGATCGCGCGCTGGTTGCGTTGATCAAGCCGGCGCCGCATCTCGCCGCGAGGCCGGCCCCGATCGTGCCCGAGCCGGTTGAGCCGGAGACGCCGGCGCCCGAAGCACAGGCTCCCGCAGCGCCAGCGCAGCAAGAGGCCATGGCCGTGGAGCCGCCGCCAGCACCTGCAGTTGTTGAACAAGCCGTTGCGCATGACGAAGCGCACGCGACGGCCGGCGCAGCACCGATCGCCTTCACACTGTTCGACGCGCTGGATCCGCAGTTGGAAGAGCGCGTCACAATCGAGCCGATCGTCAGCGCGGCCAAATCCGAACCTGAGAATGCTGCTCCATCTGCCGCGACAGCGGAGGCGGCGCAGGTAGAGGCGCCCGTCGAGACCGCAGCTCTCGACACCACGCAAGACGAAACACCTGCCGCCGAGGAACCTCTGTCGGAAGCACTGATCGAAGTGCCGGACGGCGCGCAGGTCGAAGAGCCTACGCCTCTTGCCCCGCCACTTGCGTCGGCAGAACTCACGCATTCAGAGCCGACGTCCGTCGAGACTGCACCTCTCGACACCACGCCCGACGAAAGCCCCGCCGTCGAGGAGCCGCTGTCGGAAGCGCTGATCGAAGTGCCCACGGAGACGCACGCCGAAGAGCCCGTGCCGGAGTCCGCGCCTGATCTCGCAGAGACGGCCAACACGCGGGAAACATCAGCGCCGCCGGCCGATCCCGCCCCCTCGCCTTATGCGATCGCTGACACGCCTGCGCCTGTCGCCGAACCGGAGCCCGCGACATTGGCGCCGGTGCCACCGCCATCCTGGCTCGACGAGCCGTTGCCGGTGCGGCGGCATCCGCTGCGCTTCATGTGGCAGATGGACCATGAGGCCCGCTTCTCGCTTGGCTCCGATGAATTCACCCGCCTGATCGGCCTGCACACCGCGGCGGGCTTCGGCCGGCTGTGGAGCGACATCGCCGAGAGTTTTGGCCTCGATCCCGAGGGCCGCGTCATGCAGGCGTTCGCCAGCCACGACACCTGGAGCGGCATCACGCTGCACTGGCCGGTCGACGGCGGCGGCCGGCTGCCGGTCGAACTGTCCGGCCTGCCGGTGTTCGATCGTGCCAGGAATTTCGCCGGCTACCGCGGCTTTGGTGTGTGTCGCGACCTCGACGGGCTTGCGCGACTCGCCGCATTGCGCCGCTATGAGTTCTTCAGCGGCACGGTCGCGCCGCAATCGCTGTCGGCCGATGTCGCACCGGCGCCGCGCACCGTTGCGCCGCCCGGGCCCGCCGCGCCACAGGACAATCCTCCGCCGCACGCGGAGCCGCCGCCCGACACGACCGCCATATCACCACCCGAGGAATTGACCGAGCCGACAGCCGCAGAAACTTCACACCGAGCCGATCCGGATCACGCCGTGGAAACGCACGAGGAAACGCACGAAGTGCGTCACGACCCGCCACCGAATGTGGTGCCGTTCCGTCCCGGCGGCGACACCCGGCCGCCGTCGCTGACGCCGGTCGAGAACAACGCTTTCAACGAGCTCGCCCGTCAATTGTCGGCGCGGCTCGAGAACGAGGCCGGCCTCGCCGCGACCACGAACGACAGCGTGCCGGCCGAGCCGGTCGCCGAAGCGCCGCCCGCAAGCGAACCGCCGCAGCAAGCAGAGGCGCCAGCGCAAGAGGCGGTCGCGCAGCTGGAGGCGCCGGCGGAAACACCAAAGGCCAGTTGGCTGGCTGCGGCGGAGCCGGCGCCGCGCGCCGACTCCCGGCGCGACCGCGCGCTGCTCGATCTGTTGCCGGTCGGCATCCTGATCTACCGTCTCGACCGCCTGCTCTATGCCAACCACGCCTTCCTCTCGCGCATGGGCCATGACAGCCTGCACGCGCTGGAAGCCGCCGGCGGCCTCGACGCGCTCTATGTCGAGCCCGGCGTCTCGCAGGCGAGCAGCACGTCGGGCACCGGCACGCCGGTGACGATCTCCGCGAACCAGAGCACCGAGCACGGCGCGCAGTCGGTGTCCGCGGAGGCGCGGCTGCACACCATCACCTGGGACGACGATTCCGCGCTGGCGCTGATCTTCTCGCGCACGCTGGACGAGGATGCCGCGATCGCCGCCGCATTGTCCGAGCCGGAGCCTGCGGCCGCCGCCGAGCCGCTGCTTGCGCCGGCTGAGCCGCAGGCCGGCCACGCCGACGCCGAGGAGCTCGGCGCGATCCTCGACACCGCGGCCGAAGGCATCATCATGTTCGATGGCGACGGCAACATCCATTCCTGCAACCGCAGCGCGGAGGCGCTGTTCGGCTATGACGGCGACGAGTTCGTCACCCGCAAGCTCGCCGATCTGTTCGCGCCGGAAAGCCAGCACGGCATCTTCGACTATCTTGCCAGCCTGAAATCGGCCGGCGTCGCCAGCCTGCTCGACCATGGCCGCGAGACGCTCGGGCGCGTCCGCCAGGGCGGCATCATCCCGCTGTCGGTGACGATGGGCCGCACCCGCGCCGACGGGCCGAACTTCTTCGCGGTGTTCCGCGATCTGTCGCAGACCAGGAAGAGCGAGGGCGAATTGCGCGAGGCGCGGCGGCTCGTCGAACGCGCCGCCAACGCCAAGTCCGACATGCTGGCGCGGATCAGCCACGAGCTGCGCACGCCGCTCAACGCCATCATCGGCTTCGCCGAGGTGATGATCGGCGAGCGCTTCGGCGCGCTCGGCAACGAGCGCTATGTCGAATACATGAAGGACATCCGCGCCTCCGGCGAGCGGGTGATCGCGATCGTCAACGATTTGCTCGACCTCTCGCGGATCGAGACCGGCAAGCTCGACCTCGCTTTCGCCAGCCAGAATCTCAACGAGATGGTGGAGAGCTGCGTCGCTGTGATGCAGCCGCAGGCCAACCGCGAACGCATCATCATCCGCACCTCTCTGGCCCACACGCTGCCGCCTGTGGTCGCTGACGCCCGCGCGCTGCGCCAGATCACGCTGAACCTGATCGGCAACTCGATCCATCTCGCCAATGCCGGCGGCCAGGTGATCGTCTCGACCGCGCTGTCGGATTTCGGCGAGGTGATGCTGCGCGTGCGCGACACCGGACAGAGCCTCAACGACAACGAGGTCGCCGCGGCGCTGGAGCCGTTCCGCGCCCCGACGCCTTCCGATCAGGCCGGCTCCGGCGGCGTCAGCCTGTCGCTGACCAAGGCGCTGGTCGAAGCCAATCGCGCCAAATTCCACATCAGGACTGGCGGCCGCACCGGCACGCTGATCGAGGTGACCTTCGCCCACGCCGCAGCGCGGGCGTGAGCAGCGATCTGCCGTTCGCGCTCTTGCGGGCCGATTCCAGGACACTGCGAACATCTGTCGCGTCGGATCCGCGCGGCGCGGCATAGATCTTGCTGTCATTTAGCTCGTTTGAATTCATTGCCCTGCGGCCCCGCCCGTTTTCCGGGCATTTGGATTTCACCGATGCGCTGTCTTATCGTCGCCGATCTGCATTACTCATTGCCGCAGTTCGACTGGCTGCTGGCGGCGGCACCGCAATTCGATCTCGTGATCTTCGCCGGCGATGCGCTCAACCTCGGCTCGGCGGTCGATTTCCGCGCCCAGATCGTCGTCGTCACGAAATACCTGTCGCGGCTCGCCGATCTCACGCGGGTGATTTTCTGCTCGGGCAATCACGACCTCGACGAGCGCAACGGGGAGGGCGAGAAGATCGCGCGCTGGGTCGCCGGCATCAGGGAATTCGGCGTCGCCTGCGACGGCGACAATCTGGCCATCGGCGACACGGTGTTCACGGTGTGCCCGTGGTGGGATGGCCCGCTGGTCAAGGCGCGGATCGACGATCAGCTTCGCGGCGCAGCCGCGATGCCGCACCGCCGCTGGGTCTGGGTCCATCACGCCCCGCCGGCGGATTCGCCGACCAGCTGGGGCGGCAAGCGCTTCTTCGGCGACGCCGAGCTGCTCGGCTGGATCGAGCGCCACCATCCGGCGATGGTGATCTCGGGCCATGTGCATCAATCGCCATTCATCCAGAGCGGCTCGTGGTTCGACCGGATCGGAGCGACCTGGGTGTTCAATACCGGCCTGCAGCCCGGCCGTCCCCCGGTCTACATCGTGCTCGATCTCGCGCAGGACAAGGCGTTCTGGCTCGCGGCCGGCGATGCGCAGATGATCGATCTCAAGGCGCCGCTGTCGCGGCCGGCGGCTCCCGTGCGCGAGGCGCCGGACTGGCTCATATCCTTGGATCGGATTGCCGATCCGAGCCTGGCGCGACCTGCATCGGCGGCAGGTTGATCATGCTCTGCAGCACCTCGCCGACCATCGCCAGATGGGTGCCGTGATCGGCATATTGGTGCATCAGGTCGGCGAGATAGGTCGTGGCGACATGAAGCCGTTGCGCCAGCAGCTGCGCGATCAGCAGCGCCACCGCCGGCTGCTGGCGCAGGAACGACGCCGCATCGTCGAACTCGTACAGGACGCAATCGGAGGCGGTGCGCACCTTGGCGCTGTGCGCTCGGTCGAGCAGCACACTCATCTCCCCGAACACCGCGCCGGGCTCGTCGATCACGGCCACCAGACTGTCGCCCTTCACGACTTCCACCTTGCCCTCGAGCAGCACGAACAGATGACCGGTCTTGCCGCCCTCCTCGATGAAATCCGTGCCGGCCGGCAAGCCGCGCCTGCGACCGCCGGTGCAGTGATCAAGGATCGCTCGCATGTTTCATCTCCGTCTCCAGTCAGACTAGGCAGAGATGCTGTCGCGTCAAACGGCATTAGCTGGGCGTTCTGCCCAAATTGTCGGCACGCCACCGCGTGACCCGCGGCGCGATCCAGCCCTTTGCGCGTGCCTCAGGCGGGCGCGTTATGCTTGACCGTCAGGAAATCGCCGATCGTATCGAGGAACAGTTTTGGCGATTGCAGTTGCGGGACATGCGCACACCCCGGAATGACCCTGAGCCTAGCTCTCGGCAGGCCGCCTGCCAATTCGTATGACATCGGCGGCGGCGTCGCCTCGTCATATTCGCCGACCACGACGAGTGTCGGTACGGTCACGCTGCGTAGTTCGGCACGAAGATCGAGGCTCGCCAGCGCGTCGCAGGCCGCGCAGAACACGTTGAGATCGGTGCGCAGGAATGCGTCGCGGCGATCCTGCATCAGCGCGGGATGCTGTGCCTGGAAATCCGGTGCGAACAGCCGGCGCATTGCAATGTCGGTGATCGCGGCGAGCCCCTTCTCGCGTGAAACCCTGGCCATGTTGCGAAACGCCTCGCGGCCCGGCTCGGAGAACGCCGCACCGCTGTCGGCGAGGATCAGCCGGCTCGCGATCGCCGGGTGGCGGATCGCCATCTGCAGCGCGACGAACCCGCCATAACCATTGCCGAGCACGATGGCCGGCGTGCCGTCAGCCGCATCATGCACCGCGTCCGCCATCCGGTCGGCAATGGCGGCAAGGCCGCCCTCAACCGCGCTCGACCGACCGAATCCCGGTAGTTCCGGCACGATGGTCCGAAACGACCGGGCAAGCTCCGGCACGATCGCATCGAAGCTCGCGCGATCCGACAGCAGCGAGTGGAACAGGACCAGCGACGGCCCCTCGCCCGACAGGGCTGCGTTGACTGTGCGGTTGGCCAAAAGCCTGTCCATCGTCGCTCTCTTTCAAATCGCGCCCGAAATTCGCGCATTTGGGCTCCAAAGCGCCCCCGCGGACGATTGATAAATCAAATCACCGGGATTTCAAGGATTTCAGCTTGACGTGATATTTCACAGACTACAATTTAATGGGCAGGAGACCCAAGAAAATGATCCTTCTCCGCGAAAATATCTACGAGAACCTTCGATCTGATATTTTATCGTGCCAGTTTGCTCCCGGTGATGAAATACGAGAGCAGGATCTGGCGGAGCGTTACGCGGTCAGCCGCCAGCCGGTTCGGGACGCGCTGCTGCGGCTCGAGCGCGAGCACCTCGTGACGGTGCAGCCCCGCCAGGGTTACCGGGTCAATCCGATCTCGCTGTCCGACGCGCGCGATCTGCTGCGCTTCCGCCTTGCGCTCGAGCCGGCCTGCGTCGCCGAAGCAATCGAGAGCGCGCCTGACAGCATCCTGAAATCACTCGATGAATTCCGCCGCTTCTCCGGCAGCCATGAAGACTTCATCACCTACAATCGCGGCTTCCACTCGGCGCTGGCGCACGCGTCAGGCAACCGCCGCATGGCGACCACGCTCTGCGACCTGATCGGCCAGGCCGATCGGCTGGTGCGCGTCAGCGTCTCCAATCTGAAGGGCCACGACCCGGCGAAGCTCGTGGCCGAGCATGTCGCATTGATCGACGCCATGCAGCAGCGCGAGGCGCGCACCGCGGCCCGCATCATCAAGGCTCACATCGCGGCGACCGAAAAGCGCGTGCTGCCGGCACTCAAGCGCAACGCCGTCATCGTCGAAGAGAGGTCATCATGAACATTCCGTCGAAGCCCGCGACGATCGACGTCGAGATCCACGGCAACTTCATCGACGGACGCGAGGTCGAGGCCGGAGACGGCGAGATGCTCGACGTCCGCAATCCCGCGACCGGCGACGTCATCGCCCGGATTCCGAATTCGACCGCCGCGGATATCGACCGCGCGATGAGGAGCGCTCGCGCTGCATTCGAAGGCAAGGCGTGGGGCGGGATGGACACGAGGGCGCGCGCCCGGCTCGTCAACAGGCTTGCCGACGCGTTCGAGGCCAATCTCGACACGCTGTACCGGCTGGAGACGTTGAACAACGGCCGTCCCGTCAACGAAACCCGCGCGCAGCTGTCGCGCCTGCCGGATTTCTTCCGCTACTTCGCCGGACTCGCGCTGTCGCGCCGTGATTCCGTCATTCCGGTCGAAGGCGCGTATCTGAACTACACGCTGCGCACGCCGATCGGAATCGTCGCCAACTGCACGCCCTTCAATCACCCGCTCATGATCTTGTGCAAGTCGCTTGCCGTCGTGCTGGCGACCGGATGCGTCACCGTGGTCAAGCCATCGGAATACACGCCGCTGACGACACTGAAGCTCGCCCAGATCTTCAGCGAGGCCGGACTGCCTCCCGGCGTCTTCAACATCGTGCTTGGCCTCGGCCAGAGCGCCGGCAAGATGCTCGCCGAGCATGGCGACATCAACAAGCTTGTGCTGACCGGCGGGACCGAAGCAGGCCGCATCGCGGGCAGCGCCGCGGCGAAGGTGTTCGCGCACCAGACCATGGAGCTCGGCGGCAAGACGCCGGTGATGATATTCGACGATTTCGACGTCGACCGCGCCGTCAACTATGCCGCGTTCGGGGCCTTCATCGGCGCCGGCCAAACCTGCGTTTGCGCGTCGCGCCATATCGTGCAGGCCTCGATCTACGACGAGTTCGTCGAAAAGCTGCAGGCCAAGACCCGCACCATCCGTATTGGCGATCCGTTCGATCCGAACACGCAGCTTGGGCCGGTGATCTCGGCACGCCAGCGCGACCGCGTTCTCAGCTATGCGCGCTACGGTCATGAAGACGGCGCGCGGCTGCTCACCGGCGGCGCGGCCGCAAAGGTCGCTGGCCACGACAACGGCTATTTCGTCGAACCGACCGTGTTCGCCGACGTCAAATCCGACATGCGGATCTTCCAGGAGGAGGTGTTCGGCCCCTTCACCTCGGTGACCCCCTTCAAGGACGAGGCCGACGCGCTCCGGCTCGCCAACGACTCGCCCTTTGGCCTCGCCGCCGCCATTCGCACCCGCGACGTCGCACGTGCGCATCGCGTGGCCGCCGCGGTCAAGGCGGGGATCGTCTGGATCAACGATCACCACCGGCTCGATCCGGCCTCGCCCTGGGGCGGCGTTGATGATTCCGGCATCGGCCGGGAATGCGGTACCGAGAGCTTCGACGACCATTTCAACACCAAGAGCGTGATGGTCGCGACCCACGAACAGCCATTCGATTGGTACCGCGACACGGCCAGCCAGCGCCGGTTGAACTAGCCGCAGTCGAGCAAAGCGGCAAACCGCCCACAGATGGCGGGCCGCATCACCGAGGAAACAGTCAAGGGGAGAGTGCATATGTCGACATCGGTCAATGCCGGGAGCCGCCTCGATCGGCTACCGATCGGACCATTCCATCGCCGGATCATGATCCTGATCGGAATCGGAATGTTCTTCGACGGTTTCGACATCTATATCGCCGGCACCGTGCTCGGCGTGACGCTGAAAACCGGATTCTCGACGCTCGCCCAAAACGCCGCGTTCATCTCCGCAACCTTCGTCGGCATGATGCTCGGATCTTTCGGCACCGGCTTCCTCGGCGACCGTTACGGACGACGCTTCACCTACCAGTTCAATCTGCTGCTGTTCGGCATCGCGTCCCTGGCGGCGGCGTTTGCGCCAAACATGGCCTTTCTGATTGCCTGCCGTTTCGTGATGGGCGTCGGTCTCGGCGCCGAAAACGTTGTCGGCTATTCCACGATGACCGAGTTCGTGCCGGCCCGGAGCCGCGGCAAGTGGCTCGGCTTCACCGCCGTCTGCGTCGTCACCGGCCTGCCCATCGCGCTGCTGGTCGCATCGGTCGTCGTCCCGCAATTCGGCTGGCGCGCGATGTTCGTGCTGGGCGGCGTCGGCGCCTTGATCGTCTGGTACCTGCGCAAGTCGCTGCCGGAGTCGCCGCGTTGGCTGGAGGCGGTGGGACGCACCGCCGAGGCCGAGGCGCTGATGCAGGCGATCGAGAAGGAAGCTTCCCAGGGGCAGCCCTTGCCGGCGCCCGCGGCTGCAACGCCGGCACCGGTGTCGCCCGATCTCGCCACGCTGTTCACTGCGCCGCTGCTGTCCCGCATGATCGTCGGCGCGGTATGCCTGATTACCATCAATACGCTGCTCTACGGCTTCGTGACCTGGCTGCCGGTGTTCTTCATCAAGCAGGGCCTGTCCGTCGCGACCTCGTTCGGCTACTCGCTGCTGATGGCGCTTGGCGCGCCGATCGGCTCGGCGATCGGCGCCCTGACCGCCGACCGCTGGGGCCGCAAGCCTACGATCATCGGCGCATCGCTGATCTCGATCATCCTCGGCGTCATCTATCCGATGATCTCGGATCCGTTCCTACTGCCGGCCGTCGGCTTCGCGCTGACCGTGCCGATCTATGTCTTGGTCGCGCTGTTGTTCGGCATCTATATTCCCGAACTGTTCCCGACCGAGGTGCGGCTGCGGGCATCCGGCATAGTCAACACACTCGGTCGAGGTGCCACCATCGTGACACCATTCCTGGTCGTGATGCTGTTCGAAGCGCGCGGCGTCGCCGGCGTGATGGCCCTGATGATCGGACTGCTCATCGTGCAGATCATCACCGTATGGGCGCTCGGCATCGAGCCGCGGCACCGCAGCCTCGAGGAGCTCAAGGGCGAGGAATCACCATCCGCAATTCCGCAGGAAGCTTCGTGAGGCGGAGCGACTTTTCTCGCTACAAGCTTTGACGGCGCGGGATACCCGCGCCGTTCGCGTCACTCCCACATCTCCGGCGTGACACGCCCGGCGAAGCCGCAGTCGATGACCCGCTCCTGCGGATTGCGATCGACGATCAACCGCAGCAGGTCGGGGCGCGAATAATGGCCGCCGATATCGCACAGCGCCTTGGCGGCGAGCACGGCCTGCCGCGAGCCGTCCGCGATCAGGATGGTCTCGCCCTGCGCCGGACCTGCGATGACCTCGCCGCGCGGGTCGATGATGACGCTGTCGCCACTGTACTCGATCGTCGAGAGCTCGCGGTAACGTTCCGGCGTGATTTCGTGCGAGCGCATGCCGCCGACCGCGATGACGTAGCAGCCGGCTTGCGAGGCGAACGCGCGCGACAGCAACAACTGCCGCGGCCACAGCGGCGTCGGCGACGGTGGCGCCACCGCAGGCTCCCGCCCCGGCCACGCCGCGACGTGGATCTGCGTTCCCTGCGCGGCCAGCGCATAGCCGGGCAGCATGGTGTTGTGCTCCCAGCAGTTGAGGCCGCTGATCCGGCCATAGGGCCGCTCATGCACGCGCAGCCCCGCCGCGTCGCCATCGGCCCACACCGAGCGCTCGTTGAAGGTGGGCTTCAGCTTGCGATGGCGGCCAAGCAGCCGTCCCTCGCGGCCGATGAACAGCAGCGTGCAGTAGACCGTGCCCTTGGTCACGGCATCACGTTCGGCGACGCCGATCACGACATCCAGTCCGGCGGCCTCGGCGGCGGCGCAGAGCCGGTCGGTCGCGGGCGAGGGAATCTCGACCGCGTTATCGAGATATTCGGCCATCGCGCGAAACGTGCTCGGCCCGGTCGGCGCGTGACAGAAGAAGGGATAGCCGGGCAGCCAGGTTTCGCCGAAGGCGGCGATCGTCGCGCCCATGGCACCCGCCTCGCCGATTAGGTGGCAGGCCTTCTCCACCGAGGCGTCGCGATCGAATGGCACCGCGGCGGCCTGGATCGCCGCGAGCCTGAAATGCGTGTCGGATGTCATGGCTGTGCTCGCGTCAGTCGACGCCCTTGCGGACAGCGTCGAGTGCGCCCGCAAGCAGCTCCAGCGCCTTGACGCGCCGCCGTCGCGCCAGACGCGCCTCGCCGACCTTGCGCTCGTGCTCGCCGGCGATGAAGGCCTGGATGTCCGGCAGCGGACGAATGACGCCACGGCTGCCCCACTGGCCGTCGGGGATCTCGGTCGGAAACACCCATACCTGCGCCGCCACATCCTCGAACGAACCGCCGGCAGCGCGCACCACGGCGTCGGTGACGTCCCTCACCAAGGCCGCGCGCGAGGCTTCGGTGTACTGCCCCTCGGGGACCGTCGGGACGATGCGAAATCGTGGCGACGGCGATGGCCGGCCCGCCACATAAACTGCGGCCGGCCGATGCAGGAAGACAACGGTGACGCCTTGCGCAACCTTGTTCGCCGGATCGAATCCCTCATGGCCGATCAGGATATCGCCGAGCTCCTTGATGAGCCGCGCTTCCGCTTCCGGCTTCAGGGCTCCTTCGGGAATTGTCACGTCGATCATCGGCATTGAGGCGACCTCCTGTTGTTGACGGGGACGAGGTCTATCCGCGGCGTGCTCCCGGCAGCAGTGGCAGTATCGCCATTTTCAGGGCAAATTCGGACACGGCGTTCTCAGGCGGCGGAGGCCCTGCGCACGAACCGGCGCTGGTATTCGCGTGGCGAGAGCCCGGTCTCGCGCTTGAACAGCCGGCGGAAGGTCGACAGATCGTCGTAGCCGACGCGCGCACTGACCGCGTCGAGCTTCAGCCGCGTGGTTTCGATCAGGCGCTTGGCGACATCCACCCGCAGCGCTTGTAGATATTGCAGGGGCGCCTCGCCGACCGCCAGCTTGAAGCGGCGGTTCAACGTCCGCTCGCTGACCGAAAGGTCGCGGGCCAGTTTGGCAAGGCTGAAGCCCTGTTGCAGCGACTTCTCCATCATGCTCTGCGCCCGCGCCACCAGCGCGTCGGAGTGCTGCGTGTCGGACATGCGGCTGACATAGGGTGCCTGCGAGACGCGGTTGCTGTCGATCAGCATCAGCTTGCCGGTCTCCGCGGCCACGTCGGCACCGGCGAACTTATCGACCAGCCGAAGCGCGAGATTGAGCGAGGTGGTCACCGCGCCCGAGCAGACAATGCGGTTCTGCTCGGTGAGGATCTCGGCGACGCGCAGATCGACCGCCGGGTAGCGCATCGCGAATGTCCGTCCCTTCGCCCAATGGGTGGTCGCAACCCTGCCGTCGAGCAGGCCGGCCTCGGCGAGGATGAAGCTGCCGGTGCAATAGGACGCCAGCAGGGTACCGCGCTCGTGCTGCCGGCGCAGCGCCGCGAGCAGCGGCTCGACGGTATCGAGCCGCTCGAAGAAACGTTCGATATCGCCGACGAACGGCCCGGGGATCACCACCGCGTCTGCCGAAGACCGCGCACCGATCGGCCCATCGACGCCGATGACCTGGCCTGACGCCGTCTGGACCGGCCGGCCACTCAGGGACTCGACGCGCCACCGCAGCTGAGACGGCTTGCCGTTGTGACGTCGCGGCTGCCGCGCCGTCACCGAATTGGCGGCGGTGAACACGTCGACAATCCCCGCCACGCCCGAAGCGAGGATACCGTCATAGACCCAGATCCGGATAAGTGGCATGGCCGTGTCCGATTTTGCACAACATGGTGCAATTCTGCCATTGCATGGACGACCGGACAAGCGCGATCCGGTACGTCGCGGCCTCTCGGTTCAAGCATCAGCGTCTCTGGAATACTGGATCACCAGCATGCGCGGGTGATGACACCGCGTTGTGCGATATTTGAAGCGAGAACTACCCTCAGCGTCGTCCCGGCGAAGGCCGGGACCCATAACCACAGCTGGTCATTGGTAAGCGATGCTGGAACGACGAATCCCATCCACAACATCCGCTGCGGCGTATGGGTCCCGGCCTCCGCCGGGACGACGGGTGCATATGCGGCAGCATTTGGTGCGAATAACTCACATCGCCCGCGCAAATCTGCGAAAGCCCGGCGCACCGGTCATCGCTTCGAAGGCGGCGTCGCGCTTCTCTTCGGCGAAGGTGAAGCCGGCCTTGGCGTAGCAGCGCTCGGCGGCGTCGTTGCCGATCAGGAACGAGATCGATGCCTGCGTGTAACCGGCCGCCTTGCCGTCGGCGAGTGCGCGGCGGATCAGGTCCTGCACCAGGCCGCCGCTGCGATGGGACGCTTGTCGGGCGACATGCTCGATCAGCCAGTCGCCCTCGCCGCCTTGCACCCAGCAGTTACGGGCATAGCCGCCGCGCGCGACGATGGCATCGGCATCCATGCCGGTCTCTGCTGCGACTTCCTCGATCGCCGCACGTGCCGCGACGACGGTTCCGGATGCCGGCATCGCGCACAGCGCGGCGGCCGGCACGCCATCGACTTCGGCGATCAGGAAATGGGCGACGTGATACCATGACCGCACCCGTGCCACGGCGAGCCGCGTCATGAACGCCAGGCATTCCGCCTCGCCTTGGTCGAGCGCGATGTCAAACCAGCCGCGCGGCAACGGGCCGCGCTGCGCGGCCAGAACGGTGCGGGCGATGAAGCCGGCGTCATCGGATCGTGCGGGACGGATCGAGGATCGTCCCGCACCGATCATCTCAGGTGTTCTTGAGCGCGACGCGGAATTCGGCCTCGGTCTTGGCCTTGACCTCGTCGAGCGTGACGCCGTCGGCGAGCTCGATCAGCGCCATGCCGTCCTTGCCGTGCTTGTCGATGGTGAACACCGCAAGATCGGTGACGACCATGTCGACCACGCGCTCGCCGGTCAGCGGCAGATTGCACTGCTTCAGCAGCTTGGGGCCGTCCTTGGCGGAATGCTCCATCACGACCACGACGCGCTTGACGCCGGCGACGAGGTCCATGGCGCCGCCCATGCCCTTCACCATCTTGCCGGGGATCATCCAGTTGGCGAGGTCGCCGTTCTGCGCCACCTGCATGGCGCCGAGGATCGACAGATCGATATGGCCGCCGCGCACCATGCCGAAGGAATCGGCCGACGAGAAATAGCTGGTCGAGGGCAGCTCGCTCACCGTCTGCTTGCCGGCGTTGATCAGGTCGGCGTCGACCTCGTCCTCATAGGGGAACGGGCCCATGCCGAGCATGCCGTTCTCGCTCTGCAGGCTGACGTCGATGCCGTCGGGAATGTAGTTCGAAACCAGCGTCGGAATGCCGATGCCGAGATTGACGTAATAGCCGTCGCGCAACTCCTTGGCGGCGCGGGCGGCCATCTGTTCACGGGTCCAGGCCATGAGGGGCTCCTGATGAATTGCTGGTTACGCTGCGGGCCGCGGACGGGTGTTGCGGAACTCGATCCGCTTCTTGCCGGTCCCGACCTCGATGATGCGCTTGACGAAGATGCCGGGGGTGTGGATGTGGTCCGGATCGATCTCGCCGGCCGGCACCAGGTGCTCGACCTCGGCGACGGTGACCTTCGCGGCGGTGGCCATCATCGGATTAAAGTTGCGCGCGGTCTTGCGGTAGACCAGGTTGCCGGCGGTGTCGCCCTTCCAGGCATGGACGATGGCGACGTCGGCGAACAGGCCGCGCTCCATGATGTACTTCTCGCCGTCGAATTCCTTCACTTCCTTGCCCTCGGCGATCAGCGTGCCGACGCCGGTCTTGGTGTAGAAGGCCGGGATTCCGGCGCCGCCGGCGCGGATGCGCTCGGCCAGCGTGCCCTGCGGGTTGAACTCGAGCTCGAGCTCGCCGGCGAGATACTGCTGGGCGAACAGCTTGTTCTCGCCGACATAGGACGAGATCATCTTCTTGATTTGGCGGGTCTCCAGCAGCCGGCTGAGGCCGATGCCGTCGACGCCGGCATTGTTGGAGACGACGGTGAGGCCCTTGACGCCGGACTCGCGGATCGCGTCGGACAGGGTCTCGGCGATGCCGCAGAGGCCGAAGCCGCCCGACATGATCATCATGCCGTCCTTGAGGAGACCATCGAGTGCCGATTTGGCGTCGGGATAAACTTTGTTCATGCAGCGAATACCTGATGGAGGGCGGAACGGCTGTGGCAAAGCGGATTATTAGGCGAAATCTTCGCAATGCGTCAATCACGGCCCGGTGCGGCGACGGGCGGCGGCCGGCGGCAGCAACATGGCCTTGAAAGCGACAAGAAAACCCTTCAAGTTGCGTGGGTTGGCAGGGGCCTCCGGCGAGAGCCCGCTGTGTTCGACGACGACCCGACAAAATTCAACCCGACCCGGATATGTCATTGACGATGGCCCAAGGAATTAAGCGCCTGGGGATGCCGATCGCGGCGCTTTTCGGCCTGGCGCTGGTCGGGCTGGTCGGAACGTCGTGGTTCCTCAACCGGGACGCGCTGCAGCGCGCGGTGGAAGCGCAGATCCGCGCCGTGACCGGGCTCGAGCTCGTCGTCAACGGTCCGATCGACGTCTCGGTTTTTCCGGGCAGCTACGTCTCCTTTCATAATGTCGGGCTGAAGGGCGCCGATACCATCGGTCCCGCCCTGCAGGTCGACGTGCTGACCGCCAATCTGCGCCTGCTGCCGCTGTTGCTGCGGCGGTTCGAGATTGCCGACGTCATGATGCTCCGTCCGCATATCCATGTGGTCCGCGACGGCGCCGGCGAGAGCAATTGGACGCCGTTCGTCGAGACCATCGCCAAGGCGATGACGCCCGGCGCCGAGAATCAGGTGTCGTTCTCCGAAATCCGGATCCAGGACGGCGAGCTGAACTACCAGGACGGCACCAACAACATCTCCGAGCAGCTCGGCGATATCGACCTGTCGCTGGCCTGGCCCTCGATCTCGCGTTCCTTTGCGGCAACCGGCCAGTTCGACTGGCGCGGCGAACGCGTTGACGGCTCGATCAGCGCCAGCGACTTCGTCGCGCTGTTGTCGGGCGACCGCTCCGGCCTGAAGGCACGGCTCGCCAGCGCGCCGCTGAAGGTTGCTTTCGACGGAACCGTCGCCAATCGCACCAGCCTGATGATGGAAGGCGTCGCCACCATGGACAGCCCGTCGCTGCGCAACGCGTTGCGCTGGATGGGACAGGCCCCGCCCGGCGGCGGTGGCGGCTTCGGCCGCTTCGCGCTGAAGGCCCGGGCCAATGTGGTCGGCGGCTCGGTCGCGCTCACCAATGTCAATGTCGAGCTCGACGGCAACGTCGCCGAGGGCGTGATGACCTACGCCAATAACGGCCGGCAGACGCTGCAGGCGACGCTTGCCGCCGGCAATCTCGATTTCACGCCTTACATCTCGACATTCCGCCTGCTGGCCAGCGGCCAGCGCGACTGGAACAGGCAGCTGTTCGACCTGTCCTCGCTGTCGTCGACCGATCTCGACATGCGCCTGTCGGCGGCCAAGGTGACGGTCGGCCCGTCCAAGCTCGGCCGCACCGCGTTCGGCGCCAATCTGCGCGGCGGCGCGCTGGCGCTCAGCGTCGGCGAGGCGCAGATGTATGGCGGCATCGCCAAGGGCTCGTTCGCGATCGCGCGCTCGGATGCGGTCGCCGACGTCAGGGCGCAATTCCAGTTCACCGATGTCGATCTGCAGGCCTGCGCCAGCGAATTGTTCGGCATCAACAAGCTGTCCGGCCGCGGCAACCTCAACGTCTCGCTGACGGCCTCGGGCTCGAGCCCGTTCGGGCTCGCGTCGTCGCTCGACGGCACCGCGACGCTGAACGGGCATGACGGCGCGATCGCGGGCTTCAATGTCGAGCAGCTGTTGAAGCGGCTGGAGAAGCGGCCGCTGTCCGGCGGCGGCAATTTCCGCTCCGGTTCGACGCCCTACGACAATCTCAGCATCTCGGTGAAATTCGCCGATGGCGTCGCGACCGCTGACGACATTCATGTCGAAAGCCCCACGGCGAAGATCACGCTGACCGGCACGGCTTCGGTGCCGTCGCGCGAATACGATCTCAAGGGCGTCGCCAGCCTGACCTCGGCATCGGCCGGCGGCAACGGTTTCGATCTGCCCTTCGTGATCCAGGGGCCGTGGGACGATCCGCTGATCTTCCCCGATCCGGAAAGCCTGATCCGCCGTTCGCCGGCCTCCGCTCCGCTGCTCGATGCGGTGAAGGATCGCAAGACCCGCGACGCGGTGCGCTCGGTGATCGAGCGCTTCACCGGCGGCGCCGCGCGGCCCGCGGCGGCGCCCGATGCTGCGGCAGGCGCGCCCGGTAACGCACCGGCGGCGTCGGCCGAGAATGCGAAGTCGAACTGATCGAATCCATTCACTTTGCGCATCGATGCACCGGGACCGATCCACGCGCTCGCCGCAAACCCCTACACAAGTCGGCGGCGCGACATCTTTATCGGGTCACGGGCATGCGCTAGTGTTTTCTCCAACCGGTTAAAAAGCCGGCCTCATGAGGGAGAACAACGTGAGATCCAAGGTTATCGGTGCGCTTTCAATTGCGGTCGCCGCGGTCGGCCTGTTCGCCGCAACTGCACCCGCTCTCGCCCAGGGCAAGACGATCACCGTCTGGTGGGGCAAGGGATTTTACAAATCCGAAGACGACGCGCTGCTCGAGACGATCAAGAAATTCGAAGCCAAGACCGGCATCAAGGTCGAACTGTCGCAATACGCGATCCAGGACATGATTCCGAAGACGGTCGCCGCGCTCGATTCCGGCACCGTGCCCGACGTCGCCTATTCGGACACCTACGATGTGCAGGCCCAGGGCAAGTGGGCCTTCGAGGGCAAGCTCGAAGACCTCTCGGACATCATGCTGCCGATGAAGGACGCCTTCGCGCCGAACACGCTGGAAGCCGCGCTGCTTTACAACGACGTCGCCAAGAAGAAGTCCTATTACGGCTTCCCGCTGAAGCAGCAGAGCATGCACGTCCAGATCTGGGGCGACATGCTGGAGAAGGCCGGCTTCAAGGCCGCCGACATCCCGACCAAGTGGGAGGACTACTGGTCGTTCTGGTGCGACAAGGTGCAGCCGGCGATCCGCAAGGCGACCGGCCAGCGCATCTACGGCGTCGGCCAACCGATGGGCGTGGAATCCACCGACTCGTTCCAGTCGTTCTATACCTTCATGGACGCCTACCACGTCAAGCTGGTCGACGACGACGGCAAGCTGCTGGTCGACGATCCCAAGGTCCGCGACGGATTGATCCACGCGCTGAAGGACTACACCGACACCTACATCAAGGGCTGCACGCCGCCCTCCTCGACGACCTGGAAGGATCCGGACAACAATGTCGCCTTCCACAACAAGACGATCGTGATGACCCACAATTTCACGATCTCGATCGCGGCGAAGTGGTTCGAGGATTCCACCAACCCGGCGCTGACCGACGCGCAGCGCGCCGCCGGCAAACAGGCCTATGAGCAGGACATCATCACCGCGTCCTTCCCGAAGGCGCCGGACGGCTCGACCATCAAGTACCGCTCCGACGTCAAGACCGGGCTGATCTTCGCCAACGCCAAGAACAAGGCGGAAGGCAAGCAGTTCATCGCGTTCCTGATGCAGGAAGACAATGTGCGGCCCTATGTCGAGGGCGCGCTCGGCCGCTGGTTCCCGGTGACCAAGGCGAGCCAGGCGAGCCCGTTCTGGCAGGCCGACCGGCATCGCAAGGCGGTCTGGAATCAGTTCACCGGCGGCACCGCGCCGTTCGACTTCACCAAGAACTGGAAGTTCACCATCCTGAACAACGAGAACGTCTGGGCCAAGGCCATGAACCGCGTCGTCAGCGAGAAGGTGCCGGTGGACAAGGCCGTCGACGAACTGATCGCCCGCATCAAGCAGGTCGCGGGATAAGGCAACCGATGATAGTCGCCGCGAGCGTATGCTTTGTCGTCCCTGCCGAGTGCGCAGTTGCGCACGGAGCAGGGACCCATACGCCGCGGCGGTCGTTTTGAATGATATTGGTCACCGGCTTTCGTGCAACAACGAAAGCTGGTGGTTATGGGTCCCGGCCTTCGCCGGGACGACGACGTAGGCGACATCGAGTAACCGAATGGCGATCACACTCTCCGCATCCGATGCCCCCTCGCCGCCACTGTCGGCGCGGCTGTCGCCGCCGCAGGTCTGGGGCATCGCGCTGCTCGCGCCCTATCTGCTCGTCTTCCTCGCCTTCGTGGTCTATCCGGTCGGCTACGGCCTGTGGCTGGCGCGCCATCCGTCGAGCTATGTCGCGCTCTATCACGACCCGATCTTCGCGCGCGCGGCGGTCAACACGCTGATCTTCCTGGTCATCGGCATCAACATCAAGATGCTGATCGCGCTGTTCCTGTCCGGCTTCTTCGCCCAGCAGCGGCCCTGGATCAGATGGCTGTCCGTCATCTTCATCCTGCCCTGGGCGGTGCCGTCGATCCCGACCATCCTGTCGGTGCGCTTCATGCTCAATCCCGAATGGGGCGTGGTCAACCAGCTGATCTTCAAGTTCACCGGCGATGACGGCCCGAACTGGCTGAACGATCCGGCGGTCGCGCTCGCAATGGCGATCGGTGTCCACATCTGGAAGTCGCTGCCGTTCTGGACGCTGATCCTGCTGACCGGACGGCTCGCCATCTCGCACGATCTGTACGAGGCATCCGACGTCGACGGCGCCAATTGGTGGCAGAAATTCCGCTACATCACCTGGCCGTCGATGCAGACGCTCTACATCACCTGCACGCTGCTCTCGATGATCTGGACGCTGGGCGATTTCAACAGCGTCTATCTGCTCACCGGCGGCGGGCCCGCCGACCTCACCCATGTGCTGTCGACGCTCGGCATCCGCTATCTCAGGCTCGACCAGCTCTCGCTGGCGATGGCCTCGATCGTCTGCGCCATGCCGTTCGTGCTGCCGCTGGTCTATTTCATGATGAAACGGTTGTCGCGATGAAGCTGCCCACCCTCCGCGAAGTCGGCACCGAGGCCAAGCTGCTCCTGATCGGCATCCCGGTCTTCATCTGGACCATGATTCCGATCTACCACATGTTCGTGTTCGCGATCTCGCCGAAGGAGGACGCGTTCACCGGCAAGCTGTGGCCGACGCATCCGACGCTGCACAATTTCTCGATCGTGTTCCACCAGCAGCATTACTTCCTGCGCGACTTCTGGATCCAGTTCTGGAATTCGACCGTGATCGCGCTCGCGGTCGGCGCGCTGACGCTGTTCGTCGCCACCGCCGCCGCGTTCTCGATCTCGCGGCTGCGGGTGCCGGGCGGCCGCGCCGTCATGAACATGGCGCTGTTCACCTATTTCATCCCGGCGGCATTCCTCGCCGTGCCGATGTACCGCACCATGGGCACCTATGGCCTCTTGAACAATCACTGGTCGCTGATCCTGGCGATGGTGACGATCGCGGCGCCCTACGCGATCTGGGTGCTGAAACAGGCCTCCGACAAGCTGCCAGTCGAGCTTGATGAAGCCGCGACGATGGACGGCGCCACCACGCTGCAGCTGTTCCGCCTGGTCTATGTGCCGTTGATGATGCCGTCGCTGGTCGCGGTCGGCACCTATGCGATCCTGCTCGCGTGGAACGAATATCTCTACGCGTTCCTGCTGCTGTCGAAGGACACCGACATCACGCTGCCGGTCGCCCTCGGCAACTTCCTCGCCGCCGACGACTCGCCGTGGGAGCTTCTGATGACCACGGGCTTCATCTACGCGCTGCCGCCGGCCGCGGTCTATTACGCCTTCAAGCGCTACATGGTCGGCGGGCTGACCGCAGGCGCCGTCAAGTCGTAGCTGTTCAAAGCGTTTTCGAGCGAAGTGGACGCCGGTTCGCGTGAAGAAAACGCGTCGGAACTAGAGCGGCGCGGCGCTCTCGCCGCGCGCGCTCGACAGTTTCGAGGCGAACGAGGCGATCACGATGATCACGGCGATCAGCGCGATCACCAGCGTGCAGATCGCGTTGATCTCGGGCTTCACGCCGAGCCGGACCTCCGAATAGATCCGGATCGGCAGCGTCGCCGAGCCCGGGCCGGTGGTGAAGCTCGCGATCACGACGTCGTCGAGCGACAGCGTGAAGGCCAGCATCCACCCCGCCACGATCGCCGGCACGATCAGCGGCAGCGTCACCAGGAGGAACGCCCGCACCGGATCGCAGCCAAGGTCCATCGCGGCCTCTTCCGGGCTGCGGTCGAGCGTGGAGAGGCGCGACTGCACCACGACGGTGACGAAGCACATCGTCAGCGTGGTGTGGGCGATCGTCACCGTCCAGAAGCCGCGCTCGGCATTCAGCGCCACGAACAGGAGCAGCAGCGACAGGCCGGAGATCACCTCGGGCATGACCAGCGGCGAATACAGCATGCCGGAGAACAGCGCCCGCCCCCGGAATCGCTCGCCGCGCGCCAGCCCGACTGCCGCCAGCGTGCCGAGCAGTGTCGCCAGCGTCGCCGACACCGCGGCGACCGACAGGCTCATCCAGGCCGCATCGAGCATCGCGCGGTCGCCGAAGAACTCGCGGTACCAGCGCAGCGACCAGCCGCCCCACACCGTCACCAGCCGCGAGGCGTTGAACGAGTAGATCACGAGGATGACGATCGGCAGATAGAGGAACGCCAGCCCAAGCGCCAGCGACGTCATGTTGAAGCGGGTGAGCCTGGTGACGGTGCGCGTCATCAGCTGTTCGCCTCGAGCTGACGCCGCTGCAGGCGGTCGTAGAGTACGAGCGGCGGCACCAGCAGCAGCAACAGGGCGACCGCTGCGGCCGATGCGACCGGCCAGTCCTTGTTGGTGAAGAACTCGAGCCACAGCGTCTGCCCGATCATCAGCGAGTTGGAACCGGCGAGCAGATCGGGGATCACGAACTCGCCGACAATCGGAATGAAGCAGAGCAGCGCGCCGGCGCCGACGCCGGGCAGCGACAGCGGGAATGTCACCAGCCAGAACGCCTGCAACGGCGAGGCGCCGAGATCGCCCGCGGCCTCCAGCAGCGACGCGTCCATCCTGGAGAGCGTCGCATAGAGCGGCAGGATCATGAACGGCAGGTAGGAATACACGATGCCGAGATACATCGCGCTGTCGGTCGACAGCCAGACCACCGGCGCGGACACGATATGCAGCGCCAGCAGAACCTGGTTGAGCAGGCCGTCATGCTGCAGGATGTTGATCCAGGCATAGATGCGGATCAGGAACGAGGTCCAGAACGGCACGATGACCAGCATCATCGCCACGCCCTGCCAGCGCTGCGGCAACCGCGCCATGCCGTAGGCAATGGGATAACCGATCAGGAGCAGGATCAGCGTCGCGGTCACCGCAACGACGAGGCTGCGCAGATAGGACAGGATGTAGAGATTATCTGATATCAGCAGGCGGAAATTGTCGAACGACAATTGCGCGAACGCCGCCGCCAGCGCGGCGCGGCCTTCGGTGAAATCGAACACCGGCGTATAGGGCGGCTGCGCGATCGCGGTCTGCGACAGGCTGATCTTCAGCACGAAGCCGAACGGCACCAGGAAGAACAGCACCATCCACAGATAGGGCGCGATCGCGGCAAACCGCGCCGGCCGGGCGAAGATGCGGCGCGCGCTCATTGTTCGAGCACCAGGCAATCGTCGGCGGTGAACCATGCCACCACGCGCTGGCCGGCGAGATAGGCATCGACATCGAGCCGCGCGGTGTTGGCCATCGACGCGCGCACCACCGCGCCCGTCTCCAGCTTCACCCGGTAGCTCGTCACGCCGCCGAGATAGTTGACGTCGGTGACGACGCCCTCCAGCCGGTTGATCGCCTGTGACGCGCCCCCGTCCGTCGCCGGCGCGCGGCGCGACAGCTTCACCTTCTCGGGGCGGATCGCGACGGCAACGACCTGCCTGGTCACCGGTGGCCACAGCTCGCTGACCGCCAGCCTGCCCGCATCAGCCGTCGCGACCGTCAGGCGCCCATTCTCGCGGGACGTGACCTCGCCGTTGAACAGATTGATGTCGCCGACGAACTCGGCGATCCAACGCGAGGCCGGCGCCTCGTAGAGATTGCGCGGGGTGGCGACCTGAACCAGACGGCCGGCATCCATCACCCCGATGCGGCCGGCCATCGTCATCGCCTCCTCCTGATCGTGGGTGACGATGATGAAGGTCATGCCGAGCCGGCGCTGCAGCTCCATCAGCTCTCCTTGCGTGCTCTCGCGCAGTTTCTTGTCGAGCGCGGCGAGCGGCTCGTCGAGCAGCAGCACCTGCGGGCGCCGCGCCAGCGAGCGCGCCAGCGCCACGCGCTGCCGCTGTCCGCCGGAGAGCTGGTCGGGCTTGCGCTTCTCCATCCCCTCGAGCTTGACCAGCGCCACCATCTCGGCGACGCGGGCCGCGATGTCGCGGCGCGCCATGCCGGCACGCTTCAGCCCGAAGGCGATGTTGTCGCGCACCGACAGATGCGGGAACAGCGCGTAGTTCTGGAACATCATGTTGACGGGCCGCTCATGCGGCAGCACCTGCGCGATGTCGCTGCCGCCAAGCAGGATGCGGCCCTCGTCCGGCGTCTCGAAACCGGCGAGCATGCGCAGCAGCGTGGTCTTGCCGCAGCCGCTCGGGCCGAGCAGCGCGAAGAATTCGCCGGCGCGGATGTCGAGCGAGAGCTTGTCGACCGCGCGGAAATTGCCGAACGACTTGGCGATACCCTCGATCCGCAGCAGCGGCATGTCCGGGACGGCCGGTTCAGGCAACGGCCTTGCCGCCTCCGCACTCGCTTCGCCCGATGTCACGTCCGTCAGCCCCGATTCCCCGTAAGGTCCGATTCTTGCGGCAAGCTAGCGGTGGATCGCCACCGGCTCAACCGCCTCACGGACATCTCCCGCAATATTGTCGGCGTCGACGCCTCTGCTAGACTTCGCAGCCAAATCCGGGAAGGCAACCGATGATTCACGACCGCTACGGCCTGCCGCTGACCACGAGCTCGGACCGCGCCGCCGCTTACTATGTCGACGGCGTCGATCGCATGCTGGCGGCGCTGCACGGCGCCGATGCGGCGTTCGAGGCGGCGATCGCCGAGGACCCCGATTTCGCATTGGCCCATATCGGCCGTGCCCGCGTGCACCAGCTCAACATGGAAGGCCCCAAGGCCCGCGCCAAGGCGGCCGATGCACGGCAGCTAGCCGCAGCCGCAAGCCCGCGCGAGCGCCAGCACATCGAGATCATGGCGTCCGTGATCGAGGGCCAGGGCAAGAAGGCGGTGACATCGGCCGAACAACACCTCAGCGAATATCCGCGCGATGCGCAGGTGCTGTCGCTGCTGCTCGGCGCCTTCGGCCTCTATGCGTTCTCCGGCCGGCCCGATCATGACGCCGCGCGGCTTGCCGTCTGCGAGCGTTACGCCGGCGACTATGGCGACGATTGGTGGTTCCTCACCTATCTCGGCTGGTCGAAGACCGAGGCCGGCGATGCCGTGTCCGGACGCGCCATCACCGAGCGCGGCTATGCGCTGAAGCCGGAGAACGCCGGCGCCGCGCACGCCGTCGCGCATGCGCTGTTCGAGCAGGGCGACGCGGCGGAAGGCCGCAGCTTCCTTTCCGCCTGGCTGCCGGCGAATGATCGCACCAGCTTCCTGCAGGGCCATCTCGCCTGGCACCTCGCCTTGATCGCGATCGAGGAAGGCGACGCCGACGGCGCGCTCGACATTTACGAGCAGCACATCAAGCCGGCGGGCCGGCCCTATCCGCCGCTCAATATCTTCACCGACACGGCCTCGCTGCTGTGGCGGCTGACGGTCGCCGGCAAGACCGGTCTCGAGCAGCACTGGAAGGATGTCGCCGCCTATGGCGACGGCTACTTTCCGAAAGCCGGCGCGCATTTCGCCGATGTGCACCACGCGCTGGTCGCAGCCACGACCAACAGCGGCGCGCTCGAGGCGCGGCTGGTCGAGATGGCGGCGCGCGACGCCGACGGCAGGCTGGCGCCCGGCCCTGCGGCGATCGGGCTCGGCCGCGGCATCGCGGCCTTCGCGGCCGGCGATCACGACGACGCCGTGCGCATCCTTGCGCCGCTGATGCGAGAACTGGTGCGGATCGGCGGCAGCCATGCGCAACGTGAATTGTGGGAGGACACCTTCATCGTCGCATGCCTGCGCGCCGGCCAGGGTCGGCAGGCAACGAGCCTGATCTCGGAGCGGCTGCATCGCCGTCCGTCCCGGCGCGACCTCGCCTGGTCACAGGAGGCTTCCCGGCAATAGCCGCCGTTGCGGTTGGTAACTGCCTCGTCACCGTTCCCGGATGCGCTCCATCCGGACCACGTTGTCGCGCCCACCGAGGGCTGTTCTCCTTCCCCCTGAAAGGGGGAAGGTCGGGATGGGGTTCGGCCACAAGCGACACCGGTTGCATGGAGGCAGGATCCCCACCCGCTTTGCTCTGCGAGCAAAGCGACCTCCCCTTTGCAAGGGGAGGTTTGGGAGCTGCGCTTAGTCCATCTTCGCCATGAACGCCGCAAGCGCGTCGCGATCGGCTTGCGGCATGGTCAGCCCGAGCTTGGAGCGGCGCCACAGGATATCGTCGGCAAACCGCGCCCATTCCTTGCGCATGAGGTAGCGCACCTCGGCGCCGGTCAGTTCGGGACCGAAGGCCGGGCCGAGATCGCCCCTCTCTTTGGCGTCTCCCAAAATGTCCTTCACATTCAGCCCATAGGCAGCCACCAGCCGCCGCGCCTGCGCCTCGCCGAGGAAGCGCCAGCGGTCGCGGGCGATATCGACCTCGGTCTCGAAGCGCTGCCAGGCGAACTCGCCGCCCGGCAGCGGCGCCGTTGCGGTCCAGCGCGGCGTCATCGGATAAAACCGCGTGAACTCCGACACTGCCCGCTCGGCGCGGCGCCGCGCGGTGGTGACGTCGCCGCCGAAGATCGTGAGCAGCGGCGCCTTGCCGCGCCTGACGTCGAGCAGCGCTGCGCCATCTCTCATGTGCCGGCGCACGGGCACGACCACGGAATTGGCACCGGAGACGGTCCGCAGCACATCCACTGGGGCGATCTGTTCGCGAAAGTAGCGATTGGCGGCGTCGCAGAGATAGGCCTCCTCGCGCACGTCAATTGCGACAACCGCCGGATCGCCCTTGAAGGGATGACTGACGCTGGCGATCAGGGTGAAGTCGCGCTCGTAGGGACTGGCGAAGATCAGCCGGCCGTCAGGGTTCTGAAACACATAGACGTTGTCGCAGTCGAACAGGCGGCGTACCACGATCTGGCTGATCTGCACGGTCGCAAGCTCTGGCGCGGGTACCCGCAGCACGATGTCGGCGACCGAGGCGGTCCACGCGCCGGTCGCGTTGACCAGCGCCCGCGCCGTGATCACGCGCCGGTAGCCGCGGTCGATCGCGACCAGCCGCCAGGTCTCGCCGCGCTCGGCGCGGGTCACGCGCGCGCCGGTGCGGATATCGGCGCCGCGCGCTGCGGCATCGACGGCGGTGAGCACGACGAGCCGGGAATCGTCGACGACGCAGTCCGAATATTCGAACGCGGTTCCGAACGGCCGCTTCAGCGCATTGCCGACCGGATGGTGGGTGACATCGAGCGTCGCCGAGCGCGGCAGACCGCTGCGCGAAGTCAGCCGCTCGTAGAGCAGCAGCAACGACCGCAACTGCCACGGCGGCCGCTCCTCGGCATGCGCCGGGATCACGAAGCGCACCGGCCGCACCAGATGCGGCGCGATGCGCAGCAACACGTCGCGTTCCCTCAGCGCCCTGCGGACGCGGAAGAACTCCCGCCGTTCCAGCCCGGCCAGATCGCCATGGACCAGCCGCGGCGAAGCCTGCGATGCGCCGGAACCGAGATCGCCCTGCTCCAGCAGGATCACGCGCAGGCCGCGGCCGGCAGCATCACGGGCAATGCTCGTGCCGTTCAGGCCACCGCCGATGATCGCGACGTCGTAGTCCGCCATGCGCAACGCCTATCGCATTTTCATGCGAACAAAAGACGGGTTCGCACGAAAAATGCGTCAAGGCGCGGCGCTGAACTACATGATGTCTGGGTGAATCACGGCACACTCACCTTGCCGCTTGCCGGGGGCGAGCGTACGCCTGCATGATTTCGGAATATTGGAATAATGCCCCTGAGTTGCCCGACGTGTCAAGTAGCCTGCTCGAACGCCGCCGCCGCCGGCTACTTTGCATGGGGTTGTTTTCGATATTTTCGCAGCGCTCCTCCTGCGACGGCCCCGCAAGCGGGAGAGGCACACCGTCTTCGCGACGGCTATCCAATCTGACTCCATCACGCGCTAAAGCGCGATGAGATTAGGTTGAATCGCCGTCGCGCTTTAGCTCCTTGCTTGAGCATGATCTTTTCGGAAAACCGCTTCGCACTTTTCCGGATCATGCTTTAGTCCGCACCGGCCGCGGCAAAGAACTGTTCCGGTCCATCGACCTCGATCAGCTTCCTGCCTTCGATCAGCCAGAACCGGTTGGCCACCGTGCGCACGAACTGGCGGTCGTGCGACACCAGGAGGCAGCTGGCCTGCTGTTCCATCAACTCGTCCTCCAGCGCCTCCTGGCCCTCGATGTCGAGGTGGTTGGTCGGCTCGTCGAGCAGATAGAAGTTCGGCTGGGTGAGCCGCAGCACCAGCATGCCGAGGCGGGCCTTCTGCCCGCCCGACAGCCGCCCGATCGGACGGCCCTGCATCTCGATCGAGAGCCCGGCGCCGGCGAGCAGGCCGCGCGCACGCTGATCACCGACCGCGAAGCGCCGCGTCAGCATGCGCATCGGCGTGTCTCCATCGGCGAGATCGGCCAGCGCCTGGTCGCAATAGCCAAGCACCAATGACTCGGTGGCCCGGATCTCGGCCGGTGCCGCTCCGACATTCTCGATCGCCAGCCGCAGCGCCGCGACGAAGCGGGTCTTGCCGGCGCCATTCGGCCCGAGCAGCGCAATCCGGTCGCCCTTGCAGATGAACTGCTGGCCGGTCCTGAACAACAGCCGGCCGTCGGGCGTGGCGATCCCGGCGTTGTCCAAGCTGATCAGGACCTTGGCATGGGTGTCGCGGTTGGCGAGCCGGATCGTTCCGGCCGAGCGTTCCACATGCGCGGGCTTCGCCGTCTCCTCGAGCTTCTCGGCGCGCTGCTTCAATTGCCTGGTCTTCGACAGCAGAAGGTCGCTGCCGGAATTGATGCCGAGGTTGTTGAGCTTCGCCGCCTGCTGCCGCAGCTGCCGCACGGCCTTCATGTCGCGCTGATAGCGCTGCTCGTCCGAGGCATCGAATTCGTCGATCGCCGCGCGCGCCGCGGTGTAGGGCAGCGAGAACAGCTGCGACCGCTCCGGGCGCAGGAACAGCGTCCGGTTGGTCGTCGCATCGAGAAAGGCGCGATCGTGGCTTGCGATCACCACCGGCATGTCGCGCGGCAGCGCGTTCAGCCAGGCCTCAAGCCGGCCGATCTTGGCGAGATCGAGATGGTTGGTCGGCTCGTCGAGCAGCAACACATCGGGCTCGGTCACCAGCACGCGGGCGAGCGCCGCAAGCCGCAGCCAGCCGCCGCTCAGCTGCTTCAGCGGCCTGCTCCATAGGTCCTCCGGCACCTCGAGTGATTGCAAGGCGACGTCGACCCGCCAGCCCTCGCTGGCGCGCTGCTCGCCGGAAAGCACCTCGAGCACGGCGGCGTGGAACGGTGTATCCAGCAGTCTTGGCGGCGCATCCTGCTCGACATGGCCGACGGTCAGTCCGCGCGCACGAGTGATATCGCCTTCGTTAGGCTCCATCGCATCTGAGATACAGCGCAGCAGCGTGGACTTGCCGCGGCCATTGGCAGCCACCAGCCCGATGCGGTCGCCGGCATTGATGACAAAATTCAGTTCGGAAAACAGCGGCGCGTTCAGCGTCACGCCGAGATTGCGGACATTGATGAGGGTCACGGTCAATTCTCTGGTCTTGCCGGCAATCACGACACTCCCGGGCTTGCTAGCCATCGGATAGGCGTGTCGAAGCGCGGCGAGGGATTGATGTGCGGGCGCGAACGCTCAAGCGTTTCGACGCCGCACGGCCACGAAGGGCAGACCAGGAAGGATTTAGCGCGAGTTTCCGGTCAGCCCTGCAAACGCATCTGCAGGGCGTTGACGGGGCCACGCTTGAGGTGGGGATCGGTGTATCTCGCCACGACGCGGCCCTCCTTTCTCGGCTGAAATGATGTGGTGGGCCCAGATGTAGCCGGGCATGCAACGGATGGCAAGCACAGCCAGGCCAAACTAACCGGCTCTGCGCACGGTCTCGGCAAGCTGGTCGCCGCCGACCAGCGCGGCGAATTGGCCGATCGGGGCCGGCCTGCCGATCAGATAGCCCTGCACCGCGTCGCAGCCTTCTTCGGCGAGGAAGCCGAGCTGCGCCTCGGTCTCGACGCCTTCGGCGACGATCGACATTTCAAGGCCGTGGCCGAGATCGATCACCGCGCGCACGATCGCGGCCGATTGCGGGTTGCGGCCGAGATTGATGACGAAGGCGCGGTCGATCTTGATCTTGTCGAACGGAAACGCCTGCAGGTAGCTCAGCGAGGAATAACCGCTGCCGAAATCGTCCATCGAGATGCGGACACCGAGCGCCTTCAGCCGCCGCAGCAGCGACAGGCCGCGGTCGAAATCCTCGATCAGCACGCCCTCGGTGATTTCGAGCTCGAGCCGGTCCGGCGTCAGCCCGGTCTCGAGCAGGATCGAATGCACGAGGCCGACGAGGTCGCCATGGGTGAATTGCGCCGGCGACAGGTTCACCGCGACCTGCAGCGGGATCGCCCAGGAGGCCGCCTCCCGGCAGGCTTCGCGCAGGATCCATTCGCCCATCTCGACGATCAGGCCGCTTTCTTCCGCGAGCGGAATGAAGTCGCCGGGCGGCACGAAGCCGCGCACCGGATGGTGCCACCGCGCCAGCGCCTCGAAGCCGATGATCTGGCTGGCCGCCACGCTGCCGCCGGTGGCGGCCTGCGGCTGGTAGTAGAGCGACAATTCGCCGTTCTTGATCGCGACCGACAGCTCCTGGTGCAGCACGCGACGATCGCGGATCTGCTGGTCCATCTCCGGTTCGAAGATCGAGATCGTGCCGCGCGACTTCGCCTTGGCGCGGAACAGCGCCGCGCCGGAATTGGCCAGCAGCGAGGCCGCGTCGGATCCGTTGTCCGGGAACACCGCGATCCCCGTGGTGAGGCCGGTGCGCACCGACTTGCCGTCGATCAGGAAATCCTGCCCGAGCGCCTCGGCGGCCTGCTCGGCCAGCGCGATGCCGGCGACCGGCTGCTTGCCGTCGATGATGAGGCCGAATTCGTCGCCGGACAGCCGCGCGACCACGCCGCCGCGCGCCACGGCCTGCAAACGCTGCGCGACCTCGATCAGCACCTTGTCGCCCATCGCATGGCCATAAACGTCGTTGATCTCCTTCAGCCCGTCGAGATCGACGCAGAGCACGGCGAATTCCTCGTCGGTGCCGTCGCAGGCCTCGATCATCTGGGTCAGCGCCTGCAGGAAGGCGGCGCGGTTCGGCAGATCGGTCAGGCCGTCATGATAGGCCATGTGCGCCATCCGCGACTCGGTCTGGCGCCGGTCGGTGACGTCCTCATGAGTCTTGATCAGATATTGCGGCTCGCCGACATCGTCGAGAACGGTCATGCGGCGGGTCAGGAACAGCCGCAGGCCGTCCTTGGTCGAGATCGGATGCTCCTCCGCGATCATGCTGCGCTTCCTGATCGCGGCCTCGTCGCGGGCGATGATCAGCTTGGCTTCACGCGCATTGAAGATGTCGGACGCGGTCAGGCCGGCGGCGTCCTCGCGGCGGCGATTGAGGATCGTCTCGGCGCTGCGGTTGGCCAGGAGGTAGCGGCCGTCGGTGACCCGCTGCACGATCAGCGAGACCGGGATGTTGTCGACCACGAGCTCGAGGAACTTCTTGTTGTTCTCGAGCTCGCGCGACAGCGAGCGGCGGTCGGTGACGTCCTCGAACAGCGCGATCAGGAATTCCGGCTCGCCGGCCTCGTTGCGGGCGATCACGCGGTTGGAGGCGAGGATCCGCTTGTCCGAACCGCGTTCAACGAAGAATTCGCTGCGATGATAGCCTTCCGCCGCGTTCAGCGCCGCGCGGTCGGCGGTATCGATGCTGGCGGCAGTCTCGGGGCGGAAGATCTCGTCGGCGCGCTTGCCCACGATGTGATCGCGCGAGAAGCGCGAGAAGCGCTCGAATGCGCGGTTGGCGAAGATGTAGCGGCCGTCCTCGATGTTCTTGGCCGCGACGCAGACCGGAACGTTGTCGAGCACCGATTCCAGGAATTGCGTGGTCGAGGCGAGCTTGCGCGACAGCTTGCGCTGGTCGGTGCAATCGAGATGGGTCGCGACCGAGCCGCCGTTCGGCAGCGGAAAATACTTCACCAGCACCGACCTGCCGCCGGGCAGCTCGGTAACCAGTCCCTCGGGCGCCGCGGCCCTGGCGAAGAAATCCTCGGCGCTGACGTCGAGCACGCCGCGGTCGCGGCGCAGTTCCAGCAGCTCGACGCCGGTCATGTTGCGCCTGATGTCGGCACGCGACAGGCCGTAGATGTCGAGGTAGCGGTCATTGCAGAACACGATGCGCTCCTGCGCATCGGTCATCACCACGCCCTGGTTCAAATGGTTGAGTGCCGACGAGACGAAGGCGTTGCGCCGCAATTGCGCGCGCTTGGCCTTGCGCAGCGCGGAGAGGATCCACAGCCCGACCGCGCCGAAAAACGACGCGACCACCACGCTGCCGATCAGGAGCTCCCAGACCAGGCCGGGATCGAGGCTGCCCAGATAGCTCGACGGCGCGAACGCACCGGTGCCTGCCCGGGCTGCAGCGCACGGCGCGACGGCGGCGATCAGGCAGAGCACGGCCCTTGCCGGAATCGAATTCTTCCCGCCCGCCTGCACCTTCCTGCCAGCCATCGATCACCCGCGGATTTCCGGGGCGAGTGTCCGGCTCCGGCGGTTTGGATCGGGTAAACGCGTACTGATGCAACCGGAAAATGCTGACTTAATTTATGGCAATTGCCCTGACATGATTAATGCTCCACTAACAGGGCAGGCTTCCCAACTATTTGAGATGGCCCAAGCACTTGCCTAATAAGCACTTGCCCAAAGCGACCGGATCGGCTGAACGATGTTGGCAGCGGCGGCCAGGGCGCGGCCGGGCGGAAATTTTCGGACCTGAAGGACGAGATGGACAGGGTTGATTGCGTGATCGTCGGTGCGGGGGTGATCGGCCTCGCCGTGGCGCGGCGGCTGGCACAGGCCGGCCGCGAAGTGATTGTGCTCGAGGAGGCCGAGGGGATCGGCACGGTGACCTCGTCGCGAAACAGCGAGGTGATCCACGCCGGCATCTACTACCGCGCCGGCAGCCTGATGGCGCGGATGTGCGTCAGCGGCAAGCGGGCGCTCTACCGCTACTGCGCCGAGCATGGCATCCCGCACAAGAATTGCGGCAAGCTGATCGTGGCCACCACGCCTGCGGAGACCGAGAAGCTGCAGTCAATCCGCGCGCATGCCGAGGCCAACGGCGTCGACGACATGCAGTTGTTGTCCGGCGAGACGGCGCGCGCCCTGGAGCCGGCGCTGAATTGCGACGCAGCGCTGCTGTCGCCCTCGACCGGGATCATTGACAGCCATGCTTACATGCTGGCGCTGCGCGGTGACGCCGAGGCGGCCGGAGCGGCGTTCGCCTTCCATACGCCGCTGCTCCACGCCACGGCCACCGCCGACGGGTTCGAGATCGAAGCCGGCGGCGTGGCGCCGATGACGCTGGCCTGCGATCTCCTGGTCAATGCCGCCGGACTCGGCGCGACGGCGGTCGCGCGCAACGTCGAGGGCATGCCGATCGAATTGATTCCAACGGCCTATTTGGCCAAGGGCAATTATTTCAGCTGCAGCGCCAGGGCGCCGTTCTCGCGGCTGATCTACCCGGTGCCGGAACCCGGCGGGCTCGGCGTGCACCTGACGCTCGACATGGCCGGACAGGCGAGGTTCGGGCCCGACGTCCAATGGATCGATCACATCGATTACGCCGTCGACCCTGATCGGGCCGAGCGGTTCTATCCGGCGATCCGGAAATACTGGCCGGCCCTGCCGGACGGCGCGCTGATGCCGAGCTATTCGGGAATCCGCCCCAAGATCGTGCCGCCGGCGGTGGCGACGCAGGACTTCCTGATCCAGGGGCCGGCCGACCACGGCGTCGCGGGCCTGATTAACCTGTTCGGCATCGAATCGCCCGGACTGACGTCATCGCTGGCGGTCGCCGACCATGTCGGCGCGCTGGCGGAACTCTGAGCAAGTACGGTAAGGCCTTCCGGGGGATGCGCGCGCACTTGGGCGTTCATCCCTCGGTGAAAGGCCACGCTATTTGCTAATTTGCAGGGGGGCGGTCTAGTGGACCGTGTCGTCGGCGGATAGTCTCAACCGCTCGATTTGATCCTTGACCATCAACTTGCGGCGCTTCAGCTCGCAAATATGCAGGTCGTCTACAGAGGGGTGAACGAGCGCTTCGTGCAGTTCGTTCTCGAGTATTTTGTGTTTACGCTCCAGCTCAATGAGATGGGCCTGTATTGCCATTGCGAACACTCCTCGGTGCGTTAAACCTCAGGTTCGATCCGGACCGCCGAGTGTACACAAGTGGACGCCGCTGTCGATGGGGGACGCGAAATGCCGCACGCACTCATTTCGGTTTATCTGTAACCAATCGTGACTATGGAACCGGTCCGGCTTGCGCGACGCGCGTTCAAGGAGGATATTCCGGCGAGCGGCGACTTCCGCCGCAACAACCTTATCGTGCTTATCAGTTAATACACAACCATGAACGATCAGGATGAGCGCGAACTAATCGCCGAGCTCGCGCGGCTGCAACAAGAGCACCGCGACCTCGATGCCGCGATCGACGCGCTGCACCAGTCGCCGGCGCCGGATCTCTTGATGCTGCAACGCTTGAAGAAGCGGAAGCTGCAACTGCGTGATCGCATCGCCTTCATCGAAGACCAGATCACGCCCGACATCATTGCCTGACGCGCGCCGCGGCGCGGGCCTTCGCGGTTCGGCGCTTCCGGTTCAGGCCGGGCGGCGGTTTTCCCCGTCATCCACAGCGCCTCACCGGCTTCACATCGCGGCAACGGACGCGAGGCGGTTTCTCGGCGCTTGACTTCATAAGAACAAAACGAGAACATATCGGCCCAGCCGCCAGCCATCAGAGGGAGTTTCGCCATGTCCGCACCGCCTTCGCTGCCCGACAACAGCCGCTACGAGAAGGCCTGCGATCAGGCGATCGCGATGTGCGACGGCAACCTGCGCAGCACCATCAAGGCGCTGATCATGGCCAACGAATATCTGGAAGCCGAGCTTGAGGAATTGCAGGTCGCGATCACCGCCGGCTGCGTGCCGGCGCAGACCCGGGCGGCGAGCGACGCCGCCTAGAGCCTTCACTTCGATTGAATCGAAACGGAGGCTCTGGATTCTTGTTTTGACGCGTTTTCTTCACGCGAACCGGTACCCACTTCGCTCGAAAACGCTCTAACCCTTCGGGAGCACAGCGATGGCCGATGTGACCTACTACGTGGCACTGCCCTTCAAGCAGGACGACGACGGCACGCCGGTCGCCGGCAATGCCGAGGAATGCCAGAGCTCGGCGGTCGCGTTGCGCCGCGCGGAGACCATGTCGCGGATGCCCGGCAGCATCGGCGCCGTCGCGTTCAGCCGCACCGGCGATCCCGCGATCGGTGAATTCGGCGATGCCAAGTTGTTGCGCGCCTACGGCAACGTGCCGGAGGATCTCAGCGCGCTATAATTCTCGGGATTCGTGGCGCCGCTGCGCCTTGCGCACATACATCGCGCGGTCGGCCTCATCGAGCACGCGATCGATATCCGAATGCGCGGTGAGGATCGCGACGCCCGCGGAGGCGCCTGCGGTGACCTGGCTGTTACGAAACATGAAGGTCAACCGATCGATCGCCTCTTCCAGCGCAGCCGCCTTGGCGCGGGCATCGATCTCACTGAGATTCCACAGCAGCACGGCGAACTCGTCACCGCCGAGACGGCCGATCACATCGGAAGCGCGCACCTGATCCGATATCGCGGCAACGATCGCCTTCAGCACCTCGTCGCCCGCCGCGTGGCCGAAGGCATCGTTGATCGGCTTGAGGCGATCGACGTCGAGCACGATCAGCGCACCGGAGGCCTGATAACGCTTGATGAACGAGAGCGAACGGGCGAGCTCACGCTCGAAGCCGCGCCGGTTCAGGATGTCGAGCAGGAAGTCGGTCTCGGCGGAGGCCTGCAGCTCCTCGATCCGGGCCTGCGCCCGCGCCAGCTGCGCCCGCAAGCTGCGGATGGTCGATTTGTCACCGGATGCGACCGCGCCTCGCGTGGCAGCTCCGGTTCCAGCCCGTTTGGTTCCAGCCCGCTTGGCTGCAGTCTTGCCCGGCCTGGATTTGCGCGCGGCGGGCGCGCCTTTCCGTCGTTTCGCGGCCCCGGAGGCGGCCGCCGTCGTCTTCTTCTTCATGCGCATCCTTGTTGAGGCCTGCTTATGAAGGCTTGCCGGGATTCACCAAGACAGGATAGTCCATTCTAACTCCCTTGCCACGCCTTGGATGACGCCCGGGCCGTCCCTATAATCGGCCTATGCTTTTGGATTCCTGCACAGAATTGAAGAGATGACCGCTCCGA
The DNA here is from genome assembly GCF_029714545.1 of Bradyrhizobium pachyrhizi. NCBI lineage: Bacteria > Pseudomonadati > Pseudomonadota > Alphaproteobacteria > Hyphomicrobiales > Nitrobacteraceae > Bradyrhizobium > Bradyrhizobium pachyrhizi. Next base: position 1,388,552 of record NZ_CP121667.1, on the reverse strand, counting down.
TCGCCATCATCATGGGAAGTCAGTCCGACTGGGAAACCATGCGCCATGCCGCTGAGACGCTGGCTGCGCTCGGCGTGGCCTGCGAAACGCGCATCGTTTCGGCCCACCGCACCCCGGATCGGCTCTATGCCTTTGCCAAGGGCGCCAAGGCAGCCGGCCACAAGGTGATCATTGCCGGCGCCGGCGGCGCCGCCCATCTGCCGGGCATGACGGCCGCGCTGACCGAGCTCCCGGTGTTCGGGGTTCCCGTCGAGTCCAAGGCGCTGTCGGGCGTCGATTCGCTCTATTCGATCGTGCAGATGCCGGCCGGCGTCCCGGTCGGGACGCTGGCGATCGGCAAGGCCGGCGCGATCAATGCCGCGTTGCTCGCGGCGAGCGTGCTCGCACTCAACGATCCGGCTCTGTCGGCCCGCCTTGCGGCCTGGCGCAAGCAGCAGACCGACGCGGTCAACGAGCATCCGGAGGGCGCGGCGTGACGGCTTCGAACGCAGTGAAGCTGAAGCCGGGCGACACCATTGGAATCCTCGGCGGCGGACAATTGGGCCGGATGCTGGCGATGGCGGCGGCGCGCCTCGGGCTCCGCTGCCAGGTGTTTTCGCCGGATCCGGACTCCCCGGCGTTCGACGTGGTGCAGAACGCGACCTGCGCGGAATATGCCGACGTCGAGGCGCTCGAACTGTTCGCCAACGACGTCGACGTCGTCACCTATGAATTCGAGAATGTCCCGGCCGCGACTGCGATGGTGCTCGCCGCGCGGCGCCCGGTGCTGCCGGCCTACAAGATCCTGGAGACCACGCAGGACCGGCTGATCGAGAAGGATTTTGTCAGCAAGCTCGGCATCGGCACTGCCGACTACGCCGGCGTGTCCTCGGTCGACACGCTGCGCACGGCAATCGAACGCATCGGCCTGCCGGCGGTGATCAAGACCCGCCGCTTCGGCTATGACGGCAAGGGCCAGGCCATCATCCGCGACGGCGACGACCTCGAACAGGTCTGGCAGGACCTCGGCACCAAGTCGGCGATCCTCGAGGCCTTCGTGCCGTTCGAGCGTGAGATCTCGGTCATCGCGGCCCGCTCCGCTTTAGGCGAAGTCGAATGCTTCGACGTCACCGAGAACGAGCATCGCGACCACATCCTGAAAATTTCCCGCGCGCCGGCCGCAATCCCCGATGAGCTTGCCGCACAGGCGCGCGCGATCGCCGAAAAGATCGCCTCGGCGCTCGACTATGTCGGCGTGCTCGCGGTGGAAATGTTCGCGGTGCCCGGCAACGGCAGCAAGGCGACGGTGCTGGTCAATGAGATCGCGCCGCGCGTGCACAATTCCGGTCACTGGACGCTCGACGGCGCCTCTATCTCACAGTTCGAGCAGCACATCCGCGCGATCGCCGGCTGGCCGCTGGGCAAGCCGGTGCGCCACGGCGAGGTCGTCATGACCAACCTGATCGGCGACGACATCCTGAGCTACGAGCAGTGGCTCACCGTTCCCGGCGCCACGGTGCATCTGTACGGCAAGGGTACGCCGCGCCCCGGCCGCAAGATGGGACACGTCACCGAAGTGACGCCGGCCAGCAAGCGATAATTTCACGCGCGGCCAATAGCCGCCTTCGTCGTATCGATGGAAATTGGGATCGTGGCAACCACGATCCATTAAAGCATCGGTTCTGATTGAATCAGAACCGATGCTCTGGATTTTTGTTTACGCGTTTTCTTCACGCGAACCGGCGTCCACTTCGCTCGAAAACGCTCTCGCCGATCACGCCGTCTTCGCGCCGGCGACGATGCCGGCTGGTTCGTCGCTGAGCCAGCGATAGATCACGCCGCCGAGCGCACCGCCGATCAGGGGCGCGACCCAGAACAGCCAGAGCTGCCCCAGCGCCCAGCCGCCAACGAACAGCGCCGGTCCGGTGCTGCGCGCCGGATTCACCGAGGTGTTGGTGACGGGAATGCTGACGAGATGGATCATCACCAGCGCGAGGCCGATGGCGAGCGGCGCGAAGCCGGCGGGCGCCTTGCCATGGGTCGATCCCATGATGATGAACAGGAACATCATGGTCATCACCACCTCGGTGATGAAGCACACCACCATGTTGTACTGGCCGGGTGAGTGCGCGTCATAGCCGTTGGAGGCAAAGCCCTTGCTGACATCGAAGCCGGGCGCGCCGCTCGCGATCACATAGAGCAGCCAGGCCGCGATGATCGCGCCCACGACCTGCGCGATGATGTAGGGCAGCACTTGGCCGCCCGGGAAACGCCCACCTGCGGCGAGCCCGACCGTCACGGCCGGGTTGAGGTGGCAACCCGAGATATGGCCGATCGCATAGGCCATGGTCACCACGCTCAGCCCGAAGGCCAGTGACACGCCGACCAGGCCGATCCCGACCTGCGGAAAGCCGGCCGCGATCACCGCGCTGCCGCAACCAGCGAATGTGAGCCAGAACGTACCGATGGCCTCGGCAGCGTATTTCTTCATCTCCATCTCGCATCTCCCCTATTTCCAATGTCCGGGTTATCCAAAACGCCGGGAGCGGCCCTCATCTGGGCGCCAAATCACCCAAATCGGGGCCGCACAATGGCATTTTCGCCCTATTTCGTGGCTTTACTAGGCCCGAAAGTCACTGGACCGGTGGACATCTGCGCGTTTGTCTGATACATGCGCGCGCCTAGGGTTAAGAGGCAGGCCTTTTGCCGCCCCTTCACCTCGCCAGAATTCCGAACCGATCAATTCAAAAGAGGATGCCGCGTGCAGGTTCTCGTCCGCGATAACAATGTCGACCAAGCCCTGAAGGCGCTGAAGAAGAAGATGCAGCGCGAGGGCATTTTCCGCGAGATGAAGCTCCGCGGTCATTACGAAAAGCCGTCTGAGAAGAAGGCCCGCGAAAAGGCCGAAGCCGTGCGCCGCGCACGCAAGCTGGCGCGCAAGAAGCTGCAGCGCGAAGGCCTGCTGCCGATGAAGCCGAAGCCGGTGTTCGGCGCCGGCCCCGGTGGCGACCGCGGTGGCCGTCCGGGCGGTGCAGGCGCCGGTCGCGGCCCTCGCTGAACCGTTTTGCCGATATGGAAGTCTAACAGCGCGGGCCACAGGCCCGCGTTGTCGTTTTGAAGCACGCCGCGTTCCGGGGTACCCATGCAAAACGACCGGCAAGAGCATTTTGCATGACGGCTGATCCGGTATCCCGCCCGCCCTTTCCAGCACCCGCGCGCCGCCGTTGCGCGCCGCATCTTGTCATCATTGCAGTGCTTCTCGGCCTGCCGCTCGGGGGCTGCTCCTTCGACCTCGGTTCATGGGGCTCCTCGGACGACAAGCCGAAGCCGGCTGCCACCGCCGACAAGCCCGCCGCCGACACCATCACCCCGCAAGACGTCAACAGTGCCAGGGATCACACCACGCGTGCTCAGGTGCTGGCGCGCTCCGGCAAGTTCGACGAGGCGATGGCGGAGTTCGAACAGGCGCTGGCGGCCGACCCTTACAACATCCAGGCGCTCTACGGCCGCGCCCTGATCTATCAGGGCCGCGGACAGCATCAGCAGGCGATCGACGATTTCACGGCGGCCAGCGGGCTGTCGCCGCAGAAGGCCGAGCCCCTGGTCGGCCGTGCCACCAGCTACCTCGCGCTCGACAAGGCCAAGCAGGCCGCCAGCGATCTCGACGAGGCCGTGCAGGCCGATCCCGGCAATGTTGCGGCGTGGAGCACGCGCGGCCAAGCCTATGAGCGGCTCGGCGACAAGGTCAAGGCGGCGGCGTCCTACAATCGCGCGCTCGCGCTGCGGCCAGGCGACGGCAATGCGCGCAGCGGACTGGCGCGCACCGGCGGCTAAAGCGCGATGAGATCAGGTTGAATCGTCATCGCGCCTTAGCTCTTTGTTTGAGCATGATCTTTTCGGAAGACCGTTTCGCACTTTTCCGGATCATGCTTTAGCGCTTGGCGTGAAGACAACCCGTCAGGAACGACCGAGCGGCGCGACGGCTATTTCGGCAGGACGGCGTGGAACATCGACTTCATGCCGGAGAACATGTCGTCGGTCACCGACGTGCGCTCGTTCTTCTGCGCCGGCATGATCGCCTCGGCGCGCAGGTCGAGCGGGGCCTGCACCACAGGGACCGGAATGTCGGCCGGCGGCGTCAGCCGGTTGGAATCCTGGCCGCCGGCGGCATAGGGCGGACGCGGCTGCGAAGATTGATCGACATTGTCGGTGGACGGGCTCGACACCATGATCGGCGGCGGCAACGGCCGGATCGCCGAGGCGGCTGCCGGACGCTGCGCCTCAGGCAGGCGGGCGAGATCGGTGCGAGTGGCATCCTGGGACCGCGCTGCCTCCTGCGGACGCTCCTTGCGCAGCCGCTCGATGGCGGCGCGCGCGAGGTCGTTGGCATCGCGGCTTTCCTCAGGCGTCACAGCAGTCTCGACCGGCGCGGCTGACGTCGCGGGCGCGGCCGGCTGCGGCGCGGCGGGCGCGACCTTCGCGACGGCCTTCGGCGCCGCCGGGTGATGGCGGGTGTCGGTGGGGATGCTGGCGGTATCGGCCGGTGCGTCAGGCTTTGCGTCGGCGGATTTGGGGTCGGCCGATTTCTCGGCGGGCTTCTCGGTGACGGTGGCCTTCTCGGACGCCGACCGCTCGATCAGCGTGCGCTCGGACATGCCCTTGGCCTTCACACCGGCTTCGGGGAGGCTGCTGACGACGGTGGGGGGCTTGGCGGCGGCTTTCGGATCTGCCTTCGGATCTGCCTTGGGATCGACTGCGGCGGTCACGGCTGCGGCTGCCGGCGCTTCCACGATGTAGTGATTAACGATGTACGCCCCGATGATGGTCGCTGCCACCGAGGGTAAGATGTCCATCACAAATTTCTTCAGGTAACTCAGCATGACCTGCCACTCCCCACCCCGGTATTACATGCTGGAACTTTGAGGCACATTCAGGGATCAACTGCGTCGGATCGGTGGCAAACCCCCGTTCCGACGTCACCTTTGGTGTCGCTTTGGTTTCAGCCGGAGGCGCCCCCTGCGCAGGCCGCTTCCGCCTGCTAGATCATCGCGCAGCCGTTAACGGGTCGTGAATTTCCACAGCCGCGCCGGCTCGGTCCTGCCATTCGGCGGATGCAGGGTTCCTTGCTTGGTTCCTTGCAGGATTCTCGCGCCGCGTCAGGGCTTGAGTTCGACCTCGAGGAACACGATCTCGCTGGCCGTCTCGTTGAGCACGTCGTGCTGGACCCCGGCCTTGCGGAAATAGGACTTGCCGGCTCCGAGCTGCGCCTTCGAGCGCTCGCCGTTCGGCGCCACGATCGTCATCTCGCCCGCCGTGATCGGAACGATGACATAGTCCATCTCATGGGTGTGGTGGCCGGTGGCGCTGCCCGGCGCGAGGCGCCATTCGGTCACGCGGACTTCCGCGGTATCCACCTGCACATCCGATTTGGCACTGAGCATCGTCATTCTCTCCAAGTTTTTTGTTTGAGCGGATCATGCTCTACGGCACGAAAACCATGAACACGAACACCGCGAACACCACCATGTGAACGAGCCCGAACAGGATGTTGGTGCGGCCGGTTCCGAAGGTGAGCATGCTGACCATGAAGGTGAGCAGCAGGATCAGCATATGCTGGTTGCTGAGCCCGAGCACCAATTGCTTGTCGAGCGCATAGGCGGCTACGGCCACCGCGGGAACCGTGAGCCCGATGGTGGCGATCGACGAGCCGAGCGCGAGGTTGATGCTCTTCTGCAGGTCGTTCTTGCGCGCCGCCGACACTGCGGCAACGCTCTCCGGCAACAGGATCAGGGCCGCCACCACCAGGCCGGCAAAGGCCGGCGGCGCGCCGATCTTGACGGTGACGACATCGACCACCAGCGAGAATTTCTTCGCCAGCAGCACCACCGCCAGCAGCGAAACCAGCAGCAGCGCAACGCTGATCGCCGTCATGCGGTCCGACATCACCTCGCCATGCGCCGCCGCCTCATTGGCGCCGCTGACGAAATAATCGCGGTGGCGGATGGTCTGGGTGTAGAGGAACACCGCATACAGCAGCAGGGTCACGACGCTGATCACGGCGAGTTGGGCCGTGGAGTAGATCGGGCCCGGCGCCGTAAGCGTGAAATTCGGCATGTCGAGCGTGATCGTCGCGAGCACGAACAGCACGCTGAGGTAAAGGTTGGCGCCGGTGATCTGAAAATCCTGCTCGCGGTAGCGGATGCCGCCGATGAAGATGCAGAGCCCGACCAGGCCGTTGCAGACGATCATCACCACCGCGAACACGGTGTCGCGCGCCAGCGTCGGCGCCGGCGTGTCGCCCAGCATGATGGTCGAGATCAGCGCCACCTCGATGATCGTCACCGCGAGCGTCAGCAGCAGCGTGCCGAACGGCTCGCCGATCCGCTCGGCGATCATCTCGGCATGGTGGACCGCCGCGAACACGGTGCCGAACAGAATGACCAGCAGCACCGCCGCGAACACCCAGCCCCCGGCCGATGGCGCGAAGCTGTAGCCGGTGGCCGTGACCGCGGCAAACAACAGCACCGCCAGAACGGGATACAGCCAGGCCGACCGCGGCATCGGTCCGTGTGCGCTCATCGTGGGGTCCCCTTACTTCGCTGGCGCGATTATGCGACAGACAATCGCAGCCGTCAGCCTCTTGCGGCGTCGATAAACCGCCGCGCCGTCGCCATCGCACCGAAATCGTCGAGATTGTCGTGCCCGCCACCGGGCAGTCGCACGAATTGCTTGGGCTCATGGGCGAGGCCGAACAGCCGCTCGCCGAAGCGAATCGGGATCACCGGATCGTCGGTGCCATGCATGATCAGCAGCGGCGCCTTGACCTGCGCGATGAGCCGGTCGGAGTGGAATTGATCGCGCATCAACAGGCTGACCGGCACATACCAGAAATGCGCGCCGGCGACGTCGGCCGTCGACGTATACGGCGCCTCCAGGATCAGCTTGCCGACGGGATGTCCGGCGGCGAGCGCGACCGCAACGCCGCTGCCGAGCGAGAATCCCCAGGCCACGATCTGCTCGGCGCGGTAGCGCGCGGTGGCGAAGGCATAAGCGGCAGCCGCGTCCTGCAGCAGTCCCTGCTCGCTCGGAGACCCGCTCGACCCCGCATAACCCCGAAAGGACAGCGCCACCAGCCCGGTGCCGTCGGCCGTGATGGCCCTGAAGCGCGCCACGCGCCCGGCAAGGAAGTCGCCATTGCCATGAAAGAAAAGCACGACCGGCCGGCCCGGCTTCGCCGGCACGTGCCAGACGATGACCTTCTCGCCGTCGCCGGTGGTCAGGACATGCTCTTCCGCTTCGGGAAGACCCGCGGCTGCCGGCGCAGTCCGTCCGACCGGCGGGATCGGAAACAGCAGCTCGCGCTGCCTGACGTAGAGCACTGCGAGCCCGCCGAGATAGACGACGACCGCGGCGATCAGGAACCATTTCAGGATTGCGAGTGCCAGTGCCATCAGCGGTGGCCGCGGCTATGTCTTGCCGCGGAGCCTGAGCAGCTTCTCGACGTCCGCCTTGATGCTGTCGGGGAGCGGCCGGCACGCGCACGCCGCCGCATGTGCGACGTGCCACTTGATGCGCTGCTCGCGCGTCGCCCGGGGCGGCATGCGATGCGCTCGATGCCACTCCCGGTTCAGCGCCATTGCCGCCCGCCCTACATCGCCTTGACGATGTTCTCGGTGACCTTCTTGGCGTCGCCGAGCAACATCATGGTGTTGTCGCGGTAGAACAGCGGGTTGTCGATGCCGGCATAGCCCGAGGCGAGCGAGCGCTTGATGAACATCACGGTGCCGGCCTTCCAGACCTGCAGCACCGGCATGCCGTAGATCGGCGAGGTCTTGTCCTCTTCCGCCGCCGGGTTGGTGACGTCGTTGGCGCCGATCACGAAGGCGATGTCGGCCTGGGCGAACTCCGAGTTGATGTCCTCGAGCTCGAACACCTCATCATAGGGCACGTTGGCCTCGGCCAGCAGCACGTTCATGTGGCCGGGCATGCGGCCCGCCACCGGGTGAATGGCGTATTTCACCTCGACGCCTTCCTTCTTCAGGATGTCGGCCATCTCGCGCAGCGCGTGCTGTGCTTGCGCCACCGCCATGCCGTAGCCGGGCACGATGATGACCTTGGAGGCGTTCTTCATGATGAAGGCGGCATCGTCCGCCGAGCCGAGCTTGGCGGGCTTCTGCTCGCCCGAGCCGCCGCCGGCTGCGGCAGTCTCGCCGCCGAAGCCGCCGAGGATCACCGAGATGAACGAGCGGTTCATCGCGTGGCACATGATGTAGGACAGGATCGCGCCGGAGGAGCCGACCAGCGCGCCGGTGATGATCAGCGCCGAATTGCCCAGCGTGAAGCCGATGCCGGCCGCAGCCCAGCCGGAATAGGAGTTCAGCATCGAGATCACGACCGGCATGTCGGCGCCGCCGATCGGGATGATCATCAGCACGCCGAGCGCCAGCGCGATGATGGTGATCAGCCAGAAGTCGAGCGCGCTGCCGCTCATCACGAGGCCGACGATGAAGAACACCAGCGCCAGCGCCAGCACGATGTTGATGACGTGGCGGAACGGCAGGATGATCGGCGCGCCGCTCATCCGCGCCGACAGTTTCAGGAACGCGATCACCGAACCGGTGAAGGTCAAGGCGCCGATCGCGACGCCGAGCGACATCTCGACCAGGCTCTGCGGATGGATGTGGCCGGGCGTGCCGATGTCGAACGCCTCGGGCGCATAGAACGCACCGGCGGCGACCAGCACCGCGGCCATGCCGACCAGCGAGTGGAACGCGGCGACGAGCTCGGGCATCGAGGTCATCGGCACCCGGCGCGCGATCACGGCGCCGATGCCGCCGCCGATCGCGACCGCGAGGATCACCAGCAGCCAGGCCACGCCGTCGGCCGGCGGATGGCTCGCCAGCGTGGTGCCGACGGCGATCGCCATGCCGATCATGCCGAACATGTTGCCCTGGCGCGACGACGCCGGGCTCGACAGGCCGCGCAGCGACAGGATGAACAGCACCCCCGCCACGAGGTACAACAGTGCAGAGAGATTGGCGCTCATCTCAGGTCCCCCAAAATCCTCATCACCCCGAGGTGATTGCCGCTCACTTGGCTTTCTTCTTGTACATCGCGAGCATGCGCTGGGTGACCAGGAAGCCGCCGAAGATGTTCACGCAGGCGAAGATCAGCGCGACGAAGCCGAAGCCGCGGGCCCAGCCCGAACCGCTCGAGACCATGCCGACGCCGACCGCGAGCAGCGCGCCGACCACGATCACCGAGGAGATCGCGTTGGTCACGCTCATCAGCGGCGTATGCAGCGCCGGGGTCACCGACCACACCACGAAATAGCCGACAAACACGGCGAGGACGAAAATCGACAGCCGGAACACGAACGGATCGACGGCCTGCGCGAGATGCTCCATGGCTTCTCTCCTTACTTCGGCTGGAAGTTGGGATGGATGACGGCGCCGTCCTTGGTCAGCGCGGTGGCCTTCACCAGCTCGTCGTCCCAATTGACCGCGAGCGCCTTGTTGGCCTTGTCGACCATCGTCTCGATGAACGAGAACAGGTTGCGCGCGTAGAGCCCCGAGGCCGACGCCGCGACGCGGCCGGCGACATTGGTGTAGCCGACGATCTTGATGCCGTCGGTCTCGACCACTTCGCCGGGCTTGGCGCCCTCGACATTGCCGCCGCGCTCGACCGCGAGATCGACCAGCACCGAGCCGGGCTTCATCGATTTCACCATCTCGCCGGTGACGAGCATCGGCGCCGGACGGCCCGGGATCAGCGCGGTGGTGATCACGATGTCCTGCTTCTTGATGTGCTCGGCGGTCAGCGCGGCCTGCTTGGCCTGGTACTCCTTGGACATCTCCTTGGCGTAGCCGCCCGCGGTCTGCGCGTTCTTGAACTCCTCGTCCTCGACGGCGAGGAATTTCGCGCCGAGGGATTCGACCTGTTCCTTGGTGGCCGGACGCACGTCGGTCGCGGTGACGACGGCGCCGAGCCGCCGCGCAGTCGCGATCGCCTGCAGGCCGGCGACGCCGACGCCCATCACGAACACCTTCGCCGCCGGAACGGTGCCGGCGGCGGTCATCATCATCGGGAAGGCGCGGCCAAAGGCCTCGGCGCCCTCGATCACGGCGCGGTAGCCGGCCAGGTTGGCCTGCGAGGACAAGACGTCCATCACCTGCGCGCGGGTGATGCGCGGCATCAATTCCATCGCGAAGGCGGACACGCCGGCATCGGCCATCGCCTTCAGCGCGGCCTCGTTGCCGTACGGATCCATGATCGCGATGACCAGCGCGCCGCGCTTGTATTGCGACAGTTCGGAGGCTTCCGGCCGCTTCACCTTGATGATGATGTCGGCGTCCTTGAGCGCGTCCGCGCTGACGGTGGCGCCAACGGCGGTGAACTCCGAATCGGGAAGGCCCGACTTGATGCCCGCGCCCGGCTCGACCGCGACCTCGGCGCCGAGGGCCTTGAACTTCTTCACGGTATCGGGCGAGGCCGCAACCCGCGGCTCGGACGGATCAATTTCCTTGGCAACGGCAATCTTCATGGGCCCTCCGGCGGCGCGAGCGGCGCACGCGTCTTCAAACTAGCGTTATTTTCGCCAGATTTGGATACCCGGTTTTTACATCCGGGTTTCGACAGCAATTCCGGCACCGCCGCGGGACGGCGGCGCCGCTAGCCGATCTTAAGGATCAGACCAGGAAATAGGCCATCAGGATAAGAATAATGGCGACGCTGATGGTGCCCCATTTGACCAGCATGAGAAACCCTTCATAGGTCTGCTCATGCGCCACGTAATCGTTGCCGTCGGCGGTCGTGTAGGCCACTTCGCTATGGTCTGCCATCGCTGTCCCCAGTCAGAAATTCGCGTTCCTCCGCGAGCCATTACCGCAAACGGATAGGCAGGGCAACGGCGCGGTCCCGATCGGGCGATTTGAAGCGCAAATCGTCCCCGATCCACGTTCGAGCGACGCCGCCGCGGCAGCCCCTCGGCAGGATTGGCCTCCCAAACGCAGGCATCATGGAACGATCATGCCGCCAGGCGCAAAAAACGCCGAACGAAACTGGCACGGGACCGGCTGCCGCCCGGTCCGGCCGGAACGCCGATGGGGCTCAGCCCATCGCCTCCAGCTCGTCGATCATGCCGGCGATGACGGACAGGCCGCCGTCCCAGAATTTCGGGTCCTTGGCATCGAGCCCGAACGGCCGCAGCAGCTCGGAGTAGTGCTTGGTGCCGCCGGCGGCGAGCATGTCGAGATAGCGCTCGGCAAAGCCTTCGGACGCGTGCTCGTAGACCGCATAGAGCGAGTTCACGAGGCAATCGCCGAACGCATAGGCATAGACGTAGAACGGCGAGTGGATGAAGTGCGGAATGTACATCCAGAACGTCTCGTAGCCCGGCTTGATCTCGATCGCCGGCCCCAGGCTCTCGCCCTGCACGCTGAGCCAGATCTGGCCGATCCGCTCGGCGGTGAGTTCGCCGTTCTTGCGCTCGGTATGAACCGCGCGCTCGAATGAATAGAACGCGATCTGCCGCACGACGGTATTGATCATGTCCTCGACCTTGCCCGCGAGCAGCGCCTGGCGCTGCTTGGCGTTCCTGGTCTGCGACAATAGCCGCTTGAAGGTCAGCATCTCGCCGAACACGCTTGCGGTTTCCGCCAGCGTCAGCGGCGTCGGCGCCATCAGCGCGCCGTTCTTCGCCGCCAGCACCTGATGGACGCCGTGACCGAGCTCATGCGCCAGCGTCATCACGTCGCGCGGCTTGCCCTGATAGTTCATCAGCACATAGGGATGCGCCGACGGCGTGGTCGGATGCGAGAACGCACCGGGCGCCTTGCCGGGACGGACCGGCGCATCGATCCAGCGATCGTCGAAGAAGCGCTCGGCGATCTCGGCCATCTTGGGCGAGAAGCCGCTATAGGCCGACAGCACCATGTTGCGCGCCTCGGGCCAGGCGATGGTGCCGGTCGCCGCGAACGGCAGCGGGGCGTTGCGGTCCCAGTGCGGCAGCTTCTTCTTTTTGAACCAGCCGGCCTTCAGCGCATAATAGCGGTGCGACAGCTTCGGATAGGCCGCGCGCACCGAGGCGACCAGCGCATCGACCACCTCGCGCTCGACGCGGTTGTTGAGATGGCGGGAATCCGCGACATCCTGGAAGCCGCGCCAGCGGTCGGAGATTTCCTTATCCTTGGCGAGCGTATTGGTGATCAGCGCGAAGCTGCGCTCATTGTCCTTGAAGGTCTTGGCGAGCGCCTGCGCGGCAGCCTTGCGCTTGTCCCCCACCTTGTCCTGCAGCAGGTTCAGCGTCGGCTCGATCGCGAGCTCCTTGCCGCCGACCTTGAACCGCAGGCCGGAGATGGTCTGGTCGAACAGCCGGTTCCAGGCCGCGTAGCCGCTTTGCGCCTTTTCGTGGAACAGCTGCTCGACGCGATCCTCGAGCTGGTACGGCTTGTCCTTGCGCAGATCCTCGATCCATGGCCGGTAATGGCCGAGCTCGGGTTCGGCCATCGCGCGCTCGATCACATCATCGTCGACGCGATTGAGCTCGAGCGAGAAGAACAACAGATGCACCGACGCGGCGGTCAGCCGCTCGGAGACGTCGCCGTAGAATTTCGAGATCGCGGGATCGACGCTGTCGCCGGCATGGACCAGGCCGGCGTAAGAGCCGAGACGGCCAGCCAAATCGTCGATCGCCTCATAGCGCCTGATCGCCTCGGCCAGCCACTTTCCGCCGCCTTCCTTGGCGGTAGTTTCGGCAAGCTTGCCCTTGTAGTCGGTCTCAAACGCGACGCAATCTGCGTCCATTTTCTGCAAGTCGCGTGCGACCTCAGGCGCATCGATACCGGAGTAGAGATCTGCCAGATTCCATTCCGGAAGCTTGCCGGTCTTGCTGGCTGCCTTTTTCGCCGCCGGGCCGCCTGCGGACGATTTGCGTTGCGCGGCCGTCTTGCGCAACGCGGCTTCCTTGCGGAGAGCGGCCTTGCTGAGGGCAGACTTGTTGGATGCAGTTTTGGAGCGCGAGGTCATCTTGTTCGTAACCTTAGTTCAGTCGGAAAGATGTCGGCGGCGGCGGAATGAATGCGGGTTTGCAACATTTAAGAGTGCGTTAATCGGCATCGGCGACATTGCCCCGATTCGAGACAAATAAACGTAGCGTGCGGGGAAAACCATGGCTGCCACCATTTTGATCGCCGATGACGACGCAGTACAGCGCCGTTTGGTTGAAAACATGGTGCAGAAGTGCGGCTATGAGCCCCTCGTCGTGGACAGCGGCGACGCGGCGATCGCGGCCCTGACCGCATCCGAGACGCAGGCGATTGACGCCGTCGTGCTCGACCTCGTGATGCCGGGCCTCGACGGTCTCGGAGTCCTCGCAAAAATTCGTGAAGCTGGTTTGACCGTCCCTGTTATCGTGCAGACCGCACATGGCGGCATCGACAATGTCGTGTCGGCGATGCGCGCCGGTGCCCAGGATTTCGTCGTCAAGCCGGTCGGCTTCGAGCGGCTGCAGGTTTCCCTGCGCAACGCCCTCAACGCCTCGGCGCTGAAGGGCGAATTGCAGCGGATCCGCCACAGCCGCGAGGGCCGGCTGACCTTCTCCGATATCATCACCCGCAGCGAGGCGATGGCCGGGGTGCTGCGCACCGCGCAAAAGGCCGCGTCCTCGACGATCCCGGTGCTGATCGAGGGCGAATCCGGCGTCGGCAAGGAACTGTTCGCGCGTGCCATTCACGGCAGCAGCGAGCGCAAGGCCAAGCCGTTCGTTGCGGTGAATTGCGGCGCGATCCCGGACAATCTCGTCGAATCGATCCTGTTCGGCCACGAGAAGGGCGCCTTCACCGGCGCCACCGAGCGCCATCAGGGCAAGTTCGTCGAAGCGCATGGCGGCACGCTGTTCCTCGACGAGGTCGGTGAATTGCCGCTTGCCACGCAGGTGAAATTGCTGCGCGCCCTGCAGGAAGGCACCGTCGAGGCGGTCGGCGGCCGCAAGCCGGTCAAGGTCGATGTTCGCATCATCTCGGCGACCAACCGCAAGCTGCTCGATCTCGTGAAAGGCGGCCAGTTCCGCGAGGACCTGTTCTATCGCCTGCACGTGCTGCCGCTGACCATTCCGGCGCTGCGACAGCGGCGCGAAGACATCCCGCATCTGCTGCGGCATTTCCTGGCGCGGTTCTGCGCCGAGGAAAACCGCAACATCACCGGCATCAGCGGCGAGGCGATGGCCCACCTCTCGCAGCTCGACTGGCCGGGCAACATCCGCCAGCTCGAGAACACGGTGTATCGCGCCGTGGTCATGAGCGACGGCGACCAGCTCGGGCTCGCCGATTTCCCGCAAGGAACGGCGCATCCGGCGCCGGAGGGCAAATCGCTGCAGGGCGAGCCGCTGGTGGTGTCGCCCTCCACGGCTCCCGCCATGATTTCCGGTAATGAAATACCGGTTGCCGCCTCCCTGCCCACGGCCGGCGGCCTTTCCATACTCAATGCCGCGGGCGAGGTGCGCCCCCTGGAAGATCTCGAGAACGAGATCATCCGCTTCGCGATTTCGCATTATCGCGGACAGATGTCGGAGGTCGCGCGCCGCCTCAAGATCGGCCGCTCGACGCTCTATCGCAAGCTCGACGAAGCTGCGGCCGGCGCGCGCGCAAGCGACCCCACTTAGCCCTCGAGGCCGACAGGGCCACACCAGGGAACCTTTTGAACCGTGTCGTGGCGGTGACAGACAAAGGCTGTGCCGCGTGGCAAAAACGCACAGCCCGGAGCGAAATCAGCTGCTTCGAGGTCAGTTTGTCGTGAGTTGCCCCGCATGGCGCTGGCTGCATGAGAGGGGCAAAGGTATCGTCTGCGTTCGTTGTGTGCAGGCGTGCGAGTCGATCGAGAGGCCGGCGCTTCGCGCAAGCTATGAAACCAAATTCTGATTTGAACTGTTCCAGTTTGATGAGGGGCAGTTTCACCCAGGGGGTGTGACGATGCGTGACTGTTCGAACAACCGTCGAGGATTTGACCGCGTATTGATGGCCGTCGCGGCAACCTTCCTCACGGTGTCCGCGACCGCGGCCTTCGCGCAGGACACGCCGCACTCCAGCGCCTCGGAACTCGCGATCGACGCGGCGATCCCGCGCCCCGAACCGGCCAACGTGCCGCCCCCCACCGCAAGCGATTTCAAGGCCGACACCACCGCCGCGCTGCCCGATGCAGCCAGGCCGGCCGACGTGAAGCCAGCGGATGTGCAAGCCACCGAGGCCAAACCCGCTCAGACAAAACCGGTCGACGCCAAGCCGGCAGAGCCGAGCGCGACTGCAAAGGCCGTCGAGCCGAAGCCCGCCGATGTCGTAACCGCGCCCGCGACGAAGCCGGCCGATGCCCCGAAGACCGATACCGCCGGCGCGCCGGCGGCGGCCGCCCCCGCCCCCGCAACGGCCACCGCGCCTGCCGCAAGCCCCGCGCCTGCAACTGCAGCAGCGCCGGCCACTGCTCCCGCGACCGCCGCGGCGCCGGCGAGCGAACCGGCGAAGGCAGCGAGCAACGTTGCCGCCGAGGATCAGCCGGTTGCCGACAAGCTGCGCGAACTGCTCGCCAGCAAGTCGCTGCGTAGCTTCGACCGCAAGAACGAGCGCGCTGCGGCCGAGAAGTTCTATTCGGCTCGCGAATACGCGCCGGTGTTCACCAAGGCCGGCAAGCTGACCGACGCCGGCAAGGGCGTCATCGCCCGCCTGAAGGACGCGGCCGCGGATGGCCTCGATGCCGCCGACTATCCGGTGCCGGATTTCGCCGCAGCGACCTCGCCGGACGCGCTGGCCGACGCGGAGCTGAAACTCGCCGCCAGCATGCTGGACTACGCCCGCCAGGCCCAGAGCGGCCGCATGCACTGGTCGCAGGTGTCGGCCGACATTCTCTATCCGGAGCACCCGACCGATCCGGCGGAAGTGTTCGCCAATGTGACCTCCGCGAAAGACGCCTCCGCCGCGCTCGACAGCTACAACCCGCCGCAGAAGCTCTACAAGGAGCTGAAGCAGAAGCTCGCCGAGCTGCGTGGCCAGGGCGACGGCCCGGTCATCACGATCGCAGACGGCCCGACGCTGAAATATTTGCCGGCACGCAAGAAGCAGGCCGCGGTCGAGATGGACGATCCGCGCGTGCCTGACCTGCGCAACAAGCTCGGCGTCACCGAGAATGCCGACAGCACCAAGTATGACGCGACGATCGCGCGGGCGGTGGAGAAATTCCAGAGCAGCGTCGACCTCAAGCCGACCGGCGTTCTCGACGAGCGCACGGTGAAGGCACTGAACAATCCGAAGCGCGACCGGCAGATCGACACCGTGATCGTCAACATGGAGCGCTGGCGCTGGCTGCCGCGGCAGCTCGGCGCCGCCAGCGTCGGCAATGCCTATGTGATCCTCAACATCCCGGACTACACGTTGAAGGTGATGCAGAACGGCGCGCAGGTCTGGACCACCCGCGTCGTTACCGGCAAGCCCGGCCAGCATGCCACGCCGCTTTTGACCGAGACGATGAAGTACATCACGGTCAATCCGACCTGGAACGTGCCGCCGTCGATCATCTACAACGAATATCTGCCGGCCCTGCAGCAGGATCCGACGGTGCTGCAGCGCATGGGCCTCAGGCTCGAGCGCAACCGCGACGGCTCGATCCACATTTCGCAGCCGCCGGGTGAAGCCAACGCGCTCGGCCGCATCCGCTTCAACTTCCCGAACAAGTTCCTGGTCTATCAGCACGACACGCCGGACAAGTACCTGTTCGCGAAGGACGAGCGTGCGTTCAGCCACGGCTGCATGCGCGTGCAGAATCCCGATCAGTACGCCGCCGTCCTGCTCAACATCACCGAGCCGAACCAGCACTACACGCCGGAGCGGATCCGCAGCATGTACGGCTCGAGCGAAGTCGACCTGAAATTCCCGACGCCGATCCCGGTGAACATCACCTATCAGACCGCGTTCGTGGACGATGCCGGCAAGCTGCAATTGCGCAGGGACGTTTACGGCCGCGACGCCGCCATGCTGTCGCTGCTCAGGAACGGCCGCGGCAAGGATCTCGAGACGGTGGTGGCGCACGCCCAGCCGAGCTACTCGCGTCCGCCGAGCAGCAGCCTGCCCGCCGGCGTCAATGTCGCCGGCGACAACGGCTTTGGCTCCTCCGGACCAAATTTCTTCGAGCGCCTGTTCGGGGGATTCGGACAGCCGGAGCCGCAGCCGATCCGTCGCGGGCAGGCCCAGCAGCAGCGCCGGGTAATCACCCGCTAATCTGCATTTCCGCCCGATTGGAATAAATTTTGAAGCAAAATCAACGATCTCGCTCAAAAGGCGAGATCGTTTACATTAACCATTTCGGGTCTCGGCCGGGGAGCAGGGCTATCTTTTGCCACACTCGCCCAGTTAGTTAAGCCTAACTTGGGGGCGGGTCGGTAAACCTCGGTTAACCCTCCCGCTTTAAGAAAGCGTTCACCGTCTTCCGCAGGGGGTCTGCGAAAGATGCCGACCGAACGCTCGTCGACTGGGTGGGCTCATAGTGCTGGCTGTCTTCGCACGCCGCTACAATCCGCTGTCGTTGCCTAAGGCCGGATACCAAGTCGGCCTGACTGCGCTATTGCTGTTGGCGGGCGCGGGATCGGTGCACGATGCCACTGCGCTGAACCAGACCCGCACCCTCTCCTTCCACCACACTCATTCCGGCGAAGACCTCACCGTCACCTTCAAGCGCGACGGCCGTTACGACGAAGGCGCGCTGAAGCAGCTCAACCACTTCCTGCGCGACTGGCGCTCCCAGGATGAAACGGTGATGGACCGTCACCTCTTCGACATCCTGTGGGAAGTCTATAACGACGTCGGCGGAAAGCAGCCGATCCAGATCATCTCCGCCTATCGCGCCCCTGCCACCAACGCCATGCTCCGCCGCCGCTCCTCGGGCGTCGCGCGCCACAGCCAGCACATGCTGGGGCACGCGATGGACTTCTTCATCCCGGGCGTGCCGCTGGAGCAGATCCGCTATGCCGGCCTCCGCCTGCAGCGCGGCGGCGTTGGCTTCTATCCGACCTCGGGCTCGCCGTTCGTCCATCTCGACACCGGCAGCATCCGCCACTGGCCGCGCATGACCCGCGATCAGCTGGTCAGGGTGTTCCCCGACGGCCGCACCGTCCATGTCCCGACCGACGGCACGCCGCTGAAGGGCTATGAGCTTGCCAAGGCCGATATCGAGCGCCGCGGCAATGGTGACGATGCCGCGACCATCGGCAAGCCGAGCCTGTTCGCGAAGCTGTTCGGTGGCGGCAAGTCAAGTGACGATGAAGACGAAGGCGCGGCCAGCGTGAACGACAAGCCGGCCGCCAACACCGTGGTGGCCGCCGCCGCGCCCGCCAAATCCGCCGATCCGATTCCGCTGCCGCGCGCCAAGCCGCAGTTCGCCGCCGCCATCCAGCTCGCGGCCGCCGACGCCCAGCTCGTTCCGATGCCGAAGGCGAAGCCCGCGGTGCAAGTGGTGCAGATGGCCGAGAACACCGCGCCGCAATCGCCTGCCGACATCATCAATGCCCGCGGCTTCTGGGGTGACGAGGGTGAGGCGCCGAAGCAGGCGTCGGCGGCGCAGATAGCCGCGCTGAAGGCCCGTGAGGCGGTCGGCGGCAGCGATCCGCAGACCACTGCCAGCACGACGACCGAAAACTTCAACAAGGCGCTGGCCTATGCGCCCGCGGCGGCCTCACCGGTCGATCGCGCCAACATCGTCGCAGCGACCGCGCCGATCCCGCGCAACGTGCGCCCGACGCGCAATGCCGCTGCTCCTAGCACCGAAATCAACACCGTCGTTGCCAAGGGCGCACCGAGCCAGGGCGTGATCACCACCTCCGCGCGGATCTCGGCTGCCAAGGGCAACGATATCTGGATGCGCGTGGTGATGCTGGCGCCGAGCGCGAGCAATGCTATGCTGACCACGGTGCTGGGCGACACCGACATGACCATGATGCGGGCCCATTTCGTGAAGCCGCAGGCCGCCGTCGTCATGACCTTCTCGGAAGATCCGATGATGGGCATGACCTGCGACCGCTTCTCGGGCTCGGCGACCGCCCTCCTGACGACCCAGTCCTTCGTGCTCCGCACCGCCTCGCTGCGCTGAGCCGCTGCACCTCTGCCGACAAGGATAGCTTTGTGCCGGTTCAGGCCGGCAGCCCTGCCTTGAGCAGGCCGGCCTCGAAGCGTGCCCGATCGGGCTCGCGTTTGTAGTGCTGGGTTGCCAGATGCGCCGACACCGAGAAGGTCGGCTCGCGCTTCAGCACCTCGGCGGCATGGGCGGAGGCTGCCACCGTATTGCCCATCTGCGCGAAGGTCGCCGCGAGGAAGGCGTGATGGGTATGGTCGGGGCGCGTGATCCGCGAGAACGCCTCGGCGGCGTCGGCGTATTTCTCGGCGCAATAGCAGGCCCGGCCGAGATGGCTCCAGAAGCGCTCCGGATGGAACGGATTGAGGCGCATCGACCGCTTGATCCAGTCGATGCCTTCCTCGGGCCGCCCGAGCCAGGTCAGGAGCTCGCCCTGCTGCACGACGACGAGGTCGTAATTCGGGTTCAGCGCGAGCGCGCGCTCCTGGTGGAAGGCCGCCTTGTCGTGGTCGTCGCGGTTGAGGTTCAGCGCGGCGAGAATCCGGTGCACGTCGCTGTCATTGTCGTCGAGCTTGAGCGCGATCTCGAGCTCTGCGGCGACCTGCGCCATGGTCGCGTCGCGGTCGGTGCACCAGTTGTAGACCCAGGTCTGGCCGAGCACGCAGGCCCGCCAGGCGTGGGCATGGGCATAGTTCGGGTCAAGCACGATGGCCCGCTCGAGCAGGCGCTGCGCCTCCGCGTTGTCGTCCCGTGCCGAGCGATGATGCAGCACCTTGGCGGCGAGCACGCACTCGTAGGCCGCCATGTTGTCGGTCGGCTTGCGCTTGACGCGGTCATGCGCGGCAGCCTCGACGCGCCCCGGCAAGGTCGCCACGATCGCGCGCGTCATCTCGTCCTGGATGGCGAAGATGTCGGCCAGCTCGCGGTCGTAGCGTTCGGCCCAGACATGCCGGTCGGCCACGGCGTCGATCAGCTGCACGGTGACGCGGATCCGGCCGCCCGCCTTCCGCACGCTGCCTTCCAGCACATAGTCGACGGCGAATTCCTTCGCGACGTCCTGCACCTTCACGGCCTTGCCCTTGTACACGAAGGTCGAGTTGCGCGAGATCACCAGCAGATCGTGGAAGCGCGACAGCTCGGTGATGATGTCCTCGGTGAGCCCGTCGGCGAAGAATTCCTGCTCCGGATCGCCGCTCATGTTGACGAGCGGCAGCACGGCGATGGAGGGCTTCTTGGCGACGACAGGGGCGGCCACCGCACTCGGGTGCTCCGGAACGGGCCTGGCACCGGATTCGAGATGGACGCGGAAAACCCGGATTGGGCGCGCGATGTTCTTGACGGTCTGGTCGCCGAGATCCTCGAAGCTCAGATCTTCCAGGCGATCGCCGACCTGATCGCGCACCGCGCCGGAAATGCAGATGCCGCCGGGCTCGGCCAGCGTCTCCAGACGGGACGCGACGTTGACGCCGTCGCCGAAGATATCGGCGCCGTCAACGATCACGTCGCCAAGATTGATGCCGATGCGAAACTGCATCCAGCGCGCCGGCGCGACGTCGGCGTTGCGCTTCGCCATCCGGCTCTGGACCTCGGCCGCGCACAGCACCGCATCGACGACGCTATGGAATTCAACCAGCAGGCCGTCGCCGGTGGTCTTGATGATGCGGCCGCGATTCTTGGCGATGGCCGGATCGATCAGCTCGATGCGATGGGTTTTGAGGCGCGCAAGGGTCCCCGTCTCGTCAGCCTCCATCAGGCGGCTATAGCCGACCATGTCGGCGGCGAGGACCGCAGCGAGCCGGCGCTCTGGTCCTGGCACGTCCATCTGAACGATCTGCCCGATTACCTCGCCGCCAGTGTAGCAAATCCCGGGATTTCACCCAAGCCTCGACAGGAGGTCTTCCAGCAGCTTTGGGGGGCGCCCTTGGCGAACGCCCGGCAGGGGTGGCCGCTGGCCGCCTCAGAGCATCCCCAGCGCCTGCATGTAGGTCTCCAGGATGGTCTCCTGCTCCTGGCGCTCGTTCGGATCCTGCTTGCGCAGACGGATGATGGCGCGCAGCGCCTTGACGTCGAAGCCGTTGCCCTTGCTCTCGGCATAGACGTCGCGAATGTCGTCCGAGATCGTCTTCTTCTCTTCTTCCAGCCGCTCGATGCGCTCGATGATGGACTTGAGCTGGTCCTTGGCAAATCGCGTTGCGGGCTCTTCCTTGACGGCGGCAGACGTGGTGGCCATCGCGCACTCCTCAACAGGTATTGAAATGTTACGCGAATACGCGCCTTGCGCACCGCTTGCTGCGGGCGACCCTCGATTTTGGCGCGCCTTCCGTCAAGGAAACATCGCGCTCATCCACAGCGCGCCCACAGGAGATGCGGACGGCCGCGGAACTGACGTCACACAGGCTGAGGTTTAATGCCCGCTCTGGGCTTTCTTCATCGCCGCGAGCTGCTCGGGCGTCGCGCTGCCCTGATACTTCGCCTTCCATTCCTCATACGGCATGCCGTAGACCGCCTCACGGCTCTCGTCCTTGCTCACGGTAAGGCCCTTGGCGTCCGCCTCTTCCTTCATCCAGTTGGACAGGCAGTTGCGGCAGAAGCCGGCGAGGTTCATGAGGTCGATGTTTTGCACATCGGTGCGGTCGCGCAGGTGACTGACGAGACGCCGGAAGACCGCGGCCTCGAGTTCCGTTCTGGTTTTGTCGTCAATGCTCATGATCGTGATCCCGTGTGTCGCGCTCACCATATTGATATCAGGTGGGAATTGTCACAGATTTTGCCATATCGGCGCGCAAAACGGACCCGTCCGGCCACCCTGGCCACGGTCCGACAGCGTCGCAGACGGGCGCCCGCCCGTTGACAGTGCCGGCCGGGCACGCGAAATCGTCCATGATTTGATATAGCTTCGCTGCATGAGCCCAACAGATTCCCTCGCCTCAGCTCCCCGCAATATCCGCCTGACGTTGGCCGGCCTCCTGCCGGTGCTGGCGCTTGTCGCGGCCTGCCTGTGGACGAGTCCGGCGGCCGCCGATTTCCGGCTCTGCAACAACACCTCGAGCCGCGTCGGCATCGCGCTCGGCTACAAGGACGCCGAGGGCTGGACCACCGAGGGCTGGTGGAACGTGTCGTCGCGCACCTGCGAGACCTTGCTGCGCGGCAACCTTGTGGCGCGCTACTACTACATCTACGCTCTCGACTATGATCGCGGCGGCGAATGGTCCGGCCAGGCCTTCATGTGCTCGCGCGATAAGGAATTCACCATCAAGGGCACCGAAAATTGCCTGGCGCGCGGGTTCGACCGCACCGGCTTCTTCGAGGTCGATACCGGCGAGCAGCGTGCATGGACCGTCCAGCTAACCGAAGCCAACGAACAACAGCCGCAGAAAGTACCGGGAATGCCGGGCGGCGTGGGTCCAGGAAGTCCCGGGGCGATGCCGGGCCTGCCCAACCCGCCGCCGGGCGCAGCGCCTCCGGGCGCGTCTGGTCTGCCGCCAGCCGCACCACCCGGAAACAAACCATGAGACGACTGCGTCGAATCAAGATCCTCGCAACACTCGGCCCGGCCTCCTCAGACAGCGCGATGATCCGCAAGCTGTTCGAGGCGGGCGCCGACGTCTTCCGCATCAACATGAGCCATACCCCGCATGACAAGATGCGGGAGCTGGTCAAGACCATCCGCAATGTCGAATCGAGCTACGGCCGGCCGATCGGCATCCTGGTCGACCTGCAAGGGCCGAAGCTGCGGCTTGGCTCGTTCGCGGAAGGCTCGACCCAGCTCAAGAACGGCCAGAGCTTCATTCTGGATTCCGACAAGACGCCGGGCGACAACAGCCGCGTCCAGCTTCCGCATCCGGAGATCCTCGCGGCGCTCCGCCCGGGCCACGCACTGCTGCTCGACGACGGCAAGGTGCGGCTGATCGCCGAGGAAACCTCGCCCGAGCGCGCGATCACGCGCGTCGTGATCGGCGGCAAGATGTCGGACCGCAAGGGCGTCAGCCTGCCCGATACCGATCTGCCGGTGTCGGCGATGACCGCAAAGGACCGCGCCGACCTGGAAGCCGCGCTGCCGGAGGGGATCGACTGGGTCGCGCTGTCCTTCGTGCAGCGAGCCGAGGACGTGATCGAGGCCAAGAAGATGATCCGCGGCCGCGCCGCCGTGATGGCCAAGATCGAGAAGCCGCAGGCGATCGACCGCCTCGCCGACATCATCGAAGCATCGGACGCGCTGATGGTGGCGCGTGGCGATCTCGGCGTCGAACTGCCGCTGGAACGGGTGCCGAGCCTGCAGAAGCAGATGATCCGGATGGCGCGCCGCGCCGGCCGGCCGGTGGTGGTCGCAACGCAAATGCTGGAATCGATGATCCAGGCGCCGGTGCCGACGCGCGCCGAAGTCTCCGACGTCGCCACCGCCGTCTACGAAGGCGCCGACGCCATCATGCTGTCGGCGGAATCCGCCGCCGGCAAATTCCCGGTGGAGGCGGTCTCGACCATGAACCGCATCGGCGAGGAGGTGGAGCGCGACCCGACCTATCGCAACGTGATCAACGCGCAACGCGTCGATCCCGAAGCGACGGTGGGTGACGCCATTGCCGACGCGGCGCGGCAGATCGCCGAGACGCTCGACCTGTCGGCGATCATCTGCTGGACGTCGTCAGGCTCGACCGCGATCCGCGTGGCCCGCGAGCGGCCCAAGGTGCCGGTGGTCGCGATCACGCCGAACCTCGTCACCGGCCGCAAGCTGTCGGTGGTGTGGGGGGTGCATTGCGTGGTCGCCGAGGACGCCCACGATCTCGACGACATGGTCGACCGCGCCGGCTCGATTGGGTTCCGCGACGGTTTTGCCAAGGCCGGCCAGCGCGTCATCATCGTTGCCGGCGTGCCGCTCCGCGCCCCCGGCACCACCAACATGCTGCGCATCGCCTCGGTCGGCCCGAGCGGCGACGCGCAGCTCTAGATTCCTGTTTGACGCGTTGTCTTCACGCGAACCGGTGCCCGCTTCGCTCGAAAACGCATTAACCCGCCGCGCCGCGATCAGCCCTGCAATGACGCGTCGAGCGTGATCTTGGTGTTGAGCAGCTTCGACACCGGACATCCGGCTTTCGCCTTGCCGGCCAGTTCCTGGAACGTCGCATTATCGGCGCCCGGGATCTTCGCCGACAGCATCAGGTGCACCGCGGTGACGGCGAAGCCGTCGGCGACCTTCTCCAGGGTCACATCGGCCTTGGTCTCCATATGCTCCGCCGTGAGCTTGGCTTCGCCGAGAATCAGCGACAGCGCCATCGTGAAGCAGGCGGCATGCGCCGCGCCGATCAGCTCCTCCGGGTTCGAACCCGGTTTGCCCTCGAAGCGGCTGGCGAAGCCGTAGGGGTAATCCGAGAGCGCGCCGCTCTTGGTCGAGATCGCGCCCTTGCCGTCCTTGATGCCGCCCTGCCATTTGGCCGAGCCATGGGTCGTCGTCATGGGTTGCTCCGTGAGGTGGTTGAGCCCAGCCCCGAAACCTACAACGCCATTGCGACAGAAGTGTTCTTCGCGCGCCTCAGGCGCCGACCAGCGCCTTCGCCGGGGTCGTTGCCTGCACCACGAGGCCACGCGCGCGTGCGTCCATCACGCCGACCGCGCGCAGCGCAAGCAGCGTCACGGTCTGCACCGCGTCACGCAGCTTGATCGGATCGTCGAGATTGGCCGGCGCCAGCGGGCCGACCAGCGCTTCGTGCAGCGCGCCGAGCAAGGCGGTGGCGGCCAGCGCCGTGTCCTGCGCCGGCAGGTGGCCGGCGCGCACCGCGGCATCGATGCGCATGGCAAGCTCGCCGGAAATATCGCGGCGGCTGGCGAGGCGCGAGGCGGTGACGTCGACGTCGACCGGCTCGGCCAAAATGCCCCAGGCGAGCTTGCGCTGCGACAGCACGTGGACCGCGATCGTCGTCACCGCGGCGGCCAGCGCCGATGACGGCCCTGGCGCGGCATCCGCGGCGCGCCGGATCGCCGTGAGCTCGTCGCGCGAGACTTCCGTGATCAATTCCGAGATCAGTTCGGCCTTCGACGGGAAATAGCGGTAGACCGTTCCGGCCGCGACATTGGCCCGCACCGCGACGGGTGCGATCTGGACCGCCGCCATGCCGCCCGCCGCCGCCGCGTCCCGCGCAGCCGACAGGATGGCGCTGCGCCGCGCAGCCAGCCGTTTCACGACCTGATGAGTTCGCCGGTAAACCATGGCGTTCCGTCCCCCCGCCGTGCGCCCCGGCCGGCGCCCACCGGCAGAACACACGAGTCTTCAACGTTTTGAGCGATTGATCCCGCAATCGCCTGAAGAAGTGAACAACTATTCAGACTGAATGACAAGCTGGAATTGTAAGGATTTTTTGCAACCTCTGGTACCACCTCTGATTGAGCCAACGGCACTCCGGCCCCTCCCCGATCGGATCAGGGCCGCGATGGTAAATCGCCGGCTAAGCTGATCGCTCGAAATCGAGACATCTGATCTTGCGCATGCGCGCGATATCAGCTGCGGCATTTACCCGAATTTATCGGAAGCCGTGGTCGAGTGCGCGCCAGCATCACGCGTGGCGTTGGCTCTGGATGCCCCCGGCCGAAACAAGCAAGAAAGCGCATGTCACTCTCCATCACCAGCAGCGTGAGCAGCCGTAGCGCGGCGCGAGGACTGGTGCCGCTGTGCGCCGCCGTGGGCGCCTATCTGTTCTATCTCTCGGCCGGCGAAATCCTGCTGCGCGATTCCGACACGATGTGGCAGATCAGGGTCGGACAGTGGATCCTCGAACACGGCGCGATGCCGACATCGGACGTGTTCTCGTTCACCCGTTTCGGCGAGCCCTGGATCTCGAGCTCGTGGCTGTCGCAGGTGGCGTACGCGCTCGTCTACGGCGGCGATTGGGCCGGGCCGGTGATCCTGTCGTCGATGGCGATCGGCGCGACGGTCGCGATCTTCCTGCATCTGCTGAGCCCGTATTTCGATCCGGCGCGCGCGATCCTGATCGCGGCGCTGGCGCTGCTGTTGTCGACGATCCACTTCTTCGCGCGGCCCCACGTGCTGGCGCTGCCGGTGCTGCTGGCGTTCATCGGCGGCCTGCTCGCGGCCGCGGATCGCCGCACTTCACCGTCATGGTGGCTGCTGCCGCTGATGACGCTGTGGGCCAATCTGCATGGCGGCTTCGTTCTCGGCCTGGCGCTGATCGGACCGATCGGACTGGAGGCGGTGTGGAACGGGGAGCCCGGCCGCCGCCGTCAGCTTGTCGTGCGATGGGGCCTTTTCGGCCTCGCCGCGCTGGCCGCGAGCTGCCTGACGCCCTATGGCTGGACCAGCCTGCTGGGCGCGACCAAGATCCTCAGCCTCGGCAAATTGCTGACGCTGATCGGGGAATGGAAGCCGGCGGATTTCAGCAAGCCCAGCTTCTTCGAAGCCACGCTGCTCGGCCTGATCGGCCTGATCTGCTATCGCAGGCTGACGCTGTCGGTGCCGCGGATCCTGCTGCTGCTCGGGCTGATCTGGATGGCGCTGAGCCATGTCCGCAACATCGAGGTGTTCGCGTTCATCGCACCGCTGGTGCTCGCCAAGCCGATCGCCGAGCAATGGGGAACGGCAAGCGCCACCGCGGCCCGCTTCGGAGAAACGCGCGCATTCCCCGTCGTCACGATCCTGGCTGCGATCGCGATGGTGATCGGCGCATGGGTGACGACGGCGATGTTCGTCGCGCAGCATCAGTTCAAGTTCCTGCCGATGTTCTCGCCCGTGGCCGCGGTCGATGTGCTGCAGCAGCACAAGGCGCAGCGCGTCTTCAGCACGGCGCCGTTCGGCGGCTACATGGTGAGCCGCGACATGAAGGTGTTCATCGACGGCCGCGCCGAGCTCTATGGCGAGCAATTCGTGCTCGACTATTACGATGCGCTCGACGCCCGTGACGTCGGGCAGTTGCTGGGCCTGCTCGACAAGTACCGGATCGACGCCACGCTGCTGAGCTCGGACTCGCCCGCGGGCAACGCGCTGGATCACCTGAAGGGCTGGAAGCGGCTGTACAAGGACGACATCGCCGTCATCCATGTGCGCTCGGACGAGACCAAGGTTGGTGCGGCGCCGGCGGCCGAGCGTTCGAACTAGGGCGCCCCCCACATGCGTCGCGTCCGCTTTTGCCTCGCGGGTCCCTGACCTAGGTCGGCTCACCTATCGAAAGCGGACGTTGCAGCCTTCTGAACAAAGCTCAGCTGCGGTCCAGAAGCGGACTATTGCATTCTAGAAACTTTGACCAGGAGCTCTCTCAACCACTTGTGCTGGGCATCCCCATTTTGACGCGGATGCCAACTCGCCGTGGAGGTCTCAGCGCTTGCCGCGCTCTTTGACCGGGATCACGAGTTTCAGTCCCGACCAGACGTCATCGACGGCGCAGACCTTGACGTCGACCAGGCCGTTCGCGAGCCCGGTTTCGCGGACCTCCATCTCTGTAAGGTCGGTCGCGACGCCCGAACTCTTCTTCGGCCACGACACCCAGATCATGCCGTCGGGCGCGATCGCCCGACGGTAATGCCGCAGCCTGGCCGCAAGCCCCTTGGCCTCGGCCGCGAACAGGTGCACGGCATCGAGCGGCGTCCGTGCGGTCTTCGCGATCAGCAGATCGGCGGGCAGTTCGCCGACAATGTTGCCGTAGGGAACGGACAGCCCGTCGACAAAAATACAAAAGCCCGGCTTGAGGCCGAGCTTTTGCACAATCGGTTTGCCGGAAGCACCGGCCATGGCGGGCGAGGCTTACGCCTGCGGCTGCGGCTCCATGCCGGTGTCCGGATCGGGACGCGGGCGCGGCTTGCCGGCCGGCGGCACGGCGGATGCGCGCGGCGTCGACGGCTCCAGCACCGACTCGCGGTTGGGCTTCTTGCCCTTCAAGAGGTCGATGATCTCGTCGCCGGTCAGCGTCTCGAACTCGAGCAGGCCCTTGGCGAGCGCCTCGAGATCCTCGCGCTTCTCGGTGAGGATCTTGGTCGCCTCGTTGTAGCCTTCCTCGACCAGACGCCTGATCTCGGAGTCGATCTTCTGGACGGTCGCCTCCGACGCGTTCTGCGTGCGCGAGACCGACATGCCGAGGAACACCTCGTCCTGGTTCTCGCCGTAGGAGACGGTGCCGAGCTCTTCCGAGAGGCCCCAGCGCGTCACCATCATGCGGGCCAGGCGGGTCGCCTGCTCGATGTCGGAGGCGGCACCCGAGGTCACCTTCTCGCGGCCGAAGATCAGCTCTTCGGCGACGCGGCCACCCATCATGATGGCAAGCCGCGAAGTCATCTGCTCGAGCGACATCGACAGCTTGTCGCGCTCGGGCAGCTGCATCACCATGCCCAGCGCACGGCCGCGCGGAATGATGGTCGCCTTGTGGATCGGATCGGTCGCGACGACGTTGAGGCCGACGATGGCGTGACCGCCCTCGTGATAGGCCGTCAGCAACTTCTCTTCCTCGGTCATCACGAGCGACTTGCGCTCGGCGCCCATCATCACCTTGTCCTTGGCCTCTTCGAACTCGGCCTGCGTCACCATCCGCTTGTTGCGGCGGGCGGCGGTCAGCGCAGCCTCGTTGACGAGGTTCATCAGGTCGGCACCCGAGAAGCCCGGGGTGCCGCGCGCGATGGTCTTGAGGTTGATATCCGGAGCCAGCGGCACCTTGCGGACGTGAACCTTGAGGATCTGCTCGCGGCCGACGACGTCCGGGTTCGGCACCACGACCTGGCGGTCGAAGCGGCCGGGACGCAGCAGCGCGGGATCGAGCACGTCGGGACGGTTGGTCGCCGCGATCAGGATCACGCCCTCATTGGCCTCGAAGCCGTCCATCTCGACCAGCAACTGGTTCAGCGTCTGCTCGCGCTCATCGTTGCCGCCGCCGAGGCCGGCGCCGCGATGACGGCCGACCGCGTCGATTTCGTCGATGAAGATGATGCAGGGCGCGTTCTTCTTGGCCTGCTCGAACATGTCGCGGACGCGGCTCGCGCCGACGCCGACGAACATCTCGACGAAGTCAGAACCGGAGATGGTGAAGAACGGCACGTTGGCTTCGCCCGCGACCGCGCGCGCGATCAGCGTCTTGCCGGTGCCGGGAGGGCCGACCAGCAACACGCCGCGCGGAATCCGTCCGCCGAGCCGCTGGAATTTGCCGGGGTCGCGGAGGAATTCGACGATCTCCTGCAGATCCTGCTTGGCCTCGTCGACACCCGCGACGTCCTCGAAGGTGACGCGGCCATGCGCCTCGGTCAGCATCTTGGCGCGCGACTTGCCAAAGCCCATCGCCTTGCCGGCGCCGCCCTGCATCTGCCGCGACAGGAAGATCCACACGCCGATCAGCGCGATGAACGGCAACCAGGAGACGAGCAGCGAGACGAACCACGGCACGTTGTCGCCGGGCGCCTTCGCGGTGATCTGCACCTTGGCGTCATAGAGGCGCTTCACGAGCGTCGGATCGCTCGGCGCGTAGGTCTGGAAGCTCGTGCCGTTGTTGAAGGTGCCGTGAATCTCCGGCCCCTGGATCACGACGTCGCGGACATGGCCCTGATCGACCTCAGTGAGAAGCTGCGAGAACGAGATGTCCGAGGACGACGAGCGCTGGCCAGGATTCTGGAAAAGCGTGAACAACGCCAGCAACAGCAGGACAATGATGACCCAGAGGGCGAAATTCCGCAGATTGGCGTTCATGGTCTTCCTTCGTGGTCGCGCGGATCGCGGCCTCTCTCTATCCTTGGGCAGGCTCTGTGGGAATCCCCAGGGAATCCATCCCGTCGATGGCATACAATTTAGGTGCCGCTGGGGTAGATGCCAAGGGAACCACGCACGACTATTTACCGCATCCTAGCGCGATTCCCGGTCAAAAAATGGCGCTGAATCCGGTGTTTTTCCGGGGTGGTTAAGCCTCTTTGCCCGATTATGACAGCGATTGAAACAATCGAACCCGGCTCAGCGGGAGCGCGCCCGGCGGGGTGGCGCCGGCCCGATCCTGATACGGCCGGCGGCGACGCTGATGACCGCTCCGGCAAGGGTCTGTTTCAGCTTGGATTCGCGTTTTCCCAAAGTCCCATCCAAGGCCTCGTCCATCGCGGCGAGCAGGGTTTCGACCTTGGCGAGCTCGGCCGGCCCCTCATGTCCGATGCGGTCGATGGCGCGCTTGAGCAGACGGACGCGGATTTCCTCGGGCATCACCGCGAACAGTGCAGCATCGAAGCCCGCGCCGGAGTTATCCTCGCTCTTCGACGCAAGATAGTGCTCGGCGCCGTCGACCAGCACCTCCAGGGCGGCGTTGGCGCGCGCGATCCTTGCGGCAAGCCGCGCCAGGTTCCGCGCGTCGCCGCCCTCCGCCGCGAGCATCGGCATCAGCGCGCGCAGCCTCGGACGCGTGAAGGATCGATCGCGGTTGGTCGGATCGTCGGCAAAGCCGATGCGCGCCTTCTTCAGCGTCGCGATCAGCTGGGCCTTGGAGATGTCGAGCAGCGGCCGCGTCAGCAAGACGCCGTCGCGCTCGGTCTCGCGCGCCATTGCCGAGAGGCCCGCAACGCCGCTGCCGCGCAGCATCCGCATCAGCAGTGTCTCGGCCTGATCGTCACGGGTGTGTGCGGTCAAAATATGCGTGGCGCCATGCCTGCGTGCGGCCTGCGCGAGCAGTCGATAGCGGGCCGCGCGCGCGGCCGCCGGCACGCCGGTTCCAGGCTTTGGTCCAGTCCAACGCAACGTGTGGTGCGGCAGGTCGAGACTTCGCGCCAGCCGCTTGACGTCGCGCGCCTCGCGAGCCGCTTCAGGACGCAGGCCGTGATCGACCGTGACCGCCACCAGCCGCGGTCCCTGCGCGAGCGCGCGGCGCCAGCGCGCGGCGAGCCACATCAGCGCGACTGAATCGGGACCACCGGACACCGCAAGCAGGAGCGCCGGCGCGCCCGCAAGGCCTGCGAACAGGCGCTTGGCGTCCCGTGCCGGGATGGCGGATTGGTCGTCGGGCATCGCAAAACCAGCTGCTGGCGGAGAGGCCGGAAGCGGCCCTCCCGCATCTGGTTTAGCACTTCACGCGCTTCTGCTCGCGGTCAACCGCAGCCTTGACCCCGCCGGACGCGCGCGGGTACTTCCGCGCGATCTCGCCGAACGCGGCGCAAGCCGCTTCCTTTTCCTTTAGCGCCGCCAGCGACTGGCCGAGCCGCAGCAGGGCGTCGGGCGCCTTCGCGGACTTGTCGAACTTGGTGGTCACGCCGAGGAAGGTCTCCGCAGCATCGCGATATTGCTGGCGCTGGAAATAGCTTTCGCCGAGCCAGTATTGCGAGTCCGCCACCAGGGGATCGTTCGGATACTTCTGGCCGAAATTCTTCATCGTCTCTTCGGCGAGCGCATAGTCCTTGCGCTGCATATAGCCGATGCCGAGGTCGAACTCATCCTTCGGCGTCGCCGACGGCGGCAGCGTGGTCAGGGCTGCGCTCGCGCCGGGCGCACGCTGCGGGCTGGTGTTGCCGAGATTGAGCGGCTCGCCTGCCCCACGGCCGCCGGGCGCACCAACCGCCGCCTCACTGGGCATCGCCATCCCGCCGCCGCCAAGTGCGCGCGGTGCCCCTGGGGCATTCGGGTTCTGGTTCGGATCGAAGGCATCGCCGCGGCCGCGGCGGCCGGAAGCCGCCGGCGCCGGCTCCTGCGCGATCGGCGCGGGCGCCGCGATCTGCTGCTGCTGGTCATAGCCGCCCTGCGGCTGCCGGCCATATCCTTGCTGCGGCTGGCCGTAGCCTTGCTGGGGTTGGGCGTAGCCCGGCTGCGGTTGCGGGTAGGCCTGCGGTTGCTGCGCCGGTGGTGGCGCCGCCGCGACGGGTTGGCCCGCCGGAGCCTGTCCACCTGGGCCGGGCGGTTGCCCGCCAAGCTGCCGCAGCCGCTCCTCGAGCTGGCGGTTACGGTATTGCAGTTCCTCGTTCTGACCGGTCAGCTGCCGCAGCTGGTTCTCGAGCCGCTCGATCCGCATTTCAGCATCGGAATCGTCGGATTGGGCAAACACTGGCGAGGAAACGGCGAGCAACGCCGCGATCGCCGCGGCGGAGGAAAGAAAATGAATCCTGGATGACATTTTGCCCTGACGACGAGATCGACGTGAAAAGCGAGCGACATTGAGGGACGGAGTACGCCGGAATTGTGACTGGCACTTCAAATCCGGGACAGCGTCGCGCGACACCGGTTTAGTACGGACGCTGGAACAAGCAAGCGGCCAATTGCGCGCAGCTTCGTTCATCTTGATGACGGCCCGGCTTTCACGCGGCCAAAACAAAGCCGGCGCCCGAAGGCGCCGGCTTGAAAACACTCATTCAGGTTCGCGTCAGGAGCTGGCGTTCAGCACGGTGACGGCACGACGATTCTGCGACCAGCAGGAGATGTCGTTACAGACCGCGACCGGACGCTCCTTGCCGTAGGAAATGGTGCGCATGCGGCTCGGATCGATGCCGCGCGAGGCAAGGTAAGCGCGGACCGACTGGGCACGGCGGGCACCGAGCGCGATGTTGTATTCGCGGGTGCCGCGCTCGTCGGCATGACCTTCGATGGTGAAGGAGTAACGGTTATAGGTCTGCAGCCACTGCGCCTGCTTGTCGAGGGTCGCCGTCGCCTGCGGGCTCAGATCGGTCTGATCGCTCTCAAAGAACACGCGGTCGCCGACATTGACCACGAAATCCTGCTGGCTGCCCGGGGTCGCGGCGCCCCCAATCGCGCCATTGGCGTCCAACGGGTTCTTGTTGGCGCAGGCACCCATCGACAGCGCCACCGCCAGAACCGCAACCAGCTTCATACCCTGGAGATAATTCATTCCCGGAGCCTCCACGCTCGCGCTCTTCGTACTACCCAATCGGTCTACAGGGCGATGGTTAAGCGAACGTTCCGTCAACCTTGACGAGACCTTGCTCGACCCCATCAAATGCCAGGTAATGGCGAAAAGCGCCCCCGATGGTTAATGGGTGGCAAATGTGGCGCGATGGTGAAGGGAAGGCAAGGTTCGCGGGAACCGGCCGCTTTTGCAGGGCAATTTGGCCTGCGCGCAACAGTCGATCGACACTGAGTCGATGAGAATGCCGTTTCCCTCAGGGATTCGGCACGATCGAAGCGCGCTCGAACGGCTGCACGAAGCCGTCGGGCTGCAACTGGCCTTCGCGGTCGAACAGCATTCGCCGCTCGAAGGCGCTGGAGCGCAGGAAGGGATAGCGGGCCAGCACGCGTTCCCGCACCGTCGGCAGATGCGACGCCATCAAGCCGACCGGCTTCACCAGCCCGGGATAGAGCCGCGGCTCCGACCAGGTCTCGTGCAGGAACACACGCCGGTAGAACGCCATGTGCTCGGGCCGGACCGGCGCCAGGCCGTAGTCAGCGTTGAAGTGCACGCCCGCCGTCGAGCCGAGGCGC
Source organism: Bradyrhizobium pachyrhizi (assembly GCF_029714545.1). Lineage (NCBI taxonomy): Bacteria > Pseudomonadati > Pseudomonadota > Alphaproteobacteria > Hyphomicrobiales > Nitrobacteraceae > Bradyrhizobium > Bradyrhizobium pachyrhizi. The sequence continues at coordinate 1,355,095 of NZ_CP121667.1, read as the reverse complement.
ACCGTGACATAAGGAAGTTCCGGATTGTTCCGGGCCTTTTCGGGATCCGCGACGAAGCGCGTCGAGTCGATGAAGACCAGGCCCTGATCAAGCTTCGGCAGCAGCACGTCGCCGAACACCTCGAGCGTCGGCGAGGTTCGCCACTCCGGCGTCACCACGGTGATGCGGATCGAGCTGCAGAGTTCGCCTTGCAGATAGACACCGAACACCCAAGCATTCGGCGCATCATCGAACTGATCGACGACCCGCTCGTCCGCCGAGGGCCGGATCGCGCCTTCACGCAGATAGGCGCGATAGCGAAGCCGGTAGATCTCGTCTTTCTGTTCCGGGGTCTGAGCGAGGCGGTAATCGACTTGATCCAGAGGGTCCGCAAGCCTTCCTGTCGCGGGCTTGATGGCTTCGGCCGCGGACCTCATTTGGTACTCCCTGAACAACTCAACAACTTCAACGCGCGAGCCAAAAGATTAACAGCTTCTTAATTTCCGTCAAAGCAATCGAGGCAATACAGTTAACTTCCGACCGGAAGGGCACACTACGAATAGTGCAGTCGAAGGCTCTCACAACTATCGATTGAGTATATTGCGCCGGATCAAGCGATCGAGCGCGAGGGAACCACGTGCAGTTGCTCGTCGGTCCGCCGGCCGTGCGAGGCATTGAGCAGCTGGCGGATGCGGACGGAGGGAACCGGCCGGCTGAACAGGTATCCCTGTGCTTCGGTCACCGCGCCATCGGCGCTGATCAGTTCGAGCTGCTCATTGGTCTCGATGCCCTCGACCACGACCGACATGCCGAGATCCGCCGACAGCCGCGCCACCCCGCGCAGCAAGGTCAGCGGACGGTCGCTGTCGATACCCTCGAGGAAGGAGCGGTCGATCTTGACCTTCTGCAGCGGGAAATTGTGCAGGTAGCTGAGCGACGAGTAGCCGGTGCCGAAATCGTCCAGCGAGATCCGCACACCGAGCGAGCGCAGCTGGGACAGCACGTCGTGGGTCAGCTCGGTGTTGTGCAGCAGCGAGGATTCGGTGATCTCGATCTCGAGCCGGTGCGCCGGCAGGCCGGAGACCTCGAGCGCGTAGCGAACCTCGCTCAGCACGTCGCGCTGGTGGAACTGCTGCGGCGAGAAGTTGACCGCGACGCTGACCGCCTCGGGCCACTTCATGCATTCCATGCAGGCCTTGCGCAGGATCCAGCGGCCGAGATCGACGATCAAGCCCATGTCCTCGGCAACGGGAATGATGTCGACCGGAGAGACCGTGCCGCGCACCGGATGGTTCCAGCGCAGCAGCGCCTCGCAGGTGCTCACCTTGCCGGACTTCAGGTTGATCAGCGGCTGGTAGAACAGCTCGAATTCTTCGTTGGCGAGCGCCTTGCGCAGGTCGAGCTCGAGGATGCGGCGGGCCTCGACGGTTTGCGCCATCTCGTCGCGGAAGAAGCAGAAGGTGCCGCGGCCGTCGGCCTTGGCGCGGTAGAGCGCCATGTCGGCATTCTTCAGCAGCGTGTCGGCTCCGACGCCGGGCGCGGTCATCGCGATGCCGACGCTGGCGCCGATCTCGACCAGGTGGTTGTCGATCTTGTAGCGTTCGCTGAGGCGGTCGACGATGCGCCGCGCCAGCGCCGCAGCGTCCTCGTGCGAGTGGATGTTCTGCTGGAACACCACGAACTCGTCGCCGCCGAACCGCGCCACGAAATCCTCCGGCCGCAGCATCTCGCGCAGCCGCTCGGCGACCGCGCAGAGCAGCTGGTCGCCGCAGGGATGACCGAGCGTATCGTTGACCTGCTTGAACTGGTCGAGGTCGACGAACAGCAATGCGGAGCGATGGTCGCCGTGCTGCATGGCGAGCAGCCGGCCGATTTCGTCGCGGAAATTGACGCGGTTGGGCAGCGCGGTCAGCTCGTCGTAGCGCGCGAGGTGGCTGATCCGGGCCTCGGCGTCCTTGCGCTCGGTGATGTCCTCGACCAGCACCACCGTGCCGCCGCCGGCCATCGGCTGGAAGGTCCAGTCGAGCGAGCGGTTCTTGGTGGGGTCGGGGTCGCTGGTGACGATATCGCCGCGCTGCGAGCTCTCGATCTCGTAGAGAATCTGCTGCGCGGCCGCGGCCGAGATCGAGCCGGACAGGACGCAGGCGTTGCAGATATCGGTCGCGCTGGCGCCGCGCTGCACGAAATCGTCCGACAGCTGCATCATCTCGATGAAGCGGTGGTTCATCACCGCAACGCGGCCGTTAGCGCTGAACATGCACAGGCCGTGCGGCATGTTGTTCAGCGCGGTATCGAACTGGCCCGCCAGCGCGGCCTCGCGCTCCTTGGCGATCCAGGCGTTGACGTAGATGCGCTGCAGGCTGGAGGTCAGGTGCCGGATGGCGCTGAAGAACACCAGGCTGAGCAGCGCAAGGGCGATGTGATAGGGACCGCCGACATACATCAGCGCCAGGATCAAGGGACCGATCGACATCAACAGATGGAGGTGGAAGATCTGCGGCCGGCCGAAGGTCCGCCCTACCCCCGCCGAGGTGTAGGCGACCACCGTGGTCACGCAGAGCATGTGCGCGGCAGCGTCCCTGGTCGTCAGCAGCACGGTGACGCCCCAGATGCCGAGCGAAATGCCGTAGGCGATGGTGCCGATCCTGTAACGCTTCTCCCAGGTCACGGACTCTTCGACGGTGAGCCGGGAATTGCGCTGCTGGTAGCGGTACATCTGCAGCGCGCGCGCCAGCCCCACCACGATGAACAGCGGCACGCACAGCCAGCACAACAGATTGCTCGTGACAGCCGCAATCACGGCGCCCGCAATGGCGGGGCCGAAGGCGCCGAAAATCATGGGCGCTGGGTTCATGAACAGGGAATCGACCAGCGCCGCGGAAATCGTCGGCGACATCGACCGGTCCGGTTCACCCGTCTGACTTGCGAACTGCATTGTGAGAGCGCGCGTCCTTTTCAGCTCGCACTCTTACTGATCGCAGGTGAAGTCTTTCTGAGCGAACATCGTTAGCAAGTTCTTGCCGCGCCCAGGCGACGACCGGAATTCACCATAAAATTCAGTGCGCTAGGTGAGAAGTGCCGACCGCCGCCGAGGTTCCCCAGAGCAGCTGCACACAGCTCATGACAACAGCGGTGACCAGGCCGGGTCGGAGGCAAAGCCCGGGGTCGGTACCCGCAGCTCGTTGCGGCCGGAGACGTCGATGGTGAACAGCGACGGGCCGCTGTTGCCGCCGGGATCGCGGAAGAACATCACGACGCGCCCGTTCGGCGCAAACGTCGGGCCTTCGTTGTGGAAGCCGGAGGTCAGGATGCGCTCGCCCGAGCCGTCGGGCTTCATGATGCCGATCGCGAACTGCCCGCCGCCCTGCTTGGTGAAGGCGATATAGTCGCCGCGCGGCGACCATACCGGCGTCGAATAGGTGCCGTCGCCGAACGAGATGCGCTGTGCGCCGCCGCCGGTTGCCGGCATCACATAGATTTGCGGCTTCCCGCCGCGATCGGATTCGAAGCAGAGCCGCGTGCCGTCGGGCGCATAGGATGGCGAGGTATCGATCGCCGGCGTGTCGGTCAGCCGCGTCATCGACTTCGAGCGGAGATCCATCACGAACAGGTTGGAGTTGCCGCCCTGCTGCAGGCTCATGATGACGCGCTGGCCGTCGGGCGAGAAGCGCGGCGAGAACGACATGCCCGGGAAGTTGCCGACGATCTCGCGCTGGCCGGTCTCGATGTTGAGCAGATAGACGCGCGGGTCGCCCTGCCCGAATTCCATGTAGGTGATTTCCTGGGTCGACGGAGAGAAGCGCGGTGTCAGCACGAGGTCCGAGCCGCGGGTCAGGTAGCGCACATTGGCGCCGTCCTGGTCCATCAGCGCGAGGCGCTTGACGCGGCGATCCGCCGAGCCGCTTTCGTCGACGAACACGACGCGGGTATCGAAATAGCCCTTCTCGCCGGTCAGCCGCTCGTAGATCTGGTCGGAGATGATGTGGGCGATGCGCCGCCAGTATTCGGCCGAGGTGTCGTACTGCTGGCCGGCGAGCTGCTGGCCGGTGTTGACGTCCCAGAGCCGGAACTCCGCCTTGACGCGCCCGTTGCCCTGCCGCGTCATGCGGCCGGTGACCAGCGCCTGCGCGTTGATGCTCTTCCAGTTGTTGAAGTTCGGCGCCGCGTCGATGTTGATCTGCTTCTCGAGATAGGCCGCCTGATCGATCGGCGCAAACAGGCCGCTGCGCTTCAGATTGTTGGTGATCACCTGCGTCACGCCGACACCGACCTCGGTGTCCCCGGGCGTGCCGGCGGCGAAGTTCGGGATCGCGATCGGCAACGGCGCGAAGTCGCCTTCCGGAATGACGACGCGCTTCTGTGCAAAGGCGCTGCGGCTTGCGGCCAGCACGCCAAGGGCAGCCATTCCGGAGATCATCTGTCGACGGTCGAGGCGAAACGTCATTGCACGCAAATCATTCTGGTCGGTCATTGTCCGTAGACTTTGTTTGCTATTGGCCAAGCGACGCCGTCGCCCTCAGGTCTTTCGCTCTGTGAACACCGGCGCAAAATACTTCCATTCGTCGAAGAAAGCCGCCGGCAGATTGTACGGCTGGCATTCGATGATCGCCCGCAGCGCGCTCTCCTGATAGACGCGCAGATAGGGCGTCGCCGGCGTGCCTTCCGGGACCGGCATGCCCTCGAGCGAGCCGTCGCGCTTCAGCTTAATCGAGAACACCGCCTCGGTCTGCTGCGCCTCGATGCCGCCATAGGGCTTCTTCCAGCAACGCTCGACCTGCTGCTTGAACATCGCGCCCCAGGTCGCGGAGTTGTCGGCAGCCTTGCCCTTGGCCGTGCCGAGGGCGGCGTTGGCGTTCAGCGTGTCGCCGGTCGCCGCGGCGCGCGTCGGGTCACGCTTGTCGAGCAGGGCTGCGATCTTGCTCTGATCGAACACGCGATCCTTCGGCTTCTGCTCCGGCGGCGGCTTGGCGGCCTGCTGCACCGGCTTCGGCGGCGGCTTCTTCTCTTCCTTCTTGATCGCTTCCGCGATCGGGTCGGGCTTCACCGGATCGGGTTTCTTCTCGACCGGCTTCGGCTCTTCCTTCGGCTTGTTCTCGACCTTCTTCGGCGGATCCGGCTTCTTGTCTTCCGGTTTCTCCACCTTCGGCGCCGGCTGCGGCGCGGTGTCGGTCACGACAGGGGGCTTTTTCTCCTCGACCTTGCCGACGGTGTCGTCGACCGGCTTGGCTTCGGCGACCTTGTCGACCAGCGGCTTGGGATTTTCCTTCTTGCCGTCCTTCTGACCGGCCATGACATGCGAGAGTTGGTCGGGCGAGATCACGTCGACGGCAACCGATTCCTCTTCCGGCATCACATACGCCTTGGTCGACCACGACACGAGGCCCCACCCGATCACGAGGACGTGCAGGACAATCGATGCCGCCAGAGTCTTGTCGACCTTGACCTTCAAATCAGGCTTCCCCGTGCCTTGGCATGGTGGTTATCCGCCTTCCGGGATGATGACGATATTCGCCTTGAATCCCGCGGCCCGGACCTCCCCGAGCAGTTTCATCATATCCGTGTAACAGACGTCCTTGTCGCCACGCAGATAGACCACTTTTTCGGCATCCGACCGGGCGTCACCGATCGCCTTGATCTTGGCCGGAAAATCGGCGGCCGTGACCGGCGCGTCACCCAGATAGAGCTCGACATTCGAGTTGCAGCCGCCGCCGGTGCGCTTGACCGACAGTGTCAGCGGCGGCTGGTTCGACGAGATCGACTTGCCGCCGCTCGCCACCGGCAGGTCGATGTCGATGTTCGACGTCATCAGCGGCGCCGCCACCATGAAGATGATCAGCAGCACCAGCATCACGTCGACCATCGGCGTGACGTTGATCTCGGCCATGACCGGCTTGCGCCCGCCGCGGCGGCGTCTGCCACCGCCGGACCCTGCCATGCTCATCGCCATGATCGCACACCCGCAAAAGTGACCATCATCTAACTCAACCCCGCTCGTCGATCTGACGGGACAGGATGGCGGAGAACTCGTCGGCGAAGCCCTCCAGGCGCGCGGCCTGCCGGTTCACCTCCGAAGTGAACTTATTGTAGAAAATAGTCGCCGGAATTGCGGCAATCAGGCCGATTGCGGTAGCAAACAGCGCTTCCGCGATACCGGGCGCCACCACTGCCAGAGAGGTGTTTTTGGAGGCCGCGATCGACTGGAAACTCGACATGATGCCCCAAACGGTGCCGAACAGGCCGACAAAGGGACCGGCCGAGCCCACGGTGGCGAGCACCAGCAGCCGGCGTTCCAGCCGCTCCACTTCCCGGGCGATCGAGACGTTCATGACCTTCTCGATCCGCGCCTGCAGGCCGGCAAAGGACCGCGACTGGCTCTCGAAGGAGCGCTTCCACTCCCGCATCGCCGCGACGAAACAGGCCGCCATCGACTGGGTCGGCTTGGCAGAGAGGGCCCGGTAGAGTTCCTCGATCGACTGACCGGACCAGAACGCCTGCTCGAACTTGTCCATCGCCCGCTTGGTGCGGGCGTAGAGCAGGATCTTGTCGATTGCGATCGCCCAGACCCACACAGAGCAGGACAGAAGTCCCAACATCACGCATTTGACGACCCAATGGGCCTGCCAGAACAGCGCGATCAGCGACACGTCGCTCGATGCCAGTGGCAGAGTTGACTGAGCCACGTCGGCGGGATTCATCGGCAATATCCTCTCAACGCAAGTGTCCCAATTCGGCGGGCCGCCAATCGGCACCCCTTCCACGGCCGCGCGCCCGGCGCGGCAAAACTGCGCGAGAGCCTCTTACATCTGTCGCATGGGGGGCCCGTCCAAAGCCGGGCCCTGCTTCCCCTGCCAACATGTCAAAACGAGGGCTTTTCACGCGTCATTCCGACCCTAACCAAACGCTAATCATGGTTAAGGCGAGGTTACCAAAGGGAAATTTGGAGGCGGGAAATGCCGCCGGCCGGGGAGGTTGGCGGGTTCCACAGATGAATGGCTCTCGTTCGGAGGGCGGTCCATCCCGGCGTCGTCCTGGCGAAAGCCAGGACCCATAACCCCCGGATTCAGTGATGAACCGGATCGTGGCCCCAGCGTCGCGCAACAGTTGAGATTTGGGGTAATGGGTCCTGGCTTTCGCCAGGACATTGCGTGTGTGGCGCGGTCTGTGAGTCACACATCCACATTCACGCGACATGATTTGTCTGAGCTTTGCTCTTCATCTCGCCCCCTCTCTTGAAGAGGACGCAGGGAAAGCCGGGTGCCGATCGCCCCCATGGGCCCCGTGCAAAAGGTGGCACGCGCGCGCGAGAGCGTCCACGAGGCATGACGCCGAGCGCATCTCACGTCAAATGCCTGATGATCGCGAGGCCGGCGAACAGGCCGGCGATCGAGAGGGCCACCGAGCCCGCGACATACAGCACCGCAAGGCCGAGCTCGCCGCGCTCATAGAGCAGCGCGGTGTCGAGCGAGAAGGCGGAGAAGGTGGTGTAGCCGCCGAGGATGCCGGTCATCAAAAATAGCCGCCAGGGCTGCGAGGCGTCGCCCTTGAAGGCGAGATAGCCGGCGATCAGGCCCATCACGGTCGAGCCCGTGATGTTGATGATGAAGGTGCCGTAGGGAAACGCGGTGCCGATGCAGCGCGCGCAGGTGACGTTGATCAGCTGGCGCAACGTCGCGCCGAGACCGCCGCCGAAGAAGACGAGGAGATAGCTTGCCGCGTTACCCACCAATGCCCCCGCTGGTGTGGTGAAGTGAGGGGAATCCAACCCCGCGTAGTTTCACCCTTCCCCTGAAAGGGGAGGGTCGACGCGAATGAAATGAGCGGCGGGGCGGGGTCAAGTCTCTCCATTGAGAGACTGCTCGTGTTGAGAGATGACCCCTCCCCGTTTCGCATTTCGCTTCGCTGCATGCGAAACGACCCTCCCCTTTCAGGGGAGGGTGCGGGGTCGTGAGACGACCTGAGATCAGCCGGCCTTGCCGAACAGCTCGTCGACATAGTCCCAGTTGACGAGGTTTTCGACGAACGCCTTCAGATAGTCCGGACGGCGGTTGCGGTAGTCGATATAGTAGGAGTGCTCCCAGACGTCGACGCCGAGGATCGGCACCGCGCCGTGAACCAGCGGGTTCTCGCCGTTCGGGGTCTTGGCGACCTCGAGCTTGCCGCCCTTGACCTGCAGCCAGGCCCAGCCGGAGCCGAACTGGCCGGCGCCGGCAGCGGCGAAGTCGGCCTTGAACTTGTCGAAGCCGCCAAGGTCTTCATTGATCTTCTTTTCCAGCCGGCCGGGCAGCTTGCTGCCGCCGCCATTCGGCTTCATCCACTTCCAGAAATGGATGTGGTTGTAGTGCTGACCGGCATTGTTGAAGACGGCCGCGTTCTTGCCGAACGAACCCTTCACGATCTCCTCGAGGGACTTGCCTTCGAATTCGGTCCCCTTGATCGCATTGTTGCCGTTGGTGACGTAGGCCTGGTGATGCTTGTCGTGGTGAAACTCCAGCGTTTCCTTGGACATGTAGGGAGCAAGGGCGTCGTGGGCGTAGGGCAGATCGGGTAGCGTGAAGGTCATGGGGTAATGTCCAACAGAGGGTGGGAGACTACACTTAACGGGTCCCCCTTATAGAAGGTTCCATGGCGGAGAAACACCGCATTTTCGGATCGCCTATGACAGATCGGCACAGCCCGAACCAAGACCAAGGACCCAGACGATGAGCATCGAAATCGACATTCTCAACGGAGATGCGTCGTGGAAGCGCGCCGAGCCGCTGCTCCGGGCGGTCTGGAGCCCGGATGCCGCCGAGAAACAACCTTGGGCCGATGTCAAATGGGCCCACGCGGATTTGCGCGTGCTGCTCGATGCGCCCGACGACAGCGGGCTGGCCTGCCATGTCGGTATCTATTTCCGGACCATCACCTGGAATGGCCACAAGGTGCATGTCGGCGGCATCGGCGGAGTCTCGACCCGTGCGGACTGCCGGCGGCGCGGCTATGCGTCACTCGCGTTGGATGCCGCCGTGCACACCATTCGTGCCAACGACGCGGTGAAATTTGCAATCTTATTCTGCGAGCCGCACAATTTCGCGTTCTACCAGGCGCGCGGCTGGCATCCCTTCAGCGGCGAAGTTTATTGCGAGCAGCCTTCCGGGCAGATCCGCTTCGAGGCGATGGCGCCGTTCGTCAACGACATCGTCCGCGCGCCGCGCCAGGGCAAGATCGACCTATGCGGCCTGCCGTGGTGACCCCTGCATCGGCGGCGGTGGCGATGAACGGTGCAACCTCGTAACATGTCGATCATCATTTATTGATTGCGAGCCCGGTTCACTGGCGTTGGATTGCAGTGCGCCCCTCTCCCGCTTGCGAAGTGAGCCGTGACGCATGACCATTGATGCCTCGATCGACGACGTGCAGCCGGCCACGGCCGCGCCCGCCACGCCGGTCAACGACCTTTTGACCGCGCCGATCCTGCCGACGCTGCTGCGCCTCGCGATCCCGAACACCATCGCCATGTTCGGCTCGACGCTGGTCGCGGTGGCCGAGACCTCTTACATCGGCCGGCTCGGCACCGAGCCGCTGGCCGGCATTGCGCTGGTGTTTCCGTTCGCGATGCTGACGCAGATGATGTCGGCCGGCGCGATGGGCGGCGGCGTCTCGTCGGCGATCAGCCGCGCGCTCGGCGCCGGCGACCGCGACCGCGCCGCCGATCTGGCGCTGCATGCGGCGATTATCGGCGGATGCGCCGGACTGTTCTTCACTGTGATGATGCTGGGCTTCGGCCGCAACTTCTATGCGCTGCTCGGCGGACATGGCGGCGTGCTCGAGCAGTCGATGCATTACTCGCAGGTGCTGTTCTCCGGCGCGATCTCGATCTGGCTGGTCAACACGCTCGCCTCCGTGGTGCGCGGCACCGGCGACATGCGAATTCCCTCGATGACGCTGATCACGGTCTCGATGATCCAGATCGCGGTCGGCGGCGTGCTGGGTCTCGGATTGTTCGGCATGCCCGGTCTCGGCATGCGCGGCGTCGCCGCCGGACAGCTCACGGCCTTCACGTGTGGCGCGATCTTCCTCGCCTGGTATCTCGCCTCTGGCCGCAGCCGGTTGAAGCTCGACTTCGCCGCCTTCAGCTTCCAGCGCGCGATGTTCCTCGACATCCTCAAGGTCGGCGCGATCTCCTGCCTGTCGCCGCTGCAGAGCGTGCTGACCATCCTGATCTTCACCAAGATCCTGGCCAGTTTCGGCACCGAGACGCTGGCCGGTTACGGCATGGGCTCGCGGCTGGAATTCCTGCTGATCCCGATCGCGTTCGCGGTCGGCGTCGCCTCGGTGCCGATGGTCGGCATGGCGATCGGCGCGGGACTCGTGACCCGCGCCCGCAAGGTGGCGTGGACCGCCGGCACCGTCGCCGGACTTGTCGTTGGCCTCGTCGGACTTGTGGTCGCACTCAAACCGACGCTGTGGATCGCGCTGTTCACCACCGATCCCGGCGTGACCGCCGCGGCTTCGTCCTATTTCGCGCTGGCCGGCCCGGGCTTCGGCTTCTTCGGCGTCGGTGTCTGTCTCTATTTCTCCTCGCAGGGCGCCGCCAAGGTCGGCGGACCGGTGCTGGCCGGCACCATCCGCCTGCTGCTGGTCGGCATCGGCGGCTGGTGGCTCGCTACCGTGAGCGCCCCGGCATGGACGCTGTTTGCGCTGGTCGGCGGCGCGATGGTGGCGTTCGGCCTCGCCACCATCATTTCGATCCGGCTGACCCGCTGGGGATAATACGACGCAGCGCCCTCGCACCGGAGCGTTGCCTGAGCATGACTGCTCCGGAAACAGGCACCAAATTTTTTTGGGAGCGCGCTCACCTGATCGCGCGAATATGACATTGCAGAAATTCTTCGACTTGTTATGCAGGCCGACCTCTAAAGCGCGATGAGATTGGGTCGAATCGTCGTCGCGCTTTAGCTCTTTGTTGATCATGATCTTTTTGGAAAACCGCTTCGCACTTTTCCGGATCATGCTCTGGGGGAATAAGCCATGGCCTGCCGATTCGGATTCATGATCGCAATCATTGCGACGGCGCTCGCCGTCCCCGCCGCGCATGCGCAGGGCGCACCTGAGCCGGTCGGCGTCTGGCAGACCCAGGCCGGCGATGCCCGCGTCAAGATCAGCAAATGCGGCGGCGGTATCTGCGGCGTGGTGGTGAGCCTGCGCGACCCGATCGATCCGATGACCGGCAAGCCCCAGATCGACAACAAGAATCCGAATCCGTCGCTGTCCAGCCGACCGATCATCGGGCTGCCGCTGTTCTCCGGCATGCATTGGGTTGCCACGGGCAAATGGTCCGGCCAGATCTACAACGCCGACGACGGCGGCACCTATGCGAGCAGCATCTCGGTGACCGGCGAGAGCACGCTGCGCGTCGAAGGCTGCGTCGGCGCGCTGTGCGGCGGCGAGACCTGGACGCGGGTGGGCCGGTAATTCTGAGCCGAGCAGCAACCGCGACGGGACCGTGCTCCCTCGCCCCGCTCTTGCGGGGAGAGGGTTGGGGTGAGGGGCTCTATCCGCGTAGCATATCTGAATTGTAGTCAGCTCACCGTCGATCTCGCGAGTGGGATGAATATCTCCTTGCGACCACGCATTGCCCTGCCCCTCACCCGGAAGCCACGCGAGGCGTGGCGTCCGACCTCTCCCCGCAAAAGAGCGGGGAGAGGTTAGAAAAATTGCTAGACCGCGCGCGCCTTCAGCACCGTCGCGGCCGAGGCGTAGCCGCCGCGGGCGCCGTCGATGAAGTGGACGTGATCGGCGCGCATCACCGACGGAGTGAAACAGGTCATCATCGCGGCATCCTGCTCGTGCAGGCCATAACGCACGATGCCCTGCGCGGCTGCGGCGGCGAGGCGCTGCTCGATGTCGGCGGCGAGCTCCGGCGTGCAATCCAGGATCATGCGCAGGCCGTCGTCGAACTTGCGGAAGTCCGAATTCTCGACCACCTGCCGCAGATAACGTTTCGGTGCGAACTTGCCGACCGGGATGTTGAACCGCATCAGCGTATAGGCCCACAGCGCGAATGTGAGCACGACGGCGCGCCGCAGCGCGAGCGGTCCGCCGCGCCGTGCGCGCGCCTCGTACTCCATTCCCTGCGGCGGCCAGTGCAGCGGCGGGCCGCTTGCGGGCACCGGCCGTCCGGCATCGGGGCTCTTCTCGATGCGGACGACGATATCCTCGATCACCTTGCGGAAGGATGCGGGATCGGCGTTCTTCGCCGGCAGCACCAGCACCGAGAGGATCAGGCCGCGCGCGGACGGCATCACCTCGAAGCGGCAGGACAGGCCGGACAAATCGGGCTGTGTGCCCTGAGGCGCCGGATCGACCGCGAACGCGCCGCGCTTCATCGCGGCATCGGCGTAAGCAAGACCACCGCCGGAGAACATCGCATAAGACAGATTGGCCGACGGCCCGAAGCGCGCGACGCGGACATCGGCGCCCGCGGCGCGGATCGCCGCCATCGGCACCAGCGCCACCCGCAGCACCAGATCAAGGTCGTCGTGCACCCAGCGCGCGGTCGCGGCCAGCGCCTCGCGCGCTCTGTCGAGATCGGCGGGCGCAACCGCAAAACTCGCACCGTCGCCGCCGAACACGAAGGGGAATTCGCGGCCCTCCAGCGCATTGGTGACGGCGGCGACCACCGCAGCGCCGGCCATGTTGACCGCCTTGTAGCGCTGCGCCGCGATCGCCTTGGTCGATTCCACGATATCGGCGACGCCGACCGTCCAGTCATCGGGCAACGGCGCATACAGCGCGGGGTCCATCAGCCGCGCGAAGCCGCGAAACACCGGAATGCCGCCGTAGAAGATCTCGCTGCCGCCAGCCATCGCAACGCCGCGCTGTTTCCGCCCTGATGCGGGATTCTCTAGCAGATACGGTGCGGGTTGGGGCCGGTTTTAGAAGCGTAGCCCGGACGGAGCGCAGCGAAATCCGGGGACCTCTCAAGCAGCGGAAGACCCCCGGATTGTGCTTCGTTCCATCCGGGGTACGGTGACTGCCTCACGCCGCCTCGCCTGCCCTGCTCCACGGCGGAAACGGATCGCGCAGCCCGGCCCAGGCTTGCGGGTGCATGCCCGGTCTGCCGGCGACGAGGCAGGCATCGAGACGGCGGCGGATGTCGTCCTCGTTCATGCCGGAGCCGATGAAGACCAGCTCCTGCCGGCGATCGCCGTAGAGATCGTTCCAGCTCCGCTGCATCATCAGCCGCCAGTCCGGATGATCCGGCCAGCGCTCGCGCGGGATCGCGGCCCACCACGAACCGAGGCCTTCGGTGCGGACGATGGCGCCGGCCTGGCTCAGCTCGCCGCACCAATCCGGGCGCGTCGCGATCCAGAAATGGCCCTTGGCGCGGATCACGCCTTGCCAGCTCTCGCGCAGGAAGGCGTGGAAGCGCAGCGGATCGAACGGGCGCCGCGCGCGGTAGACGAAGCTCGTGATGCCGTATTCCTCGGTCTCCGGCACGTGCCCGGCAAAGCCGTAGAGCTCCTTGTGCCAGAGCGGATGCTGCTGCGCGCGCTCATAGGCGAAGCGGCCGGTGTCGAGCACGCGGTCGAACGGGACTTTTGCGAAATTCGCCTCGACGATGTCGGCCTCGGGATTGAGCGCACGCACGATGGTGCGGGCAGCCTCGCGCTCTGCCTGCTTTGCGGCATCGATCTTGTTCAGCACCACGACATCGGCGAACTCGATCTGCTCGACCAGCAGATCGACCAGCGTGCGCTTGTCGCCGTCGAGCGCTTCGCCACGTTGGCTGAGGAAATCGGTCGAGGCGTAGTCTTTCAGGAGATTGGCTGCGTCGACCACCGTGACCATGGTGTCGAGCCTCGCGATGTCGGAGAGGCTTTGGCCATCTTCATCGCGAAACTCGAAGGTCGCGGCGACCGGCAGCGGCTCGGAAATGCCGGTCGATTCGATCAGGAGATAATCGAACCGGCCGCTCTCGGCGAGCGCGCGCACCTCCTTCAACAGGTCGTCGCGCAAGGTGCAGCAGATGCAGCCATTGCTCATCTCGACCAGTTTTTCGTCAGTCCGGGACAGCATCGCACCGCCATCGCGAACGAGGTCGGCGTCGATGTTCACCTCGCTCATGTCGTTCACAATCACCGCAACCTTCAGGCCGCGGCGGTTGTTCAGGACGTGGTTCAGCAAAGTGGTCTTTCCAGCCCCGAGGAAGCCGGACAAGATGGTGACGGGGAGTTTTTGCATCGAGATCAAACAGTTGCTGGAGGGATCGGCGGCGGCGGGACATGGGGCATTCGCTTGATGTTATGTTATAACATAACATCAATGGACTGCGGCCTGTCAAGCGCCGGGTGAGGCGCAGTCAGCCTGCCATTCTCGGAAATGCGTCGCCCGGATGGAGCGCAGCGAAATCCGGGGACCGCCTCAGCGAACGAGAGACCCCGGATTGCGCTTCGCTTCATCCGGGCTACGCAGCCGTGGATGACGGGTTCAGAGTTCGCGCTCTACTTCCCCAATCCGCGCAGCACGAGCTGGTTCATGCGGCCAGCGAACGCGGCGGGGTCGTCGGGCATCTCGCCGTCGAGGATCTGCGCCTGTTCGAACAGCAGCAGCGACAGGTCCTTCGCCTGCGCGCTGTCGGTCGCGAGCGCCGCGACCAGTGGGTGGCGCAGATTGATCTCGAGCACCGGCTTTGTGATCGCGCCGCGGTTCTGCTGGGCGAGCAGCCGCTCCAGCGCGCGGTCGCGCGCATCGCCGCCTGCGACGAGGCACGACGCGCTCGCGGTCAGCCGCTGCGAGGCGCGGACGTCGGAGACGCGCTCGCCGAGCGCGTCCTTGATCACGGCGATCGTGGTCGCCGCGTCGGCCGCGGGTTCGTCCTTCTTGTCGTCCTTGTCATCGGCAAGCGGGATCAGGCCGAAATCGACATCGCCCTGGCTCAGCGACTTCAGCGGCTTGCCGCCGAAATCGAGCGGCGCCGAGGTCCAGAACGCATCGACCGGATCGGTCAAGAGCAGCACCTCGATGCCGCGGGCGCGCGCCGATTCCAGCTTCGGGTTCGACTTCAGCCGCTCGACGCTGTCGCCGACCAGATAATAGATCTCGGTCTGGTTCGGCTTGAAATCGTCGACAATTTGCTTCAGCGAGCGGTTCTCGCCCGACGTCGTGGTGAAGCGCGCCAGCGCCAGCAGCTTGTCGCGGCGCTCGAAATCCTCCCACAGGCCTTCCTTGATCACCGGGCCGAACGCGTCCCAGATCTTTGCGAAGGTCTCCGGCTCCTTCTCGCCCAGCGTTTCGAGTTCGCCGATCACGCGGCCGGTCACGGCCTTGCGGATCTGCGCGAGCTGCGGATTGTTCTGCAGCATCTCGCGCGAGATGTTGAGCGGCAGGTCCTCGCTGTCGATCACGCCGCGGATGAAGCGCAAGTAAGCCGGCAGCAGCTCGGCGTCGTCGGCGATGAAGACGCGGCGGACATAGAGCTTGACCTTGCCCTTGCGCTCGACCTGGAACAGATCGAACGGCTTTTGCGACGGCGCGAACAGCAGCACGGCGTAGGACTGCCGGCCTTCGGCGCGGTAATGCAGCGTCATCGCCGGCTCGTCGAACGCGCCGGCGATCTGCTTGTAGGCCTGCGCGTAATCCTCAGGCTTGAGCTCGGATTTCGAGCGCTGCCATAGCGCGCTCGCCGAGTTGATCTGGCGCGGCTCGCCCTCTTCCGGCACCAGCAGGATCGGAAACTGGATGTTGTCGGAATATTCGCGGACGATGCGCTCGATCTCGTAGGTCTCGAGATATTTCGCGGCGTCCTTCTTCAGATGCAGTACGATCTCGGTGCCGCGCGCGACGCGCTGGGCGGCCTCTTCGCTCGCCGGTGCTATCTCGAAGCCGCTGCCGCCTTCCGACGACCACACCCACACCTCGTCCGAGCCGGCGCGCCGGCTGGTGACGACGATCTTCTCGGCGACCATGAAGGCGGCGTAGAAGCCGACGCCGAACTGGCCGATCAGATTGGCGCCGTCCTTGACCTCGGTGAGCTTCGACAGGAACGATTTGGTGCCGGAGCGCGCAATGGTGCCGAGATTGTCGATCAGCTCCTGACGCTCCATGCCGATGCCGGTATCGACCACGGCAAGCGTGTTGGCCGCCCTGTTCGGGACGATCCTGATCTCCGGCGGCGTGCCGTCGGTGATCAGGGACGGATTGGCGATCGCCTCGTAGCGCAGCTTGTCGCAGGCGTCCGACGCGTTCGAGATCAACTCGCGCAGGAAGATATCGGTCTCGGAATAGACCGAATGCACCATCAGGTGCAGCAATTCGGCAACCTCGGCCTGGAACGGCTGGGATTCGGCAGCGGCAGTTGTGGTCATGCGGGAACTCGGACAATCGGTAAGGGGCGGGAAAGCCCTGATATAGCGCGATCACGCCGCGTGGCAAGATTGCCAAAAGCGGCCGGAACCGTCAGTCCGAGATCGCCGCGAGATAGCGCTGCACCGAGCGGTCGAACGCCGCCCTGGCATCGGAGGCGATGTTCTTGCCCCACCAGGCGCCGTAGATCCGATCATAGGCCAGCGGCTCGACCGCGCGCGCGAGGCGGCGGACCGCTGATGTATTGAGCGGGATATAGTTCGGATAGGAATACATGAAGCTGACCGAGCGGCGGTCCATCGCCACCATCGCGATATCCCCGGTCAGAAGCGCGCCGCGCCCGTCGGCGCCCTTGCGCCAATGCAGCATGGTGGCGCCGGCGAAATGCCCGCCGCCGCGCACCAGCAGGATGTCGTCGGAGATGCGATGGCTGTCGCCCTGCCACGGCACGATCGACGGATAAGGCCGCGTCACCCATTGCGCGTCGTCGCCGTGCAGATAGACCGGGGCATTGTCGAACGCCGCGCTCCAGTCGGCGACCGCGCCATAATAATGCGGATGCGAGATCGCGATTGCCTTCAGCCCGCCGAGCGATCTGACATGCGCGATCGCCTCGGCGGTTGCCAGCGGCACGCAGTCCCACATCACGCAGCCGCCGCGATCCGGCACCAGCAGCGCGCGCTGTCCGATCGCAAAGGACGGCTCGAGCGCAAGTCCAACGAGACCGAGATCGTCGCGCCAGACCAGTCTGTGCCGCTCTGCGAGTTCCTCGCGCGTCAGCCACGCCTGCCCCTTCCAGTTCACATATTGCCGCTCGTCCTCGCAGATCGGGCAAGCCGGCGGCCGCGCCGCGGTTTCAGGAAATTGCGCGCCGCATTGTTCGCAGGTCCACAGAGGCATGGGCAGTGCCCTCGTTGGGATGAAGCTGGTGTGCTGATCTAGCGCCGCGGCAGCAGGTGTTCAATGCTTGCGACCCAGTTCCATCTGCATCTCCGCCGGTGCTACGCCGAACTTCCTGCGAAACGAGCGGTGGAAATAAGAGAGATCGTTGAAGCCGGCCGTATAGGCGATGTCGCTGACCTTGCGGCCGGCGCCCTCTTCGTGCAGCAGCAGCCGGCGCGCCAGCAGCAAACGCTGCTCGAGGACGAACTCCGAGAACGTCGTCCCTGCGGACGCGAACAGGCGCTGCGCCTGGCGGGTGCTGAGCGCGTTCGCCCTTGCTACAGCCTCGATCGTGAGCTTGCCGTTGTCGAGATTTTTGAGAACATCGGCCTTCATCAAATCAAGCCGCGCCTTCGCCACGCCGTCGCGTGCCGCCAGTTCCTTCCTTTCGGCACTGCTGCCGAGCACGAGACCGACCAGGTCGGCGAGATGATGCGCCGCCGCCTGCTGGCCCGGCAGGTCGAGATCGCCGCCAAGCTCGGTGCAGAGCGCGGAATAGCGCTCGATCATCGCGCCCAAGGCCGGCTCGCGCCCGAGCACCCGCGCCAGCTGCGTCTCCGCCGAGGGCGCGATCTGGAGCAGCAGGCGCCGCGGAAACCGCGTCGTCATAAAGCTGCCCGACCGGGTGAGATCGGCGGTGCCGACGATATTCATTTCGGTGAGGCACATCTGGCCGCGCTGAAGCTCGATCGCCTTGCCTGCTTGCGTGACCTGCACCGTGCCGCGCGTCGCGAAGATCAGGACAAGATCGTCGCAGCCGTCATTCAGAAGCGCGCGGGTGCGGGCGAAGCGAGCCGAGCCGCCCCGCGGCGTCGCGATGGCGACCGTATGCAGCAGCGTAAACTCGTTGTGGCAGTCGATGCGGTTGTCGTCGGTCGGTCCGACGTCGAGCCGGCAGAAGCCGCGGCAAATCCCTTCGCGCCAAGCCTCATAGGCCGGCCCTTTCGCCAGCCCGTGATGGAAGATCGAGAACCGGTTGGTCACCTGTGTCTCGGACATGATCCGTGCTCCGAACGCCCGATCGATCAAGGCTGACACGATCGCTCGCTTGCTGCCCGATATGCGCATGTCGTGTGCGCACGTCGTTCCTGTCCCTACGCTTGGCGCGACGGTCCACGACTCCGGCGCGGAGCCTGATACCACTGCGCCGATTGCCGGTAAAGCTATTCACGAGATGCAACCCTATGATGCGAAGTGCGAAAGCCGGGAATAAAACGGCGCAGCAGTTTCGCGACGCGGCGTTGCCGTGTCTCGACGATGCCTATGCGTTCGCCCAGGTGCTGATGCGGACCGAGGCGGACGCCGAACTGGCCGTGCAGGAATGCTATCTGCGCGCACTGCGCCGGTTCGACGGCCTTCGCGGCACCGCCGTCAAGCCGTGGCTGCTCACGATCCTCAAAGCCGTCTGCCAGGAGAGACTCGGCCGAAAACTCGCCGGCGAGAATGCAGCGCCGGAACGGCGCAACAGCGCAACAATCCGGCAACTGGTCGCCGACCTGCCCGCGCCGCTCCGCGAAGTCATCGCGCTGCGCGAGATGATCGATCTCTCCTACAAGGAGATCGCCGAAGTCACCGGCATTCCCGTCACCACCGTGATGTCGCGCATCGCGGAAGCGCGCGCCCTGCTGCTCGCGGCGCGGCGCGCGGCGAACAAGGCCGCGCAGGTGAAGCCGGCAGGCGCTTCAAAACCGACGATCTACCGCGCGAACGCCTGTTGAACCGCCGACGGCTCGGTGA
The DNA here is from genome assembly GCF_029714545.1 of Bradyrhizobium pachyrhizi. Lineage (NCBI taxonomy): Bacteria > Pseudomonadati > Pseudomonadota > Alphaproteobacteria > Hyphomicrobiales > Nitrobacteraceae > Bradyrhizobium > Bradyrhizobium pachyrhizi. The sequence goes on along the minus strand of NZ_CP121667.1, from coordinate 1,336,090 downwards.
TGCCGTTCGCGATCAGGAGCTCGAGCAATACGCGCGCCTTTTGCGGGTTGAGATCGAGCGAGACCGCGAAGCCGAGCTTGTCGTCCTCGACCTCGACATTGCGGTTCACGAAGCCTGAGCCGACCCGGGTCGAACGCACCACCACGACGCCCTGCTTCGCCGCGGCGGCCAGCGCATCGATCGCGCCCTTCGATGAATTGCCGTCGCCGACGCCGGCCAGCACGATGCCCTTGGCGCCGCGCCTGACCGCATCCTCGACCTCAGCGGCGTCCATGTTGGCATGCGAATAGATGATGTCGACCCGCGGCAAGGACGGGGCATCCGGCAATTTCAGCTTGGTACCCCTGGCTGGAGCGGCCGGCTGCAGAAAGCGAAGCGCGCCGGTGTCGACATAGCCGACCGGCCCGGCATCGGGCGAGCGGAATGTCTCAACGCTGGTGGTATTGGTCTTCTGCACCCAGCGCGCGGCATGGATGGTGTCGTTGAGCACCACGAGCACGCCGCGGCCGCGGGATTCCGGGGCAGAGGCGACCCTCATCGCCTCGTAGAGATTGGCCGGACCGTCGGCGCCGATCGCGGTCGAAGGCCGCATCGATCCGACCAGCACGATCGGGACGTCGGTGTCGAGCACGTTTTGCAGGAAGAACGCGGTCTCCTCCATCGTGTCGGTGCCATGGGTGATGACGACGCCGTCGACCTCCTTGTTGTCAACGGCCGCGCGGATGCGCTTGACGAGGTCGAACCAAACCTTGTCGTTCATGTCCTGCGAGCCGATCGACGAGATCTGCTCGGCCGACATCTGGGCAAGGTTGTCGATGCCCGGGATCGCCGCGATCAGGTTGGCCGCACTGACCTTGCCTGAGTCATAGGCATTGCCGGCGCGGGCATTGGCCTGCCCGGCGATGGTGCCGCCGGTGCCGAGCACGAGCACGCGGGCCAGCGCGGTGCCGGTGGCCTGTTGTGCTGATACCGGCGAGGCAAGCCCGATCGTGAGGGCTGCAGCGAGGCCGAGGAAGGGCCGAACGGAATAATTGGATTGAAACGAACGTGGCATGATCTTCTCCCCAAAGCGACAGGTCGCCAGTCCACAACTCGTGGTTTTGTCCCGTAACAAGTGGACAAAGTTGCGGCGGAAGATGCGATGGTCGGAAGCCGGGTTGAAGCGTTTAGTGAACTCCGAACGCGTTGCGCAGCGCGATCTCCGTCCCGACGGTTCGCCAGATCGAACGATCGACGAACAGCACCCGATCCTCGGCGTGGGCGGGCAGTCTTGCGATGTCCAGCGCCTGCAGGCGCGCATTGATGGTGTGCAGCACCGCGCCCATGCAGGGCACGGCGAGATAAAGCTCGAGGTGACGGTGCGAGTTCCAGGCCAGCGTGGCGACGCGCATGCCGCACTCGACTCCCTCACCAGATTGAGTGTAAGCGGACCTGCTGCATCAAGCCTGCGAGCATGCCGTGTTCTCCGGAACTTCCGCAAAATCTTGACATCTGCCGGAAGGCGGCGCAACATTTCTCGAAGATTATTCGACTTTTTGTGCGCCATGCATTTTGGGCTTCCCGACGATCTCCGCGTTCTGCAGAGCCGGGTACGCGAATTCGTGCGCCGCGAGCTGCAGCCGCACGATGCCGCCATCGAGGCGACCGGCAAGGTGCCGGACAGCGCTATGGCCGGCCTGCGCAGGATGGGATTGTTCGGCACCAACACGCCGAAGCAATTCGGCGGCCTCGGCCTCTCGATGCTGGGCAGCTGCATCGCGATCGAAGAGCTCGCGAAGGCCCACACCGCCTTCTACTATCTGAGCGGGGTCAACGTTCACATCGGCTCGAAGGCGATCGAGTTCTACGCCCAGCCGGCGGTTCGCGACCGATGGCTGCCAGAGCTCGCCAGCGGACGGGTGATTGGCGCGTTCGCGCTGACCGAGCCGAATGCCGGATCCGATGCCGCCCGGATCCAGACCCGGGCGCGGCGGGACGGCGATCATTACGTGCTCGACGGCCGCAAGACCTATATCACCAATGCGCCCGCAGCCGGCGTCTTCACGGTGTTCGCCACGCTCGATCCGTCCGCCGGCGCCAAGGGCATCGCGGCCTTTGTCGTCGACGCAAAGACGCCGGGCCTTGCCATCGGCCGCCTGGTCGAGATGGCCGCCGGACGCGGCTCGGAGCATGCCGAGGTGATCTTCGAGGATTGCCGTGTTCCGCGCGAGAATCTGCTGGGACAGGAGGGCGAGGGATTCGCCATCGCGATGCGGTGCCTGGATGCCGGGCGCACCCATTGGGGCGCCTATTGCGTCGGCGCGGCGAGCCAGCTGCTGGACTATGCGCTCGACCATGTCTCGGAGCGCGAGGCGTTCGGACGCAAGCTGCGCGACCATCAGGGCCTCGAGTGGCAGATCGCCGACATGGCGAGTTCGCTGCATGCCGCGCGGCTTGTCGCCTATGAGGCAGCCTGGCGTTACGACCAGGGCGATGCCGCCGCCCGCACCGCCGCGGCGGCACTCTCCAAATATACCGGCGCCGACATGGTGCAGCGCGTCGCCGACACCACCATGCAGCTGTTCGGCGGCGCCGGTTATTCCAGGGACCTGCCGATCGAGCGCATCTGGCGGGAAACGCGGGTCGTCCGCATTCTGGACGGCACCTCCGAGATCATGCGCCAGATCATTGCCCGCAACGCGTTCCGCACACATGAGCGGCGGAACGCGCCGCTCTGACCCACAGGCTTTACCGCTGTATGCCGTCGCAATAGCGCTTGTGTTCCGATCCCGCTGCCTTACTGTTTTTGCGGGACGAGATTCTTGCTTTGACGCGTCTTCCTTGCGCGAACCGGTATCCACTTCGCGCGAAAACGCTCTTGGAGACCACCGTGGCTTCGGGGACGACACTCAAGCTCAAGCAGCAACGCAGCCGCGACCGGCGCGAGCAGATCCTCACAGCGGCCACCAAGCTGTTCGGCGAAAAAGGCATCGACGGCACCTCGCTCACCGAGGTCGCCGCCGCGGCGAAAGTACCGCTCTCCAGCATCTATGATTATTTCGAGGACAAGCGCGCACTGGTGCTTGATGTGCCCGAGGGCAATTTCGAGGCGCTGTATCAAAAGACCGAGCCGCTGCTGGTCAAAGGTGGCGACCCCGTCGAGCAGCTCCGTATCATCTTCCTGACCAACTTCCAGTACATCAAGGACAACCCGAGCTGGGGCCGGGTGTTCTTCCTCGAGATCTGGCCGAGCGTGCTTGCCGCCGAGCCGCGGATCAAGAAGGCGGTCGACAGATACGCGCTGCGCTATGTGCAGCTGATCAAGCAGGCGAGCCGCGCCGGCACCTATCGCCGCAATCTCGATCCCTACACCGCGATGTCGCTGATGATGGGCGGGATGTGTCACCTCACCGCGGTCTGGCTGCTTTACGGCCGCAAATACGACCTGGTGAAGAAGGGCAAGGCGCTGTTCACCACGCTGCATAACGGGTTCGTGCAGCGTTAGCCGCGCCGATGCGCGGCCGGTTCTCGCAGGCTCTCGTAGGATGGGTAGAGCGCAAGCGAAACCCATCGTTCGTCAGGCTTGCACGGAGCGATGGGTTTCGCTTCGCTCTACCCATCTTACGCACCGCGTGGTTCGCGGCGCGAACGATTTGATCCAAATTCATCGCTGTTTGGCCGGCTGTGGCGGCGATCCGCTTCCGGAAAACCAATACACAACTGTCGAAATCCTGCTCTAGTATGAGGTCGTGGGCGACCCGCGACCGGACGCGCGGGCACTCGGGATGGGAGCGTACCGATGGACGTCAAGGCTGTTCTGCCGCCGCGTGGCCGCGACTATCGCCTCGATCTGCTGCGCGGCTTCGCCAACTGGGCGATCTATCTCGATCACATCCCGAACAACGCGGTGAACTGGATCACGCAGAAGAATTTCGGCTTCAGCGACGCGGCCGATCTATTCGTATTCATCTCCGGCTACACCGCATCCTTCGTCTATGCGCGCATGATGCTCGAGCGCGGCACCGTGATCGGCGCCACCCGCCTGATCAAGCGGGCCTGGCAGATCTATGTCGCGCACGTCCTGCTGTTCGTGATCTATATCGCCGAGATCGGCTATCTCTCCCAGCGCTACCACGACCCGAACCTGCAGGATGAATTCAACGTCGCGGGCTTCATGCACAACCCGGCCGAGACGCTCTATCAGGGCCTGATCCTGGCGTTCAAGCCGGTCAACATGGATGTGCTGCCGCTCTATATATCGCTGATGCTGTGCTATCCGCTGGTGCTGTGGGCGATGCTGCGCAAGCTCAATCTGACGCTGCTGGCCTCGTTCCTGCTCTATCTCGCGGCACGCCATTTCGGCTGGAACCTGCCGGCCTATCCGTCCGGCTCATGGTATTTCAATCCGTTCTGCTGGCAGTTCCTGTTCGTGTTCGGCGGCTGGTTCGCGCTCGGCGGCGCGAGTGAATCGATCACATTCATCCGCTCGCGCGCCTTCCTTTGGCTCGGCGGCGCCTATCTGCTGTTCGCGCTGGTCATGACCTTGGCGGGCCGCTTCCCGGAGCTCGGACAGGCGATGCCGGCCTGGCTCTATGACGCCTTCAATCCGAACGACAAGACCAACCTCGCGCCCTATCGCGTGCTGCACTTCGTCGTGCTCGCCTTCTTCGTCACGCGCTTCCTGCCGCGCGAATGGCCCGGATATGAATGGCCGATCTTCCAGCCGATCATCAAGTGCGGCCAGCAGTCGCTCGAGGTGTTTTGCACCGGCGTTTTCCTCGCGGTCATCGCGCATGTGGTGCTGGTCGAGGTCTCCGGCAGCATTTGGATGCAGATCGCGGTCAGCATCGTCGGCATCGTGCTGATGACCGCGCTCGCCTACTACCGCTCCTGGTCGAAGAAGGTCGACAAGGCGCCGTCGAAGGCACCCGTAGCTGCGCAGACGCCCGTGGCCGCGCAGACGCCAGCCACCGCGAAGCCGGCGGAGTAAGGCCCCGCTTGATGCGTGACGGCGCGCGGCCGAAGCCGCGCGCAACGCGCAAAGGAGCCTGCTATCTCGCCAGCGGCTTGCCGGCCGTCTCCGGCGCCAGGGCGATCAGCGGCAGGCCGACCACATAGATCAGCGACAGCATCGAAATCGCCAGCGGGAAGCTGCCGGTCCGGGCGGCGAGCGCGCCGATCAGGGTCGGGCCGGCGGCGCCGAGCACGCGGCCCATGCTGAAGGCGAAGCCGGAGCCCGAGCCGCGCAGCGCCGATGGAAACATCTCCGGCAGCCAGATCGTGAACAAGCCGAACACACCATTGGTGAAGAAGCCGAGCACCGGCAGCAGCACCATGAACAGCGTCAGGCTGTCGAGCCATTCGATCGCGACCTCATAGGAGACCACGACGGAGATCAGGCCGCCGATGAAGAACAGCACGGCGGTGCGGCGCCGGCTGCCGAGCCAGGTGGTTAGCCATGGTACAAGGAGGCAGCCGATCAGCGTGCCGACATTGGTGATCAGGCCGGCCACCGCGCCCATCTCCTGCGCATGCGCCGGCGTCGCGCCCGCGGCGACCAGCTTGGTCGAGATCACGGTCGGGGCCCAGAAGTTCGACGACCACAGGCCGAAGATGATGCAGGCCATCATCAGCGCCGCGGCCCAGGTGGTGCGCGCCTGGTCGCCGGCAAACAAGGCCGCAACCGACGGCTGCTCGCGTGCAGCGCTGCGCTCGGGTTCGGGAATGTTGCTGCGCAGATACGCAATCAGCAGCGCGGGCAGAATGCCGAGCAGGAACATGCCGCGCCAGCCGAGCGTGCTGCCGATCGCAAGCGTCACGGCGGCGGCGAGGAACAGCCCGGTCGGCGTCGCCGTGTGCAGCCATCCGGCGAGCCGCACCCGCGTATTCTCCGGCACGGATTCCTGCAGCAGCGGCGTGCCCGCGGCCCATTCGCCGCCGATGCCGAAGCCGGCAACAAAGCGAAACAATGCGAACATCACGATACCGGTCGCAAGCCCGCACAGCGCCGTGAACAGCGAGTAGACCAACACCGTCCAGCACATGATCCGGACCCGTCCGTAACGGTCTGCGGCCCAGCCCCAGACCATCGAGCAGGCCCAGCCCAGCATGAAGATCGAGAACAACAGCCCGCCATAGATGCCGATATTGGCCTTGCTCGGCTCGATGCCGCTGGCGGGCAGCAATTCGCTCAACGCGCCGACCAGGATGTAGGCGTACATCGACGAATCGAAGCCATCGAGCATCCAGCCGAACCAGGTCGCCCAAAACACTTTTCGCGGCGACACTGCGCCAGGCGCCGCGACCGACGGCGCAAGCGTATCGACGGTGCTCTCAGTCATGTTTCCTCGCACGTTTCTTTTGTGCGGCGGACTATGCCGAGGTTTGCGCGCCGAGACACCACCGGCAAACGGGACGGAGGTATCCGGCACAAGAATAGCAACGCCGATCACTTCGGCGTCACCGCGAACGCTCGCTCCTTCCACGAAGGACGCGCGGAACGCCGGAATATGTAGAAGGCGATGATGACAAGCGGCACGACAAGTGCGAGCCAGGAGGCCCGGTCCCAGGTGCCGTCGCCGAGCAGCGCCGAGACCAGCCCGAATGCGATAACGGCGAAGATCAATACCGGCGCCAGGAAGATTTGCGCGGTCGAACCTCTCGCTGCCGACATCGGGATCGCTCCGCCGCATGCGCGCGTGAGCGGGGATAATATCCGTGAAACCTTCGATTTTTGGCGGATGCCTTTGATAACGCGGGCCTTGCAAGCAGGGATCCCTCCCGTTTGGATCGGGAAGAATGTAGGAAATGAATGCGTCGTAGTTGAACTCAGACATCGAGTTCGGCGGGCTGAGAGTTCGGCGGGCTGATTGAATAAGAGCGGGTCCGAACCGGCCGGATCGCGGAGCTGAACTGGAACTGGTTCGAAAAAATATACGCCAGACACGCAAGCTGAACACGTTGTAGTGGCCTGATCACCTTCATCTCGTCTGGCGAGCATCACCATGGCTCCCGGCCGTGCCTGGGGATGATGGTGCGGTTCGCTCGACGCGGCGCGATCAGCTTGTTAAGCCGCCTCTCCGCAAGGGCAATTTGAGTCGGGACATGACCGTAGCGATCGAGATGGGACAAACGACGGCCGGCGCTTCGGCGGCCATCGACCTCGAGGAGCTATTGGCGACACGCCTGCTGGTGCAGGGCAATTCGGGTTCCGGCAAATCCCATCTGCTGCGCCGGCTATTGGAACAGAGCGCCCCCTGGGTGCAGCAGACCATTATCGATCCCGAAGGTGATTTCGTCACCCTGGCCGAACGATTCGGCCACCTCGTCATCGATGCCGAGGACCACACCGAACGCAGCCTGCAGGTCGCGGGCGAGCGCGTGCGCATCCATCGCGTCTCCACGGTGCTCAATCTCGAGGGGCTCGACGCCGAGAACCAGATGCGGCGCGCCGCGGCCTTCCTCGGCGGGCTGTTCGACGTCGCCCGCGACCACTGGTATCCGATGCTGGTGGTAGTGGATGAGGCGCAGCTGTTCGCGCCGGCGATCGCGGGCGAGGTGTCCGACGAGGCGCGCAAGCTTTCGCTCGGCGCAATGACCAATTTGATGTGCCGCGGCCGCAAACGCGGGCTTGCCGGGATCATCGCAACCCAGCGGCTGGCGAAGCTCGCCAAGAATGTCGCGGCCGAGGCGTCGAACTTCCTGATGGGCCGCACCTTCCTCGATATCGACATGGCGCGCGCCGCCGACCTGCTCGGCATGGAACGGCGGCAGGCGGAAGCCTTCCGCGACCTCGAGCGCGGGCAATTCATGGCGCTGGGACCTGCGCTCTCCCGCCGTCCGCTGGGCTTGCGCATCGGTCCGACCGACACCCAGCCGCGCAATGCGGCGCCGCGGTTGATGCCGCTGCCTGAAGCGGCACTGGAGGACGCACGCGCGATCATCCTGGCCGCTCCGCCGCCGGAAGCGGTGCGGCCGCAGCGCCGGACGCCGTCGCCGGACCTGCTCAGCCAGTTGATGGCCGCCAAGCAGCCGGCAGCGGAGCCAGATCCCGAAGCAGCGGAGCCACCGCCGAGCGCCGAGCAATTGGCCGAGCGGCGTGAACGGCTGGACCGTATCCTGCGCGCCATCCTCGCCGAGCCCGACGCCGGCTTCCGCGCCATCGGCGTGCTCTATCAGGAGTTCGTGGTCCGCTGCCGGATCGAGGGTCTCGGTGCCGTGGTGCCGGAGCTGACCGATTTCCGCCGGATGCTGACGCGCGCCCGCGCCGGGCTCGGCGCCGATGTCGCGGAGGACGACGCCTGGCAGGACGTCTCGCTGCGCGCCGCGTTGCTGCCCGAGGACATGCAGGGCGTCTTCATGATGATCGCGCGCGCCGCGAAGGAGGGCTGGCCGTGCCCGAGCGATGCCGCGATCGCTCGCGCCTACGGCACGCATTCGCTGCGCCGCGCCCGGCATCTTCTGACCTACATCGAAGAACAAGGCCTCATCGTCTGCCAGCTCGACGGTGCCGGCCGGCGGATCGTGACCCTCGTCGAGCTCGCCTGGGCCACGGCCGCGGCCGACCCGAATGTGGACGACCAGGCGGCGGAAGCAGCCTGTAACGGCTCGTCACTGTAATCAGGTACTGAGCGACCAAGCGTTAGGTGTTGCGCGGCGTCGCGGAAGCGCTGCAAGACAACAAAAGGCCCGCCGGGAGGCGGGCCCTTTCATCTTTGCCGGTTGAGCGATTTTGGTTGCGGAGGGCCCGCAACAGGCCCTCCACGGCCGCCTATCTCAAGCCATTACGCATGCTGCGGCTGCGCAAGCTGACTGACCTGCATCGCCGGCGGATCGACGACCGAGGTACCGCCATGGCCGTCGCTCGAGGCCGTGAATGTGGAAGCCATGTAGTTGCCCAGCAGCGCAATGCTGGCGGTAACAGTGCCGTCCGTCACCGTGAGCGTTCCGTGCGTGCTGTCACCGCTGAAGGTCGGCGTTTGAACGTTCGCGAAATTGATATTCGCGAAATCGATCGTGTCCGAACCGGACATCCCGGCGACAGTTCCGGTGAAGCTCGCGGAATTGTCGAGCTTCAGCGTCCCCGTGCTGCCCAGGAACGTAACGGCCGCGTTCGAAGCGCCCGTCAATTCCAAGGTGGCGCCCGCTGCGATGGTGGCGCTGCTGGGGCTCTCTCCCGTGACGTTGAAAGGCTGCCAGACACCCCACGCACTGCCATCATAGGCCCGGATCCAGAGTTGGTCGGTGCCGGAGCCGGCCTGATAGGTCGTCTGGGCAAGTTGCGCCGAAGTGACGTCGATCTCCGTATTCGCAGACTGATTCACTCCGTTGACGTTCCAACGCCCGTTCGTGTTGGAATCCCACAACGCATATTTCGTTATGGTATCGCCATCCGCGTCCGTCGCGCTGACCAGGCTCGAAGCCGCGAAGACCTGCCCCGAGACCGTCGTCACATTCGAGACCGAGACCGTCGGCGCCTGGTTCGTTGCGGTGGCCGTGAAGCTCTTCCAGGAACTCCACATGCTGCCATCATTGGCCTTAACCCATAGCGTATCCGATGGCGAGCCACCGGGGCCGAAGACGTAGCTCACCTGTGACAGGTTCGCCGCGCTTACATCGATCTCGGTGTTGGCGGCCTGGGCCACACCGTTCACAACCCAATGGCCGTTTCCTCCGGTATCCCAGAAGGCGTACTGGGTGATCGTGTCGTTCTCGGCGTCCGTGACCGAGAACAGGCTCGAGGCCGCGATCGAATGGTCGTGAACTCCGGTTACGTTTGCATTCGATGCGGTAACGACCGGGGCAGTGTCGGGTCCCGGCGTTGCCGTGAAGCTCTTCCACGCGCTCCACATGCTGCCGTCATTGGCCTTGACCCAGAGCGTATCGGGCGTCGAACCGCCGGGGCCGAACACGTAGCTCACCTGCGACAGGTTCGCCGCGCTCACATCGACCTCGGTGTTGGCGGCCTGGGCAACGCCATTCACCACCCAGTGGCCGTTTCCGCCAGTGTCCCAGAAGGCGTATTGGGTGATCGTATCGTTCTCGCTGTCCGAGACCGAGAACAGGCTCGAGGCGAGAGCCGATGTCTGCCCATGGAGTGCGGTCACGTTCGATGCGGTAACGACCGGAGCAGTGTCGGGTCCCGGCGTTGCCGTGAACGCTGTCCAGGTGCTCCACTTCGAGCCGTCATTGGCGCGCACATAGAGCGTATCGGGCGTCGAGCCGCCCGGTCCGAAGACGTAGCTCACCTGCGACAGGTTCGCCGCCGCAACGTCGATCTCGACGCCGGCGGATTGGGCGACACCATTCACCACCCAGTGGCCGTTTCCTCCGGTGTCCCAGAAGGCGTATTGGGTGATGGTATCGTTCTCGTTATCACTGACCGAGAACAGGCTTGAGGCGAGAGCCGACGTCTGCCCGTGAATCGCCGTCACGTTCGATGCGGTAACGACCGGAGCAATGTCGGGTCCCGGTGTTGCCGTGAACGCTGTCCAGGAACTCCACTTCGAGCCGTCATTGGCGCGCACATAGAGCGTATCGGGCGTCGAGCCGCCCGGACCGAACACGTAGCTCACCTGCGACAGGTTCGCCGCCGCAACGTCGATCTCGACACCGGCGGATTGGGCGACACCATTCACCACCCAGTGGCCGTTCCCACCGGTGTCCCAGAAGGCGTATTGGGTGATGGTATCGTTCTCGTTGTCACTGACCGAGAACAGGCTCGAGGCGAGAGCCGACGTCTGCCCATGAAGCGCGGTCACGTTCGATGCGGTGACGACCGGAGCAATGTCGTCCCCCGGCGTTGCCGTGAACGCTGTCCAGGTGCCCCACTTCGAGCCGTCATTGGCGCGCACATAGAGCGTATCGGGCGTCGAGCCGCCCGGTCCGAACACATAGCTCACCTGCGACAGGTTCGCCGCCGCAACGTCGATCTCGACGCCGGCGGACTGCGCGACACCGTTCACCACCCAGTGGCCGTTTCCTCCGGTGTCCCAGAAGGCATACTGGGTGATCGTATCGTTCTCGCTGTCCGAGACCGAGAACAGGCTCGAGGCGAGAGCCGACGTCTGCCCATGGAGCGCGGTCACGTTCGATGCGGTGACGACCGGAGCAATGTCGTCCCCCGGCGTTGCCGTGAACGCTGTCCAGGTGCCCCACTTCGAGCCGTCATTGGCGCGCACATAGAGCGTATCGGGCGTCGAGCCGCCCGGTCCGAACACATAGCTCACCTGCGACAGGTTCGCCGCCGCAACGTCGATCTCGACGCCGGCGGACTGCGCGACACCGTTCACCACCCAGTGGCCGTTTCCTCCGGTGTCCCAGAAGGCATACTGGGTGATCGTATCGTTCTCGCTGTCCGAGACCGAGAACAGGTTCGACGCGAGAGCCGACGTCTGCCCATGAAGCGCGGTCACGTTCGATGCGGTGACGACCGGAGCAACGTCGGGTCCCGGCGTTGCCGTGAACGCGGTCCAGGCTCCCCACAACGTTCCGTCATTGGCCCGCACATAGAGCGTATCGGGCGTTGAGCCGCCCGGACCGAAGACGTAGCTCACCTGCGACAGGTTCGCCGCCGCAACGTCGATCTCGACGCCGGCGGATTGGGCGACGCCATTCACTACCCAGTGGCCGTTCCCACCGGTGTCCCAGAAGGCGTACTGGGTGATCGCGTCGCTGTCGTTGTCGGTGACCGAGAACAGGTTCGAGGCGAGAGCCGACGTCTGCCCATGAAGCGCGGTCACGTTCGATGCCGTGACGACCGGGGCAACCTCGGGTCCCGGCGTTGCCGTGAAGCTCTTCCAACCTCCCCACAACGTCCCGTCATTCGCCCTGATATACAGCGTGTCAGGAGCCGACCCTGTCGGCCCGAAGACGTAGCTCACCTGCGATAGCTGCGACGCTGGAACGTCGATCTCGACCCCGGCGGCCTGGGCGACACCATTGACAACCCAGTGGCCGTTTCCGCCGGTGTCCCAGAACGCAAACTGGGTCATCGTATCGGGATCCGGATCGGACACCGTGAACAGGCTCGATGCGGCGACCGATGTCTGACCGTGCGCCGCAGTGACGTTGCTTGCGTTCACGGTCGGTGCGGTGTCCGCAAATGCCGTTGCCGTAAATTTGGTCCAGCCGCCCCAAAGCGTACCGTCATTGGCCCGCACGTAGAGCGAATCCGTCGATCCAGTGGGACCAAATACGTAGCTGACCTGCGACAGGTTCGCCGCGGACACATCGATCTCGACGTTGGTGGCCTGGGTGACACCGTTGATGGCCCAATGTCCGTTACCCTCGGTGTCCCAGAACGCATATTGGGTGATCGTATCGCCGTCGGTGTCCGACACGCTGAAGAGGCTGGAAGCCGTAACAAAACTCTGGCCAAGGCTCGCCTGGATGTTGGACGCGGACGTGACCGGCGCGCTATCGGCACGCGCCGTGATCAGTGTGCCGGTGCCGGAATCCGCGCTGACGCCGAACCGCACGCCGGGCGTCTGATCGAGCTGCAGGTCGAAGGTGGAAGCCCCCTCCGTGACATGCAGGATATTGCCCGGAAGCAAGGTCGCCGACCCGCCAGATGCGAAACTGAGGCCTGCCAGATCGATGCTGTCGCCCAGCACCAGCCCGCTGATGGTGGTGGACAGCGACGCGCCGTCGATCTTGAGCTGCCCGCCCGAACCGCTGAAGATGATGCCGCCGCTCGCGACGCTGCCGGCCTGCAATTCGAGCAAGCCGCCGGAAATGATGACCGGCCCCGTGGAGCCGCCCGACGATACGATCTCGGTGCCGCCGGCAAATACCGCGACGTGGCTGGTCACCGTGCCGGCAACGTTGAACGTGCCGCCGCTCGACACTCCGACGTCGTGCACCGTAGCGCCGGCGGAAACATTCAGGACGCCGCCGCTGGACACCCCCGCGTAGGCCAGCGCGCCGCCCGAGAATACGTTGATCGTGCCGCCGGCTATACTCGTGCCGGAGCCCGATGCGCCGGTGACGACGCCACCCGAGAATACGTTCTCAACGCCGCCGGCATAGACGCCGACCGTGCTGAGCACGGTGCCCGACACGTTGAGCGTGCCGCCGCTCGAAACGGCGACGAACGCCGCCGAGCCGCCGGCCTGGACGTTCAATACGCCGCCCGAGTTGACGCCGGTCCCGGAGCTGATGGCTCCGGTGATCAGCCCACCGGACAGCACGTTCTCGACACCGCCGGCATTGACGCCGTTATTTCTCAGCACGGTGCCCGCAACATTGAAGATGCCGCCGTTATACACGCCGACGAAGGAAGCCGTGGCGCCAGCCGACAAGTTCAAGGTGCCGCCCGAAACCCCGGTCCCGGATCCGCTCGCTCCCGAGATCGATCCCCCGGACAAGACGTTCTCGACGCCGCCGTCAAAGATAGCTGTGTTGCTCAGCACCTTGCCGGCAACGTTGAAGACGCCGCCGCTCGACACGCCGACGTGAGCAGCCGAACCACCGGCCAGAACGTTCAGCGTGCCGCCCGCGGAAATGACGGTGGCCGCACTCGACGCCCCGGAGATCAGGCCGCCGGACAGAACGTTCTCGACACCGCCGTCGGTGATCGTCGTGCTGCTGGTGATCGTGCCCGCAACAGTCATGATGCCGCCACTCGACACCGTGATGTTGTGCGCGGTACCGCCGGCGGAGACGTTCAGAGCGCCACCGCTCCAAGCCGTCACGTGAGCAAGCGAACCGCCCGCAAGGACGTTGAGTGTGCCGCCGGAAATGGACGTCCCGGAGCCTGACGCACCGCCGACAACGCCCCCCGAGAAGACGTTCTCAACGCCGCCGGCAGAAACGGTCACATTGCTGAGCACGGTGCCCGACACATTGAACGTGCCGCCGCTCGAAACGGTCAGATAGGCCGCAGCGCCGCCGGCCTGCAGGTTCACGATGCCGCCGGAGGAAATGACTGTGCCGGAGCCGGACGTTCCGGAGATCAGCCCCCCGGAAAACACGTTCTCGACACCACCGTCCGTGATCAGCGCGTTGCTGGTGGTCGTGCCTCTGACATTCATGGTGCCGCCGCCCGACACCGTCAGGTGGTGCGCCGTGCCACCGGCGGAGACGTTCAGAACGCCGCCGCTGGAAACCGTCGCGTGATCCAGCGCGCCGCCGCCAAATACGTTGACGGTGCCGCCGGATATGCCCGTGCCCGAGCTCGTGACGCCGGTGACAACACCACCCGAAAGAATGTTTTCGACACCGCCGCTGTTGACGGAGACGTTGCTCAGCACCGTGCCCGCCACGTTGAACGTGCCGCCGCTCGATACACCGACGAAGGCGGCCGAGCCGCCCGCGAACAGGTTGAGCGTGCCGCCCGAAACTCCCGTTCCGGATCCGCTCGCGCCCGAGATCAAACCGCCCGAATAGACGTTCTCCACGCCGCCGGCATAGACGCCGCCATTGTTGAGGAAGGTGCCGGAGACGTTGAAAATGCCGCCACTCGAAACGCCCACCCATGCGGCCGAGCCGCCCGCGAGTACGGTCAGTGTGCCGCCGGCCGAGACCCCTGTTCCAATTCCAGCGCCACCCGAGATCAGCCCACCCGAATAAACGGTTTCCACGCCTCCATTGTATACGGACCCTGCGCCCACATAACCGGACACGTTGAACGTGCCGCCGCTCGAAACGCCGACGTAGAAGGCCGAGCCGCCGGCCTGCAGGTTGATCGTGCCGCCCGAAATTCCCGTTCCGGACCCGGCCGCACCAGAGATGAGCCCGCCGGACAAGACAGTCTCGACGCCGCCGGCCAACACGCCGGTATTGCTGGTAATGGTGCCGCCGACGCTGAGCACGCCGCCGGACGAAACGATGATGTGGTCGGCGATGCCGCCGGCTTCGACGACGACCCTCCCGGCATCGCCGATACCCGTCGCCGAGCCCCCGGCGAGGATGTCAAGCAGACCGCCCGCCGAGACCTGTGCCCCCGACGCAAGACCGCCGGACGAGACGGTTTCGACACCGCCACTGAGCACGAACTGGTTGGTGATGACGCCGCTGTCGTTCAGCGCACCGCCGGCATAAACGAACATTGCGGTCGCCGACCCGCCCGTCTGCACGTTCACCGTGCCGCCGGAGATCGCGGTGCCGAAGCCTCCGGACACGCCGAGGACTACGCCGCCCGACAGCACGTTCTCGACGCCGCCGCTATACACCCCGACGGTGCTCAGCACCGTGCCCGCGACATTGAAGACGCCGCCGTTCGAGACGGCGACATAGGCGGCCGAGCCGCCTGCCAACAGATTCAGGGTACCGCCGGAAACGCCGGTACCGGCACTGTTGTTGCCCGAGATAAAGCCACCCGAGGAGACGTTCTCCACGCCGCCGTTGTAGATACCAACGTTGCTGAGCACCTTGCCCATCACGTTGAAGGTGCCGCCGCTCGACACGCCGACGAAAGCAGCCGAGCCGCCAGCCAGCAGGTTGACCGTGCCGCCCGAAATTCCGGTCCCCGATCCGCTCGCGCCGGAGATGAACCCGCCGGACAGAACATTCTCGACACCGCCGGTCAACACAGCGGTATTGCTGTTGACCATGCCGGCCACGTTGAGCGTGCCGCCGTTCGAGACGGTAAGATGATCGGCCCCGCCACCTGCGCTGATAACGGCACTGCCGCCGCTGGAAATCGCGGTGCGGACCGCGTAGCCGCCGGAGTCGACCAAGAGCTGGCCGCCGCCAGATAGCCCCGTCGAAACTGCCGAGCCTCCGTTGAGGACCTCGAGAATATTGGACCCCGTTTCGATCAGTCCTGAGCTGGTAACACCCGAGCTCACAAACGTTGTGCTCATGGCAGCGCTCCCCCAAAAAAATCAGTGCTTGAAAATGGCTAAAGCTCAAATCCAGGAATCGTTCTGATCACCGATTTGACGTGATCCACGGTGATCAGCCTTGTGCACTCGAACTGACGCGGCGTCCCCTTGTGGCGGGGACACCAGAAGAAATCCTTGTGGTCGAATCGAACTGCCGGATCGTTCCAGCAGCTGTTGCACGCGTGATAGTTGATGACCCGGTAGGGCGTAGCAAATTCATTTGTCGGATGCGTGAATCCCGAGATCATCACGACCGGAGTGCCGACCGCCCAGGCCAGCCATGAGAGCCCGCTGGAAAGGCCGACGAAAAACGCCGCATGCTTGAGCAGGTTCGCCCGCTCCTGGATCGGCCGATCACCGGTCCAGTCCTCCGCGCCGTTGGGAATGTGATTCCATACCAGCTCGTGGCCGTGTGTCGGCTTCTGATCGATGCAGATCACGCGGTAGCCGGCTTGCGTGAGAAAGCCGGTCAGCTCCCGCCAGCCGGCGGGGTTATTCCAGTACTTGCATTGCGTGGTGCTCTGCACTGCGATGCAGACGTAAGGCTCGGGAAACGGTCTGCGATCGTCCGCAAGCGAGATGCGGGGCGCTGCCTCGACGGGATCGACGCCGAGGATGTATCCCGCGGTCCGGTGCAGCCCGACATGGCGGAAGTCGCACGGCTGAAACACGAAGTTCTTGTCGTCGAAGAACAATCCGACGCTGTACGTGGCGTAGTAGCGGTCGGTTTGAATTTCCTCGTGGGTGACGAAGTTGATCTCGGGATACGCATCCCGGAACAGCGGAATCAACTTTTCCGCCATCGCACAGGTCAGCCTGCACCCATGCGCTTCCCCGAACTTCGCCACATAGGGAAACCAGCCGATCGTGTCGCCCAGGGTGCCGATCGGAAGCTGGATCAGGACGTGACGGTCCCTCGCATCGTACTCGTGCGAGAAGACGACCTCATCGCCCTGCAGAACCTCGATCCGGAAACGGACGTAGTATCGCTTTGAGCTGTTGACCCGGCCGCCCGCGAACTGCGTCTCGAAAAGAAGATTGCCACACTCGGCGTCCCAGATCCGCACCCGCCAGGGAGTTTCGGCCTCGGGACAAAATACCCGGGCGCCATCGTTGAAGTCGAAGCGCAGTCCCTTGGGACCCACTTGAGTTGGCAGTTCGGCGGCCGCGGGATAGGCAGGCTTCGGCGCGTCGGCATCTGACGAAACAGCGTCCGACTTGGCCGGTACGGCGCTGGTCGAACGATCAACGATTACTTTGGGTTGGTCAGTCACATGGTCAATCGAGCGCTTCAGCCCGATCGCCGGCGCGACGGCAATGGCATTCACGAATATCCCCTGCCCTGAAATATAAATAACGCTTAAAAAGTAGACGGAACGTAAGCGAGATTGACAACCGCGTCAACGGACGAAAACCTTGGCGAGTATCCCTCCCGGCGGCTTCCGCCGGCGCAGACACAAAGAAACACAAACGATGAGCCGCACCCCCAGCAAGGTCCCATTCGTCATCGCGGCGTCAGCGCACGGCCCGCTGATCGTAAACCGGCTGGACTACCACACGGCGGGCGAGCACACCTTTGGAGTCGGGATCCAAATCCTCGAGCACGGCGCGTTCGATGCCACCGAAATCGAGCTGACGAAGGGCCTTCTTGCACTGCGAAGAACCTATCGGGGCGATGGCGTCGTCGCGATCGACTGCGGCGCAAACATCGGCGTTCACACCATCGAATGGTCCAAGCACATGGACGGCTGGGGCTCGGTCCTTGCAATCGAAGCGCAGGAGCGGGTCTATTATGCGCTTGCCGGCAACATCGCGATCAACAACTGCTTTAATGCGAAGGCCATACACGCAGTTATTTCGTCGGAAACCGGGAAAACCCGGGTACCGACCTTAAGCCACCAGGAGCCCGCCAGCTTCGGGAGCCTGGAGGTGACGCGACGCCCGGGTACGGAGCAAATCGGCCAGACTGTCGATTATTCCGAGGCCAACAGCACCGAAACGGCGATGGTCACCCTGGATTCCCTGAAGCTGAGCCGCTGCGATCTGATCAAGATCGACGTCGAAGGAATGGAATTGAAGGTGCTGGAAGGAGCCGGCGCAACGATCCGGCTGCATCACCCCGTCATCCACGCCGAATTCATCAAGACCGACAAGGCTGAACTCGTTCGCAGGCTGAACAGCCATGGATATCGGACATACGACGCCGGGCAAAACTGCCTTGCGATACACGAATCCGATCCAAGCTTGAGCCACGTGGAATCCCGGACCCCGTCATGACGGGGCGACCTGTCGGCTTTCACCGCTCTCGGAGAGCATCCTGCCGGTAGCGCATGATCGGCGACAGCAAATAGCTCATGACGCTGCGGGCGCCCGTCCGGATTTGGACGGTGACGGCCATCCCCGGCGAAAGACTGATCTCCTTGTCGTCGATCATCATCTTGGTCCGGTCAATCGAGACATGCGCGATATACGCCGGCGCCTGGCCCTTCGGCTCGCTGCTTTCTTCCGTCCCTCCGCCATTCGTCTCGCGGGCCGCGTCCCGCGACCTGTCCCGGGAGACAGAATCGCGCGAGACGCTGACGATTCTGCCGTGCAGCAGGCCGTAACGCGTGAAGTTGAAGGTCTCGACCTTGATCTCGGCGTCCTGACCCGGGTGCACAAAGCCGATGTCGCGATTCGAAACCATCGCTTCGATTTCAATCTGATTATCGCTCGGCACCACCACCGCGAGCGTCTGGGCCGGAGTTACGACCCCGCCGACCGTGTGCACGGCCAGTTGCTGCGCCACGCCATCGATGGGCGCCGCAAGCTTCTGAAGCTTCGTCCGGTGCTCGGCCTTGGCCACCTCGTCCTTGAGGCTGCCGGCCTTCTGCGTCGCCTTGGCCAGGTCATCGTACAAGCGGTGGCGGTATTCCGAGACAAGCTTGGCGCGCGTCTCATCGAGGGCTGCCACGGCTGCATTGGCCTCCTCGAGCTTGCTCCGCTGCACCAGGATGTCCTGCTGCAGGCCAACGAGTTCCTGGAGCTCCGACAAATATTGCAGCTTTGAGCCGTACTCCCTGTCGGCCAAGTACTTGCGAACCCCGACCCGCTCCTGCAACACCGGAAGCAAAGCATCAATCTTCGCGATGCCGGCCTCGATTGTCCTGGTCTCCGCGACCTTCTGGACCCGTTGCCGATCCAGTTCCGACAGCTTGGCGCGCTGCTCCGAATCCTGACTCCGCAAGAACTCCAGATGCATTTGAATCAAGGCGGGCGGCGTGTCGTCGGGCGCCCCGTCAAGCGCGCTGGTGTTTCCGTCGAGTGCGGAGCGCGTGCGCGAAATATCCAGCAATGACGAGAGAAGATCGTTTTTCAGGTGTTGAAGCTCCGCCTGATTGCTCGTCGGATCCAGCTCGATCAGAACCTCGCCTGCTTTGACGGCCTGACCGTCGCGAACGTGAATGGCCCGGACCACGCCGATTTCGAGCGGCTGAACCAGCTTGACACGATCGCCCGGCACGATCTTTCCCGATGCGGAGGCAACGATGTCAATCTTGCCGAGACCGGCCCACGCGACCGCGCAACAGAACAACGCGGCAATCAGGACGCCGGTAAGCCTGGCCGTCGGAGATGGCGGCGTCTCGACGATTTCGAGGGCGGCCGGCAGGAAAGCCAGTTCGTCCCTCGATTTCCCCCCGGCGGGAAGCGCTTCACGAGCCGACTTCATGGATCCCCGCCTGCAACCGGTACAGTGACGCGTATCTTCCGCCTGTGCTGAGCAGCTCCTCGTGGGATCCCTGTTCGACGAGCCGCCCGCGATCGATGGTGATGATTCGATCGGTGCGCCTGACCGCGGACAGACGATGCGCGATGACAAAGACCGTTCGCCCCTTCACGATCCGGTTCATATTGTCCTGAATGACCCTTTCGCTTTCATAGTCCAGCGAGCTGGTCGCTTCGTCGAAGATCAGGATGCGCGGGTCGGTGATAAGGGCTCGCGCGATCGCGATACGCTGCCGCTGCCCTCCCGACAGGCTGTTGCCGCGCTCGCCTACGACAGTGTCGTAGCCTTCCGGCAGCTCCAGAATGAACTCATGAGCTCCCGCAAGCTGGGCCGCCGCGATCACCTGCTGCATCGGAGCGGCCGGGTCGGCGAGCGCAATGTTTTCCCGTACGCTGCGATTGAACAGCACGTTCTCTTGCAGGACGACCCCGACCTGGCGACGCAGCCACGCCGGATCGACCATCGCAAGATCGACTCCATCGACAAGGACCCTGCCCTTTTCCGGGACGTAAAGGCGCTGGACCAGCTTCGTGAAGGTGCTCTTGCCTGAGCCGGACGGACCGACAATGCCGACCACTTGGCCGGCGGGAATGTTGATGTTGATGTCGTGCAGCACTTCCGGCCCATCTACACGATATCGGAAGGACACGTGCTCGAGTGTGACCTGGCCCTTGATGGGAGGCGGCACCGCGCGACCGGGATTGAACGTCTGCTCCGCCGGCGTGTTCAGGATATCGCCCAGCCGCGCGACCGAGAGCCTGGCCTGATGGAAGTCCTGCCAGAGCTGCGCCAGTCTCAGGACCGGAGCACTGACGCGCGAGGAGAACATGTTGAAGGCGATCAGCTCGCCCACCGTAAGGCTGCCGTCGATCACCAGCTTGGCACCGGCGTAAAGGATCACCGCGGTGACGAGCTTGCTCACGAACTGAACCGATTGGCTCGCAACATTCGCCAGGCTGAGCACGCGGAAGCTCGCGGCAACGTACTCGGCAAGCTGCTCCTCCCAGCGGCGCTGCATCTGCGGTTCGAGCGCCATGGCCTTGATCGTCTCGACACCCGTTACGCTCTCGACAAGAAACGCCTGGTTTTCGGCGCCGCGCTCGAATTTGGTGTCCAGCCGCTGACGGAACAGCGGCGTCGCGCCGGCCGAGATACCGACATAGAGCGGGAAGGATCCAAGGACGATCCAGGTCAGGATCGGCGAGTAGACGAACATCACCGCGATGAAAACTGCGGTGAAGAACAGATCGATCACCACCGTCAGGGCAGAGCCGGTCAGGAAGTTGCGAATGTTCTCGAGCTCGCGGACCCGCGCAACCGAGTCGCCGACCCGGCGCGCCTGAAAGTAGGCAATCGGAAGGCCGATGAGGTGCCGGAACAGGCGGGCTCCCAGTTCGACGTCGATCCTGTTCGTCACGTGAGAGAACAGGTATGTCCGCAATATGCCGAGGGCCGTCTCAAAAACCGCAATGCCGATCAAACCCACCGCGAGCACGTCGAGCGTACTGAGCGTGTGATTAACGAGGACCTTGTCGATCACCACCTGGAAGAACAGCGGCGACACGAGCGCAAACAGCTGCAAGAAAAAGGAGGCGATCAGCACCTCCAGGAAATGGTAGCGATATTTATGAATGGCTCCCAGAAACCATGACAAATCAAAGCGACGGGCAAGGTTGACCAGTCCCGCCCGGCGGCTCACCAGGATCAGCCGGCCGGCCCACACCGCCTCCAGGTCGGCCCTCGTGATCAACTCCGGGCGCTCTGACAGGGGTGACTGAACGAGGATCTTGTCTGCGCCCACTTTGGCAAGGATCAGATGGCCGCCGTCGCGCAACAGGGCAATGGCAGGAAGCGGGACCTTCTCCAGCCTCAACCAGTTGCTGCTCACCTCGCGGGCCTTGACGCCGGTCGAGCGCGCGTAGCGCAGCATCTCCGGCGTTCCGAACGAGGCATTCCCGAATTGATGACGAATCTGGTCGACATCGGCCGGGATACCGTGAAAACGCAGCAACATCACGAGTGCAACTATCCCGCTGTCTGCTGTGCCGCCGCTCCGCGTTTCAATCATTTCGCGATTAATCTGTTGAGTAGCTGAAATTGACTGCAGTCGAATGAGCCGGGATTGCCGTAAGCGCGCCCTGCCCCTGCCCTTACAACCTCGCCGTCAGTGCAAACTGACTGTTCGCAGCGAACCAAAGAGCAGCAGATGAATATGACAGCCAGAGTACTATGGCTCTCCGGCGAGATGCAATTGGCGTTATGAACGGCCGCGCCGGTTTCGCGAGCTCGATCATGCCGATCGAGGAACCCTTCGCGAAGCCGTTCGAACTCGGGCCGAGGTCCGTAGTCTTACGGATCGCGGCACGGATGCCGCGTCGGCGCCGGCCCACTTGACGTCTGTTGACTACACCGCGGCAGTCAGTTGAATGTCACTTATTATGCGCGCGCTACCATAGACTGAGAGTCCGACCGAGATGCCCTGGAACTATTCAGTAACATTGAACGATCCATCGAACGTCGGCGGATCCGCTGACGCGTCTCTCGTTTACGATCTTGAGCAGGCCCTCAACATTTGGCAGCAATATATCCTAGGCATTGGCACTCTGGTTGTGTCGCTCAACATCCTGCCGACCGCCGTTGGCCGTGCCGATGGCGGGCCTACCTCCAGCTACTACATCGGCACAAGCGGCGGGCTCGCCGTGTATGAGCCATCCAGCCAGTACGAGCTGACCACCGGCCAGCATGTCCCCGGCACGACAAGCGACATCACCATCAACATCGACCCCGGCTACTTCCAGTACATCGACCTGGATTACGGCCTGACCTACTCCAGTCAGGTCCCTGGAAACGTGATCAATCCGATCGACGTTTTTCTCCACGAGCTCATGCATGGCTTCGGCATGGTGGGCTGGTACAACCAGAGCGGCCAGCTGGCCGGCGCCTACGAATCGACGTTCGACACCCTGATTCAAAAGACCGCATACGGCGCTTACTTTGTCGGTGCCAATGCCGAGGCTGCCTACGGCGGCCCGGTCCCTTTGACCACGAACAGCACCACCCAGAACTACTACCACTTCGGCAATCAGCAATCCGACTTCTACGCCAGTCCCTCGACCGTTCAGGATCCTCTCACGCTGGACCTGATGAACGGGATCGTTTTCTACGGCAATTACCAGTACGCGATCTCCAACCTGGACATCGGAGTTCTGAAGGATCTCGGATACAGCATCCGGACGACACCAGTCGTGGCGGCTGCCGATCAGACCGCGGCTCGAAATCAGGTTTTTTCGGCCTCGTCACTGTTCTCGGTGAACATGGCCGCGGGCGATAGCATTACCCAATATGCCCTGTGGGACAGCAACGGCTACGGTCACTGGACGGTGAACGGAACAGTCCAGGGCACCAACACCGAGATCGACATCAGCGCTTCGCAGCTGGCCCAAACGAGCTACCAAGCCGGACCCGGCTCGGACACGCTGTGGATCAGAGCCTTCGACGGCTATTTGTGGAGCGACTGGAAATCCTTTGTGATTTCTCCGGCCGATCGCGCCCCAACGGTCACGGCCACCAACGTGACCGGCACGCACGGGCAGCTCTCGCTAGCTGGATCGGGACTGTTCTCGGCTACCGACGCGGATGGCGATGCGGTCACCCAGTATGCGTTGTGGGACACCGAGGGCCACGGGCACTGGGCCATCAATGGTGTCACACAAGCCACCAATACCGAAATCGACGTCTCGGCCGCCAACATCGCGCAAGTGAGTTATATGTTCGGCACAGCCTCAGACACGCTCTGGGTCCGGGCATATGATGGATATCTCTGGGGCGCATGGACCCGGTTCACGGCAACCCCATTTCCAGACCATCCGCCGGTGGCCAATGCAACCGACGTGTCGGCCACCCACAACCAGAACATCGCCGCATCGAGTCTCTTCAGTGCGACCGACTCCGATGGAGACACGATCGTCGGCTATCAGGTTTGGGATTCAACGACCGATCCCGCCAGCGGCCATTGGGTGATCGGCGGAGTAGCGCAGGCTTCCAACATAGCCATCGATGTGACGCCCGCACAATTGACCAACACCTCGTTCCAGACCGGCTCCGGCTCGGATGATCTCTGGGTGCGAGCCAATGACGGCACCGCATGGGGAGCCTGGAAAGAGTTCCACGTCAACGCGCCGATCGACCATACTCCTGTGGCGATCGTGTCGGACGTGACCGCCACCCATGGCCAGACTATCGCGGCGGCAAGCCTGTTCACGGTCAGCGACGCCGACAGCGATACGATCACCAACTATCAGTTCTGGGACTCGACCGCCGATCCTGCCAGCGGGCATTTTGTCGTGGGCGGCGTCATACAGCCCACTGGCCAGAACATCGATGTGAGCGCGGCGCAACTGGCCAGTACATCGTTCCAGAGCGGATCGGGTTCTGACGACCTTTGGGTGCGAGCGTTTGATGGCATGACATGGAGCAACTGGAAGGAGTTTCACGTCAACGCGCCGATCGACCATACTCCTGTGGTGAGCGCGTCGGATCTGGCCGCCACGCATGGCGAGGATATCGCGGCGGCAAATCTGTTTACGGTCAGCGATACCGACAGCGATGCGATGACCAACTATCAGTTCTGGGACTCGACCGCCGATCCTGCCAGCGGGCATTTTGTCGTGGCCGGCATCGCGCAGCCCACCGGCCAGAGCATCGATGTGAGCGCGGCGCAACTGGCCAATACATCGTTCCAGAGCGGCTCGGGCTCTGACGATCTCTGGGTCCGAGCCTTTGATGGCATGACATGGAGCAACTGGAAGGAGTTTCACGTCAACGCGCCGATCGACAACCTTCCGATCGTCACGGCCGCCGACTATTCGGCGAGCCACGGCCAGGACATCGCGGCCTCGACGCTGTTCTCGATCACCGACGCGGATGCCGACACCATCACAAACTATCAGGTGTGGGATTCGACGGCGGATGCGAGCAGCGGGCACTGGGTGGTCGGGGGAGTCGCCCAAGGCACCAATGCCGCCATCGATGTCACGGCAGCTCAGCTTTCGAGCACAAGCTTTCAAAGCGGATCGGGTTCGGACGATCTCTGGGTGAGGGCCTACGACGGCTTTGCCTGGGGCGCGTGGAAGGAGTTTCACGTCACCGCGCCGGTTGACAGCGCTCCGGTCGTGACCGCGTCCGACTTCCATGCGACGGCTAATCAGAGCGTGGCCGCCTTAAGCCTGTTTTCAGTCGCGGATGCCGACGGCGACAATGTCGCGCAATATCAACTCTGGGATTCGACGCCGTCGGCAAGCAGCGGCCACTGGAGCATTGGCGGGAATGCGCAGCCCACCGGCACCGCCATCAACGTCAGCGCGGCTCAAATTGCCGGCACGACATTCCAGGGCGGTACCGTGCCTGACGACCTCTGGGTTCGCGCCAGCGATGGCATCAGCTGGAGTGCGTGGCACGAATTCCATTTCATCGTCTAGCAGAGTGTTGAAGAAGCCTTTGGCGAAGCGTTTTGGATCGTGATTCCCTAGGAACAGGATTTGTCTGGGGGACGTGATGCGCGGGAGTGACGAACAATCCGGCTCGCTTTTCAGTTATGTGGACCTCGAGGCTCGGGTTCGCGCAGACCACCCGCTAAGGGTGATCCGGGACTTGGCGAATGCGGCGCTAGGCGGGCTTTCTGGGAGTTCGGCAAGCTCTATACGGACTTCGGTCGTCCCTCGATCGCACCGGAGAAGTTGCTTCGGGCGATGCTCCTCCAGGCGTTTTATGGGGTTCGCTCGGAACGGCATCTGATGGAACGGATGGAGTTCGATCTTCTGTTCCGCTGGTTCGTTGGGCTTGGGGTGGGCGATGCGGTTTGGGACCATTCGACCTTCTCGAAGAACCGCGACCGGCTGCTTGAGGGTGAGATTGCGGCCAAGTTCCTGAACGCGCTTTTGGCGCAACCAAAGGTCAAGCGTCTGCTATCGAGCGATCACTTCTCGGTGGATGGTACGCTGATTGAAGCCTGGGCTTCGATCAAGAGCTTCCGGAAGAAGGATGGCAGCGACAAAGACGAGGACGGTCCGGGACGCAATTCCGAGCGCAGCTTCCACAAGGAGAAGCGATCCAACGAGACCCATGCGAGCACGACCGATCCCGAGGCTCGGCTCTACAAGAAGGGGGACGGTCAGCCGGCCAAGCTGAGCTATATGGGGCATGTGCTGATGGAAAATCGCAATGGTTTAGCGGTTTTGGGTGGAGTGAGCCAAGCGACGGGCACCGCCGAACGGGAGATTGCGCTTGCCAAGATTGATAGGCGCAGGTGCACGAAGCGGATCACTGTGGGGGCGGACAAGGCCTATGACGTCACGCAGTTCGTGCACGACCTGAGGGATAGATTGGTTACCCCGCATGTCGCGGTCGACCGACATCTGAGCAAGACCGGCAAGCGGCGCAAGACGGCGATCGACGCGCGCACCACACGTCACGGCGGCTATGACATCAGCCAGCGTTGCCGCAAACGCATCGAAGAAGTCTTCGGCTGGATCAAGAGTTCCGCCGGCTTGGCCAAGGTCAAGCTGCGAGGCCGCGACCGGGTAGATGCCGTCTTCGTCCTGGCTCTTGCGGCCTACAATCTGATCCGGCTGCCGAAGCTTCTGGCGGCACCGGCATGAGCATCCGAGGCAGATGGCGGGTCGTCGAGACACCGGGCTACGACATGGCCTTGGCGGGCGCCTACGTCCAGTTCGATGAGAACGGCGGCGAGTTCGCCATCGATTGCCTCACTGGAGCCTGCCACGGCGATACCGTCGAGTTCGGCTGGCAGGGAAACGACGAAATGGAGCCAGCCGACGGTCACGGCTGGGCCGAACTGCAGAATGACGGCTCGCTGGAAGGTGAAATCTGCCTCCTCAACGGTGACGACATCCCATTCATCGCGCGTCGCTCAAAGACTTCTTCAACAGCCTGCTAGTGAGCGGCCCGCGTTGCGGAAACGCCGTGATCTGCGCTCAATCAGTCGAGGACACGAGCTCTGATTGTCCTCCCAAAGCAAAAATGGCCCGAGAAATGCGGGCCATTTTATCGGAACCGGTTGGTCCGGACTTTGGTTGCGCGAGCCGCAACCATCGATTTCGGCACTCGGTGTGCGTAGGAATGCTCCGAAGCCGCAGGCGGAATACGGTCGTCCGGCCCCGGGGAGGCTCGCTTGTGCGCGACTCTCAATGACGAGGTAGGCGCGAGCCGTCCCTGCCCCGTCATCCAGCGAAAACGACGACCATGATCGATCCCCAGGTTGTCAGCAGAATATTGGAGATCGGATAGGCGGGCGTGTAGCCAAGCACCACCACGGAGCTGCCCGAGCGCTCCTGAATGGCCGCCATCGCGGCCGTGACCGTCTGTGCGCCGGTCAATGCGCCGAGCATGAGGATGGGGTTCATGCGCAACACGAAATGGCCGAAGCAGAAGCCGACGATCTGCGGCAACAGGGTGACAAACATGCCACCCAGCAGCAGGCCGACGCCCGACTCCCGTATGGCGGAGAGGAAGACCGGACCGGCATGGATCCCGGTCAGGCCGACGAAGGCAGCCAGTCCGAGCGACGTCATCAGGCTGATGGCGCCATCGGGGATCCGGCCGAAATACGGCAGACGTGTGCGGAGATAGCCGACAAGAAGTCCAGCGAGCAGCGTACCGACGCTGGTGCTCAGCGAGATCGTGACGCCACCAATCGAAAAGCTCAGGAGCACGCCAACGAGGCCGCCGAAGAAGATCGCGAGCCCCAGCACCACGAAATCGATGCTGGTGCTCGGCGCAACGATGACGCCGATGCTCTTGGCTGCATTCTGGACCACCGATTCAGGACCGACGATGCGAAGCATATCGCCGCGCTGCAGGACAACGCCGGCCGCGATGGGGAGAGCTTCATCGCCGCGGCTCAACGAACGCAAGTAGAGGCCGCGTGCCCAGCTCTGTTCCGACGCCTGCTGCAGACTGCTGCCCGCGAGTTCCCGGTTGATCAGGAACACGTCCGCCGAGATCACGGGGATGTCGAGCAGCTCGCGGTCCTCCACCTCCTCACCGCGCGGTCCGATCAGTTCGACGATGGTCTGGCGCGGCGCCGACAGCGCGATGATATCGCCGGCCGCGAGCACAGTGGCAGGCTCCGCCTCCAGGATGCGCTCGCCGCGACGAAAGCGGTGGATGAAGACGCGTTGCCCGGGCACGCGGGCTTCGGCGGCCGCAACCGACAATCCGGCGATCGCGGCATGATCATCCAGCCGGTAGGCGCGCACTTCGAACTTGCGCCATGCCGACGCCAGGCCGGGCTTGGCGCGCGTGATGCCCAGGGTCTGCTCCAGCTTGAGCGCTTCCGCCTTCAGATCGATCTTCAACAGCGCCGGAACGACAATCGTGCAGAATGTAATCACGCCGGCATAGCCGAAGATGTAGCAGACCGCGTCGGCCACCGCGATGTGCGAGACCAACAACGCGCGCTGTGCTTCGGACACAGGCAGGGAATTGACCGCGTCGGTCGCGGTACCCATCGCGGCGCTCTGGCTCAGCGCACCCGACATGAGCCCGGCTGCAAAGCCGGCGTCGAGTCGCAGCACGCGTGCCGCGACGATCGCCGCCGCAAGGCCGGTCAGGCTCACGACAACGGCCATCAACATCGGCTTCAGCCCGTCGCGCTTCATCGCCAGCATGAATTGCGGACCGACCGAGTACCCTACCCCGAACAGGAACAGCAGGAACAGGAACGATTTCGTCATGCCGGAGACGGGCACATGCGCGAAATCGCCGACCGCAAGTCCTGCGAACAGCGCGCCCGTCACCGGGCCGAGGCTGAAGGCGCCGATCCTGAAGCTTCCGATCCAGTAGCCCGCGGCGATCACCAGGAACAGCGCGAGCTCCGGATACCGAACGAGAAATTGCGCAAGCCAGGTCAACATTGTCGGGCCGCGGCTAGGTCATCATCATCACCAGCACCATGCCCCAGATCGTCAGCAGCGTGTTTCCGACCGCGTAGGTGACGGTATAGCCAAGGCCGGGAATCTGACTTTTGGCGCGGTCGTTGATCATGCCCAGCGAGGCGGTCGTGGTACGCGCGCCGGAGCAGCATCCGAGCAGGATCGCGTCGTGGAAGCGGAACACGTATTTGCCGACAAACATCGCCAGGATCAGCGGCACGGTAGTCACGACGACGCCCCAGAGGAACAGGCTGAAGCCGAGCTTCTGCAGGCCGGCGACAAATCCCGGGCCCGAGGAGATTCCGACGATGGCAATGAAAACGTTCAGGCCGACCGAGTTCATGAACCACACCGTGGGTGACGGGATTCGGCCGAAGGTCGGATGCACGGATCGGAGCCAGCCGAAGAACAGGCCGGAGATCAATGCGCCGCCGGAGGTGGACAGCGTCAGCGGCACGCTGCCGATCTTGTAGACGAAGGCGCCGACCAGGGCGCCGATCGCGATCGCGGCGCCGATGAAGGCGACGTCGGCAACGTCGGTCTCGCGATCGGGCCGGCCCAGCATCTTTGTGGTGGCGGCGACATCGGATGTGCGGCCCACCAGCGTGAGGATGTCGCCGCGATTGATCTTGGTGTTCGGCAGGATCGGAATCTCGACCGCGATCGCGCCCCGGGCGATCTTGCGCAGAAATACGCCGCGAGCGCCCGGTTCCTTCGCCAGTTGCTCCAGCGTCTTGCCGTCGACGTCCTTGCTGGTGACGTAGACATCGACGCCTTCGATCGGCACTGCCAGCAGTTCGCGATCGTCAACCTCCTCGGCCTGCTCGCCGATCAGCTGCACGAGCACATCCCGGCGGCCGGCAACGGCGACGATGTCGCCGGCATGGATCACGGTGTCCGAAGTTGCCTCCTCGATCTTGCCGGCTTGCCGGAGCCGGAGGACGAAGATGCGATGATCGGGAAGCAGCGCCTCGGCTTGCCCGACCGTCTTGCCGGCGACGGGTCCGCGCTCATGAACGCGATAGGCGCGCACATCGAACTGGTGCCAGGCCGTCCCCGGGCCGCCCAGCTGCTTCTTCCCGCCATGCTCCTCCTCGTATTTCTTGCATGCGGTCTCGAGATCGATCCCGAGCAACGCAGGCCCGAGCAGCGCCAGCACGATCGCCGACCCAACCGTGCCGAAAATATAGGTCACGGCATAAGCGACCGGCATGGCATCGAGCAGCTTCTTGGCTTCGTCGGCGGGCAGACCAAGGCGATTGATGGCGTCGGTCGCGAGGCCCATCGACGCGGAAATCGTCTGCGAGCCGGCATAGAGCCCGATGGCCGATCCGACGTCGTAACCGGCGAGCTTGGCACCGAGATAGGCTGACAGCAGACAGAAGACACAGACCACCGCGGCGAAAACCGCCTGCGGGACGCCGTCCTGCGCGATGCCGCGCACGAATTGCGGTCCGACACCGTAACCGATTGCAAACAGGAACATCAGAAAGAAGAACGGCTTCAGCGGCCCTGATATGGTGATCCCGATCTGGCCGATGATGACAGCGGCGACCAGTGTCGCGGTGACCGCGCCCAGTCCAAGCCCCTTATAGGTGAAGGAACCGAAATAGTAGCCCAAGGCCAGCGAGAGGAAGATCGCAATTTCGGGATAGGTGCGGAGCGTCTGGAAGAGCCAATCGATCATGATGTCACCCGTTCATGCTGTCCCGGGGCTTCGGCGTGCACCCCGCTTCGATCTCGTGCGGGGGCGCCGAAAAGGGCGAGCAACCGTATCGGTCGACATCAGACGGCGATTGGCGAGCAGGATGTTGATCTATGTCAACCGCCGCTGCGAGAGCCTCGCGATTTCATGATCTTGCCAACACTACGCATGTGCCGCGCACTTGCATCGTGAGCGGCGATCCGTCGCAGCGATCGCATCGCGCTGCGCGTGACCGTTGACATAGATCAAGGCTCGTAACCGGTCGCCAATCATGCTGCGCGCGATTGCGCAGGCAACAGAGCCTGTCGCCTCCATTCCAACAGCTTGCATCGCCCCGGGAGTGTCAAATGGCCGATCTTCTGACCCTGAAGAAATTCGAGGCGCTGAGCCCCTTCGAGATCAAGGACGAGCTGATCAACCTCGCCAAAAGCAATTCGAAGCGGAGCCAGATGCCCTTCCTGAACGCCGGACGGGGCAATCCGAACTGGGTGGCCACGACGCCGCGCGAAGGCTTCTTCCTGCTGGGACAGTTCGCCATCACCGAGAGCAAGCGGGTGATGGAGCACCCGGCGGGCATCGGCGGCATGCCCCAGGCAAACGGCATCGCCGGCCGGTTCGAGGCCTGGCTCAAGCAGCACAAGGACATGCCGGGCGCGAGCTTCCTGACCGAGATGCTGCCCTTTGCGGTCAAGAAGTTCGGCTTCGACCCCGACGCCTTCGTCCACGAGCTGGTCGATTCGATCATCGGCGACAATTACCCGGTGCCGGACCGCATGCTGGTGCACAACGAAAAGATCGTGCACGAATACCTGATGTGGGCGGTTTGCGGCGAGCCCCGGCCGGCCGGCAAATTCGACATCTATGCGGTCGAGGGCGGCACGGCGGCGATGTGCTACCTCTTCAAGTCGCTGAAAGCCAATCGCCTGCTGGTGCCTGGCGATACGATCGCGCTGGCGACGCCGATTTTCACGCCCTACATCGAGATGACGCACCTGGAAGACTACGACCTGAAGGTCGTTCAGATCAGGGCTCCGCAAGAAAACAAGTTCCAGTTCACCGACGAGGAAATCAAGAAGCTGGAGGATCCGAAGATCAAGGCCTTCTTCGTCGTCAATCCGTCCAACCCTCCGGGGATGGCGCTGAGCAAGGAGACGGTTGCCAAGCTGGCCAATCTGGTCAAGACCAAGCGCCCCGACCTGATGATCCTCACCGACGACGTCTACGGCACCTTCGTGCACGGGTTCCGCTCGCTGCTCGGCGAACTGCCGCACAACACCATCGGCGTCTACTCCTATTCGAAGTATTTCGGTTGCACGGGATGGCGGCTCGGGGCCATCGCCATCAACGAGGACAACATCTTCGACAAGATGATCGCCAAGCTCCCGGACGAGGCCGTGAAGGCACTCGACAAGCGCTACGGACCGCTCACGCTCGAACCACGCAAGCTCAAGCTGATCGACCGCATCGTCGCCGACAGCCGCGACGTGGCGCTCAATCACACGGCGGGCCTGTCATTGCCGCAGCAGGTGATGATGAGCCTGTTCTCGCTCGCCGAGATGATGGACGTGAACAAGGCCTATCAGGCGGCCTGCATGGAGATCGTCAACAAGCGCCTGTGGTCGATGCTCGACGGCCTCGGGCTGGCCGACAGGCTGAGCCCGAATCCGAACTATGATGCCTACTACGCCCTGATCGATTTCGAGTTCTGGGCCCGGAAGAACATCGGCGACGCTGCGGTTGAATACCTGAAGAAGAACGTCCATCCGCTCGACCTGGCGTTCAGGCTGGCCGAAGCCCACGGGATCGTGCTGTTGAACGGCGGCGGATTCGATGCGCCCGAATGGTCGCTTCGCGTGTCGCTCGCGAACCTGCCTGACGATGTCTATGACGATATCGGGCGCGGCGTTCGGACCATCGCCAGAGGCTATCGCGACGCCTACGAGGCAGCGAAGGGCGGCGCCGCGAAGCGCTGACAGCGGCGCTTGCCGCGCATCGAGCGTTTGGATCGGTAGTGCCAAAGCTAAGGGAAAGGCCCCGGCAGAAATGCCGGGGCCTAATTTACATCCATCCACGACGATCAGTATCTCGCGACGACCGGCCCGCCGAACCGATAGTTCAGGCGTATCGTCAGCAGATCCACGTCCTGTCCGATCCGGTTGGCGGCGCCGGCCACGATGGGATTGACCACCGAGAACGTGTTGTTGGCATCGCCCATGAAGAGACGGTCATATTCGAGCCCGACGGACCAGTTCGGAGTGAAGCCGTATTCGAAGCCCACGCCGATCGTGCCGCCCCAACGGGTCGATGTCGCCGACGCCACCCCGATTCCGCCGACCGTGGTCCAGATGTCATAGCGATTGCTGGTGACCGCTGCACCGCCCTTCACGTAGAACAGCGCGGCATCCCAGGCCCAGCCGAGTTGGCCGGTGAAAAGGCCCAGTCCGTCGGTCTTCGTTGTCGTCGAGAACCTCGGATCGATCAGGCTGAGGCGCGAGCTCTTCAGGTCCGCCCAATCACCCTGTCCTTCCAGGCCGAAGACGAACTGGCCGGCCTGCCAGCGATAGCCGAGCTGTCCGCCGAAAACGCCACCAGAGCGTGAGCTGCATCCGTCGGCCACGACACCACCGACGACAGGGATGAAGTCCCAGCAGGTGCGGCTCTCGCCCCAACCGCCGTTCGCACCGATATAGAAGCCGGTCCAGTTGTAGACCGGCGGAGGGACCGGCACAGGCGCCGCCTTGACGGCCATGTCAGCCGACAACGCCGGCGTAGCCATGCCGACAATCGCGGCGACAGAAAGCAAAAATCTCTTCATGGAATGATCTCCGGGTCTCTTGGCGTTAATCGAGAAAAGCAGTCCTTGCGCTCGCCCAATCGGGGCAGTGATCGAAGCCTAGATGTGAGTCACGAAAAGCCACGTGCCAAAATGGCAACACTCAAGGGCAAACGAACAGCGTGCTCGGGCTCCGCGTTCAACTTCGGTGCAGCACGAAGCTCGTTCTGCCGAAGAGGAGCCGGCTCACTGTTCGACGAGCCAATCGGCAATGTTCTGCGAGGGGATCAATTGCCTGGGGAGGTGCGGATTGATGGTGCCGGCAAACACGACCAGCCCTTCGTCCAGTTTTGACCGTGCGAATGCCTTGGCTTCTGATTCGCTGGCAAATGTCCTGGTCTCGCGAGGACTGCGCGCCCTTCGAGCCAGCAGACCACGTCGGCGAATCTCATAAGTGACATACCAGATGGCCGACACCGCGACACCGGGCAAGAGCAAACAGCCCTAGCAACACACCATCCGGCCAGTGGCCGCGCCTTGACCTTGGTCAAGGGCCCGGACCGTAGAAATACGGGCGCCGCGGCCCGAGTTGAGGGACAAGCGGTTCATCAGAAGCGCGAGTGAACCGCGACGAGCCTGCCGACCGTTGGCATCGCCGGCTTCACCTCCGACCCGGGAAGAACGAGGATGCCGTCCGCTGCCTGCGCGTTCGCAACAACGACGGTCAGCGCCAGTTCTTTTGCATCGCATTCATTACGGTGTCTGTCTTGTGCGACTTGCAGTACTTGCCGATGACCTTGCCGTTTCGCTCCACGTAGCGAAAATCGACGACAGTCAGGTTCTTCGATGCGCTGAAATAGCCCGACATCCAGGAGCTGATCAGCATTTGTCGTTCCTGATCCGACTCCAGCAGTTGCTTGCAGGTAATGAGGGACAGATCGACAACGACTTGCGCTTTGGCCACGACGCTCGTGGCGAGGAGTGCAACGGTCGCAATTGCAAGAATTGATGGTTTCATTGTTATCTTCCAACCCTGTTTGATCACTGGCCGGCCGTAGAGCGCTCAAGACCGGCCATCACGGTCTGAGTGGGATTGGTCGCGCACCACGCCTTCACGCTTGCGACATTCCGTGCATACGCGTTGAGATCGACGAAGACGTATCCCTTCTTCTGATTGAACCAGCCGCTCATCCAGGCAGAAAACACGGACGAATCGCCCGGGGACATGGCGAGGTATTGCGAGCAAGTTATCCGCGCCATATCGATGCTCGTCTGCGCTTGCAGCGGGCCCGACAACGCCGCACCGGCAAGAGCCAGGCATACAGTGATTTTGTTCATTTCGATTTCTCCCAAGCTCCGTGCACAGTGATTTCTATCCAGCAATCTGCGCCCTCACTGACAGACAAGGACCGGAGTCTTCGCTTGCGTCAGCACCTTGTTTGTCACACTGCCGATGAGGAGCTTGGAGAGCCCGCTGCGCCCGTGCGATGACATAACGATGAGATCGCAGCCCTTATCCTCGGCTGCTGCGATGATGGCTTGATGGGGGTGCCCGCTCTCGACCTGGCTTGTCTCGCAGGGAACGCCGGCCTCCCTGGCCGCGTGTGCGGCGCGATCCAGCGCGCTCGTGGCCTCTTCCTTGCGTATCTCGGCAAATCTCGCGAGCAAATCACGGTACCGCCCTCCTATTTCCGAGAGCGGCTCAACAACGAAGATGACCGATACTTTGGCTCCGAGAGATTTCGCCAGCGCCAATCCCTGCTTCACCCCTTGCTCCGCCAGTTCCGACCCATCTGTCGGAATGAGAATGTGCCGGTACATGCCTTCACCTCCCGGTTATCTGGATGACGTATCGCCGCCCGCCAAATGCAGGCTGAACCTGAGCCTCGGACCTGGCCTTGAGATAGATCAATCCATCGCTCAGCGCAGCGAGATCGTAAGCCCGCCCAGATTGGCGGCAAATTCCAGCCCTGCCTTCGGTCCCTTGAGCGCCAGCACCACCCCGTGTTCATTTCGCAGGCTCACCCCGCCCACGCCCCCAGCCCATGCGCCGCCTGCTCCGACCAGCGCGTAGCTGCCGGCGAAATCGTTGACGTCCCTGATGCCTGAGGCGGTGCCCTCCAGCCAGGTCACCGACGCACCGGCAGTCACGCCGAGGCTGAAGCCGGACGCGATGAACCGATAGTGCCGCCCGCGGTAGGTCAACGTGCCGCTGCCGCCGCCGCCGCCCACGACGAGCGCGGCCTTCACGAACTTGACCTGAACGTGGCCGACGGCCTGCGCGAAGCATGGCGCGACCGCCAGGACCGTCGCCGCAAGCGCCAGTATGACGGAACGGATCATGGATCGCGTCACTGCAGTCCCCTCCTCGCTCAGGGATTTGTCGGATCCGCTTTCTTCCAGGTCTGATCCGGATCGAAAACGATCATGCGCTTGGCGAGGAAATCGGTGCGTGAGCCGAGATCCTTCTGATAGACCGTGCCTGCGTGGTTGACCAGGAAGGTCATGACGCCGGAATTGCCGTATTCGGCGGGATAGGCGACCAGCGCGAATCCACCGATCATCTTGCCCTTCACGACATAGTTCAGCGCGCCGCCCGGAGCGTCGGAGCCCTGTGCCTTCAGGATCCGATAGTAGTAGCCGTGGTACGGCATGCTCTGCTCGCCGACCTTGTAGCCTTCCGCGGCGGCCTGGGCGGCCAGCTCGCCAAGCGGGCTTGGATACTTGTCGTCGCGCCAGAACAACCCGTCCGTCTTGCCCGGCCTGCTGACGATGCGCTGGGCATAGGCGCCCACACCCTCGCCGCGATCCTTCTCTGCGTATTCGTTCTGTGCGTCGACATAGGCAAGACAGGTCTGGATCGCGGCCAGCTCGTTGCGGCCGATCCTGCGGTAGAGGATTTCGCGACGTCCCGCGGCGGCGTCGAAACTCCAGCCGTCATTGTTGTTGACGAGCGGGATCGGGAACGGGAAATCGTCCCTCCCCAGAATCAAGATGGCTTTCTTGTTGCCGTCAGCCTTGATCGAATGCTTGGCGTCGTAGGCAGAAAGAAAGCTCTCTCGCGCATTGGCGTCGGCGACATCGTCGCCCGACTCGATGATATCGGCGGCATCGCGGCCCAGCACCTTCAGCATCGCCCGACTGGTGCCGGTCTTGACCGCGGTTGCCAAGGCAGACGCCGCGTCTTCCGGATTGGGGAAACCTTGCTGGGCGCGCGCTGGAGACAGCAGCAAGGCGAGTGCTGTTGCCGCGGCCACGCCGATGGAGGCGATACGATCCAGTCGCGAGCATGAGGGGCCAGTCATCGTGATGCCTCCGACGAGGATGGAATCTTCGCGCCGGCGGCAAGCCAGTCGTGGTAGCTGCGGAACTTGAGCCCAAGCTTGTCGTAATAGACCCTGAGATAGCCATCGGCGCCGCGCGTCACCGCCGCCGGCATGACCTGCTCGACCTCCTGCGCCATCACGCCGACATAGGCCTTGCTGCTGCCGAGATAGGAGAAGCGGTAGTAGCCGAGGCCGTTGGCGAGATGTCCCAGCAGTTCGATATCGTGCTTGAGCGCGATGTCGGAGCGTCGTCCACCGCCACCGCCGCCGCGGAAGCCGCCACCTCCGCCACCACCGCGGAAGCCGCCTCCGCCGCCGCTGAAGCCACCGCCACCACGGCCGGCAAAACTTGCGCCGCCGCCGCCGCGCGGCATGCTGGCCATACTCGATCGCCCGCGCGCCGATGCCGCCGCAGCCGCCCGTCCGGACGACACGTTCATGGCGCCGCCGCGACCGCCACCGCCGCGATTCGCCGCAGCCGCGCGGTTACCGGCATTGCCGCGGTTGGCGGCCTTTGCGCGATCGCCACCGCCCTTGGCCTTGTTGCCGGCACCCGCGCGGTCGCCGCCCTTGGCGCGATCGCCTGCACCTGCACGGTCACCACCCTTCGCACGATCTCCGGCGCGATCACCGCGGTCTCCTGCCCGGTCACCTGTGCGATCTGCACCCGGGCGATCACCGGGATTGAGAACCTGCTGACCGTCGCGGCCGCGAAAGTTCATCCGATCGCTGGCACCGGCCCGATTGGCGTTGCCGCCGAAGCGCTGCTGGACGTTGCTGTTGTTGTAGCGAACGCCCTGGCGATGCGCCGGATTGTGCTGCCAGCCATTTGCGATGTTGGTGGTCCGGTGATTGACATAGACGTTGCGATTGCCCCAGTTGAAGCCGCCGCCCCAATAATTGCCCCAGCGTCCGATCGCCCAGCCGGCACCGAAGGCAAGGCCTGCCGCGATCACACCGGCGCCGATATAGGACGGATAGCCGAAATAATACGGCGGATACTCCGCATAGGGCCACGCGCCATAGACCGTCGCGGGATCGTAATAGGGCACGTAGACCGTGTTCGGATCGATCTGCTCGATGACGATGACCTGCTTGCTCTCCTGGGTCTGGACGCTGACCTTCTGCTGCTTGGTCGTCACCAGCTTGTTGTTGGCCTGCGCCTTGCTGCGCAGCCGCTGGATCGCGTCCATGACGTCGGGCTGCTGGGCCAGCACCGCATCGCCCAGGTTCTTCGTCCAATCGATCTTGTCGCTCATCATCGCGAGCACGTCGGCGGTGCTCGCGAGCGCCTTCACGCTGTCATCCCAGGCCTGCTTGTCGACCTCGGCCTTCAGCGCATCCCCTTTCAGACTCTTGCGCTCCTTGACCCACCGATCGGCCTGCACGACCTCGAGCGGATAGGTCGACGCCGCCAGCACGTTGGCGAGCAGCGAGTCCGGGTAGAGCGCGATCGGCGCCACCAGGGCTTCCAGCTGTTCCGGCTTCAGGAGCTGATCGGTCGGCTGGGTTGCCGCAGCCGGCTGGCTGGCCTGGGCGGGCGGGCTGGTCTGGGCGGGCGGCTTGTCAGCCGTTTGCGCGAATGCGGCAACGGACGTCACCGACACCAGCACAACCGCGAGCAGAGTCTTGCCCCAACGGACCATCGCGACCTCCATCGACATCAACGGTCGACAGCATCGGCCACGATCCCCTCCCCTCCTTGATCGAGATCAAGGAAACTGTCCTTCGGCTCAGCTTTCGATTTGGCTTCCGGCCTGGCCCGGCTGTCGCGACGCAAGGTGGATGCGGCGGTCGTGAATCAGGTTCTCGAGCCGATGGGCGGCAACGTTCACCGCCGTAACGGCACGCTCGGCCTTGTCATCCGCGACCGGCTGCTCGCGCTGCGTACGCAGCACCTGATCGATTTCGCGCTCGATCTCTTCGAGGTCCGACACACGGCTAGCCATCCGAATTCGTCCTGCCAGTGCATAAAGCGTGTCGAGCGCCTCCTTCCGGCTCGGTGTCTCGCTCGAGCGGAGAAACTTCCACGCCGCCGCGAGCACCGACGCAAGCCCGCCCGCGATCATCGGCGCCAGGAAGATCGCATTGCCCCATTGATCGAGAAAACTCTCCCTGGTTCCCTCATAGACCGCTGCCGCCCCGGGATGCACGGGAATGTAGGCACCTGCATCGGTATCGGGCGTTGCGATCTGGGAGAGCGCCGGCAGTTCGGCGAGCAACTGTCGCCGCGCGTTCATGATCGACTGAGTCAGGTCGCTGATCACGTCATTCCCAAGCTTCTTCTGTGCCACCAGATAAAACGACGTCTGCAGCGTCGTCAGGTCATCAGCAGGAATGGGCGGCGAGCCGCGCAGGGTTCCCTTGGGTACGTCGAAGCTTTCATAGGCGCGCTCTTTCTCGGCGATGGCTCCGGCGGACTCGATGGCGATCATCACCGGGCCGGCTCGCGTGGTGCGCGCGAAGACATTGCGCAGCAGCGCAAGGTACTTTTCGGTCAAGGGAATGACGAGCAGGATTGCTCGTACTTCCTTGGTGTCGAGCGCCCGGCGCGCGTCCGCCGGGGCGAGCGGCTTGAACGTCACGCCCGCGCGCGTCAGATCGTATTCGTCGGTCAGCACCTTGATCAGCTTCTGATTGGCTTCGGCACCAATCACACCGATCGTGGCGCGTTTCAACTCCGCCACGTCAGATATCGCAGCGCCGGGCGGCGCGACCAACAGGACGGTGGCATGGGCCAACACGATAACGGCCTGGGCCTGCGAGAGATCACCGACGTCTCCACGGACGACCGCGAGGTCTACCTTTCCGGACGCGAATGCCTTGGCGGACTCGAGCGGTCCCGGCGTCTGGACCAGGCTGAGCCGGACTGGCGCTTTCGACTGGGCGAACTTTCCTGCGATCGCCGAGACCAGTCTGCCGGCCTCGCCGTCCAGCGAACCAACCGCGATCGTCAGGGTCGTCGGCCGCTCGTACCAGCGATAGGCGAATAGGCTCCCGCCTCCAACCAAAAGCACAAGCCCGGCTACCAGGGCGATGCGCAATGACCTCGGCAACCTGCTGGGATCCACGGCGCGCTACCCAATCGGTCCGGCGTCAGCTGACAACGGTCCGGCGGCGCTGAGCCAGTGCGGGGACCGGACGCTAGATCTTGCAACGATGATAGTTGACCTCCATCCCATCGATGCCCGGGAACTGGCGCGTAATGGTATCGTCGTCGACGGCCTTAAGGAAGAACTGCACATTGGATACCATGATTCCGGACGCACAGCCGACGATGATGTTGATGGTCTGGCCGTCGTCCTTGCGCGATTTGATCTTGCAGTTCTCGAACTTGCTCCGGAGGCGATCGGGCTCGGCGATGAATCCGCCGCCATAGACGCCTGAGAAGTTCGTGAAGGTCAGCTGGTTCGCCCTGCCCTTGTGGGCGAACACTTTTCGGCATTGCTCGGCGCTCGTGGCCCAGGCACCCGTGAGATCGAAAGCGTGCGCGTAACCCGGCAATCCGAAGATCATGCCCGTCGCCACGATTGCGCGAAACTTGCAGTTCGGTTTCATATGCCGTCTCCCTGTTCGCGCCCGTCAGTGACCGCTTAACACCAGCGTCTTGATCGGCAGCAGCAGAGCTTGAATCCGAAGCAGCAAGGCATGAACAAGTGCAGTCGCGTCGACGGCGTGCAGGGCAAAGCCTTTCAACGTGCCGGTTTTCGGATCGGAAATCTCGTCATGGTTGCTGGTGTACGCATTGACGATGCAACTGCTGCCCGGTGTCACGCCGTCAAGGCCGCCCTTGTAAAGCGGCTCCAGGAACACGAGGATCGAACCTGGCTTTTGCAGGCTCTGCGGGTCGATCAACAGCTCGGTGGCCCGAAACTGGCCGGCGGCGATGAAATCCTGCACGCTGGTGACGACCAGCGGAATGATCACCCAGGGTTTCGACATGCATGTGGCTTCCGCGACCATGCCAGGCTTCATCACCTGGGCCTCGATCTGCCCGAATCCCGCCTGCAACTTGTTGCGGCCCGCTTCGTCCGGTATCAGGATTCCGGCCGGCCGCATGATCTGGGCGACGAGGTCCCCGGGGCGAACGAGGAATTGCTCGACGCGGCCATTGACGCCGGCACGGACGAAGGTCTTGTCGAGATCCACTTGCGCCTGCGCCCGCGCGGCCTCGGCGCTCGCCTTCTCGGCCGGCAACAGCGTGGAGACCCGCAACGTCGCCGATTCCTTGACGGCGCTGGCGGCATCGACGCCGGACTGCCGCTGATCAACCAGCACCTGCAGCTTCTCGATGTCACGTTGCGGCACGATGCCGGGATTGCGGCGCTGCAACTCGCTCTTCACCTCCAGCTCGTCCTTGGCCTGCTGCAAGGAGGCTTTCGCCTCCCCGATCTGAGCGTCCGCCTTGACGACGTCGGCCTGCGCCGCGATCAACGACGCATCGACCTCGGCGATCTTTCGCTTGGCGGTCTCGAGCGCGGCCTCCTGCTTCGAACTGTCGAGCCGGAACAGAACGTCGCCCTTCTTCACCGGCGCGGTGAAGTCGACATTGACCTCGACGACACGACCGGAGCCTTCGGGCAGGATCGGCACGGTCCTGAAGTAGATCGCCGCGGAGGTTGTCGAAGGATGAAAGTAGAAGATCATCGTGATCAGCGAAATCGTGAGCATCAGGCAGCCGGTGATCCCCCATCTCAGTTCGTACCAGACAGAGAAGAACGTGATCTCCTTGCCGAACCGCTTGCCTTGCCGATAGCGGCGGTAGAGGTAATCCGGCAGGATCGTCACCAGCGAGCAGATCATCAGCTCAAGCATGGTTGTGCACCTCTTGCTTGGCGGGCGTCCGGACGTCGGGACCGCCGCCAGGTACGGATTCAGCTTCCGGTTCGGCAGCGCCCGGCGTGGCGTCTGCTATGCGCTCGACGGAATCGGCGATGCTGCGCATCGGCGTGCCGAAATCCGGCAGATCGATGAGTGCCAGCAACAGGCCGGCGACCCAGAAGATATGCATGTGAGTGAAAAGCGATATCAGCCCGAGGACGGCGACGATCTCAAACTGAAGTTTCTGGCTCTTGTGCGCCATGCGCTCCGGCAGGCTGTGCAGCTTCCAGTACAGAGTGCCAACCCACAAGACCGTGGCTACGAGGAAAATGCCCATCACCACCATCAGGGCGTCCGACCCATCGGCGCCGGGAATGAAAAACGGCAGATGATGGGGGGCTGCCGGATGCATCTGTTCGCTCAAGCCAAGTCTCCCGGTCGCAATAACACCGCAGGCGAATCTTGATTGACACTGCTGACGATCCTATCGCGCTTGCTTGATCTGGATCAAGGAAGCCGGTCGGCTCATCCCTACCGTTCCGGGGGCAAGGTGGAAGATCGGGCTTAGGAGTCCCCAGCCATGCGAGACAAAATCGATGACCTGATCCCGAAGGCGCACGAGATCCAGAAGCAGGCAGCGCTGAAGGAAGCGGAGAAAGCCGAGGAGCACGCCAAGCGTGCGGCCGCTATCGAAGCCGAGAAGCGAGCGTTGATCGAGCGGCTGAGCAAGCCCTCCGGACTCAGCGAGGACGAGAAGGTCAAGCTGGCGTCGACGGTGATTCAGCGGGCGGTGCGCAACGGGCTGAGCGAAGTGCAGGTCTATCGCTTCCCCAATACGCTGTGCACCGACAAGGGGCGAGCCATCAATCAGATGGAGTCCGGCTGGGAGAAGACGCTGACGGGTATCCCCAGGGAAATATATCAGCTT
The DNA here is from genome assembly GCF_029714545.1 of Bradyrhizobium pachyrhizi. Taxonomy (NCBI): domain Bacteria; kingdom Pseudomonadati; phylum Pseudomonadota; class Alphaproteobacteria; order Hyphomicrobiales; family Nitrobacteraceae; genus Bradyrhizobium; species Bradyrhizobium pachyrhizi. Next base: position 1,294,014 of record NZ_CP121667.1, on the reverse strand, counting down.
TGGGCTGACTACCTGCAGCCGCGCGGCTACCGCATCCGCTATCAGATCGTCGATTACCCCGGCGGCATGCCCGGCGACATCGGCATTGTCATTGCCTGGGGTGATTAGTTGAAACGATGGACGGATATCCATGGCGAAAGACAAGCCGACTGGGAAGATGAAGCGCAAGGACTACGAGGAAGAGCTGCAGAAGCTGCAGGCCCAGCTCTGCCAGCTCCAGGATTGGGTGCAGGCGAACAAGCTCAGGGTCATCATCTTGTTCGAGGGACGCGATGCGGCCGGCAAAGGCGGAACGATCAAGGCCTTGACCGAGAAGGTCAGCCCGCGCGTGTTTCGCGTAGTCGCCCTGCCCGCGCCCTCGGATCGTGAGAAGTCTCAACTTTTCATCCAGCGCTACATGCAGCAGTTTCCGGCGGCCGGCGAGATCGTGATCTTCGATCGCAGCTGGTACAATCGCGCGGGCGTCGAATATGTGATGGGGTTCTGCACGCCGGCGGAGCACAAGCGGTTTCTCTCGCTCTGCCCGCAGATGGAGCAATACATCATCGAGGGCGGCATCATCCTGATCAAGCTGTGGCTCGAGGTCGGGATGGATGAGCAGGAGCGCCGCTTCAGGGCCCGGATCGACGATCCGATGCGGCAGTGGAAGCTGAGCCCGATGGACACGGAATCCTACCGCCGCTGGTACGATTACTCCCGCGCGCGCGACCTGATGTTCAAGGCGACGAGCTCGGAGCACGCGCCCTGGAACGTCATCCGTTCCGACGACAAGCGGCGGGCGCGGCTGAACTGCATCTCGTTCCTGCTGAAGACAATTCCTCACGGACGGGTCAAGCGCGACAAGGTCAAGCTCCCCAAGCGCTCCAACAAGGGGCGCTACAATGATCAGGCCGGACTGCGCGGAATGAAGTTCGTCGAGGAACGCTACTAGAGGTCCAGGCCGCGAAGGGCGCGGCCTGGACCTCTCCGGACCTATTTCAAACGGATGGAAACCCCGCCCACGGCGGCCGAGACTTCGGCGCCCACCTTCGGACCGCTGAGCTGCAGGATCACGCCATTGGCGTTCTGCAGTTGCACGCCGCCGGCGCCCGCGGCGATCGCCCCACCGGCGCCTGCGGCACTGTAGGAACCTTCGATCGAGGCAGGCCCTCTGAGATTGAGGGCGCGCCCGACCAGTTTGGTGGTCGAAGCGCCGATCGTGAAGCCGACGCTCATGCCCGACACCGTGAACGGATAGTGCTTGCCGCGCAGCGTCAACACGCCCTCGCCGCCTCCGACACCAACGATGAATCCACCCTTGGTGAAGATGACGGCGACCGAGCCGGTTTCAGCCAGTGACGGCGCGCTGAAGCCGGCCACTCCAATCGTCAGCATAGCAAGAGCTCCGATCAAACTCACTTTTCTCATCATGTCCCTCCAGGAACCGGTTGCGTTACGCCTTGTTGCGCAAGACTCATCGCCGCAAGAATGCGAAGACGCCTTGCGGAATCTCCCTCGTTTATGATGCAGCCTTGAACTTCGGCGCGGCCGCTCGCGGCTTGCCCATCCTGGCCAATGCCTCGGTCGTCACGAGCTTCAAGCCCTCCGCCGCGTCGTAGCCATGGATCTCCTTCACATCCAGCTTGCGCATGAAATCGATGGTCTCCTGCGTGATGACCTGGCCAGGGACCATGATCGGGAAGCCCGGCGGATAGGGAATCACGAAGTTGGCAGAGACGAGATCGGGCCCGTTCTTCAGGCGCCTGTCGATCTCGGGATCGTGCAGGCGAATATATTCGCATCCTGCAGCGTCATAGGCCGAATAGAACCCGCCGCGGATGTCGCCCTCATTCGTCTTCGTGCCGGCATCGCTGCGATAGGCGTCGTGGAAATGCGAGAAGTTGGGCAGGTCGGGGACGTCCTTCATCAGGCTGTTGACCCGCATGTCGAAGTCGACCCTGGCGTTCGCGCCGCCCTTGGCCAGGCCGCGATCGATTTCGCCAGAGATTTCGGCCAGCACCCGGACAAGATGCGCGACATCGCTCCGCGTATTGTTGATGTTGGACTGGATCAGGACCGAGTTGCGCGAGGTCTTGTTGACCTGGATGTTGTAGCGGCTGGCGAGCAGCCCCTTGAACGACGTTCCGTCGTACCCGGCCGTGCCGCAGACCAGCGTCATGCGGGTCGGATCGAGACAGAACTCGTCGTCGTTCAGGCTCCTCAGGGCGCTCGCCCAATTGGTACCGGCCGCCAGATAGTCGGTGAACCCGCTTTGGCGATATTCCTTCGGCACCATGGCATCCGCGCCGAGGACGCGGAAATATCTCGAAATCAACGGATTGGTGTTGACCGCGTTGCGGATGGCGAACGCGATCTCCATCGCATTGGCCACCAGTCCATAGCCCTCGAGCTCCATCTGCCGGCGCGAGACGTCGAGGCTGGCGATCAGCTGCTGGTTCGGGCTGGTCGAGGCGTGCGTGAATACGGCCTCCTTGAACTGCGCTTCGACGGTATGGAATTCGATGTCCTTGACCGCCAGCATCGAGCCCTGGCGGATCGCCGACATCGACTTGTGCGTCGAGTTGGTCTGGTAGACGCGCAGCCGGATCTGGCGCGGATCGGGGATCAGCCTGGTCTTGAGCAGCACCTCGTCCGACGGGTTCTTGCCGAGCTCGGCCTGCTGTTTCTCATAGGCGGCGACCGATTTCGGATCGCGCATCCAGGCTTCGATCTCGTTCGCCGCGCCCATCGCGGTTCGCCGCCTCAGGAACGGTGAAAACCGCGCGAAGCCGAACCAGGCCTCGTCCCAGAGGAAGATCAGGTCAGGCTTGATCGCGAGGCATTCCTCCATCACGCGCCGCGTGTTGTAGATGTGGCCATCGAAGGTGCAATTGGTCAGGTCGATCATCTTGACCCGGTCGAGCCGGCCGTCCGCCTTCGCGTTCAAAAGCGCCCGCTTGATCGTCTGCAACGGCACCGCGCCATACATCGAGTATTCCGTCATCGGGAATGCCTCGACGTAGAGCGGCTGCGCGCCCGCCAGCACCATGCCGTAGTGGTGCGACTTGTGGCAATTGCGGTCGACGATTGCGATGTCGCCGGGACCCAGCAGCGCCTGCACCGCCATCTTGTTGGATGTCGAGGTGCCGTTGGTCACGAAGTAGACGCGGTCGGCGCCGAGCGCGCGCGCGGCCTTCTCCTGCGCCTTCTTGATGTTGCCGGTCGGCTCCAGCATGCTGTCGAGGCCGCCGGTGGTCGCACTGCTCTCGGCAAGGAACAGGTTCAGACCGTAGAATTCGCCCATGTCGCGGATCCAGTCCGACTTGAACACGGACTTGCCGCGCGCGATCGGCAGCGCATGGAAGGTACCGATCGGCCGCTGCGCATATTTCTTCAGATTGTCGAAGAACGGCGTGTCGAAGCGGTCCTGCACGCCCTCCAGAATTGAAAGGTGCAATTCGAGGATATCCTCGACCGAGTAGAATACCCGGCGCACCACATCGGCTTCGGGATTGCCGGCCAGCTCCTCAACGTCGCGATTGGACATGAGGTAGAGATCAAGCTCGGGACGCACCCGCTTCAGGATATGGGCCAACCGGAGCGCGGACGCATCGGACTCTTCGTTGAGCCCCATGGCACCGGTCATGGCACGAAGCACCGGCGCATCGTGTCGCGAGCGCAGCGCAAAGCCTTCATTGATCACCACCGCCGCAATGTTGGGGTTCAGCATTGCCGCACAGAAGACGTCCTCGAGGTTGCCCACGACCACGGGCTCATAGATGAAGGCGTCGACCGGACGCCGCAGCTTGCGCCACTCCGACAAGAGTCCCGGCCAGTTGCTGGCTGGCACCCCGGTCACGATCAGGGTCTCGAAGTAAGGACGGCGCGCCGCCGATTGCCCCAGAGTTGGCGGAAGCAGATCAGGAACGTCGCCATTGCCCTCGTCCTGCGTGCTCCAGTCACCTGCATGCTGGCGGAAGGATTTTGTCTGAAGTGCCTGGGCGATCCGCGTCGCGAGCACATGCGAGGTGGCGGCGTCGCCCGCCGCCGCGGCTTCCTTCAACGCCGCCATCAAACGAAGGCCCGGATAGCCGTGAAACTCCTCCGTCACCGCAAGCGCCGTCAGCGCGGCGTCATACGCCGCACGGTTGCCGCCCCTGTTCCACACCTTCGCCGCCTCAACCAGATCGCGCCAATTGTCGGCTCGTCCGCCAGGCCCGGAGAAGAACTGGTCGATGCGCTGCTGTGCCGGCTTCGCGTCGTTGGCCATGAGTGTCTCCTGATCTCGTGATCTCAGCGCTGGTTCTGTCCAATCGTACAAACGGGGCCCACTGCGCCCTTTGATCCAAGTCAAGCTGCAAGCTGGATTGAGACAGCCCCCAAGCGCGCATGATCGCGACGCCTTGCGACGCAACAAGGCTGGAATGTCGCGGCGGTCCGTACGGCACGCTAGCCGCTTGCCTGCGGCTTCCTGTTGCTCAATACGCTGTCGAGCGTACGCGTCCAGTCGCCGCTATCGGTCTTGTCGGCAAGACCATCCGCCCGAAGCAGATCCCGCAACTGCGCGTGCGCGCCCACGATGCAGAATGTGATCTGGCGCGATGCGAGCTCCTGATGAAGGTCGTGCAGCATGCGCGAGCCCGCAAGGTCGATGAACGGCGAGGCCGACAGGTCACAAGCCACCAGCTTGACGTCGGGCGACATCCGAAGCGCCGCCAGCACCGTTTCGAAGATCGTCTCGGCATTGACGTAAAGGAGCGAGGTCTCCGGGCGGAACGCGATGATCCCGGTCAGGGGCTCGACGTCATCGTGTCGCGCCCGGTCGGAATAGCGCCCGCTGCCGGCTTGACGGCCCAGAAACGCGATATTGGGCTGCGACGCCCGCAACAGCAGCAGGAAGATCGAGGCGACGGCCGCCAGCAGCACGCCCTGCAATATCCCGAGGAACAGCACGGACACCAGGGCGATGATAGCGGCATAGAAATCGATCCGGCTGATCCGCCACATTCTGGCGAGCGCCGGAATATCGACCAATTTGTAGACGGCTGAGAAAACGATCGCGGCCAGCACGGTCTTCGGCAGATTGGTCAGGAGGCTCGTGAAGAACAGCAGGCAGAGCGCGAGGGTTGCCGAACAGAACACCAGCGCCAGCGGCGTGCGTGCGCCGGCGGCGTCATTCACGGCCGACTGCGACAACCCGCCGGCGACGGGATAGCCATGCCCGACAGCCGCGGCGAGATTGGCCGCGCCGAGTCCCAGAAACTCTTGCCTGACATCCAGCGGATAGCCGTGCTTTGCCGCAAAGCTTCGCGCGGCGGACACCCCTTCGACATAGGCCAGCACGAGGCATCCGGCAGCGATCGGAAAGAGATCGTCAAATTCGAGCAGACCAAATGTCGGTAACGACATCGTTGGCAGCCCGGTCGGGATCGACCCGGTCACCGGCAGTCCCATTTGCGCGAGCCCGAGCGCGGAGACCATCAGGATCGAGAGCGCGACCACCACCAACCCAATGGGCTTTCCCGGCAGTCTCTTCTCGCCAAGCAAGAGCAGCACCGTCGCAGTCAGACCGACGCCGAGCACCAGCGGCCTGGTGTCACCCAGCTGGCCGGCAAGCTTGATCACGCGGTCGAAGAAGTTGTGACCGCCTCCAGCGACGCCGAACAGGCTGGGCAGCTGGCTCATGATGATGGTGAGTCCCGCTCCGGCCTTGAAGCCCACCAGAATACTGTCGCTGATCAATCGCACCAGCACGCTGAGCTTGAACAGCCAGGCAATCAGGCAGAGCACTGCGACGCTGAAGGCCACGAGACTGGCAATCTGCCCGTAACGCGTGGCGTCGCCGCCGGCCAGTATGCCGACGGCGCCGGCGATCATCAGCGAGATCGCCGACGTCGGCCCGACCGCGAGCTGCCGGGACGAGCCCAGCAGGGCGTAGCCCACGCCGCCGAGCAGATAGCCATAGACGCCGATCTGCGGCGGCAGACCCGCGAGCCCCGCATAGGCCAGCGACACCGGAATCGCGTAGGCCGCCAGCGTGACCCCGGCGATTGCGTCCGCCCCAAGCCAGGATGCGCGGTAGTCGGCGAGCCAGTTCGCCGGCGGAAACCAGCGCACCCAACTCGTCTCTGCCTGGATCGACATCAAGCCCGCCGTAGGACGCCACAATGGTCGCATGTGGTTGCGCCGGCGGGCCCGATGCGCGTTGATTCAGATCAAGCCTCGCAGTCCTCAATGTGCTTCTGATCTTGCGCGGCTCGATCGTCGTGACCTGCAGATTTGCCAGATGACTGCCGGAGCGCATGGCATGCGTCAGCACCGCTTACGGACCCTCGCAACCGCAGCGCTGCTGTTGCTTGGCATGATCGCTCCGGCGCGCGCGGAGGACCGAGACACATCCCAGCGCATCCAGGAAGAGATCTGGGCGTTGCCGACCCCGCTGCCAATGTTCGCTTATCTGGTCCGTCCGCTCGGCGACGGCCCTTTCCCACTGGTCATCATGAACCATGGCGTGTCACTGAACGCCAGGGATCGCAGCTTCTTCCCGCTGGTCGAATTCCGCGATGCCGCAATGTGGTTCGCGCGGCGCGGCTATCTCGTGGTGGCGCCGGTCGGGACCGGCTATGGCGCGGCGGCCATCGATATTCCCGAACGCGGTCTTTATGGCCCGTTCTTCTCCAAGATCGGCAAATGCACCAATCCGAATTTCCTCGATCCGGGCCTCGCCGTCGCGCAGGTCGATCTCTGGATCATTGATTACATGGCCGCCGAAAAGCGCACCTTGCCGAAGGACGTCATCGTCGTCGGGCAGTCGGCCGGCGGCTGGGCTGCGATCGCGCTGTCGAGCCTCAACCCGCCGCAGGTCAAGGCCATCATCACCTTCGCGGCAGGCCGCGGCGGCCGTGTCGACGGCAAACCCAACAACAATTGCGGCCCCGACAGACTGGTCGAGGCCACCGGCATGTTCGGCCATACGTCGCGGGTGCCGATGCTGTGGTTCTACATTGAGAACGACACATTCTTCGGCCCGGCCCTGTCGAAGCGAATGCACGAGGCCTTCACGCGCGCCGGCGGTCGTGCCGAGTACCATCTTTTGCCGCCGTTCGGCGACGAAGGGCATTTCCTGATCGGCTCACCCGATTCCATTCCCACGTGGTCGCCCCTGGTCGAACGATTTCTCGACAAGGTTCGCTAGGCGGCCGTTCCCGCTGGAGGAGCATCCATGGTCCGATATGGTGCCTTGGCGAAGTTGGCGCTGTTTGCGGCCGGCATCAGTGCTGCCCACGGTCAACAGACGCCCTCACCACCGGCTGCGGCGAAAGACGGTGGCGAGGTGGCCCCGCGGGGCGCGCGCGCGGCGCGAGACATCAAGTATGGCGAGTGGAAGAAGCTCTGCTTCAATGCCGCCGGCGCCAAGACACTATGCCGGACGACGATCACGGGCACCTTCGGAACCGGGCAGACGGCCGTTCGCCTCGATCTGATCGAGCGAGAGGACGGCAGCAGCCGCGTCCAGCTATTCCTGCCGGTCGGGATGTATCTGCAGGCCGGCGTCAAGCTATCGGTCGACCAGAAGCAAGTGTATCGCCTGCCCTATACCTGGTGCGCGACCAACATGTGCATCGCGGCGGATGTCGCCGATCCCAAGCTCCTCGAGGACATGGATGGCGGAAAGACGCTCTCGATCGAGGTCGTCGACACCAGCATTCTGACGATGACGACATCGGTGCCGCTCGACCGCTTTGCAAGCGTGCGCAAGGGCGCGCCCGCGCTGACACTCGATCAGGTCATCGATGAATGATTGAGACCGGCAGCCGCTAGACCACGCCGGCCAACAGCCGTTCAATCGGCTGGATCAGCGAATTGGCGGTGAAGGGCTTGGTCAGATAGGCCACGCATCCCGATGCCATTGCCGCCATTCGCGTCGCCGGATTGTCATTTCCGGTGATGTAGATGACGGGGATTTCGATGCCCTGATCCGCCAGGCGGTGCCGCAGCTCGATCCCGGACCCATCGCTGAGATTGATGTCCAATATCAGGCAAACCGCGCTGTCAAAGCTGCCATGTCTCAGTAACGCGCTTCCGGTCTCGAATAACCTGGATGCAAATCCACACTGCCGTAGAAGCCGTCCGATTCCACGGAGCATGGAGGGATTATCATCCACGACGAAAACGAGTTTCGCGGTCGGCAAATCCTGAAGCCTCACTCTATCGCTGAATGACCTTGGCCCGCGTGTGGATAAAGGGCACGTCAAGCGGCTACCGGCGCGCAATATTCTCGCGGCCAAGATCGGAGATACGCTGCGTCACAGAGCTTTCATATTGTACCATGGGACAGGAGGAGCAGAGCTGCCCGGCAGATCAAGCCTTGACCTCGCCACCGGACGCGCGCGTGCCGAGCTGCTCCGCGATCGAAACCAGCTCGGCAAGCGACTGCACCTCCATCTTCTCCATGACCTGGTGACGATGCGCCTTGATCGTGCGTTCGGTCGTGCCAAGCTCGTGAGCAATCTGCTTGTTGATCCGCCCGCACACAATCAGATCGAACACCTGCCGCTCGCGCGGGGTCAACTTCGCCAGCAGCGCGCGCAGCGAATCGAGCCTGGTTCGCCGGCCACGGGCCAGTTCGTGCCGCGCAAGGGCGCGATTGATCGCCTCGATCAGCTGTTCCGACGCGATCGGCTTGGTCAAAAAATCTTCGGCACCTGCCTTGATCGCCTGGACGGTGGTCGCGGTGTCGGCATGTCCGGTCAGGAATACGATCGGGAGCGTCGATCCCAGCTCGTTGAGGCGCCCCTGCAGCTCGGGACCACTCATTCCGGGAATGCGTACGTCCAGCAGGATACAGCCGGCCCCTTCGTCGTCAGGCAATTGATCGAGCAATTCCCGGGCCGACGCGTAGGTGACGACGCGATAGCCTGCGAGCTTGAGCCGGCGCTCGAGCGCTGCGCGAAACGAGGCGTCGTCGTCGACTATGTGCACGTAAGCGTGCATTGCTGCTCCATCGCCGGATGATCGCCGCTACCTGTAGAATGTCCATCAGCGGCGATCTGAAAATGCTGCGTTCGTCGTAAATCGAACCTTGCAATCAGGCAAACAAGACCCAAACGCGCTACGCGGCCAGCGGCAGCGAAAGGTGGAATACCGCCCCTCCTCCGGACTGATTCTCGGCCCAGAGCTGGCCGCTATGCGCCAGAACGATCGTCCGTGCGATGGACAGGCCGATGCCCATGCCCTGCTCCTTTGTGGTGAAGAACGGATCGAAAATGTCGTTCAGCCTGTCCTGCGGAATTCCCGGACCGGAATCGCAGATGGAAATCACCGCCGACGCGTCCCCATTGACCTCCGTACGGCCGATGATGGTGCGCCCGTAGGGCATTTTGGCCATCGCGTCCATGCTATTGACCACGAGGTTGAGAATGACCTGCTGCAACTGCACCGGGTCGCCCTTCACCCGCAAGGTCTGCGGCGAGGTCTGCAGGTAGATCGCGACGTTGCGTGTCGAGGCCTGCAGCTTGAGGAAATCGAATGCTTCCCGCATGGTCTGGTTGAGGTCGATCTCCTTCTTCTCAAACGGCGCACGCTTGAGCAGGCTGCGCATCCTGCGGATCACCTCGCTTGCACGCAGATCATCGCGCTTGATGTCCGAAATGATTTCCCGCACCTCTTGAAGGTCGGGCGTCGGCGAAGCGAGGATCAACTCCGCGCTCTCGGCATTGGTCAGGATCGACCCCAGCGGCTGGTTGAGCTCATGGGCGATCGAGGACGAGAGCTCACCGGCAGTGGCCTGTCGATTGATATGGGCGAGCTCGGACAGGCGACTGCGGGCTTCGACCTCGGCACTCCGCCGCATGTGACGCTCGTGGAGCAGGAACGCAATCAGGGCGGTTTGAACCAGCAGCGCCATTGCCAGCGCAACGGCCCGCCAGCGGTATTTTTCCAGGAAGGACGGTTCACGAAAATGAACTTCGCTGCCTTTTGGCAGACTGGCTTCGCTGACGTTCCAATGCTGCATCTGCCGCCAGTTGAAGATCGGCTTCACCACGTCGATGACCGACGGTGGGAGGCTTTCCGGCGTCTCGCCATCCAGAATGCGCAGCGCCCTGCCTGCAGCCTCGGCACCGATCAGGGATGGGACGATAACAAATCCGCCGATGCCGCCCGGTTCGAGGAACGTCTCCGCCGCAACCACGATGGGACGATTTGCCTTCGCTGCGAGAAAAGAGAGCGCATCCGAGGGCGGATAGTAGTCGCCTTTGCCGTCGCTATAGAGGCCGGTGTAGATGATCGCACTGTGGTCGGGAAGCGCTGCGACCCGCTCAACGATCTCCGGCATCGGACGTCCGATGATCTCGATGATGTCGAGGCCCGGAATGCCGGCCGCTGCCTGGTCATTCCAATTGCGAAACAGAACCTGCCGCTCCCAGTCCGCGCCAACGAGCACGACGGTCTTGAGCTCCGGCACCACGGCGCGGGCAGCCGTGACGGCATCCTTGAGTTTCAAGTTCACGATGCCGCCGGTAACATAGGCCGGCGGCTGCAATCGCTTGAAATCGGCCTCTTCGACCAGCGAAAACACGATTGGCGTGTCGGGCCAGAGCTGCGGGCGCCAGCGGAGCGCAAGCTCAAGCGCAGCCGCGCCAATAGTGACCACCACGCCGATCGGCCGATTGCGATATTTCGCCTCGAGGAATCGCCGGAAATCCTCCTGATAGGCCTCGCCGCCGAAGCGATTGAGATCGAGGCTTTCGGTGTAGACGGTGGTCGGCGCGTGCCCGTGAGCGCTCACCGCATCCCTTAAGCCAACGAACACCTGGTAGTAGAAGGGGCCGCGTCGATCGGACTGGTCCAGCACCAGCATGGAATGCGGGCGTGTTTGTTGCGCCCGGAGATCAGCCGGTGCCAACAAAGCAGCCAGCAGGATGATCAGTCCAGAGAGCCGAATTGCACTGCTCATAACGTTCGGAGCCGGAGACCAACAGGTTCAAAACCTAGCACCCGGTTGTCGCCGAGAAAATTGAAAAGTAATCTAAGACTGTGCGCACCAATTTACGAACAAATTGCCGCATTTCACGCACCCTGTCCTTTAGGACAATGACCTCAAGACCAATAGAGACTGGCCGGGCCCTGTCGTAGTCATTGCGCGCGGATACGCATTTCGAGCCGCCCCGGACGCTGCATCAGTCGTTACCCAAGAGAGTTAGTCCATGTTCGCTCGCGTCAATGCCAGACCCGCCAATGTGCCGAGCATCCTCGGTGGGGTGACCGCCCGGCACGCCAACTGCATCACCAGCGAATTCCACTACAGGAAAGGCACCGAGATCTACGGGGAGAAGGAGCCGGCCGAGTACGTCTACCAGGTCGTTTCAGGGGCGGTCCGCAGCTACAAGCTACTCTCCGACGGACGCCGCCAGATCGGTGCCTTTCACCTCGTCGGGGATATTTTCGGCCTCGAGAATGCCGAAACCCATCGCTTTACCGCGGAAGCCATCGTCGACACCAACGTACACCTGATCAGGCGGACCAGCCTCGAACGCGTGGCCGATTCCGATTTCGCCCTGGCTCGCAACCTGCTGGTCATGACGACCAGCAACCTGCGGCACGCCGAGGAGCACATGCTGCTGCTCGGCCGCAAGACCGCGCTGGAGCGGGTTGCCGCGTTTCTGCTCGAAATGGATCGCCGGCTGACCGGAGTCGGCGTCGTCGCCTTACCGATGTGCCGGCGTGATATTGCCGACTATCTCGGACTGACGCTCGAAACCGTGTCACGTGCGCTATCCAAGCTGCACGCCTACGGCGCGCTCAACTTTCTTGGCTCGAACCAGCGCGAGATCATGCTGGTCGACCGCGACCAGCTGTCCAGGCTGGACAACTAGCCGACGTCAGGGGGATTTCGTCAGCGCATCCTGGCGCTCGATGGTCTTTTGCAACACTTCGAACAAGACCGCGGTCGACCACCCGAACATGAGAATGCCGTTCATGGCCGCCATCGGTCCGATCAACAGCCACTGCTTGACCGGGATGACGTCGCCATAGCCGAGCGTGGTGTAGTTCACGAAGGCGAAATACAGCAGATCGCTGCCGGCGGGCGCGGCGCCGAGCACCCAATAGGCCAGGCTCCACACCACGATCTCGAGCGTGTGAGCCAGCATCAGCGCAAGCGCGGTTGCGACCATCACGCCGCTGAGCTGTAGCCCCGCCCGGCCGGCCGCGCTCAAGGCAATGTTGCGAAGCAACCCGATGGCCGCGACCGTCCACAGCGAATGGATCGCGATGTTGATCGCGCTCACCGCCGATCCCACGAGGAGCTGAAGCAGCATTATCGCTCTCCCGCCAGCCGGGCGCGGTCGTCCCGGATCCATGCCGTGATCAATTCCCAGGCGACCGCGAGAATGATTGGGCCGATGAACAGGCCCACGATGCCGTGGGCAAGCGTGCCGCCGATCACGCCGACAAAGATGACGAGCGCCGGCGTGGTCAAGCCCCGCCCCATCACCAGCGGCTTCAGCACATTGTCGAGGACGCCGACGACCAGGAAGAAGAACGTGAGGGCGAGTGCGGTCGTGAAATCCTTGGCCGACCAAAGCCAGATGATGACCGGAAACAGCACGATTGCCGCTCCGATCTGCACGATCGCGAGCAGCATCACGACAAACGCCAGCAGCCCCGCACTCGGGATCCCCGCCAGCTTGAAGCCAATGCCGGCCAGCAGCGATTGCAGGACGGCGACGCCAATGACCCCGCGGGAAACCGCCCGGATGGTCGCACCTGCAAGGTCGAGGAAGTGCTCGCTCTGCTCCGGCACGATGCGGGACAGGAAGCTCCGGCACGCCGCTGCAAGCTGCAAGCCATAGGGGAACAGAAACCCTGCCACGACGACCGCCAGCAGAAACTTCAGCATCCCGATCCCGGCATCGCTGGCAAACGCAAACAGGGTCCCGGCCAACGGCTTCAGTTGCGGCACGACCTCGCGCAGCACGGCACGCAGATTGGTCGACGCCCGATCCCAGATCTCATGGAGTGGGCCGCCGATCAGCGGCCAATCCTTGATCGCGGCCGGCGGCGACGGCACGACAACGTGGCCGGCGCCGAGTTGTTCGGCGAGCTCCCTCACCCCCTCTACCGCTCCGATTCCGAGCCAGGTCGCCGGCCCGATGACGACTCCCAGAGAGATCAAGGTCAGCACGAGCGCCGCGATGCCGGCATGGCCGCCGAGCATTGCTGCGAGCCAGGTGAAGACGGGATAGAGCGCGACCGCGAGCACCACGCTCCAGGCCAGGATCGGCACGAACGGGCTGACCAGGACGAACGACCAGTAGATCAACAGCGCCAGCAATCCGAGGCGAATTGCGAGCTGGATGAACTCATCTCCGGTCACGAGTTGGCGAAGGGTTTTCAAGAGCGTGCTTTCGATCGAGCATCAGCAGCTACGCGGGAAGCGATGCCATCGCCTTGCTGCGCACGGCTTGATTCAGATCAAGCGTGACGCGTCCGGACTTTCACCGAAGTAGCGGCCCGGTTCGGGGGCAAGAATCGGGGGCCGCTCCGACTTCGCCCGGATGCGTTCGCGGTCGGGATCACGAGCGCGATCGCGCCCCATCAGGCGGCGGCCTGCCTATCCGCGGCAATTGTCCCAGGTGGAGGATCAATCGTCCGCACCGCCCTCTTGCCACTTTGATTCAAATCAAGCTTCGGGCCGGCCGCGGCTGACAGGCTCGGCCTGCTCATGGATCGGAAAGCCGCTCTCGATTTGGCTGCCTTTCGGTCACGACTGCCTGTGTCACCCCGATGTGGAGGACGTCATGAAGAACACCAAGACCCTGCTGGCCTTGATCCTGCTTGCGAGCATGGTCGGCATTGGCGCGAGCCAGGCGGCCCCGCTGCCGACCAATGTCGCGGCCATGAAGGGCATGGTCGAGAGCAACACCGCCCTTCAGGTGCGCTGGGGCGGCTGGGGCGGCTGGCGCGGCGGCGGCTGGGGCTATCGCGGTTGGCGCGGCTACGGCGGCTGGGGAGGCTATCGTGGATGGGGCTATCGAGGCTGGGGCGCCGCTGCCGCCGGTGCGATCGTTGGCGGAGCCATCGCGAGCTCGGCCTACTATGGCGGGTATCCCTACTATGGCGGTGGATACGGCTATGGCGGCGGCTATGGCTACGACTATTGTCCGCCGGGAGGAGGCTATGGCTATTACGCTCGGCCACGCTACGATTATGGATGGTAGTGCCGCTTTTGCGTGACAGGCCGGTCTTCGGTGATGTCACCGAAGGCCGAGCAGCGAACGCCGATAGCCGCTCTCGCGCGCTTCATTCCTGCACACGAAGCCACCATCGAAGCCCCTGGCATAGCGGCTTTGCCCTTTGAGGTAGTAGCGTCCGCGCCGAAAATCGAGCCAGACCACGCTATCGCCGGGGCAATGCCGCTGAGCCTGGGCTTCATAGCGGAAAGGCGTCAGCGGCAGCGCGGCCGTCTGTTGCGCGCAGCAAAACAGGACGGTCGCGGCGCAGGCCCCGACGCCCAACCTGGCCGCCAGTCGGTCTCGACGTCCGCTCGATTTTTCAGCTCGTTCGAAGTGCATTCATTGCCGCCGGGAATGATCCGTGTCGTGCTGAATACGATAGCTCATATTGTCAGAGCTTCGCGGGCGGAGCACCTCAGAACGACGATTTCAGCATCACGCGCAGCCAACAAGGGGCGCGCTCAGGACGATAGCAATCCAAAGGCGATCGCCACGCTCGACAGCATCCCGGCCGTCACGACCACGACCTTGAAGGCAATATCGCCGTCGGCCGCTTCAAGCCAGCGACGCAGCCAATTGCGAGCGCCCGCCGGCTGGCTTGCGCCACGCACTCCCCGAAATCTGTCGCTGGCATACCCCATGGCTGCGATTGTAGATCGCGGTGAAACGGGGAGACCAGTGCAGCTTGTGCCAAGCAGTCAGGGTCACGTGCGACGGCTTGACTGACCCAATTGGGCTATCCGAGCCGACTCGGCCCAAGGCCCACTCAACCAGCGCTCTAGCTTCCCTTCGAGCCGGCGGCGTTCCGCATCGGCCGCTCCTCCTCCGACGCGCTCTTCGAGGGCGCCGCGCCGCACATGGAGCCACTCCTTGATTCCGCGGTCGCCGTGCGAGCGGTGCGATCAAACGGATTCCGCTCCATGACCTTCAGCGAAGCGAGCTCCTCCTTGTTCAAATAGGAGATCTTTCCCGGCGGAGTCATGACCATCCTGCCGATGGCCGACGGAGGAATACGGAGCTTGGCCGACAACCTCGCAAGCTTGATCGTGTCACGAATCGTTCGACTGTCCTCGTTGCCGTGTAAATTGGAAACCGAATGGACGCCGATCCTGGCATTTGGCGCCACATAACGCTTCCTGCTCGCCAGGAAAATGAAAGCGCATGCCGAGTCGCATTCTCCGGAAACGTAACTGGCGATTTGCTTCTGGTGCGCGAGCATGGCGATTCGGAAGCCTTCGTAGAGGGACCCACCTCTGGAATCGAGATCGAGGCCAACGACCCGGCGCTCAATCGCCAGATATCCGCGAAAGCGGACAAAGTCCCCATCCCGAATATCTCCACTGAGCTTCAAGACATCTCCAAAGCACCCCCGGACACGGGAAAACTCCATCGCGAGACAGTTCGTCGAGGTCAGCACGACCGCGATGCTCAAAACGCATCCGGCAATCCGCATCGGGCGAACTGCAGGCACTCGAGAATGAAGCTGACCCGTTGCGACATCGCTTCGGAGTGGCCGCAACCCATGCGTGGCGCTCCGGCTGTTTGCGTCGCCGTCGATAAATGTCGCGCGGAGGACCCTCAAAGCGTGCTTCCAGGCTGCCACGGCGCTCCCCATTGGACCCGGGACCTCCCACTATATACAGAGCATCGACGCGCATCGTGGGTTGATCTGAATCAAACCCAATTCAGCAAGCGCGCAGGCGGGAGCGCCATTTTGACGTCTAGAGAGCGACGCTGACCCTCAAGCGCACGCTCTTGTTGATGATGGTCAAGCCACAAGACCGGATGAGAATGCTGGCCAGCGAAACGGATCAAATCTCCGGTGCTACGACGATCGTCTTGGTCTGCTAGCGCAGGCTGAGCTCGATTCGGAACACGTCACGCGCGACGGATTGCTGGTATGACCTCGCGCAATCGAGCAGCAGCAGCTCGGCAGTTTGTCATCGAACGGTTGCGGGGTGATTTGAACCTGCGAGCAAAGTCATTGATACTATCGTGCTCGACTTCGCTGCAAATTAAAGCCCCAGCAATCCATTGAGATTGCTGGGGCTTTTTCTGACTTTGGTTGCGGGGATAGGATTTGAACCTATGACCTTCAGGTTATGAGCCTGACGAGCTACCGGGCTGCTCCACCCCGCGTTAAACCGTTGCGTGCCTTGCAGAAAGGGTGCCTGAGCCGGCCGGCCAACGCTTTTCAACGGCGCCGATCGATCCGTCCGGGGGCTTCCTGAGAAGGCGACCCGGGCCGAAGCCATCGGGTGCGGGGCGTATGTATCAACGTGAGCCCGGTTTGGAAAGCCCCGGATGCGGGTTTTTGAGGATTTTGTGACGTCGAAATCGCCGGCTGTGCCGGCAGGATTTACCGCCGGGAACCGGGCCTTGCCAGACCGCGCGCAAAAGCGGAACTTGGCGCGCAACAAATCCGCCAAGAAAACGTCCCCGAGGGGGAAATGCCATGGACCGGCCATTGAAGAGCCCGGGGCTGCATGCGCTTGAGGAGGCCTTTTATCGCCAGTTCGAGCTGTCGCGCAGCGACCCGGCGCCGACATTGCAGGCACGGCTCGACCGGCTGCGCCGCCTGCGCGCCGCGCTGACCGAGAACGAGGCGCGATTCGAGGCGGCGATCTCGGCCGATTTCGGCCACCGCTCCACCGTCGAGACCGCGATCGCCGAGACCATGCTGGTGCTCGGAGAGATCAGGCACGCGGCCAAGCACCTGAAGGGCTGGATGGCGCCGCGGAAGGTCCCGACCACGGTGCAGTTCGCGCCGGCCAAGAACCGGCTGATGCCGCAGCCGCTCGGCGTGGTCGGCATCATCGCGCCGTGGAATTATCCGCTGCAGCTGACCCTGGCGCCCGCAGTCGCCGCGATCGCGGCCGGCAACCGCGCCATCATCAAGCCGAGCGAGCTGGTGCCGCGCTTCTCCGAGCTGCTGATGGAGACGATCGCCAAGAAATTCGACGTCACCGAGCTCGCGGTCACGGATATCGACAACGAAATCGCAAAGGCGTTTGCCGCGCTGCCGTTCGATCATCTGATCTTCACCGGCTCGACCCGCGTTGGCCGGCTGGTGGCCGAAGCCTGTGGCCGCAATTTGACGCCGGTGACGTTCGAGCTCGGCGGCAAGTCGCCAGTGATCGTCGACGGCTCCGCCGACATCGACGAAGCCGCGCAGCGCATCGCCTATGGCAAGCTGCTCAATGCCGGCCAGACCTGCATCGCGCCCGATTACGTGCTGGTGCCGCAGGCCGCGGTGCAGGCCTTCGCGATGCGGCTGCAGGGTCACATGCAGCACATGTTCGGTACCGATCCCGATAACGCCGATTACACGTCGATCGTCTCGGATCGGCACTATGCGCGGCTCGAGCGGCTGGTCGTCGACGCCGCCGCGAAGGGCGCGACCATCATGCAGCCGGCAACGCCGAACGACCGCGAGTGGAAGGCGAGGCGCAAATTTCCGCCGACCGTCATCGTCGACGCGACGCCAGACATGACGGTGATGCAGGAGGAAATCTTCGGGCCGCTGTTGCCGGTCATCGGCGTGCGCGATGCGGCAGAGGCGATCGCCTTCGTCAACGGGCGCGATCGCCCGCTGGCGCTGTACTGGTTCGGCACCGACAGCGCCGCCCGCGATGCGGTGCTGGCGCGCACGCTGTCCGGCGGCGTCACCGTCAATGACTGCCTGTTCCACTTCGCGCAGGCCTATCAACCGATGGGCGGCGTCGGCGCCTCCGGCACCGGCGCTTATCACGGCGAGTGGGGATTCAAGACGCTGACCAAGTTCAAGCCGGTGTTCTACCGCTCGCGGTTCAACCGGCTTGCCGATCTCTATCCGCCCTATGGCGCGAAGGTCGCGCGGCTGGAGAAGCTGCTGCGGATGTTGTCGTAGAAGTGCTGTCGTTCCGGGGCGCGAAGCGAACCCGGAAGCTCGAGATTCCGGGTTCGCGCTGCGCGCGCCCCGGAATGACGATAAGGGGGAACATGCGTGACTGACACATTCGATTTTGTTGTGATAGGCGCGGGCTCCGGCGGCTGCGCGGTGGCGGGGCGGCTGTCGGAGGATCCGGCAACGTCGGTAGCGCTGCTCGATGCCGGCGGCACCAATGACAATTGGATCGTCACCACGCCCGGCGCGCTGGTGCTGATGGTCGCCGGCACGATCAACAACTGGGCCTTCAACACCGTGCCGCAGAAAGGGCTCAACGGCCGCATCGGCTACCAGCCGCGCGGCAAGGGGCTCGGCGGCTCCTCGGCGATCAACGCCATGGTCTACATCCGCGGCCATCGCACCGACTACGACCACTGGGCCGCGCTCGGCAATACCGGCTGGGCGTTCGCCGACGTGCTGCCCTATTTCAAGCGCTCTGAAGACAATTCCGATTTCGACGGCGAGTATCACGGCAAGGGCGGCCCGCTCGCCGTCAACAAGCTGCGCTCCGGCAATCCGATCCAGCAGACCTTCCTGCAGGCGGCGCAGGAGGCCCAATTCCGCATCCGCGAGGATTTCAATGCCGAGGACCATGAGGGCCTCGGCATCTACCAGGTGACGCAGCGCAACGGCGAGCGCTGGAGCGCGGCACGCGCGTATGTGCATCCGCATATCGGCAGGCGTCCCAACCTGCGCGTCGAGACCAATGCGCACGCAACGCGCATCCTGTTCGAGGGCAAGCGCACGGTCGGCGTCGAATACCGGCAGGGCAAGGAGTTGAGGCGGCTCCGCGCGCGGCGCGAAGTCCTGCTTGCCGCCGGCGCGTTCCAGTCGCCGCAGCTGTTGATGCTGTCGGGCGTCGGCGATGCCGCAGCGCTCGGCAGGCATGGTCTCGCCAGCGTGCATCATCTGCCCGGTGTCGGCCAAAACCTGCAGGACCATCCCGATTTCATCTTCGGCTACATGTCGGACAATCCGAACTTCGCCGGCATCTCGTTGAAGGGCATGCCGCGGCTTATCCGCGCCATCATGCAATATCGGCGCGAGCGCCGCGGTCCCCTCACCTCGAACTTCGCCGAATGCGGCGGCTTCCTGAAGACGCGGCCCGATCTCGACATCCCCGACATCCAGCTGCATTTCGGCATGGCGATGGTCGACGACCACGGCCGCAAGCGCCACGGCGGCACCGGCTTCTCCTGCCACGTCTGCCTGCTGCGGCCGAAGAGCCGCGGCAGCGTCACGCTGGCCGGCAATGATCCGATGCAGGCGCCGCTGATCGACCCGAACTTCCTCGGCGAGGAAGACGATCTCGAATCGATGGTGGCGGGCTACAAGACCACGCGACGGCTGATGGAGGCGCCGGCGCTGCGCGCGCTGCAGCAGAAGGATGTCTTCACATCCAACGTCCGCACCGACGACGACATCCGCAGCATCCTGCGCGAGCGCGTCGACACCGTCTATCACCCGGTCGGCACTTGCAAGATGGGCACCGCCGATCTGCTTGCGGTGGTTGATCCGAAGCTGCGCGTGCACGGGCTCGAAGGCCTGCGCGTGGTCGACGCCTCGATCATGCCGACCCTGATCGGCGGCAACACCAATGCACCGACCATCATGATCGGCGAGAAGGCGGCCGACATGATCAGGGCGGAGATGCGGGCTGGGTGACATGCGTAGGGTGGGCACGGCGCAAGAGCGCCTTTGCCCACCCCGCGAAACTGCCGTCGCAGGGCCGCCCTGCCAAAATATCGAAAACAACCCCATGCAAAGGAGCCGGCGACTGCCGCTTCGACCCGGCGACTTGACTCGTCGGGCAAATCAGCGGCATTATTCTATTATCCAGAAACAGCGGCCGACGGCCCCCGGGCTGTGCTCGTGGCTTGATGCGTTGGAATCGTAGCCCGAATGGAGCGAAGCGTAATCCGGGACCTTCACGCATGCTCCCCGGATTTCGCTGCGCTTCATCCGGGCTACAAAGCTAGTTCAGCAAGAAGCCGCCATCCACCGTCACCACTGTCCCGGTCATGTAGCGCGAGGCGTTGGAAGCGAGCAGCATGATCGCGCCGTCGAGGTCGGACTCGGCGCCGACCCGGCGCTGTGGAATCCGTTTAGCCAATCGCTCGCCTGCCGGCGTCGACCACAAATCATGGTTCATCTCGGTATCGATATAGCCCGGCGCCAGCGCGTTGACGCGGATGTTGTTGCCGGCGAGCTCCAGCGCCATCGCCTTGGTGCCCTGGATCATGCCGGCCTTGGAGATCGCATAGGGCGACACCGCCTTGAGCACGCCTTGTCCGAGCACGGACGCGACGTTGATGATATTGCCCGGCTGCTTGCGCGCCATCATGCGCCGCGCAAGTTCGGTCGCGAGGAAGTAGGCGCCCTTCAGATTGGCGCTGATCACCGCGTCCCAATCCGCCTCGGTCTGCTCGGTCGACAGCTTCTCGATCGCGACGCCGGCATTGTTGATCAGGACCGTGATCGGACCGAGCGCAGCTTCGGCGGCGTCGAGCGCTTTCGCGATGCCGGAAATATCCGCGACGTCCATCTGCACCGCGGCCGCGCGACCGCCCCTGGCCTTGATCTCCTCCTCGAGGCTTTTCAGCTTCGCGGTCTGGCGCGCGGCCAGCACCACCGCGGCGCCATGCGCCGCCAGCACGCGAGCGAATTGCCGCCCGAGCCCCTGCGAGGCGCCGGTGATGAGGATGATTTCTTTACTGACATCGAATAGGTCGGACATCGACAGGTTCCCGGATTGAAGCGGACGAGTGATAGCGACAATTGTCCCTGATGTAAGCAGGCTTGATCAACCAGGGGACCGCAGGAGATTGGGGCAGGAACTCCTCATCCATGAACCTCTTCGACCTTGCCGTCATCCTCGGATTGGTGTTCGCGGTGGTGACCGGCTTCACGACCGGCCTGTTGCGCAGCGCGGTCACTATCCTGGCCTATCTCGTCGCCATGCCGCTAGCGGTTGCCGCGCTGGCGATGATCGGGCCCCACATCGCGACGCTGCCGTCGTCGCCGTTTCCGCCCAATGGCGTGCTGCTGTTCGGCCTCTTTCTCCTGATCGGCGTCATCCTCGGAAAGATGGCGCGGACGATGCTCGACGACACCATCGGCTCGGAGATCGGGATCGGCGACCGCCTCGGCGGCGCGCTGCTCGGCGCCGTCAGGGTCGGTCTCGTCGTGACCACGCTGGTGCTGGTGTTCGACCAGCTGGTGCCGCTCGCCAGACAACCGCAATTCCTCAACGGATCGCAATTGCGGCCGTTGTTCTCAGCGGCCGGACAGGCCGGATTCCGCTCGCTGCCGCCCGAAGCCACCATGGCGATCGAGCGGCTGCGGCGCGAGCAACGCATCTAGCCTCCTGCCTTGCCGCAAGGTGCTCACCCGCTTGTTCCTGCCCGGCATGCACTTATGCATTGCACGTCCCTTATCGGCGCCGCCGAGCTTCGCTAGACTGGTGCCATCAAACCTTTACAAACCTATCCGACATCACAGGGAGTGAACCGTGGATCTTGGAATCAAAGGCCGCCGCGCCATCGTCTGCGCATCGAGCAAGGGACTGGGCCGCGCCTGCGCGATCGCGCTCGCCAATGAGGGTGTGCATGTCACCCTGACGGCGCGCGGCGCCGAGGCGCTGAAGCAGACCGCCGACGAAATCCGCAAAGCCCACCCCGGCGTCACCGTCACCGAGATCGTCGGCGACATCACGACGGCGGCGGGACGCGAAGCCGTGCTCAAGGCCTGCCCCGATCCGGACATCCTGATCAACAATGCCGGCGGCCCGCCGCCGGGCGATTTCCGCAACTGGACCCGCGACGACTGGATCAAGGCGATCGACGCCAACATGCTGACGCCGATCGAGCTGATCAAGGCGACCGTCGACGGCATGATGGCGCGCAAGTTCGGCCGCATCGTCAACATCACCTCGGCGGCGGTGAAGGCACCGATCGAGATCCTCGGCCTGTCCAACGGCGCCCGCGCCGGTCTCACCGGCTTCGTCGCCGGCCTGTCGCGCAAGACCGTGATCAACAACGTCACCATCAACGGCCTGCTGCCGGGCCCGTTCGAGACCGACCGCCTGCGCGGCACCGCGAAGCCCGAGGCCGAGAAGCGCGGCATTTCGGCCGAGCAGGTCCTGGCCGAGCGCGCCAAGCTGAACCCCGCCGGCCGCTTCGGCGATCCCGACGAATTCGGCTATGCCTGCGCATTCCTGTGCGGCGCCAAGGCCGGCTTCATCACCGGGCAGAACCTGCTGCTCGATGGCGGCGCCTTCCCGGGCACCCTCTAGTGCCGCCGATTTGAAGCTCCTGCACTGTATGCGGCGAGACCGATTGGGAGCTTCAAATCGGTCAAGCGGCACTAGAGATTCATGAGTCTTCTGGCGCCCTCTTGCTTTCCGAAGTTCGCGCAAGAGGTCGCTGGACGAGTTCACGAACTTCGGAAAGGGACGCTAGATGAAGGCGGTCTGGTACGAACGGACCGGCGCGGCGCCGACGGTGCTTACCGTCGGCGAGATGCCGACGCCCGAGGCCGGCCCAGGTGAAGTCCGGGTTCGCCTCGAGGCGTCCGGCGTCAACCCGGCCGATGTCGGCCGCCGCAGCGGCAACTATCGCGCGATGGAATTTCCGCGCGTGATCCCGAACAGCGACGGCGCCGGGATCATCGACCAGGTCGGCGAAGGCGTCACCCGCTTTGCGGTCGGTGATCGCGTCTGGCTGTTCAACGGCCAGCGCAATGGCCGCGCCTTCGGCACCGCGGCCGAATACATCACGCTGGCCGACTATCTGGTGACGCCGCTGCCGCAGGACGTGTCGTTCGCGGCCGGCGCGACGCTCGGCATCCCCTGCATGACGGCGTGGTGCGCGCTGTTTGCGGACGGCCCGATCTCGGGGCAGACGGTGCTGGTTACCGGCGGCGCCGGCGCGGTCGGTCACTACGCCGTGCAATTGGCGAAATGGGGCGGCGCGCGCGTGATTGCGACTGTCAGTTCGCAGGTCAAGGACGTCGAGGCGCGGCTCGCCGGCGCCGACACCGTCGTCAACTACCGGACCGAGGATGTTGTCTCGAAGGTGATGGCCTTCACCGAGAACCGCGGTGTCGACCGCGTGATCGACGTCGATTTCGGCGGCAATCTCGCGACCACGCTGAAGACCATGGCGATGAACTCGACGATCGCAGTCTACGCCACCAACGGCAACCGCACGCCGACGCTGCCGGTGCGCGAGTTGATGGAGAAATGCATCACCGTGCGCTCGCTGGTGCTGTTCGCGCTGCCGCCGCCGCTGCTCGCGGCCGCGCAGGCCGACATCACCCAATGGCTGGCATCGGGTACCCGCGTGCACAATATCGCCGGGCAATTCGCGCTCGCCGAGACCGCCATCGCCCATCTCGCCGTCGAGAAGGGCGACAAGGTCGGCACTGTTATCGTCGACTGCGCGCGTTAATCTTCTGCCTCTCCCCGCTCGCGGTAGGGCAATCGCATATGGCCGTTTGAGGCAATCGGAGTTCCCACAAACTCGTCATGCCCGGGCTTGTCCCGGGCATCCACGTCTTCGTTTCCACGCAAAGAAAAGACGTAGATGGCCGGGACAAGCCCGGCCATGACGGCGCGGAAGAATCGGTTCATTCCAAATGCGATTGCCCTGCGCGCGCGGGGAGGTCAGATGAACAATGCAGTTCCTCAGTGGATCGGCGTGATGCGCTCGTCGCTCGGCCCCAGGCCAAACTCGTCCAGTCCTTCGGCCAGGAGATCGCCGAGCATCGGCTCGCCCAACAGATAGTTGGCGACATGGCCGGTGCGTCCGCGCGCGGCCTCGCGGCGCAGATCGGCCCATTCCTCGATCGTGCCGTCGCCGCGGCCGAGCCGCATCAGGGCGATGAGGTCGACCTGCTCGTCCTCGCTGAGCGCGTCGATGAAGCCGGTGATCTCGCGCGCCACCGGATCCCTGCCGTTATCCTCCAGCACATCGATCATGTCGTCGTCGGCGCCGTTCGAGCCGGAGTCGGGATCGACGAGCCCCTCTTTGACGTCGAATTCGCGCGCCTTCTCGATCAAGAAGCCGACCTTTTCAGGGGAGATTGCGAGTTCCGGCATTGCACACTCCTTCGTCCAACGAGGCGGTAACGCAGGAGGCGCCGACTTGATCCATTGCGCCGGCGTGCGGAAACCCGCATGGTCCGGCAAGAGCAACAAGAAACAGAGGGCACGCCGCATGCACTGGACCGTAGGCAAGGTCAGGATCACCAAAGTCGTCGAGCTCGAGACCGTCGGCAGCACCCGCTTCATCCTGCCGCTGGCCGGCCGGGAGGAGATCCAGAGCCTGCCCTGGCTGATCCCCCACTTTGCCAATGAGGAGGGCCGGCTGAAAATGTCGATCCATTCGTTGCTGGTGGAGACGCCGGAGCACCGCATCATCGTCGACACCGGGCTCGGCAACGACAAACAGGGCCGCAATGTGCCGACCTGGAACAACCGCAGCGATCCGTTCCTGGAGAAGCTGACCGCCGCCGGATTTGCGCCCGACAGCATCGACACCGTGCTGTGCACGCATCTGCATGTCGACCATGTCGGCTGGAACACCAAACTCGTTGGCGGCAAATGGGTGCCGACCTTCGCCAATGCGCGCTACGTGTTCGGCAAGACCGAATACGAGCACTGGCGCGACCACAGCGACGATCCCGCGCATGCCGCCGTGTTCGCCGATTCCGTGAAGCCGATCGCAGATAACGGCAAGGCCGAGCTGGTGCCGAGCGATCACCGGCTGACCGAGGAGATCACGCTGATCCCGACGCCGGGACACAGCCCCGGCCATATGAGCATCCACATCAGGTCGGGCGGCGAGGAGGGCCTCCTGACCGGCGATGTCGCGCATCATCCCTGCCAGATGTACCACCTCGACTGGTCGTCCACCGCGGACTCCGACCGGAAGCAATCGGCCGCGACGCGGCGCGAATTGTTCTCGCGCTTTGCCGATACACCGACGCTGGTGATCGGCGGGCATTTCAATGCCGGCCACATCAAGCGCGACGGCGACGCCTTCAGGTTCGTCGCGCTGGCGTGAGCTTCTTCTCGAGCATGATCTTTCGGAAAACCGGTTCTCACTTTTCCGGATGATGCGCTAGATCAAACTGGCGCGCGCGAGGAAGAGCGCGTCGGCCTCGCTGGCGGCGATCGCGGCCGGATAGGGCAAGGCCTTGGCCCGTCCGGGAAGGTTGCGCTCGAGCTCGGCGCGCTCCTCGTCATCAGAAGCGATATAGACGGTGACCCGGATCAGCCGGCCCAGCTCGGCCTTGCGCGCCTTCATCCACAGCACCATCGGCTTGCCGGCGGCGACCTCCGGTTGATCGTCGACGTTGACGATCACGGCGAGCGGTCGGTTTGCGGCAAGCAGCTGGCTGTATTCCGCGGTCCAGTCGCAGCCGTCCTGTTCGGTCTGCAGGCGGCCGGTCGCGATGAAGATGCCGGGCTCGGCCTCGCGAAAGAATTTCATGGAAACTTCCTCATGGCGGCGGCGCCCGACCGGAGCCCATCGGGCGGATCCGGACGGGGCGACGGCACAAATATCTTTCGACTGACGGTCGGTCAATCAATCTAAGCGATTTCAAAGTCATTCTAAATGTGCAATCTCAGAATCGGTTATCAGATGCGGATGGATGCTCACGACGTGATCGGCAAGCGGCAGGCGGCAGCCACGCGCGGCGCGGCACAACGCTGGAGACGGACCCAGCCCGCCGAGGTCAGGGTCGACGACCTGATGTCGGCGGCTGCGGCCCTGTTCATTGCAAAGGGCATCGAGGCCACCACGATCGACGACATCGCCGCCCGGGCCGGCGTCGCGAAGGGCACCTTCTATCATTACTTCTCGACCAAGGCCGACGTGATCATCGCGCTGCGTACGCGCTTCGCGCAGGACTTCCTCGCCCGCGTGGCGGCGGCGATCGCCGAGCGCGCCGCGGACGATCATCCCGGACGGCTGTCGGCCTGGCTGCGTGGCGCCGTCGGAACCTATCTCGCCAATGTCGAGCTGCATGACGTCGTGTTTCACGACTTCCCGCATCATCAGCGCCAGTCGCAGGAAAAGGACGACGTGATCGCCCAGATCGTCGCCGTGCTGGAGGATGGCCGAAAGGCCGGCGTCTGGGCTTTCCCGAACGCCCGCAGCGCGGCGCTGATCGTATTCGACGGAATGCATGCCGTGGCCGACGATGCGATCGTCGCGGGCACGCGCGATCCCGAGCCACCGTGCCGGCTGCTGGAAGAGATGTTCACGCGGATGTTGGCGGCGCCCCGTCCGCGATCATGACCGGCGATCGAAGGAACGGCTCAGAGCGGCCACCCCGGAAGGTGATGGCTGCAATGCCATGGCCGTGAAGCGGTTGAATTTCCCGGCGCGCTGTTCCATGAAGCGTGTCGAGGTATACCAGTAACAATCCTCAGGACATCGTAGGGAGTGATCAACATGAAGCTTGTTCGTTATGGCGAAAAGGGTGCGGAAAAGCCCGGTCTGATCGACAAATCCGGCCAGCTCCGCGACCTCTCGGCCCATCTGAAGGACCTGACCGGCGACGCCTACACGCCGGAGTCGCTGAAGAAGCTTGCTGCCCTCGATCCCGCCTCCCTCCCCGCCGTCGCCGGCAAGCCGCGCTTCGGTGCCCCCGTCACCGGCATCTCCAAATTCGTCGCGATCGGCCTGAACTATTCCGACCACGCCAAGGAAACCGGCAACCCGATCCCGTCCGAGCCGATCTTCTTCCTGAAGGCCAACACCGCGTTGTCCGGTCCCAACGATCCGGTCGAGAAGCCGCGCGGTTCGACCAAGCTCGACTGGGAAGTCGAGATCGCCGCCATCATCGGCACCCGCGCCAAGTATGTCTCGGAGGCCGACGCGCTGAACCACGTCGCCGGCTACTGCATCTGCAACGACGTCTCCGAGCGCAACTTCCAGATCGAGCGCCTCGGACAGTGGACCAAGGGCAAGTCGCACGACACGTTCGGCCCGGTCGGCCCGTGGCTCGCCACCAAGGATGAAATCGCCGACGTGCAGAAGCTGTCGATGTGGCTCGACGTCAACGGCCAGCGCCGCCAGACCGGCACGACCTCGACCATGATCTTCACGATGGCGAAGTGCATCTCCTACGTCTCGCAGTTCATGACGCTGCTGCCCGGCGACATCGTCACGACAGGCACCCCGCCCGGTGTCGGCACCGGCATGAAGCCGCCGCAATATCTCAATGTCGGCGACGTCGTGACGCTCGGCATCGAAGGCCTCGGCGAGCAGCGCCAGGAAATCGTTGGGGCGTAAGCGCCCACGCTGTTCCTGAATTCGTCATGCCCGGGCTCGACCCGGGCATCCACGTCTTAGGTCTTCCACAGAGGCAAAGACATGGATGGCCGGGTCAAGCCCGGCCATGACAGAGGAAAGAGCTTTCGCAAGGAACTCCCCAATGAAACTCACCTTCTCTCCCGCCTCCCCGTTCGCCCGCAAGGTGCGCATTGCGGCGATCGAGCTTGGCCTGATCGACAAGATCGAGCTGGTGCCGGCGACCGTCGCGCCCGGCACGGCCAACGACGAATATTCCAAGATCTCGCCGCTGAAGAAACTGCCAGTGCTGATCCTCGATCATGGCGACGTCATCCTCGATTCCTATGTCATCGTCGAATATCTCAACGAGCTCGGCGGCGGCCGGCTGATCCCGGGCTACGGCCCGCGGCGCTGGAAGCTGAAGACCGATCACTCCCTGCTCAACGGCATGCTCGATTCCATGCTGCTGTGCCGCTACGAGAAGATGGTGCGGCCGCAGGGCTCGCTGTGGCAGGCCTGGCACGACGATCACTGGAACAGGGCGTGGGCCGGCATGGCGCGGTTCGAGAACCGGCCGGATGTTCTCGATGGGTCGTCGTTCGACATCGCGCAGATCGGCCTCGTGTGCGTACTCGGCTATGCCGATTTCCGCTTCGCCGATTGCGGCTGGCGCAAGGCCTATCCCAAGCTCGACGCCTTCTACCAGAAAATGCTGGAGCGGCCGTCGGTGAAGATCTCGGCGCCGCCGGCGGCGTAACCACGGCAGGGGGAAGCAAAATGCGCGATCGCTTCCCCCTCTTTCATATCTTCGGCGCGAGCCTTGTGCTCGCGTTGACCGTCCTGGGCACTGATGTGAGGGCCGACGGCATGGCGCATGGACAGCAGAACCAGCCTTGTGGATCGCCGGCCGCGCTCGACGACGGCTGGACGATTGCCACGCCCGACAGCATCGGCATGGACGGCGAACGGCTGTGCGGCATCGCCGCGCGGCTCGGCTTGCGCAGCAGCGAGGTGCATTCCGTTGTCGTGGCGCGCCACGGCAAGCTAGTGTTCGAGCAGTATTTTTCCGGCATCGACCAGCCATGGGGGCAGCCGGAGGGGCGCATCGAATTCACGCCGACGACCAAGCACGACATGCGTTCGGCGTCGAAAAGCGTGACGTCGCTGCTGGTCGGCATCGCGATCGACCGCAAGCTGATCGCGAGTGCCAATGAGCCCGTGCTGAAGTTCTTCCCCGAACATCAGCCGGCAAAGTCAGCCGGATGGGACGCCATCACGCTGCGCCATCTCTTGACGATGTCGTCAGGCATCAAATGGGACGAGACGCTGCCCTGGAACGATCCTGCCAACGACGAGCCGCACCTTGCCTTCGATGCCGATCCGATCGGCTATGTCCTCGGCAAGCCGATCGCCGCGCCGCCGGACACGCTGTGGACCTATAATGGCGGCGGCACGGATCTGCTCGGCAACATCGTCGAGCAGGTCTACGGCAAGCCGCTTGAAGCGTTCGCACGCGAGGCGCTGTTCCAGCCGCTCGGCATCACCGATCTCGAGTGGAAGACCTACAAGAACGGCAAGATCGCCGCCGCTTCCGGGCTCAGGCTCCGGCCACGCGACGCCGCGAAAATCGGCCAGCTCGTGCTCGATCACGGTCAATGGAAAGGGCAGCAGATCATCTCGGCCGACTGGATCGCCCAATCGATCGCGCCGCGATTCCAGGCCGTCGGTTATTTCGGCGGCACGCTGTTCTACGGCTATCAATGGTGGATGGGACGATCCCTGGCCGAAGGCAAGGAGATAAAATGGATCGGCGCCTTCGGCTGGGGCGGCCAGCGCATCATCGTCATTCCCGATCTCGACTTAGTGATGATGACGACGGCAGCCCAGTACGGCCAGCCGAAGGAAGGCCTTGCGGCGATGGATATCCTCGCCAACATCATCATTCCCGCCGTGCGCGACGCGCACTAGAACGTTCCTACGCGTTTCTTCACGCGAACCGGACTCCACTTCGCTCGAAAACGCCAACGCCAAGGAATCACCATGAGCCTGAAGTTTACCGCCGGCGATCTCACCATTCATCGCATTGTCGAGCAGGAGACCACATTCCTGCCCGCGCACGACATGCTGCCTGGGCTGACGCCGGACGTGCTCGCCGAGAACCGCGGCTGGATGAAAGCGACGGGTGCGCTCGACGACAGCGACACCTTGATCCTGGCGTTCCAGTCCTATGTCGTGAAGACACCGCACCATACCATCCTGATCGACAGCTGCATCGGCAACGACAAGCCGCGGCCGGCGCGGCCGAAATGGAACATGAAGACCGACGAGACCTATTTGCGCAGCCTCGCATCGGCAGGCTTCTCCGTCGGAGACATCGACTATGTGATGTGCACGCATCTGCATGTCGATCATGTCGGCTGGAACACGCGGCTGGAGAATGGCCGCTGGGTTCCGACCTTTCCAAATGCGCGCTACGTGTTCGACAAGGCCGAGTTCGACTACTGGACCGAGAGCAACGCGAAGGCGGAGGTCCCGCCTTTCGTGGACAGCGTGCTGCCGGTGGTCGAGGCCAAGCGGGCCGAGATCGTCGGCCATGATTTTGCGATCGGCGACCATGCCCGCATCCTGCCGACGCCCGGCCACACGCCGGGCCACGTCGCCTTCGCCTTCGGACGCGGCAAGGACGCTGCAGTCTTTTCGGGCGATCTGATGCACTCGCCGATCCAGACGCATTACCCGGAGCTGTCGGCGAAGTTCGATGTCGACCAGACGCAAGCCGCGAAGACGCGGCGCGGCTTCCTGGAGCGTTATTGCGACACCGACACGCTGTGCTGCCCCGCGCATTTCCCTTCGCCGTCGATTGGCAAGATCAGGCGGAAGGGCAACGGGTTTGTGTGCGAGACGGTGTGAGGTAAACTGAACTCGCGACAGACGCTCTCTCCACCCTCCCCTTGAAGGGGGAGGGTCGGCTCACAGCGAACGAAGTGAGATGTGAGGCGGGGCGGGGTCATCTCTCCATACGGGCATCACCTGATACGAGAGACCTTCACCCCACCTCGGTTCGCATTTCATGCGAACCGATCCTCCCCCTCCAGGGGAGGATAAGAGCGTGCCCCGCCCTAATCGAACAGGCTCGGCGTGTGGTTCACGATCGCGCCTTCGATCTGCAGCATCTTCAGCTTGGTGACGACGCCGCCATTGGCCGAGAAGCCGCCCGGCTTGTTGCCTGCCGCCAGCACGCGGTGGCAAGGCACCACGATCGGGCACGGGTTGCGGCCGAGCGCCTGGCCGACGTCGCGTGACAGCTCGACGCCGCCGAGCTGCTTGGCGATGTCGCCATAGGTTATGGTCTTGCCCGGCGGAATTTTCCGCGCGATGTCGTAGACGCCGCGGTTGAATTCCGGCACGCCGTCGAGATCGAGCACGATGTCGGCGAGGTCGTTCGGCTTGCCGGCGAGCAGCTCGATCATACCGTCGATCGCGTGCTGCACCTCGGCCGGTGGCGCCGCCTCGGTGACCTCGCCGTTGCGCTGGAAGATCCGCTTGCGGGTCTTCTCCTCAGTGCCCATCGGCAGCTGCACCCCGGTGACGCCGTGCTCGCCCCAGACGACGCCGCAGGCGCCGATCATGGTTTCGAAGATTGCAAAATGCTGGCCGGTCATGGCTCGCTCCAGATGTTCCCTTCAGCTCTCGCGTGAGCTTGCTGTTGATCCGGAATCTAGGCTTGGAGAATGTTGCTATCCACCCGAATTCCGTGGGAACTTCGGCCAAATCAACAACATCTCCTGCCTCTCCGCGAGCCCAAAATGCACAGCCTCCACGTCAACGGTTTCGACATGCCCTATCTCGATGTCGGAGAGGGCCCGCCGCTGGTCTGCGTGCACGGCTCGCTGTGCGACTTCCGGATCTGGTCGGCGGTGCTCGGCCCGCTGACCCGCCGGCACCGCGTGATCGCGGTCAGCCTGCGGCATTTCTTCCCGGCGCACTGGGACGGCGTCGGCGACACCTATTCGATCGCGCAGCACGTCGACGACGTGATCGCCTTTATCGAAAAATTCGACACCAGACCGGTCGACCTGATGGGGCATTCCCGCGGCGGCCATATCTGCTTCCGTGCCGCGCAGCGCCGGCCCGACCTGTTGCGCAAGCTGATCCTCGCCGAGCCGGGCGGCGAGCTCGACAAGACCCTCGATCCCGATTTCAAGCCGGGCCCCTCGCCGCTGGCGGCACGCTTCGCGGCATGCGCGGCGGAAATCGCCAAGGGCGATATCGACGGCGGGTTGCAGATCTTCATGGACGCGCTCGAAGGCCCCGGCGCGTGGAAGCGGATTCCGGCAACCTCCAAGCAGCTGCTGCGCGACAATGCGACCACGCTGATCGGCCAGACCCGCGACCAGCGCCCGCCCTTCTCGAAGGCGGACGCGGAAGCGATCAAGACACCGACGCTGTTCATCGGCGGCGCGAACACCAAGGGCGTGCTGCCGAAGGTGCTGCACGCGCTCGCCGCAAACGTGAAGGGCGCGCGCACCGAGATGATCCCGGGCACCACGCATCCGATGTTCGAGCAGGCCCCGCAGCGCTACTGCGAGATCGTGCTGGAGTTTCTCTCCACGTAAGCGATGCACCCTCTTCACCTCGCCCCGCTTGCGGGGAGAGGGAGAAGGTCACACCTTCCATGCACCGACCGGCTGGCGCACGGCGACGTTCAGCCGGTTCCAGACGTTGATCGCCGCGATGCCGAGCACAAGGGACGCGAGCTGCTGTTCGTCAAAGTGCTTGGCAGCCTCGTCCCACACCGCGTCCGTCACCGGATCCTCGCGGTCGCTAAGCCGGGTCACCGCCTCGGTCAACGCCAACGCGGCGCGCTCGGCCTCGCTGAAATACGGCGCGTCGCGCCAGGCACCGACGGCGAACAGCCGCTCGTCGGTCTCGCCGGCGCGCCGGGCGAGCTTTGGGTGCATGTCGACGCAGACGCTGCAACCGTTGATCTGGCTGGCGCGCAGATGCACCAGTTCCAGCAGCTTTTCCGGCAATGCCTGTTTGGTGCTCTCGCTCAGCGCCTGCAGCGCCTTCATGGCCTCGGGAACAACCATCACCGGGTGGTTCATGCGGGCTTTCATCATGTCGCTCTCCTGATTTGCCTTTTGACGGCGCCGCGCCGATCTGTTGTCACATCGGCGCAGTTTCGTTCGTCATCGCCATGACGGAGCGGACAAAGGGAATGTGACCGATGGACGAGAAAAATTCTCTCACCGAACAGTTCGAGGCCAACCGGCCGCGCTTGCGGGCGGTGGCCTATCGCATGCTGGGCTCGACCGCCGAAGTCGACGATGCCGTGCAGGAAACCTGGCTGCGGCTCGGCCGCACCGACGCTGCTGCGGTCGACAATCTCGGGGGATGGCTGACCACGGTGGTCGCGCGCATCTGTCTCGACATGCTGCGCTCGCGCAAATCGCGCCGCGAGGAGCCGATCGGCCCGCATGTGCCGGAGCCGATCGCGGACAATTCGTCCGAGCGCGAGACCGATATGGCCGATTCCGTCGGCGCCGCGCTGCTCGTGGTGCTGGAAACGCTGGCGCCGGCCGAGCGGCTGGCTTTCGTGCTGCACGACATGTTCGCGGTGCCGTTCGAGGAGATCGCGCCGATCGTCGGCCGTACGCCGGCCGCCGCGCGGCAGCTCGCCAGCCGTGCCAGGCGTCGCGTGCAGGGTACGCCGCCCGCACCGGATGCCGATCTCAGCCGGCAGCGCGGCATCGTCGAGGCCTTCCTCGCCGCATCCCGCAACGGCGATTTCGAAGGGCTGCTGGCCGTGCTGGCGCCGGACGTCGTGGTGCGCGCCGATCAGGCTGCGCAGCGGCTAGGCTCGCTGCCGGTCATCCGCGGCGCCGCAGCGGTTGCCGAAAGCTTCAAGGGACGCGCGCAGGCGGCGAAGCCCGCGCTGGTCGACGGCGAGATCGGCGTTGCCGTCATCTTCGGCGGCGCGCTGCGCATCGTGCTGCGGGTCACGATCTCAGGCGACCGGATCGCGGCGATCGACGCGACCGCCGACGCCTCGCAGATCGAGACCTTCGATGTCGAGGTGCTTGAGCGCGGCTGACGCGGCTGGAGACAGACAAATCGCGATGCTAGTGTCTCCCTGCATATGTGCAGGGAGGACAATCATGAAACTATCCATCAAATTGCTCGCGTCGGCCGGCCTGCTCGCCCTCGCCTCCTCCTCCGCCCTTGCCGCCGCAGACGAAAAACTGCGTACGGCTGCCGAGCAGGCGCAGCCGGCGGTGATCGAGAGCCTGCACGACATGGTGCTGATCGAGTCGGGCTCCAGCGATGTCGAAGGCCTGAAGAAGATGGCCGACTACACCGAAGCGCGGCTGAAGGCGCTCGGCGCCAGGACCGAGCGCCGCAAGACCACGAAGGGCGCCGGCGCCGACATGGTGATCGGCACCTTTGAGGGCACCGGCAGCACGAAGCTGATGCTGATCGCGCATATGGACACGGTCTATGAGCACGGCATCCTCGACACCCAGCCCTACAAGGTCGACGGCAACAGGATCTATGGACCCGGCATTGCCGACGACAAGGGCGGCATCGCCGTCATCCTGCATGCGCTCAAGATCCTGAACGATGCGGGCTGGCGCGACTACGCCAAGCTCACGGTGTCGCTCAATCCGGATGAGGAGGTCGGCTCGATCGGCTCCGGCGAGATCATCGCCGAGCTCGCCGACCAGCACGATGTGGTGCTGTCCTGCGAGCCGACGGTGGCGCCGCCGGTCGCGAAAAATGAAAGCCTGCTGCTCGGCGCCAGCGGCACCGCCACCGGCACGATCGATGTGAAGGGCAAGGCCTCGCATGCCGGCGCCGCGCCGCAGCTCGGCCGCAACGCGCTGATCGAGCTCGCGCATCAATTGCTGCAGACCCAGGACGTCGCGAAATCGATTCCGGGCACGCAGCTGAACTGGACCACAGCGAAGGCCGGCACCGTGCGCAACCAGATACCCGATCACGCCACCGCCGGTGCCGACATCCGCCTCACCATTCCCGACGGCGTGCAAAAGCTGCAGGCGGCGCTCGACGAGAAGGTGAAGAACAGACTGATCGCGGACACCGAAGTGACCGTGAAGGTCGTCGCCGGCCGTCCGCCCTTCGTGGCCGATGATCGCGGCCGCGCACTCGCCAGGCAGGGACAGGCGATCTACACCGAACTCGGGCGCACGCTCGACATCGCGGAAATGACCGGCGGCGCGACCGATGCCGGCTACGCCGCGCGCAGCGGCAAGGCCGTCGTGGTCGAAAGCTTCGGCCTCGCCGGCTGGGGCTATCACGCGCGCGACGAATACATCGACATCAACTCGATCGTGCCGCGGCTCTATCTGATGACGCGGACGCTGATGGAGCTGGGCAAGGCGAAGTAGCATTTCCGCAAACTCGTCATGCCCGGGCTTGTCCCGGGCATCCACGTCTCTGGTCCCATATCAAGAAAGACGCGGACGGCCGACCGTGACGGACGTTGGGACGGCTGCCGCAGCGCGGCCCGTTCAAAACCGGCCCATTCCCAATCGCTTAGCGCTGTCGCAACTTCGAGCCTTGACCGCTCCTGCAACCCGGAGTAGCCTCATTTTCGAACACGGAATTCCGTATTCCAAGCTGGACGGTCGGTATGATCCCGTTGGACCCGCTTCCAAACCTCATCGACCAGGTTTACGGGCGATTGCTCGAAGCGATCATCGACCGCACGCTGCTGCCTGGCCAGCGCATCACCCAGAACGAACTTGCCGATCGGCTCGGCGTCTCGCGCCAGCCGATTTCGCACGCCCTGCATCTGTTGCATCGCCAGGGCCTTGTCGCGGAGAGCGGCAGACGCGGCTTCGAGGTGACGCAGCTCGATCCGCAGCGCATCCGCGAACTCTATGAAGTCCGCGGCGCCATCGATGCGCTGGCGGCGCGGCTTGCCGCTACGCGTGTCAAGGAGGATGCCGCGGCACGCGGGCAACTCGAAGCCGCGCTCGAAGCCGGGCGCGCGATCGATGACGGCACGCCGCTGGCGCGCCTGATCGCACTCGACGTCGATTTCCACAGCGCGATCTATCGCCTCGCCGGCAATTCCGCGATCGAGGAGATGATCGCGCCGCAATGGCCGCATATGCGCCGCTCGATGGCGACCGTGCTCGCCGAGCTCGATTACCGCGGCAGCGCCTGGACCGAGCACGAGACCATCGCCGCGCACGTTTTTTCCGGCAATGCCGCAGCGGCAGAAGCCGCGGCGCTGGCGCATGCGCAGACGGCAGGACGGATGACCGAGGAGAAGCTGAGGGCAATCGATGTGGCGGCGTAGTTAGGCCGTCGTTCCGGGGCGGTGCGTAGCACCGAACCCGGAACCTCGAGATTCCGGGTTCGCTGCGCGCCCCGGAATGACAATGACAACAACAGGAGGAAAAGCACCATGAAACTGACCCAAGAGCAGGTCGAATTTTTCCATCGCGAAGGCTGGCTGTTCCTGCCCGAGCTGTTCAGCCAGGAAGAGGTCGACTTCCTCGCGCGCGAGGCAGTCTCGATCTATGACGCCAACCGCCCCGAGGTGTGGCGCGAGAAGAGTGGCGCGCCGCGCACGGCCTTCGCCGCGCATCTCTACAATGAGGCATTCGGCGTCCTCGGCGCGCATCCGCGCATGATCGACCCCATCGAGCAGCTGTTCGGTGAGAAGGTCTACATGCATCAGTTCAAGATCAACGCGAAGGCGGCCTTCACCGGCGACGTCTGGCAGTGGCACCAGGACTACGGCACCTGGAAGCGCGATGACGGCATGCCGGAGCCGCGCGCGATGAACATCGCGATCTTCCTCGACGAGGTGATGCCGATCAACGGCCCGCTGATGCTGGTGCCGCAGAGCCAGTCCGCGGGCGATCTGAAAGCCTCGCACGATCTCGAAACCACGTCCTATCCGCTGTGGACGCTGGACGAGGAAACCGTGACGCGCCTGGTGAAGCAGGGCGGCATCGTCGCGCCGACCGGCAAGCCCGGCGGCATGCTGATGTTCCACGGCAATCTGGTGCACGGATCGAGCGGCAACATCACGCCCTACCCGCGCAAGATCGTCTACCTGACGCTGAACGCGGTCTCGAACTACATCCGCACCCCGACGCGGCCCGACTACATCGCGCACCGCGACTTCACGCCGATCCAGCCGGTTGCCGACGACGCGCTGCTGCGGCTCGCCCGCGCACCGCGGCAGGCGGCGGAGTAAGAATCGGCCGTCATTCCGCGGCGGCGCGTTAGCGTCAAACCACAGATGCGCGATCGCGCATCGGGGAATCTCGAGGTTCCGGGTTCGCGTTTCACGCGCCCCGGAACGACCCTTTTGTTTGGAAAGCATCATGAACCTGCATCACCTCCTCAAAATCCGCGCCGCTGCCGGCAAGCCGGTGCGCGTCGTCCTGATCGGCGCCGGAAAATTCGGCTCGATGTTCCTGTCGCAGGTGCCGCACACGCCGGGGCTCGAGGTACCCGTGATCGTCGATCTCGACCGTGACCGCGCGCGCGAGGCGTGCCGCACGGTCGGCTGGGACGACGCGCGGATCAGCGCCACCACCTTCACCGACGACGGTGCACGTGCGATCGCCGGCGGCGCATTCGATGTCGTGGTGGAAGCGACCGGCAATCCCGCCGTCGGCATCCGTCATGCCCGCGCGGCGATTGCCGCCGGCAAGCATGTCGTGATGGTCAATGTCGAGGCCGATGTGCTGGCGGGGCCGCTGCTCGCCGAGGAGGCACGCAAGGCCGGCGTGGTCTATTCGCTCGCCTATGGCGACCAGCCGGCGCTGACGGCCGAGATGGTCGACTGGGCGCGCGCCACAGGCTTCCGCGTCGTCGCAGCCGGCAAGGGCACAAAGTATCTGCCGGCCTATCATGACGTCACGCCGGACGGTGTGTGGCAGCATTACGGGCTCACCGCCGGCGAGGCGCAATCCGCCGGCATGAACCCGCAGATGTTCAACTCCTTCCTCGACGGCACCAAATCCGCGATCGAGATGGCGGCGATCGCCAATGCCTGCACGCTCGACGTGCCGTCGGAGGGATTGCTGTTTCCGCCCTGCGGCGTCGACGACCTGCCGCATGTGATGCGGCCGCGCGACAAGGGCGGCGTGCTGGAGAAATCCGGCATCGTCGAAGTGGTGTCGTCGCTGGAGCGCGACGGCCGTCCGGTGTTTCGCGATTTGCGCTGGGGCGTTTATGTCGTGCTGGAGGCGCCCAACGATTATGCCGCGGATTGCTTCAAGCAGTACGGCCTCAAGACCGACGCCTCCGGCCGCTATGCGGCGATGTACAAGCCGTATCATCTGATCGGGCTCGAGCTGAACATCTCCGTGCTGTCGGCGGCGCTGCGCAACGAGCCGACCGGGCAGCCGCGCGGCTTCCGCGGCGACGTCGCAGCGGTGGCCAAGCGCAATCTGCGCGCCGGCGAGATGCTCGACGGCGAAGGCGGCTACACCGTGTGGGGCAAGCTGATGCCGGCCGCCGCCAGCCTCGCCGCCGGCGCATTGCCGATCGGGCTCGCCCATCGGGTGAAGCTGAAGAACGACGTCGCCCATGGCGCAGTGGTGCGCTGGAGCGATGTCGAGGTCGACGAGAGCAACGATACGATCAAGACGCGCAAGGCGATGGAAGTAGCGTTCTCGCGGTAACGTCTTCGGTCGCTCCGCTCGCCGAAAGAGAGAGTGTGCCCTTCACCTCTCCCCGCCCTTTGCGGGGAGAGGTCGGATCGCCCCGGCGACGCGAAGCATCGTCCGGTATGATCCGGGTGAGGGGCAAGGCACTGCGCTCGACAAACAGCGAAGTGCTCGCCGGATGGATGCCCCTCACCCCAGCCCTCTCCCCGTAAGAACGCTGAGAGGGAAAAGATGGAGCGCGGCTCAATCACTACGGCAGCAGCCGGCTTGCCTTCGCCAGCTTGAACCATTTGCGGAACATGGCTTCCGTATCCATCATCTCGGTGAAGCCAGCCTGGTTGATCTTCACCGTCGAGACGATCGACGGCGGACCGGGTTCAGTCTGC
Organism: Bradyrhizobium pachyrhizi; assembly: GCF_029714545.1. Taxonomy (NCBI): domain Bacteria; kingdom Pseudomonadati; phylum Pseudomonadota; class Alphaproteobacteria; order Hyphomicrobiales; family Nitrobacteraceae; genus Bradyrhizobium; species Bradyrhizobium pachyrhizi. Next base: position 1,255,512 of record NZ_CP121667.1, on the reverse strand, counting down.
CCGTAGCGCATGCTGTAATCGGCATATTGGAAGGACAGGCCGACGAACTCCTCCAAGCCGGGCGCGATCAGGTCGTGCTTCCTGCGCAATTCGTCCCACGGCGCAATCCATTTCGGATACTCCTGCGCCAGCGACAGCGGCACGTGCCGGCCCGGGGTCATCTCGAGCGCATCCGAGACCGCCGGCCAGATATTTTCCCAGGTGAAGACGTCGCCATTGGTGACGTTGAACGCTTCGTTGCGCGCAGCCTCGGCGTCGCCCGACCAGGCGATCGCGCGTGCCAAGAGATCGACATCGACCGCCTGCGCGACGCGCGGCGCGCCGCCCGGATAATCCAGCGGCCTTCCCTGCGCGCGTAGCACCGCCGCATAGACGCCAAGCGGCGGGATCAGGTCCATCGCGCCGCCCATGGCTTCGCCGATGATCAAGACCGGGCGCAAGATGCTCCAGTGCCAGCCCTTGCCCCGCTGCAGCTCGCGCAGGAAATTCTCCTGCGCCCAATAGAAATTCGGCTGCTCGTACATTTCGGAACGGCCCTCGCGCGCCGGCACCGTGAGCGGCCGGACATGCACGCCATAGGCCTTGGTGCCCTGCAGCAGCGCGACATGCTTGAGATCAGGCGCGACGGGTTCGAGCACGCCCATCAGATTGCGCAGCATCCGGTCGTTGGTTTCGATCTGCCCGGCATCGCGCCAGCCGTCGACCAGGCTGGACGCCTCATAGAGCGCGGCGTAGATCAGGTGCGTCGCGCCGCCGAGCTCGGCCGCGGCGCGACGGCAATCCTCCGCGCTGGTGAGATCGATTCGCACATGCCGCGCGCCGTAGAGATCGCGCGGCTTGCGGCGCGACAGCGCAATGCGCTCGCAATCGTCGGATGCGCCGAAGTGTCGCAAGGCAGCGTTGCCCACGAGGCCGGTCGCGCCGGCAACCACGATTTTCTTGTTGGCCATGTCCTTGAACTCCCATCAACCCACCCGCCCTGCGTAGCAGATCGCGGCAGGGCCGGCAGCCATCGCCGCGGGTATCGGATGAGACCGACAGCGCCGATTGTCCTTCGCACCTGCAACGAAGGCAGGCGCTTGATTTCCTCCGGCAAACGATCATCCTGACCGGCGGAACCGGAAACTCGGATTTCCACAACAAGAGCCCGTCGAGGGCCACCGGACACATTCATCACAGAACGTCGATCGATCGGCGAAGAAAGACGACACCAAGATCGTTCCCCTTGTCGAGGTATCGGCACACAGGAGGGATACGCATGAAGCGTCGTGAATTCTTGAAGGCAGGCGGCGTCGGGTTGGCCGCGACGGCGGTCGCCGCGCCCGCGGTCGCGCAATCGATGCCGGAGGTCAGGTGGCGGCTCGCGGCGAGCTGGCCGAAGGCACTCGATACGCTCTATGGCGGGTGTGAATTCTTCTGCAAGCGCGTCGCCGAGATCACCGACAACCGCTTCCAGATACAGTCGTTCGCCGCCGGCGAGATCGTGCCCGGCTTGCAGGTGCTGGACGCCGTCTCCAACGGCACGGTCGAGATGGGCAACACCGCGCTGTATTATTACTGGGGCAAGAATCCCGCCTTCACCTTCGGCACGTCGCTGCCGTTCGGCCTCAACACGCGCCAGCACATTTCCTGGCTGCAATGGGGCGGCGGCACCGACCTGCTCAACAATTTGCTCGCAGAATACAACTGCATCGGCATTCCGACCGGCTCGACCGGCGCCCAGATGGGCGGCTGGTTCCGGAAGGAGATCAAGTCGATGGCGGATTTCCAGGGCTTGAAATTCCGGGTCGGCGGCTTCGCCGGAACCATCATCGCCAAGGTCGGCGGTGTGCCGCAGCAGATCGCCGGCGGCGACATCTATCCGGCGCTGGAAAAAGGCACCATCGACGCCGCCGAATGGGTCGGGCCGTACGACGACGAGAAGCTCGGCTTCGTCAAGGTCGCGAAGTTCTATTACTACCCCGGCTGGTGGGAAGGCACCGGCCAGGGCCACAATGTGATGAACAAGGACAAGTGGAACGCGCTGCCGAAGCACTATCAGGCCGCGATCCAGGCCGCCTCCGAAGACACCTTCACCTGGGTGACCGGCAAATATGACGCGGTCAACCCGCCGGCGCTGAAACGCCTGATCGTGGCCGGCGCGCAGTTGCGCCCGTTCCCACAGGAAGTGCTGGAAGCCTGCTACGGCGCGGCCAACGAGATCTATGCCGATCTCGCCAAGAGCAACCCGCATTTCGGCAAGATGTATTCGAGCCTGGCCGCCTATCGCAACGAATCGCTGGCCTGGATGCAGGTCGCCGAGCTCTCGTTCGACAGCTTCATGATGCGGATGCGCACGCGCACGTAACTCCACCACTTCTCCCCGCCTGCGGCGGAGAAGTCCGATTGCATCGAAGATGCAATCCGGATGAGGGGGAGTCGCCGCGAAAGACTTCTTACCGCGTTTGCGGCACGAGCCCCTCACCCCAACCCTCTCCCCGCAAGAGCGGGGAGAGGGAGAAAAGACAAAAGCCCCGGAGAATTTCTCCGGGGCTCATTGTTTGATTCGGCTGACGGCTCAGGGCATGATCCGGAAAACTGCGAAGCGGTTTTCCGGCGAGATCATGCGACGCATTAATTGTCGTCGCTGCCGCCGAACTCTTCCATCAGCTTGTCGTAGCTCTTGGTCACGAGATCGATGTTGCCCTTGTTCTCGACCGCCGGCGGCGGTGACTTCAGGGCTTCGTTGAGATCGGCGAGCGCATCCTTCTTGTCCTTGGCCGACATCTTCTTGTCGGCCTGAACCTGGGCGATCTGCGCCTTCAGCACGGCCTCGGGACCGACATACTTCTTGGTCTGCGGGTCGAAGCCGCCAAGCACCAGCGAGATGTTGTCGACGACGCTGTTGAATTCGTCATAGCTGGCGAAGCCGTTCTTCTTGGCGATGCCCTCGAGCTGGGCGACGATCTTCGGATCCGGCTTGGCGTCCTGGGAAAGCTTCGCGGTGATCGGGTCCATTTCCTTGGAGGCGGC